>NZ_CP017762.1:0-4749385 GCF_001895305.1 Virgibacillus sp. 6R | reverse complement strand
CGGCAGGCCAACTACCTACGTCCTGTAATTGGATATGGAAGCGGCCTTGAAAGTGCCACAGTGACGAAGCTGATTGGGAAACCTTTCAGGTGGAACGAGGTAAACCCCGCGAGTGAGCAACCCAAATAATGGTAGGGGCATCTTCTAGTAGGGAACAGGAACCGAACGAAGGACAAGCTAAGCTTGTAGATAGATGATCACAACCGGAGTACGAGGTTGACCACCGTTTGCAGTACAATGGTACAGAACATGGCTTATCGAGTATTTAACAGGTCAGAATAAATGAGAAACAGCCTTTCTTTTGTTACTTTGTAGTAACAGAAGAGAGGCTTTTGTTTTTTGTAGATGGATAGAGAGTATCCTTTAGCGCTCATCGATATTTGCTATCAAACCGATCATATTTTCTCTTGTTTAAACGAATATCCTTTCATGATGGATAAGAAAATATGGTAAACTAAAACAACAAATAGTCATCGAAAGGACGTTTTTATATGCAGACAGTTACTTTAATTGCCACTGCGGCAATGGGATTAGAATCCGTTGTTGCTAAAGAAGTGAAAAATTTAGGATATGACGTACAAGTGGATAATGGAAAAGTCCAATTTGAAGCACCTATAAACGCCATTCCTCGCTGTAACCTATGGCTACGTTCTGCGGATCGGGTTAAATTATTGGTTGGTACCTTCAAGGCAACTTCATTTGACGATTTATTTGAAGGAACAAAAGCGTTGCCGTGGGAGCTTTACATCGATGAAAATGGCCAAATTCCCGTAATTGGAAAATCGGTGCATTCACAATTACATAGTGTTCCAGATTGTCAAAAAATAGTTAAAAAGGCGATTGTTGAGCGCATGAAATTAAAATATGGCATGGTTTCCAAGCTACCTGAAACGGGATCCATGTATCGTGTAGAAATTGCCTTATTAAAAGATGAAGCAACACTGACCATTGACACTTCAGGTACTGGACTACATAAACGAGGTTATCGCGTTGGACAAGGTGAAGCTCCCCTAAAAGAAACATTAGCTGCATCTTTAGTGTTATTGACAAATTGGCATCCAGACGAACCTTTTATAGATCCATTTTGCGGATCGGGTACAATCCCCATCGAAGCCGCGATGATTGGACAGAACATTGCTCCTGGATTTAACCGAGAATTTGCCTCGGAAGGATGGTCGTTTGTGAAACAAAAGTATTGGGATCAAGCATTTGAGGAAGCAGAGGATGTAGCAAACTACAACCAGCCTTTGGATATTACTGGATCGGACATTGACCATAAAATGATTGAAATTGCAAAGCAAAACGCACTTGAAGCAGGGCTAGGCGAGCTGATTTATTGGAAACAAATGCAAGTAAGTGACCTGACGTTCAAACAGTTAAATGGTTATATTGTCAGTAATCCACCATATGGTCAACGACTCGGTGATGAAAAAAAAGCAGCAGAAATTACAAAACAATTAGGTTCCATCATGAAAGAGCATCCCACCTGGAGCGTTTATATTATAACTGCTTTTGATCAATTTGAAGCGGCTTATGGAGCGAAAGCAACGAAAAAACGGAAATTATTTAATGGCTATCTTCGCACGGATTATTATCAATACTTCGGTAAGAAACAGAAAGGAGACTAATTATGAACATAAACGAAAAAGAACAACAATTTAAAACATACCTAGCAGAAATCGACTACTATAGAGAAGCTCTTATGCTTATACATTGGGATATGCGGACAAAAATTCCAAATAAAGGTGTAGAACAGCGCTCAGAAGTTGCTGGATTTTTAGGAGAAAAAATTCATCAATTACAAACTTCAAACCAAATGGAAGAGTTCATCGGTGAACTTAAACATCGTTCGGAGGACCCAATTCTTGTTAAAACACTTGAAGTTTGTGAAGAAGAATTGGAAAGAAATAAACAAATTCCTCATCCATTGTATAAAGAATTTATGATAACACAAACTAAAGCAGAAGCGATTTGGCAACAGGCAAGAGAGGATGCAGACTTTAACTTATTTCAGCCATATCTAAAAAAGCTTGTAGATTATAACCGTGATTTTGCTTCCTATTGGGGCTATGAAGATAATATATATGATGCGTTGCTCCATAAATTTGAGCCTGGCGTCACCGTGGAAACATTGGACCATGTATTTCCAGATTTAAGAAAATCTTTGCTATCTCTTTTAGAAAAAGTGCAAGCAAGTGCAGTAAAACCTGATCCTAGTTTAGTCCAATTCCATTTTCCTAAACAGGATCAAGCAAGTTTTACAGAACAACTGCTTAAACAGATGGGATATGATTTTCAATCTGGTCGCTTAGATGAGACTGTACACCCGTTCGCCATTACTCTAAGTCTAAGTGATGTGCGATTAACAACACGCTATGACGAAAAAGATTTTCGAATGGCCGTGTTTGGGACGATTCATGAGGGAGGACACGGTTTATATGAACAAAACATAGATCCTCGTTTAGTTCGAACGCCATTAGCAACTGGCGCTTCCATGGGCATCCATGAGTCGCAATCCTTATTATGGGAGAATTTTATCGCAAGAAGCTATCCGTTTTGGCAGAAAAACTATGATCTATTTTTACGCTATGCACCGCATACATTTCAAAATGTAGAATTAGAAGCATTTTATCAAGCAATCAACGAAGTGAAGCCATCCTTTATCCGAATTGAAGCAGATGAATTAACGTATCCACTACATATAATGATTCGATATGAGTTGGAAAAAGCGCTTATAAACAAAGAAATCACAGTAGAAGATTTGCCACATTTATGGAATGAAAAAATGAAGGATTATCTTGGTATTGTGCCTTCAACAGATCGAGAAGGGGTGCTACAAGATATCCATTGGGCAGGTGGGGATTTCGGCTATTTTCCTTCATACGCTTTAGGCTACATGTATGCAGCGCAAATACACCATACGTTGTCGCAAACACTGGATGTAGAAAACCTGGTTCAAACTGGCGATTTAACCCCTATCAAAGATTGGCTAGGAAAATCAATTCACCAGTATGGAAAGATGAAAAAACCATTAGAGATTTTAACAGATGTAACGAAAGAATCGTTAAACCCTGATTATTTAATCCAGTACTTACAGAAAAAATATGGCGCTATCTATCAATTTTAAGGTTGAGTCAGCTTTAAATAATGGATGATAGCGGATCATGCTGTAGGCAATGGAAGTATTTTTTTCAATAAGGATTATGGATTGTATTCACAGGGAGTAATAGCGATTATTCGTTGATGCTAAAGGAGATTTAGAACATGGCGTATATTTGTTCTGTTGGACTTGGAATACCAGACTATCATCTTAGTCAACAATATATCAAGCAAATGGTTCAGCAAATCTTTACTTTTTCGGAACGAGAAATCAATCGATTGCTCCCTGTTTTTGATCACGCGCAAATAGAACAACGACAGTTTGCTGTCTCGTCTGATTGGTTTTTAGAAGAGCATTCGTTTCAAGAACGAAATGATTTATACCTTAAACTGGCAAAAGAATTTGCATTAAAAGCAGTTGATGACTGCTTGTATCAAGATAATTTCTTGTCACACCCTATTGCTTATCAGGATATTGATATGATTATTTTTGTATCAAGTACTGGTGTAGCTACCCCGTCATTAGATGCCCACCTTATCAATGAACGCCCATTTAGACAGGATGTACAGCGTATGCCCTTATGGGGCTTAGGATGTGCTGGTGGTGCCATAGGTTTGGCTAGAGCAAATGACTGGCTGACGGCGAATCCAGAAAAATGTGCGCTTGTTATTTGCTGTGAATTATGTAGTTTAACATTTCAAAAAGGGGATCTGAAGAAAAGCAATCTTATTGGTACTGCTTTGTTTGGGGATGGAATTAGCGCAGCACTCCTTGTTGGAGAACAATCCTCACTAGTGCAACGTCGTCAAAACGCTGTTCCGCGCCTCCTTCATTCCTATTCCTATACCAAAAAAGGCAGTCTTTCGGTAATGGGATGGCAAATAACGAATACGGGATTTGAAGTGATTTTTTCTAAAAGTATACCAGCTTTAGTAGAAAACTTTTGGCAGGAACATATACAGTTGTTTTTTGAACAACATCACTTAGCCGCAAATGATATTTCTGCTTTTATTGCTCATCCAGGTGGGAAGAAAGTCATTGAAGCGATGCAAAAGGTACTTCAAGTAGATGCTAAGAAATTTCAACACTCAACCGCCATATTAAAAAGCCATGGCAATATGTCTTCAGCAACCGTTCTTTATGTCCTTCGATCCTGGATGGAAGAAGCTGTTTATACTAAAGAAAAAAGTGTCCTATCTGCGCTTGGGCCAGGATTCAGCTCTGAGTTAATTTTAATGGAGTGGATGCATTAATGCCAATCTATCTGTGGGCTGTTTTGGTGATGATTATTCTACAGCGTCTGGTGGAGCTTGTTATTGCACGCAGCAATGAAAACTGGATGAAGCAACGAGGGGGAGTGGAAAAAGGAGCAGCGCATTATAAATGGTTTGTTATAGTGCATACATTGTTTTTTGCATCATTAATCACGGAAGTATTACTCCGTAATCAGCAAAGCTTCTCCTTTAATTACTTTTTATTTGCAGTTTTTTTATTGACACAAATTGGACGTATTTGGTGCATAGCCACTTTAGGCAGGTTTTGGAACACGAAAATTATTATTTCCCCGCAGTTTGATGTCGTCAAGCGAGGACCATACAGATATATGAAGCACCCTAACTATCTGATTGTAGGTATTGAATTGCTTGTCATTCCTTTACTGTTTGGAGCTTGGTATACAGCAATGGTGTTTCCGATGTTACACGTTTTATTGTTATACGTTCGAATTCCGATAGAAGAAAAGGCAGTCTATGAACATAATTGAGGTTGGGACACAAGTAAAAAGTGTAATGCTAAAGACGTAGACGAACAAAAGTTACTAAAGCTCCGGAAATATACTTTGCGCAGCTTACTTAATGCCGGCGGGTAAGCCTCCTCACTCTCTCGCACTGGGGAGTTCACCCAAGACTCTTCCTCCTGATTCTACGTATATTTCCGGAGCGAGTTAGTTAATACCAACTATAATAGCTAGTTGATCGAATTTTAGATTGATGAAATAATTTTGCACCAGCCTCACTTTTAGTTACACGCATACGAAGCTAGAAGAAACAGACAGCTTTTTACGCCTCACTGATTGCCTATAGGCCAATCAAATGGTGGCGACCCCGGTGGGGAATGCTGAATAATATCAATAAATGGGACCGTATAGGCAAATAGAATCAGTAATACAGTTATTCCAATCCATAGCTTCCAATTCTCCATAAATTTAGGAGTTGGTTTTGCATTAGCTTCTTCTTCTGCAATCGGAAATGCTTCTTTTCCTGTCGGTGCGAAAAAGGCTAACTTGATAACAATATATACCATAAGAAGAATACCGATGAACAGGATGGTACCTCCTATAGCTTGAGCAATTTGATAGCCTAGCCAATCAGCAGCCTGCTCTGTTCCGCCATATTCTGAATACGAGGACCGCCTTGGCCCACCTAACAGCCCTTGTATATGCATGGAACCAGACATAATTGCCATGCCAACGATCCAAATAATAGACTGTATAATACCTAATTTGTTTATAGACGGTGTAAGTTTTCTACCTGTTAAGTGGGGAATTAACCAATAACTAACCCCAAAGAAAGTTAACATAACGGTCGTTGCTACAGTCAAATGGAAGTGACCGGTAACCCACATCGTATTATGAACAACTGCATTCATTTGGTGTGAAGCATTGATAATTCCGCCAGCACCACCTGGAATAAATGCCAACATGCCTAGCATCGGGGCTAAAAAACGAACATCTTTCCAAGGTAAATGTCTAAACCAACCGAATAGTCCTCCAAAGCCTTTTTTTCGCCCAGTTATTTCGAAAGTAGCAAATAATGAAAATGCGGTCATTAGAGTTGGGATAACTACCATAAATGTAAGCACAACTTGAATGAACTTCCAAACGGGATCAATTCCTGGTTCTGTAAGCTGATGGTGAAAACCAACTGGAATAGAGAAAAATAAGAATAGAATAAAAGATAATCTCGCTAATGAATCACTAAAAATTTTTCCTCCAATGATTTTAGGAATGATTGCATACCAAGCCATATAGGCAGGTAAAAGCCAGAAATATACGAGTGGATGACCGAAATACCAAAATAAAGTTCTGCTTACTAGCACGTTGATCGTTTCCGCGTATCCTAGAGACCATGGAATAAATTGCACCAGAACAGCTGCAGCAACACCAAGCGAAGCAATAATCCACATGATCATATTAATGGTTACCATAAATGCTAAAAGTGGAGATTTCTCATGGGGATGAGCTCTTTTCCATACATAAACTTGCCGGAAATTAACTATACCTGCAACCCAACTGCCAACAATAACTAAAGCAAGCCCAATATAAAATAAAGGGTGTGCTTTTAAAGGTGCATAAAACGTATATAAAACACTTGCTTTACCTAACAAAATCATCGCCGCTGTCATAATGGTACCAATTAACATAATCCAAAAGCTAAGCCAGGCAGCTTTTCTTTGTTTCATGGATATGCCAACGGTTTTTCCCATTAAAGCAAATTGAAACCCAATGATAAAAAATGTCGTTAAGACGAGTGCTAAAATGACGCCATGAACGGTTAGTACTTGATAATAGTCAATACCCCAAGGTAGTGTAATCGTTCCAGAACGGACAAGTGTTTGCAAAAGTCCCATCAAACCGCCGATGAATAAAGAAATAAATGCAACCGATATAAATGCCATATACAATCTGGCTTCTTTCTTTGTAATAGGGAACTGCTTAGGAATTATATGAACAGCGCTCATTGTCTTTTTTATCGCCATTATTCTGTCACCTCCACAGTAGCATACATTAAATGATGACCGACACCACAATATTCATTACATACAACGGTATATTCTCCAGGTTTTTTCATGACCGTTTCCATTCTACTAATATATCCTGGTTCTACCATCATATTAACGTTTGTTCCTGAGACATTAAATCCATGAACGACATCTTTCGTTGTAATTTGGAATAATACCGTGGAACCTTTTGGGATGGTTAATTTTTTAACCGGCTTACCATCTTCATCTACACCCAAATCATAATGGAATGCCGATGCAGCGATGTTGACAATATATTTATCATCATCTACCTTCGTTAAGCCAAGGTTTTCTGGTTGAAATGCTTCATGCGCCTCAATATTTTCCGGATCAATCGTTGCCCCATGACTTTGTGGATGTGTGCCTTTCCAAAAAGCCCCAAACCCTAAAACGGCCAAAAATAAGGCCAATGAGCCAATACCAAATATTAACCATATTTTTTCGTATTTGTGTAAATGCATTCCCATCACTCCTTTTCTCGTTACCGGTCAATAAAAATATAGAAAATACCCCCCCAAGCGACAATAATAAACAATCCAAGCAACAATACGGAAATCAATGTTCCTTTTAAATTTGGTTCTTGCGACTGTTGCTCCTCATTTATTTTCTTCTCGTTTAATTGACGCATTATATCCCTCCTTGCTATCCAAATTTAATCTAGTTTTATTATACAAGAGAGAAAGCAGCTAATCGTGGTTTTGAATGCGTTTTCATAATTTGTTCAATTATCTAATTTTTCCGCGATATAACAGTTTTCTATACTGATTCGTTTAAAAAGTATGTGACAAAAATATAACGAAATCGTTACTATTTAGTGTCTTTATCGTCTAATCCATCAACATGAACCAGTAAATGAATCTGTTTTAGGAAAAAAGGAGAGAAAGGGATTCGGATAATTTTGTCAATGAAACAGATAACGAGAATTAAACTTATCTAATAAAGCATATAAAACTTAAAGGAAAAGGAGAGGAGATTGCAATAGTTGAAGTTCAAGCTATAGCAAATACTATATAGCAAATAAGCCGAACAATCCATTTATCATTGTTCGGCTTATTTGCATTAAAAAATTTTTATCACCGCTATGTCAAAATATTTCGCTTTCCGCAGGTCTCTTCAGCTTCCTCGGAAAGCAAAAACCGCTTTCCTGTGGGATCTTCAGATCGCGCTGTTCCCGCAGGAGTCTACCTATTTTGACTACGCTAAAACTTGCATATACACAATTGGCTATTTATTGTTCGTTTTTTTCAGCCGCTTTAGTTATGTCCCAGCGTCTTTTGAAATCTAATATATAGTTCTTGGCACATCGTTAGTCCCGATCCATTTTTTTAGCGATATACATAAATGGCGTATCCATAATTGCTACAATGAACTTAATAATATACGTAGTAATAAAGATTTCAAAAAATATTTCAGTTGGATAGTTGCCATAAAACGCGATTGTACAGAATACAATTGTATCTAGCAATTGACTAATGCCGGTACTGCCATTATTTCGAATCCACAGATGTTTGTCAGCAGGAAATAGTTTTCTTAATTTATCATAAATCCACACGTCAAATGATTGACTAATGATATATGCTGCAAGGCTACCTGCAACAATTCGTGGAATTAAATCAAAAATCGTTGCTAAAGATTCATGCGCAAAATCATCTGCTCCTGGTTGAAATACCAGTGCTATCTGCATGATAATTGTCATTGCTAACAACGTAGCAAATCCCATCCATACTGCTTTTTTTGCTTCGTCTTTTCCATGCTTTTCATTAATAATGTCTGTTGCTAAATAAGCTGTACCGTATAAAATATTTCCAAGAGTAGCAGTAAGCCCGAAAAGCTCAACCGTTTTTAGTACTTGAATATTGGCAATGATCGTAGCCATTCCAATCCAAACATAAAGACCTGTTCTTCCAAACAAACGGTAAAACAATAATAGCATGGAAAAATTTACGAAAGCAAAAATAATCCAAATCCATTCGTTCGCCAACATAAATTCCTCCTTAGTTTTGGTAACGCGGGAGTTCTCGAACCGCGAAATACAAATGCTATTATACGTAGCTTCGTATCAAAATGCAATAATCTTTAATTTCATAATTTTAGTTATAGGACCTGTTTATGTAAGAACAGACACTTAATAAAAGAAAGCTAGGACATAACTAAACGAGTAACCAAAAGGCGAATGATGAACTTCTTTAGTTTTAGAAATATACGTAAACGCTGCTCGGGAGAAAAAGTATTGGTGAGACACAACAGCATTAGCACGAGGATGCTCACCAGTTGCCCTAAGGTGCGCGAAGTATATTTCACGAGCAGGTTATTTACACCATCCATCATGTCTATATAGTTCGGTACTTTGTTAAAGATACTTTTGTCCTAGCTTCTTTCGACGTTTCAAAATATAAAAAACGATTGATATTTTATTACGTTAATTTGTAGTTATTGTTCCGCCGATGAAACAGGTATATCAGTACTTTGCTTAAATGCTTTACATGTTGTTCGATTTTCTTTCGAGCAAATAGAACACTTGTTAACTTCTATGAGCTGCAGTCCAAGATTAACCGCTTCTTCTGAATGACTGAAGATATGGTGTTGCCCAATTTTATGCAACAGACCACTTGCTTTCATCATAGCCAGCACATCTGAATTCGCTTCTGAGATAATGATAGTTCCACCCATATTTTTAAAATCTGTAACAAGAGCGTCCAAATTAGCTGCACCTGTAGCATCCAATATGGAAACATGTTTCATTTTTAAAATTAGTACAGTTGGACGTTGGTTTATGGAACGTGTAATAATGGATTCGAATTTATCTGCAGCTCCAAAAAATAATGCTCCGCCAACCGTGTAAAATGAAAGCTTGGGACATGTAGAGCTCCAAGTGTCCAAATGATCATTCATTGTTGTTTCTTTCATTTTATCAGGAATGACTTTTTCTACTTGTAGTACTTCACTCATCCGTTTAATAAACGACACCATTGCAAGCAATAAACCAATTTGTACAGCTGTAGTAAGATTAACGAACACCGTCAATAAAAAAGTGACTACTAATACAAGTGAATCTCCTGATTTTAGTTTAAGGATATGGGTGAACGATTTATATTCACTCATATTGTAAGCAACAACCATTAAGATAGGAGCCATACTTGCTAAAGGGATATTGGAAGCGAAAGGTGCGAATAAAAGCAATATAATCAAAACAAAGACACTTTGAAAAATCCCTGAATACGGACTAACAGCTCCACTTTTTATATTAGTAGCCGTTCTAGCAATGGCACCTGTTGCAGGTATACCACCAAACATAGGGGTAACCATATTTGCGATTCCCTGACCAACCAACTCCCGATTTGAGTTATGCTTTGTTCCTGTCATTCCATCTGAAACGACTGCGGATAACAGTGATTCTATTCCTCCAAGCATAGCAATAACAAAAGCAGGCTGCCAAAGTTCCAGGATAGTCTCCCAAGTAATATTTGGTAATTGAAAACGAGGTAAGGATTGGGGAATGCCACCAAAGGATGTGCCGATGGTCGCTACTTCAGCAGGATAGAACACTATGGCAACAGCAGTTGGAAAAATTAACGCTACTAACAGAACAGGGACCTTTGGAAATAATTTCGGGATATAGATGATAGCGAATAAACCGATAATGGCTGTAAATACACTATACCAATTAACAGCAGTTATATGTTCAGCAATTTGGATCATATTTTCATGAAAGTATTGCTTTTTTTCAAGCTCTTCAAGGCCGAGGAAATTACCAATTTGACCACTAAATATAATGACAGCGATCCCTGAAGTAAATCCAATCGTTACGGATCTAGGAATAAATTGAATCAATTTCCCGAACTTAAATATCCCCATCAGCAAGAGCATAATTCCTGCTAAAAATCCAGCAACTAATAACTTCTCATAACCGTACTCTAAAACAATAGCTAGTAAAATCGGAATAAATGCTCCGGTTGGTCCGGCAATTTGAAATCGGGAGCCTCCAAAAAGCGCAACTAACAATCCAGCAAAAATGGTTGTATATATACCGTATTCAGGCTTGACACCAGAAGCAATAGCAAACGCCATCCCAAGAGGAATGGCCACAATCCCTACTGTTAAACCTGCAATGATATCACGCTTTATATCAGCTAGTGATAAACCCTTATAACGATCGTCTTTAAACAAATTATCTGATCTCTCCTAATAATATTATTTTGTGAAGTTCTAAGCAGTTTGTGAATGAAAGGGACAACCATCAAGAAATTCGTGGGGGACGATATATGGAAGTGCATTTATGTATCATCATTAGAAATAGGTCGATATTAAAATGACGTACCCTAAGTTAAACTTCTTGAACTGCCTTTATCTAAAGCGAACACGAAAAAAGCCACTCACTTTGTAGAGTGACAACGTCTAACGACTCAGTCGCAAAAAAAGCGGCAATCTAACGAAAAGATTACCGCTTTATCTATGTGGTTGGCTCGTTATTTTTTTACTACATTAGCTGCTTGTGGTCCACGTTCGCCTTCAACGATATCAAAAGCCACTTCTTGACCTTCTTCAAGTGTTTTAAATCCTTCTTCTTGAATTGCTGAGTAATGTACAAAGACATCGTTTCCTTCTTCTTGCTGAATAAATCCATATCCTTTTTCAGCGTTAAACCATTTTACTACTCCGTTTTCCATCTATTAATCCTCCTAAAATGCTTCACGTTCCCTTTGAAAAACGTGGTAATGCAAAGCAGATAACAGAACATAAGAATAGACAGCTTCTATAGAAGTGTAGGATCACTTTAACACCCACTTCTATAGAAGCTGCCTGCATGAATGAATCCGTACATCTTCTTTGCTTGTTTCTAATATAGCTCATTTAACTGGTTGCGTCAAGAAAAGAGAAGGGGATAACTCGACATTTTTTCAAATTCCCGTTATCATTTAAGTGAATCATATCAGGAATGAAAGCGATTGCTAAACTTTCACAAAGAAAAGGGGTCGTAATACCATGAATAAAGATATCGAAATAGCCCAACAAACAACCTTAGAGCCGATACATAACATTGCCGAACAACTTCATTTAACTAGAGAAGACTGGGAGCCTTATGGCCAGACGAAAGCTAAATTGTCGGAACAACTTTTTGAAAAATTAAAACATAAAAAGAGCGGTAAAATTATACTAGTTACATCGATTAATCCGACGCCTGCCGGTGAGGGAAAATCAACCGTAACAGTTGGATTAGGACAAGCACTCAACCAGATTGGGAAAAAAGCGATTATTGCACTTCGCGAGCCTTCACTAGGTCCGGTCATGGGTCTCAAAGGTGGGGCGGCTGGTGGGGGATATTCTCAAGTTTTACCGATGGAAGATATTAATTTGCATTTTACAGGCGACATTCATGCGATTACTACAGCTAATAATGCCTTAGCAGCATTTATTGATAACCATATTCATCGAGGAAATACGTTGCAAATTGATGCGCGGAGAATTGAATGGAAACGTGTATTAGATATCAATGATCGCGCTTTACGTCAGACCATTATCGGATTAGGCGGTCCAAAGCAAGGAGTTCCAAGAGAGGATGGCTTTACGATTACCGTCGCTTCTGAAATTATGGCTGTTCTTTGCTTGGCTACAGACTTACAAGATTTAAAGCAGAAGTTAGCTGCCATTGTTGTTGGCTATACATTTGATAACCAACCTGTTACTGTAGGCGATCTGAAAGTAGAAGGAGCATTAACCCTATTATTGAAAGATGCGATGAAACCAAATCTTGTACAAACGACGGAAAACACTCCGGCAATCATTCACGGTGGTCCGTTTGCTAATATTGCACATGGTTGTAATAGTATTATAGCTACGAAAACGGCTGCTAAATTAGCTGATTATACTGTCACAGAGGCTGGATTTGGGGCTGATTTAGGAGCAGAAAAATATTTTCATATTAAGTCTCGTGCCGGAAATATTCAAACTTCAGCTGTTGTGATCGTTGCTACCGTACGAGCATTAAAAATGCATGGTGGTATTGCAAAGGATAAGTTAGCTACGGAAAATATAGCAGCTTTAGAAGCTGGTATGGATAATTTACAAAAACATATTGAAACAATTCAAGCGTTTCATGTCCCATTTGTTGTGGCTATCAATCAATTTCCAACCGATACAGAGCAAGAAACGACCTTTATTCAAGAGTGGTGCCAAGAGCGAGGATATGAGGTCGCGCTAACCACCGTTTGGGCAGATGGTGGAAAAGGGGGAATAGATTTAGCTGAAAAAATAATCGCCAAAGCAGATGGCTTCAACAGTACTTACCAGCCTTTGTATGACCTGGATGAGCCATTAACAGAAAAAATGAGGAAAGTTGCTCAGAAAGTATATGGTGCACATGATATCGAACTCACTAAAAGCGCCCAGGAGCAATTGCGCTTCTTTGAAGAACAAGGTTGGAGCAATTTACCTGTCTGTATGGCTAAAACACAATATTCGTTATCAGATAATCCAGCTTTATTAGGTAGACCAACTGGATTTACAATTACGATTAGAGAACTACGAGCTTCAATCGGAGCGGGCTTTATCGTTGCCTTAACCGGTGATGTACTAACTATGCCTGGACTGCCTGCCAAACCAGCTGCGTTACAGATGGATGTGGGAGAGGACGGAAAAGCGAAAGGATTGTTTTAATGCAAGCGAAAGAACAGCTAACGGAGATGAAACATTTTGTACAGCGCTTATTTACGGATGATATTACCGGACATGATTATTATCATATGGAGCGGGTTGCTCATTTAGCTAGATTTATTGCTGAAGAAGAAGGGGCAGATTCATTTATTTGTGAAGCGGCTGCTTGGCTGCATGACGTAGGAGATGACAAATTGTTTCCTAAGCCAGTTGTGATCGAAAAAGAATTGGATGTTTTGCTGCAACAAATTTCTCTGTCACAGCAACAAATAAGAGCTATTAAACAAGCCATGCAGGACGTTTCCTTTCGTAAAGGAAAGACTCCCAAAACGCTGGAAGGAAAAGTGGTTCAAGATGCTGATCGATTAGATGCTATTGGTGCGATTGGCATCGCTCGCGCATTTGCCTATGGCGGTGCAAAAGGCCGCCCATTATATCATGAAGAAATAGACAACCATACGATTCAGCATTTTTATGATAAGTTATTACGTATTCAAGGCAAGTTGCATACAACAACGGCTCAAACTATTGCAGAAGATCGGCATCAAGTTTTAGAACGGTTCTTGGAACAGTTTTATCAGGAATGGAATTATACTCTTAAAAATGGATGATAGGTGTTGTAAAAGATGAATATTCGCTTAGCTAAGCTGAAAGATACGGATGCGGAAGCATTGCTAGCGTTTGAATACGAAAATCGTGATTTCTTCGAAAAGATGGTACCAACTCGTGGGGATGAGTATTATAATCTCATAGACTTTCTGAAAAGACATGAAGCACTATTGGGAGAGCAAAGCCTGGGGGTTTCCCACTTTTATTTAATAAAGGATGATAATGATAACATATTAGGAAGAATCAATATGGTTGATTTGGATGAGCAGCGACAAGGAGTACTTGGCTATCGAATCGGGCAGTCCTACACAGGAAAAGGGATAGCCACAAGGGCGTTACAGCTCTTAATCAAAGAAGCCATAGAATTAGGTATCAAGCAGTTATATGCTAAGACAACAAGCCATAATCTGCCATCGCAAAAAGTATTACAGAAAAATGGTTTTCATTATGAAAAAACCGACGCGGTTCCATTTGTTATGAATGGTGAGAAAGTGAAGTTTCTGTATTATAAATGGGTCAGTAATAAGAAAACATGATAAAAAGCGTTCGTATTATTCTTACAAGCAATAGAAAGAGCGTTTCATGCAAGGAATGGAGAACCATATTGCAAAAACGCTCTTTTACTATTACCTTTCATGTAGCAGCTACACGATAAATGGATCATTGCTTTACACGTGTAGCACCGATATAGCGTTCTTGCCAATAAGAATTACTCATTTCACTTACTTCGACCCCTTTGGACTCACCAGCATGGATAAAACTGCCATTTCCGACGTAAATCCCCATATGCGATGGACCAGGCTTATATGTTTCAAAAAACACAAGATCCCCTACAGATGGTTCTGCAATGGGCTTTGAGAAATTGTAAATTTCACTAACGGTACGAGGAATAGTAATACCTTCTTCTTGGAATACATATTGAATAAATCCACTACAATCAAAGCCATTTGGAGACGTCCCTCCCCAAACATATGGTGTTCCCATTTGCGTACGAGCTGCTTCTACAATAGCTGATCCATTCATTCCTGCCGTGGTAGCTTTTTTAACTTCTTGTGGTTCCGGTTGCTCTGTTGCTTTCTTTGCTTCTGTTTTTTCTTCTGCTTGTTCTTTTGTTTTTTCTTTGGCTGCTTCGTTTGGAACTTTTTCTTCCGTAGACGCAGATGCAACAGGGGATGTTGCATGAATTAATGTTATCTCTTGCTCATCTTCAGCAATTTCCAATGCTTGTGTGGTTAAAGGACCGTATATCCCGTCTAACTCTCCTTCATAGTAATCGAAATATTGGAGTGCTTTTTGTACGAGTTTTACCTTTTCATGATGCATACCTGGGTAAATTTCTTTAGCGAAGGTTTCCAATTGTTGTTTATATTGCTTTTTCTCATTTTTTACGAGAGCTGTTAATGTTTCCTTATCTGCTTTTCCGTTTACGGATAATTCGTGGTCGGCTTGGAAATTCTTGAGGGCATGTTCTGTATAATGTTCAAAGGAGCCATCGATTGATTGATCAAAATAAGATAATGTATGTAGCTTTTTTTGGATGAAGCGGACCGCTTCTCCGTGCTCAGCAATTTCTAATTGAGGTGCTTCAAATTGGATTTTATTTTGCAATTCTGGATAAGCATCGACATAATTGATGACTGGCTGGGTAATAACAAATCCATAAAGCAAAGAGCGTTTCATTATGTGCTGCACATTGGCGTTCATAGACAAACTCCTCTCCAATTCAGGATCGTGTTGAAAAAATCAATCTTCTTTAAAACGACGGTATATGCCTATTAATAGAATTATGTAGTATTCTGCCAGTTATGAATTACGATTATATTACAACACATGGTCAAACTATATTTTTGTGGTACAATAAGACAGATAATCATTAGAAGTTTGGAGGAATACATATGTTTATCGGTGAAGAAGCTTATTTAAATTTATGCCAACATATTTTAACCAACGGTGTTCAAAAAGGAGACCGTACCAATACAGGCACTTATTCCATATTTGGTCACCAAATGCGCTTTAATTTAGAAACAGGCTTTCCTTTATTAACAACAAAGCGAGTACCATTTCGCTTAGTAGCCAGCGAGCTTCTTTGGTTCATAAAAGGGGATACAAATATCCGTTATTTATTACAGCATAATAATAATATCTGGAATGAATGGGCGTTTGAAAAGTGGGTAAACAGCGATGACTATTCTGGACCAGATATGCGTAATTTCGGTAATCGCTCGCAAACAGACCCAAAATTTAACAAACAATATCAGGAACAAATGGAAATTTTTAAGGAAAAAATCTTAACTGATGATAGCTTTGCTCACAAATATGGGGATTTAGGGGACGTGTATGGGAAACAGTGGCGTAAATGGAAAACATCCCAAAATGAAACGATTGATCAACTGCAAGATGTGATTGACGGAATAAAAAATAACCCGAATTCAAGAAGACATATTGTTTCTGCTTGGAACCCGGAAGATATTCCATCGATGGCACTTCCTCCATGTCATACCTTATTTCAATTTTATGTAGCAGATGGAAAGCTTTCCTGTCAATTATATCAACGAAGCGCGGATGTATTTTTAGGAGTTCCGTTTAATATTGCAAGCTACGCTTTATTAACTTATTTAATTGCTCATCAATGTAATTTGCAGCCAGGAGAATTTGTTCATACGTTAGGAGACGCACATATTTACCTTAATCATGTTGAACAAGTAAAGACACAACTGGCACGAGAGATGAAGCAAATGCCACAGCTTGAACTTAATAAACAAAAGACATCTATTTTTGAGTTTGATCTAGATGATTTTAAGCTTAAGGGATATGACCCTCATCCTGCAATTAAAGCACCAATCGCTGTTTGAAGGAAAGGAGTGCAAAACATGATATCATTATTAGTTGCAATGGATAAAAACCGAGTAATTGGCTTAAACAATAAACTTCCCTGGCATTTGCCAAAGGATTTGCGCTTTTTCAAAGAGACTACTATGAAACATACTGTTATTATGGGAAGGAAAACATTTGAATCGATTGGAAAACCACTTCCACACCGCAAAAATGTGGTACTGACGAAAAAGGGAGGAGACTTTCCAAAAGAAGTAGAAGTCATCCATGATCTGCAAACATTGTTACAATGGAATCAAGATCATCCAGACGAGGAATATTTTGTCATTGGGGGAGCTCATGTATTTAAACAAATAGTAGCAGAAGCAGATCGTATGTATATTACATGGATTGACCATTCCTTTACAGGCGATACGTATTTCCCTGCATTCTCTAAAGAAGATTGGCAGCTCGTATCAAAAGTTAAAGGAGATAAAGACGAAAAAAACCCCTATGATTATTACTTCTTACGATATGACCGTAAACGGTAACAAATATCTTTTATATATACTATGAAGCTTGTTTCCACATAGAAAAACATGTTACACTAAAGGCGTTCATAGAACATATGCAAGCACTAGAAAAGTAAGGATACAAGTGGCGCTAGCTTGAACTATATATCAAAATGCATAAATTGATCACAAAAGAGGGTGGATAAATTGTTTTCTAGTATCGGCTTCCCGGGACTCATTTTAATTTTGACTATCGCTTTAGTTATTTTTGGACCAAAAAAATTACCAGAAATTGGGAAAGCAGCTGGAGAAACATTAAAAGAGTTTAAAAACTCAGCGAACGATTTAACCAGTGATGCCAGAGATGAGTTTAAGGAAACAAAAGAGTTAATTACAGATAAAAAAAGTGATTTCTAAGGGGGAGAGGGATAATGTTTCAAAGTATTGGTATTCCCGGGCTGATTTTAATATTAATTATTGCGTTAGTTATATTCGGACCTTCCAAACTGCCTGAAATCGGTAAAGCATTTGGAAACTCGTTGAAAGAATTCAAAAATGCGACCAAAGGTATTGTTTCAGACGATGACTCAGCAGAAAAGAAGGAAAACCATACATCAAGTAAAAACTAAAAAGCGAAGATGTAAGGTAAACTCCTTGCATCTTCTTTTGTGTGGAAAAAGCGCAAGTGAATGTATATATACATAAAATGAATGTTCGATCAGTAGAATTTTCTTTCATCTCCCACTTAGACTTGTTGGGTATAGATTCCTTCAATACTTGAAGTGGGAGTTAAAGCATCTTATATACGGGATGAATGTTGCGCTAGGCATATAGACAAAGTAGCAATACATGCTTGATGTATGGTAATAGGGAGAGTGACAATATGTCTGACAATCAATCAATGGAAGAAAAGGAAATGAATTTGACGGGGCACCTTTCCGAGTTACGAAACCGGATTATTGTGACGGCCATCTTTTTTATTTTATTCTTTATAGGTGGTCTCGTTTTTTCAAAAGAAATATACATTTTTTTTCAAAATGATATACCTTTTAAGCTTACTGTAATTAGCCCTGGAGAAATTATTTGGATTCATTTCACTTTAGCAGCAGTAGTTGCCATTGTTGGTACTCTGCCAATATTCGCTTTGCAAGTTTGGTTGTTTGTTAAGCCAGGCTTGACTCAGAAAGAACAAAAAGCAACCATCGCTTATATACCAGCTGTATTTTTCCTATTTATAGGCGGGCTCGTTTTTGGCTATTTTATGTTTATTAAGCTTATTCTGCCATTTTTACTATCATTAAATGATGGCATGTTTAATCAAATGTTTACAGTCGATAAATATTTTCGTTTTTTACTTCGGGTAACACTTCCGTTTGCAGTTTTGTTTGAGGTTCCGGTTATTGCCATGTTTCTAACAGCCCTAGGGGTTTTAACTCCTCAGTTCATGCGGAGAACAAGGAAGTATGCTTATTTTATTCTTGTCATTATCAGTACAATCGTTACACCGCCGGATTTTATAGTGCAGCTTGTGGTTGCTGTACCATTAATTCTGCTTTACGAAATTAGCATTAATCTAGCTGCATTTGTATATCGAAAAAAGCAACGGAAACACGAAGCTTTTATGAGCGAATCTGAATCCTAGGGAGGGGGAGGCCATTGCGCTCCTTTTATCACTTTTTAATGACATATCGAGGAAAAAAACAACTGGATGACCAAAGTCGATTAGCTGATTGGGCTTTCCATGATCATCATTTTCCAAAGCAATCCACGAACTACAGTGAAATAAGTGACTACTTGGAATGGAATAGTCCTTTTCCAACAGCTTTAACAGTGTTTGATGAATTGTGGGAAACATATACCATGCATGATATGTAAAAAAGCTTGAGTTATTAAACTCAAGCTTTTTTAAAGAATAAGAAAGTATAAACTTAGGTGCTTATGGATAATGAAATAACCGAATAATCACGTCCAGCGCATGAGCCCAGCAACTAGGCGACTTTAGAAATCGCCCTATGATAAGGCCTCATCGGTTCGTCGCTAAGGGGAAGGCCGACTAAAAACGGGCTTGCCGCTCAGGCGTCGGCATACCCCTGTTTTTAGTGGCATGATTCCTAAATCTTTAGTTGATTCGTTCCATTCGCTACGTTGCTAAACGGGCGCTTGCGCCTTTGTTCTAAGATAAGAAACCAGCATGGATCGCCTAGAGCGCAAGCCACCATCTATCATGAAAAAACTTTTGCTTTACAATGTTTAGATTCTTAAAATACTGTCTAAATTCTTAATTTAATATCGGAAAATTAGGTTTTTACTAGATGACGAGAGTGGATAAAGAACATTCGTAAGGAAAAACAATACGTAACAGATGCATTTACACTTCATTAATTCTTAAATTCATCAACTTTTATAGAAATGTTCCTTTACGGTCAAAATAATGACTATACCATTTTATTAAACATATTCCTTCTCCAAAAATAATAATAGATTGATGGAGATAAAGTGCATCATCGCATCATCTACCTTTACTTTATTTTTGCTTGTGCATTTATTCACTTTAAATAATCATTAAATTTCCTATTAAGGAAAAAATATATTGACATACAATTAATTCAATTTTATTGTTATATTGACCGATTGTTATAATAAAGAGGTGATTTAAAAATGAGTGCTAACAAAAATTCCAGGGAAAAATTAGTTCAGACAGCTTCTCGACTATTTCAGTTACAAGGCTACCATGGGACTGGAGTAAAGCAAATTGTAGAAGAAAGCCATTCACCTAAAGGTTCGTTATATTATTATTTTCCAAATGGGAAAGAACAATTAGCTATCGAATCCGTACAGTCAACTGCACAGTTCATACGCAACAAAATTCAAGAAAGTCTTGATAAAGAAGACGATCCAATTAAAGCTATTCAATCATTAATTTATGATATGGCTGGATTCTTTCAATTGCATCCGTTGCCTTGGAAACTTCTCTGATTAGTGAGCCCCTTTAAGAAAGGTGTGCCAAGAAGCATATACAAGCTTTCAAGATCAATTTACAGAAAAGTTACTTCATGCACGTGTAGAAGAAAAAAGAGCACGTGAATTAGGAATCGTAATTAATTCCATGATTGAAGGAGCATTTTTAATTTCTTTTACCAGGGGTAATGCAGAACCATTATTTTTAGTTGCTAAACAAATCCCATCACTTTTTACAACAATGACATAAAAAAATCAGAGAGAAGGATCAATATGAAAGTATTAGTAACAGGAGCCTCTGGCAATGTAGGGAGATATGTAGCTCATGAACTTCTTCAAATGGGTGAACAAGTAGTTGCTGCTGGAACCGATATAGAAAAACTTCACGATTTGTTTGAAGATGAGGCGGAACAAGTAATATTAGATTTTACAGATTCGATGACGTATAAAAAAGCCCTTCATGATGTGGATCGCGTGTTTTTAATGCGTCCACCACATCTAGGTAAACCAAAGGACTTATTTCCATTCATAGATGCAATGAAACAAAATCATATTCGGTTCGTGTCTTTTTTATCACTCATGGGAGTGGAGAAAAACAGCCTTCCGCCACATCATAAGATTGAGAAATATATAGAATCAGCGGGTGTACCGTATGGACATATTCGTCCTGGATTCTTTATGCAGAATATATCAGGTGTCCACGCAGCCGAAATTAAAGAGAGGAACCAAATTTTTATACCAGCAGGGAGGAGCAAGACGAGTTTTATTGATGCAGAGGATATTGGTCTTGCTGTAGCCACTATTTTGCACGAGCCTGATAAATATCAGAATACAGCCTATACCATTACAGGACCAGAGGCACTTGATTATTACCAAATAGCCGATATCCTTACAAAAGTTACCGGAAGAAGGATCATCTATACAAAGCCAGGTTTTTTAAGGTACAGAAATTATTACGTAAAAAAAAGAGGTTTGCATAAAGCCTATGTAAATGTAACGGTTGCTTTATATTTCATGACTCGACTAGGAACAGCAAAAGAAGTAACGATAGATTTTATCAAACTAACTGGGAAACAGCCACGTTCGTTTGAAGCTTTTGCGAGGAAGCATATTAATTGCTTTATATAAATATATTTGAGCCAAGGGGGAGGATGGGTTTCATACTAGATTTAAACATTTTTAAGGAAAACATGTTAAAGCTAAGGAAAAGGTAAAAGAGATAAAGAAAAATATACGTTTATCTTTGACAAGGACGATTTTTAAATTGGAAAGCTAGTCAACATGAAGCTTTTACAATTGCTCTTTGTCATTAAATACTGAAATTTACTTAACCTTGTTGAAGGCTCGTTGCAATATAACCAAAATATAATTCCAAACAAATAGATAAATACCTAAACATAAATTTCAAACAAACGTTTGATTGATTCTCTATTGCAATGTTCTAGGACTAATTTTCTGCAACATTCGGCAAATGAAGTTAAATAATTTAAAAAAGCTGTAACTATGTGCGGTTGCCCGGGAAATATTATGCTTGATTTAGAGTTAGTTATTTCCTACTGTTGGGAAAGGAAATCCTAGTTTTATGCAACCATTTATAGAGAAGTGTTAGAATCCAAGTACATAGCAGCAGCTTTAATGATTTATTGCAGCTGAGCCTACACTATTTTTGCAGGCTAACGTACACTACTTATAGGTGATTTGCTTAAGAAAGGAGTATGATCATATGGTATTTCCACCAAACCAATCGACCAATTTCCCATTTCATATGCCACAAGGCAATTTTGGTAATAATATGAGACCTTTTAATCCTCAGCATCGTTTTCCTCGAACCCCATTTCCCTCTGGTCCTTTTTCCGGAGCTCCGATGCCAGGGGGACAATCACTTTCTAAAGGAGGGAAATTACGAAATTTGCTGAGCCTTTTACGACCACAAACTGGAGTGGATACTATTGGTGGAGGATTTTTAAAAGGAGCTGGGGGGTTAAATGGTGCACTGGATAATGTACAGCAGGTGTTAAATGTTGTTCAGCAGGCCACGCCTCTCGTCAAAGAATATGGACCAATGGTAAAGAATCTTCCTGCGATGTATCGGATGATGAAAGCATTTAATTCGTTTAATGATGAAGAAGAAAGTGAAGATACCAAAAAACAAACAACCGATTCACCTTCCGATAATGACTTGGACAACACAGATCAAACTGAACAGTCTGCAGGACAGCCCGTGGGCGATAATCAGCAGATTGGAAAGTCTATCCCAAAGCTATTTATTTGATTTATAATGCTCCCAACTTGATTTTTTCTTCTATAAAGGGAAAAATAGAGGAAAATACGTAGAAGGGATGATAATTATGAATGCTACAGCAAAAGCGTATGCAACATTTGCTGGAGGCTGTTTTTGGTGTATGGTTGAGCCGTTTGATGAACGCCCTGGGATTATCCGCATCACATCTGGATATACAGGAGGGTCTGTCGAAAATCCTACGTATGAGCAAGTTTGTTCTAATGTAACTGGACATGTGGAAGCAGTTCAAATTGAATTTGACCCAAATATTATGAGCTATAAAAAGTTATTGGATACCTTCTGGCAGCAGATAGACCCTACTGACCCTCGTGGTCAATTTAATGATCGCGGCGAATCGTATCAAACTGCGATTTTCTATCATAATGAACAGCAAAAGAAAGAAGCCGAGGCTTCTAAAAAAGAACTTGAAGCTAGTGGAAGGTTCACGAAACCAATCGTGACCAAGATCCTCCCTGCAAAGCCTTTTTATCCTGCTGAAGAAAATCATCAGGACTATTATAAGAAGCATGGGTTTCATTATCGTCTCTATAAAAAAGGATCAGGCAGGGAGGATTTTATCAATAAGCACTGGAAAAACAAGTATGATCAAAAAGAATTGAAGCGAAAGCTCACGCCTATGCAATATCATGTGACCCAGGAAAACGGGACAGAACGGCCATTTCAAAATGAATATTGGGATAAAGAAGAAGAAGGGATTTATGTAGATATCGTGTCTGGTGAGCCGCTATTTTCTTCCAAGGATAAGTACGATGCTGGTTGTGGTTGGCCAAGTTTCACCAAGCCTATAGATCGTTATCAACTTGTAGAAAACACCGACACAACGCACGGAATGATACGTACAGAAGTCCGAAGTAAGGAAGCAGACTCGCATTTGGGACATGTGTTTGAAGATGGTCCAAAAGATAAAGGAGGGCTTCGTTATTGTATGAACTCTGCTGCTATGCGTTTTATTCCAAAAAACAAGCTAGAAGAAGAAGGCTACGGAGAGTATGTCACTTTATTTAAAGATTAAGTAGACGGTAATAATATTATGTAAACTAAAAAAGGGGATAACAATTATGATTCATTTAAACTGGGAAAACCGAAAAACTATAAAGCAATTAAAATGCGTTCATGCCGATGCGAAAAAGTTTGTAGTGAATAACAAATTAACGCCTGGAAAGATTTATGATGTTAAAAATGAAACAGATGAGTTTTACTTTATCATTGATAACAGTAATCGCATTGGCGGATTTCGCAAAGAATATTTTGAAGAAGTGAAATAGTTGCGAATAGCCTTGTTCACTCTCTGTAGAAAATACTTATTTATGAGGCTATTGTTTGTTTAAAACAATATAGTGGCAAAATGCAATAAGGAAAATAACCACCACATTTATACTCCCCCGAAAAGTTAGAGTAAGATATCTAACTTTTCGGGGGGTTATTTTTAATGAATACATGACAGCGTTAATCGTGTGGAAAAACAACAAATAAACTGTTATAAAGCATAATCTATTTTAAAAATTTGACAGCATTTTGTTAATACATAGCAGGATAAATTGGATAAGGATTACTGTTGACTTTCACCATTAAGGGTAGCGTCAGGAGGAAATTTCAATATAAAAAAGCTTAATTTCTCATTTTAATGCTGAGAAATTAGGCCTTTTCATTGCTCCATTAAAGCACCCGATTGTTGTTTAGCCTAATCATTAGAATAACGTTCTGACAGCTTCTTTTTATGTGACTGAAACACTTCTTCTAGAGGGATATTGTACTTGTTTGCAATCACTATTAAATTACCTAATACATCTCCTAATTCTTCAGTTAACTCTTGTTTATTTTCTTAAAAGAACGAAAATTCGTTAACTGAACTTGCTTTCCCACTTATCCAACTTTTTACTAATTAACTGGTGTAATTCTTTATCGTTCTCGGATAATTTATAAAACATAGCTAAGGCTACTAAAATAACATTAATACATTCTTCTTTTACATCTCCGATTCCTAATTGTTTGTACTCACTTCCGCTTGCTTTTATGTAAGATAGTACAGCTTGGGAGGTTTCGCCAACTTCCTCTGATAGCTTTAATGCCATTTGCTCTAACGTTTTTGGTTCTTTTTGACTGAGTAACTTAATTTCTTTTAGCAGCTGTTCCAAGATTTCTTCCTCTTTCTTTAATTATTTCTGAAGTTATTTTAATTTTATTATTGCCATTTATGTATATAGGTACTTTTGTAATCTTTAAGTTTTTTTACTAACTCTTTTGAATTATTGTCCATGACTATAAATCTTTATACGCCGATTTTATAAATCCTTGTTCAATCATATGGTCAAAAAGAGATAAAATTGGTGTGTAGTAATTGTTGATATTGAGTAATGCACAAGGTTTATTATGGTATCCTAGTTGAGCCCAAGTAAATACTTCAAACCATTCCTCTAAAGTCCCAGAACCACCAGGAAATGCAATAAACCCATCCGCATACTCTACCATTAATGCCTTTCTTTCATGCATAGTATTAACAACATGAAGTTCAGATAGTTGTTGATGTGCTATTTCAACATTTTTTAACTTCTCAGGTATAACGCCAATTACCTTACCCCCTGCTTCCATCACAGCATCAGCCATTATTTATTCTAACATCATTTTCCACAAACGAAAGAAAAAAGCTATATATGAAGACACACATCAATATCTACCGAGTGTTTATTCCACAATCTGACCCTTTAATGGAGTAAGGAATGATTATTTGTTCTCTTCCGATAGCTTTCTATATAATGACGCTCTAGACACATTGGTAATTTCGCAAATTTGATTTAACGTCATATTTCCTTCTTTATAAAGCTCTACTGCATAATTCATTCCTGTATGATTTTTATGATACTTCTTTAACCGCCTTTAAACTTTCCCTCTTTCTTAGCTAGCTCAATCCATTCACGTTGTCGTATTCGAATAAGGTCCCGTTCTAGTTGGTTCACACCTGCCATAACCGTAATTAAGAATTGGCTGTATGGATTATCTTCTGATAAATCGAGCCATATGTATCTTTTAGTGATTTTAACCTTACCTTTTTACTTTGTATGTTATCGATTAATTCAAATAGATCTTGTGTACTGCGAGTGATTCGAGTTAAACCTGTAACATAAATAATATGAAGAATTTGAGGTGTTGTAATTGAAACCATATGACAGAATTATGAATGCTCTGAAGAGACTTTCCATAGAGCATCCCTATGACAAAATAACATATGCTGTTGTTGCGAAAGAAGCTGAAGTTCATTGGACAAATGGACTCAAAACTTTCCAGAGCTTGGACAGGCTTATGAACTAAAAGTTCAATTCTTTGACATATATGACATAAATGAAACCGAATTAACCAACGATGCTAATAAATTCTATCAAAGTTGGCTTTCAAATATACGCAAAGAATTAATGACTTATTTTGAAGATCTAATTAAGACTACACTTTATCCGATTACACAATTTTATTACGAATTGGTAAGCTATTATTAGCAGCTATTCGTTATAGTTTACGATATCACTTTCATTTTTTGCTATAAATGCGTTATAATAACTAGTACAATCATTAAATATCTACTTACTATTGTTGGATGGATCGAAGAAGGAGGAGAGCCGTCTTGGCTTTTGTAATTACATCACCGTGTAAAGATGAAAAAGCAGGAGAATGTGTAGAAGTTTGCCCTGTTGATTGCATAGAAGAAGGGAAAGATATGTTTTATATCGACCCTGATATATGTATTGATTGTGGCGCTTGTGAAGCTGTATGTCCAGTGGAAGCAATTTATATGGAAGATGAAGTTCCTGAAGAGGAAACAGAATATATAGCGTTAAACCGGAAATTTTTTGAAGAACAATAAAGTGCTGAAAAAAAGCAAGCTGCTTTATTCAACAGCTTGCTTTTTTTCAGTTAAGTAGCGTTAATCAAACGTTCATTTATCTGACAGAAAACTTCGAATAACCAGCTTCATTTTCGTAAGTCTTTTGGTCAATATGAGTCACCTTTATGAAAGGGTTCATACCGTTTTCTAAAGCATTTATAAATCGTTGCAAATTAGTTTCACTGCCTTCTGCTTCTAATTCAACTGTTCCATCCTCGTTATTCTTAACCCAGCCTCGAATGTCTAATTCTACTGCTTTCTGTTTGGCAGAATAGCGAAAGCCAACTCCTTGTACGCGACCATGAAAAATGGCGTGTATTCGCATATTTATCACCTCATTTAAAAATATCCATTAATGATAAATGTTAAACATACTTAACGACTAAAACAAACAATTACTGCCCATACTATGTATAATTATAAATATTGATAGAAAGGAGTGAAGGCTCTTGGTTCATTTTCATTTGCCTGAACACTCACAATCTTATTGGCGTGACACATCAAAGCTAAAAGAGTTTCCATCATTAGATACTTCCATTCATACAGAAGTGGGGGTCGTTGGTGGGGGAATTACAGGAATTACAACAGCTTATTTGTTAACAAAACAAAATGTAAAGGTCACATTGATCGATGCAAATCCTATTTTAAAAGGAACCACCGGTCATACAACAGCTAAAATCACTGCCCAACATGGTCTTATTTATGATGAGCTTATCCAGCATTTTGGACTAGAACAAGCTACTCTTTATTATAAAGCAATGGATGGGGCTAAGCAATTTATCGAAAACACTATAAAAGAATTACAAATTAAGTGTGATTACTATCATGATGATGCGTTTATCTATACCAATTCTGATCAGTGGAAAAATGATTTAGAAAAAGAAAAAGCTGCTTATGATCAATTAGGGATTAAAAGTGAGTTGCTGGAGGCAATGCCATTGCAACTCCCAATGAAATTAGCTTTACAAATGCAAAACCAGGCCCATTTTCATCCCTTAAAATACTTAACTGCACTACTTGAAAAAAGTTTAAAGAACGGCTTAACCGTTTATGAAAATACCGTTGCAGTGGATATAGACCATAATCATACAAGCCCTGTGATTGTAACCAAAGAAGGTCATCGCATCACATGTAATCATATTATTTCTGCCTCGCATTTTCCGTTTTATGATCGAGATAGTTTTTATTTTACAAGGATGTATGCAGAGCGTGCATACGTATTAGGCATGCAAGCAACTCAGAAGTATCCAGGTGGAATGTATATTAATGCAGAATCTCCAACTAGATCTGTGCGCTCCACGAAATGGGATGGAAAGGAACTATGGTTAATTAGTGGTGAAAATCATAAAACAGGTCAAGGCAAACCAACACATGAACATTTTAAATCTTTGCAAGCGTTCGCTGAGGAAAACTTTACAGTAGCCTCGTATGATTATCGCTGGTCTGCGCAAGATTTAACAACATTGGATAAAGTTCCATATATCGGCTATTTAAAAAAGTCGACACCTAATATTCTTGTTGCAACAGGGTTCCGTAAATGGGGAATGACAAATGGAACTGCTGCAGCTAACATATTAACCGACTTAATAATGCAGGTAACAAATGAATATGCTGAACTGTTTGAACCATCACGATTTAAAGCCGATCCATCAATAAAAAAATTCGTACAAACGAATACAGATGTAGCAAAACAGATGATACAAGGTAAATTAGATAATACGAATAATCAATTTGATTTAGAACAGTTAAAAACCGATCAAGCAACAGTTACACGAATAAATGGCAAACGATCCGGAGTTTATAAAGATATAGAAAATCAAATTCATATTGTCGATACAACATGTACGCATTTAAAATGTGAAGTGGAATGGAATTCTGGAGAACGCACTTGGGACTGTCCGTGTCACGGTTCGCGGTTTTCATATACGGGTGAAGTTATTAACGGGCCAGCAAACAAACCTTTGAAGAAAATGGACCCAGATAAACTAAACTAAAACAAAAAAATTACTATGAACCATAATCCATAGTAATTTTTTTGTTTTTGTCTCATTATCACAAGAATACTTAGTTTTTGAGATGATAAACCACTAACTTCCGATAATATATATTATGTAAACTAGAATGTTTCCAAGTGAAACCATAACTTCACCCTCTAAGTTCTCATAATAACTTTTATTAGGAATTCATTAATACAGTGTCCTTTTAACTTTAGGTACTGTACCAATAATTCCTAATGTCGGTTCGATAATTGCTTATGTCGCTATATATCTTACTGGTACGGCTCCATAATAAAATTTATTGGAGGTCGTTACCATGGAAACTATCTTATTCCCACAAGCTATCGATGAATTTTTGTTCTATTTGCAAGTTGAGAAAAATTATTCTGATAACACACTTCGATCCTATGCATATGACTTAGAACTTTTTCATCAATTTTTAGTTAATCACAACCGTTCTCTTAAAATGCATGAACAATCCTCATCGACATCAAGACGTTTTATTCAGGAGCAAATCTTAAAACATAAAATACAGCCACGGACATTGCAGCGGCGAATTTCATGTTTAAAATCTTTTAGTAAATATGCGATTCAAGAAAATTGGTTAAAAAATGATTTTATGGCAAATGTGCAAGTGCCAAAATCTGATCAAAAATTGCCAGTGTATATGTCCTTATCGCAATTACAACAATTATTTTCATTTTTAGAACAAGATGTTGGTGATTTTGCCTTACGTAATGAAACGATGTTTAAATTATTAGCGACAACTGGCATGCGTAGACAAGAATTAGTTGATCTAACCTGGGAACAAATTGATTTTGACACAAACACTATTCGTGTTATCGGAAAAAGGAGAAAAGAACGTCTCCTCCCTCTTCACGATATTGTCGTTCCTTTATTGATCGCCTATAAGAAATCAATGCCAGCGCATCGCACTTATCCAACAGAACCAATCTTTTTAAGTTATCGAGGTACTCAAATAGATCCCCGTGGTTTGCATAGCGTATTTAAAAAACTGTTGAAGCAAGCTGGTTTACCACCAGAACGATTTTCATTACATCATTTGCGACACACGTTTGCGACAATACTTTTAAATGAAGAAGATGTTGATTTAAAAGTATTACAGGAACTTCTTGGTCATGAAAGTCTTAGTACGACTGGCATGTATACGCATATTAACATGAAACAAAAGCGAAAAGTTATGTCCGCATGGAAACTGTAATTTCTTTATTTATAAATTCACTAACTTCTTTTCAATCAGTATAGATGCTAATTTTGGATCATTTTCTATCAATTGAAAAAAGGCCTCTTTGGAAATAATTGGTTCATTGTTTTCTGTTATCTCCACGGAAGATAATTGATTCTCATCTTCCGTGGTAAATTTATTTTTATCTTCTTCTACAAAATTTTTCTCTATCATTAATTCATCTTCCATACGATTAATTTCTCTTCTTAAGATATTTAATAATCGATAATTTTTTCGAACATAATATTTAAGGTTATCTTGTTGGCTATGCCCTAACAAAAATTTAATTGCAGTCATCTCCACCCCTTTTTCTGCTAGAATAGTAGAAATTGTTGCCCGAAAACCATGTGGAGTGACCCTTTCCATCCCATTTTTTCACAGATATGATTCGTGAGCCGATTCAATGCTTTTGACTTTAAGGGATGTCCATTTAAACCATATAATAGTGAATCATTGGGTTGAAGTTGGTACATGTCGATGTGTTCCTTAAGCTCCGAAAGCAGTTTAGAAGGTAACGGAATGATTTGGACTTTATGTTTGCTATTAATATATTCATGCTCATATTTTAACCATTGTTTGTCAAGATGTATGTGTTTTACAGATAAGTTTGTTAAAGCTTCATTTCTTAAACCTGTAAAAATAAGTGTCTTTATAGTCATTGCTGCTGGATGATGCTCTTTTTGAAGTAATTCTGCATAATGATAAACTTGTCGTAACTGTTCTAACGTTAAAATAGGCGAATGATGACCTGCTTCTCCAACTGGTAATGTAATTACTTTAAAAGGATTTCTACTAACAATTCCTAAATCACGATAAAATGAATAAAGGGATGATAAAGCTGCTATTCTTCGTTTAATAGTAGAAACACTGACCCTCTCTTCCTCCTTTTGTTTCTTAATCCATTTTTGGACATAATCGAGCCTACCGTTTTCTAAAAAGGGATTTAAACCAATATCACAAAGGAAATTTTCAAACTCTTGTACATCATGTTGATAGCTAGCTAGTGTGGAAGCCGACCAAAATTTGTATTCTTTCATTGTTTCCAAAGCTTCAATTAAAGTGGACTTGGTTGTTATCAATTGCTCAATAGGCACTTGTTTACTTATTGTCATTACCTCCTTACTCAATTAGTTTACTTAACTATTATAAAAATCAGACGGCTGTTGGTGCAGCTCCTCGGGAATTTCACCCCTGCAAGTATTTCTTCCAGCCCTACTCATAGCTTGCGACGCTTTGAACGCTCGAACCATGACGGTAGGGGAGTATCATTATCCATACTGATCGGTTATCGCCAGCAATCCACCACGATTGCGTTAGATTCATAGATGATCGCTCGTTCCTAACGAAAGTCATGGCGTATGAATCAGGTGGCTCATCATCAGTAAAACGTATCTGATTTTTTGTTTATCCTGCACGGTGTTTTATCTTCCATGCTTTCTTTGTCAAAGAACAAACATATGATTAACGAAAGGGAAAACCTAACCGTTATTTCATCAAATCTTGAAAGCTAGAATACCTTGCATAAGCTTTGAACGTAAACGATCACGTGTATCTTCATCAATGCCCCAATAAGTGCTTCCTTGTTCATCACGAAGCTTACGCATGGATAAGCTTGTTATATAGCTTCCATAATGTAGAACAACTACTTTCATTGCTTCTGGCTCACCCTTACTTGCAGCTATAATAATTGGATACGGTAATAAACCACGTTCGTTGTCTTTCGTGTTAGCATCAATCATCCCAGTCATCTGCATGTTCCTCCAAAAATCGCTTTAACCTTTTAAAAGAGCTTGTCCGCCTATACTGAGCGGTACTACGTGGAATCTCTAGTAGCTCAGCTATTTTTACATCTGATTTGTCAAAAAAGTAGTATAGTAGGACTGTCTTACGCTTTTCTTTCGGCAAAGTACGTAGCGCTTCAGCAAGTAATTTTAGAGTGACTCTCTTACCAGCCACTTGTAGACTTTCTCCTTCTTCTCCTTCATATTGCTTATCTAAGGTATAAAGTTGATTTTCTTCTAGATCAGAAAATGTCAGCTCCTTTGCTTGTTGTTGACGCCTTTCATTATAAATATTAATTGTTTCATTCTTTAATACACGTTTACAAAAGGCGTTAAATGCACAGCGAACTTGCCATTCGGTACGATCTGGTTCTATCATGCATTTCCTCTCCCTTCGCAACTGCAAAGGTGGGTGATGATTTCCCCTTTCATAACCTTCAACAAGATTTTTTATGAAATGCCAAAAATAAGAGTAATTTTCTTAAAAAAATTGTGAAGTGCACAAAAAACCCAACTGAACATAAGCCAGCTGGGCATGAAATTCGATATATTTCATTAAATATTGCGTGTCGGCACTTTACAGCCATAATAATCCCATAACACTTCAAGACATTTCTAGATATGTCGAATGGTATCCAATCAAGATTAAAATATATACCAATCCACATCCGCACCACGAAAGGTTGCATTTGCGACTGTATCGGCAACAGGATTAATGAGTTCCACTTCCGCATTATAATCAAAGTCTTTTAATGGAACGGATGCAGGAATACTGACTTGAATCATACGTCCTTGTTCACGAGACTTTAAATCATAGGTGCGCTCTTTTACTTCCGTTGATACTGTACCATCTTCGTTTTGTAGAAACACTTCCCGACGTAATGACGAAAATTTTAATAATCCGAATGTCTTTTCTTTATCAATGACAATTCCTTCTGCTAATCTCATGTTTTTTCCTCCTTATGCTTTGACCATATCGTCAGCATGTAAAATGTATTTCGTGAAACCGCGTTCACCAATTTTATAACCTTCTACGGTAATCCTAGCATTAACTAACTTTACTTTTTCCTCATGTTCAAAGAATTTCTCTCCAGCTTCTTGTGGCAAGATCACCTCAATATCATCTGCCCGTTGAATATCGGAGTACAAATTATAACTACGTGACAATGTTGTCATGCGTCCATTAATACGGCGTTGTTCCACCTTACCTTCACCAGCATATTCTAAATTACCAAACGTTTTTTCCATATTTGGAATAACATATTTAAGTTCCATATTATTTTACCTCATTTCATTTTTAGAATCTGATAGTATTTTAAATGCGTATAATACCTAACTCGGAGTGGGGGAGATCGTCCTTTTTTTATTTGCTGTGTCATAATATCACTTCCTTTCCGTATAAAAAACTAAATTTAAGCAAGAAAAAAGACGTCCATTTCTGAACGTCCTGAAAAAATATCATATTTTTTCAGTAATACCACCAATTAATTTAATATTTCAGAGTAAAAACTTTTAAATTTATCATTTAATATCATTCAAAATTGGATAACACTGATCCTTTTTGTTTTAAAAGAGCTGGAATTTATAGCTATTAAAATTATTTATTATAGTTAAAAGTTACACTTTTTAATAAAGGAGTTGGAATCAAAGGTGTGCCGGATTTAGTAGTTGAATATCCTTCTTCCGAAAATAGATATAAATTCTTTTTAGCCCTAGAACAAATTACATATAATAATTTCTTTGCGGAATTTTCCCCTTGATCATAACCATTAATCACTTCCTCCCAATGAGGAATCTTACCTTTTAAAAGATTAATAGCTATAACGGTATCGTATTCCTCTCCTTTAACTTTATGTGCTGTCATTATAGTAATTCCTTTATTTTGCTTAAACATTCTATAAAAACTATTTAAATCTCTTGATAAAGAATTATTATTTATCCGTTGGATCATTTCCTTGAGGAATACATCATATTGCTTAAAAATGTTTGGATATATTTCTTTACTAATGTTAAGACTAGTAAATAATAGATTCGTAACAAATCTATATAGCTCTACTCCATCATTTTCACTAAATTTCTTTTTTGCTGAGTTAATTATTTTTAACAGATCAAGATTAATAAATTGTTCTCCAATCTCTATACCAAATTCATTTGTAAAAATATTTAGGATTTCATTCGCAATAAGTTTCCTTTTTCGAACCTTTATTCCGGGCTCTGTAAAATACAAGACAGCCAGTTTAAAAAAAGCACTATGATCATTTACTTTAATTGGCGATACAGTAATGGCATCGAAATTGCAAGTAGGCAATTCCTTTTTCAAATATTCACTCAAGGCAAACAGAGGATAGTGTTGGGGGGATATTACACAAATATCTTCCTCCAAAACATTATTTTCTAATCTTTCTAGTATAACCTTCTTAATTTCCTGTGGTAAGTCTTGCTTATTAATTTTGAAATTATACTTAATAATCCCAATCTCATCTCTATTAGATCCTCGACTCTCAATTTGATAGGGCATGCTTTGAAAATTTGAATAAAAGTCTACTAACCTTTGGGTAGAACGATAACATCCATGTAAAGTTTTTGGCATAAAAGTTTGGTTGGTAACCTTTTCAAGTTCTCCTATTGATTTTGCTATTCCGTTTAGAGAACTATATATTGCTTGATCAATATCACCAACAAATAGAGTTTGAATTGATTTATTTCTCCTTGTAAGACTTCCAATTATTCCATATTGTAAATTTCGGGTGTCTTGAAATTCATCAACATAAATTGCTCGGATATTGTTAGCGATATTAATAGTAACAACATTATTTTCAAATAAAATCCTGTAGGCTAAGAGTAAAATCATATCAAAGTCTATTTCTTTATTTCCCCTTAGAATTTCATGGTACATTTCGGAAATCTTTGGATATTCTTCTTCAACAATTTCAAGGTCCAATGAAAGAGATAAATCTATTTTCTCAAGCTCAAATGATTTTAGTTTTAAGTTCAAGATTTCATTTATTTCATTGAGATATTCTCTTTTAGTATAATCATCAATAATTGTAAATCCTTTTGAGATTCTATCCAAATTCATTTTAAATGGGTATACTATAAACTCCAAACAGAATTGATGAATCGTTCCAACCCATACATTATTTTCTTCTATTCCCAAGGTCTCTAACCGTTCCTTAATTTCATTAGCGGCTCTATTAGTGTAAGTAATTGCAATAATTTTTTTTAATGAATCTTTATATTTTGTTGCTTGGTACGCAATTTTCCTAGTTAGTACCCTAGTTTTTCCACTACCAGGACAAGCAGTAACATAAAGATTATCATTACTTTGAACTACGCTTTTCTGCTCGGCATTTAAATCTTTTAAATATCGAGTAATTTCTTCTACCATGTTACAACCTCTGTACCTAAAATGTTAAGATAATTATCCATTTGATTGATAAAACGAACACTATCCTCATCTTCTTCAAAAAAACAATCTAAAAATTCATTAATACCTTCTTTAATTTCATATTCATTATTTGAATCTATTTTATTTGTTATCTGGACTATCTTTGAGTCTTTCTCTTTATCGTAGTAATTGAGCGTGTATAGTACTATTTTTTTATAAATTGAAATATCTACATATTCTTGGCAAGCAAAAGCAATTGCATCTATAATGTAATGAGGAATTTTAGCTGCAATATCTAAATTTTGGCCAAGCTCTATTGCAAACCATCCTTTTCCAACTTCTCTAGCTAACTTCAACATCGCTAAGTTTCGCTTCAAATCATCTTGTCCCTCTAATTCACTGATATATTTCTGGACTGTGGTTGGTCGGTCAAATGTGTCATCTAATATAGATTTAACATACTTCGTAATGTTCTTATTACTTTCAAGAAATTCCAATTCAAAAGTTGTATCAGCGTAAAATGTTTTAATCCACTTATTATCGTCAAATAATCGAGTTAGTTTCTCTTTTCTCTTCAAACCGTTATCTTCAGCAGTTTTTTTATATAGAGAATCTGTCTCCGGGATAACTTGTTTATCTAGATCGGTAACGATGGCACAGTTTCTTTTTATACGATCATCATGAAATAAACTGGCAACGTATTCAAATGCCGTACTTCCCACGTTAATCAAACCAATTCCTAACTCATCAAGATTTACGCCAAAAACTTTTTTAATAATTTCGGGTATTAATATTTCTTCCGCATCACCTTCAACTAAAACAACACCTTTTGAAAAAAGTAGGCCATTTCTCTTTACATCTAAATATCGTTCTACTGCTTTTATCAAATTTAAATTCTTTTTTTCAAGTCGTTGTTCAGCAAAAATATTGAGGTTTTTTGATGGTTGCATAACAATCGTACTGTTATTAAAAGATTTCAAGATACTCATTTTGGATATTTCAGATGCCTCAGCTAAATGAACGGAGTGAGTAGTCATCAATATTTGGGTATAAGTTTTTTCAAGGCTCAACCCCTCAAATAAAGTCTTTTGAATATGGTGATGAATATGGGCTTCTGGTTCTTCTATCAACATTATATTTAGTAATTCTCTTGATCGACAAGCTTCAAATTCAACAATTTTCAATGCTAAATAAATCATGTTTAAATGACCTAATCCTAACAAGTCTAAATCAATATCTTCCTCTGGTCTCATTGAAAGAAACTTAGCAAGAGAACTCATATCATCTGATAAGGTAGATGATAAAAGTAGATTTGGAGAATATACTGACCCTAATATACCATTTAATTGGCGATTTAAATTTTCTCCAATATTCTTGATTTCTGGTACATTCGTGATTGTTGTATTCAGATTTTGAATAATTAATTTTAGGGTATCAATGTTCTCTACAGATATTTTAGATTCAATTGTTTCAACAATTCTTTTCACTGGATTTCTATGTTTTTTCATTTCGCGAAGAACATCTCTAAGCGCATCAATATATACAACGGATATATGTTTAAAAACATCAGCCATATCAATTTTCGCCCCTAATAAAGCCTCATCATCTTCATCTGGATCCGTTGCCTCATACGAGTTCAAATCTCCCATTAATTGACAATAATTATCATCATGTGAAAAATCTAAATTTGATTTTGAAGTATAGAAAAATTCATAATCAGTTAAACGTATAGAACTTCTTATTTCATCAAAAAGAATAGTATCATCTTTAGCATTAAATAATTGCTTTCGTATATTTTTATTGGGTCTGATATACAAATTAATGCTTCCCTTTTCTACTGAAGTATTTGAAATTAACCCTCGTAAAGCATTTGTATTTTCTACATCATCTATTTTATTCGCTGAATTAACAGATAGACTTGCAAAAACCTCATTGTTCAATTCTTCCTCAGTGATTCCTTCAAAGGTAGCTGCAATAATTATCCATTCTCCTCGCCAACCACCATCAATTTCACTGAAGAAGTCTGATTCCTTTAATGTTTTATTGCTGTAATAATAACTATCATCTAATAAAATTCGTAAAGCTGTAAGAGCATTGGTTTTTCCAGCATCGTTCTCTCCAATAATAGTATTAGTTTCCCTAGTAAATTCAAAATATTCAGACTCATAATTTCTAAAATTTCTTATTTGTAGGTTAGATAAATACATTTGTCAGTCTCCTTATCAATATAATAGTTAATCTAAGTCTATCATAAAGTAACTGACTTCTATATTCATACCAAGAAAATAATACCAATTTAACCTTCTCTAATAAGTTTAACTAAAAAAATGTGTAGTTTAACTTACCCACCTCATGTAAATACTGACCTATCATAATTATCCTCGTTAATCACACCTTATGCTTCTTGTAAACGATAATCTACACGTCCATAAATCACACACCAAAAAACAACCATACTTTCTCCATTTTTATCACGTATCAATTTCCCATGAGGAAAAAACGGAAAGTCCTCAATCTCTATCTCATTTAAAATGAAATGATCGTCAATCCAATCCATCACTTTTGCTTCATTTTCTTCCATATAAATCAGACACCACCTTATTTTGGGCATTAAAAAAGCATGACAGAATGAATTTGTCACACGTTAGTTTCGTTCTATTTATAAAACTTCTGCAATACCTGCCATAATATATTCCGCACATGGTACAGCAATCGCATTGCCAATTGCTTTATATCTAGCATAATCACTTATCGCTTCACCTTTATTTCCAAGGGCTGTCCATCCCTCTGGTAGTCCCATCAAACGTTCACATTCTAATGGAGTAAGCTGACGTATAAATCCTTCTTTTTCTTCCCCTTCGTACCAAAATGAAAAATAATTTACGGATCCTGCGAGTAAAGTGGGGAAAGGATCTCCTGTTCTTCCGAAACTGCCGTGAAATCCTTTTTCATTTCTTTCCTTTGTCGTACTTCGCATACGTCTTTCTTGAAAGGGACGGATGATGGGTATTTCCCCCCCTTGCTTTTTGAGTAGATATTCTACTGGTAATGGTGGAGGACAGCCTGATTTCTCTGCAAGACGTAAAAACCGATTGCAAATCGCGGGCCTTAAATAGTATTTCTGTGGCACGTGTTCCTCCAAAATCTGCCACAAGAAAGATACGTCTTCTTCTTTGAGCGAGTGTGGGCTTTCCCCAATATTGGGCATCCAACAATCGCCACGAGATATCAACATCATTCCCTCGGACCATTCCAGCGTTTGCCCAGACTCCAAAAGTAGGCATTGGAATTTCGGTATTTGTGAACGATTCAAGCACGGTCTTAAAATCCAACCTGTTATTTGATGAAAAAGCTCCCATGACGTTTTCCCAAATAGCGATAACTGGATATGTTCCATTCGTTGCACACCTCATTTCTTCTATAATTCGTATTGCATGATAAAATAAACTGGATTGACTTCCAGTAAGACTTTCTCGTTTACCAATATTGGATAGGTTCTGACAAGGTGAACCAAATGTAATGATATGAACAGGTGGAATTTCCCCACCATTTACTTTAGTAATATCTCCAAAATGAATCATGTTAGGAAAGTGTCGTTTTGTAATAGATATAGGTGCTTTTTCAATCTCACTTGCCCATATTGGTTGAATCTCATAACGAGAAGCAGTTAATGGAAATACACCAATCCCATCAAATAAACTTCCTAAAGTTAGTTTTGTCATATTCCACCTTCTATTCTCCGTTTTTAGGCGTAAAAAAAAGACGTTCATTTTATTTGAACGCCTTACAATGTTTTTATTCTATTGTGTTCCCACACCCCAGATCAATTACCACCGAAACGGTAATGTGGTTTTTCAGCACTTTATTTCTCGTTTTTTCACCTTCTCCTACAAACACGAAATGCTTGTGAAAGTGTTTAAAACTAAGGATTTCTATATAGTTTCTCTTTGTAGCAACGATACACACTCCACATGAAACGTTTGATGGAACATATCGACTAAGGTGTAAGTGTTTAGGAACATATCAATCTTTTAACCTGAATTCATACAATCATACCCTTAAAATTTTCAGATTTACATTCCCAACTTACTTGTTTCTCTATCGCTTTAGTCATTATTATTATTTCAATTCCTTAATCTAACAGTAAGAAATCTAAATTAATAAGCAATCTGTGTATATCTAACTGCTTACAGAATCAATAATCAACCAATTCATTTTTTATTTCGTTGTAATTAATACTATATCTAGGTTCACCATATATCTCTCCAGAATCATTGTAAATATTAACAAAGATTTTTTGGCTTAAAATGTTGAATTCCTCTTTAGTAAGAATATGGAGCTGAAACCAGCTAGTGCGGTATGATAGAATAGGCTTTTGTCACTGGATCCGATTCGCTTGCCTTTGTATTTGAAAATGTTATCACTCCTTTCTAGGCATAAAAAAGCAGTCAATCTTTAGAGACCGACTGCTAATAGAATTATTTATGTTATTACTTTGATTTGCCGTTTGCCAGTTACACCTGTTTGAAACACATTGAATTTACCAGCGGATTCCCAAATCCCAGCTACGATTATAAACTTACCACGATTATTATATAAACTATCTCTAAGATAGGAAAATAGTTTATCATCTGATACTTTTAATACAAATTCATATTTTTGTGAGCTTGGAGCTACTAGATAAATTTCCCGTTCTTTTGGATTGTAAAAACTTCCAGCCTTTACTTTTGCTTCAATAATTTTGCCTCCAAATACGCCTTTAGGATACATATACTCACTTCTATCATCTAAAAGCATTTGTCCAATTACTTGATTATTATAACTATGAGTACAAGTGTAAGATTTACACATATCATAAATTTGGCGAATGGTTCGTAATGGTTTCAAATTGGATTCTCCAGTTTTATAAGTATTAGGAGATTTCTTTTTCTTTGTAGGAGAACTGGAATTCAACATATTTTCAAGAGCTGTCTGAAAGTTAAATGCACTTTCATCAGTATTGTTAGGCTTAAAATCATTTGATGAACCAAATCCACAACCATCTATATGGGGAAAATCATTTCTATTAGCACTAAAATAAGCAGTTGATAAACCGTCAACACCACATAAATACATATGAGCGTTACAATTAGGATTTGGACAGTAGTAACGTGTATCCATATCTTGCTTTAGAGCGTCTTGGGCATAAAATTCTATTGTTCTCATATTGTCTTTATATACATACATTGCCATATTAGCACCTCCTAAAAATTTGGATTCCAATTATACTCTATTGTTTTTTCACGCCTTAGCTTGAGATGAGGGCCTACAAAACCATTGCGGATTGGAAATTTCATCTCCACATCATATTGAACTTGTGCAATAAAATTATCATTTTTCGGGAACAAAGCTCTGTCTTTTCCACGGCGTAATTCTTTTTTGTAAAAGACCATATAAATTATATCGGCTTCCATATTACCATGTTTTACTTTGTTTGAACTAAATCCATAGTTCTCTAAAACTTTAAGCTGATTTATGATTTCCTCTACTGCTTTTTTTACATGATTAGGTCTTTTGGCTCTCATAAGATAAATAACTGCTTTAAAACGCTTTTTATCATCTATACTAATATCTTCAATTTCAGTTATGCGGTAATCCTCGGTTTCTATGTCTGGATAATAGCGAAATGAATCTTCAAATTCATTTCTAGTTTCATCATTAATTGGAAACATCAGCACATTTTTATCTTTAATTACACGTTTCCAAGCTTCTCCTAGATCTATCACTCCGTTTGCTAAATCATTAATTACTGAACCATTGACTGTAAAGAATGAATTAGCCACCCTCGGAGAATGGAACAAAACCATAATAGTATCTTCTAGCGATAAATTCCTTAGTTGGAATACTCTTTCAGCCGTATATAAGCCTAGAAAAACTCTTGAATCAATATCTAAATCAACACCAGTGAATTCGACATTTACATGCTGTCTTTTCTCAGTATTATTATTAATATCTAACTGATATACTTTATCGCAAGCAGTAAGCAATGTAGACATCGATAGCTTCTCAAAAAAGAGTGAAGTATCTTCGTGGACAGAGGGATTTTGATATACCTCATTATAGGTTATGTTTTCTTCACATAAATAGCTGAACCAAGACAGTATTATGGCTGAAACTCCGTCATAAAGTTGCAGTAGCAAATCTTTAAATTCGTATACGGTAGATTCTTGTTCAAGGTGTTGCGCACCTCTTCGATAAGAAAACACCATTTTTGTACCACTAGCTTTTACACCGCCGTGAGATATTGCATTGCGAATGTTTGAATCAGCTAAATCTGTAATTGTCAAAAATCCTCTTTTGGCAAGACATTCTATTTGAGGTGTCAGATTTTTTTGGATGAGATTTTTACCCTCAATTACACTTTGAAATTCAATAAATAATTTCAATATATTACTAAATGCAGTGTTCAATAAATCATTATATATATTAATGCTGAATATTTTAGCTTTAAGTTCTTCACTGCCCTTGAACCTGTTCATCAGCATTATTCTTTCTTCTATATCTAATATGCTTTCATAAGCATAAGCTAAGAGGTGGAAATTAGACAATAGCGTCGATGACATGACATCTTTTCCTATTCTACTTTCTATCTCTTCAATTTTATCTTTAGAAAAAGAAAATATATCATTGTCCCAATGCTTTATTTGGGGATTTTTAAGATACTTATATAGAATTGGGTGATAAATTGACGGTAAAAAATCTGCATTAGGAAATAAGCCTAAGAAAGTTTCTTTTACATCTTCTAAACCCGTTTCTTTATTTGCTTCCCACCAATTTATATAATCACTTACTTGCACACTTTTCCACCTCCATCTTTTTATTAAATTCTACTTATAGTAGAAACAATAAGAATCAGAAATATTAATTCTTAATTGATGATTTACACTAAGTGGTCCGATTGTTGAATATCATACTCTTATATAGTTTAACATAAAAGAATAATATCACTCTAAAGAAGTAAGAAAGTACTACGAAATGCAGTGCTAATTAGTATTAAATTTTCCAAAATCGGTTTTCATCTTATACGTTTTTGTATTTCAAAAAATTCAAAAAAAAAAAAAAACGGGGAACGGGAGTGATTTTTTGTATTTCACATTCCTTACGCTTCTTATATACGATAGTCCACAAGTCCATAAATCACACACCCAAATATAACAACTATTTCTCCGGCTTTACCACGTATTAATTTTCAATAAGGAAAATGCGAGAAATCTTTAATTTCATCGATAACAAAATGATCGGCAATCCAATCCATCACTTGTGCTTCATTTTCTTTCAATGAAATCACACTCCCCCTTGATTTAGACAATTAAAAGCATGACAGATAGAATCTGTCACACGTTAGTTTGGTTATATTTATAAAACTTCTGCAATACCAGCCATAATATATTCAGCACACGGTACGGCAATCGCATTTCCAAGTGCTTTATATCTTGCATAATCACTAATAAGCTCATCTTTATTTCCAAGGGTTGTCCACCCCTCCGGCAATCCCATTAAACGTTCCCATTCCAATGGGGTAAGTTGACGAATAAATCCTTCTTTTTCTTCTCCTTAGTACCAATATGAAAAGTAATTCACAGATCCTGCGAGCAAAGTGGGAAATGGATCTCTTGTTCTTCCGAAACTTCCATGGAACCCTTTTCGTTTTTTTCTTTGTCTGTACTTCGCATACATCTTTCTTGAAAGGGTCGGACGATGGGTATTTTCCCCCTGCCCATATTGGTGTAATTCCGTAACGAGAGGCTGCTAATGGAAATAAACCAATTCCGTCGAATAGCCTTTATTATGTTATTCGAGTCAAATTTCAACTCAATTCTTCATATTTAGGCAATAAATATAGAAGCTCATTTTAATTGAACGTCTTAAAAGTTATGATTCCATCTCTCAGATCAATTATAACTAACATACATTTTTCGCCTTAAATGTTGTGCACTTTACGCTAACATTTAAAAATAGTATAATTAACTTAACTTTAGCTTCTGACTGAGCTAAAAATCAAAAGTTATGTGCTTAGTATTTTTTGTACATAACTAACGGTGCTGTACTAGATAATATATGTGGTCGTACTATAAAAGCATCTTGCGAACCGTAATTGTACCATTCTGCGGAAACAATATATATTATGTAAACTAGAATTATTTCAAGCGTAGCTATAAAGTCTGAACTCTCCTCTTGATCAAACTTGATGTGAGTTAAGTGGATTAAATTTTAAACGTTTGAATTAGACATAGTTCATCATCGATTATGTCCTGTCTTTCATGGGTCTCAATATTTAATCTATTATAAACCTTTTTCCAAAATGCAATCGCACGTCTATTTTCTGCAACCTGAATTACAAAATATTGCCCTTGCTTCTCTTTAAATAATTTTTCAACAGCCTGGAAAGCCAAACCTTTTCCTTTGTACTTATTGAGTATAAAGAAGTCGTTTATTCCATAATCATTGCTTTTATTCAAAAATGGGCGTTCTAATAGTAATATAAACCCGATAATATCACCGCCCAACTGTATAAAATAAGGCGATAATCCATCTACGGTCCAGAAGTTATCTAATTCCACATAATGAAAGATACCATTATGTTCCTATAATAAGGAGAATATGTATAAATGCAAAAGTAAACGGTGCGGTCATCGTAATTACATACATTGCTTTTTCAATCTTACGGAGTCTTCTTTGTTTTGAGTTGGCGATAATAAAGAATATGGATATGAGTATTAAAAAAAGCTAATGCTTTTAAATTTTCTAGAAAGATAAGCAAGTAAGCCACTCTTCTTACTTTACTTATTGATAAAACAAAAATACAGAAGTCTTATATCTAGTTTACTAAATACAAGACTTCTGTGACCAATTTGTGCTTAATTAAACATTTTCAACTTCAACTGAGGAAACTCCTGGCAAAAGTATTGCTGTATCCTCGTATTGAACATTTGTAAATACCAATCCGCCAAGAAGTAGCGCCCCACACGCAAATGATAAAATTACTTTTTTCATGATTCTCCTCCTCTACAATTTAATTATTTGCTGATAACTACTATCAGCTAATTTATAATATTGCAAAGATGCTTTATATTTACCCATTTTCTCTAGGTGGGTAGCTAGCATTTTTGCATAAAACAATAAATGATAGTAATCTTTTCTTTGTTTTAAGTAAGGTATTAATTCATCTGTTAATACTGATTGAAACCTCTTTGTTTCTCCATTTAACAAATGTGTATATATTTCGATAATTTTGTCATATAATTTATTATAATTATAATACTCAAAACTCTCTTTAACCGATTCTAATATTTCAGAAGTTTGGCGTAAGTATTTACCTGCTTTTTCATATTCTCCAATTGTATAGAGTTCTTGTATTAGACGAGTAAGCGATTCTAATTTTATTTTTTCAGTTAAGTTATTATTTTGTATGGCTACCAAATAATGTTTAATTGCTTCTTCAGAGTTTCCCATCAATGAATGCAGGTAGCCGAGATTATAATGTGCTAGATGGATCACATCCTCATTATTGTGTAATTCACCTAAATGTAAAGCTAAATTGTAGTTTTTAATCGCTATATCTGACTTATCAATTTTTTGATACGCGATTCCTAATAGAATATGACATTGTGCGCAACGAGCAAAATTGTAATCTCGTTGAAATATTTCCATGGCCTGTCTTGCATACTCTATTGCCTCTAGATCCTCCCACAAATGACTGTGAGTCACGGAGATCGCGTAACGTAAATCAGCAATTTCATCGTCGGTAATATTTGCTAGATTAGTAGTTTCCTCCGCCAATTTATAATACTGCATGGCTTGTTGATGGTCTTCTTTATGTGAATTGTAGGTTCCCTTAAATTTATACCAGTAATATTTATGTGTAGGGTTAAATGAATCTGCCATCTCATGAAGCTCATTAATTTTTTGTAGGGCTTTTCCTAGGTCACGTAAAACACAGTAGTAACGAATTTTATGGATCTCGAACATGAGGGTTTGATCATTAATACTTCGATCCATCAGTTCTTGCAACTCTTCATACTTTGTTACCATTGCTTGTTTGTCCAAATGATCAAATAGCATTGCGTACCATTGTTTACATTTTTCTTCGATTTGTACATCTGGCGTATCCGTGAGTTCGATTTCTAATCGGTTACAGAGTAATTGAATAATCTCTGGGCTTGCTTTTGTCTTCTTGTTTTCTATTTTTGATAAGTAGGATAATGAAACAATGCCTTCTGACAATTCCCCTTGTGTCATATTACGCTTTGTTCGCTGTAATTTGATAATAGAACCTATATCTACCAATTTATCACCTACCAATCTCCCGTTAATCTATTATGTATCTAGTATTATTGTAACATAAATCCAAAAAATGGCTATTGGGAAAATAATTGTATTTTTCTATTATTTTTTAGGTAAAATCCTTCCTATAAGTAATGAGTTTTCCTAAATCAGGAAAATTACCAGTTTGCTAACCTAACTAACAGATAATCCATTCATAAAACAATAAACAACTTCTTCTTCTAACTGACTTAATTTACGGTTTAATTGAGCAGATAGCTCATTAACCAAATTCAAGTGGTTTCTTTGGTGTTTTTCAGTTAAATCACAAATTAAATTCAATAGATTTATATACCCCATAAAATCATCTTTAGATAATGGCGGTTCATGTGAAAGTACATAAATTTTTGCATCAAACATTTCAATATTTTCTAGGAGATGCCTAACATTATCAATCCTATATTGCGGTTGTTGTGTGTATATACTCGGATACAAGCAGTCCCCTAAGAAAAGTGCTTTTTCTTCCTCTACAAAAATAAGTGATGAGTCATCAGAATGATCCCCGCCTACATGTTTGACTACACACCGAATACCACCTAAATCAATCTCCAATTTGTCTTTAAACGTAATATTAGGTAGCGTGATAGTAATATTTCTGTCTGTTCCAAATTCTTTTTTTATCATTTCTGAACAAAACGGATTCTCTAAGCCTTTTTGTACACGATTGTTTAAAGCTTCATCTGACCAATCATATTCCATCATTTTTTCAAGATGCATTTTTGTATTTTCATGTGCTATAGTTAACTTATTCATTTCATTTGTCCCAAAGCTATGATCCCAATGCCAATGGGTTAATACGACAGCATGATGATTCTTAACTTGACATCGATTTAGTTCATCAAGAAATAACTTAGCATGTTTATCCGAATTTCCCGCATCGACAATTAATGTTTGGTAAGTGCCACATATGGCAGACAGTATTGGCCGATCTGTTTCCGGATCAGGTGGTAAATAATGTATACGATCGGTTAGTTGGTTTAATTTTTTCTCCATTATACTAACTCCCTTTGTTTTTTGTAGTGCCAACAATTTTATTTAATGTGTCAAGAACATTTTTTAACTCCGTTAACGTTACTTTTGAGTAATATTTTTTCACAAGAATATCGTCAATTTTTTTAAGAAGCTTTTGAAATTCTTGCCCCCTATCTCCAAGATAAATCAATGTTTCTCTGCGATTTATTGAATTCTCTCTACGATATATCAATCTCATTTCTTCAAGCTTAGAAATCACTTGGCTTACCGCACTTTTCGAAATATCCAAATGGTTTGCAATATCTTTTGCAATTACTGGCTCATTACGAATGATGTAAAACATGACAATTTCTTGTTGCGGAGTTAAATGAAAACTCGCTAATTTCTCAACCTCTTTTGTTTCTTGTAACACTAACAACTTAAATTGCTCAAATTTTTGGTTGATTTTGTCTATCATTATTATGTAATCATCCATTAGTTTATTATCCCTACTTTCATTTTAAAGTTTAGTTTAGTTTACTTAACTATTATATATTTGTCAACGATTAGGGGGAATTCGATATATGTGAAAAAATAAACTAACTTTAATCATGCTCCTAAGTTCCCAATGATTTGATTTCTTCTAATATACTACTATCTCCCCACTCTACATTTATTTTCTATTTATGATATTCAATAGTTTTAGCGGTTCTCTCAGCAACCGTCTTTCTCATTATTTGTTCAACTAGATATAATGCCATATTAATTCCTGAGGATACTCCTTATGAGGAATTAATGTTACCGTCATGTACAACTTTGCAATCAGAAGCTACTTTTATAGCGGGATATGTTTTTTGTAATTTATGTAATGCTAAATAGTGTGTTGTCGCACTTTTCCCATTCGATAAACCCATTTCACCTAAAATAAGTGCTCCAGTACAAACGGAACAGATATATTCAATATGTTTATGCATGAATATCCATTGTTGTAATGGATCATTTTTCGCTAAGATTCTACTGCTCTTAAAGGCACACCAGGTATTATTAAAATATTTAAATTTGGATGCTTATAAATGCTATAGTCAGGTTATACCGATATACCAGCATGTGTTTTAATTTTTTCTCCAGTTTTTGTAATGGTCATTACAAAGGGTCTTGTTGGAAATAAATGTTTTTTATAAAGTTTTAGCATTTATTCAGCTTTATTATTTGCGGTTAATGAAACAACTTCTGCTGGACCAGCAAAATCTAGGATATCTACGTAGTCAAAAAGTAAAATGCCAATTTTTTCTTTTTCAATAAATTCATCCTTCCTTATAGTGGTAAAGAGAGCATGCTCCCTCTACTATTAGCAGAGGGAGTGAACTATATGCACATTATAGCAATCTAATGTAATGTTATACTTTTACTTAGACACATCCCTATCATACATAGGATCGATTCATAAATACGACTCTCCATCCATCTGGATCTTCAATGGTAACTCCTTTTTCCTTCCAATATTCATTTTCAGGTTCTACCTCTTTATAGCCCATATCGTCCATTCGCTTCACTAACTGATTTATTTCATCCTTGTCTTGCATATAAAAGACAATCAGATTATCCTTCGTTGGTGCTGGACAAGGGCTGCCGTTCTCATGTGAGGTGAATTCCAAATGGTAGTCCAAGTGTGGAAGACCAAATATAACTCCCCTATATCCTCTCGTTCCATGGAACTCTTCTATTTTAGTTAAACCAATACCCTCTTCGTAAAATTGAATGACTTCTTTCAAGTCTGGTTTTTTCCTTTATTAAATATTAAGGCGTTAAAAACATTATGTTTTACATAATTTTTAAAATTTCCTAGAAGTATACGAATACATATACCATAATAGATTAATTAATACGAAACAAGTAAGTAGTTCTATTTTTTGAAACTTATTCATTCTATAACGTTTTTTGATATTTTCGAAACGCCAGCAGAACAAGTGCGCAAGAGACAATAAACATCAAAACTAAATAACTGCTATTAGGTATTACAACCGACCAATCTGGTTTTGTCGTAATAACTTCTCTTCCTGCTTCTACTGCCCAATTAAGCGGATTAAAAGCAGCAAAGTTTTCAACCCAATTTGGTACCAGTTCAAGTGGAATAAACATTCCGGAAAGAAATATAAGCGGCATGGTAATTAAACTGGCTGCAGCAGTTAGGCTTTCTTCTTTTAAAACGAATAATGCCACAGTGGTTGATAATATCCCCATTCCCAACCCCAATAATACAGCAATGATTGTAAGTTGGATGATTCCAATTAGTCCTCCTGAAAATGTTGCTCCTAATAAAGCTGCTACACCGATCATAATCAGTGCTTGAATAACCATCGTTACGGTTTCCTGCAATAACCCCCCCATTGCGATTGCCGAACGATAAATGGGTGAAATTAATAAACGGTCAAGAATCCCCTCCCTGTGATCATTAATAATTCCTATACCAGCATGAGCACCAGCTATCATCGTACTCATCATAACAATTCCAGGTCCTAAATATTCAATGTATGATTCACCGCCAAATCCAGGGATATCTGCCATACTTGAAAATACTTCACCGAATAAAAACATCCATAATACTGGTTGAATAACCGTCATTAAAACAATAAACGGAACGCGAAAATAGATTTTTAAAGAGCGAACAAAGATCCATAGTGTATCTGTCAATAGTTTCATTCTGCTTCCTCCTCTGCGCTTAATTTTTTACCTGTATATAGAAGGTACACATCTCCAAGATCAGGCTTGGAAACGGTAACAGATGAAACATTGATCTGATTTCCTCTTAATTTTTCTAAAATTCCCGCTAGTTTTTGCTCTCCTTCTTCTACCATGACCAACAATTGATCCTTATCCTCTAATGTTTTGTACGATGCTTGTAAAATAGAATATGCTTGTGCTTGTTTATCACACGTAATAGTAACGGTATCTTTTCCAACTTTGCTTTTTAATTCCTCTGCTGTTCCTTCTGCGACAATCGTTCCATCATTAATAAAAGCGATCCAATCAGATAATTCATCTGCTTCTTCCATATAGTGTGTAGTAAGAATGACAGTCATCCCTTCTGTATGTTGCAGCCGCTTAATAGTATTCCACAATTCTTTACGTGCTTCTGGATCTAATCCAGTCGTAGGTTCATCCAGAAACAGCAATTTCGGTCGATGAATAATTCCCATAGCAAGATCGAGCTTCCTTCTCATGCCTCCAGAATAATTTTTGCTTAGTCGATCCGCATCTTCTTGTAAATGAAATACACGTAGTAATTCATCCACTCTTTCTTTTAACTTCTTCCCTTTAAGCCCATAGATCCTTCCTTGCAGCGTTAAATTTTCTCTTCCTGTTCCCATTGAATCGATGCCAGACGATTGAGAAACGCAGCCAATTAAACGTTTATCTATTTTTTTATTCCCAAAAATCAGGATTTCCCCTTCATCTGGATAGGCTAAGGAAGTTAGCATACGAATCGTGGTTGATTTCCCTGATCCATTTGGACCAAGCAAGGAGGATATCTCCCCCTCTTTCATTATTAATGATAGGTTATTTAATGCAATTACATTTTTGCCATATGTTTTCATTACATTTTTCATCTCGACTGCATTTTTCATTAAATGTCTCCCCTTTTCTCTCTTACCGCCATCGCTTCATTAATAAAATGAATAACCTCCTTCGTCATGGGATAAAACATTACGCCATCACTTTCTTCATTTATTGCATTCCATGCGTGATCAAGAAATTCTTTATCTTCGCCAAACATATCAACGACGCCTTCTATCCAACGATCTACAAGCTTTTGAGCGATCTCGGATTCCGGAGCGGCATGTAAATTTTCTTTTATTTCATTAATAAGCTCCACCCATATCTCCAATTTATCTTCATCCATATTAACCGACAGTATTTTTTCTTTTTCTTCTTCACTCATATACTGATTCAATATCGTATCGATTTTGTTGTTTTTCTTTTGGAATAACTGCATGATTCCAAAAACCAATTCCCAATTTATTTCCTTCTCTATTTGGATCGTATATAGGATGGTACGTAACGATTGTTCTAATTCTTCAATATGCTTTTTCTGTTCTTGCACCATTATTAATTGTTCACCAAATGCATCTTCCCATGAATTTGACGGTTCCTGCAAAATACACTGTATCTTATCCAATGAAAATCCTAAAAATTTTAATGATAAAATTTGTTCCAATCGAAATACTTCCTCTTCGCCATATAATCTATGTCCCCCTTCTGTTGTGCTTTGCGGTTGAAGCAAGCCAATTTCATCATAGTAATCCAACGTTCTTACTGTGACACCTGTCTTTTTAGACAGTTTTCCAATGGTGTACATATGTTCATCGCCTCCTCGTCTTGCTACTTTAAGTATAAAACAGCACGTAACGTTTGATTCAAGCTTTTTTATTAGAAATTCAAGAAAAAAAGATCTACTCCATCAATGAGGAATAGATCTTTTGGGGGTATAGTAGGGAAAATGTGATATACAACGATAAAGAAATTCCAATATAGAAAGCGATAATTCTTTATAAAGCGTAACCTTTGTAAAGGACATTAAAAAAGCCTGGATTAGTTGTAAGAAGGTAAAGAGGATCTCTATAAGGAACAGAGATCATCGTTTGATATCTGTAGTGATTTTTTCCAATGGGAATCCTAATTTATCGCAAATGGGTTCTATAAGCCATAAGTTAGCGCTTTGTTTTACAGTCGCTTCCTTGGGGGGTGACCCCTCTTAGTCATACGAGAACCTTAAAACCGATTATTTTCCCTCCATAATTAAATAATTTTGCAATAGCCTAGACGCTATCTTTCTGCGTTCATTACAAGCTTCGACAGTACTTTGACACTTGCTTCCACTTATATGGAGAGTTGAGCTTATAACACGCAATTTCTTACAAAATCATGCGCTAATTGACATAGAGGGCACTTTTATAACTCGAATTTCTGCTACATACTGCTTTATTATAATTCAATCAGTAACTTATGGTTTGTTAAGATATTCACGCTGGAAGATACACATACGTAACACATCGTGATAGCTTCCATTTACAAAAAATTCTTCTTTTAGTTCCGCTTCTACAGCAAACCCTAGCTTTTTATAAATATGAATAGCTTTTTCATTTTGTTTATCAACAATGAGGTATAATTTATGCAAGTTTAACGTTGCAAATGCATAGTCCATTGCTAATTGCGCTGCATGAATAGCATATCCTTTGCCTTGATGATCGGGGGAAATGATAATTTCAAACTCTGCGTTTCGGTGAACAAGATAATCAATGTATGCAATATCTACTAACCCAATTTTTTCTTTTCCTTTTCCTTCTACGATAAAACGTCGTATATGTTGATCCTGAGCTTGTTTCTCATACATTTCCTTTAACCTTGCAAACGAATAATACGGTTCTTCAAACCAATACGACATGATTTTTGGGTCGTTAGCTAACTCATGAATAAACGGTAAATCTTCTTCCTCTAAAGCGCGTAATCGTAAATGTTGTTTCATTTTTATAAACCTCCATAATAGCTTGTTACGAATAATTGTTAAATCAGTATAAACTTGAAAAAGGAAACATATTAAAATCTACTGCTTCAGATAATTATATATGTTTTACCACTATAAAGAAAACGATACTGCTTTACCATCTACTATATAGATGGGGATGTTTGCTTTTTCTTAGGATTAATAAAGCTAGCTATTAAACTCGCACACCCAAATAAAATAAACGTAAATGCATATCCAAAAAAACCAATGCACAAACCAGCAGATAAGGAACCTATAACTTGCCCAACTGCTAATAGTAGAAAAGGAACACCGATACCAAGTGAGGCGTTATGAATAAATACTCTTATTCCCCAAACAAGTAATACACCTGTTAGAAATATATAAGAGCCCCCAAAGAGTCCTGCGGCGGAATATGCAATAAACCACTTTTCAGGTGAAACAGCTAAAAGAATAAAAGCGAAAGATAAAAGTACGGTAGCGATTCTATAAGAAAAAGCTAAGCCTTTCTTTTCAATCAATGATCCTGAAAATCCGCCAAGAATTCCTAAACTACCGATGACCACCCAAAATATGGATAGCTGCCAATCCTCATAACTACCAGCACTTTCAAAAAAAGAACGAGAGAAAGTCCAAAAAGCAGCCGAGCAAATTCCTAACACAACGGAAGCGGTACTTAGCTTTACCGATCCTTCAACCCCTTTAATCGAATAATCTCCTCTTTTGAGTACCATTCGGGTTGAATACATCGACTGCTTTGGGATAATTTTGAGATTCCAAAGCAATGTTATAAATGTTAAAAGTGCATAAATGAAGTATGTGATTCGCCAATGTGGTGTTAATAATAAGGCTCCTAATCCAGAGAGAATAATACCGATACTTGTACCAGAATTAATCCAAGTATTTGCTGTTCCCTGCTTTTTCTCTTCTATCCAAAGTGATATCGCAGCTCCATAAGGAGGAGATACCAGCCCTGTACTCGCACCGGCTAGTAGAACACCTAATCCAAGTATATAGATATTTGGTGCCAACCCCATCAATAGCAATCCAAATAGTGCAGCAAGACCAGCAGCAAAAATCATTTTTCGAGGGCCTTTCTTAATAGTAATAATGGTTGAAATGGTTATCGTAAAACAAAAGGCCACATAGAATAATGCAGAAATTGTACCAGAGGTAAGATTAGAAAATTGTAATGAATCTTGTATATCAGGAAGAAGTAATCCGAAACTAAACCTAGCTAGTCCGTATGTGGAAGCGATCATTGCTATACCAGGTAAGATAAGCCGCAATAATTTCATGGTACCCCTCCTTGACTAAAATAGATAGAACGGTCTTTCTATTTTCATCCGTGATTTTACCTACTTTGTTATTCATTTACTACCTTCATAATCTGCTCTAATGATTTAAACTACCTACTTTTTTGTTACGTACTTTTTCCGTCTTTATTTTGAGACTCCACTTTTTAAGGATAAAAAAATTACGAAGCCTGTTGGACAAGTGTCCGAGCTATCGCAATCGAGTGTGAAGTTGCTTCCTCCGCGCCGATTAATGCCGCCATCGAAGTCGTGCCTTCTAGCAATAATGTAAATTGATTGGCTAAATCTTGTTGGTTTTCCTTTCCTTTTTTAAAAGCTAATTGTTGAAAATAACATATTAGCTTGGATTTATGATTTCTAGCTATGCTCTCTATTTCATTGTTCTTACCTGCATAATCTTCAATTGCGCGTAAAAACATATCTCCTTTAAGTGAATGCTCTTTTAACCATCGACCATGCGCTTCTACAGCAAGGATAAATGGAGAATCTGAATCCAATTCAACATATCGATCTAAATAAGACCAGTAGCGCTTTTCACGTTTTTTGAGAACTTCTTCAACTAGTTTCTCTTTGGAGGAAAAATGATTGTATAATGTCATCGTTGCTACATTAGCTTCTGTAATAATTTGCTTTAAACCAACGCCACGAAAGCCTTTTTCGTAAAATAAACGTTCAGCAACTTCTAATAAAGCTTCTCGTTTCATTGATGAGCTCATATTTTTCACTCCTTATTTCAGTAGAATGAACATTCTATCTATTATGGTAGCAACTTCTAAAATGAACGTCAATTTTTTAGAATATGGCATCTGAGGCATTTACAAACGGTATTTTTGCATCCGAAAAGAGAGGACATTGTTGCAATAACTTACTCCTTAAATAAAGGGAAATCCCTAAAACTTACTCCTTCTTTCTTAAGTCCGTGTACTGCATATGAATTCTGTTCTCTGGAGCTTAATCTACCGTGCACAATAAAAACAACCATTCCAATGGGTTTCACGAGTAAATAAACGATATCCGCCGACCATTTGGAATGGATAAGTTCGACTTAGTGGATAGCTATATACGACATAATATTTCCGCACAATCTGATGGAGGAAAGGCGTATAGGTTTTGAAAATATTTTCAAAAGCATTGGCTAGTAAAAGTTGACGATTAACTGGAAGTGCTATACCGTGTCGAAGCCCAGTTCTTATTGGCCTTGCCAATATTTATGCCCTTGGTGTAGTGACCGTACACAGATAATGTCCATCTCCTCCTACCATGATAGGCTTAGAAACAGGGATTTGCGAATAATTAAACGAATCGGGTAGGTGCTGTTATCTCCCATTTTGACTTGTTCCGTACATACTCTTCAACAATTGAAGCAGGAGTCACACAGCACCTTATATCGTGAATAAATGGCGTTAACTTGAAGCATGTTATCTTGAGTGATTTCATTTTTCAGCAGGTTTAAACAGACTACCTTCCCTGCCTTGAAATTCAAGATTTATTGGTTCATTATCATCCATTGTTGCTTTGTATAACGTAATATTTCCTGTTTGTTGTTTTCCATCGTTGATTGCCTCAGCATCAAAGTCTTCATCTAATGCGATCGTCCATACAGCTTGATTATCTTTCATTAATACAAGGGCAAGTGTTCCGTACTGAATGACCTGATCCCAACTAAACGTTTCAGAAGTGGCTTTTGTTATAATAGTGATCCCTTCTGTGTTATTTCGCATCTCTACACTTTCGCCACCCCATCTCCCACGGGTAACTGCTCCTACTTCATAGTAAGAACCCCCTATTCCGCGATCACCATATGTAGCAATAAATTGCTGGAGTTTGTCATCGGAGGATTTATAGGTAACTGCAGCTATATCATTTGCTAACCAGTCTATTTTAGGTGTGCTACTCACATCTTCTGGCAGCTTTTGATGTGACATTGCTAAAATACCGAGTTTGGACCGATAATATGTAGCCTCTTTTGTATCCACCTGCTTTTTTATGGATAATACTTGTTTAAAGTCAGGTGAAATGCTAATGATATTTTTTATCTGCTGGTTAGTGGAAATGAACAGCCAACTATTTACAATCGCAAATATTCCAAAGCTAGTAATGACAAGCAGTCTCCATATTTTTGATAGACGTAGCAAAAACAAAAGCGCTAATGCTAAAAAAATAGCGAAACTTATATTAAACAAGTAAAACAGACGATTATCAATGTACTCTACTTGAGGGTAATTGGATTGAATAAGCAAAAAGCCAATCTGCCCACTGAATAGTAAAACCGCTAATAGAAACAGCAACCAACCTGTTATACGTAACCTACTCTGTTTCATCTGGTTCCACCTCCGATACGAATTCCCATGTTTCTCCGCCGTCTGTTGATTTAAATTTCCCTTTTACTTTTCCACCTTTATAATCTCCATTTGGCCCTTGTTGTACAAGCATGATTAGGTGATCACCTACTTTTTCAGGAGTTTCAGCAGTCACAAAATGTAGCTTATATTTATCTGGCACGTGAACTTTTGCTTGTTTCCATGTCTGCCCTGTATCTTTCGTTACATAAAGTTCTGGTGATTCAGGGTTAATGGTACCATAGGACAGAAAGCCCGTGCTTTCATCAATAAATTCACCATTAGCAATCATCCTTGTAGTATTTGGTCTTGATGCTTCTCTCCAGCTTTTACCACCGTCATAAGTAAGATGAACACTGGAAATTTCTTGAGACATCGTTCGACCGCCGGAAAGTATGGCATAGCCAAAATCATCATTCAAAAAAGCTACTTTCCGAAATCGAATAACTGGATAATTTTCAACGATAACCGATGTCTGCCATGATTTACCTTTATTTAAGGAGTAAGTTATTGCAACAGTGTTCTCTCCTTTCGGATGCAAAAATACCGTTCGTTCTTCAGAAAGTATGTAACTTTGCGGAATCAGTTCATCCTCCCTTCCGTTGTAGTCTCCAGCAAATAAAAGACTTTTCTCGATCGGAACATGGATCCAGTCTGTGCCTTTGTCGTAAGTAACGAATAATTGTTCGTTTTCTATAGCATAATCGACGGTCTGATTTGTGACCAATGAATCAGTTGGATTTACGTCTTCGGGCAAATCCGATTCTTCTTTCGTATTACCTTTTTCGGCTTCGTCAAGATCTGCTATTGAAGCGTTTGAAAATGTTTGCTGGTAAATAACGGTAGCAATGATTAATCCGATCAGCATAAGAGCGGAAATACCGGACAATAATGTTTTCATGTGAAGGCTCTCCTTTTTTTTAGAAAAATTTTCATGCACCAAAGGGGATATGTAATTTCGGTTTACACAAATGCGTGCCGTGATAGAAAACTAGCTTACTATGTCTATTAGTTTTTTAATCGAAAGCTTAAAAATAAAATAACGTCATTCCAATGATAATAATCATGATGTCTGCACAAATATGAATTATCCATGAAGACCAAATCGTTCGATTTTTTTCATTTACCTTATGAAAGACCATAGCGATTCCCCAAAGACCGATAAAGCAAGCGCCGATTAAAACAGGGCTAAACCATAGAGCAATCATCGGAATATGATAGATTGCGAATAGGAATGGACTAAAAAAGTATCCGATTTTTCTCGGTAGGTGGAAAAAGATAAACCCGCGAAAAAAATATTCCTCCAAAAAGGAGTTCACAAATGTGATATAAATACCTACAAAAATAAACCCTGTTGCAGTTATTCCTAATCTGCTAGTTAAATCATGTTTAATTTGATGAACGGAAAAATAAGGTGAAAGTAATAAATAAGCAACTAAAACAACACCAGCAGATAGTACACCGAGAAAAAGCAGCCGTAACCAATCTTGTTTATTTAATTTATCTAAACTTAAAACATCCCGGAAACGAAAATCATCAAACAGCCTTGCATATAGCCAAATAACGAGGAAAAATAAACTGATTTTACTTACCGTCTTTATGGCATAATTAATCTCTAGGCCATGCTCTATAAACGCAAGCAAGGCGCAAATAAGGGTAGAGCTGCTAATAATATAAGTGATTTTTTTCATGCTATAACCCCCCTTTTTTCCAACTCCATTGATTGGTAATGACGACAATTCCAAAGAACAAAGGCGCACGCGCCCGTTTAGCAACGTAGCGAATGGAACGAATCAACTAAAGATAAAGGAATTATGCCACTAAAACTGGGGTATGCCGACGCCTGAGCGGCAAGCCCGTTTTTAGTCGGCCTTCCCCTTAGCAACGAACCGATGAGGCCTTATCGTAGAGTGCATTTCTAAAGTCGCATCGTTGCTAGGCGATGGATCCGGACGTGACGATTCGGTTATTTCGTTATCCACAAGCACCTAAATTTATCGTTTCCTATACAATAAAAAAACTATACTTTATCCTACCATAGGAAAAGCCAACGATCACGAGAATTTCGTTGGCTTTTTACAAGAATCATAATTTTTATAAATAACAAAATGCCATCATGTAACTATGACCAATAATGACTAGCGAACACTTTTCAATTCCTGTCATACACAAAGCATTACTAGTTAATCTGTTCTTTAAATCAGTATGATAAATTATTCTTCAGCAAATAAATTCATGCTTAAATAACGTTCACCTGAATCTGGTGCGATACAAACAACTTTCTTTCCTTTTCCTAGTCGCTTTGCTACTTGAATGGCAGCAAAGACTGCCGCTGCACCAGATAATCCGATGAATATGCCTTCTTTTTGACCAAGTTGTTTTAAAAAATCAACTGCATCGTCATCTGCAATTTGCATAATTTCATCATAAATGGACGTATTTAATATCTCAGGTATAAATCCTGGACTCGTACCGACAAGCTTATGTTTACCTGGTTTTCCTCCTGATAACACGGGGGACCCTTTTGGTTCAACCACAGCGATATGAATATCGGGTAGCTTTTCCTTTAATACTTCACCTGTACCAGTTACCGTTCCTCCAGTACCTGCCGTACACACAAACGCGTCCAGTTCCCCATTCATTTGCTTCAAAATTTCCAGAGCTGTTGTTGTTTTATGAATATCAGGATTTGCTTCATTCTCAAATTGCTGCGGAATAAAGCTGCCGGGATGTTCTTTTTGCAATTCCAGCGCTTTTTTGATCGCTCCAGGCATTTTTTCTTCGCTAGGTGTCAGTACAACCTCTGCCCCGTATGCCTTTAAAATATTTCTTCGTTCTGTTGTACTATTATCAGGCATTACAATAATCGCCTTATATCCTTTTGCCGCAGCATTCATTGCTAAGCCAATTCCAGTATTTCCGCTGGTTGGCTCAATAATCGTATCTCCAGGTTTTAACAGTTCTTGTTCTTCAGCAACTTTTATCATATTATAAGCTGCTCTATCTTTGACGCTTCTGCTCGGGTTATACATTTCTAATTTTACATACAGATCTGCTGCATCATCCGGAACAAGTTTATTTAACTTTACCATTGGAGTATTTCCAATTAGTTCACTAATATTCTCAACTACACGCATTATTTTCCATCCTCCTTTTTCATACAAGTATGATAATTTATTTAGATTCATACGTTATAAGTCCGATTAAGAAAGCGATTGTTTCAAAGACTTTTCCATTTTAATATGTGGGTTAATAGCAACGAGTGCTTGTAAAAATTGTTGTTTATCTTGCGGCGAAATGCTCGTTACGTTAAATTTTCCGCAGTGTAGCACAATTCGATCGAGCGATAAAGCCGGTGCTGCAGCTAAAGGGTTTTTTTTCGCTTTAAAAATCACTTGAATCTCTTTAATATTAATGGTTTGGCGAACCGGTCCATAGCGAATTTTTAGTTTTTCACCGATAATCCGATAATCCGTACGAAACCAAAACCATAATAAAAGCCCGATTAATGGGAGAATCAGTAATACGGATAACAAGTTTCCTGTGCGTATCGGTATAAGCAACCCTATTATCGCAATTCCCCATAAGAGAACAGTAATCCACCGATCCTTCTTGGAAGGAAACACCATAGATTTTTCCTCCTGCATGTTTTTTCTTTATTATAAAAGGAATACAATTATTTTTCCAACCGTACCTATCGGATTAAACTAATTTCTTTAGGGAGAGGTATTTTCAGCAGTATCGACCTATGCCACTTATTGATCGGAAAACTTCAATTGTGCGCGATGATTAAAGAACGCTTTATATGCTAAATGGAGGAAAATCACTACCGTTATAGCTACCGTACCAGCTACACCAAGCATAATTGCTATTTGATATTTAACCGCACTAACAGGTGAAGCTCCTGCGATGATTTGTCCTGTCATCATACCAGGTAAAAATACTATTCCCATCCCAACCATGGAATTAATCGTTGGCAGCATCGCAGAATCAAAAGCTTCGTTTATAATGGAATGAGACGCACTTTTGGGCGTTGCTCCGAGCATTAGTGCTGCTTCTATCTTGTCTTTTTGTTCTCTAACTCCAATTAGTAATTGGTTCACTCCTAGGGTAATCCCTGTCATAGCGTTGCCAATAATCATGCCACTAATTGGAATGAACAGCTGTGGATTATACCACGGGTCTAACTGTAATACGACAAATAAAAAATAAACCATACTTACAGATATACCTAATACCATGGCAACAGCAATTGCCTTTTTGACCGATACATGAATTGCTACACTTGCACGTTTATATACATTGTAAATGGCAAACCCAAGCATAAACAAGACAATGACTAATGTGATCATTGGATGCGGATTCTCAAACACGATCATTAATAAATAACCAACAAGGATTAATTGTACGGTCATCCGCAATGTGGAAATGATGATTAACTTTTGTCTTGGAATCCCTTTAATACGAACAATAACCCATAGAATAACTATGAAAACGTAAGCGAATAGTAACTGCCAAAAAGTCAAATCAATCGAAGTTGTTTCACTCACTTTTTGTGCTCCTTTCTAATAATCAGCCGTTCTAAACAAGCATTTTAATATCAATAGCTGCTTGAATATGAAATCTGTAATCAATGCCCTTATATTACAGCAATTACGAGACGATTTCACTATATGAATTCATTTCAATAGTGACGTCTGCCACTCGTCCTGCTAGTTCAAGATCATGGGTGATCATAATTAACGATTTATTTTCAGACTTAATAAAATCAATAAACGCATCGATGACATCATCTGCCGTATCGCTATCTAACGCGGAAGACGGTTCATCCAATAAAAAAACGTCGGCGTCTAGTAACGTGGCTCTTGCTAAAGCAAGTCGTTGCTTTTCCCCTCCTGATAAGTCGTTGGCTGGAGTATCCAATGATTTATGCAAGGATACACGTTTAAGAGCCTGTTGAAGTGTTACCTCATCCGCCGTACTTAGACCAGATAATCTTTGACCAATTTGCAAATTATCTTTAATCGTTCCCGGAAACATAACTGGTGTTTGCGGAACCATGGTGATAGAACGTCTTAGTTCAATCGGATCCATTTGTTGAATATCGTTACCACGGTAAAAAATGGTGCCTTCATCAGGAGAATCCAAATGGTTTAATAATCGAAGAAAAGTTGATTTTCCACTCCCGCTTTTTCCGATAATACAAACAACTTGATTCGCAGGGATTTCTAACTGATTCATTTCTATAATTTCATTTACTTTTACATTTTCAACACGAAACAATGACATATTTATCAACCTCACGACAGAATTTTTCACTATAAACGTCAATAATATATAATTACGTTATTCATTGAGCAATTGAATTTTCAAACAAAACGATAACAAAGCATGACATACACGGAATTGTCTCTCATCTTTTACTATAAATTATTTTCCTAGCTTAACCAAATAGAATGAATTCATGATAAAGCAACTTGAAAGAAACATTCAATCAGAATTAACAGATCTGCGCAAACGATTGTCTATTTTAGCAATATCTTATTTTATTAAGCAATTCCTATAAAAAGAAACCACCTTCATTCTTAATAAAGAACATCAAAGATAAACGCGTTTAGGGTATGCGATATACCCCCTCCCTGTATAGCGCATACCCTGCAATTTTGTTATATCCCTGCATAATAAGATGGTATTGCCCATGTTTTACTAGACTAAGAAGCAATACAAAAACAAAAGGGCAACCAATAAGCTAAGAACAGTTCATTGGTTTGCCCTTTCTACTAATTGGATAGTTTATTTTACCCACATATAAGGGGCTGTAAGGCTGTAACTTCAGGAGTTGAATTCTGTAGTACTGCAACAGGGAGATAACAGCGCCTAAATGCCCCATTTACTTAACAATCAGTGAGGATGAATGAAAACCCCCACTGATTGAAGATCTACTTTACACGAGCTTGTCTAAATATTTCCATTCAAGCGATTGAAATGTACCAATAATACGCTCCCGATCATAATCCCATAAAGCTTGTTCTAACTCACACGTAATTGGAACATCACATTTAATTTCAGCGAGACGCCTTGATAAATGTAGCATTTCCATGTTTGCTTTAATCTTTGTTTGTACACCTTTTGGCAACGTATCTATATTTGCGATCATATCCTCGATAGTCCCATGCTCTTGGATTAATTTTAATGCTGTTTTTTCGCCAATTCCTTTGACACCTGGATAATTATCGGAAGGATCCCCCATCAACCCTTTCAAATCAATAATTTGTTTAGGATGAATGCCTTTCTTCTCATAGAAATTAGCTTGATTAAACAGATCATAATTCCCTTGGCCTTTTTTCATAATGGCTACTTGGATACCATCGTCTACCAATTGCAAAATATCTTGGTCGCCGGTCAGAATCGTTACTTCATGATCAGCACCGTACATTTTTGCTAAAGTTCCAATACAATCATCGGCTTCATAATTCTCCAAGCCGATGTTTGGCATATTAAAGCTATCTACTACTTTTTTGGCTAAGTCAAATTGCGGTATCAGCTCTACCGGAGGTTCGTCACGATTGGCTTTATAAGCAGCATACATTTCTGTTCGAAACGTTTTACTTCCCATATCCCAACAGCAGACGACGTGTGTTGGTTGAAATGTGTTCACTGCATCTAGAAAATAGCGCAAAAATTGATAAACGCCGTTTGTCGGCATCCCTTCCCTCGTTTTCATAAAATTACCTCGGAATGCAGTAGCAAAAAAACCGCGAAATAATAACGCCATGCCGTCGACTAGCATAATTTGATGTTTGTTCAATGTTTATCCTTCTTTCTGTTTATAATCCGCTAAAATGGCAGACACTTCATGCTGTTTGTTGATTAATTCTGGCAGCGAAACGTTGGAAGTGATCATTTCATGATAGCTATCCATATGTTTTTGTAACTGTATAGCAATGTTCTCCTTTAAATCTGATATAATCGTTGCCCATTGCTCTCCATAGAATGCATCCATATGTTGTTCATTTACATCCATATATTCCTTCACTATTGGCTGCAAAAACCCATATATCGCTTCTTTCGTTCGTTCCTTTTCGTTTTTGGCAAAAAAGGCTTTTGTGTTTTTGTATGACTGAATCATTCGATTTAATGGTTGATGGTCCATTGCTTGAAAGGCCTCGGAAAAAACAGGAGAAGCTATATCTTTCCTATCTATTTCTGCAAACATAAATGATTTATCAACGCTTTGACTTTGCTTTTCTATGAAACGGTATACATCCAGCATGGAATCATTCATAAATGCTTCTATTCGCAATGAAACAGCTTGTAGCTCTCGAATCAACTCTGTTTGACAGTAAGCAATCAAATTCCACATGCAATCCCAAAGTTGCTTTCTTCCTTCTTTACCAGATTCCGTAATGGTAGCAGGATTAACTGTTTCTTTAAACATATCGTGGAAGCGAATTGAAAATCGCTCCAGCACATAGTATAGTTGTTTTTGAATTTTTTGTTTGACTTGGTTGAGATATGCAGCAGCTTTTATGTCATCTATAATTTGCTGTAATTGCTGATGCTTTGTTTCAATGGATTGTTTAAACGCTTTTTTCTCTTGCTGGTCTAACTTCTGAGAGGCAATAAATTGCTGAAGCTGTTGCTCCAGTCGTTCCATATCCCGAAAAGCAGCTGCTACAGCCAATTTCGTTAAGTCACGGTGAATAAATGGATAAAAATCGGCTTCAAAGGCTGCCATTAGCTGATCCGACCGTTTATGAAGTTGCTTTTCGCTTAAGGCGTTCCTACTGGAGACAGGATACAGACGAGGAAAACGAATCCCTAATTGAGCTAATTGTTCCGTAACATAGGTTGTCACTAGCGCTAATTCTTCCTCATCCTTTGCTAAATCAGCTGCATTAACGATAAAAAACATTTTATCTAATTGAAAGGAATCTTTTACTCTTCCTAATTGCATAAGAAAATCTTTGTCAGCTCGATTAAGCGCATGATTATAATACGTTACGTAAAGAATGGCATCAGCATGTTTAATATAATCAAACGCCACATTTGTATGTCGCGCATTGATGGAATCTGCTCCTGGTGTATCAACAAGACTAATCCCCTGACGTGTTAGCGCACAATCATAATAAAGGTCGATCGTTTCAACAAAGCACGCTTTCGTTTCATCTGTGACATAGCTCGGAAACGCTTCGATAGATAAGTACATCGACTGACCTAAGAATTGCTGCATAGAAGCATAGCCATTTAAAATGGCTTGCAAATATGCTTGATATGTGTTTTCTAGCTCTTCGTGACGGTATAGTTGTTCTTTATCTATCCATGCTATTAAGTCTTCCAGACGATCAGATTCAGGAGAGAACTTTTTCGTCATCGTCACCACTTCTTTGACCAATTCCTCCTGTTTCTTCAATTGTACAATAACTGTCCCATGTTTATGCGTATTCGTTACAGGGTGAATTCGGTTGACAGTCGCTGTGGTTGGATTTGGCGATACTGGTAAAATGGCTTCTCCCATTAGAGCGTTTGCAAACGATGATTTACCGGCACTAAACGCACCAAATAATGCAATCGTATACGTGCGATGTTCTAATCGATACTGCTTACTTTTTAAATCGTCCATGATCGATTGAAAACCTGGTAGATCTTTAACGATACTCATTGTCTGTTCAATCGCGTTAACAGTTGTCTCTACAGGATGACTTGCTCCTGTTTCTTTGCTAGGTATTTGTTTTTCATCCGTTAATAAACAATCTTCGGAACCTGCCATTTGCCGTGCTTTAAATGCCATTGGTTGAGCTACAAATGTAACGCGTTGTTCTTGTTGTAATAAAATTTCTTCTATCATTGCGATCGTCTTTTCCCGTGAAGGAGCTTCATGATAGATCGCTTGCCTAACCAGGTTTTGTTTGTGGGCTAATGATTTTTCTATAGCAATATAATGATTTAGCTTTTGCTCTATGCTGTTTAGCTCTATTAATTGATCCGTCAGTTTTGAGCATATAGGCTGCAGCTCGGCTTGGATAGCCGCTTCTACCTGATTCCATAACGCATTCGCTTGTTGTTTCGCCTGCTTTTTGATTTCGTGTGCCAAATCATTCGTATATTGGATAATGGCTTCCCCATTAAGTGTAGCCCCTTGCTTGATTGTTTCTAGTAAATTTGCTTCTTTGACCGAGATCGTAAACTGCTGCAGTTCATTTTGCACTTGAATGTCATCCACTTTGTAATCCTTCAGCAATGGTAACCACTTATCCCGCAGCTTCCATTGTAATCCTGCTTCCACAGTTTGCTGTAAATCAATTCGAAATTGGTTTAAACGTTTTTTTCTTTCTTCACTCGTTTTTTTCTTTGCTCCCAATAAGCCAACTTTAAAATCACTTTGCTGCGATTCTAAAAAGGATGCCGCTTTATCTCTTAATACAGCAGGCATTAAATACGCATTTTTTAACGTCTGCTGTAAAACGTCATAGAAGTCTGTTTTCAAATTGGTCTTCTTTTGCTCGTATGCATCCAATTTATTTTGAATGGTAGATTTTTGGCTAAGCTCTTCTTGTTGCTTCGGTGGCACGTAATATGTCTCCAATTCTTCTTCAAATTGTTCCTGAAGAAAGACAACATGTTGTTCTATCACGTCATTCAAGCTATGTTGACGGTCCAATAACTCCTGCTTACGGGTTGTGAATAGATCCTGTAATGTTTGTTGGATTTCCTGAAATTGATTATGTTCTAAGTCAGGTTCATATAAAGAAGAATAAAATATTCTCTCCGGTTTGATTTCCCATACATCGAATGTCTGTCTTATACTTTCTTTAAAGCTAGTAAAGGTGAGTTCCGATTCTTTATGTTTATCAATTTGATTAATAATGACATAGAATGGTATATTTTTTGCTTGCAGATCGAGCAAAAATTGCAAATTCACTTCCGATTGCACATGGTTATAATCCATTACATAAAACAGTGCATCCATCAGATGTAGTGAACCTTCTGTCATTAATCGATCCGCATCATCTGCTGCATCAATGCCTGGTGTATCAATAAACGCTGTCTTTGCTGGTAACAGTGGTGCCAATGTGCTGATTTCAATTTTTTGGATATTATCTTTATCCATGGAGTATTGTTTCAGCATATCTAAATCAAACGGTTCTTGATATTCTTCTGGAGCGCTATGTTTAAAATACACCCGAACCTTGCCCTTGCCAGATGTAATTTTAACGATATTCGCACTTGTTGGAATGGGACTGTTTGGCAAAATGTCCTCTCCTAGCAATGCATTGATCATGGATGATTTGCCAGCAGAAAAATGACCAGCAAAACAGATCATAAGCTCCTGTTGCTTATATTTATCGTAGAGCTCAATTAACTTCTCTGCGCGAATATCATCTCCGTTTTCACGTACCTGTTCATATACTGCAGCCAGTTGATGTAGCAAATGTGGTGCAGCTTCTTTCGTCATGATGTTTTCCCCCATAATTCTTTCACGCATCCCTTATCCTTTTTACTAGCGTCTATTATACGAGATATGGCACTCTATTTCTACTAATAGTTTTTAATTAGTTTACATAATAATATTATGGTATACTTTTTTATGAAATGACTATCGGAAGAAACAGTCCACCTTCGAATATTTGTGTTTATTCATAGTGCTTTGGCATTAAGATAAATCAGGTAAATTAAGTAGCTATGTTTTTTAGATAAGACAGTTTGAAGAAGAAAGAATCAAGAGCTAGTGCATAGTATTATGTCAAAGTAAAACCGAATGCGCCAATTTGCTTACCCTTATTTATTAAACCATTTCATCTGTATTAGCAACTATTAACATGAGCCTTTCGATTGATATCTCATTGAATGTAATAATCTGAACAAAGGCGATAAGCGTCCGTTTAGCAACGTAGCAAATGGAACGAATCAACGGAAATGAAGGATCGAGTGAAGAAAACCCATTTCTGAATCAAATGCTACTTGTAAAAAATGATAATTACAGTAGGTGTGTTAGAGTTACTCAAAAACTTGAAAAAAGCTCTTGACATTGTACGCTATACAATAAAAAAACTCAGCCATTATAGATAAAAGCTGAGCTATAATACATATGGTACGAAACAGATGTTGGTTTAACTTATAATTTCAACCTTTTAGATAACCGTTATACTGGATAGACACCATGCTTTCTTTCCGTAAATGTCACGTTCTTAGAATCATAGATAGCAAAGCGTGTCTTTAATTCTTCTCGCAAGTTCTCCGGATCAATGATCGCATCTACGACCATTTCTGAAGCCAAACGATAAATATCAATATTCTCCTTATATTCTTCTTGCTTTTCTTTAATAAAGGCCGGTCGCTCTTCTTCAGACATATCCTGAATCTTATTAGCGTACACAGCATTCACTGCTGCTTCTGGTCCCATAACAGCAATTTGAGCAGTAGGTAATGCCAGACAGCAATCTGGTTCAAATGCAGGACCCGCCATAGCATAAAGCCCAGCGCCATAAGCTTTACGAACAATGACAGAAATTTTTGGAACCGTCGCTTCACTCATCGTAGCAAGCATTTTGGCACCATGGCGAATAATGCCAGCGCGTTCGACCTTTGTACCAATCATAAAACCTGGTACGTCTACCAAGAACAACAACGGGATATTAAAGGCGTCACATAGCTGCATAAATTTGGCGGCTTTATCAGCTGAGTCTGGAAATAAGACGCCTCCCTTCATTCTTGGTTGATTTGCAATAATACCGATCGATCGTCCATCTATTCTGGCGAGTCCAGTTATTAGTTCGGGAGCGAATTTTTTCTTTATTTCACAGAAGCTATCTGCATCAATAAGCCGATCGATAAGGTCATACATATTAAAGGCAGCATTTTGATTTTCTGGGATTAAATCAGCGATACTTTTTTCCAGTTGCTTACTTGCTTTTGCTTCTTCTACAGATGGCTTATGTCTAAAATTAGCTGGGAAATAACTTAAGTATGATTGGGTATAGTCGATAGCCTCTTGCTCTGTTTTGACTAATACGTCGCCAACTCCAGAAACAGAGCAATGCATTGTGGCACCGCCCATTTCTTCTAAACTAACTTTCTCTCCGATTACCTTTTCTGCCATCCGTGGCGAGCCTAAATACATGGAAGCATTGCCTTCCACCATTATAACAATGTCACAAAAAGCAGGTATATAGGCTCCTCCTGCTGCGGATGGTCCGAATAAGAGACATACTTGCGGTACACGACCAGATAGCTTTATCTGATTATGGAAAATTCGCCCTGCGCCCCTTCTGTTTGGAAACATTTCGACTTGATCGGTAATTCTTGCACCAGCGGAATCTACTAAATAAATCATCGGAATTTCCAACGTCATGGCTGTTTCTTGAATACGAATGATTTTTTCCACTGTACGTCTGCCCCATGATCCAGCTTTTACTGTTGAGTCATTTGCCATCACGCATACGGACTGACCATTAATTTTTCCAATTCCTGTTACAACTCCATCCGATGGTAGTGTTTCATCCATACAATTTGCAAAAAATGCATCTTCAAGACTTAAATCGTCGTCCAAAAGCCGTTTTAATCGTTCACGTACAAACAGCTTCCCTTTTTCTTCATTTTTGCGATGATATTTTTCTTTTCCTCCACTTTTAATCGTGGCTACTTTTTCATCATAAATGTTGTTGTAAGTCATCCTAACAAAGCCTCCCTGTTTTAGTTTCCATGATAGTGTGGTGTCCGTTTTTCACGAAAGGCTTGAAGCCCTTCGATTCGATCATTCGTTGGAATCGTATGCTGATAGGCGAGTTGTTCGATAAGTAAGCCAGTTGTTAAATCTGTTTCTGTTCCTTTATTAAGTGCGATTTTCGCTTGCCTCAGCGCAATGGGACCATTTTTGGCAATAGTTGCTGCAAACTGTTTTACTGTTTCTTGTAATTCGTTACCTGCAACGGTCTCCTCCACTAACCCTATATGGAAAGCTTCTTCTGCCGTGATCCGCTTGGCGCTATAAATTAATTGCTTTGCCCTACCGATTCCAATTAATCGAGGTAGACGTTGTGTTCCCCCTGCTCCAGGAATAATGGCTAATGACGTTTCCGTAAGCCCCATCTGTGCATGGTGCGCAGCTATACGAATATCACAGGCTAATGCTAATTCCAACCCACCGCCAAAAGCAACTCCATTCATTGCTGCGATGACCGGCATAGGTAAATTCTCCACCATGGTTACTGTATCTCCAATATGAGCAACCGCTGCTATTACCTCTTGATCATTCATTCCAGCGCGCTCTTTTAAATCAGCCCCTGAGCAAAATGCTTTTTCTCCCTCTCCTGTAAGAATGGTACAGGCAATGGATCGATCCTGTTCCACTGTTTGAATAGTTGCTTGCAATTCTGTAAGTAAAGGTTGGGACAGCGCATTTGCTGCTTCTGGGCGATTTATTTTAACAATAGCAATCGATTGCTCCTTTTGTAATTCAATAAACTTTCCCACATGTATCCCCCTTGTTTTTCTAATGAGTGTAATTCGCGTTTCCGATTATTCAATAACAGCAATGACGTCTCCTTCGTTTACAAAATCCCCTTCTTGGACTTTAAATTCTTTCACTGTACCTGACTGTTCTGCAGCAATTGGAATTTCCATTTTCATCGACTCCAAGATGACGACATCTTGACCTTCCTCCACGCTGTCACCTTGTGCTACTGTCATCTTCCATACACTTCCTGCCATCGTTGCTTTTACTTCCATTTTGATTTCCTCCTTAAGTGTAAACGTTTTCTCTTATAAATGTCGTTTTTAAGATGAGAATTTAATAAGTATCTAAAATAACTCCACTGTTGTTACTTTTGTAACAGTGACAAATCTTCATCCATGATACAATTCTAAAAAGCTAGTTGTGGTGTTACCCGCTTGAAATTGGTCGTGTTCAACAACACGCAATAACATGGGAATATTTGTCTTGATCCCCGTAACTTTATATTGTTCTAATGCTTGCTTTAATAGAGAAATTGCCACTTCTCGAGATTTCCCATGAACAACTAATTTGGCAATCATCGGATCGTAAAACGGGGTCACATCATAATTACTGCGTACCGCTACTTCATTACGAATATACTCTCCCTCTGGTGGTTGAAATACATCTATATGGCCTGGAGAAGGAAAGAACGTCTTCGGGTCTTCAGCATAGATCCTAGCTTCGATGGCATGCCCATTGATAAAAAGCTCATCTTGAGATAGCTGTAACGGCTTACCACTTGCAATTTCAAGCTGCTTTTCAACAATATCTACTCCTGTGATCTCTTCTGTAATTGGATGTTCTACTTGAATCCGTGTATTCATTTCTAAAAAGTAGAAATTCTCCTGTTCGTCTACTAAAAATTCAATGGTACCAGCGTTTGTATACGCCAAAGCTTTTGCTGCCTGAACTGCTTTTTCGCCCATTTCCTGCCTAGTTTCCTCAGAAATAAATGGGGATGGTGCTTCTTCGATTACCTTTTGATTTCTCCGCTGGATCGAGCATTCACGCTCAAATAAATGAACGACATTTCCATGGTGGTCAGCTAATACTTGCACTTCAATATGACGGGCATTTTCTATTTTCTTCTCCATAAACATTGCTCCATCACCAAATAAGCTTTGTGCTCGTTTGGTGTTGTTAACAAATGCTTCTTTCAGCTCAGCTTCCGTTTGCACCACCTGCATTCCAATACCACCACCTCCAGCAGATGCTTTTACCATCACTGGATAGCCAATTTGACTGGCGTAGGAAGCAGCATCTTCCGCTGTTGCAACAGCTTCGTCCGTTCCAGGAACAACTGGCACTCCTGCTGTTTGCATTGCTCGTCTAGCTTCTATCTTGCTCCCCATCTTTTGAATCACACTACTTTTGGGTCCAATAAATACTAATCCTGCTTGTTCACATTGCTCAGCAAACCCAGCATTTTCACTTAAAAATCCATAGCCGGGATGGATAGCGTCGGCCTTTGTTTCTTTTGCTATTTCAATTATTTTTTCCGCATTTAAATAGCTTTCCTGCACCCTAGGCGGTCCAATTAAATAGCTTTCATCCGCCATTTCCACATGGGGTGCGTATTTATCAGCCTCGGAATAAACGCTAACCGTTCGAATATTTAATTTTTTACATGTGCAAATAATTCGTACAGCAATTTCCCCACGATTTGCAATCACTAGTTTGTTTATCATGTTTTGCCCCCTATTCATTCAGCTTTTGGATCGCCATTTCTTTCAAGCGGTATTTTTGAATTTTTCCACTTGCTGTCATGGGATATTTGTCTACAAATGCAATATACTTCGGTATTTTATGCCACGATATATTCCCCTCACAAAAGGATCGAATATCCGCCTCGGAAACTTGGCTATTTTCCTTCGGTATAATCCATGCCATTATTTCTTCGCCGTACTTTTTATCTGGAATGCCAACTATTTGGACATCGAGGACATCTGGATGCTGATATAAAAACTCTTCAATTTCCCGTGGGTAAATATTTTCTCCACCACGAATAATCATATCCTTCATTCTACCAGTAATTTCCAAATAACCGTCTGATCGCATCAACGCCAAATCTCCTGTGTGCAACCAGCCATCTTCATCGATCGCAAGCTCGGTCGCCTCTGGATTATTATAATATCCCTTCATCACATGGTAACCTCGTGTTAACAATTCGCCAGGAACACCTCGTTCTTGCTCCTCACTAGTTCCTGGAATGACGATTTTCACCTCTACATTCGGGTGGGGTGTTCCAACAGTGCTCACTCGTAACTCAATTGGGTCGTCTGTTTTGGTTTGTGTAATAACAGGAGAAGCTTCCGTCTGTCCATATGCTATGGTTATTTCTTCTGCCCCCATTTTTTCCATCACTTTCGTCATTACTTCCATCGGACAAGGGGAACCCGACATAATACCCGTCCTTAAACTGGACAAATCATACTGCTCAAAATTGGGATGATTTAGCTCGGCAATAAACATCGTCGGTACACCATGCAGGGCTGTACATCGTTCTTGAGCAACGGCTGCCAAAACTTTCTCTGGGTGGAACTGCTCTACTAAAACCATTGTTGTTCCTTTAGAAACAGCAGCTAATACGCCTAACACGCACCCAAAGCAGTGAAAAAACGGAACTGGAATACACAATCTGTCTGCTTCTGTTAGCTTCATACAATCCGCAATTTGTTTGCCATTATTAACAATATTATGATGTGTTAGCATAACACCCTTAGGAAAACCCGTTGTGCCAGAAGTATACTGCATATTAATAACTTCATGTTCTTCTGAAATCATTTTCCGTTCCCACAAATCCTGATCTGATATTTCTTTACCAGCATCCATGATATCGCGCCAACTATAAGCAAAAGAATAATTGGTATTACCTAGGATGATAATATTTTTTAGCTTCGGCAAAGCTTTCGATTGCAGATTGCCTGGTGCTGCTTCTTCCAGTTCTGGACAAATACTTTTTAAAACTTCTATATAGGAGGTTCCTTTATAATTTTCTGCCATAATTAAAGTGGTTGCTTCCGACTGCTCTAATAGATACTGTAGTTCACTAGCTTGATAGTTTGTATTTACCGTTACTAACACAGCACCCATTTTTCCGGTTGCAAATTGTGTAGTCAGCCATTCGGGTTTATTATCTGACCAAATAGCAACATGTTCTCCCTTGCCAACTCCCAATGCCATTAGGCCTTTTGCTGCTTGGTTAACTTCTTTATTAAATTCCTGATATGTTTTTCTAAGCTTTAATTCTGGGTAGACAACCGCCTCATGCTCCGGGTATAATTTTACTTGTTCCTCTAAGAGCTCTCCAACGGTAACATGTAAAAGTGACATGAATATCCCCCCGATCCTTTAACACCCTAAGTGTCTCGCAATAACTAAGCGCTGAATTTCTGAAGTGCCTTCTCCAATCTCCAACAGCTTAGCATCACGTAAATAGCGCTCGACTTCATACTCGCGCATATAGCCATAACCACCATGAATTTGAATCGCTTGATTAGCTGCACGAAAAGCAGTCTCTGTAGCATATAACTTTGCAAAAGAAGCTTCTTTCCCGAAGGTTTTATCTGCATCTTTTAACCAAGCGGCTTTATGTACCATGTTTCTAGCTAGCTCCACTTCCATCGCCATGTCTGCTAATTTAAATTGTATCGCCTGAAAATCAGAAATTGCTTTACCAAACTGCTTTCGTTCTTTTGCATAGTTTAACGCCTTTTCCAGCGAAGCTTGAGCAATCCCTACACCGAGAGCAGCTATAGATATGCGACCACCGTCTAATGTGTACAAGAACTGTTTAAACCCTTTTTCTGGATCTCCTAACAGGTTTTCCTTAGGTACGCGTACATTGTCTAACACAATTTCGGCTGTATCTGACCCACGAACTCCCATTTTGTCATAATTACTTGTGATGGAAAGCCCTTTTGCATCGGTCGGAACAATGATGGCGGAAATGATATTTTTACCGCGACTATCCTTTCCAGTGACCGCGGTTACAATAAGTGTTTTCGCATAACTCGCATTTGTTATATAACATTTCTCTCCGTTAATAACGTATTCGTCACCTTCTACCATTGCAGTTGTCTTCGTTCCGCCAGCGTCTGAACCAGCATTTGGCTCCGTTAGTCCAAATGCCCCAAGCGCTTTCCCTTCAGCTAATGGAACTAAATATTGCTGTTTTTGTGCTTCTGTGCCGAAGTAATATATCGGGCTGGCACCTAATGAAACAGCTGCAGCATAGCTTAACCCCGTACTCCCGCAAACACGACCAATCTCTTCTACTGCTAGTGCATAAGATAATGTATCGCCACCAGAACCCCCATATGCTTCTGGAAAAGGGATTCCTAATAAACCAAGCTCCCCCAATTGCTTAAAAATATCAACTGGAAAAGTGGCTGTTTTATCGATTTCAATTGCACGCGGCTTAATCACCGACTCGGCAAAATCCCTTACCATTTTTTGTACCATTGTTTGTTCTTCCGTTAATGAAAAATTCATGAGCATCCCCCTTTATTGGACTAGACCGACTGGTTGGTCTGTGGTTGACAAAAGATCATTTCCATACGTCCATATGATTGCGTATTGTCCCATTATATGACTTGAAACTAGTAGCTTCATTTGGCAAAATAGCTTGTAAAATAAGCTCAATAAATATATCACTGATTTCATCAATCGTGTTCTTACCTTTTGGCTGATACCATTTATACGTCCAATTAACCATTCCTAATATTGCCATACCTGTTATTTCAGCAGGCAAGTCTTTTCGAAATTCCCCATTTGCTTGCCCTTCAGCAATTGTTTGCAGGATTAATTGCTTAAATTGATCTCTTTTTTGTTTAATTAGGTGTTCATACTCTGGCTTCAAATAAATACTTTCCTGATAAAACACAGAAATATGCGGTTTGTAAATGTCAAACACTTTTACAAAATCCTTAATAATTGCCTTTAATTTGTCTGTAGGAGAAGTATAGCTGTTATTTGCATATGCTGCTTTTTCGAGTACATAGCTAATAAACGTATCGTGAATGACGTAAAGTAATTCTTCTTTAGAAGTGAAATGGTGATAAAATCCACCTTTGGACGCTTTCGCTTTCCGTACAATTTCATTTACCGTTACACCATGAAAGCCTTTCTTCTCAAACAACAATAATGAGGATTGAATAATTCTTTCTCGTAAATCCGTTCCCGATCCCCCCTTTCTTGTATACGTTTACATTATCATAGTTAGCAGAAAATTTAAAGTGTTTATACGAATTCAGTTAATAGCTATGTATGAACATAGTCAGCCAATGGTGGAAACGACTTCCACCATTAGCTGACCAGCTTATGTTACTTTTTTTGAGTTGCCAAATTATTATTTATCCCATAAACACGAGACGAAGAATGAAGATTACTTTTCTTCTTGGTTTTCGAATGGTTGTTCGTAACGGATTTGTTTCCAAGCCTCGAGGACTTCTCCGTGGTTATCTGTATCTATGATAAATGAACCATTGCTGTACCTGTCACTGTTGGATAATTCAAGTGGGAATACGTGATGGACCTCGCCATCTTCTGTTTTAAATTGAATCGTATCTTGCTCATTGACTAGGAAAAATCCGCGTATCCGATGTGGCTTGCTTTTAAGCTCACGCAGCATTTGTAATCCCCGCTTGGCTCGACTCGTTTTTTCAAATAAACTTAGTTTCATTCGTTTGCATGCTCCCCGTTGCGTGAGAACAACTAACGAAGGTTCTGATAAATCATCAAACACTTGACCACTTACAACCTGTTCTCCTTCTTTTAACTGAATAGCCTTTACTCCAGCTGCACGTTGACCAACAACCGAAATTTCAGATTCATGATACCACAATCCATACCCTTTATCTGAAGTAATAAATACATCTTTGTTTCCATCTGTTTGATGTACGCTCACTACCTCATCCCCGGCCTTCAGGTTAAGAGCAATGAGCGCTTTTCCATGTCTTTGAGCTTCATAAAGCTTGAATTGACTTCGTTTTGCCATGCCGTTTTTCGTCAAAAATAACAGGTAGTTATCTTCACTAAACTGACGAACAGGAATACATGTGATTATTTTTTCTTCTTTCTCTAACGCAACAATATTAGAAAGATGCTGTCCAATGTCTTTCCAGCGTATATCAGGTAATTCATGAACAGGTATATAAATATACTTACCTTTATTTGTGAAGAGAAGTATTTTATCCGTAGTATTCAATTCAGCTAAACGAATTACATGATCTCCTTCCTTCATGGCAAAATCCTCACCGTTAGAAGCACTATAGGATCGCAAACTGGTGCGCTTTACGTACCCATCTTTCGTTACAGACAGTAATACGTCCTCGCTTGCAACCATCACTTCAATATCAATCTTCAGTTCTTCAATTTCGGCTTCAATCACCGTTAATCGTGGAGAAGCATACGTTTTTTTCAATTTTCTTAAGTCTTTTTTAATGGTTTGTAATAGCTGCTTTTCACTACCTAAAATAAGCTCCAATACCTTAATCCGCTCTTTTAAAGCTTTTGCTTCTTGCTCTAGCGATGTAATATCCGTATTGGTTAATCGATATAACTGTAACATGACAATGGCTTCGGCTTGTGCTTCTGTGAAAGAATAACTTGCGATTAGTTGTCGCTTCGCATCCTGCTTATCCTTGGAAGAACGAATCGTTTGAATTACTTCATCCAAAATGGAAATGGCTTTGATCAATCCTTCAACAATATGAGCACGATCCTTTGCTTTTTTTAAGTCAAAGGTAGTTTGTCTCGTTACCACTTCTTTTTGATGGGCAATATATGATTCCAATAGCTGATTTAACGATAATTGCTTTGGCGTTTTATCTTGAATGGCAACCATATTAAAATGATAGGTTACTTGTAAATCGGTATTTTTAAATAAGTAATTCAATACCCCTTCTGCATTGACGTCCTTTTTTAACTCAATTACAATTCGTAAACCTGTACGATCCGTTTCATCACGAACCTCTGCAATTCCTTCTACTTTACGGTCAATTCGTAATTCATCTATTTTCTTAACCATATTGGCTTTGTTTACTTCATAAGGAATCTCATCAACAATAATCTGTTCTCGATTGCCACGAACAGCTTCAATTCTCGTTTTTCCACGAACCACTATTTTGCCGCGCCCTGTTTCATACGCTTTTTTTATCCCATCTATCCCTTGAATAATACCGCCAGTAGGAAAGTCTGGTCCTTTCATGACCTTCATCAATTCCTCTGTCGATACGGAAGGCTTATCAATTTTAAGGATAACTGCATCCAACACCTCTGCCAAGTTATGTGGCGGAATATCTGTTGCATATCCAGCAGAAATTCCAGTCGATCCATTTACAAGCAAATTAGGAAATTTAGCCGGTAAGACAACTGGTTCCGTGTCGGTATCATCAAAATTAGGAATAAAATCAACGGTATCTTTATCAATATCCCGCAGTAACTCAGAAGCGATACTCGATAGTCTAGCTTCTGTATAACGCATTGCAGCTGGCGGATCACCGTCAATGCTTCCGTTATTTCCGTGCATTTCAACTAAGACATTTCTCACTTTCCAATCTTGGCTTAGTCGAACCATTGCTTCATAAACAGAGGAGTCCCCGTGAGGATGATAGTTCCCAATTACTGTTCCTACCGTTTTAGCTGATTTACGAAAATTTTTATCATGTGTATTCTTTTCTACATGCATGGCATAAAGAATTCTTCGTTGTACCGGTTTTAAACCGTCTCTGGCATCAGGTAATGCTCGATCCTGAATAATATATTTACTGTACCTTCCAAATCGGTCACCTATCACTTCTTCTAAGGGAAGGTCTAAATATGTTCCTGGTTGCGTCAAACCAAAGCCCTCCTTAAAAATTATTTATCTGTTTGGATTTTATCATTTTCTAAAATGTTGGATGCATCGTCCAAGCCAAATTCCACGTTTCCTTCAATCCATTTTCTGCGTGGTTCCACTTTATCGCCCATTAATGTTGTTACTCGACGTTCAGCACGAGCTAAATCATCAATGGTTACTCGAATTAACGTTCGTGACTCCGGGTTCATGGTTGTTTCCCAAAGCTGATCGGCGTTCATTTCTCCTAACCCTTTATAGCGCTGCAATGTATATCCATTTTTAAATTGCTGAATGACTCGCTTCATCTCCTGTTCATCCCATGCGTATGCTATTTGCTTCTTCTTCCCTTTTCCTTTTGCAATTTGATATAAAGGAGGAAGAGCAATATATACTTTACCAGCTTCTACAAGTGGGCGCATATACCTGTAAAAGAACGTGAGCAACAAGACTTGGATATGTGCTCCATCTGTATCCGCGTCAGTCATTATAATAATTTTATCGTATTGCACATCTTCCAAATCAAAGTCACCACCGACACCGGCGCCAATCGTATGAATAATCGTTGAGATTTCCTCATTTTTAAAAACATCTTCCAGTTTTGCTTTTTCAGTATTGATTACTTTTCCACGTAATGGGAGTACAGCTTGAAACTTGCGATCCCTTCCTTGCTTCGCAGAACCGCCTGCTGAATCCCCCTCAACGAGATATAATTCATTTCGCTTGGCATTTTTAGATTGAGCCGGAGTTAACTTTCCACTTAGTAACGTTTCTTTTCGTTTACGCTTCTTTCCTGTTCTTGCTTCTTCACGTGCCTTTCGTGCAGCTTCTCTTGCTTCTTTTGCTTTTATCGCTTTTCTAATAAGCAGATTAGCTATATCTGGATTTTCTTCAAGAAAGAAGGTTAACTTTTCAGATACAACCGCATCAACAACCGAACGAGCTTCAGGAGTACCTAATTTTCCCTTTGTCTGCCCTTCAAATTGCAATTTCTGCTCAGGGACACGGACTGAAACAATAGCTGTAAATCCTTCTCGGATATCCGTACCTTCTAGATTTTTATCTTTTTCTTTCAGCAATCCTGTACGTTTTGCGTAGTCATTGAAGGTTCTTGTAATTGCTGTTCGTGCACCAGATTCATGCGTTCCTCCATCTTTTGTGCGTACATGGTTAACAAAAGAAAGCATGCTCTCTGCAAAGCCATCGTTGAATTGAAAAGCAAAATCCACTTCGATCCCTTGCTGTTCTCCTTCAAAAGCTACGACAGAATGAAGTGTATCTTTTTCCTCGTTTAAATAGTCGACAAAGGCCTTCAAGCCATCTGGAAATTGATATTTTTCCGTTTGGTCATGTCTTAAATCGTGTAATTCGATCGTCAAACCTTTTAATAAAAAAGCTGCCTCTCGTAAACGTTCCGATAACGTTTCAAAGTCATACACCACTGAAGTAAAAATAGTGGGGTCGGGTTTAAAATGAATGGTTGAACCGGATTTTTTCGTTGATCCTTTCTTTTCTAGTGTGCCTACTGGCTTCCCTCCGTTTTCGAAGCGCTGAAAATACGTAGCTCCATCACGATGGATAGTAACTTCAAGCCATTCGGACAATGCGTTTACTACAGATGCACCAACGCCATGTAGTCCTCCACTTGTCTTATAACCGCCCTGTCCGAATTTACCGCCCGCATGTAAAATGGTAAAAATAACCTCCGGGGTTGGCTTCCCAGAGCGATGCATACCAGTAGGGATACCTCGCCCATAGTCGGTTACGGAAATGCTATTATCCTTATGTATTGTTACTTTAATGACATCGCCAAATCCAGCCAAGGCCTCGTCTACCGCATTATCTACAATCTCAAACACGAGATGATGCAGTCCTCGAAGATCTGTACTTCCAATATACATTCCTGGTCGTTTGCGTACAGCCTCAAGGCCTTCTAGAACTTGGATCGAGTCATCACTATATGAAATAGGTTGTTTTGTCACGCCGTACCTGCTCCTTTCATTTCTGTAAGTACTATATTAGAACGAACGTTTGTTTATGTAAAGAAGAAAGGGAATCCTGCATTTGTGAACGATTCTTTTTTTCTTTTAAAACATATTTTAATTATCGTCTATGGAGGTAGTTCGGGAGATAAGTGAGACTTCAATCATAGGGACATGCTCCCCCCCTCTGAGATGGTGATACCATAAGGATTTGGCCCAAAGGTCTATGAACAGAATTGTGAATTTGACTTGAATCTTGATTCTCCACTCATCCTACTGGGGTTCCCTTTGTAGGATTGAAGAGCTACATACGGAATTAAATAAAAAGCTTTCTGCTGTGGGAAAATTTCTTTACAAGATAAGAAACCACCATGGCTCGCCTAGAGCGCGAGCCACCATCTATCATGAAAAAACTTTTGCTTTATAATGTTTAGATTCTTAAAATACTGTCTAAAATAAATGAGTTAGATAAGTTAAATAGAGTTGTTTTTTCATACAAAAGTATAAAATGAGGTGCTTGTGGATAACGAATTAACCGAATAGCCACGTCCGGCGCATGAGCCCAGCAACGATGCGACTTTAGAAATGCGCCCTCCGATAAGGCCTCATCGGTTCGTCCCTAAGAGGAAGGCCGACTAAAAACGGGCTTGCCGCCCAGACGTCGGCATACCCCTGTTTTAGTGGCATGATTCCTAAATCTTTAGTTGATTCGTTCCAATTCGCTACGTTGCTAAACGGGCGCTTGGCCTTTGTTCTAACTCACCCAAAAACAAACGACCCTTATTTCAAGCATCATATTCTTCCTGTTTTAACCATCATCACTAAATATACTATAGAGACAAGTCGCTTGTTTTGCAAGAATGATTTCCGTGCAGAGGCTGTCAAATATATACGGGAGTTACTTTCAACGTTTCATTTTCTATGATATAGCAATCATTTTAAAAAAGATTTTATCCTGTATATCAGGTGCTGTAAGACTCCCCGCTTCATGAGTTGGATAATCTTGTACACAACAAGTCGAAGTGGGAGATAACAGCATCTAAATGCTCTATTTCGTAAGAGGCCTTTAGGTTAACCATTACGGTACTAACAAGCCGTGGGGATGAATGAAAACCCCCCACTTATTGAGGGTTCACTTTATTAAGAGTTATCGCTTCTGAATCGGTAGGTGATATACATTTCACTTTCGGCGTCAACCGCCTCAACTCTTTCGAAAGCAACAGCGGTTTCCTGCGGGATTTTCGGAACTTGCTTTTCTCGCAGAAGTCTTTGTGTATATCACGTGCTTTTTGTCAATGCTAGCTCCTTCCCGCCCCAACCAGAATCCACGTTAGTGAATGTGTTAAAATTCTACAAGTCTTGATAAAATCTTCATATACGTCTTTCCTTGATCTACGTTTGCTAATTCCTATCATATGCCCCTATAACTCCCAATCGATTGATTTGTTCTTTTTGTCAGTGAGAATAGGAATGCAGTAAATAGGATCTAAACAATAAAAGTAATGGGTGTTACTTGGTAATAAGGAGGTTTTTTTAATCAAAATGTATACAGCTATTATGCCATCACAAAGGATACGACGATGGTTATCATCAATGAAGATGTTGTTGCGACATAAAAAAGTACGTTAGCAGTTAATCATCCAGCATGAGAAAAGGTGACGTATTACTGTCACCCTTATACTTGTCCTATTTTTTCACCAATACAGCATGGACCACTTTGATACACAAATCCATTATAACGGTAAAATCACGCTGTTTTAAATAGTGATATGCTTCTTCATTAATAATACCTTGTTGAGCCCAAAAAATTTTACAGTTTGTTTGGGCAGCTTCCTCGGCAATTTCTGGTAAGAATTCCGCCCTTCGAAAGACATTAATAATATCAATCGGGTCTGGCACTTCTGTTAACGAAGCATATGCCTTTTCTCCCAGGACTTCCTCTACTGTTGGGTTGACAGGAATGATTCGGTAACCCTCTTGTTGCATAATTTTTGCAATTTGATAAGACGTTCGTTCTGGATTATTTGATAATCCTACGACTGCAATCGTTTTGGAAGAAGTTAAAATTTGTTTCAGCTCTTCGTTCGTTGGATTTTCCCAAGCCATGTATGACCCTCCTTATTGTTATTCAAGCAACCCTTGTTCCATTAGAAACTCTCTTGCTACCTTTTCTGGAGATTGATCCTCATAATCTACAAGATAATTCATTTTCCTCATTTGCTCATCCGTTATTTTTCCACCAAGCTGGTTCAATATCCCTTCTAGCTCAGGATATGCTTCCAGTGTTTCATTGCGCAATAGTGGCGCACCTTGATATGGTGGAAATAAATTCTTTGTATCTTCTAAAGCGACTAAATCAAGCTCTTCCATATAACTATCTGTTGCGTATGCGTCAATCACATCCACTTCCCCTGATGCAAGGGCTTTTTGTCTAAGTCCAGGATCCATCGTATTTACATTCGAAATATTCAAGTCATATACGTCCTGCATTCCAACATAACCATCGTATCTATCCTTGAATTCTAATGTAAACCCTGCTGTCAGCTGTTCTTCCACTTGGTTTAAATCCCCAACCGTTTTCAAGTTATACCGTTCAGCCATTTCTTTGGTCGTTGCTACAGTGTACGTATTATTATAGTCCATTGGCGTTAAATATGCCATATCAAACTGTTTTTTCATTCCCTCTTTTGCTTGTTGATACACCTCACGTTCCTTTTGGCTAATTGCATTTTCTTCTAGATGGGTAACAATAGCGGTTCCACTAAATTCCGGATAAATATCAATGTTTCCTTGTTCTAATGCATTGAATACAAATGCTGTTTTTCCTAAGTTCGGCTTTAATTGAACATTTAAATCCGTTTCTGCTTCAATTAATTGCTTATACATATTCATTAAAATAGCCGGCTCGGAGCCTAATTTTCCTCCAATAACGATATCTTCTTGCTTATCTGATTGAATGATAAACGGTGTTACAACAATGAGTACAGCAATAAGCAACATTGCTAACAAGGATTTAACGCCAGCTTTTTTGGAAATACGTTCGAACCCTCGTAAAATAACATCTAAAACGATGGCGAGCAAAGCGGCAGGTATAGCTCCTAATAAAATAAGATTAACATCAGCACCACGGTCTAACCCTAATAAAATGATTTCACCTAAACCACCTGCACCAATTAAAGCTGCTAATGTCGTTGTACCAACTATCAATACCATAGACGTTCGAACACCCGCCATCATCACGGGCATCGCAATTGGTAATTCGACCTTTATTAACCGTTTCAATGAATTCATGCCCATTCCCGTTGCTGCTTCAATATAAGCTTGGTCAACCTCCTTAATTCCTGTATAGCTATTTCGCAAAATCGGTAATAATCCATAAGCAGTTAAAGCAATAACAGCTGGTAAAGTTCCAATACCAAAAAAAGGGATCAGAAAGGCCAATACCGCCAGACTTGGAATCGTTTGTAATACAGCAGTAAGACCGATGATTGGTTCAGCTACCCTTGGGTATCTCGTTAAGGTCAGTCCTAAAGGAACAGCAATTACAATTGCAATAATTAATGAAATAAGCGATATTTGTAAATGCTCCCAAATGGTTTCAGCGAGCATTCCTTGTCGATTTTGAAATACCGTTATAAAATCATTCATTGTCTAAGCCTCCTGTTAAATGAGACTTAGTCTTTAAATATATAATTATGTCGCGATAGTGGATGACACCGACAAGTCTGTCATCTTTTAATACAGGAAAGAATTCCTGTCCTTTTCCTTCTGTAACTTCAACCACCTCAGCTAAAGGAAGGTCATGTCGTAGATAGATTCCTTCCGTTATCGTACCGTTCGTTGCTATTCCAACATAGTTGTTATACTCATCCTGTATGATATACACTTGGTCAGAATAATAGTCCCCTTGTTCAAAGGCATCTTGTTGTAAAACGTAGCTCTGTGCCGAAACAGTAATAGCTTCAACAGGTGTTTCCCAAGGAGACTTATCTTTCCCAATGAATTCTTTTACGAATGAGGTTTCTGGATAACGCGCAAGGTTTTCCGGAGTGTCCAATTGAACAATTTCTCCGTCATTCATTAAGCATACACGATCACCTAATGCCAACGCTTCTTTTATATCATGGGTGACAAATAGAATGGTCTTTTTCACTTCTTGTTGCAATGCTTGAATATCTGCTTGTAATTGCTGTCTGCTTATCGGATCTAATGCGCTAAATGGTTCGTCCATTAAAATAATATCTGGGTCCCCTGCCAAAGCCCGAATCACTCCAATACGCTGTTGCTGTCCCCCTGAAAGCTCTCTTGGCAGCTTTTTCTTATATGTAGCTGGATCGAGTCCAACCATTTCTAATAAATCAGCTGTCCGCTTACGAATTTTTTGTCGCTTCCATTTTTTCAATTCAGGGACAACAGCAATATTTTCTTCTATGGTCATGTGTGGAAATAACGCAATTTCCTGAAGCACATAACCAATATTCCATCGCAATTGATCAACAGGGAAAGCAGTAATATTTTCCCCTTTTATGTATATGTCACCCGATGTCGGTTCCATGAGACGATTGACCATTTTTATCGTAGTTGTTTTACCGCAACCGCTTGGTCCGATTAAAGTAACAAATTCCCCTTTTTGAACGCAAAAAGAAATATCTTTTACAGCTTCTGTTCCATCTTGATATGTTTTATGAACTCGGTTAAATTCAATCATAACAGGCCTCCTTGTTTGATCCCTAAAACGGTTTGTATTTTTCTCCTAAGATATTTTTTAGCTATTTATGAACGTTTATGATATACCCTTTATAAGTCTCTAACAAACATAACACTGATTTATAGGTTCTTAAATTACAAACTTCATGCTAAAATAAAGAACAGCCCTTTTTATTTTGTAGTGCAAGTGCAATGAATATCGATGATGGCAATTCTTTTAGGCAATAGAAAAACAGCAGCCTTAAAATCAATTATTGCTTCGCTCGGTTCACTAAAGTTTTGATATTATTTTTGTAGAAATACATATCTCATTATGTGGAAAGTAGGGAAAAAGTATGGAATATATTGTATTTGCCCTTATAGCCTATTTACTCGGATCAATTCCATCAGCCCTTATTGTTGGTAAGGTTGGCTATAATAAAGATGTACGCCAGCATGGCAGCGGTAATCTTGGAGCAACGAATACCTTTCGTGTGTTAGGTATAAAAGCTGGAATCATGGTTACTTTAGCAGATATTTTAAAAGGTACTCTTGCAACGCTTATTCCATTATTATTTGATGCAGATGTTCATCGTCTTGTTATCGGGTTATTCGCTGTTGTAGGCCACACTTATCCAATCTTTGCCAGGATGAAAGGTGGAAAGGCAGTGGCGACTTCGGGAGGAATCATTCTTGGCATTAATCCATTATTGTTTATTTTGATGATATCGACATTCATTATTAGTTTGTATATTTCTAAATATGTCTCGCTCTCATCCATGATAACTGGTATCGTCACTGTCATTCTTTCGTTTATATTTCAAGATACAGGGCTCATTATTATTACCTCTTTACTAACGGTTTTTGTGATCTATAGACACCGGGAAAATTTGAAACGAATAAAAAACAAAACAGAGCCCAAAATAACTTGGATGTAATTGTGGTATTTGTAGTTTAAGTCAAAAGTTGGGACATAATCAAACGATAATGCCACTAATTTAGCTTCGGAACTACACGTAGAAAATAAAAGTGTGAAAAAGTATCGGTAAGTCTAGACACTGTGTTAGCGAGGACGCTCACCAGTCGCCCTCCCTAAGGGAAAGCGAAATAGATTACCGTATGGAGTTATTTATTTTAACTTAATGGGTCGCTGATATAGCTCTCCTTTTCCCGCTACAATGCCGGTTTACATTTAAAAAACCGAATGAATCGAGGATGTAGATGCCGTTGCCTTTCACTTAGACATTTTCATTTTCTATCCGCAGGCTCAAAAAGCGGTGGCTTACGGCATTTACATTCTGGATAAAAACGCGTTTGTTCCATCCTCGTTGTAGATCTTTTGCTGACATGGAATATAGGAGCTATGATAACCCCGCCTAGACTTTTCTCGATAACCATTAAAATTAGGGTAAAACCTATAAATTGATTATCATTTCTTCGTAACGTATACTTTAAAAGTATAGAGAAAGGGGGCAATATGATGGGTCATCAAACAAAAGCTTTTCCGATTAAACAATTACCTTCGAAAGAAAAGCGCCATCAATTATTTGGTTCTGTAAAGCCAGCCCCGCGAACAAAACCTGTTGATAAAATGCATATGGCGGATTTACAGAATACCAAAAAAGATTTTTTATTTGATCTAGATGCGGTTGGGGTAACAAAGGTAAAAAACCCTATTATGATATATAGTTCAATAGCACCGTATACACAAACAAGTATCGGTGAATTCACGTTTACTTCCAGCTTAAAACAAACGAATAAAGGAACAAACATGAGTCGGTTCATGGAGCAATTGGCAAATTACCAAAAAAACGGTTTTTCTACTGAACTAGATGTTTTAAAAAAGTTTACCAAAGAAATTGCCAAGCGTGTGGAACAACAAGACGCAGCGTTAGAAGTGAACTTTCCTTGGTTTTTTGAAAGACAAGCCCCGGATACTGGTCTTACCGGTCTAAATCATGCTGATGCCGGTATTCGTATAGAATATCACGAATTAAAAGGCTTTTGTATTTATTTATCGTTATCGGCAGCTATTACAACGCTATGCCCTTGTTCTAAAGAAATAAGCGAATATAGTGCTCATAACCAGCGTGGAAATGTTATAATGGAAATAAGTGTTAGTGAAGATTATCAGGAGGCAGACCTTGATTGGAAAAAAGTATTGCTGGAAGCAGCAGAAAGCAATGCCAGTGCAAGATTACATCCTATTTTGAAACGAACGGATGAAAAAATGGTAACGGAGCAAGCGTATGAAAATCCACGTTTTGTTGAAGATATGGTTCGATTAATAGCTGCTGATTTATATGAGACTTCCTTTATTACAAAATTTAAAGTAACCTGCCAAAACGAGGAGTCCATCCATATGCATGATGCTATTGCTGCAGTAACTTATGATAAAACGAAAGAAGTGTAAAATAAAGAAGGGGTTCTATGAAGAATATCTTCATTGGTTTAATTAAATTTTATCGTGCTGCTATTAGCCCATTTAAACCACCCAGTTGCCGCTTTTATCCAACTTGCTCGGAATATGGGCTCGAAGCTTATAAGCGATTTGGCGCTTTGAAAGGCACGTATTTAACAATAAAACGGATTAGTAAATGCCATCCCTTTCATCCTGGCGGTATTGATCTGGTACCTGACAAGAATAAGAAATGAAAAGGAGCTGTCACCATGGACATACAAGTAAGTAAAGAAGCAGCGAAATGGTATAAAAATGAGTTGGATCTAGAAAAAAATGAGACATATATCCGTTTTTTCGTCAGATATGGAGGGTTTGGAGGAAATATTCCAGGGTTTTCTCTAGGTGTCAGTAAAGATGAACCAGTAGAAGTTCATGCTTCCAAAGAAGTAGAAAATATCACTTTCTATGTAGAAGAAAAAGATGCATGGTATTTTGAAGACAACGATTTAAAAATTAAGTTTAGCAGAAAAAAACAAGAACCAGAAATAGCTTATGAACAAAGGCGCTAGCGCCCGTTTAGCAACGTAGCGAATGGAACGAATCAACTAAAGATTTAGGAATCATCCACTAAAAACAGGGGTATGCCGACGTCTGGCGGCAAGCCCGTTTTTAGTCGGCCTTCCTCTTTGCAACGAACCGATGATGCCTTATCGGAGGGCGCATTTCTAAAGTCGCATCGTTGCTGGGCTCATGCGCCGGACATGGCTATTCGGTTATTTGTTATCCACAAGTACCTCATTTTATAGCTTCCTATACAAGTAAAAAGAGCTTAGTTTTAAGCTCTTTTTACATTATCTTTCAGGCATATAAGACGGTGATTTAGTGAAGTAAGTAACATTCCAAGACTTATACCCGCATATAATTGGTAGTCTGCCGCGTTCTGTTCTTTACTCATCTGATGGATAAAAACCACTGTTGAAGATACACTTTATAATTGAAATCGTTCTATTTGCTGCCACTCGCCTTCTTGTTCCAATATGTATTTTTGTTTTTCTCCAAACAAATCAAAATGAGGAAGCCCATCCTTTTGATCAATCCATTCAGGTGGTAAGTCATAGTTTTTCCCCCAAAGAACTAATTTCTGAATGTCTATACAGCCTGCTTTCGTAACGGTATTACAATCCGGGAATCGATCATCCAACCAGAAATGCGTTAAAAAAGCGACTTCTCCTGCTTTAACCTTTTGTTTCCAGGCCGTCAATTCTTTACGGCTAATGCCGAATGCCACGTTCTTTCTCCCCTTCTAATTGATTCATATAGGCTTGGTGCCAATCTGGAAAAGTCTTTTTTAATGATAAAGGACGAAAGGTCTCCTTATTGACGATAACATGCTCGGTTGTTCCACTAACAGCAATCTCTTCTTTCCCGTTTAGAATATGATAGCCATATACCGTGCGAATCCCATTATAAGCTTCCAACCATGTTACTACAGTTACTTGTTCACCATAACGAATTGGCTTTTTAAATTGGATTTGTGCGTTAGTAACAGGGGATACAATTTGGTGTGATTCCATTTCTGTATATTCCAAGCCAAGAGATTCAATAAATTTAGTTCTGCCAATTTCAAACCAGACTAAATAGTTTGCATGATATACTACTCCCATCTGATCGGTTTCTTGATAACGTACTTCAATTGGTGTTTTGATTTTTGGCAATGAAGGATTCCTCCTATATAAAACTATTTTCCTCTTTTTAGCTTAACATATTTTTGGAATTCCTTCCTCTTACAGCTTTTACAGACAATTAAAAGCGTATTAACCCTCTGCAATACAGTTCGTATCTAAGAGGGTTAACGAAAGCATTAGTGTTGATTTTCGTACTCATCTTTGATTTCTTGTCGCATACCTTCAATAGCTTGTTCTCTTCGCTTATTCTTTTCCTTGATAGCTTCTTTTTCTTCGCCTGAAGAAAATTGCATGGTTTCATGTGCTTTTTCAATGTTTTGGATCGTATCCTGCACCATTTCTTGTAATTTTTCGACATTATCACTGCGATCATCAGGCTTTGGTTGATATCGATCTGACATGGCAATAACTCCTTTCATTCATTTTGTATTGCGTTTCTAGTTTTCCAAGATGATAAAAATCTATACCATTTACTACAGCTGTTTCATGCATTTTTCCAATTGCAAAAAACAAGCGTAACCGTTCCATTTTCTACTTGCGGTTACGCTTCTCATTATGCATTTTTCCTTTGTATATGTTTCCTTTTTGCTTCTAGCTTTTCCTCTATCTTTTCCATCAGCCGTTTATCTGCTAAAATAGATTGCCGATTTTCTTGTACCAATTCATCAAATGTTCTGCCTTTTTTTAGAGAAATGGTCATCTCCTCCTTTTAAGAAGCAGGATACCCATTCCTTCATTATTCTATACGTTACTTTTGTATAGGATTTCGTAATTAATTGAAATAATAATTCAAAGCTAATTTATCAGCTTATTTTACCTACGAGGGACTAGGGAAAAAGAATTTTCATTCCGATGCAAGAGCCCGTAAAACTCACTTCAGGAGCCCGAGTAGATACAAAGAAGCCTAAATAAACGATAATGGCTAGGTTAAGTTCCAGCTCCTGGTTCACTAAGAATATCGAGTACTTGGATGTTTTGTCCAACTGACCTCATTTCTGAACGTTGAAGCAGCATATATTATAAAAAGCTATCTGTCTGAACTAAAAAGTCAGCAGATAGCGCTAAGATGGATAAAACATTTCCTGCAAATTGTACAGTTGCTTCCTCTTGCTTTAAATTAGCTTAAATCATCCTATTTTTCACATGGATTTAACTGTTTCTTTCATAAAATCGTAATCCATTGGGCCAGGATGTATTTTAGTGATCTTTCCTTCTTGATTAATAAAATAAGTGGTAGGTACAGCAATAATCGTATATGCACTTCGGACTTTGGCTTTTTTATCCAAGGGAATTGGATACGTATATTGATACTTATCAATGTATTCAGCTACATTTGCTTCTTTATTTTCCGATTCTGTTAAGTTGACAGCTACAATCTCTACTTCTTCCTTAAAGTCGTCATTAAATTTTTGCATCTCAGGCATTTCCTCGCGACATGGCGGACACCACGTTGCCCAAAAATTTAAGATTACCTTTTTTCCTCTTAATTTGGAGAGTTGTAGTTTTTCTCCACGCAACGTATTTAACTCAAAATCTGGTGCGGTATCACCAATTTCATGAGTTTCTTGGACAGAAGAAATCATTCCTCCTTTGGCATCTGTATCACCTGTTACATTATACTCATTTGCTGTAGTTGATTCTGACTCTTTTCTTTGCTGAACGTAATTAAACAGTACTCCACCAGCTAATACGATAATAAGCAAAACACCTACTATTCTCTTAACCATAAAATATCCCCTTGCTCTTTCATGTTTGATCTGCTCCCTCTAGATCATTGTATTTCCTCTTATTGCTTGCTAACAGCTTTTTTCTTAGCGATCTTCTTTCATCGTAGATTAATTGTATAGCAAATGTAAAGTAAACAGTTATCCATGTTAGAAAATTGTCATGGATACAGCTTGGAAAAGATTAAATTATATAGGATTAACAGAAGTAAGAAAAGCTTAGCTTGGCCTATTCGGTTATTTCGTTATCCTCAAGCACCTCATTTTATACATTCTTTATCTTATAAAAAAGACCTCTGTCACAAATAAGACAGAGATCTTTTTTTGGCGTTTTTATATAACGCCTAGTTTATTACGTAACACCATTTGTAAGATACCGCCATGACGGTAATAATCAATTTCCACATCGCTGTCGAAACGGGCAACAGCTTCAAATTCTGTTTGTTTACCTGCTTCGTCAACTGCTGTTACTTTAACTAAATCATGCGGTTTTACTTCTTCGTTTACTTCGACATGATAGGTTTCTTTCCCAGTTAAACCAAGCTTATCGGCACTTTCGCCCTGCTTAAATTGTAACGGAAGAACTCCCATCATCACTAAGTTAGAACGGTGAATTCTCTCAAAGCTCTCAGCAATAACCGTCTTAATACCTAATAAATTGGTACCTTTTGCAGCCCAGTCACGTGAAGATCCCATCCCATAGTCTTTGCCTGCAATAACCATAAGACCGGTATCATCTTGCTGATACTTCATTGCAGCATCATAAATAGGCATTACTTCTTCCGTCGGCCAGTATGTTGTATATCCACCTTCTGTTCCTGGTGCAATTAAATTACGAATACGAATATTCGCAAACGTTCCACGCATCATAACTTCGTGATTTCCGCGACGAGAACCATAGGAGTTAAAGTTACGTGGCGACACACCTTTATCTTGTAAATACCTTCCCGCAGGCATATCTTTAGCAATCGCACCTGCTGGAGAAATATGGTCAGTTGTTACAGAGTCACCGAATTTTCCAATAACACGCAGATTCTGTAATGGTACGACCGAACCAGCTTCTTTTGATAAACCTTCAAAGAACGGAGGGTTTTGAATATACGTAGATTCGCTATCCCACTCAAATAGTGGCTCATCCGTTGTATCGATTTGATTCCAACGTTCATTAGAAGTAAATACGTCTTCATATTCTTTGCGGAAGATTTCTGGTTGAACCACTGTTTCTACTTGCTGTTTAATTTCTTCCATAGAAGGCCAGATATCATTCATATACACAGGATTACCATTTTTATCTGTACCTAAAGCATCTTTTGTCAAATCAATATCGACGGTCCCTGCAAGCGCATAAGCGACAACTAAAGGCGGTGAAGCTAAATAGTTGGCTTTAACTAATGGATGTATACGTCCTTCAAAGTTACGGTTTCCAGAAAGCACAGAAGCTACTGTCAAATCATGATCGATAATGGCCTGCTCAATTTCTTCACGTAAAGGTCCTGAGTTACCAATACAAGTGGTACATCCGTAACCAACTAGATTAAAGCCTAGTTTGTCAAGATATGGCGTCAGGCCAGCGTCTTCCAAATAACGAGTAACAACTTTTGAACCAGGTGCAAGGGATGTTTTTACGTAATCTGGCACTTCTAAACCTTTTTCGACTGCTTTTTTCGCAAGTAGCCCTGCTCCTAGCATAACGTAAGGGTTTGACGTATTGGTACAAGATGTAATTGCAGCAATCGCAAGCGCTCCCGTTTTCATGACAGAAGTATTCCCATTCGGATGCTCAATAACAGCTTCTTTGTTGAATTCTGACTTATCCAGCCCAAACCCTTGATTTCCAGCTGGTGCTGTAATTGCTTTATTAAATTCCTTCTTCATATTAGATAGTGCAATTAAATCTTGTGGGCGCTTTGGTCCTGACAAGTTTGGTTCAAGTTCGGACAAATTAATTTCTACGACCTCTGTATACTTTGGATCTTCTTGATCCGGTGAATACCATAGATTATTTAATTTGCAATATTTTTCAACAAGATCGATTTGCTCTTGCGATCTGCCTGTAAGCTTTAAATAACTTAGTGATTCTTTGTCAACAGGGAAGAACCCACAAGTAGCACCATATTCCGGTGCCATATTAGAAATGGTTGCTCGGTCTGCAAGCGGCATATCTTTTAATCCTGGACCAAAATATTCGACAAATTTACCTACTACATTTTTTTCACGCAGTACTTGCGTTACTTTTAGTGCTAAGTCAGTTGCTGTTGTTCCATTCGGAAAACTGCCAGTAAATTTCACGCCAATTACATCAGGTGCAGGGAAGTAAGATGGTTGTCCAAGCATACCTGCTTCCGCTTCGATTCCTCCAACACCCCAGCCTAATACACCAAGTCCGTTAATCATGGTTGTGTGTGAATCCGTTCCCACTAATGTGTCTGGAAATGCATCATATTCTCCATCTTCGTTTTCTAAACCGTGAACAACATTTGCTATATATTCCAAGTTTACCTGGTGAACAATTCCGGTTGCTGGTGGAACTGCGCGATAATTATTAAATGCCTTTTGTGCCCAGTTTAAAAATTCATAACGTTCCGCATTTCGTTCAAACTCTAATTCCATATTTGCCTTTAAGGCATTTGGTGTCCCATATTGATCCACCTGCACAGAGTGGTCAATTACCAAGTCCACTGGTACTTCAGGATTAATTTCGTCTGGTTTTCCTCCCATATCTACCATTGCTTTTCGTAAAGAAGCAAGGTCAACAACTGCTGGAACCCCTGTGAAGTCTTGTAAAATAACACGGGAAGGTTTGAATGGAACATCCACTCCCTTGCCTTCTTTCGTTCCCCATTTTGCTAATCTCTCTACATGCTCATCCTTAATTTGATGACCGTCATGCTGACGAACCAGCGATTCCAAAAGTACACGGATTGAAAATGGTAGCCGGGATATATTGCCTAATCCGGCTTCTTCTAAAGCTTTTAATTCATAGTAATTGTACGTTTTCCCATTAAGTTCAAATTGTTTTTTCGTATTCACAAAATTGCTCTTCCCCATGTGTGTACCCCTCTCTTCATGCTCACCGTATTAAAAAACACGGCATTTGTTATTACTTTAACAGTATAAAACCTCTCACTGTCTCTATCTTATAAGAAAATTCATGATAAAACAAACCATTCACCCCTACAACGGTTATAGTAAAAAGTTATGCGAAGTGATAAGAAATACTTATACAAAAAAATATTATTGCAATGAGCCATTTATACGCATAACGAATTCACCAAACAATAGGCTCTGGCACTTTTTTATTTTCATGAAAACTAAGCTGGAACTGGAAAGATAATCCGAAACGTGCTACCGATCTGTTCATTTGCCTTCATCTCTAAAAAGGCTTGATGTCTTTCTAAGATTTGTTTTGTTATCATAAGGCCTAGGCCTGTACCGCTCTGCTTAGTAGTGAAAAATGGTTCTCCTAATTTATGTATTATATCTTGAGGTATTCCAGGTCCTTCATCGATGATGCTAACATCTATATGAGAATCGGAAGAGCTGGTAAAAATACGAATGGTTCCTCCTTGGTCCATCGCTTCAATTGCATTTTTAATTAAGTTAATTAATACTTGTTTAATTTGAGAACGATCACAATAAATTTTTTCTTTTCCTGATCCATTATATTCAATATGAATACTTTTCATTTTTGCTTGCGGTCTTAGTAGTACAATGACATCATGTATCATGGATTCAATCGATTCCAGTTGTTTGGTTTCTGTTAACGGCTTGGAAATAAATAGTAACTCTGATGTAATAGTCTCCATCTTTTCTATTTCTTCAATCATAATATTGTAATATTCTTCTTTTCTCACACCAGCCTGAAGTAACTGCAAGAAACCTTTTAAAGATGTTAAGGGGTTCCGAATCTCATGAGCAATACCTGCAGCCAGTTGACCAGCTACGGACATTTTTTCTGACTGAATCATGATTTCTTCTACTTCTTTTTTATCTCGTATATCTGCAACAATGGAAATATAAAAAGTTCTACCTGTTTTACTATCTTTGAGCTTCGTTAAAGTACAAGAAGACCAAATAGACTTTCCATCACTATTGATTACATTCAATTGGTAAAAGAGTTTCATTAATGGATCAGGATTACAACTTTCCTTTATATAATCGATATCTTCTGAAGAAATAACTTTATACCATGGCTTTCCAATTAACTGTGATGGTTGATAACCAAGGATACGCTCGACAGATTTAGAAATATAAATAAACAAACCGTCTTCATCTATAACAGAAATAATATCATGGCAGTTCTCTTCTATCCATGTAAGCATAGATGCTGGCAGTGAAGATAATTGTAAATTTTTCCTTTGTTCTTGTTGCATTTCAGCTAAATGGATAGATTTATCTGTATTTCCTGTCTCTTTTTCGTACCTCATCATATTTCCCCCTCGTTTTGCAAATATCAACAAATCCTTTCTTTATACAGATATATGTGCTCGCCTCTGATAGTATGACGCTTGTTTGAAAATATTTTTCATCTTATAATGAAGTTAACTGCGCCTTAAACATCCAATTATTAGTAATCTTACTATAAGTACATGAAAAAATAAATTAAATAGTTAAATATTTTGTCAAATTATTACGAAATTTTGGTAAAAAGGGGAGAAAAAGGTGATATTATGTCGGTTCTTGTTAATTACTTAATTATTTTCTGGGGTTTTTTTATGATTGCTATTATGGCTATTGGTGGATACTTCATGTTTCGAAAATTTCTTAAGCGATTACCTAAGGAAGACGGGAAGTCTACTATGGACTGGGAAACCTATTATGTGAACGAAACGAAGCATATGTGGGGAGACGAAGAAAAAGAACTATTGGATGAGTTAGTATCCCCTGTTCCGGAGCTATTCCGTGATGTAGCAAAGCATAAGATAGTAGGTAAAATTGGCGAAGTCGCTTTAGCAAAAAACAAACAGAGGATTACTCGTGATATATTAATTGAAGGATATATTATTGCCACACCTAAACGTGACCACAAATTTTTACGGAAAAAATTAGCGCAAAAAAAGATTGATACGACTCCTTATGAGCACTTCTTTCAACAATCAAAAAATGATTATGATGCTGATTGGAAGCAAAAACATCAATCATAACAGAAACTCTTTATCTCTATAAAGTGAATCTTCCATCAGTGGTGGATTTCATTCATTCCCGACGGCTTGTTAGTACCATAAGGGTATGATGACCTAAAGGCCTCTCACGAAATAGGGTATTTAGGTGCTGCTATCTCCCGCTTAGACTTGTTGCAGTACAGATTATCCAACCCCTGAAGCGAAATTCTTACAGCACCTTATATACGGGATGAATTTTTTAACTCCGCAACTATCTGCTCTGTAAATAAATAGGATTTTAAGTCAAATGATGGGGTGAGACAGAAATAGCTCACTCCATTTTATCCCGTATTAAGCTAAGGTAGTAAAACAATTACAATCCACTTCAATTATAATAAGAAGACTAAGAAATTTGATGATTTCAAATTAAAGGTGGTTAACATCGTGGAACAAAAACTACTAAATATCTTTGAAAATTGGGAAGCGGAACTTGATCAAAATGAGTGGTATTTCAGAGAGTCTTTTGAAGAACTTACTGAGGGCCTTTCAGCGGAAGAAGCATTTAATGCTATACCAAAAATATGTTCAGTTATATTAAAACTTAATAATAGCTTTCTTATTGGAGAAACTATAGATTTTCTTCATGAAATATATAATGTAGCAGATACTACTGAAATACATTCTTTTCTCCATGAACATCTTGATGAAATTCAAAAACATATAAATCAATATAGTGATGATTTCGGTAAAAATGCATTTAATGGATTTAAAGAATTAATAAGACTATACTAATCACTTTTTTTATACTTTAGGCCTTCTAAGGAAGAGGGCCTGTTCTCATGTGCGCAATGCCTGGCGCACATACAGAAAGCGTTAGGCAAATAGTCTAACGCTTTTCACAAACTCGTATTTTTATTATAAGTGCTGTTTAATTGTTTCGCTAGCTGTAAATATTTATAAAGCATGGCTAATCGCCAAGTAAGTATCATCCCAAACGCCAACAGAAAGAACATGCCACTTGTTTCTCCTAGAGATATATGACTTCCTATGACAAGCTTAATGACGATACGGAATAGTAATAATCCAAACAATATAAAAGCAAATGCTTTTGACGGTATTAAATAGATCGCCTGATCCCTTATTTGAAACTTAGATGTCTTAATCAAAAAGATGGAGCATATTACGCCGACACTAAACGCTTCTATCACTTGATACCAGCTAATTTGGAACACAGGAAATAAAAACATAAAAGCTCCTGTACTCATAAAAAGTGGTGGTAAAATGATTTTTTTAACTGAAGCAGGTTTTTTTGCTGCTTTTAATCGAAGAAATATCATCGAAGTAGCCATAATAGCTGCCCCGACTGTACTTGCAATGAACCAAAACATTTGTAACCCACTTTCTCCCATCACCAAATTATCTGCTTATATGCGTTTAACAAGGAGGATTGAACAGCATAATAGGTCAAGCATTTCTAAATAGTTTGTTGGGTAACTCAATTATCATGAAACACTTGAATGTAACAAAATTACTCTTCATCGATCTTAACTAAAATTTTAAATGTAATACCCGATCAATGGCGTCATAAATACGATTTTCGTCAAACGGCTTTACAATGAAATCCTTAGCTCCTAGTTCAATCGCTTCAACAACCACCTTTTGCTGTCCCATTGCTGAACACATAATAACAGAAGCATTTGGATCAATATCGATAATTTTTTTCGTAGCATCAATACCGTTCATTACAGGCATCGTTATATCCATTGTTACAATATCTGGCTCTAATTCTTGATATAGTCGTACTGCTTCTTTACCGTTCTCAGCTTCTCCGACAATTTCATGATTTTTCTTTCTTAAGATTGTCGCGAGCGCGGTACGCAAAAATTTAGCATCATCGACCACAAGTATTTTGGCCATTCTTTTTCCCCCTTGTTACTCCGTATCATTAGCAATTGATAAAATAATCGTCATCATTACCCCGACTACAGTTAAGTATACTCCTAAATCAAATAGCATTGCGGTAGCTAATTCAATTTCGCCCAATATAGGGAATTTAAAATAACCATAGGTTTGTGATAGGAAAGGCTGTTGAAACAAAAATGAGCCCACACTTGTACCAATCGCAACCGCCAAACCAATTGGAATTAAATTCACAAAATTGATTGGTAGCACTTTCCTTACTACTTCTAACCCGTAAGCCATATTCATTAATAGGATAGCACCAGAAGTCATGAGTCCACCCACAAATCCACCACCTGGTGAATTATGTCCCGCCAATAATAAATACACTGCAAAACCTAACAAAATGAAGGCAATCAAAGATGCAGTGGTTCGTAATATAAGATCATTCGTTTTATACATGTGTATTGCCCCTTTAATAGCAGTTATAATATTTATTTTAATATAATATAGGGTAAAAATCCATTAGAAGCCATAAAAACCAAATAAACCTGCTAAATAAGACGTTAGAGCCGTCATCCAGTCGAAAAATAGTGCGATTCCCATAAAAATCATAATATAGCCACCAATTTTGACCAATTTTAAGCTATGTTTTTTAATCCACTTTAACTTACCTATAAAGAATGATAATACGAAGAAAGGTACTGAGAAGCCGAGAATATACCCTATCATCATAATCATTCCTGTATTTGGTTCCGTTGCAGCCAAGGATAATACGATGCCTAAAATCGGACCTGTACAAGGTGTCCAGCCTAATGAGAATGCTAACCCGATTATAAATGTACCAAAAAAGCCGACGGGGCGATTTTTAAAATTGATTTTCCGATCTTTCATTAAAAAATCAAAATTCAATACGCCAACAATAACCAAGCCAAAAAACACAATAACGACAGCACCGATTTGTCTAATGACATCTTGGTATATAAGCAAAAATTTAGATATACCAGAACTCAAAAACCCCAACATAATAAACACAGCAGAAAACCCGAGTAAGAAGAAAATCGTATGTAAAATGCTTTTGGCATTTAGCATTTTATTGTCTTCGGTTAATTCGCTTACACTCATCCCAGTAATGTACGATAAAAATGCAGGATATAGTGGTAGTACACAGGGAGATATAAAGGAAAGAAAGCCAGCTCCGAAAGCAATAAATACATTTATCTCAGACAATGGTATACCCCCTTTGTATTCAATGCTATTGTACCAAACAAGTCTAGTAAGTCTATGACCAATTTTGACAATAAAACGAAAACGCTTTACATGAGTCCAGATTATAAGAGCGTGATCAAAATGGTTCTAAGCTTAGCTGATAGGTAGAAACAGCATAATGTATCTATTTCCGTAAGTAGAAGTCTGAAAAACCGATAGACCGGAAATTTTGTACACTTATTTCATAGAACGTACTTTGCTACCAAATTTAATTACTTGCACCTATAGAATCACCCCTTACTATTTTGTAGTAAGGGGTGTTCACTTGCAAGCTATTAACCTTATTAATATATGCATAAGTGCCTATTTTCCAGACTGGTTGTTCATTGCACGCATCATTTGATTAATTTTCTTTTGGGATGGTTTTTGACCCATTTGCATCATTAAGGTACGTAGCATTTGCTCATTAATTGGTGGGTTCTTTTTCATATAGTTCATCATATATTTTCTCGCAAGAAAAAATCCAAGAGCAACACCAATAATTAACGCTGCCACAGCGATTAATACGACCCAGATTGTGTCCATGTATAGCTTTCCTCCTTCGTGTTGTCTCTTATACAGTATAGTAAATCCATGTTAGGAATACAATACTTCGTTTTGTTCTAATCGACTGTATTCCAATAGGGGAGTTATCCATCCAAAATTTTTGATATTGTCACCAACAACAAAAAGCAAAGGATGGTAACTACGCAAGATAGGAAATAACAGTTCTTCTGCGCTTTCTAACGTTTTACAATGAAATTTTAATTGTTTTTCACTAATATGTAAAGAAATAAACGCCTTTCTATTATATAAGCTAACCTTATCCTTGTCTATATTTACAAATAAGTTTGTGGATTCGTGACGTTGGATGGATAACAAAATTTGATCATAACAAATACGATCTGTAATATATTCGAATTGTCTGCGCAAATCTGCACGATAAGGCAACGACTCAAATTCTCTTAAAAATCGATATAAGATACTGCTTTTATGAAAATAATACATGGCTACTTCTTCTGTTAAATGATAAATAGAATACGTGTACATAGGTAATCCTCCCTATTCCCACTAATTGTGCTACTGCTCGTATATTTTTTAAGATACACCTATTATACGTATTTGCTATTAAAAATACTGTCAGATTATAAAGCAAACAACCACTTCTTTTGTCTGGCTATGCCGAATTAAATGAAAAAGAGAAAGACCTATTGGCTAGATCTTTCTCTCGGTGTTTAATGTAAGAGTGATTCTACGTGCTTAATAACATTCTCGACTGTAAAACCATATTCTTCCATTACTTTCTCGCCTTTTGCAGAGGCTCCGAATGTTTCTATTCCGATTACTTTTCCGTGTTCACCAACATATCTTTCCCAACCGAATGGAGAAGCCATTTCAATAGCAACACGTTTTTTAATAGCTGATGGTAGAATTTGTTCTTGATAGCTCTTATCTTGGGCTTTAAAACGATCCCATGAAGGCATGCTAACAACACGCGCTTCGATGCCTTTTTCTTTTAGTTCTGCTTGCGCCCGAACAGCTAATTGAACTTCAGACCCTGTTGCTAAAAGAATCACGTCAGGTGTTTCCTTCCCTGCCTCACTTATAATATAAGCGCCTTTTTTAACACCTTCATATGCATGTTCTTTTGTACCTGGTAACGTTGGTAAATTTTGTCTGCTTAATACAAGAGCAGTTGGTGTATCTGTTGACTCTAAAGCCAAACGCCAAGCAGCTTGAGTTTCATTTCCATCAGCAGGTCGAATAACGGATAACCCAGGCATTGCCCTTAACGAAGCCAATTGTTCAATTGGTTCATGGGTTGGTCCATCTTCTCCTACTGCTATTGAATCATGTGTAAATACATAGGTAACTGGTGTATTCATAATGGAAGCAAGGCGAATGGATGGGCGTAAGTAATCACTAAACACAAAGAAAGTACCCGCAAACACGTGTAACCCTCCGTGTAATGCCATCCCATTTAAAGCAGCTCCCATTGCATGTTCACGTACACCAAACCAAATATTACGACCCGCATAGTTATCCTTTGAGAAATCACCTTCATCGTTCATGGTTGTTTTATTGGAACCAGCTAAGTCAGCACTACCTCCAAAGAAATTTGGAACAGTTTTAGCGATCGCATTTAATACTTTCCCGGAGGACGCTCTCGTTGCTAGTGTATCCTGCTCTGGTTCAAAGACTGGCAATTCCTTATCCCAATCAACTGGAAGTTTACCATGAAGCGCAAGCTCAAACTCCTCAGCCAGTTCTGGATATCTTTCTTTATACATAGCTAATTGCTGATTCCACTTTTCTTCAGCCTCGGCACCCTTTTGAACAATTTTTTGATTAAAATCCGCATATACTTCTTCAGGTACATAAAAATCTTCATGTGTCCACTTATAAAATTCTTTTGTCAGCTTAACCTCATCTTCTCCTAAAGGAGCACCGTGAGAAGCCGCAGAAGCAGATTTATTTGGTGAACCGTATCCGATTATCGTTTTCACTTCAATTAAGGTAGGTTGTTCGTAGTTTTCTTGGGCTACCTTAATTGCTTGTCTGATTGCATCAACATTATTGCCATCTTTCACCGTTAGAACTTGCCATCCATAAGCTGTAAAGCGTCGTTCAATATCCTCAGAGAAAGAACGGTTTAAATCACCATCTAAGGAAATATCGTTGGAATCGTAAAGCGCAATCAGTTTTCCTAAACCTAAATGCCCTGCTAGAGAAGCAGCTTCATGAGAAATTCCTTCCATTAAATCGCCATCACTAACTAACGCATATGTGTAATGATCGACAATCGATAAATCTGCTTGATTAAATTTAGCAGCTAAATGAGCTTCTGCCATAGCCATACCGACAGCCATACCGATACCTTGTCCCAAAGGACCAGTCGTTGCCTCTACCCCGTCAGTATGATGAACTTCAGGATGGCCTGGCGTTTTTGAACCCCATTGACGAAATGATTTTAAATCATCTATAGATACGTCATATCCTGATAAATGAAGCAAGCTATATAATAACATAGATCCATGTCCTGCAGACAAAACAAACCGATCCCGGTTAAACCATTTCGAATGCTTCGGGTTATGGTTCATAAAGTCTGTCCACAACGTATAGGCCATTGGCGCTGCGCCCATCGGAAGCCCAGGATGTCCAGAATTTGCGTGTTCAATAGCATCAATAGATAATGTTCTAATTGTATTAATAGATTGTTGTTCGATCGTACTTGCCATATTAAAGTTAGCCCCTTTCGTAAATCATAACTATCTCCATTCTATAATGAAACCTACTTTGCCACAAGTGAAACCATGCACTTATAACAAAATAGGCTCACTCGCTAATTTTTGTTCTTCTTCTGTAAATCTTTTACTTTTTTTGGTGTCACATCATTTCCATCAGGATCTACTACTTTCATCGTTTTAAACTGATTCTTAAAAGAATGTCTTACACCTTGTAAATATTCCTGTCGCAGTTGTTTCTGTTCATTTTGTTCGGAAATAGTAAGACCATCCGCTTTTGATTTTCTTGCAAGCTGATTGATTCGTTCTATTTTATTTTTTGAGAGCATTACTTTACCTCCCTAAATGCAAATTGCTAATTCTCTTATTTTCCAATGCATCATAAATATATATCTATTTCGTTTTATTTTACAATAGATTTCGTCGTGATAAAATAGATACTTTTATGGCTTGGATTTATTTACACTAACACAGAAAAAAGACAAGTGCAAAAAACTTGTCTGAGTCGAGTCTGACAAGTTTTGACGCATTGTAATCCCGTGCTCTTAACTTTATTCATGCTCATTGATGCCTTTTACTTTTTGAACCAGAGGTCTTCCATTCTTTCATAGAGGTAATTAACTCTATTTCATTTAATATATGTCATCCGCGGATTCAACTACATGACTAAAGCCACTTGGATTTTTAATAAATAACAGTTAATTCAGTTCTTTTTGGTGTTCCTGATACCTTCTGTGAACAGTGGCTTTGGATACAGTATAGCCTAGCCCGTTTAACGTAACAGCAATTTCTGCAAATGTTAAGCCGTTTTGACGAAGCCTTATCACTTCTTCGATCGGGAATTTTTTTCTTTCTCTCCCCGGAGCTTTATGCCGATTGGATAGATTTACGCTTGGATCATATCCTTCTGCAATGGCTTTGTTCATTCCTCGTTTTATTTTTATATTATGTATTTTCCGCTGATATTCCTCTACAATTCCGACGATTTGCAACACCATGGAGTCTGCCTCGGATAATTCCAATTCACCACCATGGTAAGTAGTATATATAGGAATATGTAATTTGTGTAACTGATGAAAAAGAGCGATTTTTGTATTTCCTCTCCCTAAACGCGTTTCATCTTGAATTAATAAACATTCTGCCTTTTTTTCGGAAAATAGCTCAAGTAATTGAAAAATCCCATCACGATCTATCGTATATCCACTTTCCTGTTCCTGGATACATTTTACAATCGTAAATTGATAGTCAGCTGCTAGTTTCATCAGTTCCTGCTTTTGTCTAACCAATGATGTTTCTTGTGTTTTTTTATCAGTGCTTACCCGACAGTAAATTACTGCTTTCACAATTTTTACTCCTTCTATATGATTAACTCATTACAATAGAATAATATAAGAAACCTAATGTTAATGCAAAAGCTACAAGATAGAATACATCTGTTTTTGTCAGTTTTTGAAACATCCAATAGCCCTCCTTCGTGAAATAGAACTTTTGTTCGCTTGTATAATTTCATTATACGCGAACATATGATCTTGTCAAGCGTTTTTCGAACGAATGTTTGCGTAACGTTTTATCTAATGGTAAACTAAGGATAATTAATCTTATGTGCGAGGTGATAGATTCATGTCTAAACTTTCCAAAAGGCAACAAATGATTTTAGATTATATAAAAGATGAAGTAATGCAGAAAGGTTATCCGCCATCTGTGAGAGAAATTGCAAAGGCTGTGGGGTTAGCATCTAGTTCAACCGTTCATGGTCATTTAGCAAGAATTGAAGACAAAGGATATATAAGAAGAGACCCTACCAAGCCTAGAGCCATTGAAATTTTGGATTTTGCAGAAGATAACCCTATTCCAAAAGAAGAAGCTCGCTATGCACCTGTAATAGGAAAAGTTACTGCTGGTTTGCCGATCACAGCGGTGGAGAACATTGAAGAATTTATTCCATTACCGGCAAACAGTGCTGGGCCTGATGATAATTTATTTGTTTTAGTAATTGAAGGAGAAAGTATGATTGAAGCCGGGATTCTGGATGGCGATATGGTGATTGTTAAACAGCAGAACACTGCGCAAAACAGTGATATTGTTGTTGCCATGACAGCAGAAAATGAGGCAACTGTGAAACGATTCTTTAAAGAAAAAGATCATATACGCTTGCAACCGGAAAACGCAACAATGGAGCCTCTCATTTACGATAACGTGACCATTTTAGGAAAGGTTATTGGATTATACCGTAGTATACATTAAAAACTGCCAAACGGCAGTTTTTAATGTATGCGGCCATTCCTACTCATAAAACAAACAGCACTACCTTTTTTAAGGGTATAGCGCTGTTATATTTTTTATCTATTTACGAATTATATTGTATGTGGATCAGGTGGATCATCCGAGGTGCGTAATGCCCATAAAGGTGTATTATAAATATACTTTGGCGCTGGCTTTAGATGGGGAACTGAACCGAATGCAATTGGTTTGTCGACATAATTAAAGTATCCGTAGCCATCCATACTTCTTCCATGAGCCCACCTTCCTTTGGCACTCGCATCTCCTTGAGAAAAATTAAACAACGTATAGGATACTTGTTGCTTTTCTAATTCTCTAGGAAAAGTACTTGGTACAACGATATTCTCCTTCTCTTCCAACTCACAAATTGCGGCATACCATTGATTTTGATGCATGGTGTCCCTTGCTAATAACCAAGATAGCATGTCGCGTACACCACTATCATTCGTCATTTCGTACAAGCGAGCGACTTGTAGCCGTCCTTGTGACTCCGCGTTTAGATTCGCCCTAAAATCAGCTAATAAATTTCCGCTGGCAATGATGTAACTTGCTGTCCATCTGTTTCCAACACTGTCGACAGGCATCGCGCCTAGCCCAGAAACAATCGCTTGCTGAGGATTGGAACCACCTAAAATCGCAGCAATTACAGGATCCTTCGCTGCATCCTCTAATTCAACATCCGGTGCACCATCTAGTAACCTTGCAATCATTGTAGCTATCATTTCAACATGCGCAATTTCCTCTGTTCCTGTATCCATTAACAAGTCTTTGTACTTCCCGTTTCCCCTGACACTCCACCCTTGAAATAAGTATTGCATCATAACAGATATCTCCCCAAACTGTCCGCCAAGTATTTCTTGAAGTTTCTTCGCATAGACGGGGTCGGGGCGTTCAGGTTTAGCATGGTATTGTAATTCTTTTACATGATAAAACAAATTCTCACCCACTTTCCATAGTACATACAATACATACTATATGAAATTGCCCCATTCTTCGTACCTAATAAAAGAGCCCGTTTTCTTTCGTTATTTCATGATCTTTACATTTATTCCTGTAAAACTGAAACCAGTTACAGTTCTTGTTTCCATACTGAAACAGCTAGCTAATATTAATTCTTCAACCATAGCTATTATTTATTCAAACTATTTGATTTTAAAATATTTTCTTCGCATCCCTATCTTCCTTTAATATTTCTACAGCTTCTCTGAAACGTTGCGAGTGAACAACTTCTCTTTCCCGTAAAAACTTCAAACTATCATTTAAATCGGGATCATCAGACATATCAATAATCCATTGGTATGTCGCCCTCGCTTTCTCTTCCGCTGCAATATCCTCATATAAATCAGCAATCGGATCTCTTTTTGCATTTAAAGACATAACGAAAAGCACCTACAGAATAAGTAGGTGCTATTTTTAACTGCGCATTTAACCGATTAAAATTCAGTTAGATTAGCTTTTTTAATTAGTACGTTTTTGGCGTGTTTACTTTAACAATACTTCTTAAGTCTAAAATATTACCTCGCCAAAATAATATAGCTGAATTTTGCCAACTGTATATTAAAATTAATCCTCATCATACATTAAATCATCTAACATTTTATTTTGACTTTGTATTTCTTTATATCTATCAAATCTATTCATCAAGTATTCAACAGATACTTCTTTACTTTCAACCAATTTACCATCGAACAGTCTTATCTTAGCACCAACACTTATCAATTCATTTATTAATTTTTTAAGTTTTATATCGTCCTCATCATCTTTAAACAGATTACATTCCATTATCGGACTACCATTTTCAATTCTTTGTTTTATCTCAAAAAATCCTAAGTTTGTATTTTTCCTTATTACAGGTAAATATTTCATTTGATTTTCATCTTGTTCTACCACTAAAAGCATTACCGGCATGTTTATATCCTCCTCGTATACTATGTTTAGACTTAATTCTTTCGCCTATTATTTCCTTACTAATTTGCCTGACGATATGTCAAATGTCTTGGACGTTCCGTGATGTTCCTAGATAATGGTCTTAGGGTCATTTCAAAGTGCTTATCATACGTTTCAGCGATTGGAAAACAGAAATCCTTCAATTATTTATGTATCCTTTTAACAAATGGATATATAGAGGGGATAAACAACAAGATAAAGGTGTACTCTAATTAGGGTGCGAACGAATGTTCGTATACTTATAAATTCTATTTATAAAAAAGAAAAACCTTGATTGAGTATTAAACAAACAACCAAGGTCGACTATTTTAATAGCTTTGAGGAACTGCAATTCGTTTTGAACAATTCAAGCATTCAAATACAAAGATTGCAGTATATTGTCCTATATCTTCCCAAAAATTATTTACGTTTTCAATTTTATCTTTCGTTGATTGATCTAAAATACTTAATAAATAATTTAATCCATTACCGTCCTTAGAGTTTTTTTCAAAATCCTCCCTTTCCCATTCCCCAATGTACTTTGTATAGTCGCCACAACAAACTGGCCAATCGTTGTATTGTATCCAGGGTACTGGAGGAGTTTTTTCAAGCTCTGCTACCTTTTCCTCCTTACCCTGACCTGTTATTCTGTCCTTAATGTAATTTGGAATATTCACTTTAACTTTTCCTAGTCTAAGGCAATTTAAACAAACTGAATCCACCTCATCATCAAGATCAAAATATTCACCTTCTAAACACATTTCGTTTTTGCCACATGACTGACACGCTTCATCTGTAAATTCAGCATTCTCCAATGGGTTTTCGAAGTATTTGAATTTATATTCCATCTTATCAGCTCCGTATTTGAATTTTTAATTATCCCAACGACCATTATCCCATTCACTTTTCCAATAATTACGTCTGTCTTTTCTCCATTGCTTCCTGTCTATCTTTGAAGGATTTCCTTTATTAGGATGGTTGATTTTATCGTTTTTTCCATATCTATGGTCTGAGGGATGCATTTCATAAAAAGGACCATCTGGATTTTGGTCTTTGTGATGTATTTCAATAGGTTTATTATCTTTTTTACTCATTGGAGCATTTCCTCTTTTTGTTGGGGAAATCACTTCATCATTAGGGACTCTTGCCTTTATACGTTTCGAAATAGGGTTATCTATCTTTTTAACTTTCTTCGCTGTCTGCTTACCCTTATTCGCAAATTTAATAACTCCGCCAGCTTTAACTAACTTTAGAACTTTTCCCGCTGGAATAATAGAAGCTCCTGCCCATATTCTTTCACCTGCAGAGGCTTCTGAATCAAAAACAGTATTCACATCATCCAATATAACGAAGTCTAAAGCCTCTTTGGAAAGTTTTAAGCCAGCTTTTCCGGTCTTATATCCTGCTAATCCTACGTGTAAACCTGCTTTGACAATCCCTTCAGTAGCTTTTTCCACCCAGCTCTTTTCCGGCTCTTTTGGCTTGTGTCGATCGGCAGGAATCGTATCCACTAATTCATATTCTACACTTCCAGATTCGGATTGATATTTTCTTACGATTCTACCATCCACCAATGTATAGTAAGTTCCCTGTCTCACTTTTTTATAGTCCGAGACCTCTACTGCGGAAATTACTTGGTGTTCAATGGTAGAAAATTCTCCTGTAGTTAAACGGTCACCTGATGCTGCTACAGCTGCATGCATAGCCCGATAACTATAATCCATGGTTTTTAATCCAAAATGTTTCTGTAAATACTGAATCGGAATAGCTGCAAATCGGGTATACCTAGAGAGTAGAAGCTTGCCTGCTTCGCCAAGCAATGCCTCTAGCCCAATTGCGTTTCTCACAGCCTTGTTCTCAATACCAGCTACAAGTTCTTTGTGAAACTTTTGATCATCTAGTTGCCTTGCTTGGTAGCTGCCAATACGTATCTTCCCATTGTTTCCTAACTCACGGATTTGACTAAGATAATTCTTCATCATGCGAATATCTTGTTCTATGGTGTCTAGCTTAGCTGTATTGTGGCGGTCAAAAGCGTGGAGCTTCTCTATCGTCTGACGGTTCAGCTTTTTCGCATGTTGTACTTTATCAAGAAACTCGCCATCGTCTATATTCGGAACGTTAACAATATCTTTGACCGAGTGAAGAACGGCATTTGCCTCATCAGTTAACGCCGTAGTAATATGTTCCATTCGTTCAAAACCTCGTTGCACGTCTTGAGAAAGAAAATCCTCGCGAATAACCCCATCTTTGTTTGGTTCCATGTCTCGAATCGACTTTTTCATTTCCTGTAACGTATCGGAGTAATTCGTAATAAAACCTTCTAGGAACAACAGAAACGGCATATGTACCTCTTGGTAAAAGGTTCGAATAGAATTAGCCGTTTTTCCTTTAAACGCATCCTCCAAAGCTATAATGCTCTCTATGCTTTTCTGGATCTTTTTTACTTGTGTATGTATTTTTTCTAGCTGCGATATGGTTTTGTCAATATAGCTATGAAGGTCGCTTACATAAAGCGCCTTAATGAAAATCCCCTCCTATCCCCATTGGTAATCATTTCAATGTAACCCCTTCAGTTGCATTATACTAAAAGCATGAAATATATGGAATTGTTTATGGGAAAACTACATATAAGTGGCAGCATAAAAATATATCTGGCGTATGGGAATATACACCAGAACGATTAAAAGCGTTGACTATAAGAATATGTTTTGGGTAAAAGAGGTGAGCTATATAAAGTATGCGCCGCCGGATATGGAGTGAAATTTAGTTTTCTTTTTTCTTTTTAAATAAATCTATTACCAGAATCAAAATAATAATAAGATTTGCATATTCCACCCAACTAGACAGTTCATAATTAAAAAACAAATGTGATAATGACGTAATTAATAAAAATATTGCTAATAAAATAATGACTACTCTGTACAAGTTGAAATCCACCTCGTTACTTATGTGACTAAGTTGCGTTAATAAGAAAACTATCTTGGCTAAAACTTCCTTAAAGAAGTTATCCTCATATTCATCCTGCCTTTTTCACCTAATTATACCAATTGAAAGCTTTTTGTCTAACATAAAACACCACCTCCCCGTAACTCATTTCTGGTTACAGGAGGTGGTGTTGAATTATTATTAAATATTAGTAAAGGAGAAGTCTGAAATAAACCCTTAATGGACTCACTTGATCAAAGGTCATGCCAAATAAGCCATCACAGATGACTTTTTAAAAATTCTAAACAATCCACGATGATAGCTAAGTTACTTGTACTTCAGGTTCATAATTTTGAAGCCTTGAGATTTGGCTAACAAGATTGCTTGTTCAACCGTAATTTCTCGATGAACTGGAAAAACATCCGATTTTTTGTATAACTCGGGATTATATGGTTCTTTTTTCTTCAAAATGTGGTAAATTGCTGTTAACAACATTTCGTGCTATGGCGATAATTGCACGCTTGTGACCGCGACGCTTTTTAAGTCTCAAATAGCGGTTTCTGATTTCGGGATGTTTATCGCTTTGGACTACAGCGGTAGCACACTGTACCAAAAGGGGCTTGATATATACCCCTGCTCTCGAAATTCTTACTGACTTTTTCTTGCCAGCACTTTCGTTATTCGTAGGTGTGAGCCCTGAACATAGATGCTTAGCTGTCGGGAACACGTCCATATTGACACCTATCTCAGAAACCACGGCAATGGCAGAGAAGATGTTCTTAAAGGACGGAACAGTTAAGATCAAGTTAATCTCTTCTGTGTAGGGTTCGGCAAGAGAAAGTATCAGCTTTTAAAGATCAGCTTTACGTGCTTTAAGGTTTTCGTAATGCTGCTTAATAACAGATAACTTTCCAGCTTGTTCAGGAGTAATAAAACCATCGGTGGCAAGCTTTAAATCAGAAATTTTGTCTTTCATCGAACCGTGAATAAGTGGTTCAATTTCAAAATCGGTATCAGTTGGATCTTCCAACAGTTTCCCGACAATATTCATCGAGCTTTTTCCAAAGGTATCTGAAACAACTGATGCAATTTGGTTGTTCGAAACGGTTAAGCTGTTTTGAAATCGATTCTTTTCACTGGATGTAAAATTAGTCAATTTAAATCAATAACGCATGAGATCACGCAATTATCGAATAGCTAAAGGAGGCATAAAGCTTCCAGCTACAAGATCATGTTTAAATAAATCAGCAATCCATTTGGCGTCTTTCTTATCTGTCTTTTTACCATGGATAGCCTTGACGTATTTAGGATGTGCAAGTGTGATATTGCAGAAATCTTCTAGTACATTAAACACGGGGATCCAATACTTCCCAGTAGATTCCATACAGACATCTTTACAGTCCTTTCACAAAGCCATTGTGACAACTCTCTAAGTCCTTTTGTGAAGGTAGAAAAGCGACGGCGTTTGTAAGTAGTTACTCCTTTTTTGTTTGTGGAAGCAATACAAGCAACAACAAAGGTTTTGTGGACATCAATCCCACAGCAAATGGGAAATACAATTTTTAAACCCATAAGGGATAGCTCTCCTTTTCTATGATATATAGAGACAGAAAGCATTGACTGATTACCCAGCTATAAACGAGAATGGTTTATACAAAGATAAGTCTGCGTGCTCGAAGTCACACTTGTTTATGCTTGGAAAGGTAACCTACACATATAAATATGCGGTCACTCCGCTTTCGGAATGGCCTACTCACCTCCACGTGATTTGTAGTTAACTTTCTATCCCTATAAATCAAGAATAATAAAAAAGCCCAAGGCGCAAATATATTTCATAGTGTTTTGTGCCTTGAGCGTAGCGAAAGGAATGTTTATAAATATGAAGAAACTATTTATGCTATTATTGCTGTGTTTGCTATCCATTGCATTAGTAGCTTGTGGCGAAGAAGAAAAAACAAAAAGCGCTGAATCTGAAACTGCAACTGAAGAACAAGAATCAAGTACTGACGAAAATACGGAAGATGAAACCGAAGAAATAGCCGAAGAACCTGAGCCAGTACTAACTCCACAAGAAGAAATGTTTACAAAACTAACAGGTTTAATTGACGAAGGTAAAGCCATTGATACTGGATCATACATACAAGGCGATATACCAAAAGGAGAGTATGCTTTTATTACTTTTGAGGGCAGCGGTCAATACTACTCGGAAGAAGATCAAGCCGGTAACATTATAGACAATGAAAACTTTGAAAGTTTTGGTTATGTGTACGTGCATGATAAGGGAAACATTGAAACGATGGGCGCTTTAGTTAGCGTAGATGCGCTTAAAAATTTAGGAGTAAGCGGAGCCAAAGAGTTATACGAAATAATGAATGATGTTGAAGATTTTACAGGTTCTGCGTGGTATAAAGTTGGCGCCGACATAGAGCCAGGGCAATACGTGATTGAGAGCATAGGAGAAGGATATGCTGCCATAATGTCTGGGCCTGTTGGTAATAACGAAATTGTAGACAACAATATTTTTAACGGTCGCTATTCTGTTAATGTTTCAGAAGGGCAATATTTAGTAGTATCAAAAGGAGAAATTAAAAAACAATAATATCATTATAAGCCTGCTAAAACAGGCTTTTTAATTATGACTTTAGTCCGTTGAGCTCGCGACAGGTGCGAAACAGAAAACCACCTGCTATGCGGGTGGGAAACCAATGGTTATACCAAACAAAACACTCACTTTCTTCTATAATAGAGATTTTTCAAGCCTCTAAACTATAGAAAGGAAAGTGAGTAAATTGGCTAAAAAAGCGAATAGTTTGGCACACACAAAATGGTTATGTAAATACCATATTGTGTTCACTCCAAGGTATAGACGTAAAATAATTTATAATCACTATCGGAGAGGCATAGGAGAAATATTACGAACACTGTGTAGGAGTGGAGATCATAGAAGGTCATCTTATGCCTGATCATGCGCATATGTTAGTGAGTATTCCACCAAAAGTAGGGTACCCAACTTTATGGGATATTTAAAAGGAAAAAATTTTCTTAGGACCATTAATAATTCCTTTGTACTTCCCGTTTCCCCTTACCACTCCATCCTTGAAATAAATATTGCATCAGATATCTCACCAAACTGTTCGCCAAATTTCTTGTAGTTTCTTCGCATAGACAGGGTCGGGGCGTTTAGGTTTAGGGTGGTACTGTAATTCTTTTACATGATAAAACAACGCCCTGTCGTGATCCACGAAGTGCTCTCCAATACCTGCTTGCTTTAATTGTTCAGGAGTTGCATCTTTTGTTAATTTATAAAACATTAATAAATTGCAATAGCTTTAGAATAAAGTTTGATCAAAATCATACTGGGGTGTTTTTGCCCACCCCCTCGAAAAGGTCTATTTCAGAATATTATAGACTTTAAATGTTTATCGTCAATATAAAAGGGCACTGCTCATCTTGCATACACAATAAAATACTGAATGAATTGGATTAGTTGGAACGCCGTATGACTGGAAAACTCATAAAGTGGGGAAAAGCAGGTGATAACTTCAAAAGCTTACCTATCACTATAAAAAGGTAAACAAATCAGACCCTGTTGCGAATTTAATTATACAAATATATTTTAAGATCTTCATTATTTTCAATAGTGGCAAGTAGTATATCGCTTAAATTTACGTTATATGTAGTTTTTATCTTATTTAATAACCATTGTTCCTCTATTCCGAGTTGGTTTAACACATTGTAATCAATCTTTTGTTCTTTAATAATGATTTTAGGAAAATCAAAAGGTTTTAAGGTTGAATTGAAATTAGAATGAGTAATAGGCTTGTGTTGAGGATATAAGAATATGGATATGGTTCCTCCAGGTTCCCATAATGCTAGCGCTACCTTTTGAATATCTTCAGTTTTTTCTTTTCGCAGTTCAGATAAAAGAATATCAACTGATATTCTAGCTTTATTTAAATTTTTGTAATTAATTTTCCCATATTCTATAAGTGGTATGGGAGGAGGATCAAATATTTTCCTTAGTGAATCCCACCTTAAGCTCAAAAATACTACCGTTAGGTATAAAATCACCAGCACACTCATGGTAATCATAGAACCTTTTAACCCTAACTGCTCATCTGACAAAGGGTGGGCAATAATATTACCTATTAGTATTGCCATTACAAAGTCCAGAAATCTTAACTGTGAAATAGATCTCTGTCCCATTAGTTTAGCTACGATTACTAAAAAGAAGAAACCAATAATTGCTCTTAAGCTCCATTGTATGGCATTCAGCGATTCTTGGCCACCAAAAAACTCCATAAATTCACCTCCTAGTTCTTTAAATGTCTTGCCACAATCTATGCCATTGTTATTTTTAGCCTTTTAATAATAAATATGTGTTCAAAATTTATGATATTAAAAATAATTAACTTCTTCATCTGGAATATCATTTTTTAGATATGCCCAAAAGCCTAAAAATAATTATTCCCTATATGTTTCTCGAAGCTCAACAGGTCTCTATCATTTTCCTATTTTTAGCCCTTAATCCTCTTACCTATACAAAGCTATTTCGATTTACATACCGTATATTAAGGAGGTGAAATTTATGGAGAAATTTATTGCTAAGTTAAGAGGGGCAAACGAAGTACCTCCAGTAAGGACAGAGGCTTTTGGAGTAGCTAAATTTTTGGCTAATAAGGATTGTACAAAAATTAAATTTGAGCTAGAAGTCAACAATATTAGAAATTTCATTCAAGCGCATATTCATTTTGGAGCTCGCAATGAAAATGGACCCGTTCTCGTCTTCCTTTTTGGGGCTGATCTAGCGACTTTAGAAGATCAAAATGGAATAACCACTCGCCGAGGTGTAGTTACGGGAGTTATTACAGATAAGGACATCGTTCCTAATGACAGAGGTGTAAAAAATGTCAATGACTTACTAATACTAATGCGAAAAGAATTGACGTATGTAAATGCTCATACCGAACAAAATCCTGGTGGGGAAATTAGAGGGCAAATTATTCCCCTTCGCAAAAGATACTAAGTGTCTTTTGTGCCTGTTCCCCACCTCTTTAAATTATCAAGACGTAAATCGTAAAAAGTCATAAAAAAATAAAGAGCGATACATATTAGACATGATTAACATGTATCGCTTTTTTATTTCTTGTTCCACAATCGTCATTGTTCTGCACGAGACTTTGTTTTAAAGCCACATAAATAAAAAAAGTTCCTTACTTAAAAGAGTTTTAGGAAAAATTATATTAATATCAACAATTAATGTATTTCATCTGTAATAACCTTTTTACTAATGCTTCCAAATCTAACATCCGATAAACTTTAGCCGCTCCAACCCCCTCTACTACATATTCTGCTGTAAGTTCTTTTCCCTCTCTATATTTTTCTAATTGACTTTCAACTACATTTTCTTGCCTGTCTTCCATGCAACTCCCTCCTTAAATCCAATCTATGCAATCGTAAATTTGTCCAATTCCTCAAATAAAAAAAGAGCAGACATTTTTTGTCTACTCGTTAATCCAAATTTAAAAATAATATTCTTCACCTACTGTTTCCTTAAGATATTACCCTTCTTTCCAACTTATCAATGTGCCTGTCATGTTCGCCCCACTTTGAGAATTGATATGCTTGTTCCCTCTCAATTTCTGTAGCATTTGTTTTAAGCACTGTCATATCATTTCTAAGTGAACCTACTTCATTTTTAATTATATCCGTTGTTTTTTTAACTTCTGCTAAATTTATTTCAATATTATCAAATCGTTTATTTACACCATCAAAACGATTATTTATCTCTTTTTGAAAAGCTTTCTGACCTTGATTCATTTCTTCTAACATCCTCAATACGTTTTCCTCTAAATAGTCCGGTTTTGTATCCGGTATCCATTATATCAAATTCTCAAATTCTCGTGCACCAAAAGTAAATTCACTTAGGGTGGAATTTTCCAAATCTCCATCCTAAAATTTATAATTTTTTCTCTCTTCCCAACCTAACGTCCCCTCATATTTACCCTTCACAGTTAACTTGATAAACTTTTCGAACCATAGATATTATTTACTCAAACTGTTTTATTTTAAAAAAATTTCTTCGCATCCCTATCTTCCTTTAATATTTCTACAGCTTCTCTGAAACGTTGCGAGTGAACAACTTCTCTTTCCCGTAAAAACTTCAAACTATCATTTAAATCGGGATCATCAGACATATCAATAATCCATTGGTATGTCGCCCTTGCTTTCTCTTCCGCTGCAATATCCTCATATAAATCAGCAATCGGATCTCCTTTTGCATTTAAAGACATAACGAAAAGCACCTACAGAATAAGTAGGTGCTTCCTTAAATGGTTGAAGGCTTGAAGTTTTATCTCCATCTCCAGTAAATATCCCCATCTGGATAAACCGCCGGTATAACTATTCCTTTTTTTTCTTTTTGGTTATCTATTATATACCAATTATTATCATCTAACCATTCTTTATTAAAATTTGCTTCTACTAACTCATTTTCTTCATCAACAATTGCGGCAAAAAAAGCCTTGAATTTTTCAATATTCTTATTGGGTATTATATTTCCATTTGCCCACATACCCTCAGCATTTACGTTTTTAATTTCCCCTAAGCATTCGTTTGAAAAATATAGTTTCAAAATTTTTCACTCCTTTGACGAAACCTTAATAAACTGACCAGGAATTTCACCTTTAATTAAATATTCTTTATCCCTTTTCGTCCAGTTTACAGCTCTTCTCTTCCAAAAATCAGACGTATAATTATCTCTTTCTATTAACTTTTCAATTTGTTTTGGTGATAGTATAGCTACATCTTTTACATTTCCTGATCTTATATTTTTTCTTAGGGCAGAAATATCTAATTCAACAGTGCTTCCACCATAATTGCCAACTACATTTTTGTTATTGGTAAAGCTAGTATAAGGGCTATTAGACTTAGCGCCTCTTCTATAGCCTCCGAGTATATGCTCTGTAACAGTAACTTGCCTTTCTTTATATAGACCATCCTTATTAGCTGGAACCAAATTTCCGGTATTTGTGATGTGAGGCTTTTTAATCCCGTTTTGTCTTGTTGGAGAGTAAAGTAAACTATCCCCTCTATATAAATTATTGTTTTTGTTTACAAAAGCATTATCTAGATCCTTAACCTTCTTCGCTGTATGCTTACCTTTATCCGCAAATTTAATAACTCCGCCAGCTTTAATCAGTTTTAAAGGTTTTCCCACTGGAAGAATAGAAGCTCCCGCCCATATTCTTTCCCCCACAGAGGCTTCTGAATCAAGAACCGTATTCACATCATCCAACACAACGAAATCTAAAGCCTCTTTGGAAAGTTTTAAGCCAGCTTTTCCGGTCTTATATCCTGCTAATCCTACGTGTAAACCTGCTTTGACAATCCCTTCAGTAGCTTTTTCCACCCAGCTCTTTTCCGGCTCTTTTGGCTTGTGTCGATCGGCAGGAATCGTATCCACTAATTCATATTCTACACTTCCAGATTCGGATTGATATTTTCTTACGATTCTACCATCCACCAATGTATAGTAAGTTCCCTGTCTCACTTTTTTATAGTCCGAGACCTCTACTGCGGAAATTACTTGGTGTTCAATGGTAGAAAATTCTCCTGTAGTTAAACGGTCACCTGATGCTGCTACAGCTGCATGCATAGCCCGATAACTATAATCCATGGTTTTTAATCCAAAATGTTTCTGTAAATACTGAATCGGAATAGCTGCAAATCGGGTATACCTAGAGAGTAGAAGCTTACCTGCTTCGCCAAGAACCGCCTCAAGCCCAATTGCGTTTCTAACAGCCTTATTCTCAATACCAGCTACAAGTTCTTTGTGAAACTTTTGATCATCTAGTTGCCTTGCTTGGTAGCTGCCAATACGTATCTTCCCATTGTTTCCTAACTCACGGATTTGACTAATATAATTCTTCATCATGCGAATATCTTGTTCTATGGGGTCTAGCTTAGCTGTATTGTGGCGGTCAAAAGCGTGGAGCTTCTCTATCGTCTGACGGTTCAGCTTTTTTGCATGTTGTACTTTATCAAGAAACTCGCCATCGTCTATATTCGGAACGTTAACAATATCTTTGACCGAGTGAAGAACGGCATTTGCCTCATCCGTTAACGCCATAGTAATCTGTTCCATTCGTTCAAAACTTCGTTGCACATCTTGAGAAAGAAAATCCTCGCGAATAACCCCATCTTTGTTTGGTTCCATGTCTTGAACCGACTTTTTCATTTCCTGTAAAGTATCGGAGTAATTCGTAATAAAACCTTCTAGGAACAACAGAAATGGCATGTGTACCTCTTGATAGAAGGTTCGAATAGAGTTAGCCGTTTTCCCTTTAAACGCATCCTCCAAAGCTATAATACCCTCTATGCTTTTCTGGATGTTTTTTACTTGTGTATGTATTTGTTCTAGCTGCGATATGGTTTTGTCAATATAGCTATGAAGGTCGCTTACATAAAGCGCCTTAATGAACATCTCCTCCTATCCCCATTGGTAATCATTTCAATGTAACCCCTTCAGTTGCATTATACTAAAAGCATGAAATATATGGAATTGTTTATGGAAAATAAAAAAATGCCACCTCCCCGTAACTTATTTCGATTATTGTTACAGGAGGTGGTTTTGTTAGAAAAGAAAAAGCCCTCGGAGTGAGGGCTGAAAATCTAATCTAAAAATCAATAAACTTCTCTGGGTTTATGGAGTAACTTTTAGAACCATTCCATCGAGGTTGATGAACTTCAAAATGTAAATGCTGTCCATTACTATCTCCAGTACTTCCCATATAACCAATAAATTGACCTTGCCTTACTTTAGTTCCTACTGATACCTGTCTAGATCCACTTCTCATATGAGCATAAACAGTTTCGTAAGTTTTTCCTCCTACGCTATGCCTAATAAAAACAACTTCGCCGTAACTTGGCGACCTATCTGATCGAGACACTGTACCATCAGCTGCAGCTAATACTTTTACAGTACCATTCTGAGCTAAATCTATACCATGATGAAATCCGCTTGATCTATAACCATATTTTGAAGTAACAATATAGCTTTTACTATTTAACGGAATAGCCCAATCAGGTTTTAAATCAACTTCTTTGGGATTAATCCAAACATTACCAAACTTTCCTGTCTTTATTTCATACCAGTCCCCTACTCTGTTTAAAACATTTACTGTTTGAGGGGCAAAGCTAGAAACTTTTTTGGAGTTGAATGAATACGATTTATAACCAGTTAATCTATCCTTCATTTTGTATGTCCAATTAGATTCACCGTACACCCATACCTTTCCAAATTTAGATGTCTTTATTTGATACCAATCCCCTACCCTATTAAGCACTTTAACAGTTTGCGGCGCAAAACTAGTTACTCTTTTTGAGTAGAAGTTCGGCTTGTCAAAAGTTTGAAACCTGTTTTTAAAACTTTTCTTCCAATTTGGGTCATGATACATCCATACTTCTCCAAAATTTTGAGTATGAATAGCATACCAATGATTTCCACTTTTACCAATGACATTTACTGTCTGTGGCGCAAAACTCGAGACCATCTCATCATTAAATGAAGCGCTGTTAAAAGTGTAAAATCTATCTTTTTTGGTAATTTTCCAATCTGGATCATGGTAGACCCAAACATTCCCATGATTTGTTGATTCGATTAGATACCAATGATCACTATATTTTCCAATTACTTTAACAGTAGTTGGTTTAAACCCAGTAACCCGTTTTGATTCAAAAGATGGTTTTTCATATCCTATAAACCTAGTATTAATTTTTCTATCTTTTAAGTTTGGATTATAGTAAGTCCATTTTTTTCCATATTTAGTTTTTATTAAATACCAATAATTCCCTTTCTTTTCATATACTGTAACAGTTTGCGCTCCGAAGGTACTAACTTTTACTGAAAGAAATGATGGCGACTCATAAGTATTAAATCGATGTGGAATAGTGAGACGTTCCGTTGATGCATCTACTTTTGGGGCAGAAAAAACTAAGATTCCAAAAACTAAAAATGAGATGATTATCAAAAACCGTTTCTTCAATTATTACATTCCCTTCTTTTTTTAATATTTGGTTCTATATAACAATATTTGACAAATATGTGTAAAAACCTCTATTTCCCCCGAAATTCACTACGAAAATTTACATAAGATTAATCAAAAAAGGAACTAACATAGTGGTTGCCAGTTCCTTTTACATATTTCCAGCCAAGAGAAGATTTTTAATATCAATACACGTCTTTTTTACGCACCCAAGACATAATACCATCGAGCAGTACACGATCCGATTTAACCTGTTTAACCTTATAGCTATTACCCTTAACAAAGCTTGCAATCGACTCCCCTGTCGCAAACTGCTTGCTGATTTTTTGACAGTTACTGTTTGTCCTACTTTAAAAGATTTTGGTTTTGGCTTGCTGGATGCGGTAGATTTAACAAATCGACCCTGCAATTTATTTAACAACGTAACGTTTTGGCTAGCTGTACCACGATAATTTTTAATGCCGTACTTTTCAGCTAATCTTTTACGGTTGTTAAAACTAGCATCCATCTTATGATCTTTCATATAATCAACAACACTTTTATATTTTTTAGATGGTTTAGGCTCAGGTGCTGGTTTACTTGGTTTAGAGCCACCTTTTTTAAGCTCTAAATTAAGAAAATCAGCAATACCATCAGCTATAGCCCGTCCAGCTTTTTTCAATACTTCGTCATCACGTAACTTCTTAATGTCAATAATTGAATCCATGTAGCCCCCTTCTGTTAAAATGGCGTCCATTTTTGTTTCACGAAGCACATGAAAGTCAGCCTTTTTCAATCCTCTATCTCTTAAACCATAAGCGTTAACGATACGTTTATGCACTTTACTGGCAAGTTGCTCAGTGCTTGGATGGTTGCCTAAATACGTATACGTTTCTGTGCCCGTCCAAGAACCCCATTTACCTGTATTGGCATTATGATGCGTAGAAACGTAAACATCAGCATCGTAAGCATTTGCTTTATTTGTACGCTCTTGCAATGGTACGTCACGTTTGCCTGTTGGGTCATCAAGACGTAAAACCTCAACATCATCATAATTGTTTTCTAAATATGCTATTCCTTCTGTGACCACAACGTCATTGAATGACCACTCTCTTTCGCCTTCCGGACTCCTTTTACCCGGTGTATTTATTCCATGTCCAGCTCCCCATGCTACTTTTTTAACCATATTGATCTCTCCTTTATTTTTATATAAAAAAGGCACCCACGAATGAGCGCCTTAATCAATGTTTTTCTCTTTTAACTGATCATCATCGTAATCCTTAAATCTACCTTGAAAAATATTAATTGCCTTACGTATTGGGCTTGGAATAGGCAAGCTTAATCTACCTGCATTTTCAAGGATTGAGACCAACTCATTTACAATGTAAAAGTAAATCGTGGCCGTCATGACAAAAGCATCAATATCCGTTGCATCAATCAGCAATAGATCAATAACATGTGCTGTGGCAACCATGGCAAAGATAAATACCTTTTTTCCAATACCCCAAAATCCTACCCTGCTTGATAACTTACCCTCATAAGCACTAGCTGCTATACCTGTTATATAGTCCAATACGACAAATACTACTAAAGCTATTAGCGACACTGTCCAACCTCCATATAAAAATGCAAAAACGACAGATGCGACTGCCGTTGTTGTTTTTGCCATATTAATAATCATGTCTACCATCATGTACCTCCTGTTTTTTGGTATTAAAAAAGCACCTCGTTTAAGATGCTTTAATATTTAACCCTCTTTCAACTCTTTTTTCATCATTTCTTTTAACTCAGGAACTCCTTTTTCAATTTTATCTCTAGCCTTCTGTATAACTAACCTTCCTTCTTTGATTTCTTCACCAATGCTACTATGTTTTAAGGAAGGATCTTTGTAAACTAGTATTTCAAATATTGACTTTTGCAAACCTTTCGCCTTGCTTAATACTGTTTCTGAAAAATACAATTCGTTTAATAATAAATAATTATTAGCTTGATTATTTTTACTATCCGCAAAGTTATAGTCAATTCTTTCTAAAAAAGAATTGAATTGCTTTTGGTCACCTTTCTTCACCTCTTTCCAATATCCTATACCAATATTAACTTCTTCATCAGACAAGCCTAAATTACCTAAGCTTTCTCTAACCTGAGCTTCTGTCATAAAACGATATTCTGGTCGGCTTCTTATTCTTTCCGTTACCTCTGATTGTGCATACATTAATAAAGAATAGTATTCAGCATATACTTCATGCTTTTTCTGCTCGTATAGAGAAAAACGATGTAAGTTTTCATTTAATTCGCTTTTATATTTTTCGAGACTAGTCACTAGCGTCGCATAAATGTTAAATGAATATTCGGATTATATTCTTAGATATAAAATGAAAAAAGTTAAAATACCAAAGTGAAGGTAGTAAACATCCATTTTTTTACTATAGCTAGTGGCTAGTGCAACAGTTTCTTTAAAAGCTTTACGGAACGCTCTTTCCTTTGATTTTTCGAATCCAAATATAGGATGGTTTCCATAACGCTTCCTTTAAATAACGACTAATTTGTAAATAACTTCGCTCACTATTTGTGTTCAGTTGAGCCAGTACATTCAGACAATATACGATCATCGCAAGATACACTTGATTTTGGACTGTTTGTTCACTAAAACCGTAAAATTTTTTGATACTCAAATGTTGCTTCATCCATTTGAAAAAAAGCTCAATTGCCCATCTTGATTTATAAATCTCAGCAATTTCATCAGCGTCTAAGTCAAATCGGTTCGTCAACAAGCTAAGTTCATTTCCTTTTGTATCCAATAATTTCAATCTGCGAAATACATTTTCTGAACGATTTTGTGTGGTTCCAATGACAACCATTTCATCTGACACTACGTTTGAATTTACTTGTAGTGGAAAGGTTTCAAATACTCGTACTACAGCGTTCTTTCGCAGACGAGAAACAAAGAAATAACCCTCATCTGTCATACGATCAAAACGTTCATAATCTAAGTAACCACGATCAAAAACGTACATGCATGCTTTGTCATCAACCAAAACTTCTAATTGTCCGCGGTCGTGCTCAATCGCATTTGTGATGACCGCTTGATCCGAATAAGAAAGGCCTTTTTCCATAAATACGAGTCGTAAATGAAGTTTGACACCTGACTTTGTTTTGCGAAATTTAGCCCATTTATGGTTCGTTAAATTAAGTGGTAATGTACTAGAATCAATGATTTTTAATGGTGTTGTTATTCTTCTACGATTTTGGAAATCTGTTTTCTTATGGATATCAGAGACTAAATCCAGAAAAATCGTTTGGAAAAAAGCAGTCGGAACGTGATTCAATCTTCTTCCTAATTGTGAGAAACTGATGGAATCTAACTCTGTAGCCTGTTGTAGTTCATCCGAGAAAACAGCATCGCTAAGCGCTCGTAAGCTTTCCGTTTCATGAAGTTGAGCATACAGAAGCAATGACATAAATGAATCCATATGTAGCTTTTTAGTATAGTGATTTAGTTGATACTTTTTCACCTGTTCATTAAATAATGTTTGATTTATAGGTGATAACCATTGTTTAAATGATGTTTTTCGTGTAGACTTATCCATGGTGTTTGTCCTTTATATTGGATTTGGATAGGTTACTACCGCCAACCATTATAAAGGATTTTTTTATGGAAACAAAGTGTTTAAGAAAATTCTGTATTTTATATCGCATATGAATATTTTAATGCGACACTAGTGATTTATTTTTATTCATTTGATTCTTTATGTTCTGGCTCCGATGTTTGCAATGGACCTCTTATTTCTTGCAACAGCCTAACAATCTTGCCCATTGTCATTAGCACAACACCTATTGCTACATTGATTAATAATGTTCCAATACCAACTACCCACGTTGACATGAGATCATCTTTCATCATTTCCAATTGCACTTCTTCCTCATCAAGTAAGTATGCACTATCTTTTAATTCGCTATACTCCAAATGATCGAATGATGTAATTATAGTTATAAAACCAATTACCCCAATAATTATAAAAATAAGTCCCATAAACTCAGCGAACGTTAGATCTTTTGTTTTATTCATCCTCTTTCCCTCCATCAATATGTATACACTTATTATGATAGAGTTGGAAATGTTATGCAATATGTAAAGGGCACCTTTTTTGGTGCCCTTGTTTATTCTCCTTATATGAGTCTATAACTTTTTCATGTCTAATTTAAACCATGGTGAAGCTCCTTTAGCATTTCCTATTACTGTTCTAACAAACATTGTACCGTGAACACTTGAGTTTCTTGCTAATATTTGGTGACAGCCTGATACGTGATTCCTCGTAGTGTCACCACCTGATACATAAAGCCACCATCCAGCAACATTTTTCATCGGGTGATCATCCATTTTGTTCCCTTCTGCTGTTGTTAAGTAATATGATCCGGGCTCAATGATCTGTTTTAAGGAATTAATTTTACTTATATCAATCCTTTTTGCTTTATTATCATGTCTGGTTAGTGGAACCCTTTGTACACTTTCGGCTGATAATCCAAGAAATTTTTGAACTCCGATGTTACTTGATAAGGCAAAAAGTCTTTGTCTTCTTCGTCCTACCTCGTCTCCTACAATAACAGTAAGCAAAGTTTTATAGCCTGAATAAGGGTCTGTATAAAGGTATAATCCTTCGGGTTCGCCAAACCCCCTAATGTACCTTCCATCTGGAGCATGCCCTATAGCTCTATTAATTTCATCTATAATTCTTCCCGTTACTAAATCTATGCAGTACAAATGAAAATTTTCTGCTCTATCTCCAAAAGTTATATACAATTTATTATTGTCAATAGCTAAACCTTGTAAAATTTTTGAGTTCATATCGTTTGTAAATTTATAGCTGTATATAACGTTATTAAATATGCCATTTTTCAAATCATCTGTTTTGTAAACTTGAATTTCACTTTTATTAGTTCCAGAATTTGTATCTGTTATTCTTAAAGCAATTAAACCATTTTTTGAATCTGTAAAGGGCGTTTGGTACCTCTTTCTATCTGGAAACTCAATAATCCTTTCAACTTTAGAATCTTTAATAGATACTGTTTCTCCAGCTAAATACGGTATTCTGCATAACCATTGAGTATTAATTGAGCCATCATTATTCAGATCGATCATATTTGTCCATATATATGATTTTCCCTTTACGTTTTCAACTCCTATAGATGTTCCGTGCCCCCCGTCTCGAAAAATCATACTGTCTAACTTTTTTCCTCCCAACGAAGTTCGCGTAACAATAAAGCTCTCCACACTTCTATTAAAATTGTTATAAACTTGAGTGGCATAAAACTCCCCCGACTCTTCGTTAACAGTCAAACCTTGGTTAATAGTGACATTTTCTAATTCTAAATCAAATAAAAATAATTCTTGTGAATCACTTGCAATGAATTCTTTTGACACAAATAACATTCCCTTCTATTATATTTTATAAAAAAGCACCCAAGCTATATACTTGAGTGCTTTAAAATGAGTTAAATATTAAATGTCAGCATGACCGAATTGGATAAGGTTATGCTTCAATTTAGCCATTCGTTGGTTGATTTCTTCCTGCAAATCCAACCGTTTTTGAATATTATAATGACCTTTAAGATTTCTCTTCTTACGTTGCATTTTTTGCACCTTTTTATCCGTAACAAAACAAACATATCTATGATGACAATGTTCGCATTTGAAATATGTTTCTTTTACTTCGTTCGGGTGTTTCTTTTCTTTAAATTCTATCTTGGTAAGCTTCGAACAATGGTCACATCTAGCTTTTTCTTTAAACATTTATTGCATTCTCCTTTCTGCAATAATAAAAAGACACCCATCTATGTGAGTGTCTTTTGCACGACTTTATTTATCGTTTATTTTCTAGATGTCTTTACAAATTCATTCCTTTTCAAATTCTATTTCAGCAATAACTTTTCTTTCGTTTTCGTTCATAAGATATTCTTCTTCATTCTCCACAGGCTTTCTCATCGTAAAGGTAAGTGTTTCTGGAATATCATATTGAAGATCGAAAGAATCAAAGAACTTTTCTTTTAACCCTGGATCAATAGGCCCGTTTAATTGAAACCATGTATAACCTTTTTCTTTCTGATCTGTTGTTATGCTGATGGTATCATCATAATCCATTAAGGTATCGCCGTTGTTTATTTTTTCCCCAAACATTCCTACCTCTTGATCGCCTTCTTCACCTTCCACTATCACTAAAGCAAATCTTAATTTCGTATCTTTGTATTCTATTGTATTAAAACCATCTTCATCCGTTTGGTCACCAACATATCTACCGACAATAGTTATTGTTGTTGCTCCATCTTGAAAAATGTTTTTATCATTATTTTTATTTCCCACTTCTAAAGGGTCGGTAGATGGCATTTTTTCAGGATGGTTTTTCTCCGTCCATTCTGCTTGCGACATATCATCTTCGGATTTAGAGTTATCTTCCTTGTCTTCTTCCTGTGTTGATTCTTCTTTTTTTACCTTAGTTTCATTGCCTTTATCATCAGAACAAGCGACTAAAGCAAAGGTTAACAAACCAATTAATAACAATAGTAATGTTCTTTTCATCCTCTTCCCCCTCCATCAATATGTATACACTTATTATGATAGAGTTGGAAAAGTTATGCAATAAGAAAAGACACCCAAGTTATACTTAATGCTCTGGTTACTAATTATTTTTTTAACTCTTCAATTTCTCGATTGAGTGATTCAACTTTTATATTTAAATCTTGTATTGCTTTTATCAATGGTGCAACTAACTCCGTATAGCCAATTGTCAGAACATCGTTACCGTTATTCTCTTTATGATCTTGGAACCCTCCAAAATCTACATTTAAATCTTCCATTACAGTTTTTACTTCCTGAGCAATCAACCCATGATGATACCTATTACGCTTTTTGGTGCCGTCTTTTTTTAATTTAGTAACAGATCCATCATTGTTAAGTTCAATATAATCATCACGATAATCCCATTTAAAATCTCTAGGACGCAATTTCAAGATGAATTCTAACCCTAAAGCTGTATCTTTTATATCTGCTTTATCCCTTTTATCTGAGCGGTTTTGAATTGCTCCATAAGCATATGTTGTTATTCCACTGCTTCCTAATTGTAACTGACTATCTCCTGATACTCTGGATTGTTTGCCAATCCCTATTGAATTTTTAACATTTGTTAAAGGATTACCGTTTACATCATAGGAAAGAGCTTTATCACCTAAAGCAGTATTAGAATGCCCCTGCTTTAAATAACGCATTGCTTCGGTTCCTACAGCAACATTATCGTGATTTCCTGAACCTTCTAAATCTCTCATTGTAGAAGAACCGATAGAGATTAAACGGTTATTTGCCTTAGAGGAAAACGCTGATCGCCATCCCACTATTGTATTATAGATACCTGTTTTATTATTGTATAAAGACCAGGATCCAACACCTGTATTGCGGTTTGCGTTTGTGTTAAATAGCGAATTATAACCAACAGCAGTATTCTCACTTGCTTGTTTTCGGTCCTGTTGACCGCCTTCTGTTACAGTTCCAGAGTAAGCGTTTGTTCCTACAGCTGTATTATAATTTCCTGTTTCATTTGCATGTGCTGCATTTCTTCCTAATCCAACGTTCCCTCTTCCTGAAACATTATATCTTAAAGCGTAGGAACCAAGTGCCGTGTTGCGACTTCCCTCATCATTTCTATCAGGTTTACCTTCAGAATTAATAATACGTCCAATATTTCTCTCAAGTGCTGAATCACCAACTGCAACGTTATTATAGCCTACAATATTATCTCTCATAGATGAATGTCCAACGGCAACGTTACGCCATCCGGCCTTTTCAATATTACTCCCATTCTTGTTTAATGATAATTCTCCAATACCCACATTTCTATAACCACCTGACTTTTCGTAATAAAAGTCATTAGACTCACCTGCTTGCTTTCCAGAAAATACATTTGTGTTTCCAGCTCGTGTAATCTGAAACGGAGCGTCGTATAACATATTGTTAATTTTGAAATCACCATTAAGATAAATGTTTCTAGAAAATTTCTTAGTAACAAAATAAGTTTTCCCCAATAAGTTTACAAGCATATTATGATTTTCTTCCTCAATTCTTATAAAAGCTTGCGTGTCATCATTAATTCCGTCCCCAACAGCACCATAATCAAGTGGATTAATAATTTGGATTCCCATATTTTCAGCCTCCTAAATATTTTGTAAAGAAAAAGCACCCAAGCTATATACCTGAGTACATACGTAAAAAAAGGACAACTAAGAACAGCTGCCCTTTTCGTCAATTTTCTATGCTACTACTATAAAACAGATTTACAATGGTTTCAATTCACTTTATGAGTGAACAAGAATGATACATTTCTACAAACTTAATTGTTTTAACTAATTCAGCATGTTTCTTTCTTATATGGCTTGCACTATAATTCAACCTTTCAGCAATATCTTCTAAAGTCATACCGTCTATATACTTCAACTTTAATATTCTATTATCAAGACCTTTAAATGTATTTACTAAATTAACCAGCTTTTGTAACTGTCTTTTTTTAAGATCAATATCTTTTTTCAACAGTTGAATACGCTCTTCTAATTTAGCAGCTACAGATTCGTCAGTGAGTTTAACACCAGCTAGATCACCCTCAACCCATCTTTTAAGCTCGGTCTCTTCACGATCTAGCCTATATTCTAGGTAATCGATATCCTGTTTTAATTGTTGATAATCTTTCAGCCATTCGTACAATATGCCCACCTGCCTTAATGTGAATCATCTTCATCCGAATCGTCATCAAAAGCTACTTCGAATGACTTTTTAACAATCTCCGTCCTGCGTCTAATTTGCTCATTTGTCATCTTTGAATAATCCGGCGGAGGAAAAGAGACAAACTCATGAGCTTGTTCAATTAACTTTTTGCGTTCTTCTTCATATGTCATTTCATCAGTCCTTTAGTTGTGGTGTCCTAGATTAGTGTCCTAGATAGAAAATAGGATTTAAACCTAGAGAGATAAGGGATTGAAGCATATGTCCCAAATTTGCTTGAAATTCTTTTATATTTCTTAAACTCCTCTTTAAGTACTTAATCTTTATTTTTATAATTAACATTAGTATTTTATCTAGGACAAAAAGAAATAATATATCTATAAATATATATATAATAAGGGTTTGAGGGTGTCCAAGATGTAATTTTGATCTAGGACAGTTGATTTCTAATTTATTTTGTCAAAACATTGATATACCAACCTTTATCAGCTGTCCTAGATATTTTATGAATTTAAGGCATTATCTGAGACATTTTTAATTAGTTTCTTATATATCCATGGTCTTTTGTTTCCTTTAGTAACCCTCTTCTTGTCATACCCCTCTTTTTTCAACCTTCTACCAAACTCTGTAGAGCCAACAGCTTTTAGACCTGACTCATCACAATACAATGTATATTGCATATAAGCATTCTTTGTATCTTTCCCATCAACGCTGTAATTCTCCAAAAAGCCCAGCACACTATCCGACTGAACAAAATACTCTTTTGTAATATCAGTAATAGCTTTACAATCAGATAAATCTCCTTGTTTTATGATGCGCTGCATCCCTTCAATCGCTAACCGTAAAATATAAGATTTCGCATTATCCGTCGACAGCTTATTATCAATCTCCATATCTCTTTCCTCAACCACAGCATCACATGGTATAACACGCATACGCTTTTTTATCCCACCAGACTTATCTTTAAAGACAGGTATCTCGTTACACGTAAATATGAGCGTGCCTTTATTGTTTAACGTTGTGGCAGGCGAATAAATCGGACGTATCATAACTGGATCTCCAGACACGATTGTTTTAAAGTTACTAGACTTATCCAAGTAGCTAGCATTGATATCATCTGCCACATTGAGCAACCTACCAATTAAACTAAAAACCGTCGTATCATCATCAAATTTATCTAACGGTACGTTCGTGTGTAATCCTTCTGCAAACGACTGTATCATCTTGATTAACGTGCTTTTCCCGTTATCACCGCTCTCACCCCAAAAGAAGAAAGCACGGTGAGGGAAACCTTTTGTCATGATAATATGACCAAACACTTCTTCAATAAATTGACGTAAGTCCATCCTGTTACATGTAAACCATTTTAGGAACTTATCTACGTGTTCGTCATAGACATTTTCTTTATAAGCTACGTCTAAAAAGAAGGGAGTGAATCCAGGGTCTACTTCTACGATTTCGTTATCGTACAGGCAATAACCGTTATTAAACTGTACTGGTAGATCGTCATCATCTTGTAATGTTGCTTTTATTTTAAACAGCTCCTTTAATTCTTTATGCTGTGAAGGTTTTAACTTAATCAATCGATCGATGGCACGTAAGAGTAAATTCTCATCAGATATATAATGGCCATCTTGTTTAAAGAAAATCTTACTTCTGAAATAATGTATATCTAACTTTTCAACCAATACCTCACTGGTCATTATCATGTCTTTCTTGTTTAAAAACTGATTACTACTTTCATCAATCTTCTTCGAATTAACACTACCTAAAATGTTTTCTAATTCTCGTTCTTTTAATGCATCTGCAAAGACATACTTGTTAATAAATGTAGCTATTTCTTTTACATCACGCTTATACATTTCTTTTGCAGTTAATAGATGACTGTACAAATTACTGTTACGACCTTGGCCATCTGTTAAACCATATAATACTTCTGTAAGTTTATTTGGCCACAAAAGAAAGGGAAGCTCGGGCAAGCTTGACCACTCACCCAAGAGATTACCGTTATCCATTTTTCTTAACTTATTGTTTTGTTTAATAATTATTGGCTGCTTACTAGTATGCTTATAATCTACTAAGATACCAGCATTGGTAAGCTTGCCTACCCAATTTTTTATATACACACCTTTTGGTTTGCGATAGTAAAGATGGAAGCCTCTCTTGGTGTGTACTTTTAATGTTGGATTTTGGTTGTATATGAGGTTGCCAATTTCTACTGAACTAGGTTCGTCAAAGTCTACCACAACTGTTTTATTATCCAAAAGAACAGCAGCATTTTTATAATTTTTATGATCAGTACTAAACGTGGATAATTTATGCACTGGCTCCTTGTTGTCGTTTAACTCAATGTATTTAAGCAAAGATGGAGACCTCCCTTCTCTGATGATAGCTGTTAGTGATTAGTAAGCTTTATTACCATGTTTGTATGTTCTGCCTTTATTTCTCTCCATTTTCGTGTGAATCGCATCTTCAAGATCAATATTCTTGCTGCCACAAAGATCAAAAACACGTATGCAAACATCTGCCAGTTCTTCCTCAAAGTTTTCCTGGTTTCCTTTTCGATCAGCTTCTAATGCTTCTGATACCTCACTATGGATAAGAGCAAGCAACGTACCAGTTTCTCTCGGTTCATCATGCCATCCTTTGGACTTGGCTATATGAAAAGCTTCTTCGCATAATTGGTTAATTGATTTGTTTATCATTTTTGATCTCCTTTCTAAACACCCCTAAAAATTTAATTAAATCCGATTGTTTTTTTTGTTTGTTTTTACCAAATCTAATATTGATTGCTTAACTAAAAATTGAATTGTTTCATATTTTTCTTTAGTGGTTCTTACTACATATAAATCATCACCATGGTTAGCTAAAACCGTTATATCAATATCATTCGATTGTTCTTTATCAGTCATCCCCAAAACCTCCTTAACTGATATCAAAACAACCACCCTTCAATCTGTTTAATGTACCAGTTTAAATTAATCTTTCTTTTATCTAACTTTTTCAGTTCATCATTCCATACAAAGCAATTCTCACTCGTATAAGAGACTTTGTTATATTTGGTTTCTTTATCCTTTTTCGTTTTATAAACAGATCCTAAGTACCTGTCCTTTGTGGCAAAAATTCGATTTACTTGCTGCAAATTATCAAAGTAACTACTATAAGTTCCTTCAAGAAGCGTGTCCTCTTTAATCTCCTGAGCCATGCCATCAAACTTTCCTGCTTTGGCCACCAACTGAAAGTAATTAAATTGACGTTTTTTCCAAAGGTTTATGACTGTCTCATTGATTCGTTTGCCATGTATATAATAGTCCACTAGTGCTTTATCAATAACTGCATAGCTGTTTCTTGCAAAATTACCACCTTCGTAATTCGCAAATCGTCCTTTTGCTTTAATGGATCCATCCCTGTATTGGATTACGTAATTATTTACATCACGTTGTGCTATTTTTGTGATAAAATCTATTTCAAACTTAAGATCATAATGTTTCTCAAATAGTTCTAACAGCTTGATCATATTTTTTTCAAAACCCTTTTCATATTTAACAATAATCCCATCTGTATTGGTCTGTATAAGCTCCGCAAATCTCTCCAATAAACAAATGAGGTGCGTCATGATCAATTGGCCATTAACTACTATATTGTTTGCTTGCCTTGGATTATATAGTTTGTTGTACTTACTTTTCATAGAGCCGTACACACTTGTGAGTATTCGCTTGTAGACTTCTTCTTTCGAGTCCTTGGACAGCTTTAATTGCTGTCTTTGGTGATAGATTTGCTTGTACGTATCCATGTTAATATTGTCAGCAAATCCGTTATTAAGAATTAAAGAAGGGTAATAACTTGCAATGTCAATTTGCATGTAATTCCCTTCTCCTTGATATTGCTCCTTTGCCGCATGCAAACCTCCGAACCCATAAATGTGATCAATGCCAGCTAATTGATATGTGAGCTTTTCTCGTTCTAATAACTCGTGACTTTCGCCTTTTTTAAATCGCTTTTCAATCTCGTTGTAAAAATGCACCACAGCTGTAGGTAATTCGTGTTTTGGCAACCGATAATCATACGTAATATGTAATCGGTCATTATCGTGTGACGGCTTTGCTTTTAAAACTTCTGCTGCAAGGTTAGCTATTGTTTTTTTCATACTTGTAGCTGATAGCTTAAATTCTCTTATCATTTCTAATTTAGATGCAAAATAAGATTCTCGTTCTTCAAAGATTTCCTTTGTGGTCAATACATCATTTGTGCAATATTTAAAAGTATCTTCGATTTCTTGTTTGCCCAATGGGCGATTAATATGAAAATCTACTGGCGTTTCTATAATAGATTTACCCAAATTAGCTTGTACTTCTTTAAGACTCAATCCTTTTAACTCTTGCATAACATCTAAAGACAGTGGCTTTTGTAACTTCAAATTAAATCGTTTACCACTAATAATCTTTTTCGATGTTTCGTATGGATCCACACCTTTTAAAATGCTAGCAATAATTTTGTCATCATAGTTGTAATTGTTATAGCCGACTAGATAATTCACACTAGATAGAAAGCGCTCAAGAGCGCTCCTATCATTGTGCATTTTGGTTATCGTGCCTTCATCATCAATAAACACGGCTAGCCAATCATGTTTAAATACTTCCAGATCGTAGTAGGTAAACAAACCATTCACCTCATTTATTAAAACGGCACATCTTCAAGAGCTTCCCAATTCTGGAATGTTCCTTTTTTATTTGTTTTCAATTCAATCATACATTGCGATCCTAATCCTGCTTTTAAGGCTTCAACCAACACTTGTTCATCTTCAAAGTCTTCAATGGTTACATCAACATCTAAAACAGCAGCTGTTTTCATTGCTCGTTTCAAGTTAAGCTGTAACATTTTTTCATTACTGAAAAAGATGTTGCCAAAATATTTACGGTTTTCATATCCTTCGTTTTGAATCTCAAATTCAAAGCTAAGCCATTTTGTACCTTTGTCATTTGATCTCCAGCTTACATCCGTAAAAATGGCATCATATAAACCGTCTGGTAAGTTTTCAAAGTCATCCCCTACAGAATCGGTGCGTGGGTCGAACCCGTCATTTAAAATCTCTGCTGCCACTTCTTTTAAGTTAAATCCCATTATTGATCATCCTTTTCTTTAAGAGTTTGTTTTACAATTTCTTTGATATTACGGTTTGTAGAATACTCGCCGAACGAGTGCCCTACATAAGCGCTTATAATACAACTAACTGCCAATACGATTTCAAATGTGGTTGCCATACCTTACACCTTCGGACTAATTCGTGGTGGTCTTCTCGTTGGAGCAGTCTTTTTGTTTTCGGCATCCGTTTTTTCAGACTCTTGTTTTGGTTCCTGTGCTTTATTTTCTTCGGTTTGTTTCTCAGCCTGCTCACGCTCTTTTTGTTTCATTTTTTGCTGTGCAGCTTGCTGTTTCTCTTGTTCAGCGACAATCTTTTTCGCTTCATCCGTGCTTGTTTTCTTCGATTTATCAAAGGCGCCAATGACAGTGCTTAATAAATCTTTTATACGCTCATCATCCACTTTATCTTGTGTGTAATTCTTCCGTTTACTTTCCACTTGTCGAATATAATTTTTCCCAATCTTGCGACAAAGAATCGTGTAATCCGAGTTACCATTGACGATGTTTAACCATTTTAGCTTTAAGGACGGAACATGTTTCTCTACATCGTTTTCCTCGATAATGTTTAAACGGGAAAGGTAAAGAATATTAATCTGTTTCTTCATGGATAATTCTTTTAATCTCATTACCAGCACTCTTACCATCATTTCAAGCATTTGATGGCCTTTTCCCCAAGCAATGTCACCAACAGATTTAACATTGTGTTCCTCCGTGATTTCTTGTTCAAACATGGTGATGATGTCGTCAATCACATCAATAACCACTGTTTCATACGTATGTTTTGTTGTTTCAAGCTCCAGGATAATGTCAGACAGTAGATCACTAGCTGACCTAGTAATATCCCCTTTGGCGTTACGTTGGTTATTAATGTTAAGCGATGGCGTCTCGATCATTTCTGCGTTACCATCGGTATTTAAGTTAAGAGGATTGGGAAACTCGTCAGCAAAGTACGTCTTCCCGTGCATAGTACCTCCATAGATTACAAAGTTACGTGGTGTTTCTTTAGCTGCTTTTCTTTCGTTTTTTGGTAAAATAGACATGTTATTTATTCCTCCATTTTTTTAGATATATCTTTTGTCTTGATATTCGTCCCAGTTTAAATTGCCGCCACAACCAGGACAGTATTTAAAATTATCTAGCAAGTAGAATTCATATTCATCACAGAACGGCTCTGCTTCATCACCGGCCGAATAATAATTTTGATAAGCTGGCGTCCATTGAACTTTTACGGTCTTTATTATTTTTAATCTCAAATTCTCACCACCAACAAAGCTTCTGGGTAAACAATTCCGTTTTTATACGGATATTTTTTATTTAAGACGCGAAAGCAGTATGCCTGGTCACCTTTGATGTAAACTTTTTTAGTTTCTTTACCGATTATTGCGATCATGGTTGTTCTTCTCCCCTGGTACATTAAATTCAAAGTTGAAAACTTCCACTGGTCTTTGAAGTTTTGCAATGATAGCTTTCCAAATGGTGCTGTTTCGAATGACAAGTTGAAAAAACTCATCGCCATCTTTAAACTTCTCAATTAAAGAAACATCTTTGCAATTTAACCAATAACGATCTCGACTTTTATAGATAAAGAACAGAACATTTTGCAAGTGACTCCTGTCCATATCCTTTAATTCGTGAACGGTACCTTGTCCATCTACCCAGTTTGTTCGGTTAAGGACGTTTTCTGTTTTATATTGATTTTCTTTATTTTTTGGTCGTGTTACTTGATCTGCAAAATCAGCGTACATTTCTGATAAATAATAATCTGCCATTTCACCCATTTACACTTCCTCCTTCACATTTATCCTTATCGACCCTTTTGTCTTACTTACTTTCTGATATTCTTCAGCAAGATCAGGATAGTCTTTTTTAAATCTACTGCTATCAAACGACTTACGCTCTCCTGGCAGAATACGAGTAATCACTACATAATCTGTTTCGTATTTTTTGATGTCATAAGCTTCCATGGCATCATGTAACTTTTGTTTAGCGTCTTTATATTGCTTTTCGAGTTCTTTAAACTCAGCCAATTGCATTTCCAATTTAGAGACTTCACGAGCAAAGATCATCACTTCGTTTTGACCAAAGTTGATAAAATCTTCTTCTGTAGCTTTTGGGCTCTCTTTTAAAAATTCGCAACGGATCCAAAAGGTTTCTATGGCATCTAATATCTTTTCGATATAAGCATCATCACGTTCAATCTCTTGAACTTGTAATCTATTTGCATCAAACTCCGTGTCAAAATCCGATGGTCGTTCGTACAATGCTAACCAACCATAATCACAATCAAACTGATACATATACAATTGCATTTGAGCAATGTAAGGCTTTGTATTGAGATTTTTTCCGTGCGTTTTAATCTCTAGTATCAATTGATGCTCCGTCTCATAACCATCTGTGTTGGAGCGTATCCCATCACCAATGCGTGTATCCGGTACAAACATCACTTCATTTAACGCATTGATGTAATCCCTTATCATTGGTTCCATGATGTTTCCATACTGCGTAAACTCATTACCTTTAAATTCATTTTTCTTAATACCGACTTTTTCTTGAGCGAGTTCATATTGACTTTTATATTTGTTTAGCCCGATAATGGTTGGTATATCAGATCCACCAACATAAAGATTTCTTTTATTGGTTACGTTCGGTTCCTCTTTTGCAGGTAATAAATTAGTCATATCCCCATCTCCTTCTTAAATAATTCTTCAGTAAAATCTTTTTTATCGTTTAACGCATTGTAAATGCTGACTTCAACTGTACCTTTAGTAATGTATCTGTAGACAGTTACTTTTTTCTTTTGGCCGTTCCGATATGCTCGTCCTAAAGCTTGTTCGTAGTCTTGAAAACTATAGGTTGGTGTATAAAAGACAACCACGTTGGCATATTGCAACTCGATTCCCGCCGAACCAGCCATATACTGTACAAGCGTTACGCTATTAGATAATCCGTTCCAATCATTTTTCTTCGGTAGAGCTGTCTTTTGCCCACTCACTTCAAAGATGGTTTTCCCTAGCTTCTTCATTATCTTTTGTAGCTGTTCTTTTTCTTCCTGGTAGTAGTAAAAGATAATAATGTTTTCACTTGTACCTTCTGCAAGCATTTCCGAGTATTTCAATTTGTCTACTTGGTTTGCGTGGAAACGGAGTCCATGCTGCAACTTCGGTACACTGTCATATAATTCATCATTTAAGACTCGATCTTTACTGATGATGTTGTATTCTTTAGTAGCTTTAAAGCTAATATCATGAAACACAATCCCTGGTAAATCGAGACAATCTTCTTTGGCCAACTTTATACTAAAAGATTGATAGATTTCTTTTAACTTCTCCTGGTCTTTCCAGTCAGATACAACTTTTACTGGTTTAGGTCTACCGACATACATATCATCGTAGATAGCATGCTCCTTAAGAAATTGAGTCTTATTTTTGTAATAGCCGAACATTATCATATAAGCGATCGTATCTCCCCAACCGTTACTACTTGGCGTTGCACTTAATAGAAGATAATGCTTCGCGATCTTGGTTAAATTAATACCAGCTTTCCCTCTTTGGCTAGTCGGGTTCTTGATGTAATGACATTCGTCGTACACTACAAAGTAGCCGTTATAATCTTTCCAACGCTTTGCTAACACACCATAGCTAAGTGTTTCGTACTCAATAGCGATATTGTGCTGCTCAGAAACAAAACTAATATCTCTATCCCAACCGCCTTCTTTAATCTTTTGTGGTGGAGCCACAATCAATAATGGCTCCCCTTTGGTGTGTCGCAAATAATGATAGATGGCCATAATGGTTTTACCTGTTCCTGTGTCTGCTGCAACGATGTAATTTTTATCTATGCTGTTTAATAAGTTTTTTTGAAACTCATACAAGATCGAATTTTTTAAAATAGTGCTTCGTTTGTTCAAGAGAGCTTGTGACAAATGCAATTCCACCTGCCTTTTGTATCATTTGGATATTTGCTTCTTGTAGTGGTGACACCTTCCCACCCTCTTCACGTTTTACTTCAATGGCCACGAATCTACCCTTTACACAAGCCAATATATCCGGCGTTCCTGCTTTACTAAAAAGACTGCCGTGTGTTTTGCGGTGATAAGCACCTAGCTTGTCCAGGTATCCTTTAATTTGATTTTCTACACGTTTTTCAGGTCCCTGACTCATACCCGACCACCTAGAATCAAGACCATATCTGCCTTTTTAGCCTTACGTGCATTTAACTTTTGCGTTGGTTCTTGATAGTAATATTCATTCAACTTTTGTGACGTAATTTGTTTACTCTCTACAAACTCCGCAACGCCCACATAATCTAATTCTTTTTGACTAACTCCAAGATCATTAGCAAGAGCAGACTTATCAAACTTGGTGCTATGACCGTTCTTTACAGTTAAGACATGCGGATTATCATTCTTATAAGCAATCACGTTTCCATGCTTCAAAATATGGCTAATGATTTTTTCTTCTTTATCATCAATGCTTTCTTTTAATTGCTTGCGCTTCTTTTTTAGTTCTTCCATTTCGTTATACAAGCCGTTAATTTCCGACTGTTGGATTTGTGTTCGCACATTAAAATCCACGATCTATTCCTCCCTGTTGCTTCATTACATGTTGTTACGATATAATGAAGCTAATTAGTATATTGTTATTAGTCTGATGCGCCAACATCAGGCTTTTTTCTTTTTAAAACAAAACTAATATAATACCCAGCGCTACCAACAAAGCACCTAATAGATTGATAGTGAAATCTTTTGCTGTGTACAATCGTTCATCACCTACCTTTTAAATTGGAGTTACTTCTATTTTTCCAACAGAGCGAAATCCTGCATAAACATAGCCGCTACCATAATTGACCACGAAATGTATATCTGATGAAACTAGATGCGGAAGTACCATGCTTAAAAGGTTATTGAAATTCACTACCTCCATATCTTCAGTAACAGTCACTTTCTTTCTTCCTAAATCGGTTATTTTAACTTGGAACATTGCTTCACTCCCCTTCATAAATTAATTAAAATCAACCAATTACCAACTACGACAAGACCAAATGCAACAGGATAAAACACATCTGGTTCCAGTAGCTTATTCAAAACCAATTCCTCCTGGTTGCTTCCTGCTTTTCTATTTGTCTCAAGATCGTCCTAGCTTCATCAGTCGAACTCTTGCTGTTCTTCATACGCTGTAACTCTTCTAGCGCATGGGCTACATTGCGGTGATGTATAGCTGCTTTTTCAAATTCACCTTGCGCAACACAACGGGCAGCATGCATAAAGTTGTAATCATAAACAGCTAACTGCTTGTCTGCCTTCTCTTGATCCTTTTCTAGAAACATTGACAACTTACTAGGCATTTATCTCCCTCCCTCAAAGTCTCTTGCATAACTAACTTGCCTATAAAGCTTCATTACTTCTGGGTTGTTGAACGTATACGCTGCCGTATAAAGCAATGGAATGTTATACGTCCTTTCCATATCCTCCATCAAAGTAACTAACCGTTTGTTACGGATCCGCTTAGGTGCTTGCATGATGTTGTCAAAGCGTTGGTGAAACGATTGCAGTTTCTCTTGCATCATGTGGGTTTACCTCCTTTTCTTTTTGAAAGCTTGTCCTACGGAGCAATCCCTACTTAGGGATTACTTTTTTTCAACAAGCACATGTTCTTTACCAGTTGTCATAAATGCATAAGCTAATTTACATCGATCAGCCAGCTCCTTATGTTCGCAAGGATTGAATTCTTGTTTTACACCGTTAATAATTCTAAAATGCCTAACAGTGTAATTAATTTTTTTTCTCAATCTTTGCACCTCCCTCGATACATGCTATGCAAGCACAAATGTGGGACTAACCATGTTTTTCATGAACATTCAACTCCTTCCTTATTTTCTTTTTTCGCACATGGCGCGACATCAATATTAAAAAAAATTGAAGTTGCTTCCTCTTTTGTTAAATTCAATACGTAAACGATTCGATTAGCCTCTTTAATTGATAAAGTGTCACCTTTGTTGTTCAGTTTTCTGTAAAGAGTACTTCTATCTATACCAATCTTTTCGGCCAATTCTCTAATGTTCATTTCATTTTCTACAATTTTCCCTTTTAACTTGTTTACATTCACGCTATTCACACCCCCTCCACTTTGTCGCGTGTCGTGCGATTAATTACATCATAAAGGATTACTTTTCTAGTGTCAAGACAAAAATCGCATTTTGTAATAATTTGTCGCTAAAAACATTCATTTTTTGTTGCATATTTGCGACAAACTGTGTTATAATCTATTTGAAAGTGAGGTGATAACATTGAAAATAGGCGATAGAATACGAAAGAGAAGAAAAGAACTTAAACTATCTGTAGATCAACTAGCAGAAATGCTAGGTAAAAATAGAGCTACGGTATATAGATATGAAAGCAGTGAAATTGAAAACATGCCGATTGATATTATTCAACCGTTAGCAAAGGCATTGAAAGTCTCCCCAGCATATTTAATGGGATGGGAAGAATTCGACAAAGATAACAATATTATAAGAGAAGAAAGAGCTGCCTATAATTATAATTATTATCCTCAATCTATATCTGCTGGTTTACCATTGCGTGTAGATGGCATTACAGAAGCAGATGAAATCCAAGTCCCTGACTCAGTTATGGGTAAGTGGGCAGGAGATCGAGAAATATTTATGATGAAGGTGAACGGAGAGTCCATGAATAAAAAAATTCCTGATGGTTCGTTGATTGCTGTTAAACCTATCGAAGCCCATAATTTAAAACAAGGAGATATCGTAGTTTATTCAGATGGTGGTGATTATTCTGTAAAGCACTATTTTAGAGATGGCGACAGAATTATATTTAGACCTGACTCTCATGATCAACGTTTTTATGATTATATTACAAACATTGATAATGAAAATTTGATAATCCACGGTAAAGTAGTTGTTTATATCGTGGAACTTGATTAAATTACTTAGCGCTAATTAATTTAACTAAGGCAGGATAGCTACCTGCCTCTTTTTATAAGAGGTGATAATAATGAAAGTTGCTGCATATCTTCGAGTTAGCACAGATGAACAAGTAGAGTCTGGCCACTCCTTACTAGAACAACGAGAAAGACTTAAAGCTTATGCCAAAGTAATGGGATGGGATAAACCAACATTTTACATAGATGATGGTTACTCTGCAGGTAGCCTAAAACGACCACAATTGCAAAAGTTAATAAAAGATATTGAAAGTAGAAAAGTAAATATTTTAATGACAACTAAACTTGATCGTTTAAGTCGTAACTTGCTTGATCTACTGCAGGTAATAAAGTTTATGGAGACACATGATTGTAATTACGTATCTGCAACTGAAAGTTTCGACACATCTACAGCAGCTGGAAGAATGGTTTTACACTTGTTAGGTGTATTCGCAGAATTTGAACGTGGCCGAACTAGCGAACGTGTTAAAGATAATATGACATCACTTGCCCGGAATACAAACATGGCTTTATCTGGTCCTTGTTTTGGTTTTGATATTATTGATAAACAATACGTATTAAACAAAAAAGAAGCTAAGTATGGATTAAAAATGGTTGAGATGACCGAGGCTGGGCATGGAACAAGATCAATTGCACAATGGTTAAATAGCATGAACGTGAAAACAAAACGAGGAAAGCAATGGGATTCTACGGCTGTTCGTAGATTGTTGAGAACAGAGACTATTTGTGGAACTAGAATTATGAATAAGAGAAAAAAAGTGAATGGGAAAACGGTTATTCGTCCAAAAGAAGAATGGATTATTAAGGAGAATAATCATGAAGGTTTTATCTCCCCTGAGCGGTTTAAAAACCTACAAAACATTTTAGATTCAAGGAAAATAAATAAACAACATGAAAATGAAACCTATTTACTAACAGGGATATTAAAATGCGGTTATTGTGGAGGTACAATGAAAGGTAGTTCAGCTCGCGTATCAAGAGGAGATAAAAAATATGAGTATTATCGTTATATATGTTCCTCTTATGTAAAAGGAAGCGGCTGCAAGCACCATGCCGCACATCGTGAAGATATTGAAAATGCAGTAATTACACAAATAGAAAGTGTAACTAACTCTTCTGACAAAGAATTGCAATTGAAAGTAGTAGCTAGTAATGAAAATGAAGATGTAGTTGAATTAAAACGAGCTTTAGAATCATTGGATAAACAAATGATGCGACAAATTGAAGCTTACGGTAAAGGTTTGATCGAAGAAGAAGATTTAGAGAGGTCTAATAAGTACGTAAAAGAACAACGTCAATTGTTACGTAATCAGTTAGACTCACTGAAGCAAATTAATACACCTCAAGCATTAAAAGAAAAAGCAAAGACACTCTTACCTGACATTAAAAGTTTAGATCGAAAAAAAGCAAAAACTACTATTGCTCAACTCATTGACTCTTTGGTATTGACTGACGGGGAGCTAGATATAGTTTGGCGTATTTAATTTGTGGTCGTAAAGACAATCGGATCTCCTTTTGCCTGAATATAAGTAGCAGTAAATGGTACCCCCGCTGCATTATTGTAAAACAACGCTCTGTCGTGATCTACGAAGTGCTCTCCAATACCTGCTTGCTTTAATTGTTCAGGAGTTGCATCTTTTGTTAATTTATAAACCATCGTTGCAATCATTTCTAGATGTGCAAACTCCTCTGTCCCAATATCATTGAGCAGTCCTACTACTTTATCCGGAATCGTGTAACGTTGATTTAAATAACGAAGTGCCGCAGCGAGTTCACCATCTGCTCCTCCATATTGCTCAATAAGAAATTTCGCTAGCATTGGGTTACATGTGCTCACCTTTACAGGATATTGCAGCTTTTTTTCGTAATACCACATTTGATTTTCCCCCTAACCATTAGATATTGTTTTCTATTTACTACACTTGCCACGGCCAAGGTGTGTCTTTCCAATTCCATGGATAGTCGGAAAAACTTTTCCCAAAATGCATGAGTGGTCCAAACTGTTTTTCAAAATCCATTTTTAACTGCATCGTTTTTTTAGATAGTTCGTTATATTGTTGAATAGCTTCATAATCATTTGGATGGGTGTCTAAATAAAGGTTTAACTCAACCAGAACAAAATCGTTTGCTTGGATTTCCTCGAGTAGTTGATAGTATTCGGGAGGCATTTGCTTATTCACCTTGCTCGCCTCCTTTATGAGGGTTAGGATAGGGACTGTATAACTGAGGCCAAAGTGTACCATGACAGAGTGCTTCTTTTGGAGTGCTAAATTGTTTTAATCCATACGGTTGGAATCCCATATATAATTGGGGTGGCGTAGCATAACTTTTCACTTTAATGGGTTTACATGGGTCATACGGGCTTATATAAGGTTCCCAATATTTATACTGTGTGAACATAATATCCTCCTTCCTTGTCATCCATTAATCATAATATGACGGTAACTTGCGTTTATTCATAAATAAACAAAACTTAATGAACCCGTATTCATCAATCTATACTGCTTTTTTATACCTTTACAACTCATCAAACGCATCGTAACATTTTTCCATATGTCCATTTTTATATACATGTTAAAATGTTTAGATATAAGGGCTAGTGGATTCTACAATAAATGAGCGCCATAAGAATGTTAGTGTTGGGGCAATTGTGAATTGCGTATGACACTTCTAATGTTTCGTTGAAAAGCATTCTAGAAAATGATATTTTGCAAGGAACACAGAATTTTCTTCTTTGAATGAATCAAGTAATATTTGATGTAACTTCACGTGAGGATTAAAAATGTCTGTTCATCATATGTACATATGATTGCAATTGTCGATTTGTATCCTTCGTTACCTCTTTTTTTCCCTCAAAAATCATTTTAATTTAGAAAAACTTGGCTTGTCGCCAAGACTTTAGGTCGAGTAGGAGGGAACCTTTCCTTTGGGATTGTGTTCCGTCCCCTCCCCTCACAGATCCGTGCGGGCGCAATTAACGCACACGGCTCCTCAACCAACATCTTTCACAAAATATAGCTAATATGCTCCCTTAATTCGTAAATGTTAACCTTTATCTTTGGTTTCGGAAGTGGATATTTACGCAAATAACAACCGAAACTTCTCCCATGTGAACGACTTACGCTGACTTCTGCGGTTCATCCACTTGAAAAATTGTTTGATTATTTCATCTTGAAATTTCTCCACTGCTGGCAAATTGTCTGTGATACTATCATAGGGCGCATTTCTAAAGTTGCCTCGTTGCTGGGTGATGGAGCCGGACGTGGCTATTCGGTTATTTCTTTATCCCCAAGCACCTCATTTTATGCTTTCTTATCTTATGCTTATGAAAAAAACGAAGCACTATTTGTGCTCCGTCACCATACAACATTTCTAAGCTCCTTTTCATTCTCATAGTCCACCAATTCTTCGTATGATTGCGCTTTCAAAATAATGCTATTTACATTATCCAAATTAATGATCGTATTTTTGCTTTTGTACCACTTGGAATCATATCGTTTTAAACTAAAGAAAAAATCATTTTTGCTTTCCCGCTCTTCTTCTGTAACAATTTCAGTACCGTCCGTCATAATGAACGTGATTGTATATTTTTCCATCACTTACACCTCCCTTCTTTCTATGATACGATAAAATGAAAGGAATTTCCCGTTTTCGACATCATTGTTTTAAAAATTTAATGTAAAAAAATTGAAGCGGTTTTCATATATATATGCAGAGTTTAATCCCACCGTTTATCCGATACTTACCTTCTTTCCATACTTAACGATGAGGTGAGCGTATAGACGGAAAATTTAGTCATGGTGTATAAATAAAGTATTATGTTAGGCGGGCGGTTAAAAGTATTGATAAAAGCAATTCGAAGCTATCGCAGCAAAGGTAAGGAAATAGATAGACAGTGGCTATGAACTAAAAGTTTACCATATTTCCAGATAGCATCGGTAAAAATTATATTTATTATTGTTCTCTGAATATTACTCAAGTAAAATATTGCAGGAGTTAGGATAGATGTATGAGACAACAACATTAAATGTTCTGTTTTGCCAGTATACTAGCTGTAGCAATTAATATAAGAGCAGGAGTTAACCAAGATATGAAGTATTTTGGTTAGAAAAACTTTGTCGCCAAGTCTAATGGCGAAAGTCTTTTGTTTTTCTTATACTATAAACCAAAAAAATTTTATACTTTCCTATAGTGTAAAAAAGACTTTAAGAAAAGTTGACTTATATATGGATAAATTCAATATTCCAGTTTGGTAAAGGCTTAAAACAAACTTCATTACTCGTATAAAATAGATTACGAGGAGGTCATATACATAACGATATTGTAGTATACACTAGAAAAGATAGAGGAGATAGATGTTTATGCACTTAAAAAAAATCAGAGGTTGGAAAAGAAGAATAAAACAGCTTGAGGAATGGAAAAAAGATAGTAATTTGCTTGATATTAATTCTTTAAGAATGTACGGAGTTGAATATAGAAAAATATTTAACTTTGATGAGCGATATTTTATCCCCAATTGGTTTAAGCGTGAAATCGTATTAAGCTTCATTGATGTTTTTAAGCGTTGGGAAGCTCAGGCAAAAGATGAATTTGAAGAGTTTTATATGTGCTTACATATTAATGAAACTGATATTTTCGACTCTGAAATTATAATTATTATTGCAGAGGCAATAAATTTATATAAGAGTAAGTTTAAAAAAGTTAAAAATTATATACCAATGCCGGATTGGATTATTACGTTCGATAATAAAGAGTGGAGTCCATATTATCTCCATTCAGTCTGGTTGCAGGATGAAATTAATTCACTATCTGACGCAGATAAAAGAAAACTAATGAAACAGTTAGTGAGAGTGAATAAAAATAAAGTTAATTCTCGAGAACTACAAGAGTATATTATTCGAGATTCTATTTTTTGGTGTTTAGATATTGAATATACATAGCTTAAATAAATTTAGCATATGGAAAGAGTGTAACGATTAAGATCACCTTTTTCATTTGTTGATGGTAGTCTTGGCAGTAGCAAAATGAAGCGTTCATAGCTCATAAGCCTCATTTTCATCAACTTGGAAAGTTCACCGACAAATTGCCACCTTTGCTTTAAAATTTTGAAATTATTTTCTAATTTGCATCCTAAATTTTAGACTGGGAAAATTATCGTACCCTTCTGTATACAGCAGCAAATCATTCTTTTATATATTTTACTGCGTATCCAATGATGATACGAATTATTACAGAAAATCCAACCTTCCACTCAGGACAAACAAAACCCCTTAACGCCATTACTACCAAGGGTTTCTGCTTATTAATAAGTTCTCAAATACCGTTCGCTTTCCTAGGGTGGATTTGTGTTTTGATTATGCCCTTTACTTTATTACTTTTCATATGCTTTCAATAAATACGTTCTAATAGGGTTTTATACAGCTAGTCTTTCAGTATTTATCCTACTTTTTCATTCTTATGTGCGTGTTTTGTGACGTATCTGTGCGTGAATATTTTTAGTTTAGAGCTTGCTAAATAGCAGGCTCTTTTTATCGATTGATGTTTAATTTTTTAATGAACTAGCAACATTTTTTAAGTCGGGATAAAATTACTCGTTTACCATATATGCTACTGCAAAAAATAGTAGGCATTAAAACCTTTTCTTGATTTATCCTTTTAGTATCTCTTTTTTTGTGGAATTCTTCATCCGTGAAATCGCCTTGTTCTTTTAATTGGCTCCTCGCTATTTAATGTTGGTAGCATAGCCAAAAGATAGAATCGTAGTCGGTTTGACATGGAGCCTCGGCGGGCATGATTTATGAGCCAAGCAGCTAATATGAAAAGGATATTGGCTCACACATAGAAAATGATATCATGCCCGACACTCCACGTAAAACCTCCTATACTATCATCTGTTTCAATACTAAATAGCGAAGAGACTTTTAATTTCGCTATCTGCTCGAGTAAAGTGTATTTGTTTTCGGTCTGCTTTGTTACTGTAGCCGTTTACCTGGATTGTTAATTTTCTCATAAAGGATATTGAGAAATACAAGGAGACATAAAATATGGAATTTCAGTTAAATATTTAAAGAAATGATAAATTATGATATAATTCTTTGTTGAAAAAGGGGAGGGAAAAGTATGAAATGGTTTATAAAATGCTTGAAAAATTATGCTACATTTAGAGGACGTGCCAGAAGAAAAGAGTTTTGGATGTTTACATTGGTCTACATGTTAATTCTTTTTGCGTCCGTACTTTTGCTGTCACTCGTAAGCCCTGAGTTACTAAGTGATGATCAAACAGCCTATGGCACAAGCAGCACAGATGCTGACCTGGGGATCGGTGGAGGTATATTAACATTTTTACTAACAATATTCTATATATCTATGATTTTACCATCACTCGCTGTTACTGTGCGACGGTTGCATGATACAGGTAAATCAGGCTGGTGGTACTTTATTATATTCATTCCATTTGTTGGTTGGATTATTTTAACTATCTTTTTAATTTTGGATAGTGAACCAAATGAAAATAAGTATGGTCCAAATCCAAAGCTTGAATAACATCCCAAATTAATAATAATAGCCTATTCCTTTAACTAAAAAAGGGGTAGGCAATAACTGCATGAGGTTAATTAACATTAGTTAATCACCTATAATAAGAACACTTGTTCCTAAAATACGGCCTGATCACTCAAACAACTAGTTACAGAGGCTTTATAACTACGCAGTTGGTCAAAGCTGTATTTAAACATGACCAGAAATACTTCGACTATTTGCATGAACCTGATTTTCACTCAGTTTTTACAGACGAAGCCATAGACTTATTGAAAAAGATTTAGCTGCCACTATAAAAAAACTATCCAACCGGTAACCACTTGAATATTAAACGGATCGGTAAAACTACATACAAGCCGCAGCATAATAATAAATTTGGCTGGCACGCCAGTTCAATTGCGAGAAATGACTGCAAAAATATGTACTAGATATTTGTGCGTAAGGCTGTTGAGTTTGAGAACAATAGAGAACGAATTACATAAAGTTTGTGCCGCCTGATGTTGAATAAAACAAAAACAGCTTTTTTAAGAGGCTGATTATGCTTTAAAGTAATTTTCGATAATAAATAACATCATTTCATTCCCTTATTTGAGTATGGAATTATTTTTTATTTTTAAAATCAGTTTTAATGGTTATATATCCCAAAATACTCATAAGGATGTAGTAAACTCCGATTATTGGAATAATCCTAGACAAGCTACCATCAGCTCGAATATATGCAAAAATCACCCAAGTTATAGAAAATACAAACGGAATTCTGATGAAATAAGTTATAAATCCAAAGTGGTTAACTTCTCAAAGTCTCCCTCCTATAATCCAACTTCTATATTTTTTATTTGCTTTAGAATTACATACATCCCACATAGCTGTTGCCACAATTCCTGGAAATGTAGATAATTGCGAGTATAAACATCCACTTGAGAAATAAATTGTTATAATATCCAATTAATTTTGCCACAACATTTATTTAGATTAGAAACAGTTAAGAATATGGAAGTTGTATAACACCATTTGCTTCAAATCAAAGGATATGTTGTAATTTTTCAATTAAAATGTTAGATTGTTAATAATAAAATTAATTAGAGGAAAAATTAAGTTTTTATTGATATATGTTTTCACCACATATCTACGCTGATCAAGTTAGCCAGAAACAGAAAATGATTTTCTTTACGAAAGTTTAAAATCTGGTGAAACTGTGATGGATTTTTATTATGAACCAATTTCTGAGGAGGAATTAATTGACAAAAACGAAACACTATCAAAAGAGGTTTGAAAATGAGTCTAATAAAAATACAAATGTAACATCAACGAGCCGAAAGAATAAATGGTATCTCAAGGGAAAAGCTATGTTGGTCTAAGTTACAGGCCAAAGATACGCTGGGCTTCCATTATATAGAACGGAATTTATAGAGTTATAATTTTAATATATGCTGGGAGAAATTTATGAATAAAATAATGATAGGTTCTATTTTCCTTCTAATGTCTACAATCCTATATTGTACTCGATATATTAGTGCAGCTATTTCAGGAGCAAACGCTAACAGCTGGTCTAAAGATGACTTTATAGAACATTTATCATATGTACCAAATGATTTATTGATACTAAGTGGCATTGCTCTAATATTAGGATTGATTTACTTTATTTGGGGATCAATAGAGAGGAAAAAAAGTAAATAGTTATACATTTTTGCCTACATCACGTATGCTCCTCAACCAAGAGGAGCTTTTTAATTTTACTGATCGTCTTTTTTATACTTCAAGAACTTCACAATAAAACTAAAATTTGCAGGTAGGGAAATAAAAGAAATCCAAGAAAGATTAACTAGGATAAAAGAAAAAGGCATGAGTGACTTCGAAAATCATATGAGTAGTATTTTAGATGAATAATTTTTTATGCATATTTTTCTGGGTAATCTCTGGGCGTTCACCAAGAAACCATTAAATTATGACCCTGATTACAAAACCAAAAACCCTCGACACCAACAGTGCCAAGGGCTTCCGTAATTAATAAGTTCTCAAATATTGTTCTCTTTCCCAAGGGTGGACTTGTGTTTTGAACATCTCCCATTCGATTTCTTTTGCCTCAATAAAATGCTCGAATAGATGCTCACCTAACGAATTAACAATAACGTCGCTTTTCTTTAATTCTTCTAAAGCGCCAGCTAATGTGCTAGGAAGATCATGAACGCCGTTTTCTTCGCGTTCTTCTTTTGACATCACATAAATATTACGGTCGACAGCTGGTGGTGGTGTCATTTCCTTTTCAATCCCATCTAACCCAGCAGCCAGTAAAGTAGCAAGTGCTAAATACGGATTCGCTGAAGGGTCAACACTACGAGCTTCTACACGTGTGCTAATACCGCGGGAATTCGGAATACGCATGAGACAACTTCGGTTGGCGCCAGACCAAGCAATATAGCTTGGTGCTTCATAACCAGGCACTAGACGTTTATAGGAATTAACGGTTGGATTCGTAATTGCTGTAAAGCTACCGGCATGTTTAATAATCCCAGCGATAAATTGGAAAGCAGTTTTACTTAATCCCATATCGCCATCCTTATTGTAAAATGCATTTTCGCCATTTTTAAATAGCGACATGTTGACATGCATTCCAGACCCATTTACTCCAAATAGTGGTTTTGGCATAAACGTAGCATGTAGATTATGCTTGCGGGCAATCGTCTTAACCACAAGTTTAAATGTTTGAATATCATCAGCATGCTTTACGGCATCTGAATATTTAAAATCAATTTCATGTTGTCCAGGAGCGACTTCGTGATGGGAAGCTTCAATTTCAAAGCCCATTTCTTCTAATTCAAGAACGATGTCTCGACGACAATTCTCCCCTAAATCGGTTGGCGCAAGGTCAAAATAGCCACCATGGTCGTTTAGTTCCATAGAGGGTTCACCCTTTTCATCGAGCTTAAAGAGGAAAAATTCAGGTTCTGTACCAATATTAAAGGCATCAAATCCGAGCTCCTCCATTTTCTTTAAATTACGTTTTAAATTATAACGGGGATCTCCCTCAAAAGGCGTACCATCTGTTTTGTAAATATCACAAATGAAGCGAGCAACTTTCCCTTTTTCTGATGTCCATGGAAAAACAACGAATGTATCTAAATCAGGGTATAAATACATATCAGATTCCTCTATGCGAACAAAACCTTCAATGGAGGAGCCATCAAACATCATTTTATTATCTAACGCCTTATCCAATTGGCTAAGTGGGATTTCCACATTTTTGATGGTTCCCAGCATATCTGTAAACTGCAATCGAATAAAGCGGACGTTTTCCTCCTTAATGCGTCTTACTACATCTTCTCTCGTATAAGTTCTTCCCATACTTTGTCCTCCTATATAAATAATTATTTATTTGAATAGGAAAACAAATAGATAGTAATAGTGTGAATTTCAAAAATGGCAGAAAATGAACGCAACCGATTCTTTGTTGGTTTGTTTCAGGTGGTTCTGCTATTCATGTAAACCACCCAAAACTAGACAGGTATAGAATAGTTTGGTTCGTTTTATTCCCACTTTGGGCACGTACTAATATCCATTTGTTTCCCTAAACGAACCAAAATGTAAAGAGTACTTGATTATCAATTGCTGCCAGATAATTTTGATGCTTCTGGTGCTTCAAGCTCACAAGAAATTTAGGTTACATTTTGAACCGAGTTTAACGTGTGAAAAATCTAGAAAGATCACCTTGACGTAAGTTGGTTTTCCTATAAGTACCTGGTTCATTTAATTCCTGTCTTAAAATTCTCCTCAATTCCCTATCAGATATCTGGGATGATTCTGAATCTTTCACTTGTGATTCTTGCTTTGTTTTTCCTTCATTTAATAGCAACTTAATACCTGCGATATTTAGACCTTTATCTAAGTAATCCTTAATCTCGAGCAAACGATCAACGTCATTAAAAGAAAATAATCGTTGGTTGCCACTTGTTCTCTCAGGATGAATTAAACCGTGCTCTTCATAGTACCTTATTTGCCTAGCCGTTAATTCCGTAAGCTTCATTACGATGCCGATAGCAAATAAAGGCATGGAACGCCGATCCTTATCATTCAATTCATGACCCCCTAAATCATAATACTTTTTTATTATATGTCATGTAATCTAACATGTCAATTAGATGTCAGGTTATATGACATAAAAGTTGCTACTAACTCAATTAGTTATATTTTTTCAGATTTTTTAGAATATTAATTGCCAAGAGTAACGCTATATGCTACGCCCTAATTATAAATCTAAACATCACGTATTTTACTATTTATTTTCTGAAAGGGAAGGAAGGAATAAAATGAACAAAACTCCAAAAAAGGGTGCTTATCACTTTTCTGTCACTAGTACTAGCACTATCTTTCGGAGTCCCTGTTTTTGCAGATAGCGGTGGAATAGAATTAAAAGAAGATAGAGTTATTACTGTATTCGCAAGCAAAAAAGTAGGCGGCGGCACATGGGAATATGGTACAAAAACTAGCGGGATTCTAAAATGGAAAAGAAAAAAAGTATGGTCAAATTACTGGCATCCTAATAAAACTCACGGGTCTTCAGCTCAGCTAGGTGCAAAAACTCCAAATCGATCTTGTGTAAAAACAGATAAAACTTCATATGCCAGCCAAAAGAGTAAAAATACGAATCTAACAGGCTATGCGTATTGGAATACAAATTGTAAACTTTAATAAAATCGTGGAGCGTTCTAACGAAAATATAAAGTGCCATGAACGCTCCTTTTGAAACTACTCAATTCCACTCTGATGGGAGCCTTCCAATGAAAAGAATGGTATTTTTAGCACTTTTACTTTGTTTTTTGATAACTACCTATATTTCATATTGGCAAACTTTAAATCAAGAAATTAACTACATTGCGATGATAGAAAGAGAATTCGCTCAACCATTTTTTATGCCGGAACATAAAGCTTTAAAAAACCCGGATGATGTAAGTGAAATACTGGAAAAAGCAGCACTTGATACAAAAGTAAACTTGTTTCGCGGTGCCCAATATTACAGACCAGATGAGCAAATTGAATATATCAAATATATAATGATAACCAGCCCAAAGACGAAATTTTATCATCTCTTACAACCAATTCAAGGTGAAAAGATTTTATCGAATGAAGCCAGTAATTTATATATATCTTCTACTAAAACAAACAACAATAACCAGATCGGTCACATTCGCATATTTAACCCAAATATGCAGCTTACTATTAAATCATTGCAAACATCATTCGATTATCTACCTGTATATGGACGTTACTTTGTTGAAACAAAAGATGATAAGCAGCTAGATTATTTTCTAAATAGTCTTCTTAATGGGTTAAATACATATGTACAAAAACAAACGAAAACCGACAAGATCACATTTGAAATATCCGATTTACAGCCTTCGGAAGCTTTTATAAAACCAATAGAAGAGTTTTTTCCAAAAAAGGATTTATCCAATTTAAATACCAATAAGCAGTTTATGTTTATTTTGACCGCTTTTCTAATGATGTATTACATTCTAAAAATATCGAAGAAAATCGGGGTTATGAAACTACACGGAATATCTAATTTCAAGATTTGGTGGATTTTTATCGGGAAACTTTTAACTACAATGCTGTTAACGCTAACTTTAGTATCCTTAGTTTTTTCCGCTTTTTTAAGCCACCCTGTTTTTTTTATTAAAAACTCCATAACTCAGCTAGCTTTAGCTTATCTGATTCTCTCGGTTTTATCTTCTATATGTTATACATATGTTGCTGGAAGGCAATTAGATAAAATGATCAAAAATAAAAAGCAAACAAAAGTTGTATTCTTTTTAAATATCCTTAGCAAAATTATTATTGCTACATTTATTATTCTACTTAGTCTTGATGTGATCAGCCAGTATACTAAATTACAAGATGAACAGTACATGTTCAAACATTTGGATGAATGGAATAATATAGATGATTATGGTGTGATTGAGGCCTATACTGGATATACAACTGCTTATAGCCCAGAAGAGATGGAAAAGGATTTATCCAGAAGCGATCAGGCTTTTGCCGAATTATATAACATTTTAAACCGTCAAGGGGCTCTATATGTGGATGCTACAGAGTATGAAGAAGAGTTCTTGTGGCAAAATCGCGGTTATGCAGGGATTTTTTCCATGATAGTGAACCTGAATTTTTTAACGTACTCCCCTATTTATAATGCAGACGGAGAGCAGATACAGATAGACGAAACAGATAAAAATTGGATAATTTTGATTCCGGAACAATATAAACACGAAGAAAAAGAAATCCTAGATTATTTTAACGATTCAAGAGATTTTTATCTTGCATTGGATCAAGGGCAAGAGCTAAAGATCATCTGGATACAAAAGGACCAACGTGTATTTAGTATGAATCCGGAAGTGTCTTCCCAAAATAACAACTTAATTATAGATCCAGTGATACACATAAAAACTGAAAAAAATCATCTTTTTACTTATCGGGGTGGTATACTAGGAAAAGGGCTTGGAGATCCATTAAAAGTAAAATTAAAAAATAACGATGCCGTAGCAACATATAAGACGATCGAGTCAGAGTTGGAACGTCTAAAATTGGAGAGTAGTATTGACATACGGACAAATCAGGAATTCATAAATAAAAGACTGGAAAGCCTAGATCAAGATATTAAAAGTATATTATTGGTGATATTAGGAATGCTAGGCATTTATATCTTTTTAACGATACAAAATTTGCTCATATATTTTGATAAATACGCAAAACAATTTATAATTAAACGCTTGTTCGGTGTTCATTTTATAAACACATACAAATCCGCATTTTTGTTGTTATTGATTATATTCTTTTTGTCTGTATGTATTAGCGTATTTATTGACATTTCCCAGTTGTATTCATTTACTAGTCTCATTGTCCCTTACCTAAGGGAGTTTTTAATAATTGTAATGATCTTGCTTATGATGGAAGTAGTAATAACCGCAATCGCCATAATAATAATTGAAAAAAGAAATAGCTTACAAGTGATTCAAAGTGAATAAATAATGCAACCTTTTTCAGTAGCCATTATTAAACAATAATGGTTTTGCGAAACAGCCTATAAGATTCAATAAGCGAAAGATATTTACCAGATAATTTAGTTAATGGAGGGAGGAGAAATGTTGGGGGAAATTTGCAAACTACAAAACATTTGTAAAATCTATGGAAATAAAAATATATTACAAAATTTTTCATTAACTATTGATCAGGGTGACTTTCTGGCTATTACTGGAATAAGCGGCAGCGGTAAAGCAACATTATTGAACATTATCGGTTTATTGGAAAAGCCTGATAGCGGTAAATTCCACTTGTTCGGAACAGAAAACCCATTTCGTCATTCACGGCTAGTTACTGAAATATTACGTCATAAGCTAGCTTATTTGTTTCAAAACTATGCATTAATGGATAATGAAACAATTAGCAAAAACTTAGATGTGGCTTTGGTATATTCTAAAAAAACAAAGAAGGAAAAGGAAAAACTAAAAAAAGAAGTCCTCGCTCAAACTGGATTAGATTTAGAGCTAAATCAGAAAGTATATGAACTTTCAGGAGGAGAACAGCAGCGTTTAGCCATTTCTAGGATGTTATTAAAACCGTTTGAATTAGTTCTAGCAGACGAGCCTACGGGTTCGTTAGATGCTACGAATCGTGATGAAATTCTAAACATCTTAAAACAACTTCATCAGAACGGTAAAACAATTGTTATTGTTACCCATGACTTTACCGTTTCAAGTATATGTAACAGGCTAATTCAATTAGGCTAACTAAAGCTATTCTTATATCATAACTGTTTCGTGTAAAATGTAAGTAGCCACACTAACACATACACGGAGGTGCTGTTATGAGCGACAAACATCTTACCCGCATTTGACAAGCACGTATAGAACGCTATATGATCAAGAAATGTCTATTCGTGCGCTTCTCAAAACGTTAATAGGATTGTTGATATACCAACGTTTACAAGAGCCTTTTGGTCAAATCGATAAAAATATTACAAAGCACTTACTAGGCTTAAAGCATCGGCATCTTGCTGGAGCTTTTTTTCTGGCATTAATTCCAGATAATAATTTTGTGTCTTATGAATATATATCCCCTAATCTCTTTGAAGTAAATGCACCTAATCATGCCTTGAGCAAATCAAATGATGTATGTGTATCTCTTAAACCGTGAAAAGTAGTTTTTTAATGGCGAGTTTCTTCAATAACTCAGCTAACTGTTTTATTTAAAACCCCTGAAGCTAAAAATATTTACGGATACAAATTCGTGAATAATCCAATGAAATTTTATATTACTATTTGGAAACTAGATAGGTCTTTTCGTTCTTTCTGCATTTATCCAAACTATTGTTACTCATGTTTAAGCTAAACATAGCCACTCCAAATTCTATAAATAACAGAGCGGATAAAGTGAATCTTCAATCAGTAGGGCTTTCATTCATCTCCCACGGCTTGTTAGTGCCGTAATGGTATACCTAATAAAAGCCTTACGAAACAGGGCATTTAGGTGCTGTTACCAATTAGATTGTAGCAGTATAAATTATCCAACTCCTGAAGCGTCTTACAGCACCTCTTATACACAGGATAAATCGGTTTGTTCTAATTAAAACTTCATGGATCAAACATTGTAATAGTTTACGGAAAACTCTAACCCGATATCCTCCTTTAATACTCCTCAGGCTCCCAGCATTGGGAGTCTTATGTCTCTCCACATGTTGCTCGGTTCCATTTGAGCACTAGGCTTTCCATTTATAACTTGTTATTTCATCATCTTTGCTGTAACTTTCTCAGTGCTTCCGTAATAGCTATCTTCACATGTGCATACGTTAGACCTCCTTGGACAAAGGCGATATATGGAGGACGTAACGGTCCATCAGCAGATAACTCAATACTTGCGCCTTGAATAAATGTTCCTGCTGCCATAATCACTTCGTCTTCATATCCTGGCATTTCACTCGGATACGGTTTTACATAAGCGTTTACTGGTGAGTTCTCTTGTATTGCTTGGCAAAATGTAATCATTTCTTGCCTGTCCAAAAACGTGACAGATTGAATCAAATCTGTACGGTTTACCTCATAATGTGGCGATGTTGTATATCCAGCCAATTCCATAAGTCTTGAAGTAAATACCGCACCTTTAAGAGCCTCACCGACAATATGAGGAGCAAGGAAAAAGCCTTGAAACATTTCCTGTAAAACATGAAATGTTGCGCCTGTCTCTTTACCAAGTCCAGGCGCAGTTAAGCGATTGGCACATTGCTGGACTAAAGCTTCTGTTCCAACAATATAACCACCTGCTCGGACAATTCCACCGCCAGGATTTTTTATTAAGGAACCAGCGATTAAATCCGCACCTACATGTGGCGGTTCGAGTTCCTCGACAAATTCGCCATAGCAATTATCAACAAATACAATTACATCAGAATAAATGGATTTAACAAAGTTCACCATTTCTTTTATTTCTGCAATTGTAAACGATGGTCTATCGTCATATCCCTTGGAACGCTGAATGCCAATTACTTTAGTATTCTCATTCATCGCTTGCTTTACTGCTTGAAAATTGATCGCTCCATCCTCTAATAATTCTACATGCTGATAACTAATACGAAAATCACGTAAAGAACCTGCTGCTCTTCCTCGAATACCAATTACTTCCTTCAATGTATCGTAAGGCTTCCCGGTAATGTACAATAGTTCATCTCCAGGTCGTAAAATACCAAACAGCGACGTTGTAATCGCATGCGTACCAGAAACAATTTGCGGTCTAACTAATGCATCTTCCCCACCAAACACCGTAGCATAAACATTTTCCAGTACTTCGCGTCCCAAATCGTCATACCCATAACCACTTGTTGACTGAAAATGGCTGTCACTTACGCGGTGATTTTGAAATGCTTGCAATACACGCCTTTGGTTTTTCTCAACCACTGCATTAATCTTTGCATGTTGATGTTTACAATCCTCTTCTGCTTGTTTTGCTAGTTGGTCTATCATGTAGTTACTCCTCTAATAGTCGATTTAATGGGATATCTTTTCGCATATATCCTTTTATCTTGTATACTTGTTTTTCCTCAAGAAATAGCTTTGATTCGATAATGGTATCTTGCTCTAATTGCTGCAATAATTTCCCTTGGTCTGGCAAAAGGGACAAAGAATAAAATTGCCATTCCGCTTTTAACAGATTTTCTACTTTACGTAGTAGCTGCTGTATATCTGCTTCACGATGTGCAGTCATAAACATATATGGGTGATTCATTGGAATAACATCCTGTTCGAATAGATCCTTCTTATTATAGACAGTGAGCATTGGAATTGTATCAGCTTGAAGCTCTTTTAATAAACGTAAAACGGTATCCTGCTGCTGATTTAAATCCGGATGAGAGCCATCAACCATATGGATGAGAAAGTCAGCTTCTGTCACTTCTTCTAAGGTCGACTTAAAAGCAGCAATCAAAGATGTAGGCAAATCTTGCAGAAATCCGACTGTATCCGTAATTAATACTTTCATGCCAGAGGGTAATTGAATCTGCCTTGTCAGTGGATCAAGTGTCGCAAACAGTTGGTCTTCCTCTAATGAATCACTGTTGGTAAGTCGGTTAAACAGCGTTGATTTGCCTGCATTGGTGTAACCAACAATAGCAATTTGCACTACATCATTTGTCTTTCTTCGTTTACGGTATTGTTCCCGCTGTTTAACTACCGTTTGCAAACGCTGTTTTATGTCATGGATTCGTCTGCGGATATGGCGTTGATCTGTTTCCAACTTTGTTTCACCTGGTCCCCTCGTTCCAATTCCCCCTCCTAGTCTGGATAATTCCGTCCCTTGGCCCCGTAGCCTTGGCAGTAAATATTCCAGCTGAGCCAGTTCTACTTGTAATTTCCCCTCTTTCGTTCGAGCCCGCTGAGCGAAAATATCTAAGATCAATTGGCTGCGATCAATCATTCGGACTCCTAATGCTATGCTTAAATTGCGAAGTTGGATAGGTGAAAGCTCATCATTGGCAATTACTAAATCTACATCATTTTCCTGAACGGAAGTTATTATTTCTTCTATTTTTCCAGAACCAAGGTATGTAGCAGGGTTCATTTTTTCTCTGTTTTGAGTAAATATTTGAACGACATCTCCACCAGCAGTATTACTTAATGATTGTAATTCCGCAAGTGAAGATTCAAAATGAACGTTAGTCTGTTTTTGTTGCTTTACTGCTATTATTATTACTTTTTCGTTTGCCACAAACAGAACCTCTTTCTTTTCCTAATTGCGATCTTCCCCACCTATCATATCAAATCACTCAGCAAATGCCCAACAACAAAGTTTTTTCATAATGGAGCTTATTTTTTCGAACAATAATTCTATTTTAGGTAACAGTATCATTTTAAGGGAACTATTCAACATGAATGCCAGTAATCTATCTAATTACTACAAAGAGAGGAGGAAAGCTTCATAAATAAGGTTTTCCACCTATAAGCAGAGAGGGGCATTCACCAATGTGACAGCTCCCCTCTGTATCACATCCATACATAAAATTGTATAAGTATGCTAATTTGGTTTTAATTGCAAGTCTTTAATCGTTAAGTAAATAAGATCGTCTGCTGAAAAATGCTCCTTTTCCAGTAATCTCACTGCATGCATACGGATAGCGGCTTCAATAATATTACGAACATAGCGGGCATTGGAAAAATTTCGGTTGTACGCACGCGTTTTTTTAATTAAATGGGCTTTTAATTCCAGCTCCGCATCTCTAGTAAGCTGGTATTCACGGTCTGTAGCCATCCGTTTCGCAATCGATAGTAATTCGCCCGCTTCATAATCACGAAAATCCAAAATAAACGGAAATCTGGATTCTAACCCAGGGTTCAATGTCAAAAATCGTTCCATTTCGTAAGGATAGCCGGCTAGGATTAATACAAAATCGTGCTGATGATCTTCCATATGCTTTACTAATGTATCAATTGCTTCTTTGCCGAAATCTTTCTCACCGCCACGTGCTAATGAATAGGCTTCATCAATAAATAAAACGCCACCTTGTGCTTTTTGCACAATGGAACGTGTTTTTTGAGCTGTTTGGCCTATATATTCACCTACTAAGTCTGCCCGTTCCGCTTCAATAAAATGCCCTTTGGAGAGAAGATTCATATCATAGTATAGCTTAGCCAGCTTTCTTGCAACTGTTGTCTTACCTGTACCTGGATTCCCCTTAAACAGCATATGCAATACTTGCTGGTGATTCATAAGGCCAAGCTCTTTTCGCTTTTCATTGATTACAACCGTTGCATAAATTTCTTTAATTCGTTCTTTTAGTTGCTTCATACCTACAAACGAAGCAAATGCTTCATCAATATGATTAAATGGATTTTTCTTTTTCGATACTCGTTGGTCTGTATACGCCAAATGGGAGGTGCTTTTCTCCTTTAAAATAATATTTACTTGCCCGTTTCGATTGCTTATTAATTGTGTTTCCATATTATCACCCCTCAGTTACATTAGTATACGCTACAAATAAAAAGGTGTGACATTTGCCCATTTTAGACGAGAACAAAGGCGGGAAGCGCCCGTTTAGCAACGTAGCGAATGGAACGAATCAACTAAAGATTTAGGAATCATGCCACTAAAACAGGGGTATGCCGACGTCGGACGGCAAGCCCGGTTTTAGTCGACCTTCCTCTTTGCCGCGAACCGATGAGGCCTTATCGTAGGGCGCATTTCTAAAGTCGCATAGTTGCTGGGCGCTTGCGCCGGACGTGACTAGTCGGTTATTTCGTTATCCACAAGCACCTCATTTTATAGTTTCCTATACGATGAAAAAACGAGTGCACGCATGCACCCGCTTTTTATGTTTACTCCTTTTCCAGCTCGACGTTTTTGGCTGGTGAAAAGGTAGAAATTGCATGTTTAAAAATTAATTGCTGCTTGCCATCCGTCTCAATTAAAACCGTAAAATTATCAAATCCTCTAATAACCCCTCTTAACTGAAATCCATTTGTTAAAAAAACTGTTACAGAAATACGGTTTTTCCGAAGCTGATTCAAGTATTGGTCTTGAATATTCACAGATTGTGCCATTCTACTTCCTCCTCATTTCTATCTATATTATAATTAGTTCGACCTAGCTCTGAGTAAATCCTGCAAGATCAGCTAAAATATTTCTTAATTTTTCATCAATGGTTCCAGATGAAACATCATACCAAGCTACATCCATTTTATTGCGAAACCAAGTATATTGCCTTTTGGCATACCTTCTTGAATTTTGCTTTAATGTAGCAATCGCTTCATTTAATGATATTTCCCCGGTGAAATAGGGAATAAATTCTTTATATCCAATTGCTTGCATGGATTGTTCATTCGCATAACCACACTTATACAACCGATAAACCTCTTCCACAAGCCCTTTGTCTATCATAATATCTACACGCTGATTAATCCGTTCATAAAGTTCAGCTCGATTCATTTGTAATCCAATGATTTTCAAATGATATGGTGACTGTTTATTTTGCTGTTGCTCGTAGTCTGACATTCGTTTTCCTGTTGTTTCATAGATTTCTAATGCTCGTACTACACGACGATGATTGTTCGGATGGATTTTTTTAGCCTGTAGCGGATCCAATGCTTGTAACCGTTTATACAAAGGTTCTATGCCGTTTGTCTCTATTTCTTTATTAAGTTTTGCAACCACTTCGTCATTGCGCTGATACGTTGAAAAGTTATAGTTGTAAAGGGCAGCCTGTACGTATAGACCACTTCCGCCAACTAATATCGGGAGCTTATGTTTGGCTGAAATCGTTTCTATGTAATGTGCAACATACTGCTTAAAATCTGCAACCGAAAACGATTCATCCGGATGTTTCAAATCAATCATATAATGGGGGACCCCCTGCATTTCATCAGAAGTGACCTTCGCAGTACCAATATCCATACCTTTGTATATCTGCATGGAATCCCCGCTAATAATCTCACCATCATAATGTTTCGCTATCTCAATACTTAACTTTGTTTTGCCTACCGCAGTTGGTCCAACAATAGCAATGACTTTATTTTTCATTCATATTCCCCTAATTTGACTACGTTACTTTTTTAAATATGCTTTTAGCATCCAAATATATTTTTCAAGCTTACCTTGTAAGCCGATAAGCAAATCTTCCGTAGGACTGTCTTCCAGTTTCACGGCTTTTGGTAACCCTTCCTTTTGAATTTCCGTTGTCATTTGTTGTAAGTCATGAAGCAGCTGCTGGATAATTTCCTGTTCTTCATCATCGGCACTTGCTTCTTCCAGTGTTGCTTCTTTCAAATATTTTACCATTGTAGCTAAAGGTTTACCATTAATCATTAAAATACGCTCGGCTATTTCATCGATATCGTCAGCTACCTCCACATACATATTTTCAAACTGCTCATGAAGAGAAAAGAAATTTCTTCCTTGAATAAACCAATGATATCGATGTAACTTCACATATAGCACAAATTGATTGGAAAGCAATTGATTTAGAAAATTAATGAGTTGTTGATTCTCCACTGTACACGCACCTCTTCCATTTTTCCATAGTATGGCAAAATGGAAGCTGTTTTATACATATTACATAACCCGTTTAAACATTTTCTCCAATTCATAGGTTGAAAAATGAACTATAATCGGTCTTCCATGTGGACAAGTAAACGGATCTGTCGTTTGCCTCAAATGTTCCAATAGCTGCGTCATTTCATCGTGATTCAAATAATGATTTGCTTTAATGGATCGTTTACAAGACATTAAAATCGCAGCTTCTTCACGAATTTTTTCTACATCAATTTTCTCATCTTTCATAACCTGTTCGACCATTTCACGGATAATAGCTTCTTCTTGACCAGCAGGGAACCAACTCGGGTGTGAGCGAACAACATACGTTTGCTGACCGAACGCTTCAAAGAATAGTCCTGCAGCTTGTAACGTTTCTTTATATGCTTCAACCCAGATTGCCTCTTCCTTGGAAAATTCAAACGTTAGCGGAATGAATAGCTGCTGTAAATCATTCATCGGCTGACCTAGCTTTCGCTTGAAAAATTCATACTTTACACGCTCTTGTGCAGCGTGCTGGTCAATCATATACAACCCATTTTCATTCTGCGCTAATATATAAGTACCTTGTAATTGCCCAATTGGATACATTATGGGAACGCGTGGGGCAGCTTGTTCTGTTTTCACTTGTTCCGCTGTTTGTTCATTTGTATTTGTTCGCTCATCTGTATCTGTTTGTTCGTGCATTTGCTGCATTTCTGTACGCTGCACGGAGTAAGGTTCTATCTCTTCGTCGCCGGTGGTCTCATAAACATTTTCCTGCTTCAAGAGATCTTTATTCAGGTCTGCCGCAGATTTATTTGCAACACCGGGCTCGCGAACGCCAGCAGGATAGTTCCACTGCTTATTAGACGGTTCTGCGTTTAATGGTGTAAAATCAAAGCTATTTTGATACGACTTCGGTTTAGGTGTAGGCTTTCGTTCTATTTCAGGAATTAAGGTTTCTGCTCGAAACGTATCCTTAATAGTTTGTTCAATCGCTTGAAATAACTCCTTATCTTTGCTGAAGCGCACTTCCAATTTTGTTGGATGCACATTGACATCAACTAAAATTGGATCCATTTGAATAGCAAGAACAACAATAGGAGAACGCCCAATTGGCAACAGAGTATGATACCCTTGGGTAATCGCTTTGTTTAAAGCAATACTTTTTATATATCTTCCGTTAATAATCGTCGACATATAATTTCTAGAAGCTCGGGTTACTTCCGGTTTGGCAATGTAACCAGTTATGGAAAAGTCAAGCGTTTCATGGTTCACCGGCAGCATTTGCTTCGCTACGTTCATTCCATATACTTGGGAAATGACTTGTAATAAATCTCCTGTTCCTGCTGTTTTAAAGATTCCCTTTCCATTATGTGTCACTTCAAACCTTACTTCTGGATGGGATAACGCTAGGCGATTTAACAAATCTGTAATATGCCCTAATTCCGTATGAATGGTTTTCATGTACTTTAAACGTGCAGGCGTATTATAAAACAACTCGCTCACAGTTATTTCGGTCCCTTTTCTCGCTGCTGATTTCTGTTTTTGGATCAGTTTACCACCTTCTAAGCTTAAACTAGTACCTGCATGCTCTCCAGTAGATGTTTGGACAGTTAGTTTGCTAACAGAAGCTATACTGGCAAGCGCCTCGCCACGGAAACCAAGTGTACGAACATGAAATAAATCTGTCTCATTTTTTATTTTACTTGTCGCGTGGCGTAAGAATGCCGTTTCGCAATCTTCTTCTAACATGCCGTCTCCATTGTCTGTCACTTTAATCTCCTGTAATCCCGCTTCTTTTATATCGATTTTAACCCATGTGCTGTTTGCATCGATGCTATTTTCTACCAACTCTTTTACAACCGATGCTGGCCGCTCCACAACTTCTCCAGCTGCAATTTTATTAGCGAGTGCATCCGGCATTTGCATAATACGCATGCAAACAACTCCTTTACTGCAAAATTTCGGTTCAACGTCGTCTGTTTTATTTACGGATTGGAAATACTACCACCATACATCATGATGTCACGCTAAGGATAAAGCAATTCAACTATTTACGAGCCTTTTTCTGTAATTGATACAAAACGTTCATCGCATCCAACGGGGTCAAAGTAAATAAATCTAAGTCTTTTAGTTCTTGTATTACTTTATCGTCATGATTATTTGATTTTGACACTGGTTGATGTTGCTGTTTTTCCTCCGTAAAGAAAGATAGCTGCCCAGTTTGTTCGGTAGATGCTGCTTGCTCTGCCTTCGTTTCAGCTTCAGATTGACTAGTGCCTTCGAGTTCCATTAATATTTTACTAGCACGAGTGATTAAGCTTGACGGTAAATTAGCAAGCTTCGCTACATGAATACCATAGCTTTGATCAGCAGGTCCATCTTTAATTTGATGAAGAAATACAACATTTCCCTCGTGTTCTTCCGCCCTAACATGAATATTTTTTAAATTAGGCAATGTGTTAGCTAGATCCGTTAATTCATGATAGTGCGTCGAGAACAACGTCTTTGCTTGAATATGATTATGAATATACTCAATAATCGCTTGCGCCAACGCCATTCCATCGTATGTGCTCGTCCCCCGCCCGATCTCGTCAAATAATATCAAACTCTGCTCGGTCGCATTGGCTATCGCATGATTCGCTTCTAACATTTCCACCATAAATGTACTTTGACCAGCAACTAAATCATCTGCCGCCCCAATTCGTGTAAATATTTGATCGAAAATGAGAAGCTGTGCAGATTCACATGGCACAAAACAGCCTATTTGCCCCATAATGACAGTCAACGCTAATTGGCGCATGTACGTGCTTTTCCCTGACATATTAGGTCCTGTAATTAATAAAATATGACTGTGCTCATCTAATGCAATATCATTAGGTACAAACGTTCCGTCATCCATGACTTGCTCAATAACCGGATGCCTGCTCTGTTTAATGCGCAATTTCTTGCGATCAAATGTAGGGCGAACATAATTATTGGACTCACTAACGGTTGCAAACCCTTGTAGCACATCCACATAGCTCACCACTTCTGCTAACCGTTGTAACTCAGGAATATACGTCTTCATCTGCTCACGAATTTCAATGAATAATTGATATTCTAATTCAACACTTTTTTCTTCCGCTTCTAAAATTAGCTGTTCCTTTTCCTTTAGCTCTGGTGTAATATACCTTTCAGCATTCGTTAACGTTTGTTTTCTTTCGTAGCGTCCTTCAGGAAGCAAATGCAAGTTGGCTTTTGTTACTTCGATATAATAACCGAATACACGATTATAACCAATTTTTAATGATTTAATATTTGTTGCTTGCTTTTCTTTTTGTTCGAGCTCAGCAATCCACTGCTTACCATTTCTAGAAGCATCTCGATACGTATCTAGTTGCTCGTTATATCCATCTTTAATAATTCCGCCTTCTTTTATCGAGATCGGCGGGTCCTCTACAATACTTGTTTGAAGTATATCTACAATCTTTGGATCGATATAAATTTGCTTAGCTAATTGCCGCATTTCTGGCTGGGAAAATTGTAGTAAAAGCTGTTTTAAGGCTGGAATCTTTTGTAGAGAGCTTTTAAGTTGTTGCAGATCACGTGCATTTACATTACCAAATGCAATTCTTCCAGCAAGCCTTTCTAAGTCATAAACCGATTTTAACGTTTCTCTTAATTCATCCCGTTCCATAAACTGACTATAAAACCCTTCCACAATATTAAGTCGCTTCTCAATTTCGCGAGCATTTAAAAGTGGCCGTTCTAGCCATTTTTTTAACATTCTCGACCCCATTGCCGTAACTGTCTTATCAAGCACCCATAGTAAACTGCCATACTTTTCCTTTTTTATTAATGTTTCTGTAAGCTCTAAATTACGCTTGGAATACATATCTAAGGATAAATGATGCTGAAGTGCTATCACTTTTGCTTGCTGCATATGATCGAGCGAGCGCTTTTGGGTATGCTGTATATAATTTAATAATCTGCTAAATGCCGTTAATAGTTTTTCATCATGGAGATTTTCGCATAAATTCCGATATTCCGCATTGAACGTAACCTCGTCCTGATACGAAAGAGTAACATGCAGCCTCGATTTCAACTGTTTTTGTAAGTCCTCAGGCAATTGAGACGAGACAACAATTTCTTTAATAGGTTGATTGTATAATTCGTGAATCACGCCGTCCCAACCATCTTCAATAACTACCAGCTGATTTTCTCCCGTAGACAAATCACTATAGACAAGAACATAGCTCGTATCAAAATGAGACAAACTAGCAATATAGTTATTCTCTTTTTCGTTTAGCATCGTCTTTTCCATCACTGTACCAGGTGTAATTAATTGAATCACTTCCCGCTTTACTACACCTTTGGCTGTTTTCGGGTCTTCCACTTGTTCACAAATAGCTACTTTATAGCCTTTTTCTATTAAGGTTTTTATGTAATTTTCAGCAGAATGATATGGAACACCGCACATAGGGATAGGGTTCGGACTACCTGAATCCCGTTTTGTTAGTGTAATCTCCAGCTCCCTTGCAGCTTGAACCGCATCATCAAAAAACAGTTCATAAAAATCGCCTAAGCGAAAAAATAGGAATGCATCCTTATATGCTTCTTTTATGCTAAGATATTGTTTCATCATTGGTGTTTGCTTTGCCATGTTTTGTCCTCCAAAAAAACCGTAAAATATTCTTCTGCTATTATAGCACACATTCAGCTTTACTTTCGATTAATCCAATAGTATGTCTATCCCATGAATTCTTTTTGAAGCGCTTGTTGCTTCAAAATTTAGTATGATGATTGTAAACAAAATTGGGAAAAAGCGAAAGCACTTGATAAATGACGTATAAACTTGTAGGTCTAACGAGATTAGGTGAAATTTTCATCCCTTTAAAAGATAGTCAAATGAATTGGAAATTTAGAAGCCGTTTTTCGCATCATGTTTCAGTACTATAAGCAGTTTTTTGAAGAATATCTCACTCGCCCCTGCAACAGATGTGCGACATTATGCAGCGAGCCCATTTTTAGTCGACCTTCCTTTAGATTTGAGCTGCTGTAGATTATCGTAGGAAGAAATTCGAAACATTTGAATCCGCACTAGAAAGAAAAAGATTACGAGGAAGCCTCTCCTCGTAATCTGGTTAATCTTTATTTAAAAAGTCTGGCTCTACTTCTTCCAGCTCATCATCCGTCAGCTCTACATCCCAAACTTCATCATCGTCATCATCTACATGTTCCCGCTTTGGATCTACACGAACTGCAATTTTCGTATCACCAATAATTTGGACAATAAACTCTCTTTCAATCTCTACCGCTATCTTATGCCCTTTGTTCTCAATTGTACAATTCAAGCAATTGGGCTGTTGAATAACTTTGGCAATAACATCAAAATCATCGTTCAGGCAATTTTCGTCTTTGACTGACAATGGTACTTTGTCACTGTATGTTACTCGCTCCGTGATAGCTTCTGTTTTTGTATTGTCATTATACGAATACCAAATATTAATTTCATAGCTGCCATTTATTTCTACGGTATCTTTTGATTTTATCTTTGCGTTATACAGATGATTAATTACCCAACAACCTAGTATACTTGAAGGTCTATGTGATGGTGTGACGGAATGGGTTGCTTGTGAGAACTTACGACCTTTACCACAAACCGCTTTCGTTATGATCTCTCTATATTCTTTTTCTAAAAAAGACATAATTACTTTTACCTCCTCTTTTTTCATAGTCATTTTATGCAAGACAAATACCTAAAGTGCATAGTGGGTCAGGAAAAATAGAAAAGGAATAGGTAAAAGCATATAAGATGAAGCTTCCATCCGTGGGGGTTTCTTCATCCCCTACTGATTGTTAGAGGAACGAATCGGGCATTTAGCTGCTGCTATTTCTCACTTAGACTTGCTGCAGTACAGATATCCAACTCTTGAAGCGGGAGTCTTACAGCACCTTATATATGGGATAAACGGATGGCAATTGGCTTCGTTCAAATGTAGAGAAGGACAGGGATTATAACATCCACTGTCCTTCTCATTAATGGCTACAGCCTGATTTCGTTCTTACTTTCGACCCTGTTTCTCCGGATAATAAATCGCCGCCTGTAGATTCGATCACTTGGTTCGTAACTTCTCTTGCAATCGTAGCTGTAATTAACTGCAAGACATCATTGACAACGACTTGGGTCTCTTTAAATTCCTGTACTACAGGAATAGCGTCAATTTCTTCTTGAAAGATATCCAGTTGTTCCTCTACTTTTTTTAAAGCTTCATGCTTTTCATAAGCCTGTAGATTAACAGCTTGTTTCTGTAAAGCTTTAATTTTAGTAATTAATCGCTGGACCTTTTTATTTTCATTTATTTTCGCTTCGACTTGCTTAAAGCGCTCAATTTCTTCTGTATTTGCTAGCATATTGGCAAGTCTTTTTGCTTCATCGAGCACTTGTTTACGTGTATATTCTGCCATCATTATTCCACCCCTATTGTATTTTCGACCATTACACCATCTAAAGACCAAGTTTTTGCTTCTGTTATTTTTACATCTACAATCTGCCCAATTGCAGACTTTGGTCCTCTAAAATTAACAAGTTTATTTCTTTCTGTATACCCTGCTAATACATCTGGGTCTTTTTTACTTTCTCCCTCTACAAGTACTTTTACGACCTGGTCTTGATACTTCTTCATAGACGCCGCAGATTGTTTGTTAACAAGCTCATTTAAGCGATAGAGTCGTTGCTTTTTCACTTCTTCTGGCACATTATCTTTTTTACGAGCTGCTGGCGTGCCTTCACGTGGCGAATAAATAAATGTATAGGCAGCTTCAAAGCCTACTTCCTCCATTAAAGTCATCGTTTCTTCAAACTGCTCTTCCGTTTCATTAGGAAAGCCTACAATAATATCTGTCGTTAACGTCGCATTCGGCATTGCAGCACGAATCTTTCTTACGAGTTCTAAATAGGATTCTCGGGTATATTTCCGATTCATTTTCTTCAGAATTTCACTGCTACCTGATTGAACCGGTAAATGGATATGATCTAACAGATTGCCACCCTTAGCTAAAACTTCGATTAAACGATCATCAAAGTCTCTTGGGTGTGAGGTCGTAAAGCGAATTCTTGGAATATCGATTTTGCGAAGCTCATCCATTAAGTCTCCTAAACCGTAAGTCATGCCTTCTAAATCTTTTCCGTAGGCATTTACGTTTTGACCTAATAATGTTACCTCTTTATAACCTTGAGCAGCTAAGTGGCGAACCTCTTGGATGATATCTTCTGGAAGACGGCTTCGTTCTTTTCCGCGCGTCATCGGAACAATACAATATGTACAGAACTTATCACAGCCGTACATAATGTTAACCCAAGCTTTTATTTTTCCTTTACGTGCTTTTGGAAGGTTTTCAATCACATCGCCTTCTTTAGACCATACTTCAACAATCTTTTCTTTACCAAACATTGCTTCTTTCACAAGATGAGGCAATCGATGTATATTATGGGTGCCAAAAATCAAATCCACATGCTGGTGCTTTTTCAATATGCGATTCACTACAGATTCTTCTTGGGACATACAGCCACAAACACCGAGTATTAAATCCGGTTTTTCTCGTTTCAAAGCTTTTAAATGACCAATTTCACCAAACACCTTATTTTCAGCATTTTCTCTGATTGCACACGTATTCAACAAGATAATATCAGCTTCATTTGTTTCTGAAGTGGACGCATAGCCCATTTCTGTAAGGATGCCAGCCATTACCTCGGTATCGTGCTCATTCATTTGGCAGCCGTACGTACGAATTAAAAACTTCTTTCCTTGTCCAATATTTTCCATATCTTCTGGAATAGCAAAGTCGTAATGCACATTTACTTTATCTCGTCCGCGTTTGCGTGCTTTATTCAAATTTGGTGGTTCATATGTTGTCTTAAAATATTTAGAAATTAAATCTTCACTTGACGTATTTTTTATACGTTCCATATTATCCATACCGGATTTTACGTCCGTTGGATTTGCCTGTTTAATTTGCGCTTGTTGTTTACGTTGTTGCTCGTTCATTGATAAACTCCTTTCTTTTCCTGCAAAACAAAGTAACCATTTACTGGCTATACGCTTCATTAGAATCAATGATTAGTGTTCTGTTAAATACCATGTTTACACTCATTAATTTATTATAAATGCTATATTGAAATTAAACAATAGATGGCTATGCAATAAAGTATGAACAGATAGGAAGACGATTGATTGAGGAAAGGAAAGGTATAGTTCTACTACTTCTTTCTTTACATAATAAGCATTCATGCTTCATTGATACGAGACATCCAGACTAACCTCTACAATATGATAAAGTACAGTGCGTTTCTCTAAAATTGTCTACTATATGGCAAACCCGACTGGATGAGCAACTCGTCTGCATTGGTGAGCGATATAAAAATAGTGCTGCGCAAATGCGCAACACATAGTAAACATTTTTCATAATAGCGATTATCTAGGCTCTACAATTAATTTAATTGCCGTACGTTCTTCTTCATCAATTATAATATCTGTAAAAGCCGGAATACAAATAAGGTCTACGCCACTAGGTGCAACAAATCCTCTAGCAATTGCTACTGCCTTTACAGCCTGGTTTAATGCACCAGCTCCAATAGCCTGAATTTCTGCTGAGCCACGTTCTCTTAGCACATTCGCAAGTGCACCCGCTACTGAATTTGGATTTGATTTTGCTGACACTTTTAATACTTCCACCACTAGTACCTCCTTCATTAAACTATTCTAGTTATACTTATACTATATTCTTGGAGATGTTAGCTTATTACCCCTATTATGCATTAATAATTCTTAACATTCAAATAATCTATCCTCAACATTTTGACTATATTTTGTTTTTAGTACCATTTGGTCATTCATTTTACCTTACAGAAAGTGTTAAATGAAACTTCCTCCAGGAGGAGATTTCCTCCCTACTACAATGTTAGCTAAAGAGAATCGTCCTCTTCGCTGAATCCCTCTTTGATCCTCCTCCGTTTCACGTAGTAACACGTAAAAGGCAGATGTTACCGGTCGTAACAAGGTTTACAAAAATGGATGGTCTTCATTAATAAGAATGCGTTCGATCTTCGTTGCTTTTCCTGATTGATCATCAATCGTAATGAAACAACCATTCAATTGTGTTCTTCCTTGTTTTGGGACTTCAAATCGAACTGGCATCGATGTCAGAAAGCGCTGAATTACTGCTTCTCTATCTACGCCAAGAATGCCGTCATACGGCCCTGTCATACCCGCATCAGACAAATAGGCTGTGCCTCCTGGCAAAATACGCTCATCAGCCGTTTGAGTATGTGTGTGTGTGCCAATAACAGCGCTTACTCTGCCGTCTACGTACCAGCCAAATGCTTGTTTCTCACTTGTTGCTTCTCCGTGGAAGTCAACAAAAATTATATTTGTCCGTTGTTGTGCTTCCTTGATTAATATATCAGCTTTTGAAAACGGATCATCACTTGGCGGCAGAAAGGTTCTCCCTTGCAAACTAATTACAGCTACTTCAACGCCATTGATATTGACATAGGCAATCCCTTTCCCAGGGTTGTTATCTGGAAAGTTTGCGGGACGGATCATTTTATTCGCTTCATCGATAAAATCATAGATTTCCTTTTTATCCCATGTGTGATTCCCCATCGTTACTACTTGTGCGCCCCATCCTAATAGCTGCTTATATATTTTTTCGGTTATTCCTTTTCCTGAAGCAGCATTTTCTCCGTTTACGATGGTAAGGTTGGGTCGATACTTCTCTTTCAACTTTGGCAAATAGGTTTGTACCATTTCTCTACCAGGAGAACCCACTACATCTCCAATAAATAATATTCTCATGTTTGTCTCATCCTAACTATTAACGTATTCTCAGTTTTTCATATTAAGGAAAGAATGTCAAAATAAAAAGCGGTCCTTAGACCACTTTTTATTTTGCATATTCAACTGCTCGTGTTTCTCGAATCACAGTAACTTTAATATGTCCAGGATAATCCAGTTCGCCTTCAATCTTCTTACGTATATCTCGAGCAATTCGAACGGATTCTACATCGTCAATTTCATCTGGCTTTACCATAATTCGGATCTCTCTACCAGCTTGAATTGCAAATGATTTTTCTACACCAACAAACGACTCAGAAATCTCTTCCAGCTTTTCTAAACGTTTAATATAATTTTCTAGTGTCTCGCTTCTTGCACCAGGTCTAGCTGCAGATAGCGCATCAGCAGCAGCTACGAGTACAGAGATTATGGAAGTAGGTTCTTCATCGCCATGGTGAGAAGCAATGGAATTGATAACAACTTCATGCTCTTTGTACTTCATTGCAAGTTCTTTACCAATTTCCACGTGACTACCTTCTACCTCATGATCGATTGCTTTACCTATATCATGAAGCAGTCCAGCTCTTCTTGCTAACATTTCGTCTTCACCAAGTTCAGCAGCAAGCAAACCGGCTAGATAAGCTACTTCTGTAGAATGCTTTAGCACATTCTGACCATAGCTTGTACGATATTTTAAACGACCAAGAATCTTAATTAAATCTGGATGTAAGCCATGCACTCCTACTTCAAACGTTGTTTCTTCACCAATCTCCCGGATATGATCATCCACATCACGTCTTGCTTTATCAACCATCTCTTCAATACGCGCAGGGTGGATACGGCCATCCTGTACGAGTTTTTCTAATGCCAGACGGGCGGTTTCTCTTCGAATTGGATCAAATCCTGATAATATAACTGCTTCTGGAGTATCATCGATAATTAAGTCAATTCCAGTTAACGTCTCTAACGTTCTTATGTTTCGTCCTTCACGTCCAATGATACGTCCTTTCATTTCATCATTTGGAAGGTTAACAACGGATACCGTTGTTTCAGCAACGTGGTCAGCAGCACAACGCTGTAATGCTAACGAAAGAATGCTTTTAGCTTTTTTATCTGCTTCTTCTTTGGCGCGATTTTCTGCCTCTTTGATAATTAAAGCAGATTCATGTGCAACTTCTTGTTCTATTCGTTCTAAAATAATCTGTCTAGCCTGATCTGTTGTATATCCCGAAATGCGTTCAAGCTCCGTTTGCTGCTCTTTTATCATAGCTTCCACTTTGCTTTCCATTTCTTCAATTTGTTGTTGTTTGTCTGCTAACGACTGTTCCCTCTTTTCTAAATTAAGCTCTCGCTGATCTAACGATTCACTTTTCTTGTCCAAATTTTCTTCTTTATGCATCAGACGATTTTCTTGTTTTTGAACTTCGTTACGTCGTTCCCGAAGTTCATCCTCTGTCTGCTGTCGAAGTTTATGATTTTCATCCTTCGCTTCAAGAAGGGCCTCTTTCTTAGAAGCTTCCGCATTTCGATGTGCTTCATCAACAATTTGTTTAGCCAATGTTTCAGCACTTGAAATTTTTGCTTCAGCAATAGATTTACGAATCAGATAACCAACAACAATACCGACGATTAGGATTACAAGCAAAATGGAGATGAGCATTAGACTGTCCATGATTTCACCTCCTCTTGCTATAAAGTTGTACATCAATTATTGTCGGCATGTAAAAGTTTCAATGCGTTAAATAACCATACAATATATCATACAAATGATAAAGTTATACAAATTTAATTTTAATTGTGTAGCCGAAGAATGTCAAGGAAACGTCACAACTTCATGCAAGATACTGGTAAAAAGATAAAGTTATCATTCTTAAATTGACGAAAGACTTAAAATGAAAGTTCACTTCCTTGCAGTTATCTTAGTAAAATAAAAACGCAATTAGAATGTTTTAGATTCCAGAGAATCAATCTTTTGCGTTGAATAGTTTTAAAAATATTCCATTTTCATATAGCGCTATATCGGATAATCGTGATAAATCTCGAATAGTAACTAAAAATTCAAATAGGCACAGGGCGCTACGAGCAAAATAAGGTTACACTTTAAAAACAACTTAAACCGTTTGTTAGTTGAATAAGAAAACTCTCTTCAACTAAAAGATAGATGAATGAAATATGGTTGAAAATGGTATTGTTCCGTTAATAGCCCCTTCTGTAGTCAACGCTTTAAAGTAAGCATTTTGTTTTAAATTGATTTATACTACTATAAAATGTTAGAATTAATACTAAGTACTAATATCTGATAATAAATCATTTAGAGGTGATCCTTATATGTTAGGAGCAAGAATAACATCCATTGGGACGTATGTTCCCAAAAAAAATTAACAAATATTGATCTTGAACGAATGGTCGAAACGAACAATGAATGGATCATACAAAGAACAGGAATTCACGAGCGTAGAATAGCTTGTACGGATGAATTTACCAGTGATTTATGTGTATTAGCCGTAAAAGATATGATGCAAAGATATAATAAAACCGTCGAAGATGTAGATATGATTATTGTGGCAACAAGTACACCAGATTTTCCATTTCCCTCGGTTGCCAGCATCATACAGAATCGATTAAATATCCCAAATACTGGTGCCATAGATGTAAGTGCAGCGTGTGCAGGATTTATTTATGCATTACATACAGCAAACAACTATATTGCATCTGGCTTCCACAAAAAGATACTTGTTATTGGAGCAGATACAATATCAAAAATTACCGATTATACGGACAGAAGTACATGTGTTTTATTTGGTGATGGAGCTGGCGCGGTATTGGTTGAAAGGGATGAACTATCAAACAGTTTCATTGGATTCCATCTAGGTAGTGATGGAAGAGGAGCCCACCATGTATATCGTGTGGGACTGTCAAAAAAAGTAAATGATATTGAATTAATCGATAGTCAATATCTTGTACAAAATGGCAGGGAAGTTTTTCGTTGGGTAGTAAGGAATGTCCCTAATAGTATTGGACAAATATTAGAAAAAACGCAAACAAGTTTAACAGATTAATTGGTTTATACCTCATAGTGCTAGCAAAAAATTAGCATACCCTATAGAAAAAAACCTTTATAGCTTAGAGGATTTTGGAAATACTTCTGCTGCTACCATTCCTTTAGCTCTAGACCTCGGAATTCGTGAGGGAAAAGTCAACAATGGAGATCGCGTTCTTATGTACGGTTTTGGAAGTGGTTTGGTTCATGCAGGACAACTTTTAGAAATTAATTTGGACAAGCTTGTGAAGGATCCAACCCCATTGTGATGAAAATTTCTTAAGTAATGTTCCAAAAATGGATTTGATTATATAAATAGGGTTACTAAAGCATTTTTAATGACTAGGGTTCCTGGACTTGAAGCACTAGCAGATTTTAGAACTCCAAAATGACGTGGTATTGGTGAAATATATTTACTCAGAAATTATCGTTGTGTCTTTACAGATGTTTTAAAACAGGGAGGTAATTGACCATTTATGAATATGTCATAAATTATCAATTACCATCTGTAACTCCAAGAATATGAATATATCTTTGGTGCTTGACTTTACAACATTGACCAAGGGAACCTGAGGAGGCTTTGTAATCCTATTTCCACACTATTTTAAATATCCCATTTTCATTTCACTTCCTTTTCTTGGTCCATAACGGTACTACAACAGTAGTAAAAAACACCCCTTGCACTTACTGCAAAAGGTGTTGATCGATTATACGTCCAGACTTTCCTGACTGAATGCTTCGGCTTCTTCTTCATTCGGCTCGTCATCTAAATTATAATGCTGTCTGATTGCCGCATGAATTTCAGCCATCATATCGGTATTCTCTTTTAAAAATTGCTTCGCGTTTTCACGTCCTTGACCAAGCCTTTCTTCATTATATGAATACCAGGCACCGCTTTTTTGCACGATATCTAAATCAGAGCCAATATCCAAAATTTCGCCTTCTTTGGATATGCCTTCCCCGTACATAATATCTACTTCTGCTTGCTTAAATGGTGGAGCAACCTTATTTTTAACGACTTTAATTCTCGCTTTGTTCCCGACCATATCATTCCCTTGTTTTAATGATTCAGCACGACGCACTTCAAGCCGCACAGATGAGTAGAATTTCAGTGCACGACCGCCGGGAGTAATTTCCGGGTTACCAAACATAACACCGACTTTTTCACGGATTTGGTTAATAAAGATTGCGGTTGTCTTTGACTTATTAATAGCTCCGGATAATTTACGCAATGCTTGGGACATTAGACGAGCCTGAAGCCCCACATGGGAATCGCCCATCTCGCCCTCAATTTCTGCTTTTGGAACAAGTGCTGCAACAGAATCCACTACAATAATGTCAACTGCTCCGCTGCGGACAAGAGCTTCTGCGATTTCAAGTGCCTGTTCGCCTGTATCAGGCTGTGAGAGTAATAGTTCTTCAATGTCCACTCCTAAAGCGCGTGCATATGTTGGGTCAAGCGCATGCTCCGCATCAATAAAGGCCGCTTGTCCACCCTGTTGCTGTGCTTCTGCAATTGCATGTAAAGCTACCGTTGTTTTACCGGACGATTCCGGACCATATATTTCAACAACTCGACCTTTTGGATATCCACCGATTCCAAGTGCTACATCTAATGCTAGTGAACCACTAGGTATAGTTGCTATTTTTTGTTCAGCTTGTTCTCCCAGTTTCATGATGGAACCTTTTCCAAACTGCTTCTCTATTTGTTTTAACGCCATATCTAAAGCTTGTTTTTTATCACTCAAAACTTCGCCCTCCTTTAATCATCTAGTACCATCATACATGCTTTTCTTTTATTTGCCAAGCAAAAAATCGAATAAACGTTCCCATTTTTCAATTAGAAAATATGTGCAAAAATGAAAGTTAACAAACTATGAGGCATTGATAATAAAATTTCTCGGAAACAATAGTGCGAAATTATCTCATTTAAGCGTCCGATAGAGTAATTCAAGACCTTTCAGAACGGTTCTCCGGCGAATAGAATTTCGGTCACCTTGAAACAAAAATTTTTCCACAAGCGACACGCCAGTCGGATTGTAAATGGCAATATAAACGGTACCAACTTTCTTCCCTTCCATTTCCATTGGTCCAGCGACCCCAGTAAAGGCTATCCCAATAGAGGAAGACAGTTTATTAGCCACTTGCATTGCCATTTCTTCAGCACATTCCTTACTTACTGCCCCTTTTGTTTCCAATACCTTCTTGGGAACACCTAACACATGCTCCTTCACCCTATTCGTATAACTAACGATACCTCCTTGTAAGACACTGGAAGCACCAGAAACAGTCGATATTTTCTCTGAGAAAGCTCCGCCAGTCAAACTTTCAGCAGTCGCTAATGTATGTTCTTGTTCGGTTAGTAACCCTACGACTTTTCCTTCTAATGTCTCATGATCTTCACCATAAGCGTAGTTACCTACTCTTGAAAATATCTTAGCTTTTGTAGCTTCTAATAGTTGATCTGCCTGCTGAAGCGTATCACTTTTTGCTGTTAGACGAATAACAATTCCCTCTTCTTGAGCAAGTGGTGCAATCGTCGGGTTCGTTTGTTCATGAATAATATCTTGTAGCTCATGCTCTAGTTTTGATTCACCAATTCCAGTGAATTTTAAAACAATCGATTTAATCATTTCTTTTTTACCAAGTAATTGTTGCAATGCAGGTATCATATATTCCCTTACTAAAGCTTTCATCTCTCTTGGAACACCTGGCAGGAAAATCCACGTGCAATTGTCATATGTAAGCTTCATCCCTGGAGCCATACCTACTGGATTAAGCCAAACCGTTGCGCCTTCAAATACTCTCGCCTGTTTCGGATTGTTTGGCGTCATCACCGCTTGCTGTTTTTCGAAATATGCTTGTATCTTATCCATTGATGGCCGATGTTGTACTAACGGAATATGGCTCAATTGCTGAAACGCTTCTCTTGTCAAGTCATCTTCTGTTGGCCCAAGCCCCCCTGTAACAATAACAATATCAGAGCGCTCATGGGCTTGCTTAAATGCTTCCTGCACACGCTGCAAGTTGTCGCCTACAGTAGTATGGCGATAAACATTGACCCCTTGATTAGCCAATTGCTGGGAAAGCCACTGTGCATTTGTATTGGCAATTTGACCAAGTAAAAGTTCGGTACCAACGGCAACAATTTCAGCCTGTAAATCCTTTGTCATTTCGAATCCCTCATCACATGCCAATTTTTAATAAAGTAATCTGCCCCAGATAATACTGTAAAGAATAAACTAATATATAACATGATTTCACCGAACGGAAATCCTAGATACGAAAATGGAAAATTATGTAGTAATAATACCGCAATAGCAACCATTTGTGTCGCTGTTTTCAATTTACCCATACTGCCTGCAGCTAGCACAATTCCTTCTCCAGCAGCAACAAGACGAAGTCCTGTAACAGCAAATTCACGGCTAATAATAAGAATGACAACCCACGCTGGCGCTACCCCCATCTCTACCAGCATAATCAATGCAGCAGAAACAAGCAGCTTGTCCGCTAGTGGATCAAGGAATTTTCCTAAATTAGTAACCAAATTATATTTTCGAGCATAGTGACCATCTACCCAATCTGTTGCAGCTGCAACAATAAACAGTACAGCAGAAACAAAGTGAGTTACCGGTAATTCTGCTTCTCCTATCTGCCAGCTTCCCCATGAAAATGGAACACTCATTAAAATGATGAAAATAGGAATTAAACAAATACGAGATAATGTTAATTTATTTGGTAAATTCATGATTTTTCCTCCTTGAAAATGGATAGACCCTTCCAAACAGTTGAAAGGAAGGGTCCATAACAATTATTCAGCTTCTTGTTTTAATTCTATCCATATATTTTGCCTTACATTGTTTGGATCAACTGGATATTCCATTTCTACCCCATTTATGGTGATGGTTAATACAGATGCATTACCAATTTTAAAGAATACGCGCTCTTTACCAGTAAGGTCTAATTCGAGTGGTGATTTTTCCGCATTAAACATACTCTCTTCAAAGAGAGCTTCTCCGTCATCAGCATTTACACCAAGCCATGTATCTCCTGTAGCTTCTAATGTAGCCTTTACTTCATCGCCTGTATAAGAAAATGCAACCGTCGATTCAGGTGTACTGCCTACTCCTTCTTCCACTACAGTAAACTTAGGCTCTTTTGTATCTTCTTTTGTTGCTTTTTTATCCTGATCATTTCCTTGTTCATCTTCGTTGTCCTGATTCTCTTCATTGGCCTTATCTTGATTTGCTTGATTCTTACCTTTATCGTCTTTGATAACAATATCATTGTTACCATCTTGTTCTACCGGATCTTTGCTTTCTGTCCCAGACATATTTTGGGCGATAAAGAAAATGGCTACTGCAATAATACCGATTATGAGCAGACCAACGATAATCGTAGGGAACAATGAAAAATTAGAAGTGCTCTTTTCCTGATTTTTTCGAGAGCGTTGTATACGCGAATACTGTTCTTCTGTCGGCTCTTCCGTTTTTGGCACTTCTTCTTTATACTCTTCCATTAATTCATTCGGATCTAACCCGACAGCATTCGCGTATTCTTTCATAAATGCTCGGGCATAAAATTTCCCAGGAAGAATCTGCAAATTCCCTTCTTCAATCGCAATCAAATACCGTTTCTGGATTTTTGTCATCTCTTGTAATTCTTCTAAAGAGAGGTTTTGTGCCTCCCTTGCTTCTTTTAGCCTTGCACCAATTTGCATTTCCAACACCATCCATTTTAGAAATCAAACATTGAAAATCCGTTTTCTTGACTGAACTGCTGAGATTCGACAGGCTCATATGTGATCTCTTCCTCTTCATGACTCCTTAGTTCAATAATGTAGTCGAAATCCTCTATGTTATATTCTGTCATTTGTACAAATACATCTGGATGTTCCACTACTTTGATAGAAGGAAGTTGCATAACTTCTCTAATGAGCTGCCAATGTTGTTCATTTGCACGACGAGTGGAGACAATACCATCAATAATATAGACATTATTGGGATTGTATTCACCTTCAATGAGTTTACTACGTACCGTTTGCTTTAAAAGTGTACTGGAAACAAATAACCAGCGCTTATTCGCACACACACTAGCTGCTACTACGGATTCTGTTTTTCCTACTCTCGGCATTCCACGAATTCCAATTAATTTGTGTCCATCTTTTTTATACAATTCCGCCATAAAGTCAACGAGCAGACCTAAGTCATCACGAATAAAACGAATCGTTTTACGATCATCGACATCTCGGTGTATGTATCTACCGTGACGTACAGCCATTTTATCTCGAAGCTTTGGTTGTCTCAGCTTTGTTACTTTAATGGTATCCATCGTTTGCAGAATTGATTTTAATCGTGTTATATTTTCATCATCTTTGGATAAAAGTAGCATTCCTCGCTTAGCATCTTCCACCCCATTAATCATAATGATATTGATCCTCAGCATACCGAGTAAGGACGATATGTCTCCAAGCAAACCCGGCCGATTAATTTGAATTTCGTATTCAAGGTACCACTCTGTTTTCGTCATAAAATGCTCCTTTGAATAGAGTTATGAGGTACACAGCTGTTCTATTCTAGTTGAACCTGCGAGCAATTCATTATACTACATAGTCATGTAATTATATAATAAAGTATTTTCTTGTAAGTGAAAAGTGATTAGAAAAAAATCAGTTCAAATAGCGATGAGGACTAATCATGAACTTTTCATAAGTACGTGTTTAACCCGAATGTAAGCTACATACGCTCCCCTTCAAGAGTTGAGGTCATACTAAAAACTTCTAAGGAGAATCGCGGTACTTAAATCCCAATTCGTTCGAGGAACTCTTAGGTTCCCCCCTTCCGGTACTAATAATCAGTGGTGATCAAAGAACCTCCCACTGATTGTTGGTTCACTTTATGAGCGTTTTTATTATCCATTTACTATGTAACTATAACCGTTTCTCTTTATCACTATTTTTTAAAGTTGCTAGTTTTATAATTCCCATTTATTCAAAAATCCTCCATTTTTAGATCAAGAAAATGACAGACGATATTAAACTATTTCAACATATAAGCGGTAAATTTAACATACAACAAAACAATTAACTCTAATCTTAAAATATTTAATTGTTATTCATTAAAAAGCTATACCGTCTAAAGTTTTTCCATCAAACATCCAAAAAAATAGCTAGCTCAACATCAGGCACTATATTCTTCGCTATGGTTATGGTTAAACGTAGACTATATTATAGGGTATGTGAAAAAATCCTCTACACTTTATCTCTCCACTCAGAATCTCACTATTCTAGATTCTATGTTTATGGCACTTTATTATTTTCACACTCCTTTATAATACTTATATTAACAGAACCATGAGGGGTTGACAAAATGATTTAATAAATTGTTGGAAAACAGTATCGTTTCCACCGCATGATAATATATATTAACCATTATATTCCCATTCCAAACTTTCAACTATACGACTTTTGCCTTACTTTTAATAATTACTGCCACGCTCTTAAATCAGAACGTGGCAGATAAGCTGAATCTATTCAGTAAGATTACACCTCTAATGAATGTTAGGTGCCTTTATCTCCCACCAGCTGGCCTTCAGCTCTAATAGTGAGAGTTACAGCACCTTACATTCGGAAAAAAGTTGATGTTTCCGTTTATGATTGATTTCCTTGATTTTGTACATATTTAATCATTGTATTTGCTAATGCTTGCTGTTCCTCATCAGAGGCTGCATTCCATAAATCACGTAACACGGCTTCTTCTTTGTTTTTTGCGTCAACATGCTGGGCCAAATAATCGCCTATTTCATGAGCCACATTTTGAATGGTGTCATTGCTCATCCCTTGTTGCTGCGCTTGCGTAAGCTTATTTGCCAAAAAGCTTCTCCATGAGTCAAAATTATCAAGAACGGACATTTTTATTTCCTCCTTCCAATTTATACATGCATAGTATTTGAGGTATTTGCAAGTTTATACATGTTGGAAGGAAGAAAAATTACCAGCCGCCCGTCACATCCAAAATCGCCCCTTGTATATAGCTGCTTTCTCCAGACAATAAAAAAGACACGATAGCAGCGACTTCTTCAGGTTTCCCGGCTCGGTTCATTGGAATATCAGCAATTGTCGCTTCTTTGTCAGCTGTACATAGATTGTGATTCATTTTTGTTTCGATAAAACCGGGGCTAATGGCATTGACAGCAATTCCAGAAGGCGCGACTTCCTTTGCAAGTGCTTTGACAAAACTATTTTGTGCCCCTTTTACTGCTGAGTAAACAACTTCATTACTAGCTCCCTGTTCTCCCCAAATGGAGGTAATAAATATAATCGCACCTTCCTGTTTCGTAATCATACTAGGGAGGAGATGCTTAGTAATGAGCCACGGTGATTTCACATGTAACTGCAGCATATCATCCATTGTCTGTTCTGGTGTGTTTTGAAACAATCCATAATGAGCTCTACCACTAGCAAAAATAACGCCATCAATAGCAAACGACAGAGCTTCCATGAACTGCTCACAAGATGTGTTTTTACTTAAATCTGTTTGGTAAGTCGCTAAAATGGACTCCGGATATGCCCGACAGAGTTCATCAATAGCTTGTTTGTTTGTATGAAAATGAAGCAATAATTGGTAGCCTTGGTTCAATAATTTCCGCGCAATTGCTGCCCCAATATCTCCGCTTGCCCCAACAAGAAGAATTGTTTTCTTCATGATGATTTACTCCGCAGCTATTGTACATACAGATAATCTTTCTTCATCTATCCAAGAACGCATAAATTGTTTGGCATCATCCAATGTAAGCTCACGAACAGCTGGTAGTAATGTAAAGAAGTCGATTCCTAATAAATGATAATGCGTATAAGAGTTAGCTATGTTCTCTAATCGATTCATCATGCGCAATAACTGACCTATTTTTTTCTTTTTGAGGCGCTGAAATGTTTCCTCATCTAAATCTCCTTGTTGAATACGCAACAACATGGATTTTAACCGCTCTGCAAATGGATGCGGTTCATTCGTATTGCTACCAATTAAAACATAGCCAAAGTCACGGTCGATATTTGCTTCAAAGAAAAAGCTGTCATCGATCAGATTTTCATTATAAAGCTTTTCATAATATGGACCACCTTTGGAAAAATAATAGTCCAATAGCATATCCTGGAGCAGGTCTTGGGTTAGAAGTTCCGCTGGTGGGAGCTGATGGTTCATCCGTTTTATCCCTATTGTACATTTGGGTATCGAAACGGGCATCGTTATTTGTTTTTCCTTCATCGCCACCGCTTCAGGCTCCTCAGGGAACTTTCTTTTCAGCTTCTCCATCTTAGCAAACTGTTTTTTACTTTGATTTTCTTTTATCAAACGCCCCATTTGTTCAGGATCAAAATTGCCAGCAATGAACAAAATCATATTTTCCGGATGATAAAACGTTCGGTAGCATGTATATAGATCTTCTTTCGTAATTTGATAAATGGATTCTACTGTTCCAGCAATGTCTACATTAATTGGATGTTCTTGAAACATTGCTTTAATTGTTCCCATAAAAGCTTGCCACTCTGGCTGATCATCATACATCTTAATTTCCTGAGCAATGATTCCCTTTTCCTTCTCCACCGATTCATCCGTAAAATAAGGATCTTGCACAAAATCAATCAGTGTCTCTACATTCTTTTCGATGTGATCGGTTGCTGTAAACAAGTAAGCTGTTTTCGTAAAAGAAGTATACGCATTGGCGGAAGCGCCTTGTTTCGAAAAATCCTGAAATACATCTCCAGTCTCACTTTCAAACAGCTTATGCTCTAAAAAATGAGCCACCCCTTCTGGTACAGTAACCACTTTATCCTTGCCAATTGGGGTGAAATGTAAATCAATGGAACCATAATTAGTCGTAAATAAAGCGTGAGTTTTTGCCATTTCCGGTTTTGGTAATAAAAAGACAGTTAGTCCATTAGCTAGTTTTTCTGTATACAATGTTTCATCAATATCACGATACGTATGCTTATTCATTGGAAACCCCTTTCTCTGCCGTTAGCAAATACGTCGTATCCTCTTGTAATTCGTTTGCAACAGCAATAATTTCTTCCTTTGTCACCTTATTTACTTGTTCTATAAATTGAGCAGGTGTCATTTTCACTCTAGCCAATACCTGCTGATATAAAAATTCAATTGTCCCTTGCGAGTGGTCGAATGTCTCCAATAGCTGATTGGTAATCAGCGCTTTTGCCTCGTCTATATCTTGCGTTGAAAAATCGCCTTGCTTCATCGCTTCCATTTGTTGTTTGATAATGTCCCGTGCCTTTTCAAAATCTTCAGGTGCAATACCACTAAATACGAATAACAGTCCTTTGTGACTCTCGATTCGAGAAGCAGCATAATAAGCAAGACTGTTCTTTTCTCTGACATTAATAAACAATTTTGAACTAGGAAAGCCACCAAAAATTCCATTCAGTACATGAAGCGCATAATATCCTGGATCGCCAAATGTCACATTCGTACGATAACCGATATGTAGTTTTGCCTGCTGAATTTGATCCGTTTCCACAACCTGCTTTGGAGTGATATTTCTTTTAGTCGGATTTACCACCTTTTGCTCGCTTTCTGTTTGATATTCATTTTTTTCTATTTGTTGAAATACTTTTGCTATCGTTTCTTCCATCTCTTGCTCCGACAGATCGCCTTGGATGTAAACATCAATCTGGTCATTCATTACGATTTGTTGGTAATAAGCATAAAGACTTTCACGAGTCATCTCTTCCAGATCATCTAAATAACCATGCACATGAAGCTGGTAAGGTTCACCTTCACACATTTCATCAATCAAACGAAGATTCGCATAACTCATTTTGTCATCTTTTAAGGTAAGTATTTTTTGTTTTAGCGTTTCTTTTTCCCGTGCAAATATAGTTTTAGCAAACCCTTTTTCATCTGCATTTGGGTTGAATAATACATCATAAAGCAATTTTAAGCCTTCCTGCAATATCGAAGACTTGCCCTCTAAAAATTTTTGATTGGCAATATCCAGGCGCAAGCTTATAATATGCTTTTCTCCTTTTTTAGCTCCATCCATCGACAAGGAAGCACCGTAAAGTTCATCTAGTTTAATTTGCAGCTGTTGGTTAGATGGATATTGTTTCGTTCCTTGTTTTAACACATACGGTAGCAACGCTCGTTTCGTTATCGTTTCCTTTTCTAAAGGTGCTTGCAGCTTCAGAACAACGGTCACTGTTTTATACTTTTTATTCGGAATGAAATGAACGTTAAAACCATTTATAACTTTTACTATTTCCGTTATTTCTTGCATGATAATCCTCCCTTAACCAGACTTTTTCCTTATTCTTCTCCTATTTTTCATTCGTCATCCATTATAAAGCAAAAAAAACCCGCTTGCGACTATTATACGCAAACAGAGTTTTTTCTTGCTTATCGGTTTCCTTTTATATATGGTACACCATTAGCTTTTGGTGCTTCTGCACGACCAATGAAACCAGCTAACGCTAAAATGGTTAATACGTATGGAGCAATAAGTAAAAATACTTGTGGTACATCTGCTAGTAATGGAATACCGCCGCCAATGACACTTAAGCTTTGAGCGAAACCAAAAAATAGTGCTGCTCCCATTGCGCCTAGAGGATGCCATTTTCCAAATATAACTGCTGCTAAAGCCATAAACCCTTGTCCGACAATGGTTGCATGAGAGAAGTTTAAGGCAATCGTTAGCGCAAAAACAGCGCCTCCTAATCCTCCCATCGCTCCAGAGATAATAACAGCGATGTAACGCATTTTATAAACATTAATACCATTCGTATCAGCTGCCATTGGATGTTCACCTACAGCACGTAACCGTAATCCAAAAGGTGTTTTGTATAAAACATACCACGCTACGAAAGCGAATAAGATAGCGACATAAGAGGTCGTATAAATTCCTTGGAAAAAAATTGGTCCAAGGAATGGGATATCTTCAAGGATTGGGATATCTGTCGTATAAAAAGGTTGTGAAACCATATCAGTTTGTCCTTTATCATACCATTGCTTTGTTAAGAAAATGCCGATGCCTAATGCCAAAAAGTTAATCGCAACACCACTTACTACTTGATCTGCATAGAATGTAATCGAAGCTACAGCGTGAATGATGGCAAAAATAGCGCCGACAATCATAGCAGCAAGAATTGAAATCCACGGCGTCCAAGAACCGAATACGTCACTAAAGGTGAGGTTAAATACAATACCAACGAATGCTCCCATTACCATTAAGCCTTCTAAACCAATATTTACTACTCCTGAGCGCTCACTGAACACGCCGCCTAAAGCAGTGAAAATTAGCGGAGCTGAATAAAAAAGCGCAGTTGGGATCACCGCTTGCAATAATTCCATAAAACTCATTTATTTCCCCTCCCTTTTAAACCGGAGTATGATCCAACGAATGAGGTAGCTTGAGGCAACAAAGAATATAATCAGCGCAATAATAATATCCACTAGCTCATTTGGAACACCTGCTTGTGTTGGCATATTTAAAGCCCCTACTTTTAATGCACCAAATAAAAATGCTGCAAGGACAACACCAAACGCATTATTTGCTCCTAAAAGTGCAACAGCAATTCCGTCAAACCCAATATTGGAAAAACCAGAGCTAACAGTCATATTTCCATATGTTCCTAAACCTTCCATCGAACCTGCTAAGCCTGCAAATAAACCTGAAATAACCATGGCAAGAATAATATTTCGTTTAACACTCATACCTGCATATTTGGAGGCATGCTTATTATAGCCTACTGATTTCAGCTCAAAACCAAGTTTTGTCCGTTCAATCATAAACCACATCACCACAGCTGCAAACAAGGCAATAAAAATCCCATAATGCATTCTTGAAAAATAAGTGAGATTTTCTAACCACTCAGAAGCCAAGGAAGCGGTCGGTGCGATCATGTCTGTTTTATCTGCGTTTTCCGTCAAGACATTACGAATAATAGCATTGGAACTATATAACGCGACGTAATTCAGCATAATTGTCACAATGACTTCATGTACACCAAGCCCTGCTTTTAATAATCCAGGAATAAATCCCCATAATGCGCCAGCGATTGCTGCAGCGAGTAAAGCTAACGGCAAATGAATGTAAATAGGAGCATCAACCGTTGACCCTATCCAAACAGCTGCCAGCCAACCAACAATAACTTGACCTTCTGCACCAATGTTAAATAGACCAGCTCGGAATGCAAAAGCAATGGCTAACCCCGCAAGTATATAAGGCGTTGTCTGGCGAATCGTTTCGCCAAAAAAATATAAATCTCCAAACGCTCCTTTAAATAAAGCCATGTAACCTTGAATTGGATTATAGCCAAAGGAAAGCATGATCAACGCTCCAGCTAAAAGGCCGATGAAAACAGAGATAACTGGTACGAGGATGTTAAACCACTTATTTTCCATCATGACTCTTCACCCACCTTTTCGCTTCCAGCCATCAATAAGCCTAATTCTTGTTCGTTTGTTTCTTCTGGTTTTAAATCAGCTACGATTTTTCCATCGTAAATAACCGCTATTCGGTCACTAACATCAAGAATTTCATCTAGTTCAAAAGAAACTAATAAAATTGCCTTGCCTTTATCTCTTTCCTCGATCAATTTTTTATGAATGAACTCGATAGCCCCAACATCCAGACCTCGCGTAGGCTGTGCTGCAATTAATAAATCAGGTGATCGATCGACTTCTCTGGCAATAATTGCTTTTTGTTGATTTCCACCAGATAAAGCACGTGCCTTTGTGTGTATGCTCGGTGTTCGTACATCATATTCGTTGATTAACTGTTCTGCTTTTTGAAAAATTTGTTGATAATTTAACACTTTGTACCTCGAATAAGGACGCTTATAATAGGTTTGCAAAACGAGATTTTCGCCAATAGAGTAATCAAGCACAAGTCCAAATTTATGCCTATCTTGGGGGATATGCCCTATCCCACTCTCGGTTACTTTACGAGGAGATAAATTTGTAATCGATTTCTCATTTAATAAAATGTTGCCGGCATTTGCTTTTCGTAAACCAGTGATGGCTTCAATTAACTCACTTTGACCGTTTCCGTCTATTCCAGCAATACCTACTATTTCACCGGCCCGGACGGTTAAATTTAACCCTTTAACCATGTCTACTTTTCTGCTGTCTTTCACAAATAAGTTATGAATCTCAAGAATCGTTTGCTTCGGGTTGGCTGGTTGTTTATTCGTTTGAAAAGAAATATCTCTTCCAACCATTAGTGAAGCCAGCTCTGTGGTTGTTGTATCTGCCACATTAACAGTGCCAATCCCTTTACCTTTACGTATTACCGTACAACGGTCACATATTTCCATAATTTCTTTTAGTTTATGAGTGATTAGAATGATAGATTTTCCCTCAGCGATTAACGTTTTAAATATTTCCATTAACTCGGAAATTTCTTGTGGCGTTAAAACTGCTGTTGGCTCGTCAAATATGAGGACTTCAGCTCCACGATAAAGTGTTTTTAATATTTCTGCGCGTTGCTGCATACCTACGGAAATATCACTAATCTTAGCTGTTGCGTCCACCCGAAGTCCGTAACGGTCTGATAATTCCTGTACTTCTTGTTCCGCTTGCTTTAAATTAATTCTTCCTTTACTAGTAGGTTCGCTGCCAAGAATAATATTTTGTGTAACCGTAAATGGTTCTACTAGCATAAAATGCTGATGCACCATCCCAATCCCTAAATCATTAGCAATATTCGGGTCAGTAATGGATACTTTTTTCCCCTTCACCCGAATTTCTCCTTGTTCAGGCTGATATAGACCGAACAGCACATTCATCAATGTGGATTTACCTGCTCCGTTTTCGCCTAATAATGCATGAATTTCACCATGCTTTAACTGTATGGTTACATCATCATTGGCCACTACTCCCGGAAATTCTTTTCGTATATGCAACATTTCAATTACATAATTCATTAATGCCATCACTCCTTACCTATGGAAGCAACTTTTTTAGCGGAAAGCATACAGTTCATTACGTTTGGGTTTTAGGATAACAAAGAGGCTGGCTGCTCCAGCCTCTTTGTTACAATGACTCTTCAAATTTCTTTAATTCTTTTCTTGTTTGTGGTACGTCTACGTCACCACTAGTAATCTTTTCTTTCCACTCATCTACTGCTGATTTGATCTCTTCCGTGAAAGCTTCTTCGTTTGTATCTGCTAGGTATACGCCATCATCTTTTAATGAGAATTCTAAAATTTCACCGCCTGGGAATTCCCCATTCATTCCAAGATTGCTCACTTCATGCACAGATAAGTCCACACGCTTTACCATGGATGTAAATGTTACATTTTTATCGCCAATTTTACCTTCTTCATGCTGATCGCGGTCAACCCCGATGACCCAAATTTCTTTTTTAGGATCTTTCTTCTTCATATCTTTCGCCTGGTTAAACACACCATTTCCAGCTGCTCCAGCAGCATGATAAATAATATCTACGCCATCATTATACATACGGGTAGCAATTAGCTTTGCATCGTCAGCTGAACTAAAGTCACCGACATATTGAATGTCCACTTCAATATCAGGATTGACAGATTTTGCCCCTGCAACAAACCCAACTTCAAATTTGTTAATTAAATCGGAATCCATTCCCCCGACAAAGCCCAGCTTATCTGTTTTTGTCTGTTCAGCAGCAGCAACCCCTGCTAAAAATGATCCTTCATGCTCTGCAAATGTAATACTCGCAACATTCGGTGCTTCAACAACAGTATCAACTATTGCAAAATTCGTATCTGAATTTTGTTCGGCTACTTTCGTCACTGCATCTTGAAGTAAATAACCAACGGCAAAAATTAAGTCATAATCATCTCTTGCTAACCGTGTTAGATTTGGCAAATAATCCGATTCATCATTGGACTGTGCGTAGTCAAAACCTTTTCCTTTCGATAATCCGTGTTCTTCGCCCCAAGCTTGTAATCCTTCCCATGAAGACTGGTTAAATGATTTATCATCCACTCCTCCTTCATCTGTTACCATGGCCGCGGAATAATCCTCAGATGTACCAGTCTCTCCTGACTTTCCTTCATTATCGCCACCATTGGATTCCTTTTTATCACCCGAACCGCCACATGCGGCTAAAACTAATCCAAAACTAATAAAAATGGTTAATAATAAGATTAACTTTTTATTTTTCAACAGAATTGCCCCCTTAAATAATTTTCCATTGGCTTCCGACCAGTCAGCGTGTTATACATTTTTTGAACCGCCTCACCCCCTATTTGTAAGCGTTTTCTAAATTTGGAATTTTTGTTTTACGTACGTTTACGTAAAACATGGAAGCTAAACATATCTGAGCGAAAATAGTTTGCCGAATATAGAACTGCTTCATCTTCAGCGGTATAGTGCATTTGCTTAAGCAACAGCAGCGTTTGATCCGGATGGCAGTTTAGAATCTCATAAATACGTTCATGATATCCAATTGGCTCAATGTAGGTAACCGCATAGGCCACTCGTTTATTTGCGTAATCTTCCATTAACTTAAAAAAAGAATCCGCTTGATGTACACGTTCTACTGGAATTACATCCTCAGGAATCTTATCCACACAAAAAACGACCGGTTCCCCATTAGCAGTACGAACACGTTCAATTTCAACTAATTGTTCCACTTTTTTAGGAGCAAATCGACTTTTCTCCTTATCAGTTGCGTCTCGTATATCCGTAAATAAATATTCCGTTCCTGCCTTTTTTCCCGACTGCTCAATCATGTATGTTACACTTGTAAGCTGTTCAATTCCAGATGAAAATACGGGCTTCGGATTCACAAATGTGCCAACACCATGTCTTCTAGTCACAATATTATCTTCTTCTAATATGCGTAGTGCTTCCCGTAAAGTCGCGCGAGATACCCCTAACAATTTGGATAATTGAAATTCAGATGGGAGTTTCTCATTTTCCTTATACTCGCCGCTCTCAATATCTTTTTTAATTTGATCTATGACTTGTAAATATAAATGCCTTGAATCACTCTTAATAGACAAATTTCTTCACCTCAAACCATATTTCCATTCTCTAGATATCTGACCTCTGACGTATAACTAGTTTATGTATTTTTATCATAGCATGAATGTAATAGGAAGCAAATACTTTTTCTACAAAATTCAACAAATGGTTCAATTAATTTCACAATTATTTTAAAATCAGTAACTTACATAATTATCAACATCTTTTTCATCCCGCATATAAGGCGCTGTGAATCTTCCACTTCAAGAGTTGGATAATCTGTACTGCAACAAGTCTAGGTGGGAGATAACCGCATCTAAATGCCCGATTTAGTAAGCGGCCTTTAGGTCATAACATTACAGTACTACCAATCAGTAGGCGATAAATAAAACTCCCCATTGATGGAAGATTCACTTTATTCATGACTCAGTTAAAATTAATTGTGTGGAGCAACCTAATTCCTGATATACTTCTTTTTTAAAAATTTAATAGTAATTCGCTGGCTGCATATTTTTTGCTTAAATAAGGTCAGTAGTAGAAGCCGAGTCAAGCCGCACCTTGCTTTTTCGCTAGAGAAACAATGTTGTTCATCCTAAAAAGCAAGCAATGTTTTCTCTTAACTATATTCCCACAGTAAAAAAGCTTACAGAAAACCTTAGGAGGCTCTCTGTAAGCTGTATCGGATTATACTGCTTAGTTTAATGAGTAGAAGAATGTTCTTCTGGTGTTTGACTAATAAGCACAGTACGTGGCTTACTTCCCTCATATGGACCAACAATTCCTCGCTGTTCCATGGCATCAATAAGTCTCGCTGCACGAGTATAACCGATTCGAAAGCGTCGTTGTAACATGGATACGCTGGCACTTTGCATTTCCGTTATTAATTGCACCGCATCATCGTATAGCTCATCATCCACTTCTTCTACAATTTCATTGACCTCTTCTGGGATCATTTCTTCTTGGTACGACGCTTTTTGTTGTTCAATACAATGATCTACAACACGTTCAACCTCTTCATCAGAAAGAAAAGCACCTTGCACACGAGTAGGTTTAGAAGTGCCTACAGGAATAAATAACATATCTCCTCTACCTAATAACTTTTCTGCACCTCCACTATCGAGAATCGTTCTTGAATCTGTTGCTGAGGATACACTAAAAGCGATTCTGGAAGGGATATTTGCTTTAATCACTCCCGTAATAACATCTACAGAAGGTCGTTGAGTCGCAATGATTAAATGAATTCCAGCAGCTCGTGCCATTTGTGCCAAGCGAGTGATCGCATCCTCTACATCACTAGAAGCGACCATCATTAAATCCGCTAATTCATCAACGAGAACAACAATATATGGAAGGTTAGGCTCTGGATCTTCAGCATACTGATTATGTTTGCGGATATATTCATTGTAACCCTCTATATTACGTGTACCTGTATCAGAAAAAAGCTCATAGCGCCTTTCCATTTCTGCAACTACCTTTTGTAGAGCTCTGGAAGCTTTTTTCGGGTCGGTTACAACCGGAGCAAGTAAATGAGGGATACCATTATAGACGTTTAATTCCACTTTTTTCGGGTCAATCATCATCATTTTCACTTCATGCGGCTTTGCGCGCATTAAAATAGTTGTAATAATCCCATTGACGCAGACACTCTTTCCACTTCCCGTTGCACCGGCTATTAGTAAATGCGGCATTTTATTTAATTCGGCTACGATCGCCTCGCCTGAAATATCTCTACCAAGGGCAAATAGTAGCTTGGAAGATTGTTTCGGAGCAATGCTCTCTAAAACCTCGCGTAATGATACCGTGGCAACTTCCTGGTTGGGTACTTCGATTCCGACTGCTGACTTTCCTGGAATAGGTGCTTCAATTCGCAAGTCTTTTGCAGCGAGAGCTAACGCCAGATCATCATGCAAGCTCACAATTTTACTTACCTTCACACCAGCTTCTGGATATATTTCATACTTTGTTACAGCTGGACCTACATGTACTTTGGTAACACGTGCCTTTACTCCAAAACTGGTGAACGTATTTTCTAGCTTTCGTACCGTCGCCTGGATCTGCGACTTTTCTTGTTGTTGTGAATTATTTGCTGGTTCTGCCAACAATTGCATCGAAGGGAGAATATATTCGTAGTTTTCCACTTCTGTCATTGGCATGTTTTCTATGCTGTCATCCATTTTTTCCTGGGTTTGCTCAGTCTTTGTAATATCAGTTTCTGTTTCATCTTGCTGATTCGTCATCGTATGGTCGGTAAAGTCTTGAATAACCGGCTCCGAGATAACTTGTTCTGCAAGGTTTTCCCCATTTTGTTCGATTTTAGGTTCATTCTCTTGCATGGAACGTTTTGTGGTTCGTTTTTGTTTCCATGCAGCTTGCGATCCTTTTATGTTACTTACCACCCATTTCCAAAATTTAGCGAAAACATCACCAATCGATAGCTCCGTCATAAAGATAATACCAATGAGGATCGAAAAAACAGCGACAATTTTAGCCCCAGTAAGAGAAAATAAATAGTAGGAGAACGTAAGCAACAATGCTCCAGCCATCCCTCCACCTAAATACTCTGCGGATAGTTGATTATCAATGTAGCTGGAATAGTTTTCCCATGTTGAACCAATAATTGATATTTGCTGGTTGGCAGCGATAACTTCATCAAACATTTGTGTGTGGGTGAGCAGCAGTACCCCACCAAATACAATATAAAAGCCGACCATCCTTTTCGTCACAAAGTTAGGTAATTTTCGCTTTACTACCAACTTGATACCTGTTATTAATAAAAAAACCGACGCAACAAAATACCAAATTCCTAGAAAGAAGCGAAACAAATGTTCCAGCCCTCCTGGTATAGCACCGTCGCTAATCGCACTGGCGCCACTTCCAAATATCCCTAAAAAAATAAATAAAAGTCCAAGTAATTCTAGCTTCAATTGTTTTTTTAACTTGCTGCTGCGTCTCTTTTTCTTTCTTGCCATATTTTCACCTCAATCATTTTGGCAATCTAGTTTGAAAATGAAATTCATTTAGTAGTCCGTTTTCCCTCAATCCTACTGACAGAAATAGAGCAAAGATTAAAATCAAGTTTCCTTAAAAAGGAGACAACGTCTTTTCTGCGCGATGCGTTGTTGAGGTAGTTTTCTGGATGCTTGAAAAAAAAGCACACTTTGTCTACGTATCTCGTCTTCTACGATCGCTAACATACAGGTTTAACAAATCGAAAGTTTCGTCATCTCGCGCTTAGAAACCCTGCTTTGTGTTCGTGTCCTACAACTCGTCACCTGATATTCGGATAATGACTAACCTTTCCAGAAAATGCTTTTTCCTCATTGAACTTTTGTAAGCAAAAAGGCTGTCCAAAATATGTTCTGACTATGGTAAAACTATTGTAATCTATGTATTGGAGATATAGTCAACTTTCATATTCTACCTTATCTAGAGCGTTTTTCAAAGTATAACCTCTTCTATCTAGTATATCATACTGTCAATTGGAAGACGTTTGAAATACAGCTCATTTCCTAAACACAAAAACTGCTTTCATTAGAGGTTCAAAAGCAGTTTTTGTTAAGTTTTGTATCGATTTGTTAAGCGTTTGTTTGGGAAATAATCGTTCCTGGGGACAATTGATGATTTAAAAAGTCCTGTGGGTCTGTAGACAGCAGTTGAACAATTTCAAATGATCCGTCCGCTTTCTTTTCACAATACAATGATTTACCATTGTATGAAATCATTTGTCTTTCAGCATTGTTATTGGCGTTATAAAAAACATCTTCCATGGATAGCGGTGTATAAATAATCATTGCATCACCTGCTGTTCTTGAGTTCCATTCTCCTTGATCAATTCATTCACTTTTTGCATAGCTTCCTTAACGCCACCAACACCATCGATTAATCCATATTCTACCGCTCTTTTTCCAACAACATTCGTACCAATATCTCGTGTTAAGTTACCTTTAGCAAACATTAAATCTTTAAATTTTTCCTCGGTTATATTGGAATGGTTCACTACAAAATCGACGACACGATTTTGCATTTCGTCAAGGTATTCAAACGTTTGTGGTACGCCAATAACTAAACCGGTTAAGCGAATAGGATGAATGGTCATCGTTGCTGTTGGAGCAATGAACGAATAATCCGTAGCAACGGCAATGGGTACACCGATTGAGTGCCCGCCTCCAAGCACAATGGAGACGGTTGGTTTAGATATAGAAGTTATCATTTCTGACAGAGCCAACCCTGCTTCAACATCGCCTCCAACTGTATTTAACAAAACAACTAACCCCTCTATTTTGGGATTCTGCTCAATCGCAACTAATTGAGGTAATAAATGCTCATACTTCGTAGTTTTATTTTGTGGCGGAAGCTGTACATGTCCCTCTACTTGTCCGATAATTGATAAAACATGAATATTTGAATCTGGAGCTTGTGGTACATTAGATTGCCCTAATTGTTGTATCTTTTGTACTAAAGAGGAGGAATTGTTATCTGGTGTTTGATCCTCTTTTTTTTCTGGCTCATTATTCATTTACGTACACTCTCCTCACTAACAGGTTATTCCTTTATTAGTATGAACATAACATCTATGGATCATGCAGAAAGAGGAATTTCTTTTAAGGATTTGTTGCCTTGTTAAAAACTGAATAGTTCGTTTATTAACACGGATGATGTAGAACACGATACGTTGCAGTCGTAAATACTTGATATAATGCAATTACACGAAAAGAAAGAGGCTGGGACATAAGCAAATACTATATAGCAAAAGCCGAACAATCCATTTATAATTGTTCGGCTTATTTGCATTAAAAATTTTTATCACCGCTATGTCAAAACACTTCGCTTTCCGCAGGTCTCTTCAGCTTCCTCAGAAAGCAAAAACCGCTTTCCTGTGGGATCTTCTGCTCGCGCTGTTCTCGCAGGAGTCTACCTATTTTGACTACGCTAAAACTTGCGTATACACAATTGGCGATTTATGGTTCGTTTTTTAATCAGCCGCTTTAGTTATGTCCCAGCCTCTTTCTAAAATAGCCGCTAATTCATTTTTTTCCTGCTGAGATAATTCCACAAGTGGCAAGCGCAGACCGCCAACTTCTATACCTTTCATACGTAATGCAGCTTTTACTGGAGATGGTGAAGGGGCCATAAATAGTCCTTTCATTACAGGAAGTAAACAACGATGCAGCTCTGCTGCCTTTTGCGTTTTTCCTTCATGGAACAACTGAACCATTTGCTGCATTTCCTTTCCAATCACATGCGAAGCTACCGAAATTACACCAGACCCTCCAACCGATAAGATCGGTAACGTTAAGCTATCATCCCCACTATACACTGTAAAATCATCATCTGTTTGTTCAATAATTTGTGATACTTGATCAAGATCTCCGCTCGCTTCTTTTATAGATACAATATTGTCGATTTTACTTAATGCTACGGTTGTTTCTGTCGTAATGTTAACAATCGACCTTCCTGGTATATTATAAAGCATGACAGGAAGTGATGTGTTTGCTGCTATGGTTTTAAAATGCTCATATAAACTACGTTGGTCTGGTTTATTATAATATGGCGTCACAAGCATAACGGCATCTACACCACAACGTTCCGCTTCTTTGGTTAATGAAATAGAGGCCTTCGTATTATTTCCACCAGTTCCTGCAATGACAGGCACACGTTTATTTACATTCTTCACTACGTGTTGAAAAAAACTTATTTTTTCTTCAGCTGTTAATGTAGGAGATTCACCTGTTGTTCCTGCAATGACCAATCCTTCCGTCCCATTTTGCAATAAATAATTAATTAGTATATCCGTTTGCGCATAATCAATCTTCCCATTTACATCAAATGGTGTGACCATTGCAGTTAATACATTACCAAAGCTCATTCTTATCACCTTTTTCTAATCATTGTGCAGAGTTGATTATATGACTCAATTCAAAAGCTTCATGCAACGCATTTACGGCAGCTTTTAAATCTTTTTCATGTACGAGCACCCAAATCGTCGTATGACTGTCTGCTGATTGAAGGATTTGAACATTTGCATCGGTCAATGCTTGCACAATCTTTGCAGCAACTCCAGGGACACCCATCATCCCAGCGCCTACTGCTGACACCTTTGCACAGTTTTCGGTAATTTCCGGATCAAATCCAAGTGTGTTTAATATCCGTACTGCTTTTTCCGTAAATGCAGTTGGCACCGTATATATTACGCCAGTAGGTGAAATGGTAATAAAATCAACGGAAATTCCTGCTTCAGCCATTGCTTTAAATACGTCAGATTGCATTCCAAATGCCGTCTCTTTTGTTTGTACTCGAATTTGGGTAATAGCATCCATATGGGCAATTCCAGTAATTAAACGATCGATAATATCCATCCCCTCTGCGCGTGAAGACGTAACGAGTGTACCTTCATCTTTAGAGTAGGTAGACCTTACACGCATTGGGATTTTTCCTTGCATAGCAATCTCTACTGCTCGGGGATGAATTACTTTTGCCCCTTGATACGCCAAATTACAAATTTCGGAATATGTGACAACATCAAGCGGTCTAGCTGTTTCAACAACCCGCGGATCAGCAGTCATAATTCCATTCACATCGGTAAAAATTTCAATTCTTTCTGCAGATAAAGCAACACCTAATGCGGCAGCAGTTGTGTCACTTCCGCCACGACCAATCGTCGTTATATCTCCAGATTCGGTAATACCTTGAAAGCCTGCTACGACAACAACATCATGCGTTTCAAACTCTTTTAAAATTCGCTCAGGCTTTACTTCTTTAATTTTTGCTTGTGTGAAATCATCTGTTGTAATAAACCCAGCGTGTGCTCCAGTTAAAGCAGTCGCTGTAATATGATGCTTTTGTAATTCGTTCGATAGTACAACGGATGAGATAATTTCACCACAAGACATAAGCATATCCAATTCACGTGAAGCATTTTTATTGGCAGGAAAGTCTACAAGACCTAGCAATGTATCAGTTGCATACGGGTCTGGTTTTCTGCCTAAAGCTGAAACGACAACTACCAATTTGTATTCTTTCACTAACGCATCTTTTATATGTTTAATCACATGGTCTCGATTTTCTTTTGACTGTACCGAAGTACCGCCAAATTTTTGAACGAGTATTTCCATTCGTACACCTCTATCGTTGCAACCAATTATTTTGAATTAATTCTTGGGCGATTTGTACGGTATTCCACGCTGCTCCTTTTAATAAATTATCGGAGACAATCCATAAATGGAACCCTTGTTTATTATCTAAATCTTTACGAACTCTACCGACAAACACATCTTGCTTCCCTTCTGCAGTTAATGGCGTTGGATAGAGCTGCTCTTTCGGATCATCCTGTAATACGATCCCTTCTGCTTGCTGTAATTCTTTCCAAATATCTTCCACCGTCACATCTTCATTTTCCACCTCAATATATACACTCTCTGCATGGGAAGTAAAGAACGGCAGACGGACACATGTGGCAGCTACTAAAAGATCAGGCGCATGCATGATTTTTTTTGTTTCTTCAATCATTTTCATTTCTTCAAATGTATAACCATTTTCCTGAAAGACATCAATTTGTGGTAACGCATTAAATGCAATCGGAAAATGCTTTTCGTCGCCTTTAACAGGAAGAAGCTGTGCCTCCATCTCTTCTCCAGACAAATAAGCTTTCGATTGATTTGCCAATTCATTACATGCTTCATTCCCTGCACCTGACACTGCCTGATAAGTAGATACAATAATTCGCTTTAATCCAAACGCAGTTTTTAATGGCTGTAATGCGGCTACCATTTGAATTGTGGAGCAATTTGGATTCGCGATAATCCCTTGATGGTTTTGCAAGTCCGTTTTATTTACTTCTGGAACAACGAGCGGCACCGATTCATCCATCCGAAACGCACTTGTATTATCAATCACAACTGCACCACGTTTTACAGCTTCTTGAGCTAATTTCTTGGAAACCGAACCACCAGCTGAAAACAGAGCGATATCAATCCCTTCAAAGCTTTCTGGTACTGCTTCCTCGACAATGATTTCTTCCTGTTTAAATAACTGCTTTGAGCCAGCTGATCGTTTGGATGACAAAAGCTTCAAATTATTTATTGGAAAATCTTTCTCTTGTAATAATTCAAGTATCTTTTGGCCAACTGCACCTGTTGCCCCAACAACAGCTACATTATACGCAGATTTTTGCGACATGGATTTATTGCTCCCTTCCTAAACTAGATTATTAGACTTCTAGTTTATCATTTTACCATAGATCAGCTTTGATGAGGAACAATAACTGGCTGAAGTTGTTTGAATTCAAGCGCAGCTTCTACTGTCTCAGGTAATAACTCCATTTTAGCAACTAGTGAGTTTGGTTTTAAATACGGGTCGTCTTGACCGTATGGAATAAAGTAAATGAATTTACTAGCCATCAACCGCATTAAGTTCACCCCATTTAAGCCAAGTGCATCGTTCGTCGACACACCTACTACAACAGGTTTTTGATTACGCATTGTCGCTTTAGCAGCCATTAGAACGGGGCTATCAGTTAACGCGTTGGCAAGTTTGCTTAAGGAATTTCCTGTTAACGGCGCAATTACCATGCAATCCAATGGCATTTTCGGTCCTAAAGGCTCCGCTTCTGGCATCGTTGTAATAATATCTTTTCCAGTAATGGATGCGATTTTATCCATATGGTCCTCCGCATCACCAAATTTCGTGTCCGTTGTTCGTACTGTATACGTTACAATTGGGACGACTTCAGCACCAAGCTCCATTAATTTCTCTAGTTGCGGGAATACTTGATCGTACGTGCAATGTGATCCAGTTAAACCAAAGCCAATTCTTTTACCTGTTAAATTCATCAGTAAGACCCTCCTATATATAAAGTGAATCTTTAATCAGCAAGAATTTCTTTTTTTCTACTCATTGTTATACTACAAGAGTATGACCTAAGACCTCTGCATAGCATCCATCATTTAACTTGCAATTGAAATCTCTAACTATCCTACTTGGATTTACTTCGTAGAATGGAAAGGCAGGTCTTACCTGCCAGTTATTTGTAGGGTAAATGTTACTTCGTTTCACCCTGTTTCAAGAATTCTTGTTTAATGACATCAGCCAATATTTTCCCAGCTGTTTTAGGTGCCACAATGCTCGGTAAACTACGAGATAAAATGGCTTTAATTCCCCGTTGCTTTGCATAGGCAAAATCGGTACCACCTGGTTTTGAGGCTAAATCAATAATGACTGCATGTGATGGAAGGTGCTTCATTTCTTCTTTCCCAATCACTGGAGCAGGTATGGTATTAATTAATAAATCACAATTTTCCATATAAGACGCCAACTGATCCAAAGGAATAGCTGTTAGTCCCATTTCTGTCACTCTTGCTAAATCCTTCATTCGTGTGGCACTAACAGAAACTTTTGCACCTAATGCTGAGAATTTGTTCGCTACGGTGTTTCCGACTCTACCAAAGCCAACAACGACAACTCGCGAGGAATGGATGGTGAAATCTGTATGTTCTATAGCCATCATAATCGTACCTTCTGCAGTCGGAATGGAATTGTAAATGGCAACATCATCTCGATCCAATAACGGAATCAGCTTTGCATTCGCGCTATTTACTGCATCGGTTAAATAGTCATTAGCTATTCCAGAAAACACAATTGCGGATTTACGTAACTGTTTGAACCAGTCGAGGGAAAGGTAGATCGGTTTTTCTGAAAAAACGGGTTCCACTTTTCCATCAGAATTAGTACCGGTTATAGGCAAGATAATGGCATCTAAACTACTCGGAGTAACATCATCTATATCCATTTGCTTTAAGCCCGTGAAGCCTTGCTCCAATTTATCAAATCCAATCAATAAAAGCGTTGTATCAGTTAATGCTTGGAGTTGGCGAATTAATTCTAAATAACGGGCATCTCCGCCAATAATTGCAATTGTTCGATTCATCCTTGTAAACACCCTCCAAACGTGCCATTTTCATTCGCATTTCTTTATAGCTTATGTGTGAAAATCGAGTTAGTGATTCCATTTTTAAAAAAGGGTTATTAGTTCAAACCGGGGTTAAGATAATAGGGTTAATTCTAGTATCAAGCTAAACCGAATCATTTTCTAAAAAGAACAATTATGGACATAAAAAAGCTGCTACCACTTTGGATAACAGCCAAGACATTCTCCTATTCTGCTAAGGTGCTTACAATTGCATTGCCAATGAATGAAAAATGCGTTGTATAGGTAAATTTATTGCTAACTACATTTAAAAATTCTTTTCCGTGTCGATAATGATCATGTCTTCTCCCACCTTTTTAATAGCACTCCAACGAATTTTTGTTTCTTCTGCTTCTTTTTTTAGACCAAACCACTTGTAGTTTGGAATAATGAAGGCTTCAATTTGTCCAGTCGTCTCATTTATTTCTAAGTCTGTTTGTCCTAAAATACCTAAACGAGATCCTTCTTGGACGTTAACAATTTCTTTTCCACTAATTTCCTTGTAACGCAATTTATCCCCCCCTATTCATCATTTCTATAATATATATGCAAAAAAAAGGCTGGAACATAACTAAAGCGGCTGATTTAAAAAAACAACCATAAATCGCCAATTGTGTATACGCAAGTTTTAGCGTAGTCAAAATAGGTAGACTCCTGCGGGAACAGCGCGAGCTGAAGATCCCACAGGAAAGCGGTTTTTGCTTTCCGAGGAAGCTGAAGAGACCTGCGGAAAGCGAAGTGTTTTGACATAGCGGTGATAAAAATTTTTAATGCAAATAAGCCGAACAATTATAAATGGACGGCTTTTGCTATATAATATTTGCTTATGTCCCAGCCTCTTTTAGGAACAAAGGAGCAAGCACCCGCTTAGCAACGTAGTGATTGGAACGAATCAACTAAAGATAAAGGAATCATGCCCCTAAAACAGAGGTATGCCAATGTCTGGGCGGCAAGCCCGTTTTTAGTCGGCCTTCCTCTTAGTGAAGAACCGATGAGGCCCTATCGTAGGGCGCATTTCTAAAGTCGCATCGTTGCTGGGCTCATGCGCCGGACGTGACTAGTCGGTTATTTCGTTATCCACAAGCACCTCATTTTAGGTTCCTATACAGCAAAGAAAGGATGGTACAGAAAGCTACACTATCTAACAAATTGCAAACCGTAGCCATCTTGTGACACACTTCACTTATCGCCATTTTAATAAAAAAGTCTTGTAATAAGATGAATTTCTAACTTATTCATTTTTGGGAGATATCAAAGCAATGGATGGGGATTGTTGAAATACAGTATCCATAACATGTTGCACAGAGTTATGGTTGACTGCATCAATCATTTCCACCAGTTCATCTAATGTATAATGTTTTTTCAGAATTAACTCATTTTTTCCATTTCTGTTCATTCGACTAGTCGTACTTTCCAAGCTTAAGAGCAAGCTTCCTTTTAATTGCTCTTTACTATTTTGCAGTTCTTTATCCGTTATCCCTTTGGTTACAAACTCGTCAATGGTTCCTTTTATCACATCAAGCAACTGCTGTAATCGATCTTTTGCCGTCCCTGCATAGATCGTTAATAATCCGCTATCGATAAAAGAAGCGTGATAGGAGAACACAGAATAAGCTAATCCTTTTTTTTCTCGAATATCTTGGAACAATCTGGAGCTCATGCTGCCTCCTAAAACATTATTCAATATGATTAAGCTATAAATGGCTGGTTCATGGACAGCCAAACCTTTAAACCCTAAACATACATGAGCTTGTTCCGTATCTTTATACCGTTCTATTTTTTCGCCAAGAAATTGTGGTTTAGTAAAACTAGAAGTAGATTTAGGAAGATGGTAGTTTCCAAAATAGCCTTCTACTGATTGGAGAAAGGAAGTATCTACATTACCAGCGATAGATACAACAACATTCTCTGGTGTATACCTTGATTGCATATATTCTTTTAACATCATTGGCGTAAACGTAGCTAATTGTTCTTCTGTCCCTAGAATTGGCAATCCAAGCGGGTGGTCTCCAAAAGCAGCCCTCGCCAGTAAGTCATGTACTAAATCATCTGGTGTATCTTCATACATTTTAATTTCTTCATAAACGACATTTTTTTCTTTGTCCATTTCTGCTTCCTGAAACTCGGATTGAAAAAACATATCTGCTAAAATATCTAATGCTTTATGTTTATATGTATCAACTACTTTCGCATAAAGACATGTGTATTCTTTTGATGTGAATGCATTTACCTGACCGCCAATTGCATCAAATTCCTCGGCAATATCCTGAGCAGAGCGTGTTTTAGTTCCTTTAAAAAACATATGCTCTAAAAAATGCGAGATGCCGTTTATTTGTCCATGTTCATGGCGTGAACCAGTGAGTATCCAAATTCCTATCGTAACAGAACGAACTGTAGGAATTCGCTCCAGTACGACGCGTAAACCATTTTGGCAAGTGTGTTTTTCTATCAAAGCGTATCCTCCTAATATATGAAGCGACGGTACTATCGCTTTGGTTCCATCAATTTTTCAATCGTATTTAATTTATATTTTTTTTCTTTTATTGAGGAAATCAATTGTTCTAATCCTCTTTCTGTAGCAGCTGTTGGATGCATTAAAATGGTAGCACCAGGATGAAGCTGATTGTTTACTCGGTTAAGCATAACAGAAACAGATGGATTCTTCCAATCAATTGTATCAACTGTCCAAAGAACAGTCTCCATATTTAAGTGATGACTGACCTCGACAACGTGATTATTATAGCTGCCGCTAGGAGGAGCGAACCATCTAGGTGTCGATCCAGTAATTGCTTTTAAAATATCGTTTGTTTGTACTATTTGATCAACCATGCTCTGGTTAGATAGCCTAGCCATATCGGGATGATTATAAGCGTGATTCCCAATCAGATGACCTTGTTCAGCAATCATTTTAACCAGTTCTGCATTGTTTTTAGCCCATTTACCTTCAATAAAAAAAGATGCTTTTACCCGATTATCCCTTAAAATGGAAAGCATTTCAGGGATGTATTCCTCTCCCCATGATACATTAATTAATAATGCAACCATCTTCTTTTCTGGATGTCCTCGATAAATTGGAGCAGCAGGTAAATCTTTTAAATCTATTTCGGGAGCGGTTTGATCGAATACGAGCTTCGACTCTGTAAAGATACCATCTTCCTGCTTCATTTTTGCATATGATTTTTCTACGTTTACTTTTAACCCATTTCTACCAGGTGTTTTTTTCCAAACTTTATCAATATACGCATTTTGTGCAGGTTCTTCATATTTTTTCGCTTTTTGTTTTATTTCAGCATATAATGGATCGGTAGTTTTCACTGTTTCCATAATAACAGGTGATTCTAATGGAGTAAACGGATTTTTTTCCATATCTAACGTAAGCCCTACTATTATCATAAATACAACAATGTGAAGCCAATGCCGATATCGCCCCATAACCATCCCCCCTTATCCTTACCTATATGATAAGAACGGACAAGTTATGCTTGATGATGAAAAATATTGTATGCGGTAGAAAATAATTCGTGTTTTTATAGCGCTTTCATTCGTCCGTTATAACTGGAATTTAAATGAGGGATTCCTTCCCAATCGAAAAATAGAAACCGTCGTCAAAGCATTATTACACCATGTGCGACTATAAAAAAATTGCTTTTCTGGAATAGAACAAAGGCGCGGGGCGCCCGTTTAGCAACGTAGCAAATGGAACGAATCAACTAAAGATTTAGGAATCATGCCACTAAAAACAGGGGTATGCACGCCTGAGCGGCAAGCCCGTTTTTAGTCGGCCTTCCTCTTAAAGACGAACCGATGAGGCCTTATCGTAGGGCACATTTCTAAAGTCGCATCGTTGCTGGGCTCATGCGCCGGACGTGGCTAGTCGGTTATTTCGTTATCCACAAGCACCTCTTTTAGGTTCCTATGCAATAAAAAAGAAACTGGGTTGCCAGCTTCTTGTTTACTACGTTGTTATTTTTGATTTTTTGCAGCTTCTTTTCTTTCCCGTTCTTCTTTTAACACAGCTTTTCGAGACAAGTTTACTCTACCTTGATGGTCAATTTCTTTTACTTTCACTAAAATTTCATCACCAATGGAAACGACGTCTTCTACTTTATTTGTACGCTCTTCTGCCAGTTCAGAAATGTGAACCAGACCGTCTTTTCCTTTAAATAATTCAACAAAAGCGCCAAATTTCTCAATTCGTTTTACTTTTCCAAGGTATAATTGTCCAACCTCGACTTCGCGTACTAAGTCCTCAATAATTTTCTTCGCTTTTTCGTTCATTGCTGCTTCAGTGGATGAAATAAATACACTACCATCTTGCTCAATATCAATTTTTACACCTGTCTCATCGATGATTTGATTAATTTGCTTTCCGCTTGGTCCGATTACATCGCGAATTTTATCCGGATTAATTTGCATGGTTAAAATCTTCGGTGCATATTGAGAAAGGTTATCTTTTGGTTTTTCAATGGTCGCAAGCATTGACTCAAGAATATGCATTCTGCCTTTTTTCGCTTGATGCAATGCTTCTTCTAAAATTTCTTTAGACAAGCCATCGATTTTGATATCCATTTGTAATGCGGTTACGCCTTTTGCTGTTCCTGCCACTTTAAAGTCCATGTCGCCAAGTGCGTCTTCCATTCCTTGAATATCGGAAAGAATCGTATAATCATCACCGGATTTGACCAGCCCCATTGCAATACCTGCTACTGGTGCCTTAATTGGGACTCCGGCATCCATCATAGCAAGCGTACTTGCACAAATACTTGCTTGCGAGGTTGATCCATTAGACTCCAACACTTCTGATACTAAACGAATCGTATATGGAAATTCTTTTTCGGATGGAATCACTTTCTCTAAAGCTCGTTCTCCTAATGCACCGTGCCCAATTTCACGACGACCAGGTCCTCTGATTGGTCCCGTTTCTCCAACACTATAAGCAGGAAAATTATAATGGTGCATAAAGCGTTTAGATTCCTCTAAATCAAGACCGTCAAGGATCTGTACATCGCCTAAAGCACCTAGTGTACAGACACTTAATGCTTGCGTTTGTCCCCTTGTAAATAATCCGGAACCATGTGTACGCGGCAATACATGAATACGAGACGATAGTGGACGAATTTCATCAATTTGTCTCCCATCAGGACGAACCTTTTCTTTCGTAATTAATCGTCGTACCTCTGCTTTTACCATTTGATCAAGAATTGCCTTGACCTGCTTGCCTGCTTCTTCGTCTTCTTCGTAAGCTTGTAGTACTTCTTCTTTCACTGCAGCAATAGCTTCTTCGCGTGCATGTTTTTCTTTAACTTGAATAGCCTCAATCAACTTATCTTTCGCTTCCACTTCCACTTTTGCAGCTAGCGTTTGATCGATATCAAATAAAGTCGGTTCCTGTTTTTTAATCCCAACAGCTTCCACAATTCGCTCTTGAAACTCAACTAAACGAACAATTTCCTGGTGTCCAAACATAATTGCTTCTAGCATGACTTCCTCTGGGACTTCATTGGCACCAGCTTCTACCATATTAATCGCGTCTTTTGTTCCAGCAACGGTCAATTCAATATCACTTTTTCCTTCTTGCTCAATCGTTGGATTAATGACAAATTCTCCATCCACACGACCGACATTCACCCCTGCAATCGGTTCTGCAAATGGAATGTCAGAAATACATAAGGCAATCGATGAGCCGATCATTGCCGCAATTTCGGATGGACAATCTTGATCTACGCTCATCACAGTGCTTATTACTTGAACTTCATTCCGATAACCATCTGGAAATAAAGGACGGATTGGTCGGTCAATAAGACGTGAAGACAGAATCGCTTTTTCACTTGGTCTTCCTTCCCGTTTAATAAATCCTCCTGGTATTTTACCTACTGCATATAGGCGTTCTTCATAGTTCACAGTCAAAGGGAAAAAAGGAAGGTCCTTTGGCTCACTGGAAGCCGTAGCTACTGATAGTACAGCAGTATCCCCATAATGAATCATACAAGCGCCATTTGCTTGTTTTGCTAATTCTCCAGTTTCAACGGCAAATTTTTTTCCGGCTATTTCTGTAGAGAATTGTTGTTTTTCTTCTGCCATTAGTTCATGTGCTCCTTTCAAATAACATTCTACCTTACATTTTATAGTTTATAAGCATGATTGTAAATTTTATGTAGATAAATCAAAGGTTTGACCAAATTTTATGTACATATACCATTAAACAACCATCTCTCGGTTCTATTATATACATCGAACACCTGTAAGAAAAGTACAAGCCTTTATAAACTTCATATGGTTATTTTCTTACAAAGATAATTAAAACACTTTACAATGCTCACAATTTACGATGTGCCCACAGAAAAAAGCAGGATTTCTCCTGCTTTTTCTTATCGGCGTAGACCGAGCTTTTGAATTAATTCACGGTAACGAGTAACATCTTTATTACGTAAGTAGTTCAATAAGTTACGGCGTTTACCGACCATTTTTAATAATCCGCGACGTGAATGATGATCTTTTTTGTGAACACGTAAATGTTCGTTCAACGTCGTGATTTCTGCAGTTAGTACAGCAATCTGTACTTCTGGAGAACCAGTGTCGTTGTCATGAATTTTGTATTCATTAATGATTTCATTTTTACGCTCTTGTGAAATAGCCATTTGGCTCACCTCCTATTTACATTTAAAATCCCCAATTCCCTAGCAAACGTCGGAGTTACGATTTGCCAAGCAATGGTTCAACGTTTTCTATCTTACACTTAGTTAGCAAAAAATGCAAGTATAATGTGAACCTTTCATCAGTTGGGGCTTTCATTCATCCCCCACTGATGGCTAGTACCGTAATGGTATGACCTCAAGACATCTGAACTAAATCTAACATTGTCTTTCATATGCCTCTGGATTTCTCCTTACAAGAAGGAGATGGAGACCATACTGCCAATTACATGCATGAGAAAAGTTATGATGGATTAGAAAAGAAGCGTCGAATTTGCTTCTCATCATTGGCAATTTGCTCCTTCAACTGCTGCATGCCAGGAAATTTCAGTTCCTCACGAATAAAGGAATGGAATTCGACTAACAATTCTTCTCCATACAATTCATGATTATAATCAAATATATGCACTTCAAGGATCGGCTCCGCTAGGTTTGCTTCAAAGGTTGGGTTAAAACCAAGACTTGCCATTCCTTCGTATTTTTCTTGTTTATAAAAGATTTTAACCGCATAGATACCCGGTTTTGGTAGTAAAGCATCTTGATTCGTCTGCATATTAGCAGTAGGATAACCCATTTGTTTTCCACGCTGTGCGCCTTTAACAACAAACCCATCAACGAGTAAAGGTCTTCCAAGTAATGCATTTGCCTTTTCGATTTCCCCTGAAGCTAGTAACTTGCGAATTCTTGTCGAGCTGATTTTTTCCCCATCACATTCGACCTTATCTACCTTTGTAAAGATAAATGCTCCATCTGCGTGTTCAGTTATAGTATCCACATTTCCGCTGCCTTTATGACCATAAGAAAAATCAAAGCCAGCAACAAGGTGCTTTATGTGGAGACCTTTAATAAAATGATCGATAAATCCTTGTGGTTCCAAAGCGGCCAACTCTGAATTAAAGGTAATAATATATAATCTCTCTACACCGAGTCGTTGTAAAACTTCTTGCTTTTCACGTAATGGAGTAATATATTTTACTTGCTGCTTGTCTTTTCGTAAGACAACAGATGGATGCGGATAAAACGTAATGACAGCACTTTCCATCTTTCTTTGCTTTGCTTCTTTAATTGCGGTTTTTATGACATGCTGATGCCCTTTATGTATTCCGTCAAAAAACCCAATAGCTGCAACTGTTTCTGGGAGTTCTTCTAGTATGAGAGTGTGCGGATATGTTAATTCAATTGTTCGCATCTTACTTCACCTACACTTTTTTATCTACTAAATACACGGACTGGCTTTATATAGCCTGCTTGCTTTTCATGAGATTGATAAATGGCTAGAACACGATTCTGATGCATGATAACAAATGGATCTGTCCTCAATTGGATATTATTAGGTAGTTTTTGCCCATATAACACCTTTTTAGCTGTCTCGGAATCGACATTCCATACATCCAGATGGGTTAAACCCATTTGAATTGGATATAATAACGTAGCTTCTTGTTTTTTAAAAATGACCTCTTCTATTGTAGCAAATGTAACCGCATTTTTGTTGGAAAATGCTCCTGTTGCCTCTCTTACTAATGTCAACATATGCGCAGGGTATCCTAGAGCTTTTCCGATGTCTACACATAAGGTACGAATATAGGTTCCTTTTGAACAAACAACCCGAAATGCGATCGAATGTTCCTGTTCATTCGGAGTCGAAAGTAGCTGTATTTCATCAATCCTAACTCGCCTGACTGGTCGCTCCACGTACTGATTTTCTCTAGCATACTCATATAGCCTTTTCCCTTTTACTTTAACTGCTGAGTACATGGGAGGGATTTGATTAATTTCCCCTATAAATTGCCGCATTACATCTTCAATATGCTGTTGTTCCGGCATCACTTCTACCGATTTTTCCTCAATCGGATTACCAGACGCATCCTCCGTATCTGTCGCGACTCCCAATTTTAGCTTAGCGCTATATGTCTTTTTTGTATCGGTTAAAAAAGGAACAATTTTTGTTGCTTTTCCAATGCAGATAGGTAAAACCCCCTCCACATCTGGATCTAATGTACCTGTATGTCCTACTTTTTTTGTTTGAAACATTTTGCGGATTTTAATCACACAATCATGAGAAGTAAGGCCTTTTGGTTTCCATAATGGCAATATTCCATCCATATGTGAAATCCCTCATTTCTTTGTAAAGTGAAGCTTCAATCAGGTCTTGTAAAGCAAAAGTCTCACTCCATTGAGATGATGGAAAAAATCTGACCTAAAACAGGTCAGATTCTAATTCCAGTTCGTCATCTCCATATGAATTGGCTAATTTTCAATAAGATACAAACACATCTGTCGGTGTAACAAACAGTGTCGCCCGAGCGTTATTTATTTAAATCTTTTAAAATAGATTCAATTCGATTGCCATATTCATATGCTTCATCAAATTCAAACATCAATTCAGGTGTTTTTCGCAATCGAATACGTTTGCCAATTTCTGAACGGATAAATCCTTTCGCTTTCGCCAGACCAAGTAACGTATCCTTCTTTTGCTTATCATTACCTAAAACGGAAATAAATACTTTTGCTTGCTGTAAGTCACCTGTAACTTCTACATCTGTGACTGTAACAAACCCAACTCGTGGGTCTTTAATTTTTCGAGTTAAGATTTCTCCCAGTTCCTTTTTCATTTGTTCGCCCACTCGATTGGCACGTAGTTCAGCCATTTCGTTCACCTCATTATTATCTTAAAAACCCCATTTGGGCATGTTTCTAGACTCGTTCTACATGAGTAATGGTTCGTTCCAGTTCCGTGTATGAATCAATAACGTTCATTACGTCTTGCATTACTTGCTCTGCATGTGCTAACTCTGTTGATATAGTAACGATTCCTAATTTTGTTCGCTGCCATAGATCATGGTAATCTAGTTCCGTCATAGCTATATTAAAGTCTTGCTTGCACTTGGTTAGAACAGGTTTTATAATGGAGCGCTTCTGTTTTAACGAATGGCTTTCATATAAAATACATTCTACTTCAGCGTAGAGAATCATACTCGCTTGATTTCCTCCATAATAAATGCTTCAATGATATCTCCTTCTTTTATATCATTAAAGTTCTTAATCGTAATACCACATTCATAATTTTGCGCTACTTCTTTTACATCATCTTTAAAACGTTTTAAGGCTTCAATTTCCCCTTCAAATAGAACAACACCATCACGAATTAATCGGACACCGGCATCGCGGGTGATTTTTCCGTCAGTTACATAGCTACCAGCAATGGTTCCAATTTTCGACACCTTAAATATTTCACGTACTTCCGCTTGACCTATTACTTTTTCTTCATATTCAGGGTCAAGTAGCCCTTTCATAGCCGCTTCTACTTCCTCAATTGCTTTATAAATAACACGATGTAATCGAACATCTACTTTTTCTCTGTCAATCGCTTTTTTCGCATTTGCATCTGGTCGTACATTAAACCCGATGACAATTGCATTTGATGCTGCAGCCAAGATAACATCGGATTCCGTAATCGCACCTACGCCAGAATGAATAATTTTTATATTCACGCCTTCTACTTCGATTTTCCTTAACGAAGAAGCAAGCGCTTCTGCTGATCCTTGAACGTCTGCTTTAATGATAATATTAATTTCTTTCATTTCACCTTGTTTGATTTGTTCAAACAAGTCATCCAAACTAACCTTCGTCTGTTCACTGCGGCTTTCCTGAATTTTTTTCTGCTGTCTAGCCTCACCAATTTGACGTGCTTTTTTCTCATCTTTGAAGACAAGAAATTGATCTCCAGCCTCTGGTACTTCATTTAGTCCAGTAATCTCCACAGGTGTAGATGGCCCTGCTTCGGTGACTCGCTGACCGACATCATTCACCATTGCCCGAACACGACCGTGCGTATTTCCAACCACAATAGAATCACCAACATGTAATGTTCCATTTTGAACGAGCAAGGTTGCTACAGATCCTCTTCCTTTATCCAATTGTGCATCAATTACTGTTCCAAATGCATTATTATTCGGATTGGCCTTTAGTTCCTCTACTTCAGAAACAAGGACAATCATTTCTAATAGTTCATCAATTCCTTCTCCCTTAATTGCAGAGAGGTTCACAAAAATTGTATCTCCGCCCCAATCCTCAGGAACAAGTTCATATTCCGTTAATTCTTGCATGACGCGGTTTGGATTAGCAGCTTCTTTATCCATTTTATTAACAGCGACAATGATTGGAACTTCAGCTGCTTTTGCATGGTTGATTGCTTCTACGGTTTGTGGCATAACTCCATCATCAGCAGCAACAACTAGAATCGCAACATCCGTTACTTGAGCACCACGAGATCGCATGCTTGTAAATGCAGCGTGCCCTGGAGTATCCAAGAACGTAATTTTCTTGCCGTCATTCTCAACCTGATAAGCGCCAATATGTTGCGTAATACCACCAGCTTCTCCTGCAGTAACCTTCGTATGACGGATGGAATCCAATAATGTTGTTTTCCCGTGGTCTACATGCCCCATAATGGTTACAACTGCTGGTCGTTCTACCAAGTCTTCCGGTTTATCCTCCGAAATATATTTATCTAAATCCGTATCTTCAAGAATGATTTCTTTTTCAACTTCTACATCAAATTCAGCACAAATTAATTCAATAGAATCGTCATCTAAATCTTGATTTTTTGTTGCCATTACACCAAGGAACATCAGCTTTTTTATAATTTCTGACGCATCTTTATTTAATTTATCAGCAAGTTCACTAACCGTTAACGTACCATGATATTTGATTGCTTTAGGTGTTTCTTTTTTCACCGTTTGTTGATTAGCTGGTGCTTTCGTATTGCTCTTGCCTTTTTTCCCTTTTATTTGCTTTCCGTGGGTTTTTTGCTGTTGCTTGTTTGGTTTATGCTGAGTGTTTGATTTATGTTGATTATTTGATTTGTTTTGTTTCATGTTGTTTTGCTGACTATGATTCGAATTTGATGGATTCACATGTTGCTTTGGTTTTTTAGTCTTTGTTTGATTAGCATCTCCTGCTTCTTTCTTGTCTTGCTTTTGCGCTTTATATTTTTTATCAAGCATGGCAATTGTATTTGGAGAAATTGTCGACATATGATTTGTCACATCGACATCCTTTTCCTTAAGAAATGCAACTACTGCTTTACTTGATAGATTATTTTGTTTTGCATATTCATATACACGCATTTTACTCATACGTTCACCCCCGAATTTATTCCCCGAGTAGCGTCTTAATCTTAGCAGCAAATCCTGCGTCTAAAATAGCTACTGCTACTCTCTGGGTCTTCCCAATTGCATTCGATAACGTTTCTCGGTCATCTACTATAGCATATGGGATTTTATAGGTTTTACATTTATCGGTTAGTTTCTTTTTCGTTTGTGGACCAATATCCCTTGCCAGCAAGATTAATACAGCGCGTCTGGCTCTGATATCTTTGAGTATAGCATCTTCACCAAGCGAACATTTTCCAGCTCGAAAAGCAAGGCCAACAAGGTTAAGATAACTATTTTTCATTTGTTGGACCTGCAACTAACTCTCTTAATTCATTAAAAACTGTTGCGTCAACGGTCGCATTTAAATGCTTGTTTAACGCATTTGTTTTTTCCGCTTGGTCAATAACAGCAATATCCTTACAAAGATAAGCTCCCCTGCCATTTTTCTTACCAGTTGGGTCTACAAAAACTTCTCCCTCTTTATTACGGACCACACGAATTAATTCCTGCTTTGGCATCATTTCATTTGTTACAACGCATCTGCGAGTAGGCACTTTACGTTTTTTTACCATGCCTGATCCCCTCCTTATTCAAACAAACTTTCTTCATTGTCAGAATAGGCTTCATCTTCTTCGACCAATAACCCTTCTTCTCTTGCTTCTGTTTCACTTTTTATATCAATTTTCCAACCAGTTAATTTCGCTGCAAGCCTTGCATTTTGACCTCGTTTACCAATTGCCAACGATAATTGATAATCCGGTACAATAACGGTTGTTGCCTTCTCTTCCTCATTTACAAGTACAGATATTACCTTGGAAGGGCTTAAAGCATTCGAAACATAAACAGTAGGATCATCAGACCATTGTACAACATCAATTTTTTCACCTTTAAGCTCATTCACAATCGCTTGTACTCTTTGGCCCTTCTGACCGACGCAAGACCCTACAGGATCAATGTCAGGGTCAGGTGCATATACGGAAACTTTAGAGCGATCGCCAGCTTCTCTAGCTACAGATTTAATCTCCACGATCCCATCATATATCTCCGGTACTTCCATTTCAAATAACCGTTTCAGTAACCCGGGATGGGATCTAGAAATATATATTTGCGGTCCCTTACTTGTATTTTCCACTTTCGTAACATACACTTTAATCCGATCATGCACATTGTATTCTTCTGTAGGCATTTGTTCGGCTTCAGCGAGTTTTGCTTCTATTTTACCAAGATGTACATAGACGTACCGTGCATCCTTTCGTTGAATAATCCCAGTCATTACGTCATCCTCGCGATCGGAGTATTCCGAAAAGATAACGCCGCGTTCTGCTTCTCTAACCCTTTGTGTCACAACTTGTTTTGCAGCTTGAGCGGCGATACGGCCAAAATCTTTTGGTGTTACTTCCACTTCAACCACATCATCAATTTCATAATTGGGATTGATTTCTTTTGCTTCTTGAATCGAAATTTCTTGTTGATGATCTTCTACTTCTTCTACAACGTTTTTTCGAGAAAAGACAGCCATCTTTCCCGTTTCCTCATTAAGTTCAACACGAACGTTTGTGGCTGATTTGAAATTCTTTTTGTATGCTGAAATTAAAGCAGCTTCCAGTGCTTCCAATAGAATTTCCTTATCAATACCTTTTTCTCTCGCTAAATAATCAATTGCATCGAACAATTGCGTGCTCACTTTTTTTCTCCCCCTTTAAAACGTTACAGCCAATCTCGCTTTGGCTACTTTGTCAAATGGAATCTCTACCGTTTGATTACGGGTTTTAACTTTATATGATATAGTTAACACATCATTCGTAAAATCAATTAGCTTTCCTTCATATACTTTTTCACCATGGATTGGCTCATATAGTTTAACGTATACTTGCTTATTGATATTCTCAACAAAATCTTGCTTCTTCTTTAAAGGACGCTCTGCACCTGGTGAAGATACTTCTAAAAAATAGGCATCTGAAATTGGGTCTCTTTGATCCAATTGTTCACTCAATTCTTCTGATACCTCTCCACATTCGGTAATATCAACGCCACCTTCTTTATCAATATACACACGTAGGAACCAATTTTTCCCTTCTTTCACATATTCCACATCAACTAATTCAAGGTTTTTTTGTTCCAGGATAGGGAGAACTAATTCTTCCGTTGTTTGTATTACTTTTGAACTCAACACGTATCCTCCTTTTACTTATACTTTTTTTACTCCATGGAAGGTTTGTTTAAGACGCCCGGTCCATATGCTGCATAGCCACTAATTAAAACAAGATGGCTAACTTACCTATAATGCTCTTGCGAAATTGATTAATTCATCTTCATTCACAGCATTTCTGCCTTTGATCAGCAATAACCTGTCTGTCTTCCTTTTAAACACGCATTATTAGTATAAACCAATTTCTGTAATTTCATTTACCAGTAGCTAAACCACTTGAAAACTCCATAGAAACAAAGGCGCAAGTGCCCGTTTAGCAACGTAGTGAATGGAACGAATCAACTAAAGATAAGGAATCATGCCACTAAAAACAGCGGTATGCCGACGCCTGAGCGGCAAGCCCGTTTTTAGTCGGCCTTCCTCTTAGGGACGAACCGATGAGGCCTTATCGTAGGGCGCATTTCTAAAGTCACATAGTTGCTGGACTCATGCGCCGGACGTGACTATTCGGTTATTTCATTATCCATAAGCACCTAAGTTTATACTTTCTTATTCTTTAAAAAAGTTAACCACAACCTTTACGACCGATACTTATCGTAAAGGAGCAGTGACAATCATTAGCCCACTGAGAAACATGGTATTAATAAAGTGAATCTTCCATCAGTGGGGGTTTTCATTCATCCCCCACGGCTTGTTAGTAACGTAATGGTATGACCTAAAGGCCGCTTACAAAACAGGACATTTAGTTGGGATAAAACATTACCACAGCTGCAATACAGCTTTTAAGAATGGGCTTTGTTCTTCTGCCACATACAAAAACGAGCCAACTTCAATACAAAACCCCTGCCGAAAGGTGTGGCAAGGGAGTTGTGGGAACAAGTTGAAGTATGAAGAAAGAGTGGGTAAATACCCACTCTTTTAAACGTTCGTATCGTTACTTACCAAAAATAGTATATCATATGGTAATGGACCTTGCAAGCTAGAACAAGGAAAGCTGATTTTGTTCAGCCATCCCTTCCAAACATCCGTGATTATCTAAGTATTCTAAGACAGTTTTGGAAATTTTGCTTCTCTCCCGCAGGTCTTCTTTGGATAGGAATTCTCCTTCTTCTCTAGCTTTTACAATGTTGAGTGCAGCGTTTGTTCCTAAGCCATCGACAGCATTAAACGGTGGAATTAAAGCATCGCCTTCAACAATAAATTCTGTCGCACTAGAACGATAGAGATCTACTTTCTTAAAAGAAAAACCTCGTTCACACATTTCTAAAGACAGTTCTAAAACGGTCAGTAAACTTTTTTCTTTCGGAGAGGCATCATTTCCTTTAGCGGTTATCATTTCAATCCGTTTACGAATAGCATTGGATCCTTTAATCATCGTGTCGAGCTCAAAGTCATCTGCTCGAACAGTAAAATAGGCAGCATAAAAGAAAATCGGATGATGCACTTTGAAATAAGCAATTCGAACAGCCATCAATACATAAGCCGCGGCATGCGCTTTTGGAAACATATACTTAATCTTTTTACAAGACTCGATATACCAATCTGGAACATCGTGCTTTTTCATTTCTGTAATCCACTCGTCTTTTAGTCCTTTCCCTTTACGGACAAACTCCATAATTTGGAAGGCTAAGGAGGCATCGAGACCCTTATGCATGAGATAAACCATAATATCATCGCGACAACCAATGACGTCTGGGAGTTCACAAATACCATCATTAATTAGCTCTTGAGCATTACCTAGCCACACATCGGTACCATGTGATAAACCAGAAATAATGACAAGCTCTGCGAATGTATTCGGTTTTGTATCTTCAAGCATTTGCCGAACAAACTTCGTTCCAAATTCTGGTACACCAAGCGTTCCCGTTTTACAATTGATTTGTTCTGCCTTCACCCCTAAGGCTTCAGGACCCGAAAAGATTGTCATCACATCTGGATCATCTGTCGGGATTGTTTTCGGATCAATTCCGCTTAAATCCTGGAGCATACGTATGACTGTCGGATCATCGTGTCCAAGTATATCCAATTTCAATAAATTGTCATGAATGGAATGGAAATCAAAATGCGTCGTCCTCCATTCACTGTTTCTATCATCTGCTGGATATTGAATAGGCGTAAAGTCAAATATTTCTTTATCGTCAGGAACAACAATTATTCCTCCAGGATGCTGACCTGTCGTTCGTTTCACTCCTGTACATCCTTTTACAAGTCGATCAACTTCTGCGTTTTTATAGACCAGCTGTTTATCTGAAGCATACCCTTTGACGTAACCATATGCTGTTTTTTCTGCAATCGTTCCAATTGTTCCAGCACGGTAAACATTGTCAATTCCGAACAATTCTTTCGTATAATTGTGAGCGCGTGGCTGATAAGATCCGGAAAAGTTCAAATCAATATCAGGAACTTTGTCACCTTTAAAGCCTAAAAATGTTTCGAACGGAATATCTTGTCCATCTTTAGTTAATGGAGTTGCGCATGTTGGGCAATTCTTATCTGGCAGGTCAAATCCACTTCCTACCGAGCCATCCGTAATAAACTCATTGTAATGACAGGACGGGCACACATAATGTGGTGGCAATGGATTTACTTCAGTTATTTCTGTCATTGTCGCCACAAAAGAGGATCCGACTGAACCCCTGGAACCTACCAAGTAACCATCATCGAGAGACTTTTTAACTAGTTTTTGGGAGATAAGATAAATAACACTAAATCCATGACCAATAATACTTTTCAGTTCTTTTTCTAATCGGTCCGTAACGATTTCGGGAATCGGCTCGCCGTAAATTTTCTTTGCTCTTGTATAGCAAAGGTCACGTATTTCCTGATCTGCTCCTTCAATCGTCGGTGTAAACAGCCCATCCTTAACTGGTGCTATTTCTTCAATTTCATCAGCAATAGCTTGGGTATTCGTAATGACAATTTCAGTTGCCTTCTTTTCCCCTAAAAAGTAAAAGGCCTCTAGCATTTCATTGGTCGTACGAAATGGTGTTTGTGGCAATGTCACTCGGTTTAATGGATTTCCAGCTTGGGAAGCGATAAGAATTTGTCTGTAAATCTGATCCTGTTCATCTAGATAATGAACATTTCCCGTAGCGACTACTTTTTTATCCATACGCTCACCTAACTGGACAAGATTTTTAATAATATCTAATAGCTGCGCCTCATTCTGCACTAAATCTTTTTCTATTAAATGGGCATAATTTGCAGGTGGCTGCACTTCAATATAATCATAGAATCGGGCAACAGCTTCTGCTTCTTCTGCTGATTTTTGCATCATTGTCTCAAACACTTCGCCCTGATCACAGGCAGATCCGACGAGAATTCCTTTACGATATTTTTGTAATACCGATCGAGGCAAGCGAGGGACCCGGTAAAAATAATCGATATGGGCATAAGAAACAAGCTTATACAGGTTTTTTAACCCTTCTTCTGTTTGTGCGATTAATATACAGTGAAAAGGTCGCGAACGCTGATATGCGTTACCTTCGCCCATATGATTGTTCAGTTGGTTATGATTGGTAATCTCTTTTTCGAGCAATGCTTGAACAAGCTTCCATAATAAATAGCCTGTTGCCTCCGCATCATAAATCGCCCGGTGATGCTGTGTTAATTCAATATCCAGATGCTTACATAACGTATTCAACCGATGATTCTTCAAATGCGGAAATAGGAATCTGGCTAACTCCAACGTATCAATGACCGCATTTGCCGCTTTGTCAAACCCTAGTTTTTTAAAACCTTGATTTAAAAATCCCATATCAAAACTTGCATTATGGGCTACTAAAATATCATCTGCCATCCAATTACGAAAGTCGGTTAAGACCTCTTCTACTTCTGGTGCGTTTTGTACCATCTCATCGGTAATCCCGGTAAGATCTGTTGTTGTCTGTGATAAAGGATGGTGCGGATTTGCAAAAGACTCGAATCGATCGACAATTTCACCTTGATGGATTTTAACCGCAGCCAATTCAATAATCGTATCATAAACAGCCGATAAACCAGTCGTTTCTACGTCAAATACAACATATGTACCAGTAGCTAAATCTAAATCTTTGTCATTATAAGCGATAGGCACTCCGTCATCGACTAAATTTGCCTCTACACCGTACAGCACTTTTATATTGTGCTTCTTCCCTGCATTATAAGCCTCTGGGAAGCCTTGAACCCCTGCATGGTCAGTAATTGCTATCGCTTTATGTCCCCATTTGGCAGCTTGGGCAATTAAATTTGCCGGGGAAACGACAGCATCCATTTGGCTCATCGTCGTATGTGCATGCAATTCGACCCTTTTTTCTTCATCTGGGGCTACGTCTTTTCGAGGCTCCACTTTAATCTCATGAATATCATTAGCCATCATTGCTAGTTCGTTTGAATACATATCTGTTTGGATGCTGCCTCGAGCTTTGATCCACATGCCCTCTTTCACAACATCAAATTTCTCTGCATCCTCTTCGCCTTTGGAGAACATTTTAATTTGCAGCGAGTCGGTATAATCTGTTGCCTTTATGATAAGCAAGCTGCGGCCCGAGCGTAGTTTGCGAATATCAACAGCGAAAATATAACCTTGAACCGTTACTCTGCGTTCTTCTTCTAATATTTCTTCCATCTGAACAGGCTCATCTTGAATTTTGTAGCCAAACATCAATGGTTTATTTTCTGGCTGAAGCTTTGCTTGATCTCGTTTCGTTTTTTCTTGTATCGTACGCTGTACCAGTTGCTGATCCTCGGCGGCTTTCTGTTCTTTAAATTGCTGGATAGCTTCTAATTCTGGTTTGACTTCAATTTGCAAGTGAAAATTAGGCAAACCTGATTTGGAGCAATAAGCTTTGAACGGCTCTTCTAGTCGCTTTTTAACAGCTTTTCCTTCTGCTTCATTTCTTGCGGTTAACATAATATTATTACCGTTAACCTTTGGCGTTTGTGATTGGACCATATCTTTGTACGCTGGTGATAAATGGGTAAAAGATTGAATAAAATTTTCCCAATAATTGAGAGTTGTCTGCTCACTACATGATCTATTTGCTGTTTCAATCGTCAATTCCACATTGGCAATTTGTGCAAAGCAAGTTTGTAGCTGATGTTTAAATAGTTGATAAACTTCACACGGCAATACTTGATTGGTACTTATATGAAAATGCCATGTCTTTGTTTGCTTAAAAATTTCCAGCTTATTTAAGTAACTATCCGCAAAATAGGCTAAATGGTCTTCTGAAATCTGCAATTGCCTTAACAGTACATCCATTTTTTCTTTTTTTGAAATATCCATTTGTATCCTCCTGTACCGTCCATTAAATAAAAAGCTGTAAAACCCCTGCCGCACAAACTGACAAGGGTTTTATTCTTTGTATTACTGTTTAAAGGAATAAACGTTGAATATCGTTCCAAGTAACAATAATCATAAGCAGCATCAAAAGCGCAAAGCCGACAAAATGAAACAAGCCTTCTTTTTCAGGAGCAATTGGCTTGCCACGTACAGCCTCGATCCCCACAAATAATAATCTGCCACCATCCAAAGCCGGCAGTGGAACGAGATTGACGATCCCTAAGTTAATACTTAACATCGCCGTCCAGAGCAGGAAGTTCGTAAAGCCGGTTTGAACAATTTGATCTGTGGCATCATATATACCAACTGGGCCAGATAATGCATCAAGTGACAATTGTCCTGAGATTAGCATACCTAAGTTGGTCAAAATGAGCTTCGTTGTTTCATACGTTTTTGAAAAACCGTACGTCACCGTGCCAAGAATTGATTTTTCATATGCCGGATAGACTCCTATTTGACCAAAAGACTCTTGTCCTTCAACACCTTCTACTTCTTTTGGTATGATTGTTAATGTAACCTCTTCTCCATCACGAAGAACTGTTACATCAAGCTCTTCACTTGGACGTTCTCTGATGATGGTTGTAAATTCCTCCCAAGTTGATATTGGCTCTCCTTCTAATTGCACTACTTCATCGCCATTCTGCATACCAGCTTCAGCTGCTGGGCTATCCGCTATGATTTCACCCATCCTTGCTTCCTCAACTTGAGTTCCTTGTACTAGCCCTATGATGATAAAAATAACGATCGCTAAGATAAAGTTCATCATTGGTCCTGCAAACAATTGCATTGCCCGCTGTCCCACAGTTTTTGAAGCGAACTGTCTGTCATACGGTGCAATTTGTGTTTCTTGTTCATCCATAACAAAAAAAGCTTTCGGATCTACTTCAAAAATCAGCTTCTCCTCTTCGTCACCAACTTCATAGCCTTTAATTTGCAACGCGTGGTCCAAGTCTGCTTCTTCAATTTCAATGATGCGAGCATGTGGGTGCTTTGATTTGTGATTAACGATAATTTTATTCACTTTTCCTGATTCACTAAATTCCAATCCGACATGATGTCCAGGTTTTAATTCAATAATCTCTGGATCAAACCCTGCAACTCGTACATACCCACCGATTGGAAGGAGCCGAATGGTATAAACGGTTTCGTTCCGAGTAAAGGCAAACACTTTTGGGCCAAAACCAATCGCAAATTCGCGAGCCAACATGCCAGCTCGTTTAGCAAAGATTAAATGTCCCCATTCATGAATGAATACGAGGAGACCAAACATCAAAATAAACGCGATTACTGTATTCAAATAAAGCACCTTCCTTTAGAAGTATAGGATGACCTTACACCTGCTTGATGCGTAATAAAGCAACACACACCTGAATTGATTCCTTACTATTTTAGTCCATTCACAAAAGGCAAGCGGTGGAACTATTTTTCTCTATCTTGTATAAAAAGTTACTTTTCTTTCTACTTTATCCCGCATATAGGATGCTGTAAGACTTCCATTAAGAACTGGAGAAACCCATACTACAGCAAGTCTAAGTGGGAGATAACAGCACCTACATGCCCTATTTCGCAAGCGTCCTTTAGGTCATACCATAACAGTACCAACAATCTGTGGGGAAAGAGAATCCCCACTCATGACTAAAAAATATAGTCGCATCGTTCCCATTTCAAACCACATGGATATCGATGCTTACTTGCCTATTAATTGAAGAACCCGACAAGATGCAAAATTGGCAGGACAAATAATAAACTGTCGAAACGGTCTAAAATACCGCCATGACCGGGAAGTACATTACCTGAATCCTTGACCCCAAAATGACGTTTAAAAGCCGATTCAACTAAATCACCAATTTGACCAAATACAGAAGCAATCACTGCTACTCCCATCATAACAATTATACTGTCTTCAAGCGGATGAATGAGTTGAAATATTATACTTACTATAATGGCTAATAGAACGCCACCTAATGCACCTTCAATTGTTTTATTTGGACTAATTTTTGGCCATAGCTTTCGTTTTCCAAATGCTCGGCCAAAGAACAATGCTCCTGTATCAGTTGACCAGATAAGGAGAAATATATAGAGAATCGTTGCCAATCCTCCTCCTTCACTATCTCTAGCTAACAGCAAATAATAAAAACCGAATCCTACATAGATCGCCGATATTAAGACGATACCTGCATGGTCAAAGGTAAATTTATTCTTTACTAATACTGTGTAGGATAGGAGCAACAAAACAATGAGCATTAATATTTCTGATTTCGTCAGCCACATAAAAGGGATGGCTTCCATATGTTCTGGTCTTAACAACACCCATAAAAGCACAATTCCTAGGATGGAGGGAATCGAGTATTTAGCAATATTCCCCATTCTTAATAACTCTAAAAAACCAATCGTTGCCATTGCGTAAACTAAAATCTCAAATGGAAGGCCACCAATAATAACGAATGGAACAAAAATTATTAGTGCAATGATGGCCGTAACTATCCGTTGCTTCATATACTACCTCACCTTAAATACCGCCATAACGACGCTGGCGTTGCTGATATTCTTCAATTGCTTGTTTAAATACTGCTTCATCAAAATCTGGCCAATAAACATCGGTAAACCAAAATTCAGTGTATGCTAGCTGCCATAATAAAAAATTGCTTAATCGTTGTTCACCGCTTGTTCGTATTAACAGATCAGGATCACTTAGTTCTTTTGTATATAAGTACTTGGCAAAGATTTCTTCATCTAAAGCATCCATCGATAGCTTTGAATTTTGGATATCTGCCATTACTTGTTTCGTTGCTTGTACAATTTCGTATCTACTACCATAGTTTAAAGCAAAATTTAATAATAATCCATCATTATTCCTTGTTTTATCAATGGCGTATTGAACAGCTTCTTTTGTATGCGCCGGCAGGGCATCAAATTCACCAATCGTTTGAATACGAACGTTTCTTTCCATTAGCTCAGGTAAGTGAATATGTAAAAATTCCTTTGGAAGCTTCATTAAGAAATCAATCTCTTTTTGCGGTCGTTTCCAATTTTCAGTGGAAAATGCATACAATGTCACTATGTTGACATTGCATTTATGCGCTGCGCGAACAGTTCTTACTACTGAATCAACACCCTCTTTATGACCAGCAATACGTGGCAATGACCTTTTTTTCGCCCATCTCCCGTTTCCGTCCATAATAATGGCAACATGGTTGGGAATGTTCTCCGTATTCGTTAATGGTTCTGATTCTTTTCGTTTCTTTTTTGTAAAGGGAAGTCTAATTGACATAGTTTGTCCTCCGAATATGTGTCAACGTTTCTAGTTTCTTATCTGCACATATATATGATGTACAGTTGTGTTCTATGATACTTGAATCATCATTATATCATGTAAACCAAGTTTTATTATACCGATTTTTTCACAGGAATACAAAAGCCCCCTTAAAAAAAGAGGGCCTTTTCTTCCTATTTTACCATGGAATTGCATTAAACTTCCATAATTTCTTTTTCTTTATCTTTTGCAAGCTGGTCAATTTGGGCTATATATTTATCAGTCGCTTTTTGTACATCATCTTGTAAAGCTCGTATATCGTCTTCTGAAATACCGTCTTCTTTTTTCAGCTGGTCATTTGCTTCACGACGAATATTTCTCACTTGTACACGAGACTCTTCGGCGTATTTACCGACAACTTTCACCAAATCTTTCCGACGTTCTTCCGTTAAAGCTGGAATATTAATGCGAATAACATTCCCATCACTGGAAGGCGAAATACCTAAATCTGCTTTTTGAATACCTTTTTCAATATCTGAAATAGCTGATTTATCAAAAGGAGTAACAACGAGTAGCCTTGCTTCCGGAGCAGAAACAGATGCAATTTGGTTTAATGGTGTACTCATACCGTAGTACTCCACAAAAACACTGTCCAATAAAGCTGGGTTTGCTCTTCCAGCTCTTACAGTAGCCAGATTTTTAGAAAAGGCTTGTATAGCTTGCTCCATTTTTTCATTCATTTTTTTCAATATACCATCCGACATTTTTATTTCCCCCTTATTGTAGTTCCGATTACTTCACCTTGAACAACACGTTTAATATTTCCTTCTTCAATAATGGAGAAGACAACTAAAGGAATATCATTGTCCATGCACAAAGTTGAAGCGGTTGAATCCATAACTCCAAGGCCTGCATTTAACATTTCCATATAAGAAAGATTCTCATACTTCTTTGCATTTACATTCAGTTTAGGGTCGTCTGTGTATACGCCGTCTACATTATTTTTCGCCATTAAAATGACTTCTGCTTCAATTTCAGCAGCACGTAATGCTGCAGTTGTATCGGTTGAAAAAAATGGATTTCCGGTACCAGCAGCAAAAATGACAACTCGCTTCTTCTCCAAATGGCGGATTGCTTTTCTTCTTATGTACGGCTCAGCCACTTGACGCATTTCAATGGATGTCTGTACTCGCGTTGGTATACCGATGTTTTCCAGTCCATCTTGAAGCGCTAAAGCGTTCATAATTGTTGCCAGCATTCCCATGTAGTCAGCATTAGCACGATCCATTCCCATTTCACTGCCTACTTTACCGCGCCATATGTTTCCACCACCAACGACAATGGCGATTTCCACACCCATTTCAGCAACTTCTTTAACTTGATCAGCGATAGACTGGATAATCTTTGGCTCAATGCCATATCCAAGTTCGCCACTTAATGCTTCGCCACTTAATTTAAGCACAATTCTACGGTAACGAGCTGTTGTCATAGTAACCTCCATAGAAAATATAATAGTTTATTGTATACAAATCCTTAAGTTGTATGGAGAAATAGGGAACAATTGCTTGCTCCCTATCAACCAATTTATTTTTTAATTTGGTTCATCACTTCATCTGCAAAGTTTTCTTCACGTTTTTCCATACCTTCGCCTACTTCATAACGCACGAAAGCTTTTACAGAAGCTCCTTTGTCCGCAACAAATTTCTTCACTTTTTGATCTGGGTCTTTAACAAAGCTTTGCTCTAATAAACAAATTTCTTCAAAGAATTTACCAAGACGACCTTCTACCATTTTTTCAACAATTTTTTCCGGCTTGCCTTCGTTTAATGCTTGCGCTTTTAACACTTCGCGCTCATGATTTACTTCTTCTTCTGCCACATCTTCACGAGAAATGTAACGAGGATTTACTGCAGCAATATGCATCGCAACATCTTTTGCAGTTTCTTGGTCTGTTGTTCCTTCTAGTAGTGTAAGAACACCAATGCGTCCACCCATGTGTAAATACTCTCCAAATGTATCGTTGTCTGTCTTCGTTAGGACGGTAAAACGACGAAGAGATAATTTTTCACCGATTTTTGCAACTGCAGCTTTAATGTGGTTTTCAACCGTTTCTCCTGTTGTTTCCATCGTTTGTTGAAGTGCTTCTTCAACTGTTTCTGGTTTTTGAGCTAGCAAATGAGTCGCTAATTCAGACAACAGATCCTTGAATTGATCGTTTTTAGTTACAAAGTCTGTCTCACAATTTACTTCTAATAATACTGCCGTATTGCCCTCCGTTTGAATGTACGCAGACCCTTCAGCAGCAATACGATCCGCTTTTTTAGCTGCTTTAGAAAGACCTTTTTCACGTAAGTAGTCTACAGCAGCATCTAAGTTGCCATCTGTTTCCTGTAGCGCTTTTTTGCAGTCCATCATACCTGCACCAGTTTTTTCACGTAATTCTTTTACCATTTTTGCAGTGATTGCCATTTAAAATCCTCCTTAAGATCATCGACTAATTCATTTTTCTTTAAAAAAGGTGATAAAAGGCTCTCATCCTCTTATCACCCTCACCTTTCTCATGATTACTCTTGTTCTGTTTCCGTTGCTTCTTCTTTAGATGCTTCTTCTGATGCTGGAGCTTCGTCCATTTCTTCACCTTGTTTCACTTCTAAAATAGCATCTGCCATTTTGGAAGTCAAAAGTTTCACAGCACGAATTGCATCATCATTTGCAGGAATAACATAATCAATTTCATCAGGATCACAGTTTGTATCCACAATTCCGATGATCGGAATATTTAATTTATGAGCTTCAGCAATTGCAATTCGTTCTTTACGTGGATCAATTACAAACAACGCATCTGGAAGTTTGTTCATTTCTTTAATACCACCAAGGAATTTGACTAAGCGATCTTTTTCCTTAAGTAGATCAACAACTTCTTTTTTTGGTAGTACTTCAAATGTACCGTCTTCTTCCATACGTTCAATATCTTTTAAACGGTTGATACGCTTACGAATCGTTTGGAAGTTTGTAAGGGTTCCACCTAACCAACGTTGGTTTACATAAAACATACCTGAACGAATCGCTTCATCCCGTACAGATTCCTGTGCTTGTTTTTTTGTTCCAACGAATAAAATAGTTCCTCCGTCGGCAACAACTTGCTTTACATAATTGTAAGCTTCATCAACCTTTTTAACTGTTTTTTGCAAGTCGATAATGTAAATACCATTACGTTCTGTAAAGATGTATTTTTTCATCTTTGGGTTCCAGCGACGAGTCTGGTGACCAAAATGTACACCAGCTTCAAGTAGCTGCTTCATTGAAATAGCTGACATTATAAATTCCTCCTAATTGGTTTTTTCCTCCGTATTAGATCCTCTTTGTAAATAGACCAATTAAGTTGGCACCTTATTTACAAATCCCTATACGTGTGTAATTGACGTACTGACACTTAGTAACACAGTACATTATCTTCACACCACAAGATAATATACCATAACAAATGACAGGATTCAAGTGTTTTTTTTAATTAGTCTGGCAAGTATGTATGGAAGCTGTTCTCCCCATCGTGATTTTTTATTGTATAGGAAACAATAAAATGATGTGCTTGTGGATAACGAAATAACCGAATAGCCACGTCCGCGCATGAGCCCAGCAATTATGCGACTTTAGAAATGCGCCCTACGATAAGGCCTCATCGGTTCGTCTTTAAGAGGAAGGCCGACTAAAAACGGGCATGATTCCTTATCTTTAGTGGATTCGTTCCATTCACTACGTTGCTAAACGGACGTTTGCGCCTTTGTTCTACTATAGGAAAGTATAAGATTTTTTTGGTTTATAGTATAAGAAAAACAAAGGCTTCCGCCATTAGACTTGGCGACAAGCCAAGTTTTTCTAATGTCGCACAGATCTAAAATATTTTCTCTTTATCTTCACTACGAAACCCGATATACCCATTCGCTTTCTGCGGCAGCCCCTCCACTTCCTCGGAACCAAAAAGTGGCTTCCTGCAGGATTTTCGATTTCCCATGAGGCATGGTAGGCTATGGCAGCAAGGCATCATGAAGAAAATGTGTATTCTATAATTGAAGGGTCTTCGTGTATCTCCACTGCTTTTTGGAGTTGCTAACTCTTACTCATTATCCATTTCTCATCGCCCACTAGTCCCACATTTAGATGCTCATCAAGAGTAACTCCCCTAAATCAAGCAAAATATATTTTTTCTTTTAATTGCCTTTAAGCTTTGCCATATCCCGCCGTTCATTATCACTTAATTGTCGGATGACATGTGATAGAGCTTTACCGTTAATTCTGCTTCTGTTTTTCCGCAATTTAATTGCTGGGCGATTTCTGAAGGCGTGAACCCTTGACTATACAATTGCAAAATTTTCCCTTGCAGAGAAGTTGTCATTTCATCCTGTGGCTTCGTTTCGTTGTGAATACTTTCTATTTCCGGCGAGGATATATGTGCTTGCTTTTCTACCTCTCGCTTCTCTTCTTGCTGATTATTTTTTTGCTGCGCCAATTGCTGCTGTAAGTGCAAGTTTTCCTGTTTAATTTCATTAATATATTCCGTAAATAAAGCATTCATTTCAGAAGTATCGTACCGCTCGCTATTTTTCAATTGTTTAAACAATCGAAAAATAGCTGTAAGGGTGACTATATGTAATAAAAAACTAATGATTAATAATAGAGATGTCACCATCTGTTCACCGCTCTCCTATCCATTTAAATCAATTTCTTTTCCTAAATAAGGATGTTTATCCGTGTGGCATTGACTTTTCTTTTTCTTTGCAAGCGACTGGCTTGTTTTTGATTGGTGCTCAAGCTTTAACAAATGAGGCTGATGGACATGATTTACCTGTTTTCTTTTTCTCAGTTCCTCCAATAATTGATGCTGTGTAAGAGAGGCTTGATATTGTTGACTTTGATTGAGAAGTTGTTGTTGTACTTTACCTGCATCTTGAGAGCGTGGAATAGCCACTTGCAATTCAATTGATTTCCATCCCATATTATTTCACTCCCTTTAACATACCGGAAAAGTGAAGCTCCATTCGTGGGTGACGCTGCTGTAGCCTCCTTTTCCTCGTTGCTTACTAATCGACATTTGGATATCGGTTTCTTATTTTAAAAATCAGACACGCTTTAAGCGGAAGTGCTTAGTTATCAGATAGTGGATGTGTGACAATTTCGTTGTCAACCAGCTGTACTTTTACCCGTTGATAATCTGCTTTACTAACACGATAATATTTTCCAAACGCTACTACCACATTCGTATATAAATAATTACGGACAATTAATGCACCGTTCTCCCCACTCCCCAGTTTGGAAGTAAGCTGACGTATAGCTTGCTCTACCTTTTTCAAACGCTCTTCGGTCTTATTCCAAGAGTGTTTATAACGAAGTAACGTAATTTTAAGCTTGGGATCATTCTCTACCTGTTGCCCCTGTATTTTTTTCTCTAATAAAGCTAATTTGGAAAGAGTAGCCTCCAATTCTTTCTTTTCATCGAGTAATTTCTGCTCTTGTTTCTCTGTGCGATGATCTACGCCAAACATAATTTCTGTTTTAACACCTACGCGATTGCCAACATCTTTTGCTTCTACTGTATTACCGACCGAGATTGTGCCTCCAACAATGCTGCCTCTTTGGCAAAAAACGTGTCCAGCCACTGTACATTGGCTGTGAAAAATAGAATTTTCTACAAATAAATCCTGCCCCGCCACAATATTCCCCTGGTTAATGTAACCGATATGAATGGATTCAGCAGCATGAATACTCCCCGTCCCTTGTCCTGCCAGACCTTCTGAGATATAGACAGAACCACCGGCAGTAACCGATGCTGCTTCAACCATACCAAATATTTTGACATCTCCTTTTGCTTTAACGGTGTACCCAGCAGGGACATCGCCATGTATGATAATAGTGCCTATGAAATCTAAATTACCTGTCTTCATAGATAAAGTTTGCTGTACTTCAAAAACAGGCAAAACCTGAATGAACCTTCCTCGCTTGTTTAATTGCCCTTCAGAAGTGGCATAAAATCCTTGATCTGCTTCGCGAAATACAACATTCTTCCCTTCTTTTACAGCGGCTGGTTTACCAGGAATGGATGGGACAACAGCACCGCTTACGTTCATACCGTTCTTTCCTTCTGTAGGCGGAATGAGTGTAGCAATTTTTTCACCTTTTTTCACGGAAGGGATCCGCATAACATCACGAAAATCACATACTTCATCTCGAACCATAACTGGGTTGAATTCGACATGATAGTGAACTTGACCATCTTTGCCGTGAATTGGCTGTTTTCCCTCGGCAATGGTTAACGGATAGGTAACTTTAGAAGCCTTGTAGACTAACATATGGATTGCTTCCTCTATGATGCCATATGTAACATCATTCTCCATTAAAAATTCCCTTATATCGGCTTCCGTTATTTGTTGCGCCGTATGATCATCATCCTTAATCCTATTTATTTGTGCTACCATTTTATCTTGGGAGACGTTAATTTTAAATGTCTTTTTTAATTGTTCCATTTGTTGCCCTCCTTATTGTAAACAAATAAAGCAAGACTTACTGAAACAAGTTAGGATATAGCTTGAACTTTTTTCAATATACTGTGAAGCTTTGCAATCGATTTTTTATGAATTTGCGATATCCGTGATGTGGTTAATCCAAGTACTTCTCCTATTTCTGTTAATGTTAATTCTTCATGGTAAAATAAGCTGATTACTAATTGCTCATTTTCATTTAGATGTTTAATACCCTCTTTTAATTCTTCTTTCAATTCACTTTCTATAACTTGAGTTTCCGGTGTAATCGATTTTGTATCAGGAATGGAATAACCAATTCCTTCTTTCAGCTTTAGCTTCGGATCACTCGGTTTTTCTTCAATGGAAAGGACATTAGCAAATAAAGAATCACACATCGCTGCTTCCACCTCTTTGACGGTCATACCTGCATGCTCGGCAATTTCAGCAGTGCTTGGTACCCTTTGATATTGCTGTTCCAATTGATTTGATATTTGCTCGATCTTTTTTGTTTTTTCTCGTAAAGATCGAGGGAGCCAATCTTCTTTTCGTAAGCCATCAATAATCGCACCTTTAATACGGAAGGAAGCATACGTATCAAACTTCAATTCCCGACTGCGGTCAAATTTTTTCAGTGCATCATAAAGCCCCATTAATCCAAAGCTTTTTACGTCTTCTTTCATTACACTATTTGGCAAGTGGCTTGCGATTCTCTCCACATGAAAGCTAACTAAATACATATAATTCTCTATCAGTTCATTTGCTGCTTCCATATCATAGGTATCAAACCAATTATTCCAAAGCTTTTGTTCATGCGGAGATGGATTCACCTTCATCTTTATCACTCCTTCTTACCATAGCTTAATCCATATCAAAGGCAGTCCTAAACCAGAAATATACTTCCGTACTATTAGAGTGGGAAAGTATTAAATAAATGCTTCCCCTTTATTTACAGTTCGGATTTTTAACTGACTTGTTTGTATATCAAATTCTATTGTTCGTCCAGCATGACCACCTACATCAGATGCAAGGACAGGGATGGATAACTGCTCCAGCTTCTCTAAAACAGCTTCTACATTTCGAGGACCGATACGCATCAAATCAGTTCCGGAAGAAAATTGGAACATTTGTGCACCACCAGCCACTTTCGCTTTTAAAAGATTTCTTCTCGCCCCAAGATCGACTAACTGATCTACCAAAATAGGGATAGCTGTATCTGCATATTTATAGTGATTAAAATTATCTTGTCTTGCTAGTTTCGAATCTGGCAATAACACATGCGCTAATCCTGCTACTTGTTTTCGTTCATCATAAATGACGGCTCCAACGCAAGACCCCAAGCCAGAAGTACGAATTTTATTAGGGGCTTTCGTTACATTTAAATCTGCAATTCCGACCTTAACAACAGTAGATGAGGATACTAGTTTAGACATCATATGTGACTCCTAGAGCTGCAAACAGTTTTGAAAATGAATCGGGATCTGGAATAAATAAAAAATTACCTTTGATTTGATTTGCTTGGTAAGCTGTATTCATCTTCGCATCGATAATAAGGGCGTAGTCAGCCACTTGAGAAATTTCCAATAACCCTACAGTTAAAATTGCCCCTGCCATATCGATGCTTAAATAAGGCACAGAAGGCTGCATCGTAATATTTGTAAAGTCAGCTAAAGCAGATAAATAAGCTCCTGTTACAATATTTCCTGCTTCTTGCAGCACGGAAGCTGCTAGCTCATCATCGTTATGGACACTTAATGCAGCATTATTCGTTATCTCCTTAATCAGCGCATCTGCCTCTTCTAAAGATAATATGAAATATACCGTACCGGGGGCGTCCCCTTTAATGCGAAATAGCAAGGCAACAACTACTGCCTCTGGACCACCAATAAGCTCCATCATTTCGTCATAGCTAACAATATTTACTGCTGGTACATCCATCTCTATTTTTCGATTGACTAATTGGGACATGGAAGTAGCAGCATTTCCTGCACCGATATTACCTATTTCTCGTAGCACATCTTTTTGCATTTGTGTTAATTTTGTAAGATCCATAACTGCTTACCCTTCCACTGACTTCAATTCTTCCATTTCTTCTTCAGTTAACACTTTTTGCATATTCAATAAAATAAGTAAACGATCCTCAAGCTTCGCTACCCCTTCGATATATTTTGCATCGACAGTACCAATAACTTCAGGCGCTGGTTCAATTTTGGATTCTGGAATATCAATCACATCATTTGCTGCATCCACTACTAAACCAACTTCCATATTATCCACAAATACAATAATAATCCGACTGGAGTCGTTATAATCCGTCTCTTCCATACCAAAACGCAAGCGCAAATCGATAACCGGAGTTACAACGCCTCTTAGATTAATTACACCTTTAACAAAATCAGCTGTTTGCGGAACTCTCGTTATTGGTATTAGTCTTTCAATAGAACCTACTTGCTGCACAGAAACAGCATATTCTTCCTCGCCAAGTTGAAATACAATCACTTTTCTATTTCCTGACATATTGTTTTCCATCATATACCCCTCCATTGGTTATTTTACTAATGCATTACTATCAATAATTAAAGCAACTTCACCATCACCAAGAATAGTCGCGCCAGAAATGGCAAATGTATTCGTTAAATAATTACCTAATGATTTTAAAACAACTTCCTGTTGACCAATAAACGAATCTACTACGAGACCTACCATTTTGTTCCCTTTTTTTACAATGACAATCGATAAGTACGCATTTGTCTCTGCATCAGCTGGTTGTTTCACAGCAAATATGTCATTTAAAAATGCCAACGGCACAACTTTCCCACGAAAGTCAATGACTTTCGTATGATGTGCATGCATCACTTCGTCTTGATGCACAATGGCTGTTTCTATGATTGACGATAGTGGTATAGCATATTTTTCCTTCTGCAATTCAATTAGCAGCACGGAAATTATCGATAAGGTGAGCGGCAATTGAATGGAAAAGACGGAGCCTCTGTCTTGTTTCGAATCAATCGTTATTTTTCCACCTAACGACTCAATCGTATTTTTGACTACATCTAACCCAACACCTCGTCCGGATATATCCGATACTTGATCAGCAGTAGAAAAGCCACTTGACATGATTAATTCAAATATTTGCTGATCCGATAAAAGTTCCGCTTGCCCTTCTGAAATGACTCCTTTTGAAATCGCCTTGTTTAATACCTTCTCTTTATGAATTCCTGCTCCATCGTCTTCAATTTCGATAAATACGTGGTTTCCGCTATGATAAGCTTCGAGCTTCAATGTGCCATATTCTGGTTTTCCTTTGTTTATTCTCGCTTCTTTTGCTTCAATACCGTGATCAATCGCATTTCTAATTAAATGTACTAATGGATCGCCAATTTCATCAATCACCGTACGATCCAACTCTGTCTCAGCGCCAATAATCTCTACTTCGACTTGCTTATTTAACTCGCGAGCAACTTGGCGGATCATGCGTGGAAATCGGTTAAACACTTGCTCTATCGGAACCATACGCATCGTTAAAATGATAGATTGAAGATCACTTGACACACGCGACATATGCTCGACAGTATCTTGTAAATCTTTGTTATCCAAATCAGCTGCTAATTGCTCTAATCTGCCACGATCGACAACTAATTCTTCAAATAAATTCATAAGTACATCTAAACGGTCAATATTAACACGAATGGTTTTATTAGCTACTCCTTTAGAAGAGCGTTGTTTCGTTTCTTTTACTTTCGTTGTGCCTTGATTTTCTGCAAGCTTTCGGGAATCTTGCTCCTTTTCTTGATGCTGCTCTATGTTAAAAGGAACGATTTCAACTGCTTCAATTTCAGAGACCTTTTCGATGTTAATTTGTATCGTTTCTTTTTTATGTTCGGAAATAAAGAGAACCGTAAATGTATGATCAAATTGCTCTTCTTCCAGTTCGGTTACAGACGGATCTGATTTGACAATTTCGCCTAGCTTTTCTAAAACTTCAAAAATCATAAACACACGAGCGCCTTTTAAAAGACAATCTTCTTTTAACGTAATTGATATTTCATAATTTGTATAACCACGCTCTTTAGACTCTTGTAGAATAGTCATTGCGAATTCATCAATGTTTTTCATCTGCTGCGAATGTACGGCTGGCTCTTGCGATGCTTCTAATTGAGGTTTCTCATGAGGCAAAGTTTCGCCTTGCTCTAAGCATTTCAATTGCTCAACGACGTCCGTTACGTCCTTGCTTCCATTACCTCCAGCTGAAATATCCTCTACCATTTCGTGCAAATAATCAACGGCAGCAAACAAGACATCTATCATTTCACTTTGAACACTGATCTTACCTTCTTTAATCGCATCGAATACATTTTCTAACTTGTGGGTAAGACTTGCTAAGTCATGATATCCCATTGTTGCAGACATGCCTTTAAGCGTATGTGCTGCTCGAAAGATCTCTTCAATAATGGCTGTTTCCTCTGGTTGCTTCTCTAACGCTAGTAATTGGTTGTATAAAACTTCCAAATGTTCGTTGCTTTCATCAATAAACACGGTTAAATATCCAGAAGTATCCAACTCTATCCCTCCAACTATACTAATTTAGTTATTAAACGACTTACTTCGTCCAAAGGAACTTGCTTATTAACCAGATTTGTTGCCATTGCTGCTTTTGGCATACCATAGACAATTGCCGTTTCTTCGGACTCAGCAATGACATACGTTCGGTCGTCGCTTTTTTTTAGGTTTTTAATACCATCTGTACCGTCATTCCCCATACCAGTTAAAATGACGGCAATCTTATTCACTTCCTGCAGTGGCGCAACGGATGTGAATAGCATATCTACGGACGGTCTGTGACCACGTAAAGGGTCTTCTTCTGTTAAATCAATAAAAATCGAAGTACCTATTTGCGATAATTTCATATGCCAGCCCCCTGGGGCAATGTATACAACGCCGTGTTGCAACCTTTCCCCATGCTCTGCTTCTTTTACAAGCAATTCAGACTTAAGGTTTAATCGTTCTGCAAGCGATTTTGTAAAACCAGCTGGCATATGCTGAACAACTAACACAGCTGCAGCCAAATTTTTAGGTAGTTGCTCTACAATATGTTGTAGCGCTCTTGGACCACCTGTTGAGGCACCAATTGCAACAATTGTCTGGTGATAATTTGCTAATTCCTTTATAGGCTCTTTGATTGGAATTTGCTTTTTACTTGCTTTTTGTTGCCGTGGTAATTTTACCATTGAAGCAGTAATCACTTTATGAATAATTTCTTGTTTCATCGTTTCTATATCTATTGAAATGGCTCCAGATGGTTTCGCAATGAAATCTACTGCCCCACTTGAGATGGCTTGAATGGTTTTAATGGTTGCATCTTCTGTAACACTTGATAGCATGACGACAGGAATCGGATGTGTCTGCATAATTTCCTTCAAAGCTGTGATCCCATCCATTACTGGCATCTGCACATCAAGCGTTATTACATCTGGAGAAAGTTGTTTTATTTTATGTAACCCATCTTCTCCGTTTCGAGCCGTTCCAACGACTTCAATGCGTGGATCACTCGCTAGCATATCTGAAAGTATTTTGCGCATAAAAGCGGAATCATCAATGACAAGGACACGAATGATGTTCATGTTTTATTTATCTCTCCGTCCATAATCGTTTTAATTTATTTAAGAAGGTAGAAGTATTTGTTGTTTTGATTTTTTCTCCAGCCCCTTGTTTCAAATAGGTGCGTACAAGCCGCTTCATTGCTTTACTAATTGCTGCACGTTCATGAAGAAAAACAAACGGTGTTTGGCGAATAACAGCTTTCATAACAGTTTGATCTTCTGGTAAGGCGCCCAATAAATGAATATCGACTTGTAAAAATTGTTGGGTTACTTTTCGAAAGCGATCCAGCATGTTACGACCTTGTGATTCTGAGTAGGTTCGATTCATTATCACACTAATGGGCAATGTCTTATCGTGAGCAATGATATGTTTTATCATGCTATAACCATCTGTAATAGCAGTTGGCTCTGGTGTAGTAACAAGAAAACATTCATCTGCCGCTAAAATGAATGATAGGCTGTCAGCAGTAACGCCAGCGCCCATATCAAAAAATATATAATCATATTCGGCTTGCAGTGATTGGTACTGCTTAAAGAAAAACTCCTTTGTCGATGAATCCAGTGAAAAAATATTGGTAAAGCTTGATCCTGCTGCAATATATTGTAAATTTTCTGGTCCTTGTTCGATAATGGACTGTATCGGACATCTTTCTTGGAACATATCGACAATCGTTTTTTCTATTTGTTTACCCAGAAGTATATCAATGTTTCCCATGCCAATGTCCATATCAATAATGAGGATATTCTTTCCTTGCCTGACTAACTCTAGTGAAAAATTCAGTGTAATATTTGATTTTCCTACCCCTCCTTTTCCACTAACAACCGCAATAGTTCTCGCTTGCTTTTGTCCCTGCAATGCACGCAATTTATTTCGAAGCCCTGTCGCTTGGTCAAATTTCATAAGCATTCCCCATAATGTTGGCTGCTAACAGCTCAGCCGACGGATGAATCAAATCCTCTGGAACATCTTGTCCATTTGTTAAATAAGCTACCCCGACATGCTTCTCTAAAATAATATTTAACATGCTGCCAAATTGCCTTGTTTCATCTATTTTAGTGAAAATGACCCGTGATATAGGTAAAGGCTCAAATTGGTTATAAATATCAACTAAATCCTGAGGCTTGGCTGTTAAAGATAAAACTAAAAACATCGCCGCTTCTGTATTTACTTCTACATCTGCTTGAAGCTGTCTAATATATGCATCTTCTCGAAAATTACGTCCAGCTGTATCAATTAAAATGACGTCGTAGGCTGACAATTTTTGAATTGCCTGCTCCAAATCAGTTTTTGTATAAACCACTTCAATTGGAACATCTAATATTTCCGCATACGTTTTTAATTGTTCGACCGCAGCGATACGATAGGTATCCGCCGTAATAAATGCAACACTTTTTCTGTCTTGTAATTTGCTTTGAGCTGCTACTTTAGCTATGGTAGTCGTTTTCCCTACTCCTGTTGGTCCAACAAAATAAACAAGTTTGTGGCGATAGGTTAAGCCTTGAAAAGTAACCGATTGAAGACGTTTCGTTACTTCTTGCTCAATGTCCTTGATAATTACTTGATAACTCGGTTGTTGGTCAGCTCCATGCTTCTCCATCACTGCTTCTATGAAGCTTTTAGCGAGTTGTTGGTCTACTTCTTGCGTAAGCAAATACTGATATGCAGATTGATAGTCAAAAGGATAGTTCATCATACCAATACTTGATTGATGCAATAGCTGTTTCACCTGCTTTAACTCCTGTAATACAGGGGAGATATTTGCTTCATTAGCGGCTACTTTCGTCTCGTTTACAGATATCTCCTTATCGCGATGATGCAATGGTTTTTTGGGCTTTATTGGTTGTGGATCTTTCACAGCAACTACTTCAATCTGTTGTTTTTTTAATAGACCTAAAAATTTCCGCTTTTTTACTTGTCTAGATTGAAGGATAACAGCGTCATTTCCCAACTCTTTACGTATTTGCTTCATGGCTTCGGGCATCGATGCTGCCGTATATTTCTTTACCTTCACGCTATATTCACCACCCCAACACTTTGTACTTGCACGTCTGGTTCCAGCTCATTGTAAGATAAGACCACAACATGAGGGAAAAACCGTTCTATCAATTGTTTTACATACATCCGTACAGCAGGAGAACATAGCAAAATAGCAGTTTCCTCTTGAAGTGTTAACTTTTCAACTTCTTCCTTCATATGCTCTAAAAGCTGTTGCTGCTGCTCTGGAACCATCGATAAAAAGCTTCCATGCTCGGTTTGTTGAATACTGTCAGCAATTGCTTTTTCTGCTTTTGCCGAAAGTGTAACAACTTTAAGCGATTGGCCATCCTCTGTATACTGTTTCGTAATTTGATTGGATAATGCTTGTCGAACGTATTCGGCTAATAGATCAGTATCATTCGTTAATTTTGCAAAGTCAGCCAAGGTTTCAAATATAATCGGTAAATTACGAATCGCTACTTTCTCCTTCAACAACTTAGCCAGTACTTTTTGAATGTCCCCTACTGATAATGGCTCAGGAGTAACCTCTTCCACTAAAATAGGATAGCTTTCTTTGAGGTGCTCGATTAATTGCTTCGTCTCTTCTCGTCCTAAAAGCATATGGGCATGACGTTTTATAACCTCGGTCAAATGAGTGGATACGACGGAAGGTGGATCAACTACTGTATATCCAGATAATTCCGCTTCATCTTTCCATTCCTCACTGATCCATTTTGCCGGCAAACCAAAGGCTGGTTCTGTCGTTTCTATCCCTTCTAAATCATCATCATCCATATCGGGCGCCATCGCTAAATAATGATCGAGTAACAACTCGCCGGAAGCAACTTCTTCCCCTTTTATTTTTAAACGGTATTCATTTGGTTGCAGCTGAATATTATCCCGAATCCGAACAACTGGAATAACAATTCCTAGTTCAATCGCCAGCTGTCTACGAATCATGACAATTCGATCCAGCAAATCTCCACCTTGATTCACATCGGCGATAGGAATTAGTGAGTAACCAAACTCGAACTCAATTGGATCCATATTAATTAATTGGACAACATTCTCTGGAGCTTTCATCACGTCACTTTCTGTTTCATCGGTTTCTTCCTCACTAGGTTCCGCGACATCCTCCGCTTGTTTTAATAAGAGATAGCCACTTAAGGCTAATAAGGCCGAAAGAATAGTTGTTAAGAAAAAGTTGATCGGAGTTAAGCCGAGTAAAAACACAGTTCCACTGGCAATAAATAATAGCTTTGGATATTGTAATAATTGCCCCGTTACATCCGTTCCCAAGTTTCCGCTTCCGGCTGTTCGTGTTACCACTATTCCAGTGGCCGTGGAAATAAGTAATGCTGGTATTTGACTAACCAAACCATCTCCAACCGTTAAGCGCATAAAAGTATTAATCGCCTCTTGAAACGACATATCCATTTGAACCATACCGATAATTAGCCCAAATATAATATTGATTAGAACGATGATAATGCCGGCAATCGCATCCCCTTTAACAAATTTACTCGCACCATCCATGGAACCATGAAAATCTGCTTCTTTTTCAATCTTTTCCCGTCTTTCTTTTGCCTGCTGCTCTGAAATCAAACCAGCATTTAAATCTGCATCAATACTCATTTGCTTTCCTGGCATCGCGTCTAGTGTAAAGCGTGCAGCTACTTCAGATACACGTTCAGAACCTTTGGTAATTACGAGGAACTGAATAATGACTAATATGACGAATACGACAAACCCAACTAATGGATTCCCCCCAATAACAAACGACCCAAATGTATCTACAACGCCACCAGCATCCGCTTCGGATAAGATGGATCTTGTTGTGGAAACGTTTAGTCCAAGGCGGAATAACGTTAACAACAATAAGAGGGTCGGAAAAACGGAAAATTGCAACGCCTCCTGCGTATTCATCGATACTAAAATGACAATGAGCGCTAGCGAGATATTACATAGTATCAGAATACTTAACAACCACCCTGGAAGTGGTACGATTAACATAATAATGATTAAAATAACGCCTAAAAGAACGGATAGATCTCTTGCTTTCATGGGGGTCTCTCCTTATTGCTTAAACTTTTTTCTCTAACTTATATACATATGCCAAGATTTCTGCAACCGCCTGAAAAAACGCTTCAGGAATCACGTCACCAATATCCACAACACGATATAAAGAACGAGCTAATGGTTTATTTTCAATCGTCATCACACCATTTTCCTTCGCTACTTGCTTGATTCTTTGGGCAACTTCATCGACACCTTTTGCTATAATATAAGGAGCAGAAGCTTTTTCTTCATCATATTTAATTGCGATGGCCACATGAGTTGGATTCGTAATAATAACATCAGCATTTGGCACTTCACTCATCATCCTTCGTGTCGCCATTTGCCTTTGTCGCTCTTTGATCTTTGATTTAATCAACGGATCTCCCTCAATATTTTTAAACTCGTCTTTGATATCTTGTTTGGACATCTTCATATTTTTTTCATAGTCGTATCGTTGATATGCGTAATCAAATACAGCTAAAAGAATTAAAATAATAACAGCTGTGATTCCCATAATGATAGTCACTTGTCCAAAAAACCCAAGTGCTGCATCAGCAGTCTTAAACGCCATCATCATCATCTCGTCCTTATAAAACCAAATTACCGCAAAAGTCACGGTACCGATACTTAAAATTTTTAATAAGGATTTTAGCAATTCAACAATTGCCCGTAATGAAAAAATCCGTTTAGCCCCTTGAATGGGATCAATTTTTTTTAAATCAAACTTTAGTGGCTCGGTCGTAAATAAAAATCCGATTTGCATAAAGTTGGCCGCTAATGCAGCTATGATAGCGATGATCATAACAGGAGCCAGCATCATTGCTGTTTCCATAGCAGCACCGTTAAAAACTTGTGCCACCGTAGTTTCAGTTACTTGCCAATGAATAAATTCCGTAAACGCATGCTCATACATGGATGTCATCCGATCTTTCATGGAATTTCCAAATACATATAGCATCATTAATGCAAATAGCAACAAAATTGCCGTATTCACATCCTGGCTCTTGGCAACTTTTCCTTTTTTCCGTTCGTCCTGACGTTTTTTCGGGGTAGCCTTTTCCGTCTTTTCACCTGCAAAATATTGTAAATCCAGTTTTATTTGCAAGTTATCCACCTCCGAATAAATTCGTGAGACTGCGTACGGTCTCAAACAAAACCTCAAACAAATGCTTTGCTAATACGACATATAAACTCATAAAAAATAATAGGACGATAAAGCTTACTAAAATTTTTAACGGCAGTCCTACGACAAACACGTTCAATTGTGGAACCGTTCTTGCTACAATCCCAAGTGCTACATCTACAAGAAATAAACACCCCACAATAGGGATTGCAATTTGAAAAGCAATCAGGAACATGTAATTAAAACTGTCTATCACATATCGGACAATGGATTCATTTTGAAACGGGACAAATTGTTCTATCGGAATAAATTGGTAACTATTTATCATCCCGTCTATTAAAATATGGTGACCATTAACCGATAATAGAAATAACAAAGCAACTATATAAAAATACTGTCCCGTTAAAGGGCTTTGGGCTCCCGTTTGCGGATCTATGACATTAGCAATTGCAAAGCCCATTTGAAAATCAATAAAACCACCAGCTATTTGCACCGCAGACAAAATGATATATGCGATTAAACCTATCAATAGACCTACTGCCGCCTCTTTTAAAATAAGCAAAAAATAATGTCCATCTACCACTAATGCGGGGGCGTCCACCGTATAAAATATTAAAAATGCAAGAAAGAAGCTTAACCCTAATTTAAACGGTCTTGGAATAGTACGATAGGAAAACAACGGCATCGTAGCAAAAAAGGTTGCTACTCTAACTAAAATTAATAAAAATACTGGTAAACTATTTACATGAATAACATCTAACATTTTTTATCCCACAAACTGATTCATATTTTGAAATAAATTAGAAGTAAACTCCACCATTTGCGTTAGCATCCAAGGACCAAAAAACACCAATCCAACCAGAACAGCAATAATTTTCGGGATAAATGCCAAGGTTTGCTCTTGAATTTGTGTTGTCGCTTGAAATATACTGACAAGTAATCCTACAGCTAAAGCGAGCAAAAGCAATGGTCCAGTTACAAGTAAAATAGTAAATACGCCTTTTTCTGCAAGCGTTAAAACAAATTCGCTGCTCATCTCTAATGCCCCCTATCTGTCTGGAAAATAGGACGGATTACCGCCCTGCTGCTTCGATCTAAAAGCTGTCTAGTAATGAGTGGGTAATTAAGTACCAACCATCTACCAGCACAAATAATAAAATTTTAAACGGCAACGAAATCATAACTGGCGGTAGCATCATCATCCCCATAGACATTAATACACTGGCAACAGCCATATCAATAATCAGAAAAGGAACAAAAATCATAAATCCCATTTGAAATGCTGTTTTTAACTCACTAATGGCAAATGCAGGAACTAACGTCGTCAAAGGTATTTCCTCAACGGTCTCCGGTCGCTCTAATTTGGCATAGTTCATAAACAAGGCTAAATCTTTTTGTCGGGTATGCTCAGCCATAAATTGTTTGATAGGAATACTTGCTTCATCATACGCTTCATCCAACGTAATTTCCTCTGCGAACAACGGTTCTAAAGCATTGTCATACACCTCATTAAATATGGGAGCCATTATGAAAAAGGTAAGAAACAAAGCTAGACCAATCAACACCTGATTTGGTGGCATTTGCTGTGTAGCCAATGATGTTCGAACAAAGGACAGTACGATAATAATTCTTGTAAAGCTGGTCATTAATATTAAAATACTTGGTGCCAATGTAAGAACAGTTAATAATAAAATTAGCTTTACTGAAGTGGACACATTAGCAGGATCTGAACTCGAAAACATATCGATAAATTCATTCATTGTGATCTTCCTTTTGTTTATACTGCTGAATTAATTGGCTACGATTTTGCTTTAATTTGTCCAACTCGTTCATGAATTGCTGTTTAAAATCAGCTTTTTCTTCCTTATCCTGGTGATTGGACTTCGCTCCAGGAGTTAATTTTTGGATGAACTTTGGAACTGCAGGCGTTTCACCACCTGCACCTGCTCTTTGTAAATCTTCAATAAGTGATGCATCGTTAATTTCCTGCAGTAACTCCACATTATCGCCAACACCGATTAAATAGTATTTATTCCCAAGGCGAATAATTTGCAATGATTTATTTTGCCCTACAGAAATTCCCCCAAGGTTTTCCAATGCCTTTACTTGGTTAAATAAAGCATTCTTTCTTTTTAAAAATAGAAGCACCAAATAAATTAAACCGAGAATAAGAAATAAAACAGCGATTACCTTCACAAAACTGACCCATAATGGTTTCGTTTCCGTTTCTTCATTTAAAAGTGTTGACGTATCTTTGTCAGTGTTTGCCGGTGTCTGCTCGGAAGACTCACAATCTGCTTCATCGTTGATACAATCATTCACGGATTTAGGAGCTGCCTCTGCTTCTATTACAAATAGAAATAGAAGCAGGCTAAGCAGGCTAGATATAACTGTTAATTTCCTCACACATATTCACTCACTTTTAACTCAAAGCCTTTTGAATCGCTTCAATAACCCGATCCGCCTGGAAAGGTTTGACAATAAAATCTTTTGCGCCTGCTTGAATAGCATCAATAACCATCGCTTGCTGGCCCATTGCAGAACACATAATAATTCTTGCTTGTGCATCAGCGGCTAATATCTCTTTTAATGCCGTAATCCCATCTTTTTCTGGCATCGTAATATCCATCGTTACTAAGTCAGGCTTTAACTCATTGTATTTTTCAACAGCTTGTACACCATCTTGAGCTTCACCTACAACTTCATACCCGTTCTTTGTTAAAATATCCTTTATCATCATTCGCATAAATGCTGCATCATCAACGATTAAAATACGATTGCCCATAAAAACAAACCTCCAATTGTACTTTGTTATATTATTTTAGTTTTTTTAGACGATCGGATTGACTCAATATATCTGTTACCCGAACACCAAAATTTTCGTCAATAACGACTACTTCTCCAGTCGCAATGAGTTTTTCATTAACTAAAATATCCACTGGTTCACCTGCTAATTTATCTAATTCCACAATAGAACCTTGGGATAAATCTAAAATATCTTTAATTGTACGCTTCGTCCTCCCAAGTTCAACCGTTACTTTTAAAGGAATATCCAAAAGCATATCTAAATTACGCTGCTCGGTTTTATTCAAAGGTACCGGCTCAAATGGAGAGAATTCTGCTTGCTGCACATTCGACTGCTTTGAATCTGGATTATGATAACCTAAAAATTGCGATGTATCCTCAAAGTGGGCCGACTCTTCCTTAGGTTCTGCCTGTTCGGTTGGTTCGGCAACGACAGTCGATGCTGTTTCTTCTTTCGCTGATTCATTCGTAACCAATTGGCTCACCAATTCCTTGGCAAATTGGATCGGCATTAATTGAAAAATGGTTGAATCAATTAGCTCCCCAACCTTCAACTGGAAAGTTACCTTCACAAAAGGATCTTCTCCTAAAGTTGATTCGGGTTCTTTTTCGGGGTCTTCCATATGAATCGTAGGTGGAGATATATCGACACGTTTATTAAATACGGTAGACATACTTGTAGCTGCTGCGCCCATCATTTGATTCATAGCCTCTTGGACCGCACTTAAATGAATCTCATTTAATTCTTCAGCAGGGTTTGTGCCGTCTCCACCAAGCATAATATCAGAAATAATTGCTGCATCTTCTGCCTTAATCACAAACACGTTCTTGCCAGAAAAACCTTCTAGATAGTTCACCTGAACACTGACAGGTTCAAAAGTGAATTTTTTTAGTTCTTCTTGTGCCATCACTGAAACTTCTGGCGTCGTTATTTCTACTTTTTGGTTTAACAATGTGGATAATGTAGTCGCTGAACTTCCAAATGATATATTTCCAATTTCCCCCAGCGTATCAATTTCTATTGTTGATAAATATTCGTCAGTAGGCGACGATTGATTGCTCTCATCTTCTGTTGAACTTACATTTAATAGTGCGTCGATTTCATCTTGAGAAAGCATTCCGTCATTCCCCATCGTCAATTCCCCCCTTAAATGTCTCTAGTATTTGGACAGACATCCTGTTTTTATATGTACCTGGCTGTACAAAGAATTTTGGTTCATCATTTACTGCTAACGTTAGTGGGCTTTCAATGGATTGATCGAGCCTGATGACATCGTCTTTGTTTAAATTCAAAAATTGTTCAATCGTAATAGACGCTTCACCTAAGATCGGTTTAACCTCTACCTTTGCTTGTTGAATATTTGCCGTCAGTTTTTGATAAGCTTCATCATCTCGCTCTTTTCCTGCTGACTGCATCCAATAATGAACCGACAGCTTGGATATAATCGGTTCCAGTACAATATGCGGGATGCAAATATTGATCATCCCACTTGCCTCACCAACCGCTGTATTTAGTGATACAACAACAACTGTTTCGTTTGGAGACACCATTTGTAAAAACTGTGGATTTACTTCAAAATCCTCCATTACAGGATCAATATCTACAATAGACGCCCATGCTTCTTGTAATTTTGTGCTCGCATTTTCAAACAGCTGTGACATTAAAAGGGTCTCAATTTCCGTTAAATTTTCTACCTTATTCAAACTGCCACCTTGACCACCTAAAGTCCTATCAAGCATTGCATAAGCAATATTTGGATTGATTTCCATGACGATTCTGCCTTCCAACGGCTCAAGGCTATATGTATTCAAAATTGTCATCGTTGGTACGGAGCGAATAAACTCTTCATAAGGTATTTGGTCCACAGATGCAACCGTGATGTTGACATACGTTCTTAGTTTTGCTGAGAAAAAAGTGGTTAGCAATCGTGCGTAATTTTCATGAATACGGGATATACTGCGTATCTGATCCTTTGAAAAACGTAATGCACGTTTGAAATCATACACACGGACCTTTTTTTCTTGATCTTCCTTTTTCAATTCCTCCGCATCCATTTCACCAGAAGATATTGCGGATAATAATGCATCAATTTCATTTTGTGAAAGAACTTCTTCTACCAACTACCATCACCTCCAAAGTGGAGTCGAACTTTATTGCAATATTTTATTAATTGTATAGACATCTGTAATCTTCCCTGTAGTCATTACTTCATTAAGTTTAGATTTTACTTCATTCTCTAAATCTTCCAACCCTGATTGAAAGTTTTTTTCTTTCATGGTAGCAAGTTCTTTAATTAGAATATTCTTTAATTGAAAATCACGTTTTTCAATTTCTTCTTTTGCGTCTTTGCTATCTGCAATAATTTGAAATTGGATTCGGACAAAACTCCCGTCTTGAAGATCTGTCGTTATTTCAGGAGTTTCATAAGAATATTCCTTCATTTCATCAATAGAAGCTGCTTCCCCACTCTTCTCATCTGTGTTTATATACTGAACAACGACGAACGCAGAAATCCCTATTATAAGCAGTACTGTTAGTGAAGTTAGCATTATTTTAACCAGTTTACTCATCGTCGTTGCTTGCCTCCCTTTTCGTTACAACTTGTAATATACCAACTTGTTGATAGTATTCTAGAGTGCGTTTAAGCACTTCTGCTTTTGTTTCCTTTACCACGAATTTCTTTCCAGTGAGTAACGTAATCGTCGTGTCTGGAAAATTTTGTATTTGTTCAATCATTATGGAGTTTAATGTAAATTCGTCCCCATTTAATCGCGTCAATGAAATCATTATCTAGGTGGGAGTGCCGAAACACTCCCTTCCCCCCTAACTTATCGTTTTAGATTTACAAGCTCTTGGAGAATTTCATCAGAAGTAGTAATAATTCTTGTATTTGCCTGGAATCCACGCTGGGCAGTAATCATTTCTGTGAACTCTTCTGATAAATCGACATTCGACATTTCAAGCGCACTAGATACAATTTTAGCAGCGCCATCTGATTCTGGAGCAACAATTCCGTTATAACCAGCATTTTCACTGTTAAGGAATAAATTGCTCCCCGCTTTTTCTAGACCTCCTGGATTAGAAAAACTAGCAAGGGCAATTTGCCCACCATTAACTGGATCTCCATCAGCATTAACATACGTAATAGTACCATCAGATTCAATACTAAAGCTTTTAGCATCCTGAGGAATCCTTAATTCCCTACCATCAATATCTTGCAAGTAAAATCCATTTGCATCGACAATGCGACCATCATTATCTAAATAAAAATTCCCTGCACGGGTATAATACGTTGTTCCATTCCCCTGCACAATAAACATACCGTCGCCTTCCAACATCAGATCTAAAGGTCTTCCGGTAGTCTGCCTAAACCCTTGGGTATGAACATTATCTATTGATCCAAGCTGTGAACCCGTTCCTACTTGTACAGGATTAATCCCTCCACGAGTAGCCGTCGGTCCTTGTGCCCCAGAATTGGTTTGGCTCATCATATCCTGAAATGTAACTCTGCCTTTTTTAAAACCTGATGTATTGACGTTTGCAATATTATTTCCAATCACATCAAGTTTTGTTTGAAATCCTTTCATACCAGAAATTCCTGCATACATAGAACGTAACATTGTCATTTCCCCTTTATATTATTGTGTTTTTTAACATGGTTTAGCAGTAGTTGTATGCTTGACCAAGTATTCACCAAAGATTTATCTCCTTCATTCTTTTACGATGAAGCTATATGACTGGTGTTACTCCGATGGTTCATTTGGTTCATTTTGCTCATCCTCACTTTGAGGTCCTTCAAACTCCGGATCGTTTACTTGTAAGGCAGCATCGGCATAAATTTTTTCCCCATTCTCCAACTCCAGAATGGCCCAGCCCTCACTCTGACTAACAGCAACAACTTTACTTGTTTTTAATCCCGCTTCCTTACCTGTCTCTTCATCATAAGCCTGATAGGTAACTTCTTTACCTAACATATGGCTGTATTTAATTACCGGAGATATAAGTTGACTTTGTACTAAAGTATCAATCGATTTCGTCATATTCATCATTTGTTCTAAGGAACTGAATTCAGCCATTTGTGAAATAAACTGACGGTCATCCATTGGATTAGTTGGATCTTGATGTTGCAATTGGGTCATTAAAATTTTCAAAAATTCGTCCTTTCCTAATTCCGGACTAGGCGTTCGCTCTTTTTGATTATGTAAATAGAGTGAAGGATCAATTTGAACCACTCTACATCCCCCCTTTAGACTTGTTCATTTAATAGTACCTCTTGAAAAGTAGTTGTAAATTCGGTGTCGTTATCTGTATTTTCGTGTTCAGATTGTTGCTGTTGTTGTTCCTGCTGATCTGAATACTGCTGCGATTCAGCCCCATTCCCCCTTTGCATTTGTTGTCCTTGCTGCAAGATGCCTTCCTGCTTTTCAATTACGACTTGCTGCGGGGAAAACATATTCCGAAGCTTATGTATATTGGACTCTAGCATTTCCTTCGCTGCTTGCGACTGTACTAGAATCCGCACCGTCATCACTCCGTCTAATTGTGTAAGACGTACACTCATATCCCCCAAATGCTGAGGACGTAATGTGAGGTTAAGTTGATTTGCACCATTCGGTAGTTTCATAAATTTGCTTGAATTCATGATTCTTTGCAGTTGCTGTATCAATTCGCGTCCATTCTGTCTCGGTGTCGACTGTTCAGGCTGCAGATAAATAACATGCTGTTCGAGTTTTGCCATTGGCACAGACAGTTGATTATTCATACTATTATTTGTTGTTATTTGCTCTTTAGAATGGAGCACTGTTGGCTTGGATTCGGAAATAGATTCGATTGCTTTTGTTAGCCATTTTGCAACATCCCCACTCGTTACTTTTGCTTCACTGTTATAATGCTGCTTTTGAACAAATGCGCTTCTTTTTTCGAATGCTGCTACTAACTGTCTCCAAATGGTGACTTCCTTTACGTTTTTATTGTCACTCAAATAAGCAGTAATATCCTCAGACATGCCTATACTTTTAGCTTGTTTACTTAGATCTGACCAAGTATGCAAAAGATCTGCTAATTTTGTTGTTGCTTGCTTTATGTCCTGTTGATCTTTTATTTGTGCTAGAATTGGTTCCACCTTGGAAAAAACAGCTACAATCTGCTGTTGTATAGAATCGTTAGCAGCTTGTTTATCTGAACTAGGTTTTTGTCCATTTTCAGTAGGTTGTATTTCAGATTGCGGCTGGTTCGCTCCTAATACTGTCCATTCTTCCTTTGGCAAGGGTTGTAGAGTTAATGGTTCATCTCCCATTCCAATCATCCATTGCTGCAGGGCTGAAGAAATATCTACTGATTGCAATGCCTGGTGTAATACCTGACTATCAAATGGTACTTCTTCAAGCTGCTTCAGCTGTTCAATTACTTTTACGACTTCCTCCTTATAAGAAAGTAGTTCGTGAAAAGATTGTGCAGGCAGCTCTTGATCTGTTTGCATTTGTTTCATCTCATTTTTCCCCAGCGTCGTTGGTAGCTGTTGTAATAATATCCCAACTGCATTCATCCTTTCACCCCCTTCCAAGTTAAATAAACTAGTTTTCCTTTGGCATCTTTAAAAATTGCTCTGTCAATTGTGCTGCTGTATTTGGGTCCATTGCTTCTAAAATGCGGCCTCGATCCTTATTATTTAACTCTTTTAAAACTTTTAATGCTGTTTCTCTCTCTAATTGCTGCAAAATTTGCGCCGCACTTTCTGCGTCCATTTCTTTAAAAGAGGTGGACATTGATTTAACCGTATTTTCTTTTTCCTGATTTGCTTTCTCTTCATCCTGTTCAGTAGCCTGTTTTTTCACTCGTTCTTGGAGTTTTACAATGTCTTGCTCAAGCATTTGAATCGTTTGCTCTTTATCTTTTAGTTCTTTTTGTAATTGTTCAATTTCTGAATCCTTGTTCTTAATCTGGGATTGTAACTGTTTATTATCGCCATTGTTAGCGTTATTTCCGTCTTCCTCTGTATCTACAAAGGAAGAAACAACGGGAACCTCTGCCGCTTTACCTTTTAACCAGCCACCAACATCTACGCCCACAGCCATTAAAATAATGATGACAAGTGCTAAAGTAATACCAATAGGAATGATGACTGCGAACAGGAACCAGAGAAAAGGATTCATTTTTTTCGTATCTGTTTTTGTTTTCTTAGCCATTCGCGTCACCTGTTTTTATAATTTAAGAATTGGTACATAGATATTTCATCCATAACCGCTTTTTCCATTTTCTCATTTGCGTCATTTTTTTGTTTCTTTCGACGTTCAATTATTTTTTCAAATTTTTTCGTTTCTACGTGTGCTTCTGTGAGATTAGATTGTTTTGCTTCCATCTCTGCACGGGCTCTTTGCACATCCTTCTGCAACTCAACTATCATGGCATTCAACTTTTCCAAATAGGTGAACTGCTCCTTTAATTTGTCTAAAGTAGTTGTTTGCTGTAAGGATTCTTCATAAATTTCTTCCGCTACTTCTTTCTTTTTTAACAGCTGATAAAGTTGAGTTGCCGATTTTTCAAAACAATCCATCGATTGCTGATATGCTTTTTGAGCTTGTACTTTTTCTGTTTCGCGAATATGTAATAGTTTTGACAAGACAACCGTGTCACTCATTCGTTAACACCTCCGTGAAGCAGATTTTGCATTAATTGAACAGACTCCTCAAACGAATGATAATCATGTATTCCCTGCATAAGAAAAGATTGGATCTTAGGATAATACGCAATTGCCTGATCAATTTCTTGATCTGTCCCCCGTTTATAAGCACCAATTTGAATTAATTCGCGATTTTCTTCAAACGTTGCAAGTAAAGCTCGGATTTCTTTAGCTAATTCGTGATGGTTCTTATCTGTTACCTGTTGCATCACTCGACTAATTGATTGTAAGACATTAATTGCTGGGTACTGTCCCCTTTCGGCTAATTTACGATCCATAACAAAATGACCATCTAGAATACCACGAACTGTATCGGCAATTGGTTCATTCATATCATCTCCATCGACGAGCACAGTGTAAAAAGCAGTAATAGTTCCATTGGGATTTGTCCCTGTTCGTTCTAACAGCTTAGGCAGCGTAGCAAATACGGATGGCGTATATCCTTTTGTTGTTGGTGGTTCCCCTGTTGCTAATCCTACTTCACGCCTTGCCATGGCAACACGCGTTACAGAATCCATCATCAGATTGACACGATAGCCTTGATCGCGAAAATATTCACTAATTGCAGTAGCTGTATCTGCCCCTTTAATTCTCATGAGGGCTGGTTGATCAGACGTTGCAACAACGACAATGGATTTTTTAAGTCCTTCATCTCCAAGGTCTTTTTCAATAAACTCTCTAACTTCTCGACCACGCTCACCAATTAATGCAATGACATTGATATCCGCTTCACTATTACGGGCAATCATCCCAAGCAAAGTGCTTTTTCCAACTCCACTACCAGCAAAAATACCAATTCGTTGTCCTTCTCCAACCGTTAGTAATGCATCAATGATTTTAATCCCGACCTGTAAAGGGTTTGTAATTGGCGGTCGTTGCATCGGATTTGGTGGAGATTGATCAGTAAGGAAGCTGGTGAGACCTTTTTGCAGTGGCTGTCCATTTAATGGCTTACCTAAAGCATCAATAACATGACCAATTAGTCCTCTGCCTATCTTTACACTAAGCGGCTTCCCTGTTGATTCCACCAGACATCCAGGTCCAATCTCCATCACTTCTTCATAAGGCATAAGGATAATTCGTTCCTCGTTAAATCCTACAACTTCTGCAATAATAGGTTCATCTTTTTGAGCAGAGGGATGGATATAACACACCTCTCCAATGTTAGCGGCAGGGCCTTTAGATTCAATCATAATACCAACCACACGTAACACTTTCCCGTAACGTTTGTACGTATCCGCCTTGGAAATAGCAGTTAAATAACTTGTCGGATTCATTGTTTTTTCTCCCCTGCTAACTCAGATAAAACCTTACCAATTTCCTCCAGTTGTGTATCAACGCTGACATCGACTTGTCCAAATGGATGTTTAATCATACAGCCATTCTCCTTTATTTCGTCAGAAACATAACACGTAAGCTTCGCATTTTGTTCGATTAAAGAAGCTAATTCCTCTTTATGCTGGATAACGAATGTATATTGGTCGGGGTGCAAATAAAGCGCAACTTCCGACTGGTCTTTCAATTCTTTAATGGCAGCTTTTATAATGGACAAAAACAATTCCGGATTTGCATCAATCTTTTGTTTGAGAATCTTTTCCGCTGTATGAATGGCGATTTCCATTATTGTTTCTTCATGTTCTTCAATGAGCGTATGGTAATCCTGCTTTGCACTGTCAATAATTTGGTTCGCTTGATCCAAATACTCTTTATACGCAGTAAGGCTTTCTGATTTTCCTAGTGAAAAACCAGCCTGATATCCTTCTTTCTTGGCAGCTTCGATATATTTCTGTTTTTCCTCTTGCCATGCTTGCTTTTCTGCTTCAATTTCCTGCTGTGTCTGTTCCATTAATCGCTTTTGCTCTTCATGGAGATCAGCTAGAGTTTGCTTAGCTTGCATCATTTGCTGATTGAGCTGCCCTTTGTCAGGATGCTGTTTGGGATTATTTACAACATTGTTTTGTAGAAATGCAGCAGCGGGCTTAACACGAATTTGCTTTCGTTCATTGATCCATGATGGATTAGACAATGATATCATCACCTCCACCTCTTGCAATTACAATTTCACCTATATCTTCAAGTCTCCGTATCGTTGAAACGATACGCGTCTGCGCTTCCTCTACATCACGCAAGCGAACTGGTCCCATATATTCCATTTCCTCTTTAAATGTCTCTGCCATCCGTTGTGACATGTTTTTAAACACGATGTCTTTCACTTCATCACTGGCTACCTTAAGAGAGAGACGCAGGTCTTCGTTATCTACTTCGCGAATAATCCGTTGAATCGCACGGTTATCCAAAATAACAATATCCTCAAATACGAACATACGCTTTTTAATTTCATCCGCCAGCTCAGGGTCTTGAATTTCCAATGCATCTAAAATGGTTCGTTCTGTACTCCTATCTACACCATTTAGAACTTCTACAACTGCTGGAATACCACCAGTTTGCGTATAATCCTCAGTAAACGAAGCAGAGATGTTTTTTTCCAGTACTTGCTCCACTTGCGAAATAATTTCCGGTGACGTGGAATCCATCGTAGCAATACGCTTCGCTACATCCGCCTGCATATCTTGTGGCAAAGCAGATAATATTTGTCCTGCCTGTTCTGGGTCCAAATAGGAAAGAACTAGCGCGATCGTTTGCGGATGCTCTCCTTGAATAAAATTAAACACTTGTTGTGGATCAGCCCTTCTAGCAAAATCAAATGGTCGCACCTGCAAAGACGAAGTTAGGCGGTTAATGATATTCGTTGCTTCTTGTTTACCAAAAGCCTTTTCCAATACGGTTTTCGCATACCCAATACCACCTTGAGCGATATAATCCTGTGCTTGTGCTATCTGATGGAATTGCTCGATGATTTCCTCTTTTTGCTGGTTATCCACTTTCTTCACCGAAGAAATTTCTAAACTGAGTTTTTCAATTTCTTCTTCTGTTAAATGCTTATATACCTGTGCTGATACATCTGGACCTAAGGAGATTAATAGAATTGCAGCTTTTTGTTTACCAGTGAGTCCTTTATGTCGTGCCATTATTCATACCTCCTATTCCTCTCCAATCCAGCTACGCAGTAACTTTGCAAATTCTTCTGGTTTTTCCTTCGCAATCTTCTCTAACTGTTTTTTACGGATGGTAGCTTCTGAATCCTCTCGTTCAGGAAGATCTGGGATTTCTACTGGTGCTGTTACTTCTTGTTGTATTTCTTCATATTCCTCATCTGCTTTTCTAGAACGCAAGTAGAAGATTAACAAAATAATGATAGCTAGAAGCAACATCCCTCCAACTACATAAACCCATGTTGGTATAGTAGATGGATTATCAGTAGGCTTTGTATCTGTACCAGTAAATTCCTGAAAAACAATGGATACATTTTCTTCAGGTGTTACCTCTTCTTCGTATTCTGCATGAATAGATGTAGTAATGACGGAATCAATAATAGAACTAATACCTTCTTCAACAGTAGTCTGTTCTTGCTGTGATAAATATTCTACATCGTTTCCTTCTGCAGATTTTACTCGGTTAACTGCAACTTGAACCCCTAAATCACGAACTTTATACGGGCTTTCAACAATATTTTTTCTAATTTTATTAAATTCATTGTTGATCGTTTCTTTTGTCATTTCGTATTCGCCATCGCCGTCTCTATCTGTGGCTTGATAATTCGCCACATCTCCTTCACCAGTGCCGACGGTTCCACCTGCAGCAGCGCCATTACCTTCATATGTTTCCTGGATCGTTTCAATACTAACTGGAAGTCCTTCCATATTTTCCAAATCAACTGGTTCGACAAGTTCCTCCGTTCGGTTCTCTTGGGTAAAATCTATATCTGAAGTTACTGACACGATTACATTCCCAGGTCCTACCATTGCACTAAGCATTTGCTGCAAACGTTTTTGTACATCTTTTTCGATGTCTTTTTTAACCGTTTGCTGATATGTATACGTATCTTTTGGCGTGTTACTACCACCAGCCCCTTCTGGTTCAAAGCTCTCAAAATATTGGTTCGTAATCGCAATATTCTCTGTTGGCAAATTCGGCACAGCTTTAGAGACGATATGATATAATCCGTTAATTTGTCCAGCTTCAAAGTTATGTCCAGCTTCTGTATTGATTACAATTGAAGCGCTTGCCTCCTGCTTTGTATCATTCACGAAAACCGGATCTTCTGGCATATTAATCATTACTTTTGCATCTTGTATACCGTCAATTCCTTTAATTAAATTAGCCAATTCCGTTTGCATTGCATCAAGCTTCATGACATTAAACTCGTTTTCAGTCACTCCCCATGAAGCATTTTCACTAAAAAAGGAATAATCAATATTCCCACTATTCGGTATCCCTTGGGCGGCAAGATCAACTAACAGACTATCCACTTGCTCTTCTGGAACCTCAATAACCTTGCCACCATCTGCTAGTTCATAAGGAACACCTCTTGCGTCCAGTTCTTCTTTAATTTGTCCCACTTCCTGCACAGATAAATTATTATATAGTGGAACGTAGTTTGTTGAATTCATTGTAAAAAGTGAAATAGCTAATATCAAAAGGACAACTACGAATAAAGACCCGAAAAATGTTAATTTTTGAACTTTTGTGCGGTTTCTCCAGAAATTCGTAGTACGGTCCTTCCAATTCATTATTTTCTCTTTCATAAGTTCCCCCACCAACATGCTCTAGTAAAATATCTTTTATATGTACAGTACATAAAGAGGATAAGGAAAACACAACATCATGCAGTAATTTAAGTACGTTTTCCAAAGTCAAGAAATGAATTAACCTATTTATGGATTGTTTTCAAAACTAATTATCCACTCGCATGAACATTCCAATGGCTTAAAAGGTTTTAAGCCGCTACTAGAACATCCATTTAGTACCTTTTATCTATACAAGTTTTTTAAACGATTGATGTACGATCTGAATAGTAAATTCTCTTTACACTTGCATGCTCATTACTTCTTTATACGCTTCTACTGCTTTACTCTGAATTTGTACCGTTGCTTCTAAAGCAATATTAGATTTTTGCGCTGCTATCATCACGTCATGCAAATCGGTGACTTTCCCATTTGCCATGGCTTCCGTTTTTTTATCAGAAGCTATCTGTACATCGTTTACTTTATCAATCGCATTTTTTAATGCAGAAGCAAATTTTTCTTGTGCTTCACCAGGAGAAATATTTGCTTTATTTTGAGCATCTGTAGTAGGTGATAACTGTTGTAATGGTTGATTTATTGCTTGAATCAAAATTTCCACTCCCTTTACTTTATAGTTGTAGTTAATCGTAATTATTTACCAATTTCCAACGCCTTCATCAACATTGATTTACTAGCATTTAATGAAGTGATGTTTGCCTCGTACGAACGAGTAGCACTCATTAAATCTACCATTTCTTTTAAAGGATCTACGTTTGGTAACTGAACATAGCCATCCTCATTGGCATCCGGATGAATAGGATTATACACTGGTTTAAAGGGACTTTGATCCTCTGTTATGGATCGAACCCGAACACCAGCAGATGTAGGGGCGTTAGCAGCTTTATGTAAAAAGGATTGAAATGAAGAGCCTTCCGGTTGCATCGTAACCATTTTTCTGCGATAAGGCTCTATTTCTCCAGCCTCATTTACTGTTGCTCTTGTTGTTTGCGCGTTTGCAATATTAGAAGATATAACATCCATTCTTAACCTTTGGGCAGTTAATGCACTTGCACTAGAATGTAGCGAGTGAAACATCGACATTGCTACCTACCTCCTTTTAAAACAGTTTGTAAGCTGCCAAATTTACCGTTAATCCGATCTACGAGCGCTTGATAATAAATTTGATTTTTAGCCAAGTTAGCCATTTCTTTATCCACATCTACATTATTACCATTGTGCTGATAAGATGTAGCATGCTGCCTAATCGTTTTATAACCTGCTGGTTGTGCCTCACCTTGAAAACTTAAATGTTTGCTATTTGTTCTTTTCGCCTGTAACGGTTGAGAAAGCTCTTTTGCCAAATAATTTTTAAATGTGACATCTTTCGCTTTGTAATTTGGTGTATCTAAATTGGCTAGATTTGAGGAAATAGCTCGATTCTTGGCTGAAGCATAGTTTAATGATTGTTCTAAAGTCTGAATCGTTCCACTAAACATACTCATTTTTTCACCCCTAAAAAAGTACTAACAATATTTAAGAATACGTCGAAAGTATCATTTATCTACGAATAGTTTAAGTCATAATGAAACTAAAGTCTATTGGTTTTCGACATTTTTATATAATTTTTTTAAAGTTAGTCATTTCTTACTAGGTATTTATTCCTGTTTTCGCGTTGGATAATACTAACATTTCTGATAACATTTGCAATCAAGGATAACTTGCAAGTTTTTATCTTGAATGTAACGTTTCGTAAGATTATCAATCCAAGAGTTGAAAGGCTACAAAATAGTCTAATAGGGAAATAATCGCATCTAAATTCGGATTCGTTCGGACCGACATGATAAACATACTTCAACGAGCTATAATAAGAGCTTTGACCGCATCTGATGAAGCTTTTCAATTTGCACATAGTGAACAAAGCGAAGTAAACAATTAATAATAGCTATGCAAATAGGAATCGATGGTAAATGAAAAGGAGTTTATTCAATGGCTTGAAAAAATATAGAAATTTCATTTCCTAATATGAACATTTAGAAGATGACGGAAAGTTGGTTTGCTTAACGACAGTAGGGCTTCAAATAGACGAACCTTACTTCAGAAGATATTAGAAATATCTAAGTGGTCTTACATGTACTGGAAAATGAAGAGGGGAGGAATTTATGTCTAGTAAATTAGGTAAGTCTAATGAGCAACTAGCTCCAGAAGAAAGAAAGCCTCTATATTGCAAATCGGAATTTTCTGCTTATATGGATGGTTCGTATCATATCAGACTTGGCTTTTTATTTATATAATTACAGAAAGTTGGTATATCGTAAATGACTTTAAATTATGATCGTGGCTTGGCATCATATTAGTTTGCCACAACTTTACCTCGTGTTCTACTAATGGCAATTAGCAGAGTGTATGCCAATAAATTCAACAAATATTTTCACTTTTCTTTAAAGACGTTCTACTTGGCTGTTGGCAATCCGCTTCTGGTTCGATGTATTAAATATATGTTTTCTCTTATTATTAGCAATTTGCTCTGGTATGTACATCCCAAAACACGAAAGGTAACAGGTCAGTATATTTCCTCTTAGCTTAGAATATCAAGTTGCTTCAAAAATCCGTGTATACAAAACATCCACGAACACAAATGAATGTGCCGTGGATGTTTTCCGTGTTTTAAGGTCTTCTCTAAAAACCGTTCGTATTTTTCCTTATCTAGAACGTAATTTTTCTAGTTCTACAAGGAAATTATGGTTTAACACTTTAATATATGTTCCCTTCATACCTAATGAACGAGATTCAATTACGCCTGCGCTTTCCAGCTTTCTTAGAGCATTTACAATTACAGAACGGGTAATACCTACACGATCTGCAATTTTACTTGCTACAAGTAGTCCTTCACTGCCGTCAAGTTCTTCAAAAATGTGGTCAATAGCTTCTAATTCACTATAGGAAAGTGAGCTGATTGCCATTTGGACAACTGCTTTACTTCTTGCTTCCATTTCAATTTCCTGAGATTTTTCATGAAGAATTTCCATACCTACTACTGTAGCACCATATTCAGCTAGCAAAAGATCATCTTCATTGAACTCTTCCGATAAACGTCCAAGAATTAGCGTACCTAAGCGATCGCCGCCACCAATAATTGGAACAATCGTAGTTAAAGCGTTTTGGAATAAGTCACGATTTTCTACCGGAAACACAGTGTGTGGGCTGTCGATATCAAGGTTCGCTGTTGTTTCATGAATGTTGTATAAACCTTCTGTATATTCTTGTGGAAATTGACGTTCTTCTAGCATAGCTTTCATTCTTTCATTTTCAATTTCCTGATTAATCGCAAATCCAAGTAATTTCCCTCGACGACTCAAAATATACACATTACCTTTAATAACATCGCGTAATGAAGCGGACATATCATTAAAATCCACCGATTTTCCTCCGAATTTTTGTAGCATTGCGTTAATTTTTCTTGCACGATTTAATAGTTCCATTGTGATCCTCCATTCGATCTTTAGGTTATAGTATATATTGACTTAAATCTTTATTTTTAGCGATAGCAGATAGTTTTTCATCTACATATGCTGGAGTTATTTCAACTGTATCCATATTAATCTCTGGAGCTTCAAAGGAAAGATCCTCCAACAGTTTTTCTAAAATGGTATGCAGTCTTCTCGCTCCGATATTATCCATTTCCTGATTCACTTCATATGCTATTTCAGCGATTCTATCTACAGCTTCGTCTGTAAATTCTATATTTATACCTTCTGTTTTCAATAAAGCCTCATATTGCTTCAGTAAAGCATTCGAAGGTTCTTTTAAAATCCGCTTAAAGTCATCTGTTGAAAGCTTCTCCAATTCTACTCGAATCGGAAATCTTCCCTGTAGTTCTGGTATTAAATCAGAAGGTTTCGACATATGAAAGGCACCAGCAGCAATAAATAACATATGGTCCGTTTTTACAGGTCCATGCTTGGTAATCACTGTAGAACCTTCTATAATCGGTAGTATATCACGCTGTACACCTTCTCGTGATACATTAGCACTCTGTTGTTCTTTTCCAGCTACTTTGTCAATCTCATCAATAAATACGATTCCGGATTGCTCCGCTCGCTGAATAGCCTCTTGTGCTGCTTCTTCCATGTCAACTAGCTTACTTGCTTCTTGTTGTGTTAACACTTTGCGTGCTTCAGCTACTGGTAATTTACGTTTCTTTTTCTTTTTTGGCATAAACTGACCAAGTGCATCTTGCATATTCATGCCCATATGCTCCATACCAGAACCTTGCAACATATCAAACATAGATGGGGTTTGTTCCTCTATTTCCACAGTAACAATCTCATCTTCTAGTTCTCCAGAAGCTAATTGTTGTTCCACACGCTTTCGTTTATTTCGAATTTCTTCATTTTTTACAGATTCATCATCGGAGTCGCTGTTATCTTGTTGAGAAGAAAACAACATTTCAAAAGGGTTTTTTGCATGGCTCCCTGTTTTCGCCTGAGGAACTAACAGTTTAACAAGCAGTTTATTCGCTTCTTTTTCAGCTTTACTCTTAACTTGCTTCATTTTCTCATCTTTTACTGATCGTAAAGCCATTTCTACTAAATCACGAATCATGGATTCCACATCGCGACCGACGTAGCCTACTTCGGTAAACTTCGTTGCCTCTACTTTCACAAATGGCGCTCCTACCAGCTTGGCTAACCTTCTAGCTATTTCTGTTTTCCCTACACCAGTTGGACCAATCATCAATATATTCTTAGGGACGATTTCCTCTTTTAAGTCTTCCTCTAGCTTCATGCGTCTGTATCTGTTACGCAATGCAACAGCGACAGAACGCTTTGCGCTTTTCTGTCCAATAATATATTTATCCAATTGTCCCACAACTTGCTTTGGAGTGTAGTCCATACCCATTTTCCAAAGGCCTCCTTTTACTCCAATACCTCTAGTGTGATGTGATTGTTCGTATACACACATACTTCTCCAGCAATCTCTAAGGCCGCTTGCGCAATTTCCTTGGCGGATAATTCTTTAGAATGTCTTGCTAAAGCTCTACCTGCACTAAGCGCATAGTTTCCACCAGAACCAATTGCTAAAATTCCGTCATCAGGCTCAATGACTTCACCCGTTCCAGAAACTAAAAACATATGCTCTTTATTCATTACAATCAATAGTGCTTCAAGCTTTCGCAACACCTTATCACTACGCCATTCTTTCGCCAGTTCCACAGCCGCTCTGGGCAAATTGCCATTATATGTCTCTAATTTCCCTTCAAATTTCTCAAAGAGAGTAAATGCATCAGCCACAGATCCGGCAAACCCAGCCAATACTTGCCCTTTAAACAAGGTACGAACTTTCTTTGCTTTATGTTTCATAATTACTGCATTTCCCATCGTAACTTGACCATCACCGCTCATCGCACATTTCCCATTATGGCGGATGGCAAAAATAGTGGTAGCATGCATTTCATTGGTCATGTCAGCTCACCTCTTTAATCAAAATTAATCATTCGCTCTTGGGTGACTTTTCATATAAACACGTCGCAAATGATCTTTCGTCACATGAGTATAAATTTGTGTGGTTGACAAATTTTCATGACCTAACAATTCTTGAACGCTGCGTAAATCGGCACCTTCGTTCAAGAGATGTGTAGCGAAAGTGTGACGCAATTTATGCGGATGTACGTGTACGGTTAAAGCTGCTTTTTTCACCATTCGGTTTAATACATCCCGAATTCCTCTTTCTGTTAACGGAAATCCACGGTTATTAAGAAATAATACGTCTGTAGGTTGGTTAGATTTGGCTAGCAACGTCTTCCTTCCATCCTGTATGTATGTTTCTAAAGCAATTTCAGCAAATTTTCCATACGGAATATAACGTTCTTTTCTGCCCTTTCCCATTACAAACACCGTTCCAATGAAAAAATCGATGTTTTCTAAAACCAATTGCTGACATTCGCTTACCCGCATTCCCGTAGCGTAAAGCAACTCTAATAAGGCTTGGTCCCGTTGGCCTAATGGATGCGTTAAATCATTCACTTCAAATAGTTTTTCTAGCTCTTTTGTGTACAAAAATCCCGGGATGGTGCTTTCCGTTTTAGGTAAACGAATAGCAGAAAATGGGTTGGTTGTTACCACATCTTCGCGTTCTAAATATTTATAAAACGTTCGCAACGTCGATATTTTCCGGGAAACAGATCTCCTGCTTAATTGCTGGTCATACAGGGCATTTAAAAACACACGAACAATCCGTCCGTCGACTTCATAGAGATTAGCTATCCCTTCAGCATTTAAAAAAGAAAAAAACCCTTCCAGATCATTTAAATAATATTTAACAGTGTATGGTGAAGCATTTTTTTCTATTTGTAAGTACTCCTTAAAGGATTGCCAATATTTCCTGAAATTATTCAAATTTTCACCCCATTAAGCAGCGAATAAATCATAACATAGAAATTATTCTTTAGCAATAAATTTAACTAAATTGTAACAAAATTCAGAAACAACACCTCTCATAAATAGATCTTGCCCTGTTTTCTTAATAAAGAACACTTTCCTTTGAGCATTAATTTTTCCAGACTGAAGTTTGTAAAACAACTCACTGATTGATTGGTAAACGTGAGCTAAGAATGCTGATATAAAGCAAATCTATTTATTCGTTGGCAACGGTACTTGTAGAATAAAGTATCAACTTATGCTGTCAAGTATATAACCTTACCAATGCGTAATTATATCTGTTTCTTCTTCATTAGTCAACCAATTATGTTTCGAATCTCACAATTCAAAATTAAACACTAAGACAGCAGGAATAATGAAGCAAATAATGGCTTTCCTTAAAAAGGAGCAATTAATGAGGTTCATTACAGCAATATCTATGCCAAAGCATTCTATCCTAATATAGTATATATCCTTTTTTTAGAAGGTTCAAACATTAACATTGTTACGAAAAGGTGACAAAGATCTTAAGCGTTGACCACGCCATACAACATAAAAACCATAGTGGCACATCGACAAGTACAAGTATGGATAATAAGGAGAAAAGAGCTTTGCTAGAGCTTATGCTTTTATACGAAGTAACACTTTTTAAAAAAAGATATTTTGATCAAGAAATTTACTATCCATTAAAAGCATAGGTTATCTTTCGTTTTGGAAGGGAAGAAAATGCTGTTGTTGGTATGGAAGCATGGCTAAATAATAGACACTTACTTCCAACGCGTTAGTAAAGTACAGAGGTGAAAGATGACGAGATAAGAAACCCCTTCATGAACTTTTTCCTTGCGTGTTCGTTGAACGGATCGCGGATTTAAATATAGTTTTTCTCATCATATTCGTAGCATCATAAGCGGATTTTTGAACAAGAAAATACGACTTTTACTTCTAAAATAAAAGAAGCCATGCCTTTAAAGCTAGAGATATGCCGACGTTGAGCAAACCCGCTTTTAGTTAATTTCGTACTGATATCGTAGGAATAAGTTCGAAGTTTGCTACAATTTGAGCGTTTGAACTGGACAACGCAAGCTACTTTTTAAAAACGTTACCCACAGCTGTTTAAGTTGATCATTTCCTAAACGCCAAAGAAAACTGCTCAACGAGGTTGAGCAGTTACTTCTGTACTTCTTCTTTATATTCGCAATTTGTACATTGAATTTGCGTTCCCTTTTTCGCTTTCTTCTCCACCAATAACGCATTACATTTAGGGCAAGGGCGTGAAATGGGTTTATCCCATGAAACAAAGTCACATTCAGGAAACTGATCGCAACCATAAAATGTGCGACGCTTTTTTGATTTTCTTTCTACAATTTCCCCATTCTTACATTTAGGACAATTCACACCTATCTTCTTTAAGATCGGCTTCGTGTTTCTACACTCTGGAAAGTTAGAGCAAGCTAAAAACTTCCCGTATCTTCCCATTTTATAAACCATTTCGTGACCACAGTTTTCACATTCAATTCCTGCTGGTTCATCTTTTATTTCCACTTTTTCCATTTCCTGCTCTGCTTTTTTCAAGCGTTTTTCAAATTCTTGATAGAATTGGTCAATGATTTTCACCCATTCTGTACGCCCTTCTTCAACAGCATCTAAATCATTTTCCATTTGAGCAGTGAAATCCACATCAATAATCTTCGGGAAAAATTCCTCAACTAGTTCCAATACAATAGTCCCTAATTCCGTTGGGACAAACCGCTTATTATCAACACTTACATAGCCTCTCCTTTGAATAGTATCCAACGTTGGTGCATAAGTAGATGGGCGGCCAATCCCAAGCTCTTCCATCGTTTTTACTAATCTCGCTTCCGTGTATCTTGGAGGTGGCTGTGTAAAGTGTTGGTTTGGCTTTATTTCCTGTGCTTTCACTTTCATGCCTTCTGTCAATGCTGGAAGCAGTTTATTTTCATCTTTTTTATTATCATCATTTCCTTCAACGTACACTTTCATAAAACCTTTAAACTTAATTTTCGATCCCGTAGCTCGAAACTCTACATTATTATTTAATAAATGGACTGTCATGGTGTCCATTACAGCAGCAGCCATCTGACTGGCTAAAAAACGTTCCCAAATTAATTTGTATAACCGGAGCTGATCTCTCGAAAGAATCGATTTGAGTGTATTTGGCTCTCTTAACACAGATGTTGGTCGAATAGCCTCATGCGCATCTTGAGCAGACTCTGATTGTTTTGCTTGCTTATTTGGTCCAAGGTACTCTCTCCCATATTGTTCGCTTATATACGATTTGGTTTCATTTTTAGCTGTTTCAGAGATTCTTGTTGAGTCTGTACGCATATACGTAATTAAACCAGTTATTCCACCCGATTGACGTCCAAGATCGATTCCTTCATATAATTGCTGAGCAACCATCATAGTTTTCTTTGCTTTGAAATTCAGTTTTCTAGCGGCTTCCTGTTGTAAGGAAGAAGTGGTGAAAGGTTGAGCTGGATTTCGCCTCCGCTCTTTTTTATTCACTTTATCAACCGTGAACTGGTCACCTTGAAGCATTTGTTTAATTTCTTTTACATCTGCTTCCGTTTTTAAAGCTACTTTTTTTCCATTCACCCCATAAAACGAACCTTGAAATAGTTCTTTATCCTTTAAAAACTGTGCATCTATTGACCAGTACTCTTCAGGCTTAAAGTTTTCTATTTCTTTTTCACGGTCGATAATTAATTTGACAGCAACAGATTGTACACGACCTGCACTTAAACCCTTTTTAACCTTCTTCCATAATAATGGACTAATATTGTATCCGACAAGACGATCCAATATTCTTCTTGCTTGTTGTGCATCCACTAAGTTCATATTTATCGATCTAGGGTGCTTAAACGACTCTTTAATCGCTTCTTTCGTAATCTCATTGAATACAACCCTGCATTCTGATTGTTCATCAATATTTAAAATATGCGCTAGATGCCAAGCGATAGCTTCCCCTTCTCGATCCGGGTCAGCGGCAAGGTAAATTTTCTTTGCTTTTTTTGCAGCAGCCTTTAAGTCCTTAACGACATCCCCTTTTCCGCGAATCGTGATGTACTTTGGTGCATAATCATTTTCTGCATCAACACCCATTTGACTTTTTGGTAAATCTCTCACATGACCCATTGAAGCCTTTACTTTATATTTTTTGCCTAAATAACGTTCAATCGTCTTTGCCTTCGCAGGCGATTCGACGATTACTAGATAATCTGACATATCATTTCCTCCCAAGCTAAGGTTGTCGATAGACAACCTTCACATCCAACCAGAATTCATATCTGGTAATCGTGTATTTCTTTATTTCCTACTATTTTATTATACGAATGAACTATTGGTATCGCTCTTAAAATTATTTGCAAATCTTCACTAATAGTAAATATATACGATACATTTGTCAAACATGATCTGAAATAATGCTTGCAAATATTCCTCTATTATTACTGCATAACTACCATTAAAACATTGTGGCACAGCGTTTAGCTCAGAGGCTTTTTATACGGCTAAACAAATCTTTTTTATAGATCGAATCCCATTCTTCCAATATGTCACTTGCATTCGTAACTAGTTGAGCTCCATCCCGAATTAATTGGTGACAGCCCTCTGTCTGGTCCATAAATATAGACCCTGGAACAGTGAATACTTCTCTTCCTTGCTCCAATGCTTGATCAACAGTTATCATTGTACCACTTCTCTTTTTTGCTTCAATAACTAATGTGCCAAAGCTTAGCCCACTAATAATTCTGTTCCGTTCTGGAAAATGGTGCCTTGCAGGTCGAGTTGTTGGAGGATATTCGGACAGAACGAGACCTTTATTAACAATATCTTGAAACAGTTGCCTGTTTTCTTTTGGATAAATATAATGAAATCCACTCCCTAATACAGCTATCGTTTTCCCACAGTTTTCTAGAGTTATTTCATGTGCAAACTGATCTACTCCTTTTGCCATGCCACTAACAATTAACCATTTGTTTTGAATTAATGGTTCTATTAAAAAAGCTACTTTTTTCTTTGCTTCTGCAGAGGGATTTCTCGAGCCGATCACACTTATGGATGGCATATAGTTTAATAAACGCAAGTCACCTTTTCCATATAGCACCAGTGGTGGATCATGAATAGCTTTTAACATAGATGGGAAACGTTTGTCAAGAATAGTAATTATATGATGATTCGCCATTTCTGATTTCGTTCGTTTTATAAGCATATCACAATGAAGGTTTTGATAAAGATCTGCAGCATTTTTAAAGGGGAGGGAATAAGCGTGGCTTATTTGTTCAGGAGACATTTGATATAGATGTAAAAGAGAGATATCTTGCTTTAAGACTTTTTGTATCCAGCGCCTGGTGATTCCTTCGCAGCGGCTTAAATGAATTAAACGAAATCGAACGTTATTTATCATATTCCACTTCCTTTCATTTTATATATAAACTATTTTCATTAACCAGTTTCTGACCCTACATAGGACCAACTGGTAATATTAAGAAAGTTAGTAATCATTTCTGTCTGGGGTGCTAAATTTCTACAAAAAATCACCATTTAGCCTGTAACAAACATTTTAAACGTAAAAATACGCTCTTATTTTTATATATGAAACAGTTATTTACTAGATAAGTAAGGAGGAGCCTAAAGTCATGTTTAGGCTCCTCCACTAAGCAGAAGGTACCCCCGTAGTAACCTAAAGTTCTTTTATCTTTCTTATTTAGCCTTATGCTTAAAAATCTTGAACCTTAATGCGTTTTGCATTTCTCTTTTAAGCCATTTTCTTCAAGAGCACGAATCATCGTTTCACCCATTACTGCAGGAGTTTCAGCGACTTTAATCCCACACTCGTTCATAATCCGGATTTTTTCCTCTGCCGTTCCTTTTCCACCCGATATAATAGCACCAGCATGTCCCATTCGTTTTCCTGGAGGAGCTGTTGCGCCACCTATAAAGCCAACAACAGGCTTCGTCATATTTGCTTTTACCCATTCGGCAGCTTCTTCTTCTGCTGTACCGCCGATTTCACCAATCATCATCACTGCATATGTTTCTGGGTCATTATTAAAGGCCTCTAATACATCGATAAAGTTAGTCCCGTTGACAGGGTCTCCACCAATACCAACAGCTGTTGTTTGCCCGTAACCAGCTTCTGACAATTGATGTACCGCTTCGTATGTTAATGTTCCTGAACGGGATACGACACCGATATGGCCTTTTTTATGAATATAACCAGGCATGATTCCAATTTTACTTTCATCAGCAGTAATTACTCCCGGGCAGTTTGGACCGACTAATCGCGTTTTCTTCCCTTCCATATAACGCTTGACTTTCACCATATCCATAACTGGAATATGTTCTGTAATACAAATAACTAAGTCTAGTTCTGCGTCTACCGCTTCTAAAATGGCATCTGCTGCAAACGGCGCGGGAACGTAAATGACAGAAGCTGTTGCATCTGTAGCTTTTACTGCTTCAATTACTGTATTGAACACAGGTACTCCTTCAACCTCTGTACCGCCTTTTTTCGGTGTTACACCACCAACAATTTTCGTACCATATTCAAGCATTTGTTTAGTATGAAACTTAGCTGTGCCACCTGTTATTCCTTGGACAATTACTTTCGTATCTTTATTGACATATACACTCATTTTCGTCCGTCCTTTCCGCTATATCTGAAACAATTTTAACGTCATTTGGCGAGCTCACTTTACCATGGAAACAATCTTTTCCGCACCATCAGCCATTGAATTAGCTGAGGTAATATTCAATCCTGAAGCTTCAAGAATTTCCTTTCCTTTGGCAACGTTTGTCCCTTCTAAGCGAACAACTAACGGGATTTCTAAACCTACTTGTTTCGTTGCTTCTACGACGCCTTCAGCGATCACATCACATTTCATAATTCCACCGAAAATATTAACGAAAATACCTTTTACATTCTTGTCAGATAAAATGATTTTAAATGCTTCCGTTACCTTTTCCGCTGTAGCACCGCCTCCAACATCAAGGAAATTAGCAGGCTCTCCACCATAATGCTTAATAATGTCCATTGTAGACATAGCGAGACCAGCTCCATTTACCATGCAGCCAATGTTTCCATCCAATGAAATATAGCTTAGATCGTACTTGGAAGCTTCTATTTCTTTTTCATCTTCTTCATCAAAATCACGCAAATCCATAATTTCCTTTTGACGGAATAAAGCGTTGTCATCAAAATTTAGTTTAGAATCCAAAGCTAATACTTCCCCGTCTCCAGTCGTTACCAATGGATTTATTTCAGCAATGGAACAATCCTTTTCAACAAATGCTGTATATAGACTCATCATAAATTTTGTAGCTTTTCCTAATAATTCATGTGGAATATTAATATTAAATGCCAATCTACGAGCTTGGAAACCTGTTAATCCAACGACGGGATCAATGACTTCTTTAAAAATCTTTTCAGGTGTAGCAGCAGCTACCTCTTCGATTTCTGTACCACCTTCTTCAGAAGCCATCATAACGACACGTGAGCTAGCACGATCGAGTACTACGCCAATATAATATTCATTTTGAATATCGCATCCCTCTTCAATTAACAAGCGTCTCACTTCTTGACCTTGGGGACCTGTTTGATGCGTTACTAACGTTTTACCGAGAATTTCATCGGCATATGTACGCACTTCATCCAAGTTTTTAGCTATTTTTACGCCGCCAGCTTTGCCACGTCCACCAGCATGAATTTGTGCTTTTACTACCGTGACATCGCTTCCTAATTTTTCAGCAGCTTCTACAGCTTCATCAACTGTATAGGCAACATGCCCATTAGGAACTTTAACGCCGTATTGTCGCAAAATCTCTTTGCCTTGATACTCATGAATGTTCATCCTATATCCTCCCATCAAAATTCACTGCATATCCATTGTATTAAAAAACCATTCAATTCACAAGAATTACCGCGTATCTTATCCTTTTTTGTAGAATCACTCATTTACGTTTTTCTTTCCGCATACATCATGTTGAAACGTTCATCTAGGCATGAATGCAAGTTTAAAGGGTTTAGAAAAACTTGGCTTACCGCCAAATCTTTATGGCGGAAGCTGGAGTTTTTCTTATACTATAAACCATAGAAATTTTATACTTTCCTATAGTGGAACAAAGGCGTGGGGCACCCGTTTAGCAACGTAACGAATGGAACGAATCAACTAAAGATAAAGGAATCATTCCACTAAAACAGGGGTATGCCGACGCCTGAGCGGCAAGCCCATTTTTAGTCGGCCTTCCTCTTTGCCGCGAACCGATGAGGCCTTATTGTAGGGCGCATTTCTAAAGTCGCATCGTTGTTGGGCTCATGCGCCGGACGTGGCTATTCGGATATTTCGTTATTTCCAAGCACCTCATTTTATACTATCTTATCTTATAAAAAAACAGCACCAGAAGACTACAACATGTCCTGTACAAATTAGCTTTCTTCATTCAAGGAAACAATACACAACGATGTTAGCCAAATGTAGCTACTATACAATTGAAACAGTATAATGGTTATAGGTTTCTTTATCATGCTCTAGCCGAGCTTATTTTTAAAATTGCTGATCCGTACGATATATAAATGCGAACACTTCTGCAACTGCCTCATATAGCTCTTCTGGAATGGTTTCATTAATGTTTAATTGTGCTAGCAACTCCACTAGAGAGGCATCTTCTAAAATAGGAATATTGTTTTCTTTAGCTGTTTCGATAATATCATCTGCAAGTTTCCCTTTCCCTGAAGCGGTAACTACAGGAGCAGCATGATGGGCTTCATGATAACGTAATGCTGCTGCTTTCCTCTGATTTTGATTCATATTCGAAAGTCAACCCCCTGATAAACCTGTGCATTAGAACTCGTTATGCTTTTCTTCTTTTCTTCTTCATGTAAGGTTAAAAATGAAATAGATGATAAATGATAATTCATTTCTCTCAATCCTTTTCTTAATAAAGGTTGTAATTTCATTGATAAACTTCGTAATGCTTTATGATCATTGAAAACGGTAATACTAACGTTTCTATTTTGGACATGCATATCCACCACGGTTTCTTTCATGTTTGTTAATTCCAAATAGAACACAATCCGACAATGGTCTGGATCTAGTTTCCCCGTTCGCAATTTTTTCCCTTCAAACTTTAATTCCATATCATTAGGTAATCCTAGCTTTATAGCTGGAATTTGTATATAAGCTTGCAAGAATCCATTTTGCGAATCCTGCACAGACGATATTTGTAAGCCATTTAAATGATGGAGTACTTGCTGTATTCGTTCTTTTAAAGCACCGTCTGTTTGCTGTAAAGCAAGAATTAACTGACTTTTTAACGTTACAGGAGGCGTCTCATCTTTCGCTAATTTGTATTCATGCGAAATACCGGAAAATTGCAAATGTTGTCTCACTAATTCAAGCCATTGCTTTTTTGGCTCTGCCAATACATATGTTTGTGATAAAGTAATAAAGCGTTCTAATTGCTGATATGTTTGTGGCTTTTGCAAAGATCGAAGCTGGACTAACAAACGACCAAAATCAATTGTCTGAGCATTTTTATCTGATATCAGAGTTGGGAAGGTTGCTGTGGTATCCTGTTTTAATTGTGACACCTCAGCTTCAGAAAGCGTAAACTGATTGGCAGCTGCTAATAGCAGTTTACTTTCCCATTTTTTCAAAATTTGATTGGCATGTTGCATCGTTTCCTGATGATGATGTATATAATGCTCTAGTTTTTTTAATGTTTGCAAAGACGTAATATTATTGTCTCCTCCCAATGTTTGAATGAGAGGCAAGAGCTGTTTGTTTTTTCCAACAAGCAGTTTATATATTTGCTGTTGGCTTTTAACCACATTTTCTGCAGATGGCTCTAGCAGGTCGCTTAATAGCTGTTGTAACGGCGAATTCTCCATATGTTGGGATAACATATGGGAAAGCTTTTGAAATTGGGCAACAAGTTGATTGTTTTTTTGTACATGTAGAGCTTGAAATGTCTGTTCATTTATGGGCAATTCATGTAAGACCATCTCTTTTATAATGGGGATAAGATCTTGTTTATTTTTATGCGCTGACATAAACTGAAAAGCTTGTTGAAGCTGCTGTCTATTAAAAGGCACTTGTTCTTCCATCAATTGTTGAACAAAAGCAACTTGATGCGCTGATGGTTTAAAAGAAAGCTGATTCAACAGGTGTTTAGCCCCAACGGCTGCAGTTTCATGTGTTTGGTTGCCTAATACTTTTAAGTTAAAAATCTCATCTGCCTGCATGATTTGAAAATGATAATGCAGCCCAGCTGTTAAAGGAGCTTGCAGCTGGGCTATCAGCTTTAAACCTCCTAATTGTATTTGCGCTTTATCTTGTGGGTATATTTTTATAACTTTCCCTTGGATTATTTGACCCTTTTTTAGTTGTTGCAGTTGGGGAAATACGGATTTATTCAGCTGTAAAATCTCTTTCAACTGTTGAATACGCAAACTGCTCCCCCCTCATTAGTAAATCATTTGTTTAATTGGTGCGAATGAACGGCGATGCTGTGGGCAAACACCGTATTCCTGCAATTTTTTAAAATGCTGTTCTGTACCATATCCCATATTGGAAGCAAATTCATACATTGGATATTGCCTATGTAATTGTTTCATATATTGATCTCTCGTCACTTTTGCTAATACACTTGCCGCTGCAATGGAAATGCTTTTTGCATCTCCTTTCGTAATTGCTTCCGTTGATAATGCTAGTTGTTCCAATTCGACCGCATCAATCAATACGTGTTCTGGAACAGGTTCTAATTTACCAATTGCTTCTTGCATTGCATATTTTGTAGCTTCCAATATATTCATTTGATCTATCATTTCACTTTCAACAATTGAAATCCCATAACTTATAGCGTGTTCTTTTATGTAATGAAAAAAATCATTTCGTTTGGCTTCCGTTAATCGTTTAGAATCATCTAACCCTAGCAATAGAAAGTCAGAAGGTAAAATAACTGCTGCTGCTACAACAGGACCAGCAAGCGGCCCTCTTCCTGCTTCGTCAACACCAGCGATATATGTCATTCCTTGTTTATAGTAGGATTGTTCGTAGATTGTCATCTCAGCGTGACGTTGCTGGAATGCTTGTAATTTCAACTGCTGTTTTTCATATTTTGCTATTAATTGCTGGACCCCTTTTCGTTCATCGGATCGTAAACTTGCGAGCAGCTCTTCATTAAATTGACCCGCCTGAAACAATCTGTTTAGTTCACTTATAGACTCCTTGTGCATTTTTACCCTTCCTCTTCTTTTATCGACCAAATTATTCATATCATAAATTCCAAGAGAGATATACAGTTAAAAAAATAAATCTCCACATAACAAGACACCCATCCGGAGATGCATGTCCTACGTTTTACTATTTTTATTCCTTTGTTTAAAATGCTTCTGTTTCTGGTGCTTCCAAAGATATTTTTCCAAGTTTACCTGAACGTAAATCTTGAATAACAATATCGGAGACTTTTGAAAAATCGACTTTGCCTCCACTTTGCAATGCCCCGCGTTGTTTACCGATATAAACAAAAATATCCCACATATCTTGCATCTCTTTATCTATGCTATAACGTTTTTCCAAATTCTCGGGATAGTGGATTTGCATATAGTGAATAGCAAATGCAACGACGTCCTGCAACGAGAGTAATTGATCTTTAATTGTTCCAATAGCTGCTAATCGATAGCCCACTTCTTCATCTTCAAATTTCGGCCATAATATCCCAGGAGTATCCAGTAATTCAAAATCTTTTTTCACTTTAATCCACTGTTGCTGTTTCGTGACACCCGGCTTATTTCCTGTTTTAGCAATTTTTTTATTTGCCAAACGATTGATGAGGGTGGATTTACCAACATTTGGAATACCAACAATGATCGCACGTGCTGCACGTGGTTGAATTCCTTTTGCTTTTAGCTTTTCCATTTTTTTCTTTGCCTGTTCTTTCGCCAATTGTATAACAGCTTGGATATCATTACGCTCATTCACATTAATGGCAATAGCTGAAATATTCTGTTGCTGAAAATAATCAATCCATTGTTCTGTTACTTGTTGGTCAGCTAAATCTTTTTTCATCATTACAATCATTTTTAATTTTTGGTGGATAACTTGCTGCAGCATGGGATTTTGGGAGGAAAGAGGTGCGCGAGCATCTACCAACTCAATAACAAAGTCAACAAGTTTAAGCTTTTCCTCTACTTCCCGCTTCGCTTTTGCCATATGACCTGGAAACCATTGAATCGTCATAATTAAAAACCTACTTTCTTATTAGTTGCATACGTTCCATTGGCCAATAGAGCAAACTCGTTTTACCTACAATTTGATCCATTGGCACCAACCCCAATACACGACTATCCGTTGAGTTTTCCCGATTATCACCCAAAACAAGCACATAATTTTCGGGAATCTCTTGGTAGTTTCCTGGAAGGTCTTCTAATATAAAATCATTGGTGTATATGGGTAATTCTGTCTGAATTCCTTGTTGATCGTTTAAATAATTTTGTTCTACTTCTTCCCCATTAATGTACAATATATTATCTTTTACTTCAACATGCTCCCCAGGTAAGCCTATAATACGTTTGATGAAATCTTTTTCTGTAGAAGCATGAAAAACAACAATGTCAAAGCGTTCCGGCTTTTTTACGTCATAAATAAATTTATTAACGATCAATTGATCTCCATTATGTAGTGTTGGCAACATCGATGGTCCCTCCACAACGACGGGAGCAAACAGAAATGTTCGAACGATAAAAGCCAAACTAAAAGCTATCAAAATTGCTTTTAACCAATCCAGCCACTCTTTATTAGATTTCTTTTTTTTTGCTTGCTCTGTCAATTGCTCGCCCTCCCTGTTTTAACCAAAATTGCTAATTAAAAATGGTTTTTTCTTCCATACATTACTATATAAAAATTTCTCTTCTCCACAAACAGCACAATAGTCCATAGCGATAGCCGATTTTTTAAAATTGACTATAGTAGTCAAAATATTATATTTTCTAACATGAACAAAGGCGCGGGGCGCCCGTTTAGCAACGTAGCGAATGGAACGAATCAACTAAAGATTTAGGAATCATGCCCCTAAAAACAGGGGTATGCCGACGCCTGAGCGGCAAGCCCGTTTTTAGTCGGCCTTCCTCTTTGCCACGAACCGATGAGGCCTTATCGTAGGGCGCATTTCTAAAGTCGCATCGTTGCTGGGCTCATGCGCCGGACGTGGCTATTCAGTTATTTCGTTATCTCAAGCACCTCATTTTACACTTTTGTATGAAAAAAAGGCTATTTACCATTTAGGTAGTATTTCAAGAATCTAAACATTATAAAGCAAAATTTGTTCATCATAGATGGTGGCTTGCGCTCTTGGCGATCCATGGTGGTTTCTAATCTTATTAAAAAAGGAGCTTGTGCAAATTGCCAAGCTCCTTTCCCTAACATGCTCTGTCATGTATTCGATTAACGCCGTTCTTTAATACGAGCTGCTTTTCCACGAAGGTTACGTAAATAATAAAGCTTCGCACGACGTACAATACCACGACGTGTAACTTCAATTTTATCAATCCGTGGAGAATGTAAAGGGAATGTACGTTCCACACCAATACCGTAAGATAACTTCCTTACTGTAAATGTTTCACTGATTCCACCATTTTGACGTTTAATGACAACACCTTCGAACACCTGAATACGTTCGCGGGAACCTTCCACAACTTTCACGTGTACTTTTATTGTGTCCCCAGCGCGAAATTCAGGATGATCCGTACGCAATTGATCTTTTGTAATATCTTCAATTAACTTTTGCATCCTGGTTCACTCCTTCCAAACCAATGCTCTTATCTCCTAGATGACAGCGGAACATCGTTGATCAAGCCTAAAGCATATCACTTTAAACACAAGTATAAATATACCATATACATGAACAGACTGCAACTACTTTTTTTCGTTTTGTAGCTCGTTTAACAAACACTGTAAATCTGCTGATAGATTCTTCTTAAGCAATAAATCTTTTCGCCGTTCATACGTTCGCTCAAGAGCTTGCCTTTTTCTCCAAGCCTCTATTTTTGCATGGTCGCCAGATAGTAAAACTTCAGGAACTTCCATCCCTCGAAAGTTAGCAGGTCGTGTGTAATGCGGGTGCTCCAATAGACCAGTTGAGAAGGAATCCTGAGGTGCGGATTCCTCATTTCCAAGCACATCTGGCAGCAGCCGAATAACACTGTCCATCACTACCATTGCTCCTAGTTCGCCACCTGTTAAAACATAGTCGCCTATCGATATTTCATCACTCGCTACATGCGAGCGTATACGTTCATCAAAACCTTCATAATGTCCACAAATAAGGATAAGATGATCCTCTTCTGCTAATTCTTCTGCTTTTTTTTGTGTATATGTCTCTCCTTGCGGGCACATTAAAATTATCCGCGGTTGGGTAGGGCGTTTACTTTTTACTGCTTCGACGGCATCAAATATCGGTTGTGGTGCTAATACCATTCCTGCTCCTCCACCATATGGGTAGTCATCCACCTTCTGATGCTTATGTTGGGAATAGTCACGAAAATTCACAAGGTCATAGGTGAATTTATTTCTATCTTGTGCTTTCTTTAAAATCGAGGACCCCATTACCCCAGAAAACATTTCTGGAAAGAGCGTTAATACATCGATATGCATTTAGTCCAACAACCCTTCCATTGGAGAAATGGTCACTTTCTTCGCTTCTACATCCACATCTATCACCACATCTTCAATGTACGGAATAAGTGCGTTTTTTCCGTTTTTTCGCTCGACTACCCAAACGTCATTCGCTCCAGGCGACAAAATCTCTGTAATGGTACCTATTTCTTCTCCCGCCTGTGTAACCATTGTACATCCGATTATTTCATGGTAATAAAATTCATGTTCCGCTAATTCCGTCTGCTGTGATTGGGGAATCTTTAGCTCACAGCCTTTGAAAGCGATCATATCATTGATGTTTTGATAGCCCTCAAATTGAAGCAAATCGAAACCCTTATGCACTCGATGGCTGGAAATGGTCATCTTAATAGGCTCCTGTCCATGTTTTATAATGTAGACATCATTACCAACTTCAAACCGATCATCAAAATCGGTTATCCGTAACACTTTTACCTCCCCTTTTATCCCATGAGTATTGACTATTTTTCCTACAGTAAACATTTGCTCTGTCATTATCTCACCTGCTATTCATCAATTCGTATCACGATATTATCTTTTACAATGATTGCCTGTTCTTTCATTATTTCATTCCATTGCGATCCTTCTGTAACCTCAACAAGAGCTTCAACTTCCCTTTCAACAATTTCACTACCGATTTCAAGCATATCCAATTGTTCCATTTTAAACTCAGCAAGTTTGATCTTTTCTTTTCGATTATTTAATTCTTGTTGGAATCGATGCTCGATTTCCTGCTTTGAATAACCGGATTTATTTTGCAATTTGCGCTGCTCAAACAACAACTGTTGACACTCTTGTTCAAGTCGCATTTTATGATCATGAAAGTTAGCTTTGATTTTTTCCTTACTATTCTCCGTTAACACCTGTTTTATTTGTACCTTTTTTATAATTTGCATATTGATCGCCTCACTCTCAAAACGTCTAAAGCAGAACATAGTTTTTTTAGTTGGGACAAACCATATTGAAAAATGGTTTGACGCGTGCATTCCTACTCTTCTCCTTCGAACTGCAAATACGGTATCAATGAATCTGAATAAACGGTCGTTTACTTCTATGCTAGCATTTACGTGTTTAGAAAAACTTGGCTTGTCGCCAAGTCTTATGGCGGAAGCCTTTGTTTTCCTTATACTATAAACCAAAAAAATCTTATACTTTCCTATAGTGTAAAAAAGGAAAGGGTTTATTTCCTCCCTTTCCCTTTACATAATATCTAAATACACACGTTTATTACTATTTGACTTTGCTGCATAAACAACCGTTCGAATTGCTTTCGCAATTCGCCCGTTTTTACCGATCACCTTACCGACATCTTCAGGATGAACAGAAAGATGATAAACAATTTTCGTTTCTTCCTCTGTTTCTTTAATCACAACATCTTCAGGATGATCTACAAGTGATGTAACAATCGTTTCAATAAGAGCTTTCATGTTATCACTCTACTTTGCAACTTGATTTTTTTGCTCGTGGAACTTTTTCATGATGCCTTGTTTAGAGAATAGATTGCGAACTGTATCACTAGGCTTTGCACCTTTAGACATCCAGTCAAGTGCTTTATCCTCATCTATTTTAACTTCAACTGGATTAACTACAGGGTTATATGTTCCTATTTGTTCAATAGAACGCCCGTCACGTGGCGCACGTGAATCAGCGACAACAATACGGTAGAATGGGTTTCTCTTTGATCCCATACGTTTCAAACGAATCTTTACTGCCATTTTCTTGCACCTCCATCTTTAATAACTTAACACATTTTTAAATTCTAGCAGAAAAAACAAAGTCTGTAAAGTGTTTTTCCATTACAGAAAGAAAATATTGTATTTCATGGGTTATTCCATTGTTGGCATGAACCATTAAAGCGTGCTGAAGTAGCCTTGAAATCCCATTTCTTTCATTCTCCTAAAAACCGTTATAAGCTAAAGACATTGTGTTTGGAAAAGGAGTTCCTCTTTATTACATAAATGGGAGTTTCATGCCTTTTCCTTTTTTACCTTTCTTGCCTTTTTGCATATTCGTCATTTGCTTCATCATTTTCTTCATTTCTTCAAATTGCTTTAGTAATCTGTTTACTTGTGACACATTCGTGCCTGAACCTTTAGCTACTCGTTTTTTTCTACCTGCATTCATGATACTTGGATCCTGACGTTCTTGCTTTGTCATAGACTTTATGATCGCTTCCACATGCGAAAGCTGTTTTTCATCGAATTGGGCATTTTTTAGCCCCTTCATTTTGTTTGCTCCGGGAATCATGGCCATTAAATCTTCTAATGGACCCATTTTTTTTACCTGTCCCATTTGTTCCAAAAAATCGTCCAAAGTAAATGACATCGTGCGCATTTTCTCTTCCAATTCTTTGGCTTGCTTTTCATCCACATTGGTTTGTGCCTTTTCAATTAAAGATAGTACATCGCCCATGCCTAGAATCCTAGAGGCCATCCGGTCAGGGTGAAATGCTTCTAATTCATCAAGCTTCTCTCCCATTCCGGCAAACTTGATTGGCTTGTCAGTCACAGCTTTAATGGAAAGAGCTGCACCACCACGTGTATCCCCATCCAGCTTCGTTAAAATGACGCCAGTTATATCAAGTTGCTCATTGAAGCTTTCCGCAACATTTATTGCGTCCTGTCCAGTCATGGAGTCAACAACAAGATAAATTTCATGCGGTTGCACTTCTGCTTTAATCTGTTGTAATTCTCCCATCAGTTCGTTATCTACATGTAAACGACCAGCAGTATCGATAATGACATAATCATGATGGTCTTCTTTTGCCTTTTCTAGCGCGTTTTTCGCAATATCAACTGGATTTGCCTCTTCCCCCATGGAAAACACAGCCATATCAAGCTGACGCCCCAATGTTTCCAGCTGTTGAATTGCTGCCGGACGGTAAACATCGCAGGCAACAAGTAGAGGGTTACGATTGTGTTTTTTGCGCAGTAAGTTGGCTAGTTTTCCAGAGGTGGTTGTTTTCCCTGCTCCTTGTAAGCCTACCATCATAATCACAGTAGGTCCGCGATCAGCTACAGCAATTTTACTTTGTTCACCGCCCATTAAGGCCGTTAGCTCTTCTTTGACGACTTTAATAACCTGTTGTCCTGGAGTTAAACTTTCCATTACTTCTTGACCAACAGCACGTTCTTTAATATTTTTGATAAGGTCCTTAACCACTTTATAGTTAACATCAGCTTCTAGCAAGGCCAAACGAACTTCTCGCGTCATTTCTTTTACGTCTTGCTCAGATACCTTACCCTTACCAGTTATTTTTTTTATCGTACTTTGCAGGCGGTCAGCTAATCCTTCAAATGCCATAGAAGGTGTCCCCCTAATCCAATTCTTTTAATTTAATCACGAGCTGTTGCACATCTTTGTTGCCAGAAGTTATTTCTTCTAGCTGCTTTAACAGCTCAAAGCGCTGCTGAAATTTATTATATAAGCCAAGCTTTTGCTCATACGATTCCAGCATTTGTTCCGTTCGCTTTATATTATCATACACAGCTTGCCTTGATACATCAAATACTTCAGAGATCTCTCCAAGCGAATAATCCTCTAAATAGTACATTTCCATATAATTTCGCTGTTTAGGTGTAAGTAATGCCTGATAAAAATCAAATAGATAATTCATTCTTGTCGTTTTTTCCAGCATCTTGCTACACCTCTTATCGTTAATTTATTAGATAAACGTATTTCGTGCGTCTCGCTTACGTCATTAGAAATGGCGTTTCTCACAATGATAAACTTACTTTACTCACTACAACGTAAGAATAACGAAATGAAATATATGTGTCAAGAAAACTTCCTTTATTCTTTTTCCAGTAAATCAGCAAATAAACCATAGACAAATGCATGTGCATCAAATGGGCGTAAATCATTAACGCCTTCTCCTAAACCGACAAACTTAACCGGTATTTGTAACTCATTTCGTATAGCTAAAACAATTCCACCTTTAGCCGTTCCATCTAGTTTTGTTAATACAATTCCCGTTACATCTGTTGCCTCAGCAAATATTTTAGCTTGACTTAACGCATTTTGTCCTGTTGTCGCATCCAACACAAGCAAAACTTCATGCGGTGCATGAGGAACTTCTCGTTCGATTACGCGCTTTACTTTTGCTAGTTCGTTCATTAAATTCACTTTGTTTTGCAGCCTGCCAGCGGTATCACAAATGAGAACGTCGGCTTGCTTCGATTTAGCTGATTTGATCCCATCAAATATAACAGCTGCTGGATCACTTCCGGAATTTTGTTTTACGACGTCAACACCTGTTCGCTCGCCCCAAACTTCTAATTGTTCAATCGCTCCAGCGCGAAAGGTGTCCCCAGCAGCAAGCATAACCTTCTTTCCTTCCTGCTTAAGCTGATGAGCTAGTTTACCAATTGAGGTTGTTTTCCCTACCCCGTTTACTCCTACAACCAAGATAATCGAAAGCTCACCTTCCTGAAGAGAAAGACTTTCTATTTCCTGTTCGTTATCACCATAATAAATTTCTACCAGCTTTTCAGAAATAACATCTTTCATTTCTGTCGTGTCTTTAATGTTTTGTCGTTTTACTTCCATTTTCAATTCGTCAATCAAGTCCATAACAGTAACTACACCAGTATCAGCAGAGATTAACACCTCTTCCAATTCTTCAAAGAAGTCTTCATCCACTTTTCGATATCTAGCGAGCAAATCGTTAATTTTACTGGAAAATGTTTGCCGGCTCTTTTTCATTCCTTCTTTATACTTTTCTGATACATCTTCCGCATGTTCTTCATTTCTTTGAAACTTGTTTTTTAACTTATCCATAAAACCCATCATGCATTCCTCCTTATTGTTCCACTAATTGTTCTGTATCTTCTAAGCGGACGGATACTAACCGTGACACACCTGACTCCTGCATGGTTACACCGTATAACACATCTGCTTCTTCCATCGTACCTTTACGGTGAGTAATGACGATAAACTGCGTCTTTTCACTAAACAATTTCACATATTTGGCAAACCTCGCCACATTGGCTTCATCCAATGCAGCTTCTACTTCATCCAGTACACAAAACGGAACTGGACGAACACGTAAAATTGCAAACAATAATGCAATCGCGGTTAATGCCCGTTCTCCGCCTGATAACAGTCCGAGATGTTGCAGTTTTTTCCCTGGTGGCTGTGCAATAATATCCACCCCTGTATCAAGCAGATTTTTCGGATCGGTCAATTTTAGCTCCGCGTGCCCCCCGCCAAACAATTGCTGAAAGACATCGGCAAATGCTTCTTTAATTTGCGAGAATGTTTCACCAAAACGGTTTTTCATTTCTTCATCCATTTCACTGATTACTTGATGAAGGGTTTGCTTTGCTTCAACAAGATCTGTTTGTTGTTCTTTTAAGAAGCTATATCGCTCATTAATACGCTCATATTCATCAATAGCTCCTAAATTTACCGTTCCTAATTGTTCGATTTGCTGTTTCAACTGTGTAACGGAAGCTTGGGCAGCCTGTTTATCTTTTGCTTTTTCGTACATTTGCTGGGCCTTTTCATATGTCATCAAATACTCACTCTGCAAATGGTTTAGTAAATTCTCAAGCTCCACATCGATTCGATTGGACTGAACTTCCTTCTGATTTAAAGTTCGTCTAAGTTCATCCAACTGCTTGTGAATCAGCTTTAGTTCCTGTTCTTGATCTTGAATCTGTTTGGAGCGAGTAGTACGTTCTTTACGTATTTTTTCAATAGAAGCAGTTATTTCCTGCTTAGCTCTAGATTGTTGCCTAATCATATCATCTATTTGTTCCTCTGATTCGTTTGCTTCTTGGAATTCTACTAGGTTTTTCCATTCTTCGACATATTGGTCATATTCATGTTGAAGTTCTGTAAGTTGTTCTTGTACTTGCTTTGTTTTTTCACGCTGGTTTCTTACCCGTTCATCTTGCTCTGCCAATAAAACTTGCTTTTGGTGTAATTCTTCCTGCAGTTTTTCTTTATTATTTTTCAGCTCCGTTTGCTGTTTGTTTAAATCCTGAATTTCTTGTTCAATTTCTTTTGCTTGCTGATCTAACTGAATTAGCTCTTTCTCAAGAAGCATCTTGCGGTTCGCTAGGTCGTCACGATCCTCTGTATGCTGCCGCTTATCTTGATCATAGATACGTAATCGATCATTTAAAGCATGTAGCTTCATTTCCAATTCACGAAAATCTGTCTGCATTTGTTGTAGCTGCTTTTGCTCAGCTTGCAACGTTGTTTCTTCCGTTTTTAACTGCTCTTCTAAAACTTGAATTTGTCGTTTTTGGCGCTGGACATTTTTTTCGAATTCCAATATCTTTGTGTCAAAAGCTTGTAATTTTGCAGTCATTTCTTCAAGCTCTTTTTCACGTGTAAATAGAGATTGATTCGTTTTTTTCTTCGCCCCCCCAGACATAGATCCACCGGGGTTAACTACATCGCCATCCAGTGTAACTATACGATAACGTCTGGAAGACAAAGCTGCTAGCTCATTGGCATCTTTTAATGTTTTAGCAATGACGACATGACCCATTAAATGGTTAATGGCTTTGCGGTAAACGGCATCTGTCTGAATAAGTTCAGCAGCGATTCCGACATAACCAGCATGCCCGATTAGTTTTCTTTTTATATCATTTGGAATAAACCGTTCCTGGATAGAAGAGAGTGGCAAAAATGTTGCTCTGCCGTTATTGGTTTGCTTCAACCAGGAAATAGATTGCCTCGCAGAACGCTCATCTTTTACAACAATATGCTGCGCTTGCCCCCCGAGTACTGTCTCCATGGCAGTAATATATGCCTTGGGAACATCCATTAATTCGATAATCGCTCCGTATACACCAGAAAGCTTCTTTTCTTCTCTCGCTTTTAAAACAGCTTTAACTCCTTGAAAAAAGCCTTGAAAGTCTTCTTTCATTTCCTCCAGCATTTCTTTTTTCGATTTGATTTTTTCTATATACTGATACCCTTGATACAATTTGGTTTGAGCTTCTTGAAAAGCATGACGCTCTCGTTCTAATGATTGCTTGATGGATTGGATGTTTTTTTCTTTTTGGGTGCATGTTTGCTTTTGCTGTTCAACATCAGGTGTGAGCCGCTTCACTTTTTCTAGTAATTCTTCTCTATCATGAATCAGTCCAGCAAATTTTTCCGATTGCTTCTCTGTTATAGCAGCTACCTGCTGTAGGCGTTCTTCCAACGTTTGTTTTTCATTGCGTTTAGCAGCTTGCTCATTTAAGCACTCAATATAATCTGATTTCCGATCTTCTATCTTTTCGGCTAGATCCGCATTCCCTAAACGGAGCTTACTTTCTAACTGTTTAACAGATTGTTCTGTTGCTTTTTTTGCTGTTTGCAAATCAGCCAAATGTTTCTTTTCTTGCACAAATACATCATGTAACTGCCCTATTCGTACAGAGGTTTGATTTTTTTGGGCACCTAGCTTTGCCTTGTTTTCGAAAAAATGCTTGGAACGCTCAAGAAACAACTGTTTTTTTCCCTCATATTTCTCTAATGTTTGCGTTACAGTTAATAAATCTGCTTGCAATTGTTCGAATTGTTGATCCATTTGTTGCAGTGAGTGACGTTCCTTGTCTTGCTCCTTTTCTTTCTGATCCAATTTATGCTGTACACTTTGCTGTTTATCTTTCAACTGATCTATTTCTTTTAATAATGATTGCCACTCTGTATGAAGACGTTCAATTTCTGCTAGCAAGTAAGTAATCTCTGTTTCCTTTAATTGATCTTTGAACACCTGATATTGACGTGCTATTTCTGCTTGTTCTTGCAATGGTTGGATTTGTTGTTCAATTTCATGAATAATATCTTCAACACGGTTTAAATTTTCTTGTGTCTCAGCGAGCTTATATTCTGCCTTTTTCTTTCGTTGTTTATATTTTAAAACACCTGCAGCTTCTTCAAATATGGTTCTTCTTTCTTCAGCCTTGGAGCTTAGTATTTCTTCTACTTTCCCTTGACTAATAATCGAAAAAGCTTCCCTGCCTAGCCCAGAATCCATAAATAAATGGACAATATCTTTTAACCGACAGGACTGGTTATTAATATAGTACTCACTATCTCCGGAACGATAGACGCGTCTCGTTACACTTACCTCGTCATAATCTAATGGTAGAAGCTGATCATGATTATCGAGAACTAACGTTACTTCAGCAACATTTAACGGCTTACGCGTATCACTCCCTTGAAAAATGATATCTTCCATTTTAGAGCCGCGCAGCGATTTCGCTGATTGTTCACCAAGCACCCAACGGATAGCGTCCGTTATATTACTTTTACCACTTCCATTTGGTCCTACAACTGCGGTTACACCAGGAACAAAATCAACGTTTATTCGTTTAGCAAACGATTTAAAGCCTACGCTTTCTAATCTTTTCAAATACATCCGACATTTCTCCTAATTAACGAAAGAATATGTATATTATCATACTCTATACTACTAATAAATTTTTGAGCTGAGACAAACGTAAAACCCGAACTATCTAGAAATGGTGGATAATGCATATAACCCTCTCCGGATATAAATTTCGCACACCTTAGATCGGCTAGTGAGCGTCCTCTTGCAACGCACTATCGGGACGCGCGGATGCCTTTTTACCGTTTAGTTTCAAAGCTACCAGCGCGTCATCTGTCTTCAGAGTTGACTGTATAGTTTCCTATACAATAAAAAAACGGTTGGCATTTTACCGCATTTATTTTATCATAAATGTAATGGTAAAAGAAGTTTAGAACGTGACATGCAGAATAAAGGAGCTGGCAAATAATGAGTTTAGAGTACCCCTCACAAGAAAACTTAAAAATATTACTAGATGAAATTGCAGATCATCTGTCTGTTGTAAACCGTACCATTATGGACGCAGAGGATTATGATCTGGATAAATATGATGAACTAAAATCGTTGTATGATATGATAAAGCGAAAGGGACATCTCAGTATGCTAGAAACACAAGCATTCATTGAAGAATTAAGAAACATTCGTAAATAAGTATGAAAGCGAAGTTGTCTTGTTCAAGCAGCTGTCGGTACTACTGAAAGAATAACTTCACCGAGTATGGTCTAGATGCAGGTATATATGATGAAAGCAAGTTACCATAAATGATCTAGGAAAGAAAATAGCAAAAGGCTGTAAAAATGGTACAGCCTTTTGCTATTGTTTATATTTATCTAAAGCAGCTTTTGCCGCTCGCTGTTCTGCTTCCTTCTTTGTTCTGCCTATTCCGGAACCGTACACTTCCCCCTGAATAAAAGCTTTTGCTATAAATTCCTTATCATGAGACGGTCCTCGTTCCTCGACAATTTTATACTCCACTGAACGATGCTTTACTTGTTGAATTAATTCTTGTAATTGACTTTTATAATCCATCGCATGCGAAAAAGCACCATTTGTTATTTTCGGAAACACGTGTTCTTCCAAGAATTGTATCGTTGTATCAAATCCCTGATCTAAATAAAGCGCGCCTAAAAACGCTTCAAACACATCTGCCAGCAGAGCATCTCGGTCACGCCCTCCTGTCTGTTCTTCACCTTTACCCAGTAAAATATACGTCCCAAAGTGTAAGCCACGTGCGAAGCTGGCTAGCGAAGGTTCACAAACGATAGCCGCTCGTAATTTCGTCATTTCTCCTTCTGGCATTTGTTTATTTGTCCGAAATAAATATTGAGATACGCCTAACTCCAATACAGCATCTCCTAAAAATTCCAGCCTTTCATTATCCGAAATAACTTTATGACGATGCTCATTCACATAAGATGAATGAGTAAATGCTTGCATGATCAGCGAGGGATTACGAAAATGAAGACCTAATTGTTTTTCTATTTGGACAACATTCATGAATGGCACCTCAGTTTAATTGATCTAATATACAGAAAGCCTCGTTATGACGAGACTTTCATCCGCTATACTGTTAACCTTGTAAATTATTTATGTAGTTAACAGCATCACCTACTGTATTAATTTTTTCCGCTTCTTCATCAGCAATTTCCATGTCAAATTCGTCCTCAAGTTCCATAACAAGTTCGACAACATCTAATGAATCAGCTTCTAAGTCTTCTTTAAAAGAAGCTTCCATCGTTACTTTTGATTCGTCGACATCAAGACGGTCCACAATAATTGCTTTTACACGATCAAATACATCTGCCATATCCAGTCACCTCCTTTCAAGTAAAATATAGTACAAAACAGATGCTACATTACCATTCCGCCATCGATATGGATCGTTTGCCCAGTAATATAATCCGCATCCTCACTAGCTAGGAATCGAACGACTTTCGCTACATCCTCCGGTGCTCCTAGCCTTTGCAATGGGATCATTGTCAACATATCTTTATGCTGTTCTTCCGACAATGCATCCGTCATATCAGTAGAAATAAAACCTGGAGCTACTGCATTAACATGAATATTTCTGGAAGCCAATTCTTTTGCAGTTGTCTTTGTTAAACCAATGACACCTGCTTTTGCAGCTACATAGTTTGCTTGACCAGGGTTACCACTTACTCCGACAATCGAAGCAACGTTAATGATTTTTCCAGAGCGTTGTTTCATCATCTGTCTCGTAACTGCTTTTGTACAGATAAATACGCCTTTTAGGTTTGTATTAATCACTTCATCAAATTCTGCTTCCTTCATTCTCATAAGTAAATTATCCCGCGTTATTCCAGCATTATTCACAAGGATATCCAATGTGCCAAATTGTGAAACTACTTCCTTTGTCATTGCTTTGACATCTACTTCATCTGCTACATCCGCTTGGATTTTAACAGCTTGTCTGCCAAGCTGTTGAATTTCATTCACAACAGCCTCTGCTTTTGCTTCACTTCCCGCGTAATTGACCGCCACATTTGCACCTTGCTTCGCTAATTCGAGTGCGATGGCACGTCCTATACCTCTGGAAGCTCCTGTAACCAGTGCATTTTTTCCAGTTAACATTAGCCTTCCCCCTTAAACCAAGAAATAAATTCATTTAGCGAGTCAACATCTTGTACGGTAAAAGTTTTCATGTTTCGATCAATTTTTTTAACTAGTCCACTTAAAACTTTTCCGTTTCCTATTTCTACAAAAGCATCCACATCATGCTGCATCATGTTTCGAATTGATTCCTCAAAACGAACAGGAGAATAAAGCTGCTTTACTAGTAAATCCTTTATCTCATTATGCTCTCTTACTGGTTGAGCAGAAACATTAGCATAGACTGGAATCGCAGTATCGTTAATTGTTACTTGGTTTAAATACGCAGCAAAAGATTCATTGGCTGCTTGCATTAACCGGGAATGAAATGGTCCACTAACGTTTAAAGGTAAAACACGTTTCGCTCCATTCGCTTTCAATATTTCAGCAGCTTGCTCGACACCTTTTACAGAACCGGAAATAACGATTTGACCTGGGCAGTTCAAATTCGCCATGTCAACTACTTCTTCCTTCACTTCTGCTAATGAAGCTTGAACAGCTTGCTCATCTAAACCGAGAACAGCGGCCATCGTTCCTTGCCCTTTTGGAAAAGCTTCTTCCATTAATTTTCCACGAGTAGCTACCAATGGGAGTGCTTCATCAAACGCAATCGCCCCAGAAGCAACGAGAGCGCTATATTCTCCAAGACTATGACCAACCGTCATGATTGGCTGCACCTCGTGCTTTAAAAGTTGAGTGTGTATAGCTGTACTTATTAATAACAGTGCCGGTTGGGCATACTCGGTTGCAGTTAACTGTTCTTTAGGTCCATTAAATATAATTTGGCTTAAATTTGTCTGTAACAGTTCATCTGCTTCATGGAATAATTGTTTCACTTCAGGGTAGGTGTTATACATTTCCCTTCCCATGCCTACTTCTTGAGACCCTTGTCCTGGAAACATAAACGCTACTTTTTTCATTGTTCTTCCCCCTTCGCTATATGTATCGACTCGATGGTTGATTGGATTGTTTCTGTAATTTGGTTTTCTACCATATAGCGTGCTTGCTTAATTGCGTTGGTTATCGCTCGTTGATCTGAAGAACCATGTGCCTTAATAACTGGAGCTTGCAGGCCAAATAAACCCGCGCCGCCATATTCCGAATAATCTAATTTTGTTTTCAATGCTGTTAAATCTTTCTTTAACATACTAGCCGCTAGTTTACTTTTAGTGGAAGCGGTTAATGTCTGTTTTAACATGGAAAAAATGGAGCCAGCTGTTCCTTCAATGGTTTTGAGGGCAATATTTCCTGTAAAACCATCGGTAACAACAACATCAGCAACCCGATTTAACAAGTCCCTCGCTTCGACATTACCCACAAAATGAATCGGAGCTTCTTGCAGTAACTGAAAAGTCTTCTTCGTTAATTCAGATCCCTTTCCGTCCTCTGTTCCAACGTTTAATAAACCTACTTTGGGGCGTTCGATAGAGCGGACTCTACTTGCGTAAATGGAACCCATGATAGCATATTGAAGCAAGTGGTTCGGTCTTGCATCCACATTGGCACCAACATCCAAAAATAAAAACCCTTGTCCATCCAGCGTAGGCAGCGTCGGGCTCAAAGCAGGGCGTTCAATGCCTTTAATTCTCCCGATTACGAACAAGCCTGCACTCATCAAAGCTCCAGTATTTCCGGCAGAAATACAAGCATCTGCTTTTCCTTGCTTCACCTCATTCGCTGTTAAGACTAATGAAGATTGTTTTTTTCTTCTGACTGCCCGAACAGGCTCGTCCTCTGCTGTGATTATTTCCGTTGTATGTAAAATGCTAACTCGCTCATGATCGCTTGCATATTTTTTTATTTTTGATTCATCGCCGACTAACGTAATGTGTAGATCTTTCATTTCAGAGACAGCTTTCATGGCACCGAGCACTACCGACTCCGGTGCATGATCGCCCCCCATGGCATCAATAGCTATTCTCATTTAGTCTGCTCCTTTGTGCTGATTCGATTGATACATATGGAAATCACCTGTAAATACTAATTCATTTTCTACAAAACTGTTCACATGAACAAGCGTCAATCCCTTTTCTTTCCCTTTTACTACAGCTTTTGCTATGACACGTTCGCCTTCTTTTACTTGTCTTGTGAATTTCAGTTCTGATTTAGCTGTTAAAGCCAATTCATCATTTAATACCGCAACAGCCAATGAGTTCGCCTGGGCAAACAAATGATGCCCTCGAGCGATTTTATTACGAGAAAACACATGCTCCTGACGAATATCTAGTATCGAAATAGCCCGTTCGTCTAATTCCAAATCAATCACTTCGCCGATCACTTCTTCAAGTGGCAATGCTTTAACCATTTCATTCCACTGCTCCGTCGCTACGGACTTAATACGTTGACGCAACTCAGGAATGGACAATTCCATCCGGTCGAGACGAATTGTTTGAATACTTACATCAAACTGCTTGGCTAACTCTTCATCTGTTATAAACGGCGTTTGCTCAATAGTTTCTTTTAATAAGCGCTGACGTTCAGCCTTTGGTCGTTTCATGACTGCACCATCCATATAGAATTATACATTACTCTTTTAGAAGTTGTTCAAAAAAGCTTGGTACCATTACGTAAAATTGCTTCATTTGCTAGTTTTAGTACTAGATGGACGTAAAGAATGCTTACTCTTGCATGATGCAGTTCAGAGAAGATGTCTTTATAGCAGAGCTTCTCATACACTGCCCTCCATCTAACCAATAGGACAAATACTCCTGTTAAAGTCCGTTACTACAGCCTTCCGTATCAGCAAAGCATACGACAGCAGCATACTTTACAGGATAAAGAAACATTGGCAGCAGTATGCAGCGTTTTTCAAGATTTCTGTAATCGTAATTGATGCTCTAACGCAATATTCTTTTTTGAACATAAATTTCACATGATGTAATTATGACTTGCTCCTAATAGTAATATATAATACCACACCTGTTTATGCAAACATTTATTAATCCAATTTTTCATCGGTTTGGAAATTATTTTCTACATATTGGAGAAGTGCCTGATATTCTTTGGCTTCCAATAAATCATTATCAATAATTTCCTGCGCATCTTTCCTGGCTGTTTCTAAAGCACGATAATCATGAACCATGTCAGCTACTTTAAATTCTGGCAGTCCACTTTGTTTTTTACCAAAAAAATCGCCTGGTCCACGCAATTGCAGATCCTGTTCCGATAAAGCAAAGCCATCCGTCGTTTCTGCCATAATGCGCATGCGCTCTTTCCCAGTCTCGCCTTTGGGATCGGCAATTAAAATACAATAGCTCTGTTTCTCCCCCCTGCCTACTCTGCCACGTAATTGATGCAACTGAGATAAGCCAAATCGCTCCGCATCATAAATCATCATAATGGTTGCGTTAGGAACGTTTACGCCCACTTCCACAACTGTGGTCGAAACAAGCAAGTGAATCTCATTATTTGCGAATTGTTTCATAACGGTATCCTTTTCTTCAGCCGATAGCCTTCCATGCATTAAGCCGATATGAATGGACGCTGGAAAATATGCCCGTAGATCATGGTATACATCTACTGCGTTTTGAATATCCAATTTGTCTGATTCTTCTATCAGCGGGCAAATGACATACGCTTGCTCACCAGAAACAATATGCTTACCGACAAACTGCAATACACGATCCAGCATCGATTCTTTAACCCAATACGTTTCGATTTCTTTTCTACCTACTGGCATCTGATCAATAACAGAGACATCCATATCTCCAAATGCAGTAATTGCCAAAGTTCGAGGAATTGGCGTAGCTGTCATAAACAAAACGTCTGGATACAAACCTTTTTCTCTTAAAACCCGTCTTTGCTCTACCCCAAATCGGTGTTGCTCATCCACAATAACAAATCCCAGATCGGCAAATTGCACATCGTCTTGAATCAATGCATGTGTCCCGACAACAATATCAAGTTGATGAGTAGAAATTTGTTCCAGTCGTTCTCTCCGCTTTTTCCCTTTAACAGAACCAGTAAGTAAGGTGATGGAAGCTCTATCTCCAAACAGTTCAGTTAGCGATTGGTAATGTTGTTCTGCCAATATTTCGGTTGGAACCATTAAAGCACTTTGCTTTCCAGCTGTAACAGAAGCATACAAACAAATTGCTGCTACAGCTGTTTTACCGGAACCAACATCACCTTGTAATAAACGGTTCATCCGATAAGGAGATGCCATATCCGCTAAAATCTGATGAAGTGCAGATTGCTGTGCATCTGTTAACGTAAATGGGAAACTATCCATAAATGCCTTCACACGTAGCTGATCGTATTGCTGGACATTACCAGTGGTTGCTTCACGTTTCCATTTTCGTAACAATTGCATCTTTAATTGAAATACTAAGAACTCTTCATAAATAAACCGTCTCCGCGCATGCTTCAATGCAATCCGGCTTTTGGGCATATGCATAGTCTGATAGGCTTCTTTACGACTTGGTAATTTGTATGCTGTTAAAAAAGGCGCTGGCAGTATTTCATCAATAGCGGCTGCATAGCTAGCCAATGCCTGTTGGATGGCCTTCTTTAATTTTGTTGGTGACAGCTCCCCTTTAGCGGGATAAACGGGCTGCATTTCATCTTGCTGGGAAGCAGGGCCTTTTTTATAAGTACTCACAGTGATTTGCAGTCGGTGTGCATCCCATTTCCCCACTAGAGTCACAGTATCTCCACTATGAATATGTTTTTTAGCAAACGCTCTGTTAAAAATAACTGCTTTTACAGCAACTTGTTCTACCTCTAGCGTGAATGTTAAACGCGATTTTTGCTTTCCATAAAAAGTAAGAGAAGGATCATGAATTACCCTTCCCTCAATCGTAACCTTATCGTCGTGTATGAGCTCACTCAGAGGTTTTATTTCGAACACATCATATCGATACGGAAAATAATTCAGTAGCTCTTCTACTGTATGAATTCCGATCTGAGCAAAATCCTCGCCCATTTTTTCCCCGACACCTTTCACGTGAGTAACAGGATCGGATAACATGTAACATCACTCTTTCTTAGCTTGATAATCCTAGCAATTTATCTTTTAACCATCGGCCGGTTGGTGTATCCGCCAAACCGCCCTCTCCTGTTTCTCGCAAACTGGAAGGCATTTGTTTACCAATTCGATACATCGCACCGATCACTTCGTCGCACGGGATTCTACTAGTTACACCGGCGAGTGCCATATCCGCAGAAACGATAGCTAACGAAGCACCTCCAGCATTTCGCTTTACACAAGGAACTTCCACAAGACCAGCAACGGGATCACATACGAGCCCGAGCATATTTTTTAGTGTCATTGCAAATGCTTCAGCTGATTGCTGTGGTGTTCCGCCAGCCATTTCTACGATAGCAGCAGAGGCCATGGCTCCTGCTGACCCCACTTCAGCTTGGCATCCACCAGCAGCCCCTGAGATAAACGCATTATTCGCTACGACAAACCCAAATGCTCCTGCTGTAAATAAATATCGAATCATTTGTTCACGGGTTGGCTTGAGCTGATTTTTAACAGCAAATAGTGTACCAGGTACACAACCTGCACTCCCAGCAGTTGGTGTAGCGCAAATCGTGCCCATCGCCGCATTAACTTCATTTGTCCCCATCGCTTTACTGACAGCATCTAATAGCAAATGTCCTGAAAGCGGGGTTTTCTCCTGCATATAGTTTTGAATAAGGACTGCATCTCCTCCGGTTAAACTGGTAACGGATTCGACACCTTTCAAAGCATCTTCAATGGCTTTTTCCATCACCTGTAAGTTTTGCTCCATTTCCTCAAACAGCTGTTGACGCGTTTTTTCTTTTACTTCCATTTCCTGGCGGATCATCACTTCTGAAATGGATATTTTTTGTTGTTCAGCAGATTCCACTAATTCCTGGACAGTCCGAAACACAAATGGTCACCCCCCTTTTTCTTCTATGTTTAGCTGACGATCTTAGCAATCTGTATAATATGATCTGCTTTGTTCAACTCTCGTAATATATCATCTTCCACGTTTTGGTCGACTTCTATTACCATGAGTGCTTCTTTTCCTACATCTTTTCGATTCACTTCCATATGACCAATATTGATTTCGTGCTTCGCCAATACAGACGTCACCGAGGCAATCGCGCCAAACCGGTCATTGTGCATTATTAATATTGCAGGATGGTTCCCGGACAAACGCAGTTCAAAGCCATTTAGTTCAGTTATTTCCACTTTCCCGCCACCAATGGATATGCCGACCAATTCTAATGATTCTTCATCGTTTCCTATCATTAGCCGTGCCGTGTTTGGATGACTGACAGCTGCACTATCTTCAATGAATTCAATTTGCATGTTGCGATCTGCAGCTATTTTCAAAGCGTCTTTCATCCGTTCATCATCTGTATCAAATCCGAGCAAACCGCCTATTAATGCAAAATCCGTCCCATGTCCTTTATATGTCTTAGCAAACGATTCATAGAGATGAATTTTCGCCCAAGTCGGCACTTCACCAAATAAACTGTGTGCTGCTTTGCCAATTCTTGCTGCCCCAGCTGTATGTGAACTTGATGGACCAATCATTACTGGACCAATAATGTCAAAAACGGAATTATATTTCAATGTAGCACCCCACCTTTATTTTTAATTACGTAACTCTTACCTTCTCTTGATTGATTATAACAAAAAAATGATAGTGAATCATTAAGAGAGATAATCTAATAGGTTGATTCATTTCCACCCCCTGGTCTCATGTTTTCCATAAAGTGCAAAAAAATGAGTGCATTGCGCAAAAACTACTGTTTTAGTTAGTGAGTTAAAACAAATGAAGCAATCGTTACTGCTAATTTACCTGATGAAAGCGCAGCAGTTAGGGAAAATGAAGAGGATCATGTGGAGCTGTGATCTTTAAGAAGAAGACCGCATTTCCCTAGGAGCCAAGATTTTGTTTTTTTGCGAAATTAAATGAAGACTGTGTAGTCAATTAATGCGTTGACATAATTAAATCCAAAGTCTTAAAAAGTACATCGAAGCTTACTGAAAGAATAATACGATTGTCCTGTTAATAAATTTGTGAAAGCGGAAGATTTATTGACTTTATCGTGTATCACCGATATAATTACATCTTGTGGATTATATTTGATATAATCGGGCGGGAGAGGGACAGGAAATACAATGAGGAGTTTGTATGCCTGATAAGAAAAACAACTTGAAACGTGCCAGCAGTTCCTCACTACGTAATGAATGGATCGCAGGTATAATTGGTTACCTCACAACAATGTATATTGTTGTTGTTAATGGTTCCATTCTTAGTGAAGCTGGGATCACTTTAGAAAGTGGTATGATAGCTACCATTCTTGCTAGCTTTATCGGCACATTGCTAATGGGAATATTCGGTAAGCTCCCATTAATCGTCATACCAGGAATGGGTATTAATGCATTATTTGCATACTCCATTATCGAAGGAACTGGGCTCACCTTTCAGGAAGGTCTAGCTGTTGTTTTGATTGCGGCGATTATTTTCTTAATCACTGCTTTTACGAAGTTAGGTGTTTTATTAAAAAAAGCAATCCCTGATTCGTTAAAGCATGCTATTACAGTCGGATTGGGCTTGTTTCTGATCTTAATTGGTTTAGAAAAAAGTGGACTTGTTAGCAAAGGAAGCAATACGATTATTGCAATTGGCGACTTTACTTCACCGACGGTTATTGTTAGTCTGATTACACTATTTTTAGCAATATTCCTGTTTGTGAAAAATATCCCAGCTAACTTTTTAATCACCATGGTGTTAGGAACAATTATTGCTGCCATTGGCGGAATTATTCAACCAGGAAATCAATCATTGCACGTAGAGTGGAGCGAGATACTCTTTTTCCCTGCTTTTAATGCAATGGGTGAAATTACTTTCTGGTTAGCTGTATTTCCGTTAGCGATGATTCTAATCTTCGAAAATATGGGATTATTGCACGGGCAGCTTTCTATGCTTAATCGTGAAAACCAATACCAAAGAGCATATCAAGTCACGGCTTTTTCAACATTAACCTGTGCATTCCTTGGTACATCTCCAACTGTATCTGCTGCTGAAAATGCTGCGGTTATTGCTTCTAAAGGAAGAACAGGGAAAACAGCAGTGATCGCTAGCTTTCTTTTCTTAGCAACCATTGTACTCATTCCTTGGATTACAATGATACCTAATACAGCGATTAGTCCGATTTTAATCATTGTTGGCTTTTTAATGGTACAAAATGTGAAGCAACTGCCACTGGATCATTTATCTGAGTCACTGCCAGCTTTTCTAATCGTTGTTATGATTCCATTCACCTATAGCATAGCAGATGGAATGGCTTTTGGTTTTATTGCATATCCGATTGTTAAAATGGCAATTGGCGAAAAGAACGAGCTGTCACCAGCACTGCTAGTAATTTCAAGTTTATTCTTGCTTGATTTTGTTATAAAAATGATGGGAATTTAAATGGCGTATTCTTTAGTTTTAAAGATAGTACACCATTTTTATCAAACTCGTTAAGACACTTTTATCATGAATAAATCGTATGAAATCAAAGTTGGTTATCTTGATTTCATACGATTTTTATTTTTTTTAGATTTTTTGGCTAGCAGTAGTTAATTTTCATCTTCTGTCTTAGGATCTTCCTACGTGTGCAAAAATGAAATTTCTCCAAGCTCCATAACCAAACAAACCTTGGCTTCATACATACAGATTAGACAAAGTTGGCTTGGATAGGCTAACTTTTATTAACATACAAAACTTAATCGGTCTTTCTATTCGACAGAAAAAATATAAGCATAAATCGGTTGATTCCCGTTATGAACTTCCACTTCTATATCTTCATACGTTTCTTCAATATACGCTACAAGTTCTTGCATTTCTTCGTCCGTGACATCTTCGCCTTGTAAAATAGTTAAGATCTCGTCATCTTCCGTTATCATTTTTTCCAATAACTTTTTAACTGTGACCGTTTTATCTGCGTCTGTAGTTACAATTTTCCCGTCTTCAATCCCCATAAAATGATCCTTTTCAATGGAAATACCGTCAATTTGAGTATCTCGAACAGCATATGTAATCTGACCAGTCTTTACTTGCTTTCTAGCCTCATCCATAGCCTTTTGGTTTGTGTCAAGATCATTATCTGGATGGAAAGACAGCATAGCGCTAATGCCTTGTGGTATCGTTTTCGTTGGTACGACACGAACATCTTCTTCTGCTAGCTCAGCGGCTTGATCAGCTGCCATAAAAATGTTTTTGTTATTTGGCAATAAGAGCACCTTTTTAGCATTAGCTTGTTTAATGGCATCCGTAATATCCTGAGTACTCGGGTTCATTGTTTGCCCGCCTTCTATAACTACAGAGGCACCTAAGCTTTCCAGCAGCTGTTTCAAACCTTTCCCCATCGCCACAGTTACAATGGCGTATTCTGCTTTTTCTTTTGGTTTATGCCGTTTGTCTTTCTTCCCAACTATCGCTGTATGCTGCTCACGCATATTTTCTATTTTCATATTAATCAAGCTACCATAGCGCTGCCCTAGCGTAAGGCAATCTCCTGGATATTCTGAATGGATATGAACCTTTACAAGTTCGTCGTCACTAACTACTAATAAAGAATCACCGTGATGGCTTAATTCCTGTCGAAATGCTTCCTCATCAAAGGGATGTTCCGCTAACTTATCTTCTTCAAATTTCACCATGAATTCTGTGCAATACCCAAATTCAATATCCGCAGTATCCATAAAATCTTGTGTAATTTTATGGTGTTCCGCATTAATCATTTCATCCATATTAATGTCTGAAGTATCTTCAGGAAGTTCTTCTCCTTTTAAAGCAGCCAAAAAACCTTCATAAATCGTAACTAAGCCTTGTCCACCAGAATCCACTACGCCTACTTCTTTAAGTACTGGGAGTAAATCTGGGGTGCGCTTTAAAGACGCTTTTGCTTCTGTTACAATTTTTTCCATTAATGTAATAATATCTGTTTCTTCTTCAGCAATAGCAACTGCCTTATTTCCGGAATCCTTCGCAACTGTTAAAATCGTTCCTTCAACTGGCTTCATCACTGCATTATACGCCGTTGTTACGGCACTTTCAAACGCTTTTGCCAAGCCTTTCGCTGTAACCGCTTCTTTTTTTCCTAATCCTTTAGCAAACCCGCGAAAAATCTGTGACAAAATGACTCCTGAATTTCCTCTTGCTCCCATCAAAAGACCTTTGGAGAATGCTTGCGCAACCTCAGATATGTGGTTGCTATGAATATTTTTAACTTCATTTGCCCCTGAAGTAATGGTCAGGTTCATATTTGTTCCTGTATCACCGTCAGGTACAGGAAAAACATTTAAAGCATCAATTTTTTTGGCATTATTGGACAAATGATGAGCACCAGACAAAATCATTTGTGCCAGCTTCTTGCCATCGATTTGTTGTAAACTCACTTTTTCATTTCCTCCTCTAATAAACAAGAACTCAGAAGCGTCTGTTGAAAAACAGACGCTCGGACAGATCATATATAGTCATAAGCTTCATAATTATGTTTTATTCTTGAGTCACACGAACACCCTGAATGAAAATATTGACAGAGTCTATGTCCAACCCTAGTGATTGGCTAAGCGTATATTTAACTTTAGATTGAACATTATGAGCAATCTCTGATATTTTTGTTCCATAGCTTACAATAATGTACATGTCGATATGCAGATGATGCTGTTCTTGACGAACGATCACACCTTTTGAGAAATTTTCTTTACGTAAAATTTCTGCAATACCGTCTCTTATTTGACTTTTTGAAGCCATCCCAACAATACCGTAGCATTCTACTGCAGCACCTCCGGCAATCGTTGCAATTACTTCATTTGTTATTGTTACCTGGCCATCGTTTGTATGCAGTTCAATGGACATTTGAATCCTCCTTTTAGTACCTGCTCACATTCTAAAATCATTCTACTACATGCAGCTATATTTTAAAAGTCAAAGATGAATACAATTAAAAATTACCACTTCTAACAATGTACGATTTGCGCTCATCTGTCAAGCGTTTTTTCTTTATACTTGATTCATCTTCTATCTTTTTCGATTCCATTTTTCAAAATATGCATTTTCATTTTATGGATTTCTAGTATACTTTTAAGCGGAGGAAATAGCAGGTTTATTTGTCTACCATGTGTAATGATAGCATAATGCATAACATATAGAATTTCTACACATTTTTTTGCTACATCCGCCCTTATCCTGATAGGAGAGTAGGTAAGCATGAAAAAGTGAAGACTAGGGTAGTATCGTCACTTGGTAAGAGGAAACTGAAATGTGACCCGGCATGCATAAACACCACATTCTTACAAGTGAATCTTCCATCAGTGAGGGTTTTCATTCATCACCCACTGATTTGTTAGTACCGTAATGGTATGACCTAACCTAAAAATCGCTTACGAATCGGCATTTAGGTGCTATTATCATCCACTTAGACTTGTTACAGTACAGATCTTCTAGTGGGAGACTTACAGCACCTTATATGCGAGGATAAAAATATGTGTAAAATATTCCTCGGGGCGGATATTAGGACTAATTTCTAGCCAAAAAAGAGATGGCACTCTATCATAAAATGTATGCTTAACGGGCAAATACATTTTGAAAGAGGTCTTCTCATGGAATTAATTTTAACAAGATTATCTGAATTAGAAAAAAAGCAAGTGATTTAATTGATATGGAAGAACGTGCTCACTGTTTATGTATGAAGTATTTATAACCCAAATAATGGGGGAAGTGTCCACACAGATCAACAAGGTTATCAAAGAAAAGCAACAAGAACAATGCTGGACAGTACAGAGAGAAGACCAAAAAAACGGTTCCTTTTACGTTTGGATCGGTTGCTTTCAACATACCTTGATGCATGTTTTCTGTCAGGTTCTTGGTTTATAGAACGTGGATAGAAAAAAGCAGACCAGCAAGCGATAGCGCGGTAGTTGTTAGATTTCCACCCCCGTTAAGTGGAAGTTTGGCGAGTGTTATAGTTGATATTGTCAATCTAGCGGAAGAAAAACACGGAGACTCCTATGGGAAGCGCAGTGGGAAGACCCCGCAAGAAAAAAGCGAACTGCTTTTTTTCGAGGAGGCTGAGCGCAAGCCCAAGGAAAGCGTAGTGTTTTTCCGCAGCGGGCACCAGCTACATTTCTCTTATGCCTTTATAAAACAATTGTTGTACTAAAAGCCAGTAAAAGTGTACATAAATAGAGTGCTGGAAATATTGGAGTTATAACTATGTCGAGAAAAACTTGATACATACGAGATAAAAACAACAATTGCAAATGGATAAAAGTTATGGTAAATTATATAAGTATGAGATTAAGATATAAAGGAAATGAAAGAAGTAGGAGGAATAGCATGGCCAGAAAATGTGTTATTACTGGACGCCAGACTCGCACTGGAAACCACCGCTCTCACGCTTTAAATTCAAACAAGCGTAAATGGAAAGCTAATGTACAAAAAGTACGCATTATGGTAGATGGTAAGCCTAAAAGAGTTTATGTTTCTGCACGCGCCCTAAAATCAGGGAAAGTGGAGCGCGTATAATATACAGCTTCGCACATTAGTTATAAATAAGCACCTTTATAATAAGGGTGCTTATTTATATGGAAAGAGAAATAGATTTAAAAGTATTCAGGGATAGATGTACCTGTCTCCGCGCTTTTAAAAGCTGGAGCAAGAACAAAGGCGCAAGCACGTGGCTATTCGGTTATTTCGTTATCCACAAGCACCTGATTTTATCGTTTCCTAATTCAATAAAAAACAAGCCATGATCAGTTCATGGCCGCTTTTTAAAATGATTCATGAAAATAAATGCTGCTTGGCTTTTAGTATAAGCTTCCTTTTCCTAATAAAGCTGGATTCCATTATTTTCTTTTAGCAGGTTATTTCTCTTTCTTGAATGTACCAATAATTATCTTTACAAATCCGCCTATAAACTTTGGGAGCTTAATCGTATAAAATTTCATGAGTTCGCCCTCCTCTTTTGCAAACAAAACTAACTAGAAATCTAATCACGACTCTTTACTAATAATAATATGCCGTCTTTGTACGAAAAAGTACCACTATTTCTATTAAGCTTGTTTGAAATACATAATGTAGAACCCCATGAAATAGTTGCGTTTGTTAACGGATAATAAAAATCAGTCAATGTAATCCCTAACACCTGTTTGGAAAAAGGCACAAACGATATGGTTGGGTAATTGGCATCAAATTCAACCGTATACTCTCCAGGAAAAGTTAATTCCAAATAATTCGATTGATCAATAATAATCCCCCGAATCCCTTTCGATAAAATCGTGTAAAGCAACTGTACATTTACGAGCTCGTGATCCATGCGCCCACCCGTTACACCAAATAAATAGATGGTCGTCGGATGGAGCTCGTAAGCTTTATTTAAAGCAAGTTCTAAGTCGGTCTCATCTTTTTCAGAAGGGTACACTTGAACATTTGTTGCTATATCACGAATAACAGTTTTCTCAGCTTCCGTCGTCGAATCAAAATCACCAACTGCATATTCGATCGGCAAATCATGCTTTGCTAAGACGCATGCACCACGGTCCGCTCCAATCCAATAATCGACAACTTCACGATAAACGGTCAAGTCGGGGTGGTTTTCCGGTGCATTTCCAATAATGGCTACTGTTGTCACCTATTTTGACTCCTTTACAGCATGTAAGATGTCTTTCATTGCCTGCTTCCGATCTTCTTTCGCAAAGACAGCGCTCCCTGCTACGAGAACATCCGCACCAGCATCTGTGCATAATTTGGCAGTTTTGGAGTTAATCCCTCCATCGACTTCGATTTCAAATGAAAAACCGAAGTCCTGACGCCATTTATTTACTAATTTTATTTTTCCTAAGGTGCTTTCAATAAACGATTGACCACCAAATCCTGGATTAACCGTCATGATTAAAATCATATCGATATCCGGTAAAATAGGGAGTAACGTTTCGGCAGGGGTGGCAGGGTTAATGACTACTCCTGCTTTCATTCCATGTTCTTTAATCGACTGTATCGTACGGTGTAGGTGAGGACAAACTTCCTGATGAACCGTGATAATATCTGCTCCTGCCTGAGCAAACGATGCTATATAGTGATCCGGATTCTCGATCATAAGATGTACATCCAATGGAAGCTTTGTCACAGGTCGAATCGCTTCAACGATAGGTGGTCCTAAAGTGATATTTGGCACAAAATGCCCATCCATTACATCAACGTGAATATAGTCTGCCCCATAACGATCAACTTCCTGAATTTCTTCTCCTAAACGAGAAAAATCTGCTGCTAAAATTGATGGCGCTAATTTTGTCATATTAATACCTCGGCTTTCTCAATTTAATTTCTTCATAAAAACGTACATAATGTTCATAACGATAATCAGCTATCTCTCCATTTTCTACTGCTTGCTTAATGGCACATTTAGGCTCTTTTATGTGCGTGCATCCACGAAATTTACAATTTGCTGTTCGTTGCTTTATTTCTGGGAAACAATCGGCAAGTTCGGATACAGTGAGATCTTGAAATTCCAAAGAACTAAAACCAGGTGTATCTGCAACAAGACCTCCAAACATAGGAAGTAATTCTACATGTCTGGTTGTGTGTCTTCCCCGCCCAAGACTAGCAGATATTTCTCCAGTTTTTAGAGCAAGAGTTGGGTCTATAGCATTTAATAATGTTGTCTTCCCTACCCCTGATTGCCCAGCGATGACGGTAATTTTATCTTTTAGATACCGTTTTAACATGGATAAATGATCTGTATGTTTAACTGATAATAACTCTACATCGTAACCAATTTTTTGATAGTCTCGTTGATAGCTTTCAAACCGGTCTCTATCCTGTTCAGCTATGTCCATTTTTGTAAAAAAGATAACCGGCTGGATCAACTTGGATTCTACTAAGACGAGAAAACGATCAAGCAGTGTCGTATTAAAATTAGGCTCCACTGCAGAAGTTACAATGATTGCTTGATCAATATTTGCAATTGGTGGTCGAACTAGTTCGTTTTCTCTTTCATGAATTTCCAAAATATAGCCTTCTTTTTCACCACTAACGTCAAAGGTAACCATATCCCCAACTAGAGGAGTAATGTTTTTTTTACGAAATACTCCTCTTCCTTTACATTGGTAAACCTCTCCATTAGATTCAACATAGTAAAAGCCACTTAATGCTTTAATAATTCTCCCTTTTGCCATCTATTCACCATCCTCATAAGCCACTACCTTATTCGATATTACTTCCTCATCACGTTTAATAATATATTCCGCCTCACTGTCAGGAGCAATAGTAAGTGAAAAAGTGACCTCGGTATCTTCTGTAATTTTTTCCTCCATATAAACTTCAGATAAATCATTATTCATATCTTGAATATATACTTTTACCGTTTGTTCTGGGCGACCCTCCTCTTCATTTGCTTGCTTATTTGGTTTATACGGAACCGTATAAGCCACTTCATGTGTTACAGGAGGCTTTTCTTTTGGTCCAGAAGATACAACGACGGTTACGGTAGCACCTTCTTGAAGTTCTGTATTTGATTCTGGATCTTGACGAATCACTTCTCCTTCAGGTGTTGTATCTGAATGTTCGGTAGTCTTGTCCATCTTCAAACCGTTGCTATTTAAGTATTCTTCAGCTTCAGCCTCTGTCATACCTTTTAAGTTATTTAAACTAACTGTCTTTGGACCGCTGCTGACGCGAAAAATTACCTTTGTCTCACTAGGGACGACTTCCGTATCTGGACTCGGCTGAATCTGTTCAATAATTTCTCCAATAGGCTTATCTGAATTTACTTCATATGGATCTAAGACTTCGTATCCATCTTCTTTTAATAGGCGTTCTACTTGCGAAAAATCTTTTCCTACATAGTCACTAAAAGTAGCAGTCTCTTTCCCTTTACTAACCTTTAATTTAATCGTAGCCCCTTCTTTCACCGTACTACCAGCATTCGGATCTGTTTCCACTACATAGCCTTCTTCCACATCATCAGAAAAAACCTCTTCTTGTTTGACTAGTAGGTTCATTTTTTCCAGCTTCGTTATCGCTTCGCTATCTCTCATCCCTGTAACATCAGGAACAGTAACATCTTTTGGCTGAAATATGTCGGTAAAAAAGAACACGCCAAGAAACCCAGCTATAAGTAAGAGCAGCAGACCGATAATGATGATTCTTTTTTTCTTTTTGCCTTTTTTCTTTTTTGGGCGTTGTTTTTTTCCTTTTTTAACAGGCGGTTGTTCATCCTTTTTTCTTTCTGGGGCTTTAAAAGATTTGGTCGTACTAGATGTATGAACAATCGTTTCATCATTAGCAGAAATTTTTGCTTCATCCGTAATAATTGGAATTGCTTTTGTTTCATCCCCATCTTCCACTGGGATCATAAATGCCGCTTCATTTTGTTTACTTGGATCAAGTGCAGTTTCTAATGCATTTTGCATTTCGTCAACCGTTTCATAGCGGTGAAATGGATCTTTTGCTGTTGCCTTTAAGACGATATTTTCCACACTTTGTGGGATAGTTGAATTGAATTCTCGTACAGAAGGAGTCTTATTTTGTAAATGTTTTAAAGCAATGGATACAGCAGATTGTCCAGAAAAAGGAAGCTGCCCAGTTAATAGCTCATATAAAACAATACCAAGAGAATAAATATCTGATTTTTTTGTAGCCATCCCTCCCCTTGCTTGCTCTGGCGATAAATAATGAACAGATCCGAGGATTGAATTCGTTTGTGTTAACGAAGTTGCGCTTAAAGCGACAGCAATACCAAAGTCCGTTACCTTAACTTGCCCATTTGTATCTACAAGAATATTTTGTGGTTTTATGTCACGATGTACGATATCGTTTGCATGGGCATGTGCAATCGCTCCCGTGATTTGCTGCATGATTTCTAATGCCTCCGCAACGTCAAGGGGGCCTTTGTTCTGTATGTATTCTTTTAAAGTCATGCCTTTTACATATTCCATGACCATATAAAGTAAATGATCCTCTTCACCTACATCATAAATGTTAACGATATGTGGATGATTTAAACTGGTAGCGGCGTGTGCTTCACGATCAAAACGTGCAATAAATTCCTGGTCATTTGCGTACTCTAAACGTAAACTTTTAAGGGCTACATCTCTTTCTAAGATCGTATCTCTGGCTAAATACACATTTGCCATCCCGCCGCCGCCAATTGTTTCTTTAATCAGATAGCGGTCATTAATCAGATGCCCTTTCATCACAATGGTTCACCTGCTCTCTCTTCAGGTTTGTCATGTTGAATTAATACAAGTGAAATATTATCCTCACCGCCGCGCTCATTTGCTAATTGGACCATTTTTTGCCCGACTTGGTATAGATCAGTATCTGAACACACAATTGTATAAATTTCTTCATCTGACAATTTGTCGGTCAAGCCATCTGTACATAGTAACAGCAAATCATTCTGCTCAAGACTTAAAGTCCGAACATCACAGGTTACGGTTTCTTCTGTCCCTAGAGCTTTTAAGACGACATTTTTTCGCGGATGATAAGTCGCTTCTTCTTTAGAGATTTGTCCTGATTGAATAAGGGCATTTACGAAAGAGTGGTCTTCCGTTATTTGTTTCATCGTCTCATTTGTGATCATATAAGCTCGACTATCGCCGATATGTGCAATTGTTAAAGTTTCCTCAAGGATGATAGCAATAACGATCGTTGTTCCCATTCCATAACATGCTTCATGTTCGTGGGCATACTGAAAGATGGCTGTATTTGCTTCAAGCACAGCAGCTTGCACCCATGTTTCTGCAACATCAGGCGAGGGGACCTGCTCCGTTTGCTCCCACTTCTTCTGAAGCAACTTAGTAGCCATTTGACTGGCTACATCACCAGCCTGATGCCCCCCCATTCCATCAGCAATAATAGCTAAAACTTGGCCTCCCGAATTATAAAACACACCACCAGAGTCCTCATTATGGCTGCGAACTTGACCTCGATCTGTTAGAAAATGAGCCTTCATTGTTTAACTCCTTTATCCTTTGAGTTTTAAAGCGTGTCACTGACCACTTAAAAATCATTTATCCGTTTCGCTGGTTATTTATCATTTACAGTATTACACAATATGGTCAAGAAAAGAAGTAGATCTATTCATTTTTTAACTTTAGTCGTGTTATAAAGAACCCGTCTGTTTGAAATGTCTGCGGAAAGATTTGCAAACCTTCCTTACTTATTCCCTCAGAATCATGCAAGGGCTTAGGTAAAGCAGTAAAAAATGTTTGGTCAACTTCAAAGGAAGGATGTTTTTCACAAAAGGCACGAATAACCTGTTCATTTTCTTGTTGGTCAACCGTACATGTACTGTATACTAATCGACCGTCTTGTTTTAATAATGGAGCAACCGTTTCGAGTATCTCCTGTTGTATAGACGCTAAGCGTTCGATATCCTCTTCTCGTTTGTGATATTTTATTTCTGGTTTGCCTCTAATAACTCCTAATCCAGAACAAGGGGCGTCAATTAAAATTCGATCAAAAGTAGCATCTTTGTATTTTTCACGCAACTTACGAGCATCTCCTGTTGATGGGTGGATAATCGATAAATCAAGTTCGTCTGCCTTTGCCTGGATAAGTTTCACTTTTTTAGCATGAAGATCGTATGCATCAATCCGACCTTGGTTCTCCATTTTTTCCGCTATATGTGTTGCTTTTCCGCCGGGTGCACTGCAAGCATCAAGCACAGACATGCCAGGTTTTAATTGTAGTAATTCAGCAACTAGCATGGAAGATTGATCTTGAATCGTCACCATTCCTTCCTGAAACCATTTGCTTTTCAACACATTTCCCTCTTCAATAACAATTCCCTGTGGCGAGAAAAAGGAAGGGTGTACTTTAAAACCACTCTCTTCCATCTGCCTGATTGCCTCTCCCCTGCTTATTTTTAAAGGCTGGATGCGAACAGATAACGGTTTGTGTTTCGTATTTGCAAGACACATCGCTTCGGTTGTCTCTTTCCCATATTGGTTCATCCAGCGTTCCACTAACCATTGCGGGTGGCTTGTTGCAATGGATATTCTTGTTGTGTCATCGCTTATCGCAGATATAGAAGGAACTCCTTTTCGTTGTATGGCACGTAAAACACCATTTACAAATGAGGCAATCCCTTTATGCCCACGAGATTTGGCAATTTCCACCGCTTCATGGATAATCGCATGGTCTGGGATACGGTCTAAAAATACCATCTGATAAATGGACATTCGCAACAAAACTCTAACCCATAAATCGAGATTTGTTTTCCCTTTTAAAAATGGTTTTAAATAGTAATCCAACGTTAATTGCTGCTGTACTGTACCATACACGATTTCCGTAAACAAACCCTCATCCTTGGAACGAATGCCTCCAGCCTGTAGTTCCTGATTGACGAGCAGATGACTATATCCTTGATCCTTTTCAATACGTATTAATGTATCTAACGCTTTGCTTCGTACCGTTTGCTTGTTCATATTGTTTACTCACCCATTATTTGACCAATTTGGATTTGATTTGGATTCCCTTGCAAATAGTCCTTTACTGTCATTCGTTTTTTCCCCGCTGGTTGTATTTCAGTTACCCGAAAGCCTTTTTTATCGCCACAAACAATAATGAAAGAGCTGTTATCTGGTTTATCAACGACTTCTCCAGATTTTCCATCATAAACTTTATCTATTGGCTCCCCCCACCATATTTTCATCGGTTTCCCTTGAAATATCGTATAAGCGACCGGCCAAGGGTGTAATCCCCGCACATGGTTATACACCACCCGACTCGGTTGATTCCAATCAATTTCTTCTTGCTCCCGCTTAATATTATGAGCGAAACTGGCTTGCTCGTGTTCTTGTTCGATTGGCTGCAATTCATTAGCAAAAAGCTTAGGAAGGGTTTCTTCTAATAACTGTGAACCCGCTTCAGCCAATTTGTCGTGTAAGCTGCCTACGTGATCATTTTCTTCAATCATTACTTTTTGATGCGTCAGCATAGCTCCTGCATCTAACTTTTCTACCATATACATAATCGTCACGCCCGTTTCCGTTTTGCCTTGCATAATGGCATAATGTATCGGTGCACCACCTCGTAATTCTGGAAGAAGTGAAGCATGCACATTGATACATCCATACGGGGGTGCAGTTAACAATTTGTTAGGTAGCAGTTGGCCGTAAGCGGCGGTTACGATTAAATCGGGCTCATATGCCAGTATCGCTTCATGGTCATCCTTTAGCTTTTCAGGTTGAAACACAGGGATATCGTGCTTTATGGCTTCCTGCTTGACTGGAGGCGGAGTAACCAATCGCTTTCTCCCTTTTGGCCGATCTGGCTGAGTAACAACAAGTACAACGTCATAAGGGGAAGCTACTAATGTTTTTAAAATCGGGACAGCAAAATCTGGCGTACCCATAAATACAATTCGTTTCATCTGACTACCTACTTTCTATAATTACATTAAATGATAAGGTTGCATATCAATGGAAATAAGCAAACCATCTTTGCGAATCTGCTCTGAAAAATGCTCCATTATCTTCCGAAGTTCATCTTGTAAATGCGGTTCATTTCTGTATTTTATCATGCATTGATAACGATATCTATTCTTTATACGCGGAATGGGCGACGGCGTTGGTCCTAATAAGATAGTTTGTTTATGGACGACTTTGGATAGCATTTGTACCATTTGTTGTGTGGATTGAATCGCCTTAACTTGGTTTGTATGTGTAACGGTGATTAATGCTAAAAAGAAATAAGGAGGATAGTGGAACGTTTTGCGCATTAGCATTTCCTTTTGATAAAAACTTGTGTAATCGTACGTACTAGCCAGCTGAATACTATAATGATCAGGAGTATATGTTTGTACGACTACTTTTCCATTTAGTTCATGTCGGCCAGCCCGTCCACTCACCTGCGTCAATATTTGAAACGTTTTTTCTGCTGAACGAAAATCTGGTAAGTGTAACATCGAATCTGCCGTTAACACACCTACCAAAGTAACATTTTCAAAATCAAGACCTTTTGCTATCATCTGTGTTCCTAGTAAAATATCGGCTTGCTTCGTTGCAAATTGGTGCAATAGTTTCTCATGCGACCCTTTTCTTCTTGTCGTATCTACATCCATTCGAATAACCCGAGCCTCAGGTATCAACTTTACCAATGCTTCCTCGACTCTTTGTGTGCCTGTCCCAAAATAGCGAATGGTATCACTGCCGCACTCTGGGCAATGTATCGGCATCGGTTCTTCGTATGAGCAGTAATGACATTTTAATGCATGACTATTTTTATGAAACGTCAATGCAATATCACAATGCGGGCACTCTTTGACATGACCACAATCCCGACACATAACAAACGTAGAATATCCTCTGCGATTCAATAATAGTACGATTTGTTCTCCCTTTTGCAAACACGCTTCTATTTCCGCTTTTAATGTTCTGGAAAACATCGTCCGATTTCCAGCATGTAACTCCTTGCGCATATCCACAATTTCTACTGGTGGCAGTTCTTTATTGTTCGTTCGCTTATCCAGTGTTGTTAATTGATAGACTCCCTTACTTGCTCTAGCATACGATTCCAGCATGGGAGTTGCGCTACCTAAAATCACAGGACACTTGTGGTGTTGCCCACGTTGAATAGCTACATCTCTTGCATGGTAACGTGGCTGATCTTCTTGCTTATAGGTTGATTCATGCTCTTCATCAATAATAATAACTCCTAAATTTTCGAATGGGGCAAAGATAGCAGATCTTGCCCCCACAACCACTTGTACCTCTTTACGTTGTACACGTCGCCATTCATCATATTTTTCACCTGCGGACAAAGCACTGTGCATGACAGCTACATTAGAACCAAATCTTCCTTTAAATCGTTTAACCATCTGCGGTGTTAACGATATTTCTGGTACAAGGACAATTGCCTCGGCGCCTTTTTCAATAACCGCTTGAATAACTTGTAAATATATTTCCGTTTTTCCGCTTCCAGTAATACCATGAAGCAAAAAAACAGCATGCCTTTCATTTTCAATTGTTTCTTTCATTGGCTTGATTGCTTCGGCTTGTTGTCCTGTTAAATTCAAAGCTTCTGTTTTCGGAAAGTCGCTATGTGCATAAGGATCACGGTAAACCTCTTGTTGGAAACTTTCCAGCAATCCTTTTTTTTGCAGCTCCCTCAACGTGTTATCGCTCGTTTTTAGTTGCTTTAGTAACGCTTGCTTCTCCACCGGCTGCGGATGTTGCAAAAAAAACTGGAGAAGCTGCTTTTGTTTTTTTGCTTGTTTGGATAAATCCAACACCGCTTCTTCTAGCTGATGTATTTCTTTAGCCGGCCGAATGATCGTTTGATATTTTTTAGTGATGCGTGATTGAACTACATATTCGATTGCTACGTCTTTAGCTTGTACCGCTTCAGATAGTCGAATATAACGAATTCCTGAAGCAATAAAATCTTCATATGGAACAATATCTCTACCTGCAAACAACAATTCTAGTTCCTCAGACAAGCGTGCTTCTGAAAGACGTACAATTTCCTTCTTATAAGTTGCTTTTAATACTTGTGGTAACATTGCTTGAAAGGTTGTTATTTGTAAGCTGATCGTTTCACGTGCAAGCCATTTTCCAATTTCCAATAGTTCTTTTGTCAATACAGGTTGGAAATCAAGCACATCATGAAGAGGCTTTAACTTGGAAAATTCGGATGCTGTTGTCTTTTCTACAACAAACCCCATGACTTTCCTCGGGCCAAATGGTACAATAACACGAGCTCCAGCAACGACAATATCTGAAAACTTTTCTGGAATAAGATAGTCAAACGTTTGGTCGATGGAACTAGCAGGAACATCGACAATTACTTTTGCTATATTCACGATCGTTGAGCCTCCACATCCTCATGAATGAGTTGGAGAATTTGTCTGGCAATCTCTTGTTTTGTGTTTAAACCAAGCGTTTCTGTCTTCCCTCGTTTATTCAGATAAGTTACTGCATTTGTATCTCCGGCAAACCCTGCACCATCAGCAGAAATATCATTAATTACAATGGCATCGAGGTTCTTTCTTTCAAGCTTTTTACGTCCATTCTCAATCGGTCTCTCTGTTTCAGCAGCAAATCCTACAAGAAATTGCTGAGCTTTTTGCTCACCTAAAGCTTGTAATATATCTCTTGTTCGTTCCATATGAATTTGTAAAGGACCAGCTTGTTTTTTCATTTTTTGTTCATAAGTAACGGCGGGACGATAATCTGCAACAGCGGCAGCTTTAATGATAATATCACTTGCACCAAAGTGCTCGAGCATGGATTCATACATTTCCTCTGCCGTCGTAACATCAATTTTCGTTATCTGAGCATGCTGTATTTGCACTTGGCTTGGTCCGGCAACTAATGTGACAGAAGCTCCTGCATTAGCAGCGACTTCCGCTAGTGCAAATCCCATTTTCCCAGAAGACCGATTGGTAAAATAACGGACTGGATCTATTTTTTCTTGCGTAGGACCAGCAGAAACGAGCACGTGCTTTCCTGTTAAAAATAAGTTTTCTTTTTGTTGTTGGTGTGCTTCTATTGTTTCGATGATCGTTGCTGGTTCTTCTAACCGGCCTTTGCCTACATAACCACAAGCTAAATAACCAGCACCAGGTTCAATAAAATGATAGCCCCAATCAACTAATGTTTGCATGTTTTTTATGACAGCAGGGTGTGCGTACATATGCACATTCATAGCAGGTGCAATGTATACCGCAGCTTGTGTAGCAAGTAATATGGTTGATAACATATCATCAGCAATTCCATTAGCAAGTTTACCAATAATATTAGCAGTTGCTGGGGCAAGGATAACAATATCCGCCCAATCAGCTACATCAATATGAGCAATTTTTGTTGGATCTTTTTCATCAAATGTATCGGTAAATACAGGGTTACGAGATAGAGCTTGAAATGTTAAAGGTGCAACAAACTTCGTCGCATTATCTGTCATAACCACTTTTACGTTTGCTCCTTTTTGCGTCAACTTACTAGCAAGACTACAAGCCTTGTAAGCCGCTATACCTCCAGATACACCCAGAACTATATTTTTGGAATGAACCACGGATGCTCTCTCCTTTCTTTGACGTACACAGAGTGGAAAATTTTACTCATCACACATTTATAAAGCTATCTAAAATATTCATTTCGATTCTCTTGATAGCACTAACACAGTTTTCCTTTTTTGAGCGTGGAAGGAAGACTTACATCACTTACATGCAGGATAAAAATTCCCCTGCATTTTTATAGGAAGAACGTTCTTTGCCAGACATATGCAGAAAATCCCTCGCAACTAAATTCGCGAGGGAGTCCATTTTCAGTATGATAACCGGATTACGCATCCCTAAGATAACGGAGCCTTTAGGATGGGCTATTTCCTACCTCTTCTTCAAGAAACAACTTTCCTGCCTGAATTTCTTCCAGCGCCATGCCAACGTATTGATGGGATTTTGGATTATCAATTAACACTTTCTTCGTTTCACTAATTTGTCTAGCCCGTCTAGCAGCCAACGTAACAAGTGTATATTTTGAGTTGATTTTACTTAGCAGTGAATCAATCGATGGATCTAGCATTATAATTCATCCTCCAATAATTGTTTATATTGTTTCGCAATACGCTCACGTTTTAAGTGCTCACTTTGAATAATAGCTTGAATCTTTTTCACAGCCAGATTAACATCATCGTTTACAACGACATAATCGTATGCGTCCATCATTTCGATTTCTTTTCTAGCTTCTTTTAGTCTGTTTAAAACGAGTTCTTGCGATTCTGTTCCACGGTGAATAATTCTGTTTTTCAGTTCTTCTAAACTAGGTGGGAACAAAAAGATAAACACACCCTCAGGAAAATTTTCTCTAACTTGTAAAGCACCTTGTACTTCGATTTCAAGAAATACATCGTGACCTAATTCAAGCATTTCTTCTACATATTCTCGCGGTGTACCATAATAATTATTAACATATTTCGCATATTCTAACAGTTGATTTTCTTGAATAAGTGCTTCAAAAGCTTCTTTGGATTTGTAAAAATAATCCACTCCTTCTCGTTCTCCGGGCCGTTTTTCACGGGTTGTCATCGAGATGGAATACTTCAAATCCGTATCTTGATTGAAAAGTGCCTTACGTACAGTTCCTTTTCCAACTCCGGAAGGCCCCGAAAGAATAAAAAGAATACCTTTTTCTTCGATCAAATTATTTCCTCCTAATTATCGTCCGTTATTTCTTCGTGACTTAATACGCGTTGACCTACTGTTTCAGGCTGAACTGCAGACAACACTACATGATCACTGTCCGTAATAATAACTGCTCTTGTTCGTCTGCCGTAAGTTGCATCTACTAACTTGTTGTTATCCCGAGCAACAGTAATAATTCGTTTGATTGGAGCTGATTCAGGCGAAACAATTGATATTACTCGATTCGCTGAAACAACATTCCCAAAACCAATATTAATTAAACGTAAACTCAATATAAACCCTCCGTATAATTCTATCTCTCTCTAGATTTAATCCGCCTCTTATAGCTCCGTAACACTTCTAACTTCTATTGTTTTAGCGGATATAAAGAAGTGAAGTGGATGATACCAGCAAGGAAATACCTGATTGATTCAGGGTGACGGACGTCGGCTTCAAAGGCGTTGCCCGAGGACCAGTAAAAACTGCGATAGTTATGCAATGTTCTTTTCGCGGAAAATGAACTACAACTGTAACGCATTTTTATAAATTTCTGTGATACTAGCCTTTGTTCTACCTTTTGGAACTAGGAGATCAAATAAAATTTACTCAGTAGGAGCTTTCTCCCGTTCTCCTACGAGATGTTAGCAGCACGCAAGGTTATGACCCTTAGTGTCCCCCTGACGGATCAGACAATTAGGGCTATTTTTCTACTTAGACCCTTTTTTATCAACTCAAGCACCTTGCAGCGGGAGACTTCGGGCACTTTACATGCGGGATAAAGGTAAATTTCCCACTGAGTGGAAATTTACTTCATATACGATTAGATGTCCATTCACGGGATCATTGGGGAGCCAATATATATATAAATAATTCCTGTATAAAAACGATTATAATTTAGTAGTATTCCCCAATATCTAATCAAGATGCAAGTATTTTCATTCATGCGCTTTTAAATTTATCTTATACATGTAGATGCTATAGTCAATGATATGAAATATTTTTAAGCATTTGTCACTGCAATTTGTACGGACATGTTTACAACCTTTATTGACATTATACGTAAAAAGGGGGCGAAAACACAACTATTATTCCACGTTTTGCACCTGTTCTTTTATTTTTTCAATTTCACTTTTGATATTTATTGTATATTCACTTGTAACCGTGTCTACTGATTTTGAACCGATTGTATTTGCTTCGCGAAGCAATTCCTGCGCGATAAATTCTAATTTTCGTCCAATCGTTCCGCTTAACGATAATGTTTGTTTCATCTGCGTCAGATGACTGTTCATGCGAGTTATCTCTTCTGTAATATCGCCTTTGTCAGCTAATAAAACAATTTCCTGATATAATCTTGCCGGATCCTTTAGCGGTTCTTCATTAAAATGCTCTGCAACTCGGCGTTGAATTCGTTCACGATATGTTGTCAACGCTATAGCCTGTCGTGCACTTATTTTTTCTACACATTGCTGCAGTTTATGTATACGAACTTGCAAATCCTTTGATAGGGATGTACCTTCCTGTTCTCTCATCTCTGATGCTTGTTGACAAGCATCACTTACAGCATCCTTCAATATGGTAGTCCATGCATCAGTTAATTCGTTTTCTATCTCAGATACAGAAAACACATCGGGGAAGCCGGTGATAACTGTTATTGGCAATTCCCCAGCAAGCTGATAACGTTCCTTCATCTCTTGTAATTGAGACATATACTGTTCTACTAAGTCCCAGTTTGTTTCAACTGTTTTTTGCATGAGCGCTTCTCCATGAATTTGAATATATAGTTCCACTCTCCCCCTTTGAAAGTAAATTTGCAGCATTTTTTTAAGGTTTTCTTCCAGGAATCCGAATTGGTTTGGTAGTTTCATACTAATGTCAAGATAACGGTGATTTACGGTTTTAACCTCAACCGTCAAAAGCAACTGGTTTGTGGCCACCTTTGCGCTTCCATATCCTGTCATACTTATTGCCATATAATCACTCCATCTATATGTATTATACGCTGTATTCCATTTTATTGAAAAGAGATACGAATTACTATCGTACTTTAAAATGGAACATTGTTCAAAAGTGACGATTCTATCAGGTATTTAAATGAGCTCCTAATGGGGTCCGCATTTCGAACCCACGTCACTTTCCGCTCATCAACAACAAGTCTCATCGGACTTTTGTCCTCTTTTCTTACACGCAAAATGAGCGTGTCCTCTAATCAGAAGGCACGCTCTTTTGAACCAATCATTACTTTTTAGTAAAGCCAAATAAAACAGTAGGTATAGCACTTAATGCCAAAACTAACATCCAGTCTCGCAAACTTAGCGATACAGTATGGAAAATTGGCTGCAATGGCTGCCAATAAATGACAACTAATAACAATAGGAGAGAAGAGAGAACAGCTAAAACAAGATAGATATTTTCAAACGGGTTTCTAGCAAATATAGAATGTTCACTCCGACAATCAAATACGTGAATTAACTGTGCCATTACTAAAGTTGTAAAAGCAATGGTCTGAGCATATACCAAGTGTTCAGGGTCGTTTTGGTACGTGATAATAAACCCGATTAAGGTGACAATTCCTATAACGATTCCTCTGCTAATGATTTTATAGCCAAGTCCACGAGCAAAGACTCCCTCATGTATACTCCTCGGACGCTTTTTCATTACATCTCCTTCTGCCTTATCCATACCTAATGCCATGGCAGGTAAACCGTCCGTTACAAGATTAACCCATAAAATTTGCACTGGCACAAGCGGCAACGGTAATGAAAGCAACATGGCAAACAACATAACTAGAATTTCTCCAACATTTGAAGCTAACAAGTAGCGAATAAATTTTCGGATATTCTCGTAAATGTTTCTCCCTTCTTCAATAGCTGCTTTTATCGTCGCGAAATTATCGTCCATTAATATAAGCGATGATGCTTCTTTGGTTACATCCGTTCCACTTTGTCCCATACTAATACCAATATTACTTGCTTTTATTGCTGGCGCATCATTTACTCCATCTCCAGTCATCGCTACAACATGTCCCTTTTCTTGAAAAGCATGAACGATTCTTAATTTGTGTTCTGGTGTAACGCGCGCGAAGACGTAAACGTCCTCGATGACAGCTTCCAATTCCTGCTGGGACATTTTATTCATTTGGTACCCTTCCAATACATTACCGTCTTCAGGCATTAACTCTAAATTTAGTGCGATCGCCCTTGCTGTCTTAGCATGATCACCAGTGATCATCACTGTTTTTATACCAGCACTTCGGCATTCTTGAACAGCCTTTTTCACTTCCTTCCGAGGAGGATCCATCATGCCATAAACGCCGATAAAGGTGAGATCTTTTTCTAAGGCAGGCGATTCTATATGATCATCTTTATTTATTGGTTTAACCGCAATCGCTAGCGTTCGTAACGCCTTGTCTGCCATCTGATTAATTTCTTGTTCGATAGTTGCTTGATTTTTTGCTTTTAAAAGCTGTTTTCCTTCCTCATCTAACATATATGTCGATCGAGGTAATAATATGTCTGGAGCACCTTTCGTAATTAAAAATCGGCGTTGTTGTTTGTCCTCAACAATGACACTCATCCGTTTGCGATCCGAATCAAATGGAAATTCCTTGATAATTCGATATGCTTCTTTCTCTTCATCACTAAGTCCAAACTTTCTTGCAGCAATTAGCAGCGCTCCGTCCGTCGGGTTACCGTCAATCACATATTTTCCTTTCTTTTTAACGAGCGAGGAGTGATTACAAAGCAAGCCGTATAAAAGCATCGTTCTTAAATGCGGATAGCTGTTTTCTACCTTTTGATCATGGAGAAAAAAATTCCCTTGTAATTCATATCCATCACCAGTGACATAAAGCTGTTTTCCATTGATTAGCAATTCTTTTACTGTCATCTTATTCTCAGTCATCGTACCTGTCTTGTCCGAACAAATGACGGAAGCACAACCTAACGTTTCGACTGCTGACAATTTGCGGACAATTGCTTTCTTTCTTATCATGCGTTGTACACCAAGAGATAAAGCAACCGTCACAATAGCTGGTAATCCTTCAGGAATAGCAGCAACAGCAAGTGATACACCTGCTAAAAACATCGTATAGACAGGCTGACCTTGTACAACACCTAATACAACAACAAGCGCCGTTAAAAGTAAAGCGATGACAATTAAAATTTTCCCTAATTCAGCAAGCTTGCGTTCTAGTGGCGTCATCACTTTTTTTGTATTTGCCATCAAGGAAGCGATTTGTCCCATCACTGTTTGCATACCAGTACCTACAACGATACCCATTCCAGTTCCCCGCGTTACCAATGTTCCCATAAATCCCATATTGACTTGATCCTGAGCGTCGAGTGCAGCACGCTGAATGGCTTGAGTATGTTTTGAAACTGGTAGCGACTCTCCGGTTAATGCCGACTCTTCTGTTTCCAAACTATCCGCACGGACAATTCGAATATCTGCAGGAATACGGTCACCACTTGAAATCCGGACAATATCTCCAACAACCACTTGCCTGGATGGAATTCTTTCCCATTTCTTATTACGTAGTACATAGGCCATTGGAGCAGATAGCTCTTTGAGCTTATCGAGTGATTTCTCTGCTTTTTGCTCTTGAAAAAAGCCAATACACCCATTTACGAGTACAATAACCATAATTGCGATTGCATCTATATACTCTCCTAAAAGACCAGCAACTAAGGTAGCTGCTAAAAGAACGAGCACCATAAAATCTTGAAATTGTTTTAGAAAAATCAACCACTTAGATGCTTTTTTTTGCGCCTGTAAAGCATTTTCTCCATATTGCTTACGTCTTTTTTCAACTTGCTTGTCTGATAATCCGCGATTGGTCGTAACGTGCAACTGCTTCTCTACATCTTCCACCTCAAGTTGATACCATTTCATAGTGCATTCCTCCACATTCTCTCCTTATAACAATTTACCTTTGTTCATTGTTTGATTTTCTTAGCAGCTTGCGTACTTAAGACTACACATCTATCTTGCAATTAAAAATTCTGGCAAGTAAAACCTTTCACTTCTTTCTTTTGTCCCGCATATAAGATGCTGTAAGACTCCACTTCAGGAGTTGGGTAATCTAAGTCTAAGTGGGAGATAACAGCACCTAAATGCCTTGTTTCGTAAGCGGCCTTTAAGTCATGCCATTACGGTACGAACCATCAGTAGAGGATGTGTGAAAATCTCCATTGATTGAACATTCGATTTATTTAGTAAGAAAGAACAATTTTTGCCAGCAATTTTTAAAAATCCATGAGCGAAAAAAGAGTCTACATAATGACTAGGAAAATTGGAAGTATCATTTTCAGTACTCTTTTGCACAACCTCTTTAAAGATATGTATGCAGACTTGTACACAAAAATGCTATAATTGCCAATGAGGTGATTCAGATGCCATTTGACGGTATAGTAACACATGCAGTAACAGAAGAACTGAAAACAGAATTAACATCTGGTAAAATAAATAAGATTTATCAACCAACAGAAACGGAAGTATTGTTTACGATTCGTAATCACGGAAAGAATGTCGTTTTATTATTTTCGATTCATCCTACCTATTCCCGTATACACCTGACAAACGAAACGTTTCAAAATCCGAAAGAACCACCAATGTTTTGTATGGTGTTACGCAAATATTTGTCTGGGGCAGTCATTGAGAAGATAGAGCAGCAAGGCATGGAACGCATTGTACAGTTTACGATTCAATCGAGAAATGAAATTGGGGACGTGACAGAGAAAAAATTAATGATGGAGATTATGGGCAGGCATAGTAATCTGCTACTTGTGGATAGCGAGCAGGGTTATATTATTGATAGTTTAAAGCATGTTTCCAGCTGGCAAAATCGTCATCGGACCATCTTGCCAGGACAGGCTTATCAACTACCACCTGAACAAGATAAATTGGATCCTTTAGCAACTGATCCTGAGCATCTAATTAAAAAACTAGACTTTAATGCAGGGAAATTGGACGCACAAATTGTAAACCATGTTACTGGCTTTTCGCCTGTAGTTGCGAAAGAGATTGTTTATCGCGCCAATCTAGGTACTCCTGAAAAATACATGCATGTATTTGCTGAATTACAAAAGCAATTACTGGAACAAGAATTTACTCCGACGATTTATCAAAATAAAAGAGAAGATTTTCATGTACTCCAACTGACACATTTACACGGAGAGAAATACTCATTTCCTTCTGTGAATGACATGATTGATCAATTTTATGCTGGGAAAGCTGAAAGAGATCGGGTGAAACAGCAAGCAAAGGATTTATATCGTTTTTTAAAAAACGAACGGGATAAAAATAAACGGAAGTTAAAAAAGCATGAGCAAACAATGCAAAAAGCGCAACAAAAAGAGCATTATCAGAAAGCCGGTGAATTGCTAACAGCACATTTACATTTAGTATCAGCTGGAGACAAGCAAGTAACCGTGACGGACTATTATGATCCAGAGCAAAGTGAAATAACGATTGATTTAGATCCGCTGAAAACGCCCAGTGAGAATGCACAAGCTTACTTTAAAACATATCAGAAATTAAAAACATCGGAGCAAAAAGTAACAGAAGAAATTCAAAAAACGGAGCAGGAAATGGAATACTTGGAGCAATTGTTGCAGCAAATCGATACGGCAAGTACACAGGATATTGAAGAGATTCGCGAAGAACTTCGGGAAGAGGGTTATTTGAAAAGACAAAAAGCAACCAAGAAAAAGAAACCGAAATCGTCAAAGCCTATGCCAGAACAATACACTGCTTCTGACGGAACGATATTATTGGTCGGTAAAAACAATAAACAGAATGAATATGTAACGATGAAATTAGCTGCCCGTGATGATGTTTGGCTCCATGCAAAAGATATTCCTGGATCACACGTCGTCATCCGTTCCAAAGAACCATCCGAAGACACTCTATTAGAAGCAGCTCAATTAGCAGCATATTTTAGTAAATCACGCCAGTCTTCTTCTGTACCGGTAGATTACACAAAAATCCGCCACGTAAAAAAACCAAACGGTGCTAAACCTGGTTTTGTAACGTATGACAATCAAAAGACGGTTTTTGTCACCCCGAGTGATCAATTGATTAAAAAATTAAAGTCCAAGTAAGATACTTATTCGTATCTTACTTGGACTGAGCCTTTTCATCATAGGATACCATGCTCGTCTGGTCACAATTTTAATGGGCACTGAAAACGATAAAAACTTAAATGCTACTACATACAAGTGAAGGTTTAAGCAAATTCCTCTCTACGTTGCAGCAGATAAAATCGTATTCTTGTAAAGAACACCTTTTTCAGTGGCCTTAAAATTATACGGCTTCAGGCTTCAATTGCACGTCAATATTTCCTCTAGTCGCCTTTGAATAAGGACATACTTGATGAGCTTTTTTAACCAAATCCTCGGCTTCATTTTGGTCAACGCCCTTTATTTTCACCAAAAGCTCTACGCTAATTTTAAAGCCATTGTCTTCAGGGTCATTAAGGAAGCTTACAGCAGCTGTCGTTAACGAATCAATTTCTTTTTTATATTTCGAAGCCACTAAATTTAATGCTCCATCAAAGCAAGATGCATAGGCTGCTGCAAAAAGCTGTTCGGGATTAGATCCTTTATCCTCCTTATTCGTTGCAGGGTTTACGAGCTTTACATCAATCAAGCCATCTTCTGATTTCACATGCCCATCACGTCCATTTTTTGCTGTAGCCTTTGATGTAAAAATAACGTTTGCCATCATTCATCTCTCCTTCTAAATGCTATTCAAATGCTCAAAAAGTAGTTTGATGGTTTGACTCAAGTTGCCTGTCTTTTCTATCGACAAGTTTCAAATCGGTTTTCCGCTGTTCAAAATACAACAAAACTAAACTTTTTGAACTCGTATTAGTAATATTCCTTCTTGGTTTCGCTTTTAAACCTCACTATTCTTGTGTAGCTAAAAATGCCACCAATTCATTAATGAAATGATCGACCTGTGGCAGCGCGCGAACGCCCTCCTGAAAGCAAACCCATGTTTGTCTTGATACAGCTTTTCCATTTAATCGCAGCGGCAAATTTGGGTATTCTTCCTGCATAGCGTCAGAAACACTTTCAGGTAGAACGGCCATGCCTAAACCTTGTTTCATCAGTTGTTTACACGTCTCAATTTGGTCAACAGTCATTGTTTTGATTGGTTTAATTTTATCCTGATGTACATACAACCAATTATCTACTAGTTCATGCATACTATCATCAGAACTAAAAGCAATAAGCGGTCGTTCTTTGATTGAATTAGCTGGAAATTCCTCTGTATCAAAAATATATAATGGATCATCAAATAAACGAATGCATGTCGTTTCTTTCAGCTTTTCCCCGCGAATAATACATACGTGATAATCTTTATGATTTCGTTTTATATCCTCACTAATTCCTGTTACTAGATCAATAGCAATCTTAGGAAACTTTGTGGTAAAGTTTCCTAATAGGGCTGGTAGGAAGCGTTGGGAAATTAACGAGGAACAAGCGATGGATAACGTTCCTTGTACTTCATCACTTGATATAGCTAATTGGTTTTTTAGCTCTTTTTCTCTTTCTATTACGCTAGCAGCATGCTTTAAGATGATTTCCCCTTCAGGAGTGGGGATGAGTTTTTTCGGTGTCCGAATAAATACAGCATGCCCAAAATACTCTTCCATATATTTTAACCGCTGTGTCACAGCAGGTTGCGATATTAAGACTGCTTTTGCAGTGCCCCTAATTGTTCCGACCTCCTGTAATTTTAGTAGTAACTTGTAATCGTCTATTTTCATTTCATTCCCATCCTCTTACTTATATTTCCACCTGTCTTGATGTACAGAAAATATTAAAACTATAATTGATAAGAATTACTTATCATTTAACATTATAATTTACTATTTTACTTATAACATTACATGGTATAGGATTAAACTGCAAGCTAAATAAAAGCAATGAATGGAACCAAAGCAAGGTTTTGTCTCATCTCTACAGAAATTAAAATAAACCCTTACAGGAGGGAACATTATGTTGGAAAAAGAATTAGTTAAAAAGACGTTTGCTAAAAATCCGCAAAACTACTTGACAAGCAGCACGCATGCTAAGGGCATTGAGCCACATATCATCGAAAATTGGCTACAGCCGTCTAAAACTATGGACACATTGGATATAGCTACGGGGGGAGGACACGTTGCTAGACAGCTTTCTCCTTATGTACGTACCGTATACGCAACAGATTTAACGAAAGAAATGCTTGCAAATACAAAGCATCATTTACAAGCATTTACTAATCTTGTATATATTCTTGCAGACGCTGAACAGTTGCCGTTTTTAAATGATTCCTTCGACCTTGTAACATGTCGGATCGCCGCCCATCATTTCCCACAACCCGAGCAGTTCATCCGTGAAGTGAAACGAGTAATGAAGCCTGATGGGAAATTTCTTTTTATCGACAATGTCGTCCCAAATATAAAAGCGTACGAAGCATTTATGAACCAAGTAGAGAAAATGCGCGATGAAAGTCATGTCAAATATCTATCAATAATCGAGTGGAAACGTCTTTTACAACAATATGGGTTAGTAATACGCCAGCAACAAGTGAATAAAAAAATATTAACTGTAAGCGATTGGTTAGACCGTACCTTAGATACCGAAGCTGAAAAAAAACGCGTAGCTTACTTTCTATTACAGGCAAATGAAAAATTAACCGCCTATTATCAAATTGAAAAAAACGCTGAAAAACCGCAGCAGTTTTCTATCGATGAGTGGATGGCTTTAGTGGAGCATGAATAATAAACAGCATCTACAAAGCTGATTTTGTCTCATCAAAGACAAAATCAACTGTTGAATATTTAATAATAAAGTAAATCTTCATACAGTAGTGGCTTTCATTCATCTCCTACTAATTGTTAGTACCTTAATGGTAAAACCTAAAGGTTGCTTACGAAACAGGGCATTTAGGTGCTGTTATCTCCTACTTAGACTTGTTACAGTATAGTTTTTATCCAACTCCTGAAGTGGAGTCTTACAGCACCTTATATCGGGACGAACCTTTAAAATGAAAATGCCCCCAATCTGCAAAGGTCATTTTGACTAAACCAAACCAACAGACTAGGGGCTACTAACAGGCAGCTTAACCGCCTATGAAGTATATGTAGAAAGGATGGCAAGGCAAGGGGAAAGCTACTGTTATAAAAGCATATACGATACTTGCTTATTCCTTTTTAAAGCTGGTCTCTCCATGCCAGTAGCTGCTTACTATCTATTTGATTTATCTTTCCATCTGTTTCTAACACTTGAATTAAACTATCAAATCCAGTAATGACAGCATATTGGAATCCTGCTTCACGAAAAGCAGTCTCTGCTTTACGAAGTCCGTATGTAAAGATGGCAAGAACTCCTAATACTTCCACCCCAGCTTTTTGCAAGGCTTGAGCTGATTCAATCGCTGAGCCTCCTGTCGAAATGAGGTCCTCAACCACGATGACCTTTTGACCTTGCTTCACTTCTCCCTCGATTTGATTCTCTTTACCATGCGCTTTTGGTTTGGAACGAACATAAACCATTGGCAAGCCAAGTGCATCTGCTAACCAAGCCGCATGCGGTATACCTGCGGTAGCGCAGCCCGCAATACAGTCAACTTCAAGTTGCTGTTCATTTATATGATGTATAAATGCTTGGGTTATTTTTTGACGTACATTTGGGTGTGATATCGTTAAACGATTATCACAGTAGATGGGAGATTGAATTCCCGACGTCCACTTAAAATATCCTTCCGTTTTAATCTGTACTGCTTTAATTTGTAGTAAATCACGAATAATATCTTCAGTCGTTGCCATTTTTCCACTCTCCTTTAATTTGTTCGTACGCTTCTTTTGGAGAAGCAGCTTGGGTGACCGTTCTGCCTACAACAATCACACTGGAACCATGTTGTTTCGCATACTCCGGGGTGGCGATACGTTTTTGATCGTCTCCTTGAGCATTTGCCAATCGAATACCAGGCGTGACCGTTAAGAAAGAGGAGCCACATGCATCTTTCACAGCATTCGCTTCATAAACCGAGCACACTACCCCATCGGCACCATTTTGTTGCGCAGCCTTGGCTAAATGAATGACATTACTAGCTAATGAACCTGGTAATCTTAAATCCTGTACCATATTTGCTTGATCCATAGACGTTAAAATCGTAACCGCCAACAATTTAGTATGATGATGAACATTCCCTTCCATTAAGCCTTGTTTTGCCGCTTGAACCATCTCACCACCACCTAATGCATGCACATTGACCATATCTACTTCTAATTGCGCTAAATTTCTCATCGCATGTTTTACGGTTGTAGGAATATCATGTAGCTTTAAATCTAGAAAGATGGAATGGTCATTTTTTTTCAGCTTTTCTATTAATGCAGGACCTTCTCTGTAAAATAATTCCATCCCTACCTTTACTGGAATACCAGTTAGATTATGCTTCAATAAAAACTGATTCGTTGTGTTCCAGTCTGGAAAATCCAAAGCGAGATAAATTGGTGCCCCCATTAAACAATCCCCTTTCCAATAGCCTCTTCAACGGAGTTAAAACCGTACTGCTCCAATGTATATGGTAATTGCTCAATAATTTCTTTACACACATACGGATTTTGGAAATTAGCTGTACCAACAGCGACAGCACTTGCTCCTGCTAACAAGAACTCGAGTACATCCTCTGCTTGCATAACGCCCCCCATCCCAATAATTGGAATCGAGACATGTTGTTTTACTTCATATATCATTCGGATAGCTATCGGTTTAATAGCTGGACCAGATAGACCTCCTGTTCGATTCGCGATTACCGGCTTTCTTGAAGCAAGATTCATTTGCATACCTGTTAACGTATTAATCATAGACAGACCATCCGCGCCTGCTTTCTCCACTGCTTTTGCCATCTCAACAATATCTGAAACATTTGGCGATAACTTAACATAGACAGGGAGATTCGTAGCTTCTTTTACAGCCTCGGTCACCTTTTGAGCCATTTGCGGATTTGTGCCAAATTGAATGCCGCCTTCTTTTACATTTGGGCATGATATATTTAATTCCAGTGCCGAAACTTGATCTGTTTGCTGAAACGCTTTTGCAACCTGCCTATATTCTTCAATCGTACTTCCAGCAATATTAGCAATAACCGGAACTGAAAATGAAGCTAGAAATGGAACCTCTGTCGTAATAATTTTTTCCACACCTGGATTTTGTAAACCAATGGCATTGAGCATGCCCGCACTTGTTTCCGCCACGCGAGGTGTAGGGTTTCCAAACCGAGCTTGTAGCGTCGCTGCTTTCATAATTACTGCTCCTAGTACATGAAGGTCATAAAATTTACTGTACTCCCTGCCAAATCCAAAGCATCCCGAAGCTGGCATAATTGGATTTTTTAATGATAACCCAGGCAGTTCTACTGCTATATTCATCCTAAATGCACCTCCTCTGCTGTAAAGACAGGACCATCCTGACATATTTTTTTGTATCCACCACGATCATCTGTTGGAATTACACATGCAAAACAAGCACCTATACCGCAGCCCATACGTTCTTCTAAGGATAAATAACCAGGTATAGTGCTCCACCGTTCTTTTACTGCCTTTAACATTGGAAGTGGTCCACAGGAATAATACCGATCAATGATTGGAAGCATCTCATCAGACACATTGGTTACATATCCTTTTTCGCCATATGTGCCATCATTCGTTACGACAATTGTATTCCCAAGTTCACGGAATTTCTCCTCATAAAATACATGTTCTTTTGATTGAAATCCTAGGATAGCTGTTACGACTGTACCTTGCTCGGTTAATTTTTTTGCCAGGTAGTACAGTGGAGGCACTCCAATGCCTCCCCCTACAAGTAAAATCGAAGCCTGTGTAGTATTATCAAGCAGAAACCCATTTCCGTTTGGTCCTAACACGTCAATTTTATCGCCAACGTCATACATGGATAGTTTTCTAGTTCCTTCTCCGAGAATTTTAAATAAAATGGTTATCGTATTTTTAGAAGCATCGACATTCGCGATCGAAATTGGTCGTCTCAGCATATGCCCTTGAACATGTATATGTAAAAATTGTCCAGGAACTGTTACCTGACTAATACTTTCATTTTCGAGTACCATTTCGACTGTATCACGGGCAATTTTTTGTTTTGATATGATCCTTAATTCTTGCTGCATTAGATTACCACCTTTTTTGAAAGATAGGAAAGTATAAAATTTGTTGCTTTGGGATAAGGGAATAACTGAATAGCCACGTCCGGCTTCAGCGCCCAGCAACTAAGCGACTTTAGAAATGCGCCCTACGATAAGGCATCATCGGTTCGCGGCAAAGAGGAAGGCCGACTAAAACCGGGCTTGCCGCTCAGGCGTCGGCATACCCCTGTTTTTAGTGGCATGATTCCTTTATCTTTAGTTGATTCGTTCCATTCGCTACGTTGCTAAACGGGCGCCCTGCGCCTTTGTTCGTTCAATTGGTTTTGCTTGAAATGTCATTGAATCAATAATGTGCAAGATTGCATTTGCTGTATCTAAATTGGTTAAACAAGCAATACCGTGTTCAACAGATTCTCTGCGAATCCGAAAACCATCGGAACGTGGTTGTTTTCCTGATGTTAATGTATTGATGACATATTGCACTTCACCATTTTCAATGACAGAAAGGACATTTGGCTGTTTAGATCCGATCTTCCCAACTTTCGTCACTGGTATCTGTGCCCGGTGGATATAGTCGGCAGTTCCTTCTGTTGCATACAGTTGATAACCTAATTGATGGAAGCGCTGAGCAATATCAAGCATTTCGTCTTTATCTTTATCTGCAACGGTTAATAACACACTACCTTGTTGTGGTAGTTTAATTCCAGAAGCAATCAATCCTTTATATAATGCTTTTTCTAATGTTTTATCATAGCCGATTGCTTCACCGGTTGATTTCATTTCTGGTCCTAAGATAGTATCTACACTACGCAGCTTCTCAAAGGAAAAGACAGGTACTTTCACTGCTACTTGGTCACTTTCTGGCAGGATGCCTGTTTGGTAACCCAAATCGGATAGTCTTTCACCGAGAATACATTTTGTCGCCAAATTTGCCATGATTACGCCGGTAATTTTGCTTAAAAATGGGATCGTACGACTTGCTCTTGGATTTACTTCAAGTACATACACATGATCATCACTTACAATAAATTGAATATTGATTAAGCCTTTCACTTGTAAAGCATGAGATATCTTCGTAGCGGCGTGTAAGCATTGATCTTTGACGGATTGACTGAGTCGCTGCGGCGGATATACGGCGATGGAATCCCCAGAGTGAACGCCAGCTCGTTCAATATGCTCCATGATTCCAGGGATAATGACCGTTTCACCGTCACTAATAGCATCCACTTCTACTTCCAATCCAGTAACATATTTATCAATTAAAATCGGATGTTTGTCATTTATATGTTCCGTTTTAGCCAGATAGGCTGTAAGCTCTGCTTCATTATAGACGATTTCCATTCTAGCTCCACCAATGACGTAGGACGGACGAACAAGCACAGGATAGCCAATCGCCTCTGCCACTTCTTTCGCACGTTCCATTTTCATCACTGTTTTTCCTTTCGGGCGCAATAAATGCAACTGGTCGACAAGCAGTTCAAATTTATCCCTGTCCTCCGCTTGATCAATGGCATGTAAGTTTGTTCCTAGTATGGCTACACCACGTCGCTCTAATCCGGCAGCCAGGTTGATTGCAGTTTGCCCGCCAAATTGTACAATAACCCCTTCCGGCTGCTCTAAATCGATCACATGCATCACATCTTCTAATGTAAGAGGCTCAAAATAGAGCTTGTCTGATATACTAAAATCAGTTGACACTGTTTCTGGGTTATTATTCATGATGATGGCTTCATAACCCATTTCTTTTAGTGCCAATACGGAGTGTACCGTAGCATAATCAAATTCGATTCCTTGCCCAATCCGGATGGGACCTGAGCCAAGAACTAGCACTTTTTTACGTAGACTTGCAATGGATTCATTCTCTTCCTCATACGTACTGTAAAAATACGGTGTTGCCGAGGCGAATTCTGCTGCACAAGTATCAACCATTTTATATACTGGCACAATTTCATGCTGCTTACGCATGGTATATACGTCATCTTCTGTTATTTTCCATAAGCGAGCGATATGTGCATCTGAAAATCCGCGTTCTTTCGCTTGTCTTAGCACGTCTGGCGAATTTGGCTGCTCCGTTAGTGCTTGCTCTAATACCATTAATTGTTGCAACTTCACTAAGAAAAATCGATCTATTTTTGTTATTTGGAAAATCTCTTCTACCGTCATTTTCCTTCTAAGAGCTTCCGCTAAAACGAAAATCCGCTCATCGTCCGCTTTTTTCAGTCGCGTTTTCAGAGTCTCTTCATCTAAATACGTTAAGCTTTCCAACCATAATTGGTCGGTATCAATATCCAAGGAACGAATTCCTTTTAATAACGATTCTTCAAAATTTCTGCCTATCGCCATGATTTCTCCAGTTGCTTTCATCTGCGTTCCGAGATTCCGATCTCCTGTCGTAAATTTATCAAATGGGAATCGCGGGATTTTCGTTACTACATAATCGAGCGCTGGTTCAAAGCATGCATATGTTTTTCCAGTAATAGGGTTTATGATCTCATCAAGCGTTAAACCAACGGCAATTTTCGCTGCCATTTTTGCAATTGGGTAACCCGTTGCTTTTGATGCCAATGCAGATGAACGACTTACCCGCGGGTTAACTTCAATAATGTAATATTGAAAACTGTCTGGGTCTAAAGCGAGTTGAACGTTGCACCCACCTTCTATTTCTAATGCGCGAATAATTTTTAAAGACGCGTTGCGCAGTAACTGATATTCACGGTCACTTAACGTTTGTGAAGGTGCAACGACGAGTGAATCACCAGTATGAATGCCAACAGGGTCTATATTTTCCATATTACACACGACAATTGCTTGATCATTTTTATCCCGCATTACTTCATATTCTATCTCTTTGAAGCCAGCAATATTTTTTTCGATTAAGCATTGATGAACGGGAGAAAGAGTTAGACCATTTTGTGTAACCGTCATTAATTCTTCTTTTGTATTACACATTCCTCCGCCTGTTCCACCAAGCGTATATGCCGGACGAACGATTACCGGGTAACCTATTTCATCTGCAAATGCACAAGCTTCATCTACGGTGTGAACGATTTGGCTCGCTGGAACAGGTTCATTTAATGCATGCATTAAATCTCTGAATTTCTCCCGATCCTCTGCTTTTTGGATGGCTTCCAAGGAAGTGCCTAATAAAGTTACATTATATTCGGCTAATATCCCCGTTTGATCTAAGGCAACTGCTAAATTTAATCCCGTTTGTCCGCCTAGTGTTGGCAGTAATGCATCTGGTTTTTCCATGCGAATGATTTTCGTTAAAAATTCAACCGTTAATGGTTCCATATACACTTTGTCTGCTACCGTATGGTCAGTCATAATGGTTGCGGGGTTAGAGTTAGCTAATATAACAGTATAGCCTTCTTCTCGTAACGCTTGACACGCTTGCGTTCCCGAATAATCAAATTCAGCTGCCTGCCCTATCACAATCGGCCCTGATCCAATTACTAAAATTTTGGAAATCGACTCATTTTTAGGCATATACTTCATCCTCCTTGGCCCCTTGCTCTGTCATGGTTAAAAATGTATCAAACAAGTGATTCGTATCTTCTGGTCCGGGTGAACTTTCCGGATGGTATTGAACTGAAAAAGCAGCATGACGTTTATGTTGTATCCCTTCAACGGTGCCATCATTTAATGCTACTTGCGTTAATTGCAAGTCTGTTTTTGCAAGTGAAGCTTGTTGTACGGCGTAACTATGATTTTGCGATGTTATGTAGGTTTTATTCGTAAGTAAATCTTTCACCGGATGATTTGACCCGCGATGACCAAATGCCATTTTTTCTGTATCCGCTCCACAAGCTAAAGCGAGCAGTTGATGACCGAGACAAATTCCAAAGATAGGCAGCTTCCCAATCACTTGTTGAATCATGGCAATTGTCTCCGGCACATCTTTAGGGTTTCCTGGTCCATTCGTGAGCAATAAACCATCAGCTTTTAGACGAAGTATGTCTTCTGCACTATAATTATAAGGAACTACTGTGATGTGACAGTTGCGTTTTGTTAATTCACGTAGGATTCCATGTTTCATTCCACAATCGACAACGACAATTCGATTTCCTCTTCCTGGTACTACATAAGGCTTTAAGGTCGATGTTTTTCTTACCTGATCTTTCGGTAGCTTTGTTTTCCTTAATTGCCGTACAATTTGTTCATAAGGAATCGCGCTATCAGCTATTGCAGCTTTCATCGTTCCTTGTAAACGAATGATTTTCGTAAGCTTTCTCGTGTCAACTCCCGATATTCCAGGAATTTGGTTCGCCTTTAAATAGTCGTTCAATGTTTCTTCACTTCGGAAATTAGAAGGATATGCTGCAACTTCCTTGACAATAAACCCATGAATAAACGGAGTTACTGTTTCTACGTCGTCACGATTAATTCCGTAATTACCAGCGAGCGGGTAAGTCATCATGACGATTTGCCCACAATAGGAGGGGTCCGTAATAATTTCCTGATACCCGGTCATACCTGTGTTGAATACTACTTCACCAATTGCTTCCTGTTCACTGCCAAACCCTTCACCGATAAATACCGTTCCATCCTCTAATACTAACTGACGTTTCCCCATTATTTTTCCCCCTCATATACGATCTTTCCTGCTACCATCGTTAACGTTGGTGCAGCTTGTGCACTCCATCCATGGAAAGGTGTATTTTTTCCTTTAGAATAGAGAGCGTTTTTATCTATCGTTATCGATTTTTGCAAATCAATCAATGTGATATCAGCTATAGAACCTTCTAGTAACGTCCCATAAGGAAGACCAAATGTTGCTGCTGGTTTTGAAGCCATCCAAGCAATTAATTGCTGCAAGGTCACTTTCTCCGTTAAGACAAGATGCGTATAAAGTAAGGAAAATGCATGCTCTAAACCTACAATCCCAAACGGAGCATGTAACATCCCCTGTTCCTTTTCATGTGCAGCATGTGGTGCATGATCGGTGGCAATAAAATCAATCGTACCGTCTAACAATCCAGCTAACAGCGCCTCCTGATCTTCTTTTGCGCGTAATGGCGGGTTCATCTTAAAATTGGTATCGACCGTCGTAATATCAGATTCATTGAGTAGTAGATGATGTGGCGTTACTTCTGCCGTAACATGAATACCAGCTTTTTTAGCATCTCGAATTACCCGAACAGATTCTTTCGTGCTTACATGGCAAACATGATAATGACATCCTGTAGCTTCAGCTAATAACACATCTCTAGCAATTTGTACGGACTCTGCAAGCGAAGGAATTCCCGGTACATTCAAGCGTTCACTCACTTCACCATCATGGACAACACCCCCATATACAATGGAGTTGTCTTCGCAGTGGGCAACAATTGCTTTATTATACGCTTTTGCAAGCTTCATTGCTTGAAGCATTTGGTTAGCCGTTTGGATACCAACCCCATCATCGGTAAACGCAAAAATATCTGTCTGGGCTAATGCAGGTATATCGGTTAGCTCTTTTCCTTGTAGCTGTTTCGTTATCGCAGCATAAGGGAAAACACGAATTACCGCGTCATTGTCAATTTTTTGGTGTAACGCCTGTACAATCGCTACCGTGTCCGGTACAGGATTTGTATTGGGCATCGCACACACAGTAGTATAGCCGCCTCGAGCTGCTGCTTTTGTACCTGTAAGAATCGTTTCCTTATGTTCACCGCCAGGTTCCCGTAAATGAATATGAACATCAATGAACCCTGGAACTGCTAATTGCTCGTTACCCTCTATTTCTCTATCCGCTTGCTCTTTAATCACTGGTGCTAGTTTAGTAATCTTATCATTTTCGATTAAAATATCGTGCTTAACTAACTCCCCCGTAGGTAAAAGGTGGTTGATATTTTTGATCAACTGTTTCATGGATAGACCCCCATTCTTTTAGTACACTACTCATAATTGCCATTCTTGCATAAACACCGTTATTCATTTGCTTAAAAATTCGCGATCGATTACACTCAACCAAATCCGTATCGATTTCGACATTTCGATTAATTGGTGCTGGATGAAGAATAATTGCTTGTGGCTGCATGCATTTTTCTCGTTGCTTCGTTAAACCGTATTTGTCTAAATAGCTTGTTGTTTGATCGTAAGCTACTTCATGTCTTTCGTGTTGAATACGCAATAACATTAGCGTATCCGCTATTTCTACCGCTTCGTCCATAGATATATAAGGAAACGGAAGCGAGCGATCTTTACATCCTTCAGCTGCTGTTAAATACACATGTGCCCCCATTTTTTGTAATGTGTATGCATTCGACTTCGCTACACGGCTGTGTGAAATATCACCTGCAATGACAACGTTTATACCTTTAAACTTCTGAAACTCCTGATAAATGGTTAGTAAATCTAACAAGCATTGGGTTGGATGTTCTTTTTTTCCTGCCCCTGCATTAATGATTGGAATTGATAAGTTGCCTTCCAGTTTTTCTATCCAGCAATCATCTCGATGTCGGATTACTAACATGTTAGCGCCAATAGCCTCAAAAGTTTTGGCTGTGTCATATAGCGATTCACCCTTTTTGGTACTGGAAAATTCTTCATTAAAATCAAGCACATCAAGTCCTAGTTTGCGTTGGGCAACGATAAAACTCATTTTTGTACGTGTGCTTGGTTCAAAGAATAAATTCGCTGCAAACAGTTGCTCGCTTAGAATAAAGGCCTGCTCACGGTAATGCTCTGCTAATTGTAACAGCTCCATGATCTCTCGTTTCGTCCAGTCGTTTAAAGAAATAAAATGTCGCATCGTTTCTTCTTTCACTCCTTTTAATAATATTTCAAGCAAACTACATGTTTATCAGGCATAACAAAGGCGCGGGGCGCCCGTTTAGCAACGTCAGCGAATGAAACGAATCAACTAAAGATAAAGTGAACCTTCCATCAGCGGGGTTTTCTTCATCCCCGCTGATTGTTAGTACCACCAGGGTATGACCTAAAGGCCCTTGAACGAATCGGGGATTTAGGTACTGTTACCTCCCGCTTCGACTTGTTTAGCACACATCTTCCATTCTTGAAGTGGGAGTCTACAACGCCTTTTTACGGGATAAAGGAATCATGCCACTAAAACAGGGGTATGCCGGCAAGCCCGTTTTTAGTCGGCCTTCCTCTTAGGTGACAAACCGATGAGGCCTTATCGTAGAGCGCATTTCTAAAGTCGCATCGTTGCTGGGCGCTTGCGCGGACGTGACTAGTCGGTTGTTTCGTTATCCACAAGCATCTAAGTTTATAGTTGCCTATTACAATGAAAAAACCTCTTTGCTAAAAGGTCGCAAAGAGGTAGACGTGTGGTATGTATACACGTATATCTGGGCAACCTTTCAGATCTCTCGTACCTGATTAAAGGTTTTGTATGAAGTTTTGTTTATCGTTCATTATTTTTCATAAATAGAAACGGTATCTTCTGTTCCATCAATTTCTTCAAGTTTTACCATAACAATTTCTTTTTCAGAAGTTGGTATATTCTTGCCAACATAATCAGCACGTATCGGAAGCTCTCGATGTCCTCGGTCAACCAGAACACCTAATTGAATTTGGGCGGGTCTTCCGATATCCATAACCGCATCCATCGCCGCACGAACAGTTCTTCCTGTATAAAGAACATCATCAACTAGTACAACTTTTTTACCATTAATATCAGTGGCAATATGTGTTGCTTTTAAATCCGGATCTTCCCCTTCATTCGCTTTATCCAAGTCATCTCGATACAGTGTAATATCCAGGTCACCAATGGGGACAACCATATTTTCAATTTGGTTAATCTTCGCTTGTAAGCGTTTTGAGATTGGTACACCACGAGTTTTTATCCCGACTAGCACCAAATCTTCTCCACCTTTATTTTTTTCTAATATTTCATGGGCAATTCTGGTTAATGCTCGATTAATTGCTGATGCATCAAGTAAGTCTACTTTTTTCTTCATCTTTATCACCGTCCCATTTTTGAATTTCTTTGACTTAAGTAAGCTATTACCATTGCGTTCGCGGTTTGGAGACTTGACTCTACTCCTGAAGGATATTTATTGTTTGCATACGAAAAAGCCCTTTTATCCATGAGGAAAAAGGGCATACTGTTCGATACATAATTCCGTAACCTTTTCAGCCTCACTGGACTATGATTAAAGGAGCTTATTTTGTTCTTCCATGCAATTATGACAAACTCGTTCTCATTTGTCAATACAATTTTTGGATATAGGCAAGCAATTCTTGGAAATACGCTGGTAAATCCGTCGAAAAATGCATCGGTTGCTTTGATATTGGATGGTAAAACCGTAATTCTTTTGCATGTAATACTTGACCATTAGCTTGTAATGTTTTTCTTGGACCATATTTTGGATCTCCGACAATAGGGTAACCGATATATTTCATATGGACACGAATCTGATGGGTTCTTCCTGTCTCTAATTGACATTCTACATGGGAATAATCCGGATAAGCACGAAGTACACGGAAGTGAGTAATAGCTTCCTTGCCATTTTCGACAACACTCATTTTTTGTCTATCTTTTGGATCTCTACCAATCGGAGCTTCAATCATTCCTTTTTCATGTGCTATTTCGCCATGCACAAGTGCCTGATACGTACGCTTCATCGTTTTTTGCACTAGCTGCTCTGCTAATTGTTGATGTGCCTCGTCATGCTTTGCAACAACAAGCAAACCACTTGTATCCTTATCAAGCCGATGAACAATTCCTGGCCTTTCTACACCATTAATACCCGATAAATCTGTACAGTGGTAAAGCAACGCATGTACTAAAGTTCCATGCTGATGACCAGCAGAAGGATGAACTACCATCCCTTTTGGTTTATTAACGACTAAAATATCTTTATCTTCATAAACAATGTCTAAAGCAATAGCCTCTGGAACCAAGGATAAAGGTTCCGCTTTAGGAATAATCCACTCAATAAGATCCCCTTGCTGGCATTTATAATTTGCCTTTACCGGTTTGCCGTTTACAGTTACATAAGCATCTGTAATCCATGATTGTACCCTGGAGCGGGATATCTCTCTATTTTGATCAGCTAAAAGTTTATCAATTCGACTTTTATGATCTTCTTCACGTACGATATATTTATTCTTCGTCATGTTGACATTTTCCCTTTCCTTCGTTCATCAATAAACATGGTAATAATGATGAGAAAAACCCCTACAACTAAACTGGAATCCGCTACATTAAAGATTGGGAAATCATAACCAAAGATAATAAAATCAAAAAAATCGACAACTTCTTTACGAAACACACGGTCAATAAAATTACCGACAGCTCCACCCAATACAAAACTTAATGCAAGGCCTAACAGTTTACTATCTTTCGCATATGCTTGTATGTAATAAACTACGACGGCTACAACAATGACAGTCACAATATAGAAAAAGGTCATTTGCCCTTCTAATATCCCCCAAGCAGCACCTGTATTACGGTGAGAAGTTATATAGAAAAAATTCTCTATTATCGTAAGCCGTTCTCCTAGTTCCAGCTTTGTTACAATCAGCCATTTACTCGCCTGGTCGAGCGCAATTATTAATAGTGCAATGATGTAATACCAATACATTCTTTTTCCTCCGCAATTTTGTTTAAACACTTTATTTTTAATGGTAAACGTTACAAGCAAAAATAGCAATTCATTTTCGTCTGTACAATGATGTCCTCCTCAAACCTTATAAGAAAAAAAGGGCTGGCGTCTCCGTTCACTTCCATAAGCATTGGTTAATATTCAACCATTGTCACTGCTGAAGAAGTGGATCGATCTATAAGAAGCAAAGTTAAGAACAGATGCCTATGAATACGAATTTACAATTTCAAACTTTAGAAAAACTTGGCTTGTCGCCAAGTCTTATGGCGGAAGCCTTTGTTTTTCTTATACTATAAACCAAAAAAATCTTATACTTTCCTATAGTGGAACAAAGGCGCGGGGCGCCCGTTTAGCAACGTAAGCGAATGAAACGAATCAACTAAAGATAAAGTGAACCTTCAATCAGGGGTTTTCTTTATCCCCGCTGATTGTTAGTACCACCAGGGTATGACCTAAAGGCCCTTGAACGAATCGGGGATTTAGGTGCTGTTACCTCCCGCTTCGACTTGTTCAGCTCACATCTTCCATTCTTGAAGTGGGAGTCTACAACGCCTTTTTACGGGATAAAGGAATCACGCCACTAAAATTGGGGTATGCCGACGTCTGGGCGGCAAGCCCGTTTTTAGTCGGCCTTCCTCTTAGAGACGAACCGATGAGGACTTATCGGAGGGCGCATTTCTAAAGTCGCATCGTTGCTGGGCTCATGCGCCGAGCGTGGCTATGCAGTTATTTCGTTATCCCCAAGCACCTCATTTTATGCTTTCTTATGTTAGTAAAAAAGGTTAAACCCCGGTTGGGAATTTAACCTTTATTTCATTACATTGATTTATGTTGCTTAACAACTGCAGCACACCGTGAACAAAGGGTCGGATGTTCGTCATCATCACCAACTGTATTGGAAGCAACCCAGCAGCGTTCGCATTTTTCACCAGGATGTTTTTCCACTTGTACATCCACATACGTATACTGCTTTGTATCATCGCTTTCTTCAACTACATTTACTTCTGAAACAATGAGATACTGATGAAGATGTTTCATTGCCTCTAACATGTTTTGAGTTTGCGTATCTTTTGGAACAATCGTTAATTTAGCTTCCAATGATTTTCCAATGACTTTTTCATTCCGTGCTTCTTCCAATGCTTTTAATACATCATCACGAATAAGCATAAATCGATCCCAATTTTTAGCTACATCATCCCAAGACTTCATCGCTTTAGGGTCTGGCATATCGGTTAATTGAACCCATTCCGCCTCCGCTTCAGGAATATACTCCCACACTTCTTCAGCAGTATGTGGAATAATCGGCGTCAACAATTTAACAATAGCTGTCAACACTTCATAATAGCCTGTTTGAATACTTCTTCTGCGTTTGTTATCGGCCGCTTCAATATAAAGAATATCTTTTGCGAAATCCAAGTAAAATGAACTTAAATCAACAGCACAAAAATTATGGATTTGGTGGAAAATCGGTGAAAACTCATAATTATCATAGGATTCCCTGACATCGGCAACTAATTTCTTCAACCGATGAAGCATATATTGGTCAACCTCTTCTAATTCTTCATAAGGTATACGGTCTGTTGACGGTTTAAAATCGCTAATGTTAGCAAGCATAAATCGAATCGTATTACGAATTTTACGGTATGCTTCGGAAATTTGTTTCAAGATATGATCCGAAATACGAACATCAGCTTGATAGTCTACGGAAGATACCCATAAACGTAAAATATCAGCACCAAGCTGCTTTTGTACTTTAGCAGGCTGGATGACATTACCTAGAGATTTACTCATTTTTCTTCCGTCACCATCAAGTGCAAAACCATGACTGATGACCGCTTTATATGGTGATTTTCCTGTCACTGCAACGGAAGTAGACAAAGAAGAATTAAACCAGCCACGGTACTGGTCACTTCCTTCTAAATAAATGTCTGCAGGGCGGTAATGGTCTTCTCTTCCAACTAATACTGCTTCATGGGAGGAACCAGAATCAAACCACACATCCATAATATCCAATTCCTTTGTAAAAATACCGTTTGGACTATGCTCAGAGGTAAATCCTTCTGGTAACAAATCCTTTGCTTCCCATTCAAACCAAATATTCGATCCATGCTGTTTGAACAATTCAGATACATGATGAATGGTTTCGTCTGTAATAATTGGCGTACGATCCTCACCATAAAAAACTGGGATTGGGACGCCCCATGTGCGTTGTCTGGAAATACACCAATCTTCACGATCTCTTACCATATTATATAATCTTGTTTCTCCCCATTGCGGATACCATTGAACATTTTTAATCTCTTCTAAAATGGTCTGACGAAAATCCTTAATCGAAGCAAACCATTGTGACGTAGCTCGGAAAATAGTTGGTTTTTTCGTGCGCCAATCATGTGGATAAGAATGGGTAATAAATTGTAATTTTAACAATGCGCCCGCTTCTTCTAGTTTTTCCGTAATCACTTTATTCGCTTTATCATAGAAAAGTCCAGTAAAACCTGGTGCTTCATCTGTAAATACACCTTTTTCATCAACAGGACATAATACGTCAATACCATAACGTTTTGATACATAGAAGTCATCTTCCCCATGTCCAGGAGCGGTATGAACGCAGCCCGTACCAGCATCCGTGGTGACATGATCACCAAGCATCACTAGCGAAGAACGATCATAGAATGGGTGCTTCGTTAAAATATGTTCTGCTTGTTCTCCGCGGAACGTTTTTTCCACTTGATAATCTTTCCACTCTAATACTTCAGCTACAGCTTCCAACAGCGCATGTGCGATAACGTATTTTTCTTCGTTCACTGCTACAACAACATATTCTAATTCAGGATGTATGCTGATTCCTAAGTTAGCAGGAATAGTCCAAGGTGTTGTTGTCCAAATAATCAATTTATTACCTTCATCTAACAAGCCTTTACCATCGATTACTTCAAAAGCAACGTAAATAGATGGAGATCGCTTATCCTGATATTCAATTTCAGCTTCAGCCAAAGCTGATTCTGAAGATGGAGACCAGTAAACTGGCTTGAGCCCTTTATAAATATAACCCTTTTTAGCCATTTCTCCGAATACTTTTACTTGTGCTGCTTCATATTCTTTCGTTAAGGTAATATATGGATTGTTCCAATCACCTCGAATGCCTAATGTTTTAAATTGTTCACGTTGATTATCTAATTGCTTTAAAGCATATTCTTCACATAGCTTGCGAAACTCAGCGATGCTCAGCTCTTTACGATTGATCTTTTTCTTCTTTGTCAGTGCTGTTTCGATTGGCAAACCATGCGTATCCCATCCGGGAACATATGGAGCATAGTAACCGCTCATTGATTTGTATCGAATAATAAAATCCTTTAAGATTTTATTTAATGCATGACCAATATGTAAATCTCCATTTGCATATGGTGGTCCATCATGCAGTATGAACTGGGGACGCCCCTTTGTTCGTTCCAAGCTTTTTTCGTATAGATGATTTTCTTCCCATTCTGCTTGTCGTTCTGGCTCTTTATTTGGTAAATTACCACGCATAGGAAATGCGGTTTTTGGCATTAACAAAGTATCCTTGTATTCCATTTTTATTTCCTCCTTCGAGATTTTCACGCTTATCCAAACATACATATCAATCGGTCAGGTAATCAGCATCGCATATATATGCGATTACGTGGTAAACGGTTATCTATTTATATACAAAAAAATCCTCTCTATCCCTCAAGGGACGAGAAGACTCGCGGTACCACCCTTATAAATATGGGAAACTGCCATATTCACTCGATATCCATAACGGGAATAAACCGGTCATTATTATTACTACTATTTCATAATGACAACTCAAGAGTGATTTTCTAAAAGCTAACTGCATCAGGCTCTCACCACGTCCTGACTCGCTAAACCAGCCTCTTGCTTTTATACTCTCTCCTTCAATGCTTTCTCTTTATTCACTTTTAAGACGGAATATCTATCGAATTAACATTGATACAAAATAATTTAGATCTCATACAATCGAATCAAAAACATATCTGTGTATGAATTATATGTAAAAATTACGTGACCGTCAAGATTTACGTTTCACTTTCTTCCAATTCCAGCTCTTCACCTAACTCCGTATCAAACAACTGATCCCAGTCATCTGTTTTAATCATATCAAGTTGTGCCTCAACAAGCATTTTAAGACGCGTGCGGAAAACCTTTGCTTGCTTTTTCATTTCTTCTAAGTCCATGGAAATGCGACGAGACTTAGTTAAGGCCTCATTAATAATACGATCCGCATTTTTCTCTGCTTCCTTAATGATCAGCTTCGACTCTTTAGAAGCATTCCCTTTTAATTCTTCAGCCGTTTCTTGTGCAATCAAAATAGATTTATTAAGGGTCTCCTCAATATTAGTAAAATGTCCCAGCTTTTGATTTAATTGTTCCACTTGCTCTTGAAGATCTTTTTTTTCGCGAATGACCATTTCGTAATCTTTGATTACTTGATCAAGAAATTCGTTTACTTCATCTTCATCATAACCTTTCCATTTTCTAGTAAATTCTTTATTGTGAATATCCAATGGTGTTAATGGCACAATTGCCACCTCCTATTTTACTTACTATTTCCAAATAATACGATGTAATAAGCTTGTCCAACTTTCAACACACATAAACCATTTCTGCTTCCTGAAGCATTGGTCATCGTAATTACCTAATGCCATTTCTTGTACATATCATTCATTATACACTATACATTTCGCCAAAAACTACATAATTCCTGCAAAAAATAATGGAAAGCGCGAATCTTCATATTGGTGCAATTCTAGTGAGGGTAAATAGTATAATCAAAGCCTTTCTATGTTCGACAAGCTTACTTTCAAGAGTACTGTTTATCGTCTCTGACACACCATTTTTCATTGTAACCGTGCTAGTGTAACTTTCAGCTTGTCTTTCTTTGATCGCCCTCGCACTTCGACTAACTTACTTCGCCCCATCCCTCTTACAGAAAGGATATCTCCAGCTTGTAACGTAAATGCAACGTCATCTACAGGCTTATAATTTACTTTCACAAGCAATTTTTTAATATAATCGGTTGCTTCCTTTCGGGGTAAACGATATATTTCCTTCACTATGACATCGAGCCTTAATGAGGAAACAGTTGTTTCCAGTTCCTTCCAGACCGGTTGCTTGATGTCTAAATCGTTTAACGGTCGTTCTCTAAGCCGCATGCTCGTGTTTTTTATGGAGGTTAAATGGGTTATCACATAAGGGGCTATTTCAGAAGCGACGACCAATTGTACACGACCATTGCCTACAACAATATCACCAAGAATTTTCCTTTTTAGTCCTAATGACAGGCATGCCCCCATTACATCACGATGCGATAAATCGACAAACTTAGTTGGGTAATGCCCTTCAAGTAAGGTGAGCCCTGCATCTACTTGTTGCAAATCCTCATAAAATGGACCAAGCACAGCTCGTTTCCGCTCTACAAAATCATGCCCGCCGTTAAAAAGAAGGTTTACGTCACTATCTTTCGTTGCAATTAACATCGTAACTAATTGTTGCTCGCGAGGATCAAGAAAATCAGTCACCTTTGGTTGATATGTTCGCTCCACTTGCTCCCTCCAGGATAGGACCTGATCAATAAACGCTTCTTCCTCTTTACGAAAATGCTGATACAATTCCATAATTAAAACTCCTATACTTGTTCCTGATCGTTGCTGCTAATTGTGGTAATTGGATGAAATCTTAACGAGCTATGAACGATAATTCTAGCTGATTTATATGAATGTTCCTTCTACCGAAACGACTCACATCAACATACTAAATAGCACCAATAAGCCTTTTTGAGCAAACCGCAAAACAATAATTGCAATAATTGGTGAAAAATCAATCATTCCTAATGGGGGAATAAATTTGCGAAACACCTCTAAATACGGCTCACAAATTTTAGTTAATACTTCGCCAAATGCCGACTCGCGAGCGCCTGGAAACCAGGACATAAAAATATAAATAATTAACGCAAAAGTATAGACTGTAAAAGCTAAATCTAGAATTCGAAAAATTTCCTGCATGTATCAATTACCATCCTTTGCCGTATTCATCTTCAAGTGTATCTGTAATCGTGCCAGTAACATTCACGTTATCTGGGGTACATAAGAAAGTCTTCGCTCCCAGTTTTTGAATGTCTCCATTAACGGCATAAACTGTGCCGCTTAAAAAATCGACAATGCGCATTGCCTGTTGATTATCCATCCGTTGCAAGTTAATCACTACAGCTCGACGATTAACAATATTATCGGCAATTTCCTGAGCTTCGCTATACGTTCTAGGTTCACAAAGCACGACTTTGGAAGTTGGATTATTCACACTAGTAAGATTCACAACATTCTTATTTTTATCCCTTGGCAACTTCTGTTCAGCCTCAAATTCACCCGCGTCCACATATTCATATTCGTATTCGTCTTCCATTGTAAAATAATTTTTCAACTTATTTTTAATACTCATTATCTCACCCCACTAAATTAGTACCAACTCGTATATGCGTCGCACCTTCCTCCACAGCAATCGTATAATCATTACTCATCCCCATAGACAAAAACTTACAAGGGGCATATGCCAAGTTCTTTTCTTGTACTTGATCACGCAGCTTCGCTAAGTCACGAAAAACCCTTCTTAATTCTGCTTCATCATCAATATGCGGAGCCATAGTCATTAATCCAATCACCCGAATCTTTGAATATGCTTGCAAATCTTCAACAAACGTAAATAATTGTTCTGGTGTCACTCCATGTTTCGATGCCTCTTTGCTAACATTAACTTGAATAAAGCAGTCTACCTGTTTTTTTGCTCGCTTATTGATTTCTTTAGCTAAAGACAACCGATCTAACGAGTGCAATACATCGATATAATCAATCATTTCTTTCACTTTTCTCGACTGGAGTGTGCCGATAAAATGCCATGTTGCTCGATCATGGAAATAGCGATATTTTTCTAGAAAACCTTCTAAACGATTTTCTCCGATATGCGTAATCCCTGCTTGTAACGTTTCTTCTGTTCGCTCTATTGTAACATATTTCGTTACTGCTATGATGGTAATCTCATCTTTATTTCGATGGTTTGCCTCACAAGCCCGTGTTATATTTTTCTGGATTGTTTGTAAATTGCTTGCTACATCCATTGTTTCCAATTCTCTCCTCTCCTATAATCATGGCAAAAAGCCAATAAATCCTAACATTCGTCCTGTTTTCCCATGATCTCTCCGATGTGAGAAAAAAAGAGTTTCATCACGATATGTACAATAATTCGTTACATCTATATTATTACGTAATACCCCCGCTTGTAAAAGAATATCTACATGTAATTGCTTTAAATCGAGTAAAAAGCGCTGTTTTCCATTTGGAACAACAGCATTTTTCTTATATTTTTCCGGAATTTGGTTCACTACTTTTTCATCGACTTCATAATATTCTTCAGAAATACATGGACCGATCGTAACAAGTAAGTTTGCTGGGTCACTCCCCTGTGCCTGTATAGCCTCCACCATATGCTTGGCCATTTGATTTACAGTTCCTCTCCAGCCCGCGTGAGCGATACCGATAAAGGATGTGGAAGGATCGTAAAAAAATAGGGGAACACAGTCTGCAAAAAAAGCAGTGCACAAAATGCCAGGACGATTAGTAATGAGACCGTCAACCCCTTTTATGGCTGAAGAATTATCTGCTGCACCTTTCCCTTTATCTGCTTCACTTACAAGCTGGATATTGGTTTGATGTACTTGCTCCCCACACACCCAGCTGTCGATAGGGAAATGGATTTTAGATGCAATCCGGTTTCTATTCATCGTCACATCAGCTCGAGAATCATGAACATGGAAGCCAACATTTAAGGAATGGTACCTGCCTTTACTAACTCCGCCTTGTTTTGTTGTAAACCCAGCTATTAGCCGATCGTTTAATCGTTGCCATTTTTCGATATGTAAATACGTCGAATCCTTTCGTTTCCAAATGTCGTTCACTATAGCACCTCCGAAAACATACACTAGTTTTTATTCTACCATAAATTCACTTGTTTTTATCGTTTATTATTCTTGAGTCTGTCAAGTATTTACGGGTGTTCTTCTCATCCTGTGATTTGTTTGATGACAGAGTTCTTTTTAGAATGGACGGCTCCTGCACCCAGTGGATATACACGTCGTTCTCCGTGGTGGGCTCCCAGCTCCCTCGAAAATAATATGCAGCTTCCATGCAGCATTTAATCATATTTTTCATAAATTGTAAAAGCAATCAACTAATAGTCTCTACAATCCTATGAATTTGTGTTGTAATACAAAACAGGTTTTTCTGCTTCCTTTATAAGGATAACATCTGTACCGATCCGGATAATTTGCTGCCAGTCAATCACTAATTCCTCTGCTTTTCCAAATAGTCCATTCTTTTTGTCTCGTGGAATAACAATAATAGCTACTATTTTCCCCAAATTTGTATCAATTTCTAAGTCATGTATATGACCAAGCTTTTTTCCGCTATCCATAACGATAACCTCTTTTACTTGTAATTCTGATAATCTAACCATATTTTCACCTCGCCAATTGTGCGTTTTCAATAGAGTGAACCTTCAATCAGTGGGGGTTTCTATTCATCCCCCACTGTTGTTAGTACCAAATAGTATGATCTAAAGACCGCTTACCAAACAGGGCATTTGGTGCTGTTATCTCCCACTTAGACTTGTTGCAGTACAAATTATCCAACTCCTGAGCCTTACAGTACCTTATATGTAGGATAACCACCGAACTTTTGAACAACCTCTAATACTTATATATATGCCTAAGCTTGACATTCTTTCTTTAATTTTATGGACGCTTTTAATTTTTGCCTACATGTACTTCCAGTTTATTTTTGATTCTGTTCAGGAACCTTGTAATACCAATTAATAGGGGGGAAGAAATCTCTCGCTGTTGGAAGTTTCACCATTTTAACTATAATAGGCTTTTTGTTTAAAGCAATTGTACAATTATAGGCTATATGTAATCCTTTCGCATATAAAGTGAATGGGAGTTTTCATTCATCACCCCACTGATTGTTCGTACCGTAATGGTATGACCTAAAGGGCGCTAACGAAATAGAGCATTTAGGCGGTGCAATCTCCCACTCAGACTTGTTGCAGTACAGATTATCCAACTCCTGAGTCTTACAGCACTTTATATGCAGGATAAAAAAATAGGAGAAACCAAAGTTCCTCCTACATACCAGCTGTGTTAATAACAGCTCTATTCAAACATTTCCTTATTCATTTGTTTAATTGCTGCTTTTTCCAAACGAGATACTTGGGCTTGAGAAATTCCTATTTCATCCGCAACTTCCATTTGTGTTTTCCCTTGAAAAAAGCGCTTATTTAAAATCATTTTTTCCCGTTCATTTAATTGATGCATTCCTTCTTTTAAAGCTAATTTGTCTAACCACGTAGAATCTTTGTCCTTATCATCACTGATCTGATCCATGACATAAATGGGGTCACCACCGTCATTATAGATTGGTTCAAACAAAGAAACAGGGTCTTGAATCGCATCCAGAGCAAAAACAATTTCTGCATGAGGAATGCCCATTTCTTCCGCAATTTCCATTGGGGTCGGTTCTTTAGAAGTTTTGCTAATCAATTTTTCTCTCACTTGCAATGCTTTATAAGCAATATCACGCAAAGATCTGGATACGCGAATGGGGTTGTTATCCCGCAAATATCTTCTGATTTCTCCAATAATCATTGGAACAGCATAAGTGGAAAACCTAACATTATGGGACAAATCAAAATTATCGATTGATTTCATTAATCCGATACAGCCTACTTGAAACAAGTCATCAACATACTCTCCTCGATTGTTAAATCGTTGTATCACACTTAAAACAAGCCGTAGATTTCCATTTACCAACTCTTCTCGAGCAGTTAAATCATTTTCCTCCTGCATTTTTTTAAACAGCTTCCGCATTTCTTCGTTTTTTAATACGGGTAATTTTGATGTATCAACACCACATATTTCAACCTTATGTCTCGTCATCTATGTTCAACCCTCCCAGTTGGTGATGCTGTTCATGGACAGTATCTCCTTAAGGGAGGCTTTTTATGCAGGTCGTCATCTTACATAAATGATGAAAAAACATGAAAGCGTACAAACACAGGGCTAAACCATTTTATTAAATTCTTTTTTTAGTCGGCGAATTATTTTTTTCTCCAATCTTGATATATATGACTGTGAAATACCCAACATATTAGCAACATCTTTCTGTGTTTTTTCTTCTTCTCCAACAAGTCCAAAGCGAAGTTCCATAATTTGTTTCTCACGAGGATTTAGTTGCGATAATGCATTTTTTAACAAATGCTTATCTACATCGGATTCCAAATCTCTTGTTATAATATCTTCATCCGTCCCTAACACATCAGATAATAATAATTCATTCCCATCCCAATCTATATTAAGGGGTTCATCAAAGGAAACCTCTGATTTCAACTTATTATTGCGCCGTAAGTACATTAGTATTTCATTTTCAATACAACGTGAAGCATACGTTGCCAGCTTTATCTTTTTTTCCGGGTTAAATGTATTTACAGCTTTTATAAGACCTATCGTACCAATGCTAATTAAATCTTCAATATTGATCCCCGTGTTTTCAAACTTTCGGGCAATGTAGACCACCAAACGTAAATTACGCTCAATTAAAATCGCTCTGGCTGATTTATCACCTTTAGGCAATAATGCTAATAATTCCTGCTCTTCTTCTTTAGATAACGGTGGAGGAAGCGCTTCACTACCTCCGATATAATAAATCTCTTCTGATTTTAATCGTAGCTTGATTAAAAGTTTATACCACCATAAACGAAAGCGTAATTTAGATATTCTCAACTTTTATCTCTCCTTTTAAGCACTATGAATGGTAGCTGTTTGAATCATTTGTGGATGCAATAAACAATGATAACTCGCATCCTTAGTTAACTGTCCGAATTGAATACCTATTAATACTTTTGTTGTTGTGATTCGTTTTTCTCCATAATATATAATGAGTTGCTCAGGTCGGAGTGTAAATAAAAACATACTACTCCCTTCTACTCCTTGATAAGGTACAACTTGCAAATATTTCTCCCACTCAGATGGTAATGTATCCATTTGAAATGTATGATAGCATTGTTCAAGCTGTTCCCATTCTTGATCAGTAAACCACTGTTTTAATGCTATTTCATCACATAAAATAACTGGCTTTTTGGTAATTGGATCGGTTAATTGATTCCCACTATCAATAAATCCAGTGGTTGAGTAACTTCTTCCTCTCATCTTAATCGTTACAGGAATCAACTGGTCATAGCGAATTTTTTCTTTCACGTGCTTGTCCATACGAGATTTTGTAAACACCCATACAAGCGGAAAGCCAATTGCAACGAATAACCAGCTCACTGGATCACCAAAGCCACTATTGTACGTCAATAAGCCGTTTGTACTCATACTAAACGGACGCTTGAGTAAAAAGTGGATGCCAATTAAACCACCCCCTATTGAAAAACTTACAAAATAAAATAAACCAAATAATTTGAGCCACCGATACTTATTCCGATAGCCGAATGCAGCCATGATAATAATGCCAGAAATCATTATTTTCCCAAGTACACTGGTAGCAAAAGATTCAGGAAAATATATGGAAATCGGCACGAGTAAGGATGCAATAAACGCCCCAACTATTAATCGTCGCTTCTTCGTATCATCTCTGGCTAATGCTTGCGTCAGCATCAATAGCATGAGATCTAATAAAAAGTTCAACGCCCATACCGCATCCAAGTAAATGGTCATGTTTCCCTTCCCTTCAAGCATCAGCTACTAGATCTGTGTTTTTAAAAGCTTGCCATGATTCATAGTGATTCTAGTATAACGAAGGATGTAAGCAAAGTCTGTCATATTCTGTACCGTAAATATGACTATTTTCCCCGAGTTATCAGAAGGTTTGTCACTGTATAGCTGATCGTTAAAAGTGCAAATTCTGCATTGTTTATAAACACATTTGAACCTAAGTAAATTATTAGTCTGACGCAATTTCATCATTCGTAATCTTATACTAGCCGAAATACGCTATAGTAATCTTTATTACTATTTTAAATATTTCTTTCATATGGACTCACTACCATAACTGCAGTCTTAAAAGTTGTTGTACTACATTCATCCATAAATCGAGTAGAGGGAAAAGCTAAATAACTTTTCGCCCCTCTCACACCACCGTACGTACGGTTCCGTATACGGCGGTTCAATAGTTTGAGTGTACGAACTGGTATTGAAGAGCGATATCTTTATATCCTCTCGACGCCAGTTCTTTATCTGTCAATGAACGATGGAGTACATAGCTACTTGATATAGTCCAGTAACCTTTTCTTGTATTCGACCATTCATAAGCTTTACGTTTATCGATGCCTAAATGAATTAGATTCTTTCTTTTCGTACGTGGATTTTTCCACTGTTTCCAAATATATTGTCTAATTCGTCGCTTCAACCATCCATTTAGATTCTTCATGAATCCTTTCATTTCCCCTATGCCATAGTAATTTATCCACCCTGTCATAAGTTGCTGGATTTCTTTTAGAATCACTTCAAGATTCCGCCCACGATTGCGTTTGGTGATTCGCTTGAGTTTCTCTTGAACGGTCACTTTCGCTTTGTTATGAGGACGAATTTTAACCCCATTCTTCGTGGCTAATAGACAGAAGCCAAGAAACTTCCGTTTCAAAGGGCTTCCAACCGCACTCTTTTCTCGGTTAACGGTTAGACTCAAATCTCTCTCAAGAAAGGTAGTAATGTTATCCATTACTCGATATCCTGCTCTTCTACTTTTCACATAGATATTACAATCATCTGCGTAACGAACGAATCGATGACCACGCTTTTCCAATAGTTGGTCTAGTTCATTTAAATAGATATTACTGAGTAACGGAGATAGGTTTCCGCCTTGCGGCGTTCCTTGTTCTGATTTTTCGAAGATACCGTTAATCATAATTCCACTTAATAAGTATCGTCTTATCAAGTGAAGCACTCGCTTATCAGATATCTGTTTTTCCACGAAGTACATGAGTTTGTCATGATTTACCGTATCGAAGTAGGATTTCATATCCAAGTCCACTACATATTTGTACCCTTGTTCGTAGTACGATTTCGCCCGTATGATGGCATGATGCGCACTACGTTTTGGACGAAACCCAAAACTATTATCGGAGAACGTTGGTTCAAATATCGGTTGTAACACTTGGTTGATAGCTTGTTGAAGCATTCGATCGATGACTGTAGGAATCCCCAGTTTCCTCTTTCCACCATCTGGTTTCGGAATTTCAACCCGCAGAACGGGTTGCGGTTTATACTTTCCTTGACGTAACTGGGTTAATAGTTCCTCCTTGTGTTCCTTCAAGTATGGAAGTAGCTGGTCGTACGTCATACCGTCGATCCCTGCTGCTCCCTTATTTCTGACTACTTGAAGGTAAGCTTGATTTAAGTTGTTCCTTGATAGGATTCTTTCAAACAGATTGGATACACCATTTTGATTGTTCTGTTCACCATGAAAAGTACTATGCGCTTCGACATACCCTTCATGTTCCACACTATCTCTCTGCCGATAGCCAGATTCTCCTGTTTTCTGCAGTTGTCGCACCTTCCACACCTCCTAGAGCTTTCAAAATTTCTATTGTTCGGTCCTTCATGTTTCGTCAGTTAACATTACTATGACCTCTGCTGACTTCTTGTGATTCACCAAAACGTCCCCGCTTTGGTTGTGCTGATTCGTTATCATTCAACTCCCACTGCACCCTCACAAGACCTCCCCCGGTAAGAGCGAAAACTTTCCTCCCATGTAACTGTTAGATTTACTGTATAGGTTTCGGGCAGTATTGGACTTTATCTTGTTGCGCAGATTTATCCGACCTAATTCAGCCTTCTATCTAATTTCTGTTCGTCAGTTCAGGAGTTTGCGTCCAGCTTCCTTCAGCCACTACCTCACGATAGCCACCTTGCCTTCCGCTAACAGTTCCTACTGCCAAGCCTGTAGTGGACTTTCACCACCAAGTTTTCGCCCATGCAGGGCGCACACATAAAAAATCTCAAAGAATTTTTAGATTCCTTGAGATTTTTTAAAGGGCGCCTTTGAGACCGTCCTAGTTAACGATTTCTATTTCTGTTTCTGTTACGCAAGAAAGTAGGGATGTCCAATGTATCCTCTTCCTGAACTGGGCGTTGCTGTTGAGGTTCTGGCTCTCTTTCCCGTTCTCTTCTCGGCATATCTTCATTTGTACGAGTTGCTGCATGCTGATGATAGGTTGAGCGTTGCTGTTTTGTAGGCTGCTCTGGTTTTTTTACGGATTCATCAAACCCAGTAGCAATCACAGTAACAATAATTTCGTCTTTTAAATTTTCATTGATGACAGAACCAAAAATAACGTTTACTTCATTATCTGCAGCAGAAGTTACTAAATCTGCAGCTTCTTGTACTTCGTATAAACTTAAATTTGTTCCACCCGTAATATTCATTAAAATACCATGTGCTCCATCGATAGAAGTTTCGAGTAATGGTGAAGAGATGGCTTTTTTAGCTGCCTCCGTTGCTCGCGTTTCACCAGTAGCAACCCCGATTCCCATAAGTGCAGAGCCTTTATCATACATAATCGTTTTTACGTCGGCAAAATCCACATTAATTAAGCCAGGCTTAGCAATTAAATCAGAGATGCCTTGTACACCTTGGCGTAATACATTATCTGCTTCACGAAAAGCCTCCAGCATTGGCGTATTTTTATCTACAATTTCCAATAGTCGATCATTCGGTATCACAATGAGCGTATCAACACTACCCTTTAATGCTTCAATACCAGAAATGGCTTGTGTCGATCGCCTTCTACCTTCAAAAGAAAATGGTCGTGTAACGACACCCACTGTTAGTGCCCCAAGGTCTTTAGCAATTTGCGCAATGACAGGTGCTGCACCAGTTCCAGTACCTCCGCCCATACCAGCTGTTACAAAGATCATATCTGCTCCTTGCAACACTTCTTCTAGCTGCTCCTTACTTTCTTCAGCAGCCTTTTTTCCAACTTCTGGATTAGCACCTGCACCTAATCCTCTAGTTAATTTTTCCCCTATTTGAATTTTCAATTCAGCTTTCGATAGATTTAAAGCTTGGGCATCTGTATTGACAGCGATAAATTCAACACCTTCGACACCATGCTCAATCATACGGTTGACAGCATTGTTACCGCCACCGCCTACTCCAATTACTTTTATTGTAGCTAGTTCTTCCATATTCATATCAAATTCCAACATATCTCGTTCCTCCTAATTTGCAAAATTACAAACGTTCTAGAAGCTAATTGAATAGAGGTTATTTTTTATATATCAATAGAGTACCATTCATACAGGTATGGAAAGACTTATATTAATCAAAAAAATACTTAAACAAATTAGCGATTTTAGCCTCTTTTTTCTTAGGTTCATTTGAATCATTTGCTTTCGTTTGTTTTTTTAGACGTTTTGGTTGGGCATCATGTCCTTGTGAAATAACAGTTGGAAATAATTCTTTTCCCTGTATTTTCGCATTCCAATAAGCAAATTGCAAGATTCCAACGCCTGCAGTAAATTGCGGTTCCCGTACACCTATGTAATCTGGTATAGCGATCCGAACATTGGAACGAAATAAGTCTTCTGCGAGTTCAAGTACACCAGGCATAGCCATTGTTCCACCAGTTAGGACATAGCCTCCTGGTAATTCATGGTAACCCATTTTTCTTATTTCTCTTTCTGCAAATGCATAGATCTCTTCCATCCGCGCCTCAATGATATCTGCTATTTCTAATTGATTTGAAGTTTGCTTAGAGTTACTGCCTATAATGGACACATCAAACACTTCTTCCTCTAATGCGTCATCATAGAAGGCATGACCATGGTTAACTTTTACATTTTCTGCTTCTTCTGTCGATGTACGCAGACCAATTGAGAGATCTTTTGTAATGTTGTCTCCACCCAATTGCACGACACTCGTTGAGACAAGATGATCGTTTTCGAAGATAGAAACTGTGGAACAGCCACCGCCTACGTCTATTAAAGCAACGCCCATATTTTTCTCATCTTTGGACAAAGCAATTGTTCCGGCGGCAAGCGGTTGAAGGCAGATATCCGCTACTTGGAGGTTTGCACGCTCTACACATTTTAAAATATTATGCAAAATGGTTTTCGAACAGGTAATTATGGTTCCTTCCATTTCCAATCGGACACCAATCATCCCTCTTGGATCATTAATTTCATCTAAACCATCTACGATAAATTGCTTCGGTATGACATCAATAATTTCTCTCTCTGGAGGAATGGACATTACTTGAGCTCCATCAATAACTCTAGTAACATCTTCATCACTTATTTCACGATTTTCACTTTGAACTGCCACAACCCCATGACAAGGTTGCAATTGGATGTGATTACCGTTAACTCCAACGACGACACGTTCAATTTGCATCCCAACCATTCTTTCAGCTTGTTCTACCGCATTACGAATGGAGTGTACCGTTTGATCTATATCGATAATTGCTCCTTTTTTCATACCATTAGACTTAGCAGTCCCTACACCAATAATATTTAATGAATCATTTAAAACCTCACCGATAATCACTTTTATTCTTGATGTACCGATATCAAGGCTTACTAAAACATCACTGTTGTTCAAAACGAGGCACCTCCCAAATTCAAAAGCTGCATTAAAAGCACACTTCTCTCCATCATCTATTTTTATCTGATTATGAATCTATTGAAACTTCCCAAAAATATAATATATTAGGATATTCCACATAAAACTAAGGATTTCCTTTATTTTTTGGTATTTTTTTAAAAAATCTTAAAAGCTTTTAAAGTGAAACTTTCAATTAAGCATAGGTTTATGATATAAAAATCTCTAACATTCAGCCCATGGATAAAGCTAGGTAAAAAATTGTACCTTCAATCAGTGCATTCTTTCATCTTCCACTGATTTACGAGAAACATAGGCTAAAATCTTAAGCGTCTTGAAAAAGAAAACACTTTTCCTATGTGTCACGCTTCCTATGATCGACATCTTAAGGCGGATCGAAACGGAATTTAGGTTGCCGTTTTCTTCCTCTTAGAATTCTAGATATCTCCCACATCTCTAAGGAGCCATAAGCCATACAGACCTTACGTGGGGGTACACAAAACTTAGCTTTAACATTGATTCACAGAAATAACGTTAGGCTTAAGCAAAACCATTTGTTTCAAAGTATGCTATACTATAATTGTTCGTAAACTGGATTGAAAATATGACTTTTGAAATTAGATATCATATTACTCTTCCCGATCCTCTTCAGCAACAGACGAAGCCTTTTTTCCTTCCTTAAAAGATTCGAAATAAGCCCCGACCCCAATATGAATAATTCCTTCACTTTCTTCATCTAACTGTGACACAATGGAAGGATATATGTCCATACTTTCAGCAAAGTTAGGAATACGGGCATCTACCACAAATCCATCATTCATATACAGCATGATTTTATCTTTATTTTCCTTTTCTGGCGTCCAATGAACTTCAGAAATTAATTTTCTTATCGTTTCCGGAAGTTTTTCCAACTCATTCGTCATCCTATGTAAATATGCTTCCTTATTAAAACCTTTAATTAATGGGGCATCTCCATTATACGTGTTTTTCCCCATACTTTGAAGCGTTGTTCCATTACCTAAAACTGGAAAATAAGTCGTTTCTTGTTGCTTATATCCGACAAGCTCGTATTCATCAATTGTAATGGAAACGGTCCAAGGTAACTTGCGGCTAACTTTTGCAGAAGCAATAATTGGACTATCTTTTAATTTAGATTCAGTAACTTCTGTATCTATTGTCCATATGTTTTCATTTTTGACTAAATCCGCTTGCTTTACAACTTCGTCATCATTTAAAAAAGAGTTCCCTGCTACTTGAATCGTACGTATGTAACTTAAAGGGGATTGTAAATAAACGACAACTGAAATTAAAATGAAAAAAATAGACAGGTAAAATAGCAGCCTGCGATTTGCCTTTTTCTTCCTTGCCTGTTTCAATTTAGGAATGCGATCTTCGATTGAAACGACTTTCTTTTGAGCCATCTCTATTTCTTCCTTTATACCAAATTAACAACAAGAAATGGCACAGACATGCCATTTCAGCTTGTTACTATGAGTATATCATATTATACATTAAAAAATGTAGTGAGACTTAGAGGAAAAGCAAAGTTTTTCTCACCATTGTCTACTCGTTCCTGTATTCATTTTGAATAAATCGAAACCACTACAACTAATATTAACCAGTTGGAATTATAAACAACCGGAAGGATTATATTTTGGTGTATTTACTAATGTTTAATAGAATACCGACAGAACAAAGAATTAATGTTAAAGAGGAACCACCGTAACTTAAAAACGGCAATGTAATACCGGTTACAGGAATTAAACCGATAACGACACTAATATTAATCATTGCTTGAATAGCTAGCATAGACACAATGCCTAAAGCTAAAAATCGCGAAAAACTATCTGGGGCTTCTAAGGACACTTTTATGCCTCTCCAAAGGAGCAGCAGAAATAAGATGATGACTGCACTACCGCCGATAAACCCTAATTCTTCACCCAAAATAGCAAAAATAAAATCGGTTTGCGGTTCTGGTAAGTAAAAGTATTTCTGTAAACTCTTCCCTAATCCTAATCCCATTAAACCTCCTGGACCGATTGCGTATAACGATTGAATGATCTGAAACCCATCACCAAGCGGATCCTCCCAGGGATTCAAAAAAGCGGTAATTCTGCTGATACGGTACGGAGCAGACAACACCAACCCAATAAAACCTACTATTCCAATTATTCCCAGACCAAGGAAATGAGACATCCTAGCCCCTGCAGTGAAGACCATTACCATACAGGTCAATACAAGAACCATTCCTGTTCCTAAATCAGGCTGCAGCATAATCAATCCAAAAGCAGAAAAAATTAATAGTATAGAAGGTAGAAACCCTTTTTTAAATGAAGTGATATATTTTTGATAGCTCGATAGGTACGCAGCTAAAAATATAATCAACCCTAATTTCATGAACTCAGATGGTTGAATACTAAATGCACCAATTCCAATCCAACTTTGCGCCCCGCCTCTTACGATCCCGATTCCAGGTATTAAGACGAGAAATAATAGACCAAAACAAAGCAGTAAAATTAATTTAGCATATTTTTTCCATGTTGTATAAGGGAGATTCATCGTAAAGATCATGGCTCCAACACCTGCACCAGCAAATAGAAGCTGGCGTTTTACGTAAAACCAAGCGTCATTAAACTTATATTCAGCCCAAACAAAGGAAGAGCTGTACACCATTACAACACCAATAACGAGTAACGATATAATCACACCAATTAAAATATAATCCGGTGAGCCATTGGTGAATGATTTCTTTTTCACTAGCAAAAAATAACACCCCGCTTTTGAATATTACTAGGGGGTGTTTAAAAAGAATGTCATTATGGCAGTGTATTCAAAAACATGCCTCTACACGGCAGGTTTGGATGCAATAGAATTGGGTTCATCCAAACATATCGCTTGTATGAATAATGCCTGTTCGCACGCTTCATTAACTAACTATATGGATCCTATTTATCCATCTATTCTTTATTTAAACAAGCCCCTATACTAATGTATGCACAGCTTGTATAAACATGTCTCCTCTTTCTTCAAAGGTTCGATATTGATCCCAGCTTGCGCAAGCAGGTGACAACAAAATCACGTCATTCTGTTCAGAAATTTCGTATGCTGCCTGTACAGCTGTTTGCACGTTTTCAGTATCGCGAATCGTTGAAATATTCGCTTTGATGCCTAATTGCTTTAATTTCGGTGCGGTCTCCCCAAATAATACCATCGCCTTTACATGGTCCAAATATGGAAGAAGCTCATCGAAGCCATTGCCCCGATCTAGACCTCCTGCAAGTAGAATAATAGGTTGTTCAAATGCTGATAAAGCTTTTTGTGTAGCTAGGCAATTCGTAGCTTTCGAATCATTATAAAACAACCGTCCGTGATAATTACCAACAAACTGCAAGCGATGCTTTACACCTGTAAACATAGCTAACACTTTACGTATTCCTTCATTTGTTGCACCGCTTAACTTAGCTGCTGCTACACTAGCTAAAATATTCTCGTAATTATGCTCGCCTAATAAAACAATATCATGCCGTTCCATTATTTTTTCTTGTTTAAAATAGATCGCTGTTTCATCCATCCAAGCACCATCAATCTGTCTGTTTTTCACAGAGAAGGGAACTTTTTGCGCTCTTGCTTGTTTAGCTGCTTCTACTAAACTTTCATCTTCTGCATTATAAACAAGATAATCATCATCCATTTGGTTTTTAAATATATTATATTTTGCTTGTTTATAATTTTCCCATGTCTTGTGATAATCTAAATGCGCTTCAAATATATTTAGTAGAACGGCTATTTTCGGTTTAAATTGGTCAACGCCCACCAATTGAAATGAAGATAACTCCAAAACCAGATGTTCGTCTTGCTCAAGATCTTTCGCTACTTCGGTTGCAACAATTCCGATATTGCCAGCTACTTTAACTCGCTTCTCACTCTGTTTTAGCATTTCTGTAGTTAAAGTTGTCGTCGTCGTTTTTCCATTTGAACCAGTTATGCCAATAATATGTCTGTTTGCTAATTGTCCGGCTATTTCAATTTCCGTAATCACAGCAATCCCTCGTTTTTCAGCTTCTGCTACGATAGGATTGTCATAAGAAATGCCAGGATTCTTTACGACGATATCTATTCCGTCCAAAACACGAATAGGATGGGAGCCAAGAATTAATTCTGCCCCCATCTCCTTCAGTTTCGCCACATTTGAATCGAATTCGGTTGCTTTCTGATCATTAATGCGTACCCTTTTCCCCTGCTCGAGTAAAACAGCCGCTGCAGCAGTTCCGCTTTTTGCTAACCCTAACACTAGGATGTGCTCATAGGGGAAATTTTTTAGCTTTTTCAACTTATACCCACCTCAATATAAATTCCTAACGCAGCAAAAACAAGCCCTACTAGCCAAAAGGTTGTGACAACGCGCCATTCCGACCAACCTAATAGCTCGTAATGATGATGTAACGGGCTCATTTTAAACACTCTTTTTCCAGTTGTTTTAAATGATATGACTTGGATAATAACTGATAATGTTTCGATGACGAACACGCCGCCAATAATAACTAAAATGATTTCCAGTTTTGTTAAAATAGCAACACCCGCAATGGCGCCACCTAAAGCTAATGATCCTGTATCACCCATAAATACTTTAGCAGGATGGGCATTAAATACGAGAAAACCGAGTAACGCGCCTACAACTGCTAGTGCAAATATCGCTACCTCATTTTGAGGATAACCGTACCAAGCCAAAATTGCAAATGCGCCAAAAGCAATGGCGGCAGTACCTGCTAATAAGCCGTCTAAACCATCTGTCAAATTTACTGCATTGGAAGCACCAACAAGCATAAATATAATTAGTAGAGCATATCCCCAGCCCAGCTCTAATTGAACGGTAGTCCCAGGTATGGAAACATAGGTTGGGAAACCTTGTTCTCTTAAGACAAAATAAATGACCAGCGCGATAATAAGCTGTCCAAGTAGTTTTTGCTTTGACGTTAAGCCAAGATTTCTTTTTTTAATAATTTTTATAAAATCATCTAAAAAGCCAAGCAGGCCATATCCTACCAATACAAATAATAAAATCCACAGTTCATAACTAATACCAACTGGATTAATTTTCCAACTCATAATAAGGGAGGTAATCACGATACTGAAAACGATCATAATTCCTCCCATTGTTGGGGTTCCAGTTTTTTTAAGATGGGATTTTGGTCCTTCTTCCCTAATACTTTGTCCAAACTTTAACCTACGTAAAAATGGAATAAAAATAGGAGATAAAAGGACGGTAATTAAAAATCCTATTGCTATGGTTATCATTAACACAGTAATGTTCATTACATTTCCTCCTTATACGAACCGTCCATCGAAATTGTTACTGCTTTAAATCAGTTATAAATGTCTCAAACTGCAAACCTCTGGAAGCTTTAAATAAAATGATTGCTTCTTCATGTAAATGGGGTTGAAGCGCGTTTAGCAAAGCATTCTTATCTGTATAATGGCTAGCAGGAATTGAACCACTCTGTTCAACGAGTTCCTCAGTAATATATTTAGCAGCATTACCAAACGTGTAGACGTTTGTAATTGGCTTAGTTATGGCTTCCGATACAGAACGATGCATCACCTCTGAATAATCGCCTAATTCTAAAATATCACCTAAAACAAGGACTTTTTCAGAGTATCCATCGAGTTGTTTCACGACCTCGATAGCAGCCTTCATAGATGTAGCAGAAGCATTGTAAGCATCATTAATCAATGTCACACCATTTTTTCCACGTAGTTTTTCGAATCGCATCCCTGTCTTCTGCATATGACGAAACGCCGATTGCATCTTTCCTGCTTCGATTTTTAAACTCATACCGATCGTAATTGCCAATGTCGCATTCTTAGCATGGTGTTTTCCTAAAAAAGGAATCGTATAATTTGCATTTTCGTTTATCGTAAACGATGTTTCATTATCATGTACTTGTAGCGAGGTTATTTGGTTCACGTTATGTTTCGCAAAACCACAAGTAATCACTCGTTCTTGATTATGAAATTGCTGTAATAAAGGCTCGTCGCCATCTATTACTAACAGCCCTGTTTTACTTAATCCTGATAAAATTTCTAGTTTTGCTTTGGCAATATTTTCTCTCGAACCTAGATATTCAATATGGGATTCGCCAATATTGGTAATAATTGCATAATCTAGTTTCGCTATATTAGATAATAATTTTATTTCACCAGCATGATTCATTCCCATTTCCACTACCAAAACTTCTGTATTCGGCTGCATAGATAGGATAGTCAAAGGCAAGCCGATATGGTTATTAAAATTCCCCTTCGTATAATGGGTTCGGTAGGTTGTTTGCAATAAAGCTGCAACCATATCCTTCGTTGTTGTTTTACCATTTGAACCGGTTATCCCGATCACAATTGGATTCATTTTTTCCCGATACGCAGAAGCCAATTGCTGCAAGGCAGTCAACGTGTCTTCCACATAAAATACTACCAATGAAGCAGGAAGAGTGTCCGGCAATTGCTTTTGTTTATTCCACAAAACAGCAATCGCTCCTTTCTCCACTGCTTCAGATACATAATCATGGCCATCAAAATTTTCTCCAACGATCGGAACGAATAAACCATCCGCCATTTCTATACGGCTATCTGTATAGACGCCTTTAATGGATTGTTCAGCGATATGTCCTGTATACGGATGAAACATCTGGGCAAGCCATTTTACTGTAAACATTAGGCACGCTCCTTCGCTAATATTGCTTGACGAGCAACTTCACGATCATCAAAGTCATATTTTGTATGCCCTATTTGCTGGTATGTCTCATGCCCTTTTCCAGCAATAACGATGATATCATCATCCGCTGCTTGATTTAACGCTTCATGAATGGCTGCTTTCCGATCAGCTATCACTTCATATGTCGCGTCGTTGTCTAAGCCATTTGTCATATCCTCAAGAATGGCCATTGGATCCTCTGTTCTTGGATTGTCAGAAGTAAAAATCGGTTTATCGGCGTATTTCACCGCTATTTGCGCCATAACCGGTCGTTTTGTCTTATCTCGATCGCCACCACAGCCAACGACAACAAATACACGCTGTTTAGCAAATTCTTTCACAGTCTGTAACACATTTTCCAATGAATCTGGTGTATGTGCATAATCTACAATGACAGCAAAAGATTGCCCTTCATTTACAGGCTCAAACCGTCCATTTACCCCTTCAATTTGCTCGAATGCCTCTTGAATCGTATCCAATGAAATATTAGAAACGATTGCAGCGGCAGAAGCTGCCAGCATGTTATAAACGTTAAACGTCCCCATTAGCTTGCTTTTAATGTGTATGTTACCTATTGGGGTTTTCAGTTGAAAATAAATTCCCGTAGCTCCAAGCTCAATATCACTAGCCATTACCTGTGCATCACGATCTATTCCATACGTAATCACATGCTGTGCTGTACTTTGCTTTAGCAACTCACTGGCAGGTTCATCCTGATTTAGCACAGCATATTTACGTTTTTCAGTATCATAATGGTTGCCCATTTGTGCAAACAACAGACTTTTTGCTCGCAAATAATCGTCCATATCCTTATGAAAATCTAAATGATCTTGGGAAAGATTTGTAAAAACAGCGATATCATAATCACAACCATGCACTCTCCCCTGAACAAGTGCATGGGAAGAAACTTCCATAATTGCCTGCTCTATATGCTGCTTTGCCATCTTGTCGAATGTCTGCTGTAATGAAAGCGCATCTGGGGTTGTATTAATCACCGGATACGTTTCGTCATCAATTTTCATATGTAAAGTACCGATGACACCTGTTTTTTGTTTAGCTAATTTAAAAATAGCTTCCAATAAATAAGTTACTGTCGTTTTGCCATTTGTTCCAGTTACTCCTATTAGTGAAAATTTACCAGTTGGGTTATCATAATACTTCACCGCAAGTATTGATAAAGCTCGTTTAGAATCAGGCACTAATATAACCGGCAATTTGGAATCCACTGGTTTTTCAGCAATAATCGCTACAGCTCCGTTAGCTTCGGCCTGGTTTACAAAATCATGCCCATCTACTGTATATCCTGAAATGCATATAAATAAGTCTCCCGGCTTTACTTTCCGCGAATCCATGACAATTTTGTCAATATTTAGATCTGATACATTTTCGGTTGTTTTATAAAATGGTATACAGCTTAATAATTCCTCTAATTTCATGTGTAACATCCCATTCTCATTGTAATTATCTCGATAAAGATATTCTTGCTTCGAATCACTTTTAAGAGGGTGAAAGACACCCTCTTTCTTTTTCGCCTATCTATTATAGCAAATTTGCGCATAATTAACGATCATTTTCTGCTAAATAAATTCTAATTTTTGCACCTTGTTCTACTTTAGTACCTGGTTTAGGTGCTTGATCCACAATATAATCCCCTTTTCCGCTCGTTTCAATGGATAAATTTGTCATATATTCCTGGAGTTCTTTTCGCTTTAATCCTACAACATCCGGCACCTCTACTTTAGGCTGTTCCGGCCATTGGTAATCTTTTTCCAGTCCTTCCGTACGAGGTTTTACTTCCATTGCTCTCAGGCTGTCACCAATAATCCTGCCAACTACTGGAGCTGCAACCACTCCACCAAATTGTACCGCGTTTTTCGGGTTATCCACAGCAACATACACAACAATTTCGGGATCATCAGCTGGAGCAAAGCCGATAAAAGAAACTACATAATTATTTTTCATATATCTGCCATCAGGTCCTACTTTTTGAGCTGTTCCTGTTTTTCCGCCTACTCGGTATCCATCCACATAAGCGGGGCGCCCTGTCCCTTGAGCCACTACACTTTCTAATGCTTGGCGTATTTCTTTGGAAGTTGCCTCCGAGATAACTCGTTTTTTCATTACAGGCTTAACTTGCTTTTGGACACTGGATGTTTTCGGATCAATCCACTCCTCTGCAATGTATGGTTCGTATAAATATCCGCCATTTACTGCAGCAGAAACAGCCATTACTTGTTGAATTGGTGTTACGGAAACTCCTTGTCCAAAAGCGGTTGTTGCTAGTTCAACAGGTCCTACTTTTTCAGGTTTAAACAAAATTCCAGTACCTTCTCCCTGTAAGTCGATTCCAGTTTTTTTTCCGAAACCAAATTGATCAATATAGGAAAACAGCTTTTCTTTTCCAAGCATTTGACCAAGGCTTACAAACCCAGGGTTACATGAATTTTGCACCACTTCTAAATAGCTTTGATGCCCATGCCCACCACTTTTCCAACAATGCAATTCCGAACCACCAACTGAAATATCGCCATCATCGTGGTAATGATCATTGTGTAAATCAACTACCCCTTCTTCCAGAGCAGCAGCAAGCGTAATAATCTTAAATGTTGATCCTGGTTCATACGTACTCCATATAGGCAAATTACGATCAAAAATATCTGCGTCCACTTCCTGATAGTTTTCCGGATGAAAATTTGGCCGTGATGTCATCCCAAGAACACCGCCCGTTTTTGGATTTACAGCAATGGCAACAGCTCCATCAGGATTATACTTAGAGGCAACTAAATCCAGTTCTCTTTCCATAATCGTTTGTACTCTTGTGTCAATTGTCGTCTTTAAATCCAGTCCATCTTTTGGTTCAGAATAAACATCTGCTAAACGTTCTAGTCTTCTCCCTTTGGCATCGGAATAAAAGGATAAACTTCCTTTTTCCCCACTTAGCTGTTCATCATAGTATAGCTCCAAGCCCATTAAACCTTGATTATCAATACCTGCAAACCCAAGTACATGAGAGAGGTCGTCCCCATATGGATAATGCCGTTTAGAATCCTTAGATAAATATACTCCGTTCATATCTAATGTTCGAATTGCCATCTCTTGCTTTTCATTTATCTTTCTTCCCTCAGGGTGAATATTGACGCTGGAGGCATTTTTCGTTACATATGCAAACGCCTCATCTTCTGGCATTTCTAGTATTGAGGCCAATTTTTGGGCCGTTTGTTTAGGTTCATCAACTTGTCTTGGGACAACGACTACAGAAGGAGCCGTTACATTTTCAGCTAGTACTTCCCCATGATTATCTAAGATTTTTCCTCTTTCCGGTTCAAATTCAATATCTCTGGTCCATAATTCTGTAGCCTGTCCCGTCAGATCATCTCCGATAACAAATTGTACATAACCCAGGCGGATATCGATAATTACATAGACTAGTAAACCAATAAGAAAAACAGCGACAATCCTCTTTTTTGTCGTCACAGCAGATACACGTTTCATACGACATCTCCTTTTTAAAGACATGCTTGTATCCACTATATGAACGATAAAAAGGGAATAGAACACTGTTTCTCATGTTAATCTATGGTCCAGTTAAGCTTATTTCAATACCTCTTAACGAGCATCACTTCACCCGATCTATGGATCTATTCTTGCTTTTTTTGCTTGTTCGGAGGTTCTAGCTCAATACCTAGATAATCACCAGGCTTAATAGCTACACCTGCTTTTATATTTTGTGTCGCAACATAACCATCGCCAAATGTTTCTGTCTTCAATTCTAGTAGGTTAGCAAGCTGCAATGCATCCCGAAGCGACCAGCCAATAATTTTGGGCATTTTAGGTTTTTCAGTGATGAGCATAATGTGATCATTTGGCAATACTTGATCTCCTTCTTGGACATTGCTTTTTAGTATTTTTCCCTTTCCAGTTGTCGTAACACGTAAGCCTTTTTCCGTTAACTCTTTTGCTACGGCTTCCCCACTTTTACCAACTACAGAGGGGATTTCAATATGCTTTACGTTGTCCATTTTTTGCTTATCCGGATCTATGTTTAAGTAATGCAGTCCATTTTCCATAACATGTTTAAAAATAAATGCAACTGGATCGGATCCCATTTCCAAGGACCCGTCTTTTTTCTCTCCTAATTTTGGTTGCTTCACAGACACATACATCATTAGTTGAGGATTATCAATTGGCGCCATCCCTAAAAAGGAAAAGATGTAATTTTCTCTTCCGATTAAATAGCCACCGTCAGGGTTGGGGATTTGAGCCGTTCCTGTTTTCCCCCCTACCTTATAACCATCTAATTGAAAGTTTTTTCCCGTTGCATGCTCTCCATTAACTGCCAAATCTAATAATTGTAATACTTGTTTGGACGTAGCTTTAGAGATGGGTTCACCTACCACTTTTGGCTGTTTTTCTTTGATTGGCTTTTGCTTATCGGCTTCTGTTAACTTATCAATAATATATGGTTGCAGCATTTTACCGTTATTTGCAATGGCAGTTGCTGCCTTCATTTGCTGGATTGGCGTCATAGTTGTACCTTGGCCGAATGCAGTCGTTAATTTTTCTGCTGGCCAATTGTATAAAATTTTCCCAGCAACCTCATTTGGTAAGTCGATATTTGTTTTTTGATCAAACTGAAAGGCTTTTAAGTACTCAAGGTATTTATCCGAGCCAATTTTTTCCCATACGAGCTTAGAAGCGGCAACATTAGAAGACCGCTCGAATCCTTCATTGTATGAAATAGGTCCCCAACCAGCCCCGCCATTGTGATCACGAACCGGCTTAATTTTTTCATTGGGCTGATATTGCCCCGATTTATAAGCTTCTGTTCCGTTATAGACACCTTCTTCTATTGCAGCAGCCCAAGTAAACATTTTCATTGTGGAGCCAGGCTCAAATGGTGTGGACACAACGTCATTGTACCAATTTTCTACATCAGTAGGATTATTTGGATTATAGCTTGGTCGATTTCCCATCGCTATAACTTCCCCCGTTTTTGGGTTCATAACAACAGCAGAAATACGTTCAGGTTCATATTTCTTTTCAACTTGCGTCAATGTATCCTCCAGTAGGGTTTGAATTTTTTGGTCAATGGTCAAATAAATGTTTCCGCCATCCTCATTTTTTTTGACTACTTCTTTCGGATCGAGCAATTTTTTATTATATTTATCCCGTTGAAAAGCAATGTAGCCATCTTTTCCACGCAAGTGTTTATCCATTTCCTTTTCAATACCAGTGACACCTTTTAATTGTTGCGTCGTAGCATTCTCCTCTTTCCCCTCTCTTTCCATCTCTTTCGCAAATCCGATGATTTGTGAAGCGAAGGTACCATTTGGATATGCCCGAACAGTCTCTTCCTTAAAATGAATTCCCGGTAATTCCAGTTCCTCGATTTCCTCTTTCTTTTGCAAGGAAAGCTGTCTACCTTTATTTCCAAACTCTACTTGGAAGCGATCATTATCAATCCCTTCCTGTAAGCGTTTCTCTATATCGCTTTCCTTCATATCCAATAAAGGAGCTAATTGCTCAGCTGTTTTTCGTGGTTCTTTCACATGCCTTGGTTCTTCCGCACCGTCCGAATAAGCTTCTTGAACAATGGCGAAGATTCTGTAGCTCGGCTGATCATAAGCGAGTGTCATTCCATTATTGTCATAGATTTTCCCGCGTTCTGCAGGCAGTTTATAAGTAGACGTACGCTGTTTATCTGCCCACTTCTTTAAAGAAACACCGTCAATTTCTGCGGTTGCTTGAATATAGAGAAACCTTCCCGATAAAGTTAAAAAAATGCCGACGAAAAGGATGATAAAAATCCCTGCCATAAAATGCGTTGTTTTATTTTTCCTCATAACCTATCCGTTCTCCTTGAATGAAATTAATCGATAGATTGTGCCTGCCTAACCTTTGCATCCTGAACTTGTAAGCCGTTTTTCTTCGCAATCTCAATAATTCGTTCTGGACGACTTAGTTTTTTGATTTCATCTGATAATAGATCATTCTCGGATTGTTGTGCCTTTACTTTACTCTCCAATTCTTGCATGTCACGATTAATCGAGTCTGTGGAAGAAGCAAATGAAACCATGTAAATACAAGCCACTACAATGAATAGCCCAATAATCGAATAAAGGATTTTTTCCCCTTTTGTTATCCAGCCTTGCTTGGCTACTTTTACAGGGTTCGTTTGTTCACGTTTAGGGGTTCTTTGCGGTTTTATCTGTTCCCAACTTCTTGCATGATTTGCACTCATTATTTCCTCCACCCTTCCTTATAAGTAAATTCATCTCTCCATTCGCCTACTTTTTCTACGATGCGAAGCTTGGCAGATCGAGACCTTCTATTCTCATCCAACTCATCTGAAGTGGCAACAATTGGCTTTCTGGTTATTAAGCGAAATGGTGCTTCGTTTTCTTTTGGCAATATCGGTAAATGACGTGGGGTTTCTTTATCTGTACTCCATTTTTTAAAAGCTTGTTTACAAAGGCGATCCTCTAACGAATGAAAGGTAATTACTGCTATTCGCCCATTTATACCGATTACCTTTGCCGCTTGATGTAAGGCGTCATTAAACACATCGAGCTCATCGTTTACCGCAATTCTTAATGCCTGAAATACACGTTTAGCAGGATGACCGCCTTTACGTCGAGCAGGGGCAGGGATTGCCTCTTTGATAATATCAACTAAATCATACGTGGTTTCAATGGGGGCTGTCTTTCTACGTTCTTCTATTTTTCGAGCAATTTGTTTGGAGAATTTTTCCTCACCATATTGATAGAAAATCTTCACCAAATCCTGAAAAGACCAATCGTTAACGATACGAAAGGCATCCAATTCTTGTTGTTGATTCATACGCATATCTAATCTCGCATCATGTTGATAACTAAAGCCGCGCTCCCCTCTATCAAGTTGTGGAGAGGAAACCCCTAAATCAAATAGAACACCATCAACCTGACTAATATTTTCTTTAGCTAACACCGCTTCAAGTTGACTAAAATTAGCATGAATGAACTTCATACGATTCTTATATGCCTGCAAACGATCCTTTGCAGCCTCTAATGCAAGAATATCCTGATCAAAACCAAGTAATAGCCCATTCTCTCCAAGTATCGAGGCAATTGCTTCTGAGTGACCGCCACCACCAAGCGTACAATCGACATACACGCCATCGGCTTTAATAGCAAGTCCTTGAATCGTCTCTTCTTTTAAAACACTTTTATGTTCAAACATATAAACACCCATTTCTTTTTCAAGCAAGCTACTGTAATAGCTTTAAATATCAAAATCCATTAAGTTCTCCGCAATTTCTGCAAAAGATTCTTCAGAGTCGGTAACATACGAATCCCAATGTTCACTCGACCATATTTCAATTCGATTCGAAACACCAATAACAACACATTCTTTCTCAATTGCTGCATAATTTCGTAATGTTTGCGGAATATTTATTCTACCCTGTTTATCAATTTCACATTCAACTGCGCCAGAAAAGAAAAATCGTGTAAACGCTCTGGCATCTTTTTTCGTTAGTGGGAGCTTTTTTAGTTTTTCTTCTAATATTTTCCATTCAGTCATGGGGTAAACAAATAAACATTGATCCAATCCTCGAGTCACGACAAAGCTTTCTCCAAGCTGTTCGCGAAACTTGGAAGGGACAATTATTCTGCCTTTCGTATCAATGTTATGTTGGAATTCACCCATAAACATATAGTCCGCCCCACCTTCGTATTCCCTATATTACCACATCCCCCCACTATTCACCACCAATTTTTTAAAAATTGCTTGCACTGGTTAAAAATTAGGAAATAAGAACTATTTTATTGCTAACAAAAAAAGACTGCCTTCATTGCTATGACAGTCTTTTCGCTCATTTTTTATTTAAAGTGGGGGGGATGGGAAGCTTCCATTTAGACGGCTATCCATACATGATTTTGTACTGCAAAAATTAGACCTAAAGGCTTCTGAACAGGATCAGGCAGTTGATTTTACAGTTGGATTTCCCATTTACCCTTTTGGAATGCACTTCATAAGCTTGAAGGGCAGACCATACAACTAGTTACATGGTTTTCTTCTATCTTACTAATTAGAAGTAGAAGAATGGTCAAAATCATAAGTTCCCTTGAAAAAGAGAATACACTTTTTCTGTGTGGAGTGTGTCGCTAACGTAGCTATTCTATTACAATAGCTCCTCACATCACAGCCAACCTAAGCGAATCGGAAATTTAGATGCCGTTACCCACACGTGATTTCTTTGTCACCTCCGACACTTGAAGTGGAAGTTTTACGATAAAAACCTTCGTATTATATCCCTATAGGTATACCGCATAGTGGGAGTTGCGAAAGGTATATGAATGCCGGAGTAAGCTGCTTGCAAATGATATCCCGTAGATATTTAACCAAGGTAACGGGTTCCAGATGCGTTCCTGCAATCCATTTTCGGGGTGTAAGACGCATTGGAGTATATCAAACTTCGCTAAATCATTTTGATGTTTACATTGCCAAGCTTTCACTAAGCGTTTTTCCAAGTATTGGATGTGGTCTTGTATATAATTAAGGTTTTTCTCAGCTATCGCGCCTAAATCGTCTCTCATGGATGCGGCCAATTCTCTTAGCGGCGCATGCACGTCGATTATCTGCTCTTGTACCTCTTGGGCAATCTGTTTTATAGAAGGATAGGATGTATTTGCTAGCCAAGCCTCTTTTTCATCCGCTACCCTTCCATTAATCACTTGCTCAGCGCTCATTTGGCAATCATGCAATGCCTTTTCAATCGTGCGGTCAATGACCGATATAGAAAGCCTCGGTACAACGGGTGGCATTTTCATTTGCAATTGATGAAAAGCTGACTTTAGCGCAGACCAATAACCGATTTCTCCAGGGCCAGCTATAAATGCAAGATTTGGAAATAGCATTTCTTGCATTAACGGACGGGTAACTACATTATTACTCAATTGCGCAGGAGTTAGTTTAGCAATTTGTTTCAACTGTTCTGTTGTAAAATGAACCTCGTTTTGTTTGCCTATCCATTCGCCTGTGTCTGTGCGTTGCAGTAATATTCGTTCGTCATCCTGATAATAAAATAAATGACCATCTGACGGTGCAACTGATAAATCTATAGTGTAACCTAAAGATTGTAATTGCTCTAATGAATCACATACCGATTCACTGATTTTAGGTTGATTTTCAATCATTTCCACAAAGAAATCACTTTCCAATTGACGGATGGATTTATTGCCAGAATCCATTAATACTAAGCCTTCTTCTGGGAAAAAATGATAAATAAGCTTGGCAAAGAAGTCAACGTATGTAAGAGAGGAAGCTAAGCATTTATTCATTTCATCATATAATGTTTTTGTATGGTTTGTTTCTGTTAATTTTTCAAACAGCTCGTCTAGCCATTGTTTCGCTTTATCATGATCAATTCGAATGTCTGATAGAGCTGTTTTAGAACGCACTTGCTGTTTTAATACATATTTTTGCATCTGTTGTTCCTCTTGCAAATAAACATGATTTACCTCAGCAAAATCATGATCCTCACCCGCTATCCAGAAAATAGGGATTACTGGAACTCTCAACTCTTCTTCTTGTTGTTTCGCTAAATGTATAATGGAAATAATTTTATTAATCGTATACAAAGGACCAGACAACAGACTGGCCTGCTGCCCCCCAATAACCGTTACAGCTTCGGGATGACGCAATCTATCAATATTTTTTCGCGTTGCTTCCGGCGCCTTCCATTGGCTATTTATCATTTGTAAACAATCGCATAATTCCTGACGTTTAAACGTTCTTTTTTGCAGATCATGATACCTATGCTCCCATTCACCAAATGCGGGATAATCAAAAAATGGCTGAATGCTCGGCTCATTATTCCGATAGTCTTCGATTAATTTATTTTGTTGCTTTAATTTGATAGGTTCGATCCGCATAGATTCATGCTCCTTTATATGTAATGTCCTTCATGTATTGTACCTAAAAAATTTTAAAATTTCATGCGATCTGTTTGAAAATCAGATATTAAAAAAGATCCGCTGTAAAATTCCAGTTATGATGAGCATCCCATATAACAAACCAAACGCTAAAAATGAAATCCGCCACGTTAATTTTATTGCCTTGAACAAGAGCACTTCCGTTTGTTGTTTCCATTGCAAAAAAAGAATTCCGATTAACAAAATAAGTAGTAAAATCATGATTACTCCAGCTATCGATACTCCAATAATCATTTCTACCATTAAAGTCACAGCTATCAAGTACAACGGGGTTGTCCAATATACTGCCAGATGAAAAGATTTTATTTGTTTTTGTGTCAGTTTATAACTAAAAAGATAGGTAAGCCATGTCGCCATAAAAGGTATTGAAATAAAAAATGCAGTCAAATATATAATTCCATTTTTCACGATTGTCTCATACCTCCGATATAATGAATCTTCACTCAAGGTGTTCATTCATCCCCCACTGAGTGTTAGTAGCCTAAGGGTATGTCCTAAAGACCTCTTACGAAATAGGGCATTTAGGTGCCACTTAGATTTGTGGTAGTACAGATTATCTAACTCCTGAAGTGGGAGTCTTACAGCACCTTATATGCGAGAGAATTTGCATCTTTAAATACGGATGGGTAAACTACTAATTTACACTTCTTATATATAACTAAATGAACATTTTCACAAATTAAAACCTACGTAAATGCGCTTCACTTTATTTTGATCTTCGTCTTATTTATATTATAATAAATACATAGAAAAGCCAAAATAATTCTACAAAAACAGATGATTTATATTGGCAAGGGGGTAGGATGATGGATAAGGTGAAAGTTGAAAAACTTATGATCAATTATAAAACATTGGAGAAATTTAAGCGCTTTAAAGAATACGGAAACCAAGAGTTATCTATGTTGGAAGATTTAGAAAATAATCTGGTGGAAAATCAAAGTGACTCTCCGTTCTACGGGATTTATATTGGGGACAGCTTAATTGCTCGAATGAGCCTTTATAAAGTAAAACAAAAGTATGATTTTTATTTTGACCCACCTCAGGATTATTTAACTTTATGGAAATTAGAGGTTCTGCCCGAGTATCAAGGCAAAGGCTATGGAAAAGCATTAGTTGATTTTGCTAAAAGCTATCAGCTACCAATTAAAACAAACCCGCGCATTAATTCTCATGGCTTTTGGGAAAAAATGGGTTTCCAAAAGGCCCAATACAAAATGGAGCGTGATTTAGGGGAGAATCCACTTATTTGGATGCCCGAAGGAGTTAAAGAAATTCAAACAACGGACTAAGAGCAATCCGGATCAAGAATTAAAGACATGAATTTTTGTTTATTCATGTCTTTCGTTCTCTTTTCATGTACATGATTTAATATAAATTGCACTGAAAAAATGAAAAAATTACTCACACGTCTCTTTCTTTATTTCTCTTTCCGACACAACCGAATTCCATAAGTCCCCTATCTCTTTCCAAGCTTTCTCGTAGCGAAGCAAAGCGTTTTTTAATTCCTCATTTTCTTTCTCTAAATGCTTCATATGTTCCGTGTGATCGTCCAAATGCTCCGATGTAATTTGTTCATTGCCAGCCTTTATCTTTTCTAGTAAGGAAATGACTGTTTCAAGCGGATCATGGTGACCTGGCTCTGAAACATACCAGCTATAGTTGATATTATCATTCTTGCGCGCCTCTTTCGCTTTTAGCACCTCTTTTTGATATTGCTTACGAATGGTGGCATTCCATCTAAACCCACAGGCTGCAGCAGTTCTAGACAGTCTATGAGCTACTTCCTTGAACGCCTCTAATTGTGTTTTCCCTTCTTTTATATAACGTAGAACGGTTTCTGCTAGTAGGATATCTTCATCTTTCGTCCAAGCATCTTGCCTTGTTACACTCATAACACCCCTCCTTATACATTTGCTATCAATGTATGCAAAAACTAGGAGTGATAGACTAAAAGGTTTATGTTTTTTATTAGATTTTTGATTATTTCCTTATCGACAGCTATTCATTTCTACCCGCTGAAGTGACAAAAGTTTAAATCATTATTTACCGACATACAATTTGGAGAAGTTTTAACTACAAAACAAAGGAGGAGATAATCAGGAGGTAAAGGTTAACATGTGAGCAGCTAAACGATCCGAAACGCTTTACAAGAGTCTCTCAAAAGTAAAATAAGAATACTATACAAAAAACAAAAACGAACGCAATCGGTTAGTGACGTACAAACAGGAACTTTAACGCACGCGATAAAGTGAATCTTCATTCTGTAGGTGTTTTCATTCACCCCCCCACGGCTTGTTCGTACCGTAATGGTATGACCTAAATGCCGGTTACGAAAAAGGAATTTAAGATGCTGTTATCTCCCACTTAGACTTGTGGTAGTACAGATTATCCAACTCCTGAAGTGAGTGTCTTACAGCACCTTATACGTGGAAAGGTGACTTCTCTTTATCCCCGCTAAAAGTAGAACAAAGACTAAAATCTTAAGTTCCCTTGAAAAAGCAAGCTACTTTTTAAAAAGGCACGCGTCGTATCATTTCTTATGCAAAAAAGCAGCCCACTTTTGGTGACCTACTTTTTAATAGCATTTAATTCTAGAATGAATAAGATCCGAGAATCAAAGGAGATTGTTTCTCAGCTCGCTGCTTCATCAATTTAACAAATGATTGTTTTATTTACTGACTTACTACTTCTTTCCCATCATAGTGCCCACATGCTTTACATACATGGTGTGGTTTTGTTAATTCTCCACAATTTGAACATTCCACCATGCCAGGTACGTGTAATTTTTTATGTGTACGACGTTGATTTTTTACTTTTTTTGAAGTTCTTCTTTTAGGTACTGCCATGACTTACACCTCCTTTATAGAAAGATAAGAACCAAACTTATTTGTTCTTATCATTGTCTTTAAACAATGTTTCCAATTTTTTAAAACGCTCATCTATTGTGTTTGCGTTCTTTTCTTCTGAAATAAATTGCCAGCCTTTGCCTTCTGTTATACAATCCGCTTGGCTGTTCATTTCATCTGAAAATACGCGATACGGAACCTCTAGTAGGATATTTTCCTTGATTAGAGGGGTTAAGTCAAGCACCGCTCCCTCAATTGGGTGAATTTCAGCATCAATTTCATCTTCCGTTCTATACAAAGACGTTGTAAATATCTCTTCTGTTTGAATATCAAACGGATATCGAACATCTACTAGCGTTCGCGCGCACGGAAGCACCATTTCACCAAAAATACGCAAGGAAAAAATAACATTATCTTCTTGGAAAAAGCACGTTCCTTGAACTTCGACTTCACCTATATGACGAATATCGTTGTTCATTACTTCCAGTTCGGAAACATCTTCCGTGTCTGTAAAAGTAAAAGGTTCCTTATAAGCATTTTTCTTTAACTGAGCTAATGCAAATTTCATCATTATCACCTCAAGGCAACAAGAGTAATTTTAAAAGAAAAAAAGAGTTTTGTCAACATATTCTCTTTACACAATTCCCTCCTTCACCACTTCCATTCCACTATATCATATAGGAAACCTGAAAACACTAGTATGTCTTTATACCACACTTTAACATGCAGTAATATCATGCTATAGTTTTATTTTTCAACCAGTATGGAACAGAGGGTAAACACCCCCTATGAAATTTGCACGAATGAAGTCACAAATCACAGTTAGAGGCTAAAAGGTGCATTCCATTATTTTATCCTTAATGCGAATATAGCCCTGTTCTGATAAAATAAAGGGAAGCTATGATTCATTTCGTTCCGAAGTGTTGCACCCTATTAGTGGCTTCTACTCATATTACCTGTCTAGAAAAAATTCTTAACTTGTCCAACAAATAGTGGTGGACACTGTTTAACTAAGTCAAAATCCTTTTTCATGGAGTTGGTATTAATGAAAGCATGTGGATTAATTGTTGAATATAATCCTTTTCATAATGGACATGTTTATCACGTTCAAAGCGCAAAAAAAATTACTAAAGCTGATTGCATAATTGCCGTTATGAGCGGCCCTTTCCTGCAACGTGGCGAACCTGCAATCATTGATAAATTTCATCGAACATACGCCGCTCTTCAAGGTGGCGTGGATATTGTAGTGGAACTCCCTTACGCATTTGCAGTACAAAGTAGTGAATGGTTTGCAAAAGGAGCAGTGCTTACCCTCCATGCTTTGCAAGTTTCCAGCATATGCTTCGGCAGTGAATCAGGAGAGATAACCTCTTTTACGAATAGTTATAAACAATTGACTGCCAATTTAGAAGCATACAACCACGCTCTTAAACTAAATTTGAATGCTGGTTTAGCATTTCCTGAAGCAAGTAAAAATGCTTATGAACAAATTGGACTAGCTTACAGGAATTTAACACAACCAAATAATATATTAGGTTTTAGCTATGTAAAAACGATCTATGATTATCATTTGCCAATTAAACCCCTTACTATTCAACGAAGTCAAAGCGACTATCATGATACAACGATTACAGGTTCCATAGCAAGCGCGACAAGTATTAGAGAAACAATGCTGAAAGAAGGAGCGATTTCTCCCTCGATCCGCAATGCAATTCCAGAGCCAACGTATGAACAATTGACCGCTTACAAACAAACTACTTCAACTTGGCATACGTGGGAAGCATATTTCCCATTGCTTCATTATCGGGTTTCTACAATGACTGCACAAGAGCTTGCTTCGATTCAAGGTGTTGATGAAGGATTAGAACAGCGGATTAAAAAAACAGCGAAACAGGCAGATTCTTTTTACGATTGGATGGAAAAACTTAAAACAAAAAGGTATACATGGACAAGATTACAACGTATGTTTGTACATATTTTAACTAACACAAAAAAACAAGACATGGAGATGTTACATAATTTAGCAGCAATACCCTATATACGGATTCTTGGATTTACAAAACAAGGACAGAAATACTTACGCGAGTGTAAGAAAGAATTGCCAACGCCACTCATTCATAGTATGACTCGGCACATGCACCCGATGCTAGAGATGGAAGAACGAGCAAGTCATGCTTATTACAGTATCCTTCCTGCAGCAAAAAAACAAAATATGCTCAAACAAGAGCTTCAGCCTCCTATTTTCAGCAACCATAAATAGTTAAACCGTTTTACCAATACAGGAAATACTTCCAGTTTCATCATAAAGTGAATCTTCAATCAGTGGGGGTTTTCATTCATTCCCCACTGATTGTTAGATAAACGAATCGGGTATTTAGGTGCTGTTACCTCCCACTTAGACTTGTTGCAGTACAGATTATCCAACTCCTGAAGTGGGAGGTTTACAGCACCTTATATACGGGATAAAAAAACCTGCCTCCAACAATTATCTAAAAGGGCAGGTCTTTTACATTTATTTTAATTCTTCTAAATAAGTAATAGCATCCTCGAATGTATCAACTGGAACAATTTTCATATCTGTTTCAATTTCTTTTGCTGTTTCAAGAGCAACTTGATAATTGGATCCTTTTTTGCCTTGTTCATTTGGAGCAAAGAAAATGTCTACACCTTCCTTATCGGCTGCTACAACTTTCTTATCAATGCCACCTATACGGTATACATTGCCATCATAATCTATTTCTCCTGTTCCAGCTATTTCATATCCTTTTGTTATATCTTCCTTCGTCAGCTGATCATAAATTTCTAAGGAGAACATTAAACCAGCACTAGGTCCCCCAATTTGGCCACTGGAGAATTTTACTTCTGGATCGACAGAAACAGCACGATCGGTTACTAACTGGATTCCAATCCCCGGCTTATTATCTAAGTCTTTTAATTCTTTCAATGTAATGGATTCTGTCATTGTTTCGTCATCTCTGACAAATTCCACAGATATAGTGTCACCAGCTCGCTTCGTTTGGATATAATCAAGTAGATCATCTGCTTGCGTTATTTTTTTGTCATCAACCCGGATGATACGATCACCCATTTTCAATTTACCTTCCGCCGGCATATTTTCTACAACCATGGCAACATATACGCCATTATAATCAATAGAAATCTGTTTATCCGCTGCTTGATAAGCTACTACTGTAGAAGCTTCTTGAGAGTTTTCCATCATTTGTAACTGTACATGCATGTATTCGTCGTCTGTGATCCCTTCAGGAAACACTTCATCAATCGGTAATACATCATGATGTGGCAATATTTTTGCCAGTAGAAACTGCATAGGAGTTGCTTGAGCGCCACTAACCGTTACTAAATGCATATCTCCCTTACTAGAGTAACCATCTTCCACCTCTACAATCGGATTAAGTGCATCTGCACTGCCAGGTTTATAAATATAATATGGCAATTGAAATATTGCTAAAAAATATACTGCTAATATAACAAGCAATATATGAACAATATGTTTTTTCTTCATTTCCTACCCCCCGCATACGAACAATTGACTATTTATCCGTAAAATAGCTATCTAACATTCCACTCCAAATATGTATGCGTTTGTACCATATTATTTCACAATTATTTTCCGTAAAGAACCAAGTTATTAAGATAGTAAACGCATGATAAACGGTGTTGACTCACGAATGCAAATTAGAATCTTTAGAACCAGCTCCCAAGATAAATCGCTGTGTCATATTCAGCTATTGGGCAATTTTGCATGCTTATGAAATTGTGTGGCATAAAATCACTATGCACAAGCGTATATTTAAGTATACTTGTACAAACAAAAACAGAAGACGAGCTAAACATCTATTTGCATGAAACGATATTCCAATTTTACTACTAACATTTAAATAAGTACAGAGTAAGGTAAAATCTTAGGGGGCATCACTATTGGCGCAAATACTAAAAACACTCCTTCTTTCTATGATAACTATATCGATCGCCATTTCTTTGGTAAAATTTCCTGATCAATCATTAGAAGCAAGTATACGTGGTTTAAATCTTTGGTGGGAAGTAGTTTTCCCTTCTTTACTTCCATTTTTTATTATTGCAGAATTACTTATTAGTTTTGGTGTCGTCCAATTTATTGGCATTCTATTCGAACCGATTATGCGCCCTCTGTTTAATATACCAGGAGTAGGCAGCTTTGGCTGGTTTATGGGAATGGCGAGTGGCTACCCTACAGGGGCTAAAATTAGTGCACGACTAAGAGAAGAAAAGCAGTTAACGAGAATTGAAGCAGAGCGATTAGTATCATTTACAAATGCATCAAGCCCACTATTTATTTTCGCCGCCATTTCAGTAGGCTTTTTTCAAAATAGCTCTTTAGGAGTATTGCTGGCAGTATGTCATTATTTAAGTAACACATTTGTTGGGATTTGCATGCGGTTTTATGGAAAAAAGAAGGACAAAAAAAACCAAAACAAAAGAAATGAATCATCCAAATATTCGGTACGTAAAGCTTTTACAGCGATGCACCGGACGAGGATGAATGATGATCGACCACTTGGGGAAGTTTTAGGAGATGCTGTCATTCATTCTGTCAAAACCTTAGTAATGGTCGGGGGATTTATCGTTCTATTTTCCGTATTAACGAAATTGCTTTTCTTAAGCGGAATATCCACATTTATAGCTCATTTTTTAGGAAAATTATTAAATTTCGCATCGATATCTAAAGATTTTGGGCTTCCATTACTATCTGGCCTATTTGAAATAACAATTGGTGTTCAAAGCATCTCTGTTGTTCAAGATACGTTGCTAGTACAAGCAGTGTTAGTCAGTTTCATTCTCGGTTTTAATGGTTTTTCTGTGCAAGCACAAGTTGCAAGTATTTTGGCAAAAACCGATATCCGGTTTGCTCCGTATTTTTTTGCACGTATTCTTCATGGCGTATTTGCTAGTATATTAACGATTTTGTTCTACAAGCCTTTGTATATTGATAGGAAAGTCTTTGATATGGAAGTAGTTCCGGTAAACCATGATGTGCCTGAAAACCTGTGGCTTTTAATTCTGGAAAATTTGGCAGCCATCGGACCATTGCTCACCATATCCTTTGTTGGAATTTCTATTATTCTTTTATACTATCGAAGAAAAAAATAGGATAATCATAACTCCCACCAATAGGTTCATAAGAAGTAATAAAGGATGCACGAGCAAGGGGGCTATGCTTTTTTTAAGAGATAAAAAAGTATAAATTTAGGCGCTTGGGGATAACGAAATAACCGAAGCCACGTCCGGCTCCATTGCCCAGCAACTAGGCGACTTTAGAAATGCGCCCTACGATAAGTCATCATCGGTTCGTCGCTAAGGGGAAGGCCGACTAAAAACGGGCTTGCCGCTCAGGCGTCGGCATACCCCTGTTTTTAGTGGCATGATTCCTAAATCTTTGGTTGTTCGTTCCATTCGCTACGTTGCTAAACGGGCGCTTGCGCCTTTGTTCGTATATAGAGGGAGTATAAGATTTTTTGGTTTATAGTATAAGAAAAATAAAGGCTTCCGCCATAAGACTTGGCGACAAGCCACGTCCGGCTTCAGCGCCCAGCAACTAGGCGACTTTAGAAATGCGCCCTACGGATAAGTCATCATCGGTTCGTTACCTCACCGTGATTCCTTTATCTCCGTTGATTCGTTCCATTCGCTACGTTGCTGAACGGGCGCTTGCGCCTTTGTTCGATTAAACAGAGAGGATCGATACAAACCTCCCACCTCATCTTCCCGATATAATAATTACGGATAATAAATTTGTTCTTTTTGAGGGGGGAGGTCTTCTTAAATTTCATTCGAATGGAGAAGAATTAACAATCTCTTTTTGTATGTAACTACGAGAGAGAATGATTATTTGAATTTAAGTGCCAACGCTTCTTCAACCGCTTTGGGAACCATGTCACTAACATTAGCACGATATTTTGCAACTTCTTTAACAATACTCGAGCTCAAAAATGAATATTGATTATTCGTCATCATAAAAAAAGTTTCAATATCTTCATAAAGCTGCCTATTCATCGATGTGATTTGCATTTCATATTCAAAATCACTAACTGCTCGCAAGCCACGTATAACAGCTTGAGCATTTTTTGATTTCGCATAATCCATTAGCAAACTGCTTGATGAATCAACAGTAACATTTGGTAAGTGGCTTGTACACTCTTCTAATAATTTCATCCTCTCTTTTACTGTAAATAAAGGATCTTTTGATTGATTATTAAAAACAGCAACAATTACATGATCAAAAATTTTAGCTCCTCGTTGAATGATATCCAAGTGTCCATACGTTACTGGATCGAAACTACCCGGACATATCGCCAATCTAGTCAAGATAAGCGCTCCCTTCTAATTAACTTTATAGATCGTTATACAAATTGTCCCCCCATAGTTCGCTTGTTTGACAATGGATAGACGAGGATGTGCAGCAGGTAATTGTTCAGATGTATCATGTTCACAATAAACCCATGTATTCGTAGCTACCAGTTCCAAGTCCAATAATTTTTGCAGAATTTTTTCAAGCTTCACCTTTCCGTAAGGGGGATCTAATAACACTAACTTGAAAGAAAAGCTGCGCTTAGCAGCTGCTTGTAAGGCTCGAAAAGCATCTGCACGAAATACTTCAGACCGTTCCTCAAGCTTTAACTTTTGTAAATTTTCATTTATGATATGTATCGCTTGTGGTGACTTATCCACGAAAATCGTCCGATCTATTCCTCGGCTTAATGCTTCTATTCCTAACCCACCACTGCCAGCAAATAAATCTAAGGCATCCCCACCATCAAAAAAAGGTCCCATTATTTGAAATACTGCTTCTTTTACTTTATCTGTCGTCGGACGAGTCAGATGGCCAGGAACTGATTTTAATTGTCTTCCCTTATATTCTCCAGCAATTATCCGCATTGCTTCACCTCCACGTTTACCATTATTCGACATTTATCCTATCACAAAAGCGTGGAAACGAACAATAATAACAAGAGTATTAAAAAATAATGGGGAGACATGTATATTATTCATCGGAACGTCCATACTAGTGTAATGAATCAGCTATAGATTACTTTGGCTGTTTCATTAAACGGAGAAGACTTACACTTCCCCATAAGTTCTTCTTCCGGTTTCTCCTCTCCCTTTGCCTTTTTGTTTTCTTTATAAGGAAACAAAAGGACCTGTAGAACTTTTTCTGCAGGTTTTTTCTTTTTGTGAAATAAAGCAACAAACTTTATCCAATGTTTTTTCTGCTGATAAAGTGAATCTTCAATCCGTGGGGGTTTTTATTCATCTCCCACCGATTGTTAGTACCGTAATAGTATGTCCTAAAGTCCTCTGAACGAACCGGGCATTTAGGTGCTGTTATCTCCTACTTAGACTTGTTGCAGTACAGATTATTTAACTCCTGAAGTGGGAGTCTACATCACCTTATATGCGGAATAACAAGCCCTCTTTCCTATATTCCCATTTTATAATCATACTGTTTTGCTTTATCTGGTTTCGCATTTTCAAAGTTTGTTTCAACAAATGGTTTATACGATCTATCAACTTTAGAAACAAATGTAAACTTCAAAAGTTTTTTTTCGATTTTTTCTAATTCTTCTTGATCCACGTATATGACAGCATACTTTAATTTTTTGGAACTATACAATAGATGACCGTATCGTTTGATTTGTTTTAAATTTTTCATGTGCTGGAACCAAACGATTAAGCCTTGACGTTTTGTGCGCATTATTTTTAACCTCACTTACTATTTATCATGTAAATTATTGGTGATGATTATGTATATATTCATAATGTGACCAAAAAGGAGAAGAGATGGTTGTTTGAATGCGAGCGAATTGTAATCCCATTCATTAACAGATATCTTGTCATCTCCTTTTTAGATCACATATCAGCCGTTATTAGCACATGGAAAGCATTTTTTCCAATCCAATTCGCTATTTGCTATATATAAAGGATTGATATACTAATAAAGCAATTATACAGCACAGCCACAGCCGCCGCCACTTCCACAACCGCAACCACTTTCACTTAAAGCCGCGCCATCTTTAGGAACTTTGATTTGTTCGCTAACGCTATATGCTAGATATTGACTAATTTCGTCCAATAATTGCTGCAAATTGCGCTCAGCGATTTTAAAGGAAGCTACTTTGTCATTCATATCCATTTCTCGCTTTACTTTCCGCACTTCCTTCATAATTGTATTGTAATCTGGATGATATCTGCCAAATCGCTGTACATCCTCGTAATGCTCCTTGATGGATGAAAAAGCTTGAACAAGCTTCTGAGCCTCTTTATCTTCATGTAATTCTTTTTGAGAATGACGATAGGCTTCCATGACATCAGAATCCAAGATCATTTTTCCTAATTCCTCTGAACGATCGAGGATTGCTACATAGTCCATTGTCGCTATCACCCTATACACCTCCCACTTCATAGTACCATTTTTTATAGCATGTGAAAATATTTAATCCTTCATTGCTCCAGCAAACTGCATTAACATTCTAACCATTTGCAAGTGATTGTTTACCCTCTCTACTCGCTGAGGAAATGTTTTCCCATAAAAATGTTTGGCTTCCTTTCTCATTTCTGGTAATAAAGAGGGGTCCCGAGATAAATAGCGATACCAGACCGGATTCATCCGAACAAATTGCAATAACTCCGGGTGCTGCTCTAAATAGTTATAACATAACGGATCCATGTTTATGCTCCTTAATCACGAAACCACCCCATACGTTCATTTGTTGGCTGTTTCGTATCCTTTGTTTGTTTAAATTGGGAAATAATTTCCTGAATCGTAGTAACAGATGAGCTAAATTGCTCCACTTGACGTTGTATTTTATCTAAATCCATGGATTCTGCCATTTTTAATAGCTGGCTAAATAATTCCTTATTATTCTCATTCGTCTGATTGTGTTCTTTTTTGCTTTTATTTTTGTTTGTATCCGTTTGTTTAAATTTGTCCCAATAAGGATCATCTTCACCTAGTAATGCCCATTTTTCGTACACGTCTTGCCACGGTCTTCCACTTTTTCGAACATCCTCAATTAATTTCGGATGTTTATTTATGAATTGCTTGAAAGCAGTTACTGAAGGGTGTAAATGTCGATCACTCATTCGAATTCACCTCTTTTACACATAGTCATATGTACTAATTAGTTTATGTCTATTATGAACGCTTGTGATTAAACAAATTTTTGACAGGATAATGAATCTCAAATTAAGGTTCTAAGGCAAAGTTGGGTGAGACAGAAATAGCTCGCTCTCATTTATTATCTTGTCTTGCTGCCATTCCACGGAAATCGCTCCCTTTTTTTAAGATATGAAAGGGAGTAAAAATGAGGTGCTTGGGGATAACGAAATAACCGGATAGCCACGTCCGGCTCCATCGCCTAGCAACTAGGCAACTTTAGAAATGCGCCCTACGATAAGTCATCATCGGTTTGTCCCTAAGAGGGAGACCGACTAAAAACGGGCTTGCCGCCCAAACGTCGGCATACCCCAGTTTTAGTTGCATGATTCCTTTAATCTTCGTTGATTCGTTCCATTCACTACGTTGCTAAACGGGCGCCCTGCGCCTTTGTTCAAAGATAAGAAAGTATAAAGTTTGTTGCTTTGGGATAAGGGAATAACTGAATAGCCACGTCCGGCGCATGAGCCTAGCAACTAGGCGACTTTAGAAATGCGCCCTACGATAAGTCATCATCGGTTCGTCGCTAAGGGGAAGGCCGACTAAAAACGGGCTTGCCGCCCGACGTCGGCATACCCCTGGTTGCAGGGCATGATTCCTTTATCTTTAGTTGATTCGTTCCATTCGCTACGTTGCTAAACGGGCGCCCTGCGCCTTTGTTCGTGGGCGGTTAATCAGCCTCTTCATTTTTTTCGTAAAAAACGCTTATCGCAATGAGCGCAGACATATCGACCATTTTCGTAAAGTGAATCTTCCATCAGCGCGGGTTTTCATTCATCCCCCACGGCTTGTTAGTAGCCTAAGGGTATGACCTAGGCCTTTTACGAAATAGGGCATTTAGGTGCTGTTATCTCCGCTTAGACTTATTTTCAGCACCAGATTATCCAACTCCTGAAGTGGGGGTTTACAGCATCTTATATGCGGGATAAATAACTGAGCCTTCCAAATCAGGTAAAGAAATGTTAGAATTCCATTACTAACAACCCCTTTACTTGTTTTGTGGTAATTCAAGTTTAACAAAAATGGAGTTGACGTGTTTTTTATTTCTGAATTATTTCTTAACCCCAACAAATATTTGTAGAGCCCAAATTAAAAACCGGCTAGAAGCAGTCATCAAATACTACTTCTAGCCGGTTTTATCTCGCTAGGCGCTCATGGTAACTTCTGTTTTAAATAGCAGAATGGGCACCTTCCACATCGTGATGTGGTAGAATTACGTAACTCTGAAATCCATAGACCAATTTACTTCTTAAAAAGGCTTGGCCAAGAAGTTTTGTGTATAGTATAGACGATAAACGCCGACACCTAAGTGTGTGTATTTTTCACTTAATAATGCTTCTCGGTGACCTTCACTATTTAACCAGCCTTCCATTGCAGCAGCAGCGTCTGGATATTGTGCCGCAATATTTTCACCAGCTGCTACAAAAGCAACCTTTCCTTCGTCAAGACGTTCCTTCAGCCCTCTCCCATCTTGACTTGAATGAGAAAAATATTTATTTACTGCCATATCTTTACTGTGTAAAAAAGCAACTTCACCAACTGATTTTTCCCACTGCAATTTTTCTTTATCTCGTTGTTGTCGCATGATATTCGTGATATCAAATATTTGCCGTTCCATTCCAGCTTCAATTTTTGCCCACTGATGATCATCTAAGCTTGGCTTTTTAGGAAGCTCTCCTCTATACTGTATTTCATAAGGTTGATGCTTTAATAACGTATTGATATCCAATATTCGCACAGAGGATAACTGCTGTTGAAATGTATCGAAATAAAGCTGCATAAATATAGAATCGGAAATTTTCACTAATGGGCGTGTTTTTCTATCGTTTGCATTAAGTTTAAAGGTAAAAGAGGCAAGCCCATTTCGATAATTTACTTCTTCAGAAAATGTGAAGTGTTTTTGCACCTTTTCATAGCTTTCTCCAATAGCTACAGGTTTTATATTCGTTCCTTTTCCAGTAGCATAAATGGTGTGAATGGTACCATCCATAATTCCAAATTGAATATATTGGTCTTTTTCATTTGTATAAACCCACCAAGTATAACCGTAAGCGCTTGGATCCTTTCTAACTGGTTCTCCAAGTTCTTCTTGTAATTGGCCACTTGACTTCCCATACCATTGAAATATATCGCCCTCTAAAGCAATGTCTGGTCTTTCTTCCGGCACTTTTTTCGTTTTAAGCAATTGCTCCTTTTCCTTCACAGTCTCGCTAATCGTTTGCATGGTTTCTTGTGGTGATATTTCATTACTTTCTAATAAATAAAAACCGACTACGGCGACTACAGCTAATAGTAAAAGATTTCGTATAAATCGCATTATTCGTTTCTCCTTTTTATACGATATATATGTTTCATTTAAAGTATCATGCTAGTTACTCTAATATTTTACTGTATCATAATAAAAAATAGAACATAGAGCAAATATTTGCATAAACTATGCCTTTTTCATTGAAAGTTGCTATATTTCATACTAATATAGTATAGTGAGGATAACAAGGTGAGGTGGGGAAAATGAAATTAGAAAATACTGGCTTAGAAGACGTAAAGATTGACTTAAAACCGCTTGATCATGTAACGGCAAAACACGCTTTTATTCGGGCAGGGCAATGGGATTATGAGCGAGTTACCTATGATTATCGAATGGATTCTGACGAGAAAAATATTACATACTATATTCGAGTTCAAGGCTACGCTATAGAAGGTGACGTTGATCGTGGAAACGCCGTCATTCAACTAATGACGCCTTTATTAGGCAAACATTACTATCCACATGGCGTTGAATATGGAGAAGAAGAAAATTTCCCAAACGATTTAGTGGAGCGTGCTAAGAATCTTATCAGTAAATTAAAAACAGAAATTGACCAGCTAAAGCAATGAAACCATTCATCTGCTTGTATGCTGAAGCTTTAATTCAAACCGACTACTCCCTATTACCAAGATAGTCGGTTTTTCTTTGTTTTAACACGATCGTTTGATCATTGTGTTGCTGCGGTCCAAATCTTATTTCAGATCAGCAAAGCCCTCCTTCCCTTTTCAAACAGTGAGAGTTTACTAGAACTTATTTTCGGTATAAGCCAATATGTAAAAGAAGAGACATAACCAGCTAGCTACAGAAATGAAAACTACTCCCCCAATAAAGTGAATCTTCCATCAGTGGGGGTTTTCATTCACCCCCCAAGGCTTGTTAGTACCGTAATGGTATGTATGTCCTAAAGGCCTCTTATGAAATAGGGCATTTAGGTGCTGTTATCCCCCACTTAGACTTATTGCAGTACAGATTTATCCAACTCCTGAAATGGGAGTCTTACAAGCACCTTATATGCAGGATAAAAACCCGATAACCACCTCTTTATTTGCTTTAAATGATGCGTCCAGAATATATTCTTCCATTTTAATAAATATTTCTGTTCAAATGAGTTATTTAATGCTATATTTTTTATAAGTATACCGTAACTGTTTGATGATGAAAGGAGCCATCGTATTACTTTGTTTCGCAATATAACTAAACGTCACTGGACATTAATTTTTTTAACTATTTTATTAATCCTGTTATTCATTTTTGTAGTACCAATTTCAATTCCTTTAATCGTTGCTTTTGTAACAGCCCTTATGTTGAACCCAGTTATAAGGCTAGTGCAAAAAAAGCTAAAGATTAATCGAAAGATATCTGTAACGATTGTTTTTTTATTATTTTTAATCGTTCTTGGCGTTGTTGGAACTTTTACAATTACTAGGGCAGTTACACAGGTTGTTAATTTTGTAGAAGATGTTCCGCAACACTTTAATGAATTAAATAGAATTTACCAAGATTGGGAAAGGCAACTTCAACATTACACAGATGACTTGCCTGACGAATTTGTACGACAAGTATCGTCCAGTATTGAAACGAATCTCAATGCGTTGAGTACAACCGCAAAAGAAACGATTACATTAGAACGAATTGCTCAACTCTTTGCCTCTATCCCACAATATTTAATTAGTTTTATTGTTTACTTAATTGCGTTATTTCTGTTCATGCTGGAATTGCCACTTCTAAAGGCAAAAATGTACCATGTTATGACAAAGGAAACAGCAGAAAAAGTATCGTTTATGAATAATCGAATTACAAATGTATTTTTAGGGTTCTTTAAAGCTCAGTTTTTAGTCAGCCTGATTATTTTGGCTGTCACACTAGTTGGTCTTTTCTTTATTACGCCAGAAGTAGCGATTATTATGTCATTAATTATTTGGATTATTGATTTAATCCCTATCATCGGCTCAATTGTCATATTAGGTCCTTGGGCATTATTTATGTTTATGGCAGGAGATACATCACTAGGCATCCAGCTATCTATATTAGCTGTCATCTTGCTCGCCATTCGCAGGATTGTCGAACCTAAAGTAATGGGACAGCAAATAGGTCTTTCTCCATTAGCTACACTAATTTCTATGTTTATCGGTCTAAAGCTACTGGGAATATTAGGATTTATACTTGGTCCGTTAATTCTAATTGCTTTTAATTCAGCAAAAGAAGCAGGAATTATTAAATGGAATGTAAAGATTTAAGTAACTAACTGAACGGTTAACGTTTCATCTATCGGTTCTGTTATCTAAGGACTACTTTATTCCACCAGATTAAGAAACTACGAAAATCAGTACGAAAAAACGGGAAGGTCATCTGACTCCCCGTTTTTTTATGTTCCTAAGATGGCTTTGATTAAACTTGTTGTTTCTCCGCCTTCATATAAAATATACAATAGCAAGTATACTGCAACTCCGGTAATCGCAGTGAAGAACCATATCACACTAGTTATCGGTCCAACCTTTCTATGTACACGAATGTTACGTTTAAATGCCAAAGCCAATGTTACTATACCAAAAATGGCTCCAGTGGTAGCTAATATAATATGGAATACCAAAAAGACCGTATAATATATTTTTAAGTCCTCTGGACCTCCGAAGCTAGTATTTCCTACAAATATTGTTCGAGATACATAAATAATAAAAAACAGTGTTGCACTAACTGCAGCTGTTATCATGGCTTTTTTATGTTTTACAGCTTCTCCTTTAGCTATAAAGCGCCACCCAATTGCTACAAAAACGGCACTTAAAACAATAAAAAAAGTACTTATTGTTGGTAAAATTGGCATTAAAAAATCTCCTTCCCCACGCATATTGGTTGCAAATTATAGCTGTTTTTTACATATCCAATTTGTGCTTTTTACATTATAGAAGTCTAGTAAAATAAAACAGTCTTTCCACAAGAGATAATTTACTCTATGACTTATGAACCACTGCTTATTATAGTATAATCAGCTTCCTTTCGTGAAGCTTTATAACTTGACGGAATGAAGTAGAACAAATTTGATTTATTACAACCACAATTTGTTCTACTCCATTCCCTTCGCCTTCAACTATTCCACAATTTTAATAGTAAAAGCTAGAAATCTTCTTCCGTTTTGCATATCCGTGTTGGCATACGTAACACATTATATCTTTTGTCCAAAAAACTTCATTGTGAACGCTGCACTTCTGTAGCAATAGGGTCCACCTTTAAACTTTCATCTGTAAACCATTTAAAGAAGACTCTTGCCAGAATAATGCCGTATGTGATTTCTTGCATAATCTTCATAATGATTCCCCCGAGCTGCTGATCTTCTAACGTGCTCATCGGCGAGAACATTTCTGGACCACTAATTTGTACAGCCATCCCTTCCAAAATATCTCCTGGAACACATAACGCAAGCGCTTGTAACCATGCTCCATTTTGGCTATATGCAGCAAACAACGGCTCATCAGCAAATATGATTAGTACACAAGCTGGTGTAATTAATACACCATTAGCAAAAATATAAAATATTTTTAACAGCGGCCGCATTTTATCCATTTCTCTAATCGGCGACAGAAGAGGCCACCAAACAATGAACGCTGCAATTAAAATAATTAGTGATACAGACGTATGTGCAATTTGCGAAGATTTAGCAAAATCGAATATTGCTGGAATATGGTAAAGAGAAAATAAACCGTTAAATAATAGTAACGAAATAAGTGGTTTGGTCAATAGTTGAAACACCGGTTTTATCATCGGTGCATAAATAAATTTTTTCCAAATCCACACTGGAATACTCTTAATTACTAAAATCGGGAAAATTAAATAATAAACAGCCATTTGCATCATATGTGCTGTAAGCATCATATGAGACAATAAATCTATTGGCGCACCCTTCACTGCATAGAGTAACACTAATGCAAGCAAAAACATGAATTGTTGCATGTGTGTGGGTTTCTCCTCCCCACCGAATTTATGTCGATAAGGACCAGTTACGAGAAAATAGGCGACCCCTAACCCAAATAAGAACAGAAGAAAATAGGGGCTCCATAAAGCTCGAAAACCAAAAATTTGTAGTTCTAGCCACATGTAAAATCACCTCAAAAGGATTGTCCTTTCTATTATAACATTTATAAATTTACGGACATCCATAAGATTTGACAATTTCAAAACATTCGCAGAAATGGAAAAGGTCGGGAATCCCCGACCTTATTTACCACCATACAATAGCTACTAACGCAGCTATTGTTAACATTGCAGCAAATACTCCACCATAAATCATCACGGACGGAAATTCATGGCCTCTATCCTTCATATGCATAAAATAGTAGAATTGGAAGCCAACCTGAACGACCGCCAAGATGAGTAATAATGGGACAGCAAACATCTTATCCATCGCTTTAGTCGCTACAATCGCAAAGGCAAAAATGGTAAAACCAATCATTAACACAAATGTAATCAGTTGCTTTTTCATTTCTTCTTTATTCTTTTGCTTTTGAAATGAATTGGTATTGGTGTTATCCATCATGTATTAACCCACCTTCCCCATCAGATATACAACTGTAAAGATAAATACCCATACAACATCAATAAAGTGCCAGTATAAGCTGAATGTATTAAATTTCGGTGCATTATACAAATTCAATCCACGCTTTGCATTTCGTACCATTAATGCAATTAGCCAGCTTAGTCCGAAAACTACGTGTCCACCATGGAATCCCACAAGCGTGTAAAACGCTGAACCGAATGCCGATGACCTAAACGTAAATCCGAATTCAGTAATATAATGGTAGAACTCATAAATTTCACAAGCAAGGAAGCCAATACCTAAAAAGGCGGTAATTCCTAGCCATAACTGCATTTTCTTAAAGTCATTATTTTTCATATGATACATGGCATAAACACTTGTTAATGAACTCGTTAATAGCAACATGGTCATAAGAAAAACAAGCTCTAAACCAAATATATCCTCGCCGCTCGGACCGCCAGCTGTCGAGTTACGAAGTGCCAGAAATGTCCCGAACAAGCTAGCAAATAATACCGTTTCTCCACCTAGAAAGAACCATAAGCCAAAAAATTTATTTTTTCCTTCTAATGTAGCCTTAGCTGGATCTTCTGGCATTGTTTCTGGATTTAAGGAATGATCGTGACTCATATTAGTCCGCCTCCCTTTCAAGTTCTGCTTTGCTGATATGATATCCATGATCATCTTTTAATGATCGCATCAGCATGGATCCTAATGCAATTCCCATTCCGATAAATATTGCCAAATTCCAAGCCTGATGGTCGGTTTGATAAATGAAACCAAACCCTGCAACAAAGAAGCCGAAAGACATGGTAAAAGGCAATATTGAACTATTTGGCATATGGATGTCACCAAGCGGCTCTGCAGGTGCCAAATTATCTTTACCATCCATTTTTTCCACCCACAAAGGATCCAGACCACGTACAAGTGGCAATTGCTTAAAGTTGTAATATGGAGGCGGAGATGAAATTGCCCATTCCAACGAACGCCCATCAAACGGATCTGCAGATGCTTTTTCTCCTTTAACCGAGGTATAAATAATATTAATTAAAAATATGGTTGCACTAATTGCCATTAGGAACGTACCAATTGTACTGACAAAGTTCCCTGTATCTAAGCCTTGATCTTCCAAGAATACCCAGTAGCGTCGCGGCATTCCCATAAGACCTAAGAAATGCTGAATAAAGAAGGTTAAATGAAATCCGATAAAAAATAACCAAAAGCCTATTTTTCCTAGTTTCTCATTTAATATTCTGCCAAACATTTTTGGCCACCAATAATGCAATCCCGCAAAAATACCAAATACAACCCCACCAACAATAACATAGTGGAAGTGAGCTACAACAAAGTACGAATCGTGGTATTGGTAATCAGCCACAGCAGATGCAAGCATAATACCTGTCATACCACCAATTGTAAACGATGGTATAAAACCTAAAGACCATAGCATAGCTGAATTGATCGTTATACTTCCGCCCCACATCGTTGCTAGCCAGTTAAAGATTTTAATTCCAGTTGGTACAGCAATCGCCATCGTTGCTATCGCAAAGATCGCATTCGCTACTGGACCTAAACCAACCGTAAACATGTGGTGTGCCCAAACCATAAAACCTAAGAAAGCAATTAACATCGTTGCAAAAACCATTGACGTATAACCGAACAAACGCTTCTTGGAAAATGTTGGTATAACCTCACTAAACACTCCAAATACTGGCAAAATCAAAATATAAACTTCCGGGTGAGCGAAAATCCAGAATAAATGTTGCCAAATGATAGAGTTTCCCCCTAAAGCAACATCAAAAAATGCCGATCCAAACATACGATCAAACATCAATAAAAACAAGCCTACCGTTAATGCAGGAAATGCAAATAAAATAAGTGTACTTGTAACAAATGTCGTCCATGTAAACATCGGCATACGCATATACGTCATTCCTGGTGCCCGCATTGTAACGATCGTTACTAAGAAGTTAATTCCACCCATTAACGTACCTGCACCAGAAATCTGTAGGCCTAACACATAAAAATCAACGCCATGAGTCGGTGATACTGCAGATAATGGTGTATAAGCAGTCCATCCTGCATCTGGTGCTCCACCTAAAAACCAACTACAATTTAAAAGAATGCCTCCAAACATAAATAGCCAGAACCCTAATGAGTTTAAAAACGGAAACGCCACATCGCGTGCACCAATTTGCAGTGGCATCACCGCGTTCATTAATCCTAATAACAAAGGCATTGCGGCAAGGAAAATCATTGTCGTTCCATGCATGGTAAACATTTCGTTATATAAGCCTGCACTAATAAAGTCGTTTTCAGGCGCAATTAATTGAATACGAATAAACAGAGCCTCGAGCCCACCGAGGATAAAGAAGAATCCTCCGCCAACTAAATATAGATGGGCTATTTTCTTATGGTCAACTGTCGTTAAGTAATCCCATAGGAAAGCACCGAAGCCTCTTTTTTGAGCAGCTGCAATACTCAAATTATAAACCTCCCTTTAAAATCTTCCACCCTTTATTAATTAGTTACCCGCACTCTCTGGAGTTATTTCAGATGGCTTTAATTGCAGCAAATATTCTGCAATGCTGTCCGCTTCTTCTTCAGATAGTTTAGGGTATTTACCTGTCATCAAGTTGCCCGGTTTTATAGACTCTGGGTCTAATAACCATTGGACCAGATTTTCTTTATTTGTTTCAAGGTAGCCAGCAATTTTTGTACGATCCCCAAAGTTAGTTAAATTAGGACCAACAGCATTTGGTGATGAACCTATCGCATGGCAGCTCAAACAATTGTTCGCATCCATTGCTTCTCTTCCATCTTGAGCTACAGCATCTTGCGGCTCTTCCTCAGGGTCAACAGCTTGCATATCAGATACCCATTGCTCATACTCTTCCGGACTAACCGCTATGACTTTAAAGTCCATAAGTGAGTGTGATGGACCACATAATTCCGCACATTTGCCCCAATAAACCCCTTCTTCATTTGCTTCGATGTACATCGTGTTTTCGTTTTCAGGATTCACATCCATTTTACCCGAGATACTCGGTACCCATAAAGAGTGAATAACATCTGAGGATTTCATATTCAAATATACCTTTTTGCCAGTTGGGATGTATAAATCCTGACTTGTTTGAATTTCTTCATTTGCATAGCTAAAATGCCACCAATATTGATTTCCAGTCACATCAATATTGATATGATCACTTTTGCCGGACTCATCGGCTAAATCAAAGGTTGCAGCAACAGTTGGTACTGCAAGGATCAAAACTAAAATAATCGGTATTACTGTCCAAATGGTTTCCAGTTTTTTACTACCTTCCACCTGTTTTGGAATGTACCCCTCCTGTCCCTTCTTTTTACGAAAGCGTATAATCGCTATCGAATAAACAGAAAGAACAACAATAAATACAAATGTCATAATTACTGTTGAAAGAATAATTAAATTCATGGAAGACTCTGCACCATACCCCTTTGGTACAAGAGCTGTTAAGTTTTCCTTCCCACATCCCGCAAGGAAAATGGTAAGAAAGCTTAAAAGGAATACAAATTTAAATTTTCCCATCCAACCTTTCATGTATCCATACCTCTCTTTCTTTTCTTGATGCTCCTTATATATAAATTCATTAAGGACAAGATCACTAGAATGGTGAGTTCCACGTTACAACAACCATCATTAAAAAGAAGATGGTCAAATAGTTCAAGGAATAAACGAAAATAATAGTTGCCCATTTAATATCGTTTTTCATATAAAAACCACTGATCCCAAGCACTAACCACCCAACGTTAAGTAAAGTTGCCAACATAACAAATGTTGTTCCTAAGGATGCTAAATAAAATGGCAGTGGTAATAAACATGCGATATAAATGACAATTTGCCGTTTTGTAAATTCAAAACCATGTACTGCAGGAAGCATGGGTATTTTTGCGGCTTTATATTCTTCGTTCTTTCGCATTGCCAATGCTAAGAAATGCGGCGTTTGCCATATAAACATGATTAAAAATAATACAAGTGGAACAATGTGGAAATTTGGATCTATCGCAGCCCAACCGATCAGCGGAGGAGCAGCTCCAGAAAAGCTACCAATCGTAGTATTTAAGGTATATCTTCTTTTTGACCACATCGTATACAAAACCACATAAACAAACCAGCCGATAAATGCAAACAGCATTGCTTGTATTGTTGTAAATAGCAGGAGAATAAAGCCGATAAAAGATGTTATTATACCAAGCACAAGTACAGTTTGAAGTGAAATTGTGCCAGTTACCGTTGGTCGCGTTTTCGTTCGTTTCATAATCGGATCAATATCAACGTCATACCAATTATTTAACATGCATCCTCCCGCAATTACCGAAGCGCTTCCTAACATAGTAATAATAAACGTGCCAATATAATCAGAAAATGAGTACCCACTAAAGTAAGTTGCCAGCCAAAAACCAGCGAATACAGTAATTAAATTGGAGTTGATAATCCCTATTTTAATCAATGATTTAATATCGGCTAGTAAAGAATTCGATTTCTTTTCCTCAGCCAATGAAGTATTAGTAACAACTTGCGAAGTAGCTGTTTCTACTTTTTCCATCCCTTCCCCCCCTTTATGCCTATGCAGAAATAATGATACTTGCTCACAAAAGAGAGTTACGGCAGTGTTACTCAAAAACACAATTGTATCATGGCATATTTCTACAATCTAACAGCTATTTGCAAAAACCCCCTCATGCCTATTCTACTTCAATTCAAGTAATTTTTTGTGACATTTTTGTGAATCATTTGTTACAGTTGCGAATTATTTTAAATTAACAAATAAAATACCTATGTACGCATTTTCTTTTACCACTATCTAACAGCTGCAACAAAATCCCCTACACTATTTCTAGCAAACAAATGAGAACAATGCAAGCGTTTTTTATTATTATAGTGAAAATCGCTCATATTCATGTTACGATTGATTCGGTTGGCATACATGTAATCTATTGTATGTACGATAATATAATTCAATCGAAACTGTAACAATTCTGTGGCATATTGAACTATTTATAATCAATTCTTTGCTTTTTAGGCAACATTAATATTATGATAAATCTATCAGCGATTTAAAAAATTAGAAGGATATATACATAGTAAGCTAATAACTTAAAAAGGGCACTTTGTTTCTATCTATCCCTTAAAACGTCATTGTCTAGCCTCAAGACGGGATCGCTTTTTATAATTTGGTAAAGTAAAAGTTTAATTGCCACCATGTTTCGTAATCTAAAAAAAGATTATTTTTGTCTGTAATAAGCTCTATTAAGCTTCCCCTTACCTGGAAATGGAATAATACGAGTAGATATGTAATAGAAATTTTCAGCACCGATATGGTGAAAATATGAAGAAAGCAAAGATTACAGGCCATTTTTTATGAATTATTTATTCCTAATATTCATAGTGATGTGGTTCCTTCATGATCGGATAATCGAAAAGTGAGTCTACCATGTTCTTAGTTGATGCAATCTAGTTAAGACAACTTTAGAGAGAATAAAACGCATAAAGTGAGGCATTTATATGATAAAAAGCTTAAAATGGTTATCTATCGTAGCAACACTTGGTATGACATTTGTGTTACTCGGTGGAGCCCTTGTAACAAAAACCGGATCAGAAGATGGCTGTGGCAATAGTTGGCCCTTATGTGAAGGTGAATGGATTCCTTCAGAGATATCACCAGAACTAATTATTGAATTAAGTCACCGTTTAGTTACTGGAGTAGTTGGTTTCGCAGTTGTAGGCTTAGCAGTATTAGCGTGGATAAAGATTGGCCATATTCGGGAGGTTAAATTTCTATCGGTTCTTTCGGTACTATTCTTAGTATTACAAGCGCTTATTGGCGCTGCCGCTGTTGTATGGGGGCAATCTGATTTTGCCCTTGCTGCTCATTTTGGAATTTCCTTGATATCGTTTGCGGCAGTATTTCTGTTAATGCTACTTATTTTTGAGGTAGATAAAAAATTCGATGCAAAATCATTATTCATTAAAAAATCTCATCGGCTTGAGATTTATGGGCTTACGATTTACACCATGCTCGTTGTTTATACAGGGGCTTTGGTTCGGCATACAGAAGCAAATTTAGTTTGCAGAAGCTGGCCATTTTGCAATAACGAAGCTCCGTTAGCATTTTCTAATTATGTTGGGCCACAATGGATTCAAATGGGGCATAGGCTAGCCGCCGGTATTTTATTTATCTGGACGATTACACTTTCTCTTCGAATGCTTCGTCACTATAAGAATAATAAATTAATGTACTGGGGCTGGTGGACAGTCATGATTTTAATTACTTTACAAGTATTTTTTGGTGCTTTGGTCATATTTACTCATTTGCATCTAGCTACAGCATTAATGCATGCGCTTGTCATTTCGCTATTTTTTGGAATGTTAACCTACTTTATTCTCCAGGCGACCCGAAGTGGAAAATACGCAAAGCAGTTGGAAGATAACAAGTCAAATATCCAAACTTCTTAAAAGCTTGGATTACATCAAAAAGAAAAATGCAAAAAAGAGCAGGAAACCTGCTCTTTTTTAAAGAATAAGAAAGTATAAACTTAGGTGCTTGGAGATAACGAAATAACTGAATAGCCACGTCTGGCTCATGAGCCCAGCAACGATGCGACTTCACGAATCGCCCTACGATAAGTCATCATCGGTTCGTCACAAAGAGGAAGGCCGACTAAAAACGGGCTTGCCGCTCAGACATCGGCATACCCCTGTTTTTAGTGGCATGATTCCTTTATCTTTAGTTGATTCGTTTCATTCGCTACGTTGCTAAACGGGCGCCCCGCGCCTTTGTTCGCTATAGAGACGCGATTTATTCAAATTCAATAAGTAAGTCATCAACCGCGATACTATCGCCATCCTTTACATTCACTCGTTTAATGACTCCCGTAAACGGAGCTTGCACTGTTGTCTCCATTTTCATTGCCTCATTGATTAATAAGTGGTCACCTTTATTGACACGTTCCCCTGCCTGACGAAGTACTTTAATAACTGTCCCTGGCATCGTAGCACCAATATGTTTTTCATTATTTTTATCAGCTTTTGGTCTCATCTCGACTTCAGATTGAATGCTTTGATCCTTTACAACAATCTCTCTTGTCTGTCCATTTAGCTCAAAGTATACGACTCGCGTCCCATCTTCTCTTGGTTCTGAAATAGAAACGAGCTTTACAATTAATGTCTTTCCTTGTTCAATTTCTACTTCAACTACTTCTCCTAGCTTCATGCCATAGAAGAACGTAGGGGTGTCCAATACTGACACATCACCATATTTATCATGGAATTTATGGTAATCCATGAATACCTTTGGATAAAGTGCGTGAGAGATTAAATCAAAGCTGGTTACCTGTCGGTCCAAGGTTTTAAATAATGTTTCTTTTAATTGTGTAAAGTCAACTGGTTCCAACAACTCTCCAGGCCGCACTTTTATTGGGTCTTTCCCTTTTAGGATAATTCGTTGCAACTCTGGCGGAAATCCTTGATACGGTTGTCCAATATAACCTTGAGCAAATTCAATCACAGAATCTGGAAAGTCAATTGTTTCTCCACGCTCATAAATATCGTCTTCTGTTAAATTGTTTTGTACCATAAATAATGTCATATCACCAATCACTTTTGACGATGGCGTAACTTTAACAATATCGCCAAACATATCATTCACTTGACGGAACATCGATTTAACTTCATTCCAACGATCTTCCAAACCTACAGCTTTCGCCTGTTGTTTAAGGTTACTATACTGCCCGCCAGGCATTTCATGCATATAAATCTCTGTATGTGGTGCTTTCATACCACTCTCAAAATCACGGTAGTATTCTCTGATCCCTTCCCAATAATAGGAAAGTTGTTCATAAGCTTCCACATTTATCTTCGGCTGACGCTCGTGCCCTTCCAGTGCATGGTAAAGAGTTTGTGCGCTTGGCTGTGAAGTTAACCCTGCCATCGGACCAGCAGCTACATCTACAGCGTCTACTCCGGCATCAATCGCTCTTGCATATAAGTAAATACCATTTCCGCTCGTATCATGTGTATGCAAATGAATTGGCAGGTCAATCGATTCTTTTAACGTAGAAATTAATTGATATGCTGCTTCAGGCTTTAATAAGCCAGCCATATCTTTAATTCCAAGAATATGGGCTCCAGAATTCTCTAATTCTTTCGCCAGGTTTTTATAATAGCTGATATCATACTTCGTCCGGCCTGCGTCTAATATATCGCCAGTGTAACACACCGTTGCTTCTGCAATTTTATTATTGTTACGTACAGCTTCAATTGCCAACTGCATCCCTTCTACCCAATTCAAGCTATCAAATATTCGAAATACATCAATACCTGCTGTCGCACTTTTTTCTACAAACTCCTTAATGACATTGTCTGGGTAATTTTTATACCCGACGGCATTACTCGCCCGAAGCAACATTTGCAATAATACATTAGGCATGCTATCACGTAATTTCAGCAAACGATCCCATGGGTCTTCCTTTAAAAATCGGTAAGCAACGTCAAAGGTTGCTCCACCCCACATTTCAACCGAGAACAAGTTAGGAAGCATTCTTGCAGTTGGTTCGGCGATGCGATGCAAATCTTTTGTCCGTACTCTTGTAGCTAATAACGATTGATGCGCATCACGAAAAGTGGTATCTGTCAATAACACCTCTTTTTGTTCCTTTAACCAGGTTGCTAAACCTTCTGGACCGCGCTCATTCAAAATTTGTTTCGTACCTGAAGGGATTGGCTTAGAAAAATCCACCTTTGGAATTTGTAGTTCAGAAAAAGTTGGCTTCTCTTTATTGCCGTCTTTATCCACACCATTGACGGTCGTATTTCCAATATACGTAAGCATCTTCGTTCCGCGATCTTTGCGCTTTGGAAACACAAAAAGTTCAGGTGTATTGTCAACAAATGTAGTATCGTAAACTCCAGATAAAAAGTTTTTATGCAAAATAACATTTTGTAAAAACGGGATATTTGTTTTAATTCCGCGTATACGAAATTCTTTTAAGTTTCTGACCATTTTTTGTGCAGCCTGTTCAAAATTCAATGCCCAAGTAGAGACTTTAACTAATAAAGAATCATAATGCGGCGAAATAACTGATCCTTGAAATCCGTTTCCTGCATCTAAACGAACGCCAAATCCCCCTCCTGAGCGATATGCCATAATTCTACCAGTGTCTGGCATAAAGTTGTTCAATGGGTCCTCCGTTGTTACACGTGATTGGATGGCGTAACCTATGGTAACAATCTTATCTTGCTCTGGAATTCCAATCGATGCATCGTGCAAGTTCCTTCCCTCGGCAACTTTTATTTGCGTTTGAACAATGTCAACGCCTGTAATCATTTCGGTAATCGTATGTTCAACCTGTACACGCGGATTTACTTCTATAAAATAGTATTTATCCTCGGTGACTAAAAATTCAACTGTACCAGCATTTAAGTAGTCTACATTTTTCATGAGTTTGACCGCAGCTTCACATATTTGCATACGTAAATCTTCAGAAAGCGATGTACTCGGCGCCACTTCTACTAGCTTTTGATGCCTACGCTGTACAGAACAGTCTCTCTCGTACAAATGAACAATATTCCCGTGTTGGTCACCAATTATTTGAACTTCGATATGTTTTGGATTTTCAATCAGTTTTTCTAAGTAGATTTCATCATTACCAAAAGCGGCTCTAGCCTCTGATTTCGCCCGATCATACGCCTCTCTAAGCCCTTGCTTACTGCGCACAATTCGCATACCTCGTCCACCACCGCCTAAAGAAGCTTTAATAATGATCGGGAACCCATGTTTATTTGCAAATACCTCCACTTCTTCTAGTGAATAAACAGGACCATCGCTTCCTGGTATAATCGGCAGTCCAGCCTGTGTAGCTTGATAGCGGGCTTTTACCTTATCACCAAACATATCTAAATGTTTACTTGTAGGACCGATAAAGATAATCCCTTCTTCTTCACATCGCTTTGCAAAGTTAATGTTTTCAGATAAAAACCCGTACCCAGGGTGGATCGCATCGACACCCACACGTTTCGCTAACGCGATAATTCCTTCGATATCTAAGTAAGCGTCAATCGGCTTTTTCCCTTCTCCAATTAAATACGCTTCATCCGCCTTGTAGCGATGATAGGAACTTAAATCCTCTTTAGAATAAATAGCGACTGTACGAATATTTAATTCGGTACAAGCCCGAAACACTCGAATCGCAATTTCCCCACGGTTGGCAACTAATATTTTGTTGATCTGTTTGAGTTGTGCCATGATCTTCCTCCTCGATATGTTTGTGATATGTGACGATTGTTTTGTTTTTCTTCTGCTGGTTCCATTTCTCTTTTTTTAATATGCATAGCTATATTATTTAAAATCCCCATTGATATTAACAACACCAAAAGAGATGAACCGCCATAACTTACAAAGGGTAATGGCACACCTGTAATTGGCAGCAAACCACTTATAGCACCTAAATTAATAAACGCCTGTATTCCTACCATGGACGAAATACCAATTGCCAATAAAGCGCCAAAGCTGTCCTTTGCTTTTCTAGAGATAAATATCCCTCTTAAAACAATGATAGCTAACAAACCAATAACAATAACTACACCGATAAAACCCAATTCTTCTGCAACAATTGCCATAATGAAATCTGTGTGTGCCTCTGTTAAGTATCCGAGCTTTTGTACACTTTGCCCCAATCCCTCACCAGTCAGTCCGCCATTACCGATAGCAACATAGGATTGGATTAACTGATACCCATGAGAATCAGGGGTTTCAAAAGGCTGATAAGCTCCTGTAAAACGCGTAAGTCGTTCATCGGTAGCCATATAAGGTAATGCCAACAACAAAAATACAACACCAATGAATATAAGTAATGATAAATGCTTGAAACGAATACCTGAACTAAAAATAACCGAACAAGCGATGAGGAAGACTATCGAAGCTGTACCAATGTCCGGCTGTAGCACAATAAGTGCTAAGATAACCCCTGTTATGACGAGGGGAGGTAAAACCGCTCGACTAAACTCACGAATATATTCCTGTTTTTTAGAGTATACAGATGCTAAATACATAATGATCCCGAGTTTAGCAAATTCTGCTGGCTGGATTCCCAAAAACCAGGATTGCGCATTATTGACTGTTGAACCAAACAGTAATACTCCTATTAATAATAGGATTACACCAAGTATAATCGGTTTGATTAATTTTTGATAGTACCGATATGGAAAAACACAACAAATAATGAATCCAATCAAACCCATTGCAAATCGAACAGCTTGCTGGATTAAATAGTGATTTGCAGGTTGCCCTTGAACAACTGCAAAAACCATGCTTGCGCTATAAATCATTACTAAACCAAAAGCAGCCAATAATATTGGCGTTATTATTAGTGTGTAATCATAATCTTTTAATTTATGTAACATATTTCTTCTCCCTACTAAATACGTAATACAAGAGCTTGTCCAAGAGGCGGCTAGAAGGAACCATAATAGATCATTTAAATCTATACGCTGATTCGTTGTTTGTTTTAACAGTTCCACTCTTGCAAGCCGTTTTTTTTAAACTACAAGCCCCTATTACAGATATTTGAAACAAAAAAACCTTGCCGGAATGATTATGCAGGCAAAGTTTTTGCTTGTTTAAATTCTCGCAAAAACCGAAGATAAGTAGGATTATACGGAATTTTGCGCTGCTTCGTGCAGAATATTTAACTTCCTCTCCAGATCTTCTAAAATTGCTTTACCTTCACTTTCGCTAATTAAGTTTAAACGAACAGCAAAATCAATCTCCCTGGAAAGCCCAAACATTTGTGTATCCAATACCTCTTCATATAATGGGCATTGTGGCATTGTTAAATTATCTATTTGAACTTCTATTAGTCGCAAAATTTTATCAGCATCAGCCTTGAGAAGGGCATGGGCTTTTTCGCGATGATTTACAGTCACCTCTGGCATCAAATCTATCCCCTCCGTTATCAAAGACTTCTTTCTATATTATATTATCGTTAGTACAACTAAAATGCAAATAAAAAAATATTTTTTCATGATTGATCTAAATCCAATGAAAGCGAGTGTTTTATCCCTCCGTTACCGTTTACAAGATACTACCTACTTTTTGCAAGAAATTCATTATAGCTTCTCTTTTGTAGTTCGTTAAAAAGCAAAGCTTTAAAACCTCTTTAGATAACGAATTTTTCTCCTTTATGTTTACCATAACAGGATTTTCCGCTACTTTCCACTTTTTTACTATTATAAAATGTCTTAAAGTGTCTAGAATATTTTTAAAAAAGAAGTAAAGCACTTCCGTTTTTATGGTTGATTTTTAATTGGACATAGCTCGAAATGCATGAAATTATCTTTAAGGTTTGCTATCCTAAATAGGAAATCAAATATGAGGTGATTATTATGATCGTACCAATTAAAGGTAAAGTTACATATCCCATTACATTAGATCCTTCCGTTTGGATATTTGATGATCGTAAAATTGAATGGGAACATGCATTTACAGACGGAAGTAACGTTTTAGAGGATGATGAAAATGATTTAAAACGAGCTTCAGAAAGATGGGAAAAAGAAGTATCTGAACAAGTGAAGCCACCAGTAAACCGTAGTATAAAACGCTATGAGCGTGATAAAATTTTAAAGAGCTCTTATGTTATTCCATTGGAAGATTTCTTAAATCATGCAGAAATTAATGCCGATGCTACAGAAGCTGTTTTGATTCGTGAGATTGGAAACGTCACCATCCCACTAGTTGAATTATTTAATAGTTATTTTTTATTTTCAAAAGATGGAAAGCCATTAAGAACGGACGGTCCCGTACATCTATACTATAAAGACGGAACAAACAAAAATAACCCGATAACACATATTACAGGTATCTCTATTCAATAAAGTGAATCTATCAATCCGTGAGGATGTCATTTATCCCCCACGGCTTGTTAGATGAACGAATTGAGCATTTAGGTGCTTGTTATCTCTCATTTAGACTTGTTGCAATACAAGATTAGTCAACGCTTGAAGCGGGAGTCTTACAGCACACCTTATATGCTATATGCTAGATAAAACTTCTCTCTACCCGGTTTCCTGAGCAGCATATAGTCATTTATTTTGTGGCGTATTTTCAATTGCTTCAATCTTAGACCGTATGAATATAGATTCAAATAATACCTTTTACCAGGCAGTGAGAAATTTTTGCTGCCTGGTATACTTCAAAGCAAAGCTCCATACAATAAGCAGTTTACATATAACCCTTTTCCCCCTCTTCTGCTGTAAAAAACTGAAACTATTTCCAACTAACGTGGCTTCCCATCCAATTTGTATATTTTCTTAAATTCTATACAAAATAATTGTAATTGGATTTATGGATGGAGGAATGATGATGAGATTGTCTCTCATAACGATCACACTTTTTAGCCTGTTTGTTTTTACAGCTTGTAATCAAGACAATCGTGAAGAAGCAATTACAAATGAAGAAACGGATAGACAGTTCGAACAAGTAAAAAACTCAGATCCAAATCAACCACAACAATTATCCAATACAGAAATCGCTAATCATTTGGCAAATATTGCCAGTGATGTTCCTAACGTAAATGATGCTGTTTCTGTCGTTGCTGGTCCTTATGCAGTAGTTGGGATAGATGTTGATAAGGACTTGGACCGTTCTAGAGTTGGAACTATTAAATACAGTGTGTTAGAGGCGTTGTATGATGATCCTTATGGCAAAACTGCTGTCGTCATCGCCGATGCAGATGCCAATGAAAGAATTCGCGGGATGGCCGATAAAATCGAACAAGGGCAGCCTATCTACGGCATTGTAGACGAATTAGCCGCAGTTGTTGGACGTTATATGCCTGAGTTTCCGATCAATAAAAACCGACCAAAGGAAAGTGATCCAAATAAAGAGGTTATCCCTGAAAATGAAAAAGAGCAACTGGAAGATACCGAGGAAGAACAGTCCAATCATTATAAGCAGAATGAATCTTAATATAATGTAAGTATGCTCTCTGAGTAAACACTTTTGTCCATTGCCTGACAAATGAAAGAATCATGGAAAACCCTCGCAAATTAATGAGCGACTTTTCTTTTAGTCTGGTGAGCAAAATTTTCACTCTTGTAAGCGAGTTTTCCGCCTGAACGAGCGACTTCTTAACCTTGACGAGCCACTTTTTCGTCTCGACGAGCGACTATAGAATAGTGCTTGCAAGTGTTCAGGCACATATAAAGTGAATCTTCAATTCATGGGGTTTTCATTGATCCCCCATGAATTGAAGGTATGACTTAAAAGACACTGAACAGAATCTCACCATATCATTTGCAGTTGGATCTCACGTTTATTCTGGATTTCAACTCGTAAATTGGATAAGCAGGTTTTACTACTAGCACTTACGATATAAAGATTAATCTTACCTCAACAGATAAAAAATTTCCGCTAATGATAGCGGAAATTTTTTATTGCTGGTATTCACTTGTATTGGCTTCTTTGTTTTGTGTGTAATATTGAACCCCAAACTGTGAGCCTTCCGAAACCATTTTAGCGTTTTCTAATTGTGCTAAATCCTGGTTCTCAGACTGATCTGGTACCCCCGCATCCTCAAAAGTCGTACGGATACTATTTTGGTAATTTTTAACTTTCTGCTTTACCCTGTCCCTATTTTCTTTATCCTTTAGAAAATACCCAGCTACTGTAGCTCCAATAACACCTGCAGCTCCAGCAGCGGAATATAAATATTTCTTTTTCATCGAATCGCCCTTTCTTAATCTTAGTTAATTACCAATACCCTTTCCGCTATTTCATCAAACATAAGATTGTGATATACTAAAAAAATAATAGCATATGTTTTATTTCTTGACATATAATGCTACAGCCAAACGACTCATGTTATGGTTAGCTTATATGGATCTTTATGCTTATTCTTCGATTTTGAGGTGAAATTATGCAAGTGAAATGTACAATTTGCGATACAGTGGAAAGTATTCATGATCACTGCTTTGAAGCTAAACGCTTAAGAAACAGAAGAATCCATATGCATTTATGCCAAGCATGTTATGATAGAATTGGAAAAAAAACGAAAGAACGCCACGCAACTGGAAATTTCCGCTTATATACAGAAAAAAAACCAGCCGATGATTTTATATAGCTATATCGCTTAGTAACATTAAAAACCAGAAGAATAAAGCCTCTTCTGGTTTTTTAGATCGTAAAGCGGTTCTGCTGAGACCATTCCCCTAGACTCAAGAACCAATTTTATTAGCTTCCTATGTAAAAAAAAACCCTGCTAACGATTTTTTCTTTCGCGATGCAAACGAAATCGATAAATTGCTAAAACTGCAGATATCACTATTAAGCTTTCTGTTATTGGGAGTTGAAATATACTAAAAATAGTTAGTAAGTAAACTCCAATTGCGAGCATGATATATACGAAAACCGTTTTTAAAGGCGAAAGTTTTCTTGCAAATCCAAGCTTAAACGAAATAACACTGAAAATTAAATTCAAAATGTATAAAGTCAAAAACATATTTTCGGTTCCAAATTGTTCTAAAAGAAAATTGAAAACAAAGCTGAAACTTCCTTCCATAGCTATCCCCCATAATTATATATCTCATCACCCATGTACCATCATACTAAATAATGTTTCATTTCGCCAGTTATATTCCCTTTAAGCAACGCATTACGTTTTGAACTCCAGCCTAAATTCCTTTATACTAGATGGTGAAAAAGAGGTGGGATGGAAAGATGAAAAAACTAAATATACCAATGCTGCTTTTAGCTATGCTCGTCATCTCAATGTTTATAGGTGTAGGTGCCGCCATTGCTTATCGTAATATTTGGCTCGTTATGTTATTTTTATTGTTAGGCTTTGGATTTATGGGAACGGGCATCCGTTTAAAAAAAGCAAGGGAGTGATAAAACTCACTTCCTTGCCTGCTTTATATAATCGGTTATAATTTTCTCTTGTATCACAGGATTCCCGGCTGCAACAGAGGTTTTAGAGAGCATATCAATGTTGTCTCCATCAATCGTAGTCGTTACACCACCAACTTCGTTTACTATCACCATTCCTGCAGCATAATCCCACGGCGAAAGACTTAACGTTAAATAATTATCTATTATACCTTCTGCAACGTAAGCAAATTCCAACGCCGCAGAACCATAAGTACGTGTCCCTCTTACGTCTTTTACAAGTTGCTGCATCCGTTTTTCTTCAACTAATCGATTTTCACATAACCAAAAATGATTCATACTAATCATCGCATGATGGAAAGGGACACCTCGATTAAGCTGTGGTAACCTCTCATTGTTTTTAAAAGCACCTTCACCTTTTTTCGCACTGTACAGGACGTCTTCCATAACATCATAAATAAATCCAATTTCACCAACACCATCATTAAATATGCCAATTGATATTGCAAAATTTCTTTTTTGGTGAACAAAATTCATCGTACCATCAATCGGATCAATAATCCAAACAATTCCGTCCATAGAGTCTAACTGATCTCCATATCCCTCTTCACTCAAAATCAAATGATCGGTGTACGTGTGCTTAATATTTTTAGCAAAAAAAGCTTCTGTCGAACGATCCATCGCAGTTACCAAATCATTGGGGTTTGATTTGGTATCAATGGTTAACGGGGTATGGATTTGTTCTCTTATTTTCGCACCTGCTTCATATATCCATTGTTTAGCCTGGGAAAAAATCGTATCACGCTGCGCTTTATTCATCTGTATACTCCTCCATTCAATACTATCTATAATAGTACCAAATTTTAGATGTTCCGTCATGAAGTTTACATGTCTCTACTATCCCGAACTATGAGCTATAAATGAAGCTTTTCATAGAGAAGCCTAATGCAATGTAGTTTTTTCTTTATTCTTACTTAATTAAGAATACGATCATTTCTGAGCTCTTGAATTATCACTATGAATTTTTAAAGGTACCATTTTAATAATAACATTGCTGGCGGTGAATGCATTTCTGTTATAGTTGCCTGATAAAAAACCTTCAAGACAGTCGTAAGATTCAGCAATTGAAGGTTTTCACTTCTGCTCACTTTTGATCCTCCATTTCCAGCCATTGCTTCCTTAAATTTATTAACCGTTCTTTACTTTTTATGATAGCAACCGTATCTTCCTTCTTCATTGCGTCATAAAGTGTTACTAATTCGTAATCAATTTCCATGCGGATTACTGGCAATTTTTCCCGAGCTTCTTTTTTACGTAAAGTTTCCATTACGTACTTCAAATCTTTCACATCCTTTCCAAAGCTTCAAATTTTAGGGGGCTTTACATATATTTATGACCGTTTTTAAAATTTGGTTCGACTAACGACCCAGTTATACGTTTAAATCAAAGTCACCGTTACAAATATGACAACTACAGACGCTGAAAAACAGCATGTTCTAGACAATACAATTCTGCTGTCTTCACCTATTCCCTTTTTTGTCATATTTAAACTCCAGGGCAAATTAACGTTTGATTCATTACCTTTTAAGAAGGTAGCGTGTATAGCTTGACTTGTATTCTTTCATAATAAATAATAATGATAACGTGAATGGATTACCATTTCCAGTCAAATTTTGTAATAGCATGTGGATACAATCTACGGGAAAGGACGATATAAATGACATTTAATGGCTTTGAAAAAACAGATTTTGATACGTTTTATATTGACGGGCTTGAAAATAGGATGAAAGCCATTCAGACTAGAATTCAGCCCAAATTTCAGGAGGTCGGCAACGAATTAGTAGACCACCTAGCAGCACAACTCGGAAATGAAATGTTCCTACATATTGCTAAACATGCTAGAAGAACAGTAAATCCACCAAAAGATACATGGTTAGCAGTAGCAAATAATAAGCGAGGGTATAAAAAACACCCACACTTTCAAGTAGGTGTATTCGATGACCATGTGTTTGTCTGGTTAGCACTGATTTATGAATTAGATCATAAATCAGCGATCGCTCAAACATTTTTGGATCATTTCGAGCAATTGAAACAACTCCCGGAAAGCTTTGTTTTTTCGTTGGATCATACTAAAAAAGATGCTAAACCATTACAAGAACTAGACAGACAAGATTTAGAACGGTTTCGAGATGTAAAAAAAGCAGAGTTTTTAATAGGGCAACATTTTGCTAAAGAAGACGAGCGCATTTATAACGGACAATACTTCTTAAAGGAAATGAAAGCTACGGTTGAGCCATTAATTCCTTTTTATAAACTTGCTTTAAAAAGCTAACCATACAACTAACTCGTTATAGACAGTTCTTTCTCACGATGTAGAAAAAAAGCAATTCATGGATACAACAAAGGGAAGAAGCATTTTTATTTAAGCTTCTTCCCCTTTGTTTTATCCATCATTATAAAACGTTCTTCCGTTTCCTTTGCTTGTTTGATGACATGAAAGCTTGAATATCCTGAACCTTGTTTAAAAGTTGCAAACAACTTCTTCTCTTCACTTTTACTTGGAACTACTTGTTTAAATCCCCGATAAGCAGCCAACAAAATGTCCTTTTCGACTTTCTTTTCATACGCCTGCTCAATCAAACTAAAAAACTGGACGACTTGAATAACTTCTTCTTTGGTCCAAGTATCATCAATTGGATAATGATAACTCATCTCATTTCCTCCATTTGCACGTTCATATGTATCAATACTTTTCAGTGTAAGCGAAAACCGTGGGAGATGCAAACAATTTTCACCATTATCGTTGGCATGATTTTTGTTAAAGCTACTATGCGATTTTCTTTCATGAAATGGTTAAATATTTGCCAGGAACAAAGGCGCAAGCGCTCGTTTAGCAACAACGTAGTGCATGGAACAAATCAACTAAAGATTTAGGAATCATGCCACTAAAACAGGGGTGCGCCGACGTCTGGGCGGCAAGCCCGTTTTTAGTCGGCCTTCTCTTAGCGACGAACCGATGAGGCCTTATCGTAGGGCACATTTCTAAAGTCGCGTAGTTGCTGGGCTCATGCGCCGACGTGACTAGTTGACTAGTCGGTTATTTCGTTATCCACAAGCACTTCATTTTATAGTTTTCTGTACAGCAAAAAAGCTGCCTCCAGCAGCTTTTTTGTATAGCTTATTTATTTTCACGACAAGTCGGACAAGTACCATAAAGAGTTGTTACTTTCTCTTCTTCATACTGTTCAATGATTGTTTGGCATTCTTGGCATACTACTGTGCCCATAAGACCCAACCCCTTTTCGTTGTGATAACGTATTCATATTATAATATGTCACAATGGAAAAATCAACCCTATTTAGTATGACACATTTAATTAGAATGCTATTTTTCAATTCTGCAAGTCTTCTTCGTTCCAACCTTAAAAAAAGTTACCAAAACATACAAAGCTTTATATATAAATCACATTGCAGAAATCTCTCTATTTTGTTGTTTGCCATTACACAACATTAGAAAAACTTGGCTTGTCGCCAAGTCTTATGGCGGAAGCCTTTGTTTTTCTTATACTATAAACCAAAAAAATCTTATATTTTCCTATAGTACAAAAAAGACTCCATATAGTTGGAACTCCCATAACAGAATAAATCTATAATGGAATACAGTTCAATATATGAAGTCTCTATATTTAGTTATTTAAAAGCTCAAGTAAATGTTCGTTAGACTTCTCCTACTTACCCATCTAATGTTTGGATAAGCTTTGGATCTACCATCTCATATCCTTTATCACGTAAGCCTTTAACAATATCTGCTAACGCTTTGTTTGTCCATTCACGATCATGCATTAACAAATTCGCTCCTGGCTTTAATAAAGAATAAGTAACATCTACTTCAGGACCTTCTCCGCTCACCATGGCTTCTGTTAGCTTATTAGCGTCTTGATAAGGTGCAAAATAATCGTAACCATACGTCCAGTTCATAACGACCATCCCTTGTTCCTTAGCTACTTGTTTGGAATGATCACTATTCATACCATGCGGTGCACGGAAGAATTTTGGACGTTCTCCAATAATTTCTTCAATCTGATCACTTACACGAACGATTTCTTCTGTTTGTTCCTGTTCCGACAAATCTGGAAGCTTAGGGTGGCTATATGTATGGTTACCAATTACAAAGCCCATCTCATGAATTTCTTTCAGCATATCCTTTTGTTCTTGTGTTTCCAGAAAGTGACCATTCACGAAGAAAATTGCATTTGCATTTAAATCCTTTAAGGTTTTCGCCATTTCCAATGCATGCTTATCTGGAACATCATCGATCGTTAAAAGCACAACTTTCTCATTCGTACCTTCGCTTATTGGCACAATCGTTGCATTTTCAGAAACTTGATATTTAGGTGTTTGTTTTTCAGGATTTTCTTCTTGCTTACCGTCGCTTTTATCCTCCTGATTAGCTTCTTCTTTGTCCGCTTCGTTCTGTTTTTCTTGCTGCTGGTCATCTTTCTTTTCTTCTTTCGCTTTATCTGCATTTGTGGGTTGAGCATTCTCTTTATCCGCTCCACATGCGACGATAAATAATGCAGTTAAGATGAAAGTGACCATTAAAATAGCTTTTTTCATATAGGTCCTCCTGTCCCGATCAACTGTATAAAGCCTCCATTCTATTATAGACTGCTGGAAATTAATTGACAACAATAATCTACAGGCTTCGACTTGAAATACATAAGAATCCATTTTTGTACGAGACGTGTTAGGGCGCCTCACTGGTTGAAGATGAACGAGCATGGACTTTCAACTAGGAGCTAACCCTTTTTTTACTTGAACGATAAGATAGAATAAAAACGAGGCTTCGTTCAAAAGAGTTTCAGCGCTTTGGTAGCTACACTGAATGTCTTTTACCTATCGTACGATAAGTTTGGCTTTAAAAAGGCAAGACTTCAATCCTGAAACTGCTCTATTTTAGTAGCTCGAACGGTCGGATATAAAAGTATCGCACCAGGATAATTGATTGATAATATTAGAACGAAGAATTATCAGTGTGCACAATAAAAGAAATTGACTGAAATTCTTCTTAAATAATGGCACTTTTACTCAAAGTATATACATAATTATTCGAAAATGGATTCATTTTTCAACGCTTTTCGTTTCTTTTTCTGCTTGAAAATAGCCTGAATACAAGCTTAGCACTATTTTAGTATGTTTACACTCGGAAAGGAAATAGTAAAAGAATAAGGTTTGTTATTTGAACAAATCCAGCGCTTATGTTTTAATACAATAAGTACGTCTACATAGCTATTTAAAAAAATAAAATTAGAAAGGATTATTTTTGTGAAGAAAGTAACGCGAGTATTCTATATTTCAGCAATTGTCGCAGTACTATTCATTATTTGGGGAATAATTCCGAAAGACGTATTGCCAAATGCCAACTTAGATAACATCACGAATATAATTCAATCATTTCTTGTTGATGAGTTCGGTTGGTTTTACTTATTGAGTGCAACCTCGTTTGTTATTTTTGCGATCTATCTCATTTTTTCAAAATATGGCAATATCAAATTAGGTCGCCCCGGAGACAAACCAGAATACAGCTATTTAACATGGTTTGCTATGTTATTTAGTGCTGGTATGGGTATTGGTCTTGTATTTTGGGGAGCAGCTGAACCTTTATCTCATTTTCATGATCCACCTTTTGGAGCGGAAGAAACAAATGATGCTGCTAAAACAGCGATGCAATACAGCTTTTTCCATTGGGGAGTTCACCCTTGGGCTATATACGCTACAATTGCCTTAGCATTAGCATACTTTAAGTTTCGTAAGCAAGCACCAGGAGTTGTAAGCGCCGTTCTTGAACCGTTGTTTGGTGATCGAATTAAAGGCGCTTTAGGAACAACGATTGATTTTATTGTTGTTTTTGCCACAGTATTTGGTGTATCTACTTCTCTCGGTTTGGGAGCCATTCAAATTAGCGGTGGACTTTCATACGTTACCGGGATCGAATCAACTATTACACTTCAATTAATCATCATTGGAATTGTTACCGTCTTATATATGACTTCAGCTATGTCCGGACTAAACAGAGGAATTAAATATTTAAGTAATGCCAACCTTGTTCTAGCCGTATTACTTATGCTATTTGTATTGTTCTTGGGTCCAACCAATTTTATAATGAACTACTTTACCACAACTTTAGGAAGTTATATTCAGAACCTTCCTAGTATGAGTCTGCGCATGACTCCATTTAACGAAGAAAATTCTTCATGGCTTAATAACTGGACATTCTTTTATTGGGCTTGGTGGATTGCTTGGGCACCATTTGTAGGAACGTTTATAGCAAGGGTTTCCCGAGGAAGGACAATAAGAGAATTTGTATTAGGCGTACTACTTGTACCTACTATATTTGGAGCGTTATGGTTCTCTGTATTTGGGGGATCATCTATCTATTTGGAAACATTCAAAGGTGCAAACGTTATGCAGACAATCAATGAGCTTGGAGAGGAAACAGCCTTGTTTGCTGTGTTGGAACACTTTCCAATTGGTACTGTAATATCAATTATTGCTATTTTACTGATTTGTACCTTTTTCATTACATCTGCGGACTCAGCAACCTTTGTCCTTGGAATGCAAACAACCGGAGGAAGCTTAGACCCTGCCAACTCAGTTAAATTTATATGGGGGATTATTCAATCAAGTGCTGCAGCAGTACTGCTATGGCAAGGTGGATTGAATGCATTACAAACCGCCTCAATTATAGCAGCTTTTCCTTTTGCCATTATCATGATTTTAGTCATTTTTTCGCTCGTAAAATCATTTAGGCAAGAGGCAAAGGAGCTTGATTTAACAGGCAAAAGAAAAAGCTAGAGCCTAAATTGCTCTAGCTTTTTTTGTATATAAAGTGAAGCTTCAATTAGCGAGGGGGGTCTTTTACCCCACTGATGATTAATATCAGGTTAGCTATGACCTAAGAGCCCCTGAACAGGAACCAGATGTTTACTTCCTCACCTATCCTCCTTAGGGTTTCACAATATAGCTTCGAAGGCGAGTCCTGACTTAGTGCTAGTTACCCTTGCGCTACTTATTATAAAACGGATTATACGTTGTTCAACAGCATTTTTTCCGTCTTTAGAAGGGTTTTTGTCTCACCTGCGGTTCATTCAGCAAAACTAAATTTTTACATGAGAGAGCCTTCTTTTCCTATTTAATTTTCACTTTATAGACGATACAAACGTATATAGATGATGTTCTTCAGGTTTAGTAACTGCAGTCTAGGAATAGTCCATGTAACAATCTTTACTTTTTGTTATCCTATATTACTAGCTCTAACATAGCGTTATCAACTTTATAACAGTTGCATTACAAAGAGCATACTTACGTTCACATTTGTTAAACTAAAACTACCGACAATAAATGACAAGTAGGTGAGGATTATCAAAAAGTTAATTATTTGTCTAATGATTGCATTTGTTCTAGTCACTGGCTGTGATACTTTCAGTGCTTCAACCATTAATATTATTTCCTTTCAACCAAAAGACTATGATGTCATTTTTTATACGCACCAGAACAATAACCCATTAGAAAATCTATATTTTGATGCTATTATTGAAATAAAAGCGGATTATCCCTCCGAGTTTAGTGAAGTAAAAACTAGAGAAGTCGCAATTGATGAAGTCGAAGATGAAGTTGATCCTAAATATCCCACTTTAATTATTAGGAAAGATGATAAAATGATAGAGCGTATTACTGGACAAGCGTCAAAACAAGAAATAATAAACAAACTTAAAAATTTGTTGTAAAATATCCACAAAAACGATGTTGCATGCCAAACTTTTATTCCCACTTGAATTACAGCTGAAATATAGAAAAAACAAGCCATAAAACATTTTAAATACCACAATCTCTATTATACGTTATCCCCTATATGGCACTTACTAAATTGCTACCGTTTACTGTTACTAACTGAAACAGAGCCAATTTACTTGGTATAATATACAGATACACTTCGAAATTTAATAGTTAATTTTAATTGCTATCAACGTATTTCTTCATTTTGAACTTACAAATTATACACATTTTTTACTTCTTTTCTTCAAGTTAACAAAGCATTCGCTACGTCTTAACAACCGCCTTATTTTTCCTATTCCCCCTTGAGACTGAGACATAACTATATTATCAAAGTAAAATCCGAAGCATCTAGAACAGACGGGCGTTGCAAATAACCCACTCCGGAAAGTTTTTTCGCTTTCTGTAACCGACTGGTTGCTTTCTCGTTCTAACGGCTGCGAGATCTCGCCGATGCTTTTTCCTGTTTTAGACTTACGTATATTTCCGAAGTTAAAATAGTGCAGCATCGCTTTTAAAAGTTAATATTGTTTCATATTGAACATATATGCTATCTAGTTGTGCGTTATATTCATAAAAAAAGAGCTGCTCTGAAAATAGAACAGCTCTCTACTTTAATATTATAGCATATGAATAGGTGTACCTAGCGCTACTTCAGCAGCTTCCATCGTAATTTCACCTAGGGTTGGATGAGCGTGAATAGTTAATGCAATATCTTCTGCTGTCATACCAGCTTCAATTGCAAGTCCCAGTTCTGAAATCATATCACTCGCGTTTGGTCCAGCGATTTGTGCACCAATAACTAAGCCATCGTCTTTACGAGTAATAAGCTTCATGAATCCATCACTATCATTTAACGATAATGCACGACCGTTAGCAGCAAATGGGAACTTAGCAGCTTTGACATCATATCCTGCATCTTTTGCTTCTTGTTCCGTATAACCAACTGTAGCCAATTCTGGGTCTGAGAAGACAACAGCAGGCAAGCTTAAGTAGTCGATTTCTGCTTTCTCCCCACTAATTGCTTCTGCAGCTATTTTTCCTTCATAAGAAGCTTTATGAGCTAATGGAGGTCCAGCAACGATATCGCCGATTGCGTAGATGTTGTCAATGTTTGTACGGCATTGCTTATCAATTTTAATTAAGCCACGGTCGTCTTTTTCAATTCCAACTTGCTCTAGACCAAGATCTTCCGTATTCGGACGACGACCAACAGTAACTAATACATAATCAGCTTCCACGGTCTCTTCTTTCCCTTTAACTTCATAGGTTACTTTGACACCGTCTTTCGTCTCTTCTACGCCTTTAGCCATTGCTTCTGTAATAATGGTAACATCTTTTTTCTTCAAGCGTTTCTTCACTACTTGGCTCATTTGCTTTTCAAAACCGCCTAAAATTTCTTTAGCACCTTCAAGAACAACGATTTCTGTTCCGAAATTTGCATAAGCAGTTCCAAGCTCTGTACCAATATATCCGCCACCAATGACAACCATTTTCTTTGGAATCTCTTTAAGGTTTAATGCACCAGTGGAGTCTAGTACACGATCTGAAAATTTAAAGTTAGGAATTTCAATTGGTGTTGAACCTGTAGCAATAATACAGTTATTGAACGTATATGTTTGAGAATTCTTCTCATCCATAATCTTCGCCGTATTTTTATCTACAAAGTATACTTCACCTTTCACAATATCCACTTTATTTCCCTTTAACAGACCTTCTACTCCAGAGGTTAACTTTTTAACGACACTGCCCTTCCACTCTTGTACTTTGGAAAAGTCAACAGACACATTTTCTGTTTTAATTCCCAATTCTTCATTCCCATGAGCTTGTTGTGCTAAATGTCCAGCTTGAATTAACGCTTTGGATGGAATACATCCAACGTTTAAACAAACCCCACCTAAAGCGCCTTTGTCAGCAATCGTTACTTTTTGTCCTAACTGAGCAGCACGAATAGCAGCAACATAACCGCCAGGACCTGCTCCAACGACAAGTGTGTCTACTTCAATTGGAAAATCTCCTACTACCATAAACTCACGCCTCCATCATAATTAGTTGTGGATCGCTTAATAATCGCTTGATTTGATTTAGAGCATGCTGAGCAGTTGCTCCATCAATAATGCGATGATCAAAGCTTAATGACAATGCAAGTACAGGTGCAACTACAACTTCTCCATCGCGAGCTACTGGTTTTTCTGCAATGCGTCCAATACCTAGAATTACCGCTTCTGGGTAATTCAACACTGGTGTAAACCATTGTCCACCTGCTGAACCAATATTCGTAATTGTATTTGATGCACCACTCATCTCTTCAGGTGATAGTTTACCACTTCTAGCCTTTTCTGCCAATTCATTAATCTCTTTAGAGATTTCAAAAATGGACTTACGATCTGCATTTTTAACAACCGGAACAAGCAGACCTTTATCAGTATCTGCAGCAATACCAACGTTGTAGTAATGTTTATGAACAATTTCATTTGTTTCATCATCAACAGAAGCATTAATCATTGGGAATTTCTTCGAAGCAGAAACAAGAGCTTTAACAACATACGGTAAGTACGTTAACTTAATTTCCTGTTCTGCAGCGACTGCTTTAAATTTCTTACGATGAGCAACTAATTCTGTCACATCAACTTCATCCAATAAAGTTACATGAGGAGCCTTCGTTTTAGAATTAACCATTGCATTCGCAATTGCTTTACGGATTCCACTCATAGCTTCACGAGACTCAGGGAAGTCACCTGCTGTTGCTGCCGTAGCAGTTTCTTTCTTCGGTGCTGCTTCATCTTTTGCCTCAGTTACTTTAGCAGCTGGCTGATCTCCACTTAGATAAGCATCGATATCTTCTTTTAAAATACGCCCATTTTTACCTGTACCTGTAACTTTAGTAATCGAAACCCCGTTATCACGTGCATATTTTCTTACTGATGGCATTGCGATTACACGCGTATCATCTTCTTCTTCGACTTCAGCTGATGCAGCATCAGCGGTTTCAGCTTGCGTTTCCTTAGCTGGAGTTTCTTCAGCTTTAGCGTCCGCACTTGCTTCTTCCTCATCATCTGATTCGTAGCCTTCTGCATCAAAAGTGATTATTGTATCACCTACAACTGCTACTGTTCCTTCTTCTACATGCAATTTTGTCACAGTTCCATCAACTGGTGATGGGATTTCCACAACTGCTTTATCGTTTTGCACTTCACACAAAACATCATCTTCTTTTACTTCGTCGCCTTCATTGACGAACCACTTAACGATTTCACCTTCGTGAATCCCTTCACCAATGTCAGGTAATTTAAAATTGAAAGCCATAAAAATTTTACCTCCTGTCTCTTAATTAAAAGTTCATCACACTGTTTACTTTTTCTACGATGTCTTTATGATTCGGTAACCATACTTCTTCTGCCTCTGAGAATGCATAAACGGTGTCTGGAGCAGTAACACGCAATACAGGAGCTTCTAAGTGTAAAATTGCACGTTCTTGTATTTCTGCTACCACATTCGCAGCAACACCTGCTTGACGTTGAGCTTCTTGAACCACGACAACGCGATTTGTTTTCTTAACCGATTCAATAATTGTTTCAATATCAAGTGGTGATACAGTACGTAAGTCAATAACCTCAGCATTAATACCATTTTCAGCTAGTTCATCTGCTGCTTTAAGACAAGCATGAACCATTGCGCCATAAGCAATCAATGTAACATCTGTACCTTCACGCTTAACGTCCGCTTTTCCTAATTCAATTGTATATTCCTCTTCAGGAACTTCACCACGGAAAGAACGGTATAGTTTCATATGTTCTAGAAAGATAACCGGATCATTATCACGAATAGAAGCAATGAGCAACCCTTTTGCATCATAAGGAGTGGAAGGAATTACAACCTTCAATCCAGGCTGCTGTGCAACTAAACCTTCTAAAGAATCCGCATGAAGTTCAGGAGTATGAACCCCACCACCAAATGGTGCACGTACGGTAATAGGTGAATGATGGACACCACCGGAACGATATCGCATACGTGCCATTTGTCCACTAATTGAATCCATCACTTCATATATGAAGCCGAAGAATTGAATTTCAGGAACAGGTCGGAAGCCTTGCAAGCCAAGACCAATAGCCAAACCGCCGATACCTGATTCAGCTAAAGGTGTATCAAATACACGCTCTTCACCAAACTCAGCTTGAAGTCCTTCAGTAGCACGGAACACGCCACCATTCTTACCGACATCTTCCCCGAAAACAAGCACATTTTCATCATTCTTTAGCTCTGTGCGTAGTGCGTCTGTAATGGCTTGGATCATTGTCATTTGTGCCATGATTTACTTCGACTCCTTTTCTTTATATTCTTCCATTTGCTCCTGCAAGTTATATGGAAGTTCTTCATACATATTTGCCATTAAATCGGTAACTTTTTGTTTTGGATATTGATCAGCTTGCTTAATCGCTTGTTTAATTTCTTCTTTTGCTTGATCAATCACTTTGTTCTCTTCTTCTTCAGACCATAGATTTTTCGATTCTAAATATTTACGGTAACGAACAAGTGGATCTTTCTTTTCCCACTCATTATCTAAATCTTCCGTACGGTAACGAGTTGGGTCATCGCCAGCCATTGTATGTGGTCCATAACGGTATGTCAATGTTTCAATGAGCATTGGTCCTTCCCCATTAATTGCTCGCTCTCTTGCATGCTTTGTAGCTGCATAAACAGCAAGTACATCCATACCGTCTACTTGGATACCTTCAATCCCAGCTGCAACAGCTTTTTGTGCCAATGTTTTCGCGTTTGTTTGCTTTTCTACTGGAACGGAAATAGCAAAACGGTTATTTTGCACAAAGAAAATTGCTGGTGCTTTATACGCGCCTGCAAAGTTAATTCCTTCATAAAAATCACCTTGTGACGTACCACCGTCACCAGTATACGTAACAGCCACATTTTTCTTGCCGCGTTTTTTCATGCCTAAAGCGACTCCAGCAGCCTGTACATATTGTGCACCAATAATAATTTGTGGACTCACTGCATGAACGCCTTCAGGCATCTGGTTGCCGTGAAAGTGTCCTCTAGAGAATAAGAACGCTTGGTATAATGGTAACCCCTGCCAAATTAATTGAGGTACATCACGATATCCTGGCAATAGAAAATCTTCTTGTTCAAGTGCGAATTGACTTCCTAATTGGGAAGCTTCCTGTCCTGCTGTTGGTGCATAGAATCCTAAACGACCTTGACGGTTTAAAGCAATCGAACGCTGGTCCAGCACTCGTGTGTAAACCATTCTACGCATAAGCTCTTTTAACTGCTCGTCCGAAAGATCAGGTACATCTTCTTCATTGACAATCTTTCCATCTTCGTTAAGAATTTGGAACATTTCGAACTGACTTTCAACACTCTCTAGTACGTGTTTCAAAATAGTTCACCTCTTCCTTTCTGTATCCATCTTCATATTATCATTTCTAGCCTACCCAAAATCAGAAAAAAACTGTACTTTTAAAGGTATTCCCTTTTTTGCTTAAGATAAATCTATAAGTGAATGCCCAAAGGAAGAGCACACAAATTTACAATTCCTTGCTCTGTTTCAGATAGTAAGGGGCTATATTTGTGTTCTCTTTCTGTACGTACATACACCCGATAAACAGTTACAAAACTGTTACATAAAAAAGCAAATTATCATTAGTACAATTTCTTTTCATATAAATTCTAGCTCAATTCTTCTTAGTGGTCAAACACTTTGTTTTCTTTAATTAATTTTTACATAAATCGAAAAACACCCCCCTCTATAAAAACGCTTTCTCTATGTTTCTGTTATAGTTCATTTTAACATCTGTATTACTAATTGACCTAAAAGAATTTTTTGCTTTAAACATGAATTTAGAGCTCCTTCCCGATTAACCTTTAAAGCTTCTCCCCTTTTGTTTCGTACTTTTTCACCCATAGATAAAGTGATTCTTCTATCAGTGAGGGTTTTCATTCATCCCCCACGGCTTATTAGTACCGTAATGGTATGACCTAAAGGTCTCTAACGAAATAGGGCATTTAGGTGCTGTTATCTCCCGTTTAGACTCGTTGCAGTACAGATTTTATCCAACTCTTGAAGTGGGAACAGCACCTTATATACGGGATAAACCCGTTGGTATGAAAGTCTATATTTATCAGCAGTTCCTTGATATCTTTTCCGTGCTCCAAGCAGTAACCAGTTATCTCCATTTTTTCCTCCCAAATGGTTTTCTTCCTTTCGTCATAGAACGTGCTCTCCCTTTTCTCGTGTCTTTTAATTATCTATGATCATTATACTTATTTATCCACTCATTGAGCACGAAATTACTTGAAATCAGATACTTTCAAGACAACTTCTTTATAGGAATAATCTTCCGACAAATAATCAAGCACAGCTTTCCTATAGTGTAAAAAAACTCCCCTTAAAGGAAAACAGATTTTTATTTTTTAATCTGTCTACTTTAAGGGGAGCATATTAAATTTGATTGTTCGGCTTTTTTTATATACTATTTGCTTATGTCCAAGGCTTCTTTTCAATCCACTTACTTATCTTCTGGTTTCTTGTCTGACTCACCTTCATATGTAACATTCATGCCTGTCTGTTCATAAAACTCCTTTTTCATTTCATTATAGGCTTTTGTATGTTTATTAAAGGCTTCGTTTGACTCAATCACTTTTTCGTAAGCTTTATTAATAGCATTTATTTTTTCAGTTAACGTTTCTTGTTTTAAGTCTTCTTTCGATAATAATTCATACATTTCTTTTTCCAACTTTAAAGCATTATTATAAGCTTTATTTAACTTACCATACGAATCATAACGCTGATCCATTGTTTTAATCATTTTTTCAGCTGTTTCTTTTACTTCTTTTCCTTCTAGATCTGCAATAATTTCTTTTGTATTGGAAAATTCTTCTTTTGCTTTCTCGATACTTTCCTGCTCTTTCTTTATTGCTTCAGAACGCTTATCAACTGTTTCAATTCCTTGGTCAGCAAGCTTTTTAATTTCATCCATTTCATCTTTGCCAAGACCCATAATTTCCTTATATAGTTCCTGCTCTTTCTTCTCCAAATCTGTTATTTTACTTTGCTGTTTTTCAAACCCTTCTTCTAAAGTGACTGCTTCTTCCAAATGGTTTTGTATTTTCTCCTCGGGTGTTTCATTACTGCACGCAGTTATTATAAATAAAAGCATGAATCCTAATGCAATGATTACAGACTTTTTTATTGACATTATTAACCTCCTACACCTTTAAATCAAATATACGATTAATAGTATAACATAAATCAGCTTGTACAAAAGAAAAAATAATGAAACGATGATCTCAATAACGTCGTAAAAAAAATAGAACACTAGAAATAATGATCTTTCATGAAAAAAGATTATAGAAATAGCTATATTCTATAGCAAATTATGATGAAACAGGCATAAATATGATAAAATATTCATTGGAAAGATGGATATAGAATTGGGAGTGGTACAATGCTTACTATGAAAGATATCGTACGGGAAGGTCACCCTTCATTAACAACAGTCGCTGATGAAGTAACAATACCCTTAACTGAAACTGATAAACAATTACTTGGAGACATGTTGCAATTTTTAAAGAACAGTCAAGATGAAGAGATAGCAGAAAAATATCAGCTCCGTGCTGGTGTTGGTTTAGCAGCTCCTCAACTAGGTATAAATAAACGATTGATAGCTGTTCATTTTGAAGATGGGAATGGAAAAAAATATAGTTATGGTCTTGCTAACCCAAAAATCGTCAGTCATTCTGTAGAAAAAGCTTATCTTCCATCTGGAGAAGGTTGTTTATCTGTTGACAGAAATGTGGAAGGATATGTTCCAAGGCATGCCAGAGTTTCCATAAAGGCTATATCTATGGATGGGGAAGCTATTAAATTACGTTTAAAAGGATATGCCGCTATCGTATTTCAACATGAAATAGACCATTTAAATGGAATCATGTTTTACGATCATATTAATAAACAAAACCCCTACTTTATACCAGAGAATGCAAAACCTGTAGAATAAAAAACAGCAGCTGAAACGGCTGCTGTTTTTTATTCGAAGATAAGAAACCAGCATGGCTCGCCTAGAGCGCGAGCCACCATCTATCATGAAAAAACTTTTGCTTTATAATGTTTAGATTCTTAAAATACTGTCTAAAATAAATGAGTTAGATAAGTTAATAGAGTTGTTTTTTCATACAAAGTATAAATATAGGCGCTTGGAGATAACGAAATAACTGAATAGCCACGTCCGGCGCATGAGCCCAGCAACGATGCGACTTTAGAAATGCGCCCTACGATAAGTCATCATCGGTTCGTCGCCTCACCGTGATTCCTAAATCTTTAGTTGATTCGTTACATTCGCTACGTTGCTAAACGGGCGCCCCGCGCCTTTGTTCCTAACCATTTAGATTAAAGCAAAATGTTTAAGCCCTTTTGCAAGACCATCTTTGTCCACATCATCGGTTATATAATCTGCTACCTGCTTCAAATCAGCAATGGCATTCCCCATTGCTACACCAGTACCAATTTCCTTGAGCATTTCCATGTCGTTTAAGCCATCTCCGAAAGCATAGGTATCTTCAACTGCTAGCCCGCTAGCCTCCATTAATTTTTGAACACCTATGGCTTTCGATCCGCCCATTGGAATAATATCGCATGAATACTCATGCCAACGTATAAAGTCTAACGTATGATGCTGGTCTGCTAATTGCATTTCTTCCTCTTGCTTACAAAAAAGTAGTGCTTGATAAATTGGTCCGGATTGATAAAAATTCGGATCAACTTCCGGATAACCGAAATCCATACTTTTTAAACTTTCTTCTATAAATGGGTGTCTTGACACAGAAGCTTTCATCTGCTGATGGCTTGAAAATACAATGGGGTATTTCCTTTCTGTTATTGCTTGATTTAACCGAAAAAGATCATCTTCTTTAATTGGGTTTTTATAAACCTCTTCGCCTTCAAACACAACATATTGCCCATTAAAACTGACAAAGGATTGAATGTTCAATGCTTCCCGAATATGATCAAACATAAACGGGGCTCTTCCAGTAGCAATTGCCACATAAACCCCATTATCTTGCATTTTTTTAATTGCTTCCTTAGTAGAGCCCGGAATTTCATTTGTTGCGGTCAGAATTGTGCCGTCAATATCCAAAAAAACCATTTTCTCATGCATGCGTATTTCCCCTTTTCTAGTGTATAAAATAAACCTTAATGTAAAAACTAAGCATAGTAATAATCGGAAATCGTATTGTTGTAAAACGTTCGTCGCTGCTTATAAAATTATTAAAAAAGGAGAATTAAATCTTTTCTTTACCTATTTTTATCACAGCGATGAGAAATTATTTTTAAGAAAAAGCGTATTTTTATTTCAAATTTCCTCAAGTCATACTATACTATAGATAAGAGGGATTGGATCGGTAGATGTTTTTATTGCTTTTCTTAATATAAAGAAAGGAGATGACACGTCATGCTAAAGCGTCTAAGAGAAAAGCTCAAGAAACGCTGGAAAGACTTTTTAGGCCGAGGACGTGTACCAACTACTTGTAAAAAGACTACCAATGATTAATTTACCCAATCACATACTAAAGGTACCATAAAGTTCATGAAAAAGACAAAGCTACGCTATTCGGAAAAAGAGGATACCTTTATCATATATTCTTGTGTCGGGTAACTCATTAAATACGTGTTCAAAAGGATAAAAATAATAAACAACGAAACTATTCAAGGAGAGATGAGATGATTTACAAAGTTTTATATCAGGAACTGGCTGATGAAATTCCAGTTCGAGAACGTACGAAAAGTGCCTATGTAGAAGGTGATTCTGTAAGAGCAGTTAGAGCAAAAATAAATGAACGCAAGTATAACATTGAATATATTCATGAACTGGATGAAGCACATTTAGCATATGAAAAACAATCCGAAGATTTTTACGTGGAGAAAATCTAAACAATGAAATTCGTAAAAAATGATCAGGCTGCCGTCTTTGCTCTAGGTGGCTTAGGAGAAATCGGAAAAAATACGTATGGCGTTCAATTTCAGGATGAGATCGTATTAATCGATGCAGGAATTAAATTCCCTGAGGATGAATTGCTAGGCATCGATTACGTGATCCCTGATTATACGTATCTTGTACAGAACCAAGACAAAATTAAAGGATTATTTATTACTCACGGACACGAAGATCATATTGGGGGAATCCCATATCTTCTCCGTGAAATTAATGTGCCGATATATGCTGGTAAGCTTGCGTTAGGATTAATCAGAAATAAGTTAGAAGAACACGGTTTATTAAGAAATGCAAAATTATTAACGATACAAGAAGACGATATTATTAAATTCCGAAAAACATCCGTTAGCTTTTTCCGAACGACTCATAGCATTCCCGATTCCTATGGTATTGTAGTGAAAACTCCACCAGGAAATATTGTTCATACTGGAGATTTTAAGTTTGATTTCACTCCTGTTGGAGAGCCCGCTAATTTATCAAGGATGGCAGAAATTGGAAATGAGGGTGTGCTTTGTCTTTTATCAGATAGTACGAACAGTGAAGTTCCCGGGTTTACGATGTCCGAAAAAGTGGTTGGAGGAAACATAAAAGATATTTTCAGCAGAGTTGACGGTAGGGTAATATTTGCAACTTTTGCTTCAAATATTTATCGATTACAGCAAGTAGTAGAAGCATCTGTGAAAAACAATCGAAAAATAGCTGTATTCGGTAGGAGTATGGAATCCGCCATTAACCTTGGGCAAGAATTAGGTTATATTCAAGCACCAAAGGATACGTTTATTGACGCCAATCAAATAAACCGTCTCCCAGCGCAAGAAGTAACCATTTTATGTACTGGATCCCAAGGCGAACCAATGGCTGCTCTTTCAAGAATTGCCAATGGTACCCATCGTCAAATTCAAATTATCCCTGGCGATACAGTTGTGTTCTCTTCATCCCCAATCCCTGGAAACACAATTAGTGTCAGCCGGACAATCAATAAATTATATCGAGCAGGCGCAGATGTCATTCATGGCAAGCTAACGAATATTCATACGTCTGGTCACGGCAGTCAAGAAGAACAAAAGCTCATGTTGCGTTTAATCAAACCAAAATTCTTTATGCCAATTCATGGTGAATATCGAATGCTGAAAGAACATGTTAAATTGGCAGATGCTTGTGATGTAGACTTGGACAATTGCTTTGTCATGGACAATGGAGATGTTTTAGCACTTGGAAAGGATACAGCTACAATTGCCGGAAAAATCCCTTCAGGTTCGGTCTATGTAGATGGAAACGGAATTGGTGATATAGGAAATATTGTCCTCCGGGATCGTCGAATACTTTCAGAAGAAGGATTAGTTATTGTAGTTGTAAGTATTAACATGAAAGAGTTTAAAATATCTGCAGGTCCCGACATCATTTCACGTGGATTTGTGTATATGAGAGAATCAGAGGACTTAATTAACGAAGCACAAAAATTAGTCGCCGCTCATCTAGCTAAAGTGATGGAACGTAAAACAACGCAATGGTCAGAGATTAAAAATGAAATCACCGATACAATCGCTCCTTTTCTTTATGAAAAGACAAAACGTCGGCCCATGGTTTTACCTATTATCATGGAAGTTTAAAAAGAAAAAACAGCCAGCTGGCTGTTTTTTTGTTATGAATTCGAAAACTGTTATTATTGACTAATAATTGACAGATAACGGGTTTTTATATTCATGCATTTAATAACATATCTCTCCCATTCTCAGCGATAAGTTAGCATCATATAATCCCGCCAATGCTATGTTCAGTGGATACCTCTTTAGCACAGCTTTCTTTTTATTCCTCGATTACTAAATGCTTTTCAAATCGTGATATATCTTTATCTGCACCAATAACGATTAAAATATCGCCCTCTGCAAAACGGTGATCAGCACTAGGAGATACATTGATATCTTTACCATGCTTGATAGCCACGACGTTACAACCATAATTAGCCCGAATATCCAATTCTACTAATGTTTTCCCTAGCATTTTTTCCCCAACTTTTACTTCGACTATACTATGGTCATCCGATAACTCTAAGTAATCTAATATATTATTGGAAATAATGCTGTGGGCAATCCGCTTTCCCATATCCCTTTCCGGATGCACAACTTGATCTGCGCCTATTTTATTAAGGATTTTAGCATGATAATCATTTTGAGCTTTCACCGTAATCTTCTTGATTCCTAAATCGGTTAAAATAACCGTTGTTAGTATACTTGCTTGAATATCGTCTCCAATCGCGACTATAACATGGTCGATATTCTTTATCCCTAATTCTTTTAAAGAGGCTTCGTCTGTTGAATCAACGATTACTGCATGAGAAGCAATATTTTTAAATTCATTAATTCGATCCTCATTATTATCTATAGCAAGCACTTCCATCCCTTCCATGCTTAGCTCTCTGCAAATACTTCCTCCAAACCTACCTAAACCTATTACTGCAAAATCTCGTTTCATCCTAGTTCCTCCATGTTTCGTCTTTGTTCATAGCTTATCACAGTTATGGAAGTTCTACCATATTTCATAACTAAAAAAACCTAGGAACAAACGCGCGGGGTGCCTGTTTAGCAACGTAGTGAATGGAACGAATCAACGAAAGATAAAGTGAACCTTCAATGTTTTCTTCATCCCCGCTGATGGTTAGTACCACCAGGGTATGACCTAAAGGCCCTTGAACGAATCGGGGATTTAGGTGCTGTTACCTCCCGCTTCGACTTGTTTAGCTCACATCTTCCATTCTTGAAGTGGGAGTCTACAATGCCTTTTTACGGGATAAAGGAATCATGCATGCCACTAAAAACAGGGGTATGCCGGCGCCTGAGCGGCAAGCCCGTTTTTAGTCGGCCTTCCTCTTAGGGACGAACCAATGATGCCTTATCGGAGGGCGCATTTCTAAAGTCGCATCGTTGCTGGGTGATGAAGCCCGACGTGACTAGTCGGTTATTTCGCAGTCCACAAGCACCTCATTTTATAGGTTCCTATACAACAAAAAAGGAGACTTTACGCCTCCTAATGCTAGATCGCATCCAACATTTGAAATTGTGATTTCACCAATCGATAGTATTCTCCACCTTGTTTCATTAATTTATCGTGATTTCCGCTTTCCAAAATACATCCATTTTCTAGAACGAATATCGTATCTGCTTCACGGATTGTAGATAAACGATGGGCGATAATAATGGCAGTTCTGCCTTTTAACAGTTTAGCTAAAGCTGCTTGAATTTTAACTTCTGTCTCTGTATCAATACTCGCTGTAGCCTCATCGAGAATTAAGATTCTAGGATTTGCTAACAAAGCTCTTGCAAAGGACAATAATTGTCTCTCTCCAGCTGATAAAATATTTCCTCTCTCTTCTACCTCCGTTTCATAGCCGTTGACCATACGTTGTATAAACTCATCAGCGCCAACCACTTTTGCTGCTTGGATTACTTCTTCGTCTGAAGCTTCCGGGCGTCCAAAGCGAATGTTTTCCATAATGGTACCTGAAAAAATAAATGTATCCTGTAAAACAACACTAATGCTTTGCCGTAAACTATCTAATTGCACTTCTTGTAAATCATATCCATCAATTTTGACTTTTCCTTTTGTTGGATCGTAAAATCGGCTAATTAAATTGGCAATCGTTGACTTTCCACTTCCTGTATGCCCAACTAGGGCAACAGTTTCTCCTGCCTGAATGGTTAAAGAAATATCATATAAAGCGATACGGTCTTCATCATAAGAGAAGCCTACCCTATCAAAAACGATTTCTCCTTTCATATCAGTAAACACATAAGCATCCTTCTTTTCCTGTACGTTTGGCTGCTCATCTAAAAACTCAAATATACGCTCAGAAGCCGCCATTGCCATCAGCATTTGATTGTACATTTGCCCTAAGCGCGATATTGGCTCCCAAAACATCCCCACAAAAAAAGCAAATGAAACGAACGTTCCAATCGCAATACCTCCATTGTTTTCACCAAGCAAAATTAAGTATGCGCCGTAGGAGATTAAAATAACCGTACCGATTGCATTACTTAATTCTACAAATGGCCGAAACATGGCACTCTTTTTTGTTGCTTCCTTCCAGCTCAAAAAATTATCTCTATTCACTCCGTGGAAGTACTCACTGTTTTCCTCCTCTTGAGAAAACGATTGCGTGATACGCATTCCTTGCAATCCCTCATTTAAATGAGAATTCATACGTGACTGCTGAATACGCACTTGTTGCCACGAACGGCGAATCATCCGGCGCAACTTTGTTGTCAAATAAAACATAAGCGGCAAAATAACCATGATTGCCAACGCTAGCTTAGGACTAAGCACAAACAAAATAACAATAATTCCTACCAGTGTGACTACATCCATAAGCAAATTAATAATTCCGTTGGTAAATAGCTCCTGTAGTGAGTTAATATCATTCATGATTCGAACTAAAATTGATCCAGCTGAACGGGAATCAAAAAAACGATGAGACAGCCGTTGGACATGTGAAAATAAATGCTGTCTAATGTCATAAATAACATTTTGCCCTAAAATATTTACCCACTTAATTCGAAACACATTGCCCGCATAACTTAAAAAGTATAAAATTCCAATAATTACAACTAAATACGTTAGCATCGTTACATTTTGTTCATTGATAGCTACGTCAATAGCTACTTTTCCAATTAAAATTGGCACGATTAGCCGAACGGCTGTCGATATGAGCATCGCTATAATTGCGGCCGGTAAATATGTTTTCGCATAAGGCTTTAAATACGCAAGAAGACGTAACATTTGCTTCCAGTTAAATGGTTTTTCAATCGCTTGATCTTGTGTATAATGAAATCGTTGTAAATGTTTACTTTTCGATTGGGACGATTTATCTTTTGTCATTTTATCCACCTCCTTTTTACGCATGTTGGCGCTTCATAATCTCGTCTCTATCCTGGTACTGAATATCATAAATACGTTGATACGGCCCTTCATTTTTAATGAGAAAGTCATGTGTACCTCGCTCCACAACTTTTCCATCTTCCAACACAAGAATTTCATCTGCATGTTTTAACGAAGCAATTCGGTGCGCAATAATAAATGATGTCCTGCCTTTCATTACTTCTCGTAAAGCTTTTTGAATCCTAAATTCTGTCTCCATATCCACCGCAGATGTTGCATCATCAAGGATTAGAATTTTAGGATTGATGCAAATTGCTCTCGCGATAGCGATGCGTTGCTTCTGACCGCCTGACAGCCCCATTCCGCGTTCACCTAACAATGTCTGATAACCATCTGGCATTTTCATAATAAACTCATGTGCTTGCGCTCGTTTGGCAGCATCGATAACTTGTTCATCAGATACATCTGGATTTCCATAAGCAATGTTTTCACGAATCGTCGTAGAAAATAGGAATGGTTCCTGTAGGACAAAGCCAATTTCTTTACGCAATGCTTTCAGTTGATAGTCTGATACTGGTTTTTGATCAATGAATACATCTCCTGACTGCGGCTCATAAAATCTTGTAATCAGCTGGGTAATGCTCGTTTTACCAGAACCTGTTGAGCCAATTAGTCCGATAACCTTTCCAGGAGGCGCATCAAAGCTAATATACTTTAGTGCAGCGTCATCCTCTTCTACATATGTTAACGTTACATTTTGAAATGTGACATGACCTTGAATTGGTTCTGTAATAGCTTGTTTTGCTTCAACAATATCCTCTTTTGCTTCCAATATTTCTAAGAGACGTTCAGCAGAAGCCTTTGCTTGAGAAAACTGATTAATTACAAACCCTAAATTCATTAGTGGACCCATAATATACCAAACTAAACTAAAAAACGCGACCAATGCCCCAAGAGATAATTGACCATCTATAACTAAGTAGCCACCGAATGCCAATAAGGCAACCGCACAAAAGTTACCGATAAATTCCATTAACGGAAAATATTTTGACCATATAAAAGAGGTGTGTAAATAGTGTTGCCTGTACGCATCATTACGGTGAGCAAAACGACCAATTTCAAAGTCCTCTCGCGACAGTGACTTTACTGTATGCATTCCGCTTATATTTTCCTGTACACGTGTATTCAGCTTTCCATAAGACTGTCGTATAAGCCGAAATGCAGGATGAACACGTTTATCAAATTGAAATACGATAATGGCGAGAAAAGGCATAGCAGCCATAGTTACAAGAGCAAGGGGAACAGAAAAATAAAACATAACTCCTAAACTAATCGTTATCAGTAATACTATCCGTAACAGTTCGGCAAATCCAAAAGAAAGGAAAAAACGAAACCCTTCCACATCAGCTGTTAATCGTGACATAATATCTCCTGTCTTCGCATTATCATAATACGTAAATGATAGCCGCTGCAGTTTGTGATATAAACCGTCCCGTAGTTTATATACAGCTGTAATACCAAACAAGTCGCCTAAATATTGATGATAAAAAGTAGCGAAACCTTTGCCAATCATCAAAAATAAAAACAAGGCGCAAATGTACGGAATTAACTCATAGCGATCCATTAACACTACCCGGTCAATCGTTTGCTGTAATATGATCGGGTAAATTACTGTAATCACCGTTACAAAAAACAAAAAGCATAAGGATAGTAAAAAATATTTCTTGTAAGGCCAATAGTACTGCTTTAGTTTTTTAAACGAATCCACGCATGTTCCTCCCTTAAGTTTTAATTCATAACATATAATATAACGGGTTTCGAAATAAATTTCTACTGTTTTGCTAAAATTTTTAAAATTTTTTCCCTCTTGATATTTTTACATAAAATTAATAATAATGTATTCGGTTCACCATAAGAAATATACCGCAAATAAAAAACACTTCCTTTTCATGTGCAGAAAAAAGAAGTGTTTTTTTCTATCTAATTAGATCAGCCGCTGTATGTTTTTTTCAAGCAGATTCACATTTGTTTTGCCACGCTGTAGGTGACGCAGTTTTCCTAAATCATCAAATAAATAATATGCTGGTACAAACTTCACATGGAATGCCTCTGAAATCTCTTCATGGTGATCCACTGCAATAGGTTGTTTCAAATGGTATTCTTCTACTACATTACCAATTTCATCCATATTCTTATCTTTTTCAGATAAAGGTGTATGCACAGAAATAAACTGCACATTATGTTTATGTTTATCATATATGTCCTTAAAACGGGGCATCGCTTGTTTGCATAATCCACAGCTGATCGCCCAAAAATGAAAACAACATGGCTTGGAAACCTTTCTAATATCTTCTGTTAATAAAGACCGGCTATTCAGCCATTCACAAGATGTCACGAATTCAGGTATTTCCTGACCTAAACGCATAGTAGTATCCTCCCATATCCTGATTCAATTTTGTTCTATACCTTTATATGTGATAAAACATATAAAGGTTCTCAGGATATAGAAATAGCACTACACTACCTTTTCGTTTACCATTTGGCAAACATCTTCCGCATTCATACCTTGAGCATTAATGACAGCTCCAGTTATTTCTGCTTCTGTTATTCCCATTACATTCTTATCTAGACCAGAGATAACACAACAATCACAATATGCAGCATCTTCTGCCTGACGAAGATCTACTACCTCATGCCCCATCTCAGTTAATGCTTCTTTTACATCCGTAAGTGTTGCTTCTACGCCAATTCTTGCCATCTCAATACCTCCTCAAAGTAGCTTTTATATGTTGTTCAAAAGTTAGGGAAATGGCATATACTATTGCCTCTAGCTTGGTCGCTTACGCTACTTGTACATACCGAGCTATTACAAATCTCACCGACTTTTTTGCAACTTTTTTACCCTTTTTTGAACTAGGACGTATACATATATTTTGCTACCATACGAAAAGTATGCATTTTTAATGAGAAAGCGTTGAAAAAGTTCGAGTGACAGCGTTCACCCCAATGTCTAAAGCTGCTTCATCAGGATTTAATTGCGCATGGTGTAGCCCGTATGGAGAATTCACCCCAAGCCAGAACATAAATCCAGGGATTTCCTTTACCATATAGCCGAAATCTTCGCCAGTCATAGCAGCCTCTGCTTCTTGATAACGTATATTACTGCCAGCTAAAGCCTCACAAAATTGCTGTACCATATCTGGTTGATTAAAGACTTGATAATAATTAGCTCCATAATCCACTTCAATCTTACAATCATATGCTATTTCATAACCTTTTATCAGCTTTTCCAATTGATGTTTAACTGTTTGGATACTGTTAGGATGTTGCGTACGAATCGTGCCTTCCAAACGAGCTGTCTCAGCGATTGCATTTTGAACAAATCCACTTTCCATTTTTCCGATCGTCACAACGGCTGCTTCAAGAGGGTTGATATTTCTGGAAACAATTTGCTGCATTTGAACGACAAAGCTGCTGGCTGCAACAGTCATATCTTTCGTTAAATGTGGGTAGGCAGCATGCCCGCCTTTACCTGTAAAATCAAGAAATAGTTCACTCGTATTTGCAAACAGTAAACCGGGTTTACTAGCGACCGTACCGACTGGTAATTCCGGCGCAATATGTAATGCAAAGATGACATCGGGTCGCCAAGTCTGAAAAGCTTCAGATTGTAGTAGCGGCAGTGCTCCTCCGGGCCCTTCCTCCGCCGGTTGAAAGATGAATAAGCAATGATCGTTTATTGGTTCGGCAATCATTTGCTCCAACACACCTAAAGCAATTGTCATATGGAAATCATGACCACATGCATGCATTTTCCCTTCATGCTTGGATGAGAAAGGCAAGCCGGTTTGTTCGGTTATTGGCAGCCCATCTATATCTGCACGAAAACCAATTGTTTTTGTAGGTGCTGTTCCTTCTACAAAAACTAGAATACCGGTCTCCCAAACCTGAATAGATACTTTCTCTGTTTGTAATTGTTTGATGATCTTCAATAAGTACTGCTGGGTTTTCTTTTCTTGAAAACCCAGCTCTGGTATTTGGTGTAGCTCACGACGAATGTGTTGTAAATTTAACATGTCATTCCCCTGCTTAATCATTTAATTTTCGAAGCTCTTGCTTGATCTCCGTTTTCGATTTTGTACTTTCGTCAATTTCTTTTAATACTCTTGCCGGAGTTCCTGCTACAAGTGTATTTGGTGCCACATCTTTTGTCACAATGGAACCAGCAGCAACGATGGCACCTTTTCCAATGGTCACTCCCTCTAACACAACTACGTTCGCACCAATCACGACATCATCTTCAACAATAACCGGTTTCGCTGATGGTGGTTCAATTACTCCAGCTAATACTGTACCTGCACCAATATGACAATTTTTACCAACTGTAGCTCGTCCACCAAGCACAACATTCATGTCGATCATCGTACCGTCACCAATCACTGAACCAATATTGATCGTTGCGCCCATCATAATGACGCAGCCGTCACCAATTTCTACTTGATCACGAATGACCGCGCCTGGTTCAATGCGAGCATTGACACCTTTTAGATCAAGTAAAGGGATAGCTGAATTACGGCGGTCGTTTTCAATAACATAATCCTCAATGATATCTCCTGCCTCTTCAAGCAACTTTTTTATTACATCCCATTCACCAAATAAAACACCGCTTTTTGATTCGATAAAAGCTTGTATGGAATCATCCATAGATAAACGGTCTAATCCTTCTCCTTTTATATATACCTTTACAGGTGTGCTTTTCTTACTATTCGAAATAAAGTTTATAATCTCATTTCCATCCATCATCTTCATTGATTGTTCCCTCCTAGTTATGTACTATCTTATAATTTAGCAGATCGCTTTTTTTGTCGCAATCATTACCTACTTTTTAGTGTCTGTCATGCATTATTTTATCTTGTAATTTTCTTGCTTTCATGCGGACTTAATAGCAGTTTTTTAAATATGATCGTTCCTGAAGCCGAAGTGGAAATTCATTTTACTTTCCTAAAGAGAGGGAAATCCTACGAGCCTTACCTATATCTAGGTTCCCGTTTAAACTAGCATGGACGTGTCAGTATAGCGTTCGAAGAAAATGATCATTTCAAGTGTCTTCGTGTAGTTTGAAATAGTTTTTAAATATATTCATAAAAAGGATAATTCAGGAATTGTATGTTTGGTGTAATGGTGTTTAGTTACAGTCTGCGGCTAGTTTAGAATTGCTGCAAATAGGAGTGAACACATCGTAGCCGTTCGGAGATGTTTATTCTATAAGAAGCTATCCTCCGGTCTCTTTGGAGTTTTAGTCGAAATTACATTATACAGGGCTTGGGGAGGTAATTCCTGTATCGGTTTTTATCCCCTTACACGGCAAGGTATAATGATTTTGAAACTCACCTAGTCAAAAACCTATCCTCTGTCGATTTAACAGAGGATAGGTTTTATTTTGTGGCATACATATCTTTTTTTAATTGTTTTAGTATTGCTCTTCTAGTTAAAATTCCATCGAAATATCCTTCTTCATCAGCAATACAAACAAACGGATGGTTAATGACAGCGTTTAACCCTTTCAACAACGAGTCTTCTTTTGTTAAGCAAGGAATATCATCATGAAGCACATCTTTTACCACTATCGTTGACAGACGTTCAAACTCAAATCGTTCCAAACCAAGGATCTGATCTAATATAGTTGTTTTCCCAATAATACCGACCAGTTTATATGACGGATCCAATACAGGAACGGCTGAATACCCTGACTTTACCAGTACGAGCAATGCATGCTCCAGTGGATTATTCACTTGTACATGTGCTACTTTTTCTGATGGAATCATAATTTCACCTAACGTAATGTCTGTTAAGCGTTGATTTTGCAACATGCTCATCATATCACCCCTTTTAATTCTTCATTTAGAAGGTTTGCTCTTTTTTAAGCAAACATAAGACGGAGAACAGACTACATACATTTTACCATAGGAAAGCAATAAGCAAAATATTTTACCATTTTGATTGTTATTTTACTTTTATTAATATATAATATGAGCATATGAACATATAATATAACAAGGAGGAATATAAGTGGATTATCATCCTATTGACGACCAGTTAATTGATACTGTATCCCAGACATTTAAAGCTTTATCGGACCCGACTAGATTAAAAATATTACATTTGCTGTTTCATAAAGAATGTTCGGTAAACGAAATTGCTGAACGTTTAGAAATGCATCAATCGAGTATTTCTCATCAATTGAAATACTTAAAGCAAATACGCTTAGTAAAAAACAGACGAGAAAAAACAACGTATTACTATTCTCCTGATGATTATCATGTGATGAATTTATTAGAACAAACAATTGAACATAGTAAACATACTAGATAGGAGGTTATATAGTGGCACACGGACATAATCACGAACATGGACATGGCCATCACCACGGCACAAGCAATAAAAAAGCTCTATTATTCAGCTTTTTGCTAATTACTTTTTTTATGATTGTTGAAGCAGTTGGTGGATTTTTAACCAACAGTCTCGCTCTCCTTTCCGATGCTGGACATATGCTTAGCGATGCGGCAGCACTTGGTCTAAGTTTATTAGCATTCAAAATTGGAGAACGGCAAGCAACAGCTTCTAAAACATACGGCTACCGCCGATTTGAAATAATTGCTGCGTTTATAAACGGTGTAACTTTAATCGTTATTTCCTTATATATTTTTTATGAGGCATTCCAACGCTTTATGGAGCCACCAAATGTGAGTGCAAGTATGATGATCATTGCTATCATCGGGCTAATTGTGAATATAATTGCCGCTTGGGTACTTATGCGAGGAGATTCACAGGACAATTTAAATATACGTAGCGCACTCCTGCACGTTTTTGGAGATTTGCTTGGTTCAATCGGAGCCATCATTGCAGGTATTCTCATTTTGCTGTTTGATTGGAATATTGCAGATCCGATTGCCAGTGTTATTGTTGCGTTTCTGATCATTTTATCCGGTATTCGAATAACTAAAGATGCTATTCATATTTTAATGGAAGGAAAGCCAGCAAATATCGATGTGGAGGAAGTTAAGCAAAAGCTAATGGATCTAAAAGGAGTTCACAACGTGCATGATTTGCATGTATGGTCCATTACCTCCGAATTTCCTGCATTAAGCTGTCATTTAGTTGTAGATGATACAGTAGATCGTGATACATTACTCACGCAGGCAAATCAACAATTGAAGCGTAACTTCTCAATTTCTCATTGTACATTGCAAATAGAAGGGAAAAATGCCGAGATTCAAGAGGACTGTGAAGATTGTTCCTTTTAGATAACATCTTCCCCTTCCATTGAAATGCATGTTCAAAAAGGAGTTAAAAAGGACCGAGGTCAGCTAAGGTCTCAGGCGTCCTTGAAAAAGAAAAACACTTTTTCTGCGTGCGATGTATTGCTATCGTAGCCTTCCTTGTCCTATTGCAACGCCGACACTAGCACGTCCTGGCGCCTGAATTCGAGGCGGCGAAGTTTCGAGTAGCGGGCTTGTGCGTGTTACTGACTTCTAAGCCCGTCACAGGACGTGGGCGGTTTTAGTAGAAGGCCCTCGTATGCGATACAGATACATGAGCTCCAGTATAGACATCCTCGAAACACATTCTCACGCACGAAAAGGGGGAAAACCTTTTCCAAGCAACGTAGAAACAAGCCAAAGAAGAAATTCGATCTGTCGTTTTTAGTACAATTTTTGACAACTCTTGAAATACAGTTTTAATTTAACTGCATTCAATAGGTTGAACCTGCTGAATGCAGTTCCTGCTTTTTAGCTACGTAAAACAATGATTCATGACTTTTATAAACTTCTTCTCTCTTTAGTTTCATCTATATTTAAATGAGGCAATTTTTTTTAAGAGGATTCTATTTTACAATATTCATGTTATAATTTTATTCTAATGAATGCAAGAAAGGTTTGTCAGTCATGAATAGAAGAACTTTTTTAAAAAAGGCGCTTGGTAGCTTATTTGCATTGTTAGGCTTAAGCGGCGGAACTTTTTATTATGCAAAAGATGTCGAACCAATTTTACTCCGTGTAAATAAAAATACAGTTGAATCTAGTAAAATCGCAAAAGCGTTTGATGATTTTAAAATTGTCCAATTCTCAGATACACATATTGGATTTCATTATACATTGGAACAATTAAAAGATTTAGTAAAGAAAATAAATGGACTACAGCCTGATTTAATTGTGTTTACTGGTGACTTAGTGGATGAACCACAAAATTTTCATTGGGATGATACAATTATTCATATTTTAAAAAAATTACAAGCACCGAAAGGGAAGTTTTGGATTTATGGAAACCATGATCATGGAGGGTATGGAACCGAAGTAGTTCTTGATACGATGGAAAAAGCAGGATTTCAATTATTACAAAATAATAATGTTACTATTAAAGAAAAAAACGAGTCCATTATCTTAGCGGGTATTGATGACTTGATGTTAGGGAAACCTGATATTACTAAAACTTTATCCCAAGCTAATACTAATTTGTTTACAATTCTATTAGCTCATGAGCCTGATTTTGCAGATAAGGCAGCAAAGCACCCTATTGACCTGCAACTGTCTGGCCACAGCCATGGAGGGCAAATACGCTTCCCTTTCATTGGTCATATTTACAGCCCTGCTTATGCAGAGAAGTATGTACAAGGAGAATACAACCTTAATGGTGGGAATATGCAATTATTTGTTAATAGCGGAATTGGTACCACACGTCTTCCTTTTCGTTTTTTATGCAAACCTGAAATCCACGTCTATACATTGAAATCAAAAGCATAGATTGCTATAGAATGAAACTTTAATAGAAATTTGCAGTACATTCCAATTTAATATCAATCCTATGTCACTGTGCTTGCATCCCTATGCTTGTTACGATAGGATATATACAATGGAAACTTCAATCAGTAGGGCTTTCATTCCCCCCCGCTGATTGTTAGTACCGCAAGAGTATGAAGTATAACCTAAGAGTCCTTGAACAAAACGGGAATTTAGGTGCTGTTATCCCCCACATAGACTTCTTGGTATCTCTCGGGCTTCCCCGAAGCGGACGACTAACAACACCTTACCATCGGGATAAATGTACAATTTTAGCCTAAGGAGGAGCAAATGGGATGAAGGAACAAGAGCAAATTGAAGAAATAGCGAAAGCACTTTATACAGTAAACCGTCATGCAAAAACCGCTCCTGACCCTAAACACTTATATTATATAAAAAAAGCAACGATAAACCAGTTGTTACAGCAAAATTTAGCGAAGAAGGTTGGTCTGCACTTTTCCAAACACCCCAAATACAGTAATCAGCACTCTACTCTACTCGTTCAAGTAGCCGATTACTATTTTCATATTCCTCCAACAAAGGATGATTTCAAAGAATTACAACACCTAGGTGAATTAGATGATAGTTACCGCAACCCGCAAACAAAGATGTCCTTGTCACAAGCAAAAAAAATCATTTATCGCTATATTAACTGGAAAGCCAAAAAGCCTCCATATCCAATGAAAAGAGCAGGCAGGAGAGCTTCTACCTACTACACACCGTCATCTCTAGGAAAAATGGAATGGCCACCGACAAAATCGCATCGCAATTAGCCCCTATTCTCAATCGTAATTTTGATTGCAAACTAACAGAGATACGGTAGACCGAGCTGAAATGCGAGAAAGCGATGCACCTTCTTGGTATCGCTTTCTTCGTTTCGTTACTACGCAATAAAGTGAATCTTCAATCAGTGGGCCTATACGGCGAAGTTCGAGGCCGCAAAGTTTCGAGTAGCAGACTTGCGTGTTACTGACTTCTACGCCCGTCACAGGACTTGGACGGTTTTAGAGCAGGCCCCGTATGCGATACAAATGCATGAGTACCAGTATAGGCATCCTCGAAACACATTCTCACGCAGGAAAAGGGGGAAACCCTTTTCCAAGCAACGTAGAAACGAGCCAATGAAGAAATTCGATGTGTCATTCTACTACACTTTTTGAATAACCCCTAGCTAGATTGGCTTTTTATAAGATAACTGTATAGGAAAGCAGGTCATAAAGCATTATAACCTTCCCCCAACTTGAGCATAACTCTCCTCCATAAGTCTATTTTAACCAATACTTGAACATCGATCTAAGAATTAATATTAACCCAAACACAGCTAAAGATTGCATAATTAACGGAAAGGATTGAAAAAAACTCGTATTTAATCCACCATTTAATAAACTAATGGCAAAATATATGGTGAAAATGAATAAACTGATAACGAGATAAGAAAGAAGTAATATTGCATTCCGATGAATAACCCAACGAATAAATGAGCGCGATAAAAAATAGATGAAACAGATCGTACAAACAAGAAAGAAAATATACCAATATTTTTCTTGTATTTGTGATGGGTTTAATAACTCCAAAGCTAGCTCCATATCATCCATACCATCCCCTCCTTTTCACTAAGATTCCTAATATTTTTCCCAATTTATTTTATTGATATACATAAGCGCATACATGTGTATAATGATTAACTATTTCTTGTTATAATTTAAATAAATATAGCAAATCTAATCCTGTCGCTTTGTAGCTTGATATTATCTCCCATTTGAAAGCTGCAAATGAGTTTCTACTATTTTTTCAATTCCAAATAACCTCAACTTAGAAACACACATAGAATAAAGTGAATCTTCAATCAGTAGGGGTTTTTCATTCATTCTCCCACTGATTGTTAGTACCGTAATGGTATGACCTAAAAGCCTGAACGATTGGGTGCTGTTATCTCCCACTTAGACTTGCTGCAGTACAACCAACTACTGAAGTGGGAGTCTTACAGCACCTTATATAAGAGATAAAAGAAACCGTTAAATGTTATCCAGTTAAAAAGGTAAAACATGTATATAACTTGAACTATCTCTCACATGTTAATATGAGAGCGCATGGAACGCTCACATGTTTTGTTTCTGCAAAAGATATAATTATATTTTTTATTCAAGGGGGATCGTTAAGATTGAAAAAAGCATACATATTCATTTTACTTGGCGCTGCATTATGGGGAACAATAGGTTGGTATGTAAAACAGCTTTATGACTACGGGTTTTCGCCAATAGATGTTGTTATATTACGAGCATGGACAGCTGCTATTTTGCTCGTTAGCTATTTACTTCTTTTTGCCCGTAGAGAATTAAAACTACATGCTATAAAAGATATTCGATATTTTATCGGAACGGGTATTCTGAGTATTTCTTTTTTCAACTTTTGTTTATTTACTGCAATGGAGCTCAGCACAATTCCAGTAGCTACAGCACTCTTATACACCGGTCCCGCCTTTGTCGTCATCCTATCTTACTTTTTCTTACAAGAACCGTTAAATAAAGAAAAAGTAGCTGCTTTAGTCTGCACTTTTGTAGGAGTATCTCTCGTCATTGAATTTTATCCATTAAATGTAAATACGGTATCTTTTCAAGCGGTTGTATTTGGTTTGGGAGCTGGATTTGGTTATGCTTTATACAGCATTTTCAGTAAATTCGCCTTAGTAACTTACTCAACACTTAATATTACAACATACACTTTTATTACAGCTGCGGTTGCATTAACTCCCTTTTTTCCTTTTGGGGATAAAGGAATATTACTTTTAGAACCCGCTGTCATTCTTTATGCATTTGGATTGGGCTTTTTACCAACTGCTTTTGCATATATTATTTACACATGGGGTTTAAAAGATATCGAGGCTTCAAAGGCATCGATATTAACAACAGTAGAACCTGTAGTTGCTATGTTAATCGGTATTTTCATTTTTCATGAAACATTTACGACCCAACAAATGATTGGTATGATAGTTATTTTAGGAACCATCTTATTAATGCAGCGTAAACAGAAAATAGATAGTGAGTTGCAAACATAACGATTTAAGAATAATTTCATACAAAAGACTGTTACTTCTATTTCAAAAAACAAAACAGAAGCAACAGTCTGAAAATTAAATCTAAACTATATTCAGTTGACCGGGGTTTTTTTATCTACAATATTATCTTTTTTTCTCGCTTTTTTTCTACAAGCTCCATTTGTTTCTTTTCCAACTTCTTTTCAATTCGTGATATACTATGCTCATCTTCAAGCAATTCTTGTTTATTTTTTTTAACTAATTGCTCAAAATTTAACGTTTTTGGTCTCATATGATACACTCCTTTTATCTTATACTATAAGTATACCTTATATTTATCGAGACTAAATCACATATTTTCAAATATTTTTTAACAATTATATCACTTTTACTGTTGGAGGTTATGTTATGCAGCACTTATTGAATAAACATGTACAAGCAATAGAAATATCAGGCATTCGTAAATTCTTTAATATGGTTGCAGATGAAGAGGATGTTATATCATTAACTATTGGTCAACCAGATTTTCATACACCTGAACATATTAAGCAAGCGGCTATTCAGGCACTGATGTCCAATCAAACAACCTATACGCATAATGCCGGGATTCTACCATTACGTAAGGCCATTTCACAATTTTATGAAACAAACTATGAAGTGTCATACTCTCCTGAAAAGGAAATTATAGTAACAACAGGTGCTTCTCAAGCTATTGATGTTGCTTTTCGAACCATTTTAAGCCCTGGCGATGAAGTACTGCTTCCAGCACCAATATATCCTGGTTATGAACCTTTAATTCGTTTGGCTGGTGCCAAACCTATTTATATGGATACGACCAAGACAAATTTGAAATTAACAAAAGAAACATTGGAGAAACATATTACACCAAAAACAAAATGCGTTGTTCTCCCTTACCCTTCCAACCCCACTGGAATATCCTTTTCCAAAGAGGAGTTGGCTTCGTTCGTAACTGTATTACAGGAGAAGCAGGTATTTGTGTTAGCTGATGAAATTTATAGCCAGCTTATTTATGATCAAACACATACTTCCATCGCTAGCTTTCCTAGGATGAAAGAGAGGACAATTGTAATTAATGGAGTATCCAAGTCGCATTCCATGACAGGATTTCGAATTGGTTACACACTTGCTCCAGATTGGCTTTCCAGAGAAATGCTAAAAGTACATCAATACAATGTATCTTGTGCATCTTCCATTAGCCAATATGCTGCATTAGAGGCACTAACTTCTGGAGTAGATGATACCAAAAAAATGCAAGTAGCTTATCATGAGCGAAGGAATTTCGTGTACGATCGATTGCAAAAAATTGGTTTACATTGTCCGAAACCAAATGGGGCGTTTTATATGTTTCCATATTTTCCACTTAAAGAAATGACTTCTTTTACGTTTGGACTGGATCTCGTTCAGAAAGGGCGGCTTGCTTTAGTACCTGGAGATAGTTTCTCAAAATTAGGAGAAGGGTACATGCGATTGTCTTATGCCTATGATAAGCGTACACTAAACTTGGGATTGGATCGCTTAGAAGAATACATGCAGCAAAATCCATTAAATTAATATTTAGTCTTCTTTGAACGATGCCGCTTTTGGGTTTCATATAAATTTAAGAGTTGATCTAATTCCTGGCTTAGTTCGATAGCTTCTAAATTAGTAAATCCCTTTTCTAAGGCGACTTCCGTCATTCTTTGTCGTAAATATTCGATGCGTTTTAATAGATCGTCGGTCGTTTTCATTATAGCTAAAGAGTTACCTCCTTGGTCTAAACTTTTAGGTGGCGAAATAATGATGCTTTTGTCCTTAAAAGTTTGCTTAATAAATAGTACAAATAGCCTATGGAAAACCCATAACTTAATGATAAAGTGAATCTTCAATCAGTGGGGTTTTCATTCATTCCCTACTGCTTGTTAGTACCGTAATGGTATTGACCTAAAGGCCTCTTACGGAATAGGGCATTTAGGTGCTGCTATCTCCCACTTCGACTTGTGCAGTACAGATTATCTAACTCCTCAAGTGGGAGCCTTACAGCACCTTATATAAGGGATAAAGAAGCGGGAATTACCTTTATTTCATAAATAAGTTAAACAAATCCAGAAACTACTTATCTTTGAATGATCCAACTGTTACAGCTTTCATTAAATGTAGCATAGCTTGACAGAAAATGACAAGCTTTTTCCTGTATAGTTAAGTATACAAGAATAGACTAAAATGGAATGGAGAAGTTAAACAAGTGGAACAAAGGCGCTGGCGCCCATTTAGCAACGTAACGAATGGAACGAATCAACTAAAGATAAAGGAATCATGCCACTAAAAACAGGGGTATGCCCACGCCTGAGCGGCAAGCCCGTTTTTAGTCGGCCTTCCCCTTAGCGACGAACCGATGATGACTTATCGTAGGGCGATTCGTGAAGTCGCCTAGTTGCTGGGCTCATGCGCCGGACGTGGCTATTCAGTTATTTCGTTATCTCCAAGCACCTAAGTTTATACTTTCTTATACTCCCTCTATATACTATCCTATAGTGAAACAAAAAGTGAAACTTCAACCTGTAGAGGGATCCTTCATTGTCCACTGATTGTTAGTACCGAACGGGAATGACCTTATGGCTTGAGGACAGAATTACACATTTAACTTGCGGTTAAATCCCTCGCTTTTCCCTCTTTGGGGCTCATCTAGTAGGATAAGGGAGCAGATCTAACTGTCAGTTCGTACGGGAGACATTATTGATTTAATTAATAAACCCATTATTCATTTTAAAATTTGACTTACAGCGCTGAAAAAAAGAAGTTAATATGGAAGTAATGATTTTTTTCACAGTTAAAAACAACATTTAATATTTGTTATGAATGAACTTGAATAAAAGCATAATGAATTTAAGAAAGCTAGGTTCTTTATATTTACTAAGTTCTCTTAGGCTTTTACACTCGCTTAGTTATCAGCACTATGCTACTATATTAATGAAATGTTTTTTTGAGAAAGGATGTCTTCGGTGACAAAATCAAACAAGAAAAAAGAATGGTTAGAATGGGCAAAAGCAATCATTATTGCTGTTTTAATTGCTATCTTTTTAAAAACATTCATTTTTGCAACTTCCATTGTAGATGGAGAAAGCATGGATCCTACTCTTCAGAGCGGCGAAAGAGTTATTTTCAATAAAATTATATATATTCTTGATGAGCCAGAGCGCGGAGACATTGTTATCATTGAAAAACCTCATAAAAATTATGTAAAACGAGTTATTGGGCTACCAGGTGAAACAATTGAAATAAACGATGGCAATTTATATATAAATGGTAAAAGATATGATCAAACATTTCTAAGTGAAAATGCACAGCGCCAGTCTGGTAATTATGGACCAGAAAAGGTACCTGAAGGAAGTTATTTTGTAATGGGAGATAACCGAGCCATTAGTAAAGATAGTCGAAATGGATTAGGCTTTATTGAGGAAGACGAAATTATTGGACGATCAGAATTTGTTATCTTTCCATTTGATCAATGGACATTAACTAGATAAGAGGCTGGGACATAAACAAATACTATATAGCAAAAGCCGAACAATCCATTTATAATTGTTCGGCTTATTTGCATTAAAAAAATTTCTATCGCCGCTATGTCAAAATACTTCGCTTTCCGCGAGGCGCAGCCTCAGCTTCCTCGAAAGCAAAAATGGTTTTCCTGGGGGATCTTCAGCTCGCGCTGTTCCCGCAGGACTCTACCTATTTTGACTACGCTAAAACTTGCGTATACACAATTGGCGATTTTTTTGTTTTTTTAATCAGCTGCTTTAGTTATGTCACAGCCTCTATCTTATTTCTAATGGTGGTCGGTTTAAGTGAGTTCTTGAATTTCTTCATTGGCTCGTACCTGAAACGGTTAATTTTTGACATACACTACGGTCAAGTGAAATTTCCCTTCTCCAGTCCTACTGCTCAACTGCTAACATATGAGGGTCGGTGCTTTCAACCTTACGCCATAGAGTTAAGTCAGCCTTCATTCTTCTTTGACCACACTCTTATGACTATTTTTCGCTATCAAATATACAATAACCAATATTCAATAATAAAATCGCAAAACAAATAACCGCAAACGTAATTTCCATCTAGCAGTTGCACCCCCTTGAAAGAATAATGAGTAGACTTTTTTGCCTTCTTAAGAAATCAGTATGAAAAGCCTACCTCCCCCTACTACAAAAATGTATCGTAGCTTTTATAATGATACAACTCCAGTATATCATATCAATTTTCATTCACGTAGGGAAGTTAAAATATGATAAAATAAAATAACCCAAGCTGGTTTCACTTAAATGGGGGTTATCCACTATTTAGGTAAAATTTGCAATCATACTTTCATAAGCAGGTGAGCCTATGCTTTATTGCCCTTATTGCGGCGTACAGACAAAAGAGGAAGAGACCTACTGTATAAAATGCGGAAAGTACCTTCCAGAAGATAGATATAATCGCCTTGGTAACAAACCGAATATTAAACGATGGAGACTTCCGTTTCTCTCTAGTGCTCTCTTATTATTATTATTTATTGCCTTTTATGTCACATTAGAAATTCGTACTGCGAAAGCTAAGGAATACTATATGGAAGGCGAGCAAAAAGTACTAGCACAGGATTATCAAGCAGCACAAACATTGTTTCAAAATGCACTTAAATTAAAGGATAATTTTCAGCATGCAGAAGCTTCACTAGCGTTTATGGATAAAGCCATTTCCATTGAAGCAACATTACAGGAATCGAAACAATTGCTTAAAGAGGAAAAATATGCGAAAGCATTAGAGAGTTTGAGCCAATCGGAAAAGGATTTACAAGATTTTAATGGCGAAGCTGTTAACCAGATTGTTGAACGTATTACCAAAGAACGAAACACCATTAAATTGGAGAAACTCAAGCACGCCCTACAACAGGAACCCGACATCGATCAATTGAAAATCTTACTTTGGGATGCTACTTCTATCGAAACTGCAGAAGCAGAGCAATTGTCGGCAAATATACGTGAGCAAATTGTAAATTTTGTGTTTACCAAAGCTAGTGAGCATTTAACAAATAATCAATTTAACAATGCAAACGTGATTGTCAAAGATGGTTTAAAATATGCTCCAGATTCAGAAAAATTGTTAAGCTTGCAAACGACCATTGATAAAGAAAAAGTAGCTTTTGAAACTGCACAACAAAGTCGAATTGAACAAGCAATGACCACAGCAAATAAAGAACAGCAGTTAAATGACTCTGAAGCTATTAAATTGAAAAAAATTGAGATTACAAGTGACGATCAAGAAAATCTTGTTGTAAAAGGGCAAGTTCAAAATGTTGCAACCATTCCCATTAACTCGATTATGGTGGAGTACATTATTAAAACGAACAAAGGAGAAGAGATTTTAACGAATGAAGTATATGTCTTCCCTGATGAACTGTACCCAGATGAAACAGGGAACTTTGAATTTACCCATTATGATATGAACGATAAAAACCAAGCGTTAAGAGTTGAAGTTAAGACCATAACTTGGTATAAAGAATAGCGCTTTCTATAATTGAGGTGACATCACGTGATAAAAAGTAAACATGCCCCTATGATCTTATCGGGCATTATCCTTATCTTCGGCTTTATTATAATGGGTTATATGTATCAGCAATGGAAGCAAGAAAATATGTCCATCAGTAACCCTGTTATTCACCAAATTACAACGAGCAACCAAGAGCTTGATTTAAAATCTATCATCCATGAAGCAGAAAAGAATGTGATCCAAATTGAAGGACAAAATGAAGACAGCACCATGACAGGTTCGGGGTTTTTATATAATAAACAAGGAGATATTATAACCAATGCGCATGTCATAAAAGACGCAGATCTTATCTATGTAAGAACGGCAGATGCACAAATTTATCCAGCTGCCGTAGTCGGTGTTGGTGAGGATACAGATATAGCCGTTATCCGTGTTCCCCAACTTGCTGGTCCATTTATGCATGTAGAGAAAGATAAATACCCTGAAGTCGGAGATGAAGTCATTGCATTAGGTAGTCCTCATGGATTTCAAAATACAGTTACTTTAGGAATTATCTCTGGGCAAGAACGAAACTTTTCAGTAGACGGTTTTAATTACAACAATGCCTATCAAATCTCTGCGCAAATTGCAGAAGGAAATAGCGGCGGACCTCTAATTGATCGTAAAACTGGGAATGTTGTTGGAATTAATTCTGTAGGTACGAAAGATGGAACGATTGGTTTTAGTATTCCGATAAAAGATGTTATTGAGCAAATTGAAGCTTGGTCCAACGAAGCACAAACGGAAGAATTAGACTTTGCTAGCACTTCCGACCTTATAAGTACAAAAGATCCGGAAAAACTAACCGCAGATGCGGAATATTTAATTACTTACTTCCTTGATAGCATCGAATTGCGTGATTATGTGAATGCATATGCACTATTAGCCAGTGAAATGCTTTCTAAAACCTCCTATAAAGATTTCCGGGATAAATATATTGATTTTACAAAAGTAACTTTTGATGAGCCTAAAAGTACCATTACAGAGGAGAATCATGTTCATTCTAAGCTAAGCGTAACCATTGAAAAGCGCTCAGAAGATGAAGAAAAACCATCGAAAGAAACGTATATTTACACGTTTATCACAAAATATGAAAATGATCAGCTGAAAATTTCTAGCATTTCAACTAAAAAACAAAAGGAAAAGGACGATTGAAGAACAAAGGCGCGGGGCGCCCGTTTAGCAACGTAGCGAATGGAACGAATCAACTAAAGATTTAGGAATCCTGCCACTAAAAACAGGGGTATACCCACGCCTGAGCGGCAAACCCGTTTTTAGTCGGCCTTCCTCTTTGCCACGAACCTATGAGGCCTTATCGTAGGGCGCATTTCTAAAGTCGCATCGTTGCTGGGCGCTTGCGCCGGACGTGGCTATTCGGTTATTTCGTTATCCATAAGCACCTAATTTTATCGTTTCCTTTACAATTAATAATGGGTGGAACAATTTCCCCCCTTTTTATATACCATTCACTTGAACTAGTAATTAGATTATATTTGCACTTCGAGTGGTAAAGTGAATTTTTAATCAGTAGTGGGTTTCTTCATCCCCACTGTTGGTAGTATAGCAGAGGTGTGACCTAAGCTTTGGGTCAAAGTGGGACAATTTAACTTGTCAGTTGTCCTCTCTACTTACATGGCATACCTCATAGGATACGTGAGGGTATTATTGCCAGTTTCATGCGGAATAAAAATAGGCAGTCGTTGTTGTCTTCCCTTCAGCATGTCATACGCTTAAAAAATTTAACAGAACGGTACACATACGGCATGAAGTATGTCACAACAGTAGATAAAGCACCTTACCAATGCATTACTTTTGGATCGTATGCTAATTCATTAAAAATAGGATAAACGTCCAAACTTTTCTTGCCTGATTGCATATGGTATAACTGTAAGATTATTAGGAGGTGAAATGATGGGATTCGGATATGGCGGAGGCTGTGGTTCTCCAGGCTATGGTGGTTATGGTTACGGTTCCGGCGGATATGGTAGCAATTTTGCACTAATTGTAGTGCTTTTTATTCTATTAATCATTGTAGGTGCTGCATTTTACTGTTAATTATATCAAGAGAGCAGCTTGTGCCAAATCCATGGCACAAGCTACTTCTTTACATTCGTTTCAATATTAACTTTTAGACTTTGATACCTGTCTTTGTTTACCATTTCAATACCTGAAAATTTTTTTCATTCATCGTTTTGAGCTATTCAAGTTAATGCTTCACTAACAACTGCTGAGCCTCGTTTGCTGGTAAGGCTTTACTGAAATAGTAACCTTGGAGTTGATCACATTGTTCAGCTTTTAAAAAAGCAAACTGCTCTTCTGTCTCTACACCTTCCGCTACCACTTTTAATTTCAATAAATGACATAAATGAATAATTGATTTCACGATCATTTGGTTTTCTTCATGGCTTTGCTCCATAAACATTTTGTCAATTTTCAATTTTGTAATCGGAAATAAACTGAGCAATTTTAAAGAAGAGTAACCTGTACCAAAATCGTCAATTGATACAGGAATCCCTAACTTTCTTAACTCTCGCAAAGTATGCAGGACAGTTTGTTCGTTAGTCATCGCCATTGTCTCTGTAATTTCTAACTCTAAATAAGTTGGTGATAGTCTCGTCTTTTGTATAATTTGTATCACTTTTTGTAAGAAATCCTTTTGATGAAATTGGATAGCTGATAAATTTACACTTATTGTTATCGGCTGATAACCTTGATCCTGCCATAATTTATTTTGACGGCAAGCTTCATACATCACCCACTCGCCAATCTCTATAATTAAGCCTGTTTTTTCTGCAATACCAATAAATTCACCGGGTGCAATATACCCTTTCTCTGGATGTTTCCATCGCAGCAATGCTTCCATTCCAATAATTTCATTTGTGTTGAAATCGACCTGTGGCTGATAATGAAGCTCTAGTTGCTCCTGCTTCATCGCTTGCCGAAGTTCACTTTCTAATGTAATGGTTGATTGGAACTTCTCTGAAATCGCTGCTTCAAATAATTTATAACTGTTCCGATGATTATTTTTACTTTCATACATCGCAGAATTCGCATGTTTGATTAAGTCCTCAGCAGTTGTCCCATGATTAGGAAACAGACTAACTCCAATAGTTACCGTTGTATAAATATCATATCCGTTTATAATGACGGGTTCCTCAAAAGTTTGAATTTGGCGCTCTGCAAATTCCATTACCTCTTTTTTGCTATTCAGACCAAATTGCATAATCATAAACTTATCCCCAGTCATTCGTGCTACAAACGTATCTACATGCAAAAATTTTTTTAACCGACGAGCACTATGACGAATTAGCTCGTCACCAACAGCATAACCAAGTATATCATTTACCTCTTTAAAGTAGTCCAAATCCACTATATATACTGCTAAAATGTCTTTCTTATGATTTAGCTTTTCAATTGTTTCTGATAAAACGTGCACAAAATAATGACGATTGGGCAAATCTGTCAATTCGTCATAGTAGGCGAGGTATTCAATTCTCTTTTTGTTTATCACTTGTTCCGTTACGTCTTTTAATAAACAAACTCCTGTCTCTGCACTTAGATCAAAGTGTAATATGTCAACAAAAAAGCGATCCCCTTCTTTGGTTACTGCTGGATGCTCATGCACTATTTGCTTTCTATTCTCCTGTTTCCTCCAAAAATTGTCTGGAAGTTTACTTGTAAATAATTCACTTAGCGGTTTAAAAATTAACTGCTGTTTGGAATAATGGAACATAGTAGCTCCATTAGTATCACAGTCCATAATATTTCCACTTGTTTTATCGTAAAGCAACGTTCCTGAAAACTGTGCGGTTGCGAAATTATCGAGTTGTTGTCTTACTGTTTGCATTTGATCAGAAACGAGTCCGAGTCTTACGTAGTAGTATTGATTTCGACTATCTGCTGTTAACACCGTTACTTCAACCATTTTATGGCGATCATGCTTTAGCCATGTAAGCTGCTTGGATTCCTCCAATGATGTTAGTTCTAGCAGTTGTTTTATCGGCTTACCAACAGCAGATGAAATGCCAAAGATTCCATCTGCTGTCTTACTTCCTGCTACAATTACCCCACGTTGATTTGTAATTAAGATTGCTTCGTTTAGATGATCAAGCACATATTGCGTAATTGGGAAAACTACCTTTTGTTCATGCATGCCATTCTCCCCTAACTTGATTTACCCTATAATTAATTTTTCTTTTGGATAATGATAATTACCAGTTTGTTTGTTTGACCTAAAAATAAATAAAAAGGTGATGATACCTACTCTTCCAATAAACATTAAAAACATCAAAATTAACTTACTAAAAGAAGTTAATTGATCTGTTATTCCTAAGGAAAGCCCGACAGTCCCAAACGCTGATGTCACCTCAAATAAAATTTCTGTCAGTGAAAATGGTTCGACAATCGACATTAATATAATTGATGTAAATACGAGTATTAAAGCCATTAACGTGACCGTAACAGCTTTTAGTAAGTCTTCATCGTACACTTCCCGGTTAAATAACCGAATGCTCCTGCCTCCTCTGGCATAGGTTGCAATAAAAATAACAACTAATATAAATGTCGTCGTACGAATCCCACCACCAGCACTACTTGGTGAAGCCCCGATAAACATTAACAGCGACATAAATAAGTGATTTGGTTCCGAAAGCAAACTGACATCCATCGTTGACATTCCACCGCTTCTAGTCGTAACGGATTGAAACAGAGAGTAGAACAGAATTTCATGCCAAGATTTATCAGCAAAAAAGTGGACAATATCAAGTAAGAACATACCAATGGTTCCAATAATAATCAAAGCTAAAAATGTGCTCGTCGTCACTTTCGTAAATAAGCTAAACCGGATGAATTTACGTTTATGGGAATCAGCAAATAAATACTCCTTCACTTCAATTAACACTGGGAAGCCAATTGCGCCGAAGATGATTAACAACATATTAATAAATTGGACAAAATAATCATCTTTAAACGGAATTAATGAATTTCCAGTAATATCGAATCCGCCATTGGATATGGCACTAATTGTTCCAAACATACCATGCAAATATGCTTCTTTGGCTGAATCAAAGTATTGTAAAAAGTACGTACCTAAAACTAGAAATCCGATCAATTCAATCGTTAGCAACACATACACAATTTGCTTAATGAGACGTACCATTCCACCAAACGTGGATTGATTCTGATCTGCCATAATCAAGCGTCTTTCTTTTAATCCAATCTTCTTCCCGAGTAATAACCAAATAAATGTACTGATCGCCATTACGCCTACAGCTCCAAGTTGCAGAATGGAAGCAAGTAGGATAATCCCGGTTGTACTTAATGTATCTGCTAACGATATCGAGCTTAAACCAGTCACACTTAAGGCACTGACAGCAGTAAATAACACATCTATAAATGGGAGGTCCACACCATCCTGATATGCGATTGGCAAGGACAAAATCCCTGTCGAAAATAATACAGCAAAAAAATAAAACAATAATAATATCTGGACAGGTGATAAGCGCTTTGCCCAGCGAACAATTGGCTTTTGATGATGCATAACCATTTACTCCTTATTAACTAACAAATTTAGTAGTCTCTATATATACTAAAAATAAACGATGAAGGTTAAAAAATCGTACACCAATAGCAAGTTGCTTAACAATAAGCAAAAATTATTCGTGTAACAACATACGATCGCTGTTGTTTACAGCTTTAAATAACAAAAGTACTATAAAAAACAAATGGTGAAACGTATAAACGTCTATTAATAATGAAATGAAAAAATAACAACAACTAAGGAAACATTTGAACATCCTTATTCATGAAGCAAGCTTATCCATATTATAGCAATGTGAAGTTGAAAATGCTTGTAATTGAGCAATAAATAAAATTTACGTTAACTCTTTAAACTTCTCCAGTAGTTCCTTCCCTTGGAAACCTTCATCAATAAGGGCCGTTAATAAGGATTCAATATTTTCTTTTCTTTTATCGACAATATTTCCTATAAATAAAACATTAATGTTGGCTCCTATTTCATTAATTCCAATAATCGAGGTGATGAATGTAGCCATAGCATTGCTTTCTTTGGAAATTTTCACTTGAATCAAGACTTCTGATTTTGACGCTTGCAGTTCTTCGAAATAGGGCTGTAAAGACCTTTCCGTATATGCCTCCACCGTCCATTGATTTTTTTCATCTTCACGGTCAATAATCAAGCCATCCAATAAAGGAATATGATTGGGAATAATTTCCCCGTTTTTCTCCTCCATGATATTTAATAGCTTTAATTTAAATGTTTTCATCCACTTCTCCTCCTTTGAATAAAGATATATCACTTTACGTATCTATGCTGGAAGGTATTGTCGTAGAAACAACCCAATTTTTGCTATGTTAAACGAGACCTATCTTTTTCATGTCTACCGTTAGTGTATCAAAAACGGAAGTATATGGATATCACTTTCTTTTTGTAAAGACTAGTTCAGTTGACAACGGAAAACACAACCACTTATGATAAAGGAGATTATAGGGTAAAGGAGAATCGCCATGTCACATTCAGCAATCCAAACAATCATGCAACATCGTTCCATCCGAAAATTTAAAGATAAAAAGCTTACAAACGATCAAATTCAAACAATTGTCAAAGCTGCGCAAATGGCCTCTACTTCTAGTTATGTAATGGCATATACGATAATTGGAGTTACCGATGAACGTATTAAAGAACAGCTTGCAGCTATTTCGGGACAACCTTATGTACAAAAAAATGGCCATTTATTTGTATTTTGCGGTGACTTACATCGTGCGACACAATTAGGTGCACCAGATGAAATAGAAACGATGCAAGCAAGCTTAGCTTCGCCAGAACAATTCATCGTTATGACTGTAGATGCTGCACTTGCATCTCAAAACGCAGCCACTGCTGCCGAAGATTTAGGTTTGGGTATTTGTTACTTAGGAAGCTTACGAAATGACATCCGTCAAGTTAGTGAAATATTGCAGCTTCCAGAACGGGTCGTTCCATTGTTTGGAATGGCAGTTGGTTATCCTGATCATAAGCCAGAACAAAAGCCACGCTTACCTTTTGAAGTCGTTTATCATGAAAACCACTATAAGCCATTTGAACAACAGCTTCCTTTTATCAAGAAATTCGACGAGAAATTACAAGCATACTATGAAGAACGAAAACAAAACAGCCGTAATGACAACTGGTCAAAACAAATCATACGTAAATTTTCCACCCCTATTCGCATGGATGTAGGACCATTTTTACATGACAAAAACGTAAATAAGCAATAATCATAATAGCCAGCACTCCTTTTCTTTTAGGAGATGCTGGCTATTGTACTTGTAATGCTTCCGTATGCTGAATAACTATTTCTTCGTCGTTCACCTTAAATTGTGCTTTAAAATGCAATTCACATGGCGAATTATTTGTAATACGGAAAACTTTGCTGCTTTCTGCGGGATGGTAAATATTTCCGTTGTTAAGTTGTTTTAAAACCTTTTTTTCTGTATATTCATGCTCTTCATCCCCTAATACAACAGAAACTAATGGAGTCTGATGCTCCAATTCTATCGATTCCTCCCCAATATATTGTAATGAGCTAAATACTTTGATGCCTTTATCTTCATCTGAATTTGCAATATGTATATGTAAAATAAAATCGCCAACTTCTTTCGACTTAGTAGTCTCTTTAATACTTACACTACGATGACCGATGCCACCATATAAAATAACAAAAAACAACGCCCCAGCGACAATGAAAACGAAGAATATTTTTTTGTTCACAAGCATCCTCCTGCTATTCCAGTTACTATATATGACGAAATACTCCCTCATAAAGTTTCATTTTTTTTAATTATTTTCAAACAAGGAAATTACTTCCTTATTATGTTTATTACTTTCCAATGACGTTTTTCCATTTAAGAGGTCGTTCAATAAGAGCATTAAAAATAATAGGTCGAATTCTTCGTTAGCTCGTTTCTCCGTTCCTTGGAAAAGGTTTTCCCCCTTTTCTTGCGTGAGAATGCGTTTCGAGGATGCCTATACTGGTGCTCAAGTATCTGTATCGCATACGGAAGCCTTCTACTAAAACCGCCCACGTCCTGTGATGGGCGTAGAAGTCAGTAACACGCACAAGCCCGCTACTTGAAATTTTGCCGCCTCGAACTCAGGCGCCAGGATGTGCTAGTATCGGCGTTGCAACAGGACAAGGAAGGCTACGACAGCAATACATCGCACGCGAAAAAGGTTTTTTTCAAGGACGCCTGAGACCTTAGCCGACCTCAATCCTCCTTCCCCTTTTTCAAACACGCACTTTAATTTATCCTTTGATATTTTTGTACCGTACTATAAGGGAATATTTTTGTATAATTTTGTAATATTTTCTCATTACCTCACCCTTACTGGATATATAAGGAAAAATTTTGTTGCATATTTAAAACTGAAACTTCACATTCTAACTAATGATGATTGGTAATGAGAAGGAGGATCTATATGACTGTATCAAGTCAAGTTAAGCAAACAATCGCTGGCCTTAAGAGTGCTCAAGCTAGCTTTGAACAATTTGCATTGCAAACAGAAAATAAACAAGCAAAACAGCTCTATGAAAACGCAGCACAACAAACGATGTCTATTCTACAGAGCGTTGAACCACGGATACAGCAACTCGAACAAGAAGAGCCTCAATATAAAGGGTTTTAAATGACAAAAGAGGCTGAAACCATCATAACAGCCTCTTTATATTTGGTTTTAGCTAATGCTCGTCTAATTATAACTAATCTAACTTGAATTATTTGATTAAAAAGTAGGTGGAATTATGCATGTTTATAAATGGCTGATAATTGCTATTTTTTCTTTCGTCCTTGTCGGCTGCGGTGCCAATAACACGCTCGATCCTGCAGATAAACAGGAGAAAGGACAGATCAATTTATCAAAAGTTTCAACAAAGCAACCTATTAACCAAGCACCTGCTAATAGAGCAAAGGATATGCTAAGCGAACATTCCGAAATAACTGCTATTTATGCTGTCAATACAGATAAGCAATTATTAGCGACGATAGAAATAGAGCATATGCAACGATTTAAGCTGCAAAAGATGAAGAAACAACTTACAAAAAAACTTCAGAAAGCTTTTCCAGATTTAAAGGTGGAATTATCAGCAGACAAAAAGATTATCATGGAAATGGAAAAGCTGGAGAAAAATTTAGAAGAGAAGCAATATAGTAAAAAAGAATTGAAAAAAGAAGTAAAACGGATTATTGATTTTTCTAAAGAACAAACATAGGGAAAGAGGGAGCATAGGATGGCAGATAAGAAAAAGAAAAATTCACCTCCTGACGTTCAGGAGTATCAAGCATTTCAACAACAAAGGGAAGTAAAAAGACCTGTATTTATAAATTGCCTGAAAGCTTTTTTTGTTGGTGGTTTTATTTGCTTCATTGGTCAGCTTATCTCTACTTTTTATATGTATTTTTTTCATTTTACCGAGCAAACAGCCGGGAACCCAACTGTAGCTACATTAATATTTCTAACCATGCTTTTAACTGGATTCGGTTTCTATGATCGAATAGGACAATTCGCTGGAGCTGGCTCTGCTGTCCCTGTAACCGGATTTGGCAATGCCGTCATTTCATCAGCAATTGAACATCGTACCGAAGGATTCATCCTAGGTGTAGGTACGAACATGTTAAAGCTAGCTGGTCCCGTGATCGTCTACGGTGTTTTTGCAGCGTTTGTTGTCGCATTGATTAAAACGATTTTAATCCAATGGGGTGGATTATAATGCTTCAAGGACATCAAACGTGGGTATTTGCAAATCGACCTGTTATCGTATCAACCGGAACAGTTGGTGGACCATTCGAAGCAAATGGTAGTATTTCTAAGGATTTTGACCTATTGCATGAAGATATGTGGATTGGGCAGGCATCCTTTGAAAAAGCACAACAAACATTAATGGAAGAAGCATGTCAAATCACCCTAAAAAAAAGCTCCATTGAAAAAGAACAAGTAGAATTCTTTATCAGCGGTGATTTAATTAATCAGATTACGCCAACGAACTTTACTGCCAAAACAATCGGAATCCCTTTTCTTGGTTTATTTAATGCTTGTGCAACTTCTATGGAAAGCTTAGCATTAGCAGCTATGATTATTAACAATAAAGGAGCAAATTATATTTTAAGCGGAACGGCAAGCCATAACGCTTCTGCTGAACGACAATTTCGTTACCCTACCGAATACGGGGGTCAAAAACCTCCTACAGCTCAATGGACCGTAACGGGTGCAGGTTGTGCGCTCATTGCTCAACAAGGTCAAGGTCCTGTCATTACTTCGGCAACCATCGGAAAAGTCATTGATATGGGAATAACTGATCCTTTTAATATGGGGGGAGCGATGGCACCAGCAGCAGTCGATACAATTGAGAAACATTTCAAAGACCGAAACCTCTCCCCTGATTATTATGACTTGATTATTACAGGTGATTTAGGTCACATTGGTCGAGAAATATCTTATGACTTGCTTACGGAACGAGGGTTAGCCATTAAAGAGGAGCAATATGTGGATTGTGGTTTAACCATATACCGTGAAGGACAGCCTGTATTAGCCGGTGGGAGTGGATCTGCGTGTTCAGCAGTAGTTACTTATGGACACTTCCTCAATCGAATGAAAGCTGGTGAATTAAAACGGATACTAGTTGTAGCAACTGGTGCACTTCATTCACCAATGAGTATACAACAAAATGATCCTATTCCATGCATCGCACATGCAGTATCCATTGAAAATTGAAACGGGAAGTGATAGTTTATGATCTTTTTTTGGGCTTTTGTAATTGGTGGACTGATTTGTGTCATTGGCCAATTATTATTCGATATTTTTAAATTAAATCCCGGACAAACTTTATCTATATTAGTTGTCACCGGCGCCATTTTAGATGGCTTTGGTCTTTACGAGCCATTGATCGATTTTGCCGGCGCGGGTGCAACCGTACCTATTACCAGTTTCGGTAACTCCTTAGTTCATGGTGCTATGGCAGAAGCAGAAACACATGGTTTGGTCGGAGTGGTGACTGGAATGTTTGAAGTAACCAGTGCGGGAATCTCAGCTGCCATTATTTTCGGGGTCATCGGCGCACTCATTTTCAAGCCAAAAGGGTAAGGGGGTTGCTAGAATATGACAATCGGTGCACAAGTGAAAGGATGCTATTCCGCAATTAAAAGTGTAGAGGCTTCCTTGCAAATTTTAACCGCTAAAACAAATGAACAAGAACAACAGGCTAAATTAAAGGAAGTGGAACGAATTATTACCGAAGTCAAAAAAGATTTGCGGCAGCAGGTTATTCGTTTATCCAAAGAAGAACCTCAGTATAAATAATGCTAAGAGAGGATACTGCATATGCCAGAATGGATTGAAGTCATCATCCGGTCATTTTCTTTATTAATTATCCTTTTTTTCATGACAAAATGGTTAGGAAAAAAGCAAATATCACAATTAAATATATTTGAGTATATCACTGGTATTGTTTTAGGTGGAATTGTTGCTATACATACGATAGATCCTGATAGCAACTTCATTTACGCTATACTATCGATGTTTATTTGGTTTATTATCCCCTTTGCTGTTGAATATATATCGCTAAAAAGCAAACGATTTCGCGATCTTACAGATGGTAGAAGCACTGTGTTTATTCAAGATGGTAAAATAATGGAAGACAACCTTAAACAAGAAGGATATTCGACGGATGATTTGCTCGGTAAATTAAGAGATAACGGCGTATTTTTAGCATCTGATGTTGAATTTGCTGTCCTTGAGCCATCCGGAAACTTAAATGTACTTCCAAAGAAGGAAAACCGTCCTTTAACAGCCAAAGACTTAGGGCTAAAATTAACCCCGGAAAAGGAGCCCCAAACAATTGTAATGGATGGAGAAATTTTATTGGAATCACTTGCGAATCTATCGTTAAATAAAAATTGGCTGGAAACAGAACTGGATAAGCAGAATGTCAGTATTGAAAATGTCTTTCTTGCTCAAGCAGATAATAACGGACAATTATATCTTGATTTATACGATGACAAAATAAGTGTACCAGAGCCAACTGAAAAAGCACTATTATTGGCAAATATGAAGAAATGTCAGGCTGACTTGGAATTATTCGCTTTAGCTACAGAAAACAAGCAAAGTAAAGCTTTATATGAGCGTAACAGTGAAAAATTAAAACATGCTATTCAGCTTATTCAGCCTTACTTATAAAGTAAATCTTCTATCAGTGGAGGTTTTCATTCATCCCCACTGATCGTTATCAGTCCAAGGGTATGAGCTAAAGGCCTCTTACGAAATAGGGTATTTAGGTGCTGTTATCTCCCACTTAGACTTTTGTTGCAGTACAAAACTATCCAACTCCCAAAGCGAGAATCTTACAGCACCTTATATGCCGGATAAATGAACGAGGTAACCAACTAAGGAAAGCATCACAAAAAAATAGGTAACAGATGTTTCAACTATCCCTAATATAAAGGAGACGAAAAAGTAAATAAACCGGGTTCAACCTTTTGTTCTACCAGCTTTTCGTGTAAAATAGAGTAGCTATCTTAATTTATACACGAAAAGGAATGAACTAATATGAAAGATAAAATAAAAGCGTATCGCTTTCCGATTATATTACTTATTTCGATTATAATTGGTTCCATCATCGGGCTTTCTTTTGGCAAAGATGCCACGGTTATTAAGCCACTAGGTGATTTATTCATCAATTTACTGTTTATGATTGTTATTCCACTCGTTTTCTTTACTATTTCTTCTGCTATAGCAAGTATGGACAGTATGAAGCGCCTCGGTAAGATTATGGGCTCAATGATAACTGTATTTGTTGTTACTGGTATTATCGCTGCCGTTTTCATGTTAATTGCTACTATTATTTTCGAACCAGGTTCTGGGGTGGATATACCGCTTGTAGAGCCTGAAGAAGTGCAAGAAGAAATGAGTTTCTCTGAACAATTAGTCCAAACGTTTACAGTATCTGATTTTGTGGATCTATTTTCACGCAATAATATGCTTGCACTTATTGTCTTCTCTATATTAGTTGGCGTGGCAACTGGACTAACTGGTGAAAAAGGAAAACCATTTACTTCATTTTTAACAAGTGGTGCTGAAGTATTTATGAAGATTATTCAACTTGTCATGTACTATGCTCCTATCGGGTTGGGTGCTTACTTTGCCTCATTGGTTGGAGAATTTGGTACGGATTTGATTGGAGATTATGCTAAAGCGGTTATCATTTATTATCCTGTATCTATATTATACTTTGTCATCGGATTCACATTATATGCATTTATTGCTGGTGGAAAAATCGGAGTTTCCCGTTTTTGGAAAAACATTCTTGCTCCAGCTGCAACATCGCTTGGTACTGGAAGCAGTGTCGCTTCATTACCAGCAAATTTACAAGCAGCAAAGCGAATCGGTGTGCCGAAAGATATTCGCGAAACCATCATGCCTCTGGGAGCAACGATTCATATGGACGGATCTTGTCTGTCAGCAATGCTAAAAATTGCTTTTGTGTTCGGTGTATTTAACCAAGACTTTTCTGGAATCGACACCTTTTTAACGGCGATTGGTATCTGTTTATTGTCTGGTATTGTAATGAGTGGTATTCCGGGAGGTGGCTTTATGGGAGAAATGATGATTATTACACTATATGGCTTACCATTGCAAGCTTTGCCAATTATTTCTGCCATCGGAGTAGTGGTTGATCCGCCAGCTACAATGGTCAATGTTACAGGCGATACCGTTTCCAGTATGCTTGTGACCAGACATTTAGAAGGAAAAGATTGGATTAAAAAAACAGATATTGCTTAGGCTTGGATATAACTCATCTGGTCACTCTACAAGCGAGTGATGCAATCATTTAGCTTCGGAAATATACCTAGACTAAGCGGGAAAAGGCGTCTGTGGGACTCATAGCGCACGAGAAGGCCACAGACGAACCCTAAGATGCACGAAGTATATTTCCAAAGCGGGTTATTTGCATCACGGTTATTTCTAAATAGTTCCGGTTTTACTTTGATATAAACCCTTTTGTTCCAGCCTTATTTTATTTAAATACATCAATGGCAATTTTTCCAAATTGGCTATTTTCTTTTAAGTAATGAAACGCCTGTTGGATATCTTCCAATTTAAAAGTACTATCGACCACTGGATGCATTTGATATTGCTCTACATGCGTAAGCATTGCTTTCAATTCTTGTCTACTCCCCATGGTTGACCCTAATAATTGATATTGTCCATAGAAAAAGGCGCGTAAATCTAATTGAACAGTATCTTCTGTAGTTGCCCCGAACACAACGATTTTCCCGCCTTTTTTCAACACATCCAACGAGCGTTGAAAAGTAGCTCTTCCAACACTATCAATGACCAAATCAATCTGTTCATCAGCTAGCTCTTGATTCCAATCGTCCTCATGAAGTACTCCTCTATCCGCACCAAGCGATTGTGCCTTGTTTAGTTTCTCCTTACTTCGGGAACTGACAATCACTCTCGCACCAATATTTTTAGCAAATTGAATCAAATACGTTGCGACACCACTACCTGCTCCAGGAATAAATACGGTGTCACCCGCCTTTACTTGTCCCTTTGTAAACAATGCACGAAAAGCAGTTAAACCAGACAATGCGAGTACACTTGCTTCTTCCCACGTTAAGTGGGCAGGCTTTTTCTCAATTTGCTGAAAATCGATGGTAATCTTTTCTGCAAAAGTACCGTGATCCGGCATGCCTAATATTTCAAAACCTTTCGGAGGCGCATCTGCATTGTCGTACCATCTTAAAGCGGGGTTAATAATGACCTCATCGCCAATGGCAACATTTTTAACTTCTTGTCCAACTTGTTCAATGACCCCTGCACCATCTGAACCTAAAATCAGCGGCTCATTTATTCCTTTTCTGCGCTCAGGAATATATAAATCGCGGCGGTTGAGTCCAGCCATTTTCAAACGAACGACCACTTCATTCGCTTTAGGCTGTAGCTCATCCGTTTGGGTCACTTGTAATTTCCCATTTTCATGTACAAACGCTTTCATTGCATATTCTCCCTTCTTTTCATATTTTCTAAGAGATGTAGAAAATTGGTGGCTATCACTATCCAGATCCAATAAAGTCAATCAATAGTCCCCTCTTTCATCGGCATCGATAGTTAATAGACCAGACGATGGTCTAAAGACCTCTCTGCACAAATCAGGATTTTGACTTGTAGTTCGATCCTTCTCTTATTCTTAGAGGTCTACCTTGCTAGTATTAAAGGTTGAGTCTACTGCCAATTATATGCGGATAAATCAGGGGATGCTACAAAAACATATCAATGTACACCCTTTTTTAAATACTACCCTTTAGAAAAATGTGCTAAACGCTTCTAGCTGTTTCTTATCCATAATATCATGATTGAACAAAGGAACGTACCATTTTTGTTGTGTTTTGAACTTTTCTTCAATTTGTTGTACATAGGCTTGTTCCATTTGTTTACGCTTTAAAAAGAATTCCCCTTCCACCTGTTGGGGTAATAATTTATTTATAATTAATGTTTTCACATAAAGCTGATGCTTGGCAAGTAATCGGATTGCCTTGTCGGTTTCTGTAATGGACAGACTTTCTGGGTTCACTACAAATATAAAACCCGTTATGTCTCCATTTAATAATAATTCTCTTGCTTTTCTAAAACGTTCTTTTCTTTCGTTGAGCACATCATAAATGGGATCTTCAATCGGTTCTCCATCATTTAGCAATTGGGTATAGTTTTTATTCGTTTTTTTCCTCCGTTGCAATAGTCCGTCTATCCACACGCCCATTAATTCTGGTAAAGTTAATAATCGAATCGTATGACCAGTCGGTGCTGTATCAACAATACATTGGTCATAATGGAGATGTTCTTCAATAATAATAGAGATAAGCTTATTAAATAACGCCGCTTCATCTGCTCCAGGTGAGGCTTTGGCGGTATCCAATTGCCGGTTCACCTCATCTGTCATAGATGGTTGTACAATACCTTTTATATTTTCCTTTACAGTGTTGATGTAAACGGTTGTTTCCTGTTCTGGATCGATTTCAATCACATCTAAATGCGTACTTACTTTTTTTATCCGTCCGCCGATTTTCTGTTCGAAAATATCTCCCAAATTATGAGCAGGGTCTGTCGAAACAAGCAATGTTTTCCGTCCTTCTCTAGCTCGTCTCCAAGCAAGTGCTGCTGCAGATGTTGACTTCCCTACTCCTCCTTTTCCGCCGATAAATACAATCTTTTTGTTGATATCTTCCATCTTCGAACACTCCTTTTTTAGCAACAACGAATCCCAGATAACGGTGACTTTTCCATCCCCATTCGCAGATGCCAATCATGAAATTTTTCCAGCATATATGGATATAATTCGAGTGTATAGTAATATACAGGATTCGGAATTCCGATCATTTCTGAATAAAGCAGTAGCAGGAAAATATCATCCTCATGCCTCAGCTCACGAGCAATCTCTTGACGGTGAGGCAAGCTGATTACTTCTTCATAATATTGGATGAGCTTTTTAATTTGCTCCAGCATAACGTTTTTCCTTCTTTCTTATAAAATTTACCACTGACTCGTATCTGCGAAGGATGAGGAAAAGGGTTCATCTGTCTTTGATCCCTTTTCCTTTCCTACCCCTTTGAACGATCAAAGTTTAATCGTCGATATTTTGCTGTGCATTACCACTTAATACGGAGAACGCAGTAATAATAATCCAAATAGCAAAAACAAAAATGATGGCCCCGAGTACAAATAATAATGTATTCGGCTCTGTTCCAGCCCACGACCATTCAAACATCACTTGCTGGAACATGGCATATAGCGTCATCACCATTACAAATATCATTGGAATTATCACAACAGCATAATTTCTTCCCAGCCGCTTTAACCAAACAGCAATTAACATTAAACTAATCGCTGCTAATAATTGGTTTGCTGTTCCAAATAATGGCCATAGTTGATAACCTCCGGATCCAAAACCTTTAGGTCCTTCAGGAAGTAAAACAAGTGCTGCACTTGATAAAACAGCAATGGATGTTGCAACATGGGTTTTCGTTAATATTGGCAATTTGTACTCACTGCCTAATTCTGCAATGATATAGCGCATTAGCCGTACAGAAGTATCCAAGGTAGTTGCAGCAAAACTAACAACAATAATGGAAACGATCGTTACCGCGACATCAGCTGGAATTCCAATTCCTCCTGCTAGTACAGCAGCAGCTTCTACAAAAGTCCCCAAACCGTCAGCATTTGCATTCGCAAAACTACTGTAAACCGCTGAAAAATCAGCAGTACTAGTAAAAAATGTCGCTACAGCAATGATTGATACCAATGCTAAAATCCCTTCTCCAACTGCTCCAGCATAACCAACAAATCGGGCATCTGTTTCCTTATCTAGTTGTTTGGAAGACGTTCCAGATGAAACAAGCCCATGAAAGCCTGATATAGCTCCACAAGCAATCGTAATAAATAATAATGGAAGCCATGGCGTATCCGCATGAGGGTTCGTCACTGGCGCTGTCATTTCTGGATTGATAAAGATTAATCCCAAGTATAAAATTGCTAAACCAACGACAAGCTGGTGTGAATTAATAAAATCTCTTGGTTGTAACAATTTCCATACCGGAAGTGTTGAAGCAATATACACATAAACCATTAAGATAATAATCCAAATAAAGAATGCTGAGGAAACAGCGCCTAACCCAAATATTCCAGCACTCCCTTCTCCTCCCATCCATTGAACAAGGTCTATTTGCATCCATTCCATCTTGCTAGATAATATCGCTGCAAGATACATAACAGCCAATGCTATAACTGAAGGTACAAGCATCTTAATGTTTCGTTTATACACCGCATAACCAATCCAAATAGCTAAAGGAATTTGAATAAATACTGGTAGTACACTTGCGGGATAAGAAATAAATAAGTTGGATATCACCCACGCAAATACAGCATTAACCATAAGTACAAGAATTAAAATAATAAATAAAAACAGAATTTTCGCTCGCTGTCCAATGAGTCGATGTGCTAATGTACCAACAGATTGCCCCTTATTACGTACAGATAATACAATTGTTCCAAAATCATGTACCCCCGCGGCAAATACAGTGCCGAGAATAACCCATAAAAATGCTGGCAGCCAGTCCCAATATAGGTGCCGCGCCGGCAACAGATGTAAAGTGATGTCCCCATAACACAAATTTATTCGTTGGTACAAAATCCACCCCATCATTATAGCGATGTGCAGGCGTGAGATAATTAGGATCTAACCGAAAAATCTTCTCCGCTACAAATTTCGAATAATATCGGTACCCTAACGCAAAAACAACCATACCAATAAAAGCTACTAATATACCTGACATACATTCTTCCCCCTTTTGTTAAAAGATAAGAAAGCATAAAATGATGTGCTTATGGATAGCGAAAAAACCGACTAGTCCCGTCCGGCGCATGAGCCCAGCAACGAGGCAACTTTAGAAATGCGCCCTACGGATAAGGCATCATCGGTTCGTGGCAAAGAGGAGGGCCGACTAAAAACGGGCTTTCCGCCCGACATCGGCATACCCCTGTTTTTAGTGGCATGATTCCTTTATCTTTAGTTGATTCGTTCCATTCGCTACGTTGCTAAACGGGCGCTTGCTCCTTTGTTCATTACGAAACGATCTTGTTAAACATTTATGTGTAATCGCTTTATTTTAGTACGATTTTAGCCTAAAATATTTTGAATGTAAAATATTTTGAAACAATTGGTTTAAACTATATAAAATAAAGCGACACCATACATGTCTTTCTCGTATTAAACTAAAAAAATCACTAAAGACACTGCAAATACAGTGCCTTTAAGTAGGGTACATATGGAAAAGTTTTATCAGCTGTACTTATTTACTCGAACTGATGAAAACAATGTTATCGAATTTTTTCTGGATACGTAGAGAAGCTAAACTTTTCTTCAGTTATTTTTAACTGTGCTATAATACTTTACATGGCCAGCTAGATCTTCCATCTACCCATACACGTATCATAGTACCCATACTGCGATTGATGTTGCTACCAAAAGCCCAGCTATAACTGGGATGAAATTTTTCCTAACAAGCTCCATAACGGATACACCGCAAAACCCTGCTATCGCTACAAGTGAAGACCAGGCAACGAGTGTACCTCCTCCCGTCCAGATAGTCCCCATCTGTCCAATTGCAGCGAGTGTTGCTACATCCATATTATTTGACGATAATGAAGCTGCTAATGCACCTGTTAAAGGGAGCCCTGAAAAACCAGAACCATCTAATCCAGTAATGATCCCAATTATCAAAATACTAACCGCTGCTAGCCATTGATTTTCAGGTAAATATGACTGTGTAGACTGGACTAAATCAAATAAAAATGCAGGGGCGCCCTCTTCGATGCCTAATATCGATCCTGCAAAGTCTGAACTGCCTAAAAAGAAAAACCCTGCTATCGGAATTACTGGTCCCATCGCTTTAAATGCAAACACAAAACCATCTGTAATATGCTTCGTAATGTAGTCCAGAGCTTGCTGCTTTCGAAGAGCCACCGTTGATAATAATAGAAGAATAACAGCAACACCACCAATAAATGCCGCTCCATCTCCTCCTTCAAAACCACTCATTCTCCCAGAATTTAGTTTTTCATAAACCATGTAAATGACAACTGCAGCTAATGTTAAAGGAACGAAAATAGCAAATACTTTACTCCATTTGGTACGTATTTCCTTTTGTGGATCATCAATGGGGTCTTCTTGAGAAGTCTGCATATTAGCTAACTCTTGTACGTTTATTGGATCATCGGCACGACGTATCTTTTTACGAGTGAGTATATACGCTAAGCTAATTGCAATAGTCCCCGTTATAAGCGATAAAATCAGGGCTTGTTCTGCGACTGCCGTTGTTGATACACCAGCCGAAGATGCAGATAAACTTGGCGCTACTTGCACAACATAGTCTGAGGATAAAGCCATCCCTTGCCCAGCTATGGCGATAGCAACTGCTGCTGTAATTGCTGGTAAGCCAGCACGAATAGCAGCTGGTACTAACAAGGCACAAATAAGTGGAACTGCGGGTGTTGGCCAAAAGAATAACGATATGATATACGTTACAACGATCAGGACAAAAAAGGAAATATGTCCATTAACCATGATTCGCTGTATCGGCTGAATCATTCGCTTATCAGCCCCTAGATCTCTGAGAGAATTTAATAATGCAAGCATGAATGTAATGATTAAAAAAATGCTAAATAGTTCTTTTGCGGCAACTAAATTAGCTTGAAAGATAGCCTTAAATCCTTCAATAATACTCCCTTTGTATAACCATGCTATTAAAAACGTTCCTAATAAAGTTGGTAAAACGACCCCTTTTCGCATAATCATCGTTCCTATGATGAGCAACGTAAAAAGACCGTATAGATAGTGAGATAAAGAAAGCTCCACCATTTAACCTTCCTCTCCGAAAGTAGTGTTCTTTAGCCTATGCAAGCTGTCTGGATTTAGTTCAGTTTGGTGGATGAAGCAATTAAGCGGGGCTTCGTAAAATATAGTCGAATTATATCTTTTATAAAATACAATTAGCGTTTTAAATCTGGCGGAATAGTAAGTTAAACTCTAGTACGATGAAGTTCCATTTCAATGCAGTGGTTATTTTGTTTCGTTCCTCGCTCTCCTACTCAGACTTCAAATAGCAACCATTATGTCTTTACAAACAATCAGCTTAACGAAGCAAAAGTATAGAAGAGAAATTTCCTTTGGATTACTTATTGTATATATGTTTTGAAAATGTATAAGCTGATTACCTCCTTCCATAAAATGAATGTTTTGCAGCTAATAATTACTTCCTACTGTAAATGTATCCATATTTTTCCCACATAGAAAAAGGTTAAGCGAAACATTTGCCCAACCTTTTTCTTTCAAGTCTGCTACATTAAAAGCAATGTCAATAGGGAAAACTTGTTTGTCAAGGAACCCCTTATCGACACTGCTTTTATTGTTTGCGAAAAAGTCTTATCCCTGCACTAGTACAACTAACAGGTTCAAAGGGGCTGAACAACGTCACCCTCAGCCAGTGGGCTCCCCTTAACGACTTTAGATACTTATTCTATTGGTAAAAGCTTTCTTGCATTTACTAATTAGAAATTCAAAAAGCAGCTTCTTCTATACTAAAGCCATGTATTCATTTACATCTTTGATGCATTCCTGAATAGCCTCTTCCCAAAATGCCGTTTGGCTTAAATCTACTCCTAAATGTTTCATAGCTAATTCTTCTACCGTCATTCGTCCTGTATCACGTAACAATGAAATATAAGCATCCTCAAAGCTTCGCTCTCCCCTTTTAGCTTTTGCATAAAGTCCATTACTAAATAAATAACCGAATGTATAAGGGAAATTATAAAATGGCACACCTGTAATATGAAAATGAAGTTTAGACGCCCAAAAGGTTGGGTCATATTCTGAAAGTGTATCACAATAAGCTTCTTTTTGAGCTTCTACCATGATATGATTTAATCGTTCAGTAGAAACTACTCCTCGCTTACGTTCTTCATAAAACCGTGTTTCAAATAAAAAGCGAGCGTGAATATTCATAAAAAACGCCACACTACGTTGAATTTTATCCTCCAGTAAGGCTTGCTTATCTTCTAGGGAAGATGCCTGTTGCAAGGATGCTTCCGCTACAATCATTTCTGCAAAAGTAGAGGCAGTTTCTGCCACATTCATCGCGTATCTTTGATTTAAGCCATTCACATCATTCATCACATATTGATGGTACGCATGCCCTAATTCATGTGCTAACGTAGCGATATTACTAGCCGTTCCGGAATACGTCATAAAAATACGTGTTTGCTCACTATATGGAAAACTTGTGCAAAAACCACCAGGGCGTTTACCTGGGCGATCTTCTGCTTCAATCCAGCGCTTTTCAAAAGCCATTTCCGCAAAATCGGCCATTTGGGGACTGAATTTACGGAATTGTTCTACAATAAAATGAGCTCCTTCGTTATATGTATATGTTTGAACCGTTTTGCTAACTGGAGCTGTCACATCATAAATTCCTAACTTGTCCACACCGAGAAGCTCGGCCTTTTTATTTAAATAACGAACGAAATGATCCTTGTGCTCGGTAATCGTCGACCACATCGCCTGTAATGTTTCCTGTTTCATTCGATTGATCATTAATGGTTCCATGAGCACATCATTCCAACCTCTATGCTTATACATCTCTAAACGAAAACCAGCTAAATGATTCAACGTTTGACTAAATAGCTCGGCCTGCGACTTCCATGCCTCAGAAAGCTTGGTGAATACGTGTTTGCGAAAATTACGTTCAGGATGTGTGAGTTTATTCGTTGCTTGACCTATGGAATAATGATGAACGCCGTTTTCTTCTTCTAATGCAACCTCCATTTTACCTACAATAACATCATACATTTGCCCCCACGCATGGTATCCATCCTTGGCTAAATCATTTATGATTGCCTCCTGCTCGACAGGCAACATTTTTTGTGCCTGTTCACGATATTCCTGTAGGACAAATTTAATCTCTTGTAATGATGCATATCTTTCAAAAATATTCCAGTCTGATTCTGTTATTTCTCCTAGCTTTTGCTTTAACTTTGATTGTATCCCACTAAATTTCGCATTCAATTGGGACCGCTCACCTAATAAAGATTGCACATGCTTGTCATTTGTATCTTGCGCATGTAAACAACTAATAAACGCAAAAGCTTCTCTCATCATCTTCATCGTCCGTTCCAATTGCTCACATACATGTAAGAGTGCTTCCATATTTTCTGTTGTAGCTTTGGTATCAAACTGAAGAACATTAGAATCAAGTTTATTCATTTCGTGCTCTACCGTTTGCAAATATGTGCGAAACTCCGTAGATTTACTTCCCCCAGGGAAAATAACTTCTAAATCCCACGTTTGTTTGTGGTTTAATTGTTCCAATATAAACCCTCCTATTGTTAGAAATTTCACTACATATGTAAGTATACCAAACATTGCCTTGATTTTTTACAAAATGAAGCTCAATCAGTATGATTTTCTTTCAGTCCACTGCTTACTGGCGTTGAATCAACCACTTTAGCTTTATCCTGCTCAGTTTCACTTCACCGTACACAAGATTGGGGCTTACCTCCAGTTACAAAGTGAAACTTTGCCTTACAGCAGCTAATGCAGAATAAATTGGCACCTAAATAATTACTTGACAACATAGACTTTCTATTTTACACTAAGTTACATAAAGTAATAATAAGTGATTAATTATCATGGAGGGATGTACATGACAAAAACGGTTTGGAATGTAGACACAATTCACAGTGAAATTGGATTTTCAATCAAGCATATGATGATTTCAAAAGCCAAAGGAAGATTTAATTCATTTAATGGTAAAATCGAAGCTGATTTGGATCAATTTACGGATGCAAATATCCAATTTACCATTGATGTAAACAGTATTGATACACGTAATAAAGACCGTGATGATCACTTACGTTCAGCAGATTTTTTCAATGTGGAAAATTATCCAACAGCAACTTTTACCTCCACAGATATTCAGAAAAAATCTGACAACCAATATGAAGTGATTGGTGATTTAACGCTTCGTGGGACTACCAAAACAGTGACCCTTGACGTAATTGTTGCAGGTCAAAGTAAAGATCCAATGAGTGGAAATATGGTTGCTGGTTTTAGCGGAGAAACTACTATTAGCCGTAAAGATTTCGGTCTGACATGGAATACAGCTATTGAAACAGGCGGCGTTCTGCTTGGGGACGACGTAAAAATTAGTTTCGAAATTGAAGCACATAAACAAGCTTAGTTTATCTAAATCATTGAGGCTGGGACATATCTAAAGCGGCTGTTTAAAAAAAACGAACAATAAATCGCCAATTGTGTATACGCAAGTTTTAGCGTAGTCAAAATAGGTAGACTCCTGCGGGATCAGCGCGAGCTGAAGATCCCACAGGAAAGCGGTTTTTGCTTTCCGAGGAAGCTGAAGAGACCTGTGGAAAGCGAAGTATTTTGACATAGCGTTTGATAAAAATTTTTTAATGGAACAAAGGCGCAAGCGCCCGTTTAGCAACGTAGCGAATGGAACGAATCAACTAAAGATTTAGGAATCATGCCACTAAAAACAGGGGTATGCCGACGCCTGAGCGGCAAGCCCGTTTTTAGTCGGCCTTCCCCTAGCGACGAACCGATGAGGCCTTATCGTAGGGCGCATTTCTAAAGTCGCCTAGTTGCTGGGCGCTTGCGCCGGACGTGGCTTCGGTTATTTCGTTATCTCCAAGCACCTAATTTTATACTTTTGTATGAAAAAACAAACTTATCTAACTCATTTATTTTAGACAGTATTTTAAGAATCTAAACATTATAAAGCAAAAATTTTTTCATGATAGATGGTGGCTCGCGCTCTAGGCGAGCCATGGTGGTTTCTTATCTTTTTAGAAAAACTTGGCTTGGCCCCAAGTCTTATGGCGGAAGCCTTTGTTTTTCTTATACTATAAACCAAAAAAATCTTATACTTTCCTATAGTGCAAATAGGCTGAACAATTATAAATGGATTGTTCGGCTTTTGCTATATAGTATTTGCTTATGTCCCACCCTCATGTTTACTTTTGTATATCTTTCTCAAAATGTTCTACGATGTCTGATGAAAAAACACGGACAACCAATTGTCCATTCTTGGCATGCGCACGTAGTAAAAGCGGTTGATTATACCTATTTTTAAAACTAAAGTCTGGTCCCCACCAACTGACTGTTGCATCTTTTCCTGGCGGTACATACGGTACATGCTTGCTATGTGCATATCTTTCTACAATTTCGATTCCCTTTAAATTAACAGCATTAAATAAAGTCGACGAGACTTGGCAAATACCTCCGCCAATATCCTCAGCCAGCTCTCCTTTTACAATAACAGGCGCCCGCTTATATCCCTTTTTCTCTGTTCTCTCCCCAACTACTTTATTAAATGAAAATAACTCACCAGGAAATATAACATGACTATCAATTGCTTGCGCGGCAAGCTCAATATTTGTTGTTCTCTCCTCATTGTTTTTTTTAAAATGAGTGACGTAACTACCTAATTGCTTTTGACTAATTTCTGTTAATAAACCTTTATCCACGCGAGGATATACAGGCTTCACCGGAACTTTAAACTCTTGGATGTTTGGATTATAAAATGCTTCTCGGAAATCAATTTGAAACTGATCCGCATCAATCGTAACTCCTGGTTTTCCAGGGGTGATTTTCCCTACACGGTCTATTTTTGCATTTATAGGGTCTTGGTAAACCTTTTGTTTTAATTGTCCAATTAGCGTCTGCAATTTAGAGTTATTAATAAATAGCTTGTCGATGTTGTCTAAAGCATATTGATTTATTTCTACACGCTTTATCATAATCTCAGCCGGCATATCTTTACTTGCTGAAATACTATGGATTGGTAACAATATAAATCCTAACAAGCCCAAACAAATGATGACTCGTTTCATGGCAACAACCTCCTGCAATTAGTATAAGTAAAATCAGCAAAGATCATTCAAGAAAGGAAAGAATCTTAGATAAATGGCAGGGTTTCATTGAGCGAGAACAAAGGCGCAAGGCGCCCGTTTAGCAACGTAGCGAATGGAACGAACAACCAAAGATTTAGGAATCATGCCACTAAAAACAGGGGTATGCCGACGCCTGAGCGGCAAGCCCGTTTTTAGTCGGCCTTCCCCTTAGCGACGAACCGATGAGGCCTTATCGTAGGGCGCATTTCTAAAGTCGCCTCGTTGCTGGGCGCTGAAGCCGGACGTGGCTATTCAGTTATCCCTTATCCCAAAGCAACAAATTTTATACTCCCTCTATATAATAACGTTTTCTCTTGTTTTCTTTGTTTTTCTTATACTATACACCAAAAAAATCTTATGCTTTCCTATAGTGTAAAAAAGACCACCTCACCTAATAGGATGAGATGGTCTGCTTGTAATTACCTAAAGTCTCTGGTTTCTTCCATATAATCACTTAACAGTCGATACCCAATTAATGAAGCAATAACTAAGAAAATTCCACACAACGTTTTATTTTTCATATTCGTAAGCCTCCCTATAAATTTTAAATCATCTTAGGCTGTGAACATCTTAAAATGGACGAAATTTCCCTTTTTTAAGTACTAATTTTGGTCCACCCATAAGGAATAGAGAACGATTATCTACTACCTTTTTCATTGCTGCAGCTGCTTTTCCTTTAAGTTTGTAATCATTAAAAACATTCCCAATACCATCCGAATGTCCAAGCGAAGCAACTGTTCCCTTGCTGTTAAAGACAAAATCAGTTAACGGTTCATTGTTTAATAAAGCAACCAAGTTTGCTGCTACCACATCTGCCTCTTGCATAGCTAATTGAGCAGTTGGCGGATACGGGCGATCTGCTTCATGATCCCAAACCCATGAACAATCTCCTATAACGAAGATATTCTCTTCACCTGGCATGCGTAAATCACCGTTGACATTTACTTTACCTTTCGTCAATTCAAAGCCAGAATCTCCTAACACAGAGCTTCCCTTTACCCCGCCTGTCCAAACAATCGTACCGGCTTTAATTAATTCTTTATCTTCACCAACAATAAACCCTTCTTCGGTACATTCTGAAATAGGTGCGCCAATTTTGATTTCCACACCACGATCTTCCAATGATTTCTTCGCATAAGCAACTAATTCTTTATCAAACATTGGCAGGATGGACGGGGCAGCCTCTACGTTAATAATTCTTACTTTATTACGGTCAATATCATATTTCTTACATAATTGTGGCACACGTTCTGCAAGCTCACCAACAAATTCAATACCTGTAAATCCAGCTCCACCAACCAGAATATTTAAGCTATGCTCGTCAACGTCTTCGCCTGATCTGTATTTTGCAAATTGGTATTCTATGTGTTCACTAATCAAGCGGCTGGAATCAATATCTTCAATGGCAAATGCATGTTCCGCCATTCCTTTAATACCAAAATCATTGGACTCAAATCCAAGCGCAACAACAAGGTAATCATATTCCAGTTCACTGTTTTCTAAAATGACGCGTTGATTATCTTTATCGATTTTAGTTACAGAATCAAATACAAGTCGTACTTTATTTGGATTAATAACATCACTTATAATAACACGTGCTTGGTTTGGATTAATCGTACCTGCAGCTACTTCATGTAACCAGGTAGATTCATAATGGTAGTTATGCTTGTTTACTAAAACGATTTCTGCTTGTTCAGGAGACAGCTTTTGCATTAAGCGTTTTGTTGTCGTTAGCCCAGCGTACCCTGCCCCCAACACCACTATCTTTGGTTTATTTAGATTCATAAAAACTTCCACCTTCCTATACTTACTTATATATTGCAGGAAAAGCGCTCTTTTATTAAATATAAATGAAAATGATATATATACGCCCATCCTTTATTTACAATATAATTATCATAACAAAAATTTCATATTTAGGCTATTAACAAGAAGCTTCTATCCCTGTTCCACTTTAAACCGACTTTCATAATGATAGATTTCTAACCCTGATCGACAATGATTCGCCCTAATCGGTTGTTGTATGTTACAACCAAAACGTTAAAATATATGAAGCAGAGCGCTATAGTCTTATCCTCTTAGGCCCCTCCTTTTTTATCAATATCCAACTTTTCCCTCCAGTTAAACGTATTTTTAAACGCTTTCAATAATTTATGTTATAATTTCATAATAACGTATATAAAGAAAAAACGGAACAAGGTGGGATGTTTTAATGCAACAAACAGAAGTCCGTGTCATTAATCATAAAGGGGAAGATGTAACACCAAACGGCATGGAAATTGGCGATATTATTGTAAAGGGGAATGGTGCATTACAGCATGCGGAACACCAGCAAACGCTGGGGGATGGTTGGATTTTCACGGGAGATAAAGGAACCGTAGATGAACATGGTCGTATTCATGTACAAGAAGCTCGAAAAGATATTCCGCAGGCAACTGGTGCAATTTCTACAGCTTATTTGGAACAAATTTTATTGCAGCATCCATCTATACAAGAAGCCGCAGTAATCCCTGTGCCGCATAAAGAAAAGGGAGAAATTGCGCACGCTTTTATTGTCCTTAAGGAAAAAAAAGCTGCAATCTCCGAAGAAGCACTTATTTCATTTTGTGAACAACATTCAGAAGATTCTACCTATCCATCCAGAATTTCAATTGTAGATGATTTGCCGAAAACATCGAGCGGGAAAATATTAAAAGTAGAATTAAGAAACAGACTCTAACACATCATTAAAATATTTTATCCTATTAGCACTCCCTTATGAAAAAATAGAAGCCGACTACAAAATGGCTCTATACTATTGACAAATTCCATTTAAATTGGGATAATACAAAAGATAAATTGATACGGTTACCTTTAATTCAGTCCCGTGAGGCTGCCAAGGTGAAACAGATAAGATTCTGTTATAAAAGGAATAAGTAGGCAACTTTTTCTTTTATGGAAGCACCCTGCACAAACACGGCAGGGTGCTTTTTTCTTATGCAGCGCGGTAACCGTTAAGCAAATAGGAGGAATACGTCTTGACACAACATAAAGAAATTCAAGTAGATGAGCGTTTGCCTTTATTAACGAGCTTACCACTTAGTATTCAACATTTATTCGCCATGTTTGGCTCAACAGTGCTTGTCCCGATATTGTTTGGAGTGAATCCGGCAACGATCTTGATGATGAATGGGCTCGGTACGTTAATTTATTTGTTTATTACAAAAGGAAAAATCCCCGCCTATTTAGGCTCTAGTTTCGCATTTATCTCCCCTGTTTCCGCAGTTTTGGCAGATTATGCTGGTGGAGAAGGTTATGGCTATGTTTTAGGTGGATTTTTAGCAGTGGGGGTTATTCTTTGCCTCGTTGCTTTTGTAGTTAAACTTGCTGGAACAAACTGGATTGATGTGATATTTCCACCAGCAGCTATGGGCGCAATTGTTTCCGTTATTGGATTAGAACTTGTCCCTACTGCTGCAGAAATGGCTGGCTGGATTGCTCCAGCTGGTGCAGATGACACATGGACGATTAATACAGATACAGCGATCGTAGCATTGCTTACCTTATTAATAACGATCATTTGCTGGGTGACACTACGTGGGTTCTTAAAAATCATCCCTATATTAATTGGTATTATAGCAGGCTATATCATTGCCTATTTTTTCGGACTCGTCGATTTTACAGCTGTACGTGAAGCAAGCTGGCTTTCCGTGCCAGAATTTTATCAAATGAAATTCGATTGTGGGGCTATTTTAACTATCTTACCAGCTGCCATCGTTCTTGTTCCTGAACATATTGGTCACCTTTTCGTAACAGGAAACATCGTAAAAAAAGACTTGACCAAAAATCCAGGGCTTGACCGTTCCCTAGCTGGGAATGGAATTTCTACGATTATTTCCAGCTTTTTTGGTTCAACACCAAATACAACATACGGCGAAAATATTGGTGTCTTAGCTATTACAAGAGTATATTCCACATGGATAATCGGTATGGCTGCAGTAATCGCAATTATATTATCGTTTGTCGGCAAGCTTGCAGCACTAATCTCTTCTATTCCTACAGCTGTTATGGGAGGTATATCCTTACTTCTATTTGGGATCATCGCAGCAAGTGGATTACGCATGTTAGTAGAAGCAAATGTCGATTATAATCGTTCACAAAATCTGATTCTATCCAGCGTTGTGCTTGTAATTGGTGTTAGTGGTACGACTGTTGAAATCGGTTCTGTAGCATTATCAGGCATGGGACTAGCTACGATTGTCGCTATTTTACTGAGCATCTTCTTTAAAGTATTGGATATTTTCAAAGTATCAAATGAAAGCTAGTCAAATATGATACGATAAAGTGAATTCCATTCGAGATAAAGTGAATCTTCAATCAGTGGGGATGTTCATTCAGCCCCTACTGCTTGTTAGTACCGTAACGGTATGACCTAAAGGCCGTTGCTGTTATCTCCCATCAGATTATCCAACTCTTAAAGTGGGAGTTTTTACAACCTTATATACGAGATAAAACCTATCCCCCCTCTATTAAATTAAAACAGGGGGGAGTTTTTTATAACGCAAAGTTATTTTATGAGCTGGAAGACATTCCCTTGCTATTTAATTTCTTCATGATTGGATAGACACCGATGCTTTGGACAACAAAGGATAATATAATTACCACAAAAGTTAATGAGACAATAAAATGGTCTGCTCCCAATGTTGCTTCCAAACCAAGCACTAAAGCAACAGACATCGTTCCTTTAATCCCTGCCCATGCAATCACTCCACTATCTTTAGCCGTAATCATTTTTCTCCATGCAGGGTGTAGCTGCGTCATTCCCGTTATAACCATAAACCTTACTAACAGCGTACATACAAAGACAAAAAATGCAAGCGTCCATTCAGAAAACTGGAGATATTCTGTTGCCTGAATGCCAATTAGTAAAAAGATTATGGATAATAAAGTTGGTTCAACAATTCCCCAAAAACCATCAAGTGATTCACGAAAATGCGCCTCTTTTATATTTTTCCCAAATTCATAAGAAAGCATCATCCCTGCCGTGACTGTTGCCAACACCCCGGAGACATGCAATGCTTCCCCTAAATAAAAACTTCCATAAGCTACAATGATACTAAGCATAACTTGATATTGGCGATGATGGGTAAAATGGACAGCTTTGCTCATGAGCCAACCAAAAGCAATGCCAACCACTACTCCGCCAAACGAAACGAGAATAAATTCTTGCGTAAAATCTAGCCAATGGACACTCGCTTGCTGTCCATACATCTGTAATAAAACGGTAAACACAACAATGCTTGTGCCATCATTTAACATAGATTCACCTTCTACTATATCAGCTACATCCTCCTTATCACTAGAAGCTTGTTTTAATATATTTACAACAGAAACAGGATCGGTTGGCGTTAATAGCGATGCTATTAATAATGCAGCTATAAAAGAGATGGAGAGAAATCCATTTCCGATAATATAAATGAATAAACCAAGTATAATAACCTGCAAAAACAAACCAATAGAACTTAAGCTGCTGATAATCAACTTATTTTTTTGCCAAGCTTGCATGGAAAATTGATAAGCGGAAATAAACAATAAAGCAGGGAGAAAGAATGTGAACAGCATTTCTTTCGTTATGATAACCCCTTGAAAAAAAGGAATTACTGACAAAACAACTCCTAGTAAAACAAGTACAACAGGAACAGGAAAATAGTTTTGTTTTTTATCCATTGAAAAAACAAGATAGCCAATAATCAACAATAGCAGAAGATGGTATTCCGTCAATACACTCGCTCCCTTACATGCTTATCTTTTGCCAAAATATAGCAAGCCAACTAAAGCACCGATGAGGCTCATGATAATAGCAAAAATTAAAAATGGTATCGCACCAAACTGATAAATAAGTGGTATGGAAAGAGCTGTTACCAGTCCGCCCCCAAGGAATGGCTCATACACAAGCTGCTTATACCCAAACCCTTCAAATGCTGGTGTTTCACTTCTAGGATCCACAATTCGCATTAATAATAGACCAGTTGCAGTGATCCCCATAGACTGCCCAAAATCTCCAATCCCTCGTTCAAACCAGTATGAAGGAATAATTTTTGGTGCTAACACTAAAAGACCAAAAACATTCCATAAAATACCGGCTGTTGCTAATAAAAGAAACGGAACAATATAATCACTAATGACATCAATCGATACTGTTCCAATAGCTGTTAAAATAAGTATATCCAATGCAAAGCCTTGAATACGATTAATCATATTCCGATCTACAATTTGTGCATTGTCCACTTTATTGAAAAATAGTTGAACCAAAATCCCGCCAATCATAGCTAATGGAAATAATGGAATATAGATCATAAATGTTGTATCTGTAAATGGACCGATGATGATAGATTCCAACCATATTAACGCTTGTAAAAGTAAATACCCGACTAGCACAGATAAGCCAACCAATGCAAAATGTAAAGACAGCGGTTCAATTGATTCTGGTCGTACCGTCATTTTGGCTGCAGGATCTCGATTTTCAAATTCCATAATTCCTTGCTTTCGTAAATCAGAAAAGCCTTGTACATCTTTAATCACATTGGTTTTTCCTTTTCTAACCGCCCAATTAATTAAAATAATTCCTACAATTACTCCTGACAATATTCCTATTGTAGCTAGACCTACAGACAAATCATAACCTTCTGCAAATCCTATTTCTTCAAACGTTCCGGCTAAGCCAGCTGCAGTCCCGTGTCCGCCTTCAAACGCCACTTCAATTAGCGCACCAGTTAACGGCGGTAAGCCAAACACAGGGCTTAACACAAGGATGGCTAACAAAATACCAATGACATACTGCCCCCAGCCAATGGTCCAGCCAAAAGCTAATTGCGGGCCACCATAGTTCCATATTTTTCGTAGTCCAGGGATGGACGCTCCAAGAAATAACGAAGCAAATACAACATTTATTAATAACCCTGGTAAATCACTCCATACAGTAGTCACTGATTCTGGAAAAATTCCGTTCACCCAAAACGAATCTTCTGAAACAAACATGCTTACTAGCTTTCCAAGAACTTGCGGACCAAGGATTAAAGCTAAAAAGCCTCCAATAATAGAAGATGGTAAAAATAAATTTTGCAACCATGAAACACGGATTCGTACCCATTTTCCTAATAGCAAAAAAGCCGCTACATACAAAAAGGCAAATCCAACTTGGTTTGCTGTCATTTTGAAAACCCCTTTTTTTACTTTTTATTGCTATTGCTTTTCCCGTGACAATGGTTTTCAAAACGTGTTGCCAAATAAAACGGACATATGTCTACTTCCATTGGAACTTTACTTTGATACACGCGTATCCATTTGCCCTTCTAATAAAACTGCCTCGTTTTATTTACGAATATATCATTTAACCAGATCAAAATTATAAAGTAATTTTCCTTTGTGGAACAATTCACTTTCCGGGCTATTCATATACTTTGGCTTATAATCACCAACTGCTAAATTCACACATCTTCACCTGCTATAATATTCAAAATATAGTCTTCAATTTCTTTTCCTTCCTCTTCATCGAGTAGATGGTCTATTAAAATGGAAAAAATCAACTGTTTTCCATTTCTTTTTCGCATATACCCTGCTAATGTGCTTACACCGTGAATTGTCCCTGTTTTAGCCCTTATGTTAAGGTGAGACATACGTTCCTGCAATGTACCACCAATCCATGGTTCATGAGCTCCTGCAACCGGTAGCGCATGTACATATATATCAAACCAATTAGCTGCTTGAATCGTATATAGCAGCTTCGTTAGTTGGTTAGCAGGGATGCCATTTATATGCGATATACCTGAACCATCACGAATAACCATTGTTTCAAGCTCCATCCCCATCCCGTCCATTTCCCTTTCTAACACTCGTAAACCGTTTTCCCAGCTTCCTTCTCCATATACGAGCTTTCCCATTTCTTTGATGATTATTTCTGCAATCGTATTGTTACTGTTTTTCATAAACGGAATAATCAGCTTATTTAGCGGAATAGAATGGTGTTTATACAAGCATGTTAATCGCTGCGGAGCTTGTCCTCGATACACAGTCCCTCCCCATACGATTCCTTGATGCTTTAGTGCAGCTTGAAAAATATGTAACGCATAGTCTGTTGGTTCCCATACTGCTATCCATTCCTCCACTTCTCCACCGTTCTCGGATATTTCTCCAGATAAATGTATTTTATTTCCTCCATACTCCCTTTCAATCACAATATTTTCTTCTTCGCCTGTCTTTATTTTATGGACAAGCGTAACATAATCCGTTTTTGGAAATAGGGTTACATTTGCTGGCTCCCCATGTTTCCGAGGGCTTATTTTCACATAGACACTACCCGCGTCATATTGTTTATCTGGTGAAACTGTTAATGCTGCGATTTGTGCTGCATAATGGTAAGTCTCATCACTCCAAATGATATCCTGCGACAGTCGAACGGCATCATACCATGTATCATCACCAATGATGTTTCCTGCAATATATTTAATTCCTAGTTGGTTTAATCGCCGGGCAAATAGATGGTAGGTTTCTGGTAATAAAGTCGGGTCACCTTTACCAACGATATACAGATTTCCTTTTAGAGTTCCATCTTCAATTACTCCGTCGGTATTTAACTCAGTGGTGAAGCGATACCTCTCTCCTAACACGTTCAAACCTGCAGCAGCGGTTAATAGCTTCATATTGGAAGCCGGATGGAACCTGATATCGCCCATATGTTCGTAAACAACTTTTCCGGTTTTTGCTTCTCTTATGCTAATACCTATCAACGCTCCTTGTAATCTCGGTTCTCTGGTTATATACGTTTCTATTCTCTCTTTCATCTAAGATGCCTCCTTTTAACCTTTTTACTTCCATTCAGGATAGTTGCATCATGCTTATCGTTATAAACTAATTCCATATAGTTAAGTAATAATCCTTTTTATGTACAAGTTTTACGGTTTTTTCATAGGAAAACCTAAACGCCAGTAGCAAATATCTCTAAATTTTCTGGAGTAGCATATTCACTAAAGGAAAGGAATCTGTATGCCTTTGAAGGTATGTACCATACTCACTTAGAAAAACTTGGCTTGTCGCCAAGTCTAATGGCGGAAGCCTTTGTTTTTCTTATACTATAAACCAAAAAAAAATCTTATACTTTATAGTAGAACAAAGGCGCAGGGCGCCCGTTTAGCAACGTAGCGAATGGAACGAATCGACTGAGATAAAGGAATCACGGTGAGGTAACGAACCGATGATGCCTTATCGTAGGGCGCATTTCTAAAGTCGCCTCGTTGCTGGGCTCATGCGCCGGACGTGGCTTCGGTTATTTCGTTATCTCCAAGCGCCTAAATTTATACTTTTGTATCTCTTAAAAAACTCGCCCCCTTTGAACCATTTTCCTATCTTTAGGAAGAAAATGGCACTAGTAAAATAATTGCGATCTGCATATAATAAGAACATACGTTCTTTGATAAGGAAGTTGAATGATGGATTATTCCCTCTATCCACGTAATGATGTTCTATGTATCGATATGCGCTCTTTTTATGCCAGTGTGGAGGCAGTCAAATTGCATTTAGATCCAATGAAAGCATTGCTTGCCGTTGTAGGCGATCCGAGCAGATCCGGTAGTATTGTACTTGCTGCTTCTCCTGCGCTAAAGAAAAAATACGGGATTAGCAATGTGAGTCGTTTCTTTGAACTGCCGAAGGATCCAAACCTGCATATTGTTCCTGCACATATGGCTGACTATTTAAAAGTATCCACTGAAATAATCAAATTACTTTATCAATACGTTCCTAAAGAAGCCATCCATCCATATTCCGTAGATGAAGTTTGGGTTACTGTTAACGGACTCAAAAGAAGGTTTGGAAGCCGTCTAGAAATAGCTGAACGTATAAAAAGCGATATTCTCGAATGCTTTGGGATAACATGCTCCATTGGTATTGGTGATAATAAATTTCTCGCCAAAGTCGTGATGGATCTGCATGCAAAAAAACAAGGAATTGCCGAATGCACCTATGAGGATGTACCACAAAAACTGTGGCCTTTTCCAGTAGAAACGATTTGGGGAGTTGGAAGCAGGATGAAAAAAAATCTCCAGCGCATGGGAATTATAACACTTGGTCAGCTTGCTTGCTTTGACTTGCAACGCCTGCGAAAACGATTTGGCGTCATGGGAGAGCAATTATACTGGCATGCATGGGGAATCGATTTAAGCCCTGTAATCGGAAATTTCATCAAAACGGAGCAAAAAGGTTTCGGTCACGGTATTTCATTATTGCGTGACTATTCAAAGGAAGAAGTCCATGTTTGTATACTGGATCTTTGTGAGGAAGTGTGCCGGAGGGCAAGAACCGCTCATATGGCTGGAAAAACCATTCAGCTTGGCATCAGTTATTCCAAAGAAACTGGTGGTGGATTCTCCCGTTCTGCATCTGTTTCTATTCCGACCAATGTTACAATGGATATGTATCATGTTTGTATGGATTTATTTTTTCGCTTTTACGATGGCATCAGCAGTATTCGCCGAGTGTACGTGACATTAACTCATTTATACGGAAAACAAGCTACGCAATTGAGCTTATTTGAAGATCGTGCCAAAAAAGATGATATTGGTTACACCATGGATGCCATCCGTGCGAAATATGGCGCTACTTCGCTTCTCCGTGCGAGTAGCTATACGGATGCAGGTATTACGATTGAAAGAAGCAAAAAAATCGGTGGGCACTATGCGTAGAAGGGGCACCTTCCCCATTTGAGGATATGCAAACAACAAGCTGTTCCGTGAAGATTTTACTCTTCACGGAACAAATACAAACTTAGGCAAAAATATCACTAATCAGCTGCACATCTTCTTCTGCAAGAGTAATCGCAGCAGCCCGTTTGTTGCTAACTACCTGTTCTGGCCGCTTGGCTCCAGGAATAAGAACATCGACAGAAGGACGAGTAAAATACCAAGCTAAAACAATATGAGCAATTTCCTGGTTATATTTCTCAGCTATTGGCTTTAATTTTGCCACTTTTGCAAGGTTTTCGTGGAATTTTTCACCTTGAAAATTCGGGTTTTCAGCCCGTAAATCCGTAAATGTTTGATGCTTATCATATTTCCCGGCAAGTAATCCTGATTCCAGTGGAAAGTAAGGAATAAACGTAATTTTTTCTTTTTCCGTATAAGGGAAAAAACTAGTTTCTGCTTCACGCTTTAGTAAATTATATTCTGCTTGCAGTACGTCAACATATCCATCCTTATTCGCTTCTTTCAATTGTTCCAATGTGAAATTCGACACACCAATAGAACGAATTTTCCCTTCATCCTTTAATTCTTTTAATGCACCAACAGCTTCATCTTTTGGTGTATCTTTATCCGGAAAATGAATATAGTATAGATCGATATAGTCTGTTTGTAAGCGACGAAGACTATCTTCTACGGACTGCTTCAAAAAAGCAGGAGAATTATCTATTACTACTTCGTCACCAACAAATTTATGCGCGCCTTTAGTCGCAAGCACGATATCTTCACGCTTATATTCTTTCATCACTTCCCCGGTTAATTCTTCGGAACGCTCCGGCCCATAAATAAACGCTGTGTCCAACAGATTAATTCCTTGTTCCAATGCAGTACGAACGACATTCTTTCCTTGTTCTTCATCGAGCATATTAGGATAAATATTATGACCACCGACGGCGTTCGTTCCTAACCCGATTGGATAGACAGAGATATCTGATTTTCCTAAAGTAACCTTGGGCATGATTAAAAGCATCTCCTTTTAAAATAAAATTCCCTGATGAATTAGACTTGCTTCTCTTCATCTATAAAGTAATGTACCACAAAATAGCGCTGTAAAACATTATAAATAACCAAAAATCCCCTACATCAATCAATAAGATCGCTCATCCATCCTACTACATAAGCTCCAACAACAGAATATTTAGTCGTTTTTACTTTAATAAGAAAACGTATTCTCTTAAAATGCCAACGAAAGGACAATAACTCTTACCTATTCATTTAAAATGTCTGCTAAAAAGCTTTTCCCTTCTGCTGTGGAAGGGAAGTGAAAAAAATCACATATAGTGGCCCCGACATCAGCCATTGTTTCGCGAAGGCCTATATTTACGCTATTTACTTTTTCACCAAAAATTAAAATAGGTACGTATTCTCTCGTATGATTAGCATGACCTATTGTTGGATCATTTCCATGATCAGCCATAACGATTAATATATCTTCCTTAGCCATCAGGGGTAAGAAAATATTGGACAGCCACCGGTCAACTTCATTTAATAATTGGCAATACCAGTCTACATTTTGAGAATGTCCAGCTAAATCTGTTTCTTGAATATTAATTAAAAAAGCTGCCTCACCCTGTTCCGCTAAGTAGTTCTCGCTTACGCTTTGCAGTAACTTCGACGTGTTTACAATTGGATTAGCAGGGCCTTCTCCATGTAAAACATCGGCTGTTTTTCCTAAACGATAAACCTTCAAGCCATGCTTAGCAGCAATCATAGGAAATTGTTTATCAATTTCTACACCATATCCCATATGATAAACATCATAACCCTTACCATAAACTTTTGCTTTTGGTGTATCAACCCCCCATTGACCCATTTGTTTTTCTATTACACAAGATAAAATATGCTCTATGGAAGTATATGGTCCACCGAATGCTATAACCCTAGAAGTATCCACATGTTGTCTAACTACTCGTCCTAATTGCTTTACCATAGAAAACGGCATTTTTTTAAAATCAGCTGTCACATTAATGATGTTACCATAAGCAGATTCTAAATTGTCGGCCACTACAGCTGCATTATTAACTAATAAAACTGGACAACCAACAATTGGGTACGTAACCGTATACCCAGCTGCTTCTAATGCCAGCTTTAAACCAACATGAATGTCCTTTATTAAACGTTTGTTGGATTTTTTGGGACAACTTCCTACTATTTCTTGATGTCCTAAATACGTATCTGCACCATGATGCGCAAGCTTCGCACAGCCATAAGCGTTGGAAGGGCTTTGGATTCCATCCACTAACGTACCTAACCCTACGTTATACATAAATGGAATTTGTAATTCCTCTTGCTTTACATCTCGGATATGCTTGTACGTATTAGCAGAACAATCAGCAATATTATACTCTGCACAATCGTCCATTGCCCCAATGCCAAAACTATCAATGACAAACAATGTTAATTTTGCCATTTATTCACCACTTCCTTTCAAGATGCACGAGGCTTGGTGATCCGGATTGAATTCCTTCTACTAGTGCCACATGTGCTCTTGTTACAAATATTTGTGTTCGAAATGCAAAAATGGCTGTATCTCCTATTTGTATTTGGAATTGCTTTGGCTTTTTAATTGCACCGTAATAATCAATAACTTCAGGGCTGTTCGGTCTTGTAGCTACATAATTTTGCAAAATGGTGACAGAATCATGACCGACAATGCAGCTTTTCATATTAGATCTGTCGTAAAATCCACCTGCAATCACGTGATAATGTTCTCTTGTCTCGTGAGACACTTCCGTGACATAGACCATTGCCGGTAATTCAGATAAAGACCGATACGCATGCAGCGGTGTCGTTCCTGTCAATCCATGACCAGGTTCGCCATGAGTTACACCTTGCTTTACTAAATAAGGAATTGTTTCACTACTTGTCCCGCCTGGTCCATTTACTTGTAAGACATTTACACCTTTTGTTTCCAGCATTTGTTTGCCTTTTAAAAGAGTAGTTAAATTTTCCGTCGGAACCATCTGTTTTTTATCATCAGCCAATTTCAAGATTGGAAACGTAGTTACTCCAACAACACGAACTCCTGGTAAACGAAGAATTAAATCCAATTCACGGTTTAGTAGAGATAGCTCAATTCCTCCTTCCTGCGCCTCATGAATATAATCATGAGGACCAACTATTTTCAATAGAATGTCTTGTTTTCTATTTATTTTTTGAGCTGCCTCAGATACTTGTTTTGCACGAAGATATGAAAAAACAGTAACGACCTCCGGCTCCCAACTAAGAACCTCTTGCCACTGATGCTTTCCAGGCTGCACCAAATGCCCGATGTTTCCGATCCGAATCCCATGGTCTGCCAACAGTTTTCCTTCATCAAAATCGACGGCTACTGCCTTATCTATCCCATTCGTTACCATATATTTGGCCAATTTTGGTAACCTTCCTAGCTGCTTACTCATAAAGTACAATTCCATTCCATGAGCTTTAGCTGTACGAGATAACAGTTTCGTATTTCCTATTAGCGCCTCTACATCGATCACATACGTATTTGGAGGGATTTCTCCAGTTTGATGAAGCGTAACACTCGTTGCAATTAACTTTGGGTTTCTCTCTATTGTCCTCTGCAAAAACATAGCTGTCTCCCCCTTTAATAGTGGCTAGTTATTTGATCCTATGGCTTGATTAAGAATTTGAACAACAGTAGCTGCACTAGATTTCATCGGATTAATTCGTAATCCATACTGCTTTAAATATGGCTGGGCTTCAAGGAAGCTTCCGGAAACGCGATAAATCATTGGAAGAATTTCATATTTTGATTCTGCACCAACAGGGTGTGTCGCAGCCCCAAGTGCATTGCTTCGCTGGATCACTTCAAACGCAATTGGAGAATCCAGTTCAACAATAACGTTCTTCGATTGTGCATTTGTCATATACGCAGACGCTACCCCTTTAACAGTGCCTTCATTTAATTGCTTACATAGTTCTTCTACTTGCTCATTTTGTATAGCAAGTGAGACTGGAGCAAATGTCATCATACGCAGCAGTTCCATCGCTTCATAACCTTGTACTTGACCGCCTCCAGAATAATTACGTTCCTGCAATATTGTAATAGCTTCTTTTTTACCAACTATAACTCCGATTCCTTCGGGACCAAGTAATTTAAAACCTGAGAATGTAGAGTAATCTGCTCCAAATTCAATACCAATTCCTGCTGTTTTCATGGCACAATAATTATCATCTACAACTATCGTGATATCTGGTCTTACTCGCTTTACATTCTGAATAAGTTCTTTTAAGTTGTAAGTGTCTGTCGGCTGCTGACGTGCATGCTGAATATAAAACAATTTGTTTGTTAGATCAGCTATTACTGCTTCTCGAACTGCATCAAGATCGTTATAGTCTACAGCTTTTGTCTGAATTCCTAACAGACGAATCGTATCTTTAGTTGTTGTATAGACAGGAGCTGTATGTATAAACATAGAATCTCCTGTTTTAAGTAAAGTACTTAATATTGTCCGAATTGCTCCTGTGCCAGCTCCTCTTACAAGAGCTGATTTCTCAGCACGAAAGAAGTTAGCGATAACCTGCTCTACTCTTTTTGTTTGTTCAGGTCTTTTACAATTAGGGGTTACACCCAAATCGCCCAATGATAAAAACTGTTGACCTGTGAACACTTTGCTCATGTGATTAGTAAGTTTAAATTGTAATTGTTTCGCCTCTTCTACAGTTAATACAGGAAGCACAGAAGAAGCATATTTTAATGAAGATGGATTATAAATCATCTATTTTGCTCCTTTATTGAGAATGCGCTAGCAGGATTTGTTACTAGCAAATCCTGAATTATTTCATCAGAAACTCTTCTGGCCCGTAATTTAGGAATAAAATTATGGAGCACTAAATCATAACCAGGACCTCCGTGTTTCTTCCAATGGGACTTCCTTGTTAAATCAGCAGATAACAATATTTGCCTATGATATCCTCGTTCTATAAAATCGAGTAAAAATTCAATCCGCTCTTCATCAGGGCGATAATTATTTTTTCCGATCGTATCAAAACCGATATAAACGCCTGACTGCAGTACCTCAAGAACTTCTGCTTTATTCGAATTTAAATCCTGGTGCCCAATAATGATTTGATTCGTATCTACTCCGTAACCAATCAGCATATCTACTTGCTCACTTCCTAACGTACCTAGAGATGTATGCGTTGAAATAGGTAGTCCAGTTTCAACAGCAGCAATCGCTGCACCCATGATTAACTCCTTTTCAATCGGTTTTATCTCATGAACACTCGTACCTATCTCTCCAATAACTCCTGGAAGAACCCTGGTATTATCTACCCCCTCCTGACTCTCCTTTACAAAGTGCTCTGCGAACTGTTCTCTATCCCATTGCATCGCAAATTCAGGTATAAATGGATCTTTATAAAATCCCGTACATGTAACAATATGCACAGAAGTCTTTTCACTTAAGCGCACCAATCTCTCAACGTTTCTACCCATTCCTTCATTCGTAAGCTCAATTAAGGAACAGCCCCCAGCTTTATAAAAATGAGTTAATTCATCTATCATTCCTTGCTCATCATCTAAAATGGTATCCGGATCACCTTTAATTCGTGATAAATCAATAGATAGATGCTCATGAGCTGCACAAATTCCGAATTCTTCCGGTTTTATTTTCCCTCTTACTGTCTGTATCATTGAAGTATGACCTCCTATGTGCTATTGAGGGATAGACATGACCCCCAGTAGAACTAAAATATTAGCTATAACACCTACAGCAATCGCCCCTACTGGTCCCACTGCCATCCGTACAATTGGTCGCCCAGCTGCTTCATTTAATAAGTAAAATCCTGCGATAAAGAAAAAACCAAATCCAGGAGCAATCATATTTGAAGCGTTTGCTCCACCAATCAAAAGTGCAACTTCTAATAATTTAGTCATAGCACTACGTATATTCTCTCCTGAATTTCTAACCCCAGGATATTTATCAAGAAACTTTGCAATAGAACTTAGTAACATTACTTCCAAAAAGATAACAATAGCACCAGCCAGAACTGCTATCCAAACATTCGGAGAAAATAGGCCTGCTACAAAAATTAACGTAAAACCAACTGGACTATAAACGCCAGTAGCTATTGCTGTTGAAGCGACAAGTGGAATAAACCCAATTGCTCTAGCTGCAGCTGCTATTCCAGCGTCTGTTTGTTTTCCTTCAGCTAATAAATTCAACGAAATAGGGTCACCAGCCATTAATAGCAGATTAGTAGCGCCAGCAATTAGGGCACCAATTAACATAAAGAAAACAACATTTTTCTTTATTGCGCTTACTTTGTCGCTAAAGATGGATGCTAAATCCACCGTAGCATCATCTTCATTTGTCTTCTCCTTCATTGCAAAGCTGAATAAGAAAATCATTCCAGCGATTAATGCCATTCCTTCTTGGTTAAGCGTTATCACATTTCCACCAATAACAAATAAACCGCTTTCATTTAAAAATACAGCTAATTGCCTCATTAAGGCTGCTACTAGAAACGTAAGAATACCTTTTTTCAAACTAAATTGAAGTGCAACAGCTAATGCGGGAAAAGCCATAAATGTAACTACTACTGGTGTACCTACTTCTCCCATCGGTTCAAGGAAGTTTACCGGTAAATGTTCAAACAATTTTACAAAACCTTCTAAGCCTATTAAAAGTCCCCAGCTATATAATCCCCCAATAACAGCCGCAAGGGGAGTACCCCATTTATTTTTTGGGGTTATTAGACCGATAATATCTGTACCTAGTAAAATACTATGAATTAAAATAATACTTGCAGTTATGGTGAATGGTATTCCAAAACCAACTACTAAACCAAAGCTCATCGCAAATGCTGTTAGCCCAAGTTCCCTGCGCTTTAAACGGCCGTCTAAATGTTCAGAAACAATAGGACGTAGGCCATCATTAAATACAGCTATATTCATATTTGCTAATACTGCTGCTAAAGCCCCAATTAAAATAACAAATATCATTTCCATTCCACATACTCCCCCCTATTGAATAACGTTAACTTTTATTTTTCAGGGCATGAATAATCATAGGGACCGCTGCTTCCAAATGATCTCCAGTAAATCCAAAAGCTACTTTTCCATTTTGAACAGCGGCTTCTACTGCTTGTTTATTCGGCTTTCTGCCCGGCATTGAAACCGTTTCACATTTTTCTCGACCTATCATGGCGATTGCCATCGCAAGTGCACCACCTCCTCCAGTATGACAAGCTCCTAAATAGTAATCTGCCTGCTGTGTTTTCATTGCCATTGCTGCATCTAAATCCGATTTCACTACTGTCTCAATCGAACTATCAATCTCCTTGATTAAAGCCTCCATTGCTTGTTTTTCCACTTGTCCACCAATTACGATTTTCACGCTTTATTTCCTCCCTTATTTAATGAAATGACATTGATAAAATGTATGTATAAAAAAACTTTTTCCTGTTGCGGTAAAGTTCCGCCCCACTCTTCTTCTAATAAACTAACTTGTTGCTTTGCTAATAAATAGTATGGGGACTTCTTTACCTCGTCCATCGCTTCAACTACTGGTAAATCTAATTCTTCTCCTTCCTTCATTCGTTCTAATGCTGAAGGTAGATGGGTAAATAACATCTCTGCTTGTTCAAGATTTTTCATACGTAATTCTTTTAATAAACGTTGGAAAGCACGCAAAGTAAGATAAAAAGTATCTTTAGATATGACCTTTCCTAGTAATAAAATTTGTAGCCTATCTTGCAGATTATTTATATTCATAGATAGCACCCCCTATATATAATATACTGTATTTTGTATATTGATGATAAAGAGAATTACCTATGTTAATAATGAGGCAATTTCTCTTTATTGATTACTTTTTGTTGTATTTCTAGTATCCTATCTTTATCTAATTCTTTGATAGCAGAATGAACATCTTCCCTGTCTTTTTCAACTAAAATAACAGCTGTAGAAGCCTTTAAAGCTAATGCAGAAGCTTTATGAGATTGAAACTCTCCTGTCGTAAAAGTTTCTTTCGACCTATTTTCATCGGCATTCCATACAGCAGCATCTATATGTTCATTTAAAAGCATATCAAACAATTGCATATAATTAACTGGAACAAAAGAAACTGTATACCCTTCACATTCCAATAATGTCAATTGAGACTGATCAACTGACGTATAATCTATTCCTATACGCATCCCATCCTCTATTTTGGTATGTTGCTTGTTGGAAAAGAATACCTGGTGGGTAGAAACATACGTATTCGCTCCAAAATTCACAATTATTTCAAGGTTGTCTTCTTGCTCCATCTCTGTTTCTGCAGCTAGTTGTGACATGACTACAAAATCAGATCTTCTCGCCTTTAAAGACTCTAAGCGCTGTTTTGAACCTCTCATATAAACTAAATCAATATTGTTAACAATCGTCTCAGATACCTCAATGATTCCCGTTGCCAATCCTTCATACATGGCTGAATAGGGTAATGGCATTGCACCGACTAACTTCCCTACACCAGCTATCTCTTTAAGTAAAATCGTATCTTTTTTTCTTAAAAAAGTTCCAAGATGACCACGTGCGTCTAGTTTAATAGCATGAAGTTTTTCTAATACCTTTAAAGCCCCTTGGACCGTTCCATTACCAATCCCAAGCTCTTGAGCCAAGTCACTTACCTTTGGGATACGTCCCCCTTCATCTAATAACAATAATTTTTTTGCAATCTCTCTTGCTGCTAATCCGTTCTTAGAAAATAAACTTTCCCAAATCCTGCTCATACTTATCCCTTTCAAAATACGAAATTTTGTATATTGTTATTATAGCGTTTTCATATTCAATAATCAATAGCTTATTCATCCATATTAGTATGTTTTATGAACAATATACTGGAATAATTATCTTTTTTTATCATACAATTTATACAGTGAACACAATTTTATTGTAAAACAAATTAGGACCTTTCTATACTAATATGATTTATCTAATAGCCTCATATATACCTTCTACAAAAAGGAGACCGTAATATGAACATGCGTCATATACTCATTATGGGCGGCGACGCCAGATATTTACATGTAATAGAATCATTGTCACGTACGGACAATCAGCTTTATTTAATCGGCTTCCATCACCTGTCATTTAAAAAACATAATGTTAAACATACCGAATTAGAGCATACCAATCTTTCTATGATGGATGCGATCATATTGCCAGTTGCAGGAACAGATGAAAAAGGAAAAGTAGAAATTACCTATGCGGATGAGTCGCTTTTTCTTACAGAACAAATCCTTTCCTGCACACCTAAACACTGCACGATCTATACGGGTACTGCGAATGATTATTTACGAGAAATTTGCTTAGCTGCAAATCGAAAAATGGTACGATTATTTGATCGTGACGACGTTGCCATTTATAATTCTATTCCAACTGCAGAAGGAGCATTGAAGTTAGCGATTGAAGCAACAGAGGAAACCATCCATAGCAGTAATGTATGTGTGCTAGGTTTTGGCAGAGTAGGAAAAACAGTAGCGCGTCTTTTTCATGATGTTGGCGCTCACGTACATGTAGCAGCCAGAAATAGCGCTGACCTGGCTAGGATTACCGAAATGGGACTAACTGCAATCAAAACCGACCAACTAAATACGGTCATTGGTAACATAGCAATTTGTATAAATACGATTCCAAAACTAGTAATCGATGAAAACCTAATTGGTAATATGTCCCCTTCTGCTGTAGTTATCGACCTTGCTTCAAAACCTGGAGGCGTAGACACTGCTTGTGCGAAACAGCATCATATAAAAGCTATTCATGCACTTGGTTTACCAGGAAAAACAGCTCCAAAGACAGCTGGAAAAATCCTTGCCAAAGTGCTTATTGATAGCTTTAATAACGAGTAAGAGCACCAGGATAAGAAGACTTATAGAGTAGATAAAATCCAATTAGACAGATGCTAATTGATTTCATCTATATAAATACAGGTAACATTTTTTCAAAGTAGACAGCTCATTATTATTGATCTGTCTACTCTGAAAATCATTGTACAAAGTAAAACGTCAACCAAACGGTTTTTTTATTCTCTTCTGACGATCCATTGAATAAAACCAAACATTGAACTAGCAATGGAACTTCCACTTGTTCTACTCAGCATCACCTTGCAGACCGAAAGTGATGGTCTTATTATCGCCTTTTTCTAACGGAGCACTTCTTTTACTCATCTCTTAGATGACCAAAAAGACTAGAATAACATTATTTAATGATAAATTTCGTTCTGCTCGATCCATCTTTGGACTTGGACACTTCCAGGACAGCTGGAAAAATAGTCTTTAATTCCTGAACATGAGAAATGATCCCGATCATTCTACCAGATCGTTGCAGATCGACTAACGTATCAATTGCTTTATTTAATGCTTCCTCATCCAACGTACCAAAACCTTCATCAATAAACATCGTGTCAATTGAAATTGCACCTTGAAAGCTTTGAATAACATCTGACATTCCAAGCGCTAAACTAAGGGAGGCATTAAACTTCTCTCCCCCCGATAAAGTTTTCACATCCCTTGTTTGTCCTGTATAGGCATCGTATACATCAAGGGCAAGACCACTCTGTTTGCCGTGTGACTCCTGACGATCACTACGTATAAAGACATATTGACCATTGGACAGTTCTTTTAATCGTTCATTTCCCGCAGCAATAATTTGTTCTAAGTATTCGATCTGCAAGTAGCGTTCAAACGATACTTTCCGATTATTTTGCCCGCGTACGGTATCGTATAAATCAGCTATCCGTTGCAGCCTACGTTCACGCTCCGTTGTTTTTTCAATCCCTTGTTGAATATATTGCTTTAATGCTTGTGCTTCCTGCCCATAATGCTTGGACTTATTCAACCTATCTAAAGCCGCTTCATATTCTTCTTTCCAATGATTTAATTCGGTTTGAATGACAGTTAAATCGAATTGATGTTTATCTGTTAACACATTCTTTAATTCCTGGACCTGTTCACGTAACATAGATTTAGTTTGGTCATATTGTTCGAGCTCTTCTTTTAAAGCTAACCGTTCAGATTCAGGCATTTTTGCTTTTTGATAACTCTCTTCTGAATAAAAATGTTCCTTTTCCAACGCCTGGATAAACTGAGTCACTGCCTTGTCACGTTTTTGTATCGCTTCTTCTAGCTGCTTTTTTGCATGAGTGACCTCTGAACTAGCTTTCATTTGCTCTTCTTTGGATTTTTGCTGCTGCTTTTGCACTTCTTCCCATGCTTGTTCTAACTTTTTTAGATTGCTTTGAGTTTTAGATAATTGTTCCTTTAATTCGGATAATATACGCATATTTTCAGGAACAAATTGAATTCTTTCCTGATAGAGCGTTTCTTCTTGAGCTAATTTTAATTTTAGCTGATGATCTCTTTGTTGCTGTTCTTTGTACTTTGCTTCTAATTCTTTACAGCTAGAGCGTAGCTTTTCCAATTCGCGCTTTCTTTCTCCCAGCTGGTTACGTTGTTGCTTTAATTGCTCTACCTCAGCACTAAGCTGTTTACCAGCAGCGGCAAGCTGATCTTCTTTTTGTTTTGCACTAGTTATGACAATATGGTGCATTTCTAATTCAGTCGTTTTTGCACGAACATCATCTTGATTCGCTTTTAATTTACCAAGTACATCACGATACTCCCCATCTAGCCTTTCGAATTCTCTTCTAGCTTTTTCTAATTGCTCTTTTGTAACAGCTTCCCTCTGCTGTGTGGCTTTATTTGGATGGTCTACACTGCCACAAACAGGACAAGCCTCTCCATCATGTAAATGCGCAGCTAGATAAACTGCTTGATTATCCATCCATGCTTGTTCCAGTTTGTTATAATTTCCTTTCATCTGTATAGCTGTTTTTTGTTTTTGCTTTGCCTCGTTTTTTAACAATATTTGCTGTTCCATTAGTTTACGATAATCACGCACCAGCCTATATTGTTCACGCATCGTAATTAATTCTTCCTGCAGATCAGGTAGCTTTGCTACCAATTGGTCAAGCTGGTTTATTTGCTTATCCACTTGCTCCATCTGGGCATTTTTTTTCGTAAGACTCTGTTCAGTAGAATATAGTGCTTCAGAAGCCTGGTTGGTTTGTTTTTCCAAATCAATTAAGCTTCGGTTCATTTTATCTATCTGTTCTACAATTGGCAAATATTCCTTTAGTTTATCCAGTTGTTTACGAAGGGCTTCACGTTTAGGTTCACGCTTTTCCTCTGCTTCAAAATTTATATTCGCCTGGTTCACCTGTTCATCGATCAGCTGTTTATTTCTTTTTGCTTCAGTTAGATGTCGTTTCTTGTTTTCTTCTTCTTGAAGCCAATCATTTCTTTGCTGTTCCAATAGAATAATCCCTTGGGCGCGTTCCGCTTGCTCTAGTTTACCCTTTTTTTGGCTATGTGCTGTTTCCTGTAGTTCAAGCTCTTTTAAACGTGCTTGTTTCTGATTTAACTCAGCAAAACGCTCATTAATCGTTGTTGCTTGATAAAATTCTTTTTGTTTTTTATCGTGCATATGATACGCATGTTCATATATTTTTTTATCTGTGATGATTTTTCCTTCATAATAACGACATTCTTCCTGAAGACCTTGTAATACTTGATTCATATTATAATTTTCTTGCTCTAATGTTTGAAAAAGTGCCCCTTCTTCCCGAATTGGAAGCGTAGCATGGATTTGAGCAATATATTGCTTTAGTTCCTGGTCTGCTTGCCTGAAAGCTTCTTCTGTCGCCAATTTTTTTTGCTTCAGTCGCTCCGTAATTGCTTGGTACGTTTCCGTTTTAAATAATCGCCGTAAAATTTCTTCTTTATTTTCTGTTTGTGATGTTAACAATTTACGAAATTCGCCTTGTGGCAGCATCACAATTTGTTTAAATTGATCCTGTGTTAAACCGATAAGCTGTTCCATTTTACAATTAATCTCCGATACAATTTGCCTATCTACACAAGGTATTTCACCGTCACTTGTCATTTCAAAAAATTCATATCGCTCGCCTGTTTTCGTTTTATTGCCTTTTTTTACATGCCCCAGCTGTCGCAAAATCCGATACTGTTTGCATTTTAAATCAAACAAGAGCTCTACAGCTGTATGAACGTGGTCTTCTGCAAAATCACTTCGAAGCATTGCATTGCTCTCTCTGTCTTGTCCACTGGCAGCACCATATAGAGCAAAACAAATGGCATCAAAAATCGTTGTCTTGCCTGCTCCAGTATTCCCTGCTATTACGAATAGACGATTATCTCCAAGATCATCAAAATGGATTACTTCTTTATCCTTATATGGACCAAACGCCGTCATGGTTAACTTTATCGGCTTCAACTTTTTTCATCCTTCCCAATCTTATCAGCTTGACATTCATATCTAGTTGCTTATACGAGCAATACCTTTTGTTTCGTTTTGTTCCGTTAAAAGATCATTAAGGGTTTCTTGGAAAAGCATCACGGTTTCTTCTTCTGGTTCATGCCCCTTTACTTCCTTGTAAAAGGCTGTAAACAGTTCCAGATCGGACATCTTCGTCCGCTCCATCGGCTTTTCTTGATCGGAAGCTTCTGGTTTTATAAAGAAACTCTTTCTCTCCACATGCATCGCATTTGGATAAACCGAGCGCACTTTTTCCATCGGCGAAAGGACAGGTGTTTCATCTGTCAACTTAATAAATACATAATCTTCATTAATAGGTTGTTGTAAAAGTTCGCTTAATGAACCTACTACTGTTCGCATGTCCCTTTTTGGTATTAGCAACTGTTTTTCGATCTCAACGTTACCCTCTCCATCCATTTCTACAATAAAAAACCCTTTACGGTGATTTTCCTCCGAAATCGAGTATTTTAATGGTGAACCGGCATAGCGGATTTTTGGGTCTTTTACATAATGCGCTTGATGGAGATGCCCTAAGGCAGTATAGTGAAAACGTTGAAAGAGCTCAGCTTCCACGTATTCCGAGCCCCCTATTGCTAACGGACGTTCTGATTCACTTGTGTTTTCCTCTTTTTCCCCATAAGGTGTTACAAATGCATGTCCTACAAACATATGCCTTGCATTTGGATCCATCTTAGCTTCGATATGTTTAATTATTGTCTGCATCGCATCGTTGTGATTACGTATTTCCTTCTCACCAAAAACGTTACGAACAATGCTCGGGTCACAATATGGAATAAGGTAAACATGGACTTCTCCATACGCATCGTGCAATACGACTGGTTTTATAGAGCTAGAAAGATTCCCAATAATATGCAGCCCATTCTCACGCAAAATCTTGCTTCCAAAATCCAGCCTGCTCGGGCTATCATGGTTACCAGCAATCGCAAGCACAGGGATTTTAAGTTGCAATACGATTTTACCAAGCGTTTCATCCAATAAATGAACAGCTTCTGTAGGTGGAACAGCACGGTCATAAAGATCTCCTGAAATAATAACAGCATCGGGCTGCTCATCCTCGACAGCTTGGATGAATTGATCCAAAATATATCGTTGATCATTCGTCATATACACACCTTGTACAAGCTTACCAAGATGCCAATCTGCAGTATGAAAAAATTTCATCTATGAAACTACCTCCCCAAATATGTAAACCAACATTTTATATAAAGTAAATCTGCAATCCGTGGGGATTATCTTTCCCCCTAAAATAGTAGATCAAAACTTAGGTTCTCAGGCGTCCTTGCAAAAGAAAAGCACTTTTTCTGCGTCTGCGTGCGATGTAACGCTGACGTGGTTTTCCTTGTCTTTGCAAAACAAAAACACTTTTCTGCACGATACGCATCTAATAATCAACATCTTATCTGCCCCGAATGAATTAGAATTTCATTCAAGTGCCATTATCCCCCGCTTGGACTGCTATGAATCTTCCTCAACCCTTGAAGCGGGAGACTTGCGAGTTACATTCGGGATAAAATTTGTATAAGTACATCTATGTATCAATGGTTTGTCCTACTTTCTAGTATAAATCAATTTCTATTATCTAACCAGTTGTCATTTTGTAGCTTCTATCAAACCTTAAGCTACTGCAAATGTTGATCTTATTTCTTTGAGCTGTTCACGGTTCCTGTCCTCGCGACACTATATCATGATCCCATTGCATGGAAGGTGTCAGCCTCGATTTCTTTTTAAACGTATAACGTTCTCAGCGATTGGACACCTTACACAGACTTTCTTTAGAAACTGCGATTAAATCTTATTATCTTCTAATGGATGAAAAAGTAGACACACAGTAAAACTTTTACATCTTATTTTTAACATTCTTATTAATGAATAAATTATACCTTTCATCTACACTATAAAATAAAAAACATAGATGAAATGGAGTGATTAAATGAAAGTGACATGCAAACTCCCTAGGACAAAGAAAAGTTGGTTTAGCTTCGGACTTATTTTATTTGTTATTGCACTTGGTAATTGGTCTTTTATACCACTGTTTAATAAACCTTCCATCATTTTAGGAATGCCAATCATGATGGTATGGTCCATCTTCATTATTATTTTTACAACCGGTACCTTGTGGTTTGTAAGTAAAATAAAAGGATTTAGCTAATGAATATGTATGTGCCGCTTTTAATCACATTATCTTATATGATTATTGCTATTCTTTTAGGTTTAAGAGCAAGTAAAGGGAAAAATATGAATGATACTGAAAATTGGGGTGTAGGAAGTCGCAGTATGGGTCCAGTAATGATGTATTTGTTAATTGGCGCCGGCGGGGTTAGTGCTTACACGTTTATGGGTTCGCCCGGTTGGGCATACGCAAAAGGTGTGCCAGCACTTTACGTCGTTGTATACCTGACTTATATGGGGATCGTTGCTTGGTATTTTGGTCCAAAAGTATGGGAATTAGGTTATAAGTATAAACATGTGACGCAATCTTCAGCTATTTCTGACCGTTATGAAAGTAAAGCATTGGGGGCTTTATCGTCTATAGTAACTTCAATTGGCATATTAGCTTATGCTGTATTACAAACAACAGGAGCAGCTTATATTTTACATGTTATGAGCTATGGATTAATCCCCAAATGGGTCGGAGTTTTCTTATCCTTAGGTGTCATTTCCATCTACTTATATCGAAGTGGTTTAAAAGCAATTGGAGTTACGAATGCCTTTCAAGGAGGTTTAATGTTTGTTGTCTCTTGGTTTGTTGGGTTATGGGCAACACAACAATTTACTGGCGGATATTCCTTCCGAGCCATTTTTGAACGTGTTCAAGCTGATATCCCTTCCTTTCTGACATTGCCTGGAGGGGTGAGCGACATGAATGTAACCTTTTGGTCGACGTCCATTTTAATCTCTGTCTTTTCTATTTGGCAAACGCATTGGATTCAATGGATGGGTGCTTCTTCTAAACAATCCATTAGACGTGCAGCAACGTTGCTACCTACTTTCTATATTGTTTTAATCCCCATGATCGTCGTTGGATTTATCGGAATTTTCATATACCCTAATCTAGGGAGTCCAGATACCATTGCTATCCAATTGGCTATTGATCATATGCCAGCTGTTGTAGCGGGTTTACTTGGTGCTGGTACTTTGGCCGCAGCAATGTCATAAAGTGAACCTTGTATCTTTCCTGATATGACGGAGGAACTTTTTACAGAAAACCGCAATGAATTATCTGGTGCAAAATTATCTAAACTTTAAAAAGATCTAATACTGGAGGGAGACTATTGAATAAACAAACCATTTTTATAAATGGAGAAATTATCACCGTTAATATGAATAATGATATTTGTCAAGCACTTGCTATAAGAGGTAATCAAATAATAGCTACAGGAAGTAATGAAAAGGTTTTAGAGCTACAAGATAGCAAAACTGAAATAGTCAACTTATATGGCCAAACTTTATTGCCAGGATTTATCGACTCCCATCTGCACATAACTATGTATGGAATTAACAGACTTTCTATTCATTGTAAACAAGATCAGCTACATTCCATTTTTTCTCTGTTAGAAGCGCTTAAAATAAAGGTTGCAAAAACACCAAAAGGAGAGTGGGTTCGCGCATTCGGCTACAACGAAAATCACATGACCGATAAACGCTTACCGACAAAACAAGAATTAGATACAGTATCTAAAGATCATCCCATTATCGTTGGTCGGGTATGTGGTCATGCTTCTGTTGTAAATAGCAAAGCCTTCCAATTAACTGGTATAAATAAACATACTCCAGATCCTATGGGTGGGAAATACGAAAAGAATGAAGCGGGAGAACTGAACGGTACTTTAATAGAAAATGCTCATATGAATATGTTTGCTAAAGCCGCATTCTCAGAGTCTGAGTTAAGCGAAGCCCATAAAATCGCTTCTCAAGAGTTTGCAGCAAAAGGGATAACTTCTATTCATGATGCCACAGGATATGGACTAGATAATCTTCGTAAATTGCAACAAGATGCCCGGTCGGGTACAATACAACAGCGAGTTTATGCAATGGTTGGTGCCTTAAACAATGCACAAGACGTTGTAAAACATATGGTTTTATCTGGCGTTTCCACTGGTGTAGGAGATACGAAATTTAGAGTTGGCCCTGTTAAGTTATTTTTAGATGGTAGTAGTAGTGGTCCAACTGTTTGGACAAGAGATCCTTATACAAGTGATCATAACAATTATGGCATCCACTATTTTTCGCAAGAGGAAGTAGATGAGCTATTTATTCCAGCCCATGAAAAAGGATGGCAAATAACTGCACATGCTCAAGGTGATGCTGCAATAGATATGTTACTGACCACCATCGAAACAGCAAACAGACTCTATCCACGAACGAATTCTCGTCATCGCATCGAGCATGCAGGTGTAGCAGCGCCTGACTTAGTAAAAAGAATGAAAGAACAACATGTAGTCCCTACACCAAACCCAGCATTTCACTTCGAGTACGGCGATGGTTACGTAAAAGATTACGGAGAACGTTCCAGTTATATGTACCCTTTAAACGATTATTTAAAAGCCGGTATACCAGCAGCAATTGCTTCTGATTGCCCTGTTACTGATGTTGATCCGTTCCGCGGGCTATATGGCGCAATTACAAGAATGTCTGAATCCGGACAAATAATTGGTGAAGATCAACGAATTCCTTTATTAGAAGCAATACGAATGTATACCTATAATGGTGCATATGCATCATTTGAAGAAAAGATCAAAGGAAGTATTGAACCCGGAAAATTAGCAGACCTTGTATTAATGAATTGCTCCTTACTGAACAGTCATGTAAATGATTTACTGGAAGCTAAAGTAGAGTGGACAATGATTGATGGAAAGCTAGTTTATCAAAACAAAGGAGAAGCGATATATGTCCCAGAGAGCTAAGCAAATTAAAAAACAAACGTTAGCTGGATCACCTTACGACACTGGTTATGAGCATGGAAAGCTGGCGGAAGTACAGATAAAAAACAGCCTACAAACGTACGAAAAAATGTTTAGAGAGTATGCTGAAACGTCTTGGGATGAAGCATGCGACCAAGCTTTACTGCATGTGAATTATGTAAAAGAGCATTATCCTTCGTTTTTGGAAGAAATGAAGGCAATAGCTATCGGTGCAAAGGTGGAGTTTGAAGATATTTTAGTATTAAATTGCAGAAGTGAGATAGCACTTACTTCTCCTGACGGTTGCTCTTCATTCGCACTTACGCAACCCAAAACAGAAAAGACATGGCTCGCACAAAATTGGGACTGGAAAAGAGAACAAGTAAATTCAATACTTCATCTTGAGCTAGTACAAGACAATCTTCCAACTATTCAAATGATAACAGAAGCAGGTATCATTGGGAAAATAGGGTATAACAGTCATGGTATAGGCGTCTGTTTAAATGCTTTAAGAACAAATCAGTGGCAGGCGAAGTTACCCATTCATTTAGGGCTAAGGGCAATCCTTGAATCACACACTTTTGAAGAAGCTATCAGCAGAATAGATCAAAACCAAATTGCATCAGCAGCGCATTTTCTTATTGCATCTAAATCAAAAGACATAATTAGTGTGGAGGTCTCTCCAGTATATACCGAGAAAATACTTCCCAAACACGGGTCCCTTCAACATACGAACCACATTTGTTCGTCAAAAATGAAAAAAACAATGGATGAGTTTGCAAAACCCGACTCTTTTGACCGTCTGTGCATACTTTCTGATTTAATTGACTCACAAATAGACAAATCTATCAATCACGAATTCCTTTTCCAATTGCTAGCTAATCATGACAATTATCCAAATTCGATCTGCCGTCATCATAATCCTGCGTTATCAGAACAAGAGCAGACAGAAACGGTTTTTAGTATAGCCATGAATCTAAATGATGCCGGTTTTTATTGGTTTTTAGGTAAACCTTGCCAATATTTTTAAACTGTTATTATTCGGTACAAATTCGTCATAATAAAATGATACATCATTCATCATAGCATAAACACAGGAGAATAATGAACAGTACCCTGGGTTGTAGTTAACACACCTGCTTGTAATTCTTTTACCATATATAAGTCATCTTCAACAGCAAAAGGTGGCTTAATGTTATAGGCAGAAGCCTTAACAAAGCCAAATTTAGGATAATATTCCTTATGTCCCAAAACTACTACTACAGAAAAATCTAACCTCGCTGCTGTTGTTAACCCGAATGTAATTAACGCCGTGCCGATTCCTTGGTTCTGATATTCAGGTAATACAGATAGCGGAGCTAACGATAACCCAATTAAGGAATTACCAGCGTTTTTAATTTCTACCGTAGTAAATAAAATATGTCCGGTAATCGTTTTGCCCTGCTTACTAACTAGCGAAAGTTCTGGGACAAATTCATTGGACGTTCGTAACGCACGTACTAATTCATGCTCCTTCCCATTACTATTGGCAACATTTTGAAACGCTTGCTGGATGACATCTTCCGTCTGCTTATAATCGCTAGGTTGTTCTTTTCGTATAAGCAAAATCAACCCTCCTCGCTTTACTCGACAATTTTTATGTTGCTTGGATGTAACTGAAGTAAATCCTCCCCTTCTATGTACAACGTGAAACTTAGGAGAGTAAATCAAGAATCTACTAAAAGACTAAATGCCTAATTCTATACAGAGCCCTTTATTCTCCTTTTGGTAATAACCATCAGTGGGAGGTAAAAGCACCTCCTCCACTGATTGAGGGTTCACTTTATCGCAAGCAGCGAAATACGCAATATTGAAGTGCCTCTTGATAAATTTCGGTAAGTTCTTGATGCTGATGCAGTATTTCGATTGCTTCATCTATTTGTGACTCTGAGAAATGAAAATCTTGAGCTTCATCTATCTCCACCTTCAATGGGTCTATGACTGGCTGTTCCAGATCAATTTGTTTAAATCCTGCCTGTATCAATTTTTCTCGCCATTCTGCTTCTGTTAATAGCTCACGAAACCCATAAAACGAGGCAATCACATTCCTATCTACCTCTGACATGCTTGCATCTATCATTATTTCAACAGCTAATAACCGCCCATGAGGCTGTAAAGCTTCCATAATAGAAGATAGCGATTTAGATAGATTTGTAAAAGCGAGTACCGATTCCGAAAGTACGATGTCAAATTGCTCCTTCAAACGCATATGTTCTACATTTTCTTGAAAAACTGTAATTGGAACATTACACGTATTAAACCTTTGTATAGCTTTTTCCACCATTAATGGGTGTATATCCATCGCTGTTACTGCACATGGAAAGTGTTCAGCGATAAAAGCTGCTGTCTGTCCGGTTCCGCACCCTATATCCAGTAAGCTCGTTGTGCGATCAATAGATTCCTTTACTAATATTTTTTTCGTTAACTTTAGTCCTCCAGGGTGTGCACCACCTATTCCAAGTTTGGCTAAACTATCCAAATAATTCATGCTTTCACCTCCAATAGTTTAACATATGTGACCATCGTTGGTTGAGGTACGAAAGGTCAATATTTTTTCCACTATGCATATGCTATCGCAATGAATCTTTCGAAAAGGAGATGAAACGATGCATGGAGTTATTCGAACAGATGAATGGCTGCTGGAAGACTATAAACAACCGATCCAGCTAGCTAAACGAGTAAAGGATTACTTTCCAAATGCTGAAGCAGAAGAAATATTTGCTCATCTAACAAAATTTGGCATGACTCGTTCAGCGATATCCAAAGTACGGGTTCAACAAATGCTAAAGGCAGACCTCTGGGACATCACTTCAATGGATTATAAAGAATTACAGCATCAATGGAATGGACCTGAAATACCTATTTTTATTTTCCCATCTGATGCAGCAAATTACAGGTTACACAAGGAGTTTAATGGAAAAGCAGGGCTTACCTTTAAGGACAAAGCTTTCTTATTCCTATCTGAATCAAATACAAAAATGGAAATCAAAGCACTTTTAACGCATGAATACAACCATGTTTGCCGTCTGGAAAAATGTAATAAACCAGAAAAACAGTATACCCTATTGGACACAATTATTTTGGAAGGCATGGCAGAGTATGCCGTTTTTAAACGGCTAGGAGAAGAGCATACAGCTAGTTACATCGGTAAATATAAGGATGAAGTGCTACACCGTTTTTGGACGAAATATCTTTTGCCTGAAAAAGGTCTCCAAGCAAATACAAATAAGTACTATCGTTTACTTTATGGATCCCATTTTTATCCAAAAATGCTGGGGTATTGTGTTGGAGAATATCTTGTTCGAACCTATGCGAACAAGCATGGCTTGTCTTTGAAAGAGCTTTTTGTAGTTAAAAGTGAGGACATAGCAGAAACAAAAACTGTAGCGCCAAGGGATTAATTACTGGTTTCATCTTTTTTCGCCGTTTAATAATATCCGCGGGAGAAAGTGCTTTACTTCCGCGGATACGTCTATGATGCCTTATTGTTTATGACCTTTTCATTTCTTTATAAATGAATGCGAAGCTTTTTTCTTACTCGATCAATCACGTATAAAGTTGTACAGATGATAAACATAACAATTGCCGTGAAAATAAACGGTATTCCCCACCATTCGGCAATAGCTCCAGACACAGAGGACCCAGCTACAACCCCCAATGAAAAGAAAGCATAAAATATGCCGTATGCTTTTCCACGATCTATTTTAGAAGAGCTTTCTGCTACCATTCGATTCATGGAAGGAAACACGAATGCAAAGCCTATACCGTATACTATCATTGTCAGGATGCCTGTCCAGAACATAGTGACATAACTTAAAAGCAGCATCGCACTACCAATTATAAAAATCCCAGTCCCAACTAATATCAAAGGCTCCATATGGTCATAAATTTTATTAATTGGTGTTAAAAAGACTATGATTGCCATAATTCCAAATGTACTAAGCAATGCACCTGTCGCGCTCGCATCAAGTCCAATCGCCTCTACCTTTAACGGCAGAGCAAAAGCTAGTGTCCCGTTACTAATCATTAATCCAAACGCAGCTAATGAAGCCTGCAATAATAAAGGATTTTTTAATAATGGTATAAAATGCTTCACGTGAACCTTCGACCTGTCCCTAGATACGAAGGACTCCTCTATATAACGAAGCACTAGAAAAGACGTGAATAAAAATAAACCTGCTACTAATATAAATACATACTCTATTTGACCGCGAGCTGCCAAAGCCCCACCAACTGCCGGTCCAACAATAGCAGCAATGCCAATAGCAGCGCCTGTGAAGGCCATTGCCTTTCCTCTAGAACCAGCTCTTGTCTGATCACCAACATATGCGAATGCGGATGGAATTAAAAACCCACCAGCCAGCCCATGTAATAATCGAATGATAAACAATTGAAATCCTGTTGCAGCTAATGGGTATAATAGTAAAATAACCGTTACTGAAATCATACCGATAAATAACATGCGCTTTCTTCCATACTTGTCAATCCAGTGCCCCCCAAGAATGTTTCCAAACATATTGGTTAGTGAATATACAGCTACAATTGCACCAGTTAACATATGAGAAGCACCAAGACTTTTTGCATAAGGAGTTATAATCGGTAATTGAATAAATGTATCGATAAATGAAACAACAATAATAAAATATAAAAGCTTTTTCACTCATCTATCCCTCGCTTTCCAACCTATTATACCTAAATTCAACTGAAAAGCGATGATAAAAGCAGCAAAATGTTCATTCGTCACAGTTTCTACAAAAATGTTTCATTTTAACTGTTTATTGGTAATATATTAGTTTTGTTTATACATTTTTTTCCTTTGACTAAAACGGTACGGTTAGCTCCAAAAAAATTATACGATTTGGCTTTTAGCTAAGTTAATATATGACTGTTATCCTCTTTCGTATCACGCTGAATACATTATATACATTATCATCATTTATTATTTTCTTAAGCTATAATGAATGTATCCTCCCCTCTTTTTTGGTACGATAGAAAATATAAAATGATCAGCGGGGGTTTCATTCATCCTCAACGGCTTGTTAGTACATGATCGTATGACCTAAAGGGCGCTTACGAAATAGGGCATTTAGGTGCTGTTGTCTCCCGCTTAGTCTTGTTCCATACACACTCTCTAACCCTTGAAGTAGGAATCTTACTGCACTTTATATGCGGGATAAATTTAACGATAAAGAAGGCGATCTAACAATATGAATATATGGAAAAAATATAAACAAACTTCCTTTGTAATAAAAATGACCGTTGCATTTGTTCTAGGAATCATAGCTGGAGTAGTCTTCCAAAACCAAACAAACGTGTTAGAGCCATTAGGTACATTGCTTATTCATTTACTTAGTTTGATTGCTATTCCCGTCATATTTCTGACCGTGGTACTTGCAGTTAACCAAATGAAAATTACAAAACTTGGACGAATGGGCGGAAAGCTAATTCTTTACTATATTGCAACGACTGCAGCTGCTGTGTTAATTGGTCTCGCATTAGCTCTTTGGATTAACCCGGGTACAAGCCTAACATTACCGGATACGCAAGTGGAAGAACCTGAAACACCAAGTGTTTCCGATGTACTGTTACAAATTGTACCTAAAAACATATTTGCAGCCTTTACTTCTGGAGATCTAATGGCAATTTTATTTATTGCTGTTATTATGGGAGTTGCTATTTCCGCCATGCGCTACTCCGAAGACAAAAAAATGAAAGAATACGGCGACTTATTAAATACTCTTTTTACAGCATTAAATGAAATGTTTTACAAGATTTTGCAAGGCGTGCTACTATATGCACCTATAGGTATATTTGCCATTAGTGCAACAGCATTTGGCAGTCAAGGCTGGGAAACATTCCAATCGTTATTCAAGTTTACTGCAGTTTTTTATGCTGGTATTTTGTTATTATGGTTATTGGTTTATGCTGGATTTCTAAAATTATCCAAAACACCGGTTATTCCTTTTTTTAAGCAAACGAAAGAAGCCTATACGACTGCATTTTTCACATCGAGCAGCATTGCTTCTCTTCCTATTGCGATCCGCTCTGCTAAAAAAGCAGGTATTTCGGAAACAACAGCAAACTTTGCACTCCCACTAGGTGCTGTTTTCAATTCAGATGGCGGAGCATTACGGATGGGAGTTTCACTGGTCTTTGCTGCAAACATTATGAATTTAAACCTTTCGCCTACCGATTTTTTGGTAATTGTAATCATTGGAACACTGCTCTCTATTGGAACCGCCGGTGTGCCTGCAGCAGGATTGGTAACTTTATCCGCGGTACTTAGCATGTTTGGCTTACCACTTGAAATTGTAGCATTAATCGCCGGTGTTGATGCATTAATTGGGATGGCCGGTACTGCCTCCAACGTAATCGGAGACATCGTTGGAGCTTGCGTTGTTGATAAATCTGAACGGAAACGAGCCGCCTAAACAAAACAGCATGCGAACGAGGCTGGAATACAAAGCAGCTGACTAAAAGAGGAACAAAAATGATCTATTGTGTATACACAGGTTTTTAGCGTAGTCAAAATGTGTAGACTCTGGGAACAGTACGAGCTGAAGATCTCCCAGAAAAGCGATGTTTGCTTTTCCGAGAAAGCTGAGGGGTCCTGCGGAAAGCGAAGTATTTTAACGTAGCGATGGTAGGAGTTTTTAATACAAACAAGCCGGACAATATTTATAATTGTTCGGCTTTTGCTATATAGCATTTTCTTTTGTCTCAACCTTTTTTAGTGTAAATGGACAGGACCAGGTGTAAGCTTGCACTTCTTTACCGAACGTAGTCCTGAGACTCCTCATGGTAAGGCAGTGAAAAACTATAAAACAAGAAAAATAGATAGCCAAATGCTATTACATGCCGTGATGATTGAAGCTGATTTTTCTATGTAGCATATGTTGGAAGCGCCTTTTTGTAAAAGATCGCCGTTTTCAGTAGCCTTGTAAAGGCATACCACGCTTCTTCCCCTCTTACTTGAAAAAGACACTCCTCTAAAATCTTATTTTTGATGTTTAGCTAGTCCTCGCCATTTAATTTCCCCAATGCCATGTGGCAAGGAAATGGGGATGGTCTTTCCCAAAATTTATCAGATACTCGCCCTCTTTTTATTTCGGGAAAAATATACGTATACTTATGAACAAATATTGAAGGTGAAGTTCATTCTGTTGAAAAATTTTCCTTCTCTCTATATACTATTTATGTGAAATGTTTCACATGATAATGAAAGGAGTTTAAAACAACATGGAAGCAGAAATTAAAAAACAGCAAGCCATCCAGAGTAAGCATTTACAAAAAATAGAGTACGTGTTAGGGATAGCTGCAATTTTCTTCGTTCTTATTTTAGGTAACGTACTCTTAAAAACAGATATGCTGTTTTTCAGATTATTAATCGGTACAGGGCTTGGTTACACCTTGACACGTGCCTACACTGGATTTGCTGGTAGTATTAATCGCGCTTATAAGACTGGTTCTACAAAATTACTACGTGCAATGGCTCTAATGTTCTTTATTACTACCTTAGCAACGACCACTTTTTTACTTTATTCCAATCCTGCAAGCTACGATCTTTGGATTAACCCCATTAACCTTGGTCTAATAGCAGGTGGATTATTATTTGGTTTTGGAATGGCTTTCTCTTCATGCTGTGCTTCAGGCGTTTTAACAGATTTAGCAACGGGGTTCCCTAGAGCACTAATTACGTTATTATTTTTTGGTATGGGTATATTTATTGGTTTTCCTATTCAACATACAGCCAGTTGGATTACTAATTCTTGGTTTACTACTTCCGTAGGGAATCAGCTGCAAGGAGGCGTTTTTTTACCAGACCTCTTTAAATGGGATGGTCTTGGCGGCTATTTAGGTGCTATCCTAACCACTGCATTATTCTGTGGCATAACTGTTTACTTAGCTTACCGATATGAAAGAAAAAGAAAGCAACAAAATCGTTATATAGAACATGAAACGGAAAAAATGCAGGAGTTACCTAATAAATTTGATAGTAAAGATTATAAATTGTTCAGCCAAGAAACATATAATCGTATTTTTATTAAGCCTTGGACCTTGAAACAAGGAGCAATTGTAATCAGTATATTGTTTGTATTATTAATGGGTGTTACAAAAGCTGGTTGGGGAGCTTCTACACCTTTTGGTATATGGTTTGGTAAATTATTAATGTTCTTAGGTGTCTCTCCGGAATCGATTGCTTCTTTTACAAAAATGTCAGCGGAACCATTTGTGTTGCCATTTTTTGAACACCCGATTTCCGTGCAAAACTTTGGAATTCTAGTAGGAACAATTATCTATCTATTAACAGCTGGTAAAATGAAAACCATGTTCTTAGAAGGAGCGCATATTCGTAAAAAAGAAGCAGCTTTGTTCGCGTTAGGTGGCATTACAATGGGTTTAGGAACTAGACTTGCAAACGGATGTAATGTTGGGGCATTATTTACCCCTATTGCCAATTATTCGCTCTCAGGCTGGATATTCTTCCTATTTTTAGCACTAGGTGGTATTGTAGGCAATATGTTAGCTAAACGCTTATTTTAAGTCTTCTAAGATCATTTGCATAACAAATGGCGGAAACACAATCGGACACTAAAAAGGTAAACTGTGACCAAATATCAAATTTTTAAAAAGAAATCCAAATTACCTATACAGGTATATGTACAAAGCGTTAAGTTTTTGGTACTATATTTTTAGCTAGTAATGTTATAGGTTTCACAAAATAAATTATTCTATGTTACAGATAACTATCAGTTTGAAAGTCGAATCAACGACTGAATGACGCGCGATAAAGGAGAATGGAAAATGAGTAAAAAAATTGTTGTTATAGGTGGCGTTGCAGGAGGAGCTTCTGCCGCCGCAAGAGCAAGAAGATTAGATGAGCATGCGGAAGTCATTATGTTTGAAAGAGGTCCACATGTATCTTTTTCAAACTGTGCGCTACCTTTTCACCTAAGTGGAATTGTTGAAAATAGTGAAGATCTTGTATTAATGAATCCAAAACAATTTAAAAAACAATATAATATTGAAGCACGCGTTAATAGTGAAGTAACTTCTATTAACCGCAAGAATAAAACGGTTACAGTAAAAACCGTCGTAACAGGGGAAAGTTACGAAGAAAGCTATGATAAGCTCGTTTTATCTCCAGGAGCAAATCCTATTATTCCACCTATTCAAGGAACGGATATGGACCATGTATTTACCGTACGAAACGTTGTCGATATTGCGAAGCTGGACGCATATGTCAAGCAAGATAATGTTAAACAAGTTGCCGTAATTGGAGGAGGATTTATTGGCATAGAAGTTGTGGAAAATCTCCGTTTAGCTGGGTTAGACGTATCCTTAATTGAATTCAGCAATCAAGTGATGGCACCTTTTGACTATGATATGGCGCAAATTTTGCACAAAGAAATAATCGACCAAGGGGTTAACCTAATTGTCAATGATGGTTTAGCTAAAATCGAAGCTAGTCAAATCGAATTACAATCAGGTAAAATATTGGCTGCTGATGCCGTTGTACTTGCTATCGGTGTGAAACCAGAGACCAAATTAGCTGAACAAGCTGGGCTGGAAATTGGTCAAACTGGTGGCATTATGGTTGATCACAATTATGTTACGAGTGATTCGGATATTTACGCTGTTGGAGATGCGATTGAAGTATATCATAAGTTGACACATCAGCCAACTAGACTAGCACTTGCAGGACCTGCACAACGTCAAGCCAGAGCCGCAGCAGACCATATGTACCGTATCCCACATCGTCATACTGGAGTAATTGGCTCCTCCTGTATCCATGTGTTTGATCAAAACGCCGCAGCTACTGGTCTAAATGAAAAAGAAGCAGAGCGAGCTGGTATTGCTTATGATTTTGTTTATATTATCCCGAATGATAAAGTTGGCTTAATGCCTGAAAGCCATCCAATGCATTTTAAATTGATTTATGAATACCCTACAGGGAAAATACTTGGTGCTCAAGCCATCGGAAAAGGAAATGTTGATAAGCGTGTTGATGTCATTGCTACAATGATTACGATGGGTGGAACGCTAGAAGATTTAAAAGAACTAGAACTATGCTATTCCCCAATGTTTGGAACAGCGAAAGATGTAGTGAACTTTGCGGCATTAGTTGCACTCAACCGATTGAACGGAGAATTCAAGCAAGTTCCAGTAACAAAAGCGCGGGAATTGGTAGAAAATAATGCATTTATTATGGACGTAAGGGAAAAGCATGAATATGCATGCGGTCATTTAACCAATGCGGTGAATATACCTTTAAGTGAATTTAGAGATCGATTAGATGAAATCCCACAAAACCAACCTGTATATGTGCACTGTCGTTCCGCCCAGCGTAGCTACAATGCTGTAATGGCATTACAACACTTGGGCTATAAGAACGTATATAATATCTCAGGGTCTTATTTAGGCATTTGCTTATATGAATATTATACTGATCAAATGACGGGGAGAGAAAAAATCGTTACCGCTTATAACTTTAAATAACGATGATATGTTATGAGAAATAAACTGAACCGTTTTGATATTTTAAGCTTAGTATTAGGGTCTATTATTGGCTGGGGAGCATTTACGCTACCCGGCATTAAATTTCTTCCAGAGTCTGGGGTTATCAATACAACTATTGGGTTGCTGTTAGGTGGTTTTGCTATTCTTTTTATACAAAAAGGCTACCATATTATGATGCAGCAACATGCTGAAGATGGTGGTGGTTTCTCTTACACGTATAAGAATCTTGGCAGAGGGCATGGCTTTATTGTAGGCTGGGCTTTAATTCTTTGCTATTTAAGCATTGTTCCCCTTAACGCAACAGCCTTTGTATTAATTGTTAAAATTTTATTGGGATCAAACATAGAGTGGTTGTATCTTTACGAAATTGCTGGATATCCTGTTTATTTCTCAGAAGTGCTCATAGCAAGCTCCGTGCTTATTTTATTTGCAGCTTTAAATATTAGAGGCTTGCGGAAGAGCTCTAATGTCCAAAACGTGATGGTATTATTTTTAATGATTAATATCGCGATCGTTTTTATCGCCATGCTTTTAAATACAGGTTCAACAACTTTATCTACGAACTATTTTTATAACTATGATTTTGACATTGGTGAAATAGCAAAAGTCATTGCGATTATTCCATTTCTATTTGTCGGGTTTGATATTATTCCACAAGTAGCTACCCAATTAAAGTTTAAACCTGAAAAAGCAACCTGGATAGCGATTCTTTCCGTATTTTCCGGAGTAATTGCGTACAGCCTTTTAAATGTAATCACAGCACTTGCCTTCTCACCTGATCAAACAAAGCAGCTCGATTGGGCTCTTGGGGAAGCTGTGTTAACTCATGTCGGAAGCTTTGGTTTTATTTTATTAATCATCGCATTAATGACTGCCGTCTCTGGAGGCATTAACGGCTTTATGATTAGCAGCAGCCATCTGCTATCATCCTTATCTGCATACAAATTGTGCCATCCCAAATATATGAAGCGGACAAACGCCGGCGTTCCGATTAACAGCGTCTTTTTTATAACAGGTATTAGCCTTCTCGCACCTTGGTTTGGAAGAGAGGTTATTATTTATATTGTTGATATGTCCTCGTTTCTAGCAGCGATTGCTTATTTATACGTATGCTTTATTAGTTATAAACAAGCAGCTTCAAGGTGGGACCAACTGCTAACATTTACCGGAATTATCATTAGCATCAGTTTTATTCTCCTGTTAATTATCCCTCAATCTCCAGGAAAATTAAGTACGCCGTCTCTGATTTTCATGGGACTATGGGGAATTGCTGGTTTATTTTATTATCGCAGCTATACAAAAAAAGTTGCGAAACAGAACGCCAACCAATAAAGTGAATCTACAAACAGTGTGGGGGTTCATTCATCCCCCACTGTTTGTTAGTACCGTAATGGTATCACCTAAAGCCCTCTGAACGATTGGGCATTAGGTGCTATTATCTTCCACTTTGACTTGTTGCTGTACAGATTACCCAACTCCTGAAGTGGGAGTCTTACAGCAATAAAATGGTTGGCGTGCATTATTATTTATATCATACGTATCCGCAAATATTATTTTGGCATTACGTGCATACCCTTTCAGCCAACGAATACACAAACAAAGCAACGAATAATTTATTCACTTGTTAAATTACGGTTTAATTAATATTTTCACTTGTGATTTTTCTTGCAGTAAAGACTCAAACCCTTCCTTCACGATGTTATCCAATGCGATTTTTTTCGTAACTAAATCGCTTACTTCCAGCTTACCATCAGCAATTAAATCAATCACTGTCGGGAATATATTGCGGTAACCAATCGATCCGATCAAGTTAAGTTCTTTAAAAACAAGGCTGTTAGCATCCAATTCCGGTTTTGACTCCCAAAGACTTTCAATAACAATTTCTCCGCCCATTTTTGTGCTATTAACTGCTTGTTCTAATACTACAGGAACACCTGTAGCCTCAAAACTGATATCAGCTCCATCGCCTGCGGTTTGCTTCATGATCTCTTCAGCAACGTCACTCTCTGCTGGACTAATAGCAACTGCCCCAAGCTTGGTTGCTACTTTTCTTCGTTCTTCTGACAATTCAATGGCAAATACCTTTTTTGCTCCAGCTAAAAAGCTTGCTTGTACCGTTAATAAGCCAATTGGTCCGGCTCCAAAAACAGCTACTGTATCCCCAACCTTTAAGTTACTAAGTTTTACAGCATGCATAGCAACTGCTGTAGGTTCAACTAAAGCAGCTAATTCATAGCTCATATGCTCAGGTATTTTATGTACCATGTCTTCAGAAACAACGGTATACTCTGAGAAGCCTCCACCAACACCAGACATGCCAAAAGCTGCAATGACTTCACAAAGGTTATAACGCCCTTGACGGCAGGCTTTACATTTCCCGCAAGTAATCATCGGCTCCACAGTAACTCGATCCCCTAACGCTACTTGGGTAACGTTTTTCCCAACTTCTACTACCTCTCCGGCAAATTCATGACCCATAATAACTGGTGCAGTACCTTTTGTTAATGGATGAGGTGCTTCTGTTGGGATGGTAATTGGTCCAGCAACATATTCATGAAGATCGCTTCCACAAATACCGGCCCATTCTACTTTGATTTTCACTTCTCCTGCTTCAACAACTGGTTCATCAACATTCTCCACACGGATATCTTTTTTTGCATACCAAACTGCTGCTTTCATTGCCTTCACTCCTGTAAGATAGTTTTATAGAAGCTTATTGCTCTCCATATTAGCGTATCATAAGACTTGAACCATTTTTGTGTATATTTAGCAATTTTACGTGACATTTAACCTAGAACTATTTTCTTATAAAGTGAACCTTTGTCATTGTGGGTATTTTAGCCCGAATTTGGAATGGAATAGACGGGAAAAAGCTTTAATTGCCACTGATCCAGACCGCGTCCCTCCACTTGCTAACCCGCCCACCGAAGAAAGCGTTGTTTTAGGAAGTTTAACTGGTGCAGAATTCGACCGCATAGCCACAGAAGGTGCAAGAACTGTACCCCCTCGTGAAAATGGTGGCAATTGTGACATTAAAGACCTATCTAAAGGTTCTCGCGTATACTTTCCGGTATTTGTAGACGGAGCAAAATTATCTGTAGGCGATCTCCACTTCTCCCAAGGTGATGGGGAAATTACATTTTGCGGTGGTATCGAAATGTCTGGCTGGATTGAATTACAAGTAGATGTTATCAAAGGTGGTATGGAAAAATATCAAATCAAAACGAACCCAGTCTATCAACCAGGACCTGTAAACCCACACTATAACGAATATATTGTTTTCCAAGGTGTATCAGTAGAGTCCTCCGGCAAGCAAAACCTATTTAGATGCGAACGTGGCGTACCGTAATGCCTGTTTAAATGCTATTGAATTTCTCAAAACCCAGGGATATACTGGTGAGCAAGCTTATATGCTTTTATCTGCTGCTCCAGTCCAAGGTCACTTAGCCGGAGTTGTTGATATACCAAATACATGTGCCACAGTTGGAATTCCAAAAGAAATTTTTACGAAGAGTATCTTGCCAACATAATGGAGGTATACGTATGGCTATACATTTTCCTGCCAACTTTGTGGCGAATTTACGGAATGGCATAAAAGCAATAAAGGCAATAAACAAGAGACGTTCTGCCCTACCTGCAAAGCTGTTTCCAAACGCGTGCTTAAGCCACCAATTACGTTTCAGATGGATCAAAAAGTAAAACGTGCAATGGAGCGTGGAAGAGAACCGCAATTAGTCAAAAAAGAGCATTTGCCATCCACGTCTATAAGAGCAAAGCCGAGAACAAAGCGGCCTTGGTAAGTGTAGTCAATTACAATATTAGTAGGGGCGTTAGGTCCATACCCTATTAAACTGAATAAACCGACTGAAATCAAATCTAAAAATCTTGATTTCAGTCGGTTTTATTTTTCAAATGGTGCTTTGAACCTTTATACTGCATACAAGTGGAATGAGGCATTCCGATGTATTAACGCAATTTTAGTGCTGCAGCTAAGGAGCGCTAGAACAGTGATATCCATTTTCCATGCAGCATTTTACCGGTAAGCAAGATGTTGTTTACAAAAATTGTATCGTTACATCTCGCCTAGTTTTTAGACAAAGCATTGTTTCATAGGTGTGGAACGTTTATTTCAATTTAAACTCAGCTTCTGCACCTTTAGATATGTCTTTCCCATCTATATTACGCATTGGACCAATTTCTAATTCAAAAGCTTTGTCCTTCCAAATTTTTTCGTATTGTTCTTTATCTAAAAGAAAAACTTGTAACAGGTCACTACTATCATTGGCAGATATGACGTCATCATTTTTATAAGGTAACAGCATACCTTCATTTAATGTCCATTGTTTCCCATCATTCAAATGTAACGTTGAAGAAATAGAGCTTTTGGAAATATCTTCATCGTATCCATTATCAATGGTAAATTTAACCGTTAATAAAACCAATTCATCTGCTTGGAAACGCGGCGCTTCTTCTTCATTAGGTACAAAATTAGTAATTTGGTATCCTTCTAATGTGACTGTCGCTTTATCAATATCTTTGCTTTCTCCGATACCTTCTTCGCTTTCTAGCATTTCTTTATCGCCCATATTTTCAGCAGTTACTTTATCTTCATAAAATCCTTCACTAGCTTCTTGAGCAGCCTTCTTTTGATTTTCAGCATCTAACGGAAAACTAAATGTTTTTTCCTCACCAAATGAAGTGCTAAAATCATCTTTATCTGTTTGAGGAAGTGGAATCTCAACTTCGACGCTGCCAACTTCTAAAACATCATTTAAGCGATCTTCTCCAAATGGATATGTATAATAACCCGAAACTTCCTCACCCGCTTCTAATAAATAGTCATTGTCTGGTGATAATAAAATAGGCAACTGTTGATCTTTTGGTAAAAGTTCTTGATAATTATTTATATCTTTTTCTGCACCAGTATATGTCATATAGAGACTCGGCATATAGTGTACATCTTTATCTGTATCGTTTTTAACCGAATAATGAGCTATAATGACACCGCCATTAGTTTGATCGTCAAATGGAATATTGTAATCACGGTGAAAATCATTTAATTCTACAAGTGTATAACTATTTAATGTAAATGTTACACCTTCCATATCGTGAGTTTGCGGCTCTTTGTTTTCATATAATACATCAGCTGTTCCCTCAGTCGTCTTTTCCATATATGATATTAGCTCACTAAAGCTAGCTTCCTTCGTATTTTTAGGTTCTTTAGCTTTATTGTCTTCATCTTTTTTGACTACTTCCTCTTTTGACTTCTCAGCATTTGCCGTATCATCTTTTTCTTCTTTTTCATCACTGCCACAAGCAGTAGTTATGAATACCGAAAAAAGTAATACAACAAATAGCATAAACCCTTTTCTGATCATACAATTCCCCTCCATATGTAGTAAAATAAATCATTATCTATTATATAATATTCACTTGGGAAAGTCTACTAATTATGCAAAAATTATCCTTATTCCAAAGATTTTGAACTTAACTTTGATTTATTCAATATAGCTATTTTTATTAGATGTTCTTTCGGCCATGATTCCCCTTTCACTACACAGAGGTAACGAACCTTTTCCATATTCTTATCCGAGATTCATTTACTACAATTTCTCTCATAGATTAATAAATTACATCCTTCCTTTTCGTTCCCATTGGCTTTAGGTTTCCGTCTTTATCAAAATTAAAACTTTCAAAACGGTATTTACAATAGAGAATGACTAATTGTTCAGGTAGTACAAAAAGCATGGTGTAAAAAATAATAACAATTAGTATCCCAAATATCAACGTTGTGATGGTTAACAATAATAGAGAATTTATGCTTAGTTCTTTTCCTAAAAAAAATAAAGCTCCTGTAAAAGAAAACAGCCCAAATAAATTTTGAGATACCAAAATAACTATAAAATATTGTGTTTTCTGTCGACTCATATAAACCTTAGGAAAAGAATAAATTATAGATAATAAAATTAGTGTAGCAGTTACCATACTATGAATAACAAAAACAATGTCAGCATATGGAAAATAAGTTGAGTCTGCAGCAACTACATAAGTTAATACAAACATCAACAACTGTAAAAGTATACTAAAAGTTAACATTCCTCCTAAACTATTTGGACTCTGTCTTCCCGATTCGAAAGGGCCTCGTAAAACAGCAAAACCTTCTTCTTGTAATTGGTCTAATAATTTCAGTTTAATCAACCCTTTTCCATACGCCGAAATAACATTTTAGCAGCAAAACATGGATTAGTATTAACTTAATGCAAAATTCTATCTTTTCTCATATATAATGTGAAGCCTAAACCATCTATGGTTTTTGTCTTTTGTACACATTTCCAGAATAAATTGTTTGAAAGCTTTCACCATACTTATTTCTATCCTTAGTTATTACTGAAAAACTATCGTTCTCATCCTCACTAACTTCATATTCTTTACCTTTATAAATACTGTGATACCCATTTTTTAGCATATCTCTTGTCTTATTTCATTATGGGTTCGAAAACTTTACCATTAAATGTTGAACTAATTCTTCAACTCCATTTTTACTCTATAAAGCTTTGCTCCTTCTTTTGGATGAACGCTATTATGAGTCTCCACTCTCGAATCACTTCATCATCCCTTGATGCAGTACCATTTTACCTTACTCTAGATTCATGCAATACATTTTCATCTCCGTAACAATCCATATCATTTTAACCCTTGTATTTCTCTCCATACCAATCTTTTTTAGCAATACCAAATTTCTTCCTAAATTCCTCCGAATACTTGTATAAATAATACGATCTTATTAGTTTACTATTTAAATATATAAACGTGAAAAATATTAAACATACGGCTAAAGGCGCAAATTCAATTAATGAACCAATTATTCTAGTTTCTAAATTATCTACTTCCGGAGAGATAACTTTTGTTAAATAATATAAAGCTCCAAATCCAAATAGTATACTTAAAACATTTTTTCTATTTTTGCTAAGCCACTCAACCAATGCTGATCTTTTCTTTTTTGTACCATACACCATTTTCTTTGCATTTTGATAGCTTTGAAAAAAAACGAATACAAAACCACTTAAAAATAATACTGAATATAACATACGTAATATATAGCTATTTACCATTAATTGTGTAAGTTTGAAAGTAAATAGTAAGAATAGTAACCAACCAAGAGATAAAAAAATGTTAAATAGAAAGTAACCTTTCGCATGATTTCTTTCTTTATATATAAAAGCTGCCAATCCAGCGATAAAAAATATAAAAACCTGTATATGTATATACCATATACTTGAAAAAACAAAAATGAATTCATTATTTTTGTCGAAAGGTACTGCTAAATCATCTATATTGGTAGCTAAGAAAAAACTTACTCCGTAAACAGCATAAGAACTAACTGAAAAAAATAGAATTACTATAATCAATTTATGTATTTTGAAATTTTTTACAGCGTTAATTGTATCTTTCATAAAGTTCTCGCTTATTGTCTCTTCCACTTGAGAAAAAGACCCAGTAAATATGCTCTTCATTCTACCCTCCTAAAATTCAATATTAACTAACAAGATAAACAAACCTTTTTCAGCTAAATAGAGTATGTATGTTTATATACCAAACACTTGAAAAAAGTACTTGACATTGTACGCTATAGTGTAAAATAAACTTGCTGTCTATTAAATGGATAAAAATATATACACTTACTCCTCCACATCCATTTTGAAATTAGCCTTTTCCAAATGCACGTTATCTTTTGTTAAACGATTAAACAGCTGTTCCTGCTCTGGTGTTACATCAAGCATGAATGGTATTGCGGAATCAGGATTAAGGATACCAAATTCATCTTCAGTTAGTACTAACTTTTCATTTTCATATATGTATTCTCCCTCTTTGTTTCCAAATGTCATATCAAATGTTATATTCTTGATGGGATCTTTTAGACGATTAATAGCTAAAAATAATATGGACCTACTTCCATCGGGGTTAACTGAAATATCAAACGGATAGAGACTAAAGTCGTTTGGGACTCCCATTTTAGGATCAGCTTTAATTGCTTCATCTAAAACCGAATATATTTCGTTATTTTCAATTGTCATCCCCACATCCATATCCTGTTTTTGCAATTCCAATTTCAAGTCGTTCATTTGCCCTCCAGCATGTTCATTCGTTTTTTGTTCATTTCCTTCACCCTTATTCGACTGTGCTTCCGTATTTTCTGATGGCTGCTCACTTTCATTTTCTTTTGAATTATTACTACATGCAACCAATAAAAATAAAAGCGCCACCGTGATAAGCATTAACAACTTTTTCATTTTTCATCTCCCCCTCCCCAATGGCTAATACGTTTAAACTCCTACACTTATCTCCACATACCATCTTCCCATATGGCTAGTCTTATACTCTACAAATACAGGGGGTTTCTGTTCCAATCCATTCTGTCTTATATAATTCATTAGCTCCCAAAACTTTCCTGGAGATGCTGCTTCAAAATCATCCATTAATCGTGTCATTATCATTGGCTTTACAGAAAAGTAACTATGAAAATATGCTTGCTGCTCTTCATCCAGAATTGTAAAATTGTTTTCAACGATTGGCAAAAATATTTCTGCCTGATAATCTCACTTGTTGGGTCGCTCAAAATAACATTCTACCATCTGGATGGTATCCTCCCTTCTCCAAAATAGATTGAAAATCTTTTACGGCTAGCTCAATTTCTTCCGGTACAAACTGATTATTTTAATAAATTATCAAAAATAAGTGAGCGAGTTTCAAATTGCAATTCAATCATCCTTCCTTTCCGAACCCATTGGTTTTAGATTTCCATCCTTATCAAAATTAAGCTTTCAAAACGATATTTACAGTAAAGAATGACTAATTGTTCAGGTAACACAAAAAGCATGGTAAAAAAAGGAAAGAACCTATTATAAGCAAAACCATAGTATTTATATCAAGTGTGTAACTAATTCGAGATATATATTGAATGATATACACCAACCCTGTTCCTACAATTATGGCTGTTGGTAAATATGATTTCCCTTCTAGTTTGCTTCTAAGTTTATCTTTTTTAGTACCTGCTTTATAATGCCCTTTTTTTAATAAAAAATAAAACCTTACACAAGTTATAATGAAAACGAGTAACCCCAATAAAAGTGTGGTTAAAGTAAAACTTATAAGAGAATCTTCTGTAACCTCTAAACTAAGCCTCTCTGAACCCAACAAAAAATAATGAGATTAAATACATAAAAAAGGCACCTACGTTTTGAGATACAAGAATGATCAACAAATACTGGATCTTTTGGTTTTTTAAATATACTTTTGGAATCGCAAAAAATATAGAAAAGACTACAAGTAATATTGTTATCCAGAAAATGTATATCCATTATAAAGTCTTTGTAAGGGTAAATAGTTGTATCAGCTGCTACTACATATGTTAAGAAAAACATTAATGGCTGAATAAAAGTGCACAATACTAAAGCAACAGCTAAATTCTTTGGGCTTTGCCTGCCTGATTCAAAAGGTCCTCGTAAAACAGCAAAGTCTTCTTCTTGTAATTGATCTAATAATTTCAGTTTGGTCAACTCTTTTCCATAATCCGAAATAACATTTTAACAAAACATGGATTATTAACAACCCGATGCAAAATCCACCGTTTCTCTTATATAATGTAAAACCAAAAACACCTGTAGTTTTTGTCTTTTGTACACAGAATAAATTGTTTTAAAGTTTTGATCACACTTATTTCTATCTTTAGAAAAATTACCGTTCTCATCTTCATTAACTTCATATTCTTTATCTTCATAAACATACCCATCCATTTTTAACGTATCTAACACCTTATTTCATTACGGGTTCGACAGCATTGCCATTAAATGTTGAACTAGTACGTTTTATCTTACTCTAAATTCGTGCAATACATCTTTTCCGTAACAATCTATATCTATTTACCCCTGATATTTCTCCCCATACCAATCTTTCTTATCAAATCCAAACTTTTTCCTAAACTCTTCCGAATACTTATATAAATAGTAACTTCTAATTGCGACACTGTTAAAATATAAAAATGAAAAAGATACTAAACATACCGCTAAAGGGAGAAAATCAATCAATGATCCAATAATTCTTGTTTCTAAATCATTTGCCTCAGTGAAAATAACTTTCGATAGGTAATACAAGCCTCCAACACCAATTAATAAACTAGTAATATTTTTTCTATTCCTACTAAACCACTCAACTAATGCTGATCTTTTCTTTTTTGTACCATGTACCATTTTTTTTGTATTTTGGTAACTTCTTATAAATATATATATATAACTGATTATAAATAATCCTGTATAGATCAAACGTAATGAAGAACTATATACTAGCAACTGTGTTACTTTAAAAAAGAAAATCATAAACAAAAGTAGGAATATAGTCAAAAACGTGTTGTATACAAAAAAACCTTTAATGTTATCTTTCTTTCTATATACAAACGCACCAATCACTACTGCTAGAATTAAAATAGACTGAATATGCATGTACCAGATGTTATCAAATATAGTGATAAATTCATTACTTTCATCAAGTGGTATTGTGGCTTGATTCATAATGTTGCTTATATAAATACTTACACCATATAAAGCATAGGATCCTAAGCCAATACAAAAACCTGTAAATAATAATCCTTTTAATAAATTAAATTGTTTAATTGTATCAATTGAATTCTTTGCAAAACTTTCACTAACAGTTTCTTCTACTTGAGAAAATGTTCCATTAAATACGCTTTCCATTCTTTCACCCTTTCTGATTTTATAATATAAATTAATGAATAGTTAGATTTCAAATTAAATTTTACTTAATGAACCATAATCAACCTATAAAAGACGCAATCCCACGCTTTAATGAATTTAATCCACCTTTTACAGCTTTCCCTATCGATTCGCCTTTTGATTTGACTTTAGAAACAGCCTTATTTACATCTGCTTTTACAACTTTACTTACAGCCTTGAAACCAATGCCAACTGTTTTTTTATAAGAATTTATTTTAGACGCAGCTATTTTTTTAGTTATCATTACATTTTTATAATCTCTATATAAGCTTTTCCCAATCGATTTTCTGATTAATCTGGCGCCTGACCAAGCATTACTAGCAGTGGATTTCACATTCTTCCATGTCTTTGTTCCAAAATCAAATGTAACATCTATACCTTTAAAGGAAAGTGATTTTAATTTTTTATAACTACTTGGCGCAATAAATTGAGCCGCTTTATTCAACAATCCTAATCCTCCGCCTAAAATAGCTATCTTAGGACCACCGACTAAAAATCCTCCTACCAAACCATCTACAACTCCAAATTTTTGCACCGTATCAATTGCTGTGCCTACTACTACCTTCGTACTGCCTCGTATTGCCTTACCTTCTTTAAAGTTGTTTGAAACTTCCTCATTTTTCACATTATAATAAGCACTTAAGCCAACAGAGACGCCTGTTCCAACCCAGCCAGCCTTTACTCCCGCGCCTAAAAATTTTTCAGCAAAACCTAAATACCTACCAAGACCTAATTGCTTTAATCTCTCCGCCCATTTACTTACCTTTCCGACTTTGTTTATTGCACTTCCCATATAAGGCATAGATTTTAATTTATTACTTAGCTTCTCCGTGCTACGAAGAAAGTGAGTAAATTCATCAGACTGTTCCATTGCTTTTAACAAAATAGCTGCTTTTTTTGGATGATGTTTTGCAAATGCATCTACCTTTTCCGAGTAATTATTAATGAAATCTGCCACTCCAGCAACTTGAGTAAATCTTGCATACCAGTCATTCCCAAACACTGTTTTAAGGATTTCAGCCATATCACTATGGTTAGTTTCTAGTTCTTCTTTGGTTAAATTTTGATATTGCTCTAAAACTGCATCACCGACTTTGGTTTCAAGTGCTTCTACTTGTCTATTAATTACTTGTGTGTTTTTTCCCTCTAAATACCTCTCGAACGTCTTACTGTATTTCTCATCGCATTGGGTCAACGGGTACATTGGGTTTTGTGAGCTTTCATTTTGCATATCATGTAATTTCTTTAAGTACTTATCTTTTAGATCCTTCATTTTTTTTAAGCCCTGATCACTTGGATCTAAAATATAAGCTCTGTCACTGAAATCCAATGAGCTAGCTTTTGATTGGATAACCCTAAAAAAATTGTTTTCCATTTCATCTACGAAGCCTTCAACTCTTTTCTTAAAATCATTTGAACGTTGATAATAAATTGAAGCAGGAAATGTAAAGTTAGCTTCCGAGCTTGTCATTATACCACCCCTTCATCTATAATTCCCTGTTCGAAACCTACATTACCCAACTCTTCAGTATTCACTCATTTAGTGAATAATCTTCTCATCTTGTTCTTCAAATTTATTTGCAACAAATTCTGCTTGCTCATAAAGAGCTTGCCAGTTTTCGCTTTCCTTTTTAATATTTTTAACCTCATCATTCAAAAGGGTAACAACACTTTCTTTTGCCTCACCAGCAAAGTTTGCTTGTATTTCGTTTGCAAGACGACCCAATATAAATCCCAAATTTTCTACAGTTGTTCTAAGTTGATCCATTTTCTTTAGTACACCGTCTACAGCTTCACGTTTATGTTTAATTTCAGCCACCATTGTTCACATCCTACACGTTAAAGTTACTTTTTGATTCCTTTTCTTTGGAATGCATGTCTTGTAAATAACTTTCAATTTCTTCTTTAATTAATTGTTCATGTGCCAATAACCCCGTTTGTTGATCAATAAGACTATTCACTGTTACATTTAATTTCGTATATGTTTTCCCTGATAATTCACTTTTAATAGTCACCATTGTTTTTGCAAGATCAATGAGTTCTGTTTCAAATTTCTCTAAGTTCTTCTTAAGATCACTTAAAGATGGAGTGATCGCACCTCCATCTATCTTTATCTCCCCTTTCACGAACAACCCTCCCAACTTAAATTCTCGCTAATAACCTTGATTTCACCGTAGAGTCCAAATTCTTCTCATTAATTATTCTGCGTTTTTTACTTCGATTTTCTGATTCATCTTCATCATAATTTGCTGTAAGAATATGTTTATTCGCATGATATTGTGTTTCAATATTAGCTTCTAAACTTGCAATACGTTTGGATATTGCGGTAAGAACTTCATCTTTTGTAGCATGTATATCATCTACCAGACGCTTAGTTTCATTCACTACTTTGTAGTACCCTTCTTGTGAACTACCACCTTTCCAGCTATCAATGCTTTCATTAAATCCTATAACATCATTAACAGAATGAATTGCCTTGCTTACAATAGCATTTTTAAGGCTTTGTAATTTTTGAATACGTGCAGTATAATCCATACTTACACCTCTTTTACTAAACTAGTTTTTTATCAATGGATAAACCATCTTCCCATTCTTTATATAACTTTTGAAACCTTTTCTCTTCCTCATCTTTAAATCCTGTAAATAAAACTTCATCAACATTATCTTCATTAAAAAAAATTGCGTTTTCCGGATCAATGCCTTCTGGGTAAGGCGTCCCCATATAATCAAAGTATACGTCCTCCCCAGTGTCTTCATCCTCCATGACTGCCCCACGTCCTACAACCATAATTTTCTTCGTGCCGTTTTCCAAATAAACAATTGTCCCTAATGGTAATAATTCTTCCATCTTTCATTTCCCCTTTTTATGATTATTAATTAATTCGAGGCATTTGAATTAATTGATAGTTTCCTTTTAGATAGTAATAGGCTTGATCTTGAGAAAGTCTTTTTTCCCCTCTAATATAATTACTTGAGAAATAGGATTGATCACTCATTTTCATTGCAATAATAGCCGCATCCATTTTTCGCTTTGTAGCTTGTGCTAATTCGTTATTCGGGTAAGTAAATTGATTCTCCAATGAGCAAATAACAAAATAGATACCTACATCTTTTCCTTTATCAATTAACGTGTCCGCGTCTCCGCTCTTCATATCGACTAGTTTAGTAACTGAGTCAAAACTCGGTATAAATACATAATGTTGTTTCAAGTTTTTTAAAGGGTTCTCTAATTCCCCGCTTTGTCTAGCTTTTATCAACAAATTATTTCGCTTCGTTATTTCTTTTAACCATTGGGTAATGAAATCATTAATTGTATTTTCATCAGCAATTGTATGATCCACTTTATCCTTATATTTTATAAAATCGTAATCTGGATCGATTAAATATATCAATGATCTCTTACTTTTTAGTTCACAAAGTTGTTCTAAAATGCTGACAGTAGCATGGGACAAATTATTTTGATCATCGGAAAACACAATCAAATGCCCATCTTTTCTAAAGTGATGTGAACAAAGCTGTACGTCTTGGTACTCCAATCCAACTGGTAATTTTTCTTGCTTGATTGCCTTTTTAAACGCCCTACTATCTCGATATTGCTCCATTTGTATTACTTCAGGCATCATCGGGATTTCTTCTGGCAAATCGCCATCCCATAATTCTTCCATTTCTTTTGCGGTTGCTTGAATGCCATCAATAACTGCTAACGTTTCTTCTCCTTCTGCAGGAAGCATCGTCTGGAATAATGTGGGTTCTTCTAGCTTAATGAGTCCTCTTCCTGGGATTTCTTCAATTTCAATATCTGTTCTGCCGACAATTCCACGTGCTTCCGTTTCTTCAATTAAATAAAGTGGAATTTGCGTTTTAATATTGGATATTAACGGCATACGCATGGCACTTTGTCGCCCAGCACTAATCGCTAAATGTATTCCCACACTTGCTCCTTCTCTAGCAATTTGTGTAATTAGCTTTTCAAATTCATCGGAGAATGCTGCCTCACGGACAGAATCATAATTATCAATAACAATCAATTGATTTTCTACGATATCTCCGCTCGCTTTTTCATACATTTCTATACTTGCCACTCCAAAGCTGCTTAGCTTCTGCTTGCGTTCCTTCATCTTCCCATTCATAAGACGGATAAATTTGGCTATTTTCTCTTCCTCATCCAAAAGCATTGTATCGGCAACATGTGGCAACGGTTTTAATGGCAATAAACCGTTCGTTCCAAAATCTAATAAATACATATGCAAATGCTCTGGCCGATGCTGATGTACAAGATTCATAACAACTGTTTGCAGAAAGGTCGATTTTCCGTAACCCGGACTTGAGAAAACAGCAATATGCCCGTGCCTCGTTAAATCAAGTGTGAGTGGCGATTGTGATTGTAGCTCTGGCTGATCTAATAGACCTAATGTAACGACAAGTCGCTTCTTGCCTTCTGCTTGCCAAGCTTCCTTAAAATGAATATCGTGCATTTCTTTTGGTAATATTCGTTCAGGTAACGGCGGCAACCACGGTTTTGGAAGTGGGTCAATTTGGCACTTTTCTGTGTAAGCAGCAATATAGTCGATAACGGCTTCCAATTCGGTTGGTTTTTTCTCTACGTCCTTTTTATTCGCCAAGCCACTTAAATCCTCGGTCAGGATATCATACTGACCTAGATCATTAATCGCATAAATCGTTGTATCTACGAATTCATGATCATCCTTATCAGGCACATAATCAGCACCGCTCCATGCACTTTGGAATAGCTCATAAATTTCATTGTTTCCGACTTGTAAGTAGGCACGCCCTGGTAATGTGATTTCAGCTGCGTCGGGTGTTTTTAAGATTTCATTCGAATCACTCGCATTTTGTACTTTTAACGCCAATTTAAACTTGGAGTTTGACCAAATTTGGTCATCGACAACACCGCTTGGCTTTTGCGTTGCGAGTATAAGATGGATGCCAAGGGAACGCCCAATTCTTGCAGTGGATACGAGCTCTTTCATAAAGTCCGGCTGTTCTGATTTTAACTCCGCGAATTCATCGGAAATCAAAAAGAGGTGTGGCATTGCTTCACTTGCTTTTCCTTGCTTATAAAGCTTTTGATATTGGTTGATATGATTTACATTATGCTCGCCAAAAAGCCGCTGTCGTTTTTGCAGTTCTGCTTTAATCGAAGCAAGCGCTCGCATCGATTGAGCTTTATCCAAGTTCGTAATCGTCCCTAACAAATGTGGCATATCATTAAATAAATTCGCCATTCCACCACCCTTATAATCTATAAGTAAAAAGGCAACTTCGTAAGGGTGAAAATTAATACCTAACGATAGAATATAGGATTGGATAATTTCTGACTTACCGGAACCTGTCGTACCCGCAACGAGCCCATGTGGTCCGTGAGCTTTTTCGTGTAAGTTTAATTGCACAATATCTTCTTTACCCCGAAGTCCTAATGGAACTGCTAAGCTCTTATAAGTTTCATTCACACCCCAACGCTGTTCAATGTTGAGGTCATTTACATTCTCCACCCCGTACATTTCTAAAAAGGTTACTTTTTCAGGTATGGAATTTTTTAGATTCTGTAAATGATTTATTGGCGCTAACGCACGAGTAATTTCTTGTTTATCGAAACCATCTGGATAGTGGTCCAGATCAAATTTCTTATTTACTAATTCGCCCTCTTCCAGTAAAATGTTTCCATGCTTTGCATCACGTATATCAATAACTGTTTTTACATGTTCTGGTAGTGCCTGCATCACATCTTGAACAAATATGAGGGAGACGCCAATTTCACTTGGATCTTCATTAAAAAATTCCATGACAATATGATCCAATATCATCTTTTCGTCTGTGATAAGCACGATATAATGTGGAGAAAAATAAATTTTTTCGTTTTTGTTCGTCTTTTCATCGATTGTCTGCTTACGTTCTTTCAATAATTGATACAAGGAATGAAGGACTTGGTCACGAGAACGCTCGTGATAGACAAAACCACGCACATTCACATCTCTTAAACTCGCATGCGGCAGCCAGCGCATCCAATCCCATTCCTGCTTTTCTTCCTCTGGAAAGATCGTAATAAACTGAACGTCATGATAGCTATGAAACAACGCAATTTGGGTCACTAATAACTGCAGCTGTTCTAAAACAAGCGGCCGATGACCAATATACCCCACCGGTCCTTTCGTTAGTGATGTCACCACAGGTACGTTTTCTATTTCTTGATATTGCGATAACAGCTCTCTTGCTTGATCAACAAGTTCATCTTTCTCTTGCGTAAATTCTTCATCGTTAAAATCAATTTTAAAACTAGATGGAACCGTTCCTAAGCCAGCACGGAAATGAAGAAAATCATGCTGGTACATGGTCTTTTCATAGATTCTCGCTTCCACATTTTTAGCCATCTCCCTTATCGTGTCGACAGCTGGATAATGATAAAATAAAGCGTATCGCTGCTCTTCACTCACTAAGTGCAATTCTTTCGTTTTACGCTGTAAGTATGCCTTATAGGTTTCTTCGCGGTGCTTCATATCCTCTTTGTACTTTTTAACGCTTTTCATATAGGAAGTAATCGAAAATATAATCGTCACAACCGTTATCGATAGCATAACTAATATGTAAATACCTCTAGGCTGAATAAGTGAAATAACAACGAGTGCTACCACCATCACAATTGGCGGAACAATGGTCCTTGCCAATTGTTCACTAGGCTTTGACGGTTTGTGAGCTGGTTTCGCTATCGTGCGATCTTCCTCTGGTTCACGATAAATAATTCGTGGTGACCGATGGTAATCTGGATATTCTCCACTATATGGGGTAACCACTTCCACCAATTCCACTAGCTTACTTGTCAATTGCTGTTTTGAAGTAATTACTTGCAGGTCATCTTTACCTACATAAATAATGGTGCCATCCATAAATAACTGATCACCTGGAAAAATAACCGTTTGCCGATCGACTGCCATAAAATTATGATAGACCGTCGTACCTTGATTCGCTAACTTAAATGACATACCGTCATCCTGTCTATGCAATACAAGATCAGCTGAAGCGTCTGGCAGCAGTATATCATCATAGCTATTGCTTCCAATCGTAACTATATTTCTGCCGGCAATATCATATGCATAGCTTTTCTTAGCGTCTAACAAACTCAATTCCATTAAATGATCTGCAACTGGAATGGACATCTGTGTTTCTAGTTTATTTTTACCGACAAAGGCTTCATTGCCGTCCCAATTAATACGAAATGATTGATCCAATCCCAGAAAAGTCATGCTATCCGACCAATCATTACCTATTATCACTTCCTTATGTTCCTTTTCCGGTAAATGGCATTTATGCAATTGATTTTTATAGGTAACCATGAGTATTTTGTTTGCCACTGTATTTCTCCCTCTCTAAACCGTTGCAATAATGAATGAATTCCCTTTGTTATTCTTCCTTTTTCTTACTTGCTTCTTGTTTATCAGTTTCATTCTTTTCGTTTTCTTCTTTTCCATTTTTGGTCTCTTCTTGTTTATTTTCATCCGCATTACTTTGCTTATCTGATTGGGGATCTTGCTGTGTTTGACTATTATCTTCAGTCTCTGTATCATTTACCGGCGCAGTTTTCTCTTCCTCAGCTTGTAAATCATACTCCTCCCGATACTTTTGTAATTCATCCTGTAACTTTTTAACGGTCTCTTCTCGTTCCGACCCTGTTAAATCTGGATTGTTTTTTGCCTGCTCTATCTTTTGAATAAGTCCATGCATAATTAATATTGGATCATCAATATATTTTGCCTTTTCAATAGATGTGTCAAATTCTCCTCTACCGTTGTAAATCCAGTAAGCTAAATAGTCGGGGTCACTCTTCAGGCTAACGTTTTTTAAAATGACTTCTTTCTCAGCATCTGATAAGTTTTCAACGTTAATATAGGAGTGAGCTAAAATATACATCGTTTGTGTAGGCAACTTTTCCGGGTCTTCATCCTCTAATGTGGAAATAACATCACCATAAGAGGAAGCCAAGTATTGACCATGGGCTTCTAGTAAATTATTCTGATAAGGAGTTTTAATGAATCCATAATATATAACAGGAATAGCTAATAAAACCGAAACAATAATCATAATAATAGAAAGCTGTTTAAACAGGCGAAATCGTTTAGTCGGTACAACCACCATAGTTTGCTCTGTTTTTCGCTGTTCTTCTTCATAGCTTTTGTATAGAAAATCCTTAAGCTCTTCCAGATCAGTTATTTCACTCACTTGACGCTGAAAATCCGTCTCCGTCGCATTTTGCAAGGAACCGTGATAAAGCTGTTCAAAATTATATTTCTTGGAAAATAGGGCGATGGTAAAGCATTTTAATTGTTTTAAAAAATCTGTTTCACTCATCTCATATGGAGGCACAAGTTTGCGAATCCCTCGGTATATAATTATCGGCATAAGGTTATCATCAACAACAAGATTTTCAGGATGAAGAAAAAAAGTTATTCTCGTGTTCAAATAACGCTCTAATTTAATCATGTTGCAAACTAACCTTAATTTTTCATTTCTATGTAATTGCAGTAATCGATTCCAAGTTTTCACTTTCTGCTTGCGGCTAAATGTAAATCGATAGGCGTCTTTTTCTTCTGTAATTGTAAGCGGGGCAAAAAAATCAGAAGGATGTAGCATAACATCCATTTGCCGGACATCATGTACAGCGGTTTGTGATTTAGGTAATCGCACCTGCCAATTATCTTGTTCTATTTCAAATTGCAGTGTCAGATTTTCAAATTGTATTGTTTTCTCCTTCATTTCCTATTAACTCCTTTGTCCTGCAATAAAAACTATATTCTCATGGTTGAACTTATGTACGGTAGTCTGAGTATGTTCCGTTCATTCTTTGTTCCCCTGCATGAATAGGATGTGACCTCATCCAGCAACTTTAAAATTTTACATCTTATTTTTACTTTTCTGTTATAAAACTAGTAAAATATCTCCATCTGTAACAGGATAATCTATGACATAGTCATCATCTGCAATAAATAAATTTTTAGTAGTAACTTTGATTGCATAACGAGATTGCTCTGGCAGATCGATATGCAGCGCATCCGTTACATAAAAAAGTAGTTGTTTAACAGTTAATTGCGTCGGGATACGGAGATCATATACCCCGCCCCCCTGCGCAACATGGCTAAAATCCATCGTCACATTAATATGTGTATCTTGTACCATGAGCTATTTCTCCTAATTTAACATTTTTTGCATCATCACATAGAGAGCGCCACATAAAAGTAAGGCAAAACCAGCTAACGCATATAACATGGTGTTATCAGATTCAGAAGCTTCTTTATCTTCACTTTGATCATCCGTTTGCTTTGTAGTCGTTGCAGCAATTGTTTCATAATCTTTCGTAAACAATGCATCTTTCGTCTGTTGCAATGTTTTGTTAGGTTCTGCATTGATGGTAAACAAAACTTCCTCAAGTTTGTCTAGCGATTGCTCTTGCTGTGCTTTTTTCTCCTCAACGGTGGTAGCTGTTTCTTCTGCAAATAGCATGGGAAAAATTTTTTCTATTTCCGTTTCCTTTTTGGATGTGTTTTCCGATTTTTCTTCCGTAATCCGGTCTATTTTCATTTCCAACTTACCCTGACTATCTGCAATGACTGCTGGTGTTTGGTATCCCCAAACCACCAGCAGACTGATAACAATTGTGAAGATGACTTTAACTAACTTCTGCTTCATTTTCATCGTCCATTTCCCCTTTTTGTGTTGAGCGATGCACCACAAATAAGTTGGCTAAAGCACCTACGATCATGATTCCGATCATGATTAAGATCGAAGCTTGATAATTGGCTTCACCGTGTACAACATTTAACAATAATGTCTCGACATATTGCAATGGAGAGAAATCTTTCAACAGTCCCATCCCTTTTATGCCTGTTCCAAATGCATTCGTTAAAAACAGGTACAGGCTTAGCACGATTAAGAGCACGAACATACCAATCATTTTTATTTGTCTTAATAAATATGTGGAGATGAGCAACATTCCGGTAATTAACAAGACAATCAACCCTGTAAGCATCAGCATATCACCGTCTGTCATGTGCATTGTATAACTGGATACAACGCCAATTACAATACCTTCTAAAACACCTATCCCAGCAATGATAAGTGTAATTGGGATATTGCTGCCTACCAGTGACTTTTCTTCAGAAAATAGATCCTGTTCTACGCGCTTTTGGTTTATCGTGGAAATAACATAGGCCGTAAACAAGACCACAATAAAGCAAATTAGTACGAGGTAATACGGTGTAAACGAATCGCTTGACGTAATCGTTCCTTGATTACTCGTCTGTACTGGGTTGGATAAGAACTTATATAAATCTTCATTTTGCCTGTCACCAATGCGGCTATTCGCTAACACACCGGTAAAGTTCTCTGCAAACTCTTCATCTTCAAGTAATTTATTGGTCATACTTACGGATAAGGATTCGACTTGTTGAACGATATCATCGCCACTTTCTTGAATCGTTGTCGCCTGTTCATTAATACTATCGAAAGTGTCATATACTGTATCCGCTTCATTCACATTGCCTTGCGCTTGCTCAGCAAGTGATTGACTAGCTGATAGCAGAGGCTGAAAGTTTTCATCCAAGGAAACGATAGCAGATTGTTCGTCTTCCTCATTTGCTTGAATCTTTGCTTGTGAATCAACTAGGTTCAAGCTTCTCTCTCGCCAGTCTGCGACATTTTGTAATGTTTTTTCAAGACTATCGTTAAGGATCGTTGCTCTTTTAGCAGTTTGATTGATCCTTCTTACTAATGCATCTGCATTATTGTTCATTTGAGCAACTTGTTGCTCATGCATTGCAATTTGTTTTTGTAGATTTTCCCAAGGCGTGCGAATTTGTTTGGCTACTTCATCACTAATTTGTAAAACGATATAGTCTTTTATTAAGCCGGGAACATCTTTTTTATTAAAGAGATAATACAATGAATCTTCAGTTGCTAAATCTTTTAAACGTTTACCTTTTAGTTGTTCCGGTAAACTGGGACTCCCCATATTTAAACCGAAATAACTTTCATAAGAGGAAAATAATTTTTGATAAGGCGTTACCGTATTCGTTACAGCTCTAATTAATTTATTCGTTGCCTTATCCATTCCTTCCATTGGCGTCATAATTTCATGGTTAATGCGATTATTAATGATTTTAACCCGTTTGGTTGCCGGCTTAAGTTTTTCAAGTGGAACACTATCTTCGTCGTCCTTTGGTTCCTCTGTTCCTGATTCATCAGGGTTGCCATCATCACTAGGACTTTCTCCGTCTTCGCTTTCACCGGTTTCAGATCCACTTTCTCCCCCATTACCTGGTTGTATTGGTTCTGTTTCTGGGGCTGTCTTTTGCTCTGTTGTTTGCTTATCTCCACCTTGAGTTTTATCGTGCTTTTGTTCTTTTGTTGCTTCAACCTCTACATTTGCAACAAGAGGTGTTTCCGCTGTTTCAATTTGTGCTGTTTCCGGAACATCTACATTATCAATATCTTTTTGATGCAGCTTCCAGCCCCAAGGAATTGGCTTGAAAATATCTACTTTTGACTTCTTATCAAGCAAACGAAGTGTAACCTGAACGGTAAAAATACCTTCTTCATTTGCTGGAAGAATAATTTCTCCATCATGGTATTGCTTCGTATAATCCACATCTCCAATACCAGGAATGGTAAGTTTTACGTTTTCTACTTTATATTTTTCAAGAATGCGCTTTGGTATTTTTAAATGAAATGTTTGCGCTGATTTTTTATTTTTCGGCAACTTTACGGAGTCAGACATAGTCATCCCTGAAGTATGCAATTTTTCCTTTAGTTGATTAATCTGGTATGATAATAACTTGGTTGGATCACCGCTTGGATTAAGATTTTCACCTGCCCCAAGTCCCTTTTCCCCCATATATTTTTTTGTTACCGTAATAACATTCCTAATCTCTTTCACTGTATGCTTTGGCAGACCTACTTCTTCAAAGTCGTCCATATTCGTTGAAGGCAACCGTCTTATTTGCTTATGCAAATAATTTTTTGCATTTGCTGCTGGTTTTTGCAAAAGCATATTTACCAATTTGTCTTCTTTGCCTAGCACATTGGCAAGCAGACCATCTAATCGATCTGAAATTACACCGGTAAAACCACCCGAATAATCGGGATTGATTCTTCTTTCAATATTGCTATACGTTTTCTGTACTTGAGCTAATGAATCGTCTAAATATTTCTTTAGCGTGTTCGCTCCAACAGCAATATTGGCTTCCGTGTTGCGTTGATACATCACAGAGTTTATCGGAGGTTCAATTTCTTCCATACCCCCACCGTTGTTTTGCAATTGATCATTTATCATTTTATTTGCTAACTGCAAACGCTCCAATTGCTGTTCGGCTTCTTGCTGATTTAATACTCCATCAAATTCATTCAAAGTTTGATAGAATTCGAGAATCTGAACGTTATTTTTTTTCTTCAATTGGGTAACATCATTTACAGTTGACAAATAATCTTGATCTAATTCAGCGTCGGCTACTAATTCATTTTCAAAAGTATCCATCATATCCTGAAAGCTTTGAAAGCTTGATTTGGACAGCTCTGTACTATCTTTAATCGACCCAAACTGATTTGTGTAATTATCAAGCGGGTTATATACTTCATTACTTAGCGTATTAGTATAAACTGCCTGTTTTTCGATAATTTCACCAATATTATCTTGCGCATTTTGCAGATTTCCGACAATACTTGCAAAATATACGTCGATAATTCTGCGATTAAATCGATTTAGGATATTACTAGCCGTTTTTTCCGCTTCCGCTCTTATTTGCTCGTTATCCGTCGCATTAATTTTATAATTTAATACAACTTGTTCTGGAGATTCAGAATCAATCGAGAGCGCCTTTTGGGAAAAATCATTCGGAATAACAATCATCATGTCATATGTACCACGTTTCAAACCGCTTTCTGCAACTCCGCGACTGACTACAAACCATTCATGATTGTTTTCATTGTTCACTCCTTGCACAAAGGCATCACCAAAAGCAATCTTTTCGCCATTTAACATAGATCCCTCATCTTCATTAACGAGTGCAATGGCCATTGCCCTTTCAACTTCCGTTTCTTCGTTGTCTGTTTGTTCTTGTTGATTTAACGCAAGATAGGATAAGCCCGAAGCTAGGATAACGATTAATAATAAAAACAGGAACCAGCGTTTATCCAATTTCTTCATAACAAACAGCTCCTACTAGTTACATTAATAGTATGTGCCACGTGATACGACCGGCAACACTTGTTTATAAATGAGTAAACCATCAATTGGGCTAGCGAAAATAGGAGCTGCACAACTGAAGCCGTGCAGCTCGAATAGGGAGTCACGAAACGTTGTTTATGACCATTTTTTCGCTCATAATATGAACCGATTTTATCTTAGACCAAAATTTTGGGCTAAAGCATGGTCTTGATCCGCAACCGCTTCTGCTGTTTTAGTCAATTGCATTTCAATTTCCTTCATTAAATGCGCAAAATTCAGTACTTTCGGCTTAAGATCAATGAATTGTTCATCAAATCGTTCAAATGCACGGCCCTCCCACTCTGAGCGTAATTCTACTTGTAAGTTAGATAGGTCTCTAAGGATTTGTTCAATTTGATCTGAACTATTTCCATACCGCTTTGCTTTTGCCTGTAGTTGTTCAGGCGTCATACGAATTTGTCCTGACATTACACTTCATCTCCCTTTTTATTCACTTTAGAGGCGAAAATGTACAGTAAAATTTTAGCACCTCTTTCTTTAAGACTAATCAAGCGAATTTTCTATGTCAATCGACTATATGCATTTTTTGGATAATTGATAATAAAGACCCAATTTATACAGAATGTACATTTTTCACATTAAAGAAATGGTAAATATAACCTACACTGATTCGTAGGTCTATTTTCTTAATTCGTTTCCCCAAATCTTTTTATACAATGTCGGATTTCGACTCATGGTGACCAAACAGACAGAGTTGATTCAATCAACAACTGTATGAATCAACTCTATTGAAAAGTTATTCTTCTATTTCCATGAATGAATATGAACGTCATCATCTTTACTCAATTACAACGCTATTGATTAATCGTACAGCCTAGCATATGCGCATCTTTTTACAAAACATACGCTTTTACCAAAAGAAAAATGGCAAAACAGCAAGTGTTGCAATGGCGCCTAATGCAACACCGTAGCCAAATCCATATCCGTAGTACCCGATCCCAAAGCCGCCGAGACCACCTCCTCTTTCTAATGGTCTAATATATACACGATTTGGACTTACTCGTTCAATGATGCCCCGGTGGACTCTTCCACAATGTGTTCGTATTTCAACTGCCTTACCCATATGACGCTGACATACAGAGTAATAATGTGCCCCTGACATACAACTTCACCCCCAATGTATAAGTCAGATACAACATTATATGAAATAGTAATTAGCCTGTAAAAGACAGATTACTCAGGTAAAGAGCGGAAAAAGACGCAAGATGTATCCACTAGCTTATACAAGTCACCAATATAGCCTATTCTTTTGCTGTACCATCGAACATATTAGATAAGCGCTTTTGCCTATATGTTCTAGTTTGAAAAGGAGCAGCACGTCCCTTCACTTGTGTTTAGATTTTTAACATCATTGAAAGCATAAATGGGTGGTCACCCATATCATTTTCGAGTCGTAGGCATATATTATTACTGTAAAAGAACTGGAGGTGTTCAGTATGGGTGAAGCTGTTGCAGGTTACGGCTACGGCAGTGGATTTGCCTTAATTGTCGTATTGTTTATTCTGTTAATTATTGTAGGTGCTTCCTACTTTTGTTAATGATTGATATTAAAGATAGGAGGATATTTTATGGGATATGGTTGTAATTGGGGTTGTGGAGGATACAGTTATGCAGCACCTACTAGTTACGGCTGTGGTGTAGGTGGATTTGCTTTAATTGTTGTCTTGTTCATCCTACTCATTATTGTAGGAGCAGCTTGTTTGTAAGCTCCTCATCATATGAAAAGCAGGTCGAGCTTAAGCGACCTGCTTTTTATCTATATTTCCTGTCAAAACATACGTGACAATTCAAGATTTACTTTATTCTTCTAGTAATTTTTTGGTGTAGCCAATGAAGTCCGTAAAATAGCCATCCACGTCATATTGCTGTACCCGTTTTTGCTCCTGTTTTTGGGTTGCTAAATCTGTAAAATAAACGTGAACCTCTTTTCCCTGTTGGTGAAGCTCATTTACTACTTGTAAACTCACGTCATTTGCTTCTATTCCAATAGCTGGGTAAGCGACTTTTTTTGCCTTTTGGAGATTAAATTCACCTTTTTTAAATAACAACGTTAACGGGATGGATGGAACTAAATCCTGCAGTTTTTCTAAGCTTTCTTCGGAAAATGACTGGAAAGAAACATATTGCTTATCAAGTAAACCATATGCTTTCAGCAGTTCGATTAATGGCTTTTCCATCTCAGTTTTTCCATTGACGAGCCGAGTTTCAATATAATAATGCTCATTCTTTCCAAACGTCTGAAACACTTCTTCTAATGCTGGTATAGCCTCTCGTTTTTCTTCTTGTTGAAAAACTTCAATTGTCTCGAATTCCATCAATTCTTCAAAGGTGTAATCCGATACTTGCCCACTTCCATTCGTTGTTCGATCTATGGACGCATCATGCATTACAATAAGCTCATCGTCTTCTGTCATCCGTAAATCTAATTCTAACGCATCCACTTCATCACGAGCTGCAATTTCATAAGCAGTTACCGTGCTTTCATTAAAACGATCATTGGCACCACGATGAGCATAGATTTCCGCCTTATCTACTAGCTTTGGTTCTATATTTATTTCCGCACTAGCGTATAATGATAGCCCGGCAAGTAATAAAAAAACCAGCATTATCCCCCCCATTTTTTTAAACAAATGATTTACGTTCACTTCGATAAAACACAGCCTTTTCTGGAAAGTCAGTCATTATAGCAGACACTCGGAGATCAAGCAATTGCTTAATGTCATTCGTATCGTTTACCGTCCATGCGCGGAGACTCGGAAGAAGAGCCTTCCAATTTGTTACGTTATTTAAAATAGCATTTTTTGAAATGTGAATCGCTTCCAGTTGAAAACAATCCATGTACTCATGTGGATGCGATAACTTTCCTTTTGATAAAAGAGCGATATCAGCATTTGGATCCATTCTTTTCATACGAAGCAATGTTGGTAAATGAAACGAGGAATAAATCACTTTGCGTTTATTTCCATATGCCTGTACAATTTGGTGAACTGCTTCTTCAATTCCTGTATATGTAAATTTCGTTGTCTTTAGTTCAATGTTTAATTCGATTGAATATGGTTTTAGTAAAACTAAAACCTCTTGTAATGTAGGAACTTGCTCCAAACGCCATTGATCTACAAATTGATCATAATGAGAAAACCTTACCCCCGCACTGTACCTCCTTATTTCAGCTAAGGTCATATCCTTAATGAAACCTGTGCCATCGGTCGTTCGGTCCAAAAATTCATCATGGATAACCACAATTTCTCGATCCTTTGTCATATGAACATCTAATTCAATCCCGTCAACTCCTTGGCGGATCGCTTGCATAAAGCCAACTAATGTATTTTCTGGATACGTTCCCATACACCCTCTGTGTCCATAAACTTTCGTATTCATAAAAGTCCTCCTCTATAAAGTTTAAACTTTTCGAGTACAATAAACATGAATTAGGGCAATATTTCTCTAGGGAGAGAAGAGAATGAAGCACGATAAAGCCTCCATTCCCTTTGTGATGAATTATTCTCCTCTAGCCTTATTTGCCTGCTCAATTGCGGCATTCACTTGCTCTACTGCAGTCGAAAATGCTTCATCGACATTGCCGCCATTATAGACTGTTTCTAATGCTGTTTCGATAATTTTTCGCTCTTCAGGTATCATATCCATTAATGCACCTTGTGTTGCAATCGATGGCTTTGTTGCCTGCAATTGTTCAACCGTTACTTGTAATTGCGGCATCTCTTTATAAGCATCTTTTACCACTTGTTCTTCATATGCAGCAGGATTTATTGCAAAATACCCTGTTCCCACATGCCATTCTGCTTGTATCTCGGGCTTTTGTACATACTTCAAGAAATCCCAAGCTGCTTTTTGCTCTGCTTCTGGTTTTCCTTTAGACATCCATAAACTTGCCCCGCCAATGACGACACCGTGACGTTCCTCTTTTTCTGGATATGGTATAAAAGCAACACCTACTTCAAATGGTGCATTATCAATCACATCTCGAGCACTTGCAGAGGATTGCATAAACATAGCAACATCACCACTTAAAAAGCCAGTAACCATATTATCGGAATTAGTACCATAGTTCGCAAACGTACCATCATCCATCATGCGCTTTACCCATTCAAAGGTCGACTTACCTTGTTCGTTATCAAACGCAACCTCTGTTGCTGTATCGCCTCTTCCATTATCATTATTTAGTAATAAACCACCCTGGTTCGCAAGCAATTCTTCAAATAACCATCCATATGCTTGAAGTGCAAAACCTTTCATTTCAGGGTTTGATTCCATAATCGCCTTACCAGCTGCCTCCACTTCTTCATACGTTTCTGGTGGTGATTCTGGATCTAAACCAGCTTTTTTAAACGCGTCCTTATTATAGTACATCACAGGAGTTGAAGAATTAAATGGCATGGAATAAAATTTTCCATCTACCTTATAGTAGTTTGTAATATTTGCTTCCAAATTACTCATGTCATAACCTTCTTCATCAATGAATTTTTGGATCGGTTCAATGTTTCCACTATTAATGACAGACATTGTTCCAATTTCATTCACTTGTACAATTGTCGGTGCATCGTCTGTTCCACCTACACTGTGATACTTCGATAATGTTTCTTCATATGTTCCTTGAAATTCAGCATTTACTTGAACGTCATCCTGTGACTCATTATACTTTTTTACAATTTCATCTAATGCTACTTGAGCTTGACCACCCATGGCATGCCAGAATGTCACTTCCGTTTTTCCTTTCGTTTCTCCATCCCCTTTGGCATTGGCAGTACCTTCTCCCTCACTTTCTTCGGAAGAATTACAAGCAGAAAGCAACATAATGAACGCGACCAAAATGAATATAAATAATCGTTTCAACTTTCCACACTCCTTCTATGAATGTTCGCTACTAGATCGTAGCCAATTTGATATTTACAAACGTTCGTAAAAAGTAAGGACTATCGTGACTTAGCATCACTGAATAATTAATAGATTCATTAAACTGGTAGGAAAACTTGGAATAACACACAAGAAGTTTATTTAATTGCACCTTCCGTCAATCCTTTTTGTAATTTCTTTTGTCCTAAGAATAAAAGAATTAATGTTGGTAAAACGACAATCAGTCCTCCAGCCATAATCACGCCCCATTCATTTAATTGCTCTTGTGACTGGAGTTGCTTGAGCCCAATTTGCACTGTACGGACGGTATCATCCGTAGTAGCTAGTAATGGCCAAAGGTACATGTTCCAAGACGTTAAAAAGCCATAAATCCCTAAAGTAACTAAGCTCGTTTTAGCAATGGGAAGGACAACCGTTAAATAAAATTTAAAATCCCCCATCCCCGTAATTTCACTCGCTTCCTTTAATTCTTTCGGAATTTGTTTAAAATGTTGCCTTAATAGAAACGTACCAAACGCTACTGCAAAAAAAGGCAGTGACAATCCTGTGTACGTATTTAATAGATCAAGTCCTCGTATCGTTTGAAAATTCGGGATGATGGAGGCTTCAAATGGAATCATCATCGTTGCAATAAAAATAAAAAATAATGTGTCTCTGCCTTTAAATTCCAAAAATACAAACGCATAAGCCGCTAAGCTCGATAACAGTAGTTGACCTATCATAATGATGAGCGATACAAAAAAACTGTTCATTAAATAACCAAATAACGGAAATCGCTCAAACGCTTTAATATAGTTATCCAAAGTCCACGTTTCCGGTATAATTCTTCCTGTTAAAATATCTTGACTGGACATAAAGCTCATTAGAAATGCAATAATCGCAGGTGAAAAAAGTAATAAAGCAGACACCGTAAGAAGAAGGTAAAAAAGCAATTTTTTACTTATAGCCATCGTCACTGATAGTGCACCTTCCTCTCTCCTAGCTTAAACTGTAGTAACGTCATCAAAAGAATGATAAAAAACAAGATGACCGCTTGGGCGCTCGCAGTACCATATTGATAATTTTCAAACGCCTCTTGATAAATGGAATATACGATTAAATTAGTTTCATTTTGCGGTCCGCCACGAGTTAACATGTCTATTTGACCAAATGTTTGAAACGCATTAATGAACGAAACAGTAATGACAAAAAATAACGTTGGTGACAACATTGGTACAGTAATTCGTCGCAATTTATAAAAATAGCTAGCTCCATCAATCTCCGCACTTTCATATAGGTGAGAGTCTATCGATTGCAATCCACCAAGCAAAATAAGAAAGGTAAAACCCAAATTCATCCAGATCGTTGAAATGGATACAGATAAGAGCGCCCATTCCGGATCTGTCAGCCAACCAATTGCTTCGAACCCTAATGCTTCCAAAAATTGATTCAGCCAGCCCATCGTCGGGTGAAATAAAAACATCCAGAATACGGAAGCTGCTGCTACGGAAATCCCCATCGTAGAGGAAAAAATCATCCGAAAGAAGCCGATGCCTTTTAATTTCTCGTTTGCAATAACTGCTAAAAACAAGCTAATGATAATCGTACCTGGGACAGTGTAAAGCACAAACAGAAATGTAGATTGTAAACTTTTTAGAAAAATTGGTGATGTAAAGATATTTTTAAAATTATCCAATCCAACGAAAACCGTTGTTGCTCCACTGTTATCGGTAAGGAAAAAGCTTAAATATAGTGTTCTCGCCATTGGATAGAATAAAAATATGCTAAACAATAAAATTGAAGGTAATAGAAAAAGCATTCCTTTTATAAATCGAACTCGTTTTTGTTTTTTCTTCACTTTCATAAAATCGATTTGTTTGTATTGTTCCGGAATCATGACAGCTTCTTTCATACAACTACAACCTCTGTTTCTTTTGTTGGAGAGGTTGCTTTTAATAAACGGCCTGAATCTGTATCAAAAAAACAGAGTTTGTCTTTTGATATATGTACCGGAACCATTTCGCCAACTTTTATCGACCATTGACCGAGCCATTTTGCCGTCCATAATTCTGTTCCGATTTCAAAGGTTGCTAACGTTTCATTACCAAGCTGTTCGACATTTATGACTTCCAGCTCATGTGTGGCTTCCTTATCAGTCGCTGGTAGTATATGTTCCGCTCGAATACCAATAGTAAGATTAGCAGTCTGTACAATTTTAGTAGCCGGTGTAATAGAGCCCATATCAATTTCAAGGAAATCTTCTACCTTTAACATTTGATTTGCGAACACCGCTTTGCCAAGATTCATTTTAGGTGAGCCGATAAATGAAGCAACAAATAGATTTGCAGGTTCATTGTACAACGTAATCGGATCTCCAACTTGCTGAATTTTCCCGTCATTTAATACCATGATCCGATCACCCATGGTCATAGCCTCCACCTGGTCATGCGTCACATAAATCATCGTTAAACCAAGTTTTTTTTGTAATCTGCGTACCTCTATGCGCATATGCGCACGAAGCTTTGCGTCCAAATTAGAAAGTGGCTCATCCATTAAACAAAGAGGCGCGTCGCTAACCACTGATCTTGCTAAAGCTACTCGTTGCCTTTGTCCTCCAGAAAGTTCTCTCGGTTTTCGTTTTAATAAATCAGTCAATCCCATCATTGCAGTCGCTTTTTTTAATCGTTCCTGTTGCTCCTGCTTATTTACTTTTTTTGCGCGTAAGCCAAATAAAATATTCTGCTCCACAGTTAGATGGGGATACAATGCATAATTTTGGAAAACCATGGATAAATTACGATCCTTTGGACGCAGGTGGTTCACCACTTGATCTGCTATTTTTAACGTGCCTCCTGTAATTTCTTCCAAACCAGCAATCATACGTAACAATGTACTTTTCCCTGAACCTGATGGGCCAACTAAGACAAAAAACTCACCTTTTTCAATAGATAGGTTTATACCATTGAGAACATTTGCCTGCTTATCATAGGACTTGGAAATGTCCCATAATTCCACTTTACTCATTCTTTCCCCTCCCTCTTCACGTTCATTTAAACATAGTTTTATATCTTTGTGCGTGTTTTTTACATAATATTTACCGGATTTTAATTATTCTTACATTAGCTTAATATTCCATTTCATATGCTTACATTGATATTTTGCTCGTTCTATTAAAAAGACTCCATTGCATAGAATATAGGGAAGAAACAAAGAAAGGCTGACCTTAAATGCGACGAATATTATTTACTGGACTATCCGCTATGACAATCATACTTTTCTTAATCACATTTTTAACATTACCTAAGTTTCAGCATCATTTTTTTCAACTGCCCTTGGTCGATGAGATTACTGAATCCGCTATTTTTTCCGATGCACTCTTTACCGCAATGACTACAGAAATTCCGTTACTGGAAACAACGCTTGAATCCAATGATATAGAGAAACCTGATTGGCCAAAGTTACTATTGGAAGCTGCCTCTGGCGTTTCACCTAGAAATTTTACGAGTTTATTAGATTTAGCACTTCCGGGAAGAAATCCGGCAGTTCAGTTGCCAATAGTTGCCAACGAATCTGGAGAAGAAACGATGCCAATTGAATCGCCACCACCAGATTTTGAAGAATTATTAAAGGAAGAACCGGAAGAAGAAAAGCAACCGGATAGTAAAAATAGAACTAATCAGCAAGAAGCAGAAATATATGTCTATCATAGTCATAGCTGGGAAGCTTTTTTGCCATTATTAGGAGAAGATAAACAGAAACCTTCACAAGCTTCCAGCACGGATAACACAAAAAATATTATTGTAGTAGGTTCGTTGTTAACAGAACAACTAGAAAAGCAAGGAATCCCTACATTCCATGATAGAACAAATGTCACTGCCGCCTTGCACGAAAGAGGCTGGGATTACTATGACTCGTATCGGTTATCACGAAGTATGGTGGAAGAAGCAATGGCAAGCAATGATAGGATGCAATATTTCATTGATATTCACCGCGACGCCCAGCGCAAGGATATTACTACCGTTACTATTAATGACAATGCTTATGCAAAGCTTTATTTTGTTGTTGGCGCAGAACACGAAAATTATAAAGAAAATCTAGCTTTTGTAGAAAAACTAAATGCGAAGCTAGAAGCAAAGTATCCAGGAATAAGCAGGGGGATCTTTTTAAAGGATCGATCTGATGGAAACGGTGTTTATAATCAAGACCTATCTAAAAAATCCATTTTAATTGAAGTTGGTGGTGTGGACAACAACAAAGAGGAGCTTTCCAACACCTCTAAGGCTTTAGGAGAAGTAATTGGTGAATATTATCATAACGCGGAAGAGGTAACTTCTGAAAATTAAGCTGTACGGTCCCGAAAAACTTTCTCTCATTAAAGTAAAACTTCATTCAGTAGGAGTTTTCTTCCATCTCCTACTGAATGTTAGTACCACCAGGGTATGACCTAAATGTCCTTGAACGAATCGAGCATTTAGGTACCGTTTTCTCCCACTTAGACCTTGTATCAACTCAAGATCTTGAAGTCGGAGTCTTACGGTACCTTACATGCGGGGTAAACAGTTCCAATTTCTACCTGTTTAACTAATGGGAGGCTTTTTGGAGATGGAATGGATAATAATTAAAGGAATTAACCGAATTGACTAGCGTTGCATAAATATAGTTTGATTATTCTGTTAATATATCTCTGTCAATTTTGACAAAGAATCAAAACCTAAGTAAAAGGTGTTCTGTCCATTTGGGAAATTTATACAATTCATACTTTTAGTTATAACTTCCCAACCACAGTGTGTATATTTACGGACTGGCTCTATTGTCGAATCTGCGTATCCAAAGATAAGCAGGCTTCCAGATTGTTGCTTTTAACCAGCGACTAATAACTTGTAATATTACAAGATTATCTAACTCCTAAAGAGAATGCGAGCAGCACATTATTTACGAAATAAATTAATTAATTATGACATAATTTGAAACTTTTCATACATTTCGTTCGTATTGTAAGTAAATGATTTCCATAATGATAAAAAAGGGGGGATCCATATGACTCTTTTTGGGTTGCCAATCGAGACACTTTACTTATACATGCTAATCATAGCAGCAGCCCTTACCATCATTTATATGCTTTTTGGCGATATATTAGAGGGAATTGGTGAGGTATTGCCAATAGCCAACCCTATTCTTATTCTAGCATTTATCACCTTCTTTTCTGCTACAGGCTATTTACTAGAAACCTTAACTTCAATTTCCAGCCTGCTCATTATTTTAACTGCTATTTTTATTGCCCTTATTCTTGATACGCTGTTAAATGTATTTATATTAATCCCTTTGGCTTCTGCCGAAGAATCGCTTGGTTATACCGAAGATTCTTTAATTGGTCGTGTTGGGAAAATCATCATTCCCATCCCAGCTGACGGTTATGGAGAAGTCGTCATTGAGAGCAAAAGCGGGAGAATTTCCAAACCTGTAACTGCCTATGATAACCAACCGATACCCGAGGGAGCAGAAGTGCTGATTTTAGACATAAAGGAAGGTGTCCTATATGTCGAGCCTTATGATAAGAATAAATTAGATGTAGACGAACTTAGCTAACTATTACAGGTTGCTTGTATGGGAAACACAGCCATTTTTTATAGTATTATAGAAATCATTTATACAGATATACCAGCATACCTAAGTCGCATTGTTTGACTTAGATAGGTTTATCACTTCGGTTTTACATTTTATATTTATATAAATCAACTATACAAGGAGGAATTATATGTTTGAAGGATTTTGGATTATTATTGGGATTGTCATATTTTTATTAGTAGCACTTATTGGTATTTTTGTTTCCAAATACCGCACTGCTGGACCTGATGAAGCACTAATTGTAACTGGAAGCTATCTTGGCGGTAAAAATGTCCATGTCGATGAATCTGGCAATAAGATTAAAATTATTCGTGGCGGTGGAGCATTCGTATTACCTGTTTTTCAACAGGCAGAGCCACTTAGTCTATTATCTAGTAAATTAGAAGTAACAACACCTGAAGTGTATACAGAACAAGGTGTTCCCGTTATGGCTGATGGAACAGCTATTATAAAAATTGGCGGTTCCATCAGTGAAATCGCTACAGCTGCTGAACAATTCCTTGGGAAAACAAAGGAAGATCGCGAAGTAGAGGCAAAAGAAGTACTCGAAGGACATCTTCGTTCTATTTTAGGCTCTATGACAGTAGAAGAAATTTACAAAAACCGGGATAAATTCTCTCAGGAAGTACAGCGTGTTGCCTCGCAAGATTTAGCTAAAATGGGACTTATTATTGTTTCATTTACCATTAAAGATGTTAAAGATAAAAACGGATACTTAGAATCACTCGGTAAGCCAAGAATCGCCCAAGTAAAACGAGATGCAGATATTGCTACTGCGGAGGCAGATAAAGAAACTAGAATTAAACAAGCAGAGGCTGCCAAGGATGCTAAAAAAGCCGAATTAGAGCGCGCCACTGAAATAGCTGAAGCAGAAAAAGTTAATCAATTAAAAACGGCAGATTATCGCCGGGAGCAAGATATTGCAAAAGCTCGTGCCGACCAAGCTTATGATTTGGAAACAGCAAGAGCAAGACAGGACGTAACAGAACAAGAAATGCAAATTAAAATTATTGAACGTCAAAAGCAAATTGAATTAGAAGAAAAAGAAATTTTACGACGTGAAAGACAATATGATTCTGAAGTTAAAAAGAAAGCAGATGCAGATCGTTATGCTGTAGAGCAAGCAGCTTCAGCAGATAAAATGAAGCAAATGGCAGAAGCGGAGGCAAATCAATACCGCATTGAGGCAGAAGCTAAAGCAGAAGCGGAACGAGTGCGTGTGGATGGTCTTGCTAAAGCGGACTCACAACGAGCACAAGGGGAATCTGAAGCAGAGGTCATCAGGCTTACTGGTTTAGCAGAAGCAGAAGCAAAACGAGAAATTGCGCAAGCATTTGAGCAATACGGTCAAGCAGCGATTTTAGATATGATTATTAAAATGCTTCCAGAATATGCAAAAGAAGTAGCTAGCCCACTATCCAATATTGATAAGATTACTGTCGTGGATACAGGTGGTAATGGTACCGATGGTGGGGCCAACAAAGTTTCCGGTTACGCTACGAACTTAATGGCAAGTTTACAGGAAACGCTCAAAGCTTCATCAGGAATTGATGTCAAGGAATTATTGGAAAATATAAGCGGAAAACATCAATCCACTCCTGATTATGATTTAAATCGCCCGCGCTATCAAAAGGAAGAAATCGATAAGGAATTAGCTGAGGTAGAAAAACAATAAGCTATATGTTGAATAGAGAGACATTTGTTTCAATGTCTCTCTTCTATTTGCTTCCTGTTTTCAGCAATTATCTATCATATAAATCCTTTTTATCTAATACTTATATACTTAGCTGTATAGGTTCTCTATAGTACGATATATACGAGCTCAATGAGTATAATATATGATGGTCACTTCTAAAGCGTGCTCTCGTGAGGATAAAACTGTAATTTTACGTTTAGCCCATTATCTGCATTAATAAGCAAGATAAATAAAAAGCAATCCACCTTGCCCGACAAATTAGGACGTAGATTACTTTTTAAACTTTCATGTCACCGCCATTTTGCCGTATAAATGGCAGTGTTACGATTATATATTGATAATTATAACATATGCAAACTATCTTTGATTTTCAAAAAAGCAGCATTAATTAATTTGTTTTAGAGTCACACTTTATTTAGTCACAGCAATTTCATACTCTTGATGTTCATGTAAATCTTCACCACTTTCCACATGTATCATTACTTGATACGTTCCTTCTTCAGCAAATGTATGGGAAGCAGTGTATTCACCTGCTTTGCTCTCTTTCGCATCTGCCCATTCTTTATTCTCTGCATCTTTACGACCAAATTCATAACGGACAGAAGCTTCCTCTAAAGGATTCCCATCCATTTGTAAATGAACCATTAGCTCCGTTTCTTCTCCTGCTACCACATTTTCAGGTTCCATAAAGTGCAGATCGAAGCCTCCAGCAGCTTCCTGATCGGCATGTTCATCATCTTCAGATGCATCTTCCGTTTGTCCACTATCTCCTGAACCAACTGTAATGAATTTTTTAGGCATGGTATGCAGATCTCTAGCTGTTGTATGAGCATACATCTCATAAACTCCATCTTTATCAAATGTAATTTTTGCTGTGTAGGTGCCATCTTCATGGTTGGTTGAGTCTAATTTGGTACTGTCGTCTTTATTCCCTTTTTCCCAAACTTCGAAAACAACTTCATCAGCGTCTGTTACTTTTTCTTCACCATAGGTTACGGTTGCCTTTAATTCAACATTTTCACCTGGTTCAGCTGATTCAGGAACTTTAAAATCTACTTTTAACTTCTTAAGTTCTTCTTCCGAATCAGCAGCATCTTTTTCTTTTGTTGTTTCTTGCCCACATGCTGTTATAAACAATAAAACAGCGACTGCGATAAAGATCCATATTTTTTTCATGATACAACAAATCCCCTTCTTCTCTTCAAGTTAGTGATGCTTGCATTGCATCGTTCCATTCATTTGTTTCATTAAAACTTCTTTTGCTTTCTCAAAAGAATACACTTTCCCTCCAAAACCCTTTACAAATTTCTCTGCATGCTCTCGAAACTCGAAAGTTAATAATTGCGGATGACAGCACCCCATATGTAAAGTAGTATCGGTTACGTACCAAGCGATTGGTGCACTGATGGTAGTTTGTCTAAGAAAATCTGGGCAAATGGCTTGAATCACTTTATCTCCAAGTTGTTGTTGACGAAGCAACCCACAATGTGCACAGCAGGCCACTTCAATATCGTGATTAGATAAAATTAACCGATAAGCTAATTTTTCATGGATCGATCTGCTGCAATAGACGCAACGGTCTTGCTTGCTTTCCTCCGTTTTCACTAAAGAAATACCACCGAACGTTTTTGTGATGATGCCTTCTTGCTCCAATATTTTAACATCACGGTGAATCGTCATCTCAGAGACACCGAACATCTTGCTTAAGTCAGTTATCTTTAAATTTTTCTTTTGCAAAATCAGCTCTTTAATACGCGCTTTCCTTTCGAGTGGTAACATAGAAACCTCCTCTCGTTTTATAACATATTCTAACAGTCTACAACAAAATATATCATTTGTAATCGGATACAGCAATACATTTTAGGTGACATGTTTGTGAATTTAATTGTGAATTTTATCACATATAATGAATCTTCAATCACCAGCTATTTTCTCCCTACTGATTGTTAGTACCATAATGGTATGACCTAAAGGGCTCTTACGAAACAGGGCATCTAGGTGCTGTTAACTTCCGCTTAGACTTGTTGCTATACAGATTACCATTACCCAACTCCTGAAGTAGGTGTCTTACGGCACCTTATATTCGGGATAAAATGACCTTTCAATTACTGGGTTTTCTTCACTCTCTATTGATTGTTAGTCAATTAGAATCGGAATTCGACTTGCGCTAGATCTTATTCTGCAGTGGTTCAGTTGACTTTGACAGATTAGAAGACAGGTCTTACTCCCACATGTAAGGTAAAACACAAATAGCCATAAAAAACACATAGCTATTACTCGAGGCCTATTTTCTTTAGCATATATGTAGCAAAGTTGACCAAATGCTCCTGGTCCCAACTTGGGTTCGTTAATTTCTGCTGATAATGATCTAACGTTAGATTTATTAATGGTTTCCAGTTATCAGAAATAATCTGCTTCGCCCATTTGCCTCCTTCTAGCTTGGAAGCTATCACACCTTCCCGAAAATAGTAAAGTGCACGACATAAATTTAAACTATAATAGACTGGAGACTGTATTATAGCAGTTTGTGCGTCTTTTATATCACTGCTTATAGAATACATGAAATACTTTTTATCGATCGGCGGAATAACATCTTCCTTATTTGGACCGTCAACAGTCTTTCCTCTATAGAGCGTTACCACAAGGTGTGCGACTAAATCTGGGTCTGTTCCATTATCACAACGATAATCCTCATCATTTTCATAGCGATGCTTATGGAATGGAGAATAATGTAATTCAAACGGCGGAGGAAATTGAAAAGGAGATAACGTAGCCGAGTTAATTACGCTAGTTTCAATTTGGACTTGGTAATCAGCTTCTAAAGCGATAAATTGATATATTAATTGCTTTTTTTATTTCGTTATCCACAAGCACTCATTTTATAGGTTCCTATACAGTAAAAAAAACTGCCGTATGAAGCTATTCCTTCAACGACAGTTTTTCTTTAACAAAACGAATCTTTTGATTTTGGTACAGATAGACCAAATAACGGACGTAAATATAAGGCAATAAATGTTCCGCCTAAAGCTAGTATCCCCCATATATAACCGTGTAAGCTAAATGAGGCAATACCACCGAAATACGCTCCGATGTTACAGCCAAAAGCTAATCGAGCTCCATAACCCATTAATAGACCACCTATCACTGATGCAGTGACGTTTTTCATATTTAAGCTTGTAAATTTAAATAAACCACCAGCAGCAGAGGCGATGAAAGCACCAAGAAGGACGCCAAAGTTCAGTACAGTTGTTGAATCAGCAAAAATGGAAGCTTGCAATGATTGAGCATTCTCGCCTTGCCAATAACCCCAGCTTGCAACATCTACACCTAATAGCTGCGCAATTTTTGAACCCCAAAGCGCAAAGCCAGACGTAATTCCCCAAGGAGTTCCTCGAGTCATAAGCGTAAGTGCGTTTAAAACAGCTAATACAATTGCCGCTGCAAATAAAGGCCATGAACCACGTAATATACGCTTCCACCCTTTTGCCGAAGGAACAGTAGCCATTTTAGGAGGTTGTTTTTTTCGCTCTACGATAAAGGTGATCCATGTAATGATTCCGAATAAAATGATAGATAGCAGCCATGCACCACCATACCCCAGTCCTGTTGATGTAGCTAAAGAAATAGTTCCAAAACTCGGTAAATCATCTGTCCAAAACGGAAGATGCATTGCGCCGATCGTTGAGCCAATAATAAAGAAAACTAATGTTACAAACATGACGGATCGTCCCCCACCAACAGCGTATAGGGTACCAGAAGCACACCCGCCACCAAGCTGCATGCCGATTCCAAAAATAAACGCTCCTACTAGCAAGCTGACCCCAACTGGTGAAACATAGCCGCTTACTTCAGCACCAAAAAAAGAATATCCATATGCAAGAATTGGTGCAAATAGCGTAACCGCTACAGCAAGCATTACCATATGTGAACGTATAGCCTCTCCATTGCCTACTGACATAAACCTTCGAAACGCAGAAGTAAACCCAAAACGCGCATGGAATAACGTATAGCCTAATAATAAACCAAGTACTAGCAAAATTGGCTGTACAATTGCTTGAGTCGCAAATAAATATATTACCAGTATGAAAGCAATCATCAAGCCACCTGTAATCAGTGCTGTTTGTGGTTTCTTTAAACGAGAATTACTTGCGGGTATAGGGTCTCTAACTTCACTTACTGGTTGGACTTTCACACAAACCACCCTTTCCTTATAAAAATAGTCGGATTTAGTTTATTATAATACGCGGAATACATTTTTGTGTCAATATTTTTAAAATAGGTCGAACGGAAAATAAAAGTTAATCGTACTTTCCGGTCCATGTCAATTTGACCTTCTAACTATTTTTCCATTTTTGAGCTTCCCCCTGTTTTAGCTCACGCATACGCATATTTTTTTACAAAAAGGTTAATCTAACAGTTACTAAAGGAGGTATTGCCATGTCTGAGCAAAATAAAAATCGTAACAAAGATAAAAACAAGCAAAATAACCAAAATAAACATAATAAACTGCGACCAGACGTTGAATTTTCCAGAGAAAACCCGATGAACCAAGAAATAACGAAACGTAATCCTTAACTTAATATGACAATAGCTGTCTAATAACTAGAGACAGCTATTTTTAATTAACTAGCTAATATAGAAGTACTCCATATTGTATTCGTTTTTGTAATCAACTCCTCTATTTTTGATAAAGCATTTTCTTAGGCTTTTTCCGTGACATCACGTAAACTCAATATAGCTTCTCATTTTATTACAAGGCAAGGTAACGATATAAAGCTATCTAACATATTTCTATGAAGTGAAGCACGATGTAATTCATTTAAATAAAGTGAATCTTCCATCAGTGAGGGTTTTCATTCACCACTGGATCGTTAGTACCGTAATGGTATGATCTAAAGGCAAGACCTCTTACGAAATAGGGCATTTAGGTGCTGTTATCTCCCACTTAAACTTGTTGTTTTACAGATTATCCAACTCCTGAAATAGGAGGCTTCCGGCACCTTATATGGGATACAGAAAATACTAGATCAGGCAATTTTGATATGTAAAGGAGTTTTTTCCGTGCAACAAGTATATAGTGATATCATCCAATATCGCGGCAAACATTACGATTTTGGCTATTATCAAGGAAGTCTGCTTAAAAATTCATTCATTCTTCCTAACCGTAAAAAGCAATGGGGACCGATAAAGGATCGTCATTTTATCATTGACCATCATAGAATAAAAGAGCTGTTACACCATTATGCACCAGGTATTTGGGAAGAATTGCATGGGTTAGCGGACGCATTAAAAATGAATATCCAGGAAGCCATTCAAGAATTTGGCGGCTATTATCTGGAATATGGACGCAGTGGTTGTTCGATTTACACGGAGGCTCATTATATGGTACGGAACTATGATAATGCACCATCTACCTATGAAGGACGTTACTTGATGTATCAACCAACAGATGTTGGATACGCCACCATTGGACCTACGATGCAAATCACTGGGCGCACGGATGGGATGAATGAACATGGATTAGTGATGGGCTATAACTTTATTAATCGCAAACAGTCAAGTGATGGATTTTTATGCAATATGATTGGCCGGATTATTTTGGAATCCTGCCGGAATGTTCAAGAAGCAATTAACTTGTTAAAAGAAATTCCACATCGGCATACATTTAGTTATGTATTACTAGATATACATGGAGAAAAGAAGGTTGTTGAAGCCTCTCCACGAGCAGTTGTTGTACAAGAATCTTCTATTTGTACCAACCACTTTCAAAAATTAACCAATGAAAACCGATTCCGAATGGACGATTCGCTTCGACGTTATCGAGCAATTGAACAGCAATCAGTGAACGTTTTTAATCCCTATCAGGCTTTTCAAATGTTTAACCGCACAGAGTACGGTGTTTTTTCTACTAAATACGGAGCTTGGGCGGGAACACTGCATACTGCATTATATTTACCAAAAACGAAAAATGCCTGGTTTGCATTAGGAGGAAATAGAGAACCTTTTATGTTTGACTTTGATCGTTGGCTGCAAGGAAGAGACACAAATTTTAAACGCATAAAAGGTGTGCTTAGCAGTTCAGAAGTTTTTGTAAATATGAAATATATGGCTTAAAGTTTACAATACAGAAAAATGGAATCTTTCTCATCACGTTCGTCAAGCGTAGAAATACCGCCACAGATGCTGCAACACCAAAATAAGGTTGCGTTTCATTGAGGGATAAAGCGATCCTTTAATCAGGGGCTATTTTCTTAGCCACTGATTGTTAGTACAGTAATGGTATGACCTAAAAAACTCTTACGAAATAGGGCATTTAGGTACTGTTATCTCCCATTTAGACTTCTTGGACAGATTATCTAACTCTTGAGTCTTACTGCACCTTATATACGGGATAAGCTGAGAAAATAGTACATTATACCAAGAATGCACGCTAAATCATAAGTAATTTATTTCGCTGCTTCGAATACTCTAAACCACTTCCCACCTATGTTATACTAATATACGCAAATGAAAGGAGCAGCTTTTAATGATCCTTATGATAGATAATTATGATTCATTCACCTTTAATTTAGTCCAATATATCAAACAGCTAGATTTCGAAGTCCATGTCGTAAGAAATGATGCTATTACTGTAGAAGAAATACAACATATGCAGCCAACAGCGATCGTCCTGTCTCCTGGGCCTGGTACGCCAAATTCAGCTGGCATTTGCTTAGAAGTTGTTGCCAAATTACATCAACAATTCCCTATACTTGGAATATGCCTCGGGCATCAAACGATTGCCCAAGCATTTGGCGCTACGATTGAAAAAGCAAAAGAACCAATGCATGGCAAAGTATCCCTCATCACCCATGATAATCGAGGAATGTTTCACAACTTAATGAACCCGCTAGCGGTGACAAGGTATCATTCTTTAATCGTGAACAAAGCCACGATCCCAGCTTGTTTGAAAACAAGTGCAACTACGAAAGATGGAGTAGTAATGGCCCTTCGTCATAAAAAATATCCTATAGAAGGGATTCAAGCTCATCCAGAAGCGATTCTATCAGAATGTGGAATCGAATTGTTAAAGAATTTTTTCGCTATGAAGGATGGTTTAGAAAATGAAGCAACATAACCCTTATTTACGCTTTGACTTTAGTAATACAAACCCTATTTCATTTACAGATCCAATTACCATTATTTCTACATATGAACAATCTGAAGTAATTCCTTGTCTACAAGCGATTGAACAATATATCCAAGCTGGTTACTATGCAGCAGGATTTCTTGCTTATGAAGCTGCTCCAGCATTTGACCGTGCATTTGAAGTTCACAACAGTGATCAGTTCCCGCTATTATGGTTTGGTATTTTTTCAGAAGCGAAACCAGCTCAAAAATGGAAGGCACGACCTTTTACAATTGATGAATGGAAACTTCCCATAACTGCTTCAGCGTATAAAAAGAATATCAATCAGATTAAATATCATATTGAAAATGGTGATACTTATCAAGTGAATTATACTGTTCCAATGTTCAGCCGTTTTGCTGGTGATACGTTTGGATATTATCAGCGATTAACCGCATCACAAGCAGCGAACTATTGCGCCTATTTACATATTGGCAGTCACTCAATTTTATCTGCTTCACCGGAGTTATTCTTCCATTTGCAAGCTGGTTTGATTACTACCAAACCGATGAAAGGTACAGCAAAAAGAGGGAATACATTAGAGGAGGATAAAGCAATTGCTGAATGGCTGTACCAATCAGAAAAAAATCGAGCTGAAAATGTTATGATTGTTGACCTATTGCGAAATGACCTAGGTACCATTGCGAAACCCGGCACTGTTCATGTTCCTCAATTATTTACGATTGAACGCTATCCAACGGTATTTCAAATGACTTCAACTGTTACAGCAGAAGTAGAACCAGATATTACTGCTATTTTTAAAGCATTATTTCCTTGTGGATCAATTACTGGTGCGCCGAAAGTAAACACAATGAAAATTATCCACGAAGTAGAAACAGCTCCACGTAATATCTACTGCGGAGCCATTGGATATATGACGCCTCAAAAAGAAGCTATCTTTAATGTGCCAATTCGAACAGTATTGATTGACAATGTTAGTGGTGAGGCCACTTATGGGGTTGGTGGCGGGATTACATGGGACTCTACAAGCGAAGAAGAGTATGAAGAAATGCTGTCTAAAACACTTGTGTTAAAAAAACAGATGAACGACTTTGAACTTTTGGAAAGTATTCGTTTAGAAAACGGAAAATTTTCTTTGCTTGATTATCATTTAAAGCGAATGGCAAAGTCGGCAGCCTTTTTTTCGTATCCATTTGAAGTAACAAAAATGGAATTGAAGTTAGAACAAATTGCTACGCAATGGAATACTGGGACATATAAACTACGTGTTTTATTAGCCAATACAGGTGAGATCACTTCTGATGTACAGCCTATAAAAACAAATCTGCAAACGTTAAAAGTTAAACTCGCGCAACAGGCAATCGATAAAAGCAATCCTTTCTATTATCATAAGACGACTAACCGAGAAATGTATCACACGTTCTTACAAGATCATCCAGATGCAGATGATGTTCTGTTATGGAATGCAGAGTTAGAAGTTACGGAATTTACAATTGGAAATGTCGTGGTAGAAATGAACGGTGCGTTCTACACGCCGCCAGTACATTGCGGGTTATTACCAGGAACCTTCCGTCAACATGCTATTGAAAAAGGAATGATTAGCGAAAAAATCATTACGATTAAGGATTTGGAATCCTGTTCACGTATTTGGCTAATCAATAGTGTTAGGGGATGGGTTCCTGTTACGCTTGACAGTTGAGCTTTTTAAAAAACGAACATAGAATATTTAAAATGCTCACATATATTCAGCCCGTTTTCTTTATTATCATCAGCTGCTTCGTTTTATTCATTTAATGGTCAACAACAAGACAGCAATCCTCTAAACAGACGCTCGAAGACATAATTTGTAGCTTTTAGCAATGAAGAATTGAGAAAACTACATTCACTTTCATATAGCGAAAAAGCTCCTGGATCGCCATTAAGTGGTTCCGGAGCTTTTGCAATTTTTAATTCTATGAAGGATTTTTTCCCTAGTCCTTTTCTAACCAAGTGCAACATCCAATATCATCATAACTGTAAAGCCAATCATTAAACTCATGGAGGCTAAATCACGGTTCCCTTGTTCTTGTGAGCCAGGAATGACCTCTTCGGCTACCACAAAAATCATGGCTCCTGCAGCAAAACTTAATGCATATGGCAATAAAGGCTGAACAAAGGTTACAGCCAAAGCTCCTATGATACCTGCAATTGGTTCAACCATTCCTGAAAACTGCCCGTACATAAAACTCCTTCTTCTCGACATTCCTTCCCTGCGCAGTGGCATGGAAACCGCAACTCCTTCTGGGAAGTTTTGAATCCCGATTCCAATTGCTAAGGCTACAGCTCCAGCAACGGTTGCTGTTGGTAGATCTGCTGCAATAGCACCAAACGCCACACCAACAGCTAAACCTTCTGGGATATTATGCATCGTAATCGCTAAAACTAGTAGCGTACTTCGTTTTTTACGATTCGGATGAATCCCTTCTGCTTCTTGGATTGGTGAAGTAGGATGCAAATGGGGTAATATTTTATCAATCCCCCAAAGGAAAATCCCACCAAACATAAAACCTACAGCAGCAGGGATCCATGGCGTATTGCCATTTGCTTCAGCCATCTCCAACGCTGGTGCTAATAGCGACCAAAAGCTAGCTGCAATCATTACCCCGCCTGCAAAACCTAACATGCTGTCCATAAAACGTTGATTAAAATTTTTGGTTGTAAAAACGAGAGCCGCGCCAAGTGCTGTCATTCCCCATGTAAATAAAGTTGCAATCAGTGCTTGAATTACTGGATGTAGTGTAAGAAAATAGTCTATGATCATGCGCATACCCTCCAAAACTTCTTTTATTTACCATAATGCCATTTTATCATACATCAGCTTCTCCACCATAAAAATTGTTTTCCTAAGAAGGCTGTAACCGATTTATTATTCTGTTGACGATTACATAAATATAGATTATTTTATTGCTATGTGTACGTGCTGATCTTTTTTATGCTTCGAGTCGCTAAATGCTTGCTTCATCTGAACCTTTGCTCGAATTTAAAACGAGAGCTTACTCATTCTAAACTATTGTATGCTCAAATTAACAAATACTTGCTCGATTTTTTTCTGCTACCTGCTCAAATGGATGCTCTACCCCTTCCGTTGCTTACCCCAGACCATCCTTTAGTCCAAAAATAATTCGCAATGATAAAGACAATGTATTACAATTATAAAGTAATACTTAATAAGAGGAGGGGGACATTCCTCCTCCACGGCTTGTTCGTACCGTAATGGTATGACCTAAGGGCCTCTGAACGAAATAGGGCATTTAGGTGCTGTTTTCTCTCACTTAGACTTGTTGCAATACAGAACTCCTGAAGTGGGGAGTCTTACAGCACCTTATATACGGGGATAAACGGTCGTAACAAATAAAATTTACCGTTTAGAAGGAAGATGTGATGAGACTTTGGCATGAAAAACTAATTACAAAACTACCGAGACAACAATTATTAGGTCAACATCGAGAATGCTGTGCTTTACGTGGCAATGGCTGGGGGAAAAAGCATGCAACCGTCAATTATTTATTTTACTATTCTCCTTATCGCCTCTTCTTATACCATCAATTGATTATGGATGAAATGAAAACAAGGGGATACTGCGTTGACCCTTTGTGGGAAAATCCATTTTATCGTGGCAAAGCTTGTAGCCAGCATACAGAGGATAGTTTATATGCGCCAGAAGGGAAAGCCCCTCAAAAGCGACCGATCTATCCGGAACATGATGAAGTATATTTACGTGAATGTATCGATAATTTAAAAGCGAAGGGAATTCATATTTGTTTCTAACTTTATGCCTTTTTAAAGGAGGCTACCTGATCACACTGAGTAGCCTTTTTTCGTTGCTGTATAGGATACTATAAAATTAGGTGCTTGGGGATAACGAAATAACCGACTAGTCACGTCCGGCGCATGAGCTCAGCAACTAGGCGAATTTAGAAATGCGCCCTACGGATAAGGCCTCATCGGTTCGTCTCTAAGAGAAGGCCGTCTAAAAACGGGCTTGCCGCCCAGACGTCGGCATACCCCAGTTTTAGTGGCATGATTCCTTTATCTTTAGTTGATTCGTTCCATTCGCTACGTTGCTAAACGAGCGCCCCGCGCCTTTGTTCCTGTTTACCTTAGTTTTATTGTCTCTATTCTCTCTTTAATACGTTGGCGACGATGAAGTACCTTCCAAAATCAACTCACTATTTCACGTAAAATACTCTATTTTTGCGTTAGGGAAAAGCTTTTCGATATATCCACCTAATGTTGCTTTTATATCAGCCTGCTCCTCATCTTTGTATACATATTTGCCGATTCCGTAACGTCCCCACTTATATTTTCTTTTCGCTTCATCTAACTCCAGCTTTGTCATCGGGTAATTTTTTTCAATAACCCGTTTAGCTGGCTTTGTAAAACGATGCTGAATCAGTTCAAAAGTCATATCTTTTTTCGCTTTTTCTGGTAGCATATCTTTTAGTTTTTCAAACATCTCGTGGTAACCGGACTTCCAGCCTTCATGTAAGTAAATTGGCGCTACAATAAATCCTAATGGATAGCCAGCTTCTGCCACTTTCACTGCTGCTTCTATTCGTTCATGAAGTCGTGACGTGCCAGGTTCAAAATATTTAATAATGTAATCATCATTAATACTGAAGCGAAAGCGCGTTCTTCCATTATGCTTTGCGTCGAGTAAATGGTCTACATGGGCGAATTTGGTAACGAATCGCAACTGTCCATACTCCGATTGTCCAAAAAATTCGATCGCTCGCTTTAACGTATGTGTCAAATGATCGACACCTACAATATCAGACGTACAAGATGCTTCAAATCGAGTGATTTCAGGAGCGCGTTCGCCCATATACCCCTCGGCAGCTTCAAATATTTCTTCTACATTAACATACGTACGAATATATGGCTTACTACCCATTGTTGTTTGTAAATAACAATAATGACAATGCCCCATACAGCCAGTTGCAAACGGAATAGCATACTCTGCGGAAGGCTTTGACGTGTCAAATTTCAATGTTTTTCGCAGACCGACCACTAAAGTAGATTTAGCTACACGATACCTTTGAAAATGATTGTCTCCTGGTAAATTACGAATTTGATTATGAGAGGTAGTTTTCCTTATTTCAATTCCCATATTTTCAAATTTTGTAATAAGCTCTTTTCCTAAAGGGTATTCCAACGCTTTTGGCTCCACATATACAAGCTGCGGTACGAACGGCTTAACCATAATAACCTTCCTGATCTGGGACACCGAACGCAGTCGCGTAAGCTGCTTCTGCCTCATCGGCAGATTTATATACCGCTACTTCCTCCGTTAAAGGATAATACGTTTCATAAACAAATAGTGCCAGCTCATTTTGGCGTTCCGGGTTTTCAACGACTGCAGCTTGTTGAATATGGGCAACATTTTGAGCATGTGGATTGCGAATAATGATATAAACTACTTCGCCTGGTTGAAAGTTATCATTCACTTCCATCTTTTCACCTAGCTTTCTTCATATTTACACTCATTATGCGCAGGACCACTTCAATTTATTACAATAAAGTTAAGAAAATAAGGATAGTTGCAAACAAATATTTCAAGGCACCTTTTGCTCCTATCCATTGAAATTGAATATATATCTGTTTTTAAAATCTAATTACGAATTTGTTTAAATGCCTCTGCTTGTTCCTTAATTCCTTTTTCTGCGGCAAAGCGTTCAATGCTGGAAGCGCCAAAGAACCCAACAATACCGTCGACTCTTTTAATCACATAAGCTGCATCGTCTGGTTCAGCGATTGGACCGCCGTGACAAATAGCTGTAATATCTGGGTTAACGGACTTACCCGCATCAACAATTTTTTGAATCCGTTCTACCGCATCATCTAATGTTAGGGCTGTTTTGGCACCAATGGTACCTTTAGTCGTTAACCCCATATGCGCTACGAGCATATCTGCTCCAGCAGCAGCCATTTTTTTAGCCTGTTCTTCATCAAATACATAAGGAGTAGTAAGCATATCCAGCTCGTGAGCTTTGCGTATCATCTCTACTTCTAAATCATAACCCATGCCAGTCTCCTCTAGATTTTGACGAAAAATACCATCAATTAAGCCTACAGTAGGAAAATTTTGTACCCCACTAAAGCCTTGATCTTTCAGCTGCTTTAAAAATACTTCCATCACTCGGAATGGATCTGTCCCATTAACACCTGCAAGAACAGGAGTATCTTTGACAACTGGAAGTACTTCACTTCCCATTTCTACTACTATTTGGTTCGCATCTCCATAAGAAAGCAGCCCTGCTAAAGAACCACGACCTGCCATGCGGTAGCGACCAGAATTATAGATAATTAACATATCTGCTCCACCAGCTTCACTGCTTTTGGCAGTAATTCCAGTACCAGCTCCAACTCCAAGCAAAATATTACCTTGATTGATTTGCTGATTAAATCGTTGCATGATCTCTTTTCTAGTTAACATATTAGTTCACTCCTTTTTTCTTTTCAATTAATTGAATTAATTTCTCTGCAGCTGCTTCTGCAAAAGCTCGGTCATTTATCGCCTGCTCCAATTCAATTACTTGTACTTTTGTTTGATCTACGTTTTCTTTTAATGTATGAAATAACATTTGATCTTCTTCAGGTCCATAAAATGGTTGCCCTTCTACATCTAGTCCAGATAACCCTTTTAAAGGAAGGATTAAAGCAGTACTACCATGTGCCAGATTTAATTTATTAGCAATGACTTTTCCAATTTGCTTATTCTCGTCCACACTTGTGCGCATTAACGTCACAGTTGGATTATGCTTGTAAAACTTGCGACCTGAAAATTTTTCGGGAACGGTTTCAAAAGGTCCAAAGTTAACCATATCCATAGCGCCAACAGAAACTACTTGTGGAATATGATTTTTCGCTGCTGCTTCCAATCGATTTGGACCAGCCGCTAAAACACCACCAACTAGCTCATCAGCCCATTCTGTTGTAGTTATATCCAGTACACCTTCAATAAATCCATCCTCAATAAGGCTTTCCATTGTTCTCCCGCCAACTCCAGTTGCATGAAAAACGAGCATTTCATAGCCTTGTTTCTCCACATACTCCTTTGCATAATTAATACAAGGTGTGGTTAAGCCAAACATGGTGGCCGCAATAAGTGGTTTCTTTTCTATTTCTTGATCATTTTTAAATTGCAACATTCCAGCAATTGCGAAAACAGCATTGGTAAATATCTTTGTAGATATTTGATTTAATCCAGCCACATCAACAATAGATGGATACATCATAATATCGCTTGTCCCAACATAATGTGCTATATTACCAGAAGCAACCGTTGACACCATCACTTTTGGAACTCCAATTGGCAATGCTCTCATCCCAGGAGTAACAATAGAGGTCCCTCCTGATCCTCCAAAAGAAAGCACTCCGGCAAATTTTCCAGCTTCATAGAGCTTCGGTAATAAAACTTCCATTCCTTTAGACAGAGCAAGTGTTGCTTTTGCACGATCTTTTGCAGTTACAATTGCTTGCATATTTTCTCCAGCAGCTTGAAAGATCGCTTCATTAGAAATATCCGGTTCAAATTGAGGCGTAAATACACCTGTGTGGATCGTCAATACTTGAAACCCTAAAGATTCAATAAGTTCTTTGACATACAAAAACTCTTTCCCTTTTGTATCAAACGTTCCTGCTAAAGCAATCGTATTTGTCAATGTACTCTCTCCTTTTACATTAATAAGAAAACGGCATCATATCGAAACGAAAATAATGGTTGTTCAATGTTTTTCCTTTCATATATATGATACCGTTTTCGCTAGTAAATATTAATGTAGTTATGTATGTTGATTTTGTCTTTTTGTTCACTTTCATCCAATAATTTGTAAGCCTTTCCTTATATATTCAAAGCTTTCGTTGAAAAAAGGTAATTTTATTTATCATATAACTGGAAGTAAGACATGCCTTTCCAACTTACAAGGTAAACACTTGTAGGAAAGCGAGAAATTCAACTGGCACGAAATACCTAATATCTTTAGAAGATTATTGGTCATATCCGTAGTACAAACGATCAGCAATCGAAAAAAGAACCCCACTGATTGAAGTTTCACTTTATTTTTTTAAGAACTGTGTTGGCGGAACTCCTTTTCTTTTTTTAAATATTTTGCTAAATTGCGCGTAATTAGGATAACCAACCATTTCAGCAACCGTTACCAAGGGAAGCTTCTCTTCCTGCATCATTTCAATTGCCCGATTTAATCTAAAATCAACTAAATATTGCACAAATGGAACCCCGACTTCTGTTTTAAATAACGTACTTACGTAAGTTCTGGATAAGTTTAAAATAGCTGCCAAATCATTTAATGTAATTTCCTCCATATAATGATGGCTTATGTAATCCTTTATAAAATCAACATAATCTTTTTTATTTGCAAAGCCTTCCATAATCTTTTGAATAGAAGCTTCATATTGTACGTTATACGTTTCTTTAAATGATTTCGTTACAGTGGTAATTACTTGTTCAGCTGGAATACGTTCAAAAACCGACCCGCCAATATATCCGTCTATGTCTGTGCCATCATACATAAACTGCACATCAATCGGTCGGCTAATAGAACCACCATATACCATTTTAATGACATTCGGATTTACTTCATCACACGCGTTAAAAATATCTACGGCTAACCTCTTAGCAGACTGTAAGGATTGAATTTGTTTTGCTCCTAATACTCCACCCGTTGTTAAACCTAGGTGGACACAAATCACATCCGCTCCAGCTTTAAGCATATCGATTGCTTGCGATTGATTAAATACAAATGCTACCGTAAATAAATTCAATTGGTTCGCTATTTGAATAGCTGCAACCTCTTTTGCAAAAGATAGACCCTGTGCTTCTAAGGCTTCTCGAAATTGACCATCAATTAAACCGACAGTCGGATAATTATTTATTCCAGCAAAACCGCACAATTTTATCCGTCTGATATAATCTTCTATATGGATCGTCGGATCTGTAGCAAATAAGCCGAAAATAGTTGGAATTTTATTTACAATCGGCAATAACTCCCGGATAGCAAAATCCATCACAATTTCATTACTATTTGCACATGCTGTAAAACCAGCTAAAGAGCTTACCCCCATTTGACGAAATCTTCCCGAGCTTAGGGCTAAGATAAAATCCGCCCCTCCTTGTTCCGCATATTTTGCTGTAAGCCCAGAACCTGCTGCAACACCAATAATATGTTTATTTGTTCTAATTTGTTGCTTTAATGTTTCCAATAATCTGCTTCTACTTAGCTTCATTTTCTACTCTCCATACCTTTAATTGAAGTATACATACGACAAGTTCAACTATTATAAAGTAAAACTTCATACAGTAGGAATCTTATTCCATCCATAACTGAATGATAGTCCTGAGCGAATCGGGAATTTATGTGCTGCTATCTAACCACTTCGTATCGACTATAACTCTTGAAGTAGTGTTTTTTGGAATATCTAATCAGAGGAACAGCAGATCATTGCTTTTTCTTCATCATTAGAATCTGTCATCATTGCGGATGAAGTAAGAATCCTTTTCTTTGCAAAAATCACATTCTCTTACGATGCTTTAGAAATCGCACCATTTTGTGGTTATCATTTTTTATTTTGTTTGCCATTAATGTATAGGTAGTTCTTCTTTCAAAAGACCTTCAAAAACAAGGGTATGGCTCTTTCATAACAAGCTTTCCTGCACCATACTTCTTATCGGTTTTAGGGTATGCTATGTGTCTTATGACTAGCTCCCCTTTTTCTAAAATAGAAGAGGAAATACAATCACAACATTAACGATCTCACAGGCAATGATAAGCTCGTTGAAAAGACGAGAAATAATGATGTTCTGGTTAATCTTGCTTGTAACTTTACTCCTAATTGTTTTGTTTTTCAAGTCTCCTTATTCCAAAACATATCGAGCATTTCAGCATAATACGAAGCACTGTGCGGAGCTGGAAAAGAAAAAGACCGAAATTCTTTTACCCTATCAGATAATAAACATCTTCCATCAGCAGTTCAAACATTTTTTGAGCATGGTGGTTATTTGCAAACTGGAAAAACTGGTTCGGCGAAAGTTTACACGAATCATGCAGCTTTGATTCAAGATAAAACAAAGCCCCCTATGAAAGTAAACTATCCGCATTACTGTCCAAGGCTTCCTGCACAGTCAATCGTCTTTTTTTGTTTTATAGGGAAACGAGTGCGATCATAGGCAGTAATAATCTCCATTTTTTTCAAAAAGAAGAAGGATGGCTTATTAAGTGCACCCTTCTACATTAAAAATGATTCCTACACGGTCTTAACATATTGTTGATGAGTAAAAAACAAAATGAAATTCTAAGAAAAACAAAGAAAACAAGAGAAAACGTTAGTATATAGAGGGAGTATAAGATTTGTTGCTTTGGGATAAGGGAATAACTGAATAGCCACGTCCGGCTTCAGCGCCCAGCAACGATGCGACTTTAGAAATGCGCCCTACGATAAGGCCTCATCGGTTCGTCTCTAAGGGGAAGGCCGACTAAACACGGGCTTGCCGCTCAGGCGTCGGCATACCCCTGTTTTTAGTGTATGATTCCTTTATCTTTAGTTGATTCGTTCCATTCACTACGTTGCTAAACGGGCGCCCCGCGCCTTTGTTCGTATACCATTTGAAGTATATGATTGTTTTCAAGATGGAAAAGGATTTATTGAGGGCTGATAACTATATTTTACCAGACTAGTTCTGATATATATGGATAAAGGAAAACTTATCACTAATTTGGGAGAGGGTTTTTGATTGCCAAACGCCATCATAAACGGTTTTATCGACTGGAAGGAAATGGATCATCAACATGTAAAAGTAACAATTACCTATGAAGGATTAACTGTAAGCTTGATCTTTAAATTTGATAAGCACGATTGGTTCTAACATTTTCTACCAGTGAACGACCTTGCATTACCCTTGATGGAAAAATTATCCACATCGACTGGTCAGTCCATTATCAGAATTACGCCAAGCAAAAAAGATTTGATCTTACTCACTCGCTTTCAAGCCACCTGGCACTATGATGATGGGACGTTATTTATTTTAATGATAGCGATGTTAATTTGAAATAAATTAAAACCAAATCAGGTTTTCTTTCCTCCCCCACTGATTTTTTAGTACTGTAAGGATAAGAGCTAAGTGCCATTGAACGAAAACATGAATTTAGTCATCGTTAACCCCAACTTCCTTGTATTTACGCTCACTCCCCGAAATGAGCGTCTTACGGCATCTTACATTTCGGGGAAACAAACACCCTGAAAGAAAGCAAGGTTTGTGTTCTAAACAATAAATTTCGTAAACCAGGCCACATACTTTGCACCTGGAATAAATAACGCTTGTGCTAACAATGTACCTAGCAAACGCGAGCTGACCATCATAAGTGAAACTCCTTTTAACGTTCGGTAGCTCCCTCTGTTATTGACAACATCATCTGCTAAAACAGAAACTTTTGGATCGACAAACACTACTAGCAAAATCGTCGCTATTCCATTAATTAAGCCGGAAGCCATTACTGCTGTCGCGGCGCGTTCTGGCACAAGCAATGATGCATATAAGGCTGCTAGTACACCTATCGTATAAATAGCCGTAATGATTGTATTTATAAGAAATAATTTCACCGGAATGTCACTTATCCGCAACCCTTTTATATCTGTTCGTTTTGGTAAACGGATATGCTTCCACCCTCGCATAAAAAATTCAATCGATAACCCTTTTTGAATAAGTGCAGGGATCGATCCTTTTTCATTAGCTAAGTGTATGATGGCCCGAGAAAACAATGCAATAAATGTCGGAAAAACGATAATTCCAGCTATCGTACCAGCCGTGGAAGCTCCAATTAAAATCCGATATTGCTCTTCTACAACTTGAAGCGCATGCTCAGGTGGTGCTGTATCTATTAAACTACCTGTAAACGGTTGTTGCATCATATTCGCTAAACGAGATACTATAACCATAACATTAAATAACGCAAGCGCAGAGGCAATCATTTTCACCCTCGCCCCTGATAAACGAACAGCATAAGCCAATGTTTCAATACTATGTATAATGAAAATAAACAGAAAAATGAGCAATAATTTACCAGTAATAACTTCCATGGTGATTAACCTACCTTTTCAACAGCAATAAGGTTATCATACCATGAATCGAAACTTCTCAGGTGGAGTTTTTTCTTCATCCCTATAAAGTTAATCTTCAATCAGTAGAGGTTTTCATTCCTCCCCCACTAATTGTTAGTACCATAAAGGTAAGATTAGGTGCTTGTGGATAACGAAATAACCGACTAGCCACGTCCGACGCATGAGCCCGGGCAACGATGCAACTTTAGAAATGCGCCCTACGATAAGGCCTCATCGGTTCGTCCCTAAGAGGAAGGCCGACTAAAAACGGGCTTGCCGCCCAGACGTCTACGTCGGCATACCCCTGTTTTAGTGGCATGATTCCTTTATCTTTAGTTGATTCGATCCATTCACAACGTTGCTAAACGGGCGCCCCGCGCCTTTGTTAAACAAACAAGCCGGACAATCAATTTATAATTGTTCGGCTTTTGCTATATAGTATTTTCTTATGTCCTAGTCTCTTGCCACATTTTACAAAATGAAACTCATGCAGCAAGATTTTGTCCATGTTATTCAAATAAGGGATACTGACGATATTTGGATTTTTTATTACAATATCTACATTGCCTTTTCTATCTGGTTATTCACTGAAAAATGATGAATGGTTATCTCGGGGCGACTGCCAATCCGAATATTAAAGCCGGTTTGACCAAGCCCTTCGCTAATATAAAATGGACGTCCCTTTAATTGATGAAGCCCTTTTACCATATTCATCTTTACTAACTGTCCCATTTTCCGAAGATGATACGGTTTTGGCCAATGAATTTGGCCTCCATGAAAGTGTCCAGAAAGTAAATAATCAAATCGATAGTCATTCATCGTTAATACTACATTAGGATCATGGGTTAAAACTAAATTAGTGCCTCGATTTATACCAGTGAAAGCTTTTTTCACATCGCTATGTTTCGTGGAATAATTGTCAATTCCAACGATATTTATTTGCTTCCCATCTATCTCTACCTGCCTATTTTCATTTTGCAATGTTTGAAAACCATATTGATTTAATACATTCTTAAGCTTGACAAAGTTTGACTCGTTTAACACATAATCATGATTTCCAAAAACAGCAAATGAACCGTACACTGGTTGCAATTTACTTAAAGCTTTTAGATAAGGAATTAGCTTGGGTATACTCCGTTTCCGGTCTAAAAAATCCCCAGTTAGAGCGATTATATCAATTTTATGAGAACCAATGCTTTCTATTAAACGGTCTGGAGTAACAGAGATGTTTTCTAAATGCATATCTGAGATATGCAATATATGAAGCGTATTTTCTTTACTATCTCTATCGTCTGTATCTATCGTAATTTCATTAACGACGAGTTTCTGTGTATTTTGGTAGCCTTTAACTAATAAGTAACTAACAAGAATACATACTACTAAACCAATATACAATATATCACCTCCTCTACCATTATAAAGGAAACTCTATCGTCTGGCTAAAGCAATATATGGAAATGATCAGCTGCTTTTTTTGCGAAGTTTAAAGAATACAAGGGAGAAAAAATCTTTGACAGTTATTTTATAGTCATATATAATTCTAAATAAAACCGTCTGGATGGTTTTTTTATTGTATAGGAACCTATAAAATGAGGTGCTTGGAGATAACGAAATAACCGACTAGCCACGTCCGGCGCATGAGCCCAGCAACGATGCGACTTTAGAAATGCGCCCTACGATAAGGCCTCATCGGTTCGTCGCAAAGAGGAAGGCCGACTAAAAACGGGTATGCCGCTCAGGCGTTGGCATACCCCTGTTTTAGTGTATGATTCCTTTATCTTTAGTTGATTCGTTCCATTCACTACGTCGCTAAACGGGCGCCCCGCGCCTTTGTTCCTGGAGGGATAAATATGTTATCTAAGGCTGAAAAGAAACGACAGCATATATTAAAATCCGGTACAGCGTTTGTTTTAGAGCATGATTTTCATTCGTTAACATTGGATGCCGTAGCAAGCTACGCTGGAATTAGTAAAGGGGGGCTGCTTTATCATTTCCCTAATAAAGATGCATTACTAAAAGGATTAGCTGACTATATTTTTGAACAATATACGCAGCATTTTCATGATTACGCTGCTAAAGACCCTGACGAAAAAGGGAAATGGACAAGGGCCCTCGTTAAAGTGTCCAAGTGGGATCTTGATCAAAATGCTAAACTTAATGTAGGTATTATGGCTAGTTCCATGCTTGATCCTCATATTACAGAAGGAATGGCGAAAGGATATCAGCATATGCAGAAACAGGTAGAACAAGATAGATTAGATCCCGTGGATGCAAGTATTATTCGGCTGGCAATTGATGGACTCTATTATTCGGAGCTGTTAAATATGGCTCCGATAGATAAAGATCTACGAGAGAAAGTAATTGAAAGACTACTTAGAATGACGAAATAGGGGGGAAGAGAATGAATCCATTTATCCTTTTGATGATTGCCATCGTGAGTGAAGTGTTTGGGAGTACCATGTTAAAAGTATCGCATGGTTTTAAACGACTCTTTCCTTCCCTAGGTGTTGTGTTAGGCATGGGAATGGCTTTTTATTTGTTGTCTATAACGTTAACAAAAATACCATTAAGTACCGCTTATGCTATCTGGTCAGGAGTTGGAACGGCGTTAACTGCCGTTGTAGGAATGGTTCTATTTAAAGAACGAGCTCACATTCAAAAAATTATTGGACTTATCCTTATAATTAGCGGAGTGGTTGCTTTAAGAATATCGAACGGGACATAATGGGAGGAATGGCTGATGAAAGGATATATGCATTTAATAATAGCGATCATTTTGGAAGTTTTTGGAACTACGATGATGAAGCTATCTAACGGGTTTAGTAATCTATTACCAACGATAAGTTTTATCATTGGATTTGGTTTCGCATTTTATTTCTTGTCGTTAAGCTTAAAAACAATTTCCTTAAGTTTAGCTTACGCTATCTGGTCAGGAGTTGGAACGGCGTTAACCGCTTTAATCGGTATTGTCCTTTGGGAAGAACCTTTTAGTTATTTAACAGGGCTAGGGCTAGTAGCGATAATTGGTGGTGTAATTTTATTAAATATTGCCCCAAAGCAAGAAAATGTTTCACAATCAGCCAGTTAAACTTATTGCTTCGTATTTTGCCATTTTCAATCATCCCCTTACACTTTGTTAAACATTGACTTATAATAACTCAGCGTAAAAATGGAAACAATCAGCCGTCCTTTATCCTAGTAGGTGGTAAAGGTGGTTAACTTAATGAACATTTGGAATATCATTGTAATACCCGTATTCTTTATCGGTGCTTTTTTTCTGTTTCATACTTTATCGACTCTACCACCAAGCTTTCTTATAAGAAGCAGTACTCCTATCGAATGCTCATAACAAGTAACATTCCATGTAGGATTTACTAAATAACTTGCTCCTCCTTGATGAACGTCCTTTAATCTTTAAATAGGTTTACTGTTGATTAAAGTTTCTAACACATCTTCTACTATACACGCTCCATATAGAGGCTACATCCTTAGTTAATGAATTTCTGGATAGGTTTTCTCTAAACAAAGTATTGCCACACGACCATATAATGAAAGAGGGAGCTGCGACATGCAACTCCTATAACCATTTTGTTTATTCGGTTAATAACGGATAATAACCTTCTTCTGTATGTGTTTCTGTCCCCACCAAAGGAGGATTAAAAACGCAAACCATCCGCATCTGTGTTTTAGCACGAAGTTCGTGTTTATCATGTTCATTTAGTAGATACATCGTTCCAGCCTTTAGTTTATATATTTCACCTGTTTCCAGTTTTTCAATTTCCCCTTCTCCTTCAATACAGTAAACAGCCTCAATATGATTTTTATACCAAAAGAAATTGGTCGTTCCAGCTTTAATAAGCGTATCATTTAAGCTAAATCCCACATTGTCCTTTTTCATGATAAATCGGCGACTCGTCCAATTATCACTCGATGTTTCATCGTCTGTACCTATAATGTCGTCAAGCGATTTCACAATCATTGGTATATCTCTCCTTTGTCTATTGATTATTATTTTTTCAATACATGCTCCATACTTACTTCTAAAATATCAAATCCTTGGTTAATTCCCTCTTTATCAATAATTAAAGGCGGTAGGAATTTGACAACTTCATCGTTTGGACCAGACGTCTCGACAATTAAACCGATATCAAATGCTGCCTTACAAATTTCTGAAGCACAATTAGGCTCTGGAATCACAATTCCTTGCATAAGCCCCCTTCCTCGAGCTTCTCCCTGTAATGATGGGAATTTATCGATGATACGATCTATACGCTGTCTAACCAGTTTACTTTTTTGGATAATAGATTTTGAAAATGTATTATCCTGCCAAAATGCAGTTAAGGCTTCTGTTGCTGCAATAAAAGCTAAGTTATTTCCACGGAATGTCCCATTATGCTCGCCAGGACCCCACTGATCATATTCTGGCTTGATTAATGTAATCGCCATTGGAAGACCGATGCCACCAATTGATTTAGACAAACAGACAATATCCGGTGCTATACCAGCTGGCTCAAAGCTGAAAAATGTGCCTGTTCTGCCGCATCCAGCCTGAACATCATCGATGATCAACAAAATATCCCAACGCTCACAAATAGAGGCAATCTTTTGTAGCCACTCTATACTGGCTGCATTAATACCGCCTTCTCCTTGTACTGTTTCAAGAATAATTGCAGCAGGTAAAGCAACGCCACTGCCGCTGTCTTCTAGAAACCGCTCTAAATAAGCAATTGAATCCTGATCATTCACATATTTATCATACGGCATCGATACGCTATGATGAAGCGGAACGCCAGCGCCATGACGTTTAAACGAGTTACCAGTAACGGATAAAGAGCCAATCGTCATGCCATGAAAAGCATTTGTAAAGCTAATCACTGTATCGCGACCGGTTACTTTTCTGGCAATTTTCAATGCACTTTCTACTGTATTCGTTCCAGTTGGTCCAGGAAACATAATTTTGTAATCCAGATTACGGGGTTTAAGAATGGTGTTATGAAATGTTTCTAAAAAGGTTTTTCTTGGTGTTGTACCCATATCCAAACTATGAATAATATGATCATCTTGAATATAAGCGATCAGTTTTTCCTGCATGGTGTCATGATTATGTCCGTAATTTAGCGCACCTGCGCCCGCAAAGAAATCAATATACATATTTCCATCTATATCCCAAAGTTTATAGCCTTTTGCTTTTTCAAAGATAGTTGGCCAGCCTCTGCTATAGCTTCTAACTGCAGATTCTAATTCTTCAAATATTTGCATCCGATTATTTTTCACTACTGTTGTAGTCACCAAATCATCCTTTTATTTATTATTTGCCCTTCTAATAGGACCGATTTTATACAATTGCTCATCTTCATGTCCTGTTCTTGGAAAATCGACCGAAGTATAATAATTGCCAACGACGCACTCTGTATCTAGCTTTTTAGCCAAGCCTAAGAATAAATACTGCGAAGGCAAATTAGATGGAGCTACTGTGGCTTCTATATATTGAACCTGTGCTATTCGCTTACGATTTAACAACTGCAACAGCATATGTGTACCTAGACCTTTTCCACGCTGCGCGGCCTCTACAGCCACTTGCCAAATAAATAATGTATTCGGTTTATTCGGATGGATAAACCCGGATATAAACCCGACGACCTCTCCTTCCTCCTCCACAACGATGGATGTTTCGGAAAACATATCACACCATAAGAGATAACTATAAGAAGAATTCAAATCCAGGTTGTCAATTTGGTGAATTAATTCCCATACTGCTGCCCCATCATTTTTTGTAGGCATACGAAATGTAAGTGATTGTTGTTCTACTTTACTGTTAATTGACGTCGTACGAATGGTTGTTTGGATGCTCTCACTTCTCCCTTCCTTTAAAAAATAGGATTCTATATAAGCTTATAAATAAATGGACGACATCGTCAAAAGGCTTTAATTGTGATATAGCCCGATTAAATGGGGTCAGCAGCGCTCACAGCTATAGAAAGGTCTATCCTTAAAGAATAGCTACGAAAAATTCTAAATAATAGTATAGTTAACGAAATTCGATTATTTATCAAACAATATTCCCCCATATTCGACAATTATTGCATTATGGTCATTCATATTCTTATATGTAAGCACGATAAAGTGAATCTTCAATCAGTGGGGTTCCCATTCATCCCTCAGTGATTGTTAGAGGAACGAATCGGGCATTTAGGTAATGTTATCTCCCACTTAGACTTGTTGCAGTACAGATATCCAACTCCTGAAGCGGTAGTCTTACAACACCTTATATACGGATAAAACCGTATAAAATCATTTCCATTTAGATTTCATACGGTTTACTTTTTTTGAGAGGGATTTTGAACTTAGGTTCTTTTTTAACAGATTTAGCTCAATATATTTTTTTCGATTTGCCCATGCTTGATAACAACTTGAATCGTATCATTATTTGCTAACGCATCAATTTCATCTAATGGATTTCCATTTACAACAATAATATCCGCTAGTTTACCAGTTTCTAAGGTTCCTACCTGCTCGTCCCAACCTAAGCATTCCGCTGCTGTTTTCGTAGAGGCAACGATTGTCTCCATAGTACTCATTCCAGCATTCCTCATTAATCCTAGCTCTCGCAAATTGGTCCCATGCTTCATAACTCCAGCGTCCGTTCCCATGGCAATTTTTACGCCTGCTTGATGCGCCTTCGCAATACTTGCATGGTGTTGTTCAATCACTTCTTTTGATTTTGCAACTGCCGAATCTGGCATTCCTACTTCTTTTGCCGTCTCTAATACAGCTACTGGAGCTAATAACGTGGGAACGAGATACGTTCCATTCTCTAGCATCAGTTCAATTGCCTCATCATCGATAAAAATCCCATGTTCAATAGAGTGAACACCTGCTCTTACCGCGTTCTTGATACCTTCAGCACCTTGAGCATGAGCCATCACCTTAACGCCTTTACGAAAACGGGCTTCTTCTACAATTACCTTCAGCTCTTCTAATGAAAATTGCGTAAATTCAGGATGGTCTGTTGCGCTTAACACGCCACCAGTCGCATGAACTTTGATGACTTCCGCACCAGCACGCAACATTTCTCTTGTTTTTTTGCGAACCTCTTCTACCCCATCACATTTACCATTTGGCATTCCTGGATAATCAGAAGCTAATAAATCTACTGTATTCCCTGATACTGTATAACCATCACCGTGACCTCCAGTGATCGTCAATGCATTAATACTTAATTGCATCCTCGGTCCTGATATAAGTCCAACTTCAATAGCCTTTTTCACACCTAGGTCAGCACCTAAAGCGTCACGAACAGAAGTTATGCCAGCATGTAATGTTGCTTTTAAATAGTTTGCTGCTTGGTAATACATAAATGAAAATGGCGTCTCTAACCGCTTAGCAATCGGGGAGTATTCAAACATCATGTGTACATGCGTATCAATAAAACCAGGTAAGATGGTTCCTCCTTGTGCATCGATTACAGTTTCCGCCCCATCCGATTGGTATTCTCTTTCATTTCCAACATACGTAATTTTTTCGTTTTCTATTACAACAATTCCATCATTTATTGGTTCTCCACCATTGCCATCAACAATAATTCCGTTTTTTATTAGCTTCTTTGCCAATTTCGCTTCCCCCTTTTACAATGTTTTTACCAGAATACCTGCAAGAACTACAGAAGCTATCGTAACAGTGGTAAAACCACCAATTAGCATTGGTGCAAGCAATTCATTAAATATAATTTTCTCTTCTTGTTTATTTCTAGCGACACTGCGACTAACTTCTTCACATAAAATGTAGTCTGCCGGAAATCCAAATAACGCTGTTAAAGCCACAGGCATTCCTTTTAGAGGATCCCATTTTACAAGCTTTGACATCACATATCCACCAACAGAGATTGCGAATGTTCCTAAAATTAAAATGATTAAAATGCTAGGTAGATTTTGTACAACCTCTTGGGGGGTCACACCTGCCATCGTTCCAATAACTACAAAAATAATTGCAACCATCGTTATAGAAAATGAATTTGCCTGTTCCAAAGATTTGCTTTCCAATAGCCCTAGTTTCAAACCAATAATGCCAATCGCCAGACACCATAAGCTATAATGAATCGGCGTTACTTCACCAAGAGCAACACCAATTGCAGCACCCACAAACACGTAAAACAGCTTTAACGTTAAACTTTGCTTTAATGGATTTATTTTATCTGTCTTGCTCGTCCCTTGTGGATACGTCAAACCTGCATCCATAGGGATAAATGTATTTGCATCCATTTGTTTCTGTAGCTTTAATGCGTACTTACGCATAAAGTTTAGTGCTAACGGCATGCCTAGCACACCTTGAAAAGCAACAACCAATGCAGGGATAACAACAAGGCTAGATTTGCCAATTGCAGCAAGTTCTTCATAAGTAATAATTAAAGCGATAATTCCTCCACTAAGTGGTCCTACTCCGGCAACAGCAGTTGCATAGTCAAAAATAAGTGAAACAACAATCAAAATAACCGCACTTGACACGATTATACCACTTAATGCAATAAAGACGGCTTTGATTTGACTCCTTAATAAAGATAAAGGAATCAGCGTCCCCATATGAACGATTGCTGGACCAATTAAAATCGCTCCTAAGGCTGCAAATTGTGATTTTTCCAAAATATCTTCTGGAAATATCCCTGTCCATACCAGGACAAGAAATCCTGTCATTGCAGTAAGCAACATAGGAATCCTTGCTCTAGAAATAATGGAGAGCCATTCTCCCAGTGCAATTAAAGCAAAAATAAGTACAGTAGCTATTAGTGGATTAGTTAACAAAGAGAATCCCCTCCTAAAAAGAATAATAACTAATATATCACCAGAATTATTTTTTGTCTATACTGTTTTTTTTGATAATTAACGTTTATTTAGACTATTTTACTCTAATATATAATTTTATGACTAATCACAATTACTTATAAATTAACTAAGGTAACGCTTCCAATATATTGCATTTAAACCATTAAATATTTCTTAAAATTTTTTAGAAACAAAGCATATTTTAGAGGTAATTCAATAGAAATAACAGGAAAATTATTGTTTTTATCATGAAATTTAGAATGTAAATACTAGGAATACATTAGTAAAGATTTTACGATCTAGTTCAAGCTTTTTGCTGCTATACTTAGCATTTGATTTAAGTGAATTCTCTATTTTTTATGCGCCCGCCCAAAACGATTGGAACAGCACAGCATATAGTAATAATAAATATGCAAGAAAGAGGTGGGATCTAATGGATCATAATCGATGGAAAAGGGGAGAACGTGGGCCTTTTCAAGGTATTATGGAGCAAATGGACGCTTTCTTCAACGAATCTGCCAAAAATTTCAATGCGCTAATTAAGCGGCCATTGAACGTTCGCACCCGTGAAACAGAAGCTAATGTAATTGTAGAAGCCGAATTACCTGGTTTTAAACGGGATCAAATTCAACTTGAAATATTTGGTAATCAATTACGAATTACCGCCGAAGATCACTCTTACACTGATAACGACACTTACAATCGCAAAGCAGAAAAAAACATTACGCTTCCATTTGCTATATCTGAAAAAGAAACAAAAGCGAGATTAAACAATGGCATTTTGCAAGTCATTATTCCCAAAAACAATTCCAGTAGAAAATTTATTGACATACATGATACAACAGATTCGTAATCAACTGCTATATCCTCTGGTTTTTCAATTCTTTGGCAAAACAGATTCCAGTATAAGTTAATGACCCCTATTAAAGGAAGCCACATGGCATTCAGATTATTAAATTAGAATCCATGTGGTTTGTCTCATTTTAATAGCGTTTTGAACAGCTCTTCTTACGTATATTTACAAATAATTTACGCTACTTTTATACAGAATTAACAACGATTTGTTACTTTTATACTAGAAGTGAACAAATCACGCATGATTGGAGGAGATTCAAGTGAAATTTGCAGGTAAGATTTTTATTTCACTTGTTATTATGGTGATCTATTATGTATAGCTTTTTCATCTAGTTCATTCATGCAATTGCTTCATGCAAACTAGCCTTTATCAGGTAAATATTATTAAATGAACCCTGAATAGAATTATGTTACTTTCTACATTTCGCGTGGGATTTTTTGCGGCTTTCCTAAGCAACTTTCGAGCTTCCCAAGCAACTTTTCCGGAGCCCCTCATTACGTTAACCAAATACTAAACATATTCCTCCTATAGCTGCCAATAGTAAAACTAAACTAGTGAACACTTTTTGTGGTATAAGTGGCAAAATCCTAACACCTAACAAGGCACCCAATAAAATAATCGGAATCATGAATTACATTCAAACTGAATGATGAACTGCTGATTAATCCTAAATACAATTAGAAAAACTTGGCTTGTCGCCAAGTCTTATGGCGGAAGCCTTTGTTTTTCTTATACTATAAACCAAAAAATTTTATACTTTCCTATAGTGGAACAAAGGCGTAAGCGCCCGTTTAGCAACGTAGCGAATGGAACGAATCAACTAAAGATTTAGGAATCATGCCACTAAAACTGGGGTATGCCGACGTCTGGGCGGCAAGCCCGTTTTTAGTCGGCCTTCCCCTTAGCGACGAACCGCTGAGGCCTTATCGTAGGGCGCATTTCTAAAGTCGCATCGTTGCTGGGCTCATGCTCTGGACGTGACTATTCGGTTATTTCATTATCCATAAGCACCTAAGTTTATACTTTCTTATTCTTATAAAAAGGAACTTTAATCAAATTGACGGTGATAAACCGATAAATTCCCTCTTTGGTACACCTTTTACTAACAAATAAATAGTCATAATAGCACCAGCAGCATTTCCTACCATCGTCGTAAAGCCACTGAGAACTCCCATGATAATTGTAAAAAATAAGGAAGTTGGTAAAAGCTGATTAAAGCGTTCTCCAAATCGATCACGAATGACTTTTAAACCAATCATAATGAGTACAATCGCACCAATAATTGGCTTTAGCTGGTCATCATTTACTTGCTGTAAAACAAAAAAACCGCTGATGATACCTAGTAATATCCATGGAAGAAGTGATATTAAATATTTCCAAATAACATTACGACGATAATAGAGAACTGCAAACAAATCCCCAATTAGAAGCATAGGAAGTAAAACTCCAATCGATTCCTTAGCTGGAAATACAAACATAATTAATGTAACAACTAATATAACTAAATTCGGAAGACCTGATTTGGAAAAGCCGATAAATAACGCACATAGTATAACGATTAGCCAGTCGATTGTCGTTAAATCAAACAAAAACGTATTCCTCCTCTATCTAAAAATCCAATAAAGCAATCTTCAATCAGTGAGGGTTTTCATTCCCCCCACTGATTGTTAGACGAACGAATCAGGCATTTAGGTGCTGTTATCTCCCACTTAGACTTGTTGCAGTACAGATTATCCAACTTCTGAAATGGGAGTCTTACAGCACCTTATATACGGAATAAAAAGATTAACAATTTAAGAAGACGCTTAGGAAGTAAGTTTGGTAATATATATAGCAAAGAACAGGGTAAATAGGTTATGTTCATACGTCAAAGCTTCCTCTACCACCCTTGGAACGGCATGTTTTTTATGAAAATTTCTTTTTACGACGATAAATAATAAAAAACGCCGCCACCATAACACCTATATATGCCACGGTCCATAAATAAACACAGAAAATGCCATGAAGGTCTAATGGCTCTCTCATAAGTAGAGCCATTTCTGAAACTGGCGGAAGGATAAATAATATGTATTTCCAATATCCCGGTATTAGTTGTTCTAACCCTAAAGAGGCAATGGACACAATAAGCATGAAGCTGAGTCCTAACCAGGAATTTATCTTTTTAGCAATGATTGCTCTAGAAAATACTCCACTTAAGGTAATTGCAACCATTCCTAATAAACAATGCCTTGCAAATCCAATTCCAAGCTCCTGCAACGTTACCTGCTTGGAAAACATCCCAAATACAAGAGGATAAAATATAGAAACAAAAGCTAACAGAGCCACAATACAACCTGCGGCTAGGTACATACTGCAAAAATATTTTTTATCGTTTCCAGCATGGAGAATGGTTACTTGTTGTTGGACTATATCTTCTGTATGGAAAAAACGAAGGGAAATCCAGGCTGCAATGATATACAAATAGATAGCTGTCGCTCCATAGCTTGCTAAAACGGGATTAGGATAGATAGAATAATTGACTACTAGGATCATAATAAAAATGCTCATTGGCGCAACGTAATTATAAGATTTAATGTAAGCTATTAAATGATACACAATTAAAGCTTTCATTCCTTTACCCCCTCTCTTTATTAAAAACGTCAATCTGTCTAGTTTGCGTAACAGAAATTATGGAAACACCAGCTTGAATCAATTGAAGAATCATTTCATCGCTTTTTAACGGGTGTACTTTGAATATAACTTTATTTGCAAGTATTTGCATCGCATTTATTTTGGGGTTGTTGTCAAATTGCTTCAGTACTAAATAGTCAGCTGGAAGGGTCGTTTCAATCGTAACTGGGTTTTCTTTTGTTGCTAAAATTGTTTCAGTAGCTTCCATGAACTTGCCATTTCGCAAATGGACGATACGGTCTGCAAGTCGTTTTAAAAGTATATCGTCATGACAGGTGAATATGATGGTCAGTCCTTTTTCTTTTAGCTCATATAAAATAGACTCGACTTCTAATTGAGCGGTATCATCCAAACCCGATAATGGCTCATCTAAAATTAGCAGACGGGGAGAATGTAACAATGCTTGCATGATGTTTACTTTTTGCCTCATTCCTTTAGAATAGAGCTTCATTACTTTAGACGTTGCTTGTAAACCAAATTGCTTGAGAAGTTGGCGGGCTCTCTTCTTCGATGTTTCACGGGATAGCCCTTCAATCCTCCCTAAATGATAAAGGTAGTCAAATGCTGTAAACGACATATTTACCGGAAATTGTTCTGGTACATAGCCAATACGACAATTATCACGTTGAATAGTACCACTCGAAGGATGCGTAATCCCAGTTAAAAGCCGAAGCAGCGTGCTCTTCCCTGAACCATTCGTACCAATAATTGCTACTGCTTCGCCTTGACAAAAGGTAAAGTCGATATGATCTAAAATACAATTATTATTCACTTTTTTGGAAACATTCTTTCCTTGAATCAGTATCCCCACTTCACCGTACTCCCTTCTTTTTCACCGTTTGCTTCTACGGCCATTTTATTTGATTTATACTGGATAGCTGGATCGAGGCTCGCTCGAGCTCTCTACTTAGTGCCCATCAGCTTGTGAGTTAAACGTTCGGTTTGCTTACTTACTCGATCTGACTTAACTATTCCCCTTACTCGGTTGCTCGATCTAGCTTGAGGCTTGAATACTATGCTTGGTTGCTCGTTCTTACTTGTGACTTAACTATTCGCCTTGCTTATACTGTGTTGTGTACTTGCTTTACACTATTTCTTCTGTAAATAGCACCTTTTGTGAAAATAATAATCTCGATTACTATACCTATTGTTCATAATTTTTCCTATTCTCCATCTAGATTGATTATCTTCCGATTGATATATGGTTAAATATAGCTTATTTGTGGTATAAAATAAACTATAGCTTAATAATTGTTTTATATTAGCTGTTGATGTACGTTATAATTATTTAAATGAGGCGCGAATTTTCTTTATCCTATTTTGTTGCTGCTAAATTTAATACCAATTGTTACTAAACCTAGATAAATAAAAGGAGGCTGAGACATTTTATGCCTAGTGGAACGAAGAAGGTTACCCTAAATGTGCCAATTGAACATGTGTGGAATTTTGTTAGCGACATGAACTATTGGGCGCCATTAGTACCTGGTTATATTGATCATGAAATTATCAACGATAAGGAATCGACATGGACGTTCAAAGGCGACCTCGGTATCGTTCATAAGAAAGTACATTTAAAGGTGATTATCACCAAATGGGAAAAGCCTGAAAAAGTAACATTTGACTTGAAAGGCTTAAGTGAAAAATTTACCGGTAGTGGAGCATTTAATGCCAAGGCTATTAACGCTGACCAGACGAAAATGACCGGCCATTTGGATATCAAAGCAGGGGGAATAATGGGACCTGTGATCAATCCAGCGTTAAAATCATTTGTTCCTAAAATGACTTCAGAATTAACGGAAGCTATTTCTCAAGAAATAACCAAACGCCAAAGTTTTTCGTAAACTTTTGGACTAAGAAAATAGTCAGAACAGTCATCCAAACGATTTATTTAACAGTAAAAACTCCATGAATTGGGGTTTTCTCTTATTTCCTACTATTTTTAATTAAACAGAAGCGGATATGTGACTTCAGTTGAATCTTCCACTTATCTTCTGAGCTTCCCTACTTACTATGGAATAGCAAGTCTTACTGCAAATTGCATGCATAAAAAACGAGCGGATTTCTCCATACACGAGAAGCCCGCTCATACCTCTTTAAACCTTCACTTGACTACTATTCATGTAATGACGGATATGACCACCAACTCCAGAAAGCTTTATTTTAGCTGGGTCAGCGTCTACATCAAGTTCAAAATCTGTTCCATCCTTAGGCAATTTTGCTTCAAAGATTTGTTCATACTCTTCCACACTCACTTCTTTTCTCGACGCGAGTAAATCCTGATGTTGTTTCGTGTTTAAATGGACTTGATAATTAGGTTGCAGAAGACCAGTAAAGAACTCTCCAACAGCTCCAGAACCATAGCTAAACAACCCTATTCTATCACCCGCATTTAGATTGCTTTGATGTTCAAGCAATGACAGAAAGCTTAAATATAAAGAGCCTGTATAAATATTACCGACATGTTTATTATAAATTTTACTGTATTCCAGGTTTTCCAGTAAGCGATCTTTATCTGTTTCAGTGCCTTGATCATAAATAGTACGTAAAGCCTTTAATCCCATTTTTGTATATGGAAGATGGTAACAAATAGCAGCAAAGTCACCAATACCTAACCCTGTTTTTTGTTTATATGCATTCCAAATTTTTTCAAAGAACGACAAGTACATTTCATTCGAAAGTTTCCCATCTACCTGTGCATATTCCGAATAAACCGGACGCCAAAAATCCATCACATCCTCTGTTAAATAGGACGACGGCTCTTCAAGTGCCAAAATTTTTGGATCCTTACTAATGATCATGGCAACTGCGCCAGCACCTTGTGTCGCCTCACCGCCAGTTCGAAGCCCGTATCTCGCAATATCTGAAGCTAATACTAAAACCTTACTGTCTGGATTTAAAGCAATATGCCCTTTTGCCATTTGAATACCAGCAGTTGCGCCAAAACATGCCTGCTTTACTTCTACTGTTCTCGTATGAGGTTGCAGGTTCAGTAAATGATGAACATAAACCCCTGCTGCTTTTGAGTGGTCAACTCCTGTTTCTGTACCAAATATAACAAAATCAACTGCAGCTCTATCCGCATCATCCAGAATTTCCATTGCTGCGTTGGCAGCTAATGTAACTGCGTCTTGTGTAAGTGGTGCAATAGCCATTTTTTCCTGACCAATACCAATGGTGAATTTTGCCGGTTCTACGTCTCTAGCTTTTGCCAAATTATTCATGTCCACATATAAATGCGGAGCGTAAAAACCTATTTTATCAATCCCTATTTTCATAATAAGCTCCTTTACTTCATACTTGATAACACTTTTTATTTAAGTGACTATTTTCACAATTCATTATAAAAGTTCTACCATAGTACATCATAATATAATCTACTATTAAACACAATATTGGCGCTTCCATTTTTCGATGGAGCTAACAGAGTTAAGCCTTTCATTTTTAAGGATTAGAATTAATTTCAAAAAACAGCTCCCCCTTTCTGGAAACGTTGGAAAGGCGGAGAGTAGAATGAATGTTAGCGATCTCTGCCTCTACCCTTGCAGTTGGAAATCTCCAGTGTAAATTAGGAAGAATTTTCAAGACACAAAAGTTCAAAAAAAGCAGAAGGAGACGCTCGAGTAGTTGTCGCCTTCTGCTTTGTTAACGTGTAACCTATTTATCCTCTTTCTCCTTATCTATAAAATGCAACGCCATCTTTACATTTTTAAACGTATTCATATCTTTAAATGTATCCTGAATAATCACCGTTTTTAATGCCATATCAGGACGAATGCCAGCAAATAATAATTTTTTTCCCATTAATGAAATAAATTGGTGAATCTTTAATAGACGTGATACCGTGTATGTATCTACTTCGTGTAGACCAGATAAGTCAATAATAATATATTCTTCATTCGCTTGTTCCATATAGGTAGATATAGTTGCCATCATTGTTTCCATCCGTTGATCATTCATATTTCCAATGAGCGGCAAGACCGCTACATCATCGCGAATCGGTACAATAGGCGTTGAAAGCTTTTCGATCTCTAACAAACTATTTTGTAATAGTCGTTCGCTCTCCTTCTCATTGGTCACATCTTTTTGCACACCGACGAAGTAATATTTTTGTTCTTCTTCCACCCACATCGGGTCAATCGATAACTCATTCCAAAAGCCTGTCCCGTCTTTCTTATAATTGTATACCTGTATTGTAATCGATTCGTTTGCTTGTATTGCTTTACGAATCCGCTCCAAACTGTAAGGATCTGTTTCTGTTCCTTGCAAAAAGCGGCAATTTTTCCCAACTACTTCATTTTCCATATACCCAGTCAATTCTGTAAAACCTCTGTTTACAAAAATAATCGGATTTTCCTCTAAATTAGGGTCAGTAATAATTAATCCAACCCCAGTATAGTTTAATGCTTTTTCAAATAAATATAATTTTTCATGTCGTTTATTTACCATACTTACAGTCCTCTTTCGTTCATAATCTGCTATTTCTCGATAATTTAATTAGTAATTGGTCGATACAACTTGTGGTAAGGTTTGTTTTTTAGTACACCTGTTTCTTGGTCAATCCCTTGCTGTGTTTTTCTTTTTCTATGTGCATGTTGGTAGGCAGTAGATGCCTGCCAGTTTCGAAAAGCCTCCTCTGTCTGCCACTGAGTCAAGACTATATATATGTCATCTTGTACTGGGCGTAATACGCGAATTGCAACAAATCCTGGCTCATTTTCTATTAATCTAGGCCGGTTTAAAAACCGTTCTTCAAAACGTCTCCTTTTTTCATCATGAACAGGAATACAATTTAAAACAATAATACCCTTTGTTTGTAAAGTATTTGCTTGATCTATAATTTCGTATTTCTTTTTTTGTGCTTCCGAAGCAATCCAAATGTTGTTCCCGATTTCATTTATAGATAATTGTTGCTTCTCGTTTAGCTCTATTATGTTTACTTTCACCGTCAGCATCCTCCCTTGCAGTTCTTAATTTCAGCATAACATATTTTTGCAAAGCTTTAGCAACATAATGAAGTCTCAGCAGTTTACTTGATAGGTTATGTTTCGTTTCTGATCAAGCAATCTTCAATAAAGAAGGGTGGAAGCACCCCACCGTTGAAGCATTAACAAAGGCTACCATCTTAGGCTTCCTAAAAGATAAATACTTTTTATACGCGCGATGTCGCTAACATAGATTCCCTTGTCCTTAAGGCTATTAACAAGCTGGACAAACATGATCACTCTCGTAAGTACGGAAAAATTTAAAAACTATCGCAAGCTATGATGCTATATTTAATGAGAATACTAATTTCTAAAACTTGAAATACTAAAAGAACAAAGGCGCGGGGCGCCCGTTTAGCAACGTAGCGAATGGAACGAATCAACTAAAGATAAAGGAATCACGGTGAGGCGACGAACCGATGAGGACTTATCGTAGGGCGCATTTCTAAAGTCGCATCGTTGCTGGGCTCATGCGCCGGGCGTGGCTATTCAGTTATTTCGTTATCTCCAAGCACCTAATTTTATACTTTCTTATTCTGTAAAAAGAAGCTCTCATGTCCTGAAAGCCCCTTTCGCTAATAATTCATCTCATTAAACTCGGTAAAACAGTGACAATGGAAGGAAAGACAATGAGGATCAGTACGCAAATTATCATCCCAGCAATCATCGGGATAGCGCCTTTAAAAATGGTTTGTACAGGTATATCTGTAGCAACTCCTTTAATTACAAAAATACTAATCCCAAGTGGGGGCGTTAATGAACCGATATTAATTGCCATTACCATAATGATACCGAACCAAACACCGTTAAATCCCAACTCTAAAATAATCGGATAGATAATGGGAATGGTAAGCACAATAAGCGACAAACCTTCAATAAAACATCCAAGCAAAAACAATGCCAACAAAATAGCAATTAGAATAACATATGGGTTCAATTCCAAATGACTAACTAAACTGGTTAGTTCCACTGGTAGTCTGCTAATCGTTAAAAACTGGCTAAATAACGTAGCGCCAATAAGAATTAAAAAAATATATGCTGTCAATTTTACGGATTCATTAAAGGCAAGTTTTAGCTTGTGCCAATTCAATCTTCTTGAAAGAAAAGAAAAAAGCATGGCCCCCATCGCTCCGACTCCAGCCGCTTCTGTAGGTGTAAAAACCCCTACGTAAATTCCGCCAATACTAATTAGAAATAACGCTAAAAATGGCCAAATACTCTTTATCGTATGGAGTTTTTCTCTTGTTGATCCCTGTTCTGATCTTACAGGTGCCAATGAAGGATCCTTCCGCACAAGCAATGCAACAATGAGTATAAAAATGATCATTTGGATCATTCCAGGGATAATACCTGCAATGAGCAACTCTCCAATCGGTTCTCTTGTTTGTATACCATATAAAATTAATATTACGCTTGGCGGTATGAGAATACCCAATGTTCCGCCTGCTGCAACACACGCTGTAGAAAGGCTTGGCTTATAATTATATTTTTTCATTTCTGGTAAAGTTATTTTAGAAACCGTTGCAGTTGTAGCATTTAACGAACCTGAGATAGCCGAAAAAACAGCTGCCGTACCTATAGTTGCCATCGCTAATCCACCTCTTAAATGACCAATCCAGCTATCAACAGCCCGGTATAAATCCTTACCCATTCCTGTATACGAAAGAAGCATTCCCATTAATATGAATAACGGAATCACACTTAACGAGTATGAACTCGCTGTATCAAAAGGAGTTCTTCCTAACTGAGCAAACGCAACATCCCAACCACGGATAAGTGTTGTACCGATCAAACCAATGAGAATTAATGCAATGCCTACTGGTATTTTTAATAACAGCAGCATAATCAATCCAATAATTCCTAACAACCCAATCAGTTCAGGAGTCATTTGTGTTGGCCCCCTTTTGCATATAACGTATCGCATGCAACAAAGCAGCCCAAGCAAATAAACTTAATCCCATAACAGCAAGCCATGCAATTGGATATAATGAAATAGCTAAATCACCTGTCACTGTATTTGCATGATACAAACGAACGGCGTACCTTCCCGTACTCCATGCAACCAAAACCAATAACACCGCAATAATTAAATGAATAATGCCATCTAGAATAAATTGCGTACGCGTTGAAAAACGTTCCACAAAAAAATCGATTGTAATATGTTCTTCCTTTACGTGTGTATAAGCAATGCTTAAAAAAATCACCATTGACAGCCCAAGTTCCATAAAGTCTACCGTTCCTGTGATCGGTCTATTCCAAAGCCACCTTGATAATACATCTAACGTAATAAACATAGCCATCAAAAACAAGATAAATTGGGCCGCAAAATGAGAAAGTTTCGCTAATTGTTTAATCCATCTATCCATTTATAATCGCCTCTTTCATCTTAACTCTTCTTTCAGTTCTAAAGCTCGCTGATAGATTTCGCCTCCAGGCAAACCGTCTTTCTCCATCTCGTTAACCCAAGCGTCAAAAATAGGATCCAAAGCTTCTTTCCATTCGGCTAAATTATTCCCCATCACTTCGTACACTTGGGCACCATTATCTTCTGCTAGCTTTCTCCCTTTTTTGCCATCTTCATCAAAAACACTGCCACTTTTTATTGCAGTTTCTATACCAGTCGCTTGTTGAACGATTGTTTTTTCTGATTCGGACAATCGCTCATACTTATCTTGATTCATAACGGCAAAAAAAGGAGTTGTAGAAAAGTTTCCAATCGTAATATAGTTTGCTACTTCATATAGGTTGTAATTGTACAACGCTTCTAAAGGAATCATCGCTCCATCAATGACGCCACGTTCCATAGATTCATATACATCTCCCATCGGCATAGATACCGGAACAGCTCCTAGCACTTCTAAAATATCATTTGCTAATGGAGAAGGAGAGCGAATTCGTAATCCCTTCACGTCCTCCGGTGATTTAATCGGCTCCGCTTTCGTTACTAGCTGTGCTGGATCGGCTGTAAATAAAAATAAAGGGATCGTGTCATTATGTTCATTTTGAATACTTGGAAACTCATCATACAAATGCTCCATGATTTCAGATCCATGCGCTGCTGATTCTGCAAAAAAAGGCAATTCCAATATCGATACTAGTGGAAACCTTCCGGGTGAATAACCGTGAACACTTAAAGCGATATCAACTTCTCCTGTAACAGCCATATCATATTGTGAACCTGCATCTCCTAATGCATTGGCAGGATACAAATCATATGAAATAGCACCATTAGACTTTTCTTTCATTTCATTACCAATCGCTTGAAAAACATCTGTTTGTATCGGATGACTTCCTGGTAAAAAGTGCGAAATTATCAAATGGTGCTCAGAGCTAGTGGAAGCAATCCCTTCTGAACACGCAACCAGAATAAATAATACTACGATTCCTATCAACATCCTTATTTTACGAAACATCATTTCACCTCCATACAAAAAACAAAACACGATAGCGCTTACAATGATACACATGCAATGTAAAGCTGTTTCTCTTTTATTACGTTTGCACCCATAGTCACGAATAATAATGCATTTTTATATTCGAGCAGTAGCGACCACTCTCATGTTCGGTTACGGCGTGTGCACCACGTTGTTTCTATCAGATCTCTCAACGTAAGCGCACATTCTTCCTCTCCATATCTCAACACCATTTACTCTGTATACCCTTTGGCAGTATGGACTTTGATTTGTTCGGCAATCTCATCCAAGTATAACCTAGCCTTCTATTGAAGTTCATGTTCCTAAAGGCGGAGATTTGCCGCCAATTTCCTTCAGATTCCGGGGTCGCCCTAGACACACTTGTCTTTAGCTAATCGTTACTACTGCCTTCACGATTCGGGACTTTAACCCTATAAAACGTGCACATGCCTGGCATACCAATAATTAATTATATATGAAATCATATATAATTAAGGATATAGCATTTGTTTACTTATTAAATATCCCCTTACATGTTGATAGTAATGGTCTATTCAACCACTATTTTAAGACGCTTCCAATCAATATATAAGGGGAAGGGAGTAAAAGATTTTATACTTTGTTATTCTGTAAAAAAGCTTCTCCATAAACATGCTGCTGACTTAAAAATGAATCTTTCGTATTTAACTTATGGTTTCTCGCCGCCTTCTCGATTGTTTCAAATTCCTTATTTTGACTTAATAAATGGATTAACTGCTTATGTTCTTCAATCGAAGCTATTGCTCGTTTTGGATGGAATGCTGAACCTGCTCTGCGAATGGAATCTAGTTTTCTCCATAATCTATGAATTTCTTCAACCAAATAGGTATTGTTACAAAATAGATAAATTAAATTATGAAAATCACGATTTAATTGTCCAAACGCTTGAAAATCAAACGCTTCTATTGCCTCCTTCATTTGTTGATTTTTCATGGTTAACTCCGCTATCTTTCCCTCTGGAATACCATGTTGGCTGCTTAATGCTGTTGCATATCCTTCCATAACAGCTAGAACGGAGAGCGTATCTACATATTCGTGTTTATCAATCGGCGTCACTACTGGGCCAATATTGTTTTGGTAATCAATGAGCCCTTCCGCTTCTAATTGCCGAACCGCCTCCCGAATCGGAATGGCGCTTGTAGATAGTTCTTTCACTAATTGGTTAATCACGATGCGTTGTCCCGGTGCATAGTGTCCTTCAATAATCCGCGACTTCATATAATCATATGCTTTTTGTTTTTTAGTAATCGGTTTATTTTCCATAGTGGATATATCATATACTAGATGATATATGATGTCAAAAAGGTGGATATTATGCCATAACTTCGATTATTTTACCCCCGCTTTAAATCTACCTTGGATAGCGTTGATGAATATTGTTTAATTTATACGTTGGGAAAGTAAATTCATACAATTCCAGCGAGATAGCTAGGTACCGTGCTTTGAAAACGGAGGTTAAATGGTCTGTCATTGCCGTAAATAAGTCATCGCAAAGCCGTTTTTTTTCAGTCTCCGTTCGTCCTTTTCCTAGTTTTAAAGTTGCATGGATAAAGGCATCATCCTCGGTACCATCAGCAATAAGATAATCTTCTAATGCGATTGCTCTGGAGCGAAGACCCCCTATTGGAATAATGTCATGATGTGATAATAACGCCTGATTGGCGATTTTTAACAAATTCGCGATATCTATTTCTTTCCGAATATTTGTTGTATACTCGATAATCAAATGTGGCATTGCATTATCTCCTTTACTAGTTCAACTGTTTTGCAACACTTCTTCACCAACTACCGTATTTACCAAGCGACCGACCCCTTCAATTTCAGTTACGACTTCATCTCCGACAACTGTATCGACTGATCCTTTTGGCGTTCCTGTTAAGATGATATCCCCTGGATATAATGTCATAAAACTACTTAAGTACTCGATTAATTGCGGTATACTTAAAAGCATATCTGCAGTTGTACCATCCTGTGTTTTCTTTCCATTAATGTAAGTTCGCAGCGTTAAATTCATCGGGTCATGTACATCTTCCTTATCGACAAGCCACGGACCTATAGGTGTGCAACCATCGCGATTCTTCACACGCAGGTTTGGGCGGTAGTAATTTTCTAAATAATCTCGAATGGCATAATCATTCGCTACCGTATAGCCTCTTACATAATCATAAGCTTCTGCTTGTTGAATATGCTTTCCTTGCTTGCCAAGCACCACCGCTAATTCACATTCATAATGCATAAATGTCACGTCATTTGGGCGAACCGTCTTTCCTTTGTGACCAATTAACGTATTCGGACCTTTAAAAAAGACAAGCGGCTCCTCTTGAACTGCTGAAAATGATAGTTCCTTTGCATGATCCGCATAGTTTAACCCTAACGCAAAAATGGTATTCGGTTGTACAGGTGGTAACCAGACTACTTCATCTTCTGTCACTAATCTACCATCAAGCAGTTGAACACCATCACCATTGACAGTTGCCTCTTGAATAAGCCCATCGTATGCTACACGTGCATGCTTCATAATCTCCCTCCTACACTTGCTTTCTCTGTGGCAATGGTATTTTCAAGTACTCCTATCTGATCTATTTCAATATGGATGTGATCTTTCGCTTTTACTCGTGGCGGGTTCTCTGGAACACCGACTAATAATACATCTCCCTTTGCAAGCGTCATAAACTCCGTTATGTCAGCAAGTAATTTTTCTACGGAACGAATAAGCTGATTGGTATTACTTTTTTGTCTCAGCTCTCCATTAACTAGCACGCGAATTTCTAATTCATTTGGATTATGAACAGCAGTTTTTGACATGATCCATGGACCAACAGGACAAAAACCATCGCGCGCTTTTTCTTTCACTGGAGGACGATAAACACTGTCGTGAGGGATGCTGACATCATTGACAATCGTATATCCTTCCACAAAGTCTAAGGCATGAAATTCGTCGATTTTGCTAGCCGTTTTTCCAATTACAACTCCTAAAGCAGCCCCCATATCCAATTCCTGCTCTTCTTCTGGAATTGGGATTAGGGATCCAGCAGCAATAAGCGTATTCTGCGGTTTTATATACAGAACAGGAGCTTGTGGTGGTGCTTGATATGGTTCCTGGTACATTGCCTCTTTTAATTGGGTATAGGCGTTGCGATAATTTAATAGTGTACCGTATATAGTTCCGGTTATAGGAATATCGAATGACAATTCTTTATTTCTGTATGAGTTACCGTCTATCCATACTTCTTGTTCATTCAAATTCACTTTGCCTTCCTGTATGGGTTGTATTCCTGATAATTTCATATATACCGTCTGCAACATTTTCACCATCCTCATTTATTGTGCATGATTTTAAAAATGAATTTAAGCAATACCCAGATGAATTCGTTCATTTGAATATTGCTATAAAATGTATATTGAAAAGCAAAGCTCACGTATGCTGTAATAACTTCCCGTAATCAACTAAAGTTTGATGAATTTCTTTTTGCAATGCCTCATTAGGAACATCCATTGGCAAGCGTAGTACAGGTTCAATTTTCCCCATCATCCCAAGTGCCGCCTTCACTGGAGCTGGGTTCGTATCTTTAAACAATACGTCATTTAATGTCATTAATTCAAAATGTAGGTCCTGCGCACGCTTAATATCTCCTTCTGCCCATGCATTATGCATCTCAGCTACCTTCTTCGGCTCGACATTAGATGTAGCACTAATGGAACCTGCGCCACCAATAGCAAGCATCGGATAACAAAGCAGTTCAATACCTGAAAATAACAAAAAATCTCTTCCGCAATGAAGTAATACACGATTCACATGTTCAAAGTCTTTATTCGATTCTTTTACACCAATTATGTTCGGACAATCTTCTCTTAGTCTTGCTAATGTTTCCACTTCCATATTTACAGCTGTCCGTCCAGGTATATTATAGACAATAATAGGTATATCGACCGTATCAGCTATTGTCTTAAAATGCTTATATAAAGCCTGTTGGTTTGGTTTATTATAGTATGGAACAATTACCATTGCTGCATCTGCACCAATTTCCCGGGCTTTCTTCGTTAAATACATCGTTTCGTCATGATTGGTAGAACCCGTTCCTGGAGCAAATGGAACTCTGCCGTTGATTGCCTGTTTAGCATTTTCCATGACATAGACACGTTCTTCTAGCGTAAGCGAGCTTGGTTCTCCCGAGGTGCCTGTAACGGAAATAGCGTGTGTTCCATTGTCCAGCTGGTATTCGATTAATTCTACTTGTTTCTCGTAATCTATTTCATAGTTCGCTTTAAACGGAGTAATTAACGGGGTGACAGATCCTCGTAAGCGTTGTTTTATCTCTTCATATTTTTTAACCAAGTGAACCATCCTTTCTAAAAGTTAGTGCTTCAAAATACGGATGAAGCAAAATGGTAACAAACTGTTTGAGCATGGACGAATGAGGTCCAATAATATGCCCTTTTATTTCCTTCTCTGTACATCTGCGATACGTTACATTACAAATTGCGGCTTACTTTTCTTCAGTTTTGGTTCCTGTAACGGCAATTTTTGTCCTGTCAGTATATCTAGAACTTCAGAAGCCTCGTCAAACCAGCAGTCAGGTGCTTGATGACCCCAAAACGTTTGCCTCATCGGGTCATCTAAATCCCATTTAATTGGCTTAAAGTCGGGATCACTCGTTAGGTAATCCCCATTGTATAATTCAATCCGATGACCATCTGGATCTCTGACATATAAGAAAAATGCATTCGAAAGCCCATGCCGACCGGGTCCTCTTTCAATATTAGCGCTATATCCTGCGGCTGCTAGCACATCACAACCATCAATGAGACTCATTGGATCTTTCAGCCAAAAACCAATATGATGTAAACGTGGTCCTAAACCATTCATAAACGCCACATCATGGACAGAAGGCTTACGATGAAGCCAAGCAGCCCAAATCTTTTCTTGTTCTCCTTCCGTATACTCAGAACACGCAAAACCTAGCTTCTGTACGTAATAATAATAAGCTGATTCGACGTCACGTACCATGCAATTAAAATGATCAATTCGTTGAACTTTGGCTCCCTTATGCAAGTCATAACGCTGCAATAATCGCTCTACAGACTCCATTTCTGCATAAAATTCCAGAGGTATACCAGTAACATCCTGAACACGAAGCGCCCGACCTATGGCGTGCTGCTCCCCTTTTGGCAGCCACTTTACTTGTCTTCCTTGGCTGTGAAATAGCTTTTCTAGTTCTTCCAAATCATTTTCACAGGTCACTTTATAACTAATTGCTTCCACAGCTGGTTCTGTCGTCTGTTTTAGCCATAAGCTATGATGGTTATGTTCTTCCAAACCGCGAAAAAATATATTTTCGCTATCCGCTTCTGTTACCACAAATCCCAATGCCTCATAAAACGGACGTGACTTCTCTAAATTGGTAACATGCAGGACAGCACGCCCCGCACGTATAATATTAAAATCCATCCCAGTGCCCCCTTCTATTTGCCAAACTGCGGTATGTGATGGTCCTTTAATGCTACATGAACAATCTGTGTTTCTGTATAAAAATCAAACGCATAGTGCCCGCCTTCACGTCCTATTCCACTATGCTTAGAGCCTCCGAATGGCGTGCGCAAATCTCTTACATTTTGAGCGTTAAGCCATAACATCCCCGAATTAATTGCTTGAGCGACTCGATGACCGCGCTGGATGTCTTTTGTCCACACATACCCTGCCAGCCCGTAGCGGACATCATTGGCCAGTTCAATCACTTCTGCTTCATCAGTAAAGGTCATTGCTGCTATAACCGGTCCAAAAATTTCTTCCTGCACCACACGCATATCATTTCTTGCATGAAGTAACAGCGTCGGCGGAATGTAATTACCTTTACTATCAGGCACATTCCCACTAATTACTTCACACCCTTCTTCTTCCGCAATTTTTAAATAATGTTTCACATTTTCATAATGTTGTTGATGAATTAACGGTCCTACTTGTGTACTTACATCTAATGGGTCCCCGACCGTTATATTAGCAATACGCTGTTTTAATCGTTTAATAAACGTTGAGGCAATACTCTCATGCACGTACAAGCGGGAATTAGCCGTACAACGCTCACCATTAAATGAGAAAATTCCCCATGTGCAAGCGTCTAACGCCCTTTCTACATCCGCATCTTCAAACACGATAATCGGTGACTTTCCCCCAAGCTCCATGGAAAAACGTTTTAATTGATCCGCTCCATTTTTCATAATTTCGGAGCCTGTCGTCGTTTCACCTGTAAATGAAATTAACGGTACATCTGGATGGGCGACAAGCGCTGCACCAGCTGTTTCTCCATAACCATGGACAATATTAAATACTCCATTCGGCAGTCCTACCTTGTCAATAATCTCTGCTAACCGATGCGCTGTAAGCGGAGACCATTCTGCTGGTTTTAGCACAACCGTATTTCCAGTAGCAAGCGCTGGGGCAAGCTTCCACGTTTCCAGCATAAATGGTGCATTCCACGGGGTAATTAAACCAGCCACCCCTACAGGCTTATGAATTGTGTAGTTTAAAAATTCATCATCTACCTGATACGCTTCTCCTACCATTCGTGTCGCAACCATCTCCGCGTAAAAGCGAAAATTATAGGCTGCTCTGCTCACCATTTTCTTTGTTTGACTTATCGGAAGCCCAGTATCAAAAGATTCCAGTGGCGCGATTTCGTCAATATGCTCATCGATGACATCGGCAATTTTGTAAATATAGGCTAATCGCTCCCTTACTTTAAGTTTTCCCCACTCGCCATGAAAGGCTTTTTTTGCAGCCTTTACAGCCTTATCAATATCTGCTCTTTCTCCCGCAGCAACTACATTGATTGTTTCGTTAGTAAAGGGACTAATATTTTCAAACACGTCCTGAGAATCTGCATCGACAAACTTTCCATCAATATAATGTTGAACAGCCTTTACTGCTTGTTTCATTTCCTCGTGCTGTTCCGCAATTTGATTTGCCATTAATCCTCCGCTCCTTTGTTAAAAATTAGTACATTGTATATAAAATAATATATGATTTGTGAGGCGGTTTCATTTACACATATTCTGCTGGCTCATACTTTCCATACTGCCCTTTATAAAACGTTAGCGGATTTCCATTATTGGAATGAATGGCTTCTACCTTCCCAATAAAAAGTGTATGGTCGCCTACTTCAAATGCTCGGTCCACTTCACATACAACCGAAACGAGTGCATCTTGAATGATGGGAACACCTTTGAGTATATCGAATGGGACCTCCTCGTATTTTTTCGCTTGATTTGCAAAATGCATGGAAATATCCTGTTGCGTATCCGCTAGAACATTTACCGCAAATTTTTCGGATTGGTAGATTTTTGTTAACATATTCGCTCGATTGTCTATAGATACCGTAATTAATTTTGGCTCTAAGGAAACAGACATAAATGCGTTTGCTGTCATACCATGCGTTTCTTCTTCCACTTTAGTTGTAATCACTGTCACCCCCGTAGCAAAACAACTCATTGCATTTCGGAAAGCTCTACTATCCATATGGATTAACCTCCTGTCAGTTCATAATAACTCCTTCATTTGAATAGCACCTAAATCTGTAATTTATTCATGTTTTGGCTGTTTAAAAACTCTCTAACTCGAGCTTTATACGTTTCTTTATCATATTTATCAAAGTAAGCCATCCCCATTTTAATTGGATCGCCAAAGAAATAATATTCATAATGTGTCTGCCTGCTTCCAAATGCACTCATTGTTAAATCCCATGCTAAGCGGAAAATTTGCACTCGCTCATATCCTTCCACATTTTTCCCTTGCATGGCACGGTGAAGAATCGGACCAATCTCCTCATGTGCAAAATCTGCCTCGGTTGGTATCCCCATCATCCCAGAAGCGCCAAGAATACGAATGATCTCTGCCATCCGCGGATACACACGCGGGAACCAATTTCTGGCAGCATCAAGCGCTGCAAAATCCGGTGTCATCATGCCCCACTTATCAAGCTTTGCATTGTTCTCTGCACGGAATAAATGAGATTTCATTGTTTCTAGCGTGAGCATAATTTCCGTGCCTTTATCTTTCACGTGCTGAAAGCCATCAATGCCAATAGAATCCATTAGAGTCAATACAACCCCAAGCAAAAATTCTGTTTTGGCAATATTTTTTGCAACTACTTGATGTGTCATATGAACAACAGCATTCGTTTCACCAAAAGCTCGATTACAAATCGATGAATTCTCCAATACAAAAATACGGTCCCATGGAACAAGTACATGATCAAAAGCTACGATCGTATCTCCTTCTTCAAATTGATGACTTAACGGATGATCATATGGGTTATCTCTATATACAAAAGATTCGCGGCTTAAATATTTTAACCCTGGTGTATTATTTGGTAGGGCAAATGCTAAGGAGTAAGGGTCATCCAACTCTCCTGACTTTTTAACAGTCGATGGAAACACTAAAATTTCATCTGTAATAGCACCCTGAGTCGCCAACAACCGAACCCCATCGACAATAACCCCATCATCATTCTTTTCCACTACATGTAACGCGACGTTAGCATCTTTTTGTTCCGCTTGTATCTTTGCCCGATTTACCTGTGGGTGGATCAATGTATGCGTTAAGCTAATATCATTTTCTCTGGCAAATGCTGCATAGTTCTTAGCATTTTCAGCAAACATAGGGTCACCCTCGGCGTAGAATTCGCTTGCCTGACCCATCGCCATCACATCAGCATTCAAATAATCGGGCGACCTTCCCATTAATCCTTTTGTAAAACTTTGCCATTCCATGATAGCTTCTCTGCGCTCAACTAATTCGTCAACAGTTGTTGGCACCATAAATGTTTTGCTTACTTTATCGCCTGTAGTTGGTGATGTATACAACATTTTGTCGGGTTTTTCATATTGAAGGTCATACAGTTTTGCCATGGATTGAACCACATTTTTAAATACTGGATGTTCTGTCACATCTTCGACTCGTTCTCCATGAATATACACATTATTATTTGCTTGTTTTAACCGTTGAATATATTGCTGTCCTGTTTTCGCTGGCATAGTTTCCCTCCTTGCATATTTAAAAAGCGTTTTCATAAAATGCGTGCTGTATTCAGGCAATTTTCTGAATAATACCTTTAATTAGAACAATATCATAATTTTTGCTATATTCATAATATCTATTTTATTAACAAACTATATAAAAATGATATACTTTTTGACAACGGCAACTAATATATATAAAATCATATATAATTATCCAGTGTTGCATAGTACACATATTTCTTTTGGTTTTAAATTGCGCCATCAGTTTATTATTGGACCACCATCCAGTTACTCACGCTTTTCCCTCACTTCTACTAATTGTGAACATGGAACCAGGGATATTTTTCTTACATACGTCACTAAATGGTGGAACATAGGCTAGAATCTTCTGGTCCCTTGAAAAACAGCTTCCGTTGAGATTACATACTTTTTAGAATTTAATGTGTACAAAAGGGGGGGAACAATTGGATTTAAGACAGTTACGGTATTTTCAAACTATTGCAAGAGAAGGGCAAATTACTCGTGCTGCAAAAAAACTGCATATGGCTCAACCACCGTTAAGCCAAAGTCTTAAAGCATTAGAAACAGAGTTGGGTGTAAGATTGATGGAGCGTAATGGGAGAAAAATGGAGTTAACGGATGCAGGTGTCATTTTATATCAAAAAATAAATCACTTATTTGATTATATGGAAGAAACGATGACGGAAGTAAAAGACATTGGCGGCGGGATAAAAGGGACTCTTTCCATCGGCTGTGTAAAAACATGCTTTCCACAAATACCCAAAAAGCTCAAGTACTATCATAATAAATATCCACACATTCAATTTCAGCTAAGAGAAGGAGATTCTTATTTACTTGCAGAACAATTACTCCAACGAACTATTGACGTTGCGGTTATTCGCTTACCAATTGAGATGAGTACCTTTGCTTCCCTCTCCCTTCCAACAGAAAACTATGTAGCAGTAATTCCGGAAAATTGGTCGACTGTTTCAGAAACCATCACGATGGAAAAGTTAAGTGAATTGCCGTTACTCTTGCTACATCGTATTAGCGGGCGAGGGCAATATGAATTAATCGTGGAACAATTTGAAAAACGCAATCTTTATCCAAACATTGTTTGTGAATGCCCTGATGTAGACATGATATTACAGTTGGTTAGCGAAGAAATGGGAGCTTCCATCATTCCAGAATCCACACTTCAAGGTCACCATTTGCACGGATTAAAACCATTGACCATTAAAGACCACACTTTCACTTCTCACTCGGCAATTATTTGGCTCAAGGGCCGTTATCTGCCAAAAAGTGCTAGACAATTTATTGAGTTGTTTGCAACAGAAAAATGATCAAGTGAGTCTTCCATCAGTCGAAGTTTTTTGTCCATCTAAACTGATTTGAAACTGAGCAAAAGTAAAAATCCTAAATTCCCTGGAAAAAGAAAAACACCACCTCTGCGTGTCACGCCTCCTGTGATTGGCATCGTACAGATCTAACAAATGGGGAATTTATTTACCGTTATTTCTTTGGATTTCCTTGTCTCGTTGCGACTCTTGATGGAAAAGTTGCAAACCTCGTGCATCCGGGATAAATTTAACCGACATAGTTTCATACTATCTATTACTGTCCGTTAATTTTCCCGGAAGCCTTAACATCATAGCAAATACCAACACGGAAAAAATTAAACAAATAATGGCAACTAGATGCAAATTTTCATAACCTACCTGTTGGTTAAACATGATTCCTAATAAACTGGAAGATAAGATGGCGCCCATATACCTGCTCGTTTGAAATAAACCCGAAGCTTGTCCTGTATCCTCTGGTCTTATATTTTCATATAATGCCGTCTGCATGGAAATATTGTTAAATCCGTTACTAGCTCCTAAAACGCTCATTATTACAAGTAACCAGCCTAACGAAGAAGTTTCATGGTACGTTAATAATAATCCTGTACCGATTACTAGCAAGCCTATCCCTACCACTGCTGGTAATTTCGACCCTAATTTATCGATCATACGCCCTGCCAATGGTGCAATAATTACGCCAAAACCGGCAAGTGCTAGCATAATAATCCCTGTCTGTGTTTCGCTATAAGTAAGGGCCTGTTGAAGAAAGATTGGGAAACCGAAAAAATAACAATAATAAATGAGATTAATACTCATAAATTGCCCATAAACCATGGTTACCTTCGTATTCTTCTTTAAACTGGTCACATCCATAAATGGTGCTCGATGCTGCGCTTCAAATTTATAAAAAATTCCCGAAGTTATCAGGAAGGCAAAGAGTGCCCACCAGCGAATATTTCCCTCCTCAAACGAAAGCAAAAACAGAATTAGGCTCGTTATGGACGCAATGAATAAACCAATTCCAATAAGATCAATCTGCTTTAAAGCAAGATTTTCTTTCGTATCCGGTAAAATAAATATAGCTAAAAGAAACGACATCAGAATAAATGGAAAGTTAATGAAAAAAATGGCTTGCCAATCCCATAAATCAATGAAGAAACCTCCAATGGATGGACCAAAGGCTGCCGATGTGGATGCGAATATAGACAAAATTGCAAGTGCCCGTCCTTGTCCTTCTGTTATATATGTCCGAATCATGCTCATACCACTAGGAAATAAAGTGGAACTGCCAATGGCCTGCAATGCTCGACAAGCTAACAAAAAAAGAAAATTTGGAGAAAAAGGTGCTAGCAATGAAGCCAATGCTACAAGCATTAATCCGGTCATAAATAACCGTTTTGGACCAAACATATCACTTAGTTTTCCCATCACTGGCTGACCTGCTGCACTTGCTAAATAAAAAATAGAGATCAGCCATGAAGCATGTACAAATGATAACGCAAAATCCTCCTGAAGGCGTGTAACTGCAACCGCGATCATGGATGAGTTTAGCGGGTTCAATAGTGTCCCTAATCCAATTGTAATAATAAACAACCATCGTTTCTTTTTTAATTCCGCCATGTAAATCACCAATCAATCTGTATTTACAGTATAAATAGAAATAACCTTTTCAAGCATCAGCTTGTTCCATTACTTCGTGCAAACGTTTATTAGAAAATTGTATCGTATTGTTGATGGAAAAGAAAACGTTATGCCGTGGTTTTTTTAAATCCCCACCGCACATGTCGCACGTCTTCTCCCCATTCTGGATGCTTATTCGAAAGCTTGCAGTTGTTTTTGTAAATCATGTAAAGACAGTTCCAATTGTTCCATCATAACTTCCATGCCTTGCTTTAAAGGCAGTTCTTCAGGTAGATAAATTGGTTCTCCAAAAATGATTCGCGGTTTTACTCGTTTAAAAAGGTCTTTCAAGTTATTTGGACCTTGATAAGCAACTGGTACGATGGGAACTTTAGCATATCCCGCCATTGTAACTGCACCCCTTTTTAGGGGGACTTCCTCACTTGTTCTTGTGCCGCTAGGAAATACGCCAACAACTTTCCCTGCCTTCAATAGCTTCCTTGGTATTTTTATCGCACTTGGTCCAGGATTTTTTCTATCCACAGGAAACGCATGCAACTGTTCCATAAACCACTTTAAAAACCGCGACTGAAACAGCTCTTTTTTAGCCATATAATGGATTTTAACAGGTAACATACTAACTCCGAGCCACAGGATATCTACCCAACCTGTATGTGTACAGGCAAGTACAAAACCACCCGGTACATTCGTATTTTCTTTTTGATACACCTTTATTCTTCCAAACATGCTGAGAATTATTTTTAAAGCATTGGCACAAAAATAGTACATGTATCTAATCTCCTTCTATGTTGCATTTATATGACTTCATTTTAACATATAGTTTTAGTATCTGGTACTAATTTTGGATTATTTTCTCCTTAGATAAACAAATCGGCATTTAGGTACTATTATCTACTGATTAGACTTGTTGCAGTACAAGATTATCCAGCTCCCTAATGTGGGAGTCTCACAGCAATTTATATGCGGGATAAAGAAGAAAATCTGTAGATGCGGCTATTTGGGGTACGTTTTTGAACAAAGCCAAATTTGCATGCGCATTAATCAATAAGTTATTCAGCCAGACAATCCATTTATAATTGCGGCTTTTGCTATATAGTATTTTCTTAAGTCCCAGCCACGTTTTTCACTAAACAGAACACACATTTTGGTGTACAATGAATAAAGAATTAAAGGTCTGCTTGCTCTACATTTTCCAAGCATTATTTTTCTTCTTACTTAGGAGAAGCATATCGTAGGGCGCATTTCTAAAGCCACCTAGTTGCTGGGCTCATGAGCCGGACGTGGCTATTCGGTTATTTCGTTATCCATAAGCACATCATTTTATAGTTTCTTATACTTTATTAAAAAAACGCTCTAGCAATCCTAGAAAGGAGGATTTCTTAACATGAACGGTACAACGCATGCAGCAATTGGTACGGTGACCGGCTTTATTATCGCAAACAACTTACAAAGTCCTCCTGCAGAAACAGCTTTACTCGTTAGCCTAGGAACGATTTCAGCGTTAATACCAGATCTTGATATTGATGGAAAATTACGCGGTAAAATTACTTTATCGCATAAACTATTTCGGACGATTGCTCAAGTCATCGGGCTTTTGCTTATCATCTATAGTTTTTATGAAGGAGAAGGGATGAAACAATGGATAGGAGCTGGCAGTGGATTTGCGTTGCTCTCTATATCCATTCGCCTTAAACAAAAGCATATGCTCACCATCACAGGCGTAGGTGTCATCATTGGCGGATTAGCATTAGAGGAACAATGGCTGCTGTTATTAGGGATTTATATTATTATGGCTTCACTTGTAGCTCATAGAAGTTATACACATTCGATTTTAGGTGTTATATTTTTTGGATTTATTGCTTTTTATTTACATCAGTCGCTGCGGGTGGAGGGGGTGTATTATACATGCCTGATTGGATATATTACCCATTTAGTTGCAGATAGTAAGATTTTACCATTTAATAAACGTGGTGTTAAATTATTTTTACCGTTTTGGAATAAAGAATTTTAAAGTTTTTCAGTGTGTATCAACACTATCGAAAAGTCCGACACAATTACGCTTACTGTGCATCACTACTTAAGGAAACGATAACAAGCACTCTTTAACATGAAACAAGTTTTGTGAACTACCCAAGATCAAAAAAACGGGATACTTATAAAATTTGGACCATCAAAGTATCCCGTGTTTACTACCGTTCTATAAAAGACCTTTAAAGTTTTTTACTACATTTTCTACGGTAAACCCAAACTGCTCGATAACCTGTTCTCCTGGGCCAGAAACACCAAATGAATCAATACTCATTACGGCACCTTTACACCCAGTGTACTCCTTCCAGCCGACCTTAGACCCCATTTCAATCGATAGGCGAGCTTGCAAACTACTTGGTAAGACACTTTCTTTATATTCCTCTGTTTGCTTATCAAATAAATCCCAAGAAGGCATACTGACAACATTTACAAAGATACCTTCAGCAGCAAGCGCATCTTGTGCTTTTAATGCCAAATGCACCTCAGAACCGGCAGCGATTAGAATACCTTGTGGTGCTTCTTTAGCCTCTGAAATAACATAGGCTCCTTTTGCAACACCAATTTGTCCTTTTTCTTCTGTCGCCTTTAATGTTGGTACATTTTGACGACCAAGCACAAGAATAGTTGGACGATCCTTTTGCGCTACAGCAATTTTCCAAGCTTCTTTCGTTTCATTTGCATCAGCTGGTCTGACCACAGTGATATTTGGCATTGCTCGAAAAGAAGCTAAATGCTCAACAGGCTGATGTGTGGGGCCATCTTGACCGACCGCTACACTATCATGTGTAAACACATATGTCACTGGAAGCCCCATTAATGCTGATAGACGAATAGCTGGACGCAAGTAATCAGAAAAAACAAAGAATGTACTTACAAAAGGTTTGAGATAGTGACGAGCCATTCCATTGGCGATGGCTCCCATAGCGAACTCTCGAACACCGAAGGAAATGTTTCTGCCTGCATAGTCTTGTTCTGTTAAATCAGCAAATGCTTGCAGCCTTGTTTTCGTTGAAGCATTTAAATCTGCAGACCCTCCGACTAACTCTGGAAAATGATTTGCTAATGCTTGTTGCACTTCACTTGCTGAAGCTCGAGTAGCGAGTGTATTTCCTTCCTTATAAACAGGTAAATCTTCATCCCAATTTTCCGGTAACTCCCCTGCAATAACTCGCTTTAATTCTACAGCAAGTTCAGGGTGAGCTTGCTCGTACTGTCTAAACAATTCATTCCACTGTTCCTCTTTCTTACTTCCATTTTCTTGAATGCTACGAAAATCTTCATATACTCCTTCTGGTACATAGAAGTCTTCCTCATAGTTCCATTTATAAAATGCTTTTGCCCGTTTAATTTCTTCTATACCGATAGGATCGCTATGCGCATCACTTTTGCCTTCAATAGTAGGAGCACCGTAGCCGATTTTCGTTTTAATTTCTATAATGGTTGGGCGGTCTTTCTCGGCTTTTGCTTCTAGTATTGCTTGTTTAATTCCTTCTACATCATTACCGTCTTCTACATACAAGTATTGCCAATGACAAGATTCAAATCGCTGCTTGATATCTTCAGAAAACGATAGTGCCAGTTCTCCATCCAAGCTAATATCATTGGAGTCATATAGAACGATTAGGCGACCTAATTTCAAATGCCCTGCTAAAGAAGCAGCTTCATAAGAAATACCTTCCATCAAATCGCCATCACCACATATGGTATACGTGTAATGGTCAACGATTGGATAACCCTCGCGATTATAAGTCGCAGCTAAATGTCTTTCTGCTAGTGCTAAACCAACACAAGCAGGTATGCCTTGTCCAAGTGGACCTGTAGTCACTTCCACTCCAGGTGTAACTCCAAATTCTGGGTGACCCGCTGTCTTACTTCCTAATTGTCTAAAGTTTTTCAACTCCTCCAACGGTAAATCATATCCCGCTAGATGTAGTAAACAATATTGTAGCATAGAACCATGCCCTGCAGATAAGACAAATCGATCACGATTAAACCAGTCTGGATTCTTAGGGTTCATGTTCATCACATGTTTCCATAAACTATACGCCATTGGAGCTGCCCCCATCGGCATACCCGGATGCCCATGCTGGGCCCTTTCTACACTATCAATGGTCAGTGTACGTATGGTGTTAATGGATAAATTGGCTACGTGTTTCTCTGATTCCGTCATAGATGATTCCTCCAGTTAGTTTTTTTATATGATTTCTTTACTTAAGCATTTTCCGTGGACTCTTTTTTCTTGCCAAAAGGAATGAGCATAATGCCAAGAATCACGATTAAGCTAATAACAATTGCGATTGGCCCCGCGTAGTTTGCCAGTGATCCGAAGAAGATTCCTGAAACGCCAAAGTCTGCATCAGAAAAGGTTGTATTAGCAAACCCTAATTCTCCAAGAACTGGTAATAAAAATACTGGTAAAAACGAAATAATAATTCCGTTTACAAACGATCCAGCAACAGCACCTTTAATCCCACCTGTTGTATTTCCTAAAACACCTGCTGCTGCTCCAGTAAAGAAGTGAGGTACTACACCAGGGAGGATAATCGTCGTTCCAGCAACAAACATAATTGCCATACTGAATATTCCGCCAATAAAGCTACTGAAAAATCCAATTAATACTGCATTTGGTGCATACGTGTAAATAATTGGAACATCAAGCGCCGGTTTGGCATTTGGCACAATCTTTGTAGAAATCCCCTTAAACGCGGGAATAATTTCTGCTAATACGAGACGAACTCCAGATAAGATAATAAATACACCAGCAGCAAAGCTACCACCTTTCATTAAAGAAAACACAAGATAATTAGTCCCATCACTTAATTCTGTTTCGATAAATGTAGAACCAGCAAAGAATGCAACAATAACGTACATAACAATCATTGTTAATGCGATACTTACAGTACTATCACGTAAAAACCCAAGGCCTTTCGGAAAATTAATATTTTCCGTTGATTGTTCCCTACTATTTTTGAATAATTTTCCAGTTAAGCCACTAATAGCATAACCAACAGCACTAAAATGTCCTAAAGCAACATTATCATTTCCAGTTAGCTGTCTCATAAATGGTTGTAAAATAGCTGGAGATAGTGTCATAACAATTCCTAATGCAACTGCTCCTGCAACAATTAATGGTATCGTGTCAAAACCTGCTACTGCCATAATTACAGCAAACATACATGCTAGGTAAAGTGTATGATGACCTGTTAAGAAGATATACTTATACCTAGTAAACCGAGCAATTAATACGTTTACAATCATTCCAAAAAACATGATTAATGCTGTATTTGTTCCATATTCATTTAAAGCTAATGCAACGATGGCTTCATTGTTCGGTACAACCCCTGATACATGAAATGCTTCTTGGAACATCGCACCGAATGGAGAAAGACCTTGTTCTAAGATCCCAGCTCCTGAAGCGATGACAATAAAGCCAACAAATGTTTTTATAGCACCTTTCATGATCTCAGATAAATTCTTTTTCTGGGCTAATAAACCGATTAGTGCAATGGCGGCAACTAAAATAGCCGGCTGGCTTAAAATATCGACTAAAACACTTAAGAATTTATTCATGGGAGTCATCCTTTCCTTAAGTTAAGTTTTAAATTAGATTTTTTTCTTTCACTACTTTGGTGACTTTGTTCCTCAATTCATCCATATCAATAATATTGTCGAGCACTACGACTTCGCCTAGATGAGCACCTCCTTCAGCAATATCTTTGGCTAAAAAGTAGACATCTGCATCTCCAGGAGCGGCTGAGCTCAAATCAGAGTGAGACACCTCTACCCCTGTGACACCTAATTCCTGCAAAATTTGTTGAATATTCATTTCTACCATAAAGCTTGTCCCTAAACCTGACCCACAAACTGCTAAAAATTTCATTGCTTTCATCTCCTTTTATTTAATAATCTCTATAACTTCCTGAGGTGTTTGAGCAGATTTTAAAGCTTGCAGCGTTGAACTATCTGAAAGCAACTTTGTTAAATGCGACAATGCTTTTAGATGTGCCTCATTATCAATGGCTGCTAAACAAATGAAAATATCAATTTTATGCTCATCTTTGCCCAACAACTTCACTGGGGTTTTTGTTCTTAAAAACGACATCCCTAAATTTACGACACCTTCTTCAGGTCGTGCATGTGGTATGGCAATACCATTACCGATATGAATATAAGTTCCTACTTCTTCAATCTTTTTATTCATAGCTTCAATATATTCTGGTTTAATTTTATGTGCTTTTAGCAAAGGTTGGGCTGCTTTAGCCACAGCGGTCCTCCAATCTAAGGGTTCTTCTGTAAATTGGATCATATCTTGTGTTAGTAGTTCTGAGAGCATTGGTTTATAACCTCCTGTATCTGTATGACTTAGATGAATAACATCAACGAGTTCTGAAAACAGCTTTTTTTCGTCTTTGATTTCCGTATATTTGGAGATCACTTCCATAATTTGATCCATTGAAAAATCATAATTATTCAAATTCGGAAATTGTTTCATTACGGATTCGATTAAATAATTTTTTTCTATCTTTGAGAGCAACGGTTTCACAGCAAAAACTGGTTTTGGTGACTCAACCTCTACTGTTGAGAATATTAAGTCATAGCTCGATAAAGGGATCAAGCATACTTGTTCAACCGTGTGCACCCTGGAAAAATGTATACTTGGAAACATCTCTTTTAATTGTGCGCGAAGCATAATCGATGAACTAATACCATTTGAACAAACAATTAATGCATGAATTTCAGTTGTATTTTTGTGTCTATTTCTTTCAAGGTATCCCCCAAAATGAAGGGTAAAAAAACCAATTTCTTCATCACTGATTGCCTTTTTGGTCCATGTCGATAGAGGGGCTAGCGACCGCTTTACAAATTGGAATAAATCTATATACTTTTGTTTAATTTCCGATGTTAAAGGGTTCACAAGCGGGATTTCAAACATGATTCTAAAAAATGCCGGCACTAGGTGATTATATAAACTTTGTTGCAAATAGGTTTTATTCTCTATCGGAAGTAATGTGTTCTTTTCAAACGCTTCGATAATTTGCACGGTCAATTTTGCTAAATAAGGGTTTTCCTCAAGCTTTGCTTCCCGCAGTGCAATTAATAACTGGAGCGTTACATAATAGTTTTCTTCAGCTTCAGCATCTGGAAAAAGTTGTTCTGCTAGTTGTTGCGTTTGCCCAAAGATACGTTGTGAACGCAACAATTTCTTCTCACCTTCCGAAAACAAAGGTACTCGTTTTGTATTTCGAATTCGAATTAATGTGAGATGGAAAATAACTTCTGTTTTCCTGTCTTTTACGAGATGGATGTTGTGACTTTGTAAAAATTCATTTACAGTTACCTGTGTATCCACATAGTAGTTTTCCTGTTTCCATGATTTTAATACAAGTACAATCATTTCTTTACCTAGCGACTTTGCGAGCAAGTAATTCAAGCAAAAGCTTGCTAATCTTCTTTTCGCCATTTCCGCACCAGTAAGATGGTAACCATCTTTTCTTGTATATTGAAAAATGACACCTTTATCCTTACAGAGATCTTTCACTTTTTTTACATCTGTTAATGCCGTATTCTTGCTCACTTGCAACATTTGCTGATAATGGTAGTTGGAAACAGGCTCCCTACGGATAAATGTATATAAGTAAATTAAATATATCCGTTCCTCTTCGGATAAAACGATTTGTTGTATCGAAATATCCAAAGGAGCACCAGCCTGAAGCAGACTTTTTACTTTCGCATCCACAATAAAATGTTGATCGTGTAGCTCGATTGGCTGCATTTTCATACTTTTTAGTGTATCGTTCACTTTTTCCAGATCGTAGTAAAATTGTCGTTCAGATAAATCCAATTTTCGCATGACCTGAGAAACAGTAATCTGATCATGTGTCATGATTTCTTCAAATAGTTTAAAAGATCTTTGATCAAACAACTTCGCCCCTCCTTTAATAAAATTGTAATCCGCTTACAACATTGGTTCAATAGCCTTTGAGCCCAAACTATGTAAGCTGTTTCACTTGACTATTGTGCTCTTTTCGAGCAAAACTTATGAAATTCGCTTTAAATTTCTCCCTCTATCAGTGGGCTTTTTCCCCTACCGATTGCTAGCACCGCAAAGGATTTGCCTAAAAGATCTTCCATAAAATTGAAAATTCAAGTTCCGTTTTCATCCACTTATACTTTTTAGCTTTTACCTTATGCTTGAAGGGGCATTCTTACAGCACCTTACATCCGGGCTACAACGACACACTCTTTATGATAAAAGGATTCCAATAATTCTCCTAATATCAAGTGAATCAATCATTGTGAGTTTCCTCTCATCCCCCAATGGTTGTTAGTACCACAAGGATATGACCTCAAGGCCTCTGAACGAGTCGAGCATTTAGATGCTGTTATCTTCCTACTTAGTTTTGTTCCGTACACACTTTCCAACCCTTGCAGTGAGTTAGAACAAAGATATCATGCTTCAAAACAAAAAAGCATTCCTTTTATACGTTGGTAACATATAAAATAGAAATGCTTTTAACAGAATTGATGTAGTCTGCTGTTTGAAAAATAAATGGTTTATTTTGTCAGATATATATGTAAAACCAAGCTATTTGATGTTTTTGCTTTGTTCACGCTGTTTGATTTCAATCATTTCTTTAGCTAGTTTACCTATTCTTTCTTTTACATCTTGATCAATAATTTCATTATCATCATTAAAACAGTCGTTGTTAATAAAAACACTACAAGTAGGGATAATTCCTTTTAAATAAGCAAGAATAGGCTTTAATTGATATTCCGATACGAGAAAATGTTTATTAGAGCCTGCAGTAGTAACAATTCCCGTAACTTTTGATTTAAAAGCATCTACCGGAAAATGGTCAAGCAAATTTTTTAAAGCGCCCGAAATAGATGCCTGATAAATAGGCGAGCCAAAAACAATCATATCAGCAGCTAATACGGTATTTACTACCTTCCATGTATCCTTATTATAGTAAGCTAAAGGAGCTCCTTTAACAAACTCTACATCATATTCTTTGAGGTCTATTAACTCTGTCTCGATTTGTTTATCAACCCTTCTGGCTGCAAGTAAAACGTCATATACTGCTTGCGACGTTTTTTCACCAACTAATGAACCAGCTACTCCGACAAGTTTCACAGCTGTCCCCTCCTGCGTTTTAGAAATAAGATATGTTAATAAAAGTGAATCTTCAATCAGTGGGGTGTTTTCATTCACCCCCACTGATTTTTTAGATGAACGAATCGGGAATTTAGGTGCTGTTATCTGCCTCTTAGACTTGTTGCTGTACAGATTACCAACTCCCGAAGTGGGAGTCTTACAGCACCTTATATACGACGGGATAAACGAAATAAAGTTTAATCACATGGCATTTCATAGAAATCACTATGGATGCATTGCATTTATTATACTTATTGGTATAATAAATATGCAAAAAGAATAGCTTACGTTACATATAATAGCAAATGATTTGCTTGCAAAATAATAATTGTATTCGTTCCAAAATTTGCAATAATGATCCTATTTGCAAACGATGAATTTTTTATACAATTGAATAAGTCAAACCTCTTGTTAGTAGGAGTTTTCCCTATTAATCAAAGTAAAACAAAGGTAGATTTTTGATCTGCGTGTCGTTCGTCTCATGATCAACAATAACGTTCCGAACGAATTAAGCATGTAGGTGCCGTTTTCTTCCGTTTGTACCTTTTTGTATCAACCCAGAATTGACAGAAGAGTCTTACAGAACTTACATGCAGGGTAAAGTGCATCTTCCATCAGGCGGGTATTCATTCATCACCCACTGATTGTTAGATAGGGATTTAGGTGCTGTTATCTCTCCACTTAGACTTTGTTATCCAACTCCTTAAGTGAGAAGTCTTACAAGCACCTTATATACGGGGTAAAGGTGATTCTATGAAGCGAAAAACAACGAAAGACAAAATATTATATCTGTTAAAAAAAGAAGGCAAGCTAACAGTTGGAGACTTTATACAACATCTGCAGATTACAGATATGGCTGTAAGAAAGCATTTATCTACCATGGAAAAGGAAGGGCTTATTTCCTCTGTGGAAATGAAGCAGCCAATTGGCAGACCAATCAAACAATACATTTTATCAGTAAAAGGCGAGCGGTTATTTCCGAAAAGTTATGAGACGCTTAGTATAGAATTTCTAAACGATATTCAAACGATTTACGGTGACAAGGCAATCCAACAATTATTTGAAAAGCGTAAACAGCGCTTAAGCAAAGAATATGCCGTTCACATGCAACATAAATCACCAGAAGAAAAAATGTTTGAACTTAAGAGGCTGCAAAACGAAAAGGGATATATGGCTGAATATAAACAAACTGGTACTAAAACTTACGAACTTGTTGAGCATAATTGCCCATTATTAGCGATCGCTCAATCATTTAAAATAGCTTGTCATTGTGAGACCTCTATGTTTCAAAGCGTATTACAGACCGAGCAAATTAAAAGGATCAGCTGTAAAACAGAAGGAAATGATCACTGTCGTTTTTCCATTATCTTCTCGTGATAAGTTATACCCCTCTCCTAAACCGGTTCCATTGTGGCGCTACCTAGTGCGTCATGGACACCGTTAATGATTTAGATGATATTACATTTCTTATAGCTGCAAGTGGAAAATATAGACTTTTTTACACTTATCGCTCACAACGGAAATCTTGTCGAGCTAACAATATTGGTATGATTTATCTTTTTTTATGCTATATAAAAGTACGTTTTTTCATTTAAAAGGAGGGGACTCTCCCCTCCCTACTACTATTTTTTATAAAAAAATCTTCATCCGTGGGGTTTTCATCATCCCCACCTATTATTAATACCGTAATAGTATGACCTAAAGGTCTCTTACGAAATCGAGCAGTTAGGTGCTGTTAACTCCCACTTAGACTTGGTGCATTACACAGATTATCCAACTCTTGAAGTGGGAACCTTACAGCACCTTTTAACTTTATAAGTCTCATTGTATTTCCTATTTCCCCATAAACCGAAATAAATCCCCAAGGATAATTTGATCAGAAGCATGCAACTCATTTCGTGCAGTTTCCAAATGAGTTGTACATTTGTTTGCGCTAACGGCTTTTTTCGTTTGTTTATCAAAGCAACGACCATTTAGATAAGCGTAATCCTTCGTAACGATACTTCCATCTCGAAACACGACTGGGGCTTCGTTATCTCTTGTAAATAAGTTTCGACTAAAATTCATTTGTTCACTATCTCGTATACCCATTAATTCTAAAATAGTTGCATGGATATCAATTGCCCCTCCTACAGTTTCAATCGTTTTACCTTTCTGATGTGGCACATGTATAATCACTGGAACCTTTTGTAACTCAAGATGGTTTAGTGCTGTCTCTTTCTGACCTAATAACTCATGCACACCAGCTTCGTATTTTTGAGAAATGCCATAATGATCGCCATAAATAACAAATATTGTATCTTCATACATCCCTTTTGCTTTTAGCAATTCGAAAAATCGCTGTAAAGCTTGATCTTCATAGCGGACTGTTGTGATATATCGGTTCACAACCCCTACAGAAGTATTTGCTGGGGAAATCATTTGATCCTCTTCCTCCAATAAAAATGGAAAATGGTTGGTCAATGTTAGGAAATTAGCCAAATAAGGCTCGGACAGTTCTGATAAATTATCCATCGATTGTTCAAAAAATGGAATATCTTTAATCCCGTAATTGACGGAGTTTTCTTCTGTCACGTCATAGTCTTTTTTCGAGAAAAACGTATCAAAGCCTAATGATTGATACATTTCATCTCTATTCCAAAATGAAGCGTCATTCCCGTGAAAAGCAGCAGCTGTATAACCATCATTTTCACGTAAGATATGCGGCAAAGATTGAAATTGGTTATTTGGCCTACGAACAAATACAGAGCCACTCGGGAGCGGATATAATCCGGTATTAATCATAAACTCAGCGTCTGATGTTTTTCCTTGGGCTGCTTGATCATAAATATTATTAAAATAAAAACTGTCACGAATTAACTCATTTAAAAAAGGAGTCACTTCTTCTCCATTCACTTTTAGATTGATAACGAAATTTTGTGTAGACTCAAGGCTAATGAAAACAATATTTTTTCCTTCAGCTATTCCAAATTCTGGAAAAGATTCTTCTTCTCCATTTCCTTTCATATACGATTGAACTTCTTGTACATCTGTCTCATCTGCAAAAGCTTTCGTTATCGGAGCTTTCACACCATCTGCCAGATTGATTAGTTGATAATTATATAAGCCAAGTGATTGTACGAGTTCTTCCCGATCGTATCCTGTTTGCAGCAGATGTGGATTTTGAATAAGTGCAGTCGCAAATGTCATGACAATAAACGCCAAACCAGTAAACGCATATTTTTTCTTATTTGGGACTACCGGCTGTTGCTTCTGTTTTTTCATTTTAAATACGATATAGCCAATAACTACAATATCTATAAATAACAAAATATCAAATGGTGAAAACAATTCAACTGTACTTGGACCTAATCCTCCTACATTATTTAGTTGCAGAAAAACAGATACCGTAACAAAATCAATATAAAATCGATAATAAAGTACATTTGCATACAATAAGCCCAGCATCAATACATAGATAATCAATAAAGTAACTGGAGACAGTTGCTTTCTCCAAAAGAAACTAAGACCAAACATTAGCATAATAATTCCAATTGGATTAACAAAGACGATGAAGACATCGAGCCAAGAATATAGTGGTAATTGAAAGCTAGTAAAAGAAACGATCACTGTTTTCAACCATAAAAGGATAATGAACGTAACTAGTAAATTTCTTTCTATGAACAGACTTAACTTTCGCATCGACTGAACTCCTTCGCTTTTGAAAACTGTTGATACACCTCAACAATAATCTTTATCCCCTTTAGAATATTAGACGCTTGGTGCTGACCCATAATAGCCACTTGAAACCAGTTATGATTTAGTAAATAACCACTTTCATAGCTTACATGAACGCCTTTTTGCTTTAAAGCATCACCGAATTTCCTTGAGTCGATCATCGGATTTAAACAAATCGTTACAATACCTGGTGAGTAATTTTCCCCTGTTAATACTTCCATACCTGCTTTTTGAAATTCTTGACAAATTTCCCTGAACAATTCGGTTCTTTCTGGTTGCAGCTGTTGTAATGCAGCTTGTAATGCAAACAGTCCATTGGAAGAATGCGTATATGGTATACTGCCATTTATTTGATACTTCCCAAGATCTAAATAACTAGGGATCGCCTCGTTTGGTAACAGCTTTTCCTGATGAAACACAATTGCCAATCCAGGATAAGACCCGAGACCTTTCCCGCTTACGGTACTTGCTAAATAAACGGATGCTAAATCAACTGACATCACACCAACCGTACTACATGTATCCATGCATAAACGCACGCCATACTTGTTACAAAGCTGTTTTAATTTTTCCAACGGATAAACATATCCCGTGGACGTTTCACAGTGTACCGTCCACAACCAGCCAATTTCACGGTGTTTGTCCAATGTTTGTTCGATTTCAGCTAAAGAAATCGGCTTACTCCAAGGCTTTGTAATCGTGTAGAAAGAAAGATTAAAGCGCGAAGCATGCTTGATCAAACGCTCGCCAAATTCTCCGTTTGCTAAAACTAATCCTTTACTTGAAATAGTTGTTAATTGTGCTGCAATCATATCATTAGCAAGTGTTCCTGTACCTACGGCGATCTCCACATAATTGGCTTTCGTTAACCTACATAGCTGTTGCTGTACATTTTCTATTACATCATGTACATCTTTAGCACGATGCGATACTGCTTTATCACCCCATGCTTTTTTTACCTCATTCGATACTTCAACGGGGCCTGGTAAAAAGTTATAATGATTTCGTTGTTCTTCTTTTCGAAGCATACGTTCAAATAATTTAGAAGCACGTTCAAAATTTTTCTTCGTTAAATACATCGGTTGATAAGGTGCTTCTTCTGTCCCGACGAGCGGTCCAAAAGCTTGAAATCCTAAATGTTTATATAGTTTCGTTTGCCTTAACGTGCCGGAAATAACCGCCATATTAAAGCCTTTTTCCAAACAATAATCTACTAATCTTTCACAAAGCCCATAGAAAATACGGCCACCGCGATATTGTTTTTTAATAGCCAGTAATCGTATTTCACAAGGTATAGCATGCTCTGGTAAAAAGTCATCTAAATTGTTCAGTTTTTGATCGAGCGAAAAAGGTCGCTGATCATTGACAGAAATCATTCCGATTACTTCATCGTTTCGCTTCGCAACGACATATGTGTTTTTATCGTTAAAGCGATCTACCAACCTATGTTCATGATTTGTTTCGTGTTGTGGTATTTCTTCGACAAATGTCTCATAGTTTAAACGATAGATTTGCTCCAATTCTTCTGCTAAATCTGCTATTTTATATACAACAGATAATGATTCTTTCATAATTAGTCCCCATTTCTATGCATAATTACAACAATAGACAGCATAATGAGAAACGTTGCTGTCAACTCTATACTTCTATCAAGTAATAATAAGCCTACAGGTATCGTGCAAAATCCAATCATCGCAATAAGCGTGAGATTTTTGTGGATTTGATATCCAATTAAAATTGTCACACCGCAAACAAGCAAAGGGATCGGCGCTAAGACAAGTGCAGCAGCCAAGTAGACAACCACTCCTTTCCCTCCTCGAAAGCCTAACTGAACAGGCCATAGATGTCCCAACAGGAGCGCAATTGCCATACATGCTATTAAAATGGAGTTCATTTCCAACAGCTTTGTAGCTATTATTAAGGGAATAATCACTTTTATAGCATCTATTACTACTGTAAAAATAAATGCAGAACGACTAAAGACTCTCCCCGCATTTCTAGCACCTGCATTTGTACTGCCTAATTCCCTAATATCTTGTCTATAATATAGCTTCCCTATATAGTAAGCGCCATTCAAGCACCCAAATATATACGCGATTACAATCGAAATTATTTCCTGCAGTGGTATCACCCCACATCAGCATATATAAATATACTCTTTTTATTTTAACATTATAATCCATAAAATTTTAGTTTACCAAAATTATTTTTTTATAAAGCCTAAAACATTGGTTTAGATAGGATTTACGAAGATTTGAATATTTACCACCTTTGTAAAACACTCCATCCTAAATGAAACATTTAAAGAAGAATTTTAGTTAAGCACGAACAGATTTATTCAACTTTTAAGAGATCGACCAAAGGCGCAAGCGCCCCCGTTTAGCAACGTAGCGAATGGAACGAATCAACTAAAGATAAAGGAATCATGCCACTAAAACTGGGGTATGCCGACGTCTGGGTGGCAAGCCCGTTTTAGTCGGCTTTCCTCTTAGCGACGAACCGATGAGGCCTTATCGTAGGGCGCATTTCTAAAGGCGCATCGTTGCTGGGCTCATGCGCAGGACGTGGCTATTCGGTTATTTCGTTATATCTCCAAGCACCTCATTTTATGCTTTCTTATCTTATAAAAAAGAGAAGGCATAACAACCTTCTCTTTTTTATTACTCCGCATCAACAATTATATTAGATCTTATCTTGTAACTTTCAAAATTCTTGGTTTGAAAAATAATCATTTTTGATTTACTATTTTATAAATTGATTTTGCCCTTTCCATTTCTCCGATTTCTTCCATATCTTTTTTGAATTTTTTTAACATGTTTATTATTATTTCTATAGGATAATTACTTTTTTCTTTTTCTGGTACTCCTAGTTCTTCAAGCAATTTTTCATGACATTCCTGTATACTTGGTATTTTACCTGTTTTTCTATACTCTACTTCCATTTTCATAGGTAAACATTTAACTTCAATATATTGTAGAGGTTCCAAATCTAGTTTTAAACAAACATACTCTATGTCTGTATTAAATTTACTAGAAAACGAACTTTCCACCATTTCTTCTACAACATAATTAAGTCTTTTTACCTTTTCACTAACCTTATGGCATTCAGTATCAATAAGATCCATAGTATATTTTAATTTTTGGTTTTCTGTTTCTAATAGTTTAATTCGCTCTTCAAGTTTCTGTATATCACTCACTTTAATGCTTCACTCCACATCTTTTCTTTATTATAGATATCACTTACAATATAACCACCCAAAAAAACCATATTTGTTATATATTATAGATTACTAGTTTGTACTAGGCAATTTTAAGAAGACGGTTGGTAGGTTTGATTTCTTTCAACAGTTACGTGAGATGGATAAAAATAATTAAGTAAAGTTGATGTCATACAAATTTATATTGAAACGTCATAAATCTCTAAACCATGCAAATGTTCCTATTTCCTAATATATTTTAGTTGGATTTTTTTCTGTTTTTATGTACTCTTAAATTAGAATTAAAAAGGAGGCATTTCCAATGAGTCAGTCTATCCCACAAATCACGCTTTATGATGGAATCAAGTTGCCGGCAATTGGTTTTGGTACGTATAAATTAAACGGGAGTGATGGTGTAAATGCGATAACAAGCGCTATTAGTCTCGGATACAGGCTAATTGATACAGCTTACAACTATGAGAATGAAGGCACCGTTGGCGAAGCTATTCGTCGCAGCTCCACTCCTAGAGATAATCTCCTTATTACCTCTAAGTTACCAGGGCGTTACCAAGAATATCAAAAAGCGCTAACAGCTATTCAAGAATCCTTATATCGTGCAAGCCTTGACTATTTCGATCTTTATCTGATTCATTGGCCAAACCCTAAACAGGATATATATGTAGAAGCTTGGCAAGCATTAATAGATGCAAAAAAATGGGGGCTTATTCGTTCGATTGGTGTATGTAATTTCTTACCAGAACACATGCATCGATTAGAAGAAGAAACGGGCGTTAAACCAAGTATCAATCAAATCGAATTACATCCATTTTTCAATCAGGAAAAACAACGCAAATGGCACGAGGAAAACAATGTACAAACGCAATCTTGGAGCCCATTAGGACGCGCGAGCAGCGTACTGGAACAAGAAACGATTAAACAGATTGCTGCTAAGCATCAGAAGACGGTTTCCCAAATCATTTTACGTTGGCATTTTCAGCTAGGCTCGATAGCCATTCCAAAGTCATCATCCTATCAACGTCAACTGGAAAATATTTCAATTTTTGATTTTTCATTAACTGATGAGGAAATGCAAGCGATTGGAGCATTGTCACATGCTGCAGGCAGATTAAAAGATCAAGACCCAGCAGTTTATGAAGAATTTTGATGAAGATAAAAACACAAATACCGATAGTGTTAAACGTTCATACTGTATGGAATAAATTGAATTTTCCATCAGTGAGGGTTTTTCATTCATCCCCGCTGATTTAGTAGCCCAACATTATGATTTAATGGCATCTTACGAAAGACGGCGCTTAGGTGCTGTTATCTCCCACTTAGGCTGTTGCACAGTACAGATTTTCCAACTACTAAGTGGGAGTTTTACAGCACCTTATATGCGGGATAATTTAAATCAATTAATCGATTTGTGACTATAAGCTAGATAGCTAATTCGTGATGAATTCATGAGCCACAATAATACAACAACTTTTCTTAATTTTTCTGTTCGCTCCCCCTGCTACAATCGTCATCATGACAAATCAAACTGAATCGGGATGAAGGTGTCTGGAGAACTTGCACCACTTACAATAATAAGTGCGGTACGGCATCTTGCATTCGAGAAAAGTCTAGGTGCCGGGTCAAAAGAATTTTCACCAAATTAAAATCCGCTCATTAGAAGCGAGGGGGATGCAAATAACCCGCTTCGGGAACTTGTTTCACCTCCCGTGGTTGGTTTGGGCTGAGCCCCATCGTGCTAGCACTCTGGGGTCTCACCGTCCCCTTTCTCTTGCCTTCCGTATATTTTTTGAAAACTATATGAATGTGTGCATTTTAGCCTAAAGTGCTAATCGTTTTGCTAAGTACTAGCCTAAGGTTTTATTAAATAAAAATATGGTTGCTGCTTTGAAATTTTAAAAGGAGACATCGTTTATGAAATGAAACTATCTTCCTAGGATTTCCCTCGTCTTATCCAGTATTTCTTCATCCTTCAAGCGAAATTTGAATTCCACCCGACGAGAATCTTTCGCACTATAATTTCCGTTTTCGTCTGTTCTTACATCAGAAAAGGATTTACTATTAACAGTTAGCTTATCCGCTAAATGCTGCTGAATGTTTTTATACGGAAAATCGTCACTTAAGATATATGAAGCAACACTATAAGCCCTATTTTGAGCTAGCTGTAAATTATACAAATACGAGCCATCACGGTCCGTATGCCCTTCAATAATGATTTCAGCAATATATTTTTCGTATCCATCTCGTAGTAAAATATCCAAATATTTGGGTACGAATTCATCTAAAAAGGTATAAGAGTCAGACTTTAACTCATGATTATCATAGGCAAACAAAATTTCAGTACTAAAAATGATCGCACCTGTTTTTTCGTCCACTTCAACTCCTAAATTAGAACCGCTAAATTCTTCTTTTAAATCTTGAACTAACTTGGCTCGAACCCCCATAATTTGATCTAGTGTTTTTTTCATTTCCTCTATTTGTAATGACTTGATAATCATCATAGCCACGAAAATTAAAATAAAACAAAGTAAAATCGTTGTGAGCAAATCCGTAAACGATGGCCAAAAATGTCCTTCATCCTGGTTCTGCCTGAATAATCGTTGATACTTAGTATTCATTTTGATTCAACCTTATCGCATTGTTTTGGGCATAGTTACGTTGAGTAAATGCCGCTAATTGCTGATTCAGCATCTGAATTTCCCTCTGTAAATCTTGAAAGCTTTGTTGCATAACCCTTGCTTGATTTTGTTGTGCTGAATCCGCCATTCTGCGCAATTCATTCCATTCATTCCATTCATTCCGCGTTTGCTCATTTGTTTCGCGCATGGAAGCTTGTAATGCCTGCCCAATCTGCTCCAGACGTTTTCCTAAAGAATCTTCTAAGTTATGTATATAATTTGCTAACGTATCCTTTAATATATGCACACTGTTATCCCACTGGTTCTCTCGTTGCTGCAAGGATTGTGTTATTTGGGAGATAGTACGATTAATCTCTTGCAACAATTGACCATTTTTCATAGCGATCTGATCAAAAGAACTCGCCGCTTCCTGCATATGCTTTTCAAATGTCATCGTATTCGTAGCATGCGATTTAATGTGATTGCTAAATGTACGATTAAATTCTTTTAATTCTTGAAAGCGGTCAGACAGTAAATGTTTATACTCCGCTTGTGTTTGATGAATAACTTCAAGAGCGCTCGGCAGCTGTGTTAAAGAATCTCCCATTTTATCAAATTCTCGGGATAACTCATTTAGTTGCTGGATAATACCTGTTAACTTCGTTGACAGATCCGCCCCAAAAATCGATTTGAATTCTTTATTCTGCAAATCCATCTGTGTAACGAGCTGCTTCGTTTTTTCATTTACAGTTGAAAATGCATGTTGCATCGATGCTTGCTCGTCCAGTAGAGAAGAAGTAAACTGTTTCATATCTTCCATAGATGCCTCAAAACTTTGGAAGCCATCGATTTGCAAAGCAGTTGTTGCTTTTATCTTCTCATACGTCTGTTCAAATGCTTTCATCTGCCGTTCATTATGGCTGTCCATTCGTTTAAAATACGTAAATAATGTAGCGAAATTTTCATTCAGACTTCTCGTACCAGTAGCAAAACCATCTGTTACCTCTTGCATATCGGTAAACAATTGCTCAAATGACTGCAGATTGTCCGAAAGCCCGTCATTAAAAACAGCTAAATTTTCAGCTGACCGCTCCAGGCTTGATGTATAATTTTGAAAACCTGCAAAAGCAACTTCTATCGTTTCGAAGGATTGTTTATTTGTCTGTTGCAAATGCTGAATGGACTCATTTATCATTTTGGAAATAGCAATTAATCGCTGCATGCCATTTTCCTCTGCTCCTTCTAATCGTGTCTCTGTCATTAGCATAATATCTGTGAGCATAAATTCGGTATTAAGGACTTTAAGCAAAATCGTCATTACTAAAGAAAACCCCATTCCGACGATACTCGTATAAAACGCGACATCAATCCCCGCTAATACACTTGCTACCCCTGAAACAATATCATTTCCTTCTAAATTAATACTGCTTAAAGAAGTAGTTAAGCCGATAAATGTCCCGAGCACGCCAATTAAGATGAATACAGACACCGTCATTTGCACCATTTTAATTAGACTGACAACAGGGATATGAAACATACGCCAATTGGAAAACTGTTCTTGTACGAACGTCTCAACCTTGACCATTTCGTGTTGTTGCTTTGTTGCGTATTGTTCTTTTAATCCTGTTAATGGATCGATATCCATACGACCAGTCGATTTAAGATAGTTACGAACTCTTTTCAATTTATTGTAAATAACAAAATGAATCATTACAGCAAATGCAAACATTGCAAACAATATTACAAAAATAAATTCAATCACGGGATGACTTAAGATCGCCTCTACCCTTTGTTCTGTTGTAAATAATTCCAGAATAAATTCAACCATGGATCCTCCTCCTACTGCTGGCACATTCTAACCTTTATACTTTATAGATATTCAGAGCAAGTACTATTCATGAATGTGGAGGAAAAAGAATCAATGTTTAATTAATTTTTATGCCACACAGAACTAGCCTCATGAGCTACTGGTTCATTATGATAGATGGGAAAAATAATCGTGTTGACTAACCCACCGATAATAGTAACCATTGCTGACATGTAGAACCAGATCATTAATACAACAATGCCTCCTAACTGACCATAAAAAACAGAATAATCGTTTTTACTGACAAATGAAGCAAATTGTATCGAAATGATTTGCCATCCGATCGTAGCCACCAATGCCCCTGGGAGAACGTGTTTCACCTTGACATGTTTATTCGGCGTAAAATAATACAGGATAATGAAAAAAGTGACAATTAAAAAGCTTCCTACTCCCCATTGCATAAAATCCCATAGACGATGAAAACTTTCGTTGGAAAAAATATCCGCTATATAATCTCGTAGCATTCTTTCCAAAACAGGAATAACCACAGAAAATAAAAAAATAACCATAAAGCCAATGGTGAGCAATAGCCCTTGTATGACTTGCTTCACCAAACTTTCCTTTGCAGGTACGTTATATGCGATATTAAGAATTCGTTTCATCGATTGAAACCCCATAGAAGCGAGCCATACGGAAATAAGCAGACTTAAGGAGAGAAACTGTTGACCTTGATTTGTAAGCAAATGATTCAACGTATTTCTAATTAGCAAATATGAAGCATCTGGTGCGTATGGTTCAATTAATGTTAAAATATAATCTTCACTTAATGGCAAAAACGGTAGTAGCGAGTAGATAACAAAGAGGAATGGAAAAACAGATAGTAAGAAATAATACGCCATTTGAGCTGAAAGATCGTACACTTTATACTTCAAAAAGCGATGTCCAAGTTCGCTAAGGAAAGTAAAGATAGACATAATACAACTCCTTCCGTTGTCGTCTATCTTATTTCTGTCCGTTTGCTATTTTTTTATCCGAAATGTGGCTTCAATAAGGACCTAATTTCATCCACGAGGTAAAGACAGAAAATGCAGCAATGTATTAAATTTCCTGTAACTACCCGATTTGTTTAGAAGCCTGTAGGTATACTCTTGCATTAACAACCATTCCGTGATTGTAATTGCTACTGAAGCCACATTATTAAAATTGTTTCATATAAAGATGTCTCCTTAATCAGAGAAATTAGAAATGAGATACGCAACCATTAGAAAACTACTTAAACAACAAAATCGATATGCTTTTGGAAATTGGCTAGGCAAAAGCTTTTTATGTTCAATACTAAACAAACTCGTTTAGAAGTTTGCACATGCACAGAAACGCTTCGTACCTTCAACATTCATTTTTTTCTCTTTTTTTAAATATCCTAAAGATGCAATGAATGAAAATCCAAGTAATAAATAAACCACTGCCAGAGATTGTTTAAATACAAACCAATCTTTAATTTCATTAATTAGAAAATAACTTCCTAAGCTTAGGAATACAGCACCAAAAACCAAATGAAGTTTCCCTAATTGTGTCAGTTTGGACAACATGATCTCTCTCATATACTTCTTTACTAAAACGACTTTTATTGTATCTCTTGTAAACTGTAATTAGCTTAGTGACCTTAAATATGCTCTAGACTGGAGAAACAAAGCTCTTAAAAAGTCTCTTCGCTCTTACATTCTCAAATAGAATAATATAAAAAATTTGCAGTTACAAGCAGAAGCATAGAACAGACATATACCATCCAAATATCCTGTTTTGGTCTATGAGTTGAGTCCGTAATTCTCAACTCCATACATAAATGATACGTTGAAAACAAAAAAATGATTACTGATATAATACTCATCTCATTCATATAAACCACTCATTTTCAAGAATTAATATAATACAACGAATTTTCAATCAGCAGGATTTCCTTTCATTCCCCACTGATTGTTAGTACCATAATGGTATGGTCTAAAGGCCTCTAAACGAATCGGGCATTTAGGTGCTGTTACACTTAGACTTATTCGGTATAGATTATCCAATTCCTGAAGCGGGAGTCTTCTAGCACCTTATATACGGGATAAAGCTTTATTTATAAAAGTTTTAGGAATGTTTAGCAAGATGGAAATGGATACTGTTAGCTCCTACTATATACATCACTTGATATAGGAGCCTTACAGTACCTCTCAAAGCCCATTTGATTTGTAGCGCAAGAAATCCGGTAGCGATTCTTTAAAACGTGCAGCTAACCATGATTTCTTTGTTCTACTCCAATCTTGTTCTTTACGTAGCTGTTGTATTCGCCAATAAAATGGCGGGTGTGGAAAGAATTGAAACTCCAAAAATCGAACAAACCAGTTTCCTCTTTCAACCGTTGATCTGTGAAGTGATTTCTCATCAAGAGTGCTATATTTTAACCCCTGCTCAGTTGCTTTATCTTGAGCAAGTGCTAGCTCTTTTAATCCATCTGCCATTTGCATACTTCCCTCTCCCAGTAGTTTTGCCCCTAAATAATCAGCTCTTATTTCAGTCCATTGGGCAATGACAGATAAACTGATTGGGAAAGATAGCATAATGATATAAATGATTACGATAAACAAGATTAGATGATCCGTTAAGAACTTGAGCTCATCAAAAAACAAATAAATACCAAGCCCAAGAACAGCCATCATAGCCATACGTCCAATTTGATTTATCATAACGTCACGTTTTTTAATATGTATCGCTTCATGTGCTAAAATAGCCTCCACTGTACGCTTAGATAATTTCGTTGTAGCAGTCGTCAGCATGATTGTTCCTTTTCCAATATGCATCCCTGTTGCCAAGCCGTTGTATACTGAGGAATCAATGACATACAATCTAGTACCTATTATTCCAGCTTTCAAAAAAATTTCCTGGGCAATATCATAGATCTCTCCTGCCGTTACTTTTTTCGCGTCGGAGGCGTTAATTAGCATTCGGTCCGCAATATACATATTAAACAGCCACCACAAAAAAACAACTATGATGATGGCATACCAAGGTGCATGAAGCCAAGTCAAAATAATTAACAACCCAGTATATGCGGCAATTCCTTTTACCGCTATTGCAAAATAACCTTTCCATAACAGTCGTTTTATATTGCTTATATGCCAGATTGGGAGGATTGGCTTTTCTATTTTTGCTTGATCCCGTTTCATAAAATTTTGCCAGTGCTCAAACCATCGTTCTGAGTCTGTAGGGGTAAGACAAATAGTTTCACCAGGAAAAGACAAACGCAATACAGTCGAAAACGCAAACGTATAATCTTTCTGCTCAGCCAAAAAAGTAAATCCTGGATGGAGCCTTAACACATCTGGTTCAGATTCTTTACGAATACTAGATAATTCATCCATTGGTAATTCTCTTGCTTCAAATAAAGAGATAATGAAAATCACCTGTTGCTCCGGCAACATATACACCGTTGTAAAAAAATAATCGGCTAAACGATTTAAAAATTGCGGCATCATCATTAATAGATATAAAACAAGCAAGTATTTAATCGTGAGGTATGAATCTGGAACAAATAGAAGGCATAGCAGCGAAATTCCTCCTATTACCCCTGTTAAGATAATATCCATTATAATCCGCTTCGCTTCTCTATTCAGCTCGACTATCTCATAGTTTACGGCAGCGATTTTCTGTTTTAATTGCTGCCTTTTCGAGCGCTTGTCTCGGTCAAAAACAGAGCTGAAGCTAAAAAAAGTGACTAACATCATACTAATTGGTGTCCATGCATCGATAAAATCATGACTCATTAACAGATACACGATCAGACTACTACCTGTAATAAGAAGTAATCCCGCACTTAATTTCTTCGGAAGTAAATAAGCGATGAATGTTACAATGAGCGTAATGATACTGACAATTACAATAGTTATCTGCATAATTATACACACTCTATTCTATGGAAGATATTCCATTTTTTCCGCTAATTGCTTTGCTTGTTCTAAATCAAAAGTTACATCCATCATTAATAATGAATAGCGAAATCCCTTTTCATCCCATAGTAACTCTCGATACGTGTCATCATTTGTATACGTTCCTTTCATACCTCGAATCGTTATTGCCTTTTCATTCGATGTTAAAAATTGATCGATCTCTTCGTCATCATCTGGGGTTGGAAACACAGACAGGTTGAAGATTGGCACATCATTCTTCGTATAATCCATACTTACTTCTGTACGTGCTAGTTCGCCAGTCATTTCTATAAGCTCGACATTGCTTCGTTTCCACTCGTCGTCTTCTGGTACATACAAGAATGAATCTCCCATTTGTTCACGTGCTTCTGCTAAGGAAACTTCGCGATTTGAAGCAAGTTCATCCATATTTTTGATTTCCACATCTTCTGGTAATTTTAGCGAAAACTTATTATCAGAAATATCGGCATCAAAATCAATTTGGTCATATTCCGCTTCTACCGTTTGACTTCCTAAAATGGATTTCATTTTTAAAACAATCCAATTCTCTTTATCAATCCACAATTCTTGCCTTCCTAACAGTTGATTGTTTTTTTGCGGCTCCGCTATGATATGCTGTGTTTTTCGACCAGCTATCTTCTCTTCTTTTCCGTTTGTTAGATCATGTGTTTCAGATATTTGTTCTAAAATAACGCTCACTTGATCCATAGGTGAAAATTGATTTAGTGCAAGCATTTCTGGGTCATCCATTACGACCGCCTGATTTTGCTTAGGTTGATAACTGATTAGAGATTTACCATCATTCACAGTTATAGATGTTTGTTCTCCATTGGCATCTTGCATTTCCGCACGAATTTTGCCCGTCTTACTTCGCCATTCTTTTATTACATATCGTTCAACTTCTGTGTCATTTTCCTTTGTAACTGTTGTGGACTCTCCGTAAAATGATAAATTACCTTCTTCTGCCGCTAATGCTTGACTAACGATGTCCCTTGATGAATAGTTCGTTGATTCGGGTGTACAGCCAAAACTCATCCCAATTCCTCCTATTATGCAGATAAGAACGCTGATCTTTGCTTTTTTCATACTTTTCACCTTTCTTTGGTTTTTGGTAACATACAAACAACGCAAGTACCCACATTTTCTTGAGAGAAGATGGTTATCCATCCTCCATGCTTTTCTATAATTTGCTTAGCGATGCTTAATCCTAATCCCGTTTTTTGCAACTCACTTTTATTGCGAGCCTCATTTTTTTGATAAAATGGTTCAAATACATGCGGCAATAGCTCTGCATCTATTCCCTTTCCTTCATTTTGTACGATTAATAAAGCACCTTGCTCCTTTTTCCGGCAGTCCAGACTTTCTTGAACAAATGAATATATCCAATCTGGTAAATCATCTGACATGGCTCCCAGCCAAATTCGCCCATTTGGAGCAGTGTGAGAAATTGCATTGCTTACTAAATTATCCATGACACGGATCATTTGATTTGGATCTACTTTGTACTCTCCTGTTATTTGCAAATCGACGTGCAAAACAACCCCTTTTTGTTTGCAAAGTGCTTCATAGTCTGAGATCAACATGTCAAAAAACTCTTCACCTTCTACCGAAACAAAATCCATGCTATGCTCCGCAGAATGTAACATCGTATATGTTAGCAAATCGTCTAGCATCGCTTTTAGAAAATCTGTTTTTTCCATAATGATATGTAAATACTCTTGTTGTTCATTGGCTTCAATATTCTTTTCGTACACTAATGACTCAGCATATGCCTTAATCGACGTCAATGGTGTTTTCAAATCATGAGATACACTTGCAACTATAAATTCTTTCGCTTGTTGTTCCTGTTTTGCCGCATCCCGAGCCATATTTATCTGCCTTCTCATTGCATAGAACTGCTTTGTTAATATCCCCATTTCATCTGGTTTCGTCGACCTCTCCTCTACAGTTTCCTCAGCTGCAAATTTATTCATATCATGCATAAGCATATGTAGGGGTCGAAGCAATTTTTTATTTAGTAGGATAATAACCATAGCATAAACGAGTACAAACATAATAATTAATCCGCCACCAATTAAAATAGCGCGATTAGCTACACCTTTCACCCATTGTTCTCTTGGAATTTGTATATCAAAAAAACCAACGATCTCATCTTGGATAAAGACAGGCTGGCGGTACGTATAAGATCGATAACCTTGTTGTAGTTCATACAGTCCGTCATATAGCTGTTCTTTCCCATAATTCATAAATGTTGAGGCAACAGATGAATGAGAAGCAAAGATCACAATTCCATCTTTATTCAGTAAAACGACGGATTCATTCGAGTCCACTGCTTGCTGAATCTTATTCCAATTGCTATTCGGCTTATATAATGCTGGATCAGCAAGCAGCTTTTTTAATGAGGCAATTTCCGCCACCGTTTCAACATGTTCTTTTACTTTAAGCTCATCATTATAGCCTTGGATAAACAAGAATAAAACATAGGTTGCAATAACTGGAAGAATCATTACTAAAAAATAAGATAACAGTAGCCATGTTTTTATTTTCATATTCATTCACCAATAAATCGATACCCTTTACCCCAAACTGTTTGAATATATCTAGGAGTCTTTACAGAGTCATGAAGTTTCTTTCTTAATGATTTGATATGTACCGTAACCGTATGTACTTCATCTGTTTCCACCTGCTTCCAAACATGTTCATATAGCTCATGCTTGGAAAAAGTTCGTTCTGGGTGTTGTGCTAAAATAGCAAGCAAGTCAAATTCTTTCCCTGTTAAAGTTACTCTCCTACTATGCAGAAAAATTTGCTGCTCATCCCAATCCACCATGAGCCCATGTCGATATGCTGTTTGATTTGCTTTTTCTGGAATGCCTTGATATCTTCGCCAGCGTCGTAAATGGGATTCAACCCTAGCTTTTAATTCCAGCATACTAAATGGTTTTGCTATATAATCATCTGCACCCAAACCTAAGCCTTTTACTTTATCTTCATCCGCTTTTCTCGCACTAATGATAATCATCGGAATATCACTTTTCAACCGAATATTTTTACATAGCGAAAGCCCATCCATTTCCGGAAGCATGACATCTACGAGAACCAGATCATAGGTCGCAGATTGAAAATCTTCCCATCCTTCTAGCCCCGTAGTAGCCCAGGTTACCTTGTAATCATTACGGATAAGCATATCTCTAATGATCCGCGCAATTTCCAAATCATCTTCAACAAGTAAAATGTTTCCTTGCATCCATATTTCCTCCTGTATAGATAATGTATCATAACAAAAATAAAAGCACCGAAACTTTATAATTCGTTTATTTTTATCCTGTATATAGGGTGCTGGAAGACTCCCACTTCAGGAGTTGGATAATCGGTACTGCAACAGTCTAAGTGGGAGATAACAGCACCTATAAATGTCCTATTTCGTAAGAGACCCTTAGGTCATACCATTACGCCACTAACAATCAGTGGAGGGTGAATGAGAACCCCCCACTGATGGGAGATACACTTTATTAAGCATACCGCTTTTATTGTTCGGATAAAAGTGAATATCACCGTACGTCACCACCATGCAAAAATGTAAGCTTCTATTGATAAGCAATTAAAAATTAAGCCCAGCGCGCAAGGTATAAATAAACTTTATCATTTTGCGGACAACAAAAAACTGCAGTACACGGGAATACTGCAGTTCACACAACAATAGTATCATTACTTCTTTATGGCAAGTAAAGTTTGCTTAAATTATCATGCAACTCTATATTTTACGTTAAATTAATAGGAAGTTGGGAAAAAATTTGATTAGGGTGGCTTCACTATTTGTGAAGTATTATACATTTTGTTATAAAAAGTTTGATCTTCCTACGCTAGTTTCCAACGATCGTGTCCGATTGCAGAAACAGATCATTTTTAGCTAGACATTCTTTTATTTAATATGAACAAGTATGTAATCAGGATTAAATGAACAACTAAAACTATCATACTACCTTCCATTTTATAAATGCCACCTGATAGTAATAGATTACCGTGGAAATTACTGGTTAAGAGATTTGGATAATCACTTGCCAATGAAACGCCTCCAAGGATAATCCCTCCAATTACATTCCAAATGAAATGAGCAATGATTGGAGCAACTATTGTACCTGTATATTCTAACAGTAATGTTACAAATATACTCATTGAAACAACATTCAACACGGGAATAATACCTGCTTCAAATGCGCCACCGTGCATCGCAGTAAATAAAATTGTAGTTAAAACTGTCGCCACAACAAAATTATATTTTTGCTTCCATAATTGGTATAAATATCCTCTCACTAACAATTCCTGCATTACAGCATTCAAGAGTGCGGCAAAAATCCAAATCCATATGTAATTAATACTGTTTTGTCCTTGTATATTCATTGTTTTTGTAAGTAAAAGAACAGCTACCACGCTACCTAACCATAAGAAACCTATTGCAACACCTATTAGAAAATTTTTAAAGAACCTTGATGCTACGGGAATCTTTATTTTGCCCTTTTCTATTACTAAAACAAAAATAACAGAAAATAAAAGCACCGCAATAAATGGAGTAAACTCCCACCAAAGTCGTAATAACGCCGAATTTTTTGTTGGTATATCGGGAGTAAAAGAAATTAAAATTGCCCAGCTAATAAAAAAGATGACTGTTTTTAAAATAGTACTTATTAATCTTTTCACAATTGATTCCTCTCTCTATTTGTTGTAAACTGTTCAACAAAATGGACCTTATAGCAATAGCGAACGCATTTCTTATCGCGTTTGCCACCAATTTTCACCAGAGGCGCCTACAGCATTTAAATTCTCGGAAGGCAGATCTTCATACATTTCTTTGAATATCTATAAAGTACATAAACCTGTAACGTCACTGATATAATCTATTTTTGTCAGTAAGTTTAACAAGCTCATTTATCTCCAATATTTAATTTTCTACTTTTTTCAACGGCTAACGGACCGCAACTGTTTTTCTGCCTGAAATAATGGAATAAAATGGTGCCTCAAATAATCTCATCTTGTGAACTGCTTTTTCATCCATTACAAATAAAGCTATTGTTTTATTTTAACTATCTATGATTCCTGATTTGCGCTTAATTGTTATTTATTACTGCTAATGATCAAATTAACAATTAGCCATATAACTTGAATAATGATGGGAAGTATAAATCCAATCAATAAAACTATTAATGCCACTAATTTAAGCTCAGGTGTTTGCGTAACACCTGCGCCATCAACCTTTCTTAACCAAATAATAGACGCCCCAACTACAAAAATGATAATCCAAAATATGTTACCGATCCACCAAAAGATCCATCGTTTTTTCACATTATCATTCCTTACACTTCCTCAGCTGAAATTTTATGTAACAATATAGTCCGATTGAAGCTAACTCTTTGGCGTAATTTTTAATACTTCTTTAAAACACACGTTAAATGTAGAGTTTTTCCTTTAATAAACTGCTTAAAAACTCCCAAGAGATACGTTTTGATAATAATGAAGCGTCATATCCTCTCACCTATTCAACAATTCACTTATGTCGTCTACGTATCCTCTTACAAAAAGCAACGACTTTTTTATATTTTATACATAGAATCAGGCTTCTTCGTTTACCATTATTGGCGCAAAATCTTTTCCATCGATTTTCCCTTTGCTAATTCATCGATAAGTTTATCCAAATACCGTATTTCCTGCATCGTTGGCTCTTGGATGTCTTCCACTCGGACTCCACAAATTACACCTTTGATTAGGACCCGTGAAGGATTCATTTGGGGAGCTTCCGCAAAGAAAGTCTCAAAGTCTGTCTGTTTTTCCAGTTGCGCTTCTAACTCTTCTTGGCTATACCCTGTTAACCAACGAATAATTTCATCGACTTCCGTTTTCGTACGTCCTTTTTTCTCCGCCTTCGTAACATAATGGGGATAGACACTTGCGACACTCATTGTATAGATCTTATGTTTTGTCATAATACAACTCCTCGTTTATATGGCTTTCTTTATTTTATCATAAAAATAGTTGCGCAACACGTAGCTCCATGCTTGGCACCTGATTCCTAAACTTTATTACTTGTTTAACTGAATTGTAATTGCTAAGCTTAAGGGCTATTTCTATATCAAAAAGAGAGCCAAATTTCGCATATTCTCTGGCTCTCCATTTCTCAATTTTAAAGATAGTTTGTGAAAGAACTTTTATGATGGAAGCCCTTAATCTGCTCCATCCAAAGTGCTAATTTCTAATATTTATTAACAACGGGCAAGGATGGAGAACTTGGAGAACTAAACTTATTGAATTAGCTAACATCAACCTCACCTCTTTCAACTTAATATACACATCAACATATAATTCCTCTAAACGAATTTTTTGAATTTAGATATCGTTTTATCCAGCTATCTTCTCTTTCTGAAGAATTTTATAGTCCAGTATGTTAATGCAATCGTATCAACAACACCATGTTATCAACACTTAATTACTGCACCCGACTCACTTCTTACGATTTTTCTTTATCCATTTTTTTATGATCCTCCACCCTAGCGTAATTAGCCCACCAAACAAGAGAATAATTGGGATATTACCTGCTATAAAAACAAATATAGTTGAAACCATTTTTAAAAGAAAGTTTGTACTCTTAACGAATTGTTGCGTCGTTGCTTCCCATGTATTTAAATCTTTATTTTTTAAGGATACATCATTTTCTCGTACTTCAATATGAATCGTTGCTAGATCAGCTTTAATTTGCAAGTAATTCATTCGTCCTGTAATCTGCTCTATTTCCTCCTGTACTTTGGCAAGGTCTGCCGAAATATTTAAAATCCTCCGTTTTTTCAGCTTGTTCTATAAAAGCTAGCAATCGTTTTTCCACCACTTTTTTTGAATGAAGCCGAGATTCTAAGTCCACATATTCTTCTGTTACATCCTGACCTGATACATTGCTATTTAATAATTTGCTAACACCTGATTCGACTTTATCCATAAAAATATGAAATCGCTCTTGCGGAATTCTTGCAGTTAAAAAACCTGTTCGCTTTCCTTCCTCGGAATCGTTATCTCTCGTAGACTCCACAATATAGCCGTCGTGATTAGAAATCAACTTTTCTAGATCTGCCATTTTTCTTTCATATTCTATTACCTCTATCCTAATATCCGCAGTATAAATCACCTTTCGCTCAGCAACGTTATATGTGTCCGCTTTAGGCACTTCATTTTCTTCAAGGTTGCTCTTCTTCACTCCCTACTTCAGCCATTTCTGTACTACTTTCACTATCTTCGACTTGCATTTCCACTTTTGCTTGTTCATTTTGCGTAGTGGATGTATCACTGTTGTCTGAACGTTCAGAACAACTAGTAATTACGATTAAAAATAAAAACAAGTACAATAAATATCTCACCTTCATCTTTTCTTCCACCCCTTATCCCTTGTTAAAGACATTTGTAGTACTAACGATCAATACGAGTAAATAAAAGTTACATTCCTTTTTAAAAAGTGTTTATCCAAGTATGGTCTTTATTTTCTGTAAGCAAGTTGAAGCATAATTATTTAACTAATCAAAATTTGGATAACGAAAAGCCTTATTCCATTATTAGCAGCGAAATAAGGCTATGCGTTAAGATGGTTCATCTTTTGACCAAAGGCGCAGGACGCCCGTTTAGGAACGTAGCGAATGGAACGGGAATCAACGGAAATAAAGGAATCATGCCACTAAAACAGGGGGATGTCGACGTCTGGGCGGCAAGCCTGTGTTTAGTCGCCTTCCTCTTAGCGACGAACCGATGATGACTTATCTTAGGGCGCATTTCTAAAGTCGCATCGTTGCTGAGGATGGAGCCGGACTTGGCTATTCGGTTATTTCGTTATCCTCAAGCACCTTATTTTAAAAATGCATGGTTACTGCACTTCTAACAGGAATACTCGCAATTCATTCTATGCTTTTGCCATTCCATGCGGGTCAATGACAAATTTCTTAGAAGCACCCCCATCAAATGCCTCGTATCCTGCTGGTGCTTCATCCAGTGATATTAAAGTAGCGTTTACCGCTTTTGCAATTTGTGCCTTGCCACTTAAAATCGCCATCATCAAATCATGATGATATTTCATCACAGGGGTTTGCCCAGTAACAAAAGTATGTGCTTTCGCAAATCCAAGGCCGAAGCGAATTTTCAACGTACCTTCTTTGGCATCCTGATCAATCCCCCCTGGGTCCCCCGTAACATATAATCCTGGAATACCCAATTTCCCGCCAGCTCGGGTGATAGCCATGATCGTATTCAATACTGTTGCTGGAGCTTCACTTGCTCCTTCACCGTGACCACTTGCTTCAAATCCAACTGCATCAATGGCGCAATCCACCTCTGGGATACCAATGATTTGCTCCATTTGCTCACCGATATTTATATGATCGCGAAGGTTAATCGTTTCACACCCAAAACTGCGAGCTTGTGCTAATCTTTCCTCAATCAAATCGCCAACAATTACAACAGAAGCTCCAAGTAATTGCGCTGAATGAGCAGCAGCTAGACCTACCGGACCTGCACCCGCAACATAAACTGTCGATCCTGTCTTTACTCCAGCACTTACTGCACCATGATATCCAGTAGGGAAAATATCAGATAACATCGTTAAGTCAAGGATTTTCTCCATCGCTTGGTCTTTGTCAGGAAATTTTAATAGTTGAAAATCGGCATATGGAACCATTACATATTCCGACTGACCACCAATCCAACCACCCATGTCCACATAACCATAGGCAGATCCTGGTCTATCTGGATTCACGTTCTCACAGATATGGGTGTCTTGTTGTTTACAATTTCTGCAACGTCCACAGGCAATGTTAAAGGGTACAGATACCAAGTCTCCTTCATGGATAAATTCCACATCGCGCCCTACTTCAACAACTTCCCCAGTTATTTCATGACCAAGCACCAAACCGCTTGGAGCCGTCGTTCTGCCACGGACCATATGCTGATCACTACCACAAATATTTGTCGTTACCACTTTAACAACCACGCCATGATGACATTTTCGCCCTACATTTAGTGGATTTACTCCCGGTCCATCCCGTAATACTAAATCCGGATAACGAATATCCTGCACCTCGACCTTTCCAGCACCTACATAAACGACACCCCTGTTCTCAGCCACTAAAACACTCCTTTTCATTCCAAATTTGATGTTTTGGAAGCGATGTTAATCTAGTTCCATTATACTGCTTAAGAATTAATATTTCTATAATTCTATAAATTTAAATAAAACTATTTTATTATAGCAAATATTAAACTTATCTCAAATTCGGTAAATTTTCCCTATTATTGCTGAATATTTTCTACTTCTGTATTCATTTTATGGACGAGCGCAAGCCTTTTTTCTATTAATTTGTAGTTCTATAGATATAAAAAAATTGCAAAAATAAGTCGAATAGTATATTGCATGTCACCCAAATCTACGATACTATTAATTTCAAATTTAATACCAATAATTCCCATGAAAAAGGAGAGAGGCATGTGCAAAAAAAATGGCTAAAAAAAGTTGGCGTTGCTTCTATGACGACAGTTCTAGTCCTTGGTAGTAGTCAAATGGTAAATGCTGAAGAAAGTGGAGAATGGAAACTTAAAGAAGATGTTGAAACGTTGTGGGAAGAAAATAAACAAGAAGAGGTACCTTCATTTATTAATGGAAAACTTTCCGATCAAAGAATCACCAGCGAAAAGGATGTAGCAAAGTTTTTTCAAGCTAATCAAGCTGTTTTTAAATTAAACCCTGAAACAGAGCTGAAATTTTTAGAAGCAGATGTAGACAATGTTGGAATGACACATTATAAGTACCAACCAAAAATTCAAAATATTCCTATAGATAATTCCAAAGTAGTCGTTCATGTTAATCAACATAATAAAATAGCTGCAATAAATGGCGAGTTTCATCCGAAAGCTCCAGCTAAACTAAAAGAAGAACGTAAATTAACAAAAAAGGAAGCTGTTAGTAAAGCTTGGCAACATATTGACGTAAAACGAAGCGAAGCAGACCAAAAGATACAGTCATTAACTGGTGAAGTTTTTAACTCCCTCGAAGAAAATGCTCAGTTAGTAGTTTTCCAAAATAACGACAATTACACATTAGCCTATCGAGTTGAACTGCAATTTGCACAGCCTTCTCCAGCAAACTGGCAAATCTGGTTGAATGCAGAAAATGGAGAAATTCTCAAAGCCTCTAATCAAGTGAAGGAGGCAGCAAAGACTGGAACTGGAGTAGGTACGCTAGGTGATACAAAAGATTTAAATACGTTCTTACACCAAAATAGCTACTACCTATATGATACGACTAAGGAAATGGACGGGGTGATTGAAACATTCGATAACCAAGGCGGTAGTCAATATCAGCTGCCAGGCATTTATGTGACAGATAGTGATAATCAGTTTATGAGTGAATCGCAAAAAGCTGCTGTCGATGCCCATTATTATGCTAGTGAAGTATTTGATTATTATTATGACACCTTTGATCGCGTAAGCTATGATAATAATGGAGCTTCCATCCGCTCATCTGTCAATTTCGGAAATGATTATAATAACGCAGCTTGGGTCGGTAATCAAATGATCTATGGCAACGGTGATGGTGATACATTCACTTACCTATCAGGAGCAAAAGACATTGTTGCTCATGAATTAACACATGCTGTGATTCAGGAAACAGCCGATCTCGTATATGAAAATCAACCCGGTGCTTTAAATGAGTCTTTTGCAGATGTTTTCGGCTATTTCGTTGATGAAGAGGATTGGTTACTAGGCGAGGATGTATTTACTCCAGGTACAGAAGGAGACGCACTTCGTAGCTTAGCGGACCCTACTGCTTACAATCAACCAGATCATATGGATGATTATCAAAATCTACCAAATACAAGCGAAGGAGATTGGGGTGGCGTTCATATTAATAGCGGGATTGCTAACAAAGCAGCCTACCATACGATTGAAGCAATTGGCGCAAATAAAGCCGAACAAATCTACTACCGAGCATTAACTGTTTATTTAACTCCGAACAGTAGTTTTCTAGATGCACGTCAAGCTCTCATTCAATCAGCACGCGATTTATACGATAAAGAAACTACAAATGCGATTGCTGAAGCATGGAAGCAAGTTGGCGTTCAATAAAGTCAATTAGGGATTTTCATTCACCCCCGTTGATTGTTAGTACCGTAATGATAGGAGCTAAAGGCCTCTGAACGCTCGAGCATTTAGGTGCTGTTATCTCCCACTTAGACTTGTTACAGTACAGATTATCCAACTCCTTAGGTGGGAAGTCTTACAGCACCTAATATGCAAGATAAAAGGGATTTGTAATACCAAGACTAGCAGTTAATTTCCAGCTAAATTGAAATAAATTACATCAGTGGGGGGGTACTTTTATCCCCCACTGATCCGCTTTTTATTAAAGAACAAGTTTGTTAGGTTAAACTTAGTAATAAAAATCCCTTTTGGTATACTAGTAATCTTTGCTTTTATATCTTTATAAGTGAATCCCAGCTTACTTTTGCGCTAGATGCTTTTGCATAAATGCAATAATTAATTTATTCATAGTGATGTGGTTTGTCATTTTTTCTGTTTGATGCCCTTCATCTTCAAAAATGAGCAGTTCCACATTTTTTCCTTGCTTTTGTAAATCGCTTGCCAATTGTTCCGCTTCTGAAACTGGTACACGCGTATCATTTCGGCCATGAAAAATAAGCAATGGTGCTTGTATATTTGCTGTATGGCGAAGTGGTGCAATTTCCTCAAAGAAATCGACATCCTCTTTTAAAGAGCCATATTCATACTCTCTTAATTTGCGACGCCACGGACCCGTGTTTTCTAAAAATGTTTTGAAGTGAGATATTCCGACAATGTCAACTGCTGCTGCCCATAAATCAGGATAGTGGGTAATCGCAGCTAAAACCATAAATCCTCCATAACTTCGCCCCATAATTCCTATTTGGTCACGATTTACACCTCTATTCTGAACAAGGTCTTCTACTAACCATTTGAGATCTGCGACTGCATTCATTCGTTTTCTTTGATCATCCAATTTTGAATACGTTCTTCCATATCCCATACTGCCTCGCACATTCGGAACTGCCACCGCAAACCCATTTGCTGCTAAATATTGAATGACTGGATTAAATTCATCGCGAATCTGGTACTCCGGACCTCCGTGAACATAAATCACTGCTGGTTGTGATTGCTTTACATCTCCGTAAAAGAAGTAAGGAACGTTTAACCCATCAAAGGATGGATAAGTAAATAAATTCGGTTCTATCAAATATTTGGTGATCTCCGAATGACCAATATGCGTTAATCTTGTGCAACTCCCCGTTCCTAAATGCAGCTGCCAAATATCACCAGGTAATACTGCGCTTTTTATATGCAATATTAACTCTTGATCGTTCACCCAACTCACCGAGTTATAAACACCTTTTGGTAATGTCTCTATATAGTCATATGTTTTAACATCCAAATGGTATACTCCCAACTTCGATCTTCCACCTTCATTTACGGTAAAAGCTAGTTGCATTTGATTTGGTGATAACTTCAGTTCTTCTATATCCCAATTATCATCAGATAATACTTCTGTTAAAATAGCTGGTTGATTTAAGGAAAATTGATAAATTGCTAACGTATCTCGTTGAATATCTGTGAGGACAAACCCTTCTTTACCATTAGCAGTTAACTCTACCTCCTTAAATCTTGCTAAAGAATCATCTCCTAGTCTAACTGTGCTACCAGTTGCTATATCCAACAAAAACAACCTATCTTCAATGTTAGTTTCTGGTATCCGAATTAACAATTGGCTACCATCCTTTGACCAGAAAATAGATTTACAATTTCCATCCGATTCAAAAACGACCTTCTGTTTCTTGGTCGTTAGATCTAATACGAAAACATCGAAAATACCAGGGGACCGTCTATTGCTAGAAAATGCAATTTGCTTTCCATCGGGTGACCAGCCCCCAAAATAGTGGAAATGCTGCTTAGAAACTACTAATTCTTGAACATTTCTTCTACCACTGTCCATTAGATAAAATTGTTGTTTCTCATTACCGTGTTCATCCATCCCGACGATGGTTTGCTGTCCTGTCGGGGAGTGAAAGACAGAAAGTACTCGATCAGGCAAATCTGTAAATTGCTCTAACTCAGTTGTTACTAAATTCAATTTCCATACTTGCGGTAGCCCCGTTTTCTTCGTTAAAAACGTTATCTCATCTTGCTGACCTGGAATAACAATTGGTTCATAAGCGTGTTGCATTTGCAAGTATTCTTTAAGTAAAGATTGCTCCATTTATAAGCCTCCTTTTTAATTTATAATAAGTTCTATTTTCACTCTAACTATTCAGAACAAAGGTGCGGGGCGCCCGTTTAGCAACGTAGCGAATGAAACGAATCAACTAAAGATAAAGGAATCATGCCACTAAAAACAGGGGTATGCCGACGCCTGAGCGGCAAGCCCGTTTTTAGTCGGCCTTCCCCTTAGCAACGAACCGATGCTGACTTATCGTAGGGGCGCATTTCTAAAGTCGCATCGTTGCTGGGCGATGAAGCCGGACGTGGTTATTGGGTTTTTCGTTATTCCAAGCACATCATTTTATCTTTCTTATTTCTTGAATTAAAACTATTCTATCATTTATTTATACATTCGTCTTTGGTTGGTAAAGAAATAATATATAAAAACCACTCTTTCCATTTAAAAAATTGGACTTGAAAAGAGTGGTAACAAAACTTTTTCTAAACCAGAGAGGAAGTAACAGGCTTATTCCTTTGGTTTATTTCTCTATTATAAGGACATGACGTAACCTACGATGCTACAACATTAAGCTCTAAAGTAATAACAAATATGGATTTGCTAGATAATGAGCAATCGTATTTAAAAAAGCAGCTGCTGGCGCCCCATCTAACACTCGGTGATCAAAGGTTAAGCTTAATGGTAATGATATCTTTTGCTTTACAGCTTCATTTTCACCTAACGCAAATTCTTTAATAAATGTACCTACACCTAAAATACCACTTTCTGGCGGATTAAGAATGGGTGTAAAATATTCGACCCCTTGTGCTCCTAAATTGGAAATCGTAAATGTAGCTCCATTTAATTCCACATTCTTACCCTCTCTAGCTGATTCTGTTACTAGTTTAATTTGCTCTGCTAAACTGCCAAGTGGTAATCTTTCTGCATGCTTTACAACAGGAACGACCAAACCATTTTCTAACGACGTTGCAATGCCTAAGTGTACTACATCATATTGATGAAGCTGTTCATCTATTAAATGCGTATTTACTTCTGGATGTTGTTGTAAGCTTAACGTCACCGCCCTTGCTAGAAAAACGGTTAATGTTAATTTTATATCTAAACCGTTTTCTGCTGCTTCTGCACGCATTTTGTTTTGAAAAACAAGTAGATCTGTTATATCTGCCTTTCGATGTAAGGTTAATTGAGCTGTATTTGCAAGGCTTTGCTGCATATTTGTAGCAATTGATTTTCTCATAGACGACAAGCCAGTTACATGGGTCGCTTTTTCTTGAGCAGTTTGTTTTTCTACCGTTTGTTCTTCCATTATTGTAGCTGCTGCTTGTTGCTTTGCAGCCTGTTCAATATCTCTTCGGGTGATCCTTCCCTTTGGACCAGTACCGGTTATGTTTGAAATATCTATCGCTAATGCTTTTGCCTTTTTCCGAGCAGCTGGTGAAATACGTTTTTTTCGTTGTGGACCATCCATTTTCTGATTCAGTTCACTTTGTTGGATTGTCTCTTGGTGTACCTCTGGTTCTTGTTCCGTTTTTGTTTCTTCAACGTTCGATACAGCTTCTCCAACTTCTTCTCCATCTTGACCGACAATACCAATTGGCTCACCAACAGTCGCTTCTTCGGTTACATCTTTGATAATTTTTAATAACACACCATCGGCTGGTGCTTCTACTTCACTCGTCAGCTTATCAGAACTGATTGTAACAATTCCCTCCCCCTCTTTTACTGTATCGCCAGGCTGCTTGAGCCATTCTTCCACCGTTCCTTCTGTCATCGTCATGCCGAGTTTCGGCATTACAATCGATGTAGCCATATAATCCCCTCCTATTTATCTAGATAAGGTTAATTCCCCAATCATTTCTTTTGCTGTTTGTACAACTGTTTCAGCTCGTGGTATATATAATTGCTCCAAATTAGTTGCAAATGGCGTAGGCGCATGCGGAGCCGTTACCATCTTAATTGGTGCATCTAATGAATCGAATCCTTTATCCACAACCAGCGCAGAAATATCTGTTGCCGCATTACAACGCGGATTCGCTTCATCAATAATCAGCAAACGACCTGTTTTTTCAACAGACTGTAGTATGGTATCCTCATCAAGTGGAGATAAAGATCTTGGATCAATGATTTCAGATTCTACACCTTGCTTTGCTAGCTGATTTGCAGCGTCTGTGGCAACATGCACCATTTTTCCAATCGCAACGATGGTTAAATCATCTCCGTTACGTTTTATTTCTGCTTGACCAAGAGGAATCGTGTAATAGCCTTCTGGAACTTCACCTTTCATGCTATATAATGTTTTATCTTCAAAAAAGGCAACTATATCATTATCTTCAATTGCTGTTAGTAATAACCCTTTGGCATCGTATGGATTAGAGGGGACGACTACCTTTAATCCTGGTATTGCTGTTAATATGCCGTACAAAGATTGCGAGTGCTGAGCGGCCGCTCCAGCCCCTGCACCGTGGCTCGTACGTATGGTCAAAGGGACTTCCGCTTTTCCACCAAACATATAACGAATTTTTGCACCTTGGTTCATAATTTCATCCATCGCGCTTCCGATAAAATCGTTAAACATTAACTCTGATATCGGTCTTAATCCAGTGACCGCAGCTGCTACTGCTGCTCCCATGTAGCCAGCTTCAGCGATTGGCATGTCAATAACACGTTTACGTCCATATTTATTACCTAAACCTTTCGTAACGCCGAATACGCCACCCCAAGCTTCTTCGTCCTGCAAATGATCAACCGTCGCTCCTCCAGCTACATCCTCTCCAATCAAAATCACTTTATTGTCTCGCTCCATCGCTATATCCATCGCTTCATTAATCGCTTTTGAAAATGTTAATTTTCTAGCCATTTATCTCACCTCATTGATATTATTTGTAAGTAACATATACATTCTCAGTTAAAGCTTCCGCACGTGGCACTTTACTGTTATGTGCAAATTCAACCGCTTCTTTAACAGCTTTTATCGACGTTTTTTCAATTTCTTCCAGCTCTGCTTTATTTAATAGATTGTTCTCTAATGCATATTCCTTGAAATGTTCGATACAATCCACTTCAACAGGCCATTTTTCTTTATCGGTTTCAGACTTATACGATTGATTATCCCCTTCAAAATGACCATGTGTACGGTAGGTAATTGCTTCAATTAAGGTTGGACCTTCTCCATTTCTTGCCCGTTCTACTGCTTCTTGGGCGACTTGATACACCTTTGTAACGTCATTTCCATCTACACGAACGCCTGGAATATCATATGCTTTCGCTCGTTCAGCAATCGTTTTTGCTGAAGTGGCGTATTCAAATGGTGTCGCTTCACCAAAACCGTTATTTTCCGCTACAAATATGACTGGTAATTTTAAAGCCGCTGCAATATTAATTCCTTCATGAAAAGTACCATGGTTATTCGCACCATCTCCGAAGAAACATACAGCCACACCGCCAGTTTCTAATATCTCTGCAGATAACCCCGCCCCAACCGCTAACGGGAATCCTCCCCCAACGATTCCATTTGCTCCAAGCATGCCAACTTCCAAGTCTGCGATATGCATGGAACCACCTTTTCCATTACATAAACCCGTTTCTTTACCAAATATTTCAGCCATCATTCCATTTAAATCACAGCCCTTAGCAATACAATGTCCGTGACCGCGATGGGTACTTGTTATATAATCATTGTTTTCTAAATGGGCACAAACTCCCACAGCTATTGCTTCTTCTCCCGCATATAAATGTACAAATCCTGGGATTTCCCCTGTTGCGAAGATTTTTTGTACTTGGTTTTCAAAATTACGAATATCATTCATTTTGGCATACATCCAACTGGCCATTTTCTTATCCATTTAAAATCCTCCTTTATGATTTTGTCCCTTCACTTAATACAAGCAAAATTCATGCCAACTTTTAAAGCGGATAAAATAAAGCGTTTTCATAAACAGCAACTAAAAATGAGACAACTTTTGCAAATTGTCTCATTTTGTCGCAATTTTTATGAAGGGATTATTGTCCAACGTCCACTATCTATTTTTTGTTCAATTATCATTTTAATAATGAAATCGACAACAGACCAACGGTGCTGTCTTTAACTACAATTGATACTTTTTAATCTTTCGATATAGTGTACTTCGCGACATGTTTAAATCAGTTGCTGCACTCGCCACATGATTATGATGTTTTTTTAAAGCTTGTTTAATCTTCTCTACTTCTAGTTGTTCCCGAAAATTTTTCGTTTCCTTCTTATTAGTCCTTCGTTCTAACAGTTCAGCTTGTTCCCATATCGAAATGATGTGATACAACTCTTCTTCCTTAGGCGTATGATCTTGAAATAAGATGCGGCAACGATCTAACGCATTAAATAATTCTCGAATATTACCTGTCCATCTCCCATTTTTAAAAATAGACGTCAACTTTTTAATCCAGCTTGGATGCCAGTTCTGTATATTACAATAGTGGTCAATTAAAAATGGAATATCTTCCTTTCGCTGCCGCAACGCCGGCACATGAATGGGAAAACCATAAATGCGATAAAATAGATCGGCCCGCATTTTTTCCTCTGCAACTAATTGTCTAATATCTACATTTGCTGCCGAAATAATTCGTACATCTATGGAAATCGGCTGATATCCTCCAATACGTGTCACCTGCTTTTGTTGTAATACACGAAGCAAGGCAACTTGCATGGAGTGAGGTATATCACCAATTTCATCAAGAAACAATGTACCGCCATTGGCTGCTTCTAGTTTCCCCTTTCGCCCATGTTTATGGGCTCCAGTAAATGCCCCAGGTTCATAGCCAAACAATTCACTTTCCAATAGCTGTTGGGGAATGGCACCACAATTGATCGAAACAAACGGTCGATTTGCACGATCACTGTTGCGATGAATTGCTTCAGCAACTAATTCCTTACCAGTACCTGTCTCTCCATAAATATGCACAGCAGCATCAGTTGAAGCAACTTTGTTTACATCGTGTAATACTTTTCGGAACGCTGCACTAGTTCCTGTTACCCCGGCAAAATAAATAGGCTTTTTATCTGCTGCTTCTTCTACATAAACCTCGTATCCGATCGTGCGTCCATTTGCTCGAATTGCTTTTTTATTCTTGGATAAACTTAATTCCAACTCTAGCTTGTATAAAGGTTCGCCAACAATATGTCCATACTGGCTTTCTAAATATCTAGGCACTTTACAAATAAGATAATCATTCGAACAAATAATTGCATCCACTGGTTGCGGATATTTGAGTAGTAATTCCATATCTTCATACATCGTTTTTCGCCAAGCAAGGGCAATCGAATCAGCAATCATCTTCACCGTAGCTAAGACATAATTAAAATTAATCGGCTTATACGGACTCGATATATTAAGTATACCGAGCAATTGGTTATGGTGATCTACGATTGGAGCAGCAGCACAGTTCCACATTTGGGAAGCTATCGCAAAATGTCCATAGCCCCTTACAGTAAACGGCTTTTTAAATCGATGCGCTAAACCAATCGCGTTTGTACCAACCTCTGTTTCTCCCCAATTTGAGCCTTGGATAAACAAAATATCATAAGCTCTTGCTTCTACCGACGGTTCTCCTTTATTTTGTAAAATATAACCGTCTTTATCGGTTAAGGTGGTCACATACTGCCATCCTTTTAAGAAATATTGTAATTGGTCGCGTTGTGCATTTACTAAAGAGATAAGCAGTGCATTTTGTTCTAAACGATATTGTAATTCATCTGCTTGTAAAATTGCTTTAGAAACGCCGTCAAATGGATCCACACCTTGTTGTTTACATCTTTTCCACGAATCAATCAGTTCGGAGGATATATTTTCATTAACCAGACTCCCCTCGCGAATAAAACGCTTCCAATTTTCTTTAGTAACCACATCAGTAATCAAAAGCATCAGCTCCTATCAAGGATATATACCAAGTATTACTAGGAAGACACATTCTATCTTTTACGTGTACTTATGATAATCATAAGCGCGTTTAAGACATCAGATCAAATATTACAATTAATGCGTGTTTATTGCTTCACACCTAAAGTCATATTCCATTTTAATCTTTGCAAGTTGTTCGGTTAAACCCTCATTTGCATTTTTAGTCGTCATCGAGAGCGTAATCATTTTCTCCCTTCATTTTATAAATCGCTGAATCATTACAGCTTGCTCGGTTATTCTGCCTTTCATTAGCTGTTTGTTTGTTTTATAAGTTCTCTGTCGGCTGCAGTAACCAATGGCTGGTTTAGAAGGATAACAGGAATTGGATCGTTCATTATAAAAGCAGCCTAAGGAATAAAATGACTTTTTATTTCCGCCATACTCCATTAATCCTTTCTAATCGGCGTAAACCAAAAAGCTGAAGAAATATCTTCAAAGTAGTTCCTCATTGAATCATACCTTTTGATAGGTAATCATCTGTTACTTACAGGTTGACATCGATTTACCCTACTTCCATAAAAATTTATGCTTTAAAGGCTAATTGTTGAATAATCTGTCCATTCAACGTATATTTTCATTTGCATTGCCTATACTATAGGAAAACAAAATAAAGGAAAAACTACTTTTTTCTGACGTTATCTTTGAAATAAAGAAGAGTATAAATCTTCTATACGATTTGACTTTCAAAAATAAGGAGCTTGAAGCATGGACAAAGTTATTCATAATCTTGATTTACATTCTAAAGGTATTTGGTTTCCTATTACTATTAGCATTGTACTGGCGCTAATCATGCTTTTCGTTCCAAAAAAGCATATCACTTGGAAGGAACTATATGCTATGTTTGGAATAATAGCTTTTATTACTTGGGTTAGTGATGCAATAATTGGCAGAACATTAGACCTGATTGATCTCGGAAACCCCAAAACAGCGGGGCTTGCAGAGATATTAGTGTATACATTTGTCCCTTCGTCTCTTTCTATACTTTTTTCTAACTATTATACATCTAAAAATAAATGGTTGTTGGTACTAATCTTCACCATCATTGCTTCTGTTATTGAATGGATTATGGTACAGCTAGGTTACTTAAAATATAAAGGCTGGAATCCACTTATTTCAATAACTGTTTATATCATTGCTTTTGGATTTCTTATACCTGCACATATTAAAATGCTGCGAACATAAAAAAGTTCTGTTAGCGAAATATTGCTTTCATAGCGAGTGCTTTATAACTTTTCGCTGAATAAAGTAGGAAATAACAGCAGAAACCAAAACAAAAATAATAGTTAGCAAAACAGAACTACCCTGTAACACAAGAGATTGCGATAGACCATCACTTGCGTTCCAAGCTTCCGTTATATCTGGCTCGTATAAAAAGGTAACCATAACACCAGCTGAAATTTGCAACACTAAAAAACAAAATACAAAACTGACTGAAAATAAAAGCAACCTTTTCATTTGCTTCAAACCTCTTTTCAATTGGTTTTTTCAACACACTAGTCCAGTACTCCAACTACAATTCTATTTCTCGACTTTCCTTCATTTTAGCAAATTATGCAACGTATTGGAACCTTCCTTCCCTCATTTTCGTACGTAAGAAAATGAAGTGATGGTATTCTTATTTTCATCTAGCATTAGCATGAAAAAGCGCTAACTGTGGAAATATCGAAGAATACATCAAATTATACGTCATCTCCAGAATTTCGCTCGTAGATTTCATTTCATTATTTTTCTGTTCTATTGTCCTCAGAGGATAAGCGATAAGTAACCAATAAATCACCTTCAAGATAAGTGTTAAAAATTTGGTAGATTACACCATTCCTCCAGCCTATAAATAATTGCATTTTGACGATACCTTGTCTAATTGCATCTTCATCAACGGAATCAACTATTCCTTCACCTAGTTGTTTATCTAGCTCATTCTCGTAATCATCCGAAGCTCCAATATCATATCTCCAATTAGGTAAAGCGTTAATCGCGTCTACTCCCACTGCATCAGCTTCTCCAATCAGATCCATTACCTCTGACTCTGTCATTCCGATACTTAGGTTTTCTTTAATGAATTCATTGTCAAACCCAAATCTTTCGTACTCTATTTGATAAATATATTCTATAAAATTTTCAAACTGCTTATCAAAAACATGTTTAAAAGACCACTTAAACATCTGTGTCACTAATTTGTACAACCAATTCGAAGGAACCAAAGAAACATTAACAATAAAATTTGTTCCTTCAGGAGTTTCTTCAAGAATATATTCTGTCTTACTAAGACCTTCTTTTGTTTCAGTTTCGACTGTGGCGTAGTTTGGTGGCTCATATTTCGTATATTTACCTTGCAATTCATATACTTTTTTCCCTATTTTTTGCCTGGTAATGAAAGTAGCACCTTCTCTTAGTTCCTCTTCATTTCCATTATAAATATTTTCAATTATTTGTGTATTCCATTTCAAAACATGTTCATCTTTGTTTAAACATTCTGATACTAGTTCCATATTAGTATATATTTCTGATTCAAAACGATAACAATGTATTTCTTTCACTTTATACATTCTCCTATCCAGTTTTATTCGATTTATTATACTATGGAAAGGAAAAATATACTATATTACTATGTAAAGAAAAGGCACTCATCAAATGAGCACCTTTACTTGTTTTTTATTTTATTTCATATTCTTGTCTGCCTAGCTCTTCACCCATAGCTCCTTGACTGGCTACTAAAGTTACAGGAGTTTCTAAATCATCTAATTCATAAGCGACGGAGTTTTCTACAGTACCATCTTTCTTTATTTTTTCCAATTGCGTATCTAAGTGATTTTCATCAGGCAAGCTACCCAATTCCAATTCATTTACTGCATTTGGATCATTGTCTTGCACCGCTGTAAATACTGCTATCCAAGCTGTTGATGGATCTATCTCTTTATCAGTAAAGTTCGTTACTTCATACCAAATAGCAAAAACTGGTTTTTCTCCATCTTCGTTTCCTGGTTCTCCAGCAGGTATAACCTTCGTTTCTGTTATTTTAATTTTTAAATCTTCAATTTTAGCTTCGTTATCTTTGAAATATACATCTTCGTTTTCGTTTGTTTCTGCTTTATCTTTGCTTTCTTCGCTCGCTGCATCAGCGCTTTCTTTGCTTTCTCCTTTTTCTGTATCTTTACTCTCGGTTGATCCACCGCATGCAGATAAAACTACTAACATTACAGCAAATAAAACAAATAAGTATTTTTTCATATCTTTGACCCCCATATATATATAATCATCCTAATTATGGACTAGTTTACAATATTTATCAATATAAATAGCACTTTTAGATGTGCTAAATATAAAGGCAATTTTTCTGTTTGTATAAGCTATTAACATACCGAACACTAATATCTTTATTATTGACATTTATATAATAAAGATATATATTTTAGGTGTATGTAACTTACTTATACTATGAATTAATTGACAGAAAATTGCCCTAAGAAAAATTATTATTCATACATACATCAACATAGTCTAGTAGCTATATTAACATATGTATGTTAGGTATAAATTTAATTAAAAGGCTTCTAATATAATTACTCCTACAACAATAAGGGCTAGACCTTTTAATTTCCGTAACGTAAATTCTTCTTTGTATACGATGATGTTAAATAAGTTATTAAACACAATGGATAGACCTGACCAAATCGCAAAAGCTATACCCATATTCATATATTTTATGGCTATAGACAGTAAAATGATAGCTGTCAAAAATGAAATCAAAGCAAAAATAGTGTGATTCATTTTTGCCATACCTTCAGATTTTTTTACGAAAATATGACCTATTACAGCACATATCGTTGATATTAACAAAATAACTATTCCCATCAGTGAACCACTCCTTTTGCTTGATGAGGCTTCCTACTAAGACTGGTAACACCTGTGAGAATTAGAATAACGCCTATTAAGTTCAGTGTAGATACTTTTTCATTAAATAAAAAGAATCCTACTAAAAGGACGATAACTGTGCCAAGTCCTGCAAATAAAGCACCAACTACCCCTACCTCTTTCCCTCTAGTACTCCCCATATATAATAATATAGAGAAAAGATAAAAGGTAATTGCTATGATACTAGGGATCAATTTAGTTAAACCGTAAGAATAACTTAAAAAAACTACACCCATTACTTCGAATAGAATAGCTAATGATAAACCTATCCAGAATTTCATATAATTACCTCCCCCTAACAAAAAGCCTAATATTAACAATATATCAATTGATTTACAGGATATCAATGAGTCAATAAAAAGTCGGAATAGTAACCCTTAAGTGAAGATAAAGACATCATTTATTTTGACAATAAACTTAAACCCTAAGATGAAACAAACTAAGTGCATACGAATTTGCTTTCCTCATCAAGCTAAAAAGGGATTTATCACTTGTTGATAAGTATAAGGGGGAATCGCTATGCATCGTGGACACTGCGGAGAAAAATGTAAACAAACCAACTATGTTTATCTGGGCGAGTATCACACTGTTTACGTACTATTATTATTTTTAAAATATTAGTTTCTTAGTTCTACATTCGTTAGCAAGGAGAATTATTCTTCATTTTTCACATAAAAAATAACATAGTGTTTTATTAAATCTTTTCTGTTTTAGCTATTCCTCGTCTTTTAACCTCCTTAATCCATAAATTGGAAAAACTTCTATTCCAAAATATCCGCCCTGCTTGCTTTAAGACATTCGCGTGCAGTACATCTATTCAAAGCTGGAGCTTCTCTTAAATATGTGTCACATCGATTAGGAAATTACAGCATTAGAAAAACTTGGCTTGTCGCCAAGTCTTATGGCGGAAGCCTTTGTTTTTCTTATACTATAAACCAAAAAATCTTATCCTTTCCTATAGTGGAACAAAGGCGCAAGCGCCCGTTTAGCAACGTAGCGATTGGAACGAATCAACTAAAGATTTAGGAATCACGGTGAGGCGACGAACCGATGATGACTTATCGTAGGGCGCATTTCTATAGTCGCCTAGTTGCTGGGCGATGGAGCCGGACGTGGCTATTCAGTTATCCCTTATCCCAAAGCAACAAATTTTATGCTTTCTTATCTTTTTAAAAAAACTGCTGATACATATTTGCACATCCCTGAGAAAATAAAAGATGATGCAATAAAAATGTATCAGCAGTATTTAGATTAATTTTAATTCCATTAATTATGAGCGATTTATCGGTGCTAATTCCCACGAACTTTTAAAAGCATTGTTATCAAGCCTTAACCAATCGAACCTTCCATCTCGAAGCTAATCAATCGGTTCATTTCCACTGCATATTCCATTGGCAATTCTTTTGTAAATGGCTCGATAAAGCCCATTACAATCATTTCTGTTGCTTCCTCTTCTGTTAAGCCACGGCTCATTAGATAGAATAGCTGTTCTTCAGAAACTTTAGATACTTTTGCTTCATGCTCTAATGAAATATTGTCATTGTGAATTTCATTGTAGGGAATAGTATCAGACGTTGATTCGTTATCCATAATGAGCGTATCACATTCGATGTTGGAACGAGCGCCTGATGCTTTACGTCCAAAATGCACTAGCCCACGGTAGGATACTTTTCCGCCATTTTTTGAAATAGATTTCGACACAATGGAAGATGACGTATTTGGTGCTAGATGATGCATTTTAGCGCCGGCATCTTGTAATTGACCTTTTCCAGCAAAGGCAATGGAGAGCGTATAACCACGAGCTCCTTCGCCTTTTAGTAAAACTGCAGGATATTTCATAGTAATTTTAGAGCCAATGTTACCGTCGATCCATTCCATCGTTGCATTTTCATCACAAGTAGCTCGCTTAGTTACTAGGTTATAAACGTTGTTCGCCCAGTTTTGGATCGTTGTATAGCGGCAGTATGCATCTTTTTTAACAAAAATTTCTACTACAGCACTGTGCAAGGAATTCGTTGTATAGATTGGTGCTGTACAACCTTCTACATAATGAACAGAAGCCCCTTCATCAACGATAATTAGCGTACGCTCAAACTGTCCCATGTTTTCCGAATTTATACGGAAGTAAGCTTGCAATGGGGTTGTTGTCTGTACACCTTTTGGTACATAAATGAACGAGCCACCAGACCACACAGCTGAGTTTAAGGCAGCAAATTTATTGTCCGTTGCCGGGATAACTTTACCGAAATACTCTTTGAACAGCTCTTCGTTTTCCTTTAACGCCGTATCGGTATCCTTAAAGACAATTCCCATCTCTTCCAAATCTTCTTTTAAGCTATGATAAACAACTTCGGATTCATACTGTGCAGAAACACCTGCTAAATATTTTTGCTCTGCTTCAGGAATCCCCAGTTTATCAAACGTCCGCTTAATTTCTTCTGGGACCTCATCCCACGTTCTTCCTTGTTTTTCTGAAGGCTTTACATAGTAGACAATCTCATCAAAGTTTAACTCAGATAGGTCGCCACCCCATTGTGGCATTGGACGCTCGTAAAAATGCTCCAATGCTTTAAGGCGGTAGTCAAGCATCCATTGTGGCTCCTCTTTCATTCTGGAAATCTCTTCAACAATTTCACGAGTCAAGCCTTTTCCTGAACGAAAGACAGAAACGTCACGATCACGAAAACCATATTTATACTCTTCGATTTCTGGCATATTTTTTGCCATAAATAACCCCTCCTTTAGGTATAATTCAACATCGATATCCATTTCGTAATAACGCTCTTACTATTACGACCTTATTCGCCTTTAACACCCTTTTCCATTGCTTTCCAGGATAGGGTGGCACATTTAATTCTCGCAGGGAACTTGGATACACCTTGAAGTGCTTCAATATCTCCTAAATCTAACTCTTCCGTATCGACATCTTCTCCCAACATCATTTTGGAAAAAATATGGGACATTTTTATAGCTTTTTCTACCTCTAACCCTTTAATCGCTTGTGTCATCATAGAAGCTGAAGCCATGCTAATGGAACAGCCTTCACCTTCAAATTTAGCTTCTTTGACAATTCCATCTTCCACTTGCATGTTAAGCTGAATGCGATCTCCGCAGGTTGGGTTATTCATATCGACAGTAAGAGCATCCCCGTCTATTCTACCTTTGTTTCGTGGATTTTTATAATGATCCATAATTACTTGTCTGTAGAGTGTATCTAGGTTATTAAAAGCCATTCCCAAAATACTCCTTTGTTTTCTGAAGTCCATCCACCAGACGATCGACATCTTCTGCTGTGTTATACAGATAGAAGCTTGCTCTTGCAGTCGCTGTCACATTTAACCAGCGCATTAATGGTTGAGCACAATGGTGTCCAGCTCGAACCGCAATTCCTTCTGCGTCTAGGACAGTAGCTGTATCGTGAGGGTGAACATCATCAAGATTAAAGGTAATAAGTGCAGCGCGATGCTCTGGACCATAAACCGTAATGCCATCCATCGCTTGCATCTTTTGCATCGCATATTGCGCTAGCTTTTCTTCATGCTTGGTGATATTGTCCATACCAATATCTTCCAAAAAATCGATAGCTGCTCCCAAGCCGATAGCTCCAGCAATGATTGGTGTCCCACCTTCAAATTTCCACGGAAGCTCTTTCCATGTGGAATCATAAAGATTTACAAAATCAATCATTTCTCCACCAAACTCAACTGGTTCCATATTTTCAAGCAGCTCTTTCTTTCCATAAAGTACCCCAATGCCAGTTGGAGCGCCCATCTTATGACCAGAAAAGGCGTAGAAATCGCAATCAAGCTCCTGTACATCTACTTTCATATGTGGTGCGCCTTGTGCCCCGTCTACTAGCAAGACAGCTCCATGTTCATGGGCTATAGAAGCTACTTCTTGAATCGGATTAATCGTCCCCAATACATTGGATACATGTGTCATGGCAACAACTTTTGTTTGCTTCGTAATGGTTTTCCTAACATCCTCTAACCTAATTGTCCCATCCTCTTGCATTGGTATATATTTTAATGCAGCACCAGTGGCTTTAGCAGCTTGCTGCCAAGGGATGATATTACTATGATGCTCCATTGGTGTAATTACAATCTCATCCCCAGCTTTTAAGTTAGCACGTGCATAACTTGTAGCAACTGTATTAATCGCTGTTGTTGTTCCCCGTGTAAAAATAATTTCCGCACTGCTGGAAGCATGAATAAATCGGCGAACTTTTTCTCTTGCTCCCTCATAAGCAGAAGTTGCTTTCGTTCCAAGTGTATGCACACCACGATGAACATTTGAATTATATGAACGATAATAGGTATCGACAGCTTCAATCACCTGGATCGGTTTTTGTGACGTTGCTGAAGAATCCAAATAAACAAAAGGATGGCCATTCACTTCCTGGTTTAGAATAGGAAATTGCTCACGAATGGCTTTTACATCCATTAATATACCTTCCTTTCAATGACCTGCGTTAATTGATTTTTAACTGCTTCGATCGGTAATTGATTTACAACAGGTGCTAAGAAGCCATGAATGATTAAACGCTCGGCTTCTTCTTGGGTAATCCCTCGGCTCATTAAATAATACAACTGCAGTGGATCAACTCTCCCGACAGAAGCTGCGTGACCAGCTGTTACATCGTCTTCATCAATTAATAGAATCGGGTTTGCATCCCCACGCGCTTTTTCACTTAGCATAAGCACACGAGATTCTTGTTCGGCATTTGCTTTGGAAGCGCCATGCTCAATTTTCCCAATGCCGTTAAAAATAGAAGTAGCACTATCTTTCATCACGCCATGTTGTAAAATATAGCCTTCTGAATTTTTACCGAAATGGACAATTTTCGCAGTAAAGTTTTGCGTCTGCTTTCCACGACCAACAGATACTGTTTTTGCATTAGACAACGAATTTTCACCAACTAGATGGGTAATATTTTCAGAAACCGTATTCCCATCATTCATTTGTCCCAATGCCCAGTCAATGTTAGCGTCACGATAAGCAACGCCACGACGGTTATTGTATGCTGTTGTACCTGCTGCAAAATTATCAACCGCTCCAAATGAGATCTTTGCATTGTCTTGTGCAATGACCTCCGTTACAATATTCGCAACCGTAGGTTCATTCTTATTGTGAGAAATATAGTTTTCTACATAAGTTAATGAACTGCCTTGTTCTGCCACTACAAGCACGTGGTTAAACATAGCTACTTCTGGATCTTCCTGCCAGAAAATCGTTTGCAGCGGTGCTTCCACAATGACATTTTTAGGAATGTAGACAAAAACTCCGCCGTTCATTAAAGCTGCATGCATTGCGGTTAAACGGTGCTCATCAACAGATACGGCATCTTTCATATAATAACGCTGTACGAGATCACTATGATTTAGTAATGCAGTAAAAATATCGGTAAAAATAACACCTTTATCTTGTAACTCTTTACTTAACGTACTGTAGGCAACAGAATGATTGCGCTGAATCAGGAGGTTCTCCGGTAAATCGTTTTCATCTAGATATTCCTGTAATTCAACAGGTAGATCTTGTAAAGAAGTAATCTCCTCGCCTGTTGCTGTATGCTTAAACTCGGTAAAATTCCACTTACCAATTTTCGTTTTATCTGGCTTTGGTAGCTCCAAGCCTTCAGCACTGCTTAGCGCCTGAAGACGTAAATCCAACATCCATTGTGGCTCGTTTCGTTCTTTCGAAAACTGTTCAATGTATTCTTTATTATATGGCAGCTTTGTTTCTACAGTCATGAATACCCCTCCTTACATTACGCATTTTGCTCAACAGTATGGTCTTCGATACCAAGCTCTTCTTTGATCCACTCATAACCCTCTGACTCAAGACGTTTTGCTAATTCTGGACCGCCAGATTTAACAACACGACCTTGCATCATAACATGTACAAAATCTGGAGTTATATAGTTTAATAAACGTTGATAGTGAGTAATAATCAAGCAGCCGAAGTTGTCATCACGAAGCTTGTTAATACCTTTAGAAACAACCTTTAACGCATCTATATCCAACCCAGAGTCGATTTCATCTAAAATCGCAATTTCCGGTTTTAACAACATAAGCTGAAGAATTTCATTACGTTTTTTCTCCCCGCCTGAAAAACCTTCATTTAGATATCTTTGTGCCATGTTCTTATCAATCTCTAAATAATCAAGTACACTGTCCATTTCTTTAATAAATTTCATTAAAGAGATCTCATTTCCTTCGCCCCGGCGAGCATTCATAGAAGAACGTAGAAAGTCGGAAGTGGTAACACCGCTAATTTCACTAGGGTATTGCATAGCTAAAAACAATCCAGCTCTAGCACGCTCATCTACTTCCATTTCCAATACATCTTCTCCATCTAATAAGATGCTTCCTTCAGTAACTTCATACTTTGGATGCCCCATGATAGCAGAAGCTAGTGTAGATTTACCGGTACCGTTGGGCCCCATAATTGCATGGAATTCTCCACCTTTTATTGTTAGGTTGACACCTTTCAGTATCTCCTTGTCTTCGATTGATACATGTAGATTCTTGATTTCTAGCGTTGATCCAGCCATATTTATACCTCCAAATACATTATTATAATAGTCACATTGATATGAACGTGATATTCATTCTCAATTTATTCTCATTACAATCTTAAATCATTTCGAATTTATTATCAACTCTTTTAGAACAGGAAATCATATGTAGGTTCTAGGTGCATCATTTCTTCTAAGTGAGAAATAGAATAAAATAGGAGCATTTATTTAATTCGCATCACCAAAGCAAAAAACATAGCATTTACTTTCACGTTTCCCTTTATTTTTCTTTTATTTCTACATGTAGACTACCATCTACTACAACAGTTAGCAAACAAGTCTGCTCATCATAGAATAAGATTTTTACGATGCGATCCGAAAATAATGAAAAAGCTTATATCTATAAGGATTTTAAATCAAAGAAATAAAGTGAATCTTCCATTAGTGTGGGTATTCATTCCCACACGGCTTGTTCGTACCGTAATGTATGACCTATGGCTTTTTAGAAATAGGGCATTTAGATGCTGTTATCTCTCAATTAGACTTGTTGCAGTACAGATTATCCAACAGTCTACAGCACCTTATATACGGGATAAGCATAGGCAAAAGGCCGTCTATGCCATGTGCACAAACGCCCTTTTGCCTGTTATCTATCTCGTTTTCAAGATGGTTATCTGCTTTGTTGGTTGATATATGCTGCTGCAAAAAGCTTACACTTCTGGTGATCTTGCTGACGTTTTCTTTCAACTGCCAGTCGTTGCTTCAGCTTACGTTGATATTCAGCAAAGCCAATATGGTGTGATTGTTGCATTGCCTTCTCCATTTCAGAAGTGTACTTCATTTTTATTCCGCTATGAATAGGGAATCATCCTTTCTTGATCTCGACTCATAATAAGATTATCATAAGACAGGTTCCCTGTTCAAAACGCATTTAAACGCGTCTTAGCTCAAATAAACGATTCATTTTTAATTATCGACAGAAAAGGATGGCGATATCTACATATGCGTTAACATACGCTGTATCTTATCGAATTCCTTCTCGATTATTCTTTTCCACCTACCGGAACAACAGCGCCATCATATTTTTCTTCCATAAAAGATTGAATTTCTTCTGATTGTAAAATTTCTGCCAATTTATTTAATGCCTCATCGTCTTTATCTTCTTTCTTAACAGCTAGCACATTCACATACGGTGAATCTTCATCTTCAATAAACAAGCCATCCTCTGTTGGCTTTAATCCCGCATCAATAGCATAGTTTGTATTAATAGCAACTAGAGCATTTTCTTCCCTTTCATAGTACTCTGGAAGGGTAGCTGCTTCATATTCAGGTGAAAACGTTAAATTCTTTGGATTTTCGGCAATATCATCAATCGTAGCTTTTGCTTTATCTACACCATCATCTAATTTAATCAGTCCCTGCTCCTCAAACAAAGTTAAGATACGTCCATGATCTGGTACAGAGTTACTCATAATTACTTCCGTGCCCTCGGGGATATCATCAATGCTGGAAATACCTTTAGAATAGACACCAATTGGCTCAATATGAATACCAGCAATATAATCAAGTTCATATCCCGTATCACTTATTGTTTGTTCTAAAAACGGAATATGCTGAAAATAGTTTGCATCAATCTCTCCTCTATCTAAATCATCATTTGGCAAAACATAGTCCTGATATTCACTAATTTCAAGAGTGATGCCCTCTTTTTCCAATAATGGCTTCGCCTCTTCTAAGATTTCTGCGTGCGGTACACTGGAAGCACCGACAATGATTTTATTATCGTCCGCTGTTTTATCATCCCCGCCACATGCTGCTAAAACACTTCCAAGACTAATAAGAAATAGAATAGATAGAATGTATTTTTTCATTTTGTACGCTCCTCTTTTCGTTTTTGAATTATCTTTTATCTAATTTGCGTGTAATAAAATCACCAATAAATTGAAATAAAAATACGATCAGTACAATAATAATGGAACAAAGCAGGACGATATCAAAATCTCTGCGCTGGAATCCGGAATAGTAGGCGTAGCTTCCTAATCCACCAGCACCAATGGCACCTGCCATTGCTGTATAGCCAATAAGTGCAATCGCCGTAACCGTAATACCTGAAATTAATGCAGGCATCGCTTCAGGTAACAATACTTTAAAAATAATCGTTCTTGTTTTTGCTCCCATCGCTTTGGCAGCCTCGATAACACCTTTATCCACTTCTCTTAAAGCAATTTCGACAAGCCGCCCATAAAATGGTGCTGCGCCGATGATTAATGCCGGCAACGCAGCATTAGGACCACGGATCGTCCCAACGATAAAATCGGTAAATGGGAATAAGAGCAGTATTAATATAATAAATGGAATGGCGCGAAACACATTCACGAAAGTGGCTGTTAAAAAGTTAATCCACTTATTTTGCCATAACCCCCCCTTATTTGTAAGGAATAATAGCAAGCCAAGCATGATGCCAAAAATAAATGTCCCGATTAGTGCAATAATCGTCATATAAAATGTTTCATAAGTTGCTTCCATAAAATCTTCTATTTTAATTGTAGAAAATAGGTCAGTCAACATTACGGATCACCTCCAACTCCACAGAGGTTTCTTCAGACACGTGCTGGATTGCCTTAGCGATTTCTGCCTCATCACCGGTCATTTGGATAAATAAAGTACCATACGCTCCAGCTTGTGTGCGAGTAATTTTTCCTTGTAAAATGCTAATATCAATATCGTATGTTTTCACAAGCTTACTGATTAAAGCATCGTTTGTTGTTTCGCCAACAAAATGAAGACGAATAAGCCTGCCTTGCTTAAATGTGTTGATTAGATGTTCGAACTCATTCTCAGCTTCAGCATCCCCCATCAATTGTTGGACAAACTTTTTCGTAACATTGTTTTTCGGATGAGAAAATACGTCCAAAACATTGCCGTGCTCCACTACTTTTCCATTTTCCATAACGGCAACATGGTTACATATTTTCCGAATGACATGCATTTCATGCGTAATCAAAATAATAGTTATCCCTAACTGCTTATTAATATCAACAAGCAAATCCAATATCGAATTCGTTGTTTCAGGATCTAAAGCTGATGTTGCCTCATCACAAAGTAATACAGAAGGTTTATTTGCCAATGCACGTGCTATACCAACTCGTTGCTTTTGTCCACCGCTTAATTGCGAAGGGTATGTTTTCTCTTTGCCAGATAAGCCAACTAAATCAATTAATGATTGCACACGTTGTTGCCTTTCTTCTTTTTCAACTCCAGCGATCTCCAATGGGAAAGCAATATTATCCTCTACCGTGCGTGACCATAGTAAATTGAAATGTTGAAACACCATTCCAATATCTTGTCTTGCCAGACGCAGCTCATTCTTTTTGAGTGCAGTTATCTCCTGCTTATTAATATAAACTTTTCCACTTGTTGGCTCTTCTAGACGATTAATTAATCGTACAAATGTACTTTTTCCAGCACCACTATAACCGATCACACCAAAGATATCTCCTTGCTCAATCGACAGGGTAACATCGTCTACAGCTGTTGTTTCTGTCTTGTTTGCAGTAAAAACTTTACGCAAACCCTCAATCGATATCACACCTACTCCTCCTTCTTAGCTCTTCCTATTATGCCCATATAAGCAATTAAAAACGCCTTTCTGAAGAGAACAGAAAGACGTATGAATGTCAAAATGTCCCCTCATCTATCAAGGTTTATCACCTTGCAGGAATTAGCACCTTTCAAATAGTTCTATTTGAAGGTTGCCGCGGGTTCACTGGGCCAGTCCCTCCACCGCTCAAGATAAGAGTAAATTATTATTTAATTGGAATAGACACTATAATAGCATGTTGCTTTCCATCTGTCAATATACTTTTTTGGGTTCATCATCACTTTTTGTAAAATTAAATCACAAACAATGGTGAAGAGACATTTATTGTATTAGAATGCAAACATTTCCGGTTTATGCTTTAACAAATATTGATAAATATTTGCCACATCTCGAAACGCATAAATTTTTTCTACTATTTGTCCATCTTTCTTAATAAGCAAACAAGGTACGCTTTCCACTTGATATGTTTGCATAAATTCTGGATGTAGCGAAGCGTTCATTTCTAAAAACACTTCTTGCTTTTGCATTTGTTCAATTTTAAGCAACATGCTTTTAGCTAGGTTACAAGTTCCGCAAAGCGGCGTGAAAATATAGAGAAAGTAATCAGATTGCTGCAATTGCACTTTTGTTACCTGTTGCAAACTATCACCTTTTTACTGTAATTTAAATCAAAAAGATAGGGTTAACCGCTATTCTTTTACTTACTAATACTTGCGCTAAAACATTTTCCGGCGTGGTTGCGACTTCCCGGTACTCACTGCTTACATATACATGCTCGGCATGGGGTAATTCTCTTGCTAATTGTTTACGAAGCTTCATACCAGAAGGGTCTTCGTCTACAAGAATATAAACTTCCTTATCATCTAATGCGTACTCCTCCAACATTTGGTCAAATCGTTCCACCCCGAGGGTTCCATTTGTGCAAACAATCGTCAAATCTTCCGCAAGTACTTTATTTACTTGCTTTTTATCCGTTAACCCTTCCACAATCAAAACCTTCTCTGATCCATCTGTTATCATCACATAGCACTCCTTGGAAAATCAAGCGACAAGCTTGCATATGCAGAGAGAGCATTGTTTTATTATTAGATGCCGTTCAAAAAACAGAGCAAATTTCCATTTACATACAGTTCGAACAATGGTATGTGCTTTGCAAAATGAATGTTATGCTCGTAGTGGATGTCTGACTTTTTAACGTATCATTATATAATAAAAATAAGTCTTCTGCAATTCATTTATGTCCATTGTCATCCATGATTCGCTTGTAGTTTATGTTAAAATCATCCAATTATTAATCGTTCTCCATTTATGCGTATCTTGAAAAAAGAGCCATTTTAACATCATGATGTTCAGACTAATTATTTAAGTATATAAGTACTTGCTGATTGATTTACTTAAAAAATGAAACAGTATCACTTTATAGTCAAACTTTTTTATAACAGAACCTTAAATAAACAATCCTAACTTTTCTATTTCGTTACATTTATTTTAGTAAAAACAAAGCTGATTGCAAAATATTGCATATCAGCTATTGAATTATTTATTCACTTATCATTTCTTCATATGCTTCTGCAGATAATAAATCGTCCAATTCGGCTTCATTTGTTGGCTCTACAACAAGCATCCATGCATTTTCATATGGTGATTCATTTACAAATTCAGGACTGTCTTCCAATTCTTCATTTACCTCGACTACTTTACCACTGATGGGAGCGTATAGTTCCGACACCGTTTTCACGGATTCTACACTACCAAAAGGCTCATTGATTTCTAATTCATCACCAACTTCAGGAAGTTCAACAAATACAATATCTCCTAATTCGTCTTGGGCAAAATCAGTAATACCAATACGTACATTTCCATCTTCTTGTTTTACCCATTCATGCTCTTTTGAATATAGTAATTCCTTTGGTACGCTCATATATATTCCCCTCCAAATGATATATTCCACTTTCACTATACAAGGTTCAGAGTCATTTATCCAGTATTTATTTTCTATATTCTCTATAGAAACTGTTTGAAAATCTAGTCCATTCAGTTACAAATAAATAGTCACTTTAAAAAACTTGCATTACACCCGGAATAAAGGTGCAAGCGCCTGTTTAGCAACGTAGCGGATGGAACGAATCAACTAAAGATAAAGGAATCATGCCACTAAAAACAGGGGTATGCCGACGCCTGAGCGGCAAGCCCGTTTTTAGTCGGCCCTCCTCTTTGCGAACCGTTGAGGCCTTATCGTAGGGCGCATTTCTAAAGTCGCCTAGTTGCTGGGCTCATGCGCCGGACGTGGCTATTCGGTTATTTCGTTATCTCCAAGCACCTAATTTGATACTCTCTTATCGTATAAAATAAACAAGCAATCCTTACAGCCAATTTTTTGCAAATTCTTCTTCTTTATATCCAACAGTCACTTGAGAGCCATCGGTTACGATTGGTCGCTTAATTAACATACCGTCCGATGCTAATATTTCTGCCATTTCCTCGTTTGTAGCATCTGCTATTTTTTCCTTTAAATTCAGCTCTCGGTATTTCTTACCACTTGTATTAAAAAACTTCTTTGCGGGCAGCCCACTTTTCTGGATTAGATCAAGTAATTCCTCTTTAGTAGGCGGGTTTTGGACAATATGTATAGGCTTATAATTCACTTGTTGATTTTCTAACCATTTCTTTGCTTTTTTACATGTACCGCAATTCGGATACCAATAGAAAGTTAACATCAAATTGCAACCCCCATTCAATAATATGTTCCATTATACCAAAATAGACAAATGTTATTCGAATAAAATGAGTCCGTTTTACAATATTGCTTAAATACACTTTTTGGTAACTTTACATTGTTTTAAAAAACAAGAGCTGAAAATCCTAATCTAGCGAAGATTTCCTTTTCCTTTCATAAAAAATGCTTTATACAAATATACAAATGTATGTGCATAGGGGAATAACAAATACAGAAGAGATTAGGACATAACTAACACAGCTGATTAAAAAAACGAACCATAAAGTGAATCTTCAATCGCTGTGAGTTCTTTCAACCCCTACTTATTTTTAGTACCACAAGAGTATAATCTAAAGGCTACTAAACGAGTCGGGAATTTAGGTGCCGTTATCTTCTAGCTTAGCTTGTGGTTGTATGATATCGCCAACTCCTGAAGTGGAAGTCTTACAGCGCCTTATATGCAGGATAAATGGATAGTTCGGCTTTTGCTATATCGAATTTGCTTATGTCCTTGGCTTACCTGATGAAAAGGGGTATTTATTAAAAACCTGCAAACTGATGTTAAATACTTAAACTATTAAATCGTATAACTTGAAGCAATTTTATCTTGTTCGTTAGCAAAATGCGTAAGTTTTAGAGATTGTCTATTTGTGAACTTCGGCGAATTTACATTTAAATCCATGAATCAGAACCAATTATCCATATTTTTTTCTGTCCACAACGTTTAAATATTCAAATGGAAGATAGTATAATTTGAATGCTCTAAGGGGATTAAGATAACCTTAATGATAATCTTGATCGCTAAGCTAGCTTCGCTGTTTAATGTCGGGAAAGAAGTTAGTTTAGGAAAATTTGGGCATCGTTCGACAAGTTCTACTATAAACGCCTATCGCACGAAAAATAGGAGATGATAATTTTCTAATCTTAACTTTGCAACGAAGAGGGAAACTCGCCCGTTCCAGTAAAGCAGGAGAAAAGCTGGAGATACATCAAACGCAAACCTATTGCTGACGATAGAATGAAAAGCGTGAGCCGACATCCCTGGATACTGACCTCTCGACTCCTAAATTAAGCCCGTAGAGGTTCTATACATTTAGCTACCCTTTCCTATTAAATAGCGAGAGCCTTTATAAGGAATTAGCAGGTATTTCTTGTTTCGCTTTTTGCTTAACAAGCCTCCATCAATTATTACAAGGAAAAAAGACGAGCTAATCTAACATAGTCATAGATTTAGCCCGTCTTTTTATTCCCTTTTTATAAAGTATATTTTTCTTCTTCAATGATAGCAGCGGCGATTTCCCGTTTTCTTGCTATCACATTTGTTGGTGTATGACGTGTTAATTTACGTAAGGTAGAAAGCATCATTCGTAGTGTGTCTCCCTCTTCTACTGCGATTAGCGTTTCTTTAGCATTTGCCTCCATACGGTTAAACGCTTCTTGCACGTAAACTTGTGTATACCATAATTTTTGCTTACTCTTTTCCTCTCCATCTCGATGGATTGCTTTTTCGGTACGAAGAATAGCTGACTCCATATTATAAACTTCTGCTACCATATCAGCCAGATTTACAAGGATTTCCTGCTCATGCTCGATGTTTTGCATGAATTTCTGTGCTGCTAAACCTGCACCAAGTAAGACCATTTTCTTCGCATTTTTGAGTAAATGTTTTTCCTGCTCTAATGCAGCAGTGCCCACTTCTTCTGGCATTAGCATCATTAGTTCTTCTTGAAGGGATTGGGCTTTTTGCAGTAGTGGAAGTTCACCTTTCATTGCTTTTTTCAACAGCGTTCCAGGAACTAACAAACGGTTAATTTCATTCGTTCCTTCAAAAATGCGGTTGATGCGTGAATCACGATACATCCGCTCTACCTCGTATTCTTGCATGAAGCCATAGCCACCATGTAATTGAACAGCTTCATCTGCTACGAAATCCAAAAGTTCTGTGCACATATACTTATTCATAGAACACTCAATCTGATATTCTGCAATCGCTCTAGCAACTTCTCTACCATCATTTAATTGCTCATCCGTAAGTGCTCCCATCCGTTGTTCAAATAATCCAACAGTACGATATACTGCACTTTCATTTGCATATGTTTCTGCTGCCATCGTCGCTAGCTTCTCTTTTGTTAGTGAAAAGCTTGAAATTGGCTTGTTAAACTGTTTTCGTTCATTTACATATTTCACAGCTAATTCAATGCCCCGTTTAGCCCCACCAACACCACCAATTGCCAGCTTATAACGTCCAACATTTAAAATATTAAAAGCAATAATATGACCGCGACCTTTTTCTCCTAATAAGTTTTCCACTGGTACTTCCGCATCCTCCAATATTAATGTACGAGTAGAGGAGCTTTTGATTCCCATTTTCTTTTCTTCAGGTCCAGTTGATACTCCAGGGAATTCACGTTCCACGATAAATGCAGAGAAGTGTTCGCCATCGATCTTGGCATAAACAATAAACACATCAGCAAAAGCTGAATTGGTAATCCATTGCTTTTCCCCATTTAAAATATAATGTGTTCCTGCTTCATTTAACACCGCTGTAGCTTTTGCACCTAAAGCGTCAGACCCTGAGCTTGGTTCTGTTAAAGCATATGCAGCTAACAATTCTCCAGTAGCCAGTTTGGGTAAATACTTCTCCTTTTGTGCGTTATTTCCGAAAAATACAATCGGTAATGAACCTATCCCTACGTGCGCACCGTGGGTGACCGAAAAGCCACCAGCAAGAGCAAATTTTTCCGTAATCAATGACGAACTAATTTTGTCCAATGCTAAACCGCCATATTCTTCTGGAATATCTGCCCCTAACAGACCAAGCTCCCCAGCCTTCTTCAATAATTCTACTGAATGTTCGAATTCATGATTTTCTAGATGGTCGACTTTTGGAATGACTTCACCAACTACAAATTCTTCCGTTGTTTTTGCAATCATTTTATGCTCATCCGTGAAATCCTCTGGAGTAATGACATCATCTGCTGTTAAGTCCTCAACTAAAAAACCGCCGCCTTTAAATACCTTTTCCTTTGTTTCGCTCATATATATAAACCCCTTTTCTATGCTTTTTTAAGTCCTGAAATTTTCCCCTTAAAAAACTTACACCCCGTAACAACATCTACCTCTTGTAATGTCCTATTATTATATAAGTGTCGTCGTTTCTACCCTATAACAGCTCAAAAATACCTGCTGCTCCCATGCCGCCCCCAATACACATGGTTACAACACCATACTGAACTTGCCTACGTTTCATTTCATGCATAAGCGATAACGTTAGCTTCGTGCCTGTCATCCCAAGCGGATGCCCTAGTGCTATCGCACCGCCGTTTACATTTACCTTATTTATATCCAGATCCAAAGCTTGAATGACACGTACAGCTTGCGATGCAAATGCCTCATTTAATTCAAATAAATCGATATCTGATAATTCAAGGCCTGCAATTTCCAATGCCTTTGGAATTGCTGCCACTGGGCCAACGCCCATAATTTCTGGTTCAACACCGGCTACGGCAAACGAACGGAATTTAACGATCGGTGTTAATCCCTCCGCTTCTGCTTTTTCCCTGTTCATTACTAAAACCGATGCTGCCCCATCACTCATTTGCGATGAATTTCCTGCTGTGACCGTTCCTTTAACATGAAAAGCAGGTCTTAATTTAGCTAATATCTCTGTAGACGTTTCAGGACGCACCCCTTCATCCATCGCAAACGTCACTTTCTTTTCTTCTGGTTTATTTTGATCATTGATAAATCGATGCGTTACCTCAACAGGAACAATTTCATCGGTAAATTTCCCTTCTTCTATAGCCTTGGCAGCTCGTTCGTGACTTCGTACTGCAAAGGCGTCCTGATCTTCTCTAGAAATTTGAAACCGATTTGCTACTTCTTCCGCTGTATGCCCCATACTCATATAATATCCTGGTGCATCTTGTACAAGTTTGGAATTTGGCTTAATAACATGACCACCCATTGGAATTAGGCTCATCGACTCTGTGCCACCTGCAATGATCGTATCGCTAGCTCCTACCATAATTCGTTCTGCGGCATAAGCAATACTTTGCAACCCTGATGAGCAATAACGATTAATCGTAATTCCTGGAACATCATGGTTTAGGCCTGCAAGCCCAGCAATATTTCGGGCTATATTCATTCCCTGTTCCGCTTCAGGCATGGCACAACCAATGATGACATCATCCATATTTCCATTATAGTTGCCAGCGCGTTTTAGCGTTTCCTGAATCGTTAGTGCCGCTAGATCATCTGGCCTCGAATGAGCGAGTGACCCTTTTTTTGCCTTACCTACAGGGGTTCTTGCACCCGCAACAATTACTGCTTCCTTCACAATAGTTCCCCCTTTAGTTAATTTCGTAATGGTTTCCCTTTGACCAACATATGTTGCATCCGTTGTTGCGTTTTTGGCTCACCGATCAAGCTTAAAAATGCCTCTCGTTCTAAATCTAGCATTACTTGTTCATCTATCTTTATTCCTTCTTGAATACGTCCACCTGATAAAACATAAGCTAGTTTCTCTGCCATTTTTACATCATGCTCTGATGCATAGCCGCTTAAATGCAAGTTTTTAGCGCCTAATACCATAGCTGCATAACCTGCATCTCCAACTACTGGGATCTTTTCTCTTTTTGGAGCCTGGTAACCAGATTTAGCCAGTGCTAACACATTTTCCTTTGCGTCATGTAAGAGATGATCCGGATTAACACTAATCCGATCACCTTGATCTAAATAGCCATTTTCACGTGCTTCAGCAGCAGAAGTGGACACTTTCGCTGTTGCTACTTTTTCGAATACATCATTTGCAACCTTCGTAACATCAAATGCAATCCCTTTTGGCAAGTGACGGAGCATTTTTAAATATAATTCCTTCGTGCCACCGCCTCCAGGGATCAGCCCAACACCAAATTCAACAAGTCCCATGTACGTTTCCGACGAGGCCTGAATAGAGGCTGCTGGTAATGAAACTTCCGCACCGCCACCAAGTGTCATATTAAATGGAGCAACAACCACAGGTTTATTCGCATATTTGATTGCCATCGTCATATTTTGAAATTGACGAATCACCATATCCAGTTCAAAGAAATTATCATCTTGAGCTTCCATCAGCATCATGGCAAGGTTAGCCCCAACACAGAAATTCTTACCCTGATTACCAATGACAAGCCCCTCGTAGTTTTTCTCCACTTCATCAATAGCAAAGTGAACCATTTGTATAATATCTAAGCCGATGGCGTTACTTCTTGAGTGGAACTCTAAACATGCTACACCATCGCCTAAATCTATCAGACTAGCTCCGGTATTTTTTTTAATGACCCCCTGCGCCTCTTTTAATCTCCGTAAATGAATTTCTTTTTGATTAACTGACTTTTCTTTATACGTTCCTTGATCATAATAATAAACAGTTCCATTTTCTGTTTTATAAAAAGATTCGTTACCTTCCTCTAATAATTGTAAAACCCATTTAGGAATTACTTCCCCTTCCGTTTGCATCCGTTCTACTGACTTACGTAACCCAATTGCATCCCACGTCTCAAATGGTCCTAATTCCCAGCCGAAGCCCCACTTCATCGCATCATCGATAGCCGCAATATCATCGGCAATTTCACCAGTTAATTCGGCAGCATAAAGGAATACTGGCTTTAAGATCGACCAAACAAGCGCGCCTGCACGATCATCTTTTTGTGATAGAAGCGTTTTCAATTTACGCTGTAATCCTTTTTCCTGCTTTGCCATCTCCGTTGCTGCTGTTTTTAGCTTTTTCCGTTCTTCATATTCCAATGTTTCTGGATTCAATTCGTAAATCGTGCTACCGTCTTTGCCCTTTTTCTTTAAAAAGAAACCTTGACCGCTTTTAGCGCCTAACCAGCCTTTTTCTTGCATAGTTTGCATAAAGTCTGGCACAGTAAATACCTCTTTTTCTTCTCCGTCTACTTGGTCGTATACATTTTTAGCTACATGAATAAACGTATCTAAGCCAACGACATCAAGAGTACGGAATGTTGCGCTTTTTGCTCTTCCAATCATCGGTCCAGTTACAGAATCTACTTCTCCCACACTGTAACCACCACGAAGCATTTCTTGAACAGTAATTAGCAAACCGTACGTACCAATCCGATTGGCAATAAAGTTAGGTGTATCCTTTGCTTCAACGACTCCCTTCCCTAAAACGTTTTCACCAAACTGTTTCATAAATGCAAGTACTTCAGGATCAGTATCTTTAGTCGGTATAACTTCAAGCAATTTCAAATATCTCGGTGGGTTAAAAAAATGCGTGCCAAGGAAATGTTTACGAAAATCTTCAGAACATTCACTGGACATTGCTTCTATGGATATGCCCGAAGTGTTTGAGCTGACAATCGTTCCCGCTTTGCGATATGACTCTACATTTGCAAATACTTTTCGTTTAATATCTAAGTTTTCAACAACAACTTCGATAATCCAATCTACATCAGCGAGCTTTTCCATATCATCTTCCATATTCCCTACTTCGATTAAATCAAGGCTTTCTTTGGTTGTAATGGGTGAAGGTTTTTGTTTTAATAATGCCTTTTTGCTGTCTGTTGCAATTCGATTACGAACAGATGGATCAGCTAAGGTTAACCCCTTTTTTTCTTCCTCTTTCGTTAACTGTTTCGGTGCAATATCAAGCATGAGCGTTGGTATACCAACGTTAGCCAAGTGTGCTGCAATCCCCGATCCCATTACCCCAGATCCTAAAACAGCTGCACGCCTGATTGATTGCTTCATAATTTATCCTCCCATCCACATTTTGAATGAATACTCATTCATTTTATGTCGAAAATAAAAAGATAGTCTCCTATCTACTTAATTATAACTATAAAGTATTTACTGATATTTCGCAACAATTATAAACATTTTTTTATGGAGTAAAGTTATACTTCATTCAGTAGTGATTCCTCCTCCTTCTACGAATAGAAATAAACCAACGGCTAATATCTTAAGTTCCCTTGAAATAGAAAACAATTTTACTGCGCGAGCGAATGCGTTGCTAACGTAGCTTTCCCTGGGCTTGTTGCAATCGTTTAGTGATTTTCATCTTACCAAATTGGGTGAAGCGAGTATTTGGCGCCGGTATCTCCCACTTAGATTTTATCGTTAATTTGAAGGGGAATTTCATGGAATCTTACATTCAGAGTAAACAAACTTCATTTAGTGGAGGTTTACTTTCTCTTCCACTAAATGAAGTAAACGATATACTAAAATATTCTTTGTCCGCAGATCAAGTAAATCTTCAATCGTAGGGGGTTTCATTCATCCCCTGCTGGTTGTTAGTACCGTAATGGTATGACCTCAAGGCCGCTTACGAAATAGGGCATTTAGGTAGTGGTGTTATCTCTCACTTAGACTGTTGCAATGCAGATTATCCAACTACAAAAGTGGGATACTTACAGCACCCTATATACGGGATATTTTTCTGTCTAGCGTTGAGCATTACTAAAAGCTTAGCATAACTCGCACCATCCATGTTAAAACACTTGCTAAAATCCATACTTTGCTTCTTTAGTTTGGCGGATGTTGGCATACGTCTCGGTGAGGGTAACAGTATCTTCCACTAAACGTTCAATACGGAAAACTACATCATCGTTAATAATTTGTTGGTTGTAGAAATCCTTTTCTTCCATAAAAACATAGGTTTGGACTATTTGTGCTTTCATATAGCCTAAGATCGGTTTTAATTGCTGTTCCGCTATTAAATAATGCTTGGCAGAACCTGCTGTTATAACCATGCTTACAACTTTATCTTGGAGAGCATTGACAGGGAGAAGGTCAAATATGTTTTTTAATGAAGCTGGGATAGATGCTTGGAAAATTGGCGTACCAATAATCAGTGCGTCTGCTTCCATAATGACCTGCAATATTTCACCTGTATCCCCTTCGTATTCCAGATAATGCCTCCCGTCACTAAACGGTATCTCATAGTCGGCTAAGTCGATTAATTTGGTCTCTACCTCTGAGTAGTTTTCCTTCAATACGTGGAGTGTATAACCCATAGCTGTTTTTGTCTTCGTTCCAATACGTGATCCAGATATTCCGACAATCTTCATCGTATTCCTCCTTATTTTCGTGCGGTATGCTTCTTAATAGCAGGTAAAATTTCTGTACCGATGATTTCAATATTTTTCTTCAATTTATCAAATGGCATCCCACCAAAATCCATTTGTCCAATATAACGCTGGTGCCCAAACAATTCATGCTGATAAAGTATTTTCTCAATGATTTGTTGGGGACTTCCGATATTCATTACATTATGCTCATGTGCACCTTGGGCAAAATGCTGCTTTGGAAATCCTTGCCCATTCGTTAATTTCATTCCTTCGTTAATATGCGGATACATGTCTCTTAGCGCTTGCTGTGTTGTTTCCGCTGCATAGAAAAAGCCAGCAGTTGCAACAGGAAAATCCGTTGGGTTATACCCGCTCTGTTTTAAGGCACCCCTATAAGCATCAATGGATTGTTTAAAGCTGGTTGCTGGCCCTCCTAGATGAGCAAGATATATTGGAACTCCTGCATATCCTGCCTTTATGGCACTGGCAGGTGACCCACCAACCGCTCGCCAAATGGGCATGGACCCATTTAATGGTCGTGGAAGCACGCTAGCATTTTTTAAAGGTGCACGAAATTCCCCTTCCCAATTTACTTGCTCTGAATCATTGATTTGTAGTAATAAATCAAATTTTTCCTCAAATAACGCTTCGTAATCACGTATATCATAACCCAATAAATCAAATAGTCCAATTCGTGAAGCTCTTCCAGCGACAATTTCCACTCTTCCTTTCGAGATTAGATCAATCGTTGCAAAATTCTCATATACACGAACCGGATCAGACGTACTTATAATGGTCGAAGAACTGGAAATTTTAATTTTTTTCGTTGCCTGGGCAATTGCCGATAACACAACAGCGTGTGCTTGCGTAACAAAATAATCCTGATGGCTTTCTCCCACACTAAAAAAGTCAATACCCGCCTGTTCTGCTAATTGAGCTAACTTTATAATTTCATGAATACGTTGTTCAGCAGATATTTTCTTCCCCGTGTGAGGGTCCGGTAAATGGTCTCCAAGGGTATAGAGACCAAATTCCAGTCCTTTCGTCGGGTCCAATCGATATTTTTCCATTATATTCACTCCTCGAATTAGAAAAAATCCTTTTTCCTTTCCTTCTTTTTTATCAGTTTTTTTATTTAAACGCTATTTGTCTGCTTAGATAATAAAAAACAACCGTAAGATTGCGTTCATACAATTTGCTGTTTCGTAAATTGCTTCACTTCTTTCCGTTGATAAAGCAAACTTTATTACGAACTAACTTGTTTTATATAGTACATATAGTTTTGATTAGTATTGTACTTTACAGATTTTATGTGTGATCGCCATATTTTCTAAGGCATATTTATTTTCCGAAAAATAATCGTAATCATTCCTATTTACATTTCGGAATGATTACGATATTATATTACAGAAGATATTTTAAAGAGGAGGAACAACTATTGAAAAGAACATCCATTGCCATACTTATCCTTGGTTTGATTACTTTATTCGTTGCCGGTTGTACTAAATCAGATGGTTCCACTGAAAACAACACGGATTTAAACATATACACGTCGATTTATCCGATTCAATTTGCTGTAGAGCAAATTGCTGGGGAAACCGCTGATGTTCACTCCGTTTATCCACCAGGAGTCGATGCCCATTCGTATGAACCAACTTCAAAAGATATGACAAATATAGCTAGAAGTGATGCATTTATTTACTTGGGTGCAGGGATGGAAGGGTTTGCTGAAAGTGCAGCAGACGCATTGGACTCAGAGGACGTCAAGCTTATCGAGCTAGGAAAAAACGAGCATCTTTTTGACAAAGGAACCAAGAATGATGCGAGTGGTCATTCACATGAAGAAGAAGCGCATTCTGATAAAGAAAAATCCCATGATGACGAAGCCGAAGCTCATAACGACGGTTATTCTGATGAAGAGGGAGCCCATGACGGTCATTCTCATGGAGACCATGACCCACATATTTGGCTTGACCCTATGCGAATGATCGAATTATCTGAAATCGTTAAGGATCAATTAATCGAGCTCAATCCTGACGAAAAGGATCTATATCAAGCTAATTTTAATAAATTAAAAGAACAATTACAGTCACTGGATCATGATTTTCAAACTGTCTTAGAAGCAAAAACAAACAAGCATATTCTCGTATCCCATGCGGCTTACGGATATTGGGAGGAACGATATGGTCTAGAACAAATTGCCATCAACGGGTTGTCTACTAATAATGAACCATCACAGAAAGAATTAACGGAAATCATTGACCAAGCCGAAAAATATAACCTTAATTATATTATTTTCGAGCAAAATACGTCCAATCGTGTCTCGAAGGTTATTCAAGAACACATTCAAGCAAAAACTGCTACCATTCATAATCTGTCTGTCTTAACAGAAAAAGATCTCGAAAATAATGAAGATTACCTTTCGATTATGAAAAAAAACCTAGAAACACTCGATCAAGTAACATCTTAATACTTGATCGAGCAATTTACTTGTAAGGGGGTTAAATGATGAGTGAAGCCGTTATTTCTATGGAGAATGTTAGTTTTTCCTATGAAAATAAGAAAGTGTTAGATCATATCCATTTTTCTGTACCTCAAGGTTCCTTTATAGGGTTAGTTGGACCAAATGGGGGTGGTAAAACCACGCTTATTAAATTAATTCTCGGGTTGCAAAAGGCTGATAGCGGGAACATCCGTCTATTCAGCCAACCGATTGAAAGGTTTAACGACTGGAATAAGCTTGGCTATGTTTCACAAAAAGCAAACGCATTTAATAGAGGGTTTCCGGCAACCGTTTATGAAGTAGTATCCATGGGATTAACAGCTAAAATTGGCTATTTAAGGTTTTTCCAAAAGAAACATAAAGAAAAAATCCTGGAAGCAATCGCCCAAGTTGGAATGGAAGCATATACGCACGAAAATATCGGTAATTTATCGGGCGGGCAGCAACAGCGAATTTTTATTGCCAGGTCTTTAGTCAGTGATCCCGAGCTACTCATTTTAGATGAACCGACGGTAGGTGTAGATAATGAAAATGTGCAACGTTTTTATGAGTTGCTTGACCATTTAAACCGCAATAGAGGAATTACAATGCTTATGGTAACACATGACACTGGAACAATAGCAGAACAAGCTACAGAAATTGCTTGTTTAAATAAAACCTTGCATTTCCATGGTAAGCCAGAGGCATATAAATCATTAACGAACGAAGAATGGTCGCATATTTACGGTCACAACATCCATTTAGTAACACATGACCATTGATTTGGAGGAAGTCATATGCTAGTAGATTTTATGGAATACGATTTTTTAAGAAACACACTGTTTACCGGAATAATAATTGGCTTAATTGCCCCTTTATTAGGGTCATTTATTGTGGTCAGGAGATTGTCACTGCTCGCAGATGCACTGTCACACGTCACATTAGCTGGAATTGCATTTGGTTTATTACTAGAGAAAAAATTTGCGCTTATGATCAGTCCATTATATAGCGGAATGGTCTTTTCCGTTGTTGGTTCCATATTGATCGAAAAGCTGCGTGGCGTTTATAAAGCATACCAAGAGCTAGCTATACCGATTATTCTATCGGGTGGAGTTGGACTTAGTGTCATTTTTATTTCTGTAGCAGATGGATTTAATACCGATTTATTTAATTATTTATTTGGTTCTGTCTCTGCAGTGAGTAAAAGCGACTTTTACGCTATTGCGGGGATCGCAATTTTCATTATCATTATGATCGTATTATTTTTCAAGGAATTATTCAACTTATCTTTCGATGAAGAACATGCAACTATTTCAGGACTACATGCAAAAGCGATTCATCTGCTATTTATTGTTTTAACTGCTTTAGTAATTGCTGTTTCTATGAGAATTGTTGGTGTTTTGCTCGTTTCTGCTCTAATGACACTACCAGTTGCAGCAAGTATGCGATTTGCGAAGGGATTTAAGCAAATGGTGTTTTTATCTGTTGTATTTGGTGAAATAGCTGTTATGATAGGATTGATAACTGGGTATTATTTAAGTATACCACCTGGAGGAACGATTGTGATGGTAGCTATTGCACTGTTATTAATCTCCATTGTTGCGAAACGGTACCGATCGAAAGCTGTATAGCTAGCAAGCCCTAGTTCAAATTTTCAATGTAATGTAGGGAAAGCAACACACATTTTCCTTCTTGCTGACCAATAATAAGTTACTAGAGTAAAAAACAAAGTGAGGGAAGCTATATGAATAGAAATGAAGCTGTCACACTTTTACGTAAAAAAGGCTATAAAATGACGGGAAAACGTAAAGATATCCTATCTTTTTTTGAAAAAGCAGATGGTTATCGCACTGCTAAAGATTTGATCACGCATTTAGAGGAAAGCTATCCTGGTATTAGCTTTGATACCATCTATCGAAATCTTCATCTCTATCATGACCTTGGTATTTTGGAAACTACAGAATTAGATGGAGAAAAACATTTCCGAATGAATTGTGTACACCATCATCACCACCACTTTATTTGTAAAGATTGTGGTAAAACGAAAGAAATTGATATTTGTCCAATGGAAGAAGTGGAGCAACTATTAACAGACTATTCGATTGAAGGACATAAATTTGAAATTTACGGAAGGTGTCCCGGATGCAAATTAGCACTCGCATAAAAACAATGACAGCAATTGGAATTGGCGGAGCGATTGGTGCAATGGGGAGATATTGTATATCTTTTATATTTACAGCAAAGGGCTTCCCCTTTGCTACTTTATGCGCCAATTTGCTCGGTTGTTTTTTGTTAAGTTTGCTATTAAATCATAAGCAAATAAAAGAGCGACTATCTCCTGCATTGTTCACAGCCTTAACTACTGGATTAATTGGCTCGTTTACCACTTTCTCCACGTTTGCAGTTGAAACAATCGAGCTTTGGAGTAACAACGTATTATTAGCCATTATGTATGTTTTACTTAGTATTATTGGAGGTCTATTATTTTGTTATATGGGCTATCAGTTTTCCATACATACTAGAAAGAAGGCAGAAGTATGAGTTTTTTGTTCGTTGCTTTAGGAGGTTTTTTTGGAAGCATTACTCGTTACCAGCTATCTATTACAACTCACAAACGATTGATTGGGACATGGCTGGCGAACATTACTGGGTCCTTACTCTTAGCTTTTTTTGTGCATCTTTACACAAGGGGAATTCTTCCACATACATGGTGGCTGGTATTAGGAGTAGGGTTTTGCGGAGCGTATACAACTTTTTCGACATTTGGAAATGAAACATTACAATTAATTTTCCAACACCAATTCAACAAAGCAATTGGATATATTAGCTTGTCGTTAATCGTTTCGCTTTTGCCAGTAGCACTGGTGTTATCGGTCTAATCATGCTATTCAGTTTAAAACCACTCAGGAAACGAGAGTCTGGTAAGCACCAAACTCTCGTTTCCTTACCCAAATATTTCTCCCAATATTTTTGACGCCTCATGATCCAACATATTTTTATTGATTACTTCATCCACTTGCTTTGTCATTTGGTTTTGGAATGCCTGAGCCTGGCCTGGTTCACCTATGATAATTATATTTTCCCAAGCTCTATCTTTCGCCTGTTTATCTATTTTAGGAGCCAATGATTTATACCAACGGTGCTTATTAGCTTCAAAGCGGGCATTCAAGTCATCCTTTTGGATGGTTGGATTACCAGGCCCCATCGCAGTTTTCTCACGCCAGTCATCTACTTCAATATCTAATTCGTAATTCTTCTCCATTTCCAGTTCATTTAAATAGGATTCGATGACTCTTACTTGGTTTTGTTGAACTAATATAATTCCTGTTTTTGGATACTGCTCTTTTAGTTTCTTTAATTGCTCCACTAAAGGGGTTTCCTGCCAATAAAATTCCGTTTGCAAACGCATTTGCACCCTTGTTGCAAACCACACTTCTTCATCTGCAGTTGCAAATACAATAACGCCTCTACGAAATTGCTGTTCATTACCTCGGATAAACTTTTCTACTTTTTGTTTCACTTGCTGAAAACTTTTAAGCTCTTCTTTGTCATCTGCTTCTTCTAAATACTTTTCAAAATTACGGATCCCATTTTTAAATTGGATTTTCCATTCTCTGCCCTGCTGTTCAGGGTCGGAAGGGTCTGTATTTAAGTACATTGTAAATACTTTATCTGGCCCTTCCCTTTCCACTGATTCTAAATATTCTAGTTCTTTGTTTATATCCATTCCAGACTCCACTCCTTCAATACTATCTACTTCTTAGTAATGTATAACCGCTAGGAATGTATCATAAACATAAGAATTGTTCCCTTTTCATTCTAGCTGATTGACTATGAAATAAGCTTTAAACCAACTGCAGCACTTAAAATCATACCGATGAAAAGCAATCTCCTCCAATCCTTCGACTCATGAAAGAACAACATACCAGCGAGCGCACTTCCCACCGTTCCCATCCCTGTCCAAACAGCATAAGCAGTACTCATTGCAATTGTTTCCATCGCAATGCCTAATAAAATATAACTTAGTCCAAATCCGCCTAGAAACCATATTAATGATATTGCATTCACTCGTTGATTCACTTTATTAATACCTGTTACGCCAATTATTTCCGTAAACCCTGCTACAAAAAGAATAATCCAATCCATTACGACACCTCTTCCTTTTCTTTTTGCGGCGTTACCAACTTCAAACCAATAACTCCCGTTACTAATAGTAGAATTAGCACTATTTTTAACGGTTGTACCAGCTCTCCAAAAAGCACTATTTCTGCTATAACTGTTCCTGCACTTCCTATACCTGCAAATACTGCATAGCTTGAACCTACTGGTAATCGGCGTGAGGCGATAACAAGTAAATGCATGCTTACATAAATCGCGATCAGCGTCAGAATCCAATCCATCCAACTGTTTGCATGTTTTAAACCAATTACCCAGCCAATTTCAAACAATCCAGCAAGAAATACAGTATTCCAGTCTTTATTCATCAACATCACCTTTTTTAATCATTAGTTTTTTTTAGCTAGCTAAGGAATCCTCTACTGCCTGAAGGTTCACTTTATATACTCTAAACTATCTAATCCACTCCTTCATTACCTTTCATGTGAACAAAGGCGCAAGGCGATCGTTTAGCAACGTAGCAACTGGAACGAATCAACTAAAGATTTAGGAACCATGCCCCTGCAACCAGGGCTATGTCGACGCCTGAGCGGCAAGCCCGTATTTAGTCGGCCTTCCTCTTAGCTACAACAGATGGTGACTTGTCGTAGGGCGATTCGTGAAGTTGCCTAGTTGCTGGGTGCTTGCGCCGGACGTGGCTATTCTCTTATCCCAAGCAACAAATTTTATACTTTTGTATGAAAAAACCGTCTTTAAGTGTTTTTCATCATAGATGGTGGCTTGCGCTCTTGGCGAGCCATAGTGATTTCTTATCTCTTAAAAAAAGCAAACAAAAAACCCAGAAAGATATCATATTTGCTAGATATCCTCCCGGGCTTTTATCCCTCCGTGTACACGTAATGAACCGTGCATTTTCTCTTGGTCCAGTCCAGATAGCTACTTACTTGTATCTGCGGAACCCTAGAAAATGATTATTTTAAATACTTAGCTAACCACAGTATACTTACGTTTATATGGACTGTCAAATCATCATTTATTTCGAAGCTGTCAAGGATGTACAGGAGTTCCTTCCGCGGTGAATGTAGTTAAGCTTGCAATTATTAAGGAAAGGTTTATAATAATCGCTTGTGAGCCCGCAGTGGAGGTACACTTTTACGCGGAGGGGCCTTAACTTCTGCGGAAGCAAAAAACAGCTTCCTGTAGGATGCTCGGTTGCCGGCTTCCCCGCAGAACAAGGAAGGCTTTGGCAACAAAACATCCACTTTTTGTTTCAATAGTTCTTATGTATATCCGCTACTTTTTGGTGATTCTAACCCTTATTTACAACCCGTTATTGGATTTTACGAAGCAACGCTAGTAAAATGCTTCAACAATCGTAGTTTCCTTTACCTATGCTTTTGATATCGCTTTTCATTGTCTGAAGCAATCGTTTCCCTTATACCGAACGAATTCATCTTTCATATCATCGACATCCTAATAAAATTATCCTATAACGGTAACTAAGCCTGCTATACTTCCATATCATCATTTACAATAGCACCGAGTTCGGGTCAGCTATAAAAAGTGAAAATCAGCGTGGATTTTCACTCATCCCCACTGAGTGTTAAAATGGATGACCTAAAGGGTCTCTTACAAAATAGAGCATTTAGGTGCTGTATCTCCCACGTAGACTTGTTGCAGAACAGATGAGCCAACTGCTGAAACGGGAGTCTAGTAGCATATTATATGCGAGATAAATAAGAAAGAAAAGCAGTAAAGTGTGATCTCACCTTACTGCTTCCTGCTATTCTTTATCCTGTTCCGCTTTTTTTTCACCTTTTGATAACATTCTTGTAAACGAAGCCATCATCAGCAATAGTATTACTGTAAATGGGAGCGCAGAAATTAATGAAGCAGTTTGTAATGCTTCTAAACCACCAGCTAACAGCAATACCACTGCTATAGCTGTAATTAAAAGTCCCCAGACAATTTTGGTAACTAATGTAGGGTTTAAACTTCCTCTTGAGGTCATTACACCAAGAATATAAGTTGCAGAGTCTGCAGAAGTAACTAGAAATGTAAAGATTAAAAAGATAGAAAGTATGGAAAGGATTGTTGTCATAGGTAAATGCTGATATGTTTCAAAAAGAGCAACTGCTATATCTGCATTCACAGCTTCTGCTATAGAAGTTCCATTCATTAAATCATTGTATACAGCTGTACCACCAAAAGCTGCAATCCAAATACAAGCGATAGCCGGAGAAACAACTAGTACTCCTAATACATATTGACGAATACTTCTTCCTCTGGACACACGTGCTATAAACGCACCAACAAAAGGAGACCAGGCTGTAGACCATGCCCAATAGAAAATCGTCCATTCTCTTACCCACGTATCTCCTGTGTATGGGGTTAAACGAAGACTATATCCAATAAAATTAGAAAAATAATCACCTAGACCTAAAACAAATGTATTTAATATAAAAACAGTCGGACCAGCCATAAAGACGAACACTAATAATAATAAACAAAGACCCAGATTAATATTGCTTAACCATTTAATTCCTCGATCTAATCCCGTGCTTGATGAAATTAAATATGTAATGAGCATGACTCCCGCAATCGCCATTTGTACCCAAATCGAAGTCGGAACATCAAAAACAGATTTTAATCCTCCGTTCATCTGTAGGATTCCCAACCCTAAAGACGTTGCCACTCCCATCACAGTTGCTATAACCGCTAAAGAATCGACCGTATCAGCAATAAATTTATTTTTTCCGATAATTGGTTGAATGGAGGTAGATATTAATCCTCGTCGTTTTTTCCTAAACTGCAAGTAGGCAATAACTAAGCCAACAATAGCAAATACAGACCACTGACTAACTCCCCAATGAAAAAACGCATATCCCATTGCAACTCTTGCTGCTTCTTCACTCATGGCTTCCACTGCAGGAAACGGTGTTTTAAAAAAATGACTCATAGGTTCAGCTACTCCCCAAAAAACAAGACCTGCACCAAAACCAGCAGAAAAAAGCATACCAATCCAAGTAAAAAATGAATATTCGGGTTTAGTTAGTGTTGCTCCTAGCTTTATTTTACCAAACTTACTTAAAGATAGCGTGATGAGGAAAACAACGAAAACAAACACAGCTAATAAATAAAACCAGCCAAAATGAATCGTTGTAAAATGAAACAATTTTTCTGCTACTGCTCCAAAACGATTTGGCAGAGTAGCTCCGATAATGACTAGTAAAAATACAACAAATGCAGAAACGTAAAACACAGGGTTATTCAATGTACTTTTGTTCATAACAATTCCTTTCTGTTCTAGTTTACAAGCTGATTTCAAAATGAAAAGTGAGTAAGGGGAAATCGACTAGCTATGGTTATCAAGTATGAAAACAAGATGGCAGCAATTTCCTATTATCTTGGGGGTTATTTATGTATACCCACATCAGAGAATATTAAACGCAATATTCCCACTATGAGAACAAACGGAATTTCTATATTGTTGCAGCTAATAATCTGTAAATTACAAGTAAATGAATCCAAAACCACACACTATACAATTTTCAATTAGATTGGGCATCTGTGGTTATGATTTCTAAACAAAAAAAGCGCCCCAAATATTGGAGACGTACTGCTAATTTCATTCTATTGTTTAGAAAAATGTCCATAAAATAAAAATTATTCTATATTTTTTGGGATGATAGAAGTTGGTTCTCACCCAAAAGGTCAAAAAAGCGCCCAACTAAATGAAAAAATTCGTTATAATTGTAATAGCACTTTTACGTTGGAGGTTTTGGATAATGTTTAAACACGTAAAGAAAAACGTACAAAAAACACTATTTGATCAGGACCAATCCTTTCCTGGCTATGTGATGGACATGTTGAAGAAAAGCATGGTGGTTCTATCGTCAAAACTGTCCACTATTTGAACGATACTAAGTGAAAGAGCAAAAACGTGCGTATCATATTTCGTTTAGTGAAAACAAAATCCGCACTGATCAGACGAGTTCTAAAATCGGGACAGATCGCCACCGAAACCTATCTAATTATCGCTCAGGTGTGGGAGGTGTACCATCCGTCTTAAAACGGGCATATCGATTAGAGCGTTTGCCTGTCAGGGGACAAGTGCGCCCAAAAATCTGGATTTTCGCCTCCATCATCGCCCAAAACTTCAAAAGATGCAGGAACACTTTTATGCTCCCTATATTTCGAAAAAAATTTGCTAAAGAGAATTTTGATCAAAAAGATGGCTGTCTAACTCTCTTCAGCAACGGAAATTCCCGTTTTTGGGGTCTAGCCTATTAAATGCTTTAGTACTAATGGTAGAATAGTCAAAAAAGCCGTTCTCATAATGAGAACGGCTTTTTTATGTGATTATAGCACACGACGTACGTGACCTTTGAATGCATTGCTCCAATAACTATTAGACATGCTTTCTACTGAAACTCCCGGTGTGCTTTGTGCACCGATGAATTGTCCGCCACCGATATAGATAGCGACATGTCCATTTTTCTTATACGTATCAAAGAAAACAAGATCCCCAGGTTGAATTTCACTGTATGAAATCTTTTGACCTACACCAACCAAAGCACTTGTACTTGATGGGATAGAATATCCTCCTTGAGAAAATGCCCAAGATACAAATCCAGAACAGTCAAATCCGCCCGGACCTTTACCACCCCAAACATAAGGTGTACCTAAATGCTGATAACCTGAGTTGATAATAGTACTTACTCCACCACTTCCTGCTGAAGGTTTTGCTTTTGCTTTTGCTTTAGGAGAAGAACTCTTGCTGCCTAATGTTTGCAAGTCTCCGTCCTTTGAATCGTTATTTACAGAAGCAGAAGCAGAAGGTGAAGATGAAGTTGAAGTTGAAGCAGAAGGAGTATTATTAGCCGATGCTGCTGGTTGACGTTCAGAAGCAACGCTTTGTCTTACTTCTGCTTCAAGATCAGCCAAGTTGCTATCTTCTCCTTTTAAATCTTCTTTTAAAGTCTCCAGATCAGCTTTTTTATCTTTTAACTTTGCTTCTTTTTTCTCATTTTCTTGCTTCTGTTCTTTAATGGTTTCCTGCATGCCTTCTAATTCTACTTGCAGATCTTCCATTTCTTCTAAACTCTTAAGCACTTTATCTTGTTTTTTGGTTACTTCTTGCTTATCATTTTCTTGTTCTTCTAAAAGTTTAGCGTCTGAATTCGTAATTTTATTCACTGCTGATACACGGTTAATGAATTCTCCAAAGTCTTTAGAACCTAAAACAACTTCTAAATAGCTAACGTCACCACCGCTTTTTTGGTAAGAAACTGCACGTTCTTTTAGTTTCTTATAACGTTTCTCAATCGCATCTTCTAGTGCAGCAATTTCTTTTTCCAGCTTGTCCACTTCTTGTTCTTTTTTAGCAATATCCGCTTTGACTTTTTCGATTTGTGCGTTGTTTTCTTTCATCGCATCATTAAACTGTGTTATTTGTTTATTTAATTCCTCTAACTCAATTAACACATCCGCAATTTTAGCTTCTGCCTTTGATAAATCTGCTTTGATTGCTTCACGTTCATTTTGAATCTCCGTTTGCTTATCCTTCAAACTTCCTAGCGTTTCCGCCTGCACCTGCGTGTGAAAAAATGCGCTACTAAAACCAACGACTGTCACAGTCGCAACTGTTACAATTGACTTTTTCAACATACTCCCCCGCTTTTCACATAGAATTCAGCCCTGTTTTATATGTATCTATCTTTTTTGTTTGGCTGTATGAATAAACTATTATTTTATGTATAACTATTTTCTTAGGCACTTCGTATTATAACAGCAAAAAATTGCAATCGTATTATAGTAATATTACAATTATATTTCAAATGCGACATAAAGTTTGATTGTTCATGAAAAGAAGCGTTGATTCGCTAACGAATAACGCTCCTTTTTTAATTCCAAAATAGAGACTAAAATATTTCTTTTTTCCTGTATGAATGAAAGATTTCATTGTTAATCATTAGAGGATTCTGTAACTTTCTTAAGAAGTAAATTGTTCTTCTTCTGTCGAACCTTTTAATGCTGCAGTTGAAAAGGCACCTCCAGAAATAACTTGTGCCACTTCATCAAAGTACCCAGTTCCAACTTCACGTTGATGTCTCGTAGCACTATAGCCGTATTGTTCACTATGAAATTCGTTTTGCTGTAGTTCCGAGTATGCTTTCATACCTTCAACCTTATATTTCCTAGCTAGTTCAAACATACTGTAATTTAAAGCATGAAAACCTGCCAAAGTAACAAATTGGAATTTATATCCTAGAGCTGCCAGTTGCTCTTGGAAACTGGCAATTTCATCGTCATTGAGCTTTTTCTTCCAATTAAACGATGGAGAGCAATTATAAGCTAACATTTTATTCGGGTATTTTTCTCGGATAGCTTCTGCAAATTGCTTTGCTTCTTCGTAATTTGGTTCCGATGTTTCACACCAAATTAAGTCAGCGTAAGGAGCATAAGCAAGTCCCCTTGCAATCGCTTGATCAATCCCTGCCTTTGTTTTATAAAAACCTTCCGTTGTACGTTCTCCGGTAATAAATGCAGCATCATATGGATCTACATCACTCGTAATAAGATCTGCAGCGTTCGCATCGGTTCTAGCAATGATAACAGTAGGTGTTCCCATCACATCCGCAGCTAGGCGGGCAGCAATTAGATTACGCACGGCTGTCTGTGTCGGAAGCAATACTTTACCACCTAAGTGTCCACATTTTTTCTCTGATGATAATTGATCCTCAAAATGAACGCCTGATGCGCCTGCCTCAATCATTGACTTCATTAATTCAAAAACATTTAATTGCCCACCGAATCCAGCCTCTGCATCAGCAACTATCGGTGCAAACCAATCGATATCCTGTTTCCCTTCTGAATAGTGGATTTGGTCGGCTCGTTGCAAAGCCTGATTAATGCGCTTTACCACATTTGGCACACTATTTACAGGGTATAGACTTTGATCTGGATACATTTGCCCTGCTAGATTCGCATCCGCTGCCACTTGCCAACCGCTCAGATAAATCGCCTTTAACCCAGCTTTTACTTGCTGAACAGCTTGATTTCCTGTTAGAGCTCCAAGTGCATGAATATAATTTTCCGTTTGCAGCAACTCCCATAATTTTTCCGATCCTTTTTCAGCTAATGTATAGGTCATATCCATCGAACCTCTTAGACGAATGACGTCCTCTGCACTATAAGGTCTCTCTATCCCCGTCCACCGTTCATCGTTTTCCCAAGCCTTTGTCAAATCATTTATCCGCTCATTTGTCATTGTAAAATTCCCCCTTTGTTATTGTAAAAAATCATTTTATTCCAACTCGCTCTGTTATATTACATTTATATTTGTTATATAACAGAAAACCCAAAAAATTAGTCTTGCTTCTTCGAAAGGCAGTGATCACATTCTTGAATCATACTTATTCCCTCCATCTCCTTTCCACAATCTGGGCACATGACGATGTCTTTGCTTATTTTCACTTTTAAACCTCCCTTTTATACAACAGATTTAATAAAAATTTTATTGTTATAATACAGTTTATGAGATTTGTTTGAAAAATGCAACCCTTTTTTTCATTCAGTTGAAATTTTTATTTACTTAGTAGAAAATAGATGAGGATATCGCATTTTGTAAGTATAACCTCTAGGAGATGAGCTTTTGTGAAACCTTCTCACTTTATTGGAAGCAGGGTCGTAAAAACTGGCGTTGCGGTTTTTCTAACTGCCTGGATTTGTGAGCTGTTCGACGCCCCGGCTGTATTTGCAGTTATAACTGCCATCGTAACCATAGAACCAACTGTTTCTGATTCTATTCGTAAAGGGTTTGTCCGTTTTCCCGCATCAGCAATCGGTGCTGCATACTCCGTATTCTTTATTTACCTGTTTGGAAATTCACCAATAACGTACGCACTTGCTGCCACATTGACGATTGTCACATGCTTTCGTTTAAAACTACATGCAGGATTATTAGTTGCCACACTCACAGCAGTAGCCATGGTGGAAGTAATTCATAGCAATTATTTTATTTCTTTTCTTATTCGCTTAGGAACAACCACGATCGGCTTAGTCGTCTCTACTGCTGTCAATATGTTTGTTTTACCACCTGATTATACGTCTCATATTACTGAAAACATGATGGCAATACGAAAACGTTTGGCAGCCAAGATCGAAAAAGTGTTTTATACAGTAACGGCTGAGCAACCAACAGCAGCTACCAATGCATTGAAATCGACAGATGTTGTCTATAAAAAAATTCGCCAAACAGAAACACTTATCCAGTTTCAAAAAGAAGAAGCGAAATACCACCCATTAACGAATAGTGAAAAAAGATTTTTTAAACAAGTTGAAAAACAGCTCACTTGCCTCAAACTGATTCACTATCATATTGACAATGTTGTCACCACAAGACTCCGGGATGACCTTTGGCATGATCATGAAAAAAAGATTATTCGTCAAGCTGCGGACGAACTTGTGGACACTTTTAATCGTAAAACAGCGTTAAATCAAACCCACATTCGTGAACTGAGGGAACTATACTGGAGAGAAAACGGAGTTGCCAGCCGAAAACCAGACGCTAGTGTAGCAAATTTCCCACCGGAGCTAATCATTACGTATGAATTACTTACCATTTGTCAATTAACAGAGCGATTTTTGGAGTACGGGAAAGATATAAAAAAACAAACGAAAATAATCGAGCAATCACGTTGAAAGGCACTATGTACGATAGTTTCCATATTTATTGCTACCGAACATGGTTAGCTGCTTCATTTGTTTGCATGCTCAACTAAAAAACGAGCTACATGGTCATGCACTCGTTTTTGGTAGCCTATTTAACTAGATGGTTCTTGAAAGCATAAATAACAGCCTGTGTTCGGTCTTGTACTTCCAACTTTGACAACAGATTGCTCACATGAACTTTAACCGTCTTTAAAGAAATAAATAATTGATCAGCAATTTCTTGGTTTGTTTTCCCTTGGGCTAATAACAATAAAATTTCCCGCTCCCTGTCTGTCAAATCTTCATGTAAGGCCCGTTCCGGTGAGCGCATACGATTCATTATTTTCCCTGTTACTTCTGGTTCTAAAACAGTTTGTCCTTCAAAAGTAGCCCGTATCGCTTTTGCAATTTCCTCTGCTTTGGATGTTTTCAACATATAACTTGTCGCACCTGCCTCCAAAGCTGGGTACACCTTTTCATCGTCTAAAAAGCTAGTCACAATAATAATTTTGGCTTCCGGCCATTGTTCCATAATCAACCGAGTTGCTTCAATGCCATCCATTTCTTTCATAACGAGATCCATTAAAATGATATCCGGCTTTAATTCCAAAGCGAGCTCTACAGCTTTTCCTCCATCATCTGCTTCTGCAACTACTTCAATGTCGGATTGTGCTGATAAATAAGAGGTTACTCCAATCCGGACCATTTCATGATCATCTGCGAATAAAACCCTGATCACTCTTCCTCTCCTCCTTTCTCAAAATGAGGAACCTTCACTTCCAAGCGTGTACCTTGATTTGGAAAGCTAATCACTTTATAGCTTCCTCCTACTTCATAAGCTCGTTCTCTCATATTCTGTAAACCGTAAGATCCCGTCTTCAGCTTACCCATATCAAATCCAACTCCATCATCGGTTACACGTAAAATAATATTCCCATCTCTTTCTACTAACATCACATGTAAAGAATTAGCTTTTGCATGGCGAAGTGTATTTGATAAAGCTTCCTGGAGTATCCGGAATAATTGGTCTTCAACACCTTTATCAACAATAAAAGCTTCAATATTCCAATCGACTTGGATTGGTACTTTTTGCGTAAGCTCCATAAGTAATTCTTGCGTTCCTTCTTGTAAGGACTTTCCTTTTAAAGCTACTGGTCGTAAGTGCAAAAGGAGTGCTCGCATCTCCAACTGTGATTGCTGTATCATGTTCTCTACCATACGAAGTTGTTTTTGTATGGTTTCATCCTTAGGTGGATTCGTTTCTGTGATTGTCGACATCATCATAGAGGCTGCAAATAATTGCTGACTTACGGAATCATGTAATTCTCGTGCTAGTCTGTTTCGTTCCTGAACAACAATTTCCTGTAAGCTTTGTTCTCTTTCTACAGCTCTTTCTGTCGCTAAGCGCTGCGCATGCTCTGTTTGCATTCTAATCTTATGCTGTACTTGTTCAAGGTAATGTTGCATTTGACCTAGATCTTTTGGAATTTCCAAGTCAAAATTCAACTTTTGCCCTTTTATAATTTCTTCCATTTTCTTTTCCAGATAGTGAATACGTTGTCGCCAGTACAAGCCTGTCACAGTCCCTGTAACGATCCCAACGGAAACTGGAATTACAAAAAGGATAAATAAAAAGGAAATGTCTTCGATCTTCTTGTCAAAAATAGTGCTCCAATCATCTACAAAAGCAAAAAGCGTGACTCCTGTTACTAATATGGTCAGGACGATACTATAGAAAATAGACGTAGAAATATGACGAAATAGCAGATTCATGTACGTTTCACCTCGATATCCCCAGATATTATGGAGGTAATTATTTTTACTCGAGGAAACGATGTATCATAATCTTTCGTTTGGTATAATAACGCTTGATTCATAATTCTTTCATGATAATTTCCAAATATGAGTGCACGTCCGATAACGGAACTATGATGGATGCTAACCTCTACATCATATGGTACGTAAATTTCAATATTACCGACTAGGTGCCGAATGGATATTACAGCCGTATCATTCGGTAACACCGTATTACTTAGATCAATGACCCTGTCACCAAAGGCACCATGAATATTCACATCTCTCCATTGATAAGCTGTATCATCCGTCCTTTGGTCATCAAAAAAACGGTGATCGAAGAACGGGTGCTTATGAATCAAGTTTTCTTTGACTTCTTGTTTTGGATGTGAATTCAGATGTGGTTCCACCCACTTTGCTACTTTTTTTGATTTCGAATAATTAATAAGAAATATCGCAATGGCAGCAACGACAAAAAATCGGATGGCCAGCATATTTAATATAGAAAAGATAATACCTATAATTCCAGACCAAAAAAACAACTTTCCCCATAGTTTTTCAAAATTTTGACGTCCTATATAAATAAGCAAAGCAAAAAAAAGTGCCGGAATAATCATGCCACCTTGAAAAAAGGTAATCTCTAAAATAAAGAGGATTACTCCAACAATTAATATCCAATTTAGTGTATCTGTCGATAGTCGTTTAAACATGAAGTAACCCTCCTTTATTTATTATATTCCTTCATTAGAAAAACTTGGCTTGTCGCCAAGTCTTATGGCGGAAGCCTTTGTTTTTCTTATACTATAAACCAAAAAAACTTATACTTTCCTATAGTGGAACAAAGGCGCGGGGCGCCCGTTTAGCAACGTAGCGAATGGAACGAATCAACTAAAGATTTAGGAATCATGCCACTAAAAACAGGGGTATGCCGACGCCTGAGCGGTAAGCCCGTTTTTAGTCGGCCTTCCTCTTTGCCATGAACCGATGAGGCCTTATCGTAGGGCGCATTTCTAAAGTCGCATCGTTGCTGGGCGCTGAAGCCGGACGTGGCTATTCAGTTATTCCCTTATCCCAAAGCAACAAATTTTATACTTTCCTGCGTAGAAACCCAAAAAAACACCATTTAATAGCCGAATCCAATATTTTATCCCCGTTTTGGAACCAATGTTACTTTTCTAAGTTTTTTCCGCTACTTTAGTTAGAATCTGACCTGTTGCTTCAAACGTCTTTACACTCTATGGTGATAGGATTAAAAACAGACGCAATCTCTTGCGCCTGTATAGTATACCATGTTTTTCTTTGCCGAAGAAGATATGTTCATTTACCGAGAACAGTTTTCCCCATCGTTCGTTATACTCCGAAGTAAGTTTCTATGGAAACGTAAATTCCTTCTTTCCTACGCCTCTTCTTTTTCTGCCATTTCTTTTTCAAGCTTTGCCATTTTATGATCAAATGTACTGCGATAATAAGCACTATTCACCTTATATTCAAGGCCTTCAATATATCGTTCCATTTCCGCAAACTTAGAGAATGGCTTATCTGACGTTTCATCAATTACGCGATTGATTTGATGATTTGCACGTGCGATATTTTCACGGCCCATTAATTCCATTCTACGCAGATGCATATCTTTTAATTTATGCTTCATATTTTCATACTTTTGCTCTAGTATTTCAAGCTCAGCTGCAGCCTCGTCTCGAGATGCTTTCATGCGCTCGGCTCGTGCTTGATATTCTTGATGCTCACGAATAGCAAATTCATACATTTCCAATTCGCCAGCTTTTTCCGCAATATTCGCTTGCTTTAAACGTTTATCTGCTAAGTCTTGGGCTAATTGATATTCTTTTAAAAATTCATCCTTCAATTTATATTGACGCTCTAATAGTTTTCGAACTTTCTCTTTTTCTTGCTCGCTCTGTCTAAGGTAATGATTCAAAGCTGCAATCGGATTTTTTTGCTCCTTTTGATCCATTAGGTAGTGTAGATCGCTAACGACAGATTCCTTCATTCTCGTAAAAATATTAGTCATGGTTTGTCTCTCCTTTTTCAGTAATTACTTATTTAATTCAGCCCATTGACGTTCAAAATTCGTAAACGGATCGTCTTCCTCTATGTGATGAACAACTGGGTCATCTGTTTCTTTCTTCCAACTTTTATAAATCATGTATAGTGCCACTGCTGCGACAACTCCAATTAGCGCAAACATATTTGAAATAGTGATACTTAACACGATAAGCCCTACGATAACCCAGCCGATTTTTCCTGCTGTTGAATCAGTTTTCATAAACTGTTTAAAGATAACATAAAGTAGCCATATGCCAAGTCCCAAAAATACCATTGGACCTAAATTAGCCAGTAGAACAATAAACGCTGTTAATCCTGCTAGAAATAAAAGAAATTTTTTCACCGGATTTCCTCCTTCCTTTAGCTTACTTCTATCATACAGACCATATCGCTGTTCCGTAATGAACGGAAGGCATATTTTTATCTAGTACTTGAGGCGTATTCTGTTCTGTATGCTTGAACTTAGACAAGTTCTCCTAATCGATGGTATTCCTACTGCTGAAAAGAAAATAAACAGTGAAAGATAAGGTATTAAAGGATTAAATTAGGTTTCTTTTTTGTCGAGATAGTGAAATCAGAAAATGAAAAAGAGGAAAAATGGTTATTTAATGATTAGCAACTAATAGCGATTAGGCAAGTATCAGGTTTCTATATGGGATCCCCATACAGAGTTGTTGATGTTAAACTTAATTATGATATTCAATATAGGAGAGAGTTTATGAGTTGTAAAGAATGTTATAGTGATAATCCCTATGCCACTCCTATGTTAAGACCTAGAGAGTGTTTAGAGAAACATACTCAATATATTTGTGGCACTTGTGGAAGATGCATTTGTATCGAAAGAGATGAAAAAAGAGGGCTTAGGAGATGGAACTTCCCTTTCAAATCTCTCAAAATTGCAAAATTGTATGTTAGAACAGCAGAGTATACAGCTCAAAGGAAATGTTTCATTTACGAAATAATTAGTAAAAGCGGAAGAAAATCATATAAAATATTTTCCGCCCCATCAGAGTTAGAAGAATATCTTAAAAAAAATAAAAATAAAATGTGTTCAGGGAATAAACCAATTTGGAGTAGTGATGAATATATTGATTATCCTAATACTCAATTCAAAAAATTAAAGGAAAATGAACTGGAAGTGTATCTAAAACATGTTTTAGATAATAAATGAGTTTTTAGGGTTGTTAGGGCTTTCCCTGATTTTTAAGACTATGCAAAAAAGAATTCTTGAAAAGGTCTTATGTTTTAACAACAAGCGTATAGCGAGGCGTTAGTCAGAGGTGAGAGCGGTTTGCTCTCACTTCTTTTTTATTGTACAGGAAACGATAAAAGAAGCAGCAAAATTATTGCTGCCTTCTACGTTTCATAAATATATAAATAATTATAACGATCCCTATACCTATAGCGATATAAACAAATGTCGAATATAATTCCATAAATGATAAAATATCGGTCCATGATTCCCCAAGCTGCATGCCAATTAAAATAAGTATTGTGTTCCAAATGAGAGTACCTGTAATAGTCAGTATTACAAACTTGACAAAATTCATATTCGACATCCCAGCTGGAATCGAGATCAAACTTCTTACTAAAGGTATCATTCTACAAATAAATACTGTCCAATAACCATATTTATCAAACCAAGCATCGGCTCTTTTAACATCTGTTTTTTTTATCCGCAATATATGTCCGTACCGATCAATTATTTTTTCTAATTGTTCTACATCAAGTAGCAAACCAATCCCAAACAAAATAATCGCACCCAGTACGGAACCTACTGTTGCTGCAATGATAACACCAAGCACTGTCAAATCAGTAGTTGTCGTCAAAAACCCTCCAAAGGGAAGAACAATTTCTGATGGGATGGGTGGAAAAATATTCTCTAAAGCCATCATTAGAAACACGCCAATATAACCGAACTCTTCCATGATGGATGTTACCCAATTTTCCATGTATGTACTCCTCTCCTCACCTAACAGCTATAAACAAGCTTGCGCAATTAATTGATAAGAGGTCTTTCGGCTCTCATAGTCAGGTGTATTAGTTAAAATCATGATTTCATCTGCTTGATATATTGCTTGTAACGATTGCAACTGCTTATGTACTTGCTCTGGATTGCCTAATACATATTGGGCGTTTAGTTTTTCAGTGAACATATCATCATTCGCCCTATCACGGTCTCGAACCGCTTTACCTTTAGCTTGGGTCAAATGTTTTTCTTCGTGCTTTTTCTTTTCCATATAAGACCTTTCTGCAAGCTTTCTTGCCGCTTCAAATGTCGCCGCACAAATAACAGAAACAGAAACAATCACTTTTCCATTATATCGTTTTCGGTAACGATCGACAATTGCTGGTCCATCCTTATCTGTCATAAAATGCCCAAACACATAGGACATTCCCTTTTCAGCAGCTAGCTTTGCACTTTTTTCACTAGTACCTAACAGCCACAGGTCAGGAGGGAAATCAGGGTTTGGCGTAGCAGTAACATTTGCATAAAGGTGATCTTTAGCAAATGTTTGCTGAAAAAAAGCTACCAATTCATCGATATCAGCAGAAATGTTTTTTACATTTTGTAGAAAATTACCCGATAAAGCTATCGTTGCTTCTGCTGATCCACCTGGTGCTCTGCCAATTCCCACATCCACTCTTTTAGGGTATAGCGTTGCTAATAAATTATATCTTTCGATTACATTAAACGGCCGATAGTGAGGCAATAAAACAGCTCCAGCTCCAATCTTCATTTTTTCTGTTCGACTCCCGATTAAACCAAGAAGAATGTCGGGAGCAGGGCATGCAAATAACTCCATATCATGATGTTCAGCAACCCAGTACCGTGTAAAACCGAGTTGATCAGCCATTTCGGCTAATTCCAATGTGGCCGAAATGGCCTCTTTGGGCGTAGCTCCACTTAGTACAGGCACTTGATCTAAAATACTGAGTTTCAACTGTCTTCCCCCTACTTTCAATTAGTTTATTACCATTAATTGAAAAATCCAATCGTTATTTGTCATTCTTCGTAGCAATTCGATCCACCATCTTTTCCGCAGCTCGTCGATAATAATTGCTCATGTTAACAAAAGATGCCACTAATAGAAGTTCTTGCAAGTAATCAGCATCGTTACTAGCTAATGTTTCACTTTGGTGTTCGACATCATCAATCAATTGTTTCATTTCTGATTCTAGCTGTTTCATACTTTCATCAGCAAGTTGGACATAGCTTTCATATAGTTTCGCTAATTCAAAGTTATCTTCCACTACCATTTTGTTTAGCTTGTATAACGTTGTTTTCACATCATTAATGGAGAGCGCACCCTTTAATTGATAAATCATTGCGATTAACATTAAATGATCTTTTGAATATTTCTTATTTTCGATCGGATAAAATAGCTTTCCTTTTGCATAATTGTTAATCATTGTTTTGGTCAAAACCTTCTCTTGCTCATCTCGCTTTAATCCTTCGAACGTACTTTCGAATAGTTGAATAACTTGATCCATATATAAATCCAAATTTGGAATATCATCTAATGACAACTGACTATTCAACTGCATTTGCTTCATAAAATCTTTCAAATTTTCCATTCCATACCCTCTTTTATACATATCCATTACTTGCTTACCTTCATCATTATACGAAAGAAAAAAAGGGAAGTAAACCTTGACTACATCACAAAATACATATATTATGATTATATAGTTTTCAAAACTACTTAATACAGTAAAGGGGTTGATTTAATGGGTGTATACATTCGTGAACCGATTAATGGACTTACACATTTATTCGGTGCGGTATTGTCGTTTATTGGGCTTTTAGCATTGATTTTCAAAGCAACTGAAACAGGCGGATCACCGCTTGTAATTACTGCAGTAGTTATTTTTGGATTAAGTATGACATTGTTATATTCCGCCTCCGCAACCTACCATATGGTTATTGCTAAAGACCGTGTAATTGGTTTTTTACGACGGATTGACCATTCCATGATTTACATATTAATTGCCGGAACGTATACGCCGTTTTGCCTGATTAGTTTAAAAGGTACTTTAGGCTGGACATTATTTACTACTGTTACAACTTTGGCTGTTTTAGGTGTCGTATTTAAATTAGTATGGTTTCATTGTCCACGATGGTTATCTACTTTATTATATATTGGGATGGGTTGGATCGTTGTATTCTTTAGTTCAGCTCTTGCCCCAATCATTACTACTGGAGGGATGATTTTTCTAGTCTTAGGAGGCATCATCTATACCATTGGTGGCATCATTTATGCTTTAAAACCTAAAGCATTGAATTTTAAACATATGGGATTTCATGAAATTTTTCATTTGTTTATTTTGGCGGGAAGTTTGTGCCACTTTATTTCTGTTTATGCATATGTGTTATAATGTTTCTATGCAAAAAAGTACTCTGAGAACATGTTTTCACATGGTCAGAGTACTTTTTTTGTTATTGCTGTGGACTGGAAGGGTTAGAAATACTAGATAAAGCTTGTCCTGCCTCATTTTGCAATTGCTGATCAACAGCCAAGTCTCCCAATGCAACCATTCCAATTAGTTTGCCATTTTCAACAATAGGCAAACGTCTAATTTGTTGCTGTGCCATTAACTCAGCTGCTTCATGGATATCCATCTCAGGCGTCCCATGTACAATTTGTTGTGCTGTCATTACTTGAGAAACGGGAGTTTGGGCAGCTTCACCTTGCGCAGTAGATCGGAGCGTAATATCGCGATCGGTCACCATACCTACCATATTTCCTTGATCATTTACAACGGGGATAGCACCTATATTATACTCACTCATAACAGCCGCTGCCTCTTGAATGGTTTGCGATTCATTTACTGTATAAACGTTTTTGGTCATATAATTACGTATTTGTTGATTCATAATCTAGCCTCCTTTGTATTAGCTTGTCTTAATCTGTGCAAATTTATGATAAATAGGATTAGAAACATTTGGTTTTAACTTAACAGAGGTGCCCAAAAAGCAAATAAATTACTCGGGAAACGTTTTTCGTTATGCCTGTACCTTTACACGTACAGGCATAGCATAATATTAATTAAAGCTTGTTCCCATTCTTTTTGAACACCTTTCAACCATTTAAACAAACTAAATAATATTCCCTATTAAGCATAATTTGAAAAACTCTATCTATTTGTACGGATCGCAAAGATGCATTTTTTAATTTTTAAACTTATTTCTTCCTTACAAACGATGTTAGCAGAGGACTAACTTGCCCATACAGCTTATGGACTTGTGAAGCTACCTCTGTTATCTTATTCAAATCTATTTCCCCTTCTGCATTTCGGAAAGAAGATAATACACTTTCCATTCGGGAAGATGTTTGTTGAGCATTCCTTGTCTGCATCGGTCGCCCTATCCACATAGGTTTCCTTCGTTCATGCTGGTTCATAGGTTGCTTGATTGGTCGGTTTGGAAACATAATCATCACCTCTCACTCCATATTCTATTCTAGTTTATGAGAGGTTTATCATTGGTGCATAGACAGTTTGCTTATTTTTTTTATTTTGTGAATTGGTTCTAACAAACCTTTCTAAGCTTTGTATATTTCTTACGCGTTTCACCAATCAGGTGGTTTAAACAATTATTTAAAGTTGTCTGAAGCCCCTGTTTTCTTAATTGTCGTATCAACCTTTACATCTATCTCAGCTTTTGAAAAATAATTCTTGCCTACATCCCAGTCATCCTTTACTTGTTGCCAAATATCATAATGGCGATGAAATAACTCATCACCCAAGCCAATAAAATCAACTTGTAAATCGTTTTGTGCTACTTTTATCGTTCCTTCTGTTAACTCATCTATTTTATTTTCCGTTGCATGCTCCAACTTTTTTATAAAGGATTCTGAAGTTAATTTAGAGTATCCGTGCATTTCGGCAACAGTCGCTTTTAAATTTAACTTAATTTCAACCTTTAAATTATCTTTATTTTTATTTAATAAGTGATAGGAATTCCCACCACTTGTTAACTCAATAACAGCTGCTTCCCCATCAACATTTACATTAATGGGGGCATTTTGATCATCCTCTGTTAACAAAGTTAATCCCATAGTCTCCTTGTCTGATAAAGAGCCAACCATCAGATTCTTCTGTGCACGAATAACTGCGGCATTTTTATATTTTAATGCTTTATCATCCATAATTTCTATTTCCGGGAGGGTGTAGCTTCTATTATCAAGCATTAACTCTCGCAATTGCCCTACTGGTACAGGCGCTAGAGATTTGGCATTTTTATAATTACTTTCCATTAGAGATTCAATATAGAGGGCTGGCACCTTTTGATCCTTAGGTGAAACATCCAGAATATCTTTTGCTTGCAACCCTTCTTTAGCGATCGCTACCTTTATTCCCCTACGCATTTCATGATCACGTATAAAAACATCCATCACTTTTGATAAAAGTTCCGGCTCTTTAGCTACTTCTTCTGAGACGATAACGACTTTCATATGGGAAAAAAATGGCGTTTCACTAGATAACGTCGCCATTTCCCGAAAAATTTCAAACACGCTTCCCCCGGTTACCGTAATATTTTTATACGCTTCTTGTTGTGCACCTCCCCCTTGGAGTGGAGTGCCCAAACCTGCCGGAATAACAAACTGGTTGGTAAATAGTATTTCGTATTTATTGTTATCTTTTTTCTCCCCCAAATCAATTGCCGAACCAACTACAAATCCACGATCTTCAATTTCTATCCGATCCCAGCATGCTGATAGAAATAGTAAAGAAATACTACATATGATAACTGCGATAAGCTGTTTAACCAACCTCTTCCGTCCTTTCAATATGGTTTCCATTTTTATTCTTTTTCCCTGAACGCCCGTTTTTATACGTGCGAATGTATATAAGACAGCAAACCCATCTTGTTCTTGTTGCTTTTTTTGATTATTAAAGTAAAAACAAGGGAACCATTGTCTTGGATCAGTTTTTTTAATTATTGGCACTATTTCTTTAAGCAATAGTGAAACTATTTCAAAAAGATGTTTTGCCAACTTCTGTTATTGGTGGATTTGGGGTTTTTATTAATAGGAATTTTTTGGGGCTTAGCACCGCTCCCAATCCAGAAGAAAGGCTAACAGCGGCATCACTATCACTAGGTTGACTAGTTGTCCTAGTAGTTGCTTCTGTACCTTTGGGGATAAAAAGAAAGTCTGCAGATAGCGGAAAAAAGAAAACCATTCAGCCTGTATTTTTAGATGTCATAGAGGTTTTTGTTGGTATAAAAGAGTAGCAAATGGTACTTCGCGAATGACTCAACAGAAGAGGACATTCAATTTTTAAAAGCTTGCTACTAAATTTTAAACAATACACTGGGTAAGGTTATGTATGACGAGCATGCTTGAACTAGGTCCACCATCATTTTCAGCAGCTCCATAACGATATAGCAGCAATGTAAAACATTTATGTTCATCTTTACTCTTCAAATGTAAAAGAAGCCGTACTCCAAATGGAAGACGACTTCAAACCTGCAAAAATATATCAATTTAAATAAAAGTGTTACCAGAAATGTTACCAGTGTTTTTAAAACCTTGTCACACCAATACTTATATGTATTTGGTGGAGACGGTGGGAATCGAACCCACGTCCAGAGATATTGCCACTCAGGCTTCTACACGCATAGTCGGTATATTATTATTCGCTTACTCTGCAGCCTACCGACAGGCTTTCGAGCAGCTAGTCTGATTGGTTTCAACTACCATCCTCAGACGGCGAATGATAGTATAGCCCGCTTCATTTGAGACCCTTCAAATCTGCCACACGGGCGATAGCAGGAAGGATCGCTCAGCAGTGCTTAGGCAGCTGCTAAAGCAGTGTTATTGTTTGTTTTGCCAGTTATATTTAGGCATAACGTTTTACGAGACGTAACCTCGACGTGCAACCTGAGCTCAATCTATCCCTGTCGAATCCGTAACGTCCCCATAAAAAGGATGCGCTCCGGAAGATTGAGCAATATTCTTTTTTTGTCCATTTATTATTGTAACACGTATAGAGAAAAAGTCAAGTTTTATAACGTCTACTACTAATTACAGTTAACGCATATGATCTTTAATTGCTCTGTCTACATCTCGTTTCATTTGCTTACGCTTCAAATCTTCTCGCTTATCGTATTTCTTTTTACCCTTACCTAAACCTATAAGTACCTTCGCATAACCATTTTTAATATAGATTTTCAACGGTATGAGTGCATAGCCTTGCTGTTGCGTTAAGCCGATTAACTTATCAATTTCTTTTCGATGCAAAAGCAGCTTTCTTGTACGAGTTGGATCGTGATTAAAACGGTTCCCCTGTGCATATTCTGCTATGTGCAAATTTATTAATTTGACTTCGCCACGATCAATTCGCGCATGCGCATCCTTAATATTTACCCTTCCGGCACGAATCGATTTGATTTCTGTACCTTGTAAAACGATTCCTGCTTCATACGTGTCTTCGATAAAATAGTCATGGGATGCTTTTTTGTTTGTTGCAATTACCTTTCCTTGTCCTTTTGGCATCGGTACTTCCTCCTACTTCTTACATGCACCTTATTCTACCAAATAACGAGCTATATTCCAATACATACATATGCACTTTCTTACATTTGTAAATTTGGTTCTGTTTATTACAATTGGTCTAATAACATGATTTTTTAGCTTTTCTTCATGTTTCCGTTTGACAGAAGAGTCATTTCTACAATATCGAGCAAACAAACCAAGACTTTTACTTATTCCCATCCGATTTCACTCCCCCAAAAACCGCTGCCCGTAAACGGGACAGCGGCATGTGCTAGTTTTTCATTCTTTTTGCTTTAATCACTTTTTTAGGTTTTGTTTCTTCATCATACACGATCGAAAAATCGATGGTGCGTTCATCAATGTTAACACTTACTACCTTAACCTGTACTTCTTCTCCAATACGATACATTTTAGCCGTTCGCTCACCAATCATCGCTTGACTACGCTGATCATAATGATAATAGTCATCCGTTAGATAACTAACATGAACTAGCCCTTCAATCGTATTTTCCAGTTCCACGAACAAACCGAAATTCGTAATTGAGCTAATAACACCAGTATATTCTTCACCAATTTTATCCTGCATAAATTCTGCTTTTTTGAGGTCATCGGTTTCTCGTTCTGCATCCACCGCACGCCGTTCGGCAGCGGAAGTTTGTTTGGCTATTTCCGGCAGCTCCGCTTTCCATTTTTGCAACGTATGCTGATCCATTTTTTTATCAATTAAATAGGTACGAATTAAGCGGTGTACCGTTAAATCAGGATATCTGCGTATTGGCGACGTGAAATGCGTATAAAACGGTGTCGCTAAGCCGAAGTGACCAATGCTTTGCGGATCATATTTCGCCTGCTGCATCGAACGAAGCATTAGCTTCGAAACGATCATTTCTTCTGGCTTTCCTTTTACATCTTCCAATACCTTTTGTAGTGCCTGCGGATGCACTTCATTCGTCGTCCCTTTCACCACGTAGCCAAGCCCTGCTAAAAATTCAAAGAATGTTTGTAATTTATCTGGATCTGGGTCCTGGTGGATACGATGAATAAACGGCACGTCCATCCAATGGAAGTGTTCGGCTACCGTTTCATTCGCAGCCAGCATAAATTCTTCAATTAGCCGTTCGGCAACTGAGCGTTCACGTAATATAACATCTTCTGGTTTGCCATTTTCATCAACGACCACTTTTGCTTCTTTAAAATCAAAATCAATGGCGCCGCGATTCATTCGCTTTCGGCGTAAAATGGCTGCCAATTTCTCCATCTCTTCAAACATAGGAACCAATTCTTTATAACGATCTCGCAATGCTTCATCATTCTCCACTAAGATTTGGTTCACATCATGATACGTCATTCGCTCATTTGTTCGAATAACGCTTTGAAAAATTTCGTGGCTCACGACATTGCCAGAAGCGTCTATTTCCATTTCACAGCCTAATGTCAACCTGTCAACCTTGGGGTTAAGTGAACAAATTCCATTTGATAAACGGTGCGGAATCATCGGGATCACACGGTCAACTAAGTAAACACTCGTCCCTCTTTCAAAGGCTTCCTCATCCATCGGACTTCCTTTATCGATATAATAGCTTACATCAGCAATATATACGCCTAAAAGGTAGTTTCCATTATCCAATCGCTTCACAGATACAGCATCATCTAAGTCTTTTGCATCCGCACCATCAATGGTAACGATTGTTTCCTCACGCAGATCTCTACGTCCTTGAATCTCTTCTTCAAAAATTGATTCAGGCGTGTTGGCTGCTTGTTCTAGCACCTCTTCTGGAAAGTCTACCTTAATGCCATGTTTATAGATGATGGACATAATATCAATACCAGGGTCATTTTTATGTCCTAATATATGAATGATTTCGCCTTCTGCACTTTTTCTTCCTTCTGGATATTTCGTAATATGTGCAATTACCTTATGTCCGCTAACAGCACCGTTTGTACAATCCTTAGGAATAAAAATGTCATTTGGAATCCGTTTATCATCTGCGATCACAAAACCAAATGAGCGACTATTCTCAAATGTGCCAACTACTTGTAGTGTGGCTCTTTCTAAAATTCGAATCACAGTTCCTTCCGAGCGGTTACCCGAATCACTTCTTTTTTCAATTCTTACAAGCACCTTGTCCCCATTCATGGCAGAACCTAGATCGGAATAATGAATATAAACATCATCAAGTGTTTCGTCATCCGGAATTAAAAAGGCAAATCCTTTCGCATGCATTTGAATTCTGCCACGAACAAGATTCATTTTTTCTGGTAAGCCGAATCTGTTTTTTCGCGTCCGAACAAGCTCTCCAGATTCTTCCAAAGCATTTAGTGCTTTTACCAGTTCTTTAAATTCCGTCGCATCTTTAATTTCCAACGCTTCCTCTATTTCATGAACCGTTAGTGGTTTTGTACCATTTTCCTTAAAATATTGTTGTATTTTTTCTTTCATTATTGCTTCACCTTCTTTCTCTTTATTGTTTTCATTTTGCATCCGTTATAATCATTGTTCCCAATTTAATGTTTCAAGAAACTGATAAACATCTTCAAATACTTGTTCTTTTTCCTTACCCATTGTAATGACATGACCTGATTCTTCATACCAATGAATCGTTTTATGATCTGTTTCTATATTTTCATAAATATAATTTGCACTGTCTGTATTAATCATTTCATCTTTTCTAGCTTGTACGACCATGGTTGGCGTATAAATCGTATCTACTTCATTTTTCACTTCATTAATCAATTCACCCAATTGCTTAAACAATGGCTCCGAATTTGTTAATAATGTATTTAATTCCTGTTCAATGACGTCTGCTTCTTTGCGTTCTAACTGCTTATATTCTTTGGCAAACGCACGGAAGCCTTTTGTCAGCTGCGCTTCATTATCAAAAAACATTGGCGAACACATTGGAATAACTGCCTTCGTTTGCTCCGTATACGCAAGCTTTAAACCTAATACCCCGCCTAAAGAAAGTCCAGAAACAGCGATTTCTTTATAGCCTAAACGCTTTAGATGGCGGTATGCTTCCACTACATCTTCCCACCATTGATCAGGGGTGGATTGAATTAACTCTTCAGGTGGTAAACCATGTCCTCTGTAAATGGGAGCGTGGCTAGTATAGCCCCGTTTTTCCAGATATCTTCCTAACATACGGACATCCGCGGAATGCCCTGTAAACCCATGTAATAATAATACCGCACGCGGTCCTGCTTCAAACGTAAATGGTTGAGGTTGTTTTATTTTCATGATTTGCAACTCCTTTTACTACTCTGTTTCATTTACCTTATTACGCATAGACGTAAACTACCTTTTTATAAGGAAGTCAAACTTTCTAGTTAGCAATCCATCTACTTTTTAACAATAATTCCCCATATAAAGTAAATCTCCAATCAGTGGCGGTTTTCATTCATCATTCATCCCCCACTGATTGTGTAAAGTACCGTAATGGTATGACCTAAAGACCAAATTTAGGTGCTGTTATCTCCCACTTAGACTTGTTTGCAGTACAGATAGTCTTACAGCACCATAATATACAGGATAAAAAAAATCATACTGCATTATCCATTTTAATCGAAGCGAGTAGTTTTTAACAAACCTTCTGTCTTATTTCGTTATTCACAAGCACCTCATTTTATAGTTTCCTATACAATAATAAAAACCCTTACCAGCTAACTGCAAAGCGGTAAGGGTCGAAATATCTATTGTAAAACATATGCACTTAAAAATGCTAATACAAAAAATATGACCGCTGTCACAATTGTTCCCCGATGTAAAACAAGGTCAATTCCTCTTGCCTTTTGCTTGCCAAACAACTGCTCAGCACCTCCTGAAATAGCACCTGACAAGCCTTCGCTTTTTCCAGATTGTAATAGAACCAATATAATCATAATAATTCCATCAATTACTAACAATACATTGACAATTCCTAGCATAACTTCATTATACCTCCCGTAACAGATAAGCGACCAACTCATCCTCTTAACGCGTATGCAATCAATAACATACGTAGACTTACGTATAACTTTAGCATAGTTATAGGAAGGATAGCAAGCCTTTTTGAGTGGACGAAGTAGAAATTTACAATTATGATAGAAACTAAGAAATGGAGGCCGATTATAGTGAAACAGCAAACTTTTTGGTACCATACGGATGACAACATGGATATCTTTATTAAAAAATGGGAACCTTCTTCTCCTGCCAAAGCTGTGATGCAAATTTCTCATGGCATGATGGAACATATTGAAAGATATCATGATTTTGCCACTTATTTAACATCACGAGGATTTATCGTTTATGGTAACGACCATCGTGGTCATGGTAAAACCGGTGAAAAACAAGGCAAGCTCGGATACTTAGCTGACAATGATGGCTTTTTTAAAGCAGTACGTGACCTTCGCCAAATTTCTGAGCTTATACAATCCACGCATCCATCATTACCATTGTTTTTGTTCGGACATAGCATGGGATCTTTTTTTGTTCGCTCTTATATACAGACATACAGTGATACCATTTCTGGTGCTATTCTTTCAGGAACTGGTCACTTCCCAGCCGTTCAATTAGCAGCTGGGCAACTTGCAGCTTCTCTGCTCCCGCCTAAGGAAAAATCCGTGTTAATGAATAAACTCGTGTTTGGATCGTTTAATAAAAAAGTAGACCATTCTCCTACTGGTTTTGAATGGTTAAGCCGATCGAAAACTGCTGTTGCGGCTTATATTAAAGATCCGTACACTGGCTTTATTCCAACAGGGCGATTTTTTTATGATTTATTTACAGGATTACAAAGTATTCATAATAAAAACAAGAATCAGCAAATACGCCATGACTTACCGCTATTATTCATTAGTGGCGATCATGATCCAGTGGGGAATTATGCGAAAGGCGTTTGGAAAACAGCTACATGTTATAAAAATGACGGGTTAACCAATATTACTGCTATGCTGTTTGCAAGCGGCAGGCATGAACTCCTTCATGAATTGAATAAGCAGGAGGTATATGAAGCAATTACTCATTGGACACATGGTGCGTTGAATTAGGTTGCTTCTTCTACATAGGATATTTACTAACAATTACCAATGCTCCCTTCCTCATGCTAATTACGTTTTGGTTGGTTTTATATCTGCACTACTTCGTAGAACATCGTCCGCTCTTCTGTATGCACATGGACTTTCGGTATAGTATAATGGATAAAGTGGATCTTCAATCCCCACTGCTTGTTAGTACCGTAATGGTATGACCTAAAGGCCGAATTTAGGTGCTGTTACCTCCCACTTAGATTTGTTGCAGTACAGATTATCCTACTCCTGAAGTGGGAGTATTACAAGGATAAAAATACATGAGTTGGAAATGTTAAACATATTCCCCTTCCATTTCATGCGTTTTTCGACAAAGTTTTTAAAATTCCTTTTAATTGCTTGTACCTTCCTACACAAGCAGTTAAAATAGATATGATTGATATGAAGAAAGGTTGGAAAATGATTATGGCTAACATTCAAGGAATTGCAGCATCATCAGGTATTGCTATTGCTAAGGCATATCTGTTAGAAACTCCAGACTTATCATTTGAAAAAGTTACTACAGCTACCCCTCAGGTAGAAATAGAACGACTTGATCAAGCACTTGATATTTCCAAGCAAGAATTAGAAAAAATTAAAGCTCATACTAAAGAAAACATTGGCGATGAACACGCTGAAATTTTTTCTGCTCATTTATTAGTTCTTAGCGACCCTGAACTAATTAATCCAATGAAGGATAAAATTAATAGTGAAAATGTGAACGCAGAAGCTGCACTAGATGAAGTGGCAACTATGTTTATCGACATGTTTAAAAATATGGACAACGCCTATATGCGTGAAAGAGCTGCTGACATTTATGATGTGACGAAACGTGTAAAAGCTCATTTATTAGGTGTTACTTTCCCAGACCCTGCATTAATTGATGAAGAAGTAATCGTGATTGCGAACGATTTAACACCTTCTGACACTGCGCAATTAAACCGTGATTATGTGAAAGGTTTTGCCACAGATATCGGCGGTCGTACTTCTCACTCTGCTATTATGGCAAGATCGCTTGAAATTCCAGCAGTAGTTGGTACGAAAGAAGTTACCAGCACCATCCAAAATGATGACTTGGTTATCGTGGACGGTAATGAAGGGATTGTTCTTATTAATCCAACAGAAGAGGTAATAGAGAAGTATCGTAAAAAACAAGAAGAATTTGCTAAGCAAAAGCAAGAATGGGCAAAGCTTAAAAACGAACCAACATTATCAGCTGATGGGGAACAAGTAGAACTGGCAGCAAATATCGGTACACCAGATGACGTCATTGGCGTCTTAGATAATGGTGGTGAAGGTGTCGGCTTATATCGGACGGAATTTTTATACATGGGTAAGAGCCAGTTACCTACAGAAGAGGAACAATTCACAGCATACAAATCCGTGCTTGAGCAAATGGACGGCAAACCGGTTGTCGTACGTACCTTGGATATAGGCGGTGACAAAGAATTAAACTATTTGGATCTTCCAAACGAGCTTAATCCATTTCTTGGCTTCCGAGCCATTCGTTTCTGCTTAGAAAATGAGCAAGTATTCCGTCCACAATTACGTGCTTTGCTTCGTGCTAGTGTATATGGAAATCTAAAAATCATGTTCCCAATGATTGCAACGTTAGAAGAATTCCGCCAAGCCAAAGCTATTCTTATGGATGAAAAAGAAGCATTATTGCAAGAAGGAAAAGAAGTATCGGATCATATTGAAATAGGAATCATGGTAGAAATTCCTTCTACTGCCGTAATAGCAAAACAATTTGCTAAAGAAGTTGATTTCTTCAGTATAGGCACCAATGATCTCATTCAATATACGATGGCAGCTGACCGGATGAATGAACAAGTATCTTACTTATACCAGCCATACCATCCTGCAATTCTAAACCTGATAAATAATGTCATTGAAGCTGCACATAGTGAAGATAAATGGGTAGGCATGTGTGGAGAAATGGCGGGAGATGCTATTGCGATTCCAATTTTGCTTGGTTTAGGTTTGGATGAATTCAGCATGAGTGCTACGTCTATTTTACCTGCACGTACACAAATACGTGAACTTGATAAAGGTAAATTAGCTTCCTATAAAGATCAACTCCTTTCTATGAGCACTGCAGAAGAAGTTGTACAATTTATTAAGGAAAAAACAGAATAAATAAAGCTAAAACCGCAGAACTACATTGATATGCTCCCCTTAAGGAAAACAGATTTTTTTAAAATCTGTCTACCTTAAAGGGGCAGCTCACTGTTTTGCGGTTTTATATTTTTGATACTTTAATCCTTTGTTTCAACAGTCTCATAACAGGATATCACTTGTTCTTCCCTTGATAATTCATGTGGCTAATCATTCAAATATTTCCTTCGTCATCACAGTCATAAAATCACGGTAAAAATTAGGGTAATCTAATTTACATGCAATTTCATGAATCTTTCCCCCTACGATGTTTTCCCCCTCTAATTGGGTTAAGTCGGCGTCCGGGCGAATATCGGCAATACTTTGCCCTCTAGCTATACCGCTAGCGTCTTGTACAATATATACAGGATGCCTCTGGTATGAAAATAAATTTGATTTTTTCACTGCCATTAAAGTAACTACATCATGAAGTGGTGCTCCCTGAATTGCCGGATCTCGTTTCTTATAAAACTGATAATAATAATCCAGCAGTTCTTTAACAAGAGGTAGCTGACCCACTTGATCGAGATAATTTATCATTTGTGGGGTCACAATTGCCTGATTTGTCGCATTTAACGGGATGATCTTTACATTTTTGGCGTTGGCTAAGACAACTTGAGCTGCAACAGGGTCTCCGTAAATATTCGCCTCTGATACAGCTGTAATATTTCCGGGCACCCAAAAGGCTCCACCCATAATATAATAGCCTTTAATTGATCGCATTAACGATTTGTACAAAAGAAATAAAGTTGCCAATGATGTCAACCGGCCAATATTAACTATAAAAAGTTCATCTTTATACGCCTTAATCAGGTCTACAACTTCAAAAAAATTGTCACTAATTCCATTATCCATGCATTTAGGTGGAATAATCGGTCCAAGACCATACTCCCCATGAATTTCCGGAACATATGTAGGAACTTCACCCGTCATTGGTATATGCGCTCCGGCAATCAATTTAACTTTTCCCACTTTTTTCTGCGGAAAAAGACTTTTCACATATTCCGTACTCGAAAGGGCATTCTCCCTAGATACATTTCCGTAATCTGCCACAACACCGACGATTTCAATAACATCGTCACAATAAGCATACATAAGTGCAATCGTATCATCAATCCCTATATCTCCAAATAACAATACTTTTTTCCCCATCCCTCTCCCCCTATGCAGAAAAACGATAAGGACCTTTGCTATAGCGCAATATAGTTCACCCAACAATAATGTTTTTCCTATGATGGTATTATTTCCCTTTTATGAATTGTATTCCTATCATATATTCGAATATTCTTGTTTAGGGCAATTGGATATTGGGAAAATGTATTCCTTGATACTATTGTTTCCATTTAAAAATAAAGAAAGAGACGCTGAGATAATCTATAGTCCATCTTTTTTGCGTTGTAAAAGATGTCTGCTAACAGCCATTTTCTTATGATAAGAAAACAGCGTAAACCATCTTCCGCCTAGCCCCTAATAGGTTGGTTGAGCGGGGCTTTCTTAAGTAATCGCCATGGTTATTACTGGTAAACTAAAAACGTTTTTCCCGTATATAAGTTGCTGTAAGACTCCCACTTCAGAAGTTGGATAATCTGTACGGTAACAAGTCTAAGTGAGAGAACAGCACCTGAATGCCCAGCTCGTGTAGAGGCCTTTAAGTCATACTCTTGGGCTACTAACAATCAGTAGGAGAGAATGAAAACCCTCACTGATTGAAGATTCACTCTATCCTATTTAGAGGGAGAAAAATTGAGATGTTGTTGTGTATATTTGTTTGTAAATGTCTTTTAGCGACTGCTCCTTTAAGTGGGCGATTTTATGCGCTGTTTGATGAATCATTTTCGGGTGTGTCATTTTACCTGCAAACGGACCTTCGAAAGGCCATGGTCCATCCGTTTCCATCATCAAATGCGTTAATGGATACATATAAACAAGATCTTGTATCTCTTGTTCATAATAGATATCTGGTGTAATCGATATCAGATAACCATTTGCTACCATCCGTTCGATTGTTCGCTTACCACCTTTGAACCAATGGAAATGTGCCTTCTGAATAGAATGCTTTTCTAATAAATCACATACGATATCCGCATCCTCGTAGACTGCGTGTAAGCTAATTGGTAATCCAAATCGTTTGGCTAGCTTTATAAATACTTCCAACAACTCGATGTACGGATTTAAATCTAAATTCGGCTTATTTTGTCGCTTATAGTATGGTAAGCCAACTTCGCCAATGGCAACAGCTTCCTTATGATGCATTTCGATAAACTGGATAAGCTCTGCAAGTTCTGTTTCTATTGGAAGGTCTTGCTCAGGATGAAAGCCAAAGGCAGGCTTAACCACTTTGGATTGCTTTGCTAAAGCATAATTGACTTGGCAGGAAGCGAAATGATACGATACAGCAATCATGGCATCTAATTTCGTTGATTCCACTTGTTGAAGGATTTGTTGAAGCTCTCGTTCTTTATACATATCTAAATGAATATGCGCATCGATGATTTGCTCATTCATACTTATTCCCTCAATTCATAATAAAGCTGTGTTTTATAATCTAAAAATGTATTACTTAAAACCAGCTCCTCTTCTCTCGGTCTTGCAAATGGAATGACAAGCTCCTTTTTTATCGCCGCCGGCTTTTGGGATAAAACGATAATTCGGTCAGACAAAAATAATGCTTCTTCAATATTATGGGTGACAAATAATACCGACCTCCGATGCTGGTCCCAGATGGATAACAACCACTTTTGCATTTCCGCTCTCGTAAATTCATCCAAAGCAGAAAAAGGTTCGTCCAAACATATGAGCGATTGTGGGCTTTTCATACTGCGAAGAAAGGAAACACGCTGCTTCATGCCTCCTGACAATTCATGAGGGTAAGCATGCTCGTATCCTTGTAAACCCGCCTTCATAATCATTGCTCGTGCTTCTTCTTCATCTGCCTTTCCATTAGCAATTTCTTCTCCAAGTAAAACATTTTGCAAAACCGTCCGCCACGGAAAAAGGGAAGGAGCTTGTGGCATATAGCTAATATTCCCACGCAAGCCCGTGATATCTCGATCATTTAAGCGAATAGACCCTGCATCTGGCTTCATAATCCCACCGATCAGATTAAATAACGTACTTTTCCCACTTCCAGATGGTCCTAAAATGGAAACAAATTCTCCATCTTGAATGGAAAAAGAAAGCTGGTTTAACACTTGATTACTACCAAATGATTTTGTTAGTTTTTGTACCTGTAATTTCCCCATTGGCTTCTCCTTCTTCCATTAACATTACATTAACATGCTGACTCATAATAAGATTTATCATATTATACTAGTCTTCCTGTTGAGCAGGAGTCTTAACCACTTTTCGTTCTGCATAGGAAAGAAGTGCAAAAAATAGTAAACTTAATGTGACAATAAACAAAATCGCTACAAACACTCGGTCCGTACGAAATGAAGAGGAAGCAAGTGTCATATAATAACCCATTCCTTCACTAGCTCCAAGCCATTCAGAAATAACAGCTCCCATTACACTATAGGTAGCTGCGATTTTCAATCCGCTAAATAGTGATGGTAGCGCATGGGGCCATTCTAATTTGTAAAAGATTTGCCGTTTATTCGCACCAGCCATTTCCATATAATGCTTCAATTCCCCACTCGTCTGACGAAACCCATCCAAAGCAGCAATCGTTATCGGAAAAAAGCAGACGAGCGTGATGACAATAATTTTAGGTAATATACCAAAGCCAAACCAAACAACGAGTAACGGAGCTAATATAATGATCGGGATATTTTGCGATATAATTAATAATGGATATAACGCCTCACGTAATACCGGCACTAAATGCAGACATACAGCGACAACGATACCAACACTGCTACCAATAACAAATCCCATCATAGATAATTGAATCGTTGCACCAAGATGATGCTTATAATCTCCCCAGCCTGCGATTGCCTCTTGTCCAATAGATGACGGCGCAGGTAATAGCCATTCTTGAATGGCAAACAACTTACTCGCTAACTCCCACACCATAATCAAAAGGATGAGGACCAAAACCGGTCGCCATCCTCTTTTTAGTATTTTCTTAAGCATTAGCGATACTTCTCCGTTAACTTATCCATAGATGCACCTGATGGCTGATAAAATATTTTCACTTGCGAAATAACACTCGGACAACCCAATTCTTCCATCCGTTGGTTCATTTTCTCTACAATCGCAAGCAAGTCGGGTAATTCACCTTCCATCGTTGTTTCCAAAGGACTTACATGGTAAGGAACCCCAGACGCATCAATAATTGCAATTGCTTCATCCACATAAGGAATCACATCTTCCCCGTTTTTTGTTTTTGGAATGATTTGTATACTTACAAGCGCATTAGCCATTACTTCTCCTCCGTTTCTACAATCATATCGAAGCCACTCGTAATCAAAATGATGTGACGTAGGTCGATCTATTGTTTAACGAGTACCTTGGTTATTTTTCTGGTAAAAATTCATTTGTAAATGCTTTCTCACTATCCAAAGGCTTGTCCAACAATTCATTGTCAAACATCCAGGTCGAATAGTTTTCCCATACTTCTTGCTTTTGTTCGCCCCATCTGTCTGCATCATCCTGATATTTATCCGCTAGCCATTTTTGACTTGCCTTTACTAAATCTTCATCCAAGTCAGGCACTGCTTTAATTAAGATGTCAGCAGCTTCCTCAGGATTATCAATAGCGAGCTCATACCCTTTCGATACAGCAGCTAAAAACTTTTTAATCGTCTCCGGTTCTTCTTCAATCATCGTTTCATTTGTTGTCAGCACTGGAGTATAGTAATCCAGCTTTTCCGAGTAATCTGTGAGATAAACCATATTGACCTCTTCATTACGAAGTTCAGCTTCTACACCTGTCCAGCCATAATAAATCCATGCAAAATCAATATCACGCTCTACGGCAGTAAAGAAGTCGGTTTCCCCCATATTTACAATGTCCACTTTTTCAACATCGGCTCCGTCCTGCTTCATCAACGAATTAATTACCGCTTTTTCAACCGGAGCTCCCCAACCACCATACGTTTTACCTTCAAAATCTTTAGGCTCTGTTATATCTTTTTCTTTTGGTGAGGCAAAGCCAGATGTGTTGTGCTGAATAATCGCGGCAATGGAAACGATCGGAATATCTTGTACCCTCGCTTCCGTAATTCCTTCCTGAGCACCAATACCGAAGTCAGCCTTCCCAGACGCCACTAACTGATCCGCACCTGCTTCTCCCGGCATTTTAATATCAACATTCAATCCCTGTTCTTTAAAATATCCTTTTTCTTTCGCTACATATAGCCCTGTATGATTGGTATTCGGTGTCCAATCAAGAACAATAGATACTTCCTTTAGGTTCTTATCTGCCGCTTTTTCTTTTTTACCTGACTCATCGCCATTTGTACTACATGCTGCTAACAAAATAATGAACAAACTTAGCATGATGAATTTTCTCAATGTGTCTCCTCCTCCAGAATAACTACAGCTATGTAAGGTACTGAGAATAAGGGAAACTCCAATCACGAAAGACCGAGCTCTCCTCCGTTGATTGTTCAATGAACCGATTTGGACATTCACCAGCAGTTGCATTCTCCTATGTTGGTTTTATGTTTAGAAGATATGTTCATCTGCCAAGTATATACGAAATAAAAAAAGCCTTAGGGGCTTACGTACACCTAGGGCTTTTTGCACATGCAAATCATTTTTGTATATCGACATGTTCCCTACGCTGGTTTTACCCAGATCAGGTTCTAAGAGTCAGTATCTTACGGATACAATCTCAACCAGCAACACTGGTCCCCCTACAACGCTTGTATGCTATTATATAGTTGTCTTTCCATAAGTAACTATGCCATATTTGTAGAGATTTAGCAAGTTTTAATAGTTAGCTTTGCTCCAGATAGCAGTCACCTATGACAATTTTCCACAGGTTCCCTTAATTAAGCAATTTTGAATAGCTAATGAAGGCACAAATATAAGTTTTAGAAATACTTGACCCAATTATGAATATAATCCTTAACATAATGCATATCACTATTGAACAGTTAACTGCATTGTTGAAAACCTTCTAATTTAAGACGTAAACTATTGTAATCTTGTCGTCTATACACATGGTCTCTACATACTTTTATGTACTTTTCAATCTGATAAAAATTTGTGCTTTCTATAATTACTCACAATATAGTGCAATAGAACTTCAAGTTTTTCGCTGCTTGCCTTGAGTAAATCCGATCCTAGAATTTAAGTGCCCACTTCATTTCTATATAAAGTTGATGTATCACATATTTCCTCACATAATCTTTATGATCCTATTTCTTTTCTGTAATCTATATAGGAATTAAATGAGTCTACTTTTGGTCTATCGCTTGTAATGCGTTTCTTGTCATTTTTATGGAGAATTTTTTTAATTTGTGTAGAATTTTATATTTGAAAATCATCCTACACACATGAATTTCGATTTCTTCAATAGGTAAGTTTGGCATGCAGAGAATTTCCATTCTATTTGCTTGCATAAGCTTGGATTGTAAACGATCACGTTTATCTTCGTCGATGCTCCAATAAGTATTTCCATACTCATCCAAAAACTTACGCATGGATAACCTTGCCATATAGTTTCCATAATGCAGAATAATTACTTTCATCGATTATTGCCCCCCTTACTTGCAGCTAAAATAATTGGATGCGGCAATAAGCCACGCTCATTGTTTTCAGTGTCAGAATTATCATCCCAATCATCCGCATGTCCCCCCCAAAAGTCGTTTTAAAGGGTGGGGATGATTTCCCCGTTCATAACCTTCAACAAGTAAATTTTAAAAATGTCAAAATAGGAGCAAATATTTAGCGATATAAAATACAAAAAAAGCCTAGAAGAATATAGATCAGCAGAGCATAAACTTTTTGCACGTTATTATTATAGAACTTTAAAGTAATTTGTATATAATAATTATCACTATGTCGAATATTGTCTTAAAAATAGTGTAGCTAATAGTTGTCAGTTAATATATAATTATTTTGAAATTCAGGAAAACTTAATTAGGAGTGGTAATATGAAAAGATGTATTCCTAAGATATTACTTTTTTCCGCTATTATTTTTTTAGTTTCAACTATTACAGAACCGCTATACGTTAACTTCTTTTGATGATTTTGAAGCGGAATTTTTTAATGATGAATTACCTTTAGAAGATCTTACTTTTGATGACTTAGAAAAAATGAGTGAAGATGAACTTAAAGAATTCGGAATAAATATGGATGAGGATGCTGATACATTTAATCCTGAGATTTTGGATGAGGATTTTGATTGTGAGGCTGCTGTTAATGATTTAGACATAGCAAAAATGGACGGGGAGGAAAAGAATGAATTTCTACAAGTTATTGAAGAAGTAGCAGCAACTTCTGATACGGAAGAAGTTGAATTGTTAGAGGAAGCACTTATTGATATTTTTAATAGCGATTCTGAAACATTTAATGATTTAGAGGCTACTCAGGAAAGCCTAGAAGAAGCTTATGTAGAAAAACTCGAATCTGAAGAAATAGCTCTTCTTTCCAGGACGAAAAAGTTGATTTTTGGTTCAAATAAAGTATACGCGGCTAAAAAGAAAAAGGGTAAAATAAGAGTTGGTGTTAATCTTGCTGGAGCCGTATTTAATGTAGCGATTAGTGGGGTTGTTGGTGGCGGTGTTAGTGCACTTAAAAGTTATATTAAAAAGAAAGGCAAGAAAGTAGTCGCAAAAAATTTATCTAGGGTAGCCACTGCTCAAGCGAAAAAATTAAAAATAAAATCAGTTAGAGGAGTAGCTATAGTAACAGTAATTTCTAGCGCTATTTATGTGGCCTTAGATTATTTAAATGTTGGTGTAGCCCTAGCTAGGGGTATAGATTCCAAAGATTGGTATAGAAATAATGGGTGGATTGATATAACAAAGTGAGGTTAATTTAAAATGAAGTATTTAAGATACATTATTTATCTAATTATTTTAATTTCAATTGCGTATTATACGAGTATGTACATTACTGATAAGGAGAAATTATACACCTATGTTATTACTTTTCTTATCATTACCCCTATTGTTTTTTTAATTCTTTATTTGGAATTTATAAAAATCCCCCCAAAAAAAACAAAGAATGAATGATTATCTTAAACGGGTTCAGGATAGCTGACTTTAAGCGAATTTGAATCCGTTTTTTCTTTCTCTTAGATTTAAGGAACGCAAAAACGCTCACAACTTTCCGTCTTTTTAGATTATCTTGAAGGTAAAGCATAAGATGTTTATAAAGTGAAATCCAGTAAGCTGTTGGGCGGTTTTTACAAGAGCAAGTAACAACTAAAATAGCTGGAAGAATAGTTCGTCAACCTCCGTAGTAAAAGAAACATATTCAATCTCATCTAAGATAACGAGGTCAACATTTTTGAACTTGCTTTGGAAGGATGCCAGTCTATCCTCTTTCCAAGCTTTCTCCAGGCTTTCCACCAAATTAGATACCCGATAAAACCTGACCTCTAATCCCGTCTTGCATGCCTCAAAACCTACGGATGTCGCTAAATGTGTTTTTCCCGTTCCAGGTGACCCCGTTAGAATCAAGTTTTCTTTTGCCTGAATGAAACGTAACCTTTTATTACAAGAATGCTTTCCTATAGTAGAACAAAGGCGCAAGCGCCCGTTTAGCAACGTAGCGAATGGAACGAATCAACTAAAGATTTAGGAATCATGCCCCTGCAACCAGGGGTATGCCGACGTCGGGCGGCAAGCCCGTTTTTAGTCGGCCTTCCTCTTAGCGACAAACCGATGATGACTTATCGTAGGGCGCATTTCTAAAGTCGCCTAGTTGCTGGGCTCATGCGCCGGACGTGGCTATTCAGTTATTTCGTTATCCCCAAGCACCCCATTTTATAGGTTCCTTTACAATATAAAAAACCTCCCGATTCGCTATCATACGAACGGGGAGGTCGTTATCTATTCCTTATTTATTCAAGTTGTAAAATGCTATTTTTCCAGCGTATTCACCCATGCCAGCTAATTCATCTTCAATACGTAGTAATTGATTATATTTAGCTACACGGTCGGTACGAGATGGTGCACCTGTTTTAATTTGGCCAGCATTTGTTGCTACAGCAATGTCAGCAATAGTAGCATCTTCTGTTTCACCAGAGCGGTGAGAAATAACAGCTGTGTAACCAGCGCGTTTTGCCATTTCGATAGCTTCAAATGTTTCTGTTAAAGTACCAATTTGGTTTACTTTAATAAGGATAGAGTTACCGATTCCTTGCTCAATACCTCTGGATAATTTTTCAGTATTTGTTACGAACAAGTCATCTCCAACTAATTGAACTTTTTTACCGAGACGATCTGTTAGAAGCTTGAAGCCGTCCCAGTCGTTTTCGTCTAATCCATCCTCGATAGAGACGATAGGGTATTTACTGATCATATCTTCGTACCAGTCAACCATTTCTTCAGATGTACGAACAACACCTTCACCTTTCAGGTTGTACTTACCATCTTCATAAATTTCAGAAGCGGCTACGTCCATTGCTAGTTTTACTTCTTCACCAGGCTTATAGCCGGCTGCTTCGATCGCTTCAACAATCGTTTGCAATGCTTCTTCGTTAGAAGCGAGGTTTGGAGCAAAACCACCTTCGTCACCTACAGCTGTGTTATAACCTTTTGATTTTAATACGTTTTTCAAGGAATGGAAGATTTCAGCACCTGTACGAAGTGCTTCTTGGAACGTTTCAGCTCCAACTGGCATAATCATAAATTCTTGAATGTCAACGTTGTTGTCTGCGTGCTCGCCACCATTTAAAATGTTCATCATTGGTGTTGGTAACGTTTTTGCGTTGAAACCGCCAAGGTAGTTATAAAGCGGAACTTCTAAATAACTTGCAGCAGCGTGAGCAACAGCCATCGATACACCTAGGATAGCATTAGCGCCTAATTTTCCTTTATTGTCTGTTCCATCTAGTTCAATCATTAACGCATCGATGATGTTTTGACGTGTTACATCAATTCCTAATAGTTCAGGTGCAATCACTTCGTTCACATTTTGAACTGCTTTCAAAACACCTTTACCTAGGTAGCGGCTTTTGTCGCCGTCACGTAATTCTACTGCTTCATATTCTCCAGTGGAAGCACCACTTGGAACTAATGCAGAACCAAAAGCACCTGATTCTGTGAATACTTCTACTTCAACGGTTGGGTTACCGCGAGAGTCTAATACTTCACGAGCGTAAACATCTGTAATATATGGCATTCAAATCGTCTCCTTTTTTCAAAACGTTGAGTTATTTTTTTATTAATGACTGGCCTGTCATTTCTTTTGGTTGTTCAATATCTAAGAGATCAAGCAACGTTGGGGCTAAATCTGCTAAAATGCCGCCATCACGTAAACTAATATCATCTTTTGTTACAATAACAGGAACTGGATTCGTTGTGTGAGCTGTCATTGGGTTTCCTTCTAAAGTTATGACCTCATCTGAATTACCATGGTCTGCAGTAATAATCGCATGACCACCAAGTTCGATAATTTTATCGACGATTTTTCCTAAGCATTCATCCACTGCTTCGATTGCCTTTATCGTTGGCTCCAATTTACCAGAATGTCCAACCATATCTGGGTTGGCGAAATTCAGGATAATCGCGTTACGATCCCCAGTTTCGAGTTCATTTAGCAACGCGTCCGTCACTTCATAAGCACTCATCTCTGGTTTTAAGTCGTACGTCGCTACCTTTGGTGAATCAATTAGGATTCGTTTTTCACCTGGAAATTCTGCTTCACGCCCACCACTCATAAAATACGTTACGTGAGGGTATTTCTCTGTTTCAGCAATTCTTAGCTGTTTCATATCATGCTGTGCTAAAACTTCTCCAACCGTATTATCTAAATTAACCGGCTCATAAGCAACATAGCCGTTTACCGTTTCGCTAAAGTTAGTTAGCATAACAAAATCTAAGTTTTTTGGAACTTTGTCTCCACGGTCAAAATCATGAAAATCTTCATTGGCAAAAGTACGTGAGATTTGAATGGCACGATCTGGGCGGAAGTTGTAAAAAATAATCGAATCTCCATCTTCTACAGTTCCAACTGGGTCGCCAGCTTCATTCGTAATAACGGATGGGATAACGAACTCATCATAGATTTCGCTAGCATAGGATTCGTCAATAACGGCAAACGGATCGGTATATTTTGGTCCTTTTCCGTATACCATGGCGTCATATGCTTTTTTCACGCGATCCCAACGCTTGTCTCGATCCATGGAATAGTAACGTCCGGATATGGTTGCAATTTGACCAACTCCGTACTCCGCTATCTTATCCTGTGTTTGTTGGATATAGGTTTTAGCTGTTTGTGGACCAACATCTCGTCCGTCTAGAAACGCATGAATGTACACTTTTTCTAAGCCTTGTTCTTTCGCAAGCTTCAATAGCGCAAATAAGTGATTGATGTGACTGTGTACACCACCATCTGAAAGCAAGCCAAAAATGTGTAGAGCTTTATCATTATTTTTTGCATGTTGCATCGATTTTATAAACGCTTCTTTTTCAAAGAATTCGCCTTTTTTAATCGATAAGTTAACACGTGTTAGGCTTTGATACACAATTCTACCAGCGCCAATATTCAAGTGGCCGACTTCAGAATTACCCATTTGTCCTTCTGGCAAGCCAACAGCTTCACCACAGGCTGTTAGCTGGCTATGAGCATACTGATTCCAATAGCGGTCAAAATTCGGTTTGTTGGCCTGTTTCACTGCATTACCTTTGACTTCATCACGAATCGCAAAGCCATCTAAGATGATTAATGCCGCTAATTTATTTTGTTTCATTTTGCACCTGCCTCCACTAATTGCAAGAATGAATCTGGTTCAAGGCTAGCTCCACCAACTAATGCACCATCAATATCGGATTGAGCCAATAGTTCTTCTACGTTTGCAGGCTTGACACTGCCACCGTACTGAATAATAACCTTGTCTGCTGTTTCTTTAGATGTAAGTTTTGCAATAACCTCACGGATATGCGTACAAACTTCATTTGCTTGTTCACTAGTCGCTGTTTTTCCAGTACCAATTGCCCAAATAGGCTCATAGGCGACAATGGTATTGGCAACTTGCTCTTCGCTTAACCCTTCTAGTGCTTTTGTAACTTGCATTTCCACATGATCCATTGTTTCATTTGCTTCACGCTGTTCTAGCGTTTCGCCAACACAGACAATAGGTGTTAGTTGGTGCTTAAATGCAGCATGCACTTTCTTATTCACTGTTTCATCTGTTTCATTATAATATTCTCTACGCTCAGAATGCCCTAATACCACATAGGTAACACCTAAATCTGCAAGCATTTCCGGGCTTACTTCGCCTGTATATGCACCACTTTCTTCATAATGCATTGTTTGGGCAGCGACTTTCAATTTCGTATCTTTTGTCTTTTCCACAAGCTGAGCTAAGAAAGGAAATGGGGCACAAACGATCGCCTCTACCTTTTCTGACTGAGGTAGCTTTGATTTCACCTCATCGACAAACTGATTCGCATCGTTTGCTAGCTTGTTCATTTTCCAGTTTCCAGCAATTACTTTTTTGCGCATCGTCTCACCTCATACCATTTTATTTATCTGTTAATGCAGCAACACCTGGAAGAACTTTACCTTCCATAAATTCTAAAGATGCTCCTCCACCAGTAGATACATGATCCATTTTATCACTTAGACCAAATTTTTCCACAGCAGCTGCAGAATCTCCACCGCCAATTACGGTATATCCTTCTGTTTTTGCTAATGCATCAGCAACTGCTTTTGTTCCATTAGCAAAAGCATCCATTTCAAAAACTCCCATTGGACCATTCCAAATAATTAATTTAGAGTTAGCAACAATTTCTGCATATTTCTCAGCTGTTTTAGGACCGATATCCAACGCTTCCCAGTCAGCTGGAATTTGATCGATATCTACTTCTTTTTTATCGGCATCTTCAGCAAATTTGTCCGCTACAACAGCGTCAATTGGAAGCACAAATTCGACACCTTTATCTTTTGCTTTTTGCATAAACTGTTTGGCAAGGTCAATTTTGTCTTCTTCTAATAATGAATTACCAACTTCATAGCCTTGTGCTTTAATAAAAGTATAGGCTAAGCCACCACCAATAATAAGGTGGTCTACTTTTTCAAGTAAATTATCGATAACATCAATTTTATCTTTTACTTTCGCCCCACCAATAATAGCTGTAAATGGACGTTTAGGATTTTCTAATGCTTGACCTAAAACAGATAGTTCCTTTTCCATTAAAAATCCAGCAGCGGCAGGAAGCTTTTCTGCTACACCAGTTGTTGAAGCATGAGCTCGGTGAGCTGCACCGAATGCATCATTCACATAAACATCCGCCAGATCAGCAAATGCTTGTGACAATGCTTCATCATTCTTTTCTTCACCAGCTTCAAAGCGGACGTTTTCGATTAAAACGATATCGCCTTCGCCTACCTTGGCAATTGCTTCATGGACTTCTTGACCATATACTGCATCTGTTTTTACGACTTCTTTACCGATTAAATCACTTAATCGTTTTGCTACAGGATCTAGGCGTAACTCTTCTACAACTTTTCCTTTAGGACGACCAAGATGACTTGCTAAAATGATGATCGCACCTTGATTAGATAAATATTCAATGGTAGGTAAGGCAGCTCTGATTCTTGTATCATCTGTTACCTCACCATCTTTCATCGGTACGTTAAAATCGACGCGGCAAAAAACTTTTTTTCCTTTAACATCAAGATCTTTTACTGACAGTTTATTCATGTTCTTCTGCCTCCTATATTCAGGATATGTAATTATCCCAACATAACGAATGATAGCTACCAAGAAATGAAACATTCTAAAGAGGTCGTTCTTGCTTGTTGCTTCACTCTTAGATTAGCAAAGAAATTTCTTTCATGCCAATTCATAAGATAAAGGGACATTGCTTGTTCTTTTGACTATAAAGCAGAACTGGTTAGAAAATCTCTAGATAAGTTCTAACTCTCCTAGCCCTAGCATACATTATACTAGATCCCCTTTCTCCGATCAGCAGCTTATGAAATGCATTAAACTCCTTAAAAACAAGGAAAAAGGAGGAGGATTATTCATGCTCCTCCCCCGCTATTTTTTCTTATAGTCCTTTGTTGTTCATTAGTACTGCTAAATCAACACAGCGAGCAGAATAACCCATTTCATTATCGTACCAAGAAATAACTTTTACTAGGTTATCTTCTAAAACAATTGTAGATAAGCCATCTACAATAGAAGAGTGCTGGTTACCTAAAATATCTGAAGATACAAGTGGTGCTTCACTGTATTCAAGAATTCCTTTTAATTCACCTTCAGCAGCTTCTTTTAATGCAGCATTGATTTCTTCTGCTGTTACATTTTTCTCTAATTCAGCAACAAGGTCTACTAAAGAACCGTCTGGAGTAGGAACACGTACTGCGCCACCATTTAACTTACCATTTAATTCTGGTAAAACTTTTCCAACTGCTTTAGCAGCACCAGTTGTTGTCGGGATAATGTTTTGTGCTGCTGCACGAGCACGACGATAATCTTTATGTGGCAAATCAAGGATTTGCTGATCATTTGTATAAGAGTGAATTGTAGTCATTAGACCGCGTTTAATACCAAAGTTATCATGTAAAACCTTAGCATATGGCGCTAAACAGTTTGTTGTACAAGAAGCATTAGATACAACATGATGTTTTGCTGGATCATATTCTTTATCGTTAACACCCATTACTACTGTTAAGTCTTCATTTTTACCAGGTGCAGAAATAATTACCTTTTTCGCACCAGCGTCAATATGCTTTTGTGCATCTTCTCTATTTGTAAAACGTCCCGTAGATTCCATTACAATTTCTACACCAAGTTTGTCCCAGCCTAATTGAGCAGGGTCTCTTTCAGACATTACTTTGATTTCTTTTCCACCAACAACAATATTTGAACCATTTACAGAAACCTCTTCTTCCAAAATACCATGGATAGAGTCATACTTTAGTAAATGAGCTAGCATATTAGCATCGGTTAAGTCATTGATTGCAACTACTTCTACATCATCATTTTGTAGAGCAAGGCGAAATACAAGACGTCCTATTCTACCAAAACCATTAATTCCTACTTTTACTGCCATTATAATTCCTCCTAAAAATGAATTAATAATTTATATTTAAAGGGAGGATGCTCCCCTTAAAATCTCTTCTGCGGCTGCTTCATCGGTGATTAGCAGCTCTGTTTTTGCTCGCTTAAAATACGAAGCAATTGCTTGCGCTTTAGAGCGCCCACCTGCAATGGTAATAACATAAGGGATTTGCTTTAAATCTTCCAGCTGTATTCCAACTGTACGCACCTTATGTACAACATTACCCTTTTTGTCGAAATAATAACCAAAAGCTTCACTTACCGCCTGATGCTCGCGCAATTTTTCCACAATATCCTCTGGTGTTTTTCTCCGATACGCCATTGTGAGCGCATCGCCAATTCCATGCATCACAACCGTTGCCGTTTTTATCTGCGATAATGTTTCATTCACGCTTGGCTCCTGGATGATCATTTGATAAGCTGATTCGCTTAATGGATCAGGAACATACAGCAAGCGATAATCGCCATGTGCTTTGCGAGCCATTTCAGCCGCAATCGTATTAGCCTGGTTTTCTACCTTTTCACCAATACCGCCTCGTGCCGGGACAAAAAGCGTATTATTGCTCTGTTCAAATGGCGTCATCATAGCTGCTATTGCAGCCATTGTGGTTCCACCAGTTACAGCAATCGTTGGTTGTTCACCAATCATGGTTTTTAAGCTTGCCACACAAGCCTTCCCCATTTCCTGTTTAACCCATTCATGCTCATCGCTATTTCCAGGGACAACGATAACGTTACGGATAGATAACGCATCCTTTAGTTTGTTTTCCAACGCACGCAAGTCCATTATCTCACTCATAAATGCACCTAACTGTTCTAGGATTAATTTACCCTCTTTTGTAATAAACATACCTTTCGCAGTTATTTGAATTAAATCTTGTGACTGCAAAAGTTCGATTTCTCCTCGTACAGTTCGTTCGGTCACATTTGTGTTTTCAGCTAGTCCCCTTCGACCTATTGGCTCTAACAGATCAATGGTGCGCAGCATCGCATAGCGCCGTTGCATTACTTCCAGCATATCAGGTAGTAATCTTTTTTGTAGTTGAATTAAATTTCTCATTCTAAGGACTCCTTCACCTGGACCTTTGAAGTCCCGGGTGGATATATTACGTCCCGGAAGCTGCAAAAAAAATTTTTCCTTGCTTTATGTTATCTCGCTTACATGTATATTATACCAAATATATATAATTACACAACCAATATAATGTTAACATTATGTGAAGCGGATTGAAAGCAGATTAGATTTAGCTATGCCGCGTTAATATGTATAAAATAAAACTGCTGCCAATAGTACTTTTATGCCCAATATTATTATGGATCCATAGGAAGATCATAAGTTTATGCTTTTGTAAGTCTTTCCTTTATTAATGTTTGCAGCATTGTTGTTGTTTGGCAAGTCTACTTTCTCACAGTTTTGAATGTCTCCATTAAGATATGTCATCTGCTGAAATCAGCCCCAATTTCTAACATTTTCGAAAAATAGATACCTAACCTTATCACTTTTTTGAAAAACAATGAAGTTAGTTAGCGGCATTTATCAAATTATTCCTTCATAACTGTTTGTTATTACAAGGGCAAAAACGTTTTAAGTGCCATTTTCAGTGCTAGAAAGATTGCTTACCTTTTGTGAAGCTAACCATGCATTCTTAGAAATTGCTCTAAGACAGCGCTTTACACTTATAACGTTCTAGTTACTACTTCACAACTTTCTCTTCTGACTTCACGTCCTCAAAAGCAGGCCAGCCCCCCCTGCTTTTACTTGCGCGCATATTGCTCCAGAAATTTTTTCAATGATTCCCAACTTAGCTGAGAGGCGTCTAGTATTTCGCCATTAACTTGAATGCAGGGGATTATTAATTGATATTGTTCCAACCATTGGTCATTGGTGTATATATCCCGTTCTTCCACTTGTAATCCGTATTCATCTTGAAACATTTCCAGCATCCATTTTGCCTCATCACATAGGGGACAGGCAGTTTTCGTATAAAAATATACCGTTATCAAACTATCGCTCCTTTCTTTTTGTTGATGATGGTATTTGCATTTGTTCTCTGTATTTCATGACCGTACGCCTTGCAATTGTAATATCATAATGATCCGCTAATAATCTCCGTATTTTTTCATCAGAAAAAGGCTTACGCTTATCTTCGTTATCTATAAGGTCAACGATAAATTTTTTAACAGCAGATGCAGCAGCCTTTGTACCATTTGTTTGTTTAATTCCAGTTTGTAAAAAGAAATTTAATGGTAAAATTCCAGTTGGAGTTTGTACGTACTTTTGAGCGATAGCGCGGCTTATCGTTGACACATGGAGTTCCAATTCGTCTGCAATATCTTTTAATGTTAATGATTGCAGCATATGAGCTCCATGTTCAAAAAACAGGGATTGCTTTTCAATGATGCATTGTATAACACGTTCTAACGTGTTACTCCGATAGGCAATTGCTTTTTTCACCATTTCTACCTGTGTCTGTTTTTCCTTAATGTATTTCTCCGTTTCCTTGCCGATCCCCTTCATATGATAATAATCATCGTTAATTGTTAGCTTAGGCGCACTCCAAGAATAAAATGATAAATGCCATTTTCCGTTCTCTTTATAAATAGAAGCTTCGGGAATAATATAATGGTCTATTTTCGTATCTAGCAAATGTCCCGGTTTTGGGTGACATGTTTTAATTTGGTCAAACAATTCTTTCACATATGCAGGACTTTTTTCGTAATGGGTCGCTACTGCCTCAACATCTTCTTCAGCTACCCATTCTAAATAATTGTTCAATAAATCGTTTACAAACGGAACTTCTTCAGACGGAATATTTAATTGTAAAACGATACATTCGCTTAAGGTCCTTGCTCCTATACCAGCTGGTTCCAAAGATTGGATGAACTTTAATGCTTGCTCCACCTTCTCCACAGTAGTCTGACACTGCTCAGCCCATAGTAGCAGATCAATATCTAGGTAACCGCTTTCATTGATGGAATCAATACCAAATAAAACAATCGGTCTCATTCCCTCTGGTATGTTCAACGTATATAACTGCTTCTTTAAATGATCATACATGCTTAACTCGTTTGCATTTATTTCTCCTGGAGCTATTGTATTATCCGTAGAAGATCGATACGGAATATTCGCATCATCATAGTTTATCTCTTCAATGAGCGGGTTTTCTTTTTCTAGTTCTTTTAAATAATCGACTAGCTCAGTACTGGAAAATTGCAATATTTGAATAGACTGCATCAAGGATTGATTCATTTTCCATTGTAACACTTGCTCATTAACAAGCTGTAACTTCATGACTATCCCCTACTTTCTTCCCTTTCTTTTATTTTGCCATAAAAACGAATTTCCTTCTAGAGAATGTTATTCAAAAAGACTTGCTATAAAGTAGATCTTCAACCAGAATAGGGGTTCTTTCATCCCCCACTGATGGTTAGTACAGTAATGGTATGACTAAAGGTCTCTTATGAAAAAGGGCATTTAGGTCTATTATCTCACAATTAGACTTGTTAAAGTACAGATATTCTACTCTCGAAGCAGATGTCATACTGCACCTGATATGCAGGATAAAAAGAAAATAATGTAAGTCAGCAAATTCTTATATCATCTTGCATTCTTCACCTTCCATATCATTAGCGTGTTGTTCTATATCCGTATATGCTATAATCGGCATACATATAAGGAGGTACAAGCATGATAGAGGTATACACAGACGGGGCATCTAATGGAGACCCCGGACCTAGCGGAGCCGGTATTTATATCAAGCAAGGACATAACCAGTACAATTATACCTTCTTTTTAGGTAATCTTTCTAACCATGAAGCTGAATTTCATGCTGTTATCCAAGCTTTAATTATCTGTAAAGAAAAATTCCCAAATGAAATCTTATCATTTCGCGCCGATTCCAAAATCGTTGTTGAAACAATTGAGAAGAATTATACAAAAAACAAAGCGTTTATCCCGTTGTTACAAACAATCCATGAGCATTCTTCTCACTTTCCTCACTTTTTTATTAAATGGATTCCTGAAAAACAAAATATGCACGCAGATAAATTAGCTCGACAAGCGATTCGAAACCACCATTCAAAAATTAGATAAAGTGCCATATTCAAGCACGACTTTTTCTATACTTATAAGAACAAGAATAAAGACTGGCATCTGTGACATATTGCTGACGCAGCTTTCATCCTTTTGACTAGAAAAAGCTGCTGTTTGATTGGATATATCCGCATATTAATCACGGGTAGTGCTAAGGAGTGTTTACTTTGGGCCCTGATGAAATATCCGCTTTAGTTCATAGTATAAAAATAAAAACAGAAAAGCATAAATTTATCATTGAATCTATGTCTCCTGCCTTGAAACTTATAGGCAGCGGTCGAAGTGCAGTAGTATGTAAAATGGAAGAAACAGATAAAGTGCTTAAAGTATTTCCTACAGGTTATGAACATATCGCACGAGAAGAAGCTTCTGTTTATCAACAGCTAAAGGGATGTTCTTTGTTTCCAAAAATGTATGCATTTGGCACTAATTATCTTGTGCTTGATTACATTCCTGGTGTCACTTTATATGATTGCTTAATGAAAGGGATACCGTTCACGAAGAAGCATATTCAAGAAGCAGATCAAGCATTTGCCTACGCAAAGCAGCAAGGACTAAATCCCGCTGATGTTCACTTAAGAAATATTATTCTTACACCAACAGGAATGGTCAAAGTTATCGATGTTGCCAGATTTAGGCAAACGAAGCACGACCAGCAGTGGGAGGATATTAAACGTATTCTTGATTCTGTATATTTTAAAAAATATACTCCTAAAAAAATACCGCGTTTTATTTTGGAGGGCATTGCAGCATTATATAAGAGCAGACTTACACAACGATGGCTCGATCGTTGGCACCATCGAACAAATTAAGCAGATTGTTAGGTGAATAATTCACTACTTAGCTGACAGTTAAATGCTTACGTAGGGGCCTCTTGGGAAGAGAGCTCTTGCTCGCTTTTTTCTTTATAAAGCCATTCAAGATAGTTGGAGAAATTTATTACTAAAATGTAAGATTATGTTATCTTAAAGAAATAGGGGGGAAATGAGGGCTAGAAAATTAGGAGAATTATTGAGTTTGTTATTGTTTTCTTTTATAGTAAGTTATCTTTTATCATCAGCGTTCAATAAGTATGGACTCGAAACCAATACCATTTTAAGCTCTTTTTTCATTGTGGCATCTACTGTTGCGAGCATAGAGTTCATCTATAAATTTTTTCTATCCAAGAAAAAAGCAAAATGGTAGTTAATTAAAAAAGCAACAAATGATGGATTTTTCAGTAGCACACATTAGAATCCGGAATGTTGAAGCATTATTTAGTTTGCAATAATGCTTCAGCATTTTTATATAATCCTTACCAGAAGAAGAAAGAGCTTGCTATAACAAGAATGATTAATAACATTGACCTGTTTCCTATTTTATTTCTGTAAATAACGATGCATCATTTGAAGTAAATTTTTTAATTCTGTAGCCGATAGTTGTCCTGGAGCCGAAGCTTGCATCCCCGAGCCAAAAGAAGCTGCTGAACCTACCAGCTCACCGCCAATCCTGCTTAAGATACCTAAAGGCCCCATAGCTATAGTAATAAATGGTTTTTGTGCATAAGTTGCCTTCATTTTTGCTGCTACTTGTAGCAGGCGTAGGACATCTTCTGCATCGCGAGGCATTACTGCCAGCTTCGCAATATCTGCTCCTGCATCTTGCATCCCCTTGAGACGTGATAACATATCATCGTTCGTTGGGGTAGTTTGAAAATCATGATTCGATAATATAACCATAACATGGCGTTTGCTTGCTTGTCGTACTAATTTATCTCGAATCTTTTTTTCTGTAAAGAATTCAATATCAATTAAATCGATAAGTCCAGATTCTATCGCTTGGTTCAACAGCTGATCATAGTATTCCAGAGTTACTTCTTTCTGTCCCCCTTCTTTATAAGTTCGAAATGTAAAAAGTAAAGGTACATCTTCTATCAAGGGTCTTATTTGAGCTAACACACGGAGAATTTCTTCCAGATTATCTCCAGCTGATAAAGCATCTGCACGCCATTCCATCATATCAGGCTTCTCCCGTTTGGCTTCTGTTATTTCCTGTTTAATCTCTTGTAATGTTGCCCCCATGATTGGAACAATAATTTTTGGCATGCCTTCTCCTATATGTACATCTTTCACTGTGACCGTCTCCATGTTTTTCTCTCCTTTATGTTATTTTTAATTAACATATGATTTCCACAACGCTTATTACAAACTTTCTAGCCTAAACACCATGTCTGGTCTCATTTCGTGTACACTGTCTATTTATATTAAAATCATCATTGTGATCCTTTGCTTTCATTGATACCTTATTATAATAGCAATAGGTAGGATTGCCAACTAGATATTTTTTCAAGTGCAAGTCTCTATTTTTTCGCTTATAATGAATAAAATAAGATGAACCAGTAGCCTTTCTTTTATCAAAATTAAACAGAAGGCATTGAACCAACATGCTGAAAGAGCTTTTTGCGTGTGATAGATTGCTATTCGATATTTTAGTCGGGGTTGAACATTAAGATCTTGTCACTAGCAAGGTTTTATATGGGTCTGAAAATAGCTCTTCTCCTACTTACAATGCTAGCTCCAAAGAAAGATTTACTTGTTCTATCAATCCGAAACATCGGACATGTGAATACCACTGTCTCTTGCTCACTTAGATTCTCCTTCCTCTTTGAAGCGAGAGCCCGCGGTACCCTTTACTCGTATAAAGTGAATCTTCAATCAGTGGGGGTTTTCATTCATCCCCCACGGCTTGTTAGTGCCGTAATGGTATGACCTATCGGGCATTTAGGTGCTGTTATCTCCCCTTAGACTTGTTGCTGTACAGATTACCTAACTCCTGAAATGGGAGTCTTACAACACCTTATATACGGGGTAAAAATGCAGATAATTAGAAAGAGGTTAACTAATGTGTACTAAAATTCCTTTACGTCAAAAAAGTATTGTTTTAATTGGATTTATGGGGGTTGGTAAAACATCCATCGGAAAGGCAGTAGCCGCAAAGCTGTATCGGGATTTTATCGATGCAGACCAGGTTATTGAAGAAGCTTTTGGAATGGATACAACAGAAATTTTTCAAACATATGGTGAACAAGTATTCAGAAAAAAGGAGAAGGAAATTATTCATGAACTCTGTAAGCAAAAGTTAAAAATCATCTCTTTAGGCGGAGGGGCTTTTCTTCAAGAGGAAATTAGAAACATCTGCCTGCAAAAGTGTATTGTTTTTTATCTTGATTTGTCATGGGATTCCTGGAAGGACCGGATTAGTTTACTTATTGACAGCAGACCGGTGTTACAGGGAAAAAGCTTAACTGAAATCAAACAGTTATTTCTTGAGCGTAAAGCTATTTACCAAACTCATCATTCGACTGTACAAACAGATGCACTAATGATTGAAGAAGTTGCAGAATATATTGTAGAAGCTTTAAAAACTGCCTGGGACATTTATGAACCACAAGCTAAATAATAGGAGTTTTCTTCTACCTTATACGAATGAAGGTAGAAATAATTTAATCTCGGATAATCACGGGTTATCGTGTGCTAATAATCTTCCTTGTAAATACAGAGAAGTACTTTTCTATACACGATACGTCACTTACGTGCATTCTTCTTGAAAAACTTTTTTGTAAATTGCTGCCTAAGTTTTACTGTCCTGCCGTCAGAGGAAACTAGAGGATGTCAGCCCCCGCTTCCATTTCTTCTAGCGCTTGAAGCGGCAGCCTGCAGGCATGCGATAAAGTGAATCTTCAAGCCGTGGGGTTTTCTTGCATCCCCCACGGCTTGTTAGTAGCCCAAGGGTATGGCCTAAGGCTTTTACGAAATAGGGCATTAGGTGCAGTTCTGTTATCACCCAATTTGACTTTTTGCTGTACAGATTATCCAACTCCTGAAGTCAGAGTCTTACAGCACCTTATATACGGGATGAAGTGAAGACCAATCAGTGAGGACTTCCATCCTTAGACTATTAATTAAACAGAATCACGTATGTGACTTACAATAAATGTTGCGCTTATCATCTTGGTTACAACACCTAAAAAGGAAGAGCAGGTTTACATACGGGACAAAAAAGTTCAACTTCCTTCTATGAAAAATCTAATTTATCCATATATCCAGCACCTGCTCCCGTTTAATTACTTTATCTGATTGCAAGCAAAGATGATCACGATTAACGTGTTTTAGTTTTCCTTTACTGGTTAAATAATCACGCCCATTATAATACTTAATTTCAACAGTGAGATCCTGGTGAATAGCAGTTTGCAATTGAAGATCTAACTCTGCAAGCTTTTGTTCATCCAAAATAGGCATTTCTTTATCCTCTAGTCTTTTCCACATATCTTGAAGTAAATCTACATGCTCTGGCAGCATCATAGATGTCCACTTTATAGAGCCTCGATCATATACACGCATTGTTATGCACTACCCTTTCTTTGGTTTCGACCACAGGAAAGGATGTGGCTATATTTAAACCTACGAACCTGTTTGCGATAGAAACAAAATGCTATAAAGGAATCTTCCTGTATATCTATTACCCGTACGAATCGTTGTGTTACTTGATTGTTATGATCCATATAAAACAAGATCAGCTTTTGCTTATTCTCCTTCGACCACTGTAAGATGTGCTTCATAATACAGCCTCCCATAGGAACGTTTGTTCTTATTATACCACAAAAACCGAACATGTATACGTATTTTTTTCGGTAATTTTTTCATATTACTCTTGCGCATCCATTTCTTGCATTTCTTTGGTTAACGTTGTCCAAGAAAGTGCTTCTCGTACAATGGAGTTGATTTTTTCATGAATGACCTCTTCACCATATGCTTGTTTAGCTGCTTCAATTTGCTCCACTACATCATCAGTAAATTGGATTAGCGGCACATCAGGTTCCAAATTATTGTATAGTTCAATGAAGGTATCCAGCGCTTTATCAAATTGTTTACTTTCTATTTCTGTAGCTTTCATATACATCACCTATCTTAGTTTGCCCTAAAATCAATTGAACAAACACCATACATCCAATATCAATTTAGATAGGCTGATACGTTTCAGGTAATAATCTTACTTCAGATAAGCGAAAACTCTTAGGATTGAATTTTGGAGTAAATATGAAAGCAATAACGTACCTGTCTTTGCTATCAAACAACGGATGATACAGCTTAAATCGTACACAAGTTAGAGGAAAATGATTATGAACAAAGGCGCAGGGCGCCCGTTTAGCAACGTAGCGAATGGAACGAATCAACTAAAGATAAAGGAATCATGCCCCTACAAACAGGGGTATGCCGACGTCTGGGCGGCAAGCCCGTTTTTAGTTGGCCTTCCTCTTAGAGGCGAACCGATGATGCCTTATCGTAGGGCGCATTTCTAAAGTCACCTAGTTGCTGAGCTCATGCGCCGGACGTGACTAGTCGGTTATTTCGTTATCCACAAGCACTCATTTTATCGTTTTCCATACAATAAAATAAGCAAGCTACTTTCTCAGTAACTCGCTTTTATTTCAATCTGAATTGCAATTTGCTGCAATATATGTTCATTTTGCAATAATATTGTTTCCGCTTCCTCCAAATCAACTTTTTGAAAAAGAACGGAAGTATTCGGTTGCAACTGAGCAAGGGTAGATAAGTCAGCTGTGATTACTTGAGCAATTTTGGGATAGCCCCCCGTTGTTTGCCTGTCTGCCATTAAAATAATTGGCTGACCATTCGCAGGAACCTGTACCGTTCCATATGTAACTGCTTCAGAAAACATATCCATTTTTTCGGTTAATGCAAGAGAAGGACCGGCTAAACGATAGCCCATTCGATCTGCTTGTGTAGTAATTGTATAGGGTTCACTAAAAAATGCTTGCTTACTTGCTTCATCAAAACGGTCATATTCACTTCCTTTTAAAACACGGATGGACGGGTTCCGATGAAAACGAATAAGCGGGTAAGGATTGACAGACCATGAATAAGGCTCTGAAGATAATGCTAATTTCTGTGCCAACGCTTCTGCTATGTAGCTCCAATTACCAGATGTCAAGCCATCTCCCCGTTGCAAAGTTCTCCCATAAAGCCCTCCTATACCTGCTCGAACGTATGTGCTTTTACTTCTCATGACTTTCGGTACCTGTATCCCTCCAGCGAAAGCAACATAAGCCCGACAACCTTTTACAGCAAATTTGAATTGTAAAACAGATCCTTTACTTATCAGAATAGGGCGCCACATAGGAACTGGTTTTCCATCAATATGGGGCATGAGATCACCCCCCGTAATAGCAATTAAAGCGGTCTTCTGAAATTGCAACGTCGCTCCAGATAAAGTCATTTCGATTGTAGCTTCTTCCTCCTTATTTCCCACGAGTAAATTCGCAATACGTAAAGCGTAAAAATCCATTGCTCCACTAACGATCACACCATATTTCTGATACCCAAATCGTCCAATATCTTGAATAGTTGTATATAAACCTGGCTCAAGAACGCATACACTATTCATTCTTCCTTCCCCCCTGTTCATATTGCTGATACTCTTCCTGAGATATGGATAGAAATTGAATGGTATCACCGGCTTTTAATAATGATGGCGGCACTTGATCAGGCAGAAACAGCTCCATTGGAGTACGACCAATAATTTGCCAGCCGCCTGGCGTTTCTAAAGTGTATACACCTGTTTGCTCACCGGCAATCCCAACAGAACCTGGTGCAATGGCTAAACGAGGTGTGCTTTTTCGAGGAGTAGCAATTTGTTTGCTCATCCCACCAATAAAAGGGAACCCAGGTGCAAAACCGATCATATAAACCAAATATTCTTTTTCTGTGTGAATACGGATGACATCCTCTATAGATAGATTATTATATTGTGCTACATAGTCTAAGTCTGGTCCGTATTCATCTCCATAGAGGACAGGAATGACAATTTTTCTTCCAGTAAATCGTTTCTGATCATCTAATTGATGTAATAAACCTTTTATATAATGACGTACGATTTGAAAAGGAGATACGGATGTGCGAAAGGATTGAGATTGGTATACCAAATAAGGATTATAATAAACGGCTACATTAAGGTAAGCTGGCACACATTCTATAAATCCATTAAAGGGATTATCTTCTAATAACGTTGAAAAACACATAATTCTCTGATGCACGATCGGACTTGGCTCATTTCCCAACTGTACAACAAGAGCGGAATCATTAATCGATCTGATCTCTGCTCCAGTTGATAAATGATTCATTTCATCACCTGCTTTGTTCCATTTTTCGAAATAATGATACAAAATATGAACTTCTACAAATTATACGGCTTAAGAAATTGATACGTCAAGATACGGATGATATTTTTAGCATCTTAGACACTTCTCCACTAAAGTTTGCGAAGAATTTCTCATATTATCTTATATGAACGTGCTTAGAACATGGATTCATTTGAAAGACAATATAAAATGAAGCATAATTCAGGAGTTTTTCCTTCTTGAAATAATAGAATAGGTTTGGACGATAGGCGACTTAGAAAAAGAATCGCTCTCTTTCAAGAACGATGTGCCGCTAACGCAATTTTTATTGATCTTGAAAAAAGATTTTTTCCGGCGTATCACGCCTCCTGCTATCAACATCCAATCGCCAAACAAATGGGGAAACTAAATGCCGCTTAGACTTCTGTGTATCTCATTCCATTCTTGAAGCAAGAGCTTTACAGCATCTCATATCCAGAAGAAAAAAGATTTCCGTCTTTTCCGATTTGTAAAATAACATTCTTCCCAATCTGAAAATTTTATGCTAACATGACCATATATTTATATCAACGTTCCCTATCTAGGAACTAATACGCTTATTTTAAAAAAAGGTGCGAAAATATTGAAATGAGGTAGGAGAAAAAATGCTTCAGGTAGATTTAAATTGTGATATGGGAGAAAGCTTCGGACGATACAAGCTAAGTGAACAAAAAGACATTCTAACCTATGTTTCATCCGCCAACATCGCTTGCGGCTTTCATGCTGGAGACCCAACCGTAATGCGAGAAACGGTGCAACTTGCGATTGAAAATGACGTCAAAATTGGTGCGCACCCTGGTCTACCAGATTTAAATGGATTCGGAAGGCGAGAAATGGCTATTACAGCTCAGCAGGCATACGATATAGTTGTGTATCAAATTGGTGCATTGAACGGTTTCTTAGCCTCATTTAACGAGCGAATGCAGCATGTAAAGCCTCATGGCGCTTTGTACAATATGGCAGCGAACGATCAGGAACTGGCTACAGCCATTGCTCAAGCAATATATGATATCTCTCCCCGATTAGTACTGTATGCCCTATCCGGCAGTGAACTAGCAAAAGCTGGGGAGAAAATGGGTTTACCTACTGCCCATGAAGTATTTGCGGATCGTACATATCAATCAGATGGTACACTGACATCGCGCAAGGAAAACAATGCATTAATTACAGATCGCGAACAAGCGGTATCGCAAGTAATTAAAATGGTAACGGAAGGTAAAGTTATTTCCACACAAAAGATTGCCGTTCCTTTAAAAGCAGATACTATTTGTATTCATGGCGATGGCGAGCATGCTGTTGACTTTGCTGCCTATATAACCGATTCGTTTCAAAAACATAACATCCAAATTGCTGCAATCCAAAAGGGAGAAGGAAACAAATAAATGTCCCCACAGAAGAAAAAACAGAAACCGGAGCAAATAAGCCAAGAGAAAAAAACAAGCAGAAGTGTTCTTCTTGGAGCAGCATTTTTAATGGCAACATCCTCTATAGGACCAGGTTTTTTAACACAAACTACTGTGTTTACTCAACAGTTAGCAGCTAGTTTTGCCTTTGTTATTTTAATTTCATTGTTATTAGATGTCTTTGCACAAATAAATGTTTGGCGTATTATTGCTGTAACCGGACTACGTGGTCAAGAAATAGCTAATAAAGTTCTACCTGGACTAGGTGTAATCTTAGCAATACTAATTGTTCTAGGTGGGCTTGCCTTTAATATAGGGAACATTGCAGGCGCAGGTCTTGGTTTAAATGCTATGCTAGGGTTGAACCCCATTCATGGAGCAATGATAAGTGCCATTTTTGCTATTTTGATTTTTACAATAAAGGAAGCGAGCAAGGCGATGGATAAAGTCGTTCAAATTGCAGGCTTTATCATGATACTTTTAATGCTTTATGTTGCTTTTAAAACCTTTCCCCCTGTTGGAGAAGTGATCATAAATACGGTAAAACCTGAAGAAATAAGTATCTATGCCATCATTACCCTAGTCGGTGGAACTGTTGGTGGTTATATCACCTTTGCAGGGGGACACCGTTTGTTAGATGCAGGAATTAAAGGAAAAAACAACTTACCACTTGTGACCAAAAGTTCGATTACTGGAATAGCAGTTACAGGCGTTATGCGTGTAGCACTATTTCTAGCGGTTCTCGGCGTTATCTCACAAGGACTAACTATTAATCCAACCAATCCTCCCGCTTCCGTTTTTCAACTAGCAGTCGGTGATATCGGCTATCGACTATTTGGTGTTATTATGTGGGCAGCTGCTATTACCTCTGTGGTCGGAGCCGCCTACACATCCGTTTCGTTTATTCGTTCTTTTAGTCCATTTATTGAAAAATATCATAATTGGATTACAATTCTATTTATCATCATTTCTACAACAACATTTACCTTCATTGGAGAGCCAGTGCAAATGCTTGTTTTAGTCGGAGCATTAAATGCACTTATCTTGCCACTTGCTCTAGGGACTATATTAGTAGCTGCAAATATGAAGAAAATGGTTGGTACATATAAGCATCCACTATGGTTAACTGTAACAGGCAGCATCGTTGTGATTATGATGGGTTTCTTAGGCATTATAACGCTGATTGAACAAATTCCATTAATTTTCCAATAAAGTGAATCTTCAATCAGCGGGGGTTTTCTTTCATCATTGTTAGTGCCATAATGATATGTCCATAAGTCCTCTTACGAAATAGGGCATTTAGGTGCTGATATCTCCCACTTAGACTTGTTGTAGTATGGAAAGTGGAAGTTATACAGCACCTTATGCGGGATAAAGCCTGAGAATCTGCATTCCATCATGGCTTTTGGCACTTATACAAAAAAATCCACTTTAACATGGAATAAGCAACCTCCTCGAGGGCTTTTTCCTTAAGCTAAAGCGGATTTTTATCGTTTTAGCACGCCCGGAGGGATTTGAACCCCCGACTCACGGTACCGGAAACCGTCTTGTTCAACGACTAAACTCGAAACCCTTACGCAGACCTTGCGTAAGCTTTAGCGATGAATCAAACGGTTAAATTCGAGTCTTATGTTACTAATTACGCTCGTTTAATTTTACTTAATTGTACGCAATCCCTCGTAAAATTGCAAGCGGCAACTCTCCGATAATATTGTATGGAAATAGTGTCTATTAACTGGTAGTATGTAGCTATAAAAGAAGAAAAGGGGAGTTATAGTTGAAAAGATTAATAACCTTACTTTTAATGATAGCGTTTACTGTGGTTTTAACTGCTTGCGGAGGAGATGAAGCTACTGCAGACGATGTTATCAAAGCATTCAAGGACGCAGGCTTAGAAGCCGAAGAACCTACGGAGATGACAAAAGATGATTACGGAGTAGCACCGATGAAATCTGATGAGGGGCTTAGATTTTTGGTTCCGTCTATTGCGGAAGGTGCTGGGGGGCGGGTTATTACATACAGTAACCAAGACGACCTCGACGAAATGAAGGAATATTACGATTCTCTTGGGGAAGAAAGCGCAATGTTATTTTCATGGACGGCGAAAAGTGGAAACGTATTGTTGCAAATAAATGGCGATCTTGAAGAAGATAAGTTTAACGAATATAAAAAAGCGTTAGAGTCGGTTACAAAATAACGCAACTACGGACAGCCCGGAAATTACTCCGCAAGCTGTCCGTAGTTGCTACTCTTTAAACTCGTCGCGCATGAAGAACGAATCTGCTACATGCTCGTAGTCTTGGTCGAGGAAATTATCGTAGTTTATCTTTTCGAACGTTTCGCGTTTTAGTATAACTTTAGCGATAATGTCGTCCGAAGTATTGCCGTACTTATCTATCGCCCCTAACTGCCAAAATAAGCCGACCTCTGCGACTCTATCGTCTTTAAAAAGACTCTGAAATACGTCAGACGACTTCATTAGAATGCCTCTACCGATCATTTTTAGAGTGAAGTTATCATCCGCGTTTAAGTATAAGTTGACGACTCTATCTTTGTCGTTATCCTCGGTGAATACGTAATCAATTAAACTCACCTTATCTATACGCTTTTTATCTGTATTTGATTCGTCTCCTATCTCGTCATTTACTGTCTTGATAACCCATTCTTCTAAATCGTCTGTAGAAGGTTTTTTCTCTTTTTCTTTCTTTTTAACTTCTTCCGCGTTCTCTTCCCTTTCCTTTAATTCCTTTTCTCGTTCTTTAGTTTCAGCATTTCTCTCTTCTTCTTTCTCGGACATTATTTCGTCCATATCTACCGCGCCAGTAGCTAAACCGACAGACGTTACTAATATAGACAGTACAACAATAATTACGGAAGGTACTACGGTAACACCGACAAAAACTACTCCTATCTTTTTTATACTTGATAGACTTTTAAACCACTCTCTTACTTTGTTCATTCAACATCCCCTTCTTGTCGCCTAGTTAAATTCACCTAATTTATAAGTATTTTCGCATAATAACCTATTTTTGGCAAAAAAAGAGGACGCCCCACAACGGGAACGCCCTCGCTTACTTACGCTTTACCATTGTAATCCCGGACCAGACCTAAAACTCTGTCTTCTTCTTTTCTCCCGAGCAATTTCTTCACTTACCGTCGGAGTTACAGCCCTACCTACAGCACGTTTATCCATCTCAATTATTATATTACGCTGATTATACAACTCCTTACGCATTCCTTTAATCTCGTCCTTCATCTCGTAAAACACGTCATTCCCACCGCCTGCGCCACTCGCACTCAACTCGGCTTGTAGCCTTGCTGTAGCTGTGTGAGTATGTGCGCGTATTTGTCCGGTGTCGAAGCCGGCTAGTTTCGGCTGTTCGGGCGTGGCTGCTTGGGAAATTCTTTCTGCCATTTTTTGGATTGACCGTATCTCTGCGTCCATACCTTCGATTAAACCTTTACCGATCATTTTACCGACTTCATCACGCATTACTCGGGACGGCGAATTAATGTCAAAATAATCAAGTAGCGTATTTTTAATGTCATTACCTACGGACTTAGCCGCTTCTACAGCTCCATCTGCCATACTGGAAATACCTTCGATAAAGCCACCGATTACGTCCTTACCGATTTCCATTAAATCGATGTTTTTGAAGAAATCCTCAATATTGTGCCAAATATCTTCCCCGATACCTTTTATCGCTTCCCAAGCGCCTTCCCAATCTCCTCTTAGCAAAGACATTCCTGCGTCTATAAGACCGACGACAATATCAATCGCCGAACCTACTACAGTCTCAATTACGCCCCAAGCTACTTCAACAATCGCAGATATTTGCGGCCAGACGATCTGAAAAATCCCTTTAATGAACGACATTGCTCCCGACACTGTGGCTTTAATTATTCCGAATCCACCTTTTACTCCGGCAACTATCGCCGATCCGTGTTCGTCCCAAAGCGCTTGAAACTTCGCTAATTGCTCGCCCGCAAACGACACTACGTGGCTAACTACCGTGCTGATGATCTCGCGAATAAACTCAAAAGCGACCTGTACTCCTGTCTTAATTGCTTCCCAAACGGCGTTTACCGTATTTTTAAACCAATCGAACTCGTTATAAGCCCATACGACTATGCCAATTATTGCGGTTATTGCGGCGATCACTCCACCAACTATGGCGATAATTTTAGCTAACACAACCGACGTTAAGCCCACAGCAGCAGCTACCGCTGTAAACCCAATTATCATTTGTCCGACAATTGCAACAACTATTCCGATCCCTGCGGCTAGTGCGGCTAAGATAGTTCCGATGATAACGCCGAACGAAATAAACATCTGAAACGTCTGATTAGTGTTTGCAAACCATTCCGCTAACCTTCCAATTGCTTCGATGACTGGTGATATACCTTCAATCATTAGGCTTAACGCTTCCATTAACGGCGTTCCAATTAATATAGCGATATCTTGTATCTTGTTCCACAAAACCTCGGCTTTTGAGGCAAACGTTTCGTATCTCTTAGCCGCTTCTTCGGTTAACGCACTGTTTTCCTGCCAAGCTGAGGTACCTGTTTTTAATGCCTCGCTAAATACGTTAGTAGCTTCAGATGCCCTTAAAAGCGAGTCCCTCACGACAATCTCGTTAAGTCCGAGATCTTTTAACATGCCGATCGTGTTACCGCCTTCTTGATTCATCGTATCTAGTCCTTTAAGAAACGCTAAAACTGCCCCCGCAGCGTCTTTTTCAAACGCTTTTGCAAACTCGTCGGTAGACATTCCGGCTACTTTTGAAAAGTTTTTGAGTGAGTCTCCGCCTTCCATAATCGCAGATTTCATGTTCAGGAACACACGCGAGAACGCGCTACCTCCGGCTTCTGCCGTAAAACCTAAGCTGGACAAAGACGCCGCAAAGGACATAATTTCCGCCTGTGACAGCCCGATCTGATTACCTGCACCTGCTAATCGCATCGCCATTTCGGTAATTTCGCTTTCCGTGGTTGCGAAGTTATTACCGAGATCTACGATAACCGCTCCTAAACGATCAGCGTCACTTAATGACATGCCAGTAATATTCGCAAACCGCGCAATTGCAGTTGCCGCTTCTTCCGCGGATAGGTTGGTCGTATTACCGAGGTCAACCATCGTCCGTGTAAAGCCGAGTAAATCCTTCTTTTTAACTCCTAACTGTCCTGATACTTCTGCGACCTTTGCTATTTCCGTAGTGCTAGCCGGGATTTCTTTCGCCATGTTGCGAATTCCTTTTGCCAAACCGTCAAAATCTTTTTGTGAACCTGAAAGCACCTTCTCAACTCCGGCGAACGCACTTTCAAAATCACTGGCAGCTTTAACTGTCGCCCCAATCGCTACCACTCCGCCTGTTGCAATTGCACCAAACGTAGTAGCCATCGATGTACCTATCGTACTCATTCGGTTGCCGAATTGCTCTAACGACCTTGTTGCACGCTGCAAATTTCGCTGGTAGTCGGAAATGTCCGCGCCTATTTTTACTAAAACGTCTCCTATCATCAGCTATCAATCCGCCTTGCATACTCGTTAGCGAGGTTTTGCGCTCTTTTTATATGTACATCGTGTTTTGGTCGGTTTCCCTTCGCGCCAGCTTCAAGTGCTATACGGAGTTCCTTCATCGCTTCGCGGAGGATGCTTAGGTGACGGCGGTCGTCTACGTTTAGTTTTAAGTTTTTTAACTTCGTTTCACCCTGCGAAACTAAAAGAGCCGCGCTTTGGTAGGTGCGCCGCTCTGGTTTTTGAGTAGTCATTTTGGTTACTTTGTTTAAGTGCTTTGTTACCACATCTTGTATGTCTTTTTTGCTATGCAAACTAATTCCCCCTTGTTTTGTACCAATTCTCCCCTTTGCTTACAAAAAGCTGTAAATAAAATCTAATCCAATCGCCATTAAACCTAATGCAGCTAATAACATTCCAGTTAAAATAACGGTTGCGAATGTATAGCTAAATACCTTAGCAAACTTATTGCTTTTCACCTTTTTACCACCTCCTTTAAATAAAAAAAGAGAGGCGTTAGCCCCTCTGTTTCTTCTTATCTCGTCTATTTTAGTTGATTTCTCGTTCTGGGCGCACGCTCCCGCGCGTAATTTTTCCGTGTTTGTATGCTCTGCTAACTTCCGTCTCTACGACTCCGTGATAATTTGTGTAGTACGATGGAGGTGCGAGGAACTGCACAGATGGTACATACGGACGTTGCACCTTTGTGTTTGATTGATTTACTGCTTCTACTGTATCAAAAAATATGCCCCGCTCTATGTCTAGTTCAAACTGACGATAACCGACAAGCGCTTTGAGGTACTCGTACTTAGCGTCTTCAATTCGCTTTTTAACGGCATCAAAGTGCTGTGCTACCGCGTCTTGTGCTTCTTGTTTTGCGAGGTTAACCGCTTGCCTTGCCGTTGTATTGGCATCAGATGAACCCGATCTAAACGCCCTATCTTTACGCCCCTGTGCGCCTTGTAAGTCGAGTTGCAGGTCGGCAATTTTACGTCTTAACTCCCGTTCTTTTTCTTGGTTTTTATTGGAGGGGTCAGCGAGCGTAGCGTCCATTGCCTGCTCTAGTTTTCGTTGGGCTTGCGATAACTCCGCTTGTATTTTATCCGCCTGTTCTTTGGCTTGTTTTTGCCGTTCCTCGGTTTGCTCGCGTTGCTGTTGATATTTTGCGATTAAGTCCCTTAGTTCCTGCGATTTTTCAACTTTTACAGTTCGTAAGTCATCAGCGTTATTCATACGTTAAATCCTCTCCCTTTAATTTTTTAATTAAGCGCTGAAACCTATATAATACGCTTTTATGTCGTTCCAACTCCTGCATGCCGTTGTCGATAACAGCTACTGCTTGATGTTCTTCTCCGTTTGAACCCTCTAAGTTATAACTAACAAAACGTTGAAGCAACCAGTTAGCAGAATCTCGTAAATATGTATGCTCGGTTTCCTCCGCACCTACCAGTTCAAATAAAAACTCGGTCATGTTTTTTACAAAAATGAAATTTGCTTTATGTACATCGGTTTGCTTAGCAGTATGACGGATAATCGCTTGAAACGCCTTAAAATCGTTTTCCCTGTCGCTTGTCTGCGCTTGCTTACGTTTAATCTTTTTGACGATAACATGCTCGGAGTAGCTTCCAGTTGATGCGTTTTGCATAAAATAGGCGTACACCGATCTCTTGCTATCGCTTGCTTTGTGGATATAAACGTTATATAGCACTAATTAACCTCCCTCGCTCTATTTTGTTGCTGCTTGTTGCCCAACTCCGCAAGTATTCTCTGCGTCCAGTTCCTGCCCTCCGCCATCTTTTTTCTGGTATTGAGGTCTTTCAAGCCTCGAAGCCTCCCATTTGATTTTTTCGCCATTTAACTGCCCCACCTTTACAATTATTGATCGTATTTCTTCTTCAAAAAGGCTGTATTTCCGCCTTACTCTACGTTTTTCTCCCGTTTCCTCGTACTCGTGTGTATATATGGCTACGTCGGGACGGGGCATTCCAAACCTCCGCAAGCTATCCACCGTTTGAAATATATTGTCGTATATCCCTTGTGCGATTAGCTTTTTGCCGCAAGTAATCTCGTACTTGTTTTCGTCCTCTTGTACCGTTAAAACAACGTCGTTATCGATTAAATAGCTACTATTACCGTCCTTGTCCGTTTTGATTAACGTTGTTTGAGGCGGTAAGTTGCCAACATACGTGTGTTGCTTAGTTATGCAGTACACTCGTTTATCCCCTCCGCGTTTGTCTGTTTCGCTTGTATTAGACCGACTTTACTTTGCACTCAAACATACGTTCAGCCGGGCGTCTCTGCTCGCTAGGTATCCGAAAATGGACGCCTATCAGCTTGCCGTTTTTAAAATAATCGGCAGTGATACGCCAATCATGTTTATATCGCTTAATCCTGCGAATCAACTCGCGATCCTCGGTGTATCCCGCAAGCCAGCCCGGTTCTTGCTTCCACAGTTCGTTATTTTCTCCGTTACTCACTCGCCTCGCCTGCTTCTAAGGCTTGGATGCGCGTGTTAATCGTTAACAACTCCGCTGCTTGCCTTGAGCTGCCGGCTCCGCCTTTGTATTCCGCCTTTTTGTCGTCAAATAGTTGCTTTAATTGAGCGACGGACATGCCTTCGTACGGGTCGGCGGGTTTGGTTACTTCGTGGTCTCCGTTTCTAATTTCCGTTGCTAAGCAAATCAAATCTCTTTTAGCTTCGCGGTATTCACTTTCCGTTACAGTACGATAAGGGCGTAGATTCCTGTCATAGTGCATTACCTTTTGCTTTGCGTCTATTAGTTGGCGTTCTAGTTCTTTCCGTTTTTCTGCCCAGTTGTTTTCATTTGTCATTGTAAAAATCCTCTCTTTTGTAAAATTGAATATAAAAAACGCCAAACTTAACGACGTTTATTATCTAAATAGCAATTCAACGGCTTTTATGTTGTCGTTATCACCGTTATATGCAAAGCAAGCATTCACAACTATCTTTGTATTTTTAAAAGGTTTTTGATGGCTAACAAACCCAAAAACAGGCTCATTGTCTACTTTTATATTCAACAAAATTTCATGCAGTTTGCGATAACTTTTAAAACCTAACGCCTTAGCTAATTGTTTTATATTAATCGGCTCTACTTTGTCTGCATCAGTTTCATGTGGGTTAGTGCACACTACATTAAAATTAAAATTTATGTAAGGTAAAATATCACGGAGTAACTGATCGTGTGGCTTATCAATTGTCATTACATTCAACTCCTTTTAGTTTTTATTGACATTAAATCGTAAATATCATAAAATTATAATGGGTAATTATATGTGTTTTTACTTACTTAGATTAAATTTTTTATAAATGGCTTTGATTTCTGCTAATTTTTCTGCATCTAATCCAAAAACTTCTATTAATTGATTTTTTACATTATCAGTTACGTTCTCAACTCCGCGCTCGATAAAACTTACGTATGTTTGGCTATACCCCAGCTTATCCGCCATTTGGTAAGTAGTTAGTTGGTGTACTTTCCTTATTATGTAAAACGTATTATTATCAATTAACATTAAATTACCTCCTTTTTGCTGTTTACTGCATTAGTATCAAAGCATAAAAAATCATTGGCGTTGTCTCCGCCTCTACTATTAACGGGATTTTCGCGACGCTTTTCCTGCGGTTTTTTACTTTTTTCTCGCATAATTTCCGCCTGTTTATCACGTCTGCCTCCGTACACTCGTTTTTGCGCTTGCATGATTAGCTTATCAGTCAATTCTCCGTCCTCCATCGCTATTTCTCGCTCTTGATAGTCTTTTTCCTCCGTCTGTTCTCGTTTATCAACATAAGCACTCGTAGGCAAGTACGTTCCAGTTTCTTCAAATTGCTTTTGCGCCCGATGCATTCTCTTGCGGCAATCTCCGCTACAAAAACGCTGGTCTTTTCTCCCCTTAAACACGTTAATGCAAAACACGTAGCTACATTCTCGATAGCTTGCCGCCCACTCTCTCGCACCCTCCTCAGTTACGCTGCCGTATTCTTGCGCCGTTAAGATGTCGTCAAGTAAGTCCGGTAACGTGTAGCGTGACTTTTCGGTGTGCTGATATTCTAACTGCGCCCATTGCTCCGGCGTGTAGTCGCGCCATGCTTCGCGTTCGATATTCTCCGCCACAAACGCCCATGTTCCGGCGAGAATGCCGAGTTCTTTGCGAGTAGGCTCGTTGTTGTTTGCGAGGTACTTTTCCGTATCTTTGCGTAGCTGATCGACGTCTGTTCGTCCGGCGCGTTCTTGCTTAGTACGTAAGTCGTATAGTTCGGTGTTTTTGTTGGCCATAAAATAATATCCCCTTTAGCAGTTTATTTGGCAGTATATTCCATGTGTTGGTTTTCGGTACGAATAACTTATTTATATCTGTATGTAGTTAAGAGAGATAGCCGTTAGGCAAGGTTTTAATGCACGCGCGCTTTCCATCTATTGTTAAATTCGTGACGCTTTACATATTTTCTTATTTCCGGGGTGCTACAAAGCATTAAAGCAACCTCTATTAAATCACTTTCCGCCGTAACCTTTACTGAATCCTCGCTTTCTTTTGGCTCGTCAATAGTTAATCTATATTTGTTTGGTTTGTATCTAACCTCGCCTAACTCCAAACTCCTAGCCCTATCTACTTCCGATTTCCTGTGATATTTGATAAATCCAGTTTCGATCAGCTTTTTAACTGCATTTTGTACCGTTTCATGCGAATTAGTACCGATCATTTTCATTGCTGACCTCATCGTAAGGTAAAATATATTACCGTACCGCTTGCTTGTAATTAACATTGCATAGGCTAGTTGTTTTTGTCGGAAAGTTCCTGCGCCAAGTACCGCAAGAATCTCGCTTTTGTAGATTACTAGATTGCGATCAGACTCCTTAATCGTTATATCCTTTTCAAACACGTATTTAGTAAGTCTTTCCGCTTCTTTTTGCCAATAATCCGGCGTACTCCCCTCGCTAAAGTACTCCCTCGGTGTATTCGTCAACACGTCCATAATTACGTTAACCGTTTCGGCTTGCTCCCAGCCTTGCGTATTTCCGAAACAAGCTAACGTAAAGGTCGTTTTATGTCTCGTTCCGCTCTGCGTCAACCGTCCAGTTTCGATTATCTTAGCCGCTCGTTGTAAAGCACCGGACAGATCAACAGCATTTACAGATATATCCGTTTTACTTGCGACTGTCTCAAACTCTGCGATTTGTTCCTCAGTTAGGCCAAAGTCGGTTTTTGTTATCGATGTAGACGACATTTGCTCGATGGTTAATATGTAATCAAACGACTTTATCGGCTCTAGCGTCTCGTTGTCCACAAACCAGCAACGCTGACCGGTCTTTTGATGAACCCCTAGCGGTAACTTGACGCCTTGCTTCCATGTCGCCCGGAACTCGATTTCTCCGTTTGGGATAGCGCCAACGTTACTAATTACATTTCGATAAAATTCCTTTAGTTCGCTGACGAGGATCGGCTTATCAAAAAACAAATCGACGTGATACCCTTTATTACCGGACAAACTAACGTGTATGTGTTTTCGGCTAATTCCAAACTCGTCAACCAAAACATGAACAAGTTTTAACGTCGCCCATCTAGCGGTAGTTTCATGTTTGCAATCGACATCAAACGTTATAAACTTGTTAAAGTAGCCGCCGGAAAATATTCCGTAAGTTAGTCCGCCTTTAAGGTGTGTGTCGATGAGACCGTCATTTAATTTTAGAACGTTATTTGTCGTGCTGTACGTCAGTGTTACGTATCTGTCAGGGTATTGCACTAAGTATTTGCTCCGCGTTTGAATGTACAGCTTGTTAAATTGCTTAACGTGCTGTTTTGTTGGCTGTTCCATACTTAACTACGCCCCTTTGCCCTGTAAGTCGACAACTCTCGTTCTAAATCCTCGCTGTTTTTAAACACAAAAACCAACTTGCCCGGTCGTCTTGTTGACGGCTCGATATGTACGAGATCAAAGTCCTTTGCGACTAGATCATTAGCTACTCTTAGGCTTAAAATACATTTGTACTTTTCCAATTTTTATCCTCCCTCACACTACTAAAATAAATAATTAAATTTAAAAATTATAGGAAAGTGTCGGGCAACCTCCAAACCCAACCCTTTCCGCGTTTATATAGACAGCTAAAGGGTAAAAATACACTAATAAAATAATTACCCCGCGTTTATTAAGGCAACTAAACGGTAAAAAATGTGGGTATAAAACGAAAATTGTCACAGAAAATTTACATTACCGTTCACAATTCGGTCACAACTTCCTATTTAGTGAATAATTCCGCTGTTGCTCCCTCCGTCAAATATCTCGCTTAAAGTACGCCACATGTTCCGATTCTTTTCGAACTCCTCACGCATATCCTCATCAGCCTCCGCTAATACCCTTAACTGCTCAATGTCTGACGAAATCCATGCATATTTACGTTGCCATTCCGATAATTCGTCCATAGCGTTGTAAAAGTCGTCCAGTAATTTAACTCCGTAAGGCGTGTCGAATGAACGGTCGCGGAGTTCGGGCGATTCTTTTTGCAATAAATTGTTCGAGTATCTTACGTTCCTTGCGTTCGCTTTCTAACTTACGGGTAGCTTCGCGGAGTTTTTGTTCCAGTTCTTGATTCGTCATTAAAAACACCCCTTCTATGTTTTTCACTTCCGTACTTGCGAATCAGCAATTGACCCACAAGTAAAATCCGTCATCCGTCTTACGTGCTGGCTCGCCTCTGCTTATACTCATAAAATGGTTAATACCGTAGTAATCAAGCGCTAGTTTTGCCGTCTCGATTACGCCTTTTGTATTTGCGATGATACTTGCTAATGACTTGGTGGAAGCCACTGTTTGACTGTGCTTATATTGATAATATTGCTCTCTTAATAGTTCGAATACATTTTCACTTACTCCCGTAGTTCTAACTAAAAAGTCTACTTCTAAATAATCAATATTGGCGCCGCCTTCTATACATTCACAAACAGCCTTTAAAAACTCTGACTCATGCAGCACCGTCAAAAGAGTGTAGTCTACTGTAAAACTTGACCAATCATGTTGTTCTACTTTCTCATCTTGACCGACAGTCATAAACTCTCTAACCAATTCAATTTTTTTACTGTTCATTACGTTTTCCATTAAAATCTCTCCCTTAAATTAGTCTAGGCTTTACCTAGCAATTACCTGTCATTACTGTACACGACGTAAAATAGTGAATTTGCGACATTTAATTTTAAATTTTTATTTTATCTCCTCACTATCATATTCCCCAATAAGCACCCTACTTTGGGACATTTAATTTTTACGCCCTCATCCATATAAACGGAAACCTCGCCACGATTGCGTATTTTTTCATAATTTATTTCCCTCCCTATTATTAATTGCCAGGTAAATAGCCAAAAGTGGTACAATTATTTTATCCCCTCACTATTGAGTACACATGTTGACTGTAATTTTGGGACAATTAAATTCCCCTACTTTATTTTCCTTGTTAAACAGCACAATGTGGGACAACCGAGTTAATAGTTTTTAAGCCGAAACAATCACGGCATAGTACAAGAATCCGACAACCAACGCAAAGGCTGTCACGTAAAATACGTCAGTTGCGTTTAGTTTTCTCATTTATATGCGCCTCCTACTTCTACCTTTGCTCCGATCCATCTCCTGCGATATAACTCCGCAAACAGGTCGACTACACTTACCTCGTTTATATGTGCAAATAAATTCCCAACGTGCTTATCCCATAAAAAGGTAATCATCGCGTCACTTTCAAAGTTGCCGCCTTCAAGCGTTGCCTCGCCAGACTCGAATAGGATTAACGACAGCCCATCGGTATAATGCTTTTGTTTAAACCGGGAGTACCCGCCATCCTCGTAGTGTTCTTCCGTTATTTCGACGTCTGGTAAATGGGCAGTTAGGTCAAAGTCTAAATCGTGAGCGGTATGCGGCTGATTAGGGTCAGTTACAACTGCCGGTGTATCTCTCTCAAACTCAAGCGTTGTTACCGGGTTGCTTACGTCATGCAACAACCGACTTGCTTCTTCCGCTAGTGCTTTTTCGTTGGTTTGCGTCATCAGCTTTTTTAATGCGAGTTGCAGAACGGCTATTTCGGAATAATCTGCGGTGATTGTTACAGTTCCTTTGTTTCCGTGGTTAATAGTTTTCATTTTAATTCGCTCCTTTACTTTTATACGTTTAAGAGTATAATACTCAGAAATAAAAATGCGTTTATTACGCCTATACGCTTAGAAGTATATTATATCTATACTTTAGCACCGCGAATTATAAATGTCAACACTAAATTTGAAATTAAACGTGTAAACGTATAAAATTAACTTAAAGAGTTATACTTATAATAAAGGGAGTGACTATATGAGTTCAAAAAATTATACAACTGGAAAAGAAGCTATTGAAGCATTAAATACACCTGAAAATCCAGACGATAGAACACACGATCAAATTAGAGTGGTTTTTCATATCAAAAGAAGAATGCAAGAACGAGGGTTAACTCAATCTCAGTTATCGGAAATGACGGGAGTTCGGCAAGCTACTATATCCCAGCTTTCTCGTGGTTATATTGAGAGGCTGCATATTCCTACCTTAGAAAAAATAGCGAACGCCCTTAAAATAACTGATATAAACCAGCTAATGTCATTAGACCTTGAAAGCGAAATAATGAATATGGCTAATCCGTATGATGTTTCTTTTGGAGATAAACCGGAAAACTAAACGTTCCTTAGTAGCAGATTTTCGTAAAAATTAAAGCGTATGAGGCGTTCTGTGTGTCGCGAGTATTAATACATTCGGATAAAATAGAAACATCTGAGCGCCTTTTATTTCGTTAAATTCCTGTCAATTGCACACGTTTTTAAACGTTGGTATACGTCAAAAAGTTTACGACCTTCTCCGAAATTCGGAGGTGCTTCGGACATCGGAATGTCTATCGCATAATTGATCGTTATAAACTAGTTCGTGCCAAATTGGCACAACCAAACTTCCGAACCTGTTCGCAAATTGTGACAAGCTTATAACAAGACTCTACGTTGACGGTATGTTCAACTGTTGACAATTTGTCAATAACTATAATTGTTGTATTAACCGACTAACTTGTTGCGGACAGACGTCACCACCCCCTAAATTGTAGTACGTATCGGAATTTGCCATCGTTATTACTGTACGTTCAGTAATTACCTGCTTTGTCCATCTGAAATTCGGACAATCGTAATTCCGACCACGTGGTCGCTTTTGACGATTCAGTTGCAATTGCGAGGACGTCCTCGTTTTTCTTGACGTGATGTGCGTTGTGGTGCGTTCTGATTCCGGTAAGGTTGTTATCATGTATAATGCCTTCATCCCTAAACGTGGGTACGTTCCCACACTTACATCACTTAATTCATCAACAATGCGAATGAATTTATTTGCATCGCTCCTATCCATCTCAATCTCTCGTAACCAATCAGTCCAACCTCCGCGGCGTTCCGCCAGTTTTTCCTCCTTCAATCGATTGTTCCAAATTTGGAACATTTGTTAATCTTCCTAATTCTCTATTCAATCTCTCTGCGTTCTCCGCCTGTCTTTCCCTAGCCTTCCTCCGCTCCTCCTCGTAAAACAACCGAATTACTATTGCCGCTTTCTGACCGTTCTTTAGGTCGTCACGTTTCAGTTTTGTTTCGGTAATATACGTAAAAGATGTACAAAATCGGTACGAATAACTTATTTATTATCTACGTAAGTATCTGTATGTATTTAAAAATGAGGGCAGTTAAAGGTGGACGGGCGGAAAGGTCGGAGTTAATTTTGGCATTCCTTTGTTATATTCCATAATTTAGGAGTTCAAAATAAAAAATGTTGTACGCAAATTGCGGGGGTCTGGCAACGATCCTCACAAACAGACTACCCCCGCCCCCTTTTTCTTCGTTCACTCTTCCGATCATCCCCGAAATTAATTCCGAATTTATTCCTGTTCGTTTTCAGTGGAGCTTTAAGCGAGTTTGAGGGCGTTACGCCTTCTCATGCTTGCCTTTGCTGTGCTCGTCTTGGCTTGTCTTGTGCTTCCCTTACACGTCTTCTCGTAGCTGTCTAGGCTGCTTACGTCTTGTGCTGTGCTTACTTACTCTGTTGTTCTTTCATTGGGTTATGTCTGTGTGTTGAATGTAATCTTATACCTATTTCCTTACATACGATATCTTGTATTATAAGCATTATATAGTTGACCATCATTCGAATGTACGTTAATATAGAATTACCACATATAATCATACATACGATTCGCTATAAAAGGAGTGGGAAAATGACGAATAAAGTAGACGTACAACCGTTAAGAACTGCCGAAGAAATAGAGGAGTTCCGAGAAGCCTTAAAAATAGCAGGAAAAGGCGTTGGGCAAATGAATCAATCAGCACGTAATTTGCTGCTCTTTACTATCGGAATTAATACTGGGCTAAGAATCGGCGATATAGTAAGGCTAAAAATAGCAGACGTAAAAGGACGAACAAACTTCACAATTCGAGAAGGCAAAACGCAGAAAAAGCGGACTGTTCACTTAAACGCAATAATGGCGGACATAGCCGAGTACATAACAGAATACTTACCAGACAAACCAGACGACTACTGGCTGTTTCCTAGTCGCAAAGGAAACGGACATATCACAACAACGCAGGCTTATCGAATACTTAACAAGGCGGCAGACTTGATCGGAAGGAATGACATAGGAACGCATACACTCCGCAAAACATTCGGCTATCACTATTACCAGCGTACAAAAGACGTAGCAACGTTAATGGAAATATTTAATCATGCAGATCAAGCGACGACTAAACGATACATCGGAATACGTGAGCAGGAAATTGCGAACTCACTTCGGGACTTTCGGCTGTAAAGGGCGGGCTAATGGCGAGGTACTATCGACATCTCGCCTTTTTTTGTTGCCGTGAAAATTTCGGAGGGCTTCGTCTCGTGAACGCGTTGCCCGGCTTAAAACGTTTTGGAGGGCACGCGCAACCGCCCGTTGCCCCATAAATTTGACGAAAATGGCTTATTTTGACGTACAATAATCACATGAAAGTAAACAAAAATAACCGCTTAAACCAAATAAATCCCGAGTTTCTTCCTATATTATGTCTGGGAATAGTATCAGGTACTAATTTGTTTACAGTATACGTCTAGCTATATAAGGCATTACATAAAGATCAAGCCTTATTTCTACGACCACAAACGATACATTTTCCGTCAAAATAGCTATACCTATCTTTACGAAATAGCCGACAACCTAACCAGTATTTTAAACGCATTTGACACACTCCTCCCCTAAGAATAAGCGACGACTTAACTTGCGAATGCTAGCGTACATATATCCGTCTAAATTACGCACCTGCTCACGTTTATACCTTTGTATGCAATCGACAATACACGACTGAAACGCCTCTGCGTGTGCCTCTAAACGTACCTTTGCCGTCTTTGCCCTAAATATAATTCCTACGTATTTACGTAATTCCTTACCGAAAAAGAACGGCTTTAATACAGCGAATAAAGGCGCGGGTATTCCCCACGGCTCTAATACGTAATGTTGTTCGCTTATAAAGTCCTCGGTTTGCTTTTTGACAATCGGCTCGTTTTCCTTTGCTGGGCTTGCTTTCTTTGACTTTTCCCCATGCGACATTTCCGACTCGACAACATATGGCAAAATACGATAAATGTTCGCACCTTTTCCGCCACGAACCGCCCTAGTCGTGCTTAATTTTTCGATCACCTCTAACGCAACTAACGCCTTGACTGCTCGTTCTACTGTACGGCGCGATTTTCCGATTCCGTCTGCGATTGTTTGCGTTTTTAAGTGGCTTGCTCCGGGGTACTTCACGGAATATTGCGATATAAATTGCAGTACGTTGCGCTGTGTTTCGTTCATGTCGTACTTCTTCCGGTTGGTGTGCTGTTTGACGTGGTGGTTTAACTCGCTTACATCGCTAAATACTTGATACTTCGATAAATAATGCATTCCGATTTCCTCCTCGTAAAGAGGCGCACCAATGCGTACGTATGTTCCGTTTTACGTATAGACGGGCAGAAAATTGACTTTAACTATTTTTTGCGATACACTGATTTTAGTCGAGTAGTGTATCAGACATCCGTCTGGTGCGCTTTTTTTTTGTGTGTTTTTTATTTGTTCCTATGCCTTAATCTCGCAACTGGACTGAACATTGCATGCTGTTTTTTAATATCTTCATCCGTCATTTGGATGTATTTTCTTGTCGTTGAGATTTCTGCATGTCCAGCAATCCTTTGTAAGGTGAAAATATCTCCACCGTTTAAAATATAATTTCTACAAAATTGATGCCTTAACATATGTGGAGTTACTCTTTTTTCTATGTTTGCTTTATTTTTGTAAATGAAAATCCTTCGCCTAAAACTGTTTTCTTGGTAACGCTCCCCAAAGTTTGAAACAAAAACGTATTCTGTATCAAAGTTTGCTTTTACTTCCGAAATAAGTTCCATCAGCGCTCTTAAAACTTGGTTTGATAAAGGTAATATTCTCGGCTTTCTGTTCTTACTTTTGCTAGCTGGTAAATATATAGCCCGTTGTTTAAAATCAACGTCTTTTATTTCAAGGTTGAATATCTCTTTTGATCGAATACCGCAATCTAACATAACCATCATGCAAACCAAATCTCGAAACTGTGCATACTCCCTCACATCTGGTGCATCAAGTAACTTCTTTATCTCGTCATCACTTAAAGGCGTGAACGTATCCTCATCAACTCTTAGCAATTTTATATTTAACATAGGATTCTTATTGCATATTTCCTCTGCTGTAAGAACATTAAAAAACACTTTCAAGAACCGCAACCTAATATTTATCGTATAAGGCGACAAACCGAATCCGCCAACTCTCTTATTTTCTTTTTCTTCGGATAGGTAAATAATGTATTCACGAATTAACGCCGGAGTACAGTCATTTACCGATACAACTTCCGGGTGTTTTTCGCTTAACCATTCATCAAAATACCCGAATAAGTCGTAATAATCGCTTACAGTCCGTTTACGCACTCCCTCCGTCTTTTTAAATGCAACGAAATATTCTAATGCGTCATTTAACGATAAATTGAGCGACTTGTCCGAGAATATTTCATCAGTGGATCGGTCAACTTTTGGTTTGACGCCCCTTTTTCGTACAATCGACTTTCCTTTACGTTCAGACAACAAAAAACGCCCCTTTCATTACTTCGTAAAAAGTAACAAAAGAGACGCCTAAATACGTCATATAAATTTCGAATTTACCCTACCGGAAACCGTAAGACCTTCCGATAAGCTTTCCGTCTGAAATGCGTGTATAAACCGCACCATGACGGCATTTTAGCACGCCCGGAGGGATTTGAACCCCCGACTCACGGTACCGGAAACCGTTGCTCTATCCCCTGAGCTACGGGCGCATATCATTTTCAAAAGAAGACACATAGAGTATTATAACGTTTATTCTTTGATAAGACAAGACCTTTTTTCTTTTATACGTTTATTTTCACAAGAAAGGGGAATAAATGGAAGTGTATTTGTCAAAATCTCAATGTTTTTTGTTTGACCTTTTTTGACCTATTAGTTATGATAAATATATCGATATCTTGGATATACGAATAGATAGAGGAGGATGATTGTTATGAATTTAATACCAACAGTAATTGAACAAACCAACCGCGGTGAACGCGCCTATGACATTTACTCACGTTTACTTAAAGATCGAATCATTATGCTAGGAAGTGCGATTGACGATAACGTTGCAAACTCTATCGTAGCACAATTATTGTTTTTAGAAGCAGAGGATCCAGAAAAGGATATTTCATTATATATCAATTCCCCAGGTGGATCAATCACTGCAGGCATGGCAATCTATGATACCATGCAATTTATTAAGCCAGATGTATCGACCATCTGTACAGGTATGGCAGCTTCTATGGGAGCATTTCTCCTAACTGCAGGAGCAAAGGGTAAACGTTATGCACTGCCAAACAGTGAAGTAATGATTCACCAGCCATTAGGCGGGACACAGGGGCAGGCTGCAGACATTGAAATCCATGCTCGCAGAATCATTCAAATGCGTGAAAAAATCAACCAAATTCTTGCTGAGCGCACAGGACAACCAATTGAAGTAATTGAACGTGATACAGACCGTGACAACTTTATGACAGCGGAGAAGTCCGTGGATTATGGTTTAATAGATAAAGTCTTAGAACGTAAACCCGAATAATTTCGCATAGAAAACCGCCCTTTTTCAGAAGAGGGCGGTTTTCTATGTTTCTGAAACAAATTTCGTTAATCTTTCAATCGCTGTTTCCTCATCTGTTCCGTCAGCAATAAGTGTAATCTCTTCCCCCTTCGTTACAGCTATACTCATTAATCCCATAATACTTTTTGCATTTACTTTTTTTCCGTTTTTTTCGATAAAAACATGAGACGTAAAACGATTTGCTTCTTGAACAAATTCAGCTGCCGGTCTTGCCTGTAAACCCGCTGGCAGCTTTACCTTAATCAGTCGCTCAACCAACTATCTCATCCTCCCCATACGCGAAAGCGCTGTCACCAATCATTTTATTTCTACATTCAAAGTTCATAATGAGGTCTGGAAAAAGTATTTTTATTAAAATCCTGAACTATTTACAGATAGTAGATAGTGCAAATAACCTCTCCAGAAATATACTTCACTTTCAGAGAGCGGCTAGCGAGCCCCTCTCGTGCTAACATACGGAGTGAGGTCTCGCCATTATCCTTTCCTTCTGCTTTGTCTACCGCATATTTCCGAAGCTAAGAAGTGGGTTATTTGCCTTTATTGTTAACCGTTTAGTTACACCCCAGCCTCTTTTGCCTGCTAAAAAACGTTTTTATCTAATCGAAATCATTTTATATTTATTATATCATGGTATATTTTACAAGCAAAGCTTATGGTACAAACTCGCCATTTTTAATTTTTTCTGCGAAGGCATCAATTTTCTTCAGTCGGTGATTTACACCAGATTTCGATATTTTACCGCTCTCAACTAATTCTCCCAATTCTTTTAAAGATACTTCTTGATGTTTTACGCGAAGAATTGCAATTTCCCTTAATTTTTCAGGAAGTTGATCTAGTCCAACTGTACGCTCAATAAACTGGATATTTTCAATTTGTCGGAATGCTGCTCCAATTGTTTTGTTTAGGTTTGCCGTTTCACAGTTAACGATTCGGTTAACCGAATTACGCATGTCTCGGACAATACGAACATCTTCAAATTTGAACAAAGCGTTATGAGCACCAATAATACCTAAGAATTCCGTAATTTTTTCTGCTTCTTTTATATAAACAATATAACCGTTTTTGCGTGCTAATTTACGGGCTCGCAATTCAAATTGATTAAGCAGGTCACACAAGGAATCGTTATGTTCTTCATAAAAATTAAAAATTTCCAGATGATAAGAAGAGGTTTCTGGATTGTTAATTGATCCACCTGCAAGAAAAGCTCCTCGTAAGTAAGCTTTCTTACAGCAAGACTTATGCATAAATGTCTCCGAAATAGTTCTAGTAAATGTCATTGGCTCCTGCAAAATATGCAGATCTACCAATATGGGTTTTACCCCTTCATTTAAGCGAACAATATACACATTATTTTTTTTCAACTTCATTTTCCTTCTTACTAATAATTCTACTCTTATATCATAAATGGCTTTAATTAACGTATAAATTCTTCTCGCAATAGCAGCATTTTCCGTCTGTACATCTAACGTATATTTTTGCCTGGATAAAGAGATAGCTCCATTCATCCGAACTAATGCAGCTAGTTCAGCATATTTACAGCAATCCGCTATTTCCATTGCTGTTAACTCTTTTTTTATTTCGGAAGCAAAGGACATACTTATCCCCTCCCTTCTACATATAAGTGGGCGTCAAACAACAGCTATAAAGTGAAAACTTCAATCACCGGAAGTTATCTTTCATTCCCGACCAACTTAGGCACCGCTCCCCCAAACTCATATTTTTTTATCTACTTAGGGTCCTCGCAGCACCTTAGATTCGGGATAACGGTGAAGAGTCTAAAGAAACATCATGGTATACAAGACAATGTACTGTTTATTGCTAAACAGAATGTCTCTTCCTGCATTGGTTTCTCATCCACCATGATGTTAAAGTCCTGTATAGTCATTTTTTTAACAGTGAATAGAGCAATGAAGCAATCTTATTATTATCATGTCTTAACGTAGGCTGTGTGGGGTCAATGATATCTCCTTCGATGATCTGTAGACCCATATCAATTAATCGTTGTGTATCATATACAACCGGGGTAGCATTTTCTTCTGCATAAACCTCACGTATCGCTTTCTCTATGGGTTCATTATGTACAACAATTGCATCAATGCTTGCATCACCAATATGATCACAAATAGCTTGGACGTGATCTGCTGCTGTATAACCCGTCGTTTCGCCTTCCTGAGTCATCACATTACACACGTACACAATCTGCCCTTTTGCATCTTTAATTGCCTCTACAATTTGCGGCATGATAATTGTCGGCATGATACTTGTATATAAACTCCCTGGTGCAATAACGATTAAATCCGCACGATTTAAAGCACGGACTGCATTTGGCAATGGTTCTACTGGCTGCGGACTTAAAAATACGCGCTTTATTTTTTTATTCGCTAAAGGGATATTTGACTCTCCAGATACAATTGTCCCATCCTCCATTTCTGCATGAAGAGACATATTTTCATTAGAAATTGGATAAATTTTCCCTTTGACATTTAAGACACGGGATATTTCTCTAATCCCCATATTAAAATTGCCAGTGATCGAAGTCATTGCCGCTAATAATAAATTACCCAACGAATGACCAGATAATCCATTGCAGACATCAAATCGATGCTGAAATAATTCAATCAGCATCGGTTCTGCGTCAGACAAAGCAGCAATTACATTACGAATATCTCCTGGCGCCGGAATTTCCATCTCATTACGTATTCTGCCCGTACTTCCTCCGTCATCAGCAACCGTAACTAATGCCGTCAAATCAATTGGAAGATCCTTTAGACCACGAAGGAGAACGGGCATCCCAGTCCCACCTCCAACAACTACTACGTTCGGGAGTTTTTCCTGATTCATCATTAATGTCCCTTTCTTTTGTCAATATCACGATGAGTGACGTGCGTGATATAACCTTTTTGCAGTTCCTTAGCAAAATATTCAGCCAGTGCTACAGAACGGTGTTGCCCACCAGTACAACCAATAGCTACTACCAACTGTGACTTACCTTCTTTTTTGTATTGCGGAAGCATAAATTGCAGCAAATCAAGTACTTTTGCCATAAATTTTTGTGTATCAGTCCATCGAAACACATAAGAAGATACGTCTTTGTTTAAGCCTGTTAACGGTTGTAAATTGGTTACATAATGAGGATTTGGGAGAAAACGAACATCGAATACAAGATCAGCATCAATCGGTAAACCATATTTAAAACCAAATGAAACCATATGCACAGAAAATACTTCTTGGTCTTCTTCTGAATATGTTTGAACAATCTTTTCACGAAGCTCTTTCGGTTTTAAATTCGTTGTGTCAATAATCCTTTGTGCTCTTCCTCTTAGCTCATCCAATATTTCTCTTTCTTGGCGTATTCCATTAAGCGGCAATCCTCCCACAGCAAGCGGATGAGAACGTCTTGTTTCTTTATATCTACTGACAAGCTTTTCATCTTTTGCATCTAAAAACAGAACATGTTCGTCCAGCCATTCTTCATCCGCTAAAACGTCTAATGCTTCAAATAGAGAATCAAAAAATTCTCTGGCACGTAAATCCATAACGAGGGCCACGCGCTGAATATTGTTTGTTGAATCCTTCATGAGATCAATAAATTTTGGTAATAATGTTGGAGGAAGATTATCTACGCAATAGTACCCTAAATCTTCAAAACTTTGCACAGCAACTGTTTTACCGGCACCTGACATTCCAGTGATAATGACTAATTTTGTTTCCTGATTTTCACTCATATGATTTGTCTCCCTCTCTCATTCGCTTCCTGTTAAAATGATTATAAAAAGATTCCTGTTGTTTAATCCATTTGAACGCATAGGAATTTAAAGATTTATAATGCTTATTCAGTTATTAACTTATGATACGACGGATAAAGTGGAACTCATTCAGTACGGCTTTTCATTTTATTTTATCCATAGAAAGCAAAAGGAAGGCCAGCATTACCGCTCCAAAGCTTTATCTGTTAACAAATTAAATCATGTTAATAATCCATTCGATACTCGATCAATTTATCTGTTGGTGTATAAGCAAAAGCTCCAGATACCACATGTTCATTCTCAAAGATTTGCTTATAAATCAGCCGATCCCCTTCAGCCATTGGTAAGTGCTGCACGTGATTGATGGGAACCCATTCCAGTTCTCCCTCTCTACAAAATTCAGCAAGTTCGCCACGATAGCTTTTACAGGTAAATGTATACATCATCCATTCTTCGATCCGTCGCTCGCCTTCTATAATAGTAAACGTAAACACTCCTGCTAGCTTAGGATCCTGAATGGTTAAATTTGTTTCTTCTTTATATTCCCTGACGACCGCTTCTTTTATGGTTTCGCCAAACTCCATTTTCCCTCCAGGTATTGCATACCAGCCATGCTTCGGTTTTTTTAAAACTAAAATTTGTTCTTGATCTATTACTATGCAATTAGCTACTTGTTGCATTTCCATCACCTCTAAATGAACCGAAACTAAATAAAAACTTTCACTACCATTCCAATTATACTAGTTTTATAGTGAAAATGAAACTTCCCTATTCATGACTTTGTTTATCATAATTGAAAAAGCTCTATTCAATATGTTTTCAAGTCTTTCTCTTTAATACTTTTTAATAAGTAGCTTCTTTTTGATGCAGATACTCTCTTTTAAGTTGAAACGATACAAAATTCAAAAACTTCCTTTCAATTGGAGGGGGAAATGTTTTAGTGCTGCTCATATAGTTTATATTTCATAGTTATATCTTTATTTATCTAAATTTTAAAAGAGCACTTGTGACAGACATATTAACATCTGTTTGAATGATAAAAAAGCTTGAATTCGTATGACTTCCGACCAAATCGTTGTTGCATCAAAAGGTACAATTCCCCAGAAAATGTGATGCCTCTAGATAAGTCGACGTCAATAACTGCTGTCATGCGACGCAATACACATCGTCGTATGCATGAACAGAAATGACTTGTTCAAAACAAAAAATAGCACAGATGCTCTCATCTGTGCCAAATAACTAATCTATCTATTAAAAGGGGGTCAATTAGTTAGTTTACATTATACCCCACGAATGTTGCGTTAATATTACAACGTGATTAAAAAGCAATGACTCAACGTAAATTTTTCTTAAAGTGCGTGTTCAAAAAGGGGGCAAAAGAGGTCGGCTAAGGTCTCAGGCGTCCTTGAAAAAGAAAAACACTTTTTCTGCGTGCATGTATTGCTGTTGTCGCCTTTTCTTATCCTGTTCAAGCGCTGACACTAGCACATGAGCAATTGAGTTCGAGCGGCGAAGTTTTCAGCGCGCTTGTACAAAGATGTCCTGACTTCTCCGCCCGCCACAGGACATAGGCGGTTTTAGTAGCAAATCCCATGCACAATACATATATATACTTCCTCGAAACCCATTCTCACGCAGGAAAAGGATAACCCTTTGCTAAAAACGAAGAAATTCGAACTGTCATTTTTTAGTGCACTTTTTGAACAACCTCTTCAAAGAGAAGACGTAGAGTCCTATGAGTGTGTTGTTTTTAACTCTTCCATTAAATCTTCAACATATTTAATTGCTTGCTCTGCTGCAATGCTGCCGTCCCCAGTAGCTGTTACAATTTGACGTAATGTTTTTTCTCGAATATCGCCGGCAGCAAATATACCAGGTATCTTTGTTTCCATATTTTCATTTGTAGGAATATAGCCTTCCTTATTGGTAATCCCCAACGACTGAAAAGGTTCACTTAACGGTACCATACCGATATAGACGAAAACACCATCAATTTCATGGTCGTACGTTTCGCCTGTGTTATTGTTTTTCAATGTGACACTGCCTACTTTTCCAGCACCTTCATTAATTTTTTCTACCACAGTATCCCAGATAAAATCAATTTTATCATTTTCAAATGCTCGGTCTTGAAGAATGCGTTGTGCTCGTAATTGATCGCGACGATGAACAATTGTTACTTTGTTAGCAAAACGAGTCAAGTAAATACCTTCTTCCACAGCAGAATCTCCGCCGCCAATCACGACCAGATTTTTATCTTTGAAAAATGCGCCATCACAAACAGCACAATAGGAAACACCGCGACCGCTAAGCTCTTCTTCTCCAGGAATGCCGAGTTTTTTATATTGCGCGCCAGTAGTTATGATTAGCGCTCTAGTATGATATTCTTTTTGTCCTGCAACAACCGTTTTATATTCACCATGGTCGACAACTTCTTTAATATCGCCATAAGCGTATTCAGCACCGAATTTTTTTGCATGTTCAAACATTTTATTGGATAGATCTGGACCAAGAATATGATCATATCCCGGGTAGTTTTCAACGTCTTCTGTATTTGCCATCTGACCGCCAGGTATACCACGTTCAATCATTAATGTTGCTAAGTTAGCTCGAGAGGCATAAACAGCCGCAGTCATTCCGGCTGGGCCTGCTCCTGCAATAATTACATCGTACATTTTTATATCAGACATTCTATTCGCCTCTTTTCTTGTAAATAATTCAGCCATATTAAGCTTAATAAACGAAACATCATTCGTCTATTATTATGCTCAGACGCTACAATCCTAGTTCCAAGGCGTTGTTTCTCTGATTAATTCAGGATGTCTTTTACATCCTTCCTTCCAAATGGAAATCGCTTTTTCATGCTCATCATTATGGTATGCAGTTAATGCATAAAAGCGAAAATATGACAAATGACCGCTCACCTTTTCTTTGGCTAACATTTTAAATCGTCTTGCCGCTTCGACAAACTTTCCCGTTCGAGCCATTGTTATAGCAATACGCAGCTTTTGTTGCTCATGAATCGGATATACCTTTAGTAATGGCTCTATATAGAAATTATATTCCTTTTCCTTGCCTAAATAGTAATAAAATAAAGCTAAATTACTGCGTCCATATAGTGAATCCGGATTCGATTGTATTTCTTCCAGTTCCATAGCAAGCGCTTGTTGCTCACGACCTAAAAAAAAGAGTGCTTGCGTATAATCATGTTTCGAATTCGGATGCTCTGGAAATAATACGAGCATCTCCTCTAAAATATGGATGGCCTTTTCCCATTCATAATGCTCCATATGATAAAAAACCGTTTCCTGATAAATAAGCAGCTCATCTTCTTCCTCTAACTCTTCGTCCGCATCTTCTTCTTCAATATCGATTAATTCTAATAGATGGAGAACTTCTTCTTTAAATTCACCATCTGGATCCTTTTGTATATAAAGATTAGCATATTTTTTCGCATCATTTAATAAACCGAGATGAGCAAAATTATTCGCTAATAAATAATAACAATCCACATTCTCCGAAATCTTTAGCACATGCATTAAAACGTCATTGGCAGCATGATATGCACCAATTTCTGTATATATAATCGATAGCTGGCATTGATATAACGCCTCATCGGGTTTGTGATCAATTGCCTTTTTTAGCCACTTCACCGCAATATCAAATTTCCTTTTTTGAAAAGCTTCTATACCCTTTGTGAAATAAAAATCACCTTCAGGAATAAAAGGGAGAACGTTGGTTTGTCTTTCATTGGATTTACTTGTAACTTGTTGCATGAATATCCCCCTAGTCTGTAAACATACGATCAAAGTATATCATATTTATTACCGGTTTGATATAGTAGCGCAACAGGGAATAAGAGGATATACGTTCAGTAATGCGCATAAAAACCTGCCGAAACATCCCAAATTGAATCTTTATAAAGCGGGAGTACTTATATTTCCGTTAATTGCTAGTACAAAAGTTGTGACCAAAAGACCTCTGAGCAGATTCGGATATTTGACTTACAGTTGAATCTTCACTTAGCCCTTGCTGGATTTCACCTTCTAAGGTTGAAAGGCAAGGCTATTGCCAATTCTATGCAAGATTATGTGAGCCGACACTTTTCTTAGACATATAGCAAAGGACATCCAGCATATACCAGATGTCCCGTAAAGTGGTTAATTATTTGCTTGTGGATGGACAGCCTCAGCGATCGCCGTGTTTAACTCATTGGTATATTCTTCTGTTTGCTCCTCTGTCCACTCTAATTCTTTAGCCATATATGCAATCACTTTCTCTTGATGTGCTCTCACCCAGTCGATTTCAAAAAACAACGAACCTGTCCGTCTAATGAAGAAATCTACTGGCTTGTATGCGGACTCGTACTCCATGGCATATATAAGTTCGGCAAATAGACAGCGATCCATACCTTCATCACTTGCTTCCTGTTGTTTGTTTCGATAAAATTCCAAGATTTGATCAAAGTTCGCTCCGTATCGATGAATCAGGCGTTTTGCAGTTGCTTCATCCATTCCTTCAGCTATTGCTTCATCAGTTTTTCGAACTATAAATTTCGCAAAGCCCTTGGAACCGCCAACTTCTCCTCCTGAGATTGGCAGGTGCACGGTATCTGATTTAGAGTATAAAATGCCATCCTCCTCTTTTAACCGTTTGGCAACTGTATCTACTGCTTCTTCCGCCATTTTGCGATAACCTGTCAGCTTTCCACCCGCCATCGATATCAGCCCCGAGTCAGAGATAAATATTTCATCCTTCCGTGATATTTCACTCGGATTGTCTGTGCCTTCTTCCGCAATTAATGGACGTAATCCAGCCCAGCTTGATTCAACATGATCTGCGGTAATATTTAATGATGGGAACATATAGTGAATCGCATCCAAAATATAATCACGATCAGCGACCGTCATCGTTGGATTTGCGATATCTCCTTTATAACTCGTATCGGTTGTTCCTACATATGTCACATTTTCCCGTGGTATAGCAAAAATCATCCGTCCATCCGGGCTATCGAAATAAATTGCTTGTTGTAATGGAAAGACTTTTTTCGAAAATACAAGATGTACACCTTTCGTGAGGTGTAGTGCTTTTCCTTGTTTCGATCCGTCTATTTCTCTTAGCTCATCTACCCAAGGACCACCAGCATTAATTATTTTTTTTGCATACACTTTATAGTGCTTTCCATGAATTTGATCTTCTATTACAGCACCTGTTACTTGCTGGTTTTGGTCGTATATAAAATCAATAGCCTTTGCATAATTTACTGCATGAACCCCTTTTTGTACTGCCTTTTTTAGTACTTCAATGGTAAGACGGGCATCGTCTGTTTTATATTCTACGTAATAACCTGCACCTTTTAAGCCATCTTGTTTAATTAACGGCTCTTTTGCCAGTGCCTCTTCCTTATTTAACATTTTTCGCCGTTCTGATTTTTTGACTCCGGCTAATAAATCATATACACATAAGCCAATATTAGTGGTAAACGGACCAAATGTCCCACCCTTATGAAATGGAAGCATCATCCACTCTGGAGTTGTTACATGGGGGCCATTTTCGTATACGACTGCTCGCTCCCGTCCAACTTCTGCCACCATTTTTACTTCCATTTGCTTTAAGTAGCGAAGACCGCCGTGAACGAGTTTAGTTGAGCGACTGGACGTACCTGCTGCAAAGTCCTGCATCTCAACTAAGCCTGTATTCATTCCTCTCATGACAGCGTCCAAAGCAATGCCTGATCCCGTAATACCCCCACCGATTACTAATAAATCCAGTGGCTTATTTTCCATATTTGTTAATTTATCCTGACGGTGAAAACTTGAAAAAGTACTCATGAACATTCACTCCCCATTGTCGACTATTGTTTATACATATCCATACCCTTTTTAGAGGATACTCATGTATGAAGTAGGACGAAAATATAATTCTGCAGATGGTAACGAGAATGCTTATCTAAAGCAATTGCGTAAAAAAGAAAGCCACAAAACAGACTAATATACTATATATTAGCTGCTTTGCGGCTTCTCCATATCTCCGTCCATCTATTAACTTAATTTTAGTATACCATACATGCAAGATCATCGACAATGTTTTGTTTATCCGATTCACCAAAGATCCGTATTAGATGTCGAAATTGCAACAGCTCCTGCCTCTAAGGCTTCCCTTACTTGATCAATCGTTTTTATGAGACCTCCAGCAATAACCGGTAGATTTGTTTGCTCATTAATATGCTGAATCATTGTCGGCATTAACCCTGGTAACACTTCAATGCAGTCTGGCTGCGCATTTTCAATCAATTTCAAGTTTTGTTCTAATGCCAAACTATCTAATAAAAACATCCGTTGGATAGCGAGCAGACCATGCTTTTTAGCCATACGAATTACATTTGCTCTTGTGGATAAAATCCCATCCGGTTTAATTTCCCGAAGCACATATTCCATCCCGTAATCATCTGACTTCAAACCTTGAATTAGGTCAAAGTGAATTAAAATGTTCTTATTTGATTTTTTTGTGTATGAAACGAGACTCTTGATCTGCGATAAACGTGTTTCTAAAATGACAATCGTCGGATATCCTGTTTCTAAAGCTTTATCAAAGTCCTTCATCTTGCGTATGGCTGGTAATATACCAGTCGGCACTTGCAAACCGCTCACCTGCTTTCGTCCTGTTTCGTTTTGTCATTCCTCTCTTCCTTTGTATGGATGATTCGCATCGGGTTCCCACCAACAAATGCCCCTTCAGGCACATCTTTATGGACCAATGTACCAGCTGATACAATCGCTCCATTTCCAATATGCACCCCAGGTAAAATAGTTGTATTTGCTCCAACCATCACTTCATCACCAATAGTAACCTCACCGATCCGATATTCTGTAATTAAGTATTCATGAGCTAGAATCGTCGTATTATAACCGATGACACAATTTTCCCCCACCGTTATTTTCTCAGGAAACATAATGTCTGGCATTACCATGAGAGCAAATGCAGTGTGTCTACCAATTTTCATCGCTAGGCAGCGGCGATAAAGCCAATTTTTAACGGGTAAAAATGGGGTATACCTAGCCAGTTGAATAACGATAAAATTGCGGACAACTTTCCAAAACGAAATAGTTTTATAAATTTGCCATAAGGAATTGGTATGTTGAACAGGATAACGCTTGGTTCTTCGCATGGATTACACTCCTGTAATTGTTAAAAGATCACGCATATCTTCCAGCATGTACGTAGGCTTATATTGCATTAAGCGCTCTTTCCCTTTAAAGGACCATGCTACACCGGCAGTTTGCACACCGGCGTTTTTCCCTGCCTCCAGGTCATGTGAATTGTCACCTACCATTAATGTCGTAGCCGCATCAGCCGCTAACTTATCCATTGCTTTCATTACTGGTTCTGCGTGTGGTTTTGGATGTTTCACATCATCCAACGTAATAACAGTATCAAAATATGGCTCCAAATCAGTTGTTGCCAGTCCCTTTTTCACGCCTTGACGCATTTTAGTTGTAACGACTCCAAGCTTCATTCCGTTTTGCTTTAACTGTTTCAATGTTTCTTCTACAAAAGGAAATGCCTTTACATAGTTATCATGTTCCTTCATATTATGGGCTCGATACGTTTGCACCATGCGCTCTGCTTTTTCTGCATCAATTGCCTTAAACGTATCCAATAAAGGCGGACCATTAAATTCAATAATTTCTTCTCGAGTAAACTGATAATTATATTGCCCAAATGTATGAAAAAACGACGCAATAATTAACTCGTTTGTATCAATTAGTGTTCCATCCAAATCAAAAAGTATTGTACGAATGCTCATTTGTTGCTGGTTCCTTTCTTTTGTCCTTCTCTAGTCTATTCCAAATAAATGCTATGATCATCGTTAATATTATAGCTGTAGCTAAGCGAATAATTAATAATGGCCAAACTGGGATGCCAAGTGGAATAAATACCAATGTATCTTCTACCACCGCATGACAAGAAACAAGAAAGATAAGTGCGAGCATCATATCCTTCTTCTCCACCCCATCTTCCTTTACAGCTTGGATCATAACGCCAGCTCCATAAGCTAAACCAATAGTTAATCCGGCAACCATCGTCATGGAAGTATTTTCCTTCATACCTAGAGCTCGTGTAAATGGGGCAAATCCTTTGGAAAGCTTTGTCAGCCAGCCCATTTCCCGTAAAAATTGCATGATAACCATCAGTGGTATGACAATAAATGCTAATTGAAGTATAGCAATAGCAGCTGTTTGCAATCCATGTACAGCGATTTCTATCCATCCATTTAAAGCGGGATCAGAATTGGAAATAAATCCATATACCGCTTGCTCAGCTCCGCCATTCCATACTAGATTAATTACCGTTCCTGCAATCAGCGCTAGAGCAACTCGAATTCCAGAAATAAGCCACCAGCTTACGCCAACTCTGGAAGCAACTGCGGATTCAATAAACAAATTATGTGAAAATGATAGCATGATCGCCATGATAAAAACTTCTTTTACCGTAAATTCAAAAGAAACAATTGCCGCTATACCTGCATATAAGTTTAAAGCATTTCCTAACACTAATGGAACGGCTGCTTCTCCGGACAAGCCAAACAATCCCATTAATGGGGTTAATTTTTCTATAACCCAAGGAAGTATTGGTGTGAACTGTAAGATAGTTACAATTAACGTAATCGGAAAGATGACCTTCCCTAATGTCCAAGTCGTTAAAAACCCTTGTTTGAGCCCTCGTTGTACGGTTCCCTTCATTATACCCTCTCTCCTCTGGCATTAATTCGAAAATGTATCTCGATAATACGCACTCCCCGTATATCCCAATCTACATATATATTACAATAATCATATCTACAGCGACCTTTTTCTAGAAATTTGAACGCGAGTCTTCAACCCCGTCCCCATGGAAAAAAAGACTAACATTTTAAGCGCCCTTAAAAATGAGAAAACGCTTGTTCTGCTTTTCGCTCCCTCTTGCGTTCAATTTCTTGCAGACCCAATTAATCAATCAGGCATTTAAGTGCCGTCATCTCCTAAGTAGGTCTTTATATCACCTTTCGCCCTTGAAGAGGAAATCTTACCAGATTACATACGGAACAACGGTTATATAAATCTTATTTCTTTTTCTTCTTCTTGTTCTTAGCCGCCGCAGATTTTGCTTTCTTTGAGAGCGATTGTTCTCTCATAATATCCAAATAGCGGACTTGGGACGTTCTACGACGATAAATGATTAAAATAAGCGCAACTAGTATAATCACAATCGAAATAACTTGTGCCTGACGCAGGTCACCAAAAACATACAGACTGTCTGTACGCATATCTTCAATGAAGAAACGTCCGATCGAATACATAATCGCATAGCTTAAGAAAATTTCACCACGAAGAGGGTTAAATCTCCTTAACAGCAGTAGTAATGCAAAGACTAGGATATTCCAAACCGACTCATATAGAAAGGTTGGATGATACATAACACCATCAATACACATCTGATTCATAATAAAATCAGGTAAATATTGATGGAAACTTTCGTATGCAGCTGAAGAAATAGGTCCTCCATGTGCCTCTTGATTCATAAAATTGCCCCAACGCCCTATTGCCTGTGCTAAAATAAGACTTGGAGCAGCAATATCTGCTAATTGCCAAAACGATTCATTTTTCACACGAGCATAGACAATAGCTGTTAAAACAGCACCAATTAGCGCACCATGAATCGCGATTCCGCCTTCCCAAATGGCGACTATATCCGTCCAGCTTCCACCTGCATACTGATCCCATTCAAAAATGACATAATAAATTCTTGCTGAAATAATGGCAATTGGAATAGCAAAAACCACTAAATCAACCATAATATCTTTTTTCATCCCAATTCGACTTGCTTCACGGTTCGCTAATAGAAGACCTAAAAAGGCTCCAGCAGCAATAATAACGCCATACCAATAAATGGGAAAAGACCCTATTTGCAAAAATACTCTGTCTAGTGGTTCTGCTGAACAGCTCATATTTTTCCTCCTTACAAGTGATGATCCGTCTCTTGATCAATCATACTTGTTAATCGCTCAGAAAACTCTTCTGCCGCATTGACTCCCATCCGTTTGAGACGAAAATTCATTGCTGCAACTTCAATAATGACAGCTAGATTTCGTCCTGGTCGAACTGGAATCGTCGCTTTTGGTAACTCCACATCCATAATCTTCATCTTGTCTTCATCCAAGCCAAGACGATCATACTGCTTATGTTGATCCCAATTCTCCAAATTGATAATTAGGGAAATTTTTTTATAGTTTCGTACAGATCCTGCTCCAAACAATGTCATTACATTAATGATTCCTAGTCCCCGTATTTCCAGCAAATGCTCGATTAATGGAGGCGAATTCCCAATTAAGCTATCATAATCTTCCTGACGAATTTCTACACTATCATCAGCAACTAGCCGATGCCCCCGCTTTACGAGTTCTAGGGCTGTTTCACTTTTCCCTACTCCACTTTGCCCCATGATAAGCACACCGACTCCATAAACGTCAACGAGAACTCCATGTATAGCAGTAAATGGAGCGAATTTGGCTTCTAGAAAATTGGTTAATCTGCTAATAACTCGCGTTGTTTTTTGTTTAGAATGCAAAATAGGAACGCCTGATTCGTTAGCGGCATCAATCATAACTTGAGGAATTTCCATATTTCTTGTAACTACTATCCCCGGAGTAATATCTGTACATAGTTGATCTACTCGACTGGCTTTTTCCTCATCACTGAGTTCCAAAAAATAAGCCATTTCTGTTCTTCCTATTAGTTGAAGTCTCTCTTTAGGATAATATTTGAAATAACCCGTCATTTCAATGCCCGGTCGAGAAATATCTCCAGTCGTAATTTCTCTATACAAGCCATCTTTTCCCGCCATTAGTGTTAGATTAAAATTTTCTAGTAAATCTTTTGTGCGAACTGTTGACATTGTTCATTATCCTCCTTGTGCTAAACGGCAACCTGCTATAAGTAAGCAACTACATTTCACGTAGCGTAACATTACTTTGTTGTATTCTACAAAATATAATGACATTTAGTAAAGAGTGTCAATTTATAATGCTTACCCTTTGCATATGTAATGGAAAACAATTCTTCGCCGTATATTTAACGAAGCAAAAGTTTTCTTCATTGTAGCACATCCCGTGTAAAAATCGTAGACAAATATGCCTACGATCCATTAAAACCTTTTTTCCTTAATCAGGTAGGGACAGACTAGTCAACCAAATTTATACATGGTGTTATGTTTTTCGTACATATTAAAAACCAACTCTATCAGCCAAAAGATTTTGTATACTTTCTGCTATATCATTTTTGAAGATGATTCTCCTTCTCTTTACTTAAAAGAGTCTTGCACTAACCGATTTAATAACACATTAATAATCGAAATAATAATCGCAGCCAAAACAGCTGTGCCAAATCCATCGATAACAAAGGAGCTGCCCATTACTGCTTGTGTCATCATAAGCGTAATCGCATTAATAATAAATAGAAAGAGCCCTAAAGTAAGCATGGTAACAGGTAAAGTCAATATAACTAAAATGGGCTTTACAAGGATATTTAAAATCGATAGAATGAGGCTCGCCAACACAGCTGTGCCAAAACCTTCTAAATGAAAAGAATCAAATAGCTGGGCAACGACGATAAGTGCCACGGCGTTCAGGACGATAGATAAAAGCCATCTCATCATGTTTAACGGATCTCCCCTTCAGCTGGAATAATGACCGCAGCAACTAGATAAATAATAGCTACCGTAAAAAAACTCATAAACAATACAACAACAAATAAGAGCCTTAAAATAGTGGGGTCAATACGAAAATACTCTCCTAATCCACCTAATACTCCTGCTACCATCTTATTAGTTTCTGAACGGTATAACCTTTTCATCAACATTGCCTCCATTCATTTTGGATACATAACTTCTGTTGTCAAGACTAGATTATTGGAATTTCCAAATATAAAATGTTTCTTTTCCAAATCGAGTTTTCGCTTCTTGTAAAACGTCTGCGCCTAATGCCTTATAGTCCTTTAAATCACCTATAATGCCACCTGCTTGCGATTGATGACATAAGATCGCATCCATTTTCGTTTCAAAATAAGCTTCTACATCATTGATGACATCTGGATCACCTAACTTTTCTTGAAAGCCTCTGGCAAACGCTTGTGCCCAAACAACCGGGCGGTGATCTTCTTCCATCTGCTCGACAGCTTGAATAGCAGCTGCTCCAAGTGCATTATGATCTGGATGTACTGCATAACCAGGATAATGCGTAATAACTAGACTTGGCTTTATTTCTTCTAAAATATGCTGCAAATGGTTAGCTACTTCTGTACGATCTTCAAATTCGATCGTTTTATCTCGATAACCTAGCATCTGTAAATTCATGTCTAACACATCACATGCCTTTTTCAACTCTTGCTTACGAATCTCTGGTAACGTTTCTCGATTGGCAAATGGTGGATTGCCCATATTTCTGCCCATCTCACCAAGCGTTCCACATAAATAAGTCACTGGAATTCCCTGACTACGGAATTCTGCAATGGATCCAGCAGAGCCAAACGATTCATCATCTGGGTGAGGCAATATAACAACAACATGTTTTTCCATTTTTATCACCTGTTTCTTCAAAATTAATAGTCAAATGGCGTTTCACTAATTTGCAATGCTACCATTAATCGTCCATCACGATCATGTCCAGCAAGTAGAATTTTCGACCCTTCATGGATCGTCCAGTCTGTTAGTCCTTCTGCATAAATCCAGCCATTGTTCGTTTTTAAGCCGACCCGATAAGCGTTTCCTTCTCCTACAATTTTAGCCTGATTATAAGTAATTTGTACATTTCTAACATATGCGCCTACATTATATGCTTTTTCATCTAAATGACTAGCATATGCACCATTTGTCGTTTCTACATGAATATAAACTGTTTGATTTATAAATTTATCCAACCACTGTTGTACTAGTTCGATTTGAATTGGTTTCATTGTGGTTCCTCCCCATTTTCTGCTCCCTTTAGCTTATCGAATGAAACAGAAATGGTCAAAGCATAAACACATGCCGCTTTAGTAACACTGATTTTAGAAAAATCAATCGTTTCTAAACCCAAAGTGGAATACATTTCACTTTCGTGGAAGTAAAGTGCCTCCATTTCCTCAGATGCAAAACATGACTTTCAGTAGGGGCTATTGGCTGTCGAATTTCCAAAAAGAGACACCACTACATTCAGTATAAAATAGAAGGAAACAGCTTTTGTAAATCAATAAGCGTGCTTCAAGCATAGGAAAATTCCCTAAACTTTAACACGCTCTGCTTACTTTTGGATTACATATTACTTTGTTGCTAATTGCTCTTTTCTTTTGATGGAAGCTTCCATCCGCTGCCTATCCCGTTCTAAAACATTTTTTAAATATTTTCCTGTATAGGAATTCTCTTTTTTAGCAATCTGTTCCGGCGTGCCTGTAGCAATAATTTTGCCGCCCCCCGCACCGCCTTCAGGACCAAGATCGATAATATGATCAGCTGTTTTAATAACATCTAAATTGTGCTCAATAATTAAAACCGTATCGCCGTTATCAACCAATCGCTGTAATACATTTAATAAACGACTAATATCATCCACATGCAGCCCAGTCGTTGGCTCATCTAAAATATAAAAAGATTTACCATTGGATCGTCGGTGTAATTCACTTGCCAGCTTAACACGCTGTGCTTCTCCTCCAGATAGAGTTGTTGCTGGCTGGCCGAGCTTGATATAGCCAAGTCCGACGTCAAAAATGGTTTGTAGCTTCCGCTTTATTTTCGGTATATTAGCGAAGAATTCCAGTGCCTCTTCGATGGTTAAACCGAGTACTTCGGAAATATTCTTTCCTTTATACTTCACTTCCAACGTTTCCCGGTTATATCTGCTACCATGGCAAACTTCGCATGGAACATAGACATCTGGAAGGAAGTGCATTTCTATCTTGATAATGCCATCGCCATGACAAGCCTCACAACGACCACCTTTCACGTTAAAACTAAATCGACCCTTCTTATACCCTCGAACTTTCGCTTCATTTGTTTGCGCAAAGACTTCCCGAATATCGTCAAATACTCCTGTATATGTGGCAGGATTTGACCGTGGTGTCCTACCGATTGGTGATTGATCTATATCAATGACCTTTTCAATATGCTCTATTCCGTTTACTTGTTTATGTTTTCCAGGTTTATGCTTTCCGGTGTAAAGCTCTTTAGCTAATGCCTTATATAATATTTCGTTAACTAACGTACTTTTTCCCGAGCCAGATACTCCGGTAACGACGGTCATCAAGCCAATTGGAAATTTCGCTGAAACCTTCTGTAAATTGTTTTCCTCAGCCCCTACCACTTCAATGACACGCTTGTCTTTCTTCCTTCTTTTTGCAGGTAAAGGAATAAATTTCTTACCAGACAGATATTGCCCCGTTAATGACTGTTCATTATCCATGACCTTTTCTGGTGTATCGCTCGCAACAATTTCTCCCCCATGCTCTCCGGCACCTGGTCCGATGTCAATCAGCCAATCAGCAGCCAGCATCGTATCCTCATCATGTTCCACAACAATAAGTGTATTATCAAGATCTCGCATACGTTGCAGCGTTCCAATTAATCTGTCATTATCACGCTGATGTAAACCAATAGAAGGTTCATCGAGCACATAGAGAACTCCTGTTAATGCTGAACCAATTTGCGTCGCCAAGCGTATACGCTGAGCTTCTCCACCAGAGAGGGTTCCTGATGATCGCGACAACGTTAAATAGTCCAAGCCCACATTATTCAAAAACTCCAGTCGATCAGATATCTCTTTTAAGATCATTTTGGCAATTTGTATTTCTTTTTCAGATAAATCTAAGGCTTGGAAAAAGCTTTGCGCTTCTACAATTGAAAAATCAGTCACTTCACTAATGTGTTTGCCATTAATTCGAACTGCTAATGCTTCTTCTTTCAGACGGTATCCTTTACATGTAGGACAGTTCTTTTGCGCCATATATTTTTCTAAATTTTCACGAATGAAATCAGAGCTCGTTTCTTTGTAACGCCTTGCTACATTATGCACGACCCCTTCGAACATAATATGGTTATCACGTACATTTCCAAAGTCATTTACATAGTGGAAATGAATTTTTTCTTTCCCGCTACCATATAAAATTTTGTCCATTTTCTCTTTCGGTATATCCTTCACAGGTATATCCATATCGATATCATAATGATCACAAACACTTTTCAGCAACTGAGGATAATATTGCGAACTGATCGGTTCCCAAGGTGCAAGTGCGTGCTCATTTAATGATTTATCCCAATTGGGGATGACTAGGTCTAAATCGACTTCCAAGTTTGTACCTAATCCATCACAAGTCGGACACGCACCATACGGACTATTAAACGAAAAGAGGCGTGGCTCTAATTCTTCAATGGAAAACCCGCAAATTGGACAAGCGTGATTTTCACTAAATGTAATTTCTTCTTGTCCAATGACATCAACCATGATTTTCCCTTCGCCTAAAGCTAGAGCGGTCTCGATGGAATCACTTAATCGCCCCTCGATCCCTTCCTTCACGACAATCCGATCGATAACGACCTCGACGGAGTGCTTCTTATTCTTCTCTAGCTTAATCTCTTCGGTAACTTCACGCATTTCTTTATCTACGCGAATCCGAACGTAACCTTCTTGCTTTAATTTTTCAAACACCTTAACGTGTTCGCCTTTTCTCCCTGAAACTACCGGAGCTAAAATTTGCATTTTCGTCCGCTCCGGGTACTCCATAATTCGATCTACCATCTGCTCTACTGTTTGTGAAGTAATTTCCACCCCATGTTTCGGGCAGGTTGGGTGCCCGATGCGCGCAAATAATAATCGCAAGTAATCATATATTTCCGTAACTGTTCCAACTGTTGAGCGCGGGTTTTTACTCGTTGTCTTTTGGTCAATAGATATCGCTGGTGAAAGACCTTCAATAGCATCTACATCCGGTTTATCCATTTGTCCTAAAAATTGCCTTGCGTAAGCCGATAAAGATTCTACATACCGCCTTTGTCCTTCTGCATAAATTGTATCGAAAGCGAGCGACGACTTTCCTGAACCAGACAGTCCGGTGAGGACGACCAGCATGTTCTTTGGTATGTTTACGTCAATGTTTTTTAAATTATGAGCCTTAGCCCCTTGAATCGTAATATATTTACTAGGCATTTGATCACCTTCCTGCTTTCAGTTCAAGTATTATATCTCGAAGTTCAGCTGCTTTTTCAAAATCTAATGCTTTCGCAGCCTCTTTCATTTCTTTTTCCATATTGGCAATGACCTTTTCTTTATCCTGTTTTGCTAGCTTGCTAACGCTTTTCGTTTTACTTTCATAGGTTTCTTGATCCTCAGCTGCAACAGTTGCCCGTATGACATCTCGTACATCTTTCTTAATTGTTGTAGGTGTAATGCCATATTTTTCATTATAGGCTATCTGTTTTTCCCGTCTGCGGTACGTCTCATCAATTGCAACCTGCATCGAGTTGGTCATCTTATCTGCGTACATAATAACCATCCCATTTTCATTACGCGCAGCACGTCCCATTGTCTGAATAAGCGATCGCTCCGAACGTAAAAAACCTTCTTTATCCGCGTCTAATATAGCGACTAACGATACTTCGGGAATATCAAGCCCTTCACGTAATAAGTTTATGCCAATTAGAACATCATATTTGCCAACGCGTAAATCACGAATCAATTCGATTCGTTCCAATGTTTTAATTTCTGAATGTAAGTAGGCAACTTTTATACCCAGCTCTTTTAAATAATCTGTTAAGTCTTCGGACATTTTTTTCGTTAATGTTGTAACAAGCACACGTTCATTTTTCTCCGAACGTATATGGATTTCTCCAATTAAATCATCAATTTGTCCTTCAATTGGTCGTACTTCCACCTCAGGATCCAATAAGCCAGTTGGACGAATAATTTGTTCCGTCATTGTTGGAGAGTGCTCCTGTTCATATGGACCCGGAGTTGCTGAAACATATACGAGTTGGTTGGTTGCTTTTTCGAATTCTTCAAAACGAAGGGGGCGATTATCTAATGCGGATGGCAATCTAAAACCATGATCTACAAGTACTTGTTTCCGAGCCTGGTCCCCATTAAACATACCGCGTATTTGCGGTAATGTGACATGGGACTCATCAATCATAACTAAAAAATCCTCTGGAAAGAAATCAAGTAATGTATATGGTGTTGCCCCCGCTTCTCGTAAAGTAAGATGACGTGAATAATTCTCGATTCCAGAGCAAAATCCCATTTCATGCATCATTTCTAGGTCATATTTTGTTCGCTGCTCTAAACGCTGTGCTTCCAACAATTTGCCTTGGTCACGCAACTCCTTTAAGCGCTCTTCTAATTCCTTTTCAATATTTTTAATGGCCAGCTTTAATTTTTCTTCTCGGGTTACGAAGTGAGATGCCGGAAATATAGCAATATGTTCTCTATCGCCAATAATTTCACCGGTTAGAGCGTCCACCTCACGAATTCGATCGATTTCATCCCCGAAAAATTCGACTCGAATACAGTGTTCTTCTTTAGAAGCTGGAATAATTTCTACCGAATCTCCGCGAACTCGGAAGGTACCGCGTTGGAAATTGATATCATTCCTGGCATATTGAATGTCCACAAGTTCACGTAGCAATTGATCGCGATCCTTTTCCATACCTGTTCGAATAGAAAGTACTTGACTTTTATATTCTTCTGGAGAACCTAAACCATAAATGCACGATACACTTGCTACAATTACAACATCTCGTCGTTCGAACAGTGCAGATGTAGCGGAGTGCCTTAGTTTATCGATCTCATCATTAATGCTCGCATCCTTTTCGATAAACGTATCTGTTGACGGCACATATGCTTCAGGTTGATAGTAATCATAATAACTAACAAAATACTCTATCGCATTATTTGGAAAGAATTCCTTAAACTCACTATATAATTGACCGGCTAATGTTTTATTATGTGCAATCACTAACGTTGGCCGGTTTATCTCTTTAATTACATTGGACATCGTAAAGGTTTTCCCTGTACCAGTTGCACCTAGTAACGTTTGGTGTCTCTGTCCAGCCTTTATTCGCTCCACAATTTCTCTGATCGCATGGGGCTGATCGCCCTTTGGTTCATAGTTGGCAACTAGCTCAAATTTATTTTCCACTAGCTTCTCCTCCGATCCGTCATTAACTAATACTTATTCTATCATAAATCCTATTTATGTTAACAGAAAAACGAACAGATATTCGATTTTTATTTTAAACATATAGAATCACTAGTCTTTACAGTCATTCCCTTTCCTCCATCGTATAATTCCCTTACGGTTTGATAAAGTGAATCTTCAATCAGAGGGGGGCATTCATCCCCCACGGCTTGTTAGTACCGTAATGGTATGATCTAAAGACTGCTTACGAAATAGGGCATTTAGGTGCTGTTATCTCCCACTTAGCTTTTTGCAGTACAAGATTATCCAACTCCTGAAACGGGATAAAGGAAATATACAATCAACTTATTTTACTCATGATTTTACACTATTTCAAATCAGTGATGGCAAAAACATGAGTAACCATTCCTAATGTCACCAATACCTTCTTCACTGATTAGGGCTTATTAAAAATTTGTGCCTTATTCACAGGTGTAAAATACGCATGCTAAGTTAACTATAGCAATGCTCTGATACATTTTCCCACTAAAATAGGCAGCGCAAACAGGTTTCGCGCTGCGTGCTTTTACCTAGCAATCATTATTTTTTAAGTTTTTAAGTATGCTGAAATCCATGCCCTCGTTTGAATTTTTTCATAAGGAGATAAAGCAATGTTTATGTCCAGAAAAGGGGTAGATTTACTCGATTGTCTACTTAAACAAACTACAGTTGAAATCATATCCCGCTTGATGTAGCCGTTGGAAAATGTTTATCTTTACCATGAATAAACATCCTTATCCGCCTACATAAAAATATCCTTTTAGACCCTGCGCTCCTCCGCTGTTATCTGTTCAATGATGGTTGCAACAGAATCAGTCTCCATATTTTGAAAGTAGCGATTCAGCTGTTTATAAAACTGCTGTTGCTTATGATGATCAGAAAAGTAATCGGCTATTTGCTTTCCAATGGCTTTGTTTTTATCTATTTGTTGTACTAAACCTAAACGTGTTAATTCATGTAAATTAATCCTCTCCTGCCCCGGTAATGCGTCGTAAATAAATAGCGGTTTCCGTTTTATGAGGCACTCACTTACAGTAACACCACCTGGTTTAGTAATAACAGCATCGGCCTGCTCATATAATTGATTTATTCTCTGTTTTGAAGTCAAATATCGTAATGGGGTTATATGACGATCATTTTTGGAAACAAGCTTTTGATATAATTGTTCATTGTGACCACATAATACATATACATGTGTATCTGAGGATAAATGAACCTCTGCCAACAAACGCTCCATACCTCCTGTCCCCAAACTCCCGCCTGATACTAATAATTGGCGGCTCGCCTGTTTACTTTGTTGACTATATGTACAATAAAAGTCAGGATGTATGGGAATACCTGTAACAAAAATCTTATTGTCCTGTACTCCTGATTGCAATAGAAATTGCTTCATAGAGGATGTAGGGACCAAATGGTAGTCAATCCCTGCTATCCCCCACAAAGAATTTACAAAAAAGTCCGTATACACATTCACCGTAATGGCGTGTAACTTTCCTTTTTGTTTTAAAATACTCGCCATATTGGAAGGTAACGCATGTGTAAAAAACAGTATTTTCGGTTCGGATTGTTTCAAGACTTTTTGCAGTACTGGACGAAATAGAGACTCATAATGCCACTGTCTTGTTCTCTTTTCCGCTGCCTGTCTATACACCAAGTAAGAATATAATCGATCATACCCTTTAGGAAAGTACTTAATCCATGTCAAATACGTCGAAGACACTAGTTTTTCCAGATTTTTATATCCATGCCCAAATATGTCCACTTTTTCGTAATGGTGGCTTGGGTGTATACTTTTATATTCGGCTATTAAAGCATCTGCTACATGATGGTGTCCACTTGGAATTTGTAAAAAAGGAAGAAATAATGCGTCTAATGGTTGTAGTTGCTTCATTGGTTTCATCCCATCGTCAGTAAATTCGTTTATTTTGATTTCCGTATCTCATTAATAAATTTCCTTTTGACATAAATAAATAAACAGGTTTCATTGTTTTTTTACCCGTTAGGATATTGATAGGAAATAAAGTTGCCTTTTTAAATGTACGATAAAATACATTTTGTAGAGGCTTTTTTTCAAATCCTAGTTTCTCTGCTCCTTTAGACAAGTTTGTAATACCGATAATTCCCTTTACTCTTCCATATTCAGGGTGTGTCTCTATATACGATGCCAAGCTTGGCATCGCTTGTTTTACACTATGATAAATAGTAACAGCTCGTTTTATATCATTGGACTGATTGCACAATTCTTTAAGCAATTTGACATTGTGTAAATGTATTTTGACTAACACGTCATTTTTTTCTACTACTGTTCCATCAGAAAGAATCACTGTTGCCCCTTTATATTTAGTTAATCGAGCTCGCAGTAACGTTCTTTTTTGATTAGGTCCAACAATATACGTTAATCTCGAACAAGCAAAATAAACAGGGTCGATACTCCCCCAGAAATATAATAAGAAATTCCTAATGAACATGAGGTACTCAACTCCAACACTTCTTTTTCTTTACTAGCTTGTATCATTTTTTCAATATTATTACTGTATTAAATATGAGAATAAAAGCACACAGTAATACATAAAGCAGAAATAAGATACCTCCTTACAGAAAAATATATAATAATGGTGTTAAAAACCATCCCCCATATCAATGAACAAAGCATCCTTATCGATGCGTCGTCCCCCATTCCACTATCTTTTAAAATACGAGCCCAAGAACAAAGGCGCAGGGCGCCCGTTTAGCAACGTAGCGAATGGAACGAATCAACTAAAGATTTAGGAATCATGCCACTAAAACCAGGGGTATGCCGACGCCTGAGCGGCAAGCCCGTTTTTAGTCGGCCTTCCCCTTAGCGACGAACCGATGATGACTTATCGTAGGGCGATTCGTGAAGTCGCATCGTTGCTGGGCTCATGCGCTGGACGTGACTATTCGGTTATTTCATTATCCATAAGCACCTAAGTTTATACTTTCTTATTCTTTAAGAAAAACCTGACTTATTTCTGTATTCATATCAGAAATAAATCAGGTTCTAGTAGGTAAAAGATGGAAGCACTCTCCTAGCACAATATTTACTTGTGTATGGGAAGTAACCTTCTTATGCAAAATAACTATCAAGGTTATCCTTCAGCCTCTGCTGTATTATTGATTTGTTTGTTGTGTGGGGGAGAGGTAAAAAATAAACCTAATCCATGATGATCACCTTGATACCATGCCCCTTGTAGCAATTCCACTTCTCCTTCTTTATTGATGATTTCTAGTTTGAAAAATGCTCCACTTGTTTGCAAAGCATGATAGAATGCTTCGAGTTGATTAATTCTTGTGCCATTCACCTTAGTAATAAATGTACCGGCTTTTATCCCCAGGCGATCAGCTGGCGAATCTGGGAGCACAGCGAGCACTTTTAATGCTTGATCTGTTGATTGAAAATAGCCTGCTTTATTTTGTTCTTTTATACGATAACGATAATTTATCAGCTCTCTTCCCAAAATAGCACACAAAACTGCTATAAGCGAAAAAACAGAATAATAAATGCTGCTAAAAGCAAATATACCTACTAATAAACTTAGTAACAATGTAGACCGAGCAAGCTCTGTAGCTGCTATTGAAGGTTCGTGAGCACGTACAATATGATCAAAGCCAAGCAGAAACGGGATAAGAATGAGACTATACGTTTCATCATTCAAAGTAAAATAAGGCCAATAGTCTGCAAAAGGAGTTAGTGAACCTGTTGGGATAAGTGTAAAAAAAGGAATGACAGCCATTTTCTTTAAGTGATGTTGTCCAACCCAGCCCCCTCGCTTACTGAGTGTCAGCTCTGGATAGGTCAAACCCTTTCTTGCACGAAATAACATAATACTTTCTGCAAGCAGCAATATGGCTAATAAACTGGTTAATCCTGAGAAATGAATATTCATACTCATAGAAGAAGGTAGTATGGATTGTAAATCTACCCATTTGGGTACAAACAATAAGATCAAATAGGCTATCCCGATGATATAACTTGCCGATAGTAGACTAAGCCTACCAGTTAGACTGAGCAGGATAGCAACTGCACCCAGAAGCAAAATAACAGGATATGTAAGCACTACACCTACGCCTATCGTATAGGCAGAAATGAACAAGCCCATGATAATGGAAACTCCCCAAGTATATTTCCATTCGGAGAACAAATCATAAACTTTAATGCCGAAATCTTCTCTTTCTCGTTTAATCCGCTTTATTCCTGTAAAAATAATCAATATAAATGCCCAATAAAATAAAGGATTTAAAAATAATCTTCCTATCCCTTTTGCACTTTCCAATAACCATGATTCCAACAAGTTTATCACCTCAGTGCCAAAATTGCATTGCAATAAATTCACAAGCCAAGCCTAACTTTTAACTTTGGCGTCGTTTTTTTAATCATATTTTCTCTGTCTGCTTTGCTACCATCTCGTTTACGTTAATAAAGTGAATCTTCAGGCAAATACTTTTGCTGACATCACTACTATTGCCCGCGTAACGTATAAGTCTATCTGGGAAAAATCCGCGAGGGGTACTCGCGGATTGATTATTGAACATAAATTACTGATACACTTCTTTCAATGCTGTTTCCAGCTGTTGATCATCTTTTCCTTCACGGATGTTATTAATCACTTTCGTTTCAATCAATTTGGCTGTTTTTTCGTCTATATTACCAGATGAGGATAAATCATTATCTTGCTGAAAAGCTTCTACTGCTTTTGCTGTTTTTGCACTAAAATAACCATCTGTACGTCCTGGATCATAACCTAACCCTTTTAGCATCACTTGTATATTTTTAATTTTATCCCCAGTTTGGTCTTGCGTCAATGGATCCTTAATTTGTACAGGGCTTGTATAATAATATGCGGGCTGTTTTTGTTTTACAGTTGGTTCAACACCTTTTTCATGAATCCAATTGCCTTTCGGTGACAACCATTTGGAGAAGGTGAGTTTAATTGTACTTTCATCTCCTAGCGGGACCGCCTGTTGAATGGTTCCTTTACCAAAGCTTGGTTGGCCCACTACATCATAGCCCATTTCTTTCATTGCCACAGCTAATATTTCAGAAGCAGAAGCACTTCCTTCATCAATAAGCACACTAATTGGGTATTCTTTCTTTTGTTTTAAATCAGAGTAATATGGTGTCTTTTTCCCATTTTGATCCTCTACTTGTAAATAAGGCATATCTTCTGGGACAAATTGCTTTAACATATCTTCAACGACATTTAACAGCCCACCAGGATTTCCTCGAACATCAATAACTAAACCTTCAATACCGTCATCTTCCATTTTCTTCAACTGTTCATTAAACTCTTGAGCTGTGCGCTCGGAAAAATTGGTTACTTCCAAAATGCCTGTTTTTTTGCCGTCTACTTTTGTTATCTTACTGTATACCGTTTCTTGTGGAATGGTATCTCTGACTATCGCTACTTTAAATGGGTCAGAAACACCTGATCTGCGAATGGTTAATTCCACCTCGGTTCCTTTTTCTCCCCGTATTTTCGCAACCGATTCGTTTTGGCTAAGCCCTTCTAGGCTTTCGCCATCTACTCTAAGCACTTGATCATTCGGTCTTAATCCTGCCTTTTCCGCCGGAGAATCCTTAACAGGTGCTACAATGGTTAAAACATCTCCCACCTTATTCACTTCTGCTCCAATTCCTTCAAAGGAAGACTCAATCTGTTCATTGAATTTCTTCATTGTTTCTGCATCAAGATAAGAACTGTATGGGTCCTCCAGCGTTGAAAGCATCCCTTGAATAGCACCTTCTGTCAACTGCTTGTCATCAACATCTTCCAAGTAGTTTTCTTTGATTAATTGAAAGGCTTGATCTATTTTTTCTATATTTTCAGGTACGGATTCATTGGATTCTGAATCGCCACTTAAATCAATGGACTGCTGAGCAGCCGGTACTGTCTTCTGGGCTAGTTTCACACCTGCAAAACCACCAACTAGACCAACAGCCAACGCTAGTATAAAAAGCAGTACAATATGTAACTTCCTTAATTTCATTCTTCCACCTCAACTCGTTTAACATTTGAAACTATCTTCCTGCAGCACACACAAATTTCAGCTAAGATTCATTGGCATACTTATAAATTTACCCCTCACTAGCTTAACATATGTTGTAAAAAAATAAGTAATATACCTGTATTCAAATAAAATAGTACATTATTTGCTGTTAGCATTCATTGTAAAAAGATGCATTTCCAATTTAACTCCTTATCCTTTAATACAACGCATAGTAAGCTGATTCAACAAGTGAATCTTTAGTTGCATGAAATAAATGAGATACTTTTCATTTCTACCCATGTTTATGATGTTATTATACATGTTATCAGAACAAAGGCGCAAGCGCCCGTTTAGCAACGAGCGAATGGAACGAATCAACTAAAGAAAAAGGAATCACGGTGAGGCGACGAACCGATGATGACTTATCGTAGGGCGCATTTCTAAAGTCGCATCGTTGCTGGGCTCATGCGCCGGACGTGACTAGTCGGTTATTTCGTTATCTCCAAGCACCTCATTTTATAGGCTATACAATCAAAAAAGACATCAATCGAATCGCATATTGATTGATGTCTTTTCCATATTCTACACAGTTAATTTAATACACTCATTGGGTCAATGGAATTGCTTTTAGCACCATTCCAGCCGCCACGGTGCACTTCAAAATGTAAGTGTGGACCAGTGGATTGTCCCGTGTTGCCACTAGCACCGATCACTTGACCAGCACTTACAGTTTGTCCTTGGCTCACTCCAATACTATTCAAGTGTGCATATAGAGTCGTATAAGATTGTCCATTAATATTGTGCGATACTAAGATAACATTTCCATACCCGGACATACCTGCTTGTGCTTCCGTATTTGTCATAATAACTACCCCAGATGCTGCAGAGCGAACTGGCGTACCTATTGGGGCTCCAAAATCCGTTCCGTGGTGCATTGTTCCCCACCTCGCACCATAATGGGAAGTAATCGGAGCCGAAATAGGATAATTCAACACTCCTCCGTTATTTTGTGGTGCTGGAGTTGAACCCGTATTTGATCCTGATCCTGATCCCGATTCGGATCCTGATTCTTGATTAGGACTTGGAGTATTATTAGCAGCTGGAGAATTACTTGGCTTGGAAGGAGAAGCTTTTTGTTCTGCTTGTTGCTTTTCTCTCTCTCTAGCTAACTGCTCTAGTTCACTTTTCTCTGACTGAGCAAGCTGTTTTGCTTTTTCAGCTGCTTCCGCTTGCCGCGCTAATATTTCCTGCTCTTCTTCCACACTTACTTTATATGCTTCCAATTCTTCATGTTCATCTTTCAAACTAGCCATTAATGTTTCTTTTTTCGATAGCTGATTATCCAACTGCCCTTTTAATGCAACTAAATCTTGTTTTTGATTTTGTAAAGACTGCTTCTTCTGTTCAACTTCAGTCTTTTTATTTTCTACATCGATTTTGTTTTTTTCCACCGCTACTTTATCAGCTTGGTGCTGTTCCATAATCGATTTATCTTGATCCATAATCGTATTTACAGCGGAAGAGCGACTAATAAAATCGCCGAAGCTTTTAGATCCTAAAATTACTTCTATGTATTTCATTCCGCCACCGTTTTGCTGGATGTTGCGAAGGCGATCCTTTAATAACGCTTCACGCTTTTTAATACGTTCTTTTAATAAAGCAATTTCCTTCTTTAATTGTTCAATTTGTGTTGTCAACTCTTCTACTTGTTGGTTCGTCTTGGTTATCTCCGTTTCCTTTGTACTGATTTGTTTTAAAGTTGCTTGCAAGTCAGTGTCAATAGAGTTGATTTCTTTTTCTACGGAATCTTGTTTATCTAGGTTTTTATTAATCTTTTTATCTGTTTGTTGAGAGTCACTCTGTAAATTATTTCGTTTTTGTTCAAGCTCTTTTTGTTGCTGTTGTAACTCATCAATTTTTTTATTTAAATCATCTGTCGATTGTGCGGAAATTGAAGTTGTTGATAATGTGATAGTTGAAGCTGCAACAATGGTTGACAATAGGACTGGAAACTTTCTCATTGTTTGTTCACCTTTCCCTCCGTAGTTTTGTATGTTACACACCGTAGAGATGTCAGAGACACCTCTACCAACTGTGTTCTCTATGCTGTTGATTGATTTAACTTACACTTTAAGGAACTTCCTTACGCTCATCACACTGCCCCATACACCTATGACTGCTCCAATAGCTAGTACAATTCCCGAAAGCTGAAAGGCGAATGGAGAGTATGGTAAAATCTTAATAAATTTATAGGTCGTTTGCTGGCTAACAATGTCTTGCAAGTAATAATACCCAGTTAGCACAATAACAATTGGAAGGATAGATCCTAATACACCTAGTAATAACCCTTCCACGAAAAATGGCCATCTAATAAACCCATTCGTTGCACCTACTAGTTTCATAATCCCAATTTCCTTGCTTCTAGCCATAATTGTAATTTTAATAGTATTTGAGATTAAGAAAATCGCAGTAAATACCAAGCCGATAATCAATACTAAGCCAATGGTTCTTGCGTACTTATTAAATTCAAATAATCTTTTGACAACGTCTTGTCCGTACACCACTTCCTGTACAGCGTCCATCTGTTCAATTTTTTCTGCCACAGCCGCTGTATCTTCAGGGTCTTTGGTTTTTACAATATATACATGATTCAATGGGTTGTCCTGTTCAAACATTTCCCATGCTTGTCCCTCTTCTCCCATGCTGTCAATCAATTTCTTCAGTTCATCATCTTTAGAAGAAAAGACAGCTGAATCAACACCGTCAATTTTTTTAATTGCTTCTCCTAAAGCTTGAATATCTTCTTGGTTTGCAGTTTGGGTAATCATGGCATCAATTTGCACATCTCTTTCAATGTTATCTGCCATTTGATTTAAATTAAGCATTAATGCCAAAAAGGCAGCAACTAAAATTAATGTCGTTGTCACTGCACCAATTGAAGCCATTGTCATCCAGCCATTACGACTAATATTTTTAAACCCTTCTCGTATATGTCGCATAAATGTTCTAAACTTCATAGCCGTATTCACCTCGATGTTCGTCTCTTACAATAACTCCATTTTCAATTGCAATAACACGATTTTTAAAGGTATTGACAATTTCCTTACTATGGGTCGCCATAATAACCGTTGTTCCTCTATCATTGATTTCCTGTAATACTTTCATAATTCCCCATGATGTATCAGGGTCTAAGTTACCTGTGGGTTCGTCAGCAATGACAATTTTAGGGTTGTTAACAATAGCACGTGCAATGGAAACGCGCTGCTGTTCACCGCCAGATAACTCTTGTGGTAGTGATCTAGCTTTATGTTTTAAACCAACTAAATCAAGTACTTCCATTACTCTTGTTCGAATAAGTGCTGGAGGTGATTCAATCACTTCCATTGCAAAAGCAACGTTTTCATAGACTGTTAGTTTGGAAAGCAATTTGAAATCCTGATAAACGACACCAATATCTCTCCGAAGTAGCGGCACTTTCTTTTCTTTTAATTCATTTACATTAACATCATTGACATAAATCGTTCCTTTGGTTGGTTTTACTTCACGGACTACAAGCCGAATAAATGTAGACTTTCCTGCGCCGCTAGGGCCAACTATGTAGACAAATTCTCCACGATCAATTTCTATATTTATTTCATTCAGGGCTGAAACTCCATTATCATATGTTTTACATACATCTTTCATTTTTATCATTAAAAAATCACCTTTATTTTTTATTGTAGCGTGCCAAGTTTATTCATCAAATAATCACTCCGTGAAAAGTAGTAAGGAGTGATTCCATATTATTATAACATCTTTCTGCACGATTTTTAGACATAAAATTATTACATTTATATTTCAAGGGTAGGAGTTTATGAAATATATTGTCATTTTATAGAAAATCAAGGGTACTTAGCACTATTCTTGCTGATGGATATATTTAACTATTGCTGGATAAGTGGTTTATTTATTAGAGGAGAGACATCGAATGTGGACAAAGAAAGTGGGAACCGTTCTTTCGTTACATTTCCAGATGAACAAAGACTCAAGCGCCCGTTTAGCAACGTAGCGAATGGAACGAATCAACTAAAGATTTAGGAATCATGCCAATAAAACTGGGGTATGCCGACGTCTGGGCGGCAAGCCCTTCTTTAGTCGGCCCTCCTCTTCGTAACGAACCGATGAGGCCTTATCGTAGGGCGGCTTCGTGAAGTCGCCTAGTTGGGCGATGGAGCCGGACGTGGCTATTCGGTTATTTCGTTATCCACAAGCACCTCATATTATAGGTTCCTATACAAGAACAAAGGCGCAAGCGCCCGTTCAGCAACGTAGCGAATGGAACGAATCAACTAAAGATTTAGGAATCATGCCACTAAAACTGGGGTATGCCGACGTCGGGCGGCAAGCCCGTTTTTAGTCGGCCTTCCTCTTAGCCCGATGATGACTTATCGAGGGCGATTTCGTGAAGTGGCCTAGTTGCTGGGCGCTAAAGCCGGACGTGGCTATTCAGTTATTCCCTTATCCCAAAGCAACAAACTTTATACTTTCTTATTATTTAAAAAAAGCTTACTTGGCATAAAACAAGTAAGCTTTGTTTCTTATATCTACTATTTCTTTTCAGCCAACCAATCAGCGAGCACTTGAACGTCATCGCCAGTTGCCATCCCTGCTGGCATGCTTCCTTTACCATTGTTAATAATGTCTGCAATTTCTTCAGCAGAGTAATCAGATCCCACTTTCGTTAAGTCAGGTCCGTTACCACCACTTAGATCTGCACCGTGACAACTTGCGCAATTGCTTTCATATATTTTTTCAGCGCCTGCGGTATCTACGGAGCCACCTTCTTCTGTTTGCGTTTCTCCCTTATCTGCTGACTTTTCGGATGCATTATCATCATCGTTGCCCCCACATGCACCTAGTACCAACACTGTGCCAAACAGCATTGCTAACAACCACTTTTTCATCATGCAAATCCCCCTAACAAAATATTGATTAATGATTCATTAACTCTATTATAACCAATTTTTGCTGTTTTAAAACACTTCCCAATGCCAAATATTGCTATCTGCAAATGTTAAAGGCTGCTATAGCAACACGTAAAGCCATTTATGACTAATTTATGAAAAATCAATTCAGACTTTAATTTACTTGTTGCCGAAGATATGCATCGATAAATGGATCAATTTCCCCATCCATTACAGCTTGTGTATTACCGATTTCCACGTTGGTGCGATGGTCTTTCACCATAGAATATGGATGAAAAACATAAGAACGAATTTGACTTCCCCAGCCAATCTCCATCTGCTCTCCACGAATTTCTGCTAACTCTTGTTGTTGTTTTTCAATCTCCAGCTGATATAATTTTGATTTGAGCATTTTCATGGCTGCTTCACGATTTTTTATTTGTGAACGTTCATTTTGACAAGTAACAATCGTATTCGTCGGTACGTGTGTAATACGGACAGCAGAATCTGTCGTATTTACGTGCTGCCCACCTGCACCACTAGCACGGTACGTATCAATTTTTAGATCTTCAGATTTGACTTCAATATCGACATCATCTGTCATTTCCGGAGTTACTTCACATGAAACAAATGAAGTGTGTCTGCGCCCTGACGAGTCAAATGGAGAAATTCGTACTAAGCGATGGACGCCTTTCTCTGCTTTTAAATAACCATAAGCATTATGCCCTTTAATAAGCAATGTTACACTTTTAATTCCGGCCTCATCACCTGCTAAGTAATTTAGTGTCTCCACTTGAAAATTCTTTTTTTCAGCCCAGCGTTGATACATCCGTAACAACATGCTGCCCCAGTCTTGTGATTCCGTACCACCTGCTCCAGGATGTAATTCTAAAATGGCATTATTTGCGTCATAAGGTTCACTTAATAAAATTTGTAACTCAAAGTCATTTAGCTGGTTACGTAAAGATTGGAGTTCTTCAATTAATTCCTCCAATAATTCCTGATCATTCTCTTCCTTAACAAGTTCATAAGAAACCTCTAAGTTATCATGTTGCTGTTCAAGGTTAGAAAAATTATTGACATACGTTTTTAGGTGGTTCATTTCACTTATTACATGTTGCGCTTTATCTTGTTCATCCCAAAATTCAGGCGCAGTCATCTGTAATTCTAAAGTCTGAATACGTCCTGTTTTTGCTTCTAGGTCAAAGAGACCCCCTAAAGTCATTGATTCGGTTACTCATTTTATCTAATTCATTTCTAATATCTGTAAGTTCCAATGCAATCACCTCTATCATTTGATTATTGTCTAAGCGGTAGGAAAGCACCCCGTATTCGGAGTGCTTTGACATACTTATTTTCCGTGACAATTTTTATATTTTTTGCCACTACCACAAGGGCAAGGATCGTTTCTTCCTACATTCTGCTGCTTCACAAATGGTTTACGTGTTTTTTTTCTCTCTTCTTGTCCTCCAGAAACAGCTTGTGTATTTTTCACTACTTCCTGACGCTGAAGGTTATCACGAATTTCTGCTTTCATAATATACTTGGCAACTTCTTCTTCGATACTTTCAATCATGGACTCGAACATCGCAAATCCTTCTAGTTGATACTCCCTTAGCGGATCATTTTGTCCATATGCACGTAAATGTATACCTTGGCGAAGCTGATCCATTTGATCAATATGATCCATCCATTTCGTATCAACTGTACGGAGCAGGATCACTTTTTCAAACTCACGCATTTGCTCCTCGGTCAACTCTTGTTCTTTTTCATCGTAACGTACTTTTACTTTTTCCATAATCCATTCCGTTATTTCTTCTTGATCTTTCCCTTTGAGATCGTCTTCCGTTATTTGCTCAGGATCAAGTAGGTTTCCTGTAACATAATCAACAATCGCTTTGTAATCCCAATTATCTTCATCATCATCTTGGGTATGTGTTGCGACAACACGTTCTAATGCGGATGCGATCATATTTTCAATAATCTCGCGAAGATTACTTTCGGCATCAATAACTTCAAAGCGTTGTTTATAAATTATTTCACGTTGCTCTCGCAATACATCGTCATAAGATAAGACCGTTTTACGAGCGTCGAAGTTATTTCCTTCCACTCGTTTTTGCGCTGACTCCACAGCACGGGAAACCATTTTACTTTCAATTGGCTGGGAGTCTTCCATTCCTAATCGATCCATCATCGAACGTAAGTTATCGGAGCCAAATCGACGCATAAGTTCATCTTCCATAGACAGATAGAACTGAGAAACACCAGGGTCTCCTTGCCGGCCAGAACGTCCGCGTAGCTGGTTATCAATACGCCTTGATTCGTGACGTTCCGTTCCGATAACAGCAAGCCCACCTAATTCAACAACGCCTTCGCCTAATTTAATATCTGTACCACGCCCGGCCATATTAGTAGCAATTGTAACCGACCCGCGTTGACCCGCATTTTCAATAATTTCAGCTTCACGAAAATGATTCTTGGCATTTAATACTTCATGTTTAATGCCAGCCTTTTTCAGCATTTTTGAGATAAGCTCGGAGGTTTCAACAGCAACGGTACCTACAAGAATCGGCTGGCCTTTTTTATGGCGTTCTTTGATTTCTTCAATTACCGCACGAAACTTCCCTTCCATCGTCTTATAAATTAAATCTGGTTTATCGTCACGGATAATTGGTTTATTTGTTGGAATGGCGATAACATCCATATTATAAATATTCCTAAATTCTTCTTCTTCCGTCTTTGCTGTACCCGTCATACCAGCAAGTTTATTGTACATGCGGAAAAAGTTTTGAAACGTAATAGAAGCTAACGTCATGCTTTCATTTTGAATTTGCAGACCTTCTTTTGCTTCAATCGCCTGATGAAGTCCATCACTATAGCGACGTCCTTTCATGAGACGCCCAGTAAATTGGTCGACGATAACCACTTCGCCTTCCTCCACCACATAATCATCATCACGATGCATCGAAACATGTGCTTTCAAAGCTTGATTAATGTGGTGCGTTAAAGAAACGTGATTTAAGTCGAACAAATTCTCGATAGAAAAATAGCGTTCTGCTTTATTAATTCCTTCTTCTGTAAGCTGAACACCTTTTGTTTTCTCATCGTAAGAATAATCATCTTTCGTCAATGTGTTAACAAAAGCATTTGCCTGCTGATATAAGCTTGCCGATTTTTTCGCAGATCCCGAAATAATTAATGGTGTTCTCGCTTCATCAATTAAAATAGAGTCAACCTCGTCAATAATTGCATAATTCAATGGGCGTTGGACCATCTGTTCTTTGTACAAGACCATATTATCACGTAAATAGTCAAATCCATATTCATTGTTTGTACCATAAGTAATATCCTGATAATAAGCTTCCCGTTTTTGTTCTTTTGTAAGACCATTGCCATTTAATCCAACTGTTAAACCGAGGAATTCGTAAAGTACGCCCATTTCCTTTGCATCACGACTTGCCAAATAATCGTTTACCGTAATAATATGCACGCCTTTACCAGCTATTGCATTTAAATACGCAGGCATCGTCGAAGCTAATGTTTTCCCTTCCCCTGTTTTCATTTCAGCAATGTTGCCTTCATGTAAAGCGATAGCTCCCATTAACTGTGTTTGGAACGGACGCATACCTAATACACGTCTTGCCGCCTCTCGAACAACAGCATATGCTTCCACAAGCATATCGTCGAGGGACTCACCATTTTGATATCTAGTTTTAAATTCTTTCGTTTTCTGTTGTAATTGGTTATCGGAAAACTTTTCCATTTCCGGTTCTAACGCCTCAATTTGGTCGACAATTTTCTGTAGTCGTTTTAATTGTCGTTGCGTTCCATCACCAAAAATTTTCTGTAATATTCCAGCCATTTATGCAGCACCTCAATATTTATCAAAAATAAGGAATTTCAATTCATTTAGATACCATATTGCCTATACATTTTTTATTTAAAATCAAATGGACAGAGCATATATGGATATTGCTAGTTTAAATATTTTCATCCAACATTTATCATAACACTTTCTAAAGATAGATGACAACTTGGAACACAAAAACAAGTCAGTCATGTATTTTCTTGCTTTTATACAATTTAATGAATTTTCTTGAAAAATGATTACTCCTAAAGCCGAAGTGTATCGCCTTCACTTTTCGCAGCGAGAGCCTCCACTTCCTAAGAAGCAAAGAACAGCTTCCTAAGGAAGTTTCGACTGCTAGATTTCCATAGAACAAGGAAAGCTACGGCAGCGCAACAGTCCATATTCTAGCATTAGAATAACTTGGCGGTCGCCTAGTTGCTGGGCGATGGAGCCGAACGTGGCTATCCGGTTATTTCGTTATCCACAAGCACCTCATTTTATAGTTTCCTGGTGTATGAAATAATGTAATTACCAAAAAACATAAAAAACCCCCAGCGACTTCCTACAAATATAAAAGAGTGGTCCGGGGATGAACCACTCTTTTTAGAGAGGATAACAGAGGATATATGGAGGTTCTTGCTTTAGTACGGGGAGATGTGACAGGGAGACTTTTATCGCTCTAGTTTTATTGTTCCCTCCTTTAGTACTGCTATTTGTCGATTTAACACAGCTATAATCTCCACAAGTTGGCTGATTGTTCTCTCATGCTGTTCCACTTTTTGATAAAGTTGCTGTAAGCGAATAGTTTCACCTTGTTCCAATTACCCACCTCCTGCTCTTATATAATTTATATCACATACGAACTTGATTAAGCTAATCGTCGATTTTTAATTTTAGGTATAAAGTCGACATTATTCTTCAATAGACAGGATAAAACACCTAGCCAAAAGGTCCTTTTTGGTTTTTTTGTCCATTATTATGAAAGCGTTTTTTGAATTTAGTATTTTCGACACCAATTTTCGACATTTTTTACTGAGATTAGTAATCTCTGATTGATTCAATTCCTAATTTGATTTCTTATTGCATAGTTCTAATCGGTCGTACTCTCTTATTTCACTAACTTCAACTTTCTAAAAGAAACATAGAATGATGATTAACTTTTTAGTATTAGACATCAGTCTATATGTTAATTCCTCTCCTTGTCTATTTTACTTAGTAATCACTTTTTTGGAATACCAAAAACCAGCTGTAAAAACAGCTGGTCTTCTTCTTTTTTGAATTTCACCCCGCATATAAGGTGCTGTAAGACTCCCACTTGAAGGGGTGGATAAACAAGTCTAAGTGGGAGATAGCAGCACCTAAATGCCCTATTTCGTACGAGGGTCATGCCTTTGGACTACTAACAATTAGTGGGGGATGAATGAAAATCCCCCATTAATTGAAGATTCACTTTATTTTCAAACCTATTTTTATCATTTAAGCGTTCGGTTCAATCAATCCGTATTTTCCGTCTTTTCGGCGATAAACAACGTTAGTATCACCGTTCACAGCGTTTTCAAAAACATAAAACGAATGACCCAACATATCCATTTGTAGCACCGCTTCTTCTGAATCCATTGGTTTTAAGTCAAACCGTTTGGTTCTAACAATTTCTATTTCAGAAGATTCCTCTTCCTGCTCCCCATTCAAAGCATCTTTTTCCAATTCTGCAAAAACATGCTTTGGAGATCCTTTTTGTCTGAATTTTCTATTCACTTTAGTTTTATGTTTTCTTATTTGTCTTTCCAGTTTATCGACAACTAAATCAATAGCTGCGTAGAGGTCGACATGCTGTACCTCGCCGCGTAGTAGCAAATTAGTCATCGGGATCGTAACTTCAATCCTTTGCTCATCATTGTAGACACTTAAATTCACATGTACTTCGGAAGTTGGTGGAGTATCAAAATACCTTTCTAGTTTGCCTATTTTTTTCTCCACATAATCACGTATAGCTTCCGTAACCTCAAGATTTTCACCACGTATGTTAAAGTTCATATCAGTGTCCTCCTTTCTCCTGATACTCTCATTATACAACGTTTTCCATCAAATTTCCTGTTAAAACTATTAAAATGTTAATGAACCGTTAATTTAAATCGTAAAACCCTTGCTACATACATATCTAACCTATTTACAGTAGGTTTACAAATGGATTATGTGTGACCTTTAGACGTTTTAGTTCATTGCAATGGTTTTATTTTTTTCGATCTAAAAACATTCCATCTCGAGCTTGTATCGTTTCATAAGGATTAGCATACTTACGATTCGACTGTTTTTGTTTTTTCATCTGTTTCATTTCTAGTTTTAATGCATCAAATAACGAAAGCATGCATTGTTCAATCAATTGGTTTAATCGAATCACTTCTTGAGCTGTTGCTTTTTCTGCTTCTGAATACGGGGGTGACAGTAAATCCATTTGCTCGCCTCGCTCCTCCATTAAATTATTCACTTTCGCAATTAGGGCTTCTCGTTCCTTAGAATCCGTTTCTTGTTGCAGGAGGTCATATAATTCTTCGGTTATGTTGTATAGGGATATTAAACGGTTCATTATACATGAGCACCTTTAGTATATTGATTTTTTCTTGTTTGCAAGATAACTTGCTTCCATGTGTCGCGAAACTCGATAGCAAATTCCAGCACTTCTTCCAAAGCGGTTTTATCATTGTGCATATTCGCTTCCGTTAATCGGTGGAACATATATTCATAAAGTGACATAAACTGGTGTGAAATATCCACTTCCACATCTAAAGTAATCATCAACTCACGAATAATATTTTGCGCCTTTTGGATATTGGTATTTTTAGCTTCGAACTGATTGCCTTCTATATCTCTCATTGCCTGTTTGATAAACTTAATACAACCGTTGTACAGCATTAAGGTTAATTCTGAACTCGATGCTGTATTAACCGCGTTGTTTTGGTAAGCTTGATGTTGTTTATTGAAGGACATACTGTTCACTCCCATCTTAATTACATGCCACCACCGAATTGGGACAATAGCTGTGCTGACTGTTGGTTCATACGAGATATTGCTTTTTCCATCGCAGTAAATTGTTTCCAGTAGCGGGTTTCCACTTGTGTAAGCCGAGTTTCAAAAGCCTCTATGCGTTCATCTAGCTCCTTCATTTGTTTCCCTAACGTATAGCTTTCCAATGAAGGTGTTAGCACACTGCCAGCTTTTTTACCAATTTGTTTCTTTGTAACTTCTAAGGCATCATCTAAACGTTGAATGAGTCCACGTGATTCTCCTTCATCGCTATTAGTAAATAGCTTTTGAACGTCTGCAGGATTCTCACGAAGCGCTGATTTTAACTTTCCTTCATTAACGATTAGCTTCCCACCATCTAAGTAGTCTTTAGATGTTTGAATCCCAACCTGAGTTAATGAAGTATACTCACCACCAGTTTCCACCTTAGCATACCAACTGGAACGCAAGTTAGACAATCCACCAGATATTGTAGTATCACCACGTAACAGTCCACTTTTAGCCCGTTCTTCCCACAGCTCAATTTCACTCTCAGACATATCTTTCTTCTGTTCTTCGGTTAATGGTAGAAAATCGCGATAGCGTTCCTCAAGCTGCGAACTATTTAACGCTTCAACAACTTCGTTATATTTATCAACAAACTTCATGATCTTTTCGTACGAAGCTTCTACATCATTTGTAACCGTAAGGCTTGCATTTTTACCATCTGTCGTTTGCTTAAATTCAAATGTCAATTTATCGCCTAACTTATAGGAATTTGTTTTGGACTCCATCTCTAACCCGCTATTATTGTACTCAAATTTCGCGTTCGTTCCGCCTTTTTCCTTACTCATATCCATTTGAAGAACTTCAGCTAAAAATGAATCTTCGGCAAATTGAATTTCAGCGCCATCTCGATAATTACCCGTTCTTGTTGTTTCCATCATTACTTTATTACTAGATTCATCATAAAACATGCGAACATTATTATCGTCACGCGATATTTTCTTTAACACATCTGATAATGTATCACCTGCTTTAATTTCATATGTATACTCTTGCGTCTCCCCCTTTTCATTCACTGTATTAAATGTAACTTTTTCTCCTGCTGTTAGTTTATCTGTCGGTTTGATAGTCAATTCGTTTTTACTCACATTAATAGCCGTACTTGCTAATTGATTGACCTTAATTTGATATGTACCATTAGCAGTATCTGCGTTCGCTGTTGCAGTTACGGCATCTTGCAGTGAGGAACTAACACTCTTTGCGTTATATGCTATGCTTTTTTTCATTTCAATCATTAAATTATCTAGCTCAGTTAGTTTACTATTAATTTCTCGAAATGCATCCCTTTTCCACTCGAGTTTCGTACGGTCCTGCTCCAATTTATTTAATGGGATTCGTTCCGCATTCATTAACTTATCTACGATTGCTTCAATATCCATTCCACTTGCCAAGCCACCAACACGCATAACCATCATACTTCTCCACCTTTTACGCATTAATTATGTTAGGTTGTTCAAAACCCGCTCTAAACGTTACTTGTACACATGTTAAACATGTCCTAAATTTTTTCGTCAATTAATATTCCCATAAACTCTGCCATATCCGCATACATATCTAACATTTTTTTAGGCGGAATTTCTTTAATAATTTCGTCTGTCAACGGATTAACGACTGCCACGTAATATTCGTTCAGCTTTTCATGATATTTGAATCGTAAATCTGTCCGTAACGGTTCAATAAATTTGTTCAATCTTTCTACAGCTGTTTTTAACTTATCTTTCGTTACAACAATAGAGGGTCCTTGGTCACCGTTACTCTGCTTGTCACTGATTTTCATTGCTTCTTTCATAACCACTAGCCGGTCGTTCTGACTTTGTAACTTAGGATGTGATCCGGCAACAACGCGTTCTAATCGCATATCCATCTGCTTCACAACCTTTTTATTTTTATATCGGAACAGCAGGGAACTTATTAAAGCGATTATTTAACAGAGTTACTGAAAAATTGCTGTAAAATGGAACTTTGATCTAATTTGCTTCCTTTTTTATCTGTCTGTCATGACTTAGAAACTACCGAAATGATGAACATTGGAAAGCAACGTCACACCGGTTTTTTTAAAAGCTTCAGCTTAATTTAACTCGGCTCTATTTACCGTTTATCCAACATGCCACATGAACAAGTTCTATGTTTTCTTTAATAAATTTACTAATTCATTTGGTATGTTTGCAGCTTGATTGTTTTCATGCATAATATCCAAATAAATCTCCTTCCGATAAATATCTACAGATGAAGGAGCACTTATTCCTATCTTCACTTGATCCCCTTCAATCCCAAGCACTTTCACTTCAATGTCTTCACCAATTTGAATGGCTTCACTACGTTTACGAGTTAATACAAGCATGCTTATTCTCCTTTCGCCATTAAAGGATCGCTAATGGTAATGGGCGCTCTTGTCATATATTCATTCGTATTAATTACAAACTGTTTCCCAGATAATTTGCTTGCATTAATAATAATGGGCGCTTGTAAATTCATCGTGCTATCCTTAAAAGGCTCCTTCAGAGTTACAATCGATAGAACCATAATGTCGGATTCATCAATCAATTGTAATGCTTGTACAGTGCTTTCATCCAGTTTAAATGTATAATCTGGATACATATGATATGGATTTATTACAATAAAGGCAGTTTCTTTGGATTTCGTAGATTGTAATATTTGAAATATAGATGGATTAGGAAAATCAAGTAAAACAAATTCTGTTTCCTGCTGAAAACCTAATACACCTGTAGGGAAATGAATAATGCTCGTAGATAAAATGTCCACTTCCCCAAAATATTTTGTATCCATACGCATGTCGTGTCTCCCCTTTCCATCTGTTTCGTTGAATCGCATACTTTAGTACAGAAATGAAAACCCCGTCATTTTTCAGTCGTCCCGCTTTTTCATCCAGTTAAAAATAACTTTAATTGTTTACCACTTCTATTTTTAAATCCTGATATTGCTTCATCTTTGTGGTCACATCGCCCGGCTCATAATCATGTTGTGCAGCGTTTGGTTTTATATTTATAACCGGTGATTTAGTATGTACTTCTATCTTAAGCTGGGACGGTTGATAGCTCGTTTTTACAGAAAAAACAGATGGTATGAAAGTGATCCCTAATCTTTTCATAGGTGGCTGTGCATTTGCCTTTGCCTGCGAAATAAGCGGATTCCCTTTCTGTTCAATCTTCATAAGCTCTGATCCTTGCCGTGCGCGTCTCTCTATTCCTTCTAGTACAGCCTGCTTTCCATCGCTTGCAAATTGGTAATTGCGTTGAAAAATAGACATCAGATTCATATCAGCAAATGCCTTTGTTTGATCAATTGTCAATTTAGCAGGCGTTGTGCGCATCTTTATTTCTGCCTTTGGCTGTTGAATCGACATTTCTGCTTTCGGCTGACGGATCGTTTGTTTCGCTGCTGTTTGTTGAATTTCAATTTGTGCCATTTGCGATGTCATTTTCAGTTTCGGTATCTTCATAACTAACCGTTTCCTTTCTACATAACGGAAACCCTGTGACCCAAACTGGGACAGGGTTTTATTGTTATCTCAAGAAATCAACAAGGGAAGGCTGGATAATTCGAGAACCTGCTGATAATGCAGCTCGGTGCAGACTTTCCTGCTTGATTAAATTTGTTATCGCTTCAGCAAAATTAACATCTTCGTTATCTGACATCATTTTTGTTGCCATTATTTTCTGATCGCCCAGCCTGTTTTCCACCAGTTCCAACCGATTCATTCTTGCCCCTAGCCCTGCTCTTGCATCAATAATTTGGTTGACTCCAGAATCGAGCTCTGAAATACTTTCACCAATCGTCTCTTCTATATTTTCCATATCGCTATTTTCAAGCTTTTGAATAAATGAATCAACTTTATCAAATAACCCATTTCCAAATACTGCTTCTCCATCCATGTTAACTTGTAACTCCGAGCCAGCGGAAATTGGGATATTTACTGGATCGGTATTAGGAGAGAAGACACCATTTTTATCAAAAGGTGAATTCGTCGTGTCCGTTCCATTAAAGATATATTTGCCATTTACTTGCGTATCCGCCAAACTAATTAAATGTTCTTTTAATTGTTTGGCCTCTTCTTTCATGCTCGCATATTCTTCTTTGTCGTTCGTTCCATTACTTGCTTTCACAGCCAATTCACGCAGCTTTTGCATCGCTTTCGTCGCCTTATCAAGCGCAGCATCAGAATTATCCATCCAATTACGCGCTTCACCTGTATTTCGTAAATACTGTTCTGCTTCATTTTCCTGTCTACGATAATTGATCCCTTTCATTGCAACAACCGGATTATCTGAAGGGCGATTAATTTTTTTGCCTGTACTTAATTGCTCCATATACGTATCTAGCTTCGTATAACTATTGGACAAATTTCGTAACATATTATTTGAAAGCATACTCTGGGTAATTCGCATACTATCATCTACCTCCCAACAATTCCCATATTATTGATGATACGATCGAGCATTTCATCGATGGTCGTCATGCTTCTAGCAGCAGCATTGTATGCATGCTGAAATTTAATCATATTCGACATTTCTTCATCTAAGGATACACTGCTTATAGACATCCGCTCATTCTCTACTTGCGCTCGAAGAATGGCAGTATTTTCGTTCATACGATTAGCTTCTTCTGCTTGTACCCCCATCTCCCCAATTAGGGAGTCATAAAAACTGTTAATAGAAGTATTTTCGCCCAGAGGGTCCCCCTCTAGTGATCTATCATTAAACACTTTGGAAAGAGCTAGTGCATTAGCCCCTTCTCCATTCGTTTCATTCGTACTTGCAGCAATCAAATCGGGTTCTTCCATTATATCTGGGTTAACGGTAATTCCAGCAGCTCCGCTTTCACTGTCTTTAAAAACGAAAAAGTCAACTCCATCCGTACCGTCCAACGCTTTTCCATTTCTATGTACACTATTAAACGCTTTAGCCATCGTAGTTGCCATTTTATCTAAATTAGTCAACATATCCGTATACGTACCTTGAATCGTACCGTCTCCATCTATATCATGGCCATAAGAAGCAATTAAACCCCCTAAAGAACCATTAGATTCAAGGATATTTAGTTGTTCGCCATTTACATTAAAACTAGTAACCGGAGCATATGGATCATTTCCATACTCCACTGTCAATTCATTTATCTGTTCTTGACCAGGATTTCCATTTACTAAAATGACGTTTGGCTGAAAAGAGTTGCCATCATTGTCTACAACCTCAATAGTAGCAATGCCATCGGCAATATGAGGTGAACTTTCACTGCTCTTTGAGTATGTAACTTTTATATTCATTATATTTGACAATTCATCGATAAGCTTGTCACGACGGTCGTATAAATCATTTGGTAAATAACCGTGCGGCTCTAGCTCACTAATTTGCTCGTTAAGACTGCCAATTTGCCGTAACAAAGAATTTGCATTTTCCACAGACGTACCGATTTGATTTTTAAGATCTGATCGATGCGACGTTAAAGATTTTGATAGATACTGAAACGTTTCTGCAACCGCCAATCCGCGATTAGCAACAACTGATCGTGCTCCTGTATTACCAGGATTCACTGCCAAATCCTGTAACGAATTCCAGAATTTATCAATCGTTTTTGCTAGCCCATTTTTAGACGGCTCATTTAAAAGTGCTTCCATCTTGCTTAGCGCTTCTGATTTCGTTGTCCAATACCCTAATCTTCCGTTTTCAGAACGAAATTGATAGTCTAAAAACTTATTGCGTACACGTTGAACAGAGCCTGCCTCAACTCCTGTTCCCATTTGACCAGGAATTTCCGGGCGATTTCTAGACGCTGCAGGATAAGGACTCAGCGTTTCAAAATTCACTCGCTGCCTCGTATAACCTTCTGTATTGGCATTTGAAATATTATGTCCAGTTGTATATAGCGCTGACTGCTGAGCAAATAGCGCCTGTTTTGCCATTTCTAATCCATGAAAACTACTCATCTCTCGACCTCCTATTAAACCTTTGAGTCAAATAATGACTGTTTTACAGATCTCGTCTGATTTTCAGTCGTTCCATAATTCACTGATTGAATCGATGGATTCATCACATTAAGAGAAAATTGAACAAACTGTAAAGATTGCTGAATTAACATATAATTTAACTGTTCTTGCTGTTTCAACTCTGTCATAGACTTTGTTAATAGAGTGGTTAACTCCACTAGCTTCTCTTTTTCTTCTCCGGATTTCACAAGCGACAAAAGCGTCGTAACAGTGTGATCCTGATCTTGGCACTGATTTGCTGCAAACCAAGCTGCCATTTCGTGTTGCCTTTCCTTCTCGGCTTTTTCAATTTTTCTGATCTGCTTCCGCTCCGCTGCTAAAATAGATGATAATGTATCTACGTCACCGGTCTTTACAACCTCTGTTTTTTTCTTTGCGAGCTCTATTAGTTCCATATGCAGATGCAACAGTCGTTCCAATAGGTCCAAAATGGATTGTAGGCTCAAGCAAATCCCTCCTTTATACGACTCATTTACTTACCAGAGAAGAAATCAATCATCTTCTGTGCTGTCTGATCATAAGAAATCTTGTAATCACCAGATTCGATCATTGCTTTTAACCGCTCTACATGAGCAGTTCTCGCTTCGTTTTCCTTATGTCCCTTGTGCAATTGCTTTGCTTTACTTGATATTTCCAATTGATCCTTTTTCATTTCTCGTTTAACTTCCAATTGTTTAGGGATTTGCTGCTTATGGTACGGGTTAAAGTCGGATTGATTAGGTCCATTTATTTTCACTTCCACTTCACCTCTTTAAAGACAGTTTCCGTTGGCAATATGCTACTCTACTTTTATTATCGGGTAAAATAAATAATTATTAAATCGATTATTCAAAAGCTGAGGTAAAAAAACGTGCTAACTTTTCTAAAAAGTCAACTTTCAATCCGTGAGGTTTTTCTTTTATCCCACCATTGTTTGTTAGTGCTGCAAGGGTATGACCAAAAGAAGGCACTTGAATGAATCGAAAATTTAGGTACCGTTATAACCCAATTACACTCTCGGATTCCCCAAAGCAGGGTCTTATGGGATCTTATATTCCGATAAAGCGAATCTTCAATCAGTAGGAGCTTTCATTCATCCCCCACGGCTTGTTAATACTGTAATGGTATGACCTAAATGCTTTTTACGAAATCGGGCATTTAGGTGCTGTTATCTCCCACTTAGACTTGTTGCAGTACAGATTATCCAACTCCTGAAGTAGGAGTCTTACAGCACCTTAGATATGGGATAAAAGTTCTGAAATACCCATTTTTAGTCTCACATCTTTTAACATATCATACCGGCATGCTTCTTTGCCCATTTAATCATCAAACATGTAATACGTTCTTTGTTTTTCTCTTTCCTCTTCCATCTTTCTTTCTTTTTGTTCATACTGTTGTAAATCTTTTTTTAGATTTTCCCGACATGAAACACATAAATTACCTGCAGTGATCCGGGTACCGCAATGACTGCATGGGTAGCCTATATTAGGAAATTCTGATGGTAATAATCGCTTCTCTTTAATAAATTTAATAATTAACTCCTCATCTACTCCTGTGTTTTCAATAATCTCTGGCATCGTCGCTTGTCTATTTTTTCGCTGACGCATAAATTGATAAACCGTTTGAAACGCTTTTTCTTCTTCTTGATAGCAATCTTGGCAAATAGAACGTGTTCCTTTCAAAAATAAACGATCACAACGAGAACAGTTTGCTAACTCTGCCATAAATCATTCCCTCACTTTCAAAATCAAATACTGAAACGCTTCAAGCATTATTTTTTAGTATAACATGTCTACATGTTAACTTCGAATAAGCGTAAAGGAGATTACCTCAGGGCAACCATGCTCTATCAACACCTTTGCAGCATGTCTTAAAGTCGTACCTGTTGTATATATATCATCGACTAAAATAACAGGTTTGTTAATAGGTTTTTTTAATCGAAACGGATTCGCTGATTCCATCCTTTCACTTCTCGTTTTCTTTGCTTGCTTTTCACTGGTCACCCGTTGTAAGTAAGCAGCTTTTGGAATAGGCAAAAATTGTGCAAGCATTTCGGCTTGATTAAATCCGCGTTCCACTTGTCTTTCTACACTTAAAGGAATGGGAATAGCCAGATGCGTTTTAGCAGTCGTTTGCATCATTTTCCGGAAATGCGTACGACATGCGTTTTTAAATATATATCCTAGCTCATAATCCCCTCGATATTTCCATTTCGTTATGATATCTTGCATAAATTCATTGTATTGATAAATTGAATAATTACATTTTAAAGTATCCTTCCCGGGAAATTTCCCCCACTGTAAACAGTCTATACACTTTGGCACATCACTTCTTCGACTACATCTTAAACAACGCGACCCGCTTATCACAGGGAGTAAATGATTGCATAATTTACATATTTTCATAGATGTTGGATAGAAAAACGTTCTCCAGGTTACTTCAGTTGTAATATTGCTGTGACAGGATAAACATTTCAAGTTATAACCATCCCCCTATCCGGTTCATTTTTTTAATCGAACGAACCGCTCGGATCATTGCATTTGTTTTTCCATCGTGAAAAAAGACCACCTCGCCAGTCGGATCGTCTACGCTCCTTCCAGCCCTTCCTGCAATTTGAACAAGCGCAGCTTCATCAAATACGGAATGACCTGCATGGATAATTGCCACATCAACAGATGGAAAAGTAACACCTCTTTCTAAAATCGTCGTCGTTACTAATACAGAAAGATTTTTCTCACGAAACAGGGAAATTTTTTGCTCTCTATCTGGATCAGAAGCATGCACAGAAGAAATTTCTGCTGGACGCTTGATAACATCTTCATGAATAAGCAGTTCACTTAAATTACTAGCTATTTTTTCCGTGAGAGCAATAGTCGGAAGGAAAATCAGCAGCTGCCGTTGCTGATTTTGTCTCAGACGGAGCCATTGGATAAAGGCACGAGGTGGATTTCCTTTGTGCAAATTTTTCTGAAGAGCAAAGCACATGCACGTTACGGGGACAGGGAGTGGATATCCATGATAACGAGTTGGTACAAAAACATGCGCTAATTGCTTCAACTGCATTTTCTTTCGCTGCTTTTGCCTAGGTGTTGCGGTTAAATATATCATTGTACCAGAAGGCTTTAATGCCCTTTCTGTCGCAAAAGCTAACGAAGCATCTTTGTGATAAGGGAAAGCGTCTATTTCATCAATGATGACGACATCAAACGCATGTTCAAACCGTAATAGCTGATGATTTGATGCGATGATGATTTGTGACGTACCTTGCTTTTCACCGCTATCCCCATATAATGCCTGAATGGCTACTGCTGAAAAAGCCTGTTGTATTCGGGGGAGTAATTCCCTTACCACGTCTATTCTTGGCGTAGCTATACAAATTCGCATTCCTTGTCGCAATGCTTCTTCGATTCCAGAAAATAACATCTCTGTTTTTCCAGATCCGCAAACAGCCCAAATCAACAGTGACGATTCTTGCTGTAAAATAAAACGTCGTACCATTTCCGAAGCCTTCGCTTGTGCTTTCGTAAGCTGACCTTCCCAAGTACAAGCAGCTTCATGTTTTTGCCAAGGAAAAGGTTGTCCATTCCAGCGGTATAGCGGCTCCGTTTCAATTATTCGACCCATTATAAGGCAATTTCGGCAGTACCAGATGACTTGTTTCCTATTGACATCATGTATCTTTGCAAATTGGGATTTTGTGCGATTTCCACAGCGTTGACAAATTTTGGTGAATAGTGTTGTAATGATGGAGGGTACTGGAGTAAGTATGTTCTTTTCAAGTAAAAAATCGAATAGCGAGTCTTCCAAAGGGATTTCTTCGCGCAGTAAAAGCTTTCCCTCTAATTGCTGGGCAAGTTTTGGATATAACAAACTTGTTTTTTTATCCATATTTTCACCATCCTCTGTTATTTAGTTCTCTTACTTCTCTTTCCAGGGAGCAATACTTCTAATGTGTCGTTATGTTGTATAAAGAAAAGCATACAAATCTAGGGGGGGTTTTTCAGATATATCTATATATCCTATATTTTTCGGGATAGTAAACAATGAAACAATCATATACGATAAGCTAAATACTATTTTAGAAAGGGGCAATGTAGATGTTAGAAGCTGGACGAATCCTCCAACAAATGAATGAAGCGATAAATGAGAAGTCATCCATTATAAAGGACATGGATGCCGTATACCAATTTAACTTCAAAAACAGTGATTCAACTACTTATCAATTGGTAATACGAGAGGAAAACAGTTTTGTCATAGAAGGAATTGCAGAAAAAGCAGATTGTACCCTTCATATGAAGACAGAGCACTTCACCTATCTTGCTACCGGAAAATTAAGCGGAAGAAAGCTTTTTTAAGTGGTAAGCTCAAAGTAGAAGGAGATATGAGGTTAGCAATACGTTTACAAGATCTTATATCTCTATATAACAAGCAATAATGCCAAAGAAAAAATAAAACTACTATCATCTTCAGCGGTGTACTGTAAAAAATATACACTTATTTTATTTCTAAATTTAGGACAACCTTACTGGAACACAACTATGCAATGGCGCATGGTCGGATTTATAATTAAGAGCCCGGTATTTCCTATGTTATATTTTACAGAAAAAATAGAATAATAACAATGATTTAAGATAAAAAATAAGCCAGCCATGGTTGGATAATCTTTCTTAAATGCCCCTATTATTTTCTTTGCATCAGCTTTTCTTCCTTATTTGGAAAAAGATTCTTTTTTCAAACTATATGATTCCACTTCTTATTGCATATGCTACAGCTTGCGTCCGGTTTTTCACCTTCATTTTCCGCATAATTGTTGTAATATAATCACGTACTGTGTATTCACTTAGTTGCAATTTATCAGCAGCGCTGCTTGTTGATTCTCCTTCAGCCATCAATGTTAAAACTTCAATCTCTCTTATTGATAAATGGAATGGTTGACTTAATAATGGTGATTTATTTTTAAATTCTCCGATAATTTCTCCAGAACTTTGTCCAAATTTAATCAGTGCAGAATACATATCTTCTGAAATAGTAAATTTACTGTTAGCTCCTTGATCAAGAGTAGCTGCTCCTATAAGTCTATTATTTGAAGCTTTAAAAATTGGCACAACGACAACTGATTTTAATTGAAATTTCTGAACATAATTAGCTGGGAAGCTGTCTTTGGCATCAGAAATATAAAGAGGTTGCAGAAATTTCATCCCCTTCCCAAACAATCGCAGTAATTCAAGTCCATTATTGATTAAAGGCAGATTCCGTACATCTTCTGTAATCCCTTGAATTGCCTTAATGTCAAAACGATGACCGGATAAGCCAATTCCTACCTCATCGTTCGGAGAGTAAGAAAAAATTCCGCACCGTTCAAATGGTAAGTAATTGATAAACCCTTTCGTCACTAGTTCTAAAGCTTCATCAAATGTTTTAGCTTGTAAAATAGATTCATAAAACATGATAACAGCATCTTTCCATTGCTGTTCTTGGCGAGATATGTTTACCATTGCCTTACTACTTTCGAAGAGTTGTAGCGTATAGTTTATAAAAGGCGTAATGTATTTGTTTTCCCTATCCATACATAATAGTAGCGTACTGTTTTCAAAAGGAATCGTAATCGTATTGGTTTTATCAGAACTTGGAATATACTTCAATAATTTTTCCGTTAAGTCAAAAATATGACTTGCTTTAAGATCGTAGGTTGTGCTAACCAATTGCTGGCTTTTATGAAATGATTTGTTTACATAAAATACCTTTTCATTTCTTTCGATAACAGCAATCCATTCAATAGGCAATTGTTCGGAAGTTACAAGATGTTTTAAAAAATGGTCCATTGTAAACAAATATTCTCTTTTTTCCGTAAGCAAATGTTCACTAATTTTAGTAAACACATATTGTATAGCTTGGAGGTCGCTATAGTAATATTGGTAGATTTATTGCTTTAGTATTTGTTGTCTTGCAGTTATCAACTACTGGATCCTCATTACCTATTGATATGCTTCCAGAAGGATTACGTCAGTTAAGTGCCTTTTTACCATTTACGTATTCTATAGAAAGTTATCGAAGTATTATTACTTTGGGGATTACGTCAAATATGTGGGAAAATATTAGCGTTTTATTCCTTTATTTCATTATCTTTTCCGTCTTTGCCTTGATCGTCTTTTTTGTAAGATATCGTTTCGATAAAAAGCAAATAGAACACCAAGCTAATATAAATGAATCTGTTAGTTAACCATGGAAACAAGGCCCTCCCTATTATAGGGCCTTGTACCATTCTCCAGCAATGGTGATAAAAAAACAATTGGTCTATAAACCATCATTTTTAGTTATTTAATGCGAGTAGTAAGCAAATTACAAATGAGCCAATTATATTTCCAGTAGTAAGTTGTAGCGCTCTATTTTTTATACCATGTCACACCCAATGCGCCTTCTCCAAGATGTGTGCCAATAACAGGTCCAAAATAACTAATGCTCGTATCAGCGTCAGGATATTTTTCTAAAAAACGTTGTTGCAAATCCCTTGCAGCAGTTTCATTATTCGCATGAATAAATGCCACTTTCAACGGATGATCTTCAGAAGCATCGGTTTCCAATAAATCAAGTATCCGTTGAAGAGCTCTTTTCTTTGTGCGAATTTTTTCAAATGGAACGATCACCTTATCTACAAAATGAAGAATTGGTTTCACTTGCAACATGCTGCCTACTATTGCTTGAGCCCCGTTTAGGCGTCCTCCTCGGTGCAAATTACTTAAATCATCAACCATAAAATAACCACGCATCGTTTGCTTCATTTCATCGAAGCGCTGGATAATTTCGTCAGGTAGATTTCCATTTTTTACCATATCTACCGCTTCTAATACATAAAAACCTTGCGCCATACAGCTTATTTCAGAATCATAAGCATAGACATCAATTCCATCTACCATTTCACCAGCACTTACTACAGCTTGATACGTACCACTGATTCCACTGGAAAGATGAACAGAGACAACCGCATCATATTCTTTAGCCAAACCCTCTAGTAAACTAGTAATATAACCGATCGACGGCTGCGAGGTTTTTGGTAACTCTTTTGTATCAGTTAATTTTTGATAAAATTCATTCGTTGTAATATCAATTTCTTCCTGGTAAGAAGCATCAGCAAATTGGACACTTAAAGGCACCATATATATATCATATTTATCACGTATTTCTTTCGGTATATAAGCGGTGCTGTCTGTCATTACAGCAACTTTCATGCAAACCTTCTCCTCTTTCCATATTCTTTGCTTTTGATATTTTCATATAACAATCCTACTATATTTTACATGAAAATAATAAAAAATGCATGTTTTATATGAAGTAATGAGTCTTTCAAGTATTTACGGGATTACCCTTACCTTACGATCTTCCATTAAGCTACATTGATATTGAAAAACCTTTAAGAATGATCGCTCATGAACTGCTTTGCTCCACTCTAATTAAAGTGAATCTTCAACCAGCGGGGGTTTCATTCATGTTCGTACCGTAATAGTATGACTTAAGGCCGCTTACGAAATCGGACATTTAGGTGCTGTTATCTCCCGTTTAGATTTGTTGCAGTACAATTATCCAACTCCTCAGTGGGAGCCAGCACCTTATATACGGGATAAATCATAAAATAAGATCCCTTTATCTCTCCCCGCCCTCTTTTTCCTGCTTTGTGTAACACTGAGTAGTAATCTCCATTTTATAAAAAGATGTAGCATGAAAAAAATGCCACCCCCATATAGAAGCAGCATTTTTCGTAATCTATATAATACTATACTTGTAGCAAACGTCACCATCCCAATCAGACTAATTTAAATTACTTCTACCCAACCTTTACGGATAGCGGCAACCACAGCCTGAGTTCTATCATTAACATTCATTTTTTGCAAAATATTACTAACATGGTTTTTCACTGTTTTTTCACTAATGTATAAAGTTTCTGCTACGGCACGATTACTCTTGCCATCTGCCAATAATTGGAGCACCTGACATTCTCTTTTGGTCAATAAATGAAGCGGTTGTCGATATTCAATTCCATTTTCCGAAAGAGAGGAGATATTATCCTTTGCTAGTCTGCGATACTCCATCACTAAGTTATGTGTCACTTTAGGGTGGAGATAAGACCCGCCGTCACTTACCACTTTAATCGCTTCAATAAGTGCATCCGAATCCATTTCTTTTAACAAATATCCCTGTGCTCCCGTTTTAAGCGCATGTGTAACATAGCTCTCATCATCATGGATGGAAAGGATAATGACGCTTGTATTTGGAAAATAACGTACAAGGTCTTTAGTTGCTTGAACACCATTCATATTTGGCATATTAATATCCATTAATACTACATCAGGATTGTTCTCCTTTACGAGTTTGGCAGCCATCGAACCATCATCACCCTCTGCCACTACTTCAAATGAAGGCTCAAAATCTAAGATTCTTTTAACTCCCTCACGAAATAATTTATGGTCGTCTATTAACACAATGCGTAATTTTCTTTCCTCATTCATTATATTTGTTCCTCCTGCATCAAAAATGTATTTCATTACCCCAGAAATTACTTATGATAGAATCCAATTCTTCTTATTCTATAAACTTAACCATACGTTGGAACAAGCTTCTTTGAGGTTAAAAGATTACTAGTCTCTTATAATCAGACTTGAGGTATCTTATTATAAAAGGTGAAGTATCATTCATACAAACATAAACTCACATAAAAACACTTCTACTTCATTATACCGTTATACAGACGTATAAGGAACCTTTATAAAAATGGTTGTTCCTTTTCCTATACTGGACGAAATATTCATTTCCCCTTCAAGCATCTCCACTCTTTCTCTCATACCAATTAATCCAAACGACTTATCTCTTTTCATCAAAGGATCGAAGCCTATTCCATTATCTTTGATCACCATGGTTAAATTACTTTTGCCAATCTCCAATTTTACTTGAATCAAAGACGCTTCAGCATGCTTTACTGCATTTTGCAAAGCTTCTTGAACTAAACGAAAAACAGCAATTTCATATTTTTGATGCAATCGCTTTTTTTCTCCAAATGAATGGAATTCAATTTTCACATCATTATAGTCAGCTACAGTAGCAACATATTTTTTCATGGTGGGGATTAACCCTAAATCGTCCAAAGCCATTGGTCGAAGGTCATAAATAATCCTTCTCACTTCATATAAAGAGGAGCGGATCATTTCCCGAACGCTTTTCATTTCTGCAATAGCCTGTTCAACATCTTGATTAAGAAAAGTACGTTCTACGAGCTCAGAACGCAGTAAAATATTCGCAAGCATTTGTGCGGGTCCATCATGAATTTCCCTGGAAATCTTTCGCCTTTCTTCTTCCTGAGCTTCAATAATTTTTAATCCAAACTCCTGCTTTTCTTTTGCTTCTTCTAGCATTTCGTTCACTTGCTGGAAATCATCGTGTAAATAATTAAGTACTACAGATATTTTACCCGCTAAGCCCTCAGCACGTTCAATGGTTTGTCCGAGAGAGATTAATCTTCTCTCTAAATCATCTCTTTTTTCTCGCAATACACTCTCTTCCTGACGCAGCATAGCTAGTTTCGTTTGCATAGAATGTGTCATCTCGTAAACTTCTCGTATTTCGACCTCTGAGTATCTATCAAAATACCTGCTTACTTCAGCCAGACGTCTGCGAGAAAAGCGAACTTTTTGCTCTAATTCGTCTCCGTCATTGATATGCTGTGCCACTTTGATTTTCGTATCCTGTAATTCTTTTACGAGATGCTCATGCTCATTTCTAGCTTCTTCACTGATGTTAAAGATCTCATCTTTACTATTTTGCACTACTTCAATCATTTCATGAATAACATAATCTAAAGCTCTATCACTAATTCTCTGCGCCATCATTTCCCACCAACCTATGTTATAATTATACGCATACTTTCATCTTTTTTATAGGGTCTTTTAGCATACATAAAAAGGACAGAAAATGCATCTTTTTACTCAATTTTACTAAAATGACTAAGCTCTCTACTACCTATATGCTTATGTAGTTTATCCATTATTTGTAATTCGGAGCCTATTTCTTGTTGTTACCAAAACAGCTTGCAACTCAAACTAGATACTTTATATCCTGTTTTCCCGCTATCTAAACCGTTTTAAAGGAAATTCTTTTTAAAGTGAAACTTTAAATGGAGAATAACTTTCCGCTTCTAAGAATGCTAATTGAATATCCCATTACTTTATGTCATCATTTTATATAAGAATGAAATATATATAAACACAAATACACTGTTTGTTAATACGTAGAACAAAACAGTTTACAATCGTTTATTTATTATTTTACCATGCAAAATACCAAGGAGGAAATGCAAGTTGCTAGATCGTTATTATACCGTAAAACACGAGGGTCAAGATGAAATAATCATACAAAAGTCCCGGTTTATTGGCTATGTTAAAAGAGTAGAGACAGAAGCTGCTGCACAAGAATTTATACACGCAATAAAGAAAAAACATCATGATGCAACACACAATTGCTCCGCTTATTTAATTGGTGAACACGACCAAATTCAAAAAGCAAATGATGATGGAGAGCCTAGTGGAACAGCAGGAGTTCCGATTCTAGAAGTATTAAAGAAGCAAAAACTGAAAGACACAGCTGTTGTTGTAACTCGATATTTTGGGGGCATAAAGCTTGGTGCAGGCGGATTGATTCGTGCATATGGAAGTACAACTTCGCAAGCAATCAAAACGACTGGCGTTGTGAAGCGGCAGCGAATGCAAGGATTCACTGTTACAGCAGATTACGGGCTATCAGGAAAAATAGAACATGCTCTACGACAGTCAGAATATATCCTTCAAGCAATTGACTATACGGATCAAGCCACTTATCACGTCTATGTAGAAGTTGGGTTTGAATCCGAATTCAAGGCATTTATTGTTGAACTATCGAATGCGCAAGCAGAAATAAATGAAACAGACACAACCTATATAGAAATTGATGTATGAACAAAGTAAATGAAACCTTGGATTATGATTTTAGACTTGACTTATGTAGGAAACGAGGCAGCGACATAACTAAAACAGCTGATTAAAAAACGAACAATAAAGCGATGATAGGATTTTTTAATACAAGCAAGCCGAACAATTATAAATCATTAATTGTTCGGCTTTTGCTATATATTAATTACTGATGTCCCAGCTTTTTTCATATTACCTCATTTCACTTAAAGTAACTTACATGCCGCTTCATCCGCTACGATGATTACATGAGGATGTTTTTGTAAAATCGATGCAGGAAATTCCTCACTCACTTCGCCGTTGATAACACGGTGCAGTGCCTCCGCTTTTCCTTCCCCTGAAACAAGCAATACAATTTGTTTGCTTTCCATAATTGTTTCAATGCCCATTGTAATAGCTTGAGAAGGAACCTCGTCTATTGATATGAAAAAGCGTGCATTAGCTTGACGCGTAGATTCATCCAACTGAACAATATGTGTCCTGCTTGTAAAAGGTGTACCTGGTTCATTAAACCCAATATGACCGTTTAGACCGAGCCCGAGTATTTGTAAATCAATATTTCCTGCCTGTTTGATACGATTTTCATAATTTGTAGCTTCTTCGTTTAAATCAATTGCGTTTCCATCTGGTAAATATGTTTGATTACGTGGAATACCAATATGTTTAAACAGTTTTTCATTCATGTAGTAATTATAGCTATTAATATCATCTTTTTCCAAGCCTACATATTCATCGAGATTAAAGGTAACGACATGCTCAAAAGAGACCTTACCCTCTTTATACTGATTTATTAAATACTGATAAAGTCCTTCTGGAGTAGAACCTGTTGCCAAACCAAGCACTGGATTTTCAAGCGTATTTACTTTTTCAAGAACCAACTTCCCTGCATACTCACTTAATTCCTCATAATTACGAACCTTAATCAATTCCATTTTGCTTATCTCCTTTAAAAGCTATTATTCCACGACAGAATGTATATTTAATATCGAGATGTTCATCTACTAAAAGAACATCTGCGTCTTTTCCTGGAGTAATACTCCCTTTTCGATCGTATATGTTAATTTGTTTAGCAGGGTTAACAGCTGTCATTTCAACTATATTTTTCATCGACACATCTGTTAAGCGCAACATATTTTGCGCACCTTCCTGCATTTTCAAAATACTTCCCGCTAACGTGCCATTATCCAATAATGCTCGATCAGATGATACATGCACCGGTTGTCCACCTAGTTCATATTCGCCAGCAGGCAAACATTTTGCTCGCATCGCATCGGTGATTAGTAACAGTCGTTCACTACCGATATTGCGATAAATCAGCTGCAGCATTTCCGGAACAACATGAATGCCATCTGCAATGAGTTCTGCACGTAATTCCTCTAATTCCATGGCCGCACCAACCGCGCCAATATCACGATGATGGATGCCGTTCATGGCATTGCATAAATGAGTAACTTGTCTAACTCCATGTTTGACAGCTTGTTGCATCAAAGAATAATTAGCATCTGTGTGACCTGCCGAGACATTAATCCCCTCTGCGGCCAGTTTTTTAATAAACGATCCATCTGGATCAAGCTCAGGCGCCATTGTAATCGTTTTTATTTTCTCCCCGGATAACTCCTGCCAACGATCAAATAGAGCTTCATCCGGGTCCTTAATATGTTGTAAAGGTTGGGCACCAGCTTTCTTTTTTTCAATGAATGGGCCTTCTAAATGAACACCAATTACCTCTGCTTGTCCTCCTTTATTCATATAGTCCCGTACATTGATTAACGCAGCCTCAATCTGCTCTGGAGCCTGCGTAATTGTCGTTGCTAAAAAGCTAGTTGTACCTTCTTTAGGCAATACAGAAGCCATCGTATCTAGAGCAGCTTCAGTAGCATCCATCACATCTGCGCCATTTGCTCCATGAATATGCCCATCAATGAACCCAGGGATAGCGGCTAAACCTTTCGCATCAATAATTTGTGTTCCTTCAGGCAAATTGGAAGGCATTTCATCAGATGGATGAACGGAAACAATTTTCCCTTCATCCATAAGTACATTACCAGACTCTATAACTGTTGTTTCCGTGTACACTTTTGCATTTTTAATTAACACTGGAGAAGTTTCTTTCATCTTACGTCGCTTCCTTCCTTACGAATCATGTAATATGTTTCCTTGCTTTCCTTACAGAGTTTCTAAAATTTAACTCTCTAGGACGATGGTAACATAACTTGTGTTTTTTTTCACATTACTCCTAGTTGTCAATCTATCCCTGTTACATCGCAGATCGATAAAAATTATACGTTTGCATTTTAGTTTAAGCAAGTACATCGATTAAATCATTTTAGCACCTACAACTAGCTGAGCTACCTATCACAATGCCACGTCACTTCTCCCGATTTCCATTTCTTCATTTGAATTCATAAAAAAACAAACATTGTTTAAAATAAGTCACATTCATCAATATGACAATGGTTATAGCCTCATATTTAAACTACTCACAGATGACAACATATCAAGAAGCAGCATCTCTAGAAGAAATACTACTTCTTGATCTTAGGATTTATGCGCTACTGAACTTGTTATTGTGCTACTTCGTAATTCTTTAATAAGCATATTCACCATTTCTTGAGAAGATTTTATATTTTGATTTTCTGTTTCTCGGATAACTTTTTTTAATAATTTTTTATACCTTTCTTGTTCACCCATCAAATCCCCACCTTTACACCTTCATTTTGTGCAAATAAATGTTTGACTACTTAACTTCATTCATTCGATAATCTTTTTTCTAAATTACTATAAATTCTACTAAAAGTTACAGCGTTATACAATCATTTCGACTATTTTTTTAGAAATAAGAATATATGCAATTGTAGAAACGATTCAATTAAATTGGGTCACTATATCATATGCTATTACCATCAAATAGGGAAAATTTCTTTTTTGATTTTATAGGAACCTATAAAATGAGGTGCTTGTGGATAACGAAATAACCGACTAGTCACGTCCGGCGCACGAGCCCGGCAACGATGCGACTTTAGAAATGCACCCTACGCTACGATAAGGTCTCATCGGTTCGTCACAAAGAGGAAGGCCGACTAAAAACGGGCTTGCCGCTCAGGCGTCGGCATACCCCTGTTTTTAGTGGCATGATTCCTAAATCTTTAGTTGATTCGTTCCATTCGCTACGTTGCTAAACGGGCGCCCCAAGCCTTTGTTCACTAGGTGAACTCACGCTTACGGAGTAATTATTATATAAAAGCAAGTGCCTTGATTAGCCGTGATAAGCAATTGAACTCCTTTACAAAAAGACCCGTCTAGATGTTGAACACCTCGTGGTTTTAGTCAACTGTTAAAAAAACGGAAACAGCAAAATATCATATCGCAACCAAAGTATTTAAGCTTGCTTACAAAGTAAAATAACCGCAAGCATCTTATCGCTCCACGGTTATTGTTTATTAATTCGCCATTTATTAAATTCCAAATATTCTTTAAACTGTTCTTTAGTCACTCCAGACTCCATTGCCTCTTTAACAATTTCCAGCCACTCCTCATCTAACTGTTCCGCAGGCATACTTGGGTCTTTTCTTAGCAGTTCATTAATGGAGACACCAAGTACGTGACTAATTTTTTCCATAAATTGAATAGAAGGATTCTTTTGTATTCCACGTTCAATTGAACTTAAATACGATTTCGCTACACCAGCCTTTTCAGCTAGTTCTGAAATTGACATGTTTTTATCTTTTCGTAATTTTTTTATTTTTTCTCCGATCAATTCCTCACCTTCTTTCAAATGGCATTATACCATAACCTAGGTGAGTTATACTATTTCTAAAAATAGTTATCATAGACATTATTTTCTTCCCGTACAGTACGTATAAACAAACGGACATCTTCGATTGGAATACCTAATGTTTTAGCTTGCTTTACCAACTCTACCCATTCGCCATCCAGTGACAGTTGCTTCACCTTCATTAAGATCATCATCCTCCATTATATCATATGCAGCACCAGCATTTTGCTGCCCATCTCCCAAGACTATTATACTACACTCTTCCTACTTGTTCCCTAGCTTGTTTTGTCGTATAGTAACTAGTTTTGTATTGCTTTTCGAAAAAAATGTCTGATACTCTTGAAAGTAATTTGCTTTAAGCTACTGTTTTTTATTGAAAGTTGATTCCCTCCATAAAGTGAAAATTTCAATCAGCCGGAGTTCCTTTCATTCTCCGATAATTGAAAAGTAGAGCAAAGGCTAAAACTAAAGCTCCCTTGAAAAAGAAAAAACGCTTTTTTTACAAGCCGCGCCTTGCATGCGACAGCTTACAGGCCCAACGAATCGGGAATTTAAGTGCCGTTACCCCTATTTAGCTTTCGTTATATTTACTCAGGCTCCCCGTAGCGGGTGGGGGTAGCGGCACCTTACATTTGGGATAAGATGAAGTTTAATTCAGATAACAGGTAAAGGTTTAAGCGAATCAATTTAAAAGCCATGAAACCATTAGCTTTGAAACTACAATTTCTACAGTCATTGGTCTTTCCAACTTAACTCTCGACGTTTTGTGTTTTTCACTTTATAAGAAATAAGAATAAAAAAGCCACCTATTCCAACTAATATCAAACCAAGTAATATATATATAAACATACCTGTTGCTGTATTAGGCAGCTTTGGGCCAACATCATTTAGATCCGTGCCCACCTTTCCGATTATGGTTTGCTCGTCATTCGTGTTTCCATCTCCTTCGACAGTAAAAACGATGGAGAAATTCGTTTCCATTCCTTGATATTCGTTTCCTAGTTCCTTTGGAAAACGTACTGTCATGGTAATCTCATCTTTACACTTGGGTGCTAGCCTTCTCGCTTCCATACTAGTAAAGTCTTTCAGCTTTCCGTCATACAATGAACGATCTTCTTCTGTTACTTCCAGATATAGTTCATTATAAAGCTTTATCCCGCCTTGACTCTCTACCTTCATGTTATATTGAAAAGGGTCGGTACCTTGATTTTTTATAGTTACGGTTCGCGGAGCCCAATCTCCAGGTTTCATATGATGAACATCAAACAAAACATCGTCCGGGGTCACATCAAAAGCTATTTCCTCTTCTGCATAAATCTTTGTAAACAGTCCACTTAGGGTTAAAAATAATGCAGCGAGTAGACTAACAGTGATATAAAAACTTCTCCTCATCATCCATCAACTTCCCTACCTCAAAGCCTAATGTCCACTAACATTGGCTTGATTCGTTTTTTTAGCATCTTCCAATTGCGCTAAGGTTCGCCAAATTGAAATTCCTGCATATCCTAACAAGAGCACCCCGGGCAAGATTAATAAGAAAATACTTCCATTAGGTGATTGAGCAAAATGTATAAAGTAACCGAGGTAAGGAATGGTAAATCCTTTATATTCACCAACTACATTTTCAGCAAGAACAGGGCTAGAATCTTCCGCATTATTGTTGTCACCCTTTGTTGTATATACAACCCCATTTTTGGTGCTCGTCGTGTCTACAATCCGATGGGTTACGAGCTTATTTTCGTCTGCTTTAAATGTAATGACGTCTCCTTTTTTGAACTCATTTGTCTCTGAAATCATCTTTATCGCTATGATCGAACCAGTCTGGATCTCAGGTTCCATGGATCCCGAAAGAACAGTTTTAAGCTGATAACCAAATAATTCCGGTTCCCCACCAGAAACCTTGGTCATTAAAACAACACTAGCCACGACAAGTAACGTTATAAATAACACATAAGATACAATACGATTTGCCCACTTAAATATTTTTCTTTTTTTATTCATTTCTTTCCCCTTCCTTTTGCTTATTTAAATCAGGTTGGTCCTTTTGCGAGGACTGCTTTTTCTCTTCAGCTATTACTTCTTGCTTTTCATTTATCTTAGTTTGCTGTGTTTGTGCTTCGCTTGTTTCATCCACTTGCTGCTTCGTTTTCTCGTTTTTTTCTTGATTAGCATCTTTTACTTCCTCGTTCTTTTCATTTTTTGTTTTTGGAGTAGACTGTACTTGATTTGTCGCTTGGTTTTCTGAAGGCTTACCTACACCATTAGATTTTGGCTTCTCTTTGCATTGCACGTTTATTTCCTTGCTCCATAGTAAATCGTCATCAGCTTGTTTAACAAGAAACACGTAAACTCCTGGCTGTTCTACTGTAGCTGTTAATGTGGCTGTCTCTTTTTTTGCTAACGGATTAATTTCTCCTTCCCCTTTTTCAAGGTCCAATGATTTGCCATATTTCATTGGATTTCCTTTTTCTGTATAAAACACGTCATACGTAAGCGACTTGGTCATATCCACAGAACCGATATTTTTGATTTTAGCTTTTAAAGTCACTCGTTCACATGTAGTTATCTTTTGTACTTGCTTACGGATAAATTCCAGCTCGTAAGTTTCCTCTATAACTGGCGGTTGTTCCTGCCACTCACCGATAGTAACTTCCCCATCTAATTGAACATTTTCATGAAAATAAGCTGTGGTTGAAGATGCCATGTAACCTAGCAAATAAACTGCCGCATAAACAATTACGAACACCTTTAAGCTAAAATACCAATAACGATATTTATTCTGATACCGACTGATACGGGTTCTTCTCACATCTAGCCCACCTTATTCTATATAGATTTACAGTGCAATTCTCACATATCCGTAAAAGGAATTCATTTTCACTGCGATAAACTCATGGTTGATTTCTACCTCTATTGACACTATCTTTTTTATACCATTTTTAGCAGGTATATATTTAAAAACGTAAAACAATTGTTTTATGTTTTTAAATATATACGATACTTGGGAAGGAGTTTTCCTCCCCTTCCTTTATATCATCATGGTTATTGAAAGTTCGGTTTCCCATCTCGCTGCATAGCCTCGAAGCTCCATTGCAAGCGAATATAATCACCTTGAAAATGATTTTGACTCTTTTTATTATCAATAAACGAAAATCTCACCGAAAATTTTTCTGCATCACTATCGATTGGAAACTGTTCCAATACTGGAATAGATTCATTTTTCATTTCAGACAATTTCTTTTTAAATATCACGACTTCCTTCCCGTTTACACGATGCAGATATTCGACAGTAATATAATCAGCAAGATCTTCTCCTTTATTGTTTTCGCCTTTATCGACAACTTCATAATCCGAATGAAGTATAACTTCCTTCATATCAATTGTTCCATCATTTGTTAACCTGAAATGACCATTGATCGTGTCACCTGGTACTAGATTTTCGATTTCTATAATGGACGTTTTATTAATTCCTAAATCTAGTAAACCTGTTGCAAATGTATTCATCGATTCTTCAGTATCATTAAAATAAGAATACGTACCACTACTAATTAAACTTATCCCTAACATTGCCGTAACGATACTCATCCAAAGCTTTTGTTTTATATTCATGCTACTGCCCACCTTTGTTAAAATTATCAAAAGATAATGTGAACCATCATGCTGTGGAGGTTGAGCTATTATTTGTCATCTTCTCTCTTCTTTTCACATATATTTGTTAGTGAAGTAAGAATCTGTAACAGCAAAAGTAGAGGGATAAGCATATATCTCCACTTTTGCTGTCAGTCCCCTGGTTACTTCTCTTCTCCTTCTGTTTGATGTGCTTCTAAAGCAAAATCCACATCTAAATTAGCCCCTTGAAGGAAATTTTGATCTTCTCCATTATCTACAAATGTGATTTTAATTCGGATTGTATCTTCTGTTCCAATTGGAATCCCTTTCCCTTCTTGAACCAAAGGCCACCAAACCCAAAACCCAGGCGTAATATCCTGATTTTTTATTTGACTTAATTCACGAATTGTCTTTCCACTTAAGCTTTCAATTACTTTTCCATCACTCTTTAAGAAATCTACTCGTAAATGATCTTCAAATCCTTCTGTTCCAGAAAAACTTGTATTCATTAGTACTTTGCTTATATCTAATGTCCCTTCGTTTGTCATCTTAAATGAACGTGTCATGTAATCACCGGGCTTTAAGTTATTTATATCAAAGGCGATAGTAGGGTCCACCCCAATATCCAACGTTCCAGCAGCAAATGAATTCTCTACGACCTCTTGATCACTAAAGTATGCAAATGTTCCTCCACCAATTAACCCAACTCCTAAAACTGCTGTTGCAATGCCCATTCCTAGTTTCTTCTTAAAACTCATGTTTTTTTCCTCCCTATACTTTTAGAAAAAATCTTATGCTTTCCTATAGTGTAAAATAAAACGATCTTTCAATAAAAAAATTGTCTATCCCCCTTTCCCGTATGTATAACCCCACATGTTCTCTCTTGAGATTGTTTTGTTTCTTATAAAGAACAACATCTAGAGTATAATATATGTTTTCGCAATTTTAAAACTTGAAAATAAGCCTTATATTCGTTATAAAGAACACTTTTCTTCGATTTACTTCATTTTACTTTTAAATACTTAAATTTATTTATTTTATCCATTAAAAAGAACAAACTGAAGACACAATTATATTTTATGAACAAACGTTGAATAATTGACATGGACTTGATTCCTCACATCACTTTCAAACAACTAAAATTAAATTCTATTTGCTGCGTGAGAAAAAATAGTGAATCAATTGTAGGTATTTATTCATATGTACAGGTAAATATCGCTCCTTATAAAGTGCGTCTTCGTTAGTAGGGGTTTTCATTCATCCCCTACTGATTGTAGTGGAAAGAATTGGTCATTTATGTGCTGTTACCTCCCACTTAAACTTGTTGCTGTACAATTTTATCCAACTCCTAAATCGGGAAGTCTTAGAGCATCTTAGTATATGTGACAAAATTGAAAGGATAGGAAAAATAGACGAAAACGACTAATTTCGATATAATCAAACCGTAATTGTTTTTATTTTACAATCTATCAGATAATGAATGCAGACAATTTCAACTTATTGATTAGCTGTGGTCATGAAGTATAGAATATAGTTTATTCCTTCAGGGTCTTGTAATACAAAAATAAAACGTATTTAGCATGGGATAAAAGCTCAAGACGGGAAACATAGTGATTAGTAGCAAAATATACGGAATCGAACATCGCTACGAACTTCCGTTTACAGTTTTGCTGCGTTACTATCCGTTTACGGATAGAATGCGTTTTCAAATCTCTTCATTATTTGCTTAAAAGTATAGTGACGATAAACAAGAGAAAATCTATTGCACCAATCAAACTATTTTATTTTCTGGCCACAATGAATCTAGCTTCACTAGACTGAATAAAGATGGTATATAGGAGTGAATGAATTGAATACCCGTATGAAAAAAAATAAAAAAAAGCGTAAATGGCCATTGTGGCTAGGGGGAATTATTTTAGCTATTCTACTCATTGTTGGTGGAGCTATAATTTACGTTTGGAATCAAATCGATAATACGATCGAAACAATGCATACCCCATTGTCACGTGATAATGATCCAGAAAGACAAAAGGAGTTAGAAGCTATTTTCAAAGACACAAAGGCTGTCAATCTACTATTACTCGGTGTCGATGAACGGAGTGGCGACAAAGGCAGATCGGATACAATGATTGTTTTGTCACTTAACCCAAAAACCAATGCAATGAAAATGGTTAGTATCCCAAGAGATACTTATGTTAACATCCCAGGAAAAGGTCAAGATAAAATTAATCACGCTTACGCTTTTGGAGATGTAGAACTTTCCCTCCAAACAGTGGAAGAAAACTTTCATATTCCGATACATTATTACGCTAGCGTAAACATGGAGGGATTCAAACAAGGAATTGACGCATTAGGTGGGGTTACTGTTTCTAACGATAGAGCTTTTTCACAAGGAGGTTCTGAATTCCCTCAAGGAGAAGTTCAGTTAAATGGTGAACAAGCATTAGACTACATCCGTATGCGGAAAAATGATCCAAGAGGAGATTTAGGTCGTAATGAACGTCAACGTGAAGTAATTATGGCTGCTATTAATAAAGGCGCCAGTTTTTCAAGTATTACTAAGTTTGGTAATATTCTTTCCATACTCGGGGATAATGTAAAAACAAATCTGGACATGGATGATATGCAAACGTTATTTAGTAATTATCGAAACACCAGAAACAACATATCAAACGTCGAAATTAACGGAAACGGTCAAAAGATTGGCGGGATTTGGTACTATGTTTTACCAGATTCAGAATTCAGCCGAGTACAGTCAGAAATTGAAACACATATGAATGCAAAGTAAACTAAAAAAAGTCAAGTAACATGGATGAAACAGCCCTTCCATGCTACTTGACGTATACTATTTTGGGGTGTGATTATGAGAAAACGAATTTTGATTGCAATTATAATGCTAATTGTATTCGTAACTGCCTGTTCCGATAACAACGCTACACCAAATGATCGATTCTCAAACTATATCAATCATTGGAATAAGCAGGAATTTGGCAAAATGTACAAGATGGTAAGTAAATCGACTGCGGAAAGCTATCCCACAGAACAGTTTGTTGATCGCTATAAAAAGATTTATCAAGATTTACATGTTTCCGATTTAAAAATTGAAGCTAAAGAATTGAGCAAAGATGAATCCGATAAAGCCGCAGAGTCTGGTAAAGCAACTATCCCTTTCACCGTTAGCATGAAAACGATGGCTGGACCTATCTCTTTTGACTACGAGGCTAATTTAATAAAGCAGGGAGAAGATGATGAAGAGAACTGGTATATCGAATGGGATCCAGGTTTCATTTTTCCAGAAATGAAAGATGGAGGAGAGCTGCGTATCGAATCTACCCCTCCTGTTCGTGGAGAAATTCGTGACCGCAATGAGATGCCTCTAGCCATGAACGATATCATCTACGAAGTTGGGATTGTTCCTGAAAAACTTGGTTCAAGCCCCGACCAAAATAAAAAGAAAATTGCCCAACTGCTAGGATTATCTGTTGAGGCGATTGATGAAAAACTAAATGCTGATTGGGTTCAACCTAACTTATTTGTACCTCTAGCAAAGATTACGAAAGAAGAGGAAGCGCTTTGGAAACAGCTCGTCGCAATTGATGGTATCACAAGACAGGAAACAACAGGGCGCATTTATCCAGGAGGAGAAGCGACTGGAGCTTTAGTAGGTTATATCGGATCAGTGACGGCAGAGGATTTAAAAGAACAAAAAGAAGGTAATTACTCTGACCAAGATGTTATCGGGAAAAGAGGACTTGAAAAACTATATGAAAAACAGCTACGCGGAGAAAAAGGCAGCCAAATTAAAATCGTGAAAGACGGAGAAGAGACCGTCCTTGCTGAAAAAGAAGCAAAAGATGGAGAAAATATAAAATTGACTATTGATATTAATGTACAGGAAAAGATTTATCAAACATTAGATGGTAATATGGCTACTGTATCAGCAATAAATGCTAAAACAGGAGAAACATTAGGTTTAGTATCTAGTCCTTCTTTTAATCCGAATAATATTTTATATGGAACCACACCAAATCTTTGGAAACAATTAGAAGAGGACAGCAAAAATCCACTATTAAATCGTTTTTCATCCACATATGCTCCTGGTTCAGTTATGAAGCCGATTACTGCTGCAATTGGATTGAGTAATGGCAAGATTGATCCAAAAAAAGGATTAGAAATAAATGGACTTACTTGGAGCAACGGAGAAGGCTGGGGAGATTATGAAGTAACCCGTGTATCCGAATCCAACGGTCCGGTAGATTTACATGACGCACTTGTCCGTTCAGATAACATCTATTTTGCTATGCAAGCTGTAAACATGGGAGAGAAAGCTTATGTTGAAGGTCTTAAAGCATTCGGCTTAGGCACACACTTCCCATTTGAGTATCCGATAACAGCATCTTCTATTTCCGCTTCAGGAAAGTTAGATGATGAAGTTCTGCTTGCAAACACGAGCTACGGTCAAGGAGAATTAGAAATGAGTTCCCTTCACCTAGCTACTGCCTATACAGCATTTTTAAATAACGGAAATATGTTGAAACCAACTTTGCTTGCAAATGAAGATAAAAAACAAATTTGGAAAGAAAAATTAATTACACCAGAGCAAGCAGACATTATAAAGGAAGCCTTACGCGATGTAGTTGTAAGCGGAACAGCTAAGCAGTCTGCAAAAAATGCTGATTTCCCTGTCTCAGGTAAAACGGGAACAGCAGAGTTAAAATTAACGAGTGATGATTCAGGTCAAGAAAACGGTTGGTTCGTTGGTTATCCTACAGACGATGAGGATATTATTGTTTCTGTTATGATCGAAGAAATCAAAGGAAAAAGTGGCTACCCTACAGAAAAAGCAGTAGAAATTCTCAATCAAATGAAGGAATAGCCCTTCACCTGCATCCATTTCACCAATGAACAAAGGCTCGGGGCGCCCGTTTAGTAACGTAGCGAATGGAACGAATCAACGGAGGAGATAAAGGAATCATGCCACTAAAACAGGGGTATGCTGACGTCTGGTCGGCAAGCCAGTTTTAGTCGGGCTTCCTCTTAGAGGCGAACCCCGCTGGAAAGCGGTTTTTGCTTTCCGAGGAAGCTGAGAAGACCTGCGGAAGCGAAGTATTTTGACATAGCGGTGATAGAAATTTTATTAATGCAAATAAGCCGAACAATGATAAATGGATTGTTCGGCTTTTGCTATATAGTATTTGCTTATTTCCTAGAATTTTATTATTATTTCTTTAATGACAATTGTTCGTTTTCTGTAAATACCCTGGACCTGGTTAAAAACCGTTTCCCTTCAGGCCCTTCTAAAGAAAACATACCACCTCTCCCGTCAACTACGTCAATAATGAGTTGTGTATGCTTCCAATAATCATATTGATCCTTTGACATGTAAAATGGTGCTCCACCAATACTGCCCAATAAAACATCAGCCTCACCTACACGGAATTCATGGAGAGGATAGCACATTGGGGAACTGCCATCACAGCAACCACCAGACTGATGAAACATTAAGTCACCGTGTTCCATCTTCAGTTTTTCTATCAGATGAAGCGCTTCTTTTGTTGCCGTTACCCGTTCAACCATATAATCCCCCATTTAATGAACGATTTAAAATAATCCTACTGGACCTTCACTATAGCTGACGAACAAATTTTTGGTTTGCTGATAATGACTAAGCATCATTTGATGATTTTCCCTGCCTATTCCTGACTTTTTGTAACCACCAAAGGCTGCATGAGCAGGATATTGATGGTAACAATTCGTCCATACACGACCAGCCTCAATATTACGCCCAAACCGATAAGCAGTATTAATATTTCTTGTCCAAACACCAGCACCTAAACCATACAATGTATCATTTGCAATAGTTAATGCTTCTTCTTTATCTTTAAATGTAGTTAATGAGAGGACTGGCCCAAATATCTCCTCTTGAAAAATTCGCATCTTATTATCGCCTTTAAAAATAGTTGGCTCTACATAATATCCATTTTTCAGATCAGGGTCAGCTATTTTTCGTATTTCACCACCAATTAAAACCTCTGCTCCCTCCTGTTTGCCAATATCTAGATAAGATTGGATTTTTTCCATTTGCTCCTGTGAAGCTTGAGCACCCATCATCGTAGCTGTATCTAGTGGATGCCCTAGTTTAATTTGTTTTACCCGCTCGATAGCTCGTTCGATAAATTCATCGTATATCGTTTCTTGAATCAAAGCCCGAGATGGACATGTACAAACTTCTCCCTGATTCAATGCAAACATTACAAAACCTTCAACCGCTTTGTCTAAAAATCCATCGTCTTCATCCATCACATCAGCAAAGAAAATATTCGGAGATTTCCCACCAAGCTCCAGTGTTACTGGAATAATATTTTCAGAAGCATACTGCATAATCAATCGCCCAGTAGTCGTTTCTCCAGTAAAGGCAACCTTTGAAATTCGGCTATTTGTAGCAAGAGGCTTACCTGCTTCTAAACCAAAGCCGTTAATTACATTAACAACACCAGCAGGAATTAAGTCTTTAACTATTTCTAACCAGATATGAATGGAGGCTGGTGTTTGTTCAGCTGGTTTCAAGACGACACAATTTCCTGCAGCCAGTGCAGGAGCAAGCTTCCAAGTCGCCATTAGCAACGGAAAATTCCAAGGAATAATCTGCCCTACTACCCCTAGTGGTTCATGAAAATGATAAGCTACCGTATCTTTATCAATTTGACTGACTCCACCTTCTTGCGCTCGTATAACCCCTGCGAAATAGCGAAAATGATCAATAGCAAGCGGTATATCTGCAGCCAAAGGTTCTCGAACAGCCTTTCCATTATCCCATGTTTCTGCAACAGCAAGCTTTTCGATATTTTCTTCCATGCGATCTGCTATTTTATTTAGCAACATAGAACGCTCCGTTACCGACGTTTGGCTCCACGTCTTTTTAGCTTCATGTGCTGCATCTAAAGCAGCTTCAACATCTTCTTTCGTGGACCTGGCAATTTGACAAAATACTTCTCCTGTTACTGGGCTAACATTTTCAAAATACTTTCCGTTTGCAGGCGGTTGATATTTACCACCTATAAAATTGCCATACCTATTCTTGAAATGAACAACTGCACCCTCTGTATTTGGATTGGCATACCTCACGGAACAATCTCCTCCCTTTTTTGAAAGCGTTTGCAAGTGGTTCGAAAACAACAGTTGGTTATAGGTCCAGTATAACAAACGATTCCGAATTATTGCAAGATTATACTTTTAAAGTAGCACATAGCGTGGGTTACTGCAAAAGCTTAGCTGTAAACATATAGGTTATTCATAAGATAACAATATTGGCAGGTTAAATGAAATTTCACATGTTCACGCGGTATTTGGATAACTTCCATAGTTGTAAAGGATTTCTGAATGCACCGATCTAAATCTTCCATATGCAAAAACCCTTGATGGGACATCAAGGGTTAGCAGCAATAAATAAGAGATACTTCTTACTGGTTCATGCTACTTAAGTTCAGGAAGAATCCTTACTTCCTTTTGCATCGTGGACTTACATAACGGACATGTTGGTTCCTCCTCAAAACTATACGATTCCCTCATCCAACCTTGGCAATCGTCACTGGTGCATGACCAAATGTTCGTTTCCACTTCTGGAACCGGTTCTTTTGGTCCACGTGAAAAAGACATATGAGCATCTCCTTTCTTATACTAACTTCTATTATACGCCTATTGTTACTAGAAAGAAAGCTACTGAAAAAACGGAGCCTGTCAAATATTTACAAGGCTACTCTCATCTTGAAACCTTTCAACTAATGCAGCATATTCACCCGCAATTTCAAGCATGTTGTGACGATCTCTCTATTCATACTTTACGACACAAAAAAGAACCATCCTTCGTGTATCTGTTTCTAAGTTTGACAGCTCTATTCTACTTGTATTATATGATAGTTAGATCACCTTTATGTACATAATTAAACTTATAGGCAGTTCAAGTAAATAACAGGTATTCAGAACAAAGGCGCAGGGCGCCCGTTTAGCAACGTAGCGAATGGAACGAATCAACTGAGATAAAGGAATCACGGTGAGGTAACGAACCGATGAGGCCTTATCGTAGGGCGCATTTCTAAAGTCGCCTAGTTGCTGGGCTCATGCGCCGGACGTGGCTATTCAGTTATTTCGTTATCTCCAAGCACCTCATTTTATACTTTCTTATTCTGTTAGAAAAACTTGGCTTGTCGCCAATTCTTATGGCGGATAGCCTTTGTTTTTCTTATACTATAAACCAAAAAAATCTTATACTTTCCTATAGTGCAAATAAGCCGAACAATTATAAATGGATTGTTCGACTTTTGCTATATAGTATTTGCTTATGTCCCAGCCTCATTGTAGAACAAATGATTCTTCGGTTATATATTTTTACAAACTTTAAAAGATAGCAATCCTATATCTTTCACAACAAATACACAAAGCCAATGTATTTAATAAGTTTACAAAGCAAACCGCTGGATTGCTTTTCCTACCCCATCCTCATTATTAAAATCCGTGATATAATCTGCAGCTTTTTTCACAGCTTCTTGCGCATTCCCCATGGCAACACCAATACCTGCCTGTTGGATCATTTTGATATCATTTAAGCTATCACCAACCGCCATTACTTCATCCATCGTTATTCCTAGTTTTTTACATACTTTTTCTAACGCACGAGCTTTATTTACCCCTTCAGGATTCACTTCCATATTCGTTGGTAATGAGTTCGTCATTTCCAAACCCTCAATATAAGAGAGCTCTTTAATCATTTTTTCTAAAATCACTGGATCATGTGACTCACATCCGAATTTCAACCAGTCTAGTTCATGAACATTATCCGGTAATTCATTACGATATACTTGTTCTGTTGTAATCATCCATGTTGTAAGCCCAAGCTCAGTTGCAATATGATACATCTGTTCAATTTTTTTAGAATCGAATAGATGTTGCTCTACAAGTTCTTTGTCTTTCGTCCAAATCTGTCCCCCATTCACTGTAACGAGGTAAGATTGTAAGCCTAGCGATTCTGCATACGGATAGCATGATTTTAACCAGCGCCCCGTACTCAATACAACATGTATCCCCTTATCCATTGCGTCAGAAATTGCTTGGCGAGTCAGTGGTGTTACTTCATGATCCATTGTTAGTAACGTGCCATCCATGTCTAAAGCGATTAGTTTAATACTTTTTGCTTGTTCCATGTTATTGCCTCCATTTATTCCATTTTTCTTTTCAAAGCAATACCCCGATCATATATACTTGTCGTTATATAAGGAATAATAAGTAACGCAAATAAGATAAAGAATAACAGTTCAATGTTAAACATATCTACAACAATCCCACCTAGTACTGGTCCAACCATTCTTCCAGCCGCACCAACACTATTTACTATTCCTTGATAAAAGCCTGTTCTTCCATGTGGTGCTAAATCATTTGCCAACGTAGGAACTGCGGGCCAAACAAGCATTTCTCCCACTGTTAAGATTACCATAGCTATAGCAAACATGCTAAAGGTTTCCGATAATAATGCAATAAGAAAGGAAATAAGGAAAATTGTATTTCCAACATATATCTGCATTTTTTGGGAAGTTACCTTTTTCGTAATCCATTTTATCAAAGGCTGTCCTAAAACAATAAGAAAGCCATTAATGGCCCACAAACTACTATATAACTCTAATGGTATTTGTAAATCTTGCGTATAGGAAGCGATGGTCGATTGCCATTGACTATAAGCAATCCATGTCACTAAGAATCCACCACATAAAATAAGTAACGCAACAAATGCCGTTTTATCTTTCATAGTTCCATGTTGCTTTAAAACAGTCGTATGCATCTGCCTGTCTATAGAAGAATCCATTGGTTTAAATGTAAACAAAACAATAAGGAAAAAGCTAAAAAACAAGACTGCATTGCTAATAAAAATATAATTAAATGAAATGCTTGCCACATAGCCACCTAAAGTAGCCCCTAAAGCAACACCAAAGTTCTGGGCAACATAAATGGCATTAAACGCCCGTCTTCCCCCTTCTTTCCAAATTGAACCAGCCATTGCAAACATAACCGGCCAAGTTATGCCAGAACCAAAACCGATGAAAACAAGGGAAATAGAATAGACAACAATGTCTTGGTGAAATAAAACCATAACAGCTGAGGCAATAATTGCTAGACCTGTTCCATAGAGAATCGTTCTATAAGGGCTAAACTTATCAAACAATATTCCTCCTAATAAGTTACCTGCAATTGAAGCACCCTGGTTAAGCATTAAAATAAACCCTGCAAAAGCAAGGCTTTTTCCAAGTTCATTATGCATATATATGGTGTTTAATGGCCATAAGAAAGAAGCTCCAGTGACATTTACAGTTGTTGCTATTACTAGTAGCCAGATTTGTTTTGGCATACTTATCACCTGCTATCTTATGATCGTATCTATGTTATTTTAAACCATTTCGTATACCGAATCAATAACGTTGCTCTACGTCTTTTGTAAAGTTTTATTAATTGATTGAGCTGCAAATAAGCTTTAAGCAGAACGATAGTATGCGCTTGTTAAAAGACTTGCGTAATCGGCTTTTAGATTATGTGAGCTTAACCTTTTAAGAACTTTTTCCTTTAAAATTTCTATTCTAGCTATGTTATAAACTAGCAATGATTATTTTTACAGCATTCATTAAATCAAATTGCGACCAGCTGGGAAGTTCTTTTTTCAAAGCAAGTTCATGAGAGGCCGGGAGGTGTATAAAACCAGCAGGAGTCGGTAAATTTTGCTTTTTCACGAAGTGTAGGGCATGATACATCACATTGTTACATACATATGTCCCAGCAGTATTAGATACTTTAGCAGGCAGCTTTTCTGCATGTAATGTAGCGATGATTTCCTGTAATGGCAGGGTAGAAAAATAACCGTCGGCACCGTCATCAACAATTACTTCTCCATTCGGTTGATAACCACTATTATCTTTTGGACCATCATTACAATTAATCGCAATTCGTTCAGGTGTAATAGCGGTTCTTCCGGCAGCTAAGCCTAATGAAATGATAGCATCTGGTTCAATTTCTTCTATGTAAGAAATCAATTGTTTGCCAGCTTGCATAAAAGCAACAGGCAGTTTTCTTCCAACAACTTCATGGTCTCGAATCTTTTCTCCGTCTAGCTTTTCAGCGATTTCTTCGGTTGGGTTTATAGGATTATCTAAAAAAGCTGAAAAACCGGTTAACAATACTTTTTTCATATTTTCAGTATCCCTTTCCTAAAGTTAATGTGTTTAAAATCTTCTTACCCAAATTCCATCATATCATATTCTAAAAATGAAAGTATCTTCGCTTTATCAATTTAGAATATCAAAAATGTAACAATTTAACTTTAAAATTTCTATTGACAATGAAAGCGAAATCATCTTATCTTGCTGATTGTTTCATCTATGCATATAATGTTAACTATGGGAAAATAAAGGGGGAATATGTATGTTTTCGTCAACGTGGAATTGGATGTGGGAGAAACATGACGAAATAAAATCTATGTTTACGTTTTTTGTTAGGGCTAATACCTCTAGATTATCGACAAGTAGGTCCATAGACCCTTCTGATACTCTAGCAGGAAAAAATCATGATTATCGAGGCAACCGCAATTATAAACCAGGGCAGATCATCGGTTTAATTGCTGGACCATTACTTTTTGCCATCACTTTATTATTTTTTTCACCTGAAGGTTTGTCTCAGGAAGGCTTAGCAGTCTTAGCGAGTACCATTTGGATTGCCATTTGGTGGATGACAGAGGCCATACCAATACCTGCAACTTCCTTATTACCGATAATCCTATTTCCGTTAACTGGTGGATTAGATATAGGTACAACGACGTCTTCCTATGGAAGCGATACCATTTTTCTATTTATGGGTGGATTTATGATAGCGCTAGCAATGGAAAAATGGAATTTACACCGCAGAATTGCCTTATCGATTATTTCTGTAATTGGAACAAATACGAATCGAATTATTCTAGGATTCATGGTTTCTACTGGTTTTTTATCCATGTGGATTTCCAATACAGCTACAGCGATGATGATGGTTCCGATTGGATTAGCGATCATTTATCAAATTTCCGAGGCGTTAAAAGGGAACCCTTCCATAGACACATCAAAAGAAAACTTTGCTTTCGGAAAAGCTTTAATGCTAGGTATCGCTTATTCTGCTTCTGTTGGCGGAATTGCAACATTAATTGGCACTCCACCTAATGCCGCTCTAGCTGGAGTAATTAATAAAATGTATGGGATAGAGCTTTCCTTTGCCAAATGGATGCTATTTGGAGTACCAATTGCATGGGTCTTTATTTTAATCATCTGGTTTTACCTTATTAAAGTAGCCTACCCATTAAAATTAAAGGAATTACCAGGCGGAAAAGCGGTAATTCATCAGGAAATACAGAAGCTTGGCAAGTCTTCAGCAGAAGAAAAAGCTGTTTTCACAGTCTTTGTACTTACTGCTTGTGCCTGGATCTCACGTTCGTTTTTCCTTGTCCATATCAATCCAAACATTAATGATGCGATTATTGCAATGTGCGCTGCCGTCATTTTATTTTTACTGCCATCCAAAAATCATAAAGACACATTTTTACTAGATTGGAATACAGCAGTTAAACTTCCATGGGGCATTTTGTTATTATTCGGAGGCGGTTTAGCGATAGCAGCAGGATTTACACAGTCTGGCCTGTCTGAATGGATTGGAAATCAATTAACAGCATTGCAAGGCATTCATATTTTCATTGTATTGTTAGCCGTTACCGGACTAGTTATTTTCTTAACGGAAATCACTTCAAATACGGCAACAGCAAATATGATGTACCCGATTATGGCAGCGCTTGCTATAGCATTAGGAGTACACCCGTTTGTAGTTATGATCGCTGCTGGAGTGGCATCATCCTGTGCATTTATGCTGCCAGTTGCAACACCACCAAACGCCGTCGTCTTTGGCTCGGGTTACTTGCGAATACAGGATATGGCTAAATCCGGCTTTGCTTTAAATATTATTGGCACCATTCTTGTTACATTAGCAATCTATTTCTTACTCCCTATTTTCTGGGGCATAAACATTAATGAAGTGCCTAACTTTGTAAAGTAGAAGATTTTAGCGTGGTGGAGGATAACATAAGTAAAATGTCATGAAGACGGTTCGAAATAAAATAACAGTCAATTAAAATGAGGTGTTTGAATTCGATTGAACTATAACCTATTTTTAAAGTCTAACATGTGGGAGCTATAGTTGATAACAAGCTCCCACATGTTTTTTCCATTGTTTAATGCTAGAAATGGAAGTTATAGAATAAATAGCATATGTTGAAATGTTAACGGCACTTCAAGCCCAAATAGGTCACCACGCTATTTTCCCCATAATAACTTCATTGTTTGCGCCAGTTGCTGCAGGAAGATTATTCGTTCTTTGCTTATAGCATTGATACCCTAATATAGCAAAGGAGATAGCCTCTTTGGCATCTGCGGACATCCCAATCTCTTCTATCCCGTACACGCTTACATCTAGAGACAAATAATTGGCAATAAATCGCATTAACGTTTTATTATATCTCCCTCCTCCACTAATGAATACTTCCTTTAAATTAGCAGACTTTATAAACTTATTTATTTCCATAGCGATTGTTTTTGCAGTTAGAGCTGTTATCGTAGTAATCTTATCTGTATGATTCATCTGATAACGCTCTCCTTCTTGCCATAATCTTTTTGCAAACGCTTCGCCAAATAACTCTCTTCCTGTACTTTTTGGGGCCGCTAGCTGAAAGTAAGGATGGTCCAAGAGCTGTGACAACCAATCTTCATTAACCTTCCCCTTCGCTGCTATATCGCCATTTTTGTCATAATTCTGTGTATGATTAGTAGCCCAGCTTGTAAAAGCATCTATAATCATATTCCCCGGACCTGTATCATATGCTAAAACATTCGCTTCTGTACACCCCTTTGGAAGAATGGTAACATTTGAAATTCCTCCAATATTGACGAGTACTCTCCCATGTTCTTCTTTTCGAAACAATTTATAATCCGTATAAGGAACTAGTGGGGCTCCTTGTCCTCCAGCAGCCATATCCCTTGTTCTAAAATCACCAATTGTCATAATTCCCGTTTTTTCTGCAATCATTCCAATATCCCCAATCTGTAAAGTTGAGGTTACTTCGCTTCCTGCAATCATCTTTGGTTCTGGTTGATGAAAAATAGTTTGACCATGTGAACTAATTAATGATATTTGTTTGGATGATAGCCCCGCTTCTTGTATTGCTTTAAGCGAGGCATCCGCAAATAGTTTTCCAAGGTACATGTTCATACTTGATATTTCCTCAATGCTTGCTGTTTTAGGATTACATATGGTTGAAATTTTATCTCTAATTGTTTGCGAGTATGACAAACTAGTAAAATGCAACAGTTTAAAATCTAACGTATCCATTTGGTCTTTTATTTCAACAACAGCTACATCAACTCCATCTAAGGATGTACCAGACATTAAACCAACAACAAGATTGCTTGACTGTCTTGAACCTAGCATATTTCATTATCCTTTCTTTTTAAATATAACAAGTACATAAGCATTTTAGATTGTTCTCCTGTTAACTATAGCACAACACACAACTTTATTGAAATTATATTTCAAAATATAAAAGATATAGATGTATTTATGTTTCAATTGATTCAAATACTCAACTTGTTATTTAAAAATGAAAGAACTTAGAAGTTATTGTTTTCGACGTAAGCTTTTTGGTAAATGGAAAATGATTAACGCTAATCCAATTCCTAAACTAATATAGGGCAGAACAAGAGTTGGATCTTCATAAATAAAATATGCCCCTACGCCGGTAAAAAGCCATCCCATTAATTCGTAAAGTAGATGTTTGAACATCTAGTCTATTCCCCTCCTCTCAGATGCTTATTTTTTTGAAATTTAGTGGCAAAATGAACAAAGAATAAGTACGCAATTGGTAACAAACCAAGTAATATAATTAAACCATTCCAATGAAAATAATGCCATATAGGAGCTAAAGCTGAACTTCCTAAGGAAACCCCAATATAATAAGCTACTAAATATAAACTGGAAGCACTTCCTTTGTGATGCGTTGCTGTTTCACTTACAGAAGATGCTGTAAGTGAATGGGCTGTGAAAAAGCCAAGACACGCAATACAAAGTCCTACCATGATGATGATTAACGAATTGCTTAGCGTAATGAATACCCCTAGCGAGAGCGTTAGAATTCCAGCTACACGTACCTTTTTCAATCCAATAAATCCTGAAAGCCATCCAGCTAATGGCGAACCAACTACACCGAGTCCGTATGCAAAGAAGAAATAAGATATGGTTTGCAATGGCAATAAAAATGGCTCTTCCTGCATGTGAAATGGAAAATATGTCCAAACTCCTGTAAACGACATTTGCAAAATAATCCCTAACCCAAATACGAGCAGAAGCGCAGGGTTTTTAAGATGAAATACGAACCCTTCGATATCTTTTTTAAATCGTAAATTACTGGGCTGGAAGAAGCTTGAACGAGGTAGCATCAAATGGACAAGTAACCATATAATGGTTCCACTAATTGCTAAACCATAGAATGCAGTCTGCCACGATACAACGTCTGCAATGACCCCCGTTATTACTCTTCCAACCATGCCACCAAGCGCATTACTAGAAATGTATAGCGCCGTTGCAAAAGCCGCACTTTTAGGTTCAATCTCCTCATGAATATATGCAAGAGCCGCTGCTGGCAGCCCAGCAAGCGCAAACCCCTGGATAAGTCGAAGCACAATCAATACGATAAAACCGTCTGTCAAAGGCATCAGTAAAAAAGGGATGATAGATCCTAATAGGGACAGTTTAATAAATTTCGTCCTGCCCATCCGATCAGATAAAAATCCTAACATAATCAGACCAACAATTAACCCAATAATGGTAAACGACATAGACAAACTGGATACAGATACACTAACTTCAAATTCCTCCACAAATACAGGGAGCAGTGGCTGGACAGCATACATACTAGCAAAAATAAAAAAAGAAGCTAACGCTAGACTAGCTGTAATTTTCCAAAAGTAAATATCTTTTAAACTATATGGTGACGAGTCGCTCCATTTGTCATTCATCGCTTCTTTCTTCGTCATTCTCTGTTCATCAGTCGAATACATACTTATCTCTCCCGGCTCCGAAACCAAATATGACCACAATCATGGCTACTATAATTAACGTTACTAATGGAATATCCCAAGTTTGTGTTGCGTCAAACAAAAAGCCTATGGCAATCGGACCAAAAGCTGCGAGAATATACCCAAAAGACTGCGCCATTCCAGACAACTGAGCAGCTTGCTTTGCATCTCGAGCACGCATTCCAAGTAATGTTAATGCTAAAGCGAACATTCCACTTAATGAAAAACCAATCAAAACAATACTAATGATCATGGTCCCAAACGTTTGCCCCCATAAAAGACCTCCATAACCACTAATGGCGAATAATCCCATTACGAGCACGACACCTTGCTGTGAACGAAATTTACCAGCAATGACAGGGACAATAAAACTTGCCGGCAAACCAATAAATTGCATGAAAGATAACAACCACCCAGCAGCTGAAGCAGTTATTCCATTCGCCTGCAGAATTTCCGGCATCCAGGAGATGGTGACGTAAAATAAAGAAGATTGAAATCCCATAAACCCAGCAACTTGCCATGCTAATGGGGAGCACCATATTTGATTTTTAGTACTATTTCCATAATACACCACATGTCGTTCTCCTTTTTTCCGTTTCATTAAGAGAAACCAAACTACAATCCCCGCAAACGCAGGAACCGCCCATACCCATAAGGCAATTTGCCATCCCATGCCTAGTCCTTCAGCAATTGGAACACTTACCCCTGAAGCTAATGCCGCAAAAACCCCCATTGCTGTAGAATAAATACTCGTCATAAGTGCTACCTTAAATGGGAAGTTTTCTTTTATGATGCTCGGTAATAACACATTACAAACTGCTATCCCTAACCCAACGAATAATGTTCCTGCAAAAAGAAGACCAATAATTGCAAAACTGCGCAGGCTAATACCGATAAACAGAATAAGCAGACCTGCCACCATCACAGATTCATTTGAATATCGATGACTTAATCTGGCTACTAACGGAGACGTGATTGCAAATGCTAATAGTGGAAGACTTGTAAGTAATCCTGCACTCCAGTTAGCTAGTTCAAGGCGATCACGTATCACACCAATAAGAGGACCCACAGATGTGATTGCTGGACGTAAGTTAAAAGCAGCGACTATGATTCCCGTTATTAATAAATATTTGTACAATATGGCTTTCTTTTCGTTTGTTTGCTCCACTTCGTCGCTACTCTCCTTTGTAAAGAATTCCTCTCTAATATAGCATAACTTGCTCATTCCTATAAGAGGCTTCTGTAAAAGGAACGTTAAAATTGAATCTTCAGTCAATAGAATTTTATTTATCCCACTAATTGTTAGTTCGTAGGTGTAACCTGATGGTCTCTGATTAGAACCGGGCATTTGATTTGCAGTTGAACCTTTCGTTACCTTTCATTTCACCCCCAATTTTGAAACAAAGGTCCTACTACCAGCCAGTTACATGCGTGACAAAGCATTGTTTAACGGTTGTACCTTAAAAATATCCTTCCTCAAAGAAATAGACATGTGAATTTTTAATAAGAACACCTTTCCGTTTTTGATTTTTCTGATATTTCTCGTTGCGCTTGATTGCTATTAGATAAGTCATTTAAATAGTTAAATATAAAAGACAGTTGCTTTTTTCTATAGGAAAATTCCAAATGTCTCATGGTTACACATTTTAATAGTAAATGCTTGTTCAATTTTATCCCTTCCGTTTGCCAATCCAATTTTTCAACATCTCCTTTGCTATTTTAGCTTATATTCACGATTTATTAGGACTAAGTGCCTGTTTAATCCAGCATTACCAAGACTATATACCCACCTAGCAAATGAAGTCAAGTTCGCATTAAAACAGTTGTATGTCGAAAGGAAGTTAGTATTTCAGAAAATTGCCGAAACAACTACATTGTTGTCTAATGATGACAATGTAGCACACTTTATTTAAAATATATTGTATGAAAAAGACGAAAGTTTTTTAACTTTAACTTTAACTTTCCGATTTCACACTCTATCTATGTATTTACACAACGATGAACATATGCGTACACGGAGGGCGAATACAACTAGCAATGATAAAGCAATTCGCTTATTGGCTCGCTTTAGCTTTTATGGTATACTATTGGCACAATAATACATATACTAAAAAGACCACAGAGAAAGCTGTGGTCTAAGGATAAGCGGTCCTTAAAACGAGGATCAGCTGTATAGAAATAGGCCTCTACGATTAGTTACTCGATACTGGAGGTCTATTTTTTATTAATTATTCGCACGATCAGTGTCAACAGCGTCACCAGAAAGGTGCCAAACGCAAAAATCACAACAAAAACTTCATAAACATTCACCTGGCTCCCCCCTTTCTTTTAGGGCTAGCCGGCCGATCCTACAAGAACATTATCTATACCTAGTATGCCATACATATAGAAATAAATACCCGAAAACAGAACATTTGTTCCGTTTTTTTCTACATGTATGTTACAAGCAATCATAAGCTTGTATACTTCATTGTATGCTCTCACTCTCTTAAGATGTAATGCATTTAAAAGGTATTGTTACTAAATAGTCGTTTTAATGAACATAAAAAAAGGTACAACGGTCTGAAAGATAACAGTAGTTGTTAGATGTACATAAAAGGAAGCTTGTAACATACATGGGAGCTTAGTGCCTTCAGGTAAGACTTATCAGACAAGTCATTATTTGAAAGGTCGAATATTGTTCTATAAGCATAAAGTGAATCTTCAACAGTGGGGGTTTTCATTCATCCCCCACTTAGACTTGTTGCAGTACAGAATATTCAACTCCTCAAGTAGGAGTCTTACAGCACCTTATATACGGGATAAAAAATCGGTTGGCAGCACATGGCTGTCAACCGATCTTTATCATTACTCTTCTTCAGCTTTGGTGTCCGTTTTAGGGTCATTTTTAGGACCACCATAGAAGTATTTACTTTCATCAATTGGCTCCCAATCTTCGTTTGGCGTATAAAAACGAAGTAGATCGCCATATAGCACTTCATCAGAGAGTTCTAATTCTTTCATAACTGTATCATGCATTTCCTTCATCTCATCCGTAGGCTCTTCAATGACTTCTTTTGTTTCACTATCATAATATTTTCCGTCTACATAGCTAAATTCTGGTGCCATGAAATTCCCATTACGGAATGGAACAAACTCTTTATGATCTTTAGAAAACATGTCTGTACCAAACTGAATATAATCTTTAGCATCAATCCCCAAAATGTGAAGCAATGTCGGCATAACATCGATTTGACCAGCATACGTTTCTTTTGTTCCTTCACTCTCAACACCTGGAATGCGAATCATAAACGGAACACGCTGTAAATCTGCGTTTTTCATTGGAGTAATTTCTTCACCAGTGATTTCTTCCATTGCTCGATTATGATTGTCTGAAATACCATAGTGATCTCCGTAAATCATAATAATCGAGTCTTCATAAAGCCCTTTTTCTTTCAGATCTTCGAAGAACTCTTCTAGTGACTCATCCAAATAACGCGCTGTTTGGAAATATCGGTCTACAGAGCCGTCTCCAGTTTCAGCAGGGTCAATCGTTGCGTCTTCCTCATCAATCAAATATGGGTGATGATGAGTCAAAGTCATCATATGTGCATAGAATGGTTGTTCCATATCTTCTAAATAAGGCATGGATTGTTCAAAGAAAGGTTTATCCTTTAACCCATAATTAATAACATTTTCTTCACTCATATCATAGAAATCTTCATGATAGAATTCGTTAATACCTAGATGCTTATACACTTCATCACGATTCCAAAACGACTTTCCATCACCGTGAAATACAGAGCTCGTATAGTTCTGTTCTTGATCAAGGATAGCTGGCAACGCTTGATACGTATTATTGCCTTTCGTTACAAAAGCCGCCCCTTGTGGAAGGCCGTACAAAGATGTGTCAAGTATCAATTCTGCATCTGCTGTTTTTCCTTGCTCTGTTTGATGGAAAAAGTTATTAAAATAAGTGAAGCCTTTTTCCTGATCATTAACTAGAGAATTAAGAAACGGCGTTACTTCTTCCCCGTGGAGCTTGTAATCAATCAAGAAAGATTGAAACGACTCTAAATGAATTTTAATAATATTTTTTCCTTTTCCTTTACCAAAATACTTCTCATTTGGTTTTGCATATTTGGACTTTGTATAATTCTCAACTTTTGTAATATCGCTACTATCAGCTAAAACACGTCTTGTTGATGTTTTAGCACTTTGAACTGCATCATAAATTGTAAAATTAAATGCGCCTAAATATTTTACTAGGTAATTTCTGTCAAATGTCCGTTCTAGTAATTGTGGACGATCAGCCTCTGCTAAACCAAGATTAATAGTGAATGCTAACACACCAGCAGCAATAACTAAAAAAGGTTTACGAAGTTGAATTCGTTGTACGGACCAGTTTTTCCTTATAAAGACAAATAAACCAATCAGGAAAATGATGTCAATCGCATAAAGTAAGTCGCTCCATTTTGCTAAATCTGCGATACTTCCACCAATGCTTCCGAAATTATCTGTTTGAAGCATGGTTGGAATGGTAATAAAATCACTATTAAAGCGATAAAAAACAACGTTAGCATATAAAACAAACGAAAGAATCGTATCAATAATGATTATCCAGATTCCCGCTTTTCTTCCTTTCGCAAACAACGCTAGTCCTAGAAAAATCAACCCAGAGTTTAGCGGATTGAAGAATAATAGAAATTCTTGCATCACCCCACTTACACCCAAGCTAAATTCATATTTATATATTAAATACGTTTTCACCCAAAAAAGTACCAGTGCTACCGCGAAGAATCCTAATTTACTGGATATTAATTTCTTCACTTTTTTCACCTCAAATTATTTAAAATCAAATTTTGCTTTTTTAATTTCATTTAAATTAAATATTAATTTTTCTTAATACGATTGTTAATTATAGCGCATTATCCCCTGTGGGTCAATTATTTTCTAAGAGTGATAGTTGACTAGTTTTATCATGTTTTGTCGAATCATCTATATTATCATTGCTTCAAGTTAAACTTCATAGCTTGAGTTATTCAATTATTCCCATTTTTACCAAGAACAAAGGCGCTGGGGACCCGTTTAGTAACGTAGTGAATGGAACGAATCAACTAAAGATAAAGTGAACCTTCAATCAGCGGGGTTTTCTTCTATCCCCGCTAATTGTTAGTTGAACGAATTGGGGATTTAGTTGCTGCTGCCTCCCACTTCGACTTGTTTAGCTCATCGCTTCCATTCTTGAAGTGGGAGTCTACAACGCCTTTTTACGGGATAAAGGAATCATGCCACTAAAACTGGGGTATGCCGACGTCTGAGCGGCAAGCCCGTTTTAGTCGGCCTTCCTCTTAAAGGCGAACCGATGATGCGCCTTATCGAAGGGCGCATTTCTAAAGTCGCATCGTTGCTGGGCGCTGAAGCCGGACGTGGCTATTCAGTTATTTCGTTATCTCCAAGCACCTAATTTTATATTTTCTTATCTTTTAAAAAAAACCATGGTACTACCCATGGTTTTTATTATAAGAGGTTGTTCAAAACCCAAAATGACGCATCGCTGTTTCTAGTTGGCTTATTTCTCCGTCCCTTTTCCAAGGGAAAATGTGTTTCGAGGAAGCTTCACTAGTGCTCATGTATCTATTCCGTATATGGGGTTCTGCTACTCAAATCGTCCACATCCTGTGACGGGCACAGAAGTCAGTACATCCTGTACAAGCGCGCTACTCGAAACATCACCGTCTCGAACTCAGGCGCACAGGACGTGCTAAGGTCGGCGTTGCAACTGGACAAGGAAGGCTACGCCAGCAATACATCGCCCGCAGAAAAAGTGTTTTTCTGTTTCAAGGACGCCTGAGACCATAGCCGACCTTGATCCTTTTTACCTTCTTTTTGATTAAGCACTATAAGGCACATGTCTATATAGTAAATCGCTGCATTAATGTCTTTAAATTATCTGCCAAATTAGCAAGTCGTTTTGCATTTGACGTTACTTCTTGCATCGAACTGCTCGCTTGCTGCGTTGAAGCGGAGGTTTGCTCGATACCAGCAGCTGATTCTTCCGAAATAGCTGCAATTTCTCCTACCGAGGCATTCATTTCTTTACTGCTATCAGAAACACGCTCAAAATGTGTTTTAACTACTGAAATAGAATCGGTCATCTCAGTAACAGATTGGTAAATTGCTTCAAACGTGTCTTTTGTTTTTGACATTTGCTCAGAACCATTTTCTACCTCTTTGTAACCATCTTGAAGTGAAGTAGTTACTTGATCCGACTCCGTTTGTATATCATTAACCACGCTTTTAATATCATTTAATGAGACAGAGACTTGCTCTGCCAACTTTCTTACCTCGTCAGCAACGACTGCAAACCCCTTACCATGCTCTCCCGCTCTTGCTGCTTCAATAGCAGCATTTAACGCTAATAAATTGGTTTGCTCGGCGACTTCACCAATTACGGTTACTAATTTCGAAATCTCCTGTGTCTTCATATCTAACCCACGGACACGGTCAACAGCATTTTTAACGATCTGGTCTATCTTCATCATTTGATCATTAGTTGTTTCCATAATTTCATGCCCGGATTTTGTTTTAGCTAATACGCCCTTAGAAGATTTCTCTATACTATCACTACTCTGAGTCACTTCTTGAATCGTACTGTTTAAATCATTCATCATACTGGCTAAATTTGCAGCATGATTTGCCTGATTTTCTGCGCCAGACGCAAGCTCTTCCATCGTCGCAGCCACTTGCTCTGTTCCTTGTTGCACCTCATTTGCTGCTTGATTTAATCCTTGTGATTTATCATCAACCACACTAGCCACACTTTTTATCGACATTAACAGTTCCTTCAATTGGTCATTCATTTCATTAGTCGCCATCATCAATTCAGCAACCTCATCTTTCCCTTTTGCTTGTATAGCTTCACTACTCAATTCCCCGTCAGCAATCTTTTTCATTCGATCCTTCAAACGTTGTAGCGGTTTTGCGATTGTATTAGCGGTTATGTATGCAGTAACCATTCCTAATACGACTACAACTACCGTAACGATTAAGCCCATCCATAAAGTAAACTCCCCTATTTGAATGGCATTTTTGCCTTTTTCTGTAATCTTATTTTCGCTCGTTTGAGCTAACTCCTTAAAACCATCAATTAGCTGATTTCCAATTGGCCGGATTTCATTTGCCATGATCACTTTTGCTTTATCACTATTTCCCTTTTCCATTTCATGAAAAAACTTATCCGTAAGCTTTCCCCACTCCTTTTTCTTCTCCATTAAAGACTGAACCTTTTCCGAGTTATCGTGAGCTAAAACAAATTCCTCCAATTCGATTGTTTTTTCAACGGTATTTTCAAAATTCTGTTTATATCTTTCATCATTATATAATAAGTATCCTCGCAAATAGCCTGTTCGTTCAGCCATATTAAGTGCCAGCTGTTCGTGAGCGACTAAGATCTGCATATCTTGTTTTATGATTTCTTTTGTATCTTGATTACTTTTATTAATACTACCTACATTTACAATGCCTAATAATATTACTAATATAATGACAATAGAAAAAGCAAAGATAAGTTTCATTCGAATACTTTTAAATGTAAAAAGTTTGCGCATGCTCCTGCCTCCTTATATGTTATGAAGCCTTTGATGATGTTAACCTATTTATCTTTTCAAGCCATACTTGTAGTAGCTGGCTGCTACAATGCAAAGTTTATTTAAACAAATTGATCGCCGCACCACCCATTATCTAATTCAAAGATACCCCTCATCTATTTTCAGATATCGTAATAATTCCTCCCAACAGCATAAACTTAAATACTCGCAATCATCCAATAAAATGCAACTTTAATCAGTAGAAATTTTCCTCCATCTCCTATAAATGTTAGTACCGTAATGGTATGACCTAAGACCATTTGCCGAATCAGGTACTTAGTAGATGCTTTATTCCCCCAATTAGACTTTTTTGTATCATTTTCAACGCTTGAAATGGAAGATTTATTACATCTTATATTTCTGAGAAGTGTAAGTTTTATCCTCGATATAACCTACTTATCTTTTATCGGTACATACAAGTAAAACATAAAGTGTTTATGTGAGTGATGATGTTGTTTTTTTTATTTTCGAATGAAACAGTCTATTTATAGTATTGCAGAAGCATACTCCAGAAAAATCTTTCATTGAATTACATACAGGCATCTGTTTTTTGTAATTAATAAATGTTGGTCGCTTACCGATATTAGTAATTAGAGAGATAGTTATCCAGTGATTCTTTCTTTCCGAATAACTTGAGTGAACATTACTGCTTTACAACATGACTAGGAGTGTGGATAAAATGAATAAATCAACAGATAGTCAAGTAAATATACACCCAATGCTGCAATCTTTTGTTACAGTTGCCCCTTTTTTACAAGACTTAATGAATGAAGATGTTACAATTGGAATTTATGATACGGAAAAGCTCATCATTAATTTTCCAGCAACAACCTTCTCTTTAAATGTAAAACCCGGGGATCCATTAGTAGAGGGGGACATTGTTACCAATGCAATTCGTCAAAACAAAAATCAAGCAGCTATAGTTCCAGCGGAGTTGTTCGGTGTAAACTTAATTGCCAGGGCTATACCTCTTCACGATGAAATCGGCAACGTTATTGGTGGTGTTGGAATAGGACTTAGCGTGGAAAGAGCAAATCAGCTTTCTGAGATTTCCTCTAATTTATCGACTGTATTTGAGGAGGTAACCAATACAATACAGGATATGGCTGAATCGATTACAGGTTTAGCAAACAATATGTCATTTATATCTGAAAAAGCTACCGAAGTTACGAATCGCGTAGATACGATTGAAGAGGTTTCCAACGTAGTGAAAGGAATTGCTGATCAAAGTAATTTGTTAGGACTGAATGCAGCGATTGAATCAGCTAGAGCGGGAGAGCATGGAAGAGGTTTTTCAGTAGTTGCGGATGAAATTAGAAAGATGGCTGCAAATTCCAAAGATCAGGTTATTGAAATTCAGACCATAACAAATAACGTTAAAGAAGTGATTTCTAATTTAGATAAATACATTCAAGAGGCGAATGGTGAATCAGATAGCCAATCAGCAGCCATTGAGGAGCTATCAGCAACGATTCAAGAAGTGAATGGTAACATTCAAATTTTAGCTCAGCTTGCCAAAGAAAATATCCAGCTAAAAAATTAACTTATTATGGAGGGTTATATATGTCATTTAAGAATTTATCCAGTCAATATATTAATGGAATTTGGAAAGAAGGAACGTCTTCTCGTGTTATGGAGAACAAAAATCCCTACAACGGTGAGCTTATTGCTACATATCAAGCAGCAAGTAAAAAAGATGTAGACAGCGCTTATCAAGCTGCAGCTACTGTACAGAAAAGCTGGGCAAAAACCAATCCTGTTTTAAAACGAGAGGTTTTTGAAAACGCAGTTCAATTTATTAAGGACAATCATGAATCCATCGTTAATATCATTATCGACGAAATCGGTGGCACAAGGTTAAAAGCAGAATTTGAAATTGGTCTTGTCACAAATATGATAAAAGAAGCTTCAACATTTCCATTTCGCATGGATGGAAAGATTTTAACTTCTCCTATTGATGATAAAGAAAATCGGGTTTATCGAATTCCCGTTGGCGTGGTAGGTGTAATCAGTCCGTTTAATTTTCCATTCTTCCTATCCATGAAATCTGTAGCAACTGCACTAGCAGCAGGTAATGGAGTCGTTTTAAAGCCGCATGAGCATACACCGATTACAGGTGGAACCATGATCGCATCTATTTTTGAGAATGCAGGCTTGCCAAAGGGGCTACTTAACGTAATTACAACGGAGATCTCGGAAATCGGCGATCACTTTGTTGCACATCCTATTCCAAGGGCTATTTCCTTTACCGGATCTACAAAGGTAGGCAAGCATATTGGTGCAGTTGCTGGCAAATATTTAAAGGAAGCTCATCTTGAATTAGGAGGAAATAGTGCCCTGATCGTATTAGAGGATGCAGATCTTGATTTGGCGGTGAGTGCTGCGGTATTTAGCCGTTTTACACATCAAGGTCAAATTTGTATGTCGGCCAATAGACTGATTATTCATGAAAAAGTCTATGAAGCATTTGTTGATAAATATGTGGCTAAAGTAGCTACATTAACTTGTGGTGATCCCAAAAATCCCAACACCATTATAGGACCACTTATTAATGAGCAACAAGTAGAAACGACAAAAGCTTTAATTGCTAAAGGCATTCAAGAAGGAGCTAAGCCAATTCTCCAAGGTAAAATAGAAGGAAATGTAGTTGAGCCAGTTGTTTTCACGGATGTAACTCCCGATATGTCCATTGCGCAAGAGGAGTTGTTTGCACCTGTTGTCTCCATTCTTAAAGCAGCTGATGAGCAAGAGATTATTTCATATGCAAATGATACATTATATGGCTTAAGTGGTGCCATTCATACTAGTGACATTGAACGTGGGGCAGAGCTTGCAAAGCAAATGGATACCGGAATGATTCATATTAATGACGGTACGATCAACGATGAACCTCATGTAGCGTTTGGTGGTGTAAAAAGTTCCGGTTTAGGCCGATTAAATGGAGATTGGAGCTTAGATGCCTTTACTACCTTTAAATGGATTAGCATTCAGCATAAAGCTAGAAGCTATCCATACAGTTAATAAAAACAAATGGATGGGGATATATAATTGAATCCTTTAAATTAGGAGGGCTTTTTCATCCCCCACAGGAAATGGAAATGCTTTATATTTAATTAATTACTTTTTTACCAATGTTTGTTAATATTATATAAAGTGAATCTTCCATCAGTAGGGTTTTCATTCATCCCCCACTGATTGTTAGTACCGTAATGATATGACCTAAGGGCTTCTACGAATCAAGCATTTAGGTGCTGTTATCTTGCAGTCCAGATTATCCAACTCCTGAAGAGGCAGTCTTACAGCACCTTATATGCGGGATAAAATAATTGTAAAGGGTGTGTTTGTATGTCTTCTGATACGGATCATTTACGTGTTTGTAACATATATGCTCAAGATTCTTGGCATATGGAATCATTTATAATTGGAAATAGACAAGGTTTGATTGATCTAAGAAATGCAATTGATGAAGCTTTAAAAAATAAAGTAGGAGAGGCAAACCTTTTCCCTTCAGATTTTGAAGGATATACTACTTATATTGCTTTATTAGAAGATGAAAATAAGTTTGCCGACCTTTGTATGCCTTACACCAATGAACCAGGGGTAGGTACAGATGAGAATTCAATACATCCTATTGATATAATTAAAGAATTACAAACAAAGAAATAAAAGGTTCTGACATAACTAAAACAGCTGATTAATAAAACGTTCGTCCATTCTGTATACGCAAATTTTTAGCGTAGTAAAAATATGTAAACTCCTGGGAACAGCGCGTGCTGAAGATCCCGCAGAAAAGCGATTTTTGCTTTCAGGAAGCTGAGGCGCCCCGGAAAGCGAAGGATTTTGACGTAGCCATGGTAAGAATTTTCTAATACAAATAAGCCGAACAATTATAAATTGATCGTTCGGCTTTTGCTATATAGTATTTGCTTATGTCTTAGCCTCTTATAAATAAATTAATATAATATCGTTCGACCTTTTATAGGTTTATTGTTTACTAGATACTAGTGCTCTTAAAGAATGATGAACGCTTATATTTGCAGCTACATGAAAATTCCAAACATGGATCTGTCCTTGCCTCTAAAGGAATTGCCCCATTATCAATAGCAAACACTCTATTTTGCTTTTTGCCTTGCTTATGAAACACTTTTACTAAGCTAGTTACTTTGCCTTTTCTATTTTTAACATTCCATTTAACTTCATAATTATTTTCCGATTTTTTTATCTTCTGTAAATACTTAACAGCAACTTTTTGCCCTTTAAAGCCCAGAGAACTAGATGTCCTCGACAAAACTTTTTCTGCATGTCACTCCTCTTTATTAAGCTCTTAGTAGCTTTTGCTGAATATCATGTAGCATATCCTTTACTAGCGCTTCCTGGTACCCCACCTTTTTGGTTCGCTTTATTTCTTGAGCAAGTGTGAGCAAATCTGGATGTTCAATGCGCTCGAGTTTTTTCAATCGCTCTTCGTCTATTGATTTGACTGGGTTACTCTTTTTATAAGCTCGTATGCTCATTTGCCAAACCCTCACATGTTGAGGATAACGATATAATAATCTTTCAGCCATACCCAAGCCTTCAGGATCAAAGTCACTGGCATAATAAATGGTGCAACCTTCCTTAGCAAGTAAGTCTAGTAATATCCATGCTGCCAGCTTAAATTGCCCATTCGTGCTAACAATTGGAGTGTTTGGTAGCTCATCCAGTAAAGCAGAGCAGACGCCCGAATTCTCCACAACCCAAACATGGCTTCCAATAGCAGGGAAGATTCTATTTATCACAAATAACTCTCGCAATGGAACATTTTGCACTGTATTCATTTTTACAGCTGCGGACCATACTGGATGCAAAACATCTTCCATTGTTTCTGCTAGAAGCCCTGAACACGTAACAAAGTTTAATAGGTCATCCCGGTAAATGTGGTGAACGCGTAAAAGCTCATTGATTGACTCTGTTGTTTGTGGCACCTCATGTTTGGACCATTCTGGATGATAAAAAGCTAACACATCAATAAATAATTTTCCTAAATCTGTATTAATATCAAAGGCATGCGGGTCTGCCGTTATACGTTGGCTAAACATAGGTAAACGCTCTGGCTTAGTCGGCAAATGTTCTCGCGCTTTAGCTAATTTACCTACTAATTGATCAAAATAAGTAACATCCTTTTCAGCTAAACGAACAACCCACCTCATGTCAGAAGGCGTCGATAGTACATATAGGAGCCAATCAAAAAGCAAAGGATAAGACGATGCTAGTTGTTGTAAATGAGATTCTAGTCGATGTTGCGCTATTTCCTTGCGTTGTTTTTTAGAAATGATTTCTTCACCAAAATAATAGTCCAAGAGTTGCTTTAATTCGATTCCATAGTATTTCGTCTCTTGAAGCTGGCTTGCAAATTGGGCAACATGTATCGTGCCCTTCTTCATTAATGTTTCTTTCGTTGTACCATAGAAGCTAGCAATAACCTCTAATTCTCGCTCTGAAAATAGTTGAACCGAAATCGTCCCTCCAATTCGACCAAGCGATTCATACTTTTTACGAAACTGCTTAAACAGCTTATCATATGCTTGTTCACTCTTAAAAAACAAGGTAGCTTCCTTTAAAAGGTCCTCCGTTTCCATTCTGCTTCACACCACTTTCTATGAAGAAATCTATCATCGCATATCCTTAACTATGTTCAACTAGCCAGAAACGATTTACTGGGGAGCTAGCTAATATGATTAATGAAGTAGAGGGAGATGTATGATGTCCCAAATTCTTCTCCTCCCTCTCGTTATATGCCTATACATTCATGGTGTTCGTTTTTTTATTTATCATATCATTTACAACTAATGAGCGCTTATTTCCGTCCCAATGATAGCGAATAACTGTAACGAAATCTTGATTTTTCGGTCGAACGAGCTCATAAATTGCCAGATTTGATATCGTTTCATAATCGCCCCAAAGTACTTGAGAGTTCATCATATAATTAAAACCTAACTCCTCTACTAAACGAAACATCACACTAATATTATCTTCATCCACTCCCGCAAAAGCCTCATCCAAAGTAATGATATAAGGAGCCGTATCTGCAGCTTCTAAATAACGGGAATAACAGGCTGTGAATAATGGAATGTACATCGCCATTGCTTTTTCCCCACCACTGAATTGATAAAAGGCATGGTTAGAAAGCTCTCTTTTCGGTTCACCTGTCCGCTTATAAGATAATACGAACGAAAACCAGTTTCGATAATCGAGCACATCCTTTAACACCTGTAAAAGTGTACTGCCTTCTCCCTTAATCTCAACAAGCTCTTTTGCTCTAGCAATTCTGGAACGAAAATGTTCAATTACTTTTAACATATCCTCTTCTTTTAGCAAACGAGAATCACGACGTAATAAATCGACCAATTCTTTTGTATCGAGCTCTACTTCGGTTTCAGCTGTACGCGGTTTCCATTTGATGGAAAAAGATAAGCCAGATGATGAATCACTTGCTGCCATCAACTTATCCATTTTTTCTGTCCATTGTTGTGCCCTACTAATACGGCTCCTTAATTTTTTGCCCACGGAGTCAAATAAAATTTCCTCATACAATTTACGATCTTGGTCATCCAACAAATGTTGTTGCTGTAAGCAATCATTTTCTATTTTCTCCCGTACGACATAAGGGTCAACACGCTTCCCTTGATAATCAAGCTGAATTAATCGCCGGGTAGCCTTTTCCTTCCAATATTGGATTTTTAGCCGTTGATCGTCTTTCCATTCTTCTTCCATCCATGGATAATGTTCCGCTTGTACCTGTACATCAGACATCCTATATTCCATAAGATTGGAATGTTGTTCATAATATACACTCGTCAATTGTCCTTCAATTGTCGTTAAATTTTTTTCTTTTAACCAATGCTTATACGTTTTTAGAACCCACTTCGCACGATCTTCATTTGTCTCATATGTCTCTGGAAATGATATAAATTGATAATGAATCTCCTGAACAAACGTGTCCTGCCACGCTTCAATCATCTTCTCCAAAAATGACAGCTGCTGCTTTTCTTCCTGAATTTGTTGTGTCAGCATATCACGATTTGCTTCTTTTTTAGGTATATTGACTTGGATTTCAAGGTGTTCTTTTTCCGTCTGCTTTAAAGATTGTTGTACCTCTTGAATTTGCTTACGAATATCTGCAACACCATGCCTGTCTAATTGCCGTTCAATCTCTTTCATATTTCCTTTTACTTTCGCCTTTTTATCAGCTACTACATTTAATTCTCCATTTAACTCATCGACCTCAACTATTATTTGTGCTAATCGCTCACGAGTTTGGATCATACTTTCTTGTTGGAGTAAAAAGGTAGTATGAGCAGTAACTAACGAACTCAACGTCTTTTCGTAACGACGCATTTCTTTTTTCGCTTCTAGATACCCTTCTAGGGAAAAGGTAATATTTAACTCTCTTGTTTTTTCGTCAAGTAATCGTTTTTTCTCTTGATACACCTGATTCGTTGCTTGCATTTCAGCGTCGATTCGTTCTAATTCCTTCTGCAGTTGCTTACCCTCAAATTGCTTTTCTTTCATTTTTGTATAACTTACTTGCAAATCTGCATCATCAGGAAATTGCTTCATAGCTTCTTGTGCAGCAAGGACACTTGCTTCTAGATCACGAATTTTCTTGTTCACCTCATTAATTTGGTGTTGTAAGCCTTCTATATCTTCCTGAAGTTGTGCTATCATTTCCTCACGATATCGTTTGCGGGCATTTTTTCCAATATAGCGAACAGCATCCACGCTAGATGTGTGTCCTTCCACTAAACCTATTCGATATTTTCCATCTTCATTAAAGCTAAAGCTCTCTGTCTGTAGCTCTTCTTCTACTAAAATACTGCGAAGCACATCATCAACCAATTGTTCAGGTAAAGATTGTTCCGGATCTATATCTGGTTTTAAATAATCCGCAAGCGTATGTGCCATCATTTGCGGCTGTGGCGTAATAATCCGGTCATTGGCAAGCGGTATTCCATTTTCCGCCATTAAGCTATCCAATATATTAGCATCGAGCAATATAGCTTCTAGCTGTTTTCGTAGCGCTTCTGGTACATGGTCTTGAAATTCAACAACCTCATAAAAAGGAGCAAATGCATAGCCTTTTTCTTTCAGTTGCATTCGTGCATGTTTCGTTGCTTCTTTCTGATATGGTGGTTCAGGATCACGTTTCGTTTGCCACGATGTTAATTCTGCTTTTTTGTGTTTTAATTCTTCTTGAACAAATGACAAATTTCCTAAATGCGTTGCAATGACCTCATTTTTATTCATTTGGTAAGAAGTACTTTTTTTCACAAACAGTTGGCGGATATCTTCATACGTATTTTCACCATAAAGCTGGTCGATCTCCCGTGCCGTTTTTTGCAATATTTCTTCATCAATTGGTAGAAATGCATTCGTTTCTACCCACTGATAAATTTCAGAAAGCTTTTCCTGTTTATCCTCTTCAAACACATTTCGCCAATCCTTTTCTTCTTGACGGATTGTATCTAATTGTAGCGACGAATCAGCGAGCTTCTTTTGAAAATCGACTAATTGTTGTTGTAGCTGTTCATACGTACGAACCTCGTCGGTGATCGTATCTAACAACTGATAATGTGCTTCCGCTTCCTGACGCCAAACAGTAAAATCAAATTTCTCCATTTGATGCCGTTTAAAATCCTGTTCGTTGATATCATGCTGCATAAAAGAAGCTTCTTCAGCAGCAAGTTGTAAGTCCTCTAATTCATCATCCATCGTCTCTTCCACATCTGTGATTTCAGCTTCTAATGTAGAAATGTTATCTTCTGTTCGTAATTCTAACCGCTTTTTTTCTGAAACTTGATTCTGTTTACGCGTCATATCTGCATCGATTTCTTCCAAGGTCTGTTGCTCATTTGTAAGGTCCTTTTCTAAATTCCAAACTTTATGATGGCGTAGTCGCTCTTGCTTTTTCTCTAGTATGTCTTTCTCTTGTTCTAACGTTCTATTTCGTTCATATAAGTTCAGAATCGCTGCTTCTAGCTTTTCTACTTCTCGCTTTTTTTCTTCCAATACATTCGCTTTTCTCGTATACTGTTGCTTCGTTTCCATATATTCGTGAGCCGCAGCAGTGATCATATACGTATTGTAATCATCGTAACGCCTAATTAACTTGTTTAACGCCTCCTGCTCACGTTCTAATTGCTCAATTTGTTGTTTTGTTTGATCCATATGTTCAATCGTATCCGATAAATGGCGTAAATCTTCATCGGTTAAAGGAGGAAGTGCAGCTTCTAATATTTCATATATGACCGTTGGCTTAAAATCTTTCGATAGTTTTGGACTACGCAATTGAATTAACAGCTTGATTAAATCTTCAAATGCATCAATTTCCTCGAATCCAAAAATATATTTATTTACAAGTTGCATATATTCGGTCTGTGTACGAACGACATGTCCCCCATCACCAATTCGATTCTCTAATTGCACCCGCGAGAGTGGAATTTGCTGCGTTTCTCCAGCGTGCCTTTCTGTTTCGTACAACAGCAAATCTTCATTGATGCGTCGGTTATCCGTAATCATAAAATACCATGTGTTCATTGTTTTATGTCGCCGCGCCTGCATACCAATACCTGTTGTCATATACTGATCCGTATGTTGACGTTTGTATTCAATAAATAAATAACCAGTACGTTCATCTCGATCAACGATATCCTTTTCACCAAGCAAATAGTCTTCCATCTTTCTCGCTTTAGAACCAAATGGATCTAACCGATCAGGAGATTTTTTACCATCTAAAAGAACTGGTAAAATACTTTGCATCGTTACTGATTTTCCAGAGCCATTACTGCCTCGCAATAAAAGTTTCCCGTCTGCAAATTCAAAAAATTCATCATCATAGTACCAAAAATTCAATAACCCCGCACGATGCAACTGCCATTTATTTTTGCTCATGCTGTGACATCCCTTCTTCTACAAATTTCCTTGGGTATTTCCCCACTACACGACCGAGCAATGGGCGAATGATATAGTCTTTCGTAAAATCATCTTGCTGAAGCATCTCCCAACTTTTCAACGTTTCGGTTAATTCCTTTTGTGTTTGTTTTATACTACCTTCCCGATATTGCTTACTCCATCCTGCTCCATATTGTTCATGGAGAGAAGTAATAATTTGTTCAAATGCAACTGCGCTGATGCGTATATTTCCAAATGTATCTGGTTTATAATCTGCTTGATGATCTCTAATGTAAGTTGCAAGATGCAACGCAACATCCATAATAGCTTTCTGATCAGGAAATAACGTAAGCTCCTGTTTTTTCTCTTCTGCTACGAGCAAGGCAACATTTTTAAAAATTTCAAAACGAAATAAAGTATGCTCTTCTAAATCATCCCGCAAACGATTACGATAATTTCGGATATAAGCAAAATCAGGATCATCCTCACCCATTCGTTGAACAGCTGGTGATAACAGTAATTTACGATAGACGCGTTTACGTCGCCCATCTACTGCTTCATGTCTATCCCACTCGCCTTGCATAATATCTTCTTTAGAATGGTAATCCATTAAATCTTTTGGATAAGATCGCATAAAGTATCTTGCATATACCGTTACTTCATACAACACTTCATGCTCTTCATTCAAGGCGAAATGTTCGACTTCTCCTTCCACCACTGACAGAATGGACAGCTTTTCCAGCTGTTTAATAACCCGAACAAGCGATTTACGGTGATGATAATTCGTCCAATCTAGAGGAAGATCACCTGGATAAAGATCTTTAATGTCTTCACATATTTCCGTTAATAAAAATTGTTCATCTACGGTACGGTTTTCTGTAAAGGCTAAAGCACAACAGAAAATCGCATAATCACGAGGCTCTTGAAACTCTTGCATACCCATCCAGCTTTTTGTTTCGACAGGTATTTTTTCCAACTTAATAAAATGCTGATGTACGATTAAGTCAAAGCCAAGCTTGTCGGTTACATAACGCTTAATTACTTTTTCTCTTTCTCTAATAAACTGGTAGGCTTCTGGTTGTTTAGCTCGCAGTATCCAAAAATGTTCAAACAACATCCGCATTGCCGTTTGCGCTTTATCATCGAACTGATTATGCTCCATGGTTGCTCACCTCATCTAAAAACTCAAATGTCACTGCTGGCATTTCCATCGTTCCATCTTCTGCTCGCAATGGAACTCGTCGCTCGGGAGTCAGATGGACTTTTACAACCCTTCCGTGCTCGGTTTTAAAGGTTCGATCTTGTTTAGCCATCGCTTTTCCAATCCAGCTGAGCAACATTTTTCTTACATTTGTTTCAATAATTGGTAGGTTTTCAATCGTGATGGTATTTCCCTCTATATATTTTTCTATCGTGTTTTGTTCAGCAAGCTTTTCTTGTAAATATTGCTTTCGGACAGTTTCTTTCGCTTCCCGCTGATTGATAATTGCACCTGCTTTGGTTTTTTCACGGTAATTACGGATTCGTGGATTCGTTTCATGTTTTATTGGTTGCTCTTGCCAAGTATCTGTATAAATATCCTCTGATGGTATATGGTCACTAAATAAATGACGGGTATGCAATACACCAAAAGCTACAGCAGATAATTCATGAGCTTCGTCAACGTTTTCCATCGAAGCAAACCAGTTTGCTAAATGTAAATAATCTTTTTTACGACTACGGAAATAATGATGTCGCTCTCCTAACCGTTGAACTACGCGAGTAATGCGGCGGATTTGTTCATTGGTTCGTGTTTGCAAGCTGTCCAATTCGCTTTCGCGATAAGCATCTCCTAAAAACCAAACCGTTAATGTTTGCCATTTTCCCTCCATATCCTCCATTAGTGCTGTATCATCCATTACCTCCTCAAATCTCGGAACATGTTGCTGATGAACAATGACCTGCTGGATAAATGGTCGTAGCTTCTCCATATCAATGGAGCGAAGTAATTGTTGAATTTTTTGTGCTGTATGCTGCAAACCAACAATAAAATCTCGCAAATACGATGTGAATTGATCTTTAAATACAAGAAAAGCTTCTGTATGCATCCTTTCTTCTGCCTGTTCACTGTTAATATGGGCAATATAATCAGACGTGTTTTTCGTAATCGATCGAAAGTAAGTAAAAATATCATTCCATAATTGAGAGCAGTCATCGGCTTGAGGCAAAGCAGGTTGTTGAAGTGCCTTTTCCATGTCAACTAATGTTTGATATAACCGTTCAAATTCTTTTTTCTCTAGTGATCCACCAAAAACGTCGCCGCCTTTTTCCATTTCAGATAGCATTCGTTCAAATTCAACGGTGTAAGGTGTACATTGATAACGAAAGCGTTTCTTCTTAAACTCTTCAATCGTATGTGCTCTGCCCATTTCTTGACGAGCCAACAAGTTATTCCATCTAACCAACTGCTCCAAATCCTGATGTAGCTGCTCTTCCGTATAATCTTTAAAATCAGATGATCCTTTAAGGTGCGCCAATATTTCTTCAGGAAATAGAAACTCCCGCATCCGTTCATGCTGTATATAAAAATAACGCAGAATAGCTCGATAACTCCAAGCTTTTTCAGCTGTTAAATAACTTGCTTCAATGACCTTTTTAAAAGTTTGCATCATTAGACATTCTCCTACATAAATTGTCTTTTCTTTTTATTGTAAAGTCTAATGAAATTGAAGTCCAACCGTACAAAACAAAGTGAATCTTCAATCAGTGGGGGTTTTCATTCATCCCCCACTGCTTGTCGTAATGCTATGACCTAAAGACCTCTTACGAAATAGGGCATTTAGGTGCTGCTGTTACCCCCCACTTAGACTTGTTGCTGTACAGATTATCCAACTCCTGAAGTGAGAGTCTTACAGCATCTTATATAACATAGATAACAAGCACGAAGATATGTTCATAAACAAGGTAAAATGTACTAAATGAAAATACGCAGTGGGGAAACATTTAAAATCGGGGCATCTGCTTTCAGCTTCTAAAGCATAAAGAACTCTCATGAGGCTGAGTGGGCAAGTTGATCTGGTTACAGATTACGCCAAAATATTCACTATATACGAATGGAGATAACTTCGTGGCAAGTACAAAAAGCATGCTATTTGCACGCTTCATAGTGTCTTTATCAAGCTCTAAACGAACTTCAGCAGTTTATGAATAGATTTAAGTTCTTAGACTTACGTTTTGGAGAGTGAATCTTCCATCAGATGGAACTTGCTTTCATCCTATGAAAAAGTGGAGCGAAGACCAGCATCCTACATTCGAGATTAAACGGGAGATATGTCGACTTTCCTTATCATTTTAAATTTTCCTTCTAAATAATGCAGACCTTCTTCTAAATCATTTATATCTTCTTTCATAGCATTCGCTCGAATTTCTAAATCTTTACATTGACGATCTACTTGTTGACTACCTGCTCGTATATTATCCAGTTCGTCGATCATATGATTCATCGTATGTAACAGCTCACTCATCTGCTCCAGATTCAAACTAGTTCCCCCCTCTTACCTTATAAGCTCAGAATATCAAGTAAATACAATAAGATAATTTGATGTCACACAAGGTACTTTATTAATTTCAGACTATCAACTGATCAGTAGATCAACAAGTGTATTTCGGAGGATTTACCTCCAGAAGTATAGGTATAAATAAGTATAATTCGACCACTCTCCATAGGGTTAGTTGTTTTTTTAGACTACTTAACTGTTATTCAACATGGTAAAATGGAAAGCAATAAATTATTTAATGGGAAGGGGTTTCAATAATGAAGGATATTCCTATATTTGATGGGCATAACGATACGATATTAAAATTACATCAGTCTCAAGACAGTGACATGGTATTTTTTAATGAAAACGCCTTTGGGCATATTGATTTTCCACGTGCCAAAAAAGGCAAGCTTGGTGGAGGTTTTTTTGCCGCTTTTACACCAAATGAAAACTATCACGTAGAACCCGAAAAACATTTGACGAAAACAGGGTACGATATGCCGCTACCGCCTCCAATTAATCAGCAATATGCATTGAATTATACAAATGCTCTTGCCGCAATTCTATTCAAACTTGAAACAGCCTCTAGCGGAGCGTTAAAAGTAGTGAAAAGCAAAGCAGAATTGACTGATTGTTTAAAACAACAAATATTGGCTGCCATTTTCCATATCGAAGGTGCTGAAGCAATCGACACCGATTTCCATGCGCTTCATGTGTTTTACCAAGCTGGTTTACGTTCACTAGGCATCGTATGGAGCAGACCCAACCAATACGGAGAAGGTGTTCCTTTCCGCTACCCTTCCACTCCGAATATTGGTGGCGGTTTAACCGATGCTGGGAAGCGTTTAGTCAAAGAATGTAATCAGCTGGGAATTATGATAGATACAACACACTTAAATGAAAAAGGATTCTGGGATGTTGTTCACTTAAGTGACGCTCCGATTGTTGCCACACACTCAAACGTTCACGCTATCTGCCCGATTTCACGTAATCTAACAGATGAACAGCTTCAAGCAGTTAAAGATAGTGATGGAGTAGTGGGCATTAATTATGCCATAAATATGCTACGAGCAGATGGGCAGTTTGATACGAACATCCCACTTGATACAATCGTAGAACATATTTCTTATATAGCCGACAATTACGGAGTCGATCACGTCGCACTAGGATCCGATTTTGACGGTACAAGAGTACCCGACAGCCTGAAAGATGTTACAGGCTTACCACGATTGGTAGATCGCTTAAAGGCTGCCGGTTTTACAGAAAAAGAAACGAGGAAAATAGCCTACGAAAATTGGGTGCGTGTGTTGGGGAGAACGTGGAAGGATTAACTAGTACTAAAACCTGTTTTATTGTTATCTAATATTTTTTCTCTATCAATGCTCAGAACAAAGGTGCAAGCGCCCGTTTAGCAACGTAGCGAATGGAACGAATCAACTGAGATAAAGGAATCACGGTGAGGTAACGAACCGATGATGACTTATCGTAGGGCGATTTCGTGAAGTCGCCTAGTTGCTGGGCGCTGAAGCCGGACGTGGCTATTCAGTTATTCCCTTATCCCAAAGCAACAAATCTTATACTTTCCTATAGTGGAACAAAGGTGCAAGCGCCCGTTTAGCAACGTAGCGAATGGAACGAATCAACTAAAGATTTAGGAATCATGCCACTAAAAACAGGGGTATGCCGACGCCTGAGCGGCTAGCCCGTTTTTAGTCGGCCCTCCCCTTAGGGAAGAACCGATGAGGCCTTATCGTAGGGCGCATTTCTAAAGTCGCCTAGTTGCTGGGCGCTGAAGCCGGACGTGGCTATTCAGTTATTCCCTTATCCCAAAGCAACAAATCTTATACTTTCCTATAGTGGAACAAAGGCGCAAGCGCCCGTTTAGCAACGTAGCGAATGGAACGAATCAACTAAAGATTTAGGAATCATGCCACTAAAAACAGGGGTATGCCGACGCCTGAGCGGCTAGCCCGTTTTTAGTCGGCCCTCCCCTTAGGGAAGAACCGATGAGGACTTATCGTAGGGCGCATTTCTAAAGTCGCATAGTTGCTGGGCTCATGCGCGGACGTGGCTAGTCGGTTATTTCGTTATCCACAAGCACCTAATTTTATACTTCTTATCGTTTAATAAAAAACGACTTCAGCGTATTCTAAAGTACTGAAGTCGTTTACTCTTGTAAGATATAGGCAACTAGAGTTTAAAAGAAAAACCATTACACGAGCTTGTGTTTCTAAACAAAGTTTCATTTTCATGATTGAACCCTGCACCAATTTTTCCAATTTAAGAGATAAATCTCTATAATATTTTCTCCCTAGAATTGCGAACGAGTTCACCCCTTAACTGCACCTTTCATTGCTCCACCTATGAAAAAGCGTTGTAATGAAAGGAAAATTACTAAGATAGGGATCATTGATATAATTGCACCAGCAGCAATCAGTCTCCAATCAGATGTAAATGTACCAGAAAGCATATTTAGTCCAAGTGGTAAAGTAAACATATTTTGGTCATTTACAATAATCAATGGCCATAAAAAATCTCCCCAGGCTGATACGAAAGTAAAGATTGTCAATGTTACAATAGACGGTTTTACAAGCGGTATTAATACGCGTAACCATATTTGAAAGCTATTAGCACCGTCCATTCTAGCAGACTCATCTAGTTCAACAGGTAAGGTACTAAAAGCCTGCCTCATCAAAAACACGCCGAACGCTGTCGTAACGTGAGGTAATACCATACCTAAATACGTATTCTGTAACCCTAACTTTAATGAAATAATATACACAGGTATCATTAATAGCTGAAAAGGTATCATCATTGTAGTGATAATTAATATAAATATTGTATTTCTACCTTTGAACCTCATCCTTGCCAATGGATACGCAGCAAGTGAACAAAATAAAACGTTTAATACTACTGTAAGTGTTGCAACAATTACACTGTTCCATAAATATCTCCAAAACGGAAATGTATCCATTACTTTACCAAAGTTAGTTAAAGTAGGATTTTCAGGAAGTAGCTTTGGAGGGTATTGAAAGATATTCTCACTTCCCGATTTTAATGCAGTTGCTAATAGCCATAGAAATGGGCCAATCATAAATAATGTAACCACGCTCAATAAGAGATATAAAAACACTTTTTTTATAAAGCTTTGCATTATGTATCACTCCTATTTGGTATTATCTTTGCCCATAAATTTTAAGTTAATAATAGAAAATACCAAGGTTAATAAAAATAAAATGACTCCTGCTGCACTTGCATACCCCATATTTAACCGATCAAAAGCTTCCGTATATATATAAAACACTAATGTTTCCGAACTATGGAGTGGTCCGCCACCCGTCATCACATAAATTTCTTCAAATACTTTCATCGCTGCAATGGATGACATAATGGAAACAATTAATACAAACGGCATCAACATAGGAATTGTAATTCTAGTTACTTGCTGCCACCAATTTGCACCATCGATTTGTGCTGCTTCATATAAATTAGAAGGTATGGATTGTAAGCCCGCTAAATAAATAATCATATAATAACCTAGCCCCTTCCATACAGTAACAACCATCACAGCAAATAATGCAGTATCCGTGGAAGTGAGCCAAGGTATTGGTTCTGAAATAATCCCTAAAATATCCAACATATAATTTAACAAACCATTTTCTTTATACACCCAATCCCAAGCAATCCCAGCCACTACTAAAGAAGTTACAACTGGGATATAATAAGCGGATCTGAAAAATGCAATTCCTCTTAATTTTTGATTTACTAATACAGCAAGAAAAATTGGAATGATTACTAATGCTGGAACGACGCATATTAAATACAAAAAAGTATTCATTAGTGTTTTCCAAAATAACTCGTCATTAAATAAATTCTTATAATTATCTAATTTTACAAATTCAGGTTCTGTGATCATGTTATAATCTGTAAAACTCATCCATATTGCCTGAAGCATTGGATAAAAAATAAAGGCTCCGAGAATAATACAGCCAGGTAATAGAAATAAGTACGGTGTTATTTTATTTGTGCGCATTAATAGCCCCCCTTTTTATCAACAATCTGGTAACTATTATGTAGAAAAAAGAGAGAGGCATCTCCCTCTTTTTTCATCATCTATTTACTTAAAATTTCATTCCATTCTTGTTCTGCTTTATCTAAAGCCTCTTGAGGGCTTAATTTCCCTAGCATGGATTCTGATATTGCATCATACATAGACTGTCTTAGTTCATCATAATTTTCCATAGGTGGCACTAACAATTCAGCATCTTCTAATTGAGCTGCAGACGTAATTCGAACTAGATCACTTGCTTCTGCGCCCTCAGGAGCCTCCGTGAAATACGGATCTTCTAATGCTTCCAGAGAAGATGGTAAAATTGGTGTTAACTTCGAAAATTCAAGTTGATTTTCAGCATTCGTTAAAAACAAAGCAAATTGAACTGCAGCTTTTTCATGCTTTGTTTGTTTTGGAACCACCACATTTTGAACACTCATAGTTTTTTTGCCTGAATTACCTGTTATTGCTTCTGATGGTACTGTATTTTTATAAATATCTGGAGCATTTTCTTTAATTTGTGATATAAATTGTGATCCTGCAAAAAATGCTACTTGCCCAGCTTGATACATATCGATGGTTTCTCTTTGATCGCCTGTTAATGCTTCTTTAGGTATTAATTCTTCTTTATATAACTCTGTAAAATACTCAAACATTTCCAATCCTTCTTTAGAGTTAAAAGCTGCCTTCGTTCCATCTTCATTCGTTAATTCTGCACCATTTACTACCATATGTTGCAATACTAACGATAAATCAAGTGATGGGAAGTACCCATATTTTCCAGTTTTTTCTTTGATTATTTCAGAAGCTTCCCTCGCTTCTTCAAAGGTTGAAGGTGGGTTTTTAATATCTAAACCTGCTTCTTCAAAAATTTGCTTGTTATTTAAAGTCACTTCTGTAGATAAATACCAAGGAATCGCAAATGTTATATCTTTGATACGATTTGCTTCCCACGCTCCCTTTACATATTTATCTTTATCTTCATCTGCCACTGCTTCTTCCATGTTAACAAGAGCATCTAACTGAGCTAATTGTGAAGCAAATGTTGGGTTTAAGTTAACTACGTCTGGTGCAGAATCAGTACTCACAGCAGATAGAATTTTTTTATCTAAATCTGCAGCCGGAACATCCAACCAATCTATTTTTATATTTGGGTTTTCTTTTTCAAAATCTGCTATAACTCCTTCGATGTAATCAGTAAAAGTCGGTTTTAATTGCATGGTCCAAAATTCTAAAGTTATTTCTTCTTTAGAATCGTCATTCTGCTTATTCCCGTCTTCTTTCGTCTCCTCTTTCCCACAAGCACTTACAATAAGAACGAATGCAATAATAAATAATAACGAAATCAATTTAGCTTTTTTTCTCATCATAATTTAACCCCTTTCAAATTAGTAATAAATGCTTCTACACAAAGGATAAAAACACATCACCTCCTAAATAAAGTTAATCTTCAATCAGCGGGGCTTTCATTCATCCCCCCACGGCTTGTTAGGACCGTAATGGTATGACCTAAAGGCCTCTTACGAAATAGGTCATTTAGATGCTGTTATCTCCCAGTTAGACTTGTTGCAATACAGATTATCCAACTCCTGAAGTGAAGTGAGAGCCTTACAGCATCTTATATGCGGGATAAATTTATATTATTTTATAGTAACAGGGGTTACCCCGGTTGGTTTAGTCTTTCCTGCTACTATATTTAAAGCAGCCTGAATTGCATTTTGGTTAAAGTCGTAAACCGCTAATTTAGTTACCTGTGAAGAAAAATCAGATAATATATAAGGACTTCTTAAAGCAAAAACAATTAGCTTTCTATTTTTTTGTAAAAAAATATTCACCATGCTTTGAATTGAATCCGATACTGCATTAGCATTAAATAATAATAGAATGTATTCACTTTTTATCGCTTCATTTGTCACCTGTTCTAATTCCTTCACTGGGGTAGTATTTTCTACAACATGTTCGCAAAAAATATCATTTTTAATAAACGCTTTAACAGATAACTGCTTCACCTGGTTATCCTCTGCCTTTGTATAACTGTTGTCACTCACCCAAATAACACTAATCTTCTCATTCTCCTTAATCGGTAATATACCAGAGTGATGGACTACACTAATTGCTTTACTGTAAGAGAGCCGAGATAATTCTTCATTGTTTATTTTAATAGTAGTTTTAATATCAGAGTATTTACTTTTTAATCTAAAAATCCTATTTACTGATCGATTAATCTGTTCAATAGTAATAGTTCCCTTTTGTACAGCCTGTTTAATACTTGATATTGCTTCTAGCTGTGCTTCATATGTATGAGAAACCATAATCATATCAGCCCCTGCTTGTAAAGCTTTAACTGCTCCACCGCCCACTCCTACACTTTCTGATATTGCATTCATTTCTAAGCAATCTGTTAATATTACTCCTTCAAAACCTAATTCATTTCTTAGCAACCTATACACAATATTTTTTGATAGGGAAGCTGGAGTTACCGAGTCATCTAGCGAACTATAATGGACATGATTTACCATAATGCTATCCACATTATTCTTTATTACTTCCATAAAAGGTCTTAATTCTATTTGTTTTAATTCCTCTAGTGAGTTAGATACTACTGGTAATTCTATATGAGAATCCGTTGAGGTATTCCCATGACCAGGAAAATGTTTAGCACTAACATAGACCTTCTCTGCCTGATGACCTTTCAAAAATGCAATACCATGCTTTGCAACATGATTACTGTTTTCCCCAAACGAGCGAGTTCCTATAACAGGGTTAGAGGGATTATTATTAACGTCTAAAACCGGCGCTAAATTCATATTAATACCTACTTGTCTTAAAGCATTTGCTGTAGCTAGACTTACTTTCCTAGTAATATTAAGATCATTTACAGCTCCCAATGCCATATTTCCAGGAAGTGGTGTTAAATGCTGTAGTCTGCTCACAACCCCATTCTCTTGATCAGTAGCAATAAGAATTGGGTGATAATGACAACTATCTTGTGCTATGTTTTGAATCGCACTTGTTAAACTTTTTATTTGCCCTTCTGATCTAATATTTCGGGAAAACAGGATAACAGAACCTATTTTCTTTTCAGAAATTAATTCGATAATTTCGCTTGAAAGATGAGTTCCATTAAAACCTACCATTAACAACTGACCAATTTTTTCGTCTAAAGACCATGCAGATAGATTTTTCATAGTAACCTCCAAAATGTTGTAACCCCTTTCACTAAATCTAAGTATATCAAATATTATTTTAATAGCCAACTTATTTTATTGAAATATAATTTCATAACTTGCACTTCATTACAAATTTTCAACAATATTATTATAAGGAATAAAAACTTTTCTTTTTTCAGGGGTAACCTAATTTAATGTATTTATTCAAAACAGAACAAAAGAATAATAGAATGAAATGAATTAACGACTAAATACGGCATGAGGGTTAGCAGGGGTATTTATACAATATAGATATGAATCGTTTATTTGTCAAAAAACGATTCAGCTTTACTTAACTGGTTCAAACAAAAAAGCTTGTAGAAAACCAGGTTCCTCTACAAGCAAAAAAGCCATAGTTTAGCTTTCAATTTTAGTTGTTGAATTTAAAAGAAGCTGACATAACTAAAATGGCTGATTAAAAAAACAAACAATAAAATGAATCTTCAATCAGTGGGGATTTTCATTCATCCCCACCCGGCTTGTTAGTACCGTAATGGTATGACCTAAAGGCCTCTTACGAAATAGAGCACTTAGGTACTGTTATCTCCCAACTTGTTGCTGTACAGATTATCCAACTCTTGAAGTGGGAGATAACACAACTTATATACTGTACCCCATTTGTTCCTTGCGTTGGCAAGTGGAGATTCTTTTTAAAACATGGAAATCGTTATTTTGAGATTGATGAGGTAAGGGCTATGAATACAGAGCGTTTTTATTGTCATTTATACGGAACGCTTATTCATATTCTGCTCTCTACGATGATTGCTTTTCAATGTCGTTACTACCTTTACCAAAAACATCGATTAGAAGGCAGCGAGTACAAATGTATTGACAATGCGAAAATGCCATCATTGAATCAAAAGGACATTCCATTATCACTTTCCTAAAATTTATTTAGCGATTTTTGCTCTAATGGGGTGCAAAGTTCAGCATATCATTAAAATGAATAATCCACCCTTCATTTAACGAAATCTCCTCCTATTACTTTATTGGTTTAATTATTGGTTTCCTTCATTATCTTGATCATATCAGAAGTAATCGGTACACCAAGTTGTTTCATCCCCCCAATTACGGAACCGTAAACTGGTGGGAGTGAAGGTAATATAATTTGAAAATGTTTATACTTTTCCAATTTTCGTTTTACCATTGGTAATACTACATCTTCATTCTTAAAAATCCCGCCACAAAGAACTACTTTCACTGCTTCTTTTTCTGTAAACAATTTCCGATAAAGTGTTACGATGTGATCTACTATTTCATCCGTAGCATTATCCATTACTTGGCTTGCAATACGATCATTAAGCTTATAAGCTCTAAAGACGATTTCCGCTACAATTGCAATCGTTTTCTTTACATCATTTGCAAAATAGATATAGTCAATCAAAGAACGGGCGTTAGTAACTCGAAAATGTTCATAAAGCATGTCCAATAGCATTGTTTTTTCGCCTCTGCCATCTTGAAATTTCAAAGCAGCAGAAATACCTTGTCTCCCTATACTGTATCCACTTCCCTCATCTCCAAGCAAGTGCCCCCAGCCCCCCACTCGATCTTTTTGCTGATCCTTATTTACTCCATAAGCTACAGAACCTGTTCCTGATATATGAACGACACCTGGATCACCAAAGGTACCCGAATATAACGCGTTCAACGCATCGATTTCCAAATACAATTTACTATTCGAAGGAACTAATGGTGACAAAATATTTGCTAACTGCTGTTTCGTCTTCTTACTACCTGATCCAGCAACACCTGCATAAACACATGCCACATTATCAAATGCAACAGGTGACTGTTCTTTTATACGATGGAATATTGAAGTAAACGTTTGTTGCAATTCCCTTTTAGAAACTACATTTGCATTGGAAGGACCTGTTACAAAATTAACCACTGTACTACCTTCTATGTCAACCATTACTACATGTGTTTTTGTTCCCCCACCATCAATTCCAATTATATATTCCATTTCCCCTTTATTTCCTTTCACTTTTTATAGTATCTATCGCTTGACGTAAATGGTTGTTATTATTCTCTAATATATAACAGGCCTCGTCCGATTTCATTTGAAACATACTAGTAAGAATAGCTGCCTTTAAGTTAAAATCGCAATTTTGTAAAGCCCTTCTTGCTTCCTCCTCATCAACGTCCGCAATTTCTTGGGTGATAGAAATAGCTCTATTTCTTAATTTTTGATTCGTTGCTTGAACGTCAACCATATAATTGTCATGCACTTTCCCGTTTTTAATCATGGAAATAGTGGATATCATATTTAATACTAATTTCTGAGCTGTTCCTGCCTTTAAACGAGTAGAGCCTTGAATAATTTCTTCTCCTACAATTAGTTCAATAGGATAATCAACTAATTGGCTGATCTTCGTGTTTTCTTTACACACAATACAAGCAGTAGGAATATTCTGCTTTTTGGCTTGATTAATTCCTCCAATAACATAAGGCGTCTGACCACTTGCAGCAATAGCGATTAAAAAATCTTTTTCTGATAAATGCTGTTTAGCATCATTTTCTCCTGCTTCTACACAATCCTCCACATTTTCTATTGCTTGTCTAATTGCTTTTTCTCCGCCGGCAATTAAAGCAGTAAATAAATCCGGACTAACCCCAAAAGTAGGTGGGCATTCTGAAGCATCTAACACACCTAACCTTCCGCTTGTTCCTGCCCCCATATAAATAATCTTGCCACCATTCTTAATTGTGTCAGTTACCTTTTGAATAACTGGCTCAATTTGATGAAACGCTTTTTCTACAGTTACTGGAACCGACTTATCTTCATTATTCATGCGAACCATAATTTCTTTAACAGACATTTGATCTAAATTCATATAAAAGACCCTCTCTTCGACATTAAACTACATCATTACTTTTTAATAAAACGCTTAAATAAGCAATTTCTAGCAAAACATATTAGACGCAGAACTTAATCAAAATCTTCACCAATGATTATGGATACATCATTTCCATGCGTATATAAAGCTCTGTATTGGTTCGTTAATCTTCAAAACCAAATTTATCCCACGGCTGCAAATGATCAAGAAGTATTAGTTCTTCTTCTAGTATTCGACCAACCACATTAGATTTACCGGAATTCTCCATATCCTTTAATGCAATTTGCAACTCCCCAGCATATTGCTTATATAAGTCACTTTCAATAATAATATCTCCCCGCTTTATATTTGGTGTATGATGTACAGGGAATGAATGTCCTCGATATTTCACCCTGCTTTGAGTCGAACGGATTAAATAATCGGATACATCACCACGATAGAAATGCGGTTCTTCAAAAATGATCTTTTGTTCGAGATCAGAAATACCTTTTTCCGCTTTGATTGAAAAAATAATTTTTTCTCGATGAAGATTACTTAATTTCTTTAACTCCTCTTCTGAAGCATAGGCATTTCCAATTATTACATCATCAATTAAATTCGTCGCCCATAGATGTTTCGCTTGTACTTGGATAGGTAATGTACGATGCATTTCTAAAGTAGGAAGACCTTCCATGATAGGCCAAGGGCCAAAAGTTGCCTCGGAAGAAGACACAAATGCTGCTGTTCTTAAACCATATCGTTTAAACTTTTTACTGCACTGAATGAAAAAATCGTATGCAAGACCTGAATACCTATGTGGATAAAAATTATGGCAGCCAATTAACTTTTCCTTATTAGGACGATAACTCATAATATTGTCTAAATAATTCGTTGCATTACTCATGTTAATTTCAATATTTAAATAGTATGGATTAAACGTCATTTGAGCTTCTTCATTTCCCGTAAAACCGAGATCCAGGCGAATCCCATCGACACCTAATTCATTAAAAAATGATAAATCATTATAAGATATATTCAATTCGGAAAAAACTCGTGGATTAATATCACAAATCACTTCCATACCTAATCCCTTAGCGAAGCGAATGGTTTGTTTAAAATGTTCTATAATTTTTTCGAAATCGCCTTCCATTGATAAAAGACATGTAAAAATACGAGTAAATCCATATTTATGTGCTAATTGAATATAAGCCAGATCATCTTCCATTTTAGAATGGTTTGGGTATATAGAAATCCCCAAATTTCTCATCTAATCACCCCTATATTATATTTTTTCTTCTAATCGCTGAATCCGCTGTAACATTTTAATCATTTGTTCAATTAATGATATTTCACTAATGGATGTCATTAAATGATCTTGGGCATGAACCATTAATAATGACATATTCACTTCTTCACCATTTATTTCTTGTTGAATTAATTTCGTTTGCGTATTATGCGCTTTAGTTAATTGCTCCTGTGATTCCTTTAATGTTTGTTCAGCATCATTAAATGCACCATCATAAGCTAGCTCTAAAGCTTTATAGGCAGTTGCCTTCGCATCCCCACCATGAGAAATGATAGCGAAAATTTCCATTTCTAAATTCATTTGATTGACCTCCTAAGCTGTTTGATTTTATCATATCATACTTGAAATAAAATTTTAAGTTTTTATTTTTTATATTGAATTTATTTTTCAGATGCTATATAATCAAGTTAAGTGAAACCCTTTTCACATTTCAACATTTTATTCACTTATCATTGAGGAGGCTAAAAAAATGAAAGTATTATTTGTATGTTCTGGCGGTATGTCTAGTGCAATTGTCGTTAAAGCGCTAAAAACGGAAGCGAAAAAGCATGGGCAAGAAATAGAAGTTCATGCGATTGGAACAAGTGAAGTTGAACAGGAAATGGAAAAAGATTGGGATGTATGTATGGTTGCTCCACAAATTAAGCATCGCTTTGATCAAGTCAAAGTACACGCTGACGAAGCGGGGATTCCGTGCGGAGCCATTCCACCACAAGCTTACACGCCTTTAGGTGGTCCTTTACTATTCAAAGCTTTAAATGAACTCATCAAATAAAGGGAAGGGAAGCGATTGTTTTGAGTAAATTTGTAGACTTTCTGGAGAATAAACTTTCAGCTCCTATGGCACGTTTATCTGAACAGCGTCATTTACTAGCCATTAGAGATGGGGTTATCTCTGCACTACCTTTTATCATTGTGGGATCTTTCTTTTTGATCTTTGCCTTCCCACCATTACCACAAGATTGGGCAATTACACAATGGGCTACAGAGCACGCTGCTGAAATTTTAATTCCATATCGAATGACAATGTTCATTATGTCATTATACATAGCATTTGGTATTGGATATAATCTTGCTAAATCTTATAAAGTCGATCCATTATCAGGAGCACAAATCGCCGTTGCAGCACTACTATTAACCCTTACACCTACTGCTCTCGATGAACTAGGTTTTGTTCTGCCGATGCAGTACCTTGGTGGACACGGACTATTTGTAACGATTATCGTCTCCATACTAGCTGTAGAAATATTTAGAGTTTGTAAACACAAAAAAATAACGATTAAATTGCCTGAATCAGTACCTTCTTCGGTCTCACGTTCATTTGAAGCACTTATTCCAGTTGCAATAGTTATTATCTTAATGTCAACAATTACTGTTTTAATGGGTGTAAATTTACATCATTTGGTTGATAAATTAGTTGCACCACTAGTTACCGCAGGTGATAGTTTAGTCGGTGTACTAGTACCCGTATTTCTCATTACTTTCTTTTGGTCATTTGGTATACATGGAGTTTCTGTCGTAGGCTCCATTGCAAGACCGCTTTGGGAAGTCTACCTTGTGAACAATTCAGAAGCAGTTGCTGATGGAGCTTCTACCATTCCACATATTGCACCTGAAACTTTTTTTCAATGGTTTATTTGGATTGGAGGTTCAGGAGCTACATTAGGTTTAGTTATTGCTATGTTACTTTTCGCAAGATCTAAATACATGAAAAACTTGGGTAGAGCAACGATTGTTCCTAGCTTATTTAATATAAACGAACCGGTCATTTTTGGGGCACCAATTGTTCTTAACCCGTTGTTAATCATTCCGTTTATTATAACGCCAATTGTTACAGCGACCCTTGCGTATTTTGCAACATCCTTTGGGTTAGTAACCCCTACGTACATTATGCCGCCTTGGACATTACCAGCTCCCATTGGTGCATACTTATCTACAGGTGGAGATTGGCGGGCAGTTGTATTAGTACTTATTAATATAACTATTTCTGTAATCATCTACACGCCTTTCTTAAAACTGTACGATAAGAAAATGATAGCCATGGAACAAGGCGAAGAATAGGAACAAAAATGTAAAGAGCACTTGGACAAGCCTCTCAAGCTTTGGAGTTTCATTATTTCAGGAGAAACATTATTTAGAAAGGCTTTGATCCGAAGCCTAACTACAGCTGTATCTCATTAAAATTATCACAGCCGTATATTTTATAGTTCCTTTACAGCTATAAAAAGAAAAGAGAATAGCAAAGTTCTCTTTTCTTTTTAAATCTAGATGAGGTGAAAATATGATTCAATCAAAAGGAATAATTCCTAGAATTAGTTTTAAAGGGGTATTTGTATTTATGTCTATAACCATTATAGGATTATTGATACTCCCTGCCCTTTTCATGGGAATTGGTATTACTAAAACGGCTAGTTTCTTTATCGCTTGTACAATTTCTTCATCTATCGGCAGTATGCTCGTTTTGACCAAAGTAGACGGTAAGCCCGCTGAAAAAACGTATTTCAACAAAAGAATTGTACTATCGATTATTATAGGGCTGTTATCAAGCGCATTAATCATCTTTGTTTTTGGAGGAGATATTTTTGGATACTAAAGGTATTAAACTTGTCACCATTGGCGGTGGTTCCAGTTATACGCCGGAATTTGTAGAAGGAATTATTAAACGATATGATGAATTACCAGTAAGGGAACTATGGCTTGTCGATATTGAAGCTGGCAAGGAAAAGCTTGACATTGTAGGGAACTTAGCAAGGAGAATGGTTAAAAAAGCAAATTTACCTATGGATGTGCACTTAACTTTAGATAGAGAAGCTGCTTTGCAAAATGCCGATTTTGTCACTACACAGATACGAGTCGGACTTTTAGAATCAAGAATTAAAGATGAAAGAATACCGATTAAACACGGAATGATCGGCCAAGAAACAAATGGAGCCGGCGGTCTATTTAAAGCACTCCGTACAATACCAGTACTAATGGACATTGCTGAAGACATGCAAAGACTTTGTCCTAACGCTTGGTTGATTAATTTCACAAATCCAGCAGGCATGGTGACTGAAGCAATAATCAAGCATAGTAACCATAAAAAGGTAGTTGGTGTTTGTAATGTGCCCATTAATATGAAAATAACCATTGCAAACCTTTTAAATGTGCCTGTAGAAAAAGTTCAGATTAAATTTGCAGGACTAAACCATATGTCTTATGGTATAGATGTATTCGTAGATGGTAAATCAAAATTAACAAAAGTCATTGAATTATTGGCAAATCCTGAAAATCAATTGTCTATGAACAATATAGCACCTATACCTTGGGAGGGAGAATTTATTAAAGCACTACACATGATTCCATCTCCTTATCACCGTTATTATTATAAAACTGGCGAAATATTAACTAAGGAGCAAAAAGAATTCGAACAAGGAAAAACAAGGGCAGAAGTAGTTAAAGAGCTGGAAAATAAATTATTTGAACTGTACAAGGACCCAAATCTAAATATCAAACCACCTCAGCTTGCGGAAAGAGGAGGAGCATACTATAGTAATGTGGCATGTGACCTTATATCCTCGATTTATAATAATAAAGGAGACATTCAGACTCTCAACGTTGTGAATAATGGAGCAATCTCCAGTCTTCCTAACGACACCGTAGTTGAAGTTAACTGTACAGTAACAAATAACGGGCCAATTCCCTTAGCTGTCGGGCGTCTGCCATTCTCTATTAATGGACTTATCCAGCAAATTAAGTCCTTTGAGCTTACCGCAATTGAAGCCGCTATAACAGGTTCTTATGAAAAAGCATTGTTAGCTTTATGCATTAACCCTTTAATAACCGATGATGAAAAAGCAAAAGTAATTCTTGACGAATTACTTGAAGCACATAAAGCCTATTTGCCACAATTCAATTTTAGTTCTTGAATTTAAAAAACATGCGTCAAAAAGAATGTAACTACATTCTTTCAGCGCATGTTTTTATTTTTGGTTATTTTGAAGTTACAGAATCTCTATAAACAATTTGATGAGGAATAATAATCCGTTTTTCAGGCGCAAAATCAGATTGCGTTTTTTCAATTAATGCTTTCGCTGATTGTGCACCAAGCTGGTAAATTTGAATATCAACGGTTGTCAACGCGGGACTTGTTAGCTCGGATAAATACACATTGTTAAAGCTTACTAATGAAATATCATTTGGAACATCATAGCCTAACTCTTCCAAAGTACTTAATACACCTAAACTCATTAAATCATCACTCACCACAATCCCAGTTGGAGGATGTTCTAGTTGCAATAATTGCTCTACCGCTTCTCTTCCTCCAGATTTAAGGAATTCACTATGAATACTATATGCATCACTCACTGGAAGCTTTGCTTCTTTTAAGGCCGCTTCATAACCGTTTTCACGATCCATGGTGACAATGAGATCTCTTGACCCACCGATAAAGGCAATGCGCTCATGACCTTGTTCGATTAAATAATTCGTTATTTCTTTCCCAGCTTTAAAGTTATCATTGTCCACATGGGTGATCTCATTTACATGATCATATGGTTTTCCCACCATAACAAATGGAAATCCTTTTGTCCGCAGAAAATCCGTTATTCGATCATTCATTCGCGAATAAAGTAATATGATTCCATCCACATAACTGCCATAGACCATTCGCTCCACTTCAGCGAACATTTCTTCTTCTGTTCCCCCACTCGATAGCATCATCGAATATTGCAAATCATGTGTGATCGTACCAATCCCACGCAATACTTCAGGGAAAAATGGGTTCTGTAAAGATTTGTCTGCAGATGAAGGCATTACAACGCCAATTGTTTTCGTCGATTTAGCTACTAAGTTTCTTGCGTTTACATTGGGATGGTATCCTAATTCCTTCATTGCTTTTCTAACCTTCTTTTTGGTGTCAAGACTAATTCGCGGGTTGTCTGCGATTACTCTGGAAACAGTAGAAGGTGAAACACCTGTCGCCTTTGCTACGTCTTTAATTGTCACCATTGCCATATCTCACCCTCTACTCTTTTCATTTTCATTATCTCTGTTTGTTCACATTGCTTGATTAAAAGCGTATATGCGTTTGATTCGAGCTTTCTGCTCCATTTATTATAACACGTTGCCCTTCTCCAAGACCAACCACATTAATCTTTATATCTTGATAGTCCGGTTGATACGAACCTTCTTTACATGTAACATCAATGGCTACTTGATCAGATGTGGAAGTAATCTCCATTTCTAGTTTAAGATATTCTCCATTTTCATACGCGAACGTTTCTCCATCATCATCATAATATAAACATGTATATTTTGCATCTGACTGGCTTGCATAGACGGACATTTTTATATCTTTGCCTTGCTTTTCCTTATTTGAAACAAAAGTACCTTGCACAACTGCGGTGCCTTTTTTAATAAAGACTGGCAATTGATCTAGTTCAGCGTGAACAAGATGAACCGTTCCCCCATGATATTCTTCTTCGGTGAAGAAATCAACCCAATCTCCTTCTGGGAAGTAAACGGCACGATCGGTCACTGCTGGCGCTAGGATCGGTGCTACCATGACATTATCCCCAATCATAAATTGGTCATTTAGATTATATGTCTTCTCATCAGCTGGATACTCCATCAGTAACGGACGCATAACCGGAAGACCCTGTTTGCTCGCTTGATAAAATAACGTATATAATTGCGGCATCCATTCGTATCGCATTTTAATGTATTTTCTTATCATAGCTTCATGATTCTCTCCGAACTGCCACGGTTCTTGATATAAGGTTCCGATCGCTGAATGATTACGGAAGTATGGCGTAAATGCTCCAACTTGTGTCCAGCGTACCAAAAGCTCTGGATTCGTATCATGGGCAAATCCACCCACATCAGGACCAGCAAAAGCGATACCAGATAATCCTAAGTTCATTACCATTGGTAAACTCATTTGCAAATGTTCCCAAAAACTACGGTTATCTCCTGTCCACACCGTTGCATACCGTTGTACCCCAGCATAACCAGCACGAGTAAGTAAAAATGGACGCTTGCCATTTAATTGGTCTCTAAGTCCTTCGTACGTTGCTTTACCCATTAATAACCCGTAGACATTATGTAACTCGCGATGTGTTGTCGGCTTGCCATCATTTCGATGCATAACTGTTGTATCCATTGTTTTTGTTTCATTAAATACTGCTGGTTCATTCATATCATTCCATATACCTTCTACACCCATATCGGTGTAAAAAACATGCTTGTCGCCCCACCATTTGCGCACACGTTCTTCGGTAAAGTCAGGAAATGCACTTTCTCCAGGCCAAACTTCACCAATGTAAATGTCACCTTCAAGATATTTACAGAAGTTGTCTTCTCTCACACCCTCTTGATAAATGGTGTACTCAGGGTCTTTTTTAACACCAGGATCAACAATCGGAACAACGCGAATACCCATATCTTTTAGGTCAGCTATTAATTTCTCTGGATCAGAGAAACGATCTTTATCAAAGGTAAACACACGATAACCATTCATATAGTGGATATCTAAATGGACCACATCCACTGGAATATCGCGATCGATAAATTTTTGCGCTAAGGCACGTACCTCTTCTTCTGATTCGTAGCTATAACGAGATTGATGATAGCCCAATGCCCACTTTGCCGGAATTGGCATTCTTCCGGTGAGCGACGTATATTGTTCAAGGACCGCTTTCGGTTCTGGTCCAGCCATCACATAATAATCAACTTGGCCTCCAGCTGCGCTGAATGTATACATATGTTCATAACGCTTCATATCGAAGGTCGTTCGGAACGTATTATCAAAGAAAATACCATGTGCTTTTCCATGACGCAATGTCATAAAGAAGGGAATCGATTGATATAATGGGTCTGTTTCCGGATTATGCGGCGCATAAACATCACTATTCCACATCTCATATTTTTCACCGTTTTTATCCAAAAAGCCGCTTTTTTCTCCAAATCCATAGAAATGATCTTCACTTGTTTTCTCTTTACAAACCATTACTTCACCGTTTTCCCTGAAGACCATTCCGCGTTCTTTTTCCTGAACGAGGACACGTCCTTCTAAATCCTTAACAGCAATTCGAAATGGTTGTTTGCTAATAGTAACTTCCAGCTTCTCTGTTTGTAACATAATCCATTCCGAGGATTCTTGTTCAGTAATTTTTAAGCTTTCCGGCTTGGCAACCACTGTTTGAGATTGGTTTAAATCTGGATTACTTGTAGGATTCATCACAATCCGAACGATGGAAGGATGATAAAAACGAACGACGACATATCCATGATCGCAAGCAAACCAATAACCGTGGGAACTTTTTCGATAATCTAGCAAATTTCCGATATCAATAAACCGAATTGCTTCCGTTTCTGTATTATTGCCTGGATGAATCGCAAAGCTCGTATCTTCAAGCATGGTAATACCTCCTGTTGTCTCATAGTAATAACGAAGATAGACAGCCTACCCTTTTGTAGCCCCCGAAGTTAAACCTGAAATTAAGTAACGTTGCAGTAACAAGAACACGAGCGCAATTGGTACAGCAATAAGGATAGACCCTGCCGCAAATCTAGTGAAATTCGTTGAGAATTGGTCGTTGATAAAATTGTATAATCCAAGTGCTAATGTATATTTTTCTGGACTTGTTAAAACAATTCGCGGTAGCAAGAAATCCATAAACGGCGCCATAAAATTAAATAACGCTACAACTGCTAATATCGGCTTGGCTAACGGTAACATAATCGTCCAAAATATTTTCAAATGACCTGCCCCATCTATTTTCGCAGCTTCATCAAGTTCTTTCGGTATCGTATCAAAGTATCCCTTTACCAACCATGCGTTGAAAGGAATTTGGCCACCAAGGTAAATTAACATTAATCCGTAAAGAGAATCGGTTAAACCGATCGTGTTTAATAAAATGTACAAAGCAACCATTCCCATTAGAGCTGGGAACATTTGTAATAATAAGAACATGTACAATCCATATTTTCTACCAACAAATTTGTATCGTGAAAACGCGTATGCAATTAACGATGTAATGATAACGGACCCTACAGAATTGACAATGGCAACATAAAGGCTGTTTTTATACCAGATGACATAATCACTATTTGGGCTAGTAAACAACCATTTATAATGTTCTAAAGTCGGATTTTTCGGAAACAAATCCGTTACCAGCATATTGGAACCCTCATTTATACTCATCATTAGTGCCCAGAACAATGGGTAACCAATAATAATAAACATAACTAGGAAAAAGATATAGATAAACGTTACTTCAATTCTCGATTTCTTCTTACGTGACATAGCCATTAGTAACGTCCCTCCTCTTTAAATGAAGCTGTCTTCCTAAATTGGAAAAAGGCAAATACAGAGATGATTAATCCCATAATAATCGTGATAGCCGCAGCCATATTATAGTTATTAGATTCAAATGTTAATTTATATACCCAGGATATTAAAATATCTGTTCCGCCAGCATTTTGACCACGAACAGCTGGGTTACCTTCATTAAATAAGTAAATAATATTAAAGTTATTAAAGTTTCCGGCATATTGCATAATCAATAAAGGTGCGGTTGCAAATAGTAAATGCGGCAATGTAATGTGGCGTAATTTTTGCCAACGCGTACCTCCGTCCACATCTGCAGCTTCGTACATATCTCGAGGGACGCTTTGCAGTACCCCTGTAAATAAAGCAAACACAAACGGAAAACCTAACCATGTTTGAATCATAATTAATGCCACTTTCGCCCAAAATGGATCTGACAGCCAAGGAATCATTACATTAAATTGACTTAAAATATCCCGGTTAATCGCTCCAAATGTAGGGTTAAACAGTGCAGAAAATATTAAAATCGAGACAAACGCTGGAACTGCCCAAGGTAAAATTAAAAATGTTCGTATCGCACGTTTAAATTTAATTCTTGGATCATTGACTAATAACGCTAAAAACAATCCTAGTACAATTTGCAACGTTGTAGCTACAACTGTCCACACTATTGTCCATGAAAACACACTTAAAAATGTGTTCTTCCAAATATCTATTTTCGTCAAGTCAACAAAGTTTTGAATTCCTACCCAATTTAATAGATTACGAGGTGGTGCATTATACTGGTTATAGTCAGTAAAAGCTAATGCCAACATGAATAATAATGGCACAACAACGATAAATAATAACATTAATAAACCAGGTAAAATCATAAAATATGGAAAACCATTATCATAAAAATTTCTCATACCCTGAAACAATGTTGGATTAGGACGCTTTAGTTCTCTAGCGATCGCATCAGATCGAGCGTCTTTGATGTTGTAAATATAGATTGCAATTCCAAATCCAAGGACAATCAATGAAATTAAACCTTGTATGAGCAATTGAATGGAATGATGTTCACGTGGGATCGTTCCAAGAGTAAATAGACCCCAAATTCCAATATCAATAAAATTCCAAGTAGTCACTAGAAAAGAAATCGTTACTATTAAAAAGATACATCCTTTTAAAAACCGTCTATTATACATTTGTCCTAAACCAGGAATAATAATAGATAAAATCATTGCTAACGTACGAGGTTGTATTTTTCGGGCTTTGGTGTCATTTTGTTCGGTAGCCATCCCGCTTCTCCTCCTATTACCAATTGCCAAAATTAGCACTGGTTATTTCCTAATGATTGCTTTTTGATTTTAAGATATGGTATAGGGATCGTTTCATCCCTATACCATTCCTTGCTTTATTTTGCGCCCGAAGCGTCTATTTGTTCTTGAATCGTTTTCACTGCTTCATCCAATACTTCCTTCACAGGCTCCCCTTTGGAAATAAAGTTGAGACCATCGTTAAATGGTTCCCATACTTGCTGCATAGCAGGAACACTTGGCATTGGCTCCCCATATTGTGTTTGTTCTGCAAATGCAGAGTAAATCGGATCATCGGCAATGATCGGATCTTCCATAGCGTCTTTACGAGCAGGTAGCTCTCCAGCAATATCGTAATATTTCATTGAACTGTCAAAGTTCGTTAAATACGCCATTAAATCCTGTGCCCATTCCTTATTCTCTGAGTAGTAAGAAAGCATATATGATTTAACGCCTACAAATGATTTCGGAATTTCCCCATTTTCTAAAGCAGGTAATGGTGCAGTAGCTAAGTCATCTCCCAAAGCTTCCGAATAGTCGCGTACCATCCAAGGCCCATTAACAATGGTAGAAACTTTTCCTTCCTGGAACAATCCGTTCATGATATCAGGAGTTAAGTCTTGAGGAATATAACCTTTATCAAACCACTCCGAAACTAATTCCCCGCCTTTTACAGCGCCTTCATTATTTAATCCAATGTCCGTTATATCATATTTACCGTCTTCATTTGCGAATACATAAGCACCGTTCCCTGAAAAGAAAGGGTATACAAAATATAGATTAGCTGCTTCCATCAGAAAGCCAAATTCATCTTTACTAGAGTCCGTATCTTTTTCAGCAATTTCCATAATTTGTTCCATGGTTTCGGGTTTTTCTTTTACACGTGCTTTATTGTAGTACATAGCGTACGTCTCAGCTACAGCAGGATAACCCCAATAGTCACCATCATATTGCACAGCTTGCAAAGCTGTATCTGTATATTCTTTTTCTGCATCTCCCAAATCTACCGGTTCTACTAATCCTCTAAGTACTAAATCACCAATTCTATCATGTGGCTGGAAAATAACGTCTGGTCCATTTCCTGCTGGTCCTTCAACATCTAATTTTTCAACTTGCTCAAGCATGTCTACAGGCACCATTTCTATTTCAATTCCAGTTTCTTCTGTGTAACTAGCCGTCATTTCTTTTAAGGCTTCTTCCTGTTTTTCTTCTGCGTTTACCCATAGCTTTAATGATTTAGGCTTTTCTGGCATCTCACTTGATTCAGCAGTTTCTTTTTCTCCTTTTGATTCTTTAGCGTCATCTGGTCCACAGGCTACTAAAACGCTAGCAAATAAAATCATTGCAAATAAGTAAAATAATCCTTTTTTCACATTAGACCCTCCTAAATGTTGGAATTTATTCAGCAATGCTATGCAATTTAGTGAAATCGTTTGCACCAACATTGTAATTTTATTATACATCATTTCACATAAATTGCAACTACATTTTTTTATGAAAGATACCTTTAATAAAGTAATGGGTAACGGTTTCATTGTAAAGAAGCTTGTGCTAATATTATTTATAACAACCATTATTTTCTATCTTAAGCGTTTGGCAAATATGCATTTTAAGCGCAAACGTTTTAACTAAAGGAGGCATTCATATTGATTAGAGAAGCAATTTATCACAGACCAAAAAATAACTTTGCTTACACGTATGACAAAGAAACATTACACATTGTTTTACAAACGAAGAAAGATGATATGCAAACAGTAGAGCTTGTTTTTGGAGACCCATACGATTGGCAAGCAGATGTATGGCAATCAACAACGAAACCGATGGTAAAAACAGGCTCTACTGCGTTACATGATTTTTGGTTTGTTGAAGTAAAGCCGAAGTATAAACGATTACGTTATGCATTTATTTGTTCAGATGATCAAGAATTATGCGTATATGGTGAAGATGGCATCCATGAAACCCCACCGAAAGAAATAGCGAGCTACTTTTGTTTCCCGTTTATGAATGAAACAGATATATTTTCAGCACCTAAGTGGGTAAAAGATACAACATGGTACCAAATTTTTCCTGAGCGTTTTGCAAATGGGGATGAACAGCTAAATCCTGAAGGGAGCTTAGCATGGGGTTCTGCTGCACCAACTACGACTAATTTTTTTGGTGGTGATTTTCAAGGCGTGATCAACCACTTAGATCACTTAGAAGAATTAGGAGTTAACGGCATTTACTTTACGCCAATATTTAAAGCTTATTCTAATCACAAGTATGACACGATTGACTATATGGAAATTGATCCTCAATTTGGAGATAAAGAAACATTTCGTAAGCTAGTGAAGGAATGTCATCAACGTGGTATTAAAGTGATGCTCGATGCAGTGTTTAATCATAGTGGATACTATTTCCCGCCATTCCAGGACGTTTTGGAAAATCAAGAAGAATCAACATATAACGACTGGTTTCATCTTTGGGATTTCCCAGTCGTTACTGAACCAGCGCCAAACTATGATACATTTGCCTTTGTATCATCTATGCCGAAGCTAAATACAGAAAATCAGGAAGTGAGAGATTATCTATTAAATGTTGCTCGCTATTGGATTGAAGAATTTGATATTGACGGCTGGCGCTTAGATGTAGCTAATGAAGTGGATCATACATTTTGGAGAGACTTCCGCCGTGTGGTGAAACAGGCAAATCCCGATGCTTATATTTTAGGTGAAATTTGGCATGATTCGATGCCATGGCTGCAAGGCGACCAATTTGATGCAGTTATGAATTATCCGTTTACAAATGGAGCAATAAATTTCTTAGCAAAAAATCAAATGCATGCTACAGACTTTGCCAATTCTATTTCGAAAGTACAGCATATGTATCCAAAAAACGTAAGCGAGGTTGCTTTTAACCTCTTAGACAGCCATGATACGCCTAGAATATTAACATTAGCAAATGGAAGCCTAGATCGTGTCAAGCTTCTCTACCTCTTTCAACTTTCCTTTACAGGTTCACCTTGTATATATTATGGTGATGAAATTGGTATGGATGGAGATCAGGACCCTGGCTGCCGTGCTTGTATGGAGTGGGATACAAGTAAACAAAATCGTGATTTGTTCCACTATGTACAAGCACTGATCCATCTACGAAAAACCGTGCCTTTATTCGGTAATGGTGGAACGTTTCGCTTTTTGTACGCTGATAATAACAGCCATACGATTGGTTACGAAAAAAATGATGGCACAAAACGACTTGTTTTTCTATTAAATGGAGGAGAAAAAGAAACTAGCGTTTTAAGTTCATCGATTTTTGAAGCTGGAGAAAAGATCAACGAGTGGACGATTTCTCACAACGAAGATGGGGTATCTATACAACAAGTGGATAAGCTTCAAGAGCAATTGATTATACCAGCCCTGTCTTACCGAATCTATGACATCACAAAGTAGTGACAGAAGCCTTTTGAGTTGATACAGTTCGTCTCAAAAGGCTTTGCTAGATAAATAGTTTTCTAATGTCTGCTTTTTTCTTGTGAATCATTTTTTATTTGCTTTTCTCTAACAAAAATCGATCAATTTGTTGCTTATGATGATTGTCATGCCATGCAAATGCAGCAATATAATTAAACAAGGTATGCGGATAACCCGAATACGGATCCTTTTCTTCACCATTTAATATAAAGGTTGCAAAAAAATCTTGTTCTGTCTTTTCACGAAGAACGGTGACTAGTTCATTCCGAATTTGCAACTTCTCAGCAACTAGCTGTACAGCTTTCACTCCAATCATTGCGTAAGCAGAAGCTTTGCTATTAATCACTTCAAAATCCACAGTTGTCAGATTGGCATCTTGCTTCATTTGAGGAATAGTTTCTTCAAGAACATACCGGTCACAATAAGTCATGTGACTAATAATTTCAGCTATCGACCACTTCCCTTTACGAATGGGCTGAAACAGTTCCTCTTCTGGCACTTCTGTTAACTCTTTGACCCAATCGTTACATGCAGCAAACTCATTAACCAACTCTTCTATACGGTTCATGGTTTCCCCCCTCATTTCCTACTATTAGCCGAATTTACGCAAAAGTCCTTTTTTTAGGATTATTACTTTTATGAAAAAAAGGGTTGATGAAAGTTTTCGATAGGAGTATTATATTTCATGTAACGTTTTTGCTGGTGTAGCACAGTCGGTAGTGCACTTCACTCGTAATGAAGGGGTCGGAGGTTCGAATCCTCTCACCAGCATCAATGGAAAGCAAGTAATAGAATGCTGTTCTTGATAAAATCAGGAGCAGTGTTTTTTTATTGTATTCATTTTTCGCCGTCAATCTACCGACCAAAACGTGCGTTTAATTAATCTCCTCCCTCACAAATAAAATTTGGCTATACTAATTTCATGATGCTGTTACTATGCGGGACTATTCTGTACATTTACGTTGATTTTGGGCAACCATCTAAGTTGATATTATATAATTGTACTATTTGCTTTGCTTTAATAAGCTTAATCCATATATTTAGGGTTATCTTGCTTATCATTCCCGTAGAAAGGGGCGATAAGAATATGAAGTATCAGTTTGAATATATGCAGATCTTTTTAGTTTCTTAAATGAAAATTTACTCTCAACGATGGAAACAGCTGAACTATTAGGAGGTCTAAAGCTAGGGTTGGTCATTTGGTGAAATCTGGAAATCTACAGCCCGCAAAAGAACAACCCAAGATGTTTCTAAAAAGTGTTGCCTCTGGATAAAAAGAGTTAAAAGAACTTAGAGCAAAGTACAGACTGATATGCTCCCCTTACCTACGTGCGTCTTAAACAGAGCTGGCTTTATTTGATTGCTCTTATTGATTGGTATTCTCGCTATGTGATCGGTTGGGAGCTAGATCAAACATTGGAAGGAAATGGATTCCGTTATAGAAGCCGTCCAACGTGCGCTTTCTCAAGGAAAGCCGGTCATCTTAAATAGGGAGATCAGGGCAGTAATTTTACTAGCCCTAATATATTAATCTATTAAAACAGAATCAAGTCAACATTAGTATGGACGGCAAAGGACGTACACTAGACAACATCATTACGGAACGACTTTGGCGCACCATCAAATACGAAGAAATTTATCTCAAAGAACACAACAGCCCAGAGAGGCTAGACAAGAAATTCGAAACTATTTTGCATTTTATAACCAAAAGCGCGAATACACCAATCGCTAAATTACCAGACACCTGAGTCTGTCTATTATTCATAAAAGAATACCCCCCTGATCCATAGGAAATTTGTCGTGAAGCCCCTCCTTGACAACCAAGTTCCTATGAATGAGAATGGTAATGAAAAATTTCTAATTCCCCATGAAGGAGTCCCTCAGCTCCCCCAACTTAAATATTTAAAATTTGTATCTTGTTCAGACAATATACGATCATCGCAAGATACACTTGATTTTGGACTGTTTGTTCACTAAAACCGTAAAATTTTTTGATACTCAAATGTTGCTTCATCCATTTGAAAAAAAGCTCAATTGCCCATCTTGATTTATAAATCTCAGCAATTTCATCAGCGTCTAAGTCAAATCGGTTCGTCAACAAGCTAAGTTCATTTCCTTTTGTATCCAATAATTTCAATCTGCGAAATACATTTTCTGAACGATTTTGTGTGGTTCCAATGACAACCATTTCATCTGACACTACGTTTGAATTTACTTGTAGTGGAAAGGTTTCAAATACTCGTACTACAGCGTTCTTTCGCAGACGAGAAACAAAGAAATAACCCTCATCTGTCATACGATCGAAACGTTCATAATCTAAGTAACCACGATCAAAAACGTACATGCATGCTTTGTCATCAACCAAAACTTAATCGCATTTGTGATGACCGCTTGATCCGGATAAGAAAGGCCTTTTTCCATAAATACGAGTCGTAAATGATGTTTGACACCTGACTTTGTTTTGCGAACCCATTTATGGTTCGTTAAATTAAGTGGTAATGTACTAGAATCAATGATTTTTAATGGTGTTGTTATTCTTCTACGATTTTGGAAATCTGTTTTCTTATGGATATCAGAGACTAAATCCAGAAAAATCGTTTGAAAAAAAGCAGTCGGAACGTGATTCAATCTTCTTCCTAATTGTGAGAAACTGATGGAATCTAACTCTGTAGCCTGTTGTAGTTCATCCGAGAAAACAGCATCGCTAAGCGCTCGTAAGCTTTCCGTTTCATGAAGTTGAGCATACAGAAGCAATGACATAAATGAATCCATATGTAGCTTTTTAGTATAGTGATTTAGTTGATACTTTTTCACCTGTTCATTAAATAATGTTTGATTTATAGGTGATAACCATTGTTTAAATGATGTTTTTCGTGTAGACTTATCCATGGTGTTTGTCCTTTATATTGGATTTGGATAGGTTACTACCGCCAACCATTATAAAGGATTTTTTTATGGAAACAAAGTGTTTAAGAAAATTCTGTATTTTATATCGCATATGAATATTTTAATGCGACACTAGTGAACATTTATATATAAAAGATTAGAATTTTAAAAGACAATTACCTTATTTTCTTATTGAAGGAGCGATGAATAAATCCTATGTTAAAAATTAAAGATGTATATAAAATAATAAAACAATTTTCCTCTCCCTGAAGTAAAATTATAGTAGTTTCAATATTTCATAAAGGTATAATGAACAAAGGCGCAGGGCGCCCGTTTAGCAACGTAGCGAATGGAACGAATCAACGGAGATAAAGGAATCACGGTGAGGTAACGAACCGATGATGACTTATCGTATAGGTTGATTTCGTGAAGTCGCCTAGTTGCTGGGCGCTGAAGCCGGACGTGACTATTCAGTTATTTCGTTATCTCCAAGCACCTAATTTTATACTTTCTTATTCTGTTAAAAAAACTCAAAATAGTTCTTTATCATTAAGTCCTTTTATCCAACCATTAACTTTACATAATGTTCTTTTCATTACTTAAAACACACTCCAGGTAATTTTTTAACCATTTATAAGTAGAACATGTTGTAGCACCTTGTTTATTTTCTGCTAAACTATTAGGAAGAAGCGGCGGGACGGTTTTCATGCTTCTTTGAAGGAAAATCCCCACTGATTGAAGTTTCGCTTTATATCATGATTGATAGTTTCTAATTGGAGATGTATATGGATTGTCATGAGGCAATATGCATGGAGATGAAATGGATAGTAAAACCTATTCTCCTCTAATATATCTAAGTAAGCCTGATAATACGGAGTGTTGTGAAACAATGCTGTTCTCCGATTGCCACGTAAGGTGATATGGTACATGGCCCCCGCCCCCACCCCCAAAAGGTTGGTGTAACTTTTCAAATGACAGATAATACTATACAATTAAAAAAAGGGGTGTGAGTAAAATGAGCTTACCAAACGAAGAACTTGTCTCCTTAAAAAAGTTTTACCAAATGCGGGAGCAAACCGATCAGCTCCTTGAATATATTGATGGCGTCGTTTACATGTCACCCTCACCCTCCACCGTTCATCAGCGGCTATCTATGCGATTAGCCGCGCAATTATACAACCTTTTAGAAAGCGATGATTGTGAGGTTTTCTCGGCACCGTTCGATGTGAAACTAAGTAATGAAAATATTCCTGGAGATAAAGTGGTTATCCCTGATTTGTCTGTCATCTGTGACAAAAGTGGCCTGGATGATCAACAATACACAGGTGCTCCTACCATGATCATTGAAATAATTAACCCATCCAATCAGGCGCATGACCTCATTACCAAATTGAATTTATATATGCAGTATGGGGTCAAAGAGTATTGGATTGTGAACCCCCTGCTGAACACAATCATGGTATATGCCTTGAATGAAAAAGCGAAATACGAACAGAAAGACATTGTCCGGGAAAAAGGTATCGTGACATCAACAGTGCTTCCTAATTTTTCAGTTGATGCTGAGAAGCTTTTTCAGCAATAACAGCGGGACGCGGGGACGGTTCTGTCGTCCCTAAAAAAAGTCAGTCCAAATGTAACATCTGGACTGACTTTTTTTAGCATGAGCAGTAATTTTCTTGTGACAAGTTCTATCTCATCAAGCTCTACGTATGTAAAATATAACTTCTTTTGTAGCTTATTAGGAATAAATTTCTCACCATCTTTAACGATGGCACCGGTTACATTAATTTCTTTGTTAAATGTTCTATGCCGAGTTTTTGAGTGGTTTACATCTAAGCGATAGTTTTGAATGATTCTATATACAATACGTTTGAAAGTTTTACTAATAAATTTTTCCGAAGAAAACGTTAAGTCATCTATAAAGCATGTAAAACGAATACCTTCTGGTTCAACATATTTATGGAATTCATAAAAATGATTTAAGTAGGAAAGTACACTTAACAACGGGACTAGTAGAATAACCCTAAGGTAAATGTCTAATTTTATTATTGGAAGAAAGTGATTCAGTTGTAAATTGAGTAATTATCTTGGATATATCTATCGCCATTTTAATTTTTTTCTAAAGAAACCGTAAACAAAATAATCCTAAGTAGACGGATAGAAGTCTTTAATATCTAAAATCACAAAAAGTGTTTATTGTTTATGAATTGCCCCCTGTCAAGTAGACAGAGGGCAGTTCAGACCATATGATAAATAGCTCTTTTATGTGGCTATTCTTTTTTTAAAAAATTATTCCACCTCCCGCTAAACTTGTTTCGATTATAGTTACAGGAAGTGGTTTTGTTGTGAAAGAAAAAATTTAATAAAAAATTTTCCATTAATACTAGCTGGACTTATTTTTATCAAACAAATGTAAAATAAATAATCCCCCACCGATCGCAATAGGACCCACAGTTACTAAATAAACCCAATTCTTTTCAAACTCAAATTTATTAGCTAAGTATAATACCAAAAATACGTAAACAATTGTAGTCAATAGTTTCAATGATGTCAGCTCCTAAAACGCAATATCCATCCAACTATTATTAGGGTACTTATCTCTTTTGTCAAGTTGCTCGAAATGCTAGAAACTTTGCTCAAACGATAAATTATGTACGGAGTAGTCTGGCGAAGTTGTTATGTGGAAAATTTTCTTTAGTCTTTAGTGATATACTAATATTATTAACTAAATTATAGCCCATCGAATAACAATCACTAGTTGAGAAATGAGGGAACAAATGTCATATACAAATGTACCTATGCTTTTTGCTATAGCTTTAGTTATTTTTGGTGTTTGGAAGATATATTCTGAAAATAAAGAAGAAGGAAACAGCAAAAAGGTGTTCTTTAGAAGATTAGGATTGGTCTTATTAGGTACTTATATTCTAATAGCTGGTACGCTGTTCTTATTTTTTTAAACTTTAGATTTACTAGTGAGGGTTTTCACTCATCCCCTACTGATGATTAGTACCACAATGGTATGACCTAAAGACATCTTACGAAATTGGGCATTTAGGTGCTGTTACCTCCCACTTAGACTTGTTGCAGTCTAGATTATCTAACTACTGTAGTGGGAGTCTGACAGCACCTTACTTTATATACGGGATAAAGGAGTAGGCTTTTTTGATTCATACACGTCTTTTTTATCCCCATGACATAATGCCATCTAAAAGACTCTATCTGATCTAACTTGAATGCCCCTTGTAGCTACTTCGTTTAACAAAGCTCTCAATGGACCCACCAGCAGCAAATTGGCTAGGTGATTTTTTTACGGTTACTTTTTTGACCTACTTTAAAGGATTTTGTAGGCTTACTGGATGATCTAGACTTATCCTACGTCAGGTTTGCATATACCTTAATGCTTGAGGAGATATTTTCCTCGGTTGCATATTTTTTGACGGGATTTAAATATACCTTGCTGTCAGCTTTAATTGATAAGTTTAAACTTTTCCTATTAGGTGAAAGAATTCCCATTAATCTTTTAACAATACGCGATCGCTTTTGACTTGTCGCACTGCCTAGCCTTTAAATTGTGATGGAATTGTCTCTCCCTAGCATATTTAGATGTCATGCATACTACGGCACCATAATAACTACTATGACTTTAGCAAGCTAAATTTCTCCTAAGTATTTTGTTAACGTTTATCTTCTATGTCTATTTGGAGGAATAATATTAAGCCTTCCTTCAAATAGTTTCAACCCAACTATACCACCAAGGATAAGAGCAACCGTAAACCCCCAGCCTGCTAATGAAAAATTACATATGGCTGAAAATAAAGCACCGATATTACAACCACCAGCGCATCTTGCTCCAAATCCCATAATCAATCCACCGCCAGCATAGATGAAGGCATCCTTCACGGAGTACTTAAAGTTAAATTTGAACTTACCAGCTAAAAGCAAGGCAATTAAAGAGCCAAATATAATACCAATGTTCCTTATTGTACCATTGTGATTCAACAAACCATTATTTACATCCTCTAGAATACTTGTGAATGCTGGCGAATTAAACTCAAAACCTAAGTTTTGCAAGAATGCGACATCCCATCTAGAAAAAGCAGATGTAACACCCCAGCTTGAACCTGTCGTATTAACAATAAAAATGAACATTACTGCTAATAAAATAGCGCCCGTTAAAAAGCTCCAACGTTCAATGAAAAATTTATGATAAGTTTCATAACTAAAAAATTTATAATTCCTTTTTGCCTCTATGGCTTTTTCGTCATGAGCAAACAATTCTTCCTCATAAAAACCTTCTTTTTTTCTAAAAGCTTCATATTTGTTAACTAATATATAAAGTAAAAGAAGCGCGAAAAGTGATACAAGTAGAGCACCGATAAAACCAAAAGTATGAGGTAAATACATCGTTGTACTGAATTTCCCTAAAGCAGAATCATGTATTTTATATCTTACCAATTCTCCAGGGGCTGTCCCGAGTACAAAAAATGGTAACACAATCATAGCGCGGGTAGCACCTTCGCCAATATCTGTCAATGTTCCAGAAGCACAAGCGCCTGCCATTATCATCCCAATACCAAAGATAAAACCTCCAGCAATCGTTGCGATACTAAGTGTATTAACCGATTTAGAACCAGGTATAATTGTATCTCCAGCTTCAGCCATAAATGCTGGTACGGCACCATTTGCTGCAGCATACCAGTGTATTCCTATCATACCAATCATTGTAATCGCAAACATAATTATTAGTGCTCTTGATAAACCTCCAAACCCAGTTACATAAATTTTTTTCACTCCACCAGCAAAGCCAAAAGTAGAGCGTGTCAAAATATAGCCTAATGCCACTCCAGTTAATAAATACAACGTTAATTTTTGACTTGAATGAGCAAGAAATGACCCGAAGTATCCAACAAGAGCAATTACTATTAAGCCGATAATAGATTGAATCAGTAATGTGTTCGTTTTGAACTTCGGTTGATGAATGGTGGTTTGATTAGTTTTCATGAGATAATTCCCTCCAAAATTTGTGAAACACTTCACATATATGTTAATTAACTTTCCAATATTAGTCAATGTAAACTTTTCGTATTAAAATAATTTAAATATTGCTTTTTTATTTAACAAAGCAAAAATGGCAGAATCCTTGCAAATTATCGTGTTGGCTTCATCAATTACATTGACATAAAAATATACTCTAGAAAGTATAATATCCAGACAGGCTTAAAATTGTTGTTACTGAATGTAATCTCAAGCTTATATTAAGGTTATAACCAATCGTATAGGAATGAATCATTGAATGATATTCCTTTGTATAACTTAGATATATAACATATTATTTGGCGCGCTTTTACACAGTTACAAGCAACTAATACACCATCATATTTCTTCAACCACGTGAGCAACCTAAGTATCAAAATAAATCATACATTTCCTTCCTGTTTTATGATAATATTACCTGGAAGGAGGAATACATATGGCCTTTATTAGTACGTTATTAGGCACTATTGCATCATTGGGAATCACGGTTGGTATCGTATTATTAATTATGGGTGCTATCAAAAAGAAAAAATATAAAGGCGGAATGATAACGCTCGTTTCGCTTGTTTTATTTATCATAGCAGCTATCATTACACCAGACGATTTAAAAGAAAAATATGCAAATCAAGAACAGGATAAAGCAGAGAAACAACATGATGTGGATAAGCAATTAAATGACGATGATGACGATGACGACGACGATGATAAAAGAAAAAAGAAGAGCAATGAACTTTCTAGCCAACAGAAAAAAACAATCAAGTCACTACAAAACTTCCCAGCTTTTACGAAAGAATACAAAAAACTTAACGATAGTACACAAAAGAAAACTTGGGATAAACACTTATCAGGCAAAAAGGTAACTTGGAAAGGTTATGTGATGGAAGCAAAAGGAAAAAAGGTCTACGTCTGGGGAGGAGACAAATATAAAGACCAGAAATGGTCTCAGGTTAAAAAGAGCAAGAAAAATGAGGCATACCAAGTATTTCTTGCTGATTTTGGGAAAAATACTCCGAAGAAAACATTAAAGGCTGGGGACAAAGTAACCATTCAAGGAACGCTTATGTCAAGTGGTGACGCAAAACAAAATCTGCATTGGAAACTTTATACTGCCAAATTGATGTCAAAATAGCCTGCTTTCTACAAGCAGGCTATTTTCATAGGACGATAGTTATATTTACATATCAAAACACGATTGTTTTATTTTCATGTACAATAATTCGATCCTCAAGGTGCCATTTGACAGCCCTGGATAATACTACTCGTTCAATTGCTTGACCAATCTTTTTCATTTTAGCGCTATTATCTCTGTGGTCCACTCTGCCGATATCTTGTTCAATAATCGGACCTTCATCCAGATCATTGGTCACATAGTGAGAGGTCGCTCCAATCATTTTTACACCACGTTTATAAGCCCGCTCATAAGGCTTCGCCCCAACAAAGGCTGGTAAAAAGGAGTGGTGGATATTAATGATTTGATGCTCGTAATTCTTAACAAAATCACTGGTTAATATTTGCATATAACGCGCCAACACGATGACATCCACCTGATGCTCATTCAATAATTGAAGTTGCTTTTCCTCTACTTGCTTGCGAATATCTTTATTTGCTGGGATATAATAAAAGGGTATTCCAAGCGACTCCACTGTTTCTCGAGCCGTTTCATGATTACTTATAACAAGAGCGATATGTGCCATAAGGTCCCCACTTTGATATTCCCATAACAATTCCATCAGACAATGCGGCTCATTGGAAACAAAAATCGCCATATTCTTTAACTGGCTAACGTATAATAACTGCCATTCCATTGCAAATTTCTCACCAATTGATTGAAATGCTTCCTCTAACACTTCTGCTTTTTCCAGTAATTGTGGACAATAAAATTCTACGCGCATAAAAAACTGTCCGCCATCCGGATCGAGGGTATATTGATCCGAAGTAATAATGTTTGCATCATGTCTGTACAAAAAATCGGAAACAGCAGCGACAATGCCTGGCTGATCTGGACACTTAATTAACAATCTTGCTTTATTTTTATTTTCCGCTTGGTACTGTTGGATACTTTTCTTCATGTAGTGATTCATTGCTGATACCTCAATCATTTATTTTTGTATAATACTTTATGTTATTTTGTGCAAACAGTCAATCCTTCATCTATTTTTTAAGATTTTCATGCAAAAAACTTGTCATAGCAATTAATTTCTCTTACAATATTTATTGTTCTTATTTATAGGGAGAAGTACCCAAGTCTGGCTGAAGGGGACGCACTCGAAATGCGTTAGGGCGTGCAAGCGCCGCGTGGGTTCGAATCCCACCTTCTCCGTTTTATGCTTAAAAAAACAAGCGAAGAGCGTTATTTGGTTCAAATTATAAACGTCACATGAAATGAAAATAAGAAGGTTGCAGATAATCCTTTTACGGCAAGGCAACCCTTCTTTTATTTAGGCTATGTGTTGTTTTCGTTTTCACTACACGCTTGCACGAACGCATTGTAAATTCTTTTGGAGACTGTATCTCCAGCTGTTGCCAAATCTTCAGGATGCCATTGCACCCCTAATATAAATGGAGCCTGTTTACTTTCAATTGCTTCTACAACGCCATCACTTGCTATCCCAGAAATTTGTATATCTTTCCCGGGATTTCGGTTAGCCTGATGGTGCCTGCTGTTTACTTTTATTCTCTCTGTTTCTACAATTTCTCTTAATAATGTCTCCTCTTTTACATGTACAAAATGAGAGGCGTGACTAGCAGGGGCATGTTGTTTATGCTGTAATAATTCCCCATCTATTTGCGCATAAATATCCTGGTACATATCACCACCTAGTGCAACGTTTAAAATTTGACACCCTCTACAAACACCTAAGATAGGTTTTTGTTGCGTTTGCATTTCCTCTATGATGGCAACTTCATATTGATCACGAATCGGATTGATTTCACCTAACTTCGGGTGTGGTTCTTCATGAAATAAGGTTGGGTCAATACTATTTCCTCCAGTTAAATACAAACCATCAATCATGTTTCCAATTTGCCGAATTTGATCTTCTGATACTACAAAAGGCAGAATGATTGGAATTCCTCCAGCCCCTTTGATTGCAGCAATATTAGCAGCGCTGACAAAATGCATATTCGTTTCATTTTGTATTGATGGGGTTATTCCGATAACGGGATTCAATGATACACACTCCTTATAACGAATTTTCAATCTTGTTTTTCACTTTCATTTAGTATACGGCTGTTTTAGGGGAATTGCTATCCTTAAAATGGTTCAAGGAAGTTGTCTCTTCCGTTTTTTGAAATAAGATTACTGATTTAACATTTTGACCTATAGGTAAAAGCTTTTTCCCGCCAAAAGTGTATTAAGGTTTGCCTTTACGTATCAATTATTATTTATGTTAATGGCTTAGTTTCACATATTTTATTTATTTAGATACCAAGAAGCAGCCTTCACCTTAATATAAAGACTGCTTCTTACCTATGTTTAAATAAATCTTGCTCTTATTTTCCCTGATATCAGATCAATAAACGTAACCATTAGAATAATTCCTAATAAAATAATGCCTACTCTCTCCCAATCTCTTACACTCAAAGCGAAAATTAGCGGTGTGCCGATCCCGCCAGCACCGATTACGCCCAGAACTGCCGCCGCTCGTACATTCACTTCAAATCGATACAGAATAAACGAGAAAAAGTTGGGCAGCACCTGGGGGACAATGGCAAAAATAAAAGTCTTTACGGGGTTTGCACCTGATGCAATCAATGCTTCTTTTGCACTTAAGTCAACGTTATCGACACTTTCAGAAATGAGTTTTCCAAGCATACCTACCGCACCAATGCCTAATGCCAAAACACCAGCAAAAGCCCCTGGTCCAACCGCTTTAATAAATAGTAAAGCAAGCACAATATCTGGAAACACGCGAATAAAGCTTAGCATAAATTTACTTATCCCAACAGCTAATTTAGACTTGACAATGTTTTTCGAAGCCAAAAAAGCAAACGGGATACAAAGAACCCCTGCAATAAACGTTCCTAGTAAAGCGATAGCTAATGTATCCAACAACCCACGAAGTAAATCTTCGCCATCAGGATCATACACATAATCCCAATCTGGTTGAAACAGCCCAGAAAAAATAGCTGATACAACTTCCACCGACGTATCCTTCCATTCTAATTTTGGCAATCCTGAAAAAGCCCATATGTAGATAGCAGAAACGATAACAATAATCATGATAAGACGTATTCGCTTCATGTTAATTTCTCCCTTATTCTTGTAGACAAGTAATCGATAATCAATACAACTACTAACGTATAGATAATGATGGAAGCTGTTTTTCCGTAATCAAGAAAGCCAAGCGTTTGTTCATAATATAATCCAATCCCCCCTGCTCCCACCAGACCAAGCACCGCTGCTGCACGAATGTTAATTTCAAACGTATATAAAAAGAAAGACATAAACGATGCCATCACTTGTGGAATTACCCCATAAAAAATCCATTTGAGCTTGTTTGCACCAACTGCAGTCATTGCTTCGAGCGGACCTGGATCAATCGCTTCCACTGATTCGTAGAAAAGCTTAGCGATAATACCAATGGAAAATAACATTAACGCACAGATTCCTGGAATAGGTCCAATCCCGAAAACGGCCACGAACAAAGCTGCTAATAATAACTCGGGTATTGTACGAATTAAATTTAAAACAAATCTGGCAGGAACTGTCACCCATACAGAGCGAAAAACATTTCGTGCCGCTAAAATAGATAATGGGAAAGCAAGCAACCCTCCAAGCGTTGTTCCAACTACCGCCATGCGGATTGTTTCTAAAATTGGCTTAGTAATAACTGAAAAGTACTCCCAATTTGGAGGCACCAATTGTACCATGAGATCCCACATATTGGGCAGCCCTCGAACTAACTCCGCAAGAGAAAACTCAATTTGCCAACCGCCCCAAAGAAGGAGTACTACTAGAAGCAGTGCTGTGGAAATGGGCTTTAACTTGGATGGAGGAGCAAGCATTGCCATCGACTGTTTCATTTGTGATTCCCTCATTTTGCGACTCCTATCTGTTTTGTTGTTTGTTCATGGTTTTGGTTTCCATATATAGATGCAAATACTTCATCTGTTGCTTCGGCTGCTTTACCATCAAATACGACTTTCCCTTTATTTAAACCAATAATTCGACTGGCATACGCTTTAGCCAAATCTACGGAATGCAAATTGACCACCATCGTAATATGTAATTCTTGGTTAATTCGCAGTAAGTCATCCATCACTTGTTTCGTTGTAATAGGATCTAAGGAGGCTACTGGCTCATCAGCTAAGATAACTTTGGCTTCTTGCGCTAATGCACGAGCTATGGACACCCTTTGCTGTTGACCACCTGATAATTGATCAGCTCGAATATATGCTTTTTCCGCTATGTTCACCCGTTTAAGAGCATCCATAGCGAGTGCTTTATCCTGTTTAGAAAATAATCCAAGCAACATTTTTAATGTTGAATGGTAACCAACCCGGCCAGAGAGTACATTCCTCATTACACTTGAACGACGTACAAGATTAAAGTTTTGAAAAATCATTCCGATATCTCTCCGAATTCGATACAGTTCGTTTCCTCTTGCTTTGGTTATCGAATTCCCATTGATCATAATTTCGCCTTCGCTAATTTCATGCAGACGATTGATGGAACGAAGAAAAGTGGATTTTCCCGCTCCTGATAATCCGGCAATGACGACAAATTCGCCATCATCAATTTGTAAATCAATCCTATCTAATCCCCGCGCTCCATTGGGATATACTTTAGACACATTTCTTAATTCTATCAAGGTTTTCCCTACTTTCTTCTCGAAGTAAAAGGAGACTGTTCGCAATTGGCGAGCAGCCTTCTTTTTTAACCAAGCTATTTTTAGCTTAATCGTATCAATTAATGATTATCCTAAAACCATTATTTTTCTACTTCCTTACTTACCTTTTCTTCATATTCTCTAACAATATCAAAGTTGCTATCTTTGGATTCTACGTACCCTTCGTGGGAATAAATTTCTTGAATAATTTTCTTACCTTCCTCATCTTTCCCAATGGCAATAAAGGCGTCCGTGATTGCTTTTTTCGTTTCATCGTCAATATCAGGACGAATGGCTACAGTATCATTAGGAATTGGTTCTGTAAATTCGATGATTCGTGTTTCTTCAAATACATCTTCATAGTCTCCTGCTACTATGTTTCGTGCATCTTGAAACGTTACAGCTGCATCTATATCTCCATTCAACAAAGAAATCAATGCTTGATCGTGCCCTTTTAAAGTTACTGGTTCAACATCATTTAATGGATGAATGCCTGCTTCTAATAATGTAGCTGCCGGCCAAACAAAGCCTGCAGATGAAGTTACATTTTGATAACCAATTTTCTTTCCTTTTAAATCTTCAACAGATTCAATATCGGAATCTTTATTAACAATAAAGATAGACTTATAAGAATCAACGAGTTCTTCGGTTGGAGAACCATCATCATTTACACCATAGCGCTGCGCCTGTAACATCACATCTGCCGATCCTTTTTCTTTAGCTAGTACATATGCTGTTGGTGGTAAAAATCCGATATCAACTTGTTTTGAATCCATTGCTTCAATGATAGTGTTGTAGTCGGTCGATACACTTACTTCAACAGGAATATCTAATTCATCACTAAGCAACTTTTCCAAAGGCTTTGCTTTGGCCTCTAACGTATCTGCATTTTGCGAAGGTACAAATTGTACAGACAGCTCTTCCAATTTTTCCTCGCCTTTTTCTGCATTCGCGTTATCACTTTCATCTCCACAAGCAGATAATAGCCCCATGGATAATACTAAAGATAGTCCTATAAATTTTGCTTTTTTCAAGCTTATTACCCCCTCATTTGTATAGAAATTAGAATGCCTTTTCCAATACACTAAGCATATTTTGTTCAAATCATTTCATTGACTTGTTTTATGTACCTCCGTGTACGTATAATTTGGTGAAATTGGTTAGCGTTGCAGAAATATTCTTTATGTGGCATGATGCCTCTGACCAAGCACTCTTATTATTAATTGTACAAAATAATTATTTTGCTACTGTTAATTAGCTGTAAAATAAATGTAATTTTATCTAAACTAGTAAATCCATGCGAGTGAAACTTTGTGGAACTTTATCCGTAATATTTAGAACAAGGGGGGAAAAGAATGCGTACCTATTATTTAAAAGATGTCATCTATTTTTCAAGTAAAAAAGCAATCCCGGTAACAACGGACATAAATGAAATTGGATATATACGGAAAACCATTTCAGATATACTCGAAAAAGATAGTGTGTTTTCATATATAAGTGCTGATGAACAGGATTATTTTGTGTTAGGGATGAAGCAAAATGGCTGGAAACGACTGGTATTAGCAGAGTATCAACTATGTACAGAATCCATTCAATATGATTTTAAAGATAAATTGGGAAGCAACATCCTTTATTTCTGTGTTGTGGGGAATATGGATGGTCAAGATATTTTAATTGAAGAAAACTGGTCTGGAGATTTAGAGATAAAGGTAAACAAACTTAGAGTGGCTAAGATTAAAATCGGAACATTTAGCCTGAAGACAACCTTTCAATTTGAAGATACAGTTGAAGAAAATAGCCCCATATTTGCGCTTACTATTTTGATGTATTTTATGTTTAAAATATATCAAGAAGAAGCTGAATGGGTGGAGGGGCTACTTGATATATAACATGTAAAAGAAGAGAGTTCTACAAGTGAGTAAATGGATTTGTTAAAGTTAAATTAATCAATTGCATCAATAATACATTTTCGCTTTCAAAACTAATAGTACTAAATGAAAGAGGTGAGCTGCGTTGTCATTTGAATAAAACGTCCAATCGATTAATTCTCTCCGCTATTTAGTATGGGAGCAGAAGGTAGTTTAGGAAGTTCTACGTGGATTGGCGGCATGATACCATTTCTATGCGTGAGCCAATATCCCTTTCATATTGGCGTCTTGGCTCGTAAATCATATCCGCCGAGGCTCCATGTCAAACTGACTACGAATCTCTCTTTTGGTTATGCTTCCAACATCAAATAGCGAGGAGTCAGCTATTTTAACTGAATTAACTTTGTGACTATGCAATTTTCATCTATTGCAGAGACCAACAATGTAGCTCATGCAGTTGTACCGAATTTAATAATTTTTGTCACGGAGTCGATTTTGTCGTATATCTCTGTCCAAATTTTCACAGACTTATCTACTTTTCCTATAGTCATATAGAAGCCAGCTTCACCATTTCTATATTGTATTTAAACCACAGGGTCTTAATTGTTTTCTTCCGTATCGCTATTTCCCACTCAAACTGATATTCTTTTTGTATATTAGCTGGTCGGTTGATCGGATAATTGACCATCATCTAGATTTTCTCCAATGTGAGTTATCAGCTTAATCATCCTTTATTCATAAATACCTTTGAATTTCATCTAGTTTTTTTAGCTGTTCTTTATTGGGTAACCTTCCGCCTCGCTATATTTTTGTACCATTTCGATACTTCCTTAATTTACTTATTGTAATCTTCAAATTCCTCCGTTGAGAGAACTTCTTCTGCAGTTGCAAGTTACATTTCATCTGCATTTGCTAGTACGAAATGCTGATTGTAAAAAAATAATTATATAAATACCTTATGTGACAAAAAGACATTCTTTAGTCTTTTTAGCTGTTAAAAAATCTGGGTTAGCAGTGACATCTACGATTTTCCATTATTAATATATCGCATACTGCCCGTTCGTAGAAGTATGATCTGATACTAAGGTAGTATATCTTACTCATTTATCTCTCCATCATATGCTAGGAAATGGTCTCTACCTTCCTTAAAATCATTGTAAGTGTTCCGCATATAGTCTCTGGCTAAGGAAATGGCTTATTTATTTAATAATGTACTTAACTGTTCCGAGCTGAAGTGGGCAATACACATTGATATAGTTAGGTATGCAACCAGTTGTTGTATGGCTCATTCCTTATAAACAAAGGCTCGGGGCGCCCGTTTAGCAACGAGCGAATGGAACGAATCAACTAAAGATTTAGGAATCATGCCACTAAAAACAGGGGTATGCCGACGCCTGAGCGGCAAGCCCGTTTTTAGTCGACCTTCCCCTTAGCGACGAACTGATGAGGCCTTATCGTAGGGCGCATTTCTAAAGTCGCAACGTTGCTGGCGATGGAGCCGGACGTGGCTAGTCGGTTATTTCGTTATCCTCAAGCACATCATTTTATGCTTTCCTATCTTTTTAAAAAGCTTTTTAAAGCTTCTCGGTTCTTCTCTAAATCCAGTTCCAGCACTGCAGCATTATCGCCCCCGATTAACACACGAGTGTTTCTGTACCCGTCATTAACGGGAATACGGAGGGTTTCAATTTTGCTGTCTTCTTTGATAAAGCTGGTTGCTACGGATAAAACCAATCTTTCTTCCACGTTGGTATCAATATATGGTTGAATAGTGCCTACCATTTGTGGAAAATGTGTAATACCAGTGAAACTGATAATATTTTCCGCAAGAACTTTTATAACTTCTTGTTGTCTATTAACTCTTCCAAAGTCACCTTCTGCGTCATGCCGAAAACGAACATAACCAAGCAGTTCCTTGCCATGCAGAGTTTGTTTACCCTGTGACAGAGACACACCGATGTTTTTTGACATATCTTTTTCAACATCAACTTCGATTCCGTCAGGGAATGCTTTATCAATCATTTTTGTGAATCCTTTAAAGTCAATTTGTGCGTAATATTGAATATCTACATCAAAATTCTCCTTGATGGTTTTACGCATTAATTCAGGACCTCCCAGTGCTTCTGCTGCGTTTATTTTGTTCATGCCATATCCAGGGATATTGACATAGCTGTCCCGCATGATAGAAACGATTTTTGGTGTCTTAGTTTCCTGATCGTATTGCGCAATCATGATGCTGTCGGATCTGGGATGCTTTTCTCCCCTAGAGTCAACACCCAATAGTAGAACATTGATATTACCAAATTTGTCCTTTACCCCATTAAACTCAATATCTAATTTTTGGTTAGAGCCAACATCAGCCTCAGAAGCACTCAACGCAGATTCATACTGCCAATACGCATACCCAATTACGCTTACGAATAACACAAGCATTCCGGCTATTATTAGGAAAAATATATTCTTCTTTCTTAGTTTGCGTTTTTTTATTGTTACTCTCTTTTTGTCCATTTAATATTCCTCTTTCCCTCTTTACGCAGTGATTCTTTTTTATCTATGATAAACATTTAGTACCTAATTTTTCTTACACTCAATAAAGACTCTTTAGCTTTTAGACTCATTTTTCTTCAATCATTGATAGCAATACCTTTTCCATCACTTCCTTAGATAATAAATCCGCACTCATAATAATCTCATAGCCTTGTTCCGGAATCGTTACTCTCATCTCATGTATATTACTATCAACATAGCTGCCATAATCAAAATCATATCCATTAAGCTGATATGAATCGATTTTGTCAAAGTGCTTTGTCCAGTTTTTCTCAGTCTTACCTATTTTTCCTATAATCGTATAGAAGCCAAATTCTCCTTCACTTTCCCTATATTGTATTTCTACCACAGGATCTTCTCCTATATGCTCTTCCCCCGTTGTCGCTGTTTCCTCCTCCAACTCATATCCTTTGGGTATAAATGCTGGCCGGTTGATTGGATAATTGACCATTTTTTGTGCTTCCTCCAATGTATGGGTTGTCAGCTTTCTTATCCTTTCTTCATAACCCTCTATCTTCGATTGAATTCTATCCAACTTTTTCATCTCTTCTTTATTAGGAAACCTTCTGTTTTCCGCTACTATTTTTGTATCGATTTCAACGTCTTCTTTAGTTAGCTGACTGTAATCTTCAAATTCTTCTTTCGAAAGAACTTTTTTCGCCAGTTCCAAGTGACGTTCCATTCTTGGAACATACTCTTTTACATTGGGATGATTTTTTTGAAGCTGCTCACCTGATCCAAAAATCTTTCCTATCAAAGTTCCATCTGCATCTGCTATGTAAGAATTGCCAATTGTAAAAGTTGCTCCCAAAATCATTAATGAAGCTGCCACTCCGATTAACCATTTGGGATATCTTTTCCTTTTCTTTCTTTTGTGTTTCACTTGCCTGATTCCCAGCTTTGCCCTTGCATGTAACTCTTTGGGAATTTCAATCTTTTCAAGTTCGCGTTTTATATCATTGCTCATAGATATCCTCCTTATTTAACTGCTTACGCAGCTTTTCCAAAGAACGGTATAAAATCGTTTTCACTGTGCCAATAGGCATATCTAATATGCCTGAAATTCTGTTTATGGTATAATCAGCATAAAACTTTAGCAACAAGACACTCTTTTCATTTTCATTTAAACCTTCAATCAATTCTTTAAGTGTCATTTGAAGGGGCACATCGTGCTCATTAGCGCACATGATATCTATGTGATCCGGCCTTAAATGAACTATATTCTTCTTTTTTCTTAGCTGATTTATAGCAGTATTAATCGCAATTCTAATCAACCAAGATTTAAAATACTCCGGTTGCTTCAGTGTTTTTATTTGATCAAATGATTTGTATGCTGTCTCTTGAACAATGTCCAGTGCATCTTCCTGATTTCTAACATACATATATGCCATTCTATAAATATCTTCTTCGTATTTTTTAAAAAGAATGATATACGCTTTTTCATCACCTTTTTGTGCTTTCTTTACTAGCTGGTTGATAATTACCACCTCTACATATGTATCTACCTTTTCTTTTATTGGATACTACCAATTATTCTCTTATTTACACGACTATATATCACCTATATGTATCCAGCTGCATATCCTTTAAAAGATTAAGTGCGATTTTTTTTACTGTATATATCGACTTGTTTTACCCAATGCATTACCAGCCAATCCATCCACAATTGACCATCTATATATTAGACAATTTACCAAGTTGTTTGGCTTTAAAAAAATTAAAAAAATATAACAAAAAATAAATGAATATAAAACAGGGGTATATTGGATGTTAAAAATTGGAGTCAATCAAATTAATGCAGTTCATTCTTATTATAACCCTAATTAATCTCCTTTTTCATATGTTGCTTGTTTGCAAACAACAAGCTCATTCCCTTTCAACCAAAGTGTTAAAGTACTGTAAAATTTCTGCTAAACCTTCTTAAAAATGCTTTAGTGTATTATCTTTTGAAAAATTTGCATGAACCTTCATTATAAAATTGGCTTTATATAACACATTCATTGTGTCCTGTTTGAATTATTCATTTTTGTGTCACCCATGAATTATTTCAAAGTTAATAACAACATATTCTTTATATTCTAAGTACCACTTTAAAATTATTATTTTCAGAAAACAGATAGTATATCATAATGGGTTATACTTTCATCGCTTCTTATACACACTTAAAATAGAAATTAAAAAAGGATGTGTAAAATGATGTTTAATAATAAGAAACATGCAAATAGATTAATTAAAGAGAAATCACCATACCTTTTACAGCATGCATATAACCCTGTGAATTGGTACCCATGGTCTGAAGAAGCTTTCGCCAAAGCAAAAGAAGAAAATAAACCCATTTTCCTTTCTATTGGTTATAGTACTTGTCATTGGTGTCATGTTATGGCAAAAGAATCGTTTGAAGATGCTGAGGTTGCTACTATCCTAAACGAAACATTCGTTTCGATCAAAGTGGATCGGGAGGAACGACCAGACATTGATTCGATTTATATGAAAGTTTGCCAAATGATGACAGGACAAGGTGGATGGCCGCTATCGATTTTTATGAGCGCTGATCAAATCCCATTTTATGCAGGAACTTATTTTCCCAAACACCATAAATATGGGATGCCAGGCTTTGTAAATGTACTCCAAGAGCTTTATAAAACATACACGCAGGACCCAGAACATATAGCGGATGTTACAAGCAAAGTCGAAAATGCCCTCCGACTAACCGAAACAGAAAAAAGCGTAAACCGGATTAAACGATCGCATGTAAATGAGGCGTTTGATCAGCTGGAAAACAGATTTGACAAAGTATATGGAGGATTTGGACATGCTCCAAAGTTTCCTATGCCTCATAACGTACTGTTTTTATTAAACCATTCTTATTTTACAGGTAATAAAGGGGCGTTAAAGATGGCTAAGCAGACCTTGGATGCGATGGCTGCTGGTGGTATTTACGACCATATCGGCTTCGGTTTCTCCCGCTACAGCACAGATAAAAAATGGCTTGTTCCACATTTTGAAAAGATGCTCTATGACAATGCCCTCTTACTTATTGCTTATACTGAGGCGTACCAATTAACCAAACGCGACGCGTATAAAAACATTTGCAACGAAATGATTGCCTTTGTTTCCAGAGAATTGACTCACCCAAATGGAGGTTTTTATTCCGCTATTGATGCGGACTCAGAGGGTATTGAAGGAAAATATTATGTGTGGGAAGAGCATGAAATAGATCAGGTACTAGGAAAAGAAGACGGTAAACTCTTTAAAGCTGCTTATCAAATTACACCAGAAGGTAATTTTTCAGGTAAAAATATACCAAATTTGATCAACCAAGACTTGAAGCAAGTTGCTGCTTCAGCAGGCGTTTCACTGGAAAGCTTAACAGAAAAACTTGTATTGTCTCGAGAGAAATTGCTTGAAGCTCGTGAAAAAAGGACCTATCCTCATGTAGACGATAAAATTTTAACGGCGTGGAATGGGTTAATGATTGCTGCATTGGCAAAAGCAGGAAAAGTATTCCAAAATAGCAATTATACAGAGATGGCCCAAAAAGCGATCCAGTTTATTGAAGATCACTTATATCAAGATGGTCGCTTAATGGTTCGCTACCGAAAAGGCGAGTCAAAACACGTTGGTTATTTAGATGACTATGCTTTCCTACTATGGGGCTATATAGAATTATATGAGTCCACCTTTCACCTACCCTATCTGGAAAAAGCGAAGCAATTACTTGATCAAATGATTGAATTGTTCTGGGATAACGAACATGGTGGTTTTTATTTTTCTGGAAATGATAATGAAACACTCATTGCTAAAGATAAGGAGGTATATGACGACGCTCTTCCATCAGGAAATAGTGTCGCAGCAGTAATGCTTGTTCGTATGGGATATTTAACGGGTGAGACACGTTATCTGGATTATGTGGAAGAGATGTTTTATACCTTTCATGACGATATCAAAACACAGGCGTCAGGAAGTCCGTTTTTCCTGCTAAGCCTGCAACGAATGGAATTTCCCTCTAAACAAGTTGTTGTCATTGGACCTAATAGCGATCTGAAAAAACAAGCTTTCTTACAACAACTTCAACAGATATTTTTGCCAAATATAACGATATTGTCATTTTCCGAAGATGATTCGTTGGAAAAGCTTGCACCGTTTGCAAGTGCCTATCGATTGATTGATGGAGAAACAACTATTTATGTTTGCGAAAATTTTGCTTGTAAGCAGCCAACAACTAGCACAGCTGAGGCATTTCGCTATATACAAGAATGATTGCCGTTTTACGCATAAACTGCACCCCCATTGTTAGATACTTTTTTAACAATAGGGGTACTTTTTTATGTACATGTATGCAATAGTGCAGAAACGATATACTGTATTTCGTGCTATAATATAATAATACTTATTTCTTAAGAATCTCTAAATATTTAAACGATGGATGAAAAGGAGCTATCAATAATGAAAGTAAAAATGAACGTCCAAACTGCATATCACGGTGATTTATTGCGTGCCGGAAAAGTATATGAAGTCGATGAAGAAACAGCCAAACGGTGGATTGCCAGTAAATTAGCTGAAAAAGCCGAGGACCAATCGAACGCATAGATATCCTAAAATAGGACGAACAAAGGCATATAAAGTGAATCTTCAATCAGTGATGGTTTTCATTCATCCCCCACTGATTGTTAGCGACACAAAGGTATGACCTAAAGACTTCTTACGAAACAGGGCATTTAGGTGCTGTTATCTTCCACTTTAATTTTTTGCAGTAGATTATCCAACTCCTGAAGTGCCAGTATTACAGCAATCTTATCTACGGGATAAATAAACGCGTTCACAACCCAACGCTACTATAAATCTACATTCAGTCTAGAGGGGAAGCAATTCGACTACCCCTCTTAAAAGTCCACCAGCTAAAGCAGGTGGACTTAGACATAAATGACGGCGACTAAAGTCGTTTTTTAGGCTAAAGCCCTTCTCAAAGATCATAGGTTGAAGCAACCTCAAAGCTAAACCAAAACTCACTCTTCTAGCTTGAATATTTGGATAGGTTACACTTGACTAGACAAAAATGATAAGGCTAAAAGTGGATACCGTCTAAAGACGTTGGAGTTAGACCACGCATTTGTGAGTTAAAATTCAACACATTCCACTTTTTCCCATTTTACTTTCGCTATGTTTATTCTCCACGATTTTAGAATAGTGTTTTAATGGAGCAGGTTGCCCACTTATCTCATGCTATTTCCCATCGTATGAAGAAATACTTCCGCAATTGCTTGTTCCCTTGTTACCACTGGCTGCTTCCTCAACCGCTACAACACTGGTTAAAATCTTAAACATTTTATCGGCTAGTCGTTTGCTAGCATATGTTTGCAAATCAGCATCTAATTGTCGCCACTGCCTCAAATATGTCTTTAGTTGACTAATGCCATTTTCTATAACCGAAATCAAATACTCCTCAATTAAGGCATTTTCTTTTGTTCTCCCCAAAAGCTCCTTCATCTCATTAATAAACAGTTCATCTGACTGATATTTGTGAATCAGTCGAATTACTTCTAGTCCGAGAATGTTTGCTTTATTAAGTCTTGTTTCATTGTCTCACCTTTAATTTTACATATTTCCACTTGTTATTCTAATAAGTAACCATTTTTCTCTTCTCGACCGTCTTTACTCTCTAAGTATAAATTCGTTTGCATCAAAGGAAACATGATAAGCCTCTACTGCAATTAATAACTGATTTATATCAAAAATAAAGTTTATATTTGTATTAAACTCCTTAAGCATGTCATTTTCTAAATTTCCAATCCCATTTGGATGGTAACTAAACTCAAAAATTTGCCAATTATATTCTTCAAAGTTTATTTGTTCAAATCTTGTTATTCCCTCTCCACCATTAAAGTAAAGACTGGCAATATTTTTGAAGACTATCTGATGTTCAATAGATTGCTCTTGTTCTGTAATTTTAATTTTTAAACGTAATTCTTTTTTAAGTATGTTAAAATTAATACATAATATATCACATCCTTCGTCTATATAATCCACCCATTGTTCTATACTTCTAAACACTTTGCTTCACCCCGGCTATAATGGTTTCATATTATATGAATCTTTGTTCTAGCACTTGATAATTGTCTTTTACATATCATTTCGTTTATAACTTATTCAGTTTTTCCATTCCTAAAATTTCCCCATCCATATAAAGTGAATCTTCAATCAGTGGTGGTTTTCACCCCCTCCGATTGGTAGTACCGTAATCGTATGACCTATAGGCCGTTTACAAAATAGGGCATTTAGGTACTGTTATCTCCCGCTTAGACTTTTTGCAGTACAAGACAACTCCTGAAGTCGGAGTCTTACAGCACCTCATATACGGGATAAAATAGTCCCTTTTATATGTATTTCTAAGTCTATATTTTCGTTCGACTTACAAACCGTAATATGTATCCCACTGTTCTAAATGAATATCTCCTAACGTCTTCTGTAAGTTCTTTAGCCCGATCCATTAATGCTTCGTTGTCACTAATTGCATCCCTTGACCGTCATGTTCAACTGCGATAACAAAACCGTTCCCCTTATGAACCTCTGCCTCCATCGTAATATAACTATATAACTTGGTAATAAAACGCTCTTTTATTTGAATGACACTCTTACTATCAGCAATAAGCATCGTTTCATTTTCAGCTGCTAACCAATAATATTGATCTATTAAATATAATAGTTGCTCTCTAGTGCAGACTTCAAGAATGTAAATATTATCCTTTCTAGATCCTTTTACCATATGTTCAAAATCAATTTGTCGTTGCATAAGCTCCTCATCCACTTGCTCTTCTCGATACGTCGTAAAAATAAACTGCGGAGGAAAATAAGCATTTCTAGCGAGCCAATTCTTCATATAGGCTTTATTTTCTTCCACATAATTCTCAAACTCACTAACGGAAATAGAATACATGTTGACATCGTTATTCACAATTTCTAATTGTGCATGTTCGCTAGACAGTTCCATTACAGTTAAAACAGTTCGCATCTTTATTCCCCCCTTAATTCTTCAAGCATTTTATATTACACTTTTTCTCAAGTATTTTTTAACAAGAGCTGCCATCACACAATGTATAAAACTGATATGTAGGTAAAATGTTCTCGTATATGAGGCATCCTTATGCTACAATCATTATATCAAGCTAACTATAATAATATTTCAAATTCGTTCATACAACAAGAGGTGAAGCATGAACAATCGTTGGAATGAAATTATTTATAAACTATGGTCACCTATTTACGATAAGTTCTTTAATGCAGGGAATTTTTTAGCAGCCCGCAAGAGAATATTTCACGAAGAACCGTTTTCCCATCATCAACAAATACTATTTGTCGGGGTCGGAACTGGCGCAGATTTAGAGTTAGTCCAACATCAAGAATTAACAATTACCGCAATTGATTATTCAACCGAAATGCTTAACAAGGCGAAAGATAAATTCAAAGATTCTTCCATACAATTTTTAAAAATGGATGCTCAGCATATGCAACTTCAAGACAATCAATTTGATGTAGTTGTAGGAAGTCTTATTTTATCAGTTGTCCCTGATGCCGATAAATGTTTAAAAGAGATGGTTCGAGTGGTCAAACCAGAGGGTAAAATTATTATTTTCGATAAATTTGCACCTAAAGGCAAAGAGCTTTCTACATTAAAAAAAATCATCAGACCGTTCATTCAGTTATTGGGTACTGATATTGGTATCAACTTTGAAAAATTACAAGATACAAACAAAGAAACGCTACTTGTAAAAGAAGATACATCTATTATGTTGAATGGGATGTATCGGAAAATCGTGATGGAACCAAGGCGCAGGGCGCCCGTATAGCAACGTAGCGAATGGAACGAATCAACTAAAGATAATGGAATCATGCCACTAAAACTGGGGTATGCCGACGCCTGAGCGGCAAGCCCGTTTTTAGTCGGCCTTCCTCTTAGCGACGAACCGATGATGACTTATCGTAGGGCGCATTTCTAAAGTCGCCTAGTTGCTGGGCGATGGAGCTGGACGTGGCTATTCAGTTATTTCGTTATCTCCAAGCACCTAATTTTATACTTTCTTATTCTGCAAAAACCCTGAAAGTGTGAAGCAATCGTTTTAACTTAAAAGTCATCCATTACCCGCCATTCGCTAGTCGTATGGCGGGTAATGGTTTCGCTTGCTTTCTCATTTATAATCTCAAAGATGCCAGTTGTTCGCCCCAAGGAGCCAATTCAGTCTCTTTAAATCCAGCCTTTTGATAAACAATTTTCGCTGCAAGATTTTCAGGATGATAACCAATCATCACATATGGAATGTTTTCTTGCTTGTTCTGTCGCAACTCTTCAATAATAAGCTGCACAGCTTGTGCGCCCAACCCTTTTCCTTGATATGTCGCATCAATCATCAGTCGATAAATCCAATATTGATGGTCATCAGGATCTATTCCGAACATCGCAAATCCAATCATTTTGTGATCAAGATAAATACCTTTCGCAACAAAATCATCCAGAAATTGAACTTCTGCGATAGAATAAAGATTGGATGCTATAAATGGTTGCTGTTCTGCTTTCACATTTAAGTGAATAGCTTCTTCCCAATTATTTTTGTCAATAGGTTTCAATGTTAAATGATACAAGTCTATACCACCTCTGTTTAAAATTCAGGGGAACCACGCAGTTGATCGGCTAGTTAAACGCTATCCCCTCATCTGTCCGCTCATATAATTGTACATCCTTTCTCATGAACAACACCTCCTTAAAATTATATCTAACTTAACTCTGTGTGTGGCAAAATACAGCATTAGCAATTAACCATCCGCACTGTAAACATAAGAACATAGTGCTGCTATCGTTTATATTCCGTCTTACTTTCTACTCTAACGGCTCCTCAAACCAAGGTGTAATCCTTACCCCTCGTGGATTCGTAAACTATAGACATTACTTTATGTACATCATTATATAATGAATAGGAGAACCTCCCTATCTAAAGTTTTTAAATATAAATGAACACAGATTAAATAATGATTTAATCTAAATTGTCTGCCTGATACTCCGTAAATTCAGGGTGCTTTTTTTGAATTTTATTAATTAATGCAGGCGATTTACTTGAAACTAGAATATAGGAACTATCAAAAAATCCAATTTCAATAACATAATTAGTTATAGATGATTCGTAGTCTATCTCCCAGAATTCCATATTTCCCAATAATTTTGGGTAATTCTCTTTCCTAATCTCTACAGAACCTTTTTTTACAGCTATAACTAACCCGAAAACGATAAGAATATAGGAATTAGTTATATAATAAGCTAGTTCATCCCCAGAAATACAGAATCTTTCTTGATAAAAAATATGGTCTTCAACTTCTTCTCCATCTATTTGTACATAGGCTTCCATATCACTAAATATCCAATCATGAGATGTAATAAAATTCTCATCAAAAGCGGCTAAAAAATCGCTTAATGAAAAAGGGTGGGTAACCGCTGAATCTGTATGATTAAACAAAATCCTCATTTTATTCGCTTCCTTTTCAATTATATAAAGCCTGTACTATTTTTATGGTGATATATTTCTTCATTTTCCTTAGTCGTCTGAAGTTTGTCGGTGATCATAACTTTTACTTTCTTTTGAATTCTTCTCCCGTCGTCATCATATTTGTATTCTGCAAACGGAGTACTTTCTCCTTTTTTCGTGACAGCTACGAGTTGATCGGCTGCATTCCACTCATACGTATACGTACCATCTTCTATTCGGTTTCCATTTTTATCATAGTTGATGGTTTCTTTTCCATAGGCTGTTAGCTGATTCTGTATATTGTAAGTAGATGTAACAGCTTCCTTGTTGCCAATCTTTTGATAGATTCGATTGCCAAATCCATCATACTTATATTCGTTGACGGAGCCATCCTTCTTTGTTTCCCGGATTAATTGATCCATCTGGTCATACGCAAATGTCTCTTTCTTTCCGTTATGGGAAAGAATCTCGGTACGATTGCCGTTTGCATCATAGGTGTAAGTTTCATCGATAATGGTTGTCATTTCCCCGGTTGACTCTGCTTTTTTGGTTGACATGGAAACAACTTGTCCAGCTCGATCATATACATAGGTCGTTCCAACACCGTTGTCTCGCGAATAGGTTGTGACATTACCTAACTCATCATAATCCAGTCGGAGTGTACGATGGTTGTTTTTAACGACGTTTTTCAATATTGTTCCTTACTAATTTTTTTCATTTAAGAGAAAAGTTTGGATGACAATAGGATCCTATTGTCATCCAATGGTAGATTCCATCAATATTTCTAATTCTTCACCGTTCCAAATATTATACCGTTGACTTCTTCCCCTAATTATTACAAGTCACTCTTAGTTTTAATAAACTGTATTATTGCGACATCCTTTTTTGTTTCTTTGCTAACCCATTCGCCTTTTTAAAAGTAGCATTAGAATGTGAATACCAGTTCTTTTCATCAAAGCGAACGTAGTCTATTCCTAAACAAGGTGTCAAATCACCATCTTCTATTTCAGTATCCAAAATAACAAAATGCTCCAAGTGCTTCATTCTAGTAACAAATTGTAATGATGGAATTTTACCCATTTTACTTATTATTAAACTTCTCAAGTTTTTGTAACAAGAAACATATTTCATATCACTAATTTTATGACACCCTTGAATTTCAATGTCTGTCATACGATCACTTTTATTCTCACTAGATGACAATGAGCGGAGATATTTTAAATCGAAAAGAGATAATTCCTTTAAATTATTTACTTCTCGTAAGCCTTTTAAAGATTCTATATTTCCTTTTATAAGCTCTAGTTTCTCTAAATTTTTCATATTTTCAAGTTCCTTCAAATCTTTCCTTAGAGGACTATAGCTTAATAGACTTATTTTTTTAAGGTTTACTAAAGAACTGAGACCTATCACCTTTTTCGACCAATTTATAGATAATTCTTCTAAATCAAGGAAATTTAAATCTAGTGACTTTTTTAATGTAGCATCTATTATAAGTTTTTTTAAATTAGGCATTTCGTATAAGCTTGAAAAATCGTCAATCTTATCAGATGTGATATGGACACTTTCAACGGTTGGTATTCTATCTAAAAAACGAATTGAACGACCTGAATAAAAAACCTCATTAATAATGATATCTTTTAATTGGCATTTATTGACTTCTTGAATACATGCTTCAATGTCATTATAAATTCGATAAGGTTCCTTCATATTTTAATTCCGCTCTCCTACTATTAAGATAGTTTATGAGAAAATTTTCCCATGGTCTGTTCACTTTAAATCACATCTCCACTCGGGTTGTAATACTGTATTTCCGCTGTGCTTGTTTAATGCCAGCAATTGACCGTCCGCACTGTAAACATAAGAGCGCTTTACTTGATCTTTAGCATTTGTTTCATACAAGACATTCAGACTATCCCCGTCATAGATGTAGTTGGTGTTTAGATTAATGATATAAATTCTAAATGAATTATATAAATATCTGTAATAGATAGATACACCAAATATAACTCTAGAAAGAAACCTGCAAATCTTAATCAATTATAACTAAAAATTTGCAGGTGATTTTACTGCATTATAGTTTTTATTAGTATTTGACGTGCTAACTCATGTATTTCCAATTCTCTTTTTAAATCATTATATTTGTTTATTTTTTTTTCAGAAAAGAATAATAGGGGTAACTCTCAAAAAAATCCTTATTCAATAATCTTTTTTGGTATTTTGGTATTTTTTTACCTTCAATCGCGTAACTGACACTTCCTGCTATAATTAAACAAAAATCATTAAAGTCCTCGATTAGTGATGTATCACTAGGAAGATTACTTAGTTCTTTTACATACGTATCCTTAATTAAGTTTAAATCTTCATAAGGAAAGCCATTTTGGAGATCTAACTTTTTTAGACACTTTATTAAGTCTTGTTTCATAATATCACCATTAATTTTACTTATTTCCACTTGTTATTCCAATAAGTAACAATTTTTCCTCTTAGAGTATAGTAACCGCCTTTTCTTTTATACTTAGATAGTTTCTAAATTACTTACTTTTCAAAGAGGGCATGTTGTTTTAACTATCCTCCCATAAAAATATTGCATGATTTAACACACAAAGTCTACTCCTTGTAGATTTTCTTTCAACTCTGGTATGTCAACACTAAACTGGACAAAAATTATAGGGGCTGTTGTTTGAATTCCACTGGGGTTAAATAACCTAGCGTTCCGTGAATTCGAATGTTATTAAACCAATGAACATAATCATCAAGTTCAAGAGCGAGTTGTTCAAGAGAAGAGAAATGAGCTCCGTTAGCGAATTCTATTTTGAACACCTTAAACATCGCTTCAGCCACGGCGTTATCATAAGGACATCCTTTCATGCTCAGTGACCTCTTGATACCGAATGTTTCAAGTGCTTCTGAAATAAGCTTATTATCAAACTCTTTTCCGCGGTCTGTATGGAACAGTTGAATGTTGTTTAAGTTACCTTTAATGGTCAATAAAGCCTGATAGGACAAGCTCTGCTGTCTTGTGTGTACCTGCACTATACCCAATTATTTCACGATTAAATAAGTCGACAAATAAGCATATATAATGCCACTTTTTCCCTACACGGACGTATGTTAAATCGCTGACAATGACAGCTAATGGTTCGTCTTGATTAAATTGACGTTGTAATTCATTCTTTATAGGTGCTTCATTACACGTTGATCTATGTGGTTTGTATTGGGCCATTGTGTAGTTTTAAACAAGTCCCATTTCATGCATTAATTGACCAATACCTGTTTTGGTTCCGATAACTTAGCTAGCTCTTTCTTGATTTTGCGAGTTCCATAATTATTACGACTACCTTTAAAAATACGTGCAATTTCGTTAGAAAGCTTGTTATCTTCTGCTTTCCGTTTACCGCTTAAATCGACTTGATAGTAATAGGTGCTTTTCGGAATTTGGAGGACGTTACACATTGCTGATACCGAATATTTGTGAGCATTATTTCGAATCACATCTATTTTCGTCCCATGATCAGCGCTGCTTGCTTTTTAGTAAGACTTAGCATTTTATATGCTTAGTCGCATTTATACCTTTAGGTGCAAATGTCGTTCTCCATAAGTAAACGTTGGTTTTCTTTGCGAAGACGCATTAATTCATTTTCTTCTTCTGAACGATTATCTTTTGCAGCGAAAGAACCTGTTTCACGATGGTTTTTTATCCAACGATCTTACGCAGAAGGCGTGATATCATACTCTCTTGCAATATCTGCACAAGTTTTGCCATTTTCATAAAGCTTCACCAATTGCAGTTTAAATTCGGGTGAAAAAGTTGACTTTGACAAGCCATAGTAGTATGCTCCCTTCAGTTATTAGTCTAAGTTTACAAGCCCTTATTTTATCTGTCCAATTTAGTGTAGCCTATCCAATGTAGTTGGTATAACTTTAGACAAATGATACAACCAAAAAAGAGTATTGAATAAAATATATTGCATGATTTAACACACATTGTCTACTCCTTGTAGATTTTCTTTCAACTCTTTTCCTCTCCAAACTGGTGTCATTAAATTCTCCCTTTGAGCAGGTACAGAAAGAGTGTTGCAGAAAATATTCCACAACAATCTTTGAAATATACTTTTAAATAATTCACTATCAGCCTAAGTAGCTAGAATTTTATACCTCTTGTTAGGGAGGTACGGACTACTTTGCACGGTACTAAAGTTCTCTTTTAAATCATTATAGAACTGTTGAAGGGAATTTCTAGTAGTCTGGATAAAAAATTGTATATTTCATTTTGTTTAAACATCATGTTAAACTAATAACTATCATTTTTGCTTTGTATAATTTTAAGAGTGAAAAGTTGTTGTTTCTAATATGAATTTTCTTATTCTGTTACTTAATAACGAGTCTAATTTATAGATAATTTCATCGTATTCGGTCTTAAGCAGCAAAGACGAATACAATTGATCATTGATTTATTGTTTATCGTTATTCGAAATATAGACAATATAAAAGGGATCACCACTATCCTCTTCTTATTTTCTAGGAAACAATTCAAATTCAGTTGATTTATCCTTTATGATAGCAGCCATGGTATTACCCCTCTTATCTTTTGCTCTATTTCACCTATATATGATTTTTTTGCTTAAACCTAAACTGGCTGTCAGAAAATGGAGATAACTTTTTTATACCTTAATTAAAAACCTTATCAGACACTATCCAACCGCCTTTAACAATTGAAATTAATCCATTCAATTATAACAGTCAATAAATTTTTGAAGTTTCTTTTTAAAACTGATGATTTCATCGTTTTCAAATTGCATTTTTATACAAATTAATTCGTCATAATCGATTTCAGAATAAATAAAATTCATTGTGAAATGTTTATTTTTTTTATTGACAACAATCTCAAATCTTCCGTCTAAAGAAACTAATTCATCCACATTTGGATCATTATCACATAAAGCAAGCCATTCTAAGTAAAATCTAAGATTTAATTCAATTTCTTTGATTTTTAGATAAAAATTTTCTCCTTGTATGATTAACTCACTTATAAAATAAAAGCCCCCATCAAACTCATCCGATGTACGAGTTGTTAAATTTCTTAATTGCAATTGTAGCGACTTATCTTTTATCGGAAAAATCTCCAAATTTACTCCCACCTTTAAAAAACAGAAAGAAATTCTTTTATTTCCATTTTTATCGAATTTATTAAAAAATAATCAGCTTTTTGTTCAAATTCTACAACATGCTGGATACTTCCTATTTTGCCGTTCAAAATTATACTAAAATAACTACCTTTGTTTCGAATTATAATATTATAAATGTTACAGTTATCAATTAAACTACATTCAATTATGATCCCTTTTAATACCTTTTCAAGGTTTATAGAAAATTGTTGCAAATCATATTTTGTATATGATACATTATTCAACATGAAATCTTTATTTAGCGAATTATATATAAACTCACAGGTAAACGTAGTATTCTCGTCTTCTTCTTTAAAATCTATCAGATTAGCTGAGAATTCATATGGATGAGTTGAAACTGAAAATAATTTCAATATTAACACCCTCCTTATCTTTTATATTCTTTGTAATGGAAATGTCTTACTCGTTTTTTTCTTTTATTGTAAACAACCTTTAATCTATACTTTTTCCTATTTTTATACATAATTGAATGGTAGGCACTATACCCCTTAGCACCATCAAGCGTCTTTTTCCCGTATACAACAGTAGTTGCTAAATGATGCCTTGGTACATATCTTTTTTTATTAGAAGCATGTTTAGCCGCAGTAGAATCATATTTAAGCCTCTTGGCTATTCTTCTGGTTTTTTTGATTTTATATACATTTCTTATGCTTCTATAAGCTCTATTGACAATTTTTAATTTTCGGCCACCTATTGCCCCAAAAGCTGCTCCTCCAACAGTGGCACCAACTAACCTCCATCCTCTTTTTCTTTTTCTCTTAGCTGCTCTATAAGCAGAGACTCCTCCAATAACTCCTCCAACTGCAGCCCACGCCCATTCACCATCCGGATCTACCAGCATCACCGGATTATTATTCGCATACGTATACCCGTTTTGCGTCAAGACATCATCATCATCACCAGGATCAGGGTCTAGTGATAAGAAAACACCATGGGTTGGGTGGTAATATCTTGCCATTAAATAATAGAGACCTGTTTCTTCATCATAGTGATAGCCTGCATAGCGGAATGGATTCTCCAGTGCAATCCCGGTTCGTTTTGACTCCAATGGGTTACCCCAGCTGTCATATTCGTAGCTTGCGACAACTTGTCCTGATTGGTCGGTTAAAGCAATCACATCACCACGCGGGTTGTAATGGTAGGTATAGGTATCCGATACTGTATTTCCGTTATGCTTGTTCAGTGCCAGTAATTGACCTTCCGCACTGTAAACATAAGAGCGCTGTACTTGATCTTTGGCATTTGTTTCATACAAGACATTCAGGCTATCCCCGTCATAGATGTAGTTGGTGATGATACCTTTTACTTTCTTTTGGATTCTTCTCCCGTCGTCATCATATTTGTATTCTGCAAACGGAGTACTTTCTCCTTTTTTCGTGACAGCTACGAGTTGATCAGCTGCATTCCACTCATACGTATACGTACCATCTTCTATTCGGTTTCCATTTTTATCATAGTTGATGGTTTCTTTTCCATAGGCTGTTAGCTGATTCTGTATATTGTAAGTAGATGTAACAGCTTCCTTGTTGCCAATCTTTTGATAGATTCAATTGCCAAATCCATCATACTTATATTCGTTGACGGAGCCATCCTTCTTTGTTTCCCGGATTAATTGATCCATCTGGTCATACGCAAATGTCTCTTTCTTTCCGTTATGGGAAAGAACCTCGGTACGATTGCCGTTTGCATCATAGGTGTAAGTTTCATCGATAATGGTTGTCATTTCCCCGGTTGACTCTGCTTGGTTGATTGACATAGAAATAACTTGTCCAGCTCGATCATATACATAGGTCGTTCCAACACCGTTGTCTGGCGAATAGGTTGTGACATTACCTAACTCATCATAATCCAGTCGGAATGTACGCTGGTTGTTTTTAACGGCGGTGTTTTGTTCTAGTTTATTATACGAGTAACTGGTCGTTTGCTCTGTTCCGCCATGTGAAAATTTCGTTGATTCCAGCTTATCGGAATCATTTGGGTAGTTCCAAGTTACCGTTCCGATGGTGTCATTATTTTTCTTCATGACTTGGCTGGTCATGCGGTCTTTTGCATCAAATCCTTGTTCTTTTTTCAGCTGGTTGAGTTTATCAACAATGACTGTTTCGTTATCATTTTTATCTTTAACAAATTCAAATGCAAGGTCATTATTATAATAGATTTTATCGATGCGATCTGCCTGACCATACGTATTTTTAATGACTTGTCCGTTTGGTAAAGTTGTTTCTACTAAATTATCATTATCATCATACGCATAACTGGTCTTATGATGCAATGGATCGACGACCGATGTAACTTTATTATCTTCATCATATGCATAGGAAAATAGTTGTTTTTTCTCACCGGCAGCAATTGTTTTCTTTGTATTGTTTCCATTTTTATCATAATCATAGGAAACCGTGGATGCGTTTGGCAAGTCTACCTTTTTCAACTCATCATTGGCATCATACGTATAGGTTTTCTTATGACCTTTCGCATCGGTTTCTTGGATAAGATTTCCTACTTCATCGTATTTGCTCTGTGTTTTCCTATTTAAGACATCTGTTACTGTTTCTGCGTAGTTTTTCTTCTCATCATACAATGTTGAAGAAAGGATATTTCCTTCAATCAGACGAATCGAATCAAACCATACTGTCCCAGCATTATCTCCTTTAAACGTCGGGTACATTTCAACCGATTGGACCGCCTTTGTAGGCTGGATATAAACAGCTGCGCGGTACCTCATTCAGTACATCTCCTACTGAATGTTAGTACCACAAGGGTATGACCTAAAGGCCTCTGAACCAATCGGGCATTTAGATGTCGTTTTCTCCCACTTAGACCTTTTGTATCAACTAAAGGCTCTTAAAGTGGAGTCTTACGGCACCTTACATTCGGGATAAAAACTTGCTGAGCGCATAAGCTAGACAACAACGTGTAAGCGCGAGTTTGCTAGCAGCATAAGTGCTTAAAACTAAACAACGCTTCTTTTCATAAATCATGTAGAAACGGGTTTCCTGATGTATGAAATATGTAACAAAAAAGTCTCATTAACTATGACTACGCTATGTTTAAAATGCCAGATTAAAAAACTCGGCTTATCGCTAAGTCTTTAGCGAACGCTGTAGTTTTTCTTATACTATAAAGCCTACAATTTTATACTTTCCCATAGGAAAACAAAAAAACTTATCTCCATTTGGAAATAAGCCCATTTTGTTCTTCTTTATCTATTTGCAAAAAATTCTTCTGCTTTTTCTAAAAATACTTCTTGCTCTGCAGTTAGATCATATTCTTCCTCGATTGCATCAACAGGGCAAACTGCTTTACAAGCACCGCAATCAATACAAACGTCTGGATCGATATAAAATTGATCTGGACCTTCCTCTATACAATCAACAGGACAAACGCTAACACATTCGCCTGATTTCTCCCCTCGGCAAGGATCTAAAATAACAAAAGCCATCTATATTAACCTCCCTTATATCATTAAACCAAGCTTACTTCTTATTTAATGATACACGAGACCATCATTGCAAGTAAACAGCTTAAGGAAAAAACTTTAGATTCAGAGCTTTGAACTCTGAACCCGCCTCCATAGGTCATCCCATTATTGTTATATCCTAGTTATTTGATTGCTCTTCCAAATGGTGTAATGTATTAATGGCTAATTGGGCTAAAAAGGATGTGCCAATAGGAAGAGCACATTCATTGATTTGAAAACGCGCATCATGTAATGGGGCTTGTTTGGTTGCATCATCTAATTGCGTACCTAGCCAAATAAAAGCTCCAGGGAATTTTTCTAAAAATCTACTGAAATCTTCTCCTGCTAAAGAAGGGTTTACTTCTGGGGTGTCTGCGTTTATTTGCTTCGCTGTTTGCCTTGCTACAGCCGCCCATTTTGGGTTATTAATCGTAGCGGGGTAGCCATCTTGATAAATAATATCTGCTTTCACATCAAAAGCTTCGGCAATTTGATTGATAATCTTAAAAAAGCGTTCCTTCAACCGAGTACGTATGGATGGTGCATAGGTACGAATGGAACCCTCCGCTTTTACTTGATTTGGAATGATATTTGCTGCCTCACCGCCAGTTATTTTACTTATGGTTACAACCGAAGCCTCCAAAGGATCTAGGCTTCGGCTTACGATTGTTTGCAGACTCGTAATAATATGTGCTAGCGTCACCATTACATCCGTCGTTTGATGTGGCATACTCGCATGACCACCAATTCCAGTAAGCGTAATTTCAAACCTATCCGATGCCCCCATCATTTCTTTATCTCTCACACCAATTTGTCCAACTGGTAAATCAGGCCATACATGTTGACCGTAGATGACATCCGGAACATATTGAGAGAAAATTCCGTCATTTAACAGTCGTTGTGCTCCTCCCTCTGGAGCGTCTTCTTCCGCAGGCTGAAACACGAGTAACACAGTTCCATTAAATTCCTCCCGTAAATGTTTGAGAACATAGCCTGCTCCTAATAACATCGCCATATGTGCATCATGACCGCAAGCATGCATCTTGTTTTTATATGTTGATCGATACGGGTGATCGTTTAATTCTTGAATGGGCAGCGCATCCATATCAGCTCGCAACGCCACTGTTTTTCCTGGCGATTTTCCATGAATAATACCTAAAACTCCGTATTTTGCATACCCAATTTCAAAAGGAATTCCAAACTCATGTAATTTATCTTGAATAAAAGCGGACGTCCTTTCCTCTTCGTTACTTAATTCCGGATATTGATGTAAAAATCTACGCATGAATGGTACTAGTTTTTCAATTTTTTTTACTTCTTGAGCTACATGTGTATTTTTCATTATTCCCTCCATTTTATTAATATTTTAATAATATACGTATTTTAGCATAGGTTTACTTTTTTGAAAATTTTAAACAGAACGCGAAAGTAATTTGGAAAATTATTCTTTAACAGACAAAGTCATTATGAAATCCAAACTTATAAACAACACCGATATACGGGATAAAATAAGCTAATATTTTTAGAAATTTATTTCCACTTCTCTGCGATTTTATGACCAAGAAACACAAATGGCATACATAGAACCATTACTACTAATCCACTTAAAATCATGTTTATTGTTAGTAAACCTTCTATTATAGAAGTGATAAAAAAATATTATATTGTAAGGCAAAATCAATAATAAAGTCGTCCAAACCCCAGGCATATAGCACCTTAATAAGATTGCTTGAATCGGATGAGTAAAAATATTAAGAGCAAAGAGCATGTTTAACCCTAAAAATAAAAAATAGTACTGTGTCGTTACTGTTATTATAAGTAACAAGGATGCAACCAACGATATCATTAAAACAGCAACCGCAAACTGTGCAGCTGTGATATTACTAAAGTTGTCAATTACTTTTTGAACAAGCACAGGAATCCGACCTCTAAGTCGGGGATAAGTATTTTTAAATCACCTTTCGATTGTTATAATCTCCTCTAAGTTATGGAGCATAAAAATAATTAAAAAAGTCAATATCAATACATGAATGTCCACTTTTATCCCTCCAATGAGTCTATTGTTTTTCAACGTACTTTCGAAAGAAGTCTCCCTCTTCAAGCGTGTGAAGTGCGTAGCCTGACTGCTTTTTTTCCCTTTTTGTTCAACATAGTATAATCAGTTTGATAAAGTATAAGGGGTGATATAACAATGGAAGTGGACAGTAATAATCATTCAGTGTTCTCGATGTATTACCATCTCGTGTTAGTCGTGAAGTATCGAAGAAAATTCGGATTTTTCACTGTTACTTTCATTTGTTAAAAAATCAGTTACTATTTATTTTAGCATAGTTAGGATAATGACTATTTAAAAGTTATCGTTCCTAAAGAAGTGTCCATGATTTTCAGCAAGAATGAAAATATGACTGATTATTATTTAAGCCGAGCATCATTCATCTAAAACGTTTATAGAGTAACAATTATGGGAATGTCTTTAATACGATCCAACATAAAAACTCTATGTCAATGGAACTTTACTCATATGCAAAATTAAGTGGGATGAAGGCTGCGGATACAAATACCAAACGAAACTTTTTTTAGTATGTTTAGTTCAAGTATTCTTGCTTTATTTAGACTTCGTTCTTTAGAAAAAAGTATTTTTTGTAACCTGTGAGAATTTTTAGTGGGACTTGGCAATTTTCCTTCATTAGAAAAAATAACAATAGCTAATTTTTGTTACAACTACAAAATCTTTCGAAAAGGAGTTTTATTCATGCGAACATATAGTGTAACGCCAAACGTAGATGCCACAGGATGGTTTGTAAAGTTAGAGGATGTAGCACCGGAAGGATTATACGAAGCGAAAGATGATGCTATTAAAGCTGCTGAACAAATGGCAGATGAAAATCGACCTAGCAAAGTACAAATACTAGATAAATTCCATCAGGTGTTAGAAGAAAAACGGTATAAATAAGCAAATAGAATGCACATTTTTTAGAGTCAAAAAACCTTGTGATTATTTTTATCACAAGGTTTTTTCACTTTGTATTTATTTTTTTAATTTTAATTTTGCCAACTGTTCAGCTAAAGCATTATTTGCAAACCCGTCATCCTGTTTTTTTAAGTATTTGTTAACTTCTTTCCTTGAAACATTATTTTTCTGCTCTCGTTGTTTTCTTGCTTGAAATGTGGATAACTTCTCTCTGTGACCACATTTACAAGTAAAGATTTGTCCTTCGCCTTCTCCACGAAGTTCAAGGCGTTTATGACAGTTAGGACAACGAGCATTCGTCTGTTTGGCAATATTCTTTTTATGGCCACATGAACGGTCCTGACAAACGAGCATCCTGCCTTTTTTATTCGATATTTCAAGCATTAGTTTCCCACAATTAGGGCATTTGGTGCCTGTCATGTTATCGTGCTTGAATTTTTCCTGACTTGTTTTAATTTGCTGGACCACTTGCTTTGTGTACCCTTTGATTTCGGAAATAAATTGTTCTTTCTTTGATTTTCCTTCCGCAATTTGACTAAGCTTTTGCTCCCATTCAGCGGTCAAGGCAGGAGATCGTAAATCTTCAGGTACCAGATCGAGCAACTGTCTCCCCGTTGATGTTAAATAAATATGCTTCCCTTTCAGTTCCATATACATGCTATTAAATAACTTTTCAATAATATCTGCACGTGTAGCGACTGTGCCAATTCCACCGGTATTTTTTAACGTATGGGCTACCTTTTTATCGTACGTATTCATATGACGAATAGGATTTTCCATTGCTTGTAATAACGAGCCTTCTGTAAACCTTTCCGGCGGTTTTGTTTCACCTTGTGTTAAAGTATAGCGAACAGAATCAAGCTGATGCCCTTTTTCAAGCGCTGGTAATTGCTGTTCCTCTTCATCCAAATCGTCAGCGAAGTTGCGCTGATACAACTCCTTCCAGCCATTTTTCTTAACAATCTTTCCAGTTGCTGTAAATTTCTCTCCATTTGCTTCAGTAATGACTGTCGTTTGTTCGTATTCATACGGGTCAGATAAGACTGCTAAAAATCGTTTCACTACTAAATCATAGATTTTTCGTTCTTTATCATTTAAGTCTGCGAGAATGACTGCTTGTTCAGTAGGGATGATGGCATGGTGATCTGTCACCTTTGCATTATTAACAACCGATTTGGATAGCTTCAAGTCTTTTCGTAAAATTTTATTGGCATGACGAGCATAAGTATCTACTCCACATGCTTTTACTCGATCTTTTATCGTAGACACAATATCTGTTGAAATGACACGCGAATCCGTTCTCGGATAGGTTAGTACTTTGTGCTGTTCATATAATTTTTGCATAATGGACAGCGTCTGCTTACCGGAAAATTGAAAAATACGGTTTGCATCGCGCTGTAATTCGGTTAAATCATATAATTGCGGTGCAGATTTTTTCTTATAATTTTTCTCAACATGCACAACCTGCAATGATTTGCTTGAAACTTTCTGTACTATATTTTCGGCTGTTTGCCTAGAAAAAAGGCGCCTGTTGTTTTTATTATCTTGCCAAAAAAGAGAAAAGCCTTTGTTAGTTTTTGCTTCAATTCCGTAAAATGTCTTTGGCTGAAAAGCTTTTATTTCTTCTTCCCTTGTGGCTACCATCGCAAGGGTCGGTGTTTGGACTCGACCAGTGGATAGCTGTGCGTTAAATTTTGTCGTTAACGCTCTTGTCGCGTTCAGTCCTACATACCAATCAGCCTCAGATCTTGCAACGGCGGAAGCATATAAATTTTCAAATTGTTTACCTGGCTTTAACTGCTTAAATCCGTCTTTGATCGCTTTATCAGTTACGGATGAAATCCATAATCGTTTAACAGGTTTTCTTACATTTGCTTTTTCCAATATCCAACGTGCTACTAACTCCCCTTCTCTTCCTGCGTCTGTAGCGATGACAATTTCACCAACATCTTTTCGAAGAAGCTGTGTTTTTACCGTTTGAAATTGCTTACCTGTTTTTTTAATAACGGTTAACTTCAGCTGTTTCGGAAGCATAGGCAGATCGTTTAGTTTCCACGTTTTATATTTTGAATCATAAACTTCAGGATCTGCTAGGGTTACAAGATGCCCTAGAGCCCACGTAACAATATATTTAGAACCTTCCATAAAGCCGTTCCCTTTTTTATTGCAATGCAATACCCGGGCAATATCTCGCCCGACAGAAGGCTTTTCTGCTAAAACTACTATTTTACTCATATATAAAATCCTCTCTAACGTTACCTAGCTATCATCATAACACAAAAGGAACTTTCTGTAATCGTGCGAATATATGTTGAATGGAAGAAGAAAAAATTTAATATTACGTTATATATTTTTCGTGTGCATTTTGACTAAAAATCACAGTTTGTCTAGAAATGGAAAACAGCGATAGTGAATTTTTACCTTTGTCCATAAGTTGGATACGCACAACAAATAACCAGCTACATACAATATTTTAGAACAACGCAAAGGAATTGATGCTATGCTATTTTATACTGGTTTGATACTATTAGTTATTGCCGTAAGCTTAGACAGCTTTAGCGCAGGGATTGTTTATGGCATGCGTAACATTCGAGTTCCTTTCAATGCCTTACTCATTATTATGATATGTTCTGGGGTAATCGTATTCGTATCCATGACAATCGGCAGTATGTTTCTTTCAGTCCTTACTCCAGATATCGCCAGCACGCTTGGAGGAAGTATTTTAATCATATTGGGTGGTTTTGCTTTCACAAACTGTTTACGTTCTAATCCTAACCTAGCTAAACAAAATCAGGACCGGAAACAAAATATACTGGCCACTGTTTTATCGACACCTGACAAGGCTGATTTAGATCGTTCCGGCACGATTTCACCCGGTGAAGCCGTGTTGCTTGGCTTAGCCTTAGCGTTAGACGCTTTTGGTGCAGGTATTGGTGCATCTATGCTTGGCTATGAACCAATAGTAACTGCTATATTGATCGCTTGTATGAGCGGTATCTTCTTATTCTTCGGCTTATCAGCAGGGAGATTACTAATTAAAAGCAAGCATATGCAACAACTGACCTTCCTTCCACCGCTATTACTGATTACACTAGGCATTTCTAATTTAATACATTGAGTAAACTGTTAGCACATTAACAATATATGCAAAAAATGAAAGAACCTTTTCCGTTAAAAGGTTCTTTCATTTCTAGGGAAACGCCTTATGTAGTTATGTTATTTATTGCTTCCATGCTGGTGGCTTCATCTTTGGTTCGATTTCCGATTTGAACGCTACATTTTCTGGCTTTGGTGTGCGACTCACTCGCTTCGGTACGCAACTTTTTCACTTCGATGCACGACTTTGCTACACCGCGATCGACTTTTTCACTTCGATGCGCGACTCTCCCACTCCGGTGATCGGCTTTTTCACTTCGGCGCGCGACTTGCCCACTTTGGTGCGTAACTTTTTCACTTCGACTTGTCCGCTTTGGTGATTGATCACGTTTGGGTTATAATGCTTTTACAAGCCCACCATCTACAATTAAAGATTGACCTGTAATATACGTATTTGCTCCTGAGGCTAGGAATACTATAGCTTTGGCAAATTCTTCTGGTTTACCGTAACGCTTCATTGGAATATTTTGTTCTGCTTTTGCCATAACTTCTTCAGCTGACAATTCCAGTTTTTCTGCCTTTTTCTTGTTTAAATCAAGAATTCGATCTGTTTTTACAGAACCGGGACCAACCGTATTAATCAAAATATTATCTGCGCTTAATTCCTGTGCTAACGTTTTCGAAAGCCCTACAATACCAGGTCGCATCGTGTTTGATAGTACGAGGTTATCAAGTGCTTGTTTGATGGAAGAAGAAGCGATGTTGACAATTCTTCCGCTCCCTTGCTGTTTCATATGTGGAATAACTTCGCGTATAGTTCGCACAAAGCTGAGCAGGTTTAATTCAAAAGCATGATACCATTTGTCATCATCCATTTCGAGAAAACTTCCTGCTGGTGGTCCACCCGCATTATTAATGAGTACATCGATACCACCATGCCCCTCTACAATGGAACTGATCATTTGTTTAATGGTATTAGGATCTTTCATATTACAAACATAATAATCCACATTCGGATTATCAGTTGCTTCTTTAATATCTTTAACGGCATCCTCCAAGTTTTCTTTATTGCGACTACTAATAAAAACAACTGCCCCTTCTTTAGCAAACTCCGTGGCGATTGCTTTCCCTAACCCTTTACTTCCAGCAGTAACTAACACTGTTTTGTTTTTCAAATTCATATCCATTTATAATGCTCCTTTTCAATATCATTTAAAGTTCCTACACGCTTTTTCTTAGCACGTATTGTCAACCTCTGATGATCTCTTTTATAAGCTTTCACCCGTACCAATCCATTTTTTTCCTTCATCACGAAAGATTACGATTCATATCGGTCTAGCTAAATTGCTATTCCTTTCCCTTAATCTCACTATACAAAATATTTACCGATGTTACTTTCTTCATGAATCATAAAATAAATAATATTACTTTCAACTTTATTTCCCACTATGTGTTTTTATAATATTACATCAGCTCGTAGCAGTGGCCAAAAACATTTGCTTGACCGCTTTTATTGTTTGACATAAAAATCATACTATGATATAATTATTTAATTAGTAGACGAAGTAACAAATAAGTATTGGCATTCTACTATGTTTTTGACCATGCTTATTCACACTGGCGCGGCTTCGGGGTCGCAAGGACGTAAGAGCAGGTAGGGCTTACGTTGTTTAAGTTAGAGGACACCCAGTGGAAAGTTTACCGCGGTTATAGTTGAAATTCGAATAAATATGAAAATGTATTAATTAGGTAACAATTAATTTGAGTTGGGCACCATACTCTATGGAGTCTAAGCTTATTAGTATGTTTTGCTAATTGGATAGTGATTTATTAAACATCTCTACGGCTATCCAAAAGCACTTGAAGATAAGATGGATTTCTCACTCGATGTATGTCGAGTAATAATATGACTTATGTGTTACTTTGCAGTATAAGGGGTACTCTAAGATGGGTACCCCTTTTCCAATACATAGAAAGAAGGAATTTAAAAAGATGAATCAACTAACTGGAACTATTCAAAACATGACTGTTGAGCGAATCATTGACACTGGTTATGTATTAAGATATGGACAACACGAAATTTTACTACATCATCGAGAGGCAAATTGCGAGTTAAAACCTGATCAAGAAATAGATGTGTTTCTATATACTGATAAAAAAGGAAACGTAGTAGCAACTACACAGCTTCCGCAAATAGTAATGGATGTGTATGGTTGGAGCACCGTTAAGGATGTAATTCCAAACCTTGGCGTGTTTGTTGATATCGGTACATCCAAGGACGTGCTTGTTTCGAAAGACGACCTTCCACTGTACGAAAAAGTATGGCCACAAATCGGTGATCAACTATATGTTACTTTGGGAAGAGACAAAAAAGGCAGATTGCTTGCTATTCCTGCAACAGAGCAAGTTATTTCAAGAGAAATTGAATTCGCTCCGGAAGATTTGTGGAACACCTCTATTTCTGGCACGGTGTATTTCACAAGTAAAGAAGGTACTGCAATTATTACGCCAGATGATTATCGTGGTTTTATCCATTATACGGAACGAAAGCAAGAACCTCGTCTAGGAGAGTATGTGGAAGGAAGGGTCATTGAAGTAAAGGATGATGGTACGTTGAATATTTCCTTACGTCCTAGAAAACAAGACAGCATGCATGAAGACGCAACGCAAATTATGGAACATCTCCAAGCAAATGATGGGGTTATCCCTTTTAGTGATAAAAGCGATCCGGAAGAGATACGAGCCACTTTTCAAATTAGTAAAGCAGCTTTTAAGCGCGCCATCGGCAAGTTGATGAAAGAGGGAAAGATCGAACAACGAGACGGATATACGTATTTGTGTAAATGATTGAAAACAATATCATCCATTTGCACAAACGCTATTATTTGCTCAGTAATGCTTTCCTATAGTGCAAAAAAGAGCGGATTTCCCCGCTCTTTTTTGTTATGCTTTTGCATGTGCAAAAGTGTCTGTCAACGCTGTAATAATGAGGCCAATCGCTGCAGCAAATAATGATGCAATGCCCCATCCCCCTAAACCAGCGCCCATAATTTCTACTTTATCGATTGCGGCAGCTAACATAAGCAATACTAACCCTGCAAGCCCAATTACAATTCCAGGAAAGTAGCCTGTATAGCTCTCCTTTGATGTCGCCTTTAGTAGTATCAGACTAAGCACAACTACTGCTACTACTAATATTGCACCAATTGTAAGCACCGATTGAAACATTTCTCTCACCTCATACATAAATAGCTGCTGAATATAGTCTACAATTGAACAGATATAAAGTCAATAAGTCCGGCTATTTTTCGAAGGCGTTTTCATAAAGTGCTTTTAAAATATTCTTTTCACTGTTTTATTTCAATATGCAGGGTGAAACTTCAATCAGTGGAGGTCCTTAATCCCCCATTGATTATTCGGTAAACAGAATCACCATTTGACTTGCAGTTAATCTCATACTTAATTGATTTTGAAATAAAGTTATCCTCACCGATTCCAAGTCCTAAAATTTGATCCATTTCCTCTTCCTTCGAACTAAGAAATAAAATGGGAACTTCTGTTTTTACGTATAACTTGGCAAAATTCATACCCATCTAAATGAGGAATCATCACTTCCAACACAATTAAATGGGGCGTCGATTCGTCTACCATAGCGTGAATGGCCTGTTCGCCATCATGAGCTAGTTACTGAAAGCCCGTTATTTTTCAAATAAAGCCCCAGCACTTCCAGCATGTCTAAATTATCATCAACTAATAAAATTTTCTCACCTGCCACTTGCTCACCCCATCCCTTTAAATACAGGCTGTAAACAGAATATACTTGTTTAACTACAACATTGAACTATGAATCTGCAAAAATTAGGTGTGGCTTTATAACTATTATAATACAAAAACAACTTATTTTCTTTTTATTAAAAAAATTAACAATTTACTTTATGATAGCTTTAAAATTAACGACTAACTAGCCTGTAATTCTAAGCTCTTCCTGCAAATCACTCTCCTCTTATACGGCAGTTCTTAAATTGGTTGACAAATACTAAATTCGTTTCGATAATAGATGGGATGAGGTCTCTAAAAACCCATAAAGGAGAAATCTGCTTATCATGACATACAAAACACTGTTCTTGGATATTGACGGAACAATTTTAACACCGGATCATACGTATACCCCTTCTACAAAAGACACCATCCAGCAAGTACAGAAGCAAGGTATACTTGTTTTTATTTGCACTGGAAGACCATTACATGAAGTGACAGAGCTAGGGGAAGAATTAGGCGTAGATGGGTTCATAGGCTACAATGGTGCATATGCGCAATATGAAAACAACATTCTTGTAGATAAACCAATGGATCAAGATACATTCGAACAATTTCTAGCTCTAGCTAAACAAAGTAACCACGAATTAGTTTGTTATACGAAAAACAAAAACTATTTTACTTCACTATCAAGCCCTGTAACCCGAGAATTTGCTGAAGTGTTTCAGTTAAAAGATAATCATCTCTTAACAGAAAACGTTCATAATCAAATCCTTGGCTCATCCATTATCAATGTCCAACCTAACCAAGTACAAGCTTATGAAAGCTTAGATCCAGACTTTCATTTGTCGGAAGTAATCGTAAATGGGATTTCTAACTGCTATGACATCATTCGTCAACAAGTCAATAAAGGAGAAGCAATCAAAAAAGTGCTCCAATATTTGGCTATTCAACCTGAACAAGCGATTGCTTTCGGTGATGGAATGAATGATAAAGAAATGCTACAAGTGGTAGGAGAGGGCTTTGCAATGGGGAACAGCAATCCAGAGTTGTTTGCTTATGCCAAACATCGAACTACCTCTGTAGAAGACTCTGGTATTTATAACGGACTTAAACAGCTTCAACTCGTAAAATAAAAATGAAACACATTCCGTGGAAGGCGATATGAACCACAGAATGTGTTCTTTTATAGATACTGTTAAAGTGGTAATTGCCTGTAAGAATCGAAGTGCTTGATGTTTCCCCTTCTGATTTCAATAACGATACTAGCATCCTATCTGACTTTGCTCCAAATAACTCCACTTTGTGTACACAGTATTTTCAAAGCTAGGACTTGAACTCCGCTTTGTTTACACAACATTTTCAAAACTGGGTCTAATGGAAGAATATAAAGAGTCTTCTAGAGCAGGAAGCCTCCATAAATTAATGCGCCACCAATGACAAACGCTGGGTGTAATTTGAACTTTTCCATCAATAAATAGCTGACAACAGTTAACAATGCTGTTTGGAAAAACCCTATATTAGCATAGGATTCACTAAAAAAGCGCCAGGCCATAATCCCTAGCAGGACCCCGATTACTGGTCTGACGTACAGTGTCATCCGTTTTACTTTTGGAGAGTCTTTGTATTTATATAATATGCTTAGTAAAATAATAATCAAAAGTAATGAAGGTGCTACAGTTGCAAACACACCGACGAATGCTCCTAGTGGTCCACCGACCTCATACCCGACATACCCCGCCATTTTTGTAGCAATCGGTCCAGGCAAGGAATTACCAAGCGCTAAAACCTCACTAAATTGTTGCACATCCATCCACCCATAACGAGAGACGACTTCATTTTCTACAAGTGGAATAGAAGCAGGACCACCGCCATAGCCTAATATTCCCGGAATAAAAAAAGCGAGAAATATTTCCCAATAAATCATGAAGAATCACCATCTCTTTCAGAAAGGGGAGCTTCCTCTTTTTTACCATCTTTTTTTATAATTGCCAAAATCAACAATGCTCCAATGAGAATTCCTGGATGAAGATGCAATATTTCCAACAAAATGAAGACGGCAATTAACATGATTATCGTTGAAAGCCACCCCATACCTTTACCAGCTTTTTGAATGAATTGCCATGTCAAGACCGCAAGCATGACCCCAACAACTGGAATAACTGCTGCTGTCATTCCTTGTACCCAATCATACCCCTTAATGGATGAAAGCGAAGATAGCAACAAAATCATTAAAAAAATCGTAGGCAAGGTTGTTGCTAATACAGCATTAAGCATCCCCAGAACACCAGAAACACGGTAACCAATGTAACCAGCAAGCTTTGTAGCAATAGGCCCGGGCAATGTATTTCCAAGTGCTAACAAATCACCAAATTCTTCATCACTCATCCATTTATACTTATCAACTACTTCTTTATGAACGAGCGGAATCGAACTAGGACCACCGCCATAGCCTAATATACCAACTCGAAAAAAAGCTATAAAAATATTCCATTGTAACTTCATATCTCACGTACCTTTTTTTGAAATTGTGCCCCCAAACGAACGTAGCTGGCTAAGCAACGCTGTTGAAGAAAATAAGCATTTAGATATAGTTAAACTTCAACCAATCGGAGTTTTTTTGATCTCTTCACTGATGGTTAGTGTCGCAAAGGTATAACCGTTCTAATACCCAGTGAACAGAATCGGACATTTTACTTGCAGCTGGGGCTTCCACTTATCCTACTGGAGTTGCCCCGTAGTATGAAAGGACCGTAACACTTCCCGTTACTTGAGGGGTAAAAGTGACCTATACGTAAATCCGAAGTGCTCACTACTTGAGCAATCTCGCCCGATACAAGTCGTACGCGCTCATCATTCGCATAGCCTTGCTCGTTACACAGATATAGGCGCTTGCTACTCGCCAAATTGTGCTAGCTACAACGATGTAGACGCTTGAAGCTATCCTATTTTCCTATTACCATGCCGCAATCGAGCCATCTGTTCTCGACTCTGTTCCACCAACTAATACACCAGTGTCTGGGTTCCTCCAAATAATTTGCCCTCTTCCGAAGTTGTTTGGCTCTAGCTGAATCTGAACCTCGTGCCCTTTTTCAGCTAATTCCAACGCGATATGATGCGGAAAGCGACCTTCCACTTCTATTCGCTTACCCTTCATCCATTGCCAGCGCGGGGCATCCAATGCAGCTTGTGGATTCAATTGAAAGTCAAGCGTATTCATAATAACCTGGACATGTCCTTGAGGCTGCATAAATCCTCCCATCACCCCAAATGGACCAATTGGCTGATTTTTTTTAGTCATAAATCCCGGAATAATGGTATGATACGTCCGTTTACCTCCAGCAAGTGCATTTACATGAGAGCTATCCATTGTAAAATTATGCCCTCGGTTTTGCAATGCAATACCTGTTCCTGGTACCACCAAACCAGAACCAAATCCCATATAATTACTTTGTATAAATGATACCATATTCCCTTCTCGATCAGCCGTAGCTAAATAAACCGTGCCACTAAGTGCAGGTTCCCCAGCTTGTGGTTGCATTGCGTGATCTTCTATCAATTCTCTACGAATTGCACCGTATTCCTCGCTTAGCATCTCAGTCACAGAATATCTCATGAATGGAGGTTCAGTTATATGCTTTTGACCGTCTGCAAATGCAAGTTTCATAGCTTCAATTTGCTTATGATACGTCTCTACACAATCCTTTTCAACAAATTGAAATCCCTTTAAAATATTGAGTGCCTGAAGTGCAATAATCCCTTGACCATTTGGGGGTATTTCCCAAATATCGTAGTCCCGGTAATTAACATGTATTGGCTCCACCCATTCTGCATGATAATTAGCTAAATCATGCCCAGTTAAAAATCCACCACTTTGTTCAGAAAATTGCGCGATATGCTCTGCTAATTCTCCTTGATAAAAAGATTCGCCATAACTATCGGCAATTTTTTGTAACGTATTAGCGTGATTCGGTGAATGCCATAATTCACCAGCTACAGGTGCCCTCCCTTTAGGAGCAAACGTTGCAAACCATTCTCGAAATATGTTGTCGGTAAAATGCTGCTTATAAGCTTGATAAGCCCTTTTCCAGAACCTGCTTAATATCGGTGATACCGGAAAACCCTCTCTAGCATAGGTAATAGCAGGCTGTAACACTTCTTGAAATGGCAGCTCACCAAACCTTTTCGATAATTCAGCCCATGCTCCCGGAGCACCAGGCACCGTAACCGGAACCCAGCCATACTTTGGCATCTCCTCATATCCTAATGCTTTTACAGCTTCAATGGAGATCTTTTTAGGTGATTTCCCGCTAGCATTTAAACCATGCAGCTTCCCTTTTCTCCAAACTAATGCAAAAGCGTCACCTCCAATCCCATTCGATGTTGGTTCCACCACAGTCAGACAAGCTGCCGTTGCAATTGCAGCATCAATGGCATTTCCGCCTCTTTTTAATATCTCTAGACCTGCCTGTGAAGCCAATGGCTGTGAGGTTGCCACCATACCCTTCTGTGCATATGTAGCTTGTCGTGGGACAGCATATGGGTATGTTTGATTTTGAAAAAAATCCATAGTTAATGAAGCTCCTTTTCTACGATAGTTAGATACTTTCATACTTACTATTTTTTAAAAATAGACTCACCATTTTTAACGTTCATTTCCAGACTGATATGTAGGAATAATTTAAAACGAAATTCATTTTAGAAGCTAAATCTCTGTATTTTCTTTAAATTAAATAAATGATATTAAACAATTACACAGTTGTCAATACTAATCAAAAACAAAAATTAACTTTTAAAATTAAAAATTAACCAATATACAACCATATAAAATAAACTACTTTCATTTTGTTATTATATTTTATTATGAAGTAATGTTTATAAAACTCCCTCTCTAAAGACTAGATATAAAACAGGCTAAACATCTTTTACAAGATAATTTTCTTAGGTAACAGTTTTTGTTAAACTAGGTACAGATACAAAATAAAATAGTAGGGGTATCTTATATGAAATTGGATCATATTGACAAAAAATTATTAGCAGCTTTAACTGAAGATGGAAGGTTATCATACGTAGATCTTGCAGAAAAAGTTGGGTTATCCCGAGTAGCGGTAAAAGACAGGATTCAAAATTTAAAAGATCAAGGCGTTATTGAGAAGTTTTCCGTTGTGATTAACTCTGAAAAATTTGGCAAGCAAGTTTCGGCTTTTTTTGAAGTAGATGTAGAGCCTATGCAATTACAAGAGGTTGCGCAAAACTTAGCAGATAACCCTCAAGTAGCAAGCATTTATCAAATGACAGGTCCCAGTACATTGCATATGCATGTTCTCGTTGAAGACTTTCAAAAATTAGAAGTTTTTATCAATAAAGAATTATACTCAGTGAGTGGTATTACTCGTGTAGAGAGTTCGATTATTTTAAAACGTTTTAAAAGCAGGACTGGCTTCAAACTGTAGGTTCTTCAATGGGTTAATAGCTAGTATAACTAGAGAGCGTTACAACTTAAAAGACATTTTATTTTCCATCAAAATGCCCTGCCATTCGTTCAACGTCTTGGAGAGATTGTTCTAATACGCTCCTTCACCCTGTCTAAATTACTTTAGTCATCGTTTTAATTTCTTGTGAATTTTCTAACATAACCTTTAATTTAGATGGAAAGAGGCTATCTTATGTTTGATCTTCTTGTCATGATGCTAGAACGACTCGGCATTATCGTTATGATTGCATTTTTACTAACTCGACTACAATTTTTTCGCAATATGATTTCTCAACACTCCTTAAGCCAAAGCCAACAATATAAGGCGATGCTATTTTTTGGGTTGTTTGGAATAATTGGTACGTATACAGGACTTATTTTTAATACTGGCACTTCCGAAATCGAGCGTTGGCGCATTGGTATTGAACCAGATGAAGCCATTGCAAACTTTAGAGTAATTGGAGTAGTAGTAGCAGGACTTCTAGGTGGGTATAAGATTGGATTTGGAGCAGGAATTATTGCTGGTATCCACCGCTTCATGCTTGGGGGCTATACTGCACTTAGCTGTGGTATTGCTACGATCATAGCAGGTATCTTCTCAGGGTATTTTCACAAAAAACAACGCTATCATTCGTTACCTAAAGTATTTACAATTACAGCAACCGCAGAAATTATTCAGATGTTGCTTATCCTCTTGTTATCAAGACCATTTGAGAAGAACATCCCGCTAGTGGAAGTTATTGGTCTGCCTATGGTTATTGCAAATGGACTTGGTGGAGCACTATTTATGCTTATTATTCAAGTAGTCGTTAAAGAGGAAGAAAAGGTTGGAGCTAGCCAGGCACAATTAACTTTACGTGTTGCTGATAAGACTTTAGCTCACCTAAGAAAAGGACTTCATGAAAAAACAGCTCAGGCCGCCTGTGACATATTGTATCATGAGATGGATGCTATTGCTGTATCAATGACGAATGATAAGGAAATTCTAGCACATGTTGGTTTAGGTGATGACCACCATAAACAAGGAAATCAAATTCAAACACAAATAACGAGAGATACGATTCAATCAGGCAAACTAATCGTTGCCTCCGATCAACAAATTCATTGTAGTCAAGAAAATTGTCCTTTAAAGGCAGTTGTTGTGGCTCCTTTAAAGCAACGCGGAAAAACCATTGGTACGTTAAAATTTTACTATCGTTCCAAGGAGGATATTAATCGCTTAGTAAAGGAAATGGTAAGCGGACTTGCTAAATTGCTAAGCAACCAATTGGAAATTGCTCGAGCGGAAGAAGCTTTGCAATTAGCAAGAGAGTCAGAAATAAATGCACTACAAGCACAGATTAAACCACATTTTCTATTTAATACATTAAATACAATTACCTCGCTTGTGCGAATTGATCCAATGAAAGCAAGACAATTACTTGTATCTCTCTCCCATTTTTTAAGACAAAACTTAACCGTAACGACCGAGAAGGAAATTACGATTGAACAAGAATTAAAGCATGTCCAAGCTTATTTGGATATTGAGCAAACACGTTTCCACGATCGGTTGCACGTCGCCTATCACATTGATGAAAGTTGTTTACAGGAAACCGTTCCTCCATTAATCCTGCAACCTATTGTGGAAAATGCTATGAAACACGGGTTAAAAGACAAAAAGGAAGATGCTCATATTCATATACACATTTCAAAAGAAGGGCAGTCTATCCAAATAGCTGTAACAGATAACGGCAAGGGAATACAAGAAGAACAAATCCAGCTTATTGGCAAAAAAGTTGTTTCATCCAGCACTGGAACAGGGATGGCACTATACAATATTAATCGCCGACTTACTATGAAGTTCGGCGAACAAGCTCAGTTAGTTATTGCTAGCAAAATAAATGAAGGGACGAGTGTTCAATTCTCAATTCCAGCAAGAGAACACCAAACGGAGGAAGAGTCATGAAGCATGTAATAAAAGTATTAGTCGTTGATGATGAAAAATTAAACCGGGAAGAGCTGATCTACTTATTGGCTACTTATCCTAACGTAGAAATTGTTGGTCAAGCAAATTCTGGAGAGTCTTGTATTATGGAAGCGATGAAAAAGAAACCTGATCTTGTTTTTCTAGATGTAGAAATGCCTGGAATGAACGGGATGGAAACAGCGGCTTCACTCATGGAGTTGAGGCATCCACCTTTATTAGTATTTGCTACGGCATATCCTCAATTCGCTGTTCAAGCCTTTCGATATGAAGCGGTCGATTATTTATTAAAACCATATGACGAAAATCAGTTAGGGCAAACGATTTCTAGGATTGAAAAAATGTTAGTTGGTCCGGAAGAAAGAGAGCAGGAAGCTGCTAATAAATTAGGCATTGAAAATGAAGATGGCGTCTTTTATGCGGATCCAACTGAAATCCTCTACGTACAAAGCGTAGAGAAACAAGTAAAAATCGTTACCAAATCTAATACATTTTATACCAAAAAAACATTGAAGGATTTGGAAAAACGATTAAATGCCTTTCATTTTTTCCGCATTCATAAGAGTTATTTAGTTAATCTAAATTACGTGAGTCAACTTACTCCCTGGTTTAATGGTGCCTATAATTTACGTATAGCTGGAAGAGATGAGCCTTTACCAGTTAGTAGAAATTACGTAAAAGAATTACGCGAACAGTTGGAGCTTTAAATTTTTTTATAATTACAATACGCAATAGCCTTCTCTTGGGAGAAGGCTATTTAACTTCCTTTGAAAGAAAGGACAAAACTACAGTAGGAATTCAATATTCCTTACGATAATTTAATTTATAAATGATACCGAAAGCAGGATTGTTCATACTTATTTTTTACATTAAATGTAAATTTGCTGAAGTTCACGTGAATATCGCCGATGTTCACAATTATTCAGGTATGGCAATATATGCTTAGCTTATAACACTTAGCGCAAAATTCTCGATTTATATGGCGAGTTCTTTGGAGCTCCGATGAGCTACATACCAACTGTGACGGGCGACTTTCTTGATTACTTGACCACCTATCTGCTTCCGCCGGGCGACCATCCCGATTACCCGGGCAACTTTTATACTGTGGTGGGCTCCTTCTCCTACTCCGACGGACGATCTGCTTTCTTCGGCGGGCTAGTCCCCAACTGTGACGGGCGCTTCTCCTACTGCGGTGCACTTCTTCTCCTACTTCTACCGGCGCTTTTTCTGCTTCTAAGGGCAACTCTTTTATGCAAAAATTGAAAAATTTCATTTATTCTTTTATTATTTCCCCTACTCTCATGTTAAGTCTAAATATAAACATGTTAGCATAAAAAATAGACATGTTATCAAAAAAACCCCTTATACAAGCGTTTACATATTACATTTATTAATGTAAACGAATTCACCGTAAGAGGGAGGACTTGAAATGTTTACATTTCTAGGAGGAATTATACTATTAATTGTAGGTTATTTCACATATGGGAAGTTTATTGAAAAGGTTTTCGGAGTACGACCAGATCGACCGACACCAGCTATTACGAAACAGGATGGCGTCGATTACCTGCCACTCAAAAGGAATAAAAATGCCATGATTGAGTTGATTAGTATCGCAGGGGTGGGCCCGATTTTTGGTCCAATTATGGGAGCACTATATGGTCCTGTAGCTTTTCTCTGGATCGTCTTAGGATGTATATTTGCAGGTGCTGTTCACGACTACTTAACAGGGATGATCTCGATTCGTAATGGAGGAGCACATCTTCCGCAGCTCGCCGGTAAATTTTTGGGTAAATATATGAAACACATTGTGAATATATTTTCTGTACTTCTTTTATTATTAGTAGGAACCGTTTTTGTTAGCTCTTCAGCTGGTCTGATTTTTGATTTAGTAAATGAAACTATTGCACTCACTGCACTTATTGTTATCATTTTTGGCTACTATATTCTGTCTACTATGTTACCAATAGACAAACTGATAGGTAAGCTATTTCCTATATTTGGGGCGTTTTTACTTGTTGGAACATTAGCATTAGGAATTAGCCTTGTAATCAACCAAGCACCTATTCCAGAAGTATCATTAACGAATTTGCATCCGGAAAAAACGCCTATCTTTCCATTATTATTTTTAGTTATATCCTGTGGTGCTTTATCTGGCTTTCATGCAACACAATCGCCAATCATTGCTAGAACAACGAAAAATGAAAAAGAAGCAAGAAGTGTTTTTTATGGCATGATGATTGTAGAAGGTATAATTGCTATGGTATGGGCTGCAGCAGCAATGAGCTTATTTGGCGAGACGGTTACACTAAATGAATTAATTAATACGATCGGGACAGGAGGTATTGTAAGTGAAGTAGGTACAATGATGCTTGGTTCTATCTTAGGATCTGTCCTTGTATTATCCATCATTTTTCTTCCGCTTTCATCTGGGGACACAGCATTTCGCAGTGCACGCATGATTATAGCTGATTACTTTCATGTATCGCAAAAGAAAATTTCTAAACGATTGATCATCGCTTTACCATTATTCGCTATCTCAGTTATTCTAACTAATATGGATTTCACTTTGCTTTGGAGATATTTCTCATGGGCCAATCAATCTCTAGCAGTTATCGCATTATGGGTAGCATCGATGTACTTATTTATTGCTAAAAAGAATTATTGGGTGGCAATGTTACCAGGTATTTTTATGACCTATGTTACGACAGCATATATTCTTAATGCGCCAATTGGATTTAGAATACCAATGAACATTACTTATATACTAAGCGCAGCGATAACAATTGGTATTATTGCCTTGTTCTACAAATATGCACGACAAAATGTGAAAAATAACATGGAGATTGAAGAAACCATTTCAGTTTCCCCCTCTAAAGTGGCTTAACAGGGAATGGAATGAAATAAAGATACAAAAAACGAAAAAATAAATAGTGCGTCTGATGGCAGAACAAAAGTATTGATAACAATCGTTATTTGTATCATCTAACTTCAAACCATGCTATTCTATGAAATAATAAAACCATATAAAAAAATAATCTGAACTCGTATCGATTGCACAGGTGATACGAGTTCTTTTTAGCGATTTTTTCTAGTAAAGCTACACCAACTTAGCAAGCTGTGAAAGATCTACGTTACCTCCTGAAATGACGCATACGATATTTTTTTGGCGGGCACCGATTTTATCATAGATTGCAGCTGCTACTGTAACTGCACTGGAAGGCTCAATTAATTGTTTCGTTCTTTCTAACACAAATCTCATTGCATACTTTATTTGTTCCTCACTTACTAGAACAATATCGTCTACATAGTGTTGAACAATTGGAAACGTCAGGCTACCTGGTTGAGTTGCTCTTAAACCATCAGCAATAGTCCCTGTTGGGGGAATACTCGTGATGGCTCCGTTTTGCAATGACATATATGTATCATTAGCTATTTCAGGCTCAACTCCAATTATCTTGACGGATGGTTTTATTTCTTTTATCGCAGTTAAGATACCAGAAATTAATCCTCCACCGCCAATTGGCACAACAACGATATCAATTTCGTCCAACTGGTCCAGTAATTCCAGCCCGATTGTTCCTTGTCCCGCTATAATAAGTGGATCATCATAAGGCGGTATCACAACCCCGCCCTCTTCGGAAGCTAATTGTTCAGCGCGTGGTAACCGTTCAGAAGAGGTTAGTCCACACTTTTCGATACCGCCATGATATGCTTGGATTGCAGCAAGTTTACTTTGAATGACATCGTCTGGTACGACAATGGTTGCACGTATACCTAGCATGTTGGCAATGTAGGCAACAGCTTGCCCATGATTACCAGAAGAAGCTGCCGTTACAAAGGTAGCGCCCTTTTCCACAACCTGTTTCACTTTATTTGCTGCCCCGCGAATTTTAAAAGCTCCTGTCTTTTGAAGATGCTCCGCCTTCAAAAAAACGCGATTACCGCATATGTCGGATAATTGTGCAGATTGAAGAATTGGAGTCGTGTTTACCACTTGAACAATATTCTCTCTTGCCACCCTCACATCAGATAAAGAAATCATTGCATCTCCCCTATTCTAGTTAAAGTGAAACTTCGTCAGTGAGTATTCTTTCTCCCCCACTGACCGTTAGTTCCCTAAGGATATGACCTAAAAAGCCCTTTGAACGAATCCGTAATTTGGGCGCCATTATCCTCCACTTAGGCTTTTGTATCTACTCGGAATCTTTCGAAGTGGAGATTCTATGGCACTTTATATTGTCATGTAGGTGCTGTTATCCCTACTTATTCTTGTTACAGTACAGATATCCTACTCCTGAAAACGGTGTCTTACAGCAACTTGTTATACGGGATAAATGAAAGCCCCCTTACACTAGCGAAGGGGGCGGGCTTGCGTTTGGATCTATTTTTCAGGGAAGGAACTACGCACAGCTTCATAGACATCATTTATGCTTTTCCCCATACCTGACTCTACTGCGGCAACATATGATCCTTCTACAATGGGTACTTCGACTAATTTGACATCTTCACGATCAGCCATTTCGATAGCCATTTCTGCATTCATTTTTGCGCTACCAAGATCATAAAATAAAAGTACACCTTTTCCCTTATTCGCTTGCTCCAGCGCTGCATTAATTTTTTCTATGCTTGTGCCAATCTCGTTTTCATCCGTTCCTCCAGCAGCTACAATGGGGACATTCTTCATTACCTGCTGAATTAATTCTTTTGTTCCCTCTGCGATTTTATGGCTATGAGAAATTAACACAATACCAACGTAGCTCATCTTTCGCTGTCTCCTTTCCATACTTCTGCTAGTGCTTCAAAAATAAGATAAGTAGATGCAGCACCTGGATCTTGATGTCCGACTGTTTTGTCTTTAAAATAGGCGGCTCGTCCTTTGGTTGCAGTCATTTCTTTAATCTTTGTTAAAGCCGAATCAGCCGTAGAGAGTAACGTATCAGCTGTTACATTGGAATCTTCTAAAAACAATTGCGCAATGGGGGCCCACATATCTACCATTGTCTTTTCGCCCTCTTCTGCTTTTCCACGCTGCTTTAAACCATTTACCGCTTCCGTTAATGCTGTTCCAAATATATCTTGTTTTACAGACTCTTCACCTTTCAGCTTGGTGGATAATTTGAGGAAGGCAGTTCCAAATAAAGGTCCTGATGCTCCGCCAACTTTAGACATTAAAGTCATTGCTACATCTTTTAAAACATCGGATACGTTCGTATATGTGCTCTCATTTAATTTGGAAGCAACTTCTTGGAATCCTCTAGCCATATTAATTCCATGATCGCCATCCCCAATTGGTTGATCCAAAGTCGTTAAATAATCTTTGTTTGCTTGCATCTTCTCATTCGTTAGTTGCATCCATTGGATTGTTTTGTTCACATCTAATCGCATGTTTAAATTCCTCCTAAATTCGAAATGCAGGTGCTTCGGATGGAGCTCCAAGTAGTGATTTTAATTCATCATCAAGTTTTAACAATGTTACAGAGCAACCAGCCATCTCTAAAGATGTCATAAATTCTCCTACAAACGTTTGAAATACGTAAATTCCTCTATCCTTTAATATGCTTTGTACCTTTTGATTTACAATAAATAGCTCCATTTCAGGTGTAGCACCTAAACCGTTTACCATTACTGCTACTTCGCTTTCTTTTGGTATTTCCATGTCGTTCATAATTCGCTCCACTAACTCTGTAGCAATATCATCCGCAGAAGCAATTGGTTTACGTTCAATTCCTGGTTCCCCATGAATTCCGATGCCAATTTCCATTTCGTTTTCTTCTAGTTGAAAGCTTGGCTTTCCAGCAGCCGGCACCGTTCCAGAGGTTAAAGCCATTCCCATCGAGCGAATGTTAGCAACAACTTTTTCAGCTACCCGTTTCACTTCTTGCAGCGAGGCTCCATTTTCTGCCATCGCACCTGCGATTTTATGAACCAGGACAGTACCAGCAATTCCTCTTCTGCCAGTGGTAAACGAGCTATCTTCTACGGCAACATCATCGTTAACAATAACTTTTTCGACTTGAATGCCTTCTGCTTCAGCAAGTTCCGCAGCCATTTCAAAATTAAGCACATCACCAGTATAATTTTTAATTACGAGGAAGACACCCTCTCCTCCATCAGCTGCTTTTATTCCTTCTAATACTTGATCAGGTGTTGGAGAAGTAAAAACTTCACCAGCAACGGCACAATCTAACATACCTTTGCCAATGTATCCAGCATGGGCTGGCTCATGTCCGCTTCCTCCACCACTGACTAGACCTACTTTACCTTGAACAGGAGCATCTTGACGAGCAATTACAAGTGTATCCGGAACTACTTTTAATTTGGTTGGATACGCAGCAACTAATCCTTGCACCATATCTTGTACAACTTCATTTGGATCGTTAATGATTTTTTTCATTGCTTCATTCCTCCTCAACTCTATTGTAGTAGAATCTCACTTAACATAGAAGGTATACAACCCCCTTCATTTCCAACAATCATGTGTCATCATGCAGTCCATCCTTAATGAATAGGGAGCTTCCTCCCATGAATGGTTAATATCGCATGGACATGACTGGGGCTCTCAAGCAGAAGTGGATATTCGACTGCCATTAAATTCTCTACTTATCCTCCTAAATTTCACCTCATAGCATAGAAGTGAAAGAGATCTTACCGCCAGTTCATGTTGGATTAATAAGTTACAGCTAAAAAAATAAAAACTGCAAAAACTTTGAACCTGAACAAAAGAAGGCCATTCTTACCTTTAAGATAATCGTGACCTCCTTTTTTATACATTCATTCTTACTTAAATACCCTTGTTGCTTCTACCGCTTTTTGCCAGCCTGCGTATAAAGCTTCTCGCTCCTGTTGATCCATGGTTCCATTAAATGTCTTTTCTACCTCCCATTGACGGGCAATTTCTTCTTTATCTTTCCAATATCCTAACGCCAAACCTGCCAAATACGCGGAACCTAATGCGGTTGTTTCCTGAATAACCGGACGTTCCACTGGCACTTCCCCAAGAATATCACTTTGAAATTGCATTAAGAAATCGTTTTTAACTGCACCACCATCCACACGTAACGTTCTCAATTCTAATTGGGAATCATTAATCATCGCATTAATAACATCTTTCGTTTGATATGCTAAAGATTCCAATGTTGCGCGGATGAAATGGCTTTTCGTTGTGCCCCTAGTAAGCCCGAAGACTGCACCTCTTGCCTGACTATCCCAATAAGGTGTACCCAAGCCTACGAAAGCCGGAACCATATATACGCCTTCTGTGCTATCCACATTTCTTGCAAATACCTCACTTTCCGGCGAATCTTCAATAAGCCTCAAACCATCACGAAGCCATTGAATGGCAGAACCAGCAACAAAAATACTTCCTTCTAATGCATATTCTATTTTACCGTCTACTGCACAAGCTAGCGTCGTTAACAAACCATGCTCTGAAGCAACACCTTCTTCGCCGGTATGCATTAGCATAAAACAACCTGTACCATAAGTGTTTTTAATCATTCCTTTTTCAAAACAAGCCTGACCAAATAGTGCAGCTTGCTGATCGCCTGCAATTCCAGCAATTGGAACTTCTTCTCCAAAGAAATGGTACGATATCGTATGTGCATAAATCTCCGAAGATTGTTTAACTTCAGGCAACATACTTTTTGGAATAGTTAATATGTCTAGTAGTTCATCATCCCATTGCAAATCATAAATGTTAAACATGAGTGTGCGAGACGCATTGGTATAATCTGTTATATGCGTTGTCCCAGCAGAAAACTTGTAAACGAGCCAGCTATCAATCGTTCCAAATAATAAGTCTCCATTCTCAGCTTTTTCTCTTGCGCCTTCTACATTATCTAAAATCCATTTCACTTTTGTGCCAGAAAAATAAGGGTCAAGTAGCAAACCTGTCTTTTTCCTAAAAATTTCATTGTAGCCAGCTTCTCTTAATTCCTTACAAATATCTTCGGTTTGACGAGATTGCCAAACAATCGCACGATAAATTGGTTTCCCGGTATTTTTATCCCAAACAACTGCGGTTTCACGCTGGTTCGTTATACCAATCCCGGCAATTTGATTAGCAGCTAAGTCTGCTTTTCGCAGTACATCTGCAATACATGCTAGAACGGATGTCCATATCTCATTTGCATCATGCTCAACCCAGCCTGGATGAGGGAAGAATTGTTCAAACTCCCTTTGTGCTGTCTCAACAATTTCTCCTTGTTGATTAAAAATAATAGCCCGAGAACTTGTTGTACCTTGATCAATTGATAATATATATTTATTTTCCATTTTTATCCCCCTATGCACTATGATTATTTATTTTAGCAGAACGTTCTCCCTTCGTCTCCATCCTAACTGCCCCGATAATAAGTATTGCTATAATTATACTTAATGCCCAGAAAATAATGGTAAATTCACCGATAAACAACGCATCATAAAAGAATGCTCCATATATCCCTCCTATAATTGGCCCTATAATTGGAACCCAAGCATACCCCCAATCCGAAGATCCTTTGCCTGGAATGGGAAGTAACGCATGGGCAATACGAGGTCCTAGATCACGGGCAGGATTAATAGCATAACCTGTTGCGCCACCTAATGACATACCTATTGCTATAATCAATACCCCAACAATAATTGGATTTAAACCTTCTGTAAATTCATTTGCTCCAATAAACAAAAGTCCTAATACAAGAACAAATGTGCCAACAATTTCACTGAGCAGGTTCGCAAGCGGACTGCGAATTGCAGGTCCAGTAGCAAATACCCCCAGTTTCGTAGCTTGGTCTTTTGTCTTTCGCCAATGCGGTAAATAATTTACAAAAACGACAGCTGCACCAATAATAGCCCCAATTACTTGTGCTGTTACATACATTGGTACTTTAGACCACGGAAATTCGCCAATAGAGGCAAATCCTATCGTTACGGCTGGGTTAATATGTGCAGGAGAGTAATTACCAACTGCATAAACCCCAAATGCAACTGCCAATCCCCAAGCAATCGTAATAACCACCCAGCCAGACCCTTCAGCCTTAGATGATTTCAAAGTGACACCACCAACCACTCCGCTACCAAGAATAATCAAGATCATCGTACCAATTAATTCTGCTAAAAATTCGGATTCAGCCACCATATAACACCCCTTTGTTCTAGACTATGTTAATTATGGTCGAACCAAGTATTCTGTTAGAAGGAATGCAAACATTTATGGTAAGTGTTAAAATGAAGCAAATAAATTGTTATCATTTTCCCCCATAAAAAAAGACCTACACTTTTTATATATACTCTACCCTTAGAAATATACAATAAAAAGTGTGGGTCTCCTACTCTCCGCCACATAATTAACTTGTGTTTTTATCATACTTGAATCTGTAAGCGTTGTCAACAGTAAATTTTCCATCAATTTATATAAAACACATATCAAAAATTGCCCAACTGAATTTAAAATTCGTATGTGCGCGTGCTTACACCCCTATTTGCTCCCCAAATCATCTCCATTTATTACCCGGGCAATATTTACACATCTAAGGACGCAGTATCAATTGATCTCCTGTTTTTCTATCCAAGTATGTTTTATGATAATCCCCCTTCCCCCAATCATCCAATTGATCATGGTACCATTGACTTTTAAAATGACCAGATTGTCCTGGTGCAACGAGATGATACCCTTTACCTGCTTCTGCCATATCAATAACAAACCGCCAAGAAGCACCGTGATCAACAACACCAGTCTCCGTTTCATAACTAGCGGCCATTGGTGTTATACTGCTTCCATCTACAGGAAGCGGATCTTCTTTGTTGAAAAAATATTTTAGAACAGGATGAACACTTGAAAGTGGATGTTCAAAGTATACACGATGATAGTCTCCCCATTCCCATTCTGACATATCTTCGCCGTATTTTTCTTCCAACTCTGCAAGTGCTTCATGTAATGATGTAATTAAAACTTGTTGCAAACCACCATAATCCTCTAACCAGGCAGAATTTTCTCCGTTTATCCCTTTTCGCAATAATGCATCTGTCGATTGCCCTTTCACTTTAAATAAATCAAGCATTGAATCTGGTATATCTTGATAAATGGTCGCCTCCATTTTTTCATACCAATAGTGAAAAATTAATGGCTCGCTTGCTGAAACAGTATCTTCATATTCCCATTCTTTTAGGAGCTCGAGCGCATGCTCAGCTTGCTCTGATAATTCCTCCCCTTTTAATTGCTGTAAAAACGCAGGTACAAATTCTTTCGCTTGCATATTAAAGCTATCCATTTGCAACTGTTGCATATCTTCGACGGTTATCTCTTCACTGTTTTCCAGCACATCAGCAATGCGCTCATACCGGTATGGTTGCGCCCATACATTACTAATATGATATGGATAATCATCCGTTGTTATTTTATTGTTCGCCGTTGCGATATACCCTTTTTCTGGATTGATTATCTTGGGAAGTTCATCAAAGGGAATATACCGCTGCCAAACGCTCTCTTCTTCCCAACCGGGTAAAGGAAGTAAGGCATCTTTTTCATTGTCATAAACCGGAATATTCCCATTCGCTTTATAAGCAATCGTTCCATCTTTAGAGGCAAACACAAAGTTTTGCGCAGGGACCAAGAATTTCTCCAATCCCTTTTCAAACGATTTCCAATCGGTAGCTTTATTAATTTGTAATATGGCCTCCAGTTCCGTCGTAGGCTCTAATGCAGTCCATCTTAGTGACAAAACATTTTCCTTACCACTATCTTCAGCAAACTCTGAAATAACCGGCCCATGTCTTGTTTCTACTACTTCATAATCAATTGTTTCTCCATCTTTCACGGCAATCGGTTCTTTAATAACAGTTGCTTCTACCCACTTACCAGCAAATAAAAACTCCGCTTTAGAGTTTGGCTTTCTTTTTTCTAAGTATAATTGTTGTACATCTGGTCCTGTGTTCGTTACTCCCCAAGCAACTTGATCGTTATGACCTAATATAATTCCTGGAACCCCCGCAAAAATAACACCACTTACCTGTTGCTGGTCTGTTTTCAATTGCATTTGAATCCAAATCGCTGGCGTTGCTAAACCTAAATGTGGGTCATCTGCTAACATCGGGAATCCTGACGCCGTTTTATCACCAGATACAACCCAATTGTTACTTCCATTAAATGTATGTGGAATCATGACCTTAGAAAATGCGTCTTGTATAGAAACATGCTCTTCTTCCATAATAACTGGCTTGTCACGAGGATAGGATGGAAATAGTTCGTATGCTTTTTCTTCATCAAATTGCTGTAGCAAATAATAATTGAATGCTTGCTGCTCCCAATGACCACCTAGATCAAATGCCATGTACTTTCCAATTGTTAATGAGTCTAACGGTGTCCATTCTTCTGGTTCAAAGCCCATAAGTTTAAATTCAACCGGCAAACTGTTACTTTGCTTTGCTTGTTCGATGTACGCATTAACCCCTTTTGCAAAAGCTTCCAACACTAGTTTTGCTTCGTCACTGTATAAAGCATAAGATTCGTCAGCTGCTCTGCGCAATCCTAATGTTCGAAAGTATTTATCCTGATCAATTGCTGCTTCTCCAGCTACTTCACTTAACGTACCAGATGCCTGCCTTCGTGACATTTCCATTTGAAACAGTCGATATTGTGCTTGCACATATCCTTGAGCTGCATATAAATCATGCTCATTTGCCGCCTCTATTTGCGGCACCCCGTTAGCGTCAGTTATTACCTGTACCTCTTGTTTTAAAATTGGTAGCTCTATACTTCCCTCTGTTTTTTCAATAGAACGATTTAGGTAAGCGTTTACAACTATGATAATGATGATCAGAACCATCAATAAAATACCAATAGCAATGAAGGCTACTTTTGATTTAGAAAATTTTCTCTTCTTCTCTATCGGATTGTTATCGATCCTCTCTTCCATTTGCCCCCTCCTAATTCTTTGATAATTCGTTTCAATATTGTACATTTTAGCAAAAAAACGAAAATTAAGGAACCAAATTTATTCCCCTGCTATTTATAACGACTTTATCTGGCACATGAAAGCATCTATCAAAAAGCGCATATATGTTGGGAGCTCAGAAAATATCGTCTGTCTTCTAGGTCCCAAAAGTGAAATGAAGGACTTGATCTAAATAGGAAACTTCATATAATGAAATACGTATAGCATAGTGCTCTATTAATCAAATCTATTTTATAAAACAACGTTTATGTAAAGTCAATCTATTTCGACTGGAGGTGTTTTGCTTGGTCGTAGTGCTGGAGCTGCTTTTTGAATTATGGATTTCCTTTCAAGATGACAGACGCGTTGCTGAAGAAGATATTGAAAAAATATTCGCTACTTAAGGCAACAATCATGGTTTCGGAACTATTTAAATAACCCACAGATTCGTAATATAATCATTTATGATACAGAAGTGCGTCAACTAAGCAAAAATATAAAAAGTTACATCATCCACTTTATACAGAAAGATTCCGTAAAAAATTAGAAGCGATAATGAATAAAAAAAGTGAAATCGTTATTGCTTCATAGGTTATGGAGTACTCTTTTATCATATGGATAAAGAGTAGCTTCCTAGTAAAATGACATGCCGTGGAAAGCTATCTACCACGGCATGCTCTGGGGAATACCATTCCATTTTGGATTGTTATAAAGAAGGTGTTTAGCACATTGCTAGTGGTAAAACCATTTTTATTCCACTACTTGGACGTCATAAGTTCGTAGCCAGTAATCTATTTGACAAAGATGAGCAATCAGTTGTGGACCTTTCATTAACTGTCCATACCAAGGATCTTTAAATTCCTTACCCTCAGTCTCTAAAATAGCTTCTACCTTTTCCCTATTTAAAAATTCAAATATTCTTGCCTCTTTATCATCTAATATATCACGCATCCACTTTTTCACCGCAATCGTGTATGCAGGCTGAAAAGTTTTAGGAAATGGGCTTTTTTTACGATAGAGAATGGTTTCAGGTAAAATTCCTTCCATTGCTTTTCGTAAGATGCCTTTTTCTCTTCCTTCAAGCATCTTCATCTCCCACGGAATATTCCACACATACTCCACTAGCCGGTGATCTGCATATGGTACACGCACCTCTAAGCTAGCGCCCATACTCATTCGGTCTTTCCGGTCAAGTAGCTGTGCCATAAACCAGTGCATATTTAAATAAAATAATTCTCTTCTTCGGGCATTCTCTGCACTTTCCCCATCCAGACGAGGCGTTTCATTAATCGTCTCCTGGTAACGATCATAGACATATTCTTGAAGTTTTAATTTTTCCTGCCATGGAGAGTGAAGTAAGTCCATACGTGATGTTAATGACCTCATCCATGGAAAGCCTGTTCCTTCATCCGTTGGCGGGTTGTGAAACCACGGGTAACCTCCAAATATTTCATCCGCACATTCTCCTGAAAGGCTAACGGTCGTCTGTTTTTTTATTTGTTTGCAAAACCATAATAACGAAGAATCAATATCTGCCATTCCAGGTTGATCGCGCAACTCTACTGCTCTTTTTAGATGACTGGCTAGCTCTTCACCAGTGATAACCTCATTATGATGGTTGGTTGCAAAAGCTTCCGCCATTTCTTCAATATATGGCTGATCCATAGATGGTTGAAATTTACTTGCTTTAAAATGAGCAGCATTACCTTCATAATCAACTGAAAAAGTAGTAAGCGCTTCTTTTCCTTGCGCTTTAAAATAATTGGCAGCAATAGCTGTAATAGCGCTTGAGTCTAACCCTCCAGATAAAAAAGTAGACACAGGGACATCAGCTACAAGCTGTCGTTGTACTGCATCGATAAATAGCTCTCTTACCTTACTTACCGTCTCTGATACTGAATCCGTATGTGGGCGACTCTTTACATTCCAATAGCGCCATTTTTTTACTCCATGTTTTGAAAAAATAAGAGCATGCCCTGCACGAAGTTCTTGCATATTTTTGAATAAACCATGACCAGGTGTACGTGCTGGACCAAGTCCGAACACTTCAGCTAATCCAAACCGATCAACTTCTGCTTTAACAGCTTCATGGGCAAGAATTGCTTTTAATTCCGAACCAAAAATAAACTGACTAGCTTTTTCTTGAAAAAATAACGGCTTTACCCCTAAACGGTCTCTAGCTATAAAAAGCTGCTCCTTCAGTCCATCCCACACCGCAAAAGCAAATATGCCATTTAAATGGTCCACGCATTGTTCCTTCCACTCCAAATATGCTGTAAGTAGTACTTCTGTATCTGATGTTGTATCAAATGCATAGCCTTTACGATATAATTCATTGCGTAATTCCTCTGTATTATATAGCTCCCCATTATATACCAGCGTATACGTATCACCGTTCTTGACCTTTTGCATTGGTTGCTTTCCGCCTTCAATATCAATGACCGACAGACGCTTATGACCAAAAGCAACATGTTGATTCATCCATGTATCCGTTTCATCAGGTCCCCGATGTGACAACGTCTCCGTCATCTTCTCAAGCATTTGTCGATCTGCTCGCACATCTTTGTTCCAATTCACATGTCCAGTTATTCCGCACAAATCGTGTCACCCTCCCTAGAAGCATAGCAAACCTACAGAACAGTTTATGAGAAAAACAGAGGGGATATGACTAAATGTCTATAGTATTGTGTAAGAGAGCTCTATTTTCATTGATAACCATTTGTTTTACCAATTTTCTGGCTGTGATGCGCGAAAAAACTTGATGCATTACTAAGTTACTGCCTGCAATACTCGAACTACTGGGTGTGATGTGCGAGTTAGCGCTGGCTATGCTCGAGGTTCTTGCTAGGAGGCGCGAGTTAACACATGCAGTGCTCAAGTTTCTCGCTTGGATGCGTGAGGTTAACGCTGGCGTGCTCGAAGTTCTCGCTTGGATGCGTAAACTACTGAATAGGAACATTCAAACTCCTTGCGGGGACAGAACAAAGGCGTAAGCGCCCGTTTAGCAACGTAGTGAATGGAACGAATCAACTAAAGATTTAGGAATCATGCCACTAAAACCAGGGGTATGCCGACGCCTGAGCGGCAAGCCCGTTTTTAGTCGGTCTTCCTCTTTGCGACGAACCGATGAGGCCTTATCGTAGGGCGCATTTCTAAAGTCGCATCGTTGCTGGGCTCATGCGCTGGACGTGACTATTCGGTTATTTCATTATCCACAAGCAAGTTTCCTATACAACCAATAAAAAAACAGACAGCCTGCTAGATAAACTCATCACAGGCTGCCCATTTCCGAAATTATTCCGCTTTTACCGGTTCTTCTTGCGTTACAGCAATTTCATAATAATTTGCCCAGTTATTTGCGATCGTATAATTCAACACACGCTTATTTACTGGAACTATTTTCGCACGATAGTTAGTTGGAATTACAGGAACTTCTTCAACCATTAATTGTTGCCAATCCTTATATACTTTTTGACGGTACTCTAAATCCATTGCATCTTTAGAGACACCTTGCTTTAACAGCTTATCATTCTCTTCACTCGCATAGCGTGTGAAATTAAATAGCGCATCACGTCCATATAACCCTGCTGGGTTCACATCCGTTGCGACACCCCAGCCAGCTGCATAAACATCTATCTTCGGATCGTCATCACCGCTTTGTCCAATACGATCATAGAATGAATTAAACTCTTGTAGACGACCATCTAATAATTTAACATTTAACCCAACATTTTTCCAAGCTTGGATATAATAATTAGCGATTGGTTCAGCAGTTTCTCCACCTGACATAGACGCAAAATTAATAACTAACTCTTCGCCATCTGGATTTTCGCGCATACCGTCTCCATTGGTGTCCTTATAACCAGCTTCATCTAAAATTTTCTTCGCTTTTTCTGGATCATAAGCTATTCCAGGATTGTCTTTATCATGGAAATTTGGATGTGACGGTGGAATTAAAGTTGTCGCATTCCAACGTAAGCCATTGTAAAACTGCTTTCCTACAGCATCATTATCAATCGCGTGTCCCATTGCCTTACGCAAATTAACGTCTGCCATTTTCTTATTTGGATCTGGTTTTACTTCTTTTTTCTCTTTATCCCACGTACCTAATTTAAAGCCAATGTAAGAGTATGCCATGTCTATATTGCCTAAAAACTCTACGTTAGACATGTCGGCATTATCTGGATATTGGTCAGCTGGGAATTCATGTACAGTATCTACTTCTCCTGTTTTTAAAGCTTGTACAACGGTTTTAGGATTAACGACTTTAACCGTAACCTTATCTAGCTTTGGCTCCCCTTGCCAGTAATCTTCATTTTTCGTAAGGACAACCGCTTCTCCCGGTGTAATGCTATCTACTTTATATGGACCCATACCAATTGGGTTTTTCCGGACAGCATCAGACTCCGCCATTTTAGCTACAGGAATATCTTTAAAGATATGCTTCGGTAAGGCGTATGACCAAATACCTCCACTTAGTAAAGAAGGAGACGCCTCTTTATACGTTATTTTTAATGTTTTTTCATCTACCACTTCAATCCCTGAGATCGAATCTGCCTTACCATTATGATATTCTTCCATACCTTCAATAATCGTAAAATCATCACCATAACGAACCCCAGGATAATCAGGGTGGCCAATGACTTCATAGGCAAATGCCCAGTCCTCAGCAGTAACTGGCTTGCCATCATGCCAATTTACATTATCGCGAATCTTAAAGGTATACACTTTTCCACTGTCATCTACTTCAAATGTTGCAGCACCATCTTGATTAAAATTATGTGTTTCATCAGCATCTAATAAAGATTCATCAAACCATTTAATGAATTCAACATCATGAGCTCCTGAATAAAAATTAAAGTTTAACAAACCTTCAATTGCTGTATCTGTAACCACACCAAATTTCAAGTGGCCTCCGTTTATTGCTTTCCCTTCATTTTTCGTTTCTACATTAAAATCATCAATGGAATAAATCTGTTCGCCATCTTTTCCTGACTTCTTATCATCCGATTTATCTGACTTGCTTTCCTCATCTCCACCACATGCAGCTAGCATAAGTACTAAACCTAGCATGATTGCAGATAAAACGATACGCCAACGATTTTCTTTCATATTACTTGACCTCCCTATTTTTTTGTATACGTCATACGACGTTATCTATACTTAACATCTTTAGATGTAAGCAACTCATTTATTTATCCTCTTCGTTGTCTTGCATCTGTTGCACGTTTAAGTGCTTCTCCTACATTTCGGACAGCTAACATCAATAAGAACACCATAATAGCTGCAGGTACCCAAATCCACCATCTTAGTTCCAATGTTTGTGGATTTCTTGCGTATCCAAGCAGTGTACCTAGACTTGGGGTATCTTCGGGAAACCCAAACCCTAAAAAGGATAACCCAGATTCCAAGCCTATATTAGCAGCCAAATTCAATGTCATCGTTACGATAATTAATGAACTCAAATTAGGCAAAACTTGGAAAAACATAATCTTCCAATGCGGAGTCCCTAGCGTTTTCGAGGCTTGCGCATAATCCAGCTCTCGCTCCTGCAATGCCTTCGAACGAATTAAGCGGGCAATCCCCATCCAGAGAAAAGCTGTCATAATCAGTGAAAATGTCCATATGCTATACTCCGGTACAATCGCCACAAATACAATAACAATCATTAAGAATGGTAAAATCAAAAAGAAATCAACGATACGCATCATAATATTATCTACGGTACCACCAAAATAACCTGATGCTAATCCATAAGTAACCCCAATGATACCTGTCATAAGTGTCACTAAAAATCCAATGGACAATGAGTTACGTGTTCCGATAATTAATTGGCCAAATATATCTCTGCCTCCGTAATCTGTACCTAACCAAAACTCACTAGACGGTGGCTGATTAATCGCAAATAAGTCTACTTTTACAATTTCTGACTGATCTAAAAATAATGAAATTCCATAAACAAAACCGGTAATGGTAATGATAAAAATAAATGATATAAGCGCAACTTTATCTCGAACAATTTCTCGCCAAATGATTCTCGTCATAGAAGGAACTTTATCCTTATCTATCCCAACTGCTTCCACATTTGAATATTCCAATTGTATGTCACCTCCATGATAGTCAACTGTTTATTTAATTCGAATTCGCGGATCTACGAGACTTAAAATAATATCTGATAGTAAAGCCCCTAGAATCGATGCGATTCCGAATAACAAGACAACAGATGTTACCACACTGTAATCTCGCTGCAACACAGATTCCATAAATAACAATCCCATTCCCGGGTAGCTGAAAATAGTTTCAATAAATACGGTTCCGCCAATAAGACCAGTAATTTCAAAACCAAAATAGGCTGCAATCGGTAATAATGAATTTCGGAATATGTGACGACGATAAACGCGTGACTCGGAAGCCCCTTTAGCTCTTGCAGTAAGAACAAAGTCCTTCTGTTTCGTATCAATAATTTCACTTCGCAAATACTGCACCGTATTTACTGTAGTTATTAATGCCATCGATATGGCAGGCAATAGTAAATGATTCACTTTGCTCATTATATACGCAAATGATCCTGGTTCTAATCCCGGCTCTACGCTTCCGCCGGTTGGGAACCATCCTAGACCATAGCCAAAAGCCCATAACATAACTAAGGCAAAGATAAATAATGGAGTCGCAAAACCAATATACGTATAGCCATTGATCAATTGATCACGTAATGTATCATTGTAACGTCCACTCGTAATACCTAAAGGAATAGCAATCAGATATGTAATGATCAATGTTACTAACGATAACCAAAACGTATTTACGAGCCTTTGTCCAATTAATTCAGATACTGGCATCTTAAAGCGAAAGGATTGTCCCAAATCACCTTGTAAAGCTGAGGTTACCCAATCTGTATATTGCACATACCAAGGATCGTTTAAGCCAAGTTTCTCCCGTTGTTCTTCAATTGCTGCTGGATCAATATTCGGATCAATTAAACCAGATAGTGCGTCTCCTGGCATAAGCTGTGCCATAATAAATACTAAAATACTTAGTAAAACAATTTGTGGCATGGTAATTAACAGCCGTCTAACAATAAATTTCCACATGCTATCAACCTTTCTGCGGTAAAGCTACTAAATGTGAATCCGATATATGGCGTAATTGATACGCTAACCCTTCATGATCAAAATATTCATTATAATTACTATGATACTCTTTTTCTACTTCTTCTCGGTATACTTTCTTCTGTTGACGGTTAACCGGATCGATATCTGGTATTGCCGCTACAAGGCGCTTCGTATATATATGTTGCGGGTGGTTAAAAATATCTTCTTTCGTACCTTCTTCCACAAAGCGCCCTTTATACATAATTCCTATATCGTCACACATATGCTTTACAATACCTAAATCATGGCTTATAAATAAGTACGTTAAATTCAAATCCTTCTGAATATCTTGCATAAAATTAAGTACTTGCGCCTGAACAGACACATCAAGTGCGGAAACAGGTTCATCGGCGATAATTAATTTTGGCTTTAAGGCGATTGCCCTTGCAATCCCGATTCGCTGCCGCTGTCCACCAGAAAATTGATGTGGGTATTTTAAAATACTCTCTGGACTTAATCCCACTCGTTCAAGCAATTCTTGCACACGCTTTTTCTCTTCTGCTTTAGATAATTTTTCAAAATTTCGTAATGGCTCTGCGATAATATCCAACACGCGCTTTTTTCCATTTAAAGAGGAATATGGATCTTGGAAAATCATTTGAATATCTTTACGCAAACTTGTTTTTTTGGAATTAAAACCTGCTAAATCAATTCCGTCAAACTTCACACTTCCAGAAGTGATACTATTCAAACCGATAATCGCTTTACCTGTGGTTGTTTTTCCAGATCCAGACTCTCCCACAAGCCCATACGTTTTTCCTCTTTCTATGGAAAAAGAAACCCCGTCAACAGCTTTCACCGCATCAATTTTACGATTTAGAATTCCCCCTCGAATGGGGAAATGTACCTTTAATTTATCTACCTCAAGAAGTGCCATGGGTTGATTCCTCCTCTATTGTTTCTTCAGGGAAATAAAATTGTTGGTAACAGGTACAGCGTACGAAATGCCCCGGTTCTACCTCGTGCAACTCGGGATTTTCTTCATGTGCTTCATCGCTAATCCAAGGAATTCGTGCTTTAAAACGGCAGCCTTGTCGCGGAAGATTTTGTAACGAAGGAACGATTCCTTGAATCACATGAAGCTTATCATGCACACTGTCTTCAGCTGGAATGGAATTTAATAATGATCTCGTATAAGGATGCAGCGGATTTTTAAATAGTGTATACACATCTGCAATTTCTACAATTTGTCCTGCATACATAACCGCTACTCGATCTGCCGTCTCAGCCACGACGCCTAAATCGTGAGTAATTAATATAACGCCTGTATTCATCTGTTCTTTCAAATCATTCATTAAGCCAAGTATTTGTGCTTGAATGGTTACATCCAGTGCTGTAGTCGGCTCATCGGCAATGAGAAGTTCTGGTTTATTGGCGATAGCAATTGCAATCATCACCCGCTGTCTCATTCCACCGGATAACTGATGCGGATACTGTTCACAAGTATACTCTGGACGCGGTATACCAACTTGATTTAGCAGGTGAACAACCTGCTCTTTTCGCTTTTGTTTGGATAATTGTCGATTATGTAATAATAAAGCTTCACCAATCTGATCTTCTACTGTCATCAACGGATTTAACGCCGTCAACGGATCCTGGAAGATCATCGCCATATCATTCCCCCGCAGCTTGTTCAACTTTCCTGGAGGCAAATTTACAATGTCCTGACCTTTCACATAAATGTTTCCTTCCATTTTGGCCCGAGTATGTAGCCCCATGATTGAGAACGCTAATGCACTTTTACCAGAACCTGACTCACCAACAATTGCCAATGTCTCATTCTTATGAACAGTTAAAGAAACATCATCCACAGCGGCATAATAATCATCTTTTATTCGAAAAGATGTTTTTAAATTTTGGATTTTCAATAAGCTGGTACTCATGTTGACCTCCCTCAAATTTTGCACAATAAAAATAATTCATTAGTAAATTGAAGATTCTTTCAATTTACCTTTAAAAAAATGAAGATTTTTTTGTATTCATTTTTCTGACACTTTAACCTAAGAAGAGTACATTATGTTCCTTATTAAGCGACATATACTCGTGTAAAATTTTTGTAAAATAAAATAAAATAATAATACGTATTATAAGGTATACGTATTTTAAAATCAACTGTTTTTAAAAAGGGAAGATTTCGATAAACGAAAAAAGTTGTTTTTTTCTGATGATTAAGTTATATAAGGTGAATCTTCAATCCGTGGGGTTTTCATCCATCCCCACCGATTGTTAGTGGCGTAATGGTATGACCTAAAGGCCTCTGAACGAACGTGGCATCCAGGTGCTGTTATCTCCCACTTAAACTTGTTGCAATATATCCAACTCCTGAGGTGGGAGTCTAATAGCACCCTTAAATAATGGATAAATTATATTTTTTTCAATTACATCTATAAAGTATTCTATTCATTTTCTCTCTATATGACGGTTAAAAACATGTTTCTTTAAGAATATTTCATCTCAGAAACAAAACTGCAATCTAAATGTAAGATTATTTTAGAATATTTAGGTAATAAATAACTAATAGCATGTTAGAATTGGAATATATCTTCCAAATGTAAGGGGTGTAATCATGAAAGGAATTATTTTAGCTGGTGGAAGCGGTACAAGGTTATCACCGAGTACGGACAGTATTAACAAACATTTATTAGCCGTCTATGATAAGCCAATGATTTATTATCCACTCTCTGTGCTTATGCTCGCTGGTATTAAAGAAATTATGATTATTAGTACTCCTGAAGATCAACCGAGATTCACTACTTTATTAGGAGACGGATCAGCACTTGGTATTTCTCTTCACTACAAAGTACAAAGCAACCCAGACGGAATACCTGAAGCATTAACGATTGCCGAAGACTTTATCGGCAAGGAGCATATCGCTTTAATCCTTGGGGATAATATTTTTTTTGGACAAGGATTTACAATGCTTCTTCGCAACGCAATGAAGCATCATCGACATGCAACCATATTTGGCTGTCGAGTGAAAGACCCAAGGCGATTTGGAGTAGTGGAATTTAATCAACAACAAAAAGCTATCTCTATAGAAGAAAAGCCTTTACAGCCTAAATCAGATTTCGCTGTAACCGGTTTATATATCTATGATCATCGTGCTGTTCAATTAGCTAAAAATTTGCAGCCTTCCAAACGAGGTGAGCTCGAAATTACGGATTTAAATCGTCTCTACTTACAACAAGGAAGATTAGATGTCCAGCTACTAGGAAGAGGATTTGCATGGATGGATGCTGGAACACATGATGCTTTATTTGAGGCTGCTGAGTTCGTAAAAATAACTCAACAGCGGCAAGGATTCAAAATTGCCTGCTTAGAGGAGATCGCCTATTATTTAGGATATATCTCTAGAGATGTACTCATTAATAAAGGAAAAGAAATGCATAAAAATGATTATGGCGCTTATTTACTAGATATTGCACATCGCAAGCATACGAATCCTTATTGGGATGAGATGGTAACACATTCCATACTGGGGCTGGTGAAATAATGAAAAACAGGCGAACGGTTTTAGTAACTGGTGGAGCAGGCTTTATTGGCAGTAATTTTATCCCTTATTTCTTGAATAAACATCCAGACTATCAAGTTATTAATCTCGATAAATTAACGTATGCAGGGAGCAAAGAACATTTAATAGAAGTTAAGGATTTACCAAATTACCAGTTTGTTCATGGCGATATAACGGATCACCAACTCGTACAGTCGATTTTTGAAAGCAATGATATTGATGGGGTAATTCATTTTGCAGCAGAATCACATGTAGATCGTTCAATTGCTGATGCGACGCAGTTTGTTCATTCAAATGTATTAGGGACGATGGTTTTACTACAAGCTGCAAAACAAGATTGGGAACAAAAAAACGAGCTGCAAACAAGGAGGTTTCACCATATTTCTACAGATGAAGTTTACGGCTCACTAGGCTTTAAAGGGAAATTCAGCGAATCAACACCATACCAACCACGCAACCCGTATAGTGCTTCCAAAGCGGGAGCTGACATGCTTGTTAACAGTTTTGGTTACACATATGGGATGAACATTGTCATAAGCCATTCTTCTAATAACTTCGGTCCGAAACAGAACCAAGAAAAGCTGATTCCGACTATTATTTATCGTGCTTTACATGGCGAACCGATTCCTATTTATGGAGATGGCAGTCATATTCGCGACTGGTTATATGTGAAGGATCATTGCGAGGCGATTGATCGAGTTTATCACGATGGAAGTGCACTTGAATCCTATAACATTGGCGGCGGAAATGAGTATAACAATACAATGATTGCCCAAAAAATTTGTTCCATTTTAGACAATCAATTGCCTGAATTAACAAATAAATATGAACTAGCATCGTTTACAGACTTAATTACTTATGTAAATGATCGTCCTGGTCATGACCAGCGCTATGCTCTGAATGACGAAAAAATTAGAACTGAACTAGGATGGAAACCAACAGGAACGTTTGACAAGAAGCTGCAACAAACTGTAGAAAGCTATGTAAACAAATGGTTAAAAACGACTCTATCCTAATTTCTATCGTCATTCCGGTATATGGTTGTGCGAGAAATTTAGAGGAACTTTGTCAAAGGATTATTGAAACTATTCATACAATTGCAGCGAAATATGAAATTATTCTTGTCAATGATGCAAGTCCTGATCTTGCGTGGGAAACGATTGTTACATTGAATCTTACTAATCATTGCATTAAAGGTATTAATTTAGCTCGTAATTTTGGGCAACATCATGCAATAACAGCTGGCCTTGATTATGCAAACGGGGATTGGGTTGTGGTCATGGATTGCGATCTGCAAGATAAGCCAGAAGAAATTATCCGTCTATTTCAAAAAAGTCAAGAAGGGTATGCCGTTGTATTTGGCAAACGGGTAACCCGTCAAGATCATTGGTGGAAGAAAAAAACGTCGCAAATATTTTATCGTGTTTATGATTACTTTACCGGAACGACTTCCGACCATACCATCGCTAATTTCTGTATCATTTCCAAAAAAGTCGTTCATGGCTTTCGACAAATGCGAGAGCAACATCGTTTTTTCCCACTATTTTTACAATGGATGGGGTATCCAACAGCTTCCATTGCCATCGATCATGATGCTAGAAAACAAGGTAAATCTTCGTATAGCTTGAAGAAGTTAATTACGTTAGCAACAGATACGATCATCGCCCAATCGAATAAGCCTTTACGACTTTCCATTCAATTTGGTTTTCTAATTTCATCGGCTTCCTTTATCTACGGTCTATATTTGTTTATCCGTTATTTTTTCTTGGAACAACCTGTAGCAGGCTGGACTAGCGTGATGGTATCTATTTATTTTATTGGTGGGCTGATCTTTTTCAATTTCGGAATCCTAGGTCTGTACATTGGAAAAGTCTTTAATGAAATTAAAGGACGGCCACTATACCTCATCCGTGAAACAACAGATGATAGCCAAAAAGCGTAAACATGGCACATTGTATAAAAATGCTATGTATAAACCATACAAGTGGAGCTGATTTACGATGACAACTTATTTACAGCCTACTCCGTGGGATGAACGGAACTTTCAAATCAATACGTTCGAGCTAACCTCTTCCTCCGAAGTAGCATTACGGCAAACCGACAACATACGTGGACATTTTACATTAAAAATAGACCCGACTCAAAATACTGAATTATTGTATAAATATGGATTTTATTATACAGATACGTTAATGAAACCTTTCTGTAGAAAAGACCAATTAGTTCTTGCTAAGGATGAGGCCATTTCTCTTAGTGATGATTATGATATAGCGCAGATTACACATATTGCTGGCAACGCCTTTCATCATAGCCGTTTCCACCGTGATTTTAACGTTCCTGACTGGATGGTAAACAAACGATTTCAAAACTGGGTATTGGACTTGGCAAAGGTCAACAACATTATTACATTGTATTACGAGAAACAGCTTGCTGGCTTTTTTGCGTTTGATCAAAACAATGTTACGCTTTTAGCTATTGATACGCCTTATCAAGGAAGAGGGTTAGCAAAACCGTTTACCAGTCATTGTGTTAAACATCTGTTTTCTCTTGGTGATTATGAACATGTTACCACATCGGTGTCAGCATCAAATTTCCCTTCGTTGAATGTGTTTATCTCGATTGGATTTCGTATAGGCGGAGCAATAGATGTCTATCACAAATGCAATGTGGCACCCCTATCGGCAGGAGACTGGTAATGGGTTATATTTATATTTTAGGAACGATTGGTTTTACCGTTTATGGTCAGCTTATTTTAAAGTGGAAAATCAACCAATATGGAGCGCTTCCTGATGCTTTTTGGAAGAAAATGATGTTTTTACTGCAGCTACTGTTGAATCCTTGGATCTTATCCGGTCTGTTCGCTGCATGCCTGGCAGCTCTTTGCTGGATGGCGGCTATGACCAAGTTTGATATTAGTTATGCATATCCTTTTATGAGTTTATCTTTTATCCTAGTATTTATTCTTTCTGTTTTATTATTTAATGAGCCTATTTCGACGCAAAAAGTAATCGGCTTTTCACTTATCATAATTGGAATTATTATAATGAGGTGACCTTGAGATGATTCCGTTTAACAAACCTTGTGTAGTAGAATCAGAGATAGATGTATTAACCGAGGTGTTGCATGAGAATAAATTATCTGGAAATGGTATTTACGGTAAACGATGTTCCCATTGGTTGGAATACAACCTCGCATGCGAAAGAGTGTTATTGACTCCTTCTTGCACAGCTGCGTTGGAAATGACTGCTTTATTGATGAATATATCTGAAGGAGATGAAGTAATCATGCCTTCCTATACGTTTGTTTCCACCGCCAATGCCTATACACTACGAGGAGCAACGGTTCGTTTTGTCGACATAGATCCACTCACCATGAACATAGACCCTCAAGCTATTGAAGCAGCTATTTCCAAACAAACAAAGGCTGTTGTCGTTGTCCATTATGCTGGTGTAAGCTGCGATATGGATGCAATACAAGAACTAACCGCAGCATATAATTTGTGGCTTATAGAAGATGCAGCCCAGGCACTGATGAGTACATATAAAGGTAAAGCGCTTGGTACTATTGGCCATATGGGGACAATTAGCTTCCACGATACAAAAAATATTACCTGTGGCGAAGGAGGAGCATTACTTATTAACGACCCCTCCCTTATGGAACGCGCAGAAATCATCCAGGAGAAAGGGACGAATCGTTCACAATTTATCCGTGGTGAGGTAGATAAATATACGTGGCGAGACGTTGGCTCCTCCTATGTTTTAAGTGAACTAAATGCCGCTTATCTATTTGTCCAATTAAACCATGCAAGAGAAATAACTGCTAATCGGCTGACAAGCTGGGGCCTGTACGATAAAGAATTAAAGCAGTTACAGTCCATAAATGCTATAGAGTTACCAGTGATTCCAAAGAATGGGTCACATAATGCACATATGTTTTTTATCAAGACTACAAATGAGCATGACAGAAATAGATTAATGGCCTATTTAAAAGAGCGCGATATTATTACAGCCAGCCACTATGTACCACTACATAGTGCTTATGCAGGAGCTATTTATGGTAGTTTTATAGGTACGGATCAATATACGACGAGAGAGAGTAAGCGATTATTGCGTTTACCACTTTATTATCGGATAGGAGAAAGGGCGATACATCATGTCACTAGTCAAATACAGGAGTTTTTCCAACCATAAGCTGTTCATTGGAATTGCTTGTGCTGTGATTGTCGCCTATCTTCTCCCGTATTATCTATTAGGAGAAGATACTCATATTCGTGTTCATGATAATATGGATTCGAATATGGTATGGTATCAATTGCTCGCAGAAAGTGATTCCATCTTCACATTAACAGATACCACACTTCCAAATGTCATCAATGGTCTACCAAGAAGTGCACTACCATCTAGTTTGGATGCAATGGTCTGGCTATATACGATATTTGCACCGATGACAGCTTACGGTATTGGGCAAACCATTATGCGTTTTGCAGCATTTTTTGGGATGTATTTATTATTGAAAAACTTCACGTCGTTTGGCTTGAAACTACCTTTTATTTCTGTCGGGACTGCTCTAACCTTTGCTCTTTTACCTTACTGGCCATCTGGAATGTTATCCATAGCAGGTCTGCCTTTAGCGCTATTCTTATTTTTAATAATCCGTAAAGATGGATGGAATACGCGCTGGTTTTATTGGATTACCTTATGCATCATCCCTTTTTTCTCCAATTTCGTGCTAACGTTCGTGTTCTTTCTGTCCATCATGGGACTGCTCTGGCTTATCGATTGGATACGATTTAAACAGGTAAACTGGCCGCTGTTTATTGCTATTACACTTATGGCGGTGATCTACCTTGTAAAAAATTATTTATTAATTGTGTCGATGTTTTTTGATGCTGGATTCACTTCACATCGAGACGCATTAAACCTTGGACATAATTCGTTTCAACGGAGTATAGAACTGTCGTTGGATAATTTTCTCTATGGACATACCCATGACATGGCTTATCAGCATTTGGTGATTCTTCCAATTATAGCGGTTGCTTTCTTAGTAGCCGCTTACCGTCGTCTAAAACCATACTGTCTACTCGGATTGTTTTTTGTTAACCTCCTCCTATCCATTTGGTATGCATTTTGGTATTGGGAAGGCTGGCGATTCATTAAAGATAACATCATGATTGCCAACACATTTAATTTTGCGCGCATTCATTTTTTTGACCCTGCTATTTGGTATATTGCATTTGCCTTTGCCTTAGCCATCCTTTGGCAACATTTGCGGTTTGGCAAAATGCTTGTTATTGGAGCAGTCATTATGCAATGTTATATCCTGTTCCCGTTAAACGAAGAGGCAAAATACAGTGAAATCGGTACGCCTACATTTAAAGAGTTCTACGCAGAAGCATTATTCGATGATATCCAAAACTATATTGGAACAAATCCGAGCGTTTACCGTGTCGTTAGCGTCGGTTTGCATCCTACCATTGCCCAATACAATGGCTTCTACACCTTAGATACATACAATAACAGTTTTCCATTAGAGTATAAGCGTGTTTTTCGCAAAATCATTGCAGGTGAATTGCGAAAAAATCCTACCTTAGAAAACTATTTTGATACATGGGGCAGCAGATTATATATGTACGTCGCAGAACATGGAAAGAATTATTTGTATACGAAAAATCGTAATCAGCCCGTTCCATTAGAAATTAATACTCATGCGCTTCAATCATTAGGAGGAAAATATATATTGTCAGCCGTTCCCATCAGCAATGCCAGTGAGCTGAACCTAGTCTTAGAACGAACCTTTGATCATCCAGATGCAGCATGGAAGATTTGGCTTTATCGTGTGGGGTGAGCAAAATGTTATTTTTACTAGCTATCCTCATCCCCATTTTTATAATCCCATAATATCTTCCATTCCCCTTCTATGTTTACAAGATAAATATCTTGTACCAGGCTTGAATTTCCGTATTTACCTGCAAACTGTTGGGAAACTGTGATTCGATATGCTGTGGGAATAGGATCCTCATCCTTCCCTGGGCTCCAGTCCGTTATCTTCTCTACGTCCCCAAAGCTATAAGTGAAATCCAGCTCGCCAAAAAAAGTCATCATTGCCTCAGAACGACCTTGAATATATGTTTCTTTCGTAAATTTATTTTTTATGAATGGATGAAACATGTCCCAAGAGTTTGCAAAAGCGCCCTCCTGTTCATATGTAAAGAACTCCTCTGCCGCTTCCTCTGCCTGTTTCTCGGGGGATGATTTGATAAGAAGAAAAATAGCCAACACGATTATACTGATCAGACTAACGAGAACAATAATGCCTTTTCTCATGCTACCCCCTCCTCCCTATGTTATTATCGTATTCTCAGCTTTAGGTAATTATTATTTGCTTAAAGAAACAGTTTTCCGTTTTTCTTGATAGAAACTCTTTATTTATAAAAATGAAAAAAATAAATACCATCCGGCAATTGGATGGTATTATCAGCGACGGAAAGCCTTTTTTATTGACCAAACCCTAATTAATGGGCTACCGAATGGTTTGCTACATGTACTACTTCTACGGGTCAGACTTCAAAGAGAGCTGCTTACTCACTTAAATAAACCGAATCAACCACTGTTCGTTTAAATGGCGATCCAGAAATCGTTTCACCTTTTATATCTATGGTAATATTGTATGCTTGATTCTTTTTCAACGAAGAAAGTTCCTTTGATAAATTAAAGGATCCCCCCTTTATTGTGCCAGTCATTACGGGAATTTGTTCCCCTGATTCCACTATGGTATACACCGTTTCAATACTTTCATCTTTTACTTGAGCATCATTCGTTTTCCATGGCAATTCATTTGTTACGCCTCGGTTTAATGGTGCCTCCAATAAAATTTGATGTTTGGTTGCTTTATCAAATTGACCTTGCAATAAATATGCATTTTTCTGATCGCTTAGCATTTTTAACGACCATTCTCCAGATACAGGATGATTGACTTGAATACTATATCCAGTTGCTCCAGCAAAAAAGCCTCCATTTTGCCTAGCTACCTGCGTTACTGGATAACTTTTCCCATTCGGATCAACAAGTTGCACTTCACCTAACGGGCTTGCAGTATATAATTGAATGTTCACTTTATCGACAGTTTCTTCAATTGGAAAAGCATGCTTTTCATGTTTATTTTTTTCTAATCGACTACCATACACATACTGCTCTGCTGTAGCAGATTTTCCCTCTAATGCCGTGTTGAATGAATAGCGCTTGTTAGGCTGACTCTCTGTAAAAATATAGTCTTCTAAAACAGGAAAAAGGACATTGCTTCGAATGGAAGTATGGTTCCAATTGCCAATTGCAACTTCTTCCCCCTTTGGCAAACGAGTACTTACTGCTGTTACTACGCCGTCGTTATCACCATAATTAGATAAATACATCCCGCCAAACCAAGTCGAGGAAAACATCGATCCCCAGTCCGTACCACCAAAAGTGTAAAAATCATTCACGTATGCATACGGCTTCTCATCTGTCAACGAACGAAAATATTCCATATATCCAGTCTCTACAGCGGCGGTCCCTTCACCACGTAACCCGAGTAACTCTGCTAGCCACCCTGCCCAATTACTATTTGCCAAATCTGCCAATTCCGATCCGTGATGGGGGCTGGATAAAGTAAGGATCCGATCTACATATTGCCATGCTCCATAGTATGCTACAGCAGCTTGCGTATCGACTCCCCCTTTGCTGTAAGCTATGATCGTAATCGGCTTTCCTTGAAAATGAGCAGAAATTTCTTCTATTTTTTCTGCAAGTAATTTTCCATTATCCCACATATCCGCTGAAGCACCTCCAGCATCATACAGCTGGATAAACGCAGTTTCATAACCAGATTCATAGGCCGCTTCGTATAAACCATCCTCCTCCCAAAATATTTGTGCGACATTATTCAATCCAGGTACAAATAATAACACCGGAGCATTCGGCAATGGGTTAGACGGTGATTCACCTACAAACCATTCCCCTGGTGTTTCATTATTTCCATTATCTCCCTTACCCAATACTGATTGTTCTGTTCCCTCACCGACTTTTTTTGGATTAGGTAAATTTTGCGATTGTGCCATGACATAAGATGGAGTGGTCAATAGTAGCAAACCGATCAGCAACGAAATAAATAAACGTTTTGCCATTTTTTCTCCTCCATTTTAATTTTTTTAATTTATGGAAACATCATTAAACAATGATGGGATTGGAAAATAATTCTTTTTTTAATAATTGGAATAGGAGAAACAACAGTAATAGTTCGGAAAGCATTTTACGATAAAGGGAATCTTCAAGCAGTAGGTGTTTTCATTCATCCCCCACGGCTTGTTAGTGCCGTAATGGTATGACCTAAAGGCTTCTTACGAAATAGGGTGTAGGTGCTGTTATCTCCTACTTACACTTATTGCAGTACAGATTATCCAACTCCTCAAGTGGGAGTGTTACAGCAACTTATAGACGGGATAGCAGGTCTTAATTGCGGAACATTTATAAAATAACCACTCCATCATTCTCTAAAATGAACACGATGGTAAACCAATTTGAAGACTAGCAATGAGGACAAACACATGGATCCGTTTTATGCATTTTATATCTTCAATGTACACGATTACCTCTCATTTGAACATCCGTTATTCGTACCGTGAAAATTATCCTAGTACACAATATTTTCCCGATAGAAATAACTATTTTTTAAAACTTAATTATTTTATGGACACAGCAATGATGATCTAAAACCTCACTAAAGTTAAATCAGCTAAACAAAATGTTAGGTAAACTTGACATTCGCAAATGAAAATAATACACTCCTTATAGAAGCTTTTATGGAAAGAGCAAAAAAATGAGATGTAAGTAATGGAAGATGTCTAAGGAAGGAGCTGGCTTGATTGAAATTAGATAATCGTGTAAAGGAGTTGAGGGCACGGTTTAATTTAACACAGGAACAACTGGCGAGAAAAGTTGGCGTTACTCGACAGACCATTGCGGCTATTGAAAAAGGAGATTATGTTCCATCCTTATTTCTTGCCTTAAATATATGTAGAATTTTCTGCTTACCTATGGAAGAAACTTTTTGGCTACAGGAGGAGGAGAGAGACGATGAAAATGAAATCGATTTACTGGATTAGCATATTTGGATTATTGATAGCTGCTTGGGGGTTTATACCGCTTTATTCATTTGCAAGCCAAGTAGCAGACGTCGTTAAAAATGAGAGCACTCAAGCATTCGTAAATATTACACCAACTATTATCTTTTTATTGATTGCAACTGGATTCGGAATCTTACTATACCGGCACAATTCCAAAAAACATCAACATATATTTTTGAAATTATTTATGCCAGAAGAGTTTTCTGAACAGGATGAGCGAGAAAAAATGATTACAGCTAATGCTTGTCGTAAAGTTTACCTTTTCATGCCCTTTGTATTTGGCTTTATGCTCATTCTAATGTTTCTCTATCCATTCATAGATGACGTGATCCCATTCTATCCAATGTTGCTTCTGTTTATTTACCCGATCGCGCAAATAACGATTTATTACTTATCCATACGCAAGCAATCATAAGCAAAATATAATGTGTTTTGAAAATGAATTACTCTCCTTTGGAAAACAAGTATTCCAAGGGAGAGCAACATACAGCTTCTATAAAACGTTTAGGGGGCGATTAAAAAGTTTGTTATTGAATTAACTTCATGCGCTTTACCGGTTTTTCTTTGGATAAACAAATAACCAATTGTACCAAACAACAACCGCTTATGCTGTTCAGATAACTGATTCGAGACTTTGACAATATCATTATCCATATCACGAAATAACTTCCTATATCCGTTAGCATAACACATGGATAAACCGTTTAAACGAACTGTTGTCCTTAAATACACCTGCATCCTGTAAAATCCGCACAAACTTATTTCCAACTTCTTTGCGCACAATTTGCCGTGCTTCTTCAGGTGTTCCTACGCCTGGGTACTGTTTCTTCAATTTTTCCGCCCAGTCTCTATGATAGGCTGCAACTTGTTGGTGTTCACCTAATAAATAGCTTTCTATATCAGCTAATTCTTGTTTTAATCGCGCAGGCAATACTGCTAGTCCCATCACCTCAATTAAGCCGATATTTTCCTTTTTAATATGATGCACATCTGCATGTGGATGGAAAATACCTTGTGGATACTGTTCTGTTGTCCGGTTATTCCGTAATACAAGATCCAACTCATACACGCCGTTACGTTTTCTCGCAATCGGTGTAATAGTATTATGTGGTGTTTGCTCTGTAAATGCTATAATATTCGCTGCTTCATCAGAATAACTTTTCCAGACTGCTAAGACCTCGTCTGCTGCGTCCACTAAATCAGATGTATGTTTTCCTTTTAACCGAATTACAGACAATGGCCAATGTAGCACGGCACAATGCAGTTGCGGATACTGATTCCAAGAAAATGAAAATGCCTCTTTAGCATTGGTCATTGTAAACTCATACCGCCCAGCTTGATAATGGTCGTGACTTAAGATCGATCCGCCCACAATCGGCAAGTCTGCATTAGACCCAATAAAATAATGCGGGAATTTTTCTGTAAAAGCTAACAGTCGTGCAAACGTTCGCTTATCGATTTTCATATTTCTGTGTTGTTCCGATAATAAAATGCTGTGTTCATTATAGTAAACGTACGGCGAATATTGAAAAAACCACATTTCATCGGCTAGAGGAACCCTTATCATTCGATGGTTTGCACGTGCGGGGTGGTCAATTCTTCCTGTATAGCCTTCATTCTCCACACATAATAGACATTTCGGATAGGTAATATCCTTGGATTTTTCTCGTTCTAATTTAATTTGTTCGGGGTCTTTTTCTGGCTTGGATAAATTAATGGTTATATCCATGGTTCCATAAGGCGTATCTGTTTTATAGCTAATGTTTTTCGCAATGCGGTTCATTTGAATATAATTACTATTCCTTGAAAGGGCGTAAAAATAATCTGTAGCCTTTACTGGTGATTGGTTGAATTTTTTATAAAAGACCTCATTTACTGTCGAAGGGCGTGCGACGAGACAATTCATAATATTAGCTGCTAGGATTTCCTTTTCGCTTAAAATATCGCGAATAACATCGTGTTCAATCGCATAGTCAATCAATTTATCTAATAGATTTGGTATGGGTATATCTTTTACCGGTACAGATTCACTCGGAAATGATTCCAAATGTAATAAACGCATGATCTGGTTTCGCGCATATACTTTATCTGCATATTCGATCATCTCAGCTGAGGTAGCTTGCTCGATAAGTCCTGTTAAATAGGAATAGATCATTCAAAATCCCCTCCTTGTAGAGGTTGTTCAAAAAGTATACTAAAATGTTTCCTTAACTTCTCAGTCTTATTTTTCTTACCCTTTTGAACAAACACTATTTAGGTTTTCTGTGACGTACATTTTACCAGCATACATGCTCTTAATCCTGCTCCGATAACACCTTGCACATTATTCAACTTGCTGATTTCCATACTATCTAAAATATGGCTTTGTTCAGCAAGCAAATATGTTTGGAGCTTCGCCTTTATAAGCTCTAATAGCCAAGGATTATGGATAGCAACACTGCCACCAAATATTATTTTGTGTGGATCTAACAAACTATGGACCATATAAACGCCTTGTGTCAGCACAGATACCATTTCTTTTATTAAATGTTGTGCCTCGTCATCTCCTGCCAAATAATTAGCAAAAATATCCTTCGTTAATACTTGATCATTTGCATAAACGTTACGTGCTTGCAGCTGCATAGCTGGACCAGAAGCAGCGCTTTCCAACCTTTGCAGCGGTTCATTACTCATTTTAGAATAAACAGGAACTAATCCCAATTCTCCAGCAAAGCCAGCACCACGGATATATTCACCTCCTTGAATAATGGAGCAGGAAATACCTGTACTAATCGTAATATACACGAGTAGCTCCTGTTTCGTCATAGCGGCTTTTTTCCACTCTGCAAATGCTGCCATATATACATCATTATCGATTACAATCCGTTCTATACCGACTGCTTTTTGTAGTCGATCGGTAAAAGGAAAATTGTCCCAGGGTAAATTATTCTGATAAACAGCAACTCCTCGCTCACGGTCTACCTTTCCTGGTAGACCTGCACCAATGCCATATATTTCTTCAATCGGAATGCTGGAATGGTTCATAAGCTGCTCTACACACCGAACAACGCTAGCAAACATTGCTTCTTTATCAGCAGGATCACTGCTAACTATTTCCTGTTGGATTAAATCACCATATTCATTTACAATTCCAGCAGCGACTTTTGTTCCTCCAATATCAATCCCAATGGCGTATTTCATCATTATCCTCACCTTTTCAACACTCTTTTAGCAAGTCAAAAACTATCCTTAACCTAGCTTAAAGTTTACCGTTTAAACAAAATATCGAACCAAAGAGTGACTTCACTTTTTTCTATGCCTCAGTCTACTAAAATATAATGTCAAAAAAATCATTCTACGCTCAAAAGCAGGCAAAGTCATGTCATTCTGGAGATGAATGAAACATTGTTGCACCCTTCATGTCGTACCAAACTTTGCTTGTAATTAATGCCATCTCCTACCATTTTGAACTTGGTGAAGTAGTGGTTTAAAGTTCAGCGAGGAACGGTTGCTGCATAACTTTCTCATGTAGGCACTAGCGTGCAACTCTCTTTATCTGCTTTCTTTTTTTAGATTTACACAAATTTCCGGTTATAGTCCCAAAGTAAAAACAAGAGACCAGTTAGTCCAACAAGCTGCAAAAACAACTCCCACTTGCCAACCGTTTGCTGTCCGTAAAATATGAGAAATAGGCAAAAAAGAAAGAAAACAACCTTTGCACTTAATAAGATTTTATCCTTCATGAATAGTCCTCCCATACTATTTCACTTGCCTCTAACGTAACTTGACGTTTGTTTCCAGACCCATCATAAACATCAGTAATTTGCGTCTCTGTAGAGTTATTAATGATGGCATATTTTTTAATTTCTGGATAAGCATGTACTTCACAATGCACATTAGAAGCGAACCATTTTTTCATTTCTCCCTCTTTATGAGCAGCATAATACAAAGCTCGCAACAACAGTCTTGTATTCTCGTGACTATACGGTAAACCTGCAATATAAACGCCTCTACCCTTCCCAAAGGTTGAACTAGCTAGATGAACCCCACCATTCGAGTACTCGATAATTTCTGTTGCTTCGTTCAGAGCATAGATATGTTCCATACTTTCGCCAAAATCAAATGCTACTACATCTTCAGCAATAAAATGGTTCTCCGTTACTTCGGTAAAATATTTATTCGTCGATAAGCTAAAGCCCAATTCTTTATCAACTCCTAAAACATTAGCCAGTTGGAAATAGCGCCCTTCCTGATGATATGCAGTTGGTTCACCTATTCCAACGAATCCTCCACCTTGGTACACCCATTCTCGAAGGATAGAGGTTAATCTAACATCCTTCCATCTTTCTCCACCTGAAAATGCAGTACCTGCATCACCCGCATTAATAATAATATCCACATCATCTGGGACCCCGTTACCTATAACATCATCAAAGCTAATAAACGAGACATCCACAGCTGATCCACTAAGCGCTTCTAATACGCCCTGATAAGAATAAGCTTTTTTATACCATTTCCCATGAGCGACAATATGTGTTTGCCATGTTCGTAATTTACCCCACGCATTTAAGACAGCTACTTTTAATCCAATATATGGCTTGGTACCATGAATATTGTTATAAATCTCACGAAATTCATTAGTAACCTTTTCTACATAATCAACGAATTTAGGGAATTGATAAGCCAAGCTTAGATAGCCACCATAGCCGATTCGATCTAAAGGCTTGCGCATGAGTGCTCTGCGGGCTGTTAACCAATTTTCATTTGCCTCAATGACTGGGTCATTCCCCTCATAGAATGTGTCTGGGAAGAAATAGGGTAGAAATCTTCCTTCTGTATATTTCACACCAGGAATGTCGGCAATAATCCGCAGCGTTGTGCCATCTCCGACACTTCCAACGACTGCGTCCATTCCTATACTTGAAAAATAGTTGCCATAAGGCTCTGTTCCAATCCAATTATCTCCTAAAAACATCATTGCTTCTTTATTATGATCATGGACGATATCGACTAATTCCTTTACTTCCTTAGCAACAAACTGCTGGATAAAATCAATGTAATCCAAGTAAGCTTGGGAAGGAACACGGAAGGTCGTATTGTAATAGCCTTTGTCCACAATATCTTCCGGCCTTAGACGATAGCCCTTTTCCTTTGCGAAGGCTTCTAAGGCTGCAACGGAAACACTTGCACCATAGCCGAACCAATCAACGAATTTTTCTTTTCCTAAATCATTGAAAATAAGCGTAAAATGATAGAAAAACGTAGTGAAACGAACAACATCTGTGTCCGGGTTTTCCTTTAACCATTGCTGCAAATATTCTTTCACATACTTGTTAGAATGAGGTTGACGAACGTCAAACGGGATATCATGTGGCGTATCTCCCCAATCATTCGTGATGTGATTATACATCTGAGTCGGATCCCACTTCATATAAGCTAGGAAAGAAACGGTATATTCGTGCCACGGAAGAACTTGTTTAATGATTACGCTATTTTTTTCTTCATTTACTTGCCAATGATCAGGAGAAACGACCTCCCCAGTTGACCGGTCTATTACTTCCCACCACACCTTTGGATCATGCATATAATCAGGCTCGATTTGCTCCTCAAAATAGCCTTTCAGAAATGGAATTTCCAAAGTGGTTTCCGTTGCCGTGTAAAATTGCGACATTAAATATAACTGTTGCATTTCCTCTAGGTGCTGCTTGGCAAAATCATTATGGTTCCGTGCTACAAAATACGTGGTATAAATCTTTGCATCCAATTGTTTTATCTCATCATCCAGCTTCGTCCCATCACTATCCCGGATTGCATCTGCCCCCCAACGCTCCATCAATTCCTTTGTTTCTTGTAAAAAATTTTGCTGACTTGGTAATGTTACTCTTCCTGTTGATTTTTTCACTTTTGACACCTATCCTTTCACTCCGCCAACTGTCATTCCTTGTGTTAAACGTTTCTGCACCATAATATATAAAATTAATGTAGGAAGCATGACGATTACCATACCTGCATACATTGGTCCATAGTTAACTGCTGAACGCTCAGCAGCCATCAAATTCAACAAGCCTACTGGCAATGTTTGATTGCTTGCTGGCATTAACGTCAATGCTAATATATATTCATTCCAAAACAATAAAAAATTAAATAAGATGACGATCACGATACTAGGTGCTGCCATCGGAAGCATAACGGAAAACATCGTCCGATAATAGCCTGCACCATCGATGCTTGCTGCTTCTTCAAAATCAGCTGGAAGCGTTTTGAAATAGCTGGATAATAAATAAATCGTAAACGGTAAAGCGGTTGAAGCATAAATCAATGCCAACATAAACCTGTTATTTAGTAACAGATCATTTCCTAACATAGCTTTTAAACCCGTATCCCAGTCTAACAGCATTAAGAAAATCGGCACCGCAATATAACTAACATTAATGAACAATCCTGCTTTGACGATAGAATTAATCAAACGATTTCCTCTAAACTCGAATCTGGATAACGCATAGGATGCTGGTAAAGCTACTAGTAATAAAATGAGTAAAGCCATTGCTGTAACGAGTACCGAATTTAATAAGTACTCACCCATTTGCGCTTCTTGAAAAGCTTCGACAAAGTTGGCAAGATGAATTCCTTCTGGAAGTGACCAAGGACTGCCATAAAACTCTTTATTTTGCTTAATCGATGCTAAAAACACCCATGCGACTGGAACAATAATCGAGACTGCCAATGTTATTAATGCAACATAGATAAATACCCTCATTAGCCCATCCAGACTAATTTTTTTTGAGTTTTTCATTGTCCATTCGAACCTCCTTAATACTCTAATACATCTCGTTTCGTTATCCTGCTGACAATCGATGCTAACAAGAAGGAGAACAGAAATACAATAACCCCTATAGCCATTCCGTAACCAAACGTAGAGTTGCCATATGCCTGATCATACATGTACGAAAGAAATACTTCTGTTGAACCATCAGGTCCTCCGCCGGTCATGGCTTTCACTAGCAAAAAGCTTAAATTAATCGTACTAATAATAAAGAAGGTTAGCGTTGTTCGAATGTTGTTCCAAACTAAAGGTAAGGTAATACTGGTAAACTGTTTGATTTTACTCGCTCCTTCTAACGAAGCTGCTTCGTAAAAACTTGGCGGGATAGCCGCCATACTTGACATATACATCACCATATAATATCCGATCGCTTGCCAAACTAAAGCTGCAGCCAAGCTATAAATTACAATTTTTTGATCCCCTAACCACATTTGCTGGAGATTTTCCAGGCTAAATATATCTAAAACACTATTTAATAGACCGCCGGACGGATCATAGACTGCTGAAAAAATCCCTGCAATAACAACAATTGATAAAATATTAGGGATGTAAAAAATGATCCTGAAAAAATTTCCGCCCTTTACGTTTTCTTTGGTTAAAATGGCTGCAAAAAAAACGGCAAACGCAAAGGTCACAATAGCTACGACGACGATAAGAAAAATAGAGTTTTGAAAGGAACGAATAAACGTCATATCATTCCAAAGCAATTTAAAATTATCGAAGCCAACAAATTGCTGCGTGTTGGAAAATCCGCCCCAACTATAAAGCGACATACGAAAAACTTCAAATGTTGGCATAAACATGAAGACGATTAATAAAATTAGCGCCGGCGCAACGCAGACACCAATAAATACCTGACGTGATTTCGATTTGCTCATTTTCTCACCTCTCTCCAATACAAAACTATGAAAGTATGGTTAATCATATTTCGACATTAACATTACAACTATCACAAGCAGAACGCAGATTTTTTAGTGTGTTATTTTCCACTATAGAAAACAGTTCTTATCAGCATTTTTAACTATTTCTAAAGAGGTAGCTCTATTTCAGTAATACGCTATCTCCAAAATAGTATTAGCTTTGTTTATAACGTTGTGTACATTGAAATGAACCAATACGGGCAACCCCTCCCTATAATGCTGTCATTCTTAACACATTGATGCTGAGGAAGAAGGGCTGCCCATGATTACTCTAAATAACTGCTCGTTTTCTTTGTTACGAAGTGAGCGAGTATGCTTTATATCTGCTCACCGTTTTCATAAATTCACATACAATGGAATGCTGTTAATTCATAGCTGGTCTTAACTTGTCACTTACTTCTTCCATTTTCTTCTGCCAATCTTTATACGTCATATCACCACTTATAACACTGTCAATACTTCCGTATAATGTGTCACCCATATTTGCACCAGGAACTGGTTTCGTTGATGCAAAAGTTCCCATTGCTGGAAGTACGCCTTCAGCATCATAAATGCTGTAGAAAGTTTGTTTTTGACCGCTTAATTTTTCCGTGATGTCTTTAATTGGCTGTACAGCTCCAGCTTCTAAGAACGTATCCGCTGCTTCATCGGAATACATATACGCGATAAACTCTTTTGCTGCTCCTTTATTTTCTGCTTCTTTTGGAATCCAAATTTGTTCAAAGAAAGTAAATGCATAGCGGTTGCCACCATCTTCAAATGCCGGAATCGAAGCCATTCCCCATGCAAAGTTTTCTGCTCTTGGAGCTTCTTTCATCTCATCGACAACCCAGTTACCATTTGGCATAAACAAAGCTTTATTGTCTAACACAAGCTGCTGATTTTTGGTGAAATCATTTGGATTTGCATTTGCTACTGTATTTGGATGCACATATTCTGCCAATTTTTCAACCGTTTCTAATACTTGTGTCGCTTCTTTAGATTCCCAAATGCCATCTTCATATGTCATAGCCGAACTATAAAAATCAGTTCCACCAGCAGCATACAACATCGAACCGATTAATGTATCAAAATAGTTACTTGTTGGATACGTGAATAAGGCAATACCTTCTTCTTTAGCCTTATCTCCTAATTCCCACATTTCATCCCATGTTTTTGGAACTTCCCAGCCTTTTTCTTCAAATAGACCTGCATTGTAGAATAAACCTGTAGGGCTGTAGAACATAGGAGCTAAATAAGTTTCTCCATCTGCATAAGGATTTGTAGCAAGTGTGTCTGTAAAGCCTTCTAATAATTTTTCATTTACAGTAGTCTCTTCTCCAGGTACTTGCATATCTAATACGTCGGTGATGTTTTCTACTCCATCTTCTTTAATTAAAGTTTCTGTTAGAGCTTCTTCTCTGTTTGTAGCTAACAATAACACATCTGGATAGTCCCCAGCCTGCATATTTGGTCGTACCACTTCTTCCAGATTCTTTTCGATTTGTAATTCAACTGTTACATCTGGATTTACTTTTTCATAGGATTGGACAATGTTTTCCCACATTTCTTTACCATAAGCAGATTCTAACGCTGCTACATGTAAGGTTGTTTTTTCGCCGCTGTCTTCTTTAGCCTCTGACTTATCTCCTGCTTGATTTTTATTTGAACACGCCGTCAAAGTAAAAATAACGAAAATAATAGAAACAGTTAATAAAAACTTCATTCTTTTCATAATTGAAGCCCCCTGTTTTAAGTTAGTTTTCTTGCTTATCTTTATCGTACAGATATTAAAACGCTTTCACAATAAACATGTTGTCTACTTTTTTAGGTTTGTTGCTTTTTATAAGTGACTCCTATAAAATCACGGTAGCAGATGAATATATGTAAACAACAAGGATGAATCGCCTTATTACTAACGCTTGCTTTAACACGAGGCGGAAAATCGATTACACATACTGAAACATTTCTTTTATGACAATGAAGATTTTCCAAAATAAACCCCTTACAAAATTTTTAAAAATGGTGTTCAATAGTAATGGAAACACTTGTTTACTATTTCACGTAAAATACTTCTCTAGAAAGGAGGTAGAAAAGAGTGTCATATGAAGTCTATCAAATCAAAGATTCCAAGCATGAAAAGCCACCATTTAAACTTCTATATATTACGCATTCCAAATACGATAAAGGCTGGCATAGTACACAGCATACGCATCATTTTTCCGAGCTGTTCTATATTGTGAAAGGGAAAGGCTCATTTGTACTTGTTGATCAAGAGATTCCGATTAAAGAAAATGATTTAGTCATTATCAATCCAAACGTCGAGCATACGGAGAAATCCAACTTGCATGATTCACTTGAATATATTGCTTTAGGAATAGAAGGCCTATTCTTTAGCAGTGCGGATAAGAGAAACCATCTAGGATTGTATCGTTTTCAAGTGGATCGAAACAATATCCTGTTTTATTTAAACAGGCTATTAGAAGAGATACAGTTATCTAAAGAAAACTATGAAATTATTTGCCAAAACATTATAGAAATCATGATTATTAAACTTCAAAGAGACAAAAAGCTTACTATTAATCAAACAGCGTCGCCGAACATTAATAAAGCTTCCGCATTTATTATGTATTATATTAACCAGAATTATCGCGATAGCATAACATTGGATAAGCTGGCTGAGGTCGGGCATATAAATAAATATTATTTAGCACACACATTTAAAAAGGATATGGGAATATCCCCAATAGAATATTTAAACCGTGTGCGAATTAAAGAAGCAAAGCTTATGTTAGAAACGACAGATTATTCTATTGCTCATATTGCTGCCTTCACTGGCTTTTCATCGCAGTCTTTTTTTACGCAAGCGTTCAAACGGTTAACGTCGCAGACCCCATCGAAATATCGGAAAGAAATGAGAGCGAATTCATAATTGGATGATGGATACTTCCCAATTAACAAAAAACAAAAAAGAATAGATTAAAAGGGGGCACTCTTGCTGGTCTCAAACACCAACGTACATGCTGCTTTATAATGGTGGTTCAATAGTTTAAGCGGACTTTTCAAAGAAACAGCTAAAGCTATTGAACCTTACTCTTTTGAGTGATACCGGCAGCACGTCACTATTCCTACCGAAATTACCTAACCTATTCCAAATCTTATTCTTTAGGAGCTTGAGGTCTTAACATCTTATGTAATGGAGTAACTTTTTTTAAAAAGCGATATCTTATGATTTTTCTAATCCTTCAATTAATCAATTAGAACTCTACATTTTCACATTCAATCTTTCTCATTGTTGAGTAAGTACCAGAGGACGTTTATAACTTGTTAAACATAAGCACATTTAAACGTCCTCTATACTAAGTAGTCATTTAAATATATTGGGTAAATTTACCACAACTATATTATTATCATTCATTTTCACAGAGTACATTGACTATTATGCATATTATTTTATAATGTATTTGTAAAAAAGACATAAGCATAAAGTGAATTTCCAATCTATGGGGCGTTCCTCACGAATTGTTAGTACCCATCAGGGTGTAGCTAAGGTTCCTAAAAGAATCTCGAGCATTTAGTTGCTATTATCTCCCTCTTCGACTTATTCCAGTATAGATTATCCCACTCTTTAAGTGGGAGCTTAGCACCATATATAGGGATAAAATAGAAAAACCGCATAAAAGGTGGTTACCCCCGAAAGTTAGCGTGAAAATGTCTATCTTTCGGGGGGAAACCACTGAAGAAACTTTGATTTCAAGCGGTTCATTATTTTTATTGTTTAAATAGATATTTTTCGCCAGATCATACAGTTATTCTTTTGTCATGAATAACTACTTCATTTATCTCTATTCCCCTACAGTTTCAATTCGTAAATTATCCAGCATAAATGTACCTTCTCCAGTATCACCATTTAATGATGTACCGTCATTAAAAATCCCGATATACGTTTGGTGATTATCTGACCCTTTCACGGTAAAGGTTACTGTTTTTGTATCGGTTGCTGACGATAATTTTTCATTTACTTGAAGCCCCTCGACTTGACTGATGTCACGAACATCAATCGCCTCATTACCAGAGATAAATCGATAAGAATGTGCTGTTGTTTGATAATCAAACGTCACTTTATACGTTTTTCCAGCTTCAAAATGAAAGTTTTGTGGTATGGTACGATAGACGAGACCATTATTACCAGTATTCACTTTCAGCGACCCATTTCCAGCTAGCACATCATCGACAACCTTTTTGCCTGCCCAGCCCTTTTGCGTATATGGAGCATGGAGTTGGGATAGATGCACACGATTATCTTCTACCCCTTCTGTATTACCTACGACAAATGGGTAAATCCCTTGGACAACTGATTCGAAATCTTGCTCAAATATGGTTGCAGATGGGCGGTTATCCAAGCTTTTTTGGACAATGCGAATATCATCAAATTTCGTAATTCCTTCTCCAGCTTCTCGGCTTAAGATCAATTTCGCAGATGATTTTTTCGCTGTAAATGCTACTTGCATGCGCTGCATTTTACTATTGTATCCATCATTAGTCGCATGAGAATCAGCTTTCACATAGTTCTTCTGCAAGCTCCGATACGTATAATTAGACGCTGCTTGCTTACTGCCTTCAATTTGAATACCCGCTTTTACATCACTATTATTTTCTACATAAACTTCTGCAACGTAATCTTTACCAGGTTGCAAATCAATGATTTTTTTCGTTACTTGGGAATCTTTTTTTGGATCGGTAAATTGTAAATAATAATCACCACTACTAAGATTACGTCCACTACCCATTTGCTGTGTACGCTTCACATCAACAGCCTTTTTATCGCCATAAATCTGCGTATGTTTACTTTTTAATGATCCTGAATTAAAGGTTGTATCACTAACATGTGCAGCTTCACTCCACTCTTTAACTTGAACACCTTTTGTTTGCTTTGCCTCAAGAACATACGGCGTTGCTGGCTCAGCGTTTAATGTGATCGTATTATTTTTAACTTGGATCTTTTGCTTTTTCGCTCTGCCTTGATCGGTTAATTTATAAGCATATATCTTAGAAGCATGCTTATATTCATCTGGCAGCTTCCACGTCGTTTTACCTCCTTCCAAATTCCAATGATACAATTTCTTTGAATCTGGTGTCAGAGTTTCGAAATCTTGCTCTATCCAAGGCAATAGATATGTGTGACCATCCAAAACAACTTGACCGTTAAGCGTAATAATTCGTTCTCTGGAGTTGTCCTTTCTCGTTACTTTTACTATATCGCCGTTGCTAGGATCATTTAAAGTAATTTCTTTTTCTAAGTTCGTTTTTGTAGGATCGCCATTTGTCGTTTCCCAGTTCGTTACATAGTATTTTTGTAAAAATTTAGTCGGAACGTTTGTATCAAATGTCATTTTAATGAATTGGTCAAAGTTTTTATCGGATTGCCATCCTTCAAAGCCAGCTAGTTCAAAGCCACCAAGCAATGGATGATCTGCTGTTCCACCAGCTTCTGGCCAATTCAATACCCACGAATCCTTTTGATGGTTGCTAATAAACCGAAGCACTTCTGAATTAATCCCTTTATCAGTTGATCCACCGTAATTTTTATCAGTAGCCCAATGCTGCCAGGTTGAATAATTGGCAATAGATGTTCCAAATTCTGTCGTCATTCTCCAGCCTCGATCGGCAAATTGCTCAGCTACTCGATTTGATTCCCATTGATCCTGATACCATACATCCAAATAAATAAAATCTAAATTTGGTACATTTTCTTTAAGTTCATCTAAGCGCTTCGCTCGTGAACCGGTGTATAGATCTTTTAATTTATCAATCGTGTATGACTGATCTAACCAGCCCCACCCTTTTGCATCTGGTCCATTAATGAGTGCTTCACTGAACGATTTTGCTTCAGGATAAGCTTCTTGGGCATTAATATGCACTCCAAAATCAGCATTGTAATTCTTTCCTTCTTTGATAAGTGTGTTGATATCTTTTACACCACCCATCTTTTCTCCAACATCGCCGTAATCTGGATGGCCGCTATCATGTCCTTCGTTGGCATAGCCTTTTAATAAAACTGCTTGTCCTAGCCCATCCGTTGCTAATGCAACTTTTTTCACATTATCCAATGTTTTTAAAAAAGGCTGTTGAGCGTGAGAGCCGAAATTCATCGCAATTCTGGTTCCTACTGTATTATTAACCGTTTCAGCACCTTCTACCTCGGGAAGTAAATCTCGGTATTCAATCGCTGCATCCTCCCAGTTAACTTCATTATCTCCATTGATATTTTCTGCGATGACCACTTTAACTGTTGGCGTATTAGAAGAAGGTTGCTTCATAAAGTCGCGATGGTAATATAAAGTATTTGAACCAATTCCCACTACCTTGTTACCGTTCTCATTTTCATAGTGACGTGCGATAAGATTTCGATAACCATTCACTTCTGAGCTCGACCATACGCCTGCACTAAGTTCATTAGTGGACAAAAATGCAGTGTAGTATCGAGCCTTCGATCCAATACCTTTCATTGCAGAGTCTACTTTTACAGTAACATCTCCTGACTTTGTTACATCACTGCTTAAATTGGTTAGCTTTGCCTCTGCGTCTTTTTGTGTATCATTTACAGAAATAAAATTTAAATCGGCAAATTCTATTGTTTCAACATTGACATCTGTTTTGGAATCCACTTCCTGTACTTGATAAATAACTTGATTATCGTCTACTTTTAATGAGAGTTTCATCTTAACGTCAATATCCTCATATGCATCTTGTACATGAAGTGAATAAATGGCTTCATTATTACTTACCTTTTCAAACTGCACTTCTGGATAGTAAAGCATGCTATTTATCTTTAATCCATATACAGGTGTTTCTTGCCCATGCATGATTTTTCCGTCTACGTCATATTTGACCACTCGAGGATATACCTCATCTACAAATACATTCATATAGTCTGAGCGTAACGTTTCTAATACAGGTTCTTCACTCGGTGGCTTTGGCGGCATATATTCTTGAATTTTTACATTTGATATCGTTATATTTGCCTCACCACGACTTTTTTCAAAACCTAGTAAACCTGGAGAATCTACGCCTTCTGGTTGTACCCAGGAACCTATTTTTTCACCATTGATATATAAACTTGCTGTATCATCGATAAATTTAACACGAAGTTTATATGCTTTATTCGCTTTCAATGGTAAGCTGCTTGTCATAGAAGTCCATTTGTTAGCTGGACCGAACACTTCACCAAAATACTGATCATTGTCATCTCCAGTCCCAACATACGTATAAGCAGAAGCATCTTGAACCCGATAGATAAAGCCAAAACGTTTTAAGTCTGTATCGGCTGTAATATCTGCCTCAAAAATACCGTCCTTTATTGTAGGCATATTATCATAGACAATTTTGTTTTTTTGGTATGATGTTACACCGTACGTTACAGATCCATCACTGTTATACGTAAGCGTTCCATCTCCTTGCAAAACTTCAAAATCCCCTTCTTCTAGCTTTGTATCTGTAATCTCAACTGCTTCAGCTTCCCGATCAACATCAGATGATTTGTTAGTTTCTTCAGCCTTTTCATCTGTTCCTGTATCCAATTTTTGAGCCATAACGCTAGATGGATAAATACCTGTTAACCCTGCAAATCCCAACATCAACACAGTAAGAAAAATAACTAGTTCCTTTTGCAAACTTTTACCCAAAATAACCAACCTCCTTCAAGTGTCTATGCTGTGTACTAGTACTAAGTTAAGCCTATTCTTAATAAAACGCTTACACAATAGGAATGTTGTTTGATTTTTTATAAATATTGTTTTTATCTGAAAAAACTAAGATTAAAGAACTAGCATATAATCCCTTCCAGTCCAAAAGGATTATATGGATTGTTGCTAATATTTACTGCTAGTAGAGCAAATTTTTTCACATATCAAATGCGAATTTTTCGCAGAGAAAGTATAGCTATTTCATGAAATGAATCTTTAAATAGCCCGATTTTTTTCTTCATCTTATAGTTAGATTCGTTAAAGCAGCTTGACTCGCAGTTGGTGCCACCACAAGGTTTTATCTTTTAGTATGAAAAGGCGACTTCTACAGTTATTTTTATGCAGTTTCCTATCTTATAAAAAATCGTGTACTTGTCTAAAACAACCTGACATGTACACGACCGAATTTCAAAATTGATTTATATTAATTTTCATATCCATTTGGATGACCAACATGCCAGTTCCAGGCATCTTGAATAATTTTAGTGATTAACGTGCGCTCGGGATTCCAGCCTAATACGCTTTTAGCTTTTTCCGAGCTAGCAATCAATGTACTCGGATCACCAGCTCGCCTTTCACCGATTTGCGCAGGGATTACTTTACCTGTTACTTCTCTTGCAGTATCAATGATTTCTTTTACCGAAAATCCTTGACTGCTCCCTAAATTGAATACATTACTTTCTCCGCCGCGTTGCAAGTAATCCAAAGCAAGCAAATGGGCAGCAATTAAATCTTCTACGTGAATATAATCACGAATACATGTACCATCTTCCGTATCATAATCATCCCCAAAGATGGTTATATAATCACGCTGTCCTAAAGCTGTTTGCAACACAATTGGGATCAAATGCGTTTCCGGTTGATGATCTTCGCCAATTTCTCCAGTTTCACGGGCGCCCGCCACATTAAAATATCTTAACGATACATAGTTTATTCCATGCGCTTTTTCTGTCCATTTCATCAGCTTTTCCATCGTTAGTTTCGTTTCCCCATAAGTGCTTGTCGGATTGGTAGGCATGGTTTCAGTTATTGGAACTGCTTCTGGTTCCCCATATGTAGCAGCTGTAGATGAAAAGACAATCCGCTTCACGTCATATTCTGTCATGACTTGTAATAAAACTTGTGTACCGTACACATTATTATCAAAGTATTTCAAAGGTTTTTCCATCGATTCGCCGACAAGGGAATTGGCAGCAAAATGAATAACAGCCTCAATAGATTCTTTAGCGAAAACCGTTCGTAAAAAATCCTGGTTACGGATATCCCCTTGATAAAATGTGGCCTTTGGGTGAATCGCTCCTTGATGACCGGTTTCTAAATTATCTACAACAACCACTTCTTTACCTTTATCGATTAATTGATATACCGCATGAGAGCCGATATAGCCAGCGCCACCTAACACTAATATACTCATCCTCATTCTCTCCTTTTGTATGGAATATGTGTTCAAAAAGGAAGCTAAACCATTTAAAAAGTTATCATACTTTTTTCTTTATCATACGAATGTATCGCATAGCTTTTGATTATTAGCCTTTTTTTACCTTCATCCGTTTAATTTAATCGGATTTTGAACACCTTACTTGAAGTACACGTTTTCATTATAAGTCTTATTTATAGATATTTCACCTATATCCTACATCGCTTTAGCGTCTACAAACAAGTTATTTCCTTATTTATATTAGAATTATTTCCGTTTGCCTAATAACAAAGGTATACAGAGCGCTGTTTAACCGCTTATTTTTACAAAATAACTATCTTTTTACACATGTTCAAACCCCCATTTTAAAAAATTGCTTCTAATTCTCTGTTTGATGCATATATATCATTGGGTGCAGAAGTAAAAACAGTAAAACAAAATGAAGGAGGAATAACGCATTGCCAAACACCATTTGTAAAAGAAATATCACCATGAACATAGAAGACATTTGGAGATTTATCAGTGATCTTAATAACTGGGCACCATTGGTCCCCGGATATGAACAACATAAAATGATCGATCATAAAAAGTCCATCTGGGTTTGTAGAGGAAAAGTCGGAGCAATTCAAAAAACCGTTCATTTAACTGTCACGATTACAGAATGGACGGAGCCGAACAAGATTGCTTTCACATTATCTAGTAGCAATAAACAGCTTACAGGCAAAGGAACTGTTTGTGCAAACAAGCTGAGTAACAGCGAAACAATTATAATTTGCTCACTTACGATTACTGCAAAAGGCCTAGCCGGGAAAATAGTGAATGGTTCTTTGCGAGCGTTTTTACCAAAATTAACGAGCCATTTCATCGATAATATGATACACCAAATGCAAACAAAAAAGCCATCTTCTATTGCCTATTCCCTATAAAGTGAATCTTCCAGCAGTGGGGGGTTTTCATTCATCTCACGGCTTGTTGGTAGCCCAAGAGTATGACCTAAAAGACGCTTACGAAATAGGGTATTTAGGTGCTGTTATCTTCTAGGCTTGTTTCAGTACAGATTACCCATCTCCTGAAGTGGGAGTCTTACAGCACCTTATAAAACTACAGTAAGTGAAGAATCCAGTGTAAGTTTAAATTCGCAATGGTTCAGCCGTGACAGACTATCATACAAGTTCAGTTCGTCCATATTTTCTTACCTTTCTATGAACCAAAGTCGACAGTCTATATCCTTCATGTTAGAATGATATCCGTGTTACTTTGCTTTTTAAAGAGAGGGATTTATATAAATGACGACAATTACAAAAAAAATGAATCCAACCATACTCGCGTATTCACAAATTATTATTGGTGCTACACTGGTAGGTTTAGCTTATAATATCTTTTTACTACCAGCTAAATTAGCAGCAGGCGGTATATCTGGTGTTAGTACTATTCTTTTTGAATTGTATCAAATTAGCCCTGCTACGGTTCAATTTATAATTAATATTCCGATCTTTGTTATCGGCTGGATGGCGTTAGGAAAAGATTTTAGTTGGAAAACGTTAGTAGGTACATTTTGGGTTCCGTTCATTATCTGGTTAAGTGCAGATATCCCAATAACTTTAACAAATCCTTTACTTAGTGCGCTCTATGGCGGGATTATGCTGGGCACTGGCTTAGGCATTGTATATAAAGGGAATGGCTCGACTGGTGGTACAGCCGCTATTGCGCAAATTGTAAAGAAGTTCACGGGCTTATCCAGCGGTTACTCCCAATTAATCGTTGATGGCTTAGTAGTCATTTCTTCTATTATCGTATTCAACTTAGAATTAACACTGTTTGCCTTAATGTGTATTTATATTACAAGTAAAACGATCGATATCGTTCAGCTACAAACATCGGCTACAAAATTGATCATGGTTATTACGGATGACGAAGAACGAATTCAATCACTGATTCGTAAGGAACTGGATCGAGGTTTAACAAAAGTGCGATCGATTGGTGGTTACTCTGATAAAAAGAAGACAATGATTCTGTGCGTTGCTGAACAACAAGAAGCAGTTCATTTAAAAAAGATTCTGCAACACGAAGAAACCGATTCGTTTGTCATCTTCTTAAATGCCTCTGAAATATTGGGTCGGGGATTTTCTCTTGATAAGTATTATGGGCAGAAGCTTTAGCCCAAGATAAAGCTGAAGAGACCTGCGGAAAGCGAAGTATTTTGACATAGCGATGATAGAAATTTTTTTAATGGAAATAAGCCGAACAATGATAAATGTATTGTTCGGCTTTTGCTATATAGTATTTGCTTATGTCCCAACCTCGGCGTTTGTTTTTAACCGCTCATGTGACTTTCACTCTGTCATCCGGTTTATTATGAGTGAACAAGCTCGCGGTTGGATAATTTTTCAGCTAGCTGTTGTATTTTAGGCATGGTGCTAATATCCATATTTCCGCCACTCACAACGACCCCACAATGTCGGGATTTAATCTGCTTATTATGGGCGAATAAGGCAGCAATTGCCGCGGCTCCCGCTCCCTCCATTAATGTTTTATTTCGCTCAAGCATATAAACAATAGCTGAGGCAATGGCTTCGTCTGACACAGTTACCATATCATCCACATATTCTCGAATGATTGGTAACGTTCGTTCACCTGGTTTTTTGACTGCAATTCCCTCTGCAATGGTATAAACAGAGTGAAGATTTTCTGTTCTACCAGTATGATAACTTCTATAAATAGCGTCAGCCCCTTCAGCCTGAACACCAATAATTTTCATGTTGCGATTTACATGTTTTGCTGCAACAGCGATTCCGCTAATTAATCCACCGCCACCTACTGGAACCAATATAGTATCAATGCGATCCTCTTGTCGCAATAATTCCATCGCAATTGTACCTTGACCAGCCATGACATCATAATCGTCAAAGGGGTGAATGTATTCAGCCCCTGTCTGCAATTGATGCTGAAGAGAGGCTTCATACGCTTCTTGAAAAGTTTCTCCAGATAAAACGACTTGGGCGCCATAATTACGCGTTGCATTTACTTTTGCTAGTGGTGTTTTCTCAGCCATAAAAATGGTTGCTTTTGCCCCTAACTTAGCAGCCGCATAAGCTACTCCTTGAGCATGATTTCCAGCTGAAGCAGTGATAACACCTTTATCCAATTGTCGTTTCTTTAACTGCATTAATTTGAATGTGGCACCTCTAAATTTAAAAGCACCTGTTTTCTGCTGGTTCTCCATTTTAAAATAAACATTTTTTCCTAAATAGTTATTTGTCGTTTGTGATGTTAATAAAGGTGTTCGATGAACAAGCGGAGCAAGTCGCTGCAACGCATTATATACCTTTTCACCTGTTAAGCAATCCCCAATTTCCCCACACTCCTTATTAAGGCTGTCATTTTCCTCTTTTGTAAGTTTCATTTTAGCTCATACTTTTTTTCATACTGCGCAATTTTTTCTTCGTGTTGTAGAGTTAATGCAATATCATCCCAACCATTGATTAATTTTTCCTTATGATAAGAAGGAATTTCAAATGGATAGACCATATCTTGTTCGGTGATTTGCTGGTTTTCCAAGTCTACATCTAATGTAAATGCTTGCTGCTCGGCTTTTCTCATCCACTGATTCACCTGCTCTTCGGCAACTCGGATAACAATCATGCCGTTTTTTAAAGCATTATTATAAAAAATATCTGCAAAACTCGGCGCTATAATAACTCGAAAACCATAGTCTAACAAAGCCCATGGAGCGTGCTCCCTTGAAGATCCGCAACCAAAATTTTCGCCCGCTAGTAAAATCGATGCATGTTCGTAGCGTTTATCATTTAGATTAAAGCCTTCACGCAACTTTCCATCATCATCAAAGCGCCAATGATAGAAAAGATATTGCCCAAACCCCGTTCGTTCAATCCGCTTTAAAAATTGCTTGGGAATAATTTGATCGGTATCGACATTGGTTCGGTTTAAGGGATATACCAATCCCTTATGCCTTTGAATGGCTTCCATTGCTTCCCCTCCTTCTTCCGTAAATTTTCACTGCTCCAAATGCCTGATTTGCTCAAAGCTATCGGACATTACTCTCATAGTTTCATATGATTAAAGTATCTTTCAACCGCAGGGGCTTTTATCCCCCGTCGCTGGTTAGTACCGCGAGCGTACGACCTATAGATACTGAACAGCATCGGGCATTCGACTTGCAGGTAGATGCTCTATTTATCCTGCCAGGTTTACCTCTATAGCATGGAAGGGCAGTAGGTCTTCCTGCCGTTACATGCCGGATAAACGAAAACGCTGGGCAATTGATTAAGACAGCCTACTACCAATGAAGGTAGCAGCTTCCTACAGAAGTTTCCATTTTATGAAGTGATTTTCGCACTTGCATAATCACGCACATCTACAAAGTGCCCTTCAATGGCTGCTATGGCTGCCATCTCCGGACTGACAAGATGAGTCCTAGCTCCATTTCCCTGTCTGCCTTCAAAATTCCGATTGGAGGTGGAAGCGCAACGCCCGCCTGGAGGAACAACATCATCGTTCATAGCTAAGCACATGCTGCACCCGGATTCACGCCATTCAAATCCTGCTTCCTGAAAAATTTTGTCAATTCCCAGCTTCTCTGCCTGCAATTTTGTACTGAATGAACCTGGTACAACGATCGCACGAACTTCTGGATGCACTTTTTTTCCTTTTACAATGGAGGCCGCTTTTTGCAAATCGCTTAACCGAGAATTTGTACACGAGCCGATAAAGACATGGTCAATATGAATGGATGAAATAGGCTGATTCTCAGACAATCCCATATAATCAAGCGCCCGCTTTACATCTTCAGGGTATGCTGCTTCATCTATCTTCGGAGTTGAACCACTTACAGGAACACACATAGAGGGATTGGTTCCCCATGTTACTTGCGGCTCCACTTCATCTCCTCGGATGCTCACATAATGATCATACTCTGCTCCATCGTCTGTAGCTAACGAGAGCCATTGTTGGGTTATTTTCGTAAATTCCTCTCCTTGTGGCACATGTGCTCTTCCTCGCAAATACTCCACCGTCGTTTCGTCAGGGCTAATCAAACCTGCACGTGCTCCTGCCTCGATCGACATATTGCAGATCGTCATCCGCCCCTCCATGGAAAGATTTCGGATCGCTTCACCCGTGTATTCCATAACGTAACCCGTCCCGAAACGAACACCAAACTTAGCGATAATTGCTAAAATTAAATCTTTGGCAGTGACACCTGAACTCAAATCCCCCTCTACATGAACATTTAATGTTTTTGGCTTCTCCTGCCATATCGTTTGTGTTGCTAATACATGCTCTACTTCACTCGTGCCAATTCCAAATGCAAGTGCACCAAAAGCACCATGTGTTGACGTATGACTATCCCCGCAAACAATCGTTTTCCCTGGTTGCGTTAAGCCTAGCTCCGGACCAATTACATGGACAATCCCCTGATCAGGATGAAACATATCCGCTAAAGGAATATTATGTTCCATACAGTTACGCCGCAATGTTTCCATCTGTTTACGAGAAACTGCATCCTTAATAACATCCCTATTCTTCGTTGGCACATTATGATCCATCGTGGCATATGTCAAATCTGGACGCCGTACTTGTCGATTATTTATTCGCAGTCCTTCAAAAGCTTGCGGTGAAGTCACTTCATGGATTAAATGCAAATCAATATACAACAAATCTGGTTTCCCTGTTTCCTGATGAACGGTATGCTGCTCCCAAATTTTCTCGATAATCGTTTTTGCCTTTGTCAATTTCCCACCTCCTCTACGTTATGCATAGGAATTACAAATACATTTTGATGCTTCATTCGTTGCTAAGTTTCCAATTACCAAGTCTGTCATTTCCTCTGTACCGACCACAGTACCATTTTTAATCATTAAATCAGGTGTATGGTAGCCCTGTTCAAGTGTCGTTTGAATGGCATTTTCGATCTCGTCTGCTTCCTGTTCCATCCCAAAGGATTGACGTAGCATGGAACTGGCAGAAAGAATCATGCCGAGCGGATTTGCAATCCCTTTTCCAGCAATATCAGGTGCAGAGCCATGCACAGGTTCATATAGACCTACCCCGTCAGTTCGAACACTAGCGGAAGGGAGCATGCCTAATGATCCAGTCAGAACGGACGCTTCATCACTTAAAATATCACCAAACATATTTTCCGTGACGATGACATCAAATTGTTTTGGATTCGTAATTAACTTCATGGCTGCGGCGTCCACAAGCAGATGGTTAACAGTGACATCCGGATACGCTTTGCTCTTTTCTTCCACAATCTCTCTCCACATCCTGCTTGACTCTAAAACATTCGCTTTATCCACAGAGGTTACATGTTTCCTTCGTGTTTTAGCGGTTTGAAAGGCTTTATCAATAATTCGCTCTATCTCTTCTTGGGTATAATATAACGTATCAACGACAGCATTTTCTTCCGGGATTCTTTTTTTCGGCTCACCAAAATATAAACCACCTGTCAATTCACGAATAATGAGAATATCACTCCCATTAACAAGTTCTTCCTTTAATGGGGATGCATGAAGTAACGGACTAAACGCTTTAATCGGTCGTAAATTGGCAAATAAACCTAATTCTTTGCGAATACCCAACAACCCCTTTTCTGGACGTTGGTCTCCAGGAAGTAAGTCCCATTTTTCACCTCCAACTGCACCTAGTAAAACTGCATCTGCTTTTTTGCAAGCTTGAATCGTTGCTTGCGGCAATGGCGATTGATCTTGATCAATCGCAGCACCTCCTATAAGCTGCTCGGAAAAGGTAAATTGATGGTTAAAATTTTCCGCAATCGCTTGTAGGACACGTACAGCAGACTTCATAATTTCTTTGCCAATTCCGTCACCAGGAAGAACAACAATCTGCTTATTCATACATCCTTTCCCCTTTTCTAATGAGATTTCACAATTTCTTTCTTCCCTGCATTCACCCGTTGAATAATATATCGATTCACTGCATTTAAATATGCTTGCACGGAAGCTTCCATCACATCTTGTGCTGAACCTCTGCCATTAACGGTTTCTCCATTAACCTTTAGTTGAACACGTGATTCTGCTAATGCATCTTTTCCGCCGCCAACAGAGTTAATCTGATAATCAACTAATCTTGTTTCTTCCTCGGTCAGTGCTTCTAACGTTTTATACAATGCTTCTACACTTCCTTGACCCGTACATGCGGTTTTTACCTTTTTTCCCGAAGGTGTTCTTAACTCAATGGCAGCTGTCGGGATATTATTTGATCCATATTGCAGTTGAAACATTTCCAACGAATATTTATCCACTGCAGACGTATTTGTCTGGATTTCAGTTACAATCGTAAAAATATCATCATCGGTTACTTCTTTTTTATGGTCAGTTAATCGCTTAAACGACTCAAACGCTTTTTTAATATTTTCCTCTGATAGCTCCATACCTAGTTCCTTAAGCTTATCTTTAAAAGCATGACGACCGGAATGTTTTCCTAAGAACAACGTATTTGCATGGACACCTACTAGTTCAGGAGTAATGATTTCATACGTGGAAGCATGCTTTAACACGCCATCCTGGTGAATTCCTGATTCATGTGCAAACGCATTTCTTCCAACGATCGCCTTATTTGCTTGGATATACATTCCTGTCAATTTTGCCACCATATCACTGGTTCTTTTAATTTCTTGTAATTTCAAGTTCGTTTGATACGGATAAAAGTCGGAACGAATCTTTAGAGCAACAGCAATCTCTTCCAAGGAAGCATTACCGGCTCGTTCCCCAATACCATTTATTGTTCCTTCAATTTGTGTTGCCCCATTTTCAACAGCAGCAATTGAATTCGCAACTGCCATACCAAGATCATTATGACAATGACAAGAGAGTATAGCTTTATTGATATTTGAGACATTTGAGCGAATAAACTGAAACATATCTCCATATTCTTTGGGCGTTGTATAACCAACTGTATCTGGTAAATTAATAACTGTAGCCCCAGCATCAATCACTTTTTCAATGATTTGTGCTAGAAAGCTCCAATCAGAACGTGAAGCATCTTCTGCTGACCACTGTACTTGTGAAAATTTTTCCTTTGCATAAGCAACCATTTCTGTTGCTGTTGCAATCACTTCATCAGGAGTTTTTTTCAGTTTATACGTCATATGGATGGGTGATGTCGCTAAAAAAATATGAATACAAGGTTCATCTGCCCCTTTTAACGCTTCCCATGCAATGTCAATATCGGATTTCACTGTCCTTGCCAAAGCAGTGACGGAGGTGTTTTTAATCGTATCAGCAATTGACTTAACTGCTTGAAAATCGCCTTCAGAGGAAGCAGGAAATCCTGCCTCCATCCGATCAACGCCTAAGCGCTCTAACTGTTTCGCGATTTCTAATTTTTCCAATTTGTTCAAATTGACACCAGGTGACTGTTCGCCATCTCGAAGTGTGGTATCAAATATGTTAATTCGTGACATGAACATTCACATCCTTTTGTTTATTTTGCTTCGCTTGTAACGGTTCTGAAACAAAAGGCATTAATGCTCGTAACTCCTTTCCTACCTGTTCAATTGGGTGCTGATTCTCTTTTGCATTAATTGCATTAAACTGTGGACGATTCGCTTGGTTCTCTAAAATCCAACCTTTAGCAAAAGCACCTGTCTGAACATCATGCAAAATTTCTTTCATTCTAGCTTTCGTTTCTTCGTTCACTACGCGTGGACCTGATACGAAGTCGCCCCATTGAGCCGTATCCGAAATCGAATAACGCATGTTTTCCAAGCCACCTTCATAAAGAAGATCAACGATAAGTTTCATCTCGTGCAAGCATTCGAAATAGGCTACTTCTGGCTGATAACCTGCTTCCGTTAATGTTTCAAACCCCGCCTTAATTAAGCTAGTAACTCCTCCACATAGTACTGCCTGTTCGCCAAAAAGATCCGTTTCTGTTTCTTCTTGAAAAGACGTTTCTAACACCCCAGCTCGAGCCGCACCAATTCCTTGCGCATAAGCCAAAGCAATTTCTTTTGCTTTTCCAGAAACGTCTTGATAAATGCCATAAAGTGCTGGAACTCCTGCTCCTTCTTCATACGTACGGCGAACTAAATGCCCTGGTCCTTTCGGTGCTACGAGAAATACATCGACATTGGACGGCGGTACGATTTGACTAAAATGAATGTTAAACCCATGTGCAAACGCAAGTGCATTTCCAGCTTGCAAGTTTGGTTCAATGCTTTCTTTATATACAGCTGTTTGCAGTTCATCCGGTAACAGGATCATAACTACTTCTGCCTGTTTTACAGCCTCAGCTACGGAAAGGACAGTGAACCCATCCTCTTCCGCTTTTACTTGAGACTTCCCAGGTCTAAGTCCTACAACAACATCAAAGCCGCTTTCTCTTAAATTCAGCGCATGGGCATGACCTTGTGATCCATATCCGACAATCGCAATTCGCTTATCCTTCAAAACCTCTGTGTTTACATCCTGCTCATAAAGTACTTTTGACATGTTTGTTTCCTCCCTTTAGTTAAATCGTAAATGAATTCAGTTCTGTCACTTGCGCTGGCTGCTGTCCACGTAAAAATGCTGTCACACCTGTTCTTGTTAATTCTTTAATTCCATATGGTTTTAATAAAGAAATAAGTGCTTCTACTTTGTCAGGTCTTCCTGTTACCTGAATAGTTAAGCTATCTCTGCTCACATCGATAACGGAAGCACGAAACGGTGTAATGATTCCTTGTATTTCTGCTCGTAACTGCCCGCTTCCAACGACTTTAATTAATGCTAATTCTCTTGCTACAATTGCTTTTTCCGTAATGTCAGAAACCTTTAGTACATCGATCTGCTTATTTAATTGCTTTGTCAGCTGTTCTAGCTTCTGATGATCCTCAATTTCCACAACGAACGTCATTTTAGAAACTCCTTCTGTCTCTGAGGCACCTACAGAAATACTTTCAATATTGAATTGTCGCCTATACAGCATACCTGTAATTCGATTCAGCACACCACTTCGATTCTGCACCGTTGCTGTAATAATTCGCCTCATTTCCTCACCCCGATCATTTCGTGGATTCCCTTGCCAGGGGCAATCATTGGATAGACAGACGTTTCCTGTACGACACGACAATCAACTACAACAGGACCATCGTACGTTAACGCTTCTTGTAGTACTTGTGGTACATCTTTTTCTTTCTCCACACGCATACCACGGATACCATAGCTATCGGATAATTTGACAAAGTCTGGATTTTCCATAAATAGCGATTCCGAGTAACGTTTTTCATAAAAACTTTCCTGCCATTGCCTCACCATCCCTAAAGCCTGATTATTAACGATGATCACTTTCACCGGAAGCCTTTTTTCTTTTACTACGGACAACTCTTGAAATGTCATTTGAAACCCGCCATCCCCGACAATCGAAACAACTAATTCTTCTGGAGCTCCGAGTTGTGCTCCAATTGCTGCCGGAAAACCAAAGCCCATTGTTCCGAGCCCACCTGATGTAACCCAACGATTTGGCTTTTCAAATAGATAATACTGTGCTGCCCACATTTGATGTTGCCCAACGTCCGTAGTTACAATCGCTTCCCCGTTTGACAGCTGATGAACTTGTTCAATTAACCACTGTGGTGAAATAAATCCTTCCGATCTGTCGTACCAAAGTGGATACTCCCTTTGATATGTTGCTAAATGATCACGCCATGATACTTGATCGCCTGGTTCTGCTGAAGTTTGAAGCAATGCTTGTAAAGCCTCTTTCGCATCTGCTACAACTGGGATTTCCGTTGATACGTTTTTACCTATTTCCGCTGGATCGATATCAATATGGGCTACTTTAGCAACTGGAGCAAAATGATTTAAATTACCAGTCAAACGGTCGTCAAAACGAGCGCCAATATTAATTAACAAATCACATTCGTAGATTGCCATATTAGCTGCGTAAGTCCCATGCATACCAGCCATTCCAAGCGATAGTTCGTGTGATCCGGGAAAACTGCCAAGTCCTAATAATGTATTTGCTACAGGAAGTTTAAATTTTTCCGCAAACGCAATTAATGGTTCACTGGCTTTTGCAAAAACGACTCCTGCACCTGCTAATATTAATGGTCGCTTAGCTTTACTTAAAGCTTCGGTAAGCTTCGTAATCTGTAATGGATTCGGTTTTTTATTTGGTTGATAACCAGGAAGTACAAAGTGATCATCGTACACAGCATCAGAAAGCTGGGATGAAATATTCTTTGGTATATCAACGACTACAGGACCTGGTCTGCCAGTAGATGCAATATGAAATGCTTCCTTAACAACTTTTGGTAACTCTAATAAATCCGTTACTTGATAATTGTACTTCGTAATTGGTGTGGTGATTCCCATGACATCCGCTTCCTGAAAAGCATCCGTTCCGATAACGCTGTTAGCTACCTGGCCTGTAAAAATGACAAGAGGTAAAGAATCCATCATGGCATCCGTAATTCCAGTTACTAAATTGGTGGCTCCTGGACCAGATGTCGCAATCACAACTCCTGGCTTCCCGGTAACTCGAGCATACCCTTCTGCCGCATGAATGGAACCTTGTTCATGACGAGAGAGAACATGCTCAAATGGAGCATTACTGCGATAAATAGCATCATAGATTGGTAATACAGCACCACCCGGGTAACCAAAAATGGTATCGACTTCCGCTTTAACTAAAGCATCAATTAACACATCAGCACCTGTCACTAAATTTTTTGTGCTTTCCATTTCCTGCTTTGCCTCAACTTTCACTGCTACGTGCCTCCTTTGATCAGAAATGAGTATAAGAAAATCCGGCTCTATGTTTAGAGATTTTCGGATTATTCAAATATTAACATCACTACTTTTTGACAGAACGAGTAGATCCTGCTCTAGTTTGGCTTACTAATTGGGTGGGAAGACCAAAATAACAAAAAACGCCCTCCTCCCCCTATGTCTGCAACATTAATTACAGTGTTTGGGGAGAAAAGCGTCTGCTATTCACGGTACCACCCAGATTTTTAGCATCCTCACGAATACTAACTTAGCGAGTTCAATGGTTATTGTAATCCTTAACTACATAACCTAAACTCATTTGGATAACAGGTACATATGATGTTGCACCTGGCTGGCCTATTAAGTCACCCGTTCAGTCCAGCACTCAGAGATGATGTCAGAGTATATTGTATTTCCGGGCTTCCAGCAACCCCGGATCTCTGTGAATACAGCGCTTATACTCCTTTTTTCCCTTCATCGCGTTCCGTAATTATTCATAATTTCTTTGAGACATTGAATTTTAAAAATTGCCGTTTGTTTAAATTTTTTATTTTGATATTGCCGTTAATAATATACTGTTTTTATCATTGCGTCAACAGATTTTTTAAAGTTTTTTGATATTTGGCATTTGAATAACTTATTGTATACGCTTACAGCATTGTTAATCATCGCTTTTCTCTTTTTATTACAATTTCTTTACAAAGCGATATATCAGTTGGATAACTGTGTTAACAGGATTATAGGCATAAAAATAAAGCGCAATATATCTTTAACATATATTGCGCTTTTAACAAATTTCAGAAACATCTTATTTAACCAATATATTAATTCTAAACGGTGTTATTTATTTAAATAATCTGTAATAGCGCCCAATGAAGAACAAGACACATTATGTGCGTATTTACCTAATACCCCTTTTTTGTACAATGGTGGTGCCGTCCACTGCTTCTTTCTCTCCGTTATTTCTTGATCTGATACTGCAAAGGAAATTTCCTTTTTGTTAGAATCAATTGTCACCATATCTCCCTCTTGTAAGAAAGCAATTGGTCCTCCATCCTGTGCTTCAGGTGCAATATGACCAACGACCAATCCATGGGTTCCGCCAGAGAATCTACCATCTGTTAATAGAGCAACCTTTTCTCCTAATCCCTTTCCTACTAAAATAGCAGAAATAGACAGCATTTCTGGCATCCCCGGTCCACCCTTTGGTCCAACATAACGGATTACAAGTACATCGCCTTCGTTTATTTTATTATTCATTACCGCTTCCGTTGCTTCTTTTTCGGTATTAAAAACCCGTGCAGGTCCCACATGGCGACTTACCTTCACACCAGACACTTTTGCAACCGCACCGCTTGGAGCAAGGTTTCCTTTTAACACAATAAGTGGACCATCTTTACGTTTTGGAGTTTCAAACGGCATAATAATTTCTTGCCCCTCTTGTAATGAAGGTGCTTCCTGCATATTTTCCGCAACGGTTTTGCCCGTTACTGTTAAACAATCTCCATGCAAATAGCCATGTTCATAAAGCAGTTTCATTACAGCTTGTACACCGCCAACACGATGTAAATCTTGCATCACATACTTGCCACTTGGCTTTAAATCTGCCAAATGTGGCGTTTTAGCTTGAATACGGTTGAAGTCCTCAATGGTTAAATCAACTTCTACAGCATGAGCAATAGCTAGTAAATGCAAAATCGCATTTGTTGACCCACCTAATGCCATTACAACAGTAATCGCATTTTCAAACGCTTCTTTAGTCATAATATCTTTCGGATAAATTCCTTTTTCTAGTAAACGGTAAACTGCTTTTCCAGCTTTAACACAATCTTTGGATTTTTCTGGTGATTCTGCAGGGTTGGAAGAACTTCCTGGCAAACTCATACCGATGGCCTCTATAGCGGAAGCCATTGTATTTGCTGTATACATCCCGCCACATGAACCTGCTCCAGGACAAGCACTACACTCTATTTGACGTAACTCTTCATCGTTAATCGCACCATTATTATGCTTACCAACCCCTTCAAAAACCGAAACTAAATCAATGTCTTTACCATTTAGGGAACCTGGCGCAATTGTTCCGCCATATACAAAAACGGCAGGTACTTGGGCATTAGCAATCGCAATCATACAGCCAGGGATATTTTTATCACAACCGCCAATAGCTACTAAACCATCGAGGTTTTCCGCACCTACAACTGTTTCAATGGAATCACCAATCAAATCTCTACTCGGCAAAGAATAACGCATTCCTTGTGTTCCCATCGAGATGCCATCAGAAACAGTGATCGTATTAAAAATTAATGGAACTCCTCCCGCTTCTCGAGCCCCTTCTTTTGCCTGGCGAGCCAAATCATCGATATGTATATTACATGGGGTTACTTCACTCCATGTGCTGGCGACCCCTATCATCGGCTTCTTAAAATCATCATCTGACACACCGACAGCTCGCAGCATCGCCCGATTCGGCGCTCGCATGACACCATCACTAAATACATGACTTTTAATTCGCAAATCTTTATCCAATAAAACCCCACCTTTCTTTCGGATTATTATATGCCTAATTATCAAATACTTCAATGTATTTTTTTAATTATGTAAAGAAAAAGAGGATTTTCTCTTGGTCATCTGTTGATTTTCAGCATCGCCTCTGTACAGGTGTGTACTGAAGTACCACAGTTTTCTCGTCCTACTTTAAAAATTAAATTGTGCAATCAGAATGAAGTTTTTACCAGTAGAGGATATTATTTTGTAAGCAGAAAACAGCTCAATTGGGTATGAGGATGCTCGAAATGGTGGGCGCTTTACTCGAATCCGGTTGGCTAGTGCTCGAAAATGAGCCAACATGCGCGAATCCATTTTTGTTAATGCTAGAAAAGTATCGTGGACGATGGAAGAAGCGACTGGAACATAACTAAAACAGCTGATTAAAAAACGAACAATAAAGTGAACCTTCATTCCGTTATCCTACTGAATGTTAGTACCGTAATGGTATGACCTAAAGGCTCTAAATAAATCGGGCTTTTTGGTGCTGTCATCTCCCTCTTAGACTTTCTTGCAATACGAATTTTCAACTTTTAAAGTGAGAGTCTTACAGCAACTTATATGCGAGGTAAATGGATTATTCGGCTTTTGCTATTTAGTCTTTGCTTATGTCCCAGCCTTGTATATTAAGTACATGAGGTTCGCTATCTCTTGAGCTTTTTTGTATAGTAATTTATACTGAAAGCAACACTGTGGATTTGTAACCCAGCCTTGTAGAAAGTAATTATCCTCAGTCAAAACTATCAGGATTTGTGCCGCTTCGATCATTTTTATTTAAACTATTAATTTCTTTCATTTCTTCTTCCGTTAGTGAAAAATCAAATATAGCAGCATTTTCTTTAATTCTACTAGGTTTGGTAGATTTCGGAATCGTGATAACCTCGTTTTGAATATTCCAGCGCAAAATAATTTGCGCAGCTGTTTTTCTATATTTTTTGCCTAAACTTATCAAAAATGGATCATCCATTAATTGACCTCGCTTCAAAGGCGACCATGCTTCTAACTGAATTCCATGTTGTTTGCAAAACGCATGCAATGTCTCTTGCGTTAAATGTGGATGATATTCTACCTGATTAATCGCAGGAACAATCTCACTATTAGCCATTAGATTTCCTAGATGGTGTTGATGGAAATTACTAACACCGATTGCGCGTACTTTTCCGCTATCATAAAGTTCTTCCATTGCCTTCCACGTGTCTACGTACATCCCTTTCACTGGCCAGTGGATTAAATATAAATCGATATAATCTAATCCAAGCTTTTGCAAACTACATTCAAATGCTTTTTTTGTTGCCTCATATCCTTGTTGATCATTCCATACCTTTGTCGTAATAAACCATTCTTCACGAGGAAGATTCGCTTCCTTGAGAGCTTCTCCAACCCCTATTTCATTATCATAAAAAGAGGCTGTATCAATTAAACGGTAACCATTTTCCAATGCTGCGTGGACTGCTGTTTTAACTGTTCTTCCATCCTTCACTTTATACACACCTAGTCCAAATCCCGGCATTTTCACTCCATTATTTAACACAACTGTATCTTGTAAATGCGTAATCATTTCTCATACCTCCACTTCGACTACTTCTATTATTAGCATAAAGTGCAACTTCCATCAATGAAGGGATTCTCAATAACAAACCGGTCCTTAGCACTATTTAGCTGACTTGATTTCTCTCCTTAGCAAGAAAAGCCAAGTCTGACTATCAATTTCAAGTAGACAAAATAGTATTGTTCCCTTCTAAAGCCTATTATTACTTCGTTTGATACTATTTTTCATATAAAAGGTGTTGTTGCATAATCAACAGGGTATAGACAAAAATACGAAAGGGAGTGATACCATTTTGCTACCAGAAATTCAACAATCAAACATAACCATTCTTGCTATTTCTTTAATCCTCATTTTTAGTATTATAGCTGTAAAATTCTCTACTAAAGTGAACTCCCCTTCACTCGTCTTTTTTATTGCTATTGGTATGGTTTTAGGCAGTGATACTATTCATTTATTTCAATTTAGTGACCCTGCAGCAGCTCAGCTAATTGGGATGCTAGCTCTCGTTATTATTTTATTCGATGGTGGGATCAAGACCAACTGGCAATCTATCCGCCCCTATGCCTTCCCAGCGTTGTCACTTGCTACGGTAGGTGTTTTATTGACAAGCTTTATTATCGGTGTTACAGCTAAACTACTATTTTCTTTTAGCTGGCCAGAAGCATTTTTATTAGGCGCCTTAGTTGGCTCAACAGATGCCGCTGCCGTTTTCGCTATGCTTAAAGGGAAAAATATGTCTGATAATATTACTTATACGTTGGAGGGAGAGTCTGGAGCAAATGACCCGATGGCCGTTTTTCTAACAACCTCTCTGATCGCAATGATAACGAACGAAAGTCCTTCTGGCTTAACCTTTCTCGGTCAATTTGCTTGGCAAATGGGCGGGGCGGTTATACTTGGTTTTATTATTGGTAAATTAGGGAGCAAAGGACTGCATCGTATGTCGTTATCTTCGAGTGGTTTATATCCTCTATTGGCACTTTCTTTTGCACTGTTTGCTTACAGTTTTGGTTCTTTACTTCAGACAAGTGGCTTACTAACAGTATATATTGCAGCTATTGTTATTGGTAATCATCCTTTACATCAACGGCATACCATTCTCCGTTTTAACGAAGGAATAAGTTGGATAGCACAGATCGGGATGTTTGTGCTTTTAGGGATGTTTGTTATTCCATCTGACTTGTTTTCCATTTCGATTATTATTAAGGGCTTACTGCTTTCTTTTACATTGATGCTCGTTGCTCGCCCAATTGCGACCTACATCGCTTTAATAGGTGCAGCTTTTAATTGGAAAGAAAAATGCTTTTTATCATGGGCGGGCCTGCGAGGCGCTGTTCCCATTGTACTTGCGTTGTTTCCAATGCTTGCTCAATTAGAGCATAGCCAGCTTTATTTCAATATCATATTCTTTATCGTGTTAACATCAAGTGTCATACAAGGAACTTCTTTACCTTGGCTTGGTAAAAAACTTGGTTTAGCAAGGCCAGCAGGTACAAATCCACTACACATTGTAGATCTTTTATCTATAGGAAAAAAAGAGCTAGAGGTAGTAGAATATCAAATCGGAAAATCCAATCAGATAAAAGGAAAAACAATTGCTGATATTGACTTTCCGCCTAAAGCCAATATCATTTTAATTGTGCGCGAAGGACAAGCTCTCTCCCCGACAGCAAAAATGAAACTGCAGAAAAAAGACATCATCTACATTTTAATTCCTTATAAAGATATCTCCAAAATAGATGCGCTTCTGCGTGATGAGAGGGAGTAGCTTCACAAGAAGCAAAAACCAAAAATATACAACTTAGGTAAAAACTATCTTTAGTCAAGTTCTAGTGTTTGTGTGAACTTTAAAACAACAAGTCATGAATGCAAGAGCCTACTTAGGCTTAAACGTGGCAGGCTAAAATATCAATTAAGAATGTCGTTCACTATGCACTGTTTCTATATGAATAGATTCCGATTTTGTGTGATTATGTAAATCACAATAATACACGATTGTTTTCAGCTTTTGAGATATGTCACAAGTTCGCGTATGCCTCATAAAATTCTTCCAATACGTAAACTCATGGCTTCCCGTATGTATCATATTTACATCTGTACTGACTTTCTCCCATTTATGCAGAGTAGCTGCATGGGAACTACTTGTTTTTTCCAACCACTCAACCGCTAGAGTGCATAAAAAAATTGCGCAACAAACTTGCAAAAATCTCCTGTACACTATATAAATCACCAACTTATATTTAGGTTTTTTATATTTTGATACAGACGATTAAGATTTATACACGCTCCTTTTAGCCAGTGTTCTTTCTACTTCTATATGAAAAGGTGAATAATGTATAAAAACTTCATTCAGTAGGATTTTTCATCTCCTACTGAATGTTAGTACTGCAAGGATAGCTTACATTCAATATACATTGTATGTTTTACGTATGCGACACAATGAATTCTGCATCTCCAATTAATCGATACGTACTTATACTGTGTGGAAGAATAAAATTATCTCCTTTTTTCAAAGCATAAGTTTTCTCATCTATTTCAATTTCTGCTGTTCCTGAAATGATACTGCATTGCAGAAAATCAACATCTAATTGCTGCGTCACTTCTCCATTTATTTTCCAATGATATACAGTAAAATATTTTTCTTGAACAAGACGCTTCATTTGTAAATTTTCTTTTTGCGTTTGTTTCTGATCAATAACCGGAGTTTGATGTGGAATATTGGTAACCTGCTTTGCCTTATCTAAGTGTAATTCCCTTGTATTTCCATTGTTATCCACACGTTCATAATCATACACTCTATAGGTAATATCCGAGCTTTGCTGCGTTTCCAGTAAAACAATTCCCTTACCTATTGCGTGAATGGTGCCACTAGGTACGTAAACAAAGTCACCTGCTGTCACAGGTATCCGCCGTAACAGTTGGTCCCACTTACCCTCATCCATCATTTTTGTTAATTCTTCTTTTGTTTTTGCATGATGTCCTAAAATCAGTTCTGCTTCCGGCTCTGCTTGTAAAACGTACCAGCATTCTGTTTTCCCATAGGGTTGTTTTTCTACTTCTCTTGCATATGTATCATCTGGATGTACCTGCACAGACAGATTATCATTTGCATCTAATATTTTCACCAACAGCGGATACGCTTCATTATTATTAGAATCTTTGTTAAAAAGTTCACGATGATTGTTCCAAGCATCTGCTAATGTCTGACCAGACAGAGGTCCGTTCACAATTTCACTTGGTCCATTCGGATGAGCAGAAATTACCCACGCTTCCCCTGTTTGGTTAGATGGGATATCATACTGAAACAGAGGCTTTAATTTGTCTCCTCCCCATATTCGTTCTTGAAATACAGGTTTTAAAAAGATCGGCTCTTGATACACATTTCATTCCTCCAATTGTATAGACATAGTTGAAATGCGGTCCAAAACTTCAAACGATGCAGCTACGTTTTTTCGACAATTAAATCGCCCAGCTAGTACACAACCCACTTAAGCGGTTTTACTTCGCATTGGCTATGCCCGCTTCATGTAGAAACTATTTACCCCTAAGATAATTCGACAGTTTGAACCGCCTTTATTATACCAGAGAAAGGGATGGAACTAAAATCTCTTTCTCTTTCACGTTAAGCTTTTCAGATTCTACTAGGAAGAAATGGTTAGCAACCCGTATTTTTTTATTTATTAGTCATTTATAAACATGCATAATCAGTGAAATAGACACTGACCGCAAAAATTTATGTGCTTATTGAATTTCCGCTAATAAATGATACGCTTCTTCTTTTGTTGTTACATTTAGTAACTTCTGTCTGTAATTGTCATCCATTAATTTACGCGATAGCATTTGTAAAATTTTCAGATGATCGTCACCCGCTTTTTCTTTTGGAACAGCTAACATAAATATTAATTTAGCCGGAGTACCGTCTAAGCTCTCCCAATCAACGCCAGAACGTTGAATTCCAAAGGCAACAGCTGGTTTTCGGACTGCTTCTGATTTACCATGCGGAACAGCAATATTCATACCCATCCCCGTTGTACCTTCATTCTCGCGGGCGATGACAGCTTGCTTATACGCTTTCGCATCACTTAATATTCCAGATTGCTTCATGCTGGCTATGAGTTCATCCATTACTTCTTCTTTTGTCGAACCTTTAAGATCTGCATGAATTAAATCATTTGTTACAATATCCGTTAGCTTTGTAATTTCAGTTGATTTAGCTTGATCCTCTTCTGTTCTTTCTTGTTGATTTGTACCACCTTTTGCTTCACTTTCTCCGATAACATCTTTTTTAAGGAAATTAACTAACAATGCAGTAACAACCGTACCGATGATAGCAGCAACAAAAAACATGAGTACATTGTCGACAGCTCCTAAAACGGCAACAATAGGTCCACCATGAGCTACTCGATCGCCGACATTTCCCATCATAGCTATCACTGAACCTGTCATGGAGCCAACCATAATACTTGGAATAACCCGTAGTGGATCTTGAGCAGCAAACGGAATCGCTCCTTCGGTAATTCCAAATAAGCCCATTGTAAAACTTGCCTTCCCAGCTTGTTGTTGCGCTGCTTGGTATTTACGCTTATTGATAAATGTTGCCAGTCCCATACCTAATGGTGGTATACAAATTGCTACAGCAATTGGACCCATAATTTCATAGTTTCCTTCTGCGATCATAGCAGAGCCGAATAAAAATGCAACTTTATTAAAAGGTCCACCCATATCAATTGAAATCATAGCTCCAAGAATCAAAGCGAGCAATATGGAACTTGCTCCCTGCATTCCTTCCAACCAAACAGTTAACGATTCAAACACTTGAGCTACTGGTGCACCAACAACATATACAAATAGTAAGCCGACTGTTAAGGTTGCCAAAATTGGAATAAAAATTATTGGCATTACCGGTTGCATAGACTGAGGAACTTTAATTTTTTTAATAGCTAATGTAATATATCCTGCAAGAAAGCCTGCAATGATCCCGCCAATAAAGCCAGCACCAGCTTCACTTCCATAGAAACTACCATTTGCAGCTATAAAGCCACCAATAATTCCTGGCGCTAAACCTGGACGATCCGCAATACTAACCGCAATGAAACCAGCCAATATAGGAACCATAAAGCTAAAAGAAGCTGCTCCAATTTCTTCAACCTTTTTCCAGAATGAATCTTCAGGAATAACGATTCCCCCTGGCGTTTGTTCACCACCTAAGGTTAGTGCAAGTGCTATTAACAATCCACCGACTACAATAAATGGAATCATATAAGAAACCCCACTCATTAAATGGCGGTATATTGGATTTTCTTTTTTCTGCTTTTTCACGTCTTCTACTGACATTAAATCAGCTTGATATACAGGGACGTCTTCTGTAACAAATCGCTGGATTAATTCTTCCGGTCTTTTTATCCCATCCTGCACCCCTGTAGCAATTAATCGCTTTCCAATAAAGCGTTCCTTTGTTACTTCTTTATCACTTGCAATAATCACTCCATCTGCTTCTTCAATATCCTTATCCGTTAATGCATTTTCTACACCAATGGACCCTTGTGTTTCAACTTTGATTTCAACACCTAGTTTTCCCCCCGCTTTTTGCAAATTCTCAGCTGCCATATACGTATGAGCAATGCCTACTGGACAGGCTGTAACAGCAATTATTTTCATAAACATGCCCTCCTACTCATCTATTTATAAATTAATAATGCTTATAAGTGTAGTATATAGCACGTCTAGCAAATATATATTCTCTATTATTTCCGGAACTAGGGAAGTTTTGTTTTTATATTTTCGTTGCAGTTCATTCCTTTTATTTATTACACTATAGCCATGTGGTAACAATGTGTATACATTACAATTGTTTTTCAGTCAAAATTCGGATAAATTCCTGCTTGTCATTAGCACTTAATAAAGCATTCAATGTTATTGGATCTTTGGAAAGGGCGGACAATTTATGAATAATTGCTTTAATTGGATTCGCTTTTTCGTTTGCTAAAGCTAACATAAAAACAATGGATACTTTTTCTTTTCCCCATTCCAACGGTTCGTTTAAAACAGCAATCGCAATGGTAGATGTAAGAACAAGTGTAGGGTCACCATGTGGAATAGCTATTCCTCCTCCAATTGCTGTAGCCGATTTCCTCTCTCGTAAAAGTGCTTGATGAACATAGGACTGCTCTACCTTTTCCCGTTTAAATAATGCATTACCAAGCGTTTCTACTACTTGAAAACGATGCTGTGGATGGATATTAATAAATAGAAGATTCTCGTCAATAAACTCATATATTACATGAGGAGCAGCGGATAAAACAGAAGCTTCTACCGTTTTTTTCTTGAGAAATTTTTGCAGTTTTTCTTTATCGGTTGCTTCTAGCAGCGGGGATATAATAACGGTAGGAACACTTATTTGTTCCAAGGGCGTCGTCGATATAATTAAATTCACTTGCTTTTGCTTGATAACATTTTGAACATCAGCTTTACCAATAGCTCCTACAACTTCCAATTCCTGATACTGTTTTTCTACTTTCGCTTGAAGTAACCTGGACATACCTATTCCCATATCACAAACAATTAATACTCTCGGGATTACGTGTTTTTGTGCGTCTATTCTTTCTATGGAAGCCTGAAAATGAAGGACAATATAAGCAGCCTCTTCTTCAGGTATATCATATTGAATTTCCTCCTTTACCTTCTCCATCGCAAGTGTCACCATGCTAAACATATACGGATACATCTTTTTAATATCCTGTAACAAGGGATTTGTAATAGGCAAGCCGTATATGAAACGATTGATGACAGCCTCTAAATGAATCTCAAGCCCATTCATTAATTGTTCATCTTCAGAAAAAGATACACGTGTTAAGTGATGCATCGTTTCAATAATGATGGATGAAATTTGTTTCGTTGTTTCTTCTTTGGATGGCGTTTGCGCTGAATACTTCTTACTACCACGTAAATGCCACGTTAAATAAGTGATCTCATCGTTTGCAAAGGAAATTCCGAACTTTTCTTGCAATTGCTTTACACACCAAACAGCTGCTTGATATTCTTTCGTCTTCATAATGGACTGATTTTTCTCCTCAATACGTATAGGACACTTATGCTTCGTTCTTTGTACAATAATAAGGATATGAACAACTAAATTTTCTATTGCATTACTTGTAATTGGAATCTCCCAAAGGTCTAGCATTCTATCCAATGTTTGCCTCACTGTAGCAATTTCAAACGGAGCGAATATATGTGATAAAAATGTCGTTGGCTGATTTGTCACATCTTCTATATGCGCCAAAGCGATGCGCTTATTTAGTTCCTCTCCCTTTAAATAGTGCCCTAGCTTTTGCCTCGACTCTATTACTAGTCCAAAACTATCGAACCATTGTTGGATCGATTCGATATCATTTTTTATAACAGTATGATTGACATAATGCTCATTGCTTAGCTGTTGTAAAGTAACTGGTCTTTCATCAGTGAGTAACCGATAAGCTATTTCCATAACCCGTTCATGCTCTGATTTTCCTTTATGAAAAAGTGCATGGAATAAATTTGTTTGATCGGTTTTTTCTATTTCTAAATATACACCTGTTCCCGGCTTTCGAATTAAATTAGCAGATGCATAATCATGAAGATATGCATCAATAATTTGTAAATCATTACGGACAGTTTTCTCTGAATATTGGAGTTGGTTAGCGAGATCTTTAATTAATAATGCACGTTTGTCATTAGATAATAAGATCACTAACAACTTTCTTTGTCTGCTATTCATTGTTACACCCACTTGTATCGTCATTTAACTAGTCTGTTTAGAGTACGGGTTTAAAAAGACACATTTAGAAATAAAGGATAAAAAAAGTCGTAGACTGAGGTACTCATACAGCTTTTTTTACCCTTCTCTACCTACTACCGTACCATATCCGTAACAGTAATGTCTTTTGCGACCACCATATTGAATGGTAAGAGTCCATACCTTATTTTCCGAACAAAGGCGCAAGCGCCCGTTTAGCAACGTAGCGAATGGAACGAATCAACTAAAGATAAAGGAATCACGGTGAGGTAACGAACCGATGATGACTTATCGTAGGGCGATTTCGTGAAGTCGCCTAGTTGCTGGGCGCTGAAGCCGGACGTGGCTATTCAGTTATTCCCTTATCCCAAAGCAACAAATTTTATACTTTCTTATCTTATTAGAAAAACTTGGCTTGTCGCCAAGTCTTATGGCGGAAGCCTTTGTTTTTCTTATACTATAAACCAAAAAATCTTATACTCCCTTTCCTATAGTGGAACAAAGGCGGCAAGCGCCCGTTTAGCAACGTAGCGAATGGAACGAATCAACTAAAGATAAAGGAATCACGGTGAGGTAACGAACCGATGATGACTTATCGTAGGGCGATTTCGTGAAGTCGCATCGTTGCTGGGCGCTGAAGCCGGACGTGGCTATTCGGTTATTTCGTTATCCTCAAGCACCTCATTTTATACTTCTTATCTTTAGTTTAGTTTATGAAAGGGATAACTACACAGAGACTTTTTCCGTCTTGAGACGGAAACCGTTACTTTTCGATAGAAAACAAACTATTAAGATGCAAATGTTTTCTTTCTTCTTTATGAAGGAATATACTAGAATAAAGTGAAATTTCATTCAGCAGGAGTTTTCCTTTATCACATACGAATGTCTTTGTACCATAAGGGTATCAAAAGCTCTTGAACGAATTGGACATTCAGGTGCTGTGATCTCTCGCTTTGACTTTGTTTATACTCTTGAAGTAATACAGCATCTTACATGCGGGATAAATTTAATTTTAATCTTATAGAGAAAGGAGTTTCCATTTTGGCAAACAAAATTATTGTTAAAAACCCAGCTACTGGGGAAGTTCTTGAAGAAGTAAAAGCTTGGTCTGAGGAGGAGGTTAAGGAGGCTCTTTATCGAGGGTACGCTTTTTTTCCGACTTGGGCAAAAACAAACGCACACAAACGGTCGGAGTTACTGCAAAATTGGGCGTTACAAATTAGGGAAAAGAAAGATGAACTTGCTAAACTTATGACCAAAGAAAATGGAAAACCATTAAGAGAGTCTTATGGAGAAGTGGAATATGCAGCAAGCTATATTGATTGGTACGCGGAAGAGGCTAAACGAATCTATGGTAGGACGATTCCAGCAAATACAGAATCAAAACGAATCCTCATTCGTAAACAACCAGTTGGTTTAGTTGCTGCGATTACTCCTTGGAATTTTCCTGCAGCAATGATGACAAGAAAGGCTGCACCTGCGCTTGCAGCGGGATGTACTTTTATTGTCAAACCTGCTTCAGAAACCCCACTTACTGGCATTCGCATTATTGAATTAGCACATGAAGCAGGTATACCACAAGACGCTATTCAATATGTAGTCGGTTCCGGGAAACAAATTGGAGATGTATTCACAGAAAGCGAATATGTACGAAAAATCACCTTTACGGGATCTACTGCTGTTGGAAAAAATTTAATTAAAGGCAGCGCGGCTACAGTTAAACATGTGACTATGGAACTTGGAGGGCATGCTCCTTTAATTGTCGCTAAAGATGCGGATATTGAATTCGCAGCAAAACAAACCGTTGCTTCGAAATTCCGTAATGCTGGACAAACTTGCGTATGTGCCAATCGAATTATTGTTCACAAAGATATTGCTGAGCAATTTTCTGAAGCATTTGTAAAGCATGCAAAGCAATTAGCAGTAGGAAATGGTTTGGAAGAAAATACCGATATCGGTCCAATTATTAATGAGCAAGGCTACGATAAGATTATCGAACAGATTAACGATGCAAAGCAAAAAGGTGCCGAAGTATTATTAGGTGATACATTTGAAGCAAATCGTGAAAAAGGCTATTATTTTGTACACCCTACGATACTGAGCCATGTAACGGAAGATATGACGATTATGCACGAGGAAACGTTTGGACCAGTAGCTCCGATAACGACATTTACAGAACTTGAAGAAGCTGTTACCATCGCGAACAACACGCCATTTGGTCTTGCAGCATACTTTTTCACAAACGATTATCGGACTGGCGTTTATTTGTATGAGCAATTAGATTATGGAATTGTCGGTTGGAATGACGGAGGACCTTCCGCAGCTCATGCCCCATTTGGCGGGATGAAAGAGAGTGGACTCGGTCGTGAAGGTGGTCTTGAAGGCATTGAACCGTATTTAGAAACAAAATACGTATCGATTGGTAATCTAGATTAAACGTTTTTACCGTCAAGCATCTCTGTACCGTAAAAGTGATAATCAAGGGAAACTTCCTATTACTGGAATTTCCCTTGCTCAAGCATATATTTGGTTATTTCTTTTTCACTACTACAGTTCCCCCATGAAAACTAATAAATGACCGGCTGAAAATAGGCTTCATTTTCAATAAACATGTCCTGAAGCAGTGCATGTGCTGTTTCAGCTGATGGGACAAATGGATGAAGTGCCATGGCTTGGATTGCTACGCCAATATTTCTTGAGGTACCGGCTTCCACTGTTAATGATTCATAAGCTTTTATATATTGCAATAGCCCACGTATATGAGGTAAAACCTCGCTTATTTGTACGGGTGTAATCCTATGTCTTTCCACTACACTATTGACTTGAATACAGACATTATCAGGTAAACCCTCTACTGCTCCATTATTTCTAATATTGACCGCTAGTACTTGTTTCAAATCATAGTGGATCGTTTTCATAACTTGGATAACCGCTTCCGAACACCCAGCGCCTCGCCGTTTTTCTATTCCCTTTGGCAATTCAATCGTTTTTGCATGTTTATATATAGAAAATAATTGCTTTTCTTCTTCCTGTTCAAAATCAGAAGGAAGGGCTCCCTGTTTGTATGCTTCTAATTGTTGTTCTAAAATCTGGTCAGCTTGATAATAGTATGGCTGGTATTCCCCTCCTATTGCACCAAATGTTTGTAAAAAATATGGATCCATAGAAATATCCTTTTGATTACGCATATGCAATTTTTTATAAAGCATTGCATCTGTTAGCTTCGCTTTTCCCTGGACGTATAATTCCGTAACCCATAGCAATTGACTTGTCCCTATTAGCTGCATACTAATATCTTTTTTCGCTACCCCATATGTTTTGGAAAAACGGTTACGAAAAACAGTAGGTCCCTCATTTATACCGACTACTTTAACATTGGTATAATTATCAATCGCCTCCGTTACAATACTACAAGGATTCGTCAAATTAATTAACCAAGCGTCAGGCGCAAGTTCTTCAATGTCTTCACAAATATCAAGTAGGATTGGAATGGTTCGCAGAGCTTTCATAAAACCAACTGGACCTGAAGTTTCTTCAGCTATCATACCATGCTTTAAACATAATGCTTCATCCACGCGCCGCATCTTTAATCCGCCAACTCGGATTTGTGTAATAATATAATTAGCATCCTTAATCGCTTCTCGCCTGTCGAGCGTTTCAATAATTTCTATATCACAATCTGCCTGTTCAGCCATACGCTTTGCAAATGAAGCCGTAACCGATAGACGTTCTCTCCCTGCTAAAATATCTACAAGATAAATTTTTTTGACAGGTAACGCTTCATGTTGTTGAATAAATTCGTTAATCAATTGCGGTGTATACGATGATCCTCCTCCAATAATCGCTACTTTCAAGTTGTTCATGGATCCTGCCCCCTTTATCTTAAGCATTTATATAGTGTATGAAGGGAAACGGAGATTTAGTAGTTCCCTTTGTTTTCTGATCGTTAAATAAAACGTTAAAAGGCAGGAGTACTCGGTATTTTGTTTAAAAACAAATATGCCACAGTTTTACAAAACTTGCACTAGAACACATACGCTAACATCAACACACTACTGGACAAAGAACAAAGGCGCAAGCGCCCGTTAAGCAACGTAGCGAATGGAACGAATCAACTGAGATAAAGGAATCGCGGTGAGGTAACGAACCGATGATGACTTATCGTAGGGCGATTTCGTGAAGTCGCCTAGTTGCTGGGCGCTGAAGCCGGACGTGGCTATTCAGTTATTCCCTTATCCCAAAGCAACAAATTTTATACTTTCCTATCTTTGAACAAAGGCTCGGGGCGCCCGTTTAGCAACGTAGCGAATGGAACGAATCAACTAAAGATAAAGGAATCATGCCACTAAAAACAGGGGTATGCCGACGCCTGAGCGGCAAGCCCGTTTTTAGTCGGCCTTCCTCTTTGCGACGAACCGATGATGCCTTATCGTAGGGCGCATTTCTAAAGTCGCATCGTTGCTGGACGATGGAACGGGACGTGGCTATTCTGTTATTTGGCTATCTATAAGCACATCATTTTATACTTTTGTATGAAAAAATAACTCTATTTAACTTATCTAACTCATTTATTTTAAACAGTATTTTAAGAATCTAAACATTATAAAGCAAAAGTTTTCATCATAGATGGTGGCTCGCGCTCTAGGCGAGCCATGGTGGTTTCTTATCTTATGAAAAAACCAATTAGGGTTTGCTACCCTAATTGGCTTTTGAATTACAATTTAATAATATCGGCCTCTTTCGCTTCTACTTTACCACTTTTTTCAAGCGTTACTTGTTGGCCTTCTTTTAAGTTAGTAAATACAATTGGTGTAATTGTCGGCATTCCTTTACTTTGGATAAACGACAAATCAGCTTTTAGCAGAGGTTGTCCTGCTTCTACTCTTTCTCCTTCTTCTATAAGAGTTTCGAAGCCTTCTCCTTTTAAGTTTACCGTATCAATACCTACATGGATAAGAATATCCTTTCCTCTATCCGATTGCATACCAATAGCGTGCTTCGTTGGGAATACATTAACTACTTTACCATTTACAGGTGCAACGACGAGCCCGTCTTCTGGAGCAATTGCAAAGCCATCCCCCATCAATTTATCTGAGAATACCTGGTCAGGAACCTCCGTAATTGGAAGTAATTCCCCTTTCATCGGGGAGACAATTGTCTCTCTTTCCTCTTCATTTTGCAATGCTTCCGGATTCACTTCTTCAATCTGCTGTTGAACTTCAGCTTCCTGATCTGTTTCAACTGGGCGCGGTGTTTTTCCAGACATAATATCTTGCATTTGACCTTTAATCGTTTCTGAACGTGGTCCAAAGATAGCTTGAATATTATCTCCAACTTCTAAAACCCCTGAAGCGCCTAATTTCTTCAATCTTTCTTTGTCAACCTTCTTTATCGAATTAACAGAAACACGTAAACGAGTAATACATGCGTCCAGATGAGCAATATTTTCTTGCCCGCCCATCGCTTCTAGTACATCAAAGGCAAGCTCGCCAGTTTGACCAACGTTGCTTGTTTCTTCGTCCTTTACTTCTTCTCGACCTGGCGTCATCAAATTAAATTTCTGAATAAAGAAGCGAAAAACCACGTAGTAGATGACAGCAAACGCTAACCCAAGCAGAATCGTGATCCACCACGGCTCTTTATTTGGTAAAATGCCAAATAAAGCAAAGTCAATCGCACCTCCGGAGAATGTATAACCTACATTCACACTAAACAGTGTCATTAATACGAATGAAAGACCATCCAATAATGCGTGTAAAAAGAATAAAATAGGTGAAACAAACATAAATGAAAATTCAAGCGGCTCTGTAATACCTGTCAAAAATGAGGTTAATGCCGCAGAACCTAACAAACCAGCTACTAGCTTTTTCTTTTCAGGTCGAGCAGTGTGATACATCGCTAATGCTGCAGCTGGTAATCCAAACATCATAATAGGAAATTCACCAGCCATGAAATTACCTGCTGTTATTTCCACACCGTCTTTCAACTGGGCGAAAAAGATAGTCATATCACCGCGAACCAAATTACCTGCTTCGGTAGTATAGGAACCGAACTCATACCAAAATGGTGCATGGAAAATGTGGTGTAGCCCAAATGGAATGAGTAATCTTTTTATAAAACCAAAGAAAAATACAGCTAGATACGTTCCTTCTTCAATTAACCAGTAAGAAGCGCTGTTCATCGCATCTTGTACAGGTGGCCAAATAAATAATAGTGCAATACCTGCAATAAATGAGAAGGCTGCTGTTACAATCGGTACAAATCTTTTTCCAGCAAAGAATCCAAGAAAAGATGGCATCTCAATATCGTGATAACGATTATAACAAAATGCAGCGATTAAACCGACAATAATCCCGCCAAACACTCCTGTTTGTAAGGTAGGTATACCTAAAACCGAGGCAAATCCTGGATCAGACTCAATCATTTCCGGTGTTACATTTATCCACGATCCCATAACCTGGTTTAATACTAAGTAACCAACTAATGCAGCTAATCCGGCAGCTCCATCACTAGCTAATCCAATTGCCACACCAATAGCGAAAATCAGTGCTAAATTATCAAAAATAATACCTCCAGCATCCTCCATGACAGTCGCAACGAGCTGAATCCAATCCGCTTCTAAAAACGGTAAATATTGCAACATGGTTTCTTGTTGTGCAGCATTACCAAAACCTAATAGCAAACCCGCTGCTGGCAACAAGGCCACTGGAAGCATCAGTGCTTTACCGACTTTTTGTAAAACACCAAAAGCCTTTTTAAACATGCTAGTTCCTCCTTTTATATCAACAAACATTAAAAATAGTTTAAGAAAACAACACTGCATCTATTCACATAGGACATTTTTTCATCAAAACTATACGAAAACAAAAAAGGCATGAGTAGAGATCAGAAATAAGCAGTAGGATTTTTAGTATATCCTACTGTCCTAGTTCATAATCTTTCCACTCATGCCTGATCGAATCAGTAACACGGAAAATTAAATTATGATTCATATTTTTGATATAGTCGCTGTAAGTGCATTGTTAAATACACGGCTTCAGCCTCATAAACAGGTTGTTTCAACGTTTGTTGCATCATTTTAATCAATTTCCAAGCTAGATTATAACACGTAGGGTATTCCTTTTTCAAGAGAGAAGCAATTTTTGCTGGCTCTTCCACCGTTTCTCCCTTTAACACTCGTTCTATGGTATAGCGAATATGGCGAACAAGTCGGGTATACTCAATTCCTGTTCTATCTACTTTTATTTTTAATTGTTTTTCAATAATGTCCACAAATTGGGTGACGAGTTGCGAATACTTATTAATTTCCGAGAGGTTTTTATTGGTAATAGCACTATGGACATGTAATGCAATAAAACCGATTTCACCATCTGGTAATTGCACCTCTAAATGCTGATTCAAATAGTCAACGATTTCTGAAGCAATCTCATATTCAAATGGATACAATACCTTTGTTTCCGATAGAAAGGGGTTTTTAATTTCCAAGCCTTTGAGCATGCGATTGTACGCAAATACAATATGATCCGTTAAAGCAACATGAACCGATTCATTCAGCATAACATCTGATCTTTTCCGTATCATATCAATAACAGCTATAATAGAATGCAGCAATGTTTCATCCACTCTAGGAAGTAATTGCTTGTATTGTTCCTGTTCCTGCTCATCACGTAACACAAACAGCTTTTCTATTTCTGATTTATGGATGATATCTTTTTTCTTATAATGAAAGCCAATTCCACTTCCGATCAAGACAACTTCTTTTTCTTGATCGTCTAAAGCAATCAGTACGTTATTATTTAAAGTTTTCTTAACCGTAAACGTGTTCAAGATGTTTATCTCCTTAAAGCAATATTAACAATACATATGATAATAACAAGTTTTCGCTACAGGGAACATTATGCATATGCGCGAGAAATATTGCAAGCAGTTACCTCTATTTGAGTCTATCACGTATTTATGTACTGGAGCTCCGCTTACCATGTGATTTTATTTGATTCAAGTTAATTTAAGAAAGGTTTTCAGAATGATCACTTCTGAATACCACAGTGGATATACACTTGTCTTTCCGCAGCGGGCGCCAAAAAGGGATCTCCGGTTGTCCGTTTTCCCACAGGACGCAGTAGTGGATTGTCCACTTATCCTCCTAAGGTTTAACTTTGTAGAAAGAAGGGCACGTCTTACTGCCAGTAAAATAAGAGGCAAAATAGCACTAAAAGCCCAAATAATCATATCCATTTTCATTGGATAAATCATTCTTGAAACTATTATGTTCTGCCTGTTAAGCAAATAAACATCAGAGCAAAGGTCTACACTCTGTTTGGGAGCGCAGCTTAAAATTTCTCGTTTGCTAAGTGATAGATAAAGTGAAGCTTCCATCAGTGGAGGATCAAAAAACCCTCCACTGCTTGTTAGTACCGTAATGGTTTGACCTCAAGGCTTATTACGAAATAAGGCATTTAGGTGCGGTTTTCTCCCACTTAGACTTGTTCAGTACAGACTATCCAACTCCTGAAAAAGAAGTCTTACAGCACCTTATTTGTGGAATAAAAATAATTTGGTTTTTGGATGGAATTATCATATGGCTTATGAAAAATATGTGTCGTTGCTGGTGACAGCGGGGGGATTAACCATGCCCATTTACCAGTGACCGTTCTCCCTAGTTTTTGTTCCTGTTTTTCAAATACTGCAAATTGCTTTGTAGCCGTATGGTGATCCACGATCGAAACACCTGCTTGCTTAAACGACTCCAATACAGCAACATTAAGTTCTACCAATGCGCGGTCTTTCCAAAGTGTATTTAAATGCTTCGTATTCAACCCTAACTGTTCAGCTACCAAAGGCAATAGGTTATATCGGTTCTCATCGGCAAGGTTTCTTGCACCGATCTCCGTACCCATATACCAGCCATTAAATGGCGCAGCCACATAATTTAAGCCTCCGATTTCCAACCGCATATCAGAAATAATCGGTACACCATACCATTTTACATCGTGACCGGCGAAAATATCTTCGGTAGGATGGTTAATCGGAACCTCTATTACAATGTTATTGGGTATCTCCATCCATTCGGGCTTACCATGACCATCTTGAATCACTAATGGCAATAGATCAAAAGCTGTCCCTTTCCCTGTCCACCCTAGTTTTTGGCACTGCTTTGTAAATGTTACCGAGGCAGGATCTCCGACAATACCATTCTCTGTTTCATATCCAGCATAACGCATCAGCTGATGATTCCATATTTTAACAGGCTGATGATCATTATTAGCGGGTGCAAAAATGGTAATTAATGGTTTAATTTTCCCACCATTACCTGCATAACGAATGTGCTCAATTAGTTGGGCAAAGACTTCTTCGCTGTTAGTGACTGAACGAGCATCTATAACTTCCATCCGCTCCCAAAACAGCCGACCAATGCAACGATTAGAATTACGCCAAGCTACTTTTGCACCATATGCTAATTCTTCATACGTATGCTCATATGTACCTGTTTTTTCTATATCATGCCGTACCGTTTGTAATCTTGCTTCTAACTGATCCTCTAATCCAAGTTCACGGTGATACAATTGCAAAAACTGTCCTGCTTCTTTCCATAATTGTTCTTGATCGTAATTCATATATTTATCCTCCGATGCTTGAGCTTTTTCCATAGTTTATCAGACGATTTTTCTTCGTGTGTGACAAACTTCCAACATTTTTTCATGTATAAACATTTTATTTTATAAGCAAACTTGTCCACGGATGGATGAACGGAGTGAAGTTCGCTTTAGCTAACTTCAGGTAGTAAAATCGTTTAACTTACGTCTAATCTTGAAAAAATATTGACGTTTATCACTTCTTTCGTTTTTTCTATCTAGTTGTAGTAATATATAGATTGGTAGAATGAATGAGGGAGATTAGAATGGACGATTTACTGCATGATTTACTTAATGAACAGCTTATTTTAGTTTTTGTTATTTTGTTTCTTGGATCATGTTTGGGGCAATTAAAATTTAAAGGAATTGGCTTAGGATCAGCGGGTGTTTTAGTTATTGCGATGATTTTTGGTCACTATGGCTATCAAGTATCGACAGCGATTCAAAATTTAGGTCTTAGCTTATTTATTGTTGCTGTTGGACTACAAGCCGGACCACGGTTTTTCCGGATGATGCGTTCTAATGGAATCGTTTTTTGTCTTATTTCTTTATTTATTGTCATTAGTGCAGTCTTATCATCTGTAGTCGTTGCAAAAGCCTTTGACCTTTCAACGCCGTTAGCGATTGGATTAATGACTGGTGCTTTAACGAATACATCAGGATTAGCGGCAGCTCTTCAAGCAACCAATGACCCCATTGCATCGGTTGGATATGGGATAGCCTATCCGTTTGGTGTGCTTGCAATTATATTATTTGTGCAGCTATTGCCTCGTATAGGCAAAATAAACCTTAAACAGGATTTAGAAGATACAAACAATCCTATAAAGACGGATCATTCACCAGAAGTAATGACATTTAAAGTGACTAATCCAAAACTGCATAAAAAAACATTGCGAGAGCTTGACTTTAGTCGTAAATCCGTTGTGATTAGTCGAGTCATTCGCGGTGATCATACAATGATCGCCCTTCACGATACAACCATTTTATTAGGTGATTACCTAGTTACAGTTGGTGAAGATCATGAACTGAAAACCTTTGGAAAATATGTCGGTGAACCTGTTGATGCAACAATGGACAATCCTGATAATATACAATTACGGAAAATTACGGTTGAAGATGAGGACTTAGTTGGCAAAAGCATTAAAGAACTTAAACTTAGAAGGAAGTATGGAGCAACCGTAACAAGAATTCAGCGAGAAGGAATCGAGCTTAATCAAAATCCAAATACGCCTTTACTTCGTGGAGACGTTTTAACGATGGTAAGTAGCGAAGATCGACTAGATGAAATAGAAAAATGCTTTTCACGAAAAAAACTATCTGTAACTAATATTCATATCTTGTCCATTAGTATTACACTATTAGTAGGCATCTTGGTTGGAATGGTACCAATCCCTATTCCCGGACTTGGTACGATGCAACTTGGTTTAGCAGGCGGGCCCTTAATCGTAGCTTTAATTATTGGTCATTTTGGCAAACTTGGACCGATTCATGTACGATACTATGGACCGGCAATTCATGTTATAAGCGAATTAGGGCTTGTATTATTTTTAGCTGGTGCAGGGACGACAGCAGGACAAGGATTAGTAGAAGTCATTCGAGATCAGGGACTTGAATTAGTTATTAGTGGTACGATTATAACAATGGTAACGATTTTCAGCGGTTATATTGCAGCTAGAAAATTCTTTAAATTTGGGGTTGTGTATTCTCTAGGTACATTGTGTGGCGGTAGAACCTGCACCCCAGGATTAGGAGCTCTTAATCTTCTAATAGATTCAGAAGACCCGGCAATTGCCTATGCTGCTGCTTATCCGTTTTCCCTTATTTTTGGAACCATTGCAGCTCAATTTGTTTTGGTTTTCTATTAACATTTTTATTTACGAATTTGGTGGTTAACAACAGCCGATGTCAAACAGAAAGTGTACATCCAATCTACACCAATAATTTTATATGTAACATCGCTGATACTAAGTTCATTATTACACAAGTAATCACACACGATTTGCTATTTTAACACAAAGCTTCATTTCCCATGTGAAAAATGCAACATGTCTAAAGGGATAAAGTGAAACTTCATTCAAGGAGAGCTTTTCTCCTTGAATGTTATGTTGACAAATCAGGCATTTAGGCACCGTTTCTCTTATTCATCATTATATTGTAAGAGAAATACGGTTCCTTATATGCAGGATAAAGTAAATGATTAGGGATGTTCTACCCTGAGCTGTATTATTTTTTAAACACTTTTTTATTTATGGCATGTTTTTCTACTTCATCCACCAATACGTCATAACCAATTCCTGGGCGATCATTCACTGTTAGGATGCCATTTTCCGCAACTACTTCAGGTACAATGATATCCTTCTCCCAATATCTGGATGATGATGCCGTATCTCCGGGCAATGTAAAATTAGCAAGCGAAGCAATAGCGATATTATGTGCACGTCCAATTCCAGATTCCAGCATCCCTCCACACCATAATGGAATACCAGCCTGTTCACATAAATCATGAATCCGTTTTGACTCTGTCAGTCCTCCCACACGACCAATCTTCAAATTAATAATTTTACAGCTCCCTAAAGCAATCGCTTGACGAGCGTCTTCATAGGAATGAATACTTTCATCTAAACACACAGGTGTTTTAATTTCCTTTTGTAATTTTGCATGGTCGATAATGTCACCAGCTGCAAGCGGTTGTTCGATCATCATTAACTTAAACTCATCCAATGCTTTTAATGTTCCAATATCTGCAAGCGTATAAGCAGAGTTTGCATCTACCATTAATGGTATTTCAGGAAAATGTTTGCGTACTTCTCGAACAACGTCAACATCCTTACCTGGTTTAATTTTAATTTTAATTCGTTTGTAGCCTTCATCCACTTTTCCTTGAATATTCTCTAGCAACTTTTCATAACTATCCTCTATTCCTAGACTAATACCTACTTCAATATGTTTTTTTGTTCCCCCTAGCATTGTAGATAAAGATTTGCCCTGTTGCTTTGCATATAAATCCCATACCGCACCTTCAAGGGCTGACTTAGCCATATAATTTCGCTTATACGGTTTATACAGATATTGAAGGTCATCTGGATGACTTATTTCTTGTTTCAACGCCTCAGGAATTAGAAATTGTTCCAGCATGGACCAGCTTTGCTGTGTAAATTCCTCACTATAAAGCGGTCGTTCAGAAGCTACCCCTTCTCCCCAGCCAGAAAGTCCACTGGAATCCTTCACTTCAACTAGTAAAAAATCACGATCCTGCTCTGTTCCAAAGCTAGTTGTAAATGGGTGTTTCATTCTCATTTGCATGTGATACAATTTAATTTCGCTAATATTCATCATCTATCCGCTCCCTTATCCGCTATTAGCTTCAATAACTCTGCTTTAGCAATCTCATGTAACCATGATTGATAAACGCTTATCATGAAGACTTAGTTTCTATGTTACCATGTATCTTCTCTTCATGGTTTTTAGACCATTTACAGTAAACCTATTAAATTTCCTCTTTCTGCTTTGTATTAGACACAAATTCATTCCTTTTATAAAGCACTCCTTACACAGGCCCCCAACCAATCCATACCGCTACTGTTAAATAAATGACACCAATTAAAAACCAAATGATTACAAGTGGCATAATAAATTTTATCCACTTCACCCAGGAAACACCAGCTATCGCCAAAGTTGCCATTAGAATTCCGGAAATAGGAGTAATAACATTCGAAAATCCATCTCCTAGCTTATATGCTTGAACCGCTACCTGCCTTGGGATTTCCATCATATCAGCTAAAGGTGTCATAATTGGCATGACGATGACTGCTTGTCCACTCCCAGAGGAAACAATTATATTAAACAGAAAATTAGCTAAAAACATCATATTTGCTCCCAAAACACTTGTGAACGGATCCATAACTGTAGCCATTCCTTGAACAATCGTATCCAAAATTTGACCGTTCTCCAAAACAACAACAATGGAACGAGCCATACCAATTATTAATGCTCCATAAACTAACCCTCTGCAACCGTTAAAGAATTGTGTTACCAGCTCATTCGGGTGAATCCGAGCAATTACCGCTGTTCCAATGGCAATGACGATAAACATGGCAGCCATTTGGTTTAATGACCATTCATACTGGAAAACACCAAAAACATAGATTGCTATTCCAATGCCAAGCCATGCCAATACAAGTTTATGAACTATTGTTAGTTGTGTGGGAACACTTGCAACATCCTTTTCCCCTGATTTTGGAAATGGGTTGTCTCCTAACACACTTTTCAACGGATCTTTTTTAATCCGATTGGCATACCACCAAATATAGCCAATTGTAGAAGCAAGTACAGTTAAATAAATTAAAATTCGAAATCCAATACCAGAGAACAGAGGAACTTGAGCTATTTCCTGAGCCATTCCAGTCGTTAATGGATCAAGAAACGCAGTGTTAAATCCTGCATAAGCACCTAAGTAAATAATGGATATTCCAACAATGGCATCTAGTTTCATAGAACGAGCAAGGATAATTCCAATTGGTATAAATGCAATAACTGCATTTACAATAATACCTAAGGCTCCGAATATCGAAAATAACGTACAAACAAGAATAATCAGTAAATATTCCTTATTCTTGGTTTTATTAATCGTCTTCATAATCAAAGCGTCAATTGCCCCTGTATACTCGATTACTCCAAAGGCACCACCAATAATAAGTACTAAAAAGATAAGCCCAGCTGAATCAATCATTCCCTGCTGTATAGATGTAAATACATCAATAAATGATGTCGGTTGCTGCTCTGTTTGTTGATAGCTATCTGGTACTACTGTTGTAATATCATTAACTGTCTCCCTTTCAAAACTTCCTGATGGGATTACATATGTAGCAATTGCTGCTAGTACCAAAATAGTAAATAAAATAACATAAGCATCTGGCAAACCGAGCTTTTTCTTCCCCTTTTGTTTGAATCCTGGTGAATTTTCCATGTTACCCTCCTAATTTTCATAATTTTATCAACTTGCATTGTATTATAATAAAGGATATAATTTATTTCAACATTTAATAAAGCTAATACTTCAAAAAGGTTAACAAACGTAAAATTACTACTATTCTTTTATTTCAATACTATGAAAGGAGATAGTCGATATGACTGACATAGAGCAAAAAGTTAAACAAACTTTTCAGTACTTGCATACACATGCAGAAATTAGCTGGGAGGAAACTGAAACTACGAGATACATTGCAAATATCCTAAAAGAAAACGGCTGTGAAGTCTCGACGTTTCCAGATCATACTGGTGTTATTGGTCGATTTGGCAACTTTGAAAAAGGTCTGCCAGTTGTAGCGATTCGAGCAGATATGGACGCGCTTTGGCAGGAAGTGAACGGTACGTTTCAAGCAAACCATTCTTGTGGGCATGATGCACATATGGCAATGGTGTTAGGTGTGTTGTGGGAATTAAAAGAGAACTCTGCTTTACATGAAAGCATTGCGATTAAGTTTATTTTTCAACCTGCTGAAGAGAAAGGTACCGGTGCGTTAAAAATGGTGGAAAAGGGAGTTGTAGAGGATGCCGATTATTTATTCGGCGTTCACTTGCGTCCCAAGCAAGAAACAGCTATGCACCATGCAGCGCCAGTCATTGTCCATGGAGCTGCTAAAACGTATCAGGCCAAAATTAAAGGCGTAGACGCACACGGAGCTAGACCACATTTAACTACGAATGCGATTGAAGTAGGCGCACAGATCGTACAATTGCTAAACAAGATACATTTAGATCCAACCATTCCTCATTCTGTAAAAATGACTAATTTTCAAGCTGGTGGCAAAAGCACGAATATTATTCCTGGGAATGCTTCTTTTGCGATTGATATGCGAGCACAAACGAATGAAGCAATGAATGAACTCGACAAACAAGTAATAGCAATTTTTGAGTCTTTACAAAGCCTTTACCCTATTGAGATAGAAATTATAGAAAATCATGGAATTGCTGCAGCCAAAACAAATCAGGAAGCGATCTCCATAATGGAAACAGCAATTACCAATGTATTGGGTAAGGAAGCTATCGTGCCTCCATTAATTACTCCCGGTGGAGATGATTTTCATTTCTATACCATCAAGAAGCCCGAATTAAAAGCGACCATGTTAGGACTTGGCTGTGATTTAACTCCAGGATTACACCATCCACAGATGACATTTAATCGGGAGGCGCTTATGAATGGTGTTCATATTTTGTTAGAAGCAGTTCGAGAGGTATATCAAGTCTGATAAAGGAAACATTCAGTAGGAGTTTCTTCCCTCTCCTACTGAACGTTACACTACAAGAGTATGACCTAAAAGCCTTTGAGCGAATCGGTCATTTAGTTGCCATTTTCCCCGTTTAAACTCTTTTGTATAAATGCACCCCTTTAAAGTGGGGACCTACGACACCTTACATGCGAGATAAAAATAACTTTTCAATCCGTGAAGTTTTTTATTTCCCTCTTACTACTAATTGGCTTGTTGGGTTACACTTATTCTTATTGGTTTCACCTCGAGCATGGAACGACAAGTATTACCGCCGGCTACACGCGTGATAAACTGAGCCTATTTTACTTTAAATACATCCCAAATATAGGCACTTTTTTTCATGCTTTGATCATTTACTGCTCGTAATTTTTTTCTTGCCTCCCTCCCCCAGCTTTTTACTGCATCCTCGGAAACTCCTTCTTGTTCAGAAATCGATTTTATAGAGCGCTCTTGCAATAAAAATTGCTGAAACCATTTTAATTGATTTCTGCTTAACAACTGTTGCGCTTGTTCGATAATGGGCTCTATGTCCATTTCCTGCCCTGTTAGAGGTTGGACAAATTGCCTTTGGCTGCCAGTCTTATAATAGTTTCCGCTTGTCCCCATGTTTTTTTGTATTGCTATATAGGCATTTAACCGTTCCTGTTCCTTCCCCTTTTTACGAATTAAATCTATCAATCGATTTCGGATGGTATAATTAAAATAGGTTGCCATCGGTCCTTTATCTGGTTGATATGTTTCATAAGCATTCCACATAGCTACTAAACCTTCCTGATAAAACTCTTGATGTGGATCGCGAATATTTAATTTATGCAACTGGTAATAAATTCTCCGTTCATTCTGCTTTACAATTTCTTCAAATGTTATGTGAGAGTTATATTTTTTATCCTCCATAATTCATCCCTCCAATAAAATACCTTCACTTCTATTTTCGTAATTTAGCTTCATGAAGTGGCAAAAAATTGGAAATCTACTGACGATTATACAAAAGTTTTCCTTTATTTAAGATATCGTGTCTTCAACCTAAATTTTTGCAGTAAAACCAACATAAGGATATATCAAGCGGTTCCAATACTCACTTGTACATGGAAGCTTGAAAAATTATTGAACAATCAGAGGGAAAGGAAGATTTTATAGGTGATTGTAGTAAAATAGAGTGTAGGAATGAAAGAGGAGAGAAAAATGGAATCTTTACTACATGATCTACTCAATGAACAACTTATTTTAGTTTTTGCTATTTTACTTATTGGCTCCTTCCTTGGCCAAATTAAATTAAAGGGACTAAGCTTCGGATCTGCTGGAGTATTACTTGTTGCTATGGTTTTTGGGCATTTTGGGTACCAAGTATCACCAATCATTCAAAATTTAGGATTAAGCCTATTTATTGTAGCAATTGGCTTGCAAGCTGGGCCGCGATTTTTCCGAATGATCCGTTCCAACGGCATCATATTTTGTGGTATTTCTTTATTTATTGTCACTAGCGCAGTAGTAACCACTGTTATTGTTGCAAAATTTTTTGATCTTTCAGCACCATTAAGTGTTGGATTGATGACTGGTGCATTAACAAGTACACCGGGTTTAGCTGCTGCATTACAGGCAACCAACGATCCTATAACCTCCGTCGGTTATGGAATCGGCTACCCTTTCGGCGTACTGGCTATTATATTATTTGTTCAGCTTTTACCCCGTTTTAGTAAAGTAGACCTAATAAAAGATTTGGAGGAGACGAATAACCCAATAAAAAATGAACATTCTCCTGAAGTGATGTCTTTTAAAGTTACAAACCCGAACCTCCATAAAAGAACATTAAAAGAGCTTGCTGTCAGTAAAAAGGATGTTGTGATCAGCAGAATTATTCGTAATGGGCACACAATGATTGCTCTAAGTGATACTCCTGTATTAATGGGGGATAGTCTAGTTACTGTTGGCGAAGAAAAAGAACTGAAATCATTTGGTAATTTCGTTGGTCTACAAGTGAATACCCAGCTTGAAAACCCAGATAATATACAATTCAAGAAAGTAACCGTAGAAGACGATACAATCGTTGGAAAAAGCATTAAAGAGCTGAAGCTCCGAAAAAAATATGGAGCGACAGTGACCAGAATAGAACGAGAAGGACTGGAACTAAATCAACATCCAAATATGCGCTTACTTCGTGGTGATGTATTAACAATCGTTAGCACAGAAGATCGATTAAACCAGGTAGCAAAACTATTCTCACGAAAAAACATGACAGTTACCAATGTTCATATTTTCTCGATTAGTATAACACTATTATTAGGAATCATAGTTGGTATGCTTCCTATATATATTCCAGGACTAGGAACCATCAAACTTGGAATAGCAGGTGGGCCTCTCTTTGTCGCCTTGATTATTGGTCATTTTGGTAATATCGGTCCGATCCATGTACGCTATTACGCGCCTGCAAATCATGTCATTCGTGAATTAGGTCTAGTATTATTTCTAGCGGGTGCAGGCACAACAGCGGGACATGGTCTCGTAAGTGTAATTCAAACAGAAGGCATAAAACTTGCAGTAGGAGGAACAATCATCACTCTTGTTCCAATCTTTTTCGGTTATGTAGCAGCGAAAAAACTGTTTAAGCTTAGTATTGTGCATTCACTTGGATCACTTTGTGGAGGCAGGACGAGCACACCAGCTTTAGGTGCATTAAACCAAGTAGTTGACTCAGATGATGCCATTATTGCCTACGCTGCCGCCTACCCCTTTTCTCTTATTTTTGTCGCTATCTCAACACAATTAATGATGTTTTTTCTATAATTACATGCTCATTAATGAACAATAAATGTTTATTTCACTAGCTTTGTAATCCAATAGAAGCAGTTATTAAAAGTCGATTTATTACTAGATTTTTAAAAACATACATTCAACTTTGAACAAAATATAACGGCTATCTTTTCCCAAAAACGATAGCCGCATTTTTTTTGTAGACTATAATATGATTTAAACTTCAACTTATCCCACTTTCATTTATAATTCTTTACAATGCTTTAACCAATTATTTACAGTCCCTCCAGTATACTTGTACATATACGTACATAGGGAGGGTAATGAATGGCAAAAAGCAACGTCCGTGCAATACTTTCAGCATTAATTGCTATTATGGTTGTAATCACTAACTTCTTGCAATCAACAACTATTGCTTATGCAGCTGTTTCCACACCGAAAATGGAAGTGACGACAGGAGAACAGAATCAAGAAAAACAATTATCGCCAAAAGAGAAAAGCACTCTAGACAGATCCGAAGAAGCTAGTAAAGAACCGCTAACGATTCAACATGAGCCAACGAAAGCTATTGCCTATATGGAAAATCACCAATTAGTAGTGACCATACCTCATGCAGAAAAAGCAACCCTGTTTTATCAAACAACCAATGTTTCAGAGCCAGTAAAAGTGGAAATGAGGAAAGAGAATAATGGAGAGTTTATGGCAACCGTTCCAGCTGCAGCACTTTGGGCTGAAAATATAACGTACTGGTTTGAAGCAACAACAGATAGAGAGCAAGTAAAAACAGATACGTATACTGTACCTGTCCAAGTGCAAAGTAGTCATAACGTTGCAGCACTACCAAAGCTAATGGTCACAGAGGCTACATTTGGAAAGCAGCCATTTATTGAAATTTATAACCATACAACATTACCTATTAACTTGCAAAGCTATGCTCTTTTTCTAGGGGAAGAAAAAGTCTCCTTTGAGCACTCAAAAAACATTCCATCAGGAAAAAGTCATATTATTTGGTTTGCAAATGATGATCAGAAAATTGAAAATTTCAACCGTTATTATGGGACCAACCTAAGTGATGAACATGTAACGGCAGTAAGCGCAGTCCCATTTCCTACAACAGATCAAAAGATTACCTTACGAGATAAAAACAAAAATGATATAGTGACGGAAGGAAACATCACTGTCGCTGAAAAGACGACAGGACAGCTTTTTTATTACACAAATCAAAAAACATGGATCGATGGTGGTTTTACGACAAAAGCTACTCCAGGTGAGATTCTGGTAGGACAAGTTCCTTCTGAGCGCATAGAGGTTGAAGAAAACCAGATAGAAAGTAACCAAGAAAATGAATCAGCAGAAGATTCAACTGCAAACCAGCAAAATAAACAACAACCATTAAATGAGTCAAAACCAGAGGAAAAGAAACAAACGGAGTTGGCTAGCAAAGAAAGCATTCTTCAACATGAGCCGATAAAGCAAGCATCAAACACAAAAGATCTTACTATCGAAGCAACTGCTTCAGATGATGTAACACAGCTTTCACTCCAATTCCAAACCGGACAACAAATGAAAATAGAAGAATTGCCGTTTACAAAAGCTGCAGAATCAAACACCTTTTCAGCTACTGTGCCTAAAGAAATGCTTTGGTCACCAAACTTTTTCTATCAAATCGTTGGTAAAACGATGGATGGTACAGAGATAACCTATCCGGAAAAAGAATTCATACATGTGAACGTAGAACAAACGGAGGAAATGGATACACAAACCGTACCCCCCATATTAATTACCGAAGTCACTCCAGATACATCGAATATAAATAAGCAAGATGGCTTTGAATTTATTGAAATCTATAACAATACAAATCAAGCTATTCATATGAACGATTATCAATTAATCTACCGCTACCCAGATGGAAAACCTGATCAAATATGGGAGATTACCGAAGACAAAGAAATCAAGCCACAGGAGAGATTTATTGTTTGGATTAAAAACGAAGGTAATCAAGATAAAACATTGGCAAATTTCAATGCTCACTATGGTTTAAATTTGTCCGAAAGCCATGTAACAGAAATTCAAAGTGATGGGATGTCTAACAGCGGAGCACGTACATTAATCGTTGCAGATAATTTCAATAATGAAATAGTTTCAGCAACGTACAATGATACGAATCAAGATGACACACACCCTGATCAAGGAATTGTTTATCATTATCCAAAACAAGGTTCCAGTATGAAAAAAGCTGGTATCGGTGAAACAATTACGCCCTTAACAATTGTACCTGGTCAAGTTCCAAAACAACCTGTCAGAATTGATGAAACCGGAAAAAAACCTAGTGTCGATGAGCCTGAATTTACGCTTAATGACGAAGCTCTTACGGTTAAGGTTAACATAACATCAAAGCAACCATTGTTAGGAGCCACGCTTTCCATTTCACAAAGCGACAAAACGAAATATCAAACATGGCAATTAGAAGCTTCCAAAGAGGAACCAACAACATATTCAGTGAAGATACCTCGGGAAGAAATATGGAGTAAAAATATAACGTATTATTTTGCTGCTTCCAACAAGGCTGGAGAAACCAAAACAGAGATAAAGTCTTATCAGCTACCAACAGAAGCAATAGACTATCAGCAAGTGCCACCACTAATTATTACTGAATCAACCCCAGACACGACAAATAGTAATGGGGCCGATGCCTACGAATTTATAGAAGTATATAACAACACAACGGAAGCAATTAACTTTAAGGACTACTTAATTCGTTACCGATATCCAAACACGGGAGCAGGAAATGATTTGCTTTGGGGACCGAAAGAAGAGGAGCAAGTTATTATTCCATCTGGTGAAACTGTCGTATTTTGGATTATTAATCACGGAAATACCGAAAAATCAGCAGCTGATTTCAATAGTAACTACGGTACAAATTTAACAGAAGGTAGAAACCTGTTTAAAATGTATAATAATGGCATGGCAAATAGCAGTCATCGTACATTAGTTGTTGCTACTAAAACAGGTAAAGAGCTTTCATATTCAAGTTATAACGATGAGCTTGGTGTCGATGATACAACAGCAAATAAAGGGATTATCTACCGTTATCCTACAGATGGCGGTTTGCACACAACAAAAATAAGTGCAGGAAAATGGGATGCTACACCTGGTTCTATTTTAACCGAACAAGTACCTGGTAAGAAAGTGATGCTGCCAAAAGATACCGAAAAACCTGTGATCGAAACTACAACTGAAAAAGAGGCAATTACTTCTGAACAACCAGTTACACTATCAGCAACGATTACCGATAATGTGGATGTTAAATCCGTATCTATTCACTATCGTACAGATAATGGAGAATTTCGAAAAGTTAACTTGGAAACACAACCAAATAACCACTATGAGCACATCGTTTATGAGCCTGAGTTAATTGGTAAAAAGACATTAGAGTACTATTTCGTAGCTAGTGATGGAGAAAATAAATCAACTTCTGCTACGAGTACAATGGATATTAATAACCCTTCTATGCAAGACGGACTACGTCTGAACGTCCAAGATAAAGAACTTCTTTCTGGAGAAAAAGTGATTAAAGCAACAGCTGATGAAGCAAAAGATGAACCGAGCCTATTCATTGATCAACAGAAAGTAAAAAACACCTTTAAAGCTATAGAGGCAGATGCTTATTTTGCATTTGATGTAAAAGAAACAAATATTTACTTTAAAAATGGTGTCGCCATGGGAGATGAAATTCTCCACGTCTTTGATGATACGTATACAAAGTTCACCACTTTAACTATTCCTGTTTCTGCTGATAAATTAAAGCAAGGGGAAAACACAATCTCCATTCGAGCAGGTAACAAAGTTGGACCGTTTGATGAAACGTCCAAAGAAAACCGTGATGATTTTACCATTAAAAATATTCGTTTAGTTCTATCAGACGGGACAACAATTTATGACCCAGCTTACAGTGATCCAGATCAAGATTACTCCATTGGAGATAGTACGGGTAAAAAACCTGTTTACGATTTCACGTTCACATTGGATCAAGCGACATTTGCTTCCACTGCCTATGTGTTTAATACAACTACGGTCCAAGATGGAGAACATGAAATAAAAACAGTATTAGGTAATGACGAAGTAACAAAACATGTTGTTACAGATAACACCGCCCCAATCATAACTCCTTCTATCAAAGACAGAGAAACATACAAGGGGGATTTTACCATTGATGCAGAGGTGAATGACGCAACGAGTGGGGTTCAGTCTGTAACTGCACAATTGGATGGGGAATATATATCTTTACCTTATAACACCTCTTCCTCTCTTTTAGACCCTGGAAAACATGAAATCACCTATCAAGCTACTGATGAAGCAAGTAATATTGCAGAAAAGAAAATTACGTTTCATGTAGTGGAAGAGCACCCGCTATTACCAGATTGGCTAGGCTCTGATTTTGAAAACACAAGTGCAAATCTTTCTGTTACCGTAAAAGATCCAACCAATGATGTCATGGATGTTGATTTTTATCAATCCTACCAATATACGGCAGAAGATGCTAACATGGTAATTTCCCAAAATGCGACAGACACGGAGCCACCAAAAAGCTATCTTCCGGATGGCGAAGCAAGGTTAACAGATGCCCAACTTAAACAATTGCAGGCAGTAGATGGTAAAACAATAGATACTACATCGGATTATCAATTTCCTTATCACCGTTTTGATGTTACGGTTGATAAAAAGGTAGATCCGACTGATGAAGTAGAAATTGTTTGGAATGGTTCTTCCCTTGAAGGTCGAAAAGTAACGATGTATGCTTGGAATTATGCAACAAGTGAGTGGGATGCCCTCGTATCCACCATTGCTGGAAAAGAAGCATTTGAACTTATTGGTTCAGTACAAGGTACAGAATATATGCAAGATCAAAAAGTCAGTGTTATTGTCCAAGATCAAATTGCTAATCTTGGAGAAAACTTCAGCTTTGTTTGGATGGCAGATACCCAGTATTACTCAGAAAGCTATCCTTATATTTACGAAAAGCAAACAGAATGGATTGCTGAAAACAAAGAAGCTTTAAATATTGAGTATGTTTTCCATTCAGGTGACCTCGTAAATGTGTACGATGACCTAGAACAGTGGGATGTTGCTGACCGTTCGATGCAAACATTAGACAATGCTAATATTCCTTACGGCGTGGTTGCAGGAAATCACGATGTGAACAATAAAAGCCGTGACTATAGTTACTATGGGCAATTCTTTGGCGAAGATCGCTTTAAAAATAATGCCTATTATGGGGGATCATTTAAGGATAATCGCGGGCATTATGATTTAATGTCTGTGAATGGAATGGATTTTATTATGGTTCATCTTGGTTGGGGAATTGAAGAAGATGGAATAGAATGGTTAAACGATGTTTTACAAGCCCACCCAAATCGCAAAGCTATTCTTAATGTGCATGAATATCTTCTAGCGACTGGAAGCAGAAGCCCTACTGGCGATCAACTGTTTGAAGAAGTCGTTGTTCCAAATGAAAATGTGTTTGCCGTCTTATCCGGCCATTATCATAACGCTCAAACATTAATAGATGAAATGGATGACAATGGAGATGGAATTGCTGATCGTACTGTTTATCAAATGCTAGCAGACTATCAGGGTGGCCCTGAAGGTGGGCAAGGGTATTTACGTATATTGAACTTCAATATGAATACAAACCAAATTGGTGTGGAGACATATTCACCATACTTGGACGATTATAACTATTATGATCCAGAAGAATATCCTGAAAAAGATGAATTCTCATTTGACTTTAATATGTCGGCACAAACAAAGCAAGTAGCCACAGATTATGTGGAAGTAAATGTATATACGGATGAAAAAATTGGTTCCGTAAAAGATGTGCCTAGCGGTGAAAAAGCATCCGTTGTTTGGGAGGGATTAGATCCAAATAGTGAATACTTCTGGTATGCCGTAGCTTCCGACCAATACGGTGGAGAAACGCGCTCTGATATTTGGAGCTTCCTAACCGTTGACGGAGAGATTGTGGAACCTGAAAAGCCAGAAGAGCCTAAAAATCCGGAAAGGCCTTCGACCGAAGATAATGGAGGTGGAAAGGACCAAAATGACCAAGGGTCCACCGGTACTGTTCCGAGCGAGGATGACAAAGACGAAGAAAAACCAATTATTGAACAACCAACCGCAGATAATCAAGAAGATAATGATATGGATAAGGATGACACCGAAGTGCCAACGATTGAAAATACCTCCAATCATAACGATTCAGACTCATCCTTGCCAAATACAGCAACAAATATGTTTCATGCTTTATTTATTGGGTTGTTGCTATTGCTTTTGGGATCAATAGTTTGGCTCATTCACTTACATCGTAAAAAGCGCCAAGCTTTAAGTTAAATGGATATAACCGGCAGCCTTGATAGGCTTCCGGTTTTTCCAAGAACAAAGGCGCGGGGCGCCCGTTTAGCAACGTAGCGAATGGAACAAATCAACTAAAGATTTAGGAATCATGCCACCAAAGCAGGGGTATGCCGACGTCTGGGGCGACAAGTCCGTTTTAGTCGACCTTCCCTCTTAGGGATGAACCGATGATGCCTTATCGTAGGGCGCATTTCTAAAGTCGCATCGTTGCTGGGCTCATGCGCCGGACGTGGCTATTCGGTTATTTCGTTATCCACAAGCACCTAAGTTTATACTTTTTGATTCGTTAAGATAAGAAAGCAATTCCTTTGATATCGCTTGAAGAAACTTATAAATATATTGGTTTTTCGACATTTTGGCAATTAGCATATGAAAAAATTAAAATCCAGCAACACTATAATCTTTTTTTGTCATTTTTTCGCGCAAAATATCAACTAGTACTTAATTGTTCAACTTCTTCCTTTTTTCATTGCTGCAAGATCAGCAGCTTGTACTTCTATTGCCATTCTTACTTCTAGCAAATCCATCGTTGGACCTATTTAATTTCTTGTCAAGGAATGAGCATGATGAAATTATTTGGGGTAAAATTACCCCCCACTATTGTTTACTGATTGTTCCACATGTTTACAAATGATTGATAAAACGATAGAATGGATCAAGTGAGTCAATCCCCTCTGGTTAAGAAAATAATCGAATGTTATGTTACCGCTTCTCATTTAATTGGTAAGAAGCGGTTTACTATTTTATCCCTATCATGTTGCAAAGCTAAAAACAACCATGAATCTGCATCTATAGGATAAGAGAAACGCCGATATAATAAAACTTCAATCATTGTAGGTTTCTTCCACTGATTGTTAGTACCTCCAGGATATTCCCTAAAGGAACTGAACAAAATCGGACATTTGCAGTTGACTACCCCTCTGGCGTTAACCTTTGTGCATGGAAATAGAGGAAGTCTTATAGAGTTACATGTGGTAAAAGCACCTCTCGTATATATGAAACATATTTACTGCCTATTTTCTTCAACCAAAAATTATACTTTGTACACCATATTATTCAACAGGAGAGATGAACATTTGAGTAAAGAAGCAAAAATCTGGACGAAAGATTTTATTAGTATTTCACTGACACAGTTTTTGATCTTTGTCGCTTTTTACACACTATTAACGACCCTGCCTATCTTTGTTATCCAGGAATTGGGAGGGACAGAAGCTGAGGGTGGGCTCGTTGTAACATCGATGTTGCTTGCTGCCATTATCATGCGGCCATTTTCCGCCCTGTTATTACAAAAAACAGGAAAAAAACAAGGACTGATCTTAAGTGTTACGATGTTTGTGGTAATTACTTTTCTTTATGTGTTTGTTGACAGCTTTATCCTATTATTAATCGTACGTTTTGTGCATGGTTTAGCGTTTGGTATTGTAACTACAGCGACTGGCGCAATTGCCGCAGATATTATTCCTTCTTCACGTCGTGGTGCAGGGCTTGGCTACTTTGCTATGGCGATGAATCTCGCTGTTGTTGTTGGGCCATTTATTGGTTTGACCTTCATACAATACACCAGCTTCAAGCAACTATTTCTTGTATTAGGACTATTAATGGTTGTGACCATCGTTAATGCGACCATGATTCAAATTGATGAGCAAGTGCCTAAATCACAGGATATAGCAAAAATGAAGTGGACGGTTCATGATTTTCTTGAATTACGATCCCTACCTATTGCATTAATTTGTAGCCTTATTGCCTTAGCGTATTCCAGTGTGATGTCCTTTATATCCGTTTATAGTAACTCACTTGGACTTGCTTCGACGGCAGGTTATTTCTTTGTCGTTTTCGCTGTTGTAATGATTGCCTCTCGCCCCTATCTTGGCAAGACGTTTGACTTAAAAGGTCCAAAGTATGTTATCATACCGTGCTTATTTATTTTTGCACTTGGACTTTTTGCTTTAAGCGTCACAGATTCATCTTGGATGTTATTATTATCAGCAGCTTTGATTGGCTTAGGATTTGGCACATTATTACCAAGCTTTCAAACGATGGCCATTCAAGCAGCACCCAATAATAGAAGCTCGCATGCTACGAGTACATTTTTTATCTTATATGATAGCGGAATGGCAACTGGCTCGCTTATATGGGGAGCCATTATTTCTTATATTGGCTTTTCTAGCCTTTACCTACTAAATGCATTCATTATTTTAGGGGTTATCTTATTATTTCATTTTTATCATTCTAATTTTCGTTTTCAACTCGTAAGAAAAAAGCATGAAAAAACAGGCTAATACAGACACCTGTTTTTTCACCCATCCCTTTATTCAACTGTATAACAATATAAGGCATCATTTATTTTCTGAATAAGAATTTTTGTTTGTGTATAAAGACAAGCACAAATCATCTTCGGATAATTTGCTTCATATGTCTTCCTAAAAGAACATGCTATTATTTTGACAGCGTACATGTGATACAAATTTTGATCATCTATACTTCCTGCGGGTCAACCTACACTATCAAAGTACTCTTTCCTCCTCTTCTCGTTGTTGTATTCGATGACATGCTGCAAGATGTCCATCGTTAATTGTCTGAAAAACAGGCTTTTCTCGCTTGCAAAGTTCATAGACATAAGGACATCTAGATTGGAAAGGGCATCCTTCAGGAAGCTGTGAAGCATCTGGAATATCTCCTTCTATCTGCATTACTGCGGAGCTATTTCCTAATGTTGGTATCGCAGAAAACAGAGCTTCTGAATATGGATGCTGTTGCGTTTTTACTATCTCCGCTGTTTTTCCAAGTTCAACGATTTCTCCTAAGTACATAACAGCAATCCGATCGCAAAAATATTGCACCACATTCAAATCATGGGAAATAAATAAATACGTTAAATGATATTGTTGTTGTAAATCTTTCAGGAGATTTAAGATTTGAGCTTGCACAGAAACATCTAGCGCAGAAACACCCTCGTCGATAACGATAAATTGTGGTTCTAAAATGATTGCAGCTGCAATTGCTACCCGTTGTCGCTGTCCGCCACTAAGCTCATGAGGGTAGCGCGACAAGTAAGATTTATCTAAGCCAACATCGGATAATGTTTGAGCCATCTTTTTATAACGAGATGCCTTATCTCCCAACTTATGAAGCGCAAGCGGCTCATGCAATATCCATTGCACCGTTTTTTTCGGATTTAACGAAGAATAGGGATCTTGAAACACGATTTGCACTTCTTTGCGCCAAGCTTTTAATTGTTTGGCTGAAAATGAGGAAACATCCTTTCCTTTAAAGCGAACCCTCCCTCCTGTCTGTTTCAATAATTGAACGATCAGTTGACCGGTGGTCGTCTTACCGCTACCACTCTCTCCGACTAATCCGAATGTTTCCCCTTCATATAAAGTAAAGGATATGCCGTTAACCGCCTTGATCAATGTATCTTTACCCCACCACTGCCTACGTGTTTGCTTGTAATATTTTTTAACGTTTTCTACTTCTATAAGTGGTTTTGTCAATTCCTGTCACCTTCTTTAGCAAACAAATGGCAAGCAACCGTATGTCCGTCAAATTCATATGTGTCTGGGAATAATGTTTCACACTGCTTTATTTTATATGTGCAACGATCTGAAAATGGACAACCTGCCTGCCTTTCTTGCAAGCGCGGGACAGTCCCGGGGATGGTATATAATCGTTGTCCTCGTTTTGTTGCATCAGGGATGGACTGAATAAGACTTTGGGTATAAGGATGTTTCGGTTCACTGATAAGTTTCTCTACATCCCCTTGTTCTACGATTCGTCCTGCATACATGACGAGTACGCGATCACAAATCGCATGTATGACACCCCAATCATGGGAAATAAATAATAATGACGTGTTGTGATTTTGCTTGATCGTATGAAATAGATCTAATATTTGTGACTGGATGGTTACATCTAAAGCAGTTGTAGGTTCATCCGCAATAATAAGCTTTGGCTGACCAATTAGCGCCATAGCTATGGCGACGCGTTGGCGCATTCCACCGGAAAGTTGATGGGGATAAGCTTTCCATAATGCTTCAGCCCGTGGTAAACCTACCTCTTTCATCGTTTTAATCACTTGCTGCTTTCTTTCTATTTTCGAAAGCGATGTATGCTTTTTTAATACTTCTGCAATTTGTCTGCCAATCGTCAACACTGGATTAAGCGAAGTCATTGGTTCTTGAAAAATCATCGTTAGCTCATTTCCTCTTAACTCCTGCCATTCTCTAGAAGATAAATGGTTCAGCGAACAATCCTGAAACGAGATGTTTCCATGTTTAATGCTGGCAGCTTTCGGGAGTATCCCCATGATTGCTTGCGACGTTAAACTTTTTCCACAGCCGGACTCGCCTACAATTCCAACCACTTCATTCGGATATACATGGAATGAAATGTTTTCCAAAGCAGGAAACTCACCTGCAGGAAGCTGAAAGGCGACATCGATCTCTTGAACCGATAATAAAGGTGCCGTCACTATTTTCCCCTCCTATGCCTTTTTATCATGGACATCACGTAACCCATCGCTTAATAAATTGAATCCTAACACCAATATCGTAATCACAATTCCAACAATGATAACATACCATGGAGCGGAACTAATATAAGGCTGCGCTTCCTTTAGCATTCTTCCCCAGCTCGGATCAGGTGGTTGCACACCCAAACCTAAATAACTTAAACCAGATTCCGCCAAAATGGAACCTGAAAAACTTAAACTGACTGCAACTAATATAGGGGAGAAGGCATTTGGAAGAATATGTTTGACCATAATATGAACAGCACCTCCACCTTTTGCAATGCTAGCTTTAACAAAATCATAGGATTTATATTGAATAAAACTGCTACGAATAATTCGTGCAAAGGCTGGTATGCTCATAATCCCTAGTGCAATGACCGTATTCTTCATCCCGGGCTCAAATACTGCAATCAGCATAATCGCTAACAATATCCCTGGAAAAGCTAACATCGCATCCATAAAGCGCATCGTTAATTCATCTATCCAGCCACCAAAGTAACCTGCACAAGCACCTAATAGAAAACCAAAAAATAAACCAATGGTGACTGCAGCCGTTCCAATTAAAAATGCAGTTTTTGCTCCTTCCATTACACGACTAAAAATATCCCTGCCAAAATTGTCCGTTCCAAATAAGTGTGCCAGTGATGGAGAAGCAAGTCGATTCGTTGGATCAATTGCATTGGGGTCATATGGTGTATAAAGCAAGCTAATTAGCATCATGATAAAGAGCATTGTTACAAAGGTTACCCCAATATATAATGGGAGTCGTTGTTTTTTAATCACCTGATCACCCCTTCTGCCTTATTCTTGGATCGATCAGTTTATATAATAGATCGACGATAAAATTGATCACTAATACGATAACAGCAATATAGAGCACCATAGATTGCACCAGTGGAAAATCTCTGGACGTAATTGATTGAATAAGTAAGCTGCCTAACCCGGGAAGCGCAAATACATTTTCAATAATAATACTTCCTCCAAGTGTATCAGCAGTAATTAATCCAATGATCGTGATTACAGGAATAAATGCATTTCTTAGCACATGCCCATATAAAACTGCTCGTTCGGATAGACCTTTACATGTTGCTGTTCGTACGTAATCCATCTTCCTCTGATCTAAAATCGTATTTCTTAAATAACGAATAACGATAGCAATATTTGAAATCGCAATCGATAGTGATGGTAAAAAATGGGACCTGAGTGCACCAAAAAAATCATCCGACCAGGCAACGTATTCAAACGATGTAACCCAATTTAATGTTACGGAAAACAATAAGATCAGCATAAAACCAAACCAGAAAGAAGGAATAGAAATACCTAATTGCGTGATCATTGATAGAAACACGGATATTATTTTTCCGTCTGTCCGTGCAATTAGAATTCCTAATGGGATACCAATAACAACCGTGAGTACCATCGCTAAGATCGCAATAGAAGTTGTAACAGGAATACGATCAGCAAGCACTTCACTCACAGGTAATTGATAACGTAACGATTCCCCTAAGTCTCCTTGAAATACACCAGCTATCCAATCGATATACCTTTCTACTGCTGGTTTGTCCAGTCCTAATTCTTGCTCCAAATGACGAATTTGTTGCTCATCAGCATCCAGCCCAAGGATGATTTGGGCTGGATTACCTGGCAACAGCTGAAAGACAAAGAAAATGATCAGGGAAACCATAAATAGCGTTATGCCAAACATGGAAAATTTGTATAGATAATACCTCACAGTAGATATCCCCTTTACGTGACCGGTTATTCTGTGTAATGTAAGTCTTCTAAATTGAATTTTTGAATTGGGTACATCTTCCACCCTTGCAATCCCTTCTTCATGGCAACCGTTCGGTAAGGATCCATAATAAATACAGAAGCAGCCTCCTCTGCTAACATCGTTTGCGCCTGTTTATAAATGTCTGCCATTTCTGCTTCATCCGTAGCCGACAACGCATCATGAATGAGTTTGTCATATGCTTCATTTTCATATTGAACAAAGTTATTATTATAATCACTTACATATCTACGCAGGATTTCATATGGATCTAGTTTTCCAGTAAAGCCAATAATTGTGCTTTCGTATTGCGCGTCATTATAAACTTTTTCCAACCATGTACTGAACTCCATTAATTTAATTTCTACTTGAATCCCTACTTGAGCCAATTGTTCTGTAATGACCTGTGCTGTATCAACGTGAAATTGGTAATCAGATGGAACAGTTAATTCTAAATTGAATCCATCTGGATATCCCGCTTCTGCTAATAATTTCTTAGCCTCATCGATATTCGTTTGATACGTATCTTCCAAACCTTCCTGATAGTAAACTTGCATCGAAGGGCTAAAATTAGATCCTAGCTTCACTCCGTCTCCTTCAGCTACCATATCAATGATCATATCTTTATCAATGGCTAAATTAATCGCTTTACGTACATTGATATTATTTAACGGTTCTACTTGGTTGTTTAATGCCATTAATTGCACCATGTTTTGTGGAGCCGATACAGTCTCAATCGTATCACCAAGCTGTTCCTTACCCTGTGAAGAAATCCCCGGAATAACATCTATTTCACCAGATTGCATCGCTAGAATAGCAGATTCGGGATCAGGCATGATCTTAAACAGTACTTCATCCATGTTTGGTATTTTTTTATCATTATAATAGTCTTCGTTTTTCACTAAGCGTAACTCTTGTCCCACTTTATATTCAGCAAATTTAAATGGTCCTGTACCAATAGGTTTTTCGCTATGGTTATCATAATCCGCAGGCAAAATTGGACGAATATTTGCTGCTAAAAAAGCAGAATTTTTTTCTTTTAATGTAATGACGACTTCAAAATCGGAAGGGGCTTCAATTTTTTCAATTACTTCATATTGTGATGAAATTGGCTCTTCTCCACTTAGACCAGCTAGCTTTTCGTAAGAATATTTCACATCTTCAGCAGTTAATTCAGAGCCGTCATGAAACGTTACATTTTCCTTTAATTTAAATGTATATACGAGACCATCCTCGGAAATATCGTAGGATTCTGCAATTGCAGGCACTAATTCACCAGCTTCATCCGTATCTAATAGACCATCATACACATTATCCATCATCGACATCGTATCGGTTGCCGCTGATTGATAAGGATCTAAATTATCCACCTCTGTACTCATTGCAATTCGAACGGTGCCACCCATTTTTTCTTCATTTTTATTCGCCTTAGCTGCCTGTTCACCAGCTTCATTCGAACCTTTATCTGAACATGCTACGAGTAATACAGAAACAAAGAACAATAACAGAAAAGCTTTGCCTCCAAATTTTTTCACAGTAAAACCCTCCCATTTATATAGTGATGGTAAGTCCTTCTTTCGCAAGATAAACGGATTGATCTGTTTTTGATTTCACTTCTTCTTTTAATTGGTTAATATTCCCATAGTGAGGAAAATGAGTAAGGATTATATTCTTCACAGCTGCTTTACTAGCAATATCAGCTACTTCATAGCTAGCTAAATGCCCTTTCGTTAACCCTTGTTGTTCAGCATAAAAGCTGCACTCAATTAGTAATGTATCCGCTTTATCAGCAAAATCAATTAACCTTTTTGAGTAGCCTGTATCAGCAGAATATACAAGTACATTGCCATGTGGATCACTTATTTTCATCGCACAACAAGGAATTTCATGTATAGTTTCCGCAAAAGTTACACTTAGCGATCCGATGTTGACAGACTCAGCTAGATGAATCGGATGAACTTGCATTACATGTGGAAACTCAAATGATAAATCACTAATGTTATCTGTGTACACATACACATCCAACGGTTCTTTTCTTTTCCCAAGCTGATGTAAAATGAGCATCGCATATTCCAAACTGTAAATATCCGCCATATGATCCGTATGCGTATGACTAATAAATACTGCATCTAATTCCTCTAACTTAATCACATTTTGTAATTTAGAGAGTGCACCACTGCCGCAATCTAGTAATATTTTCGTCTGATTGTCTTCTACAAGGTAGCACGATGTTGCTTCGTTTACATTTGGATAAGCGCCCCAATAACCAATCGTATGTAATTTCATCATTCCATCCTCCTATTAAGATTCGCTTTTCTCTAAAAAAGCTGGATAATATGCTTCAATTTGCTTAATATTTTCTTTAATGCGATCACCTCCTAGATAAGATATTTCATTTACAATTGCCTGGCACACGGAAAGCGCAGCTGTATAAGAGTCTAGAAATCCTTTTGATTTTGTTCTTACAAATAAAGTGATATCTGCATATTTACAAGCCGGGCATAATGATGAATCAGTTAAAATAATGATCTGTACTTCTTTATCTTTTGCCAATTTAATAATTTGTAGTGTTTTACGGTCATAACGCGGAAATACACTTGCGATGAGAACATCAGCTTTTTTAAAATGGGCGCTGTATTCAGCAGCCTCTCCTTGTGGGATTAAAGTTGAGTTACCTAACATATATGAAAAAACAAATCGCATATAAGTCGTAATAGATAGGCCTAGCCTCCAACCAGCAATCCATATATGCCTTGCTTGTAAAAGTTTTTCAGCCGCAGCCTGAATATCACTTTCCTTCACTGTTTTACTAGTATAAGCAATATTATCTGCTTCCTGCAGAAAATGCTTTTCTAACCAAGAGTCTGGTTTTTCAGCTGTTGTAGTGAGCAAATTATTAAGTGCTCGTTGGTTATTCCGTACGGTTGCATGAATGGCTTGTTTTAATTCTATAAAACTGGAATAGCCTAAAGTTTGAGCGAAACGATGGACAGTTGCTTCACTTACATCAGACAAGGTAGCAATCTTCTGGGCTGATAAAACAACTACTTCCTCCATGTTTTTTAACATATAACGAGCAACTTTCCGTTGTGCCTCACTTAATTGGTCATATTTTTCATGAATAAGCTTCTTCATTCATTGTCGCTCCTTAAAAATATTGGAATAAATAGAAACGGAAATTCAAGTTCTAAATCATCTTCGTTTTCAATCGTTTACTTCATAAACACAGCATAAAGTGAATCTTCAATCAGCGGGGGTTTTCATCCATCCCCCATAGCTTGCTAGTACCATAAGTATATGACCTAAAAGCCTCTTACGATAATAGAGCATTTAGGTGCTGTTATCTCCCCTTTAGACTGGTTGCAGTACAGATTTATCCAACTCCTTAGGTGGGAATCTTACAGCACCTTATATACGGGATAAAAACCGTGATACATTTACTTCCTTCATTCGTATATATCTATCCCTACTTCAGTCCTGCTTCTTGTTTGTAGAGTTTCCTACAAACAAGAAAGAAATGAGTGATTCCCTTCACATGTATATTTACGAACGTTATTAAAACTTACTTGAACACCCTCCATTTAAAAAACTTTTGATTTTTTGCATCCACCTAACCAACCTATCGCGAAATCCCTGGAAACTTTTTCGAATAGTATAACACATAAAATTTGTATTGTGTGCAATAAGATGGAAAGGAATCATTGCTTCGTTTCGTGGAGTTTTTCCTTCATCACCTTTATAAGAAGTAAGGCAATGATTATCTCTTTCATAGACCTTGAAAAAAGAAGAACGCTTTTCTGTGTGCAAGTTGTTACTGACGTGGCTTCTCTTATCCTTGAAAAAGAGTTTAAACCAATCTTTAGTCTTTTTATTTAAAATGAAGACTGGTAGAATTTAGTTAGGAAAGGAGTGCGTACAGTGGGAAAATGGATGAAAGAGAGCAGTTTGATTATTATTGGATCCTTTATTTTTGCGTTTGGAATTAATTACTTCGCGATCCCCAACAACCTGTCAGAGGGCGGTGTCATTGGTATATCGATTGTCACTTACTATTTATTTGGCTGGTCTACCGGCATCGTCAACTTCGCTATTAACGCTGTTTTGCTAGCTATCGGTTACCGATATTTTAGTAAACGTGTCATGATTTATACGATTATATCTATCGTCTTTTCTTCCCTTTTTTTACATATAACAGAAAACATTGGCAAAGCCGGAAACGGAGATACGCTATTAGCTGCCTTATTTGCTGGTTTAACTGTCGGAATTGGGTTAGGACTAATTTTTAAAACTGGCGGAACCTCTGGTGGAACTGCCATTATTGTTCGTTTACTTAATCAATTTATTGGCTGGAGTTTCGGAAAAGGAATGCTACTTACAGATATTGCTGTAATTGGGATTTCTGCATTTGTCATTGGGCAGGAAAAAGCAATGTATACCCTAATCTCTGTTTATGTCGGTGCCAAAGCTATTGATATTATTGTAGAAGGGGCAAATGAACGTACTGCTGTCCTTATTATTTCTAGTCACCCGGATGAGGTTTTAGAAAAAGTAACCAACAATATGTCGCGTGGTATTACTGTTTTAGAAGGAAAAGGCGGTTATACTAAAGCCAATAAAGAAATACTTTACATTGTGATAAACAAACAAGAAATTGTCCATTTAAAACGGATCATTGAAAAAGTGGATAAAGATGCTTACATAACAGTTCATAGCGTACAGGAAATAAATCGGAGAGGATATAAAGGGCGTTAGCTGTTTGAGAGTTTGCGTATGGGTACGCGCATGATTATTTGAACGTCCTTCTCGGGAGTTCGAGCATGTCACACGATTATTTGAGCGTCCTTTTCGGGAGGTCACGCATGCCATGGATCTTCTATAAAGTGACTCTTCAATTCAGTGGGGGGTTCATCCCTCACGTAGCCAAAGGGTACCTAAAGGCCGCTTACGAAATAAGGCATTTAGGTGCTGTTACCTGCCACTTATACTTGTTGCCTGAAGTAGAAGGCACAGCACCTTATTTATGGAAAAAAGTTGCTGTAAATTGCTTAAAACGCTCACTACTTTAGATTGTAGTGAGCGTTTACTCTATAATTTTACTCGTTTGCTATATTTTTCTACCAATTGTTGATTATGCTCATCTGAACCTTCTATATTACCACTTAAGAATATAGGTGGCACAAAGCCTTGCTCTGCCATATTTTCAATCGATTTCGCAAACACAGCATTTAATATTGCTGCACCAATGACAGTTGAGCTTGGTGAGAAAGGTACTTTTACTTTTTCATGGGATAATAGCGCATCCCCCACTGGTGCATGGTTATCAATCACTATATCGACTGCGTCAAATAAGTGCTTGCCACTAGTGTGACGAGATGGCTGACTAGATGAATATGCAATGGAAGTAATTCCGACAACGTAAGCCCCTTGCTGTTTTGCAAAATTTGCTACATCGACCGGTACTGGATTTCGTCCTGAAGTTGAAATGACAAACACAACATCGCCAGCTTCAATTCCCTGTTCTGTAATAAAATTTTTAGCATAATCATTTTTTCTTTCTAACGTAGAAGAACGAACTGCACCCTCGTGAAGCATTAATGGTTCGTGAAGGATAGGATGAATCGGAACAAGTCCACCAGCACGATAATAAACTTCTTCCGTTAAAATATGTGAATGTCCACAGCCAAATAAATGAATTACTCCGTCTGCTTGAATTGCTTCAGCCACTTTTTTGGCTGCTTTTTCCATTACGTCCGTTTCCTTTTTTTCTACAATTGTTAATAGTTCTTGAATTTTTTCAAAATATGCTTGAATCAAAACGGTCTTCCTCCTATTTCATACCAGCAAAGTTGTCCAGCACAGCAAATTATTTTTCCTTAGATAAATTAGAAGATTTCGTTTTTACCGTACTACTTTGCTTCCTTATTCGTTAACATATGCACCATATTACTAATCGCAATATCAATAATATATTGCCCTTTTTCCATCGTTGCCAATGTCGCATCGCCTAGCACTGCGGACTCTGTAAACACTTCCCATGGTGTCGGGGTAACATCGGCATCTTCTGGGATCTGAGGAATGTCTTTAATCGCTTTACTCATATCTACGAATTCCGGTGCTAAATAAAGCATATAAGATGTTTCAATTTCACAAGCATGAAAGTAAGTGGCATGTGCAGAATCTGTCTCTCGGACTTCCTTTGCTGCCTGATTCATACCTGGATAAAAGAAGTAAAAAACCTTCATATTAGGGCAAGATGTAAATAACACCCGTGCGGCGTCTTTTAATGCTGGCTGGTTTCCCAAATGCCCGTTCACCATAGCAAATGTCCGAAAGCCTTGCCTGTATAAGCTTTCACCAATATCTACTATAATAGAAATAAGCGATTCATTCGAAACATTAATACTTCCAGGAAAATGACGTAAGCTCCATACTTGACCATATGGCAAGGTAGGTAAAACAAAAGCCTCTACTTTGTCTGCCACTCTTTGGGCTACGCGCTCTGCAAGTAAATTATCAGTACCCAAAGGCAAATGAGGACCATGCGCTTCTACTGCTCCTACTGGTAAAATCGCAATACTTGAGGATGTAATCTTTTCTTTTACTTCATATGAATTTTCATATTGAAATTCCATCATACACACCTTCTATCACATTGTTAAAAACTCTCACCATCAAAACTAACCTGTTACAGTTTAAATGTAAAACACTTGGCGGGATTGTTTACAAAGAAATCCTTTACTAATTCTTCTCCAGCAAAGCCTGCTTGATCTGCTTCATTGATAAAGCGTGGCACCCATTTCCCTAATATATTTTCCAAGCCTAAACCGTAATCATAATGCTTATAATATGTTTTTCTAGCAGTATCACCACTGACTAGAATTTGCTTTCCGTAACCTTTCTTAACTAATTCTAAAATGCAATGAATACGTGTACTTTCGGGTGCATATTTTATTTTAGATATTCCATCAAATGACAATAGTGCTCCAGTTTTGGCTACTTGTTCGTGGTAAAAAGGGTCGGGATTTCGATCCATATGCCCAAAGCTAACGTATTCTAATGACACATTCTCAGACTTTAAAATTTCAATCTGTTCTAGTGCCATTGTCCCGGCTTCCGTATGGGAATGGACGGGGGCTTTTGTTTCGTGATGAGCTCTAGCTACAGCACGAATTGTTTTTTCTTCTAAGGGTGTAATTCGATTATATCCGGTTCCAAATTTCACCTGACCTCCTGGAATATTCGTTCCTTCCAGTCCTTCTTCTACTTCACGAATAACGAAATCCGCTAATTCATTAATACTTTTCGCCTCGATCCATTCATAAAAAGTGGCATAATCACCGATGACTGGCTTTAAATGGTTAGGAATGTTTGCTGCCCATAAAAAGCTTTTATTAAATCCAGCTGTTCCAACAATGGTAATACCTGTTTCTTCGGCAATTTCTTTTACCGCTTTTACATCTCTGCCATAATCAATGGCTGTAGCATCGACAATCGCTTCGCCACCAAGTCGTTTAAAATCTAACACATCTTGCTTAGACTTCTCTTTATCATCAAGCAAAAGATCATCTACTTCCTGTTCCACCCAATATGGGGGGCGACAAACAATATGTTCATGGGAATATGTGAAGCCTAGTGTTTTTGGATCAATATCGCCATGAAATGTACGGATAAAGCTCATTATCAATCAGCTCCTCTAGTTAAAAATGGACTTTAATTAAATTACATGCATGGTTAAACTTTAATCAGCAGGAGTTCCTCTTCCATTCTCTACTAAATCCCCTAAAGAATTTAGCTACCGTTAGTTCGCTCTTAGGCTTCTTTGTAACACCTACAACTCTTAAAAGTTGGAGTCTTACGGTAATCTACATTCGGGATAAAGCTTTAAGAAGTTTAAAAGCTAAAATGGTGAATTTTAAAATTACAGGAATTCCAAGAATTAAGGTGCGGGGCGCCCGTTTAGCAACATAGCGAATGGAACGAATCAACTAAAGATAAAGGAATCCTGCCACTAAAACTGGGGTATGCCAACGTCTGGAGACAAGCCCGTTTTTAGTCGGCCTATTTCTTAGCGACGAACCGATGAGACCTTATCGTAGGGCGCATTTCTAAAGTCGCATCGTTGCTGGGCTTGCGCCGGACATAGCTATTCGGTTATTTTGTTATCCCCAGGCACCTCATTTATGCTTTCTTATCTTATAAAAACACCTTTCAAAAGGAAGGAGGAACAGAAGCCTGTTCCTCTATATTTATAAATCATAATCCCTCTTAATTAAAAGAATAGCTGGGATAAGAAACGAATAATTGGACCTAATAAGAACATATCCGAATCCGCTGCCCACATAGCTGTATCAGGAATCGTATCCGAAAGAAGCATTTTTACCATGATAAATTGTCCCCAAGCTACAACGGTTGAAGTAATGAATCCTGCCATTAGTGCACCACGAACTCCCCCGGTAGCATTTCCAAATACACCTGCTGTTGCTGCATGGAAGAATAATACGATCATGGTTGGAACGAATACATAACCAACTGTATTACCTAATACGACGAGCCAGATTAAAGCACCTACAAAAGCTCCTAAAAACCCTAGAATAACGGCATTCGGTGCATAAGGGAAAACAATCGGACTATCTAAAGCAGGCTTTGCTCCAGGTACAATTTTTGTAGCAATCCCTTTAAATGCTGGGACCATCTCTCCAATAAACATCCGAACCCCTAATAAAACAACGGCAATACCAGCTGCAAATGTGAAAGACTGAATAATAGCATAGATAATAAAGTTCTTATCTCCTGCTGCAGCAATTAATTCTTGTGCTCCTGGGGTATCTTTAAATGATATAATAATGGCACCAACTAAAAATAATAATCCCATCGTAAGTGCAGTAATAACGTTCGAATCCCTTAAAAATTCTAATCCTTTTGGTAATTTAATCTTTTCTGAATCATTATCTTTGTTTCCAAGTACTTTACCAGCTAACGCACCCAATAAAGCAACTGAAGCAGAAGTATGCCCTAGTGCGATATTATCGTTGCCAGTAATTTTCCTCATAAATGGTTGCGTTAAAGCAGGTTGAATTGTCCAATACAATCCCATAAATATACTTAAGAATATAACAAGTTTTGAAAAGGAAATATCACCAGCCGCTTGAACAACTACACCTGCAAATATCGTGGTTGTCCAAAACATCATATGACCTGTTAAATAAATATACTTTAATTTGGTAAATCGCGCTAAGATAACGTTAATGACAAATCCTAACGTCATGGCCAACGTTACTGCACTGCCATATTTTGCATTAAAGCCTTCTTGACCCATAAATTCACCTAGTGGCTCTGCAGATAAATTAAAGACTTCTTTCCAAAGCGGTTCGAACACGGTTAATGCGTTTACAATTACACCAGAACCCGCACTAATAATTAAAAATCCGATAATAGCTTTAAAAGTTCCGCTAACCGTTTGGCTGGCTGATTTTTTTTGGAGCACTAACCCTAAAAGAACAATAAAACCCAATAAAATAGCAGCTTCTCCAAACACGTTTGTGGCAATCCAAATAATAATATCCATTGCTCATTCCTCCTATTATTTTGTATTGAAACCTCTTGCTTTAAGAGGCTTCAATGTTGGCTTTTACAGCTTCGTTAATTTCATCCATATCAAAATAGTTGTTCACAATAACAATTTTTGCTTTATGCCCTTGTAAGCTTTCTGCTAGTTCATTACTTGTAATGATATAATCGGCATTCATGCTGGAAGCAGTCGATACGTCTGTATGTTCCACATCCGCACGTATCCCCATGTCCCCAAGCGCCTGCTCAACGTTCATTTTCAAAATTAAGCTTGTACCTTGTCCTAAACCACATACTGTTAATATTTTCATTTTGTTATCTCTCCATTCCAATTGTTTTTTGAATTTCATCTATTGTCGTTGCTTGTAATAACTGTTCAATATTCTGCGGGTCATTTAGTAAAGACGTTAATTTTCGCAGCAATGATAAATGCTCAGCGCTGGAAGCAGCACCTAAACCAAATACTAGACGTACTGGATCATTAATAGCATGCCCAAACGATATCGGTTCCTTTAGCTGCACTAACGAAACAGCCGCTTCATTCACCCCATCTTCCGGTCTTGCATGCGGAATCGCGATTTGAGGAGCTAAAACAAAATAAGGACCGTTTTTTTTATATGCCTGTTTCATTGCTTCAATATAGGATGGTTGAATCAACTGATCTTTTAGGAGTAATTGACCAGCAGCATCTATCGCTTCCTCTGCATCATTTACTTCTACATTCAGCTGTATTATAGTTTCTTCTAAAAATTTCATAATATGCAAACACCTGTCTTTCTATCTGTTATGCTAATATGCTTTGCGAATACTTTGTAATTAATTCATAAATAATAGAAATGTCATCTGCCTCCATCACAAGATGCTTATTATTCTTTTCCGAAAACAATTTCGTTAATTGTGCTAACGCCTTTAAATGCTGTTCATTGTCTTCAGAGGCTAGTACAACAATAATGGAAACATCTTTCCCTAATAAATCAACGGGTTGTTGCAAGCAAAGCATGCTAAGCCCTGTTTGATAAACATCCTCAGATGGGCCGGCATGTGGCAAAGCAAATTGATCAGAAATAACGATGTAAGGACCATTTTCGTAAATTGCTTCCAGCATTTTATCTATATACCCCCGCTTGATATATCCTTCATCCAGCAATGGTTGTGCAGCGAGTCTAATCGCTTGTTGCCATGTAGAGATACTTTCTTGTAATTGAACACGATGCATGGGCAATAACTGTTGCAGATTCTCTTTCTTAGATCTGCTAATTGCTTGTTGCGGAGTATATAGAAACCTTCTTATTTCTTTACGTAAAGCTTCCTCATCTTTAATAGAAGCATACCGCTGAACAATGTCTAGCAACGAGTCGACAGAGTATTCTTTTCGAGTACCTACACCAAACATGCTATTTACATTTTTCAACAACTGCTCCTTCTCATCATTATTTAATACAGGACTAACAACAAAGACAGGTACTCCTCGATCAGGCAGCGGAATCGTAGAAACGATGAAATCAACAACTAAATCCATTTGCTGATATTCTCTTAACGAAGAAACCCCATGAATTTTCACATTGGAAAAAAGCGTTAATAATTGGCTTTCTAGAAGTTTAGATGTTCCTAAACCATTTGTGCAAACAATTAATAATTTCTTTGGTTTTTCTTCAAGGATAACTCCTTCTCTCCGAAGCCATCCGCCAAAATGAGTAGCGATAAATGCAATCTCATTATCATCTACTGTTTGCTCAATAAGTGCCTCAAAATGCTTCATCACTTGTTTTGTAATATGAAACACTTCCGGATACGTTTGTTTGACAGAGTCACGTAACGTATTCTCCAGTTTTATTCCATATTTAATCCGATAATAAGCAGGCTTTAAGTGCAACAGTAAGTTTTCCATAATTTGTTCCGGTTCGTCAAATTCTACGGCAGCATACAATTGAAAATCAGTAACCATTTTTTCCACAACATCAATCAATGATTGCATCACACTGTTTTCTTTATATGGCGTTAAATCATAATTCACTTTGGCACTAAGCAAATATTTAGCAAAGTAGTAGCTTTCTTCTTTTTTATCAACTGCGTTTGTAATGTTTGCAAACAAATGCTGGCATAATCTTTTTACTCCTAAATATATTTCCGTTGTTTCTATTATTTCCTTCTCGATGGGGTCCACTTGTACAGTAGCTCCTTGCTCCATTCGTTTAATAAAGCAATGAAACCAAAGTACTAAACTGTTTAACACATCATCAATAATTTCAATATTAAATTGCTTCTCATATTCAGCCAGAAGATGATGGATGTGATGAAGTGCTTTCACATCGAATATCGAATACGTTTGTGGCAGATCTGCTCCATTTACATGCGGCTGATCTAACAAGCTGTACCAATTATCCGTTGGCGTGACAATAGAAAGATACTGGGTAATTGTTTTTCTAACATCCATTTCTTTTCCTAGTATATGGTACCCTTTCTTTCTATCGGCATACATTTCTAATTGATCAAACTCTATTTCTTTTTTTATCGTTTTTATATCTTCCAGTACAGTATTTCTGCTTACTTGAAAAAAATTTTGTAAATCTTCAAGAAAGTAAGGCTTTGAACTACATGCGATATGCAAGAAAGTCCACGCTCTGCGTTCTTCTTTTGTATATTCATAATAATGATCTTGGACAAGTACATAAGTCTTTTTCAATGTTTGTTTTGTACTTTCATCCAAGTAGAAACCTTCTGTCCTAACTTGTTTCACACTATCTAAGCCTTGCTCCTTAAGCCAGTCATTAATCCTGCCTATGTCATTGTAAATCGATCTTCTCGAAACACGAAATGCTTTCGAAAGCTGCGTACTGGAAAGATAACCGTCTTGCTCGACTAACATTTTTAATATTGCCATACTACGTTGATTCATGATTTTCCACCTGCCATCTAAGGAAGTAGTAGTATGTCTTAATTTAATTATAAGCAAACATCTTTATTCACATAAGACCAAATTCATCACAGAAGTTTGTGCAACAATTGGACGGACAAGGCATTAATCTCGAAAAGCAAAAAAATCTGCACAAACTGTTCCAAAAGACTCATGAAGGCAATAAAGTGAACCCTTCATCACCGGTTTTTTCAATTCTCACGGATGATTAGATAAAGTGAGACTTCTATAGTAGGGTTTTTCATTCATCCCCTACTGATCGTTAGTACCGTAATGGTATGACCTCAAGGCCGCTTACGAAATAAGCATTTAGGTGCTGTTATCTCCAACTTATTCTTATCGCAGTACAGATTATCCAAATTCTTACAGCACCTTATATGCGGGATAAATAAAACCGACATTCGACTTGTAGTCGGCCCCGCCTAGCTTACCTCGCAGCATGGAAGGGTAGCTCCTATTGCCAGTTAATGCGAGATAAAATAGTGAACATCGACGATTTCTCTGTGAACTTCGTGCAACCTCGCTGGAAACTCTGACATTTAGTCGTGAACTCAATTCAGTCTTGCTGAAAACTCAGGAATATGACCAAGTTTAACCTTTTTCAGATAAAAGAAGCGAAATATGATAAAATGGCTCCCGATATAGGTAACATGACTATTTTCTGATGGGAAAATTTTGTTTGCATCAGTCCAAAGCAATACATAACTTATCTGAATTGGTTATGCGTTAACCAAAAGGCTCTGCAACATTTAATCAATTAGCTGCTGAATAGTTAAACACAAAAAGCAAGCTTATAATCTTTGGTGATAATAAGCTTGCCGTTTTAAACTGATGTTAAGGTCTAAACTTCAGTTACACTAGTTATATCAATATTAATTTAAAAATTTCACACAAACTACTTCTGGAACTTCTACGACAGAGTCCAATTGTGTTAACTTTCCAGTCTGCTGATCACGTGCAAATAAAACTAAATTACCACTGTGCTGATTAGAAGCAACAATAAATGACTCACTAGGATCTAACACAAAATCACGCGGCCATTCCCCACCTGTAGACGTAAACTCTACAAAGGTTAGCTTATCGGTTTTAGGATCAACCTCAAATAGCGCAATGCTATTATGTCCTCGATTTCCAGTGTAAACAAACTTTCCATCTGAAGATATATGAATTGCACTAGCATCGTTCGTATCTGTAAAATCTGCTGGTTTCGCTAGAATGGTCTGCTTTTCAGTGAAGCTTCCTGTTTCCGCATGATAGTCTATAACAATGACTTCAGAGCTTAATTCCGTAAGTAAATATGCTGTTTTTCCATTTGGATGAAATACAATATGACGTGGACCACTTCCTAGTTTTAACGTTAGCGTTTGATGACGCTCAAGTTGATTGCCTGCGATTCGGTAGGTTACCAGTTCATCCGTCCCTAAATCACAAACGACCACATAGTTACGCTCCGGCGTAAATCCGGCGAAATGGACATGTGACTTTTCTTGACGCTCATGTGGACCACTACCGGAATGTTGGATAAACGATTCAGCTACTAATGTTTCCTCAGCTGTAAAAGAGTATAGCCCCACCTCTCCTTTATGATAATTTCCAGTTACTAACTTACCTTTATAAAAAGACAAATGACAAGGAGACTTCCCTTCCGTTAGTTGTTCATCTAACTTCGTTAACTTTCCTGTTTTAGGATCAATTTTATACGCTTGTACTCCACCGGATTCCCCATCTTGTGCAATGGAGAACAAATAACGCTTATCATCACTTATGGTTACATAAGTAGGACTCCCTACTTCTGCAGCAACTTCCACTGCAGTTAATTTTTGTGATTGTGGATCTAATTCAAAACGGTAGACCCCCTTGCTTGTTTTCCGAGTGTATGTTCCTGCATAGCCAACATAATTAATTGTCATGGTGATACCTTCCTTTTTAAAAGATATATATACCTAAAGTCTAAGCGTAAATCTATAAAAAGTAAAACACGAAACCAGGAAAACTATATGTCATGTCTGAGCTCGTTTTTCTTCGTCTTAACTTGTTAGTGAAACAGGCTAAGTTCTACGTAGGACAATTATAGCAAACTATATCAAATACGAGGGAGTTAAGTAAGTTGCCGGCTCCATTTTATGAACGATTCCTATTATTCTTTTATAAAATAAATCTTAAATAAGTTAGGTTTTCCAATTACGCCCATTGACTGACACAAAGGTATGAACAAATCGGGTATTTGACTACAGTTAAATCTTCCACTAACTTCTTAGGTTTTATCTTTTACTATTAAAGTGCAAGCTTTACTTCTAATTAGGTGTAAGATAGATTTACAACCAATCTGGATCCCCAATTTGCCAATTGATTCATTACTCCTTTATTTGATATACTTTTTAATAAAGGAGGTAAATTGAATGAAAATAAAATCAATTATATTCATGATGTTAATTTTACTATTTGCGCTAGTTGCATGTAGTAATGATGATACAGAAAGTAAAAATGTAGAAGAAAATGGTAACAACACTGATATTAAACAATTAGTAGCTGATTATAGCACGGATAAAAAAGAAGCTGATTCTGCTTCTATTACAGGCAAAGAACTGATTGTAAGTACATCTGGAGAAAAAGAAAAAACATACGAGCTACCGAAAGATGAATTTTTCGTATCTATCGCTCCGTTTGTTGATCAAACACACCCTTGTACATTCCATAGTCTAACAGGCTGCCAAGGAGAAATGGTAGAAAAAGAATTCGACGTATATATTGAAGATGAGGACGGGAATGTAATTGTAGATAAAAAGGTAAAATCGCTGGCAAATGGATTCATTGATTTGTGGGTTCCGAGAGACAAAAAATATGATATAACTATTGAGCATGATGGTAAGAAAGTCCAATCTGAATTTTCAACATTCGCAGAAGACCCAACTTGTCTCACCAATATGCAGTTAACGTAATATATAGATTGGTGGGGGAAGTTAATTGCTTTCAAAAACTGTGATCCTATGTTCAGTTATAATATTGGAACGATTGGAACTGTTTAGCAATAAGTTATTGAACTATAAGAAAGAGGCGGGGACATAAGCAAATACTATATAGCAAAAGCCGAACAATTAATTTATCATTGTTTGGCTTATTTGCATTAAAAAATTTCTATCACCGCTATGTCAAAATACTTCGCTTCTACGGGCGCGGCCTTAGCTTCCTCGGAAAGCAAAAACCGCTTTCCTGCGGGATCTTCAGCTCGCACTGTTCTCACAGGAGACTACATATTTTGACTACGCTAAAACTTGCGTATACACAATTATCGATTTCTTGTTTTTTTAATCAGCTGCTTTAGTTATGTCCCATCGTCTTTATCTACCTTTTTCTAAATGAGTACCTACTGGAAATAGGAGTACTAAACCATCAAGCAATTAATGATGATATAAAGTGAATCTTCCATCAGTAGGGGTTTTCATTCATCCCCCACGGCTTGTTAGTACCGTAATGGTATGACAAAAAGGCCGCTTAGGAAATAGGGCATTTAGGTGCGGTTATCTCCCACTTAGTCTTGTTGCAGTACACAGATTATCCAATTCCTAAAGTGAGAGTCTTACAGCACTTTATATACGGGATTAAATAGAAAGCAAAGTCTATTAAAAACATCACTGTACTAGTATACGAAAGTAATTGCTTATTCTTAAATAACAGCTTGTAAACATTCTTTGCAATTTTACCTACAAGCGTTTTTGCAAGGTCTAAGCAAATAACGCTACTTTTCAACCTTACTATCCAAACTGAATATTGAAGCCCTTGCATAGATAGTAAAAATCTGCTATAGTACAGACAACCGAATATATTCCTGTTTCAATATTCTGTTGAAACAAGGATAGAGGCGCGATGTTCAAGAGTACACTATTAGAGGATAATGAGGTCCTTAGAAAATAGTGAAAAGGGGACCTCGCCGAAGTTGTGGAAAACTCATTGCTTCTACAGCTGGTTCTGCTATTGAAAAAGTACAGAACTGTCATATAGGTGACTATATGGAGGGCTATCTGACGCATGAAGCTAATAAATGTTTCAAGCAGCAGCGATTTGCCGTCGTTGCTGCTTTTTTGCGGAGAAATCTAGTGGCCTTCCCACCTACACTATCATGTAAACAAAGGGTGTGAAGTAATGAATTTTGGCCAAGTTGTTACTGCTATGGTGACTCCATTTGACATTGAAGAAAATATTGACTTTCGTGCTGTGGAAAAACTCGTAAACTATTTAATTGAAAATGGTTCAGATAGCTTAGTCGTTGCCGGTACGACCGGAGAGTCTCCAACACTCTCCAATGAAGAAAAAATTACCTTATTTAAACATGTCGTTGAAATTTCTAATGGAAGAGCAAAAGTAATTGCTGGAACAGGTTCCAATAGTACAACAGCTTCTATGGAATTGACTAAACAAGCGGAGACAGCCGGTGTTGACGCAATTATGCTTGTTACACCATACTACAACAAGCCGTCTCAAGAAGGTATTTTTCAACATTTCTCAACTATTGCCAGTGCAACCAGTTTACCGATTATGCTTTATAACGTACCTGGTAGAACAGCAACAAATATAGAGGCAGATACTATTATTCGTCTGTCACAATTACCGAATATCGTCTCAGTCAAGGAAGCTAGTGGTGATTTGGATCAAATGACAACCATCATCCACAACACTCCCGACAATTTTAGCTTATATTCTGGAGACGACAGTTTAACACTGCCTGCTCTTGCCATCGGAGCAGATGGGGTCGTTTCGGTAGCTTCGCATATTGTAGGTAATCAAATGCGGGACATGATACAACATTTTAGAAGCGGAGACGTCACTACTAGTGCAAAACTACATCAAAAATTACTCCCGATTATGAAAGCCATGTTTGCTCAGCCAAGTCCCGCTCCAGTTAAAAGCGCCTTAAATCTACTAGATGTGGCTGTTGGCGGTGTGCGAATGCCGATGCAGCCGTTAACGGAAAACGAAGTGGAAATGCTAAAGCAGAAGCTTCATGCTAGTGGTATTTTGAAGGCTGGAAACGGAACATAGTTAGCATACGAAATTTTCTTGAAGGCAGCTATACTATAGGTAGATGACTAGATATGGAGTCCATATTACATGGATAAAGAAATGGGGTAACTCTTCTAAAAGTGCCTCATTTCTTTTTTTCATACACTACATATTAAAATTCAGCTTCAAGATAAAGTGCATTTTGAGCAGTAGAGATTTTATTATTTCCCACTCATTGTTTGATGAACAAAATTAAACTTTGACTTGCAGTTTTACTCTCAAGCTTTCCTCCTGTGTTCATTTCGTAAGATGGAAATCGAGGTCACAATTAAAATACATAGAGCCTCTATTTAGTAAATGAATGCAGTATATTCCCTGCATCAAGCTGGTACTGCCCCCCTTCTAATTCAGAAAAATTTCTCTTTTCGCTACCCATATACTGACTTTGTGAACATTTTGTTACATTATTGTAAAATCAGACAAAAAAGTGTCGGAATTTGTAAATTTAAAGTACAATAGTTGCGGAGTCAGTTTTGTAAAAAAATTTTTTTTGGGGGAGAACAACATTATGAAAGCAGCAGTATGGTATGGACAAAAAGACATTCGCGTAGAAGAAAGAGAACTAAAACCTTTAAAAGACACAGAAGTTAAAGTAAAGGTTGCATGGGCTGGTCTATGTGGCAGTGACTTACATGAATACGCAGAAGGTCCAGTTTTTATTCCAACAGAAAAAGAGGATGAGTTAGCTGGCGGTATTGCTCCACTAATAATGGGACATGAATTTGCTGGTGTTGTTGAAGAAGTTGGTGCAAAGGTAACAAACGTTAAACCTGGTGATCGCGTTGCTATCAATCCAACGATTACACATGGCAATAAATCAGAAGATCTTGATCCATACGACGGATTTTCTTTTGTAGGTTTGCATAGAGATGGTGGTTTTACTTCTTTTGCAAATGTACCAGAAAACAACGTCTACTTATTACCAGAGCCATTAACTTTACAAGACGGCGCTTTAGTTGAACCTACTGCAGTTGCAGTACAGGCTGTAAAAGAAGCTGAATTAGAATTTGGTGACACCGTTGCGGTATTTGGAGCTGGTCCAATTGGTTTATTAACTATCTTAGCAGCAAGAGCAGCTGGAGCAAGTAAAATTATCGCACTTGACTTATCTGAAACACGTTTGAAAAAAGCGAAAGAAGTTGGAGCAACACATGTTATTAACTCAGGAGAAACAGATCCAGTAAAAGCTGTTTTTGATATTGTTCCTGAAGGGGTTAATGCTTCATTCGAGGTTGCTGGTGTAGCGCCTACTTTCAAACAATCCATCGAAGTTACCAAACCTCGTGGTATGATGGTAATTGTGTCTATTTTTGCTAGACCAATTGAATGGAATCCTATGCAACTAACTGAGAAAGGTGTAAAAGTTACTTCTTCTATTGCATATACACCAACATCGTTCCAGCAAACCATCGACTTAATGGCTGGCGGCCAATTAAAGCCACAATCCATTATTACTGGACAAATTCAGCTGGATGACATTGTAGATAAAGGTTTTGAATTATTATCTTCTGACAAATCACAAGCTAAAATCTTAATTGAGCTAAGTGGCGAAAAATAAGCAATAATCGTATATAGATTCTTAAACCATAACAGCACTTAGTGGTTAACCTAACTGCTATTGTTTAGAGTACACATATTAACAACGTAAAATTTAAAGGTATTCCTTTTATTAGATAATTGAACGAACGCTTGTAATAAAATGAACAAGGTCTTGCCAGAAAATACTAATTGGCAACACCTTGTTTTTTGTACTGCCGTTTCATTTTATAAGAGGCTTCCTATTGATAGCAATAGAAGCTATCACCACCATACAAATCCTAAACTAATTTACCTCTAACTTTTTGCTGGCAACGGTACCAATCCTATTAGCTGAAGAGAATGCAGAATACATATTTCTATTTTTCATACCAGTTTGGAACGGTCTTTGTGAAAAAGTCATGATCTTCCAAAACGTTCATAGAATACGAACGCATCCGCTTAAAGATTCCCATTTTCTTTCCCCATACAAGTGCAGACACGAGGTGCATAGCACTGTACAAAGTGTACAATTCCCAAAAGCTTTCGTAAAGCTTCGTATTCCGATGATACCCATCAACCATACCTTTCGTAAATGGAATACTGATCCGGCTTGAAAAGGAGCCAAGTTTTTGTAAATCATGAGTCGGACCTCCCCAATCCATCCTTTGGAAATCTATTATTTCAGAAAATCGTCGATTATGGATTAATAAATTTGCTGGATGAAAATCATCATGCTGAAATAGCATTGATTTTCCAAAAAACAACCCTGTGTTAAATTGTGAACAAAGGCGCAAGCGCCCGTTCAGCAACGTAGCGAATGGAACGAATCAACTAAAGATTTAGGAATCATGTCACTAAAAACTGGGGTATGCCGACGCCTGAGCGGCAAGCCCGTTTTTAGTCGGCCTTCCCCTTAGCGACGAACCGATGAGGCCTTATCGTAGGGCGCATTTCTATAGTCGCATCGTTGCTGGGCGCTGAAGCCGGACGTGGCTATTCAGTTATTCCCTTATCCAAAGCAACAAATTTTATACTTTCTTATTCTTTGAAAAAGAGCAAAACTTCAATCATCTGGGAATATATTATTCCGTATTTAAGATACTGTAAGACTCCCATTTCAGAAGTTGGATCAATTTTACTATACCAAATCTAAGCGAAGATAAACGTACCTAAATGCCCTCTTTCGTAAACCGCCTTGAAGTCTTACTATTACGTACTAGCCCTGGGAAATAAATGCCCCCATGACGGGAGCTTCACTTTATCGCCGAATGGTTTGTTGAACAGCAATGAATATGTACTGGTTGTTTACCTCCCACCTACATTCTGATTCTCATCCCAAAGGTGAAGAAGAGTAGAACCCACACCAGTTACATACGGATACACAAAAGAATATTTTAGTTATTATTTCATTCTTTCTTCAAAAATTGCCACTTAAACACCTAAAGTCGAACATTATTAAAAAAACACTGAATATCATTCGATATTGACGAACATTAAACATAGTGATAAGATGGATTCGTGTTTTTTCGACATAATTATTATTAATTATTGCTACGGGAGGTTTCCAAATGCAATTTAAACGACAATATGCAACTATCAAACAAATTGCTGAAGATATTTATTATCACCCTGAACTGGGATATAAAGAAAGGCGTACAAGAAGTCAAGTGATGGCTTATTTAAAACAAATAAATCCGAACATTAAATTTGACGATTTTAGCATCACCGGTTTTACCACGAGCTTAGGAAATAAACAAGCTCAAGATTTACATGTCGCTTTTATTGCTGAACTAGATGCTGTTTATGCACCTACGCATATGTATGCTGATGAACTTACAGGGGCTGCGCATAACTGCGGTCACTATACCCAGATAGGTATTGCACTAGCGCTGTACCAATATCTTTTTACAACGGAAGCCTACAAAGAATTAGCTTATAAACTGACGTTCGTATTTGTGCCTGCGGAAGAATACTTAGATTTAAATTATCGTGCTGAATTATTAAAAAAAGGTCAAATCAGTCATTATGGTGGAAAACCCGAGGCTATGAGCTTAGGCGTATTTGACGATATTGATGTTGGTATTTGCGTACATGCAATTGGTGGAGAATTTTCTAAACGGACGATAGAAATAAACTGTGATTTAGCTGGCTTTCTATATAAGAAGTATGCCTTTGAAGGCAAAGCAACACATGCAGGTTTTGATCCATTTTCTTCTAAAAATGCTTATAATATGTCAACGCTTTTTAATACTGCGATTGGATTAAGCCGCCAACAATTAAAAGAATCAGAACATGTGCGAATCAATCCAATCGTTATGGAATCTGATATGTCTACAAATGTCGTTCCAAACCATATCATTGTAGGAACAGATTTACGAACCAAGTCTGTTGCTTATTTAAAAGAAACAGCTAGCAAATTAGATGATGCGGCGAAGGGAAGTGCCTTAGCTTTACAGGGAAATGTAACGATAGATACACAGATGGGTTATTTACCATTTATACAAGATAGGTATTTATCCACATTTGTCGAAGCTGCGTTTCATGAGAACAATGAAATTGACGAGCTGTTGAATGACAATTTCATTAGCGCTGCAGGTGATATAGGAGATCTTTCCTTTATGATGCCATGCATTCAAATTGGCTATAGCGGCTTTACTGGAACTATTCATGGAGATGACTTTATTGATGTTGATCCAACATTTATCTACGAGGTGTTTCCAAGGTTTTTAGTCCAAGTACTTCAACAAATGAACGGAAATATCGATAAAGCAAAGTTATATAAACGTAGCTATACAGCTTATCGTGAATTAATTGATTCCATTGTACAAAATAAAATGAATCTATCATAGGAATGAGGCAGCGCATGAACAAAAATTTGCTTTACTTACTCGTTTTTGCATTATTCATTATTACTATTTCAGAATTTATCGGCTTTCAAGCTATACCAATAGGCTCATTTACTATCGGATTACTTCCTTTAGTTTTTGCCATTTTATTAACCATGTTTTTAGGTCTTAAAGTATTCCGTAAAGGGATTTGGAAAAAAGTATACAGCGATAATAATATTCATTTTGCTGGGAAATATCTCATTTTCATTATGCTGCCGTTAATGGCTAGATACGGTGCCGATGTCGCTCCACAAATTAGAGAAATCCTGCAAATTGGCTGGGTATTTATCATTCAAGAGCTGGGGAATTTAGGAACTGTATTCCTTGGATTGCCAATCGCACTTTTATTAGGCTTACGACGTGAAGCAATTGGTGCTACATTAGGAATCGGCCGTGAAGGAGAGCTTGCGTACATTTCTGAAAAATATACACTTGAATCCAAAGAAGGAAGAGGCGTTCTATCCATTTATATAATTGGGACATTATTTGGAGCTATCTTTTTCAGTGTGTTTGCACCGATCTTACTTGATTTAGGGATACGAGTAGAAGCACTAGCCATGGCATCAGGTGTTGGTTCAGGTAGTATGATGAGTGCTGCTTCTGCAACATTAGTAGCTCGAATTCCGGAGCTGGAAAGCACGATCCTAGCATATGCCTCTGCAAGCCAACTACTAACCAGTTTTCTTGGTACATTCACAATGGTGTTTTTGGCTGCTCCGATTCAAGCATTTATGTATAAGAAACTGGTTCGAGGTGACAACAAATGAGTATACAACTAAACAAATATGTAAAATACGGTTTGATCCTTCTGTTAAGTGTGGCATTAATTTTGTTTACAATGGAAATAAAATTAATGAAAAACCCTGGCTCTACACCTATTACATCCATGACATTTGTTGGACTTGGAGTATTATGGCTCTTCTCCATGATCGGAATTGTAATTTCAGATTTAATGCAAAAATCCCCGGTGAAAATCATTCGCGATTTTCCTATCTTGGGCTGGGTATCGATTACTTCTCTTATTTTATGTTTAATATGCGATTTTTTTGTGCAAGCCATCCAAGCAGTTGACTTTCTATCGATTACAACACCTATATTAACCTTTGCAGGTATTTCTGTAGCTAACCGTCTCGTTGATTTACGAAACACGTCATGGAAAGTTGCGATTGTAGCTATCTTTGTCTTTACAGGCACATATGCAGGCAGTGCTTTACTGGCACAAATTGGATTGTTTTTATCAGGAAATTAATTCATAACGAGGGGATTTTTCACAATGTCATTTTCAAAGGGAGGTGCTTGTAGAAGCAGCTTCCTTTGAATGAAAAAGAATTAAGCTACGGCTAATTTAAGCACCATTGGCTTGATCTAGTAGACATAAAAACCCCGTATCACTTTAGCGAGTATAATACGGGGCTAGTAACATTTTATTTACAACCATTATAAAGCTAGGTGCTTCAACATTCCTTTAACATCTGATCTAGCATCAACACTATTCCCACTTCAATAGTTTAGTAGCTTACTTTCCCTCATTCCCTTTTGTTGCTAACTGTTTTTTAACTTCCTCCCGCAACGCTGTTTTTAAAAATTTCCCCACAGATGTTTTTGGCAGCTCATCCATAAATAAAATAGTATCCGGTAACCACCATTTGGCAAATTGCGGTTGCAAAAATTTACATATATCTTCCTGCTTCACTATCGCTTTATATTCTTCCTTAAGCACCACACAGGCAACAGGACGTTCTTGCCATTTAACATGAGGAACAGACACAACGGCAGCCTCGTATACTGCTTCATGAGCCATTAATGCATTTTCCAAATCGACAGATGAAATCCACTCACCGCCACTTTTGATTAAATCTTTTGTTCGATCCACAATCTTTACAAAACCTTCCTCGTCAATAGTTACAACATCTCCTGTGTATAACCATCCATCTCTAAATGATCCTTCACTTCGTTCATCTTTATAGTAGGAATCTGCAATCCAAGGACCTCGTATTAACAGCTCTCCCATTTCCTCCCCATCGTTTTTAATGTTTCCATTTTCATTTACTGCTTTAATTTCAACACCAGGAACTGCCATTCCTTGCTTTGATTTCACCTCTAATCGCTCTGCTTCAGGAAGTTGTTTTTGGTAACTCTTTAACCGGGAAAACAAAGCTAACGGTGTTGTTTCAGTCATTCCGTAGGCGTGAAAAAACGGAATGCCATATTTACTTTCGAACGCCTGGATCATTCCCTTTGGCGCTGCAGCGCCGCCACATAGTATTCCTCGCAAACTATCGAGCTGATATTTTTTTTGCTCTAATTCTTTTAATAAACCCAGCCAAATAGTCGGTACACCTGCTGAGATGGTCACATTTTCTGTTTCCATTAATGCCGCTAAAATAGCCGGTGTTGGAAATGGACCAGGCAGCACTTGTTTCGCTCCAGTCCAAGTCGCAGCGTGCGGCATCCCCCAAGCATTGGCATGAAACATAGGCACAACTGGCATCGAAACATCAGATTCAGACACAGCAGAAGTGTCAGCTAAACTTAAAGCCATGGCATGCAGAACAAGTCCTCGATGAGAATAGATAACTCCCTTAGGCTTACCTGTTGTCCCTGATGTATAGCATAACCCAGCTGCGTCTTCTTCGCCCATATCCTTAACGAACGGAAACGTGGTATCAGCCCCTTCCATAAGCTGTTCATAATTTAACAGAGTCTGTAGCTTGGACGAAGGGACATCTATTTCATCTGACATAACAATAATTGTTTGTACAGTACGAAGCTGATCCGCTATATTTTCAATGGCGGGTAGCAGTTCTTCATCGACGAGAATTATTTTATCTTCGGCATGATTGATAATGTATGCAAGATGCTCCGCTGATAAGCGAATATTAATCGTGTGCAGAATCGCACCGATAGACGGAATAGCAAAATAAGCTTCCAAATGCCGATGGTGATTCCAAGCAAAGGTTCCAACACGATCTCCTTTCTGTATCCCTAATCTTTCTAATGCATGAGCTAAAGCTCGCACTCTTTCACCAATCTCTTGATATGTTAAACGATGAATACGATTTGCTGACCGCGACACGATTTCCTTTTTGGGGAAGTAACTTTCCGACCGTTCTATTAAAGACGTTATTAATAATGGGCTATTCATCATACCGATTCACTCCTTCTTGAAATAATCCTTTAATCATTAGGACAATGCTTCTCTGAGCCGATATTTCAAAATTTTCCCAGATGCATTTCTAGGAATAGCATTTTCAACAATAATTTCTGTTGGTACTTTATAGCTTGCAAGACGCTCGCAACAAAATAATTTTAGCGCTTCCACATCTAGATTTCTCCCTTTTTTTCCCACAACAATTGCAACTACTTTTTCACACCAGATTTCATCTGGCAGTCCAATCACTGCTGCTTCTAAAATATCGGGATGCTGATAAAGAGCTTGTTCTACCTCCGTAGAATAAATATTTTCACCACCAGATATGATCATATCTTTTTTCCGATCGACTAACGTAATATAACCATCCTCATCAACGATAGCTAAATCACCGGTATAGAGCCAGCCATCGCGGAGCGTTTGTCTTGTTTCTTCGGGATTTTTATAGTATTCCTTCATTACCATTTCACTTTTAATAATAAATTCACCTGTTTCAAAAGGAGCAACATCTTCCCCACGTTCATTTACAACTCTCACTTCCGTGCAAAGCATTGCCTTTCCACCTGCACCCATTTTTGTTTTATGTTCATCTGGCAGTAACAAGACTCCGCCTGGCCCCGCTTCGGTTAAACCACACATATTGAAAAATTGCTCATGCCGAAATAATTTCATCACTTGTTGTAATAAAGCTGTTGGCATAGGAGCAGCGCCGTATCCGCATCGTTTAACAGATGATAGATCATATTTTTCGTAATTTGGAACCTGAAGCAAAAAGTTATACATCGTTGGAACAGCAAAGAAAAGGGTTATTTTATGTTGCTCCATTGCTTGTAAGACATGGACGGGGTGAAAATCTTGTTGAATGACTTGCGTAGAGCCTAATAGAGTACCTGTTATCATAAATAAATTTAACTGTGCAGAGTGAAATAACGGTGCCACATGCAGTAAGTTGTCTTCCGGGCCCATTTTCATCATAATTGCGGAGGTAAATGCAACATAAAGAATGCGATGATGGTCAAATAATGCACCTTTTGGGTTACCTGTTGTGCCAGATGTGTATAATATTTCTGCAACGTCTGATTCTAAAACTTCAACAAAGGGTTCTGATACATTGTCATTGCTAATTGCATTCATTGTTAACTGGTTCTTCTCTATCTTATTACCAGCGCAAACCTGTAGTTTAATATTTTTATTATTTTCTGTTACTTGGCTGACCAATGAGGTGTATGGTTCATCAAAAAACAGCACTGACGCATCTGAGCCCTCTAAAATATATCGAACTTCTGCGGTTGCTAAACGAAAATTAATCGGAACAGTAATAGCGCCTACTTTCATAATTGCGTAAAAAACGATCACGAATTGATCCGAATTTTTCATCAAAATAGCAATTTTTTCACCTTTCTTTATTTGACTAGCTACTAAACCATTGGCGAGTTGGTTTACTTTTTGATTCAACTGCTTATACGTGTAGGACTTCTCTCCAAAAATAACCGCCTTTTTTTCCGGAATTTGCCGAGCATTTCTCGCTAACGTCATTCCTAAATTCAACTCTATCACTCCCGTTAAGATCATTTTTCTCCCAATTTAACCAATCCTCACCTTAATCTACCTTAAAAAGCTTTGTACTTACACATGAAGCTTTTCATAGTAGGTTTGAAGTAATAAATTAGTTGGGCTATCTGAGCTAGATATCAACTCTAGTCCTTATCTAAAACTAGAGCTAGGCGAGTTTATTTATAAGCAGTAATCCTCATATGCAATGAACTAAATAATTGTACATGAGAAAATGTTATTTTATGGATCAATCAAAAATCTATAAACAGTCCAGTTAAATTTTGCTAAAACTAATTTAGCTTATCCAACTCCTGAAGTGGGTGTCTTACAGCCCCTTATATACGGGACAAATAAACAAGCTGAGATCCTTTTCCTTAGGGGAACAAATGGAGCATTGGACTTGCAGTAAACCATTAGTCTCCCTTCGATAGTTCATCATCTACTGTCGAATTAGAAGTCAATTTCGAAACAAATGCTTCTGTATGTTCACCATGCTTGGGAGCCAAAGAGTGAATCCTTCCAGGAGTTTTAGAAAGCTTAATTGGTATGCCAATTTGGTTTACTATACCTAAAGTTGGATGGGGAAGAGAGAGAATCATATTCCGAGCTTTTACTTGCGGGTCATCCACTACTTCTGAGAAGTTTCGAACTGGAGTGACACAAGCTTCTACGCATTCAAATAATTCCAACCATTCTGTTAATGTTTTTTGCTGAATAACAGTCTGAATGACATATTTCATCCGATGTTGTTCTTGTAAGGTGGCATGTTGTTGTGAAATAAGCTCTTTTCTACCAATTGTCTCACAAAATGCTTGCCAAAATTTATGCTCCAACGCACCAACCGCTAACCAACGACTATCTTGAGTTTCATATACGTTATAGCAAGCAAACGCCCCGTTCAATTGGTGGGCACCTCGCTCTTGTAATTGGTTTGTAGCTAAATAATTCGGTAAGGTTGCTTGCAGCCAAGCAATAACACCGTCCATCATGGAAATATCGATTAATTGTCCTTTCCCAGAAGACTCTCTTTCCCATAAGGAAAGCAAGATGCCTAAAGCTGCGGGATACGCTCCACCGCCTATATCCGCAATTTGAGTGGCTGGTATAATTGGTTTCCCACCCTGTTCGCCCATAAGATGCAATAATCCAGCATAGCTAAGGTAATTAATATCATGTCCTGCCTCTTGCGCATATGGTCCAGTTTGACCATACCCTGTAATCGAACAATAAATAATGCGGGGATTGATAGTTTTTAAAATTTCATAGTCCACGCCGAGTTTTTTCATAACGCCAGGTCGAAAGGATTCCAGTACAACATCAGCACTCTCCACCATTTGTAAAAAGCTTGCCTTGTCCTTTTCTAATTTCAAGTTCAAACAAACGCTCTTTTTATTCCGATTTAACGCATGAAATATAGCACTATCTTCATCTAGTAAAGGCGTATACCTTCGCGCATAATCTCCCATTTCCTTATCTTCAATTTTAATGACGTCTGCTCCAAAATCCGCAAGCAGCATAGAACAATAAGGACCCGGTAACAAACGGGTCAAATCAAGCACCCGGATTGATGTAAGGGGCAAACTACCACCTCCGTTTTAAAATTTAGTCAATTAAAAAAATATATATGCTAAAAGCATGGTTTCACAGTTTTTTTACGGCAACCGTTCAATAATTGTGGCATTTGCCATTCCATGTCCTTCACACATCGTTTGCAATCCATAACGTCCGCCCGTTCGCTCTAGTTCGTACAGCATCGTAGTCATTAACCGCGCGCCACTAGCTCCAAGCGGATGCCCAAGAGCAATTGCTCCACCATTTGGATTTAGTCGGTCAGGGTCTGCTCCTGTTTCTTGCAGCCAAGCTAAGGGGACAGAAGCAAACGCTTCATTCACTTCAAAAACATCGATATCGGAAATGGATAATCGAGCGGTACGTAATACTTTCTCAGTAGCTGGTATTGGACCTGTCAACATCAGTGTCGGGTCAGAGCCAACCACTGTACGGGCTATTACTCGGAACCTCGGCTTCAAACCCAATTCATCTGCCTTGGCACGTGACATTAATAAAATCGCTGCTGCGCCGTCACTTATTTGACTGGAATTTCCTGCAGTAATTTTCCCTCCTTCTTGAAACGCAGCCTTTAACTCTTTCAATTTATCCAAACTCGTTTGTTCTCTAGGACCTTCATCCTGACTGAACAGCATCTGCGAACCATCTGAATGGCTCACTTCTAATGCCATGGTTTCCACTGTAAAATAGCCTGATTGCATCGCTGCAATTGCTTTTTCATGACTTGCAAGCGAAAACTCATCCAACTGCTGACGACTGAATCCCCACTTATCTGCAATTCGCTCTGCTGATATACCTTGATTAATCATCTCATATTTAGCTGCTAAATTTTCATTAACCGTAACCCCTTTCATATTTGAGCCCATCGGTACACGAGTCATATGCTCAACGCCACCAGCTATCACCACATCCATATCTCCGCTAATAATTGCTTGCGAGGCGAAATGTACCGCCTGCTGACTCGATCCACATTGACGATCGATCGTTGTCCCAGGAACCTCTACAGGAAAATCAGCAATTAATGCAGCTTGCCTAGCAATATCAAAGGCTTGTTCCCCCACTTGGGAAACACATCCATAGATCACATCTTCTACAAGTGCAGGAGAGATACCTGTTCGTTTAATTAATTCTTGCAAAGGTAATGCAGCTAAATCTTCTGCACGCATAGCTGACAACATTCCATTTTTTCTTCCTACCGGTGTTCTTACCGCTTCTATAATTACCGCTTCACGCAATATGGATCACCCTTTCATGATAAATATATGTCAGTATCATATATGCTTATTCGATTAGTAAATCAACTAAAACTTATTAACGAGCATCTTCCTCCGTGAATCAAAAATGTAGATGGTTGTCTCGCCCACCTAAACATTTGCCAACCCCCTTTAAAATAAACCTACACAACTCACTTATGGAGAATAAATACACCAAAAATGGGGGCCTTTTCAAAATGTGAAATAAACTTTTCTGGCTATTTCCTAAAAGCTCCTTTCCACTAAACCAATATTTTTCGCAATAATCATTTTCATAATTTCATTTGAACCCGCATAAATGGAGGATACTGCAACATCCCGATAACGTCGCGCAATTTCAAATTCTTCCATATAACCATATCCTCCGTGTAGCTGCATACATATTGCAGCTACTTTTTTTACTAAATCGGTCGTCCACCACTTTGCCATCGACACTTCCGTTACAATCTGTTCCCCTGCCATATGTTTTTCAATTAAACGGTCAACAAACACATTACCAATTTGCCATTCCGTATACAGCTCTGCGATTTGGAATTGTGTATTTTGGAATTCACTAATCCTTCTTCCAAACGCTTTTCGCTGCTTCACATAATCGCTTGTTAAATCGATCATTTCCTTTGCAGCAGTAATACTCTGCATACTAACGATTAGTCGTTCTTGTTGCAGCTTTTCCATTAAATAATAAAATCCCTTTCCTTCCTCCCCAAGTAGATTTTCAGCCGGTAGGCGTGCATCCTCAAAAATTAATTCACATGTGTCATTAGCATGCTGACCAATCTTCTTTAGTTTTTTCCCTTTTCGAAAACCAGGGGTTCCAGTTTCTGCGACAATTAAACTAATCCCCTTATGAGCAGGTTTCGCATATGGGTCAGTTTTACAAACGACAATTACTACATCTGCCGTATAGCCATTCGTTATAAAGGTTTTCTCTCCATTTACAATATAAGAGTCTCCGTCCCTTATTGCAGTAGTTTTGATTCCAGCTAAGTCTGACCCAGCTTCAGGCTCAGTCATGGCAATGGCAGAAATAATCTCACCTTTAACTGCTCCTGGCAGCCACCTCCTTTTTTGTGACTCTGTTCCATACGTTTCGATATAGGGCATTACAATATCATTATGTAGCCCTAGTCCAACCATCGCAGTACCGATTCGTTCAAATTCTTCATTTAACACAACCGCATAGCCAAAGTCCGTTTCGAGACCACCGTAGTCTTCTTTAGCCCATGAGCAGAGATAGCCTTGTTCTCCCGCCTTTTGCCAAAATGAGCGTGGAATTTGCTGATTTTCTTCCCAGTCTGCAAAATAAGGTGCTGCTTCTTTTTCTAAAAATTTTCTTAACGACTGTCGAAATATAGCATGTTCTTCCTGTAAAAAAGTTCTTTTCATCCAATAACCTCCTCCTATTTGCAGCTTTAAAAAGTAATTATCATTTCGGTTGCATTCGAATCGCACCATCTAACCTTATGGTTTCTCCATTTAGCATTGGGTTCTCAATAATACTTTGAGCCAGCTGAGCATACTCTTTCGGGTAACCTAGCCTTGATGGAAACGGTGTCATTTCGCCTAATGCTTCCCTCGCCTCTTCCGGTAATGAAGCAAATAGTGGAGTTGCGAACAATCCGGGGGCAATCGTCATAACACGAATTCCCAATGACGATAGGTCTCTAGCGATAGGAAGTGTCATTCCAACTATTCCTCCTTTAGAAGCACTGTATGCCGCTTGACCGATTTGCCCCTCAAATGCAGCTACTGAAGCTGTGTTAATAATCACGCCTCGTTCGTTATTTTCATTCGGTATATTTTCAGCCATTTTATGCGCAGTAAGGCGAAGGGCATTAAATGTCCCAATGAGATTTACATTAACCACGTTTTTAAACGTTGTTAAATCATGCACACCTCTTTTACCAACTGTCTTTTCCGCAACCCCAATTCCTGCACAATTAACCAGTATATTAACTTGTTCAAATTGATCCATTGTGCTTTCTAAAGCAGTCTGTACACTCGCTTCATTGGTTACATCAACGTGATAAAATGCTACTTGGCTGCCAAGCTCTTCAGCTAATGCAGTGCCATTTTTTCTTGCCACATCAAAAATAGCTACCATCCCTCCTTCTGCCACAATCTGTCTTACTGTAGCTTCACCAAGACCAGATGCACCACCAGTAACAACCGCTGCCCCATTTGCTATTTCCATTTATTCTCCTCCTGTTTTTATTAAAATTCGCTGCAAATATACAGCGATATCCTCTGCTAGTTCATTCCTGCTTTTTTGACCATCTTCTGCATACCATTGCGTTACCCAGTTCATGGCACCTAAAATAATATTTCGCACAACCTTCACATCTGCTGCATGAAAGACATTTGCCTCTATACCTTCTGTAATCATTTGATCAAAAAATTCCCCATACGTATCTCTTAGCTTAAAAATAACTGCTAATTGTTCTGAAGAAAATTTTTGTTCAGGTTTTAGCATCAGTTCGAACCCTGATCGCTCTTCCAATATGTATTCAATATGAGCAATAATCGACTTTTTCAATTTTTCCTCCACAGGAATCTGCTGTTGTTTAATCTCCTGTATTTGCTGTAGGCTTCGGTTTAATAACATGATTTGACTCTGGTAAAGCAACTCCTGCTTATCCTTAAAATAGTAATATACCGTACCCTTTGTCATTAATAGATTTGTAGCAATTTCCTCCATTGTAGTTCCGTGGTACCCTTTTTCAGATAGAACATGAATAGCCATACGAATTATTTCTTCTTTTTTTTCCGCTATTTTCCTTTCTTTTAAAGACATAACGACTCACTTCCTTCTTCGCCTTATTCATTATTCTAATTATTCTTATTTTAACTGTCAAGTTAATTTTCTAAATTTTTAAATGTTTTTAATAAAGTGCATCTTTAATCAGCGGAGGGGGTTCATTCATCCCCCACAGCTTGTTAGTATCATAATCGTTGACCTAAAGACCGCTTACAAAATAGAGCAGTTCGTGATGCTGTTATCTGCCACTTAGACTTGTTGCAGTACAGATTATCCTACTCCTGAAGTGGGAGGTTTACAGCAACTTATATATGGAATAAAAGTGAAATAGTTATTGTGTAAACAATCTACGAAGAAATCGCCCCTTTTACTTATTTTTAGTCTTTAGCAAATGAGGCGGCAAATGCTAACTCTGCTCAAGAACAAAAAAGTGAGTTTAACTCAAGTCGCTAAAAAATGAATGCATGGCACAATTTTACCTACACGTATCAGTAGCTACGGATATATAAATTCAAAATTCTTTTTGAAATTTTTTAGTTCCACGCACCATTCTATTGTCGATAGTGGTATAATCATACTGATTTCAGTATTAGGATTCACAACGATGAGGTGGTAACAGATGAATATAAACCTAGCTGACAAAATGAAACATTTTCAAACATCTATTTTTAATGAACTTTCTAGTTATAAAAGGGAGAAAATGAGTGAAGGTGTGGATATGATTGATCTTAGTGTGGGAAGCCCTGATCTTCCCCCAGCTCAATTTGTAATAGACGAATTGACAAAACAGGTGCAAGATCCTAAACAATATGGTTATACATTGACCGGTACAGATGAGTTACACCAAGCGATCGCCACATTTTATGACAGCCAATACAACGTACCTGTTGAAGCAAAGCAAGAAGCACTTATGGTAATGGGATCTCAAGACGGTCTTGTCCATTTGCCCATGGTGTTAACTAATCCCGGGGATACCATACTTTTACCTGACCCAGGCTATACAGCATATCATACAGGAATTGCATTAGCTGAAGCAGAGCCTTATTTCATGCCTCTAAAAGAAGAAAATCATTTTCTTCCAGATCTCGATGCTATTCCAAGAGAAATACTGCAGAAATCTAAAATGATGATCCTTAATTTCCCGGGAAACCCTGTACCTGCTGTAGCCACGAAAGAATTTTTCGAAAAAGTAGTTACAGTTGCTAAAAAATATAACATTGCGGTTCTTCATGATTTTGCATATTCCGAGCTTTATTATGACGAGAAGCCAATTAGCTTCCTTTCTATCGAAGGAGCGAAAGAAGTTGGGGTAGAGTTTAATTCCTTCTCTAAGAGCTTTAATTTAGCAGGATGCAGAATAGGGTATATTGTAGGAAATGAAGCTATCGTTGATGGACTAAAGCAGTTAAAATCTAATCTGGATTTTGGAGTTTTTTTGCCCATTCAAAAAACAGCAATTCGTGCATTAGAAAATGCTACTGAATTCACACAGACATTAAGATCCATCTATAAAGCACGTAGAGATCTGTTAGTTTCAGGCCTTCATAAAGCTGGGTGGGAAGTTGCTTCCCCAAAAGCCTCCATGTTTATTTGGGCAAAAGTGCCGGAATCATATACCTCTACTGAATTCACCTATCAATTAATGGATGAAGCAGGAATTGTCGTAGTTCCTGGGAATGCCTTTGGTCCTGCAGGAGAAGGTTACGTTCGGATCGGTTTAGTCCAGCCAGAAGAAGTGCTGGAAAAAGCTGTACAAAGGTTACAAAACAGCAATTTATTTGCAGTAAAAACAAATAGTAGCTTTGTTTAATCATTGTGTTTATGACGACGAATCTGAAGAATGAATCTTTCTCTATATTGCTGTTCAATACGTCACTTTTTGTACATCGTTTCAGATGAGCTACTCTGATCTACTCAAAAAAAGAGTGTACCAATAAATTAGGTATAACTATTGAATGTAAGAATAAAGCTTTAATCAATACACTTATAAAGAGAAACAGTGGGGCTTTCATGCATTGCTGATTGTTTGTACCGTAATGGTATGACCTAAAAGCTCGCTAACGAAATAGGGCATTTAGGTGCAGCTATCTCCCACTCAAACTTGTTTGCGGTTCAGATGATCCAACTCTTAAAGTGGGGACTTACAGCAGCTATATGCGGGATAAAGAAAAGCGAAAACGTTATTTGGTACTTCTAATCTCCGCTCATAACCAATGAATGCCATATTATACAAATTATACTTTACGAACATGTTAAAGATACTATATGCTTAATGTAGTGTACGTTTAAATTTCATGAGATAGAGCCTTTACAGTTAACAAAGGATTAATAGCGAATATTATTCATGGGTTGAGGTGGGCGAATGTGCTAAGAGCATTATCAATCATTTTAATAGTGTCTGGGATAGCTATTCTTGGTTATGGCGGATTTCAATTATATAACTCAAAAGCATTGGAAAATGAACGGATGGATGAAGCGGAATCGTTTGTTTCTAATAAAGTAATATCGGAAGTAGAAGATGTCGAAAAATTTAATTATGATGAAATCAAAAAAGGGGATACAATCGGGGTCTTATCCATTCCAAAACTAGACAGAGAGATCCCTATTATTGAAGGTGCGGATGAAGAAGAGCTTGCTCAAGGCGTAGGACATTATACTGGTACAGGTTTCCCTGGAGAAAACAAACAAATCTTATTATCTGGTCATCGCGATACTGTTTTTAGAGAATTCGATAAATTACAAGACGGCGATGAGTTACATGTTAAAATGGAACACGGAACATTCATCTATACCATGCAAGATCATAAAATTGTTGCTGCAGATGATACAACTGTCATTGATCCAGATCGTAAAGACGAAGTGTTAACCGTATCAACTTGTTATCCGTTTTCCTATATTGGCGATGCTCCGGATCGTTATGTTATATATGCTTACCCTACGAAATAGTTCTTTATATCTAATTCAACTGCAATGTTTTTTAGAGTATTGCTGAATGGAGAGTATTTTAAAAACCATAATAAGATGTTTCTCGTGACATATACTCGAATCAGAAAACAACTGGCTCTGTTTTTCTTATTGGTGTCACTTTCTAGGAAATGCTTATGCCTAGTAAGCTTACCCGAAACAAGGGAAGGAAAGTTGTATAGGAAACGATAAAATGAGGTGCTTGTGGATAACGAAATAACCGACTAGTCACGTCCGGCGCATGAGCCCAGAAACTTGGCGACAAGCCAAGTTCTCTAACCGCTTTTGCAGCATTCTAGAAACGCGAAAACATACGATGATTAGTGGGTAGCATCATCCGTCGATGATACTACCCACTATCTTCCTTTCATCCCTTTTCCTATATAAGGTTAAATGGTTGCCAAAGCTTCCAAACGAAGTGATGTATTTGATTTATATTGACTTTTCTTCTGGCTTTCTTACAAAACACATAATTGCTGCTGCGAGATATAATAGCGATTGAAATAAAATACCTGATAACAAGAGCCAACCACTTAGAACTGCAGCGGCAATAAAAAATCCACCAGCAGTTTTAGGATTTCGTTTAATATTTAATACCCCGATTAACCCCAAAGTAAAACTGATAATACAGCCAATAATTGGTATCCAAATAAAAACAGAAAAAATTGATACAAAATCATCGAAAAAACCAAATTCAGCAGGATCAATTGTACCTTCAAACAAACCAACGCTGCTGTTTAGAATTAAAATTACTACGATTCCTAAAATGGCTAAAGCTCCATCCATGATGAATCCTACGATGCCTAATATTTTTTCGATTGTTCGATCCATTTTCAAATACCTCCCTATACCATTGATAAGTTTATACATACATTACGGAAGCGAACGCAAATCGTTTCACTTTTCTTTTAACATTCCTTGATAAAAACAAGACGCATTCTGTTTATTTTCCACCATTCTTTTGAATCATTTTCAAGCTCACGAAGTTATAGAAAATGACCTTTAAGTGCGTGTTCAAAAAGGTGAAAAAAAGAACACGAAGTTCGAGGCGGCGAAGTTTCGAGTAGCAGGCTTGTCCGTGTTACTGAATTCTACGCCCGTTACAGGACGTGGGCGGTTTTAGTAGAAGATCCCCTATGCATTTAAATACATTAGCACTAGTGAACCCTCAAGGAAACACATTCTCACGTAGAAAACGGGGTACTCTTTTCCTAGCAACAGAGAAACGAGCCATCGGCGGTGTGTCAAACAACCTCTTTAAAAGCCTCTTTTTTTGGGAAAGCAAACTTTAACAGTTGTTCCTTCTCCAACCTCACTATTAAAATCAATTGTTGCATGATGTGCATCAACCAATGCCTTAACAATGGACAATCCAATGCCTATTCCACCTGTCTTTGTTGCTCGGGATTTATCTCCTCGATAAAATCGTTCAAATAAAAATGGAATATCCTCATTCTTAATACCTATTCCCTCATCTTTTACAATGAAACAGATGGATTCCTCTTTGTCTTTCGTAAAAATCGCTACTGTTTTACCTTTTGAAGTATACTGCAATGCATTGTTGATAAGATTTGTCAAAATTTGTATAACACGATCCTGATCTGCCATAAAATGCGTCTTTTTTAACGGTAGATTAACCTGTAACGTAACTCCTTTTTTTTGAAAAGATGGGCGAAATTGATCTTCTAGCAAGCTAACGATTTTGCCTGCTTCCAAAGTAGAAAAATTTAATTTTTTTTGCGGATTTTCTACAGCAATTAATGTTTCCAATTCATTTACAAGTCGGACTAGGCGCATTAATTCACGATGACTTTTTTGCAATCGTTCAGGAGTAGGCTCCCATATCCCATCTTGATATGCTTCCAATTGACTTCGTAACGTTGCTAATGGCGTTCTGAGCTCATGAGCAAAATCAGCTGTAAATTGCTTCCTTAACTTTTCTTCTTTTGTCAAAGAATTGGCCAGTTCATTGAACGACTCGCCGAGCTGCTTCATTTCCATACTTAAATCCTCTACAGGTACATTTACCCGCTTATGCTTTTTTAATTCCTGTACCGCTGTTGATAAACGCATAAAACCAGCACTTAATCTTCTCGAGAATAAGAAACTAAATAAAATGGATAACAATAAAATGACGATAACTGCAATCAAAATATTTTGCTGAATCGACTTCAAAAAAGTAAAATCCTCACCAACAAGTTCTACAGGATAAACCACTTCCATTGTGCCTATTTTTTCTCCATCTACATTTATCGTATGAGAACTGGATTCGTAGTCTGCTGTTTCCGTTCGCTGGTGCATACCCATACCATGCATCATTCGTTGCATCCTAGTAGTATCAGCTACTACGTTGCCTGATCGATCATATAACGTATAATACAGATTTTCCGTCATGGCTTGGTCATGCAGCATGCTATTTGCCTGTTCACTTATTAAACGACCTGTTTGTTTATACGTTCGTATGATTTCTTCCTCAATGAATGATGTTTTTTCCTTCCTACTTACTTCCAAGTAATTAGAGAACTGATTCTCTACTCCAAAAAATATGGAAAAACTAGTCAAAAAGACACCACATAAGGAAACAATTAATAAATAAATAAAAATTTTAGTACGTAGTGTCCATTTCATCCGGCTTGCCTCCAAACTTGTACCCCATCCCAAAGACCGTTAAAATATAATTCGGATTTCTTGAATCATACTCCACTTTTTTTCGCAAGTTTTTAATATGTGTGTCAATACTTCGCTCATACCCCTCAAAAAAGAGAGCCTCATCTTCTTGAATCTTTACGAGCAAATCCCCTCTGCTGTATACTCTTCCAGGGTAGCTCGCCATCGTTATTAATAACTTATATTCATTCGGCGTCAGTGCAACAATCTCACCATCAAATATGACTTCTTTCTTTATATGATCAATCATTAATTGCTGGTTATTAAAACTGAGCTGATCCTTTCTTTTCGTTGCAGAGACTCGACGAAGCAAACCTTTGGCACGTACGACTACTTCTCTCGGGCTAAACGGTTTTGTAACATAATCATCTGCTCCGATTACAATTCCATTTATAATATCATCTTCTGCTGACTTCGCAGTAAGCATAATAATAGGCACATCACTGTCTTTTCTTGTTAACCTGCAGACTTCTTCTCCAGAAATATCCGGTAACATCAGATCAAGAATAATGATATCCGGCTTTCCTTCTTTAATTTGTTTTAATGCCTCCAGACCATTTTCTGCAAACAGGATGTCCCACCCCTCTTTTTCAAAATAGGCTTGTAATACTTCACGAATTATTTCTTCATCATCTACTATTAATAGCTTTGTCATCACGTTTTCCCCCTCTTACTTCTTGAATCCTACTGATTGGAGATGCAAGCACTAAGTGAAAGTTCCCCTATTAAATTGTGTATACGTATTTTCAATTGTTTTCGTACATTAGGATTTGAGGAAAGCGGCTTACCACAAACAACCGATCCTATTTCAATCTATATCACGATGAATAAAGTCCGTTACCTTTATCGTTTGCTATTTCTAATCATATCATGCGCTTACCTTTGAAACACATATCTTCACAACTTCTTCATAAGTTCTCCATAAAAATCACAAATACATTCGATATGATAGAGATAATCAAAGAAAGGAGCTGGACATAATGAAAAAATTAGTTATTGGTGCGATAACAGGGGCAGTTATATTAGGTGGCGCGGCAACATACACATTTGCCGATAGCAATGATGATAATAGAGGATTTTATAATGATATGAGACCATTTATGGAAGAAATGCATCCAAACTTCTCTGATGAGGACTATGAAGCAATGTATGATTTTTGCCACGGCAACGGAAACTTTGAAAAAGGTCCCCACAGAGGAAATGATTTTGACCGAAATAATGAATAGTTAAGAGGTGAATAGTCATGATGAATGGCTACGGCCTTCATTTCGCAGGATTTGGATTCCTAGGATGGATCATTAATCTACTTGTTATAGGTATTGTTGTATATTATGCAACAAAATTGGCTTTAAAAAACCACGATAAGAACAACAGCTAATTCAGGATTGGCAGCTATGTTTGCCAATCCTTTTTTATAAGATAGATAGTATAAAATGGGGTACTTGGGGATAACGAAATAACCGAATAGCCACGTCCGGCTTCCATCGCCCAGCAACGATGCGACTTTAAAAATGCGCCCTACGATAAGTCACCATCGGGTCGTCACTAAGAGGAAGGCCGACTAAAAACGGGCTTGCCGCTCAGACGTCGGTAACCCCTGTTTTAATGGCATGATTCCTAAATCTTTAGTTGATTCGTTCCATTCGCTACGTTGCTAAACGGGCGCCCCGGCCTTTGTTCGTCAGCATATTTGTCCAAGACATGCTGATTTATCCATAAGGATCATGATTTTTTATGGAAGAACCATTTGCTTTCAGGTCGATCCCGAGGTGTTAAATTCATAATAAAATAGCCGATAATTAGAATTAAAATAACTAGCGAATAAAACAACGTATCCATTGCATTATCGTGTTCAACAATGATCAAACGAATCATTGCCGTTATACCAATATACAAAAAATAGCGCAATGGGAAATGATAATTTTCTTTAAAGTATTTTACAATCATAGCAACAAATTCAAAATACAAGAAAAATAATAGTATATTTGCCAAAAACAATTGGTAATCATTTGTATTTCCTTCTAACAATATCGCTCCAAATAAAATTAGTTCTTTGACGAGTAATACCGCCAGAATAATAGCGAGGATGATTAGTGATACATTTAAAACGACCTGTAATAGATAAGGAAACATGTAAAGTGATTTTGTGTAGACAGTTTTTAATTTTTTCATGCTGAAATAGCCTCCAAGTTTAGAATGGATTTTGCAAATTTTCATACTTCTATCGTCACATGGCAGCTTCATTTGCAGTGTTAAACTTCCAATAAATGTTAATACATACTCATCCTTTTATTTTTACTATTTCCTTAAAACATTTCTATAGGGGATTTTCCTCCAAAAACAACATAAATGTAAATCCAATTTATATTGACACCTTCATTGACATCAATAAAAGATTAGTTATAATCCCTTGGAACGATTTTATGACCCGACCCTAATTTTAGGAAACCATTGTTCTCGCATATGAAAGATTGCTAGCGAAAACAAAAGCGGAAACATATAGTTGGATGGATTTAACCAAAACAAAAGTTCGTTCCCTGCCTAGTAATCACCCATTCTATCTTCATTCTCGTGGGTTTTATATGAAATAGAACGGATTGAGCAGGAAAGACGAAGTAAGCGTATTGATTAAAATTGGTCTTCCTTGTAAAAAGTTGATTGTAAAATCGTAGCTCTATAATATACCTTTTTATGCAGAAACAACTTTGAACTACTTTACCATTTCTTTGGCTAGTTGATTTTATAGCTTTTTACGTTAGAGACAAAAAACAGGCTAAATAAAGCAAATGGCTGGAACAAAAGCATTTTATCAAAGTAAAATCTGAACTATCTAGAATTGGTGGATGGTACGAACACCTCCCCTTCAGGAATACTTTACTTTCCGCGAGCGGCTGGCGAGTTCCATCACGCTAACGCAATGGAGGGGCTCACCGATTCTTTTCCTTTCGCTTTCGTCTAGCCTATTTCCAGCATTCACCTTTTGAATGAATAGTTTAGTTATGCTCCCTCTCCTAACGTACCTGAAGTTTCTGTTCTTTCCTGCATTGCGTGGGGCTAATCTGGAGTTAATATTTCTTAATTGAATGCACCATTCTATACTGGCCCCTCGTCTTCTTGTGATTCTTTGTCCTCTTTTGGTTTCTCTGGCTTTTCTGGTGGATCGGGAGTTGTTGGAAGTGCAGGCGACGTATTATCGTCATCTCCTTGTTCTTCTGAATCATTACCCGCTCCACTATTTGGAGTATTGCCGGAACCAGAGGCACTGCCCTCCCCAAATCCATAATTTGTATTTGATCCATTTTGCGAACCATTAGATCCACCGCTCCCGCCATTTTGGTTAACTGGTGGCGTATAGATAGGTGGATTCCATGTTTGATCCCCGCTAGGTGCGAGATTTTCTGACTCAACTGTATCCGATTCTACCGTATCTGCCGCTGATGATTCTTGATCACTTGTTTTGCCCCAAAGTTCACCAAAGAAGTAATCACCGCTAGGTCCATAAAACTGCGCGGTAATGGTCGCTTCATCCATTGGTTTTTCTATCCAATCATTTACCATATTTGCTATCTTGTTTATTGGAATACTAAATTGTACAGCAATATCCTGCACATGGTCAATGGAGTTAACAGCAACAATATTTCCCGTCTTTGCAGAAATTAAAGGTCCCCCGCTAAATTGCAATAAAAGCGGCTCTGACAATTGATATGTATGTTCGTATGTATAATTACCGTAAGAAAAATGCCAGTCGGACTCCTCAATAGTTGCTGTAGTCGTGTTGTTTTCTAATACTTGCTTACTGCCAATTGCAATCACCTCATCACCTTTAGCTAAAGATTTGCTCATCTCCATAGGGTAGGTATTTTTTCTAGCAAGCTCTGGAACATGAATTGCAGCTATATTAGCTTTTTTGGAATATCCAATAACAGAGCCAGTAAATTCTTTGTCATCTGCTAAAATTTGCACTTCCAATTGCCCTTCTACCAGATGTGCATTGGTTAGCAATATACCACGAGCATCGTATAGGAAAGCGGATCCTTCTTTTGTAGAAGCGGAGACAGCATATATGTTTTTTTCAACAGCTTGTATTATTTCTTCGATCGTTTTCTTACTATCTATTGATCCAATTTGTTTCTTGGTTAACACCGGTTTAGAACGAAACGCAGCATTGGCGGATTCCTTTATTTGCTTGCCATGGCTACTTCCAGCATTACTTTCTATCAATAAATAAGTTCCCCCAATAATTACAACCAGAAATGGAATAATTACAGCTAACTTAATAGCAATTCCTCGCTTAAGCGTCCTGCCACAATTGAGACAATAACTCGTCCTTTTTTCTTTTTTTCTTCCACATGTTGGACAACGCATTACTTGCTTCCTCCTTTCCAAAAATAATTTAGGTTTATTATACCATCATTTGGTAAATTACAAATAAAAAGCAGACATATCCAGCTTTTTAGTAATAATTTATTTTAATTAGTTGCGCGAAGGAAACTTTTTGAGTTATAATCATAATATATTTAGGAAGGAAACAAGTAAACATTTATCCAAACTTTACATAACTTAAATATGTAGTATTCTAAAGTTTCCCAACTTTAACTATTTGAGCTTAACCCAAAGGAGATGCAAAGAATGACAGCAAGTAAACCCATTTACCATTTTCAAGTAGGTGATCGAATAGAGATTACATCTGTTGAACTGCAAGATGTAATGCGCCGTAGATTACTTGATTTAGGGTTTGTACCAGGAGCAGTGATTCAAGTTGTCCAAAAAAGCCCATTAGGGGACCCACTAGCTTTTAAAGTGTTTAATACAACAATTGCATTACGAAAAGAAGAAAGCTCCTTGATTTATGGAAAAAAAGTTTATAAAGAGGTGGTATAAATGGCACATACCATTGCTTTAGCAGGAAATCCAAATACAGGAAAAAGTACCCTATTTAATTTACTTACTGGTTTAAAACAGCACACAGGAAATTGGCCAGGAAAAACGGTATTACGTGCTGAAGGTGAACTAAAAACTGAAAAACATGTATACACCGTCATTGATTTACCTGGTACGTACTCTCTTTACTCCAATTCTGCAGATGAAGAAGTTGCCAGGGATTACATTATTTTTGAAAAGCCTGATATTACTTTAGTTGTAGTAGATGCAACTTCTCTAGAGCGTAATTTAAATATCGCTTTACAAGTATTAGAAATGACAGATCAAGCGATTTTATGCGTTAATTTAATTGATGAGGCTAGAAAAAAAGGGATTCATATTGACAAAAATGCTTTATCAAAACAGTTAGGGATTCCTGTTATATTAATTTCGGCAAGAGAAAAGATTGGAATTATCCAACTCCTAAAAACGATTGACCAAATGACAGAAGGTAAAATCGAAACACAGGCATTTAAGATAAAATACAATCAAACAGTAGAAAAAAAGATTAAACAGCTCGAACCACAAATCAAGCAAATTATTGGTAATGCTTTACCTGCAAGATGGGTAGCCTTACGTATATTAGACGGAGATATAAAATTGCTAGATTCGCTAAAATCATATATTCAAAATCCTGATTTCGGAGCGGAAAAGCATCAACCTGCACAAGGAGGATGCTGTCATGGCGCATGAAGCAAACCAACATATGCAACAGCTTGATACTTTATTTAAAAAATATAGTGCTCAAGAAAATGATTTAAGAGATCATATTGTTTCAAGCATCTATCAATCTACTCAAAGCATTACGAAGAATTCGGTACAACGTTCAAGTAAAAAAACAACTTGGCTTGATGAAAATCTGGATAATATTTTGACATCACGGCTTTATGGTTTTCCAATTATGCTTATGTTACTAGGAGTTGTCATTTATTTAACCATCGTTGGTGCAAACTATCCAGGCATTGCAATAACCAAATTATTTGCGATTGTGGAGGATTGGATTACGACTGTTTTCCAATGGGCGAACGCACCTCATTGGTTGTATGGTGTTTTGGTAGAAGGATTTTACCGAGGGACATCTTGGGTTGTCAGTGTCATGCTCCCGCCTATGGCAATTTTCTTTCCAATGTTTGCCTTACTAGAAAACTTTGGTTATTTACCACGAGTTGCGTTTAATTTAGATCGTGTATTTAAAAAATCAGGTGCTCATGGAAAGCAATCCTTAACGATGGCGATGGGTTTCGGCTGTAATGCGGCGGCGGTCATGTCATCACGTATTATCGAATCTCCACGTGAGCGCATGATTGCAATTTTAACAAATAACTTTGTCCCATGTAATGGACGCTGGCCACTATTAATCCTTCTTGCTGGCTTGTTTATGGCAGCAGGGTTTTCAAGTGGGATGAGTACATTTATTTCTGCATCTGTAGTTGTAGGAATTGTATTATTTGGTATTGTAATGACCATTTTTGTTTCTTGGGCATTGTCGAAGACCTTATTACGAGGGGTTCCTTCCCATTATACTTTAGAGCTTCCACCGTATCGGAAACCAAAAGTCTGGAATACCATAGTTCGAGCAACCTTGGATAAATCGTGGTTTGTATTAAAAAGAGCAGTCATTATTGCTGCGCCGGCATCCGTGATTACATGGATTTTAGCTAATATTTTTGTTGGTGACCAAAGTGTGCTTCAGCATTTTGTCGGATTTTTAGATCCTTTCGCGCAAGCTATTGGATTAGATGGATTTATTTTAATGGCATTTATTTTAGGTTTCCCAGCAAATGAAATCGTACTGCCGATTCTTTTAATGGGATATCTCGCAACAGGTTCCATGATTGAAGTGGATAACTTAAGTGACTTAAAACAAATATTCCTTGATCATGGCTGGACATGGTTGACAGCACTCAATATGATGCTATTCTCTTTATTGCATTATCCTTGCGGCACAACGATGTTAAACATTTGGAAAGAAACCAAAAGTGCAAAATGGACCTTTGCTGCATTTGCTATACCTACCACCATAGCCATTGTTGTCACGTTTATTATTGCCCAAGTAGCAAGAGGCTTAGGCTGGGTGTAATAAAGAGCTGCCTAGAAAGTCTATCGATTTTCAGGCAGTTTTTGGTTTATAAGATAAGAAGCGGTGAGCTAAACAAGTCGAAGTGGGAGGTGACAGCACCTAAATCCCTGATTACTTCAACAGCGGGGATGGAAGAAAAATCCCGCTGATTGAAGGTTCGCTTTATCATTAGTTGATTCGTTCCATTCGCTACGTTGCTAAACGGGCTCCCCGCTCCTTTGTTCATGTTTTGCTTAGGCTATATCTTCGTTTTTTGCGTAACTGTCGTCTGCTCCTCATTTGCCAAGGCATCATTAGACGTTTCAGTTTTTTTTCTTACCCACGTTCTACCATCTTTCATTTCACATTCTATTGGGAGCTGGTAAAACTGTGACAATGTTTTTGAGCACATGATTTCCCCTGTTTTTCCCTGCTCAAATACAGTGCCTTGTCGGAGCAGTAGTGTATATGAAAAAATCGGCAATATTTCTTCAATATGGTGTGTAACAAACAACATAGTTGGGGCTTCTTTCTGTTCTGCTAATTGTTGAATAAAAAGTAATAACTCCTCACGAGCAAGAAAGTCTAATCCATTGGTTGGCTCATCTAAAATAAGCAATTGCGGTCTAGCCATTAATCCTCGAGCAATCAGAAGCTTCTGCTTTTCACCTTGGGACATCGTTTGATATGACCGCCCTTGTAAATAGCGAATCCCTAATTGCTCCATTAATGCGTCCACTCGAGCCATATCCTTTGCTTCTATTTTTTCGTATATACCGATAGAAGCATGTTTTCCACTAAGAATAACCGCTTCGGCTATATCAGTTAGCCTTATCTTCTGTTGCAATGCTGAACTGACCCAGCCAATGTTCTTCCGCAGCAAGCGCAAATCTGTCGTTCCAAAAGTCTGTCCTAAAACCGATATCTCCCCAGTTGTTGGCCAAATATAGCCATTGATCATTTGCAGTAATGTCGTTTTACCAGAGCCATTTAATCCTAAAATTGCCCAATGCTCTCCCTTTAAGACGTGCCAATTAATCTGCTCCAAAATGATTTGTCCTTGTCTTTTCCATGACACATTGCTCATCTCAATCACCATACTCACCCAAACTCCTCCCGCTCAAAACCTGCTTATTCAAATCATTCTTTTTGCAAAATTTTCATTTTTCGTTACATAAAAATAAGTTGATGACAATTATGCTGTTATTATTAAACAATACTACACTATTTTCATATTTTTCTCATTTAGTATATTCCATTAGGAGGTGAAACTTATGGGAGAATTCCGTTTAGGCGATGCATTATTCCAGCTTATCATGTTAGGATCTACTGTTCTGGCTGTTGTGTTCATTATTTATCTATTTCGCACATTTTTTAAACAGAAGAAGCAAATCGATAACCTAGAGAGAAGAAATATAGATGAATTAAGTGAAGAAATAAAGTGAATCTTCAATCAGTTAGGGTTTTCATTCACGCTTTACTGATGATTAGTACCGTAATGGTACGACCTAAGGGCGCTTACGAAATCGGGCATTAGGTGCTGTTATCTCCCACTTAAACTTATTGCAGTACAGATTGAAATGTTACAGCACCTTATATACGAGATAAAGAGTAAGAAAAATTAACCATGCATACACCAACTAGACATTTTCCGAGAATAACATCCTGAAATTATTTATTCCAGGATGTTATCGTTAAGCTCCAATGTAACGCTGGTATAGTTTCTTCGCTTGATGTACATCTTTTACTCCATGGATTAGCGTGCGTCCATCCTTGAACACAACAAAACGGGTATTTTCAATTGTAAAAATTAACAACTCTCCATTATCTTTCATCGACTCCGATAACGGCTTTAACTGTTTTACCAAGGAAGCTAGTGACAAATTACCTGTCTGAGCAGGTCGTACTTGTACCGTATCTCTTCCGCATAATACAGCTGTCTGTATCCCTTGTTGCTTCATTAAATAAGGATAAGTTGCCTTTGGTGAACACGATGGACAGTGAGAATCAATCAATGAGCTAATGTTAACAGAAACATGTTTTCGTTGCCAAACATCAAAGTTGAGCATTTCCTGAGACAATTCGTATCCAGTCAAATACTTTAAGCACTCTGCTGTTTGATAAGCAGCCGTAATCTGGACTGCCGGCGCAATAACTCCTACGGTATCACATGTTCTTCCCTCCTCTTGGGGAAGCTGATCAATCAGACATTGTAAACAAGGTGTCTTCCCGGGCACAATGGGTAGGACTATCCCGTAACTTGTTAAACAACCTCCATATACCCAAGGGACGCCTGCTTTTGCACAGGCGTCATTGATAATAAATCGTGTATTAAAATTATCCGTCCCATCCACCACAAAATCAGCCTGTTCCACAAGGCGTTCTGCAGTTTCGGGTCCAAATTCCTCCACAATTCCTTCAACTGTAATTGCAGAGTTAATTGCTTGAAGCCGTTTGGCAGCAGCTTTTGCTTTCGTCCGAGAAAGTTCAGCATCCTCCTCTGTAAAAAGCTGTTGCCTACTTAAATTGCTCCACTCGACATAGTCACGATCAATAATGGTAATTTTTCCAATCCCCGCTCGGGCTAACATTTCACTATTTGCACTACCTAATGCTCCTGCACCGACAATGACGACATGCTTTTCAGCTAATTTTTCCTGACCATCTTTTCCAATAGGTGCAAAAAGTGCTTGGCGTGAATAACGCTCACGTATCATTCTATCATCGCCGTTTCTGGACTGCTTTTTGTTGCATATGTTTTTTTCGGTATCCTTCCCGCTTCGTATCCTAATCGACCGGCTTCAACGGCTAGCTTCATCGCTTTAGCCATTTTCACTGGATCATCTGCCCCCGATACAGCAGTATTTAACAAAATTCCGTCTGCACCGAGTTCCATGGCGTACGCAGCATCACTCGGTGAGCCGATACCAGCGTCTACAATGACTGGAACACTGGATTGTTCCATAATAAACTGCAGATTTAACGCATTCACTACTCCTTGCCCTGATCCAATTGGCGAAGCACCAGGCATCACCGCATGTACACCAGCTTCCTCTAGTCGTTTCGCCAACACGACGTCATCAGATGTGTAAGTTAATACAGTAAATCCTTCCTCAAGCAATTGTACAGACGCCTTCATCGTTTCAAATGGATCAGGCAGCAATGTTTTATCACAGCCAATAATCTCTACCTTGATCATGTCACATAATTCAGAGGCTTTCGCTAAACGAGCTATTCGAACTGCTTCTTCTGCTGTTTTAGCCCCGGCTGTATTCGGAAGCAACGTATATTTTTTTAAATCGAGTTCCTCTAATAAGTTAGGTTCATTCGCATCAAAAATATTCATTCTTCGGACTGCAAATGTTAAAATTTCTGCTTGCGATACCCTCACTGCTTCTCTTTGCACTTGGAAGCTAGGATACTTTCCCGTACCTAGCAATAATCTTGATTGAAATGTTTGCTTACCAATTTGTAACATCGTATTAACCTCCCCCTACAAAATGAACAATTTCAATAGCGTCTCCATCCGCTAACATTGTTTGTTTGTAATCTGTTTTTTTAACAATCTCTTTATTTCGTTCAACAGCTGCTATCTTCTCTTGTATGTCATAGGCTTCTAACAAATCAGCAATTGTCATTGCCTTATTATCGAATTGCAATATTTCTCCATTTACTTGAATATCCATTAAAAATCCTCCCTTCCATCCATTGATGTGCATCAACATCCAGAGTACGCTGAAAACACCATATTTCCTGAAGATACTGTGACATCGTCCAGTAACAATAACGGATGGAATTCTACTACGAACGCTACTTAGGAATGAGGCGCTTAGCCTCTTAAAAACGTTTAAAAGTAAAATTCCCCCTATTTACTTCCTACCCCTCTCAGCCGCTCTGGTGAGACCATCGCTTGCATAACAGATTCCGTTTCCTGATTCATCATTAGATCGCTAATTAATTGGGCAGTAGCAGGGGCTAACAATATACCATTTCGATAATGACCCGTAGCGTAATAAAGACCGGAAAGATAAGGGTGTTCGCCAATAACGGGAATCCCGTCCTCCGTTCCAGGCCGCACTCCTGACCAGAAGGATTCCACCATTGCCTCACGGAACTTTGGAATAACTGAAAATAATCGGTTTAGCAATGTCTCCAATCCCCCTGCCGAAACATGCGAAGAGTGATTATAACGATCAGAAGTAGCGCCAACAATATAACGGCCATCCTGTTTTGGTACAAGATAAAAATCCTGACAGAATAGAGTTTCATGGATTTGGATATTGTTTGATGTAACCGATAAGCATTCCCCCTTAACAGGCACAATTGGATTAGATAGTCCCATCTCTGTAAACCAACGTCCACTTTCAGCACCTGTTGCGACTACAACTCGATCAGCCGTTATCATTCCCTGATCTGTCGTTAAAGTAAAAGAATCAGTTGGTTTAGATATTGTCCAGACATGACAATCTTCTTGAACCTCCCCTCCACTTGCTACAGCAGCTTGTTTAAAAGCTTCACATACTCGGGTTGGCTCTACATGTCCATCTTTTTCCATATACAGAGCAGCAATGGCTTTTTCGCCTAACATCGGGAACTTTTCTTTTAATGTTCGAGGTTCCAACCACTCTAAATTAGGCAAGGCTTGCTGTTTTGCAGCAAGTACTTGTTTTTCGTTTTCGTTAAAAGCAATTTCCAACATCCCTTTGGGAGCTAATTGAATATCAATGGCAGTAAGCTCATATAATTCCCGGCTTAATTCCTTATACATATTTCTACTTGTTTGACAAAAATGATAAAATCCATTGGAAGTGCTATTTTCCGTGTGTACTCCGAGCATTCCCGCTGCAGCTCGTGTTGCTTTTCTGCCGCTCTTCTGCTTTTCGATGACCATTGCAGATAAACCACTTTTATTTAAGGAATAGGAAATAGCGTGACCAATAATTCCGCCACCAACAATGACAACTTCATGATGTTGCTTCAATTCGCCTTACCTCCTCTCGTAATTTCATTGCCGCAGTTTGAGGACTAGAAGCACTAAAGATTGCTGACATAACAGCGATTCCGGAAATATTTGCGCCTGATAAGTCACATATTTTGTTGTTTTTAATTCCTCCAATTGCAATTACTGGTATCGTAAGGGCATGAGCTAATTGTTTTACTTGCTCAACCCCTCTAGGGTTTATTCTCGGTTTACTATCTGTTGCAAAAACGTGCCCAAACATAACATAATCGGCTCCACATCGTTCGGCATGCCTTGCAGCCTGCAAAGAATGAACGGACACACCCACTTGTAATGAGGGAGATAATTTTTTCATGTCAGCTATTAACGAGGCCTTATTTTCTGGTAAATGTAACTGATTTACTTCTGTCAAAGCTGGGGCAGAAACATGATTATGAATACAAAGCACTTCTCTCGAAACACCAGCCTGTATCAACTTTTGAACAAAAGCTAGATACCCCTGTAATGACTTCTGCTTCTCTCTTAAAATAATTCGATCTACAAACGGAGCAATCACTTGTATGGTATCTACTAATTTCGCTTCCTCCATCTTCCCGTTCGTTACAGCATATAATTGCATAGCTCACCTCATAGTCTACTAACGTAATTACGAAAAACAAAAATGCCACTTTCTCCAGCGAAGGAAAAAGTGACATGTATATGCACGAATCCAGTTAGACCAATCTTGTACCACATACAAAATAGTCCACCTGCCACTTTCCTCCGCTGGTTTGTTAGCCAGTTCAGGTTCAAAGAGTCCCAACGTTGTACGTTGATCTCAGCCATTTAAAATGGCACCCCTAGTGATTTCATATATTCATTTTTTATTTGATTCCCTTCTAAGGTACATCAATTGTATGCATATGTCCAGAAAAAACGGTTAAGTTTGAAAACTGCGACCACTTTATCATGATTCACGCTTCAAACTACATCTGGTTTCAAACTCCATTATCCAGCACCACACTTACTACATTTGTGCAAGCCACTTGGTAAAGCAGTATACTCGTTCGTTATTAAATAGATTAACATTCCCATTATACAAGTATGGGTATAAAACTATTCATCTATCATCTTCTTTGTTATACTAATCTCAAATTCAAAAATTTAGGGGGATGGACATGAGTAAAGATTTAATCGAACAATTTGCGTTCAATCGCAACATGCTATTTACAGAACTGGATAAGCTCGATGAATCGCTTATCGACAAGCAGCTGGAAGGGTTGAATAATACAGTGCGCTGGCATATCGGACATATATTAACTGTGGCTGAACAGTTTTTATTTGGATTTCCAAACCAATCCAAGCATTTACCTGAAACGTATATTTCTTTATTTGGAAATGGAACAAAACCTGCTGATTGGCCAGAAGAAGTACCTAGTCTGAAAGAATTAAGGGCAAATCTGCAGGAACAATTCGACCGTGCTATGAAACTACAGCCTGAATATTTTGCAACGAAATTAGAAAAGCCTTTCCTAGGTCAAGATACAATTGGCGGGCTCACAAAAGTTGCCGTATTCCATGAAGCACATCATACAGGACAGCTACATACGATCAGCTTATTGACAGTAAAACAAGCATAAGATACATCAGTGGACGGTTCTCCACTGATTTTTGAATTATTTATTCCGTATAAGGTGCTGTAAGACTCCCACTTCAAGAGTTGAATAATCTGTACTGCAACAAGTCTAAGCGGGAGATAACAGCACCTAAATACCCCATTTCGTAAGAGCTTTAAGGTCATACCCTGGTGGTACTAACAAGTAGCGGGGGATGAATGAAGCCCCCGCTGATTGAAGATTCCATTTATTTTTTACATTTTTTCAATAGTACCAGTACACCATGAACAGAGATTGCTTGAACCCTCTGTTTAATCAACCTTTATCTATCAAATATTCCTACACTAACTTATAATTATATTTTTCAAGCACCCAAGTAGGGAGTTCCATCCTCGCTGTCATTAGCGGATCAACAATTTGACATATTTTCAAATCTGCTCCTAGAGATAAAAACATTGCTGCTTCATGCTCCTCCATCTTCACCTCATTTACAAGGAAGGTATGCATGTTTTTAGTTGCTCGTTTGGAAGCTTCATCTAGTGTTTCTGAAGATGCGATCGTCATCACATATTCATCATCAGCTAAAAATGGAAGTGGGTAAGGCTGACCTTTAATAACAGTAACTTTAACTGTAATTTCGGCAGGGATTTCCAGTCCGCAAATAACAACTTCACCATCTCCCATCACCGCATGAGCATCCCCCATGGCCAGAAGAGCACCATTGACATTGACAGGTAAATAAAGCGTTGCGCCTTTCCTAATACGCTTACAGTCCATGTTTCCACCATGGTCTTTCGGCGTTCCAGTCGGCACATCTTCATCTAACGGAGCTGTACCAATAACACCAATCATTGGATTAATCGGTAATTGCAGCGTCTCATTAAAAACAGCCATGCCCTCTTTTATCGATATAATTTTAGTCTTTTCTTGTGCGAAACAGCCGGCTAATGCACCCATCTCAGGTGTTATCGACATCACTCCCTGATGAGCAATTTTAATATCCAGAATATCAACCTTGATTGTATCTCCTGGGCTAGCCCCTTTTACAAATACAGGACCTGTTGCTGGATTAATTTTATCCCAGCCAACTGTATGAAATAAATCCTTGTCGCTCTTTATTTCGTTACTAAAACAATCATACGTTTCAAATAGCACCGTTTCCCCTGAAGCAATGGTTTCTACAGGCTTATTTGTTGGTGACATGGATAAAATAAAAGTTTCCTTAACAATCTTTTTCATTTCCATATACCTCCTTCATTATTTTACGCCCTATTCGTGCTTGCCCTACACATTTTTTCAAAAACTCAAATATTTCAAGCGATACATGATGCCTATTATACTATCATTTCATTATTTAACAATCTCAATGTAAACACCAGTCTCCTATATACAATGAATAGCTGGTTATCAAGATCATTGCTATAATAGATAGTGGTTTTCATAATCCATTCACCAGTATTCAACTATGAAAATTACTTTAATTTAGGAGGTATTCTATGAATCAAGTGAAATTAATGATTTTTGATATGGACGGTTTGCTGTTCGACACAGAACGAATTGCTTTCCAAGCCTTAAAAAAAGCGATGAAAAATGCCGACTATGAGTTAACGTTGGATATATACCGAAAAATAATTGGTGCTGGAAAGCAGGAAGACGAAGCAATATTAAAAGATGTATACGGTGAAGAATTTTCCTTTAGCCTTGTTTTAGATGACTATCTCCATGAATCTGAGAAAATCTTAAAAACGGATGGCTTAAGAATAATGGAAGGAGTCACGGAATTACTAGATATATTAGACGAGCGAAAAATTAAAAAGTGTGTTGCTTCTTCTAGTTCACTGGAAACGATTCAGCGCTACTTAACAATGACAAATTTAAAAGATCGATTTGATTTTTATATGAGCGGTGATGAAGTAGAACGAGGAAAACCGCATCCTGATATTTTCTTGGAAGCATGTCAACGTGCTGATGAAAGCCCGGAAGTAGCCATTGTCTTAGAAGACTCCCCAAACGGCTTACGAGCAGCATATAGAGCAGGTATCAAGTGTATTGTCGTTCCCGATTTAGTCGTCCCTGATGAGGAAATGGAAAACAGAGCATATCGAATTGTTACTAGTTTAGTAGATGTTTGCCATTTGTTTACAGCATCACAATCAAAATAACCCTTTTGCTAGCAGCATCTTTTGGCTAATTTATTATTTCTAGAACTTTGGTCAATTATCAAAGGTATGAAAAAGAACTTCTTTTCAAAAACAATTACAAGTTGTCATTTTTCCTTCACATAATCATATTGCGACCGAATTGTTTACTTGATACAATTTTGTTAGACTATGTTTTAAAATGTGAATAGTTGTTGAAATCGCTTTAGGCAGGAAGCGAAAATGATCTATGCAGTTATCTTGTTATACAGGAAACCTTCAATCAGTGGGCGGATCTTTTTACCACAATATTAATGATTAATACGACAATAATATGTCCTAAAGGTCTTTGAACAACATCGGGGCAATTAACTTGCAGTTGCATCTTCACTTAGCTCCTTGGGTTTCACCTCCTAGGATAAAAGTGGAGGTCGAACTGCCAGTTACATTCGGGACAAAACCTCATTCTTTTTTGCATAAAGAGTCTTAGTTTAAAAGTTGAGGTTTTCATAAAGGGAATCTTCAATCAGTGGGGGGCTTCATTCATCCTGATTGTTAGATGAACGAATCGGGCATTTAGGTGCTGTTATCTCCCACTTAGACTTGTTTTGTTGCAGTACAGATTATCCTACTCCTGAAGTGGGAGTCTTACAGCGCCTTATATACGGGATAAATACCGACGGGAAGGAAGTTGATGATGAAAAAGTATATAGGGGTTGCTTTCCTCGCATTAGCTGTTTTTCTTACTGCTTGTGGTGGCGCAGAAGAGAAAATCGATCCAAATATGTCAGAAGAGGTAAACGATTTTACGTTCACGACACAAGATAATGAAAAACTATCCTTAGAAGATTTAAAGGGCGAATATTGGATTGCTGATTTTATCTTTACCAATTGTACATCGGTATGTTTGCCAATGACATCCAACTTGGCAAAATTACAGCAAAAGACGGCAGATGAAGACATAAATATTCAATTTGTCTCTTTTAGTGTCGACCCAGAATACGATACTCCTGAAGTATTAAAAGAATATGCCAAAGAATATCAAGCAAACTTGGATAACTGGACGTTTGTAACAGGCTATGATTTTGAAACTATTAAAGAATTTTCCATCAAATCATTTAAAAGCATGATCGCTCCTCCACCTGAAGGAAATGACCAAGTAACACATGGAACCAGTTTCTTCTTAATCAATCCGGAAGGGGAAGTTATTAAAAAATACAACGGTGTACTAGCAGATAGTATTGATACCATTTTTGATGACTTAAAAGAATTAGGTTTATAGCAAGAAAAGCTTAGTAGATCATAAAATATTGGGCTTTTTTAGCGTGTTGCTCACTTTCAATTAGTAGCTGATAAATGAGATACAAGGTTTGTACAGCGCCCCTACACTATGTCAAACAAGCTTTGAATAAAGTGAATCTTCAATCAGTGGGGATTTTTATTCATCCCCCACTGATTGTTAGTACCACAAGGGGTGCGACCACCTAGCCACACATTGCTGTTATGATGGGAAAAGCAGAATAAGGTAAAGTGGAAGACTCAAGCTTTGTAGTTTTCTTTATACACCACAAAGCTTGAGTTTAACAATTGTAGTTTTCTAATATATATAATATTTTATAGTTAAGTTACTTCTCACATATCCCTGCTAACCGAAACTCCTGGTGCCCCGCTGAAGAAAATAATTATCTACCATACTAATAATCCCCATTTTATCATCATATAAACGATCGATGAAGTGGGAATTTTTTAATGATAACATGGTAAAAAGGAATTCTATCTCCTCATCTGATCATTAGTCCAAAATCTCTCCTCACTTATCTTCTTGGAGTATCTTTTCACGTATCCGTTGATATGTTTCTTCTGTTCCAATTCCAGATAACAATGGTACTCCGTCAATCACCTTGTCTTTCTTTTCGTCAGGGACAATAGTCGTTGAAACAACCATATCATACGTATCCAACCGACCTATTTCATTTGCTACGCTTGATTGAAAAAGCGTCACTTTATTTGCTAAATTTTCTTTTTCCAGCCAATCCTTTAACCTTTCTATCACTATCGTGGAAGTTGCTACACCTGTTCCACATATAACTAGTATTTTCTTTGCCATTATGACCATCTCCCCTTAACATTATCATTTTCCTACCAAATTTTAATTAGATCTTACTTTATTCACATATATCATCAAAATAACTATTATTGCTCCCAAAAATACAAAACTGAACCAATGGAGTACGTTCGGTAACCAAACAAAAGGAAAGGTCGTCCAAACAGCTCCATCAACGAGTGCTGAAATATTCGAATAACTTTCCATATCAAAACCTGCATGAATCGCCGTACTTGTTACTAAAGGGGCTACCCAAGTTGCAATATAAAGACCAATCCCAATATAAATGGAACCACCGATAATCGTGCGGACTATATTCCCTCTGAACACCGGAACCATTAAAGCAATCAGAAACGGAATAGTGGCTAAATCTGTAAAAGGCAATACTTTATTTCCTGGTAATATAGCAGCTAATAGTAAAGTAATAGGTACCAACAACAACGATGCTGACAACACAATTGGGTGCCCTACCGCTAACGCACTATCCATACCAATATATAAATCTTTTCCTGGAAAGTGTTTTTTAACGAACGCTCCAGCTGCTTCTGAAATCGGTGTAAGCCCCTCCATTATTAAAGCTACCATTCGTGGCAACAACAACATAACCGCACTCATTTGTATAGCTAATTGCAATACATTTTTCACATCATATCCAGCCAGAATACCTATGAGGAGACCAAGAAGTGCACCCATAACTGTAGAGTCACCCAAAACACCTAAACGTTTTTGGATGGAGGCCTCGTTTGCTTCCAGCTTATTAAACTTTGGAATCCTGTCAAACAAATAATTTAGAGGCTTCGCAACGATATAAGAAGGCGCAGATGCACCGTGCGGAAAGGTAATATTATTATATCCATAAAACGATTGAACATCTTTCTGTATCCAATCACCGAGTAAAAACAATAACATATGATGCAGAATGATTGTCCCTATTCCCATAGCAAAACTGTCTGTCAGCGCAAAAACCAATGAACCAGTAAAAGCAGTATGCCAAAAATTCCAAATATCAATATTAAGAGTACGAGTAAGTCCAATCGTTAATAGAAGCATATTTAAAGTTATACCTATCGGAATGGTTAAACTGCCTAAAGCTGTTCCATAAGATATTGCAGCTGCAGCTGGCCACCCAACATCAATGACATGAAGCGTTAATCCAAACTGATCGACCATCGATTCAATTGCCGGTCCTAGACTATCACCTAATAAACCAATAACAAGATTAATAGCAATAAATCCAATTCCGATAGTTAAACCTGCCCGAAACGCTTTATTCACCTTTGTTCGTAATAGCAATGCAAAAACAAAGATAATAATCGGAAGCATCACACTTGCTCCCAAGTCAACAAACCATTGTAAGACTTGCATAATTTCTTCTCCCCCTCCCCATTTTTTGAAAAAATTACCCTTTAAAACTAATCAAGTCCTTTTTTGTTACAAATAAAGTGAATTTTCGTTTATCATCCACGAATTAAAGCAAAACAAAAGCGCAAGCGCCCGTTTAGCAACGTAGCGAATGGAACGAATCAACTAAAGATAAAGTGAACCTTCTATCAGCGGGGTTTTCTTCCATCCCGATGATGGTTAGTACCACCAGGGTATGACCTAAAGGCCCTTGAACGAAGCGGGGATTTAGGTGCTGTTACCTCCCACTTCGACTTGTTTAGTTCACCGCTTCCATTCTTGAAGTGGGAGTCTACTACGCCTTTTTACAGGATAAAGGAATCATGCCACTAAAACAGGGGGATGCCGACGTCGGGCGACAAGCCCGTTTTTAGTCGACCTTCCTCTTTGCGACGAACCGATGATGACTTATCGTAGGGCGATTCGTGAAGTCGCCTAGTTGCTGGGCGATGGAGCCGGACGTGGCTATTCAGTTATTTCGTTATCTCCAAGCACCTAAGTTTATACTTTCTTATTCTTTTAGAAAAACTTGGCTTGTCGCCAAGTCTAATGGCGAAAGCCTTTTGTTTTTCTTATACTATAAACCAAAAAAATTTTATATTTTCCTATAGTGGAACAAAGGCTAAAACCTTAAGTTCCCTTGAAAAAGAAGACCGCTTTTCTACGTGCGATGAATTGCTTCCGAAGTTTTCCTTGTCCTTAAAGAAACTCATTTTTGCGTGTTAGTCTCCTAAGAACGATATATTACAGACCCAATGAATCAAGAATTTAGCAGCCGTTATCCCCCCAATTAGTTTGTAAGCCCCTTGCGCTTTTGCAAAGGACGGAGAGCACCTTACATCCAGAATAAAAAATGCCACTCTCCCCGCTAAGGAAAAGTGACATGTATGTACAAGTTAACTATTGGATTCGTATAGTACACCCTTGTAATCCGTATAAATCAACTGTCACTTCCCTCCGCTGGTTTTGTACGCCAGATCAGGTTCAAAGAGTCCCAACGTTCTACGTTGATCTCAGCCATTAAGTAATGGCACCCCTAGTGAAATATTCTCTTGTATTTTGGTATTATCTTTCTGCTTTAATATAGAGGATGAGGATAGTTGTGTCAAGCTCGTTGCACAACTATAGCAATCAAGGAACATAAATCATAACTCCTGCTGAGAATCCTAAAGTAAATGATAAAAATTTCGTATGCGTCGTTTTTGTACAAAAAACTAGTAAACCTCCTGTACCAGTTGCTGATCCCGCAAATAAAGTAAGTAAAAATGCAATCCATACGTCCTGTTCCACGGTTTCTTGCTCCTTTTATTTTAAATGATTTTTTTCACCTTCATTCGCTTATTGTGTATAAAATCACATGAACATCCGTTCACTAATATAAAATGGTGTCCTATCATTTACTAGCGAAAATTAGGCATACATCAAAAATGTACTTCTTAACGGAGAAAAGAATCATTACTACAATTCTATATAATAAATAAAATATTTATTCCTGCTCATAAAAGTTACGCTGAACTATTGCTTCAGCCAGTGACGTTTCACTAAAAGAAAAGGTAATACTTGATCTCCATATTAAAATTCTTTCGTAACTTTATGTATTTCGGCATGCTATACTGTTAGTAAAACAAAAGGATGGGAAAACCGGAATGTTTACCAACAATGAAATCTCTTGGATACGAACTGAAGTAAAAAACAGCGAACAAACGAAAGCAATAAGCGAAAGGCTGCTAACTTTTATCATAAACAAACAGCTATTCAAGCTTTTCCTGCCACAAACGTTAGGCGGGGCGATGCTGCCCTTATCCGATGCCATTCGTACATTTCAGCATTGCTCGTATATAGATGGGACATTTGGCTGGTTAGTGACGATAGGTTCTGGTGGAGGCATGTTTGCCCCGAACTTTACAGAACAAGCCGCAACAGCTTTTTATACTCCTGAAGATGCGGTCATTGCTGGCAGTGGATTTCCTGCTGGAATAGCAAAAGAAGTAGAAGGTGGATATATTGTAAATGGAGAGTGGCACTATTGTAGTGGTTCTCAATATGCAACTATATTTACTGCCACCGCTAAATTAAATGCAGAAGATAATACTAAGCTCCTATCATTTATTTTCAGCCCAGAGCAAGTAGAAGTAATAGAGGACTGGGACGCTATGGGATTGAAGGGGACAAGCAGTCATACGATTCGTATTACGGAACAATTTGTACCAACATATCGTACGTTTTCCATTTTCAAGAAGCAATACCAACTGAAAGATTCTATTTACGACTTTCCGTTCATTCCTTTTTCACAGGCATCGTTTACTGCTATCGTACTAGGAATTGGAGAACATTATCTGGAAGAAACAAAAGCCATATTTCAAGAAAAAAGCTCTGTTTGGCAAACAGATCGACTCACGTTTACTACCAATGTTTTAAAAACAGCAACGGAAAAAATGAATCAAGCAAAAGCAATGTTTTATCACCAGCTTGATAGCTTGTGGAAACAACATACTGATAAGAATACGATAACAAAAAAGCAACAGAAAGCGTTTTCTACGTGCTGTAAAAATACAGTGTCTACCATATTAGAGGGAACAGACAAATTGTTTAGGCTAATTGGTATGCAAGCTGTAAAAGAAACCTCAATTATAAACCGTATTTGGCGCGATTTACATACAGCTAGCCAGCACGCATTTCTTATGCCACAAAACGAGGGCTGACCTGGAGTCTTTCTAAAAAAGCAGTAAAGAGCCTTAATCTGCTTACAGATGGGGCTTGTTTTGAACAAAGGCCAAGCGCTCATTTAGCAACGTAGCGATTGGAACGAATCAACTGAGATAAAGGAATCACGGTGAGGCGACGAACCAATGATGACTTATCGTAGGGCGATTTCGTGAAGTCGCCTAGTTGCTGGGCTCATGAGCCGGACATGGCTATTCGGTTATTTCGTTATCCATAAGCACCTCATTTTATACTTTCCTATAGTGGAACAAAGGCGCAAGTGCCCGTTTAGCAACGTAGCGATTGGAACGAATCAACTGAGATAAAGAATCATGCCACTAAAACTGGGGTATGCCGACGTCTGGGAGGCAAGCCCGTTTTTAGTCGACCTTCCTCTTAGCGACGAACCGATGAGGCCTTATCGTAGGGCGCATTTCTAAAGGCGCATCGTTGCTGGGATCATGAGCCGGACGTGACTAGTCGGTTATTTCGTTATCCTCAAGCACCTATTTTTATCGTTTCCTATACACTAAAAATAGCTCAAAATGAATAGTAAAAGAGAAATTTATTTAACTTAACATGGGAGAAAAAGCTTTTATGCATCTCTTTTACTATGTCTCAAGTCATCTGAAAGCAACCCTTATTTAGATTAGCTCACTTCCTATAATTATTTCCATTTGAAAACCCGCTGGATTAGCCCAGCAGGTTTTTATTTTCCATCTTCAACATTCATCTCGTAAAATGGATATGCTCTTCTATTCCTAAATTTATCTTTGTTTTACTCGGTGTTGTTTTAGTAATCATATTCCCATTGCGAATAGAATGAGTGACGACAGCTTGCTTACGAATCGCTTCATATTCATTTTCCGCATCCAAAACAATTAAATTAGCTGGCTTTCCAACCTCAATCCCATATTCCTGTTCAAGGTTCAGCGTTTTGGCACTGTTTGTTGTAATCAGATCAATAGAATTAACAATTTGCTCATAGCCTAATAATTGCGAGGCGTGGATTCCCATATGAAGTACCTGGAGCATATTTCCTGTGCCAAGAGGATACCATGGATCAAAAATATCATCATGACCAAAACACACATTCATTCCCGCTTCCAATAATTCCTTCACACGAGTTAGACCCCGGCGTTTTGGATAGGTATCAAAACGACCTTGTAAATGGATATTAACAAGTGGATTGGAAACAAAATTGATCTCCGATATTTCTAATAAACGGAACAATTTATAAGTATAGGCATCATTGTAAGATCCCATTGCTGTAGTATGACTAGCAGTCACTCTTGATCCTAGTCCTCGCTCATACGCTTCTTTTGCCACTACTTCGATAAATCGCGACTGTTCATCATCGATTTCATCACAGTGAATGTCAACCAATCGATCATATTTTTCCGCAAGATCAAAAACAGTTCGTAAGGAATCCACACCATATTCTCTCGTAAATTCAAAATGCGGGATCCCTCCTACGACATCTGCTCCTAGCTTTAGCGCTTCCTCCAGCAATTCCTTCCCATTTGGATACGATAAAACTCCTTCTTGTGGGAAAGCAACCAATTGCAAATCCACATATTTCGCCATCTCTTCTTTCACTTCCAGCAATGCACGCAGCGCTGTTAGCTTTGGATCGGTTACATCTACATGTGTACGAACATGCTGGATGCCTTGAGCAGTTTGCCATTTCAAAGCCTTCACAGCTCTCTTCTTCACATCTTCATACGTTAACGATTGTTTTCGTTCTGACCAACGTTGAATCCCTTCAAATAATGTGCCACTTTCATTCCATTGTGGTTCTCCAGCTGTTAACGTTGTATCAAGATGAATATGTGGCTCAATAAATGGAGGTAATACGAAAGAACCTGCAACATCAAGAACATCATCTGCCTGCATTTCCTCGTTAGCTGGTGAAATGGAAGTAATTATTTTGTCAGTAATAAAAATATCCCATAATCCTGTTTTGTTACGTAATGTAGCATTTTTTATAATCAATTAGTGACCCACCTTTTCTGTGTTAGGAAGCATAACTTCTTTTTCCTTTGCACTCATAATAAGCTTGGTACCTGCAACATGGATGACTGCTGAACTAATTAACGCATTAATTGGTGGTATGCCTGGTAATAAAGTCGCTGCGGCAATTCCTGCGCCCCAAGCAAATAAAGCAATCCAATTAACAGCTTTAAATGTCATTTCATGGAACGCACGATAATTGCCACGATGGATGATGAAAAAATCAGCTAACAAGATAGCGCCGATTGGGGGTAACGCAGAACCAAGCATAGTTAAAAATCCTACGAAATTCTCATACAGCCACATTGCCCCCAGCGTCCCAATAATTCCATTAAAAATGACGATCTTATGTTTTGGTATTTTGGTAATATTTGAAAGTCCAAGTCCTGAAGCATACAAAGCATTATCATTTGTTGTCCAAATGTTTAAGCCTAAGACGATAATCGCTGGGAGAATTAAATTCTGCATGAACATTACTTCAGAAATATCAGCTTGACCAGTTGCAACCGAGCCCACCGCACCAAACAAGAACATGAGTGAGTTTCCGATGAAAAAGGCGACTACTGTAGCAATTACTGCCGACCGTTTTCTCCGGGCAAACCTTGTGAAATCAGGAGTTAATGTCCCTGCACTGATGAAAGAACCAATACAAATGGTAAGGGCAACTGCTAAAGTCATCGTTTCCGCCGGTTCATATTGCAATAAGCCTTGCCATCCTCCTAAACTTTCTGTTGCTTTTATAACAGAAGCCCCTCCAAGAAGGGCGATTAATGGTACAGCAATAAAGCTAATCATAGCCAATGCTTTCATTCCGAAGAAAGCTGTAAATGTCATTAATATGCCAGCAACAGCGATGAGGACATAAATGTCAATGCCTGTAACTTTTTGTACTGGTACTGCAAACATTGCTGTTCCAACTCCGAACCAGCCAATTTGTGTAAAAGCTAATAAAAATGAGGCAAGATAAGACCCTTTCTTCCCAAATGCGTAACGAGCAAGCAGATGCGTAGACAATCCTGTTTTTGCAGCCATATATGCTAATAAACCGGTATATGCGCCTAAAATAAGATTACCTGCAAGGACAATCGCGATAAATTGTATAAACGATAGCCCTTGTCCTAGTTCTCCACCAGACCACATGCTAGCCGAGAAAAAGGTTAGCCCGAGCATAACTACGAGTGTTTTCCAAAAGCCGTTGCGATAAGATGAAGGTACTGCTGTCAGTGAGAATTCTTTATCGATGTTTTTCATTCTGTTTTCCTCCTGATTGTTGGTACCAAAACAGAAAGGAAGTAAAAAGCTTCCTGCCAAATGTGACAAGAAGCCTTTCTCGTTAAATAGATTCATTGCTAGCTATACACCCGCATAGGTTGTATTCGCTTATACAATAATTCCATCAACTTATCCGTTTCCTTGTCAGCCTCACAGGACTGAATTAAAGGTACCATATTTAACTTTTCTTTATTATGACAAAAACAGAATGTCTCGTCAAGACCTTCTATCTACGGTGATTTTTTCCATTTAGTAGATGGGGGTAGGACAAAAGTATTTTTATCAAACGTAAATCCGCACTATCTAAAAACTATAACTGGTGCAAAGATCCGCTTAGGATATATACTTCGCGCACCTTAGGGTGGCTGGTGAGCCTCATTATACTACCACTCGGGGCCTTTCCTTCCGAGCAGAGTCTACATATATTTCCAAAGCTAATTAGTGCATCATTCGTTCTTAGACTAAATATCTACCTATGCCCCGCCTAATCAATATAAAATAAAAATCTTAGTTCTATTTTCTTCGCTTATAAATGTATAACCCTACACCGGCAAGAACGAATATGAAGCCAGCTAAGAGCCAATTGTAGAAGGAAGTTGCTGTATTAGGAAGCTCTTCTCCTTGCTTTTTCGTTACTTTATTTCCTTCACCCATTTGTTTTTTATCTTGATTTAATTCTTGCTCTTTGTTTTCATCTTGGTTCCCTCGTTCTTTATTTTTATCTTGATTCAATCCTCGTTCTTTGTTTTTATCTTTATCCACTTCCGTCGTTTGTTCTTTATCTGTCTCCTTTTCTTGCCCAGGTTCATTGTGACCAGGTGTATGTGTATTATCAGTCTCCTCTGTGTCCCCATTTTTATGGTTCATCTTTACAATAACAGTTGTTAACGGTGCTAACTTAATCTGGTTAGCTGCTATTTTAACACCAGTCGGATGCTTAATTTCCTCTGTTCCAGCTGTATTCGCATCCACAATTACTTTTCCTTTAGTCAAATACGTATTCTTTAGCGTAAGTTTACGTTCTTTACTATCTGCGTTTACAAATACTTGATACACCTCCGAACCATCAGAAGACGATGCCTGATATCCGATCACTAAATCTTCCTCTTGAATTTCTGGGGCTTCGATGCGTTTTACGTTCGTTTTTATCTTTTCCATAGTCCCTAACGAAAACGCATCGGTTGAGCGTCGGAGTTTGATTAAGCCTGCTGTGTATTCACGTGTAGCATGTTGAATCGGGTATTGTTCTTTATCCGTTGCCATCTTCCAATCAATCTTATTAATAGCATCCGTAGAATCATACGAATCATGAATGAAATATGGATAAAGAAATGGTTTTCCCTCTTTATCTGTCATATAGGTTGATTTATACGGAGCTTCTAACGTCTCGGTTCTAAACTGTTTTGTTCTCCCAAACTCTTGACCAGCATGGATAAAGGCTTTCCCTTGTGCGGTTAAAACCATCGCATTACCAATTCTTATCCGTTTATGGATTTCTTCTTCATGATATTCAGAGTCTTTCATAATCGATTGAGCAATAACATCGTGCAACGTCAAATTATCATGTGCAGCAATATAGGAAACGACATCACCGGGATCATCAGCGACAAAATTATGCGGATTTGCAGTGACATTATCAAAAATTTGTTGAATGTTTCTAGCCCCACCGGTAAGAAATCTTGGTTGACCTTCACTGCCAAAACCCGATTTCAATTCATTTCTAAATTCATCGGAGAAAACAGCAACACTATCCGTATGCTGCATCCAATCCTGATCCGCTGGCACCACTTTTTCTCCTTCATCACCAACGTACGTTCGCCATCCCTCTCCAATCATGATTATATTTGGATTTAACTGCTTTGCTCTATCATAAGCCACTTGAATACTTTCTGCATCGTGATCTCCCATCATATCAAAGCGGAAACCGTCAATTTTGAATTCTTCTACCCAGTATGAGACGGAATCGACGAGTACTTTCCGTGACATAGCATGAGTCGTACCAAGACGTCCTCCACCAAAGCTTTCACGAGGAGTACCATCCTTGTCCATAAAATGATAGTAATTTGGCAGCAAATCCTCAAAAATCTCAACTTTAGCAGTATGGTTATACACGACATCCAAAACTACACCCATATCTCGTTTATGAATTTCATGGATTAACCGCTTAAATTCCGCAATTCGCAGTTCAGGATCATCCGGATTTTCAGAATACATCCCAGATAGTGAAAAATAACTATGTGGATCATACCCCCAATTATAATTATTCCCAGTCGATGACCAATCTAGTAATCTCTTATCATTATCCCACTCATTAGCAAAATAATAACTCATGACAGGAAGCAGCTGAATATGTGTGACACCTAATTCTTTAATATAATCCAGTTTATCAATAAAGGAAGAAAATGTACCAAATCGGGCGTTTAGTTCACCTTCGATCGCAGGATCTGATGTAAAATCTCTCACATGGACTTCGTAAATAATAGCATCTTCACGCTTTGTAAAACCATCAATATTAGCAAAATTTAATGCTGGACCAATCTCAGATGGATCGACAATTGCTGCCTTTCCTATTGAATATTTCCCACCATTTCCTGGATTTGCCCATGCTGCCATTGATTTTGCGTATGGATCAAGAGTTAGCTTTGTCTTTCCATTATGTGTCATCTTATAATGATAATAATAGCCTTTAAGATTGTCCAAGCCCGTATTTTCTTTATTGAGCTTTACTTCCCACACGCCCCGCTCACCTAGTTGCATTGGTATTTCATCGCGAATTACTTTATATTGGTTGCCTTTGTCATATAGTACAACGGTTACATTTGCTGCTTTTGGTGCCCATACCTTTAACGTTGCTGTCCCGTTGGTATGTAATGTTGCACCTAAGTCTCCATCATAAGCATACAGCTCATCTATTAACTTCCAACTGTCTGTTAGTTTTAGCGTTTTATCACCATAAGTTACAGTAAGTGATGTATTAATAGCGGCAAATTCTCCATTAACCTCTAATACTTTTTGATCGACTTTCTTGCCATTGATTATGTTTATTTTGTTCCCATTTTCGTCCTGCACTACGATGTCACTTAGTAATTTCTTTAAGCCTAAATCTTTTATACTGGAGAAACGCAATTGAATCGTATCCTTGGATACAATTTCCCCAAAAAGAAGGGCTGTTTCTATTTTCCCGTTTGGGTCAGTATACACCTGTTCATCACCATCTTTAACAAAAATTTCTTTATGCTCTAACATCGAAAAATGATAATTTCCTGTTTGCTCTCCGCTACGCTTATTTACAAATAAAAAACCAATTTTCTCTGCATCTTTTGCTAGTTGAATATCGTAGTAAGTACCATGCTCATCAATGCCAGCAGCGCTTACTGCTCCATCCGGCCACCCTTCAGACGGGGCAGCAACATCATCCCATACCCAAATGTTCCATCCATCATAATTCTGGTCTTCGCGTTCATAGTGGATACGAATCGTCTGTGTAACCTGTTCATCGGATTTAGCCTGCTCATTTGTCGGTTGAATGGTTATCTCTTTCTGCGAAATATAACCATCATACGTTGCCTGAACAGTAATTGTTTCATCGGGGTGGACATTCTCATCCACAATTAAAGCGTTATCAATTATCTTCACACCACTTCTTTTTTCTTTTAATGTCCATTTTGCCCCCTTTAAAGAGTTGGTTTTTGCGTTTTCATTGAAAAACTCCCCTTCTAATATGGACTTGCTATTTGCTTCCACTGCTTCCGGAAGTCGTTCAAGTATAATCCCAGGCACGTGAAGAATAGATTTTTCACCATCTTTTGCTGGATTTAACGGGGCTGCAAAAGAGGTGGACGCATTAGTTATATCTGTCAAAAATGAATACTCATATGTACCAGGATTTAATGCAACCTTAGTTGTATGTATTCCATCCTTGTTTTCCATCTCAATTGCTTTTTCAACATTCCATTCATGGAAGCTACCTAACAAGTATAGCTGTTCCTTCTCGTGAATTGCTTTAAACGTTACATTTCCATCTTTGTCGATGACTGGACCTAATAGTAGTTGCCTATCTCCTTCCTTAGCCATTACTGTATGCAATGGGGAAAAATAGCTAGTGCTTTTCGTTTTTTTGCCAAAGTAATTCCTCCCCTTATGGTAAAACGTTTGCACAAATAACGAACAAAGGCGCAAGCACCCGTTTAGCAACGTAGTGAATGGAACGAATCAACTAAAGATTTAGGAATCATACCACTAAAACAGGGGTATGAGCGGCAAGCCCGTTTTTAGTCGACCTTCCTCTTAGAGACGAATCGATGAGGCCTTATCGTAGGGCGCATTTCTAAAGTCGCATCGTTGCTGGGCTCATGCGCTGCACGTGGCTAGTCGGTTATTTCGTTATCTCCAAGCACCTCATTTTATACTTTTGTATGAAAAAACAACTCTATTTAACTTATCTAACTCATTTATTTTAGACAGTATTTTAAGAATCTAAACATTATAAAGCAAAAGTTTTTTCACGATAGATGGTGGCTCGCGCTCTAGGTGAGCCATGGTGGTTTCATATCTTACAAAAAAATAAGTGTGCTACCCTTACTTTATTAGTAAAATTATGTGCAAACGGTTTCTTAGCTTGTAGATTAACACAAAAATATCCATAAATCAATTTTATTTTAGTAAATGCATGAAGTATTCACTGGAACTAGTCTCACCGTTTAACCTTTGTTTCTCTTCTTCCGTTTTTACGAAAGATATTAATATATTAAAGTTATCGGATTAACATTTTGTAGATTATACATAAGAGCCCCTCCTAACTAGTTTAAAATAGTAATTAGGAGGGGACTTTTCTTGTGTTGCAAAGTCATGAATTATTATACCAAAAATCTTTTATGTCTTATTGTCAAGTGATATACACAGTCGTTTCAGAATTTTTTATGATGAGTTGACTTTTCCACTTTGCAGGTGACTGCTACGCTATTTAGTAAAATAGTAAAAGCAGATGTTTTCTGTTTGCTTACGAATAACATCTCTAGCTTTGAATCCTTCAGCAAATAGCTTTTGAAAGACTTCTCTTGTTTGGAGTCGCCATGTCATCGCAAGCGAAACATCCGCTTGCTTTATGGATTGAAAATTGGTTGGGATACCGACCAACCAGTAATCGTTTACTAAGCTAGATTGATCATAGAATAATTGCGCTACAACTGGATTTCCGTCTCGGTCAGCATGCAATAATATGTTTGCTTCATCAAGTTCAATAGGCATATCCAATCTTTGCTCAGCGAATCTCCATTCGACTTGAATCCGATCTGTAGGCAGTCCATGATTTAGCTTCCCGCCTAACTTACCGTAATGATTTTCCTTATATTGAACGCCTACCGCCCCAATTTTGTGCAGGTTTAAATACGCATTTAAGCTTTCAAGTGGGTCAAACGTCCATGTTATCATGGCATAGCCAAGATTTTGAGCAATTTCTGCTTGTTTATATTTCATCTTTAACCCTAATCCTGCTTTACGATATTCGGGGAGAATGCCTAACATATGGGAACACAAGTATGGATGTTCACCATCAAATCCAGCAAAGCTATAAAGAAAGCCAACCATTTGGGCTTTATCATATGCTCCTATTAGAATTCCACCATGATTTAAAGCAGTATACGTTTGATGAATTGGGGTTGGAGGAACATGCCAAACTGCTTCCTCTACACGTTGCATCTCATATAATTCTTCTATGGTCGTCAATTGTCTCATTTTAATTTGCTTTGACATGCAGATATCCTCCCTAGATAAAACGTTTCCTATTTGTTGTCCTTGTACTCAATATATTTGAGGGTTTTACAGCTACATTGAAAAAGATATGTAGCTGTAAATAAAAAATGAGTATTCAAAATGTAAGGTGCCTTCAGACCCCCGCTTCGGGAGAGCCTCGACTAGATAATAAGAAGCTTAGGTGAGGGGATAAAAGAATCCCCAACAGATTTGTATTTTACTTAGCAAGCTTGTTTCTTCACCAAATCAAAGTCAATGCTCTAACTTTATCCGTTCTGAAAAAAATCATCTGCTTTCAAGGCGTCAAATTGTTTCACTCTTGCTTGAAAAGCTTCAGCATTTTGAAGAGATAAGTTGGAAACAATGCTATTCATTAAGGATACAACAACTGGCGCTGCATCTAGCGTGGACTTTACATTTAGTTGCACACATAATGAAAGGTCTGAAAAATCTGTAACCGGTGAAAATGGAGAATCGGTAAAAGCTATCACAAATACTCCTTGTTGTTTAGCCAATTTCGCGATTCGTAATGTTTCCTTTGCATACCGGTGAAATGAAAAAACAACAAGGACACTTTTATCTGTTAACTCATTAACTCGCAGTAACACATCATCCATTTGGTTTTGAAAAAGCCTTGTATTACCAATGACAAGATCTAAGGCAAACGCAAACCAGCTTGCCAGTGCATGAGATGAACGAACCCCCGATACTAGAATCCGGTCGGCTGACGCCAGTGCAGTTACAGCCTTTTCTAGATCAGCCTCGTCTATCCTTTCCGAAATCCGTATAATATTTTCTACATCATGATACATCACTCCTTTGATAGGAGGAGCATTTTCATGATCTAATTTTTTCGTTTCCACATAATCCATAAGACTACTTCGTTGAAGGAGTAGTTGCTGTACATCTTGTTGAAAATCGCTAAAGCCAGCATACCCAAGTTTATGCGTAAAACGAATAACCGTTGTTTCACTCACGCCTGCTTTCTGTCCTATTTGTGCAGCTGAATGCACTGCAAAGTATTTTGGGTCTTTATGAAAAAAAGCTGCTGTCTTTTTTAAGCCTGTTGTAAATTCCGATTGCTCTTCTTTTATTTTTTCCAAAATTTGATCCATTTCTACCCTCCAATTCAACGTTTCATATAGATAAACCATCTCTTAAGTTCATATTAAACACGATAATCCAAAGATATTTATAGTAATGGATAAAGGTAAAGCTACGTCATCCCTCTCTAAAATGCCGATTAGCAGTCCATTCCAATAGTCGAGAACATGTCCAACGTTCGTAAACTATAAAAGGTTTAAAGCTAGCATGCATAGCGTTTTAAGAGACCTAGTTCGTTTTTTTAATCAGCTGCTTTCGTTATGTCCCAGCCTCTTTCCTTTCCATACCCCTCTTTACAACCGCTTCACGCTTTGAAAACGATGTCTATTTTTTATTTCAAAACAGAAAGCACTTTATCCACTGCCTGAGCAGATATTGCATTTGCAAATGAATTCCCCTGACGAACTGCTTTACCAAAATGATACTGTTCTGCTTTTGTTGTCTGGATTATTTCGGCAATATTATCTGGGGTCAGACCAGAACCAGGCATAATGACAGGTCCCTGCAGACGTTGAGAACTCGTAACAAGCTTTGCAAGCTGTTCTTTTCCTGCTTCACAATTAGCTTTGCCGCCAGATGTTAGAATGCGTTTCACATTACGTTGATAGTTTACTAAAGTTTGGTATCCTTCATCCAATGACATGGCTTCATCAAAAGCACGATGAAACGTAATATCCAAATTTGGAAAAAGTTCGATTAGTTTTGCCAACATCTGTTCATTAATCGTGCGGTCCTCATTTAATGCCCCAAATACGATCCGATTACATTGCAAACTTCGCAGCGCTTTAATATCTTCACAAATAACTGCAAACTCCTCTTCTTTATAAAAGAAATGGTTACTATGAGGACGGATCATAACTTGAACAGGAATATTGACACTTTCAATAACTGACTTCATCGTCCCAAAACTTGGTGTTAATCCACCTTCCTGTATAGCAGTAACAAGTTCTAATCGATCAGCTCCTAACTTCTCAGCCTGTATCGCGTCCTGTTTATTTTGTACAATCAATTCTAACTCCATATTGTTTTTCAAACTCCTTTTCAACGTTATTCCAAGTGTATTTATAACGAATCATACGAGTGAAATAAACAATCCCATTCCACCATCTAGTTTACAATTCTTGCTTTACAGTTAAGGCAATTGCCCCCTTTACTCCTTGCTCATCTTCCAACTCAGGAGCGACAATCAACTCATCTACATGCTCTACTTCCGTGTAGTCATTTAATAGCTTCATAAATTGCTTACGAATCATAGTGTAAAGCTTGACCTGCTTCATGTCCCCACCGCCAAGTATCATTTTTTCTGGTGAAAGGATAACGTAATAATTCATTAATGCCTGAGCCCAAATAATATGCTTCTATTTCCCATATGTAATTATGTTCTGCCAGAAGATCTGCCTTCATGCCGTATCGTTTTTCCATTGCTGTACCTGAAGCAAGACCTTCTAAACAAGGACCATGGTATGCTCGTCGCCAACCGCACAAGCAAATTTTGTACCACCTGCTTCGATCGCTCCAATTAACATAAACAGACCTCCTCTAAAGCAGGAGCGTTACATCTCCATTACCATACAAATTATTTTAGCACATGTAAGCAATATATGAATCATTTTACCGTAATTATCGGTATACATTTCCATTCTCTAGCATATACCGTTTGCTAATTCCTTTCATTCACGACATTACTTGTCAGCTTTTCTGACAAAGATATCCGATATTTCTCTTTGACACAACAACTCGCCCCGCGACGTCAATATCATCAAACTGTACAACTTGCCTTCATTGTCTCCAGCGATCCCTTGAGGGTTTCATGCCCGTCAGAATATACAGCGTACAAATTCAATCCAACATTATTTTCTTTTAAAAGATAAAAGCCACTAAAATCAATCGGTTGATCTTAGTGGCTTCGAGTGAAAAGCATCTAACAAGTTCTCTTGAATTAGTTTATAAGCTTTATCATACTATTTTTTATTAAGAAGCTTTTCGCAAGCGAAGGTATAGCACTACTCCAATTAGTAACACTAGTATTCCCAGCGCCAACCAGTTATAAATAGAGGTTGCAGTATTTGGGAGTTTGCTTGTTTCTGTACGTTCAGCTTCACTTTGCTTAGCTGGATTCATTTGTTTGCCATCCGATCCTGTGCTGTTGTCCTCCATATTAATAGCAGTACCTTCAGGACGCTTTGGTTCATCTTCTGGCTTTTCAGGTTCTGTTGCTTGCTTTTGCGAGTCTTTCCCCGGTTTCTCTACAGATCCCTTCGAATCTTTTTCTTGCTCATCTCCCGGTTTATGCTCTATTTCTCCTGGTTTTTCCTCTGTTTCCGGCTGCTCAGGCTTTTCCTCTGGACCGGTTGGTTTTTCTTGTTCACCAGGTTCTTCTGGTTTCTCCACAAGCTGCTTGGCGAACGTATGGGAATCAACTAATTCGTTATCCGTTGTATATGCTTCCACTTTAATTTCATTTTTATTTACTGCTAAAGAAGTGTAGACTTGTTTTTCTTCTGCATAAAGCACATCAACATACTCTTGTTTCTCCCCAGGATAAAATTTTGGTCCTGCTGATCCACCAATTATATACGGCGTACCTTTACCATCCTTCTGCGGTTTTCCACCCTTCATTGGGTAAGTCCGCATGTAAGCATGATCATGGCCTGTTAAAACTAAATCCACACCCACTCCTTCTAAAACCGGTGCAAAAGTTTCAATAGTTGCATCCGTACCTCTTTTCGGATTACTTTTATATGGCGGACGGTGGAAGACAGCAATATTCCATAGCTTATCAGAGTTTTTAACTTCTTCTTTAATCCATGCTTGTTGCTCTTCCATATCCTTTACACCAAACTCAGAATTCAGCATAATAAATCGTACATTCCCATAATCAAAGGAATAAACAAAATTTTCCTTACCCTTTGGACCATTCTTAGGATAGGGGAATAAAGTTTTATACGTATTTTCTCCATTTCCATATACGTCATGGTTACCCATTACCGCCATAAAAGGAACTTTATTAACCAGTCCTTCAGATGCAGTTAAAAATTCGTCCCATTGTGCTAGTCTATTTCCTTCTTCTACAATGTCTCCGCCATGAACGGAAAATTTAGTATCCGGAAATTTTTCTAAAGCAGTTTCATACAATTTTGTCCATAATGCAAAGCCAGCTTGGTCATATGCTTGTGTATCTGTAAATAGTAAGAATCGAAATGGATCATCATTCGATGCACTCTCTGTTGTAAATGTACTTACTTCACTCCACACTTCCTCCGTACCGTCCCCCACTCTGTATTGATACGTCGTACTAGGGGTTAATTTAGTTGCTTCTACATTATGCTGTAAAAACTCGCCCGTTTCATCCGAAACTAATTTTGTATCTGCTTTAAAACGTAGTACATGTTCACTATCAAAGCCCGCTTTATCTCCTTTAGCAACTACTTCCAAAACAGGATTTACAGCAGTGGTATTTGTCCGCCACGTTACATGCTGTGTCGTTTTCGGGTCTTTTGTCCAAGTTAATGTGACCTTTTCAGGTACTTGATCTCCAAGTTGAGGTAAAACTTTAAATGAAAGTACCTGACTGACTAATTTTCCTTTACTTGCTTGTAACTTTAATGAAATTTGGGACAATGTAAGTAAATTTGTTTTCGTTTCTCCATTCGCTCCGGTCAGATTTAAGAGCGAGCTCCAATCCACTTCCTCTACATCATCCTTTGGCACATGAAAATAACGCTGTTGACCATCTGGCATATAAATCCGATAAAAATCAAAGCCTTCATTTGGTGTCTTAGCAACAGGAATATATGTACCTGCTTCAACTATCTGGAAAGGCTCCCCAGCTATCCCGCTTCCACCTTTATAAATATGTGTCCGTTTTTTCACTTGAATAAGTTTCTGATCTCCTAAAATATCGATCTTAGCTCCTCCAACCGGGTTTCCTTCTTGATCTACCACCTTCATGGTACTTGGTGTATGAAGTGATTTCCCTTCAATACTTAGCACTAATGGCTGAGAGATCTTATTTTTATAAGCATTTGCATAAAACGGTATGGTACCGATCGCGTCATCTACAAATGTTTGTGTTCCTTCGGCTAGTGCAATTTCGAATCCTCCAGCTGCATCGATACCTACATTAAATCTTAATGTTGCAAGCACCTCATCATCTGACAGAATTACATCTTCTAGGTTACCCCATTCTAAAATGATTTCCCCCGTCTCTTCATTGACACTGTTCTCTACAACAGCTTGCTGTAATTTTTCAGGAATGATAGCCTTTGCCTTTACACCTGTTTCATTGTGAAGCTTTAATAAATTACTGTCATATGTTAAAATCAACTTCGTCCCGCTTAATGCTTTAGCATGTTGCATCGTTACATCAACTTCAAAGCTCGAACCAGCATAAATTTTATCTGGTCCTTTCCATGTAAACGTTGGCCCACCACTAGAAACATGAAACTCCCAGCTTTGAAACTTATGATTTCCTGCTTGATCAAAAACTTCAATTCTAGCCCGATTTAAGCCTTCAGCCAGTGCCTTTTGAGGTGTATAGGAAACTAAACCTGATTTAGCATCATAAGAAGCAGATACCTGTTCGCCATTAATCGTTAAAGATATCTTTTTTGGATCAATTCCCAAACCGTCTCCATCACTTACAATAGCACTTATTTCAGGTTTGTTAGAATCAGCGATTTCCCCGTTTGCCGGTTTAACATTTGTAATGGTTGGATTGATGACATCTTCATCTGTATCCTCATATACAGCACGAATATTATCAATATACATAATCCCAGCTGATTTGGCTTGATCATTTGTTGCCATATAACGGATCGCTTGGCTACCTATTGTAAAAGGTGCTTGCCAATTATCAGGAATGGGTGCCTCTACATATTTCCACCCTTCCCATGTGACACCGTTAGGATAACCACCTGTATAATCGATATTAAAATTTTGCCCATTTGCATCTGTAAGTTGCTGTCTAAGCCAATGTTTATGACCATCTCCATAAACCCACATCCCTATTTTCTTAGGTTTTCCCGGGATCTCTATTTTATCTCCTAAAGATGCATAAATACCTGATGTACCTTGCGTGTTTAAAAAATCATACTCCAATCGTAATGCTTGATTATCAAACCTTACGACTTCATTTGAAATTCCAATATCAACCTTATTATGCCTTGCTCCGCTAACCGTCCAGCTTCCTAGCCCCTGTTCGAAATCTTCCAACACAATATAGGGCTTATTCACCGTCTCAGCGGCCCCCTTTTCCTCCATTTTACTGGACTCTGCAACCTGTCTTTTTACTTCCTCCCTCTTTTGTTTGCTATCCATGTTTACTGCTGGTGCTGGTAGGTCATCTTTATTTTTTTCTTTTTGTAAAGTCGCTTCTTGTTCAGGTTGCTCTTCTTCTTTAGAGTCAGTCGCTTGATTTTCCGAATGTTGCTCTACTGATAAGTCATTTTCCTCTGTCGTTTCTACATCATTTGGTTGCTGATTTGCCGGTTCTTCCATGTTTGCAGATGGAGCCTGATTTTCTGGCTTATCTCCCTCAGCATAAACCGGCCTTACATTACTCCCCATCTGCGTAAATAAAATGAAGATAATGAGAACAAAAATAAATAGTTTCTTTTTCACTTCAAGCACACTCCCCGTTGCAATAATAAGCTTCATATTTTTTCGAAAATCGACATATTTAACATATCACTGCAATAGTAATTAACGGTTAACATATTGTTAAATTAATGTAAATGTTGCATAAAAGATTTATTTTATTATTGTCAACATTTATACGTGCAACCATGACACTTCTATCGATTGGGGATTGCTTCATCGCTTAACAAAGTGATGAAACCAAAGGCTAGGTGTACGAAAAGCACTTTTAACTGACTATTGAAGTAGGCTCTTTTAATATCTTTGATTTGTCAAATTAAGCGAGACAACATGATGTTTTGTCACATAATAATCCATTGCTTGCTGAAGCCATTCCTCTTGTGTAAAAGGTGAAGTAGTCATGTTTTTCACAGCTTCCACATCCATGTTATCTAAATCTACCTTCCTGATCGCTGCTATTTGTTCCTCCCCTACATATAGCGTCTGATTTAAATCACTATCAAATTTGGGAATCATTCATTAACTTCTTCATTTCTCTTAAGCTATACCCTGAAAATTTGAAGACCACAATCTTCTGTAGCTTTCGTATATCATCCTCCGTCTACAAACGATGTCCAGAACTCGAACGTTTACTTGCTTTCTGATAGAAGGATTTGTTTTTCTCAACTCTCCAATGGAATAATTATCCACTTAATTGCCTCCCACTACCTTTTATAACTGTTATATTTTTATCCTACATCCTCACCTAACTGGAGATGCAAGAGATTTATTAAAATTTTATTTAACGAAGACATTGAATGAATATTTACTCATCAATGCGTACTGGGCGTTCCACTCTCCACTCTGTATTTGGTAGTATCTCTTTTGAGTATGACCCTACTTTCACGGAACAAACGGGGCTTAGTTCTTTTACTTCCTACTTTGGGATTGTCGTGTGGAGCTATTCAACTTCTTACCATATTCATAACTATTCTCCTACGTCCTTTTACAGGTACTATAGCATATCCATAATACTCCTCATTATGTTCGTATCCATTTGCTATTTTTGTACAGGAAAGAAACTAAAAGACATATCTTTAACTCCCCCGTGAAAAGTCACAAGATTTGTGTTAAATACCAAAAATTAAAACCATGTACCCGTTTTCACAGAAATACTGACAAGCTTATTTAAATTGTGTTATACCTAGATTAAATCACATGCAAGAATGGAGGATTGACATGATAGAAAAGTTACAGAGGTTTGGCGGAGCAATGATGGTTCCAGTGATGTTAATGCCTTTCGCGGGGATTATGATAGGTTTATCTACCATTTTCATTAATCCTGATGTCATTGGTTCAATCGCTAATGAGAACACGATATGGTATAAATTTTGGTCCATGATGTATCAAGGCGGATATGCGATTTTTAATCAATTACCATTATTATTTGCTGTTTCTCTCCTTTAGGACTAGCGAAAACCGCTGCAGGAAGAGCTGCAGTAGAGTCCTTTGTCATCTATATTATATTTAATTATTTTATAGAAACCATCTTATCTTTCTGGGGAAGTTCATTTGGGGTTGATTTTTCTAGTGAAGTTGGAGGGACAAGCGGTCTAACTATGATTGCAGGTATTAAAACACTTGATATGAGTGTAATAGGTGCTATTCTTATAGCTGCTATTGTAGCGTGGATTCATAATAAGTGTTATGAATCCAAATTACCTGAAGTGCTTAGTGTATTTCAAGGTTCAGCACTTGTGGTTATTATTGGCTTTATATGTATGATACCATTAGCATTCTTTGTTTCATGGTTTTGGCGGATGGTTCACCAAGGAATTGTGGATTTACAAGGTCTCTTAACAAAATCTGGGAATTTTGGTGTTTGGTTATTTATTTTATGCAAAGAGTTACTATCCTTACAGGACTTCATCATTTTCTCTGGACTTTATGTTGTAAGCTCCCCAATATCGCTTCATAACGATATCGTCCACAATTCATTTAGTAACTTTTTTGTAGCAATTGAATATATATTTCTCACCTACTTGGAAATGTACAATCCAGATTATTTTTCTCAGTAAAATTACAAAAAAAAATAGCTCCCAAAACCGTTAATGCATGTTAATCTATTGATACTTGTTGATGAACAAAGGTGCAGGTCGCCCGTTTAGCAACGTAGCAACTGGAACGAATCAACGAAAGATAAAGTGAACCTTCCATCAGCGGGTTTTTTTCATCCCGCTGATGGTTAGTACCACAAGGGTATGACCTAAAGGCCTTTGAACGAATCGGGGATTTAAGTGCTGTTACCTTCCACTTCAACTTGTTCCGCTCGCATCTTCTATTCTTAAAGTGGGAGTTTACAGCACCTTATATCCGGGATAAAGGAACCATGCCACTAAAACTGGAGTATGCCGACGCCTCGGCGGCAAGCCTGTTTTTATTCGACCTTCCCCTTAGCGACGAACCGATGGTGACTTATCGGAGGGCGATTCGTGAAGTTGCCTAGTTGCTGGGAAGCTTGCGTCGACGTGGCTATTCCATTATTCCATCCCAAAGCTACAAATTTTATACTTTGTATGAAAACCACCTTCAAGTGCTTTTCATCATAAATGGTGACTCGAAATTCGAGCCATGGTGGATTCTTTTTTTATAAAAAGCGGCTTAGTATATCAAACAAGCTAGCAGCCAAAAAGCCTTCTTCATATATTACGGTAAATAATTATACTATCTAATCTATACAAGATCCTTTATCGCTAAAGCAATTGCTCCTTTTACTCCTTGCTCATCTTCCAGCTTAGGAGCAACGATCAACTCATCTACATGCTCTACTTCCAAATAACCATTTAATAATTCCATAAACTGTTTCTGAACCATGGTATATAGCTTAGCCTGCTTCATAACTCCACCACCAACTATCATTTTCTCTGGTGACAGGATGACATAATAATTCATTAGTGCTTGAGCTAAATAATACGCTTCGATCTCCCATAAATGATCTATATTTTCAAGCAAATGTGCTTTCACGCCATACCGCTTTTCCATTGCTGTTCCAGAAGCAAGCCCTTCTAAACATGACCCATGACTGGGACAGCTCCCTATAAAGGAATCGTTAGGATGGGGTTTTATTAAAATATGTCCCATTTCTGGATGGTTCTTTCCTTGAAATACTTCTCCGTCTATGACAAACCCGGCACCGATGCCAGTACCTACTGTCATATATAAACAGCTATCCACCTGTTCCCCAGCTCCAAAGTGATACTCACCAAGACAAGCTGCATTCACATCGGTGCCCAAGTAAACGGGAATTTCATAATCGGTTTTAAGTCTTTCAAGTAGTGGATAGTAGCGCCATTTTATTTTAGGTGTATTTAAAATCGTACCATATGTCGTGCTTTTTCTATCTAAGTTAACCGGACCAAAAGTTCCTACACCAAGTGCTTCTATTTTAAAGGAAGAAAAAAACTTTTTCGCCATAACAAGTGTATCCTCAGGTGAAGTAGTTGGAAAGCTCGTCTTTTCAATAATTCTTCCATTCTCATCTCCAACAGCACAAACGAATTTCGTCCCCCCAGCTTCGATCGCTCCAATTAACATAACATTTACATCTCCCTTTTTATATGTTCTTTTTAATATTCAGTCACCCTTCTCACATTCCATTTCTTCACATTCACTTTAATTTTTCCATTAGCTTGTAATCGAATCTTGTTAGTTTCTTGTTCCTCAAATATTCGCGAAGTAAATACTTCTTCTCCTTGATTCAGAAAAATTTCCATCGATGATGTATCCTTTAAAATAAGGATATCGTGAAGAAAATCAACGGTACAATGCCTACTTTCCACCGAATGTGGCTTTGTGAAACTCCTTCTTTTAAACGTAAACAGATTAATCGCTTGATTATATATTAAATGCGATTCACCAATTTGCATTTCTAAATAGTTAGCTCCAATACTTTCTACAGATAAATACATAGCAAACGCTGTTTCATTTATATTTGGTAATGGAAATGGTAATTCATCATCTAAATGAATTTCTCCAAAATCAACTTCATTTTCAAGCAGTTGTTTGAACTCTTCTACTGGGTACTGTAACAATTTCCCATTTTTCCATTCCAATTGGCGTGGAACAGTCAGAGCGTGAACCCACTTATATTTCGCAGTAGGATGCTTGGTGGGGCCTTCTTCTGCATTTCCCATCCACCCAAATAGCAACCTTCTTCCCTTCGGATCTTGCATAGTCTGAGGGGCATAAAAGTCAAAACCCCTATCCAATTCTATAAACTTTTCATGATGAAAAGACATAGACTGGTTATCAAATTCTCCAGCAAAATACCCAGATTGAAAAATATTTTGGTAGGAAATGCCTTGAGCAGGAATTCCTTGTGGACAAACGAGTAAAATATCTTTATCTCTTAACCGAAACATATCTGGACACTCCCACATATAACCAAAATTCTCTAATCCCTTGTAACCACTTCCGATTAAATTCCCTTTAAATGTCCAAGTTGTTAGATCTTTAGACTGGTATACTACTGTTTCTCCTTTTTTGGCTTCTGTTTGGGCTCCAAGCACCATCCACCAACTATCCCCTCTATAAAATACTTTTGGATCACGAAAATGAGCGGTATACCCGTCTGGAACATATATGATCGGTCCTTTTTTTTCAAAATGAATTCCATCTTCTGATATCGCCAAACATTGATAAGATTGTCGATTATCTTCATCATCTTTTACATTTCCGGTGTAAAATACATATAATTGCTCTTGATAAACGACAGCACTTCCTGAATAACAGCCGTTTTTGTCATACCATTTGTCAGGTAATAAGGCAACAGGCGCTTCTCGCCAGTGAATTAAGTCTTCAGAAATATAATGTCCCCAGCACTTCATACCATGTTCGACAGCGAAAGGATTCCATTGATAAAAAATATGGTATACCCCTTTAAAAAAGACAAAACCATTCGGATCATTCAACAACCCAACGGGAGGCATTATATGGTAATGCAAGCGATGAGGGTCACTTGCTACTAACCCTTGATCTTTCTCTACACATTTGTATACCATATCTTTTGTTATCCTATTTTTCATATCTTTAACTCCTAAACTTAAATAATCATTCTATCCCAGCTTCATTTATCTCTATCCCTTTTGGAATACTCGCTTAAACAAATCAGCAATTCTAGAAAACAAAGGCGCAGAGCGCCCGGTTAGCAACGTAGCGACTGGATCGAATCAACTAAAGTTTTAAGAATCATGCTCCTGCAACAGGAGTATGCCGACTTCGGGCGGCAAGCCCGTTTTTAGTCGGCCTTCCTCTTAACCACGAACCGATGATGACTTATCGTAGGGCGATTAGTGAAGTCGCTACGTTGCTGGGCTCATGCGCCGGACGTGGCTTATTTAGTTTATTTCGTTATCCCAAAGCGACAAAATTTATACTTTCTTATCATCCAAGAAAAGACATTCGTCCTTCCCTTTTTAGGCTGAAGCGAGTTTAATAGCACCTAATATACGAGATACACGATGTGTCACATGAAACATTAGCCTAGCTTTATATAAGCTTGTGTGTGCATTAATCCTATCGTAGTCTTTTTATCCATTTTCTTTTAATTGCTTATCCGAAAACCCGAATAGCCATGTAAGCACAAAAGCTACCCCAATTGCTACAAGGTTAACAAAAAGGTAGGAAATGACTTGTCCGTTTAAATATAGCAACGTACCTGGAATTACCGTAACAGCCATCCCTGTCCCTTTTAAACCTAATAACGCAGCAACAAATCCGCCAGCACCTCCACCAATTAATCCCATAATAAATGGTTTTACATAGCGTAAATTAATTCCAAATATAGCTGGTTCTGTAATTCCTAAAAAAGCTGATAATGTGGAAGGGTAAGCTAATGCTTTTAATTTTTTAGATTTTGTTTTTAATCCAACTGCAAGCGCTGCCCCACCTTGAGCCGCAACAGAAGAAGTGACAATAGCGTTAAACGGATTACTACTAGTACTTTCAAGTAACTTAATTTCTAATAGGTTAAAAATATGATGGACACCAGTTATTACGATAATTTGATTAAAGAAACCAATGAAGAGCCCTGCTAACCCAAATGGAAAGCTCAAAATATATAGTGTTCCATCTAAAATATAGCCTTCGATGAGATGAAAAATAGGGCCAATCATAAATAAAGATGCAACAATCATAATTAACAAAGTTAAAAAAGGCGTAAGAATTAAATCAAGAGCCTCAGGTACTCGCTTGCGAATCATACGTTCTAATTTAGCACCAATAATTCCAGCAATAAAGGCAGGAAGTACTGACCCTTGGTAACCTACAACCGGGATAAATCCAAAAAACATTAACGGATCTTCACCTGTTGCAACTCCCCACGCATTTGGCAAAGATGGACTAACTAACATTAGACCGAGAACTATACCAATAATTGGTGTGCCACCGAATACACGAAATGTAGACCATGCAACTAATGCTGGTAAAAATATAAATGCTGTATCTGTTAAAATTTCAGTAAATAAAAGGAAGTTTTCCGATATATCAGCTGGTGATAAGCCGAAAATTGCCAATATCTCCTCCTGCATGACTAATCCACGTACACCCATAAACAAACCAGTAGCTACAAGCACTGGAATAATCGGAACGAAGACATCTCCGAACGTACGAATAGCACGTTGAAATTTACTACCTTTTTTTGCTGCCTCTTTGGCTTGTTCTTGTTTAGAGGTACTGTTTATATCAAACTTCTCTACTTCCTCATAAATCTGATTAACGGTACCAGTTCCAAAAATCACTTGAAATTGTCCTGCATGAAAGAAAGCTCCTTTTACTTTTTCAATCTTTTCCACACGTTCTTGATTAATCTTTTTTTCGTCTATAATGATTAATCGCAATCTCGTAGCACAATGGGCTACAGAAGAAATGTTATCTTTTCCCCCAACAGCTTCTAACAATTCTTGGGCAATCTGTTTATTAACCGACATTTTTCTAATCCTCCTCTATGGGATCGATTCCATATTAGCGATAAAAAAACGAGACGTTATATTTTATTATACACAGCATTATTAAAAAACATAATACTAACTTCCATAAATCATGTGGTTGTTATTATAAGGAAACAAAGCTTGCCATTTTTTCATAGAAGTTAGATTTTTAAAATTGGCTAAAATCTACAGCAATAGTTCTGTTAGACTGTAAAAATAATACGTCTTGTATTTTCCTTAGCAACTCTGTGGAATCGATACCACATTAAGTTAAAATATATGTGAAATCGATTTCACATATATCATACACTATCTCGTATAATAAGTCTATAGTCTAACACTAATTTTTTTTGAAATTCCTGACCTTGAATATGAGCTAACAATTGTTTTGCTGCTTCTTCACCTGCTGTTTCATTTTTATAATCGACTGTCGTTAAAGGCGGATCCACATACTGTGACAGCTCGGAAGCACCAATTCCTACGAGTGCCATATCTTGAGGGATTTCAAACCCTTGCTCCTTCAAATAACTCATTGCACCGATAGCTAGCCTGTCCGTAACCGCAAAGACAGCTGTTGGTTGCTGGATTGAACGATTGAGAATGTTCTTCATTGCCTCGTGACCAGAATAAATATCAAATACACATTTTTCTACCCATGCTTCTTCAACCGCTAAATGATGAGCTTCCATTTCGTCAAAGAATCCTTTTTTACGCATATAACCAACAGCACGATCTGTTTCGTCCACGCCAATAAAGCCAATGCGTCTATGCCCTTTTTGAATTAAAAATGCTGTTATTTCCCTAGCTACATGGTAGTCATCATATGTCACGCACATAACCTTTTCTGTTTCCTGACCTATCATAACAAGGGGAAGTGGGATGCTTTTAATTTTTTCCATGATTTCCGGTTCTGTATTAGTAGCAATTAAAACAATTCCATCTACTTGCCTAACGAGTAAATCCAAGTATTCCAATTCTTTTTCCTTATCGTGATCCGTATTCGCAAGTAAAATTTGATATCCATGTTTAGACAGCTCCCTGCCCAGTCCTGTTACAACTCTGCTCGGAGTTTCTGTCTGTATCGTCGGTAGAATAACTCCAATTACTTTTGTTTGCTTTGTTCGCAATGATTTGGCATATCCGCTAGGAACGTATCCTGTTTGTTCAATTACTTCCTCTACTCGTTTTCTCGCTTCCTCACTTACGTAACCAGAATTATTTAATACTCGAGAAACAGTCGATCTTGAGACGTTTGCCATTGCAGCAATATCTTTAATCGTTACCAAACTTCTATTCCCCCTTCACCCTATTTCGCAATCTTGTACAAGGTAGTTTTTCTTAATACTATAAACAATAGCTTTCTACTTTTGTATAAAAAACGCTATTTACCCATTATATGACTTATTTATTTTTGACAGTATTTCAAGAATCTGAGCACTATAAAGTAACATTTTTCACCATAAATAGTGATTTGCGCTCTTGGTAAGCCAAGGCGGTTTATTATAAAAAACGTATAAACTGGTTATAGTGTTCATAAGTTTAGACACTTTTTCTACAATCAACTTCGCTTTAACCACGTTGAAATTGATTGTTTATATAATTGATCTTACACGAAAAAAGATAATTGGTAAAACAAATATGGATTCATATAACTTGCTTTTGATTACTTATACGTCAACTGCATCTCCCCTCACCTAGAAATTTCCTCATCCCTATGGATAATGAGAGAGGTGCTTCGTAATTCTTAGATGAACCACTCTAGCCCCCTTTTCTAGCTTGAATATCGGGACACTTGCTCAGCCATAAAAGATAAAACTAAAAGTGGATGGATTCTGGAATTAGCCCACACATTTGTAATTTGAAAAAGTATATAACCAAAAGATGGTGTACGATTTTGGAAGAGAAAAGCACTGTTACTGACTATTGAAGTGGAAGCTTTTGATATCTTATTTCGAGTTAACATTTATGCCGTAACAAAGTTTCGTACTAACATATGTATCCATTGAAATTGTTTTTCCTTGGTCATCATTCTTTTGTATTCCTACTTGAACTTATTTCCCATGCATAAAAAGTGTCATTTCCATTGCAAATTTGCAAACAGAAATGACCCACATACCCCTATCTTATATAAGCCTTTAGCTTAATCTCCACATTTCCTTGTATAGCCCTTGAGATCATACAGCTTTTCTCCGCTTTTTCAACAAGCTTTTTAAGTTGACTTTTTTGTTCTTCTGTTGCTTCCTCCTTTAAAGTAACCTGTGGCCGATGAATAATTTTTTTGTACGTAAATACACCGCCTGTAACATCGACAATTCCTTCTGAGTCTAAGCACATATTTTCTAAAGGAAGCTTGGCACGCTCAATCATAGCGGCAAGTGTAATAATGTAACAGGTTGCTGCTGCACCTAACAACATCTCATCTGGATTCGTTCCAATACCAGGACCATCCATTTCTGGTGGTATGGATATTTTAGTTTTTAAATTTCCTGCTTCTATATAACCACTACTATTTCTTCCACCAGGCCAAGACGCCTTTAAATGAAAATGATGCTCTGCCATTTCTATCACCTCAGATAGAAGAATAACAGAAATAACCAAAAATGAAGAGTAAAAAGATTCAAAGAAGCTATCGTCTACTGTCGAAATGATGCTTTGTCATATAATAGCCTATTGCTTGCTGAAGCCATTCCTCTTCATCTCGTGTAAAAGGTGAAGTGGTCATATTTTTCACAGCTTCCACATCCATGTTATCCAAATCTATTTCACTTATCGCTGCTATTTTTCCCTCCCCCACATAAGCTAAATTCGTTTCCATATTCTTCGCGACCATTGCTTGCACTTCTGAGTCATCAACTGGGCGATTTTTTAATCGTTTTACTTTCTTTGATAGCTCAATAAATTCCTTATCAAAGGCAAGCATTTCTGCTTCTGGCTTATCAAATAAATGCTCAATTGCTTCTTTAGGAGCAAACTGTTCCAACCAAAGTTGTTGTTCTTTTTCAGTTTGGATACTATGAATCAAGCTCATTAACACTTCACTGTCCACCTCTCCAACTTCCTCTAACAATTTCACTGTCCGGTTAATTGCTTTTAATGCGGTGGATATTTGGGCTTTTTTCTCTTCTAACGCCTTTTTCTGATAATATAGCGTCCGATTTAAATTAAAATCAAATGTAGACTCATTCATTAACTCCTTAATTTCTCTTAAGCTATACCCTAAAAACTTGAACACGACAATCTTCTGAAGCTTTCGTATATCATCCTCTGTGTACAAACGATGTCCAGAATTTGAGCATTTATCTGCTTTAAGCAAACCAATCTCATCATAATAATGTAAAGTTCGAATAGAAGTATTTGTCTTTTTTGCTAACTCTCCAATGGAATAATTCTCCACTTAACCGCCTCCTACTATTTTAATATAGCTGTTATATCTTTCATCTTACCTCCTCACGTAACTGGAGATGCAAGAGAAACTAAGAATTATTCTGGATAGACAATAAAATGAACCTTAACCAGTGGAGACCCTGAAGTGGGAATCTTACCGCACCATATATACGGGATAAACTAACATAACTGTTCGCTGCATAATAAAATCATCCGAAAATCTGTGCAGCTATTCCAAATAATGTTTTATTACGTGATGGTAATTCCTTTGCATTTTTAATCATTATAGGAGGTTGACTTACTTTTACGAAACCGCATTTTTCTAAATGCGACATAAAAGTCTCATTCCCTGATGGAATATCGATTCTTAATTTACCCTGATGATTGTTAGCCAATTTATCAATTAATAATGATGCTATATGATGATTAGGGGCTATAATAGGTCCTAGAATTAAATTAATAGGACCTAAAATAGACAGACCAAACCCTATGATCGTTCCATCAGAATCTTTAACGACAATAGAATCTTTTGCTTGCTTAATACGATGGATAAGAAAAGTCTTTCTTTCCTCGCCAAATGCGTCCTTGTCTAACCTTACAACTTGAGGTAAATCCACTTTACGCATAGAATTGATTTCTATGTCTAATTGATTATTTGGTTTTATCGAAAGATAGTTATTACAAAGATATTTGTGGACATAGTCTATCGGATAAAATCCCATCCTTTTATACATTAGCTTTCCTTCATCTGTAGCAATTAACATAATCGCGTTATCAGCTGAAACAGAATCTATACATTTTTGTGTTACTTTTCTGCCAAGTCCTTTTCCTCTGTATTCTGGATGGACAATGACCATACCAATAGATGCTAAAGATTGCCCATACGGAATAATTGCCGCACTCGATACAATTTCCCCCTCCTTATTCTTGTGTCCGTAAACTCCGCCAGATGAAATCACTGTTTGAATTTCATATTTATCATAATCCCATTCAACTGCAGCTGAAAGTGTAATTAAACCAGGTATATCCTCTTCTTCAAGTGTTACTAAATTAGTTGCCATTCTTTCGGACACATTCATCTGTTATCCTCCCCATGTTCAATATTGCGCTTTATTTTCTTCACTATCCTGTTTTCACTAACCTGCTCTTGTCTATTTTATGATCATTGATTATTTTTGAAAATAGCACATCAAACATCTTTTTTACTGTTGCTTGAAGAACAATAATTCCTTCCATCTTTAATCTGCGCTTCGATTAAATCCGTTGACTTACAATAATCGCTTTAGTTAGTATTGGAGCCGTCAAGACTAATATACCCACCATAAATTTTTCAATTTTAGCTTCTATATATGTTTTGTTAATCGTACTTAAAGAATCATTTTCAACAGGGTTATCTGCCTTTTCTTATAGCTTACTAATGTTTTGAAAACATTCAAGTAATTATTATCCATATTTTTAATATTTTCTTAGATTATTCTTTTATCGACACCAACTATTATCTAACTTTACTAATCATAGAAACAATAACCACAAAATAAAGAGCCGTGGACATAAATCCAATCCACGCTTCTGTCAACAATGGACTTTTTAAACTCCAGCATGAGTACAATGATCTATAAGGAACTACTTCCCAATGGAAAAAGATTGGCAACCGCACCAATATAGATATAGCTAATAGGGTTAATTTGCCCATTGCTGGGAATCCAGCCTAGTAAGTGGAGAAGGAAAAAGAAATCCTATTGATAGTAAGAGTACCAATAGGAATAGCTTTAGTTTTTTAACGTTTAAAAAATGCTGCTCTAAAACATTTCCTTTCACTTCTAGGCCACCTTTCTATTGATATCCAAATAGATGAGGTTGCTTATTACATCATATCCTTAGGTCAGTTGCTACACCTTCTGGATCTTTCTAGTTTTAATAAAAGGAAAAGCAAAGGAAAGAAAGGATAGGATAAATAGACCGATAGCAATTGGACTTTCTACCAAAATCATAAAATCTCCATTTGAAATTGTTAACGCTTGTCTTAACGATTGTTCCATCATTCCACCTAAAATAAAAGCTAAGATAAATGGGGGAGCAGGAAAAGCAAACAAGCGAAATAAGTAACCGACAAGACCAAAAGCAAGCAATAAATATAAATCAAAAATATTAAAACTGATGGAATACACACCAATCATACAAAACATAATAATTAATGAAATTAATAACGGACGGGGGATTTTTAATATTTTCGCTATGTATGGAATTAATGGTAAATTTAAAACAAGTAGAAAGACATTCCCAACATACATACTTGCTACTACTCCCCAGAACACTTCAGGATGATCTTGAAACAGTAACGGACCAGGATTTATACCTAAAACAAGTAACGCTCCAAGCATGATAGCCGTTGTTCCTGATCCTGGAATCCCTAAACTAAGCAATGGAACAAATGCCCCACTTGTTGCTGCATTATTTGACGTTTCAGGTGCAGTAAGCCCTTTAACCGAGCCTTTCCCAAACTCCTCTGGTTTTTTTGAAAACCGTTTTTCTGTCATATAGCTAATAAATGAGGCTATCGTTGCACCAGCCCCCGGAAGCACCCCAAGAATAAAACCTAGCGGAGAATGCCGTAATAAAGGTCCTGTCATTTCTTTGAAATCCCGTTTTGTCAGCTTTAAACTTCCAATATTTTGTGTTTTGTCAACACCAATATTATTTCGGTTTTTTATTAAAAATGCCACTTCTGCTAAAGCAAATAACCCTAGAGCAACTACAAGAAAATCAACACCTTCTAATAAATTTGAATTACCAAATGTAAACCGTGGTGTTCCTGTTTGTGCATCTATCCCAATAGTAACAGCCATAAAACCTAATACCCCAGAAATCAATGCCTTAATAGCAGAACCGTCCGATAAACTAGATATAGCTACTAGTCCCATGAACATTAAAGCAAAATATTCAACAGGTCCAAACGAAACAGCAACCTGTGCCAATGTCGGAGCAAATAACATTAACAATATAATACTAACCGTTCCACCTGTAAAAGATGCTATCGCAGCAATAGCAAGCGCCTTCCCAGCTTTCCCCTGTTGAGCCATCGGGTATCCATCAAAGGACGTAGCAACTGTACCTGAAACTCCAGGAGCATTTAATAATATAGAAGAAGTTGAACCACCAAAAACCGCTCCATAATAAACGCCAGCCATTAATACCATAGCAATGGTTGGATCCATTCCGTAAACCATTGGGATCATAATTGCAATGGCTGTAATCGGACCTAGACCTGGCAACATACCAATTAATGTACCTATCGTAACCCCGATAAAGACAAAAAATATTCCCTCCAAGCTAAAAGCAACTTGAAAACCTTGCCATAATCCTTCTAATGTATTCATTCTGTGCCCCCTCCCTCACTAAAAAGGTAAAATTCCACTAGGTAAATTAATTTGTAGTAAATAGTTAAAAATATAAAAGAGCGTAACGGGAAATAGAAGAGAGACAATCGCATTTACTTTAAAGTTTTTATATCCAAGCATCCAAGAACAGCTAAAAATAAATAACATCGACACGATAACAAATCCGATTATCTCAAGTAGAGAAATATAAAGAATAATTAAAGCCGTTACGAATAACAGAATCCGTAAGTCTTGTCTTGATATATTGCTTTTCTTTTCTTCCTGTTCTTTTGGATTTGAGTTAAAAAATAGAATAATGGATAGAGCAATTAATAGAAATCCTAACACTTTTGGCACAAAATCAGAGTCTACAGGCACAAAGGGATACGGTGGTAATTGATAGCTTAAAATTAAATAGCCAATTGCTAATAAAATGAAGATGATACTTATTTTTCTTTCTGCCGATTTCAACACCCTATTCACCACACTTTCTTTTTTTATGAGCCAATGCAGAATCCTAACATTGGCTCTGTTAAACTATTGCGCCAAACCTAGCTCTTCCATTAACCCTGTTAATTCTTCTGTTTGCTCTTTTAAGAACTTTTTATACTCTTCATGCCCCATAAACATCTCTGTCCATCCATACTGACTGCGTATTTTCGCAAATGCCTCCGAATCACTTAGCTCTTTAAACTTTTCCTCATAGTATTGAATAGCACTTTCATCCATATTCGGTGGTCCAAAAAATCCTCGCCAATTAACGAACGTTGCATCAATTCCTTGTTCCAGTGCAGTTGGAAAGGTAGACAAAACATCCCCTTCTAATCGTTCAGGAGCAGTGATGCCTAGCACTTTAATTTTTCCAGCTTTCACCTGTTCTACTGTTTCTGCTACTCCAGTAGAGTAAACATCGACACTACCATTTAAGAGATCCGTTAATGGAGCACCTTCCTGATTAGATACATATTTAATTTTCGTTACATCAACTCCGGCTTCCTTTGCAATTTTCACAAATTGCATATGATCCATGCTTCCTGGCGCCGAGGCACCTACAACGGAGATACTTTCCGGATCTTTCTTCATATCTTCAAATAGTTCATTCAAATTGTTCCACTTCGCATCCGCCCTAACAGCAAATGCAGCATAGTCAGCAATTAAGTTAGCTAGCGGGGTGAAATCTTCATGGGTTAATTCTGTTTGACCATTCAGCGGTACAAAGATAAGTGGTGGCGAGGAAACAAATATATGATGGTTGTTCCCTTCAAGGTTATGAATATAAGTCCAAGCAATGGAACCCCCTCCACCTTCTTTATTCATAACGCCGATATCTTCGTCAATAATCCCCTCTTCACTAAATACTTTAGCTACAGTTCTAGCAGTAGTGTCCCACCCTCCTCCTGCTCCTGCAGGGGCAACCATTTCAATTGCTTTCTCTGGTTCCCAATTTTCTTCTTCACTCTTTGATTTCGACTCCTGCTTACAAGCTGATAGAATACTTATAACAAAAATTAAAAGTAATAGAGCAAAAACCTTTTTCATCAAACTCCTCCTCGTATAGTATATTTTTGCGTTCCTTTTTCTGGTGTATAGGAAACAATAAAATTAGGTGCTTGTAGATAACGAAATAACCGAATCGTCACGTCCGGCTCCATATCCCAGCAACGATGCGACTTTAGAAATGCGCCCTACGATAAATCATCATCAGTTCGTCCCTAAGAGGAAGGCCGACTAAAAACGAGCTTGTCGCCCAGACGTCGGCATACCCCTGTTTTAGTGGCATGATTCCTTTATCCCGTAAAAAGGCGTTGTAGACTCTACTTCAAGAATGGAAGCGGGGATAAACAAGTCGAAGTGGGAGGTAACAGCACCTAAATCGATTCGTTCCATTCGCTACATTGCTAAACGGGCGCCCCCGAGCCTTTGTTCCCTAATGAAAACGGCATCTGCAAAGTACAGTAGTTACTTTCCACTGTAGAGCGCACTTTCCGTAAGTCTGCTTGAGCTTCCACACTCACAAAAAACGCTCTTTGCAAGGGTTAAATAGATCTTTATTTGTTCATCACTATAAGGTTTGGTCATTATCTTATAACAATATCCGGCTAGAGAAAACGTTTACAAATTAACGAACTTAAAAAATAATAACAAAATTTTGTTCATTTTGTTCACCGGTGAGAATTACTAGATTTGGTTGAGTTAAGAAATGATATATTTTCTTTCTGGTCTCCCTACTATTCCGTATTCGAGCTCTGCTTCTACTTCTCCCATAGAAATTAAGTATTCTAAATACCTTCTCGCCGTCGTTCTAGATGCCCCCATTCTCAGACTCATCTCCTCTGCAGTTATCCCTTGTCTTTCTTGTTTTATTATCGCTTTTACCTTTTCTAGCGTTAATGGGTCTACGCCTTTTGGTAAATCGGACCGCATTTTATTTGCGGAAGTTACTTTTTCTCCTCTAAATAATTGATCAACTTCCTCTTGACTAACAGAAGCATGAGATTGTAGCAAATTTCTTTTTTGCTTATATTTTTCAATAGTATGGAGAAACCGTTCCATTTTTAATGGCTTAATAATATAATCAAACACCCCATAGTCTAGTGAATTCCTAACCATATCAATATCTGTTGCCGCTGTGATCATAATAATATCTATATTAGAGGATATTTTTCTTATGTTTGGTAATAAATCAACACCAAGTATATCAGGCATATAAATATCTAAAAGCAATAAATGAACCTCTTGGTTTTTAATAAATTCGATTGTTTCTTTTCCATTTAGCGCTTTTCCCACTACTTCTACATCATCTAGTTGTGATAAAAACTGTTCATGAATATCAGCAACCCGAAAATCATCTTCAGCGATAATTATTTTGATCATTTACAATCCCCCTTTTTTGGTAGAAACACCGTAAGAATAGCTCCCTTTGTCCTGTCATTCTGTATTTCAATGCAACCCCCAAACCGATTAACCGTATCCTGAACTATTGCCAATCCATAGCCTCTTCTCTCGCCTAATTTCGTAGAAAAACCTTTGGTAAAGATTTTTTCTTCAACCATTATGCCACTTCCATTATCAGCAACTTCAAAAATAACATCGTTTCCTACATCAGTAGCGAAAAAAACAACTTTTTTTTCTTCATTTTCACTAACTGCCTCAAAGGCGTTATCCATAATATTACCTAAAATAGCTATTAAACTAGATAGATCCATATGTTTAGGTAAAGGCGAAAGCGAGCTGTTTTGATCAATGATAAATTGAATTTTTTTCTCAGAAGCCTTTGCAATTTTCCCAAGTAAAATGGCTTGTACATGGCTATCCTCTATTCGATCGAATAAAAGATGGTTTTGCTTCATGCATAATTTTAATTCAGCTTGAATCATGTCTACCGCCTCTGCAAATTTGCCAAGTTGCATAAGACCTGACAGTACATAAAGCTTATTAGCATATTCATGCGTTTGCGCTCTTAAATCTTCCGAATACTGCCTAACCTCTGAGATAGTTTCAACCATCTTTTTTACGTCTGTTTTATCTCGAAAACTTGCTACCACTCCAATCACCTTGCCGCTTTCTTTAACCACTTCTCTATTCATAATAACTAAACGGTTATGAAGATATATTTCTTCATTTTCACAAGGGTTTAAAAAATTCTTCAGTAAAGTATTTGGAAACACCTTTTCTATTGACTCATAAAGATAACTTTTATTACAGCCTAACATCTGAATAGCAGGTTGATTTATCATCGTAATGAGACCATTTTCATCAATTGCTATGATCCCTTCTTTTATAGAATGTAAAATAGCACTTCTTTGCCGATAAAGATTAGCAATTTCAAAAGGCTCCAGCCCTAAAGTATCTTTGCGAATATTATTGGTTAACATAATACCGCCAATAATTCCTATCAATAGAACAACTATAGAAACAGCACTAATAGATCGAATTTTTCGATAAATTTTCGCGTAAATATCTTCATATAAATAACCTACCGAAACAATGCCGATAATATTTCCATCAGCTCCAAATATCGGTGCATTACCTGTTAAAGCAGTCCCAAAAGAGCTGTCTGTCTTTGCATTATAATATTGTCCAAAAATAAGTGCTCGATAATTGCTTTCTCTCTGCTTCTTCCCGATCGATAATAAATCAGGATGTGCATATATAACACTATCCGCATTTTTAATAACAATATAATTCGCCTCCACTTGCATTTTTATACTATCTGCAATGGACTGCAATAATTGTATTTGATCTTTATTTTCAAATGCTGCTTTTACCGATGGCATAAAAGAGACCGTCTTAGCTACTTGCAATGCTAGATTTCCGATATCTTCTTCCGTCTGCTTTTTTTCAAACATAATATAGATACCTGACAGTAGAATAATAACAGCTAAAATTAATGAAATAAGTAACGTTAAAATTTTTGTCTTTAGTGAAACAGTTTTTAATTTACGTAACACCTATGCTCCTCCTAACGACTTTTTACATATTTTACTTTTAGATTCCTGCTTCACCCCTATATGAATGGGAGACGACTAAAAACGAAGTAAAAAGATATATGACGTAAAATATCGCGTATCATGCTTGCATTCCAATTTTTCTCCTTTCTTACTGAGTCGAAATGAAATTAAAACCCCATTCTAGTTATCCAAGGTACATGAACTGGAATGAGGATTAGCCTATTGCTAATTTTCAACTGCATATTACTAAATATTTTACCTAACTACAAAAATTTAGTCGACACCCTTTGCTTCCTTTGAGTTGTAAGATCACAAATCATTACATGTTACTATTGCGAAGGATAATATGACACCCGCTATGAATAAAGCTTTAAATGGCACCTCTCATGGCTAGCCACGAGGTTATTAGGAAGAGAACATATTTAGGAAAAGTGTATATGGCAACAGAACTTCTTATTAGTCAAGAGAATAATTTCCCAAAAGTGGAGCGTCTATACATACATTGCAATTATTATCAACAAATATATTCTCAAGTGATGTTTTACGGGAAAATGAAATTCCATGTTTTTTTACCATCAAGCATTGCAAAATCTTGAACCATTGCTAGTTCACCATAACGCCTGCTTAAATCTTGCAACAAATAATACAATAAGTTACGTAACTCCCATTCATCGCCAGTTAATTGATATCCATCTGTTCGAGAATAAACAATTTGTAAGCGCAGCGGCTCTATTTTTTGTTGCGCTTTTTTCATATCGCTTAAAATAGTTACATTGCTGACCTTAAGTGCCTGAGTAAAATGCACTAATGACAAATCATGCTGTGATAGCAAGATAAGTAAAACTAATAATACTCTCTCATCTTCAGAAGGAATATAATTGTCAACTACACGTAATTGATCTTGATCGTATAATTCTCCTAAAACTGGATGGATAAGGAATTTACCATTTTTTAATCGTTGCAGAACAGGGTAATTATTCTCCTTTAGCCAATTATTTATTTTCTCTACACTATATTTAATTTGTCGCCTTGACAATCCAGTTTTAGTTTCTATATCTTTACTTGACAAATTAGGATGACTAATCAGTTCTTCTAGAATTTCTTTACTCCTTTTATCAAGATACATGTTTGCCTCCTCCTTGCTTTTATTTTACCACCTATAAACCCGTTATTAGTTACGCTTTCATATAAGAATCTAGCTCATAATTTGTCCCACTTTTAAATCTGATATTCATAATTCTGATTATTGGTTTTTATACAATAAAAGCATGATTAAATAGAGACGGATCATCACAGCCACATGAATTACAATTTAAAAAGGAGACAGTTTACAATACATGTAACAGACTGTCTCCTTTATTCATAACTAATTTGTTATTTTACGCTTGATAGCATTTATTTATTTTTTTCATAACACCAGTTAAATATCTTACGCTCTTTTTAGTATTCTTTCTTGCAGAATAAGAAAGTATAAACTTAGGTGCTTGGAGATAACGAAATAACTGAATAGCCACGTCCGGCTCCATATCCCAGCAACGATGCGACTTTAGAAATGCGCCCTACGATAAGTCATCATCGGTTCGTCGCAAAGAGGAAGGCCGACTAAAACCGGGCTTGCCGCTCAGGCGTCGGCATACCCCTGTTTTTAGTGGCATGATTCCTTTATCGTTAGTTGATTTGTTCCATTCGCTACGTTGCTAAACGGGCGCTTGCGCCTTTGTTCTGCTTTAACAAATTAACTACTCCCACTCTAATTTTGGATCTTTTGTAACACAGTCGATATGCACATCTGCATGAATCGTACCACCAAATGTATGATTAGAACCAAACGCAACATGTACGGTATGATATGCCTTTTCGTCTTCTAAAATATTTCCAGTCAATCTCGCTTTATAATTCGTACCAATCCCGAGTTCTGCAAGCATTCTTCCTTGTCCCTCACCGAGTAATGCAAGTAATTTCTTTCCTTTTTCTCCTGTGGCATGTATAAGTTTTCCTTGTTCAATCGTGATTGTGATTGCTTCATTTAATAAGCCTATTCCAGCTATTGAACCATTGATTTCAATTGAACCCTCTGCCATTCCTTCCATTGGAGCAATATAGGCTTCACCAGATGGAAGGTTTCCAGATGCACTTGTTTCTCTAAATACCCCAGTACTAGCTATCCCTCGCCTTCCTTTAATCGGAATTACTAACTTATTTGCCTCTCCCGTCAAAATCGTTACAGATTTGGCAGCTGTCAATTTTTCCGCCATCGCTATGGTTTCTTCTTCTACCCGGCTGTAATCGGCACTCATCGCACCTTGCAAGAACATATCCTCTGTAATACCAGGCATTGTAATAACACTAACTCCTTTAGCATTCGCTTCTTTTCTTGCCACCGTATGCGTTAAAGAATGCTTTGTAAGGCAAAATACAAGCCTGTATCGCAGCATAAGCTCAGCAGCTTCTTTTGGTGGCTCTTCTCCTGATTTTGAACGATCCTCCATCATATAGAAAGTAGATGTCCACCCACCTTTTTTTAATGCTTCATTAAATTTTTTGGCTAATTTTTCTGTCGTTCGATCTGTTAGAACGAGTATTTTTTCAGTTTTTTCAATCTGGATATTATTCTTCATTAGTCGATTTACGGTTTGCTGAAATGCTTCCATGTTTATTTCCTCCTTCTCTCTCTAGAAAAGTATACACTAATTAAAACAAAAATTAATGCGAATACGGTTCCTGCTACTAGATTTTCATTTAATAATAAAACACCTAATAAAATGGTGGTAATCGGCATTAAATAAGTGATTAATAAAGCAAAGATAGGACCAGCTTTTTGCACAAGATAAAAATACAGCAGATTGCCAATTCCTGAATTAAATACCCCTAACATCATCAATGCACCAACATTTTTAATGTCCATGAAAGCTTGGTAACTGGATGGCTCGATGAATATCATAAACAAGCCTGAATAGATACTTCCTGTAAGCAACGAAACAAACGAAATGGTATACACCGTTACATTCCTTAAATACTTAGATGTGAAAATTGCCGATAACGCATATAGACTAACTGCTATCAATAAAAGAACCGCACTGCTGAAGGTAAAGTTAATCTTGTTAGAGGTACCTAAAAAGAAGGCTACAAGTATCCCAGTAAAGCCGATAAGCACACTAAATATTTCTTTTTTACGAAGCGGTATTTTTAAAATAAAGAAGCTGAAAATCACGCCCCAAATTGGACCAGTCGCATTAAGAACCGCACTTATTGTAGTGTCAAGCCCTTTTTGACTAAAACTCATAAATACCCAAGGGATACCTGTACTTAATAAAGTAATCCCTATTAACGGGAGGACATTTTGAAAATCCTGTTTTTTTCTCTTCCATAAAAAGAAAGGGAGTAACGTCAGACCTCCCAACAGACAACGATAAAATACGATAGAAACAGGATGAAAGTCTGGCAATACCATTTTTGTAAAATAGAAAGTAGAACCCCAAAGTAAGCTTAAAACAAATAAAGCAATGACAGGCATTTTTTATCCCCATTTCCTTGTTCTCCGGACGTAGAAAATAGACTCGGCATTCCCGAATCTATTTTTCTACGTATTCTAGAGCGATACGGGCAGTTAAAGTGCGCGGCAGGATAACCGGCAAACCGCTTCCAACTATCGCCATTTTTTTATGATGTTCATTATACCCCATACAATCGAGCACAATAAGATCTGCCCCATGCTGTTGCAAGCGTTCAGCAGCTCCTTTCACATCACTTTTTTCATAGGGAGAGGCAACTTCAGTTATTAGCGTTAAGTTACAAGTTGCCCATTTTCCAATTAAAGTCTCCTTCTGTTCTTCTAATGGAATAATTAACCCTAATACCCCAGTTGGTGAAATAGCTTGTACTGTATGAGTTAGAATCTGATCTGGATAAATAATCGGCTTGGTAGCTTTTAAAGTCGGGAAATCACCTGTACAAAGCATCATAACTACTTCTACTCTCATTTCTAATTCCGTGAGTTCTCTTTGTAAAAGCGGAAGGAGCCTTTGTTTTCCTATCTTTACAGCTTCCCCATTCCTTAATCTTGATATATAAGTTTGCTCCGTTAAATCTGGCGATATTAACTGCATATCTTCCATTTTCAGCCTATCTAATGCTCCACGCTCGATTAGCTTGATTTCCTCACCGAGTATCTTTTCGAAAGATGGCATTACGTCCGTTCTTGGGGACTGACCAATGGTTAACACACCAATTATACCTTTACTCATTTTTATTCCCTGCCTAATGTTTGTAAATGCTCCATGGAGCCATATTTAGCTTCTAAACGGGCAAATTCCTCCACATCATAAAACTCAAATTTTCTCTGTGTATACTCTTTAGCAACTTCAATGCTAAAGCGAACTGCTTGCGCAATGTCGACTTCATGACTAGCACCTGTTCCACATCCAGGGACCGCTGTTTTTGTCGTAATTGCTAAACCAACGACAGGTGCACTTGTTGCTACGGATGGTTGTAAAATACTATTGATATGATAGATATCATTCCCGTATGGAGTAATATCTTGTGTTGTTACAGCAAATGTTACTGGCAAATCACCTGTTGTCATTTCCATAATACGAATTAAATCATTGCTAAACTTTAAAATATATCCAGATTTTACAGTCGGGGATAAAGCAATTCCTCGGTGATTAAACACCTTGTTGCCTTTCGTTGTATCAATGGAAATAATAGCATCCATTTCAGGAACTACTTCATATTGATTCATCGTTAAAATATCAACTGGAGACCCCATAAATTCAACTGGTTCATGTGGTTGAGTTGGTGCATTTGGGCAAATATGAGTAGTTACGTATACGTCACCCGGCAACCGATCACCTTGTTCCACCATAGCTGCTAATTTTAATGCTGTTGCTACAGCAGCGACTGCACCGTCACCATCAGATACTAGGCCAATCCGGCTTGGTCTTGCACCTAATCCTCCTAGTCTGCCAACAATACCTAATGTCGGAGCGGAACCTCCACTACTCTTTCCTTCCGTACCTTTTATAATAATTTTAACAAAATCAGTAGAACCACATTCACCAGTTACTGTCGTATACTCTGCTTCTACATGCTCTTTATCCGCAAATAAATCTATTACCAGCTTACCGCTTACATATGAACTATCTAATAAATCCAAAGCTTCTAGTGTGTATTTTAAAGACATTTTCTAAACAGCTCCTTAAACAATCTTCTTTTGAATATAGGGTTCAATAACTTTTAGCAATTTTTCATTAAACATAGTTGTACTAAGCTTCAAATTTTTCTTTGGTATGGTAATAACAGTAATCTCCATCCCGTCTTGAATTTCTGCACTTACCAACGGCATACCTGTATTTGTATCAAATGTCATAATTAGATCTGGAAAAGTACTTCTTCGATAGCCTAATATTTCTACTGTCATGTATTCATTCCAGAACGTTAACTCAAGGTCATGATCTACATGTACCGTCCCAATATCAAAACCACCTGTTTTATTTAAGGAAAAGTATGTTACGATACCTGAATGAATTATTCTTCCTTTTAGATGGCTCGTTACTTGCTTAATTCGTTTTAATCCTTTAGGCGCCGATAAAAACAGTTCTCCAAGTTCCATCGCCTGACTAATTCCACCGATGGCAGCATGTTCCTTAACATATTTTATCTGAACTGGATTTCTGCATACCGCAACCATACCACCTGCTTGAACGGATACAGAGCGGACAGCACTTGCTGCCGCATCAAGACTGGCAATAACTGTTCCCTTTACCTCTTTTGCTCCTTTCCCGCCTGCAAAGGTCTGGATCGAAACATAGTCTGATACTTCTGACAGATTCATTGAGCCCATTGAACCCGTTGGATGAGCTCTACCATTACTAGGTGCATCTAAAATTGGCAAGCCCGTTGCTGCCGCTTGCAGCCAGCCATTAATTGTGGTACTTGCCCCATTCTCATTCGTCATTAACGCTTTAATCGGTTTGTTACATTCCATTTGCATTCGTTCTACGGTTTCAATTAACTGCTTAGAATTAATATACATCTCTTTGGCGGAAGGGGCGCCAACTAATGAAACACACGCTACATAGTCGTCATCTTTCAATTCATCAACAGTAATCAATTCTGGCCGACTGTTTTCCAAGAAGGCTAACTCCGCTTTCTCCAGACCATCATGAATCCAGCCTCCTCCTCCACCACCTAAAATACAACCACCATACACAGCATTTTTTGCATCATTTCGTGTTAGTAATTTTCTTGTCAATTAGATACAACCTCCCTTATTTCACTTTCCATATGGATGAAAAGAAGCTATAAATAGCGTCTCCAGCGATAAATCCGGCAGCTGTTGTATACATCGTATTTTCAGCCTCTGGACCTTTAACCTTCAGCACAATCGTACGAATTAATATTCCTGCCATTACAGCCCACCCCGCAATTGGATTAATAATTAAAAGACCAGTTGCTAAGAGAATCCCCATTTGTCGTTTTGGCCCGCCGATTAACTGAATGATTGCACCAGGAATGGCCCAAAGTAATAAAAGCATCCCTACATTTCCAGTTAGACCGGACTCTATTGTAATGGCATATGTTTTATCTACAGGCGGCACTAAATCCTTGGCAAAAAAGTTATTTGCAAACAGACTGACCATAACCATTGCTACTCCAAATCCTATTAATGCACTCTTTAATTGTTGTCTTCTTCCAAATAACTCTTGTTCAATAGAAGCGCCTTTACGAATAATTACCCCCGTTTTAAAGTCATAACCTAGATCAGCAAATGCTGGCCCTGTTGCTGCTGTATAACCTGTTAATAGAGCAAGAGCGACAGGTGGAAAACCTAGCAGCATGCCAATAATTAAAGAAATTAACGTTACTGCAAAGGCTGGAAACCATCCGGAGTGCATCGCAGCAATTCCTACAATAATCTCACTTGCTAAGGCGGCAAAAGCTGCGAATAAGACAAATAGGATTACTTGCCAAATCGGCATATCACCGATAATTCCTGCCATAATTGCTACTACAACAGCCCCGATAACATAAAGGATATACCCGAGTCCAAATCCCATTTGAATATCTTTTTCGTTTCTTGTATTCTCATGGTTTTCATCTTGGAGGATTTTTTTAATATTTTGTTTTTTAGATCTTAATAACACTAAAATGAATTGTAATAAGGCTATCATTCCAGCACCAATCATCATTCCATGTGGTATATAATACGTACTTAAATCCACTCCAAATAATTGGACGGAATATCCTCGAAGCAATAATCCTAAACCAAACATGGTTAAAGCCCAGATATTTCCGATAAACGCTACACCAAAGGCAGACATAGAAATACCGAAATGTGAGCCGATCATACCACCTATAATTCCTAGTCCTAAAAATTTAGCTTTCGCTCCACCTTCATCTCCAGCTTTTAGTGCCTCTGCAGTAGCTACTCCTGGTGGCCATACTTCATCAGCACTGAAAAGTTTTGTATCGAACACTTTATAAAGGATGAATGTATCAATTAATAATGCTACACCTGCTCCAACTAACATCGGTACGATTAACTCAGGCATGCCCATTACATAAGGAATCCCAACTGGAATAAGAAGGCTGTTAGCCGCCCCAAACGTGGCAGCAGAAATCGTTGTTTGCACTAAATTCTGATTTTCTAATGAGCGATACTTATAAAATAATTGCATTGGTATTCTGGCGATTAACATAGCAATTAAAGCACCTATAATTGAGGTATTGGGAGTTATCCCAAGAGATGTGATCAATTGCATACCAATAATTGCACCAAATAGAGCTACAATAATGGAAAAGATAATAAATGTAAGATCAAATGTTTTATTCTTCATTCCGGTTGTTCCTTTCTAAATAATTGATATGCAATTCCTTGTGCTTCTACTAAGTCAATTACTGGAACTTCTAGATGCTTTTGCAAATACGCTTTAAGGCGAATCGTAGAAAAACCGGTACAAGCAAATAAAATGACATCCGCACCAGCTTCTATAGCCTTATGGATAACCCGAAGCAATTCAGGCTTGGCATACTGTTGAAATAGGTCTGTCGTTTTTCGCAAACGTGGCGAAAATGCATAATTATAAAATGTTTCACCTAACTGTTTTTTCATTGCCGGCGGAGGTTGCTCTGTTATTCCAACTACCGCCACTTTACTTCCCACCATACTCGCTGCATGTGCTCCACATATACCTGCGCCGAATACTGGAATATCTACAGCCTGTCTTACCTCTTTTAGCCCGGGATCTGCGGCACAACTAATTGTAATTGCCCCAATTTCCTCATCTTCAGCCATTTCTTGTGCTAAAGCGACAATTTTAGGTATAGCGGCCTTTTCCGATTCATCGTCATAAATGCCATTTGGTTGGGAAGCAATACAGCTCGACTTAGACTCAATCCCGTATAATTCGGTCAAACGACTCCCATGCTCCTGTAAGACTTGATTGTCTTTTGTAGTTAGTACTCTTATAATTCCTAGCATACATTCACCCCTTTGTATGATTATAAATTTTTAAACAATTCGTAGGAATGGAATAAGTGGGAAAAAATCAAACCCAAAGTTTTCCCATATTTTCTTAGTGTAAAAGCAATCAAAAGGAATGAATGAGATATTAAAACATGGTGAGTGAAATGTATTTATGTTCTCAAAAAAATGCGTTGTTCCTATATCAGAGATAGGAACAACGCATTTTTTTCCTCTTTTATTAATATTATTACCAATGTTTTTAATAATCATATGCAAATGAGAGAGTTTTACAATCCGCTAAAAACCATCCTGTTAGGCTATTTTTCTGTTAACAAATGATACATAAACGGTTTACGATCACGTAAATAAGAAATTTCGGTGCGGTATTTGCGAATATCTTCAAGATCAATCTCTACTACCTCGACTGCTTCTTTATCTTTAGGCAACTCTTTTATAATCTGCCCACGTGGATTACATACCTTACTTTTACCAAATAAATGCAGTCCATGTTGGTCACCAACGCTATTTACACCAACTGTAAATAATACATTTTCCAAAGCACGCTGAGGCAGATTTAAATCCCACATATCCTCATCTTCTATTCTCCATGCAGAAGGCACAAAGATAATATTTGCTCCTTGTAAACAAAGACTTCTAGATACCTCTGGAAAGCCCGCGTCATAACAAATAGCAATGCCGATTTTTCCAAAGTCTGTATCAAATACAGGAAACTCCGATCCTTCTTTAAAGTAAAATCGCTCTAATGCCCATAAATGGGCTTTTGCAAAACTTCCAACTATATTTCCTTCTCTGTCAAAAACAAAAGCAGAATTATAAGCCACTCCTGCCAGCTCTCTTTGTTCCACAATCGGAGCAATGACATATACGTTATTTTCTTTTGCTGCTTGTCTCAATATTTCTACACTTTGTTGAAAATATTTTAAACCTAGTTCATTTGTTTTTTCCTTGAGATAAGCCAAATGATAGCCGGTAGAAAAGAGTTCTGGAAGACAGACGATATCACTTCCTTGCGATGCTGCCTGTTTAATAAATTTTACGACTTTTTGTAAATTAAACTCTACATCACCAAGCTTTGCCTCCATTTGAATAATGCCAATGGACACTTTTTTGGTCAACGAACTCAACTCCATTCTGTTTTTCAGTTAGATAACACTTTATTGTCAAATGCTTTTTCTAATACGAGATACAATAAGCCAGCTACAATAATTGAATTAATTGGTGCAATTCCAAATCCCCATTTTGAAGATAGGTAGGCAGCAACTACCCCGCCAATCCAGGCAAAGATTGCCAGCCAATGGATTCCTTTTCGGATAACAAGCTTCTTTTTCTGAATAATATAATACTCTACCCAAATCACACCGGCGATTGCTGACACAGTCATACTCAGAAAGCTTAAAAATCCTTGAAAAGCATTAATAATATTAAATGCCGCTAAAATGATACCCACACTTCCTGCAATTAACGTTAAATAAATTCGTTTTACATTTGGGAAAATATTTTTTAAGGCTAGTCCACCTGAATAAGCATTAGCTAAATTCGTAGACCAGGCAGCAAGGATTAATACGACAAAAGCTACCCAGTTAAATCCTAATGATTTTAATACTTCCGTAATATCTGTAGTCAATGCATTAACAGACATTATTCCGGCTGCAACTTGTTGAAAAAATGTCACTAATGCTACAGCGATAAATCCCACAATAACGACATCTTTCATTCCGCGTGTATAGCGAAGATAATCAGGAGAAATAACTGCACCTACAATAATTAAGCCTACAACAATATCAATGCCCTTAATCATTGTCATTGGGTTTTCTGGAGTATAATCAAGTACTGGACTCATCCCCCCACCTTGATCAATCGCTTTAATAAGTGCCCAAACAATTAACACAATCAGTGGTGGAATCGCAATATAATTAAACAATGCCATTGTGTTAAACCCATATGCTGCAACTACCACCATTAAAATTCCTATAATGATTACGGTTAACGTTAAGTTGATATTAGGAAATATTTGCTTTATTGATAGTCCAGCAACTCCAGCTTGAATACCAAACCATCCAAAACTGGTAATTCCAAGGATTAATGAAATAATCCAAGTTCCACCAATTTCTCCAAACGCCCCTTTAGCTATGACGTACGTATTTACCCCTTCACGGCTGCCGATATTTCCTTGAATAATGAGAATTGCCATAAGAATAAGATTCCCTACAATAGAGACCCAAATCAAATCCTTTAATGTTAAACCGGTTATTAATGTACTTCCTACCATTAAAGCAGAAATAGCAATGTTTGTCCCAAGTACGTTAAATAATGGTGCTTTCCAACCAATTCGTTCGCTTAGTGGAACAGGCTGTAGTATTAAATCTTCTCTTTCTTCCATATAATATTCCACCTTTATGTTTACGTTTTTATCTTAACATTTATCAAAAGCGTCTACGATAATTTTCAAAAAAGTCATCCACAAAGTAGAAACGGAAATACTACCTAAACAATCAAAATCTTTCTTTAAAATCATCTAAATAAAATTTATTAGTGCATGTCCAAAAGAATTCAACGAAACGTAGTTCAAGCTGAATAGATAGTTAAGAACTACCTCGTTATAATGAAACTTCACTCAGCAGGGCTTTTCCTTTCCCTTACTGAAGTTAGTACCGCAAAGGGTATGACCTAAAGGCTTCCTGAATGAATTGGGCATTTAAGTGACGTTTAGTCGAGTCAACACTTAAATTTCTTCGTATTCTCGATACCTCTTGAAGCGGAAGGTCTTACGGTCTTAGATAAGCCAGCCAATAACAAAATGTACATGTTGAATCATCTCGATTATTTCAATAGCTCACCTGCTGCCTTTACACTTATACGTGTTGCATTACCAGGTAAATAAGCTAGTGGAACATCTTCAATTTCAACAATTTTACAAGTATCAGGATTTGCACCAGCAGCGATTGCTTCCTCAATCGCTAAGTGTTTCGCTTCTTCAATTGCTTCAAAACGTCCGAATTGATCTAATGAATAAATGCGTTCTACTTGTCCACTAACCTGACTTATCGCTGACCCAATAGCATTAGCAACACCAAAATTTTCAGGTTTATAAACGTTGGAAGCTCCCTTTAATTGCCCAGGAAATAAAACACTTCCACCACCAACGAGAATAACAGCTTCAGGTTCTCCACTTGTTTTCATTTGATCAATAGCATTCTCTACCATCGCTATCATTTGTTGATAAATTTTTTCCAGCAATGGCACATTTAAATGTGCCACATTATTGTAATCTCCAATATTTGCTTTTCCTAAGAAAACAGCAATATCCGTAGCTGTTAACGTGTCACCACCAAACACCATTGCTTTCTCCTTCAGACGATATCCAACACTATCTGGACCAATTGTAAATGTGTTATCTTCCTTAATACGTATGATGGTGCCGCCTCCTAAACCAATTGAAACAAGATCAGGCATACGGAAATTAGTACGAACTTTACCAATTTCAACAGCTAACGCTGATTCACGCGGAAAAGTGTCTACCAATACACCTACATCTGTAGTAGTGCCCCCGACATCGACAACGATGCCATTCTCAACATCTGACAAATAAGATGCACCACGTAGACTATTTGTTGGCCCACAAGCAATTGTGTAGATAGGGTATTTCATAGCATATTCCACTGACATCAGAGTGCCATCGTTTTGTCCAAAATAAACTTGACAGTCGATTCCTTCCTCATATAGAGCAGCGATAAATCCGTTAGCCATCGCTTTTGCAACATTAACTACAGAAGCATTTAAAATGGTTGCATTTTCGCGTTCAATAAGACCGACACTACCGATTTCAAACGACAAAGAAATAGGAATATCATCACCTAATACTTCTTTTACAATTGCCTGTGCAGCTTCTTCATGATCCTGAGTTACAGGCGAAAAAATCGAAGTAATCGCTACAGAATCTACCTTTCCTTTCATCTTTCTAGCAGCATCATAAATTGCTTGCTTATCTAATGGAACAATTTCTCTCCCGTCATATTCATGTCCGCCGCGAACAAGATATACTTCGTTACCTAAGCGTGACTGTAAATCTTCCGGAAATCCGATAAGCGGTTTAACAGCCATACTAGCAGGAGCGCCAATACGGATAATCCCAACTCTATTTAAATGTTTGCGCTCAACGATGGCATTGGTACAATGTGTAGTACCAAGCATAGCATGCGTAATTTGTTGTGTTGGGATATCAGCTTGTTGCACAACTTCTTTTAAAGCTAATAAAATCGCCTCACTGATATTGTCTTGTGTAATTATTTTTGTCGCTGAAATTACCTCCATAGCTTCATTTAAAATAACCGCATCTGTGTTTGTCCCACCTACATCAATTCCAATCCGATAGGAGCTCATTTTATATCACCTCCTCGCTGGTTATTATTTCAATTGGTATATATTCTAAATCATAGCCGAAATATCTCGGACCAACCGTTTCGATTCCCTTTTCTGTTCTCCATTTTTCGTTGCATGCAATGCCGATTACTGTACATCTCACTCCATACCTTAGGCCTTCTGTCGTAATTGGCTGTCCAGTTTCATTATCAAGCAGACAAATTAAATCAGGAGTAATGCACACAGGCTTGTCGTTTTCTGTAGCAAGTAAAAATTCATTTTGAAAGTGTAGGGATAGTGTTTTTCCCTTATCTTCATTCATTCCTTCTATTGTTGCAATTCCTCTAGCAAAACCTGTCGATGTTTTCCGATCTATGTCTATTACCTTTCCTTCAAATAATGAATAGCCACTTGTAAAAGATAATACTTCCTGAATCGGATTTTGCTTTGATTTTCTAATAATTTTTCCTATCCCTTCAGCAAACGTTAAACTTTTAGCTACACCACTATTCTTCACTTGCTTTCCAGACATGGAGTATTGAGCAACTGTAGAAGAACCACCCATTTGAACCGTTATGTTACGAGCAATTCGTTCTGACCAATGATTATCGATTGTCTGAAGAATGGAAGTATTCCCTCGTTCGTCAGCGATGACCAAAGGACTATTTGAAATACCGTCTAGATAGAATGTAACCATTTGTAGCTCTGGAAAAGCTCTTCCCATACCATCAACATTAATAATTGGTAGACCAAGGCGAGCAGCAATTGCTACCGGAAGCAATGAATTTACTCCACCAATTTCAATCGGCATCGTTGCAAAAATCTCTCTTCCTAAATGCTCTTCCATAAGTTGAAACGCATTTTTTGCTTCATTTTCTCCAGGTGCTTTTTCAAATAATACAGTTGGAGCTCCCATCATGCCAATCGGTACAACAAGAGCATCGTCTGGTACTTCATCAACCTCAAGCATTTTTACAGGACCATGCTCTTTAATAGCTTGTAATGCCATTAATTCTCCAATGTAAGGATCACCCCCACCTCCCGTACCAAGTACCGCAGCTCCAACCGCAATATTCTTTATTGCATTTTCATCCAAATAACGCATTACAAAGTCTCCTTAATTAACTATTTGTTTTGATTATTTCGAATATTAATATTAAAATTTCTGAGCAACTTTTATCTATGATGAATAATAACATATTCACAGACTTTTCTTTTTAAAAAATCATCATATCTGTCCATCCCTTTTTATAATTATAAATTTTTTAACAATTCTCAGGAATGGAATAAGAGGGAAAAAAATTCAGGTTACGTTTTCCCACTTTTGCCATGGTACTATTTATGAGAAAAAAGTTTCCGTGTTGTTCTACGAAACAAGGCAAGATCTATAAAAAGTTTTCAGAATATTTGTTTTTGCTATATAACAGCATTTTCATCAAAACAATAACGGTTCAGCGGGGATTTACCCTACATTTCCTACTGATAAAAAGCAGACAAAAGCTAGAAGCGCTCAGGCTAGACGTACAAACTGGAAATCTTCTGAAGCGATAAAGCCGAAACTTCATGCTGTGGAACGCTTTTTCCAAAGAATGCAGCACCACAAGGGTATGACCTAAAGGCCTCTGAACCAATCGGACATTTAGGAGTCGTTATCTCATCAGACGGAAAATCATAAACACTTTTTGAATGGAGAAAAATACGTCCTTACATTTGGATAAGGGAAACTTGCCTTTAAAACAAGGGTATGCCGACGCCAAGCGACAAGTCCACTTTTCGTCGGTCTTCCTTTAGATTCCGAGCTGATGTTAACCATAATTATAGGAAGAAGAATGAAGTTTGCTAGGTCTGAAACACTTCAGTTAAACGGATACAAGGATACCTGCCGTAGAAAGCATACATATAGGTCTCTAGAATAAAAATTGATCATATCAGATCTTTAATCATTAGACAAAATTTTAAAATAAAGCGATTGTCGGCATCATTTAAATCCATATTTAATAACTGCTCGATTTTTTGTATTCGATAATTTAGTGTACGGCGATGAATAAATAATTTTTCTGAAGCCTTTGACACATTACCATTTTCATTCAAATACATTTGTAGTGTTTCCATCAAATCGTTGTCTTCTTGAAGCAATGGAAATAAAACATTTTGTGTATATCTGCGAGCAAACAGATCAGAAGTCAGTTGGAGAAGAATTTCGTAAATGCCTAGTTTATCATGTGTATAAACCGTATGTTCCGGCTTTATTTTTAAACCGATCTCCATTGTTTTAGTTACTGTATGCACGTGCTCCTCAAAGCTGGTTGGAGTTTTAATCGATGGGCTAATGGCAACGCGGGTAAAATTCCAGCTGTCTTCTCCATTAAATCGTTCAATCATTTCATTCCATTGAGCTACAATTTGACCATATGTTTTTTCTTTACAATACAAGAACAAATAAAACTTATTATACTTCTCAAAAATAAAGTTTTCGCAAGTTGTTAGCTGATTGACGAGCCCATAGAGTTCTTTTCTAATTAAGCTAGAGTAATCAATAACTTGGTGCTTTGGATAATTCGTTAGTTTCAACCAATTCCCATAAAAATTAACAATTATTGCCGTCTTCGTTGCATTGATATCATCCAGATGCAATAAAAATTGTTCGATTGCCTCTGAATCATCCTGTCGATTTTTTTGTAAATATAGTTGGTCACTGATAAAGAGCTGACTTAATTTATTCGCCACATTGTTTAAATGATTTGGGGAAACACCTTGAAACAATTCTTTGTCCGTATAGGAAATATGCAAAATAGCAAACAAACTATTTTTCCATATGAGAGGTAGAAGAATCTTTCTGCGCAACCCCGTTTTATAGAATACTGCATATTTATTCGTTAAGACGTCATTCTCCCATTTAGTAACTTCTTTGATATAATCAGAATAGTAGGGCTTCGAAAACAGCGAAGTGGATCTCCGCCAGCCATCTGCATGAAATAAAGCAGCCGCATATAACAAACGACCGTCTAAATCTTCAATATATACAGGGGAATTAACAATTTCAGCTATTCGATTCAATGCTTCTGGTAAAGAGGAAAAACTGGATTGTTCAATTTCATACAATGGATGCTGCAATTCTACTGTTTTTTGCTGTTTTTCCAAATAAAGTTTTTCATATAGGGGTGTTAAAACACTAATATAAGTAACATCCTTTGGAATGGTTACAATTGGAAAATTATGCTGATCTGCTAAATGAATGATTTCAATTGGGATAGAAGTAATAAAGCGTCCTAGTTTGATGACGATTCCAGCAGCTTTTTGGTGAATTAAAGCTTGGACAATCTCAACTTGCCTGTTTGGCAAATCTTTAATCGAATAAAAGGTTGTAACAACTAAAACCCCAGGCGTTACCCAACTCATTACCTCAGGTACTTCCATCACCTCAATAGCTGTGATATCACGAGATATACCTTTTTCTCCAGCGATAACTTTTCCTCTTGCTAACCCACCAATCAACAATGCATCCTGTATTTTCATAAGAATTCTCCCATTCTAAACAAATTCTTAGTTGAAATATTAGTCGTCATAGTTTGTATACTTATTATAATAGTGTAATTTGCCAGTAAATGAAACCTATTAGACAAAATTTGAAATTTTTAGCAGTGGAAAAGCATGCCTTTTCAGAGTGTTTGTTCATATGGAATAGGAGATGTTAAAGTCTAATCACCTTGTAGGGTCTTCCTCCTCAAGCTTCAAGCAAATCTATTTTAGAGAAAATTGTATATTTTTATTTTTGGTGTATGTAAAACTGGGTTAAAAATGACCTTTGGAGAAACTTTTCTAATTAATGATCCCTTCTTTCTTTAATTGCTGGATGCGTTTTTCCTTTCCCCCAGTCGTACATCATTTCATTAATAGGCAATAAAGTATAGTCCAATTTTGTCATAGAATATTCTACTTTAGGCGGAGACTCCGGATATACTTTACGACTGACGATAAAACCTTCTATTAGCTCTTTTAACTGGTTGGAGAGTGTCTTATGAGAAATATTTTCAAATAAACGTTGCAAACTGTTAAAACGGTGCGGACCTTTGACACCTCAATGCCATAAAATGACTACTTTCCATTACCACTTATAATAGATAAAGTTAGTTCTTTTTCACAATAATATTCCCCATTTTGCAACTTCAACTGTATTTCTTCACGCAACGGATGATGCATATAAAACTCCTTTCTCTATTCAGCAAGTTTTTGAGTTATAAGATAAAGGGAAACGGAAAGAATTTCAAGTAGTTTATCCGAATATTTAGTAGAATTTAAATGGGAAGCAACATCCAAGTAATATTAGGTTACCTATAAAACAAAAAGAAACCGGAATAGCACCCCTAATTATTGAAAACCAAAAAGCTCTTAAAAACTTTTGGAGACACTTATTTCCGGTTGAATAAAAAATGATACACCTAGTAAATTTATTATAGAGGATGTTCAAAAAGTCAGACGACATGATACATCGAATTTCATCGTATGTTAGAATGGCTAAAATTTTGCGTTGAAGTTTAGATGAGGTAATCACTTTGGAATTAGATAACTACTTTATTAAAAAACCATCTCTTTTATGGTATGATAAACATTGTACATATATTTAATAGTAAAAAATTAGAAAGGAGTTTTTCATTTTGGAATTAACGAATGAAGAAAGAATGCTGGTGAATTCTGAACTAAATCGAAAGGGAAAAAACATGCTTTTAGCATATGTATTGCTTATCTTTTTAGGTTCGTTAGGTATTCACCGATTTTATCTCAACAGAAAGGGATCTGCTATTGCACAGTTGTTATTAAGTGTTATCGGATGGATAACTGTTTTTATAATTATTGGATTTATACCTCTTGCAATAGTCTATATTTGGTTATTTGTTGACTTATTTTTAATACCTGGGATGGTTAATCGTGAAAATGAAATCATTGAAAAAGAAATTATTCAAAGTTTACGTTAATTAACAAAAGTAAAAATTCGACTTGTTTGTAGCAAAAATCTAGAACCATTCCTTTTTATACGGAATTATACCTCTTTTATACAATAAGCTAACAAAGAAAACATTGTCCGCTTGATTAATTCGTAAACAAAAACAGTCCGTACACTTTTATTATTTCTTAGGTTACTTACAGTGTACGGACTGTTTGTTATGATGTAATTTAATACCTTTTATAAAATGGTTATTTTTGTGTTTGATAACTTTGGTTTGTAACTTTATGGTTATCCACAATCAAATAGGACTCTTTAATCGGCTCGTTACTTATAAAGCTTGTTAGGATTTCTTGTACACCTTCTTGAATTCTTTCCTGCGCTTCAACCGTCATCCCAGAGTAATGAACCGTAAGCCCTGTTTGTTTGAGAGAGCGCCAAGGGTGATCATAAGGTGCTGGTTGTGGGTACCAAACATCGCCACCATAGCGAATCTTGCCACTTTTAACTGCTTCAGCAATTGCTTCTTTTTCAACAATTCCACCTCGAGCGCAATTAACAAGTACTGTACCATCCTTCATTTTATTTATGACGTTTTTATCAAATTTATTTTTCGTATCCTTTGTTAATGGCGACTGAATTATAACGACATCAGAGGTTTGTACCAATGTATCGAAGTCTACATATTGAATTCCCATTTGATCTTCCAGTTCTTTTTTTCGATATGGATCATGGTATTGTAATTTTACTTCAAACGGCTTCAAACGTGCAGCTGTTAATTGACCAATACGACCAAATCCGAAAATACCTACCGTCTTGCCAATCATATCATGTGCTTCTGCACCTACTTTAGGTAAATCCCATTCACCTGCCGCAGCTTGTCTGTGTCCTTCCTCATAATTTCTTAGCAATAATAATGTTTCCATTACATTTTGTTCAGCGACACTAATATTATTACTGCCAGGTATTTCGGCTACAGTGATTCCTTTATCTATCGCTGCATCAAGATCTACATGATCAGACCCAATTCCAGCTGTAATTGCTAATTTTAAATTTTTCGCTTTATCTGCCCTTTCTTTGGTAATATAAGCTGGTAAGAAAGGAGAGGAAATAACTACATCAGCCCCCTCAATATGATCATCTACTTCCTTATCACTTGTAATGATTGTTAATTCATAATCTGTGTTCTTTAAGAATTCTTTCAGCCCTAATGATTCTTCCTTAGATAATAGTTGTGTGGCACTTGTTGTTTCTGGAAAAAGTGCTAGGATCTTCATGTTTAGTCCCCCTTTGTTAATTATTGTTTGTAAGATCCTTAACGACCTATAGAACGATTCCCTCATCTTTGACAATATTAAACATAGTTGAATATTTCTATTGTTAAAGAGCTGCAAATTAGGTGGCACGGCTTATACTTCCGGGTACACATATTAATAAAAAATTGCGTCGTTTTTAATAGACCAAAGGCGCGTGCGACCGTTTAGCAACGTAGTGGTGAATGGAACGAATCAATGAGATAAAGGAATCATGCCACTAAAACGGGGGGATGCCGACGTCTGGGCGGCAAGACGGTTTTTAGTCGGCCTTCCTCTTAACAACGAATCGATGAAGCCTTATCATAGGGCGCATTTCTAAAGTCGCATCGTTGCTGGGTGCTTGCGCCGGACGTGACGATTCGGTTATTTCGTTATCCCCAAACATCTGATTTTATACTTTTTTATCTTTTTAAAATACCCATCCATATAAGTAAATAGAGTCTTATGTAATGTTTATTCTTAAGTAGGAAGCACTGAGCAGTTGGATTATTTTTCAAAGATAATGGTAAGAGACTAACTTTTTATTTCGTTTTCTTCCTCATTCATTTTTTTCCAAACCTCCAATCATCAACCTTCTACCTAATCGAACAAACCGAGATGACATTACTTCCATGAAGGACTTTTTTATATTTCCTTCCCTCTTAAAATGTTATTCTACAGACTAACTCGAGGATAGAGTTACTAAACTATTGTGATTACTTGCTTCATGCTACGTACCAACATATACTGGATTTACAGCTACTATTTTGCAATAGGACATAAGATAAGTTATTATTCGTCTAATGTCTTTTATTACCAACTGTTGATTAATGCCGCAGATGAATTAACGAAATGCCTAAGCATTAAATTGCACTGGCGTACTTCTTACGTTCATATCCTTCGCGGTCGGAATATGCAATGCAGCAAGTGCTTATTATTCCTGTACTTCTATAAGAAAGACGCATGCGCCCGTTTAGCAACGTAGCGAATGGAACGCATCAACTAAAGATAACCTTCAATCAGCGAGGGTTTCTTCCAGCCCCGCTGATTGTTAGTTGAACGAATCGGGGGATTTAGGTGCTGTTACCTCCCACTTCGACTTGTTTAGCTCACCGCTTCCATTCTTGAAGTGGGAGTCTACAACGCCTTTTTACGGGATAAAGGATTCATGCACTAAAACAGGGGGATGCCGACGTCTGGGCGGCAAGCCGGTTTTTAGTTGGCCTTCCTCTTAGCGACGAACCGATGAGGACTTATGGTAGGGCGCATTTCTAAAGTCGCATCGTTGCTGGTCGATAGATCCGGACGTGACGATTCGGTTATTTCGTTATCCATAAGCACCTCATTTTATACTTACTTATCTTATAAAAATATCGAACAAAGGATGATACACATGACATTTGAACAAATATTACCTGAATTAAAAGCTGGGAAAAAGGTCATTCGAAATGGGTGGAGTGGCGCTGAATTATATGTGAAACTTGTTAGTGAGGGTCAACATGATGGCGAAAAACTCAATCCATACTTTTTAATTAATGTATCTGGTGAAGGTTACACGATGTTTACACCTACTGTATGCGATATTCTTGCTGATGACTGGAAAATTATAGGATGACAAAGCACTTCGAGGGAGATTATTAAATGAAATGGGAAGAATTTGTAGGGCAAACTGTTTTTATTACTGGTGGTGCTTCAGGTATTGGAAAAGCACAAGCCATTGCTTTTCTAAAAAACGGTGCCAATGTGTTTGTGTTAGATAAAGTTGAAGGGAAACTGAAGGAAACACTTGAGCAATATGAGAATCACTTTGCCTATTCTGTTGGAAGTATTACTAATAAGGATTCCGTCCAGCAAGCTGTAAAACATGCCTTAAATAAATTTAAACGAATTGATATTTTACTAAATACAGCAGGAATACTGGACGGCTATGCAAAAACATTAGAAACAGAGGAACCTTTATGGGATAAGGTCATGAACACAAATGTAAAAGGAACCTATTTCGTAACTAACACCGTGCTTCCTCAAATGCTTCAACAAAAAAGAGGCGCTATTATCAATATGGCATCCATTGCCGGTTTTGTTGCCGGAGGTGGCGGTGCGGCATATACTGCTTCCAAACATGCCATTATTGGTTATACAAAGCAACTTGATTATGATTATTGCCGAAATGGAATACGCGCTAATGCTATTGCGCCGGGTGCGATCAAAACGCCAATGAACAAAGCTGATTTTCTCGGAGATGGTCAAATGGCAAAATGGGTAGCTGAGGAGACACCAGCTGGTAGATGGGCAGATCCGTCGGAAGTGGCTGATCTAACACTGTTTTTAGCTAGTAAAGCTGCTGACTATATTCATGGCGTTGTTATTCCTATTGATGGAGGATGGATGAATAAATAAATTCTATGATTGCGCAAGTCGTTTTCTTTTAGATATAATAGTTTAGCGAGCTTACTAAAGCTGCACTGTGAAACTTCCTTCTTTGGTCGCAGTTATTACTAAAGTAGCTATAGCTATTTTACAAAGGAGAATATAAATGAATAAATCAGCTTCACAGATATCTTCAGCTTCGATGATCTCCGAGTTAACTAAAATTGCCATTATTAGCGCCCTCTATGTGATCGTCACCATTTCGCTCGCTCCGATTAGTTTCGGTGCTATTCAGTTTCGTTTATCTGAAATGTTTAATTTTCTAGCGCTGTATCATAAGCGTTATGTCATTGCAGTAACTTCCGGAGTTATTATTGCCAATTTCATGTCACCCACCTGGTTCTTAGATGTTCCTATAGGTAGCATTTCTACTTTTCTTGCGCTAATTTTTTGTAGGTATGTAACAAAACGTATCAAAAATGACATTTTTAAAATATGTATAACTGCTATTATTTTCGCTGTTTCCATGTTTACAGTTGCAGCACAACTAACTATTCTATTTGATCTTCCCTTCTTTTATTCATGGTTAACTGTTGGTATTGGTGAATTATTATCGATGACAGTTGGGGGGATAGTGATATATTGGTTGGCGAAAAGAATCGATTTTACAAAATAATGTTGGGCTTCATATTATATTGTGCCCTCTAAGCAAGCCTTTATAATTGGCTTGCTTTTATTATGATACATAATTTTTGTTGACATCATTTCATGAAGGTGCTATTCTATGACTAAATAAACATTTTTAGTCATACAGTATACAAGGAGGTACCATATGGCTACTGCATTTACTAATAGCGAAAAGGAATTAATCAGGAATAAACTGCAAGAAGCAGCAAAAGAATGCCTTGGGAAATACGGGGTTAAGAAAACCACCGTCGATCAACTTGTCCAAATGGCAGGTATATCAAAGGGAGCCTTCTATAACTTTTACGAAAAAAAGGAAATATTATTTTTTCATGTCTTAGAAGATTATCAACAATCGTTAGTGGCTGAACTAACAAAGAAGCTTGAGAAGGAATCTAATATAGGAATAGCACAATTTTCCGACATGATTTTTGGACTATATCAACATGTAAGGCAATCGTTTCTTATGAACATCATTCAGCAGCAAGAATTAGAATACTTGATGAGAAAATTACCGAAAGAACTGCTGATGAACCATCATTCTTTAGATGATATGTTTATGGAGAACGTTTTCTCTTATATAAAAGTGAAAGAAGATGTAACTATAAGTGTTATCGCAGCTTCATTAAGAGCTATTTTCATGAGCATGATGTACATCGATGAAATTGGTGAGAAGGAATTTGATGAAGTCTTAAAATTTTTAATTAAAGGGCTTGCGCTGCAGATAATCGAGGAGGAATGAAATGAGCGATGTGATTTATACAACCAATTTGACAAAAGCATATGGGCAAGTCCTTGCAGTGAACAATCTTAATTTGTCTATTGCAAAAGGAGAAATATATGGTTTTTTAGGTCTAAATGGTGCAGGTAAAACGACAACAATACGGATGTTACTAGGCATGATCACTCCTACTTCAGGGGTATGCTATCTTAACGGAAAAAGGGTTAACCCTGGTAATATCAACATTTGGCGTGATGTCGGTTATATCGTAGAAACACCCTATTCCTATCCTGAACTAACCGTAAAGGAAAATCTTGAAATTGTTCGTAAGCTAAGAGGAATTACTGATAGAAATTGTGTGAGTTGGATTATTAAGAAATTGAACTTGGAAGCCTATACTGCAAAGAAGGCGAAGCATTTGTCTATGGGGAACATCCAAAGGCTTGGTATTGCTAAAGCGATGATTCACAAGCCAAAAATTCTAATCTTGGATGAACCGACAAATGGATTGGATCCAGCAGGCATCGTTGAAGTCCGCTACCTGCTTACGAACTTAGCAAAGAATGAAGGTGTCACCATCCTTGTCTCCAGTCATAAACTTGATGAAATTTCTAAAATGGCTACCAATATTGCCATTATACATAAAGGGAAATTAATTAAGAAAATTAATGGAGATCAATTAGAAAACCAATTGCACAAATCCTTACTGGTAGACGGGAAAGATCGAACTGCTATCCAACAGATTCTTTCTCAAGCTGGATACAAGGTTTCTATTAAGAAGGAAACACCTTCCTCTTTACAGATTAATCAAAAAGATGCGGTAAATAACCCGGGAAATATCGCAACTTTACTTGTCCACGCGAACCATCCGCCAACATTATTAAAAGTCGAAAAAGAAGATTTGGAAATGTATTTTTTAAGAACCATTAAAGAAACTGGAGGGGATCAAAATGAATAAGTTTGCCACAAGCAGTTCTGTAGAGTACGAAAAGTTTTTCCATTCAAAAATCCCTTTAATAACGCTAGTTGTATGTATGCTGGTACCTTTTATCGGTGGATTCTTTATGTTTGTTTTAAAAAATCCTGACTTCGCAGAACGATTAGGCTTCATATCAAAAAAAGCCCAACTTATTGGCACAGCAGATTGGCCCTCCTACCTTAGCTTACTGGCCCAAGCCATATCTATAGGTGGTTTAATCGTTTTTGGATTTATTATGAGTTGGATTTTTGGCAGAGAATATTCGGATCGAACTATTAAAGATTTACTAGCGCTGCCTATATCTCGACATATGGTCGTATTGGCTAAATTTGTGGTCGCTGTTTGCTGGTGCCTTATTCTTTCCATATTTGTATTAGCACTTGGATTATTAGTCGGAATTATGGTGAATATACCCGGCTGGTCACAGGAGATTATTGTTCAAGGTATAACGATTTATGGCGTTTGTGCCACATTGACTATTCTAGTCTCTACCCCAGTTGCTTTCGTTGCAAGTATTGGACAGGGTTATTTATCACCGCTTGGGTTTATGATCTTTACACTCGTATTAGCACAAATAGTAACAGTAGCAGGATACGGCCGGTTTTTCCCATGGGCGATTCCAACGCTTGCAAGTGGAGCGGCCGGAAATGGAAGTTTTATTGTTCTTGCAGGAATTAGTCTCACTATTTTACTTTTAACGAGTGCAATTGGATTAATTAGTACTATGCTTTGGTGGCGGTATGCCGATCAACACTAGGTAGGAGAGATATTTATCTACGATCATGGTCAGGTCTTATAAAGAGCATCTTTCATCAGTGAGGGGGCATTCATCCCTCACGGCTTGTTAGTAGCTAAAGAGTATAACCTAAGGCTGCTTACGAAACAAGGCAATTTAGGTGCTGTTATCTCCCACTTAGACTTGTTGCTGTACAGATATCCAACTTCTGGAGTGGGGGTCTTTCAGCGCCTTATATACGGTATAAAAAGCAAGCTATCATGTAATTACTAACAAATTAAATTCCAATTTAGCTTGGAGTTTATTAAGTTATTCAAATCGATATCTACTGAACATAAACATTTAGGTGCCAGCCTCTTCACTTGCAAAATCTGTAAAAAATGACTTAAGGCACCTTTATTACTAATACAGTTAATGTAAAACTACATTGCCAAACGTATTTACACTCACCATGATTACTCGAATATTACCTTCCCTACTCTTTTTCTTCCTTCACTCTTTCCGCCTGTATTAATAGTCTTTCTCGATCCGTTGGATACGGATGACACGTAAATAAAGTTGCCAAATCGCGATTTTCTTGAATTTCCAATGGTTCTGTTTCATCAGGGGCGATTACCTCTTGGTTATACACTTGATAGGTTAAAGTTCCCGTTATCGTATGAATATAAAAAACATCTCCATCCCTTAATTCATCCACATTTCGAAACATCGCTTTTGTTCCCATTCCTCTATGTCCTGCTAGTACGGTGTGATTGCTCTTCCCACCTACTGGCAAGGAAGAGCCCTCAATTTGTCCAATCCCTTTCTCTAGCGTTTCCTCCGTAGCTCCTAAAAAAATGGGAATCATTTCTCCTAGTTTAGGAATTTCGATCGCTGCAAACACTTCATCGTCGTCAATTCCGAGACAATTTTTAAATTTATTCCATTTTTTTTCATTGTTTACAAACGGATCACGCAATCCAGAGCTATCATAGAAGATTTCTTTGTTACATGCAGAAGCCTTTTTCATTAGAGCATCAATCTCTTCGTCCGATTTCTCCTCTAAATCTGTCTGGAATTGACCTACTTGTTGTTTTTGTAAAAAGCTGTTGACGAGTTTAGCAGCATGTGGGTATACAAGAATAATGAGTCCGACCACAAATAATAATATAATTACCTTTTTCCCTTTCATGAGCTTTCCACCTCATTCTTTCGTTTTCTCCGTCTCCACAACCAGAATAAAATGAGGATGAGTAATATGCCTGCCCCTACAAGATACCAATAATTAAAAGTACCTATTTCTTCAGTTGCAGATGCCATTGATTCATCATACGGAACCCGCTTCCCTTTCACAAGCATACGGTGGGTATTCAACATATATGGCTCACATGTTAACAACGTCATATATTCTTCATTATCATCAGTTTGAAGCCACTGTGTTTCATGCGGCAAAACGACCTCTACATCATAAACTTCATAAGCATATTTTTCATCAAGAACATTAACAAAAAATTGGTCACCCTTGCCAAGTTCATCTAGATTACGGAACAACTCCGCACTTGGCAACCCTCTATGTGCAGTTAACACACTATGCGTTCCTGGCTTGCCAGTGGGCAAGGATGAATTCTCTAAATGACCAACACCACGTGATAGCACATCTTCTCCTGTACCATGATAAATCGGTAAATTGGAACCTATTTTTGGAATCTCAATACTGCCAATTGCCGGGGCAATATTTAGGGCATCATAATAACTTTTGTTTCCAGCTGTCTTATTTCCTTTCGATCCTTCTTCAGAAAAAGGATCGACAAAATCGACTTCGGAATTTTCCAATTCTTTATTATGCTCGTCTGCTTTCTTTTTTTCTTGTTCAACCTCCTTTTTATCCATTCGTTCAACTGTTTCAGCATACTCTTTGACTACAGATTGATGTACTTGGGTCGATAAAATATTACTTATCATAGGATAGGAAAAGACACCCAATCCGATCAAAAATATGATAATAATTATTGCACGCCTCATTATTTTCCCTTCCTATCGTAAATAAATTTTATATTTATGCAGTGGGGCATAAGAATTTAATCAAACAGATTAGTTTGCTAAGTTCACATATTTATAGTAAGTTCAAGAAATCCGGAGAGTAACATTAGAGGATAGTAAGCTCTTTTTTTTAAATGATACGAGTTCGTATAATGTTATATTATTTAGGAATTTCGCTAAATCCTCCAAAAATGTAGATAATACACATGGAAAATAGGAGAAAGAACGTAGCTCCCTCCTATTCCCCTCACGCAAGCTATTTATGCGATAGCTTGTTGTTTTTTGCGACGGAAATATAGCACAAGTGCTATTCCCATCAAGGTTAAACCAACTAATGTAAATATGATGGTTCCAAGTCCACCAGTAGATGGTAGCTCCCAAAGTGATTTTGAGTTTTCTACCTGATAACTCAGATCTTTGTTGTTTTCTACCTTTACTTCTACAGGCTTGGATAGTAAACGATATGGTTTTTCCTCACCATTATCTGTGTAAGTTGGTGCTTTTGTTTCATGTAACTGATAAGTTCCTGGTGTTAGACCAGTAATAGAGAATGTACCATCTTCTCTAGTTGTTAAGTTTTCTAATTTGCCATTGAATGCTTTGCCGTTTACTGCAACGACTGTCCCAGCGTTGGACGTATCGATGACATTACCATCCATATCTGTTAATTTAAACTCTGCACCTTTTAGTTTTACATTGTTATCAGAAGCATCCACTTTAATTATCTCTAATCCACCTTCTGTAGGTACCACTACAGGTGGTTCTTCTGGAGTTGTCGGGTCTTCTGGCTTAGGTTCAGGATTATTCGGATCGTTTGGATTATTTCCTGGATTATCTGGATCTTCTGGTTCATATGGTTCGTACGGATCTGGGTTGTTTGGATCAATTGGTTTCGTGTAAGAACCTTTATTGTTGTTAAAATGTAGATCAGCAGTGTTTTCAATACCAGTTTCTCCAGCTTCTAATTCAGCATCTGGCTTAATTTTTGCAGTAAATGTAATGGTCACATCTTTACCTGGCTTGAGCCTGCTTAAGTCTTTGACTTCCCAGATTAGTTTCTGCCCCTCTTGCGTAAAGGTAATGTTGGATTTATCTGTTCCAGATACATCCCATCCATCGGCAATACTACCATTAGTAATAAATTCTAGGCGGTTATCTAATGTATCGGTAACACCTAGTGCTTTATATTTATGAATGTCTTTTGGTGTATTGATCGTAATATTATATTTATATTCTTTATTACGATCCATATCTACCTGCTTTTTTCCCTCTACATCTTTATTCACTACCGGCTTTTTGTAGTTCGTTACTTCCCCTTTGTCATTAGCAATTCCAGCTACTGGTGTCCATTCCACTACTACATCTTGTAGCTTCTCTCCAGACTTTTTAACTTCAAATTGAATTTTGGTTGTATTTAATGCATATCCTTTTGGTGCAGTTGTTTCTTGGAAATAATACTTTCCTTGCTCTAGCCCTTCAATAGCTAGCTTTCCTTCAGCATTTGTAGTTAACTCACTAATAATATTTCCATTTTTGTCCTTCACTCGGCTGCCATCTTCATGGTAGAGAGTAAATCCTACACCTTCTAGCGGTCTACCATCTGCATCCTTCTTGATTAACGCTACTTCACCAGAACGAACTGTTTCGTTCTTTGGATACACGTGAACATCATAGTTTAATGTAGTCCGATCTTTACCAGTCATTGGAACATCCACATAAAATGGATCGGGATTTAAAATAACATCTGCTGGTCCGTCCGTTTCTGTCACTTCATAACGACCTAGCTCCAACCCATCTCCTTTTGTAAAAACTACTATTCCATTAGAAGCCGTCTCCTTTTCTATCTTTTTTCCATCAGCTACTTCTGTCCATTTATCATTTTCTGGATTATATTGATGCGTTTGCTTTAACGTAAATGTAACACCATCTACTGGCGTTCCATCTGCATTTTGCCCAGGTAAACCCGTTCCTTCTTCACCAGGTGCTGTTCCTGGTTCTTGTTCGAATTTATGAATAGTTAATGACGGATTGTTCTCATCCCCTTTAACCTCTTTGGCAAATGCTGCCTGCGGAAGTAACAAGGATAGAATTAAAGTAAAAATTAATGCAAGATGCAATGTCTTTTTCTTTGTTACGTTCATCTATTCTTCCCCTCTCTTCAATCATATATTAATACTAGTAACTTTATCTTTTTAATAAGGATTGCTGCTTAGATTTATCACCACCTTAAAGCAATGTATGGATAAGGTTTATTCTTTTGGTGGTTGAGCCGCCTTCTTTTTTCGCAATAAAAGGAGGATAGCTGCTAGCATGAATGCCGCTCCAAACCCATAAAATAAAAGAGTACCTATCCCACCAGTATCAGGTAAGAGCCAACTATTTTTGCTATTTTCTACTTCTAGCTCTTCATGGAGATTTTCTCCAGTTATTTCTACACCTAGCGGCTTATTTAACAAACGGTAACCTTCTGGAGCCTTTGTTTCTACAAGTTCGTACTTCCCCCACGGTAAATTTTCAAATGTAGCTAGTCCATCTTCGTTCGTTGTCTGAGATTCGATCTCTTGTCCTTTATTGCCTTTTAATTCAAATGTAGCCCCCTGCAATGCTTTACCGTGTTCATCCACTTTCTGAATGGTTATTGTACCAAGCTTTTGCTTGTATATATAACGGACAATTTGCGCTTCTTTTTGGAACTTTCCAGTTGCAGGAGCACCTTCCTCATCTACTTTGACAAAGGTATATCCTGGAATATTCTTTTGCTTCGTTGTATACGTATCGCCGATTTCACCGCTGAAAACCTCACTATTCGCTATCTGATTACCTTTTTCATCAACATATTCTGCTGTCACGTCACCAGCAATCAGATCTGTCGCTTTAACATAGCCGAACCAAACTGTTTCTATTGGCTTATCTGGTTGTAGATCGATACGCTCTGAATGATTACCTACGCGTAATGTATAATCAGCTATATCATTCGCTATTACTTGATAGGCTTCATTAAATTTTAATTCTTCTTCCCCATCTTCTTTATGAACTTCTTCATAAAATTGCTCTGCTTCTGATGGGTCAGAAACGATATTGCCGTCCTTATCAACTGGCTGCCCATCAACATTTACACGATAGCCTTGTTTGATAATTTTTCCTTTATCAATTCCTGCTTTTGGAATAGGGAATGGCTTCGTTTGTGGGTTTCCATTTGGTTCCGTATAGTTTAGCGGTGTATCTCCATTAGTTGGATACACCTCATTCCCTTTCGGATTTTCATCCCAATCAATAGTCACTTTATACTTTAACGTGTAAGTTTCATTCTCTTTAATATCACCAATATCCCACGTAAACGTTTCGTTGGCGTCATCCCAGTTTACCTCTCCGTGGCTTGCAGCAAAATTTTGCCCACGATAACTGCCGTCTTTTACTAAGTTAAACATTTTCCCTATAGGGTCCGTTACAACAGCGCCATTTGCAGCATAACTTGACAAGCCTTTTGCAACTTCTGCAAAGATTTGTCTTAAATCATCTTCACCGCCTTCATAATATCCTTTATTTTGGCTATTATGAAGCACATATCTTGCATCTCTGTTTCGGCCGACTTCCAGACCGATAGAATAAATATCCAAACCGGAATTTATAATATGGGCTGCTTCAGAGATAGTTGCGATTCCATTGGTTTCTACTCTATACCAACCTAACCTATAGCGATCTAGCCAACCTAATCCGTATGAATTTCCTCTTCCTATTCGGGAATTATAATCAAAATCAGACAAAATAAAATTATATTTATTATTAGGCCAAGCGTAGGCTTCTGCATTTCTAGCCATAAAACTAAAAGTCGGCTCTCCATCACTTAGTAGAACAATAGTTTTCCGATCTGCATTACTATGAGTATCCAATAGTTTCTGCGCCTGATGAAGCCCTGCTTGAATATTCGTTCCTCCGTCATTTCCCCCAGTAACTCTAATTGCATTAATTGCATTTTTTATTCTTGTTTTACTGTTATAACCTATAAAACCCGTATATGGATCGGATTTACTGGCAAAGGGAACTAATGCGATTCTAGTTGTTGCATTTTCTACTAATAATTGATCAACAAACTGATTAGCAGCAAGCTTTGCTTTCTTAAGTCTACTTGGAACCATGCTATTGGATCGATCAAATACGAGAACAATATCTGAGCTACGCTTTAAATCTTTCCCTTCTACAGTCAATTCAACTTCCCACTCTGCATATTCATCCGTCTCCGTAGCTTCTTTATTTAACTTCAAAGAACCAGGTTCTGGCCAAGTGGATTGAATTGGAGGTTTGTTACTAACCTTCTGTCGCGAGAAAGTCTGAGAGGAAATTTCATGTTGTTTATCTTCTTGCGTTGTATTTTTCTTTGGAGATTTATCCTCTTTTCCTTCATCCTCTTTCATTTTGTCTTTAGCAGAGCTATTCTCAACTGTTTTCTTACTTTGTTCCTGTGTGGTTACTTCATTTTTCTCTGGCGAGTGTTTTTGTTTATCGGTGTCCAAGTCGACATGGAAAGTAAGCCTCTTTTCAATTACATCTTGATTGTTAATTATTCCTGTAAGAATTAAACTGTTTTCCTCATGTTGTAAATCTGATAACACAAACTTTGTTTGCCACTCTTGTAAGTCAGTAGTTCGAGTGAACAATAATTCATGCTGTTTGGAATCGTATGCTACTGTAATACCTTTTTGTTGTAGAGCTTCCGATTGTTTTTTATTGTACGAAGTATTAACAGGAAGCTTGATTTTAATATTTTCTAGTTCAGCACTTCCAAATACGTGAACAACTGCTTCTGTTAAAGTAGTTTCATCAGTCGTTTGAATGTTCAACTTCAACTGGCTTTCTAGTTCCGCTTTAGCGAAAGCTGTCATTGGATGCTGCATTTGAGTTAGTAGTAATAAGAATACAAGAAACATCGACACTATCTTCCAAGATTTTTTCAACTTCCACACCCCCCCTTTTCAAAACATGTTATTATCTTAGTTGTTGAACCTTAACAACAAATAAACATTTCGAAAAAGGGTGTGCGGAGAAAATAGAAATCTCTGTTTTACTTGTACTATACTTCGCTTCTTGTTTCTTCTTTTTAAAATCCATACGCATGTCACCAATCATCCGAAGAGCATCTACGGCATAGAAAATAAAACTACCAATTCGGCAATTCCCAAATTTTGAAAAAAACTGCTGACTTTGAAACAAAGAATAGATATTGACCTGAAAATTTGTGTAATTATGAAATAAAATAAAAGATTACACTTCTAGAACAAAAAAGATTGCATTTTAACCTAGACGGAAAGAACATCTGAGTTAGTGATGGCAATTTTATAAAGTTTGCTATTTGCATCAAGGACTCCAAGCAAAAATGGTAATTTACCAATGTAATTTTGTATTAGAATAGCTTCAGATGTTATCCATATAGGCATTAATGATATTAATTATTATTCAATGAGGAAAGTTCTCTATTCCCTCATTGAATAATAAAATGAACTACTTGCTTTATTAATGCGCTAGCAATAACTATTAATTATATGAAGATGCTAACTTCCCGTTTTTCCACGCTTCATACCATGCCACAATTTCACTGTTTGGTTGTACTCCCAGTTCATCTTGTAAGTAAGTTTTCAAGGATTCATATTGTTGGTGAACAAGTGCTGGGTTATCTTCAAATGCATAAATTTTCATTAAAGCAAAATGAGATTTTTCCATTTCTGGATAATATTTACAAATATGACTATACCACAGTTTTGCTCCTGCTATGTCATGGTTATCTTGATAAAATCTTGCTATCTCCATAGCCTTCGTTAACCAAATCTGTTCCCAATAATAACGTTCCGATTCTGCCCACCAAAAATCGTATCCTTGTAAATAGCCTCCCTTATATAAGGACATTACTTGAATATAAGCATTAATCGACGTTTGGCTAAGTGGAGGTAATGTTTTTATCTTTTCCTTCCATTCATTAAAATCAAGGATAATATTCTCTGTTTCCAAGACATAACCATCAGAAACATTTTCTAATCTCAAATGTTTCTGATATTTCCTTAATGTTTTTCGTACGTAATAAATCGTCGTGTATAACAAAGCACTTGCCCGTTCCAACTCTACATCTGGCCAAAGCAAGTCAATTAAAAATGATTTCCTCACCATTTTTCCTTTTTGATGCAGTAAATATAAAAATAACTCTGCTGCTTTTTTAGTCCGCCAAGATACAAATTCAGGTTGTCCTCTTACCGTTTCAACTGAAAACTGGCCAAGTACATTTACATAAAGTGGTGAAGTTTCTTTGATAGTTGATTGCTGATTATATTGATTTTCTATCCGTTCTACCGTCTTTTTCAAACGATCAAATGGAATCGGTTTAAGTAAATAATCTACTGCATTAAGCTCAAATGCTTTTACAGCATACTTGTCATAAGCCGTTACAAATACTATTGTCAAATTGGGCTTATTTTCCAAAACCTTCTCTGCCAAACGCATTCCATTAATTTCTGGTAGCTGGATATCTAAAAATAGCACATCCACATCTTCTTTAAGGATACTTTCATGAGCATGTACCGGATTAGTAAATTTTCCAATAACTTCTACTCTACCAACCTTATTAATTTGTTGTTCCAAATAATCTAACGCTAACTTTTCGTCATCAACAAGAATTGCCTTCATAATAACTCCTCCAACTATTCAAATTTAATTCACTGTTTCCATATTTTATCAACAATTTCTAAACACAAACTAAAATGAAAGCGCAATCATAAGTCTAAAGACCTAGTATATTTGTATATTTTGTTAAGAAATCATAATAATATATAGTTCTAAAAGACTAAATAAATATAGAAAAACAAGTCTTTTGTCATATGTAAATCTTGTATAGATAGACTTTTATAATTCGGTTACTTCTCATATGGGAAACTTATAAAAAAACATTCTAAAGTTTGTCAAAAATGAAGTTGGAAACGTGGATGAGATGTAAGTTGTTAGAATAGAGATAGTTAAATCTGAGCAAGAGCAATAAGTAGAGTAGGTATTTTGGTGGAAAATTATCATGAATCTAATATACAGATGCATAATACCTTTATATGTCCTTAGAAAGAACAAAGGCGCTGGGCGCCCGTTTAGCAACGTAGCGAATGGAACGAATCAACTAAAGATACAGGAATCATGCCACTAAAACTGGGGTATGCCGACGCCTGAGCGGCAAGCCCGTTTTTAGTCGGCCTTCCCCTTAGCGACGAACCGATGAGGCCTTATCGTAGGGAGCATTTCTAAAGTCGCATCGTTGCTGGGCTCATGCGCCGGACGTGGCTATTCGGTTATTTCGTTATCTCCAAGCACCTAATTTTATACTTTTGTATGAAAAAAACGCGATTTACCATTATATAACTTATTTATTTTAGGTAGTATTTCAAGAATCTAAACATTATAAAGCAAAATTTTTCATCATAGATGGTGGCTTGCGCTCTTGGCGATCCATGGTGCTTTCTTATACAACAAAAAAACACCCAAACTTCGCATGTCACGAAGTCTAGATGCTTCTTTAATTTAACGAATTTACTTATTATAAGCAACGCGATTAATATTCATTAACTGACGAACACTCACGTTATCTGTAATACTGCTTCCCCCGATAGCGCCACATCCTAGTGTTAAAGAAGGAGCAAGGTTGGTGGAAAAACCAATTCCACCAAAAGTACCTGGTGTGTTAATTAGAATACGGGATGCTTTTATACGTAAGCCGAAATCCTGTACTAGATCATCATTCGTTGTATGCAACATTGCTGTATGCCCAGCGCCTTCATTTTCTAAAATTGTATTACAAATAACAACACCTTCGTCCCAATCGTCAACTGTGTACATTGCTAGGATTGGCGTTAATTTTTCACGTGAATACGGGTTGTCAGGACCAATTGTAGTTTCCTCAGAAACGAGTACGGTAGTATCAGCAGGAATAATAATTCCACATAGTTTAGCAATTTCAGTTACAGGTTTTCCAACGATTTGCGGATTCATCGTCCCATTTTCACGCATAATAAAGTGGGAAACCTTCTCTGATTCTTCTTGATTCATAAAGTAAGCATGGCGCTTTTTCAATTCTTGAACAACTTCATCTTTGATGCTTTTTTCAACAATAATGGATTGCTCTGAAGCACAGATCGTACCGTGATCGAATGTTTTACTAGTAATAATTCGATCAACTGCTTCTTTCACATTGGCTGATGTTTCAATAAACGCAGGACCATTACCCGGACCTACGCCAATTGCAGGGTTGCCTGAGGAATAAGCAGCTTTTACCATAGGACCGCCACCAGTAGCTAATATTAATGCCGTATCATCATGTTGCATTAACGCTTGTGTCCTCTCCAAACTCGGTGACTCTATTACTTGAACTAAACCTTTGGGAGCACCAGCATTCACTGCTGCTTCCTCCACTAAACGAGCAGCCTCAACAATACAATTGACAGCTTTTGGATGTGGTGACAACACAATTGCATTTCTTGTCTTTAAAGCAATTAATGTTTTAAAAATAACGGTCGATGTTGGGTTCGTTACTGGAACAAGTGCTGCGATGACTCCCATTGGTACACCAACCTCAATCACTTTATTCACTTCGTCACGATGGATAATACCTACAGTTGGTTCATCTTTTATACTTTCGTATACTTGCTGACTAGCAAATAAGTTCTTCGTCGTTTTATCTTTCACATTACCAAAGCCTGTTTCTGTATGTGCTTTAAATGCTAAGTCCTCTGCAGCTTCTGTTAATTGCGCGGATACAGCTTTAACAATTTCATCTACTTGTTCCTGGGTGAAGCTAATATATATTTTTTGGGCATGCTTCGCTTTTTGAATCAGCGTCTCTACCTCATATTTTTGCACTGTTTCTTGCGCTAGATTAATAGCCATGTTTGCCATCCCCTTTTCATTTATTTCCTACACCCCTATAATAAAGCGTTTACAAAAATATCGTTAGGACTATTTGTGTTTGTTTTTGGATAATTTTGATATTTGTTCATTTATTCACAATAGCCTTGGAACAATCAGGATAATATTACCATTATGATCATGTTATACTTATAGTGAGATATATGTTTTTAAGAACTGAAGCGCATCGCTAAAACTTTTTGAAGGGAATATAGGCGTCAATATAAAGATAAAATAAACTTATTAATCTTTTACTGAGAGTTAGGATCTGAAACATAGCGTACTGACAATTCCTTTTTAGTTACTTGAGAAATCAGAGTGCATACCCTAATTTATAGCATTCTAGTAAAGCAATCCTCCCTGTCGGCTTCCTGTTTTTTGAAAACCGTCAGTGAGAATACTGTTAAAAGAGGTGATATTATGTGTCGCGTATTATTAGCTAGCCCTGAACAAGCCGACCGTATTTTATTAAAACAAATCTTTTCCGAGCATTTTTTTAATGTAACATTTCTCGACGATGCTTTGTCTGCCGAAGAAGCGTACACACGCTCATTGGAACAACAACCTGATATGTTGATTTTAGATGTTAGTGAGTCAAGCGACGAAATTTTCCAATATAAAACAAATATCGTAAAACGTCATCCTAACATTAAAGTTATCTTGCTTGATAATGAAGAAAACTTTAAACATATTCAAACCGCAATTCGCTGCGGGGCTGTCGACTACCTAGTAAAACCTTTAAAAGCTGAGGAATGCAAGTCCGCCATCCACCGGGCAATATTAGCATTAAATCAAGTTTCTTTATTGCATTATGAACGTAAATCGGTTACAGATACGATAAAAGAAAGTGCTGCTCAAATGATGCAATATGTGCATGAACATTACCATGAAGAAATTAATTTAGACTCGTTGGCACGATTTATGCATCTGAATAAAAGTTATGTTAGCCGCTTTTTTAAAGAAACTGTTGGCATGTCTTTTGTGAGCTACTTACGCCATTACCGAATAGAACAGGCCAAAAAGCTGTTGCGAACAACGGACTTAACCGTCACAGAGATAGCCGAGCAAGTCGGCTATCTCGATCTCACCTATTTTAGTCGGATTTTTAAAAAAGAAACGAATTACACACCTAATGCATTTAAACAAGTATACCAAGGAGAGCATGTTCCAGCTGATATCGCCTTTGCTGAGGGAAAAACCAAATAAGATCTAACCCATTTGTTAGGTATAGATGGGTTTTATGATTTGAAGAGCTGTGTTCGATCGAGCGCAGCTCTTGCTAGCTTCGGAGACCGGCATGCTCGATTTAGCTGGGCATGTGCTTTTAACGATAATAACATGCTCGGGTTATTGGAAAGATATATTCGAGTCCGCGACATATCCGCTCAATTGCGGGGAAAGACATACTCGCTCACTTTGCAGGTGAACTCTCTCTGGGCAGGGGCATACGTGCTCATTGAATCAGTTAGCAAGTAGTCAATTTCAGAAAAAAAACAACAGTATACTAACTAATCGTTAACCATTTTCAACGATTTGTTTTACTGCTCTTTTTTCACACTTAAAAATCGCCTGATTTGATAATTATTGTATAAAATAAACAAAGGCGCAAGTGCCCGTTTAGCAACATAGCGAATGGAACGAATCAACGAAAGATAAAGTGAACCTTCAATCAACGGGGTTTTCTTCATCCCCGCTGATTGTTAGTACCACCAGGGTATGACCTAAAGGCCCTTGAACGAATCGGGGATTTAGGTGCTGTTACCTCCCGCTTCGACTTGTTCAGCTCACATCTTCTATTCTTGAAGTGGGAGTCTACAACGCCTTTTTACGGGATAAAGGAATCATGCCACTAAAAACAGGGGTACGCCGACGCCTGAGCGGCAAGCCCGTTTTTAGTCGGCCTTCCTCTTTGCGACGAACCGATGATGCCTTATCGGAGGGCGCATTTCTAAAGTCGCATCGTTGCTGGGCGCTTGCGCCGAACGTGGCTAGTCGGTTATTTCGTTTCCCCTTTTTACTCTATTACAGGGAGCCTTACATACGATACATATTCTCCGCCATGATAGATACGTTGGGTAGCTTGTACCACTTCCACATCATCTGCGGGATCATTCCCTGTATTTGCATTTGGAAAAATAAAATTTTCTGCACTGGAGGTAATCGTCAGCCGTATTCTGTGTCCTACTTTAAATGTATGGGCTATCTTAGATGTTTGAATCGTAAATTTATAAATACCCCAAGGCTTGAGCAACGCTTCATTATTATAACCGTTACGAAAACGCGCACACATAACTCCATCTACAAGTTTAATAGAATTTCCATTCTCATCAACATCCGTTAATCGAACGATCCAATCTGTATCTTTTGCTGAGCTTGAAGCATAAAATTCTGCATACATATCTCCTGCAATAGTCAAGGGCGTCTCTAAAAATGGTGTTTCATATATTAAAACATCATCCCGTTCTTCAACCCAACGATAATTACCTGGAACACCAATTTCATTTTCTGACAGATCAATTAAGTGTGGAGCTGGATTATTGGGATCATACAGGTATTGTTCATAAGTTATTTTTGTTGACGGGTCTAATATTAAATTGCCATTATGTGCAGATGCGTGTGTATTTCCATCCCTATTTAAATAAAAATTCGACCATTTCACTTGCTCAGGTGGCCACTGTTCACACTTGCGCCATTCATTTTCACCCGTTACATAGTATTCTACCGATGGACTTGTATCAATCCCGTTATCGATTCCTTTTAACTTATTATCAAACCATAGCTGATGGTATACATCTAAATCATAGCGAAGCGCATTGTTTCCTAACGCAACACCTTGAATATCACGAAGGGTATTAGCGTTATGCATCCAAGGACCAAGCAATACTTTTTTATCCTTGTTATCATAATCGGATACAACATCCAAGGCTTCTGTCGTTCCCATTCCATTATCATCATACCACCCAGAAATAATCATAGCAGGAACCTGTATTCGTTCTTTGTACTGATGCCAGTTTCCTTTATCCCAGAAGTTATCATAGACAGGATGTGACAACCATTCATTCCAAAAATGAACATCCCTTCCGAGTGCTTGTTTCGGAATATCACGTAGTGGGCGAATTTTTAAAACCTCATCCCAATCATCACGCAGCATATTTTCGGGCTTCATTTGTTTTTCAACCATCGCAAATGCCCATGCTAGCATTCCTGAAACAAACGCCCCTCCCTTACGTGGAACGTCAATAAATGGACTTCCAGCAGTAACTATGCTCACTAAAGCTTTTAAATGGGGATTGCCACTTGCAGCAGCAGCCCATTGCACAAAGCCGCCATATGATGCTCCAATCATCCCAATATTTCCATCACACCAAGGCTGTGAGGCAATCCAGTTAAGGGAATCATCACCATCTTCCATTTCGTAAGCCATGGGAATCCACTTGCCTTCTGATTCTTCCCGTCCACGAGTATCCTGAATAACAACCCCATATCCACGTTGAATAAATTGAACATACGCATTTTTATAAGAGTTTTTCCCATACGGCGTTCGAACAAATATAACCGGTCTTGGTTTAGACGCTCCCTTTGGAATCCACACATCCGTAGCGAGTCTTACATTATCACGCATTGGAACCATAAATGTTCCATGCAATTCAACACCATACTTAGCCTCCGAAATCAAATCGTTCTTCCAATATTCTACAGGTGTATGATTCTCATAACCTGCTTTCACGAATACATTGCACACCTCCCTTGAAACACTTATAAACGCAACAGGCTCTCCACCATTGACAACAACATCAAGTGGAAATTTCTTCTTCCGCTGAACCCAGAGTTGTGAATGCTCATTTTCTTTGCTGTAAATATCTCCCCATGAAGTCGTTACTCGATCGGAGTCCCTTCGAAATATATCTTTGTATTCTGAAAAATTTCGCCATATACTTAATGGATTAATATGATAATATTCCTCCCACTCTGTTGCTTTTTCCTTAGGAAACTGCCTTGTATCTAGCCATTTATTTTCAATAATATCTCTTTCCCTGTACAATATTTTATCAGCTTCGAATTCAATCGTAGCATCATGAATTCCACTTCGATACAGTAAATAACGCTCCATTTTTAATCCCCCTATACACCAATAATGAACTTAATTAGATAAGCAACACCTATCCCTAGATAATTACCAAACACCATTCCAAGAACTCCTAATACAACAGCTAAACTGACTAGCGCCTTCCACTTGGCAGAAGCTGCAATTAGTGCTGAGGTAGTACCGTCAGCAATGGCTGCAACAATCGCAATAATGACATATTGGTACTCAATTTTAAATAAACGACAAAGGAAAACATGTAATATAAGCGTCAAAATAATAACCACAAAGCAAAACAGAGCAATTACTAACGTTGAACCAACAAATTCTTTAATATTCACCATATAACCGATCGTTGCTAAAAAGAATAAAGCAACAAATAATCCTAAATCCATATTTCCTTTTACTTTTTTGACTGGACTAAGCTGTGCAGACAAGATAGCTATTGTAGTAATAAGTAAAATACGAGCTGCGCTTTGAAATGATTCTGGTGCAAATCCCGCTAAATAAGTACTGGTAGCAGCGATTATAAATGCAAGTGCAAAACTTACAGCAATATCTTGAATACTCCAAGTCTTACTTTCTAAAAATGCGTCTTTGGCATCCTTTTCATTCCCATCTAGTTCCTTTTCACTAATGGAGTATGGCCAGTGCTTTTTAAACCATTTCGATTTGGCTGCAAGAGTCGGAAAAGCAAACATCATAATTAATGTGGGTATTCCTACAACATAGTCAGCAGCATTAGCAGCAGCAAAAGTGGTTGGTGATGCATTCAATCCATAACCAATAGCTGTTAGGTTAGAACTCCCGCCAGTATATGTTCCTACAAACATCCCAGCAATCTTCCAACCCTCATCTATCATTGGTGCAAAGATAATGCCAGAAATAACAGTAACAATACCAACACTTAAAACTGCAAGCATTAGAGAGAAGATAGGTTTCTTAGATAACTGAAGCATCAGCTTTAAATCAACACTTAAGAGCATCATGGAAATAGATAGCGGAATCGCATACTCTGCAACTACTCCATAAACCTCTGCCTGAAATGGTACTATTTTAAAATTAGCTAAAACAATGCTAATTAAAATTACAATTAAAGCTGGACCAAGTAGTTTAAATCCCTTAAACCGTTGTAAGTAAAAACTAAGAGCAACTGTAATAGCCATGATAGCAAGAAGACTACCCGAACTAGAAAAAAATGTATCCATGTTTATTCCTCCGACATCTGTATTAAATTTTATGTGATAAATGAGAGGTATGTTTCTTTTACGCATGTAAAAGACTGTTAAAAAGAACGGTCAAAAAACTTTAATGATCATGTATGTTATTAATATATAGTACAGAAAACAGCACTAAATTAAAATGTGCTATTTCGCGAACTTTTCAAACGAGATATAATAATCAGATATTAATGGTTATTCCTAGTCCTGGCTCTTCCGACAGCGTAATTACACCTTTCTGTAGGGATAGACCACCACTTATCCCCGTCTCTTTTATATATAGAAAGCTATCCATATCCGCTTCCATAATATTCCTTTTGGCTGCTACAAGACTGGCGCCAGCTGTAATCCCTATTTTACTTTCCAGCATACAGCCAACCATACAAGGGACTCCAGCTGCTTCAGCAATATTATTAATGGCAACTGCTTTATAAAGCCCAGCTGATTTCATTAATTTTATATTAATCATGTCCGCAGCATTTTGTTTAATAATCTTCACTGCGTCTATTGGTGAATGGACACTTTCATCTGCCATGATTGGAATAGATGTTTTATTTCTTACATATTTCATTCCGTCTATATCCCAGTAGGCTAACGGTTGTTCTATCGCATCGACACGATATTGATCTACTTCTCGAATAACACGGATTGCTTGCACAGATGTCCAACCTTGATTCGCATCCATTCGTAAGCGAACTCTATTACCAACAGCTTGACGTATGAGTTTAACTGCTTCTATATCATGTTCTGGATCATTTCCAGCTTTAATTTTTAAAATCGAAAAACCTATTTCCGCCTTTTCCTTTGCCTCTTGCGCCATTACTTCTGGCTGATCAATTCCGATCGTCATATCTGTTATAAATGTATTGCTATATCCACCTAATATTTTATATAACGGGGTATTCAGCCACTTACCATGCAGATCATATAACGCTATATCAATTGCTGCTTTTGCAGCAGAATTTCCAATTATTGTCTTGTCCATCAAATGATGAATTCTTTCAATAGCTAGTGGGTCTTCTCCTATTAATCTATTCCCTAACATACGTGCTACATACAGTGATGTTTCTAATGTTTCACCAGTTACAAACTCAAAGGGAGCTCCTTCACCGATTCCTGAAATGCCTTCATCTGTCTCCACTTTTAAAATCAGTGACTCCACATGTTCAATGGTTCCTAATGCAACGGTAATAGGTTTTATTAATTCTAACTTTAGCTTGTCTACTTTAACGTTTGTTATCTTCATGGTTGTTTTTCTCCTTAATATTATGAATTTTTAGAATAGGGTTCTTTGATTGAACGTATTATAACCCTTGTATTTCATGTATGTCAATATCAGTTAAAAAAAACACTATCTAATTGCTTTTTCTATCATTACTCAATAAATAGGCACAACTTGGTTCTTCAAAAATTTCTTTTCCTCAACTCAAGTTAAACTAGAATAATTGTGATGGTCTTTAGACGTTCTAAAAAGAAACGATCTTTTACTTCTTAGTATATGACACTGCTACAAACCTCTATTTTGCAACAACCTATCTGGAAGCTGCGCTTGCGGCTCTCCATGTAGACACCTTTTATAATTTATAAATCTGGCAGTAAAAACCTTTAGTCACAAGAAAGCCTGAATGATTATTTACAATATTATCCAAATATTTTATAAAAATAAAAAGAGCATTCTAAATAGAAAACGCTCTTTTAAAATAATAGTAGTTGACACAAATAAAGTGAAGCTTCCGAGAGTAGGGATTTTCTACATCCCACTGATTGTTGTACCACAAAGGCTTGACCTAAAGACATGTTAATAGAAACAAACATTGGTTGTTTTGGGAGAAAAAATATCTGTAGGATTAAATAGAATGATTTTAGTGAGAACTAGTATTTTAAGTAGTTTGCAACATTATGTTAAATATTGAACTTGTAAACACGTATAACTAGTCACTTTTCACATAATAAATTAATTTTATCTATAAAGTATATGGGAAATATTATCAATTGGGTTTCCTGTGCGCGAGCAACATGTTTATTCTTGGCGATGTCAACTCCAATAATTAATGAATTGTCTGTCAGTTGTAATATCTTTTCATTTTGTTTATAATTCATGATAGTCCTCCTTGGTTAATTTAAGGGTCCATTTTTGCGATTAGCTTTGGACACCTCGTATCATACCAAGGGGGCGTTTTTAGTTCAATCCTCATTTTGCTTTATTACAGGAATGCTTTCCTATAGTGCAAAAAAGCCCGCCTATCTTAGGTAATAGGCGGACTTCTGGAATTATTCTGTTAAACAATTCTATAAGTAACTCTACTACTTAAAACTACTTTTCGAATTAATCTTAATGAAAACTTCCCTATTAATTTTGAATATATTTATCAAATACTTCTCCAAAATCCTTTTGTGTGTTTTCATCATATGTCGCTGTATACCATTCAAATGCAAATTTTGTAGCTTCCGCAAATTCTTTAGAGATGACCCCTTCTTGGAATCGATTATCATTAAATAAAGATTGCGAGACTTGTAAACTATCCTTGGCAAATTTTTTCTTTCGGTCATTCGTATCTTGGATGTGAGAAATCGTTACTAATGATTTATATAAGTCTGCAATCGCTTCCCCTTCTTTTTTACTGATATCCACAGAAACCGTCTGCTTACCAATTGAAAACTTAATTTCTAAATCTAAATCAACAGTGCCAGCTGTCTCTACGGATACATTACTAATTGGGTATTTGTAATAATCATATCGATAAATATTACGCTTGCTGCTCGTCGCTTTTTCTCCATCAAGATGAATCAAAGCACGATTGGTGAAGCAGTATTCATCCGATTTCGACTTGATAAGAAAGTGAATTTTTTCCCCTTCCTCATGCAGCACATAATCATCAGATTCCGTCTTATCAAAATCCTCTGGAGAAATAATCTTGCCAATGTCACTTAATCCTAAAGCATCACTTGCAATCTTTTTAAACATCGTTGTTTGCCTCCTTAAAAATTAATCCAAACTCTACCTTTTTTATCATATCGTATATATTAGCAAACAGAAACCTTTTTGGAAATTTCGTGGATTAAGTGCGCGTTTCAAACAGGAAAAAGAAATTGTGAGTCTTACCTTTCATTTATCGAAATCATTTCAAAATCCATTCCAAAATGTTAAAATAGAGAAAATAAACTAAATTTTCAAAGAGGTGAGACGTTGAACATTCCATACAACCATCGTGAACCATCCATTCATGATAGCGTTTTCGTAGCTCCGGGTGCATATTTAATTGGAGATATAACCATTGGCAAAGAATCTACTATTTGGTTCAATGCAGTGTTACGAGGGGATGAAGATTCGATAACAATAGGAGAAAAATGTAGTATTCAAGACAATTCTACTATTCATTTATTTGCAGGCTGTCCTGTCATTGTCGATGATGAGGTTACGGTTGGACATAATGTTATTCTGCATGGGTGTAAAGTGGGAAAAAGATCCATTATTGGAATGGGATCAACCATATTAGATCATGTAGAAATTGGTGAAGAATGCATTATTGGAGCAAACACGCTTATACCACCAGGGAAAAACATCCCGCCTCGTTCCCTTGTTGTCGGCTCCCCGGGTAAAGTCGTTCGTGAAGTATCCACAAAAGACCTTGAACTTATTCAATTATCAATCGATACATATGTACAAAAAGGAAAAGACTTCAAGCAAATATTTGAAACATAACATGTTACTGTTGGGAGGTCTCCCTCCCAGTTCCGTTCTATAATAATTTGACTTAACCCCTATACCAAAGTTAATAAACAGTAAATTACGAGCTTTAGATTTTGGACTTTTACTATTGAAGGCTCTCTATAATACGTATCTATTCCTTCAAAGATAATAAGCATTTTTCTTATACGATAAACCAAAAAAATCTTATACTTTCCTATTTCCTATAGTGGAACAAAGGCGCGGGGCGCCCGTTTAGCAACGTAGCGAATGGAACGAATCAACGAAAGATAAAGTGAACCTTCCATCAGCGGGGTTTTCTTCATCCCCGCTGATTGTAGTACCACCAGGGTATGACCTAAAGGCCCTTGAACGAATCGGGGATTTAGGTGCTGTTACCTCCCGCTTCGACTTGTTCAGCTCACATCTTCCATTCTTGAAGTGGGAGTCTACAACGCCTTTTTACGGGATAAAGGAATCATGCCACTAAAAACAGGGGTATGCCGACGCCTGAGCGGCAAGCCCGTGTTTAGTCGGCCTTCCTCTTAGGGACGAACCGATGATGCCTTATCGTAGGGCGCATTTCTAAGTCGCCTAGATGCTGGGCGATGGAGCTGGACGTGACGATTCGGTTATTTCATTATCCATAAGCACCTAAGTTTATACTTTCTTATTCTTTTAAAATAACCTTTCTCGGTCTCTTTGTCTTTCTTTATTATAACCTCTTGCAGATGAAATTTTATAGCACCTACTTTTTATAATTGAGCAGTATTATCCTTTTTTCTTTCCAATTAATATTTTAAAGTGAGGTATAACCGAGTATTTATAATGAAAGTAAAAACACTCGGTTCCATTCACTATACTTTATCCAGACTGAGCTTTAAAATTTGTTTAGCCTCTGCTACCATGGTTTCTATTAATTCGTTTACAGTGGGGCAATCATTAATTAACCCGGCTATTTGCCCACCATTCATAAAACCATTTTCAGGGTCGCCTAATAACGCCCCTGCTTTGTGATGCTCTTCGGTTGTCTTTTCCAAAAATAATTGTGGGCACTCATTTTCTTTTTCAATTTCCACCAACTTATTAGCATACGAAGTTTTCATTAACCTACGAATGCGATTGTACCTTCTACCGACAATAACTGTTGATTCATCAGTTGCTTCGATAATTGCCTGTTTATATATGTCATGAAAAGGCGCTTCTTTCGTAGCAATAAAACGGGTCCCCATTTGTACACCCATTGCACCTAGTGACAAAGCAGCGGCAAGACCCTTTCCATCAGCAATACCACCTGCTGCCACAACCGGTACATTTACCTTTTCAACAACTTGAGGAATGAGAGTCATTGTAGTACTTTCATTTAGCGCATTAATACCAGCCGCTTCATACCCTTCGCAGACAATAATATCCGCTCCTGCAGATTCAGCTTTTTTCGCTTGTCGTACAGTTGAAGAAACACAGATAACGATAATATTATGCTGTTTAAGCAAAGAAATAAATGGAGAAGGATTACCTGCTGATAACGAAACTACCGGAACTTTTAAATCGATTAGTTCTTGCACCAATTGTTCAGGATTCGGATGAACAGATATAGGAACATTCACACAATATGGCATAGAAGTTCTTGTTATCGTTTCGTTAATTTTAGCCGAAACTTCATGCAGTGACATATTCCCTGCACCTATTGTTCCTAATCCACCAGCATTGGAAATAGCCGCTGCAAGACCCGGGTCACTTATGTTTCCCATTCCTCCTTGTATAATAGGATAATCTATATTCAGCCGTTCTGTCAGTACATTGCCCAACTAATCACTCCCTGCCCTAGAATTACTAATTATTTCGATACCGTCTGCTTTTCGTGATTACTATAACCAGCCAGGTAAATTTCCTCAAAAAAAGTATTCGCCTTTGCGGCAAGAATTTTATAATAATCATTAAATAATTTTGCTGCATATTCTCCTAACCATTTTTTAGGTAACAATTCTTTCGGAATACCTGGGTCGACAAACAGTGATTTACGGTAATAGTGAACTAGTAAAGTTCGCTCTACAAAACATTCTTTATCACTCATTTGACCCTGTTCTATTTTCTTACAGTTTTCAATCATTTTATTTTCATAGGCATGAATAAATTTTTGATACAGGTTATTAATATGGTCAATATCCCAACAACTACGTATAATTTGTTGGTTAGCTTGAAATCCTTCATTTTCAGCTTCAAAAAAATAAACAAATTCTTTAATCTCGTATTTATCAATAATGTCGTAAATCTGCTCTTTTAAATTATTAGGTGTAATCCAAACCCCATTGGATAGTAAACCAAACCCACTCCAAATCAACTCTTTTCGCAACTCGTCTCTAATTTGCCTTTTTTCCTCAGGAATATTGTATAAAAGCATACGCCATGTCCCGTCCCACTTCTCTGGCTCAATTCTATAGATACGGCCAGCTGCTTCTTCCATTCTTTTCTTTCCTCGCTCGGTTAATGAATAATAGCTTTTGTTGGTCTCTTTACGACTAACAACCCACCCTTGCTTACTCATTCGAGAAATAGCTGATCGTACAGATTGCTCATTATGATGAAACGGTTCCAATAGTTTAATCAGACTCCCCATCCATATTTCATTACCATAGTAACGAATATAGTCGCCAAACAATGTAAAAATCATCGAACGTGTATTCAGTTTTTTTTGCATTTTGATCATCCTTTTTATCTGTTAAATCCTCTATTTTTTTTGTTGTGTAACGATTCATAATGGAATAAACACGTTCTGTGAAACGAAAAAACTAAAAACACCTGGTTAGCGGCATACAAACTGGAGAACTTCTGACGAGATAAACGAACCATGCCCCTGTAACAGGGTATGCTGACGCCTGAGCGGCAAGCCCGCTGTTTATTCAGTTCTTCCTTTACATTTGAGCCAATGTTGACCTATCATAATAAGATCCGTTTCTAGCACATAAACGAGATGACGTTATTTTATAAAACATATTCATCATGTAAAAACGGATATCGCTTTTTGATGCAGCAATAGATATTATTCACCAATGAATTGGGGAGGTCTTTTTTCATTAAATGCTGCAAGTGCTTCTATTCGATCTTTTGTTGGAATCGTCAGTCGGTATGCATTCTCTTCTAGTTTCATCCCTGTTTTTAGATCCGTGTTCATCCCATTTTGAATCGCAAATTTTGCTTGCTGAACTGCAATTGGAGCATTGTTCATAATCGATTCCGCAAATAATTCACAGCTTTCTAAAAGTTCCTTCGGCTCTACTACCTTGTTAACGAGACCATATTCAAAAGCTTCCTCCGCAGATATTCGTTTCGCAGTTAAAATCAACTCCATTGCCCTCGCCTGTCCTATTAACCTTGGGAGTCGCTGCGTACCACCAGCACCAGGAATGATTCCCATACTTGTTTCCGTTAGTCCCATTGTCGCATAAGAAACGGATATACGAAAGTCACAAGCAAGCGCAAGTTCAAAACCTCCACCAAATGCATATCCATTTATTAATGCAATCGTCGGTTGAGGTAAGTTTGCAACCTGTTCAAACACAGAACTAATCTTTTTTACATTCCGGATTACTTCTTTCTTTTCTAAATGTCTGCGCTCTTTTAAATCCGCTCCTGCACTAAAGGCTTTATCGCCGCTTCCTGTAATGACCACAATTCGTATATTCTGATCGATCAACAAATCTTCTATCACTTCCTCTAACTCTAGCAATGTACAATAATTAAAACAGTTCAATATTTCGGGTCTATTCATTGTAATATAGGCAATTCGTTCCTTCTTTTCCAATAAAACATGACTCATTCCTACACTCCTTCCATTTACATCTTTTCAACAATAGTTGCAATCCCTTGGCCTACACCGATACACATCGTGGCAAGACCATATTTAGCATCCCTGCGGCACATTTCATGCACTAATGTCGTGAGGATTCTCGATCCGCTTGCTCCTAGTGGATGACCAAATGCGATCGCCCCTCCATTTACATTTACGATATCCGGATTCAACTCAAGTTGTGTTATACATGCAAGTGACTGTGATGCAAATGCTTCATTTAATTCGACTAATTCAAGCTCTGCTACTTCTAAATTGGCTCGTTGCAATGCTTTTTTAGTTGCTTCAATAGGTCCAAGTCCCATGATGGCAGGTTCAAGTCCGGCAGTTCCACTCGCTATGTAACGTACCATAGGCTTGATACCTAATTGTTCCGCTTTTTCTTTACTCATTAATAACAATGCCGATGCTCCATCATTTATACCTGATGCATTACCCGCTGTAACCGTTCCTCCTGCAAATATTGGCTGTAAGCTGGCTAATTTTTCACGGGTTGTTGTTGGACGTGGATGCTCATCTTTATCGACCGTAATTTCCTCCCCTTTGAGCGTATACGTAACCGGAATGAGTTCATCGCTAAACCTTCCCGCTTCTAATGCCTTTTTCGCCTTCATTTGACTATCATAGGCAAAATCATCTTGTTCCTCTCTCGTTATACTAAATCGTTTTGCTACATTTTCTGCAGTTTGCGGCATGGAATCAGTACCATACATCGCTTCCAGCTTTGGATTAATGAAACGCCAGCCAATGGTAGTGTCAATTAATGTCTTATTCCCTCGTGAAAATTCCAATTCAGGTTTGGACAGAACAAATGGAGCTCTTGTCATGCTCTCTGTTCCTCCAGCTATATAAATGTCCCCATCCCCAACCATAATCGATCGTGCTGCCATGTTAACTGCATCCAAACCTGAGCCACAAAGGCGATTCATTGTTGTGCCGGTTACATGAACAGGAAGTCCAGCAAGTAGTGCAGCCATGCGAGCGACATTTCTATTTTCTTCTCCTGCACCATTAGCATTTCCAATAATGACTTCTTCAATTGCTTCTACCGGCAGTTTTGGCTGTCTATCTATGATCCCTTTTACTACCACTGCCGCTAAATCATCCGGACGTACAAATTTTAAAGAACCATTATATCGGCCGATTGGGGTTCTTACTGCATCAACAATGACAACTTCTTTCATTCATCTCCCTCTCCTTCATAGTTGTAAACGCCCTTTCCTGTTTTACGTCCTAATCTCCCAGCTTTTACATATTGTTCTAGAAGTGGTGCGGGACGATATTTATCGCCTAATGTTTGATGTAAATGGCGGAGATTATGAAGTCTTGTATCTAAGCCGACTAAATCTCCTAACTCAAACGGTCCCATCGGATAATTTAATCCTAGTTTAATAGCTTTATCGATTTCTTCCGGAGTTCCCAGTCCTTCCTGTAGCATATAAAATGCTTCATTCCCAACTAAACAGCTAATACGGCTTGTTACAAATCCCGGAAATTCATGGATAGTCACTGTTTCTTTTCCCATTTTCCGGGCAACTCTTTCAGCGAATTCAGCTGTCTCATCACTTGTTTCCAAGCCACGGATAATTTCAATCAGTGGCATTTTATGAACGGGATTAAAAAAATGCATGGCAATTACTAAATCTGGTTTGGTTGTATATGAAGCTATTTCCGTTGGGCTCATCGTCGATGTATTTGTGGCAAACACACAGTCCCTTGGTGCAGCACGATCAATTTTTTCAAATATTTTCCTCTTTATTTCTTTCACTTCAGGTACAGCCTCAATAACAATCGTGGCATCTTTCACTGCTGTTTCCAACTCTGTTTCATAACAAATATTAGCCTTTCCCTCATTTGCCTTAGCTTCCGTTACCTTCCCATGAGAGATTCCTTTCTCATAAAGCTTGTTAATTTCTGCTTTTGCTTGCTCCAGTATTTCCTGTTTCATATCAACAAGCTTCACAAAATAACCACCTAATGAAGCGACATAAGCAATTCCCCGCCCCATTACTCCCGCTCCAACGACGACTAAACAATCACTCATCTGAAAAATCCCCTTTCTCTATTCTTTCTCACTCATGAACATTTTTTGCTCGTACCGAATATCAGCTGACCAAATGTTTTTCTGTAAAAGGAACTTTAAAAAGTGGGTAGAAATGAACAGTCATTTCATCGTTCAACTGTAACATATTTTCATTAAATTAAGACACATGTTGTGGGCGGTTAAGAGTGCTACTCCTTGAAAAGATGCGGTATCACTTTCGACTTTTTTATTGTGCTATTGTAAGATTGATTTTAACTCGTCCGGATGTTTTAATTTCAATTATCACAGTGGATGGATATAAGATGAAAAGTAAGCCACCCCCAATCCCCCTTTTATTGAATAGTACTCATAAGGGTAAAAAGCGAACTTTTTCCATAAGTGGATATTCGTTCGCTTTTATCTGACCAATATCTCTCTAAGAGTGCAATGGTCTTCGTATTTGAGGTTAGCCGTTCTTCTTATAAGTTAAATGGATTAAGCGGCTTTCTTCCTGCATAGGAAAGGACACTTTTTGTTTCAGTATACAGATCAAGAGTTTCAATACCTAGTTCACGGCCAAAACCGGACTCTTTATATCCGCCAAAAGGAGTTCCCGGAAAAGCAGAGAATGGACAGTTTACCATGACAACGCCTGCTTGGAGTCCATCCGACACGCGCTTAATTAGTCCCTGTTCTTTTGCCCAAATAGCAGCAGCAAGACCATATCTCGTATCATTAGCTAGCTGGATAACTTCTTTTTCATCAGTAAATTTCATGACTACTACGACGGGACCAAATACTTCCTCTTGGGCAATTTTCATATCGTTTGTTACCCCTGTAATAATCGTTGGTGCATACCAATAACCATCTTCAAATCCTTCCACTTTTAAAGGGTGTCCACCAGCTAGAACGGTTGCTCCTTCTTTTTTTGCTTCTTCTACATAGCTATGAATTTTTTCCAGCTGTGTTTGACTAATAATCGCTCCAACATGAGACTTCTCGGACAATGGGTCTTCGATAATTAATTGACTGGTCTTGGCAAGAAAGCTTTCCATAAATTCATCGTAAATACTGTCATGGATAAATAACCGCGATCTCGCTTCACAGGATTGACCAGTATTATAGAAGATACCAAAGATCGATCCGTTAACAGCAGCATCCATATCTGCATCCGGGAACACGATGTTAGGAGACTTTCCGCCTAATTCCAACGTTACCCGTTTTAAGGTTTCTGAAGCTTTTGCCATAATATCTTTACCCGTACTCGTCTCTCCAGTAAAGGCAACCTTATCAATTGCCTCATGCTCTGTTAAGTAAGCACCAATCGTTGTACCCGGTCCAGTCACCACATTGACGACTCCATCCGGTACACCCGCTTCTGTACAAATTTCTGCTAACAAAATAGCCGTAATTGGTGTTAAACTAGCTGGTTTTAGCACGACCGAACAGCCTGCAGCAATCGCAGGTGCTACTTTCCATGCCGCCATCATCATCGGGTAATTCCAAGGTATAATCTGTGCTGCTACACCAGTAGGCTCCTTCTGTGTATAATTAAAAAACTGTCCCGGCACATTATTTACATCACCGCGATGCCCTACAATTGCGCCTGCATAGAATTCAAAATCCTCAATTGCCTGCATGACCTGACCTTGAGCTGCGGATAGTGTTTTACCGCTATTGATAACTTCCATCTCCACTAATTCACGAAATCGTCCTCGCATGATAGAGGCAATTTTATTTAATATACGAGCGCGCTTACCGACTGGATAACGCTTCCATTTCCCATGATCAAAAGCAGTTCGAGCGGCTTCCACAGCAATGTCTACATCCTCTCGATCAGCTTTTGGCACTTCGGCAATTGGCTTACCTGTTGCAGGATTGTAAACAGTCATCATCTCACCTGATTTGGCATCAGCTGGCTTTCCGTTAATAACCATTTGGTACATATCACGTTTTACCTCTTTTATAAATATTGGTTTTTCATGTGTTTTTACCATATTCATCTCTCCTTTTGTTTAATATCCTTTATATTCAGGGGAACGTTTTGCAAGAAATGCCTGAACCCCTTCTACATAGTCTTCTGTTCCCCCGGCAATCTCCTGTCCGTAAGCTTCATAATCCAGCATGTTACTCAAGTTCGTTTCAAAGCTTTTTTGCATGTAGCGTTTAATTAAGCCGATAGCTTTTGTTGGCATATTAGCTAACCGTTCAGCAAAAGCAGCTGTTTCTTTTTCCAATTCATTAGGCTTGACAACTTTTGTCACAATACCAAGCCTTTTCGCTTCATCAGCCTTTAGCTTCTCTCCTAAAATGGCTAACTCCAATGCCTTGGCTAGACCGACAATCCGTGGCAGATAATATAAATTTCCGGAATCAGGAATCAAACCGATATGGATAAATGCCTCCATAAAGGAAGCCTTTTCTGATGCGATTCGAAAGTCACATGCAAGTGCCAGACTAAACCCAGCGCCTGCTGCAGCACCGTTTACCGAGGCTACAACCGGCTTTTCTACTTGTGCAAGCTTCTCCATCATTGGCTTATAGCGAGATTTAATAATTTCTCCCAAGTTCATATCTGCTTGTAAACTGCTTATATCTTCACCGGAGCAGAATGCTTTTCCTGCACCGGTAATAACAAGTACACGAACTTGATTATTATTTTCTACTTTTTTCAACACATCGATGATTTCCTGATTCATCGTATTCGTAAACGCATTCAATTTTTCAGGTCGGTTCAATGTCAGCCAGCCAACCTTATCCTTTATTTCATAACGAATCGTTTCATACATTTGTCGCATCCCCCTATTTCCCTTTGAAATGAGGTGATCGTTTTTCCATAAAAGCCTGCATACCTTCTTTTTGATCCTCTGAAGCAAAAAGTAAATAGAAATTTTTCCGTTCATATTGCATTGCTTCATATATGGGCAAGTCTTCTGCCTTTTCAACCGTGTCTTTGATTAACCGTAGGGATAAAGCAGGCTGCTTTACCAAGTTTTTAGCAAAAGCGATTGTCTCCTGCAAAAGAAGTTCATCTGGAACAACCTGATTAACGATACCCCAATGCTTTGCTTCTTCTGCTTTAAGTTGATTTCCAGTCCAAAGAAATTCCAGTGCCTTTCTTTTTCCCATCAGCTTGGTTAATTTTACAGTTCCGCCAGCGCTTGGCATGACGCCAAGCTGAACTTCCGGAAATCTAAACTTACTGCTTGCTGCAGCAAATACTATATCGGCACATAATGCGAGCTCAAATCCACCACCAAGGACAAATCCCTGAACAGCTGCTATAACAGGCTTTTTAATTAATGATATTTTGTCCCAGTCAGCAAATTGATTTTTCATCTCCATGGAAATCGCATTTTCTTCCGCCATTTCCTTAATGTCTGCTCCAGCAGCAAATGACCTGCCAGCGCCAGATAGGACAATAACTTTTACTTGTTCTAACTGATCAAAATTCCGTAAAGCAGCTAAAATCTCTACTACCATGGATCGATTGATGGCGTTTAAAACTTCCGGGCGTTGCAACTCTAATTTTCCAATCCCATTGTCAGTCCAAGCCTTAATAAATTGATAGTTATTCAACTTCTTCACCGATCATCATGGTAACCAAGTCGCCTGCAAATGACATCAGGTCTTTTCCAGAGGCTTTTGCTTCTTTGGTTTTCATCGCAGCTTTTAATGATTCATGATCGTCGTAAAACATTTCGCATAACAGATAATACTTACTTTCTCCTGTAGGCGAACCAACAATTTTCGTAACCTCCATCTTACGTAACCCAGGTATCTTCTTTGTAATCGGCGTATGAACATTCTGATAGTGCTCATCAAAAGCAGCTTTGTCCTCCGGCTGTTTATAAAGTGCAATTAACTTAACCATTATTTTTCCACCCTTTCGAATAAATTGAATTTTCATCAGTAAAGTTTTCTTTTATCTCTCACTGATGATTAGATGAACCAATCGGGCATTTACTTGCAGTTAGATCCTCCCACCTAACCTCCTAGGTTTTTCTTCGTAGCATGGAAGTGGAGGTCTTACTGCAAGTTACATGCGGGATAAAGTGAATCTTCATTCAGTAGGAATTTTCTTCATCTCCTACTGAATGTTAGTTGAACGAATCGGGCATTTAGTTGCCATCTTCTAACGCTTAAACCCTTTTGTACCAGCTCAGGTGCTTAAAGCGGGAGGATTACGGCACCTTATATGCGGGATAAATTAGCGATTGGCTTCATTGCTTCAAATGGATTTTTACATTGATTACAATAAAGAATGCTTCGGCATGCTGTTGGTCCGAAAATATTCTCCATTGTTGTGTACATGGAATTACAATAAGGGCATGCAATTCTCCAAGATTCACCTGCAGTATACTGTGCTGGCGGTGGAGAAATCCCATTCCGTTTTAACTTTTCTTTTCCCTCCTCGCTGATTCGATCCGTTGTCCACGGAGGATGAAAGCTAAATATAACTTCAATCATAAGGTCATTATTCCATTCGTTTAATAATTTTTTTGCCTTTTCTTTCACATCGGCTTTAATCATGTCTAATGCCGGACAACCGCTAAATGTTGGCAATAGCGTCACTTGAACAAAATCATCATCTTGAATCGTTATATCCTCGAGCATCCCCAGTTCAACAATATTAATAAATGGCATTTCTGGATCTGTCACTTGCTGCAGTACGCGACGTACTTCATCCTTTAGATGTGAATTTTTCATCTTAATCATCCCTCATCTCACCTTTGTTACCAGGAAACTGCTTCTTTGTCACCTCCGTATACTTCATTTAACACTTTCAATGCCTCCGTAAGATCATCCGTATGCTCTCCATTACGTCCATTTCCACTTTCCATTCCTGGTGGTTCTTCTATCTTGAACTTCAACTTTTGAAATACGTTTTCCATTTTATCGAGCCATGCCTTTCGTAAATCAGCTTCACTGCAAATCAATTTCCGCTTATTCATTTCCGCACTGTACATGCCTATTGAAATCACTCCCGCAAACTCTTTCCAACATCGTAGAACCGCTTGTTCCATCCGTTCACGTGCTTCCTTGGTACTCGACATTAACTGCATAAACCAAGTTTCCCAATGCATGAAATGATAATAGTGTTCGGACAAAATTTTCACAGCAGTTTGCTTTAGTGGTTCATAGCTTGATTGCGTAAGTGCTTCTAAACGAACTTGTTTGAAAACACTAAAGAGAAAATTCCGAGCGACGGTAAAAGCCCAATCATAATCAGGATTCTCCAGATAGTGACCGGAACCATTTTTTAATTCAAGCAAAATGGCATTGCGAAAGTTTTGTGGTTTTCTGGAGTGCGAGAGATCATCCATATTTCCTGCCCCGATTTCTTCAAGTAAGCTGTAATACATTACCGCATGCCCCATCATATCTTGATTAATGGAAGAAAAGGCAACATCTTCTTCAATATGCGGTGCCAATCCAAGCCATTCCGATCCGCGATAGGCGAGAATGAAGTTGTCATCAGCAAACTGATAAAGCAACTCACATAAAATAAACTCATCTCGTTGCAATTTCCTTACCCCTCCTCCGTGTTTACACTTTGTTTTAATTCTTTCCATTTCTTAGGGAGATTTATATACCCTCGAGTTTCCCGGTAAGCCTTGTTATCTAGTAGCTGAAATGCTTCACGTTCTTCTTGTGTCATCTTTCTGATTTCTTTCCGATTTACAACCCATAATTCTTTCAGAGACTCACGACGAAAAAAATTTTCTTTCGCCATAACATAAGCCATTTCCTTATTAGGTGCCGTTAAACTAAAGCGATGCTCTAATGGCAGCCCATCCCTTTTTCGACTAAACACTTCAAATTCCTCATAAAATTCGCTTCCACTCATTGTTGCTTCCCTCCATCATGCTCTCGATCTATCACTTCAACGCACAATTTTTTGGCTATGATGCACGACTTTCATACTTTGGTGCACAACTTTTTAGTTGCGATGCGCGACTTTCACACTTTGGCGCACCTCTTTTAGCTGCGATGCGCGATTTTCTCGCTTTGGAGCACAGCTTTTTGGCTATGTTGCGCAACTTTTCGCTTTAACACTCAATTTTTTGAATGCGATACGCGGCTTTCCTGCTTTGGCGCACCTCTTTTAGCTTTTATCCAACAAGTTCGCTTCGATTTTCTTTATATGTTTTTAATGCATCACGCACCCATTGGCTGTTTTGATAAGAATTCTTTCGTAATGCGATTCTTGCGTCCGACTCCGGTCCATTTCCTGACACAATCCTTTTAAAATTCTGCCAATCAGGTTCCGTATAATGCCACTCTTGGGTACTTTCATCAAAGTACAGATTTTCATCAGGGATGGTTAACCCAAGTAGATCCATTTTTGGTACGTACTTTGTCAAGAACTCCTGTCTTAATTGCTCATTTGTTTTCGTTCTAAGTTTATATTTTAAGTTAATATCAACATTTGAGTGACCAGTTTCTTTTTTAGACTTTGGTCCGAAAAAGGTGAGTAACGATTCCCACCAGCGATCAAGCGCTCCTTGCAACATGTCCTTTTGTTTTTGCGTTCCGCTTGCCAATGCCAATGTTAAGCTTTCGCCATGCTTTGCATGAAACGATTCTTCCTGACAAATTCGTTTTAGCGCTCTCCCGTATGGACCGTAGGATGTATGTAACATCATCGTCTGTGATAAAATGGCAGCCCCATCAACAAGCCAAGCAATAATAGCGGCATCCCCCCAAGACGGCGCAGGCATATGGAAGACGTTATGAAACTTAAGCTTTTTTGTAAATAAATCTTGCATCATATTTTCTCTTGTTTTGTTAAATGGTTTGATTAAATCTTCTGCTACTCGCAAAAGTAATTGACCATGCCCCATTTCGTCCTGAACCTTAGCCATAATTGCTAATTTTCGATGCAAAGTAGGTGCTTTTGGTACCCATTCTTTTTCAGGCAGTGCACCCATAATTTCACTCATACCATGCATGGAAATTAACCGGATTAATGCCTTCCTATATTCGTCCGGCATCCAATCTCCCGCTTCAATTTTTTCATTATTTTCAATTCGCTCCATGAAGTGCTCATATTTTTCATCTGCTGTTAACTGATGGAATGGAATTGTTCTCATACCCTGCAACTCCTCCGTTTTTATTATTCATACTTTCATTTTGGTATCTCTAACAATGCGGATGGCTTTTCCTCCTGACCTTGGAATTGATCCTGGATGTTCAATGTTAATATCTACACTAATTAAACACTTACTTTTTAACTGCTGAAACACCTTATTAGCAAGCGCTTTTATTGTTTCATGCTCTAAATTTCTGTTTAAATTATTGTAGATACTTTCGTTGATTTCTACTTTCAATATGACTTTATCTAGTGCTCCTTGATTAACGACATAGAGTTGATAATGTGGTACTAGCTCCTCTAATTCTAATAGCGCACTTTCCACTTCAGAAGGGTAAACATTCACCCCACGAATGATGAGCATATCATCAATTCTTCCTTTAACCCGCGACATCCTTGTTGTTGTTCTCCCGCATATACAAGTTTCCGAAGTAATGGAGGCTATATCCCCAGTACGATAGCGGATGATTGGAAATGCTTCTTTTGTCAAACTGGTGAAAACGAGCTCTCCCTCCTCCCCTTCTGCTACAGGTTCTAATGTATCTGGATCAATTACCTCAATAAAAAAATGATCATCTGCGACATGCAATCCACATTGTGCTTCCAGACATTCAAAGGAAATTCCGGGTCCCATCACTTCACTCAATCCATAAATATCCATGGCCTTGATTCCTAATCTTTTTTCCAATTCTTTACGCATTTCTTCTGACCAAGGTTCTGCACCAAAGATACCGTATTTTAAACTAGTATCACGCGCATCTTTGCCTAATTGCTCCATTTTGTCAGCGATATTCAAGATATAAGAAGGTGTACCAACAATAACGGTCGGTTTAAAATCCTCTATTAATAATATTTGCCTCTCTGTATTCCCTCCTGAAACGGGAACTGTCGCCATTCCTAGTTTTTCTGAGCCATAATGTAAACCGAGTCCTCCGGTAAACAGCCCATAACCGAACGTATTCTGCAGAACACTGTCTGGTTCTCCTCCACATGCAGCAATTGCTCTTGCAACGATTTCCGCCCATACTTCCAAATCATTTCTTGTATAGCCTACAACAGTTGGTTTTCCACTAGTACCACTGGACGCATGAATTCTCTCTACTTGACTTATAGGCAGTGCGAATAAATCAAACGGATAGTTATCCCTAAGATCTTTTTTCTGTGTAAATGGTAGCTTACGAATATCTTCTAAAGATTGAATATCATTAGGTTTTACATTTAGTTCCGTAAATTTTTTTTGATAAAAAGGAGTTTTGTTATATACGGTTCGAACGGTTTGTTGAAGTCTTGATAATTGAATTTTTTCCATTCCTTGTTTCGAAAGCGTTTCCATTATTTTATTAAAAAACATGGTTTCACCTACCTATCATTGTATTAAAGCAAACACTTTATAAAAAACTAGACAGGGAAAAAATCTCTATTCATTTCAATGTACTCCTTCTCTTCGTCAGGAACATCTTCTTCTGCATATATAGCTTGAACCGGACAAGCTGTTTCACACGCGGCACAATCAATACAGATATCGGGGTCTATGTAATACATGTTTTTTCCCGAATGAATAGCATCTACCGGACATACTTCTACGCATTCAGCTGATTTTTCATGTAAGCAAGGGGAGGTGATTACAAATGCCACTCTTTGATTTCTCCTTTCTTAACTGTGTACTTTCTCCCATTTTTCAAAAAGTGTAGTACTATGCTGCGGTTGTTGCCTAGCGTTTGGATCTATATAGGTTTTTGCACTACTAATGGCGGTAGCAGCATCGCCAAATCCTGAAGCTATTAACTTCACTTTTCCAAAAAAGGTCACAACATCGCCAGCAGCATAAATACCTCGGATATTTGTATTCATTGCCGAGTCTACTTTAATGGAGTTTTTCGCAAATTCTAAACCCCATTTCTTTATCGGACCTAAAGAAGAGATAAAACCATAAGACACAATTAATTCATCTAATGATAATTTAATTTTCTCCGTTCCTTTTACCTTTTGAAGAATGATTTCCTCTATCTGCTCTTCTCCATAAATTTCCTGTAATTGAAAAGGTGTGAAAATTTCAACCCTCGATGCATAAAGGTTCGCGACACTATGTTCATGTGCTCGAAATTGCTCCCTACGATGTATGACCGTAACACTTTTCGCGATTGGTTCAATCATCATTGCCCAATCTACCGCTGAATCTCCACCTCCTAAAATACAGACATCTTTACCCTTATAACGTTTGATGTCTTGAACAAAGTAGTGTAAGTTTTTTCCTTCATACGCAAGTGCGTTAGCTAGTTTTATACGGCGTGGTTCAAACGCCCCAATACCTGCCGTAATAAGAATGGTTTTTGAATAATGCACCTCCTTATCTGTAGTGAGCTGAAAGTGTTCACTATTTATTTTCACTACTTTTTCAACAGTTTGATTAAGTACCACAGTTGGGGAAAATTGCATTGCTTGCTCTGTAAGCTGATCAATTAAATCCTGAGCTTTCACTTTTGGATAGGCAGCAACATCATAAATATATTTCTCTGGATATAGTGCAGACAACTGTCCTCCTAAATGCGGCAAACTTTCAATAATTTTCACCTTCATCTGCCGCATTCCACCATAAAAAGCAGCAAATAAGCCTACTGGTCCACCTCCAATAATCGTAATATCGTAAATGGATTTATCATTCAAACTAACACCTCCATTCATATACTATTTTATGAAACGACTAATTATATAACGTTTTATAAACGACATATTAAATTATGTTATACAAATATTATCACCACGGCCACAAATTTGTCAATACTTAAATTTATAAATATTGCGAAAACAATAACCATAAACTTAAACTACTATTAAAAACAAAGAAAAATCCCCTCATCTCAGTGGGGATTGTCTAAACCATAAATTATTTATTTTTTTCGGATTCCATCAGTCAAAACAAAACGTAATAAGTGTGAAAAATAGATACGTATATTATTTACAAACATTACTGGAAAATATTTATTTTATTTTCAATTAACCTTAGGTTGTCCATAATCCTTAAAGCGTTCCACCATCATCGTCATTTCTTCATCTGATAAGATGACTGGATTCCCGATTGCTTTTGCTTGCCAGTACAAGCGGGCACAAAATTCCAACTGCTCTGTAATTGCATAAGCTTCTGCAAGAGAACTGCCCACTACATTGATTCCATGGTTGGCTAATAATACTGCTTTTCTATCTTTCATTGCTTCCAGCGCATTCTCAGCTAATTCGTTTGTGCCGTATGTTGCGTAATTAGCACAACGGATATTTTTTCCTCCACCATGAGCAACAAGATAATCAATAGCCGGTAAATCAACATTCAAGCAAGAAATCGTTGTGGAATACAAAGCATGCGTATGAATCATAGCAACTGCATCATATCTATTTTTATAGACAATGGAATGCATTTGATGTTCACTGGATGGTCTTAGCTCCCCCTCAACCACATTACCATATAAATCCATAATGATGACATCTTCCTCAGTTAAATTATGATATTCAATCCCGCTTGGTGTAATTCCCATAAGCCCTGACTCTTTATCAAAAATACTAATATTTCCTCCGGTTCCAACGGTTAGCCTAGAATCGATTAATTTCTTTCCATATTCAACAATTTGTTTTCTCTCTTCTTTTAAATATTTCATCAGTAAACCCTCCGTTGTAATTATTATTCGTGAATGTTCAAAAAGTAGTAGTTAATGACCTAAACAAATTTCCTCATACATTAGAATGTATAAAATATAGTACTGAAGTTAAGAGCGCAGTAGAAAATTCAATCCCTCAAGTAAAGCACCGCAATTTCTCTTCCTCTAATGATGTTGAAATTGAAAGGCGAAGTGCTGAGATACCTGAGCTAACATTGGTTCAGATAACAGGGACATATCGTACGAAAGAAAAAGTTTTTCTAGTACGTTAATTCTTAGCTGATCTCATATCCATTGTCCTCTTTTTGAATATCATTATTGATTAATTATTATTTATTTTCCGACTTACTAAATTGCTCTTTCTCGTATTCTTTCTGAATTAATTCCTTATACGATCTTGCCTTATGAGGATACCATTTTCTGTATTTACTTTGAGCTATGATTGCCAAAATTAGAGCTAACATAGTAGAAATCATCCATTTCGTGAACACGGAAATGAGCAGACATAATGCCGAAAGAAAAATACATAAATGAAGAAAAAGCTTTTCCTTATTCATCTACGTTATAATTCAGCTCTTTATTTTCAATCTTACAAATGCCTAACTTATCAAACAGTAACGCTTTTTCGGCAATGTATGCATTGTATTCCAGACGCCCCAGATTATCATAAGCTTTTATTAAATTTGTATCTGTTATTAACACCCCATGCTTATTCAATAAAATGGCGTTAATTACAGATTCTAAGGCTTTATTCTCCAAATAATGTTTCACTTTTTCAGCTAATTCTCTCGAAGTTGCAGGAGCAAAATCCAGACATGGAATATTCCCAAATTTTTGCGTAGCTTCTGTTAAATTGGGCATATCTATCCCCATCGTTGCAAAAAACATTGATTGAAGTGCATGTGCATGGAGTACACAGCCAATCTCTCGATTATGTTTATAGCATGCCATATGCATATTAATTTCTCTTGTAATTCTGCCATCACCTTCAACTATATTTTCATCCATATCAACCACTAAAACTTGGTACGGAGATATATCACAATGGTATTTTTGCGACATATGGGTTGGTGTCATAATAATATGTTGATCATTTATCCTGACACTAACATTTCCCCCAGCTGTGTTCGTCTCATATCGAGAGAACATTTTTTTCACAATCTCAGCCAACTGTTCTCTTTCCTCTTGATATAACAATGTTATCGCCACCTTATAGTTGAGTGATTTTTACTTGTTGCTTTAACTCCATTGCCGTCTTCACATCAAACGTTGAACTATCCTTGTTCATCACTTTACTTGCAGCACAACCACTAGCCAGCTTTACTATTTCTTCTATCGAAAGCTGATTCGCCAGCCCAGCTAAAAAGGCACCAACAAAGCAATCCCCAGCACCAGTATCGTTTACTTCTTTTACCTTTGGTGGAATGACACGATAGATCTTTCTATCATACCCACAGTAGCTGCCTTTTTCGCCTAACGAAGTAACTACATAATCAATGTCTTGGTTTAGTCTTTTTACTGTATCGAATAAACTTTCATGAAAAGCTTTTAGCTGATTTAATTCAAATTCATTTGGTTTAATAAAATCTACCTTCATTTTGACAGCTAATTTAATTGCCTCACCAGATAAGTCACAAGCAATAAAGTGAATCTTCAATCCGTAGGGTTTTCTTTCATCCCACACTGATTGTTAGATGAACGAATCGGGCATTTAGGTGATGTTATCTCCCATTTAGATTTGTTCCGTACACTCCAACCCTTAAAGTGGGAGTCTTACAGCACCTTACATGCGGGATAAAACAACCAATTTCTTTTAAAATACGTAATAATTGTCTTAAATTATCGATTGTGAAATTAGTTGGTAATGAACCGGCGATTAATACCATATCTTCCGCTTTCACTCTAGCTTTTATCCTTTCAAAAAGTCGCTTTATATCAGCTTCTTCTACATGAAATCCTTTTTCTGTCAACATGATAGAGCCGGCTGAGACTTGCTCCGGTTCTATATGATATAGCATTCCCTGGTGGTTCTACCATCTATAATCGTGAAGTCATGTTCCATGTTTTTTTCACTTAAAATCTGTTTAAACTTATCTATATTCTGACTCCCTGCATATCCTAGAGCTAGGTTTTTTACTCCTAATTTCGACATAACGTAAGAAGCATGGGTTCCTTTTCCGCCAATATCATAAGAAACTTCCGTAATTCGATTGCTTTTTCTTCTTTCCAATTTTTCATTCAAGTATAATAATCGATCAATAGCTGGATTTAATGTTAATGTATAAAGTGAAACTTCATTCAAGATTCTTCATCTCCTGTTGAATGTTAGTACCACAAGGGTATGACCTGAAGGTCTTTGAACGATTCGAGAATTTAGGTGGGGTTATCTCCCACTTAAGCTTCTTCCTATTCTTTGGCTACCAAGACTTACGGCATCTTATATTCAGGATAAAGCATTTCATCACCGACTATTTTTCTACCTTTAGTTCTTCCGTCCGTTTTAACATTTCTTTCCGGTACAGGATAAATCCTAACGCCCATACAACAGCCAATCCAATTCCTACCATGCTGAAACTCCCAAGCTCCGTTAAAATATATCTAAATGCAGGGTATTCAACCGTACTCCAGGTGATTTGCTGACCTGCTTCTAATTCAACCGCTTTTGTTGAATGTGCTAGGTTTGTCATAATATCGGCAAAATACGTTGCGGCATATAGGAATACTGGCGTGGTAATCGTACAGATCACCAGCATTCGTAACAAATTACCACCGGTTACAATTAATGCCGGTACAGCAAGCCCAATATTTAGAATTCCCGCAAATGGAAGTACTGCATTTCCTGGTAATATAAAGGCAAAGAATAACGTAATCGGAACCAGAATCGTCATAACAACCCATGCTTCACTTGATCCAGCTAATATCGGCCAATCAAGTCCAATAAATATTTCCCGATCTTTAAAGCGTTTTTTCATATAATCATTAATGGCTTCTGATAACGGGGATAGCGCTTGCATAAATAATTTAGCTACCATTGGGAATAACGTTAATGCGGCAGCTGCTTGCATCGACAAAATTAGTGAATCAGCTACTGAATAGCCTGCTGCTAAGCCCAAAAGAAACCCGATAATAAAACCCATTACATGATTTTCAGCAAAAATACCAATTTTATCTTTTAATGCACTTGCATCCATTTCTCTATTAAATACTTTAAATTTTCTTAAGAGCCAATCAATCGGCATTAATAATGTACCAATTAAGAAAAAGTTATGGGAACTTGTAACACCTGGAATATTTGTTAACGTCTCGATCTGTTTTTGATTCAAATCAGCAAATACCAATTCAAGTACAACTACAATTGCTGAACCAATGAGAGCGATATACATGCTTCCGGTTACACCATAAATAAGTACAGCTGTGAAAATTTTTCCCCATACATTCCATAAGTCGACATTCAATGTCTTTGTTTTATTTAATAGAAGCATCACTCCATTAATGACGAGCTGAATAGGAAACAGTAGAAAAGCATATGGCCAAGCCCAGGATAATGAAGCAGCAGTTGTCCAACCACCATCAACAGCTGTTAATTCAATGCCTGTTCGCTCTGCTAAAGCTTGAGCCGCTGGTGTTAAAGCATCAAGCATAAAGCCAATCACAAGGTTCATTCCTAAAAAGGCGACTCCTAAAGTAATTGCTGCACTTAAAGCATTTTTAAATTTCATTTTTACAAATATTCCAATTAACAACATAACTGCAGGAACAAATACAGAAGCACCTAAATCTAAAATATATGAAAATATTGTTTTTAGCAGGTCCATGATTTTCCCCCCCTAATAATAGATAAATAGTTATCATAGCTTGACTGGGCAATTTAGATTACTTTTCGTAATATAGATTACCCAGTGGCAAAGAAGTACAATTTACTTTAGTGCATCGAGTAGTTTTTGTGTTTCTTCTTCCATTCCCATACCGGTCAAGAAAGCTATTCCATTTAGAGTAGGAATATCATATTCTTTTGTATTTTTTGTGATTGAAATATAAACATCACTCGTTTTTATATATTGATCTAATGACTTAATATCAACTGCTTCTACACTTGCACGAACACCATTTTCTTCAAGTATTGATTTCACTTTCGATGCTACTGTTTGACTTGTAGCTACACCTGAACCACAGGCTACAATTACTTTTTTCATTCATCTTCACTCCTAAATTGTTTTTGTAGTATTGCCAGCAATTCTTCTTCGGATGTAATAGAATGAAACGTGTTCACAAATTGCTCATCCTTGAACTTATCTATAATTAATGAAAGTAGCCCAACTTGTTTTGACGGCTCTTTTATTCCAAGCATAAATATGATATTTATATCAAGCCATGTATCTGTCGTCGCCATTTGTAAAAATCGCAATGGCTGATTTAGTTTAACAACGTATATAAATGGCTTTTTAATATGTTTTGTATCTGTATGCGGAATTGCCAATTGTACCTTTTCCGTAGACAGGCCTGTTGGAAACTCTTTTTCTCTTTCCATAATCGCTTGTTTAAAGGAAGTCTCTGCGTAACCGTTATCTATTAAATCATTACTAAGTACTTCAAACATTTCATGTGTTGAATTAAATTCAGCATGTAGTTTAATTAATTCCTTCTGAAACAAATTTGCAAAATTCATCTTCTGCTCCTCCTAGCCTGTTAAGAATGCTCTGGATGGTGAATATATTTTCTTCCTTCATCATTTGATACATGACGTTTTTATCCATAAACAGATTATTTAGTTTAATTAAAGTTGGTACATGATCATTTTCAACAGAAGGAGCTAAGGCTACAACAATCTTTACTTCTTCCCCATTAGGTGTAAAAGCTGGTTTCTTTAAAACGACGATTTGAAAATCCATTTTCTTTACCCCAAACTTAGCAGCCACATGAGGCAAATAAACATTTTCAGCAATCAACATTCGATCATAATTGCTATAAAAAACGTTCTTTGTTTTATTTATATAATGTTGTGTAATACTGTTTCTTCTAAAAAGAGGAAACATTGAAATATCAACGAGTTCTTCCCAATCGATGCTTTCTTTTAGGATACTTATATGATCAATGGAAAATTTAAATTGGTCTGATCCATTATCTGTTTGTACTTCTGAAGCATGTTGCTTTGCTAACATACAACATACTTTCCTTGAAACAACATCGATGTATTGACTTGGAATATATGGCTGAATGACCTTCATAAGTGATCGTACTAACGGATCGCTGTTGTTTCTCATCTCACCTTGAACTCGATTTCTTAAATCTATCCGAGTTTGGCTATCCAATATTGGCGGAACAATAAACGTTGCTCTTTTATCGTTGATTGGAACTGTTGTGAAGATAAAATCAACTTCTTCCCCATCTTGCTCAAACTGTCTTACTGAATATGCACCAATAAAGTCTATTTCTGGAAACATAGCTTGCAATGTAACTAATAATAATTTAGAAATAGATGTTCCACTTTGGCATAGCACTACTGCTTTGAATATAGTTTCCGTTTCCTCTGCTTCATAAATCCAACTTAAAACGATCATACACAGATAAACAATTTCTTCTTTAGACAGCTCTCTGTGAATAATATCCTGAAAGGGCTTAACCGATTTTTTGACCACACAGTAAATTTCATGATATTGATCCAAAAATTCTCGTGTCAATGGATTATTGATTTGAAAACCGAGTAAACTTCGGTAGATGGCAGGTCTCATATGAAGCAGCACTTTATTCTTTAATTCATTTCTTCGATGCATATGCATCGCAAATTTGCTTCAATATTATCAATAAATTTATCCGTAGCTTCTGATACTTCATCACCATCTGTAATAGCAAGTGCTGACTCTACCATATTAGAAGCTAGAACTTGTAAGGATAAATAGAGCAAATCACTTTGCGTTAAAAAATCATAATCCCAAAACATTTGCCGAATTTCAGGAAACTCGACCGTATTTTTAATATCATATTTTTCTATTTTAAAAGACCACTTCGTATCTAGCTTCTTCGCTCGCTTTATAACAAAATGGATAATATACGGTAGTTCATCTAATTGTTCATCGGTTAATGTTATACCGATCCTGCTTTCTACTCTTTCCAGTCTTTTTCGTAATCGGAATATTTTTGAACTGTCTACCAGGTTTTTCTCTTCTAACAATATTCTTCCTGCTAAAGAACAAAGTACATCTTTTACTGCTGTTACCAGCAAATTCCGTATGGCAAACTCTGAACCTTTCATAACATATCCATGTTTTCGAGAATAGTCTACATCAATCTCTTTTTGCTCTAAATCCTGCTTAATTAATTTCATATCATTTAGTATCGTGTTTTTACTAACTAAACATATATCTGCTAATTCTAATAAGGATAAATATTTTTTCTCTACAGCCAATACAATAATGATTAAATTGTATCGAGTCTCAAATTCATGATGACTAAATAATTTTCCTTTTTCTCGAAAAATTTTCTTATAGCAAAGCATCTTAGCCGCTTCCGTCATGTAAACTGCTTGATCACTCGAAATAATAACATCCTTACTAAAGGAATTGTTAATCTTGTTAATCGTTTCTCTGACCTCAAGCTTGGTTAATTGAAACTCAATCATTAACTCTTGAATTTGGACATTATCTTTTAGTATCAGATGTTTTATGATTCTTGTTTTATCGCCTCCCATCACTTCACCTCCTTACCTTCATTAAGATCGTAACATAGGAAATACGACTATTTTCAACAATCTATCACAAAATAAATAAAGCGCTTTAATTGGATTGTGATGAACTTTATATGAAACAAATAATTACAAGTGGTTTTTTCATAAAGAATACACTACTGCTACATGATTTTTTAAAATGTATGAGTATTTCTTCGCTATATGACAAAACGCCTGTCTAGGCTGTAAACATACAATAACCGCATACCTTAAATGGATATGTGGCTATCTTAGTTTAGCTCTTCAAATCTCTAGAACTAGAATTATGTCTTTTATTTGTTCGCTCAATTATGTTCAACTCAGGTGATCAGGATTAACAAGAAAGCTTGTATTATACGTTGGTAAAACTCTGACCATAAATAACTTTTCAACAGTTACTTCTGTCTATCTATATTGCTTTTATAACTCTTTATAAAGAAGGGGATATAAATAAAATAGATTTTATGAGGACAAAAAACATAAACGTTAGTGTAACTGCGTTTGAATTGGAGAGATTTTAGAAAAACTTGGCTTGCCGCCAAGTCTTATGGCGGAAGCCTTTGTTTTTCTTATACTATAAACCAAAAAAATCTTATACTTTCCTATAGTGGAACAAAGGCTCGGGGCGCCCGTTTAGCAACGTAGCGAATGGAACGAATCAACTAAAGATATAGGAATCATGCCACTAAAACTGGGGTATGCCGACGTCTGGGCGGCAAGCCCGCTTTTAGTCGGCCTTCCTCTTAGAGACGAACCGATGATGACTTATCGTAGGGCGCATTTCTATAGTCGCCTAGTTGCTGGGCTCATGTGCCAGACGTGGCTAGTCGGTTATTTCGTTATCCACAAGCACCTCATTTTATCGTTTCCTATACAACGAGGAACAAACTCTCGCTCGCTGTGTTCCCTTTACTAAATAAAGGGCATCTAAACCAGTCCCTACCAGCTCGCTAGCACCTTAACACTTACTGGACTTGTATTATACTTTCATCAACTAGCAATCAAAACCTTGGTGCAAAACGTTACAAATAAAAAAGCGTCAACATAGCTAATCAAAGCCTATTTGACGTTCATTCTGCTAATCTCCCATTTCAGCATATTCTTTTCTACCGCTATTCGACTCATTCCCACTTTTTCAAGTACTTTAATAGATGGTAAGTTCGTAACGAAACATTCTGCAATGACTTTGTCTACATACGAAGATGCGAATGCCCACTTTACCAGTGCTTCAACAGCTTCCGTTGCATACCCTTGATTACGAGCGGAATCTATGATCCCATAACCAATTTCTACCTTGCGCTCCAAATTAGGCTTACCTTTAAATCCAGCATCTCCTACCATTTGATTATTCGCTTTATCCGATATGAACCATGGCCCCCATCCTAATTGGAGCGGGTCTTTTTTCAACTCCATCAGATGCTGCTGCACATGAGCAAGCTCGTGCCCTAATTTAGATTCTTCATCTGAACAAGGAATTAATGACAACCTTTTGGTTTGAATTTTTAAATTTCCCTCCATGTAACGAGTCCCTCTTCTTCGTAAATTTTTAAATCCTTTAAAAGAGCAGTTGTACCACATTATCCATTAGATAATCTGACTTTTCCTTAGATAATTGCTCTCTATTATGACTTCCACATGTGAATTCACAGGAAAAAATCCCAGTAGCTTGAGCCATTTGTAAGTCAAATTAGCATCTCTTACCATAATGGTGCCAGTCTTTTTTATAAGATAAGAAACCACCATGGCTCGCCAAGAGCGCAAGCCACCATCTATGATGAAAAATTTTGCTTTATAATGTTAGATTCTTGAAATACTACCTAAAATAAATAAGTTATATAATGGTAAATAGCGTTTTTTTCATACAAAAGCATAAAATGAGTGGGGCACATTGCATTCGGTATTCAAGGAAAGTTCCGAATTATTGATTTGGTTGATACTTATTACTACCCGGAAGCTGTTTGATTTTATTCCATGCTTCAACAGCATCTTCACGACCTTTGCCCTGGTTAGTCGGATCTGCAAAAAAATCACGAATAAATTGATTATATTCAAATTGTGGGGCAATGTTCTTCTTGTACGCAGGATCTTTCTTCCGTTCTTCTTCCTCATACCACTCTTGGACAACATCACGATATGTTTTACCAACATTTTGTTTCAAATAGTTTTGAATATGAGTGGAAAAATGAAAGCCCGGGATTACTGTCTTAAAAAACGCTCGTACATGCTGACCGCAGCGATGGTTTTCCGTGATTACTGTAGCTAAGCTTAATTCTTCTTTCGTTTCAGCTTTGCTATTTTTGTTAGATGTTCTAATTGGTTTTTTAATCTCCCCTGTACGAAGAAACTCTTCAACTCGGTCAGAGATTTCCAATTTTGAACCAGAAGCACTGATCCCATTTTCCCTGCAAAACGCTTGTAGTTCTTCTTTCAGCCAATAGAAATCTTTAAAAATTTGCACACTTAACTCCTTAGTTAGACTAGGTCTCATTTCTAGAATACCTCCATTCGATTACAATCATCTTAGAACAGACGTTCTTTTGCGTCAAGTTTTTTATTACTTTATAGAAGGAATGAGTAGAAACTTTCGACACAATAACCTGCCTTTATAGCTACATTTCCGAAAATAGGATTGACTTTATATGAGACTATGATATCCTTCAAGTGTAGTTGTAATAATTTCTACTAGGGGGGCCTTCATTGGCTGAGACAACGACCCTTAGAACCTGATCTGGTTAATACCAGCGGAGGGAAGTGGAAAACTACTTAACAATGCAATCTATTTCTGTGTTTACATGTAGCCAAGGTCCATGTTTATAGATAGATTGCTTTATTAAGTATATCCCTTTCTTCCTCGATCCAGTTCAAAAAACATGACTGAGGAGGAATTTTTTATGCAATTTACAGACACATTAAGAGAGGAAACTGCTAATAGCTGGGAGCAAAGTGTGAATCATCCATTTGTAAAAGGGATTGCAAAAGGGGATTTACCACTAGATATTTTCAAGTATTATATTCTTCAAGACATTTATTATTTGAAGCACTACGGAAAAGTACATGCTTTAGCTGCAACCTTAGCAGAGGATTTCCGAGTTACGGCGATGCTTGCAGAAAAAGCAAAAGGAACTGCACAAGCGGAGTTGACAGTGCATCAAGAACATGCAGAAATACTTCACATAACAGATAACGACTGGGAGAATTTCAAACCAGCACCGACTGCATATGCTTATACATCACACCTTTATCGTGCGGCAGCTTCTGGTAGTCTAGGGCAAGCCATCGCAGCAATGTTACCTTGTTACTGGCTTTATGCAGATATCGGAAAAACGTATGAAAATGAGAAACCAACTGAAAAAATTTATCAAAACTGGATTGCCACATATGCCAGTGACTGGTTTCAAGAATCGACCAATGAGCAAATTAATCTGCTGAATCAAATTGCTGATGAATCCAGTAAAAAGGAAAAGGAAAAAATGAAAGAACAATTCATTATCGCGAAAGAATATGAGCTTGCCTTCTGGGAAATGGCCTATACAAACGAGGAATGGTTCTCAGACAGACAATGGCATAGTCAATCCATGGCATAAGTGAAACGTCATTCAGCAGGGGTGGCGTGCTGCATGTTAGTACTATAAGCTTATAACCTAAAAAGCACTTACACGAGTCAGGTGCCATTATCTCTCCCAATTGAACTTATTTCTCCCGTCTTTTCCTCTAAAAGCGGGAGTCTTACAACATCTTAGATGCGTTATAATTCAACGTATGGGAGAGCGGTTATGCTTGACTGTTTTTTAAAAAAATGAATCAAAGCTTTGCTGAAAGGAAATATACAACTAATTAGTTAGTTTTAGGATAGAGCTTCCTATTGAGCATACGAACTTACCTTTCTGAATTGACTCGAATAATTAACTCCACTATAGTAAAAGAAAAGGGCGATCAAGACTGATAGCCCTTTTCGAGTTATTCTGGCATTATATCGATCTCGATCATTGCAAGAAAAATTACTTTAAAGAACGGTTTAGGCAAAGGAGGAATAAAATGAAAGTCCCTTCACTCCTCTTAAGAAAATTCCTTACTTCCTATGTGTTATCTATATTAACTGCTATCTTTTTTTCTATTCTTTACCTATTCCCAATCACCAAAGAGGATTCTAATTATTATTTAGCAGAGAATTTTTTAGGCTGGACCCTTGTTTACGGCGTTTATATTATACCTGTTCTATTGCTTTACGGTGGTCCCATTTCAATAGGATTGGAGTATATTTACCAGAGAGGCTTCTTCAAAAAAAGTTGGTTTTACAACTTCTTTCACGGCTTATTTGGAGCAATATTTGGATTGTTCTTCTTAAATACCCCCTTAGTTTTAATTGGGGTATTAATAGGTTCATCTTATGCTACCGTCGATCGTCTGCTCTCTCAAAGGATAATGAATAAAAAAACAATATGGATTAGCCTAGTATCCCCCATTGTCATATTAGTATTAATATGGGGAGGTTTTCAGTATGTTTCAGATCCACTCCCTCCATTTACTGCACAAGATGCTATCATATTGGCAACAGAAGGTGAAGAAACACTACAACCATTTCCTAAAAAAGAAGGCATCTCTAAAAGGGAAATTGATGGTTATTATATTACATATGAAACAAAAACAGAAAAGATGGATGATGAAACATATATCACTAGTTTTTCAGCAAAGTGGAGTAAAAATGGAAAGAGTGATTCGTCTCATATCGCTTATAAAGTAGAACGTAACTCTACAACATTATATCAATCAGATTGGAATTTTGATCATCCATATAATAACTAACTTGATTGTGTCACTATTTACATGTCAGTGCTTAAATGTGCTGGCTTCTTATTAGCCCTCGCGCTTTCTACAACATATGTGTTGCATATTCGAAGTCTACATCCAACATGAAAGAATTAAAACCATTGTATCCTAATAAAGTCAATCTTCAGTCAGAGGAGGGGTCTTTCATCCCCCTCTGATTGTTAGTACCGTAATGGTATGACGTAAACGCTCTGAACGTATCGAGCATTTAGATGCTGATATCCCCCACTTAGACTTGTTCCGTACACACAACCCTTGAAGTGGGAGTCTTACAGCGCCTTACATACGGGATAAACAGTCTCAATCTCATGGATCAGGAAAGGGAGCGGCTTACTCCTAAGAGTTATTTCTTATTTTGTCTGTATAAATCCATAGATTTGTACCCTTGGGATAGAACGTCTAGCATCTGTCGATGACGTTTATCGCGCGTCTTTTGTTGTTTGGCAGAAAATATAAAACGTGCCCAATCTTTTTGATATCCAGGTGTTAAACTTTTGAAAAATTTTAATTCATTAGGATGATCTGTTAGCAATAATTCCACATCTCCAACATGCTTCTCATAATCGGCTACGCACTGACTTGTAGCAGTAGTTTTTGTTGCTTTCTTTTTTTCACGTTTTAACCCAACAACAGTGAATACTTCATCCATACTTACCATACGTGCAAATTTAATATCACTATTACGTATGTAACCATCGTCATCTACTTCCATTGCAGGAAATATTTCATCTCTATGGACAAACGTTTCATAACGGGTATTACCTTTTTTAGGGTATGCGAAAAAAATATAGCCCTTTTCCTGTAAGAGCTGGTTATCATCAAGGAATCTTTGAATATACAAAACCATTTCATTAAGCGTTTCTACAAAAATAAAGACAGCGTCATGATTTTTGGAAAGCGTGGTCTGTTGCTCAGTAAAAATGTCATAATCTGTTGGTTGGTTAATGATATACATATTTGTATATTTTTGCAAGTTTAATTTATCTATGATGGACACTTGGTTACACTCCTTTTTATACCTTGTTTCTTATAGGTGTGATTTAATAAACAACTTATTTTAACTTTATGTTATTATTTACAGAAAGACAAACCTTTATTTTTCATATTAAATTAAAACGTTGGTGCGAACCTGAAGTGCACATAAAAACCCTAGGGGATTCGCACCAAAATTTCTTTGTATTTTTCAAGAATTTGACATAAAATAGAAGTTATAATCGTATTTTTATATAATAGACGGAATAAGGCATATAAAAAATAATTTTTCTGTAAATATTTAGGTGTAAATCACTGTCGCACCTTGTATAGGTGCGTGGATTGAAATGTTTTCTTTAATATATTTTTTAACCCACAACCGGAGTCGCACCTTGTTGAGCACGCATTCATGTTTATTTTTAGTTAGGAAATGTCTGTACTATGTTAAATGCTTGCTACCTGATGCAAATCTCTGCCAAAATATCATATCTTCTTCATCCAACTTATATTTCTTGAGCAATTTTCATAAATAATTGGATTAAAGGTGATCGATCTTCATTATTCCAAGCAATACTAGAATTCAGTGTTTCAGTACAATGATTTATTGGAACAAAAGCAACATCTTCTCGTCTAAAATAATTCAACATTTCTGGTAAAATAGCTACCCCCATATTCGCTGCAACCAATGGAATTACTGTTTGTAACTCATACGTTTTTTTACGTATTCGGGGACTAAAACCAGCGTTTTGTAAAATGGAAATAACTTTATCGTAATATACAGACCCTATCTCACGCGGCGTCATAATAAATAATTCTTCCCTTAAATCAAATAAATCAATCCCCTCACTGCTATTCGCCAGATGGTGATTAACAGGTAATACCACATTAAATGGATAATGTCGAACCACCCTCGATTCAATATTTTTATGCTTAATAGGACCAGGTAAAATACCAATTTGTATACCTTTTTTTTCTAATGCTGCTATTTGTTCTTTCGTTGACATTTGTTCTAGATGAATCTCTACATTTGGAAACCTTTCTTCATAGATCTTTAACAACTTTGTTAATGTTACATAATCTGGTCCAAATCCTATCTTTATAACCCCTAGCTTTCCTTTGTCAACAAGTCTTGTTTCTTTAATGGCATTACTCAAATGCCCATTAATTTTTACAACCTCTTTATAAAAATATTGTCCAGCCTCTGTTAATGTTACTTTTCTACTTGTTCGTTGAAATAATTTGACTCCCAAATGGTCTTCTAGCTTTATTATTTGCTGACTTAAAGGTGGTTGCGTCATCCCTAACTTTGCAGCAGCTTTCCCAAAATTTAACTCTTCTGCAACAGCTATAAAATACATTAGTTGTCTTATTTCCATTTTTACCTCCACTAATATGTTTTTCGACTTAATTGTTAATAAAAATCGAATTGGATATATACATAAATTTAACTTAGAATTAGATATTAAAGATAACAATTACTTCTGAATATTACAATCATTTCATTGAAGGAAGGTGGTATTATTGGAACTAGAATTTAATCCCCATTTACTCTGGTATGTAATTGGATATGGAATATTTATGATTATTTTGGGGGTAATTTATTCTAAAAAAGTATCCAATAGTGATGACTTCATTCTTGCTGGAAAGTCATTAGGACCTATTGTCTTAATGGGAACTTTACTTGCTACTTGGGTCGGAAGTGGCACAGTTACTGGTGGACCGAATTCAATTGCATACTCACATGGCATATGGCCAGGCATAGGTTATGTAACCCCTTCTTTGATAGGAATCATGCTATTAATGGCTATATCAGCAAAAATTAGAAACTATGGGAAATATACTATTTCTCAAGTCTTGAATATGAAATACGGTCCAGTTGCTAGTTTCATTTCAACTATCGTCATTATACTGGCGTATGTAGGGATTGTCTCTTATCAATTTAAGGGTGTTGGATTTATTTTGCATGTTTCTACTGGTATATCTGTGGAAACTGGAACGATCCTCGGTGCTGCCATTATTATATTTCTTGCAACCATAGGAGGACTAATGTCAGTTGCCCCTACAGACGCATTTAGTGCGTTTTTGATACTTATCGGATTAATTATTGCCGTCCCACTGGTTATATCAGTCAGCGGTGGATGGAGTAATATAGCAGCAGAAATGCCTAGTGAGCGTTTTAATTTACTTGGGAACCTTACACCATTACAACTATTAGGATTTTACGTCCCAGCACTTTTTCTATTACTAGGGGATCAAAATATGTACCAAAGGATTTCAGCTTCAAATAGTAACAGAACAACCAAAATTGGAACCATTGGTTGGATTATTGGAATGCTGATTGCAACGCCTATTGTTGCACTTATCGCATTTAGTGCTAAAACTATTTTCCCTGACATTGACCCAGGTATGGCCTTAATTGCTACTACTCTAGTTATTCCATCATTTATTGGCGGACTATTAATTGCAGCTGTAACAGCATTTATAGTAACAACGGGAAATTCTTATCTTCTTTCTGCTGCAACAAATATTACCTTTGACATTTATGGGGCGTATATTAACAAACATGCAAGCGATAAACAAAAACTAATGTTTATGAAAATGTTAATACCGATTTTAGGAGTAATTGCTTTTTTACTTACTTCTTTTTTTCCTTCTGTGTTAGCAATACAAATGTATTCCTATACAGTTTACGGAGCAGGAATAACCCCAGCATTGTTAGCGATATTTCTATGGCCAAAAGTAACCAAACAAGCTGGAATTAGTTCAATGGTTCTTGGTGTCATATCAACGCTTATCTGGGAATTTTCTGGAAACCCATTGGGAATAAACAGTTCTTTAATTTCCATTCCAATTGCAATTCTTACTTTACTAATAGTGACCGTTTTTACAAAGCAAAAGACAATCACTTATTGAAACTGATGATAAAGATTTCTTTCGATATTAGAACGTAATAGACTTTTTCTTTTAGAATGAAAGAAATGGGAAAAATCCTGCTGAATGAAGTTTTTACTTTATTTTAACTAATAGAGGTAGAACAAAAGTAAGGATAAACTCTTAAGTTCCCTTGACACTCCTCAATCGACAACTTATCAACCTGAACGAATTGGACATTTAAGTGCCGTTATCTCTCACTCAGACTTTAATTCTTAAACAGGAGTTAAGGCACATTTCACGCTGGATAAATAAACATAAAGAAAGGAAGATGACTATGTACGACCAAAGATTAAATAGTTTTAGAGAGGATTTTTCTAATTTAGAAGTTGATGCGGCTATTATCTTTAATTTTGAAAATCAATTTTATTTTACTGGTTTGAAAGCGATCACTTATTCAAGACCGATTATATTAGGAATTGGTGAAGAGAAAACACATTTCATTATACCTTCCTTAGAAGAACAGCATGCCAAGGCAAAAACGAATGTAGATAACTATTACATATATCATGAAACAAAAATGTATTCCAAAAACAACGAAAACTATTTAGACTACTTTTCACAACTTTTGCAGCAATTTCCAGCTCATGCAAGAATAGGGATAGAATTCTCCACATTACCAGTAATTCTTAGGGACATGATAGTAAATAAAGGATTTTCATTAGTAAACATTGATCAATATATTACTAAAATGAGATTTGTTAAGGACAACCAAGAGTTAAATAGCATACGTGAAGCAGGTAAGCTAGTGAGTTTAGCTTTAAAAGAATCATTAAACCATGCACGTCAAGGAATTACAGAAATTGAACTAGACCAATTTGGAAATACGGTACTGTTTAAAGAAGTAGCAAAAAAGCATCCACATTCTACTTTAGACTATTTTGTAATGTCTCCATCTGGTATAGCAAGGACCAATATGCCTCATGTTTTTTCTAACACAAGGCTATTAAAAAAACCCGACATTATTATTCATAGTAGACAAGTAGCTATTAATGGATACAGAGCCGAGTGCGAGCGAACATTTTTTATCGGCGAGCCGACTACTGAGCAAAAAGCTGTATTTTCTATTGCTATAAAAGCCCAAAATGAAGTATTAAACCAAATAAAAGTTGGTATGAAGGCGTCTGAAGTTAATGAAGTTGCTCGTGTTATCATTTCCGAAGCAGGCTTGGAAGAATACATGAACCATCGAACAGGGCATGGCATAGGCATTGGCCTTCACGAAGAACCTTCCCTTCGTTTTGATAATGAACTCTCCTTGAAGGAAGGTATGGTTTTTTGCGTAGAACCAGGCATTTATGTACCTGAGGTTGGGGGATTCCGCCATTCAGATACTGTCATTCTAACAAATAATGGCGCAGAACTTATTACAGAGTACCCTAGAAATATAGAACATCTAATATTTTAGCTTTTAGGCATTTATTAATAACGAAAAGTTACTTTAAACTTACACTTTTGTATGAAAAAACAACTCTATTTTATCTAACTCATTTATTTTAGACAGTATTTTAAGAATCTAAACATTAAAGCAAAAGTTTTTTCATGATAGATGGTGGCTCGCGCTCTAGGCGAGCCATGGTGGTTTCTTATAGTACAAAAGAAAAAAACCTTTGAGCTATCGCTCAACCGAAATTCATCTCCCCCTTACCGTTGGGCTATGCGCTTCACACGCTTAAAGAGGGGGAGACTTCTTTCGGAGGACCGTTAAAACAACCCTTTGCCGGGGCTTTTTTGTTCCCAATCATAAAAGTTCCCTGGTCAAACTTGGTGTTCCTAATAGTATGAGTAATAACTTCATAATGGATGTTCTGCTTTCATTATTGATCGTATTATTGCATCATCTACCCAAGCAATAATAGATGCTCCTTTCCCATTCCTAATCCGTCATGTGAAAAAGTATTGTCTTCTTGATTTAATACGAATTCATCCTGGTTCGTACACATCAACTGGTCCATTTCCTTTGTTCGATTCTTTTCAGTTAACCATGCATATATAAACCTAGGCATTCTTCCAAAAGATATTCTTCTATTATCCTCTGTACCATATGGTTTTATTTCTCCAGAATCATCCATATAGTATTAATCCATAATACGACTAAATTCATCTGCCACTAATTTGTTCCGAGTCTGTTTGCTCATCCCCAAAAATTAATGCAATACGAGCAATAATTCAACACCCGGGCTAAGATCAGCTTTTTTTCAACATATCTCTACCCCGCTCGATTCTTAAAGCGATTTGTTTTATCCCACTGAATGGTTTCTTTTTTTATAAACCTTTTCCATAAATAAATAACTGCACTTCGCCCCAGTAGAAGCACAAATAATTGCGCATACGTAAAATACATAATAATCGCGACGATTACTTTTATCGGTGATACATCTTGATCGACTACCATCACCCCGATTAATTGTGAAGTATAGACAATATAACTCATAAACCAGAGCATCAGTATTGGAGTAGTATACTTTGGTTCAAACCAGCCTAATAAACCTCCAATAAAACATATGTGTGAAAATAGCAATAGTAACGCAAAAAACAGATAAACGGTTATATGCTGCATCGATTGATGAAATGCTTTTTTTCGCCAAAACTTAAGAGAAGTAAACACTTTCTCAAGCAAATAAATGTTTCCAATCATCCATCTAGTACGTTGTTTTATAAATGTTTTTAGCGTTTCTGGTTCCTGTTCCCATGTCTTTGACTCCGCTTCAACCGGCAATAAGTAACCTGCTGCAGTTAATCGAATAGTCAATTCAGCATCCTCTGCCAATGCATACATATCATACCCACCAATTTGTTCAATAATGTGGCGTTTTAGCAACATATTCGTACCAGCTAAAGAACCAATTTTAAACAGCTGCCATCTACCACATTGCATTAACAGTTGGAACACTTGAAACTCTAAAGCAATCATTTGTGTTAATAAATTTTTGTATGCATTTTTCGTTTTCACATAGCCAACAGCCCCCGCCGCATGTGGCGTTGATTCGGCTTTCTCTACTAACAAACGCACAGCATCAGGCTCTGGTTCGTTATCGGCATCATATACTAAAAAATATGTTGATCGGATCAAGGAAAGCCCATAATTGAGCACTCTCGATTTTCCTTTAGGCTCACCTGGTGGTACTGGGATGTAGTGAATTTTGCTAAATATTTTCTGAAAGTCTTTTCCAATGTGAGCGGTATTATCTGTTGAATTGTCGTCTAATAGATATATATTCAAATCGCCAGGATATTCCAATTGACTCATTGCATGTAACGTATTTTGAATAACGATTTCCTCATTATGTGCAGGTATTAGTATAGAAACGGATGGATACGATTGAAGCCTAGATCCTTGTTTTTGTTTCTTTACCCGAAAGTAAACACCCGCTAGCATTAACATGGAATAAAATAGTAACAATCCCCAAAAGAATGCCATGATTACAATTAATATTATATTCACAAGCTGATCTCCCTCTCACGTAACAAAGAATCTAATGTCTCTTTAAGATTTTCCGTTTCATACATTTCTATATGATAAGGAAGGGAAAGAAAGTTAATATTCTCTTTCATTGTTTTGATGATACGATTAATTACGATTTTACGACCCATTTCATCTGTTCCTTGAAGAAAAATGAAGACACTTTCTTCGGTTGGTGATGTAACGAGATCAAACTTCGATCTAACTGTTTGAAGGCAGGCTTTAATAAACTCTTGGCGCAAAGAAGCTTGTACCGCTAAAGGTATATCTTTTTTCATTGTAAAAAGTAACAATTGACCTTTTTCCCCACGACGGCGCATACCCGTTTCAATAAGAAGTCCACGCTCTTTAAATTCTTGTAGTGATAAAGCTTTTGTTTGTGCATCGTATTTTTCCAGAAGCTGCAAGCGTACTTGCAGTTCTTGCAGCTTCTGCTTAAGCGAATTTAAATCATGGATCATAAGCCAGCTTAACAATAAAGAAATTGTCAATAGTACATGTGCTAAAATATATTGATATTGTCCCTGATCATGTATTTGCTGATTAAAAGCATATATGGTTAAAGCAAAACCATAAACAAGAATAGTCGTTAATAAAATAAAGAAATTAAAACTGGTTCTAAAGCCAGTCATTATGAACAATACTACTAGAATAATGCTGATTTGAACAAAAAATAAGATAGGGGGGAATATTAATTGAACACCGACAGAAAGAGCCCAACAAGCCATAAGTATATATAATCGTTCATTATTCAAATTGTGATCACTCCTAATGTCAAAATAGAGCTGTACTATATTTGGATTCCAAGCAGTATAATGTTTGTGCATTTACCTTTCACATAAGCAACGATTGCAATGGTAATATTCAAAAACAAAACCTCAAATAAAAAAACAATGACCAGAAACCTAAGTTTAAGGCAATATATATTAAGTAGGATTTCCGGTACCTATTATCTACTGTAGATAAGTTTACAGAGCCTTATAATATCATACTACAAAATAGATTTTACAGGCATTTATACCTAAAAATATTTGGTAAATTTTACCTATATCTCTTACAACACACTGCTACTTACCTCTCTTTTACCTAGGTAAGCTTCTTCACACTTTTATTCTATTATTTATTCTGATAAGGAGAATTACCATTCATGGTTCAATATAAATAAAATAGATATAATTGAAGGTTTTATGTAGCATTGGTAGTAGTTCCTGGATGAAGCAAGGATATGTTTGTGAGGTATGGTAAAACATTCTGTTAAACGAAAGAAAGCCCACATCTTATAAAGTGAACTGCGCCCTGTCAAGTAGACAGTGAAAAAATAAAAAATTATGCCACAGCCTGGTGCCGGTATTCTAATGGTGCTAGGCTGTTTAATCTCTTTTGGTATCGTTCCTCATTATAGAATGTAATGTACTTATCAATATCTTTTTCTAGCGCCTCAAAGTTCTTGTAATTCTTTAAGTCATAGCTTTCACATTTAAAATGACCAAAGAAGCTTTCAATTGGTGCGTTATCAATACAATTGCCTACACGTGACATACTGCGTTTCATCCCAGCTTCTGTCGTAAGATAACGATATTCCTTTGATGTGTATTGTGAACCACGATCGCTGTGAATTAAAGGGGTTGCGTCAGGATTTGCCTCTATCGCTTCTTTTAGCGTGTTTATAACCAAAGGATTGTCATTATAGCGCCCAACCTGATAGGCGACAATCGAACCGTCATAAAGGTCCTTAATGGCACTTAAATAAGCCTTGTTACCAAAGCCATACGTCACATGCGTGATATCCGTTACCCACTTCTCATTCGGCTTCCCCGCAGTAAATTCACGATTCAAAATGTTTTCTTCAATATTGATATAGCTTGTCTTCGTGGAATAGCCATTGGAGCGACGAATATGCGATTTTAAGCCCATTTGAATCATGAAGCGTCGAATTCTTTTCTCGTCATATTGCTTCTTATATTTGCGATTGATCGCCATGGTTATTCGACGATAGCGAAGTTACCGTTATACTTTCCGAATTCCTCTTTCACTTTTTTCATGAGCCATTCATTTTCCCTTTGTCGTTCTGTAGGTTTATGTTTCAACCATTTATAGTACCCAGATCGGGATACATCTAAAATGTCACAGAGTAATAGAATGGGTATTGTTGTCTCCTTGTGGTAGTCATGAATCGCTTGAAATTTAGCTAGATGTTTACCTAGTCGCGCTGTCCCATCCCCCTTTCGATTTCCTTCAACTTTTTTAATAAGCCATTCTCCGCCTCTAAATACTGATTACGGTGTTCCAGTTCTTTAATACGAAGTTGTAATTTCTCTTCTTCGGTAAGGCTAGCCTTTGATTCTAGCGTTTTTCCACGACGATCCTGAAGACCCTGTTTCCCATCTTTTTCATATTTACGTATCCAGCTATATACTTGTTGATAAGAAACGTTATACTTTTTAGCCGCCTCATGATAATTGCGTTCGTTAGCAAACGTATATTGGACAATTTCAATGCGTTCTTGAAGTGTGGTTTTACGCCCTTTTGTCATGGTTTCTCTTCCTTTACTAGTAGATTTTATCTCTTTCCCACTAGTATACTGGTTTATCCATTGACGTAAAACCGAATTAGATGAAATATTAAACTTCTCACAAGTCATTCTCAGACTGCCTTCTCCATTTAGATAAAATTCAACAGCTTCCCTTTTCAGTTCGCTGGAATACTTCTTCCATGTCCTCGCTTCCTTTAAACCATCCACCCCATCTGCTTCGTATTTACGCACCCATAAGTTAATCGTAGTACGGTCAACAGAGTATTCTTTAGCAATCGTACTGACAGACGCCATCCCTCAATCACACGTAATACCGCCTCGATTCTTTCATCTAACGTATGTTTACTTCTTCTTTTAGACATAGAAAATGCCCCCAATATAGTAGTAGAAAGTTTTTATTATTTCTCTGTCTACCATATTGGGAGCATATCAAAGTATGTGAGCGTATTTTGATCTTATCTTTATATTTTTCCCTTACTCTGAGGTCAAATAAAGTTTGAACTCGCTCTTGTTATCCACATTCTTTTAAAATACATATTCCATACTCCTCAAGCTCTCTATGGATCACACGGCTATCCGCTATTCCCTGACAATAGCTATACTCGAGAAAAACTGCATACATACTATTCCATGCTGCTTCTAACTCGATAAGTAAGCGCTTTTGTTCCGGTGTGTTTAATTCAGCTTGCAACTGCTTAAAAATCTTTTCGACATGGTCTTCTTCTGATTTTAAGCTTGAGTTTTTTAAAGCTTTATTATAAGCAACCTGATGTATTCGCTCGACAAAAATAATGTTATTAAATGCTTTACGTAAAATATCGGTTTTGTGCTTATCCGTTTCAGCTTCGTTCGTAAACGCATATTCTTCTTGTTCATCATAGAGAATTTCTTCTGCTGGATTCATATGAAACTTTTCATAGAACCCATTCCATTCATTTACTATCGGCCACTCAAAAGAAACTGAACATGTCGACAAACAACTTACTTCCATTTTACTTCCCTCCATAATGATTATCGTTCCAATTTCAGCCTGCTCCAACTAATTACCATTTAGATATGTTCATTCTCATTTTTAGTTCTACCTCTACCAGTTATTCCATAATGGTTTGGGCACTAAAACTTTCTATTTCACCTCACTATTTTCAAATTTTCTTAAAATTTATTATACATAAATACTAACATATGTTCGGTTTTTTTGCACGTTTGAACTTGTGAAATAACATTTGTTTAAAAATTGTGGTAAAAGCAAATCGGATATAAATAATAAAGAGCTAAAAGAACCGCACGTACATTTATTGAGTACAATACAAATGAGGTGATGGTGGTATGCAGAGAGCAAATAGAGCACGTAAATTAAATTATTTTTCTGAGAAATCGCACTATATTTACAAAAGGCAAAGAAATGTCTATTAAAACAGCACCGCGCTTGGCTAGGGAAAATTCTTTTCAAGGACGTTTCGCTCGTAGCCTTTGTTCTACTTTGCTAAGTAAATAGGGGATGGAGAACCTCTACTCATTGAAGTTTCACTTAAATACAGCTTAAATTGTAATTTGTAAAAAATGAACAGAATAGTTTTCAAATAAATTACAGTACATTGGATTAAAACTCTCACTTTGAGCTTTTACAAAATAAAAGCATTCCAATGAAAGACGAAACGGACCACACCCCAAATAAGAATATGGACCGAACCTATTTAGTAACCCTATATCTTTACTATTTATTTATTAAAAAGCTCTTCTTCTAAACTAGGTTAATGCGCGACAACAAATCTGCTAAAAAAATACGTATACCTCGTTCTGTTGCTATGAATACTTTAATGTTGTATATCAATAACTAACCGAGACGAATACTCTGGTATTTCATAATTAACCCTTACCTTTTTTAAATGAAAGTCTGCAACCAAGGTTTCATCCTCTTCTTTCAAATACTCAATAAATGATAGTACAGGGCTATTATTGACTTCAATTGTGCCGCCTTCTTGTTTTAGCTCCCCAGAAATATTGCCATATGAGATTTGTACTTTTAATACGTTTGTTTCTTCAACTATTTTGTAGTCATCAATCCCTATGTTCAGATCAAATACAACTCTTGTATAATTGGAATGAACACCATATCTTATATTGTTTACATATCTTGAGGAAACCACGACTTTTCTATTTGCTTTGTAATCACGATAAGTTGCGATTAATTGCGCTTTTCCCTCTTTTACAGCATGGAATGTACCATTTTCCACATAACCAATATCGTTAGTAACAGTCCAATCAATTAAATTAGGATCAATTTCTAATTTTTTCCCATGTTTATCATATCCTTTAACCGTTAATGTAGTATTTTGACCTGGAGAAGCTGTCAAATCTAATGGTAAAATTCCCAACACTCCTTTTGGTCTGTATGGTTTAGATCCAACTGGAAATGGCGGGTACATTAAATACTTATTTCGAACGTCTTTCATCCACTCATTCAATTCGTCTTGCCAAGAAGCAATAATTTTATTAACCTCCATGTTCTTCATGATCATCTCAGGGACGTCTGTATCCCCGATTAAATTGGTGTAACTTTCCGTCATCTCAAACTTATCAGGGTTCTGGTCTCTCATCGCATCCACCAAATTTAATCCTAAAGCAACAAGATCAACTTTTTCGGGATAAATCAGATGGACTTGTACACCAGCCACCAGCTCACCTTCATATTTTCCAAACATGGGTGTAAAATATGCCGATCTAAATTTCACGCCGGCAATACCACGGTTTCTCATTTCTTTTGCTAAAGCTTCACTATCAATCCATGGAGCACCTACTAATTCAAACGGTCTAGTGGTGCCAAGTCCTATAGACAATGACGTGTCATCTAATAATTCTGTTCCCGTATATAAATAAGCTGTCTTTTCAGTCGGTATATTCGGAGATGTCATCACCCACGGAAGTCCAGTATCGGAAAAATACACATTTCTTTTCCACCCCTTTAATTTAGCTATTTTTAGATCTACTCCCATACTATATTCATGGTTCCACATTACAGCCAATTCACCAACTGTCATGCCATGTCTGACAGGAAGCAAAAATCTGCCCATAAAACTAACAGCATCTTTCGAACGTACCGGCCCCTCGACCCTTGTACCACCAATAGGATTTGGTCTGTCTAGCACGATCAGTTGTTTATCATGTTCTGCTGCTGCCTCCATTGCAAAACCAAGCGTGTAAATATAAGTATAAACATTGGAACCTATATCCTGAATATCAAATAATAAAACATCTACATCCTCGAGCATCTCTTTCGTAGGTTTCCAGGTAGATCCATATAAGCTATATACAGGTAAACCCGTTTTTTTATCGATATACGACTCCACATATTCTCCTGCTTCACGATCCCCGCGTATGCCGTGTTCCGGACCATATAATGCTGTTAAATTTACTTCAGGATGGTTATACAATAGATCAATGCTGCTCTCCAAATCACTTGAAACCCCAGTATGATTCGTAATCAATCCAACTCGTTTATCTTGAATCCACTCTAAATGACCATCTAAAAGAACCTCCATACCTAGCATCACCTTTTTTATTCCCCCTTGTCTTCCATATTTTTTCATTAGATATAGTATCTAATGAAGACCTTCCCTAAGCGACAAACCGATGAGGCCTTATCGTAGGACGCATTTCTAAAGTCGCATCGTTGCAGGGCGCTTGCGCCGGACGTGGCTTCGATTATTTCGTTAACCCCAAGCACCTCATTTTATGCTTTCTTATCTTTCAAAAAATACCATCATTGTTCTTATATAAACATCCTTACACTATTTTTTCTAGCTTCAACTACCATCAATCATCCGGGTCATTAAATAGTCTACTTTTTTGCTTATCTCACTCTGTTTACAATATATTTCTATCATTTCTCCTACTAGGCTTTTTTCTGATATAACTGACATTAGATGATCCTGTGCATGAATGAGTAATACAGATAAATTTTCTAACCCCCCTTGAGTGTCTTCTTGAATAAGTTTAGTCTGTAATTTGTGCGCCTCTAATAATTCATCAGAAACATGTTTCATTGTAGATTCAATTTGACTAAATTCTGCCTCCCGGGCATGATTTAACGCCTCATATAAATGTTTTTTTGCATTACTTGCACGTAAAATGATATTCATGGATACATTTTCAATGTCCATCTGCTATTCCTCCATAATGAATTAATTCTATAGCCTGTTTTCCTATATATTCTTTAATCTTTTTATTAGCTATTACATCTATTTCTTCATTCTTCTACTGTTATAGTTACCAGTTTTATATAAGCAAGAATCAATAAAGTGAATCTTCAATCAGTGGGTGTTTTTATTCGTCCCTGCTGATTATTAGTACCGTAATGGTATGACCTAAAGTCCTTTACGAGATAGGGCATTTAGGTGCTGTTATCTCCCACTTAGGTTTGTCGTAGTACAGATTTATCCAACTCCTGAAGTGGGAGTCTTACAGCACCTTATATGCGGGATAAACTCTGGGTGGCACATGATTTCTACAGATAGAATATTGTGGTAGCCCTCAATGGACATATTTTCCTTCCCATAAAATGCCGCATAAAAATAGTTAGGACTAACTATTCTGTGCTTAAACTTTGTTTCCTTAAACATCCTAACTGGTAAGTTGTGTTTTTCTGCAGCTTCTATAACAACATCCAATCACTGCGGAATATACAGATGCGTATGGTGTTGACTATCCAGATGTATTACATCACCAAACCATTTATATAGAAATCAAGTTGCGCCTCTAGCTCATTTTTCAAAACCTCCCTTTTAGTAGATTTAATTAATGTGTCCCCCTTTCAAAAAATATCCAGAACGATGCGTTAAACTGCTTTGAGATGAAAAAAACAGGTCGGCCTGCATCAAATACTAGACACAAGCCTATTCCCAAATTAAGGTATTTTTTTCTAAACCTTTCTTGGCAAATGGCAGATTAACCATTGCAGTCGTACTTGATACTACACCATATGGATGAGCATAAATTAAATTCATATGTTACCCAGTTGTAAGACCAAAATCATCTGCATTGATTATCACTTTTCTTGTATTATCATCTATAAAAGTACCTTTTAATCTTCTTTCGTAGGGGCTACTGACTCATTTGCCTGTTCTTCTTCCAAGAGCTTTTTATCGTACAAACGGAAAAATGGATAATAAATAAACATGGCTACGATTATATTAATCGTCATTAATACACCACCGCGCCAATCACCTGTGGTTAATATTCCCGAAAATGGTGGCGGAGTAGTCCAAGGAACAATTACATATGGTTCTCCTACCAAGCCAATTGACATAGAAAAATAAGTGATCAGCCCTACTGCTAATGGTGCAAGTATAAAGGGGATAAATAATAATGGGTTCATCACAATTGGTGCTCCGAATACAATTGGTTCACTTATATTAAAGAAACTGGCCCAAATAGACCCTCGACCCAGACCTTTCAAATGTCTCGAACGTGCTCTCCAAACAAATAATATGGTTAATGCAAGCGCCATGCCAGAACCACCAACTGTCACCCAAATTGCCATAAATGGCTGACCGATAATATATGGTAGTTCTTCACCAGCTTGCTGTGCGGCTACGTTTTGTTCCGTCAAACTATACCAGATTGGAGCCATTACGCTTGCTACAACTGAAATCCCGTGAATTCCAAAAGACCACAATAAATGAATGAGAATAATGGCAATAATTGCCCCCCACAAGCTTGCTCCCATAGCCTCTAAAGGTTGCCTTAAAATAGCGGCGACAACTCCATGTAACGATAGATCAAAAGCATTTCGCAACAATAAATCTACTCCCCAGACAATGAAAATAATGACTGCTCCAGGAATAAGCGCTGTAAATGCACGCCATACAGATGGAGGAACTCCTTCAGGCATACGGATAATAATATTTCTATTTTCAAAAAAACGAAATACTTCGACTGTAAAAATCGCCAATACGATCGCAATAAATAAACCTTCACTTCCCATTAAATTCAAAGGAATATTTCCATCTTCTGTAAGTGGTGTAGCTACAAAAAAGGTAGCTACACTAAGCACACCAGCCGATAGCTCATCCATACCATAGCTCTTCGCAAGACTATATGCGATTGAAAAAACTGCAACCAAACCCAACAATCCAAAGGTGGCATTTACAGGAATACTCAACGTAGATGTATAAGGTTTCATAAATTCAGCCCAAGATTCTACAGGCGGAGATGAAATAATCAGAAAGATACTTCCAATAATTAATAGTGGCATTGTTGCGATAATCCCATCTCGAACCGCCTTCAAATGACGTTGTTCAGCCATTTTTCCAGCAACTGGCATAAAGTAACGTTCCATAAGCGCATTAAAACGATTCACAATATACCCTCCTCATAGTCATTTTTTTAAATGGAGTGCTTGCTCCAGCACTTCTTCACCATCCGTTGATCCATATGCTCGCATATCAATAATAGCGATTGGAACATTTTCTTCTTCCGCTTTTTTAAACAGTTCCTTCTTCTTATAGCGAATTTGCGGACCTAAAAGTATGACATCAGAACTTTTTAGCTGCTTATCGATATCATCTACCGAATGGGCTTCAATTTTCACATCAATCCCTCTGCGATCAGCTGCTTTCTTCATTCTTTCCACTAAAAGACTTGTACTCATTCCCAATGCGCAAAGCAGTGTTATCTTCATGTATGTTTTCCCCCTTAAAGATCGAATTGTGGTAGAAACCTCTTGTTCACGATAAACATTTCTTCTAAGATAGCTTTTGCCCGTTCAGCAGATGGAATAAGTGGATGTAATGTTAATGCTTGATGAGCAATACCTTTGTCTCCTTTCACAGCCGCCTCTACAGTAAGTTCTTCGTATGCTTTAACATTTTGTAAAAGCCCTCTAACCTGTGGTGATACCTCCCCAACTTGTAGAGGGGTAACCTGATGCCGTTCCACAACACAATTTACTTCTATACAAGTGTCATTAGGCAAGCAGGCAATCGTTCCATTATTACGAATATTCAATGTATGCATGTCTTTTGTATTCAATTGGATAGACTTAATTAAATTGACAGCCGCCTCTGAGTAGTATGCTCCTCCCCTTTGTTCTAAAGCTTTTGGTTTCTCGTTTAAATCTGGATTTTGATAAATTTCAAATAGCTCTTGCTCCATTTTTTGCACTTGATCAGCACGGGTTTCATTTCGCTCCAACTGCTCCAATTGTTCTTGTAAAATTCGATCAGACTGATAGTAATATTTATGATAGCCACAAGGAATAGCACCCAAAGATTTCAAAAACTCCAAATCCCATCCGAATGCAGGAATATTCTTTGCCTCATAACTATCCGACCAACCAGTGAAAACGTCATTAATTCTTGATTCACCCTTAATAAATAGGTCTGTTATCCAAATCAAATGATTAATACCTACGAAATTGATACTTACATCGTTCATAGAGACGTTATAGGTGGCAGCAAATTTTTTATAATAATTAATTGGATTATTACATAAGCCAATAACTTTTACATTGCAATGTTTTAGGACTGCTTCTGTAACCACACCTGCAGGATTCGTAAAATTCAGCAACCAGGTATTTGGAGCAAGTTGTTCAATATCGTTGCAAATATCAAGGATAACTGGTATTGTACGTAATGCTTTCATAAACCCTCCCGCTCCAGTTGTTTCCTGACCGATTACTCCATGCTTAATAGAGATATATTCATCATAACGACGCATTTTAAGTTGCCCTACTCTAATTTGGGTAATAATGTAATCTGCGCCTTTTATTGCTTCTCGCTTATCTAAAGTGGCAACAATTCTAATCGAACATTCAGCTTTTTGAATCATACGTTTGGCTAATCCTTCTATAATGGACAACTTCTGCTGTCCTGCTTCTACATCTACTAACCAAACTTCTGCTACGCGTAAGAGTTCCTGATTGAAAATAATTCCTTCAAGTAGTTCTGGTGTATAGGAAGAACCCCCTCCAATCACCGTTATTTTTATTCCATTCATACCATCATCCTTTCTCACATTAGTTTCAAATCTTCTTTCAACTTTTATCCTATTTTGAAAACGCATACATTTCGAGATTAGTTTTTACCGTTAGCAACGGTAAAAACTAAAACTCATGCTTCGTAATATTTTCTTTCATTAACTAGTTAGTTGAGATCGATAGATTCTATACTTCTAACGCTCCCAACTAGTTTAAGCGAAACTTCAGTTAGTAGAACTTTTTTCTAGCGCCTTCCTACTAACCGAAACGATTGAATGCTAGTCAGACAGTTAAGCAGCTGTTGTTTCTTACCTTAATTTATTTGTTCCGCTTTCCAGTTCTAGGTGAAAGAATTAAGAAACATACTATACTAAAACTTATCAAACGCAAAAGGAGCAAAAGAATAGCTATCGAATCTTTTGCTCCCATTTATCGGATCTCATTTCTCTAACTTCTCTTTGATTTCCGAATATGTCTTACATTCTAGTATTTGAAAGACTTTTTGTTTATTATCAATAAATTGAACAAGAGATTGAAACATAGGCTGTAAGTCTTCCTTCTTATCTTTATTAACGTTTAGTAATATTACCAGCTGAACTAGCTTGTCCCCCCAATTTATCGGCTTTTGTAACGTGAGTATGGATAGAAAGGTAGCGTTTGTTCCTGGTTGCAGCGGATGAGGTACTGCAACTAAATTACCAAAGCTTGTAGGTGCATAATGCTCTCTTTCTAATACAGATTGTGTGTAACTTGTATCCGCTTTCCCTTTTTCTATTAAATGACTTGTTAAAAAACAAATAGCTGATTCTGGTGTCTGAAAGTCACATTGTAAAAATGTATACTCTGGAAAAATATATTCGTTTATGTCTGTATTCTTATACTCTAGCATTTGTTCAATTTTTGAAACATCTATCGTACCAAGAATAGCGCTTATATGTATAACTGGTACTGGCAACTTATTTTTAATCGGAATCGTACTCATTATAAAATCCAAATTTTCCAGCTTATGTTGTGTTAAGTTGTAATATTCGGTTGTTCCAATAATATGAAGCTTCTTACCAAATATATTCGTTAGCTTATGTAAAAGTAACTGTGAGCTCCCTAAGCCTGTAGCGCAAACGATTAAGCATCGTTTCCTTTCGCGGTCAGAGCGCTTTGCTTTCTCTAAAGCTGCTTCGATATGAAGAGCAATATACCCCACTTCACATTCGTTGAATTGAATAGCAAATCGCTCATTTATTATATTTGCTCCAAACAGTGCTGCTTCAAATGAAAGAGGATAGTTCATTTTAATTTCCTCTAACATTGGATTACGAATATTCATCTGGTAGTGACATCGGCTAATAGCAGGTTTTAAGTGCAGGCATAGGTTTCTCAAAAACTCTTTGTCTTCCGTTAAATTTAAATCATACTCTTTATCAACTAGCTGTATAACCTCATTTGCAAGCTGGTAAATTTCCTTATCCACAACAGTCTGAAGGTCTAATGTATTATCTAAAGTAGAAGTCAACTTCGTCCCTTTTAAGTGAATAGTTAGATAAGCTATTTCTGTTTTTGGGAAAACGACTTCTAAACTGTGTTCAATTTCCGTTATTATGGTTTTTGCCACGTCATATTCTTTTTCACCTCTTAGTATGTGAAAATCTTTTTTCACAAATTCTACTGTTTTATTTTCTAGTATCCGCCTATAAGCGATAGCAAGATGAATGATTAAATTTTCTAAACTAACGTCAGAAATCGTGATGTTATTTTTCCTTATGTTTTTAAGAATAGAATTTCTAATTAAATTCAGCTCTTGCGGCATCAAAATATTCACCCATTGTTTCCTTGTGAGCAATGGCTGTTGATTAAAAATGTATTCCGAAATACAAAAGCGAATGAATGTTTCTTCTCCATACACTTTCATTCCATAATTGGGTTTGTGTTCAATCGATAAACCATAATGCTGCAATATTTCGCGAACAATTTTCAAATCACTTTGTAAAGTAGATCTACTGATAAATAATTCTGCAAGTAAATCTTCCATTTTTATATATTCGGTACATAGTAATAACTTTTCTATTATGTAGTTAACTCTTTCCCCTGATTCAACCGGAATCATGGAATAAGCTTTATTTGCATAATCTTGGAATAATTGATTAAAATTTTCTCTGTTTTTCACCTTTAAAACGTATCCCCTACCACGAACGGGCTCAATATAAATACTGTAATCCTGTAACAGTGAATTCAATTCCTTTATGTCCGTTCTTACCGTCTTTGGACTCACATTGATCTCAGTAGCAAGTTGAGCACTTGTGAAGAATTCATCTTCTGCACTATCAAGTAACTTTATTATGGCATACTGTCGAGAATTCATAAGCCCACCTCAATCATATATGATATAAAACTTTCATGTTCATTATAACATGTGCAGATATGAAGGAGTTTGTATATATATTCACAATGAATTTTTAACGTGTATACAAAAAAATGAGTGCATATAGAAGTTATTAAGAATAATTCGCCCAAAATTAATCCTTATGAATGGCTTTGTTATTTGTTCACCTGTAGCTTGAAAAAAGCTGGGGCTTTTTTCAAATTATGAAACACATCCAATCCATTTTAAGCAACCCTCTTATAACGAGGATTGCTTTCTTAGCCGTTCCAATTCTTGATCAATAACAGAGACATCGATTCTTTCAAATAACGGTGCTGTAATTTCCACAGCAGATGTGGGAATATCAATCGGTTTCCACTGCATTTCTGTTATTCCAAAGGCTTGTTGTAATTTCTCGCTTGAAAATGGAAGGAATGGATGCAATAACTGAGCCAAATTCACAATCATATATACACAGCTTCTTAACGTATCTTGACATTCGTTAAAGGACGCTTTTACTTGAATCCACGGCTGCTGTTGATCAAAATATTTATTGGCGCTTCTTATAGATCCAAAAATTAATTCTAACGCTTCTTTAAAATGTGTTTGTTCAATCAGAGAGGCTGCTTGGTGGTATACGTTTTCTATATTTTGCTTGATTGCTTGATTAACATGCCCTGGTGGTACTTCTCCATCAAAGAATTTTTCGATAAACTTTAGGCTTCGATTTACAAAATTCCCGTAAGCACCAAGCAACTCACTATTATGACTATAAACAAACTCACGCCAGGAAAAATCAGCATCTCTGTGTTCGGGGGCATTGATCGTTAAGAAATACCGTATCGAGTCTGGAGCATATTTCTTCAGCATATCAGGAACCCAAACGGCCCAGTTTTTACTTGTGGATAGTTTCTTTTTTTCAACCGTTACATACTCATTTGAAACTATATGAGTTGGAAGCGCTAGTTGGTTAACCCCTAATAAAATCCCTGGCCAAATGATTGCATGAAACGGGATATTGTCTTTTCCATGAACATAATATGATTTAGTATTCCCCTCCCAAAAGGGACTAGCATCCTTCTGATTGTCGTCGGCCCACTTTTTGCTCGCCGTATAGTATCCAGCAACAGCTTCAAACCAAACATATATCTTTTTCCTCTCATAACCTTCAACTGGTACAGTTACACCTACTGGTAAATCTCTTGAAATCGCTCGATCAGGCAAGCCTTCTTTTAAATATCTTTCCGCTATTTTAATTGCGTTGTCGCGCCAGCATCCTTTTTCTTTTGCCTTTTCAACGTAATTTTCAAGTTGTTCCTGAAAAGAGCTTAATTTGAAGTAAAAATGCTCCGTACTTTTTGTCGTAGGTGAACTACCACATAGTTTACATTTTTTATCAACCAAATCTAATGGCTCAAGAACTTTTGAACAATGGTCACATTGGTCCCCTCGTGCTCCTTTTCCACAATTTGGGCAAATTCCTTCCACAAACCGATCAGGCAAGAACTGGGCACAACTATTGCAATAAGCCTGTTCAACCTCTTTCTGATAAAGTTTATCATTATCTAATAAAGTGAAAAATATTTCCTGAACCGCTTTATGATGATGCGCTGCATCTGTGCGAGTATAATAATCGTATGTGAAGCCTAGTTGCTCAAAACATTCTTTAAACTCTTTGTGATATTTGTCGGCTATTTCTTTAGAGGTAACGCCTTCTTGTTTTGCTCGAATTGTAATTGGCGTACCATTACAATCACTCCCCGAAACATAAAGCACATTGTCACCTTTTGCCCTGTAATAACGAGCTAAAATATCACCTGATAATAGACTCGATATGTGACCCAAATGCAATGACCCATTTGCATAAGGCCAAGCTCCACCAATTAGTACATTCATCCTTTTTCCTCCTTCAAAAATAAGACTGACATAAGGGTATGCATGGAAAATTTATGCTTTTCAGTTCTACGCTATATTTGTCCCGTTTAATAAAGTGAATCTTCAATCAATGATTTTTCATTCATCGCCTACTGATTGTTAGTACCGTAATGGTATGACCTAAAGTCCTCTCGAAATAGGGGTGCTGTTATCTCCCACTTAGACTTGTTGCAGTACAGATTATCCAACTCCTTAAGAGGCTCTTACAGCACCTTATATGCGAGATAAATATTTAACAGGGTTATTGTTCTCTAGGTTGCATGATTTAAAACAAGTCGTATGTTCTTGGGTATCCATAGATATTATGGTGATGTTTGTTAAATCCCTCAGTGCACTTGAAAAGCCACTTTCCCTTCTGTTTTACTTTGTTGCCTCAGTATTTCGTCTTTTATTGTAATACTTTTTGAAGCACATTCTTGGTTAATAAACCGTCTTACTACAAGCATTTTTTGTCCATATTTGTTCGTCCACTCTGCTTTTCTAGAATTTTACGGATTTTCAACTCTTGAAGTCGATGTCATATAGCCCATGTAAGATTTGGAAAAATTAAAAAACCCCATCCTAAGACAATATAAATTGTCAAAGGACGAGGTTATCCCCGTGTTACCACCTTTATTCACTAATCATTCACATGATTAGTCTCCATTGGTACGGAACAATAAAGTGATCCCCAATCAGTAGCCGTGCCTTTACACCCCACGGCTTGTTAGTACCGTAATGGCATGACCTAAAGGTCTCTAAATAAATCGGAAATTTAGGCGCTGTTATCTCTCACTTACCTTTTTTGCACAATCAACTATTGAAGTGAGAGTCTTACGGACCTTCTATTCGGGATAAAACGGCATGTTCTTATACCATGACATTTGTAACGAGTGCCAAATCTCGTCATACCCTTACTCTAAAAGTTCAGATACGCAGCTCAGAGACCATATTCAATCAATCATTCCTTGCTTCTTTTCAGCTACCAAAGCTTTCTGTAAAAGAATAGCATTGACCTACTCTCCCCATCATCGCTTTTCTGCAAAATGAATGACTTTATTATTACATAGGGGTAGATGTAAGTCAATAAGTCAGCTATAGTCTTAGTGGAGATCAAATTTAAAATAGAAATTTCCTCTTTATAACCATTTAATTTACGGGTATTTGAGGTTTACAAGGATCGTTTGAGAATTAGAATTTAATTTAAAATGGCAGATTACTTCAGATTTCCCCATTGATATACAATGAAAATGGGTGCGTGTAATATTATTGCTAGTTTGCACATTCTAGCCAAGATTTCATCACGTATCCTCCATAATAAATACAGAGATCTCTATTCTTCAATTTAGTTTTGTGTTTCTTAATTCAAAATTTAAACTAACCTACCGTTTATCCTGACCAGTTTTCGCTTTGATGGATTAAAAAAAGGACCACCTACCTCTTTGAAAAAGTAATTCATTTAAAGATCATCTCCTTTACAAGCCCCCAATTCTATCTACCTTTAAAATTTTTCAAGAATCCAGAGAGTCGTCGTAATTCGCATACCTTAATGTTTGATTTACCAATTAAAAGCTATTGTTTATACGGTACAGACAAACTTGTTTCCCTATAATAGTGCAATAAACTATCGTAATTGTAATTTAATTACGCAAGGGAATGAAAAATTACAACAGCTGCTAGGTCCTATGCTCCTACGTCTTGAACTTATTCCTACTGATTCCTTCATCGCCACGACTTTACCTATGGTATAACCTCATTCTAGCGTAAAAAAAGAGGCATACAAGTTTCAAAGTGTATGCCATACAGAACATCAATTATCTGTTAAAGAAAAGAGTGAGAGGGGGTACTTATTTTATCTCTATAAATAAATATATGTTTACCATATTCACAAGACAGGGGGGGGCTTGTGAATATAGGTAATCAACAATGTGTATCTAAACCTTTCATGAATCCTAAATATGATTGAAGTATACCTCTTGACTGCAAACTATTTATGCAGGAACAATCGGCTTACGAATTATCTTTACATCATAATACGATATTTCATTGGTAATAATATAATCGGGTTTCCCATCACGATGATTATGCGCTTCCTTAAATGCATCACTTTTGAGCCATTTTTTGAAGGAAGCTTCTGTATCCCAACGCGTCATAATAGTTACTTCATCATAATCATCTAGCTTATCTGTTACTAATACTTCCAAGCCTAAAAAACCTTCCATTGTCTCAATTTTACCAACTTTATTGAAACGATTGACTAACTGATAACCTTTATCTTTTCTTATTTTTGTTCTATTTGTAACGATATACATGGTGTTTCCTCCTTAATTTAGGTATTATCAATGGATAACCATCTTCATAGATAATCCGTGCAAGTATCTCGTAAACATTTGCTAAAAAGTCCTCTGTTAGCATTTCTTGTGGTTTCCCTTTATCTACAATCTTCCCGTTTTTAAGTGCAATCATATAATCACTATACGTAGCAGCTTGTTGCAGATCATGTAAAACCATAATAATTGTCATCTTATAGCTTTCGTTAATAAATTGCAGCAACTCCATAACTTCAAATTGATGGGCAATATCCAAATAAGTAGTTGGCTCATCTAATAATAAAATGTCTGTTTGTTGTGCTAAAGCCATTGCAATACGAACCTTCTGTTGTTCCCCTCCTGATAAACTAGAAAACATACGATTTTCATAGATGGCTGTATTCGTTATGTTCATTGATTCATAAATGATTTCCTCGTCTTCTTTCGATAATCGATTAATAAAAAAACGTTTATATGGAGATCTGCCAAATGAGATTAATTCTTTAACTGTTAAATTAGGCAGATGGTCTTTGGCTTGTGGTAGCATGGTGATTTTCTTTGCGAATTCTCTAGTTTTATAGGACTGACTATTTTTTTCGTATATATATACAGATCCATTGTCTGCCGCTAGCAGTTTGCTAATAACTTTTAATAGTGTTGACTTACCGGACCCATTGGGGCCCACAATCGTACTGATTTTCCGGTTTGGAATGGATAAAGAAATATTAGCTAATTGAAAGTCGCTTACATTTAATGTAATATCATTCATACGGATAGCATTCATGACAATATTCTCCGTTTCTTAAGTAAAAATAAAAAGAATGGTGCTCCTAAACATGCTAGTAATATTCCAACCGGCAATTCAATTGGATCAAACCAAGATCTTGCAATCGTATCAGCAAGTACAACAAGAATCCCACCAAAAACAATACTAAATGGTAGTAAAAAAGCGTAATCATCGCCAATTAATAACCGGATAATATGTGGGACTACTAACCCAACAAAACCAACTAAACCTGCAACACTAACCGCTGCTCCTGCCAATAATGAAGCTAATAAAATGAGCGAAAAACGTTGAATCTCCACACGTTGCCCCAAAAGTTTAGCTGAATGATCACCCAATAATAAAAGATTAGCAGGTCTGATTGCCAAAAATGAGGCTAACAGACTGATAATGGCATAAGGTGCCATAAATTCCAAATGATACCATCCCTTCCCTGTTAATCCACCAGAAAGCCAAGGCAATACAGATTGAACACGGTCACTGTAAACAACCATAATTCCATTCATGATTGCTCCTAACAAGGCATTAATAGCCACTCCCGCTAAAATAATTTTGACAGGTGATGCTCCTTGATCCCATGCTAGTAAATAAATAACTAGTGATGTGAACAAAGCACCTATAAATGCCATCAATGGTAATAAATAGCCAAACTCCGGTAAAAGTACCATTGTAATAATTGCTGCCAGTCCAGCTCCTGATGAGACACCAATAATTCCAGGATCAGCTAATGGATTTTTCATAACACCTTGTAATAAAGCGCCTGATGCTGCCAAACATCCACCTACTAACAACCCTAGCAGTACTCTAGGTAAGCGTATGTCCACAATTATTTTTTTCTGAAATGTATTTCCATCTGAAAATAATGCATTCCATGTTTCAGACAAAGTGATTGGAACAGGTCCATATGTTATACCATAAAAGATTATAAGTAATAAAAGTATCGGAGAAAGAATAGATACATATTTTCTGCGTAGACTTCTTCTTTTTACTGACATCGTTTATTCCTTCTTCACATCTTTAATTAATTCATGAAGATAATCTAATGCATCGATCACTTTTGTCCCGGGATTTGTTCCAAACAGATCAGAAGGTAGAATTAGTACGCGATTATTTTTAACTGCCTCCAGTTCATCCCAACCAGCTGTTTGTGACATATCTTTAACTAAACTATTTTTCACTTTTTCAGGATCACCATGAGTCATTATTAAAATCACTTGTGGATTCGCTTCAATAATTCTTTCAGCGTTTAATTGGGCATATTGAGGATACATTTCCAAGCTTGGGTAATCGCTAGCAATATTTAATCCCCCTGATAATTCTAAAATATTCCCGCCTAGTGAATTTGGTAGTGCTACCATATTGGTTCCAGGCGCACCATAAACTAATAGTACTCTTGGTTTCTTTTCTACCTTTGATTGCTGTATCGCTGTTAATTTATCATCAATCATATTTATAAGTTGCTGTGCCTCATTTTCTTTATGGAGTAACTGACCAAAAAGTGCAATTTGCTCTTGAATGTCTTTAACAGAGTTAGCATGACTTAATACCATGTCTGCTCCTATATTTTCTATTGCCTGTACATCCTTCATATTCATTGGATGATTACCCAATACGACGTCAGGTTCGAGCGAGGTAATCTTTTCTACATCCATACTGTGAGTAGAACCCACTTCAAGAGCTTTTTTTGCTTCTTCGACAGACATTTCTCCCGATGGGCGACCGACCACTTCGTTTCCTAATGCATAGATAATATCTACGTCTCCATGACTGAGTGCTACAATTTTTTCAGGAGTTGTTTCGAAATCAATGGTTCGATCAGCAAAATCAGTAATAGAAAAGGCATTTTCCTTTGGCTCTTTTTCATTCTTTGCTGTTACCCCATCCTGATTACTACAGCCTACGAGAATAAGTAGTAAGATGAATAAACTAATGAATTTATCTTGCCGCATACATGACACTCCTAGTGTTTAAATGATATGAATTCTCAATTAACGCTTATTATAGTGATAATGATTCTCATTGTCAATAAAAAATAAGAAATTTTAAAAATAAAATAAATAAATAAAATTATAGTTGACATTCTGTTAAAATTTGCTATGGTATTAGGTGATAAGTAATTGAAAATGATTCTCATTATTAATAAGGGGGTGGAAAAGAAAATTACTGATTTGAAACATATATTTTAGAATTAGGAAGTTATTGGAACTTCTTTTTATTTTACATCTAATTGATAATGAGAATCAATATCTATAAAAGATTGGGGGTTTGTAATTGGAGAAACATCGCCATAAAATCTCAGTTATTACTTTACTATTCCTTTATGTTCTCACCTATGTTTGGTTTCCAGTTAAAAGTAGCGATGCAAAAGCTGCGTTACCAAATGTAGAAGAGGGAGTACATTCACTGGATTACGTAATATTACATGCAGAAACAGATTCCGTATCCATTGCGAATGATTATTTTGAAAAACCTGCAACATACATTGTACATAATGGTGAGCACTATATACGGTTTACGTTAAATCATAGTGAATGGACGAAAGAACTACAGGCACCTATAGGAGATTCATTTGTCGATGTGAAAGTAATTCGGGAAGATAAAAAAGAAAATACAAGAGTTGTTCAGTTTAAGGTGGATCGAGATTTAACGGAACCCATTGAGTTTAAAATGCATGTATTGATTGAATCAATGGAACCAGTTTATGACCACCGGTATACAGTACGTTTTAATTTTGATTTAAATAGCTTGGAAAAATTAGATCAACAAGCAATAGATACGTTGGAAATAAAAGATACAGACTTCGAAACAACAAAAGAACAGAAGATCACTAAAGAATCCGAAGAAAGTGACACGAAAATCAGCAATTTCATCCTTATCCTCATGGTTTTCTTAATGATTCTTGCGTTTGTGATTATATATATAGTTCGAAATACAAATAAGAAAAAGGAGAATTCAAGTTGAAAAAAATAACTATTCCATTTTTTATCATACTCATAACATTTTTCTCATTTCATGCTAATCAAGTAAATGCAGCATCAACGTATGCTGAAGGGGAATATAATCTACCGTTTACCGTTTTAAAAGGGGATACGGATGAAAGATCCATGACGAATGATTATCTCGTTTCCCCTGCCAAACTCATTGTTAAAAACGGTAAAAATTTAGTGCAGATTACTTTAAAGAATAGTTCTTGGTGGCAATCATTCCATGTCCAATCCAAACCAGTAACTGTAGTAAGTGAAGGTAACGATACAAGAGTTGTACAATTTGAAGTTCCAGACTTGGATCAGATTGTTAACGCAAACATACATGTTATTGTACCTGATATTGATTATGACAATAAATATAAAGTCCGTTTCCAATTTGACACATCCGGTTTAGCAGCTAATCAGAACCAAGCAACAAGTACAAACGAAGATAAGGCCGATAACGTGTCGGCAAAGAATGAAAAGTTGGATAATAACCAGAATATTGGAACAAAGCAGAAAGCCGAAAAAAACCCAAAAACGTCTGACGAAACACCAATCGTTTTATTTGTAGTTGCCTTACTCGCTTCCGGGTTCATTCTGATAAGAAAATTCGCAGTTAAATAAAATGGGGAACAGAAAGAGGAGAAGGAAATGAAAAAATTAGTCTCTATACTTTTAATGGCATTCTTAATGCTTATGACTGTTACATCGACCTTGTCACCAGTTGCAGCGGCCGAGACAAATGAAAAAGTATTCGCAGATGGCGAGTATGAATTACCGTTTGTTGTCTGGAAGGAAAATGAAGATAACACTTCTGTTGCCGATGATTATTTACAAAAACCAGCTAAGTTGATTGTTCAAAATGGGAAATATACGGTTCAGACTACATTAAAAAACAGTTCTTGGTGGCAATATTTTAAAGTCGAAAATAACGGAAAATTTATGGATGTGTCAGTGATTAGTGAAAATAAAGAAGAAGATACTCGCGTTGTCGAATTCGATGTTCCTAACCTTGAAGAAATGGTAAATGCTAAAGTCCACATCATCGTTACGGGGATCCCCGGCTTTAAATATGATAACAAGTATAATATTCGCTTTAAATTTGATCCGTCCAATATTCCGTTGATAGAAAAACCAGCTGATCCCGAAAAACCAACACCAGAGGAGCCTAGCAAGGACACAAATACGCCAGCTATTATAGAAGTAGATGACGGCAATTATACGATCGAAGTTGCTGCATTACATGCTAAAGAGGACAAGCCATCCGGCATGTCAAGATATATTGATAAGACGGCGTCCTTATCTGTAAAAGATGGAAAAACTCTCCTTACCCTTACCTTAAATGACCATCGAACAATTACGGGCTTCCAAGTAGATGGAAAGGAACCGATAGAAGAAAATATAAATGAAGCCAAAAATTGGAGAAAAGTTACGTATGAGTTGAATCATCTAGCAACTATTATGAATGCAAACGTCCAATACAAGGTGGAATCACACCAAGGCGATCAACCGCTTAGACTATCGTTTAATCAAAATAGTTTAAAAGAAGTAGAAGTGAAACAACCCGATAAAGAGCAGACAGATCCAAATCAAAATCTAAACGAAAAGCCAGAAGTACCAAATAATCAGTCGGAAAATTCAAATAAACAACCAAAAAAACAGACTAAACAACCAACCGAATCGAATAAAAAGATCGATCCAAAAAATTTGAAAGATGGAGAGTATTCGATTGCTTATAGCGTATTAAAAAATAATACGAATCAAGTATCGGTTATGAATGATTATGTCGTCAGCCCAGGCCATTTAAAAGTAAAAAATGGAGAAAAAAAGATTGCTGTTACCTTAAAAAACAGCTCATGGATTACAGATTTTAAAGTATATCACGAAGGAAAGCTAGTTGATCCAAAAGTACTAAGTCATGATTCTAAGGTAGACACTCGTGTCGTGGAATTTGCAGTAGACGATTTGTTTACCAAATTAGATGCTTGGGTGAAGGTTGATATTCCTAATTTAAATTATCACCATGAATATGATGTTCAATTTCAATTTGATCCTAACTCCATCCAATTGCTTAAAGAGGGAGAATCATACCCTCAGCAAGAAAATGTAGATGCAACTAAACTGCCTTCCAAAAAACAAGAGAATAAAGAAGAACAAGGGAATAAAGAAGAACAAGGGCTAAGCTTTGATCGTAATGAAGACCATGGTGATAAACAAAATCTAGCCACAACTAAAGAAACGGGAAAACAAACCAACAATCCGACTACAAGTGATACAGCTAAACTTGTTTTATTTACTAGTTTATTATTAGGTTCTTTAATCCCTATAGTAATTAAATTACGAAAAAAAATACGTTCGATTTAATAGCTGTTATTGGAGTCTTGTTGCACATCTAACAAGACTCCAGCTTTACCACATTTACGATAAGGGGACCATGCTGCTCATGAAAAAGCAATTGATATTTCTTTTAATTACAGTAATCATCGGATTAGCTGGTTGCTCAGGAGAAGGGAATGGAAAAACTACTGTAAAAGAAGCTAGTGACCCTGAAAATAATCGTATCGTTGCAACTACAGTTGCCGTTACAGAAATAATGGATGCACTGAAACTAGACTTAATTGGAATCCCAACAAGCTATAAAGATTTACCAAAACGATATGACGGTGTAACAGAAGTAGGCAATCCGATGAGTCCTGATATGGAACAAATTATGTCGTTAAAACCAAAAGAAGTAATGTCTGTAACAACACTGAAATACGATTTGGAGTCTGTATTTGATGATGCGGGCATTGATACCCGATATGTCAATTTACAAAGTATAGAAAATATGTATAAAGAGATAATCGATCTTGGTAAAGCATATGATCGCAAAGCAGAGGCAGAAAAAATCGTACAAACTTTTGAAGAGAAAGTAGCTGAAATTAATAAAAAGATTCAAGGGAAGAAACCACCTCGTGTCCTTATTTTAATGGGAGTACCAGGTAGTTATTTAGTAGCAACTGACCGCTCATATATCGGAGATTTGGTAGAAATATCCGGTGGAGTCAATGTGTTCTCAGGAGAAAAAGTCGAATACCTAGCTTCCAATACGGAATATTTACAACAGGCAAACCCGGATATTATTTTACGAGCAGCACACGGTATGCCTGACGAAGTAGTTAAGATGTTTGATAAAGAATTTAAGGAAAATGATATTTGGAAGCATTTTGACGCCGTAAAAAATGGTCGTGTCTATGACTTAGAAGAACTTCTTTTCGGTACAACAGCTAATCTGGCTGCTCCCCAAGCATTAGATGCATTGTTTGGCATGTTATATCCGGAGGAAAATGAAAGTAACGAGATAGAAAAGGGTGTCCATGGTGAATAAGCGAATCATTAGCTTTATGACAAGTATTTTATTATTAAGTCTCATCATCGTGTTCTCTGCAACTACAGGAAGTATTCACGTATCCTTGGTAGAGCTTATTCGAGGGTTGATATCTGGATCAAATGACAATGTCGAGGTCATTAAAGATCTGCGTCTACCAAGAATAATTATCGCTATATTTGCCGGAGCAGCACTATCTGTTTCTGGTGTACTGATACAAGCAGTTATGAGAAATCCTTTAGCTGAACCCGGGATTATTGGCGTATCATCTGGTGCAGGTTTTATGAGCATGTTGATGGTAAGTATTTTCCCAACATTATTCTTTTATACCCCGTTATTTGCCTTTTTAGGTGGCGCAATAGCCTTTTTTCTCGTTTATTCATTTTCTTGGAAGTCGGGATTGGATCCATTGCGCATGATATTAATTGGCGTTGCTATCAATGCCGTTTTTACAAGTTTAAGCCAAACCTTTAACTATCGTGGAAGCTATACCTCTTCCATGGTGCAAGAAGTAACAACCTCCACATTATCAATGAAGAAATGGGCAGATGTTGAGATCATCGTTATTTATGGTACGATTGGGTTAATCTTGGCGTTTTTGGTATTTGCTTGGTGTAATTACTTGGCATTAGAAGATAAAACCGTTAAAAGCTTAGGGTTAAATGTAAATGTTGCTCGTTTTGTTATTTCATCAATTGCTGTTTTGTTAGCTGGTATTGCAACTGCAACAGCTGGCTTGTTCTTATTTGTCGGCTTACTTGTACCTCATATTGGGCGCATTTTAGTAGGGACGGACCATAAAGTTCTTATCCCCTTTTCAGCAATTCTAGGGGCTTTGTTCATTTTATTATCTGATACGTTAGGAAGAATCATCATTGCACCAAATGAAATTCCTGCCTCCATTATTATGGCATTAATCGGCGGGCCATTTCTCATATTTTTACTAAGGAAGAGTGATCGAGTTTATGGAACTTAAAGATATTACGTTTTCGTACGACCATAAAAACAATCAGCTAATCAATATAAGCGGAGAAATTGATCTTGGTAAAATAACTACGATTATTGGTCCGAATGGCAGCGGAAAGTCAACACTACTTGGCGTATTGTCCAAACACTATACACCTTACAAAGGAAGCGTGCGATTAGACGGTAAACGATTAGTTGATTTTAAGCCAAAAGAATTCGCTAAAAAAGTAGCGGTTGTTCATCAAAAAAACAGCGCTCCAGCTGATATGACAGTAGAAAAACTAATTAGTTATGGCAGGTTACCTTATCGGTCAATTTTTTCTCAAGATAAAAAAGCAGATGCTAAAGCAATTGAATGGGCTCTTAACAAGACTAACTTATTAACAAAAAGAAACCATCAGCTCCATACCTTATCTGGTGGAGAGCAACAACGAGTTTGGTTTGCCTTAACCTTAGCCCAACATACACCTTTTCTATTTTTAGATGAACCGACAACTTATTTGGATATCTATTATCAATATGAGTTATTAGAACTGATTAAAGAATTGAATACAGAATTAGGCATAACTATTGTAATGGTACTCCATGACATCAATCAGGCTATTCGATATAGTGACATTATCATTGCTATGAAGGATGGTCAAATAGTAAGAAAAGGTACTCCAAAACAAGTGATTACAAATGAGCTTATGAAAAAAGTCTATGGGGTAAACGTTCTTGTAAAAGAAGATGAAGATACAGGGCTTTATACAATTCCAATTGGGATTTAAGGTTCAACTTGGGGTGATAAAATGAGTGGTAAGAAAATCCGAAAATGGCTTTCTAATGTGGTGATGACTATTTGTATTGGGGTATTTATATATTCCGCGTATGAATTAGGATCCCTAGGATTGGATTACTATCATAATCGGCAAGTACTCGCTGATGTGCAGGATATATATGCGACACATACAAATCGTTCAGAGACATCAGCTGAGAAAGGTGAGATACGAAAGCAATTTAAAGAATTACACAAAATTAATTCCGATATTGTCGGTTGGCTTACGATAGATAAAACAAAAATCAATTACCCTATTTTGCAAGCTGACAATAATGAGCATTATTTATATCGAAATTATAAAGAGGAAAACTCAAGAGCTGGTAGTATTTTTATGGATTATCGTAATAATGTAGCTTCATATAATCGTAATATTATTTTATATGGACATAACATGAAGGATGGAACCATGTTTCATAATTTAAGAAAGTATACAGACAAAGAATTTTTTACAAATCACCGTAACGTATTTTTTGATACGATGTATGACAGCTATGATGCAGAAGTATTTTCTGTCTATCATACTACAACCGACTTTGATTATATTCAAACTGATTTTGCTACCCAGAATGAGTACAAACAATTAGTTGAGGAAATTCAAGATAAATCAATCTTCAAATCAGATGTAAAAGTGAATGAGAATGATATGATAATTACACTGTCCACTTGTGATTATACACTGGATCCTGATGAAGGGCGTTTCGTTGTTCATGCAAAAATTTCTAAACAAGAGTAAGTTTTTTTGAAAAACTTGGCTTGTCGCCAAGTCTTATGGCGAAAGCCTTTGTTTTTCTTATACTATAAACCAAAAAATATTATACTTTCCTAAGTGGAACAAAGGCGCAAGCGCCCGTTTAGCAACGTAGCGAATGGAACGAATCAACTAAAGATAAAGGAATCACAGTGAGGCGACGAACCGATGATGACTTATCGTAGGGCGATTTCGTGAAGTTGCATAGTTGCTGGGCTCATGCGCCGGACGTGGCTATTCGGTTATTTCGTTATAATTTTATACTTTCCTATAGTAGAGTAATAGCGATTCGTTAGCGACGTACAAACGGCAGAACTACTGACGAGATAAAGGAAATACGGCGACAAGAGGAGCCGATGTTGACTTATTGTAGGAAGAAGTTCGAAGTTTGATAGGCGTTGAGCACATAAGCTAGACAAAGCCTTTTCAAAAAATGATCCACCATGAAAAAATAAATTATAATTTCTGAAGTTATAAAAAAGCAGGCTCATACATTATTTGAATGAACCTGTGCGCCTTTTGCCATTTTAAAATGGCATAAAAATACTAAAAACTGCTGTCGTACCATTTTGATATATTTATATGGTTATTGTCGGTTAGTCCTCCTGTTTTTTCGATTATTTCGGGATGAAATAACACTTTAACGGAATCGATTTGATTATTTACTATTTTTCGAAATACATCTGGTCCCTCTGCTAATGAAAAGGTATGTGATATCATTGCATCCGATCTTATTAGACCCTTACTCATATAATGGATGGTTGTACCCCATTCTTTACCTGGAAACGGGGAAGATACCGCATTCCATGAACCATAAATAGTCAATTCATTGCGAACAATTTTTTCAAAATAAAAACGTTCTATATGGATATTTGCATACGGTATCCCCATAAATACTACTTCTCCGCCTTTACATGGTAATGCGAGAACCTGTTCAGAAGTAATAGGTGATCCTGCAGACTCTACGGCTAAATCTACTCCTCTCCCATTCGTATGTTCCATTATTTGTTTATATGCAGGTTTTTCTCTAGAATTAATAGTCACATCAGCACCAAGCTTTTTGGCAATAGCTAATTTCTTCTGGTCTATATCAATCGCATATATTTTTTTTGCCCCAAAAATCTTCGCCCATTGTACAGCTAATAATCCAATACTGCCAACCCCCATGATAGCTATTTCAGCCCCAGCCTGAATGCTAGTTTGGTAAAATCCGTGTGCAACAACAGCAGATGGCTCTACCATTGCTGCTGTATCATAGTCTACATTATCTGGCAATTTCAAAACATGACTTTCTGGTAGTTTCGTATATTCAGCATAGGCTCCCGGATGAAATGAACCAATAACAACTAACTTTTCACAACGTGCAGGTTCTCCCCTAAGACAATTATCACATTTCTTACACACAAACGCAGGACAACCTGCAACTCGATCTCCTACTTTTACTTGTTTGACATCTTCACCAACTTCTACAACTTCTCCCGCAAACTCATGACCAAATGTCATTCCTTTTATATAGGGACCTAATTTGATGAATCTAGATAGATCAGATCCACAAATCCCTACTGATTTCACCTTAATAATAACATCCTCTCTATTCTTAATAGTTGGCTTAGGAGTGTTTTCTTCAAAACGAATATCTTTTTCTCCATATAAATTCAAAGCTCTCACGATGAACGTCCCCTTCTTTGGCTATTCGCTGTTATTTAGTTTTTTGAGTCACTTTGTATATTTCTGCTTCTATTAAAGAATAGGTTATATGCTGCAAGACCGATCAAAATCGTGTTAAAAAATAGTTGATTTTTAAAATAAAATTGGCTAATTACTCTAAAAGGCCCTAACATAACATCTAAAAAAATATCTATCATGATTGCCCTCCCCTATCGATAGCAACTAAAATTTAACCTATAAACAATATTGATTTGTGTAATAAAGTGAAACTTCATTCAAGGAGTGCTTTTCTCCTTGAATGTTAGTTAAACGAATCGGGGATTTAGGAGCCGTTTTTCTCATCATGTTTGCAACATCATTAGCACATGTTGGAAAGGAGAAAAATACGGATCCTTACATCCGGGATAAAATGAAACTTCATTTCTTGGAACGCTAGTTAGTGGAACCAATCGGACATTTAGGTGTCGTTTTCTCCAATTCAGACTTCGCCGTATTCCTTTAACTCCTAAAGGGGGAGAATTACGGAATCTTCCATGCGGGAGCCACCCATTAATAAGCGTCATGATTAATCATTACGATTGCACTGCTAGAGCCAATACGATTTGCACCAGCTTTCACCATTTGAACAGCTTCTTGATATGTTTTCACTCCTCCAGCAGCTTTGACACCTATTTTGTCTTTTGCAATTAAGCGAAGTAACTGCACATCTTCAATGGTTGCACCACCACCATTAAATCCCGTAGACGTTTTCACAAAGTCTGCCCCGGCTTCCATGATTAATTCCGTTGCTATGATTTTTTCTTTCTCTGTTAGCAACCCTGTTTCAATAATTACTTTCGTCGTCAATCCGTTAGCAACTTTAACCACTTCTTCAATATCGTTTTTCACAACATCAAATTCGCCCGATTTGAGGGCTCCAATATTAATGAGCATATCCATTTCTTCAGCACCATTTTTAATCCCTTGTTTTGCTTCTTCTACTTTGACATGAGTTACTGCTCCTCCTAATGAAAACCCGATTGGGATTCCAACCTTAATATGGTGTGGGGATAAAAGACGATGCGCATATGAAACATAGTAAGGATTAACAAAAACAGTTTTAAAACCATATTCAATAGCTTCCTCGCAAAATATTTTAATACATTTTCTCGTTGCGACTGGGTTTAATAATGTGTAATCAATTAGAGAAATCAAATCCTGCTTATTCATTTAAACACATCCTTTTGACTCTATTATTCTGCCGGAACTAACAATACTTTAATAGCTTCTCCACCCTTTATTACCTGGTATGCTTCATCCCATTGTGTAATATCAAATTCATGAGTTACTAGAGCTTTCGCATTTACTTTTCCTTCATTCATCAATGCTAACGCCGGCTCCCAATCAGCTGAATGTTGACTTCTGCTCCCCACTACATGTATCTCATGTTGAATGACTTTTTCTAAGTCAAACGGTACGGCTGGTTGAGAGAATATTCCTACTTGCACATAATTACCTTTTTTTCGTAATACATCTAAACCTTGTTTGGCAGCAGGCACTGTTCCTGAACATTCAAACACCACATCTGCTCCATATCCACTTGTTATTTTATTAACAACTTTTTGAACATCGCTTTTTTGTGAATCTATTGCGATATCAACCCCAAGTTCTTTTGCTTTATCCAGACGAATTTTATCATTTGTTAGTCCAGTAATAATTACCTTGGCCCCAAAGCTCTTTGCTACTTGTGCTGTCAGTAAACCAATTGGACCAGGCCCGATGACAACAACAACATCCCCCTCATTGATTTTTGTTTTTGAGACAGCATGATAAGTACATGCTAGTGGTTCAGTCATTGCAGCTGATTTATAGTCTACGTTCTCTGGAAGAACGTGGACACTTTCTTTTCTAGCAATTAAATATTTAGCAAATCCACCATCTTGATGAGTTCCTAAGCCTTTTCGGTGATCACAAAGATTATAATCCCCTGACCCACAATATTTACATTCACCACAGATATAAAAAGTAGTTTCAGAAGTTACTCGGTCACCCACTTTAAATTCAGTTACATTGTCACCAACTTCTACAACTTCACCGGAAAATTCATGACCTAAAGTAACTGGTACTTGAACTTTATAATGTCCTTCATACGTATGGATATCAGATCCACAAATACCAGCATATTTAATTTTAATTTTTACTTGATCTTTTCCGGGAATTGGCTCCTTCTTATCCTGAATTTCGAGATTGCCGAATCCTAATTCTGTTTTAACTAGGGATTTCATTGGTTTATCCTCCTCTGTCCGCTTTAAATATCTTCTGTTACCCCTGTTTTCTAGATTTCTCAAACACCTTATGAAGGTTTTTAACAATCCATGTAATCTATCCATACCATTACGCCTAACGGTATCGGGATTCCTTACTTTTAGATGTATTTTTCAGGCCTAACTTTAATGAAATAACTCGAAAAATCTCCAAATCAACCAATTTAATAGATTGCCTCCTTGGTCAATACTAGAAACCTTTGCAGATCCTTCTGGGAGCTTAATTTCTGCACTCATCGCCATATCGGTAAATACCGGTGCGATATCTGTAGCCATATAAAGGGATAGCGCAATCATAACTGTTCCTACAATAATAGAGTGAATAATATTACCTCTAGCAGCACCGACAATAAAAGCAACGATAAATGGAATAGTTGCCAAGTCACCGAATGGAAGTACATGGTTGCCAGGCAACATTACAGCAATTAATACAGTAACAGGTGTTAAAATAAGAGCTGTAGCAATTACAGATGGATGCCCCAATAATACAGCTGCATCCAAGCCAATCGTAATATCACTTTCTCCAAATCGATTATTTAACCACGTACGAGCTGATTCTGAAACAGGCATTAGACCCTCCATTAAAATTTTTACCATTCGTGGCATCAAAATCATAACTGCAGCCATAGACATACCGACTTCAATAACTTCCCCAACACGATAACCAGCAAGTAAACCGATTATTATACCAAGAAATAAACCGACAACCATGGAATCTCCAAAAACCCCAAAACGCTTTTGAATAGAATCTGGATCTGCATGTAAATTCTTTAATCCAGGAATTTTTTGGATCCATTTTACTAAAAAGATAAATGGCGCATATGAAATAGTACTACCAGTAGCAACCGATACTCCCGGCATCTCATAAAAGTCTCTCACCATTGGTGTTGTCCAGTCAGCAATCTTTAAACAAACAATTTGAAATATGACAGCCGCAATTAGACCTTGGATAATGCTTCCAGATATTGTATACACTACGGCGGCCGCAAATGTATAATGCCAAAAATTCCAAACATCCACATTCATTACTTTCGTTGTTTTCGTTAATAACATGATGACATTGACAATCAGTCCTAGGGGAATAATAAATGCTGCTACAACTGATGCCCATGCTATGGAAGAAGTAGCTGGCCAACCTACATCAATTACATTCAATTCTACGTTTAATCGATTCACCATTCCTTGTGCAGCCGGACCCAAGATTAAGCGTCAACAAATCAATAACTAAAAATATTCCTACAAATGCTACACCAATTGTTACAGCCGAACGAAATGCTTTACCCACCTTCTGACCGAAAAATACTCCTAATATAAAAATGGCTACAGGTAAAATTACTGTTGCACCTAACCCTAGAAAGCTTTGAATAAAGTCAACAAATGATTGCAATTATTTAACCTCCCTAACTCAGGTAAGATATAAAGTGAAACTTCATCAGTAGGAGTTTTCTTCCATCTCCTACTGCATGTTGGTACCGTAATGGTATGACCTAAAGGCCCTTGAACGAATCGGGCATTTAAGTGCCGTTTTCTATCACTTAGACCCTTTTGTGTATCAACTCAGGTCTTGAAGTGGGAGTATTACGGCACCTTATATAAAGGATTTCTCGGCTCTATCGAAGACCGAGGAATCCATTCGTAGTATTATTTTTTAAGTTCGTCTACTATTTGTTTTTTCGTCTCTTCTGTACCAATACCAGTTAAAAATGAGCGTGCATTAATTACTGGAAACGGATACTCTTTTTTCGTCATTGCAGTTGTTACCAACAGATCTGCTGTATCTAAGTACGATTCAACTTCTGCAATTTTAATTTGAATCAGGTTGACATCTATATTATTTTTTCTAGCTATTTCCTCAATTGCACCATTTACCACTGTAGAAGTTGCAATCCCCGCTCCACATGCTACTAGCACCGTCTTTTTTGCCATACAATCACCTCTTTTAAGTAATACCTAGCTTCTTTTTTAACAGATTTTTTATATCGGTTTTATTTTTTTGACTTACGATATATGTTAGAGTTTTTTCATCTTGAAAGATTTGCATTAATTTTTGTAATAAAGATAGTTGAGAATTAGGCTCATTCATTGCTAACATAAAAATTAATTGAACTGGCGTTGTGTTATTCCCATCCCCCATAATAAAGAAATCAACTGGGCGCTTTAAAATAGCAAGACTTATTGTTTCCGTTTTGACATGTTTATCATCTGTATGTGGTATAGCTACTGACACGCCATTTGTGGGGAGACCCGTTGGATATTCTGCTTCTCTTTGAATAATTGCAGGAATAAAACTTTTTTTAACCAGGTTTAGATCGACTAGATTTTGGGCAACTATTTCTAATGCTTGTTCTTTCGTCTTGGCTTCAATATCCGTCAAAATAACGGATTCATCTAAAAAGCAATCACTCATTCCTTCACCTCATTTCATAAAGGACAAGATTAATTCTTAGAATCGAATCATTTCGTCAACAGATTCGGCGTTAGTATTCGGTTTCTTTTTTATTAGAACCTAACCTACTACATTCAATAGTGCAATGTGTTATGGTGCGGATTGATAATACTAAAGAATTTTATATTCCATTCGTATACTACTCATCCCCCCTCTTTGCCAGCATCTTTATATGATACATGGAGAGAGATACATTAGGACGCATTTACGATCTAAGAATTCATTCCTCCAGATATAAACAAATGAACATAACTCGGTTCTATCTTTTTAATATTAAAATAAACTCAGCGCTACCATTTGAATGAATTGCATCAACTAAATGGATTTACTCATTTGTGATCAAATCAATCAAGTGATTATGGTAGCTATCTATAGTTTGTTGCACAAATTAGGACGGAAACTATAAAAAATGTCCTAGTTTAAGCATTTCACTTCATCACGACACATCGGTTAAATGCGGAAGGCATATCTCTTAAATCAACATAAACTAAATATTTGCGAACGATTAAGATATGTACTCCCAACTAAAAGCTTACTCATCAAAAGCGTTTTAATTTGACTCCTGGAGCTAGTAACTTTACATAATATCATCCCCTATTAGTCTCTTAAGTTCATATCAAAAAATGAACCTAATTTACATATTACATACTATAATTATTGCATTGTGACAGACCTACAAAATATTTACTCCCATTATTATTTTTTATTATATACAAGTTTTTATTGTTTGTAAACAAAGTATATAATTATTTATTGTTTTGATTGTTATTATACTTTATGATTTTTTAAGAATGGTGGAAGGAAGGGCGGGGTGAGGTTTTAGTAAATGATTCATTGATGTAAGAGTTTTAGCTACTATAGTCGAAAGAATATTGCTAATGGGTTTAATCCTCATGATGTGAAATAATTGGCTGTTGAAAAAGGAACAAGCGCCCGTTTAGCAGCGAAAGCGAATGGAACGAATCAACTAAAGATAAAGGAATCATGCCACTAAAAGCAGGGGTATGCCGGCGCCTGAGCGGCAAGACCGTTTTTAGTCGGCCTTCCTCTTTGTGACGAACCGATGATGACTTATCGGAGGGCGCATTTCTAAAGACGCATCGTTGCCGGGCTCATGCGCCGGACGTCGCTATTCGGTTATTTCGTTATCCCCCAGGCACCTCATTTTATACTTTTGTATGAAAAAACAACTCTATTTAACTTATCTAACTCATTTATTTTAGACAGTATTTTAAGAATCTAAACATTATAAAGCAAAAGTTTTTTCGATAGATGGTGGCTCGCGCTCTAGGCGAGCCACGGTGGTTTCTTATCTTACAAAAAATTTCGATTCTTTATTGCGTGGGCAATATAAGGTCGAGCCTGCTATTAAAAAATTACGGGCTCTATAAAAACCTTAGCATTCATCGGAACTTTCGAGTATGCGTTTAAGTTGTGTCTTTATTCCAGATGGTCATACATTTCTTTTTTACTTTATCTGCTTCCGATTTAGTTCGACACAGTAATAAACAGTTGTCATCGCCACTAATGACACCTACTACTGGTGTCCAATTCAAAGATTCCATCAAATAGCCGATTGCTTTTGCATTCCCAGGTTCTGTCTTGATAATGACAAAGACTCCCGTTGCTTCAATGGATTGAATAGCATCAGAGTAAAACTGTTGTAGCTGTTTGATCGGGAAGTCGGAATTTTCCTCCTTTATATGATTGGATAACCTGTACCTTTCTACTCCATCTGGCGAATATTCTTTTCTTATTTGCATCTCTTGGATATCTCGAGAAATAGTTGTTTGGGTAACGTTATACCCGCAATCCTTTAATAATTTCCATAAATCTTTTTGGGTGCGGACTTCATTTATCCGTAGGAGTTCACGAATTTTTTCTTGGCGGTCCTGTTTACTCATAAAGAATTCCTCCCGGTCCAAATAAAAGAGGAATCCATTTTTGAAAACATGAACCCTCCTTATTAAATGCAAGACTCCTTATATTTAATGGTTTTTAATCACTGTTCCTGCATTTTCGTTAACAGCCTCCACAGCTTTATCCAAGGAAGTAATAATACATTTGCTACCAGGTTTTGATTCTACAAATGCAATTGCAGCCTCTACTTTTGGCAGCATACTTCCAGCAGAAAATTGACCTTCTTCTGCGTAATTTCTTAGTTCTTCTGTAGTCACCTGTTCCAGTGCTTTTTGATTAGCCGCTTGATAATTAACATATACATGTTCTACCTCAGTTAAAATAACAAGCTTGTCTGCTTGAATAAGCTCTGCCAGTTTTTCAGAGGCAAAATCTTTGTCAATCACAGCTTCTACGCCCAAAATTTTGTTATCCTTTCGGTAGACTGGAATTCCGCCACCTCCAGTACTGACTACAACCATTCCATTATCTACTAATGATTTAATAACTTCGTGTTCCAGAATTTTTACTGGCTTCGGTGATGGGACAACTCTTCTCCAACCTCTTCCAGCATCTTCCTTGAATGTAACGTCGTTTTTCTCCATCTGTTCTTTTGCTTCCTTTTCTGAATAGAAAGGACCGATTGGTTTTGATGGATTACTAAACGCTTTATCATCTGGATTAACTTCTACCCTAGTTATAACTGATGCAACTTGCTTATCTAAGCCTTCTTCATGCAGTTGATCATTGATCGCGTTTTCCAACCAATAGCCAATCATTCCTTGACTCATAGCTCCACATGTATCTAAAGGCATAGCAGGGGTTTGTTCACTATGCGATTGAATTTGCTGTAATAAAATATTACCAACTTGGGGACCATTTCCGTGCGTAATAGCGACTTGATACCCTTGTTTAATAATTTCAATCAATTGTTTTGCCGTATGGTTTAATGCCTCCTGTTGTGCTTCAGCTGTTGCACTACCAGACTGGATCGCATTCCCCCCTAGAGCAATTACAATTCGTTCATTTCCCATATTTTTCACGTCCTCTTTTTATCATTTCCTGTTAAATTGTTATCCTTCCAGTAATTAACCCGCCTATCGCAGTTACTGCTAAGACAACAAACAACACCATTAGCGCTTTTTCTATTGTGGTATCCTTTTTTTGAATATCGTTTTCTTTTAATGCCCATTTATAAAGGATGATCCCCGGCGCATATAACAACATGGTTAAGAGCAAATAATCAATACCGGCTGCATATACAAGCCATATTGCATAAATGCTCGCAATAAAACCAATTACTTTTTCCTTCGTACGCTTCTCTCCTGATTGGTACGCTTCTCCTGTCATTGTCAGTTTCACTTGATATAGCGCAGAGAGCAGATACGGAATTAAAATAGCTGAGGATGCTAAAGAAAACATAAAGTTATATGCGGCCTCTGAAAATAATAACGTAATTAGAAATAACTGAATGAGCCCATTCGTTAACCATAAGGAGTTCACTGGAGCATGATTCTTATTTTCTTTCGCTAACCACTTCGGAAACACCTTGTCTTTGGCAGTGACATAAGGTAGCTCTGCAGCAAACATCGTCCAGCCAAGCCATGCTCCTAAAACCGAGATGATCAGACCAAAGTTAATAACGATCGCTCCCCATTTCCCGACAATTGCTTCCAATACATAAGCCATCGCAGGATTCGGCAGATCAGCCAATTCTTCTCTTGACATTATTCCTAGAGATAATAGAGAGATTAAAATGTAAATTAGAAGTACACTAACTAAGCCTATAATTGTAGCTTTCCCGACATCGGAACGATTTTTAGCTCTTCCCGACATAACCACTGCACCTTCAATACCAATGAATACCCATAAAGTGACTAGCATCATACTTCTAACTTGTTCACCAACAGATGCCCAAGTAAAACCTTCTCCTCCCCAAAAATCAAATGTAAAGGTATCCCATTTGAACGCAATGATCGCTACAATAATAAACAGGAAAATCGGAATGACTTTTGCAATCGTTGCCACTGTGTTAATAAGTGCAGCAGAATTGACTCCACGCAACACAAGATAATGAACCAACCATAAGACGACAGATGCCCCAATAATACTAGCGACATTTTGTCCCCCTTCAAAAATGGGGATGAAGTAGCCAATCGATGAAAATACTAATGTAGCATAGGCAACATTTCCTAAAAACGCGGATAACCAATAGCCCCACGCACTATTAAATCCTAAAAATGTTCCAAATCCAGCCTTGGCATAGCTATATATACCGCTGTCCAACTCAGGTTTTCTTCTCGTTAAATTTTGAAAGACAAAGGCAAGCGCAATAATCCCAATTCCTGTAATTATCCAACCGATAATGGCAGCTCCGGCATTGGATCCAAGTGCAATATCGCCTGCTAAGTTAAACGCTCCTCCGCCAACCATGGAACCAACAACAAGGGCGATCAGTGCGACTAACCCCAGCTTTTTTTCTTCTTCACCCAATTTTCATACACCTCCTTTTTGATAAAGCAGGGAAAACCCTTCCATATTTAGCTGTTTACACTTCCATTGGTTGCTGCCATCACCGCTTTAATAGTATGCAACCGGTTTTCTGCCTCATCAAAGACAAATGAGTTGTCACTTTGAAAAACTTCATCCGTAACTTCCATTTCTTTAAGACCAAATTTTTCATAAATATCTCGTCCTACTTCTGTCTCTAAATCATGAAAGCTTGGTAAGCAATGGAGAAACATGACATCTTTATTACCTGTTTTTTCAAGCATTTCTTTATTTACTTGGTATGGATAAAGTAAATCAATTCGTTCTTTAAATTTATCCTCTTCTCCCATAGAAACCCACACATCTGTATAGATCACTTCTGCTCCAGAAACGGCTTCATCAATATCAGCAGTAATCGTAATTTTTGCTCCAGAATCTTTAGCCACTTCCTCCGCGTAATTGACTACATCTTGATCAGGGAATAATACTTCTGGAGAACAAATACGAATATCCATCCCTACTTTTGCCCCACCGATTAGTAAGCTGTTGCCCATATTATTTCGGCCATCACCAACGTAAACGAACTTAACCCCTTTTAAATGTCCAATATGTTCTTTAACAGTTAAAAAGTCAGCAAGAATTTGGGTCGGATGAAATTCATTTGTTAACCCGTTCCAAACTGGCACACCTGAATGTTCAGCTAAGCCATTTACTGTTTCCTGGTCAAATCCACGGAATTCAATACCATCAAACATTCTTCCCAATACAATCGCCGTATCACGTACTGACTCTTTCTTACCGAATTGAATGTCATTTTTTCCGAGATACTCTGGATGCGCTCCTAAATCAATACAAGCAACAGTGAAAGCACATCGCGTTCTAGTTGACGGTTTTTCAAATAATAGGGCAATATTTTGCCCTTTCATATAATGATGCGGAATGCCTGCCTTTTTCTTTTCTTTTAAGTCGACTGCTAAATCAAGCAAGTAATTTATTTCCTCTTCGGTAAAATCTTTTAACGTCAAAAAATGTCTGCCTGTTAATTTATCCGTTAGTTTTGTTCCCATTTCCATCCTCCTAAAATTTTATTTTCATTGTAAATAATGGTAATTATATACGCATTGAATATTCATTTGCTCATAGTTTTATATTTAAAAAGAACTTATCTAGGTGGCTTCCTTGTTGCAGTTGCTACACCAGTTGTGATTTTTGAATAGTTCAGTGTATGCAGTTACAATGCGACTATAAAAGCAACTTGACGCATTATTTTTAGCCTTTGGAATATCCTTATATATCTTTTCTTGACAATGGCATACTCATACAGCGAGGACCGCCACGACCTCTGGATAATTCGGAGCTAATGACTTCAATTACTTCAATACCATGTTCACGAAGTAATTTATTGGACACATAGTTGCGGTCATATGTGACAACAACACCAGGAGCGATTGCTAATGTGTTAGACCCATCATTCCATTGTTCTCTTGGTGCAGCAATAACATCTCCACCTCCACATGGGATTAAAGCTACATCCTTTAGCCCTAATAATTCTTTTAGTGTTTCCAACAAATTCGTTTTATGCGTAATTTTTACGGTATCTTCTTCTTTTCCTTTTTCCAGAATATAGATGTCCATTTGTCCGTCTTTATTCTGTATTTCTGGATGGATGGTGAACTTATCGAAATCAACCATCGTAAATACAGTATCTAAATGCATAAACGCTCTTGATTTTGGAATTTCCACAGCAACAACACGTTTTATTTCTGCCTGTCGTTTAAAAATACTAATCGCGAGTTGCTCTATTGCCTTTGCTGCTGTCCTTGCACTTATTCCTACTGCAATTGTATCTTTACTTAAAACCAGCTCATCGCCACCTTCTATCGGACACGGATAATCTCGATCTAACCAAACCGGTATATCAGACTCCGCATATCTTGGATGATGTCGGATGATATAACTCATAAATAGAGATTCTCGCTTCCTGGCAACTTCCCTCATTGGATTAATGGTTAATCCAGTCCCTATTGTTGCTGCTGGATCACGAGTGAAATAAAGGTTAGGCATTGGATCTAAATAAAATGGATAATGATTATCTAACATTTCATAAAGATGCTTCTTTTTCTCCAACGGTATTTCTGATTTTCGTACACCTGCCATCACTTTCTTTACCATCTCTTCTGTATCAAAGGACAGCAAAAAGTCGGCTATCTTTTGAGAACTTGCACCTTGGATATTGGATTCCTTTAATATATCCATCACAAATTGCTTTTTTAACTTTTCTGTATGAAGCGCTTCGGTCATTAAATTCGATAAATATAACACTTCAATTCCTCTATTTCGTAGCGTCGAAGCAAAATAATCATGCTCTCTTTGAATCATTGGTAAATGTGGAATATCATCGAATAACAAATGCCCTAAATAATCAGGGGTTAAATTTTCTACTTCTTTACCTGGACGGTGCAACAGCACGGATTGTAGCTCGCCAATTTCGGACTTAACATGTAATGGTTGCTTCATTTAAATACCTCCTCATATCATAAAAAAACTAATTTTCATCATTAAAATCTAAACTTGTCAACAATTAAATCCCATGCACTCCTGTACGACTTAAATACATGGTTTGTCTTGGTGTTAGTATAAACAGATCACAAACAGTTATTCATTGTTTATAAAGGGATTTGTTAAATCATACACGATTATTTTCTTGCTTTTATTCATAACAAATGGCAATTAAAGAGAAAATATCCTTCGAAAAAATGGTGTGTTTTTTTACCATCTACCTTAATTCAATAACATTCTTTTTCTTTTACTTATAGAGTCTATTTTGTTATCTAAATTTAGACATTAGAAAAACTTGGCTTGTCGCCAAGTCTTATGGCGGAAGCCTTTGTTTTTCTTATACTATAAACCAAAAAAATCTTATACTTTCCTATAGTGCAAAAAAGCCGTCTTAGTTGTGAGCTTTTCACAACTAAGACGGCTTTTAATCTTTACGTGTTACATCTGTTCTGGAGCATGCACGCCGATGAGACGCAGTGCATTGCCGATCGTTATTTTAACAGCTTCCAATAGCGCCAAACGAGCTTTCGTTAAAGCTAATTGTGTCTCATCCAACACTTTCTCTGCATTATAGAAGCTGTGTAATGCGGAAGCTAAGTCAAAGGCAAACTGTGTTATTTTATGCGGTATTCGTTTCTCTGCAGCATCTAACACCAGTTGTGGAAGCTCTCCTATTATCTTTAATAATTCAACCTCAGTACTGTGTTGTAACAAGGACGCATCATAATCTTCATAGGAATATCCTTCTGCTTGTGCTTTATTTAACAATGTACAAATTCTTGCATGTGCATACTGTACATAATAAACAGGGTTTTCGTTCGATTGCGAACGGGCAAGATTGATGTCAAAATCCAAATGCGAGTCACAGGAACGTGTATTCATCATATAACGCATCGCATCAACACCAACTTCTTCCATTAACTGACGAAGCGTTAGCGCTTTGCCTGTCCGCTTACTCATCTTCACTCTTTCTCCATCTTCAAATAGGTTCACCATCTGGATAATGGCTGTCTCTAATATATCTTTCGGATACCCTAACGCTTGAATCGCTGCTTCCATCCTTGGAACATACCCGTGATGATCAGCTCCCCAAACATTAATCAGCTTATCGAAGCCCCGCTCTAATTTATCGTTATGATACGCGATGTCAGAGGCTAAATACGTATAACTTCCATCTGATTTAATGACAACCCGGTCTTTATCATCCCCATATTTTGTCGTTCGAAACCATATTGCGCCATCTTTTTCATATATATCACCAGTCTGACGCATTTTATCCAATGCTTGGTCAACTTTACCTTCTTTATATAATGACAGTTCCGAAAACCAATGATCAAATTCAACCCGAAATCGTTTTAGATCATCTTCAATCTTTTTTAATTCATACTCTAGTCCATATTGGCGGAAATAGGCTAAACGTTCGTCCTTTGATTTATGAATCCACGTATCCCCTTCTTCTGCAGCCAATTTTTCTCCAATATGAATAATATCCTGCCCATGATATCCATCTTCAGGCACCTCTGCTTCTAGTCCTAATGCTTGCATATAACGCGCCTCTACAGAGAGGGCTAAATTATGAATTTGATTACCAGCATCATTAATATAATACTCACGTTCTACTTCATAACCAGCTGCTTTTAATACGTTACAGAGCGCATCCCCATAACTTGCACCGCGCGCATGTCCTAAATGAAGATCTCCAGTGGGATTGGCAGAAACGAACTCTACTTGAATTCGCATACCTTTTTTTGGATGCTTACCATAATCTTCACGCGCTTGTAAAACATGAGGAAGCAATGGAGTTAAATAATTATTGTCCATAAAGATATTAATAAACCCCGGTCCAGCAGTTTCCAGTTTACGTATATGTGTACCTTGCACATCCAAATGTTCTATAATATTTTGAGCAATTTCCCTTGGAGGTTGTTTTGCTACTTTTGTCAGCTGCATAGCAATATTTGTAGCATAATCTCCGTGCTGATCATTATTCGGTTTTTCTAACATAATTGGCGGGATATCGGATTCTTGATCCACTAATTTAGCTCGTAAAATAGATTTACGTACCGCTTTTTTTACCGCAGCTTCTGTCTCTTGTATAATGTTCATTGATGTCGTCCTCCTTGTGAATTTTAACCCCTCTGTAAACAATATTAATTCATAATGAAACAATAACAAGAAGCAAAAAATGGAATAGCTTCTCTATGAAATATGATACACCATGTCTCCCGTTTGCTGTTATCGTTTATAAGCACTATATAATCATTTTCACCAATTTCAGAAAAATTATATATGCACTTTTAATCACACCAATATGGATTAATGTTCCTTTGCGGTAAAGCTTATAGGGCAACGTGTTGCGCTATACATAAACAATCTACATACATGTTTTTTTGAATTTTACATCAGAGTTAGACCAACCAGAATAACGATACATGATATGTCATGATGTTATATTTATCCAGCTACGATAAGATTGACATTTCTTAAGTAAGAGCGTTATATAGGAATGAGATAATTATTTCTTTATTTTCTTACTTATGAAATAACCACTTATATAGAAGGAGATTCTAATGTTAACAGAGCAACTTGCCTCAGAGATTGTGAAGAGAACTATGTCGATACTAGATTTGAATGTCAATGTAATGGATAGAACAGGGACCATTCTTGCTTCGGGAGATCCCAATCGTATTGGGCAACTCCACCACGGTGCAAGTAAAGCAATTGAACATAAAATGACCGTAGAGATTCACTCCTATGAAGAAAATTGGCGAGGAAAAGCAAAACCAGGAATTAATTTACCAATTCGATTTCATGATGATATTGTTGGAGTTATTGGTATCACTGGTGAACCTGAAAAGATTAGGGGATTTTCTAAATTAGTTCAAATGGGAGCTGAACTAACGTTGGAACAGGCATTTTTGACAAGAGAAATAGATCGAAATGCTAGGATGCGTGATGATGTTATATCCCATTTACTACTAGGATCTGATAAAGAACAAGCGTACATATTAGACAGGGCGCGGTCGCTAAAGATTAATGCAGATGAAACATTTGCCGTTATCCTTCTTTCTGTACCGTACCATACATCCAATTTGCAATCTGTAAAACAAATCGAAAATTGGGCGAATACGTTGGTTACAGCAGAAGATGAAATAGTTCGTTTGTATACAAATCAATTTGTTATCTTAAAAAAGCAGCAAAAGCCTTATTTAGATACGGATGATAAAATAAAGAATTTGCTAGAAAACAAATTATCCTTTGCTCCCATTTCAAATATAACCGTAGCATTAGGTCCCTTTTCAAGTGGATTCCTTGGATGGAGACAATCCTTTCAAACAGCACAAATCGTTAAAGATACTGCAAAAACATTATATCCAGAAGGTGGTGTTTGGAATCAAGACACATTAGGAATATCTATTCTATGTTATCGTTTTTTACATGCAGCAAAAGAAGAAGCAGATGAAATTAGCGCTACGTATAAAAAGTTATTCACTTCTAATGATGGAAAAACGTTAGACGAAACATTTACTATATATGTGAAAGCAAATGGAGAAATGACCAAAACCGCAGATAAGTTATTTATTCATCGGAATACATTAGCATATAGGCTGGATAAAATTTATGAAATCACTGGAAAAAACCCAAAGAACCTACAAGATCTGATCGAGTTAAAAATTGGAGAAATCCTCTTCAAACTATCAAAATAGTGCATTTGCATAAAACACGGAATTGGAAGCACTTTCTTTATATTCATTTGCACAATGACCTAGCATGTATCGTGCACGTACAATAAGTGTATAACAGCATCATGTTAAGGAGGAAAACACATGGATATTGAAGTAAGTGCATTAGGAGCAATTATCGGTTTATTCCTAGCTATTTTCTTAATTTTAAAGAAAGTACCGCCTGCCTATGGTCTAATTGCCGGTGCAATTGTAGGAGGTCTCATTGGAGGGGCGAGCTTAGTAGATACAGTAAGTTTAATGATAGGCGGGGCTCAAAATATTATGCCTGCCGTATTAAGAATTTTAGCTGCTGGTGTATTAGCGGGCGTGCTAATCGAATCAGGAGCAGCATCTAAATTAGCACAAACCATTGTTTATAAATTCGGCCATACCAAAGCATTACTTGCTCTAGCTATTGCTACCATGCTTTTAACAGCAGTAGGTGTGTTTGTAGATGTAGCGGTTATTACTGTAGCGCCGATCGCCTTAGTGATAGCTTCAGAAGCAAGGCTTTCCAGATTTGCAATTTTAATAGCAATGATTGGTGGAGGCAAAGCGGGTAATATCATGTCCCCTAATCCTAATACAATTGCTGTTTCTGAAGCATTTGATGTATCCTTAACCTCCGTCATGGCAGCAGGGGTTATCCCAGCATTTTTTGGACTTACAGTAACCTATCTCATAGCAAAAAGAGTCTCTAAAAAAGGGACCGCTATTCAAGCAAGTGAAATTGAACAATCCAACCTTGGAGCCTTGCCTTCCATATATACAGCTGCCCTAGCTCCAATTGTTGCCATTCTATTGCTTGTATTACGTCCGTTATTCAATATTAACGTAGATCCGATGATCGCATTACCAGTAGGTGGGTTAGTTGGAATTATCGCGATGGGAAAATGGCGTAGCACAAATGCGTATATAAAAAGCGGATTAGCAAAAATGGCACCGGTTGCAATTTTGCTAATTGGGACGGGTGCAGTAGCTGGGATCATTACTAACTCAAAATTAGATACTGTTCTAGTTGGCATATTGGAAAGCCTAGGCTTACCCGCATTTGCTTTAGCTCCGATCTCAGGAATGTTTATGTCAGCAGCTACAGCTTCAACAACAGCAGGCTCTGCTGTCGCAAGCAGTGTCTTTGGAAGCACGATTCTAGAGTCTGGGGTCGCTGGTTTAGCTGGTGCAGCCATGATTCATGCTGGTGCTACCGTACTAGACCATATGCCGCATGGTAGTTTCTTTCATGCAACTGCAGGTAGTGTTGGGATGCAAATTCAAGAGCGTTTGAAACTAATTCCATATGAATCATTAGTTGGTATAACATTGGCGGTAGTTTCCACATTGATTTATGGTATCTTTCAGTGGTTTTTATAAAGTGAACTTTCAATCTTGGAGTCTTCTTTCATTCCTCCTTGATTGTTAGTACCGCAAGAGTATGACCTAAGACCTCTAGGCGAAACAGGAATTGAGATGCCGTTTTCTCTCCCACTTAAATTTTTGGAAGCACTTTCTGGCTCTCTCAAGGGTTTGTCTACGGCATCACTATTCAAATAAACAGCGACTAGTTGATTTTTTTAAAGGAGGAAAGGAGAAGAATGATGGTTAAACCAAAAATTGTCATAGCACCGGATTCATTTAAAGAAAGCATGACAGCAAAACAGGCTGCTAATGCTATTGAACGTGGAATTCGCTCTGCTTACGGTGAAGCTTTCGAGATAGATATTATTCCAATGGCAGATGGCGGCGAGGGCACCACCCAATCGTTAGCAGATGGATTAAAAGGCACACTGTATGAAAAAAAAGTCACTGGACCATTGGGTGAAAAAGTAACTGCAACTTATGCCATTTCTGGTGACGGATCAACTGCTATCATAGAAATGGCAGAAGCGTCTGGTCTTCACCTCGTTCCAAAAGAGAAGCGAAATCCATTCTTAACAACTACATTTGGTACAGGAGAGTTAATCAAAGCGGCTTTAGACAAAAATGTGTCTAAAATTATCCTTGGGATTGGTGGCAGTGCAACAAATGATGGTGGTGCAGGAATGATTGAGGCACTTGGCGGTGTCCTATATAGCTCTGAAAATAATCTTCTGAATCGGGGCGGTGGGGCATTAATCCAGTTAACTGAAATAGAACTATCCCATTTAGATCCACGTTTAAAATCTGTAGAAATAGAGGTTGCCTGTGATGTCGATAACCCGCTCCTGGGACCTAATGGAGCTAGTGCTGTTTACGGACCACAAAAAGGTGCAACAGAGGAAATGATTGTTCCATTAGATGACGCATTACGAAATTTTCATGAGGTCATTTCAAAAGCTACAAACAAGGACGTAAAGGATATTCCTGGTTCTGGAGCGGCAGGTGGGCTTGGCGCAGGGTTATTAGCAGTGCTTGATGCCAAATTAACGCCGGGAATTGATATTGTACTAAAAGAAACAGATTTTTCTAATCGGGTCAAAAATGCTGATCTAGTAATAACTGGAGAAGGTAGAATTGATAGCCAAACAATCTACGGCAAAACACCCATTGGCGTAGCAAAAGCTGCAAAGCAGAACGGTGTATCAAAGGTAATTGCCCTTTGCGGTACACTAGGAAAAGGGTACGAAGCTGTATATGAACACGGCATCGATGCAACATTTAGCATCGCCCCTGGGCCATGCCAACTGGAAGAAGCAATCATAAATGGGGAAAAATATCTTGAAGGGGTAGCGCGGAATGTAGCCAGCGTTTACCATTAGTTGGCTTTCGCCGAATAGAGTAGTTTAAATGTGAAATCTTATCGATTATGTGGATAAAAGCAGCTAAAGCACTTTTATCCTTTAATTCTTGTAGCTCTTGTAATATTTTATCTTGTTAATCTGGTTTTGCTTCTGACAATAGTGAATCTTCCGCAGCCAAAGACGCAAGAATAAACAGATATTTGAATATACCATGACTCAATGAGGTGGTTCACACTAAATGATTTAACCTACGATCTAATCTTTTAATTGTATATAAAAATTCAAAAAATACTACCTTTACAGCCCTTTTACCTTTTTTGCTCAAGCACAGTTAAATCTTTGATCAGAAAATTGCGTCTTATATACCTATATATACTTTTTTATGCAACGCTAGTGAAAAGAATTTGAATCTGTATTTGGCACGTATTATTAGTGAACTTTTGTTCATACATTGCCTTTATTTCGCTCTTTTATTTTCATTGCAAAGTAATAAACAATTCCGGCAATAATTAATGATTGTACTGCTGGTAAGCTAAAGAATATGTTACATATTTGCTAGTATAACCTGTTAGCGATCCCATTACTAAAGCAATTGTCGCCATCCAGTTCCATCCATTGTTGTCTGGCATGTTTGCTAACGGACGAAAAAGAAATTAACCATCATAATTCCAGAAGAAAAGAATAAATTGAACATAAAATAGTTTAAGATGATAAATTTTTAGTTTTAGTGAATTTTAAGGGGGGATTTTAATAAAGACAAGGGATATAGTATTGGTAGTTTGTATAGGAGTTTTAGGTTTTTTAATAGCTTTAATCTTGTTTGATAGTTTTGAGCAGGTAGCAACTTATTTATTAATTTTTATACTTGTTATATTTATTTCAATACCTAAAAAGAGGAAATCTCGTAATTGAGACTTCCTCTTTTTATTTAGTCTGTAAATTTAATTCTTTTATAATAGAAGGTTTTAGGATCGTATAATTTTTTCTTTCTTACAGAGTCTTTATAGAATGTTACTAGAATGTTACTACTCTTTTTGAATACAATACTTGATGGAATAAGTGCATTATCTATTATTGTTGGCTTTGCGTATCTTGTATAATCACGAGACTGATTGCTGCTAGTACCCCCGTGGTTGGTTCTGGATTCCAAGTTGATATAGTTTCCCAGCCAGTATTTCTTAATGCGTAAAATATACCTGTGTTAATGGTCGGAGCAACTTTAGCTGGCAGCTTCGGCCTTGGAAAAATCTTTTATATTCTTATGATCGCTCTATTTGGTATCCAATGGATAGGGAATGCATTACAGGGTTACATTGGGGAAAAAACAGGTCGTTCCTCTTCAGTCATCGCACGATCTAGCTTTGGCGTTCTGCAAGCACGTTTTATTGTTGGATTGACTAATTTTTGTTGTTTCGTTTGGTTGGTGGGCATTACAAACATCTGTGGCTGGAAATGCAATATCCATTTTCACACTACCCTTTGATATGAAGTCACTTTCAACAGTTTCCTTGCTCAATCAAGAATATTCCGGAAAAATATTACTTGTAAAATAGTAGAAAAGAGGATGCTTTTCTATTATTTATCTAAATTATTTTTCCTTTACTAATAACCAGACAATTTCACACGTTTCTTCACTATTGTTTACTGCCCAATGCTTTTCCCCAGCTGGAATAAATGTCGCATCCTTCGCTTTAACTTCAAACGGTGCGCCCCCACTTTCACCTTGTAGTTCACCTTTTAAAATAATGGAATACTCATTTTCTAGATGACTAGACAATCCTTCACTTGGTACACGCTCTCCTGGTGGAATGCGGACTGTTCCAAATGTCACATTCATCGTCTCCGAATTATCTTCAAATAATGTTTTCAAACCTTGTTGGTGAAATCCTCGCTGTTTTATTTTCATTATGCTACTCCTTTACAAATTAATTTCTTGCAGCTAGTTCTTTATAATCGAATGTTATCGGATCTACCTCAACACCAAAGAATACTTTAGCTTCTTCTACCGTATAATACTCATTTTTCACATCTCTAGCTACTTGCTTAGCTGGGCGATTCAATGGATTTCCATACCCACCGCCAGTAGCTGTCATTAATTTAAGAACGTCATTTTTCTTTAGCTCATACCGTGAATAAACCCCATAAGGACCATCTATTTCTCCGGTTTCTTTATGAATATAAAATTTATTTACGGATCCTTCCATTCCTCCATCTATTCCCCAGAGGCGGTGCTTATTTCGACCATAGGTAATCGTAGCTTCTTGTCCATCTGTTAAAGCTCGATAAGAACGAATAACTCCTTTTCCTCCGATATATTCACCAGCACCTGTTCCGTCCATACGTAGGCTATATTCATCCAGCATTACACCATACCGTGTTTCGGCAACTTCAACAGGTACATTATAGGTTTCCCCATCTAGTATACAGAATTGACCGCTGGCTCCATCTTGGCCATCAGCACCGCCCCATCCGCCTACAGACGGTTCTACAATTAAAAACGGTTCATTCGTTTCTTGATGTCTACCTGATAGCGTAACAGAGCAAACAGATAATAAGTGTGCTGCTGCCAATCTATGTGGAATGTGTGGAGCCAACGCCTTCCAGATTAAATCCGTACACGCTAGCATCGTTTCAAAATAATTAGACGTAGGCGCAGGACGTTGAGCTGACATAATTGATCCTTCGTCAACTACTATTTTTAATGGACGAAATACACCATCATTTACATCTTGATCTGGATTTGTAACTGCCAAAAATATCGTTCTTACAGCTGATGCAAGTCCTGTAAAGGAACAATTAACTGGTCCAGGAACCTGTGGGCTACTCCCTCGAAAGTCACATATAAAATCCTTCTCTGTTATCGTAACTTCTACTTTTATTGGAAAAGGACCATTTCCAATGCCATCCGTTTCAACAAATCCTTCTGCCGAAAAAGTTCCCTTTGGCAATTTTGCAAGTTCTTGCCTTGAGATAATTTCCCCGTGATTTAAGTGGCTGTCGATAGCAGAAAGGATAACGTCCTTCCCATACTTTTCACATGTTTCCTGTACACGTCTTTCCCCTGTTTTGAGTGCTGCAACTTGTGCCCACATGTCACCTAATGACAAATCAGGAAAACGAACATTGGCACGGATAATCTCTACTAATCCTTCATTCAACACGCCACCGTCAAATAACTTAACAGATGGAAATTGCAATCCTTCTTGAAAGATATCACGAGAATCATTCGTAAACGATCCAGGATCTTTTCCTCCAACCTCCGTCCAGTGGGCTTTGTTCGCTGAGAAGGCAATGATTTCTCCTTCATAAAAAATTGGCATGACTAAACCGACATCTGATAGATGGGAGCCGCCGCCCCCATAGGGGTCATTTACAATAATGATATCTCCGGGCTTTAATTTATTTTCATCTCCATATTTCTCTAGTGACTGCTTTACCATAAAAGAAAGCATTCCAATAAATCCAGTCACGCCATTCCCTTGTGTGAGTAATTGCCCTTTCGAATCAGTGAGTCCACTAGCATAATCCAGCACTTCATAGATGATAGGACTCATAGATGTTTTAGCTAATGCGATGAACATTTCATCACCTATGGCTAACAATGAGTCTTTTACTATTTCTAATGTAAATGGATCAACTTTTGTTTCCTGAATTGCCATTATCTCTCCCTCGTTTCGATAATTAAATTTCCGTAATCATCCACCTTAAGTGTTTGGCCTTCATAAATAACGGTAACGGCTGCTTTTTCCTCTACAATGACAGGTCCATGAATAATTTGATTTATTGGTAGCAGTTCGCGTTGGTATACAACCGTTTGAATCCAGCCCTTCGGATTTTCAAAATAAACATCTCTTGTTTCTAACTTTGCATCTTCTAACGTTGTATTCCGTTTTATCTTTTGAATATTTGGTTTAACAACTTTACCAAAAGCCGTAACATGTATATTGACAAATTCCATTTCTGTTCCATCTAATCTAAACGTATAATGATGTTCATGTAACTGATGAAAGCTCTCGATAATTTCTTGTAATTGCTCCTTGGTCCAATCTCCATTAGGAACAGGAACTTTTACAGTATGTTCTTGCCCTAAGTAGCGCATATCTACAAAGCGATTAAAAATAACATCCGCTTTAGAAATCCCTTCATTTTTAAATTGTTCATATGCTTCTTTTTCTATTTCATGCCACTGTGTCATTATTGCGGATAAATCAAGGTTTTCTAATCGTTTAATATACGTTTTTATATAATCATGACGTAAATCACTCATTAACATTCCCCACGCAGAGAACACAGGCGATGCAATCGGGATGACAACTTTTTTCACTCCTAATTCCTTGGCAAGCGCAGGCGCATGCATAGAACCACCGCCACCAAAAGCAACTAAAGTAAACTCTTCTGGATGATGACCTTTTCGTACGGATATTAATTTTAGTGCATTTAGCATATTGGAATTAGCTATTCGAATAATTCCCAATGCTGCCTCTTCCGCAGACATATGAAGCGGATTTCCTATCTTTTCCTGTATCACTTTTCTTACCATCGATACGTCTACATCATAATCAAAATTCTTTGCCGATAATCTACCAGTTAATACGTTAGCATCCGTCGTGGTCGGATGTGTTCCACCTTGCCCATAAGATACTGGACCAGGTACAGCTCCTGCAGATTTAGGTCCGACTTTTAAAGCATCAGCTTCGTCTAACCAAGCAATGGATCCTCCACCATTACCTATTTCCACAATATCTACTACTGGTGTCTTAATTGGATAGCCTGCATTACGATCATTCCTTTCAATATAGTATTCTGTGGAAACCTTCACTTCTCCCCCTTCAACTAGGGAACATTTTGCCGTTGTCCCACCAATATCAAATCCTATTATGTTTTCTTCTCCAATTAATTTTCCAAGTACTGCAGCGCCATAAATTCCTGCTACGGGACCAGATTCAACCATATTAATGGGAACCTTTTTCGCTTCTTCAAATGTCGTGGTTCCACCATTCGATTGCATAATAAAATTTTGGCTGTTTGTATGATGCTCCGTTAGCTCATTATATAGTTTATTAATATACGAGGTTGCTGTTGGCTGAACATATGCATTTAATGCTGTTGTATTCGTCCGCTCATATTCCCGCCATTCCTGAATTACTTCATGCGAAGCTGATACCGCTACATCAGGCCATAAGTCTTTAATCAATTGAACGGTTAATTTCTCGTGCTGTGGATTCGCGTAAGAGTGTAAATACACGACAGCAATCGCTTCTACTTTTTCTCGTTTAAAGAAGCCAACCATTTCTCTTATCTGTTCCGTATAAAGTGGAGTTACAATTTCACCCTTATAGTTAACCCGCTCATCCACCTCTTTTCTGAGATAACGTTCAATAAATGGTTCTGGCTTTTTATATCGAATATTAAATAAATCAGGACGATTTCCTCGAGCAATTTCTAATATATCCCGAAATCCTTTTGTCGTGATAAGCCCCGTTTTTGCACCTTTTCTTTCTGTAAGTGCATTAATAATTACGGTTGTACCATGGATAAATGTGGCGATTGCTTCTTTATCAATACCACTTTTTTCAAGTACATCTATTACCCCTTTTTCAAAATTTGGAGGCGTCGTATGACTTTTAGCTACCTTCATTTGCCCATTCTGATCGACGTAAACTAAATCCGTAAAGGTACCTCCAATATCAGTTGCAACTCTCATCCTTCTTCCACCCTTCTATATAGTATTTATATTCAGAATATTACAGGCGTTAAAACACTTAACAACGTTGATGATTCTTCAGTAGGGTTTTTCCATTCGTGTACTTTTTCTGAAGGAAAGTGAATCGTATCCCCTTCACTCAAAATATATTCCATTCCTTCCACTCTAAAAACAACCATTCCTTTTAAAACAAAATAAAATTCTTCTCCAGGATGACTATACTTTTCAATGAATGGTTGTTTAGGAGGTAATGTTACCAGCATCGGTTCCAATTTTCTTTCTGGAAATTTCCCCGCTAGGCGGACATGCTTTACACCTGAGCCTTCGATTGTAAACGGTTTTTGTTCATCCTTATGTAATGCATAATTATGATTTTCAATCTCCTCAAAAAATGAAGCCATGTTTATTTGAAAAGCATCGGATATTTTCTTTAATGAAGTAATAGCTAGGGATGAAGAACCTCGTTCAATTTGAGACAAAAAGCTCACGGAAAGTCCTGTTACTTCACTTAAATCTTTTAATGTCATTTCTTTCTCTAATCGTAAATTCTTTATTTTTTTATGCAAATTCTCCATACGTCATCTCCTTTCTTTACAATGAGAACGGAAATTTTACACCTCCACTTTATTTTTTATAATATTAACACAATTTTTATGAAATTAAAAGAAAAATCTCTTAATTTATAAAATTGTACCAATAAAATGATTCGTAAAATAAATTCTATTTGTCTTGAAGCATCTTTACATTGTAAAGATCTCCTTATTCTAGTTTGTTCAAGTACAAAAAGGACAAATTAGAAAGGATGTACTTCCCATTTTCTTGTTTTAAAGCTTTATTTCCCCAAAAAACAGACGATAATATATGTAACTAGTTTATAAAAAGGGTGATATTATGATTATGCGTTCTATTGGTACGGAGCGTTTTTCAAGTATTAATCCTCATACCACGTATAAAAAAGCATCAACAGAAACATCGAAAGCGGATAAAATCGGTTCCGAAAAGAAAAATACAAGCTCTTTGCCAGATAGGGTTGTAAATAAGATTAAGGAAATGGCACAGGATGGTGCAGCGAAAAGTGTGTACATGGGAAAGGATTATATATCCTTTATCAATTCTTATAAAAAACAACATGTATCTCCTGATCGTTCAAAACTGATAAGACTGCTGACACCTACGTTATTAACTGCAAAATATACTAATGGTTTACCATTCTTTTTTAGGCTTATTGGATTACCTTTTACAGGGAAAATGTGTGTTGGTGCAACTGGGTCATCGATGTTTATTTATGATGAAAACGGTGACGAAGTATTATCTTATAGCACTGAATCTGGGTGGAAAGAGGGGCAGACAAGGGCAGAAGCTCAGTTCTACGGTGAAACAACGGCAATTTATTATAAAGCCTACAAAGCCGCAAGAGAAGAAATGAAAGCGAATTCGACACAAAATTACGATATGGGCGCTAGCTCTACCTTTAATGCAAGAGCGTAAACAACAGTAGTAAGTAGTTTACTTTCCTCTCTTTGAATATTTCCAACATGTTGCAATGCGTGATTAGTAGAAATATCAATCTAGCTGTATTAATAGAAAAAGGGTAAAAATATCCCAGGATAAACTCCTGGGATTATTCTTGCCCTTTTATTCTAACAAGACAGTAGCAGTTTTACAGGTTTAATACGATTAGATTTAAATGTTTATACCTAATAATCTAGTTGACGATAATAACGACGAATTTCTAGGGGATGGCAATTTAACTTTTCGACATGTGCATCTATTCTTTGCGTTATTGCATGCATAATAAAGTACGATAATCGACAACGATATTTATCGCTAATTCCTGGTAATTCATATTCTTTTGAATCTATAATTGTATAATTGCCACAAATTCGAGGCAATAAATTACCCACCCTCTGCGCTAATTCGCGCTGCTCGTCTTCTCCAACAAATAAAGTTACTGGAGTGGTTTCATCTATAACCTCTAATGTTCCATGTAAAAATTCAGCTGCATGAATGGATTTTGAACGTAACCAGCTTTGCTCTTCCCAATAACACATTGCATATGAATATACTGCACCCCATTGGTTTCCAGCACCAATAAAGTAATGGATAGCATCATGTCGATGCTTTTCAGCAAATGCAAGACCAAAATTATCAGCTGATTTTTCTACCTCTACTAAAGCAGCAGCTAAATATTCTTTTAGCTCTTTATAATAAGCTTCATAATCATCAAATTCGCCATTACGATACATGAAACGGTCAGCAACCATAAAGAATTTTAGTTGTTCATTTTCTGGATATGATATAACATAATCACCCATTTCTGCTAAGGGAGTATTTGGTTCATCTACAAACGCAATAATCGTTGCACCCAGTTCTTTAATTTGTTTCGTTGCCTTAACCACCTCTTGAGTCGTCCCAGTTACTGAAGATAGTATAACGATAGATTTATCTGTTAATCTTTTGTTCCCAGTTGTATAATACTCTGCAGCATGTTGAACAAAAACGGGTAGACTACTTTTTCCGTTGATATAGGTCACCGCCTGCATACTGGAAGCATATGTACCTCCAATGCCTAAATAATAAATATTGTCAAAACCTTTATCATAAACTTTATCTATCATGTTTTCGATATCGCTTTTTAAAGCTATAGCACCATTCACACTTTCAATTTGTTTTTCTTCATCGAATTTTAACATTTTTTTACCCTCTTTCTTTAAATTTTACTTTGTAGTACTTGATCAAAATCATCAAATATTCGTTTTTCTAAATCAATCCCTTGTAATGAAGCAACTTGATAAGCTAAATATTGAAATGGTATAACTAATAGTAAAGGGCTTACCTTCTCATCTATTTTCACGTCTAACCCTAATACATCTTTTTCATGTGAAGCTTTAGTCGTAATAACATAACATGTTTTGACGTGGTTTATCATATACGTTCGTAAAGCCTCTGAACGAGACAAGACTTCACCATCTGTTTCAATAAAAAACAAACTATGCATTTTATTTGCTTCTAAATAAGGGCCATGCATATAGGCCTCTAACTCAAAACCTTGAGATGGCTTCCTAATCGTTTCTGTAAATTTTGTTTCAGCTTCTTTTGCTGTTCCCCAGTTTGGTCCATAACCAATAGCGATAAAACGTTGATCATTTATTAAAGCATCCTTTTTATTATCAAAAAATTCCTCTGTTTTATCGATAACCTTATCAATATTACCGATAACTTCACGAAAGTCCGTTAAATAATTTTCCATGTTCAGTTCATTGATTCGCTTCGACTGAAAAGCTATAGTTAAAGATAACAACATTAAGTTTAATACTGTTGCTGAATACCCTTTCGTTACAAACCCAACTTTTTCAATGCCCATATTAAGATTAAAGGTGGTATTAACAACTTTTGTAATCGGACTTTCGCTATTACTAGTTAACGCGATGGTTTTTATTTTTTGAGATTTCGCTATCTTTTCTATAGCGTAAATCGTTGACGTACTTTTTCCACTTTGCGAAACAGCGATAACTAAATCAAATTTTGGATCCACCATACCGTAATGCAAAAAGTTGAATGGTTCTTGTATATCTATATATATTCCGGCAGTAGATTCCATATAAAATTTTGCTGCTAGGCTTGCATTATAGGAGGAACCTGTCGCTAAAATAAGGCAATGTGTAATATCTTTTAGCTCTTCAAAATTATAGTTAAACTCTTTCAAAATCTTTTCTAACGTTACTTGCTCCTCATAAATATAATCCAACATGCATACCATTCTATGCCCTCCTTAGAAAATGCCAATCCAAGCCCCTAATATTCCAACAACAGCCATTCCTCCTAGAATTGTTAGAGGTTTCACATCTTTCTTCAATAAATAGAAAACCATACCAAAAGCGGCTAATGGCAATAATTTAGGAAAAATATCATCAAGAATGCTTTGAATTTTAACTGCCTCTTCCCCACTACCTATTGAAAGTGGAATAGTAATATCAATCATGGAAGCAGTCATTGCACCAACAACTATTAATCCAATAATGGCTGCTCCTAAGGTTAAGCTATGCATCAACCCACTACTTTGAATTTTCTTTAAAAATCCAGTACCAAGCTTATATCCCCAGCCGGTAAATAAATAACGGAGTGTAATATGTGGAACGTTAAAAATCAATAAAAATAAAATTGGTCCTAGAATATTTCCTTGTAGCGCAAGTGAAGTTCCCACGCCTGTAGCAATTAAACGTAAAGTTCCCCAAAAGAAAGAATCTCCGATACCCGCTAACGGTCCCATTAAAGAAGTTTTTATGCTATCAATCGCTTTTTTATCAAAATTTTTATCGATACGATTTTCTTCTTCCATAGCTGCATTAATACCTAAAATCAATGTTACAAGATGTGGTGTTGTGTTAAAGAATTCCAAATGGCGTTTTAATCCTGAAGCCATTTCTTCTTTACTCTGGTAAAGTTTCTTTAAAATCGGAATCATTGCGTAAACATACGCCATATTCATTTGACGCTCATAGTTCCAGGAAAACTCCATCTGGAAGGAACGCCAAAAAACTTTATTTAAATCCTTTTTAGTTATCAATGGTTTCTCTTTTGAATCAGAAGTCTTCGTCATCATCAATAACCTCCCCACTTGTTGTCTGAACAGCTTGTACACTATTTGTTCTATAATTCATGATATTTACGACGATAACTGCTAAAATAGCTCCAAACACAGCAATTCCAGTAATAGGGATATCTAAATAAGCTACTATAATAAACCCTAAAAAGAAGTAAGGGGCGACGGTTTTATTAATTAGTAATCGAGCCAACATTGCAAACCCTAATGCAGGAATAATACCTGTCGCAACAGTTAATCCATGTTGTACAAAGTCTGGTATCATATTTAAGAGTGACTGAACAGCGTTATTTCCTACAGAATAAGAAATGGCTACTACTAACGCCAACATGAATGAAAGTCCAAATCCTGCTATCAGGTGCATTCGTTCAACCCCTTTATAATCTCCTATCGCAGCATAAGTGTCTGCTTTATGGTTCATCATCGGGATTAATAATCCTAAATAGACATTTTTTAAAATTAAAGTTAATGTAGCAATGGGTACTCCCAGTAATAATGCTGTTTCCGTTCCTGCACCGGCTGTAATAGCAAATGCTGTTCCAAGAATTCCTCCAGTTACAACATCAGGCGGAATAGATGCTCCTACTGAGAACGAACCAATAAAAGCTAATTCCAAAGTCGCTCCCATTATAATCCCTGTTTTAATATCCCCGAGTACAATTCCAACCAGTAAACCTGTAACAATTGGACGTGATAACAATGAAGTTCCCAAAGCATATTCAGATTGAGCGATAAATGCTACGATCCCAAGAAGGATTGCTTGTAAAATCATTCAAATTCATCCTTTCTTTAAAAAGCGTCTAAAGCTTCCATTTTCTTATCTGTTGGTATTTGTCTGATTTCTACCTCTACTCCTCCGTCTATCAATTCTTTAACTAAGGATTCTTCCTCTGCTGTAATATTGATTGCCTTTGAAATGTTTCTTGTACCCTTACGTACTTTCATACCTCCTAAATTAATGTGCTTAATCTCTGGATAGGCTTTTGCCAATTTATAGGCATCCTCAACAGATTCAACTATAATAAATAATTTGTATTTATCAGTTACTCCACTCTTCAAAGCTTCAATAGAATTGTCAATATTTTTTATAACCAATTTCACCCCCTGTGGCTTTGCTAGTTTAATAGTAGTTTTTCTAATTTCATTTTGGGGTACATCATCATTTGCAATCAAAATACAATCAACTCCTAGATTTTGAGTCCAGGAAAATGCTACTTGACCATGTAAAAGGCGGTGATCCACTCGCAATAATTTAATCATCCTTATTTCCTCCCTTTCAAAAATCCTCTTCTTCCTTTTCGACCTGGATTGTTTCGTTACAAAATTGAAGCATTTCTTTTGAATTACTTAAAGAACTTTTGATCAATTGCGGAATGGATTCCGCTGTTGCAAAGTGAGTTACGATTTCAATTAACCAAGGTAAATTCATTCCTGATGCCAAGTAGAAATTAGGAGTATGAATATATTTCAAAAATTCATTATTTACACTGCCTCCAAATATATCTGTGATCACGATTAATTCATTACTTTGATTTTCTTTCATTAATTTCTCTACTTCCGTGGCTAAGTCATAATTTGCTGTTAAATAAGCATTCAGAGTTACAATATTATTTTTTTTACCGCAAATTAATTCTAGGGAACTTAAGATTCCGGAAGCAAATTCCCCGTGACTTGCCAAAACTAAGATTCTTTCCATCTTTTTCACCTCACTTTCACTTATTATTAAAGCAAACAGCGTGCCAACTTTAGTGGCACGCTGTTTGCTAATATTAGAATTCTTCTTTAATCATTGTAAGATCAAGCTTTTGAAAAAGAATATCGTGAATGTACTTTAATTCTGAATTTGGTATTTTGACACTATAATCTTCTTCTATGACACTGAAAGCCTCTTTTATTCTAGCTAGCTGTTCTTTTCGACACTTTTCATCGGTGTCATCTCCACTATATGTTTCAATTGGGACGTTACGAATTAACCTTTCAATTAAACAACTAACATGTACATATAGAGCAAGCTTTCTTTCATTTTTAATTTTTTGTTCAGTTAATTCCTCTAAAATTCGCATAAATAATTCAATTTCAGCCATCACTTTATCAGTATCAAGGATAGTTACAGAATCAATTACTTTATCAAGTGAAAAATTGCGGATTAACCTATTGTTAAATTGTTCTGCTTTCTCATCATCTAAATCCTTCATTAACCACTCTCGAAGATGCTGAGCACCTTTTCCGGAAATCAATTCCTCAAGAGATAAATAAGGTATATCTTGGATCATTGGATTAGCTGTTCCAACAATTCCAACGACCTCATAGAGTGAAAAAACAGTCTCTTTTTCTTTTTGCTCATGCAGTGTTTGGTAATCAAAAGGAAGCACCTTTAACGGGCTATTTATTGGCAAACTCTTTTCAAGAAGTTTACTAATTTTTGTTGCTGTACCGATTCCAGTAAAGCATGTAGTTAATAACGCTTTATTTTTATTTTTATGTGGATAAATTATTTTCCAATCTGGCTTATTGTTTTCAAAAGAATGAATTGCTAGCTCAGATAGGTTAATACTTTTCTGGATATTTTCCCCTATAGCTATTGCTAAAGGCGTAGTTAGATTATTCATAATCATAACTGGAACTGACAATTGTTGTGGAAAATACTCGTATATTTCTTTTAAAGATCCCATATCCACCAAAATAACAAGCCCATTGCTTACATCATTTTTTTCAGTATAATCCACTATTTCCTCAGCTATTTTTTGTGGCGTTGTATCTATTGGCATATCAAAAGATTCAAAAATATTTTTACCTAATAAGCGGTTAGCGACATTAGCGATACTACTTGCAGTTGCATAACCGTGAGCAACAATAATCGCCTTCGCAAAATTGGATTCTCGTGATAAACCTAACTGGCTAAAGTAAAGTGTGAGTAAGATTAAATCCATGTCAAATACTTCAATGTCCAGCCTAGGTTTAATGATAGATAACATCCTTTCCGTATATTGAAACAGCATAGGGTATGTTTGAATTACTGCTTGTTTAAATTCTTTTATTAAAGATTGTACTTCAACATCTTCAGGTTGCCAACGTACAGAACTTCTTTGAAATAAATAGTAACTAATCGCATAAATGCTATTACCATTGAATATAATTTGATAGGATGACTCCATTTGTTTTAATGTATCACGTACATATTGAGTCATAAATAATAATAATTCGTGTTTTTTCTCTCTATCTGTTTCAAACAGCAAAAAATCAAATAGGTTTTCTACTTCTTTTTTTATATCTTCATCAATAGCTGTAATATTTAATTCAGATTTTTTAAAGTTGGCTAGTAATCGTTCATATGTACGAATAATCCTTAACTCTTCAGGCTTTTTTTTCATTGATAAATTTTCTATAGTTGTTGTTTCATCAATGTTTATATTTTCTTCTGTGCTTACACTTGCTTTAAATACAGCTTTTGTTAATAAATCAGGAGGTAAGTGATAAATTGTAATATGAATATGCTTGGCATCCTTTTGTTCAGAAAATGCTTTTGCAACAGTTACTTTAACTACATTTTTCAATTTACCGATATTTCCTTGATAAGGGGTAGTTTTTAATAAGTGTATTACTTGACTACTCACTAACAGTACTTTTCTTATTTTTGCTCTTTCTTTTATAAAAAAATTATATATCATCTCTAACCGTTCATTTTGAGTTCGTTGTTCCAATGAGGGTAATTGAATTTGAACAGGAATACGACGTATAAAGGTAGATAAAAAGACGCTATTCAAATCCTCTGTCGTTGCAAAAAATATCCTTGTACTAACCTTACGTGGCATATTTGTTTCTCCCATTCGATAAATTACACCTTGGTCAAGATAGGTAAATAATTTTTCTTGACCCTCTGCATTTAAACGATGCACTTCATCTAAAAATAAAATCCCCCCATTTGCCTCTTCAAAAACTCCTTTGTGATCTTCATCTGCTCCCGTAAAAGCTCCTTTCGCATGTCCAAATAAATGACTAGTTAAAAGTTCAGGATTATTAGCATATTGTGCACAATTTAAAGTAATGAGTTGTCCATCCTCCTTAATCAAATCGTTTGCCAAACAATATTGGTAGATAATCTTCACCATATAACTTTTGCCTGTTCCACTCTCTCCTGTTAATAAAACTGGTAAACCGTTTTCCGGGTAATATAGTGCTGCCTTTAATTGTTCTATACTTCTTGCTAAACTTGCATCATTTCCAATTAAAAGTGAAAACATATCATTCCTTTTTTGAAATAAAGGCTGTTCTTCCTTTAATTCATCTAAACTTCGGTATATATTTTTGGATAGTGTATAGAATTGTGTTTCAAAAGCGTTCTTATGAAAAAAATAGACTGGGCGCGTATTTATTTTAATTATAATTCCTTGCTCATTTAATTGATTTAAATAGTGACTAACAGTATTTCTTTTAATTTCAAACTGTAGACCTATATTTTTTGCAGTAAAAACTTCACTTATATTATCTAAGTCTAAAAAAGCTGTCTGATTTTCTATGTATTTTGTTATCTCATCTTTCATCATACTCCTCACCTCTTTTTCATCATTAGATAAACGCTTACAAAAGTCAATGTATAAAAAATAACTTTTACTAAACAAAAACTAATTATGGGAAATAACTCTATTTTATGGAAAATCATCTATCGTGAGAGCAAAAAGTTTATTCTTTACTCCATATAATGATTCAACAAAGTGACTTTATACTCACCTAATATAGAATCCTAGATTATAAAAAGGGGTTTTACTATTTTGACTTTTTATAATAATGAGGAAAATTATATTAACTAACGGCTTAAATCTTATTTCAATTAATAATAAAAATCTGGTGATATTGAGAATGGAGATTATATATTAATTATAGCGAGAGGACCAATTAAAGAAGCTTACCCGATGCAAATTGAAAAGATTGAAAAGATTAAATTTCTCTAGCCTTAGCTAAGTTACAACCACATAAAAGCGCTATTTAGGAATGTAATAACATACAAAAGTAAAACTATAGTTGTTAAAAGTAAGCAACTAGCTAATTCATACTTTCAATTTTAACTTCATGATATGTCAACACGTAACTAGACATTTTTAAGATGTTCTTCTTTAAACTGGATAGAGATTATATAGTCTTCACAACAATAATTAAACCAATGGTACATAACCAGCTTATTCCATATGGTGCGATTGTTCAATAAGAACAGCCGCTTCTTACGCTAACACAGTAGTTTAATTTAATCTTAATAATTATTTTAGCATTGGTAAGTAATACTTTCATTGTATTTATATCGTGTTTTGCGATATAATCAATTAAACGATATATTATTGGAGGTATTTTATATGATTGATGAAATAAATAGATACTTTACTAATATTTATTTTGAACTTCATCCGATACATCAAGAAGCCATTTCTCACCAAAGTGTCCGTATATTACAAGTGGTAGATAAAAAGCAGTTTGTAATGATCCGAGATATTGCAGAGCATTTATCAATATCACATAACACTGCGTCGGAACACGTGAAAAGGCTAGTAAGTAATGGATGGCTATATAAAAAAAGATATGAAAAAGATCAACGTAAGGTTTATTTGCATCTAACGGAACTCGGTGTAACGGTACTAAAGAAAAATACAGAACTAGATGAAAAAAAATTACAAGCAGCACTTGACAAGTTATCAGATAAAGAAAGGATACAAGTTGTTAAGGCCTTTCAATTACTAAACGAGGTGACAAAGTAAATGTATTTGTTTATAAAAATTGTAAGTTCTGCAGTCATTATTGGTATAGTAACCGAATTAGCAAGAAGATTTCCGGTATATGGTGGAGTGATAGCAGCTTTACCTTTAATCAGCATTCTAAGTATAATTTGGCTAACTGTACAAGGAGAATCCGCAAAAACGATTAATGAGTTTACAGTTGGAGTTATAGCAGGTCTTCCAGCAACAATTGTAATGCTCCTAATAATTTATTTTGCGTTTAAGCATTCTTTTCATTTATCAGTAGCGTTTTTATTTGGAATTATTGGTTGGGGATTCTTTTTAATCATTCAAAAATATATAACTGGATTATTTTTCTCCTAGAAAAGATAAAATAGATATTTAACGGAACATGTACTTCAATATGGATTCGATACTACAATTAGTGATCATGTTGTTCTTTTTAGTAACTGACCATTAAATCATAGTGGCAATAAAAAGATGAAATGTGTAAAATCATAGTAGGATACCAAAGTAAACCTTTACAAAACGGTTTATTCATGGGAAAGTGGTAAAATATACAACCAGAGGCGACACCATTCATTAGTTCATATGTAAAGCTATCATCTGATTTTATACCGAAGAATTAACCGTATTATTAGTAAACATTTTTCCTATCATGCAGTAGCAGTAAAAGAACTGCAAAATGTATATTCGTAAAAAAGATACAAAAATTCAGTCCCACATAAAAGGTTATATTATTACAATATATTAAATGGGGTTTGTAAGATGAATATTGAAAAAATTAAATATTTTATTGATTTAGTTGAATGTAGGAGTTTTACCGAAACAGCAAAGAAGAATTATGTATCTCAGACTACCATTAGCCAACAAATTGCTTCACTTGAAAAAGAGTTTGACATGCAATTGATTGACAGAAAACAAATTCCTATTGAACCAACACAAGCTGGCTCGATTTTTTATGAAGAGGCAATTGTGCTCTGGAAGCAATATAATCATATGCAAGCTCAGATGAAGAATTATCAGCAGTGTCATACTCAACTATTGTCTATAGAATATTCGGCCTTGACGGATATTCAAGTTTTATTACGTTTTATTACTTCGTTTAAAGAGCTGAATCCAACGATTAACCTAAAATTAAATAAAGTATTGTTAAAAGATATTTCAGAATTTCTAAGAAAAGGGATATATGATGCTGCAATTGCTGTTGATTCAGAATTTAAAGAAAAAGAGGATATTTTAACACATACATTGTATAGAGGAAGGTATTGTGCAGTTGTGGGTAATCAACACTCCCTTTTTCATAATAGGACTATTTCAAAAGAAGAACTATATAAATATCCACTTATCATGCTGAATTCAACTGCGATTGGAACCTCTTATTATTTAATGATTCAAAATGCGATAAAGGATGGTTATGAGCCGAATATATTGCAAATGGTGGATGATGTCGAAACAGAGTTATTTTATATAGTAACAGAGAATTTGATTGGATTTTTACCAGACAATTATAGCCTTGCATACCCAAAAGATGAGATTCGATTAATCCCATTAAAAGATTCACATCATACATTTAACATAGAAATAGGCTATTTTAAACATAATCCAAATCCATCATTACAACGATTTCTTCGTCAAATACAAGATTCGTTTCCCCAATAGGTTATAGGTTTTTTGTATTTGAATTTGTTCAGTGTTTCACTTAATGTTTAGTTATAGATACTTTCAAAAGGAGTGCTAGAAATTATGGGGAAATTATTATTGACTGGTATTGATGGAAATTTAGGTAAGCAAGCAGCTGACTATTTATTAGAATTGGTTGATAAAGATAAAGTTATTTTTTGTAGTTATGATCCTACAGCTTTAAAAGAGTATGAAAAACAAGGTATTGAAACACATGTGACCAACTTTAATAAAATGGATGGTCTAACAGATGCTTTTACTGGTGCGGATAAACTTGCTTTAATATCTATGCCTTTTGTTGGATTGAAACGTCAACGTGCACATAAAAACGTTATAGACGCTGCTAAGGAAGCTGGCGTAAAACAAATCATCTATACATCATTAGTAAATGCAGCGGATGAATCAAATCCGAGTGTTGAAAAAATTGATCATATTTATACGGAAGAATATATTAAACGTATCGGTTTAGATTATATTTTTCTTCGTAATTCTCAATATGCCGAAGCAATGATTACAAATTACTTCACTTATGTTAAGGGTGATGGAGTACTGAAAAATAGCCAAGGTGATGGAAAAATGGCATATATTTCACGTAAAGATTGTGCAAAAGCTGTTGCATTTTCGATAGCATCTAACGAGTATCAAGAAGCTATTTTAAATATTAATGGACCGGAACTAATGACCATTTCTGAGTTTATAGCTATTGGAAATAGAGTTACAGGCAACCATGTAACCTATGAAGAAATTACGGATGAAGAAAATTATGCTATCTTTGATGCAATGGGAGTTCCTAGAACAACTGATGGTGAATTTAAAGAAGGCTCCGAGGCGCCATTTTCATCAGATGGCATGGTCACTTTTGCTCAAGCTATTCGTTTGGGGAAAATGGATGTATTTACGGATGACTTTAAGAAACTTACAGGTCAAGACCCTCTTACAGTAAAATATATGTTTGAACATGCTAATCAATTTCAAATAGGTAATCGTCATTCAAAAGATAATTGAACAACTGTTGATATTTAAAACAAAAACAAGCAGCTAGAAACTGATTTACCCCAGATCTAAGTTACGTAAGCCTACCACTTTAGGAAGTTATAGAGTATATAAGGAGTCTAGCCGGGGTATAGCGGCATCTAACTACCTGATTCGTTTGGGGTAACAGGACAAGAAAAAGCTACGACAGCAATACTTCGCACGCAGAAAGGCACTCTTTTTTTCCAAAATAAGGGAGACCTCTTAATCATCCTTGAAAAAGAGGTCTTCTTTTTCAAGGACGCCCGAGTTTTTAGTCTTTGCTCTATTTCTATCTGAGGGGATGAAGAAAAGCCCTACTGATACAATTTTTTCTCTATTCTAATAAATAAATTGCTTGTTAAATTGATCTAGAATCATCATCTGCTGTTTTAATCAAATCCTGGTAGCTATCAGCCGTTTCTGGAAATCTTTAGCTAAGTGATCCGCTATTACACTGGCTGATCTCTTCCGATAGCTTCTTTAATAGTAGCTATTTCCATATATTCTTTTAAAATGGCAAGCAAGCGGTTTTTCTTGAATGGTTAAAATTCGTTCAGCTATTTCTGGATAGGTTACACTTAGTTGAACAGATTCATTAAGGTCATATAAATCTTGATTCAATAATAAGTCGGAGGAGAGTTAATTATGACCAAAAGAGAAAGAAAGACATTCTCAAAAGAATTTAAAGAACAAATTGTCCAGCTGCACCTTTCAGGTAAACCTAGAAGTGATTCACAGCCCATAGCAGTATATGAACATCCTTATACGTTACCCTTTGTTTATCGCCACGAGCTTGTACGATCTCGTTCGTTTGTTGCCAATGCCCTGTCATAAGTCCTCCTCCTACTTTGTAAAATGGTCATCTCGTCTCATTATCGTATTATTTTCACAAACCAAGTATTAATACATAATGCCTTGATGGTACTACCTTATGAACTCTCGATTCTCAAACAAGTTACTTTCTTTTTGTCTCACTTAAATATCAGTTAATTTAATAAATAAAAGGTAAAAACCTTGAAAGGCGTAAAACCATTCAAGGTATGTTTTATTATCGTTCTTTAATCAGCTAGTAAATCATTCAATTCTATTGACATTAAAGCTGATTCGCTGCCTTCAAAAAATATTAGTTTGTTGTTCTCAAATTCATAGATTTCTATGTCGGGATAAAACTCAAAATCATTTCATCTGACACTACGTTTGAATTTACTTGTAGTGGAAAGGTTTCAAATACTCGTACTACAGCGTTCTTTCGCAGACGAGAAACAAAGAAATAACCCTCATCTGTCATACGATCGAAACGTTCATAATCTAAGTAACCACGATCAAAAACGTACATGCATGCTTTGTCATCAACCAAAACTTAATCGCATTTGTGATGACCGCTTGATCCGGATAAGAAAGGCCTTTTTCCATAAATACGAGTCGTAAATGAAGTTTGACACCTGACTTTGTTTTGCGAAATTTAGCCCATTTATGGTTCGTTAAATTAAGTGGTAATGTACTAGAATCAATGATTTTTAATGGTGTTGTTATTCTTCTACGATTTTGGAAATCTGTTTTCTTATGGATATCAGAGACTAAATCCAGAAAAATCGTTTGAAAAAAAGCAGTCGGAACGTGATTCAATCTTCTTCCTAATTGTGAGAAACTGATGGAATCTAACTCTGTAGCCTGTTGTAGTTCATCCGAGAAAACAGCATCGCTAAGCGCTCGTAAGCTTTCCGTTTCATGAAGTTGAGCATACAGAAGCAATGACATAAATGAATCCATATGTAGCTTTTTAGTATAGTGATTTAGTTGATACTTTTTCACCTGTTCATTAAATAATGTTTGATTTATAGGTGATAACCATTGTTTAAATGATGTTTTTCGTGTAGACTTATCCATGGTGTTTGTCCTTTATATTGGATCTGGATAGGTTACTACCGCCAAACATTATAAAGGATTTTTTTATGGAAACAAAGTGTTTAAGAAAATTCTGTATTTTATATCGCATATGAATATTTTAATGCGACACTAGTGGTAATATATAATAAAAAAACAAATAAAATCAATCATTTTCATTATACAAGAAGTGCAATAGAACCATTAAAGAAAATAAAGAAATAAAAGGAGAATTGCATAGATGGGTGAAAGAAAAAAACTCTTGAATCTAGTAAAAAGTTATTTAGAAAAGAAAATTAATACAGAAACATTTGCAAATCATTTCACTATTTTTTTTAGTCAAGAAATAAATTACGATGTTTTAAATGAAAAAGAATATTTACTGTTTTGTGAATTAGAAGACATTGCTAGTCGCTTTTCCCCTTTCGAAGAAGATTTTTTAGAGTATCCGTATTATTCTAGAGAAGAAGACGTATTTAAAAAGGCGAAAGAGGTGTATGATAACATTAATTAAAGAGAACGAGATACGTTCTTCATATACTGATAAAAGATAATATATTTTAGTTATTTTAAGGTAGTATGTCAGCATGTGTATAATGAAAATATTAATTAATTTTTAACAAAGTGAGTGTCCTTGGTAAATATGAAGAGGGGGTTATTCTTTACGTGCCCCTTTTGTGCCCCTCAAGGCTCATTTGATTTGAGGTGACGAGTGTTTCAATAAGAATATTATCAAACCAATGTATTGATATAAGTTGATTTTTAAGAATTATCAGTTTCAAGTTGGAGGGAAGTATCGGATAACTGCTTTAACCATTGTCACATCAGTGTTTGTGACATGTGGTGTTTTTGTATACGCCAATTTTTCACCTAAATAAAATAAGAATATTCGGTTAGCAAATTTCTGTGATTTTGAGTCTAAAACTGAAGAAAGGTGAAATGTCCATTTGGTGAAAATATACAACAACGGATACAGCTGTTTTTCCATCCACTTCCCGAGAAGAACTTTTTATAGCTTGGATAATGGTGGCTCAATTTCCTGTAAGCCAACCCTGTCTACTTCAAATGCTTCTTCATTCAGTTTGGCACCGCTAATTCCTTCATCTCTAAAAAAATGGATCATCCAGCAACAACCGTTTACAGTCCAATCACCATTTTCAATTAAAATTTTTTACTTTAAATATCACAAGCATATTTTAATCAGCCCTTATATTTTACATTTCCAGCCTTATTATTGTATGCATCATCGGCATTTTCAAATCTTTTCACCTTGGAATTATATAGATCCCATAACTCGTCCATATTGTTTTGCAGCTTTTTTCTGGTTGATTCAATACTTGTTTGGATTCTTTCCATATGTCGCCGGTTGATCTCACTTGCTTCTTTTTCCGCATCCGTTGGGTCATCAAACAAACCGAAAAAAGAAGCAGGTTGCTGGTAGCTTTTGTTTAATGCTTTGAAAACATTTGTTGTAATTCCACTATCGATTTGCTTCAGATTTACGATCCACACGCATCATGGCATGTCTTGATAATGGTAAAATATACCTAGTAGTGTCTGTTACGTAATTTTCAAATAGCGATAATAAGTCATCAATTTGTATTTCGTAATCAGCGATTTTTTCTTTAGAAGTGTGAATATTTTGGTCCCATGCTTCAACACTTTTTCCGTCATTTGTTCGAATAAAGGTATTCACCTTATCCAGTGAATGGTCCATTTTTTCTAAAGCACGCTTATATGTCCGAAGTTCGCCAATAATATCATCCAAAACCCCATAATTAATTTGTAAGTCACGCTTCACGAGCCATCACCGCCAATAGCAGCCCCAAGTTCTTCGTCCACTTCTTTCATTCCTTTGAGTAAAGCTACTCCGGCTTGATAGATTTCTTCCATTTGTTTGCTCAAATCCTGATTCACATCATTATTCATGTTATCCAGTAAACCATCCATCTTAGAAATAAAATCCGATTGAAATGATTTAAGCCGATCCCTCGTGTTAGAGCGAAAATCTGTTGTATAGCCCTCAAAATCATCAATTGCTGCTCGTAAATCATCAATGATTTTTTGCAGTTCTATAAAATCCACTTTAATTTTTTGTCCAGATACCACAAAACCCCTCCCATTATCAAAAAACTAGCGAAAATGAATGGATTCTATTTCGGCAATTAATTGATTAAGTTCATTTACCATCTCATCCACAATCGTCCCCATATGCTCCTGTACAGACGCATTTTCTAAATCCATATCAGTAAAATTTTGCTTGATTTCCTTACGTGCATCTTTCAAATTGTTAATAATCCCAGAATCCCAGCCCCCGTACAACAAGCCACGGCAAAAATCACGATCATATAACGCCATCATACATCCCCCACTTTTAGTTCCATATCCATCTCCTGCTGTAATTTAGACATATCATGCTCGGAAAATTCAATCGAGTTCAGATCTTTTTCAACAATAAATTCCTGTTTCATTAAGAATACAAACGCTTCCTCCATCTCATCCTGATACCCACGATGAATCACTCTTTTTATGAGTGGTGCGGTAAAATTAATTTTCGCACCCGCTTTGATCTCACCAACTGGATATAGAATACCAACATAAGGAAAATAACTTTGATAATTTTTTGGACTGACAAAGCGCCCCGTAATCACCACTTTAGATGGAGAAGTATTGTTTTTATCTGGTTTAAAATAGGTTGGATCAAGCTCCACAATCGTTCCAAGTGGCAGGACTTCCCTCATAATTTCGATCGTATTCGCTAAAAGCTCGAATAACCTATCGTGCTGCAATGAAAACTGCTTATTTACATACGTAATAGTGCAATAACCTTCTTTTTGGTTAACTGAAACAATCCCATGATTCCACTCTATGTCAGCGTTAGTTTGCTTTCTCTTGAGGGTTGAAAATATGTCATATAGCATCTTCTCTTCACGCAAGCACAACTGAAAAAATTCTCGTACGTTCTGACCGACTTGCAAGTCCAAATCAGTGCTGTATGATTGGATCAATTGATCTACTTTCTTTAAAGCGAGACTTACTAATTGTTTTTGCATACGTTCCGTCATAAAGATCCGCATCTCCCTTTCCTATTCTGGAATAAACTACTTGTTACCCTAACAATGAAACGTAATTCAGTGGGTATTGCTTCCTAAGAACCCGCACTCTAGTAAAATAGATGCTTGTTTTCTCCTTTGAATTGTTATACTTTCATAGCTGTTGAGCTATGGAAGTCCCCATTTTTCTATTTGCATTCTTCATGTTATTTTTCCCTCTTATAAGTGAATCTTCACTTCGTAAGTACTTTCTCTACTTTTTCCCCTTCCGAATGTAAATAAATATGATTCGGACTTTTGAATTACAGTTGGATTCCTTCGTTTATCTCCTTAATTCCCCCATAAAATGAAGATATTAATTCCAGTTAGCTCTGTAACACGCACAGTTTAGCCATTTTATTCTATATATTCATCTTAATGCTAAAATTATCCATCCACAACGTGGCTATTTTCCTAATTTCACATGCATATTTATAACTAAATAAATATGCATGAGGTACTTTTAACTTAGAAATTATTTCCTTTATTTCTGCTTCCTAGGCATAAAGTGAATCTTTAATCAGTAGAGGTTTTCATTTATCCCCAACTGATTGTTAGTAGCCCAAAGTTATGACCTAAAAGCCTTATACGAAACAGTGCGTTTAGGTGCTGTTACCTTCTACTTAGACTTGTTGCTGTACAGATTATCCAACTCCTGAAGTAGGAGTCTTATAGCACCTTATATACGGGATAAAATACAAAAATTAACAGAAATCGGCTTGACAACACCTTTTACCTTTGGTTAACTTAACATTGTATGAAAAAAAGGGACTTTTGGACTAATTCTATAGTTCTAAAAATATTTAACTTCACCATAGGGGAGAGTACATATGAAGCAACATATACTTATGAAATCAGCTTTTTTATTATTTTTATTTACTTTAGTACTTGTACTATCAGGATGTACCCAGTCGCCAGAAAAGACATTAGAAGAATTAAAACAGGCAGTAGAGGATCGTGATTACATTACTTTTTATGAATTAGTGGATAAGGATGATGATGTTTACTGGACAGAGAAACAGGCACAAAGTATGATTGAAGACTTTCATGATAATCGCGAAGATTATGCAGTGCAATTAGAATTACTCCAACAACAAGCAATGGCATTGAAAGAAGATAATCCCCTCATTAATGAAGAGGGAATGCTTTATTTTAATAAAGATGAGCAATTAAAGGTAAGAACATATGCAGTAACCGCTGAAGAAGGGCTTTTAGACGGCGTAGAAAAGCTATCCGTCAAAATAGACGACGAGAAAGAATTAAACATAGATGCAAATAAAAATGATACGCTAAAATTAGGTCTTTTCGGTCCTGGGGAATACAGCTTTGAAGCAGCAGCCGAATATCCTTATGCAGATGTAAAAAATAAAGGCGAGTTTTATGTATCAGGAGTAAGTGATTTTAATCAAGCTGTTGAATTAGGCTTGGAAGGAAAATATATCGGTATTGCCTCTCATATACCAGACACGAAGCTATTCATAAATGGAAAAGACGCTAACGTGAATATTTCAGAATTAGATGGTGGAGAGATGAATGACGAAAGCCTTTTCGGTTCTACTTTACTAGATCATAACTTTGGCCCAATATCAGAAGGAATTTCTTTACAAGGAGTAGCAAAAATGCCTTGGGGAAAAATTAAGAGCGAAGAAGTTAAAATAACATCAGATACTAAAAGCTATGATTTATCTCCCAAAATATTACAAGATAAAAAAGCACAAAAGAAAGTAACAGAACTAATAAATAATTACCAAAAAGATAAAATGACAGCATTGGTTAACTTAGATGATAAACATTTAAAGAATTTATCTAATTCCTTTAAAAAGTCACTTTCTAAAGAAATCATACAAGCAAAAGAGCAAGAAAGAACTTACGCTGGACAAGTTTTGGGTACAAGGATTGATTATTCAAAGGCTCTCTATGAAGAAGGGGAAGGCGGAAGACATTATGTAACTATTCCTATTGAATTACATAGAACGTATGTAGAAAGATACTTTTTTAACAAAGATGAGGAACCAACGGAAGAATATGAGCATCAAGAGATTAAACTAGAGTACATCAGTGATAAAGAGGAATGGATTATTGATCAAGAGGATAGCTATTATGGAGCTGACGAAGATGACTATATGAAGAGTGAAGAAGTAGTAGAAACTGAGTTTTAGAATTAACTTTTCTTACTATGTATGTAAAAAGACAACATCCAATTAAACAAGGCAGTTCAATTGTTGTCAGTAAAGAATCACAGACCGCACTGTCCAATGGTCAATCTGACTTAGCCCTACATAAAGGCATGTTACTAGTATCCGCCTTATAGGCAAATTTTTTACAAACTCGTCTTCATTCTAACTACTATTTTGTCTTCTATCATACTTGCTTCAAGAAGAAAACGAGATGGTGGGAGTTAGTTTTATAGCTACCACCATCTTTATGTTAGCAGTACTAAATGACAAATAAAGAGTTCATATATTACTTATGTCTCCGGTTTCTATTTTACACTTTGTAAACATTAATTATTTATTCATAACCACGTGCATATTGCACTATCTCTACAAATTGCTTTGCTAAATCAGTCAGTTCTCGCCATTTATTTTTCTTTTGTAATTTCAACGCCTGTAATCCCCCCTTTTACCAATGAATCGAATAACATATAATGTCTTCGTTGGGTTTATCTTTCGTACGACCGCAATGATGCCTGATTTTATTATTGATTAAATACCATTATACCTATCTGCTTGATGGTGTATATTACCGAATTACATCATGCTTGCCATACATGAATTGTTCAATAGTCTGCTTATCAGGTAAGCCCTCGACATCGCCATACGTAGAAACTACCATTGCACCAATTACAGCTCCAAGACGTACAGCCTCCTCTAATGGCTGTTTATCTAATAAAGCTGCTAACACACCAGCCGCAAAGCCGTCACCTGCACCAACTGGATCAACGACACGCTCCACCTTGTAACTTGGAATAAACCCTCCTTCGCCTCCATCAGTAGCATAATGCACCCCATTAGCATCATCTTTCAATACAACAGAACCTACATTTTTATGGCGAAAATAGGCTAGTATTTCATTAATATCATCTGTATTCAATAGTGTCACTGCCTCATTTAAGCCTGATAACAAGATATCACTCTGTTCTGCCAAGTAGAGTAGACGTTCTTTGGCAATTACTGGATTGTCCCATAGCTTTTTTCGGATATTAGGATCAAAGCTGGTCATGATACCATTTTGTTTTGCAAAGCTGAAAAGCTGTTTGCTAACTTCCCAGCAACTTTCACTTAATAGTGGTGTAATACCAGTAATATGAATAATTTTCGCTTGTTTGATATATTCCCAATCTATATTTTCCATCGTTAGCAGACTAGCGGCTGACCCTTTACGATAATAATAAACGCTTGTATGTCCCTCACGAACTCGCTCTTTAACATACACTCCTGTTTGTGCCTTGTTAGTCCTGACCACACGTGATGTATCTACATTCTCACCTCGGATAAATGCTTGCACATAATCCCCTAATGCATCTTCACCAAGCTGACTGATCCAACCGACTTTTTTATTTAGACGTGCTAAGCCAATTGCTACATTAGATTCTGCTCCACCAATTCGTTTACGGAATGTATCAACATAACGAATGGGGCCATCAAATACTGGATCAAATAGAACCATTGTTTCCCCTATAGTTATAACATCCAAACCATTCACCTCTTCTCGATTAAACCAATTTGTCGTAAAACGTTTCTTATCTGCTCTCGTTTCTTTTCACTAACCATTCTAGCAGGTGGCTGCACATAGGTCGGAATGTCCAAACTGCACATTTTGGTTGCCTCTTTTATCACACTGATAAATGGAATTTCTAATTGATATAGTGTGGGTATTTGAGCTAACTTCTGATGTAGCTCCATTGCTGTTTTATAATTTCCCGTTCGAAAAGCTTGATAGAGATCAACTGAAAGCTGTGGTGCAAAGTTTACACTTGCAGAAATAGCGCCATCCCCTCCAAGAGCTAACGTATTAAACAAATGATCATCAAACCCTGCTAACACGGAAAAATCAGGGTATTCTGCTTTTACTGTTGTAATCATGTCCCGGATATGTGCCGTGCTATCAATAGTTTCCTTGATACCGACAATATGCTCGTGCTTTTTTACAAGACGAAGAACCACATGAGGCGGTATACTTTGTCCCGTCAAAGCTGGAAAATTATAAAGTAGAATTGGCCCTTCTACAGCATTTGCTATCTCATGGTAATGGAGATAAAGATTCTCTTCTGATAATTCCCAGTAGTAAGGATTAATAACAACCACTCCATCTGCATTTTGATTAAATGCATGGCGACTGAGTTCAATTACTTCTCGTGTATTTGTACTTCCAGTTCCAATTAAAATTGGAAGACGCTTGTCCACATATTGGATTACAAATTCAGCTATTTCTTTTCGCTCAGTAGACGATAGTTGTGTAAATTCTCCACCACTCCCAAGGAAAAATAAACCATCTACATTACTATCAATTAAAAAGTCAATAACCTTCTCCATACTCCCCGGATCAAACTTACCTTGCTGATCAAACATGATCGATACAGGAGGTATAACCCCTTTAAATTTCACTGCCATACTAATTCACCATCCATTCTAAAGGTACTGTGATAAATTCTGGGAATACTGCTTTTTATACGCGTCATGAAGATTAAAGTAGCTCTTGAATAAATCATATGTTTTCTCTACTCTTTAATCATTTATAAAATACAATGTCAAATACCCAATTAAATATATGATCTTAACTCTCATAAAAATCAACTAAATATTAACAATAATTTAACTATACGTTTTATTTTAAATTTTATTCACAAGATACTTTGGAGAACTTCCTTTTAATACATCAACAACGTTTTCTGCTGTTTTTCTTTGAAGTTCAATTTGTGATTCTTCTGAATACCAAGCTACATGCGGGGTTAATATAACGTTCTCCATTTTTAATAATGGGTGATTATGCCTAATTGGCTCTTGCGAAACAACATCAAGCGCTGCACCACCAATCTGGTTCTTTCTCAACGCATGTATTAATGCCTCTTCATCTACTACTTCCCCTCGAGAAGTGTTAATCATAAATGCTTCTTTTTTGGCATGATTGAATTGCTCCTTACCTATCAATCCCTTTGTTTCATTCGTAAGTGGAGTATGAACAGAAATAAAATCAGATATTTTCATTAGTTCATTTAAACTAACTACCTCTGCTTTATACTTATCAGCTAGCGACTTTGAAATAAATGGATCGTAAATAACAAGTTTTAAACCAAAAGATATAGCTTTTTTAGCTAAGTTTTGGGGGATACTCCCAAAACCTACAAGCCCTAGAATACGACCTTTTAAGCGATAGATCGGCATACCAACTTTATAATCCCATACATCATTTTTTACTGCTTTATTTAATTGAACGATTTTTCTAGCACATGCTAAAAGCAAGCTGAAAGTATGATCAGCCACCTCTTCCATACAATAATCTGTAACATTGGTCACATATATACCGTGTTTAGTAGCTGCCTCCAAATCTATTGTATTTACTCCGACACCATATCGAGCAATGACTTTCAAATTTGGCAAACTCTCCATTACTTTTCTGGTAATTGGAGCATATTGATTAATAATTGCATGGACACCTTTACCGGCTGAAATCACTTCATCTTCCGTCTTACATTGTGCAGTTATTATTTCTGCTCCAGCACTATGCAATACTTCTTTCTCAATTGTTATACTTTTAAATTCATAATCGCTAATTAATACTTTAAATCTTTTCATGAACATCTCTCCCATAATTAATTAATTAATATCAAAGACAATTGAGGTATAAATGTTATAATTAGCAAAGTAATAACCATTGCAATAAAAAACGGTACAATTGCTCTAGATAATACAGAAATAGACAAACCAGAAATACCTGAGCTAACAAATAAATTAACTCCTAGTGGTGGAGTAATAAAACCAATTGCTAGGCTAGTTACCATGATAATTCCGAAATGAATAGGATCAAAATTTAAATTAATTGCAATTGGTAATAAAATTGGGGTCAAAATAATAATCGCAGCTAAAGTATCCATGAAACATCCCACAATTAACAATAGAGTGATTATTAAAAACACAAGAATGATACGCTCATCTGTAATAGATAACATTATATCTGCAACTTGGGTGGGAATCTCTTCAATAGTTAATAAACGCCCAAATGCAGTTGCCGCTCCAACAATAATTAAAATAGTTGCTGTAGTTAAAGCGCCATCAGCGAATAACCTTGGCAAATCTTGTAGCTTAATTTCTCGGTATAAAAATATCCCTGCCATGAAGCTATAAACAACCGCTACCACTGCAGCTTCGGTTGGGGTGAAAATTCCACCATAAATACCACCTAGTATTATAATGGGAATAAGAAGTGCCCATTTTGCATCGTATAAAGATTCTCCAATTTTCTTTATCGACATTTTCTCATCTGTACCTGTATAGCCCATCTTTTTAGCATATATATAAGACCAAACCATTAAGCCAAATGCTACTAACACACCTGGTATAACCCCGCTAATAAACAAATCCCCAATAGAAGCTGAGCCAATAACTCCATAGATAACCATTGGAATACTTGGTGGAATAATGACTCCAAGCGCTCCGGCGGAAGCTATGACAGCTGTTGCAAATCGTTTGTCATATCCATGATCAACCATAGCTGGAATCATCATTCCTCCTACAGCTGCTACAGTTGCAGGTCCCGATCCAGAAATGGCTGCAAAAAATAAACTAGTAATAATTCCGGCAATTGCCAAGCCCCCTGTTTTGTTACCTACTATTGAGGTTGCAACATTTACCAAACGATGGGAAATCCCTCCCTTTCCCATAATCTCTCCTGCTAAAATAAAAAAAGGTACAGCCATTAAAGGAAATGAATCTACAGATGTAACAAATTCCTTTGCCAAAAAAGACACTGGTAATATATCTATTAAGGCAATGGTTACAAGAGTAGAAAGCCCAATGGATATGCCTATAGGCACACTTAATAATAAAAACAAAGCAAAGCTTGTGAATAGTATGGTCGCTGTCAAGCCCATCCCTCCCTTTTTTCTCTAGGTTATTTTATTTTTTAACTTTTCAGCTGTAAATAATATATCCTGCATTAATCTGATAATACATAATCCTAATCCTACTGGCGCAGCTAGATAAACAACTCCCATAGGTATTTGTAGAGCTGGTGAATCTTGTCCCCAAGATAGTAATCTAATTGTAATATCAGCGCCGTAGTATATTATAATTGTAGCAAATATAATAAATAAACAATTCGTTAAAATTGTTAAAATAAGTCGTCCTCTTTCTTTTAGCATAACTAGTAGTACATCCACTGATATGTGTCGCTTTCTTTTCACACCATAACTAATTCCAATATATACTGACCAGATAAAGCAATAACGTGCAAGTTCTTCAGACCAAGATAATGAACTTCCTAGAACATACCTCATTACTACTTGCAAAAATATAACTAAAACCATTGTTGCGGACAGAATTACTAATAGATATTCTTCTATGTGCTTGTCCAAACATCTTATTACTTTCAATACAAACACCTCTCTATTTTCTAATTATGATTTTGTTACTAAGGTGACTGAGCATTTTCAATGGCATTATAAACATCACTAACCATATCTGTACCAATCTCTTTGGTGTACTGTTCTAATAAAGGTTCAATAGTTTTTTTCATCTCCTTTCGAGAAGATTCTGTAATTTCCGTGTATTCCATTCCGTTATCTTTTAACTTTTGCAAATAATTTTCCGTATCTTTTCTATTTAATTTTCGCTGATATTTTCCAGCTTCTCTGGCTGCTTCAGAAACAACTTTTTGTTCTTTTTCATTTAAAGACTCGTAGAAAGGTTTGCTCATTAAAAATATAAAAGGAGTATATACGTGATGTGTATTTGAAATATATTTTTGCACTTCATAAAATCCTTCAAGATAAATAGTGGAAATTGGATTTTCCTGACCATCTACGGTCCCTTGTTGCATTGCAGTAAAGAGTTCGCCAAACGCCATCGGAGTTGGATTCGCACCTAACTTTCTAAATGCCGATAAATGAAGTTCGCTTTCCATAGTTCTTACTTTTAACCCTTTTAGATCTTGCATTGAACTTACAGGACGTGTTGAATTAGTTAAATCTCTAAAACCATTCTCCCAATAAGCCAAGCCTATTAAATTTTGTTGTGGTAATAGATCTAGTAATCTTTTACCCATTTCTCCGTCCAAAACTTCATCTGCAACTTCTTCATTTGGAAATAAAAATGGATAATCGAATATTAAAAACTCTGAAATAAAGTTAGCTAATGGCGCTGTTGAAGGAATGGTTACTTGTAAAACTCCTAATTGTAAAGATTCTATCATGGAACGATCGTCACCAAGTTGTCCACTGTGAAATATTTTTACATTAAGTGCTCCTTTAGATTTTTTCTCAACAATTTCTTTAAATCTTTCTAAACCTTTATATTGAGAGTGCTGATTATTGTACCCAATACCAGCTAGTATTGTTTTCTCAGTCTCTTCTACTGCACTTCCACTCGCCTGTTTACAAGATGTTAACGTTATCAAAACTAAAAATAAAATGACTAATACACTTTTCTTTCTCATAACTCCCATCACTCCCTTTTAAAAAAGCGTTTGCATAATAGTTCATAGATATTTTGGCGTTCAAATTCTCATCGTCACTAAATTATCTTGATCATTTTAATAAGATTTTTCTAAAATAGACTTATCTATGGATTTTTCTTTAGCCACACCCTTCCACAACTTTTTATTGTTATAGGTATTATACTACAATTTTTAATTGATTAAATCAAGTCAAACAATTTTAGCTTGTATAATTTTTTTAAATCATTTTTTTAGGAGGTGAAAATATGTGTAGCTTTAGCGAACGATTAATAGACTTAAGAGTAGAAGCTGGGTACAGTCAAAAAGAAATAGCCGCGATGTTAAATATGACGGCAAGTGCTTATGGTTACTATGAGCAAGGAAAAAACGAACCTTCCATTAGCACCTTGAAAAAAATAGCAACAATATATAACGTTTCCACAGATTATCTGGTTGGTACTATTGATACTCCAACACATCAAATTAACTTTTTTATAACAGAGCATTTTTCTCTAACTGAATCTGAATTGACTGTTGTTAAACAAATGAAAGAAAAGCAGCTTTTAGCTGAAATGGAAGATAATCCAACCGTAAATGTAGACAAACTTGTTCGTTTTTGGACATTTTTAACAAAGGAAATGAACAGTGGATAAGCAAGAAATAATGGACTTGTAAATTACGTGCAACATTGTTTAATTCTCCAATTTATAAACACCTTCAGCTAAATACTACTTCATGAAGCCATACCATTTTGTCACCACAATGTATGAAATTATGGCATAGTTCTCCATCAACAGAAGTTTTGAATATTATCTTTTACAACAATCCCACGTTGTAATATACGATTCTCACCAATTTTTAATTGTTAAAAGAAAAATACCCAATTTCTAATTGTATAATTCTGTTAAAACACCATAAAAAGGGGGTAGGACATGTACAGCTTTAGTGAACGTTTAACAGATGTACGAGTTGAAAACGGGTTCGGGCAAAAAGATATTGCCGAAAAATTAAACATAACTACAAGTGCGTATGGCTACTACGAACAAGGAAAAAACGAACCATCTATTGAAACTATCAGAACACTAGCAAAGCTGTTCGACGTCTCCACAGATTATTTACTAGGTCTGATTGATCAACCCAAACACCCCATAAATTTTACTATAAAAGATGATTTCACATTAACGGAGTCAGAATTGCAAACCGTCAAACAAATGAAAGAGCAACAACTACTAAGTGAATTAAGTGAGAATCCTGTTGAAAATGTGGAAAAACTGACGAAGCTTTGGAAATTTATTAATGAGTTGTAGGGATCGGTGCGAGGTTACAGAGTTTAAAACTAACTATTTGGTTAAAATTATTTGATTGTTTTGGTGCGAACCTGAAGTGCACATAAAAACACAGGGGGATTCGCACCATTATTTCATTGTTTTTTGTTAATATTTGGAATAAAATATATGGTATTAACATTGGTTTATAATATTTTTCTTTTTAATGGGTCATTTTTTAATGTTTTTTGTAAACTTTTAGGAAAAAATCGCTGTCGCACCTTATATAGGTGCGTGGATTGAAATTAGAACCATGAATTACTAGGATTATCCTGCTTTGCCGTCGCACCTTATATAGGTTCGTGGATTGAAATTTATTTGGATCTTTTGCCGTTGTCCACAACAACCCGTCGCACCTTATATAGGTGCGTGGATTGAAATCCTAATGTGGTGTAGGCTAACCCTCCTTACCACGTCGCACCTTATATAGGTGCGTGGATTGAAATTCGTGTTCCAATATAAAGGATTTCTGTTGTCGTCGTCGCACCTTATATAGGTGCGTGGATTGAAATTACGGGAGTAGATGAGTTTACCTATGCCCCATTAGGTCGCACCTTATATAGGTGCGTGGATTGAAATGCGTCAACATTAATTTCACTCATATCGTTAACAATAATGGCTATTTTTAACCCTTTCTGATTTTCAAGAAGATGATTGAGCAGAGATGTTTTACCTGCTCCCAAAAAACCACTTAAAACGGTTACTGGTATTTTTTTACTCATTGATCTTCCCTCCTCTATCATGATCCATATATGCCCGACTAGGTGTAGCGCCTTCTTGAAATAAATACTTTCCACTATACCCTTCTGTAGCTTGATCAACTTGCACTATTACCAGTTGGCAAACTCGCATACCAACCTTCAATTGAACAGGGACTCGATTTGCATTAAATAATTCCAAAGTGATCTGCCCAGAGAAGCCCGGATCGATCCATCCAGTATTTTGAATAAAGACACCAAATCTGCCGATAGAACTTCTCCCTTCAACAAAGGCTGTTAAATCGTTTGGTAAACGAATTTGCTCTAATGTTGTTCCTAACATAAACGTGTTAGGCGGAATCGTGACGACTTTCTCATCTGTCACTTGCATTTCATGATAGCTCGCCGGAGGTCCCCCGTCTTCCGGAGTTTCAAGCATATCTTGGCATGGAATACCAAGCTCAAGTGCAAGCCCGCAACAAAGATCCGGAGGTTATGAACGCCTTTGGTTTTCTGCGGACAGCGCATTCCTTGACATGATGGACTCCAATGGAGATTTGTTTAACACGACAACCTCTTCGAAAATTGACCGTGCTGTCACTTCAAGCCGGGTGGTATACGATTTCAGCTCACTACTGAAGCGAAGTCGTGGAGTTATGATGACACAGTTTGTCAAATGCTATCAGATTTGCTGTTGGTAACCTCTCTCAAGGGGATGTGGTCATTTTACATGGTGCAGAACAATTGGCTCCTGGGATTAAGCAGTATGTTCGAGATCGATTTGACCAGTTATACGACAATGGAGTGCGCGTTGTCCATATTTACAATAGCGTGGATCGGATGATTGCAGATCGCGCGTTCAATCAGTTTGAGAGTGCGGATTACACACTCCTTGGTGGAATGACAAAGGCGACGATTGCTGAGTACGAAGATGCACTCAAGCAAGAAGTGCCGATTGCCTTGAAGACCCTGCTTGAGCATAAGGAGCGATATCGGTACTATCTGCGTCGCGGGTTTGACAATGTGGTCTTTGCGAGCGATATTCAGATGGGATTTACTAAATAAAAATTATAATATTACATATTACGTAATATGTAATGATTCACCTACTGTAAAATAGATATTAACGTAGCGAGGATATGTATAATGAAGAAGGATATTTCCTTCCCCACTTATTATATGGTGAAAAAATTAAAGGGCAGTTACAATCCTCTCCTCTGGAATTGAAAAATAGTGGCGTTCATGACTTTCATATCCGTATTCAAACAGAGCTTATGCATCAATTAGCCATGGAGATGGAAGAGAGCGAGGAATTAATCACATCCACTAGAATTGCGCTAACCAGATTGCTTGACGACCATCTAGCTACAATGAAAGAGTTAAGAAATACATACAGAAATAGGGTCGGTTCAGGAAAATATGATAAATTAAACACTGCTCATGTCGATGAAATTTTTCGTGAACTAGTTGATGTTGAAAGTGATGGTACACCATTATTAATTGATATAAATGAATTTGAACATCTTCTGGAAAAACTCCGAAAAAGCCAACATGATACGGGGGAAATAGCTTATAACATGGAAAAAATGAGTAAAGATTTTAAACAAATGGATCAAATACTTGCTCAATGGCTGCAAATACGTCAATAAGGGGTGGTGTGGTAATGAGTAGTATGAGTGATTGGTGGAAAGATTATCTGGAAACCAATGCGCAAAAAGAAGCGTTAAAGAAAAAAATCAAACTGGATTTAGAAGAGAATGTAGATATTACAAAATTGCACTTCGAACATAGTTACGCAGTTGGGTTACTTTCCCAAAAACATCAGAATATTTTAACCAAAGTCAATCAACATTTTGATGGAAAAGCAAGTCATGCATTGATGAACCGCTTTATAGAGAACATCATTCAGCTTCAAGAAATGGATCGTGTTTACAAGGCGAACTATGAACATGTTAAACTGAAACATGGGTTTTGGTGAAGGTCGCCAAGGTATAGTTTTTCTCTCTACATCTCCAAATTATATCAACTGTTAAAAATCGAAACGAAGATATCGGTCAGGACTATGATATAAAGTGAACTACCACGAACTAAGGGTATCGTGGGCTTCTAAAAAGAAGCCACACAGTCTTTATGTTCGTCCCCTAGGGGTGAGCTCACCAGGCTAAGCTAGGAGAAACCCTAACTACGATAGATGGGTCATTACACCTACGGTTGACGCACCAGATCGTTGCTCTGTCGCTTGCGTTTAAGTAGATTCATCTCCTACCGAGCGTTAGTGTCGCCAGGGTATGACCTAAAGGACCTTAAACGAATCGGGCATTTAGGTGCCGTTTTCTCCTACTTAAACATTTTGTATCTATACAAGGCTCTTGAAGTGGGAGTCTTACGGCACCTTACATGAGGGATAAAATTTATTTTTTTTTCATTTTGCATGAAACTATTATGTTAAAATTATAAATCTGAGGGTTTAATTGCACTTTCACAGGAAAAAGGGAGGGTACGTATTTGATTGCAAAATTCAATATAACCGATAAGGATTTAATTGCTCAGCAAAAAAATGCTATAAAGACCACTAAATTCCATAGAAAATCTAGAATTATGCAGTTAGTTATATCATTTTTAGGGATCGTACTCATGTTAATCATTATCAATGCTACAATACCAAGTATAATTTTCTGTCTGTTTTTATATTTCATTCTTACCCCTTTTATATGGCGGTCATATGAGTATTTATACATACGTCGCTATAAAAGGGACATTCTTAGACACAACAAAAATAAAATAGGTCCCTTTACATTAAACTTATCTGAAGAAAAACTAGTTAAAGAATCGCAACATTTAACTGAAAAAATTCAATGGAATGAATTAAATCGGTTTAAAGAAGATCAGGAACGTTATTTCTTATATTTCACCGACTTAAATGCGATTACAATCAAGAAAGAACCTGACAATATGAATGAACAAGAAATTAAGGAATATCAAGCATTTATAAAAAGAAAAGTGAAAAAAAAGAAATAATATAGCTCCACCAATGGCGGAGCTATTGTTTATTTAAGATTGACCATCATCTATATCGTCTTGTTCTCCAATCAATAATGCAATGATAATACTAGCAGCCAAGGCAGTCATTGCAGGAATGCCGTAAGTAACAGCTAAGCTAATTACAAATATTATACCTAAAGTTAACCCTGCTGCTTTCGCTACATCTGTACTAAAACTTTCACTTGCATCAGTTAGGTCAATATCGACTGTAAAGATCACTGTAACAGCAAGTTGAACATTCCCTCCACCGTCTACTGGGATTTCTTCTTTAAAAGCAGTTACTCTGAGTTCTGCGCTAGTTCCCGTTCCCTTTAAAGTCATTTGGATGGCACCAGCACCAATAGAAGTTGCCATATTGTCTATAAAATCTTCATAAAACCCAAGTCGATTTTGAGTAAATTGCGCAATGTTTTCTCCAAGCAGACTCTCAAGGCTTCCGCTTACCCCATCAGGCGTGATTTGAAGTGTAGTTGTTGTTCCTCCTTCTGTAGGAGGATTTAACTGCTCACTGAATTCCACATCAACAGTAACAATATTGCCAATACTAAATGCTCTATGAGTTGAACTAAAATTAATATTCGTTGCAAATAGTTCAGGGTTGAACTCTTGCAATCCCGGTATATTTTTCCCTATCTCTATAAATGCATCGTGTTTTGCTCGATATTCTTTACTAACTTCCGAAGTATCAGGAGGATTTACGGCTGCTACGCCTGGATCTCTGCCAGAATAATCATTTTTGTCAATACCGAGCATTCCAGGGCCCCCAAGACCAATTGTGGTTTCATAAAATTGATTAAAAGACCAATTTTGAGGCATTGGAAAGCCTAAGTTGCCACTATAACCTGTAGACATGTTTCCTACAAAACTGTAATCTGCTGACACTTTGCCGCCTTGAGCTTGTATGCAGGTATTACGAGAGCCATAAACGCCTAACTTGTATTCTGGTAAATCCTTTTCCTTGGCGATGTCAAGTACAGAACGCACTTCTTCTAAATAAGGAATAATATTATTCTCTACTTGAAAACCATAAGCATCGTAGTCTACAGCAAAATAAATCGTTGTACCAGATGGGAAACCAAGCTCATTCGCCGCTCTAATAGCTTTCCATGCATCCTCCCTACCTCTGCCTTGTACAAAGTATTCATGCTCGTAGCCCCCATCTTGGTATATAGGGAATACACGTATACCATTTATTGCGAGAATGCTTAGTTCCTCATGAGTCATTGCTTTCGAACGAAGACCCGCATCGGTTGCCACATTACCTGTTAAATAGCGACCAATAATCTGATAGTTATAATCCCGAAGCGTTTTGACGGTTTTATAATCAATAACTGTAGATGCATCACAAGCAATTGCTGGACGACCTGTATAACCATTGCTCGTTAGTAATTGCTTAATAGTCGGCATATCAGCAATTCCAGTTTCAGGTAGAGTCATAAAATCTTGAAATGTTATTACGGCTAATTCGACGTCATGATCAAAGTCGCCATCATAAGGGTGCGTATCGTATATAGGCATGTTGCACGCAAGCGCCCATTGTAAAATTCTTGTAAAGTTGGCTGGAGCATCCCCCTTTTTTAATGTAGGGCAATTGTCGATAGTCGCAGGTCCAAAATTTCCATTTGCTATATGACCAATTCCTTCTTCATGCTGTAAAGCATATATTAAAGCTTTATTTGTCTTTCTTTCATACACGCCATTTGTTGGGATATAATCAAAATACTGACTATATTCTCTATTAAGCGATTGTTGTATTTCTCTATTATGTGACCTCCCTGAACTATTATTTAATACAAACCCATCTGTATTCAATATGGCTTTCATAAGTTTCGAATCAACAAACCCAGTTGGTTCAATCCCAACATCACTTTCAAAATCTTTAACTTCCTTCTCCGTGTCTTCAAAGAAATTACCTGAGAAACCACCTGGATTATAACCTTTACACCAGAATCCGCCTTGTAGGATTTTAATTAGGTTATTTGGTTTTTCATCTTTTCCCTGTCTCGCTAAACCAGGGAATCTTCTAGCAGTCTCCGGACCAAATGATGGTACTGGTTTTGTTATTCCGAGTTCTATTTGTAAGCCAATGATAAGAGCTTTTACTGTTGTATTGCCTGTCTTCCCATTTTCTGGAATGGTTGTATACCCGTTTTTCCCCTTATACGTTTTGTTTAGCCACTTTTGCACTTCTAATACCATTTTATCCATGCTGAACTCCTCCTTTTTATGAGCTTCTTTTTTTATTCTAAATGGTTAATAATAGCTAAGAATTGAAAATCCGAGATCTTTTATGGATCAACTACAACTTCATTATCTTCAATTAGAATTATATAGTCGTTATTTTTCTTTTTAAAAACAGCCATTGCTTTCGCCTCCTATTAAAATGAGCGTTTAATTTAAAATTTCTAAAAACATCCCGCACGCATATTAATTATGATAAAAGTAACGAAGATAAGAATTTATTCCATCTAAAATAAACTCCATAACGTGATAACATAAAAATCCCTCCTTTTTTTAATTCAAAATTTTAATCCTATTTATTAAAGAGAAAGATAGCACTCGAAAATCAAATAAACAGTAAAAATAATACTAATGTGGCAACGACACTAACGGTAATCACTGCAATACCAAACAATTTAGTAATTTACCCCTTAACTATCTAAAATATTTTTTTATTTGTTTAGAATTATAACCTCCACAATATACTCTTTTTCTGTATCTCTAATAGTTACAAATGGTATTCCTTGTATTTCATACGCCTTTAGTTCTCCCTTATTTTTTCAATATCTATATCTTTAAATTAAAATTGATAATTATTTTCGCCTAACCATGCCACTATTCCTGACAAAAGAACACCGCTTCACACCGTATACTGTTACTTCTCCTTTCATTAATCTCTCTTTATATAAGAGTCATGAGTAACGTAAAAATCAAAATTTATTCAATTGGTGTAATTTTTTTGTAAAAACCTATATCGTCGGTTCGAATCCGACTAACACCTTTAAAAAAACTCTTTCTCTAAATATAGAGGGAGAGTTTTTTTGTGGAAAAAATGCTATAATGGGAACATGTGTTCTTTTTATGAAAATAAAACTATTCATTCACCTAAAAAAGAATCTAATTCTAATATGGAACAAGATACTCAGCACTCTACTGTTTTGCGTAAAAAAATAGCTTATTTGGGATAATTTTTACCTATATTTGACTCACAATTGCTCCAGCTAAAGCAGTGGTTTGGAAGTCTGCCACAGAAAAAAACTTTGTTCCTGCTTTGTTTTTGCATGTATGCAAGCAAAATTCGCAGGAATTAGCCACGCGAATTTACAGAAAAAACATATTAAAAAAAGAGCGCCGCAGCACTCCTTTTGGTTTATTTTAATATACAGTGGCTTTTCTTGCCCTCTTCATTTGTTCCAATTTTCTTGATCTTTTTTATACGCATCTATACGATTATTTTGTTCAAATTTTTTGAGGTAGATAGCATGATTCTGTTGTTTTTCCTTAAAGACATTGGTGGTTTGTATTTTCTTTTCTAACATTTTTCCAATCGACACATATATCATCTCCCCTCTATAACTATCAAAAATATTTCGCCAGACAATCAAAATATCCCATACCGAGTGTAGTATGAGATATGGTTATAAGGGTGTTATTTTCTATACACCTGTCCTCTATTATCAACTTTCAATACATTGACCACAAGTTTCTGGTCAATAATATCGAAAATAATTCTAAAGTTAGCAACTCTTTTTCTATAAGCCTTGTCACCTTTTAACTTCTTAACATCTTTTGCTCTATAGGGGTTTTCAGACAATTCCAGCATAGCATTTCTAAGTCTTTTCTTGGTGACTTTATCTTGCTTATCAATAAATTTTTTAGCTTGTTTGGAGAAAATAATATCGTACATTACTAATCCAGCTCCCCAAACACTTCATCAAATGAATAAGACTCTCCATTTTCAATTTCTTTTCGTGCGATTTCCAATTCTTTTTTGTCTTCATCGCTCACGGTTTCTTCGCCGATCATTTTTTCAAACAAATCTGCAGCTTTTGGTAATTTATCTTCTGGAAGGTCATCAATTAATTTGTGTAACATTTCGCGATTATGATCAAAGATGTGACTCATTTCTATCACCTCATTTATTTATATTTTATCATATATTCTTTTGTTATTCCAAAGTAGGTTTTGAAAACTAAACTAAAGGCGAGGGATTTTTTTAAGCCACAGAAAAAACTTTGTTCCTGCTTTGTTCCTTTTTGGGGTCAAAATGTTCCTTTTTCGCCCGAAATGTTCCTTTTTTTAATCGTTTTTGCATATATGCAAGTAATTTTTCTTTAAAAACCGCTTTTTTCACCACACGAACATATGTGTCTTTTTGCATACACGCAAGTGATTTACACCTATTTGTTCCTTATTTGGCTCAAATGTCCCTCCAATGTCCCTGGTTTTTCACAGCAGAAAGGAACAGATGAATGCCAGTGTACCAATGGGGCACGCAATTATGTTCCTTTGTTCCTTCTTTTCTCTAAGAAAATACTATAAAAAGTAGTATATGTACATGTGTGTGTTATATATATAAGTTTCTCGAAAAAACCAGGAACAAAGGGACATTTTTTGAATTTGTGTTATTTTGGCGTGTGAAGTCGTGCAATCTACTGAATTATTACTCAATTTTAACGAAACTTAGTCAAGGATTCTCCCTCCTCAACCGACAGGTAGGTGGGGGAGGAATTGCCAATTAAATGGTGAACGGCTCATACTTGATGATTCTTGCTTTTATCTGTTTAGCTTTCCTTGGTTTGCATGGCATCAGAGCCTCACCATGCTTGTTGATCACGAATACGAGCATAGCGTATTCCCTCTTACATATAAGAGTTTGTTTCCCTTCGCCAATGTTAGAATGTGTTGGCAACATCTCAAAGCGAGATGGCTTACGGTTGACTGCTTCTTCCCATAGAAACTGTTTACAGAGCCGCCATAGAGCGTGGGACTAGGGAATCATCCCACGGTATGCAACATTCTAACGTAGTCAGTTAAGCCTTAGGCTAGACAACTAGGGCTTTTAACAAGCCCCCACTTCAAGTCTTATAGACTTAGTGGTGGGTAGTTGACTTGTTGATCTTTTGCTCTATTTTTTCAAGGTGTGACTGGTATTTGATGTCCGGTTCGTAGACCGAAACCTCGACCAGTCCCTCTGATAAAATTAGTTCCTGGTACATTTGGCCGTTTTCCAGGTATACATAAGCGAGTAGCCGGTCGTACGGATCACGCTCCGATACGTCTTGTTCTAAATAAACCGTTTCTCCTTCCAGTAAATCTTTCGTAAAGTCAGCAGCTTCGTCACCGTAGGGTTCAGCTTCACAAGCCGACGGACTAGATTTATGGCAGATCTCTGGCGCATTGACCAATATCGGTCGTATGCGCTCTGTTTTTCCGTTTTCCAGTTTCACATCGAAGGTATCTCCATCAACAACATAAGTTACCACACCTTTTTGATAATCACCCCCGCTTAATTCTTCTGGTGGTGTTTCTGCTGTTAGACTATCTGTAATTTGATTACATGCGCTTAGTAAAAATAACTTTTGTCAGACTGGTTTCTTTTTGTTCCGTAAATATTCTATTGCCCTAAAAATGTATGTATTTTAGCTAGGCAATCTTCAACGATTTCTTCTGGAGCTTGTCCTTTTATTTTTAACTTTCTGGTATTCCAATCTACGCTTTTTACTTTGTCAGTGAGTATAACTCCTGACACAGCTAAACTGTCAGGAAGCGCAACTTCATAACCCCAGCCCCTGACGGTTTTTGTAATTGGGCACAGAACAGTAAATCCTGTGATTTGATTGAATTGTTTAGGGGATAGGACAATCGCAGGTCTTATACCAGCCTGTTCACGTCCTGATTGCGCATCGAAATCCACATATACAAGATCGCCGCGTTCTGGTGCTACCATTAGATTAATTCCTCCCCCTTTATTCCGAAATCAATTTCTTGATGACGATGCTCTGGTTTGCATTGATTTAATAATTCATCTAAGGAATATTCTTTTTTATTCTTAATCGGTGTCAAAATGATTTGTCCTTTTTGATCCAGAGTAATTGTCATTTCTGTTCCTTGATTAATATTTGCTGAATCAGCCATGTCTTTTGGAATTCTAACCCCTAAACTATTACCCCATTTTGATACAGTAGCGGTTGCAGTCATTTTCGGCACCTGCCTTTTGTTTAATTTCGTATTTCTATTATTCATTATAACACGCCCCTAACCAATTGTATATCCATGGTATATACAAAAATTTAAGAAAGATTACTCTTGATTTCTGTACAGAATCTTATGTTATACAATGTACATAAATGCTTGCTGCACACAAGATGTACAAGGGGCGCACCGCATTCTTACAAACATACTTATGGTGTGTACATTACGTGAAAAAGGAACCGATACGGACGGAAATCCGCATCGGTTTTTAATAGTTGATGTGATTAGGCAATCAGTAAACCAGTCATCTCAATAAACTTTGAAACTACTGGTTTGTTTGTTAACGACGCACAATCATTCTCAATTTAAATTTGCGGAAGAAATATCGCCTTTTATTGCATCATGAATTTGTTTCAATCAAAATTACATATATGGTTTTTCAATCTATTAGAGATACTTAGTTGTTCAATAATGGCGTCAGTTAATAATTTTTCTTCTTCTGGTGTTAATTCATTTTCAACTAAGCATTTCGTAAAACTAGCTTGTAACTCCCTTGATTTACAATAACATTGAAAAAACGTAGAGTTGTTCATTTTTCATCCCTCACTTATTTAGTTCTCTTATTGTACTTAGAAGCTCTGATATAACTTTTTCTAAGTTCTCTATTTTCTTTTCAAATCGTACAAATAAATAAACGGTTATCATAATAGGGAACCCAAAGTTACCTAAAATATTAACTAAAGAAGCGATTTCATTTTCCATTACCTATATACCTCCTAAATGAGTAAAGATCATCCTTTTTCACAATCAATAAATTCAAAAAAGGAAGGAGCTTCTAGTGCTTTAAACTTCACCATTTTTTCAAGTATCTTGATTGCAATTTCCTGTTCCAAATCGCTTCTTTCTTGATAGGTCGTATTTCGCAAGTTCTTTTTAATTGTTGGTTCAAATATTGAGAGTATTTGTATTAAGTCCCCATTTTCAACTGCCTCTAATAAATTACTGCTATTCAATATATCACCTCACTAACACGTTTTTTATCTTTTTTAATGCAGCTCTATGGTTATAGGAAACGGTCTGTTCCGACTTACCTAGCACCTCAGCAACTTCTTTATTTTTTAGTCCGTAGCTATAAATCAGTTCTAAAATTCTTAGTTGGGTTGGTTTTAGGTGTTGAAGGCTTTGAAATAAAGATTCGTCTTCTATTTGTTCTAGTAGGCTTTGATGTTTTTCAAACGTATTCACTGTAAGATCCCTTGTTGAGGAGATATAGATATCAAAGATTTGCTGAAAATCTTGTTCAATATTAGAACTTGATTCTTTTTTAAGTGGATAAACAGTTTTATTTTTGTAGTTATTTCGTCTTTTATCATAATCAATGGAGTAAAAGTAGATTAATTTCGATAAATACCCTATAATTTTTATTCCTTTATAATAATTTTGGAATGCATTGTCTAATTTTTTTTTATTTTCCTCGTCACTAGGATCTTCTAATACTTTTTTAAGAAGAATGTAATTGTTCTCATCTTTTAAGAAATTCCGAATAACGGGCTGGTTCATTTTAGATTTGCATTTTTTAACAAGTTCTAATTCTTTCACAAAATCACCTCCTATTATATAAAGAGATAGGAGTTTTATTTTTATAAAAAGAACATATGTTCCTATTATAACATTTCTCCCCTTAAAAGAAACCCTTACTCTGTATTTAAAGAAAGTGACTTTTAAAAAAAGCCGTAATTAGGACGCTCACCGATTTTATTAATTTTTTTTACTGTTTTTTTTGATTTTCGATGGATATCTTTCTCTTTAATAAATAGAATTACAATTTTAAATTGAAAAAGGAGAGATTTTTTGCCAACACGTTATGAAGTTTATTCAAGGCGTCGACACGGCGCTACAAGAAAGAGGAATGTTCATACTGCTTATACGTATGCTGCCCTTTCACATAACAACATCGCTATGCCTGTCTATAAGTCTATAATTGAGGACTATGTTGGAAACTTGTATGGATGTAGATATTCGATTACAGCGTAGAGTTTCAGCTAAGGTCTTTGAAACAGTAGGAGCTCGACTTAATAAAAAGGTATGTGACTATAGGGTAGTCCAGGTCGCGTAGATGTAACCTTTAAAATGTTCGTAAGACAGGTAAACCTATGCGTATCGTATGGAGGCTAGATGGAATAAATTCTCATTCTTGTTACTTTTACCATGATTAGTAAGCATGTAGGGTCATTTTAAAAAGTTTAAATTAAACACTCATTTTAATAGGAGGTGAAATCAATGGTTGTTTTAAAAAAAGGCGATTATGTAATTTTAATTGAGGATAATGAAGTAGCAGTTGATCCATAAAAAATCACGGATGGTCAATTCTTAGCTATTATTAACCATTTAGATGGGGAAAATGAGCTTCTTGAAGCAGAATTATTTTACCATACAGAAGAAAAAGAAGTAGATGCGTTTTTAGATTCTCTTAAAGAGGTTAACTATTAAAAATATCAATTGGTTGAAGATCTATTTATTACAAAGGAGTAAGCAAAAAGCAGAAAGATGGACGATTTGTTATTGGTAACCATCTTCCCTACTTTTACTTTACCTTTTTTATAAGAGTTAAATACTCAAAAACAAGGAGGAGTTCAGCATGGATAAAATGGTATTAGAAGTGCAAAAGTGGCTAAACAAAACGTACAAAGGGAAAAATGGGTATAAAACTATTCCGGAAAATGGAAAAACAGGTAACACAACAGTAGGGGCTCTTATTATTGGTTTACAAATAGAGCTTGGTATACCAAATCCGGTACCAACATTTGGCCCGGCTACGTCTAGAAAATTTCCTGGTTTAGCGAAACAGGGGAAAAATGAAAAACCAAATAATCTAATTAAAATCCTACAAGGTGGATTCTGGTGTAAAGGTTATAATCCAGGTGGTTTCTCAGGTAATTTCTTTGAAGGCACGGAGAAGAAGGTTAAGGAATTTGAAAGTGATGTTGGAATTGAACCGACTGGATTTGTTGATTCGAAACTTATGAAAGCCATACTTAATACAGATGGGTTCAGATACAATGATAAATACCCAGAGTATATTAGAGGGGTAGCATTTAAATAGGGAGTATAGCCAATATTTTGATTATATTCCGACAAACGCTCATTATGAAAGAAAGACAAATACCGCGCTTATTTATGCGTTACAGCATGAGATTGGAATAGGTCATATTGCTAACGGAAATTATGGTCCTTCTACAATTGCTAATACACCGACCTTAAAATTGGAGAATAAGAACACAAAGCAAAACCAAGTTCTACAAATGGCTTTAGCAGTAAATCAATATCTTGAAACAAACTACTTTACAGGCGTATATGACACGGCGGTCTATACCGCAGTTAAAAGATTTCAAGAATTTATGACCTTACCTGCTACTGGGACAGCTGACATGCCAACAATTAAACAACTTTTAACTAGTAATGGCTATACAGGAAGAAGCGCCCCTGCATGTGATGCATCAACAATTGTAGATCGTGAAAAAGCACAAACTCTTGTAGATCATGGTTATAAAATTATAGGGCGTTATTTAACGGGGACGGTTGGAGGAACTCGTTCGAAAGCAATGACGGACTCCGAGTTAAAAATCTTAGAGGAATTTGGAATAAAAGTATTCCCAATTTACCAAGATGGAGGTTACTACCCAGAGTATTTCAACTATGAACAAGGGTTTAGTGACGGGTTTAAAGCTATGGCTGCAGCTGAAAGACTAGGTTTTGGTTATAATACGACTATTTATTTTGCCGTAGATTTTGATGCGTATGGATTCCAAATTACTAATTTAATACTGCCGTATTTAATCGGTGTAAGACAGGCTCTTGATACCACAGGAGGAGAAGCTGGCATAAATAAATTTAAGTTAGGTGTATATGGACCAAGAAGTGTTTGTATTCAAGCAGATCAAGATTCTCGTATAAAAGCAGACAATAGTTTTGTTGCAAATATGTCTACAGGTTTTAGTGGAAATCTAGGTTATACAATGCCTCGCAACTGGGCGTTTAGTCAATTTTATGAGTATACTATTGGTAGTGGTAGCGGTGCTATTGGTATTGATAAAAATGATTACTCAGGTAGAGATAAAGGTGTAAGTAAGGTTGACCCTCCAGGTGAAGACCCAATGAGACGACTTCTTTATAATGAAATGATGGATTTAGGTCGACTTTTACCTGGCTTTTTCACTGATCCAAGTATATTCGGTGCGGAATTTGTATTTAATAAAACTTACCCTGTATTACAAAGCCTTTTCTATAATGTATTGGTGGAAACATCTTTAAGCCACTCTTTGGGTGGAGAAAATGCGACTTATGTTTCTGTATCTAATGGAGAAATCAGTTATGACTTAAAGGATATCATCGGAGATGAGTTTATTGGGAAATTAAGTGCATCTAGAAGAAAATCATATGAAAATCAACTAAGTGGCTTAGCTGCTACCATTGGAAATGGTTATATAGAATTTACTGCATATATGGATGGTATGAAGCAAGTTTCTAAAATAACTGCTTATAAAGAAGAAATACGTATAGATCCGCAAAACAAAATAGGTTTGGCTGTATCTGTTATTTTTGAAGTTATTCCGACAAGTACAGCTAGCCCTGAGTTTGAGCGATTAAAAGAGGTGGCACAAGAAGCTGCAGCGATTTCATTTGTGACATTAGGTGCAGTAACTGCATTACGAATTATAGCAACAGCTGCAAGATTTGGAGGACCGCTAGGGTATGCGGCTAGTGTAATAGCTGCATTAATATTAGGAGAAATAGAGGATATGGAAGCTGAACCTTCAGCGTAAAAAAAAGAGAGAGGGGGTTAATTTCCCCCTCTTTTTTCTAGATTTTCACTTAAGAACTGGTCTACTTCCTCTGTTTTGTCTTCAGTCTTGATAACGTAAACAAAGTTAATATTATCGACATAAACAAAGAAATGATTTCCTTCTTGGCTATAATAGTCTATTTCTTCCCAATTATTTGATGAGTTTTTTTCTTTTTTTGGATCATGGGGAAATAAAGTAGCATGGATCCCGTCTTCAGAGATGGTTGTATGGTGCTCACCTAATAGACCTATATTTTCTTTTGTTAAACGTCTATTTGTACTTTTTATAAGATCCTTTTTTTGCTGCTGCAAAGAAAGGATAGGCGTTATGATGAAGCCAATAAAAACTAAAATTAAATAAAAATCCAAGCCTCTGCCCATCACGAGAGTAGGAAAATAACTTAAAATAAGGGTAAGAACTAAAGCGCCTATGACCGTCCACTTTTTAGCTCGCTTAGCCCTCGTGCTGTTTTCGTAATAATTTTCAGCTAACTTCTGAATATCTCCGTGGTTTAAGGTATAACTTAATTCAATTTTTCTCATAAACCCTCCGCTTTTAAGATTCTTTATGCTAATTATTTTAAGTCAATTAGGTTACAAAGTCTATATGATTTATATGCTAATTTTTTAAAAAAAGTTCGAGTTAACCCTAAAATAAATGAATAACATATTAAGATTTAAAACGAACAGAAGCTTCTGTCTGTGTTGCATAGTCACAGTAAGTATGAGATTTTAAAGCATTTCGGGAATGAAATCGCCCTATATTTTCCGAATTATGTAGGAATAATCGGGAGCGGTTTCTATGTTGATGAAGAATTACTATACGTGCGTCATTTTGACCAACAGATTAATCTGTTGGTCTTTCGTTGTCGTTTTTCGACAGTAGATATAATTTTTGAGATATGCAGAGAAAAACTATATCACCGCAACCTCTCACCAAAACCCCTGTTTCAGTTTAACATGTTCATAGTTCGCATTGTAAACACGATCCATTTCTTTAAGTTGAATTATATTTTCTATAAAGCCATTCTCTTGTAAATCCTGTTTGATTTGTTTCTTTAACGCTTCTTTTTGCGAATTGGTTTCCAGATAATCTTTCCAGCTACTCATTACCACATCATCCCTTATTGACGTATTTGCAGCCATTGGGCAAGTATTTGATCGATTTGTTTAAAATCTTTACTCATTTTTTTCATGTTATATGCTATTTCCCCTGTATCATGTTGGCTTTTTCGTAGTTTTTCCAGAAGATGTTCAAATTCATTTATATCAATTAATAGTGGTGTACCATCACTTTCAACATCCACTAGTTCACGAAAAATGTCATCGACATGAGCAGGGTTTAATATCTTTAAATTCTCCATTTAACGCCCGTTCTTGATCTTCTTTGGATAACAGATCAAACACGTCAGCTGAAGCAAACGTAATAGCGTTTGAGTCATGTTTGACAGCGAAATATTGGGCAAGTCCTCCACCTAGAGAATGTCCTGTAAATACGATGTTGTTTGCTCCATGTTTCTTTACATATTTTCCAACAATAGGTACAGCTTCTGTAAATTGATTTTTGTTCGTATACGTGAGGGTTTTATCTTGGAGTTAAGTTTCGCTTTACCCGTTGTTAAAGCAGCGTCTTGAGATGGAGTTCCTAAATAAGGTGTTTTTCCATATTCTCTTTTGGTATAATCGGAATCACCAAGAATAATTCCAGGAAGATTTTCTTCATAATCTTTAAGAGAATCTGGTTCTGTCCCCTGGAAATGATAACGATTTCATTTGTGTCGGGATTTTGGAGCACATAACCATCTAATCCAGTATCAGGGCTTTTAATGGTTTCAACTTTTTCCCAAACTTGTTTTTTAGTTGTTGATTGAATGGAAATTCTTTTTTGAATTTTCCTGTAAGACAGATTGGAAATTTTAGAAGCAGCTTTGTCTGTTATACTATGAGAATTCACCATCATTTTATCCTCCATCTTTTGATATTAGTTAATCAGTTAGGATGTGATACGAATGAAAAAACTTTTCATTTCGGCAATTTTTATTATCACAATTATACTATTAGGAGGTTGCATTGTGAACTCAAATCATGAAGATTTTGACGATGAAACAATTCGTAAAGCTGAAGAATCAGTTGAAAGTTTTTTAAAAAATAACTATAAAGATATCCGTACAGTAGATTTTAAAAAAGGTGATTATAGTGCTCCTATGGGAGGAATGGTAATTAGCGGAATCGTTAATAATAATAAAGAAGCGACTTTCTCTATCGACATTGATTATCAAAGTAACTTTAGAGTTGGCGCGATATCCGAAGGGAATGAATTTCCTGAAATAAAAGAGGAATGCAAAGAAAAAACATGTGATTATTAAAAAAGTTAAATTAACAAAAGTAAAAGTAGATATACTTTTTGCATACGATTTCTATACGTCAATAATCTGCATGATATAGATATAACATAATTGAGGGGAGTATATCACTTTTTTGTCTCAGTTTTTTTATTTGCCAAAATAAAGTTGTATAATTGGGATAACCAAAAATTATTCTGTCATACAGCTTTAATTTGAACGTGATTAAGCGCTGTGCTATAATGAGCATACAGTCAGTAATACGTTTAAAGTGTTTGTGTACGGTAGTCGCATTGACCTTTGGTGTAGGTTCGTCGCGTCATCCCTTTTCGTGAGAATATAGCCCCGTTCCTATTGGAGCGGGGCATTCTTGTGTGGTGGGTTACCTCTTTATTCTTCCTTGATTTTAACGAAACTTAGTCAAGGATTCTCCCTCCTCAACCGACAGGTAGGAGGGGGAGGAATTGCTGCCAATTAAATGGTGAACGGCTCATACTTGATGATTCTTGCTTTTATCTGTTTAGCTTTCCTTGGTTTGCATGGCATCAGAGCCTCACCATGCTTGTTGATCACGAATACGAGCATAGCGTATTCCCTCTTACATATAAGAGTTTGTTTCCCTTCGCCAATGTTAGAATGTGTTGGCAACATCTCAAAGCGAGATGGCTTACGGTTGACTGCTTCTTCCCATAGAAACTGTTTACAGAGCCGCCATAGAGCGTGGGACTAGGGAATCATCCCACGGTATGCAACATTCTAACGTAGTCAGTTAAGCCTTAGGCTAGACAACTAGGGCTTTTAACAAGCCCCCACTTCAAGTCTTATAGACTTAGTGGTGGGTAGTTGACTTGTTGATCTTTTGCTTTTTGCTCTATTTTTTCAAGGTGTGACCGAAACCTCGGCCAGTCCCTCTGATAAAATTAGTTCCTGGTACATTTGGCCGTTTTCCAGGTATACATAAGCGAGTAGCCGGTCGTACGGATCACGCTCCGATACGTCTTGTTCTAAATAAACCGTTTCTCCTTCCAGTAAATCTTTCGTAAAGTCAGCAGCTTCGTCACCGTAGGGTTCAGCTTCACAATCCGACGGACTAGATTTATGGCAGATCTCTGGCGCATTGACCAATATCGGTCGTATGCGCTCTGTTTTTCCGTTTTCCAGTTTCACGTCGAAGGTATCTCCATCAACAACATAAGTTACCACACCTTTTTGATAATCACCCCCGCTTAATTCTTCTGGTGGTGTTTCTGCTGTTAGACTATCTGTAATTTGATTACATGCGCTTAGTAAAAATAACTTTTGTCAGACTGGTTTCTTTTTGTTCCGTAAATATTCTATTGCCCTAAAAATGTATGTATTTTAGCTAGGCAATCTTCAACGATTTCTTCTGGAGCTTGTCCTTTTATTTTTAACTTTCTGGTATTCCAATCTACGCTTTTTACTTTGTCAGTGAGTATAACTCCTGACACAGCTAAACCGTCAGGAAGCGCAACTTCATAACCCCAGCCCCTGACGGTTTTTGTAATTGGGCACAGAACAGTAAATCCTGTGATTTGATTGAATTGTTTAGGGGATAGGACAATCGCAGGTCTTATACCAGCCTGTTCACGTCCTGATTGCGCATCGAAATCCACATATACAAGATCGCCGCGTTCTGGTGCTACCATTAGATTAATTCCTCCCCCTTTATTCCGAAATCAATTTCTTGATGACGATGCTCTGGTTTGCATTGATTTAATAATTCATCTAAGGAATATTCTTTTTTATTCTTAATCGGTGTCAAAATGATTTGTCCTTTTTGATCCAGAGTAATTGTCATTTCTGTTCCTTGATTAATATTTGCTGAATCAGCCATGTCTTTTGGAATTCTAACCCCTAAACTATTACCCCATTTTGATACAGTAGCGGTTGCAGTCATTTTCGGCACCTGCCTTCTATTTAATTTCTTATTTCTATTATTCATTATAACACGCCCCTAACCAATTGTATATCCATAGTATATACAAAAGTTTGAGAAAAATTACCTTTGATTTTACTTTTCTATCTTGATTGATGATCACTGATGGGACAATGCCAATATAGTTTTTTTAGCGATTAACCTTTATAATTAGGGTTATAATTGAAAATGGGAGCGATTTGTTTTGGTGAAAAAAGTGTTTAAATAGCTTTGAAATAAGCCTATCCTTATAGAGAGTTTTTATTTATATTTTACGTCACATTCTATAAATACAGTGCTGAAATTCATGATAGACTTATTGCATTAAAGATCCTAATGATAGAAGTTTTTTAAATACAAAATTTTTATATTCAACTAAATGTTTAAAAACCTTGCAATAAAGCCTAATAAACTCCACGAACGACAATATAATCAACACTGATGATAAACTAAAAAAACATTCCCTATAGTAAAGCTTTTATTAATGTTTTTATTAAAAATGGCAGATGAAAGTCAGAATAGTATTGATTGGTTAAAGGAAATTGGAAAAATCGTTTCGTTAACAATGAGTATTTAATACGAATCTAGGATGTGGCTATTATGACTATTATAAAAATATTGATTATTGAAGATGACTTATCCTTATCTAACGGGGTAGCTATCGCTTTAAAAAACAGTGAATTTACCATTATACAGGCACGAGATTTGAATTCTGCTCGGATGGAAATCCAAAAGACGACCTTTGATTTAATTATTTTAGATATTAACTTGCCAGATGGAAGCGGACTGGATTTTCTGAAGGAATTGCGCAAATTCTCTGCAATTCCTGTGATTATGTTGACTGCCAAAGATATGGAAACAGATGTGGTTACTGGCTTTGAATTTGGGGCAGACGATTATATAACTAAGCCCTTTAGCTTGATGATCCTACGCGCAAGGGTTCGGGCTCAGTTAAGAAAAGTATCCGCCATCTCCATAGAACCCATACAAATTGACGGTTTTTCCTTTTCTTTCACAAAAATGGAATTTTCAAAATATGGTGTACCTATTGAACTTAGCAAGACCGAGCAAAAATTGCTCCGTTGTTTACTTGAAAATAAAGGTCATACTATGGAACGATCGCAACTGATCGATATCATTTGGACGGACGGCGCTGATTATGTGGACGAGAATGCTCTCTCGGTTACGGTCAAACGTCTGCGTGATAAGCTGGAAGATATACCATCGTCTCCCAAGTATATTAAAACGGTTTATGGTATTGGCTACACCTGGGCGGTGACATGATGTCTCAATGGCTTATTATGTTTGGAATTGCAGTAGTTACTGGCATTGCCTTTGCCATCCCTGTTATTCTTCTGTACCGGAGAAGAATGCGCCAACTTTTGAGTTCAATGGATGATATGTTGAACAGTGCAATCGATGACGATTTCAGCGAAGGTTGTTTTGATGAGTCTGCTTTGTCGGCTGTAGAGACAAAACTGGCTCGTTTTTTGGCATTTTGTGCAGTCTCCTCCAAGAATCTGACTAATGAAAAAGAAAACATCGAAAGCCTGATTTCAGATATTTCTCACCAGACGAAGACGGCTGTCGCCAATATTCTTTTGTATACGCAACTTCTTGAGGAAGAACGTCTGCCGCAAGACTGTGTGGAGTATGTAAATACCCTTTCAGCACAGGCTAAAAAGTTGGATTTTCTCATTCAGGCGCTGGTAAAAACCTCTCGTTTGGAGAGTGGTATTATTACCGTTCAACCACAAAGAGACAGTGTGCAGAAATTACTCGAAAGGGCCATCACACAGGTTTCCCCAAGAGCAAAAGAGAAAGAGATTACCATTCAATTAGAATCAACTGATGGGATAGCTTATTACGATCCTAAATGGACAATTGAAGCAGTGTACAACGTTCTTGATAACGCGGTGAAATATTCCCCAATGCAAGGCAGCATTAAAATCAAAACTATACCCTATGAGTTGTTTTTTCGTATCGATATCACCGACCAAGGTATAGGTATCACAGAGGATGAACAAAGTAAAATATTTACCCGTTTTTATCGTTCTTCCGCGACAAACGTTCAAGAGGGCATGGGCCTCGGTCTGTTCCTGGCAAGAGAGATTCTCTCAACTGGAGGCGGGTATATTAAGGTTGCCTCAAAGCTGGGACAAGGCTCTACCTTTTCTATCTTTCTTGCAGCTGGAGAAAAGTGATTCTTTCAAAACTGTTAGATTTGAGAAAGAATGTGGAAAGGGTTTTTTGGTATGGTGTTTATATCATAAAAGAATGCATACAGACTATTGTTGTGGAGGAACCGATGATGACCATATTAAAAACAATGAATTTAAAAAAGATTTATACAAACGGAGCAACGTCCGTCCATGCGCTGAACAACGTAAATTTATCGGTAGAGCGAGGGGAATTTGTCGCGGTGGTTGGCACCTCGGGTAGTGGAAAGTCTACCTTGCTCCATATGCTCGGCGGTCTAGATCGCCCGACCAGCGGAACCGTAACAGTAGATGGAAAGGATATTTTTTCTTTGAAAGAGGAAGCACTGACGATTTTTCGACGCCGCAAGGTTGGTTTTGTCTTTCAAAGTTTCAATCTTGTTCCCATACTGAATGTTTATGAGAATATTGTCCTCCCCATTCAATTAGATGGTAATAAACCGGATAAAAGCTATGTGAATCAAATTATCCAGACACTGGGACTTGATGACAAATTGCAAAGATTGCCGAGCCAACTTTCCGGAGGACAACAACAACGGGTTGCCATCGCAAGGGCATTGGCCACAAAACCAATCATTGTCCTCGCCGATGAGCCGACCGGAAATCTGGATAGCAAGACCAGTCAAGACGTAATTGGACTTTTAAAAGTGACCGGGGAAAAATTTAGCCAGACCATTGTCTTGATCACTCACAATGAAGAACATGCTCAGCTTGCAGATCGAATTATCCGCATTGAAGATGGAAAAATCTTAGGCGGTGATCGGGTATGATTCGAGTAAAAAACAAGAAGATAATCCGCAAATTGGCAAGAAGGAATTTTCGATCATCCAAAGTACGCAACGTGTTCGCTGTGATGGCGATTGCCCTAACTACACTTCTATTCACTAGTTTATTTACGCTGGGATCTGGCATGATAAAAAGTACGCAACGTGCCGATATGGTTATGTCAGGCGGTGATGGCCACGCGAGAATAGAAAATATGACCGAATCAGAGTATCGCACCATAGAACGCCATCCTTTAATACAAGAAATGTCTTATATTCGAAAACTTGCCGATAGTGTGGACAATGCTGCCCTGACCAAGAGACAGACAGATTTTTGGTATTACGATGATCTCCAATTGAAATATTTATTTATTGAACTCACAAGTGGGCATAAACCGCAAGAGGAAAAAGAGATTATTACTGATACGAAGACGCTGGAACTGCTGGGCATTCCGCAAAAGCTTGGTACTCCGCTTACATTGGAGCTCACCATTAATAATGACAAGGTTATACGTGAATTTGTACTGGCTGGTTGGTGGGAAAGCCACCCCGGTGTTCCAGTTGGAACTATCATTTCTTCTCGCGCCTATATGGATGCGCATTTGGGGGAACTGGAAAGCACTTATCGCCAAGACCAATCAAAAACTGGAAGCATCACAGGAAATTTAAAGTTTGCAAACAGTAAAAATATTAATGAAAAATTGGAAACTGTGTTGATCGATAGTGGTTTTTCCATGAATATAAATTCGCAAAATTACTTGAACGCAGGTACCAATCCAATTTATTTGTCTAAAAGTACATCAGCAGGCTTTGGAACAATTCTTCTATTGTCTAGTATCCTAGTGCTGTTTATGCTCACAGGCTATCTGATTATCTTTAACATCTTTCAAATCTCCGTTATGCGTGATATTCGCTTTTACGGACTATTGAAAACAGTAGGTACTACAGGACGACAGCTTCGTGCAATCATTAGACGACAAGCTTGGGGGCTCTCGTTGGTTGGCATTCCGCTAGGGCTTTTTGGTGGCTTTTTCGTGGGCAGGTCAATGGTACCTACGCTGATTGAGCAGTCTCAGCTTGCAGGAAGCAAGGCGGTTGTATCTGCAAACCCGCTCATATTTGTAGCAGCCATCATGTTTACGCTGGCTACCGTGTTCATCAGCATTCGGAAACCGTTGAAAATGGCAGCAAAGATATCCCCGGTAGAGGCAGTTAGTTATACGAATACTAATTCCGTCAGTCGTAAGAAAAAAACAAAAAAATCCAGTAACAGCGGTACCCCACGAAGAATGGCATTGAATAACCTCGGAAGAAACAAGAAGCATACAGTTTTGGTGATTCTAAGCCTTTCTCTGAGCATTGTGTTGACCAATACAATTTTTAATTTCTCGCAAAGCGTGGACGTGGACAAAGCTCTCCAAAATGCTAGCGATTCTGATTTTCGCATCGGTCATATCGATCTGTTCAATTACAAGTATAAAGGCAAAGAAGAAAGTGCACTTAGTGAGAGCTTAATTGCCGCTGTAGAGAAACAAGAAGGGTTTGAAACGGGAGGGCGCCAGTACGGTAGTCCAGCCACATATAAAAGCGAAACGACTAGGCAGACAGTCAACCAACGATTGGATGGTTCCTTTTCCACGAATTTAATTGGTCTTGACGAATTTTCCTTTTCTCGTCTAGAATTGCTGGATGGTGAATTGGATAGAGAAAAGCTTGCGAACGGGAAGTATATTCTGGAGGGTGTATGGTCAGACACTCGTGGTAATTTGGATGAGAGTAGTATGAATCACAGTGTAGGCGATCAAGTCAAGCTAAACTACGGAGGCAACACGATAGAAGTAACAGTAATCGGTCATATCATCGCAAACGAGACAAACACTTATGATTGGGTAGGATCCGGATTCTTTCTTCCAGGGGAAATGTACAAAAAACTTACTGGCAATACCCATGCTATGAGCTATGTCTTCGATGTTGCAGAGGATGAGGAAGGTGACATGGAACGCTTTTTGAAGTGGTACACGAATAGCATCGAGCCATCGATGAATTATAAATCCAAATTAACCGTTACGGCAGGACTTACTGATATACAGGATACGATCATGCTGATTGGCGGTACGCTTGCACTCATCATTGGAATCATCGGAGTGCTAAATTTTATTAATATTATTTTAACCAGTGTTCTGATCCGTCGCAGAGAATTTGCTGTACTGCGAAGTATTGGTATGACCAAACAGCAGCTATTGAAAATGCTTTGCTTTGAGGGAGGTTATTATGCGGCTTGGACAGTAGCAGTTTCTATCCTGTTAAGCATTGGCAGTTCATTATTGATTGTACGTCCACTAAGTGCGCAAATTTGGTTCCTAACCTTCCATTTTAATTTCTGGCCATTGGTCATTATTTTGCCGCTCATTTTTGTGATAGGGATTTTAATTCCATATATCATATATCACGCAACAAAACAGCAGAGTATCGTGGAGCAACTGCGAATTGAAGGGTATTGAAAAATGAATACCCTTCAATATTCCTTGTAGTGTGATCGGATTATTCACCGTTTTTTTAGAAAGTAGGTATTCAACATAAGAAGCACTAGCCTTTATTTAAGCACACCGCATGGGTGAAGTAATTAGGACCGCTTATAATAATAATCAGAAAAGGTAGAGGCAATATGAGAAAATTTTCAACCATTGTAAAAATTTTTGTAATTGTAATTTTATTATTTCATTTGGATTAGGAGATGAACTACCCGCCACTTAGCTTACGCTTGAAGTGTGGGATTCCTAAGAACACCTTCGTAACCGAAAGTTATGGATTAGGCTATCCCTGCGGTCCCCGCAGTTAGAAGTCGTATGGCTTCGTTTTTCAAATTTTTACTTGCGTTAATATCTCTATCATGATGGGCATAGCATTCTGGACAATCCCATTTGCGCAATTCGAGATGTTTAACGTCTTTATTCCGATAACCACAGCACGAACACAGTTGTGAACTTGGGAATGTTTTTGTTTCCGCAACAACTTGCTTGCCGTACCAGTTCGCTTTGTATTCAAGCATCGTTCGAAACTGCGCCCAACTGGCTTCACTAATGGCTTTTGCTAATTTATGGTTTTTCAGCATGTTTGACTCCTGCAAGTCTTCGATACTGATAATATCGTGGTTTTTAATAATTTCGGTAGAAAATTATGCAGGTAGTCCGCTCGCTTGTTTCTAATCTTTTCATGAAGACGAGCAACGTTGCGCTTTTGTTTTTATAATTTTTTGCTTCGCTCAATTTTCGTTTTTGTTTTATCGCTTGTGCTTTTCGTTTGGACAACACGCGTTGTGCTTTTGCGAGTTTCGCTTCTAATTTGCGAAAGTATTTGGGGTTTTCGTATATCGTTTCATCTGATAAGATAGCGAAATCTTTTAACCCTACGTCTAACAACGGAACCCGTTTTTTCAAGCGGCTGTACATCCGTTTCAACTAAAACAGAGACAAAATATTTACCACTTGGATTGCGTCGAATGTCTACTGATAAAAAAGAAGTAGACATGTCATCAACTATCAAGAAATGTTTTCCCAGACGTAGATCAAAGGAGGCTGGTTGTATGCTTAAGTCCTTATAAGGAGTAATAGACATCCGTTCATTCTTTATTAATTGTTTAATCGTTTGCCCTGATAAAATCACCCGTTCTCACTCCTAATCATGAAATTCACCAATTAAATGGATCTCTAAATTATGATAGTGTTGCGTACTTTTTATCCTGCAAAAAAGTAGATTCCTACCGCAAGAATAGCTCTTCTTGAAAACGAAATAAGGCAAATGGCGAGCACAGCAGTTAAGCAGGGGGCTACACGACAAAAAGACTACGTTTTAACAATTCTCACCATATGCCTTCCATCCATAGACTAGGAAGTCTTCCAGCTAAGCTCTTTGCTAATCGTAAATAACGTTACTAGCCCATAGCGTTGAAGCTAAGTAAACATCTGGCTAATAGACATATCCTCTAAAAAACCGCTCTGTCCCCAAACCATCCTTTCTAATAAAAAATGGGCGTTGCATCCACAGGTAAAGAAAGTAGATATAATTATCGGCATAGCTAATCGACTGAAAATCGATAATACGCTTATTGTTTAAGCAAAAAATGCAACAAGACGCTATGGTTGATCTGATCCCTTTACATTATTTAGCAACACTCGTTTTGCACCAGTCAAATGACGGAACAAACCTGATTTCTCAACAGATTCACAACCTACTAGCAATATTTTCTATGCGGGCACCAGGAGAGGACTGTATGCGTTCTAACATTGACACCTCTCCCCACACATCGAAAGATCTTTAAGATAAAAGTTTTCTTGCTGATACTGCTCTAAAATCGATAAATCCAAGTTTAACCGATAGCCGATCGTTTCTGCTATTATTGCAAACCGCTGGCGAAATTTATAAATAAAACAAAAAATGTGGTCTTTGTGCCGAAGTTCCGGCCCTGCTAGAAATAGACCAGAAGTTGCCACAGATTCATCTATTTCATTGACAAGTACTTCATCATATTGACCACGTGTCACTAAATTTTCTATCTTAGTTGTGCTACCAATGAAGCCAGTGGCTAATATTGGTTTTTCCGTTGTAAAATAAACTTTTCCGCTACTTGTATAGACGTCATATCCTGAAGATACGGCTTCTATTCGTGTGACGGCTGTATTGCCAACAACTGTTAACAAATCGGATCCTAATAAATGACAAACACGACTATATGTGTAAGTGGAAAGGGCTATGCTTGGATCACTATTGTCTAGCTCCCAAGTATTCGTTTTAGCTATAATAGTAGTTTTTTTGCCGAAACGTCCTAAGTGAAATGCCGCATCCATACCACTTTCATAGCCTCCGATGATAATGAAATCATCGCCTTCTAGTTCCCGCCAAGATGGAATCAGACTATTGTGTACACCAAGTTCTGCACCAGGGAAAGGTCGTAAATTAGGATATTGGTATTGTCCTGCTGCCCAAACGACATAGCGACTTTGGTAGATCCCTTGTGTCGTATCTATCGTAAAGATACCATCCTTTTTATGAATTTGTTTTACTTGCACGCCCTTTTTAATAGGAAGAGCAAAATGATCTGCCACTACATCTAGGTATTCAGCATACGCTTCGCCAGTAGGATGCTCCATATTTAACGTATAAGCTGGTGAAGTTTTAGGGACAATTGCATTTAAATCTGTTTGACCAAATCCCTGCGCTGGAAAAGAAGGTGTAATAAATCTCATTTCTTCCGGCCATCGTAAAAAAGAAGCTCCTACCTCTTCTTTCTCTAGAATCAAATAAGATGTACAATTCATTTGTTGTAACAAAGTTGCGACACCAATTCCAGAGGGTCCAGCTCCTACAATAACGACATCATATATCTTATTCACAGTTATCACCCTTTAAATCATAATCATTCCGATTTGAATTATAAAAAATTAAGCAAGACAATATTGAAAGCCTTTTGCTAGTTCTTGATAATCTAAATGCTTCCCAATAAATACTATCTCACTTTGACGCGGTTCATTATCTGCCCATTCAGTCCCCTCTGTACCTGCAAACAGCATATGTACACCTTGAAAAACGACTCGTTTCTCTAGGTGATTTATATGGAGTACTCCTTTATAACGATATAAATTTTCTCCTTTAAAGTGGACTAAATAGGCGAACCATCTATTCACTTTTTCTAAATCGAGAGGACGACCTTCTCGAAAAACAAAAGAAGTGACTTGATCATTATGATGATGGTGATGCGTTTCTACTAATAGTTTTGGATCTATTTTTAATAAATTACCTAAATCAAAGGATTTTTTTCCTATTAAATCTTGAATGTTTACATTTGCATATGTAGTATAAACACGCTTCGCATGTGGATTCATGTTGACCAGCTGTTGTTCCAGCTTAATTTTTTCATTCGCAGTAATCAAATCCATTTTATTTATCAACAGAATATCAGCAAAAGCGATTTGCTTCCCAGGTTCTTCTTCCTTTAAATGTAGCCATATATGCTGGGCATCCACCATCGTAATCACACTGTCAATTTCAAATGACTTGCCTGTTTTTTCATCCATCAAAAAGGTTTGAATGACCGGAGCTGGATTAGCCATACCTGTTGTCTCAATGATAACACGGTCGATTTTCTCTTCCTGTGCGATCAAATTACTTAATATGTTGATTAAATCGCCTCGTACATTACAGCAAATACAACCACTGTTAATTTCGATAATTTCTTCCCTCGTTGATACCACTAAGTGACTATCGATTGATGTGTCACCAAATTCATTAATGATGACAGCAATTTTTTGTTTTGGCATATCTTTTAACAAGTTATTGAGCAATGTTGTTTTTCCTGCACCTAAAAAACCAGTTAAAATTGTTACCGGAATGGTTTGTTTCTGTGACAATGTCCTTTCCCTCCTCTTCTTTGTACGAAGAATTAATTATTATTTTGTATAAAAAATAATACAGGGACAACACTTTAAGATGCCCCTGTTAACTTATTTTAGTCCTCCAAAACGCTAGTCTCTACCAGCTAGCTTTTTTCACACCTGGTATTTGCCCTTTATGAGCATATTCTCTAAAGGCAATACGTGACATATTGAACTTTCGCATGTAGCCACGTGGTCTGCCTGTAACTTCACAGCGATTTTTCAAGCGAGTTGGAGAAGAATCTCGTGGTAATTTACGAATTGCTTCATAATCACCTTTTGCTTTTAACTCTTTTCTCAAGGTAGCATATTGTTCAACCATCTTCTGGCGTTTTTTCTCTTTTGCAATTTTAGACTTTTTTGCCATTTTATCTACTCCTGTCAATAATTATACTCTATCTCCAAGCCATCCTTAAATCGTAATGATTACGTGTTAGAAGTTATTATAAAACATCTTTGCTAAATTGTAAATAGTAATGATTACGATTTATGATTTTAATTCCTTACTTTATCTACTTTGAACTTAATCATTTATTTTTTCGATAAATATAGCAGTTTTTGCTTAAATTTGTCGTTTATACTATGCTGTAGTAATTTAATTTTACTTTCAATTTACAGATCACCCTGTGAATGAAATTGAAACACCAATTATGCATTTTGCTACTAATTGTCGAAATAATTTAATCTACAAAGAGGAAAACATTATTCTTTTATTTATTTGACATAATTTAGAATTCTCCACTTGTACGGTTGATTTTCGTTAATAAATGACAAACCATCTGCACTATCATATAATAATTGTATAAAAGCTGGAGTATTAAACTTGGTGCGAACCTGAAGTGCACATAAAAACCCTAGGGGATTCGCACCTTAACTTAGTTGCTTTATGTAAATATATGGAATAAAATAAAGGGGAAATAAGATTTTTTTCCTAAAAGCAATATATTTTTGACTACTTTTGTAAACTTTTAGGTAAAAATCGCTGTCGCACCTTATATAGGTGCGTGGATTGAAATCTCATCCTGTGGTGCGTTTGCCTTTAACTCATTAGTCGCACCTTATATAGGTGCGTGGATTGAAATGTGTATTATTTTATTTTTATCGTCTATCTCAACAGTCGCACCTTATATAGGTGCGTGAATAGAAACGCACTTATTGTTTAGCAGACCCTTGCAAATCGAGTAGAGGGAAAAGCTAGATAACTTTTCTCCCCTCTCACACCACCAGTATATACGGTTCCGTATACGGTGGTTTCATTTGGGATCAGTTTAAGCACTCTTGGGTCTTTGATCTTCTGACTCAATGTGCGCATTAATCTGTCGTGATGTACTTTATCGAAGAACTTCTCTAAATCCATATCGATAACCCAACGATAGCCATCTTTTATATAGCTTCTCGCTTTCCTGACCGCGTCATGTCCTCGTCTATTCGGGCGGAAACTATAACTGTGTTCAGAGAATGTTGGGTCATAGATGGTTGTTAGAACTTGTGCGATTGCTTGTTGGAGGAATCGGTCTAACACGGTAGGAATTCCTAGCTTCCTCATTCCGCCGTTTGGTTTCGGGATTTCGACACGACGAACGAGTTGAGGATAGTAGGTACCTCCTTCGAGTTGTCCTCGAATGGAAGCCCAGTGTTCCATGATATGCGCTCGTAGGTTTTGTACATGTATCTCATCCACACCATGGCTTCCTTTATTTCGCTCGACACGTTTCAGTGCGAGTATAAAGTTTTCCCGTGATAGAATGCTTCCCAACATGATATCTAACTCCTGCGTGAATGGCTCCTTCTTCTTGTGTGGCAATTACTTTCAGCCCTTCTAGCATCCCCCACGGATTCAACGTTTCCTTCACTAAGAAGGTTTACATGGTTCTGCTTCATCAAGTATTGCGTACGCAAAGCGACCATTCTTCTTAAATGATTTAGTCCTTCCCAGATATCCTAGAAATATCTAGTACTACGGCTTCGGCTGACTTCTGATAGTTCAGCGAACACTTACATGTTCGGTTACGGCGTATGCGTCGCATTTCTATCAGACCTCCCAGCGTAAGCGCATATTCTTCCTCTCCTTGTCCTTCCTTCATTTACTTGATGTATCCTTTGGCAGTACGGGCTTTAACTTGATTAGCAGTCTCACTCAAATACATCTAGCCTCGTATGAAGTTCGTGTTCCTAAAAGCGGAGATTTGCCGCCGACTTCCTTCAGATTCGGGATCACCCCAGACACCCTTGTCTTGAGCTAACCACTACTACTGCCTTCGTGGCTCGGGACTTCAACCCTAGAGAATATGCACATGCCTGGCACACCAAAAAGAAAACACACCGTTTGATATGATATGCTCCCAATATGGTAGACAGAGAAATAATAAAAACTTTCTACTACTATATTGGGGGCATTTTCTATGTCTAAAAGAAGAAGTAAACATACGTTAGATGAAAGAATCGAGGCGGTATTACGTGTGATTGAGGGATGGCGTCTGTCAGTACGATTGCTAAAGAATACTCTGTTGACCGTACTACGATTAACTTATGGGTGCGTAAATACGAAGCAGATGGGGTGGATGGTTTAAAGGAAGCGAGGACATGGAAGAAGTATTCCAGCGAACTGAAAAGGGAAGCTGTTGAATTTTATCTAAATGGAGAAGGCAGTCTGATAATGACTTGTGAGAAGTTTAATATTTCATCTAATTCGGTTTTACGTCAATGGATAAACCAGTATACTAGTGGGAAAGAGATAAAATCTACTAGTAAAGGAAGAGAAACCATGACAAAAGGGCGTAAAACCACACTTCAAGAACGCATTGAAATTGTCCAATATACGTTTGCTAACGAACGCAATTATCATGAGGCGGCTAAAAAGTATAACGTTTCTTATCAACAAGTATATAGCTCAATACGTAAATATGAAAAAGATGGGAAACAGGGTCTTCAGTATCGTCGTGGAAAACGCTAGAATCAAAGGCTAGCCTTACCGAAGAAGAGAAATTACAACTTCGTATTAAAGAACTGGAACACCGTAATCAGTATTTAGAGGCGGAGAATGGCTTCTTATATAAAGTTGAAGGAAATCGAAAGGGGGATGGGACAGCGCGACTAGGTAAACATCTAGCTAAATTTCAAGCGATTCATGACTATCACCAGGAGACAACAATACCCATTCTATTACTCTGTGACATTTTAGATGTATCCCGATCTGGGTACTATAAATGGTTGAAACATTAACCTTCAGAACGACAAAGGGAAAATGAATGGCTCATGAAAAAGTGAAAGAGGAATTCAGAAAGTATAACGGTAACTCCGCTATCGTCGAATAACCATGGCGATCAATCGCCAATATAAGAAGCAATATGACGAGAAAAGAATTCGACGCTTCATGATTCAAATGGGCTTAAAATCGCATATTCGTCGCTCCAATGGCTATTCCACGAAGACAAGCTATATCAATATTGAAGAAAACATTTTGAATCATGAATTTACTGCGGGGAAGCCGAATGAGAAGTGGGTAACGGATATCACGCATGTGACGTATGGCTTTGGTAACAAGGCTTATTTAAGTGCCATTAAGGACCTTTATGACGGTTCGATTGTCGCCTATCAGGTTGGGCGCTATAATGACAATCCTTTGTTTATGAACACGCTAAAAGAAGCGATAGAGGCAAATCCTGACGCAACCCCTTTAATTCACAGCGATCGTGGTTCACCATACACATCAAAGGAATATCGTTATCTTACGACGGAAGCTGGGATGAAACGCAGTATGTCCCGTGTAGGCAATTGTATTGATAACGCACCAATTGAAAGCTTCTTTGGTCATTTTAAATGTGAAAGCTATGACTTAAAGAATTACAAGAACTTTGAGGCGCTAGAAAAAGATATTGATAAGTACATTACATTCTATAATGAGGAACGATACCAAAAGAGATTAAACAGCCTAGCACCATTAGAATACCGGCACCAGGCTGTGGCATAATTTTTTATTTTTTCACTGTCTACTTGACAGGGCGAGTTCAATAAGGTATGGGTTTTTTGCACGATTTCTGTTAATAGTCTATTTTTATTTAAAGTAATTGAATATCACACTGCCTATTATTATTACTAATACAAGTACAATCATAAAACCAGGACTGCCAATAAATGCTCTATCAAATTGATCTTTCTGGTTATCGTTTCTATTTCTTCCCATAAAACCACTTCCTTTTAAATTAGTATTTTTGATCATACATACTCATAATACTGTTCGTGACATCTTTTATCGTTTTTACAGTGATTAATTTAATCGTAATACATTTAATCTAATTTGTTAATTATTTATAATATATTACAATTCATTCATTTTTCTGATATTATTTAGTTAGTAGAATATTAGGAGGTTATTGAGAAATGAAAAAATTTTTTTGAGTTTGTTTATTTTGACCTGTCTGTTCTTTGTCTTTGGTTTTAGTCACCCGTCTAATGCTGAAAAGGCCATTGTCAACAACAAAGAAAAAAGCATTGAAGAATCTTACAGGGATGCTACAAATGGCATATCTGACATTGATACTAGTAAGTTTGGTGTATCATCAGAAATATCTGCAATTAGCAGAAATTTAACGTCTGAAGCTCCTATAGCTATTGAGGAATATAGTACAGCACAAATACTATCTGAAACTGTAGATGATAAAGGAAATAAAGACCAGTTAATAGCTGTAACTGTTTTTAATGATATAGAGTTAAAAGAAGAGGGTGCAAAAATTAGAACATTGGGTGATAAAGGAAATGAAGAACTAACTCCCTTTGTAAGGGCATATAACAGGATTTATTACCAGAATTCAACGGATCGAGGAGTCGCTTATGCCAAACTAACGCGGGTCACTGGTGGCTGGGAAGTATTCAATCCCTTAACAACCTTATCAAATAGAGTGGTTCGTTACGGATCTTCTGGTTGGCCGAATGGCTCTCAAGCAACGGTTAAGTATCCAATTGGGAATACTTATTCTTATAAAACCCCTTCATCTTGGAAAAGAACTGCATTGACAGGTTCATATGCTATCGGTACTAACTCAACAGTAACAGTTAAGAGGGGTTCTTCGACCTGGACTGTAAAAGTTAAAACTAATTTATAAAAATGATTGTCTAATTAATTGGTTGGTGTGGGACAGTATTCAACCGAATGCATACGATTCAATTTCGCTTTTATCTAATTGTTCTCATGGTGAAGTTGTAATTGAATGAATGATGCTTAGTGGTACGCTTGGTTATTTTAAAAAAATCCACATCGTGTGTTACGGTGTGGATTTTTGGGTCTCGGTTTGTTGATCTTGTCGGATTTATAGCAAGAGCTACTACCTCGTTTTTTTTATTTAATAACTTCGAATTCAATGCGTGGCTCATAATTGAATAAACTCACTTGGTTACCTAAGTTATCTTCAAGGTATACCGCAAATACCTCGTACTCCCCTAGGGGTGCGTTTGACGGTAACTCTCTGTTGAAATCGAAGGTCTCTCCATTGAATGTTGCAAAGTCATTATACTGTACGCCGGTTTGCTTGTGTTCCACATACAAAAAAACGGATTTGACCCCACTCTTATCCTCTGCATCAATGTTGATATGAACTTGTTCGCCTTGTTTGTACTGGTCTTTATCAATTGCTATGCTCTTTAATGTCGGAGCGTCAGCGTCCAATGATCCACCAACAACTTCAAACGTCGCGTTGACGTCAAACACATCTTGTTCATTACCTGAATGGTCTCGGATCGTAAGGTATTGAATACCGTAAGTACCATTCAACGCGTTGTCAGGAAGTTGGAAGCGAAATTCATGATAACCGTTTACCTCTTCTGAGAAACCTTGAAAGGTGTATTCCTCGGAGGACAAGTGCTGGATAGAAGGAAAGACCCAATCGATTCCACTCTCATCATCTGTCGCTTCGATTTTTAGCACCACTTCTTCACCTGGTTGATACTGTTCTTTGTCGAATACAGCGTTCTGGAAAACCGCTTTCTCTGTATCCGTTGATTCTCCGATCAGATCAAAGCTTGCGCCTGGATTGAAAATATTTGTCTTCACTCCTGCAGAGTCGGTTATAATAATCGCTTGTATGGCGTATTTCCCTGATGGTGCTTCTTCCGGAAGATGGATTTTGACCTCTGTTCCAGATTCTGAATAGATAACGTTGTTACTAGAAAATAGTCGTTTGGTCTGTTCATGTTCGATTTGAACCCACACCCGCTCGATTTCATTCGTACCTGCTTCGCTGTTTACTGTGAGCTCAACCGGCTCGCCAGCTTGGAATGCCTCTTTTGCAAATTCTGCTCTGAGAAACTTCGGTTTCACATACTCCTCAGCATTGACCCCGCTCGTTAAAAAGACAGCTACTAGACTGATGAGAGCCACTCCACCTAATATTTTGTTTAATAACCGCATTATAATTCCCTCCAAATAAATAATCTTGATCACATTAATAATATCATCAAACAAGAGCTGAGCGTGAATTCTGATTCAGCCTCTTTGACAATCTTTTTCCGGTTTCGCACTGTGCAACCTAATATCAAATTATAGAAAGAAAGCTTATAACGTAAAAATATGCTGTGGTACGATTTGTCATTCTCTATGATTCCAATAAAGCGAATGGTTTCGGCATGAGGAAGTTTACCAGTCTACGTTTGCAAGTTCTAACTGTCTTTTGGCTTTCCTGAATATATAATCGAGGTTTTGATCTTGCTTAATCGTCCGTCATGTTCCAAATGTTTATTTGAAATCCACACGTTCTGTTTCGTGTCGTTGATTAAAAATCGCTTCGCTTTTGTGTGTTTGTAATTGCGTTTAATCGGCCGAAGCGGTATGCCTTGGTAGAATTGCAGTTTGAAATTCATAGATTCCTTTCCACTATTATAGCACCAGGTGCTAGATTTTCTTTTCGTCCAACAATCCGATATCATACATCTGCTTGTCTTTTTGATGGTCAACTAACTTTCCAGCCACTGTATTTGCATAAGGGGGGATTTTTCCTTTATAATAGCCGGTCTTCAGTTCATCCTCACTGAAAGGAGGTCCTGATTTCAATACGGGCGTTGTTCCCCATTTCACTTTTTTCTTGAGCAAAGAATTATATCTACGCTTACCGGGCAAATATATCGTATGTCCTTCCCGATTTTTGTAGTACCAATCCAATAGTTGAGGCCCGATTTCACTAGCATGACATTTCTGACAGTGATACGGTCCGCGTTGAACCATACCAATACCGTTATCCACCCAATCAGTGTCCATTTCGTCACCGCAGTAAGGACATGTTTCTGTTGGTGTATCATATGCACTCATTTGTCATTCCTCCTTGTTTATTTCGATATGGTGTCAAATATGGTGTAGCACATATTGCATGTCTTAATACATACTGTGTGGAAACTAAACCGATAACTGATTTCAGTCACTGGTTCATTTCGCTTGCAATTGCGATTTTTTGGAGAATATTCCCTTTTTTATCTGTTTTTATAGCGTCCAGTTGACCACCGAATGCGCACCCTCCATCAATATCGACTTTGTCGCCTTTCTCACTCGTCCAAATGTCGTAATTGTCTTTTTCATCATGAATTAAACCAGTTGGGGTGTGGCCGAAAAATACGGTTTTGGGTGCTTTTTCTGTGGAGTGTATAAACTGATTACGTATCCAGTTCATCGATTTTTTATCTCTTCGTCAGTCATCGATTTTTAGATTAATACCTGCATGGACGAAAATACAATGATCGGTTTCGTAGTAGAATGGAAGTTCATGTAAAAGTCTCAATTCCCTCATATAATTATAGAGGATTTGTTGCCCGCGCTGTTTGCGACTCGAAAACGGATTGGGAACTTCCCGAATCCTATTTGGCATACCTTGAAAAGAGTCACCAAAATAAAATCATCTATCAAACGAAAACAACAGAAGAAACATCCAAGCTGGAATTTCTCATTCAACAAGCACATGGTTTATATGTGTTGATTAAAGATCATGCTGAAGTGGAAAACTTCCGTAGTTTTGAACATCTTGCACGTCTTCTAAAGGAACAATCGATCACAACAAAAGACGGCAGTGTTATGCCTGTGGAAGGTGCAAAACTAACCTCCCAAATTCTACAAAATCCATCTGATCCAGATGCGACTTTTCGACATAAAGCTGGTGAATCCCATATTGGACATAGCTTAAACTTTGTAGAGGTTTACGACAATGAAACAGATATGGGATTAATTATGCATGCCGATGTAAAGGAAAACACCTACAGCGACGCTCAATACGGAGAAGATTTTGTCAAGAATCATCCACTTGCCAAGGAAATGGATACGCTAGCTGTGGATGGAGCTTACTATCGTCAAGAAACCGTGAAGCATGCAGATGAATTAGGGCTTGAAATCAACTTTTCGCAAATGACTGGTCGTGCTGTTGCAGAAGATTCTATTGGTGTAGATCAATTTAAAATAGACCCGGAAACCCGGAAAATTACACGATGCCCCCAAGGTCATCAACCTATTTTTTCCTTGTACGATGAGATAAAAGAGACACATACTGCAAAATTTTATAAAGAACATTGTCAGAACTGTCCACTATTCGAACGATGCCAAGTGAAAGAGCAAAAACGTGCCTATCATATTTCGTTTAGTGAAAACAAAATCCGCACAGACCAGACACGTTCCAAAATGGGTACAGATCGCCACCGGAAACTGTCTAATTATCGCGCAGGTGTGGAAGGTGTACCATCCGTCTTAAAACGGGCATATCGATTAGAGCATTTGCCTGTCAGGGGACAAGTGCGCTCAAATTTTTGCCTCCATCATCGCCCAAAACTTCAAAAGATGCAGGAAATACATCAAAAGGAGTGGTCTTCCCACTTTTATGCTTCGTATATTTCGAAAAAAATTTGCGATCAAAAGAATTTTGATCACAAAGACAGCACTCTAACTTTCTTCGGCAATAAAAAACTCGTTTTTGGGATCTAACCATTATAAAACATCTTTACTAAATTTAAATATAGCAGTATTTTTACTTAAATTTTCCGTTTATACTGCTGGAGTAATTTAATTTTACTTTTAGTTTACAGATTACCCTGTGAATGAAATGAAATACCAATTATGCATTTTGCTACTAATTGTCGAAATAATTTAATCTACAAAGAGGAAAACATCATTCTTTGATTTTATTTGCACATATTTTAAGATTCTTCCACTTGTACGATTGATTTTCGTTAATAAATGACAAACCATCTGCACTATCATATAATAATTGTATAAAAGCTAGAGTATTAAACTTGGTGCGAACCTGAAGTGCACATAAAAACCCTAGGGGATTCGCACCATTATTTATATTATTTTTGGCAAATATTGGAAAAACGAAGAGAAAACGTTCATTTTTTTAACTTTCCCTCTCTAAAACTGGAAGTTTTTTGTTATATTTGTAAAATTTTATGTTAAAATCGCAGTCGCACCTTATACTAGGTGCGTGGATTGAAATGTTTTAAATAATCAGCCAACCTGCTCACTCCCTTGTCGCACCTTATACTAGGTGCGTGGATTGAAATACTTAAAAAGTTTGCTATGTTCCAACTGTCATAACGTCGCACCTTATACTAGGTGCGTGGATTGAAATAAAGAAGAACAGGAAAAAGAAACAGGAAACTATAGTCGCACCTTATACTAGGTGCGTGGATTGAAATGCGTAGGCTGTATGAAAATATGGTGTTCGTCCATCGTCGCACCTTATATAGGTGCGTGGATTGAAATTCTTACTTAAAACCCTCCCTGTACTATTGTTTCTGTCGCACCTTATATAGGTGCGTGGATTGAAATTAGTTCATCTTCAAATTCAATTAAATTTGACATGTCGCACCTTATATAGGTGCGTGGATTGAAATGTTTGGTGCACCTTCTGGTATTTTATCTAACTTGCGTCGCACCTTATATAGGTGCGTGGATTGAAATATCTGAAAATCTCCCAAACATATTACTTACGGATAGTCGCACCTTATATAGGTGCGTGGATTGAAATGTCGCACTTATCGTTTAGTAAATCCTTGCAAATAAAATACAGCACCTCATTTTAAAAAGAGGCGCTGTTAAACTGAAACAGGTATTCAGTTAAATTTCGTAAAATCACCCGCTAGAAAATATCTGGGGAAACGTCAAAATCTAAAACACAATATAGCCTAATATATTTGTACTTATCCTTACTATTATTCACTAGCTAACTCCCCCATACTCCTTACCTGAAATCCGGTTTAAATTCTCCAGTAACTGTTTGATGCCCATTGTTGCGCTCGTACTGTTCTACCCTTTCTAGTTCAAAGCGATCCATGATAGGAATGTCATTAACTGAAAATAGGTAGGAATCCTCTGCTGGTACATGCTCATACCATGCCCAATTTGGCACAACAAAATAGTCGCCTGCTTTCCAATCGAATCGCACACCATTTATAATGGTATAACCCGATCCTTTGTAAGCATGATAAATAGTAGAATGGGTATGACGCAGTGATTTTGTATTAAACTCTTTTGGTAGAAATTGCATTCTTGTTCCCATTGTTGGATTTGCTGATTTACCTGTAGTTGGATTCATATAATCTACTGCAAATCCATAATTTGGATCAGGGTCAAATTCCATCAAACCTTTAATTGCATCAACAGTACGACTCCATTTATAGTTTGCTAATGGGGCGACATCATATTTATCATCTCCTACAGGCCTTACCATCCCACCTCTGTATCGTTTTTCAGAGAAATTATCTGGGACATTAGGTTGCTGTAAGCCATCTTCATATGGTTCAAAAAAAGTACCACCAATATTGTAAACAGTCGGTATATCCAAAGCGTCCATCCAAATCATTGGCTTGTTTCCTAAATGACCGTGACCATGCCAAAGATTTTTTGGTGTAATGAGGAAATCTCCTTCTTCCATAAAAATCCTTTCCCCTTGAACAATCGTGTAAGCACCTTCACCTTCTGTAATAAACCGAAGAGCACTTTGCGTGTGGCGATGTGATGGAGCTTCTTCTCCCGGCAAAAGAAGCTGGACCGCAGCATATAATGTTTGCGTTGTTGAAACCTGCCCCCAAGGCTTACGATAGGTTAACCCAGGGTTTTGGAAGTAGATGGCTCGTCGTTCACCTCCACGTTCTGGAGTAAAGATTTGCGCTGCTTCTGTCAATTTCTTCTCAATTAGTTCACTAGACCATAAATAAGCTTGTGCGTGAGGTTCTGGATTTTTATTCATCACTTCAGGAATTGCTTCCCATAATGGTCCAAGGTTATATTGCTGAATATCCTTCGTGAAATCCTTTACATCTTTATCGTGAAGATAACTTGCCTTTTCAGCCATTTTCATCACTCCTAATTTTTATTTGATTGTTTCTTCACTTAGCTTCGTTAGATTACGTTGGATCTGGTTATAGTGCCCCTCTACATGCTCCACTAAAAAATGCTCAATTAAAAATGAAATCGGTTTGTTTCCGAATTTTCCGAAGTTTCTATGTGGATTTTCTTCTGTTAACCTATCTTCACTTACCTTCGATAGCCGATTAGTTACTTCTTCTTTTAATCCGTTTACTTTAGCTATAGCATCATCAATCGTTAATTTATCTGGTGCTTCAACTGCAGCTAACCGCCCTGAATGGCCTAATCCTCTTCCCCATTCAGTACCTGGTTTTTCAAGGACTCTGTCCATTTCGTCTAACCAGAAGAGAGTAGACTCTCCAACATGAGATAAGATTTGCAAAATAGACCATTCATCCCTGGATGGCTTCCATCGAATCATATCTTCTGATAAATAGCTTACAATTGATAATATGTTATCGAGAGATTGATGAATGGATTCCACATAACCTTCTACTTTTGTGCTCGCCATGTTATACGTCCCCTCCTTGTTGTAGAGCAACTTTATTTTTAAGGACCCCAATACGATCTACTTCAATCGTGACAACGTCCCCGTCTTTTAAAAATACCTGTGGATCACGTGCCACACCTACACCCCCTGGAGTTCCAGTAAGTACAATGTCCCCTGGCTCTAGTGTCATCAAGTTAGATAAGAACGTTACAAGCTTTTGCACGGTAAATACGAGGTTTTTAGTATTGGAACGTTGGCGTTCTTCACCATTTACTGTCAGTACCATCTCTAAGCCTGATGGGTCTGTAAGTTCATCAGACGTAACTAACCACGGACCCATTGGAGCGCTTCCATCTACCGCTTTTCCTTGCAGCCACTGAAGCGTTCGACGTTGGATATCTCTATATGTTACATCGTTGACAATGGTGTAACCGGCCACATAGTCTAATGCATCTTCTTCAAGTACATTTCGCGCCTGTTTTCCGACTACAAAAGCAAACTCAGCCTCATAATCTAGTTGTTCTGATAGAGGATAATAGGGAATATCATCTTCTGGACCAATAATAGTGTTGGCGAATTTAGAGAAAACGACTGGATGTGATGGGAGTTCTCTCCCCATTTCTAAAATATGTTCTCGATAATTATGACCTACACAAATCATTTTTCCAGGTTTGTTTAACGGTGCTTCCACCTTTATTTCTTCTTTTTTGTAAACAAGTTTATGCTGATATGCTGGAATTTCTAAAGCAAAATTAGTCGCTTTTTTGGCTATTTCCAAGCTTTCTTTTCCACCTTGCAAAAATGCTTCCATTGCAGGGGGAACAAACGCCTCCGCAATTTCTCTATAGCGATATTTCCCTTCACTTTGTAACTGTGCTTGATATGCATAATTTAGATCAATTATCGTATCTTCATCAATAAATGCTCCAATCCTCACGTAACCATTCGCTTTATACGTAATAAGTTTCATCATATTCACCTCTTCAAAAATATGGTTCGTTCCATGCCGATAACATAATCCCCTCTAAGATACGTATCTGTACCTTATAGCTAATGATAATTGCGTAAATATAATCTATAGCTCGCCATGTTTCCATGGAAATATAGAGTACTTCCTTGTTGAGTAGTACTCGAACTACTCCATTCGTCATAATAAATAAATCATATTTCCTTCTATTCCAACTGGTACATGCCCTCGTTCAATAATTTGGAAAATAGGCTGGAACAAATCTCCCTTACTAGCGAGTTCAGCGATACAAATCAACAATGCGAAATACATTGCATTTCCAGTCAAAAAACGAATAGTCTTCTCCTCACTATATTGTTTAAATGCACCATCAAATGCAGGATGAAAGACCGCCTCAGGAAGAATATCTACTAATCTTTCCAAGTAGGAGTCATCATTATTTGCACTAATCTGTTGCTTCAAGTGATCTGGGATCTCTTTTAATTCGTTCCAGATGTCACTACCTTGAAACGAGAAGCGTTCAATGACCTCTATGAGTTCTTCTTTATGGAGCCACTTCATTTCATATTGCTTAATATTGAATTGCTTAAGAAATTGCTCCATTAATGTTTCTATTTCTTTCTCAACCCTACCTCCTTCTTTAAACCAACCCAATGTTGTTAGCTTTTCAAATGCTTGGTTAACAGTCATCTTACTAGTATCCTCTTGGAAGACAACGCTCAACTTGCTCACCCCTTGCAATAAATTAATATTTCGTGGTTAGTTCTGGCGGTCCAAATTTAGGACCATATGGCCCTTCATCCAACCAACGACCTAACCGAGGAACAAGTGAAACAAGTGATGCTGCTAAATCACGCTTCATGTTCATTTCTTTAGAATCACCTTGAATATGGTGAAGTGCTGTTGTAGAAGCATCTCGATTCCATTTAGCAGCAATTCTTCTTTCTTTCGCTGCATCTTCAATAGCTTTACGCCTGCTTCCTTCACTATTGCAAGACAAAGCTCTTTCAATTCCCCTAACTGCTATAAGTGCATCCGGAATACCAGAGTTAAGACCACGCGCCCCAAATGGAGCAAATAAATGAGCTGCTTCCCCAGCCAAAAGGATTCTTCTTTTTTCATCCGTAAAGGAATCAGCTACAACCTGATGGAATTGATAAGAAGATACCCATGTTATCCGGTCTGCATACTTTTCATCCATTACTTTTGGAAGCCATTGCTTTACACCTTCTAAACTAGCCCATTCCTCGACATCATCAGCAGCCAACAATTGCAGATCGACACGCCAGCCATTCTTAAATGGAACATGCATCACGTTACGACCGCCCATTGCTGGATGATGATAATGAAACACTCGTTCAATCGGTAATGGCTCTTCCTCGTCTTCCTCTAAATCAATGACTAAAAAAGTATCCTTTGTACGTGGACCTTCTAATTTCAGGCCTGCTTGATTACGTACAACGGAACGAGCCCCATCACAGCCAATAGCATATTTCGCCTCATATTTTTCTCCTTGATCAGTCATAAGCTTCACACCAGCTTTTGTTATATCTACAAGCTCAATTAGCTGACCGTAAATAAATTCCACACCCGCTTCTACACATTTACGGTAGATATTGCTCTCTATTTCATGTTGATGCAACGAAGTAAAGTGAGGTAGCTTCGCTCTACTTTGATTATCCGTGACGCCATAATTTCGGACATATACTTCTTTCCCTTTGTAAAAGGTACGTTTGATTGGCCAAATGACGCCATTTCTAGCCAAATCAAAACCAAGACCTGGTGCTGTTTGTTCTAATAACTCTAATGATGCATGATGAAGAAAAATAGCACGACTTCCTGGACGTGGTTCTCCTTTTTCAGAAGCTTCAATTACTGCACATGAAATTCCCTTCCTTCTCAATGCAAGCCCCGCTGTCAGACCAACTGGGCCAGCGCCAACAACTATAACATCATATTTTTTTGCTTCCATAGCTATCCCCCTGACTAAATGGTATAAAGTGAATCTTCAATCAGTGGGGTTCTTTCATCACCCACTGATTATTAGAAAAACAAATCGGGCATTTAGGTACTGTTATTCCCACTTAGTCTTGTTGTTTCATTTCCTGAAATAGGGGTCTTACAGCACCATATATGCAAGATAATTAATTTGATATATCTCATTATAAACAGCTATAATAAGACATATCTAGATCATTGTTCCGCTATAGAGTACAACTTTTACTTTTTTCCAATTTGGGGTGAAACTCATGCCTAAAAACCAAAAAAGAACTTCATCATTGGAAAACGCTTTAGCATTGTTATCACTATTTACCATGAATGAACCAGAGCTAAGTGTTACATCTGTTTCTAAGAAGCTATTTATATCAAAAAGTACTGCACACAGATTACTTTCTTCATTAGTACAAGAGGGCTTTGTTTACAAAGATGCGAGAACGAGATTATACAGTCTAGGTGCCTCAGTCCTTTCGTTAGTAAACATTGTTAATTCACAGATTCATATTTCAACGGAAGTAATTCCCTTATTAAATCTTCTTGTTGAAAAAACAAAGGAAAGTGCTCATCTATCCATTTTAGATCATCAACAAACTGTTTATATTCAAACAATCAAGGGAGTCTACCCTTGTAAAGATCAGATCAACCTTGGGACACAAAGACCCTCTTACTATACTGCAGCTGGGCAAGCGATTATTGCCTATCACCCTGAGCTTTACGATGACTTAATGATAGATTTATATACTTGTACGTCTAATCCGGTAAAGTTGCCATCTTCTTTTAAACAAAGAATGGCTTCGATTGCATCGAAGGGATATGCGATTAGTAATGGAGAATGGGTAAAAGGAGTAACGGAGTTAGCTGTCCCTGTTTACAAGAAACATACGGATGTTATCGCCTCCATAAGCATTACTGCAAATAGCGATAGAATCACCTCACCAACCATCCAAAAACGATATATCCGACTACTTCAGCATGCGGCAGGTGAGCTTCAAAAAATGATCCAGCTGAGGAGAATTGAAAAAGATGCGAAAAGATAAGGAAATTTTATCTTCGGTTACTAACGCGATGCGTATTTTACGGTTATATCATACTAAACAACGAGAATTAAGTTTTACGGAAATAAAAAAGAAGCTTCAGTTCACGCAAGGAAATGCCAGTCGTCTTATTGCTATATTGGTAAAAGAAGGGTTTCTCACTAAAAATCCGAGGACCAACCATTATCGCCTTGGGTTGTCGATTTTAAGCTTGGGTGGGGCAATTTTTAGTCATCATGAAATGTACAGAGAGGCTCTCCCTATTATTAAAGATATTTCTAAAAGCTTAAAAGAGACCGTTCATCTATGCCTCATGGAAAATGAAAAAGTAGTCTATCTTTTCCGGAGTGAACGTAAGCCACACCCTGATCGATTAGTAACACAAATTGGAAGAACCAGTCCTATTCATTGCACAAGTGAAGGCCTCTGTATTTTGGCCTTTCAAAGTAAGGATGTTATCCAAGAATTCTTATCAAAGCCGCTATATGCCTATACCCCCTACACCATCACTGATGCAAAAACACTTACTAATTGTTTAATTGAAATTAGAAAAAAAGATTATTGTTATTTGGAATCTACCTATTATGAAGGATATACAAGTATTGCGGTTCCAATTCGTAGTCACACAGAGGAAGTTGTTGCATCCCTTTCTGTGATTGGCCATTCTAGTCGATTCACGACAGATAAGCTAAATACAATTATTACACAAATGAAGGACGCCGGAGATGAAATTTCGAACCAATTGGGGTATATCTAGAACAAAGGCGCAAGCGCCCGTTTAGCAACGTAGCGAATGGAACGAATCAACTAAAGATAAAGGAATCATGCCACTAAAACCAGGGGTATGCCGACGTCGGGCGGCAAGCCCGTTTTTAGTCGGCCTTCCCTAGCGACAAACCGATGAGGCCTTATCGTAGGGCGCATTTCTAAAGTCGCCTAGTTGCTGGGCTCATGCGCCGGACCTGGCTATTCAGTTATTTCGTTATCTCAAGCGCCTAATTTTATGCTTTCTTATCCTATTAGAAAAAAGGACCTGCATTCTGTTCTGATGCGGTCCTTTCTAAAACAAGCGTAAAAATCCACATTATCTAAGAAAAAATGATGCTCATACAAACGTTACCAGCTTGTATTTTTTTAACGATTTATTACATCACTTCTCTATCATTGTTAATTTCGGTAGCTCTCTTTTTAAAGCGAAAGCCTACATGCTGTATGACAAAATAAAGCACTGCCCCCATAATTAATCCATAAGCAGCTCCATATAACGCAAGTACGATAGCCATCACCACTGCAACTCCAATTTCTTCCTCCGACTTTACCTGTTGAACACCAACGTTAATACATAGGTAGCCGGTTAAAATAAGGGTAATGGATAAAGCAATCGGCAAAAATGGTTGGAACAATGTAACCAATGGTAAAATAAAAATAGATAATGTTAATGAAATCAACAAAGAATTCGTTCCAGAGAAAATGGATTGCATGGCTTTCTTTCCAAACGTATATCTTTCTGCTACAGAAGCCGTACCAGCTGTAAATATCGGACCGGCAAGACCCGGATGCGGAACAAATAATGCATTTAAAATCCCACGAATGAACGTTAGATGATGGACTTGATTTAAATCATAGGCAATCTTTTCATCCTTTCTCGATTCGCTTGCACGTTTGATTAGATTATCCCCAACGACAATATCTCCATAAGCAATAATGTAAGCTAGTATGGCTGTCGGGATTGCTGCAATCAATAAGTTCAAATCAGGGAACCCAACAACAAACGGAGTAACACTCCATAATTCGGATAGATTAGGAACGGTAATCCCCCATTCTATTTTGGGCGTAGGATATTCTCCAACTACCCAACCTATTACCATCGCTACGATGATGGCAGGAACGATCCCATAATTGGCAATCTTTTTAATGATTTTGCTTTGTTCATACAATCTTTTAAAATGAAGGGAAAACATAATATATAAGCATAACATTCCTCCAATGATTAAACTTATTGGGGTTGTCACTACACGTCCACCAGATTCAATTTCTCCCATAATTGCTCCAATTCCAGCGCCAATTAAGATACCTGCTTTTAAAGAGTTAGGTAAGGAAATAATGAATTTCTTTCCTAATCCTGTCAAACCTAATAACAGGAAAATAACTGCCGTAACCAACTGTACAGAGATCAACGCCCGTACAGCTTCTGATCCAGGTGCAAAATTTCCAAGAAATACCGTTAATACGGGTATTAAGGGCGTAATAAATCCAGAAACAAACGGAACACCAAATGCAGAAGGTATTAACATTAAAAAGTGATTTAGAATTGCTATAGCTAATGCTGCTTCATATGACATTCCCAAGACACTTGTCATGATTTCTATCATACTTAACCCAATTGTAAAGATAACTAATCCTTGAATTAATTCCGGTATTTCCAAGCGGTAGTGAATGAACGGCAGCCTTAATTGATACTTACCTAACGACCAATATGGCTGTACGTCGCCATCCTTTCGTTTATAAACAGACATGTTAACCCCCTCTTATTTTTCCTGTTGTTAGATGATTGTTTCTGTAGTACATCTAAATTCAAGCGCGCTTACCCCTTCATATGAATGCGTTATCATTATTAGACTGTGTTGAATTATAGCAAAGACTACACCTTCAATCATGGTACACAACATCCCTCTTTTCACCTTTTTAACCTTTTATCGCTCAAGAAATTGTTGACTCTACATCAAATTCTAATTTCTTTCTTATGTCATTAGGAATAGGCTCTGCTTTTAACTTTTCCTCTTTTTTCCTTGTCCAGGCTTTTATCTCATACCCCTTGGCGATAAATTCTTCTTCACGTTTAAACACATGTTCCACGCGAAATGTTTTACTATTGATTTCAGTTACCTCCGAATGTACATCTACTATATCTTCAAAAAATAATGGAGACTGGAATTTACAAAATGCTTCTAATAAAGGAAGTAAGATTTTTTCTTCTTTATATAACCTAGAAGTTGGAAGAACTGCCTTCGCAACTAATTCAGCAGAAGCTTGATCCATCCACTTATAAAAATTTGGATAATATACAATTCCTGCTGCATCCGTATCACCAAAATAGACTTTAAAGCGATGGATATGTTTCACTTTGACCATCCTCTCTCATGATGATTATGAATAACCGTTTTGAATCACTGCATCTGCAATTTGCCGCTTCTCTTCAATAATATCCAGTCTATCTTCATGGATTTGCCACATCAATTTCGTTAAATGTTGCTTCAGATGGCCAGAGCTAATACATATAGACAAGGCCTTTGTTAAAAACTGCACGGCTGCCTCCACTGTAAATACTTTCACAAGACGTTCCTTTTGCTGGATATCTTTACAAGATTGATTGCGTACCATTTTCTCAAGTCTTAGCAAATTACTTTCTATTGCATACGTTAATATGGCAAAGTCTGAAATGCACATCAATAACTCTTGCTCTTCAGCTAAATTTGAATAGTTTTCTTTTACATCATGTATAAAAGCAGAGGTATACGTTCTTAACCTTTTTAATAATCCCCATTGTTTCTCCAACGGTTTAGACCATCCACCATTTACGGTGCGATCAATAAAGTAACTGTCCACATTTTCGAGAAGTGTATTCGCAATAACCATTCGGTTAATTTCATTCGTTCCTTCGAAAATTCGATTGATCCTGGAATCACGATAAAGTGTTTCTATTTCATATTCGGAAATAAAGCCATACCCACCATGTAACTGTAGAGATTCATCCACAGTATAGTCCAATGCCTCAGAGGAAAAAACCTTATTTACCGAGCATTCTGCAGCATAATTTTTCAACAGTCTAACAAAAGGCGTGTTATTTTTCCTAGCGTAATCTGTCCCCTTTTCCAATTCTCCTGCCGTTCGATAAACCATGCTTTCCATCGTAAAAATATGGGTAGCCATGGTTGCTAATTTTTCCTTCGTTAAATTAAATGCAGCAAGTGCACGTTTAAATTGCTTCCGTTCTGTTGTATGTTGAATTGCTAATTCTAACGCTCTTTTCGCTGTACCAAGGCAGGTTGCTGATATCTTATGGCGTCCAATATTCAGTATATTAAAGGCAATAATATGTCCTCTGCCAATTTCACCGAGTACGTTTTCAACTGGTACTTTCACATTGTCCAGCACGATGGACGTAGTAGAAGATCCCTTCAATCCCATTTTTTGTTCTTCAGGACCGATCATTAAGCCATCTGTATTCTTCTCAATAATAAAAGCAGTAAATTTGTCGCCATCAATTTTGGCATAAAGAATAAAAAAGTCCGCAAAAGAAGCATTCGTAATAAATTGTTTCTCTCCATGAATCACATAGTATGCACCATCTGCAGACAGAGTTGCTGTCGTTTTAATCCCTATTGCATCCGTTCCCGCGTTTGGTTCCGTGAGTGCATACGCCCCAATTTTATCCCCTGAGACGACACCGGGTAAATACCTCTTCCTTTGATCATCTGTTCCATAATAAACAATGGGGAGAGACGCAATACCAACTTGTCCAGAATAGGTAATAGCGAAGGAACGTGACTTAGCCATTTGTTCCGTGATAATAATGGAACTAACCTTATCCAATTCCATCCCACCGTAAATTTCTGGTATATCAACTCCTAGTAAACCTAACTCACCTGATTTTTTAATCATGCTTGTTACCTGATTAAAATCCTGCTTTTCCATTTCTGGCAAAACAGGTAGCAAATCTTGTTCAACAAAACTTGCCGTTGTATCCGCCATCATTTTATGCTCTTCAGAAAAATCCTCTTTCGTAAAAATGTCTTGAAGCTCGAACGTCTCTGTAAAAAAAGCGTGACTTTGATATTTTTTTACCTTCTGCATGATATTCACTCCAATCCATAATAAAAAATGGCTGCTACCAGCAGCAAGCGCTCTCATTGATTGAACCCGTTACTACCCAAAAACGATAAAGTGAACCTTCAATCAGTGGGGGTTTTCTTTCATCCCTCACTGATTGTTAGATACATGAATCCGAGCATTTAGGTGCTATTATCTCCCACTTAGACTTGTTGCAGTACAGATTATCCAACTCCTGAAGTGCGAGCCCTACAGCCCTTATATACGGGATAAAAACGGAGAATAAAACAGTCCTCCCCAGTTTCTATATCTATAGTGCTTCCCATACTGCTGCGATTCCTTGACCTCCACCTATACACGCTGAGGAAACACCAAATCTCAGATGGCGGCGTCTTAATTCATAAATAAGAGAAAGAGAAATCCTAGTGCCACTCGCTGCCAATGGATGCCCAATAGCGATTGCCCCACCATTTACATTTCCTTTTTCTAAATTAAAGCCTAATTCTTTTTGGCAAGCCACATATTGTGCAGAGAATGCCTCGTTAATTTCAATTAAATTTAAATCATCAACTGTAAGCTTTGCCTTTTCAACTGCACCTCTTATCGCGGGTACAGGCCCAATCCCCATATGTTCCGGCTGTACACCTACAACATCCCATGCAACGAGTCTGGCAATTGGTCTAAGTCCATTTCTTTCTGCGTACTCACTCGTGGCGATCACAACTGCTGCTGCTCCATCCACCATACCACTTGCATTTCCTGGCGTTACTACCCCATTTTCTACAAACCGAGGTTTTAATTTCGCTAATTGTTCCATACTTGTCTCACGAATATGATCATCTTCATCAACGACCATTTCCCCTTTTCTACCTTTTACAGTAACTGAAACTATTTCTTCTTTGAAATACCCATTATCTCTAGCACAAATAGCACGTTGGTGACTGGATAACGCATGTTGATCCACTTCTTCACGTGATATTTCATATTTCTCAGCAAGATTTTCAGCTGTTTGTGCCATCGTACAGCCTACATTTGTATCTTCAAGCCCTTCCCATAACCAGTCCTCTACCTTCACAGCGCCAAGCGGGCTGCCTGAACGCATTCCCCTGACGACATGTGGAACTTGACTCATATTTTCCGTACCACCTGCTAAAACAACATCTGCCTCTCCAGCAAGAATATGACGTGCTCCAGCAAGAATGACCTCAATCCCCGTGCCGCATACGCGATTAATGGTAACTGCTGGTACATGGATAGGCGTTCCTACTTTCAAACCAATATGCCTTGCAAGTAGATGAGCATCCTTTGAAGATTGTTGTACATTACCAAATACAACCTGGTCAATCTGATCGGAAGAAATATTTGCTTTCTTAATTGCCTCTTTAGCTGCAATCACACCCAATTCAATTGCAGTAATATCTTTAAACTTCCCATTAAAATTCACAAATGGCGTACGTGCACCTTCTAGTAATACGATATCCCTCTGTTTCATATTGCACCTCACTTATCTACCAATGAATTCTGGTTTTCTTTTTTCCGTGAAGGCAGATAGTCCTTCTTTTGCGTCTTCTGAAGCAAAGGCTGTCGCAAAAGCGGTTGTTTCAATAGTAAGACCTGATTCAATATCGACGTTACTTCCACTATTAATAGCTGTTTTTGCCATTTGCAGAGCAACAACTGGTTTTTCGGCAAGCTTTTGCGCCCATGCAATCGCCTCGTCCATTAATTGATCATGTGCTACTACTTTATTAACTAGCTGGAGTTCCTGAGCCTTTCTTGCATCAATCATCTCACCAAAATAAATGAGCTCTTTTGCAATCCCTTGCCCTACCATTTTTTGCAGGCGCTGTGTTCCACCTGCTCCTGGGATAATCCCAAGACCAACTTCGGGGAATGCAAATTTAGCTTTGTCCGAACTAATTCGCAAATCGCATGCAAGTGCTAATTCAAACCCTCCCCCTAACGCAAGACCGTTAATAGCTGCAATGATAGGTTTGTTAGCGCTCTCTATTTTCGTAAACGCCTCTCGTGACTTTTTATTCATCTGGTAAAGGCTCACTAAGTTTTTCGTTGCCATTTCTTTCACATCTGCTCCCGCAACAAACGCTTTTTCTCCACTGCCAGTCATAACGATCACTTTTACTTCTTCGTTATTTTCTAATTCATTAATTAGCTGAGTAAGTTCACGAAATACATCAGAGTTTAATGGGTTAACCGGTGGACGGCTTATCGTTATAATGGCTACATTCTTATGAATATCACAAATTAAATTCTTTAGATTCATTACTTCCATCCCTCTCTATTACATTTAAATGGTTGCTAAATTAGCCCAGAAATGCACTAGGGAATTAAACCTCTAGAACATATCATTTACTTTATGGTAACAGTTCTTTATTATAATCATAAAAACCACCGCCAGCTTTCTTACCAATCTTTCCAGCACGTACCATCTGTTTGATGTGCATTGGTGGGGCATATCGATTATCGTCAAATTCATTTGCCATATACTGCATCACAAAATATCCTATATCCACCCCTGCATAATCCTGTAAAGCAAATGGACCCATTGGGTAATTCAATCCAAGTGTTACCGCTTTATCAATATCTTCCGCTGATGCAACACCTTCCTCTAATAATCTAATAGCTTCTATGAACTGAGGAATCATAACACGGTTCACGATAAACCCTGGAGTATCTTTATTGACAACAACCGGTTCTTTATGAAGGTTTTTAGAAAATTCCTTTAACGCTTCTACGGTTTCATCACTTGTATTAAAACCACGTACAACTTCGACTAGCTTCATTAATTGAGCGGGGTTAAAAAAGTGCATGCCAGCTACACTCTCTGGTCGTTTTGTAGCACTTGCAATCTCTGTTATTGACATAGAAGATGTATTTGTAGCAATAATTGTCCTCTCAGAAACGACCCGATCAAGCTCAGCAAAAACCGTTTTCTTTGCTTCCATATTTTCAATAATCGCTTCAATCACAATATCGGCAGCATGTAAATCTTCTATTTCCGTTGTAGTCGTTATTCGATTCATTACTTCTTCCTTCTCTTCCGCAGTTATCTTTCCTTTTTCCACACTTTTACTCATAAATTTATTCATTCTAGATAACCCATTTTCTATAAATCTTTCTTCCACATCTCTTAAAATCACATGATAGCCAGCTGAAGCAGCTAAGTTCGCAATTCCGCTTCCCATTGAGCCTGCTCCAACTACACCTACAGTCTGAATTGTCATTGCCATATCTCCTTACTGAAATATCTTTATTTTCGTTCAAATCAATTATAAAAGGCATTTTTAAAATTTCATATGTTTATAAAGTAGGAATAAATCTATTTTTTTAATATAAAATGTAGTAAACAAGGGCATAAGTAGTCAATTACTACTTATATTCTTTTTCTGCAAATCGAATATTTTATAGATCATCATTAGATTAAAGCGATTTTCAGAATCATCAATATCCAGCTCAAGTATTTCTTTGATTTTAGTTAATCGATATAATAAAGTGCTGCGATGAATATATAACTCATCCGCTGTTTTCTTGATACTTCCATTTTGTTCTAGATACACCCTTAATGTTTGAAACAGATTAATATGATTTCCTTTAGAATAATGGAGTAGTTTCTCTAAATAGCTATGCATAAAATAATGCGCTTCAGACGTATCCTTAATGAGATAAAGTAGAGTATACGACCCTAACGCTTCAAAAAACGCATATTTTTCAGAAAATTGTTGTTGAATAACAACATTAAGTGTTTGCAGGGCTTGTTTATAACACTTGTAATAATCTTCTAAATGATGGGTCATCCCCCCTATTCCCAGCATCCCATAGCAAGTGATGTCTCCTTCGCTTAGCCACTTTTGCACGTTCTTCATCAAGTTATGCCAATACTTTTTCTCATTTGGCAGTTCCTTTTCCTCCGGGACGATTAAAACATATACTTCTCCTTTTTTTGCAAACATGATATCTGCATCATAATTGGAGAACTTGGTTTTCAACTCGTCAAATACCGCAGATTTCTTCGCTTGCTGGTTCAGAATATCATTAGAGTCAAGCTCTTTTTCATCCAGCTTAATGGACAATACCGAAACACGGTGTGTCCCCAAAATATTCCATTGAAAGAGGTTTGCATATCGCATAACCATATTTTCATCTTCTATTTCTTTCGTGAGTAGTATATCAACAAAATTATCTTTAACCTGTGCTTTGGTATCGAGGACAAGCTTTTGTTTAATAAACTGAACGGAATAAATATTGCGAACTAACTCAACTGCTAACTGTTGGAATGTATCAAAGTTATTTCTATTGCTTTCAATAACGAAGTACCCTATTAAGTCCCGTCCTCCGTTAACAGGCCATATTAAAAATTCTCGTTCTTTCCCATCAACACGCAAGCAAAAATTAAAATAATCCGAACTTTTTTTATTTAGGTTTTGAATGCCGCTTTTTATCTGCTCCATATTTTTATTAACTTCCTCTATTGGAAAAAGGTGATAGGAAATCGGCCGAAGAAAACGGTCTAGTAATAAGACCGGTTTATGGAACATTTCACTTACAGTGGTGGTAATCCCTGCAAAATCATCTTCATTGATTGTCTTTTTAATCAGGATTTGCTGATAGTCTAATAAAGAATGCAGGCGCTTCATTTGCTCTCTTTCTTTTTTATATAAGTACGCATTACGTAATATGGTCGAGACATGTTCCGCCATAACTGATAGCATTTCCATATCTTCATTTGTGAAAATGCCGTTTGCCTTTTTCTCCACATGCAGTACCCCAAACGTTTTCACATCCATCATTAATGGAACCGTAAGCTCTTTTCCACCAGGATTCTCCAAATAAGGAAAATACTCTTTTAGTATATAGTTTTTTTGTACCGATATTTTTTCCGGTTTCGAAATCCTACCAAAGGATGGCGGTTGGAATTTAAAATAACTCTGGTTTTCGTCATATAAATATATACCAGCAAACGTGGCATTTGTTCCTTTTCCAGCTTGCCCCACAATTTTTTCGACGATCTTTTCTATGGATTCATTTAGGGAGAGGTTCTTACTAATGAACTCAATCCCAATCATTCTCTTTTGTTCCTGTTCTTTCTGTTTGACGAGTGAAAGGGCTATCGCGACATCCTTACCAAATTCATCAAATGATTTTTCCATGTCAAGTAGAGGGATAGTTTGGAGATAACCAATGGTACAAAATCCATAGTTCTTTTGTTCTTCCTGTATCGGTACCGTAAACCATGTGTTGATAGTTTTACTACTTACAAGTTGAATAAATGTACAAGATTTATCCAGGTGGGTGTCATCATATTTCATGCTTTGCTGAAATAAATTTGGTGTGCATTTGTTAACGTTCATTGGAAATTTATGTTTTAATGAAACAAATCCTCCACTCCAGACCTTAGGGTATAGAAGATCTCCTTCTTGAATGATTACACCAACAAAGTCGCATCCAAATCGCGACTGGAAAGAATCAGCAAGATACTGTAACACTTCTTCCTCGGTATCAAACCTTAATAACTGCCTTGCAGTGATCCGTAAATGGTTTTCTATTTCCCTTATAATCGAAACTTGTTTACTCACTGTCGTATCCCCCTTTTTCTCTCACTTTTAAAAAATAAAAATGAATTGATAATTATCATCCAGTGTAATAAAGAATGTTCATTTTCACAAGATTAGACTGGCTGTTTAACAAGGGTTATGACTTATAAAAGACTGATAAAGTGGAACTTTATTTAGTAGTGTTTTCCCACTTAAAAATAGTAGAGCTATGATCTCAAACGTCCTTGATAAAGAAATACTTTTCCTGCGTGCGATGTATAGCTGGCGCTCTTGTCTTTGAAAAAGAAAAGCACTTTTTCTGGGATTCTTTTAAAAAACAACTTTCCTCGTCTTGTTGCAACGTCTCCTGCAATCCATATCCTGTCGCCCGAACGAATTGTGAGTATTTAGATGCCGTCCCCCTAACACTTCTTTGTATCACCTTGAATTCTTGAATAGGGTTCGCAGTAATTTATATTCGTGGATAATAGTAACGTAAAAAGCATCATCTTAAAGAGATGACACTTCCTATAACTAGCCGGAAATTAGCGGAGACGATGAGCCATTTTTTCTTTTAACTTATTTTGCAGCTGGACTTTGCTAATTTTTCCAGAGGCTGTCATTGGCAATTCCTCAACTATAGTAACAATATCGGGGACTTTAAAATCTGCTACTTTATCTTTAATATACGATTTTAATTTAGCTTCTGTTAGTACAGCACCCTTCTTCAAAGTAACTGCCGCACATGCGACTTCTCCGAGCACCGTATCTGGCAAACCAATAATTGCCACTTCCTGCACTTCATCAAGCTTGTAAAAATGTTCTTCTATTTCACGTGGATAGATATTAAACCCGCCCCGAATGATTAAATCATTTTTCCTACCCACGATTTGTAGATTCCCCTTATCGTCCATCGTTCCTAAATCTCCAGTTCGATACCATCCATCTTCACTTAGGACTTCCCTTGTTTTTTCAGACATTTCATAATACCCTTTCATAATTCCAGGACCCCTTGCCACAATCTCACCTACTTCACCAGTCCCTGCTTCCTCTCCATTTTCCGGATTAATGATCTTAACTTCAACACCAGGCATTGCTCTACCAACTGTTTCTGCTCTTGTTAAATCATCATCCTCAAACGTACAAAAAGTTAAGCATGGAGATGCTTCTGTCATTCCATATGAGCTTAAAACTTCACAATGCATTTTTTCTCGTATTTTGCGGATTATTTCACTCGGTACAGGAGCAGCAGCAACAATACCAGTACGAAGTGATGTTAAATCATATTTTTCTAAGTTTGGATGGTTTAATTCCAGTATAAACATAGTTGGCACAGCATGATGAACCGTTATTTTTTCCTGTTCCACCATCTTCAAGGCATTTTCTGCCTTAAATTCTTGTGTTAACACTAATTTTGCTCCAACAGCGATAGCTGCTAGTACACCGGGAACCATCCCAAAAATGTGGAACATAGGTACCTGAATTAAAAACACATCCGCTGATGTACATTTTAAAACTTCAGCAGAAACCGATCCCGTAAAAGCTACATTACGGTGAGTTAGCATTGCCCCCTTCGGATTACCTGTTGTACCAGATGTGTACATGATGATGGCCACGTCATCAGGTGATACTTCTACTTTCTCAAATTCTGAATATTCACTATGTTTAACCACTTCCTCATAAGCTATAGATAGCCTCGTATTTGCTCGAACTGTAATAAGGTGTTTCAAGTAATTATGTTGCTGATAAACTTTATTAAATGAATCCCACAATTTGTTTCCATCTACCTCATCTGTAAAAAATGCTACCTTTACCTTCGCATGATTTAAAATATACTCTATTTCAGATTCATGATACCTTGTATTAAATGGCACGATCACTGCACCTATTTTGGCTATTGCAAATAGAATAACCACAAATTCATACCAGTTAGGTAAACAAACTGCAATATGGTCTCCTCTTTTTACTCCCATTTTATTTAGTTCTGCCGCAATCAAATTACTCTCTTCTTCTAACTCGCGATAAGAAAGCCTCCTTGTGCCATCATATACAGCTTCTTTTTCTGGAAATTGATTTAGAGCAGAGTGTAGTAATTGTATGGTTGTTGTATTCTCTTGTTTTACAGATCCCATCATTTCCACCCTTCCTAAATTGATAACGTTTTCATATATTGAGTTATTTATAATTTTAAGATAGAGAAAGAATAAATGTAACCATTATTTTGTAGGAAATGAGGGAGTGTTATTAGCACCTTTTATAGGAGAAGATAGACATTTACTTTAAAGCACAGAGGTATCAAATGCAATGGTTAAATTGGTACCACACAAAGCTGTTATTAGAATGTAAATTTCAAATCATAGAAACTATTGATACGATACTAATGAAAGGGGCATCCCGTTAAGCCGGTTAGGTCGCTGTTGTAACTATTTAGATGAATTGTATAATAATACTAAATGGACAGTGTCACCTTTGGTTCCGTATTTCCTTTTTAAATCTTCATGCTTTAATGGGGATAGATTGGAATAATTAATCTACTGTTCCCAGTTTTGTTCAACGTATTGCCTTTTAATTACAAAATTCGTGGGGTTCTTTCATTCATCCCTAACTGATTGCTACTACCGTAATGGTATGACCTAAGAAATAGGACCATTTAGATGCTGTTATTTCCCACTTAAACTTGATGCCGTATGGACTCTCCAATTCCTGAAGTTGGAGTCTTACAGCACCTTCTATGCGAAAAAAACAGGAAATAAGAAATAGTATATTTTTACTCTTGTATTTAAAAAATATCAGGAATTTACTTGATTTTAAGGTATTATATGGTAATATAATGCTTAGGTTTTACTAAATCTATCGTAAAAAATTAGATTTCAGAAAATATGAAATCAAGTTAAATTTAAACTTGGCATTAACTTTAGAAATTTTCACATGCTAAACTCTAGTTTATAAGGGGAAAATTTAATTATGACCTAATAAAATTAATAGCAATTATAATTTGTATGACTTTATTCTTCACATCTATCAAATTACCCTCCTTCGCAAAACATGAAAAATTACTAATATTTCATTTGATGTTCAAACTGTAGAGTCAGGAGGATGCGATTTGAAATGCACCAGCGGGCGATCATTCATGTGATGTTCGAATCGAATAGCTTGTTCCATAGAGACAGCTGTTTGGTTTGCCATCTTTAATGCTAGGTGCCATCTGGTTTTTCGTTCTACAAATGTAGCGAAACATCCTCGCTTTTACCGCGACTAGAGACAACACTATCAAGCTCCCAATGGCCAAAAGTTTCTCGTTGGCTAATCTCTTTGGGGCGTTTGGCAAAACTGAATGGATTATTCGTAAATATACAAAAAGAACCTTAAGGTGCTAATTTAAAGGAGGTGATGATCATAGAAACAGTAAAACATAAATTAGTAACAGATTGGACACTTATAGCACATCCTGATTATCAGCTATACTCAAATGAAAATAATAACTATGTCGTGGTTGACCCAGATCACTCTATAGTTCTAAATTTTGCTGTCGATAACACGGAAGTGGATATCAAACATGTTACTTGGGAAGTAGCCTTCAAAGTAAAAACCGATACAAGAACTATTACAATCACTTCTGAACCTGAGGTATTTGAAGAAGATTAATAAAAACGGAAAGGCGCCTTATTAGTGTTCTTCTCATTCTTAGTCTTCTTCTTGCTGATAACGTTATGAAGCTTTTTACGGGCAGGAGTTCTGACGACTACATGTTTTTAGAAAGAGCAAGTATCGAATATTCATGTTCAAAAAGGGTGGCGATTGCTACCCCTTTTTATAATATAAAAAAGTATAAAATGAGGTGCTTGGGGATACGAAATAACCGACTAGCAACGTCCAGCTCCATCGCCCAGCAATGATGCGACTTTAGATGCGCCCTCCGATAAGGCCTCATCGGTTCGTCCCTAAGAGGAAGACCGACTAAAAACGGGCTTGTCGCCCAGACGTCGGTAATTTTACATAATTCCTTTCAATCTAACTAGATTTTTGGCACACCACTATGTATTAGAAAAAGAGTATTTTATTCTCTAGATCCAAACCATCTAAAAATCCCTCTAACAAGACCTCTTGCACAAAATCTATAAAGAGATAAACCAAGCAACCTAACTGTCAACCATGATATTATCAATCAGTCTTGCCGCTGAGAATTGAACAGCCACCGCAAGAATAACTTTCCTACTTACTTCAGCGATTTCTTCCAGTTCGGGAAAGCTTAGTAACTCCACATAATCAATTTTTACGGTTTCACCCAATTGTTTATTTAAATAGCTACTAACAGTTTTAATAATAACGGTGGAACTAGTCTCTCCTTCCTCGATTAGCTTTTTCCCTAACAACAAGCTTTGATATAAGGCAGGAGCCTGCTTTTTTTCGTCTATTGTCAGATAAACATTTCTGGAACTAATTGCTAGTCCAGAGGGGACTCGCACCGTGTTCACTGGAACAATTTCTATAGGAAAATCTAACTCGTCTACCAGTGCTGCTACAACTGCAAACTGCTGGGCGTCCTTTAAACCGAAATAAGCGCGGTTTGGCATAATCAGATGGAAAAATTTCGTCAGCACGGTTACCACACCGTCAAAATGCCCTGGTCGCTTTGCCCCGCACAACTTATCTGTCCTTTCTGTTACCATCAACTTTATGGACTGCTGTTTACGATACATTTCATTAACGCTTGGCATAAATAATATATCCACACCAGCTTCCTTAGCCAATTTTTTATCCCGCTCTTCATCTCGAGGGTAAGCAGTATAATCCTCACCTCGTCCAAACTGAAGCGGATTAACAAAAATACTCATGACTACGTGATCATTAGCTTGCTTCGCCTCATGCACGAGTGAAAGATGTCCCTTATGTAAAAACCCCATCGTCGGAACAAAACCAACTGATTTACCACTTGTCTTTACTTGTTTTGCCCATTGGCATATTTCTTGCTTCATCGTAATGATTTTCACTTTGTTTCCCTCCAGTTCATTCTCTCGGATCCAACTCAAGTGTATGCTTGTCAAGTTCGGGAAAGGTGCCTGCTCTCACCTCTTGAACATAGGTCAATTAATCCAAGCATCACTTTACGGTTTACATTAGCAAATTTTGGCACACAATCAACTCCAAATGTATCTAAGTCATGGAAAATAATTACTTGCCCATCTATTTTTGGATCTGAGCCAATCTCAATGACTGGAATACTTAGCTGCGCTGAAACCTTTTCTTCAAGCTGATAAGGTATACATTCCACCACAAGCACAAAACTCCTGCTGCTTCACATCTCTTAGCATCTTTCCTTAGCATTGTTGCTTGTTCAACTGAATTTGCTTGTACTTTGTAGCCGCCGAGCGCCGCAACTGCCTGTAGTGTTAATCCAAGATGCCCCATAACCAGAACCCCGCACCCTATTAAGGCTTGAATAGTATCTGTTACTTCTCTTCCACCTTCCAACGTAACTGCATAAGCTCTGCCTACTTACATGATTTCACCTACTGCACGGAAGCGCTTATGATAAGACATAAAGGTAAGCCGGTCACAACAAATGTATCTTTTGATCCCCATCATGGCTCGTATTTTCTAAGCCACCATCTATCATAAAAATAATAAACCTAAGGAGAGCTTTTATAAGAGGTTGTTACAACTCCTTTTAGCAGCTGTTTACGAAACCGTAAACGGAAATATGAAAGGCTATTTCTCCACATTTATTTAGTGAAGAAACAGCCATAAAAATCCCAAGAAAATTCAACCATGGCTTAACTCTACTTTCTCACATCGATACACGCCTTGATTATATATCAGGCAGTTACACAATCCGTTTGTTTTGTCATACTTTACAGACAGCGCATAGAAGTTTCCAAGACGGTCTATCCTCGATAAAAAGTCAAAACAAATCTAGGAAGAGAATTCAAGAAAACCACACGCTTTTGGACTAATCTCTTGGCTTATCAACTTTCATAATTAATGAGTGCATTTTTACACTTCAGTTATTTTTATAACTTTTCTACGTTTACTACGCAGATGTAACATAGCCCAAGCAAAAAGCCCAATAATGGATAAAGCAAGCGACGGAAAAAAATAAGGAGGATGATATACCATTTTAATATGATTTTCCCCGTTATACAGCTTGAAGCCAATAAATGCATAATTTGCTTTTTCAATAGCCTGTTCCTTGCCATTAATCCAAAGTTTCCAGCCTTTTTCATAAGGAATCGGTAAAGTCATCCATTTTTCCCTTGTCTGATTATTGTAATCGATGGTGAGTTTGTTCTTTTCCCACGTAAACGATGGAGAATGATCAGCAGCTTGTACAGCTTGATGCAGTTCCTTATAATCTTCTTCATAAAGAGATAAATCTTTTAGTTCATATTCCCCTTTTGGTAAACGAATGGAGATAATGTCATTAGCCGGAACACGAATGACTAGATCATTTATATTGGTTTTATAGATGGAATCAGCAGATTTTCTAGTTGTCCGATATTTATTTACTTTCAAAGCAAACTTATCACCATTTACGTTTTTTATAGAAAAACCTACATAAAAGTCTTTTGTATTTTTTTGAACAGATCCCGGAGTAATATCAATGCCCCCTTTGTCGTTGACGACCGATAATTGGTTTTTTCTGTATTTAGCACCTACTGCTTTGATAGTTGCTTGTTTAATAACATTTTTCTCCTTTGCCAAATTTAACTTTTGTCCAGCTGTTTCTGCAAACACAACTCCTGAAAGCATGGCATGTTCACGATCTAATACAGAAGTGGATTGTAACTGCTCTTCGCTATAGATATTTTTACCTGTTCGGATAAATGGAAGGGAAAAATCGCTTTTATAAATAACATATTTATTGGATTCTGCAAACTTTTTAAAGCCATAAGGTGCATTCGCTTCTTGACTTTTCTTTCTCATCCAATATGTTGTTTGCAATAACGCATGCAAATTCGCACGATTGCCAAGGGTACCATAGCGACTTACAGTTTCCCGACCTGTATCTATTTTTAAGTCTCTCCAGTAAAACCATAGCAATGTTTTGTTAATGATACTTGAATAGAGACTTGTGCCATTAAAATTTTGTACAATCGGTGTGTTATTTCTAATCGGTGCCATCCAATCGATTCGGGACAACGGATCGGGCTCCTGCCTTTTCACTTGTTCAATCAAATTCCGTTGTTCAGCGCTATTATATTGATCACTCATTAAATAATGATGAGTTACTTTTTCCAGCCCACCATTTTCTGTTATCCCATATTTAGCTGCTGTATTTACTGACACTATACTCCATAGAATGACAAATAATTGAATAGTAACGAGCAAAACCTTCTTTTGAAAGTAAACATACAGCACCATTAAGATAATAAACATAATAAATAAAACAAACACTGTAATCATTACTGCAGAAAACTCAGTTGCTGCTCGTTTAGGAATCTTTATATTGAAATCAAAATAATCTATACTCAGCAAATAGATACATAAAGAAATGAACGAAGCCAAGCAAATAAAACGCACAGCTATTTTATTTAATCGCTGCAAGCCAATGGCAACACAACCACCTATAGTAAAAGATAGTAGATATTCAAAACGATACTGCGGGGCAGAAAAGCCATTGAAAGCACTAGCAGCCAAAGGGCTTAAGTGAAATATAAGCAATACGAAACTAAACACAGCAAAAAAACGAAACAAACGATTACGATACAGAGGGAAGGTAAATATTAGTAACACAAAAACGACTGGTAACACAATATAGGGACTAGCAAACAATATGTTATCAATTAAATCGAACAGCGGAATCTCCCGATCATAAGGAGGTCGATAATTGTTGAAAAACCCATAAACAGCGGGTATAAACGCCACTGCGCTAATGCAAAAACTGACCAATCCACTTGTCACCAAAAGTTTAAACTGTTTTATTCTAGGTAATTCATTATCAGTAAGTGGAATTACCCAACGGCCAAGTACATACAGAATTAAAAAAATAAGTTGGATATAGGCAAAATAAAAATTGCTAATTAGCGTGGCAGACATAGCAAAAATTAGCCAACCTTGCTTGCCTTCTCGGATTAATTTCTCCAATCCTAAAACAACTAATGGTAACCAAATAAATGCATCAGCGAAAAATTCCCAATAAACAACATGTCGCATGTACATGACAGAACAACCGTATACGACCGCCCCCGTAAAAGCTGGAAAGGCTTGGATTTTCATATATCGAAACGCGTGGGACGTAATAAATAAGATCACACTTAAGCGAATGATACTGATAAATAAGTTAGATTGAGCCCAAAATTCAACATTAGAGGGATCGATCCATTGAAAGCTATCCAAAATAAAAATAACAACACTAGACAATAAAAAGACAAGCGAAGTTGAAAAATAATAGGCTAATTGACTATAAAAACCCCCACCCAAGCCAAAATCCCAAGCATAGAAAAAATTACCGCTTTTATAATTTTCATAAATAAATTTCTTAAACGTAGCAATTTGGGAAAGACCATCATTTGGCCCAATCATCCAATGCTTATCAAGCCATTGCTGATAGAAAAAAAAGTGTGTAGCTACTGATACAAGTAGGCTACCTATAATAAAAAGCCATAATCCTCGTTTCTTCATCTATTGCACTCTCTTCTTTTCAATATTTTCCCAGTTATCACAAAGGTCATTGGAACTGTAATAAAGACGGCAAGGAGAGGTGTGATTTTACTGTCCACATGAAATAGTTCTGTAAAAACAAACACAAATAGGGACGTAACACTAAAATTAAATAACTGAGTGATTGGAAATTTCAAAAACTTCCCCCATGTAGGCTTCACTTTAAATGTAAAATAAGTATTTAAGAAAAAAGAACCAACTAAACTTACCATAAACCCTGTTATATGTGCCGCCAAATAGTAAACATCAAAAACAAGATGTAATAATAGATAAACAGCATAGTAGTTAATAGTGTTGACTACGCCGATGATGATAAATTTTAGAAATTCTCGACCTGTTTCGTTCATAGTTTTCTCCGTTTCTAATATTCGTTTCTTGAATTAAGTATTGAGGACGTTTCTTTGTTTCATAATATATACGCCCTATATATTCACCAATCACACCAAGACTTAACAACTGAATCCCGCCTAATATTAAAACAGCAGTAATAATCGTAAAATAGCCAGGAACTTTAATACCATTTAGCAAAATTTGCACAAATATTATAATACTGTATATAATCGACAGCAATAAGATAAGTGCACCTGTATAAAAACAAATCCTTAGAGGGCGATTATTGAATGAGACAACGCCATCTAATCCATAATTTAACAATTTTAATAAAGACCATTTCGTTTTTCCATTCTTTCGAGGAACATTCTCATAATCAACTATTTTCTGTGCCATGCCAATCCATGAGAACAAACCTTTTGAAAAGCGTGCACCTTCATCTAAAGATAACACTGCATGAACAGCACGTCGGCTTAGCAAACGAAAATCACCCACTCCATCCTCTAACTTGACGTCTACCACCTTGTTGATGATCCGATAGTAAGCGGAGGATAGAAATTTACGAATTGGCTTTTCACCACTACGATTACGCCGCGCAATCACTTGATCGTACCCATCTTCCCAACCTTTAACAAGATCAGGAATCAAAGATGGCGGATGTTGTAGATCGGCATCCATGATTATCACAGCTTCTCCTTGTACATGTTGCAAACCAGCCAACATTGCGGATTCTTTACCGAAATTTCTAGAAAAAGAAATGTACCTCACATTTGTGCTTTTGGAAACTAATTGTTTAATTTGCTGTAAGGTATTATCCGTGCTGGCATCATCAATAAAAATCATTTCAAAATGATAAGCCAGTCTATCAAACTCCCGCTTTACACTTTCATAAATTAACTGTATATTGTCTTCTTCATTATAAGTAGGAATAATAATTGAAATTAATTCCATGTCTTTGACACCTCTTTCGTGCTGTTAGCTGCTCATTATATTAATACATACCCATTTGCTAGGTAAAGCCTGGATATATTTAGGTAATCCCGCAACAATGCTATAGTTAATCTTAAATTTGTATTTTCGTTTTATTGGTGCCATGTTTTAGAGTATTCTCTAAGAAATCCGATTAATTGCCAGTAATGGTGCACCTTTTATAGTTAATAAGACTTCTACGTCCAGCTAACTCGATAATTTACTAGTCGCTAAAGAACAATTAACAGTTGAATTGGCTAGAAAATTGTATTTTATAAGAGACATCTCTCTATTTATTAATTGTAATTAATTGTCAATTTAAGTATATTCGTAGATTGTAAAATAAGCAAGACACTTAAAAAAATGCCACGCTATACTCCGTCTATAGCCTCCCATCTATCTAACATATCCTACACCATCTTACCAAAAACAGAGTTAGGATTCATAGAGGAATATCATGAATTCGGTCTTTCCGACTGAAATTTTCCTGAAAATAAGCGTGACCAAAAGCTATTTCACCGGATAACTGAAAGAAGAACTTACTATGAAAGACGTTTATCTAATATCAAGCGAATAATGCTAAATGTGGCAATAAACAATCAGTGGAGGTTTGCTTTTATCCCCCACCGGCTGGTAGTAACGGAATGGTACGACTTAAAGGCCTCTTACGAAACAGGGCATTTAGGTGCTGTTCTCTCCCATTTAGACTTGTACAGATTATCCAAATCCTCAAGTAGAGAGTCTTACAGCACCTTATATACTGGATAAAAAATACAATTAACACATAGGACTACAACAATGAAGGGTCCGTAATGACTTAGACGCCTGATTTCATAATCGGGTGAAATGAAAAATCTATCTCTTGCAGCATGCGCAGAGAGTTATCAAAAGTTTGAATCAGGCTAATGGAATCAAAAAGATTTGCGTATGCAAGGCAATCGCAAACCAAATGGACATCTGAAAAGAAGAGAAAAATAAAGCTATTGGAGGTCGAATCACGGTCGTCCAAATTAAAGAAAAAATCCGGACATCTGGAAGGAGATATCATTGTGGGACGTAATCGTTGAACATTTAACAAAATGGATATTTGCAATTAAACCAATTGGGAGATAGGCTAATATGGAAACATCCCTCAATCCACCTAACTTTTAAGAAAAACTACTCCTTTCGCTAAGGCCTTCTCGACTAGCCGAGTTTTTCTAATCTGCTTAATTAGGCTTTGTAATAAAAATTATTTGGGCAAAAAATACCAGCTATTATTTTTGTTTACACAAATCCATAGTTATCAACTTCTTTATCAAAGGGACCGATTTCATTTTTCCTCTTTCTTATTTTAGTTTCACATCTCACCCCCGATCTATCATAAGCGAAGTACTCGACTTCCTCTTACTATAATTTTTCCTGATTATTCTTTTTCCATTTATACGCTAAATTCATTCATATCTCAACGGAATACATTCGTTCACTAGCTTCTGTTTTTATCACTTCATGTTTCGAGCCTTTAGAGCGCACGAGAGCCATACGAGATTTTTTATCCTTATTCATCGTTGCCATTACCAATCAAAGGTATTTAAAAAACAGCATTTGACAATCTGACAAATCCTGTAACTGCAACCTTGTTTTTTCAGTTGTTTAGAGTGGTGACACTCCTTTTAAAAGGAGTGTGTAAGCATAAAAAACTTTCTATGCTTCGGCTACCTTTTGCTTTCTGTCCTCTAGTATTTTTTCTATATTTTTCTTTCCTAAACGTTCAGGAGTTCTACCATTCTTGCGCATATCCATTTCTAAAGCAGCGGAAGCAATTTCAATTAAGGCAGTACAAACCGGTGTTTTTATACCCAACTGTTTCGCTATCGATTCGAGCATAACTAATCCTTCTGGTACATCTTCTGTGATATATCTAGATCTTACGGAAACAGGACCTTTAGACCTATTCGGCATCATTGCGTACTTAAAAAATACTTCCTTAGCATCCAATGTATCGTCTAAGGAATTTCGGTATTTACATGCTTCCACATATGAAATTCTTTCAAAACCAAGTTTCTCCAATACATTCATTTTCTCTTCATCTAATTTTTCTAGAATATTCCACACACTAGGGGTAAAGACTTCATAATACATGACATAATCCCCGTTTGTTTTTTCAATACGTGGGATACTCATTATTGCACCTACTGTATGAACAATTAAATTAGGATTATGCAAAGCTGCCTCTACAGTGGATGATAAATATTTAAATGGATATCCTAAATTATCAAGTTTGTTTCGTGCAATAGATAAATTCTCATTTGGATATACCCCTAGAGGGTTTCTTACATTTCTAAACCCAACATTGATAACACCAGGCTCAATAATGCGACAATCAATAAATGAACTTTGTGCTTCTACAATCGTTATATTATGCTTGATGCCATGTTTAAGCATATAAGCAGTGGAAAAATATCCAGGGTTAAAAAGAATAATTTGTTCGTCTTGAATATAATCCTTCATTTTGCGTATTAAATCCTCATGGTACGTCGTTTGAATGTAAACAATGATAATCTCTGCTTTTGATAGCTCTGATAAGTCTTTTGTTATCTTATTTATTCTTGTCGTTTTTGTTACTTCATTTTCTCTTAATGTAATTTTACCGTTGTTTTTTAGTAGATAATTAAAATTTTCATTATGCATGGAATTAGAAGTTTTAATCAGAGTTACGTCATGACCTTTAATCGATAAATCACCTGCGACTGCACATCCTGCATGTCCTGCACCTAAAATTGCTATTTTCATAATTATATTCCACCTTTTCTGTTAATTGATAACCTCTTTCTATTCCGTTTTTGGCTGTAAAATTAACTATTCGGCGTCATTTTTTATGAATTATCTGAATTAAAATATTAGTTCATCCCCCCTTTTGCAAGTAATATTACTTTACGCCTGCTTTCTATTATACCATTAAACTGTTTCTTTTAAAGGTTACCTGATATAGAACACCACTTATTCATGCTTTTATATGTCTAAATGAGTGCATTTTATCTTGTTCCGTTCTGAAATAAATAAACAAATTTAGACAGTTTTTGGGAATAACTATAATTATAAAGTGAACCTTCAATTAGGGGGCATTCTTCCCTCCTGATTGTTAGTACTGTATTGGGATACGTAAATCAACGAACGTTCGTAAAAGATTTTATGATATTTGTGAACTAAAATTTTTAATAATTATTGGAGGTTATAATCCGTTCTGCATAGTTTTTCTTCTCATCATAAAATGTCGAAGAAAGGATATTTCCTTCAATTAGACGAATCGAATCAAACCATACTGTCCCAGCATTATTTCCTTTAAACGTTGGGTAAATTTCAACAGATTGGACAGCCATTGCAGGATGTATATAAACAGCCGCACGGTTCCACTCCTGTGTGCCGAGAGGAAACATGGCTTGTTTGTCTTCTGACGTTCCAATTGGTTAATCCATTCTCAAACACGCTGTTTAAGATCGGATTATACGATGACGACACATCTGCTTTCTCTAACTGGATGCGATCAAACCATGCTTCACCAGATGCCGTCGGATGGTTGTGGTCAATTTCTAAATATAATCTGACCTTTATTCACATTCGACGCCGTAATGGCCGCCAAAGCACTAGGAGCACTTCATTTAATCAATTCATCTACCATTTCCTATGTTTGAGCCAATACGAATGGGCAGATTTTAGAGATACAAATCCGGGGTAAAGATGCACACTTCTATTATCTTTTGCGAGAAAACTGATCTTGTGTACTAACACGTGCATATCCAAATTTCAACAAGAATCTCCCCCTTTTTAATATCCTAACTATACCAAAAAGGGGTTTGTAATAAATATATTGGTATTTAGATTTTGGTTATATTTTTGGTTATCTATTTTAAGTAGTTTTTGAGGTTTTTGTTACTTTTCAATTGTTTTGTCGTTTTTTGTCATGGAAAAAGACGTATAGAAAGGGTACCACAAACATTTGTACGCTAAGCAAATTTTCAACCTAAAAGGCCGATTCCCTAAATTCTTAAGGATTCGTTTTTTTGATTTGCCTAGTTAAACAATCGCTCCCTATTATTGAAGAACAGGCATCTTTTATTAACTGGTTTAGTGAAATAAATCCAATAAGAAGAAAAAAGCCGACTACAATTGCAAACAGCTTTTTCCTTCTAATGAAATATTAGATCTCCACAATTTATGAGCTTAATTTTTAGTAAAATGTTACATTTTAGTTTTCTATATTCAATCCTATATCCACCCTATTCGATTTAATATACTTAGTAAATATATAACGCACTAGTGGTCCCATAATAATGATCTGTAAAGGTAATGCCACAATCAAATTTTTACCAAAAACTGCAAAATAATCTGCAACCACTGAGTTGAAAGTAAAACCATTATGAATATAGGTTGAAGCTAATCCGTAAATAGACATAAAAAACGCCATTCCTAAAACCATGCATATTGATATGGCTAGGACTGTATAGCGTTTTTTAGTTGTATTTACAGTTAATTTCAATGCTATCTTTTTAGCATTTGGCCCAACCATAAACATATCAAGTATAAAAGCAATGACAAACCCAATAAAAAAATCAGATATTCCTTCGATAAAAGTCATTTTCCCGATTGTTCCATTAAGGTAAAAATTATATATAGTCATAACTAATACCATCCCAAAACACATTATTAAACCAAATTGTAAACTTTCTTTCTTAGTTGTTGGCAATTTCATCATCCCTTCTTTTTTTCCTACCTTTGTAGTATAGGGATAGTAAGAACCTTCTCGTAAGTGAACAATTTGTGAACATTTTATGAACAAAGATTTTGAATGATTCATTTATTTTAGCCTTACCTTTTCTCAACAAAACTGCACTCTAGCTCCACCCCAACATTTGACATAGAACCAATATTAACGCATCAATGACCTAAAGGCCTCTGAAGGAAGCGGGCATTTTGGTTCTGTTCTCTCGCACTTAGACTTGTTGCTGTACAGATCCTGAAATGTCAGTCTTACAGCACCTTATATATGGGATAAAAGTTATTTACCATCATTGACTATCCATACCTTTTTTCTTAAAAATAAGGAATATATCCAAATGCCATATAATTTCTATGTAAATAGTTGAACATGGAACATTCTTAGTATCTTGTTTCAATGATATTAGTAAAGTATAGTTTATGAAAAGAACTGTAATGAGACTGGCATAGCATAATAAAACCGCTTGGCAACAAAACCAAACGGCATTTTCAAGTACAAGCTCCTAAAAAATAATTGAACAAATAAATAGCATACTTATTTGAGCTTTGATCCTCTGATAAAAACATCGCGTGTTATTTCATATTTTATAAGCCCTACTACCGAATATAGGAGACATTTTGTTGTATGATGGCATCTTTAATCCACTTTGGATGCATACGAAGGAGGTCGTCTGGTAAATCGTTTATATTAAAGTAACTGACATCTAAAGTTTCTTCATTTTCCCTGACTAAATTCCCTCCAATTACTTCGCATTCAAAGCAATTCGTAATAAATTGACTCACTTTTCCATTAGGATATGAAAAAACTTGCAACTCGGGATCAGAATAAACTCCTATTAATCGATTTACTTTAACTTCCACCCCCGTTTCTTCACGAATTTCCCTAATAATTGCTTCTTCCACCGTTTCACCTGGTTCAACATGTCCAGATGGTACACCCCACAGCCCATTGTCTGCTCGTTTCATCAATAGCACACGCTGGTCGCTATCAAATATTATTCCTGCTACGCCAGCTTTAATCGCTTCAGGCCAAGCAAAGGTTGGAGAGGCCCAATTTTTCATAGCGATGCTTGGATCAAAAAGACCTTTTAAATTCGATATTGTAGCATCTGGATTACGAAAATCTTTTGCTGATGGAAATGCTTTAACATGTTGATTTGATACTAAAATAGCTGGTATCCCTGCCTGATGCGCACCTAAAATATCCGTGTAAGGATTATCGCCGACCATAACAGCTTTTAACGAAACATCAAAATCCTCAAGCGCTTTTTTAAACATATATGGGTATGGTTTTCCAACAATAAATGGTCTTTTATCTGTCGACACCCGAATTGCTTCTACAATCGCTCCAACTGCTGGCAAAGGTCCATTCGGCGTAGGGAATGTTCTATCTGGATTGGTTGCAACAAATTTTGCTCCCCTATGAATAAGTCCTGCGGCTTTTTGAATATCATAAAAAGACAGATCATCGTTCCATCCGATCACAACTGCTTCCACATCTGTTCGAGCTTCTGTATAAATATTAACCTGTTCGCATTCCCACTTTAAATTTTCATCACCCAAAACAAGTGCGGATTTTATGTTTTCACTTTCTAAATATTGTGCTGTCAACCAGGAAGATGTGATTACTTCCTCTTCCCTTGCTTCTATCCCCAGACTAGTTAATTTCCTTACCGTTTTTTCTTTTGTTGTACATGGATCATTAGTCAAAAATCGAATTCTCTTCTTTGCTTGCCGAAGTCGCTTAAGCGATTCCATTGCGCCGTAAAGCGGCTCTGAACCTATATAAATAACCCCATCCAAATCAAATAAAAATACATCAAACTCGTCAGCTATCGTCATTATTCCTCCCCCTTAGAACAGTTAGTAGAATTTAGTTATTAACCATTCTAATAGAAAAAGTAAATAATTTCACTACTACTTCACTAGTTTAATAGATTTATATATAACAAAAGGTGGAAATTCCCATTCACTTTTCCAATGATGATCATGATGCTTTTCTTGAATTATTTTTAATTCATCTTCAGGGATATCTTTCAACGTCGGTTCGAGTTGTTCTATTTCTTGGAAGCCTGCTTCAGTTAAAAGTTCCTCGTACACTGACTTCGGCCAATGGAAATCATGTAAGACAAGATCCTCCTGATCATTTATATGTAACCATTCTTGTCGTGCTTCACCACTCATGTATGTTTTTCCTTTTATACCATTTCGAAACGTTGAAAATTCGATTCCCGTAGAGTCAGGATTTGTATCTAATATAACAAAGGGAGAATGAGGGGCTAAAACCCGGTAAATCTCCTTCATCATCCGTAAAATTTGTTCTTTTTTTTCGGTATTAATAAATACGTAACATGCCATAGCTCCGTCTACTGAATTGTCTTTGAGAAAGGAAAGGTTATCATTTTTTATAAGATGATAGTTTATATTTGGATGGCTCCGCTTTTTAGATGCTATGTTAATCATTTCTTTAGACTCGTCCACAGCCAAAACATGCACACCCGTTTTTTTAGCCAATCGATACGACACTTTTCCTGGACCACAACCATAGTCAAGAACCCTTGTTATCTTTGGGTTTGATAGAAATGTTTGAAAAACAAACCGAAAACCTAATGTTTGTTCAAGTATATCATTATAAGCCTCAAATTTATTCGCAATCATTTCTGTTTTAAAAGAAGTCTTCATACTCATACCTCGCTATCATTATAATTGATTTATTTACTTGCTTTGTCGAAGCAGGGGCCACTTGTTATCTACTAAATGCTGGTAAACTGGCCACAAATGATGGTATAGAGAAAAATCAATTGGTCTTTTATAGGCTATATATTGGTACAAGCTAAAAAGTAATAAAACCTGTTTCCAATATTCGGGGAGGTCCAGCTGTTCGATTTCACTGCTAGTCATACGTATTTGGTCTTTTCTTAACAAGGCTTCATATTTTAATACACTCTCTATCGAAGACCAGTTATTTACACATGGCATTTTGGGGAACTCATACATTGCTTTCTTATGCTTTGATATAGAATTAGCTTCTTGAAGCACTTTATCAGTCCAATTGTCATCTGGTTGATAAATGTGGATAGAACCAACATTATGAAAAAATTCTCCTATTTCTAAATCGAGTTCCCTTGCCATTAATTCTTGAATAAATGTAAAGGAAAAAATATCACTTACTATTCCACGAAACGCATCATTTGCACGCATATATGAAGCCATATACAGTTTGCCTTCTCTTACAAAAAACTGCAATCCTAATGTACAAGAAATATCCATGTTATTTTCTATTACTAGCTCTGTTGCATCAAAAATCTGTATAAACGCTCTTTTGGAATCGGGATCTTTATTTGTCAACAACTCTTTCATTTGGCTCCATTGATTTATTTTGGCATTACCAAACTCAAAAATTTTCGGTCCATATGCTGTACCTGTTAATGTTTTTCCATTCATAGAATATTCGTGCATTTTCTTGTTATAATAGCCGATAAAATCAAGGCTGTTGTCACCTGATAAATACCATAAAACTTCAGCAAAATTAAAAACAATATTTGTTTTTCTACTAGGTAAATAGCAAACTCTTTCTATTGGATTTTGAATAGTCAAGTGATAATTTAGTTTCTCACGACTTTTATTTCCACGTGGCGCATTATAAAATTGTGGCTTGTGATATACATCATCAAGCGTTTCTATATACGCCTCATGGAAGTTGTTAAATCGCATTTATTTCATCCCCCATTTAAACTGCAAGTGCAATTGTTCAAGTTTATCTAAATAATCTTTTTCTTTTTGAAAATAGATAAAAGTTACATTAGCCACAGTTCCAAGGCCTTGGATCAAAAACGCATAGTCTTCTCCTTCTTCTAATAGCAAAATGATAGGTTTCTGTAGAGCGGATGCCCAGCCAATTTCAATATGGGTACCCGGAGAAGGCGGAGTTCCTGGAAAGGCGACAAAAAGATCACAGGTACGAATTTCTTCAAAATCAATTGCTGTACATTCATCAGGCGTCATAAACTCTTTTCCCCATTCCTCACGCTTATGAGCATTATGAACAGCAAATCCTTTCTCCTCAAAAAAAGTGATAAGCTTTAGCAGCTTTTGCTTTTCACCATGATTCATTTCTCCCGTTTTTGGATGAACAAGACTTTTAAATGGACCTGCAAGAAATACTTTTTTACGTTGACTCATTTTTTCACCCCTTAAAATAAACACCTCAATCAAAAGCAATTATTGCTTTACATCCACTTTTCCTATACTGACATATATTAATCATGTTCAAAAAATGAAAGACTTTAATCCCTTCTCAAGCTTTCCAGAACAGCGCCCCTCAGAGTATTTTTTACACTATAGGAAAGCATAAAATGACGAGGACGGTACATGCTTCCGTCATTTTTTGTCTTGCTTCTTTCATTCATTCCTTTGCTTTTGCTAGTCGCTCAAGTCCTAAATATAGAAATCGAATAGTTCAGTACCGCAACCATTACATTTAACTTTTAATCGTAAAAAATATCTGTGGACTATAGGCTTTTAAAACATGATATGAATTTGCGCTATTATTTTTTTTGGGAGCTTTCACTTGAAGGTTGTGCCGTTTGATTGATGTTTTATTTTGCTATTAATTATAGGTCTGCATGTATCCTCTCCATCTTAATAGTAGGGACAATAAGATTATTTTTTTACTGACTAGGTTTTATCCCAGTTTTTGTTTATAGAACCATTTGATTTTCGATTCAATTCAACCTACCTCAAATTAGCCTCATTTTAAATGAATACTCTCAACTGTTGATTTGATCGCTTCATTGTTTGGCACCTATTTCCGTCCTATGAAGGAATAGCTGCTGGACTAATATATTAATGAAAATATATTAAGTACCATTCCAGATGTTCTTCTGTTCATTAATTTTTATTCCTCTCTTTTCTATCGCTTTAATAAACATTTCATATGGGATATCTGTTGTAGGGGAGAGCACACCCGGCTTTGTGATTGTTTTATTTCCTACCATTTGTGCTACGATACTAGCTGTGTATCCAACTGTCTTATTCATAGCAAATAGTCCAGTTTCCAAGTCCCTTTCATCTACCATTTCATAGATGAGCTCAACACTCTTGCCATTTTTCTTACCTCTTATTATATTTTTCATTAACACAAGGTCTTTTTCATTTCTTTTATACTGAAGGCGAGGTTCCAAATGTTTTAGTAAAAATTCATAGGGGGTTACATCACAGTCAAGCCCTGGAACAGGATCTGTTGTCAAAAACCCTAATTGAACCATACTACGCCAAAATGAAGCATGCCCAGCCCATCTTATTGTTCTGCGTTCCGTATTTATTAATTCTTTTTCAATTCCTAGTAAGCTTGCAAACTGAATGGCATCTCCGTTTGGTATCGTCTCTAAATCTGATCGCTCTCCTATAGTTATAGTCTCTACCCATTCTTGGTCATGCTGATGGCTAACCGGAATATCAATAACCTTTCTATCTCTTAACATGCATGCTTTACGCTGATACGACATTAGTGTGCTATTAAAGTTCCAGCTAATTTTATAACGTAAAGGGTTATAGGACGCCTCTGGTTCAGGAATGCCTCCACAGTAAGAATATAATTCATGTACTTCATCTAGCTGACTAACTCCATAACCGCATAAGACTAAATCAATTCCTGGATCTAAGCCAGCCTCCGGCATAATAGTTACTTGATTTTCCAGAGCTTTCTCGTAGGTCTCTTTAGAAATCCCATTAGCATAGGAGCAATTCACCATCGGTATTCCAAATTCGACAGCTGCTTTTGCGATTGTATCATTGAATTGTTTTGGTAACAGATCAATAACTACATCAGCCCCCTCTCTAAATAATGATGCTACATTTTGTTCAGAAGTAATGTCTACTTTTCTGTAAAACATCTTTTGTATAGCAAGGTGATCTCGAAATTGATTTACTCCGGCGAAATTAACATCCGCACACACTATCTCCGTCACATCATCACTTTTTCCTAAATCTTGTAAAGCTGCTCTTCCTTGTAACCCAGATCCCCCTAATACAATAACCTTCATTTTATAACCTCCCACCCTATAATCCTAATAATCCTAGTGTTAAATAGATGACCAATCCAATAATCCCTACTAATACAGCATAAGGAATTTGTGTCCTTACATGATCAATATGATCTACCGCAGCACCTGTCGACGCTAAAATAGTAGTATCAGATAGTGGTGAACAATGATCACCAAATACTCCACCACCAGCAACTGCTGCAATTGTAGATAAAACAATCATATCGATCTCCCCTCCCGAAAAACCAATGGCAAGTGGTACTGCTAGTGGAATCATAATGCCGAATGTTCCCCACGACGTACCTGTAGAAAAGGCGATAACTGCTGCTAATAAAAATGTGATAGCTGGTAGTAATCCTGGATTTAACCAAGCTTCTGTAATTTGAATCAAGTAAGTAGCTGTTCCCATTTGTTCACTTAATGCATTAATGGTGTATGCAAAAACTAGTATCATTACAGCAGGCATAATTCCTTTAATGCCGTTAAGTGCTGTGTCCATAATATCTTTGGTTGGAATTCCTTGAAACCGCATGATGATTCCTAAAAATACAGTCGCAGCTAAGAAAGCCTCCATTGTTTTAGCTGAACCGAGCCCGATATAAGTACCAAGTGCAATTGTAATAATAATCAGGACTGGTAAAAAGAAATTCCATCTAATACTAAGCAATTTGTTTTTAAAATACGGATCAATATTCGTTAATTCCTTTGATATTAATGGTGTTGATCCGTCACGTATTAATTTCCCCTCCTGTTGTGCACGTAGTTCAGCTTTTCGCATTGGCCCAAAATCCTTAATAATTCCAGAAGCGATAAGCCCTACTAACACTACAGACAATACAGCATAGAAGTTAAATGGGATTGATTTAGTAAATACAGCTAGCGCATCGGTTTCATTTTGAATGGGGCCTAGACCAATTAACAGACCAGAGATAAATACAGCCCACCCAGTTATTGGAACAATAACACTTACTGGTGCTGATGTGGAATCGCAAATATATGCCAGCTTTTCACGCGACATTTTTACTTTATCTGTAACTTTACGCATTGTAGTTCCAACAAATACTGGACTAAAGTAATCACTAAAAAAAACGAAAAGCCCCATAAACCACGTTGATATTTCAATTCGCTTTCTTGATCTTTGTCTTCTACCGATGATTTCGGAAAAACTTTGAATCGCTCCTGTCCGTTGAAAAAATGCAATTAGTATCCCAATAAATATTTCTAGAAGAAAAATCCAAGAAAAACCTTCGTTACCTAAAGCCTGCTTCATTAGATTAGGAAATCCTAATAACCCCTCTCCCGCTAAAAACACCCCAATCACACAAGCAATTCCTAACGATAAGATTGTATCCCTTGTCCAAAAAGCGAGTACAATTGCAATTAGCGGCGGTAATACAGACACGAACCCCAAGGTTGCAACTCCATGCATTTGAACATCCCCTCATAAAGAAAGCGTTTACATTTATATATGATAATATCCTGCATTTAGAACAATGATTTGTTTTTCTTTACAGATTTTTTTGCGTTATCACAGATTGACCCAGAACTTAAAAGGAGTACGTATTCATAATATATTGTAAAGGGTTCAAAAAATATCAACAACCCCCGGCTACAACTATCTCAACCAAACCAGCAGAACTCGAGGTAATAGCGTTGAAATCGGGGGTGGAGTTTCTAGAGCCTCCTAAATGGAGTAAAAATGACGAAAACACAGGTGTTCTCGTCATTTTTAAGTGGCAACAAATAGAGAGTTCTTCTTAATCTATATTAATAGAATTTGGGTTAGAACAAAAAAGTAGTTGACCGAAATCAGGTGCTTGTTGCTCGGTTCTAACAAGTTGTTGTACGATTTTCATATACCTGGCTCAGTGCTAACAGGTTGTTGTGCGATTTTTATATGTGTCTCACTCATTCGCACTTATAACTTAAATTTACGTACAAGCTCATTTAAATTCTCTGCCAAGGCTGCTAACTCCGCAGAACTATTAGAAACTTCCTCCATGGAACTACTTGCTTGTTGAGCAGAAGCAGCGGTTTGTTCAATACCGGCAGCTGATTCTTCCGCTACGGCTGCAATTTCCTTTATAGATGCATCCATTTCTTTCCCGCTTGCTGAGATTGAAGCTAGGTTACTCGTAACCGTTTGAATCTTCACAACCATATCTTGTACTGCCTTTTGGATATCATTAAAGGCTTCTCCAGTTGTTTGAATCTGATTTGTCCCTTTTTCCACCTCTACATAGCCCTCTCGCAAGGATTTAGTAACCTGACTAGATTCGCTTTGTATATTTGCCACAATAGTTGTGATGTCTGATACAGAGAAGGATACTTGCTCTGCTAACTTTCTAACCTCATTCGCAACAACTGCAAAACCTTTGCCTTGTTCTCCAGCACGGGCAGCTTCGATGGCGGCATTTAATGCTAACAGATTCGTTTGTTCAGCAATATCTTTAATAACTTCAACTAATTTTGAAATCTCCTGTGATTGTATATCAAGCCCTTTCACTTTTTCCACTGCATTTTTAACAATTTGATTAATATCACTCATTTGTTGAACAGATGCTCCCATAAGTGTATTCCCCTCATCTGTCATCCCAAGTACGCTATTAGAATAATCGTGAACTGCTTTTCCATTTACACTCGCCTCATCTACTTTAGAAGAGAAAGTATCCATCACTGATGATAAATCGCTAGCATTATTCGCCTGTACTTCAGATCCAGTGGATAATTCCTGCATTGTTGAAGCAATTTGCTCTGTCCCTGATCGGACTTCACTTGCAGACTGTGTTAATTCCTCACTATGACTACTTACTGTTTGAGAAACTTCATGAACTTGATAAATAATATCTCGAAGATTTTGACTCATCGTATTTATGGACGAAGCTAAATGACCAATTTCGTCTTTTCCATGATAATCAATTGTTCCTACAGCAAGATTTCCATTAGCAATTTGATCACTTGCTTGCACCACTTTATTAAGGTTATGGGATATCGTCTTACTAATAACAATAATTAAAATTACCCCAAAGATAACCGAAGCAGCCATCGATCCCAGTAATACATAAATGGTCAGCTCTTGACTACTATTCACTTTTTTTATAGCTGTATCGCGCTGTTCATTAACAATTTCTCGCAATTCCTCAAGTACGTCTACGTTTTCTGATCGAATAACACTAGATTGGTCTACAAGACTTTTTGCTAAGCCCATATCTCCTTTATCCACAGCAGGTATGATTCTATTCACAAACAGATTATTCATTTTCTTATCTAATTCAACGATTTTATTAAAGAGTTCTAATTCCTTTTCGGAGTCCATTTTTGTTTTTACATCGTCTTCTAGATTATTAAATGCCTTCCGGTAAGCTTCATATTCATCAATAGTTTTCTCTCGCGGACTTTCCACGTAACTAATAATTCTAATACTTTTTGTACGTGTTATAGAGCCCATATCGGTTAGTTGTATAGCTCTATCCCCTCTTCGTTCCATAGCTTTTACATCTTCTCCAGCATTAACGGCAAGAACGGTTACTACAGCAGTAGATATTCCAAATAAAGTAAAAATAATTCCTATTGTTAAACCATATTTCCAGCCGATCTTCAAGCTTTTAAATCTTAATCTTTCTAGTAGGTTAAGCAATGGTGTATCCTCCCTGGTCGCGTCATATATATAAAGTTGCTTATCGTATAAAATATCGACATATCTTTTAAATTCATAAAGTCCATTTTTGATTTAATTACAACTATACTAGAAATGCCGCAGTGACGAATTCCCGAAAAAGTGAAGTTTCTTCAACTCAGGGAGAAATCTTTCCTCCACCTACTGAATGTTAGATAAACCAATCGGGCATTTAGAAGACGTTTTATCTACACTTAGACTTGTTCAGTACACAACACTCCCCTCTGGAGGTGTGAGTGATAATACTGCAGGCCTTTTTTCCAGAGAGAGGGTTAGGACACTGATAGACTTTGCTTCTACTAAAACTAGGTTCTTTATAGTAGTATGCTGTATTTGAGGAGGAAACTTAGGCATAAAAATAAGAGCTCATTTGTAAAGCAAGCTCTTGTCAGATAAAGTGAATCTTCACAGTGGGAGGTTTTGATTCATCCCCACTGATGGTTAGTATCGTAATGGTAAAACTTAAAGACCTCTTACGAAATATATTCTAAAATCAGCTACAGCGGATTTAATCGGAAAGGCTGTTTCATTAAAACCAACTTTGAAAGCAACTTCTTGCATTTCTTCGTCTGCCAATTCATCGCCATTTAGCACTACCCCCGCTGGATTTCCCATACCTGGTTCTTTACTAAATGCATCATAATGACAAACTGTTATCGGCTTCATACCCCATTCCCCCTAAGTTTAAGCTATATATTTTTTATTATTCTACATTATTCCAACCTCTTCGCTCAAAAAATCCATCTCCATTGTATATTATGGTTAACCTTAAACTTACTTATTTTTTTGTACGAGAAAAGACGAGTAACTATCTAAGTAAATGTGTAAAAACAACTCACTAGTACCGCCTGCAAACTTCCCACTTTCACACCTCAATTTAAGTGTGCTCTTATCAAGTTATGTAAGCGTGGACGTAGTCTAATAATATGTGGCTGTCTTCCATAATGGACCCGATTAGTCAACAGAATAACATGTAACTGAATTTCAGGGTCGAACCACATACTTGTTCCGGTAAAGCCTGTATGACCATAGGACAGATCAGAAAATAGATCGCCACAGGATGATAATGCAGGACTTTTTAACATCCAGCCAAGCCCCCGATGCTCTTCTGCCAAACAAGTATAATTCTTTTTGGACAAATCTAGAACCCTTTCTGACAATATACGTCTTCCTTTATAGATGCCACCATTTTCAATCATGGAGGTAAAATGATTTAAATCGGATATAGTAGAAAAAAGACCCGCATGTCCACTTATGCCTCCCATGGATTGAGCGTTATCATCGTGAACGATGCCTTGTTTATAATTTCCAAGTTGCTGGCTGTATTCGGTGGCAGCATATCGTTCAGGAGCACAGGTAGGATTATACATCGTTTCAGTCATTTCTAAAGGATGAAAGATTTCTCTTGCCACAAAATCATAAAAGGCTTCCCTTGTTATTTCCTCCACTACTTTGTAAAGCATCATAAAGTTAAGATCACTGTATACCACTTTCGTATTCAGTTCAGACTCCATTTTTTCTGTATAAATACGCTCCAACACTTGCTCACTCGTAAGTCCCTCCTTATAAAAATGCCTGTGTGCCCTCAATCCAGAAGTATGTGTTAACAAATGCCGAATTTTTATCTGTTCTTTTCCATTTTGAGCGAATGCCGGAAGAAAGAAGCTGACTGGATCCTCTAACCGTACTTCGCCGTTATCTATTAGCTTTAGAATAGCAGGTAATGCAGCAACTACTTTTGTTAATGAGGCAAGATCAAAAATCGTGTTAAGCTGCATCGGAGCTGATGTTGGATAAACAGCTCTATTCCCTATCGCCTCTTTTAATAAAATCTCTCCTTGAAAGGAGACTTGAATAACTGCACCAGGAATATGCTTGAGATCGATTTCATTTTGCAGGAATTCTAGAACTTTCTTCTTCATGCTTGACCACCTGTTCTTCGATTGATTTTTTAAATGATTCATAGCTTTTCCAAACGTCAAATCCAAGCTTTTTATAAAAATCCACAAGCCCTGTCCAGTCAATTACAATGTTTTGAATACCTCGTTTTCTAAGCTCAGCAATGCCTGCTTCAACCACTGTCAAACCGTAGCCGTGACCGCGCTCTGCAGCATCCACACCTAATGGACCTACTCCGCCAAGAGATGCTTCAAATAATGGAGCCCAATAGACATTTTGAGCAATAATCGGTGACTGAGGATCATTAATTCTACAAAAACCGATAATCTGTCCGTATTTTTTCATCACAATAAATTCACGTCCTGTCCCACCAAGTTCAAAATACTTCATTGCCTCATATTCCCAACGTCCTGGAAAGCATCGATTTAAAAACATCAGGAAATCCTCTTTTTCCTCGATATCCAGTATAGAGAACTCCACTTCCGGAAGATCAGGTTTAGTAATAGCATTTTTCCGAGTATAGGTTTGCAGTAAATCATGTTCAGTTCCGTATGATTCATATCCTCTTGCAGCAAACCAATGCTTTGTTCTTTCATCATTTATAGGAACACCTGGAAAGTAATGCCAAGGATCACGGCCTAGTAAGATTTGCTTTACACCTCTATTAAATAAAACTGTTTCTGCTTGTGAAAGCAACTTTGTACCAATTCCTTTGTTCCTGTAACTTTGATCAACGAGAAGCACTTGAATCCAGCCTGTCGTTTCAGACATTTGAACTGGCAGTTTTTCCTGCCAAATTTTCGCAACAATGAAACCAATAACATTTCCATTATCCAAAGCGATTAAAGAAGCATCGGGGCATACATTCTGATCTTGAAAGCTATTTTGTTTAAAAAGTGTTTTTTTCATTGGAAAATCACTCCCCAACTCCCGATTCCATAGACTAACTATTTCTTCTAAATAAGAATAATTCCAGGCCAATATCTTCAATTTTACTCACCCTCTTGATGGATTATAATTTTTGACAAACATTTTTTCGTCAACAGCGATACCTTTCACTTTTAATACAGCAAAAATTGCCCCCACAAATTGAATGACATCCGGCGATGGTTTTCTTGATAATGCTCCACAGTTCTAAAATAGTTGGCTTTTGCATGCCATCATACGCTTGAAACGCAACACTTAATACATCTCTCCCAAGACTAAAGCCACTTCCCCTCTCATCAATAAAATGCCCCTATCCACAGACACACTCATGAACGCCTCTTTGATTAATGCCATATGTAATTGGTCCAGTTCCAGATATTTGTACGATTCCTGGTTGTCCAAGTGTTCCAGAATATAAAGCAGTTACGGCATCGTTATCCACGTATACGTCACATTCATAATTTACAAGCGATGAAAGCAATTCTTGCATCTATTGTTTATCACCTAATCTGCTAACACCTGAGAGACCAGCGAAAACAGCATTAAGCTCACTTAGATGATGAATTCCCGCTTTCTTGCAATATTACTTACAAACAATTTTTCAAACTCATGTCTCATCGTCGCCGCATCTAACCCATTATTGTCGCTCCCACTGTTCCCTCTGCCTTAACCATTCCTAATTTGTTTTTGTTTTGGTTCAACCTCCGTCAATACCTAAAAAATACATAATATCCGCCTCCATTAAACGAAAGGATTAACCCATAACGAGCTAACCCTCCATTGTCTATAATCGTATTTAAGGTTTTTTACCACTGCCATTTAAAAAAGTCAACTGCATCTCTTGTAGCCCCTAAATGCTTCACGCTATCCTCATATTGTAACGAAGCGACACACATAAACAGAATATCAATGACTTGTAATTGAGCAATCCTTGAAGATGTAGCTCCACTTCGAAACGTCGGTTCATTAGTCGCTGACGTATACAAATTAATCTTCGCTTGGTCGGACACATTTGATTTGCCATACCTCGTTAAACTTATTGTAGTAGCTTGATTTTCGTTTGCCAATTGCAATATTTTCGTAATTTCTTGTGTTTCTCCTGAAAAAGAGATACCTACCACCACATCGTCCTCAGATGCGTTAGCCACAAGCGTTGCGGCCATATGCATATCTTTAAATGCATATGCTGTTTTATCAATGCGTAAAAATTTATGTTGAGCATCTTCTGCAGCGATGCTCGAAGCCCCTACACCGATAAAATGAATCTGCCTAGCTCCTCTCATCACCTCCACTGCTTTTTGCAATTCCTCTGTATTAAGCAAATTAGCTGTTTCACGAATAGTTTGAATCGAGTTATCGGTCATTTTTTTAATAATAGAACTAGCCGATTCGTTTGGCTGTATATCCTGATATCCTACTTGATCATCAGGCTTCTGCAAATCCCCAGCAATTCTTAACTTTAAATCTTGAAACCCTTTCAAATTAAGGGATTTACATAAACGGATGACTGCGGCTCCACTGGTTGAGCTCCTTTTTCCTAGTTCATTTGCTGTTAAAGAAATTGATTCTTGTGGATGATCTAGAATATAGGATGCAATCTTCTTTTCTGAAGGAGGCAATTTATCCAGCATTTCCGCTAATATAACTAAACCACCATTTGTCATAACCTCAACTCACTTTACTATTAAATTTCTTTTTTCATTACATAGAATCTACGAGTTATCTGGAAGCTTGTTTTGAGTAAAGATAGCCTGCAGACGTTTTCTCCCCCGTCCATAGAAACGAAGCCCTGTGCAGACTTTCAGCTTTCATATGTTGCAAGCATAAAATTTGGTATAATTTTCTCCAATTTCTTTCCTTGCTGATCAGGGGCCCGTCCTAAAGGTCCAATCCTTTCTGGAATTCCTTCATAACCGCCTTATATACAGAATCCAACAACTTTACCTTTTTGTCTAGCAACAAGGATCCTTTTCCATGGGTAGCCCTTGTTAGCAAACCTTCTCTCAAATCTCCCTACAGTATTAACAAATTGAATTAATTCATACAGATCCTGATGCTCTACTTGATTAAACTTATCCCCTTCACTCTCTCTTTGTTGGACGAGCTCTCTAACTTCATTAGTCAGCTTTAAATCCACTGGATTGTAATCGGGAATAAAGTTGCTAAATCGCTAAGATAAATTGATACGCTTCTGGATAAGCCCTTTCGCCAATACCAGGCATAATATAATTTGGAGCATAAGATGCAAAGAAAACAGCGTACTTCCTCCTATGCTTTTTTACAAAGTTAGTAGCTTCAGTATAAGCCGTGAACCAACACCCGATTTACGATAATGTTTATCCACAAAGAAGAAGGGAATCCAGCCCTTATCTGGTTCAAGATCGGTTCCAAGTATGGTGGATAATCTTCTGACAGCGCATTCACACCCAATAAGTTTATATTTTGATCAAATACTAATTAAAGGACTTCTGGATAAAATTAATATCCGATAACACTAAATTTCTAAAGCGGTTTGGAATGATTGGATCTTTCCAAAGGGATTCATTCCATAAAGTAACGATCTGTTTTTCATCACCAGTTTGATATTGGATAGGAAATCACTATTTTATTCCTCTTTTATCAGCTAATTCAAATTGCCTGGCATACAAAACCATTTGCTTCATTTATATAATTATTTGCTAATTCTATCGAAACACCTGTTTTTATCATAACAATTGCTGGTTTGATTTCCTAATTCGTTTGTTTTAAAACTTCTTCGGGTATTCTACTGATGCATTCGTAGTATTTAAAGCAATATTTTTAACTCGAACTTTTTAATTTCTCATTACTTATCTTTATATCATCCATAAAATTTTCATACACTTTTCCCAGTTTTATCATCACTGTGATTATAATCATATTTAATAGCATTTATGGGCTGTAGCTGCTTTCGATACGTGTTGATCCTGTCAACACTTCTGGTTTAGTTACTACTTCAATTTTAATATCTGCATATTTGCTTATAACTGAATTTTTATTACTTGTAAGACTTACAGAGATCGCACTTAGTTGTTTTGTATATTTTAATGCACCTATAACGTAGGGGACTCCTGCTCGCAGCAATTCCAACGACCAAATCATGCTCCGTCAATTATGATTCATCAGATCGTTGAACCTAAGAATTCATCATCCTTCGCACCTTCAACAGTTTTTTATGTTTCATCGATAGTTTGCACCATATCTGCTGGCGCGTACTATAAAGTAGGAGGGCATTCCACAGCATCCAAAGTACCATTACGTCCACTTGTGCTTGCTCTATATAATATAATTCCCCACCTTTTTCAATTGCTGCTACACCGCTTCAACAGCCTCTTCTACTTTAGGAAGCACTTTCTGTACGCTATATGCAACTGACATATCTTCATTATCATTGTTAAAACTTTTATAGTAGACATGTTATCGATTGTCATGTTTTCGCATTTCAGTTGTAAAATTGACAATTTATTCATTCTATTTGTATATGAGATATGGTTCTTTTAATTGTTGGAAATACTGCAGTTTATTTTCGCAAGAATTCATAAACTCTCTTCCGTTTTCTTCTATAATTAATTGCTTTAAAGATTTTGTACCAGCCAATAAATCAAAAAAGTATTTATTGTTTTCATTTTTTATAAATGAAAATTCATTAGGGTAAAGAGCGGCGATGGTTTCAAGTAAAATAACCCCTGCTTCTAAAGAGTTTAACAGATGTCGATTTTCCACATGAAGCTGAACGCCTCCACATAGTTCATCTTTATACTTTTGATAGAAAGGTTTGAATGATGTCGATCTTGCCAATACACCATTTATTTTTTTCTGATTGAAAACCTTTGCTAACCTTTGCCCATCTATAAACGGAGCACCAATAACCTCAAACGGTTTCGTTGTACCTCTGCCTTCTGATAAATTTGTACCTTCTACTAAACAAGTTCCTGAATACAATATACTCATATCCAATGTAGTAGTATTTGGGGATGGAGACACCCAGAACAAACCTGTCTGGTCAAAGTACATCTCTCTTTTCCAGCCATCCATTTCAACAACTGTTAATTCACAATCATAACCAAATTCATTTTTAAATAATAATGCAAGTTCACCTACTGTCATCCCATGTCTATTTGGAATTGGCAAAAGACTTACAAAAGAACGAACATCTTCCTCAACCAAATTACCTTCCATTTTCGCTCCAGATATTGGATTAGGTCTATCCAATACAACAAATTGCTTTCCCAGCTCCATACATGCTTCCATCACATAAGCCATCGTATAAATAAACGTATAGTATCTGGAGCCGATATCTTGTAAATCAAAAACTAAAACATCTACTGGATCTAACATCTCCCTTGATGGTTTTCTAGTAGCGCCATAAAGACTATACACTGGTAGTCCTGTATAAGGATCCACGGTTGATTCAACTTTTTCTCCTTCTTTAGCATCACCACGTATACCGTGTTCTGGTGCATATAAAGCCGTAAGTTCAATAGCGGAGTGTTCATGAAATAGATCAATAGATGAAATTAATCTTTTATTCACCCCTGTAATATTAGTTATTAGACCAATTTTTTGACCTTTAAATTGTTTATATTCTCTGTCTAAAAATACATCTAAACCGAGTTTCATTAATTATCACTCACTTTAATTTCATATCTTGAAAATGACCTTGTTGCGATCCACATAAGTACCAAACTTGAGAGACTGCCCACTTTGACACGATTATCAGAGCTATTATTTACATCTAACAAGGATCTCGAACTTATACCTATTACTTGTTTTTAATCCCAATATACGAGCTGAACATATGAGATAGCAGCCACGATCTCTTCAGGTATCTCTATCTCGAGGTCATAGTAGCACCTGTTTCTGATCCAATTCGAAAACATAGGTTTCAGCCAAGTTTCTCTGTAATGGAGACTACTTCATCCATAATTACCCCCTTAGCTTTTTCCTGCCATTAATTGCAATCGCTTTCATCAGATATTGTATAATCTCTACTTTTTATCAATTTCATAGTACCATAGAAAGTTAATATTTGAAATAGATAATCAAAATAATATTAAAAATATTGTATTATCATTTCATTTTATTCAAACATCGCTTTATTAATTCACTCATTTCTTAATTCCTTATTTGGGATAGATTTACCGTCGCATCCTGTTTAGATGTGTAGATTGAAATTGATATGACCTTGTTTTTCTACATTGTTTTCACATCGCACATTATACAGGCGAGTTGAAATCACGTTTTATTGACATTTTTTTACAATGATTTTCCGTTGCATCTCACATAGGTGTGCGGATCAATTAGCGGAGAAAACATCAAAATTGAAGTTTAATTAAGCACTAACAATGAAAAAGATTCCCGTCATCAAGGATGATTGGAATCTTTTATTAGGTACTGTTTATAATTTTAGATCCTTTTTTGAAATTTGTCTTATATTCCATCGTTTTTGCATATCTGTTTTAACTATCAACGGTAAACTTACTTTATACAATATCTATTTTTCGCTCTTTTTTCCACCTTACTATTAAAAAGGATGCTCCAAGGACTAATAATCCTAAATAAGTTCCGATTGTAATCCACATAGGATACGCAGTGTTAAATAAGTTTGACACCAGATATTCAAATATTAGAATAATTAATACGACTGCTATTGGAACCTGTACACCAATTAGCGAAATATAATTACTAACAACTCTTGATAAATAGGTCGTTACGGCAGCAGCTACTAATGCTAGCAAATATACACCAATGATGGTTAGGTATATATACTGCAAGAAAGTCATATCTAGCCAATTAAAAGTAAAGGCATTAAAGGAGTGCAAACTTGATTCAAAAAAGATCTGTGTATCATTAAAAGAATATAGTATTAAAAATGCACCAATATACACACTTGTAATAAGAAAAGATGTTATCATGGATGCCATTAGTTTTTTCTTAAACAGTTTGCGTCCGATATTGGTCGTATATTGCAAGTAAATTGCATTATTTTGCTGGTCAATAATGAAAATTCTTCCGACTACGATCATTACACTAAGAATGATAAGGATGGACAACATAGTAATTAAATTATTATAATTTTCAATTACAAAACTCGGTAATATTTCATTAATAGATCCATCAAGAATTTTCTGTTTCCATTCTGGAGCATCGATCGAAGCTGTTTCTCCATTAAAAAACTCTTTTCTTACCTCATAGTACTCTATAATTGCTTCTCTAGATTGCAATTCCCAAAACACATCTATACCTTTATCAAACATAACATCATTGAATAATTCATTAATAGTTTCATTTTCATTTTCTTGATCCATATTAGTTAATTGTTCATAGGTGGTTACACCTACTTCAGCAAAATCATCCCGAGACTGTAAATAGGCATTTGCTTTATTAACCTCTTCTTTATAGGTTTCTTTAAAATCCTGAAATTCTCTCTCATCCATTTCTTGACCATATTTGTTGATCATTTGTTTCGTAACATTAAAAGTATCCCCTTCTGGTCGACCATTTGGAAAATGCTCAAAATCAAATCTTAAAAACTGTTCAAAAAATAGTAAGCTAATCAGTAAAACTAAACCTAGTACTTTCCAATTTAAAAGTTTTCTAATCTCATACCAAATGATTCTCATATTCTCACTCCTTACTGTAATTGCTGCCGGTAAAAACGATAAACGCTATAGCTACCTACAATTCCTAAGAGAAATACCCATAGAACAATTGTAACTATTTCATAATAGCAATGGATTGTGAATGGTCCATTTCCCATCAGCCATTCATGCGGATTTAAAATAAAAGCAAACGGATTAAAATGTAGTAGAAACACCAACTTGCTATTCATCGGAGCAAAACCTGGGATTGCTATCCCTAAACCAAGTAAAATCAGAAAAGCAAAAAATACCAAGTATGTGTTCTTTAAATAGATAGATAGAATCAAACAAACTCCCATGAATAGTAGCTGAGTAATGACAATGAAGAGAACAAAAAAGACAACGTATTCGATAAACGATAAGTTCCACCATGAAATATAGGGAAGTGGCATTTCCGTATTAAAAAAATTGCTTATGGGGACATTCCATAGCCCTGAATAATCATAAGTCAGAAAAAAAGCACCAAGTGTCATGCCAATTAATCCAAACATGACACACCCATTTGTAATCATGGCTGCTATTAGTTTATCGATGATTAATTTCCGTCCTCTTTTGGTTGTATAGGTAACAAGAGCTGTTCGATGTTCAAACTCGTAATTTGTTATAGTAGCAGTAATTAATACAACCAAAATCATTAGCTCAAAGATTAACGCCCTTCCAATGTCTTTAAAAAGGAGCGAATGCATTTTATATATTTTTCCTGTAAAAAAAAGGTTCTTATGTTCCCCATTATCAATGAGTTCATCTAGTCGTAGTGCTAATTTTTGATATTGCGCTCTTATCTCCTCTGCAGCACTATCTGTAAATCCATACATACGAATCAGATATTCTGCACTGCCATCCAGATCTATACTGTCATATGCTTTATCAATATCCTGTGCCGTTAAATAATAACCCTCTATAATGCTGTATTTCAGCAGTCTTTGATAGTCGCTATTGCTAAGTCTATTTTCATAGTGGATTGAATCGTCCGATAGTAATTCAGAGGAGTGTTGATAAACCTTATTATCATCAGGGGCAACCTCATTTACCCAAGCAATCTTGTCTTGATAATCCTTTCCAAACTCTTTCATCATGTTTTCATTTATTTCATATCCATAAGTATCAACAAGATCGGTTAAGACGGACAGGTCTTCCTTAAAATAGGAATGACTCATCACAATTACAGTATTTAAAGCCATAAAAAACAGAATAATTACCGGAATAATTGGCATTTTAACTAGTTTTAATAATTCCTCTTTGATTATCATTACACACTACCTGCCAGCGTCTCGTCATCTTCATAAACATACAGAAAGACGTCTTCTAAGGTAGGCGTAACCCTTTTCCACTTTTCATTCGTTTGATCACTAGTAATAAATCGAATGGTCATTTTTTCTCTCTCTTGTCTTTCCGAGAGGATCTGATATTTCTCACGGATGACATTCAAATCTGAAAAACTTACTTCTGCTTCAAAAACTTTCCCATCTAGAGTATTACTAATGTTAGCTACTGTATCTTTGTATAGAATGGTTTTATTCTTAATCATAATAATTTCCTTGGCAATTGATTCAACATCTGAAACAATATGAGTAGAGAGAATAATAATTCTATCGCGCGCCAAGGTTGTTAATATCTTACGAAAACGTGCTCGTTCCTTCGGGTCTAATCCTGCAGTCGGCTCATCGAGAATAAGAATCTTCGGATCGTTTAACACTGCCTGTGCAATTCCGACACGCTGTATCATTCCACCCGAAAACTTTTTCATTTTTTTTCGCGTAACATCTCCTAGACCAACAAGTTCTAACAGTTCTGAAATTCTTTTTTTCGTCTCTTTCTTGTCCAGTCCTTTTAATGCGGCTAAGTAATTTAGATATTTTTCCGATGTATAGTTTTTGTAATAACCGAACTCTTGAGGAAGATAGCCTAGTACATTTCTATATTGTTCATCAAGTGACGTAATCTCGGTTCCGTCATATTCGATTTCACCCTTAGTAGGAAATAAAAGCGTAACAAGCATTTTAATTAATGTTGTTTTTCCAGCCCCATTAGGTGCTAATAAACCATAGATTCCATTATTGAATTCCAGATTTATATCCTCTAGTGCTGTAAAGTTACCGAACTTTTTGCTTACATCCTTTAAAACTAGCACTTAAATCAATCCCTTCATTTTTTGGGTAAATAATAATCCTTTTAAACTTTTCACATAAAAAACGATCGCAACTATAGTAATAACTCCGTACACATAAAACGGAATTTGTTTTAAGAAATTCAGATAAAAGCTCGTACTATAATAGGACGCGAGCAAATTGCTGAATAACCACATAATTAGTAGAATTATTTTAGAAGCACGAGTTTTTGTATGAAATTGCACATATAAAAATACTAGCGCGAACAAAAATAATGACGAGCTTGATAATAAAAATGCATAGAAATAATTTAAAGCATGTTGAAACATTAATGCATATATAAACAGACCATTCATAATCATACTAATCACACTAAACATGAGCATACGAAAAGCTGCTAACTGGTGGAGATTATATTTACAAGTCATTTCCACTTCATACGTTGTCTTTTGCTTCTGATTCACAAAGAACAAATACGCCATCACCATATACGTCATCGGAGACCAAATAAATACAATCGTATACAAATTAACATTTCTTATATGGATATATTCGATAGTGCTGAGTATAAATGCGAGAACAATAATAACAGATATAAGTAATGTGAAAATTATTTCTACAAAGTCTTTAAACATAAATTTAAATCCAATCTGTTGATAAATGGTTGCTAAATAGGACCAAAAAGAAGCTTTAGGGTCTAATCCATTTATAATAATGGTTGAAATTTCTCTTTGCATTGACTTTTCATCCAAATACGGAATATCTTTTGAATTATTTTTCATCTCCATTCTCCTTTTAATATATTTTTTAGTTTGCGTATCGTCGCATAATATTTCGTTTTTACTGTTGACTCTGGAAGCTCTAAACTCGCTGCTATCTCCGAAAATGTATACTCACCATATATTTTCAGTCTTACAATCTGTTGAAGTTCTCGATCAAACCTGGCAAGCACTTCTAACACTTTACGAGCCTCATCCTTCGTTTCTACATCTATCGTAAATTCAATCGATTCGTAAACCGTTTTTTCATCAATGGGCTCCGTCTTTTTGTTTTGCTTATAGTATTTTGATCGATAATGATCGATCAGCCTTGAGTTAGCAATTTTATACAACCAAGTTCGAAATGATGCCCTGCCATCAAAGCTATGAATGGTTCTTAGTACGCTAATAAATATATCTTGCGTGATATCTTTTGTAAGCTCGCGGTCTAACGTCTGTTTATAAATAAATCCAAAAACTTCGTGATAGTACTTGCTTATAAGTTGATTTGCTGCCTGTTCACTTGATTTTTTCTTGATTGCCTTTATCCACTTCATTTCCTGTGTCATTACTCTTGTGATCACATCCGTTCATCCGTTCACTATCTCCATCTTGCCTACTTATATATTCGTAATGAAGCGAAAAATAGTTTTCTCATTTTAAAAATAAGCTTTTTCAGACAATTACTGTTGCCCCCTTTGCCAGTTGTATCCCTCACCATTTCGCCCAAAAATACGTATAAAACTTCACTACACAACAAATCACCCACAGACTCTCCATCCATTCCGTGGGGACTTGCAAAATTTTTCATAATGCAACTAACGGCAAATTAGCTGTTTTTTCATTCAAATTATGTTTTCACATATTTAACGTTATCTGAATTTGCTCCCTACAACATTATAATGAACAAAGGAGAGCAAGGGATGAAGACAATTCTCTTGCTACTGCAGAAGAGTTAACTAAAAGAGAAAGTTTAATTATAATCAACATATTCTCAGATCGTCCTTTGAAATCTTTTTAGAAGAGAAAGGTTTTGAGGATTTCATAAGTGATGTAGATGCCCACATTTTTCACAAGTGCATAATAACTTCATATATTGCTATGGGTTCAGGTACAGCCAAATTGAATGTAAATGGGTGATAAGAAATAGTATTAAAATTAGCTTGATGCGAACCTGAAGTTCACATAGAAATCCCGGGGACTCACCAATATTTATTTTCTTTATGTAAATAAGTGGAATAAAATTAAGGAAATAAAGCTTGTTTTTTGACTTTCCCTTTTGCAATAAGTACTTTTCGTTGTCTTTGTAAACTTTTAGAGGAACGCAGTCGCACCTTATATAGATGCGTGGATTGAAATGTATTTTTCCGCCTGCGGTTCGCCCTGATCGTAACTTGTACAACCGTGCTAAACGCACTCGTTAATCCTAGCAGACATGGAGAGTACATATGTCTAACATCCCTGTTTGTTGACTTTAAAAGTCTAACTTTACTCTTATTTATAACGTCATATTATTGAGCGGCGACATACACAATCTATGGTGTACATGTTCATTTTCTTGTCTTGACGCGTTTTTTTTCTATTTTGATACGCGACTTTCTTGCTTTATTGCCCAACTTTCTCAATGCAATGCGCGTTTATCCTTACACGGATTCATTGCGCTCTTAAGCATTACTCATTTTATTACAATACCTTTCAGATAACAATCGAGTAGAGGGAAAAGCTAAATAACTTTTCGCCCCTCTCACACCACCGTACGTACGGTTCCGTATACGGCGGTTCAATAGTTTGAGTGTACGAACTGGTATTGAAGAGCGATATCTTTATATCCTCTCGACGCCAGTTCTTTATCTGTCAATGAACGATGGAGTACATAGCTACTTGATATAGTCCAGTAACCTTTTCTTGTATTCGACCATTCATAAGCTTTACGTTTATCGATGCCTAAATGAATTAGATTCTTTCTTTTCGTACGTGGATTTTTCCACTGTTTCCAAATATATTGTCTAATTCGTCGCTTCAACCATCCATTTAGATTCTTCATGAATCCTTTCATTTCCCCTATGCCATAGTAATTTATCCACCCTGTCATAAGTTGCTGGATTTCTTTTAGAATCACTTCAAGATTCCGCCCACGATTGCGTTTGGTGATTCGCTTGAGTTTCTCTTGAACGGTCACTTTCGCTTTGTTATGAGGACGAATTTTAACCCCATTCTTCGTGGCTAATAGACAGAAGCCAAGAAACTTCCGTTTCAAAGGGCTTCCAACCGCACTCTTTTCTCGGTTAACGGTTAGACTCAAATCTCTCTCAAGAAAGGTAGTAATGTTATCCATTACTCGATATCCTGCTCTTCTACTTTTCACATAGATATTACAATCATCTGCGTAACGAACGAATCGATGACCACGCTTTTCCAATAGTTGGTCTAGTTCATTTAAATAGATATTACTGAGTAACGGAGATAGGTTTCCGCCTTGCGGCGTTCCTTGTTCTGATTTTTCGAAGATACCGTTAATCATAATTCCACTTAATAAGTATCGTCTTATCAAGTGAAGCACTCGCTTATCAGATATCTGTTTTTCCACGAAGTACATGAGTTTGTCATGATTTACCGTATCGAAGTAGGATTTCATATCCAAGTCCACTACATATTTGTACCCTTGTTCGTAGTACGATTTCGCCCGTATGATGGCATGATGCGCACTACGTTTTGGACGAAACCCAAAACTATTATCGGAGAACGTTGGTTCAAATATCGGTTGTAACACTTGGTTGATAGCTTGTTGAAGCATTCGATCGATGACTGTAGGAATCCCCAGTTTCCTCTTTCCACCATCTGGTTTCGGAATTTCAACCCGCAGAACGGGTTGCGGTTTATACTTTCCTTGACGTAACTGGGTTAATAGTTCCTCCTTGTGTTCCTTCAAGTATGGAAGTAGCTGGTCGTACGTCATACCGTCGATCCCTGCTGCTCCCTTATTTCTGACTACTTGAAGGTAAGCTTGATTTAAGTTGTTCCTTGATAGGATTCTTTCAAACAGATTGGATACACCATTTTGATTGTTCTGTTCACCATGAAAAGTACTATGCGCTTCGACATACCCTTCATGTTCCACACTATCTCTCTGCCGATAGCCAGATTCTCCTGTTTTCTGCAGTTGTCGCACCTTCCACACCTCCTAGAGCTTTCAAAATTTCTATTGTTCGGTCCTTCATGTTTCGTCAGTTAACATTACTATGACCTCTGCTGACTTCTTGTGATTCACCAAAACGTCCCCGCTTTGGTTGTGCTGATTCGTTATCATTCAACTCCCACTGCACCCTCACAAGACCTCCCCCGGTAAGAGCGAAAACTTTCCTCCCATGTAACTGTTAGATTTACTGTATAGGTTTCGGGCAGTATTGGACTTTATCTTGTTGCGCAGATTTATCCGACCTAATTCAGCCTTCTATCTAATTTCTGTTCGTCAGTTCAGGAGTTTGCGTCCAGCTTCCTTCAGCCACTACCTCACGATAGCCACCTTGCCTTCCGCTAACAGTTCCTACTGCCAAGCCTGTAGTGGACTTTCACCACCAAGTTTTCGCCCATGCAGGGCGCACGCAAAAAATAAGTGTAAAATTATAGTTCTCACCCAATTTTACACTTATTTTTTATACGACCTTACTTCTCTATGTGCTTTTTAAATTCAGTCAAAACTGTTCCCGCCTCAGGCCCGATAATAATTTGGATATGTTTATTATCGACTTTAACTACGCCATGTGCACCCGTCTGTTTTATTTTATCTTCATCAACAAGAGAGGCATCTTTAACTACCAACCTTAGGCGTGTCATACAGTTTTCGTAATCGACTACATTTTCCTTGCCGCCTATATTTTCCAATATCTTTTTTGCCATATATTCAAATTTATTGTGCGAGAGCTTCAAGGACTGCTCCTTTTCATCTGCCTGAAAACCGAATTCCACATCATCTTCTCTACCGATAACTTTTATATTTTTCTTAACAATAATCGTATAAAATGTAAAATAATAGAGTAATCCAAATGCTAATCCAATAGGAATGATCATTAAACCGCTGTCAGAAAGACTTAAATTTAGACCATAATCAATGACGCTTCCTCCCCACGAAAATCCGTGCCTAACGCCGAATAAATATAAAGTCGCTCCTGCTAAGCCGGTATATACGGAATGAATAAAGTATAGTAATGGTGACGTAAATATAAAGGTAAATTCAATTGGTTCTGTCAACCCGGCAACAACTGACGTCAATGCTCCAGAACTCATTAACGCTTTTGTCTCCGCTTTCTTTTTCTTATGAGCGGCTCTCGCTATAGCTAAAGCTATTGCTGGAACCCCAAAAATCATGACGATAAAAAATCCACCAAGGAAGTATCCAGCAGTTGGATCTCCATTCATAAATCTAGTAATTTCTCCGGTTACAACTTCCCCAGATGCATTTTCATAGCTTCCAAGACCAAAATAAATATACGTATTTAGCACATGATGTAATCCAAACGGTAAAAGAAAGCGATTTAAAAATCCAAAAATAAATATCCCTACTGCACCTAGACCAACGAGAGCTTGAGCAAATGAATCAATACCTTGTTGAGCATAGGGCCATATGAGAGAGAAAATTCCTGCGACAGGTATCATCGTTAAAATAATCATTGTAATTGGAAATTTTTCTCCACCAAAAAACGAAAACATACTTGGCAATTTTGTATCTTTAAATCGGTTATAGATGCCTGCTGCAATTAAACCAGCTATAACACCTCCAAAAACACTCATATCTAAGTCGGGATTCATTAGGGTTAATCCTTCATTTAAAACAGTTATTGCTAAGAAGCCTGTTAGCGCAGGTATGCCACGATCCTTTGTTTTAGCTAGTCCCATTGCGATACCAATGGCAATCAGCATATCCATATTCGCAAAAATGACCCCTGCAGCTTGAAACAACTTCCAATCCAATAAATCTCCTGCACTTAGTCTAAATAAAATACCAGCTATCGGCATCGCAACAATTGGAATAAGCATGGATTTACCAAGCTTCTGCATAAACTTTCTCATCGTTTTAAGCCTCCTCTTTTTCTAACTCACGATACGTCATTAATTGAAAGTGTTGTTGCAATTTTTTCTTTACATCTGGATGTATAAGCATTGCTAATTCTTCAATCCGTGGTGTCGCATAAGATGATCCTGTCATTAACGATTTATCTAAATAAGCAGGATGACACATGATTTCTATTGTTTGTGCTTCTTTATACTCCTCTACTATTGTGTTTACATCTCCTAATAGTATTTCAGGATTGTATTCAAAATGATCTGTTGTGATTAGTGTTCCAAATTCGGGTTTTATTTTAAAATTGTGGCGTACTGGTAACTTATATTCCTTCGCTAATTCTAGGAATACAGGCAATATAGGTTCTAAGTTGTTAATATGATGGTGACTATCTAAGTGAGTAGGCGCAAGCCCGGAATCTAAAAATGCTTCAATTTGCGCTTTCCATTCTGCATATAATTCATTTGTATCAATATGGAATAGTTTTTGGTAATGGTAAAGCTTTTTAAAATTTCCATCCGCATCTACTAATGTGTGGTGATTCTTTAAGATTGGTTTTCCACATGTAAGTGTCAAATGGACGCCAATTCCTAGTGTTTTATGTTTTTCTCCTAATTGATAAGCATGTTCTGCACCAGGCATATTGGTCATTAAAGTTGTGGACGTTAGCACGCCATCTGTATGCGCATCAATTATTCCATAGTTAACTGAGCGTGAATATCCAAAATCATCAGCATTGATAATTAGTTTTTTCACTTTTAATCCCTTCCCTTATGTTGGTGATTTTATTGTTAGAAAATTGCATTTACTAACATTACCTGTATCTAATCAAAAAAATGAACGCGTTTTACCACAGCAATTACGTTGTCAATTTTTATCCCAAAAGCAAGAACCACCCCCTTATGTCCTAACTTTTATTCGTTAAAAAATTTCTAGTTTACAAGAACTTACCGTCTTTCTTATTGCAATTCTGGCCAATAGCCTTTATTAGCCTCAATTAAATCATCAAGTATAGCTTTTGCAGTAGGAACGTGAACAACCGTTCTATTTAAGGTTAACGCTTGTAGAGCTTTGGTATAACTGTTTTCAAAGTATGCATCTGCGACTAACTTTTCGTAAGCAAACTGATTTTCAATTAAACCTTTATAAAAAGTTGGGATTTTACCAACAGAGAAAGGCTTAGGACCACTAGCTGTTAACAAGGCCGGAACTTCAACCGTAGCATCATCTGGTATGTTAGAAATAATTCCGTTATTTTCTACCATGACAATATATGTTTGTTTTAAGTTATAAACTAACGAAGCTGCTGCTTTGACCATGTAAACTCCATGAATATCAACATGTAGTTCAACGTTTTTAGTAGATTTGTCTTGAATAATTTGGTTACAAAGCTCGGTTATTCTTTTTTCCCGCCCATTTATTACTTGGCGTGCACGAGTATTCGTAAGGCTTTCTTTTTTAGCTAAATCGTCTGGATAGAGATAGTATTGCAAGTACGTATTTGGTAGAAACTCTGGGAAATCAATCAGCATTTTTCTTGCTTGTTCAAATGTCTGCTGCCATGATTGATCATTAGCAATTTCCTGATCTGTAGGTACAAATCCTTCACCCATAATAGTATCTTTGATGATTTGGGTTAAATCATTCCCTTCACTATCCTCGATTTTCGTAAACCAGCCAAAATGATTGAGACCGAAGTAAGATGGGACTAAATCCCATATGTTTTTGTTTAGCATCGTTGCAAAGCTATGCATGATAGCAATTGGCATATCGCAAATGTTTAATAGCTTAGGATCTTGCGGGAATTCTCTTTTCAACGCTTCTGCTACAATGGCTGCTGGATTTGTATAATTTAGAATCCAAGCATCCTTGGAGTACTTTTTAATATCGTAAACAAGCTCTATCATATCTCTAATAGAGCGTAATCCATATGCCATCCCACCTGGACCACATGTTTCCTGTCCGACTACCCCATATTTTAATGGGATTTGTTCATCCAGCTCGCGCATTTGAAGTCCACCAGTTCTGATTTGTATAAAAGCAATATCAATTCCAGTAAAAGCTGTTTCTTTATCCGTTGTATAATGGAAAGATTCTAATTCTGGATAATATTCATCTAAAATGATGGAGGTTGCTTTAGCAACTTTTTCCTGACGTTTTTCATCATTATCATAAAATGTTATTGAATTTAAGGGAAAATTTTTCTTTTCTGCAATTAGACTCATGATCATTCCAATAGTATAAGTACTTCCGCCACCGACGATTACTAAATTTTGTTTCTTCATATGCGAAACCCCTTTCAGATGTATTACATACATAATAGCATAAAACTAATACAAAAACAATACAATTTTAATACAACTTCTAAGCTATATTGTTTAGTTATGAGAATTCGTATTCAAATGGTAAACTAAATGTAGCATTATGAAAGGTAGGGAAATGAATGTGGAATAATTCTTTGCCACTATATAGGCAAATAGCAAATAAAATTAAGGAAGATATTATCGGATCTAAACTTGCTAAAGGTGACGCCATCCCAGCTGAAGCAAAGTTAGCAAAGACTTATGAAGTTAGTCGAGTCACCGTTAGGCAGGCGATAAAGCTTTTAGTTGAAGAAGGATTACTTTATAGCATACAAGGTAGCGGGACGTATGTTGCCCACAACAAAGTAGAGCATAATATTCTTCATTTACAGGGCTTTACTGAAGAGATGCAAAAATTGCAAAATAACCCCAAAAATGAAGTATTAGAATTTAAGTTGACGGATCCTACAGATGAAGTTCAAGAGATTTTAAATATCTCGAATAATGAAAAGGTCTACTATATGAAGCGACTACGTTATGCAGATCATGAGCCGTTTTTATTGGAGGAATCTTTTCTACCCGTTGATTTGTTTCCTGATTTTTCTATTGAGGTGATAAAAAAATCTAAATACAATTATATTGAAAATAAAGGATACACCATTGACAAGAGGTACGGTGAATTAATACCAATTCTTCCTAATGAAGAGCTAAAAAAAATCCTGCAATTGCAGGATAATCAACCATTGCTATTTTTAAAAGCCTTTACAGTGTTTGAAGATGGGAAGCCCTTTGAGTATTCTAAAGTATATTACCACCCGAAAAAATACTCCTTTAAATTCATCTCAGAAAAGAACCATTAACTAGGTAGTGATTCTTTTGTTGATTTTATCATAGTTAAGTGATCTTTATTTTAAACTGTCGTATAATAGAGGTGCATAATTAAAATTAGCTTATTTTTAGTGCGAACCTGAAGTGCACATGAAAACCCCGGGGGATTCGCACCTCTATTTAACCACTTTATGGGAATTTATGGAATTAAAATAACGATTATTTAAGCATTATTATTGATTTTCTCTTTAAAATAAGCATTTTTATACGACTTTTGTAAATTTTTAGGAAGAAATCGCAGTCGCACCTTGTATAGGTGCGTGGATTGAAATTACACAAGCTTTATCTTGCAAAACAATAGAACCATGTCGCACCTTGTATAGGTGCGTGGATTGAAATTCTCTTTACCCTTATGGCAATATTCACTTTCTATTTCAAGTCGCACCTTGTATAGGTGCGTGGATTGAAATCATCAATGCCATAATGCTGTAATTTGCTAAATCTAGTCGCACCTTGTATAGGTGCGTGGATTGAAATCTTCAAGGTAAATAAACACATCCTCCGCCACCAGAGTCGCACCTTGTATAGGTGCGTGGATTGAAATTTAAACGCGCAGACTTAACATTAGAAGATTACGGTCGCACCTTGTATAGGTGCGTGGATTGAAATTATCCATTTGCATTACCTCGGCGACTTGACTTGTCGTCGCACCTTGTATAGGTGCGTGGATTGAAATTTTAGCAGCAGAGTTTCGAAGGCTAAGTATAGGTGTGTGATTGGAAGAAAAAGAATCAACTGCTTTATCAAATAGTGGTAACACGGAAGTAATCTAACCATGCCAATAAAGTGAATCTTCAATCAGTGGAGGTTTACATTCGTTCCCCCACTGATTGTTAGTATGGTATGACCTAAAGGCCTCTGCATAAATCGAGTATTAGGTGCTGCTGTTATCTCCCACAGATTATCCAACTCCTGAAGTGGGAGACTTAAAGCACCTTATGTACAGGATAAAAACAGAACTCTGTAAAACACTCAAAACATTAAGCGTTTAACATGTGATTCACCGAAAACTTTAATTTTTCTAACCCATCATATAATTTCTCTTTTGGACAACCTATATTCATTCTTAGAAATTTTTCAGTTTCTCCGTATACTTCACCAGACATAATACCTACCTTCCCTACATGAACCAAATAATCTTGAATCTTCTTATTACTTGCGTTTAGTTTGCTAGCATCGATCCAAGCTAGGTATGTAGATTCAGGTATTGAAAAGTGTAGTAATGGAAGCTCTTTTTTTAAATAGTCATACACTATTTCCATATTTTGATATAAATATTTACGTAACTCGTCAACCCAATATTCGGCATAGTTATATCCTTCTATTAGTGCAACCATACCAAATATGGGAGCACTTCCTAAACCATCCCGATCTTTCATTAAAGATAAATACTTACTTCTCACTTTATGATCCGGAATGATAACATATGATCCACCTAAACTAGGTGTATTGAATGTTTTACTACCTGATGTACATATAAATACATTATTTAGTTCTGAGGCAACATTAATAATTGGAATATACTTATTTTCCCGATAAATAATATCCATATGAATATCATCAGAGATCACTTTAACACCATAACAATCGCATAATTTAACTATTTTTATTATTTCTTCTCTCCGCCATACTCTACCAGTTGGGTTATGGGGGTTACAGAGTAAAAATACTTTTGATTCGGATTTTGCAAGCTTTTTTTCTAGATCTATCCAATCTATCTTATAATAACCATCTTCATATAACAGAGGATTTTTTATTAACTTTCTTTCAGATTGTTTAATCGTTTTGAAAAATGCATCATATGCTGGAGTTTGCATAACAATGGCATCATTTTTTCTTGTTAATAGCGCTATAAGCTGTGAAATTGAATAAATAACACTAGGACTATATATAATCCATTCACTAACGATATCCGCATCATGTCTTTTTTTATACCATGTTACAATTGCATTTTTATAATCGCTATTATTCCACCTTGTATATCCAAAAACACCATGATCTGTCCACTCCTTTATACGATTTCTTATCTCTACTGGAGTTTGAAAGTCCATATCTGATATGGAGAAAGGTAAAATGTTTTTTTCACCAAACCTGTCTTCAATATAATCCCACTGTGTACAGTACGTCCCTCTTCTCTCTACTACTTTATCAAATTGTTTCTTCATAAGTACCACCTATAAATTTATCTATTCAAACATTAATTGACCCTCTTCTTCTTCATTTACATCACTTTCTTTTCTAATTAGACCTACTACTAAAGCAATAGTAACAATGGATATGAGTAGTCCTACTAGGAGCATAAGTGGCTTTTGTACAAAAGGGAGTCCCCAAATTCCAATGGCAGCAGGGATTGGTGCTTTTGCTCCTAATACCAAAGCAATTCCACCACCTATTCCTGAGGCTAATGTAATAACCGGTATAACTTTTAATGGAGTCGCCACTGCATATGGAATTGCTCCTTCTGTAATACCTAAAGATCCCATAATAATAGCTGGAACAGAATTCCCCTTTTCAGACTTCGAAAACTTTTTAGGAAAGATCAAGGTAGATAACCCCAACCCTAAAGGTGCAGCCATTATTCCTATCCAACATGCTGCCATTGGAGCATATATCCCTTCTGCCAAAGTAGCATAAGCAAATGCCAGTGCAATTTTATTTACTGGTCCTCCCATATCAAAGGCCATCATAGCAGCTATAATAAATCCAAGAAATAATAAATTGCTTCCTTCTAATGATACGAGCCACTTCTCTAATCCTTCCATAGCAGGTGTTAAAGGAATGGAAATGATATACATAAAAAGTGCTGAGGCTCCAATCCCTAACAAAGGAATGATCATAATTGGTTTTATTACAGCTATATGGTGGTGCATAGGTATTTTTTTTAATTGATTTGTTATCCAACCTGCAAAAAAACCAACTAAAATCCCGCCTATATATCCTGTTCCTAATTCACTAGCAAAAACACCACTTGCCAAACCAACAGCTACACCTGGTCTATCAGCAATTGAATAAGAAATATATCCAGCAATCATGGGAACCATAAGACCTAAAGTCCATACACCATAATTAACTAATTGTTCACCAATCGCAGTTTCTTCTCCAATAATTACGCCTAAAGATAATAATATTCCTCCTGCAACTACAATAGGAATCATATATGATACGCCAGTCATTAAATGCTTTTTTACATTATTCATAAGATCACCCCATTTTTAAGCTAATTCTTCTGTGGCACTGTCAATAACTTTAGAAGCATTTTTTACTGCTGAAGATACAGATGTCTCATATACATTTTTCTCCATAAAACGGTTAGCTTTTTCAATTTTAGTATCAGCAGCAATTATAATAACATCGGCTTTATTAATTTCCTTTTCCTTTAATTCATTTTCTATCCCCATAGAACCTTGAGTTTCCACTTTTATTTTGTACCCTTTTTCTTTTGCAGCTTTTTCCAGCGCCCTTTTTGCCATATACGTATGAGCAACTCCCGCCGGACAAGCTGTAACTGCTAATATATTCATGTTAATTCCTCCATTATATTTTTGATCGTTGTACATATACCGTCTTTATTTGTTGAATATAATAATTGTTTTCTAAATTCTTCTTCCATTAGGTTTTCTGAAAGATTAGCTAATAACTTTAAATGCATCGTTCCTTTATATTTTTTGGGAATTGCTAATGCAACTAACATTTTTACAGGTTTATTATCAAGAGAGTTCCAATTGACTGCATTGTTTAAACGAACTACAATAATCGTTGGCTGTTTAACTATATCTTCTTTTGCATGAGGAATAGCGAAACCGTTGCCAAATCCAGTTGTAGATTCTCTTTCCCTATCTACTAAGCTTTTATAATAAAGTTCTTTATTAGTAACCCTTTCTGCTTTGTAAGCAATTGTTGCCACTTCATATAACGCTTCTTCTTTAGTTGTTGCATTACTCTCCATTCCAATCAGTTTTTCATTAATTAACTCTATGTTCTTCATAAATGTTCATCCCAACTTTGCCGTAATATCTTTTATAAAATCATCAAAATTATTTTTTGTTTGTAAATCTCCTATGCTATCATAAGAACTAGTTAGACTATATAATTCAGAAAAAATTTCTTGGAAATATGGTGCCCATTTATTTTCTAATACAATGATAAAGACTATTACCACCTTTTCGTCTTTGTCCCAATCCATTTCATTGTTTAATATTGCCGTACAAATACAAGATTTACTTACTTCAATATTGATAGGGTGAGGAATTGCTACTTTATTTCCGATAGCAGTTGAAGCTATACTTTCTCTTAGAAATATAGAATCTTTAATTTTATGAGTTATATATCCAGCATCTATCATCTTATTTGTCAAATAGTGAAGCAATTCTTTTTTATTATTCATGTTTACATCGTTAAAGAAGAGATTTTTTTTCATAAGATGAACTAATGATTTTTCACCTCTATGATACTTATCCAGATCCTCTCGCAGAATGAGAATATCTTCTTCCCCTAAAATGTTTGAAATAGAGATCACAGGAATATTTATTTTTTGTAATAATGGAACTGTCGTTAATATTAAATCAGGTTTTTGAGCAAGTAGTTCTTCTATCTGATGAAAAGAATAAACTCCCATCATACGGTAACCCGGCTCTAAAACATGAGATAATTTAGTTAACAATAAATTGGAAGTGGCGGTTCCAGAAGCACATACTAATGCAATTTTCTTTCTTTTCACAAGCTGTTGGTATTTCTGTTTTTCAATAGCAGCACCAAAATGCATTGCCAAAAAACCAATTTCATTATCACCAATTTTGAAATTAGTTTCTTTCATAATTCTTTTAGCTGCTGTAACCCCCGCTTCAAATGCCAATGGATATTTAATCTTTACTGTATTTAAAAATGGATTACTAATGTTCATTTGAAAATCTAATCTGTTTAGTAACTGTTTCAAATGTATTCCCAAGCTGTAAATAAGCTCTTCATCTTTAAGTAAATCTAACCCTTTTAGATTATTATTTACTTCTTCGATGACCGAAAGTGAAAGTTTGAGCATTTCATCACTTATTAGTTCGTGTAGATTTGAGGCGATTTGATTTTTTTTAGCTATTCTATTTCCAATAAGATGCATCGTTATATAAGCTATTTCTTCTGGAGAAAAGAAATACATTTTGTATTTTTGACTAATTGAGGCAATTATTTTTTCGGCTGTTTTAAATTCCTGTTCATTCGTAAGTTGGTGTAACCTTTCAGAATTAAACTCAATATATTGACCATTTTTAATTCGATTAATAGCAATCACGATATGAATCGTAATTTTCTTTAAGGTATAATCCGATATAGTCATATTTTCTTCTGTTAAGATATCTAATATAGTTTTCTTTATATCTTTGATTATTTTATTAGTTGCCTCATTTTCAATATACATATAGTTGATAATGACTTGCTCATCAATCTTAGAATTTTGGTACAAAAAATCCGCAATACAAAAACGCTTATTTATTTCATGCCCTACAGCATATAATCCTGTGACACCTTTTCTGATTTTGATATTATATTTATTTAATATTTCTTTTGCATGTTTTATATCATTTTTAATTGTAGATTCACTCACATATAATTCCGTAGCAAAATCAGAAATAGTTACACAGTTGTTTGTGTACAATAACTTCTTTACAATAAAGCGCATTCTTTCTTCAGGTGTAACAGGGTTTTGTAATGCTTTAGAGATAACGACATTCGTATCGTGAATAAATCTTTTGGTTAACTCATCTTTATTTTCACCTATAAGCTTATAACCACTCCCCCTCTTAGGTAAAATTACCATGCAAATGTTTGATAATTCTGAATTTAGTTTCTTAATATCTTCTCTCACTGTTTTAGCCGAGCAGCCAACCTGTTTTGCTAAATAAGAACTAGTCAGGTATCCATCCGCATTTAAGAAGCATGTTAATATTTTTTGCATTCGCTTATTTATGTGTAAAGGCACCTCAATCCCTCCCACTAGTCATCATTATATCTCAGTTAAAAAGGCTTAGACAGACATACTTTTTCCATTATAAAGTGGAAGAGTGTTATTGAAAGATGATGCTTAAACCGTTGTTTGCTAACTTAATTATCACGTTTTTATTTAGATTTTCTCCAATGTTTAGCGCTCATTGACAATTGAATCTAACTTCATTGCAACTAGTTTGGACAAATAATAATTTTATTCCTTTTGTTGATTTCATCATAGTTAAGTGATCTTTATTTTAAACTATCGTATAATAGAGATACAAAATTAACATGAGCTTATTTTAGTGCGAACCTGAAGTGCACATGAAAACCCCGGGGGATTCGCACCTCTATTCAACTATTTTTATGGGAATTTATGGAGTTAAAACAACGACTATTTAAGCATTATTATTGATTTTCTCTTTAAAACAACCACTTTTATACGACTTTTGTAAATTTTTAGGGAGAAATCGCTGTCGCACCTTATATAGGTGCGTGGATTGAAATTATTTGTTTTTTGATTTGGCTTCGTGTATGACTTAAGTCGCACCTTATATAGGTGCGTGGATTGAAATACCTCACCATATTTGTAAAAAACATTGTCTATCGTCGCACCTTATATAGGTGCGTGGATTGAAATACCTCACCATATTTGTAAAAAACATTGTCTATCGTCGCACCTTATATAGGTGCGTGGATTGAAATACTACCATCCATTACCGCCGTATTCATATTCAGCAGTCGCACCTTATATAGGTGCGTGGATTGAAATTCAGTATTTAGTTATCTATAAGGAGGAAACGGAATGACGTCGCACCTTATATAGGTGCGTGGATTGAAATCTTGTTAAAGTTATCAAGTGTTATTTTATCGCCGTCGCACCTTATTTATATAGGTGCGTGGATTGAAATTCCGGCAAATCCCGTATAAGTCAGAGAGTGTTTTGTCGCACCTTATATAGGTGCGTGGATTGAAATTCATCAATATCGGTTGCTTGTACAGTTATCTTTTTGTTGGATAGGTTACACTTGACTAGACAAAAAAATTAAGGTGAAGTAGACTAGACGGAATATAATAATGGTTCATGATAAAAAAGGAAATTAATCATACAAAGTGTCTTTACCCGGAGAAGCAGGCATGGTACCCTGCTTCAAATACTATTTCTTCTATTTAACATCCAAACTTTTTAACTCACCACATAGTATGGACAAAAAGGATAAGGCTAGAAGCGGATATCGTCTAAAGACGGAGGAATTAGACCACTCGTTTGTAAGTTAAATCAATCAATTTTTAGTTCACATTACATCACAATCTATATCGTAATTATTATAAACATTAATTTAAAATGGTTAACAGCAAGTAAATTCTTGATCTTTTTATTAATCATAATCATGTAATATTGACCGTTAACCCCGCTTTTGCACGCTTCAATCATTTTGCTATAGTTCACGCAATATAGCCGTTTTCCATAGCAAGTAAAAACTTCCAAAACTGTAGAAGTTTAGTACCAGTGACGCCCTCCATCAGTGATCGCTCGCTTTTGTAAAACTTGTGCACGAAAAATAGCAAAAGCTCTTGGCACAACTACCAAGAGCTTTTAAGACCGATTCTATTTGTTGTTAAAAAATCAGTTTTTCTTCAAAAGAATTACCATACATTTTCACTAGAATAAACATCTTTAATTTACTACAACTTCTAACTTCAAAGCAATACCGTGTTATATCTTATGGACTATGGAAATGCTTTAATTCTCTTCTAATTAGAATCTACCTCATCTCGTACTGTTTCCCAATCTAAATTAAACTGCTGTACATCTTCTTTTATCGACGGGACCTGTAAAAATTTTTCAATTAACTGAGGATTCACTGTTATTCCATCTGAACCAGATAGACTAACTGCTTTTATTTGCTGAACATTTTTAAAGCTTGCGCTAATTATTTCGCTAGAGAATTTCGCGTTAGAAAAAATCTGTCTAATCTCTTTAATAACTTGTGTTCCATTTCCGTTTAAATTCTCAATCCGATTAACATATGGAGCTACAAAGTTGGCCCCAGCCTTAGCCGCAATGTAAGCATTCATAGGTGTGTACACTGTTGTGGCTAACGTTTTAACTCCATGTTTTTTTAGTATTCCTATTGCTCTAATCCCTTCTACTGTTACAGGAATTTTAATAATTACGTTTCGATTTAGATTTTCCCAAATTTGAAGTGCTTCGTTGACAATTGAATCTGAATCTACGGAAATAGTTTGAACGAATAATAACTTTGTTTCACCGATAATATTTCTAATCTCGTTAATCAACGGGAATAAACTTCGATTTTCTTTTGCTATAAGAGATGGATTCGTTGTCACGCCATCAACTGGATAGTCATTGTTTATCTTTTTTATTTGTTCTACGTTTGCCGAATCAATAAATAATTTCAATCTAGAACCTCCCTAAAAGGATTTCATTTGTTCAGAATTATATTATTAACCATTCGTTAGTTAAGTAAAGAAATGACATTAAAGTAAGGCCCTCATAACGATAAGCTCCATAACAAGAAAATCGTATCTTGAATATAAAGAATTTGTTTCAGAAGAATCTTTAATTATTCATCAATATTTTTTAACGCTCATATATCTTAATTTCATCCCCAATATCCACTTCTGAAATTGGACGGTCTTCAAGATATAGTGTACCAGGCAATTCTGGGATCTGTGAGCCATCAAAATTTAATGTAATATGCCCTAGTGTAGCCAAATTTTTCTCTACGGCTTCACCAACAGCAGTAATACGATATTCTCGGTCATTTAATTGTAAAATATCACCAACATTTATACTCTCTTTTAAATCATTGATTACAATAGATAGACAGTAATCCTCTAGTTCAGCTGGTGCATCTTTACCAAAAAGAATAAGCATCTTTTCCTCTAAAAATGTTGCAGCATGAGCTCCCACTCTATCTACTGTTGTTTCATATTTCAAAATCACACTCAAAACTCCTTTACTTCTTTTACTTTCATTTAAATTATGTATCAAGGAATTATAACCAGATTCCTTGAACAATTATCATGACTTAAACTATTATCCATCATACAATCCAAAACTAGCTAACCAGGCAATAAAAACGGTTGGAGCTCCGGTTAAAAATCTTCCATATAATACAGAAGGAACGCCTACTTCCACTGTCTCTGGTTCAGCTTCTGCTAGTCCCAAACCCACAGGTACGAAATCCGCCGAAGCTTGAGAGTTAATGGCAAATAATGCTGGCAAAGCAAGATTCGGAGGTATATTCCCTTTTCCAATTTCTACGCCAATTAAAGTTCCAATTACTTGAGCGATCACTGCCCCAGGTCCTAAAAATGGAGAGAGTAGTGGGAAAGAACAAATTAGCGCTATAACGATTAACCCCCATATCGAACCAGCAAACGGTGATAGGAATTTAGCAAACAGATCTCCAATACCAGATTCAATGATAACTCCAATCAACATAGATACAAACGCCATAAAAGGTAATATTGTTTTTATTACCGTATCAATGGCATCTCTTCCAGCTTGATAAAAAACAGTAACAATATTTCCCATCGTGATTCCTATTTTCGCCATTAAACCTTTTGGCTTTTGTTGTTCACTTATTTTTTTATCAGCGGTATAATTATATTGCTTTTTTGCAGCTTGGGAGGTTTCCATCTCTTGTTGTTCATTTTCCTCTTCAGCAAGCTGAATATTTCCCTTTTTTACCCCAGAAACATAGATATCTTCTGTTATATGCTTAGCTAATGGGCCGCTCTTTCCTGTGGACATAATATTAATGGTAGGAATCCTTTTTTGTGGATACAATCCACAGCGTAACGTACCACCACAGTCAATGATGACACAGGCAATCTCTGATTCTGGAACAGTTGTTTTAAATCCATTTACTAATTCACATCCTGTTAGTTCAGCAATTCGATCAGCAATATCAGGCTTCTCCCCTCCGGTTATGTAGACCACTTTATTTTTCTGCTCAGTAGGCGTAATCCATAATGGTCCACCAAAACCGTTTGATCCTCTTGTTATTTTAATAGATTGATATTTTGACATGAAATCAGCTCCTTTCTATAACTCAACTGTTTGTTTTAATTTAACATTTTGTTGTTTGGAAACATACGACGTCATATAATCTGTAATCCACCCTCGAAAAAAGTTAGTTACAATACCGACGAGAAAATAACGTAGAGCTAATTCTGCCGTATCGAAACCTAATGTTGTAATACCTGCAGCTACCCCTAAAAAGACGAATAGTTCTCCTGGGTTAACATGCGGGAACAAACCGTTATGCGTATGACAAGAGAAAGAAGCAGCTGCATAATAACTAGGCTTATGTTTTTCCGGCAAAAACCTTCCTAAGGATAGTGTCATTGGATTAGCAAGAACAAACGTTCCAATTACTGGTAAAACAAAGTACCTTGTGAATGGGTTCTTACCTGATTTTTTAGCTAACTTTTCTACTCTTTCTTCTCCAACTAATCGAACTAGAGAATTCATCGCAACTAATAACATAATTAAAAGTGGTACTATATCAGTTATAAGTCCGACAAACACATCCCCGCCATGGCGAAAAAAATCCATGAATTTCTCGGCACCTGTAATTATTATATCCATGTTTTGAAATCCCTCTTTTCATAGATTATTTCTTTTTAGAAAACAAACGTTCAAGCCACCCTTTTTTGACTTGTAATTCGCCTCCTTTTGATAGAATGTCATAACTATTTATAGCATCTTGAATAGCTATTTTTGTTAATTTATTCACGTGTTTGTAATCACTTTCTTTCATTTGCAGTAATTTCTTTCCTGTAAAACCAGTCAAGTCTTTCACTCGTGACATCACCGTAACCCCTTGCATTCTTTTAGCCATTAAAATTCTATCTTGTTTATCAATACAAAACATGACAACTGTACCAGCACGAAATAATCCTGTTCGCTTGCCTATAGCTACTCTACCTAACGCCCTTAATTCGGCATAGTTCCTATTGAAATGCCTAATTTGTAAAAACCCAAATATACTTTGTGCTAACCAAGCTACACCAATTAAAATGATTAGATACCAAAACACTTTTCCCCCTCCCTTAAACGCTATATTTGCTATTAATCATTCACCTGGGATACGCTTTCAATTACACTTAAAATTATTATTTATACATTAAATCTACTCACATGCTTCAGAAATTGAATCGCTTTTTCATAATTGGTAGATTGGGATATCTTATCTACTAATTGCCTATCATTGGATATACGAACAATTTCATCATAGACATTCACTAATTGTTGTTCATAATCCTCTAACTGAGCTTTTAAATTTGGTAAGCCCAATAAAAATATCAATTTTACTTCTTTATTATCGGCTTTAATTTTATTTGGTAACACCCCTAAGGCAACTTCCAATTGATCCGAATTATTATTTAATGTGTGTGGTAAAGCAATAAACTGATCAAATACCATGGACCCCTTCTCAGCTCTAGCTTGCAAACGGTTTTTAAACCCATTATCCAAATAACCTTTTTGAATAAGATCCTCCACCATATAATTCAAATTGGCTTCATATGAAATGGAACTGTCAAGTACAAAAAATCTATCTTCCGTTATAAGGTGATACAATAAAGAATTTCCCCCATCTGCTGCTTCTAAGTTAAAGCTTTGCATATATGCTATTTCTTCTACCTTCTTCTTCAAATGATGTGCGTCAAATATTTCATTGATTTGAACGACTGGTTTGTCTACTTTAATAGATAGATGAACTGTAGTAAAAATAATATCATAACTATTTAATCCTTCTCGTCTTACATCTATCTCTGAGAAGATATCTAATTGTGTAGCTGGATGGAGAACTTCTTCTAATTGAATTTTAATGATTCTAGCTGTTCCCCTGCCTGTTCCACAAATCACTGCTGCCCTTTTAAAACGATTCACCTTAGAATCACTTTGAGATATAAAAACTTCAAAATAAAATGCTAAATAAGCTAGTTCTTCATCAGACACAGCAATAGAATATTCTCGAGAAATAACCTGTCCAGCAACTTTTGCCATTTTAAATGCTACTGGAAATCTATCTCTTATATCTTTTAACATCGGGTTGTTAATCCGTAAACCAAACATTAAACGATTTAACATAAAGGTGAGATGATATTGCAAATCTACAAAAAAGGCTTCATTTTGTTCTATTGCTTCCTGCTTAAACCCGATTTCTTCGACAATTTTATTTAGTAGGTTTTTTACTTCATCCGTAACTTGAATAGCTGTCATTGTTCTATTATTTGTCGGTGTTCTTCTTCCTGCAATTGGAATACTAATAAATAATACTTCCTCCTCAGGAATTTTTATAGGCAAACTGCGTTCGATAATGGAACTGATATCTTTGGCAATGTTTAAATCATGTTGATGTATTAAACTATAATGGTCTTTCTTCACGTATTTTAATGCATGATTTTTTGATAAGCGGTCAAGCATAACGACGATAAACTCAAGTAGCTTTTTCTTCGTATTGGATTCTAAATCATAGCGATTGGCTACATTTGCAATATTTTCAACAACGTCACAATCTAAAGGATAAGCCCCATATAATATGTCAAAAATATTTTCGATAATAAAAAATCGCAAATCCATTTCTTCATAACTTAATTGCATCCCCGTGTTAGGCTTGCCAAATATTTTCAAGTTATATGTTGCCAAGGACATCGAGGCTTTCCTTAATTCGGTTACTAGTGTAGTTCTACCAAGATTTAATTCAAATGCCATTTCGTCTAATGTGTAACTCTTCTCTCCATTTATAAGCAAATCAATAATCAAACCAATGCGTCGCTTGGAGGAATCTATAAGAGTGTGATTTTGTTCTATTTTCTCTAATAAATGCTCGAATTTATACTTATCTATAATGGATAGACGATATCCTTTCCCTCTTACGTTCTCAACCTTTGCCATACCTTTTAGTTCTTGATTTATCTGTCTAATGTAATTTTGAATCGTTCTCGTACTTACTTCCATTGATTCAGCTAAGAATAATAATGAAGTATAGTCTCGTTTTCTAATAATACTTAATAAACGGGCACTATTTTCAGCTAATATGAAGTCAGACACAGTGATCACCCCTCAATTATCATGAATACCAAACCTTACTTACAATAAATGAAATGATATTCATAATAGGCATTCTGACTTTTAACCTCTTGATTTTCCTCCTGAAATATTTACGGTAGTGCCAGTAATGTAACTTGACTTATCTGAAGCTAAAAATGCTGCTAAATGAGCGATTTCCGTAAGTTTGCCTTCTCTCCCTAACGGTATAGATTTACTATAGTCAGTAGATAATTCATTAACTTTAACATTTCGCGTATATGCAAGAGCTTCGTTATATGCATCCGTTCTTAATCCGGTTGCTTCTATCACCCCAGGCGCCAATCCAACGACACGAATATTGAATTTCCCTAATTCCTTTGCCCAAGCCCGGGTAAATGAAATTACTGCTCCTTTTGTGGCAGAATAACAACTTTGACCAGCAGATCCCTCTTGCCCGGCTTCAGAAGCAACATTTATAATAACACCTTTCTTTTGCTTTAACATCTGTTTTGCTGCTGCCTGAGAAAATAAGTAGGTCCCTTTTTGATTTACCCCCACCATTAAATCAAATTCGTCTTCAGTTAGTTCATATTCTGGCTTTTCTTTTCTATCATCTACAAGCAATCTAGGTAAATTGACTCCAGCATTATTGATTAAAATATCAACCTTTCCAAATAACTCTACCGTTTTACCCACTGTATCAATGACCATTTTTTTGTTAGAAACATCACAAGGAATAAAATAGGATTGGTTTTCCTGCTCTCCTTCCTCTCCATGCAAATCAGCCACTACTACCTTTGCTCCATTATTCAATAACTCGTTAACAATTTGAAAGCCAATCCCTGAAGCCCCTCCTGTAACAATCGCTACTTTTCCGTCTAAATCAAGCCAATTCTGGTTCATTGCTAGTATCCTCCTATAAATATCTTCTTTTTCTAACAACTTCAGTTTACACGGTATTAATCGACAAATTAATACCGCTTTTTTCATTCCATGATGAAAATAACCGTATTAATTCACTGTTTTATTTTAGGTTATATAATGTTGCTTGGAAGAAATCATTTGCTGTAAAAGCTAAATGTTTTACCATTGAATGAAAATTAAATCGTTTTCAAATATATCACCGAGGTCTTAATAAAATTCTATTACACCTTAAATGACTAATTATGAATTATGCCTTATAATGAATACAGAATTATTAATGCCATTTCAGTTGATTTTTTTGGTGCGAACCCCAAGCGCACATAAAAACCCCGGGGGATTCGCACCAAAATTCACTTGTTTTTGTGGTAATATATGTAATATAATTCAACACAATTAGCATTATTTACGATTTCCAAGCTAAAAATATGCTGTTTTTTGATTGTTTTTGTTATTTTTAGGAAGAAATCGCAGTCGCACCTTATATAGGTGCGTGGATTGAAATATAGTTAATTCTTTCCAATTGACTTTCCCCTTTTGTCGCACCTTATATAGGTGCGTGGATTGAAATTGTCCCAAACCCTTCTTGTGATGTAGCTATTTCAAGTCGCACCTTATATAGGTGCGTGGATTGAAATCATACCGCTTGTACTTCCTGCTCTGTGTACTCGGTCGCACCTTATATAGGTGCGTGGATTGAAATTGGGCTGAAATGATGACTGATATTAAATATATACAAGTCGCACCTTATATAGGTGCGTGGATTGAAATTATTTCTTCTCGATACAATTTATAATTTTCCTTGGTCGCACCTTATATAGGTGCGTGGATTGAAATCCACTTTTCGTTGGTTATCACGCCTTTACTAAGCGTCGCACCTTATATAGGTGCGTGGATTGAAATCACATCCTGAAGCAAAACCTACACCCTAATAAGCCGTCGCACCTTATATAGGTGCGTGGATTGAAATATAACGGCGACCGGAATAACCTAACTCGTTTAAACGTCGCACCTTATATAGATACAACAAGCTCAGAAAAAATGAAATCGCTCGCACACACCCTATTGCTACCAAATCTCTAAAAGACATGAACCAAATAACCTAACGGAGGCGCGTATGTTTATTTATATCCTTATATCTTTAAGTATCATTATCCTAACCGTCATAATTAGCGTTCTTTGGCTAATTTCATGGTCAAAAAAGCCTGATGCAGATTACGTTTTAAAATTTATAGCTAAAAATCCGCAAAGATCTTCCTTAATAATTATAAAGAACGGAAAATCGCTCGCAAACGTTAACGCGAATGAACGAAAACCATTAGCTAGCACGGTAAAAATCATGATTGCCATTGAATTTTCCCAACAAGCGGCTAATGGTAGCATAAACCCAGACGAAAAAGTTCATCTTGATGATCTCGCTCGTTTTTACGTATCTCACACTGATGGAGGCGCGCATGAAAAATGGTTAATAGAAATGGAAAAACACGGATTTTTGCAAGATAGATCCGTATCGTTAATGAATATTGCAAAAGGAATGATGTCACACAGCTCCAATGCTAATACAGAATACCTCATGATGCGCCTTGGTTTGGAAAACATTAATAAAAATGTAAACAAACTTGAGCTTCCTCAACATGAAAAACTGTTTCCTTTTGTTTCAGCCCTATTTATCCCCTATGAGGTTGCGCTCAATAAAGGTCTAGACATTACTAATAAACAAGATACTAAAAAAATACTTGCACATATACAGGAAATGTCACAAGAAGCTTATATAAATGAAGCGATTAAAATCCATCAGAAACTATCCCAAGATGTAAATGGTGAATATAAGGAATGCGTTAATATCAGAGAATGGTATAATTCGGAGTTTGACAAAATTAATTCTAAACGATTCACTCATTCTACCACATCAGAATATATTTCTATCCTAGAACAAATGAACAGAGGCTCTTATTTCCCATCTCATGTTTGGGCTTATTTACAACCGATTATAGAATGGCCAATGAAATTCGAAAATAATCAAGCCAGGTTTAAACACGTTGGAGGTAAAGGTGGATCCACTGCTTCTATACTTACATATGCTTTTTACGCTGAAGATAAAGAAGGTAATAAAATGGAGTTAGCTGCTTTTTTCAATGATATTGAGGGCTATGAAACAATGAAACTTTCAAATAGTTCTTCCGCCTTTCAATTAGCCATGTTCACTGAAGGAGCAAAGTGGAAAAAGAAATTGCAACAACTTCACTGAAGAACTTTCCACCCCACGGATATTCTACAGCTTGTAGAATATCCATTTTCGTTTAAAATAGTACATCCAAAAATATGCACCATCCTTTAAGGAATATGTTCCTAGTTTCACCCCGTCAATTCATTAGTAAATTTTACACAGAGCTTTTGTACTGAAAATTTTTCATTTAATTAACTTGTATTCCTTAAAATGGAACTAATTACTCTATTGTAAAAATTTAATTTTAAGTTTAACTCACAGTTACTCTGTTTAAACCGCCTAATTAGTGCCTCCAACATGAGAATTCGGAAAAAAGAGAAAAAATAAGACATTTGAATGAGCTTTTAAGTTACAACAAAATACAAATGATTTTATGAACATTAAAAATGCTTGTATACAGCCTGAATTCACTACAAAAAGCTTCCATGGTAATCTGCCAAAGAAGTGCAAAACTTCAGAAAAAAATTAACTGAAAATGAGCTTTTTAGGTATCCAAAGAATATATAATCGAAGCGGAAGATCAAATAAGGCAAATAAAAAGCGATTTAGCTGCTACAGAAAGCAATATTACTTCATGGAGAAGATAACCTGCTTTTGTTACAAAACATGAGTGCGAGTTGAAAAGCCAAATATGAACGTGCGAAAATATGATTGCATGAAATAGTAAAAAAAACTCACCAATTGAGGAAACGGACACAAGTATATTATAGGATTTATACAGAAAACACTTTAATGCTGTAAATGATACCATAATGTAGAGTGGATAGTAGTTCAATACGCATAAAGAAAGGAACATGTATATGCTTGTTTTATATCCTTTAGGACAGGGAGTTTTTATAGGATGCATTGTTGCAGCCTTAACCATCTTATTTGTCAAGACCGTTAAATCTAAAATTGTTATTTATGCACCTAGCTCTCTAGCAACTATTATTTTTCTTGTCATACTGGCGGAAGCATATACTTCTTCGTGTGCTGCTCCTAATTGTTATACCGCAATGGTAAATACTATTATTTCTATTACAGTATTAATCTTTTCGATCCCCTCTTTCATTTGCGCCTATTTAAAAATTGGTTAAAGAAAAAGGTAAAATTTGTAATATTTTTGCAATATATAGATGCAAAGGTAACTACATTGTGCTTACTAATTACCTTAATCTTTTTATCTCTTTTTTCGTTCATTTTTATTGGGGGACTACCTTATCCGACCACACTAATTATGTTAATGGGCGTAACGAATGGAATGGTTGTCTTTTATTCACTAATTTTTCACCCTATTGCTGTAGGTTTATATAATGCAAATGTGTATCCTACGTCTGATAGTATAACGGGTTATATTTTTAAATATGTTGCCATTTTCTCTTCTGGGCTTAATTATCACGCCCGAATGACACTTGGGCGCATGCCGCTTTGGTAAATAAGCCATTTGCGATCCTTTTCCTAATGGTATTGATATTCGTTACGATACAGTAGGAATCATATCTTACTTCAATAAATAAAAAAAGGAGCTTTTTATGTTAAAAACGCCTGTATTAAAATTGACAGTTAAAGAATAGTTGCTACTTTATCACTTAGTGGTTTTGAGTATATAGTTAATCAAACCATTCAAGATGATGGACTCAATAAATACTGAAGAGCAGTTTAAACGCTTTGAATCTTCAACAAAAAACCGCACGAGATGTGCGGCAAGCTTTAAACAGTAATTAACCCGATAGCTACGGTACTAGCTAATAATACAATACTAAGTCCCCATAGCCAAAACAAGGAATAGCGTATGTGACGCCCCATTTCCAAACCTGCTAATCCTAGAGCCAACCAAACTGCTGGCGAAAATGGACTAATGAACGTTCCAACAATATTTCCAACGATCATCGCGTAACCAGTAGATAGAGAGTCAATTCCAAATCCAGTTGCAATTTGTTCAACTACTGGCATTAATGCAAAATAATACGCATCGGTGCTTAATAACAAATCAAATGGAACACCAAAGAATCCGATAATTAAATGAATATACGGCGCAATGAATGCAGGGATCACTTTGACCACATCTTTTGCAATAGCATCCAGCATTCCAGTACCAGTGAGAATCCCTAAGAAGGTTCCTGCAGCGAGTATAATTGTCGCCATCATTAAAGCATTTGGAGCATGGGCGAAAATGCGATCCATTTGATCTTCCATGTTTGGATAATTTAGCGGCAGCGCTAAGCTTACCCCAATCATAAATACAAGTCCTGCTGGGATGATACCCCATACTAATGTGCCTACAACAGCGATGGTTAATAAAACATTAAGCCAAAATTTCCAAGCAGCAGATTCTGACGCTTGGTTTATACTTTCTGACGAACCACCTACACTTGGTACATCAGGCTCCATAGCTGAAGCTGCTTCAATAGAGCCATATACTTTCATAATCCGCTTTTTTTCTCGATAACCAAGAACAATAGCTAAAACGACCATGAGCATAAGCCCAATTACTTGGATAGGTATTAATGGTCTCCATAATTCCGTTACATCCATATTTAACACAGAAACCGATCTGCCCAACGGCCCTGCCCATGGTAGCATATTCATAATACTGGCACTTCCAGCGATAAGTAGCAGGAGTAAATACGGATTCATCTTAAGCTTCTTATAAAGTGGTAATAAAGCCGGTATCGTAATGAGAAATGTCGAAGCTCCGGACCCGTCTAATTGCGCAATGGCAGCAATCAGTACGCTACCAACACTAATGGCAATAATGTTGCCTTGGGATATATTAATCATGCCGCGGATTAGTGGATCAAACAATCCTACATCCTGCATAATTCCGAAAAAGAGAATAGCAAAAATAAACATGATCGCAACATGTACTACATCAGTAATTCCATCATCAAAAAATGTTCCGATTTCCTTAAGCTCAAATCCAGCTATTAATGCCCCAATAATTGGCGTCAGCACTAATGCTATAATCGGTGCTACACGTCCACTTAGTAATAGAAGTACAATGATAATAATCGTCAAAAATCCAATGATACTTAAAAACCCCATGATATCCCCCTTCTTTATAAGCAGATCAGCTTTATAAAATCCGCTTATGCAAACGCTAACAATATATTTTGAATTTAAGAAAAAACAAACGCTTATCTCTATGAAAAATTAGTGATAAGCATAAGATTAATAATAAGATATCACGGAGTGTAAACGGTTTAAATGTTGTGATAATAAATGAATTAATTCTTATTTGTTACATTTTGTTCATAAGTTTCACGGAGCACGTAAAGCCTCTCTGGTCTGCCAACATTTCCATACAAAAGGGTTGTCTTAATCTTTTTTAAAGAAACAAGATATTCCAAATACCTTCTAGCGGTCGACCGACTTGTGCCGATTTGTTCACTTAAATCCACAGCAGTAATCCCTTTTACCTGCTTGTCTTCTAATAGATTTGTCACTTCTTGTAAGGTGATTGGATCAATCCCTTTTGGCAATTCACTATTTCTTTTTTTTGCATTAGGAAAGTTGCTAGTATTTTTTTGGATTACATCATCAATTTCCTGCTGGTTTAAAATCTCCTTAGTTGCCAGAAAACGACGCCTTTCTTGATAACGTCTAAGCATCTCGGCAAAACGGTTAGCATCTACTGGTTTTATAATATAATCAAAAATCCCCCCACGAAGTACATCCTCCACAATGTTTGCTTCTGCAGCAGCGGAAACAATCACAATATCTACTGCTTTATATTTTGAACGCAAATTCCAGAATAAGTCCAGCCCTTCTACATCAGGAATATAGATATCTAACAATATTAAGTCTACTTCTGTCATTTGCAGATACTGATAGGCTTCTTTACCTGTTTTAACGCTTTTTACTACGCGGTATCCGTCTATCTGTTCTACAAACTGTTTATTGATAGCTGCTACACGAAAATCATCTTCAATGATTAGAACATGTATCTGCTTTCTCATAGCTTTCCCCTCCTCATTTTGGAATGATTATTATAAAGCGTGCCCCACCTAATTCTCCTCCTTCTACTAGAATATCTCCTCCTACACGGTTTAAAAGATGCTTACTTAACGCTAAACCAACCCCGCGATGCTCTCCTTCTTTTTTCGTATATCCTTGTTCAAAGATATGATCCAAATCTTGCGAGGAAAGACCCTCTCCCGAATCATCTACCTCCACAATGACATCATTGCCAATATCAGTTAACAGAATAGCAATTTCCCGCTTGGGCTTTACTTCATGTTTAACTGACTCTATAGCATTTTCAAGCAAATTGCCAACAGCCGTCAAAAATGCCCTTTGCTTCTCTCCGCTAAAGCAAGCAATGAGTTGACTGTTAGGATGAATCGACATCGTAATCCCAAGTTCATTAGCTTGGTTAAGCTTCCCTTGTAATAAACCTTGAATCATTGGATCTGTTATGTTTTCTAATAAAAATTGAGAAAATGTACCTTGAATTTTGTTTTCTTGTTTAATAAAGGAAATCGCTTCTTCCTGTTTTCCAAGCTGAAGCAATCCGAGAATCGTATAAAGTTTATTAGAAAATTCATGGGTCTGCGCACGCTGCGCATTAGCATATTGTTTTATTTGGGAAAGTTCTTTTGTAATACTCTCTAGTTCTGTTTTTTCACGAAAGGTAGTAACTGCTCCGATGATAGATTGTTGATGAAAAATAGGCGTTCGATTCGCCAGAACAACAGTATCTCCAAGTATCATCTCTTTATTATAATGTTTCTCTCCGGTCTCCAAAACATGAAATAAACCCGTGTGTGGCAAAAAATCCCGTACAGACCTTCCCATATATTGACTACTTTCCACCTCTTGCTTTAATAGAATGTTTTGTGCTGCAGTATTCATTATTATCATTCTTCCTTGATTATCTACTGCAATAATTCCTTCGTGTGTAGACTGCAGAATTGCCTCCTTTTGCAATAATAATTGTGTAATTTCCTCTGGCTCCATCCCGGATAAAAGCTTCTTTAAATAGGTAGCTATGACTATTGCACCGATAACACCTAGTAAAATAATGCCAAGCAGTGTTAACCATAAAGATCTGCTTTGCTTTTGAATAATACTTTGTACTTCTTCATTTAAAAACCCGACTGATACAACACCAATAATTGCTCCATCTTGATTTTTAATTGGCGCTTTACCACGAATGGATAAACCTAGCGAACCTTTCCGTTTCGATATATACGCTTCCCCTTTTTCTAAGGCGCGATTATTATCACCCCCAACCATTTTCTTCCCAATTTTATCTACTTCTGGATGTGAGTAACGAATTTCTTCTCTATTTCCAACTACAATAAATTCCGCACCAATATTCCGTTGAATGGGCTTTACAATATCCTGTATCACAGTCTCCGGGTGCTTTCGTTCAAAAGCCTCTTGCACGCTTGGCATATTCGCAACACTTTGCGCTACACTTAATGCACGTTTGGCTATTTGATCTTCCATTATCGTTGAAATAAATGAGCGAAGAAACAAACCGAAAATAATAAATACCCCAATAATGAGAATACTTATTAAACATATCATTTTCACTTTCAAGCTGAAATTCTGTTTAACTCTCCATCGTTGTTGCCATTTATGTATTACCAACATTCCCATTACCCCTTTTTAGACCTTCATAAAAAATTATAACGAAATCACCTTTCCGTTAGAAAATGGTATTAGCCTCTTCACACTTAAATTATATTACATCGCACTCTTAATACCCAAATTCATTTAGTAGCCTTATGAGGAACTAGCTTTGAAAGTGCTATTTCAATCAACGCACGGGACTATCTTCCTAAAATCAATTACTAATTTTATTTGTATTTCTATAAAATGGAACTTAATACTCTATTCTAATAACTGATTTTTAAGTACCATATAACATATGGAATTTTATTGTGCACGGAAAACGGAAGTATAACATTTTTATGTGTGGTGATTTTGATGTGGTTGGAAGTAAGTAATTTAAATTCACAGTTGATCCATTTAAACCAGCTGATTAGTAGCTCCAATATTAGACTACAGGAAAAAAGAGAAGAATTAAGACGATTAAATGAAACGTTAACCAAATTACAGCAGAATAAAAATGACTTTTTAAAGAAGAAAGATACTTGTATACAGCCAGAATTCACTACAAAAAACTTTCATGGTAAGCTTGCCAATGAAGTACAAAGCTTTAGAGAAAATCAACTGCAAATAAGTTTTCTAGCTATTCCAAGAAAATATTTAAAGAAAGCGAAGAACATCATCATGGATCAAATAAGGAAAATCGAACAAGAAATAGCTGCTATAGAAAGTAATATTACTTCATGGAAAAGAGAGCATGCCATGGTTACAAAACAAAAGCGCGAGGTAGAGAATCAAATAGGAGTTGATTTTAGATGATTTAAGCTCTAGGGAAGATCGATCTCCTAGATACTAGGAATTCAGAAATTACCATTAAAAAAATAGCAAATGGTACCTGGAAACACAAAATTCAAATGTAAAACGATAGAGAATCTCTTTAATTAAAATTATTTGATCCATTTCAAAGGCGATAGTAGCCTGCAAGAATTATAACCGCCGCCAAAATCTAACTACTATGAGATACTTCTATTAATGTAATATTAACTATAAGTGAATGTTACATTAATGAGGGTTTTCATTCATCCCTCCATTGATTGTTAATACCGTAATAGTATGACCTAAAGACCTCTTACGAAACAGGTATTTAGGTGCTGTTATCTCCTAGACTTGTTGCAGTACAGATGATCCAACTCCTAAAGTGGGAGTCTTACAGCGTATATACGAAAATGATTCCAATCCTATGAATTCAAGTACCTGAGCAAATGTAATTAGCCTGATAGTTAGCAAGTTCTTTAATACATACGCTATTATACAAACAATGCGGTATAAATACATTGGGTAACGTTTTTATAGATTAGTTGGAACAAATTTGGAAGGATAACAGTATGGGTAGAAACCTGACTATAGTGATGTGATAAAAGAAAGTTTAATAACCTATTTTAATTAAGCCATCGAACATTAGTATATACGATTGAAATTGAACTGTTCAAAAAAGATGTTTTTGAATAATATATCTTATTATTTAGCGCTAAAGCTAAATAAAATGTTTAAGAAAGCATAAAAAACGCTATTTCTAATGAAAATTCCTAGAAAGCGTGTTTTTATGCTTATCCCTAAATTTCGTATTTATATAGATTGGATTTTGTTCCTGCAATTGGCAACTTATAAGCAAACAGAGACCCTGCTTGCTTCTCTACATCTATCCTGTCATGTGGTACGCCTTCACGTGCCGTCGTAATATAGAGCGTTTGCAAATCTTTGCCACCAAAAGCACAACTTGTAACATTTGAAACTGGCAAAGAAATCGACTCCACTATTTCTCCCAGTTTTGGATCGACGCATATTACTTGTGAACCACCCCAAAGTGCAATCCATAACCGATCATTTTTATCAATAGTCATACCATCAGGTGCCCCATCAATCGTATTCAAATCAATTATGACTCGCCCGTTAACCAATTTAGATGTTTCCATCGAGAATGGGTAAGCCATTACTTTTTTAGTTGGCGTGTCAATAAAGTACATCGTGTCAGCCGATTGATTCCAAGCCATTCCGTTAGAGATCGTTACCCCCTCTTTTGCTTTCGTTATATTTCCATGTGCATCTATAACGTATAGGTTCGCTTTACCAGTTTCTCCTGTCTCACTCATAGTACCTACCCAGAACCGATTATATGGATCGCATTTACCATCATTAAAACGAATGGTATCGGTAGGAATAGGTAAAGTAAGAAAGTCTCTTATTTCTTTTTGGTTCTCATCATATAATATTACTTTATTTCTAGTTGTTAAAAGGAGTTCTGAATTATTTATTTTTGCTACACTAGTAACATTGGTTGGAAATTCGATATGGTGTAAAGTCTGAGAGTCTGGACTATAAATATTTAGTCGATTGTTTAGTATATCCACAAATAAAAGTCTGTTTTTCTCATTATCCCAAATTGGTCCTTCAGATAATTGACCTTTATATAACTTTTCCAGTTTGGCTTTCATTATTTTCTCCTTTATAATAAATTTTTCTTCCTATAAAATGGAAGCGATTTAAGCATGCCATTTTAACTTTTAAAATGTAGCTGCATGATAAAGTCGAACCGAGAGCCCACCATCTATTACTAAGCATTCTCCTGTCATCATTGTTGAATCATCTGAAGCTAAGTATAACGATAATTTAGCTATATCCTCTGGCGAACTAATTCTATTTGTAGCATGTAAAGCTAAAACCTCATTTTCCGTTTGTTCGGGTTGATTACTAGCCTGCAGCCAATTACGGTAGTGTGGTGTATCAGTAAAACCAGGACAGATGGCGTTTACACGAATATTGTAGCTTCCTAAACTTAATGCCATACTTCTTGTCATAGCATTAACACCACCCTTTGCCGCAGCATAGACCTCTGTATTAGGTAACGTTGATAAAGCATGATTTGAAGAAATATTAATAATAGACCCCTTACCTTCGTCCTTCATTGCAGGTATTACATATTTTGAACATAAGAATGTGCCACGTAAATCAATATTAATAATCTCCTCCCAATCGTCTACTGTCATTTCTTCAATCGTTTTAAAAACAGTAATACCCGCATTATTAATTAATGTGTTAATTTTCCCATAACGATCAAGCGTTTTATCAACCATTTCTATAATATCAGCTTCAATAGATACATCTGTTTGAATAAAACATGCTTCTCCACCACTATCTATTATTTCCTGTTCTGTCTGTAAGCCTTCTTCCTCCCCTCTTGTAGCAATAACAACTGAAGCTCCTTTTTGAGAAAAGAGTTTTGCAATCCCTTTCCCAATTCCTTTTCCAGCACCTGTTACAATGACAACTTGTCCATCCATAGTACTCATAAAAAATCTGCTCCTTTATATGATTTTAAAAGAAATATATGTTCTTTAATATGGATCCAATGTAATGTGTTTGAGCTTGCCTAGAAAACTAATCATTTTGATCATGGTTCATTTTGCAGGATATTTCCCCTCATTTAGCTCCAAACCCTAGCCACCAGAAGTTACTTAATTCTCTTTGCACCGGCATCCTTTTCGTTGGCTTCCACGTAAGGGAAACCAAACCGTTTGCACTGTTGTGTTGCCAAATCATACAAATAGGTTAATAAAGTGAATCTTCAATTAGCGGGGTTTTCATTCTCCCCGGATTGTTAATACCGTAATGGTATGACCTAAAGGCCTCTTACGAACAGGCATCTAGGTTCTGCTACCTCCCACTTAGACTTGTTAGTACAGATTATCCAACTCCTCAAGTGAGAATCTTACAGCACCTTATATATGGGATAAACACGTCTGTAGAAAATCAATAGTTTTTTAAAATAGTTTGGGTACTCACACTACCATCTATTCAAATTGTTGGATTACCGAATGAGAACATCCGCCATAGCATATTCTTTTCCTTCTACCACACATGTTATAATCGGCCAGCTTGCAGTTCTAGTTAACAATAGACAGCCCTCTTCTTTTACAACAAATGTATCTTCACTTTTTATGCCTTTCAATGAAGGATTAAAAGCAAATGCTTGATTTTTTAAAACTATTCCTTCTGAGTCTAACGATATTATTTCTTCTCTACAGGAATATCCGGTTGGTCCCCCTTGATGATGTAATTTCCAATCATGTTCATAGCCTTCCATTTTATATGCAGTTATAGCGTTTTCAAAAATGGTTTTATAAGGCACTCCTTGCACCGTTGAATGGATTATTTGTGCATGAATATTTGCTAAGGAATTTACTTTATCGTATTTAGATTTATCCATTTTTCCAAATTGTACAAATCTGGTTAGACTAATATTAAGTCCACGATATTGTGCGCCAAGAACAATCATTAATACGTGCTTTAGTTTATTTTGAGTTGGTATAGGGTGTTTATAACGGTCTATTCTTTCGTCTGCTGCAACTAGTAAACAAACAGGCTCTATCCCTTCAGTAATACATCGATTTGCAACCATTCCCGAAATTTCATGTTCTGTCATTCCCGGCATACAAATTCGGCATACATTTTCTACAATTTCTGCTGATTTTTGTCCAAATGAATGGTAATGTGTTATTTCATCTTCTGATAAACCAGCACGTAAAGCTTTTAACTGAGGTAATACATGAATGGTTCCAACTCGTCCGTCATCGCTTCCAATTTTCCCCTTAAAAAAGGAGGAGGCAAACGTATCAATATCTTTATACCAAGGGCAAGTGACAATATCCATATCTTCCTGAAAGAGCTCCTCTTCAAGCAAACGATCTTTTTCAATCTCACTAGTAATACAAATAATATTTTTTCTTGTAATATAAAGATATGCAATACCTATTTCTGTTGATAAGAGCACATAATTATAACTTCCACTTGTAAACCATGAAAAGCTATCTCTTCTTGCCAACAATATTCCATCCAAATTTTCCTGTTCCATAAGGCTTAGCAACTTAGAATGATTCAGTTTTGTCATTAAGTTTCTATCCTTTCATTTCAAATTATAGAATTATGCATTCTTTGTTTTCGTTCGTTTACGAAGCTCAACCTCAATTTCTTCTAAACTACGTCCACGTGTTTCTGGTAAATACTTAATTACAAACAGCATGGCCATAACACCGATAGCCGCAAATATTAGAAATACAAATTTTATACTAATAACTTCGGTTAACATTGGGAAAAATTGAGCAACTAATAAGCTTCCTAATGATAAACATAAAGTAGCTATTCCGGTTGCAGCTCCTCTAGCGCGCATTGGAAAAAGTTCTGGAAGCATAACCCAGACTACCGGTCCCCAAGTAAACGCGAAAAAGATTATAAATGTAGTTAAACAACCAACGATTATCCAGGCACTAGAGGCTAATCCGACCATATGAATGAATGCTGACATAATAATTAATGAACTTACCATGCCAATATTTCCAATAAGCAAGAGTTTTTTTCTATTAACTTTATCTATTATCATGATCGCGACAATAGTAACAATAACATTAATGCTTCCTATTCCAACAGTACTTAGAATGGCTGTTGAATTACCTAGTCCTGCTTCCGTAAAAATGGTTGGTGCATAGTAGATAATGGCGTTTGTCCCAATAATTTGCTGAAACATAGCGAATATACAACCGATTATAAGTATTGGGCGAAGCCATGAAGAAGAGAGCACTTTCCATGTCCCTTCAGATAATCTGTCAATTTCAATCATTTCATGTATTTCTTCTTCAATTTCTTCTTTCGTGCGAGTTATTTTCATCACACGTCGAGCAGCTTCTTCACCATGATATTTTAGTAGCCATCTTGGACTCTCGGGCATAAAGGTAACACCTATCATTAAAATAATCGACGGAATAACCCCTAAGCCAATCATCCAGCGCCAACCCTCTATACCTGTAAATGCATAATTAATCAAATATGATAATAGTATTCCAATCGTTATCATTAGCTGGTTAAGCGAACTTAGAGAACCACGTTCATGTGTGGGGGCCATTTCAGATAAGTAAACAGGTACTATAGCGCTAGAACCTCCTACCGCAAAACCCAGAATTAAGCGCCCTGCTACTAGCATTTCTACGCTTTGGGAAAAGGTAGCCACTAAGGTCCCTATAGTAAATATAATAGAAATAATAAAGATTAGTTTCCTTCTTCCTAAGCGGTCTGATAAAGGTCCACTAAAACCAGATCCAAAAATTGCCCCAAACAATAAAGAGCTAACAACTAAACCTTCTGTAAAGCTTGTTAAAGGAATATCATTTTTAATAAATAGTAAAGCACCGGATATGACGCCTAAATCATATCCATATAATAAACCACCCAATGCTCCTAAAATATAGATCAGTTTTTTATTTATCATCTTTAGGTTTTCTCCTCTCCATGAAAATGGACTTCTTAATTTAAAGATAGATATTTTTCCTAATCTGATTAAAATTATCAATATACTTGAAATAAATATTTATTATACGTTTGCAAAACTGATCACCACTCAGCGATGGAACCGTCTTCATGTCTCCAAACAGGATTTCTCCAATTAACAGATTTAGTTGCCATTCGCTTTACATGCTCCTCATCTATTTCAATCCCTAAACCAGGTTTATTTGAAATATAAACATAGCCGTTTTCATACTTAAAAACATCTTTGTCGACAACATAGTCTAATAGATCACTTTCCACATTGTAGTGGATACCCAAGCTTTGTTCTTGAATAAACGCATTATGTGAAGTAGCATCTACTTGCAAACAGGCTGCAAGAGCTATCGGCCCAAGAGGACAATGTGGCGCCGCAGCTACATCAAAAGCTTCTGCCATCGATATAATTTTTTTGCATTCTGTTATACCACCAGCGTGAGATAAGTCTGGTTGAATAATATCAACGTAACCATCTTTTAATAGTGGTTTAAATTGCCACCTAGAAAACATTCTTTCACCAACTGCGATTGGAATAGTAACATGGTTAGCTATTTCCCGTAATGCTTCGTTATTTTCTGGTAACACAGGCTCTTCAATAAACATTGGATGGAATGGTTCCAATTCTTTTGCTAGTATTTTTGCCATCGGTTTATGGACTCTTCCGTGAAAATCAATTCCTATTCCTATACTTGAACCTACAGCATCTCTTACAGCTGAAATTCTTTCAATAACTTGATCCATTTTTTGATGGGAATCAATATACTGCAACTCTTCCGTGGCGTTCATTTTTAATGCTGTAAACCCTTGATCCACTACTTCTTTTGCTGCAGTAACTACTTCTGAGGGGCGATCTCCGCCGATCCAAGAATATACTTTGATTTTGTCCCGACATTTCCCTCCCAATAATTGATAAATAGGAGCATTGTAATATTTTCCCTTTATATCCCAAAGTGCTTGATCAATTCCTGCTATTGCACTCATAAGGATTGGTCCACCCCGATAAAAACCTGACCGATATAATAGATTCCAATGATCTTCAATTCGTTGTGGGTCCTTACCAATTAAATATTCCATTAATTCTTCCACTGCTGCTTTAACTGTTAATGCTCTTCCCTCAATAATAGGTTCCCCCCACCCAACAAACCCCTCATCCGTTTCTATTTTTAGGAAGAGCCAACGTGGGGGAACTTGATATAATGTATAGTCTGTGATTTTCATAAATGCTCCTCCTATTAATCGATAGTGTTAGCTTCTTGCACAAACAATTTAGCTTTCTTTGTTAATTCCGATAAATAATCGTTTGTAACTGAATTCGTCTGATGTACTAATGAACCACCTAAACCGACTCCTGTTGCACCTTGCTGTATAAATAATTTAATATTCTCAAGTGTTACACCGCCAGTAGGTAGCAATTTTAATTGAGGTAATGGTCCAAGTAAATCTTTTATATAATTTGATCGAAGAGAAGAAATTGGAAATACCTTGATGATATCCGCCCCTTCTTCAAAAGCATCTAGTATTTCTGTAGGTGTTAATGCACCAGGGATGCTAACTACACCGTACCGTTTGGTTAACTTGATAGTGGGAATATTTACTGTTGGAGATAAAATAAATTGTGCTCCAGCAGATATCGCTAATCGAGCAGATTCAGGATCAAGTACAGTTCCTGCTCCAACTTTGATGGCGTCTCCCATTTCTTTTCTTATTTTTTCAATCGTATGAAAAGGTTGTTGACTGTTTAGCGCTATTTCAAGTGTGGTTATTCCTCCAGCATATAAGGATTTTGCTATTTCCAAAGCCTCTTCCGTATTATAGCCACGAATAATAGCAATTAATTTTTCTTTTTCTATCCAATGAAGCGTATCCAAATAATTACCTCCAATTAGCATTTATTAGTTTGGCAATAAGTTATTCTACTTACTCAAGAGAGCGCTTTCTATAACACCAAAAATAATTTGCTAATCACTCTCCTATTTTAGTAAGCTTTGTATGCCATTTTCTTGATAAGATCAAATTATGGATGTTTGACATGTCAGTTGACACTATTTTTAATTTTTGATTCAGTTAATAATTTTACTAGTTGCAGTGAATAGATTTATCCGTATGTTTGCCTTTTATAAATGAAAAATAATTACAGTTACTATTAAGCTGGCTTCACCTAAATGATCTTTATCTTTCGACATCCTCACGATTTTCTATTTTTTTATATTGCTGCAATAATTTTCTATCGGGTAAGCCTTCATAGTCGCCTGTAAAAGTAGTCGCAATCGCCCCAGTTAAGCAAGCCCTATCTACCGCATCTTTAATTGACAGTTTATCAAGTAGCCCAGACAACAGTCCTGTTGCAAACGCATCTCCAGCGCCAACAGGATCAATTACTTTTGGAACTGGATAAGCTGGAACGTAACCTTCACTATTTTTTGTGGTAAAATATGCTCCTTGATCTCCAAGTTTAACTACAGCCAATTTAGCACCTAATTTTATACATGCTTTACCAATCTGTTCACAGTTCTCATCACCAAATATAAATTTCCCTTCATTCTTACCAGGGAGTATAATATCTGACTGTTCTATAATTTGTAGTAATGTTTCTTTTGCTTCTTTTTCTTCCCAAAGTTTGCGCCTGACATTTGGATCAAAAACAATTTGCACATCATTTTCTTGAGCAATTTGGATAGCTCGAAAAATTGTTTTACGGCAAGTTTTACTGATAGCAGGAGTGATTCCAGAAATAAATAAATATTTAGCATTAGCAATGTAGGATTCATTTAATATCTCTGGATTCATAAAACTGGCTGCTGACTTTTTCCTGTAATAAAAAACCCGTACATCTGAACTGTCTGCTATTTCTTTAAAAAATACCCCGGTGTTTTTAGTGGAATCTAATTTCACATAGGTTGTATCGACTCCTTCCCCTCTAACTTCTTTTAAGACCATTGCCCCCAGTTCATCATCACCTAATTGGCTTACCCAACCAGTCTGATGGCCTAATCTGCTTAAACCAATAAGCGTGTTTGTCTCTGCTCCAGCTATCTTTGGAATAAAGGAAGTTGCGTTTCTCATCAAACCTCTAGAACCAGGTGTTAGCGATATCATTGTTTCTCCAATTGCTATAACATCCATTGAAAATCTCCTTACTCTACTGCTCTATATAACCAATGCTTTCAGATATTTTTCGAGCAGACCCCATTAGTTGTTGTGTAATAAAATCTTTACGTGAAAGCATTCTTTCTTTTGGCCCTGCTGCACTAATTGCTGCAACTATTTGTCGATCACTTCCGAAAATGGGAGCCGCCAAACAATATAGTCCTTCCTCGCTTTCTTCGTCATCAATACTATAACCATTTTTGTTAAACTGTTTTAACTGGGTTATTAATTCTTCTTTATTAACAATAGTTTTTTCTGTAATTGGTTTAAGCTCCATGGACTGAAGTAATTCTTCCCTCTTTTGTTCTGGCAAAAAAGCTAAAAATGCCTTTCCTAGACCAGTGCAATAAAGTGGTTTTTTAGAACCTGGTTGTGCCGAAGTACGGATGGATCTATTAGTGTCAATTTTCGCAATATAAACTAATTCATCTCCAGATAAAACTGACATAAATATCGTTTCTTGAACAGTGTTCATGAGCTTTTGAAGATGTGGTAAACCAATAGAATAAATATCCAGAGACTCCATAGCAATAGTACCAAGTGGGATCAATTTTTCTCCAAGCCGGTACTTTTTCAACATATCTTGGCGAACATAACCTTCCGTACTTAACGTTTTTAGTAAATTAAATGTACTGCTTTGCGGAACATTCAGTTTCTCACTTACTTCTTTAATGGTTAATCCTTGTTGATGACGTGAAAGCAGCTCAAAAATTTCTATCACTCTTTTAGCGGATTTAACTGACATTCAAACACCCCCTTGATTCACATATATGATTTGTATTCACATGTGTGAATTTGATTATAATACTACATAAAGTATTAGGATCTGTCAAGTATTATAGGATTTTCTACAGACAGGGATCGATATTGAAAATGCTATTTTAGGAAGGAGCTATTTAGCCCGCATATAAATTCCCTCTCTTCACTTTCCTTTGCCAATGTTCAAATATATACTATACATAACTGAAAATATGGGTCATATTGGAAAATAGCTTATTTATCGGAGGCTAAAATGTGAAGAAGCAACGATATATTTTTTTACTGCTTTTACTAGTAATTTTCTTAGGAGGTTGTCAAATGGCAAGTGAGAAAACAAAGAAACCTTCCGAAATGAACCCCGAAGACCTGCCTGATGTAAGAGCGTTTCAGGATGAGTTTACTCGAGGTTTTTTACAATCGACAGAAGAAACAAGATCTGGCTACTATCCATTTTTGTCTGGAACCAGAAAATATAAAATGGATTTTCCTCAAGGTGGAATGATTAATGAAAGGGGGTGTTTTGCAGATGATAAAGAATACGAAGAATATTCCGTCCATATTCTAAGTGACATTGGTGGCAGCGCGGACATTACAATATTTTATTATTCTAATGATACGAAAGATGAATTAGATATGAATTTAGAAAGTTTCAGTGCTAGGATTGGGAAAGATATAAATTATAAAAAAATAGCAGGGGACGGTCAGTCACTTTATTATGGAAACTTTGAGCGGAATGGGTTTCATACTTACGCTGGGTATATACAAAACGAAAAGGGTGATGGAGCGCTTGAAATTGTTTACCAAATTGATTGCAGGCAAAAGCTAAAAGAAAAATGCAATAAAAACAAAACGAAAAATGAAAAACATGTTTTGAATTGGATGAAGTCGATTCGCTTTATAGATGAGAATAAGGAAGTGAATAAATGATATGATTATACGAGATGAATACCGAGCTGAGCTAAACATCCCATTGCCCGAATAACCCACCCCTTCTACAGAAGAACCTTCTTTCCTCATAAGACGATATACTCATTTTTAAAAAATTCCCTCTCTTCACTTTCCTTTGCCAATGTTCAAATATATACTATACATAACTGAAAATATGGGTCATATTGGAAAATGACTTATCCACCGGAGGCTAAAATGTGAAGAAAAAACATTACATTTTTTTACTGCTATTACTAGTAATTTTCTTAGGAGGTTGTCAAATGGCAAGTGAGAAAACAAAGAAACCTTCCGAAATGAACCCCGAAGACCTGCCTGATGTAAGAGCGTTTCAGGATGAGTTTACTCGAGGTTTTTTACAATCGCCAGAAGAAACACGACCTGGTTATTATCCATTTTTGTCTGGAACGGGAAAATATAAAATGGATTTTCCTGCTGGTGGAATGATTGGTGAAAGGGCCTATGCACGCAAAGAAAAGGTTCATGAGGGGTACCCGATTCATCTTAAGAATAACGTGGTTGGAGGAGCGATGATTACAATATTTTATTTTTCTTATGACTCGACAGATGAATTAGATATGAATTTAGAAAGTTTCAGTGCTAGGATTGGGAAAGATATAAATTATAAAAAGATAGCAGGGGACGGTCAATCACTTTATTATGGAAACATTGATCAAAATGAATCCCATACGTACGCAGGATATATACTAAATGAAAAAGCTGATGGAGCGCTTGAAGTTGTTTATCAAATCGATTGTATGCAAGAGCAAAAAGAAAAATGTAATAAAAATAAAGCGAAGAATGAAAAGTATGTTTTGGATTGGATGAAGTCGATTCGCTTTATAGATGAGAATAAGGAAGTGAATGGATCATGAGTAATAGGATTATACATTCTCCTGAACTGCGCTTAAGGTTAACTCAATTAGGATACGATGATAAGTTATTGAAGAAGGAATTTATAGAAAAGGTAAAGAGAATATATTTAGAGGAAACAGGGAATAAGCTAGAAGCAGATATTAAAGTATACACATCAAAAGAAGCAAGAGTTGGCGAACAATCCGGGTATGATGGTATCGCAATTTATTTAGATGCTAAGGAAAATAAAAAAGATGAAGTATACGTTGTTTCACAGGGATCTACCGATATTAAGGATTGGGACTATAATATAAAAGTGATGTTCGTTGGTAAAGAATATAGTCAAGCTAAAGCAACGAATAAATTTGTATTAGCAGCACAACATCATTTTAAGCTCAATAATAATGAAGACTCTACACCTGTTATTGGTTTATCGCATTCGCTAGCTCATAATAATAATACGACTGCTCACTTAATGTATAATACTTTCGATGAAATATATAGTGTAAATGGTGCGCAAACAAATTATTATCAACTTTTCTTTGCTAATGCTAAATTCGCAAATGCTGTGAGAAGTCATTTTTCACTCTCTCTTTCAGAAAATGACTATTTTGCCATCTACGACATAGACCCAAACAAACTTCGTCAATTCGCGGAAAATTACTATAAAGACAAGGCAAAAAATATCCATCAGATCATTTCTAAGGATGATCCACTTTATGCAGCGAGTACTGCACGTGGTTTTTTCACGCTTGGGAATGTTGAGATGGTGGATACAAATCCTGATTATCCAGGGTTACGGTCACTAGTAGAGGATATTCCAGATGAAGTGATGAAGGAATTTCAAGAACTAGCCATTCAGTACACCACTGCTTCTAATCAGGGCGGGGTAAACGCAGCTATGCAAGAGATTTTGGGCGTTAATATGGATGTTGTAAATAAAATCGATGATAATATGCCTAAAACTTATATGACAGATCAAGCTGAAATTGATGAAATGATTCGTCAATTAGATAAAAAAGTGCCAGGTCTACTTAAACGAATAAAAACGATTACAAGTAATTCTAATTTAATTTTTAGTAGATTAGAAGATGCAGGATATATTTCAAATCAGCAAAAACAGCTCATTGTCAAAGAATTCACCAAGATTGAAACGGAATTAGAGGGAATTCAAGAAACGTTGTCTAGATGGGTGGATGTAAGAGATACTGGTAATTTTTTTGTACAAATTGGTGGTGATTTCACAGCAATACTAAAAATAAAGCGACATTTTAACGCGATTAAAGATAGTCTCGAAGTGCTCAATCAAGAAGAGCTACTGACAATTTTAGAAGAATTAAAGGCTAGCCATAGTATTATGGAAGTTTTAAGTAGTTTGTCGGATGGTAAAAAATCTTATTTAGGAACAGATATGGTTTTTACTACGAATCATGGTAATAAAGAAATAAAAGTAAATATTTCAGCCGCTTTGCGTATGTACCAAGAAGGGAAAACAGTTTTAGAAGAAAAGCTATCTAAGATTCGACAGTTTCAGGCAGCAATTGACAGAGAAATTTCCAAATGCTATGACAGAAATAAATACAAAGTTATGCGTAAAATAGATGACATAGAGGCAAACCCTAGTTTATATACTCATTTTCTTAGAAAGCACCTTTATTTTTCACGATTAGATAAAAAAGTAAGGCGTATTCAAGTTCACGAAGTATTTTTTCCGTTAGAACATACGAACTTAGATGAAGAAATATACGAACTAAAGCAAAGTGTAGAAAAAAGCTATACATATATTGAAAATTATCGCAAAGCCATAGAAGATTTGTTTACGGAAGAAAAAGAAGTAGCTACCTTATTTCGTTTAGTAGAGGGAGAATGACATGAAGGATAAGGAGTCAATTACAATAACAGAGAAAATTGTTGCAAGTGAGAACCTCATGCATAAGAAACAAATTCTACGTAAATATACAGAGGAGATATTTAAAATTGATAAGGCTTTTTTCAACCTCATGGATGATATTATTGTCAACGAGGATCAAAAGGGGGAAATTGTTGAAGCAATGAAAGAAGAAACAAAAAAGTTAACTACGTACAACCGTAATTTACTAGACCATATAGATAAACGTGTCAATAAAATCGTGCAAGGGCTGGATGAGCAAGTAGATGAAATAAAAAGCCAACGCATGACCATTACCTATGAAAATACACCATCTGCCTAAATACGTATAATGAAGGCGATTTTATAGACGTGTTTTTGAGCGAGAATAAGACTATTTCTGCGTATGGATGTACTCAAGTTGTAATGGAAAGCTATCTCCTCTATCAATACCATCCCCCCCTTTCCGCTTGCACATATATATAGGGCTTGTCAGCATCTCCCGCTTTACGTACTTGAACAAGCAGTAGGAGAACAGCCCCTAAACGTCCACCTGTTCAACAGCTTTCAAAGCAATAATTAGTGTGGGAATGAATGCACAGCTTAACCGACGATATGCTCGTGTTCAGACTTTGCTTGCACGACTTCGCCGATGAACCACTCGCGTTCTACTTTTGCTTCCGTCTTCACCGATGAACCGCTCGCGTTCTACTTTTGCTTCCGTGACTTCACCGATGAGCCGCTCGCATTTTGCTTTTTTCGTGCATGAATTACCGTTTAACCGTTCGAATTCAAATTTTTCGTTCCCCAACTTAACAGACTTATCATTTCATTTCAGCAAATGTTAAATTCATTCCAGTTGATATGATATAACACATGCTTCTTCAGAATACTATCCTGCTTCAACTTCGGATGGTCAAAATCTTTCACATATTTCATACCTATTTTTCTCCATTTTGTGAAGGGGTGTTCACCTCAGCTGTGAAGCTATAAATATCAGTAAAACTTAATTTTGTAAAGCCATATTGTAAGCAGCCTGCTGCTCCTTCTGTTGCAAAGCCTTTTCCCCAAGCCGCTTTTTTTTAATCGCCAGCCAATTTCGATACACGGTGTAAAATCAGCTTCAAAAGTGGCCCGATGAAACCCGATAAATCCTAAAAATTCATTCGTTTCCTTTTCTTCCACAGCAAAGAGTCCATATCCATTCTCTTTGATCTTATCTACAATCAATGTGTAAAAAGCTTTTGTTTCTTCGGTTGATAATGTTTTAGGAAAATACCGCCTCACATTTTCATCTGCATTTAGTTCAGCAAATGGAACTATATCTGTTTCTTCCCAGTCACGCAATTTTAATCTGGATGTCTCTATATAAATCATCTTACACCTCACCTCTTTGGATATTCCTTGGCTCCTCGCTATTTAATGTTGGTAGTACAGCCAAAAGATAGAATCGTAGTCGGTTTGACATGGAGCCTCGGCGGGCATGATTGACGAGCCAAGACGCCAATATGAAAGGGATATTGGCTCACGCCAAAATGCTATCATGCCCGCCACTCCACGTAAAACCTCCTAAACTACCTTCTGCTCCCATACTAAATAGCGGAGAGGCAATTCCTTTAATCCTTCATAACAAGTTTAATGTAAAGTAGCCTCTTAATCTATCTTAGAAAAACTTGGCTTGCCACCAAGTCTTATGGCGGAAGCCTTTGGTTTTCTTATACTATAAACCAAAAAAATCTTATACTTTCCTATAGTGGAACAAAGGCGCGGGGCGCCCGTTTAGCAACATAGCGAATGGAAGGAATCAACGGAGATAAATGATGACTTATCGTAAGGCGCATTTCTTGAAGTCGCCCAGTTGCTAGGCTCATGCGCCGGACGTGGCTATTCGGTTATTTCCTTTTCCACTAGCACCTCATTTTTTACTTTTGTATGAAAAAAACGTTATTTACCACTATATAACTTATTTATTTTAGATAGTATTTCAAGAATCTAAACATTATAAAACAAAATTTTTCATCATAGATGGTGGCTCGCACTCTAGGCAGCCATGGTGGTTTCTTATCTTCCATAAAAACCAGGGGAAAAGTAAATCACTCTTCCACTGATCTTTCAATTTTCCTACAAATCCACCCTCCAAATCATTTAATCATCTGTCATCGTCTTTTTAAAGCAAATATACATGAACAAAGCAGCAGCCAAAACCCAACCAGCAATGATTGCTAGTGGCATCCAAGAGCTCTTCTCGTGCAATTCAATAGCTTGCATAATTGGAAACGTATCGGTAATTTTCATAACGATCCCATCCTCATCTAGCTGGAGAGAACCAAGTATAGGTGTGAATCCAAACAAAAGCATGACGGGCAACGTATAAGCAGATGTTGCAGAAATAGATTTAGAAAATAAGCCAATGCCAATACCTAAGAATAGAAAGAACACAAACAATAAAATCAACGCGAGAATAGCTTTCCCATTTAAGAATGGGGCAATCCCCACAAAGTATAAAGAAACTGTTAAAGAGATAAAAGTTATGAGTGCGACGACGAGACTTTTACCTACAAGAATGTCTACCATGGAGGCAGGTGACTGAATCAGTCCGCGTAACGTTTTCTTTTCATTTTCTTCAGCCATCATGGTCATCATACAGGTTGACGTAACTGAAGAATACGCTATTCCTACAATCAGATACAAGAAAAAGATTGGAAACTCTTCCCCATTACTCATTTGCTTATATAATAAAGCTAAAATTATCGGGACAAGCGGCATCATCAATAGCATCATATTTTTCATAAAATCTTTTATATCTTTTTCAAAAATAGCGCTTATGCGTTGAATATTCATCATACCAGCTCCTCCCCGGTTACTTTCAAAAAGATTTGCCCTAATGTTGGCTTATCTGTCTGCATGGATTTTACCCGATTATATACAATCAATTCCTTAATTCGATCTGCATTGTCTGGGGTATTTTTAATCACGATCCGCTCTCCTTCATATGTTTCAATATGAAAGGCGTGCGTCGAATGCTTGTAGCGAAGTTCATCTGGATCATCCAATTCCACTATTTCCCCCTCGTGAAGAAAAGCAACACGATGGCATAAGGAATTCGCTTCTTCCATATTATGTGTAGTTAGAAAAATCGTCGTTCCTGCTTCATTCAATTTCCGCAGTCCTCGATGAATATGCGCCATATTTCCAGGATCTAAGGCTGATGTTGGTTCATCCAAAAACACGAGCTTTGGCTTATGAATGAGCGCTTTAGCGAGCAGTACACGCTGCTTCATTCCCTTTGATAACTTCGATACCGTTTTTTTGCGTTCGTCATATAAATTCACCTCACGCAGAATGGCATCTATTTGCTTTAAAGGAGCATGGTATAATTTACAAAATAATTTCAAATTGTCATAAATCGTTAATCGCTCATAAAGGGAACTATTGTCAGATAGTATACCAATTTTAGATTTAAAATCAGCGGTTCCCATTTGTTTCGAATTCATTCCCAGTACCTTTACGCGCCCTGCTGTTTGCCCAAGCTCTCCCGTTAAGATTTTTATCGTCGTTGTTTTCCCCGATCCACTTGGTCCAAGCAAGCCAAATATTTCTCCTTCTTCTACATGAAATCGGACATCTTTCAGTGCCACATGTTGTCCGAACGATTTTTGTATTCCTTCAACTGCTATAATATTTTCCAATTGAAAACCTCCTTCGCTGAACTGCTTCTAGCTTAGCGGATAAAGCTAGCGGATGCAGCAACTGAAGGATGAAATGTACCTTTTGGAGGATGAATTGTACCTACTTTTCTACTATCTAAAATCAATATGGTCGCTACCTTCATTAGCCAAGTTACCTCTCAAGTTGAAAAACATCAACGTTTTAGTTGAATGGTAACATTGCCACTGTGAACTGTACCGCTAATTCGTCCCATAAATCTGTACCAAACACCTTTTGTCATATGTGAACAAAGGCGCAAGCGCTCGTTTAGCAACATAGCTAATGGAACGAATCAACTAAAGATTTAGGAATCATGCCACTAAAAACAGGGGTATGCCGACCGTTTTTAATCGGCCTTCCTCTTTGCGACGAACCGATGAGGCCTTATCGTAGGGTGCATTTCTAAAGTCGCATCGTTGCTGGGCTCATGCGCCGGACGTGACTAGTCGGTTATTTCGTATCTCCAAGCGTCTAATTTTATACTTTTGTATGAAGAAAACGCTATTTACCATTATATAACTTATTTATTTTAGGTAGTATTTCAAGAATCTAAACATTATAAAGCAAAATTCTTCATCATAGATGGTGGCTCGCGCTCTAGGCGAGCCATGGTGGTTTCTTATCTTTTTAGAAAAACTTGGCTTACCGCCTAATCTTTATGGCGGAAGCTGTAACTTTTCTTATACTATAAACCTTAAACCTTTATACTTTCCTATAGCGAAAAATAAACTGTATGTATTGCCTTATTTAATAACCACTATCCATTAGATCGTAAAGCCAAGAAATATTAAACGAATCCTACTTCAAGCTAAATTTGTCCTGAATTTCTTGTATTTTTGTTCGTGACAGCGGAATGGTCGATTGGGATTGATTATCTATTCGGAGAGAATACGTATTTTTTGACCATGTAATAATTTCACGAACCTTTTGCAAATTGACAATGTAAGATCGATGGCAGCGATAAAAACCGTACACTGCTAATTTTTTCTCCATGTCCCCAAGTGTGGAGTCCAAGGCATAAGACTCATCATTTACGACGATCATCGCTTTCCCGTCCTGACTCTCGATGTAATCAATCTCTAAAGGGTCAAACAATATCATTTTATCATCGACTTTTGCCGGGATTTTGAAAAAGCTCGTCGTCATTGTTGTACCAGAGCTATTACTTTCCTCTCCTACACTCGGCTCCCCTTCATCCAGTTCAATTTGCTGCAGACCGTTTTTTTGCAGTTTGTACGCTATATCACCAAGCAACAATGCGTGTTCCATATTAGAAACCAAAATTAACACAGGCACTTGATTTTCCTTTAACTTTTGCAGCATATGGATAAAAGCATCCATTGTTCTAACATCCGCACCATGGACGGGTTCACAAAAAATCATCGGTTGCACACCACTCATGAAATATTTCGCATAATAAACCCGACGAATTTCCGACTCCGAACATGTATGCAAACGCTTTTTAGCACTGTTTTGCAAGGAAAACAATACGAGAATCTCCGCTAAAGGTGTCTTACAATGGAACCATTTATGAAAAAAAGCGATGTTCCCTTCTACCGTAAGCCGTTGATACAAGCCTTCCTGTTGATCAAAAATAGTGTAATTCCCGTTATTTTGCAGGACTTTTATCAGCTCATCCTGCATGTCCATATCACTATAAACCGTAGCCGTATACGCACCTTCAATGGTGAGGGAAAATGGCGGCAATAACTCACTATGTATCATCTTTTCATGAATTGTAAATTGTGTCATATGCAAACCCCTGTTCAAACGAATAATCTTTTTTACAATGTTTAGTATACCATGAAGTCTTTTACAAAAGCTCATTCACAAAAAGGATAATTTCGATGATTCGCATTTTATCATCATGGAAGTGGAGTGCTGGATTTAGGTAAACATATAAGAGCGCATATCTATACGAAGATATGCGCTCTTTGACGCTTACGTAAAGTGCATTGATTCCTTTACATTTTTACATCATCAATTGACATTGTAAACGTTGGACTTGGAGGACGTGATGCGGTATCCTCATATTGTTTATTCGTGAATAAAAATCCACCGATAAGTAAAACTCCACATGCCATTGTCATTACTAAGTTTTTCAAACGATATCCCTCCCCGATTACAACTTGATTAATTGGTCATAACTGCTATTTGCTAATTTATAATATTCAACAGACTCTTTATACTTCCCCATTTCCTCTAGGTAAGTAGCTAACAATTTCGCATAAAATACCAAATTACTATAATCTCCTTGTTGTTTTAAGTAAGGTATAAAGTCATCTGTTAATATCGATTTAAACTTCTTTAAATCGCCATAGAGTAAACACGTATATACTTGAATCATGTAATTGTGATATCCGTTGTAAAAGTCATCGTATTTGCATTTAGCTAATTCTAATATCTCCTTAGCTTGATGCAAATACGCTTTTGCTTTTTCATAATCACCAATCGTGTGAAGTTCCTGAACTAAATGAGTAAGTGCATCTAATTTAGTTTTATCTGCTAAATCTTTCGTTTCTATAGCTAATGAATAATGTTTAATCGCTTCTTCTGAAATTCCCATCATGGAATAAAGGTACCCCAAATTATAATGCGTTAGATAAACGATATTTTCATTTTTATTTAATTTTCCTAAGTGCAATGCCAGATTATAGTTTTTTATTGCCGTATCTAGATCTTTTACCCTTTGATACGATATACCTAATAAAATATGACATTGCGCACAGTAAATAAAATCATAATTCCGCTGAAATACCGCCATTGCACGATTCGCATAATCTACAGCCGCTAAATCTTCACGTAGATAATTATGGGTTATCGATAGTGCATAATGTAAATTAGCTATTTCCTTATCATCGATATTGGCTAAACGAATTACTTCTTCTGCCAATTTATAATTCCGCAACGCTTCTTGATGAACTTCTTTATGTGTATAATAGTTTCCTTTAAATTTATACCAGTAATAACTTTCTTCATAGTTAAAAGAATCAACCATATCATGCAGTTTATTCATTTTATGTAAAGCTTTCCCCAAATCACGTAAGACGATATAGTAACGGATTGTATGTATTTCAAACATAATTGTATGTTTATTAATCTTATGCTCCATTAGCTGTTGTAATTCTTCATACTTCTCTGTCATTACCTTCTTATCATACTTATCAAACAACATATCATACCATTCTTTGCACTTCTCCTCAATCTCTCTATCTGTATCTTCCGAAATTTCAATTCCTAATCTATTACAGAGTAACTGGAGGATTTCTGGGCTTGCATTAGTCTTTTGATTCTCTATTTTTGATAGATAGGACAAGGAAACGATGCCCTCCGATAATTCTTCTTGTGTCATTTTGCATTTCAATCGGTGCAATTTAATAAGTGAGCCGATATCCACTAAATTCACCCGCTATTCTAAAATTAATATGCTTATCTAGTTATATTATAACATTAATTCAGAAAAATCATATTGATAAAATAATCTGATTTTTACGTGTTTTTTGAGCTGAATTTAGCTTTATAACTTACTAATTTTCATCAAACAGGAGAATATGCTAATTTTTTAACCTATGTTACTAAATTAGGTAGTAATAAGATCTAAACAGAGCATCGAAAAACTCCCTAGTATCAGGAAGCCACTGAAAAAGTCCTTATTTAAAAAACACCAAATCAATTCCAAAAATTACGTGATATATTAGTATATTTTGGCGATTTTATGTCTATTTAATCCCCAAGCCCCATTAATTGCGGGGGTAGGGGTAAATAGGATAGTACAAGAAAAACTACAGCTTTCACCAAGTTTCTATGGAAAAAGCTGTAGTTTTTTCTAAACTTACGAGCTCCCTTTATTTCATTATCGGGAAGGGAGGAATAAAGTAAAGATAAAGTTCTCAAGCAGTGGAGGTTTTCATTCATCCCCCACTGATTGTTAGTAGTCCAAGGGTATGATCTAAGGACCTCTGAACAAATCTGGTATATAGGTGCTTAGCCTTGTTGCAGTACAGTTAACTCCTGAAGTAGGAGGCTTACAGCACGTTATATTCGGAGTAAAAAGATCTTTTTCTACACACTAACGACATTAAATTTGATATTTTTATGTCTAAATCCCCGCTATCATTCCATGAACCTTGGATACTTCTTCCTCTGGGACCATATAGTAATAAACGCCCTCAATCTTGGTGCCACTTCCTTGCATCATATAGCTATTGACATTTTTCCGCACATCCGTATATCCGAATAGTAATTCTTTCATATCATCAAAATCCATGTTCGTTGCCATATTATCACCAAGTACGTCAATCACGCCATTAATTTTGTTGACAGAGCCAACTCTAGCGCCTTTATCAATAATCCCTTCGATAACTTTACGCTGACGTTCGGTACGACCAAAATCTCCAGCAGGATCTTGCTTACGCATACGGACAAAGTGCATCATTTTATCACCGTCTAATTCTACTGGACCTTTCATAAATTGATATTGACCGTCATCCCATTCTACTTCGTTATCGACTTGAATAGTGCCCAGCTGATCGACAAGTTCCTCTAAACCTTCCATATTCATACGCACATAATAGTCTAGGTCGATATTGAGGAAGTTCTCTACCGTAGCAACAGACATATCAGCACCGCCATAGGCATAGGCATGATTAATTTTATCCTGTATCCCTTTTCCAACAATCGTCGTCCGTGTATCACGAGGAATGCTGACCAGTTGCATGGTATCTTCTTTTGGATTTAAAGATAGCACTACTAATGCATCAGAACGTCCACGATCGCCATCTCGTTCGTCGATACCAAGAAGTAAGATATTTAATGACTCTGTCGCCTTTACTTTCTTCTTAGCTACTTTTGTATCAATCGTATCTATAGGCTCATTTATTTTGTCATTTACAGTTGACTTTGCGTTGTTATATATGGAAAATGCGTAACCACCAGCGCCTAGTATAAGTACTAAAATGATGGCAAGTGGAATTTTCAGCCAAAGCTTACGTGATTTTTTTCTTTCCCTTCGTTTCATCGGTTTCACCTGTACTTTCTTTTCTTGTATTTTCAGTCATTCGACAATTTGATATGCTTGGATATTTCTACTTTAAAAGTATACCATATTAAGTCAAACACAAATGACCTAATGGCAGCTTGAAAGCTGTCATTAGGTCTAATCTGTCATCATGCGAGTCGATGATTAATCTCTGCTAAACAAGTCTCTTGTATATACTTTGTCAGCTATATCTCGAACATTGTCATCCAGTCGATTAGCAACAATGACATCTGCTTCTGCTTTGAATGCTTCAAGGTCATTGACGACACGAGAGTTATAAAATGTTTCTTCTTGTAATGCTGGTTCATAGACAATCACTTCAATGCCTTTGGCTTTAATGCGCTTCATGACACCTTGAATAGCAGATTGGCGGAAATTGTCTGAATCTGTCTTCATGGTCAAACGGTAAATCCCAACCACTTTCGGTTTACGCTCCAGAACCATATTAGCAACGTGATCTTTTCTTGTCCGATTTGCTTCCACAATTGCTTGGATAATATTGTTCGGCACATTTTCATAGTTTGCCAATAATTGTTTCGTATCTTTCGGCAAGCAGTAACCACCATAACCGAATGATGGGTTATTATAATGCCCACCAATACGAGGGTCTAGCGATACCCCTTCAATAATTTGCTTGGAATCCAAACCACGAACCTCTGCATAGGAATCTAGCTCATTAAAGAACGACACACGCATAGCTAAATATGTATTGGCAAATAGTTTAATTGCTTCTGCTTCTGTTGAACTCGTAAATAAAACAGGAATATCCTCTTTCTCTGCACCCTGAACTAATAAATCAGCAAATACTTTTGCACGCTCTGACTGCTCCCCGACAATTATGCGAGATGGATTCAAGTTATCATATAAAGCTTTGCCTTCACGTAAAAATTCTGGAGAAAAGATAATATTACTTGTAGCAAATTTAATGCTAATCTCTTTCGTATAACCAACTGGTACAGTAGACTTAATAATCATTACGGCATTAGGATTTGTATCTAATACATTGCGAATAACGGATTCAACGGTTGATGTATCAAAATAGTTCTTATCGGGATCATAGTTGGTCGGCGTGGAAATAACCACATAATCAGCATCTTTATACGCTTCTTCTATATCAGTTGTAGCACGTAAATTCATTTTCTTATTTTTAAGGAAACTATCAATCTCTGCATCCACAATAGGAGATTGTTTACTATTGATCATATCTACTTTCTCCTGCAGAATATCAAGTGCCACCACTTCATTATGCTGTGCTAAAAGTACGGCATTTGCTAAGCCAACATACCCTGTTCCTGCAACTGCGATTTTCATATGTAGTTCCTCCAACTATTATAATTAATTTATTATTTCATACTGAGTGATCAAATAGACTAGCGATTTTGGAACTGGGAAATTCTTTCATCAATTATTTTTCCTTCATTAATAATTAATGAATCCTTTAAAGTACCATTTTCAACAATATTGGATTCAATTAGGGTGTCTATATATTTTACTAATTCATCCCCTATTGTTTTTGTCACGGAGCTACTTACTAATGCAGGAGTATGGTCAACAACATAATGTAAAACGTTTTCGACACTATAAACAGGATCTTCAATCGTAGTAGGTATACTAGTCTCGATCCCGCCAGCTTTATCACAACTAATATCAATGATCATAGATGGCTTTTTCATCCTCATCAAATCTTCTTTATATATTATATGGTCATCTCTAGTAACATCCCATAAAACTCCATTAACAATGACATCAAAATACTCAATTTCGCTTCTCAGCAACTTTTCCATTTTTTTATCATAAACAACTATTTCAGCGCCTAATGATGATAATATCTTATAAGCACCTCTAGCTATATTCCCTTTCCCAATTAAGGCAACTTTACAATCATATGGTAATTTACCAAATAAGGTAAATGCATGCATAACGGCTGCTTCTCCAGCTAATTCATTATTTCTCCAAAAGACGTGTCTCCCCTCAATAAACATATCTTCCCATGCAAAAGCAGTTAACCTGTTTTCTATAAGTACATCTGTAATATCTTTATTTTGAACAGCATGTACCCAACCAAAAATAGTTTGGCCAGGAGTTAAGTCTTTAAGATATTCAGCATCTCCAATTTTAGGATCGCATATTATATCTTTCTTTAACACTTCTTCCCTTGAGGCAATGTTCACACCTTCTTTAATATAATCTTTATCATTGTAGCCAAGCACTTCGCCATAACCCTCTTCAAAAAATAAACTACCTTTGTTCTTAATAAATTTGATTTGCTGTGGTAGTAAGGCTCTTCTTTTTTCATTTTCCTTTTTACTTACTACAAATCCCATAGTTTTCATTTTTTTACCTCCCAATTTTATTTCGTATTGTTAAAAGTTATATAGTAAAAATTTCTTTAAACCTTAATTTACTAGTCTTTAGATGCAAATTTTGCTACTCTGAAAGGGTGTGTGGTAAGGTTGCATACTTACACCAGATATCCAAGGTAGGAAGTGACAAATTCACCCGTATTTATTTGCTCGCTTATATCAAGTTTCAAGAGAAAGTTGCTCTTAGTAAACCTGCTGATAAAGAGCAGTTCGATGAAACGATCCCCCTATTGTTCAAGCTTCAAGTTGATGAAATGCCAATTATTGAAACGCTTTTAAAAACTAAGTTATTACCTTTTCTTCTAGAATATCAAGTAACACATCAGAAAGAAAAAACAGTGTGGTTGTCGTTCTTAATAAATATATATGCCTCATGTGCTCTGCACCTTCAGTATATCTTTACGCTAATAACGGTGATAAAGGGTCAATACCAAAATGTATTTCGTTCTTATTCAGTAAATAAAATTGTTTTCTCAAGGTAACGAACAAAAAGCGTAACATAATAAACTGGCAAAAACACATGGTAGGTCACGATATTTATAAATTAATTCCATTAATATTTACTTTTATATCTGTACTATTTAACATTTTAAACGCTGGTTTAATGTTAGTTTGGTAGCTTTAAGAGGTCACCTAGAACTCTATCTGTTTCAGGCAACCTACCTGTATCTAAGCCCGCAGACGGCGTAAATGTTAATTCTCCAAATATTACTTTACCGTTATCTAAATAGAAATCTGCTCTTACAAAAGGAAATGGCTGGGATAGTTTTTCAGCGTATACCAACATTTGATCTATACCATTTGGTTTAATTATTTTTACATCTGGGTTTTCGAGGGCGTCTTTAGTGTATGGCATTATATTCCAAAATTTATCAAAATAATAGAATTTAGGTTTTCCTTCTTCTCTACCTACACACAACATTATAAATTCTGGGACTCCATTAAAACAATAAATTTTAAAATCCTCAGGTAGCTCCCCAGTATGAGTTTCAATGTACCTTTCACAAATTATTTTCTTGGGTATATATTTATAATTAATCTCCGCACGTAATTTCCAAAAATCTTCCTTTAACCAATTCTTTATTTGTTTTTCAGTTTTTTTTATGTCCAATTGTTTTTTATCTTTACATATTATGTTATATCCACAACCGTGATTAACTTTCAAAGCAAATTTATTCGGTAGTTTTTCCCAATCAATCTCGTTGATATTATCCCATACACCAATTAAATCATTTAAAATGTCACCACATTCCAATGATTCAACATATTTCCTTACTTGATATTTGTCAGCACATTGGGTAACTAAATGGTTATTATTGTAAGTATTTAATTTTAACCATTGAATTTTTTCATTCAATGTTTTTGGATTATCAAGATTCAATTTCTTTCCAAAATACTTTTTATATAAAACTTTTGTTGAAAATTTTGGGGAAATTATAGAAAGAAAACTATGAATAAATCTGATTGTTTTCCTATAAATTAATAGTACTAAATTACTTCGTTTAATATAACTTTTCAATTTAACAACATCCTTTTAAATCAAATATTACTTATGTTTTTTACTTATCCTTATAGTTATCATAACTAGAACTATATTTAATATTGCCCCGGTAACTCCAAATAATGCAACTGAAATTATATCACTTGAAAAAAACAAGTATCCAACTACCAGAGCAACTATTCTCATAATTAACATAAAGATTGTATAAAATAACTGAAATCTCTGAGCGTGCAAGACTGGTAGAGCTTTTATACTAGGTTTATTTATAAAAGCAAATAGACTCCATAATGCTATCCACCTTGCATATTCACCAGCTGTATCCCAACCACTTCCAAAGACAAAACTAAACAATACTGGTCCAAATAATATAATTAATCCAAATGGCACGAGCCCTATTAACCCCAAGGATATTGTTGCTTTTTTTATAAGTATAGTTATGTTTTCTCCGTTCTTTTCTGCCTCAGCAATCCGGGGATAAAAAACATCTCCTACAGCATTACCAATTAAAAGAGAGGGCAAAGATAGGACTGTTCTTCCTATTGAATAAAAACCAGCCGCAGCAGTTCCAAAAAGTCCTGTTAGCATAAGAATAGGTAACCCGTTTGATATTGCATTTAAGAATACCTCTGGCGCTCGATATGCGGGAAAATCGTAATACTCTTTAGCAAGGTCTTTTATACTTTTTCTATTTTGCTCTTTAGAATAAACTTTTTTATAAGTGGATTTTTTTATGTAAAATATCATCATGGCAGCTTTTAAGCCATTTGCTAAAGCTGTAAACATAACTAACACCCATGAAAAAGGATAGATTAGCCCCAAACCAGCTTTACTACTATTAATTATTACAGACTGCCAGAATGTAACACGAGCATTTATATTAAATTGTTTTGTTCTAATTAACCATTGCTCAGATACTTGCATTATTCCCCCAAAAATAATTACTAATGGAATTAAGTAAAGAAAAGACGAAATTTCTTTTAAATTAAATAGTGTTATAATATGTTGTTTGAATATAGTTATTACAAAAAAGGAAAGAATTGATATACCACTTGTAATAATTAGTGATAAACGTATTATACCTTTTGCATCCAAGTCATTTCTTGGTAAGACAATTGCAATTGGATATGTTAAAGCGGCAACTGGGGCTATAATGTTAACCATTGAAATAAACGTACCCATAATTCCATATGCTTCAGGACCGTAAAGCCTTGTAATAATCGGAGAGAGTGCCATAGCAACAGCCTGAGCACCAGCAGCACCACTAGCCATTATTAAAACACTTCTTACAAACTCTGAACTAAAGATATTTTTAATTTTTTTTTTCATATACTACTCCTTCAAAATGGGGTGAATAAAAACTATTGGGAACTATTCCTCAATTTTCTATTTGGAAATACATAGCTCCTTTTCTTCATTAAACTGATTCATTATTTAGTTTCTTATCACTTTTTCACATACGTTGCCTACTGTCGCACAGAGAAATAACCTCTTGCTCACAAATGCTATCCTTAGTACCTCTTTTTCAACTCTGGAAATTGATTATGAAGTAATCTAGAGGAGACCTCCCTTTTGAGTTTTGCATGATTTTACTTGTCAAGACTGGATGGACATAGTAGTAAATGAATATGATCTTTTCCAACATTTCCTTGTAAGATTGTTATTCCTCTTATTTCACAACCACTGTCTTATTGGTTCCCTTGTTCTTAATGTTATTTCTCCACATAATATCCGTCCACACTTTTCAACTTATATCTTAGTATGGACAGCTAAAAATAAGGCTAATAGTGGATACCGTCTAGAGCAGTGGGTTTAATCACATACTTGGAAATAAAATAATTTTAAGGAGAATCACGTTATCATATTATAATAAATTCAAGTCTTTTTAGGTACCATTTCGAATTGTGCTTCCCTACTTTCTATTTTATCATGAAGGGAAGTAGTTTTTTCAATTCCGTAATAGTACGATACAACAATATTTAAGCGAGAAATCAACACAAATAAGATTGATAGCATAAGATATTCTGTAGACTGGAAAGGTTCCGCAATCCACATTAGAAAATATGCACCACATGTACCTAATAATACACGCTTTACAGAGGTGTTTTCTTGTTTAGCGAGATTCCTTCCGAAAACTATTAAACCTAGTATCAAGAATGATATTGATATTAATCCGCCTCTAAACATGGTGTCTAAATAATAATTATGAGAACCATACCGATTTCCAATATGTTTCCATATTATATCCTCGCTTTGGTAACCGTACCCCCAAATGGGAGTACTCTTAATGCTATCAATTGCATTAAGCCATAATACATCTCTATTTGAAAAAGTTACATCCTTCCCAAATATTTCTACAATATTAACTATAAAACTATTTTCAGACCTAAACACCACTAGTACTAAAAATATTATTAATGAAAATACAAGTGAGTTATGATAACTTAAAACAAATTTTTTATTACCAGAATTCTTATATAATATAATGAAGGTAAATATTATTAAGCCAAATACTGCAGTTACAGACCAACTTTTTATTACTGTTATCCATACTAGTATTAATAATAACCAACTTCTTTTTCTTAATTTTTTAAAACTAATTAGGTCATATAAGAACGCAAAGCAAAGTCCTGGCAATAATAATTTTATAGCACTATTAGTATTTCCAAAAATATACTGAGGAGACGCAATATTATCCGTTATCGAAGGTATCCCGTTTGGAAATAAAAACATTGCAATTAAATTAGTCAACACATATATGTATAAAAGAAAGTAAATAGCAAAAAGAAAATAAGAAAAGTCTTTTTTACTTATAAGAGAATAATTAAGTAATAAGCCAAAGCCGATTGCAAAAGCCATAAACGATAAAAAATCCGTACTTATTGAATCATTTAAAAAAGTAGATATGGATGTAAAAGTATAAAAAAGTAGTATGAAACACATACCACCATTTATGTAAATACTTGGTAATTTCCTCAGATGGAGCAAGACAATTAAAATTAGAGACATAGCGAATAATGCTTGATTAACATATGGCATTAAACCCATCGTTGAGAAAAAATATGGTTTAAAAAAAGGGTAAATGATGATTATATATAATATCTTCTTAACACTTAAATTAATATTCCTCATTAAAACACTCCACTGTTTTATCAAAGTTAGATTGATTATAACTGACTTAAGATATTGTTAAGAGAACATATCTCTCTAAACATATATAAATTAAAATAGTTTATCAATTAATTCAATATATTTCTTATTCTGTTTACTCCTAGCATATTTTTTTATATTCACATTATGAGTTAATGTTTCTATATCTTCTTCCTTAATTCTAGTAATGGCCTCTATAACCTCATCTTCTCTGTAGCACGAAAAACCATTTTCAAATTGTTTAACTAATAAATCCAATTGAGAATTCTTTTTTCCGAAATATATTAGTGGCTTATTAATAAATACATAGTCATAAAATTTAGTCCCCATTGCGCTTTTTCTAATGTCGATAATAACACATATATCTGTTCTTTTAAGTAATTCAATTCCTTCTGTATATTTAAGAAATCCAGTATTTATATAATTATTTAAATTAAATCCACTTGCTTCTATAGCTTTTTTCGTTTCTTTTTCCGGTAAACCTATATGAAGTACTAATAAGTTAGGGTATTTGTCATTAAGATACTTCATAGATTTAAAAAAATTTATACCATATTCAACTGAATAATAAGAGAGCTTACCGAAAATAGATATTACAAACCTGTCCTGGTAAGGAAAATCTATTACTGTATTTGCCTTATTTAATTTTTCATCATCGTAACCATTTTCGATAACTTCAATTTTTTTTATGTTATAAGCTTTTTTCAATATGTTTTTCCATTGCTTCGTAACGGTAATAACTAAATCAGCTTGCTTTATATTTCTTCTCTCAATTGGATAATAAATCATCTTCTTTACTAAATTTAAAGGCTTTAAGAAATCCAATTTATTCCTAACATCAAATAGCCATAAATCTCTATAATCTATAATGCATTTAGTATTGTATTCTTTTTTAGAAATTTCACATAAGGGAATAGTATAATAGGGTCCAGCTGTGATAAACACAATATCAAACTTTTCATTATCCATAATGCGTCTAAAAATTTCTTTATAACGTTTACTGGCCTCAAAATACCTCACAGATTGATCTACTTCGACCGTATATGTTCTTAAGTTGATTAATTCTTTATCGCTATTCGATAATTGATTTATTTGTTCATAATATTTATTTCTTAAAATCACAACTTCATTCCCTCGATGCAGTAAAGCGTGAACCAAACTAGATATTCTTACAATGGCTACTGTAGCACTCGGGGGGAAAAACGGTGCAACAATAAGTATCTTCATTTTACCCCTCACTAACCTGTTTTTTGTCGTTAAAGCAGCTACGGTATATAGAAAATAATTTCTTACCAACTGCCTCTTCACTAAAATATTTAAATGCTAAATCAGCTATTTTTTTTGAATTTATAATAGGATCTTTATTATACATTTCCTCCATTTTATTAGCTAAACTTGTAACATTGTTAACTTCAAACATTAAACCACTCTTACCTTGAATATATTGCTTTAATGGAGAATTGTTTGCAACAATAATTGGCTTTCCACATGACATAGCTTCTATTACAGGAACTCCAAATGTTTCAAATGCACTAGCAGTAACATATGAATTGCATCCTTCTAATAAAAGGGCAGTTTCATCACGATTTAAAAAGCCTGTTAGTTTTATTCTTCCTTCCATACCTAAAGAATTTATTTTCTTATTTAGATTTTTATACTCTTCTCCCCCACCAACAATTATCAGTTCTACATTATCGATATCTTTAAACTTTTGATAAAAAGCATCAATTAGTAAATCAAATTTCTTTCCTTTAACTAATCTACCTATAGAGATAAAATGGTATGTTCCATTTTCTTTGTCTTTATTGTTCTCAAACACAAAGTTTTTAGAAACCACGTTTGGTATTTCTAAAAATTCCCTATTTACCTTGGTCAATTCTTTTATACTTTGTGGCAAAATGTTGTTTACACAGATAAATTTATCAGCTCCAAGAGAAATTTTTCTTAATAAGTCTACTTGATGATTGGTTAATTCTTTGTTTTGCACCCTAGAATAATGTTCAGTAATGACTATTGAAACTTCTAAAGATTGTAAATAATCCCAAAAACCGTGAGTTAATGTTATAATAGGAAAGTGGATATGAATTATATTCGGTTTTCCCTCTTTATTAATAAGTCTCCTAACCATATTGATGCACATCTTTGTTTTTATTTTTTCAAATATCTTTTGGGGTGATCCCCCTATTGGAAAGTAAACCCCCTTGGTAAAAATACCGTCATCATATCTAGTAATACTTCTACACTTTCTTAATCTTAGAACAGAACGATTATCACAAAATGTATATAAAACTTTAATAGTATTTTCACTATTTTTCAATACACTTTTAGCTTGTTCATACTCAAAAATCCCAACCATCCCGGTTTCAACTTCAGGATAGCTTCTCCCTATAACTAGAAGTTTCATCTTAGTATCCACTCCAATTACTCACAACTCAAAACATTAAATTAATAAAAATGTATATATCCTTATGTCCTAACCTTAATTAAACACGACTCTTTTACTGGAATTTATTACCATAGAATATAATATCATCTAGAAAAGTATATATAGTTGCAACCCAAAAGTTTTTATGTTGCCTATAACAACTCATATAAAAAAGATTGATAAAATACAAGGTTGGTTTTGCTAAATTAAAAATTAAACCTAACATTCACAGCAGGATAGATAAAGTAAATTGCTAAAAAGAGACTAAACACATCACATTTGGAACAATATGTAATGATTTATGCAAAGCTATAATAAAAGTATGACCCAAATAAAGGTCCTAATCGCAGACATATAAGTTCAGCGGTATATTTCTATATTAATTTCCTTTACTACCCTTTCTACTTTTTGCTTACAATCATCTAGCGTCTTTCCTTTTACAATCACCTGACCAATACAATCATTTGAGTTTTCAAAGGCATTAATTTTATCACCAGGGCGTTTAAAAAAAGAAATATCCACAATTTCCTCATCTATATAGCCATTGTACTCTATACTTTTAAGAACTCCACTTTCTTTTTCTGAAAACAGCATCTTTGCCAAACCTGCATTAGATTTTATTTCATTGTCATTGAAAATGTTTCTAGGATCAATACCTAGAGCTATTGCTATAATCATCTCATAATAATTTATTCCAAAATTAATAGAAACCAATTCTGGTAGGCAGTTTGCACCAACTCGACCAGTAAGTTCAATTATGTAGACTTTACCATCTTTTACAATCAAATCAACATTAACAGCGCAATCATCAAGTTCAAGTGCCTTTATAGCTTCACGTACACAATTTTCAGCTTGATCCATTATATCTTTTGTACATTCAAGTGGTATATGATGACCAACAGGAATAGCGGTGTGACTAACATATGTATCATCTCCATGTGGCATTACAAATAAGATTTCTCCATTAGCTATAAAAGATTGTACACCAAATTCCCAGCCATCAATAAACTCTTCTACAATACAAAAATCCTTTTGTGTTTCTGTTATTGATTTTTGAAATCCATCAAGCGCTTCTATTTCATTATAAGCAATATAAATCCCTTTACTGCCTTGCAAATCTGTAGCTTTTATAATTACTGGAAAATTTAATTTACCTATACTTTCTTGAAGTTGCTCCTCTGAAGAAATTTTATAATACTTAGCCGTGTTGACTCCACTGTCAACTAATGCTTTCTTCATCTTTAATTTATCTTGACACCGTAATGCTGCTCTTTCTGATAAACCCGATAAATTTAACCTATCACAAACCCTCCCCAATGCAGTAACACCAGTATCTAAACAACTTGTAGCTATGCCGTCTAAGTTTAATTCTTTTGCTTTTAAGAGTACATTATCTGGATCTGAAATATCCATATAGCTTACTTCATCTGCAAATCTGAGTCCTGGTAAATTATCACCTGGTTTTGTACCAACAATTACATAAACACCCATATCTTTTGCAGTTTTAATTAGACCAACTTGTCCTCTACCGCCACCTAAAATTAATAAACGCTTATTCTTAAACATAGAAGTTCCTCCTTCATTAAAATTTATTCTATTTCTAAGTCTATATAAGTTGTGGCTTCTTCACAAACTTTTATTGCCTCTATCGCAGTAGCGCCTTGTCCAATTATATATCCCAATCTGTCATGGCTATTACATATTCCTAAAGTTTTATCTCCAACTTGTTTTAAGATTTCTGTCTCTATTACTCCTTTAACCTCTCTTGCCTCTTTTTGCCCATTAACTTCTCTGACCACCCCGGTTCTACCTACTATATACTGAATGCAGCTACCTCTCTCAAATTTCGGAACAATATTAACTTTTTCACCGCAAGCTATACTAATTGCTTTACTAATCATATCTATGCCAGTTGAAGCAGGGACAAGGTGACTTGCTATAAAATCACCACCCATTCTTGCTCCCAGTTCAATAACTTTCGGTCCACTATTTGTTAACATAATCTCAACATGAGCAGGCCCATCCGTTATATCCACTGCCAATACAGCACTAGTAGCAACCTGTTTAATTCTTTTTACAATCTCTTTATCTATCATACTTGGTTGGCTATGGCGAATCTCAACAAAATGCGGGGGGCCAGTAGTCAGTTTATCAGTAATAGATAAGATATACACTACTCCTCTTTGTACTAATATTTCTACACTAACTTCCTTGCCAGACAAAAATTCTTGAACTATGATACCAGGTGATCTACCATACGAGGAACTGTATTTAATAGAATCTCTTAATTGATCCTTGTTTTCAATTAAAACTACCCCTCTACTACCAGAACTATCTAATGGTTTGCTAACACAAGGGTAAGTAATATCACTTTCAATGTTTTCAACTTGGTTAACATCATTTAAAATAAAATACCAAGGATGGTCCACTCCGTTGTTTTCAAAAGCCTTAATCATTTCTCCTTTGTCTGTGGTTTTTATGGAAGTGTCATATGTTATACCTGTTAAACCAAGTCTTTCACATGTGTAAGCTATGGCGCGCATAGGCATATCTGTTGCCAAAGTAATGACTCCATCAGCACAAAAGTCATTTGCAACTTGATAGATTCCTATTTCATCTACCGTACTTACGTTGTAATATTTATCAGCATAACATACCCCTATCGCATCAGGATTATAATCAGCGACGGCAACCTTTAGACCAAGCTTTTTTGCTTTTATGATAGCCGGTAGTTGCAGGTAAGATCCCCCAACAATAAGTATTCTTTTATTTTTAGACATTTTAATTACCTAGTCCCTTATCTTTATCAGTTTTATTTGAATTAATATTTTTATGCGTAAACACTGTTTTAAATGTTTGTAGAATTATTTTAAAATCTAGTAGAAACGATATATTATCCACATAATAACAATCATTAATATACTTTTCCTCTTGAGGTATTGAATTTCTAAAATAAGCCTGATTATAACCAGTTATCCCCGGCTTTATTGTAATTCTTTTGCGTTCTATATAATTAAATGATTCCAAAGGCTTTGAAGTCAAATTTGGCCTTGGACCAATGATGCTCATATCCCCTTTTAACACATTTAAGAATTGAAGAACTTCATCTAAAGAAGTTTTCCTTAAAAAATTGCCGACCTTTGTTACTCGTGGATCATAATCACTATTATAAGTTGACAAATCTTTATTTCTTATGTCAGGTGCATTATTATACATGGATCTAAACTTATACATTTTAAAGATCTTTCCGTTTAACCCTCTTCTTCCAGCATTATAAAAAATTGGTCCTTTATCTTCGAAATATATGATCGGTGATATTATTATAATTAATATAATAATAATTGGAAGCATTAATAAGCTCACAAATATATCTAAAAGTCTTTTAATTAATTTTTGGTACATTTTTATCCCCCCATTCTACTAAAATATTCTTTTATGTTGTAGATCTTTAATTTTTAAATTAATTCTTGAGTAAGATTGGTTAAAACCTTTATTACATAACCTACATCAAAATCACTCAACAAAGTATGTAATGGTAATGTAATCTCATTCTTATACATGTTATATGCATTCGGATAATCTCTTATATCAAATCCCAAATCCTTATAAGCAGTTAACATTGGTAAAGGTTTATAATGCACATTACAAACTATGCCTTCTTCAGCCATTTTCACAATAAAACCATTACGCCGTTGTTCCCCAATTTCAGGTATTCTGAGCAAATAAAGATGACCTGAAGAAGAGAATGTATCACCATAATGTTTAATAGATTGTAATCCCAAAGGCGAAAATGCACTGTCATACATATCAACAATTTCTTTACGCCGTTTTAACAAATCACTATATCTTTCAACTTGCACTAGCCCAATACTTGCCATTATATCTGTCATATTGCATTTGTAAGCTGGATAAATAATATCGTATTCCCAAGATCCTTTTTTAGTTTTAGCAAGAGCATCTTTGGATTGTCCGTGAAGGCTCAATAGCATATATTGCTTATAGATCCAATCGTTATCAAGACCTTTTTTGTTACGCCAAACAACTGCTCCCCCTTCGCCAGTAGTCAGGTTTTTAACAGCATGGAAAGAAAAACATGAAAAGTCAGCAAGCTGACCAGAAACTTTTCCGTTTTCTGTTGCTCCAAAAGAGTGAGCAGCATCTGCCATTACAATGACTCTATTATATGTGGCCTGAAGGTCACTTTTCGGTTGAAACAAATTTTTTTTGCTTTCAACTACATCAAAAACCTTAGCATAATCGCACATTTTCCCAGCTATATCAACTGGGATTACTACTTTAGTTTTTTCTGTAATGGCTTCTGCTAATTTAGAGTAATCCATTTCATAAGAGTCAGGAGCCGTATCTACTAAAACTATTTTAGCCCCAACATGATGAATAACAGAGGCTGTTGCAGTATATGTATAAGCTGTTGTTACGACTTCATCCCCCGGGCCAACACCTAGAAGTTGCAATGTTAATTCCATTGCAGCCGTAGCTGAATTTAAGCAAACCGCCCGCTCTACCCCGATATATTCAGCTATTTTATTTTCTAATTCTTTTGTTCTAGGACCAGTAGTTAACCATCCTGATCGTAATGTGCTTACCACTTTTGTTATCTCCTCATCAGTTATATCAGGAGGTGAAAATGGTATTTGCATTTTATTTGTATTCAATTCAATTATCCTTTCCATCCTATAGGTAGTTATTGGATTGTCGACGCTTTTTCTTCCTGTACTTTCTCCACTAAATACTTCAACAGTTCTTCCCGTATCTCTTCATTTTCCAACGCTAGGTCAATGGTCGTCTTCACAAAACCTATCTTTTCACCAACATCATAGCGTTTCCCTTCAAAGTCATAGGCGTAGACGTTTTGCACTTCATTTAGCTTTTGAATCGCATCGGTTAATTGAATTTCTCCGCCCGCCCCGATTTCCTGTTTATCAAGGAAGGTGAAAATTTCCGGTGTTAAAACGTAACGCCCCATGATCGCCAAGTTCGATGGTGCTGTTCCTTGCTTCGGTTTTTCGACAAAGTGATCCACTTGGTAGCGACGTCCTTCAATCGTATTTGGATCAACAATCCCGTAGCGGTGCGTTTCGCTATCTGGTACCTGCTGTACACCGACAACAGAAGATTGGGTTTCTTCAAATTGATCGATCAACTGGCGAAGTCCAGGTGTATCAGCTTGGACGATATCGTCACCAAGTAAAACGGCGAACGGCTCGTTGCCGATAAATTTGCGGGCACACCAAACGGCGTGACCTAATCCTTTTGGTTCTTTTTGACGAATATAATGAATATCGACCTTGGAAGGATGCTTTACCTTTTCCAGTAAATCAAACTTCTCCTTTTTTATCAAGTTATCTTCCAGTTCAAAATTGTTATCAAAATGATCCTCAATCGCGCGTTTTCCTTTTCCAGTAACAATAATAATGTCTTCAATACCTGATTGGACAGCTTCTTCAACGATATATTGAATCGTTGGCTTATCAACAATTGGCAGCATTTCTTTTGGCATTGCTTTTGTTGCTGGAAGGAATCTCGTTCCTAATCCTGCAGCTGGAATAATTGCTTTTTTAATTGTACGCATGAATAAATCCCCCTTCTTATATTACGAGCCTTTCACTGTTACATAGGCATGTTCCATATATACTATTTCCATGAGTGCATCTTTTAAATCTTTGCGTGTATAGCTTTCAAACGTTTCGATCATTCCGTTGATCACGTCTTGGTCGACTTCGGACGTTTTGCCGACATATATCTTTTCATAAACCGCATCGGAGTGCACTTCATCTTCACCAAGCAGTTCCTCGTACATTTTCTCACCCGGTCGGATACCAGTAAATTCAATTGGAATTTCTTCTTCCGTATAGCCGGATAGCTTGATCAAATTTTTTGCTAGGTCAACGATTTTTACAGGCTCACCCATATCAAGGACGAAAATTTCGCCGCCTTTAGCTAGAGTTCCAGCCTGAATAACAAGACGGGAAGCTTCCGGTATCGTCATAAAATAGCGAGTCATCTTTGGATCAGTCACAGTAACTGGACCGCCATCGGCAATTTGTTTTCTAAAAAGCGGAATAACACTGCCTCTGCTTCCTAATACGTTTCCGAATCGAACAGCGGTGAACTTCGTCTTACTACGTGCCGATAAATCTTGGATAACCATTTCCGCAATGCGCTTTGTAGCTCCCATGACATTTGTCGGGTTGACCGCCTTATCCGTCGATACTAATACGAATGTATGTATACCAAATGTATCAGCAGCCTCCGCGACATTCTTGGTACCGATAATATTATTTTTTACTGCTTCATGTGGGTTCTGTTCCATTAATGGGACATGCTTGTGGGCTGCTGCATGATAGACAATACGAGGCTTGTACATCTCCATAATCTCAAACATGCGGTCACGATCCTGAACATCGCCGATAACCGGGATAATTTCAATGCCTGCGTCACGATATTTCCCGCGTAATTCCATATCAATCGAATAAATGCTGAATTCACCATGACCTACTAAAATAATTTTGCTTGGGAAAAATTTCATAACTTGCCGACATATTTCGGAACCGATTGACCCACCTGCACCAGTAACCATAACCGTTTGGTCGGTCACATATTTAGAAATCGCATGAATATCAAGCTGAACGGGTTCGCGTCCCAATAGGTCCTCGACTTCAATATTTTTCAAGCTGCTGACGGTAACTTTACCGGTCATTAAATCTTCAAGTTTCGGGATCATTTGCACTTTTGCATTTGTTTGATTACAAAAGTCGACAATTTTCTTCAATTGACCATTACGAAGCGACGGGATCGCAATAACGATATGTTCTATCTCCATATCACCAACGATTTGTGGAATATCCCGTACCCTTCCTTTTACAGGAATATTATATAATTGCATTTTCTGTTTCGTTAAATCATCATCGACAAACGCAACTGGACAAAGCTCTGCTTCTTGGCTCTGATCACGTAATTGTCGAGCAATCATCGCACCCGCTGCCCCAGCACCTACGAGAAGTGTCCGTTTATGGTCACGGTCATCTTTTATGTATCGGTCGCGTAAAATGCGCCACATAAATCGTGAACCACCAATAAATATAATATGTAACATCCATGTAACGAGCAGTGCTCGCTTGTAAAGACTGAAATCATTGGCTATGTATTGCACAATAGCTGCTCCAATAACAGAAAACGTTACAGCCTGCACGATGGCAATTAATTCACCAACGCTGGCATAGGCCCATACTTTGTTGTACAGCTTAAATATGTACGCAAACACATGATGAAAGACTAGAAGTGCTATTGCGCTAATAACGATTGCGTCCATGCTGACAACAGATGTATAAGGGTATACGACCCACGACGCAATAAAAATGGCTGTCGTGACGATTACCGAGTCTAACAAAATTAACAGACCCAGCCTGGATTTGTACCCCATATGAATGCTCCTTCCTGTCTGATTACATTGTTGTGATTAAAGTTTTGGAGATGACTTCTTAGGCGTTTTTTGTAATGGTTCTTGTACGGCTATATTCTTATAAAAATTCTCATCCCTAAAAAACTCAAGTTATTTGTCTAGTAATGTTTTTATATCGACATTTTAAAAATATTGTTTAGTTCTAAACATGGCCAAACTATATAAAAGATACGAATCATGTATATCTGCGTATATAAACTAAGGATTTTCTTAAAAACAGCCAGTACAGCAAAACGTTTTTAAAAACAGCACGGTTTTATGCTGTTTAATCGGATAGCGATTATTCGATGTGTATGCGTATGATAATGAACAACTTATAATTCATCTGCTACCTACAATTTTACGTTTTTTTGGGAAGGAATCCACTAAGCACATTCTCATCATACTATATACCTAGTCATAATTTTAGTTACTTCTACAAATAAAAGTCATAAAAGATGTAATTATAATAGATGTAAAGCGCTTCAAATCAACTATTATGCCTCGAAAACGCTTCATCAATTATGTGACTGGCTTTTTTTCTAGCAACTCTTTAAAATAGGCCATTAATTGCTTGCGATTATTTATTTGAAACGTTTGATAAATATTGCTGATATAATTCTTTACCGTCCCTTCACTTAAGTAAAGACGTTGTGCTATATCTTTATTAGAAAATCCCTCCGCCAACAAGTAGGCAATATCAAGTTCTCGCTTAGAAAGATGAATTCCCAAATGCTTAAACGCTTCATCAAGCAATTCTCGTTTATCAAGCTTACGCTCTAAAATACGTTTAGCCAAAATTTGCGCAACTTCACCAGCAAAGACAACTTCACCGCGCATAACCGAGCGCATGCAAGCAACCAGATGATCTCCGTGTAAGTTTTTTAGTACAAATCCATCTGCACCTGCATAAATAGCAGCTACAATCAAATCTTCATCTGTAAAGGAGGTGAGCACGAGAATTTTCACATCTGGCTGCGCCTCTTTCATGTGCAAAATGAGCTTGATCGCGTCTGTATGTGGCATATGGATGTCAATTAAAACCAAATTCGGTCGACACTCTTTAAAGTGAAGGATACTTGCCTTTCCATTCGTTGCCGTTGACACGACTTGCATATCTTGCTCCTGCATTAATAATGCTTCCATTCCATCTATAAAAAGCTGTTGGTCATCCACTATCATAATGCGTATCAATGCACATCCCCCCTCACTAGTTAAGTGAACCGTCTTGACACAGCAGTGAGTGCCACACCCTCATGTTGCCTGTGCAAACGTACCCAAAGAAAGTGATTTAAAATGCCATTGCTACGTAGGTGCAGCTATGGCATTTGGCAGACTAGATTCCTCAACAACCCTTTTTGGTTGATACATTGAGAAAAACAGCAATCGAGGATTTTTCATTTCTACTGTAGACCTAAAAGCCCTTAAACGAATCACAATTCAGGTCCAAATCTCTTACATTTAACTTTTTTGTATCTACTAATGCTCCGCAAAGCGGTTTTTTGTCACCATATATTAGGATAAAACACCAAGAAGATGTTTTTAACATTGTTCAATTGGTATGTCTGACTCCATCTTCTAATAACACAGCTTAATATTTTATTCCAGTACCTGTATCGAATACGGTATAAGAACTACAGCAAAACTATATCCCATACCTGAAAATCTTGTGCAATTACGTTTCAGTCTACGTCTGAATGCTAAATTAGGTCGTTTGATCTGATGTATAAGGGCACAAGCTTAGAATAACCCAAGAAATTTCTTTTTCTGTTTAACCCGTAGCGGCTCCAAGCAATTAACATGGTCATTATCAACTAGTAGATTGCTATTTTCTAAAAACATATAGAAATAGTCACTGCCAAAATTCTTCTTTATATCTTCATAGGCTTCCTGCAGATAAAAGGCTCTTGAAGTAGTATTATGTGCATCTGAAGCAACAAAATGTGTTAAGTTTGCTTCAATGATTTGCGTCGTAAATTTTTGGATGTCTTTTCCAAATTTACCTACTACACTACCTGCTGTTACTTGTGTAAGAGCTCCCTTAGACACCAATTCATATAATAAATTCGGGTGCTCTAATAGTGATCGGTTCCTTTCCGGATGCACAATAATAGGCGTATAACCCTCCACTTGAATATCGAATAACAGCTGCGTAGTATACCGTGGTACGGAATCAGAAGGAAATTCCACAAACACATACTTGCTATAATTCAGTGGGAGCAGTTCATTTTGCCTAAGACCTTCTACCATCTCACCATAAATACGTGTTTCTTGACCAGGCAAAACCGTAAGCGGAACTCCTTCTCGTTTAAAGAAATCGTTTAGAATCTCCACATTATTTTCAATTTCCCAACGAAAATTATTGAAAGCACCATTTTGATGATGCGGTGTCGCAATGATTGTATGTATTCCTTGTTCTATAGCTGCTTTCGCCATTTTTAGACTTTGTTCTTCATTTTTCGCACCGTCATCAATACCAGGTAATATATGACTATGAATATCTATCACTGCATTCACATCCTAATTTTTCTTGCCCATTCACTCTTATAATTAGTTAAATTATACCAAACAATCATTTGGCGTGCACTTCATAATATGAAACCTTTAAAATTTTAACATATTCGGGTGACTTTTAACCGAGAAAATATACTTGCATCCGTATTTAGGAAACTCCTTATCCCAAAGAATAAGGAGTTCCGCTTATTAAGCTCCGTAATAGTAATAATAATTGGACTGTTTCTTCTCGCGACCGTTTAATACTGTCCCTAGCAATTTTGCTCTGGCTGGTTTCAATGATTCGACAGCTTTTTGTGCCCCTTCGATTTCTGTATGCTTGCTCCTAACTACAAGTATTGATCCGTCTACAATATTAGCCAAAATCTGTGCATCGGTCACTGCTAAAACTGGCGGCGTATCAAAAATAACGATGTCGTAAGTAGCTTTTAATGTCTCCAGCAGTTGTTCCATTTTTTTGGAAGCTAGTAATTCAGATGGGTTAGGTGGAATTGGACCGCAAGACATAACGTCCAAATAATCGACGTCACTTTGTTGCACAACCTGTTCCAATGAATTTTCCCCAACTAAAAGGTTACTAAGCCCCCGTAAATTATCAATTCGAAACGTATAATGTACTGTCGGTTTACGTAAGTCAGCATCTATGAGTAACACTTTTTTTCCTTGTTGTGCGTACACAACTGCTAAGTTAGCAGCCGTCATGGATTTACCTTCTCCTGGACCAGAAGAAGTAACGAGCAACGTGCGAATTTCTTTATCCACAGATGCAAAATCAATGTTCGTACGAATGGTACGATATTGTTCGGAAATAGGGGATTTCGGATTCAATTTGGCGATTAAATGACGCATTTTCGTTCCAGGCCTAGACGGATTTTTTCTGCTCAACATGATGAGTCCCCCTTTCCTGATTGCTTGGTTGTGGTCGAAATTGCTGTTCACTAATATCCTTTTCCTGGATGGAAGAGATCGTGCCAAGCACTGGAGTTCCAAGTTGTTTCTCTACATCCTCTTCGCTCGTAATAGTATTATCCAAATATTCCAGTAGAAATGCGATACCAACACCAATCATCGCACCAAGCACGATAGCAATGGCTATATTTAGCATTGAATTCGGTGAAACTGGGGACGGGTTTGGTTCGAGTTCAGCTTCGGATAAAATGTTTACGTTATCGACATTCATTAATTCAGGAATTTCATTTTGAAACGTAGTAACAGTTGTGTTCGCCATCTCAACAGCTAGCTCAGGGCTTGAATCGGTGGCTGTTACCGTTACAACCTGTGATTGCTCCTCACTGGACACCTGAATTTTTTGTGCCAGCTCATCACTAGTCATATCTAAATTAAGCTCGTCTACAACCTGATTTAGTATGCGCGCACTTTTAATAATGACATTATATGTATTAATGAGTTCCACATTCGTTCGTATTTCATCGACATTGTACTGCGTTTGAGAATCTTGCTGACTTTGGTTAACGATAAAGGAAGAATTGGCTTCATACGTTGGCGTCAACACAAAGTAGCTAACAATAGCAGCAATAACTGCAGCGCCAAATATACATGCCAAAATAAGCTTTATACGCTTTTTTAAGACAGCAAATATCTCCTTTAAGGAAATCGTCTCTTCCATAAAGTTACCTCCATTTTCTATTTAACTAGCATTATTAACTTAGCTTATAACCTAGTATTGAATTATAACATAAAACGACAATAAATTGATGGTAAATTTATGAAATTAATGAACGTAATTAGGTAAAAAGTAGGCCATTTAAACGAAAACACTATTATATTACATTCTAGTTACAAATCGCTTACAAATCATTCGAAAATTTTCACAAAACTTATCAACAAGTAACTTCCCGTATGAGCAACTATTTGCTAGAAAAGATGAAGTAACAACGTAAAATTTCAGGTCAGGTGTTAGGGAACTATTTTTAGCTGAAAATAATTTTCAGTCGTGAATCTTAACAATAATATCTATTTCTGAGACATTTTGAAGAATATTGGATTTGTTTAGTATATGTTGACTGTCAATTTGTAATATATGCATATTCTTGCTAATCATGAAGTATCTCCGATAAATTCAGTCATGTGGAAAAAATCTATTATAGTGAAAATTCTATAAGGGTAACTTTTTCATGCTTGACCCCAACATCAAGCGTAAGAGCACAAGCTTTTGAAAAGAGGCCAATCCATGTAAGGCGTTACTTCCATAGTTCTTGATTGTCCTGACGCAACTCTTTATGACCATCAATCTCCTATATTGACCTGAATGAATTGCTCATCTAGGTATGCTAGCCAATTTGACTTCTTTATTTTCTCTCCATTAGCGTCTAATGCGCATCAATGTGAGATAAAACCTGTTTAGTAAGAAAGAATGACTTAAAAAATCCAATCGGGATAGCCTAATTAAGGCGTTATTAAAGTACGGTAAGACTTACATTCTCTTGTTATTTTACTCTTCCACAACTAAACAGACTAAAGACCTGATAACTTTTTGCTGTTTTTTTGAATAATAGCTTTAAATTTAGGGATAAAGGACCGATATTAGATTAAATCGGAACTTTACGACTAGTTCTTTAGTTTGTTCAAAGTGAGTTGGTTTGAATGAGAGAAACAATAGAGAATAACAGAAAACTACCACCTCCGTTATAGTGCCTACATGCCATAAACCAAGAAATTCGTCAGATTAAGAGGTTAGGTCGGCAGTATTATTTAGCTTGAAACAAAAATATATCAAAATGAACTAGGCGGCGTTTTAAAGCTAGTTTATGGTTATTTAACACTAGTATTATTGAACTATTTTTTAGGTTAGCACCCAAAAAAACTATTTCTTTAACTAAATACTATATGCGTTACTACACATGGATGCTAAATAGTGGTTTATTTACTTTTTTTAAGGGAACTTTGTATATCATAATTCCCCTCTCCACCACTTGCAAAAAAGAGTAAAAAGGACAGGTCATCTAAGGTCTCACACGTCCTTGAAAAAGAAACACACTTTTTTATGTGTGCGATGTATTGCTGTCGTAGCTTTTCTTGTCCTGTTGCTACGCCGACTCTAGCATGTCTTGTGCGTCTGAATTCAAATTAGTGAAGATTCGTATAGCGCGCTCTTGTACAGGATGTACTGACTTTTACGTCCGCCAGTACGTAGGCGGTTTTAGTAGGAATTCATGTAATACAAATACATGAGCATTAGTATAGGTTTATTTAAAGTTCATGCTCACGGAGGAAACAATTATCTTTTTCAGGGAACGAAGGACAAATCAAGTAGAAGCAGCAATACTTCAGTTTTTAGGATATTTTGAACAACCTCTTAAAAGCTTAATCTATCGTTCTCAATTCTAGGACAAGTTGAACAAGCCAACGGAGAAACTCAAAGATCATTTTGAGCGAACTTTTTGACAAACATCTAAAGAGCAGTCGAAAAATATTTCAAAATAAATAAGGAGGATTATTTAATGACTAAGAAAAAAGTCTTAATGTCCGTAACAGCAGGAGCAGCAATTGCGTCAGCACTTTTCGCCGCTGAAGAGGCAGAAGCCGCTTCGTATAAAGTAAAAAGTGGTGACTCATTGTGGACAATTGCCCAGAAATATAACACAAGTGTATCGAAACTGAAGTCCATTAATAATTTGTCCAGCGACTTAATCTTCCCAAACCAAATCATTCAAACAACCAAAAGCGGAAATTCATCTGGATCTAACAGTTCCAATTCTAATTCCAGCAGTTCCAAAGGCGGATCCAACAGCAAAGGTAGTACATACACTGTAAAACGAGGAGACACTTTAAGTGGAATTGCCTTCAAGCACAATATATCCATACGCGATATCATGAAATGGAATAACCTTAATTCCACCCTAATCTTCCCTGGCAATGTCTTTGTTGTTAGTAAGAATGGATCCACTGGTTCAAGTAATTCTGGCTCTGGTAGTAGTTCAAGTGGTTCGAATGGATCGGGTAACTCATCAAAGACATATGTCGTAAAGTCTGGTGACACACTCTCTGAAATTGCAGCAAAATACAAAGTTTCGGTTTCTAACTTAAAGCGCTGGAACAACCTACGTTCCGATTTAATTGTGGTCGGTCAAAAACTTAGCATCGGAAAGAACGCAAGCAGTGGCGGATCCAATGGTTCGGGCGGTGGAAGCAGTTCGGGCGGCAATAGCGGAGGTGGTTCTACTGGAAATGCCAACGTTGACTTTAACGTGAACAAAGTCGTTAGCACAGCAAAAAGCTTCCAAGGTGTGCCTTATGTTTGGGGTGGGTCATCCCCTTCAGGCTTCGACTGCAGCGGCTTCATTCACTACGTCTACAATAAAGGCGGCAAAAGCATGGGTCGAACATCAAGTACCGGCTACTACAACCGTTCTTATCATATCAATAATCCAAAAGTAGGCGACCTCGTCTTCTTCGCAGGTACCTACCGTCCAGGAATTTCACATCTAGGCGTGTACCTGGGTAACGGAAACTTTATTCATGCCGGATCGAATGGCGTCGAAATTAGCAATCTAAGTAACTCTTACTGGAAGAAACATTTCGATAGTTTTAAACGGTTTTATTAATAAATAATTATAAGGAAGCTTTGCAAAGGTCATCTTTGCAAAGCTTTTTATTATGTATGGATGTGGAGTCTTCCTATTATCACATGGACCGATGTTCGATTTTAATTCATCCCTTATGTGAGGGGGCTGTGGCTTAATTGAACAAGAGAATGTAACAGAAACAGGCGCGAAGTCGAGCGCTACTTGTTCGAATGAAAGGGTTCACGCATGAAATTTTTGAGGATTACTTGATCAATTAAAGGGGGCGGAGTAGGGGAAATGTGCTAACTCAAAGCAGAGGCGGGTAAGAATGAAGCGAAGGACGAATGAATCAATTAAAAGGTCAAATTATTTGGTTTTGGGATGGTTAACTGGAGTAGCCAACTTGATTCTGCCGAGGCGAGCACTTTTTACTGTTTGCCTAATCTTTTCTAATAAATAACTAGTTTTCAAAGTCCCTATATCAACTGAATGACAATATTATATAGCGTTATCAGGATAATCATTAGCAGTGTTCCATTGAAGATACGTTCAACCCATCTATTCGATATTTTGCTGACTAAATTAGTTCCAATAATCCCTCCCAACATACCGCCCGGGATCATGAACCAAGCCATAGATAAATCATATGGCGCAAACCCAGTGGAAGTGGCTACTAAAATTAATGAAGATAACTGTGAAAAAAAGATAATGAAAATGGAATTAATACTAGCATCCTTTGTATTCATGGAAAAAATAAATACTAATACAGCTACATTTAGTGGACCGCCGCCAATACCTAAAAAAGCTGACAGCAATCCAAGAACAAGACCTACACATAAAATGACAAAGCGGTTTTGCACATGATAGGTTTTTATCCTATGATTATACCTCATAAATACATAAATAATAATTAACAAGCCAGATAATAAAGCTGATTGAAAGATACCTATGATCGTGGACATACCAGAATTAACAACAAAATGATTGAAGATCCCCTTTCCAGTAAAGCCCCCTATAATAGAGCCGATTGCAATAAAAAAACTGTTCCCCCGGTCTATACCCAGATTAGAATTTCGTGCTTTTATTAAAGAAACAACCGCCATGGAAAAGACCGTTGCGGCTGACAAAACACCAATGGTTGATAAATCGTAATGTCCTAACATGTCCAATAAAGGCTTGATAATAATACCTCCACCTAAACCAGCCATCGCTCCGACCGTACAGGCAACTAGGCCAATCAAAAAATAAGCTACAAAAATGGAGATCAACTCGCTTTCTATCCTGTTGTCAAGCAGATATGTATGGATTGTCCAATAGGATCGAGTACGCAAAAATTTCTCGTAGAAGCGAAATTTCAACTAGAGGAGATTTTCTTTCACCTACAGATTGTAAGAGGTTCAAAATCGGAATCGACTTCATTAAATTCTCAGCCTATCCTCCTAGGTTTCATCTCGTGGGGGAGAAAAGCAAATCTTACTGCCAGTTACATATGGAGTAGCTAAATTCCCAGTATTTCTCCAGAAGTTAGACAGCATTCCACACAAATATGCAAATATAATATAGGGAAATTTTTCACGAAGCCCGACAACCATTATTTTAGCACAACAATATGAAAATCCGATAAAAGTTGTTTTGCGTAAGTCTAATCTCCTCCTGTTTGATTTCTTAAACATTAGGTTATCGATATAATACGTATTAGTAGGGGGAAAAACTAGAAGATAATGAGGAGCCAAAAGTGGAGTGCATTTCGCTGTTTTCTGTCTTGACAACCTCTATTAATACGGGAACACCTACTAAAATCGGAAAGGACGTTTAAATGATGCAAAAAACATTTTCACTTCAAACGAATCAACACTCAGATATGATCGACATCACAGGTCAACTAGAAGAATGGATTCAGGAGCTAGAAATTATTGGAGGAATAATTGTCGTATCTTCTATGCATACAACTGCTGGAATTACGGTGAACGAAAATGCTGACCCTGATGTTAAAACAGATATGCTCATGCGATTGGAAGATGTATATCCGTGGGAGCACCAAAAGGATAGACATTTTGAGGGAAATACGGCTGCACATTTAAAAACAAGCACCATAGGTCATGCACAAACACTTATTATCCAAGATGGCAAGCTTGTATTAGGTACGTGGCAAGGCGTTTATTTTTGTGAATTTGATGGTCCACGCAAGCGAAAGTTTCATGCCATTATTATTCCAGAGGAGAATTAATTTTATGGAAGGGAAAACTGGATTGGGATGAGCGACAATTTAGATAACAAGTAATATCTATTGCAACCTTTTAACTAATGTACCAGGTGATGCTTTTTTAGTGGCATATTTATATTTTTTTGTTCTTTTTTCCGCATCGTCACAGGACGTATTGGCAATAAGCTACCTATAAATGCAAAAGCTGCAACCACTAGGAATATCGTTTGAAAGCCAAAAGCCGCAATGCCCACTATACTGCTAAAAACAACCAAATCACAAATAGAATCAATAATTGATAATAACGAAATGGTAGTCGCTTACATTCGATGGAATATATCATTAGCTAATTGAGTATATACCGGATAGCGCACCACACCAACAAAACGAGAAGTATCATAATAATTAATAAAATCCAAAGTGTTTCTCGAAAAAAAACTGCCAATAATAAACTGAACACTGCGACTCCACCAGTTATATATAAAAGTACGATCCGCCCATATGTTATAAAGGAGCGCGCAGCTGCACACGCTCCCTTTCATTTACTACTTTTGTCTATTTGCAAGATCCTGTTCTGCGATTTTTATCATTCGCTTCACCATCTCGCCACCCACGGATCCATTCTCTCGTGCAGTTGTGTCAGCTCCGAGATCGACATTAAATTCATTGGCGATCTCATATTTTAAGGAGTCAACAGCATTCCTTGCACCTGGCACTTCTAACTGGTTACGGTTTTGTCGAGCCATACGAATAACACTCCTAATGGGAAAGTAGTAGAACAGTGGATATACTGTTCAGCTTTATTATCTGTGTTTTTAAAATAAATACTCCTAACAATATAAGGATGTTTAGCGATTCATGTTAGTATGTGTAAAATATTTGCTTTGATTAAAATTTATAAGTTCCCCTCATACATGAAAAAATCCCACCTCTATAAACGTAAAAGAGCTTATCTCATTAACGAGATAAGCCCTTTTTGTTTATTATTATAGACGAGTAACGTTTGCTGCTTGTGGTCCGCGGTTACCTTCTACGATTTCGAATTCAACGTCTTGACCTTCTTCAAGCGTTTTGAAACCGTCAGCTTGGATAGCTGAGAAGTGAACGAATACGTCGTCTCCGTCTTCACGCTCGATGAAACCGAATCCTTTTTCTGCATTAAACCATTTTACTTTACCAGTCATTAAAATGACCTCCTTATTCAAATATCGTGCAAAGTAATTGAATCATAAATACTTTTACACCACTTTGATAAAGAGATCGTAAAGTATTATTCAAACTTCAATTTCCTTTTGCACCTTTAACTTTACCCTTTTCTGAAAGAAAATGCAAGTGTATACAACTATAATTTGCAACATTTTTTTCCATTGGTTAATTTTTTTCGAAATTTCAATCAAAAATATACCTTAACTGATCAGGGTTACAGCGAATATTCCAAGCCTTCAGGACGGATATAGAAAGGATTACGTTGGGGTTTTAGGTAGCCTTCATAGCAACATCTTAGAATTTATCTACTATCCATCCATTTTAAATGTTGTAATTAATATTACTATACGTCAATTAGATATAGATGCTAACGTTAATGACCCCTTTGAAACCCTTCATCATAGCAGAACCTACATAACTTCACTCAAGTTGCTCCAGAAATTGTAAACTCACTTATATTTATGCCTCCCATTCATATGTATGCTCACCTTTAGCTGTACTGAAGTATCTTTGCCAAAACCAATCGACTTATTGCAGTAAAATTTATGCTTCGCTCCACATTGGAGGTGCAATTTTATTGTCCAGTTTATATAGGAGCTTATAAATTATCATTCCAAATGAAGCTTTAACTAAACAAACTTAAGCAATCGTTAAAAAAAAGCGCATTCGAACTTATTACCCCCATATTTCATTGTTTAGAAACCATTTACGCATATAGTTTATTGATTATTCTATAATGAAACAGGCACTGCCCCTTCCTTCCATTTCTGGAGAAAAAGACAGCGCCTAAGAAAGTGAATTTACTTAAACAGCTTATGCAACGACATCGTAGCCTTGTTCTTCAATCGCTTCGCGCATTGCTTGAATATTGGTTTTTGCTTCATCATAGGTTACATCCACTTTACCTGTATTTAAATGCACCTCTACTCCAGTAACGCCAGGTAATGCTTCAAGCGCTCCTTTGACTGATTGTTCACAATGACCACAAGTCATCCCTCTGACATCTAATGTTGTTTGCATATAAAAAATCTCCTTTCATCCTTTTTTTAGACTGTACAAACAGTCTGGTTAAATAATATACTGCAGCTTATATTTTGGTTATTTCTGCTTATTAATTCGCATATGCAGCTTACCTCAACACTACTGCGGAACTTTTTCGCTCTTAACCAGCTGTTTGAACAGACTATGATTGAAATATTTATAGATAAAAGCTTATAGAGCAAGTAAGTTTTTTTAATATTTAAATCTCTATAGCTTTACCCGTTTTAAGCGTAGGGAATTTGATACAACACTTACCGAGCTAAATGCCATCGCTGCACCGGCTATCCATGGTGCGAGTAAACCAATCGCTGCGATCGGAATGCCCGCTGTGTTGTAGGCAAATGCCCAAAATAAGTTTTGGCGGATATTTTTGATCGTTGCATGACTCGCTTTAATTGCTTTTGGAATGAGTAGCAGCTCGCCACCTAAGATCGTTACATCAGCAGCTTCAATGGCTACTTCCGTTCCTGTTCCTATCGCGATACCAATGTCGGCAACAGCTAATGCTGGAGCATCGTTAATTCCATCACCGACCATCGCCACATGCTTGCCCATTTCCTGTATCATTTTTACTTTATCCGCTTTTTCCTCTGGTAAAACTTGTGCTATGACGTGATCAATGCCAACTTGCTTGGCGATGGCGTTGGCAGTTCGTTCATTATCACCTGTTAGCATAATGACTTCTAAGCCTTCATTTTTCAACTGGCTAATTGCTTCTTTGGCGGTTTCCTTTACCGTATCGGCAACAGCAATAATACCTTTGAACGTACCATCTACTGCAATAAGCATTGCCGTCTTCCCATTTGCTTCAAAGGATTGCATCGCTGCTTCTTCATTTTGATATGCAATGTTGTGCTGGTCCATTAGCGACCTTGTTCCTACAAGAATTGTTTTTCCATTTATTTTGGCAGAAATACCGTGACCTGGTATTGCCTCAAAATCTTCTGTATCGAGTAGTTCCAAGTCTTTTTCTACCGCATTAGCAACAATTGCTTCTGCTAACGGATGTTCGGAACTCTTTTCTGCACTTGCTACTAATTGTAAGACATCATCATTGCCAGTGAAGTCGGTTACTTCTGGCTTTCCTTTCGTAATCGTTCCGGTTTTATCAAAAATAATAGCCTCTAATTGGTGCGTGCGTTCTAAGTGTTCACCGCCTTTAAACAAAATCCCTTGCTCTGCTGCTTTACCTGTACCAACCATAATTGATGTCGGGGTAGCCAAGCCAAGTGCACATGGACAGGCTATCACTAGTACAGCGATAGAGGCAACTAATGCGGATTCCAATTCACCCGGAGTTACAAAAGAAATCCAAATAATGAATGTGAGAATGGCAATTCCGACAACAATTGGAACGAAGTAGCCAGAAATAACATCTGCCAAGCGTTGGATTGGAGCTTTTGAACCTTGTGCATCTTCTACCACTTTTACAATGGAGGCTAAAGCAGTGTCCTTGCCTACTTTTGTAGCTTCCATTTCAATCGTTCCATTCTTATTCATCGTTGCACCAATAACCGTATCTTCTAAGTCCTTTTCCACTGGTAATGATTCACCAGTAAGCATCGATTCATCTACAGCAGTACGTCCTTTGACTACGACACCATCTACGGGTATTTTTTCTCCTGGTTTTACAATGAGCCGGTCACCACGAATAACTTCTTCTACCGGAATCATCATTTCTTCACCATTTCGGATAACGCGCGCTTGTTTTGCCTGTAAATTCAATAGTTTAGAAATAGCTTGCGTTGTTTTGCTTTTTGCCTTTGTTTCTAAATATTTACCAAACAAGATAAGTGTAATTAAAATCGCACTCGTCTCAAAATAAAGATGTGGTGCATAACCAGGATTGCCGATTGTTTTAATTGCTTCATATAAGCTATAAAAATAAGCCGCACTCGTACCTAATGCTACGAGTACATCCATATTGGCTGCTTTATTGCGGAGGTTTTTATAGGCTCCTTCATAAAATTGCCAACCAATAATGAATTGTACCGGTGTAGCTAGAGCAAATTGAAACCAAGGGTTCATAAAGATATGTGGGAGGCTAAGTCCAAATAAATGATCGAGCATCGTTACCAATAGAGGTATCGATAAGATTGCCGATATAATGAGTTTCGTTTTCATACGTTGGATTTGCTTTTCTTTATTGGATTGCTTTTCTTCTTTATTAGCCTTTGGTTGTGCATGGTAACCCAACTTTTCAATCAAACCAATAAATTTATCTTCTCCCACCAATGATGGCTGGTACTCGATAACTGCCGTTTCATTGGCTAAATTAACTGTCGCTTGCGTCACACCTTGCTGCTTGGAGAGTACTTTTTCGATTCGATTGGAACATGCAGCACAAGTCATGCCGGTAATATCGTATTCGACCTTTTCTGTTTCCACACCATAACCTAGCTTCCCGATCTTTTCAGTAATAGCTTCCAGGGAAACTTTTTCCGGGTCGAAATCTAAATTAGCTTTTTCCGTTGTTAAATTCACCTGCGCTTCTACTCCGTCCATCTTATTTAATACCTTTTCAATTCGGTTGGAACACGCAGCACAGGTCATCCCTGTAACACCAAGAGTTACATGTTCTTTCTCTTGCATCACCTTTCACCTCTTTTACTTGGAAAGTTGTTTCAGTACTTCCATTAATTCATCAATCGCATCCTCCCCATGCCCAGATTGTACCGCATGAGAAACACAATGCTTCGTATGCCTTTCCGCAATGGAGAAGCCAACTTTTTTTAATGCTGCATTAATCGCACTAATTTGCACCAAAATATCAATACAATATCTATCCTCTTCCACCATTTTTTGAATGCCGCGAACCTGCCCTTCAATTCTTTTCAGCCGATTTGTAATTGCTGAAATTTCATCCTTTGTTCTAGGAGTTACAGGATGCTCTGGCTTTTGTGTTGTCATCTATATATCAGCTCCTACTGTAATTTGTTTACTTACAATTATACTATACCCCCCTTTAGTATTTTATGCAATAGGTTTGCTCAAAAAATTTATAACTATGCGGCGTGAAGATTTTATGTATAACGACTACGTTCTCGTTTACTGAGAAAGATGATTTGCTATAACTGGAGTGAAGGGGAGCATTTATCGTTTGCTCTTCGGAGGAGGTTTCTTTCGGAAATGAAATTATAATAGCTCCATTGATCTTTTTTGGATCGAAAGGTCGTGCATCGAAGTGAGAAAGTTGAGCACCGCAGCCTGAAAGTTACACACCAAAGCGAGAAAGTCGTGCACCGCAACCGGGAAGTCGCGCACCAAAGCCAAAAAGTTGCGCACCGTAATGGTAGTATCATTTACTTTAATTGGAAATATTCCTGAACACATCTTAATTTGCTATTGGAAAAAACCTTTCCAGCAATAATCTGCCAAAAAGGTTCTGTACTTGAATATTAAGATATTTTGTTACTATGAAACCTCATTAAAATGCGTATACAAAAAATGCGATTAACGCTATTAGAATAGTCACCGAGTATATCCAAATTAGAATAGGTACGTTTGATTTCAGAGATTTCGTTTCATACTCCATAGAACGCTGCAATGCACTTTTTGCAGTATCTCCTTCTGTCTCATATTGTTTCATCTTTTTTTCTTCTTGTTTAAAAACGTACAACGTCCCACCTAGTGCAACAATAAATAGTAACAGTAAAAAAAGGATTAAGGCAATATTCATAAAACTCCCCCATTTCCATACAGATATTGTCAAAATTATCTTTGTCAAAACGAATGTTTATAAGGATTTCTTACATTTTATGCATAAAACAAGATATCTTTTATATAAGGCAGATTTTTAACTAAATCGTTCAAGCAGTTGTAATCAAGTATTTTTCCAACAATCCGCGATATTGCTTGAACAAAATTATAACATACTCCTCCATAACATTCGGATTTGCAGGACGTTTTGACCTTCCCCTTTGCTTCCTTGCTATCATCAACTTTTACATGGAATACAACAATTTGCAATTCTTTTTATGCAATTGTCAAAGAAAGTTAACGCTTTCTTATGGAGGTATAAGGACCAAGATTGTTAAAGTTCGCACAAATCAAGGGTCCAGACAACTCGGATTTGCAGAGTTAATTATTAGAATTAAGATATACTCACTCGAAATGCTAAATCACTTGCCCAATCCTATGGTTTGTATTGTAAGTAAGGACAATCGTACCATTTATAAGTGGAATTGCTTGTTTTGTGTTGGTGAAAATGCTCGTTTGGCGGATGTGTTCGCCCGGGGTCGGAGAATCTTGCTCGTTTTTGGAGTGAGGTCGCTCGGATTTCGGCGCGACTTGCTCATTTTGCGGATGAAGTCGCCCGAGGTTCGGGGAAACTTGCTCGTGGTCGAGAAGGGTGCTTGCGACTACTCAATTCAAGATTAAGGCTACGCAATCCCCCTAGCAAGTCTTCTTGATTTTCGAGGTCTCCCCTATAGAATAACGTGCCGAACTCACGCTACTTTTTGCTTCGTTTCCAAAATTAAATTAGCTTGTACGAGGCGTTTGCGAACTGCAATACCTATCCAGCTGGCTAATACAGCTTTGATAATTCCGACTGCAATAAACGGGTAGACTCCCGCTAAAAAAGCAGCATTCCAAGTATAGTCTAAAATAAACTTCAACTGAACTGTCCCAAATGCTAATGTGATCACCATTCCTACTATATTGGCGATCAAAGCATTTGCTAACCGGAAACTGGTTTTCTCTAAGATCCATCCTGTAACGTAAGCAGTAACAATAAAGCCAAAAACATATCCGCCCGAAGGACCAACTAACACATGGACGCCTCCGCTAAAGCCCGCAAATACAGGTGCGCCCACAGCTCCAATTACAGCGTAACAGATCATAGCTAATGCTCCTTGCTTACTACCTAGGATAGTTGCTGTAATACCGACCGCTAAGGTTTGTCCACTGATCGGAATAAGTGGTAATGGAATATCTATTTGCGCCAAAATCGCTGTAAGTGCTGCAAATAGTGCGCTATTAAGTATCAGACGAAGTTTTTTGTTTTGCTGATCCATTTTAATGACGACTCCTTCTAAAACTATTTACTATGTATTATGATTGGATTGTAGTTGGAAACAGGTCTTTTGTCAACCGTTTTTTTTAATAGTTAACGAATTTCAATCTAATGTTCTTCTTTTTTTAATAGCCTTAGAACGGAAACACCAAAAATACTTAATCCAACAATTGTTACTGAAATTTCAGCTCCTAGCTGTTCAATAGTAAAAATAGTATACAATGCTAGCAAAAGTGCTAGGCCGTCAAACATTTGAAAACTAATTTCCGTCCCTAAGTGTTTTTCATCAACAATTTCTTGTGTAGCATTTATCCGAAATAATAATAAAGCAGTTAAACTAAATCTAATTCCTGCAATGAATATTAGCGCAATCACAAAATTGGAAGTGTAAACGACAGGCTTAAAACGCATATCCCTGAATAAGGCCGGTATAATACATGATGCTACGGCGCCATTCTTTGCGTTCGTGAGCCATCTAACACTTTTGCGATCAACTCCCTTTCACTTGTGAGCATCCTAACGTCATTTGCATTACTTTTTTCACATCATCCAATTCAACATAATATCCAGAGGTTTGCACACTCAATGTTTTACACACTTTTTTTAATTCAAGTAAATTTAAATGCCAATCAAATTCCATTAAATACTCTATTGCATGACCTTTAATCCCTAGAGCTTCGCCCCCATCCGCAGCATGAAATTCAGCTAAAAAATAATGTATAAACAGGGGGATATCTCTTTTCCTCTGCCTTAGCGGTGGAATATGCATAAAGTTAGCAATTATTCTCTCGTATAGTTCTATTAAAAATAGCTCTTGTTTCACCAATATTTCCAGTTGCGCAGTTGTAATCGAAATTAACTTTATGTCAATTGGCTTTTGTTGCAGGAGTTTTAATAACCTATCTTGTAAACCACGATCTGTTTGGTCTATCTCATTTAGAAGCAATGTTCCTTCTTTCATAGAACGTAGAATTGTTTGAAGATGCGCTATTTCTGTCTCATTTAATAGAGAGCAAGTCACCTCTAGTAATGGTGTACCGTTGCCATATCTCTGAAAATGAATATTTCTTGCAACAGTGCGTTTCCCTACCCCAGGTTCTCCGTAAATACACAGAGCAGCTTTATAGATGTTTTACTTTTATAAAATAGCTCGTATAATCGCTTAGCTTCTTCAAAAGCATCCATTAGCGCTTCTTTTCCAGAAGTAATCAGCACCCCACGTAATCCTATTTGTTTTGCTTCTTGTACCGTAACAACATCCCCAATAACCACTGAATAGCCTGCTTGTTTCAGTTCTAATAAATGGCGCTTTACTTCATCCCTTGACTGTATTGTAATCATTTTTACATTAAACTCCAGAATATCACATAATGTAGCTGCACCTCGTGATATATTCGCAAATCCTAACAGAGCTACTTTATTATTCATTTCTTTTATTAATGTAAACACCCGCAACATGTCGTAACCTGTAATATCAATTGGTACAACAGGCAATGAGACTTTTTCCTGTATCATTGTTGCTGTCCCGCCACGGCTGATAATTAATTCATAACCATCTTCTTCAGCAGTTTGTGCTAATTTCACACCTTCTTCCAAGTTAGCCACTTCAATATGAACATCTATGTAATCAGGTGTTTTTACTTTCTTAGCCATCTCAGCCAACCCAGGATAAGGAGCGATTAGTAGAGCTTTTAATAACGTTCATCCCTCATTTGTTTCCATATTAAACAAGTCTATTATGACATAAATAAGATTCAATTGTACATGAAGAGCATATAAAAACAGCTATCAGCGTATTTAACTGCTATAATTTAATGGAAATTATTATGTAAAAAACCATTATTTTCAACTTAACAAAAAAGTAAAGCTACCACTTCACTATCCACTGCCTTACCCAATTCAGAAAATAAGTTTTTCACTTGTTACGTAAAACATTTTTAGATGGATCAAATCTTTTCATATTTCTGGTGCGCCACTTCCTCACTTCGATGCGTAACTTCTCGGCTGTGGTGCTCAGCTTTTTCACTTTGGTGTGCGACCTCCCGGATGCGGCGCTCAACTTTTTCGATGCGCTGCGTGATTTCCTCAATTCGATGCACGACTTTTACGTCTTGGTGCACGACCTCCCGAATACGACGCTCGACTTTCAGGCTGCGATACACTATATGTTGGTGTGCGACTTTCGGTCCTTCATGATCAAGTCATTCTACCGCTCAGCCTTGAAGCCAGGGTACTTACGTTCATAAACAAATAGCTGAATTTACGGTAAAGGTAGCTTGAATTATGTTTGGCTAACTTAATCCACGCTGTACACGTATGATTTATGATGAAAACCTGATCCAAATCGAAGAAGTCTATATGCAACGACACTTGCTTTATCGAGAAGTCTCTTGTTCGAATGGAGATGGTTTTGTTAAAGATTCTATCCATTTAGTGTGATTGTTTTCAACATTTTCCTTCCCTATTCCCTCCATCTCAAAGCAATTTTTTGAATCTACGTTTTCTCTTATTTATACTTACAATAAGAGGTAATAGGGAGGATGATATATCATGGGACAGGAGATTAAAGGAAAAGTTGCCTATATTACAGGTGCTGGCAGGGGAATTGGTCGGGCTACTGCGCTTGCCTTAGCTAAAGAAGGCGTACATGTCGGATTAATCGCGCGGACAAAAAGCAAACTCGAAGCTGCTGTAAAAGAAGCCACAGCGTATGGGGTAAAGGCTAGTTATGCAGTCGCTGATATTGCAAATTCAGAAGAAATTAATCAAGCAATAAACGACCTAGAAAGTTCCCTTGGATCTGCAGATATTTTGATTAATAATGCCGGTATTGGGGCTCATGGAAATTTTCTTGAAATGGAACCAGAAGCGTGGAAACATACATTTGAGGTCAATGTATTCGGCACGTATCATGTTACTCGCGCTGTTTTGCCACAAATGATCAAGAAAAATCAAGGCGACATTATTATGATTTCTTCCAGTAACGGATTAAAAGGCACAGCAGGATCAACTTCTTACAGTGCTTCCAAGTTTGCTATCCAAGGTATGTCCGAAGCATTAATGCAAGAAGTACGAAGAAATAACATTCGAGTTTTCACCTTAAATCCAAGCCTTGTTGCTACTGAGCTTGCCTTTGGTGACCAGTTAGCGGAAAAGAACGAAGATAAATACATGCAGCCAGAGGATCTAGCTGAATATATGGTTGCTCAATTGAAATTACATCCGCGAATCTTTATTAAACAATCGCTACAGTGGGCGACGAATCCGTTTTAAGCTAATAAAAAGCTGTTGCAAAGCGACTTATATGAATCGTTTGCAACAGTTTTTTGTATATATTTATTACTATACTAGGTGACGGTATTTTAGAAATGAATAGTGGTTAATATTGATTTTCAACTGCACGAAACCAAGTATAAGAATAACTCTAATGGAAAAAGATACATGCCAATGCAAAAAATCCTGCGTAAAAAGTATTGCCCATTCACTTCTCCTTCTATGCATGAGCAGCAATCGGCTCTACAGCTATTGTTAGATTTACCTAAGACAATTAAGAAGCTTTCCTTTTTGCCGTAAACTCATCTGTCTGAATTAATCTTGGCGCACTTGCTAAAAGGACTACAAGAACGACAGAACAGAACACAAACGCGCCTAGCATAGTCGCCCCATTTGCAATGAATGAATATACGACTGGCGACATACCTTTAGGTGCATATTTTCCCCAAAAGATGACTCCTGCAAGAAAATGCCAGAAATACCTCGCAATACTGCCTACTAATGTTGCTGCCACCACCCAGGCCAATGCAACTTTTTTATTTCCATTTTGAACATTTTTTTGAATGACAGGATACAATAAACCAGCAAAGCCAACAAATGCAAAGGCAATAAAATATTCAATTAAAAATTGTAGAGGTGTTAAATAATATGCATCTCCTAGCATTACTTGCAATAGGCCCCATAAGAAACCAGATAACACCCCTGCTATGACTCCCCGGCGAAATGTCAGAATAAAAATCGGAACCATTGCAAAGGAAATGGAAATAGCGGGTGATAATTTAATCGAAGGTAAAAAATCTAGAATCATTGCAAATGCGGCGAAGAAAGCTGCCTCAATCATCACCAATAATCTTACATTTATCATTAAAATTGCTCCCCTTTCACGGAAACCTCAAGGGAAGCATAGCTAATATAAACGTGGATTCATTATTTGTGCAGAAAGGATCACCCTACAGTCATTCTCTATAAATACAGAATTCTTCATGCATTTAAAAGCGAATGAGACTTTGATGAGTTAACCTAATCTTTGTTGCCCACATCCCTACGCAAGTGCTAACTAAACAGGTTCAAAGGGTCCGAACTCAATCGTTCTATCTCAGCCTAAAAGGCTCCCCTTGTGGTTTCTATGTATTTGATTTCATCTATTATAATAAATAATTTGTTTTTTGAACAGCTTTCTGCTCTTTATAAACGCCTTTGCCTTGAAACGACCATAGTAATACCATCAAAACCGATAACTCATTTTTATAAATTCAAATTGCTCTATTGCATGAATGTTTCTGTATTAAGAAATCTCGCTTTTGATTAAAAATGCTACTACCTTTTTTTTAAAAAATAACAATGCACGTGTAATACATTATGCTAAGCACTTAACACCCTCCTGCGCTCAACATTTCTATATCGGCTTACATCAGCCAAATCGTATTACTCGCATTTTTCAAGACAGATGCATCATTTACTGTCATGAAAATGATACAGAAAGCCCCTATCATTTCAGCATCGTACTTAAAATATGGAAAGTATACCTTTGATTTCAATTAAAAAACTTCCAGTTCTTAACAAAACATAATCTTATTTCCTTCACAATCAATGATCGTAAAGAACAAGCTTTCCTATAGTGTAAAAAATACAAGTTTCTCTCTTTTACTAGCGGTGGACCCACATCATCGATAATCAGCTCCTCTTGATTTAAATCCGAGTACATATTGATAAATTAAGATTGTAAACTACTTGCAGTCGCGATTGTCTAAGTTCGCTGCCTTTCTCTTCATTCAATCAACTGTCATCTAAAAAACAATTTCTATCATCTCTTGCCCACTCTCGAATGCGTTTATGCCTTATTTGTCGCTTCATTTAATTGCTCAGCAGCTACTACAACACTAGAAGCAGCTCGTTCCATTTCATGAACGACTTGTTTGAATTCGTTCATTTCTTTTAGCACAATCTTTGCTTCTTGCTCATTCAATTGAATGGTCTTTACTAAATGCTGAAAAGATTGTTGCGTAGCTTCCGAAAACGACATACTTAATCCAACTGCCTCTTCTATTTCTCCCATAGATGTTTTCGTCCATTGACTAACTTGGCTTGAGGTTGATATGAGTGAGGTTATTTGTGTGATGGATTGCTTTGTTTGCTCTGCTAACTTGCCAATTTCCTTGGAAACTACGGCAAACCCACTTCCATGTACGCCCGCCCTTGCCGCTTCAATAGAAGAATTCAAAGCTAATAAATTTGTTTGATCGGCAATTTTTTGTACCATAGCTATAATTGTTGCAATTTCGTTTGATGATTGATCAAAATTATCCAAGGATTGAGTTATTTGCTTCGCCGTTTTTTCCATATACTTCATGGTGTTAAACAGTTCATCTAATTGTTCTTGACCTTCCAGTGCTTTTTCTTTAGCTTTTTCTGCTTGATATGTACTTTTTTCTGTCGCTTCATTCACTTCGTTTATATTTGTACTAATTGTCTCTACAGAAGCATGATTTTCCTCGGCTATTGCTACAAGTTCCTCGCTGACTGCAGTCATTTTATCCTTAAGCCAGTCTTTACCCGCTTTATATTTTTCATCCATTTTTTTCATATTTTCCTGTTCGTACGCCTCTAAGACAATTTGCTGTTCAAAACTTATGATTTTATTTACAGCCACAAGCGTAGCATGAAATTCCGCAGTATCTTTCATCTCACTATATATCAAATGAATAATAGTATTATGTAAATTCTGATATGCCCCCATATACCAGGCAGGTTGTAAACCAATTCGATAATGCGTCTTCGCAATAGCGAAACGTTTTTCTAAATATGCCTGATTGATTTCCGCTTTAAACAAATCGTTGACATATTGCTTTAACGTTAAACGTAAACGGTCAATCGTGCTATATTTTTCAATAATTCGGCGTAAATGGTTGAATTGTAAAATAGTCGAGTAAAATGATTCAACAAGCAAATCCATATTTTTCACTATAAGTGGCTGTAGACTTTTTAACCGCTTCAGATCTGTTTCTGTAAGATGAGTCATTTCCATCTTTTGTAAAACAGATGCATCATGTATATTAATGACAACTTCTGCTTCCGTAAATGCTTGCAACCATTGTTTGTCTTGTTTTTGTTTAAAAAACATAAGTTTTCCCCCTGTACGATAGATTAGTAAACGATAATTCCTTAACTGTAGTGCAATTATATTACGGAAAAGCTTTCAAACCGTCAATCATATTTAAAATTCTCTCAGTTAAAAATAGTCAAATAATTAACTAAATAAATAAAATCACAAAACCTTACATGCTATGCCTTTTTGCAATTAATAATTTATTAAAAAACCCCTACATAAATAATAATATTTACGTAGAGGTCGGTTGCACCACTAGCTCCATGCGATTTAAGGTGCCCACATATTATCGCACATCTTTGCTCCCTCATAAAAATTTATATTGATGCAGTTCTTTATGAATCACATTATATAGGTACATATTATCAATCATAAACTTTTGTTGTCAACTATTTCTGTGACAAATATCGCGTAATTCGACAAATTTTAAAATATATTAAAGAAAATTATCAACTTTCGATTATCTATGCAAGAGTCCCACTTTGCATGTATGTAGAATATCTTAACAAGGGTGATCTAGATTAAATTGTAGGATAGGCGATAGAAATATCTTTTTAGAAAAACTTGGCTTGTCGCCAAGTCTTATGGCGGAAGCCTTTGTTTTTCTTATACTATAAACCAAAAAATATTATACTTTCCTATAGTGGAACAAAGGCGCAAGTGCCCGTTTAGCAACGTAGCGAATGGAACAAATCAACGGAGATAAAGTGAACCTTCAATCAGCGGGGGTTTCTTCCATACCCGCTGATTGTTAGTTGAACGAATCGGGGATTTAGGTGCTGTTACCTCCCACTTCTACTTGTTTAGCATCTTGAAGTGGGAGTCTACAACGCCTTTTTACGGGATAAAGGAATCACGGTGAGGCGACGAACCGATGATGACTTATCGTAGGGCGCATTTCTAAAGTCGAAATCGTTGCTGGGCGCTTGCGCCGGACGTGGCTTCGGTTATTTCGTTATCCTCAAGCGCCTAATTATATACTTTTGTATGAATTTCATAATTCTTAGCTCTTATGTCCCAATGGGTTTGAGACATGAAAAAGGAAGTACCTACCCAAGTCTTGTATAATGGTAGTTGACAAAAACATCCAATACAGACTGGAGGAATACTTCCTATGACCATTATACGACAACCAAGTTTATTTGAGAATTATACGATATGGAACCTACCCAAAAATATGAAGCAATTATTGCTGCGATAAATTTAGATGAAATTTACCATGCAGTAACTAAGAAGTCACGACTTGGCGCACCGGAAGAACTGAACTATGCAGCCATGATTATTTCCTTTGCAGTAAGATATGTGGAACAATCCCGACAATAAAGGATCTTATTCAACGCCTCAATGAGGATATTGCCTTTAAATGGATGGTGGATTCCTTGTATCCGACGCCGTTCCTTCAGAAGCCTCTTATTCTCGGCTTGTAACGAAATTAATGGCGTGTGACCTATTAGAAACGGAAAAGGAAAATATGGTACATCAGCTATCGCAGAAGGTTTTATTCAGAATGATACTGCTGCTACCGATGCCTGTCATGTTGAAGCCCGTGATTAAGCACCACCAAAAGAAGACAAACCAACGTCCGAACCTAAAAACGTGGCCGTAAATCGAAAGAAGAGCGTGACGGGTGGTTAAAAGACGAAGCTCAAAAAGAAAAGAAAATAGAAGCACAATTAGATGTTCCTAGCTGAATTACGTGCCGGAGTTCCTCAAGATCCCAAGTGGGGAGTGAAAAAGAATTCGGAAGGAAAGAATGTCTTTTGGTTTGGCTACAAGGCTCACTTAGTCGTTGGCACATCTAGTCAATACATTTTAGATTCTCTCTTTTCATCAGGAAGTTTAAATGATGGAAAGGCAGTTATCCCATTACTGAAGGGACTTCATGAACGCTTTCCTCAACTATCTTTACAGTATCACACCATGGATGCAGGTTATGATTATGAACCGATATACGAACAAGTACATCGAATGGGGCACCAATCTGTGATTGCATACAACAAGCGAAATGAAGGGGAATTCCTTGGCTATGATAAGCACTTTTCCTCAACCTGTTTTCGTGAGCATTCTTATCGTTATGATAGCTTTGATTCTAAGTATGAGACATTAAAATACACGAGACCAAAAGAATGTAATGATTGTCCTTTAGCCAACGAAGGCATCTGTCAAAAGGTTTATAAAGTACAAATAACCCAAGACCTTCGGAAATATACCGCTCCAGCTCGCGGTTCAGAGGCTTGGAAAAACATTTTCAAACGTCGTACTGCTGTAGAACGTGTGAATGCCTATCTCAAGGAATTCTTTCAGCTTAACCATGTTCGTTATCGTACTGGAGAACGTGCGAAAGTCCATTTTGATATGGTTACACTTATTTATAACGCTTCAAAACTAGCAGTAGATCGTATAAATGCCCAATTCAATCAGCAACAAGCTACATGATTTCTGTTTTTTAAAATACAATTTTAAAATTCTGTTAGTCTTTGTATTTTTAAAAAGAGCAATTATGAAATTGACTCATTATTTAAATGATTTAAGTATTGATTGAGTCTTGCGCTATAATTACATTTAACTGTTTTTCTTTTAAATTCTGTACAGACACCTTATCAGCCTTAGTATCCGTAATGATATAATCAACATCTTCTATACCGGTTATTAAAGAAAATGCCTGTTTACCTATTTTGCTATAATCAACCATGATATATACCTGCGAAGTACTTTCTATCATTTTTTTCTTTATTTTCGCTTGCTGTTCATCAGATTCACTAATTCCTCTTTCAATTTGCAAACCTTTACATGATATAAACGCTTTATTTACGTAATAATTACTTAAAGACGCCTCAGCAAGTGGTCCAACAAAGGATAATGATTTTCCAAGCAATGCTCCACCAGTTGAAATTACGGTGATTTGTTTTTTATCACCTAATTCCATAGCAACTTTTATAGAGTTTGTAAGTACTGTGATTGGTATGTCAGGTAGAGATTTAGCCATATACCATGCCGTTGTGCTAGCATCGAGAATAATATTATCTCCCTCTTTTACAAGCTTAACCGCTTCTAAAGCTATATTCTGCTTTTCAGCAACGTTTATTATCTCTCGTTCTTTATAAGGAATCTCAAGTGAATCACTGGGGTTCATACTTATAGCGCCACCATGACTTCTTAATAACTTTTTCTCTTTTTCAAGCTTTTCTAAATCCCTACGAATCGTCTCTTCTGTAACAGAGAATATCTCACTTAATTCCGAAACACGGACACTTTTTCGTTCATTTACAACTCTTACAATATTTTGTTGCCTTTCTGCTATAAGCATGATATCCCAACTTTCTTACTAAAAATATACCAAAAAAATGATGTATATCCAAATATTATTATAATATAAATGGTTTAGAATACAACCAGCATGTTATATTTTCGCTTGTTACATACCTTTTCTTTTTATTCTATATCTAAAAAATTTATGAGCAAAGGAAAAAACCTTTGCTCATTCATTTGCCCATTTTTTCAATTATTATAAGAAATACTTCTCAGGTGGAGTAACAGCAAATCGCTTCGCTAAATCTCTTAATTGTTCATCTTTAATATCCTGTTTAATCCCGCCTTGATGGGAACTAACTAACATGTAAATTTGCGCCGCCTTCTCCACTGTTTCAATTAATCCAAATGCCTCCGCAAGGGACTTACCCGCTCCAAAAATTCCATGATGCGGCCAAATAACTAAGCGAAACTCTTTCATTTTTTTAGCCGTTTCTTCCCCGATTATATCTGTTCCAGGTACCATCCAAGGTAAAATACCTACACCTTCTGGAAAAACAACTAGACATTCGGTACACATTTTCCACAGCGTTCTTGTGAAATTTACTTCATCTAATTCATGTGTAAATGTCATTGCTATAAGATTTGTCGTATGCGTATGCATAATGACTCGATGGTCAGGATTTTGCTTCAACCTGGAAATATGGCTCATAAAGTGAGATGGAAGTTCACTGGTAGGCTGACTATTTCCTTCAAGTCCCCATAATAGTTCAACCACTTTTCCATCAGAACTTATTCGCAATATACCCAAAGATTCCTCTGGATCATCTTTAATAAACCGAAAGTATTTCCCTGATCCTGTAACTATAAAGTATTTACCAGCGAGTTCAGTAACTGGATAGTCTAGTTGTATGGTGCGAATTACTTGATCCTTATTTAAATAAGGTGTGACTTCCTCTTCGTTTAACAGATAACTAATATTTCCACCATTTAACTCGTCCCAACCAAGACGCCACATATCATAAGTATTCTGTATCATCTCGCGTACGAATGGCGCATCTAAAATTGCCTGTTTGTTTCCATTTACTTCTTTCATATGTCTGTTCCTTCCTCTGAAAAATTCTATATCGATAAATAATTACCGAAAGTTGTTCATTACATTTAGTAAAAATTTTAAAAATGTTTTAAGATTAGTCTCTTTTTGTGAGGACAGCTGCTTCATATTTGTTAACTTCGTCAAGCCATGCCATACCTGTAGGAACTTTCATTCCTTCACAGTAATAATCCCAAATTGCACCAAAAGGATATGTTTTAAGCTCTTCCATCAAGGCTAACCTTTCTGTGAAATTGCCTTTTTCTTGTAAATCTCTTAAATAATCATTTGGAGTAAGTAAGGCATATAATAGTGACTTAATCATATTTCTTGTTCCGATTGTCCAAGCTGCTACACGATTAATGCTGGCATCAAAGAAATCAAGCCCGATCCTTACTTTATTTAACGCCTCATTACGGATAATTTCTAACCCAATTTCGCGCAATTCATCATCTAAAATAATCACATGGTCGCTATCCCAACGTACGGGTCTTGAAACATGTAGAGCTAATTCATCACTAAACAAAAGCATTGCAGAGATTTTATTAGAAACCACTTCTGTTGGATGGAAATGTCCCGTATCTAATAAGCATAATTTGTTATTTTTTAAGGCATAACCTAAATAGAATTCATGTGAGCCTACGACATACGCTTCTGAGCCTATTCCAAATAATTTGCTCTCTACAGCATCCACATTATATTTTTCATTTATTTGCACAGAAAAAATTTTGTCTAATGATTCTTTTAATCTTCTTCTTGGTGTTAAACGATCACTCGGGATATCTTTATATCCATCAGGAATCCAAATATTTGTTAGTGCAGGAGTACCTAATTCTCTTCCGAAATACTCACCAATTTTTCGGCAAGCAATAACATGACGAATCCAGAATTCCCGTATCTCTTTATTTGGATGAGATAGTGTTAAGCCATCTGCTGCCATTGGATGTGAAAATAAAGTTGGGTTAAAATCCAATCCCAGGTCATGACTTTTTGCCCACTCCACCCATTTTTTAAAATGCTTTGGTTCCAATTTATCTCTTTCAACAACTTCTCCATTCGTCTCAGCATAAATGGCATGTAAGTTAACTCGATGCTTACCCGGTATTAAAGAAAGTGCCTTTTCCAAATCATTCCTTAGTTCTTCAGGTGTCCTCGCCTTCCCTGGATAATTACCGGTTACGTCGATTCCCCCTGATAGTTCTTGCTGGTTTACCTCAAACCCGGAAATGTCATCTCCTTGCCAGCAATGAATGGAGATAGGTACTTGTTTTAAATGATTTAGCGCTTCTTCAACATCTACCCCTAATTTTTCATACTGTGCTTTTGCAAGTTGATAGTTTTCAAATGTAGACATATTATTTTCCTCCTTCTCTCTTTCTAAACGTTTTTAATACAAAGGAATTCTTTATGATGTTTCGGGCTTCATGAATATCTTCAATTTGCTCTAACGCAATTAGTTGAGATATTATATTTCCAATTGCTGTTGCCTCTGACGGTCCTGCAATTACTTCCTTTTCTGTTATGTCTGAAATTAATTGATTTAAAAGCTTATTTTTAGAACCTCCGCCAATAATATTTATTTGATTAAAATTCTTTTCGTAAATTTCTTCAATCTGTTCAATCGTATTTTTATAACTGATTGCTAAACTATCAAATACACACTTCGCAACTTGTCCCGGTGTTGTTGGTTCGGATTGCCCTGTTTCCTTACAATACAATTGAATTTCCCTAATCATATTATTTGGTTTTAAAAATCGGTCATCATCTACATCAACAATGGCATAAAAATCCTTTTCTTTTGCAGCCATGTCAGAAAAATCAGCGAAACTATATTGATCTTTATAATTTCGTTTCACCTCTTGTATCATCCAAAGCCCCATGATGTTTTTTAAAAAACGATAGCGATAATCAAACCCACCTTCATTCGTAAAATTATAGTCTAATGCTTTTGTAATACATATAGGAAAGCGGTTTTCAACGCCCATCAGTGACCATGTTCCTGAACTGATAAAGATTGTTTCATCCGTTTCCGGAACAGCAAGTACAGCTGATGCAGTATCATGTGTAGCCGGGAGTATTACCTCCATATCAAAACCAAATTCTTCAACTAATTGTGGTCTTAAGCGACCGATAGATTCTTTTGGGAGCAAAATCTGTTGAAATATTTGATCATTTATTTCTAATTTTTTCAATAAATCTCTATCCCATTTCTTAGTAAAAGCATTAATCAACTGTGTTGTCGTTGCGTTGGTATACTCATTTACTTTTACTCCAGTTAATAAATAATGAAAGTAATCGGGAATCATTAAGAACGTTTTTGCTTTTTCTAATAGCTCTGGATATTTTTTCTTTACATAATATAGCTGATAAATAGAATTAAATTTTTGAAACTGTATTCCAGTCTCTAAATATAAAAGCTCTTTACTAAATATTGAAAATACCTCATCCAACATGCCGTCTGTTCTTGGGTCACGGTACGAAACAGCATCCATTAGCAGTTCGTCATTTTCATCTAATAAAACAAAGTCAACCGCCCATGTATCGACACCAATACTTACTGGTATTAAGCCTTTCTTTTTAGTCAGGTGAATTCCTTTTTTTACTTCTGCAAACAGCTTCTCTATATCCCAGCAAAAATATCCATTCTTTTGAATTAATCTATTCTCAAATCGATAAACTTCATCTAAAATAATTTTCTTATCTTGTAAAAATCCGGCAATTACTCTGCCACTTGAAGCTCCTATATCTACTGCCAAACTGCAAGAATGCATGATCTCACCTTCCAATTTCAAAAAAGAATACTTTGGCTCATTTCCATTCATGTTTACTTGAGACTAGTATTACCACATCTATAATAAATGAAATCCAGTAATAAATAAACCAATTCAGTCACAAAGAAACATTTTTTAGTTTGTTTTACTTTTGTTTGTTTTGTAATAAAATTATACTGTGGTCTGTTTTTCTGATGCCATCAAGTTACCATAGCGTTCTTCTTCTATTTGACGTAAAGATTTTCCCCTCGTATTTGGTGCAAGTATAATGCCAATTACCATATGAATTATAAGAAAAACAATCATTACGATACCTGCAACTTTAAATCCAAGAGTTGCCATAATTGTTGGTAATATAAACGACCATAAGGCAATACCTGTCCGAACAATAAAATACATATAGCCTTGTGCTGTAGCACGATATCTTGTAGGGAATAATTCACTTGTCCATAATGCATAAAATGCTTGAGCACCTATTCCAGCAGCAGATCCCCATAGGACAACAAATGAAATTAAGGTTGGCCATGTCATCGGCATAAAAGTAAGGATGATCCAAGCAATGACTCCCATCAAAGCACCGATACCAAATATTAATTTGCGGCTATATTTATCTCCTAACTTCATAAATATCAGGTAAGTAGTAATTACGGTAAACATCCATAAGAATGCTTGAAGTAAATTAGCTTGTTGGTTACTTAATCCGCCTACATTTTCATAAATATAAGGCATAAAGTAGCCCATTGCACCAGCGGTTAAATTCCAAAACAAGTAAATGCCTAACAATAAAAACAATGCTTCCCTATTTGGTTTTAACGAGATTAATTCTTTAAAAGAACTTTTTTGTTTAATGCCCTTACTTCTGTCTTTTAAATCTTTGGCTTGTTGCTCTTCCCAAATCTTTGATTCAGGGAGACCGCGTCTAATATATAAAGAAATACCCGCTATTATAAAGAGATGGAAAAAAATAATTCTTGACCCCATTAAACCTAAAGGTGCTAGTAGCACTGCTAAAGCAAATGTTACCATTGGACCAATTGACCATGCTAACTGTGCTGTTCCAACATGCGCAGCCCGCTTATTTTCTGGCGATTCTTCAGCTATATATGTCCAAGAAACTGGAACACCAGCACCTACGGCAATTCCAGTAATGATTGTTCCGAGAAGTAACATTGGAAAATTTACGGAAACTGCAATTAAGAGAACACCAATCATATAAACCATTAAATCATAACTAAAAATTAATCTTCTTCCATATTTATCAGTTAGAGGACCGCCAATCAACGCACCTAAAGCTGCACCTAAAGCATTCGCGCTTAATGCACTCAATAAGCCAACACCAATACTATCTATTTGCAGATACGCTTGCCACATTGTTAGGCTGCTAGCAGCCGCAATGATAGATCCAGCTTCAATGTAATTTGCCATCGAAATTGCTATAGTTGCCTTCCAACCTGTGACTTCCTTTGCTGCGAACCTTCTTTTACTCATTAGCCTTTCCTCCTATTTTAATCCATATGGAATACTTCTTCTAAATCAACCGTTACCGGACTGTTGTCTGAATTCGTTTCCATAATAGGCTTCATATAATCCCACCATTTTTTATTTATCTCTGTTTTTGATATTTTTTCCCATAGCAGTTCATCTTTAATTTCAACATAGCCAAATAATTTATTGCTTACTTCATCTAGAAAGATAGAATAGTTTCTTGCACCATGCTTTCGAAGTTCATCAACCATTTCAGGCCAAATTTCTTGATGACGCTTCTTGTATTCCTCTTGTTGATCAGGATAAACAGTCATAACAAAAGCTTTTCTAATCATTCAACATCATCCTTTTCAATATTTTAATAAAGAAAATAAACGCCTCATGAGAACGATTACATTTCACTTACATGTTCATCATAATGCTAAACAAACAAAAAGTCAACATATATTAGCTTTATTTATATTTGTTTATTTATTTTAATGTTTGTTTTTATTGTTTTTTGTGTTTAACCAGAAAAAAGTATGATCCATTGTACATAAAAATAATTTCCTCATTCAACTAACGAAAATAATATCAACAGGACAACGTTTCATTATAGGAAACCAAATACTAAAATTGCTCAGTTAATGATGTCCAAACTAAATACTTGACAAGTTTAAGGAGAGCTTCAGTTTAAGGAGTTTTCCATGTCCTTGAAAATATCACGGTGCTTATTTACGAAGCTTTCCTCGACCTTTAAAAATCAGAACGCTTTTTCTACGGCAATGCACGCTGGCATAGCCTTCCAACTTGAACAAATTGGGATTTAGGAACCATTTTTCTCATCATTACGCAAAATCATAAGCAGATTTTTGAAATGAGAAAAATACGGATTCTTACATTCGCAATAAAGAGGACATGGCAAACAATGGTATATCTGTATATCGACGCTTGTGATTGCAGATCAACTTTTAGTCGGCCTTCTATTAAATTCAATCTGACAATAACTTACCGCTGAATAAAATTGACGTTTTATACAGATGGAGCACTTTAACTAGGCTCTACAATGTATAAATAATTTTTAGTTCCTAAGCAAAAAAGCCTAATTCCACTAAAAAATTAGGCTATTAATAACTATGTCCTCACTGAATTGACCCAGAGAACGGTTTTATAAAGTTCAATCAGTGGAGGTTTTCATTCGTCCCCACTGATTGTTAGATAAACGAATCAGGTATTTAGGTACTGTTATCTCCCACTTAGACTTGTTGCTATACAGATTATCCAACTCCTGAAGTGGGAGTTTTACAGCACCTTGTATATGGTGATAAATTTATCTATCTTTCACAATATTTCTTTAAACATGGAGATAACTTCATCTTTAGTTGGTTGAAATGGATTTCCAGGTGCACAAGCATCCTTCATAGCATTATTGGCTAATTTTTCAAGATCTACTTCTTTAACACCCAGTTCTGAAAGCTTGCTTGGGATACCAACTTCATTAGACAATTTCTTAATCGCTTTAATCACTGCACTTGCACACTGTTCATCTGTTTTATCTGTAATATCAATACCTGCAGCCTTTGCAATTGCACGAAACTTACTAGGATCTCTTTTAGCATTTTCTCGCTCTACAATTGGTAAAAGCATCGCATTACACACCCCATGAGGCAGATCATAAACACCTCCAAGTTGATGCGCCATTGCATGCACATACCCTAATCCAGCATTATTAAATGCGACACCAGCTAAAAACATAACATAAACCATTTGCTCTCGAGCTTCAATATCAGTGGAATCTTTTACTGCGCGCGGTAAGTATTCAAAGATTATTTCTACTGCAGCCAGTGCTGTTGCATCTGTAATTGGATATGCACCAGGAGTAACAATAGCTTCCATAGCATGTGTTAACGCATCCATTCCTGTAGCAGCAGTAAGGTCTTTTGGTTTTCCCATCATTAATTCAGGGTCATTCACTGTAATAGTAACCAAGCTATTTTTATCTACCATAACCATCTTTACTTCTCGATCTTCGTCAGTAATAACATAATTAATCGTGTATTCAGCAGAAGTACCCGCAGTTGTATTCACTGCAATTGTTGGAACCGCTTTATATTTTGTCTTTCCGACTCCTTCATAATCACGCACATGTCCACCATTTGTTACAACTAGTCCTATTCCTTTGGCGGCATCTTGAGGTGATCCACCACCAACAGAAATTATAAAATCACAATTGTTATTCTTAAACACTTCCACCCCATCATGAACATTTTTAGTTGTTGGATTTGGCTTTACTTCATCATAAACAACATAGGAAACACCAATTTTGTCTAATTGATCTAATACCCTTTGAGCAATTCCACTTTCATTTAAAAATTTGTCTGTTACTAATAAGGCTTTCTTAAACCCTAACTCTTCAATAAATGGTCCAACTTCAGCTAAGCAGCCTCTACCTATTAAATTAATACTTGGTACATATAAAACCTTTGACATATGTATCCCTCCTAATTCCAATTTATTATAAGAAAATTGCCTAAACAATATGTTCACTGATTCACATATTGTTATATTTAATTTTATTTTAACGGATGAATAAAGTCAATAAAACCAAATATTATTTTTTTGTTTATTTTTGTTTATTTCAATTAATCTTCGTTTTTTATGTGATGTTTTTTATTTATTTGTTAAGAACAAAGGAGCGGGGCGCCCGTTTAGCAACGTAGCGAATGGAACAAATCAACTAAAGATAAAGTGAACCTTCCATCAGCGGGTTTTTTTTCATCCCCGCTGATGGTTAGTTGAACGAATCGGGGATTTAGGAGCTGTTACCTCCCACTTCGACCTGTTTAGCTCACCGCTTCCATTCATGAAGTGGGAGTATACAGCACCTTATATCCGGGATAAAGGAATCCCACTAAAATAAGGGTATACCGACGTCTGGTAAGCCAGTTTTTCATCGGTCTTCCTCTTAGTGACGAACCGATGAGACCTTATCTTATCGTAGGGCGCATCTCTAAAGTCGCATCGTTGCTAAGCGATGAAGCCGAACGTGGCTATTGCTGGAAGTGTGGAATCGTTCACAACAAAAAGGTGACTCTTAGTATGTATCTCTGTCTAGTCCTACTTACATATATAAATATTCTGGGTACCCCCTACTACAGAGAATATTTACGATCACAAGTTAACAATGAAAAGAAGTGGGAAACCCAATAAAACTTATTCCGTACGCTTTGCCACAAACACATATGTGCGGGGTACCTTTACGAGAGATCATAGTGATGTTAAAATGCTTGAAAAAAATATATACCAAAAGAAAAAAAACACCATGACTTTTAATTAGTTAATAGTACGTACGTAAGAAAACTCCTCTTTAAACTAATTTTGCACAAATAAAAGTTGTACATTATTTCACAAACTAGAATATGTCTAAAAAACATGCTACAATGTACAATTGCAAGATAGAAAAAATGAATAACGACTACCATACATTTGTATCTTGCAAATATAAATGATAGGTGGTAAACAACATGGAAAGCAATATGGAGTATGAAGTATTATTGTATTATCATTATGTTCACATCGAAGACCCTGAGGGTTATGCAGCGGAACATTTGAAGTTTTGTAAGGATTTAGGACTAAAAGGCAGAATTCTTGTTGCTCATGAAGGGATCAACGGAACGGTATCTGGGACGAAGGAGCAAACGAAGGCATACATGGATATGATGCATGGTGACTCTCGTTTTGCAGATATGGTGTTTAAAATTGATGCGCATAACGGTCACGCGTTCAAGAAGATGCACGTTCGCCCACGGAAGGAATTAGTAACATTCCGTCTGGAAAATGATATTGATCCACATGAAGTAACGGGGAACTATTTGTCTCCTAAAGAATTTTACGAAGCAATGCAGGAGGAAGATACGGTCGTTATTGATGCACGTAACGATTATGAATATGATTTAGGTCATTTCCGCGGCGCTGTTCGTCCTGATATTAAAACATTTCGCGAGTTACCAAATTGGATTCGCAAGCATAAGGACGAGTTTAAGGATAAGAAAATTCTAACGTATTGTACAGGCGGCATTCGTTGTGAGAAATTCTCCGGTTGGTTAAAGGAAGAAGGATTCGAAGATGTGAACCAATTACACGGCGGAATTGTGACATACGGAAAGGATCCGGAAGTACAAGGCGAATTATGGGACGGGAAATGTTATGTGTTCGATGAACGCATTTCAGTTCCGATTAATCGCAAAGAGCATGTCGTGGTTGGTGTGGATTATTTTGACGGTGAGCCGTGTGAGCGATACGTCAATTGTGCGAATCCAGAATGTAATAAACAAATTCTCTGCTCCGAAGAAAATGAGCATAAATATTTACGAGGCTGCACACATGAATGTCGTGTAAGCGCGCGAAACTTATATGTAAAAGAGCATGAGCTTTCTGAAGCAGAAGTAGAAACCCGACTTGAGGCAATTGGCGAAAGCCTAAAAATGAAAGCTTAATGAAAAGGGCTGTTTCATAAATTAGATTTCTAACGATGAAACAAGCCCTCTTCTTATCTTCAAAAAGCATTGATTAACGTGATAATGTATCCGCATGAGCTCTATATTTTGATTCATTCTTTGAAAAACAGACGAAGATGATTAAGTTTATTTATCCAGTGCTTGCTCCGTTTATTCAAATTTATTTACAAGCTGTTGTAGGTCTTCGGAAACTTTCGCTAAGTTTTCTGAAGAGGATTCGATTTCCTGTATAGATGCAAGTTGTTCTTCTGTTGCAGCAGATACGGTTTGTGTTTGTTCCGCTGCCTGTTCCGCAATTTTTTTAATCCCATTCATGGATGTTTGCAGGCTCATTGCCCCAGATGAAAGATGATTAACATCTGTACTAATTTGAGAGAAGTCATTGAAAATATCATGAAATGTACTTTCAATTTTGCTAAACATACTTCCAGTGTCATGAACTACATTCGTTCCTGTTTCTACTACTTGTTTTGTTATGTTCATGGAATCCATCGTTTCATTTGTTTCGTACTGAATGGTTTCAATTAAACGAGTGATTTGCTCAGCTGACTGACTGGATTGTTCTGCCAACTTTCTTACTTCTTCGGCAACAACAGAGAAACCTTTGCCGTGTTCCCCAGCTCTAGCCGCTTCAATGGCCGCATTTAAAGAGAGCAAATTCGTTTGGGCCGCTATATCGGTAATGGTTTGGTTTATGGTATCGATTTCTGTCAAGCTTCGGCTTAGATTATGGATGGTTTTTCCTAATCGAACCACATTCCTATCAATGGTTTCCATTTGCTCTACTACTTCATCCATAGATTCCTTCCCTTTTACAGACATTTGCGTGGTCTCTTCTGCATGAGCTGAAATTACCGTCGTTTGATCCGCTATTTTTTGAAAGCTAGCTACCATCGTATTCATCGTATGAGTAGTTTCCTCAATATGATCCATTTGTCCCATCGATCCTGCTGCTATTTCTTGAATCGCAGAAGCAACGTGCTCTGACGCTTGTGTGTTTTGCTGAGCGCTGGCAGTTAATTGTTCAGAAGAAGAAACCACATTTTCTGCTCCTTCCTGAATAGACCATAGTAAATCTCTAATTCTAGTTATCATAGCATTAAAAGAAGAAACTAGTTGACCAAATTCATCATTTGCTTTGTAATCGCCCGTTACTAATTTGCCTTGTTCAGCAGCCCCCATTACATATTGTAAGTGTTTAACTGGCTTTATAATCGATTTAACAATCCATAAGCTAACAGCAATAAAGACAACGATCCCCACTAAAGTTATAATGATAAAAATCATGTTTACTTCTTGTAAATGAGTTTGATTTTTTTTGTTAATATCACTCGCTTTATTAGAAAAGTACTTTTGGATTTTCGTCATTATATTGTCTAATTCCATACGTTTGGTCATAACATGATCTACATAATATTTATACCCTCCCTTTTTATCATCTTTTGCTAATTTAAGAGCAGTAGTTCTCCCCCGAATATAATCATCTAATAACATATTATATCCATCCGTATCTATAATCTTTTTGGGAAATAAATCTTTAGTCTCCATTTTTTTACTTTCGATCACTAGTTCGTCAATACGTTTAATTAGGTCATTATATTTATTCTGATCATTTGTCATCATGGCTTCCATTGAATAAGCATCAATAGTGGCATTGTTTTTTTGGATCTTCCCAAGCTTGTCAATGGAAAGTAAATATTTGTCATACATTTCTTTAGAATCATCTGCCATATCATGTAAATATGTAAATCCTACTATACCTACGATAGTAGATAAAAGAACAGCCAAAGTAACAAGTAACACGAATTTCTTGGCTATTTTCAAATTTCTCATTATTTATCTTTCTCCTTCTTATATAGTGATGGATGGCTTTATTAAAGGGGGACAACTAATAGCACGTACCTTCTGGTGGTAATTTCGGCAACAATCTCTGTTATGCCGTATTGTCATTTTTGTGAAATAACGAACAGAAATAGAGCCATTTCAATGGAACAGATAAAGTGTATCTTCAATCAGCAAGGGTTCCACTCATCCCCACTGATTGTTAATAAACGAATCTGGATTTTAGGTGCTGTTATCTCCCACTTAAGCTTGTTGAGCAGCAGTAGAATTATCCAACTCCTGAGTGGGAGTCTTACAGCACCTTATATACGGGATAAAAACAAAACTTGTCAGCAATACTGCGTGATTAGTTCTATTATCCTATAACTTAGGAACCGCTACTTTAGTAATGAAAATGAATCAAGCATTACTATCATAGTATTTTTTTCTTATAAATTCAATTATTTTCATCTATAATAACAGACATTTAATAGACACTTTCACAATTATTTGAAACAAAATCAATTACCTAAAATCAGGACTTTTTATGGAGATACATTGGATGGCAAAAAACATGATAAAAACAAAAATATGTTTTTTTGACAGCTTTCTCGCTTATTGCTATCCTTTTTCTAAAAGGAGGGTGTTTATGTCTGTTTATGATTTCCAAGTAGAAACAATCGACGGGAAAGAAACATCACTTGCTGATTATCGAGGGAACGTGCTTCTTATTGTAAATACTGCGAGCAAATGCGGCTTTACCCCACAATTCAAAGGGCTGCAGCAACTATATGATACCTTTAAAGGTCAAGGCTTTTATGTGCTTGGATTTCCTTGCAATCAATTTAACAACCAAGACCCTGGCTCGGAAGAGGAAATTGCGGAGTTCTGTCAATTGAATTATGGCGTGACGTTTCCCATGTTTCGTAAAATTGATGTAAAGGGAGAACAGGCACATCCTTTATTTCAGTATCTTACAGAAGAAGTAAAAGGTATGTTTACAAAGCAAATTAAATGGAATTTCACCAAATTTTTAATCAATAAACAGGGCGAGGTTATTAATCGATACGCACCGCAAACGAAGCCTGAACAAATAAAAAAAGATATCGAAGCTACCTTGAAAAAATAAAAATGCAATATTCAAATCTAACGTTGTGTAAAAAGAGTTCGTTTTCTAGGCGCTCCCCAAACGCATAGAAAAAGCTTGGACTAAAATCCAAGCTTTTGCATTTTCCTTAACATACACCTTTTTACAAACTACTTCCAAATTTCATCTAATTTATCCGAATTGAATGTAATTGCTTTTTTATAACTAATAATTTCACTATCATTTGTCGTATCTATTAAGCATTATATACGGGATACATTAGAATTCAATTGTAATTCGGTATAATTAACCTTACTTTGAGCACCTTAAATCGAATTGGTCGGGGGGCTTCTGAAGTATGATCAAATATAATTCAAGCATACCCGACTCTATCTCGACCACGCCCCTCGAGCACCTCTCCTTTTTCGCTCGTTTTCAAATTCCTACTAATCCCTTCTACTGCCTACAACACTTTTGCCAGAAAATCTTTTGCTCGCTCTGTTGCCGGTTCGTGGAAAAACGCTGTTGGTTCTGCTTCCTCAATTAGTCTCCCTTGATCCAAAAACATAATGCGGTCGGCGACTTCCTTTGCAAAATTCATCTCATGGGTAACGATGATCATCGTCATACCAGTATTAGCTAAATCTTTTATCACTTCGAGCACTTCTTTTACCATTTCTGGATCGAGTGCTGATGTTGGTTCATCAAATAGCATGGTTTCTGGCTCCATAGCTAATGCTCTAGCAATGGCCACACGCTGCTTTTGACCCCCAGATAAACGGTTCGGATATGCTTGTTCTTTATCCGTTAATCCCACTTTTGCTAGCAGTTTTTTTGCTGTTTGGTGTGCTTCTTGCTTGGATATACCTTTTACTTTCTGTGGTGCATAAGCTACATTATCCAGAACCGTCATATGCGGGAATAAGTGAAAATGCTGGAAAACCATTCCGATATGTTTTCGGACAGCTAATTTGTTCCGTTTCGGAGCAGTGATTTCCTGGTCATTAAGCCAAACTTTTCCTTCCGTAGGACTTTCCAATAAGTTTAGGCAACGTAAAAATGTGGATTTACCAGATCCCGATGGACCAATAACAGCAACAACTTCTCCTTGCTTAATGGTTGTAGATATACTATGAAGTACCGTTTGTTTGCCAAATTTTTTGGTTATGTTTTCTGCTTTAATCACTTTGCCGAAGCCTCCGTTCTAGTACTCTACCAAGTTGTGTAAGGATAAAGACCATCACCCAATAAATCAACCCTGCAAATAATAGTGGTTCAAAATTACGGTATAAGTCTGACCCAACTACTTGCGCACGACGCATTAAATCCAAATAGCCGATCGTAGATACAAGTGCGGATTCTTTTGTTAACGTAATGAATTCATTCATCATTGCTGGCAATATATTTTTAAATGCTTGCGGCAAAATGATGTTTGCCATCATGGGACGATAAGGGATACCTAATGCTTCTGCTGCTTCTGTTTGTCCTTTATCAACTGCTTGAATCCCCCCACGAATAATCTCGGAAATATAGGCAGCAGAATTTAACCCAAACGCAAGAACGGCAGATATAAATGCGGATATGTCATAACCTGTTAATTGTGGAACAGCATAGTAAATAATCATTAATTGCAAAATCAGTGGTGTCCCACGGAAAATCGAAGTGTACGCGTCCGCAAAGGGTTTTAGCACCGGAGCTTTGGTTACTTTGCATAAAGCTAATAATGTACCTAAAATAAATCCAATAACAATGGATGTACTGACGAATTTTAATGTTGTCCCAATTCCTTCTAATATAAAAGGAATATAAGGCACGATTTGGCTGAAATCCAAATTCATGCCTTCTCACCTCGCTTTTCTATCTAATGTTGTCGTTAGCCAAATATAAGGTGCCATTAACGCCCCCATGAAGAATTCGGCGATGTAAAATTAATCTAAGCGGAAATAACAACTTCTAAATTTCCCACTATCTCATTACCAGTTATTACGCTTAAAAGCGAGCTACTAAAAGAGTTTTGTGCTTATTGCCATGCTTACTGCATCTCTGATAACCACTTGTCTTCTAATTCTTGCATTTTCCCACTTTTTTCAAATTTAGCTAGTACATCATTTACTTTGTCGACTAAATCACTTCCCTTTGGAAAAGCGATCCCCATTCCTGGTGAGCTTTCTGTAGGATCATCAAAGGATTTTAAATCTTGTTCTTTTGCATAACCGGCCGCAACGGTTTTATCCATATAACCGACATCAATTCGATTAGCATTTAATTCTTGAACGAGAAGCCCTGCTTTATCTACTGCTTTCACTTCAAAATCATATTCTTTAGCTAGTTTTTTTGCTCCTTCTTCCTGAATCGAACCTAGCTGGACGCCGACTATTTTTCCTTTTAAATCATCGATCGTTTCAATATTAGAGTCTTTGTTTGTTAAAAAGCTTTCTCCTGAACGATGATATTCCGTTGAAAAATCAACATTTTTTTTACGTTCTTCGGTCGCGCTCATGCCTGATAATACCATATCAACCCGATCAGCTTGGAGAGCTCCAACCAATCCGTCAAATTGCATATCTTCTATTTCTAATTCATAGCCTAACTCTTTAGCAATCATTTGACCTAATTCAATGTCAAAACCTTCAAAGTTACCTTCAGGGTCACGCGTTTCAAATGGAGGGAAGTCAGCTGACGTAGCCATTTTCAGTACCTTTTTCTCTTCTCCTGCTTCTCCAGATGCTTTATCATCGCTGCTTCCACAAGCTGTAATTATTCCAGTTACTATGACAAAGAGAACTGCCATGAGGATTTGCTTTTTCAATTTACGTCACTCCATTTTTTATTTTTATAGTTTAAGATTCCTAAATTATTACAATCTGCTAGTCTTCCATTTTTTTAGCATAAATAGCTGTTTTTGAGGCAACTGTTGACTATTTGTATGCTGTAATAAGAAATTTTGTTTTTCTGTTGCAGAAAAACAAAATTTCTATTTGAAAACATGAACAAAGGCGCGGGGAATTATCGTCTTTACCATCCTATTTGTATAACCTAAGTAGTAAAGTTGTAGTATTATATTTTCCTTTGGTTAAATTCCTGTTTAATTGCTGTTAAAAGATTTGGGTCTGTAATCACTTCAAAACCTGTCTGCGCAAGCGCCAATGCTCCATCAGCAATCATCTGATGCCCTTTATCTGTAATGGTCATATCTGCAAACTCTTTGGTGTGCGCTATTAAACCCGGCTTGTCAAATCCGATATACGGATGGATTGCAGGAACAACGTGACTCACGTTTCCCATATCAATCGATCCATAGCTTTGTTTGGCTGGCAATACAGGTTGAGCCGTTATTTGCTCTAAATGCTTCGTAAACGTGTTGGATAACGCCTGATTCGTTACCATGTTGTCATAGCTTAATTCATAGTTGGAAACTTCTAAAGTTGCACCTGTCATTAAGGCAGCACCTTCAGCAATTTTTTTTACTTTTTCTACAACTGCATTTAACGCTTTTCGCTCTTTTGCCCGCACATAAAATTGGGCTACTGCTTTGTCAGGAACGACATTAGCTGCTTCCCCACCATTTGCTATAATTCCATGTATTCGTACATCCGTTGGAAGGTGCTCTCGCAATGCGTTAATGCCATTGAATAGCTGAAGGACGCTATCTAATGCATTGATTCCTTTTTCCGGTGCAGCTGCAGCATGAGCGGTTTTGCCAAAGTAAGCAAATTGGATCGCATCCATCGCAAGGGAGTCACCACTCTCATAGGCTTGATCTCCAGGATGAACAATCATCGCAACATCAATAGAATCAAAAAATCCATTTTCACTCATCGGTACTTTAGCACCGTTTGTCTCTTCAGCTGGCGTGCCTAATACAACGACACTACCTCCTATTTCAGTTAACTGTTTACTTAAAATAATCCCAGCGCCTATACTCATCGTTCCAATGAGATTATGACCACAACCGTGTCCAACTCCGGGCAACGCATCATATTCAGCTAAATATGCAATAGCGGGGCCGGGCTTTCCACTATCAAATACAGCTTTAAAAGCAGTTTTTCTACCAGCAACTCCAGCTTCAATTTCAAATTGATGCTCCTTTAGCAAATTCATTAACAGCTGCATGGATTGGTATTCCTGATCTCCTAACTCTGGATGCTTGTATAAATGATCGCTAATATGACATAAATCACGGTGTATATACTTTAATTCTTCCTTTAATGTCTTCATATAATATTCCCACCTATGTGCATATTTATTTATGTGTACGTATATTTATAACATGATTTGCATTATTATGCAATTATTTTATTTCATTTAAGGTGGAAAATTAAATGAAAGAGAGAGCATAAGATATAAGTAGAGCTTAAATTAATTCGTTTTCAATTATTCCAATAAATGGTAAACAGAATGGAACATTTGACCTAAACTCTTATTTATCTTTATATTTTTTCTCACAGAAATAAGGGAAGGGCTTACAGTAACCCACATTCTGGGAAAATAAAAGGACATCACCTATTTTAACGGTTGAATAAGTGATGCCCTTTTAATCGAATATGACTGAATTGGCGGTTATTTCGTTATCCCCAAGCACCTCATTTTATGCTTTCCTATACAACAAAAAAGAGGGGTTGCCCCCCTCTTTTAGTATGCTTTTGCCCAGTATACCAATTCCTTCGCTTTTTTCCCGCAGCATACGCAAGTATCCGCCACTTTTTCTTGTTCAAACGGGATACAGCGAGACGTCGCTAGTGTATCTTCCTTAATTTTTTCTTCACATGCTAGATCGCCGCACCACATTGCTTTAATAAAGCCTGTTTGCTCTTCCAAGATGGTTGCAAACTCATCCATGTTTGTTGCGACATTTGTTTTTTCCAGTAGATGAGCTTTTGCGCGATTGTATAAATTCGTTTGCACTTCCTCAAGCAAAGCAGGTAAGCGCGTTGGCAATTCAGCTAATGTAACAAATTCCTTTTCACCTGTATCACGACGGACAAGCACAACTTGTTCTTTTTCAATGTCTTTTGGTCCCATTTCAATGCGGACTGGGATACCCTTCATTTCGTACTCGTTAAATTTCCAGCCAGGCATTTTATCACTTGCATCGATGTCTACTCTTACAAGATCCTTTAATTGGTCACGTAAATCATACGCTTTATCCAATACACCTTCCTTATGCTGTGCAATCGGTACGATCATCGCTTGCGTCGGGGCAATGCGAGGTGGAATCACTAAACCGCGGTTATCTCCATGGACCATAATTAAAGCTCCCATGATTCGGGTTGACAATCCCCAAGATGTTTGATGGACAAATTGACTATCGCCGTTTTCATCTAAATACGTAATATCAAATGCTTCCGCAAAACCTGATCCGAAGTGATGAGAAGTTCCAGATTGCAGTGCTTTCCCATCGTGCATAAGGCTTTCGATTGTCAATGTATATTTAGCACCAGCAAATTTTTCCTTATCCGTTTTCCTTCCTTTAAGGACTGGAATAGCTAAATATTTCTCCACAACATCAGCATAAATGCCTAGCATCCGTTCCGTCTCTTGTGAGGCTTCTTCATCTGTTGCATGTGCAGTATGCCCTTCCTGCCAATGGAATTCGGAGGAACGTAAGAATGGTCGTGTCGTTTTTTCCCAACGAACAACATTCCCCCACTGATTATAAAGCTTTGGCAAATCACGGTAAGAATGAATATTTTTAGAGTAATAATCACAGAACAATACTTCTGAAGTAGGACGAACGGCAAGACGTTCTACCAACTCCTCATCTCCGCCATGTGTAACCCAAGCTACTTCAGGAGCAAACCCTTCCACATGATCTTTCTCCTTTTGCAACAGACTCTCTGGAATAAATAACGGAAACGCAACATTCGTGTGACCTGTTTCTTTAAATTTCTTATCTAACACATCGCGAATATTTTCCCATATTGCAAACCCGTACGGTCTAATGATCATCGTTCCGCGAACCTGACCATAATCAACCAGCTCTGCTTGCTTAACGACATCGGTATACCACTGTGCAAAATCATCTTCCATTGCGGTAATTTTTTCTACAAACTGCTTGTTTTTCTTACCCAAAACGAAACACCTCATTTAACTATTTTATATACATTTTCGTAACCAACTCTTCATCTGCTAGGGTAAACTAACTTCGGTCAACCGTATTGAAAAAGTGTGTTAGCGGAAAAAATACGCTGAACTTTTTTATACCCTGCTCCCATTCTGTATCCTGAAATCACTTTGTCCTCAACCAGCAGGGTTTTCATTTCAACAAAGTTCTCTGTAAACATAAAAAATCCTCCATCCGAAAAGGGACCGAGGTTGGTGGTACCACCCTTGTTTGCAAAAAATATTGCACACTCAATTGGATAACGGATTGACCCGCGCTACCTTACAGCATAAAAGCCTTTCTGACAGCGAACTCCAGAGCAGGTTCTAATGTTTGTCTTTGGAAATTTGCACCACCCATTTCCTCTCTAAAAAAGACAGTTCATTATACTAATCTCCATCTACATTTTTATGACATAATTGTACTTACACTATAAAGCTTGCACTAAGGAAAGTCAAGATTTAAAGAACCCGATTACTAGTAAGATGAGCATAAAAAAGGTTGATATATTTACATTTTTCAAAATATAGAGGTAGCAAAATAATTAACCGATGAAACATTTGAATGCAACTACCAATTCGCTAACTCACTTTCAAATGGTCAGTTCCTTCTCATATAAAGCGAATCGGTCTTCGCCATCCTTCTTCATTCCTACAAAAGTATATCCCGCTCGGTCGTAAAAGCTTATTAAATCAGGATTATCTGCAACACAATCCAAACGAAGAACAGAATTTGCACCTACTAATTGTGTTTCAATCCATTCCAGCAACTGTCTTCCAATTTGTTTTCCACGATAATTTTGATGTACAGCAAGCCGGTGGATATACCATGCAGCATCGTCCTTCTCCCCCCACATGAGCACATCCCACTCATTCTGCTCGCATGAAGCAATAAAGGTGCCCGCAATTTGGCCTTCTATTTCTGCAATATACGTGTTACCTGCAAGAATTTCGACTTCCATAGCAGGATCTTCATTTCCAGCTAAAAGAAACCCCCATTGTTTAATCCCTTTATTTTGAAGCCAGCGCGCTGCAGCTTGCAAAATATTTATAATGTCTGTTTTGTCTTTTATCGTCGCCCTTCGAATGGTAAATTCCATGTACATAACCACCTCTTATCATTGGTCCTGAGTAACGTTTTCCCGGTGGCGCTGCTCCAATAAGTTAGAAAAAGCCGAGGGGCAATTTCCCATCTATCACTAAATATTAAACCACTTTAGCTCCTAGTGTGTTTGCAAAATGCTCTAACGCCCATTCGTGTCCTACCTGATTGAAGCTTGCCACAGCATCTTTATGAATAACAATAGCAAAGCCTTTATTATAAGCATCGACAGCTGTATGCAATACGCAAATATCTGTGCAAACACCGATGATATGAAGTTCCTGAATACCACGTTCGCGCAGTTTAATCTCCAAATCTGTACCAGCAAAGGCGCTATACCTTGTTTTATCAAAATAATATACATTTTCCTTAGACTGATGTTCGTGATAAACATCGGCTAGCTTGCCATATAAATTTTTCCCAGATGTGCCAATAATATTATGCGGCGGGAATAAATTTGCCTCTGGATGAAATGGATCGCCTTCTTCGTGTGCATCGATCGCAAACACCACATAATCGCCGTTTTCGATAAATTCTTTGGTCAATGAAACAACTTTGTCTTCAATAGCTTGTCCCGGTGCTCCACATGTCAGTTTACCATCTGTTGCAACAAAATCAATGGTGTAATCCACATTCAAAAGTGCCTTTTTCATCAAACAAACCTTCCTTTCACTTCGTATTAAAATGTTTTACAAAAGGTTATGTTCTTTGATGACGCTATGTAGCACACAAGATACCTTTTAGATAAAATCGTCAAAAGAACAAAACAATCATCATTAGCTTGTTATAACTTTAAAATAAATCTACCACTAAGAACTAACAACCACCTACAATTTGCTATAACTTTAGAATAAAATTACCACTAAGAACCAAGCAATCATAAACAATTGAATGATTATTTTTGCAACTGCGCCACCAAGAAATCCGATTAATGAACCAAACGAAGCCCAAAACGCCTCCTGTACGGTGCGTTGCTGTAATAGTTCGATGATAAACACAGTAAGAAATGGGACGATTAAAATTCCAAATGGTGGGATAATAAACGAACCGACAATCACAGCAACAGCCGCGCCACGCTCGCCCCACTTACTTCCGCCGTATTTCTTGACAAAATAGCTGTTAGCAATAATATCAGCGCCAACCAACAGAAGTGTGATAATTCCCATTGCAATCCAAAACGACAACGTCAATTCATTCGGATTAAGGAAAAAATGATATAAAAGAAACCCGCCCCAAAGCACAAATACAGATGGAATTATCGGGAAAATAATCCCTACAAAGCTTAAAATAAATAAAGCAATAATTAAAATCCAAATAACAATATCCACAATAATATATCCTCCATTAACAACTAGTTTTTACGAAACATACTTGATAATTTCGTTTCCTGCTTCGTTATTATACGGCGATAGTTCTCCATATGTTTCGCTATACTTAAAATTGATAGAAAAATGACAATTAAAGTTGGCTCTAAACCAAAGAAAACATAGGTCGACAGAAGAAAAGAAAGGTACATCACTAAAACACCGATTACTAAATAATCTGTTGTAATAGTAATGACGAGTAAAAGACCAATTCCAATAACCGCAATCTTCCAATCTACAGCAAGTAAAATTCCTACAAGCGAAGCTGTTCCTTTTCCTCCGCTAAATTTCATCGTGATTGGATAATTATGACCTAAAATGACAAATAATGCCGTAATATAAATAAGTAATATCTGTTCATCGCCACTAATGCCATACATTTTTAATAAATATAAAACAATTAATATCGCAAAGGTACCTTTTAATATATCAAAGAGGGCTACAAATATACCATACTTCCACCCCAATAAAATTGTCGTATTAGATGCTCCAGCATTTTTAACACCAGCATTCTTGATGTCCACACGTTTATACATACTTACCAATTGCGAACCATGTAAACATCCAATTAAATAACCAATGATGGAAGCCAGTACCGTAATCATTAGATCCCTCCTTTTTTCTTATTATAACGTAAAAATTGGCAGAGCGTAATGAGTGTTGATTATTTGCAAATGGGTATTCATTTGCTATGCTAGTGATATATTTTATGCGATATCTTATGATCGTTTCTTAAAAATAGCTTTTTTGACTATTTATCTGAGATATTTTTTTACAGAGAGAGAATAAATATTTCAAACCACTTATTCCCGTTTATCTATCAAATTTTTTGAGCTTTTGTGAAGGATGCTTTGTTGTTTAAAAAACATGATTCTTACGAAAGTTTCTTAAACACAGAGTAATGACGTCAGTATCGTTTTTATTTTGAAGGAGATAGCCTCAGCATGAAAAATATTCAGCGAACATTGCTGCCCTGGTTCATTATTTTAATTGGCCTTATTTTATTATTTGTTATCTATAATATGAAGCAATCCGTGGAGACCGATAAAGAAATGCCAACTGACCTCCATCCGATTGTTAAAGAAAAAAAAGAAACATTGATAAATAAAGCTGCCGCTAACAATATTCAAGTTGTGATTACAGACGGTTTACGAACCGTTAAGGAGCAAAACGAGTTATATGCGCAGGGAAGAGAAACAAGCGGAAGTACGATTACCAATGCAAAAGGCGGAGAATCATATCATAACTATGGCTTAGCAATTGATTATGCGTTAAAAAATAAAGCTGGCGAAGTTATTTGGGACATCAACTCTGACGGTAATGGTAACGGCAAGTCGGATTGGTTTGAGGTAGCATCCATCGCAAAAGATTTAGGCTTCGAATGGGGCGGGGATTGGAAAGCATTTAAAGATTACCCTCATTTGCAAATGACATTTGGATTGAGTATTGCAGAATTACAACGCGGAATCCGACCAGATGAAAAACAGAAATAAAAGCTAGTGAATATGGCGTGCTCTAACAATGCCGGCGTTCTGATTTCAAGGTGTGAGCGGCGCGAGCTGAAGATCCCGCAGGAAAGCCGGTTTTTGCTTTCCGAGGAAGCTGAGGCTGCGCCTCGCGGAAAGCGAAGTATTTTACCATAGCGATGAGGGAATTTTTTTAATGCAAATAAGCCGAACAATCAATTTGTGATTGTTCGGCTTTTGCTATATCGTATTTGCTTATTTCCTAGCCCCTTTTTTTCTTATTCATTAGGAAAATGGATTCCATTTTCCTTCCTCATTTTTTCTGTTAATTGGGCGATTGTTCGGCTTCTCTCTAAATAAGAATCATGCAATTGCCAATTATTCTCACTAACCATTTTGACAAAAGCTTGAATCTCAAATACCATATCCGCTTCGTATTGTTCATTTGCCAACTCATTTATTTGCGTAGTTTTTCTATCATGAAGCTGTAGTTGAGAAATTGGAGCGATCGCATCCATGATCAGTGTTCCATCTTCCCCGTGTATTTCCGATTGCATGAATGCGTTCGTTATTTTAGAACATAGTAACGTAACGATAAACCCATCATATGTAAGTACCATGGTTCCACTTCCGTCAATACCATTTTTCAATAATACCGGATAATATGAAAAATCTTGAGGCTGACCAAATAAATCTATCGCCATGCTTAATGGATAGACACCTAAGTCCATCAACGCACCCCCTGCAAACTGTGGAGAGAACACATTCGGCTCCTCTCCTTCCCTATACTTATCATACCGAGAAGAGTATTGGCCGTATTGGAGCAATGCGCTGCGAATAGCTCCTATGTTAGTTAATTCTTTTTTTAGACGCTGATAATTAGGAGAAAATAAATGGCGAAATCCTTCAAACACAAATACTTGATGTGCTTTAGATAGTTGTGCGATTTCTTGCCATTGCTTGTCGGTAAACACCATTGGTTTTTCACAAAACACATGTTTTCCACTCTGAATTGCTATTTTGATATGGTCTGGATGGAGAATATTTGGTGAAGCAATATATACAAAATCACATTCATCAGCTTCTAACATTTCTTTGATATCTGTATATGCTTTGACAGCACCGTGCTTGTTAGCAAAAGCTTGAGCAGTTTCTAGCTTTCTTGAATAAACCACCGCTAACTGTGCATCTCCACTTCGATTGGCTGCATCAATAAAAGCTTCTGTGATCCAACTCGTGCCGATCGTACAAAATTTCAATGTACCTCTCCCCTTTACGTGTCTGTTTCTTGGTTGTTATCTTGCCCTTCAGGCATAGGATCTACTTCATGTTTATATGCATATCCTTTGCTTATAGTAACAATAGATAATACTAGTACAAAAATAACTACTACGATAGAAATGATGCTTATGATCATTGCTGTCGACATAACTATACCTCACTTTACGTCCTATTTTCAAACGGTTTTATTATACCGTACATAATTTTCGTATAAATAAGCTCTAGTTGCTGAGCTTTTGCTAAACGGATTGCTCCACCATGCAAATGGTCTAGTTCAAGGGGTAAACGTTTCCGTAAATCTTGATGCATCGATGAAGTAGCTTGTGCATCAAATTGTTCCATTTTGGTTATTGCTTCTGTGACGTCTTTATCTGTAAGGTTCACATCATACTTTCCTGCTAATTCCCTCATTTCTTGTAAAAGGTGAATAGCGATCTGGAAGGTTTCTTTGTGTTTACGAATTTCACCAATTGGGAGTTGTACGGCTGTTGTAATCCCAGAAAAAGCATTGATAAACATATACTTTTTCCATAGCTCATACATAATGTTAGCTGTCCGCTCCCCCTTCATGACAGCTTTATTACTGAAGGATTCTAATTCCGACGTTACTTTTTCTTGTTCCGTACAAAGCGGTCCAAAAATAAGCTCATGAAAAGCACCAGTATGTACGACATGTCCCTGATTATTTAATGTGGCAATAATAAAGGCGAGACCACCTATTATTTTTTCTTTTCCGAATTCCTGCTGCAATATATGGATATGCTCTATCCCATTTAGTACCGGTAAAACGTAAGCTCCTTTATTTACAAGCGTATGCAATTGCTCCAAGGTTCCATTAAGATGGTACCCTTTAACACTTACCAAGACCACATCTGGGTTCTCGACATCAGCTGGATTTGTTTCCCAGTTAATTTTCTCCCTAAGTACATCGCCATGAGGACTCCGAATAGCCAATCCATGCTTTTGCAACTGTTCAGCCCTTTTTTGACGTACTAAAAAAGTGACCTTTGCACCTGCCTCTTGAAAGCGCAACCCAAAATAACCACCTAGTGCGCCCGCTCCTAATACAACGATATGCATGCTTTTCCCCTCCTTAACATGAATCATACATGGATTTACGAATGGCGTCTACTACAAAAAACACATCCACTTTTTAACTTTACTTCTTAGAAAAACTTGGCTTGTCGCCAAGTCTTATGGCGGAAGCCTTACAGGAGTACCTTACTTTCAGAATAAAGTGGGAAAATTCGAATTACTACATAACCATTATTCTATGGTCTATCGGCTGTTGTAATTTTCAAAAGCGCTGACGATAGCCTTCTTCTTTAAGGATGGGAATTCTGTTTATTTCAGGCTAGTTTTTTTCATAATAATGTTCACACTGCATCTATAAGCGAAGGACTACTTGTTACTTTTAGCATCACCCGATGTATTTTCACCTTCGTCATCATCCATAACCCCTTTTGTGGAGAGCTTAAACTCCCTTAACGTTTTACCTACTGCTTTACCGAGCTCAGGCAATTTATTAGGACCAAAAATGATTAAAGCTAATATAAGAATTACGATTAAACCAGGCATACCTATATTTGCCATGAGGATTCCTCCTTCTTACAATTAATGGATTGTTCTATTATACTGCTTGAAAATTGCTGTTTCTTTTGACAAGCAACGCAAAGTTGTTGTATTTCATTTATTGTTTGGTACGTTTTTTCACAACAGGGACATTCCTTTGTATAAATCGGTTGTTTTTCTGTTGTAGCGGTTGAGATCATTTTCTTTAGAGAAATAGCATTTTCTGGACAAATATCTTGGCATAATAAACAATTTGAACATTGCTGCGCTACAAGAGTAAAGTTTGTCTCATTGATTTGCAGACAGCTTTTTGGACATAACATTTGACATGCTTTACATAAAGTACATTTGCTTTTGTCTAAATAGATATGAACAAACTGATAGTCAGGATAATGTTTTGCTACATCTAAATTTTCATGGTTAAAGCGCCATTTAGCTGGCGTCATTTTTTTGGCAAATTGCTTTAATTCTTTTTCCCAAGTGAACAATAATTCCCTCCGTGTCATGGATTCATGATGAGGAGATGGTTGTTGTTCATTACTGATTGTAAATTGCTTCTCGCCAAGTTGTATTAATAATTGATTCACCTGCTCTAGCGTCTCTTCCCATGCAGCACTCATATACTTTTCCGTACACACAATTGTGGTAATCCCTTTTTTATAATAAACAAGCAATTCGTTCAAAGTAGGTGTATTGTCGCTATCCATAATATATTGTTTATTAATAATGGGACGCCTGGGGAGAAACCCCTCCACTGCTTGTACAGGACAGCTCACAACACATTTTCCACAGTCTATACAGTCTGCAGCATGAATAACTGGCTTTCCGGTCTGTAATTGAATAGCTTCGGTTGGGCAATGAGCTATACATTCCGTACAACTAGAAAGGGGGCTTTTGTAGCGTGAACAATGCGATAAAATTTTATAATCATAGTCCAAACTCTCCAACCAATGAATTAAAAATCCCATTTTAACGCCCCCTTTTATAGATTTAAAAAACCATGTCCTATTTCGCTCGTTTCGTACAGCTCTTTTACTGCATAATTCGAAACCCTGTCGCAGTTAATATAATTTGTTCAAAATTTCACAAAAAGTAATAGCCAAACCCATTTTATGTTTCCTATGCTCTTTGTTTGACCATGCATTCTTATATTCATTTAGATAAATTTAAGCATGCATTCTGATGTTCTTTTAAGCTAAAGCAAGCATATTACGAGCCTAATAAATAAAATACATAACGGCTTAATCCTTCTGACATTACAAATAAAAGCAGCGTTAGAATCATCAGACGCGTATATAATTTTTTGAAAGTCGATATTGTCAAATATCCAAATAAGGCGATTCCCACAATAGAAATTATCCACCGTGAAGCAATCATCCCTTTATAACTCGATAGAATGGCTGTTTCTACGGTTTCTCCAATCATGTTTATCTCTTGCATGGAGGTTGGGAACAAAGCAACGCCAATAACTTGCAATGCAACGCCTGAAAGCATGATAATGAAAGCTATGTTTAAAAATTGCTTTGCTTCTAAGTCTTTTTTCTGCTTATATAGGACTGGTGTAAGTAAAGCACCAGCAAGTACCGATCCTAAAATGAATGTTGTGCCATAAAATGACATAAATGTATAAATAGAATTCCAAGGACCAACTAAAGAGTTTGTATATATTGCTGCCATGCAATACACATCCACGAGACCAATAAGACCAGCTCCAAATAGTAGCCAAGGTGAAATTCTTTGCCGATATAGCGCCCAAGCACATGCTACCACAACGATCCCAATAAACATCCCTGTCACTAAAATTTCCCTACTCATCCAGGATGAGCCAATGTTTCTAATTGTGTTAAACGCATTACTAGGTGTTCCTAAGTGAGAAAATGATGCGCCTAAACCAATGATTGACAAGGCAGCAATAACAATTAATGGTACTTTAAAAAGTTGAAATATTTCTTGGTCTGTTTTCTTTTTATGTTTGAACTGAAACATCCACAACATCCATATACTACCAATAGCAGCTTGGATGGCTATCGTAAAAATAAGCAGTGACCAATCATTCATCTTATCTTCCCTCCTTTACTTCTTAATCACCAGATTCGGTTTCGTAATCGTTGAACTTGGTAGTCCCCAAATATCACTATTTGTTCCGTGCTTTTTACGTAATTCATCAATCGGACCAAATTCTATTGCACGCATGGGACATGAAGTAACACATACAGGTTCTTCACCATTTTCCCGTAAATCTATGCAAGTATCACACTTTGTCATTCTTCCCAATTCTTCACTATATTGTGGTGCCTCATAAGGACAGTTCCATTCACAATACTTACAGCCAACACATTTGTCATGATCAATTAATACAACGCCATCTTCTTTCCGCTTATAGATAGCTGTTGTTGGACAGTTCTCCATACATTTTGGCTTATCACAATGATTACAGGAAATGGATAAATGAGCTAATCTAGGATTTGGAAACTCTCCAGTTTCAAAAGAATAGACTCTGCGAAAATTTCTACCTACTTCTAAATCATTTTTATCTTTACAAGAAATGACACAAGTTTTACAACCGATACACTTTGTTACATCTATAAAAAAGCCTACTTGAGTCAATGATTACACCTCCTCATTTGGAAAAATGATACGTTGTTCCCACTTCGCATCTTCAATTAACGGATCACCTTTATACTTTTCTACATGACATATCACGGTGTTCCACCCTGAGGTGCCCAAACCAGTGGCAATAGGAGCTGTCAACATATTATCTGCCCCAGCCTTGTCTACTTCCTCTTTTTCGTCCATTTCTACCCATGCACCATGGGGTAAAGCTACAGTGCCTGGAATTAAAGTTTCTGTCGTTTTAGCTGGGCGTAATGTTTTGCCATATTCATTTGAAAGAAGAACGGTGTCTCCATCTTTAATACCAAGTTCCTTTGCATCTTTTTTACTGATGAAAACGGGATTTGGCATAGCTTCACGCAGCCAAGGTACATTATCAAATGTGCTGTGAGATCTTCTTAAATAATGCGGATTGAAGACTTGGAATGAGTATTTTCCTTTTTTCTTTTTCTTCCAATCTACAAAGGTTGCTTCATAACCTCTCGTTTTTGGCACATATTTTGGAATTGGGGAAACTTCCGTCCAGCCACCTTTCGATTCCTCTGCAATCGTGTTACAGTAGATTTCAAATTTACCACTTGGAGTCTCTAAAGGATGCTTGTCTGGTTTTTCCACAAAATCTTGATAAGCAATATAGCCAAAATTGTCACCAGGTTTTCTTTTTACTTGATAGACTCCCTTTTCTAAAAATTCCCGCAAAGAAATTCTTCCTTTTTGAGGTTTCCCTTTAACTCCCCATTCTTTCATATCCCTTGCCGTAATTTCGACTAGTGGTTTGTAATCTTTTCCATTATCCTTCATGACAGTACTTGAAGCTAGCTCATTAAAAAATGCCTGTTTTTCACTAAATGGATAAAGCTTTTTTGGATCTTTGCCTAACTTTTTCATTAATTCTTTCGCAATCCATACATCACTTTTAGCTTCATACATTGGTTCAACGATATTTGTGTGGGCAATGAGGATTTCTCGATTCCCTACTAAAAGCCCGCCTTCTCGTTCCCACTCTGTCGTTACTGGTAAAACAACATCTGCATATTTCGCATTTGTTGTTAAAGTATAAGCATGGGTAACGACGAATTCTACCTTTCTATGTGCTTTAATTCCTTGTAAAATGGTAGAGCGCGTTTGTAATGTCGCGTTAAACTGATGATAGATTAGCTGTATATTGGCTTTTCGTTCTCCTTCACCTTTTTGGTGAAATTTCCCTTCCAATATAGCTGAAAATATTTCATTATGATTAATTGAGTCAGTAACAGGATTTTCAGGTTGTGGGTAACCATTTATACCTTTATTCACGAGCCAATGACCGCCATTGCCAGATGATCGATGACAGCTAACACCAGTCATTCTCCCGGAGCGTCCCATATGCCCCGTCATAAAACCAAGAGTTGAAAAGGCTTGAACCCATCCCTCCCCATTATTTATCCGAGCTGGCGCCCATCCAGTTAGCAAAGCTACACGCTCTGTTGAACCTATTTTACGTGCTAATTCACGTATTTTTTCAGGCTCTACTCCACAAATATTGGCTGCCCATTCTGGGGTTTTCGGTTGGTTATCATACGTTCCTAATAAATAATCTTTAAAATTATCCTTAGGGTTTGCCCCTTTTGGCATATGTTCCTTATCAAATCCTACCGTACATCGATTTAAAAAGTCCCAATCAATAAGCGGATTACTCTTTGGATCATCCTCATCTAATAATGTATACATCATACCAAAAGCTAGCGCATCGTCTGTTCCTGGTCGAATTGGAATCCAGTCAGCTCCAAAGACTTGGGCCGAGTCTGTATACTTTGGATCGATCGAAATAAATTGCGCTCCCGCCTTTTTAGCTTGCAAATAATTATAGGTCGGGCTACCTGGACTGCTCCATGCTGGATTTACTCCCCATAAAACAATCAGCTGTGAGTTGCGTAAATCTATACGGTCATTAATACCGAGTTCGTCCCATCCCTCTGCCACTCCCATCATAGTTGAGGCCCAAAACCAAGCCCCCCATGATGTCGTACCATAATCTGTTGTACAGCCACCGTTTTCAGACAATACTTTGGTTATTTCTCCAGAACCTGTAGCCCAAAGAGCGTTGTTTCCATGGACTTTAGCTATTCTTTTAATTTCACTTGCAACAATATCAAGAGCTTCATCCCAAGAAATGCGAACCCATTGGTCTTTGCCACGTAATTCTTTCTTTCCTCCCCCAGGTTTCCAGTTTTTTCGTTTCATTGGGTATTTTAGTCGATCAGCGCCGAATACTTGTTGTCGTTGCGACCTCCCTCTTAAACAACCTCTTTGTTGAGGATAATCAGGGCTATCCTCATGTGTATCATCCGTTTTTTGTCTAATTACAATGCTATCTTTCACTAAAACTTTATTCACACAACGTCCACCGCAATTATGCCAACAGGCAGCTGACTTCCATACTTCATTTCCTTCACTAGCGGCAAACACTTTATTCAGCTCGGTTTTTGTTTTCAGACCTCTACTGACAGGTATTGCCGCTGCAGCTGTAACAGCAGCTGACCAGCCAACAAATGCTCTTCTTGACATTTTATAGTTTTTCAGTTTTGACATAAGATCAAACATTTGAACGCTCCTCCCTCATACTTTAATTTTCGTCCATCTCTAAAAGTTCTTCTAAAATGGCAGCATCCATTTTCAAATATGACCTTAGCAGCCTCGCCATCCCAGTAAAAAATCCTGTATGAGCGTTCTCTATCACTTTTTCAGAGAATACAGAAATAAACGCCAATAAATGCTTCTCTAAAAATCTCCTTTGCTCTTTAACTAAAAAAGTGAAATTTGCTTTTGATTTTAGACCATTATTATTCAAACTTTTGAGAGATAGTTGATTTAAATGAAACATAAAATCGAGCTCTAGTCCGACATGGTCTTCTGCTTCTAGATTTTTATGTTCCACTTCATAACCAAAATGAAGATATACATTTCGGACATCTACCGTATTACTTTGAAATAACAAACGATCTTTTCGTACGTAAACAGATTCCCAAGGCGGGGCAGGCAAATCAAACGGTCCTACAAACAATCTTGTATAATCCCAATGTAAATCTTCATAATCTGCATCGTTGTCAATCACATTATGCTTGGATAAATATGCTTTTATTTCTGTTATTCCTCTTTGTATGTCTTCTGATTCTTCAACAAAAGGAAATAAGTCAATAAGTTTTTCTTGTACAAAATAAGCGAGATAATCCCGCGACGGTTCTTCAAGGAAAAAACGTCTTAAAACATCGTAAACAAATTGTCGTGCATAGAACACCTCTGTCATATCTAAGACACCTTCTGAACTCCTCATCTTTCTCCCTCCACACTATCGATATCTGTTTGCTCAAATAGTGATGGTGTTGTCCAATCAACACCTACTTCGCGTACCAACTCTTCATTCATCCTAGCTTCGATAACACTAGAAACGATCGCCAATTCTGTGTCATTAGGTTTTAAAAATGGAATAGCACGAACGGGGAACTGAATAAAATCATCGTCATTATCAATAATAAAAGGTTCTCCGATCCTATTTAGTTGGTCCCTCACGTTTTCTTTGTCTTGCCCAAATGCTTTTGCCGTTTTATAAAAATAATCCCTCGTGGAAAAATGATATGTATCATTCATTGGTTGACTATAATTTTGTTGGTAAATTTGCCCTGTAAATTTATTTTCTAAAGAACAATAATGGACCCCAAGACTTAACTCCTTATCAATAGCAAATTCTACTAACTCTAGACATAGGACCTCACTCTCAGCGACAGCTAAGCCACCTGCATACCAATAATTGTAATAGATATCATAAGGTGGATTTTTTAATGTGAATCCCTTTTCACTAAACGATCGGGAATTAACTAAGGGAAAGCAAAATTCTAATAAATTAATACCAAATATCCCCATTTCATCTAAAGCTAAAAGTAAATCTTTCATTTCTTGTCTTGTTCCAGGAATGACAGGCATTTCTACTAAAACATGAGGTATATACTTTTGAGCTAATTCCACTTTCTTTAAAACTCTTTGTCTTCTTTTGATTGAATCTTCCATTTTGATGCTAATTCGGATTTCATCTAAATCTGCTTTTTGTAACTGTTGTAAGATGTCTTCAGTTAAAAGGTCTCCCGCTGTATATAACCTTGTATAAGTGTTTGGAGATATTTCTTGAGCCAATTGAAAGAAGCTGATTGTCTCCGCTTTAAAAAGCAGTGGTTCTCCGCCAGTTAACGCAAGGTGCTTTAATACATACCCACTTTCTATTAAATAGGCTAACTCTTCATTGGCATCTTTTTGATGATGTAAATAAAATGTGTAATCTTCTTGATTTTTGTTAAAACAAAAATAGCAGTCACGATGACAATTGAGTGTAACAAACGACGTATAGCTTCCAGTTCCTGTTTGGCAAGCTTCACACGCACTTGATAGTTGGTTGATAACAATACTTTTGTCATTATTTCTAAATGTAGCTTGTTTCTTTCTTAACCTCGCTAGACGTTCATTTTTAGTTTCATCATTATTTTGCTCCAACGATAAGCCGAATGACTTTATACTCTCAATTGTATTTTCTTCGATCTCTGCAAAAATCTGCGCGTAATTCCGAAAAGAATCATTTTCGATCATGGAGACATTCTCTTTCGTAATTTTTGTTAGCATCGTATGAGCCTCCTTATTATGTGAAATATTTCACATATAGGTGTAAAAAAATTTCTCTTACACATGTATATTCAAAAGTAAACCTTGAATGAATGGGGAATTCTTTTCAACTCGTTAGATGGAAGAAAAGGTTATTTACTGAGAGTTTATTCCGTATATAAGGTGCTAGAAGACTCCCACTTCAAGAGCCGGAGGTAAAAACAAACAGATCTGAGTGGGCAATAACAGCACCTAAATGCCCGATTCGTTCCTCTACTTGTCTTCCAAATTCACTTGTAGTATGAATAGAGGGGATTTACTCCTAGTCATATGCGGTATAAGGGCGCTATTATCGCCTTTTCTCCATAAAAAGTAGAAGTTTTTAATAGTTTTTCAAACAAGTTGTATGATGCCATTTCTACCACACAACTCTTCTTTGGTCAAGTCCGCTTAGATTACGAAATAGTTTTTACGAACGTGTTGTAGTAAATCAGGAAGGGATTGTAACAAATGAGTATGAATTCTAAAGCGATTACAAGCAACCAAGGTGCATTCTCAAGTGTAAAAACAGTCTCCTTTACGTAGGCTATTGGAAAAATTTAATAATTTACTTACATTCTAACATCTACAAACGTTTTTAGTAAAGTGGAGTTTACTTCGGATTGAGTCAAGTATTTGTGGGAGATTTTTAAAGTCCCTTATTTTGTATGGTTTTAGCTCCAATTTTGGTATCGGTTTCAAGTTTATATCCTTCCGTTCTATTTATGCTTTTTTACTTTTTTAAATTCCTCTCAATCCTTTTAAAGCATCTGTAATTGGTTTTCCAATAGCCTGTTTTAAATAACCTAAATTGTTCCGAGTTGCCTTCTGCAGCACTGTCCTTTAGCTTTTCTACAAAGTGTTCAGGTGACCTTGAATGTCCTTCTTTCTCTTTTGGCCATATTGGACTCTCCTCCGACTTATTGTTGAATCAAGTTTATATGACCTTAATGAATCTGTCCAACTAAGTGTAACCTATCCAAATAACCATCGAGGATACAGATGGAAATACATCAACAACTACTAGATGGTATAGAGGTAAATCAAATGTAAACGATAGAGTATTGATAGAATTTGGAGATGGATTTTACCAAGAGTGGATTGGATTTCATCCTATAAAAATGAAAAAGATGATTCATAAAGATTTGTTATTAAAAAGGATGTACAATGGTCTCGGGGGTACGGACGATGCACTAGAAGCTTTGTTTTATGAAGAGATATATGGAGACAGTATAATGGAACAAGAGTATTTAAAGTCGTTGTAGCATTATAAATGTGCTGTCAAAATAAATCCATCCTTTCTTATCACATATGAACCACACCCCATTTAGCATTGATGAATCAAAAAACTTCTAACCAATTATAAAAAAAGATTAGGATAACGTAACTTTTTTTGACCCCAACAATTCCCAAAACGGAATAGCGATAACAGTAAAAAATATTCGTTTCATTTTACTAATCCCCCTCTTTAAGTTTAAATCTGTTTGTATTTATAACAATAATAAAACTTATCAGATAGTTGCAAAAGTAAAATATTTACTTTTCTTTACGGAAGAATACATTTGATACTAAAAATTCTAGAAAGATTACAAATACAGATAAAGCAATATACATCTTTGTTGATATTATTTCATTGATAAAGCAAGTCAACAAAATCAATAGAAATATTACTTCTAAGATACTTGCCCAAATATTTTTATTCATTTTCCCACCCAATTTTCACCTTATTTTAGCGTATCTTTTTTATCAATCGCTTCATTTCCTTCAATTAGTGAGTTTGTGAATTTCCTTAATGTTCTCTTTTTCGATTACCCTCCCTTCTTTTAATTTTTAATTAGTTTCTCTTTCTTCATATATATGAAAATCCACGATCTCCTTCAAGTTAACAATACCATGAAATATTCATTTAATATATTAGGAAAATTTCGCGCATTACCGCTTGTGTTATAATTTTCTTTAATTTCATATATATTAATTCAATTTTGTTTATCCTAATTTGATATTAATTTAGGGAGGTTAAATATTTATGAGTAAAAATATTCTTCTAAAGATTTTTCGTATAGTATACTTTGTTATAACGGGAATAATAATACTATTTTCATCAAAGAAAGTCTCCTCTTTCATAGCCTTTATTTGGGTCTTGAATTCTTTGGAGTTATTTAACTCCTTTATTACTTCCTTTTGCTCTTCATTATTTAACCAATTACCTTTTGCTCTCATATAACCAGCTCCTTTTTTATATTCAATATATAAAGAGGTGTTCCAAGGAAAAAACAACTATCTTAAGATAATTGTTTTAATATTTGAATGAATTTCATAATTCTTAGCTCTTATGTCCCAATGGGTTTGAGACATGAAAAAGGAAGTACCTCCCCAAGTCTTGTCAGTGAAGTAACACGATGTCATGAAGGATATATACATTAAAAAACAAATCAGAGCAAATCACTCGATAAATTCCCCCCCTATAAAACCGGCAATAAATAAATAAATAATAATAATGCTCAATACCATATATCAATCATTTGACTACCTACTCACATCATGAATGCATTTGCCGAACTATTTACTAGCTATAATGAACCAGATCTGCCGTCATTACTCTCTACAGCTATTTAGCCAATTTAAAATAAAGTATAGCAAATTCTTAAAAGGTACAACCATTTTACAATACTCTCAAAAGAGTCATTTGTGAATCCGTTTACAAAGTTATTTTCCTGTGATATTATACTTGTATACAAGTATTCAATTGATTGTTTTAGCTGTAAATAGGAGGAGAGATATGACATCTAAAAAATTCTACCCTGAAAAAGGCTTAGCTTTTTCTTCATCAATGGGAGAGCGACTCGTTACCGAATTAAGAATGAGAATTATTTCTCAAGCTATCCAAAAAGAAACCGTTTTATCAGAAAATCAATTAGCAAAAGAATATCAAGTAAGTAGATCCCCTGTAAGGGAGGCCCTAAAAGTGTTAGAAAAAGAACAGTTAATTCGCTTAGAAAGAATGGGAGCAACAGTGATTGGCATTTCAAAAACGGATATTGAAGAAATTTATGATATTCGATTAATGATTGAATCCTTTGTTGTTCAGCGTTTATTAAATTCAGAAAACGATGCATTACTAAACGAACTAAATAAAATTCTGGAAATGATGAAAATAGCGATAAAGTATAAAGATATTGATGAATTTTCTTTAAAAGATATAGAATTTCATGAAACCATTATTAAATCTATTCATCATAGGCAAATTATGATGGTATGGACACATTTAAGACCTGTCATGGAGTGTCTAATTATTTTATCGATGCGATATAGAAGCCAAGTAAACTATCAAGATTTTAATCGTATCCTTAAAAATCACGAACTTATTATTGAAGCCCTGGCACAGAAAGAAAAAACGCTTATCAAAGAAGCCTTTTTTAAAAACTTCCATGATGTTCAAAACAAAGCAGAAGATTTATGGACTGACCCAGAGATGATGAAGAAAGCGAGGGAATTTAATGGATCGTAATAAATATATGATTGGCGTAGATATAGGAACGACTAGTACAAAAGCGGTTCTTTTTCGTGAAACGGGTGAAATTATAAGCCAGGACAACAACGGCTATGAGTTATACACGCCTGATGTTTCAACCGCGGAACAAGACCCTGAAGAAATATTCCAAGCAGTTCTTCTATCCATTACCAATGTAATGCAACATTCACAAATAGACCCCAAGGATTTATCCTTTATCTCTTTTAGCAGTGCGATGCACAGTGTTATTGCAATAGATGAAAAGGACAAGCCATTAACTCGCTGTATCACTTGGGCTGATAATAGAAGCTCTGAATGGGCTAAAAAAATAAAAGATAAACATAATGGACACGAGATTTATTTAAAAACAGGGACACCCATTCACCCTATGTCCCCACTTTGTAAAATAGCTTGGATGGAACATGAAAAACCAAATATTGCGCGAAAAACCAAAAAGTACATCGGTATTAAAGAATACGTTTTTTACAAATTTTTCAATGAATATGTTGTTGATTATTCAATAGCCTCCGCCATGGGACTGATGAATCTTCAATTATTGGCATGGGAAGAGAGCGCCCTAGAAATTGCCAATATTACAGAAGAAAAATTATCACGTCTTGTTTCAACAAAAGAATCATTTACAGGTTGCCATCCTGAATTTGCCCAAGAAATGGGGATTTTGGAAAGCACGCGCTTTGTCATAGGAGCTAGTGACGGTGTGCTCTCAAATATTGGAGTAAACGCGATAAAAGAGGGGGACGTTGCTGTCACGATAGGAACGAGTGGTGCCATCCGGACTGTTATCCCTCAACCAAGAACAGATTCAAAAGGACGAATCTTTTGTTACGCCTTAACAGAGGATCATTGGGTTATTGGTGGTCCAGTAAACAATGGGGGTTTGGTGTTACGCTGGATACGTGATGAACTTGCAGCAAGTGAAATTGAAACTGCAAAGCGTCTAGGAATTGATCCATATGACGTTTTAACTCGAATTGCAGAACGCGTTAACCCTGGTGCCAATGGACTTCTGTTTCACCCCTATTTAGCGGGTGAAAGAGCACCTCTATGGAATTCAGATGTTCGAGGTTCTTTTATTGGACTCACTTTAAATCATAAAAAGGAGCATATGATTCGGGCTGCTCTAGAAGGCGTTATTTTTAACTTATATACAGTGTTCTTAGCTTTAACAGAAGTGATGGATACACCTGTCACCTCCATTAAAGCAACAGGTGGATTCGCGCGTTCTAAAGTATGGCGGCAAATGATGGCTGATATTTTTGATCATAACGTTATTATTCCCGAAAGCTATGAATCTTCTTGTTTAGGAGCTTGTCTTTTAGGGTTATATGCTGAGAAAAAAATAGACTCTTTTGAAGTCTTCAACGATCTTATTGGTGCTACTTATACACATCAACCAAATCCCGAAAATAAAAACGTTTACAGAGAGCTCATTCCTATTTTTATCAACATATCAAGACAATTAGAATCAGAATACCAAAAACTCTCTGCCTTTCAAAAAAAAGAAAGCAATAAATGCAATTAACCATGTAGCAATCGTTCACTAAAAAATAGATTGGAGCACACATCCTATGTCATTTACAGATAACTTATTTCCTTTACTTATTGTTGCCTTAGGAGTCATTGTCTTATTGTTTTTAATTATGAAGTTAAATTTGAACACCTTTATTTCATTAGTAGTCGTAGCATTTTTAGTTGCTTTAGCTTTAGGCATGCCACTTAATGAAATTGTATCTTCGATTAAAGCTGGTATGGGGGGAACATTGGGCAGTATTGCATTAATTTTTGGTTTTGGCGCTATTTTAGGAAAATTAGTTTCAGATGCTGGTGGTGCCCAGCGAATAGCAATGACATTGATTCATAAATTCGGTGAAAAGAATATTTCATGGGCTGTTGTCATTGCCTCATTTATTATTGGTATTGCTTTGTTTTTTGAGGTCGGACTCGTTTTACTTATTCCAATTATTTATCAAATTGCCAAGCAATTAAAAGTGTCTATTTTATATTTAGGTATTCCAATGGCTGCTTCGTTATCCGTCACTCACGGTTTCTTGCCACCACATCCAGGACCAACTGTCATTGCCCAGCAGTATGAAGCAAATATTGGAATGGTTTTATTATATGGACTTATCATTGCAATTCCTACTGTAATGATTGTTGGCCCTTTATTTACTAGCTTAGCGAAAAAGTTAGTCCCAGATGCTTTTTTAAAAACTGGAAGTGTTGATTCTGTAGGCGAAGTGAAGGATTTTAAACTAGAGGAAACACCTGGTTTTAGTATCAGTGTAATGACGGCTTTATTTCCAGTCATTTTAATGGCAATAGCAACAATCATCCAGCTCTTACAAGATATATGGAAACTTTCGGACAATATCCTTTTTGATATCATCCAATTAATCGGTGAACCTACAACAGCTCTCCTAATCTCCGTTTTGATTGCGGTATATACGATGGGAATTGCCCGACGTATTCCAATGAAACAAGTCATGGCTTCAGCTGAGGAATCGATTCGTTCTATCGGTATGATGCTCCTTATCATTGGTGGGGGCGGTGTATTTAAGCAGGTTTTAATTGATGGGGGAGTAGGAGATGCTGTCGCAAACATTTTTTCAGATAGTAGCATCTCACCAATCCTATTAGCTTGGATGATTGCGGCTGTTTTAAGGATTGCATTGGGCTCAGCAACTGTTGCCGCATTAACAACTGCTGGTTTAGTTATCCCATTAATGCAAGGGTCTGATGTTAATCTTGCTTTGATGGTTCTTTCTACTGGTGCAGGAAGTCTTATTGCCTCCCATGTTAATGATGCAGGTTTCTGGATGTTTAAAGAATTCTTTGGTTTAACAATGAAAGAAACATTTTCAACTTGGACATTACTAGAAACGATTATCTCCATTATAAGTCTTGGATTTATCTTGCTTTTAAGTATTTTTGTTTAAATAATACTCAAACTTGCAATGATTTGCATACATTGAAAAATACAATCGGCATTTTTTGGGAGTTATGGGATCAAGTCTAGCAAAAAATAGGATACATAATAGTGAAGTGGAGCTTATAAATCGAATCCAAACTTAATACATGTATTACATTGCACTCTAAGGCTAATAACATGAAGAAGCTTTAAGGCTAGTTACTATAAAACCGTTTACCCTTACGATGCTTTAGCTCATTATTATCCTTTTATGACAGCTACGTTCTCCAACTAGCGGAACTTATTCAAGCACAAAGCGATTATTTTGGCATCCATACGTACAAACGTGTCGATAAACAAGGAATTTTTCACACAGATTAGAAGGCAAAATGATCGCTAGGTTGGGTTACTAAAAAGTCCGACTTTGACTAATTAGCATCTAAATGACGCCCCAAGAATGCTGATTTAACATTCTTTGAGGCGTCATTTTCACTTTTTGAGCTGTTTTCCTTTTTTTAAAAATACTTTTTACATATGTAGTAAAAACTGACCAACGGTTCTAGGATCTTCTTCCTGCACCCAAAGAGAGAACATCAAATAACGTAGGAAAAACAATCGGAGTATGCGCAGTCATTGATCCATAACTGCGAATATAATTCTTTTGTCAACTTCAAAATTAGATTTGACCACTTTGAAAAAACCCACTATTTACAAATGTTTTCCATATATTCGTTTCCTATTCTTCTACAAAAGTAGTGAATTAGTTTATTTACTGATAAAAGGGGTACAATCACTCGTCACTCTGGTTATTTTCAATGCATACAACGGGACAAAATCGTACCATATGAAAGCCTCACTGACTATCCTATAGCATGTATACGTTATCTCTAATTATACGAGTATCAACCATAAATTTAACATTTAATTACAAATTATCAAAAAATACAGCGTTTGAGCGTTCTGTAAAATACCTGTAACATTTTTTATAGTGGCTGTTCAAAAAATCTGATAATTAAGATGGTCTGCATTTATTTGTTGCTTCACAGGTCCTAGCGTTCCCACAATGCATTATTAGTCATACGTAAATTGCTATTAAATCTTATTGTTATCGTCTTTTGAACACTCACATTTAGTTCCTTTTTACGTAAAGGAAATTAGTAAGGGAGGAAATTAAATTCATGAAAAAAATCGTACTTACATTGATTTTAGGTTTTATATTTGTCTTAGCAGCATGTGGATCAGATGAAACTGATTCCAGTAAAGCATCTGGAAGTAAATTGGATGAATTAAAAGAATCCGGTAAAGTCACGATCGGTTTTGCCAATGAAAAACCGTATGCTTATGAAGAAGATGGGGAGCTCAAAGGAGCCGCTGTAGATATTGCGAAAGCTGTTTTTAAGGAATTAGGAATAGAGAAAGTGGACAGCAAACTAGCTGATTTCGGGCAATTAATTCCCGGATTAAAAGCTGGTCAGTTTGATGTAATTACAGCTGGGATGGCAATTAATCCAGATCGCTGTGAGAACGCTGCTTTCGGCGAACCAGAAATGAAATATGGAGAAGGATTAATTGTCAAAAAAGGAAACCCATTAAACTTAAAGAGTTATAAAGATATTGCTGATAATCCAGATGTTACGGTATCTGTCATGTCTGGCGCTACAGAAAATGTATTTTTAAAATCAGAAGGCGTTAGCGAAAAACAAATAACGAATGCTGAAGATATACCGGCTACTTTTTCAGCGGTGGAGTCCGGTCGAACTGACGCGACCACCGGTACAGAGATGACGATTAAAATGGCCCTCGAATCAGTTAACTCCAATAAGCTTGAATTTGTCGAAGGATTTGAGCAACCTGATGTTGAAGGAGTTCCAAGCTATGGTGCAGCTGCTTTTCATTTAGACAATACAGATTTACGTGATGCGTATAACGAGAAGTTAGCTAAATTAAAAGCTGATGGGACAGTAGCGGAATTATTAGAAGCAAATGGCTTTAGTGAGGCCAACAATATGGTCGAGGACGACGTTACGACAGAGAAGGTTTGTAATGGGGATATTTAAACCCACTATTCAAATTTCAACCCCATTTTATTTTAAAAGTGCGTGGTAAAAAGGATCGAGGTCGGCTATGGTCTCAGGCGTTCTTGAAAAAGAAACACACTTTTTCTGCGCGCGATGTATTGCTGTCATAGCCTTGTGCTTCTAACAATCAGTGGGGGTAAATCCCCGCTGGTTGGAATTTCATTGTTGTTTTGATAGAGGTTCACTATGTTGTTATCCGATACGATCAAGTTAATCTTCAATCAGTGGGGGTTTTACACTGATTGTTAGATAAACGAATTGGCATTTAGGTGTTGTTATCTCCCACTTAGACTTGTTGCAGTACTGATAACTCCTGAATTGGGAGTCTTCCAGCACCTTATATACGAAACGCAAGTCTTAGATGTTGTTCAACTGGATGGAACGTATTTCTTTGCTTGCTGCTCTAGTTTAAAATATAGGAATTAAATTCCATTCCGACAATTATGGAATAGCAATCAATTTGCTTAAGCGATTCCTTCTACCTTTGAACGCGTCATTTTTAAAAAGTCTTCTACACTATTGAACAACAAACAAGATTACAGTTGCTTTCCTCATTATTAGATAAGTGAAACACCAAAGATTATTAAGGAGTGGTACTCATTCAGGCAATCATAGAAATTTTTCCCGATTTAACAAAAGGGTTAACCATTACAATTACGGTTTTAATTGGAGCTGCCTTTTTTGGCTACTTATTTGCGTTTATTGCCGGATTATGCCGTATGTCTTCTAATATGTTTCTTCGTAAATTCACAGGATTTTATGTAGAAATTTTTCGTGGTACTTCTTTAATTGTACAATTGTTCTGGCTCTACTATGCGATTCCTATGTTATTCGGTATTGAATTAGGAAGTAATTGGTGGGCAGGGGTTATCGCTATTTCTTTAAATTACGGGGCTTACATGTCAGAAATCGTGCGTGGATCCATTCTTGCTGTTACAAAGGGTCAATCTGAAGCAGCAACGGCTTTGAATATGTCACGTTATCAGCGCATGCGATTTGTCATTTTGCCGCAAGCAATTCGGATGATGCTTCCTGAGTTTGGAAACTATTCCATTCAAATGCTAAAAGCTACCTCCCTCGTTTCCCTTATCGGTATGGAGGATATTCTTTATCATGGAAATATTATTCGTAGCACAAATTTATCACAAGCACCTACCGTTTATTTGCTCGTCTTAGTATTTTATTTTATTTTAGCCCTTCCGCTTATATTTTTAACACGTAAGATGGAGTCGTTCTCAAAGAAGGGAGTGGCTAGTGGATGAATAATTGGAGTTGGGACGTATTTGCAGATGCCTTCCCGAAAATTATCGATGGTCTTGGCATCACACTCGGCTTAACTATAGTCTGCTATGCCTTTGCCCTTGTATTTGGATTTTTTTGGCTGTTTATAAAAATGATTCCTTTAAAGCCTCTCCGTTTGTTGGTTACATGGATTATGGAGTTTATTCGTTCTACTCCTCCGTTAGTCCAGCTGTTTTTTATTTATTTTGCTTGGCCAATGGTTCCTGTTGTTGGTTTTGCATTGAACGAATTCACCAGTGCGGTGCTCGGTTTAGGTATTCACTTTAGTACGTATATTGCGGAAGTGTACCGATCTGGAATTGAAGGTGTAGGAAAGGGGCAATGGGAAGCCGCAAAGGCATTAAATTTTTCCAAACGTAGAAAATGGACGAAAATTATTTTGCCGCAAGCAATCCCGCCAACGATTCCCATGCTTGGGAATTACTTAATCATCATGTTTAAGGAAGTTCCATTAGCATCAACAATTGGCGTTGTCGGTATTCTCCATATTGCGAATAGCTATGGGGCGCAAAATTGGACATATTTAGAACCATTAACCATTGTTGCAATTCTTTTCTTAGTTTTAAGCTATCCATCTGCTATAATCATAAACAGAATAGAGAAAAAAATGAATCGACGCTTTGATAAAAAAGAAGTTTTAACCAGAAGTAAAGGAGCGACAGCATAATGATTGAACCAATCGTCACATTTCAAGACGTTCATAAATCCTTTGGAAATATTAAAGTATTAAAAGGAATCGATTTAGATATTCGTCCAGCAGAAAAAGTCGCGATCATTGGACCGAGTGGATCAGGTAAAACTACCATCATTCGTATGCTTATGACTCTGGAGGAACCTACATCTGGAGATATAATCGTAAACGGTACAAACTTGTGGAAGATGGAGAAAAAAGGAAGGCGTGTTCGTGCTCATGAAAAGCATTTACGAGCAGTACGCGGTGATATTGGCATGGTATTCCAGCATTTCAACTTGTTTCCTCACATGACTATCTTAGAAAATTGCATGACGGCTCCACTGCACGTAAAAAAGGAACCAAAGGAAGAAGTGAAGAAACGTTCGCTTGAAATGTTGGATCGGGTTGGCTTAGCAGATAAAGTCGATCAATATCCGAGCCAGCTGTCTGGTGGACAAAAACAGCGAGTAGCAATGGCTCGAGCACTTGTTATGCGACCAAAAATTATGTTATTTGATGAGGTCACTTCCGCGCTTGACCCAGAATTAGTAGGAGAAGTGTTACAGGTCATCCGCGATATTGCCCAAAACGATGACATGGCAATGATCCTTGTAACTCACGAAATGGACTTCGCTTTAGATATTGCCGATAAAGTGCTGTTTTTAGATGAAGGCGTGATAGCTGAACAAGGATCAGCTAGTGAAGTTATCGAGCATTCTAGTAATCAACGCTTACAGGAGTTTTTGCATCGTTTCCGAGCATAAATAACAGCACCCTGACTAAGCAGCTTTCTGCCTAGTAGGGTGCTATTACTAATGAAAGAAAGAATGGAAGTTCCTCTAGCAAAAAGACGTAAAGACCTGCCTTTATTCACATTTGCTCACTTTACAATACTTTTTCGGGAATAGCACTAAAACTACAATGAAGAATGGCAAACTCCATCTACCTTCAATAGCTATACCGCTATCCTCAATTGTTGCTGCGCCCCTGCACACCAGGCTTGGATAGGTGCCGTTTATTTATCCAGACGCGATTATGATTTGTATTCTCAGGAAATTTTTCTCCCGCTTCTAACTTAATTTGCTGGGGATCATTTACGTTGCTTCCTGTCTCCCCGCTTTCAATGTAAACACCATTATTAGGCGCCTTGTCACCAGAACGAAATTCTGATCGCTCACCCATGTTAATCACTCCTTACATGTTTGTGTTTCCTATTTTGCCTCATTTTCACAGGTTTATAATTAGGAAATATAAAGTAAATTTCCCACATCGTTTTATTATTTTCTCCTGCAGTTGTTAAGTGAACGAACAGAATATCTGTACAGTTCGAGCATGAGTATCTGTGAGTGGAACAAAAAAATGCACAGTTTTAGCATAAGCTAACTATAAGTGAGCAGGAGTACCCTTTAGATCGAGCTGGGTTCTGCCCTTATCGCGAATGTGACTATCATTTCGAGGATGTCTATTTTCCTTATCGAACGAAAACACCCTAAGATCGGCATAGCGGCTTATTCCCCACTTACTTGCCGAAGCAAATAAAAACTATTCGCGGTAAAAATAGATGCACTCGCGCTTCCATTCAAAGTCTATACAAAAACAGCAACCCATGCTAGACTGGTTGCTGTTTCTCAATTATTCTGTAGGATCTTCGCCAATAATTCGTACTTCTCGCTCTAAATTCACACCAAACTTTTCCTTGACAGTAGATTGTACAAAGCGTATCAATTCAATGTATTCTGTTGCTGTGGCATTATCTTTATTCACGATAAAGCCGGCGTGTTTTGTAGATACCTGTGCACCACCAATTTGTTTTCCTTGCAGGTCGCTATCTTGAATCAGCTTTCCAGCAAAATATCCTGGCGGGCGTTTAAATACACTACCGCAAGAAGGGTATTCCAATGGCTGCTTCGACTCTCGTTTAAACGTGAGATCATCCATAATGGCTTTTATCTCTTCGGCATTTCCTGTTTGCAATGAAAATGTTGCTTCTAATACGATATATCCTTTTTCAGGTATATTACTTGTTCGATAATGCAAGCCAAGATCAGCAGCAGGTAGAGTTAGGACCTCCCCTTCCCGAGTTATCACTTTTGTACTTTCCAGCACGTCTTTAATTTCTCCACCATACGCTCCTGCGTTCATATACAAAGCTCCGCCGACGGAACCAGGTATACCACAAGCAAATTCAAGTCCATGTAGACTTTCCTTTAGTGCTTGCTGAGAAGCATCAATGATTCTTGCTCCGCTTTGTGCTATAATTTTATCGTCTTCTCTCCAAATGGAGTTAAGCTTTTTTAAATTCATGACAATGCCACGAATGCCGCCATCTTTTACTATTAAATTGGAGCCATTTCCTAACAGCGTAAAGGCTATTTCTTCTTGGTTAGCAAGTTTTACAATTGCCTGTACTTCCTCATACGTTTCTGGTGTGACTAAGAAATCCGCCTTCCCTCCCAATCGAGTATACGTATGGTTTCTTAATTGTTCGTCCACCATCACATTTTTCTCGGATGTTACTTCCGTTAATTTGCCGTACATATGATGATTCCTTCCCACACCTATCATTCCTTTTATAGTTATTCGCCCATATTATTGTAAGCTATTGAACTTGGTCTTGCCACAGAAATTCATAAATATAACGATCTACCTTCCTGCTTTCATGTAGGTCACTATGTCCTAATCTTCTATCATTGATAACGATCTCTGTCAATTGTTGATGCGGTACTATATTACGTAACGCATGCACGCTTTCTGGAACTGCTATCGCATCTCCTGTGCTGGAAATGCTGAGCACTTCTGTATGCTTTGGAAAAGATCGATCCCTTAAATGTTGGAGCGCTTTTGAATCAGGTCGTAAGTCGATTGCAGCTGGATCATGGTTAATTTGAAAGTATTTTTCACTATAAATCCCATCAAATGGACTCCCTATCGCTACAAACTTGTGGACGGACGGATATGATTTTCCTTGAAATTGCTTTATATATTCCAATGACACAATTCCCCCCATCGAATGTCCGACAATATTGACATCATCAACACCATATGTCTGCTGCATATCTTTTAATACATTCGCTAACCAGCTAGAAGTCATATCAAAACTAGCCCGATTATCTTCAAAGATTACTTGAACATAGAGCGGTTTTTCTTCCCCAAGTCGTGGATAATATTTCTTTACTTCACCTTGTTTTGTTACATAATAAATAAGCGCTTTATTCCCCCATTTATACTCATGCTCAAAGCGCTGCAGCATAAATCCAAATGAATTTTCAGTACCTTTATATCCATGCACGAACAATGTTGGTCGAATTTTATCAAAATTGGAAATTGCTCTATTCGGCATCCAGGTAAGTATGATAAAGACTATGATGACTAAACCGAAAGATCCTACACTAAACATCTGTTTTTTATTCAAGAAAAACCTTCCTCTTTCATTATACTAACGAAGAATAGTCCAATAGCCAGTAAAAGGCTACACTTCTTTATCATTAAATTCTCCGTCAGACCGGCCTTTTTAACCTCTCTTGAGCAAGAACGAATCATTTTTCATTTTATGAAACATTCATCATAACATACGCTCACTTTTTATATTATATCATGGTCGAAACGGATTTTCCTGTGATAATAAAATGAAACTTTGATTAGTGAAGGTTCTTTTCCCTACGCACAACTATAGTTTAATCTAAAGACCTCTTAAAAGAATAGACATGTAAATTGCAATGGAATACTGTAATTATCAACTGCACATATTGTCGATGACCAAGGCAGAAACTGCTCTAATCTTTCTTTGCTCGTGTGAACCATATTGGGAAATTCCTTAAATAAATATTAAAGATAATGAAATGGGCTTCACCCATTTTCCTGTGCGGTTTCCACAATGCTATAGACAGTTGCGCTGAAAGTTGCTCCTCTTGCCGTATTACTGAACAACCAACTTCTTTTTTCCTATAACGAAGGGCTTGATTGTTTCCTGTACGGTACAGCCACGTGTAGGATGTTGAGGTGGCAGTCTGTTCCGGTTCGGAAAGAACCTGTAGCGTCATTTCATCCACATGGGGCTATCTTAGTTTAAAAGATGCGATACAGTTGGTTATAAATAAGAGAGGCAAGTATTGGCTCGATAAGTGATCCAATTTGCCAACGTTCGCCGGGAAATGGAAATACCAAAGCGTTCTAAATGCTTTTACTTCAATATAGAGGCATGCTCTCCGCATATTTTGGATAAGCGATAGCGGATGGAGATGCTAGACTTCCCAATAATACAGGCGCCGACATATTTGCTGTCACGGTAGGTATTTGTATACCACCTGTGCTCGCATAAAATGATACACAAGTTAAATACGATGAAAAATGGCTTGTTTGTCTGTAAACGTTGTAACATAGGTAAACCCGATTTGGCGTAATAGTTCTATGGCGCCAGTCACACCATATCCAACGGTCGTTGCGACATGGGCATCAGAACCAACAGTAATGATCTCCCCTCCGCATGCTTTATATAACCTTAAAATATCATTACTCGGCATAGCATTTGGTAACCCGTATCGGAAGCCAGATGTATTGATTTCAATTCCTTTACCAGCAGGAATGATTTCTTGAAAAATCTTCGTCAATAAGTCATGAAAATCATACTTGGCTTGTTTATTTTTTGTATAACGTTTGACTAAATCAATATGTCCTAAAACTTGAAAGTCTTTAAAATGAGTAACGCAGTAAAGTAGTTCTTCATAATATTCTCGGTATGCATCCTCGACTGTTTGCTGTTGAAAAAAATCACTTGTATGAAGGGACTGCTTATTCGTTGTGTGCATGGAGCAAATAACAAAATCAAAATATGCTGCGTTTACTATTTGTTGGCAACGGCTTAATAAATGGGGTTGAACACCAATCTCTAATCCTTTGCGTATCACAATCTGATCTTGATATAAACGCTGCATTTCATTGATTTTCGCATCATAGTTTGGTAAATCAAGAGAAAAATCAATAGTCGGGTCTGGATAATCTTCATCGATATGCTCTGTAAAACAAATTTCTGTTAACCCTTTTTGAATCGCCACTTCAATTGTTTCCTCCATCGGTGTTTCACAATCAGCAGAAAAATCACTGTGGATATGAAAATCAAACATAAAAAATTCTCTCCCTTTGGTTGACTTTTTAATCTATAATTATTAGAATACTATATAACTTTACTTAGATAAAGTGATAAAGCGATAAAATGTATTTAAAAACGTAAATCTAAAGTCGCATCGTTGCTGGGCGATGGAGCCGGACGTGGCTATTCAGTTATTTCGTTATCCAGAAGTACCTCATTTTATACTTTCTTATCTTACAAAAGAAAGGAGAAATATCACCATGCAACCTTTATTACAGACATCCTGTTGGGGGAACAAGCTTCTTCAACAGCGAGACGAATTACTTTCCATTTTAAAGCAGCGCGTTAAAACTTACGGATACAAGCAAATACAGACAGCAGCATTTGAGCCTTATGATCTTTACGCAGCTAACCCTAAAATCGTGAACACTGACGATATGGTCAAAATTATGGATACATCTGGAAAGGTACTTGTCCTAAGACCTGATGCTACCATCCCGATAACACAGCAAATCGCTGCCAATCAGGTAAATGTAAATGACGCTGCACGTTTATTCTATATTATGGATGTTTTTGGTTACCGATTTGAAAACGAGCAAAAAAAACGTACGCAAGCGGGTGTGGAATATTTTACTAACCGTACACCAACTGCTGATGCCGAAGTTATTGCACTAGCCATTCATATATTAAAAGATTGTGGTTTTCCTACATTTAAATTTGAAATTGGTCATGCTGGTTTTTTTCGTGCATTAATGGCACAAGCGAATCTGGCTGATGATCAAATCGCTCCATTGCAAACCTTTATTCAAACAAAAAACATCGCCGAGATGGCCGAGTATTTAGCAACTCTCCCTATTAATGAAACATTAAAACAAGCGATGCAGCATATCCCTTTTCTTTACGGAGAGCCAAATCAAGTGATGGAGGAAATCAAGCAGCACGGAGTAAATGGGATGGTGCAAACAGAACTGAATTATTTGATCGATGTATACGATAGTATTCAAGCTTATGAATTGACCGATCAGATTGTATTTAACCTAGGGCTGATCAATGATATGGACTATTATTCAGATGTTATTTTCCAAGGATTTGTCAATCAAGCTGGAAAGCCTGTCGTCATGGGTGGAAGATACGATCGGTTAGGGGATCGCTTTGGAGCACATATCCCAGCAATTGGATTTGCTTTTGATGTCGATTTATTATTCACAGCAGCAAATCAACACGGCTTGATCAAGGATTTAAGCTCAGATGAACCCATTGCGATTTATTATGATTTTCAGAAGCAAAAAGAAGCTTTAGCGATAGCTCTTCAGTTACGTGAACAAGGCTATGCCGTCACTAGCTATCTGAAACAAAGTGATCTACAGACCATACCTGAAATGGGGGAACAGATTCATTACGAAGCAGATCAACCTACACTATATCAGAAAGGGCGTGCTTATCCGTTTCTCGATGTATCTGACCTAGTCAAATTGCTAAAAGAAAGGGGGAATTAAATGGCAGAGTTCACGATCGCCGTTGCCAAAGGTCGGATAGCAGATCATTCTATTAGACTATTAAACACCATGGGGGTTACATTTGAGCAACTAACTCCTTCTAGCCGGAAACTTGTTTTTTATAGCAGTGACAAAACCATACGATTGATTTTCGTTAAGGCAATTGATGTCCCTACGTATGTAGAAAAAGGGGCTGCAGATATGGGGATTGTTGGAAAAGACAATATTTTAGAATCACAAGCAGATGTCTATGAAGTACTCGACTTAAAAATCGGCACTTGTAAATTTGCCGTTGCTGGAAAACCTGGTCAGCAATTGGATGCATTCCAGTCATTAACGATAGCAACAAAATATCCAACCGTCGCAAGAAATTACTTTTCTCGTAAAGGCAAGCCAATCGAGATCGTCAAACTAAACGGTTCTGTCGAATTAGCACCAATCATTGGTCTGGCGGATGTCATTGTCGATATTGTCGAAACCGGTAATACATTAAAGGAAAACGGATTAGTTGTCTTGGAGCAAGTAGAGTCGATTAGTACGAGACTCATTGTTAATAAAGCAAGCTTCGCACTTAAATCTGTAGCGATACAGTCGTTTATCAATACATTTAAACAAAGCTTGGAGGAATCGACATGGAACGCTTAACAGCGATGCAATACTGGGATAAGAAACAGAAAAGAGCCCAACGTACCCAGCAAAAAGAAAAAGCACTTGATCAAACTGTCCTAGAAATTATTCAGTGCGTACGAAACGAAGGGGATCAAGCAATTCGCTCCTTTACGGAAAAATTTGATGGGGTGAGCATAGAGGCCTTTATGGTTACAGAAGAGGAGTTCAATGAAGCTAGAAAGTCCGTCTCCCCTTCCTTTATAAAAGCGGTGAAAACCGCTGCGGAAAATATTACCCAATTCCATGAAAAACAGCTCGAACAGTCTTGGCTTGATATGAGCAAAGCTGGAACAATGGTTGGACAAAAAGTGACTCCTTTAGATCGGGTAGCCATTTATGTACCGGGAGGAAAAGCAGCTTATCCATCGACGGTGCTTATGAACGTCATACCAGCTAAAATTGCCGGTGTGAATCATATTTATCTTACTACACCTCCACAAGCAGACGGTAAAATCAATCCATATGTATTAGTAGCAGCAAAAGAAGTTGGCGTCGAAACAATTTATAAAATCGGCGGAGCCCAATCGATTGCAGCTTTTGCTTATGGTACAGAAACCATACCAAAAGTACAAAAGATTACTGGACCAGGAAATGCCTATGTAGCGAGTGCTAAAAAATGGGTGTATGGCGATGTAGCGATTGATATGATCGCAGGACCGAGTGAAATTTGCATCGTTGCTGATGAGACAGCGAATGTAAATTTTATAGCAGCAGACCTGCTTTCACAAGCAGAGCATGATGAAGAAGCACAAGCGATTTGTATTACGACAAGCATAAAACAAGCTGAGGCAGTCGAGCTGGCAGTACAAGAGCAAACAAAACGCTTGGCACGAAAAGTGATTATTCAAAAATCACTAGACCAGCACGGGCAGATAATTGTTGCCGATACAATGGATGACGCATTTGCCATTGTGAATGACATCGCCCCGGAACATTTACAATTGATGATTGCCGAACCTATAGAAAAGCTTGGAGCGGTTAAGCATGCAGGTGCGATATTTTTAGGCAATTATTCCCCAGAGGCATTAGGGGATTATGTAGCAGGTCCAAATCATACATTACCGACAAACGGCACAGCAGCATTCGCCTCCCCGCTCGGCGTCTATGATTTTATGAAAAAATCAAGCGTGATTTATTATGATAAACGCTCTCTGTTAGCCGCTGCGGATACCATTATAGAGTTAGCCAATACCGAGCAGCTAACTGCACATGCCCAGTCTGTGCAAATACGAAAGGAGGAGTAGCACGATGCGAAGCTATGAAGTCAACCGATCGACAACAGAAACAACCATCGCTTTAAAGTTAACTATCGACGGTACTGGTGATTCGTCAATTGAAACAGGAATCGGGTTTTTCGATCATATGCTAACGTTATTAACCAAGCATGGATTATTCGATTTACAAGTAGATTGTCAGGGAGATTTAGAGGTGGATCAGCATCATTCCGTAGAGGATGTTGGCATCGCATTTGGCGAAGCCTTCCGCAACGCTTTAGGAGATAAAGCTGGAATTACGCGTTATGCCAGTGTTACTACTCCGATGGATGAGGCGCTATCGACCGTGTCCCTTGATTTAAGTGGTCGATCGTATCTCGTCTATCAAGTAGAAGGTTTAAAAGATAAAGTAGGTAATTTTGATACGGAACTGGTGGAAGAATTTTTCCAAGCGTTTGCTAGTAATGCGAAAGTAACTTTGCACATTCATAACGTTTATGGGAAAAATACGCATCATATTATTGAATCCATGTTCAAAGGATTCGGCCGTGCCCTTGATATAGCAACACAGAAAAGCGGAAGAGTGATAGGCATTCCCTCTACCAAAGGAACACTGTAAGAGGATAACAGCAGATTGGCAACAAAAGCTTCCCAGCAACTAGACAGACGTGAAATTCCAGCAAGCGAACCTGCTTTAGCGTTTAAACAAAAGAAGCTTGTCTAATGATATGTATTCAAAAAACAAGAAAGCTGTGATGGCAAGACCACCACATAGCGAAAAAAAGACCCTCTTTTTCATGTTCGATTCAGATGGTAGTCTCTATCCTGTTTTTTATTTAGAGAAAAGCACACCTATTTAAAAGAAAGGAGCGAAACCATGATTTCCATTATCGATTACGGCGCTGGCAACATTAAAAGCCTGCAATTTGCCTTAGAAAAAACGGGAATGAACTCCCAAATAACAACCGATGAAGTAACCATTAAAAAAAGTGATGCTATTATTTTACCGGGTGTCGGTGCCTTTCAGGACGCTATGCGAGCTCTAAAAGAACAAGGATTAATTTCCATTATTAAACAGGAAGTTGCAAAGGGAAAACCGCTCCTTGGCATCTGTCTCGGAATGCAATTATTGTTTGAATTAAGTGAAGAAGATGGAGAAACAGAAGGCTTTGGCTTTTTAACCGGGAAGGTACGTAAAATTTCCGGTAACGTAAAAGTTCCACATATGGGCTGGAATAATCTCATCAAGCATAGAAATATCCCGTTATGTAATAACCTTGCGCCTGATGCATTTGTCTATTTTGTCCATTCTTATGCAGCTGATGGATTAGACACAAATACACTTGTTGCCAGTACAATATACGGAGACACCATACCCGCTATTGTGCAACAAAATAATATTGTCGGAATGCAATTTCACCCGGAAAAAAGTGGTGCAACAGGCCTGCAACTATTAGCAAATTTCAAGGAGATGATACGATGATTTTATTTCCTGCCATTGATATAAAAGACGGGAAATGTGTTCGATTAACACAAGGAAATTACGATCAAGTGAATATTTATAGTGATTCACCAGTCACCGTTGCGAAAGAATGGGAAGCACAAGGCGCAGCATACCTACATCTTGTTGATTTGGATGGGGCAAAATCAGGCGTTTCCACCAATCAGCCTTTCATCCGGGAAATTGCTAAAGAAACAAGCCTACCTACCCAAGTTGGAGGTGGTATCCGTAGTTTACAAGTTATGGAAGCATACCTATCCGCAGGAATTGATAGGGTCATTTTGGGAACTGCAGCTATAAAAGATGAGACTTTTTTGCAAGCCGCCCTCACCCAGTACCCTAATCGAGTTGCTGTATCCATCGATGCGCGAAATGGATATGTTGCAACAGATGGATGGACAAAGACAAGCACTGTCAACGCCATCGATCTTGTCAAAGAATTAGAAAGTATGGGTTTGCAAACAGTCATTTATACAGATATTTTAAAAGATGGTATGCTGAAAGGTCCTAATTTTCAAGGGCTTGCGCGATTACAAGATGCTACTTCGATGGAGATTATCGCTTCAGGCGGGGTAACAACCATCAAAGATATTACGGCACTAGCAAAGATGGGGTTGTATGGGGCGATTATTGGAAAAGCACTTTATGATGGCTCACTCACTTTGCCAGCAAGTTTGGAGGCAGTAAAAACATGTTAGCTAAGCGGATTATTCCATGTTTAGATGTTGATAAAGGTCGTGTTGTCAAAGGAAAAAAATTTACCGACATTCAAGATGTGGCCGATCCTGTGGAATTAGCCAAACGATACAATCAAGATGGTGCAGATGAGCTTGTTTTTTATGACATCACAGCTTCCAATGAGAATCGGGATATATTTATCGATATTGTAGAAAAAGTGGCTGCCGAAATTGCAATCCCCTTTACAGTTGGAGGCGGAATTCGCACCATTGAGGATATACACCGTGTATTACGAGCAGGTGCTGATAAAGTTTCCATTAATAGCGCTGCTGTCCGCCACCCAGCATTGATTACAGAAGCAGCGCGGAAATTTGGCTCCCAGTGCATCGTCCTATCGATTGACGCCCAGCAAATGACTAAAAATTATTGGCAGGTCTATATCAATGGCGGCAGAAAGCAAGCATCTCTTGACGCTATTGACTGGGCAAAGCAAGGAGAAGCACTCGGTGCAGGTGAGCTTGTTCTGAATGCCATTAATACAGACGGGGAAAAAAATGGCTATGATTTAGACTTGATACAAGCTATTGCTTCAACAGTAAATATTCCGATCGTTGCCAGTGGTGGTGCTGGTAAAAAGGAGCACTTTGCTGAAGTTTTGCAAGCAGGCTATGCAGATGCAGCTTTAGCCGCATCCGTATTCCATTACAGTGAAATACCCATACCAGCATTAAAAGACTATTTAGATAAGCAAGGTATTCCGGTGAGGAGAGATAACGATGAAACAAGTGACTTTTGATGACAATGGGCTTATTCCTGCTATTGTGCAGGATGCGGATACAGGTGAAGTGTTAACATTAGCTTATATGAATGAGGAAGCAATAGAGAAAACATTAGCTACTAAAGAAACGTGGTTTTATAGCAGAAAGCGCCAAGCATTATGGAACAAAGGAGCGACGTCTGGAAATCAACAAATCGTTCAGTCGGTTTCTTTAGATTGTGATCAAGACGCTATTTTATTACAAGTAAAACCGCTCGGTCCAGCCTGTCATACAGGGGAAAGTACTTGTTTCCATCAAGAGCTTCTTCAAGATCAACCTGCTTCTTTTACCATGATAAATCAATTAACTGAAAAAATTAAAACTCGAAAGGAAACCCCCATTGCAGATGCATATACAACATACTTATTTCAGGAAGGCATCGATAAAATTTTAAAAAAAGTTGGAGAAGAAGCAAGTGAAGTTATCATTGCCGCTAAAAACTACGATAAAAAGGAAATAACTTGGGAAATTGCTGATTTGACCTATCATACGCTTGTACTGATGGAGCTGTTGGACATTTCCGTTGCTAATATTAAGCATGTGCTACAAAAAAGGCATATACAAAAAGGGGATTCAAAATGATGAAGTATTGGAGTGAGGTAGCCAAACGCTGTACACCTTACGTCCCCGGTGAGCAGTTAAATGATTCAACTATTATAAAGCTAAATACGAATGAAAATCCTTATCCACCATCACCAAACGTACAGTCAGCAATTAAGAAAGAGATGGAGCAAGCATTGCACCTCTACCCATCTCCGACGGTTGATAGTTTAAGAGAAGCCATTGCCAAACAAGAGGGTACGACCAAGGAATCTGTTTTCGTAGGAAATGGATCAGACGAAGTGCTCGCTTTTGCGTTTATGGGACTGTTTTCGCCATATCGAACGATCCGTTTTCCGGCGATTACGTATAGCTTTTATCCTGTTTATGCGAATCTATTTCAAATTCCATATGAAAAAGTACCTTTAATGAGTGATTTCACATTAGATGAAACAGCATTTTTTCATTCAGAAGGTGGTGCCATTTTACCAAATCCAAATGCGCCTACCAGTATTTTTACCAGTTTAGATTTGATGGAGAACATTGTGAAACATAACCCTGACAATGTCGTGATTATTGATGAAGCATATGTTGATTTTGCACCAGAGACTGCTGTGGCACTAACGCACAAGTATGAGCAACTACTGATTGTAAAAACTTTTTCAAAATCACGTTCTTTGGCTGGATTACGCGTTGGCTATGCGATCGGGCATCCACATTTAATTGAGGCCTTAACCCGTATCAAGGACTCCTTCAATTCCTATACCATTGACCGTCTGGCAATAGTCGGAGCAAAGGCAGCGATAGAGGATACCGCTTATTTTAAGCAAACGACACGACACATTCTCCAAACTCGTGAATGGACGCGTGAGCAATTGGAAGAACGTGGTTTCAGCGTCCTGCCAAGCGCTACTAATTTTCTATTTGTCCACCATCCCATCTATGAGGCGGAAAAATTATATCAACAGTTAAAGGAGAAAAAAGTCCTCATTCGTTATTTTCGTAACCAAGGTATTACAGATTATATGCGGATTACCATTGGTACAGACGAGATGATGAGGAAGTTTCTGCTAGTGTTGGATCAGGTAATGGAGGGTGAGTAGCGATGATGTTGTTATTTAGTGAGAAAAGGATCGATAAGAAATAGTAACGTCTTCGGCAGAGCTTAAAATCGGGTAACCTGACTAATGGGCTACCCGTTTGATTTAATTTTACCCCGAATGTAAGTGCCGTAAGATCTACTTCGGTAAGCTCAAGTAGACACAGAAAAGCCTAAACAGGGACCAACCGGGGCCTAAATTTCGGATTCGTTCAAGAGCCTTTAGGTCACCCCTTATGGTACAAATATTTATTCGAGGATGCCCCCCAATGATTGAATTGTTATTTTATATGAATGTTTCAACTTTGGCATCTTTCTTTAGTGCATCTACTCGTTTTTGTAATTGTTCATTTGTTTTTTCTTCTTTTAGGGTTTGCTTGATTCGATCTTTCAAATCTTCTAGTTTGCCTATTTCTTCACTTTGTTCCTTGATTTGTTTATAATAATCTTCCACTTCTTTATCTGTTACTTTTATGTCAAATTCGGACTCCAAGTATTGCGAAGTGATCAGATTATCTCTTAACATGCTTTTAAATTGGTCTTCGTTCAGCTGAAATTGTTCCAAAGCAGTATTTAAGCGTTCTGCGCCTTCTTTTTTAATGGTATCAAATTCTTTCTGTACTTCATCATCCGATACTTCAATCCCTTTATCGGAAGCGTCCTGATTTATTAATTGTTGATTTATAAGCATATCTATCGTTTGTTGTTTTAACTGATCATTATCCACATCTTGATTAAACTGTGTATTCATCGTTTTCAACTGCAAATAAGCAGGGTTGTAACGATCTCCTTTTATTTCTTCACCATTTACAGAAACCACAGCTTTTCCTTTATCAACTTTTTCTTCATCCGTTATTTTAACAGGCTCCGGCTGTTTTCCTCCGTCTTCTGTATTGCCTTCTTCCTGTTGCTCCTCTTGTTGTGCCGTTTTATCCTCTTCATTGTCTCCTCCGCAAGCAGCTAATACCATTGCCAGCGTTAAGGTTAATGCAAATATGATCCACTTTTTCATCAAGCCATCCCTCTTTTCATTTTGAGTGTCCTTTTCATTCAAACATATTTTGTACAAGCTTTGCAAGTAGTCCAAAACAGCGATGCCACTCTCTAAAGCTACTATGCCTTGCTTTAAGCCATATATTTACAGTTTAACAACAAATGAACGGCTAAGTACCATGATTATGCCACAACTGTTGTCACCTTCTGTATTTATTCTACACTACATACGACATACAATTCAAACAAGCGCTTACGATAAGAAAAAGACTGGCGGCGTATGAATTTTGAGCTTCGGAGCACGACTTTTCGGCTGCGGCGCACAACTTCATCGATGTGATGCGCGGCTTTCTTGCTGTGGCGCGTGACTTTTGCGATGCGGTGCACGACTTTCTCGATGTGGTGCGTGACTTTTACGATGTGGTTACACGACTTTGATGCGGTGCACGACTTTTACGCTACCATGCGCCACTTTGGGCGATGGCTTGATTTATCAAAAGGGTTGCTGAATTTCAACGTGGCATTACTGGGGTGCTAGAATCCGACAAGACATTTGTTGGTCTGCACCGTAAAATGATCGGTACGGTCATCTTCACGTGGCAATATTACATCATCTTCCATGAAAAAGAACCCTGCGATTTAACTAGGGCTACTGAAAAATCATCAGATTTTCAGTGGCCTCCAATATAATTCAGGGCCCTTTTTTTAAAGGATAGCTTTATTTTAAAGTTGCATCTATTTCCTTAATCATTTCTTGAACAGAAACAAGTCCACCACCTGAAAGATACCAGAATTCTGGATCTAAGTAAGCGATATTATCGTTTTTAAATGCTTTCGTTTCTTTTACCAAATCATTTTCGACAATATTCTTTGCTGCTGGTTCCTCACCAATGGCAGCACTACGGTCAATAACATATAATAAATCTGGGTCCTGCTCCATCACATATTCAAAGGAAACATTCATACCATGCGTAGATGCTTCAATGTTTTCATCTACAGCTGGTACGCCAAACACATCATGAATGATTCCGAAACGGGACTTAGGTCCATAAGCACTAATTTTATCGTCGTTTGCTAACGTAATAAGCGCTTTTTGATCCATGTCTTGTGCTTTCTTATTTAGTTCTTCTATAGATGAATCAATGGCAGCTAGCTCTTCTTCTATTTCCGATTGCTTATCAAAAATTTCTCCTAATGTATTCATGTTTGCTTTAAAGGACTCCATATAATTCGTTGTATCTACACCTAAGAAAACAGTTGGAGCAAGTTCTGCTAATTGATCATAGACAGCAGATTGACGACCAGAAATAAAAATAACATCTGGATCGATTTCAGCAATTTTTTCAAAATCAGGTTCTTTTAGGCTTCCAACATTTTCGTAATCATCACTTTCATATTTTTCTAAATAAGATGGGATTACGCCACCTTTTGCTACACCAGCAACTTCAATTCCTAATTTATCCAATGAATCAAGTACACCAAAGTCAAATACAACTACTTTTTCGGGGTTTTTTGGCACTTCTGTGTCGCCTAACTCTTGCTTAATTTCGATCGTTTCAGCTTCTGCCTCTTTGGAGTCAGCCCCTTTACTATTACTGCTCTCTTTATCATCACTATTTGAACCACAAGCAGCTAAAGTTAAAACAAGCAGACTTGCGAATAAAAAGAATAACGTTTTTTTCAACATATTAAATTCTCCTTTTTTTCTTCATCAATTTTATTACCAAACACGTTATATAAGTATTACAACCAAAATAGATTTCGTATTTTATTCCAGACACGCAGTTTTATTTGTTTACTTTTAAGTTTTCTGCTAAGTCAAGCATATATCAATAGAAACTTAAATGAAGTCAAAATCATTTACCTTTAGAGATACATCCATTACAATTGGTACATATGCTATCCTTCATCATGAATTGGCTTGGGGGTCAACATCATGATGGGGGATTTTTGTTTGTTATTATTAAGACACACTTCTGGCAGCACAAAGCAATTAAAAATAAACACAAATTCGTTTATCATCAATATTTTTAATATCAATGTCCATGTCATAAATATCTTTTAATACACATTTATCAATGACATCACATGCTCTGCCTTGCTTGACTACTTTTCCATCCTTTAGAGCAACAATATTGTCCGAATAACAGGAAGCAAAATTAATATCATGAATTACAATTAATACCGTTTTTCCAAGTTCATCCACTAAATTACGCAACGTCTTCATGATTTGTACGGAGTGACGCATATCTAAATTATTTAATGGTTCATCTAGTAATATATACTCTGTATCCTGGGCAATAACCATCGCAATATGGGCTCGCTGCCGTTGTCCACCACTAAGCTGATCTAAAAACTTATCTTGCATATCACGAAGTTCCATATAATCAATCGCCTCGTCAACTTTTTCCCAATCGTAATTATTCAATTTACCTTGTGAATATGGAAAACGCCCAAAGGACACGAGCTCACGCACCGTTAATTTCAAATTAATAGAATTCGATTGCTTTAAAATGGATATCTTTTTTGCAAGTTCGTTATTTTTCGTTTTCATGATGTCTTTGCCATCTATCGAGATATCTCCATTATCTTTTGTAATGAGGCGACTAACCATAGAGATCAACGTACTCTTTCCTGCACCATTGGGTCCAATGAATGAAGTTATCTTTCCCTTCTCAATCGTCAGGGATACATCCTCAATCACTTTCTTCTGGTTAAATGACTTAAATACATTTTTAATATCTACCATGATTTATTCTCCTTTAACAAAAGATAGATAAAGTAAATACCACCGACAAAGTTAATGATGACACTAATCGTTGTTTCGAAGGTAAATACTTCTTCCACAATAAATTGCCCACCGATTAAAGCGATAATACTTATAAGCATGGAGCCAATTAAAATATAGAAATGGCGGAATGTCTTCAAAAATTCATATGCCAAATTGACAACAAGTAAGCCGAGGAACGTCAATGGTCCTACTAAGGCTGTAGCCATGGAAATAAAGACAGCAACAATAACCAGTAAATGCTTGACAACTTTCCCATAAGGTACCCCTAAATTAATTGCGTTATCCTTTCCTAGTCCTAGTACATCCAAGTATTTATAATAACGCAACAGATATACAATAAGTAAAACAAAAATCCCTATTGATATATACACTAAGTCTGTGTTTACATTGTTAATGCTTGCAAACATTCGATCCTGAGCTACCATGAACTCGTTCGGATCAATTAAAACCTGCATAAATGAAGTGATGCTGCTGAAAAAAGTACCTAAAATCATTCCTACAAGGAGAAGAAAATAAATACTATTTTGCTCACTTGTAAATAGCAACTGATATAGGAGCAAAGAAAATACGACCATTCCTCCAATTGATATGAGGTAATTGACATGACTATTCATCATTACCAATGAATTAGCTCCAACTACAAAGATAATAAATGCTTGGATTAGTAAGTAAAGGGAGTCCAATCCTAACACACTTGGTGTTAATATACGGTTATTCGTAATGGTCATAAAAATGGTTGTAGCAAAACCAATTGCTGCACCCGTTAACAAGATAGCAACAACTTTAATGATTCGTCTTGGTAAAATGTAACCTATGTTCCCAGTTAGATCATAAAATATATAGAGCATTGTTAATAATATAGCGATTAATGCGAGAATCAGTGTTTTCTTTTTATAGCCCATATTTTTTTCTCCTAAATAGCAGATAAATAAATAATCCACTACCGATGACCCCAACCGTCAAGCTAATCGGAATTTCATATGGATAAATAATAACCCTGCCAATAATATCACATACGAGAACAAATATTGCTCCTAACAATGCTGTATGTAACAAGCTTTTTTTCAAATGATCTCCTTGATAAATGGTTACAATATTAGGAATGATAAGACCTAAAAATGGGATAACTCCTACTGCCAAGACAACTGAGGCGGTTACAAGTGCTACAATCACAAGTCCCAAATTGACGACCTGCCGATAATTTAATCCCAAGTTCTTGGAAAAGTCCTCACCCATACCAGCAATAGTAAATTTATTCGCATAAAAAAAGGCAACGATTAAAATTGGAATGCTGACAAACATGAGCTCATAATTCCCTGTCATGATCATGGAGAAATCTCCTTGCATCCATGACGAGATGTTTTGGATTAAATCGTAGCGATATGCTATAAAAGTAGACATAGAGCTAACAATGTTTCCAAACATTAATCCAATTAAAGGGATAAATATCGCATCTTTAAATTTTATCTTTTCCAGTATCTTCATAAACGCAAATGTACCTAATAATGCAAAGGCAAATGAAACAAGCATCTTTTCAAATGGATTAGCGGAAGTAAATAGCACCATTGATACTAATATTCCTAACCTTGCTGAATCCAATGTTCCTGCTGTTGTGGGTGAAACAAATTTATTTCTGCTTAACTGCTGCATAATTAGCCCACAAATACTCATGCTCATCCCAGCTATTAAAATACTGAAAAGTCTAGGGACTCTTGAAATCAATAATACTTTTGCCTGCTCCTCCGATAGATTAAATATATCTAACGGAGAAATATTCGATACACCAACAAAGATAGATACAAAGGAAAGTATAATCAACATGACCACTAAGTAACGTATTTTCATAGGCTGACCTTCACTTTCAACTTCCCCGTATTGTTTAAAATCGTTATTATCTTTGATTCATTATAATTAATAATGATATTCATTATCAATTAACTTCAACTAACAGTATAACAGATTTGCCTTTTTCGTCAATGAAAAAATATAATATTATTTTTACTTTGACCTGTGATATGACGTACTTATGCATCGTATTTTTTATTATTCAGTAGATTGCAGATAGTAGCATATAGAAATAATACTGGATTGACACATTTTCTTAACACGTTAAGCCGATGTAAAACCGTTTTCATTTTTGCTTATGCACAAGAAAAAACACCGTTATTTTAGGCTTCATAGGTTGTAATCAGAAGGCATTCCTGCTCCTGATAATTTTTCACATAAATAACTGGTAGCGAGGGTTATGAGACAGCTTCACTACCAGTTATTTATCCCCTTCCCCTCTACTCTTCGTCAATTTCACAACAGCCTTCATCTGTACAATAGGTCGTTTTAGAGCCTTTAGGGTTCAATGATTGGAGTTTCTTTTCGGTTTGTGCTTCTTGCCAAACTTGATCAAGTGCCTGTGAAAAAACTTCAACTGGCTGTGCTCCGGAGAGGGCGTATTTTTCATTAAAAACGAAGAAAGGAACACCCTGAACTCCTATCTCCCTCGCTTGCTCTTGATCTGCTTTTACATTTCTTGCGTAATCACTACTGCGCAACACCGAAGCAACTGCTTCTTTATCCAATCCTACATCAGTGGCTATTGACTGCAATGTGTTATGATCACTTATTAATTGAGAATCCGTAAAAAAGGCGCGCATTAGTTTCTCAGCCAATTCATTTCCTTTTTCGTGACGTTCCGCATATTTTACTAATCGATGAGCCGTAAACGTATTCGTATGTTGCATCGTATCAAAACAGTAAGTTAGTCCTGCTTCTGCTGCTTGTTTTTCTATCTGTTTAGTCATTTGCTTTACCTGTTCTATTGGTATCCCTTTTGTTTTGGCAAGATATTCATACATATTTTGATCCGGTTTTTCTTCTGCGTTTGGATCCAACTGATAGCTTTTAAATTCTACCGTAACATCATTCCGATTGGCAAAAGTTTCTAAAGATTGTTCCAGTCTCCTTTTTCCAATATAACAAAATGGACAGACAAAATCGGACCATATCTCAATCTTCATACCAACACCCCATTTCCATTTCATTGTAGCATAGCTATTCCCATTGAATGAACAATCCTGCCTATAGAAGTTGTTGGAAAGAAGATCTCCATAAATCCTGTCCAAAAGGGTACCGTTCCCTTCCCATCTTGTTAAAGACATACATAGCTTGCTTGGAATTACAACGGAAACATTCCCCCGTTTTACACGTACAAAATAATCCATGAATGTACAGCGCCTTATTCACCGATGGCAAACGCTGATTCTCCAACGATGAAATTATTTTCGACTGTGCAATAGGAGTACAACGTTACCAAGGGACAAGGCGACATTAGTGAATGTGCATATTTGACATATAAAAGATTTTCCAATCGCGTACAAAATGGTTTTGTTTATCGTTGCATTATCTTTTCTATAATGACCTTGATTACCTCTAGAGGGTTAAAAACTAAGGTAGCGCAAAGTTTTTTTATTAGGGTTAAACCCGAGTAGATAGACAATGAATAAATTGGATGTTCTTTTTAATGATATAAGTTGTTACCTTTATCCACATATTCCCCATGATCGGGTACAGCTATATCCGTAAAATGTTCGACGAGCTTATTCAAGCCTTTTGTGAGCTTTTCTCCTTTCATGCTGACCCCATGACCTGACACGACAACTCTTGGCTCTAGTTTAGCTAATTTGCGTACAGACTCATACGCTTCGTCCCAATTCGTTGTAAAATATCTAGGTGGTCCATTAACTTCAGCAGACTGCATAAGCACACGATAAAATGAATCTTGACGAACAGTAATAAACGCATCGCCTGAAAATAATAATCGATCACTCTCTCTATAAAAGGATACATGGCCAGGCGTATGCCCTGGTGTATGTATCCATTTCCAGCCGTCTAAATGAGGAACTTGATGATCTTCTGGAAGGGCCTGTACAGCATTTCCAAGATCAATTGGTTCATTCGGATAAAGGTCGGCAATTTTTGCTAGTAAACCACCTTCCACACTTGAATCTGGTTTTGGATAACTTTTTTCTCCACGTACATATGGCAATTCTTTTGGATGTGCATAAATAGGTACATCCCACTCTTCTATTAAGTCCGCTAATCCGCCTACATGGTCAAAGTGGGCATGTGTTAAAAGAATTGCTGCAGGTTTACTGCCTTTACCAAATCGGTCAACCACAACAGATTTAATTTCAGGTGCAGCATGAGGTAATCCAGCATCTACAAGTACCCAATCTCCTTTTTCCGGATAACCGATAAATCCAATATTCACCATTTGATCCGTATAATAGTACACATCTGATTTCACCTGCACCCCCCCACCGCTTGTGATCGATGTCATTGGAATAAACCTGTCGTGCTCTCTTTTGTGAAAACCTTGTTCCACTTTCATCTGCCTCCTTTACTTTTACCGTCTATATTAGTATCTACCGCACGAAAAAAAATAACCACTCTGACGTGAGCAGTTATTTTTAAAATTAGTCTATCCTTTTTGTATGTCAGCTTATTTATTTTGATTAACTATTATTTTGCATAAGCGGTATCCAAACTTCGCGAAAAAACTGTATGACTTAATTTAAACGCACTAGCAATTTAATTGTAGACTACTTCGGCGACTTAATTTTAAATACGCAGGCAATTGTAAACTTCGAGCGAATCCACTGTGAACTTCGGCGATTTTCCATTTTAGTGCAGTGCAAAAAATTTTACAGTTATTATTGATTTTGTAATTCCCTGAAAAACACTAAATCGTTGGCATTTTTTAGTACGTATATCGCTCCTCAATCGTCCCATCTTGTCGATGAATGATGAGATACGTTCCTTTGTTGCTTGCTATTTCTTTGCCTCGCTCCACTGCTTCTTTTTTTGTTTGATAAACAGCACTTGGTTTTTCGCCATTGCTTGATCGTACAGCCCAGCCATCTTCATGACTAACAATATGTTCTCCTTCCTCTAACCGCTCGGGATTATTATCATATTTCTTTCCTTCTGCAGAGCGTTTCGTTGGTTTCCCTGTTTGCTTGTATGTTTCTACTTCTTGTTGACTGGCGTTCTTACGCCATTCCTTCGCTTGTTCGATAGCAATCGGAATAGCCCTATTTTCATCATAACCCTCGTCAAGCATGGAATTAGCAATATCAATTGCTTTTTTTCTCGTTACTTCATTTAAATTTTTCATCGAAGCAGGATAATCTTGTAAAGTCCAAGCCATAAAGTTTCACTCCTCTCAAGAATTGCTTATTGTATAGTTACCCGACTAAAGAAGCTAAAAAACACAAGATGAACAAAGGCGCGGGGCGCCCGTTTAGCAACGTAGCGAATGGAACAAATCAACTAAAGATAAAGGAATCATGCCACTAAAAACAGGGGTATGCCGACGCCTGAGCGGCAAGCCCGTTTTTAGTCGGCCTTCCTCTTTGCCACGAACCGATGAGGCCTTATCGTAGGGCGCATTTCTAAAGTCGCATCGTTGCTGGCGTTTGCGCCGGACGTGACTAGTCGGTTATTTCGTTATCTACAAGCACCTCATTTTATAGTTTCCTATACAATCAAAAAAACAGCCAGTTGCCAAGCAACTAGCTGTTCTGTTCTAATAACGACCTGCCCATAATGGATACGCGCCTCGTTTTTTTTAATTCTTCTAATGACGCTGCTCCAATCCCAAACATAGCCATCTTCAATTCTAATTCTATTTGTTCCATTGTTGTGATGACTGATTCAGCCGATTCGGTTGCTGCCTGTAGCAGTTGACGGGCAAATCCAATGACATCTGCTCCAATCGTAATTGCTTTTGCAGCATCAACACCTGTTTTCATTCCTCCACTTGCTACAAGCGGCGTATGTGGTAGTTTATTTCTTACCGATACGATACAATCCTTTGTCGGCAGCCCCCAATTATTAAATGCTTCTGCTGCCGCTTTTCGAAGTGGATCTTGTGAACGTAGCTTTTCCACCTGGCTCCATGACGTTCCACCGGCTCCAGCTACATCAATATATGCTACTCCGGCACTATACAGCTTTTCAGCTACAAATCCATCGATGCCAAACCCCACTTCTTTAGCGCCTACTGGTACAGTTAAATTACGGCAAATTTCTTCAACTTTTGGCAATAAATTAGCAAAGTTTAAATCCCCGCCATCTTGAACTGCCTCCTGCAAGCTGTTGAAATGGAGAACGAGCGAATCGGCTTCCGTCATATCGACAATACGCTGTGCTTCCTCAACGCCATAACCATAATTTAATTGCACTGCGCCTAAATTAGCAATTAATGGAACGGTTGGAGCCTGCTTTCGAATTAAGAAAGATGACTGGTGAGCATCACTTTCTAACAGAGCTCTAGTTGAACCAAGAGCAACAGCCCAGCCTTTCTCTTCAGCAGCCAGTGCTAAATTCTGATTGATTTTTGCCGCCAGCTCCGACCCTCCAGTCATGGAGCTTACCAAAAACGGAGCTTGCAATGGTTTATTTAAAAAGCTTGTGCTTATTTGAATGTCAGCAAAATTAATTTCTGGAAGGGCGTTATGTATAAATGATATACCTTCTAATCCTGTTGATTTATTTACACCTTCTACATTCTCTGTTAAGCAAAGCTGAATATGCTCGGTTTTTCTAAGATTAATTCCCTCTTCCATGCTAAGAACCTCCAATTTTCCGACCTTGCTTCTTATGATAACATAACTTAGACACAAAACTTACTGTGACGATTTAAGAAACTTTCTGTCCCAGCAAACGCCGAATCAAGATTCATTGTATAATGGGAAAGACGCCTTGAAATTTTGATGAAGTTGGAATTGAATATGGCTTATAGAGCTAAGGCAAATGTGGACTTAAATCGTTCTGAACGTAGGATGCTTGCTTTTCAGTTTGCAATGATCGATATGAAGCTGCATATGCTAGTGTTGGCGTGCTACTCATCCTAGGAAGTATCTATGATTGATTTAGTGTGGCACTGGCTCGGTTTAGCGCGGTACTCGATAGGTTTAGGTACTTCTATGCCCAATCTTGCTTGGGCACTAGCTCGGTCTGGGTCTTGGGTGCTTGAGCTAACCTACCACTTGCTCAATAGAGAGCATTTTATGCGCAGGTTGGCAAAACCTCTGCCAGAACAACAGTGATACAATTTCGATATCGCGCCCAACATCTTTATTTTAAACGTACACTTCCTTAAATAGTGATTTGGAACACTTGTGTGGAGCAGAAATTACTGGAATTCCGCTACTCCTAATTTGGTTTATGTCTAGACTTGTTGTTCCATACTAAAGCGTAAATCATAACATCTGAATTAACCATGAAATATAAGCAGGAGGAATTGATTCATGAAACAAAACGCAAAAGATTTTGCTACTACAGCACATCAGGGACAATTTAGAAAAAATTCAAAAATGCCATATATTACCCACCCTATTCGTGTTGCAAATATACTTGAAGAGGCTGGTTGCAGCGAAGAAGTTGTCTGTGCGGCTTATTTACATGATGTTGTTGAAGATACTTCATATACCATACAAGATATTGCCTCACGATTTGGAAAACACATTACTTTTCTAGTATGTGCGCATACTGAAAATAAATCTTTACCTTGGGAGAAGCGCAAACAGCATACAATTCATGTACTGCAAACTTCGAATATGGAAGTAAAGCAATTAATTGTTGCAGACAAATTAGATAATTTATTAAGTATTGAGGAAGACTTGAAATTACTTGGAGATGCCATATGGGATAACTTTAACGCTCCTGTTGACAAACAGAAGTGGTATTATCAATCAATTGCAGCAGTTATGTATGATGGGGTCTCCCCAAAGGAAACCCCATCTTTTTTTAAACACTATGAAGATACAGTATCCCGTGTCTTTCATTCTAAGTGTTAAATTATTAAATGGAAAGTGTTATATATTATTACATAAACCAGCTTTTTGCTAATGAGAACAGCCCCTGTAATACAAGCCCCCAATTCAAACCTATGGGGGCCACAAATAATCTCAGCTATTCTCTTACATAAAACAACTACTTAAATCCACGTTGTTGGTAGGCAGCTTTTGCATTTTCAGACCGCTGCTTCCACTTATTTTTCTCTTCAAGCTGGGCTTTTTGGTCTTGCTTTCTTTTTTCAAATGCCAATTCTCGTAATAGTTTCTGATAACTATCAAAACGTTCCTGCGACAGTTCCCCAGAGTCAAGAGCTTCCCGCACACGGCAGCCAGGTTCTGTATCATGTTGACAATCTTTAAAAAAGCAGGCGCTAGCAAAATCCTCTACATCTTCAAAAGCTGCATCTACAGCCTCTTCTCCGTCCCACAGCTGTAGTTCACGCATTCCGGGAGTATCAATTAACAATGAACCATTCGTTAACACAAACATTTCCCTGTGGGTTGTTGTATGTCTCCCTCTGCTATCATCTGATCGTATATCTTTTGTCTTCTGTACATTTTGCTCTAATAGAACATTCACTAAGGTAGATTTCCCTACTCCGGAAGAACCTATTAAAGCAACCGTTTCAGCAGGATTCAAGTATGCCCTTAAATCTTGTATTCCCTCTCCTGTAACACTGCTTACAACTATAATAGGGATACCGATAGCAACTGACTCCATTTGAGAAATCAACTCTGGCAACTGTTCTTCCGGATATTCATCTTTTTTCGTTAAAACGATAACAGGGGAGGCGCCACTTTCATAAACAGCTACAATATATCGTTCCATACGACGTATATTAAGATCATCATTTAGTGAACTTACGATGAATATTGTATCTAAATTTGCTGCAACTAGTTGAGCTTCGGTTTTACTCCCAGCCGCTTGTCGAACGAGTTGACTCTTTCTTGGCAAAATTTGATGAATAACCGCCTTTTGCTCCAACTTCAGTTTATCTACAACAACCCAGTCACCAACTGTAGGAAAGTCCATTGGGTTATTTGCCTTATTTAAAAACTTTCCACTTATGTGAGCAAGGTACTCCATTTCACCATCTGAAATCCGGTAACTACTTCTTTGAACTGTTATTACCCGGGCAATAATAGCTGGATCATCCGTTTTGAAAAAATTTTCATTCCATCCTAGTGTCACTAATTTATTCAATTATATTTTCCTCCTTAGGAATGGATGTTCAAAAAGGAGAATGGACCGAAACATTCGACATATTTACTTCTAGCGGTACTTCCCATATTAGGCTATCTGTACTCTAGAAAATAAGCTGTGAAAAATTCGACACACATTTTCACTGAATTTTGAACATCTCATGATTTGGAGGAAAGCGAATACCATTTATTCCGACCGTTCCTCCATTTTGTTTATGTTTATTCGTTTTAATACTACACGCATAAAACATCACTCCTTTCAAAATAGAACAACGCATATTAAACCCTAACTATGTTATAGCTTATTTCATACCTTTTTGTAAAGTTCCATAGGCACACAAAATTTTTCACGTGACAACTTTTTTCTAAACAAATGAAGCTAGCAATATAAAGAGGACAACATTGTAGTTTAAGTTATGCGGTTCACATTATATTTTTTAAAATGGCACGCGCTGAAACAACAGGTTACTTCGCTAACCAATTCACAGGAAATTACGAACAGCTTTGGATACAAAAAGGCTGCCTCAACGTTAATAACTAACGTAAGAGACAGCTTTTCGTTTATCGCATATTCATTTCACTCGGTTCAGGGCCTGTTCGTTCATCGCGGTCTATTTCAGCAATAGCAGCCATTTCCTCTGTTGTAAGTTCAAAATCAAACACTGCAAAATTTTGCTCAATACGAGATGGTGTGACAGATTTCGGTATAACAATGTGATTTGCTTGCAGATGCCAACGCAGTACAACTTGCGCTGGTGTTTTTTGATGCGCTTCAGCAATTTTTGTAATAACCGCGTCATGAAGCACCTTCCCACCCTGCATTAACGGACTCCAAGCTTCCATATATATATGATGCTGGTCGCAGAAATCTTTTAATTTTTTTTGCTGTAGATAAGGATGGCATTCAACTTGGTTGACTGCTGGAACAACGTCACACTCGTCCATTAATCGCTGCAAATGTTCCATATTAAAATTGCAAACTCCAATTGCTTTGGCTCGTCCGTCTTGGTACAACTTTTCCAAAGCCTTGTACGTTTCTACATATTGGTCATATTCCGGGGTTGGCCAATGAATCAAATATAAGTCTACATAATCTAATCCAAGCTTTTCTAGACTTTCTTCAAAAGCACGAAGCGTGTTCTCAAAGCCTTGATCGCTATTCCAAACCTTTGTTGTAATAAATAAATCTTCACGAGCAACAGAGCTGTTAGCTAACGCTTTCCCTACCCCACGTTCATTTTCGTAAATTTTAGCCGTATCAATGGAGCGATAACCGGTTTCAAGTGCTTTTTCAACTGCTGCCGTTGCTTCTTCATCTGGTACTTGCCACACACCAAAACCGAGCTGCGGCATACGTAAGCCACTGTTCAATGTAATATACTGCATTGTTTTGCCCCTCTCTATTTAGATAATTTTATAGTATCACAGTTGATATCATGAACAAAGGCTCGGGGCGCCCGTTTAGCAACGTAGCGAATGGAACGAATCAACTAAAGATAAAGTGAACCTTCCATCAGCGGGGTTTTCTTCATCCCCGCTGATTGTTAGTACCACCAGGGTATGACCTAAAGGCCCTTGAACGAATCGGGTGCTGTTACCTCCCACTTCGACTTGTTTAGCTTACCGCTTCCATTCTTGAAGTGGGAGTCTACAACGCCTTTTTACGGGATCAAGGAATCATCCCACTAAAACAGGGGTATGCCGACGTCTGGGCGAAAAGCCCGTTTTTAGTCGGTCTTCCTCTTAGCGACGAACCGATGAGGCCTTATCGTAGGGCGCATTTCTAAAGTCGCATCGTTGCTGGGCTCATGCGCCAGACGTGGCTATTCGGTTATTTCGTTATCCCCAAGACCTCATTTTATACTTTTCTATAGTACAAAAAAGACATAAGAAGAGCTTATCCCCTTACGTCTTTAAACAGCATGAATCGTATAGCACTCCTCTGCACTATCTATATGCATGCTAATCCGTCAGGTAGGTAGATGTCTCTTACTGGTATTTTTTCCATTATTTTGAATAATAAAAGAACAGACGTATCTCGTCATTTGAATTATTGGAAAAAATTGCATAACGAATATAAAGATATGCTTGTATTTTCGTTACGCTACCAGTTTGATTCATCTACCTCACCTCCTGTTTGTAATTAAATCTAGTTTATCCAAAAAGTACCCCCCATGTCAATGCGAATCTATACTCTAACTACCGTAAAATGATTTTGAAAGACCAATTATGTTGCAGAAACAGATACCTAAAAATCAACACATCGCTCCTATTATGTGTAAAGTCGGCTACAACGGTGTGTTTTCCCCGCCTACTTCTATACTTCGAATCCTGCATTCTTACTTGTTTGCTATAGCTTATTCCATGAACGTTTCCCTGTTATCCAAAGTTAAGAGCATAAAGTATTTGTTTTGCAAACTGCGTCACCGTTTTCACTTGTTGTTGAGGAATGACTGGAACTGGAATATCGGAAGTCATTTACATTCTTTAGTTTATACTTACTTTAATTCCCCAAATGTTCTAAGCCTTGGTATGATCTTATTGTAAGCTCAAGACCTTTTTTGTAAGATGTTCGTGGCAACGGACCTATTAATTTTTCATACTTTCCTCCATTTAAAATAACGGCTTGCTGATTTAAGTATTGCATTTCAACAAACTCTCGCATTTGACGATCAATAACACCTAGAAGCCTTAGCATATTGGTTGTTACTGTGGATACTTTTTTCTGATACCCTGTTAAATCCCGAATCAAGCGTATTAACTCCCGTCCCGTTACAGGATGAGTTGCAGGTATATTCCAATGTTGCCCGTAAGCTTCGTCTTGAAATGATAAATTAACAAGTGCTTGTGCTCCATCCAATGTAAAAAGATGCTCTCTTGCAAGATATTGGCTTCCTATAAACCAGGCACGTTTATTTTGAATAACCGATTGAATTGTAAAATTTAATTGTGTATTTTCTGCGTAGGGGCCATAAAAATCAGGAAAATGAGCAAGTACATAAGGAACTCTCGATCTCTTTACTCGTTCTTCTGCTTGTAACCTTAGCTTTCCTTTCTTCGTGTGTGGAGTCTTTACTGTTGATTCTTTAACCGTTTCGTTACACTTGCCGTATGCATAAATATTATCCACAATCGCTAGTTTAGCATTATTTTTTCGGGCTGCTTGAATGATGCTATCTGTTAAGGGAAGAAGCTTTGTTTCCCAATCCCCATATGGCAAATTAATGGCGTGGAAAATTATATCTTTGTTTCTTGCTATTTGCGTTAATTGGTTTTGGTTCAATGCATCCCCAGGAATAATCGTCACTGTCGGGTAACGAGAGAATAGATGGTTTAATTTATTTATTGAGCGTGCAAAAGCCGTTACTTCAACTCCGCGATTAACCAATTCTTTAACAATTGCATAGCCCATCCCACCAGAAGCTCCTAATACGAGCGCTTTTTTCACTGTTTCATCTCCTCTGCGTTTATTAACCACTGGTCAATTAATAGCCAAAAAGATTGGCTTCGCTAATAAGCGCTAGCCATTATTTTGGCCTGTCTTTGTCCATTGCAAGAGTAAATCGACATGACGTTTAGCCATCTGTTCAACATCGGCGTATTCATTTACATGCCTTAAATAATGGGTTACAAAACCATGTAAAGATAGAAACATAGACCAAATCACTTGAACAGAGAGCGTTTCTTCACTCCAATTAGCAACGAAATGAGCAAATCTTTGATAAGCTTTCATTGGAGCTTCTTGCATAAAAGTGCGCACCTCATCATCCCTTATTAGGAACATAATTTCATAATGACTTTGGTGTGTCAGCCCAAATGCAATATAATCCTGCATTAGCTGTCGCAGTTTTTCCTCATCGGGAATATCTTTATCCTGAATGGCACACATTCTCTCATCAAGCAATTGAAAATGCTTTTCGACTAATGCAAAAAACAGCTCTGCTTTGTTTTTAAAATGGTAATATAGCGATCCATGACTATAGTTTAGTTTAGTTGCAATTTGTCTCATGCTCACATGCTGATACCCTTTTTCAACAAATAAATTATTTGCCGCTTGCAAAATCATATCACGTGTCAGCTCTTTAGCAACTGCTTTTCTAGCAGACATTCGTATACCTCCATCTAATTGACCAGTGTTCAATTTAATAATATATCAACTGATCTATCCTGTCAAACGGATATTGTGAACTCCTTCTTATAAACTTTCTTTCTAGTTCAAAACGGTAAAATTAAGCTTAAAATCCACTTCTTATGCCCAGCGGGGAGTTCAGGAATACAGGAGGAGTTGAACTGGTAAACCCTTCCGCAAAAGGTGGTAAAAAAGATTGCAAGGCTAGTACATATAGAATGCCATACTCATTAAATTGTTGAGAAGTTATTAAAAATGCTAATAAAAATACACATGAAGCGTATATTAAATTAAATGTAGTAGCTATTTTCACTTTATTCTTGGTCTCAACCTATGTACCTATTCTGTATAGCCAAAACTATAGTCCCAATTTGTTGTGACAGTACTACTAAACTAGTAACTAGTGGAGAACTAGTTAACTCTAAAACAACTAGTGGGATTACCAACTCTCTAAGTCGGCCACTAAGAATTGAGGCTAAATTAGAAAACCACACAGACGAGAAATTTTTGTTTATTAGTAATTTTTTTCATTGTTTCTCCCCCAGAAAAGGTACGGACGGATCAAAATTCTTCCCAATAAACCTACTATCTTTTTTCAACTAATGGAAATAGTTTTTCAGAAAATAGTCCAGAGCCTTATGTTGTCGAAGGGGTTTGGAAATGGTTGAAAAGTGACTAATTATAAGTTTGTTAGTCAACCTCTCGCTTTTATTTCATGTATAACTAGTAAGAGTCTTCATGTTTATAGCTTAATTAGATAAATTTAACATGTTTTTATTCCACTTTAAATTTCATTCAAATAATGTGGTTGTTCTTCCGTTGTTCTAGCAACAAGCCCGTTTTCCCATTCAAATGTTTCAAGCATTGATTTGCTCTTCCACTTTCTGTTCGTTTTATTCAAACTCTTCTATAATTTCTTTAGACTCGAATTTGAACTTGGGCATTCGCCATTTTCCACAGAACAAAGGCGCAAGCGCCCGTTTAGCAACGTAGCGAATGGAACGAATCAACTAAAGATTTAGGAATCATGCCCCTGCAACCAGGGGTATGCCGACGCCTGAGCGGTAAGCCCGTTTTTAGTCAAGCCTTCCTCTTAGCCACGAACCGATGATGACTTATCGTAGGGCGATTTCGCGAAGTCGCATCGTTGCTGGGCTCATGCGCCGGACGTGGCTATTCGGTTATTTCGTTATCCCCAAGCACCTCATTTTATACTTTCTCTTTTCAAAAAGTTCGGCGTATACCGGACTTTTAGGGTGGTGACAGCCCACCAGATCTTCAACTATGTTTTTTATTTTCCATCGAAATTCATTTCGTTCATTACAGGTTTTTTTGTCAACCAGGATCCTACCGTTGTGAACACGACGATACTAATGAGCAAAATGATGATAGAAAGACTTCCAATGATTTTATAATTAAAAACTACCGGCGTAGGATCAATTAATACAATTAGTAATGAAAGGATCGAACCAATAATGATCCCTAGAATCAACCCGATCATCACATATATTAATATTTGCGTGAGTATGATTTTCTTAATACCTAAAGGGGTGACTCCCATTGACCTGAGGACAGCATATTCTTTTCTCTTAGACAACATGGAATTGATTAACGAATGGAAAACACCAATTAATGTTGAAACGACTAGAATCGTTAAAACGATGATAAATATTGCCCATCGTTGAAGAAACATATTTAATGATTCCTTTTGAGCTACGCTGAAAGCATTTATTTTTAGTTCAGGGTATTTTGAGCTTAATTGGTTAAGTTCTTCTAATGTAGTCGCTTCATCCTGAGTTTCTACATATAAATGTGAAAACGTACGATAACGATTTAAAGAATGATCCCAACTAATGATGATATCCGTGTCATCATCTAGTTGATTACTAATACTTGCTATTTTATATTCACCCAAGGGTTGGATTGCTGATAAATCTTCTGAATCAACACCTATAGAAAGGCTATCATCTTTCTTAAAGCCGTTCTGTTTTGCGAACTTTTCAGATATCACCAGCGAATCTTTCGGAATGTTTGTTACGATATCGCTATTTGTTACTGCAACATCCATTCTTATTTCTTTATTACCATCCAAATAGTACATCATATCTAAACCATTATAAAAATAAGTGCCTTCCACACTTGATATTTTTTCAATATCGGTGCTAACCTCTATCGGATCCAGCGTAGAAGATTCTATCAGACGATTTTCTATCACAATTGGTGTTTCATATTGATCCAATAAGAATGTTTCACTATTTTTTTGTATTGTATTTAATATGGTTGTACCAAATATTGCAATAACAAGTAATGTGCTTATGGATATAATAGCTAGCGTATTCTTCCTAACTTGTGGAAGTAAATTATTTATCGCAATAAAAGACTCTTTACCAAATATCTTATCAATGATGGGTAGCAACAATTTTATGCATAACGTAATGATGTTAGGTAACAAGAAGATGAGACATATTAAAAACAATGATATCCCAATTAAAACGAACAAAATAAAAAATTCATTTTTATGGGATAAAACATAACCGATAAGAGCGAATATTCCAGCTATGATGGACAAAACTTTGATAAGACGTGTCCTACTTTTCTCTAGGATAAAACCTTGTCTTTCATTTTCCTGTATTAATTTTAACGGCAAGATTTTTGTGCTACGGTATGCTGGAATCAACATAAACAATTGAAAAACGATGAAACAAATGAGAGCAATTAGAATGACTAAAATCATATTAATCTTTTCGGTAGTAGGAGGTAAATTTAGTGCCTCTTCTGCGAAATGAAATATCTGTTGAACCCCTAATATAGCAAAAATTGTTCCTAGACCTACACCTATTGTATTAATAACGAAGCTTTGAAAAAAGATGATCCTGCTAACTTGTTTTGTAGTAGCACCAATCGAACGCAAAATAGCCATTTGATTTTTAAGTTTGTATAGAATGATATCAAAATTTGATATGACTAATAATGAAGTTACCGTAAGAATTAAGGCTGATAATATGACAATGAAAACATTTAGTGTCTTGATGTTCGAACTAACCAGAGGATCTTCTTCAAAAACATCAATACGAAAATCAGGATCGATCTGTTTGATGCTGTCCGCCATATCTAAAGAAGCTTGGTTTTCCTCGCCCTTGATCATTACATATGTCGCTTCTTCCCCATTTCGTAAAAAAGGCTTCACATTATCCTGATGCATAATTAATAGATCTGGAACGTTAGAAGTACCTTTGATGTCTTCGATAATTTCAATAACTCGATAACTTTTACCTTCTATACTTAGATTATCACCAACGTTGTAATCGAATGTAGCAGCTAATCCTTCATTTAATATGACGGATGATTCATCTAAATCTTCGTTAAATTTGAATCTACTTTTTGTTAAATCATTATTTGTTACACCTAGCGTATATAATTCTAAGCCTTTTTGATCAATTGTCAGATGAGATATAGCTACTTCGGCAGCATCTTCAATCCCGTTTTGAGATTCAATTTCCTGGATTAAACTTTGATTTAAAAATTTAGTTTCTCCTGTATCATACCCAACGGATAAATCAGCGTCACCATACAAAGTCCTAAATGATTGTTCCATGGATTCCTTCGCATTCAATGAATATAGAACCATGGTCACTACTAATATCGTAGCGATCGTAATACTAATTATGGAGGTTAAGATAATGAGACGATTTGCACGAAATAATTGAAATGAAATGCCTCTTAACGTTTTCATTGTATTTTACTTCTTTCCGTAATTTTTTTAAAGATATTTAAAATACTTTCTAAATCATTCTCACTTCTGCATTCATACTCCCCTACTATTTCACCATCGTGGAAGAAAAGAACTCGATCACCATAATTAGCTACAGTCGGATCATGCGTGACAAGTAAAACAGTTTGATTAAATCGATTTTTCATTTCATAAAGGGACTCTAGCACTTCATTTGAAGTATTAAAGTCTAAGTTCCCAGTTGGTTCATCAGCTAATATAATCGGGGGCTGCGAAATAATAGCACGTCCGATTGCTACACGTTGTTGTTGGCCACCTGACAATTGCGTTGGACGATGTTTCCGCCATTTTGTTAATCCGAGTACATTTAGAATTTCTTCTAAACGTTCATCAATCATCTCCCTATTCATATTTTGTAAGATTAATGGTATTACGATATTATCTTCAACTGTTAAATCTTTTAATAGATTGTAAGCTTGGAAGACAAAGCCAATATTTTTTTGACGGTAAAATGAAGCATTCGGTTCTTTAAATAACTTTTCTTGTAACTCTCCATTTAACTTAATCGTTCCAGAAGATGGAGCATCAAGCGCACTCAGGATATTTAATAACGTGCTTTTACCTGATCCACTTGTCCCCATAATAACAACAAACTCGCCCTTATTTATTTTAAAGGATATGTTTTTTAATGCTTTCACTTCAAACCCTTGCCCTTTGTATTCTTTCGTTAAGTTCTTTACTTCAAGGATTACCTCACTCATTTAAGACACCTCGTTTACTAGTAACATTTAGTTCAAGCGTTTGCGCAAAATAATTATTTTTTAAGCACTTTAAAAAATACACTACCGCAAAAATTAGAGCCCTTACAGTTTACATTTATACTGTAGAGCTCCACATTCATTCTTAGAAATTCACCATTTATATACAATTATCTATATATTTGAGGACTGGAATTTTAATAATTAATATTTCTTTCCATACCAATTGGTAACCTCCAATAAAATTAAATACCCAGAATAAATTAAGTCTATGATATCTATATCAGAGTCTATTTTATTATAAAAATCAAATAACTTTTCGTAAAATACTTTTGAACGGTTGCCGATTTCATAAGGTAAGTAACTTAAAACCTCATTCTTGGGAAGTTTCCAAACTAAATTCCCATCACCAGATGTTAAAGTTGCAACATGATACAAAACCGGAGAAACCTGAGTAGTTAAGAGCCTGAGTAGTCTTATTGATCTGTTATTCCCACTATCAAGAAGTCCTGAAAAATACTCTGGAACAACCTCCACATTTTCCAAGTGTTTTATAGCCTCATTTTTCAATTGAGAATTTGTTGGCTCTTTTATCGATATATCACCGCTAATTAATTTATAGCTTCCCTTCACAAGACCTATCATTTCTCCTAATTTCGATATTGGAACAGCATCACATTGAATATAGCTGAATGGACTAATATTTATTCTTGATAATCCTTTATTAATCCCTATATATATATCCATGGGTAATGTACCATTCGGCCTGAATATTTCATCGTCTAAAAACAATTTAAAATCTATATCACTAGAATTTGAAATAGCCCCTCCTTTTAGTGCCGAACCATGTAAAACCAACCCCCTAAAATAGGGTTTTGTATACTTAAAATATACTTTTGAGATTTGATTAATTATTTCATCTCCAATTTTTAAATCAAATAACTCATTATGCATTTTATCTCCTCCTAAATAGATTATTTTATATCAATATTAATTTGAGATTTATAGTATATGACATTTATTATGAAATTTATCCAATAAGCCAAAGTGTTAACAAAAGACACACTTAACGAGTTGCTAATTCATTTTTTCATTATTATTCAACCAGGAACCCTAAACTATTGACTTTTCCACTGTTTCTCACTTCCAATTTTTTCTAGTATATTTTGTTTTATTAAAATAATAACATACTATTTCTCTGAAAGTTTCAAAATATTAATAGTCGTATATATAATTATCACTAACTACAATTAATTAACTACGAGTCAATGTATAAAGATTCCAGTTTAATTTTATATAGAAATGCCCTTAAATTATTTCCCTTATTAGCTAAGAAGGCTAAATAACAATCGAATGCTATTCTTACATCAGAAAAATATGCTCAAAGTCATAAACGTATCCAATGTTTTCCTAAAAGGTAGACGGGCCAGCTTAAGTAGGGTTTGTCTGCTTCGTTCTATTCTCGCTTGATTTTCCATTTCCAACAGTTTCTCCAGGAAGGCATGATATGGTGTATTATCTTTAGAGGATTCTTTCGTGAGGGTACGCCATTCTGACTGGATGGTGGATAATTTGAGTGATTCACAGTATGTATCAATCACCTGTTTCATCGCTCTCCCTCCTGAGGAATTTGGTCGTAGACGCTTAGTGGGCAAACGGCGATCTCTATATCTGATGCAGCGTGGAAGGTGCCGTATCCCGACTTAAACTTCTTTGTTTCTACTCAGGATCCCCGAAATGGGGATCTTACGGCAACTCACATCTGGGATAAATGACCTCCCCGTATCTTTAAACAACCCAGGAACTGTTCGCGACAAAGCATGAAAAAACATTCCGCTTGAATAGCTTGGCGTGTGTAACAAAGCCATTATTTTTTCGTTCATGGATACCACCGAATTAGCACGGACTCCAAACAATTTTTCCACTCTGCTCATTATGATCCATACTTATATCAAAGTAATGCTTCGTATAAAAGTGTTTTAGTCGTTCCACATGATCAAAATCGCGTTTGACAATATCGCCTGTAATATAATGTTTGTTCTCTTGATGGGCAATCTCTTTTAAATGTTTCATTAAGACCGAACCGAATCCTTTATTTTGTTCGCCTTTAATATCGGAAATATGAATCGTGGTTTCTGATTTATATTCAGCTTCAATAGCAGAATCCCAATTCCCTCGAAATGGTTTTGTACATTCGTGAAGCATAAGTTGAATCGTATTTGCTTTTCGATTGGCATAAACAATGACCCAATTCGCTTCTTTTGTTTGGTCAATACTAACGATATATGCTTTTTTGGCAATTTCCTTCACATTTTCCTGCATGCGAAAGACTTGAATTTCCAGTGCATCCAGTTCTTCCTGTAATTCCTGCTTATTTTTTTCGTTTTCTATAAAAGCGGTACTTTGCATGATATCACCTGCATTTTTAAATTTACGCACACAATTTGACATTCTACACGATGAATAGGAACTAACGCAAATGTAAAAAAATTTGCAATAATCACTTCAAATTACTCTTTATTCTGTCGATATGTAAACAAAGGTTCTGTTTCCTTTATAAGACAATTTTCTTAAAGGGATTCCTTATTTAGTAGACAATATCTCCAAAAACTTAAAAATCGTGTTGTTATTTCTACCGCAACTTTCCTTGTCCATGAAGAAGGAAAGCATTTTTACGCAATCGTGAAGTGTTGCTTTTGTTTGTTAATCAAAACGCTTTTTAGAAAAACTTGGCTTGTCGCCAAGTCTTATGGCGGAAGCCTTTGTTTTTCTTATACTATAAACCAAAAAATATTATACTTTCCTATAGTGGAACAAAGGCGCGGGGCGCCCGTTTAGCAACGTAGCGAATGGAACGAATCAACTAAAGATAAAGGAATCATGCCACTAAAAACAGGGGTATGCCGACGCCTGAGCGGCTAGCCTTTAGTCGGCCTTCCCCTTAGCGACGAACCGAAGATGACTTATCGGAGGGCGCATTTCTAAAGTCGCATCGTTGCTGGCGTTTGCGCCGGACGTGGCTAGTCGGTTATTTCGTTATCCTAAAGCACCTAATTTTATACTTCTTATCTTTGAACATCAAATTGGTGATTTTATTACCATTCTTTGCCACTCCTAAAGCGCAGGAATATGCAGCATTATGCAAAATGAAGTGAGCGAATTTTCTATGACAAATGCTATAGAGGGGGATTCCATGCAGAAAAAGAAAGCAAAGAAATTAACGAACGAAAAAAAGAAGACAAAAACCATTAGGAAAAAACTCATTTTTACTTGGCGAAATTTGCGCATTCATAAAAAATACTTATCTGTTTTCTTTTTCACCATTGCCTTACTCCTTACTTCTTCCGTAATTGTATATGTACAATTAAAAGGCGGACAAAAGGATATTCAAAAAGTAAATGAGTTACAAGAGCAGACGAATCAAATATCGCAATTAGCAATTATCATTCAGGCAAAAGATGTACAATCTGCTGATTATTTAATCACTGAGAATACAAAGTATTTTAGCGCTTTCCAGGATTATCAAGAGCAATTTGATCAAATCGCACAACAGTTAGACAAAACGATTGACGGGAAGAAACAAAAAAACATTTTCAACGATATTCTGCAAAACAATGCTTCCATTGATGAAGCTTTTATGGAACGGATGGTAACTTCTGTCGAAGAAGGAAGAGAACAATTTGCTAATACCATTCGCCACTACTCAGGGAGACTTCGTACAGATACACTTACACTTGTTAACAATCTTCTAGAGCAAACACAAGAACAGCAAGCTGCCGCAATCGCTGAAGCGGAGGACAGTTCAAACAGGAGCGTATACATATTGGCTATCACTAATCTGTTAGCATTGGTCATTGGCGTTCCATTTATGATTATAGTTAGCCGAGGTATTACAGCAAGATTACAGAGCATTGTCCAATCAACAAAAGAAGTAGCATCTGGGAACTTACAGGTAAAACAAGAAGAGGATCGAGCAAAAGATGAAATAGGACAACTTGCTCAATCCGTACACATGATGAAGGAACGAATACGCGACATCATCCACAGCGTACAAATGGCTACGTCATCTGTCTCCACCCAAAGTGGGCAGTTAACAAAATCAGCAAGTGAAGTAAAAGAAAGCAACCACCAAATTGCTGCAACGATGGAGGAATTAGCTAGTGGTACAGAGGCACAATCAACAGGAGCCAATGAGTTGTCAGAAAAAATGAATAGCTTTGTCGATAATGTTCATATTTCGGAGCAAAGAGGAAATGAAGTAATGACAGATGCTAGTGATGTTCAGCAATGGACAACAGACAGCTCCAAACTGATGGAACAGTCCGTTCAGCAAATGAATCAAATTGACGCCATTATGGAGCAGGCCGTGCAACAGGTAAGGGGATTGGATGAACAGTCTAACCAAATCTCTAAGCTCATTAAGGTTATTCGAGATATTGCAGAGCAGACCAATCTATTATCCCTAAACGCTGCTATTGAGGCCGCAAGAGCTGGGGAACATGGCAGAGGCTTTGCAGTGGTAGCGGATGAGGTAAGAAAGCTATCAGAACAAGTCGCTCAATCCGTGGGTGAAATTACAACAATTGTCCAACGTATTCAATCAGAGACGAGCGAAGTGGTTGCTTCCCTGCATCAAGGTTATGATGAAGTAAAAACAGGAAAGAAGCAGATTGAAGACACAGGCACCAACTTCCAACAAATGAACCGCGCTATTACCAATATGATTGAAAAGATGCAAGCTATTTCTATCAAGCTGAAAGAAAATACTACAACAAGCGAATCCATGGATCAACTCGTCAAAGAAATGGCTTCCATCTCACAAGAATCTGCTGCTGGTGTAGAGCAAGTAGCCGCTTCTACAGAAGAAACAACCAGTACGATGGAACAAGTTTCCTATAATGTAGATGAACTAGCTGAATTAGCTAAAGAGCTTAACAAACAAGTGAACGTTTTCAAGCTATGAAAAACAAATGGCTGAAGTGGTGGAAAACGAGCAAATAATTGCCAACAACTCATGGTCAAAGATTGATATAAAGATGCCATCCGTCCATCTGTAGACGCACTGGAAGATGGACGGAACCCATATTAGAAAAGGTTGTTCTCCTACACCACTTTGATATATTTCAAGGCTCTGCCACGTTCTCGCTACGGTAATCTATTTCCTTACCTTAGTTAGCGTCTTTCTCGCTCTGATCGGATTCTGGCTCAGACAGGCTGTTTATGAATTCAACGACGAATTTCTTGCTTCGACAAGCGAGGACTTGGCTCCCGAGGGTGCTTCCTTTCAAAACAAAAAAATAGTCCTAAACTTTACTTTATTAGTAGCGGGAAAATTTCGTATATGGTCTACTAAAAATCAGGAAGTAAGACAAGCGAGAGGTCCATTTTTATAACATGAATTAACATCGTTACTTTCTGCCGGCATATAAAAAACAGTCACGTGTATGATCATTGACCATTCCCGTTGCTTGCATATATGCATAACAGATCGTCGGTCCAACAAATTGAAAACCACGACGTTTCAAGTCTTTACTCATTTGCTCGGACTCTTTTGTAAACGCAGGAACCTCTTCATGTTTTTGCCAATGATTAATCATTGGCTTTCCACCGACAAATGACCAGATATACGTGCAAAAGTCGCCAAACTCTTCTTGTACTTTCAAAAAGGCCTGTGCATTTTTAATAAATGCATTTACTTTTCTACGATTGCGGATAATCCCTTCATTTTGGAGTAATGTTTCTATTTTCTGATCATTATATTTACTTATCTTTATCGGGTCAAATTGATCAAATGCAAGGCGGTAATTTTCTCTGCGCTTTAAAATGGTAATCCAGCTTAGCCCTGCTTGTGCTCCTTCTAAGCAAAGCATTTCAAACAATTTCTGATCGTTGTATTGTGGTTTTCCCCATTCATGATCGTGATAAGCAATATAAACGGCATCATCTGTAACCCATTGGCATCTCTGTTTGATCATCAATCTTCTCCAATCGCGACTTCATTATCTTCATATGAGATCCAATCGCTAAAGCTACCTGGATATAGCTGCACATTTTTAAACCCAAGTGATTTCAGCGCTAAAATATTCGGACAAGCGGATATTCCAGAACCACACGAGACAATGATTTCCTCATCCTTAGATAGAGAAGCAAATTGCTTTTCTAATGCTTCTTTCTTTTTCCATGAACCATTCGCATCAAGTACATCCTTCCAGAAATAATGCTTTGCCCCAGGTATGTGCCCTGCTCTAGCATACATCGGCTCATGGTCTCCTAAATAACGCTCCTTTGCGCGAGAATCAATTAAAACAGCAGCATTTTGCTTTACTTTTTCTTTCACTTCTTCCATATTTGCCGTTTGGTTTGGTCTCATTTTCAAGTGAAATAATTTCGGCTTAAGTTGTGGAATTTCTACCGTCGTTTCGTTCCCTGTTTCTTTCCAGCGGGTATATCCACCATCTAAGACGTACACTTTGTTATGTCCCATGTAATGTAACAACCACCATGCTCTTGCAGCAAACATGTCATTATGATCATCGTATAAAACAACTGTTGTAGCATGATCTACGCCGACTTTTCCTAATTTAGCTGCAAGCATCGTGAGATCTGGAAGTGGATGATTTCCTCCATGTTTCAACTTTTTACCGGACAAATCTTTTTCAATATCCATGAAAATTGCACCAGGGATATGGTCTTGCAAATATGCCTTTCTACCTGCTTCTGGATCCATCAATTGAAAACGAACATCAATGATTACTGTATTCTTTAAATTATTTTTCAACCGGTTCTTCAGGCGTTCCACGCTAATGACATATGTCAATGTTATCCCTCCAGTATTTTTAAACAGATATGAACAGCGAAGGTTTTCGATATGATCCCGTAATCTTTTTAACTCTTTATATCCTAACCTTATTTTAAACGATAAGCGGATTCATGCCTACCCCTAACTTAGGGACACGAAGTATTTTGTTTAGAAAATTAGCGTAATTAAGTTATAATAAAAGAAATACTTTGCATGATATGAAGAATAAATAAACAGTACTATTTTTCAAATAAGTTATGTGAAGCATAGAGGTACATACTTTTTAACATAAAGTGCGTGTTCAAAAAGCGAGGTTAAAGGACCGAGGTCGGCTAAGGTTTCAGGGCGCCCTTGAAAAAGAAAAACACTTTTTCTGCGTGCGGTGTATTGCTGTCGTAGCCTTCCTTATCCTGTTGCAACGCTGACACTAGCGCATCTTGGCGCCTGAGTTAGGCGGCGAAGTTTCGAGGAGCGCGCTTGTACAGAATGTGCTGACTTCTACCCCGCCACAGGACGAGCCAACGTAGAATATCCCATAGAAGTACAGATACATATGCGCTAGTATAGGCATCCTCGAAACCCTCACACAGGAAAAGGGGGTATCCTTTTCCAAATGGAGAAACGAGCTAACGAGAAATTCGATGTGTCATTTTCAATGCACTTTTGAAACAACCTCATCGAGCAACTTGTTTTACATTTAAAGCAGATCGGAGCTGACGATTCATGAAAGAAGAAATGATTGAAAGATTTATCACATACGCCAAAATGGATACACAATCAGATGAAAGCAATGACGCTACCCCATCCACCCCAGGACAACTTGAATTAGCCAATCACTTAGTTCACGAACTTCAGGAAATTGGCATGGTAGATGTTGCCGTAGATGACTTTGGCTATGTCATGGCAACACTTCCAGCAAACACGGATGGAGACATACCGACAATCGGTTTTTTGGCACATTTGGATACAGCAACGGATTTCACAGGAAAAAATGTGCAGCCCCAAGTTATTGAGAACTTTGATGGTGGCGATATTGTCTTAAATGAAGATCAGAATATCGTGCTGTCTGCTTCTGATTTTCCAGAACTGCCACAATATAAGGGGCATACGCTGATCACTACAGATGGGACAACTTTGCTTGGTGCTGATAACAAAGCAGGCATTGCGGAAATTATGACAGCTATGAACTACTTGATTAGACATCCGGAAATCAAGCACGGTAAAATTCGGGTCGCTTTTACACCAGATGAGGAGATTGGTCGTGGACCACATAAGTTTGATGTCGAACGATTTGATGCCACATATGCTTACACCGTCGATGGTGGACCGTTAGGCGAGTTGCAGTATGAAAGTTTTAACGCAGCAGCAGCTAAAATATTGTTTAAAGGCAATAGCGTGCATCCGGGAACAGCAAAAAATAAAATGATCAATGCCGGAAAAATGGCAGCAGCCTTTATCAACGAACTTCCAGACCAAGAGGCTCCCGAATATACAGAAGGATATGAAGGATTTTATCATTTAAGCTCGGTTAATGGTGATGTGGAAAACGCGGAAGTAATCTACATTATAAGAGATTTTGATAAAGATACATTCGAGAAGCGGAAGAACGTGTTTCACCAAATAACGGACAAACTTCAAGCCAAGTATGGAGCAGAATCTGTCACCCTGGAAATGAGAGATCAATATTATAATATGCGAGAAAAAATCGAGCCTGTGAAGGAAATTGTCGATATTGCCTATGATGCGATGAAAAATCTAAATATCGAACCAATTGTACAGCCAATCCGTGGCGGTACTGATGGATCTCAGTTATCGTACATGGGACTGCCAACTCCAAATATCTTTACTGGAGGAGAAAATTTTCACGGTAAATTTGAATATGTTTCTGTAAATAATATGATCAAAGCAACTCAAACGATTATTGAAATTTGTAAGCTATTTGAGCAACGAAGTTAAATATAATAGCTATTAACGTGCCAACCGACGTCTGTTGGCACTTTTTTATGTGCATTCTTATGATGGCATTGCTTGGGTTGGCAAGACGTACTGCTTGAAAACGGAGGCTGTCTTAAATGACTCTCGTGCTTACATGCTCGAATTGGCGTGCCTTGCTCGATCTGATGGCTTACTCACGTGGTTTACGACGCCACTAGAGGGCTGATTTCTGACTTGCACGATTTACGGTATTATTAGCAAGACCTTCCCGAATTCGAGTATGAGTACCCTTGGTTTAAGCGTCCCTCCCTTTAAATCGAGCAAGTCATTAGCTAGAACGCATCTCCGCTATAGGGTTTGAGTGATTGTGAACTTCGGCGATTTTCCATTTTACACCAAAAAATAAAATCCCGAGGTAGGTTAAGCTCTCAGAATTTCGCAAAAAATTCTTATTTATTCCAACTTGTAGCATCCCATTACTAAAACGGCTTCGTAATCATTAAAATAATGATAAGGAAAAACAAAAGGCTTTCTATTCTTTCATAGAAAAATAGTTTTTTGGACAAATTAAAATACTCATCTGGTATCGTATCCTCATGATGCATTTGTAATAGATTTTTAATTGGTTTTGAACGTGGAGATAGCACGAGGGGGCCAAATGCTAAAGCAAGCAGGAAGAGCAATAAGCTTGTTACATACCACCCTTGAGAAAATAAAAAGGGACGAAGTACTCCCATTGCTAAACCTGTTAACAATAACAATGTTCCACCAATCATGACTAGCCAATGTAATTTGGCTCGAATCCTAAATCCATATCGCAATTCAGTCATAGTTGTCGCAGTTTTAACTGGCATAATCATCAAAAATCCAGGACCCATCCCAACGATAGCTGAAATGATGTGAATAAATACCAATATGTCATAAAACTCCATTTTATTTGCTCCCTCTAGTTTCCTAAATAATAACTAAGAATCGCATCCACCTCTGGTCCATATACTTCGCCAAATAAATTTAAATGAACTAATAAATAGTACAGTTGATATACCGGCTTACAATCTCTATAATAATTCTTTGTAGGAAAAGTGCCTTCATAGGCTTGATAGAAATTTTTTGAAAAACCACCAAACACCTCTGTAAAAGCTAAATCAAAATGTCTGTCACCATACAAAAAAGAGGGATCAATTAAATAAGGCACACCCTGCTTACCGACAATCCAATTCCCCCCCCACAAGTCACCATGTAAATAGGATGGGGAGATATCTTCTGGGATCCAGCGATCTAACTGCATAAGTAACTGTTCAAGCTTTTCACGTCGTTTTCCGCTTATAACGTTTCTTTCCACTCCAAGCTGTAACTGTGTGAGCAGACGTCGATCACGATAATATTCTAACCAGCTATCATAAAATCCATTCGGTTGCTGCAGTGTACCTATAAATGTAGATTTGGTAAATCCATGCTGTTCCCCCATGTTTTGGTGCATTGCTGCCAACCGCTCACCAAGTAGCGTATCCGTTTGCTGCGTTTTATTCCCACTCACCCATTCCAACACTAAAAACCGCTCGTCCTGTTCATCGGAATAGCTGATGACGTCTGGAACATGAATCGTATTGGTAGATTGTATAAGCTGCAACCCCATTGCTTCTAGAGTAAAAAAGTGATTTGGTGCAGCTTCGTTATATTTGATGAAAAATTTTTGCTGTTTTGTTTCTACAAGGTAGGCTTCATTAATAGAACCGCCTGTCACCCTTTTCGAATTAATGACTTTCTCTTTTACTCCCGCCTGCTGTAACAGCTTCTGGAAGCGTTGTTTCATATAACAGATTACTCCTTTCGTATCGCAAATCAGTATTATGAAACGTCTCCACCCGAGTTTTGCATAGTACAGAAATGATTACTGCTATTCATACGTGATCTTCATATCCCCTGGTTGGATCCAGCCCTTTTTTCGCAAAAAGCTAACAATAAGTAAACTAATTATTGCTGGTGCAATCATATGTAACATTAGCATACTCCAAAGCACTGACATCGAAAAGCCCATTGATTCGATTGTCATAATTTGTCCAACAAACCCACTTGTACCCATGCCTGCTCCTGAAGGATTATTCGTTAATTCCAGCCACACAGTAGCAAATGGAGCAACCATAGCACCAGCTATCGTCGGAGGTAATAAAATAATTGGCTTTTTAACAATATTCGCGACTTGCAGCATAGACGTTCCAACCCCTTGCGCGATAAAGCCACCAAATCCGTTATCGCGGTAACTGGCAACAGCAAAGCCGATCATTTGTGCCGAACAGCCTACAGTAGCCGCTCCTGCTGCCAAGCCATCCAGTGATAGCATAATGGCAATCGCCGCAGAGGAAATAGGAGCTGTTAAAGCTATCCCCATCAATACAGCTACTAAAATTCCCATAATGAAAGGTTGCTGCTCAGTGGACCAATTTATCATTTCTCCAAAGCCTTGCATTAATCTACTAATTGCAGGCCCGATGAATTTGCCGGTTGCAAAACCTGCAATGATAGTAACTAATGGCGTGATGATGATATCGACGCGCGTTTCCTGATATACCATTTTCCCCATTTCTGTTGCTAGTACTGCACTAACATAACTACCTGCTGGTCCACCTAATTCTGCACCAAACGCGCCAGCAAACAGCGCCGAAAATAGTACAAGCGGCGGTGCCTTTAATCCGTATGCAATCGCTACACCAATTGCTCCCCCTATTATTTTCGTATCCATGGCAAAACTACCCATTTCCATGAAAATTTGTGCCAACGATGGCGAGAATATACTAACAACTTGCTCTCCAACTGTCTGAATAATTAAACCAATAATTAATGAAGCAAATAATCCTAATGCCATATAGCTTAAAGCCGTTATAAAATAGACTTTTCCCGTTACATGGATACCTTTTCGCTGTAAAAATTGCTGCATGTAAAATCCTCCTATCGTGAAATAACTCACATTATAACGAATGAAAATGGATAAATTGCCTTATTATCAATTGTACCGTGTAAAGCTTCACAAACTAACCTTATATGTCTCATTCCAAAATAAGTGATACCTCCATCCCGTCAAATTCTATTCAGCTATCACAGGTCGCTAGTACCTCAAAGATACGAACTAAAAACCTCTGGCAGGAATCGGATATTTCTTGCAGTTGGATCTTATGCTTTTCACCTTGGGATCGCCTCGTTAGGACAGAAGGTCTATATGTAGGACTAAAAGCAATATTAGCTATTTTATTTAACAAAATGAGCCTAGCCAAATGTGTTAGGCACTCTTCAACTCTTGGTCTTTGCAATAATTTTCACCTTAGACTTGAGGGAGACCCCTAAAAGAGGTTGATCTTTATAAGAATTCGATTCTAACAAGATGCTCAATAAAGAAAAATTTTAAATAAAACTTCCCACATGTAGTGGTATTTGGTTTCCTACTTTTTAGTTTTTCAGTGTCCTTGACTAGATGTAGAATCGGGTCTATTGGCAATCCGTAGTAGCTCTATCTAAGATTTTCGCATATTCCATCTTCATTTAACTGTATTTATCATCTATTTATTGTATTATCATCTATTATTACGTTAATCATCCATTACTTCAAGCAGATTATTTATCCCAACTTTTTCGGATATGCAATGGCTTAGGGATAGATTAGTTGCTTTTCAACGTTTATTCAGCTACAATTTAACTGAAAATAATTATCAATTATGGAAACATGTAAGGGAGATGGAAGATATGGGGGAAACTACTACAAAATCGCAACTAGCCAACATTATCCGTGAACGCCGTGCTGTCAAAAAAGGGTATAATAATGCAGAAGTCACACAAGATACGGTTTTAGAATTATTAAAGGATGCCGTTTGGGCACCTACTCATGGAATGCGCCAACCATGGCGATTTATTTTTGTAGGAGCTGATAAACTACCAGAGTTTGCCGAAAAAGTCGCTGCTACTTACCCTCCTGAAAGACAAGAAAATAGAGAGAATTATTTAAATGAGCCGAATGCTATTTTAGTTGTTGTTATGGATGAGCCCGAGTCTCAAAAGGAATGGGAAGAAAATTATGGTGCAGTCGCTTGCTTAATTCAAAATTTCTGGTTATTAGCTTGGGAAAAACAACTCGGCGTAGTATGGAAAACCAATCCACATATTCAAGATCCGAAAGTGAAGGAAATATTAGATGTAAAACCGCATGAAAAAATAGTCAGCTTCCTTCATTTAGGATACTTCGATGAAGCCCCGACACCTAAAGAACGCATCGATGTTGTAGAAAAATTCACAACCTTCCAAGGATAACAACCGACAAACGAGACACATATAGTCTAGTGTTAGAAAAACTTGGCTTGTCGCCAAGTCTTATGGCGGAAGCCTTTGTTTTTCTTATACTATAAACCAAAAAAATCTTATACTTTCCTATAGTGCAAAAAAGGCTTGATGGTGTAACCCCACTCCCATCAAGCCTCTTTTACTAACTAATTTAATCCCAAAGTGAGCTTTTCAATTGATGATCCTGTTTATGGCGATCAATTGCTAATTCAATCAATGTAGTAATTAAATCTTGGTAGGAAAGTCCGCTTACTTCCCACAGCTTTGGATACATACTAATTTTGGTAAATCCTGGTAATGTATTTACTTCATTTAGATAAATCTCGCCTGCTTCTGTTAAGAAGAAGTCCACTCTTGCCAACCCTTCGCATTCTAATACTTTAAACGCCTGAATAGCAATCTCTTGTACCCGCTTTGTTGTCTCCTCTGAAACATCAGCTGGAATCGCTAAATCGGCCCCTTTTTCATCAATGTATTTGGATTCATAGGAATAAAACTCTGTTTGCGGTAAAATCTCCCCTAGTAATGAGGCCTTTGGTTCCTCGTTTCCTAATACAGAACACTCTATTTCTCTGCCAATAATACACTCTTCGATAACAATTTTATGATCATAATTAAATGCTTCTTTAACACCTTGGTAGAATTCTTCTTCTGTCGTCACTTTACTAATTCCAACAGACGACCCCTGATTGGCTGGTTTAATAAACATCGGTGTTCCTAACTGTTCAGCAACTGTTTCATAATCAATCTCTTGCTGTTCATTTTTCCGGTAAACAATCCCGTTTGCAACGTTTATTCCAGCTGCCTGTAATAAACGCTTAGCGATATCTTTATCCATACACACGGAAGACGCTAAAACGTCTGGACCTACAAATGGAAGATCTGCTAAACGTAGCATTCCTTGCAAGCTGCCATCCTCACCCAATGTCCCATGAACAATCGGAAATACAACATCCAATTCATCAAGCTTTGCTGCATTGGAAGTTTGAATAAACGGTTTTTCTTTCTCTCCTGGAACAATTGCCACTGTTTCGTTCGATTTGTTTAATTGAATTAGTTTCGGATTATCTGCGTGCAGCAAATAGGAGGACGGCTCATTTAAATGCCATTTCCCTTCTTTATCAATCCCAATTAAAACAACCTCAAATTTATCGCGATCAATCGCATCGACAATATTTTTAGCTGATTGAAGTGACACTTCATGTTCAGCAGATTTTCCTCCAAAAATAATCCCTACTTTTTTCTTTTCCATGTTTTTCGTCCTTCCCTTATCATAATGGTTCAAAAAGGACAGGCTGATTGATGTCACAAAATAAGCATCTAACGCATGATCACCTGCGAAATAAAGACATGAATATAAAACCCACGTCATATAGAGGATACCTAAGTATATAAACCTACTTAGCCAACTTCCATATCATCGTATACTTGATATAATCCTTTATTAAGTCCGCAAACGACGGTGAATATAGCTGCATATTCGTATTCTTTCCTTCCTGGACTTTTTGAACTACTGAGACTTTTATTCGAAGTTAAACTGTATAATTAAAATAGCATAAAACCGTCCATGCAATAAAGCAAAAAATAATTTTTGCACGATCGATTAAAGTAACTCGTTACTATTATAATACGTATCACGATATTTTGCCCTTCCCCATTTTTAATGGCAACTATTTCTCTAATTTTTATGGTATCATTGTTCATATTTCCCTCTAACTGATCTATCTTTTTCAGAAGTGTTAAAGTGACCAATATGCAGAACGTTAAAACCCCACTTCATTCATACCATATTTTCTTTTAATATAAAATTAGATGCTTGAGGATAACGAAATAAACCGAATAGCCACGTCCGGCGCATGAGCCCAGCAACGATGCGACTTTAGAAATGCGCCCTACGATAAGGCATCATCGGTTCGTCACAAAGAGGAAGGCCGACTAAAAACGGGCTTGCCGCTCAGGCGTCGGCATACCCCTGTTTTTAGTGGCATGATTCCTTTACCCCGGATATAAGGTGCTGTAGACTCCCACTTTAAGAATGGTGAGCTGAAAGTCGAAGCGGGAGGTAACAGCACCTAAATCCCCGATTCGTTCAACTAACAATCAGCAGGGATGAGGAAAACCCCGCTGATTGAAGGTTCACTTTATCTTTAGTTGATTCGTTCCATTCGCTACGTTGCTAAACGGGCGCCCCGCGCCTTTGTTCATACTATGATGGCAACCTAATCATTATAACAAGCAGCTTTCTTTTTTGCACCCCGCAATGTATGTATTTTATAACGAGCACGCGCCTATATAAACCCGCTTCCTTTCTACCAGCAAGTAAATTTTTTCACACTACTAAAAAAGCAGATGATGTGTCTTTTTTCTAAAGGAAATAAGCACAAAAGTGACCATTTAGCCATATAATACAGTAAACCATTTTATTCAGGGGCATAAAAGCCCCTGAATAGTTAGCAGAAACTTATTATTTTGAGGAGTTGTAAAGTTCTTTAAACATTTTTACAACTTCCTCCATATTTGCTCCGTTATTCCCTGGTCCATCACTAAAATCATTTAAGAAAACTAACACAATGATGATTGCTGCAATGGATAAAGCATTTGCTTCATTATTAATATACACATGCGGATTTCCGTTATTTTCAAATTTGGTGCGATCACTTTGCGATTGTGCTTGCCCTTGATACTGGTCTTGGTTTTGGTCTTGATTTTGGCGCTGAGCTTGTGCTTGCAGCTGTAATAGAATATCTTCTAACAACACCTCCACACGTCTAAAGTCGTCTTTTTTGTCAAAGTCACAATGTCTTGAATAACATCCCATATTTAACACTCCTTTATTTAGATTACACTAGTAATATATGTTAGCGTGTTGGTAATGGAAGGGTGGCTGTCTTTGTAGGGAAAAATTAATAAAATAAACTATATTTGATAGACAAAAAACAGCAATTACAAATGTTACCATTTGAAGAATCTGATTAAATGCGAGTGGAAATGAATCCAGGTCTAATAAACCAACCAGTATAAAGCTGAATTTCTAAAGATGCTTCAGTAAAAATAACTCCTTTTATGATAAAGCGAATCTTCAATCAATCGGGGTTTTCATTCATCCACCACGGGCTTGAGAATACCGTAATGGTATGACCTAAAAGCCTCTTAAGATATAGGTCATTTTGGAGCTGTTATCTCCCATATACTTGTTGCGGTACAGATGATCCAGCTCGTGAAGTGGGAGTCTTACAGCATCTAATTTACGTGATAAACCATTGTAAAACTGAATTCCTGAAGACAGTGCCATCAACAATAACTCCTTTTATACTAAAAAGGGGTTGACATTTTCAAGATTGTATTTTAAGATTATTTTCAATAAACAAAATGATATTAAGCAATGATGAAGAGTAGTAATCTAATGGAACACTCTAGAGAGCTGATGGCAGGTGCAAATCAGTGTGATTGTGTTAGATGAATGGACTTCTAAGCTTCCAAACCGAACCAGAATATGCAGTAGGCTTTGGCGAATTCGTCTCATCGTTACCTGAGACAAATAGCAGTGTGAGCAGTCTGCTATTGTCAAAGTGAGTTGCATTGCAGCTAATAAAGGTGGTACCACGGTCCCTCGTCCTTTTCTAAGAGCGAGGGGCTTTTTGATTTTCCGATTTCACATAGCAGCTATTATTCTTAACCGAAAGCTTCATCTTATAAAAAAAATCGATGCGTAAGAGAAGTAAGCTTGCATAAAGCGTCATAGAGAGCTGGTGATGGTGGAATACCGGCACGTGGAATCAAGCTGAATGGACTTACAAGAGGTTTCCTGAACGTATTAGTAGGGAAACACGGCACTCCGCCGTTACACGGATAGGATATCGGAATAGTGATTGGAGACTATTGCACGACTTGTCTTACAGGCATGTCGGCACTACAGAAAAGTGTGCTCTAGCAGCTATAGCATTGCCTCACGGTCCCTAGTTTTCCCTTCCCATTCCCGTATCTGAATCAAGATGAAAAGATAACTTCTTTTCAAAAGAGGTGGCACCGCGGTCGTCTATCGTCCTCTATAAGCACAACTATGTGTTTATAGAGGTTTTTTTCTTTCATCAAAATCTCTTAGAAAGGGTGATGCTAATGCAAAAAACAAGCAAAGAAGCGTATCGTTTCGTACAGCTAAATGGCGACACCTTCACACCAATTGATATTTATTTGCGCCTGACAGGAACGAAAAAGTTTTTATTAGAAAGTACGTTCAAGCACCAAAGCAAGGGAAAGTATTCTTTTATTGGCTGTGACCCTTATGAGGAAATTATCAGCTTTGGAGAGCAAACAAAAATCATCAACTGCGAAACTGGAAAAGTTCAAACGGTGAACCAGAATGCCATCACGTATTTAGAGCAATCCTTTCCGCAAATGGAATTTGATTTGCCGTTTCCATTTTACGGAGGAGCTGTTGGCTATATTGGTTATGACGCCATTCGTTTGACCGAGGATATCGGTGAACGTCTTCCTGATCCGCTCGACATGCCAGATATTCATTTAATGGTTTATCAAGATGTCATTGTGTTTGACCACGCTAATGAAACGATCCATCTAATCGCTATTCAACTACCACATGAACAAAATGTAGATCTTGATGAACGGTTAATGAAATTAAAGCAGTACTTGGTCAAGCCAGTTAAAAATCAGGAACAAACAAAAACAAGCTTTTCCTTTAAACCCGAGATGACACAGGAAGAATTTCAACATCATGTCCAAATCGCAAAACATCATATTCAACAGGGTGATATCTTTCAAGTCGTCCTATCACAACGAATGAAAGCAAAAGTATCTGGAGATCCCTTCTCGTTTTATCGAAAACTGCGAAACGTCAATCCATCTCCCTATATGTTTTATATCGATTTTACTGATTATTGCTTACTTGGTGCTTCACCCGAAAGCTTGCTACAAACGCATGGAAAAACGGTCATCACCAATCCAATTGCCGGCACGAGACCACGAGGTTCCACCAAAACAGAAGATGAAAAACGCAAAAAGGAATTGCTGCAGGACAAGAAGGAAATTGCCGAACATCGGATGCTTGTTGACTTAAGCCGAAACGATCTAGGAAAGGTTTGTGAGGTTGGTAGCATTACGATTCCTACCTATATGACGATTGAAAAATATGAATATGTCATGCATATCGTTTCGGAAGTACATGGCAAATTGAAAGAAACGATGACATCATTTGATGCACTCAGATCTTGTCTGCCAGCAGGTACAGTATCAGGTGCGCCCAAAATTAGAGCAATGCAAATCATTAATAGTCTAGAGGCACATGCACGAAGCGTTTATGGTGGTGGGATTGGTTTTATTAACTTTAATCACGATTTAAATATGGCGCTTGCAATTCGCTCTCTTATCATCAAAGAAACGACTGCTTATTTACAAACAGGTGCAGGCATTGTCTTTGATTCTGATCCGGAAACAGAGTTTAAAGAAACCCTATTTAAAGCAAAATCGTTAACGGAGGTGCATCGATGATTTTATTGATTGATAACTTTGACTCGTTTACGTATAACATTTATCAATATGTTGCTGAAAGGGGCTACGATGTTGACGTCGCGCGAAATAATGCGTTAACTATTGAACAGATTCGTAAACTCAAACCAGACGCAATCCTGATTTCACCAGGTCCAGGTTTACCAAAGGATGCCGGTAATTGCACTGCTATCGTTAAAGCTTTTTATCAACAAATTCCTATCCTAGGTATTTGCTTAGGTCATCAAGTCATTGGGGAAGCACTTGGTGCACAGATACGACCAGCAAGACAAATTATGCATGGGAAGACATCGTTTATTACCCATCAAGGAACAGGGATTTTCCAATATATATCACAGCCTCTGGAAGTGATGCGTTACCACTCTTATGTGATTGATATACCTCATTCAGCCCCATTGGAAGTGACAGCAACTTCTATGGATGATCAAGAAATCATGGCCGTTCAGCATACAGTCTACCCTGTATACGGCGTGCAATTCCATCCAGAGTCCATTGGAACAGGTATGGGAAAGAAATTAATCCATCAATTTTTAACACATGTACGGGAGGGGAAGACATATGAAAGTTTATCTTGAAAAACTGATCCAAGGAAACAGTTTAACCATGGAGGAAATGCGCGCAGCTACACTTGCCTGTTTGAGTGATACGGTTACAGATTCCCAAATTGCAGCCTTTTTAACAGCTCTGCAAGCAAAAGGAGAAACAGCCGAGGAAATTGCGGGGTTAACAGACTTCATCCGTGCTAACTCCACTTTTCAGATGGATGTGTTGGATGGTGTAATGGATAACTGTGGAACAGGTGGAGATCAATCTGGAAGCTTCAATATTAGTACTACTGCTGCGTTTGTTATTGCAGGAGCTGGCATCACTATCGCCAAGTACGGAAACAGGAGTGTCTCTAGTAAAACAGGAAGTGCGGATGTGCTAGAGCATCTAGGTGTCTCCTTATTTTTTACCAAGCAACAAATAAAAGAGGCTCTGACTAACAATCAGATCGCCTTTTTGTTCGCACCACATGTTCATCAAACATTAAAGCCATTTGGCAAAGTACGAAACGAGCTTGGTCTGCCAACGATCTTTAATATGATCGGTCCATTAACAAACCCCGTACAATTAAATACGCAGTTAATTGGCGTTTATCGTGAAGATAAGCTAGAACTCATTGCTTCCGCGCTGAAAAAGCTTGGAAGACAACGAGCTGTAGTTGTTCATGGAGCTGGAGGAATGGATGAGGCATCGCTTTCTGGAACGAACCATCTCATCGTGCTAGAAGAGAAAGAGCTTAAACGGTTCACATTACATCCAAACGACGTTAATCTCCCTGTTTATCCCAACCAAGCGATTCAAGGAGGAACTGCGAAAGAGAATGCCGCGATTACACTTTCCGTGCTACAAGGACAGCCAAGTGCCTATTTGGATACAGTACTGCTAAATGCCGGACTTGGTATTTATGCACAAGGTGCAGCAGCAACTATTCAAACTGGAATTGAGATGGCCAGAAAAAGCATAACTTCTGGTAACGCACTTACAAAGCTAGAACGACTAAGAACTATAAGTGAAAAATTTACAAGCGAGGTGGGCTAAATGACTATTCTGGATGAAATCATCACCGTCAAACAAACAGAAGTACGAGAACTTTTACAAAGCAAACGAAAATTTGCTATTACCAAAAAAACTCATTCATTAACCAAGAGGATCGCAGAAGCTGGGCAAATGCAAATTATCGCAGAAATCAAACGGGCTTCGCCTTCTAAGGGAGATATACAAACAAATATACATCCAGTTGAACAGGCAATCATGTATGAAAAATGTGGAGCTGCTGCTGTTTCCGTGCTTACGGACGCTTCCTTTTTCAAAGGATCCATGAACGATTTAAAAGCAGTAGCAGAAGCTGTAGAGATACCCGTTCTATGTAAAGATTTTATCATTCATCCGATTCAAATTGACCAAGCCAAAGCGGCGGGCGCATCGATCATTTTATTAATTGTTGCTGCACTTTCTAAACAGCAACTGCAAGAATTATACGCTTATGCAACAGCAAATGACTTAGAGGTAATTTGTGAAGTTCATGATATAGAAGAATTAAGTACTGCTCTTTCCTTGAATCCAGCAATCATCGGCATTAACAACCGCAATTTAAAAACCTTTGCTGTCACACTACAAACAACGAAAAATATAGCTCAGCAAATAAACAATCCAAATACGATGATTATTAGTGAGAGCGGCATACGGTCACGATCAGACGCCATGCTTGCCAGAGATGCTGGAGCAGATGCAATTCTTGTTGGGGAAACGTTAATGCAATCAAGTAACATCCAACATACCTTCCAGCAACTCCAACTGGATAGGAGGAAGAAGAATGCTCGTTAAAATATGCGGCATCCAGACAATTGAAGCGGCACAGGCAGCTGTCCTGGCAGGAGCTGATTGGATTGGATTCGTGTTCGCCCCAAGTAAAAGGCGCGTATCCCTAGAACAAGCAAGAGCAATTGCAACAACGCTTCCACCTTCTATCCAAACAGTTGGCGTGTTTGTCAATGAAACGGTTGAAACGATGAATGGATTGGCAAGCAAGGTACCGTTAGATTATATCCAACTACATGGACAAGAAGATAACCTTATTGCCAAAAAAATTGAAGCCAAAATCATGAAAGCATTTTCGATAACAGAGATAAAACAAGCAGATGCAGCTAACTACCCTTGTGACTATCTATTAGTGGACGCCCCCCGTGCAACATATGCTGGAGGGAACGGAGTAGTCTTTGATTGGCAACAATTGAAAAACTTACAACTGCCTCACGACAAGTTAATGATTGCTGGAGGACTAACACCAGATAACGTCACGTCAGCGATCCGCCTGCTACAACCTACTGCTGTTGATGTATCAAGCGGTGTTGAAACAAACGGGAAAAAAGACCATAACAAAATAACCCAATTTATTAACAGAGCCAAAAGGAAAGGATGAACCGTATGACAGCTTATACTATGCCAGATACAAAAGGAAAATATGGACAGTTTGGCGGGAGATTTGTTCCAGAAACATTAATGCCTGCTTTACTTGAATTAGAAACAGCTTATGAGCAAGCCATAAAGGATGAGCAATTTACAGATGAGCTTCATGACTACTTGCACCATTTTGTCGGCAGGGAAACGCCGCTTTACCTTGCCAACCGTTTAAGCCAACAACTTGGTGGTCCTAAGATTTATTTAAAACGCGAAGATTTAAATCATACCGGTGCCCATAAAATCAATAACACCATCGGGCAAGCATTGCTCGCCGTCCGTATGGGAAAGCGTAAAATTGTCGCTGAAACTGGAGCAGGACAACACGGCGTGGCAACGGCAACCGTTTGTGCTCTGCTTGGGCTAGAATGTGTTGTCTTTATGGGGGCAGAGGATATACGCAGACAGAAATTGAATGTCTTTCGCATGGAATTATTAGGTGCAGAAGTTCGCAGTGTTACAAATGGCAGCGCTACTTTAAAGGACGCGGTCAATGATGCGCTTCGTTATTGGGTCGCCCACGTAGAAGATACGCATTATATTCTTGGTTCCGTAGTTGGTCCCCATCCATTTCCTAAAATGGTTCGCGACTTTCAATCGGTAATTGGAAAAGAAACAAAGCGACAAATGCTAGATCAGCACGGAGAGTTACCGGATGCTGTGGTTGCTTGTGTTGGCGGCGGAAGTAATGCAATGGGTATGTTCTATCCATTTATTCAGGATAAGGACGTAGCGTTATATGGCGTAGAAGCAGGCGGAAAAGGATTACAAACAAGTAAACACGCTTCTGTTTTTCACAACCCTAAGCCTGGTATTCTACATGGAACGATGACCAATTTACTCCAAAATGAACATGGCCAAATTCAAGAAGCTTTTTCCATTTCGGCTGGATTGGATTATCCTGGAGTTGGACCTGAGCATAGCCACCTCCACACTACTCACCGGGTAAACTATACAGCCATCACAGATGAAGAAGCTATACAGGCATTTCTGCAACTCTCACAAACAGAAGGAATCATTCCAGCACTGGAAAGCGCACACGCTCTTGCCTATGTAGCAAAACTTGCACAATCCATGAATCAAGATCAATCGATCGTCGTTTGTTTATCCGGTCGCGGGGACAAGGACGTCGAACAAATGAAGCAACGATTGGAGGCGAAATAACATGGGAAAAACTAAATTGGACAATTATTTAAGTGCCATACAAGCCAATCATAAGAAAATTTTCGTCCCCTATATAATGGCTGGAGATGGCGGCCTAGAAAAGCTCAAAGAACAAATACTATTTTTAGAAGCATGCGGGGCTGCAGCTATTGAAGTAGGCATTCCTTTTTCTGACCCGGTCGCTGATGGTCCAACGATTCAAAACGCTGCCAAGCGCGCGCTTGAGCAACAAACGACGCTTCAAGCCGTCTTAGCAGCACTTGCTACCTTTAAGTCGCAACGAACGATCCCTATTATCATCATGACGTACATGAATCCGGTTTTCGTATACGGAGTCGAACATTTTGCCAATGCATGTGCAGAAGCTGATGTCGATGGTGTGATTATCCCTGATGTGCCTTTAGAAGAAGATGATTTAGTAACCGGTGCACTAAAGAAAAACGATATCGCACTAATTCGGCTCGTTTCTTTAACGAGTACGAAGGAAAGAATCCAAACGATTACGCAACGGGCAGAAGGTTTTCTTTATGCCGTTACTGTTAAAGGAACAACGGGAGCGAGAAGCAGTTTTGATCAAGCAGTGAAAGAGTATTTACAACAATTAAAGCAGCAAAGCAATATTCCAGTTTTAGCCGGCTTTGGTGTGTCAACAAGCGAACAAGCCAAGGAATTAGCCTCTTATTGTGATGGAGTGATTGTTGGAAGTAAGATTGTTGAATGGCTACACGAAGAAAAGCGAGAAGCAATCCAGTTATTAATCAGCAGTGTTTAACCGATTCTTTTTAAAAACGGCGTTGAAAAAGTTCTTAAATTGAAATTAAAATGGTTTTAGTGACCAATTTCTGCTTTGTGGAATGATGGATATAACATTTATCCCGTATATTATATAAGGTGCTGTAAGACTCCCACTTCAGAAGTTGGATAAATTATACTGCAACAAGTCTAAGCCGGAGATAACAGCACCTAAATACCCTATTTCGTAGGCGACCTTTAGATCATACCATTATGGTACTGCCAATTAGTGAGGGATAAATGAAACCCTCACTGATTGAAGGTTCACTTTATTTCAATGAATAATGTGATGGCTTTTATATCGCTGTCAGGTCCCATATAGCCGCGCTAGTCTAATATACTGTGTACAAAGGCGCGGGGCGCCCGTTTAGCAACGTAGCGAATGGAACGAATCAACTAAAGATATAGGAATCATGCCACTAAAACAGAGGTATGCCGACGTCTGGGCGGCAAGCCCGTTTTTAGTCGGCCTTCCTCTTTTTGACGAACCGATGAGGCCTTATCGTAGGGCGCATTTCTAAAGTCGCATCGTTGCTGGGCTCATGCGCCAGACGTGGCTAGTCGGTTATTTCATTATCCCAAAGCACCTCATTTTATACTTTTGTATGAAAAAAACGCTATTTACCATTATATAACTTATTTATTTTAGGTAGTATTTCAAGAATCTAAACAGTATAAAGCAAAATTTTTCGTCATAGATGGTGGCTTGCGCTCTAGGCGAGCCATGCTGGTTTCTTATCTGGGTAAAAAAGACCGATTTGTATAAATCGGCCTTTTTTATAGGAGAATATTTCATGGGTAAACGCATACAAGCTTGTAATGGTTTAGATTATCTTATGTTCAAAATATACTTATAGAGTCGGCATATCCCTCAGGTTATACATACATTTCAACACAATGGACAGTTACCCAAATACCTAAATTGTAGCTTCTTATTTTACGAAAGAAGTGATCCCCTAATCCCCCTTCTTCACTTGTTTACACTGGTTCCCATTTTGACGTTTGCTCCAACATATACTTTTCAAAATACAAGACAATGATACAAGCTAAAGCTAGATTTTGACATATGCTATCAAGAATAAACTAGTTTAGAAAGGATGGTTGCTATGGATTGTCATAAATGTAAAGGTGGTAAGAAAGTACATTTATCACTGAAAGATGATCACAATTGTGTCTGTGATAAGGTAAAATTGTTCAAGCGCAAAGGCAAGTAGAATTTGATTGTGATTCCAGTTGTCATCAATTTATCCAGCAATTAAAAGGAGATCAGCATAGAGTTCAACATACGACGATCCCATTTATGCTTTACTGCGAATCTACTTGCAAACCATTTATTGGTAGTGGCTATGTCCAAAAGAAAACCCGCTGTTCATCGGACCATTATTATCAATATATTGAAACTCCTTTCTTTAAAGCAAAAGACGTGGATAAAAAGTGCTGCGCTAAATTAGAACTACTTTTGCCAGATACCGACTTTTGCTGTGAACATCATTGCTGTGATCCTTGTACCTGTTCTTATAAAGATAATCCAATAAAAAGGTTTTTGGCAACAGGAGTTTGTTTAACGGTGGATTTGAATAAATTTATCGGCATTAATTGCCTTGCCCCAAATACACCTGTAGACATGGGAGCTTATTAAAAGCTCCACTTACTCCCTTTTCTCACTATAGGAGAGGGAGTTTTTAATATATATCTAGTCTATGTAAACTACCTTTCTATGTCTTTATTCTCTTTAAAAAAAAGCTTCCTCACTGTTTAGTGTTAAGTATTTATGAAATAGTTGGTTCTATGGAATGAGACGTTGAGAAAAGAATAAATTTTAATGTTAAGCTCAAGATTCCACAATAATTTTAATCAGACGTGATAACACTTTTTCCCAACTGGTTTTTGGAAACATTTTACTATCGGTGTAGAGAGTTATAAAAATATTTAAAAGGATTGCAGTTTCCTCCAGCAGGTAATAATGGTAAAATCCATTTGATTTGACAGCAATGGAAGACGAAAAAACTGTTTTTCCACGGTAGGCTATGGATGAGCTAAAAAAAGAGGGCAGGCGGAGAAACGTTCAACTATCATTACAGATGTTGAAAATATGGAGTTATTGATACAGATAGAAAGGCAGTTAACAAGGGATTAAAAATTCATCAAATAAGTTCAATCTGAAGTCGGTTTCCGAACCATTTTTTTGCAAAGAAATAAGCAGAGCTGTCCCAAATAGATAATCACTCTTTTGGAACAGCTTTTTTTGGTTGCAATATTCAAACGTGGTAAGAAATTCGTTCTGAGACTTATTTGGTGGAAATTTTACTTATCATTTACAAGAGTATCTAGACAATTCCCTCCTTTTGGTAGAAAAGGAGTAACCTTTTACACTTATGCAGCGTTCCAGAAAAGTTTCTGGCTCCTCGCTATTAAGTGTTGGGAGGTATCCCAAAAGATAGATTCGCAGTCAGTTGGACACGGACCTCTGTGTGGGCATAATTCATGATTTAAGACGCCAGTATTAAGGGTTATTGGCTCACGCTTTTCATGCTATCATGCCGCTACTACGTATAAAACCTTTTAAACTACCATCTTTCCCCATCCCAAACAGCGAAGAGGCAGGTTTTGGATAGGACTTTGTTTTAAGTTTTTAGGTGCTATTGGGATTTATTCCAAATAAGCATTCATGATTTATTTTGTAGTTCTCTACAAATGCTTAACTGATAACATTAAAAATTAAATTTCAATCCGATAATGGGCAAAATCAGCCACAATTTCATCATGAGTAGCAACAATAATGGTCTTACCTGCTTCATTGAATTGTTGTAAATGTTGTAACACAAGATCTCTATTGTCGGAATCCAATGCACCGGTAGGCTCATCCGCTAAAATAATGGAGCATGGTTTTAACATTAATCTGGCTAAGGCTACTCTTTGTTGTTGTCCGCCACTTAATTGATACACTTTATGAGAAAGTTTATCAACTAAACCTACTTCGGATAATACTTCTTTTTTTAATTCTTGTTTGTTCTTTCCTGTAGCATTAAATTTTAAAGCGATCTCCAAGTTTTTATCTACTGTTTCTTGATCGATCAAAGCGTAATTTTGAAATAAAAAACCAACTTTATATCGCAATAGATTTATTCTTTGTTTTAAATTAGACAGAGAGTGATTGTCAATCTTAATTTCACCGGAATCAAACGGCTCGATTCCGCCAATCATATTCAGTAAGGTTGATTTCCCTGCACCACTTGGTCCAACTAATGCAACAATATCGCCGTCTTTTATTTCAAAGCTCAGGTTATGAATGATTTTTTTTCCCAGATAACTCTTGGTAAGATTAGTTACTTCAATCATTTGTTACTCTCCTTTTACTATTAATACGGTATTTTTATTTTCATAAACTCTTATTAGCATCCTAATTAAAGCGAGCTCGATACATATAAATGCCATGATAATTACAAAAAATAGCATACTTACTTTCTCCGAGAGTAAAGCGAAGGTGCTTAATATAGCAAACCAAGATAGGAAGTTAAATAAGAAGAATTTTTTATGTTTATCCCAAGTAGTATAACCATGAATAGTCTTGACTGCGATAAATAGTTTATTTCTTTCCAGGTAATTAACGGTAATAAACGCTAAAATAATGATGGAGACGATGAAAATAGAAATCAACATAATTATATTAACGATAAACGCCGTCTTTACAGAGGAAATTTCATAAGCAACCTCTGTATAAACATTTGGTGTAGCTAAAATACTACTTTCTAACTTACTTTTTTTTATTTTCGGTAACAGTTCTGTGTATGGCTTATTCGGGTTATCTGTACGTACAAATAATCTACTACTCATTATGCTTAAATAAGCAGAAGGACCTAATGTATCTGCTGTTATCATGGCAAAGACAGGATCAACGGCATAATCTACTTGATAAGAGTCTCCATAATTAAACAGGAAATACTTTTTATCACTAGCTATATACGTAATGTGGATATCTAATTTCTTTTGATTATATTCCGTTTCTGTTAGTTCACCGGCTACTAATGCATCCATATATTTTTGACCTCTAAACCAGTCCAGATAAATTTTTTTAATTTCATCTTCCGAATCTTTATACTTTTCTGGTACATATAACTGTAAGGTCGTGCCATTTGTTGTTGGAATTGGTTTGTTTATAGGTTTTATAAATCTTTTAACATAGGTTTCATTCACAACCATGCCATTACCTTCATATGGGTCTAAACTATTAGGTTGTGCATTATTATCAATATAACCTTGGCTAGGTTCAATCACTAAACTGTCATGATTTAAAAGGCGAAATAGCTCCCTTGATTTTTCTCCTAGTTCAGTCTCTATTTGCTGTCTTTTGTTTGGATCATCTGATGAATGTTCGAGGTAATCTAAAATGGAGTAGTTCTTTAACACATCCCACTCATCCAATACGCCTAGTTTCTGTTTTAACTGATCGTAGGTTTCCAATAAATTGAATAACAATGTTGTAACAATAATTGCATAAAAAACTTTGGAAGCCATATTTAGAATGGTGATCCTTTTTAATGGCCGTTTATGTTTTATCATAGCTGGAATATTCACTTCACGGATAACAAATAACGAACATAAATAAATGATGATTAACATCACGGAAAAAATGGAATAGACAACGAGCCAATATAAAAAGAACCCCTGTAATCCCTTAAAATCGTTGTAGAAATATATAGCAATGATACCGATGATCCCCAGTATGGCAGTTATTAAAAAGAATTGTCTCAATTTCTCTAATAGTAATGTTTGAACGATATTTGCTGAACGATAGCCGTGAAGTTTGTATACGGCAATTTCATTATAGCGCATAAAAATTTCATAGAGCGTTACTAATAAAAATAAAAGGATATATACACTGAGTAAGATGGTTAATGCTATATATGAAGGATTTGAGACTATCATATCCAAAAAGTTTGTCATTTTTACAAGGCTGTAGTTAAATCCCAGGTCTGTAAGTTTATTTTTTATGAGGTTTATATCCTTTGGATTATTCATTTGAAATGTATAAAAGCCGCGGATATTCTCTTCGTTAGCTTCCTCGATAGGGTACAAATTAATGGTAAAATTTTTATTAAAAAGCGCTATTTCTTTGTCGGATCCTAGGGACACTTTTCGATTTAATTGAATCTGGTTAGGTATATTGAATTCCTTATGAAATAATTCCTTATTATGTATAGATGCATATATTTTTAGGTTTTGTTGAGTTGTTTCTCCTCCATACATCACTTTTTTATAGATGTTGAATTGATTTTCTTTTGCGAATGTATCCAACTCTGTTAATAGTTGTTTAGGAGGGACAGATTTTGACCAGTCACCTATTGTGATGTTAAAATTATTTTCATTAGATTTGAAATAAGTAGCAACTTCTTTCTGTTGATAAGTTAATAATATTGCTATGTTTATTAAGATCAATCCTACTGTTAAAAACGCTATCCAAACTTTTTTCATACTGTTTCTCCCCGTATAATATGTTTACGGACACATCTTAGAGGAATTTCCAGTTGGATCTGGATTCCCTTGAAGGCCCTCTTCGTATTTTGGAAATGTTATTTAGTAATGAGAAAGTCATTGCTTCCCTATTCATATACGTTTTTGTTATTTTTTTGCTTCACCCGTGAATGGGTAAGCGTGACATGTTTATAGATTAACCCTTGACTAGAATGCAGAAGAACTTACTCATACTGCTTATTAAAGACACCCCAAAATAACATAGGTGAACTGGTGGAGGATGGGGGGATCCCCCTCTCCCTATATCGTACTGCGATTTATTTTATTGCTGTGATTAATGCAACAGTGACAAATTAGATTTGGTTGTTGAGCTATAACTATAGTTTTTCTTCGTTTGCTTGTCGACCATCACTTAGATATAAGACCATACGGACAGCAAACAAGGATATCATGATTAATTAACCTGCTTTTTCAACACTACATAGCGAAGAGTCACAAAAAAGAGTAAGTATAATAATGATCCATAAGCTCTTTTCCAAGTATATGATAACTACCTATGGTATGCTAAATTCAGGAGGGAAAAACACATGACAGAAAAACATTTTACTATGTTATCAAACTTAGGTGACATAGAAACATTTATTGAACAAAATAAGCTTGCTTTCCTATATATTTCCCGTGAAGCCTGCAGTGTATGCCATGGGTTATTCCCACAAGTCGAAGAACTGATGAAAAAATATCCTAAAATTGCTACAGCACATATAAAGGCGGATCAGGTCGAAGAAATCGCTGGGCGCTTTTCCGTGTTCACCGTCCCGGTACTGCTGCTTTTCGTAGATGGCAAGGAGTATTTACGTGAAGCCAGAATTGTGCATATGGATTTATTCCACGAAAAATTAGATCAGATTTATAGTCATGTGGTTGGAGCTAATTAAAGCGCCAACCACTACTATGTGTAAAACATTTATCCCCCGACGTCGAGCCGCACTAACAAGAAAGAACTTCTGCTACTAAGCATTGTTCCTTTGTTGGGACTGCTTATTTTTCATTTTCATACATCATATAGACACTAAAAATTTTGTTTTCTGCTTCCTTGTTGTCTGCCTTTAACTCACCTTGATAAAATACTTTTTTTGCTTTTAAATCAATCACGTACATTAACGGCAACCTATTTTTTTCATTCATTTCACCATTCATATCATATAAAATATATAGCTTGTCATTAATAATCTTTGTATATTTCGTCATAGATGAATTAATGGATTCTGATATCGGAATTTCAAATGGTTCCTCCGCTTTTTGTTTGGCAAATTGGTAAGGAGTTATTTCTATCTTCCCTTCCTGTTCATGAATAAAGTATAGCTTTTTAGCGTCCATATGTGCGATTACTTCTTGTTCCAGCAGTTCTTTTGGAACATCGACTGGTAATTTTTCCCGTGTTTCCAAATCAAACAAACAAATATCCTCCATTGGTACATCATCGACTACTTTTGTGGCCCCAATAGCAATATATTTACTCGCACGAAGCTGGTCAAGGTCTTGTAATAAGTATCCCCCTTCATTTTCCGAATTATCTCCCCCCTTGTTTGAAAATAGTTTTGCTTCGCTAATTAATTTTTCTTCCTTAAGATTTAATGTATATAGATGCAATTCGGTATACTCTTCATCTTCCCCTTCATATATGTCATTTTGGGTAACGACGTAAAGCTTGTCATTTATAGTAATCACATCTTCTACAGCCATATATACATAGTTATCTTGATTCGGAAGTTTGATAGAAAAGGAAGTGGTTTTATCTTCATTTTTATACAATGCCTCCACTTCTAATTCAAAGTTCCCTTCTTTAAATTCGCTGCTATCCCATTCCGATTTCACATTTGCGTATGCAAGAATGTTCTCATTCTCAAAATAGTTTTCAGTATTCTCTGTTTTCCCACGCATAAAACCGCGATATTCCTGTTGCAATTGCTTGATTTTCGGGTTGTCCATCACCCCGCTTAGCCTCTCCAAAAAGGAAAGTTGGCTTGCATAAATTCTATCTTCACCAGCCAGTTGTATTCCTTCAGCAAAAAAGTTTTTACCTTGTGCATAACCCTCTACCAACACATCTTCTAACGCCTCATCATTTCCTGCTTGTTTTTCCCATGTATATTTTGGAACCTCTTTCTCTGCAAATGTATCATGCAAGTAAAAAAATCCAATTCCGAACACAAGCAAACATGAAATAAAAATCAATTTCCAGTATCGTTCCACAGCACTTCCTCCTTACACCGTAATTTTCTTAGCCAATAAGTAATTACTTACTACTACTGAACCTACCATTACAATCAAGCCTAAAATGATTTGAACCGTGAGCCACTCAAGTGGATATAAAGACACTTCTTCCGATATCATACTTACAATAAATGGCGACATAAAAAATACCGTTGCTAGCGCTACATATCCGATTGCAAATATCAAGCCTTTCCAACGATAACTACGCTCAATAAGAATCGCCGTAAAGAAGACAAAAACAGCCATCAAACCAGTACTATAGTATAGAACAAATTCAGTAAACGTAGCTGGCAATATCGTATGTAAATATGGAAAGTTTATGCTTAGATCAGTGACACTCATCGCTGACATAAATTCATTTGGAACCATCCATTCCAGCACAATTCCTGCTATAAATATAAGCAACACTTGTAAAGCGACCAAACCGAGTACCATAGCAAAAATGGCAGTTGCCTTAGCAAAAAACAGATTAATTCTTTGAGTTGGTAACATCAATAAACGGTAAATAAATGTATTTTCCCCTAACCAATCGCGATACCAAATCAGAAACATATATATGAGTAATGTAGCAATGCAAAACGCAATCGGTCCTAAAAACCAAATCGAGTTCGCCCAATCAAGCAAGCTTATAGGTTCTGACTGTTCTATAAAGTCCTGTTTTGACATTCCCTCTTGGAAAATGGCTTCATTTGCTTCATTCATATATTGCTTCGAAACAGCGACAACACCAATTAATTGGGTAACAATCGTTAAACCGATTAGCACGAAATAAAATTTAAAAAATCTACCTAATTCAAATTCCGTTAATCGCAAATAGCTTTTCATGACTTGTACTCCTCTCTCATTACATCAATGACCGACTTACCTTCTGCTGCGCGGATTTCTTCGGTATAAAATTGCCTTTTAACAACACCGTCATCAAGCAAAACGACTTTGTCAATTAAATGTTCAATATCACCAATTTCATGGGTCGTAATAATAACTCCACGATCTTCAATTAAATGACTTGTAAACACATCGGCAATTTGTTCCCTGCTAAACATATCAATGCCTGAGAAAGGTTCATCCATGAGAATATAGTCCACATCAAGGGCAAGCCCCAGTAATAAGTTGGCTTTCGCCGTATTTCCTTTGGATAGGCTAGAAATTTTCTCTTCTGGCTTTAATTTAAAAAACGATAATAACTCTTGAGCACGATCATCATTCCATGTTGCGTAATAGTCTTTCATAAATTGCATGGATTCTTCAATTGTCATTTGTGGCAAAACAGTAATCGCATCAGGAATAAACGTAATATGATTAAACGTTGCGGGATTTAGTTTTTCACCATCAATTAAAATTTCTCCTGTCTTGATCGGGGTTAAAGCCATGATTGCATTCAATATGGTTGTTTTTCCAACACCGTTAATACCTATTAGACACGTGATTTCCCCTTTTTCCGCTGTAAAAGTTACTCCTTTTAACACCTGTTTCCGGCCAAATTTTTTGGTGATATCCTTGACTTCAATCATTGCTCCTCCTCCTTATCCTCACTTGCTTGCTCATATTTTTCTTGTAAAAGCGTTACGATTTCCTCAAACGGCACATGTACAGATTGAACCGTTGCTACAAACTCGTCTACTGCATCCATGATAAGTTCCTCACGTACCGCTTTAAGCACTTGCTCATCTCGCGTTATTTTACTAGGCAAATTTCCTTCCGTATAAATCAAGCCCTGTTCCTCCATTTCTTTATACGCACGTTGTACCGTATTCGGATTAATCTTTATTTCCCCCGCTAATTCTCGACGGGAAGGGATTTCCTGTCCTGGTTCGAACATGTTCGTCGCAATCTGCTGCTTAAAATAACGAATCACTTGCACATAAACAGGCTCCCTGCGATTAAAATTTATTTTCATAGCAACAGCTCCTATATATAACTTTGTGTGTATCAATAACTTAATACACCTCACGTAAAAAAATATGTTGAAATAACGTCCATTATCCAAATTGATATCAAGAGACAGCACTTTAAAATAATAACCCAAGTGTATGAAGCATTTAATACACTACCCAAACTGTATTATAGGCTTCATACACTTCTTTGTCAATGGTTTCTTTCACAGTAAAAATTGAACAAAAAGTGAATCCATACATCCCTTGCATAAAACTTATTTTTTTAAATGCTATATTTAGACATATCAGCTAGGCACGTCATGCAATGAAAATTCTTTACCTATGCTAAAATGAAGGGATGCTACACATCGACCCCTCATTTAACATTTTCTACACTAGCTGCTTTTTTTAAAGAAGAGCAGAAACCAAAAGTGTGTAATCTCCAATATTACGAAGGTAAAATGAAGGGAATCCAAACTGCTGGATTGTTGGGATTCATTTCTAATAGAAAAAGAACCGCAAGAAAGGAACTAATTAATCTATGAAACTCGTATCTTGGAATGTAAACGGTCTACGTGCCTGTATTCGCAAAGGATTTCTTGATTATTTTAATACAGTAAATGCAGACATTTTTTGCCTTCAAGAAATAAAATTGCAAGCAGGGCAACTCCATTTACCATTAGAAGGCTACCATCAATATTGGAACTATGCCGTCAAAAAAGGCTATTCTGGTACAGCTATTTTCACGAAACATAAACCATTGGCTGTCTCCTACGGGGTTGGCGAAGCAGCTACTGAAGAAGAAGGACGAATTATCACTTTAGAATTTGCAGACTTTTATCTAGTTAATGTGTATACGCCCAATGCCAAGCGAGATCTCTCTCGGCTTGATTACCGTCTGCAATGGGAAGATCAAATCTATGCTTACTTAGTCGAACTGGATAAGAAAAAGCCAGTCATTTATTGTGGAGACTTAAACGTTGCCCATCAAGAAATTGATATTCGCAATTACAAAACTAATTATGGTAACTCCGGTTTTACAATAGAAGAGCGGGGAAAAATGACTCGGTTGCTAAACAATGGATTTATCGATACATTGCGTTATTTTCATCCTCATACAGAAGGCTTATACACATGGTGGTCGTATATGAAAACGGTGCGCGAAAGAAACATTGGCTGGCGGATTGACTATTTTATTGTTTCCAACCGATTAAAGGAATGTTTATTACATGCAGCTGTAGACCCGGATGTGTTAGGAAGCGATCATTGCCCAATTAGACTAGAGCTAAAATAAATGAAAGTGAAATTTTGGATTATCCCCTAATGAATGTTAAAGGAAGCATCCCTTAAAACCTTATATATCAGCAGTCAACGAAAACTCCCAAAAGTAGTGAAATAATTAAAACTGACTATTGCACGTCAATTTGGCTAATTTCATATTCAACTAGCCCACTAAAGTACATGTGGGCTAGTTCCACTCCCATCCCAAAAAATAATAAGCCGCTAAATATATGACGCATATACGAGATTCTTTGAGTGGAAGCAAAGTTTGTTAATGTTTTATACGACTTAATCGATAAACATTGCTAATATCAGCCATTACTTTACTTTTGAATTCTTAAGCACTTCCGATCTTCTCATAAAGCTGAGAAACATATGCTTTTAATGAATTTGCTTTATCTACCCTTTCCCATGGTAGGTTATGATTGTCTTTAAAATGCCCATATACAGAAGTCTTAGAGAAGATAGGCTCTTTCAAATTTAATGACTCAATCATACCTTTAACAGAAAAATCAAATATATATTTGATCATTACATAAAGTAATTTCTTATTTACTTTCTCCGTATCGAAAGTATTTAAATAAATAGAAGTAGGGTTTTCAACTCCAATGGTATAAGTAAGGGAAATATTACAACGATCCGCTAACCCTGCTGCTACAATATTTTTAGCTACGTAGCGACACATGTAGGCACCTGTCCTATCCACTTTAGAAGCATCTTTTCCAGAAAAGGCGCCCCCTCCATGAGGAATAATTCCACCATATGTGTCTACCATAATCTTTCTGCCCGTTAATCCTGTATCACCTAAAGGACCGCCAATTACAAAGCGTCCTGTTGGATTAATGAGTAAACTGGTACTCTGCTTTAAGAGTCCTTTAGGAATAACAGGCTTTATCACATTTTGCACGATATCCTCAATAAGTTTATGTTGGTCTACACCATCCTTGTGTTGCGCAGATATAGTAATATTTTTGATCCCTATAGGACGATTAAATTCATCATATTCAACAGTTACTTGTGTTTTTCCATCTGGGTTCAAATAAGATAAAGTACCATTTTTTCTTACTTCACTTAACCGTTTTGCAAGTTTATGGGCTAAATCAACGGTCAAAGGTAAGTAACTAGCCGTCTCATTACAAGCAAATCCATACATGACCCCTTGATCCCCTGCTCCTATTTTCTTACAAAAACGGGACTCTATATCGACACCTTGATTAATATCAGCAGACTGCTCGTTGATATTCTTAACAATGATGCACTGATGCCCATTCATCCCCTTTACAGCATTATCATAACCAACAGACACTATCGTATTTCTAGCTATTTCTTCAATTGAAACGATCGCTTTACTTTTTACTTCTCCAGCAATAACTAGCAAATTCTTAGAAATCATACACTCAATTGCAACTCTTGAATCAGGATCTTGACGTAAGTATTCATCCAAAATATGATCTGATATTTGATCACATAATTTATCTGGATGCCCTTCTGTTACTGATTCAGAAGTGATTTGGGATGTTTCCACTTTTTTTCACCCCTTTTATTCATCAAAGGTATCAATAATTCCTACAATAGCAGCGTCGACGATTGTATCTGAACTTTTGGTAATATTTCTCGCTGCACTTCCGAGTGTCACTAAGACATATTCACCCTTGCCGGCGCCCACCTTATCAATTGCTATTACCTCTTGATAAACTTTTTTTGAAGGAATGCGAATCAAATCGACAATCATTAATTTATATCCTGTTAAACTATCTACTTTTTTGGTAGACACTACATTTCCTGCAACTTTTCCAATTTGCATCATTTTCCCTCCTAAAACGCCGTACTTTTAAGTGCAATTCCTAACGGGGTAACATATTTAGGGTGGTTAGGCTGAATAACTTGTAACTGCGTAACAACCTTAAATATCCTCGTGAACTGCGGATACATCATCATCCCACCAACTAAATATATCGTTTTAACTTTTTTTCCATAATCATCAAGGAATTTTTTCGTAATACTTGCCATTTTCTCTGCCACTGGTTGCATAATTAAAAAATTCTCATCATATTTCGTACTATCTCTCTTTAATATTTCTCCTTCTTCTAAGGTTAGCCCGTAATGTCCAGCTAAAACTAACGTCATATGGGTACCACCAGTTGCTTCGTCCCCCGAATATGCAACTTTTCCATTGTTGAATATACTTATCCCGGTAGTACCCCCTCCAATATCAACCACTGCTCCATCCTGTATATTTAAAACAGCTGCAGCAGCTGTTGGTTCATCGAAAATTTCCGTAACCTCCATACCTGCACCATGAATGACATTTTCAATGATTTTTTTATTGTTGCCAACGGTTCCAGGTGGCACAGCGCCTGCAGCCAAAGTCACCGGCCTTTGAAGCTGATTTTCTGCTTTATTCTTCAAGCGCTTTACAATGGATATTGCTTCCATAAAATTAACTACTAGACCATCTGCCACAACACTCGCATCCTCAGAAGCAACAAATACTGGATGATTACTTTCATCTACTACTACTAAAACAATTGATGACGTCCCTAGATCCACTCCTACTTTTATTTTTGTGTTATCTTCAATGATGACATTTGTAGAACAATTAGCCATTTGGCTAACCTGTTTCAATATCGTATTTGTCCTGTACACATTCTTCTTCATACTTTTTCTCCTCAAAGAATTCAGCAAAAAATAACGCCATTACGCTAATCGTTACTTTGTCATGGGTATTATTTTTTCAACGTCGGAGTGGGGTCTTGGAATAACATGTGTAGAAATTACTTCTCCCACATTTTTTGCAGCCATAATGCCTGCATCAACAGCAGATTTTACTGCTCCTACATCCCCTCTTACTAGAACGGTTACCAAACCCGCTCCAATTTGTTTATAGCCGATAATTTGAACATTAGCTGATTTAACCATCGCATCTGCGGCTTCAATGGCTCCAATAAATCCTTTTGTCTCTATCATTCCTAAAGCATCATTCATTTTCTTTTCCTCCTATTGTTTCACTTTTATTTTTCTGGGTACGCGTGTTTGATTTTGTAGTCGTTGTTCTCTTACTAGTTGTACTCACTCGTTTAGACGATTTAACGGGCTTCGTTTTATTTAGATCATTGTTAGCTTCGACCGCTTTTTGTGGCGATTTAGATTTCGTTTCCTCTTTTCTATCATTTATTTCTTTCTCTTCCGTCTTTTTGGATTGTTTTTTATTCCCGTTGGCTAATTCCTCAAGATCAGAAGTTTTATTCACAACCTTTTTCCGGGTACGTGATGCCTTTTTTTGGTTAAAAACATTTTTGAGCAGCTCATTTCCATGATCTGCACTTTGAAAAATATCATCGATTGGTCTTGGAATAACTTTAGAAGAGACAAGAGAATTTTTAAAAGCAGCAACTTTTTCCCCTGCCTCTATCGCAGCATTAACTGCTCCTATCTTTCCATTTACAGCAATCATCATCCATCCAATTCCTCTGGTGATGTTTAACTTTGTTAATTGAACATCAGCTGCTTTTAGCATCGCATCTGAAACTTCTATGGAGGAAACAAGTCCCCTTACTTCTATCATTCCTAGTGCGTCCCGCATCCGCTCACCTTCTCACATTAATTTTTAGCACACTTATACATTTCTTGAATCATTTGATAGCGATTATACCTTTTACGCGCATCTGCTTCATTTTCTTGAAGTAGTTGGTCAGCTTCATAAGCATTCAAATTTTCACTTGTTGCAAACCGCTTTTGAGTTAAAAGAAATCCACGGAAGGCTCCCCAATTTGGTTGTTTTGAATCGAACTTCATTGGGTTTTCACCTTGTAAGATTAAGCTGGGATTAAAACGATACAATGGCCAGTAGCCACATTCTGTTGCTTTTTTCCCTTCTAGCAGCATATTATCTTTGTTGCCGTTTAATATGCATGGACTATAAGCTATAATAATGGATGGACCTGGAAACTCCTCCGCCTCCGTTAGAGCTCGAATGGTTTGCTGAGGATTTGCAGGTAAACATACTTGTGCAACATAAACATGTTCATAGTTCATGGCAAATATTCCAATGTCTTTCTTTGCTTCCTTTTTGCCGCCTGATGCTAACTTTAGATTAGCTCCTTTCGGTGAAGCTTTAGAAGCTTGCCCACCCGTGTTCGCATATCCTTCATTATCCAAAATCAAAATATTCACATCTTCGCCTTTTGACAGCACATGATCAATGCCTGCAAAATCAATATCATAAGCCCAGCCATCACCGCCAATGAGCCATTGGGATTTCTCGATTACATAATGCCTTTTCTGATAAATACTTTCCAATATCTCTGAGTCCGCTCTTTCTTTATCTATGATAGAGATGAGTTTTTTTGATAGCTCAAACTGCTTTTGTTTATCAGAAGTACCTACCAACCATTGATTGAAAATATCCTTTACGTGATCCATTTGTAATGGGTTCCCTGTTTCTTTCTTTATTAACATCTTTACTTGGTTTTTAATTACCTGATTCCCAATTCGCATACCCATTCCAAATGCGGCATTATTTTCAAACAGGGAATTCGCCCATGTTGGTCCTTCCTTGTCTTGATTTAGGGTATAAGGTACAAATGGTGTCGATCCTCCCCAAATAGAAGAGCATCCTGTTGCATTAGCAATAGATAAACGTTCACCAAATAATTGTGTGAGCAGTTTTATATAGGGTGTTTCGCCACATCCAGCACATGCATTTACAAACTCAAACAATGGCTGTCTGAACTGGCTTTCATGAACCGTATGTCTTGCATTTGTTTTCCTGTCATTTTTTCTAAACATTATGAAATCCCAATTTTGCACTTCACGCTGGACATGGTTTTCCTTTGCCTCCACCATTTTAATCGCTTTATTTTTGGCCGGACATATGGATTCACATAATGAGCATCCTGTACAAAAGTTTGGGTTTACCTGAATTCTAAAGTGTTGGTTTTTATTCTTTTTTTCAATAGAGGTGCTCATTGTAGTTGGTTTGTTTGCGTTCTCCTCTTCATTCAAAACAAATGGACGAATAGTAGCATGAGGACAAATAACAGAACAAAGGTTGCATTGTATACAACTCTCACTGTTCCATTCAGGAATTTTATCCGCATAACCGTGATGTTGTTTCCAACTTGTTCCTAAAGGCAGACTTCCGTCGATCATTCCTGAGTCAATGATATCTTTTGTTGTAATGCTGGCTCCATTTAAATTTTTCATTGGGTGAATAATTTTTTCTGTAAATAAATTTTTTACGTGGATAGGCTCCGAATCCTCTTCCAGAACTTCATCACCCATTTCTTTCAACTTTACTTTTTTTATCCAATAAATAGATTCGCCCATCGCTGCATACATGTTCTTCTTATAAGCAGGGTGCTTGGATAACTTACCTCTATCTAGAATTTCTTGATATGTTTCCTTCGCTTTTTGAAATTCCAAAAAGTTAGTAAGACCAAGCATCGCTGTCATCATAATTGTATTTAAGATGGGACCTAACTCATATTTACGTGCAAGTCTGTTGGCATTAATTATATAGAAGTTTATCTTGTGCTCTATCAAATATTTTTTCACATGGTGAGGTAGCCTTTTATCTATTGCCTCTTCCCCCATAGAAGTGTTTAATAGAAAGGTTCCCTCTTCCTGTAGCCCGTCTAGAACATCATATTGTTTCAAGTACTGCTCTTTATAGCAAACTACCATATTGCTTCTCTTCACAAAATAGGACGATTGGATCTTATCATCGGCTATACGTAGATGAGATAATGTCATATTTCTCGTTTTACTTGGGCTATAATAGAATTGTCCTTGAACATCCTTTTCTGTTTCCTCGCCAATTATTTCAATAAAATGTCCTGCACCAGTTACTGCGCCATCCGAACCAAATCCCCATATTTTCGCCTGAAAAGTTCTCCAATCGGTCAAATCTTCCTCCCCATATCTTTCCAAAGATAGACCTGTCACATTATCATCTATACCGATAGTAAACCTTCTTTTAGGATGTTTTTTTTCAAGTTCGATAAAAATGGAACGGATCTGATCGGGAGTCACTTCTTTTGAACCTATGCCATACCTCCCACCAATTATTTTTGGCGGAATGTCCAAACTGTTACAAGCACTCTGTACATCTAAAAGTAAAGGTTCTCCAGTGGACCCAGGTTCTTTCGTTCGATCTAAAACTGCAATCTTTCGTATACTTTTGGGAATTAAGTTTAAAAAGGTATCCGTAGGGAATGGTCGATAAAGATGAACTGCCAGCAAACCATATTTTTTGCCTAATGCATTTTGTTCACAAACTACTTGCTTAATCGTCTCCTGAACAGAACCCATAGCAATAATGACATATTCAGCATTTTCTGCACCTTTATAATCTACAAGCGAACATTGAGTACCAAACAACGGATTTAATTTGCGAATTATTTGCTTGATGACAGACTCCATGTTCAGGTGAATAATGTTGCTAGCCTCACGTTGCTGAAAAAAGATATCTGGTGTTTCTGAAGCACCATATACTTTAGGAGCAAAATTGGACAGGCTATTATTTCTAAAAGCATCTAGCATTTCATCATCTACATATTTGTATAATATGTCATAGCTAGGTACTTCAATTTTTCTAATTTCATGGCTTGTTTGAAACCCGTCAAAGAAATGAAGAATTGGTAGTCTTCCTTTTATTGCAGCTAGATGAGCGGCTGTACTAAATAATGCAACTTCTTGTACATTACCTGAAGCAAGCATTACAACTCCTGTTTGTCTTGCCGCCATTACGTCACTATGGTCTCCATAAATACTTAAAGCGCTCGTAGCGATAGAACGGGAGGAGACATGAATAACTGCTGGCAAAAGTTCCCCTACTAATTTATAAAGGGTAGGAAGCATTAATAATAATCCTTGGGAGCAAGTATAGGCAGTTGCCAGTGCACCTGATTTCAACATCCCATGCATTGCCCCTGCAACCCCAATTTCTGATTGCATAGAAATGGTATGGACAGGATAATGAAATATATTGTTCTTCCTCTCTGCAGACCATTTTTCTATTTGTTCAGCCATAGGAGAAGAGGGGGTTATTGGGAATAAAGCGGCTACATCAGTAAAAGCATAAGAAATATAGGCTGCGGCATGATTCCCATTCATTATTTTCTTCATTTTTCCCATCTCCTAGAAGTAATCAGTCCATTCATTTATCCGCCAATTTTACAGCTCAGTTCCATTCCTTCTACCAATTCCTTTAATATGTTCATTTTTTTATCTGATGGCGGCTCCATGTTTTCCATCTTATAATCATTATCCAGAGAAGCGTATTTATTCGCACCATAACCATGATAAGGAAGTAAATGAACCATCTTTATATCACCTAATTTTTTTGCGATCATAGCAATCTCCGCTATTTCCTCAGGTGTATCATTAAATTTTGGGATTACTGGAACTCGAATGGATAATTCTACATTAGGGTAGTTAGCAATTATTTGTGCATTCTTTAGAATAAGATCATTCGGTTGCCCAATATGTTTATAGTGTTTCACACTATTTGCATGTTTTATATCCAGTAACACTAAATCAAGATGGGGAAGAACTTTCTCTAACGCCTCTTTACTTGAAAAAGCAGCTGTTTCAATCGCGGTATGCCACCCTTCTCGCTGACACGCTTGTAATAACTCCGCGGCGAAATCAGGCTGGGCCAATGCTTCTCCACCAGATAACGTAATACCTCCATTTGATTTGCGGTAATGTATTTCGTCTTTTCTAAGTTCTCTTATGAGTTCCTCTACGGTCATTTCTTTCCCAGTCATGGTTAAAGCTCCGCTAAAACATACATTGGCACACTTCCCACAATCTATGCATTTATCACGATCAATGGTTACTCCAGGTGTAAAGGAAATAGCTCCTACTGGACAAACGGGCTCACATAGTCTGCAATCAATGCAATTTTCAGTAAGAACCATTAATTGGCGATTAAAATGTTGACTCTCTGGGTTACAGCACCATTCACATCTTAAGGGACATCCTTTAAAAAATACAATCGTCCTTATTCCAGGACCATCATGAACTGAAAAGCGTTGTAAGTCAAAAATAGTTCCTGTTTTATTCTTTATCATTCTCTTTACCCTCCCTCTATAAAGTGAATTCAATCAGTGGGGGTTTTCCTTCATCCATTTAAAGTAGTAAATTAAAGGTTATAATCAAAGGCGTCCTTGAAAAAGAAAAACTTGATTTCTGTTTATCAAAACTCCTCAGGTAAACACCTTGTTTGCCACAAAGGAAACGGGGATTTGTTACCTTTCGTAAACTTTGTTGTTCTGACTTAAGCACCATAAAGTAGTCTTACAGTACCTTACATTAGAGATAAATTTAATTATGTTTAGAAAAACTTGGCTTGTCGCCAAGTCTTATGGCGGAAGCCTTTGTTTTTCTTATACTATAAACCAAAAAAATCTTATACTTTCCTATAGTGTAAAAAAGATTCTTTTATGTTTACTTATTCCTCCAATAACTGATTTGGAGGGATGTTTTAATTGGATGAAGAGCAATATATCAATTATTTGTTAAGTAAACAACTGTTAATTCCTCGTAAATATTTTAAGAGAATGTTCAAAAAACCATTAATACAAAAGTAAAAGCTTTGTCTTCGCACATCCATAACCTATAAGCTTTTCAATATATCTTTTTTTGAACACTCTCTTTAAGCAGCATGTTCGGTTAAAATTGTTGTTCTGTACGTGCTATGATATCTTGTTGAATACTTTTATCCAGAGAAACAAAATGGGCACTATATCCTGCTACACGAACTACAAGATTCTTGTATTTTTCTGGGTTCTTTTGCGCATCTAATAATGTTTCCTTACTAACCACATTAAATTGGACATGCATTCCTTTTTGCTCGAAATAACTACGGACTAATGCTGATAAGTTTCTTAAACCTTCTTCCCCAGCTAAGGCTGATGGATGGAATTTTTGATTTAGCAATGTTCCATTAGAAGCAATATGATGATCCAATTTAGCTACAGAGTTTAATGCTGCTGTAGGGCCATTTTGGTCACTTCCAGATACAGGTGAAACACCGTCTGCTAATGGCTCACCTGCAAAGCGTCCATCTGCTGAGGCTTTCGTTTCTATGCCACAAGAAACATTGGCTGATACTGGATATAACCCTGGTTGGAAAGTTCCTCCACGTGGGTTTAAATATTTTTGTACTTCTTTACAATAGATAAGTGCAACCTTTCTCACCATTTGATCCACCACGTCGATATCATTACCGTATTTCGGTGCACCGTTAATTAATAATTGACGTATATATTCTCCATCCTTTTCATTCATGGGTTGACTTGCATTGGTATCTTTTTTCTTGATGTTCGTATCGTTGTCATTAAGTAGATCTTTTAACATCTCTACTAATTCATCGGTCGAGAGTTGAGATAAATCTTTGTTCGTTCCAACAGGTTCGCTATTTGTGATTGCTTGGTTTTGCTCTTTACCAAAATTGGTATCTAATGCATTTTTTAACTCATGAATAGAGAGCTTGTTATCCTCATAGATTAATTTTTTAATCGCCATTAATGCATCTCCAGCATTCGCTATCCCTACACCTTGTGGTCCAGTAAAATTATATTTTGCTCCACCTTCTTGTAATGACAAACCTTTCTCGATACAACCTTCTACCATAGAGGATAAAAATGGTAAAGGTGCACGCTCTCCGTGCGCAACATCTACAGAATTATCGGCATTGACCAATAGCTTAACAAAGTATTTCATTTGCTCCTCAAATGCACTTTTTAATTGATCAAAGGTTGTAAATGATGAAAAATCACCAGTGGATAAGCCTATTTTTTCACCATTCGCATAGCCATTATTTAAAGTAATCTCCAGAACCTTAGGGATATTAAAGAATGCCGCATCATGCCATCCCTCTGTTTTCCCACCAACTTGTGGTTCAACACAACCAATAATGCCATAATCTCTTGCGTCAGTAAGTGAGATACCTCGATTGACTAATGACGGAATAATAACTTCATCACTATAATAAGCAGGCATTCCTAATCCCAAACGTGATACCTCCCCAGCTTTATGAATTAAAGATTCAGGGGTCTTATTCCATATACGAATAGAAATGGATGGTTGTGGTAATCTAGTATTGGCAGTAGCTTGTAAGCAAGCATACGATAATGGGTTTGTTGCATCCATTCCCTCTTTATCTTGTCCACCTACGATTAAGTTTTGGAACATTGGATATCCACCAAATGCCTTCGTTGATGCTTCATCGCGGATTTTATTTACATCATTGAATTTCACCCATAATACGTCTAATAATTTTTGCGCTTCTGCCTCGTCTAGTCGACCATTTTCTACATCTTTCTTATAAAATGGATACATATATTGATCAAAACGCATCGGCGAAATCGAATGACCATTTGATTCAATTTGAATAACTGCCTGGATAATCCAAAAAGATTGAAGTGCTTCATAAAATGATGTTGCTGGATTTGCTGGAACACGTGCACAGTTTGCGGCAATCTGTAATAATTCTGATTTCCTGTTCGAATCTGTTTCTCTATCCGCTTCTAATTTTGCTTCATCTGCTAATCGTCGGGCATAATTCATGACAGCATCTAATGAGATACTCATAGCTTTTAATGTTTGAGACTTTTTAACTATTTCAGGATCCCCGTAATCCAGACTTTTCAAAGCAGTACATACCTCTTCTTTAATTCCTTTCAAGCCTTTTTCCAACACAAGCTTGTAATCGACAGAAATATGACCCACACCATTAAAATAGTAGTTTCCAACCGTAAATACTCCAGCATTCATGGCATTCTTCGTTTCAGGAGACATTAATTCCGTAGCAAGCTCATTTGTAGTTCTTCCTTTCCAATATTTAAATGCCTCTGATAAATCTTGTTTTACTTGTTCAGGAACTATAAATTTATCCCCAGCCCTTTTTTCAATACGATCAAATTCATCTTCTAGCCAATCGTTTGAAAATTCCGGGAAAATTTGCGTTCCACGTGGTGACGTTGCTAGATTCCCTACAATTAATTCATTTGGGCGAATAACAACTTTCATCTTACCTAAGATATTTTCTAACGCTTTAGCTCTTCGGATTATCATGGGCTGATTTTCTGTTTGCTGATAAGATTCTGTTACTAATAAAGCTCTTTCTGATTCAACAATTGGATCATGATCATAGAGATGGTCAATTAATTGTTCAATACGTGAAGCTGTTCTTAGCATGTCTACTTCTCCTCTCGGGTTTTCATTTAAGTACGTGTTCAAAAAGAATGTAAAAAGGATCGAGGTTGGCCAAGGTCTCAGGCGTCCTTGAAAAAGAAACACACTTTTTCTATGTGCGATGTATTGCTGTCGTAGCTTTTCTTGTCCTGTTACGACACTAGCACGTTTTGAGCGACTGAGTTCGAGGGGCGAAGTTTCGAGATGTATGCTTGTAATAGGGTGTACTGGCTTCTATGTTGCCCACAGCGTGGGCAGTTTTAAAAGAAGATACATATGCTATACAGATACATGAGCACAAGTGAAGCTTCCTCGAAACACATTTTGACGTAGGACCTTTTACAAGGAACGGAGAAACAAGCCAACTAAAAATATCGATGTGTCATTTTTAGTGCACTTTTTGAACAACCTCTTTAAATATATTTGGGCTTCTCTTCTTCTACTCTCATTTCTTTTACTTTTGTTTTGTTTTCCATAGTTGGCACAAGAACTTTAAAGTACACGACTCCTGCGAAAATAGCTCCTAATATTGGTGCGAGAATCGGTATAATTAAACCATAATAATTCGGACCTAGTGCTACTTCTCCCCAGCCACTGATTAAAGTGAAAATTCTTGGACCCAAATCTCTTGCTGGATTCATAGCAAAGCCTGTTAAAGGTCCAAAGGCTAGCCCACACACCGCTATGGTTAAACCAATTATTGTTGCTCCAAGTCCACTGGATTGAACATTCGTATTATTAATTACAACAAATATGACTAACATTAAAATCATCGTAATAAGGAATTCAATTCCAAATGCTGTTAGTAAATTAATATTTTCTGCAGGAAAAGTCACAAATATATTCGCTGTCATCGCCCCTGAGCTTGTATTACGAACAATGGATTCCGTTTTCTCATAGTTTGCAATAATGGAATGATAGAGCCCGTAATTACAAACAGCAGCAAAAAAAGCTCCTATAATTTGTGCTAAAATATATGGAATCACTTTACGAAAAGGAAACTTATTCCATATTGCCATTGAAATGGTAACAGCTGGATTTATATGTCCACCCGATATATGCGCAGTACAATAGATAGCTAAAGCAACACTAATTCCCCAAACCATGGCCATTTCCCAGTAAGTAATACCTATGTCCATCATAATAAGCACAGCAACGGACCCAATACCAAGAAAGACGAATAAGAACGTACCAATTGCCTCAGCAATACATTCATTAAATAAATTCTTTTTCATAAGCTTTTTTTATCCCCTTCCTTAGTATAATGATAAATAAAGACCGGCCAATTCTTCTCTTGTTGGCACTCTTGGATTTGTAGTAGTACAATCATCCTGTAGCGCAAAATCAGCAATGAGATGTTTATACTCATAATAGTTGTCTTTTTCAATCGCTAATTCTGAGAAACCTTTTTCAATGGTTAATGCTTCATTTAAAAAGTTTATAGCGGAAATAAGACTCTTTGTGCCTTCCTCTGGTGTAGCTGCTGGTAAGTTGAGGAATTGGGATATTTCTTGATATTTATTTGCCGTTGGCGTGAGTTTGCCATCACATCCTGCATTGTAAGCTATTACATGTGGAAGTATTAAAGCATTGATCCTTCCATGAGAAATATGGAAAATACCACCAATGGCATGGGCAATACTATGACTAATTCCGAGAGATGCATTCGTAAAAGCTATACCAGCTAATGAAGAGGCCTTATGCATTTTATTGCGGTGTTCTATCTTACTTCCATCTCTAAATACTTCTATCAAACTTTCAAATACTAGCTTAATTGCTTTTTCAGCAAGCGCGTCAGTAAATTCAGTCGCTTTCGTCGATACATAAGCTTCGATTGCGTGGGTAAGTACGTCCATACCGGTATCAGCCGTAACTTTTGGCGGAACTGTTTTCACTAAATCCACATCCAATAAGGCAATATCTGGAATCATTACTTCATTTATAATGGGCTTTTTTTCTAACCCATTCGTAATAACTGCAAAGGAAGTCACTTCACTTCCAGTTCCACTTGTAGATGGAATGGCTATAAACAATGGTCTTTTTGCATCCCTGTCTATTTTGCTAAAAGACAGGATCATTCCCTTTGCAGCATCAATGGCTGATCCCCCGCCAATAGCAATTAGCACATCTGGTTTAAACGTCATCATTTCATGTAACCCTTCTGCAACTGTACTAAGTTGCGGATCTGGTGTGATCTTATCGAAAACTTTGCATGAATTATTTTGTTGCAAAATTTCATTTTTAATGATTTCGATAAATCCCAGTTCTTTCATCATCGGGTCTGATATAATAAAATATCTATTTCCTTGACACGTTCTAAGAAAATCTTGTGTCTTAACATCAAATAGCATCTTAGGTTTAACAAAAAAAGAATTCATATATTATCACCTTTTTATTATTTTCTACCGCTTTTACCTATGCTTCCTCTTTTGCTAATTTTTGAAGTGCAACTTCAATTAACTGTGCAATCTCTTTTTTTGAAATTTCTTTATTTAAGGAATTTAAATCTATATTATTTTGCCCATTGAATGTTATATCTTGATTCAATGTGAACCGTATATCTTCTTTTTCTCTTATTCCATAAGATGCACGACGAATGTTCAGCAGATTTAAAGGGGTGATATTATCAGACGTTGAACTTCCTCCAACAGTTCCACAGCCTAATGTTAATGCAGGAGATAGGTTTGTAGTAGCTCCAATACCGCCTAAAGCCCCTGGTGTATTAACTAAAAATCTGGACACAGGTTTCCGAAGTGCAAATTCACGAATCACCGCTTCATCGGACGAATGAATACACAAAGTATGTCCTATGCCTTCAACATTTAATAATTCAATACAGCGATCGCATGCACTTATCCAATCATTTTCTGTATAAAATGCTAATATGGGACATAATTTTTCACGAGCATATGGATTTACTTTTGATACTTCCGTTTGTCTAGATATTAAAACCGTTGTATTATCAGGAACAGTAATATCTGCCATTTGAGCAATGCTGTAAGCCGTTTTACCAACAATCTTTGGATTCATTGTCCCGTTAGATCTTAAAATAAATTTCGATAATAATTGGCTTTCTTTCTCATTTAGGAAATATGCTCCTTGTCGTTTAAATTCTTGGATAACTTTACTTTCACTAATTTGTTCAACTACAACAGATTGCTCTGAAGCACAGATAACTCCATTATCAAAGGTTTTACTGGAAATAATACGAGATACGGCCTTTTCAATATCAGCGGTTCTTTCAATAAAGGCAGGCCCGTTTCCTGGTCCGACGCCAATTGCTGGATTACCAGAGCTATAAGCCGCCCGAACCATTGCTCCGCCTCCTGTTGCAAGAATTAAAGCAACATCCTTATGTTTCATTAATTCAGATGTTCCTTGCATACTTAAGATGGTTAACGTTCCAATAGCGCCTGCTGGAGCACCAGCTTCTATTGCCGCCTTGTTTAAAATCTTTACCGTTTCCAAAATGCATTGTTTTGCTCCAGGATGTGGAGAAAATACAATTGCATTTCTTGCTTTAATTGCAATTAGTGCCTTGTAGATAACGGTTGATGTGGGATTTGTAGAAGGAATTACCCCCGCTATCACGCCAAGCGGAACAGCAACTTCCATCACCTTTTGCTTCTCGTTATCATTTAAAATACCCACAGTTTTCATATTTTTGATGCTTTCATAGACTTTCTCACTAGCAAATTTATTTTTAATTATTTTATCTTCAACATTACCAAATCCAGTTTCTTCATGTGCTAACATTGCTAACTTTTCAGCATTAGCAAAAGCTGCTTTAGCCATATGCTCAACTATCTGATCAATATCCTTTTGACTCATTTCAGCCAATTCAGCTTGTGCTTTTAGCGCAGATGCAATTAGTAATCTAGCTTCTTGGATTGATTGAAGGTCCTTATCAAATTCTGGCATTTTTAAGATTCCTTTCTTTTATCTCTTAAATAATCTCTTGCTAAATCGGTCATTTTAACTTCTGAACTTATGTCAATGGATGGATTATCTATTACATCTTTTAATGTAAGAACGTTTTTGTTCATAGCTTCCTTAACAACATATTTATCCCGCAATTGATTGGTTTCTTGTTCCTCAATTAGATTAAATAATTTTTGATCTATTTTCTGCTTTGCCTCGGAAAGTGGTACGGAAATAACACCAAATTCTGTGAGTTGCTTTTTATACTGGTTTAGCATCGTTATATAGGTTGCATTTTTATTTAATCCCTGTATCTTGCCAATTTCATTGTTAACATCCCAGGAATTTTCAAAGGCTATTATATTTTTCCCCGATAATATACTGTGTTGAGTAGCTAATAACGAAAGAGTATCCGCAATACCTAATGCGATTTTTGCTAAAGAGTTTCTCGTTAAAAATGGGAGAAGGACCATATCTATCTGATCAATAATCTTTCGAAATTGAGTAAAATCGACTATTTCACTCCCCATACTTTTCCACGTATCCGTATCAAAATTGCTTTTACATGCATTAGAAAAAATTAACAAGTAGTTACATTTATCTTGATAGTGAATAAATAGTTCTTCTACTTCCTTCGAATAATGATCCGCTCCAGTAAAAATCAACAATACATTTTTTTTGCTTTCTTTATATGAAATTAACTTGCTCAGTAACTCTTTTATTTGTTTTTCATCCAAAGAGTTCACCTCAACATTCTTTTATCAACTCCACATAATCATTTGGTTTTAGACCGGCTGCGTTTGCTTCATCTGTATCCAAATGACATTCTAACCGAAAATTATTTTTCACTCGTACGACCGTTTCCCCAAAAATAGTAGGTCTATCTCCCACCGTTTTAATGGAGACAACTTGTTGATCCTTTACACCTAATTTTTCTGCATCGTCTGGGTGCATATGGATATGTCTTTTTGCTATAATGACGCTTTGTTTTGCTTCAATGACTCCTTTTGGTCCAATGACGAATACGGAGCCTGCTTCTGTTAAATCTCCAGATTCTTGTACTGGAGCTTGAACACCGATTTTAAAAGAATCTGTCTTAGATATTTCAACTTGAGTTCTTGTACGTACAGGTCCTAACACTCTAACTTTTTCAATACTTCCTCTTCTACCAACAATTGTCACAACCTCTTGAGCAGCAAATTGTCCAGGTTGACTTAACTTCTTTAGCGGTGTTAATTCATAACCTTTTCCAAATAGTCTTTCTACGTCTTCTTGGCAGAGATGGATATGACGGTTGGATATACCGATTGGTATTTGTTTTATATTACAAGTATCTTCTGTTGTATGAGTATCCTGGTAGTTTAATCTTTTTAAAATATGCTCTGCAATTATAGTAATCTTTTCATCTGATAAACCTTTGAGCTGCATTGCTTTCTTATCCCTCCTATCCAGTATAGTTAACAGCATGTAGCGAAATTTTTTATATTAGTGTCGGAGTTGACCCTGACTTCGGAATCTCACCCATGGAACTAAGCACACTTAAACCAACCTCCTGGGCAGCTAAGAGTGATTGTTTAACAGCACCAGAATCTCCTGTAATAGAAATAATAATTTCGTTGGACCGCGCTGTCCCGTTATTTGGACTTGCGTAAGTAACTACATCCACATTGGCTGTTTTTACTGCTGTATCAGCCATTACCAGCCCAATCGCAGCTGGAGCGCCAACAATTATTCCAAATGATTTTCCTACTAATGCATTAAATCCTTTTTCTAAAGCCATACTTGCTCTAGCAGTATAGTGAAGTTCAATATGCCCTGCGTCAGAGCTGTACACATTGCCAAAATTTTTCTCAACAGCTTCCAGAGTAATTTCAACTGCACGGCGTGCATCTGATACATCTTCAGCTGCAAAAATGATCGTTGCACCATGCCCTGCTCCACCTTTTGTATCTCTGGCCATTTCAATGGAAACAACTTCAGTATTTGTAGCCTTTACAGCTTCATCAGCAGCCATAACATGAGGAGCTCCACCAGTTCGGGCGCTTAAAAAACCAATAGAACGATATTTTTTATCTAATTTCATATATTCATGTAATTGGGGATCTAAATTGGCAATTACTAATCCAACCGTATCCCCCATAGCAGTTCCCACAAATTCAGTAACATGTCGGTGTGGCGCTGACGATTCCTTAGAAGTTCCATTCATTCTACTTTGTGTTTCTCCTAATACTTTTTCTAAAATCTCTTCATTCACTTTTATTCACCTCCATTTGTTAATGAATTAATCATTACTTTTTCAATATCTGTATGTGGACGAGGGATTACGTGAACAGATACAACTTCTCCTATATTTTTAGCTGAGGACGCTCCTGCATCTACAGAGGCTTTTACTGCTCCTACGTCTCCTCGAACCATAACTGTTACTAATCCAGATCCAATCTTTTCATAACCAACCAATTGAACATTTGCCGCTTTTACCATCGCATCAGCAGCCTCAATTAAAGCTACCAATCCTCTCGTTTCTACCATTCCTAATGCTTCTTGTCCCACGAGAAAGCACCTCCTATTAATTTAACTTCATAAACAATATACAATTTAAACGTTTCCATTTATGTGATTTACAGGACCTTCTATATAAATAAATTGATGTCTTTTGTATAACTTTTTTGACATTAAGTAATTTTGTTACATTCTTCACATTTATATAGAAATTTTTGTTTGAAACAAGTACAATAAATGGTAGAAGGCGGTTACAAATACTTTGATTTTTAAAGTTAATTATTGGAATTTTTTCGCATGGAATATTTCATCTCATAGACAAAAGGATATGATAATTTTGCTTAATACAAATGATTTAACTTTAACAGATGTCGTTGATATAGACACATTATCTAATGTACAAAGCAAATTAGCCGATTTAGTCGGTATCTCAGTAGTAACAGCTGATGCGAATGGCAATCCGGTTGGTAGATTCAATAATTTCTCTCCGTTTTGTCAATTGATTCGGTCTTCAAAAATAGGGGCGAAAAAATGTATCGAATGTGATGCTCAGGCTGAACAAAAGGCTTTTGCAACTGGAAAGCCAACTATAAGTGATTGTCACTTGGGTTTAAAAGATTGTTGTGTTCCAATAATTGTAAATAATAAATTGTTAGGTGGCGTTTTAGGCGGGCAGGTGCTAGTCGATGATCAAGAAAATCCTAAAAGCAAATTTGATATCCCGAAACTAGCTAAAGAGCTAGATTTAGAGGAATCCGAATTAGCAGTAGCTATTGATAACCTAGCCGTGGTAGAACCCGAATATTTGCAAGACTGTGTTGATTTCTATGAGGTTTTAGCAAATTACTTTACAGAGATGGGAATAAAATCACTTTTCCAACAACAACTATTAAAAGAAACGCAGGAAAAACTGGATTATGAAAGACGATTAAAATATGCTGAATTAAAAACAGTAGAAGCTCAAATAAATCCACATTTTCTATTTAACACATTAAATTCTATTTCCAGAGTTGCAATGTCTGAAAATGCTCCCTTAACAGAAGAAATGATCTATAATCTTTCTGATCTCATAAGGTATAATTTAAAACAAACAGAAGAATTTCCTTTATTGAAAAACGAAATAAAAAATATTAGACGGTACCTATCTATACAAAAGGTGCGTTATGGGGATCGGTTAAATTATCAAATAGACCTTCCAAATCATTTAGAAGATTTTTGTATTCCGTATATGATTTTGCAACCAATAGTTGAAAATGCAATCATACATGGAATAGAGCCCCTCGCCAAAGGAGGGAGTGTTTACATCTCAGTGAGCAGAAACGAAGAAGACATCTCTATCCTTGTAAAAGATACAGGGGTGGGCTTTAAAAAAGCAACAGGCTTTGAAAATCCTAGAAGGAAAAGATGGTTCTTCTGACGGTATAGGTTTCTTAAACTCACATTTACGTTTACGGGATTACTTTGGAGAAAATTACGGATTGCAAATTTTAAACGATGAAACATTTAGTACAGTTATAAAAATTTTCTTCCCTGCTTTCACTGATTATAATCATTATAAAAATAAGGTGATCATATGACTTATAAAATCATGATTGTAGAAGATGAATCTTTGGAAAGAAAGGCTTTGAAAACAATTATCTCCAGAAATTTTCAAACCATAGATATTATAGCTGAAGCAGAGAATGGTAACCAGGCAATTGAGTTTGCTAAAATATATAAACCTGATATGATGCTTTTAGATATCGGTATTCCAGAAATGAATGGTTTAGCAGTTCAAAAAAATATCATTGAGTTCCTCCCTTCTATTCAAACTATTATTATAACGGCTTATTCCAGTTTCACATATGCTCAGGAAGCAATATCGAGTCATGTGAACGATTATTTGTTAAAACCAGTTCGTCCTTCTACACTAGTTAATTCTATTCATAATGCTCTTATGAATATCGGGGAAAAGAAATGCATCCCTTGTGATATACTTCCTGAACAACTTCCTGAAAATCCAATTATCCAACAGGCCATAGCATTAATTAAAAAAAACTATATGAAAGATATTCGACTTGATTGGATTGCTGATAATGTTCATTTAAATCCTCAATATTTGAGCAGGCTCTTTAAACGAACCATGAATGCTAGTTATAGTGAATTTTTAACCTCTATTAGACTCGAAAAAGCAATAGATTTACTATTGAATTCTGACTATCCAATTTATCGAATAGCAAATGAAGTTGGTTTCTCAGATGCTTCCTATTTTTGTAAAGTGTTTGTGCATTACAAAAAAATGAGCCCACATAAATTTCGAACAAGGACAGCGAATAGGAAATAATATTGATAATGGAGCGGATAGTAATATTAACCGCTCCATTATCAATAAACAGCATTCTATCTATATTCAAAGCTAAACATATTCTCGTTGTTTAAAGTGAATACGTACAGTAAAACATTGTTGCACTTTTCAGCTATTTTTGCTTAAAAGGAGCATTTATCGGCTCCCATATGGAGGGTGCAGGCGGGTATGAATTCCGTACGGTCCATGCACATATTCTTGTGGTAAGATGGCTCACTTTATTTTCTTGGGCTGTCTATTATAAAGTATTTACACCTACGAATAAAAAACTGCTGCACTTCATGTTTGGACAGCAATTATTGGCGCCATTGGGTTAACGACAGGCATGTGGAGCTATTATTTGCGTCCCTTCAACTTATACGAAACAATAACGACTATCTCTTTTATTGCCGGAGGTTCCATTTTATTAATCAGCTTTGCTACTTTTCTCTTTTTGAAAACGGAAGATGAGTTATAAAAAGAATGGAGCCTATTCGCTAGTAAACGGGCTCATTCTTCTTTCCTTTTTTGTAAATAATCAACCATACCTAACGCACATATTTGCATATCGACATTTAAAATCACGTAAATCTCATGGTCATCCGGAATCCCTTTTGCCCGTAGATCGACTTTAATCGCAGTTAACAGTCGTTCAGCTAGTTTATCATAGCCAAGGCCTTCTGTATATGCTTTTTCAGCGATATCCATAAATACATCAAGCCATCTAGAAACTTGCTGTAATGCAGCTTTCGGTTGATCGGTCATTCCAAAATGCCCATAATATATCCGATCTACCTGTAAATCATGGAAACGTCCCCATGAATGACGTAACTCATTTGGATCAAATTGGTTTGGTGATGTCGACGGTAAAAAGAAGGAGACACCCTGATCTATTAATAATTGATAGCGCACGCCTGCTGTATCTCCAGTAAACAATCCGTTACTAACCGGATCGTAAATACTGAAATGATGTTTTGCATGTCCTGGTGTGTTAAAAAATTGCAGCTTACAGTCCTCTCCAATTTCCAACATGTCTCCATCTTCTTTTGTAATAAGTCGTTCTTCTGGTATCGGAACAATCGGATCATATAAATCAGAAAAGCTATCTCCATATACAGCGCGTGCTCCAGCAGCTAGTTTACGCGGGTCAGCTAAATGACGTTTCCCTCGAGGATGGACAACTATTTTAGCATTTGGGCAAGATTTCAACAATAATCCAGCGCCACCAGCATGATCAAGGTGAACATGGGTAACGATAATGTATTTAACTACTTCCAATGAAAACCCCAATTGTTCTATCCCTTTTTTGATATGTTTAATCGATGGACTTGGCCCTGGCTCAATAATCGTTAACTGCTCTTCATCAAGAACATACGCCCCTGTACGGTTAGGAATTTCAAAATCAAAGCCATCAATAAGATGAATGCGCTGGTCGAGTCGGATCGGATTTTTCGTCTGCATTTCATAGCCCCCTAAAGAAATAATGATTTTCTCCATCATAGCACAGGATGAATAACTACATAGCTATTAAAAACAAGATTTTATGATAAAGAATATACAGGTTTAAGCATTTTCCTGTTTAGCAAAACCAGTCTCAACTGGAATGAATCTGATTATGAGGGCTACATGAAGACATGCGGAAATAGAGGAGTTAAAAACTCCAAATCTTTCGAACAAAGGCGCAGGGCGCCCGTTTAGCAACGTAGCGAATGGAACGAATCAACTAAAGATAAAGGAATCATGCCCCTACAACAGGGGTATGCCGACGCCTGAGCGGCAAGCCCGTTTTTAGTCGGCCTTCCTCTTTTCCACGAACCGATGAGGCCTTATCGTAGGGCGCATTTCTAAAGTCGCATCGTTGCTGGGCTCATGCGCCGGACGTGGCTATTCGGTTATTTCGTTATCCCCAAGCACCTCATTTTATGCTTTCTTATCTTTCTAAAATATACTGCACGTATTTTTCTTGCCGCCCCTTAGATGCTTTCTCTCCCATTTCTCAACTGGTCTAATGCCCTTTCATTCCTTTGTTATGCCTATCCATCCGTTATTGTTCTGTAAATGGTTTGAATTCCTGTGAATAAGCGAGCATTTACGAGTAAATTGAATCTACCTAAGGGAGTTTAAGTGTTTTTAAGTAAATATTTACAAGGTAGATGCCGTTCCGTTCTGCCCTATCTTGAATAAAGTTAATTATGAAAACTACGTCTGTAAACAAGGGGGGTATATTCATGATAATAAAAAAAAGACAAAGCTGCTCTTCTCACTATCGTTATAATGGTTGTAAATGTTGTAGAAAAAAGCCACCAACTCCCAATTGCTGTACATGCAATATTGAAATCAACAATAATTTTTGTTACTGTCCTCCTGTTCCGCCGACACCGCCTCCACCGTCCAACGTCCTAAAAGCGGAGACCTCCCAATACACAGCCATATCGGATGGAGTAAAGACAGTATATACAAACCAAGATAAGGTTCCAGAATACAGTACTTCAGATATTTTAAATCCCAATGATGTATCTTATATCAATCTGTTTATCAATGGAATCTTACAACCTGCTACCATCTATAATGTTCAACCAGGGAGTCTACAACTTCTTGTCGACCAAAGCGACATCCCAAGAAATGGTGTCCCTATTATTTTACAATTCATCAAAATACTTTCAAATTAGCAAAGGAAGAGTGTCTATAAAGTGAATCTTCAATCAGTTTGGGTTTTCCATTCACCCCCCGCTGATTGTTAGTACCGATGACATGACCTAATGACCTCTTACGAAATAGGGTGTTGAAGCGATGTCATCTCTCACTTAGGCTTGTTGCGGTACAGATTATCCAACTCCTGAAGCGGGTGACTTACAGCACCTTATACGGGATAAATTATAGAGAACCATTTTAATAAGAATTCTTCATTTTGGTTTAACGTCGCTTCAAAAAAAACGCAAGAGAATATTGTATGTATCAGGGAGTAACTTCGAGAGTCTTTATTTGCTTCGTTAATAAGACGTTAAAGAAGATACTCCCTAATATAATGATAGGAGGGAAATAAATGGCAATTGTTAAACAATTTATGGGTGCCGAAAGGTTTATTGCAACAATCGGAGATGGGACAGGTACTGGCGCAACGTTTACTATTCCCGCAACAGCTTTTACTGATGATACTGGAGCAGCTGCTACAGCATTTCCAACTGCACCTGCATACTACAACCTCTACCTTAATGGCGTACTTCAAACAGCTGATACTTCAACGCTTACTACGACTGAAGTAACAATTCCAGATGGAGATACACTTAATCCTGGTGTTCCAGTAATTATTGAGTGCGTAGTAAACTAACTTCTTAACGAGACACCGAGACTGTTCCATATGGAGCAGTCTTAATATATAAGCTTATCGCTATATTATTGGCTGTTAGACCTCCATTTCATTCTACGAAGTATAAGTCTAGAAAACCAAATGCCCGATTTTTTAGATAGCGTAAAGTGAAAATCTGTGCAGCTATTTAACAAATCCGTTTTGGGCTAAGAAATCACCGATTCCCTCCAGCAACCCCTTGGCTAGAGGTAAATCTGGATTTGTATACGTAGCCAAATTTTGCTCGCGATCTTTTGGTGCGTCTTTTAATACATGATTCATCTGCTCAAGAATCAACAACTCAGCATCAGCAGCTGCTTCATAGAGGAGGTCAGCTTCCTTTGCAGGAACTTGTAAATCATGCTCTCCTTGTACAATTAATGTTGGAGCTTTTACATCAGCGATCACTGCTGCCGGTTCGTACGTCATCCAGGAAATTAAAAATGGCTGTACAGATGGTCTAAATACAGCTTGCAATTCCGTACTCACTTCGTCTACTGTTTTTCTTTCTGTTAAGCTTTTCAGGATATCTTGACTCTCTTTAAGTAATTTCTTAGGAAGCTGTTCACGTAATTGATCGTATAATCCTTGATCAATCGATCGCCCCAAACCTGCTAGCGATATATATGCATCAATATCCTGTTCCTGAGCAGCGAGCATACCTACTAAAGAACCTTGGCTATGTCCAATGATACCAATCGTTGAGAATCGATCATCTGTTTTTAATTTATCGATAAAAGCAACTGCATCATCTACAAATTGTTCTAAACGCATATCTTCTTCCTTCGTAATGGCTTGACTGTTCTTTTTAACCCCCCGTTTATCATAGCGAATCGTTGCTATTCCTTGTTCAGCTAAACCATCTGCTAACAGCTTCAAACTATTATTCTTGCCAGCCATACCAACCGTATTGCCATCACGATCTGTTTGTCCAGAGCCAGGAATAATCAACAAAACTGGATAAGGTCTTTTTCCTTCTGGTAATTTTACTTCTGCAGACAGCGTTCCATATGCCGTTTCTACTTGGAGAAATTCTCCTTCCGCATCTATTGTCTTTTTGGCTTTCGTTAATTGAAACGGAAAAGCTTGATTATTTTGCTTAAATGTCCCTGCTATTTGATCGGAATCGATTTTGCCTTCAAATGAGATAATTTGATTTTGTATTTTCATCGTAAATAGAAGCTCATTTTCTCCCTTCTGCTCAACAGTAGATAACGGATAATCACTTAATCCTTGCATGGGAATACTCATTGTTCCCGATAATTCACCGTCTTTCTTTTGCAACGTTACTTCCAATCCTAATGGCTGATTCGGAATGTCAATTTTCCCTTCATAATATCCAATAGCATCAGTGGTAGCTTCCTTTTCCTTGGACGTTTCGTCTACGGACTTACATGCTGCCACTGTTAGAACGAACACACAGAGAAGGAGAAGCGTGCATACCTTTTTCATGTAAACCACCTTCTTGTTTTTATATATAGAAAAGCTTTCACTTTTAACGAACTCTTATAAAGTAAATACTATTATACTTTACTATATACGGGATAAAATAAATCTCACTCTATGTTCGCAGCACCACTTATAAAAATAACGACACAAGCCAAGGCGCTGCATACAAGGTCATAAACTGTACGCCATAATTAACTCCTTTACGATGCAGGAAACCAGCGACGAGTGCCACAACGATTACTCCGGCAATATTAACAATACCAGCATCCATATATGCAAGCATTATCACAAGACCAAAGAACACACCAAGCATAGCTTCATGCGGTATAAACCGAAAAACAAACGCGCATATTTGCTGTGCATACTTAATCGTAATGTAGAACGTTATGCTAATGGCAATAATCGAACCAATTAGCGTCGCGACAATAAAGTCAGACATGGAAAGCAGATGATGAATATTGTTTTCTTCTGTAAATACTGGCGGAGCGTTAAATAGTGGCCCCGCTGGACCGATTGCTGTAGGTGATAAAGGTAAACCGATAGCAATAAGCGGTATAAGCGTCCCTGATAAGTAAGCTGCATTCGTTAATCCGTCCATACTGGAAATCGCTCGAGCTGCCTTCTTTACCGGATCTTTGATTCGACTTGTTAATGTTTCCCCAAGAAAAATCGTCATTCCGACTGGACTCATAAAAAAGGTTAGCACCCCTAACACTGATGCTAGGGAAGTAGTGCCAATTTCTTTTCGGTTAAGGATCTTAAATGGATTCGGGAACCCCTTTGTTTTTGCAGTCCGTCGCATCGCGATATCCTTTTTACCATAGCGGGGAAGGCTACGCCTAATTCTGCCATTAAGCAATTCTGCCAACTTTAAAATCACCGGTCCAATTGTAATTCCTAAAAAGAACGATGTAAACACCGTTTGATCTTCAGGAACAATACCTGTCTCCCAATAAAACATGCGTAAGCCTTGAATAAGAAACGCAAATGGCAAAATGGAAAGCAACGCAATCCAGCGGTTCTTTGTCATAAGTGCTAAAAAAATAGCACCACCAAGGAAAATTTGGCTGGCATATTGCGTAATTTCATCTGATAAAGGAGCAATTAAATTGGCCATTAACAAACTCATGGGTACAGCAATAATCGTACCGATGACTGAACCAGAAGCCATCTTCCGAATACTAATTTCAGGCATACCATGTTTTTTAAGGACCATCGCATGCTCAACCATCGGAGCTGACATGACCCCACCAGGGATTCCTGCGATCGCAACAGGGATAGAGTCGGTTAGTTTTTTAGCAACAATTGCTGATATAAAAAAAGCTAAAATAACTATAGGCTCAAAACCTGATAGTACCAGTACTAACGTAACCGGCGCTAAGACAGCGGTTTCATCTGTTCCGGGGGCGATACCGATAATGGTATACAAAATAGCACCAATAACGGAAGCAGCTATCAATTGCAAAATTAACACAGGATCCATTGCCTATTTCCCCTCCTCATCAACATAACGAAAGCTTCGTTTTGGTTTAATCAGCAAACTACAAATAATAAATCCAACTAAAGCACCAATTAAGCCAAATATGAGCGGTTTTGGTGGGTCATTAGGCGCTATCAAATAAGCACCTAGCGTTGTGATAGTTGAAATAATAATCGCTAGAACGAGATCTTTAATATGTACCAGGTCTTCCCAAACCTCAATATTTTCCTCTTTCTCTTTGTGATCATACCTTTGTTCCATATCGTTTCCCCTTTACAATTAAACATGACATCTGAACCTTAATTATACAATGTACAGACTGATTCTTAAAGTTGCATATATGATGGAGTTTAGTCGAAGTTCACACCGTTTACGCTGATGTTCACAAGAAATTAGCCGAAGTTCGCAATTTCCGTAGTTCGTCCGGAAGCTTTTAGAACAAACATTTGCCACCCCTCATAAATATGAACCCCAATAATGCCCTAAGGAACAAAACAAAGCACTATTTTAACATAACAAAGAGGTTGTCACGGGCAACCTCTTTGTTAATATAATAACCGATTATTGTCATCTACTTCTATGATATGCGCAGGTTTCCGCTCTTCTCCCAAACGATAACTGCCATCTCCATTGCAGATGGTGCATTGGTATTCCAACCTTCATCATCGGCGAGTAACCCAGTACCATCACATATTTTACAGCGCTCTGACTTTTCCTCTATTCTCTTACCTCCTCATGCATTTCTGTCCTACACTTGCCGTTCTTTAACCCAGTTGATAATACCTCGCCGCACTTTGTAAAAACAAATGATCATCCGGATTTTTATTATCTTCTTGGATTAAGTTATGATCAACATATTGATCAGAAGCTTCCGTTTTTGTTCGTTCTAATTCCAACATTACTAATGTACTAGTCGCATCTTGTGTAAGCGTTTGATCCATTTTCAAACCAATCTCTTCACCTGTTGTATGACTCCAGTTACGAGATGTTCTTTAATTAACTTTTGCGTTAAATTACGTGCCAATGTATAACCTCCTTGTTATTTTCACCAAAACATCCTCCCACAGCGGTTTACTTAAAACGTATGAATTAAAGTGAATCTTCTATCGGTGGGGATTTTCATTCATCCCCTACTGATTGTTAGAGGAACGAATTGAGCATTTAGGCGCTGTTATCTCCCACTTAGACTTTTAGTACAAATTATCCAACTCCTAAAGCGAGAGTCTTACAGCACCTTATATAGGGAATAAATCACGTCTCCTAATAACTTTATAAATAGTTATACTCTTTTTAGGGAAACATAACTCATGCCCGCTTAGGTCAAAAAATATCACAAGCTCAAGCTGCATGTTTCAAGCTTTAATTAGCGTAATGTAGACGCTGGAAAAAAACAGCATCCACTATAATTTAAATGGAGGTGAAACAATGGGACGAGATGAACATCGAAAGTCTAAAAACAGCTTTATGGCACAGACACCAGCAAATCAAAAATCAGATGGGGTCGATGTAGAATTTGCACAAGAGGCTGCAGATCATGCTGATTTAGAAGCTCAAGAACGAGCACGACAAGCTGACAAACGAGCTAAACGAAAGTAATATGAACAAAGGCGCGGGGCGCCCGTTTAGCAACGTAGCGAATGGAACGAATCAACTAAAGATTTAGGAATCATGCCCCTACAACAGGGGTATGCCGACGCCTGAGCGGCAAGCCCGTTTTTAGTCGGCCTTCCTCTTAGTGACGAACCGATGATGCCTTATCGTAGGGCGCATTTCTAAAGTCGCATCGTTGCTGGCGCTTGCGCCGGACGTGACTATTCGGTTATTTCATTATCCCTAAGTTTATACTTTCTTATTCTTGGACCAAACACTTCCTGTCTTTTAAAACAGGAGCAAACCGTGTTAAATTCGTTATTAAACTTCCAATTTTAGCAGTTTTTAATTAGTAAGCAAGGTGCCGTAAGATTCCCACTTCAAGAGTTAAGGAAGTTATCAAAGAGGTCTAAGTGGGAGATAACGACACTCTTACAATCCCTAATTGTTTGGGAGGTGCCTTTAAATAATAGGCAATGGAGCGCAAGAGGTGTTGCAACAGGACAAGAAAAGCTTCATAAGCAATATAACACAAAAAAGCGGTTTTCTTTTCAAGCACACGGAAAGAGCCACTTTGAATAGACATGGTACGCAGAAAAAAGTTTGGTCTTATTTTCAAGCCCATGAAAGCCACTTTAGCGAGTAATGCAAATGTGTCTTTCTTTGCAAGAGTTTTTGAGATCCTGGTCTTTGATCTTTTATCACTAGGAGGAACCCTCTTTAATAAAGTTTCACTTTATTAGTTGTATTGCACTGATAAGAAAGCAATTCTTCTTCTGTTGTTAACTAAAATTTTTAAAAGGCGATCGGACACATATAGGCATTTTTATCTATTATTTATAAATGGATACGCCTACATACCCACTTTCATTGCTTATAGAGCCATGCCTTTGTACAATAGAATTATCATAAAACAAAGTGAGGAATACAAATCATGAGCAAGAAAAATGTCGACGATTATCTCACAGAAGGAATGTATGGAACAAGACTTCCTAAAGATCATGAACGAAAACAATTTTTAGGCACGCTACGTGAACGAATTGTGCTGGCACTTACCAAAGGACAAGTGATGTCCAATAAAGGATTAGAGCAACTTGAAGAAGCGATGAAAGAGAATCCTGAGGCTAAGTTAATTATTAATGGGCATGTTTCTAATCGCTTTTTAAAAGAAGAGAAAAAAATTGCCGATAAATACAACATCCCTCATTCCACCATTACCAATCAGGAAGCAGAAGATACGGACATTGGGGCGGTATTAACGTATGATTATGCGATTGATAAGGAAGAAATTTTTATTAAAGAAGAACCAGAACAACCTGATGCTAAGCAAGAAACAGAAACAGAGGATCCATCTTTTTTCTCTAAAATAAAAAGTTGGTTTGATTAAAGACCCTCCATTCGTGGGAATCCCAGCTTGTAGAGAGAGGTTCGGGCATAAAAAAATACTATATAGCAAAAGCCGAACAATTATAAATGGATTGTCCGACTTATTTGTATGAAAAAACTCAACATCGCTATGTCAAAATACCTCGCTTCCGCAGGTAACCTCAGCTTCCTCGGAAATCAAAAATCGCTATCCTGCGTGATCTTCAGCCTGTGCTATTCACGCAGGAACCTACATAGTTTTGACTACGCTGCGTATACACATGGTCGGTTTACCGTTCATTTTTTCATCCGTTGTTTTAGTTATGACCCAGCCTCATTCTACAACTATTTTCATTTCCCCGCTCCATGATCGGCACGAACTGTTTTGTAAAAGGAAGCAGCCATTAATAATATAACAATAGAAAAAGGTAATGCAGCAATAATAAGCATATTTTGCAATCCTTGTGTACCGCCAAAATAAACAATAATCGCTGCCAAAGCCGCCTGCATCACTCCCCACATAATTTTCACCGAATTATGCGGGTTCAACGTCCCATTGGTGCTTAACATCCCTAACACAAAGGTAGCCGAATCAGCAGAAGTAATAAAGAATATCGCCACCACAAAAAGCGTAATGATGGACATTACATAACCTAGTGGGTATTCTGCTAGCACCCCAAAAGTAGACGTTTCAAGTGAGAACTCGGAAATCTTTGCAATTCCATTTTGTTCTAAGTTTAATGCCGAAACTCCAAAAACAGCAAAAAATATGAAACAAATAATTGACGGTACTGCTAATACACCTAACATAAATTCTTTTACTGTTCTTCCTTTATAAATTCGGGCAATAAAAATACCGACAAATGGAGCCCATGAAATCCACCAGGCCCAGTAGAAAATCGTCCAGTTATTAATCCATGTTCGTTTGTTCTCATCTTAAGGTGCCAAACGTAAACTCATATCAAAAAAGTCGGACACATAACTTCCTAATGTATGGGTGAACATATTCAAAATGTCAAGCGTTGGACCAGCAATAAATAACATTAGTAATAACACAACCGCTAATCCCATATTGGCATTACTCAAATATTTAATTCCTCTTCAACTCCCGACCATGATGAAGCGATAAACATAGCGGTTGCTGTCCCTAAAATGAGCAGTTGCATCCAAAAGGTGTCAGGAGTATCAAATAAAAATGCCATCCCTCCGTTAATTTGCGCTGATCCAAATCCTAGTGTTGCAGCAACACCAATTACCGTAGCAAAAACAGATAACACATCGATAATCTTGCCAGACAAACCACGCATGCTTTTTTCTCCAAAAATCGGCATTAAGGTTACGCTTATAAGACCTGGCTGATCTTTGTGAAATTTAAAATAAGCCAAAACTAATGCCACAATGCCATATACAGCCCATGCATGAATTCCCCAATGGAAAAATGTATACTTTAAACTCTCTCTGATCGCTTCGTCCGAACCCGGTTCTGCTCCAGGTGTACTCGTAAATGCATGAGAGATTGGCTCTGCTGTTGTCCAGAACACGAGACCCATCCCCATTCCAGCACTAAATAACATCGCAAACCACGATGGCAAGCTGAATTCAGGTTCGTCTTTTTCTTTTCCTAGTTTAATATTTCCATATCGAGATAAAATTAAATAAATACAAAACGCCAATATAACCATAACAGCTAGTAAATAATACCAACCAAAATAATCGGATACCGCAATCGTTACTTTTGCTGTAAAACTTTCCAACCCAATTGGAGCTACGGAACCCCAAATTACCACTGCAATACAAATTACCAGAGAATACCAGAACACACTCGTGACACTTTTCATCCACTCACCTCTTCAACAATTTACGAGCTTATAACTTTACTAGCTTAATTTATACCCCATTTAGCAGTGATTGAAACAACCATTAAACTTACTTTATGCGTTGCCACATAATATAAGAGGCTTTAATCAGTGGAGATTTTCTATTATCTCCACTTAGTTAGAATCGCAAAGTCATGGCCTAAGGGACTTTGAACAGAGTCGGGCATTTGACTTGCAAGTTGGAACCTCCACTTAACCTCTTCGTATTCATTTTCTAAAATTAAAAGGAGGTCTTACTACTAGTTACATGCGGGATAGATTATATCGTTTTAAACATAAAAGATGGAATCTTATGCAAATCTATATTAGTTTTTTATGGATGCTTTGGCATAATAAATGGGAGGCAGAAAAGAGGCTTCTAAAATAGTCAATGTAAATCAGAATGATCATTCAGGCGAATAGGTAGTCCAAGGAATGAGAAAACATTGTCAATTATATTGACAGTAAAGAGAGGTTACAATACGCTTGTTTGCTACTCACAACGACCGGGCGATACGGTTTGCAACCAGAGCTGATTATGTTTACGCTGGGAAAAGAAAGACATTCGCTGTTGTAGGAGATAACCATTTTGAAGTTAGAACGTAGTTTATACGTGCACATGTTTTCGGTTTATGCGCTTTTCTAAAATTTATTGGAAACTTACTTCATAATACAGTGTTTTGAGCATATTTACAGCCCCCGAAAAAGTCTCCCTCTTCAAGTAACCTGTAAGGGCAATAAGTGGTGAGCATTGTCATTCAGAAAAATAAAGAATATACCACCCCGAAAATATGTAAAAGCAATAAAAAGAAAATTAATGATGGAAGGCAATTTAAATGAATTTAAAGTAATGAAACATATCATGAACGAGATTGCAATTGCCGACTTAGTAACTTTTATTGCGCTCACTATTATCACATTACAACAAATCGAGGTCACGACAATGCAAGTTTGGAAGGGTATGTCGGCTAACATTTTCATTAATATATTTTGTGGAAGCGTCTCTTGTTTTTCAGATCAAACAGTGGAAACATGAAAGCAGCTCTAACCCTTCTTTCCTATTCTATTTACCGTTTTCTCTCTAGGCAGGATAGTTATTCTAGCCATATTTTCTCTCGTACTTACCATTGTTTTATTTAGTGTCCTCTATGTTTTATTTTGGATTAGTGGTATGTGAATCGTTGCTCTGTTAAATGCAACCATAAAACGAAGCTTTATTAAAGAATTGTTTTAATAGTTTATCATGACCATTATTATTGGGTCTTTAACCTTAACTACGCCAATTTCATATAGCAATTGCTAGCACGCTGTCATTACATTGGGAAGCTGTGGATGCTGTAGTAGGCTTTTTTTATCAACGAACTTTTGTTTGGTTTGGCAGATGTCGGACAATGGGAATGGAGGAATCCACCCCCAGTCCGGAGGCAATTTCTCTTCATTTACTTATTAGCTTATTGTCACTTCTACTTCCTTGAAGGTGGTGATTTCTCCTTCATTTACTACCTAGCATATCAAAAACAGCTTCAAATTCAGCCTTACTTTTATCAATCATAGAGTCGAGGTTAGCTTCTAGTTCATCTAATTGATTTGTATCAAATGGTTCACTTCGATCATTCTCATACTTCTTATCTACATTCATAAACAAATAGGTCATGATCATTTGCAGTATATTGTTTTCTAAATACACGAAGCTTCGATTGTCAACTTGTAATTCCTGACTCAATTTCTCCATGTGATTCTTTACAAATAGATGCATGGATTGTTTAAATAACCTCTCCATTTCCTCATCCTTCATCGTCATTTTCCTCCTTTACATTTCCACTGACACTGATTTGGTTTACTGCACTAATTCCCTCTTTTATTTCATCTCCGTATATAAACCCGGTTACATAACCTGCATATGACTTATTAGCCTCCCATTTTAATTGGAAATTTTGAAATGTGAGCGTTTCTTGAGGTTCCAATATTTGTTGATTGTTTGGCTTAAGCCAAAATTCCTGACGATTTTCCGCTTCATTAAATCTTAACCAAGCATTTGCTAGCTTCATTTTTTGTTGGGTATCTGGATAGAAATATTTACCAGAAAAATCAAACACATCTTCGGAGCTTAGCTTTATACAAATGTATGGATGATGTAACGGCTTAAAACCAAAATTTGTTATGTGGTACGAGCCAATAATAAAGTTTTCACCCTCTAATTCGTGATTGAGATGAAGCGAGTATGTAAAATAGCTGACGATTTGAAATTGCTGAGACTTCATTTCCGTTGCTACTATTTTTAATTCTTTTAAATACGTGTCATTCATTTTCTGCAATTGGAGCAATTTCTTTTGGATGTTTTTCATTTTTTCCAATTTATGAACCTCCTATAAAGTGAAACTTCGATCAGTAGGAATTTCGCTTACCCCCTACTGCCTTCCTCTTAGCGACGAACCGATGAGACCTTATCGTAGGACGCATTTCTAAAGTCGCATCGTTGCTGGCGCTTGCGCTGGACGTGGCTATTCGGTTATTTCGTTATCCCCAAGCACCTCATTTTATGCTTGCTTATCTTTTGAAATAAAACAAAGGGTAAAATTTTCAAGCATTCTTAAAGATTGTACCAATATACGCTCTGTCACTTCCAAATCTTCCTTTCTTCTTGGAAAAGAAGTACTTTTTCAGCGTGTGGTTTATAGATGATCTAGCTTTTTTCCCCTGTTAAATCACAAAGTAAAGCATTTTTAAGAAGCATTACCCCCTACTTGAACTTTTCTACATCCTCGATAAATCTTATAGCAAGAGTCTACGGATCTTACAATCGAATTAAAAATGAAAGAGAGGATATGCTCCTCTCTTTATATTTATGCCGACAACTTATCCGTTATCACCATTATTTGGGAAAATAACTGGGCATTGTGGCGGCATAGTTGGTGTAGGACATGGAGTGACTGGGAGAACGTCTCTTGGCTCACAGAATTCTGCTACAATTTCAAGGGTTACATCAAATGTGGATTGGATGCTTTGACATAGACGAACAGTAAGCGTTACATCAAGCTGATTTGGGTCAATGGTTTGATCACAAGCAGCGGTACACACAAAGCAATCTAAATCTGTGTAACATACATCAATATCTGTTCCTTCAGGTGCGCAAAGAACCACTTGTTCACAACGAGTGAAATCTGCTTCACATACCTCGACTGTTCCTCCTCCTAGTTCTGCTATTAAATCAACAAAAACCGTTACTTCAAAATTTTTACGAATGTTTACCAGTTGCAATGTTACCTCTGTACCATCAATAACAAAATCCTGGTCAACTCTGTCCAAAATAACAATTGGTTCCATACAATTAGGTGTAACTGCACATGTAACCGTATCTACATCGATATCTTCACATGTTAATTGTTCACCAGTATTTGGGTTTAACGGCAATTCTAAATCCATTAAGTTTAAATCAAATATTGATTCATTAAGAACCCAGTCATATACTTTCTCTGTATTAATACATAGGAGTTCTTGACCTCCAGATAAATTATTTGCTTGCATAATAGCAAACACCTCCGAATAAGATTAATTTCTTTCACTGGTAGCCTATGAACAAAGCTCCCAAACGGTATAGTAATATAGCGGAATTATCGTGATAATCATGGATTTAGTTAAACGTCATAGTCATAGCGGCATCAATACAATTTTAAAACACCCAATATATCCAATATGTTATTTAGATTAAATCGTAAAACTGGCGCATAAGATGTTATGGAAAAACCATTTTTTCAAGCCTCCAAAAAATACACATTTGTCACATATTGATGTTTCATAAATAGTATATTAATGTGCTGTAAAAGGGTGAATGAAAATGTATCGATATGAATTGTATAATGTTGATGATATTGATAAGTTAAAACAAGAGCTTCATGCCTACAAGCAAACGGTTAGGATGACAACAGAGGGAAAGTTTTTCGAAGATTATCTTAAGACAAAAGATGATTTCAATGATTTAAAAATGAAAATTTTTCAACTAGAAGGAGACATGAAGACGATGGAAAAGAATTATCAAGAAGAAATTTCTGATTATGAATTAGAGATGCAAAACCTTATGATCCAACTGACATCCATTGCAGAGTCCGTACAGCAATTAAAACAAGAGACGCAATTAATGAAACATCAATTTGAACAGCTACCATTTGTCGATCTGTCCGAAAAAATAAATCAATTATTAAGTACGCAACACACAAATGCAAAAGAGCAGAAAATAGAGTTAGAAAGGATAAAAGGAGAACTTTTACAAGTTAGAGAATGGGTAAAACCAAAGGTAGATACTGCTAAGAACAATTTGACAGTCAAGAAGTCAGAATACAGACAATTGCAAGGCATTCTTCAATCGCCAACCAATGTGGAGCAATCATTCAATCAAAAAAAAAATAACCAAATAAATAAACACTACTACAGTCATACAAAGACAAACACTAAAAAGTCTTATTACACACACCCTACCGAGCGAACAGAATCGGATACGATTTCCAATAACAAAGCAAAAAAAGTGTTCCGACACCCCAAATATGAATTAAATAAAAATATTATTACTCGGACAGCAGCTCCAAAAAATAAACCTAAACAAGTACATGTTGAAGAAAATATTCCTACAGACAACACTATATCTACTTATGAAAATCATACTCCTGCTGAAAATAACAGTATGCCCATTGAAAGTAATCGTATGCCTAGTGACAATAACAGCATGATTAATGATAATAACAGCGTTCACAATGACAATAATAGTATGATCCATGATGGTAACAACATTTCCAATCACAATAACAGCATGTTCCAGGATAGTAACAGCATTCACAATGACAATAACAGCATGTTCCAGGATAGTAACAGCATTCACAATCACAATAACAGCATGTTCCAGGATAGTAACAGCATTCACAATGACAATAATAGTATGATCCATGACAATAACGTCGAAGAAGAGAAAATAGCAAGCTCTGATGTGGAATTAGAAAAAAGCTTAGAAAATAATTCCCAATTTATTAAAAACCAAACAGACGCAACAGAAAGCAATTCTGGACATACGGAAGAACAGAATAAAAAATCTTCATTTCTTTCCCTCTTCAAAAGAGGCTAAAATGAACGATAAGCAAATAATTATCCCACTTTCTATAAACAATCAAATGATTGAGCACGGATACTCAGCATTACCCTATGAGGCATGCGGCTTATTAGCTGGCAACAGGATGAAGGTACAATCTATTTGGCAATTAGAAAATGAGCGGAAATCGGATAGACGCTTTTTTGTAAGTAAGGAAAAAGTTGAGGATACGTTGAACAAAATTAAGCTAATAAACCAGCAGGTCCTAGCTATTTATCATTCTCATCCTTTTACAGCACCAATTCCCTCCACATTCGATCTTAGAAATCATCCCACCACCACCGCAAAAATGGTTATTGTATCCTTTAAGGGAGGTTCACCCTCTGTAAGATGCTATCGAATACGTGATACAAACTATGAAGAATGCCTTTTTTGTATTGAAACCACACGATAGCCCGGCCTCTTCTGCAAAATAATACTATAATATATTATAAAACCTAAGGAGTTGAAAAAGGTTGAAGGCAAAAGAAATAAAGAAAGCAACAAGTAGTTGTACTAAATTAAAGAAACCCATGAAGCCTATTGTATTGAATTCATCACCAACGATTAAAAGGGGAATGTTCCGAAGAGGTGGCTGCTGCGGTAAAGCAAAATAACATGAAATGAATTACATCCTCCGAATAGGTTATAAGAACGAACGGTTTAGAATAATAGTTTTACATTTATAGAGGCAATTTTGGGAATTAAAATAATATCTTACTGCGATGTATATAGATAGCATTTATCTATAAAGCGGCTAGACAATACTTCTATTTCCAATTAAAAGCCTCTTTCTGTATATTTCGACATGGATTCTCCACTTTTATACAGCGAGGTCAGATTACGAATATATCAGCTGCCTATTTTTTTCATTTCCTTCCGAAAAATCAATTCTTTTAAAAGATGGAGCTGCTTTTAAAATCAATTCCACCCTCTACAGCTAGATTATAAAAGCAAAATTTCAGCCATCACCTAAGCAAATCAATTCCTACAGCTACGCTTTTCCCAAACTCCCATATTACTGCTATAGATGAGAATGAGTTTTTTTCCATCCTGCACCATAAAATAGATTCAAGTACATCTACCTATTTACATAAGCCCTATTAACCGTATGTATGCTAGGGAAATGACTTAATAATCAAAAAGTCCAATCACAAAGCGCATTTGGCTAATAGTATAATCTTGAAAATAATATTTTATTTTCGAACAGAATTCGAGAAAGGGGGGAGGATGTAATGTCCTCTAAAAAATGTTTCAATAGTGTTGTAATGGTTGGCGGCAATCACGTAAAAAAGCGCAAGCCACCAAAACATCATTCCTGCTGTAAACACGATGCAACCTGCGACTGTAATTTCAGGAAGCCACAACCTAAAGCAACTAAGTTAAACAGTGATTGTTTTCTAGTTAATTCCCTGGTAGGTACTAAATCCGTTCAAAAGGTGGCAGAGACAACGCTCCCTATTACACTATTTACTGGTTTAACTGTTCTAGAAGATATTGTTTCTATCAGCGTTGTGCCAAATTTAGCTGGAATAACACAAAATGCTAGAGTAATCAAGGATAAAGTAGTAAATATTGGCCTTATACCTGCAACAATTACGATAACAATTGCCGGCGTCGCTTTGCCTGCTGTTGTAAATACGACTCTCCCATTCCAAGAGCATACCGATTTCCCAGGCGCTTGTCCACAGGATATTTTACAAGAAACACCGCTTGAAATAGAAGGAACCTTCAGTCAACCAGGGGTACCAGTTGTAGACGTTGCTGGGGTTACTCTTGTTGAAGGTATTTTATTTAAGATTGTATTACGCACAACTATTACAGTAACTCGTCCAGTGATTAAAGATGCTGAGGGGAACTTTTGTGATGCTAATCCTAATCGCTGCGAAACCCCAGCAACTCCTCCATCATTCACTTTTCCACCGCCAGAGAATGGTGGAATAATATAGTAGTAAATGTAGCTACAAACAGTTAAATAGGGCTGCCCCAATGGCTTCCATGGCTTTTGGGGATAAGCCTATTTATATACAGCACAATATACTTTTCTCCTCATGTACTTAAAGAAAGATTAATCATGTGAATCTTCAATCAGTGGGGTTTTTTATTCATCCACCACGGCTTGTTAGTACCGTAATGGTATGACCTAAAGGTCTCTAAACGAATTGGGTATTTAGGTGCTGCTATCTCCCACTTAGACTTGTTGCAGTAAAGATTATCCAACTCCTGAAGCGGGAGACTTACAGCACCTTATATGCGGGATAAATAATAGCTCCTCAATAGCCCTTAGCTTCATATTGCCAATGTAGGATGCTTAACGAAATCTTCTACCAGAAGTTATTACTATGCAACTTCTTATTAGTAGGACTTTATCTGCTACTGAAAAGAGCAGAACAAGCATATGAACAAAGACGCGGGGTGCCCGTTTAGCAACGGAGCAAATCAAATGAGATAAAGGAATCATGCCACCAAACAGGGGTATGCCGACTTCTGGGCGGTAAGCGTGTTTTTAGTCGGCCTTCCTCTTAGTGGCGAACTGATGAGGCCTTATCGTAGGGTGATTCAGTGAAGTCGCATCGTTGCTGGACGATGGATCCGGACGTGGCTATTCGGTTATTTCGTTATCCCCAAGCTCCTCATTTTATAGTTTCCTATACAGTAAAAAACTGGGAATACGGAAAGATCCCAGTGATGACTGTAGCAATTTTCCTCGTTTTGAATTTATTCATAGTGCTTCCATCTTCCCTATGAAAGAAACAATTTGATACAATCGTATTATACGAAAACATGGAGGGATACAATGCCATTAAAGGATAAAAAGGTTATTGCACTTGTAGAGAATGAATTTGAAGACTTGGAACTTTGGTACCCAGTCCTTCGTCTGCAACAAGATGGTGCTGTCGTTCATTTGGTAGGGGATGAAGCTAAGAAGACGTATCAAGGCAAGTATGGGGTACCAGCAACATCTGACTACGCGTTTTCTGATGTGAATGCTGCTGAATACGATGCTATTTTAGTTCCAGGTGGTTGGGCTCCGGATAAGCTTCGCCGTTATGCCGGAGTCATTAAACTAGTTCAGGAAATGGATGAACATAGAAAACCGATTGGTCAAATTTGTCATGCGGGCTGGGTATTAATCTCCGCTAAAATCTTAACAGGTAAAAAAGTGACCAGTACGCCAGGAATAAAAGATGATATGAAAAATGCTGGGGCAACTTGGATAGACGACCCCGTCGTTGTCGATGGACATCTTATTTCAAGCCGCAGACCACCTGATCTGCCAGCTTATATGAAAGCCTTTTGTGATGTATTAGCAAACGAATAACATCCAGTTATCCTACTAGCCTGCCGCAATGTGCTACAAAATAGTAATTTAGCGGAGTGTAAAAAGAATCATGAATGTAAACTCTATGCATTGTCTAAGGAAATAAGAACACCCTACCGCATGAAGCCCAAAATAAGTCTCCAACGAATGAAATACGATTTGTCGGAGACTTATTCATTTACAGCTATCCTTTACATAAAGAAACCGTTTCCATATAATGAAAAGAAGGAATCATCTGATAATAAGGAGGGGTAAAATGAAGCAAGTAGAGGAAGGGATATTGCTTTGGGAGCCAAGTGAAGAAAGAAAAACAACCGCTAAAATTAACAGCTATATCAAATGGCTAGGTGAACATAAAAACATGCATTTCCAAGATTACCATGCTTTATGGGATTGGTCGGTTCATGAAATAGAGGCATTTTGGGCTAGTATTTGGGATTATTTTGACCTTCAGGCAGAAGAAGGCTATCAAACTATTTTATCCTCCCATCATATGCCAGGGGCAAAATGGTTTCCAGAAGCAACGGTAAACTATACGGAACATATCTTTCGAAACCGTGCGACTTCCAACCAACCCGCCATCATTCACACATCGGAAAGTAGAAAAATAAAGACAGTATCATGGAGGCAGCTCTATCAAGATACAGCGGCTATGCAACAAGTATTAAAACGTCTCGGCATTCAGAAAGGAGACCGCGTCGTCGCTTATTTGCCGAATATTTATGAGGCAGTCGTTGCGTTTCTAGCCACTGCAAGTGTTGGGGCAATCTGGTCTAGTGCTTCTCCTGATTTCGGTACACAAAGTGTCATTGATCGCTTTCAGCAAATAGAACCAAAATTGTTTTTTACCATTGATGGCTACGTATACGGCGGTAAAGCTTTTGACAGAACAGATGTAGCAGCTGAGATTCAATCCAGTTTACCAACATTAGAAGCAACCATTGCGATTTCCTATTTAGAAGAACAAGCAACTTTCGCTTCTTTACAGCATGTTATTCATTGGGAGCAAACAATTAAAGAAGCCCCTGTTCGTCCATTAAGCTTTACGTATGTCGCTTTTAACGATCCCCTATGGGTACTCTTCTCTTCTGGAACAACAGGAAAACCAAAACCCATTGTTCAGAGTCAAGGCGGTATCTTATTGGAGCATTTAAAAGCACTAACGTTTCATGTCGATCTCGGAGAAGGTGATCGTTTCTTCTGGTTTACGACAACAGGATGGATGATGTGGAATTTCCTTATTGGAGGGCTACTAACAGGAAGTACCATCATTTTGTATGACGGAAATCCTGCTTATCCTTCTAAAGGTAGATTGTGGCAGTTAGCAGAAGAAACGAAAATGACTGTATTCGGAACAAGTGCGAGTTACATTACTTCTTGCATGAAGGATAATATAAAACCGTATGAGAATTATGACTTGAGTCAGTTAAAAAATATCAGCTCAACCGGATCTCCGCTTCCACCAGAAGGTTTTTTATGGTGTTATGAAAATGTGAAAAAAGATTTATGGATCGCTTCTGCCAGTGGAGGAACAGACGTATGTACTGCATTTATTTTAGGAGTCCCAACTTTGCCAGTCTATGCTGGAGAATTGCAATGCCGTGGCTTAGGAGCTAAAATCGAATCTTTTAATGACAATGGGAAACCGGTGATAGAAGAGGTTGGTGAACTTGTATTAACGGAACCTTTCCCATCTATGCCGATTTATTTTTGGAATGACCCGGACGGCTCCCGTTTAAAGGAAAGCTATTTTAATGTTTTCCCGGGTATATGGCGGCATGGAGATTACTTAAAAATAACTAAACGAAAAACATGCGTCATTTACGGACGCTCAGATGCAACGATTAATCGAGGTGGTGTGCGCATTGGCACAAGCGAAATTTATCGAGCTGTGGACCATATCCCCGAAATTGCGGACAGCTTAATTGTCGATATTCCGCAACCAAATAGTGATTCCTTTGTTCCATTGTTTGTTGTGATGAAGGACGGTTGTCAGTTAACAGACGATTTAAAACAACAGATTAACCAGCATATTCGAGCACACTGCTCCCCTCGACACGTTCCTACTGGCATTTACGAAGTTCCAGATTTGCCAAGAACGTTAAACGGTAAGAAACTGGAAATTCCAGTGAAGAAAATATTACAAGGGAAACAAATGGAGCAAATTGTTAATAAAGGTTCATTACACAACGCTGCGGCATTAGATGCCTTTTACCAATTTGCCGAAAAAATAAAGACTTGAACTTAAGTCCATGCAGAAGAGTCTAGGACAAATGATGCTATTAACTCCAGACGAGTGATGCTCTGAAAATACTTGTAAACTTCTGCGGGAGGGAAAACATCAGTGAAATCCCGCAGTACATTAGCACTAGGAACTTCACAATCGTCCTAAAGTGCGCGAAGTATGTTTCCGGAGCGGATTATATGCACATTCATCATTTCTATCTAGGGGAAACTTTTGCAATTAGGCATTGTTAAAAACACGTATTATGAAAGCTGCCTAAGCTTTCACCAACATAACTATCCCGAATATTAGGTGTGCAGTACGATCCCACTTCGGGAACCAGAGTAGGTGCATAGCGGGGTTAACGATACCTAAATTCCCCATTCATTGGACCTGTAAGTGTTCAACCGCGAAAGGTGTGTCACGCATAATTTTCAAGAACGCTCTACTTCAATCAGTGGGAGATGAGTAAACCCTCCACTGATTGAAGATTCACTTTATACGTGTAATTTTGCTACCTGCTTTTGTGTAAGTAGGCTCACTACAACATAAACGAAAAATGAAATGACAACTGGCATGACGACCGAATGGATACCAAACGGCTGTGGAAAAAAGGTGTCTGATAAAATATACAGCCCGACTCCAGCAATCATGGAAGCAAGCGCACCGTATTTATTCCCTTTTTCCCAATATAATCCCAATACGATCGGCCAGATGAATGCTGCCTCTAATCCACCAAAGGCAAACAGATTTAACCAAATGATCAAATCAGGCGGGTTTAAAGCCATCAAAAATATAATCACGCCGAGCAATGCAGTAATACCAATGCTAATTCGTTTAATTGTCTGTTGTGAAGCGTCTGGTTTTACGTAATTTAAGTAGACATCCTTAACTATTGTTGAACTAACTAACAATAATAACGAATCTACTGTCGACATAATGGCCGCCATAGGCGCTGCCAGCACAATTCCCGCCAGCCAATTTGGCATTACTTCTAAGGCAATTAAAGGCATCACCTTATCCCCGACTTCAATACCAGGTAATATTGGTCTTGCAAATACACCAATTAAATGCATATTCAGCATAATAAATCCAACGACAATTGTTCCAATGATAATGGCACGGTGCATCGATTGAGAATTTTTATAAGACATCGCTCGTACCGCTATTTGCGGTAAAGCAACAACCCCGACTCCAACAAGGATCCAAAAAGAGGAAACGTAAGCAGGTGTTAATTGCCCTTCGGAACCATAAGGGGTAATCAAATTCGGATTTTCAGCACTTAAATCAGCTATAATTGCTGGTACTCCCCCACCTGCTATAATGACCGCAATAAGCAGGATAAGTGTACCACCAAACATGATACTACCTTGAATCGCATCTGTAAGAGCGACAGCTCGAAAACCGCCTACTGTAACATAAATTAACACAGCTACAGCAAAAATGAACAATGCACTCGTATAATTAATCCCCATCAACGATTCAATTAGTCTCGCTCCCCCAATCCATTGAGCAGCCATCGCGGAAAATAAAAAAACAATAATGCTAACTGCCGAAAAAATAACCACCCATTTGGACTGATAACGCTCTTTTAGAAAATCGACCATTGTCAACGCTTTGTACTTTCTCGTTATGACAGCAAATTTTTTCCCTAACACCATTAAAACGAAATAGCCTGTAGCGACTTGTGACATAGCAAGCAGCACCCAGCCGAGCCCTTCATTATATGCTGTTCCAGGTCCACCTATAAAACTGCTTGCACTTCCGTACGTTGCCGTCATTGTCATCGCAAGCACAAATCCACCAAGGCTTCTACCACCTAAAAAATAATCCTGAGCAAAATTTGTCGATGCCTTTAAATATCCTCCTGCCCAAATTCCCACTCCAAAAATAATGATTAAAATTACAATTAATGGTACAAGTGATTCCCAATTCATTCTGCGTCCTTCTCCTCATCAAATGAAATAGCTACGAAAAACTTTTTCACAACGATTGTAACGAGAATTGCCATAACAATAAATCCAAGCACACAACTATAAAAAAACCATGCCGGCAACCCCAAAATATATGTATATTGATCAGGCTGTTTATTTCCTAATCCGTAAGCGAAAGCAAACCACCACACAAAATTAAACACAACTAAACCTAGGCCTATCCATGCTTCCCGATTGGCAATTTTTACATCTTGTTTTTTCACCGATACTTCACTCCTTTACGAATCTACAATTTTTTAATTACCAACAATATATCGCAATTATTTCATGAATGTAAAGAACGGGGTAGAAAAACGACTTTGGAAAATACTGCTTCACAAAAACTGAATCTTCCATCCGTGGGGGTTTTCATTCATCCCCACGGCTTGTTAGTACTGTAATGGTATGACCTAAAGGCATCTTACGAAATTGGGTATTTAAGTGCTGTTATCTCCCACTTAGACAATTATCCCACTCTTGAAGTGGGAGTCGTACAGTACATTATATACGGGATAAACAGAATAAAATTTCACAGCATAAGGTTCCCTCTCCCGCTACGTAATGAATATCACAAATGGAAAACATACTATTCCTATTTCGAGAATAGAGGGCTACACTTATAAAATACTGAAAAATTTGGGGGGTAAATGTAGGTACCCATTCCTTTAATAAGATGTTACCCATTAAACCTTCAAAATACTGACGCTTGACAAGCATGTGTTAATAAGCCTACATTGATTAACTAAGAGATTGTTTTTATGAAGGCCAAGTCAAAAACTCTTAAAAGCAGAATTTTAAACTAAAAAAGTATATAATAAATAAAAATTTATAATGGGGTTATAGAAATGAGTAAACCTGAATTATATGTAAGTTTAGCTGTGGGGCCTGATTGCGCTATGGAATCCTATGCATTACGATCAACTCTTGAATACTTTGGGGTAAGGGTTACTATGCATTGGTTAGGAAGACCAAATGATCTTGTAAATATATTATCGGGTAAAGATCGCGAAGATAAAATAGATTATTTAATATTAAACTTCCATGGTGATGAAGGCAGATTTTGTATAAACGAATTAGCTGAGGAAATCTATGAACCTGATGAGCCAAGCGGGAAGTTTTTTGACGCTCAAGATGTACTACGATTTGCAAAACTGGAAGGCATAAGAGTTATTGCAGCAGGTTGTACGTTGGGTAGAGAATCATTGGGAAAAGCCTTCCTTAAAAGTGGATGTCATTCTTATCTAGGCCCTGATGATTATATAGATGGTAATTCTAACTTAATGTTTATCATCAGATTTATGTATGAGATGGTAAATAATAATAAAAGCCAGCAAGAAGCATTTGAAATCGCGAAGTCTATCGATCAAGAAACCTCCATGTTTAAAATTTATTCAACCTAAGAAATAAAAAACTGGAAATTAGTTTGTCTAGCGCAAACAGAAGAGTAAAGAGGCTGGGACATAAGCAAATACTATATAGCAAAAGCCGAACAATCCATTTATAATTATTCGGCTTATTTGCACTATAGGAAAGTATAAGGTTTTTTTGGTTTATAGTATAAGAAAAACAAAGGCTTCCGCCATAAGACTTGGCGACAAGCCAAGTTTTTCTAACATTAAAAAATTTTTATTACCGTTATGTCAAAATACTTCGCTTTCCGCAGGTCTCTTCAGCTTCCTAGGAAGGCAAAAACCGCTTTTCTGTGGGATCTTCAGCTCGCGCTGTTCCCGCAGGAGTCTACCTATTTTGACTACGCTAAAACTTGCGTATACACAATTGGCGATTTATGGTTCGTTTTTAATCAGCCGCTTTCGTTATGTCCCAGCCTCTTAAAAAATGACAGAACAAACATTCAAGAAATACACTGTGAACTACTCCCACCACTTACCACCCTTACGGGTTGCTTGAAGTGGGGGCTTCTTGGGTAATCGCCACTTTTGGTAGCTGACGAAGTTGACCAAGCTAACCCTCTTGTTCCAAAAGTTTATATTTTTATTAGGCGGCACTTGATAATAGGCGAATGCCTTCTTTTTTGATATTGAGTGCTGAATTATAATCTCTATGGAGACTTAGACCGCAAGTACATTGGTAGGTACGTTCAGATAACCTGACTTCTTTTACCGAACCACAATTTGAACAGGTTTTGGTGGATGGAAACCATTTGTCAATTTTGATAAGTTGTTTCCCTTGTTCTTTTAGTTTGTATTGTAAGAAAGAGGTGAACATTCCCCAACCATTATCAGCAACACTTTTGCCAAACTTTAGGGCTTGTGACATCCCTTTCATGTCCAAATCCTCAATCACAACGGCATCATAACTAGTCGCTAATTTCTTTGATTTATGGTGAAGAAAATTCTTGCGTTGATTGGCGACTTTTTCTTGAATTTTAGCTACATGAATGCGTTGTTTATTCCAGTTCGAAGACCCTTTCTTTTTACGAGAAAGTTTACGTTGTTCTTTAGCTAATTTTTCAAGCATTTGTCGATAAAACTTAGGGTAATTGGCTTTCTCACCCTCACTGTCGACAAATAGTCCATCCATCGCAAAATCTAATCCGACAACGCTTTCAATTTCCTTGTGATCAATCTCCTTCTCGTATTCTGTAAGAATAGAAATATAGTATTTTCCTGATGCAGTCATAGACAGGGTACAAGATTTGATGTTGTACTCTGAAGGAATTTCTCGATGTTGCTTGATTTTGACCATTTTTAATTTGGGTAATTTGATATGACCATCCAACAATTGAATATTACCGTTTACGACATTTGTTGTGTAGCTTTGCTTGTGTCGTTTACTTTTGAATTTTGGGAACTTGGCCATCCCTTTGAAGAATGCTTTATACGCCCTATCCAAGTTTAGTTGTGCGTTCGCTAACGCTAATGAATCTACTTCCTTTAGCCATTCATACTCTTTTTTGTACTTGGCGGGTGTAGGGTGCTTCACCTTTTTTAAGGCATCTTTATCATCTTTCGATAATTCATAAGTCCCTTTACGTTCAGCTAACATCTTGTTGTAGACTAAACGAACACATCCGAAAGTTTTGCGTATAATCAAAGCCTGTTCATCTGTTGGATACAACCTAAACTTGTACGCTTTATTTTGTTTAGCCATATCAAATCACCTCACTTTATCCCTTGATTTTCAATATATTTTTTTACCACTTCCATAGGTGAACCGCCCGTTGTCAACAAACAAAAGCTTCTTGACCAAAACATTTCTTTCCATAACTTTTTACGAACATGGGGAAAATCCTTCTTAATAAGCCTTGAACTGGCACTTTTATAGGTATTGATGAATTTATAATTCACTGTTGGGGTGTGCTTTGAACAAAATATGAATATGGTCAATATCATGGTTTCATTCGACTAATGTGATATTATATTTTTCACTCAATGACACAAATTTATCTTTGGCATAGTCTGAAATGGTATCATTTATTACTTTTCTTCGATACTTCACGACTAACACGAGATGGTAATACATCGAGAACACTGAATGATTATTACTGTCCAATTCCATTGTTATATCACCCCTTATACTTTATCAAACTGATTATACTATGTTGAACAAAAAGGGAAAAGAAAAAGCCTTTGGGCTGTCGCCCAACCGAAATTCATCTCCCCCTTACCGTTGGGCTACGCCCTTCACACGCTTGAAGAGGGAGATGAATTTCGAAAGTACTTTAAAATAAAATTGTTTTAATAACGTTATTTCTGATTTACTCTTAATAATGTCTTCAGCGTTAGATGGAGGGCATATCCCCGGTTACATGTGGATACAATAACTAGTACTAGTATAGCACTACATGTAACCCGTACCAACATAACAAGGATTAACGAATACCTTTCATGAAACGTTGAATTATTGGTGATAACAGGAATAATGCTAAACCTAGAAAAATAGCAATTGTTCCAATGACGCCAAAATATATTATTTCTGTTGCTGGTTTATAAAGCTTCACAATTTGCGCATTAATGGCCTGTGCTGAAGCATTGGATAAAAACCAAAGACTCATTGTTTGCGCAGAAAATGCTACTGGAGCAAGCTTTGTTGTTGCGGATAAACCTACAGGAGACAAGCATAGTTCTCCAATAACAACGAGTAAAAAGCTAAGTACAAGCCATATAGGGCTTACTAAGCTATCCGTTCCATTGATCGAAGCTGGGATAATCATAACTAAAAAGGATAAGCCAGCAAAGAACAAGCCGAGAGAAAACTTTTTCGACGTTGATGGTTGCCGTTCACCTAATTTCATCCATAGCCCGGCAAATACTGGAGCCAAAGCGACGATAAATAATGGATTTAGCGACTGAAACCAAGACGATTTTAGATCTATACCAAGAAATTCTAATTGTGTCCGTTTGTCCGCATACTCTGCTAAAATAATAGAGCCCTGCTCCTGTATCGCCCAAAACATAATGGCAGCGATGAACAAAGGAATGTAGGCAAGCAATCTTGATTTTTCGTCTGCATTTGTTTTTGGACTACGATACATAACGATAAAATAAAGCGTAGGTATTATAATACCTAATATACTAACAAGATAAGTAAATCGATTAATGGTTAACAATCCTGTTTGCATAGTGATAGCACCTAATAAAATGATAATAACAATACCTGTAGTGATTCTACCAAATACTTTTTTCTTTTCTTCTTTGGCAAGTGGATTCGGTACATAAGTTCCTGCTAAACCAAGGTATTGTTTTTTAGTAATTACAAAAACGATCAAACCTAATAACATACCTACTGCCGCTACACCAAAGCCTAAATGATAATTATATTCTTGTCCTAACGTACCAACGATTAACGGTGCAATAAGTGCCCCCATATTAATTCCCATGTAAAATATGCTAAATGCTGAATCTCTTCTTACATCTGATAAACGGTAAAGATCCCCAACGACACTGGATACATTTGGCTTTAACAAACCAGTACCCATAACAATTAAAAACATGGATAAAAACAATCCTGTTACTCCTGCAGGTAGTGCTAACACAATATGACCAGCCATAATCAGTACGCCACCGTAAAATACTGTCTGTTGCGTTCCTAATAATCGATCGGCAATCCACCCGCCGATAATTCCTGACATATACACGAGTGATCCATAAATTGCCATAATGGATTTAGCCGTATCATTGGCGATACCCAAGCCGCCACTAGCAACTTCGGTATACATATAATAAAGTAAAAGCGCACGCATTCCATAGTAGGAGAAACGTTCCCAAAATTCTGTGAAGAAAAGTGTAAATAGACCTCTCGGATGTCCAAAAAAACCTGTCTGGGGGACGCTCTGTACAATTTCTTCTTTACTATGTGTTGACATAATTCAAACTCCTTCAGAATAAACTGATAATTATACTTTTTGTTGTACTTATGGTACTCCTCTGTATTTCAAACGTCAAACTTCGAAAAATTGTGATATTTTCACAATGAAAACTAATTATTTATAACCAAATGACAATCGTGTTCCCTTTGATTCACGCTTGGTTTAGCCATGTTTATTATTTTTAATAGAAACGTAACTATTTATTCTAAAATAGTCTTTGGAAATAGTTAAAGTTCAAAAAATAGTCATCTATTTATATTTTAATCGTTTTCCCTATACATAACACTTGAAATAATGTACATAGTTACTTATAATAAGATTTGTGTCTATACGGGGTCATAGCTCAGCTGGGAGAGCGCTACGCTGGCAGCGTAGAGGTCAGGGGTTCGATCCCCCTTGACTCCATCACAATAAGGGGAGTGCAGTGACATTAGTTACGGTACTCCCCCTTTTGTATGCTTAAATAAAAATATGCCTCAAGCATGAATCTTTCTCTTCGCATATCTTCCTGTTCAAGCATTGTACTCTGCTTCCATTTCTATCACATGTATTTGTCTATGATGAGGAAAGCGTTTAGCAAATGTGGGATGTTTTTCTTGTTCTTATTGCCTACGTCCTAACTTCTTGTGAACAGTGTAGCTTTAAATAAAGTTTGCTCAAAAAATCCTTAAAAACCAATATGTTAAGTTATAATTAAATGAACCTGTTTTGAAAATAGATTTATCAAAACAGGTTCGTTTCCCGTGAAACTCTATACAGTTATAATAATAAAGTTTGATTATTTATTGCCTGTGATCCTCAACAATCGCTCTCGTTAATGGAGCATCTATTTAGTATTTACCAAGAAAAATTTTTTGTCACGTCTTAAATTGACAAATCAAATGATAAAAACTCAGGCAGTTCTTGTTTATGCTTGTCGAGCATAATCTGTTTCGGCTTGATGCCCTGCCCACGCAGTACTTCAATGTTCTGCACGAGGAATTCGTCGCTGCCGACAACATAGAAGAGTCCATCCTTGTCTACAGCAAGATTTTTCACTTCTTCATAGTAATCTTTACGGTTATCGACGAATTGTGATGTGAACTTCTTGTCAGGTACAGATTCAAAAATATTAGTGAATAAAAAATCTTTTGACGAATCGATGTTCAGAGAATGTATTTGATTTACGTTGTCAGAACGTTCGAAATAATCAAGTACAAGCGGTCTGAAAGTTGCCAGACCGACGCCTGATGACAGTAGGCAAACATTTTTGTCTTCTCTTTTTAGTGGTACATTCGAATGAGTTTTAAATATTGCAACTTCATTGCCGACCTCAAGATTTCTTAAAATTGTTTTAAACTCAGAGCACTGCTCTCTGATGCGTGTTGTGATACCGATTGAATTTTCGTGCGGTAAAGTGGAGATTGACATGTGGCGAATCAGGCTACGGTTTGGTTTATCTCCAGCATTAAAACCTTTTAGTGCGAAGTGGGTGTGGGAACCTTCTTCCCATGTGAAGTCTTCCGGACAGTCGAGCAGGTACGTTTTAACCTCAGGCGTTTCTTCAATAATCTTATTTATTTTAGTCCAGTATATTTGCATTATATATTCTCCTTATTCAATCATATGTATCGTTACTATCTAATATACAATAATTGATAACAATTCTCAACTGAACGAATTGATTATTTCAGGTATTTTATGCGACTTCAATTTACTGACAATTAAAAAAATACTTAAACCTGAATTATTCATACCTCTAAAATGACCGGAGAAAAAATTAAAAAGTAATGATATGAATCAATAATAGGTCTAAAAAATAGAAGACATGCAATTTTTTCTCCATGGATGACTCCAGTCCTTAAAAAACTCTGTTTTTGGGCGTACTAACCCCTTGGCCTTTCCAGTATTTTTTTTAAAATAATGGAGAAATAATGACTCTTTACCAAATTCTAATGAAACCGCTTCGGAAAAACAATATGCTTCCCGCGGGATTGCGCTCAGCCTCCTCGAAAAAGAAGTTCGCTTTTTCTGCGGGCGCTTCCCACTGTGCTTTCCCACGGGAGGAAGACTACGTCAGCGAAACATCGCACGAAGAAAATGTGTTGTTCATTTTCAAGGAGTCTTCGTGCTTTTCCTTTGCTAGCTAAATTATTCTATTCTAATTGTAGGGTTAGGACTCGTTGTAGTATCTTCCAGAAAAAAGATTGGTACACAAAACTAGACGATAGTTTAAAGTACAAAGATCTACCCGATTTAACCAATCTCCTAGCGACTTTAATGATCTTGGTGCGTATCGTATGCATTTGCATATTCTATTGTTCATCTGGAAAACAAAGCGTGCGGAACCAGTTTGTTAAGTTATACGCTAATAGGTTCAGCATCATTCTTGCATGTTCATTTCAAAAGAATGGTTGCTCGTACGGTCAAAATAAAAACCATTTTTAGCTTCTTTGATATAGTTTTCATCGTTCCCCTCTTTTGATAAAATCGAACGCCAGCTTTCTTGACTTCATTCTTTAGTGTATAAGCATTCATAAGTTATAACGTTATTTCTATGAATCATTCAGGTTTATTATGATCAAACTTTATATTAAATCTACAAATAGCATTCTTCCAATTAATTTAATAGGAGCTCTCGATGCCAATCAATTCTGACATCCCCTTCCATTAAATAGAATTAAACTATGTTAATTATTTCATGTTTCGTTTGTCTCCATCAAGAATCCCGCTTGCTTTAAAGCTATTTCTGCTTCATTTAGTTGTTCTTCTTTATCGGCAAGCAATGTATGCAAATGGACGCCACCTGTAAGTTCAGACAAATATGCTGCACCAGTGGATGTGATTTTGTGAATAAATTGCTCTACTTCCTTTCGATTCGATACCATAATGGAAGCTGTCAAATCGCCATAAACGAGATGCTCTATCGTTACATCCTTTACCGTTATTCCATAGTCGACAAGGATCGTTAATTCCGCTTCTGCTTCATCAGGTGTATGCTGACAGGCAATCGTCTTTTCTACGCTACCATCGGCCCTGGGAGACAAATATATATATCCTTGGCTCGTAGCAATAATTGGTTCCTTCCTCGCTTTTAGCAAAGTTACATCATTAACAATAACTTGACGGCTAACATTGGTCCTTTTTGCCAGTTCCCCGCCAGTAATTGGGGTATTGGCATTTTTTAATAGACTTAAAATTAAATCCCTTCGTTCTTCACCGAACACTTTTTTCTTTTCTCGCAATCTTCATCACCTATTTCCTTATTTAATCCAACAATTTCCTTCAATACTTGTACTAATTGAACAATATCATTTTCGCTCGTATCTTTGCCGAACGAAATTCGAATAAACTCCTTTTGTCTCTCCTCTGAATATCCCATCGCTACCATTGTTTTTCCTGCTGTCGCTGATGCTTGCCCACAGGCAGTTCCAGTTGATATGCAAAAGCCTTTTCGACTACATTCTAACATAATTAATTGACCTTCATAATTAGGAAATGTAAGACCAACAATATGAGGTAACTGTGATACAGATGATTCAATTACTTGTTGCTGCGACTTTAGCTCTCTCCTTAACTCTGCTAAGAACAGCCGCCTTAATTTAATTGCTCTCTCCCATTCTTCTCCAACGTACTTTAATGCCGCGGCAACAAAAGCCGCAATACCAGGAGCGTTAACCGTTCCGCCACGAATCCCGTGTTCATGAGTTTGTAAAGGAAATATACCTTTAACAGCACATCTAGGTTGAATATAAACTGCTCCTACACCTTTCGGACCATATAATTTATGTGATGAGATGGAAAAGCTGTCGACGACCTTATGCAGATTTGACAGATCAACTTTACCAAAGGCTTGGACAGCATCAGTATGAAAAATTATTTCTGCGTGCAATAGCTGGCGAATTTTCTCAAGTGGTTGAATAGAGCCAATTTCTGAGTTAACATATCCAATCGTTGTCATAATTGTATCAGAACGAATTGCTTTTTCTAACTGAAGCAGATCTACTTGTCCATCTTTCGTATACGGTACCTTCGTAACCTCAAACCCACTGTTTTCCAGATACGATAAAGCTGAAAAAACAGAAGAATGTTCTGCTTGTGAAGTTATAATATGCTTGCCTTTATACGACTGACTGAGTGCAAGTGATACAATTGCAAGCTGGTTGGATTCTGTGCCACCTGAGGTAAAATAAATCCCTCTTGGCGGAACATGTAATAATGACGCTAAACTTTTACGACTGTTTTCCAGTACTTGTTTTGCTTCTCCTCCTATATGGTGTAGGCTACTTGTATTTCCCCAATAATTTGCAGCCACCTGCTGATAGATGACTAATACTTCTTCATCTATTGGCGTTGTAGCGGCATAATCAAGATATATCACTTTATTTTCATCCCCTTTCCGTCAACCCGATTCATATTTCTTACCTACTCTTAGAAAAACTTGGCTTGTCGCAATCTTTTAGTGAAAGCTGTAGTTTTTCTTATACTTAGAGCCTAGCGTTTTATACTTTATTATATTTTTCAGACAACATTTCCCCTTCTTCCCCCTCTTTAAAGCACTTATTTTTAACAACTTTTTTGTCCAAACTTGCTTTTTATTTTTAACTGATTTTTATAGCCTATAAAAAATAATGATATAACACTTGTATTTAGCTTAATAATATGTAATGATATGTGTCAAGACATATGTAAAAAAGGTGAGTTCACAGTGAAAGGAACAGACATAATAATTATTGGCAGTGGGATTGCTGCATTACAACTTGCCTGCCAACTTAAAGAACAGTTTAATGTGATGATAATCACAAAAGGTTATATAAAAGATAGCAATTCTTATCGAGCTCAAGGAGGGATTGCTGCTGCTATTTCCGCAACCGATAGCCTCTATGATCATTACATGGACACTATTACTGCTGCAGATGAACATGGACATGCCGCAGCCATTCACACATTAGTCACGGAAGGAAGGCAAATCATTAAGGATTGGATTCGAGTTGCTCCATTTGATATGCATTCAGATGGCAATATCGCCTTAGGCTTAGAAGGAGCCCACAGTAAAGCACGCATTACCCACTGTGGGGGAGATCAAACTGGAAAATATATGACAGAGTTTCTTCTCCGCCAGTTGTATTTGTCAAAGCGTGTCCAATGGCTGGAAAACAAAATGGTAATCGATTTATTGCAAAACAAAGCAGAAAGATGTATTGGCGTTATAACGAAAGACATAGATGGATCATGTCATACTTATGTCGCTCCACACGTCGTTCTCGCAACCGGCGGAGCTGGTGAACTATATGCAAGCACGTCTAATACTTGGTCTGTTGCAGGCGATGGTGTAGCACTTGCTTATCGAGTAGGAGCAAAACTTAGTGACATGGAATTTTTCCAATTTCATCCAACCCTCCTCCATATAAATGGAAGAAGTATAGGACTTGTTTCTGAAGCCGTTCGTGGGGCGGGCGCGACCTTAAAAAATGATTTAAATGAACAATTCATGGTGCATGTTCATCCGTTAGGTGATTTAGCCCCTAGGCACATCGTTGCACATGAAATATTTCAGCAAATCAAAGCAGGAAGAAAAGTATATTTAGACATTACACCAGTAAAAGATTTCAGCTCCAGATTTCCTGCAATAACTAACATGTGCAAACAACATGGTGTTTCCATTCAAAAAGGAAAAATTCCTGTCGTCCCTGGAGCACACTTTATGATCGGAGGTGTCGTTATTGACGATTGGGGCGCTACCTCAGTGAAAGGCTTATATGCTATTGGTGAAGTTGCAGCAAGTGGTGTTCACGGTGCAAATCGTCTTGCCAGCAACTCTTTATTGGAGGGGCTTGTTTATGGAAAACGTTTAGCAGCCTACATCGTCCAACAACATGACAATTTGCAAACGATTGATTTCACACCAAAGAAACAACATCGAGAACAACTTACTAAACTACCATTTACCAAACAAGAACTACAGCAATCTATGATGCAAGCAGTTGGAATTATTCGTGATCATGATTGTTTATCTAAACAATTAAGATGGCTAGACGCTTATCAAATTGATCCCTTTAAACAAATCGAACAAAGCGATCGTTCCACGATTCAAGTATATTTTATGTGGATTGCTGCTCGCCTGATAACAGATGCAGCATTACACCGTACAGAAACAAGAGGTTGCCATATTCGCTCCGATTTTCCCAATAAAGATAACGAGTATTGGCTACAAAAACGGATCGTTCATTTTAAATCGACGAATAGAATGGAGGTAACCTATGATCAACCTTATACAATTAAACACCATGCTTAATCAATTCTATTTAGAAGATATTGGACATGGCGATATGACGAGCCAAAATTTGTTCGATACACATATGCAAGGAACCATCACATTTCATGCTAAAGAACCAGGGATTTTTTGCGGTGCTGAAATTATAGATTTGGGTTTTCAAATTATCCATGCTCCTATTCAGCTTATTAGAAATAAAGAAAACGGAGACCATCTAGGAGTTGGTGACGTAATTGCTACTGCATCAGGATCGATCATCAATCTATTACAAGCGGAAAGGGTGATCTTAAATCTGCTCCAACGAATGAGCGGAATTGCTACATTAACCTCAAAAGCTGTACAAATGGTGAATGAAACAGACGTAAAAATTTGTGATACTAGAAAAACGACACCTGGATTACGTATGTTGGAAAAACAGGCGGTACGATGTGGAGGCGGATATAATCATCGATACGGTTTATCTGACGCAGTGATGATTAAGGATAATCATATTGCCTTTTCTGGCTCAATTACAAATGCCGTACAAAGGATAAAGTCCAGGCTTGGTCATACAGTGAAAATAGAAGTTGAAATTGAATCAGAAGATCAATTATTAGAGGCGATTGCCAATGAAGTCGATATTATTATGTTTGATAATTGCTCTCCAGAAATGATTAGGAATTGGATTCACCATGTTCCAAAAACGATAATCACTGAGGCTTCTGGCGGTATCCAGTTGGAGCAATTACTGAATTATGCAAAAAGTGGGGTTGATTTTATCTCATTAGGTTATTTAACACATGCAGCACCGTCATTAGATATAAGCGCTTCTGTCTATATGTGAACCTAATATTACTTAAAGTCATTAGAAAAACTTGGCTTGTCGCCAAGTCTTATGGCGGAAGCCTTTGTTTTTCTTATACTATAAACCAAAAAAATCTTATACTCCCTCTATATACTAACGTTTTCTTTCCTATAGTGGAACAAAGGCGCAGGGCGCCCGTTTAGCAACGTAGCGAATGGAACGAATCAACTAAAGATTTAGGAATCACGGTGAGGTAACGAACCGATGATGACTTATCGTAGGGCGCATTTCTAAAGTCGCCTAGTTGCTGGGCGCTGCAGCCGGACGTGGCTTCGGTTATTTCGTTATCCATAAGCACCTCATTTTATAGTTTCTTATCTTATTAAAAAGGAGTTTTATATATGGATCTGCTTAAAGAGTTAACCCAACCATCCACATCCATTCCGAAAGAATATCTAGCCTTATCGAAGCAAGAAATGGAGGATCGGGTTAAACAAATAAAGCTTGATTTAGGCAATGCCTTATTCATTCCCGGACATCATTATCAAAAAGACGAAGTCATTCAATTTGCTGACGCTGTTGGCGACTCTCTTCAGCTTGCCCAAGTATCTGCACAAAATAAAGAAGCAGCTTACATTGTATTTTGCGGGGTTCATTTTATGGCGGAGACCGCCGATATGTTAACAAATAATGAGCAAATGGTGCTCTTACCTGATATGAGAGCAGGTTGTTCTCTAGCAGATATGGCTGACATCTATCAAACTGAACGCGCTTGGGAAAAGCTCAGGCAACAATTTGATGATTCTATTCTACCGTTGACATATGTAAATTCGACAGCGGCAATTAAAGCATTTGTCGGTGAACATGGGGGTGCTACTGTTACTTCATCGAATGCACACAAGATGGTGGAATGGGCATTTACACAAAAAGAACGGATTTTATTTTTGCCAGATCAGCATTTAGGGAGGAACACTGCTTCTGATCTTGGTATTGATGAAACAGAAATGGCAATATGGGATCCAATCCAAGATGAGCTCGTTTTTACTGGAGATGTACAGAAAATAAAAGTAATTTTATGGAAGGGGCATTGCTCCGTGCATGAAAACTTCACTCTAAATAATGTGGACTACGTACGAAAAGAACACCCCAACATGACTATTATTGTCCATCCCGAGTGCAAGAAGGAAGTGGTGGATGCTGCTGATTATAATGGCAGCACCAAATATATTATTGAAACGATTGAACAGGCAAAGACAGGAACCTCTTGGGCGATTGGAACGGAGATGAATCTCGTCCAACGAATAATGAACCAACATCCTGATAAGCATATTATTTCGCTAAACCCATATATGTGTCCATGTTTAACAATGAATCGAATTGATCTACCACACCTGCTCTGGTCTTTAGAAAAAATTCAGCAAGGATCACCGATTAATCAAATTACTGTAGATACAGAAACTGCTTCCCGTGCTCGTCTTGCACTTGAGCGCATGTTGGAAAGAGCATAATAACATGTTTTATACTTTCTTATCTCATTAGAAAAAGGGGCTTCATGCGTTTCATGTGCCCCTTTTTCGATTGGTATTTAGCTTGCTTTTTTTGCTCTAAATCGTTTTCTCATATACAATGCTACACCGAGAACAATGAGAGCTACACCAGCGAATAACAAATTATATATGTTTGTTGCCGTATTTGGCAATATGCTTCTATCGTCATTTTTACTTCCTGGTGTTTCTGATACGTTATGATCAGTATTCCCAATTAAAGTGCCATTTGCGTTGTTACTTGACGAACCGTTACCAGCGTTGTTTCCATTGTCACGGTCATCGTTATCCTTTCCTGGTGTAGCACCACCATCATGATTCATATTGCTGTTATTGTTATTGTTGCCGTTATTGTTGCCGTTATTGCCGTTGTTATCGCCGGTGTTGTTATTGTCGTTGTTACCATTGTTTCCGTTATCGCCATCGTTTCCACTATTTCCTGGACCTTCACCATTACCAGTTCCTGGGTTCCCTGTACCGCCTCCAGGGTTTAGTGGTGGCTCTTCATCTTTGGCAACAGAAATTCTGCCTTCAGCTTCAAATAGGAACGGATTATTCTCCGTTGTATTTAAGCTTTTGACAAATTCAACCGTTGCATCAAGATCAGATGGTCCCATAACTGGATTTTTACCAAGTTCACTAATTGGGCTGTGCTTCGGATTTTTCGAAGTACCCATATAATTATTTACAGTTAAGGTGAACACCTTATCCGCCTCAATTGGTGTACCATCTGGATACGTAACATCTACTACTTGATTCGTCTCAGGATTCCATGTGTAGTGGAAACCACTAATGCTATAGTCTGGTCCGTATATTGGTGACAGTTGTGCATTAATAATCGGCGCCAGGTCTTTCCCTTTAATTTCAAAGGTCATTAATGTGTTTCCAAATGGTTGAATATTATACAAGTCTCCCCAGGTTACTTTTCCAGCTAACAAATCATCGCGAATACCGCCACCATTCATCATCGCGAAATCACTATCCATGATCGAATTCATTCCATCCGCAATTAGATTTCCTAACCCGTGATCACCTTCATTGGTGTAATCGCCCGTTAAATCAGTTGCATTATACCCAACTACTTCATTCATAATTGGAGCAATTTGGTTTTCATATTTCGCTAGAATATCACTGACAGCAGGATCTGCTTCGTAGTCGCTTTGCGTCACAAATACTACGTCAGCATCTTTTTTAACAATATCGCCAGTCGTGCGATCAATTTCCACATCTACATCAGCAAAAGCTTTGCCATATTCAGACGCTTGAACGATTAATTTATCGTCAACGATACGATCTACTACTTGGTGATTATGGGCAGCAAAAATGATATCGACCGCGTCATCAACTTCTCTTGCTAAATCAGCCGCTTCTCCAGTTGCACCATCGCCTGCTTGATCGGCAGGAATATGTGCTAATACAACAATTGCTTCAACGCCTTGTTGCTGTAGCTCGGCTACTGCATTATTGACAGCTGCTGTTTCATCGGTAAATTTAATATCCGCGATCCCCTCAGATATTACCATATTAGCAGATGTTTGCGTGTTTACCCCTACAAAACCAATCTTTTCACCATCAACTTCTTCGATGTGATATGGAGGTAGAATCGTATCACCCGTTTCCTTGTCAACACAATTTGCACAAAGCTGCGGGAAATTCATCCCATCATAACCCTCTGTACCTTTTCCTTCTGGATGTTCTCCCCCATTTAGCATACGCATAAATTCTTCCGTACCTTCGTCAAACTCATGGTTCCCAACCGTACCGACATCAAAGCCAATTTCTTCAAGAATTTCCACTGTTGGCTCATCCTGAAGCAATCCAGAAATTGGTGAGCTTCCACCGATCATATCACCAGCATGCACGATAAATGTATTTGGGTTGTCCTGCTCTCTTTCCTTTAAAGCTGATGCAACAAAATCCATGCGACCATACGTATCAAATACGCCGTCTCCATCTGGATCTAAATCGTATTGTTGATCAATTTTCCCGTGTAGATCATTCATGCTTAAAAATTGCACAAGCAAGTTATCTTCTACAGGATTTCCTTCACCTGCTGGCTGATAACCATAGGATTCTGCTTCCTCTGGGCTTGAGAAAAACACGCGCTTTTCTACAGGTACGTCTGCCCAATCATCTGGAATGACGTATTCTTTTGTATCTGAATTACCGACAAAGCGCAAGAAGCCTTTTTGATCATCATTCGCACGAAATGCAAACGGTAATTCCATCAGCGGATTATCCGCACCCCAAATACCTAACCCTTGATCTTTTGCTTCTTTAACGGCTTGCTGATATTTCGGGTATGCCTCTTCGTCAATAGGTGCAATGAAATAGGATACAGCATAGCCATCACGTACCATTTCGAGATTAACATTCTTCCCGTCAGCTGTAATAACTTCTGCTAGCAGACGTCCATAATTATCTGTCGGCTGTTCTCCAACTTTGACAGTAATTTTATCGCCTGGCTGAATATACGTTCCGATATGTGCTGTCGCTTCATCACCATGATATTTTTGATTTTCATTAATCGCTTGACGTTCTGGAGCTTTATTTTTTGCTGCATATGTTTCTGGAGTATCCATATTTACAAACCGAACACGATTACTTCCAAACACGGGATCAGCAATTCGAATAGTATCCCCATCGGTTATTTTTTCCACGGCGGTTTCATATTCCCCTGCAGCTGAAGGAGGGTCTGGCTGCTCCTCAGCTACTTGTAAATCAGCCTGTTCAGTAGGCAACAGCTGATGATCATTGTATTGACTAACAATTCCGGTAATATCGTACCATTGCTTCTCTTCAACTTGACTAATATCAACAGCATTTTCCATCATTCGTAATAATGCGGAGTTATAGTCTTGATCGATAAACGTTACATTGTATCCGCCGCCAGCGGGAGAACTAGGAATGGAATTAATATAGCCATTTACACGTACAAGCTCACCTTCGTAGGACTCCGCTACCTCTTTATTTTGCAAATCTTCCAATGTTATCTGCTGTACTTCTGGTAGGGCTTGTCCTCGTTCAAGTATTTCAATCGAAGCTGGCACAATTTCTTTTAAGCCATTATAAGAATCCATCGTCCCTGTTACTTTGACACGATCTCCTTTTTGAACTTCGGGTAAATCACCTTGTTCATACTTAAATAAATTTATTCCAGCTGTTTCATCTTGGATATATGTAGAAAACTGGTTGCCATTGCTTAATGCTTCAGAATTAGCCGTAACAATTCCTTCCACAACGACTTCAGAACCATCTGCTAATTGTCTTGCTTCGCCAATCGTGTGGGTTTCGGGATCTGGTTCTGGATTGGGGTCTGGATCCGTCGGTTCACCAGGATTATTCTCATCATTCCCATCCATCGTATGGCTTCCTAAATAAGTAAATATGTCCTTGCCATAATCGGTCCATTGGCTAGCGTTATAGGTTGAAGTTGGTGTAGTCACATTTGTATTTCTAACTAACGTCTTGTCCTTAGCAAAATCTGACTCGTCCCCTATTGCACCGAACAAATCGATTATTTCACCGTTCTTTTCTAAAGCAATTGCATCGTTCCCATTAAAATTGACAACTGCCGAAGTACTATCGGCTACTTGCTTAATAGTATCATTTGCTTGACCATGAGCAAGTACAAGAACATCGCCATGGCTTAACGTTCCTTCCAAATTTTCTGTGTTGCTCGGCTCAGTTTTTCCATTACTGTACAACTTTAATTGATAGCTTGCGAGATTTACATCAGCACCTGTACCATTATAAATTTCAATTGCCTTATTTTGAGAGCTACCTTCGACATACTCTGATATAATTAGTTCATCCGCTGCGCCCGTTTCTCCAGCAGCAACTACAGTTACCGGAGCAACATTTGAAAAAATCAGAACCACAATCAATAAAACATAAATCCATTTCATACGTATCTGGTTAGCCATACATACCCTCCCATTTACTAGATTCATATAAACGTATAGTTATACTATGACATAGAGGAGAGTACGTTTCTATATATTTTTCATTAAGTTATTGTAAATTGTTCCAAGTAATTATGAATGCATTTTCACGATGAATGGAGCAAGTTAAAATGTTTATTACGAAGTTATCTAAAAAAAGCAGAGATCGTTCGTTTTGTGCTTTAATCATACACAGTGACAATAACACCTCCTACATTGTCACCGGAAATCGTATAGTTATGATTCTTTGGTATATTCACCGTCATTGATTTGGATACTGGGTAGTAACGGATATGATAATTTTTCCCATCCACTGTCGTAGAAATTTGTTTTTTTTCCCTGAGGAAATCCAAGTATTCCTCTAGAACAAAGTCTTTATCATACATAATCGCACTATGTGGTTTACTTACGTAACGAATATGCCACGGCTCGTATTCAATCCCTGTAATCGCCTTCTTTTCCTCTGGGTAGCGCAAAATAAACCCAAACTGCCATGCATTTTCTGCGATCCACACACCTTCTTCTGCTTCTGCCATTGATCCTGCTGATGAACCTACATCAAGTGCTAAGCCTAATTGATGCTCACTGAAACCTGCCGGCAACGCATAGTCCTTCCCCATTTCTTGATACAGCTTCGTTTGCTCTTGAAACTCACGATAACCGCTGCTGATTAAAAAATTATTCACACCATCTTTTTTAGCTGCCTCTATCATCTCATTAAAATAAGTGGTAATTTCTTTCGATAGCTTTATTTTATTATCGATTAACCCATAATCGCCTATTAAATGCTTATTTTCAAATAAATTTACGATGTCCGTTTTGGCACTTTTCTCTATCCCATGCTCTTCATTCACTAATAATAGCTCCCCTCGGTGAATGTCTTCCACATCTATCTGTAATGGTTCTTCACCTTCTTCATGTGTTTGTTCGATGTAGACAATGGATTTATTGTTTTTGTCATACCACATAATCGCAACAACAATACCTATAATAATTATATATAAAAACAATCTGCTTTTTTTCATTTCATTTTCCCCCCCTTCATTTTAAATGATAGAGAGGAAAACTTAAATTTTTGCTATGGTAAATCTTAAATTTTTCTTAAACAGACGTATCAAAATACTGCGCGTTAAAGCTCCAAATGCTGCTTTAGCCTATAGCATAACAATTGCTATAGGCTAAAGCAGCATTCGAACTACCCCGATGAACCAACCTGAGTCTGCATGATAGCAAACCTAAACCGGCTCCCCAATTTTCATAAGGAAGTATATCATTATTTTGGCAATCGAACTTCAAATATAGTTCGAATAACTGTGCTATCTGCCTCAATACTTCCACCATGCTGTTCGACAATATTTTTAGCAATAAATAATCCTAGTCCTGTGCTACCTGCTTTATATGTTCTCGACTGATCCTGTTTAAAAAACATCTCAAAAATATTCGGTAAGACATCATCGGGAATGCTATCTCCATAATTAATAACTTGTACAACGATGTCATTTGTATCTTGAAAAGCTTTTATATCAATAAATTTTCCGTCAGCACCGTAACGAATAGCATTTGTAAGCAAATTCTCAAATACTCTAGCAAGCTTTTCACCGTCAGCAGTAATCATTAAGCTGGATTGAATATCTAACCGGGTTCGGATATGATTTTTTTCAAGCATCGGATAAAATTCTTCATTCAATTGCTGGAGCAACTCTCCAAGATTAATCTCCGTCTTATCCAATTGCAGCATGCCATAGTTCATTTTTGTTATATCAAATAACTCATTAATTAGAGCTTCTAAGCGCTGTGATTTTTTATATGAAATGGATAAGTAATGTCGCTTTTGTTCATCAGTTAAGTGCTCATCTTTAAGTACTACATCCAAATAACCGAGGACAGATGTTAGGGGCGTTCGTAAGTCATGAGCTAAATTGACAATTAATTGATCTTTGCTACTTTCAGCAAATTCACCACGTTCAATTGCCTGCTGCAACTTATCCGCCGCTGCATTAATATCTTCAGCTATATCATGAAATTCATCTTTCGTGTCAATTTGCACATGATGTGTAAAATTACCATTCGCGAGTTGATGAATTCCTTGTGAAATTTCTTTAAAATAGAGGGAGTACCGCTTCGTTAACAAATAGAAAAACATAATGGAAAGCGGAATAAATAGAAGGATAAAAAAGTTGAAATCACCCACTGTTGCTATCATGCTGCGAATATTAGCTAAAGGTTCCCCTACTTGTACATAGTTGTGATAATAAAAACGCAACCCTAAAAAAATGGAAAATGTTACAACACCAGCAAACAGCATACTTAATCCAAACAGCATAACCATCTTTGTACGAAAATTTTTTATCCTATTACCCATGGAAGCTGTACCCCACTCCCCAGACCGTTTTAATCCATTTATCCTTGAGCTTCTTCCTTAATGTCCGTATATGTACCATGACAGTATTCGCACCTTCATAGTACAGTTCTCCCCATACCTGCTGAAAAATGGTCTCCACATCAAACACTTTCTTCGGGTGACTTGCCAACAGGAATAAAATATCGAACTCTTTCGGAGTCAGATCAATTTCTTCTTCATATAAGGTTACGCTCCGTCGATCCTTATCTATGCATAGTTCACCATATTCAAGAACGTTATTTTTGCCCTCTTTCTTCCCATTTAACACCGTAAACCGTCTTAATTGTGCATTAACACGGGCTACTAATTCCATTGGCGTAAACGGTTTTGTCATATAATCATCAGCCCCAATAACTAGCCCTTTCACTTTATCAAAGTCAGATGTTTTTGCACTTACAAAAATAATTGGCATTTGATAATCTTCCCGTATCCTTTGCGTCACTTCATACCCATCCATCTTTGGCATCATAATATCTAAAACCACTAAGTGGACAACTTGCTCTTGAACAAGCTGCAAAGCTTCCGCTCCATCCGCTGCCGTAATTACATTATATCCTTCATTTTTCAAATGAATGGAAATTAAATCAGCAATTTCCTTTTCATCATCAGCTACTAGTATCGTTATTTGTGTCATCTTTTTCACTCCAATAGGCTTATCAGGATAAACATCCTACGTATGATCATACAATAGTAAACATTTGATGTCATCATTAATGGTACAGAAGCCAAGAGACATTTTTCTAATGATACGAGCGACTTTTCCGGCTGTCACGAGCGATCCCTTCAACCTTTGTGAGCGATTTTCAGCTTTTTGAGCGACTTCTCTGATTTAAACGAGTGGTGATATTTGCCACGAGTGACTTTTTCAACAGCTGATCTGCAAGCTATAGCCAATTAATGGAATCAGAAGCTAATTAATTCGCTTTGGATTATCAGCTTTTTTCACACACTAAAAAGACAGACTCAAAATGTGCGGATATATCCTATTCTGAGTCCGCCTCATTAAAAACTATCCTTTAATTTTTCATTTTAGGATCTAAAGCATCTCGCAATCCGTCACCAATAAGGTTAAAGCCTAAAACAACTAGCATGATCGAAATACCAGGAAAAATGAGTGTCCAAGGGGCTAGTTGGATAAAATCACGCGAACCTGCCAGCATGGCTCCCCATTCAGGTGTTGGGGGTTGTGCACCCAACCCTAAAAACCCCAGTGCGGCTGCGTCTAATATGGCTGTCCCAAACCCTAGTGTAGCTTGTACAATAATTGGTGCGGCACTATTAGGCAAAATATGATGGAAGATGATGCGACCGTTTTTCATTCCTTGAGCTCTGGCGGCCATGATAAATTCTTCTTCCCGCAAACTAATAACCTTCGACCGAACGATCCTTCCAAAGATTGGTATATTAATAATGGCAATCGCTATTAATGCATTTTGCAAGGAAGCTCCTAAAATGGCAACAACCGCAATCGCCAACAAAATACTCGGGAATGCTAATAATATATCAAAAATTCTCGATATAATGGTATCTATCCACCGACCAAAATAGCCGGCAATCATTCCTAGTAACGTACCAAATACAAGCGCCCCTGTGACGGCAAAAAAACCAACTTGCAAAGAAACTCTTGCACCATAGGCGATACGAGTAAAAATATCTCTCCCCACATCATCTGTGCCAAACCAGTGCTCCGGTGACGGTGGTTGTAAGCGATTGGCTAAGTCTTGTCCTTGATAAGAATAGGATGTCAATAAAGGCGCTAAGAGACCGAATAAAACAAAAAATAGGATAATTAAAAATCCAGTAATAGCAAAGCGATTTTTCTGCAAGTGTTTACATGTATCTTTCCATGGAGACGTTTCTTCGATGTCATCCTCATCGATATGCGAATCCAGAGTTGCAGGGTTGGTTAACGGCAGTTGCTGTCCTTGCTTGTTATTTTTTTCCGCACTCATTCCATCACCCCCTAATATTTAATCCTTGGATCAATATACGTATATAAAATATCGACAATTAAATTAATCATGACAAAGAGAAACGCAATCACTAAAATACCTGATTGAATCACTGGGTAATCTCGATAATTAATTGCTTCAAATACATACCTGCCAATTCCTGGCCAACTGAAGATCGTCTCTGTTAGTATCGCCCCACCTAACAGTACACCTGTTTGCAAACCGATTACAGTCAGGACAGGTATGGTCGCATTTTTTAAAGCATGTTTATAAATAACCAGAAATTGTCCTCCACCTTTAGCTCGAACGGTTCGAATATAATCAGACTGCATTACCTCCAACATACTGGAACGAGTCATTCTTGCAATAATGGCCATCGGAATTGTCCCGAGTGCAATACTAGGTAATAGAAGATGCTTTAAAATAGTGAAGACTCTTGGAAAATCCAAATGAATCAATGCATCAAGCACATAAAATTGTGTAATGGCTGCAATTGGATCGCGGCTATTTTCCCTTCCATAAGCAGGAAACCATCCAAGCTCTTGAGCAAATACCCATTGTTCCATTAAAGCTAACCAAAAAACAGGTATGGATACTCCTACAAGCGCGAATAGCATAGCTAAGAAATCAAACCAGGAATTTTGTTTCCAAGCACTAATGATGCCAGCGTTAACACCAATAAATATAGCAAATAGCATTGCAAAAAAAGTTAATTCAAACGTAGCTGCAATATGTGGCCAAATTTCTTTTGTAATAGCAGCTTTTGTTCGTAACGACGTTCCTAAATCGCCTTTCAATAAATCAGTTACATAAATCCCATATTGCTTTATATATGGTTCATTTAATCCCATACTTTCTTCGAGATTTTTAACAGCTTCTTGTGTAGCTGCTTCTCCTAGGATGGTTTGCGCGGGATTGCCTGGTATTAAATGCACAATCGAAAAAGTAATTAATGTCATTCCAATTAATACCGGAATCAGATGCAACAAGCGGCGTATGATATATGCAGTCACCTTTTCACCCCAATCTTATTTCGATCTAACTCAACAAAATAGGGAGGGTAAGCAAAATGTATATTAAAATAACCGTGTCGTATTTTATAATAGTTACCCCCTATTTTGTTCGATACAGTTCGCTGCCAAACCTCTCCACCCTAACTTTCAACAAAATTCTGATATATAAAAGTTTTATCGGACAAGGAAAAATTCAGCAGCAAACACAAGCGTTTTCAAACGATCAGCTATTTCCAATTACCATCCAAAGATGGCGAAACGATACTCTATTTTGGTTCTAGAAGATATCCATTTAAGCTTTATTCCGTTGCAATCTCAACTTCTTCCAATGGATCACTTGTAGACGGATGTGGAATGAAGTTTTTCACTTCACTTTTAGCTGCAGCAAGAGGTGTTGAATGTACAATGTTTACTCCTGGAGCTTCTTCATGAAGGATCGCTTGCACTTGCTTATACAATTCTGCACGTTGGTCTTGATCAATTTCAGCTCCAGCTTGATCAATTAATTCATCCACCTCGTTGTTTTTATAAAACGAACGGTTTTCCCCGCCAATACTATCTCCATGCAATAAGCTATCAAAGAAGTAATCTGGGTCCCCATTAGATCCAGACCAACCGAGCAAGTATAGCTCATGTTCCCCTTTACCGGTTTTTTCTAGATAAGGCGCCCATTCTTCTCGTACAATGTTTGTTGTGATACCTACTTCCTCCAAATTGCTTTGGACGATTTCGGCTACCGTTTCAGGGTCTGGCATGTATGGTCTGGACACAGGCATGACCCAAAGATCCAACTCAAACCCGTTATCATATCCTGCTTCAGCTAATAATTCTTGCGCACGCTCCACATCATACCCGTAGGCTTTTATTTCTTCATTGTAACCAAAGTAGTTCGGTGGAATTAAATTAATTGCTGTTGTTGCATAATCAGCATACAACGCTTCGACAATGGCTTCTGTATCAACAGCATAATTGATGGCCTGACGAACTAATTTGTCATTTAATGGCTCCTTTTCCACATTCATACCTAAAAATCCTACATTATTTTCTCCTCGAACGTATAACTCGAGCCCTTCTTCTGACTCAATCCCGGCAGCATCATCTGGGTTAATCCCATCAATAATATCCACTTCTCCAGAACGTAAGGCGATTAATCGTGCTGAATTCTCTGGAATAACTTCAAAGATAACTTGATCTAACTTTGGTAGCCCTTCTTTGCGGTAATCTGCAAATTTTTCTAAAATAATTTGATCATTTTTACTCCAGCTGACAAATTTAAATGGACCTGTCCCTACAGGGTTTTCTCCAATATCCGGACCATATTTTTCTAAAGCCGCAGGAGAGGTCATCGCAAAATAATGCATGGCCATATTTTGCAGGAATGGTCCTTGGGGTGCTTTTAAAACAAATTCAATTTCATAATCATTAATCACATTTATTTCTTTAATATTGTGTGTGTCATCACCTTTATAGCCGCCGAACATCGTTCCATACAACGGATATGCATACCCTTGATCGGTAAACGCGTATTTATGTTTCGGATCTGCCCAGCGTTCGAAATTGATTTTTACAGCTTCGGCGTTAAAAGGTGTGCCATCATGAAAGGTGACGTCTTCTTCTAAGAAAAAGGTATAACTTAAACCATCATCTGATACTTCCCAGTCGTGTGATAAACCGGGGACTACTTCAAAAGATTCTTTATCATAGTCCAGTAAGCTTTCAAAAATGTTTTTCGTAACCCGAGAAGATTCTCCGTCGGAAATACTAGCAAAGTCCAAGCTGACAGAATCACCACCGCGTGCATAAACTAACACCTGGTCTCCAGCAGCATTTGAACCTTTTTGCTCACTTGTACCCTCTTCGTTCCCAGCTTCGTTCCCTTCTTCTGAAGCACTGGGATCTGCTCCCCCATCCCCACTGCAGGCTGCTAATAATAAAATGAATAAAAGCATTAGGATGGACCAAAATGCGTATTTTCCCTTCATCATTCTTCCCCCTTTAAAACTGAATATATTTGATACTGGTTCATCAAATCTATAAAGTAAATCTTCAATCAGCGGGGGTATCTTCATCCCCCTGATTGTTAGTACCGCGTGGATATGACCTAAAGGCCTCCGAACTAATTTGGCATTTAGGTGCCTTAGATTTGTTTGCATTCACCTCAACTTTGGAAGTGGTATCCTACAGCACCTTACATAATGAACAAATGACATGCGACAAAATGGTTATCTTCCACCTCTTCAAACGCTGGTTTTACTGTTTTACAAATGTCCATTGCTTGTGGACATCTTGTATGAAACACACACCCTGTCGGAGGGTTAGCTGGACTTGGTACATCGCCTTTTAAAATAATTCGTTCTCTAACATCGTCAGGGTCCGGTGTTGGTACTGCTGACAATAACGCTTGTGTATATGGATGTTTGGGACCTTCATACAACTTGTCCTTGTCCGCTAATTCCATCAAGCCTCCCAAGTACATAACGCCTACCCGATCACTTATATGTTTTACAACGCTTAGATCGTGAGCGATAAACACATAAGTTAACTGAAATTCTTCGCGCAACTTTTGCATCAAATTTAGAATTTGTGACTGAACGGAAACATCTAATGCTGATACTGGTTCATCGCAGATAATTAATTTGGGATGGTTCGCTAGTGCTCGGGCAATTCCGATTCGCTGGCGTTGTCCGCCACTAAACTGGTGCGGGTATCTTGAAGCATGATAGCTGCTAAGTCCGACTACTTTCAATAATTCTTTCACTCGCTTTTTTCGTTCTTCCGCAGATATCGTCCCATGGACAAGCAGAGGTTCGCCAATTATTTTTTCAACAGTGTGTCGCGGATTTAAAGAAGCGTACGGATCCTGAAAAATAATCTGCATATCCTTACGTAGTTTGCGCAGCTCTTCTGAATCCAAATGAGTAATCTTTCTACCTGCAAATGTCACTTCCCCAGCCGAAGGTTCAATTAAGCGCAAAATCGATTTTCCAGTCGTTGACTTCCCACAGCCTGATTCTCCGACAATGCCTAGTATTTCTCCTTCTCTTACTGTAAAAGAGACGTCATCGACGGCTTTTATTTCCCCAGTTTTTCGACCAAACACCCCTCCTCTTATCTCAAAATATTTTTTCAGCCCTTTAACTTCCAGCAGTGGTTTTGTCATTTTCTGCTCTTCCTCCTTCCGTTTGTTCATTTAGAAAGCACCTGCTTTTACGAATTTTCCCTAACTCAAACAATGGAGGAGTCTCTTGAAAACAACGTTCAAACGCAAGGTCACAGCGTGGTGCAAAACGACAGCCTACTCTTCCCATTTTTGGCTTTGGTACCGTCCCTGGAATGGAGTAAAGACGTTGCTCTTTTTTATTCATAGTTGGCAGTGATCGAATTAGACCTTTCGTATAGGGATGATTTGGATATTTTAATATCTCTCTCGTCGTCCCTTCTTCAATTACTTGCCCCGCATACATGACAACAACTCGATCGCATATTTCTGCCACGATGCCTAAATCATGAGTGATTAATAAGATCGCTGTCTGCTTTTCTTTATTTAACTGGCGCATAAGATCTAATATTTGTGCTTGAATGGTAACATCGAGTGCTGTTGTAGGTTCATCTGCAATTAACAAATCTGGGTTACAGGCCATGGACATGGCAATCATTACACGTTGCCTCATTCCGCCTGACAGTTGATGAGGGTAACTATCCACAATCTCATTTGCTCTTGGGATACCTACCAGTCGTAATAATGCCATAGCTCTGTTTCGAGCGTCTTGTTTGCTTATTTTTTCGTGCAATTGTATCCCTTCCATAATCTGATTGCCTATAGTAAACAAAGGGTCTAACGAAGTCATTGGCTCCTGAAAGATCATAGCAATCTCATTACCACGTATTTGCTTCATCCTTTTATTGGAAGCGGATACAATTTCTTCACCTTTAAATTTAATTTTGCCACTTACTATTTTTCCAGGCGGACTGGGGATTAATTGCATTACTGATAAGGAGGTTACGCTTTTTCCACATCCCGATTCACCAACAATTCCAACCACCTCGCCTTTATGAACGGATAAGCTAACCCCATCTACCGCGGGGATTTCCCCCTTATCCGTAAAAAAGTGCGTATGCAAATCCTGTAATTCCAGTATGACTTCGAGCATCGTTATTATCACCTCTTTTTCATTAAACATATTTTTATCATAAGATGAAGACTTAAGTCCTGTAGTTTTAAATCCAAGATATGAATCTTTATTTTGGCTTTAAAATGTATAAGATTTTAGAGCCATCTTGTAATGTTATTATTATTCATGTCCGCTTAAAATTATTAATCTTTCTTTATACAGATTTCCTGCAATGTAGAAAACTATTACCTTAGCTTATTTTAATTATTTCATCTTCACCCTATCCCTTAGTTCATTTTAAATAAGTTAACACACTAGCATTTTCCATGACAAACAAGTGTTGATTTGTTATCCTTAACTTACTAGCATTGCTAGGTAGAATTGCATATATATTTAAAGAACTACTAGGGGGGCCCTATAGAGGGGGCTGAGAAGAAGCAAATAGCTTCTGACTCTTATTGACCTGATCTGGTTAAGACCAGCGGAGGGAAGTAGTAGAGAGATTTTTCTATCTAAAACCTTCCAAGTCAGGTCCAATATGGATCTGACTTTTTTTAAAAGAATAAAATTAGGTGCTAGTGGAAAAGGAAATAACCGATAGTCACGTCCCGGCTCCAGCGCCCAGCAACTATGTGAACTTAGAAATGCGCCCTACGATAAGTCATCATTGGTTCGTTACAAAGAGGATGGCCGACTAAAAACGGGCTTGCCGCTCAGGCGTCGGCATACCCCTGTTTTTAGTGGCATGATTCCTTTATCCCGTAAAAAGGCGTTGTAGACTCCCACTTCAAGAATGTAAGATATGAGCTGAACAAGACGAAGCGGGAGGTAACAGCACCTAAATCCCTGATTCGTTCAAGGGCCTTTAGGTCATACCCTGGTGGTACTAACAATCAGCGGGGATGAAGAAAACCCGCTGATGGAAGGTTCACTTTATCTTTCGTTGATTCGTCCATTCACTACGTTGCTAAACGGGCGCTTGTGCCTTTGTTCTATATGGTTAGGACCGACAATCGTTTTCGACACAAAACATGTGAAGCATGAAATAATAGTTTCCGAAGTATATCCATCAATCTTCCCTTTCACTTCGTATCTATTTAATTTCTCTCTTTGTGATGACGATTAAATTACTAACCGCCAAAAAATTTAAATGGAAAACACTTCTTCTCTGCCTATCTTTCAAAGCAATTTTCCCTCTGCCAAGATAACGTCTTATACAGAAGAATACGAAAAGTAAGGTGATGCTATGAAAAAAACATATGTATTAACACTAATGGCTGTCTTTGTTGCCATTGGAACACTGGGAGCGCAATTTCTTTGGTTCCCAGCTGGGTTTGCCAAAGCATACCCTGTCCAACATGCCGTTAATGTGATAGCAGCTATTACATTAGGCCCTGGTCCGGCAGTAGTAGTAGCTTTCATGATCGGGGTATTACGAAATATGCTAGGACTTGGAACGATATTAGCATTTCCAGGAGCGATGGTTGGAGCTTGGCTTGCCGGTGTTCTTTATCGCACGTTTAAGAAGAAGATCTGGGCGGTAATTGGTGAGAGCATCGGCACCGGAATGATCGGCTCCCTTCTTGCAGTACCGGTCGCCAAGCTATTTATGGCCAGTAGTGCAGGGGCTTTATTCTTTATGCCATCGTTTTTAATAAGCAGTATTTCTGGTGCATTTCTTGGTTGGTTCGTCGTTTTACGTGTTAAAACTGATCCAATCGTTCGTTTACAAGAAAGCTAAGGCATCGAACACTACGCAATAGGGAGTATCTTTTCTATAATTTAGAGTTTAAAAAAGGATCACGAATAAAAACTGGAAGGGAAGCGAATAGAATGAAACAAATCCCATGTGCATTAACGATTGCAGGAACGGACCCAAGTGGAGGGGCAGGTATTCAAGCAGATCTTAAAACGTTCCAAGAGCTTGCCGTTTATGGTATGTCTGTCATTACTTCTGTAGTCGCCCAAAATACCACTGGTGTACAAAATGTCCACCATATACCAATTGAAATGATTAAAGAACAAATGCAATCTGTTTTTTCCGATATGCCCGTACACAGTCTAAAAACAGGGATGATTGCCAATGAATCTATGATGCGTGTTATTGTTGAACAATTGTCTAAGACAGACGCTTATTACGTGATGGATCCAGTAATGGTTGCTACAAGTGGCGATCCATTAATTGCGGAAGAGGCGAGGGATTTTTTAAAGGAACAGCTTCTACCTTTAGCTACTGTTGTCACACCGAATATTCCAGAAGCAGAATTTATTACTGGGCAAAAAATTCATGATATAAACGATTTAAAAGCGGCTGCCAGCGAAATTGTTGAAAAACACGGCGCTCGAGCTGCACTAGTGAAAGGCGGACATCTAGAAGGTGATGCGGTTGATTACTTGTATGATGGAAATACGATCCATACCTTTCATTCCAAACGCTTTGATACGACAAGTACACATGGCACTGGTTGCACATATTCGGCAGCCATTACAGCCTATTTAAGCAAAGGGTTCCCTTTATACGAAGCCGTCAATAAAGCGAAGCAATTTGTAACAGCAGCAATTAAACACTCTTTCCCTTTAGGGGCTGGAAATGGACCCACAAATCATTGGGGAATTCGTGAAGAAAGGGTGGAACAATGAACGAATCTGTTATCCAACAAGTAAGAACAAGGAATCCACTTATTCATAATTTAACGAATGAAGTAGTAATGAACTTTACCGCTAATGGTTTATTAGCTTTTGGTGGTTCACCAATCATGGCAAAAGCAGAAGAAGAAGCAGGCGAAATGGCATCCATCGCCGATGGAGTGCTTATTAATATTGGAACATCAACACTAACGGAGCTTCCTGCAATGAAGCTTGCAGGTAAAGCAGCCAACAAAAAAGGCGTCCCCGTTGTCCTGGACCCTGTTGGGATTGGAGCGACGTCTTTCCGCAAAGATGTCGTAAAACAATTGTTGCAAGAAGTACAATTCACTGCCATTAAAGGGAATGCAGGAGAAATGGCGAAGCTTGTCGATATTCCTTGGGAAGTTAAAGGCGTCGAATCTGTTGGAGATGGAGATGGAAAAGAAATCGCAGCGAAAGTATCCGAGATGTACCGAACGACAGCAGTTGTAACAGGAGAAACAGACTTCATTTGCAACGAAGGTAACGTAATACAGAATACAACTGGACATCGTTATCTGGAAAAAATCACCGGGGCCGGATGTTTATTAGGCTCTATCTTAACCGCTTGTTTAACTACAGAAGCACCCATAGAGGATCAAGCATTTGCAGCTGTCTATTTTTATGGGTTAGCAGCGGAGTATGCTGCAGCTCAAGGACACGTCCATGGGTCGGGCAGTTTTCTACCAGCGTTTATTGATGCATTATCACGCAGTGTGGATCAGTTAAATGGCGTTTAGTCTTCATTGTATGTAGTACCACGTGTAAGGTTTTATTTTCCCGGCTTCATCAGTATGGATGATGGAGCCTTTCTAACTTCCATTTTTTCACTTATATGAATAAGTTTGACACAACTTAGATGTGGTATAGATTTGAAAAAGGAAGATAGGATAGCAATAATTGAAGAAAGGTGCTGATTCATTTTGAATTTACAGCAAGCTTTACGAAAATATTTCATTATGGGTAGTCAAAATTGTGACCGAGATCCAAAACAAATTTTGGAAGAAGCAATTCAAGCAGGTATTACTGCTTTTCAGTATCGCGAAAAAGGACAAGGATCTCTATCGGGGTTTCAAAAATATATATTAGGAAAAGAATTACGAAATATTTGCAAGCAATATGACATCCCATTTTTTGTTAATGATGATGTGGAGTTAACACAAGTTTTAGATGCGGACGGAATCCATGTCGGTCAGGATGATGTAAATGCTTTAGAATTGCGACAACGTTTCCCCAATAAATGGATCGGTCTTTCTATATCCAACATGCAAGAATTGCAATCAAGCCCGCTTGATCATGTTGACTATCTTGGTGTCGGTCCTATTTTTGCCACAACCACCAAAGAGGATGCAAAAGCTGCAGTTGGTACAGATTGGATTAAACAAGTAAAACAGCTTTATCCAAACATGCCAATCGTTGGTATTGGCGGAATCTCTACAGAAAATGCAGCATCGGTTTTGGAGTCAGGAGCTGAGGGTGTGGCTATTATCTCTGCCATTACCAAGGCGAAAAATATTAACGAAGCAGTTGCAAAATTATAAAATAAATTTTCATTCAGTGGGGGATAAATGAAAACCCCCGCTGATTATTAGTACCGTAATCGTATAACTTAAAGGACTCTGAAGGGCGGGGATTTAGGTGCTATTAACTTCCACTTAGACTTATTGCTGTACAGATTATTAACTCAAAAGGCGAATGAAGTACTAATTTAGCTTCAGAAATATACGTAGACAATGCTTTGGAGAAAAGGCATCGGTGAGACCACATAGTGCGCGGGTCTAAAGAGGCTGACCGGTTGCACGCAAAAAGCAAAATATATTTCTAGAGCAGATTAATTGCATCATCTATAATAGCTACATAGTTCAGATTTTACTTGGATAAAAATACTTTTATCCAAGTCTCGTTTTTCTGAGCTAAAGGGAGTTGCTTGTATCATTAAATAAGCCACTCAGAGTGCCAAGAAAGTTGCTCGTATTACTAGGAAATGTCACTCGAACTCCATAGAAAGTTGCTCGCTTCACGAACAAAGTCGATTGGGCTGTACGCAGGTAAAGATGCTTTTCCTGTTCCCCTTATTTACTATCTGCATAAATCACCATTGCGTCTCGCATAAAGCTCGCTAGTCCTTCACCAAATTGATCAATGTTTTTCCTGAAACGGTCGTCTTCTACATACATTTGCCCTAGTCCTTTAAAAGCGTCTAATGAATAAGTGCCTATTTCATTCAATAAATGGAACCACTCACCAATTCGCTTTTGCGCTATTTCTGAAGCTGGATCCTCTTTACGAATGGCTGCAAGCCTGTGGTACAAAGCGTTGATGGTTTGTTCTAGGTTCTCTCTTTTGTTTAATTCGTTTATGTTGGCATTTGCTTTGTCAACAGCTTTATCTCCCCAACGTTCACGAGCTTCTTGTTCATAAGGGTTGCTGCTAAAATCAAATCCTGCAAAACGTTCTTGATTACTCATTGTAAGTTCCCCTTTCGTATGTCTTATCGTTTTTTGAATTGTTTCCAGCATCGTATCGATTTGTCTTCGTTTAGCAAGCAATCGTTCGCGATGCTTTTCTAACGCTTCTACTTGATCAAAGGAAGGATTATCTAAGATTTCCTTTATATTCTTCAAGGGAAATCCAAGCTCTTTGAAAAACAGGATTTGCTGCAGCCGTTCCAGCTCACTATCTGTATAAATCCGGTAACCGGCCCTTGTTGTATGCTGCGGTTTGAGCAAACCAATAGCGTCATAATGGTGCAGCGTACGGATACTAATACCAACTAAATCAGCTACTTCCTTCACTTGCATCGTGCTTCCCTCCCTGCTTTTCAAGCATAAACGGTAACGTTACGTTAGGGTCAAGAACGAATATTTAATTTTACGGTTATAATTCCATCTTACATTTAAACGCATCCGTTTCTCCCGAATGTCAGAAGCGGTATGACTCGCACTTCAAAGGTGATATAGATACAAAAAAAGTCTATGCGGGAGATAATGCTATCCAAATTCTAGATTCATTCAAGGATCACTAGGTCATACCCTTGCACTACGAACAATCAGTGGGGAAAGAGAAAAGCCCCACTGAGTAATGGTTCATTTATTTTAGACTATCTTGTTGGTTTACTTCTTTATATTCCTCTCTCGGAACTGCTCGGTATACTAAAAATGCTAAAATAACGGCAATGATAGAAATAGCAAATGCGATAAAATAAACGAATTCAACCCCTACGATCATCGCATCGTTAATGGTAGCAGGGTCATTCGGAGTAGAAGATTGACTTAGGTAATGGTTTTGTTTCGCATTTAAAATACTAATAAAAACAGACACGCCGACAGCTCCTGCTACTGGCTGTAACGTGGACATAACTGAGGTACCATGTGGATAGAGTCGTTTTGGCAATTGATTTAATCCATTTGTTTCTGCTGGCATCATAATGGCAGAGACAGTCAGCATTAATATGATATATGCAACAATAATCATCCAAGCCTCCGTGTTTTCGTTTAATCTACTCAACATAAACATGGTGGTGCTTAAAATGAATGTTGCAGGGATCATCATTACTCTTGGTCCAAATTTGTCAAATAAATGACCCATAACTGGAGACATTAATCCATTGATGATGCTCCCGGGTAATAACATCATTCCCGCTTTAGCAGCGGAAAATGCTAAAGCTCCCTGCATAAATATAGGCAAAATTATTTCCGATGAAAACATCGTCATAATGATAATTAAAAACATCAGCATACCATGTGTGAACATGGGATATTTAAAAACCCGAAGATCCAAAACAGGGTCGTTTAACTTAAATTGTCTCATTGAAAAAATAGTAATCCCTATGAGACCAACAATAATGAAAATATACACATTTGGACTTAGGAACCCTTTTTCTCCAGCTGAGCTAAACCCGTAAATTAATGATCCAAATCCAATCGTAGAAAAAACAAGTGAAAGTATATCTATCTTTGGTTTCGTAACTTCAGAAACATTAACTAAATACTTATAAGCAAATGCGATGGAAAACAATGCAAACGGAATGACGACAATAAACAGAAAACGCCAACCCAAATATTCAACAATCACACCTGACAAGGTTGGTCCGATTGCAGGTGCGAACATAATCACAAGTCCTACTAGCCCCATCACTTTCCCTCTCCGATGCGGTGGGAAAACAAGCAGGAAGACATTAAAAATAACTGGCATTAATAGGCCTGTACCAGCAGCTTGAACTAACCTTCCCAGAAGTAATATCGGAAAAGTAGGTGCTAATGCTGCAATAGTTGTTCCAATGGTAAAAACAATCATCGTTCCTAAAAATAACTGCCTCGTTGTAAACCATTGCAACATAACTGCAGAAGCAGGGATAACTATTCCCATTACGAGAAGAAAACCAGTTGCCATCCACTGCACGGACGTCAGTGATACATTAAATTCTTTCATTAACGTCGTTAAAGCAATATTAAGCAATGTTTCATTAAGAATCGCAAAGAATGCCCCGATAATTAATGACAACATAATCGGCATAACTTTAAATTGCGGATCATCCGCTAAATACTCGTATTTCGTGTTCTTGTTACTCATTCATGAAATTCCCTTCTCTTTGTAGTATCTGTAGATAAGTGCCATAGTCGGAGAATCTATTGTGCTGATTTCCAGAAATTTATAGCGGATGTATAAAGTAAATCTTCAATCCGTGGGGGTTTGCATTCATCCCCCCACGGATTGTTAGATGAACGAATCGGGTATTTAGATGCTGTTATCTCCCACTTAGACTTGTTGCCGTACAGATAGATATCCAACTCCTGAAGTGGGAGTCTTACATACCCTTTTATACGGGGTAAAATCCCATGCAAATCTTATGCGCTTCTAAATGATGAGATTACTACTTTGGCTAATGTATCACGTTATCTCGCCCATGTTACGCATTCCCGATAGATATGCTCGATACTACGATATGGTTGCACGTTTCAGTTCATTTTCTTGCCCAGCTTCTGAGCTATACTTCACAAGTAAGAATAATACTACCACCGATAATTTTTATTAGCAAGCATGATTTTAAATAGAAGTTAAATTTAATTATTTCAACCTTCTTTATCGGGAATTATAATCTCACTATAGGAAAATTATATTCATATAAAAATACTGTTAGGCTATCCTTGAACTGTTCAAAAATGATTTCTTTTTCATTTATACGTTTAAAATTTTTACTATCATAAAATCCATAATTACACTCATTGTCAGTGTAAACATATATAGAATTTACTCTCATACTTTTCATGTAATTGAACAAACTATTAAGCAACTCTCCACCTACTCCAAGACCCCTTGATTCTTGAGATACGATAAACAATTCAATACTCCCTTGAAAATTCTTTTCCTTTCCTTTAAACAATTCATCATACGCTTTTTCAGTCTCTGAGAATATATTTAGCACTTTTCTGTTTTCCTTAGATACAAAAATACCTTTAAACATAGTCCTTGCAATACTAAAAATATTATGAGCTTTCTTTAGACGATGTCGGTCTTTTAGTGCATTTCCGAGGATAATACCAATTACTTTATTATCTTTTTCAGCTACTTTACTAAAAGAGCTACTTACAATACAACTTTGTAGATAATAGTTTAATACTAAATTTAAAACTCTTTCGTCTTTTATAAATTCATGAAAATTAAATGCATCATTAATTAATTGTTTTATTTGTTGGTAATCTTCTCTTTTAAGATCTCTATATTTTACAGTGCTCATTTTTTCCACTATCCTTTCATTAACTTTAACTATAAAATGATAGTACTATCTCCCCTTAGGGTAGAGTCAACAAGAAAGGAAAGATAAAATGAAAGATTTATTTTCTATTGGTGAAGTTGCTGATATCAAAGGTGTCACAATAAAAGCTTTAAGATATTACCACCAAGAGGGCATTCTTATCCCAGCTTATATCGATAAGGAATCTGGTTTTAGATACTATTCAATCGATCAGTTTATTCACATTGATATAATCAAAGCTTGTAGAATTTTAGGAACCAGTATTAAAGAACTGAAACAAATTTTCATGGAGAGTAATACAAACAACTTATTAAAATTTCTGGCTTTTAAAAAAGAAGAAACCGAACTAAAAATGAAAAAGATGAAAGAAGTAATTGAAACTATTGACAAATTAAATGACAGTGTTCAGTTTGCTAAAATGGTATTAGTAAATAATCAAATAACAGTACAATATTTCAAAAAACGTTATGTAGTCACTGCTCCATGTAAAGAAGTAGGCGATTTAAAAGAGGTGCTTTACTATTCAGATTTAGACAAAATTATACAAGAGAAAAATGTAGAAACAACCATGGAAAGTGGCATAGTATATAACATCAATTCAAAAGGGAGCTTAGAACCTAGTTATGTTTTTAGTGTTTTAAACGATAATGATGGTATACAAATAGAACAAAATATAGATATACTACCAGAAGGCAAATATGTAACAATTGCTTATAGCAAAGAGAATGAAGAGGAAAGCATGACTAAATTACACAATTATATAGAAGAAAATAATTTAAAAATCAATAATTTCATTGAAGTAGAACTTTTAGATGATATTTTTAATACGGATTCCTATAGTTGCCAAATTCAATTGCTTATAGGGGATGATGGGGGATGTTAGATTTTCTATCCAACTTCGTTTTAAACGGCCAAATATATTAAAATGGGAAGATTAAATATTTTCGGATGAAGAGCAACAACGTAGTAGAGAATTACAAAATATAAGCTTTCATGGTCTTAATAAATTAAGGTGTGAAACACTTAGAGGATGTCTCCTCAGTAGGGTCTCTCTAGTTTCTATATCATCTTCATTTCGGCTCACCGCCGAAACCCAGCGGCGTGAACTGCTGTTTCAGACTTATTTCGACTATTGCCCTGTTGCTTTCTTCGATTATCGACCGTCTCAGTTACCCAATTACGTGTAACAATGCTACGTCAACGTTCACTATACGTTACAATCTGAAATTTTGTCCGAGTTCCTTATGAACACGATGTCAGAGGACTTCACCATATCCCTTTCACTTCATATACTTAATGGGTGAAACCAATTTTCCAATGATGAAAACAAGAATAATTATATTCATACGAATTTCCTTTACTTTTGGGTTTGAACAGGAACCACCTGAACTTCCATTGTAAAGGTTTTTTTGTTGTATGAACATTAATATCGAAAATTGATTTGATTTAAAATTAACAGATATAATTAACACAACGCTATTATTTACGATTTAACATAGAAACGTCCGCCCATTATGATGGAATTGAATAACATGCGAGGCAGATGCCCCATATAGTAAACTAGACGAATTATTATAGGAGGAGAATGTATGCATTTTTATAACGATCATTATGACCCAAGCTTGGATGAACAACATGAGTTTCCTTTCTCTACGCTAGAAAATGTCTTTTTAGAGCCAAGGCAAACCGGCGGAGGCTTTGGACCTCCAGGACCACCACCAGGATTTCCAGGAAGCGGCGGTCCCCCTGGCTTTCCTGGTACAGGAGGCGTAATTCCAGGGTTTCCAACTATCCCTGGAGTTGGGGGCGGGGGGCAGCCTCCAAGTGCTCCACCTCCTGCTTTTACACCACAAATATCGCAAGTACAGACCTTCGCGGTTGACCCTGGAGCCATCCGTAATTGTTTATTTCGGTATACGTATATATGGTTAAGAAGGAGCGCTTTCTGGTTTTTCCCAACATTTGTAGGGAGAAATTCCATTGCTGGCTTCCGTTGGACTGGTTTTAATTGGGTATACTTTGGTATTGACCTTAATCGCATTCAGTCTTTTCAATGTTTCTAGCTCGTTCCCATAAGGAAACCCCCTCAATCAGAGAGTTGCTTCGTTCCTCTCTGATTGTTAACCGAACAGAACCAAAGTGAATCTTCCATCCGTGGGGGTTTTCAGTCATCCCCACTGATGGTTAGTACAGTAATGGTATGACCTAAAGGCGCTTACGAATCGGATATTTAGGTGCTATTATCTCTCACTTAGACTTATTGCAAGAAATTATCCAACTCCTGCAACAAGTCTACAGCACCTTATATACGGGATAAAAGGCATGAAAAAACAGGAGATTATCTAGTTCCAGTCTAAATAATCTCCTGCCTATACAAATGACATATTCAAAGGTATCCTTATTTCATGTTATTGCTATCTAAATAAAACAGCTGTTGACACTGCTTTTTCTACTTTTCGCTTTCCCCTCACTTAATCCCCCACGACAATATACGTCGCTTGAATAGGCCCGTGTACGCCCACAATTAAATTCATTTCAATATCGGCACTGTTACTCGGACCAGAAACAAAACTGACACAAGAAGGAACATCCTTCCCTTTCTCCACAGACATATGCAATTGCTGTGCTGCTTGCGTCATGCGTGGGACAATCGTACTCTTAGGGATAATGGCAATAAAGCTTTTGGGCAATAAGCTAATGGAACGACCATGGTGCTTATCATTAAACAATGTTACAGTAGCTGACTCAGCTAAAGTTATATCGCTAAATGAGATACCAATATCGGCACGTTCGGCTATGATTTGATTTTCCTTTCCAAGTTGGGCATCCCAAATATGCACATCTATCTCTTCATTGAGTTGCTCATAGAATTGATCCAGCCCATATAGTGCATTCCGTTTATCATTGGCTGCAATTACCGTTTTTCCTTCATACCGTTTGATCGTGTCTGTCAACGCTTGCGTCAGTTCATGTTGCTTCACTTCGACAACATCGGTATGAATCGCTTGACACTGCTTTTTTAATACTGCTATCAGTTCTTCTTTGGAATAACCTGCAAAAACACGATCTTGTGGGCGAACGCTCCAAGTTGGGCGCTTTACTCCAGACGTACGGCGCGGTCGTCCTAAATGTGCTGCTACATTACTTAAAAATGCATCGTGATTATGAATGACCATTACTGATTAACCCCCTTTTTCCGTTCCTTCCACCAAGCACGAAAGGATTGTTTTGCTGGTGCCGGAAAATCTCTTACATCTGTCCAACCTTTTAATGGACCAGGGCCATTTTTAATCGTTTCATCTTTCGTCCATGGCTTTAAGGCTGTTCTTGCCAACTTCGTACTTAGCTTGTATGCAGCAGGAGTAGAGGCCCATTGCGCAAATCCCTTCATCATTATCTTTTCCGTTACCGGGGATTTCTTCTCCTGTTCCACAATAATTTGTCGATGACGGATCAATTGCTCATGTAATGGAATCTTGACCGGACATGCCTCTGTACAAGCTGCGCAAAGCGATGATGCATATGGTAGCTCCTTATGATCGTCATAGCCATCCAATAGTGGTGTTAAAACTGCGCCGATCGGGCCTGGATAAATAGAATTATAAGCATGACCTCCGACATGTCGATATACCGGACATACATTAATACAAGCTGCACAGCGGATACAATGCAAAGCCGATTGAAATTCTGTTCCTAATATTTTCGAACGACCATTATCCACGATAACTAAATGATAATCATCAGGTCCATCAATTTCTCCTTCTAATCTAGCTCCTGTATAAGACGTAACATAGCTCGTTAACTTCTGGCCGACAGCTGCTCGTGTTAGCAGACTTACTAATACTTCCATATCTTCCCATGTAGGGACAATGCGTTCCATTCCCATAACCGTTATTTGCGTATCTGGCAGAGCTGTTACCATACGTGCATTTCCTTCATTGGTAACTAATGTAATCGCACCTGATTCGGCAATTGCAAAATTACAACCGGTAATCCCAACATCAGCAGACAGAAAATCTTTACGCAGCTGTTCACGGGCAAATGCCGCTAATTCTTCAGGAGAATCGGACTGATCATAGCCGCGTTTTTCTGCAAAAGTTTCGCGAATTTGCTCTTTATTTTTATGTAGAGCCGGCGTAACGATATGGGAAGGGGGGTCTTCATCAAGCTGTAAAATCCATTCTCCCAAATCAGACTCGACAACTTCTGCACCCATTTGCTCCAATTGTTGATTCAATCCAATCTCTTCCGTTACCATAGATTTGGATTTAACGACCTTCTTGCCGTTTTTCTGTTTAATGACCTTTTTAATATAAGCATTGGCTTCCTCTGCTGTAGCGGCAAAAAATACATTTCCGCCACGCTTGGATACTTGTTCACTTAATTGTTGCAAGTAATAATCGAGATTTTCTAATGTATGCGTACGAATTTCCGATCCAAGCTGTCGCCAGTCCTCCCAATCACCAAGCTCTTCCGCTTGTGTGAGACGACCGTTTCTAAATCGCCCTTGTGCAGAGGAAACGGCTTCTCTCATGAAGTCATTCTCAATCCCTTTTTCAATTCGGTCTTGGTATGACATATCTCCCAGTTTGATACTCATGCAATTCCCCCACCTTGTTCATGTGTATTCAAAATTTCCGTAATGTGGACGACTTTTACATTTTTCCCCTCTCGACGCATCCTACCGCCAATATTCATTAAGCAGCCCATATCACCACCAGCTAAATATTCCGCATTCGTTTCTGATACATGTTGCGACTTTTCCTTTACCATTTCCCGCGAGATGTCAGGATTTTTCACAGCAAATGTACCACCAAATCCACAGCAATCTTCCTTTACAGGCAATTCTATCAACTCGATGCCTTTCACATGACGTAAAAGTGTTTGTGGTGCATCTTTCACTCCAAGAATTCGCGTCATATGGCATGATGGGTGATAGGTAACCTTGCCTTTAAAGGTAGATCCTAGGTCGGTTACCCCCAGAACATCAACTAAAAATTGCGTAATTTCATAGCTCTTATTAGCAAGATCTACCGCTGCTTCTTCCCATTCTGAGTCACCTTTGAAAATAGCAGGATACTCTTTTAACATACCGACACAAGAGCCTGAAGGACCAACCACATACTCTGAGTCTTTGAAGGAACGCATCATTTGTTTCATAGATTGCTTGGCTTCTTGTAAATACCCACTATTATAAGCTGGCTGACCACAGCATGTCTGCGCCGCTGGAAAATCGACCTCACAGCCAACACGCTCCAAAATTTCCACCGTATGTTTACCAACATCGGCAAAAATCATGTCACTGACACATGTAATAAATAATGAAACTTTCATTAATCTCACCCCATTTTCATAACTCAAGCAGGCAGAAAAGTTATACATCAAGATGTTTAAATACCAATTTCTCTACTTTTTCTAAATGACTGTACATTGCTTCTCTTGCTTGATCTGCCCGCCTACTTTTTATCGCTTCAAAAATCTGTTGATGCTCTTCTAGCAAAATATCTGCTCGATCCTCGGTATATAATAAAATTTGCCGTGATTCTCGTATCGTTTCCGACATCAGCTCAGCGACACTACCCATTAAATGGTTTAGTAAATTAATATGTGTCGCTTTCGCGATAGCTACATGAAAATCAGTATCGGCTTGTTCTGCTAAAGCCTCATTTCCTTTAGCATGTTCCATAACAACTAAAGCTTTTTCCATTTCCAATAAATCAGCTGCTTGATAATTTTCCGCTGCTAACCCCGCAGTTCCGACTTCTAATATTTTCCGAACTTGGTAGAGTTCCTGTACATCATTTCGTTTCATTAGAAATGCGGTACTAACAGGAAGAGTGAATCTTTTCGGGTCGAATGTTTTCACGTACGTTCCTTCCCCTTGACGCATCTCCACTAACCCCATTGAGCGCAATCCACTTAATGCTTCGCGAATTGCTGACCTTCCTACTTCAAAGTTAGCTGCTAATTTTTCAACAGAATCTAATTTATCTCCAGGCTGTAACTGCCCAGATTTAATCATATCAATTAATGAATCAGCTACTTGTTCATATATTTTTTTAGGTTGAATACGCTTATATTTCATGCTTCCCACTCCCCCTCATTTGAACCCATTTTACTTGATACGTCTATATTTGAAAAGCTGTTGAGGAGCGGATTACTTACAAATCAGAGTTGGACAAACGCAATATTAAATTTTTTAACTGCATTAAAGTTACTGTGAATTTCAGACAGCTTCATTCAAAATCGAATCCATTGTTGCATACTATAGGCAACTGTCAAAACAATCCTGTACTAAAAAATAAAATAGGTTGCTAAACCGATAACCAGTCCATATAAAATGGCGGGTAACAATGTTTTTCGGATAATATCGCCTTCTTTCCCGGATAAGCCTACTACAGCACTGGCTGCTACCACATTATGCACGCAAATCATATTACCCGCACCTGCTCCGACAATCTGGGCAGCAAGTACTGCATTTGCATCCATACCTACTTGATTTGCAACACTATGCTGAATAGGGGCAAATGTTAAGGTTGAAACCGTTGCGCTCCCAGTAATAAACGAGCCTAGCTCACCTACAAAAGGGGCTACCAAAAACCATACCGCCCCTAAAGAATTAGCAAATGATTCAGCAATATATTGAGGCATGCTCGCCAAATCATGAACATTGATACCTGAATTCGTAAATACATGCACCATCGCTAATGTAGCAATTAATGATATTGCGGTCGTTTTCATGGTTAAAAAAGACTGGTTAGCTGCTGAGATAAATACAGAAAAGCCTTTTCGATGAAGAAAGACCGATACTATTGCAGCAACTGCCAGAATCGTTCCTGGCGAATAAAGAAACTCCCAGTTAGAGGTAATGCCTTCAATGCCAAGAATATTCGTCCATGAAAAATCAATCGCTGTTTTTGTAAATTGAGCTAGCCAAGGGATAATCCGCGTCATTAATAACAATACAACGACAATCACATACGGCGACCACGCTGCAAACAGTCCCATATCGGATTTTTTCTTTTCTGGGTGAAAATCTTCCTGCAAGGCATCTTGCCATGTTTTTTTCGGTAGAAGCCAGCCCTTTTTTGCCGTTATGGTTGCAATAATTAAGGCTGTTAATGATGCTAAAATTGCAATAAACTCTTGCCCAAAAACCACTGCATATAGCAGTGCAGACGAAGTGTAAACGATACCAATTAATAACGTCCAAGGCAACATCGGCCATGCATCTTTTAACCCCTTAGCCTTTCCAAAGAATACTGTCATAATCACGACTAAAGTAAAGGGGATAAATGTTCCCGCAAATATATCAATCGTTGTAATCGTTTTCCCTATTTCTTGAAAAAATGCTGGACCTGCTTCCGGAAGTGTACTTAAACCGACTGCTACTGGAGTACCCACTGCTCCAAAAGCAACTGCTGTACTATCTGCAATTAAAGCAGTTGTTGCAGCAGCTAACGGACGAAACCCAAGTGCAATCATTAATGGGCCTGTTACCATCGCTGGTGTACCAAAGCCAGCAGCTCCTTCTATTAACGATCCGAATAAAAAAGCAACGATAATTACTTGCACGCGCATATCTGTTGAAATGTTTTGAAACCCTTGGTTAATCCGATCTACTGCTCCTGTCTTGCGAAGTGTGTTTAACAACACAAGTGCCCCGAATAAAATCCAAAGTATGGTTAACGTTTTATGTATACCCTGTAATACAGATGAAGCAATTAGCTTCCCCTCCACTCCCCAAATTGCCATTGCAAGTCCGATAACAATGAATGCACTCCACGTCATCCCCTTTGTAGCAGGGAAACGAAATACTACTAAAAAAATAAATGGTGCAATAATTGCACTTAATGCAACAATTAGATACATAGAAACCCCTCTTTTCTCTCTCTGTTTAATTAAGCGTTTTCACCCATCCCCTAATAAGGTCATCTGATGACCTTATGTATCAGTTTACTGACTTTCCATTTTGAATTCAAGATTTTGAATTGTGTACAATTGAACATAAATTTCACCGTTGCTTTTGCGCCCGTTTTCCTTGATGGTATGGAAATGCCCCTTTATGCATCTGCCTCTAAATCCTTTTGCCCTAGCTCTTTTAATTATTTCCTTCAAAGTATAAATATCTTTTCTTTACCTCTCTTCATACAGATACAAGTTGTTTCGCAAACCGACCTTCCAAATACGAAAAACCTCTATCTGATAGAAAAAATCTTTCTATCAGATAGAGGTTTTTTACTTATCTACTTTCTTTAGCAATTCTCTTTGCCAAATCAGTCCTTGCTCTAATGCCATTGTCCTAGCAATTCTAGGCGCACACCAAAGCGTAGGGAGTAGCAAAATAGAAACGGGTACAGCTGTTATAACGATAGAATTTTGGATGGAAGCCACACTGTCCTCACCTATTGTTAAAATTGCTGCCGAAGTTCCACCAAAGATTAACGCCCAAAATACACGCAGCCAGCGCTTTGGATGATCGTTTCCTGTAATTGTTGCTGCAACCGTATACGCCATTGTATCAGCTGTTGTGGCAACAAAAATAATCGAAACAAGGAGAAAGCCCACACCAAACCAAACACTTAATGGCAGCTGGTCGGTAATCGCCATTACCGCTGCAGGCATACCGCCCTCATTTAAAGAGTCGGAAACAGATCCTGGATGTTTATTTTCAAAAAACACTCCTGTTCCGCCAACAATGGAAAACCAAAAATTATTTATGATTGGTGCTACAATAGAAACAGCAATCACTAATTCGCGGATGGTCCTTCCTCGAGAAATCCGACTAATAAACACAATTAACATGGGAGCATAACCTAAAAACCATCCCCAGAAAAAAATCGTCCAAGAGGAGAGCCAGCCCTCATCTCCACGGAATAATGACATCGTAAAGAAATTTTGTAAATGTACGCCAGTACCACCAACAAAAGCATCAATAATAAACGCTGTTGGTCCAATAATGAGTACGAGAACTGCTAAAAATATCGTAAACCCTACATTATAACGGCTTAACGTCACAATTCCACGATCAACACCAGTAGCAGCTGAAATTGCTGCAACAAGCACCAATCCTATAATAACAAGTATGCTTACAGTAAGCGTATTTGGTACGCCAAACAAATGACTCATCCCATAAGCAATTTGCAAACCTAAAAACCCTAAAGGTCCAAGCGTTCCTGCTACTGTTGCAAAGATTGCAAACACATCAGCAGCCGTACCAACAGCACTTTTATGGTAAATTTTTTCACCAAAGATAGGGTATAATAACCCCCTTGGCTTAAGTGGAAAACCTTTGCTATAGTGCACATACATCATTACGATAACAGCAAGTGTTCCTAGAATGGCCCACGCTAAAAACCCCCAATGCATAAATGATTGTGCAAAGGCAGCGTTGATATTCTGAAAATCTCCACCACCAAATAAAGGTGGATTTGTCATATAATGGTACATTGGCTCAGACGCAGCCCAAAACACCCCGCCACTTGCTAAGAGTGTTACTAATATCATAGATACCCATTTAAAGTAACTATACTTAGGCTGATCCTGGTTACCTAATTTCACTTTTCCATACTTTGAAAAGGCTAAAAATAATCCAATAAAAAAGTTTCCTATCAATAACAATTGCCAATAAGCGCCAAAGATATCCGATGCATAGACAAATAACGTATTTACAACATCTCCAACTGCATCGCTACTCCAAAGTGACAATAGAATAAACAGTATTAGCATTCCACCACTGATCATGAATACTGGCCAATCTAACTTCGTGTCTTTTTTTAAGTCCACGTTTTTCCTCCTAAATTTTAGGAGCAAGTGCCTATAATTTACTTACACAAGCTGTTTAAAAAAATTCAATAAAATGGCACAGCGAATTTCTTTGATATAATCGTTTGTTTCTAGCTGTTGTTATATATTTTGCAACATCCAGTTTTTCGAAACAAAGTACAATGAAATTCTAGACTACCTCTTCATCCACTTTTTCAAACACATTCTACTTCACTTGTCATTAAAGACCATTGGATGGATAAAGATTATTCCCCGATACTTCACTTTACTTACCAAAGTTACCATAGCGAAAGCCTTCATCATACCTATACTGCCAGGGCAGTATGAAATAATCTTGACAAGAATCCATCGGCTTGCTCGTTTTTAAACACAGTTCATGATTATAGGTTGCCGTTATTATTTTGTCAACAATTCGAGCCTACAAATACTTGGGCACTTATTGGTTTAAAATATCATCTACTGTAGCCTCAACTTCATCACGTGACATTTTTTCTTCCCCATTTTCTAATGCCTTTAATGTCTTTTTAGCTAAAGCTAGGGGAATCTTACAAAATAGTAAAATGTTTCTTGTTTGAATATCCTTTATGTAAATTTCTGCTTGCTGCAAATTTTCCTTGGCATATGTAAACAAATCTGCTCTTGTCCATCCATCTGGAACAAAATGAACGCCTCGCTCCGCATCTTCTTCCTGATTTCTTAACATATTTACCGCTTGCAGACCTCTGCCATAGCCAACCGCTAAGTCATAGTCTGTTTTCGTGTTGTCATACCATTCCCAGATATCTGACAGCATTACACCGACTAATCCTGCAACATAATATGTATATTCATCCAAATCTTCTTTTGTTCGCAAGTCCCAATTTTTTTCTGTCCATTTTGCCATTCCATCGGCCATAATACTTGTAGACTGTTTAATTTTAATGACTATATCTTTAGGGCAAACTTTTAACCAATCAGCAAGCCTTATAGTTACTTCTGGCAGTATAGCTGCATAAGGCTTTATTAACTGATAATACGCCTCTTCATCAAATGATCGTTCTTGTAATAGTTTACCAGTTGATCGCAACAAATGTTGCTTCGTCTCAGAAGTTAGTTGCTCATGATCTTCTATTTCATCAATTGCTCGCATACATAAATACGCAGAGCCAACCGTATGTTTTAATACGGATTTTAGTAGCGTAATCGGAATATAAAAGGTTCTGCTCGTTTCTTTTAAAACGCGCATGGCATCCTTTTGTAACTTTGCTTCTTTACCCAACGATGTTTCCTCCTTGTAATGATGTGAGGTAATTTTAGTATATCAAAAAAAAATGAAAACTTCATGCTACATTGATTTTATTTACTTGAGTACGTAGATAATTGCTGCTTTACATCAGTGAACGATACACCTTCTATCCAAGTTGCGTTTTACCCTATGACATCGGTTTTTTGTCCTTTTACATGTCTTGTACGACTATTGCTTGTCTAACTGGGGAACGAGAACCATTGTAACCCTCGTACCAACCTATGCTGTAGGGTTAATTTTCATGCACTAGAACATATGCACAGTACTTGTTGAACCACATTATTTATTTGTTCATGAATGATTTTAGATTTCCTATCCAAACAGGACTTGCTGCTTTTTTTGATCCGGTTTACGATATCACATGCCTAGCAAAGGGAAATGAAACGTTCACCAGCGCTTGATTCGAAATAAAACCACAATCAACATCCCCACCGCAAGCCCTATGGAGGCTCCTACTTTCATATGATTAAATAAACAACCTGCTCCTGCTCCAAATACTAAACTTAAAAAGAAGAGAAATCCTACTGTTGTAACATTCAATTTATACACCTCTTTGCACATTCTTTCTTTGTAGTTTATTCAAAAAGGGTGCAAAAGGTTAAACAGAGTTTTCTCTTCTAGTCCATAGAAATGACACATAAATCATATTTTTGTAAATGTAAGCCGTTTATTTTTTTATTTTGAAAATTTCGCTATTGCTATCCTTCATTATTCGTGTTTAAATAGCTATTAAACAAAAGCGATGAGGTGATGAAGTGGGAAACAAGGTTTCTATCGGTCTATTAGGATTAGGAGTCGTCGGTTCAGGAGTCATTAAGCTTATTAAAAATCATCAAGAAGAGCTCGTTCATCAATTAGGCTGTTCCATTGAAGTTAAAAGCGTATTAGTTCGTAATGTAGATAAGGTTCGTGATGTTGATCTCAATCAAACGTTTCTCACTACCGATCCAGCAGATATTCTTCAAGATCCCGCAATTGATGTTATTATAGAAGTAATGGGAGGTATTGATGAAGCTTATCAATATACACTGGAAGCATTTAGGACTAAAAAACATGTAGTAAGTGCCAATAAAGATCTAATTGCCTTACATGGCACGGAATTAGAAGAAACTGCTCGTCAGCATAAATGTGATTTTTATTACGAAGCAAGCGTAGCTGGTGGTATACCTATTTTACGAGGGATTACAGATGGTTTAGCTTCGGACCGCATTCAAAAAGTTATGGGAATTGTCAATGGAACAACGAATTATATTTTAACGAAAATGACAAATGATGGAATGACTTATGAGGATGCATTAAAGGAAGCACAGGAATTAGGTTTTGCTGAGGCCGATCCTACAGCGGATGTGGAAGGATTAGATGCAGCTAGAAAAATGGCGATATTAGGAAGACTGGCTTTTTCTACCGATGTGGCATTATCTGAAGTAGAGGTAAATGGAATTAAGGATTTAGAGTTAGCGGATTTACAATATGGTGAAAAATTTGGCTATACGATGAAATTAATTGGATTTGCGCAATGTAAAAATCAGCAAATTGAAGTAAGTGTGCAACCAACTTTTCTTTCCAATGATCATCCATTAGCCGGTGTAAAAAATGAATATAACGCGGTTTATGTGTATGGGGACGCAGTTGGTGAAACCATGTTCTACGGACCAGGTGCCGGAAGCTTGCCTACTGCAACAGCAATCGTTTCAGACCTCGTAACCGTAATTAAGAATATGCGCCTAGGCATAAGTGGCAATGCTTCATTAGAACCTAGAATTACAACCACATTACGGAATAGTGAGCAACGCTCAGGACAGTATTACTTACGTATTCACGTGAAAGATCGTATCGGGGCATTTTCCGAAATATCAACCTTGTTTAATGATCTGTCCATCAGCTTTAAGCGCATTTTACAAACACCAATGAAGCAGAACGGCTTGGCGGAAATTATACTTATTACACATCAAACATCTTTAGCAACCTTTGAAAATGCATTAAATCAGCTTCATGAATTAGACGTCGTCAAACAAATCAAAAGCTACTACAAAGTGGAAGGGGATGCACCAGATGAATTGGCCGGGACTGCTAAAACATTATCATGAGTTTTTACCAACAACGAATCATACACCTGCACTAACATTGCATGAGGGAAACACACCACTCATCCATCTGACGAACTTGTCCAAGGAATTAGGCATTGAATTATATGGAAAAATTGAAGGTGCTAATCCAACGGGTTCGTTTAAAGATCGGGGAATGGTAATGGCTGTCGCTAAAGCAATTGAAGAAGGTAGTAATTCGATTATTTGCGCCTCTACAGGAAATACATCTGCCTCTGCTGCCGCATATGCTGCAAAGGCAGGAATAAAAGCAATTATTGTCATTCCTAAAGGGAAAGTTGCACTTGGTAAACTAGCACAAGCCATTATGTATGGTGCAGAGATCGTCGAAATTGATGGTAATTTTGATGAGGCTTTAACGATGGTTCGCCATCTAAGTGAAAAACAGCCCGTCACATTAGTTAATTCAGTCAACCCTTACCGGCTCGAAGGACAAAAAACAGCTGCCTTTGAAGTTTGTGATGAATTAGGTGCAGCCCCTGATGTTCTAGCTATTCCTGTCGGCAATGCTGGAAATATAAGTGCCTATTGGAAAGGATTTAAGGAGTACGATGCCTTTAAACAGACAGGGCTACCAAAAATGTTTGGTTTTGAAGCAGAAGGAGCAGCAGCCATTGTCAACAACAAAGTTATTGAACAGCCAGAGACGATTGCAACAGCTATTCGGATTGGAAATCCTGCCAGTTGGAAACTGGCTGAAACAGCTAGAAATGAGTCAGGCGGCGCGATAAAAGCAGTCAGCGATGATGAAATTATTCATGCTTTCAAAACGTTAGCTCAAACGGAAGGAATCTTTGCTGAACCAGGATCCAATGCATCCATAGCTGGAGTTATTCGAGAAACAAAGAACGGAACGATTAAACAAGGCAGTAAAGTTGTAGCTGTATTAACAGGAAATGGCTTAAAAGATCCACAAACAGCTATTGATGAGTTAAACATCGACCCAGTGTCTTTACCAAATGATGAACAAGCGGTTATGGAATATTTAGCAAAGCAGGTTAACACATGAAACCATTTAGCCTTTCCGTACCGGCCAGCTCCGCAAATATCGGACCTGGCTTCGATTCATTAGGACTAGCAGTGGATTTATATCTTAACCTAACCGTTTCAGCAAATAATACTTGGGGGATCGATCAGCAATCAGAAATGCTACCAGCTTTTAACAACTATAAGGAGCATTTTATCTATCAGGTAGCCAATCAAACTGCAGCGCTATATGGAAAGGAACTCCCGGCTTGTTATATGACCATTAATAGTGCAATTCCTTTAGCTCGTGGATTAGGAAGTAGTGCATCAGCAATTGTTGCTGGTATCGAGTTAGCTAATCAATGTTGTCAGCTGGGTCTATCCAGCAACGAAAAATTACAGTTGGCTACGGAACGAGAAGGCCATCCCGATAACGTTGCCGCCGCTCTACTTGGCGGATTAGTAGTTACTGCCTATAACGACGATAAATCCATAGATGTTTGCAAAATAAATCAATTAAATATCGATATTCTCGTGTTCATTCCGCAAGAAGAATTGAAAACAGATGTGTCAAGACAAGTACTTCCTGAGGTATACTCACGTTCTCAAGCTGCAAAAGCTGGCAGTATAGGGAATGTCTTCATCGCAGCATTGATGAATGAAAATTATGAACTGGCAGGAAAAATGATGGAAAAAGACATCTTTCATGAGCCTTTTCGGGCAAAGTTAATTGCCAAATACGACGCTATCAAACGAATGACTAAAGAACTTGGCGCATATGGTACTGTCATTAGTGGTGCAGGACCTACTATGTTATCATTTTTCCCTAAAGGAACCGGAGCAGCTATAAAGCAAAAGTTACAAAATACATTTTCTTCCTATCATATTCAGCAAAGAGAAATAGATTTCACTGGAGTAAGAGTAGAGACGAAATTAGTTTAGTAACAGAGAAGGCGTAACATAAATTATAAAACAGTGGTGTTTACTTTTATCCACCACTGTTTTTTTGTTTATTATACAGAATCAGTGTTATTTACTTAGAGCTTTTCGCCGGGAATCAGATACAGGGATGTAACCTCATGTGAGTTAAAATGTGAACTTCGGCGGTTTTCTATCATTTACCATAATTTCATTTATGTGATTACTATTGCAAAAGGAAAGTGGCAGACTTGTTGCAGTACAGATTATTCAACTCCTAAAGTGGGAGTCTTACAGCACCTATACGGGATAAATGCTGTTTACCACTAATTGCTTGTTTTGTTAAATGTTAATTTCTTGGGTTTTGTTTTGCGAAAAGAACGCCCTCTTTATCTGTTACTCCCATTAAAGCTACTAATAATGCTTTTTGTGCATGCAATCGATTCTCCGCCTGCTGAAAAACAACCGAATGAGGACCATCAATCACATCTGCAGTTACTTCTTCTCCGCGATGAGCCGGTAAACAGTGCATGAAGCTCATGTCGCTTTTTGCTAAACGCATTAATTGTGCATTTACTTGAAAGTTCGTAAACGCCAATTCTCTTTTTTCTTGTTCTTCCTCTTGCCCCATGCTAGCCCAAACATCCGTATAAATGACATCAGCTTGCTGAACGGCTTCTTGAGGCTGATCCGTAATGTGGACACTGCCACCAGATCGGTCTGCAAGCGCACTTGCCTTTGCCACAATTTCTTTATCTGGCTGATAACCATTCGGCGTAGCAACAGCTACATGCATTCCTAAAATACTTGCCCCAAGCATTAATGAATGTACCATGTTATTTCCATCACCAATATATGCTAGTTTTAAATCTTGGAGCGTCCCCTTTAATTCCTTTATAGTTAGCAAATCAGCTAAAACCTGACAAGGATGATATACATCTGTTAGTCCATTAATAACAGGAATACTTGCTTGACTTGCTAGTTCCTCTACATCCGCTTGTGAATAAGTCCGAATCATTATTCCATCCAGATACCTTGACAGCACCTGTGCTGTATCTGCAATCGTCTCTCCTCTTCCAATTTGTAAATCCTTGGAGTTTAGAAAGATACCATTCCCTCCTAATTGATACATACCAACTTCAAAAGAAACTCTTGTTCTCGTTGAGGATTTTTCAAAAATCATACCTAATGTTTTTCCTGTTAATAATAGATCTCGGTATCCACTTTTGTAGTTAGATTTTAGTGTTTGAGCTAATTCGATTAATTCTTCTATCTCTTCACGTGAATAGTCTGCCAATGTTAAAAAGTCTCTACCTTGTAATCCTTTTAATGTTTCTTTTACACCAATCTTCATTTTATCGCCACCTTTTAAATATATTATGAATTATTATGCACTATACAGAATAAATATACAATAATTATATATTATATTTTAAAGAAAATTAAGCTAAATGAAAATTGTTTGTTCTAGGTACATATACATCATTTAGCTACTGAAGTCATCTTTTTAGATATTTCATAGATTGAAATTTTTCTTCCTAGGCATGTCTTCAGTTCATACTCGGTACTCCGTGGGATTGGATGAAACCTAGCGAATATATTTTGATGCATTGGCGACTTTTCAGGTTTAGTGGACCAATTTTTAGCATCAATGAATGACTATGCGCTGAGGACGAGTAAATTCGGACATTGAATATGCTCCGGACTAAAAAATCCCACATCATTAGAATGATGCAGGATTTTTTACTATTAGAAAAACTTGGCTTGTCGCCAAGTCTTATGGCGGAAGCCTTTGTTTTTCTTATACTATAAACCAAAAAATCTTATACTTTCCTATAGTGGAACAAAGGCTCGGGGCGCCCGTTTAGCAACGTAGCGAATGGAACGAATCAACTAAAGATTTAGGAATCATGCCCCTGCAACCAGGGGTATGCCGACGTCGGGCGGCAAGCCCGTTTTTAGTCGGCCTTCCTCTTTGTAACGAACCGATGATGACTTATCGTAGGGCGATTTCGTGAAGTCGCCTAGTTCTGGGCGCTGAAGCCGGACGTGGCTATTCAGTTATTCCCTTATCCCAAAGCAACAAATTTTATACTTTCCTATAGTGGAACAAAGGCTCGGGGCGCCCGTTTAGCAACGTAGCGAATGGATCGAATCAACTAAAGATTTAGGAATCATGCCACTAAAACAGGAGTATGCCGACGTCTGGGCGGCAAGCCCGTTTTTAGTCGACCTTCCTCTTTGCCACGAACCGATGAGGCCTTATCGTAGGGCGCATTTCTAAAGTCACCTAGTTGCTGGGCTCATGCGCCGGACGTGGCTATTCGGTTATTTCATTATCCACAAGCATCTCATTTTATACTTTTGTACGAAAAAACAACTCTATTTAACTTATCTAACTCATTTATTTTAGACAGTATTTAAGAATCTAAACATTATAAAGCAAAAGTTTTTTCATGATAGATGGTGGCTCGCGCTCTAGGCAAGCCATACTGGTTTCTTATCTTTTAACAAAACTGTGCTCAGCTACTTATTTTTCTGTATTTGAATAATGCACACTTTCAGATAATTACTTTGGATAAACTGTTCATTCGTTTGAAAGTCTGATGGTAGCTGAAATTGTTCAAGGATTTTATAATTCGCTTGCGATTTCTGACATGCTAGCCTAATAAAACCTTTGAATTTTTTCATCCCAAAACTAGCATTATTTGTTGAAGCAACAATGATTCCATGATTTTTGGTAATCGAAATTACATCTGTAAGTAAGGCAGGATAATCCTTCGTCGTACTAAATGTACGCTTTTTGGACCTCGCAAAACTAGGTGGATCAACTATTACGAGATCGTATTGCAACTGTTTCCTCCGTGCATATTTAAAGTAATCGAACACATCCATAACGATGAATTCATGCTGATCAAAATCAATACCATTTATGCTAAACTGCTCCATAGTTTTCGGCTTGCTTCGTTTCGCCAAGTCTACACTTATCGTCTTTTCTGCTCCGCCTAAAGCGGCAGCAACAGAGAAAGCACCTGTATAGGAAAATGTATTTAACACTTGCTTACCTTTTGCATACGTATCACGAATCGCCTTTCGAACATCTCGCTGGTCTAGAAAAATTCCCGTCATTGCACCATCATTTAAGTAAACAGCATAATGCATGCCGTTTTCTTTTACAATAATCGGAAATAGACCGCGCTCCCCTTTCACAAAATCGTCATCTTCTAAGTACTTTCCTTGCGTATGAAATCTTTTTTTCTCGTAGATCGCATAATAATTACCCAATACATCCAAAGCCCTTACTACATCATCTTTAAAAGAATAAATTCCTTCGCTGTACCAATTAATCAAGTAATACCCTGCATAATAATCGATCGTTAGTCCGCCTATGCCGTCTCCCTCTCCATTAAAGACACGGAACGCATTTGTATCCTCTGATTGATAAAAGCCTTGTCGCTTGTTGATAGCCGTAAGTATTTTTGACTGAAATAGCTTTGCGTTTACCATTTCATCTTTATGATAAGTTAGCACCCAGCCAATTCCCTTATTTTGCTTCCCATAATAGCCTCTAGCAATAAAGCGGTGTTTAGAGTCAACAAGCTTGACAACAGCTCCTTCTTCTGGTGGTTGTTTCGACTTTACTGCTTCTTGATGTATCAGCGGATACCCTTGCCGCAATTGCTTTATATAGCTATCGTCTACTTGTAACGTTATTTCTTTCCTCATTTTTTCATCCCTAACTAAAAATTCTTTATCCTACATGCAACAACTAGCAGTTAAACTAACTCCTCCCATCTCACGAGGTGAACTCAGAAGAATAGCTGGAATAACCAACTGCAACTCACATGTCCGATTCGTTCAAAGGTCTTGAAGCTGTATCCTTGTAATACTAACAATTAATGAGATAAAAGTCCCCACTGATTGAATGTTCCCTCTATTATTGCATGCGGATGAATAAAAGTGCAAGACTCAGTTAGCAATAAACAAACGGAGCTCTCCATTATCTTACTCCACCGACGCAACGACTTCTACTTTTATCCGATCGGGATCTTCAAAAAACACTGCATAATGGCTAGGTCCCCCGGCGTAAGGGTGCTTATCTTCATATAAAATCGGAATCCCTTTAGCAACTATTTTTTCTGTAATCTCATCAATCTGCTTTTTTGATTCTCCGTAAAACGCCAAATGATTCAGCCCTACTCTACGACGATGAAATCCATCAGCTATAAACTTTTTATCTGCCTGCACGAATACAAGATATGTATCTGCTATTTTCCAGCTTTGCCCGGTATCCCATTTTTGATATACGGAATACCCAAGCTCCTCTAGTAGCCATCCCCAAAACTGTATACTCTGGGCTAAATCAGATACGTTGATTTCTACATGATGCAATAATCCTCTTTTCATCCAGTCCCTCCTAACGACATGTATACATAACCCCTATACTACACATTTTATTCTTTTTGTAAAATAAATCCATTTAAACGACCTGCTTAGACTCAGCATCGTTTTAAAGCAGCTGTTTTCTAAAAACCACAATATTTGATGTAGTTTTACTAAATCGCCATATACTATATTTCATATTAAAAATGACCAAGTGACCTTTTTGGGAGTGAACTAAATAATTGGTAGCATATTTTAGTTTTAATTTTAATTATATTAAGAAAATTATAACCGAACTGATACCTTATAAAAGTACTGGACAAAGTAATCTTCACGTGCTTTCTTTCAACACATGGGGAGTATAAAAAATTATCGTAATGTAATTGCTGGACAAACCTTCTTGCTTTTTCAAATAAGGCGCCGTTACATTTAACTACTACGTAAACCAAATGGATTTCTTACGGCACCTTTACATAACGGTTAAACTTCCGTAGCGCCCACTCATGACTGGACTATAAAAAAGAGCTTGTTTTCAAAATGACATACAATTTTAGTTTACTTGTTCAGTAAATTTTACTTTTAGGTATTATCTATTCTCGCTGTTTTTATCATACCTTTTTCTAAATCGACTTCTCTCTGCTATTTCCTCATAATTTTCCACATTCTCTAATTTCGTTTTTTCATACTCTGTAATAGATGTATTAGTTGAAGTAAAGATATGCTGCATATCGGATAGATAATTTTTCATTTTGATCAAATCTTGGATAAGCGGATCCAATGCTTTTGTTTGTGACTGATCCAAAGTATATAACTGATCAATTATATTATTTTTTCTATTTTTCGCTTGCCATGTCTGATGTAACAGTTCACCATCATCTAATAACGGAAGTTGGATGATATCTTGTATTTTCATAAGCTCTGCATTTGCTTCGTGTGTAATACTCTGTATGACGTATTCAAGCTTTCTGACCCCCTGCTCTAAGTCCTGTTCAAAAAATGACTGGTGAATAAAACCCTTCTCGTCCGGCTCAAAGGATTGTACAGCGTTTTTCATTTGCTGTAATGTTTGTTGATATGAGGTTAAAAAATGATCCATATAAATTAAAAAAGGCTCATGAACGTCTACATAAAAAGAACGAATTGCGCTCCCGCCTTTTCCTTTTAAAGCTTCTTTCAATGCAATAATTTTTCTGACAGCTTGCAAAATAGCTTTTATCTGTTGTTGTATTCCAACTGCTTTGAGGCTGCATTCCTCTATATAATCAATAATTCCTTCTTTATGTAACACTTTCATGAAAAAAACCTCCTATAAGGGTGATAAGGAGTGCAATTTCTACCTTTTACTTTATAAACTGTATCGATGAGGCAATAGATTGTTCTGATTCAATAAACTGAGCAACCGCATCCATTGTTGATTTGCCATGTTCCAATAGCATTACTTGATACGAAGCTAAAACATCCTCTAACAAATGATTCAATTCTTCCAATTTTTTGGTCATATCGAGCGTGTTTTCCCCTACATATCCACTCGTCATATCCGAGTTAAGTTGTTGTGTAGTCATCTCCAGTTTTGTAATCGTTTTTTGTATTGGGCCATGTGCTATTTTTATTTCCTCACTCATTAATTCATTAACTCCCTTCGCTGTTTACCATATAAATCGTCTAATGTATGGTTTTGAGCTGTTAGATCCATTCGAATATCAATGATCGATTGCTTTATTTCTCTAATTTTATTGTTTAGCTGCTCTATCGTTTCTGCTAATTGATGGTTGTATAGATCCACATAACTTTTCTTCAGATTATTTTCTCTCCACTGCTGATATTGATCAGCTAAATGCCCTGCCCATGTATTATCCGTCAATTCAGGAGTAGTACACCAAGATGTATGCTGTCTAAATTCTTCCTGGCGATCTTGCAAATTTGATTGTGCTAATGCAAGTCGCTCTAATTCTCTTCGCTTATCTTCCAATTGAAGGTTTAGCATATATAGTGAATTTTGCGTTCTGGTTATTTGGCTATTAATCCAATGCAATGATTCCATTTCTTCACCTCAGCACTTCTTTCTCCCAACTACAACTATTTCTATATTACTTCCATTATATAGTATTAAAAACCTCGTTTTAAGAGGAACTTTAGCCTATATTTATTTACATAAATCCCCTTGATGCGTAGGTAAGAAGTAGCAATTAGCCAACAAAGAAAATACTAAAATAGCTCAACTTGTATTAACTTAACTTTCAGTCACCCCCTTCACATGTGTTTAGAAGTAGCTGCGATACCCGACTTTTTATACAAACGCAAAGGCGCAAGCGCCCGTTTAGCAACGTAGCGAATGGAACGAATCAACGAAAGATAAAGTGAACCTTCCATCAGCGGGGTTTTCTTCATCCCCGCTGATTGTTAGTACCACCAGGGTATGACCTAAAGGCCCTTGAACGAATCGGGGACTTAGGTGCTGTTACCTCCCGCTTCGACTTGTTCAGCTCACATCTTCCATTCTTGAAGTGGGAGTCTACAACGCCTTTTTACGGGATAAAGGAATCATGCCACTAAAACAGGGGTATGCCGACGTCTGGCGGCAAGCCCGTTTTTAGTCGGCCTTCCCCTCTTATCGACGTACCGATGAGGCCTTATCGTAGGGCGCATTTCTAAAGTCGCATCGTTGCTGGGCGATGAAGCCGGACGTGACTAGTCGGTTATTTCGTTATCTACAAGCACCTCATTTAATAGTGTCCTACACAATAAAAAAGTCTCCACCCAAATTGGAGACTTTTTATTGTGCCGCTTATTCATCTAAGTAAGAAACATCCCCTGTTAATTCTACCTCAACGTCTTTATCAACTCGAATTAAAATAACATTTTCACCACCCTGTAACTCTGCATCAGTCGATATACTCTCTTTAGTAAATTGTTTAAAAGACAGCTCATTTTCTAAAGTATAAAAGGTTACTTCTGTTTCTTTAGGATTTTGAATGGTGAGTTGTTCACCTTGAAGAGAAACCTTTGGAAGTAGCATATCTCCTATATACTGCTGGATGTTGACTCCATTAAAGAGATATGGTGCCTGAAAATAACGAATATCAACTTGATTTTGTACATCATTTGTCTTTTCAATATATACATTTACCATACCACCATGCGATGTTACATTTAATTTTTTTGGTACAGGAAACTCCCACTGTTTTTGTTGATAGGATGGAACTAATTCTTCCCAGTTACGATCCCCGACAAAATAGTTAAACAGGTCTATTTCATTCTTCTCGTCTTCTTTTTTAACCTCTTTATAAGGAAAAGCAAACGACGCCCCAGTAGCAATCACTAGTATAACTAGATAACCGAGAAAAATCCCCCGTATATATTGATGATAGTGATGAACACGGTTTTTAAGAACTTTTATAATAGCTAAAATTACTATTACGAAAAGGATCATAATAAGGATTGGCAGATAGGCTGCTACAGTCATCATCGTAGCTCCTCCTTCTTATTGGAGAGCAGGATGGCGAAGCTGAATAAAATGCCGATCGCTCCTATAACTTTTATCATAAACAATATAATAGAGTTCTCTTGAAAAAAATAACTAAATACTGCACCATAAAGTTCACCATCGTTGTTACCAACAATGCCAAATCCAATTAACAGCACCGGAATCAAGATTGCAATTAAACGATTCATTTTTAAAATGATCCCGTATAAATAACCAATCGCACAAGCAAATAATATATATAAAACCGTTGCAATAATACCAGCAAGAATTTCATGCCCTCCCAGATTACTCATTCGTATCAGCGGATCACGACCTAAAATATAATGGATGGAGACATTTACATACTTCGTCAATAAGGCAGTGATCCCACCTATAATGCTAATAGAAACTAAAAAGGTAATATTTGAGAGATGATTACTGAGACGATTGGTGACAAACATAAAGTTTTCTAGCCAATATCCTTTTGTTGTAATTAATGCAGCACTAATCCCTCCCCAAATAACGGTAAAAATTATTGCCATATCGGAGGAAAAGTAATTCATATAAAAATTGAAATTATCCATCCCTCCTCCTGTAAAAAAAACTGACCCATCGATTCCAAATAATACTGAGATAAGTTGTAATACCATTAAAGACACATAAATGCCGACATAGCTTTTTTGTTTATATTGATACTGTTTCCAAACAATAGATGACAGTGAGACATCATTGATAGACATGATCTATTCCTCCTTTTTCTGAACTGGTTACATAGACACAAATATCACTAGCTGAAACAGGTGTAACGTGGATACCAAGCCGTTTTGCTTTTCCCATGTTAACTTCATTTGCTTTTACAACGACATATGTTGTATCGGCTCCCATACTCTCTCGATAGATCACCGTTTTTCCGTGTATATATGTATAAATCAGCTCTGTTCTACCGGTTAAACCGATAGCTTCATGTTTTAATTCGTCCATTGGAAGATAGAATTGTTTTTTCCCTTTATCTAACAGCAAAACATATTCGAGCAGTTCTTCAATCTCTTCTAAGTGATGGCTAGAAAACAGGATGGTACGTGGCACTTCCAAATAATCCTTTAGTAAAGCACGGTAAAAATCATTGCGTACTGCCTGATCCATTCCTGTTGTTGGTTCATCAAATATCGTGATGGGGCAACGAGAAGACAATCCGATAATGGCGTTAAAAGTATTTCTTTTCCCAGTCGAAAGCTGTGTATACAAGTCATTAGAGCGGAAAGCAAAATAATCGAATAGTCGCCGAGCGATTCTGTCATTCCAGCTTGGATAAAAACGTCCCGCTTCAGTGAGTAAGGCTGATAAAGATAAGGAGCTTGGAAATACCATTTCATTGCTAATGTAAATGGTATTTGCAGATACTCTTAAGCTATTGAAAGGATCTTCCCCAAATACACGTACGTTACCTGATGAACCTCTCCATAATCCAGCAAGTATTTTTAGCAATGTTGTTTTTCCCGCCCCATTTCGCCCGATTACACCGATTATCGTATTTTCCTGAATTGATAAGGATAAATCCTTTAATGTAAACATTTGCCTCTGCTTTTTGGTTAGCTTATCACATACGATCACTTCCATTACACTTCCCCCTTACGATTCGTTATTTCTTGTTGAAGCAGCTGCATAAGCTCCTGTTCGTCGACCTTTAACCGTTCTGCTTCGATCACCAAATCTTCTAACAGTTTTTTTAACGTTTGATTTTTTCGTTTATTAACGATGATAGCTTTTGCTTCAGGGGTTACAAATTTTCCCAAACCACGTTTGCTGTATAAAATTTTTTTCTCTGCTAACAGCGTTAATCCTTTAGCTGCAGTAGCGGGATTAATTGTAAACATGTCAGCAAGCGTATATTGGGAATAGACCTTATCGTGCGGCAAGAAGGTCTCATTTAATATTTCCGCTTCGATCCATTCAGCAACTTGTATATAAATCGGCTTCATTCCGTTTGGATCCAAATGCAAACCTGTAACCTCCTTTTTTATGTAACTCAGTGCATTAGTCTTGTAATGTAGTATATATTTAATTGCAGTGAAATGCAAGATCCATTAATTGTGATTATTTTCGAATCAGCATCGACTGAAACGCCCTCGAACTTCGGTAGTGACCATCTTGCGCACCCAACTCCCTCACCCCTTGGGAGATAAAGTGAACCTTCATCCAGTTGGCTTACTTTCATTCTCATACATTGGCATAACCTTACGGGGCATCCCTAAGATCACCTTCCAGATTGGGAAATGTAGGTATCGTTATCCCACTTCTTTGCACTCCTCTAACCCCCGAAGTAGGGTCTTACAGCACCTTATATGCGGGATAAATAACACCACATTCATTAATTAATTTAATTAATGAATGTGGTGTTATGAATATATGATACACGCTTCTGCTTGATCAGATGGATGAACTCAACTTATTCTCTTTATTTCTCTGCTCCGTATCAATAATTTTAAATTGAGACCGATATTTCGACGGCGATATACCTTTACATTTTGAAAACTGTCTTGAAAAATGCGAAGGATTATTAAAACCAACTAAATAAGCTATCTCTTCAATGCTAGAACTGCTTTTCTTAAGCAATTCTGTCGACTTATTAATGCGATATTGCACAATATAGTGTGTTGGATTTACATTTAAATACTTTTTAAACAGCCGATACAAATAGGAACGCTCAATTTTTATCATTTGCGCTAGCTGTTCAACGGAAAAAGCAGACTGATCATAATTTTTCTCAATCATATCAATCGCATATTTTACATACTTCTCTCCTTGCGTTATCCTGCATCTCATTTCTTCTTCATATTGCTCGATGAATAGATTAATAATATGATAGGCTTCTCCAATCGCAGCATATGGCTTTCTGTTTTGTGAATAAGTAAACACATTAGCAAATAGATCATCCATTTTTCGTTTATTTTCATAGCGATACGTGAAATTTTCCACCCCATTAGCAGTATTTCTTAATAACCCGCATCGGGAAAATAAATCATAACAGGCAGCACCTTTAAAGCCAATCCACCGATAGCTCCATGGATTTCCTACAAGTGGATAATAATTATTTTTCGTGTTTGGCGGGATAATAAACCCCTGCTTTGCACCTAAATGATGTACTTCATCGTTAATAAAAAATAGCCCCTCTCCTTCAAGAATGTAATGAATTAAATAATAATCAATTGGCTGATATTGATATGGGTCTCTTGGCTTTACATCCTCAAAGCCACATTCATAAATGTAAAAATCACTAGCCAGTTGCTCATCTGTTTGGAAAGTACCAATAGAATGAAACAATGAAATTCCTCCTTGCAACATAATGTCAAGAACAAACAACAAGGGAACATTCACTTTACTGATCATAATCGATACAATGAAAGCGCAACCACAAATAGTTTGCTTATATTTATAGTAACAAACCCCTTTGTACATGTACATCTTGTAAGTGTCTAACAGCAAAGAAAGGAGCTAAAATTGTGACAGAAAATAGAAAAAAGATTAGCGCAACCTCATTTTTGTTAATGGCTTTTACGGCAGTTTTTGCATTTAATAACATCATAAATGCAACTGCAAGTATTGGTTTATCTGCAGTACTTACTTTTTTATTCGCCACTATCTTTTATTTTATTCCTTTTGCTCTAATGATTGGTGAGTTCTCTTCAGCCAACGCCGAGTCTGAATCAGGGGTATACAGCTGGATTAGAACATCGTTAGGTGAAAAATGGGCTTTTCTAGGATCATGGTCTTACTTCTTTGTCAACTTATTTTATTTTACCGCGTTACTGCCACAAATATTAATCTATGCTTCATACACCTTTACAGGAAAAAATATTTTTGGAAGTGGCGCAACCATTGCTATTTCCATTCTGTCCATTTTCCTTTTCTGGTTAGCTACATTTGTATCCATTAAAGGTGTTTCCTGGATTTCGAAAGTGACAGACGTATCAGGGGTAGCGCGAATTTTAATGGGGGTTGGCTTTATCGTTTTTGCCTTAGCTGTCGTATTTATTTTAGGTGAACCATCAGCACAGGAATTTACGAGCGAATCGGTTATGCCATCGATGAATTGGAATTACTTTGCCACGTTAGCTTGGATTTTACAAGCAGTTGGAGGGGCAGAAGCCATTGGCGTCTATGTAAAAGACATTAAAGGTGGTAATAAAACCTTTATTCGAACCATCATCATTGCTGCTTTTTCCATTGGAATTATGTATGCTTTAGGCTCAGTAGCAGTAGGTTTAATCATGCCTGCGGAAGCACTTCAGGATAACTACTCGGATGCTTTATTTGAAGCTTTCGCAATTTTAGGTAGCTATTTTGGCATTGGTGATGGCATTACAAGATTTGTAGGCTTAATCATGCTATTAAGTGCTGTCGGTTCGTTAGTAATCTGGACTGCTGCACCAGTTAAGATTTTGTTCTCCGAGATCCCAGAAGGCATCTTCGGGAAATGGGTTGCTAAGACAAACCATGAAGGGAATCCTACTAACGCTTTAACCTTGCAAGCAGTTGTTGTAACCATATTATTAATTATTCCTGCTTTAGGAATTGGTTCTGTCAATTCCTTGTTAAAAACATTGATTAATATGACAGCTGCAACATCACTAATACCTGTACTTTTCTTACTTATCGCTTACATCATGTTTCGAGTTAAAAAAGACGATCTTCCGAGAACGTTTAAAGTAGGAAAACGCTCAACAGGAATTGTCATGGGGGTTATGCTATTAGTATTCTTTTTATTCGCTTTCTTTGTTTCCACATTCCCTTCACCTGCTGCGTTGATGGATTATTTTGCAACAGGAGTTGTTGCGGAAGGGTCGATGAATCCATTATTCAGCCTTACTTACAACGTAGTGGGGATTGTCATTTTCATTGGCTTTGCATTTATTTGCTACAAAAGATATGAAAGAAAAGAAAAAATAAAGGGTGAAGAAAATGGTCATAACTAAAAAGAGATGGGAAAATCATAAACTAGATGGGATTAACAGATTAGAAGCAAGGGCACATTTCACAAGCCTATCAGCAAGCAAAAAACCACATTTCTATCAAAATTTAAACGGAGAATGGTCCTTTCTGTTCTTAGATGCTCCAGAATATAGCCCGGCAGATTTCTATAAAACGGAGTTTGATAACTCGTCATGGGATACTATTGAAGTTCCCGGAAATTGGCAAATGCAAGGCTATGGCAATATGCACTATTCCGACTTATGGTATAACTTTCCTATTATACCGCCGTATGTACCGACAGAAAATCCGACTGGTATTTACCGAAGAGCATTTGAAGTCAAGCAAACGGACCGTAACTATCAATATATCCTACGCTTTCAAGGCGTTGATTCAGCATTTGAAGTTTATGTAAATGATGAATTTATCGGCTATAGTAAAGGAGCCAGAATTCAAAGTGAATTTGATTTAAGTGATGTTTTAGTAGAGGGAACGAATACGTTAACCGTTCGTGTTTTCCAATGGTCTGATGGAACATATTTAGAGGATCAGGATATGTGGTGGTTAAGCGGTATCTTCCGAGATGTTGATCTTTTTGCTAGACCGAGAGTAGGGCTATATGACTTTACAGTTAAAACACAGTTTGACGATATGTATAAAGAAGCTACATTAATTGTAAACCCTGTGTTTGACCATTTGCAAAAGCAGAGGATACACTATGAACTAAAAACCGCTGAGGGAGAGGTTATTTTTACCAAAGAGCAGAATGGAAGCGAAAGTTTAATCCAGGAAGTTCAAAATCCGGTAAAATGGTCTGCTGAGCACCCTTATTTATATAAACTGATAATCACCGTTTATAACAATGGTCAAATAGTTGAAATCATCGAACAAGATATCGGTTTTAGACAAATCGAAGTAAAAGGAAAGTGTTTTTTTGTAAATGGTGTTGCGATTAAATTAAAAGGTGTCAACCGACATGATTATAGTCCAGATAAAGGACGTGTAACCACTTATGATAGTATAGAACAAGACATTATTCTCATGAAACAACATAATATGAATGCTGTTCGTACAGCGCATTATCCAAACGCGCCTTACTTTTATGACTTATGTAATAAATACGGTATGTATGTGATTGCAGAAGCAGATCTAGAATGTCACGGTTTTGAATTAACTGGTGATTACAAATGGATTTCAGATAACCCCGAGTGGGAAGAAGCGTATGTTAACCGGATAAAGCGGACGTTATTACGAGATAAAAACCACCCATCCATCATAATGTGGTCATTAGGAAATGAATCCGCTTTTGGATATAACTTCAGAAAAATGGCAGCATACGTCAAACAAGCCGACCCAACCCGATTAGTACATTATGAAGGGGATTTTGAAGCTGAAGTAAGCGATGTATATACTACTATGTACACATGGTTAGAACACGACAGTAAATTAACCATGGATGAAGTTATTAGAAAAACAGAAAAACCACATATACTATGTGAATATGCACATGCAATGGGAAATGGCCCTGGGAATCTAAAAGAATATCAAGAACTCTTCTACCGTCACGATCATTTGCAAGGTGGTTTTATTTGGGAATGGTTTGATCATGGGATTAAAACCGTTACAGAAGATGGGAAGGTATATTATCGCTATGGCGGAGATTTTGGGGATGAGCCAACGAACGGAAACTTCTGTATTGACGGTCTCATCATGCCAGATCGCACACCATCAACAGGTTTAATGGAGTATAAAAAAGTGATCGAACCGGTACAAACAGCACCTCTTGATATAACGTCAGGAATGTATCAACTAACCAATCGGCTCGACTTTACTAGTTTAGGAGCTTACAAACTTGTTTGTCAATTTTATGAAGATGATGAGCTGCTCGAAGAAACAGAACTACCATTGCCTAATTTAGCAGCCAGACAAACAACTAGATTCCAAATTCATTATCCAGCTTTAGAACATTACCAACCTGGGGCGCAATATACCGTTCACTTTATTTACCGATTAAAACAGGATACAAAGTGGGCTCCTGCTGAGTTTGAAGTTACGAAATCCGTCTTTGTCTACCATAAAGAACCTCAACAAGTTATTACCGTTTCGCAAGCACCTGAGCTGAAGCTACTAACAGAAGGAAGTACTGTAATGGTAACTGGCGGCAATTTCACCTACTGCTTTGATCGTGTACGCGGAAACTTGCTCACTGCAACCTTCGATGGCGAACAACGAATTGAACAGGGACCGGCATTTACGTGGTGGCGTGCTCCGATTGATAATGATATGTATATTCTGGAAGATTATCGAAACAAATACTTTATGCATCTGGATCACCATATAGTTCGTAATGTGGCATACGACATAAAAGATGGGAACTTCGTATGGAATGTACATGCTTTCTATGGAACGACGAATAGTTCCTGGTACTACGACTTATCCTATCGCTATACCATCACACCACAAGGAAAACTACACCTGAAGGTAGAAGGAATTGCCTCCGGCCGCAAAGAAAATGCACCGCCTATGCTACCAAGAATCGGGGTCAAGATGCATGTTAATAAGCGATTTGCAAACGTGTCTTGGCGTGGATTAGGACCACATGAAAACTACGTCGACTCCTGTCAATCTGCATACCCTGGTGTGTTTCACGCTAGCGTAGATGAGTTGTTTGTCGATTATATTAAGCCACAAGAGAACGGCAACCATATGGATTGCGATTGGATAAGTTTGGCAAATCAAGATACTGCATTACTCGTCCAAACAGAAGAGCCGCTTAACTTCAGTGTTTCCAAATATGAGGATCGAGATTTGGAAAAGGCAAAACATACAATTGATTTAGTGGAACAAGATTATCTCGTCCTTCACCTTGATAAACAACAGAACGGATTAGGAAGTAACTCCTGTGGCCAAGACCAGCTGGATAAATATCGTTGTAAGTTTGATGATTTTTCGATCAGCTTTACGCTTGCTCCTAAAGATCTGTCGACAACGCCTATCGCTGAATTAGCAAGAAAATGCTAGTACGTTATGTCATATAAGCGCCTCTAGCGGCAATCGGACATATCTCGTTGCAGCGCTAGGCAAAAGAGCTCAGACATAAATGGAAACACCGTTCATTTAGATCACATGAAATAAAACCGCCTGAAATCAATGCTTTTAAATTTGAATTCAGGCGGTTTATCCATTTTTTGCAAGGAGTGTTCCAGCCTTTTCCTCCATTGAAAATTCCCTTTTTGCAATGATTAAATGCTACTGAGTTTATCCCATATATATAAGGTGCTGTAGGACTCCCAATTCAGGAGTTGGATAATCTGTACTGCACAAGTCTAAGTGAGGGATAACTGCACCTAAATGTCCGATTCGTTTAGAGGCCTTTAGGTCATACCATTACGTTACTAACCATCAGTGGGGGATGAATGAAAAACCCCGATTATCGCAGAATCAATAAGTCCTTAGATTTTTCTAATTCACCTTCTATCTTTTTTCCACTGTATTGCTTCTTCGTTCTAAAAGTATGATATCTCGCCAAACCCCGTTAAGCTTGCCAATTCGTTGGCGAACACCTACATTCCGAAATCCGGCTTTATGATGCAAATGAATACTAGCTATATTTTCCAGAAAAACCCCAGATTGTAGTGTCCAAAATCCGTTTGCTTCACTTTCCGCTATCACATAAGCCATTAGCCTGCTACCAATCCCTTTTCCTCTGCTTGATGCTCCTAAATAAATACTTAGTTCAGCTACGCCAGCAAGTGCTTTTTTACTGGAAATAGGCTGTAATGCAGCCCACCCAACGATTCGTCCAGCCTCCTTAACTACAATGCGACAAGCGGTCAAGTAGCTTCGATTCCACACGTCCCACGATGGTGGTTCCTCATCAAATGTTGCATTTCCTGAAGCAATCCCTTCTATATAAATAGACTTTACATTCGGCCAATCGGTTTCAATCATCTTATCAAAGTGGATTGTCTCTAAGCAATTACTCATTGTATATCCAGAACCTCCTCGTCTCCCGACCATCTTCGTCTATATGTGGATGATCCTCTCTTCCCCCATTTTTGAGGATCGCTTTTGCTGATCTGATGTTATCCGTAGTACAGGTAACGAGTACTTGTTTGATTTGCAACTCCTTACATTTCTGTAACGCCTCATAAAGGATTCTCGTTGCATAGCCCTTGCTTCGCTCGGATGGTCGGACGCCATAACCAATATGCCCTCCCACTTGGAATAAAAAATCATTAAGTTCATGTCGAATATCAACCATAGCAACTATTTTTTCTTTATCGTTTACTAAAAAATAACTGGAGCTAGGCACCCATTTTTCTTGTCCACTCTCTCGTTCAGCAAGTGCATGTAAATACGTTTCATAGGTTTGGTGGCCTGTTAGCTCGAAGCTGCTGGGAATCATTCGCGTTGGACCCCACTCTTCCAAATAAGCTCGATGCTCCTTCTCCCATTTCAAACTTGGTTTGACTAACCGCATGGTATCACCTCTTTCCAATAATTAATCGCTTCTCCTAATCTATTAAAAGCAAACAGCTAAGCACTTCCTAGTTGTGCAGATTAAGGTATCACTGTGATCAGCCTCCAAACCAGCTGCTATCTGAACGCTGAACGAATAAATCACAGAAATCTTAAAAAGCATATGGATTATAATTATTAGTAATTATAATCCATATCGCTCGACAATGAAATCATTATTTTTCTAAGTTTTAACCAAGGTGCTGTAGGACTCTTCAGGATTTGGATAATCTGTAATACAACAAGTCTAAGTGGGAGATAACAGCACCTAAATGCCCGATTCGTTCAGAGGCCTTTAGGTCATACCCTTGCGGTACTAACAATCAGTGGGAGGTGAATGCCCCCCACTGATAGAAGATTCACTTGATTACTCCAGTAATATTGTTCCAAATGAAACTAACGATGAGGAGAATTAAAACCCAACTTGATACACGCCTCCCATATACTTTTAACGATTCCAACTTCGCTTCATTTTGTTCCCCGTCCGTGTTTGAGCAAGCTCACGAGGTGTATATCCACACAATTTTATAGGTGAACATTCTTTTATTAAATTAACATAAAGCAGGAATCACGAGAAGATAACTCCTATAATAACTTGGCATGCTCGGCAATATGACTTGACTTTTACGGGTATTCGAATTATGCTCACTGCAATGCAAAAGAACGATGGAGAGGTTATTTTAATGCAAATATATGTCGATGCAGATGCGTGTCCTGTAAAAGATCAGATTATCAAGTTAGCGAGAGAATTCCAAATTCCCGTAACACTTGTACAAAGCTTTTCCCATTATTCTAGTAAAACTACGCCTGAAGGAGTCAAAACCATTTATGTTGATTCTGGAGCTGATGCTGCCGATTATCGAATAATGAAACTCGCCAGTCAGGAGGACGTTATTGTCACACAAGATTATGGTCTGGCTTCATTAGGACTTGCTAAAGGGTGCAATGTGATGCACCATAAAGGGTTTCTATACACAAACGAAAATATAGATTCCCTTTTACAGACACGTTACTTAAATGCAATGGTAAGGAAAAGCGGAAAGCGAACGAAAGGGCCAAAAGCTTTTTCTGAAGAAGATCGCAAGCTATTTGAAGCTCGTTTTCGTTCACTACTACAAGAAAAAACTGTCGATCCACAATAGATCAACAGTTTTTTCTTTACTTACTTATTTCGATTGGTATAACGCAGTTTCCGGTTTTCTCTACGAAAAGGAGCCGACTCAAATAAAATTTTCTCTTCTTCCGTTTCCGGATATACTTGTGGTACTGGTATTGGTTTTCCTTCCTCATTGACAGCAACCATCGTGAGAAAGGACTCTGTCGTTAAACGCTCTTCCTGATTAATTAAATCGCGAGCAGTTACTTTCACATATATCTCCATGGAACTTCTTCCTGTATAAGTAACAAAAGCTTCTAGAGTTAACGAATCTCCTGCTCTTGCAGGTGATAAGAAATCAACGGAATCAATAGATGCTGTCACTACGGTACTTTTTGCATGCTGCATAGCACATAGTGCGCCAATTTCATCAATATACGCTAATATTCTCCCACCAAATATGGTATTTAAATGATTCGTATCCGGTGGCAAAACCAATCTTGTTTGAATAGTTTTTGATTCACTCATTGCTAGTTTTTCCATCTGTTTTCCCCCTTGCATGAAACTTGTTACCCTATTCGCTTATTTAAGCAATGATCTAGTTGTGATTCTATAAAAGGTCTAAAATTTCTATGGACGGGATAAAAAGAAACAAATAATGTAAATCCCTTTTGGCTAGCCATATTAATTAAAATTGCCCCAAATTAAGCCAATAAAGAATTTACTATATCATTTTTGCTAAAACTGTTAAACCTTCTTTTTCCAAACACATCAACAAAACACTTATCCACATCACATATTAGAAAAACTTGGCTTGTCGCCATGTCTTATGGCGGAAGCCTTTTGTTTTTCTTATACTATAAACCAAAAAAATCTTATACTCTCCTATAGTGCAATGAAAAACACCTTCCTTTACGAGAAGATGTAACAATAAATGGATGAGAAAAGTAAACGCATGCATTCTGGGATTGATTACATCCCTTTACTCGATTTACACCCATTTGAATTAGATTCTCCATTATAATGGTAGGCTCCTATAAAAAAACACAACTATAGTATTATAACATATATTAATAAATGTCGTTTTCACAGAAAGCCCTTACAAATAGATTCCAGATCATTTATTTGTTAAAATTTATTTATAAACTGAAACTTCAATCCATAGAGGAGAATTTTCTTTTATCCCCTACCGATTGTTGAATGACTAGTATCTGACATTTAACTTGCAGTTGGTCCCAAATGATGCAAACACTAACAGATAAAAGCAGGTTAATTCGATGGCGCGCTCGAGATTTTTATACGAAATAGGCGATAAGACAGCCGTGGAAGCATTGGAGAGAGCGGTTAATGACCCTGAATTTGAAGTACGAATGCAAGCGAAAATGGCATTAGCTAGAATCAAAGATGGCGAAGAAGCAAAAGGCTCTATTTGGAGTCAGATGACGAAAACAGTGAAAGAAAAGGAATTATAAGCGAGACAACGTAAAGCATTGGAAGCAATATACCAACTGAATTGAAGCAAAAGAAAGAAATTGCAATGGGGGGCTTCTTCCCAGACCCCTTTAATTGTTAGTACCCTAAACACCTAACCTTTGAACACAATAGGTTAGATTGACTTGTATTTTGTACCTTGCTTATCCTAGCTTGGGTTCCACTCACAGAATTGAAGGACAGATTGTTACACGAGTTACATGCGGGATAGACTCAAGAAAAATTGCCTCCTATTGATTCGAAGACTGCAGGAAAAATTTTGTAAAGTTTAAGCGCTTAAGCTAGACAAGCTTTTTTAGTAAATCATTATCCTAATAACTATTTTTAAAAGGTAGCCTTAACTGGCTTGAACATAGATTGCATTCCGATAGGGCTATTGGAGATGAAGCAACTTGAGGCTCTTAGTTTCAAAACCTAGTCATGACTTCGTTTCATAAAATATTCACAATAGTTGGTTTCATCCATGAAGTAGAAAGGTTGTCTAATTAAAGATAACCTTTTTACTTTATGACATTAATAAAATTCACAACACTACCTTGCATTAATTAATAGTTAGGTATAAACTATAGTTAGCTATTATACATTATATAGTAGCAATCCATAAAAAAAGAAATGAAAATACGTCTAAAGTCGTAGAAAGATATATCGCTTAAGTATCTTCATTTGGATTCATACCATATTTACAATTAAAACATGTGTATAGTGTTATTACATATATATGTTTTAAACCAAAGAATATGGATGTAACTACAGCTACGAACGTGTGCATATTATAATGAATCACCCAAAGCATATACAACCTTCATTCTGTATTTTATAAATTTCGTTTCATTCGAATGAGAAGTGAAATAATAGGCTACCAATCTGGTTAGCTATCTACAGCGATCTTATTAAGAATACAAATTATGATTTTTTAATGTGGCTAAATGAAAAGCTAACAGAACCAAAACTTTCGAACTGGCAGATTATAAGCAACAGCTTAAATAAGGTAGAAACCAGCATAACGGAATTCTAAACATTTAAAGAAAAATTTTAGAATCCAATCCAAGGGCTGTATCGTATATACCATTACAAAGAAAGAGGAACGGATTAATTCATGATAGGAGAGATGATGGTGCAACAAAAAGAAATCTATTTACTTCTTACAGATACAAGATCTTGGTTCACGAGATTAATTAAATTGTACACAAAAAAACCGTACAATCACGCTTCCATAGCATTCGATCAAGAGCTTGAACAAGTTTACAGTTTTGGCAGAAAAGCACCTAAAAACCCTTTTATAGGCGGATTTGTAAAAGAAAATATGAATGAGGGTTTATTTAAACATGCTAATGGTGTCATTTATTCTGTATCGGTCACAGAAGAGCAGTGGCAAAAAATACAACAATATATTCGAAAAATAAATGCAGAAAAAGATGCGTATCGATATAATTTCATCGGTTTATTTGGCTTTGTTCTTAAACGACCTATTAATAGAAAAAATGCCTTTTTCTGCTCGCAATTTGTTGCTACCGTTCTTCAAGAAAGCAACGTAACTCAGTTCAGTAAACCAATTCCGTTAGTTACACCTTACGACTTGCAAAAGGCAGATGTGTTTCAGCTCGTTTATAAGGGAGAAATAAAGGAGTATTGCAAGCAACCTCAAGTTAGAAGCACACAAACTACAAGCTGCTAAAGCTAAAAATACTCCCTCCCCCCTCCCCTCTCTTGCTTTTGTCATCTTTATTTGACTAGCTCCATTTCTCATTTTTGATACTCCATTTTATTACTAGCTTACGTTGGATATATAACCCTTTTCGCAGCAGGGTGATCAACTTCAGCGGTGAGGCGTGCGCCTGCAACAGCGGTACTCGATTTTTCCACTGCGGTGCACGGACTTGCCAGCTCCGAGGAGCAACTTTACGGCGGCGAGGCGCGACTTTACAGCATATGCGCTTGATCTTCTCATGATCGCCCATACTGTTAAGTAATTAAAAGATATATTGAATTCTTATTTAAAACGCTTGCAAAACATGTATATACAAGTTATAATACAATTAACTTGTATATACATGTTATTTTTGGTTAATTATAATATTATGAGGAGGAATTCCAATGGGGAATGGAAAACAAGCGATTTATGCACCCCTTAGCGGAAATGTTATATCATTAGAAAAAGTCGCTGATCCAACCTTTTCACAAAAAATGATGGGAGAAGGTTTAGCTATTGAACCGAGCACAGGGAAAGTTGTCGCTCCTTTTTCCGGTAAAGTAGTTCAACTTTTCCCAACCAAACATGCCATTGGGCTTGAAAGCGATACCGGTATTGAGTTGCTTATTCATATTGGTCTTGAAACAGTTAGTTTGGACGGCGAAGGATTTGATGCCTTTGTAAAACAAGGAGATCGAGTCCAAAAAGGAGACACACTCCTTATCTTTGACATGGATTTGATAAAGAAAAAGGGTTTTAATTTAGTGACTCCTATTATCATCACGAATAGCGCTGAATGGAGCCTTTCAAACCTTACAACAAACACATCCATTCAAGCTGGTGATGAACTGTTTACTGTAACACAGCAAACACAGCAAACGAAGCAGGCAGAATCCACCATCCAGTTTGCAGAAGAGGCAAAGGACATTGTTAAAGCAATTGGCGGTGCGAATAATATCCAAGCTGCTACACACTGTGTTACAAGACTTCGGTTTGCATTAAAAGATGAAGACAAAGTGGACACTCAAGCGTTGGAAGATTTAAATATAGTAAAAGGTTCATTTACGGCAAATGGTCAATTCCAGGTCGTCATTGGTCAAGGTACGGTTGATAAAGTGTATCAAGCGATGATAGAGAAAACCGGAATTCGGGAAGCCTCTAAGGAGGAAGTGAAGGCAGTTAGCGGGCAGAAACAAAACGCCCTGCAACGAGGGGTTAAAGTGCTTGCCGATATTTTTATTCCTATTTTGCCTGCTATTGTAACAGCAGGTCTCTTAATGGGGATCAATAACATTCTAGCTAATCCGGGCATTTTTGGAAGACAAGCTGTTATTGAAATGTACCCGCAATGGGCCGGTATTGCTGATATGATTAATATAATTGCAAATACAGCACTTACATTTTTACCTGCTTTAATTGGCTGGTCAGCAATGAAACGATTTGGTGGTAGCGAATTATTAGGCATTGTGCTTGGGTTAATCCTTGTACATCCAGCTTTACTCAATGCTTGGGAATATGGTGCAGCTTTAAAAGAAGGAACAGTGCCAACATGGAATTTATTCGGACTAGAAGTAAATAAAATTGGTTATCAAGGTCAAGTATTGCCCGTATTATTTGCATCATGGTTACTAGCAAAAATTGAATTATTCTTACGGAAACGCATATGGGATTCTATTCAATTGCTTGTCGTAGCGCCTGTCGCATTACTCGTAACTGGATTCTTAACGTTTATTATTATTGGACCGATTACCTTTACCATTGGAAATTGGATTACAGATGGGTTAGTAGCATTGTTCGATCAATACGCGGTGATTGGTGGCTTCGTGTATGGAGCTTTGTATGCGCCAATGGTTATTACCGGAATGCATCATACCTTCCTTGCTGTTGATCTACAATTAATCGGCAGCACTGGTTCCACGTTTCTATGGCCGATCCTGGCGTTATCTAATATCGCTCAAGGTGCAGCCGCCTTTGCGATAATGCTTGCAGCAAAAGATGATAAGTTAAAAGGTCTTGCAGGAACCTCTGGAATTTCTGCCTGGCTCGGTATTACAGAACCAGCAATGTTTGGGGTGAACTTACGCTTTAAATATCCATTTATTGCAGCTATTATCGGCTCATCTATTGCCGGAGCGTTTATCACCATGCAAAAGGTATTAGCCACTACGGTCGGTGTAGGAGGTGTTCCAGGAATATTTTCCATCATTCCAGGAAATTGGACTTCCTTTTTTATCGGAATGGCAATTGTTATCGTTGTTCCTTTTATCATTACGTATGCTATAGCTCTACGAAAGCGTAAATCACTCGAATAAAACTATATGATCTTTTAAAAAAACTGGCTGGCGCTTACGCGTTAGCCTTCATTGCTATCAAGTGGAGCTTCAAACAATGAGCTTTCACCAACACTGATTGATAGGTGAACGAATTGACTATTTGACATGGATTTGGACGCTTCACTTACCCTCCTAGGGTTCAGGTTCACCACGTAGTATTGGGAGAGTAAGACTTATTGCCAATTATATGTAGAAAAAAGCTGCATGTAAACACCGAGCGATGTACAGGAAGTTACCCTTATCATTAGAGGAGGGATTAGATAGTGCCTAAATATAATAGTTAACATGTAGACTCATTCGTAGTAGTAATTTTTTACTTTTTCTATACAAGCAACTGCGCAAATTTTTCTCATGATCCAAACAATACCGTCCATTCCACTACGACGGAATAACAACAACAGAATCAGCAAATGAGGTGTTAACATGAATGAAGCTTGGTGGAAACAAGCTGTCGTTTATCAAATTTATCCAAAAAGTTTTCAGGATACAACCGGTAATGGCATGGGTGATTTACAAGGAATTATCCATAAACTCGATTATTTGAAGGAATTAGGAGTGGATGTAATTTGGCTAACTCCTGTTTATCAATCACCACAAAAGGATAACGGTTATGATATCAGCGACTACTATGCTATCGATCCCATGTACGGAACCATGAATGATTTTGAAGAATTATTAGCAGAAACACATCAGCGTAATATGAAGCTAATTATGGATTTAGTCATTAATCATACTTCTACCGAGCATGCCTGGTTTAAGGAAGCTACTAAATCTCAAAATAATCCATATCGTAATTTTTACATTTGGCGAGATCCAGTAAATGGTGGGCCCCCAAACAATTGGTTATCCAAATTTGGTGGTTCTGCTTGGGAATACCATGAAGAAACAGGTCAATACTATTTACATTTATTTGATAAAACACAAGCTGACCTAAACTGGGAAAATCCGCAAGTTAGAGAAGAGCTATACAAAATGGTCCAATTTTGGGCAAATAAAGGGATTGATGGTTTTCGTCTTGATGTAATCAATTTAATTTCCAAGAACCAACGTTTCCCTAATGATGAACATGGTGATGGCCGAAGATTTTATACGGATGGACCAAGAATTCATGAATTTTTACATGAGCTAAACAAAAAAGTGTTCCAGCCAAATAATATGATGACCGTTGGCGAAATGTCATCTACTTCATTGGAGCAGTGTATTCTTTACACAAAACGCGAGCGTGAAGAATTAGATATGACCTTCCAATTCCATCATTTAAAAGTCGATTACCCCAATGGGGAAAAATGGGCTGTAGCTCCTTTTGACTTTATTCAGTTAAAGGAAATTATCAACAGATGGCAAGTTGGCATGTATGACGGTGGCGGGTGGAATGCCTTGTTTTGGTGTAACCATGACCAACCTAGGATAGTCTCTCGTTTTGGAAATGATGAGACATACCATGCAGAATCAGCTAAAATGCTTGCTACAACACTGCATATGATGCAAGGCACCCCGTATATTTATCAAGGGGAAGAATTAGGTATGAAAAACGCTGGTTTTACCTCCATCAGCCAATACCGAGATGTAGAATCGTTAAATGCGTATAATCAGTTAAAAGAAGCAGGTAAATCAGAAACAGACATCATTGAAATTTTACAACAAAAGTCAAGGGACAATGCTCGTACTCCTATGCAATGGTCACCAGCGAAAAATGCTGGCTTTACTTCTGGTACGCCTTGGATTCCATTAGCAAAAAACTATAAAACCATTAACGCGGAAAAGATGCTAACAGAACCAAACTCGATTTTTAAACATTATCAATCACTTATTTCTTTACGGAAAAAATATGATATCATTACGTATGGAGACTTTAAAATCATCGATATGAACCACCCAAGTGTATTTGCCTATACTCGCAATTGGCAAAATAATAGATTAATCGTCGTAAGTAATTTTTACAGTGAACATACGGAAATTAGCATTGATGATTTAGGTCATAAAGAAAGTACTCTCTTACTGTCTAATTATCCTGATTCACCGCCCACTTCCGAAACAATACCATTGCGTCCTTACGAATCCATCATTTATTATGTAACAACTAATTAAAACAGCTTATTTTTAGGGAGTCATGAAGCGCGCCCTTTGTTTATATGGTATGGTGAAAGATATCAATCAATAATGAGGGATTACGATGCAAAAGAAATATATCAGCATTTATCATCAATTAGTTGAACAAATAAATCATGAGCAATTGCCTGTTAATACGTTACTGCCTTCCGAAAATGAATTGGCGGAAACATATCAAACATCAAGGGAAACAATTCGAAAGGCATTGCATTTATTAGCACAACATGGTTACATTCAAAAGATACGTGGGAAAGGGTCTGTGGTTATCGATCGAAACAGGCTTGATTTCCCTGTATCTGGAATTGTCAGCTTCAAAGAACTTGCTAAAAAGTTAAACTTAGCCGCTACAACAACGGTCACTTATATGAAAAAGGTAGAACGTCCCAACCCAATCTATAAAACCATGTCCACAAAAGAACCAATTTGGAATGTCAATCGCGTAAGAAACATTGATGGGGAAAACGTTATTTTAGACAAAGACTATTTTATCGAAACAATTATCCCTATGCCCAGTCAAGAAACATGTGCGCAATCGATATACGATTATATTGAGCATGAACTTGATCTAACCATTAGCTTCGCTCAAAAAGAAATTACCGTTGAAGAACCAACAGAACAGGACAGAGAATTATTGGATTTGAAGCATCATACAAACGTAGTTGTGATTAAAAGTTTAGTTTATTTAGACGATGCGAGGTTATTTCAATATACAGAGTCTCGCCATCGACCAGATAAATTTAAGTTTGTGGATTTTGCAAGAAGGATGAACTGAAGGTTCATAATAGAATTCTCCCTTCGTTAGTATCATGAAAGATTTAATTTGGAACACCATAATCATATCTATCACAAGAAGGAATAGTGTTAGCCCACACTATTCCTTCTTGTACTCTTTGAACAAAGGCGCAGGGCGCTGGTTTAGCAACGTAGCGAATGGAACGAATCAACGAAAGATAAAGTGAACCTTCCATCAGCGGGGTTTTCTTCACCCCCGCTGATTGTTAGTTAAACGAATCGGGGAGTTAGGTGCTGTTACCTCCCGCTTCGACTTGACGGCTCACATCTTCCATTCTTAAAGGGGGGAGTCTACAACGCCTTTTACGGGATAAAGGAATCATGCCACTAAAACAGGGGTGCCGACGTCTGGGCGGCAAGCCCGTTTTGAGTCGGCCTTCCTATTAGCGACGAACCGATGAGGCCTTATCGGAGGGCGCATTTCTAAATCGTATTGTTTCTTATCTTTTAAAAAATAAAAGAACTTCTAGCAGCACAAGATTTTGCTTTACTATCTAAGTGATGGTAGGGACAACTCCTTTCAATTGAATCCCAGCTAAGTAACTTGTTTTTTAACTAGCATAGAAGAACGCGGGGGTTGAATATTTGGATAGGTTACACTTGACTAGACAAAAAAGTTAAAGGGTAAAAGCGGTACCAGCTAAAGACGATGGAGTTAGACCACGTACTTGGAAATTAACATATATACGGGATAGACAACTAAATTAAAGTTCTATATAATGGAATCAATAAATAACGGAAAGGGTGACCCAATTACATGAAGTATTAATCCTATTTACTGAAATCATTTGATAAGAATGCTGCATCCAAACAGATATACGTCTGTTCATTTTTTTGCATGCACTTACAAACATTTCAGAATAGGATGGTGCTCTATGTAATTGGTTTACACAATACGCATATCTCATTGTATGACCAGGATAAGTTCTTCGTAAAAAAACTCACACCCTGTTGATATGCGCATTTTTCAGACCACTCTATGGAGGCCTCCTGTTCTGGAATCAACAGGAGGTCTTTTTGCATGTTAAGGAAACAGCGAATACACCTTAGGCATTTGATCTTTGCCGTAACCATTTTTGCTGTATTACGAATCCGTGCAATGAGGCATCTCCTCAGCTTAAGGCTTGGAATTAGCCAAGTTTTCTAATCAAAATAGGAGATGATCGGATGGGTCTATTATTAGAAGCAAGCAATATAACACATTTTATCAGAGACCGGAAATTAATTGCCACAGAAGCGTTACGTATCCACAAGGGGGATCGTATTGGTTTGGTTGGCAAAAATGGAAGCGGAAAGACGACGCTACTGCATATTCTTGCCCAAAAAATTACCGCAGAAACCGGAAAGATAACACTTTACGGTACGATTGAATTAGTGCCACAGTTAAAACAAATGAACACAACGAAAAGCGGCGGCGAAGTAACCCAAGCGTATATTAATAATGCGTTGGCTAGTAACGCCGATATCTTATTAGCTGATGAGCCAACTACAAACTTAGATACTTTCCACATTGAAAAAGTAGAAAAACAGCTACAAAGGTGGAAAGGCGCGCTCATTCTTGTTTCCCATGACCGTGAATTTTTAGATTCATTGTGCACAAGTATTTGGGAGCTGGAAAATGGCAGTATAACGGAATACAAAGGAAACTATTCCGATTACCAGGAACAAAAGGATCTGAAGCTATATCAACAAGAACAAGCCTATGAAAACTACGTAAAAAAGAAAACACAGTTAGAGGAAGCGCTAGAATTAAAAGAGAAAAAAGCGCAGCGGGCAACAAAAAAACCAAAACAGACAAGTAATTCGGAAGCAAAAATAACAGGTGCCAAGCCATACTTCGCCAATAAGCAAAAAAAGCTGAGAAAAGCCGCAAAAGCAATAGAGACGCGCTTGGAAAAACTGGAAAAGGTAGAAAAAGTGAAAGAAATGACTCCTATTAAGATGAACTTGCCTAATGAAGATGCAATTAACGGGAGAAGCCTTATACGTGTGGAAGATTTGGAAGGACAGATTGACCAACGGCTACTATGGAACAAAGTGAGTTTTCAAATAAAAGGTGGTGATAAAATCGCTGTTATCGGAGCGAATGGAAGCGGAAAAACAACTTTCATTAAAAAATTGCTACATCAAACAAAGCAAATTCACCACTCCCCTGCTATAAAAATTGGCTACTTCAGCCAAAATTTAGATGTACTGGATACAAGCAAGTCCATTTTACAAAATGTTAGTGATACATCGAACCAAACGGAGACATTAATTCGTACAGTTTTAGCTAGACTTCATTTCTACAGGGACGATGTGTATAAACAAGTCGCCGTACTTAGTGGTGGCGAGCGTGTAAAAGTAGCTTTTGCTAAACTATTTGTTAGTGCTATTAACACACTCATTCTTGATGAGCCAACTAATTTTCTTGATATAGAAGCTGTAGAAGCTTTAGAAGAACTGCTTGTGGATTACGAGGGAACTGTCTTATTTGTATCCCATGACCGCAGATTGATTCGCACCGTCGCAACCCGCATCATGGCTTTTGAGGATCAGACGATAAAAATGTTTACGGGTAATTATGAAGATTATAAACAAGGCACTAACGTTTCAAATCAAGATTCAACAGAACAGGAACTAATGGTCATTGAAACCAAAATTACCGAAGTACTTGGAAAGCTGAGCTTAGAACATTCGGATCAATTGGAACAAGAATTCCAGGCTCTTATAGCAAGAAAAGGCGAATTACAAAGAACAAAGGCATAAGCACCTGTTTAGCAACGTAGCGAATGGAACGAATCAACTAAAGATAAAGGAATCATGCCCCTACAACAGGGGTATGCCGACGCCTGAGCGGCAAGCCCGTTTTTAGTCGGCCTTCCTCTTTTCCACGAACCGATGAGGCCTTATCGTAGGGCGCATTTCTAAAGTCGCATCGTTGCTGGGCTCATGCGCCGGACGTGGCTATCCGGTTATTTTCTTACGAAGAAAAGTCGCTAGCTTGCTCTAGAATACCTAAGGTGATATTGCTGTGTATCTCATGCAATATCACCTTTCATTATTTAAAAAAAGTTGGACATTGATAGCATGCTTCATTAAAAAGCTAGCTCTTTTATTGGAGAAATATAAATTTTTTTATCAAAAATACGTTTAAACAATTTCGGATTTATACTTGCTCCACAACCTGAATTATCATAAAATTAATTATCATTTTCATGATTTAGTGTGATCTTCAGTCCCTGTAATACGATAGTAAGGGGCAAATTTCTAAATCTTTCTACCTTAAAAAACGTTTAAACAACCAAAACTTCCCCTCTTACATACAACATAAAAAGAATGTGACTAAATCAAAGTGTAAAAACCTACCATTTCTACACGAAGCCTTTGCATAGCCATTAAACTTTGACATACGAACAACAATCATTTATATTTAATTAATAATACATGAATTAAAAACAGTTCATAAGATGAGGGGGAATATACAACTATGAAAGAAAACCTATCATTAAAAGCGTTTGTCGTATTAATTAAAGCCTCAAAGGCGCTTCAAGATCATGTGATGGAAGATATCAAAAACTATGGAATGAAAACTTCTGAATTCACTATTCTTGAAACACTTTATCATAAAGGAAAGCAAACCGTTCGTGAAATCTCTAACAGTGTTCTGATTAAAACAGGTTCGATTACTTATGTCATTGATAGACTCGAAGAAAAAGGGATGCTGCAAAGAGAGCATTGTCAAAAAGATCGTCGTGTCGTTTATATTGATATAACAGATGAAGGAAAAAACCTGATGGACGAAATCTTTCCTAAGCATCAGAAAGTGATTGAAGAATTATTTATGGATATTAGTGATGAACAGAAGCAAACCATTATCGATGTGTTAAAGAAAGTAGGAAAACGTTTATAGCAAGGAGGGACGTAAGATGAAACATATTTTTCAACAAGGGAACGATTCTACAAAGCCAACATTGCTATTGTTACACGGTACTGGTGGTACAGAACAAGATCTGCTTCCATTAGCAGCTAAGATTGATGGAAGTGCAAATGTTCTAAGTGTAAGAGGAAATATACTTGAAAACGGCATGCCACGTTTCTTCAAGCGATTAGCGGAAGGTGTATTTGATGAAGAAGATCTTATTTTTCGAACAAAAGAATTAAATAGCTTTTTAGATGAAGCAGCTGCAAAATACAGTTTTGATAGAAACAATATCATTGCTATTGGGTATTCAAATGGGGCAAATATTGCCGCTAGTTTATTGTTCCATTACCAGGACTCTCTTCGGGGTGCGATTCTTCATCATCCAATGGTACCGCGAAGAGGGATAGAGTTACCTGAGCTAACGAAAAAAGACGTATTTATTGCTGCAGGGACAAACGATCCTATCTGCCCAGCTGAAGAATCAGAAGATCTAAAACAATTGCTGCAAAACGCCGGAGCAGCTGTTCATTTACATTGGGAAAATCACGGGCACCAATTAACATTACAAGAGATAGAGGCAGCTGAAGATTGGTATCGAAAGTTATAAACTTCCTTAACATGATGTTATTACGTGTCCAATATGTCCTTTTTTAGCATAAAGTGAAGCTTCATTCAGTAAAGTTTTTCTTTCATGAAATAGCAAGGAAACGGCTAAGCGCTTAAGTTCCATTGAAAAAGAAGCACACTTTTCCGCATGTCTTTCTTCCTGCGATCAGCACCCTATTTGACCGAACGAATTAGGGATGTAGATCCGTTAACTCACACTCGGATCTACGTAGTGCCTTCCACTCTTAAAGCAGGAGTAGTACGACATCTTACATGGGGGATACTTGGAAAAACGAACATTCTACAACGAAAAGAACTGGACGATATGGCTGACTGTTTTGAAGCAGCTCCAATATCCAGCTCTTTTGCGTTTAATTTCTAATAATGATATAGACCATATAAACAATATAGCCGAGAACTAACACGAGACCCTCACGTTTTCCGATTCTAAAGTTCGTTCGTGAAAAGATCAGCAGTAATACTGTTAAAGCGATCATCATCATAATGTCAACGATAATTTTTCCATTTACTTCAAGAGGTGTAATGACTGCCGAAGCTCCAAGGACAAATAAAATATTAAAAATATTACTTCCAACAATATTCCCTAATGCAATTTCGCTCTCCTTTTTTAGCGCAGCAGCAATCGATGTAACTAGCTCTGGTAGCGATGTTCCAATCGCAATAATTGTCAAACCGACCAGTGCTTCACTCATCCCCCATGAATAAGCGATTTCCTTACCATTTTCTACAACCATTTGCCCACCGATAATAATACCAGCAAGTCCAAGAAGAGTAATGAGAATATTTTTTCCCCATTTGACGTCTTGTACGACATCTGCTTCTTTTGAGTTCTCACGACTTTTTAACGCCACTTCAATGACATAGTACATAAATACAGACAGAAACAGCAAAAGGATAAGCCCATCACTTCTGGATATCGTATTTAAATCAAACCCTTGCAATACCGTATCACTGATTAATATTAACAGCGCGACACTTGCCAGCAATGTAAACGGGATTTCTTTACGGATTGTTTCATTTTCTACCTTAATTGGAAATAATATGGTGGCTATTCCAACTACAAGCGTTAAATTAAAAATGTTACTTCCAATCACATTTCCCATGGAAACATCAGCGTTCCCCTGTATTGCGGCAATAATACTAACCGTTGCCTCTGGTGAGCTTGTACCAAAAGCGACAATAGTTAAACCAATTAGTATAGGTGGGATTCTTAGCAATCTGGCAATATTCGATGACCCATCCACAAAAAAATCGGCACCTTTTATTAATAACCCAAATCCAATAATCAATAATATATACGCCATGAACGTTTTCTTCCTTTTCTGTAAGTTAGTTTGTTTTCCCATCGAGTGAAAAGAGAGCAATGACACAATAGAAATCATTCGAGCTCAGCATCTAAGAAGCGGCTTCGAATGGCGAAAACATGTGTAAACATTGACAGGCTTGTTTAGTCAAAGAGATACATGTTTGGATAAAATGCCCGCTATGCTTTTGCAAGATCTATTTCTATTATTGTAGCAATCGCATATACTTGTTCTTACCCTTATTTTTCCCATCTTAAAATAGCTACCATACATTTTAACGTATGGAAAGCAAAAAAGTTACAAAAAAGATTTATTTTTTTCGCATTTCTATGTAAGAATATGGCATGAGAAGTTTGTGAGGAAAACACTGACAGGAAATTGTTTATCATATTTTTCTACCTTTGGGAAAACATGAAAAAAATAACATTACTTCATGTACATCAGAAGGTAAAGATATAGGTAAAATGGATATTGTAAAAGAACCATGTAGCAAAATCAAATGCTATGTTCATCCAAATTTGGGATCGTTCACTTGGTGAAGTAACGTCATTTTTTATAGTCACATGTTTTGCATTACTCAAATAAGGAATACATACGTAACAGATAGAAAGAGCAATAAATGGCGTCAATTACTATTGATTACATTTAAAAAGGAGGAACTTCCATTGATTATTCGCGAGCACCAAGATGGTTTTATTTTTATTGAACAGGATCAACATGCCCGATTATCCGGAAGTATGATCAAGCATTGGAACGAAGCCCATTTTCCGAACTCTCCGTTTCATTCTTCCACCATTTATGCTATTGATCAACATGATGTTGGCTGGAAACCCTTTGACCAAGAGCCGTTTTGGAATGACCAATCGCAAGTCCCCTATAGCTTCACAGATTTTCCGAATCCAGCCAAGACGGTATTATATACAGCTGGAATTGAAACAGTAGAAGCAGTTGATGTATACGCAGGTTTATTATGCAGTGTACACTACACTCGTTTTCTGGAAAAAGACGCCTCTTCATATAGTCAACAATTTGTTGTTCAAGAAAAAAACCGACAGCAACGGATTATTCATTATTTGGAGCATTTTGATGCCGATATTTTTGCTGTACATAGCAGTTTGCTACAGCTTTGTGATAACCTATCATTGTTTATTTGCCTCAATGAACCAGGGGAAAATAAACACCCCTTCTTTGCACATGGCATTCCTTTATCTGCTGAATTGAGGAATTTTACAAGCGATAAATTGGCAGTAACTTGGAGAGATAAACAGACTATTGCATTGTCAGAGTTTCCGTTTACTGAACCAGCAACCTTCACTTATGCTTATAAATGGGTAGCGAGAAGAGCCATCATCGAACAAGGTTTAATCCCAGCATATAAGCAAGCTCCGGTACAAGAAACAACCATTTCTTTTATATAAATCACCCATGTTGGGGAATTTTCCCATTCCCCATGTTCCCCTTTCTCTTATAGTAATCTTAGCTATGCACCTACCCAGCCATTTTATTCACTTTGGAAGTCTGTTTCTCTAAGCTTCTCCTCTTTCTGCTGTGCAAAACTATCAGCATCATTCGCTACAAATAATTTTTGAGTTGGCAAAGCAATGGTCACTTGTTCTGTTTCTAAAATCTCAAGAATCATCAAGTTCACTTCTTCCCTTATCTGCAGATATGCTCCCCAATCCGTTGTGTTCGTAAAGAAGTATAAGAAGATATCTAAGCCATTTTCCTGATATTGATCAAAATGGACAAAAATCGTATCCGGATGGATCGCATTATTTGCTTGAAGCTTCTGTTTAATTTGAGAAACGACCCTTTCTATTCTGTCACGTGGTGTATCATAGGTTAGTCGTAAATTAAACGTAATCTGCCGCTTGGTCATTTTACTCCAATTGGTTATCGATTCATTGGCCAATGTTGCATTCGGTACTGTAACGAGAGCTTGTGCAAACGTACGTATTTTTGTACTGCGAAAAGAAATATCCTCTACCGTTCCTTCTACACTCGGAGTTAAAATCCAGTCCCCAATCGTGAATGGCTTTTCCGTAATAATAATGATACCACCAAAAAAGTTCGCTAATGCATCCTTGGCAGCCAATGCAAAAGCCAGCCCACCGATACCAAGCCCGGCAACAAATCCATTCACATCATAACCAAATTCTTGCGCAATAATACTAAAGCTGATTGCGACGATGACCATCCTGACTGCTTTTGATAAAAACGGAATCAGAATCGAATCGATATTAAACTGAAACCTTTCATTAAGCTTTGCAAATAAGAGCGAGGACGAAGAAGCTAAATGAAATAACCCCCAACCAACCATAAAAATAATTGCAGAGCGAATCACTTGAAGGAAAAACGTATTGGTATGTTGAAAATATGGAAAGACCACCACAGCTAAATAGACACCTAAAATGACAAATAGCCCCTGAATAGACCGCTCAAAGGAAGCACGTAGCTGAACAAAAAATCCGTTCCATGTATGATTACTAACCTTTAATAACAATGCAAACAAATAACGCGTCACCAACTTGCGCGAAAGGAAAAAAGCAATAAAAATAAAAATCGATAAACTAACGTAAATTATTTTCTGATACGTCTGCAGAAAATCCCACAGCATAATACAACATTACCTCCACAATATAATGTCTGCTCTACTATGTATATAAGTAACCACGGCTAATTAGACATATATTATATAAAACCAGGGAGCAGAAATATAAAAACAATCGATCCATATGCTCTTTTCTAGGTGGTTTGTTGCGAAGCACCTAGATGTTTATATAAAGAAATTCTCACGCTAAAAAACGCTACTCTTATGAGTAACGTTTGTAAATTGTGAATCCCCGGATTTATTCAGTCTGTATGCGTGGTGCCGTAAGTATCCCACTTCAAGAGTTAAGATGACTGAAGAAGTGGATCTTTATAAAAATACGTTTTCAACGATTTAAATTAATCCTTCCCTGCATGATTGGTTTTTAGTTATCTGTTTTTCCGATTTTGTAGTCTTTCCTTATCCTTCAAGAGTTAAAGGGAGGCAATAGCACCTAAATATACGATTCGTTTGCATAAGGTAGGATGTTGATCGCTGAGGCATAACATGTAGAAAAAGTCGTTTCTCTTTTTCAAAGAAAGGAAAAATCTCAGCAGCAGTATCTCGTACGCTGTAAAAGTATTCCACTTTATCAAGAACTCCTGCGTTCCTAGCTTTGCTCTACTTTAACAGCGGAGATGAAAAAACCCCCCAGTTTGACTTTTTCATTCATCCACCAAAGAGAAAAAATCAGCGAGAGTTGGGACAATTTGCTGCTGTTCCACCATTTATCGATAAGCTTCCTCCGTTACCCATTTCGCATCAACAACCTCTTCTGGTTGCAGGACCAGTTCTTCTACAGTAACATTGGCAGGGAATAGCCAGGTGTCATGGTGATAAACCTCCCTAACCTCTCGCTGAAGGAGCTTTCCCTTCTCTCTATTCAAATTGCAATCCCAATTCCTCAGCTACTTCCCTGCAAGCACCTTGTAGACTATCTTCTCCAGCAATAACAGATCCTCAATAATCCCCATATGGCTTATCTGGATGCAGTTTGGAAAGCAGCAGTTCTCCTCGCTCATTTTGAATCCAAACGTGAACAACTAAATAATACTTCCCGTTAGGAATGTAGCTCATGCAGTTGCTTTCGATTCCGGTCATAGAAATCCCAATAATTCCACCCAACCCCTCCTAAAGTGACATCATATAAGGAGCTTAAGACCCCTCTTCAACGTGCTCAAGTTGATCGATAGACGGGGAAGAAATACCCCAACTAATGAAACGCTTATTTTATCGATCAATCACTGCTTTTCGCTGTTGAAAGTCAATATCTTTGTAATACGTATTTTTCACTAATACATTTGGTCCGAGACATTTCACCGCAGGACAATGACAATTAAGTGATTTCGCTGTTTCTGTCTCCATCCATCGCTCATAAGCCTTAGGCAAAGAAGACGTTTGAATATTGCCGAGCTTCGGTTCATCACCGAAATCCGTTACAATAATATCACCTGAGAATATATTGACATTTAAACGAGAGCGTCCATCCGGATCATTCCTTACTGAAACATTTTTTTCCTTAAATAATCGCTTCTGTAATTCCAAATCAGCTTGCGATGAACTGCAGGGATAGAATGGCAATGTACCAAATAACATCCACACTTCAGAATTACGATGATCGAGTAATCGTTCTATTCCTGTACGGATTTCTTCCAAAGATAATGTTTCTAGATTACTAGCAAAATCAACAGGATACATCGGGTGAATCTCATGTCTAGCACATCCCATCTCTAAGACGTGATCATGAATGCTTTCCAAATACGGATATGTACGCCGGTTCAACATGGTTTCAGCTGATACCATGACACCTTCATTGGACAAACGCTGCGCATTTTCTACCATCCTCGTAAAATATTTTTTTCGGTTTTCGAATGAAGGCTTGCGCTCCATTCTCGCAAAACCCGTCTCCGCAAATTCCTCCGCTGTTCCCCAGTTATGGGAAATATGTAACACATCTAAATATGGGATAATCTCCTCGTATCTGTTATATGGCAATGTCAAATTTGAATTAATTTGCGTTTTCACACCTCGGTGATGTGCATAACGAAGTAGCGGTACAACATAATCACGGACGGATTTTTTCGACATCATGGGCTCACCGCCTGTTATGCTTAACGTACGCAAATGAGGAATTTCATCAAGTCTTTTCTCCAATAATTCGATGGGCAATGCATCTGGGTCTTTCCCTTGCAGTGTGTAACCAACAGCACAGTGGGCACAGCGCATGTTACAAAGCGTTGTAGTTGTAAATTCAATGTTTGATAATGTCATCCTTCCATGCTGTTCCACATCTAAATAAGCCTCCCAAGGATCATTTTGAGGTGTAGGCTTACTTTTGGTAATGATTTTATACTGTTTACTCATTTTAACTACTCCTATCTTATAACTCCCATCATAAGTATGAATAAAGGTTAGGGCTTATGTCAACGCAAAAAGCTATGTAACTTTAATTAATATATAAGTAGAGAATCTCTCTATCAAGGTTGTTACCGATTTGAAAAGATGATAACTAGACTGGAATTTTCATTGATTGAGATGACTCCAAAGACAATTTCCTATTGAATTGAAACTGTAATTGGTGCATCTGTACTACATGAGGTTGACTTTCATTATATTGAGGACAAGATATTTTTTAAAATTAATGCTTTACAGCATACTTAAGATGCGCTAAATTAATTATTGTACTTAAACTCTCTATAAAGCAATACTAAAAAACATGATAAGTGAGGATTTTTTCACATGAAAAACTCTCCTTTCTTTTTAAGTTAACACAGGAGGTTGATTATAGATGAATTCAACGACAGAGATTACAAAAGCAAGGGTATACCTAGCCTCTCCATTTTTCAATGATGAGCAGGTTGAGAGAGTAAAAAGAGTTGAGCAGGCATTAGAGGCTAATCCTTTTGTCGAAGCTTATTTTTCTCCTAGAAAGGAGCAACTTGACTCTCTTCCTTTTGGCTCTTCCCAGTGGGCTAATGCCGTTTATCAAAATGATATAAAAAATATTGATTGGGCTACTCATGTTGTTGCTGTAATTGATTATGATGGAGAAACTTTCTTGCATGGTGAAAGGCATGGACACGTTGATTCAGGAACAGCTATGGAGATTGGTTATGCTGTAGCTAGCAGAAAGCCAGTGATCTTAGTCCATGAAAAAGGAGGCATTGTCAATCTGATGCTGTCAGAGAGCTGTCAAGCTTACCTGACTAGTACTGATTATGTTACTGAGTATAACTTTTTAAACATGCCAAAGATTCAATATAAGGGCGGCTATATTTAATAGTCGGCTTTAATGGAGAGTCTGAGCCAATAGAAAAATTGGTTACAAAATACTAAGAGGCTGATACTAACAGTATTGATGCAGAAAGTAGCTGAAATGCTGAATGATATAAAGTGATCTTCAAATCCGTGGGGGTTGTCCTGCATCCCCACGGATTGTTAATACCGTAATGGTATGACCTAAAGGTCTCTTACGAAGTAGGGCATTTAGGTGCTGTTATCTCCCATTAAGACTTGTTGCAGTACAGATTATCCAACTCCTGGAGTGGGAGTCTTACAGCACCTTATATCCGGGATAAATTCAATGTTGCAGTAGGTGGTAAATACTGTCTTATAAGTACTCTGGGGAAGTGGTATTACTGCTTGATGATAGCCTACTGTAACAGTGAAACAGGAAAGAGGCTGGGATAAAAGCAAATACTATATAGCTAAAGCCGAACAATCAATTTATCATTGTTCGGCTTATTTGTATTAAAAAAATTTCTATCACCGCTATGTCAAAATACTTCGCTTTCCACAGGTCTCCTCAGCTTCCTCGGAAAGCAAAAATCGCTTTCCTGCGGGATCTTCAGCTCGCGCTGTTCCCGCAGGAGTCTACATATTTTGACTACGCTAAAATTTGCGTATACACAATAGGCGATTTATTGTTCGTTTTTCTAATCAACTGTTTTAGTTATGTCCCAGCCTCTTTTTGTTATATTTGCTTTCAAACTTTAGCTAGTTTAAAGAGCATTTCTTTGTTAGATTTATTTTTCCTCTCTCAATCCGGTTTATAATATTAGCTGTATCTACTATATAACAATGTCAAATTTGAAATGATTTGCGGCTAAACACCACGACGATGGCATATTGAAGCAGCAACACGACATAATCACGGTCTAACTCTTCCGACATCATATTCTTCTGTTATGCTTAACCTGCGTAAATAAAGGATTTCATCAAGTCTTTTCTCCAATAATTCGGTTGGCAATGCGTCTGGAATTCCCCTTGCAGGTGTAGCCAACAGCATAGCGGGCACCACAGCACATATTATAAAGCATGGTTGTCGTAATTTCGATGTTCGATAGTGTCCCGTCATTCCATGCTGTTCCACATCTAAAACAGCCTCCTAAGATGCAGTAAAAGAAATGGAGACATACCAATTCCCTTTTGTTAAGGTTATTAATTGTTGTTCTCCTTTTTAATAGTTTCAGTTTCATCACCTGGTATCTTCAACAATCTTAACCTGTACGCGTTCATCGCTGTCTCTCCCAATTGATCTAGTAAATTGTAGTTGGCATAAGCCCCAACCACCGCACCAAATCCAGGAACCATTTGCAACAATTTAACCAAGTCTATATAATCACGGTATGCTTGTTGAAAAACATGCCAGTCCATTTCTACCAGCGTTTGCTTTTCCTGTTCCCAATTTTCGATGGTATTCATGGTTTGCCTTCGCGTCTCATCATTCGAAAAAGCAAGCTGGAAGACATGTAATATAAACAATCGCTCTTCGTACTCTTTTGTATCAAAACCATAAATAGCCGCAGCTTCGAATAAAAATTTAACCTTTATAGATAATAGTAATGGAAAATCAGCTAAACCAAGAAGTATTCCCCCTGCACCAGTACCTGCTCCTTCAATGGTAGCCGTCTTCCGATATGTTACTAATTTTTCTTTCACTAGTTCATCCTGCTTATATAAGCTCTTCTCTCGAATCATAGACTGTTTTGTTGTCAGCTGAGACCCTGCTAAAATGGCTTTTACCATATTTTTAATACTATCTGTAATGAAGCGTTGTGCTTTTGCAGGAATCCAACTATTTATTTTCGCTTGTGCTTTTTTAGAGACTTGGTTAAATAAGTTAGGTTTTTGATACATCTTCTTTCTCCACCGTAATAGTTCATGCTGCACCGCTTGTTCATAGGAATCCATTTAACCGCCTCCTTCAAATAAAACAACACTAATATATTGTATATTTCCATGGTTCCTTATTTTATTGTATACTATTTATTATACAATATATTTATTCGATAAAGGGGGAACAGAGATGCCAATACCTGCAAATCATTCCAAACCTGTTCGACAATCAGCAAAAGAAAGCGCATATAATCAAATTCAACAATGGATTATAGATGGTACATTGCAGCCAGGGGAAAAACTGAATGATTCGGAGCTAGCCCAAGCATTGGGAATTAGCAGAACTCCAGTTAGAGAGTCGTTACAATTATTGGAAACAGAAGGATTTGTGCAAATGTTTCCTGGCAAAGCGACACAGGTAACCGAAGTGGAAAAAGAATCCATGAAAGATCTGCTACCACCTTTAGCAGCTTTACAAGCCTTATCTGCTGAATTAGCGATTGAAAATTTAACCAGTGACGTCCTGACATTACTCGAGAAAACAAACGACAGATTTGCAAAAGCGATTCATTCTGAAAATTACTATGCAGCATTAAAAATTGATGAAGAATTCCATCAAATCATTGTCGATACTGCAAACAACCCTTATATTCATCGAATCGTTGCACATTTGCAAGCGCATGTTAGACGATTATTTTTTCATAATTCCATTATCTTAACAGAAAAATCCATTGAAGAACACGCACAAATTATTGAGCTAATGAAGGAAGGGGAAACAGTCACATTATCACATGTCATGAAAGAAAACTGGTTGCGAACAATTGATGAAATTGAATCTTTGCAATAACTATGGACGTGAAACTCGACATAACTTATCTATACCTGACAAAGGCGTAGTCAACTGTAGACCCCCAGCTTTAACGCAACAATAGAAAAACTTGGCTCACGCCAACCCCTCAGGTGCAAATAGCCATTTAATGTACTTTGATTCGAACTTCAGGAATTTGACCACCACGTTTTTTATCACCCCTTATGCAGGTAACTATTTTATTCAACCCCAATATGCAAGCTTGAAGAAGCACTAAAAAGGATCCGCTCGCGCTTTTCAAGCAGATCCTTTTTTTGGCGTATCTCATTTAAGAAGCATGTACTGTAGAAGCTTTTTGTAGTCGCAATACAGTTACTGAAATAATCAAGACGATCAATGCTGGAATTAGCCATCCGAGCCCTTGATTATAAAGTGGCAACACCGATTCATAAAAAGAAATAATTGGCTTTAACCATGGAAAATATGCTATTCCTAATGAATCACATAACGATTTCAACCCATCAACCAAACTAATGCATAACGTCACTAAAGTTACAGAAATATAAACTGCTCTCCCGTGATTAAATAATGGTGACAAAAATGCCAGTAACATTAATACGATCGCAAGTGGATACAACAGCATTAAAACTGGAATGGAATACGTAATAATGTTCGTTAATCCGAAGTTCGCAATCGTAAACGTAACAATTGTAAACAGGAAAACAAATTTCCGATAGCTTACCTTTGGATACAAAGAATGAAAGTATTCCGAGCAAGCTGTCGTTAAACCGATACTCGTCGTTAAACAAGCTAACGTAATAACGATGGCCAATAATACCATTCCAAATGTTCCAAAATAATGCGTTGCAGCACTGCTTAAGACGGGACCTCCCGTTTCAAAAATACCATAAACACCGGTACTTGTTGCCCCTAAGTTAGCAATCCCGATATAAATAGCAGCAAGTAAAGCAATCGCTACAGATCCGGCTTTAGCTGTTGTTCGTATAATTTCTGTTTTTGACGTAACACCAAAGGAGCGTATAGCCTTAATAACAATAATCCCAAACACTAGTGATGCGAGCGCGTCCATCGTGTTATATCCTTCTAAGAATCCCTTTAAAAACGGTCCATTCAAATAGTTTCCCTGAGGTACTTGAGGATTTCCCATTGGATTGACAAAGACCATCGTTAACAAAATGAGAAGGAGAATAACAATTCCTGGTGCTAACAGTTTACCAACATAGTCGACAATTTTTGCCGGGTAAAGTGAAAACAGCATGGTTATCACAAAGAATAAAAAGGAAAATACAAATAGTCCGATTTGTAAGAATTCTTCAGTCATAAAAGAAGAAAATCCGACATCAAAGGCGACAGTTGCTGTCCGCGGTGCTGCAAAAAACGGTCCAATGGTTAAATACAATAAAGATGTAAACAGAACACCATAAACCGGATGAACTCTGCCAGCTAAATCTTGCAAGCTTTCACTTCCAGAGAAACTCATAGCTAAGATACCTAATAAAGGAAGCCCCACACCTGTAATTAAGAAGCCGATTACCGCTTGCCAGACATTTTCCCCAGCAAGTTGACCTAGTTGTGCAGGAAAAATTAAATTACCCGCTCCGAAAAATAGTGCAAATAACATAACGCCTATTGCTAGATAGGTAGAAAAAGATAATTTTTTATTATTCATATATGATGTTCGCTCCCGATGTTAGAATAGTAAAGATATTAAAATAGTGCAAAAGGATATGCAATATATCGCTGATGACATACATCATACTATTTTTTCGACAAACATGCAATATATTACTTAAATTATTTCAACATTTCGACATAAAATAATATAATTGTCACACTTTAGTAATTATTCGCTTCACTTATTGGGATTTTTCATTATCCTCTGTTGGTAAAAAGTAAGGAGACGTGTAGTTTCTCCAAACCAGTAGAATACTTTGACACTGTTGGAAGTAACATTCTATTTTTGCTATAATTTAATATATGAAGTTCAACGAACGGGGGCTCTTTTATGAACAGCAAACATATCATTAAGATTATAACTGTAATTACTGTAGCAATTATCGCTTTCCTATCGATTTACTCTATTGAAAATCGCAGTTTAACTGTTTGGATGATTGTTATAACTGGAGGAATTCTTTCCTTTGTCGGAAGGAAAATGGAAACAAATACGGAATGAGGCTGGGGACAACTAAATGGTCAGCTTCAATGGCGAATGATTGCATCATATATGTACATTTAAATAGAAAAAATCCGAACTAATTCAAATTCTAAAGTTCGGATCCTTCTTAGACTACTATACTTTTGTCCTAGCCATTTTTCATACGTATCAAATCCATTATGTTACTCAGTACGGCAGTCCCGAAGCAATCATTGCTCATTACCTCCACCATTGGTCAGTTGCTGTTCGGCAAATTCACGATATAAAGCATGCTGCTCAAGTAACTCTTCATGTTTTCCTATGCCTGTTACTTTACCATTTTCAATAAAAATAATTTTATCTGCGTGCACAATAGTTGCTAATCGATGCGCGATGACAAAGGTTGTTCTTCCATGCATTAATTTTGTTAAGGCTTGTTGTACTATTTTTTCTGATTGACTGTCTAAGCTTGCAGTCGCCTCATCCATCATCAAAATTCGCGGATCTCTTAAAAAAGCTCGAGCAATATTAATCCGCTGTCGTTGCCCACCAGATAATTTAATCCCTCTTTCTCCTACTTTCGTATCTAATTGATCAGGAAATTCAGCAATAAACTCAGCAGCATACGCCATTTTTGCAACCGCCCATAGCTGATCATCTGAAATATCATCAACCTCCGCTAATCCGTAGGTCAAATTTTCACGAATGGTCCCTGCCATCATTGCACTCTCTTGAGAAACATAGCCTATTTGCCTGCGCCAATCTTTAAGTGAAATTGCTTGAATCGATTGATCACCAATTAAAATATCTCCGGACGTAGGTTGATAAAACCTTTCCAACAAACCAAATAAAGTCGTTTTCCCCCCGCCACTAGGTCCAGCAAAGGCAATCATTTCACCTGGTTTAGCGGTAAACGATATGTCTTCTAATACCTGTTCGTTCTCCTCATAAGCAAAGGAAACATGCTGCACATAAATTGGCTGCTCTGAAATTTGCTTACGAATACCCTTCTGTCCAGCTTCTTCAGGCAAATGCAGGATAGAAATAATTCTTTCTGTTGCTCCTTTTGCTTTTTGCAATTGGGTAAAAAACATAGCAAACGACGTAATCGGCATGACAATTTGAAAAAGATAGAGCAGAAATGCGACTAATGAACCTGTTGACATCGTTCCATTCGCTACGCGAATCCCCCCGTAACCGATAATTACCACGACTACCGCCATAACGATGAAATACATAATTGGACCGATTAAAGCGAAGATTTTTGATTCTTTTAAGCCAAGTGCAAGAAGCTTTCCTACCCCTTTCGTGCCTTTTTTAGCTTCATATGATTCTGCAGTTGAAGCTTTCATGAGTCGAATTTCACTTAATGTTTGTTGAATGCCACCTGTAAAAGTTGCCGTTTCATCCTGCAAACTACGCGAAATGGAAGCCATTTTCCTCCCAAGTGGAACCATTAAGATGATAGTTACAGGCACGGAAATAAGCATCATGAGCGTCATTTTCCAATCCATAATCAGCAATATCGTTACGGCGCCGATAATGGAAATAATCCCACTGATAAATTGTGGAAAATGCTGTGAAATAAGGTCTTTTACAATCCCAGTATCGTTGACAACACGACTGACTGATTCGCCACTACTCGTCTGATCAAAATAGCTAACTGGCAAACGAATAAGCTTTAACCACATTCGCTCACGTAGCCGCGCAACGATTTTTTGCCCAACTGAAGCTAATAAGTATGTAGAGACACCATCAATTAGGGCTTGCAAAATAAATACAATGCCGATCACAGCTACTAGCGTCCAGCTTAAAGAGGCTATTGAAAAGCCATCAACGAGTTCTCTCGTCAGCAATGGGATGCTCAGACCAACGATAGTTGTAATAACACTTCCTACCAGCCCAATAATAAGCGCCCACTTCGGTATATTGGTCGATCGAATTAATGATATAAAAGGTTTAAAACTGTGTTTATTATTTTCCATAAAATAACACTACCTCCAACTTAGTTGCCTCTTTCTATTCATTATAAAGGAAAAGAAAAATGGTGGATATAAACTGCACTTATTATCGGCTTATTTACCTGTGACCTACTGTACAAGTACATTTTTGAATACGAGGAAACCAATTAATTGTATGCTTTTAAGCTATCCCATTGATAGTATATCCTATGACTTAACGTCATAAGCAATAGTAATTTTTCTTACGTATGCATTAAAAAATTGTAAGCTGTTTTATGATTAGTTCGGCAGCTAATATACTCTTGTTTTTCACGGAATATGTGAATAATTGGCTCCAAGCTTTGTTTGGTTTGTAATAGCAAGTCCCAATGTCAACTACAGTGGAAAAAAAAGATAAGGCACGACCTTTATGGTTTGGCGCACGACTCCCTTACTTGGACGAGCACCTTTTATACTTTGATGCACAACTTCCTTACTTCGACGCGCGAACTTAAAACGAAGGTAGCTTTCAATATTACATCGTCTTCTCCCTGAAAATTTTACTAAGACCACTGAAAAATTTAGATTTACAGTGGCCTCTATCCAAAAGGGGGTTGCTTATGCATTACTACCCTTCCATATCACGATTTCTATACCCGATAAATCCAATCCATGTAAAGCCGACAGCAATCGCAGTTAGAATCAAAGCTACGTCCCAGTTCATGTCTTCAATTGGTAATTGTGGTATGTGCCCGTATGGAGACAGTTTTATCATCCATTCTGGAAATCGGATTAGATTTCCTAAATAGACAACGATAAATGAATAGATCAAATAACCCCAAATCCAATTTGTAAATTTACCAGAAACTCCGATCAATGTGATCGTAATCCCAAGCATGACCCATACTGCAGGTACATATACAAGTGCTGCTTTATACACGACAGTAAACTCCAGTCCACCTTCTATAACTGCTGTTCCAGCACTCCATAAACCAATTGCAGTAAGAGATAGCATAACGAAAGCTACGATAAATGCAATAACTAGCGTACTCCCTAACAACCTGTGACGAGATACAGCACGACTAAAAAAATGCTCAATACGATGTTTTTTCTCCTCACCAACAACCTTTAACATTGCCATTAATACAGGAATCGTACTGAACATTGCCATAATACTCATAAGCATAGCAATAAATTGTTCGGTTAACGTATATCCTGCAACAGGCGTTAACATATCTTGCATGATATCCACATCAGCAAAAAAAGATTCTAAATCACCTAGTACCGATCCATAGGATGCGCCAAGAACAAGCAAACCGATTGCCCATGCGATGATTGTCGTGCGCTGGATGCGAAAAAGTAAACCTACAGGTGTAGTTAAAAATTTGGATGCCCGCTTTTTACCAGGTCTTGACGTCAGAAAGCCAGCCCCCATATCCCTCATATGATTTAAGTAGAAAGCAAGCAGCCAAATCAGGAGTGATACCAAAAAAGTTAACAGCATCGGCCACCAATAATTCGTTACATACACTTCTCCACCTAAAATCCAACCTAAAGGAGAAAACCAAGACAGTGCTTCATTGCTAACATCGCCCATAGCACGAATCATGTAGGCAATACCTAAAGCTAAAAATGCTAATCCGTTAGCCCCTCGCGAACTTTCAGATAATTGAGCAAATACTGCTGTCACAGCAGCAAAAAAATATCCAATTGCACCAAGCGAAGCTCCATATAATAGCGAACCTTCTAAATCCATACTCTCAATACCAAGCGCAAACAGTCCTATACCTGTGAGTAAGGCTAGTAGTAGATTCGTAAAAAAAGCTAGGTTCATTACAGCCATAAGATTAGATAAGCGACCTGTAGGCAACGATCTCATTAGCTCCATTCGTCCGTCCTCTTCTTCTGCTCGTGTATGGCGCGTCACTAATAATATACTCATAATAGCTACGACGATTGCTGTAAATAAAAGCATTTGGTGAGCCATCATTGCCCCAAATGTATAATCATTTAATCCATATCCTTTTCCAACCATCGCCGTCAAAGCTGGATTGTGCATGGTCTCGGCAATTGCCTGTCTCTCCGCCTTGTTATCATATAAATCCGTAAAAGATACAGCAATAACCAACGTTATAGCAACAACAAATACGATCCAAACTGACATTCGTAATCGATTTTGTCTAGCAAGAAAGCGCAACAGCCTTCCCGTGTTTTTAAATAATAAACCAGTCATGTTGTCACTCCTTTCATTGCCCTTCATAATGGCGCATAAACAAGTCTTCTAAAGTAGGCGGAGCGCTTTCCAACTTGACAACTCCAAACGTGCTTACATAGCGAATAATTTGATCCAAATTTTCTGTATCCACCTGGAATGAGACTTCCGCTCCGTCCCTTTTTATCTCATGGACTCCTTTTTGCTCATCTAGCTTGCTGATCGGTTCTTTCGTTTCCACTACTAAATTCGTCCTCGTTAAGTGGCGCATATCACGGAGAGAACCTGTTTCTATTATTTCACCCTGCCTAATAATCCCAACTCGATCACATAGCTTCTCCACTTCAGATAATATATGGCTCGATAATAGGACACTTTTTCCTGCTTCTTTCGCTTCCATTACACAAGTTTGAAATACTTTCTCCATTAACGGATCAAGTCCAGATGTGGGTTCATCTAATATATATAAGTCTGCCTCTAAGGAAAACGCAGCAATTAAAGCAACTTTCTGCCGATTTCCCTTTGAATAGGTACGGCATTTCTTCGTAGGATCTAATTCAAAACGCTGTATAAGCTCCTCTTTGCGATGATTGTTGATACCGCCACGTAATTGAATAAACAAATCAATTACTTCACCGCCAGTTAAATTCGGCCAAAGATGAACATCCCCTGGCACATAAGCTGTTCGCTGATGGATTGCAACCGCATCCTGCCAGGCATCCTTTCCAAAAATCCGTACATCCCCACTAGTCGCTTTTAAAATCCCTAAAAGAACGCGAATTGTCGTTGATTTTCCAGCCCCATTTGGTCCGATAAAGCCAAATACCTCTCCTTCATTTACCTCGATACTTACTTGATTTAATGCTGTAAATTTCCCAAACCGCTTTGTTAAGTCTTTCGTTTGTAATACGGTCATTTTTCATCCTCCTCTTTAAAGGCTCCCACAGTAATACAACTATTTAATTATGAAATATTTTAATCTATATATTTCATATTATATAATTTACCATCTTTACGCAATATGATTTGAAATATTTTAATTGTTTTACTACATATTTTTTATTAAACTAGGGTTGAGGTGAAATACATTGGATGGTTTTCAAAGAAGACGTGAAATGAAAAAGACGCAAATTTTACAAGCAGCACTGGATCTATTTATGGATTATGGCGTACAAAAAGTATCCATGAAAGAAATTGCTACCGAAGCAAATGTTTCTCAAGTTACCATTTATAATTATTTTGTTAGCAAAGACAACCTTATCGATGAAGTTATTAAATATTATATTGACCGCGAGCTAGCAAATTTTGAACAGTTAATAAATAGTAATCAAACCTTCCCCGAGAAAATTAAAGCGATTATTTTTATTAAGAGCGAAACAGCAAAACAAATAAACGAAAACTTTTACCAAACACTTATGGAAAAATACACCAGTAAAGCTAGCTATATTCAGGAAGTATACGCTAAAAAAGCAGTTCCGATGATGATGGGTTTCTTTGAAGAAGGAAAAAAACTAGGCTATATTGATCCCCAAATATCCAACGAAGCAATATTTATGTATTTGCAAATTTTTCAGGAGGCATTTCAACGAGAAGAAATATATCAGCATATTTTTCCTATCACAGAAGACTTTACCAAGCTTGTATTTTATGGCATTGCTGGCGATAGTGGAAAAGCAGAAGAGCAATAACCAAGTATGTGGGTTGCTCTCCTGCTTTTTATGTGAAATTTTCAGCGCGTGTATGAGTATTACGCTTACAAAGGTTGTGAGTGGTACTGTACGACTTTCTCGCTTCGATGAGCCATTTTTTCAGTTTGGCGAACGCCCCGCCCGTTTCGATCAGTGACTTATCAGGCTTTAGCCACTTTCCAGCTTGAACATGAATAGTACGTGAACATGTACAAATCCTAAACGACGATGACCATCTTCTATAAATCCCCATTCTTATGTTCAATCCTTCCAGCGATGAAGCGTAAATTCCCTCACTTATCATTACTTTGCGACGAACCGATAGGACTTATCGTAGGGGCATTTCTAAAGTTGCATCGTTGCTGGGCTCATGAGCCGGACGTGACTAGTCGGTTATTTCGCTACCCACAAGCACCTCATTTTATACTTCCCATCTTTTAAAATAAACCGAACGATTGATGCTCCTTATTTTTTTCATTATACTTAGAACATATGAAGGGAGATTACAAAATGGAGCAACAAATAAAGTTAGATCCTCAAGTTTTGTCTATTTTGCAAGATAAAATACAACGGATTGACACTGAATATGATTCCATATATTTAGTTGGTCCCATTCAGCTACCTGTTAACTTAGGCGGGAAAACAACCTTGTTCCACTGGTATTGTTGGTGGAACTATGAAGAAGTTACAGAAGATTATGAAGCAATTATTGCAAAGTTGTCTTCCGCAAACTTAGCAGAATATCAGCAATCCAGTGTTTTAGTTTATGGCGATTTTGCCACTGCAGATCATGCCCTTGTAAGGATGCACTCCATTTGTCATACAGGTGATATTTTTGGCAGCAAGCGATGCGATTGCGGTTTTCAATTGCGAGAAGCAATGGAACGCATTAAAGAGAACGGCTCAGGCGCTCTATTTTATTTAGCGAATCACGAAGGTAGAGGGATTGGGTTATTTAGTAAGGCAATGGCCTACATCCTTCAAGAAAATGGTTATGATACTGTCGAAGCAAATGAAAGGTTAGGTTTCGTAAACGATTCTAGAAATTATCAGAACGCACTTCATGTACTAAAGAAATTACGCCAGAAACCTGTAACAGTCATTACCAACAATCCGGAAAAACTAGTCGCTTTTAAAGATGCTGGAATTTCTATAAATGGACGAACTCCTTTATGGGGAGACGTTTCCGAATACAACCGTAAATACTTGCAAACGAAAGTAACCAAATCTGGACATTTCCAGCCAGAAGGAGCTTTATTACAATGACTACACATGATTTTTATATGAACATAGCTTTAAATCATGCTCGTGCAATGAAAGGACAAACTGATCCAAATCCATTAGTCGGGTGTGTCATTGTTAATCATAACCGTATTGTCGGAATTGGTACACATTTGCAAGCCGGAGAACCGCATGCAGAGATTCACGCATTACGAATAGCAGGGGAACAAGCTCGTGGAGGAACTTTATACGTCACATTAGAGCCTTGCTCCCATTACGGTAGAACAGGTCCTTGTGCAGAAGCGATCGTTCATGCCGGTATTGAAAAAGTAGTAATCGCCACGTTAGATCCGAATCCAATCGTTTCTGGTAACGGTGTTGCAATTCTAAAAAATGCCGGCATTGATGTAGAAGTAGGTATTTGTGAAGAAAAGGCGCGTAAAATGAATGAGGTGTTTCATACATTTATTGTACATCAAAGACCATTTATTACATTAAAAACAGGAATTACGATGGATGGGAAAGTAGCTACACATACCGCTCACAGTAAATGGATTACATCTAAAGAAGCAAGGAGAGACGTTCATCAATTACGTCATCAACATATGGGGATTTTAACGGGAATTAATACGGTTTTAAAGGACAATCCGGCACTTACGGCACGTATTCCAAATGGACGCAATCCGCTTCGTATCGTGATGGATTCAACATTAAAAATTCCCCTTCATTATCAGCTGATTCAAGATCAGCAAGCAGAGACTTGGATTTTCACAACGACGAATCATGATGAAGAAAAACGAACAGCGTTAGAAGCATTGGGGATAAGGATTATCGTAACAGCCAACTCACATATGGTAAACCCTCAAGAAGTAGTAGCATATTTAGGGGAGCAAGGGATTTCTTCACTACTCTTGGAAGCAGGAGGAGCAGTAAACGCTGCTTTCCTAGAGCAGCAACTTATTGATAAGCTGATCTTATACATGGCTCCAAAGCTCATCGGTGGAAAAGAAGCCCCTACATTTTTAGAGGGTACTGGAGCAAAAACAATGGAAGAAGCAATTGAACTTACGGACATTACGATTGAAACTATCGGCAAAGATATCAAATGGACAGGGTATCCTATGTATAAACATTCATCTCTTGAACAATAGCCATCATTACAGCAGCAGGCAGAGAAGAAATACTCGTCGCTCTTTCCTACTATAGTGTGCCAGGGTCCAAATGAAGATCTCCCTGGCATAATATCCATATCTGGGTTCTCGGAATCAAAGTAAAAGATAAAACATCGCTTTTTCAATCCATTATCACCTTTTAGCCTATATATAAAAACAAGCGATATAATGGATACCAATAAAAGCATTGCTTTATTTATGAAATGAAATTAAATGAACTTAACGTAAACGTTAGAAAAACTCCATTCTACTTCCCATCAAAAACGAGTAATAAAAAATAAACCGATGAATAATCTTGGAATTACAGCTATAATAGATGTTGGATTGCTCTACTTTAATAGAACGGTGTAAAGTCATATCCGTTTTCATCATGACCTATTTCTAGTTGTAGCACTATCCGCTACATGAGAGCACCGTTATTTTCCAATTTTTACTATTATCTCGCATTTATCTTTCGATTTCTGTCTATAAAAGGAGAATACGCTTTGACTACTAAATCAGCGCCTTTTCTCACAAGAAAAAGGCATTTTTTTATTATCATCGTTTTATTTTTAATTATATTGTCAAGTTCACGAATTTTATGGATGACATCTTTTCAATCACAAGAGCAACCACCTTTTAAAAATGGACAAATAGATTTGCGAGATTGGAGCGTGAACGATGATGAAGTTCTCTTATTAGATGGCGAATGGGATTTTTACCCATCAGCACTATTAACAGGGGCAAACTCCCCACAAACAACCAAATCTCCAGAATCTATTGAAGTTCCTGGTGAATGGAACAAAATCTTACATTCTCCATACGGCTTTGGTTCGTATCGGTTACAAATTCTAGTCGACCCTGACCAAGAAGTAAATTACAGTATACGGATATTAAGTATACGCAGTGCGTCCAGTGTATATGTCAATGGGCGCCTTTTGGACGGATCTGGGCAGGTAGCAAAAAATAAAGAAGCATACAGTCCAAAAAACTTGCCTTACTCCACCACTTTTACAGCTGACAAAAACGGGGTCATTGACATTTGGATACAAGCAGCAAATTTTGTGGATAGTCGTAGTAGTGGGATTGTTCGCTCGGTCAAATTCGGTTCAGAAAATGCCATTATTAAAGACATAAGATTTTCCTATACAATGCAAGTTGCAACTACCATTGTGTTTCTTGTCCATGCACTCTATGCTCTCTTATTGTATTTTCTTGGTAATAGAGAAAAGAAGTTACTATTCTTTTCGATTCTGTTGTTTAGTGCAGTGGGAGGAAGCCTATTAAGCAATGACGAAAAGCTATTCCACCAATTAGTTTATATGGGTCATAAATGGGATTTTCGCTTGGCAAACTTCTTATTACTAATTGCATTTTTTGCTTTGCTACAATGTACAAATCACCAAACGCTTCGGTATTGGAAGCGAATTTATCCTGTGTACTTCATGATCGTGTTGGGTACTGCTGGAATAACATTATTTTTAAACGTAACGCAAATCATCATGATCTTTCCAGTCTATTTCCTATTAGTTGGAACATCCACCATCGTCTCCATCATTGCGATTTGGAAGCAATTTATGAAATATCCAAGAGTAAATTTGTTACTACTCTTTTCTCTCACGGCGTTAATTCACCATTTTACATGGGCCATCACTTGGAGAGAAAGCGGCGTCTCGGTGCCACATTATCCGTTTGATTTGTTTATTGCCATAGGGTGTTTTGCTGCGGTGTGGTTTAAAGATTATTTTAACATGCATGCGGATACGAAAGAGCTTGCCTCCACGTTACAGCGAATGAATAACCATAAGGATCAATTTTTAGCTAACACATCTCATGAATTTAAAAATCCGTTGCACGGTATCTTGAATATGTCACAAGCAGTCTTAGAAAGGGAGCAAGCTTCACTACAACAAAGAAGTGTGCGGGAATTGGAAACTATTTTATCTGTTGGACGCAGGATGAGCTTCATACTAAATGATTTATTAGATGTAACGAGTCTCCAGCAAGGAAGCCCTCGTTTGCAGAAAAAATCTATTGCGATTGGTTCTATTATTACAGGAGTCATTGACATGCTAAAATTCACTGTAGAAGGAAAACCAATTACGATCGTCAATCAAATACCGAATGAATTTCCACCAGTATTTGCTGATGAAAACCGCGTCATTCAAATTGTCTTTAATTTACTTCATAATGCTGTAAAATATACAAATGAAGGGCAAGTTACGATAGACGCTTTCGTCCAAAATAATCAAGCGTTTATCACAATCAGTGATACAGGGATTGGCATGGACAAAGATATGCTTCATCGACTGTTTCAACCATATGAGCAAGCAAATGCGAAAGAAACAATGATAGAAGGCGGGTTTGGCTTAGGACTTAGCATAAGTAAACAATTAGCAGAATTGCACGGCGGTACATTAGAAGTGGCTTCTACTCAAGGTGAAGGATCGACATTTACTTTTTCCTTAGAATTAGCAAATAAAAATGAGATAACTTCCCATTTATACGATCAGCCTCTACATGAAGAACCCATTCAGCGGAACCGATCGATAACCTTAACCGATACCGAACAAACGGAAACGTCACTACAAGACGAACATGGCATCAAAGTTAACAAAACTGCTAAACGACCCAACATATTAATTGTAGATGATGATCCGGTTAATTTGGAAGTCATGAAAACAATCCTTCGTCCCGAGGAATATAATATTACGACGGTAACGAGTGGACATAACGCACTTACTATTTTGAACAAAAAAGAATGGGACTTAGTTATTTCCGATGTGATGATGCCACAGATGTCCGGGTATGAACTCACGGAGACGATCCGAAAACAATTTTCCTTAACAGAACTGCCTATTTTATTACTTACAGCGAGAAGTGAGAGCTATGATATTCGTAGCGGTTTTTTAGCTGGAGCAAATGACTATGTAACAAAGCCAGTTGAAGCGATGGAGATCAGGTCAAGAATTGAGGCCTTAACTACCATCAAACAAGCGGTTCAGGAGCAATTGCAATTAGAAACTGCTTGGTTACAGGCACAAATTCAGCCACATTTTTTATTTAATACATTAAATGCAATTGCGAGCTTAAGTGTCATCGACCTAGAAAAAATGCAGGAGTTACTGAATGAATTTAGTTATTTTCTAAGAAATAAGTTTAAATTTAAAAACATGAATGAATTAATTCCTCTGGAAGAAGAATTGAATATGGTCCGTTCTTATCTCTATATCGAACAAGTAAGATTTACAGATCGCCTGCAGGTTGTATGGGAAATAGATACAGAGATATGTGATGAACTGAAAGTCCCGTTTCTTTCTATCCAACCTTTAGTTGAAAATTCTATTCGACATGGTATTATGAATCGGGTTCAAGGTGGTAAAATCATTATTCGTGTTGAGGACTATGCAACGCATGCAGAAATATCTGTAGAAGACGATGGCGTTGGAATAGATGAAGAAACTTTACAGCACATATTGTCAAAACAATCCGCAAGCAAGTCAGGAGTTGGGATCGTCAATACAGACTTACGTTTAAAACGCTTCTTCAACGAGGGATTGCATATCGATAGTACAGTCGGAAAAGGAACAAAGATATCGTTTATGATAATGAAAAAAGTGCACCATGAACCTGAGGACAGTAATGCATGATAAAGTGAATCTTCCATCAGTGGGGGATTTCATTCGTCCCTCACTGATTGTAAGATGAACGAATCGGGCATTTAGGTGCTGCTATCCCCCACTTAGACTTGTGCAGTACACAAATTATCCAACTCCTGAGGTGGGAGTCTTACAGCAACCTTATATACGGGATAAAAAGTAATTATGAACGAAAAGAGGCTCCTTAATCGTAACTTCGTAGGTTAACTAGTCCATACACAAATCAGTACTACATTACGAAAGGAGCAATTAATATAACGTTACACAAAAAATATGCAGGCTTATCTATTATTTTCAAAAGCTCATAGAGAGCAGCCAGGATATTTTAATGGATCGCAAATTTATCTCAGTTGATTCGTTCCATTCGCTACGTTGCTAAACGGGCACCCCGACCTTTGTTCTATTTATAACAAATTATTTTCCAGCTTCTTCATTTCATAAAAGTAACCTTGTTTTTCCATCAATGCTGCAAATGTACCAGTTTCTACGATTTTGCCCTCGTCCATTACAATAATTTGATCCATTTTTTCCAATCCTGCCAGACGGTGACTAATTAGCACAAGCGTATCATCTGCTGCTTGCCTAAATACGTGTTCATAAACAATTTGTTCTGTAACGGCATCTAGAGAGGATGTAGGCTCATCTAAGAGCCAAAGCTTGCCGCCTTTTAACATCGCCCGAGCCATAGCAAGGCGCTGCTTTTCCCCGCCGGACAGATTTTCTCCTCGTTCGTATACCCTATCATCCAAATGAAAATGCTCCAATTGAACTTTTCTAAGCGTAACCTGTAATTCTGCGTCTGCAACTGTATCATTTGCCAATAATAAGTTGTCACGAATGGTTCCATAAAAGAAATGGTTTTCTTGTAAGACAACATTCGCTGCTTTCCAAATGCTTTCCTGTTGCACGCTTGCCATTTCAGTTCCACTTATTGTTATCTTTCCCTGATTCGGTGTGATTAACTGTAGCATAAGCTGCATTAACGTTGACTTTCCAGATCCACTTGCGCCAACAAAAGCTGTTTTTGACCCTGAAGGCAAATGCACATGTACATCTTCTACAGCTGGACGTTCTTCAGTCGCAAAAGTGAATGTAACATCTTCCATCTGAATCTCTGGTGCTTCATCTATCACTAAAACTTCCTTATGAACAGGTGTCTCTTTTTGATCAATAATCGAAAATAACCGCTTTGCTGCACGACGACTATCGTTAAAATGGATGGGAAACACAGCCATTGCCGGCGCTTCTTCGAAAACAGTCAAGGTAATCATAATCAGCATGGCGAGAAAAATTCCATCTAACTCTCCTCTTCCAATCAGATAAGCACCTGCAGCTAATACTGCTACCATTACGAGCAGTGAAATGAATTGATTTAACGACTGATTGAACAACGTCGTCCTCTCTTCTTTATCTTGCTCTTTGATGTAAGACTCGGAAGCTTGAAGCAACTTTTGCTCTTTATCATCCAACTGTTGATAAATTTTCAAATCACGGAAGCCATACAAAAGCTCTGTGACTTCCGTTGAAAGACTTGCTCTTTTTATACGGACTTCACTATCAATTGCCCGTTGATGAACAGCAAAAATGGCCGGGATCACAATCGCAGTCAGTAAGAATCCAATCAGCAAAATGACTGCTATTTGGAAAGAATAAAAGGTCGTAAAAAAGATCGTACTCATAAATACAAGTGCCAATACTACTGGTGGATACACGACACGTAAAAAGAAATTTTGCAAACTTTCCACATCACCAACAATACGAGCCAGTAAATCCCCACTGCGATACTTATGAAAGATTCCTGGCGCTAACGGTTCTAGCTTTTCGTAAAAAGCCATCCGTAATTGACTAAGCATGGTAAATGTGCCACGATGGGACACATATCTTTCTCCATACCGACTAAATGCCCGAACAAAACTTAATAACTTTACAGATGCAATGACAAGCATCAGTGTGTAAAAAGGTGGTGCAAATGCTGCTTTGGAAATCAAATATCCACTAGCAGAAAACAAGAGTACTGCAGCCATTCCCGCAATAAATCCGAATACGATAGAGAGTACGATATCTTTTTTTTCCTTCATCATCATTCGCATTACAAAGGTTAGCTCTTTCATTACCGCTGCCCTCCTCGCTGTACCATTACCATCTTACGGTATCCTTCTACACGTTGAATCAGCTGTTCATGTGTTCCTTCAGCAACCAGACGGCCTTGATCAAGGTATAAAATACGATCAGCATCTTTTATCGTGTGCAGACGATGCGCAACAGTTATAATGGTCGCTCCTTTAGCTAGCTTTTCGATCGAAGCCTGAAGAATGCGTTCTGTTTTTAAATCAAGCCCTGTCGTCGGCTCATCAAACAAGATGATCGCTGGCTGTTTTAAAAATGCTCTCGCCAAAGCTAAACGTTGCTTCTCTCCTCCCGATAGCCCTCGTCCACCTTCTCCAACATACGTATCATACCCATTCTCTAACTCACCAACCATGGCAGCAAGGTCTGCTTGCTCTGCCGCATGTTCTATTGCTTCTCTTGTTGTTTCTTGCTTATTTCCAATGGCAATATTATCGGCGATACTACCTGCAAATATATACGGATGTTGCGAAATATAGCCTAATTGAGAAAACCAATCTGCTTCCTGATAGGCAGTTAAAGGCTTTCCGTCAACTAGAATACTCCCTTCATCTGGCATCATAATACCTGCAATGAGATGCAAAAGCGTGGATTTACCTGACCCTGTTTTCCCAACAATGGCGTTTTTCGTTCTGGGAGCGAAAGTAGTATGGATAGGGTGTAACATAAAATCATCTTCACCATATTGAAATGAGACACCTTGTAATTCCAGCTTTACAGGTTCCTCTTTTTTAGAAAGCGGTGTTTCTCCCCATGTAACAGCAGATGCCTCATCCAGGGCTAATTCTTCCTCCACTTTTTTTGCTGCTCCCATACTGCTTTTGCCATTATGAAATGCCGTTCCTAGCTCCCGTAGTGACGTAAAATATTCGGGAGCTAATACAAGCACTAAAAAAGCTGAAAAAAAGGAAATTCCATCAAAAACAATCAATTGTAATGCAACTTCCAAAGCAACCAAACCGATTGCCAGCATGGAAATGAGTTCAAGCATAAACGATGACGTAAAAGCTACTTTTAATATTTCCATTGTCGCATCTCGAAAACGCAAACTACTCGTTTGGATCACGTGTTTCTGCTGCTTCGCCTTGCCAAACAATTTTAATGTGACAAGACCCTGTAGTGTATCAAGAAATCGCCCGGAAAAAGCGGCTAGCTCTTCCATTTGCTCTTCCGATTTTTTCTTCGTTTGCATACCAATAATCACCATAAATAAAGGGATAAATGGCGAAGTAATCAGCATAATCAAACCGGAATTAACATGCTCTAAAAAAACGACAATCAAGATAATCACAGGAATAACGGACGAGCGAATAACTTGTGGAATATAGCTGCTAAAATAGCTATCTACTTCATCAATCGCATCCATCATGACACTTACCTTTTGACCCGCTTGACCTTTCAGTGAAGCTTGCACCGGGTTGTTAGAAAAATGAGCAACCAGCCTCTGTCGAAAATGGCTCTTTGCTTCTGACCCTAGATGGATTCCAATTTTTCCACTAATAAAAGGAATAAAGCTCCTGGCAAATAAAACGAACAATAATCCCCCTAATAATGGAAGAATTTCCTGAAAACTGCTCTTTTGTAAAAACACACCATCAATGACAGTGACAAGCAAATAAGCCTGTGCCACTATCGAACTTCCCATTAACAATGACAGCACTAGTAAATATATGGTGCTTTTTTTATTTGCATAAAGATAATTCTTTATATGATTCATGCAGATGCTCCTCACCCTATGAGCTCAATTACAATTATATACACAAAATATTTTTTGGAGGTACTACAACTTTTAAGTCTGCTTCCTCCAGAAAAATGCAAATGAAATAAAACCTAGTTTGCACCGAAAAAGCAAGAAATCCCTCACTTTAAACAAAGGAGGGCATGCATGAGAGCTTGCGGAGCCCCCATGCATAAAATACATGCTTATTTTTTTCCTTTTACATAGTCTGCATCAAACAGGAACAGACGCATCAATAAAATTAATGATGGAACCAGCAGGAATAAGCCAGCAATAAATACGATGATTAGCGCAATTCCAGTTGATTCATGTGTAGCATTTTCATAAACCGTAATGTACGGATCCAATATATATGGAAAATGGCTTACTCCATATCCAAAGAAGGCAAAGAAAAATTGCAACATGACACTAATAAATGCCAATCCATATCGTTTTCCTTCATAGATTAACCACATTGCAATCAAAAAGAAACCAACCGATAAGCCAAACATCCACCAGTAGTCAAACATATTTTGATAATGTCGTTCATTATGCTGCCCTAGTGCAATAAACGTTGTCAATGCAGCAATAATCGTCGGCGTCGCCCAAAATAGCGCATATTTACGAACAAGCTTTAATGCTTCCAAGTCATTTGCTCTTGCAGCATAAAAAGTTAAAAATGATGCACTAATAAACAATACCGATACGATCGCTAGGAACACAACACTCCATGAATAAGGACTCGTAAACAATGCGAAATAGTCCAAGGAGACCTTCCCATTTTCCTCAAAAATAAAGCCTCCTTCTGATAACGTCAAAGCAATCGATAAAGATGCTGGAATCAATAACCCTGTTGCCCCGTAAAGAAACATGTACAGATTACTTTTTTTCGATCCATAGTTTTCAAACGCATAAAACGAACCACGAATCGCCAGCAATATTATCGCAATACTCCCTGGAACGAGCAGCGCAGTACCATAGTAATAAGCTGAATCTGGGAAGAAGCCAACAATGCCAACGAAAAAGAAAACGAAGAAGACGTTGGTTACTTCCCATACTGGAGACAAGTATCTGGAAATTAGCTGGTTAATAATATGATCTTTTTTTGCCACCTTTGCATAATACGCATAAAAGCCTGCACCAAAGTCAACAGAAGCAACGATTAAATACCCATATAAAAAGAGCCATAATACTGTGATCCCAATTATTTCATAACTCATGATTGATCACCCTTTTCGATGGTCGGATATTTTTTCTCCAGCTCTTCCTCTACTGGATTATTTTTAAACACTTTGCGAAGCACCACAGCCCCGAAAACCCCAAGTCCAATATAAAGGAGTAAAAACAACACAAACATCCAACCTACATATGGTGACGTCGTTGCTGCATCTTCCACTGTCATATATCCACGCAAGATCCAAGGCTGTCTTCCTTCTTCCGCGTAAATCCAACCAAATTCAATCGCCAGCATAGCTAAAGGCCCACTTAAAACAAGCATCCAAAGCATCCATTTGTTATTTTCATTCCACCGTTTTAGTTTCGATAAGAGAAGATACAGGAATGAAATACCTAGCAGGAAAAAGCCAATAACGACCATTAAATCAAACATATAGTGAATCCATAGTGGAGGACGTTCCTCTTCCGGAAACTCCTCTAAACCAATAACTTCTCCATTAAAATCATTAAAAGCTAAAAAGCTAAGTAGACCTGGGAAACGGATAACACCTTCTGGCTCATTGTCCTCGTTTAACCAGCCAAATAATATTAAATCAGCATTTTTTTCTGTTTCAAAATGCCATTCAGCTGCTGCCAATTTTTCCGGTTGATATTCTGCGAGAAATTTAGCTGACAAGTCACCAGCTATTGCTGTAAAAATCGCAAAAATAAATGTTAACGTAACGGTTAGCTTTAATGCCTTCTTATGATATGTTTTTGTTTTTTTCCGTAATAATCCAAACGCGGCAATGGCTGCTAAAATGGCTGCTACTGTTAAATAAGCAGAAGCTAACACGTGAAAAACTTTTGTCGGTGTCGCTGGGTTAAACATCGTTTCCAATGGATTTATTGCCTCAAACCCATCGCTCCCCATTTTGAAGCCTTCCGGTGTATTCATAAACGCATTAACAGTTGTGATAAAGAAAGCAGAAAGTGCACCGCCAATAATGATCGGTAATGATAACCACCAGTGCATCATTTGGTTTTTGAATCGATCCCAAGTATACATATATATTCCTAAGAAAATAGCTTCAAAGAAGAAAGCAAATACTTCCATAAATAACGGCAAGCTAATTACATGCCCTCCGGCCTGCATAAATTCGGGCCATAACAAAGATAACTGCAATCCAATCGCAGTTCCTGTTACTACCCCAATCGCTACCGGAATAACAAATCCCCGAGCCCATCTTCTTGCAAGCATTATATAATGCGGATCTTTTTTCTTTATCCCGATAAATTCTGCGATGGAAATCATTAATGGGACCCCGACACCTAAAGTTGCAAAAATAATGTGAAATACTAAAGTGATTGTTGTTAGCAATCGACTCATTAACACTGGATCCAAATCCATCATAATCGGCAATCCTCCTAATTATCGGCTTCAGCCGTATTGTTCAGTAATGATCAATTATAGATTTACTTATTTATTTTTCCAACTTAACATTATTTTAAAGAAAAGTTAATAATTAGTGATTTACTCACATAATAATTAGTATAAACTATTTTCATATAAAAAAGGGAATAAAGCCATGACAAAAGTATGACAAACTTCAAACAAATATTTGTCTGCAACCATCTCCATAGTAATAACGCTTATGATATATCCTAATTTTAATGCAACCCTAAAGTTAAATTAGTCGATTTTTATAATCGAATCATCAAAATAAAAATATCGCTCTATCATTATTACATTCCCTATTATTGATAATTTACACACAAAATTGAGAATTTCTTTGGCTTTTGGCTTAAAATAAATCGTAAGCCTTATTCACATGTTCACTTATGAGCAAAATGATTTGCACTAATTGGCATAAACCCTAAGAAGCTCTTTTGTTAACACCTGACTCTTACAAGTTATGTAAAACGATTATCTATATCTCCTTCAAGCTTTTCTAAAGTCGCCTAGTTGCTGGGCGCTTGCGCAGGACGTGGCTATTCAGTTATTTCGTTATCTCCAAGCACCTCATTTTATACTTTCTTATTCTGTAAAAAAACACACAAACAGAAGTCTTAAAAACATCAGCTGTCTGTGTGCCTATCTTATACATTATTCAACGAACACGACTCTCGTATTACTAACCATATCATGAATACCCTGTTTTTCATTGGAAAAAGCAACAACGATATACAAAAGCACCAAAATATCAAACGCACGATGGAAAAATCGTCCAATTACTTCTCGGAAAATTAAATCACTCCATCTTAAGGGCTCTCCATCCGCTCGCACAACTTTAATGCCTAAAATCATTTTCCCTAAAGTTTGGCTAAACTTTTTTGTCATCAATAAGAAATACAGGTAAAAAACAATCGATGCAATAATCCCCGTTAACGTCCAATAGCCAACATCCACCACTTCTCCATCGTTGATGAATTTAAACGGGGTTAAAAGAATGCCGTTAATGCTAAATACAACAATTAAATCAATCAGATACGCCCAAAATCGCATCCAGAATCCAGCATATTTTCTCGTATCTGTCACCAGTTCAGGCGCTTCTGTAGCAGTAAGCTCACTCATTTTATCCCCCCTTAATTGGAATATAAATACATTGCACGTGGCGCGTTCGATTCACGAACCATGTCCATAATACCGAGAAACTCTGCTTCATTTGTAAACATAGATTGCACTGACATGCCAAAAAATTCATCAAGACTAGCAGAATAATTGTATTTCACAACTTCCACATCGCTAAAATCGTAATCCTCTGTCATATAAGCAATCGTATCATCTAACGAACCTAACTCGTCTACTAAACCATTTTCCTTTGCTTGGCTACCAGTATAGACACGGCCATCTCCTAATTCCCTTACTTTGGATTCAGACATTTCCCGTCCTTCAACAATAACATCTACAAAATCTGCGTACATATCGTCAACCATCGTTTGTAGAATTTCTCTCTCTTCTCCTGTCATTTCCCGAGAAAATGACATAATATCTTTATATTTTCCGCTTTTAATCGTATTAAAATCAATCCCCCATTTGTCTGCTAGTTCAGACAGATCATAGCCTTCCATAATTACACCAATTGAACCGGTTAAAGTTGCAGGATGAGCGACTACTTTATTAGCTGGGGCTGATATGTAATATCCTCCAGAGGCTGCCGTATTACCCATTGAAACATAAATTGGCTTTTCATATTCTTCTTGAATTTCTACAATTTTATCATGGATTTCAGCACTTTCCACGACCCCGCCACCTGGAGTGTTTACGTGAAGAATAATACCATCGACGGATGTATCCTCTCCCGCTTCATTTAGCATTTCCAAAAAGCGTTTATGGTTGTACGAGGTTGTATTCACTAATGGAGTTGGTGCAGTATCTTGAATAATCCCGTTAAGTTCTAAAACTGCAATTTTTTCACCTACTCCTTCTTCGATCACTTCTTCTTCAAATTTATTATCCTGAAAAGCAAACATTTCTGCAAAATTAGTAGTTGCTAAACTGCTAACAAATCGAAATCCGATCGAAGCAACTAATAAAACCACAGCTACAAGAATGGCAAACCAGCGTTTTGAATTCACACGATCTCCTCCATATTCTCCCAAATTTTATGAGTAATTCCATCATACACTATTGTTTTTACATGATTCAATAAAATGAATTTTTTAATCAGTGGGGGGTTCTTTCATTTCCCACTGATTGTTAGTACCGTAATGGTATGACCTAGAGGCTTCTAAACGAATCGGGCATTTAGGTGCTGTTATCTCCCACTTAGACTTTGTTGTAGTATGGATTTGCCAATTCTTGTTGAGGCGGGAGTCTTACAGCACCTTATACTTATATCGGATAAAAGTAACGATGAATAACAAAATGATTTAAGTTCTATAACTAATGCGATTCGTCTTCTCCAAGTAGGCATATTCCAGAGTCCTTACGTCATACCTCCTTGAATAATCAATATATAGTCCATTCTATTTTTCCCCTAAACAAATATTACAAACATGGCTCCTTCATTTATTAATTATAACCAACATGAAAATAGCATATGCTAGCCTAGCCTTTTCGAGAGCCAATAATACATATTAGGTTATTTAAACTACCGTTTCCATTAGTATCTATTGCTTTTCATCTCAGAGTTTCTATTATATCCTATATAGAAAGAAGAAATACAAACCATTTATACGTTTGGAGCGATTGCTATGACGATGAAAAAAACTTTAACACTTGCAGGGTCTGATTCTAGCGGTGGCGCTGGTATTCAGGCTGATTTAAAAACATTTCAAGAGCATGATGTATATGGCATGACGGCTCTCACTTCTATTGTTACGATGAACCCAGATGGATGGAGTCACCATGTCTCTCCGATCGATGTATCGATCGTTGAAAAGCAATTGGATACCATTTTATCTGTAGGTGTCGATGCGATGAAAACCGGAATGCTAGGTTCTTTTGATATTATAGAATTGGGTGCTAAAAAAATCGAAGCCTACCATTTATCAAACTACGTTCTCGACCCGGTCATGGTCTGTAAAGGTGACGACGAAGTTCTACAGCCAGAAAACACAGATGCCATGCGTGAATTATTGCTTCCACACGCCGTCATTACCACTCCAAACCTGTTTGAAGCTGGTCAGCTAGCACAAACCGGCCCAATTAGAACGTTAGACGACATGAAACAAGCAGCTGTAAAAATTCATGAATTAGGCGCTAAACATGTTGTAATTAAAGGCGGAAAAGCCTTTTATCACGAGAAAGCCATCGATCTTTTTTATGACGGTCAAGAATTTACAGTATTAGAAGAAGATAAAATAAATACAAGCTATAACCACGGTGCCGGCTGTACTTTCGCTGCTGCTATTACAGCTAATTTAGCAAAGGGGCGTTCCGTCAAAGATTCCGTGACAGCTGCAAAAAATTTCGTAACAGCAGCAATCAAGCATGGCTGGAAATTGAATGAATATGTAGGTCCTGTAAGACATGGAGCTTATAATAAGTATACCAACTAATAAAGTAAAATCTTCAATCAGTGGGGTTGTCATCTACCCCCACGGCTTGATCTAAAGGGCTCGAATAGAGAAGGACATTTAGGTGCTGTTATCTCCCACTTAGACCTTTGGCTATACAAATTGAAGTGGGAGTCATACAGACCTTATATACGAGATAAAAAGCACAGAGTTTGTTGCATAATTAGCATGACGAATAATGTATACTGTCAGTTTTACATACATGGGAAAGCATGTTGGATTTATAATAAATCCTTGCCAAAAAACAAGCCAAGGAATTAGTGTTGCGCCCTAAAGATTCGTTTTTCCCCTTCCCTCTACCTTGACGCTCCTCTTTCCTTGGCTATTTACCAGCAAACAGATTTATTCAATTCCGATACGTATTTTCTCTTCGTTCAGTTGAACGGTTTTCATGACTGGTTTTTCACCAAATGTGATGCCGTTTAGTAACAAATTGGTTTCCAACAATTCCTGATATAACGTAATTACAGTCTTCACCTTGTCACTCCCATCAAACGTAATGGACACACGTTGGTCAACAGGTAAATGTAACTCTTTTCGATAAAGCTGCACAGCACGTATGAGCTCCCGAGCTATGCCTTCTTGCTTCAGTTCTTCCGTTAACACTGTATCTAACAGTACCGTATAGGACTCGTTTCCAGCTATTTCCAACCCTTTCTTTGTCACTTGCTTCACTATGAGATCTTCTTCATCGAGCTGTACCGTTTCTCCTGACGGTAAAGTTAATCTGCGATCCCCTTTTACCATGCCAGCAATAGCTTGATCCGACAACTGTTGTAGTTGTTTTTGCACAAGTCCTGTCCGCTTTCCTAATTTTGGGCCAGCTGTAGAAAAGTTCAATTTGACTTCATAACGCACTTCATCTTCTATATCATCGCATAGATAGACGTGTTTGACATTGATTTCATCTTTGATAATGGCAGCATATTTTCTTAAATACAGAACAGCTTCCTTATTTCCTATAACAGTTAATGATGATAGTGGTTGCTTGGTCTTGATTTTGGATAAGTTGCGGGCATGCCGTGCAAGTTCTACAACTTGAAGAACCCCTTCCATCTCCTGCTCAAGCTGTTCATCTATAACCGTTTCATTAGAGTTAGGAAAATCAGCTAAATGAACACTGTTCCCAGTAAGCTTTACATGAATATCCTCTGTAATGAATGGAATAAATGGCGCAAGTAGCTTACTAGTTGTTAGTAATACTTCTCTTAGTGTATGGTAAGCAGCCAATTTTTCATCTTCCATTCCTTCACTCCAAAACCGGTCACGAGAACGGCGGATATACCAGTTACTTACTTGATCTACAAGCTCGGCTAAGACTTTAGCAGCCGAAGTAAAATCATAGTCATCTAAATAGCAATTGACCTGATTCACTACCGTCTGTTGCCGAGACAAAATCCATTTATCCAACAATGTTTGCTTTCCTTTACCATGCTGTTGTGAATTAAATTGATCAATCTTAGCATACATGGCATAAAAAGCGTACACATTTTGCCATCTGTCAACCAGTTTTGATTTTGCTTGGGCAACTAGTTTTGCAGAGAAATGCTTATTATTCCATGGTGCACTATCGGCCAATAAAGCCCATCGGAGCGCGTCTGCGCTATACGTTTCCACTAGCTGCATTGGATCAATAACATTCCCTTTGCTTTTGGACATTTTTTTACCGTCTTCATCTAAAATATGTCCTAAAGATAGAACTCTTTTATAAGAAGGTTTTCCCACAAACAAGGAAGCAACCGTTAATAGACTGTAAAACCAGCCTCTTGTTTGATCTACACCTTCAGCAATTACATCAGCTGGAAATTGCTTTTCAAACAGCTCCTTATTCTCAAAGGGATAGTGATATTGTGCAAACGGCATGGAGCCACTATCAAACCAGACATCAATAACCTCTTTTGTTCGATGCATATCACCTTGGCAGTTCGGACAGTTGAGAACAATTTTATCTACATAAGGTTTGTGCAGCTCAAGCTGTTTAGGAAAATCACCTTTGGCATATGCTTTTAGCTGTTTAATGCTATTTGGAACTACTTGATGACCACAGTCTTTACAAATCCATACATTTAACGGAGTGCCCCAATAACGATTTCTGCCTAAATTCCAATCGACCATATTTTCAAGAAACTTTCCGAAGCGACCATGCTTCATATGTTCTGGATGCCATTCAATCATTTCATTATTTTTTAAGATCGTATCTTTGATAGCTGTGGTTCGAATAAACCAGCCTTCCATTGCATAATAAAGCAGTGGAGAATCACAACGCCAGCAATGCGGATAGCTATGCTCATATTTTTCCTTCGCAAACAGTAGGTCTTTTTCAACCAACATTTTAATAATTGCAACATCACTCTGCTTTGCTAATTGTCCTCTAAGAGAAGGCATGTCTTCCGTATATCTTCCAGCCTGATCAACAACATGAATAAAATCGAGTTCATTCTGCTTCACCGCATGATAGTCATCCTCCCCATAAGCTGGGGCTACATGTACTATCCCTGTACCACTATCATCGGTGACAAATGATGCAGCGATAACTTGATATCCTCGCTTTACGTTAGACATGGGAAAAGGAGGTTGATAGGAAAGACCAACAAACTCCTTTCCTTTGTGTTGGCTTAGCACTTTATAATCCTCTTTAAAGATCGCCTTTAAACGGTTCGCTGCTACGATATAAACACTTTGATTCCACTTGACTTTGACATAGTCCATTTCAGGGTGTACTGCAAGCGCAATATTTCCCGGCAAAGTCCAAGGAGTTGTTGTCCAGCCTAAAAAGAATTCATTTTCTGTTCCTGCGACATGAAATTTTACAGTAACTGATAGATCTTTTACATTTTTATACCCTTGTGCAACTTCATGGGAGCTTAATGATGTTTGGCAGCTAGGGCAATAAGGAGTTACACGATGTCCTCGATACAATAGACCTTTCTCATGAATAGTGGATAAAATATACCAGACACTTTCTATATAATTATTTTCAAGCGTTACATAAGGATCATCCATATCCACCCAATAGCCGATTGCTTCTGTAAATCTTCGCCACTGTTTTTCATAATCAAATACGCTATCTTTACAAGCCTCGATAAATTTTTCTACGCCATACTTTTCTATCTCCTGTTTTCCGGATATTCCGAGTTTTTTCTCCACACCTAATTCTACAGGTAAGCCATGTGTATCCCAACCCGCTTTTCTTAAAACTTGAAAGCCTTGCATTGTCTTGTACCTTGCTACAAAGTCTTTAATCACTCTGCCAAGCACATGCCCTGCATGCGGTAACCCATTTGCAGTAGGAGGCCCTTCATAAAAAACAAACGTGTCCTTCCCTTCTCTTTGGTCAATAGATTTCGGAAATATATCCTGTTTTTTCCACCACTCTTTTACTCGTTTTTCCCGTTCATGCACGGTTTCTTTCAAATTATTATCTTCCACCACTGCTCACTCCTTAAAATATTTTTAAAGCTAAGACAGCAAAAAAGCAATCGACTGGCAAAAGCTAAGGCAATGCCTATCCTTCCTTTTCATTTTTTACATACAAAAAAGCTCGCCCCTATGCATCTCTAGGGACGAGCTTATAACCCGCGTTACCACCCTGGTTCCAGAGTTTATAAACATCATATTCTCCAGCACTCATCAACGTACAATCATACGCGCCTCTGTGATAACGGTGAGGATTCCGGAAAAGCCTACTTATAGCCTCAACTTTTCTTCTCGGAGAGGATATTCAGCATATATGGAACATTGGCTTGCAGCAGAATGCCAACTCTCTGTAGAACCATCACTATGCTTACTTGTTCTCGTCAATGAATGTAGCCGTTTGTTTACTTACTGTAACCCTATAACAAACCACATCTGTTGTCAAGAATCGTTGTTCATAGAACAGCTTGTGACATAGAAACTAAACAGCAGAAGTTAAAGGAAACAAAAAAATACTTCATAAAGTGAATCTTCAATCCGTAGGGGTTTTCATGCATCCCCAACTGATTGTTAGTACTGTAATGGTATAACCTAAAGGCTTCTTATGAAATGGATTTAGGTGCTGTTATCTCCCATTTAGACTTATTGTTAGTACAGATTATCCAACTTCAAGTAGAAGTCTTACAGCACCTTATATGCTGGATAAATGAATTTTTGACGTAAGTTTTAAAGTTTCCGTAGCGTACCACAATCATAGATACAGATTAGGGTCCTTTACTAACGTAGTATGTTCTACAGGTTTAATTGCTTTAAAAATTTTTAAATAGCAAGTGAAAATGCTTGATTTTTTGGAAAATATATTATAAGTTTCTTATAAGCAACTTTATTTGTTATAGTGAAAGTTTATTCCTTATATTAAATATTTTAGTTTAAGGAATAAACGAAAGCTGGTAGTACAGGTAATTCATGTTGCTCTTCCGGGGTGGTAGCCGGAAGAGCCCCCTTTAACAAAACGCGAAAGAGGATATAATAGGAGGTTAAGAATTGTTTAGACTGATGCGGCAATCGTTGCAATGGAGTAGTAAAATTAGCGTGCTCACATTTGGAATGGCATTTGTATTTGCATTGATATCTACATTATTCCAAGAAGGATCGGGTTTATTATTAAGCTTATTTATCGTATTAGTGTTTATAATGATAGGGATTATTGGAGATACAGTTGGTCTTGCTGCTGCTACCTCAAAAGAGAAGCATTTTCATGCCATGGCCGCTAAAAAAGTAAAGGGAGCTAAAGAAGCAGCTTTCATCGCCAAAAAAGCACCTGTGTTTTCCAGTTTATTCAATGATGTAGTTGGTGATATCGCAGGGATTGTTAGTGGTGCAGCCTCTACAGCTGTCGTATTCCAACTAGCAAAACTAATTCAAACTTCAGAAGGATCCATCGTCTTTATATTTGTTTCTGTTCTATTAACAAGTGTTATCGCTGCATTTACAGTAGGAGGAAAGGCAATTTGTAAAACCATCGCTATTTATCATTCGACGACAATCATTTTGTTTACAGGTAAAGTCATTTATTTTACAAAAGCGATGGTACATATCTTTTCATTCCATAACTTACGTGTTTCAAGAAATAGGCGATAAGTAATAGAAGGAATTTTCCACTATTTTAAAACGGAGCTAATAAAAAACTTGACTACTCATTCATACGGATAAGTAGCCAAGTTAACAGCGCCCCATCTTTTTTACGTATTTTCGTTTGCATCTGTTATAAACATGCTCTAAATCTCGGTCATTTGATACGTGTTTTTAGGCGTTTCCTTTATAAAGGCGGTTGGCTCACCTGTAACCATTATCGATAATTCATGCATTGCTCGCGTACAAGCTGTATAAAATAAGATTTGATCTTCCTTTGTATAATGCTTGTTTGTTGCATCTGGAATAACTACCGCATCAAATTCAATGCCTTTTGCTAAATACACCGGAATGATTAAAATCCCTTTTGTAAACGTGTATGTCTCTTCATCAACTAATATACAATCTATCTTTCCTTTTAATGTCTTATATAATTGTTTACTTTCCTGTATCGATTTCGTAACGAGCGCTATCGTTTCATATCCTTTTTGAAACAGTTCTTGTACCTCATTAATTAGCACTTCTACAAGCTGATTTTCTTCTTTTACATCAACAAGCTTTGGTTTGTTTCCTTCTCGTTCAAACGGCTCAATAACATCTTTACCAGGGGCGAAATGCCTTGTAAATTGGACAAGCTGTTTCGTAGGACGATAGCTTTTCGTTAATGTAATTCGCTCCACATCATTTTTTTCATCTAAAAGTAATGGATTTTGTTTAGATATGGGATTATAAATAGCTTGATTCACATCCCCTAATAGCGTCATTCTCGTATGTGGAAACAACTCCTTAATATAGGCAAATTGAAAAGCGGAAAAATCCTGTGCCTCATCTATTACTAAATAGCGCACGGAACGATCCGCCATATCTCCAAGCAGTTTGCCTTTAAAGTACGCATATGGCGCTGCGTCTTCCCACCCCAAGATATTGGACTGAATATTTTTTATCGTTTGTGCAGCAATATCATTCCATTCCGTTGGCAGATCCTTTTGTTGTTCCTGATGCTTAAACAATTGTGCAAATGTTTTTGGAACATCGACAAACGCATACTGTTTTATTCGCTTCTTGATACGAGCAAACATTTTACTCACAACGGCTTTTCTTAAAATCATCTCTTCGTCCACTACGCTTCCAGCAGCTTGCTTTTGTGCCTTATAATACGCCTTCGCATAGGCTTCTTTATCCAACAATTCTATTTTTTCTTCTACCCAATCCTTCGAAACTTCCCGCTTTTGAATCAAAGCTAGTTCCTTCAACAGCCAGTTTGCGACTAGTTCCATCCGATTGAATAAAGAAACGGAAGAATCCAACGAGTAAAAATAATTAGCGATTGCCTCGTTCGAAATAATAACTTGGTTGCGAAACACAACAGGTTTAAAACAAACCCCGGAAATATATAAACAAGCAACATAATTATCGATCACTTCCTTAAATGCGAGCGAAGATTTATAGGCAATCCCTTGCATACGAATTTGACCATCTGTTGTTCCTTTATTTGTCAGCATATACTCCATTTGTGTAAAAGGGGATTCAATTGAAAATTCTTCTCCTGTTTTTTCTTCCACAAAGTAGTAAAAAGTAGTTTGTCTTACATTCTCCTCACCAAGTTCAGGTAACACATTACGGATATAGCTTGAAAATAAAGGATTTGGCGAAAATAGCATGACATTTTCCGGATTTAATTGCTTCCGATAACGATACATCAAATAAGCGATCCTTTGTAATGCGGCAGAAGTTTTCCCACTACCCGCTACCCCTTGCACTACTAATAATTTGCTCTTTTCGTTACGAATGATTTTATTCTGCTCTTTTTGAATCGTTGCGACAATACTTTTCATCGTCGTACTTGCATTATTACCTAGAGCTTCTTGTAGCAATTGATCACCAATTGTAAGTCCTGTATCAAACATTGCTTTTATTACTCCATTACGAATAATAAATTGTCGCTTCAACGATATTTCTCCAGAGACGTCTCCATCTAACGTTTGATAGCTCGCACTGCCTAATGCATAGTCATAGTAAAGACTTGATATTGGGGCTCTCCAATCATAGATAAGAAAATTATCTTCGGCGCTATCCATTAACGAAGCAATGCCAATATAAATAGACTCTTTTTCTTCACCATCTTCTGTAAAATCAATTCGACCAAAATAAGGATTGTCTTTAAGTCTATTTAATGTCCTTAATTCTTTCGCTAAACTGCCATGAATGGTTTCTTTTTGCGTCAATAACTCTGCTTGCTGTTTAATGCTTGCTTCTGTTTCAATCACATCGTCAGGCTCATCCAAATTTACAGTCACGTCATCCCAAAACGTTTTTCGCAATTCAATGACGTCTTGTTTCAAGTGCGATGTTTTAGCCGCTATTTTTAACTCTTTTTGCTTTATTTCCTCGTGAATATGGTCTACACGTCGTTGTTCATAAGGAAAATCCTGGTGCATTTGAGTCATTCTATCAACTCCTTATCATTTTTATTGACTTTCGGTTCTAGATACGCTATAATAAAATTAGATACTTATATAAAAAAATATAAAACCTCACCTCAACCTATATAGCATAGCATTTTTATCGCCTTGCTTCAATAGGTTTATTTTGCATTTCACACTTTATCTTACAATATGCGTCTCCCCAATAAACATTTCCGCTAATATCTATATTTTCCGATTCTGTAAAGAACATGCTCCACAATTTTCTAAGCCACTTTCTATGTATTAAAATTCATTGTAAAGGTGTATTTTTTATATACCCTGTGAGTGCATTATATTTTTGAATAAATGGACACATCTAATAAAATCGCGCTTTGCAACATCTCGCTTTGCTTTTATATTAAACTACACACTTTATGTACCTACGTATTTTATTTGATACATACTCTTTTAAATTAGATGGTAGCCTGGCTTACAACAACCATCAAGATTTGACGGAAAGTGAATTTGAACTTTTAAAAAGTAACGCTGCTCTCTAAATTATAAGCAAGTACCAAAACAATGGTCTCTCCCCCCCCGCTTATACATAGAACAAAGGCGCAGGGCGCCCGTTTAGCAACGTAGCGAATGGAACGAATCAACTGAGATAAAGGAATCACGGTGAGGTAACGAACCGATGATGACTTATCGTAGGGCGATTTCGTGAAGTCGCCTAGTTGCTGGGCGCTAAAGCCGGACGTGGCTATTCAGTTATTTCCTTATCCCAAAGCAACAAATTTTATACTTTCTTATCTTTTTAGAAAAACTTGGCTAGTCGCCAAGTCTTCTGGCGGAAGCCTTTGTTTTTCTTATACTATAAACCAAAAAAATCTTATACTTTACTATAGTGGAACAAAGGCGCAGGGCGCCCGTTTAGCAACGTAGCGAATGGAACGAATCAACTAAAGATTTAGGAATCATGCCACTAAAAACAGGGGTATGCCGACGCCTGAGCGGCAAGCCCGTTTTTAGTCGACCTTCCTCTTAGAGACGAACCGATGATAACTTATCATAGGGCGCATTTCTAAAGTCACATCGTTGCTGGGCTCATGCGCCGGACGGCTATTCGGTTAGTTCTTTATCCCCAAGCACCTCATTTTATGCTTTCTTATCATACAAAAAAGGCTGATTATCCATCATTAGGAATAATCAACCTTCGTTTATTTACAATCCTCAATCATTTTAGGCTTTTAACAGCTTGGCATTAATGGCTACAATGACTGTACTTAAACTCATGAGCACAGCACCAACAGCTGGACTTAGCACAATTCCTATCGGAGCAAGCACCCCTGCTGCTAACGGAATTGCAAATATATTATATCCCGCTGCCCACCATAGGTTTTGAACCATTTTTCGGTATGTTTTTTTAGATAGCTCCATAAGAGCGACAACATCTTTTGGATTACTTTTCACTAGTACAACATCGGCTGTTTCCATTGCTACATCCGTACCTGCTCCGATAGCAATTCCTAGATCCGCTGTAGCTAATGCCGGTGCGTCATTTACACCGTCCCCAGTCATCGCTACCTTCCAGCCTTTGCGTTGAATTTCTTTTACTTGGCTCGCTTTATCATTAGGAAGCACCTCAGCATATACTTCATCCACCCCAAGCTGTTCAGCTACCCAATTGGCTACTTTTTGATTATCACCTGTAAGCATAATAGAATGGATATCCTGCTCTTTAAGTAATGCGATCGCCTCTTTTGCTGTTTCACGAATTATATCTGCTAAAGCGATCATCCCAATCAGCTGATCATTAATAAGGACGAACACAACGGTCTTCCCTTGCTCAGACATTTGGTTGAATAACTTCTTATCATAGTCAAGCTGCTGATCATTAACATACTTCGGACTAACAACATTCACTACTTTTCCATTTACCTTACCTTGAATCCCTTTTCCGGTAATGGATTCGAAATCTGTAACTTTAGCAATGTTAATTCCTTTGTCCTTAGCTGATTCCACAATTCCTGTAGCTATCGGATGTTCAGAATTTTGTTCCACACTAGCTGCATATAAAAGGACATCGCCTTCATTTTTCCCTTCCATTGGTACAATATCTGTTACGCCAAATTCACCTTTTGTCAATGTTCCTGTTTTATCAAAGACAACTGCATTTAAGTTTCTAGCACCTTCAAAATTAGCACGGTTACGAATAAGTAACCCTTTTTTAGCAGAAATGGATGTAGAGACTGCAACAACCAAAGGAGCCGCTAACCCTAGCGCATGCGGACAAGTAATAACCATAACCGTAACCATACGTTCCATAGCTACATCAAACGGATGCCCTAGCAATAGCCAAATAAAGAGTGTTGCAAAACCTGAAACTAACGCGATATAAAACAACAATTTTGCCGCTCGATTCGTTAAGTCTTGCGTTTTGGATTTCGATTCTTGCGCTTCTTTTACCATCGTAACAACTTGCGATAAAAACGATTCTTCCCCTGTTTTTTCTACTTGAATCGTAAGCGAGCCCTCTTTATTTATCGATCCACCAATGACTTCGTCGTTTTTCTCTTTTTCTATTGGTACAGATTCGCCAGTAAGCAATGATTCGTCTACAGCTGATTTTCCGTCAATAATTATTCCATCAACTGGGATTTTTTCCCCTGGCTTTACAAGGACATAATCCTTGCTTTTTAACTCGGATAAAGGTACATCTTTGACATTTCCTTGCTCATCTAATTTATGCGCCTCATTCGGCATTAATTTTACCAGTTGCTCTAATGCATTGGATGCTCCCATAACAGAACGCATCTCCACCCAATGCCCAAGTAGCATAATATCAATCAGTGTTGCTAATTCCCAAAAGAAATCCTTTCCTGCCCAGCCAAATACCGTAAGGGAGCTGTATCCATATGCAACAACAATAGCCAGACCAATTAATGTCATCATTCCTGGATTTTTGCCTTTTAATTCATCAATGGCTCCTGTGATGAATGGCCAGCCGCCGTAGAAGAAGACAAATGTTGATAAAGCAAATAAGATATATTGGTCGTACGGGAATCTCCAATCAACACCTATGAACCCTTGAATCATTGGAGATAAGGCTAGAATTGGAATGGTAATAATCAGTGAAATAAAAAACCGCTTTTTAAAATCATTTACCATGTCTCCGTGATCATGACCGCCGTGATGGTGTCCATGTGAATGTCCATGATGTTGGTCATTATCATGCCCTTCATGAGATTGACGATCGTGTTCATGATGAGAGTGGTTATTGTGATGACTGTGATCATGATGATTGTGATGATCGTTTTGTTTCATCTGTATACCTCCTACTCTTTTTATTATTAATGTGTATATTTCGGTGATTTATATATCACTATACTATACCCCCCTATGGTAATTGTCAAACAATATATATTGATTTTTTTATATCTTTATATCTTTACAAACACAGTTTATTATTCAATAACCTACTTTAGAGTCCGCTTAAACATTTAAAATCTATGTTTAAAGTACTCGATCACGGGAAACATAACTACAAATAATTTTTAGGAGGAAGATAAATATGGCACATGAACAACACAAAGAATTAATTCAAGCACTGCATGAATGTATGACGGCTTGTAATCATTGCTATGATGCCTGCTTACAAGAAGAGGATTTAAACATGATGGCAAATTGCATTCGTTTAGATCGTGAATGCGCAGATATTTGTAGCTATGTCGAACAAGCACTTACTCGAGGGACGCCATTTGTTTCCGAGCTAACTGCGTTATGTGCAACTATTTGCGAAGCTTGCGGTGAAGAATGCAAAAAGCATGATCATGACCACTGTCAAAAATGCGCAGAAGCTTGCTTTAAATGTGCGGAAGCTTGCCGCGCCGCTTAATCACTCGCCCTTTTTCACTAAGGGAATTTAAAAGCATCCTCTTAGACAATAAGCGAAATGGATTATTGTTCAATAAGCCTGTAACGAATTTTGAGCTTCATTCTTCTGGACTTTTTTTGTCGTCCAGAAGAACGAGCAGGCTTTATTTTACATCTCCCACTTGTAGCCAACACCCCAAACAGTAATTAAGTAATCATCTATTGGAAATCCTGCCTGCCTTATTTTCTCACGTATATTGCGAATATGAGAATCCACCGTTCTTCCTTCTGTTTCCGAGTGAAATCCCCAAATCAAGTCTATTAACTGTTCTCTGGTAAATACGATTCCATGATTCTTCATTAGCTTTCCAATCATTAGAAATTCTTTTGGTGTAAGTCTAATAAGCTGGTTATTATATGTCAGTTCAAATCTTTCCTCATCCCAACGTAAACCGCTCGCTTCTATATGCTTTTTTGGTTCCGTTCGCCGTAATAATGCTTCCATTCTAGCTAACAATTCCTGTTCATCAAAAGGCTTCGTTAGATAGTCATCTGCTCCTAAGCGTAACCCTTTCACAATATCATCTTGTTGATCTCTGGCAGTAATCATCATAATTGGGATATCAGAAAATTCCCGAATGCGTTTGCAGAGCTCCCATCCATCGATATCAGGCATCATGATATCTAGTAAAACGATATCCATCGATTGCTTCTGTAAATAATAGAGCGCTTCCTTTCCATTTTTTATTTTTGTACAAGTGTAATTGTAAGGCTGCAAGTATAACGCTAATAAATCTAACATTCGCTTTTCATCATCTACTAATAAAACGTTTTTCAAGCGGTTCCCCTCCCCGGTATACGAATAAATACACTGGTTCCTTGCCCATATCGGCTATTCAGCTTTATTGTACCTCCATGGGACTCCACAATTTCTTTAGCAATTGGTAATCCCAAGCCGCTACCACCACTTTTTCGAGAGCGTGATTTCTCCACGCGATATAAACGTTCAAATACAAAGGGCAAATCTTTTTCGGGAATACCTTCTCCCTGATCGTGTATAACGATATCTACTTCGTCGCCGTACGTTTCCACTTCGATTGTAATTGAACTATGGTGCGGTGAGTGCTTTACAGCGTTATCCAAAATATTTAATACAACTTGCTGAAATCGGTTAGGATCTACTAACACGAGCCTATCTTTAGGACATTGAATAGATACTGTAAGCTTATTTTTTTGCAGCGTCGGTTGCATCAAATCGACAATAGAATTTATTAATTCATATACATGAACAGCTTGCTTCTTAACAACAAAGGAGTGCCTGTCCATTTTTGCTAATTCAAACAAATTTTTTATCAAGTCGGATAGTTCATCCGCCTCTTCTCTAATAATTCCAATATATGTTTTTAGCTCTTCTTCAGGTAATGGTTGGCGATGAATAATATCCGCATAGCCTTTAATATAAGTGAGTGGTGTACGTAATTCATGAGATATACTAGCCAAAAATTCTTTTCTCTCATTTTTCAGCCGATCTAAGTCATCGGCTAAAGACTGAATGGATTTGGACAACTCTCCTAATTCATCACGCCTCTCCACAGATAACTCTACATCATTATTTCCTTCACTTAATTGCTCTGTTGCTTGTTTCATTTTCATTAACGGTACCGTAATGAACCGCGATAAAATAAGTATGGTAATAATAGTTACAGCTACAGCAATAACTCCGATTAATTTGAACTGCTCACTTAATTGGTCTAATATACTCCTTATTTGTTCTGTCGGGGCAAACATAAATACATGCCCACGGTGTTCTCCTTGAATACTAATTGGGCTATCTGTCGCAAGATACCGTTTTTCTTGCCACTTATCTTCCACTACAATTCCATCAGAAGGTATCGCATCATAATTCGTTTGATTAATAATCTCCGTCATTTCTGGTTGCAAAGGATCAGAACGAACAAGCACATCGCCATCCGCATCTGTAATAATAACTACAAAATCAGACTCAGATTCCATTAAACCGACATGTTCCATCGTTGTATCAGTAAAATTATCCTCCAGAACATCACTATGCGTATTCCCTCTCGCTAACAAATTATGAATTACTTCTTCAATTCGTCCATTGGCTAAGTGAATGTAGAGAATATAATAAAGAATACCGCCGATAAGTAAAATAAATCCAAAGAACAGCACCCCAATTTTTAGCGATAGTCGATTAAACACGGAGTTCTCACCCTCTTTCTACCAAAATCGTAACATGGAGGTAGAAGAAAGAGTAGGTATAGGACATTTTTATATAGAAAAAGGATTAAAAAACACCTATAAATCCGTTAGCACGAATCTTTTAGTAATGTAAACAATATCGCAAATAATTGAAGGGTGTTTTAATGGAGGTGTAAGATTCTAAGCAGAATAAACTGTTTCAGTAACAAAACACTTCTTAAAACCAATCGTTCTTTTCATAATATTATTTCTAAAATATGTGCAAGCTATCTATAAATGGAGGATGATTCTATCCTATAAGGAAAATATTAAGTTTCTGTGCAGAGCAAGCATATTTTTTAGCATCAGGGAAAAATATGTCATAAAAACTGCATATAATCTGCAAATATGCAGGGTATTTTACTATAACTAAAGGCAATTTTTCATAGGAGGTAATTTCAAATGAATTTTAAAAAATGGATGCTAGGTTTCATGGTAATTATTTTCGCCACAGTTCTTGCCGCTTGCGGAACCGACCAGGATACCAAACAAGATAATGGAGACCCAGAAGCAAATCAACAACAAGAAGAAAAACAACAACAAGAAAATCAAGGCAATGAATCTAATGGTACAGATGATAAGAAAATGGATCATTCCGGCTCTGGAGAAGTTCCTGAAGGATTAAAAGAAGCAGAAAATCCAACATTTCCAATTGGCAGCAAAGCGATTATTGAAGCTAGCCATATGGAAGGGATGAAAGGTGCTGAAGCAACGATTGTCGGCGCTTATGATACAACCGTATATACCGTCACATACACTCCTACAGACGGTGGTGAAAAAGTGGAGGATCATAAATGGGTCATTCACGAAGAATTAAAGAATGTTGGTGAAGAACCATTGGAACCTGGGGAAGAGGCAACTATACAAGCTTCCCATATGAAAGGCATGGAAGGCGCAACAGCGACGATTGATTCAGCCGAACAAACTACTGTATATATGGTTGATTATACATCAACCACATCGGGTGAAGAAGTTAAAAATCATAAATGGGTTACAGAAGATGAACTATCACCGGTAGAAGAATAACTAAATGCGTGGTTAAAAGAAGAAGGATTCAGTGACAATTTGTCCACTGAATCCTACATACATAAAAATTGTATTACAACTTTGAAGCTAAACTATGTCGGGGCATTATTGCCAAACTCAATACCCTACCCCAACTCCAGGACTACTGTTTCATTATAGCAATACTTCCATTAGCAGTTACAGCCTTAATAATATGAGTCCCATCCCCAACTACTGTATCCCAATCGTCATTACCAAACACCTCAATCCCACCATTATCTGTGCGCAAATCATATGTTACATTCGTTGGCTCTTCTTTTACGTTGATATCAATACTTCCATTTTTTGTATTTAACTCCATGGATTGATTTAATTTATCTGTTAGTAGAGCCATTGACCCATTACTTGTTTTTCCAATAAGTCTTCCTTCTACATGACTCAGTTCCACGCCTCCATTACGGGTGCTTACTTCCGTGGTATCTGTTTTCACTTGTTCAAGCACGATCTTTCCATTCGCAGCTGAGGCGTGTAATGTTTTCACTGAAAACTGCTCTCCATAAATAGCTCCATTTTTTGAATCTATTTGCATGGACGCAAACTCTTTTTGAGGTAATCGAACGGTTAATGTTAATGAATCACCTCGGTTAAAAAATTGAATTCTAAACTTTTCAGGCTTTTTGCGAACGATTAATGTTCCATCTTGTTGCTCTATCTCCAGAAATTCCTTGTCAGGACGGTTGCTTCTCCCCTTTAGTTCTATGGATATATCTGATTTTTCAGTCGGTACAATGGTGACTTCCTCGTTAACCAATTCAAATTCTAAATTTGTTACTTCATCTGCAGACACTTCCTTTGTTACAGCCACTTCCTGTCTAGCTAGTGATTTAAAGGTAAATAAACACCCTACACCACCAATTATAATAAATATGATTGCAACAAGGCTCCATTTTTTCAATCTACTCATCTTTTAGACCACCTTTAACCAACTTAACATTAAAATGCAAATAATGAATAAAACCTTTTGACAAATAACGGGTTACATAATACATTCCAATAACGATAAATATACCTACCCCTGTCAAACCGATGGACACAAAAAAATCAAAAAAGATAAACGTCTCTGGGTAAAGAATGACATTCACTAACATAAGCAATGGCGATAATATAAACGAACCACCCACAACCCATCCAGAAGCAATAATCGATACTAAAGCTATAAACGGACCTAGCACAATTACTAAATTAAAGAAACCTAACCCGATAACGGCCCAAACGGCTCTGAAGATATTTCCGGTATTGGAAGTATGGTCCGCTTTTTCAAGATGATAAGTTGCTACAAGTTCTTTTGCAACCTGGTTTGGAGTCCCTAACGCAGCAGCAATTTCCGCTTCCGTTTTCCCTTCCGCCAGACCTACAGCGAAATGCTCCTCGAAGTCCTGGATTACTTCTTGTTGTTCTTCTTTAGGAAGCTTTTTAATTCCTACAATTAACTTTTTCATAAATTCCTTTTTATTCAATATGATCACCCTCCTGCAACAGCTTATTTACGCCTTGCGTAAACTGCACCCATTCATGAATCAATTGATGTAGATAGTCCCTGCCTTTATCTGTTAGACGATAATATTTTCGCGATGGACCTTCGGATGACTCCTGTAAATAAGTTGTAAAGTATTCTTCTTTAGCAAGCCTTCTTAATAACGGATAGACCGACCCTTCAGAAATTGCTACCCGTTTAGATATCTTGTTTGCCAGCTCATAGCCATAATGATCTTGCTTATCTAATAAAGCAAGCACACATAATTCCAATGCACCCTTTTTAAATTGAACATTCATGCAGTCCATGCTCCTCATTTTTATTTTTAACATTAAATTTTACTGGAATATCTAAATGTTAAAGTAGAGTACAGCACTGTAAATGCTATGAATAACTAAAAGTAGATATCATTACATTAGAGGAGATAAAATGAATCTTCAATCAGTGGGTGTTTCATTCATCCCCCACTGATGGTTAGTACCGTAATGGTATGACCTAAAGACCTCTTCGAAATAGGGCATTTAGGTGCTGTTATCTCCCGCTTAGACTTGTTGTATTATAGATTATTCAGCACCTGAAGCGGGAGCCTTACAGCATCTTATATACGGGTTAAACGTAGAAAATTGAAAATCACTTCTTCTGCCTTTAATTCACAGCAGTCCCCCTCATCACTACTATACATTAAACAGTACCTATATATATAAGATAATGATAGCTGATTAAATGACATTGGTCAAGGCAATTATAAGCTTGATGTATAAGGGTTTGTTAATAGTTAGAAAAAATCTTGCTTTGTAAAATGACCTATTCTAAATTAAACATTTGGGGGAGATTCTGGGGGAGGTTTTTAAACAAGCGCGGACAGGCGTTTCTTGATTTTAAATGAGTAAAAAGAGAAGGCGCATAAACCTTCTCTTTCCTATTACTTCACATCCACAATAATATTTGCGCTTATCTTATGACTTTCAAAATTCCTAGTCTGAAAAGTAATCATTTTCGTTTCAGCGTTTGCGCTTTGGATAACCCCTGTAAAGTCTTCGTATTTTCCTCTGTTATATGTAGTAACCGTAATCTCATTTTTAAACTCCAATGCATCCGCTAACTTTTCCGATAACTCTATCATCTTGTCCTCTGTCAAGTTAGGTTTGTTGCTTGCAGATTTTTTCTTTTTCGGTGGTTTTGGTATAGCAGTCACCTTTATCCCCTCCTAAGAACATTTGTTTCATACTTACATTGTATAAGAACATTAGTTCCCATTCAAGGGAATTGTGTTATTTTTAAGCTAATTTCTTATAATAATCCGTTTACAACGTAAACAATATATGCTATAATATAAATATAGAAAGGAGGTGAAGAAATGGAGGATGTAAGAAATATAGTCCTCATCATTACAGGAATCATCGCAAGTTTCAAAGCCCTACTTGAGATTTACGACAGATTCACTGATAATGACAAGGACTAACCACCGAGAGGGGCTTAGCCCCTCCCTATAAATATTATACCACATTCTCCATAAACTTATGAATAGGTTAAATAGCACTGACTTATTGGCGTTTGTTTTAATGACGATACTGCTTTTAGAAATTGACTTTAACAACATGACTACATTAAGCTGGATTGGATTAGTAGTAAGTGTATTATGGTTTATACTCTTTATTATTAAAATAATATTACCAGCAAAGGAAAAGAAGTGATGCAATGAAGGATTTACCGAAACTTTATTCTAAAGCCGACCTTGCTCGGCGTTGGAATGTAAGTAGACAAGTAGTTAAAAATTGGGAGTTAAGACATGATGATTTTCCGCAACCAGTTATGTGGGTGCATGATAACTCCCTCCCTCTTTATTTAGAGGAAGACATCAAAGAATACGAAGGGAAAAGAGGGTTGCCAAAGGAGGGATCGAAATGAAAATAGGCATGCGTAAGCCTAGCCTTAAAAAGCGTGTAGCTGCTAGGACAAGCATAAAAAGGCAAGTTGTCCATCGTGCAGGCGCAAAAATGCCTAAAGGCTATGGATGGGTACGCAATCCTAAAAAAGCAGCATATAATAAGGTATATAATAAAACAACATTTGATGTATTTAAATTGATTAAGAAGTTGTTTAAATAAATTATAAAAAGCCCTGTAGTAAGGGCTTTCTTTTTTAATAAACTTAATAAATCACAAAAAATTTTCTTGTCTTACCATTTTCTCAATATATTTAACAGCTTTCACTTCATTTTTTTGTTTATATGCATAAAACTTATGTAGTAGCCTATTAAATTCATTAGGGATGATAGGCTTCCTATGTTTATAAATAGATTTATGTAGATCGTTAAAATAGTCTATGGTATATAATTCATCTAACTTTAAAAAAGATGGTTGATCTAGAGGGGGAAAATATTTCTTTATCTTCTCGTTCGAAGGATAAAGTAACTTTTTCTCTTTCCCTCTAGTCGATGATATGTTAAGAAGATCAAGAGTTCCGTTATTTTTATCTATTACAAGAAATGGTCTTTTCGCATTACATGGGGTTCCGTTAGCAAACGGAAGTTGAAGAGCTAGTACATAACCAGGGGTAATCAAGATATAATTAACCCTTGCTCTTTATCCATAGTCACCGTATATACTTCATCTGAACACTTCAATTCTCCCAGTTTTGCTAATATCTTTTCGTCTAAGTGTATTTCACTTGAGTTATAATAAAATGTGACCCCATTTACTACTTCGTAATTCATATCATCCTCATTCTCGCAATATGCTTCTAACATTTGTTTTACGTTTCTCACATCTTCCAAAAACAAACCATCTAACGGATTAATAACATTTTTTTCTCTTATATAACGTCCAGGCTGATCAGTTTGCGATTCTTTAAAAGGCACTTTCCAACTAACAAATTCATGATTCAAATCCGAAAGTTCTTTCGCGTTCATATCGCCGAATATTTCTGACGTTAAATTTAAAGTATAGTCGACTTCAGGGCTGTTAAATCCTTCAAAATCCTCTGCTTGATCTACTAGTTGATCTAACTCGTTTCTATAAGTCAAGCGAACATCGTTAATAACAGTTCCGTTTTCGTAAGCCTTCATCTCTTCAGAGAATAATATTTTATTGTGATTCGCATAATGAATAAGTTGAGAAAAATATAACAGCTTCTGCAATTTCATATTGCCATCAAAAGTGTTCCTAGGGGAATCAAGTTTATGCTTTATAAACCACTTAGCGACATCAATCGCTTTAACTTCTCCCAAAACTATACCTCCTCGAAATTTCAGAAATTTTATTCAAAATAAGTCTATATGCTTATTATAGTACAAAAAATTAATTTTTAAAACATAATTAGCTAATTTTAGGTAATTTTTGGTACATTATCATCTGTTTATTTACTAGTATATGCACCAATTTCATTTAATCCACACATCCATAATGCATTCAAAAGGCAAACGTTGCCCAGCTATACTTATGTATTTATTTTGTTTATTGATACTGGTTATTTTACCTTTTGCCTTATAAAAATTATGCATATCAAAATACTTTAATTCGACAGTTAAATCATTAGCTACAGCCATCAGTAATTTTGTGTTTATTTCCTCTTGTTGTTGTTCATCTAATATGGGTTTTTCCTTGTGTTCTTGTTCTTCCCACATCTCCTGCAACATCTCTATATGTTCTGGCATCATGATAGATGTCCATTTGATTGTACCTCGATCATTAACCATTATGAAACAACCTTCTTTCTTACTTTTCCAGCGGATAAAATATTTTCAATGTTAAATGTTCGCACTTGTTTACGATAAAAGCAATAGGCTAAAATACTATTTTCTTTAATTTCAATTACACGTATATAACGCTCTGTCAACTTATTATCGCTATCTATATAAAAAATGATTATCTTTTGTTTACTCTCTATAGACCGTTTAAATAATCCTAACATGATCGCACCACCTTAGAACGTTTGTTCTTATTATAGCATAAAAAGGAACGTGTGTACGTGTTATTTTATGGAAAATGTTTTTGTTGCCCACAACCTTAAAGGATATATAATAGCACTAACAAGATTATTACGTGCTGGAGGTAATGCAATGCCTAGACTTAATTTAAAACCAGGGCAAACATTCAACCACTGGACACTGGTTGAAGAAGCACCTAAAAAAGGTACTGTTAGGTACTGGAAATGTAGATGCGAGTGTGGTGAGGAAAAGACTATACGCCAATCCTCTTTAACTAGCGGAAATTCGAAATCGTGCGGTTGTAAAGCCACGCCTAAAAAAGGAAATGATTTAGCCGGAAAACGATACGGAAGGTTAACTGTAATTAAAAAGCTAGATTATAAAATAGACGGACGTATCGCTTGGCGATGTAAGTGTGATTGTGATACTTATGTTGATGTTAAAGGCATTTATTTAACCACCGAAGAAACGAAGTCCTGTGGTTGCTTAAAACGAGATCAAGATAAAGTAAATCTTAGAGATATGTACAAAGCTAGTTATATTGATGATGTCAACGTCTCCCTTTTAAAGTCTAAGCTACGATCAGATAATAAAAGCGGCGTTAAAGGCGTTTATTATAATTCAAATAAAAAGCTTTGGAATGCTTACATAGGAATCGGCGGCAAGCGATTAGATTTAGGCAGTTTTAAATCCAAAAGCGCTGCTATAAAAGCAAGGAAACAGGCTGAGGATAAGTATCACAAACCTTATTTGCAAGGGCACGATGAAAAAAGATTGAAAAAGTTTTAATTATGCATTGACATGCGTTATCGCATTTGTTATATTATAGATAGTTAATAAATGCGATAACGCACTGGAGGAAAATAAAATGAGAAATAAAATCAAACAAGAAATCATTAGAATTGAAACTGCTCCAATTGTAATTGACGGTAAGGTGTTAAAAGGGAAGCAAAGAATGTCGGACTTTATCGTTGAAAATTTAGAAGGGATTACAGACTTAGGAATGGAACTATACGAAAAGAATCCTAATGCTACTGTTTACCAACTCGCTTACAACTCATTAAAATTAGCTTATGGAAATTAAGGAGGGATTAACATGAATAGAGATCAAAAATTTGGGCGTTTGTTAGCAATAGCAAATGTCCTTAGCAACAAAGTATTCGAAAGTGGTAAGCCGTCTATTGCTCAAAAGCATATGACACGTTTTAGTAAGAAGCCTGCTATGGCTTTCGAAAAAATCCATGCCGAACTTATGGAGTACGCTCCACAGTTTGGTCGGGACGAAATGGAACTGTTTAATATGTTTCAAGAAATTATTGCCGACATGGACGAAAAGGAGTTTAATAACGAGGATCTTAATCCGCAATATTTGCAGGCTTATTATAGCGAACAAGATGCGCTAAATAACATGATTGGTGTAGAAGAGGCTGCAAAGATACTTAATCTATCACCAGGCACAGTAAAAAACCATTGTGCAGAAGGTAAAATAACAGCTAAGAAAATTGGTAAGACGTGGATAATCGACAAGAGGACACTTAATAAGTAAATTCAAGCCTACCCCAATAAAGGAGCAGGCTTTAGCTATTACCTTTTATAAATATAAACCCCAAACAAACCTATGAGTATAAGCCACAACCACCAATATTTAATTAAAAGTTGTCCTTGAGTTAGATTTATAAGATCACTAATAAATTGCATGGTATCAAATCCTTTATTCAATTGCCCCATCCAACTAAGGAGTAGGCTTTTAAATATTTATAACAGGAATACTCTAAATGATGTCGGGCAAACTATTAAAGGATCATGAATTACCCCCATCTCCGTACCTCCCCTCTAAATGAGGGGGGCTTTTTAATATCAATACACGTCTTTCTTACGGACCCAAGACATAATGCCATCCAGTAGCACACGATCTGATTTAACCTGTTTAACCGTGTATGAGTTACCTTTAACAAAGCTTGCAATAGACTCACCCGTTGCAAATTTGCTTGCTGATTTTTTGACGGTTACTTTCTGACCGACGCGGAAACTTTTCGCATTGCTTGCCGACTTGCTTACGCTTTTTCCTCCTCCGTTTAGTCTGCGATTTACTTCGTTTTTTACTTCGTCGTACACTGCTTGGTTAACGCCTAATGACTTACGGCGGTTAGCATGTCCATTACCGTGTTTACCGTCGATGACCTCTCGAGCCATCTGACTGACTGATTTTCTCGGTATTGACGGTATAGGAGATTTTCTCTCTCCCTTCAAACGACTATTTACCTCATCACGTACTAAATTATACTCAGCTTGAGTAATCCCTAATGATTTTCGTCTGTTGTCGTGCCCGTCACCATGTTTACCTGCTATTACTTCATTAGCCATTTTAGAGATGGATTTACTTGCTGGCTTGCTAGGTTTATCAGCTACGGTTGTGCCATCCAAATCTTTAAATTTAACCCCATAATAACGACAAATAGCCTTAGCATGTACTCTAGTCATATCTTTTACATATTGCTTTTGTTTGCTACCAAACACTAAATCAAAGTCCTTGTCACCAGACATAAACCCATTTTCAACCAAAACAGCAGTCATCTTTGTTTCACGGCATATGTGCAAATTAGTCCAGCTATTAGGTTTAGATGCATGCAAGCCATTACCATGCGTGGAGTAACCAGCCTTTGTAATCTCGTCCACAATGATATTAGCCAGCTTTTTGGCATCATTTGCAGTATGCCAATAAAAAACACAACGCCCGTTAACGTCGGGGCTTCCGTTGTAATTAGCATGTAAAGAGTAAACTAGATCAACGCCTTTTGCGTTATAGTAATTGGTCCGTGTGGTTAAACCTACGTCAGGGCTAAAAGGCTTTTGTTTCATCAACGTCTTAAATCCGTTATGCTTTAGTAGTTTGTCTAACTCCACCCCAAGCTTAGAATTAAAATCATGCTCTGCGTAACCTTTTCCGTTTTTATACACTCCCTTACTAGGCGGAAATGTATTAGACCCATGCCCAATGTCTATCGCTACCACTTTAGCCATATTATTTCATCCCCCGATCACGCAAAAACTTATCATTATGCTTACCTTTTTTAGTTACGGGATTATCCTTATACCATGTATAAATAGCCATAACTACCGCCGCAACGGTTGATACAGATTCGTATATTTGATCTTCCGAAAACGGTAATGGATTCCACCCGAATAAAATCAAAGCTTGGTTAAGCAATAAAATCCCTAATACTACTAATCTAATAATCGCTTGTTTCATTTAAAATCCTCCTATTTTTTTATTTTTTAAAGGAAAAACCTCCCATTCTGTCGATAATGACGTAGAAGGGAGGTGTAAAAGATGTCTTTAATCCGTGGTGATATAGCTTCTAAACATAAAGATGAAGCTAAGAGCGACATAGGTAGAATAGTCTATCAACATTTTCAAGAAAGAGACAAATATGAATCTGAAGAAAAATTCGCATCTGATTTGTCTGAAAAAATTATTGATAAAATATTTATTCATAATGCATTTTATACAGAAGAGCTAGTCGTAAAAATGCTTAATGATCTACTTAGCGAAAAGTAATTTCTCTCTCTTTCCTTGCATTTTCGCTATCAAATTGTTTTTTTTACCAAGAATTGGAGGTTGCGTTGTTTGCGCTCCTCCGATTCTTTTAATCTCTTAACCTCTTTTTCAAGCAACAATAGTCTACTTTCCATTTCCTTTTTATCCACGTTCTCACCTCCTTAAAATTTAGCAAATAATAAAGCAATCGCACCGCCTATAATTCCCGTAATAATGGCGGATACAATCGCTTTTGTTATCATACGTCTAATCCATTTAGTATCGTCTTGTATGGATGTGAGAGTAGCTTGTAATGATGTGATTTTTTCGTTTTGTTTAATGTCGCTAAATTTCAAGTTTTCGACATCCGTTTTTATGGTCGTAACACTTTGCTTTAAATCATTAATATCTTGTTGCGTTTTCTCCCTCCACATATCCATATTTTCCAGCTCCTCTTTTGGTTTCATAATTAGCCCCCTGTTACATAAAAATAACGCCATTTAGGCTCGGAAATATTTTTCTGTTCTCTTTTTCTTTTCTTGTAATAAAGCGATTTGCGGTTCTAATTCTTCTGCTGTTCTCGCTATTTTTCTACCGTCTATATAAACTTTCATTTCAGTGTTTTCGTTTTGTTGCTCCATAGCCTTTTTATACCCGTCATTAAAGCCTTGTAAGTAGTCACTCATTTGGGACATCTTCCTCCCCACGTAATTCTTTTAACTTCCGTTCTAATTCCTCAATTTCTTTTTGCTTTTCCTGCTCTTCTGTCGGTATTTCGATTTCCTCTCCGTCTTTTACCTTTAATAACGGATACCCACCCGTCAGCACTAACTCCGTCTTATCAATCTGATCAGCTACGTAATCATCAACATAAAACTGAAATCCTTTACGCACCGGTACAGCACTATTACCGACTGTTACGCTATCTACTATATTTCGATCATCAACCGCAAAAAATACTTTTGTGCGGTTATTGGTATCATTGTTATCGTAAATTTTAATATCCAATATAATCACTCCTTTACACAAAGTCAGTTAGGTAGACTTTTTCCATTACAAACCTCATATTTTCCATTCTGTTCCCCCAACCGCTAGTCCAACCTATTTTAAAGGTTACGACCCTTGTATCGTATTTCGGTACACCCAAGTCCACGATAAAGTTTTTTAACCCTTCTACGTCTTTTTCGAGTAATTCAAAATACAACCTATCATTTATATTATCGCTAGTGTCTTTCATCACGTGTACGCTGAATTTCGCACCTGCATATTTTCTAAATCGGAAAACGAGATATTTCGCCGAGTGGGTGAACTCGTATTTGTTAAAAGCTACCGCTCTAATACCATCCCTAACATCTTCATAATCTTCTAGACTACCGTCTAGCCCTCGCCCGTCAAGAGACCCCTTAACGCCTCCATATATTTGTGTTGCACCCTGTATATATGTGCCTCCTGGTCTAAAAGCCTCAAATCTGACACCGGATCGTTTAACCCTTCCACCAGTCATATAGTGAGGGTCACTGCTAAAAACCGGATGGTCATTGTTAGACAACCCGTTTTGCATTGCGATTGCGCCGTCTGGTCGTACAATTCTAACGCCTCTCTCGTCTATAATGACGTTACCATCACCAAGTACGCCTCGTTTAGCGTGTATCTCACCGCTTAAATATGCGTTAACAAAACGTGAGTTACCTTTTAAATCAAGCCATGATACTGGATTACCTTTACTATCATATTGCACGAGTCCATTTGTGCCGTCCCACTGTATACGTGCACCATTAGCAGCAGTACGAATAGGTACAGACCCAACATCGATAATCCCTTTTTTAATGTTGCTTGCGTTTTCCGCAAATTCTTCCGCTTGCCTACGTGCTTCTTCGGCTTTTTCTTGTGCACCTTCTGGCGTTTCTTTTGTGCTAGGGTCGTAACCGTCAGCAAATTCCGTATTGTTATCCACTTTATTAGGACCTTGTGGTCCTCGCTTTCCGTCAAATACGTTAGTTAACGTCACATATCCCAACACAGCGACATCTTGGAATACAACCTCGCAAGCATACATTGCTTTTTCGTCGATGTCCGATGCTTGTACAGTTATCTTTTTACCACTAGCCGTCCAATCTGCGTCAAAATTACCGTGCTTATCATATTTAGTCCATGTATATTCGTAGGTTTCGCCGCTTGCGTCGGTCTCATTACCTTGGTTATAGACAACGGCAGTTAACTCCGTACTACCTATACCGTTTTTAAATACGGTTCCAGCGCTAGATACGACATTTACGCTTAACATACGTGCAATGCTTCGCCTTATTTCGTCTTGTAGCGATTGCCATACAGCTATTACTTCTTGTTCCGTGTACTCGGTAAAATCACCTAGCTTGACGTTCTTTTTACCGCGTTCTTTAATACTTCCACTAACCTCAAAAACCCGAGCTTCAACGTATAAAGGTGGGTTAAATTGCGTGTCTTTTATTTTCAGCGTATCACCGAAACGTATTTTCTCGTTTTCCATGCCGGGCACATGCTCTAAATCGGCTATTTCGGCTTCGTATTCAATTACTTCATTTATCCGTTTCTCTAGTTCGTTTTTGGTTAATGTTCTCAGCCTGTCATAAGACAATTCATCTTTTTCCGTCTGTGGCTCGTATGTGCTTATGATGTGGCGCAACTCACCAGTAACAGGGTCACGTCTACCCCATCGCTGTAGTGCGTCATAATCTTCTACCAACACCTCTAGCCTTCTGCCGTCTTTTTCCGGGCCAAGACCGATCAACGCTGTATAAATATTGTCAGTATCCTCTATACGTTTGATACTACGCAAATCCTTACCAAACTCGATTTCACGACCGCGCCACTGTCCAATTTGTTGAACTAAGTCAACGTAACGACCAGTAATTTTATTACCTTTTGTTTCGATTCTAAAATCAAGTTCAAGGTCAAATTCGGTTGCTATACGTTTAAGCATAGAGTAAGGGTCGGTGTGTTTTTCGACGTGAATTGTTCGAGAGCCTTTACCTTCAACAAGTCCAACACTCCATTCCGTTCCCCTTAAAATAGTAGCTGCCGCAGTACTTGCCGATTGGCTTTTTAACGTTTGTGGTTTAATTACTTGTGCTTTACGTAAGTCATTGTAACTAGCTTTAGTGAACACGACGATATGCTTGCTGTGCTCGTGAACCTTTTCTGCTTGCCATATCGTTAACTCTCTATATCCGCCATCCTCGTCAGGTATGATGACTTTATTACGCCCTGTTAGATATTCTGAATAATCCCGATCAGCAAATGTTGTAAACTCAAACGTTTCTGCGGTCGTTTCTAGCGACCTGTGATAATTATCATCCCAAAATTCATTGGGAGGAATGATACCTACTATCTCATCTGATTGCTTATCTATAATGTGTATCACTTTATCACCTACCTATATCTATTACGCCATTTAGCTGTTGCTTTAAAACTGTTAGATGGATGTACTACTAGTTGGTTATCGCCTTTGTGTAAATTAAAAAAAGAACCTCCAAAATCTTTTAGGTTCTTTGCGTCTTCACCGTTAATTAAAATTTCTTTTTTTAAGTTATCAAGTGTTATTTTATCGCCCGGATTAGCAATATATGGCGTTTGATCGACCGTTTCTTGCGCTAGTTTAAACACTTTTATATGCAAGATTTTAGGTGCGTAAGCTCTAGCTGAATCCGCCCATTTACCGATGTGTATTTGTACATATCGTAATTTACCCATGTACTCATTGTTGTTATCGGTAAATAACTTTTTCAAACTAAAAACGTGCTTTGTATTGTTGGCCACTCGTGTTACATAAAATTCGAATTGGTTACCAATCCTTCGCAAACGTAACATACCAAAGAAAAAAGGCCAGCCATAACTATAATTTTGTGAGCTTATTAAATAATTTTGTTGCCTGCCTTCATATCCTCCGATACGCCCCTCAGCAATTTTATTGTTTATACCTAAACTTTTATCTAGTAGAGCCATTTTTCCAAGTACGTTCATGTTTTCATCATAAGCATAAAATTCAATTCGATAAGTTTGATCTGGCTTACCAGTTTCTCCTTCAACCATCATTTCAATTTCAAAGTCTTGTGATGGGGATATTTCTTTAATCAGCGCCGGACCGTGCCATTTTTTTGTATCCGGTCCGTAACTTGGTACAGTAATACCATCATTATCTGTGCTTAGTCTACCAGCTACTACGCCACCATCTACTTTAGTAGGGGTATTGCTCCATGTATCTAATGTTTCCCCTCGTTCTTCGATGAGTAATTTCCTGGTATCTACTGTTTCCATATCAGCTTCTAAAGGGGTGCCAATCAACTGATATTCTTCAAATTGATTCTGCACCATAGCGAAAGTAACTGGCTTTAATACCTCTAACTCAAATATAGGCGATGCTGGTGCTGTACCACCGTAATTTAACGTAAGGATATCGGATGGTCTATCTTCGGGTGCTGGCGTCGGGTCGGTGGCGATGTCTCCTTTTTCAAGTTTGATACTATTAACATAAATTCCGTCCGTTTTAGAGTTCACATAAAAAGAATACGGATTGTTTGATGTTTCGTCTGGACTGTACGAGTGAGAATAAGGCATAAATTCATCACTACTGACAACTACGGTAGCTTGCCCTCCGCTGACTTTCTCCTGTCCGATATACATCGTTCCGCTACCTTTAGCCCAAATCGTAATAGTATAGTGTTGTCCCGCTAATGTTTGAGGGCGGTAACCATACGCAACATAGAAGCCCCCAAAACTACTGTCAGGGCTTGTTATTTTTATTATGCCTTCTTCAAAGGAAACCGTCCCGTTAAACGATGGGGGTTGATATAACACAAACCCTGTGGTCCCATCTGAAAAATCACTATTCCGTATTAAATTCCGCCCAACCCCATCATCCATAGGCACGGAGGAAAAAGGATAGGATTGTTCTTTGCCATATGAAAAAGGGTCAAGGCAAAGGAAATTAATAGCTCCCTGTCTTAAAACAGCTATTCGCTCAAAGTCTTCAATTGTGTTTTGTACAATCGCATAATAAGTGCGCCCTGGCTCATCATCAAATTGTAAAGGTGCTGGCTTATCCGTTATTAACCACTCGGCTAATTCATCTTTAATTCGTAGTGCATGGTTGTCGTCTTTAGCAACGTAAGCAATCGGTTGGATAAATGATATAGGTTCTATTTCAGTTGACGACAAATGTCCTCCCGGCATACCGGGTACAGTCAATATATTCCTTTGCACAGGAGTAAAAAGAGGTTTCGTTCTGCCTCTTGTCATGTGCAACCATGGTTTTCTTATTCCGTTAAAAGTAAATGATTTCTTAGGCAAAACTTTCCCTCACTCTCTTATTCCTTTTTTGTATTTCTGTTACAGTTGGTTCTATGCCTCTACCTAGTGATCTACTATCCAAATACACATTATTATCCTTAGCAAGTATCTGCATCAAAATATTGTTTTGCTCTAATGTTGCATCTAGTAAGTCCTTGGTGTAGTCTTTATCATTTCTGCTCGGCGTTTGAGTTGGAACCTCAACCGTTGTTTTACTATCTTTAGCATTTAAAGCCAACAATGCCATAAACTCATTGTTTCGTAGTTTACTTGGCTCAACAAGGCTTTGCCAGTCTTTAGTACCTTGCGCATACCTTGGTACTGACTTTAATATACGTTTAGTCTCTCTTGCAGGTAATACGTGCGTACCCTTTGGTAGATTAGGGTATAGAGTTGGTCTGTCGGCACTTAAAAACATCTTGCCATTAGGTAATCGTGCTAACTCATTACCAGCATTTAATCCTTTACCATCACCGAGTACCGCATGCCCTCCTGGGTGTCCGCTTGGTGGTGTGCCATGCGCCCAAAACTTTAGCTTACTCAATCCTTTACCAACAAAATTAATCACTTTAGTTACAGGGTTTTCTGCTTTTTTGTTTAAACTCGCAATAGACCCCTTATCATCTGCTTTAACAGGCTTTTTAATCATTTCCATTGCGCGTTTATTTAAGTCATAAATGGTACGCATGTCCGTTACCTTAACTTCTTTAGTAACGTCTTTACTGGCTTCTTTGGTTCTCTTTTCTTCTCTTTTAATTCCTTCATCTGTTTTTTTGTTGTTATTGTCGATCTTCCCGCCTTGGTTATCAAGAGCTTTAGAGCCTAGGTTTATTTCATCTTTAACTTGATCCCACAGACCTGCTTCTTTTAGGATTTTTACAAGCACATCGTCATTTTTACCGATTTTAGTATCTAAAGCTGATATTTGATTCCTGATTTCTTGCTTGTTTGCTCCCTCTTTTTCTAAGTTTTTCACTAACTGATTTCTTGTTTCTAGGAGCTTGTCATTTTTATTTTGTATCTGCTTTACAATGTTGCCTTCTTCTACTTTGATTTTTGCTGTTTTGGCTAAGTCCTCAATCTTTCTTTGCTTTGTTTGCGTTAATTTAGATAGCTTGGTATCCAATAGGGAGTTAATGTTGTTGTAAAGACCTAATTCTTCAAAAATATACAACTTAGCTTCCTGTTGTTTTTCATTAGAAGCTACCAACTTGTCGTAACGCTTTTGTTCTTCGGTTGTAAGTTCTCCGTTTTTCTGTCGTTTCTGTTCAAGCGCAAGAATTTCTTCGTTGTTTTTTACAATGGATTGGTCAAGTTGTGCTAAGCCTTTTTGACCTTCGGCGTTTATACCAGCTTGTTTTAATATAATATTTTGCATTTCTTGCTTCAATGCAGCAATTTTTGCGAGTTCTTGTTCATCTTCTTCTATAGATTCGCGTTTCTTGTTAATTTTTTTTTGCAAGTATTCAACGGCTTTCGCGTGGTCACCGTTTTCAATATCCATTAATGCTGTTAATTCTTGTTGGAGTAACTTAGCTTTATCCGCTTCAATCGTCCTGTCCTGTAATAACTCATTAATTTCCTTTTGGCGAGCTTTGTTTTCTTTCATGGATAATTCAGATGCTTGATTTTTTATACTCATTTCGTCTAACAAACCATTAAGCTCTTTTTGTTTGTTATTAATATCTTGTTGGGTATTTGCTTTTTCAGAAAGTGCGGCCGATAGTTGACCTTCTAATTCTGTTCTGGTCATTTCGTATAACGATTCAACATACTTGTTTACAGCATCAGTGTTCTTCGCAAACGCATTACCTTGTTCGCTTACATTTGTTTTAACATCTGGTGTCTGGTCAATAATGTTTTCATTAGCTTCGAATAGTTTTTTTAGTTCATCTTTTGATAATCCAGATTTTTTAGCAAGGTAATCATATTGTTTTTGTAACTCAGCAATTTCACCTGGGTTACTAGATTGAGAAATCCTGATATTTAAATCATTCAATTCCGCTAATTGTTCATTGCTTATTTTCGCTTTACTTGATAATTTATCAAAAGTTTCAGCACTTTTATCAAGTTCTATTGCTTGATCATTTAACGATTTTGCAACATCGAGATTAGCTTCTTCCGTTTTTTTGGCATTTTGCACCAGTTTATATACACCGATAGATAATCCAGCGACACCAGCTATAGCCAACCCTACAACACCAGCTCTTGATAAACCAGAAATTGCACCCAACGTTCCAGTTCCACCTGCTTTACCAAGTGTTTTTGTGAGATTTCCACTAACCTTTAAAATGCCGCCAATTCCCATTGATACTTGTCCTAAACCAATTGCAGCAGGACCGACAGCAGCCGTTAAAGCTATTAATTTTAAAATGGTTTGCTGTTGGCTTTTTTCCATTTCACTAAAGGCTTTCGCGCCATCTTCGATCTTTTTAATAAATGGCTCTGATGCTTCTATTGCGTCTAAAACAGCAGGAATCAAGGCAGCGCCTAGGGTAATACCAATATCTTTTATTCGGTTCATCAAAATCTTCATTTGTGATTCCGTTGTTTTGTATCGTTGTTCTGCTTCTTTTGTTAATGCACTGTTTTCTTCCCATGCCGTAGTTGAATTGTCTACCGCTTCTGAAAGTAAGTCGCTAGCTCCAGCCATTCTCAAAATAGTATCTGCTTCACGTATACCTTTGATGCCCAAATCAGATAGGATTGTAGTTAAATTTTTTCCTTCTTTTGATGACTTATCGAGTCCCTTGATAAACATATCAAGTGCGGTAACCGGGTCTTTTTTCCATGCTTTAGCAAAATCGGATGATGATACACCTGCAGCATTTGCAAACCCTTGCAGTGACTTTCCGCCGTCACCAACAGCCTTGTCTATTTTTTTCAAGACTGTGGTCATGGCTGTTCCGCCCGCTTCTGCTTCTATTCCTAGACTGGACATCGTTGCTGACAAAGCCATGATTTGTGCTTCTGTCATCCCCACTTGTGCACCTTGAGCGGCTAAACGCATTGCCATGGACATGATTTCAGATTCTGTTGTAGCCATATTATTACCGAGAGAGACAACAGACGCGCCTAGTCGATCAAAGTCCTTTTGGCTCATGTTAACAATATTTGCAAATCTAGCAAACTCTGTTGCTGCCTGCTCTCTTGTCATATTAGTAGCTTCACCTAGATCGATAACAGTTTTTGTAAACTTGAGAATACTCTTATTTTCTATCCCAAGTTGACCTGCACTTTCGGCGACCGCCGCAATATCTGTTGCTGCTACCGGTAATTCTTTAGCCATATTTCTAATACCAGTTTCCAGCTTTTTATATTCCTTCTCACTTGCATCTACTGTCTTTCGTACTCCGGCAAATGCGCTCTCAAAGTCACTAGCCATTTTAAACGCCGCAACACCTCCAGCGACAATTGGAGTAGTTACTTTCATGGTGTAGCCCTTACCAAAGTCTGTCATTTGGCGTCCTACGGCTTGCATTTTCGTTCCAGTTTGAACCATTCCGTCAGCGACTTTATACCAACCCTTAGACTGCATATCTTGCATTCGTTGGAATTCCTTAAATTCTGCGCTGACTTTATTTAGTTCTCGTCCTGTTTCTTGGTATTTGGCTATTTGTTCATTTAATTCCTGAGAAGCCTTTTGTGCTTTTACGCTGTTTTCTCCATATTCACTAGACATGCGCTGATATTTCTTTCTGGATTCTTCGACCATTCTTGCCTGTATACGATGTCTATTGGTTAATCCCTCGATCATGACACCATACTTTTTAGATGATTTTTCCCCGCGATCAAACGCTGAAAGTTGGGCCCCCATAGCTTTGTTGGATGATTTGAGCTGCCTTTGTAATCCAGTCATAGATTTCTCTACGCCTGTGCTATCCAAGTCCACCTTAATGACCATATTACCCACAGGAGTGCCACCAATTGTCATACAGTAACCTCCTTTCTTCGTTTATTTTCCAAATGCCGCAAAAAGAGAATCTGTTTTCTTAGACTCTTTTTTCTTGGTTGTCTTTTTATTTGTCAGCCTTAACAGCTCTAAAATGTCCATTTCATATATTTCTGGTAATGTATATCGTTTTAGTAAATCGGCGAAAAGATCATCAATAAATTCTTTCTGTTTTACAAAACTAAAATCTTCATCGCTCAAACCCTCTTCGCCGTCTACTCGTTTTTTGACGTATCACCTTGTAAAACGCCCATTATTATAGATAGATAGGTTTCAACGATGTTTCTTGAGTCTATCCCGTTGACCAGATCATCTTGATCGAAACGTTTTCCGTAAAGTTCAACCGCGAAATTGGTCAAACGGTCAAACATATCCGCTCGTACTGCATAACCATTCTTTTCGAGTTCTGCTCCCAAATCTATTGCTTTTTTAGTGAAAATTCCTTTAACGAAAAAAGGATATTGATATGTTTTAGTTTCAAGCTCTTTTCCTTTAACACCCGTCACAAGGGTTAGGCTTTTGGTTTTTTCGTCATAATATTTCATTTTCAAACACCTCTAATCAAATTATTTAAGTATAAAAAAGAGAGTAGATTGCTCTACTCTCCGGCTGGTTGAATTAATTCTTTGAGTTTGGTTACTTCTTCTGTTGTAAATTGCGTAGGACCCGGGTCCCCTTTTTCGCCCGGATTTCCTTTTTCGCCTTTTGGACCTTTCAAAGATGCCAACCACTCGGCTTCCGTTCCTTCAAAACCATTATCAACCGCTATTTGATACGCTGACTTCCCAGGATCTCCTTTTTTCCCCGGGTCACCTTTTGGACCTTTTCCTCCACCACTGGAAGCTAATACGAGATTTGCCAATTGACCAACTTTAACGGTATTAGTAACATAACCAATTCCCTCTCCGTTTGTAGCGTTAACTACAGTCCCACCTGCACCTACATCAACAAAGGAACCTTCTTTAATCGCTTCTCCTGCTTCAACTTGCCATGATTTTTTCCCAGCAGCATTAACACTTACGTTTTCATTAGCTGTTAACTTTCTCGTGGAGTGAAATTCTGGTGTATCGCCAGCTTTGGCGATAGATAATACTGCTCCGGTATCGGTGTTTGTTAGATTTAATAATCTATAAGCTTCAACCGCTTCTGATACTTTCGCTATAAAATACGCCATTACCCTTCCACACCTCCTTGTTCGGCTTGTTCCGCTGGTCTAAATACCTTATTCATAAACTTTTGCCTTATGGTTTCGTCTCCTTTTTTGACATGAGCAAATACTTGTGCAGCATCATCATATACACGACCGGAAAACTCTCCGCTAATAGTGTCACTTCCAAATTCCAGCGAATCTTCCTTTGTCTGTGCTTCAGTCGGTGGTAATGTAAACATGCCTTTAGTAAGTCCGACAAGTTCCGCCGAACCGTCTCCTTTTGTTTTTTCAAGTACAACAGCAACATAAGGTGGGTTAACTTGCGACCGTTGAATAACTAGACCATCTTCATCTTCCAATCCTAGTAATGCCACACGGTCTTCTAGGGGCAAAGCATGAAATTGAAATTCCACAGTAGACACACCTGTAGAAACAGCCATCTCCGCAACCTTATTATCACCAAATGCCTTTGCGATTTCCTGTTCTGTTTCAATGTTAACGTTCTGCACAAAAGGTAATCTGACCTCTTTTTCATAAACCACCGATTCTTCTGTATCACTTTGTAAAACTGCATAATAAAATTTATCTATACCAACTGTTGCACTTCGGTTTTTCTTAGTTTCCTCAGCCATTTTCATTCTCCTTTTTAATTTATTGCATTAAAAAAAGACCTACTCTTGTAAGTCTTTATCCGCTAAAATTACTCCTCTGTATCGCCTGCCGTCACGGATTAAATAAGTTTCCTCATCAAATTCATAAGTAGGCGTACTTTGTTTAAAATCAATAGTTTTCATTAACTCGTTTATCTTTAGAGCTATTTTTCTTGCACGTTGACTATCCCACACATCTATTTGTAGTATACAATCCCATCCTAGTTGCTTGTTGTCGGCGTATTCTGTTGGTAACTCCGATATAGGATATAACCTTATAATAGGTGGTTTTTCCCGATGTTCTTCGGGCACATGATACTTAAATACTTTATCAGTACTACCGATTAAACTCATTAACTCTTTATCATTTATTAAAAGTTGATAAGCCATGTCCAACGAATCTATATCATATAAACCTTTACTCATCGCAACACCTTCTTAATAGCATCAGCCATTTCTTTAGCCACTTTTCCTTCTGTGGCTTGTACTGTTTTAGTCATATATCCTTGCGGGGATTGTGAAATAGAGCCAAATTCTGGTATGTGTGCCCTAAAGTTTGCTGATTTATTAAACCCTACTGCTACATAGCTTTCCGCTGTGCCTTTATCAGTCCGGTTGCCACTCATTACAACAGCATCCACTAATCTTGTTTGGGGATTCGGACCACTATAACCACTTTTAGGCACATTACGTTTCAATTCTTCCATAACTACTTTTCCGCCAGCTAAATTCCCTTGTTTAGCCGCTCGCACAATATCTTCTTCTTTTTTAGCTAGGTTAGATATTAATTCTCTAAGACCTTCGATTTTTACACTCACGATCTGTTGACCTCCTCGGCTATCAATATAGTAAAACCGCTTTGCCGATAGTCATATAGCACCTGTTCGATTTTATAAGAGTGTTTATTTATATCCTCAATAATCATTTTGTTGGTGATGCCTGGATAATTACGTACAAATACCTTTATTTGGTGTTGTGTGCCTAATTGTACGCTGTTTTGGTAATCTTTAAGGCTAACAGATTCAACATGTGCAAAACACTCTAAAAACAGCACGGGTTTAGGCTTTTGGGGTATGCCGTTTTCGACAACTGACTTAACCTCATAAATCCATATAGGGCTTTTTAATTTAGAAAAGTTGAATCTCATATTATTTAATCGCATAAGTATCTATCCCTATGCGCCCGTAATGTCTGTATTGCATGCGTAACAGAAAAAGGTGATTCATGCTGACTAACCTCTGATACAGCCATCCTATTTTCATAATAGTAAGTCGTCAGCATGATAACCGCCCTTTGGTATATTTTATCTTCTTCCAGCTTAGGCATATCGAGATTCGGGTCTTGACTATCAAAAACAGCTTCAATGACATCTTGTTTTGCAAATTCAAGATAATCTTGTATTTCGGTATCTTCTAGGTTGTGCGGGATTCTTAGATGCCCTTTTATGCGTTCTAAATCAAGCATATAATCACTCCTAAAAAAAGAAGGATAAGCGTTATCTCTTATCCCTCTACTCCTGCACCGCCGCCAAAGTCAATAACGATAGCTGATTTTTCATCCAAAATACGCACATCTTGACGTACTGCTACCATTAAAGCTTCCCCGTACTGCATGTAGTTTGTCCAAGCTGCTTGATATTGACTGCGATCAAACAGTACAATGGCATCTTTTAAGTTTCCGATGATGATTGTTTTACCCGGCTTTTCTCCTAACATTTCGTCAGGCAACACAACCACTTTCGCACCAAGCAAACGCTTTTGCGTAGTCTCTTTTACATCCTTTTGTAATAAGTAATTCCCTTCGTTATCCTTCATTTTATCCAGTTCGGCAAATGCGGTTTGGGAAACAATTGCCACATTGTGCTCGTAGTTTGGCTTTAGATTAAGGTTAATAGCGTCCTTAATACCGTCAATACCACTAGCTTGGATAGTTTGCAATTTAAGTGTTTTGCCCTCTTCACCCGGCGTTCCTTCTTTGATAGCTTTAACAATAGCAGCATTACGAGTGGATGCGATTGTGCGAGCCATCCAAGTCATCAATTCAGATAAAACATTAACCGCTGCATCTTCAATAGCTTCACGAGATACCAAAAAATAACCACGATAAGTTTTGATGTCATACCCTAAGTTGTAGAAAGGTTTTACCGCTAGCTTAGGGTTTTCTTCAAGTTCTGCTACTTCTGGTAATGCTGCTACTTCCGACTGACGAACAACAGGATACTTGCCGCTACCATAACCAACAGACTTAACCGTTACATATTGATCAAGGTTAAATTCTTTTTCTTTCAATTTCATGATTTCTGTTACTACTTGTTCTGGGACAACCACGAAACCAGAATCAGTTTTAAGTGCTCCGCCGTCAATTTCTCTTGTCTCAAGATACTTTTGAAAGGCTTCTCGTTGTTCGTTAGTAGGTTGAATAGTGCGTATTTCTTCACCGCTTTGATGAGCTTGTTCTATAAGAGTACGGTCTTCTTTTCCTTGTTCTTCGTCATCAAGCATACGCTGTTTCGCTTCAATTTCTGCTTTTTCTTCTTTTAATTCACGTACTTCCTTTTCAAGATCAGAAAACTTAGTATCCCCTCGTTTTTCATCATCCTCAAGCATTCCGCGAATTTCTTCTAAACGTTTGTTGATTTCTTCTAATCTATTCATTCGTTTTTCCTCCTAAAGTTCCATTAAAATTTTTATTTTTGCTGCTTGTTCAGCTTTGAAGGTTCTTAATTCATTGTCATGTTGTTTAATAGGGTCGTATCCTCTTGCACTGACTTCGCTGTCTGGGTAAGCCGGGAAAGCAACGGCTGATACCTCTAATAACTTAGCTTTCTTGACTGTACGCAACGGTAAATCGTTTTCGGGTTCTTCTATTTCATCATCTTCCACCCTAAAACCGAAGCTAACCCCGTCCACATCGCCGCGTTTTATTGATTCGTAAGTGTCATTGCCTAGCGTTGTGTTAGGTAAATCTAATTCAAAACGCAACCCTGTATCGTCTTCTTTTAATCGCAAGGTATTATTTTTAGTCCTTCCTAGCACTTTTCCTGTATCATGCGACCATAAAAAACGTTGGTCATCATTATTAAGAGAATTTAAAAAAGCTCCACTCTTAAATTGTTCGCGGAACTTGTAATATAAACCCAACACCTGCGATTTCTTTTCCCATTTCACGGCATAACCAGAAATTGTTCGGTTGCCGTCATCATCTTCACGAATTTCAATTTTATTCGTCATCAGTTCCCTTTGTTCCGTTTTGTCCACTTTTACCACCTCCCTTAGCTTTTAACATTTGGTATTCCTCGATTTGATCAAGAGTTGTATAGTTCAAGCTGATAAAATGCTTATTACCAAGTTCGTCATTTCTTGGATTCTCTCCAAGTCGCTTCCTAGCTTCATCTAAGCTAATAATTCCTTTATCCACTTTTTCGAGTGTTAACTTGGTATGCGTTTCAACATCTGTTGTTTTAAATGGAGCTGTATTAAAGCGAAAGCTTTTCTTGCTGTTAGTAGATAGCTTGAAATTCAATTCGTTTGTAATTACCTTTAAATAACTATTGAGTGTTGAAGTAAGATAATCCAGATTAGCTTGTGCTAGTGACATGTTAGACGTTTCAAGCCCCAATTTATGCCTTGGAATACGATACACTTTACCGATGGTCTCTGTACTGAATGTGCTAGCATTGATAAGCTTTAAAACTTCCGTGTCAACCTTAATGGGGTCATACTCAAATGTCTCATCGATGACTAACACTTTATGAGCATTATCAACACCAGCGTTAGATTCTTGCCACTCTTTTTTGATCTTGTCTCTCGCTTCTTTGGACAGTTTCCCGTGCTTCATCTTTAGGATTCCGCCAGTTTGAGTATCATTTTTAAAAAAGTTAGCTAAGAACCGTTTGCTGTCTTTTTGCATGGACACATCATATTTAAGCGACTTCAAAGGGCTAACTCCCCGCACCCCGTCAATTGTAAAAAATTTAAAGTGTAAAACATCCGATGCACGCAACCGTCTGTATTTTGATTTTTCGATATTATATACATCGTACATAAGCTGATATTTAGTTTCAGCATCTTGTTTTATAACTACTTGAGAGTTGCTTATATGATATAAAGCAACAACCTTGCCATGTTTATTCCTTACTATTTCACAAAACGATTCGCCGTTTAATAAGGCGTTAGCAGTAATAATAAATTTAAGTGTGCCTCCCGAGTACAAACTATTAGGGTTTACGTTTAATAGGTTTACTATATTATTAGGCTCTGGCACTTCATCGTTTATCATTTGTATATCCAAGGAAGCCACATCGCTTGCTAACAAATTAATCACAGTAAACACATCGCTGTTTTCAATTGCCTTTGCAGATGTAAAGGTTGTGCTTGTTCCGCTAAATCCCGGGAGCATACTTATTAAAAGATCAGCTTCTTCTTGGGTGAATTCTCTTTTTTCGCCAGTTGAGAATATACGCAACTACCATCACCCCCTTTCTTTAGCTAAAATGAGAGCAATGAGGATTGTTGCTGTTCCTAGAGCGAACACACCTGCTGTTAAGTTGATACGATAAAAACCGCATACAATAGTTCCTAAACCAATTAGGAATAGTAAACCCGTTAAATTAAGCCATAAAAAAAGACCCACTGCTTTTAGTGCGTCTGTTACCTTATTTATATCCATTTTTTCACCTAAATTCTATAAAAATCTTCACTCCGAATAAAACCAGTGATTATGATATGCCCGCTTTCTTTTATTTTTTCTATTTGCTTTCGTGTAACTGATTCATCAAAAACAAAAGGCGGAAAACCATCTAATGTTCTGCTATTAATCGATTTAAAACGATAACCAAGTTCTTTTGTGAGAAAATCAGCTTCATTCACGCTACCGACTAAAACGACATACCCGTTTTCTTTAGCAAATTGAATTAGTGCTGTTGTTTTCCCTAATTTTCTGTGACGTAATTCAGTTTCGATGTATTCGTTTTTAGCTGCCGCCAACTCCAAACAGTTATAAATACTCCTGTTTGCTAACTGTAATTTCATTTTCATCCTCCTAAAATCCAAAATCATCGCTCAATATATAAGCTTCAATCTGTTTAATATCCATACCTTGATACTCGTAATCTTTAGCTTCCGCAAACCCTGTAATAACAGCTACAATTGGATCGATTTTTTCCCTGTTTTTCTGCTTGTCCAGCATCATATTTCGATTGTTATCATATTTAATAACTGCATTATTGACAGCAATGTTAAGTAATGGATTATTGCTGTGCAGTATTTTTCTTTCGTATACACCCATCCTAAATTGTTTAATGGGTTCGGATAAAAATTTATAATTCTGCGGCACTTCGATAAATGGTATTTCTAAATCGGGATAATTTTTCTCCCATTCACTAATAAAGTTAGCAATATGCCAACCATCGTAACAAAACGCTTGAACGCTTAAATTATATCTTGTAATTAAATCAGCCGCATAATGGACGATTTGAGTTATGTTTATAAAACCACTTTTCAAATCCGTTTTGCTGGCATACCCTTTTTCAATTAACATTTCATAATCAATTTTATCTCGTTTTGTTTTCGCTTCTATACCTCCCACAGTTGCAACAAATGAATGTCCATCAATCCAAAACTTTTGGTTCTCAATTGGATATATCTCATATAAAGCGGTCAAGTCTTCCGTTCTTGATAAGTCCAATCCTAAAAATACATCACGACCATATTTATTTATTGGTTCCGTTTCACAAGCTCGCCATTCTTTTACTGGCAGGAAGGAATTTTCAGCAGCCTGCTTCCACATGTTGAAATTTTTCACTATCAGTCCTAATAGATCATTTTTAGCAACTGCTTCTTTAAATCTCTTTCTTAGGTTTCTAATCAGCGTTTCTTTTATAGACTCGACTTCGATAAGCGGATTACTTTTAATCCACATGCTTTCATCATAAATTTCTTCTTCATCATCTTGTTCATAGACTAAAACAAAATAGTTGTCGTCTTCCTCATCACCATTGAGTATCTTTTCGCCATATTTATATTCTTGGACATACATAGGACTGTTTAAATCGAAATAGGCGGTTGATATTATCAATGTGAGCATGTTTGGCTGCAACATGGAACCAGATTCTAGTACCTCCATCATGCTGTTGTCTTTACTCGCACCGTATTCATCCAGTATTGATAGCGTTGGAGCTAATCCATTTATGTTTCCAGTATCTTTACTTAATGGCTTTAATACGCTGTAAGATGGATTATGATTGATTTCATTTCGCACTTTACGAACTGATTTTCTTATTGCTTCTGACTGTGCTAATAGACCATCAAGTCGCTGCACAACCATGCTAAACACAATGGACGCCTGCTCTCTTGATTGTGCTGTACAATAGATTTGTCTATTTTGTAACGGATATTTACCAGCCAGAAATTCAAATATTGCTATTCCAGATATTAATGCTGATTTACCGTTTTTACGAGCCATGCTAATCAATGCTTTATTAAATCTACGTAGTGCATTGTTATCTTTTCGATACCAGCCAAATAACGAATAAACAATAAAAAGCTGAAATTCCGCAAGTTTTACAGGTTTACCAGTAGATATATCTGGTAATATCTCCATAAACTTAACTGCGATTTCAGCTCTTTCGGGTAAATAAATATAGTCTAATTTATCATTTTCTAAATCTCTTAAATGCCGCTTACAGGCTTTTATTACTTTCTTACCAGCTATAATTTCCCCGTTTACAACCTTTCTGGCATATTGAGTTCCGGGGTCATTAAAAGTCATTCTTCATCACCCCTTTAGCAACTTAAGTATTTCATCTTCTTCTTTTTCCTCATCTGGCACAGCTAGCTCTAAACGACTATTCATTGTCATACCTAGCTGGTTAGCAATCATTCGCAATTCTTTTACAGTTGAAAGTAACATGTCATAAGAAGGATTCTTCTTAATTCCTGTCAATTCTCCATCTTCATTATAAATTTCTATAGTTTCACCATGTTTTTGTATATCTTTTTCTAACCGCCTCCTAGAGCCATGAAGCATGCAATACGTTTCGATTAGCTCTCTATCCAGTTCAGCTATCGGCAGTTCTTTTAATAACGGTATAATTCGTTTCCATTCTTTCTTGCCGAAGTAACAAAGGTGGCTAGGTATGCGGTCAGCCTGTAATTGCTCGTGATTGTTTAATGTTTCTTGTTCAGCAAGCTTTTTAGCTACATAATCCTTGCCCTTTTTATGCTTTTTTAGCTCATCCTCACTGTAAAAACCCCTTGTTGGCTTCCCTCTCATACGATCACCACCTTATATTTTCACTTTGACTAATTTTGACTTTCATAATCGCATTTTCCGGAAAGAAAACTGCGCACCGTCCTGTAGTTGTCAGAATATTCAAGGGTTAATTTTGATGGGGGGATTAAATTCCATATTTCTTTTTATCCTCCGTTGTCTTTTTGTTATGACATTCAAAGCACAATGATTGTGTGTTGTTTATATTGAGTCTTAAATCCCATCTGACCTTAGTTGGTATGATATGGTCACATACTTTAGCTTCTCTATCACATGAAACACAAATAAAGCCATCACGCAACATAGCTTGATAGCGTAATGACTTCCACTCTTTCGTATCGTAAAACCTTTTGTATGTTCTTCCTTCTTCTGTTGATACTCTTGTCTTCTCGTATTGTTTATGGTTATAGTTCGTGTGCTTATCACAATATGTTTCTTTAATACCTATTAAAGCTTTGCATCCGATCTTACCGCAACGCTTCTTGATATTCATGTATCAACTCCCTAACCTGTTTGTATGTTATCAATGAGTTGCATTGAGTAAGGTTATTCATTAGTAAATCCCCCTCATTCGTTAATATGGGTAAAATCCCTCTTCGCTCGTCGACTTATATATATGATCTACCTTTTCCATCATGTCATCACCACGTTCACGGATGGTTCCTTCTTCTGTTACTGATTCATGTAGCATGTAATCGCTGATCAACAAAAGTGTTTGATTAATTAAATAATCTTCTTTCGGGCTATACTCTTCGTCATCATTTTTATACTTGTCATATTCGAATCCATTTATAATATTAAACGCTTCACTTTCAACATCTAGTTCATCATAAGCGATGTCTAGATCAACATATAATTCGTTAATCGTATCAGCTACTTCTAAAACGTCTGTTACTAATTTATCATCTAAGCCATTTCTTTGCTCTTTTGTAAAATTGTTTTTTTCAACTTCATTTTCTTCGTTGCATCCAATTAACGCAGTGAATAACACCGCAATTAATAATACCTTTCGCATTCTCTTTCCCCTCCATCAATATGTATAACTTTATTATGATGGAGTTGGAAAAGTTATGCAATATAATATATCTCTAATTATTTAATTGTTGTTTAATCTCTTGTTGTACATAATGTCTTAGCTTAGGATGTAGTGTTTCGTAGGACACATTCACTATCTTACTGTCATCGTACATACCATAAGTTTCATACACTTCCGGCATAGATTGTTTTATCTGTTCCTGTACATATTTCTTAACCTCTGGATGAATACTATATTCTCTGTGAAAAGTGTTTCCGTCTCCGACCATTTCAGTAACTTCATCAAACTCTTTAAATCTATCTATACCTACTATCTCACTATGCAATAGATTGATTACATCAGATGCATATTCATGGCATTCCATATCCTTTAGAAACTCTGCATATCTCATTAAAGACTCTGCTCTTTGTATGTCAAAATGATTCATGGGCTTACCTCCTAATATATAAATTTGATTATGTATAACAAAAAGCACCCAATGCATAACATTGAGCGCTTAATGTATTATCACCTTATAGAGTATGTGGTTTTTATCCCACATTAGCATAATAACACGGTTTTTCATGTCAAAAGTGACATTGTAGTGACATAATCACACGTAATATAATTCTTCTAATTCTCCTACCGTGTCTTTCGCTAAGTTATATATATTTTCCTCGTCTTTACTAAAAGATAAACCTTTTTCTTTCTTTTCTTCTAGCGCACTAATAACCCCCATCAATAGCCTATGAAACACTATCGCTTGCTCTTCGTTTAGCAAAGCTTTGTTATTTTTTATCTCCATCCCAGCACCTCCAAAGTAGCTTGTATAATTTCATTGCGCCATCGTATAGCTTGCCTTTTTGTTATATTTAATCTCATAGCAATACCATCCCAAGTTAATTCGTTATGCTTGCGCCAATATTTCAAACGCACTAACTCTTTATAATTATCGGGTAAATCATTGTATACTTCTTCTATTGCTTCCGCCACCCCAGAAAGATATGTTAATTGTCTACTTGTCATTAGTCTTGTAGCCATCCTTTGCGTTGGGTCTCCCGGCATCCTTACAGAGTTAGCGCCTTTAAATATTGTTGGATCGTCTGGATCATTGTCAAATGGATTCATTATTTCCTCACGCAATCTAGCAATCTCTTTTAAGGTATTGTGGTAGTTATACCATTCGGCTTCTGCGTGCTTAAATGTGATTTTCCTAGGCTTCATTGATTTATTCACTTTGCCAACTCCTTAATCTAAAATATCCCCGTCGTATTTACTCGGCTCTCCGATAAAACATCTCTCACAATCATCACAAAACATAGGGTTTATTGGCTCTCCACAACAACCACACTCATGTCCGTCACAACAAAACTCTGGCTTATAGTCATTAGGTATTTTAATACCTTTTCCGCAACCATCACATTTCCAGTCCATATTAATTAACTCCTTTAATAGTCTTCAATGCACCTAACAACATATAATCCGATAACTAACATCAGACATACTATTACAGCTAATTGCCAGACATCTATGTTAATGTATTTAGCCCACAAATCTATTACATGCCCTATGGCTAAGAAGGCTATAATAATACTTGCTGACATCCTTAGGAATTGTTTTATAAAGGTCATGTGTTATCACCTCGTATCATTTTTACTTTTTCTCTCATTGCGTACCTTTGTAATTCTTTTGGTAGTTTTGATTGTTTGAATAACGTTTCGTGTTGAGGACAAAAGTCAAACGCTCCATATTGATTAGCGCAATTCTCGCATAACGGTAAATCACATGTTTCGTACGTTGCTCTAAAATCAATGGATGTCACAATATATTCTGTTACATAATCACATAGTCTAGTAGCTACCTGTCTTTTGCATATAGGACATGGATTTTCAAATACGTTTGGATGATTCATGCGATTTCCTCCAATACAACCTCTATCCTCGGGTTATTTTTATCCACCTCAAAGCTATGATTTAAATCTCCTATTTGCGCCCAACCATCGTTTTTAATTACTCCTGCCTTGATAAGTCCATCTATAATAAATTTTTGACCAGTCATAATATTGTCTTTATCCTTACGCTTGTTTTTGCAGTACCATATAAAATTTAAGTTTGCTTTATTGATAAATGGTAAATTACGAGCGTAAAGCATGGTTAACTCCGTATATTGCTTTTTAAGCTTTGCGTATGCCATTGGATGAGATTTACTTACTTTGATAATGTGGTTAAAGTCTGGCATGTCTCCTGGTATGGTTAGTTTAATCAATGGAGTTATTCCCCTTTCTCAATTCCTGCAAAGTCATAATTGCATAATTAGCTAAGTCTAATAGAGTATCCTCCATACGCTCATCTTTTACTTGAGCATCATGCTTAGCTAATTGTTTTAATCTACGCATCTTATCGTCCATACGGACAATAGCAGATATAATACCCCACTCTTTGTATGATTCAGCAAAGCTATTGCCGTAGTCGGCGTTTTTAGCTTTGTATATATTGTTTAGTTCTTTGCATATGGATTCGTGCGATGCCATCCTTATTCCCTCCCTCTATACCTACCAAGTAAAATGATAGGTATATTTTGATATATTAATAGCCTGTGTTTTGGCGTTTGTGGTTTACTGCATTTTTATCAAGATAGGCTTGTTCAATTTGCTCCCAGGTGAAGCCTAAATGCTTTTCTGCAAGACCTACATAACAAGAAAACGCTTCGTGCAAAACTTCTTGAATGTCCTTCGTTCTTATTGTTGCTGGCACATCTACATCCATAAGAACTGGTACACTGGATACCATAGAAAACACTTCGTTGAATGTTTCTGTGGCACTTTCTTTGGTGTAGTCACCCTCAACTACAAAGTCACTTGGATTGATTTTTAAATCGTTTGCTAAGCTAAGGAAAAAATGTATTCCGTCTACGTATTCTTCTAGGAGTGGGTTTGTCTCTCCTATCTTGCCATTTCCATTACATTCTGCGCATGGCGTTCCTTGATCTACAAAGCCCTCGAATCTGTCATATCCATCACCTTCACAAACCGTGCATAAATGTTCTATTTTAGTTCTTGGTTTTGGATTAACCTTCCAAAACTTAAAACCTCGCCACTCATTGGCTAACTCACCCAATTCAACCTGTAAAGCTAAAATCTTTTTATCTAGCAAATCCTGCCCTTGTAATCCTTTTTCCTCGACTATGTGATTATCTAATTGCTTTTGCATGTTAAATAGTTTTTGTAGATTCATTTTTTACCCTCATTTCTAATTTCTGATAAAGCGTGAAATGTATTTTGTTTAGTAGCTTCAAGCAATCCAAATACTTCACGTGCCGAATACCCTTCATCTTCTACAAGTCCCGTCATCCCTGCGACTATTAATTGCATATTCATACTAGATTCCAGTTTTTTCTTGAATTCTATTTGATTCATCGTTTACCCTCCTACACCCAAACCAAGCAATACTCTCCACTTGGTTGGCTATGATATACTTGTACTGTTATTAATATCTCTCCATCAGTGTTGATGTGTTCTGTGTGTTTGAGATAGAGTTTCATAGTGATTCATCCCGTAACTTATACCCAATTTCTAAGCCGCGTTCAAAGGCTTTCGACAGCAATTGATCTACATTTAAATTGCCTTTTCTTCTAGCTTCGGGTATTTTTTCGTACAAATCTGAAATATCCCTTCTCTTCGCTAGATAATTACCTTCGTAATATGCACTGCGATCTAATCTTTCTGTTTCGTCTCGATACAATTTATAATTTTCTTTGCATTCTTTAGAACAAAAAGCATGTCGGCATATTTTTTGGCATTCTAAACAAATGTTCATATTCATCCACCTTTCAAAACCACCCGTTATTTGGACTATCCTGTTTTATATTTAATGCTCTAATAGCAGTTAACTTATGTTTTAACTCTTTATATGTCTTATTATCTGTATCGTAATAGCCGTGTTTGTTTAGTTGTTCTATGATGTATGATGTTTGGTAGTCTATTTGAGAGAGTTTCATATTATTTCCCTATTGAGAATTTTTAATTTTAATAAGGGTAATTCTTCTACTGGATTGCCTTCCTTGTCTTTTTCAATATTTTTTAATGCTAACTCTCTAATGATTCGGTTGCGTTCTTCGTTTATTCTGTATACCACTATGGTCATTCCTCACCCTCCAATATGTTGTTGGGGTCGATATTCCACTCTTTGCACACCTTGACTAGATCTAGTACGACATCCCCACCATTTTGCAATTGGCAGTCAAGCCCTCCATCATCTGAGTCATCTCTGTTTAATAAGTTACAAAAGTCTTCTAATGCCCAAGCTTCCAGCCATATAAGTAACGCATTACCACGCCAGTCTATTTCTATTCGGTTATTTTTAATAAACTCGTAAAGTTCTAGTTCTGTCATCCTTCTCCCTCCAATGTTTCATCAGCTATTTCAAAATATTTTCTATCAATTACCGAATCTTTGGATATTTCTCTTATTTTTTCTAAAGCTTCTTTTCGCTGTTTATTTACTTCTACAAATAATTCTGCCGTTTTAAGTGTTATATTGTGTATGTTCCTTAGTGCTAGGTATTTACTTTCCAACTCCTGCACACGTTCAGTTTGTTGGATGAACCAAACAACGTGGTCAACAGGTAAGGTGACATACGACAATCCTGTTCTGACTTCCCTACACTTAGTAATCGCAACTTCCCTCTTAGCCACTTTTATAACAGGATGTTCATTCTGTTCTTTATCAGTCATTCTGATTCTCCTTTCAGCGCAACTGCCAATATTAATTTAGCTTTTTGAATTGCATTGGACGGATCGCCCCAATCTAGTTCTTCCAAAGCTTTTTCTATGAAATGTTTATACCGTTCATTTTCTGCATTTAATCGCCCGTAATCTCGATTGCACAAAGCCCACATACCTTTATATCCGTATCTGCCTTTTGTTCCGTGTAATTCTTCAGCTTGTTCTACAAGCCATTTAATATCATCAATACTGATACCCCATACTTTTATACCTATCTCAACATCTTCTTTTATAGATTCTAAACGTTCTTTATCATTCATTTCTCCATCTCCTTTACATTTTATTTATCTTAGGCTCTAAGTCTTTTCTAACTCTGCAATGATATTTACGAGTGGCTATATTTCCTTTTTCTTTTCTGATATTTCCGATAGATTCATCTAATTTCGGAAGCTTGTCTTGCCATTTACATACAATAGATTCCAAATGCTTTAATTGGCTATTTTCATTCTTTAGCTTGCGTCTTTCTTGGCGTATCTCTTGGATACGCTTAGCGATCTTATAACCGTCTCTAGCATTAAATTTGGTTAACTCTATTTGGTGTAATAAGTCCAGTTCCTCGCCCTCAAGTTCTTTTATTTGAGCTAGATTATCTTTATATGTCTTAGGTATATCTCTTATACTGTCTCTTATGGTTATTGCAGTGTTTAATATGTCCATGAGTCACCCCTCAAATTGGCTATCCCATAACTTTTTATAGTGATCTACTAAACCTTGATTAAATAGTTTGCGATACTTGTTATCTATTGTTGCTTCGCTTCTACCTAACGCAAAGCTAACAGTCCTCCGTTCATCAACTACATAAAATTTACATAGATAAGCGAGTTCTTCTTCCGAAAATTCTTTCCTTGCATTGAAATGGAGTTCTGGATGGTATTTTAACCGTCCGTAATTGTCATACTCCAATCCTTTAATGTCTCGTATGCGTGGTAATTTACGCTCATACACCTTTGTCACTCCTTAATGCATATTGCGACTGGTAAAAGTCTTTAGCGTTTGAAAAGTCCACAGAATCAACGTGACTAGCTTTTAGGTTAAGTCTATTCAAAATATAATTTGCGCCTATGCCAACGCTAAATAACCAAAATACATCGCTGTATGTCATCATTTCCCTTTTTGCCATGGTATCCATAATCTTCTTCTCGTGCTCTTTGTCCGATAGAGACATGAGTTGTTTCCCTAGCTTTCTACGCCCTTTTTCTAAGTGATTGCGTTCTGCCATTCCAGCAACCTTGTATTGTTCTACGAGCGCCTTTAAATCGTTTTGTAACTCTAATTTGTCCATCATGATGTTTTCCTCCTAAAAGCAAATGGGCGTTTAAGGCGTCCTTTCCTCGCTAAATCCAAAAGAGCTAAAAGTATTTCTTGCCCGTCTCTGTGCGTGTTTTTGGCTATATCCTCTATCTCATAGCCTTTATTCCATAGTTTGCATATGTCATTGTACTGGCGTCTTGTAAACGCCATTTCTAAGTCCTCAAAAATAAATACGTGATCTTTATCAGGATTAATTAGGGGTACAGACTTTTTAAACGATTTGCTGACTGTTTTCATGTTCTCCGACCTCCAAACTATCTAACCAAGCTTGTAACCTCTCTATATCACTATCATCACGTATAAAGTCGCATTGGTTATCTGGACACTCTATAAACTCTATATAATAGCTATGTTGTATTACTAGACCACCTTGTCCTTTACATGTTTTACACATTAGTTATCACCTTCTAGTAAGTGAGGATGTTCAAATTTATTTCCGATTACCTCTCCATGATCCGCCGTCTGTCCAACATCACCATCCGCACAACACCCGCAACCCCCGTCATTTACAAACGGCTCAAATCCTGCGTAATCTTGGTTATACCTTACTAAAAAATTTTTATAACCTTCCCAAATATCCCCCTCATATATCTCCTTACCGTTTTTATCTTTTAATCCTGTGTATTGCATTACTTCATATTCCCAAGAATCAATGACCTCTTGAAATGATTCACATGCACTTTCACCAATGATGCGTTTCCTACTGACATTTTGAACATCGTAAACCATTTCGTTACTTGATTTTTCCCACGCTCTAAATTTAATCTCTCTCATTCAAAACCTCTCCTTCTGTAGTCGCTACCGTCCATCACAATAACTTTTGTATTTTCCATCATCCTAGAAAAATTGCGCTCATTAACAGTTTCTTTTAATTCCACGCTATCAAGGTTTGTTGTATAAACCGTTGATTTCCCTGCCCTATCATCCAATATTTCAAACAGTTTACTTTTAACCCAACCCGTTTGGTGTTCTGCGCCTATATCATCCAACACAAGCAAGTCCACCCTTTTAATGACATCAAGCAATTCTTCTTCTGTAACATCTTTACTGTTATAAGTTTCTTTGATTTTGGTTAAGAGTTTAGGCAAAGACAAGAATAAACATTCTTTCCCTTGTTTCATTAGTTCCTTTGTTATAGCGACTGATAAGTGAGACTTACCAGTTCCGTATGTTCCTGTAAGTAACAGGTTTTTTTCACCGTCAAACTCGTTTACATAGTCGATAACAGCTTGTTTAGCATTGGCTAAATCATTGCTAGTAGGTTTATAGTTTTCGATCGTAGCCTCCTGTAAACTGTTATTGATAAGGGAATAGTAATCAAAAAACTTTTTCATTTTTTCTTGCTTTAGCTTTTTTTGTAGTGCCTTAGCTTGTTTACCTAGTTTTTTGTCCTCACATTTGCAACCAAAGTTAAATGTTTCCCATTTCCCTTTGTTAGGACCACCCGTAATTTGTAATTCTTTTCGCTCAACTTCTTGATCACAATCCGTACATATATATTTTTTTATAAATCTTTCTTTAGGCTTAACTATTTTTATACGTTCCATGGTTCCCCTCCTAAAAACCGTAATCTCGTTTATCGTCATCTTGTTTTATAGGAACTACTTTTGATTGTTTATTTGTTTTCTCGCTTTTAACCTGCATAACCAGCTTGTCAAACTGTTTTCTTAGCTTCGCAGGAGATAATATATTTGTGTGCCAAAAATGGTGTTCTTGACTCCAATTGATTAGGTAACGTATTTGTTCTTCCGTTCGTTTATCTCGTTCACGGATTAACCTAAAATCATTAGCCCATTTTTCTAAGTTAGGTTCTTTATGACTTGGATTATTTTCTTTAATTTTCGAAAAGAGAAGTTCAGCCAAATTCATGTCGCAAATTTCATATTTGTGACGTTTATATTCTTTATCTATATCTTTATCTATATCTTTATCTATATCTAATTCTTTATCTATATCTGTTGCGTTACGTAACGTTTCATGTAACGTTACATCTTGTTTAGGTGATTCTAGTTGTTTTTTCTCCCTGTGCTTGGCTACTCTTTTTCTTGTTTGCTCCCTTATCCTAGCCAGCCCTTCTTCATTTTGGTGCTTTTCCCAGTTTGCGATGCTTATAAAAGACTGGTCATCTATATTAATCATCCCGAAGTCTTTAAATGTTTTTAATGCTAACCGAACAGTACTAATAGGTCTATTAAAAATAGTCGCAAGCATTTCATCTGTATACGGGATATTCTCACTTAAATAAATATATCCACTTGCGTTTGTCTTTCCTGCTTGAGCCAATAACTTAATCCAAATAATTAAAATGGTGTCAGCTTCGGGCATTTGCTCAATGAGTCGTATTTTTTCATCGTCGAACATATCAACTGTTAACTTAACCCATTTGACATTACTCATCGCAATTACTCCTTGTTATCTATTGATCTCACATATTGCATAATACTTGCCTACATTAACCACCCTATAACCGGGATAACGCTGCATATAATTAGCTAGATTAGCTTTAAACTCGTTATTATCTTTTGCGTTATCCCAAATCCATTTAGGTAGTATTACTCTTGATGTGTTATACATCTTTGCGGTCTTGGGCAAAGCAAGTTACTAAAAAGTCTTCTTTTACGTTGTTGATGTACTCCCAATTTGAATCATTAAAACAAACAACTGGTTCTCCTGTAGCGAGTGTAGAAAATTCAACAAATGTTGCAGCATAACATCCGTCCTTATCGATTAAAACATCACCTTTTTTAAGCTCCCACACATCACGCCCGTGCTTTTTCCACCATCTACGTTGTTTTTCTTGCTCTATTTCGCTTTCAGTGGCGTGGCGAATTTTATGGAAGGGTAAGCAAGAGCTTCCTCCATCCCAAAAGGCACAGGTGTCATTCCAATAACTAGACCACTTAACTTCTTCAATTTGAGTGATTTCTGTTCCATACTTCTCACTGAACGTAATCCAATCACCAATTTTAAATTTAGGTTCTACTACATAGCTGTTTGGTGTAAATAAGACTTTTGCTAACTTGACAACATCTAAATTATTTAGTGCATACAGTTCGTTGTGAAAAGTTACATGGCTCGCTATGCATTCCCTAAATAATCTATCGGGATTGTCCTTGAAATCCTTACTTTTGAATAAAGCAAATTGAATTGCATCTGCCTGTTCTCTTGTAATTCTTACTTTTTCCATTTATAATCACCTTCCGTATATGTCGTTTACCTTTTTATATTCTTCAATTGCTGTTCTTTCGTCACGTCGTAAAGCGATTATTAAGTTATCAATAGACTTAAAGAGATTACTCCAACGACGTGATTCGGACTTTGCTTCAGCTTCTTGTAATCGTAATTCATATGTTTCAATATCTGCTTGCGCTTCCTTTTGTACACCAGTTCCTTTAAAAGCTTGTTTAACCTCTCCCTCTAGCTTTTTGCGTTCTGCATATATTTGCCCATAGTTATTCAGACAATCGGCGTCTATATGTCCTATAATCATTTGTGCTTTGCTGTAAAGCATGATCATTTTGTTTAAGTCAGCTAGGTGTTCGGGATTAAGAGACTTTATTTCATCAAATATTTGTTCTAATCGTTTTTCTTTACCTGTTTTTCTATCTGCCATAATATCGCTTCAATTCTTCATGTTTTTTCATTTTGTATTCTCGACCCTCTTTTGTAGAGTCGAGAAAATGATGACATGTACCACTATTTACACTAGGACCACATACAAGTAATAAATTTGCAGGGTCAGCACCAGAACCAACTTGCCCGGCACTAACCAAGTGCGCTACTTCAAAACACCATGGATTAGTACGACCACATATTTCGCATTTTCTACCTGCTCGCCTATACACTTCTTCACGTGCTTTAGTGGTTATTTTGGTTTTGTTGCCTACTTTAGGCTTTATTCTCTTATGGTTAGGATTGATTTTAGGAACCATCATCGCTTTATCACCTCAGGAAACACGTTCATTTCTTTGCAAAATTCCAAGTATTCGATCTTTTGCTTATGCACCTGTATATCTTTTTGTGTTATTTTTATAGGTATTTCATAAAGCTTGTATCTATCTAATTCAGCAAATGGATTATTTAATAGATCATCATTAGTTTGATAGGCAATTATTGAAGCTCTATTTAAGCCAAAAACGTACATGTAATGGATTAACTGCCTTTTGTAATGTATTGGTATCTTTTCCGTTAAAAACCATTCAAACGCCTTCTTTGTGACTTTTACGTCCGACACCTTATTATCTAAAATGTAATCCGTATTTGCTCTAGCAATACCCTTAACCTTTTGCTTATCTCTCTCACCTTTAATGTTGTGTATACGCTCGTACAAATCAATGACATCATGCTCTAATATTGTTCCCACAGCCATACTTTTATTTGTAAAAGACTTGCTAGGAAATTCCGTAAGTTTTTCAGCCCACCACTTTTTAAACGATTCAGACTGATAATTCATATAAATCATGTTAGCCTCTGAACCGCCTATATATCGGTTGCGGTCATTGGTTGTTGTTATCATTTAAAATCACATCCAGCTGTCCGAGAACGATCTTTTTACTAGCATGATCATTTGATTTATATAACTTTGTCATATCCTCTTTACTGCTTTGGATGATGCTGTATAAGGTATCTTTGTCTCCTACTTTTTGCATCGCTCGAGCAAATTTACTTGTGATTTGATCATTGAGTGATGACGCTTCGCTCTTTTGCAACTCTTTTTGTATTTCTTTATCATTGGCAATGAGTTCTTCTTCCTTTATCCACAGTTTTAAGCCTAAGCCTGTGTTGATGGCTACAGCTTTAACAAAACCACGTTGCTTAGCTTTGTTAATATCTAATTGGTTAGGGTTTTGGACTACATAAATACCGTTTATAACTGGATAATCTTCCTCGTAGCTCACGCCGTCTATTTCCACCCATACGCTCACAAATGGAGATTCTCCGTTATGATTATAAAAGCACGGATAATGGTTCTCGTTTTTCATCATGCCGTATCGCACTGATTCAGCGCCGTTTTCGTATAGCAGTTTTATACAATTAGCCCACTCCAAGTAATCAAGCGTTAAGTTGGAGTTCTTTTTTACAGGTCGTTTAGTGACCTCATTAGATAAATCAAGATTAAATAACTCATTAAATGGTTTAAGTGCCATTATTTTTATAATCCTCCCCTTGCTCTTATAAGCTAATTAAGCTATAATAAGAGCGAATTTTAGTGTTTGTTTTTGACTCGTTGCAGCGAGTCTTATTTTTTTAATGGATTTTCTTTATATATTGCGAAAAATCTTATATCATCTTCTAAAAAGTAAACTTCATATGGGAAATCTTTATTCGCTCTATGATTAACTTGAATTTCTTTTAAATCCAAATAATCATTAAAAGCATAAGAACTGATTTGTGCCCTTGTTTCGGGATTTAAAAACCCGTCACGAGATACGCTAATTAAAGCATCAGCTTCTAAAAACTGGTTGATTTCTTTTACACAATCCACCAACTTGTGTAATTGTTGTGTATTCATTCTGATCCCCCTAAAAATTTATTGTCGTTTTCTCTCTTATCCTCAAGCTGATTCGTTCTCCCATATCTTCTAAGTCTAATTCTGGAAAGTTTCTAGCAATTTCTTTGATATGCTCGTACTTTATTTCATCAATCAAACGTTCAAAGCTTCCATTTATTCCATAACCATACCTATGAGAGCTTGCTCTTGGATAATAAAGTCTTATATGCGTTTCTACTGCTCTATCTATAAGGTAATTGCGTAATTTATCTTCCATGGTTTTCTCTCCTATTCCGCTATATGGTAAGTACAACTAATCTTGTAGCATACTTATTAGTAGTTCAATGTCATCCTTTAACCACGTTGCTATCTGATCGAGACTGTAAAAGTCTATAACATTATCATTGCTAACCTCTTTTAGCTCTTTGGCACAGCTTAAAATTTCTTCAACTCTTTCTCTTACAGTAAATAAGTCCGGCATTTTAATCTCTCCTTTATATTTAGGGTATCCTGTACGTAATGTACGGGATATTTCAGGATGTTCGATGGTTGCCACCTCCTAATCCAATAAAGTTGTTATTGATTCCTCAGAAAAATAAACGAAAGTGTTATTTACCGGGAGAAATTCAACCTGCACTTTCAATTCTTTTTCCTCATCATCGAGATAGATGGTAAACAAACCACCGTTTAGAAACAGGTAATACACATCATTATTTAAATCCAATTTCTTGCCATGCTTCTCTTTTAGTAATTCAATTAATTTATCCATCATCTTTATTCCTCCTAAGCACTTAATCTTATTGCAATATGCAAAAATACTAGAGTTGCTATAAAACATAGTTGGTAAAAGAGATTAGTTTTGTCTATTTTCATATTTCTGTATAATCTCCATAGGTTCTATTCCTCGCTCTTTTAACTGTCTAAAGGCTTTTAAAAGATTAATGGTGGATTGTTGTTCAATGCTCAAATCGCTCAGTATCCTTATTCCGTCTAGGATTCCATATACCATTTGTTCGGCATCGTTGAAATCTCCGTCTTTTAAATTCGCACCCACATAAAGCATTTTCCTTTCGATTTGTTTAAAAACATCCTTAGCTTCTTCAATATCCTTATTCAGAAAATATTTTTCAAAATTCACGCTAATTCCTCCTTTTAATAGATAAATATCACTAATGCGATAACAAACATTACTAATGCTGTACCTGCACAAGCTTGCAGGATATAAGATAGATTAGTGCGTTTTTGTTGTTCCAATTTTATTCCTCCTTAGTCTCCCTTTCTGGTACAATAGTTTTTAAGGGAGGTGTGAATTTATGGGTACACAGTACTATCAACTTATTTGTAAAAATGGTCACCAGATATCTTTCTGGCATAAATTAAACAGTGCTAAAGAAAGGTTTTGCGAAAAATGCGGTGAAACTACTTTCGAAACTTGTCAATCTTGCGACTTTCCGATTCATGGGTACAATTATCCTTCAGGGGTGCTTACAACAGGTCCAAAAACTTTCCCTATACCCTATTTTTGTAAAAACTGCGGAAAGCCTTATCCGTGGACTGAGTTAATCCTTAATAATGCAGTTGAATTAGTTTCTTTAGATGAAGAATTAACATCTGAACAAAAAGAAATTATTAAAAATGCATTTCCTGATTTAATAGTTGAATCACCTACTACACAAGTTGCGGTAGCGAAATATAAAAAGTTTATGCCTAAAGCAGCTACATACATCCAAGAAGGCGTTAAAACTATATTATTTAATGTAGTTAGCGCATCCGTTAATAAATCGCTTTGGGGTTAGGAGATCCACACCACTGACAATAATTATCTTTTTCTTGTATAGCACGGTTGCAATGTCGACACTTTATGTAACCGTGTCTTTTTATTAAGTACTTATCCCATAATCGAATAGGCATATATATGGGTATTTGTAAATAGATTTTTGCCCATCTCATTTTTTTCACTTCCTCCTTAGTAAGTAATAGATTAATAAACTAGATAAATTGAATAATACAATGCGCTTCATCATGCTTTGAAGCAAATACAACGCTATTATCAGAACCTCTGTTAGTGGTATAGCTCTTTTCGGAAAAACTAATAATTGACTCCTTTGTTAGAATCGATATCACTAAACCGTGCTCATCCACATAATCCAACGCCAAACTTTCAGCTTCTGCATCAATACTTATTACAGGCTCTGAGTCGTCATCGAAGTGGTAATATTCGATGTTAAACCTAACTCCCACTGTCTCCCGAGCTATTTCCCTCATTTTTGCATAGCTCTTTTTAAATGCTTCTGCGCTTTGTAATACTGCCATTTACAACAACTCCTTAATTTTATGAATCGCATTTTCGTAGTAACGGAATGATGGGATTTGCTTATCACTATGCCTTGCTTTATCCAATGCCCAAATACCATATTCATCAGTTTTAAGCCCATGCGCTTTAGCGATACGACCAACCTTATTAGCTGTTATACCTAATTGTTTTGCAATCTCTGTAGCTGTGTATGTCTTTTCTATTTGTGGTTTATAGCCTGTATCTTTATCCGTTAATACTTCTAATGCATTTACTCCTAGCAATTCAACTGCTACTGGAGATAAAGCATTGTTCTTTTGCATTTCAAGGATTAATTTAGCTTGGCGAGTTTTAGCGTTCAGCAACATTGCTTCCGCACGCTGTTTTTGAATTTGAAGCTTGTCCTGTTCGGTTTGTGGCTGAATAACTTGGTATTCGCCTTTGCGTAATTTAGATAACAGATCATATACCCAGTCATAAAATGAATTTGCTTTCGGTTGTTTGCTGTGTCGAATAATTTCGTAAATACCTTTTTCGTTGTAGATGACCGTTTCATACTTCTTTCCATCAGTACCTACCAACTTGGTAGTCACTGAAAATCTATCCAGCCTATCTTGGTATCTTTTATGCAATTTAGTAATCGCTGTGTTTGGGTCGGAATAATCTAATGCTTCCCCTATTTGATTCCTTGTCATAAACACATCATTGCTTTCATTTGTGTAAATGTTCATTTCATTACCTTCAAACATTTCTTTTACTGCTAGTGATAAATTCATTTTCTTTTCCTCCTACTAATCCCTTTCTGATAGAATGATTAGGAAAGGGGTGATAATGTGAAAGACATAGTCTTTACTTTGGAATTCGACGATGACCCAGCCAATTCTCGCGCAAACGAATACTTAGAAAAAGGTTGGACTTTATTACACGTCGGCACAAAAGTTGTTGATATTCACAATGGTCAGTTTTACTACAACACCACTTATGTTGTAGGAGCCAATCAAACCCAATATGACGATTACAAGAATGAAGAAGATGAGTTTGATGATTTTTAAAGATTCTTATTAATAGCTTCTTTATAAAGCTCTTCATCTGCCAAATGAAGGGCTTTATTTACTTTTACATAACTCAAGCCACTCTTTGAGCATTCTTCTTTAATTTTTTCTAATAAATTAAGCGTTTTCGGATTAAGTTCCACTCTTCTAACACTCGTTGGCATTCCATCAGATAATTGAATTCTTTTCATTTAGCTTCCTCCTTCAATCTATTTTTCAAACGCCTGTCCGCGCTTATTTTTATTACCATTCGTCCATAATTTCTTTCATTGCTTCTAAACTTTGCTCATAAAACCAAAACCTTTTACCCTTTTCCTTTCTTCTTTCAAGAAGCTTCATTCTTGGATCGTGTAAAAATTCATTTTCTAAGAAGGATTTACTCATGCACGTTCTTTTGGACATTTCTTCAATATCCCAAACAAAAAGTGCGCTTTTTAACGTTTCATCTAACTTTTCATTGATGTACTTCCTTATTTCTAATTGATCTACATCGATATTGACCTCCGCTATTGGCAATTAAGACACCTCCTTCATGTTTATGATTTTTAAAATCTTCTCTCTGACTTTCTTGCCATTTCTTTTTCCAAGAAGGATGTCAGATAGGTAAGGTCTGGAAATACCTAGCATTTTAGCTAAGTCTTTTTGTTGCATGTCGTTAAGTAATAGCCACATTTTTACCTTTTTCCCAAAATCATTTTCCATTTTATTCACACCCCCTACGCCAAGTTGTTTAATTAATAAGCTAAAAGATTAGCTAAAAGTGTTGACACATTTTAAACTTTAATGTAGAATACAGACATACCTAAATAAGACTTTAATAAGCCTATAAATAACATTTATTCCGTTCCCCAACGTCAAAAATGTATTTTAAGAGGTCGTATTTTTTTAATGTCTTTTTTAGATAATCAAATAGCTTACCTAGAGTATATTAAACTTTAAAATAGATGTCAACACTTTTCTTTATTAAAGTTTAAAAATAATCTTGGTCAGCAACTAGGATGGTTGATATGACTACGTTTGATAGAGTGAAAAAATTATGCGAAGAGCAGAAAATTTCAGTGGTAGAATTGGAAGAAAAACTAGGTTTTGGCAGAAACTCACTTTATTCATGGAAGAAAAAAACACCTAACGGAGCAAACTTAAAGAAAGTAGCCGATTTCTTCGATGTATCCACTGACTACCTACTCGGTCGCACAGACAAAAAAAGATATTATGATCTAACCGAGAAAGATGAACGCGAGATACAAAGAGAGCTTAAAAAAGTTATTGATGGTGAAGATGTAGATAATGCTTTCGCTGCTTTCGATGGAAAGGTGTTAGATGAACTAAGCGAAGAAGATAGAGAATTATTAATTGCATCATGGGAAAATACATTACGATTAACCAAAAGGCTAGCTAAGAAAAAATTCACATCTTATAAACATCGCAATTAGGGGTGTATTGGTTGATGGATATAAAAGAAAATGTGAGACAGCTCATTGAAAAATATCAAACTAATGATCCTTTCAGAATCGCAGAAGCATTAAACATAATAGTCGTATATGAAAATTTGGGTGATATTCTTGGCTATTATAGCAAGTCTCACCGTTTTCAAGTTATCCACATCAATGAAAATTCATCAGAAGAACAACAAGTTTTCACATGCGCGCATGAACTTGGGCACGCTATACTCCATCCGAGTAGTAATTCTTCTTTCTTAAAAAAACAAACGTTATTTTCAAATGAAAAAATTGAATTAGAAGCAAATTTTTGGGCAATGAGTTTATTGTTTTCATCTGTAAATGAATGCGTTACAAAAGAAGAAGCAATTGAACAATATGGCATTCCTATGGAATTATTAACTTCACACGCCCATAAAATTTTTTAACCACGAAACAGAACAAATGTTTCTTTTTTTTAAAGGAGGTGGTGCTGACACAATTATGCAACCGATATCTCCCCCCTATTTTGAACGCCTGTCCGCGCAAAAGAAGGGAAAGATAACGATGAAATTGTATAATAGTAAAAAAGATAAAGAGTTGTACTATTACTTTAATGCTAAAAAGGAAAAGTTATGGTGTTATAGACACAGATATTATGATGCATTAGGTAAGAGAAAGGAAAAATATAAGCAAGGTTTTAAATCAGAGGATGAAGCATATAGAGAGTTGTTGGATGTTAAAACAAACATTTTGAATGGTAATGTAAGACAAGTTGAAAAATCTAATTTAACAGTTGCGGAATGGTTAGACATTTGGTATGAAACACATAAAAATGAATGGAAGAAATCAACTAAAGATCATCGTAAAGGTGTTATCAAATCACGCATAAAGCCCTTAATTGGTAATTATAAACTAACACAATTAGATAAAACCACTTATAAACGAGTTTTTATAAATAAACTTTTAGCTCGTATGGAACCCAGCACTGTTCAATTACTGCATAGAATTTTTAAAGCCGCTATCAATGCAGCTGTAGATGATGAGATATTAGATAGAAACCGCTTCACCAAAATTAAAATTCAGAAAGAGAAAAAAGAAGATAGAAACTTCTTAACTCCTGATGAATTGAATATTTTTCTTCCGGCTGCCAAGAAGTATCTATCGATTACGAGTTACACATTAACATTATTGCTTACTTTTACCGGTTTCCGCAAGGGAGAAGCATTTGGTTTACAATGGAATGATGTTTGCTTCAAAAAGAAAACTATAACTGTAAACCGAACTAGGGATATACATGGCGTTCGCACCCCTAAGAGTGAAAAAAGCTATAGAAATATTAAAGTAGACGATGTATTGGTTAATCAGTTAAAAACATATCAACTTTGGTGCAAAGAAATTAAGTTGTCTTTAGGTTCGCATTTAAATGAGGATGACATAATTTTTATAAACAGAGACGGAAGACCATGCCATGACTATATACTAAATAGAGCGTTTAGAAACTTGTTTAAAAAAATAGGAATTAAAGAGATTACCCCACATGGATTGCGGCATACACATGCAACAATTTTAATCGGTAATCGCGTTCCTGTAATTGAAATAGCAGAACGTCTAGGTAATTCACCTCAAATGATTTACAATGTTTACGGTCATTCATTTGATAAGCTGGAAAACGAATCGGTAAAAGGGTTTACTAGCAGTGTGGATTTAGATGCAATACAGTAATTGGGGGAGGTTTTGGGGGAGGTTTATATTTTATCTCTCTCAAAGCCTTTGACATCAACGAATTTTCAAGGTTTGATATTATATATATAATATACTTTAGTATTGAATATTGCAAGGTACTAAAATAAAAAAATTCTCTTTGAAATTTCCTCACCGTACATTAACTGACCAAGCTTAAAACTTTGGGTGTAGATCCTATTCCAATACCAAATCATCCATTTTAAACATTCGTGCAAGCACCTTAATAAGCAACGACAGGTGCTGCTTCCAATGGCGATCCCGTTCCTACCTTGGGAGTAGTAAAACAAGGAATTAGGAAAGTACACTGTTCTTCGTAACCAATGGATATGACAAATGTACCATCTATGTAAAAACAGAAGGCAGCAATAAGCCACCTCCTTAACCAGTGAATACATCTTCCTCTGGATAACGGACCGATGATTGTCTACGTTTAGCAAAGACAAACGCCATGGTAAGCGGTCCTATTCTGCCAATAAACATCATTATCATAATGACTATCTTACCGATGGTAGTTAAATCTCCTGTTAAACCCATTGAAATTCCGACTGTACCAAAAGCAGAAATGACTTCAAATGCAATCGAAAGAAAAGGAGCCCTTTCCGTAATGGTTAATATGAAGATAGCTAAAAAGATTAAACTTATACTAATCATCATAATTGACAAAGCTCGGATAATAATATGAAGTTTTATCGTCCGTTTAAACGCTGTCGTTTCACTTTTTCCACGCAAAAATGAAGCAGTAGCTAAAAGCATAACAACAAACGTTGTCACCTTTATTCCACTTCCAGTAGAGCCACTACCCGCTCCGATAAACATAAGTAGCATCATTAGCAGTATAGAAGGTACAGTCATTTCAGTGATATCCAGTGAATTAAAGCCTGCGGTTCTTGGTGTAACTGCTTGAAAATAAGAGCCCCATAGTTTATCAACAAAAGATAAATTACCGATTGTTTCAGGATTGCCATACTCTAGGAAAAACAAGACGAACAATGCAATAATATTGATGACTAAGGTTCCAGATAGCATTAATTTGGAATGTAATGATAATTTTTGAAACCCTTTTTTATCCCAAATATCAACTAAGACGGTAAACCCGAGTCCACCTGTAATAAATAAGCTTGTAATTACAATATTTACAAGTGGATCCCCTACATACTGTGATAGGCTATCAGACCAGAGAGAAAACCCAGCATTATTAAAAGCTGATATGCTATGAAATAAACTTTGGTTTAAACCGTCAGACCAGCCAAACTCTGGAACCCATTTAAAAGATAAGCATAAAAAGGCAATTGCTTCAATCGTAATAGAAAAGATGAATAATAGCTTCACAAGTCGTAGCAATCCACCTAAAGAAGTTTGATTTAAATTCAAAGACTCCTGCGTTAATAGCCTTTGTCGCAAACCTATTTTCTTACGCATCATCATTAAAATGAGGACGGAAAATGTCATGAGTCCTAAACCGCCAATTTGCATTAAAAACATAATTACAATTTCTCCAAACAACGTATAAGTTGAACCCGTATCGACAACAACTAAACCAGTAACAGTTATTGCTGATGTAGCAGTAAACCAAGCATCCAACCAAGAAATCGGTTCATACGTGGCTGTAGGAACTTTTAAAAGTAAAGTTCCAATTAAAATTAAAAACAAGAACGTGATTGCAAGAATTTGAGGTGGATTAAAATAAATAATTATTCCACGTAATGGATGTAAAGAGATAATCTTCTTCATCGTACCCACCCCTTTTTGCTAACGACCCGATGTTTTTGCGCACCATTTAATACTACATTAATACTTTCTGAGTCAATTTTTACATTTGTTGTTACAATCATGTTGCATCCTTCTTTCTATCCATACCTAAATGCTTTGTTTCATATAAAAAGACCATCACAAATATGGTCTCAAAGGTTTGCTGATTTCCCTAGGACCTCTCTCCTAACTTTATCAATGCTTACGAGGTTAGCTGTCGGGTTAGGGATGGAGAGCGCCCCTTCCTCAAAAAAGAATTCACCCCAAGGCCAAAAACGATGATTTCATTGACCTATCTTTCATTGGTTCCCCCGCTCAAAAAGATTCAGCAAAAGGTACATGGATTCATTTTATTCTTCTTACGATAAGCTATAATTTACTCCGATTTTATAAGGTTGTCAATATATTTTTTACTAGTTTTTTTACTTGTGAACTCCGGCGAATTGACAAAAATAACCATAAAGAGCAAGCTCTTTATGGTTATTTTCTTGCGCGCATTAAACGTAATGAATTAAATACGACCAATAGTGTAGCTCCCATATCAGCAAATATAGCCAGCCATAAGGTGAGCCAGCCTGGAATAACTAAGAGAAGTGCGATCACTTTTAAGCCTAGTGCAAAACTAATATTCTGTTTTATGATCGCTAATGTCTGTTTACTTAACCCCATCGTATATGGAAGTTTGTTTAAATCATCAGCCATTAACGCAACATCAGCAGTTTCCATGGCTGTATCCGTTCCAGCACCGCCCATGGCAATCCCGACATCTGCTGCTGCTAAAGCAGGAGCATCATTAATACCATCACCAACCATAGCAACTTTTCCATATTGCTGTTTCAATTCTTGGATAGCCGTTAATTTATCTTGCGGTAAAAGCTCGGACTTTGTCTCGCTTATACCAACCTCACGTCCAATAGCTGAACCAGTAGCTTGATTATCTCCTGTAAGCATAACCGTTCGCTTACCGAGCTGATGAAGCTTATCAATCATGGATGAACTGTCTTTACGTACCTGATCTGCAACAGCAATTAACCCTTCAATACTAGTTGCCGTTCCAAACAGCATAACCGTTTTACCTTGTGTTTGCAGCGTACGAATTTGCATCTGTAACTCCTTTAGCATATGCGCCTTACCTTGAAATAAGGCAGGACTGCCGATCATATACTCTATTTCATCAATCATTGCCTTAGCTCCTTTCCCAGTAAAGGACATAAAATTATCGGCATGCAATTCGTTTACTTTATCTGCCTTCGCTTTCTGTAGTATAGAAGAGGCTAGCGGGTGTTGTGAATAGGCTTCAATGGCTGCTGCGTATGCTAATACATCCGATTTAGACATATTTCCTAATGAGATAATATCGGTGACAACCGGCTTTCCTTCCGTTATTGTTCCTGTTTTATCAAATGCAACTACTTCTAATTTGCCTGCTTCTTCTAAATGAATACCGCCTTTAATTAAGACTCCTTTACGTGCGGCGTTACCAATTGCAGTTACAATGGCTACTGGTGTCGAAATGACCAGTGCACAAGGACATCCTACAACGAGTACCGCCAATCCATTATAAATCCATTCTGACCAAACAGCACCAAAAAATAACGGTGGTATAACAGCAACTAAAAAGGCAATAATAATAATTGCAGGGGTGTAATATTTTGCAAAGCGATCAACAAATTGTTGAGAAGGTGCCTTTTCGGCCTGCGCTTCTTCTACTAAATGAATAATTTTAGCAATCGTAGTGTCATTTGCATATTTGGTAACTCGAATTTCTAATGAACCTTCTTCATTTAATGTACCTGCAAATACTTCATCTCCTGCCGTTTTATATATGGGTATGGACTCACCTGTGATTGCAGCCTGATTAATAGAAGATTCTCCTTTTATAACTTCACCATCCATGGCAATTTTTTCTCCTGGCTTGATGACCATGACATCATTCACTTGTACATCTTCGACATCAATTTCAATGAGGGAATCTCCCCTTCTGATAGTCGCTCTATTTGGAGCTACATCCATCAAAGAACGGATCGATTGGCGTGCTTTTTCCATCGAATAGCCTTCTAGCGCTTCACTTACAGCAAATAAGAAAACAACGACAGCCCCTTCTGCCCATTCCCCGATAATCGCAGCTCCAATAATGGCGATAGTCATTAACGTTTTCATATCAAACTCAAATTTTAACAGATTTTTGAAACCGCTTCGAAACAGATCCCATCCCCCAATAAGAATCGCAGCAGCAAATGTACTTACTGTTGCAAGATTACTTTCACCAGCTCGAAATAAAAATACATATCCTAAAACTGTTAATAAAAAGGATAGCAACGTGGTGACATTACTTTTCTTTTTCCAAAAAGGTTGTTTTTGTTCTTCCATACGCTGTCGTTCTGGAAAAATTTTAATTCCATCAAAAGCTCCAGCAGCTTCCAACTGTTCCACGGAGGCTTCCCCATGAATTGTAACTTTAGAGGCTCCAAAATTCAATTGTACGTCTTCTACCGTTTCAATACCTCGGATATTTTTTTCGAATTTTGCAGCACAATTCGTACAAGATAACCCTTGTAAGCGATAAACGTGCTTATTTTCCGCCACTGTCAACACCTTCTTTTGCATGAACTGTAGCTATCGTTACTAACTGATGCACATGCTCATCTTCTAAGGAATAGAAAACAAGCTTCCCTTCTTTTCGGTGCTTCGCCAATCCCATATTTCGTAATAGTCGCAAGTGGTGCGATGCAGTAGCCTTCGTTGCGCCAATGATATTGGCAATATCGCAAACACATAGCTCTCTTTCTAACGTTAAAGCGTAAGCAATTTTCAACCTCGTAGCATCTGCTAAGGCTTTAAATATTTGTTCAACACCATCCATTTTGTCTATTTTCGGACGAATTCGATTTACGGTATTCTCGTCATAACAAAAAGTCTCACAAACATCGGATTGTTTTTCTTTTTTATCTGCATCCGTTTTCATACCTTCATCACCCTTATAGTCAAATAGTTATTTGATTGTTTGTTTATAGTGTATGATTTTCCAATTTAATTGTCAATGTACGGTATGAAGTCAGATGTTAAATTTGACAAATTTGTGAACATGATTGATAATAAAGAAAATACTTTAAATTGAAATATTGGTTTTGAATTAGCAATACATGCACGAACATTATCAAATAAGAACTTCAACCAAAAGAATATGAATTTTTGTTACCTTTTCTTAAAGGAGTGAAGGACCACATGAAAAATGAAAAGCTGTTAAATGCAACGAAATATGTTGGAGCAAGTACATTACTGATTGGAATCGCAATATTTTTGTATGGGTTTTTTGTAAGCGATTACAGTTATATTACTGGAATTGGCATTGGCACTGTCATGGGTGCTGTGTTCATTTTTCTAATGGGAGTATTTTTAGTAGCTACAGAAGAAATGATTGATAACAGAAAGAAAAAGGAAAAAATGTATTCTAAATTTTAACGTACTTCTCGAATATCATATCTCTAGCCGTTTGCATTGTGTATGCAGACGGCTTCCTTTATGTATACGGTTATTTTTCACACCCTCTCTGGTTTTAAGTTTTTGACTTAGCATAGAAAATAGTGTTTAACTAAAAAAATATACGTAATAGGTAAGCATTCTTATAATGGCTTGTGAGATAAAACCACTTTACCATAGATGTCGGAAATTAATATGGAGGGATTTTGCAGTTTATAACATTTCCCATTTAAGTAAGCAGCATTATTTTACCTTAATCTAACATCAGCTCTATCCAGAAAAAGTGCAGAAATTATCCACAAGTCATATACATATGGAGCTTAGATGTTTACAAGATACTAGCTCTAATGAAGAAAGCTATGATAAAGTGAATCTCTTTAACCAGTGGGGTATATTCATCCCACGGCTTGGTTAGTACTGTAATGGTATGACCTAAAGACCCCTTACGAAATAGGGCATTTAGGTGCTGCTCTCTCCCACTTAGACTTGTTACAAATACAGATTATCCAACTCCTAAGCGGGAGGCTTAAGCACCTTATATACAGGATAAAAGGACTCTCTAAAAATTCGAAATGAACTTTTAGAAGAGTCCTCTTTTATTTTATACATATCCCCAAATCATAGCCAATAGCGTACCTAGCACAGTAAGAACGGCAATGATAATTCCGTAAAGTACACTAGTATAAATCGAACCTTTATCCTCAGATTCACCAGCATGCATAAACAGCACTAATTGCAATGTTGCTTGGGCAAACGCTGTGATTAAAAGTACCGTCATTCCTGCAGTAAATGACATATCCATGAAATACACTAGCAACGCGACACCTGTCAGAATGAGTGAAAACACAAAACCCATAACGTGTTTGGCTGGAAATAATTCCTTCATTTACATCATTCCTTTCAAGTAGACGAAGCTGAAAATGAAGATCCAAACAACGTCTAAGAAGTGCCAGTAAAGCGAGAAAATAAATGATTTATTAGCCGTTTGTGGAGTCAATCCACGTTTTTTCACTTGCATTAAAATCATAATTCCCCAAAATAGTCCGAATGTCACGTGCAATCCGTGCGTTCCTAAAGTCGTTAATAGAATCGAAGTGAAAGCACTCACCTGGAGGCCTGCACCGACATGCACATAATGCACAAATTCATAGATTTCAACACCTAAGAAAGCTGCGCCCAAAACGAGTGTAATGGCGAAAAAGGACATCATCGCTTTCTTATTGCCAATTCTCATCGCATGGACCCCAAGTCCAATGGTAAAACTACTCGTTAATAAGACCAGTGTTTCAATTAATACAGGTGTGATTTCAAAAATCTCAGAGCCAGATGGTCCATTTCCTGTACGATCAACCAAAGTAAAATAGGAAGCAAAGAGCGTAGCGAATAACATCACTTCTGCTCCAATAAATATCCAAAAGCCTAAAATATTTAAGCGTCCTTGTTCTGTACTATATTCAAGCGGCTGTGTCTTATCGATATTCACTATTTAGCACCCCGCAATTCTACTTCTGATTTTTCAAGTTCTTCTGCCGAAATATGATAGCCATGATCCTTTTCAAATGAACGGTGGATTAAACAAGCAATAATACCGATCAATGAAGCAATGACTGTTATCCACATACTAAATACAAATCCGAAACCAAAGATGAAGAAAAAGACAGCCATGATAAATGGCACACCGCTATTGTTCGGCATATGAATTTCTTTATAGCCACCCTTAAATAATTTATGGCCATTTTTCTTTGCATCCCAGAAAGCCTGTCTGGAATTTACTTGCGGTGTAATAGCAAAGTTATATTCAGGTACTGGATTATGTGTAGCCCATTCTAAAGAACGTGCATCCCACGGGTCATCACCAATATCTCTGGAAGCATATCGAGTACTATAGTAGATATTGTACACAATAAGAATGAACCCTATTGCCAACCCGATTGCACCGATAAATGAGAGCATATTCCATATTCCAAAACCAGTTGCTTCTGAGTAGGTGTACATCCGACGCGCTTGCCCATCTAAGCCGGAAATAAACATTGGGAAAAACGCTAAACATGTGCCACCTGCAATAAACCAAAAAGCCCACTTTCCAATACGTTCATTTAACATAAACCCAAACATTTTCGGCCACCAGTAAGTCAAACCAGCAAGCATTGCAAAGACAACCCCTGGAATAATTACTAAGTGGAAGTGAGCAACTAAAAACATCGTATTATGATATTGATAGTCAGCGGAAGCCATACCAAGCATAACCCCAGTTACACCACCAATGGTAAAAATCGGAATAAATCCTAACGAGTATAACATTGGTACAGTGAACTGAATCTTCCCTTTCCACATCGTAAATAACCAGTTAAATATTTTTATTCCTGTTGGAACGGCTATCGCCATTGTTGTAATGGAGAAAATACTATTAACTAATGCACCCTGCCCCATTGTAAAGAAGTGATGTACCCAAACAAGAAAAGATAGTAATGAGATAACTACCATGGAAATAACCATCGTGTTATAACCATACAGATTTCTACGTGAGAAGGTTGGGATAATTTCACTATAAATACCGAAAGCAGGTAAAATTAAAATATATACTTCCGGATGGCCCCAAACCCAAAATAAGTTAGCCCAAAGCATATCCATACCACCATTTGTTGTGGTAAAGAAATTTGTAGCAAACAAGCGATCCATGGTTCCCATTGCTAATGCAACTGTCAATACAGGAAAGGCAAATACAATGATGACATTGGTAATTAAACCAGCCCATGAGAACATTGGCATTTTCATTAATGTCATGCCTGGAGCTCGCATTTTAAGGATCGTCACAATAAAATTAATCCCAGTAATTAGAGTGCCTAACCCTGAAATTTGCAGAGAAAGCATGTAGTAATTAGTACCTACAGATTGACTTAGCTCATTACCAGCAAGCGGGAAATAAGACGTCCACCCAGAGCTTGGTGATCCACCAATAACAAATGATATATTGAGCAGCATAGCTCCCATAAAATAAAGCCAGAAGCTCAGTGCATTCAATCGCGGAAATGCAACATCCCGAGCACCGATTTGTAACGGTATGACAAAGTTCATTAACGCAATGATAAACGCCATTGCCATGAATATAATCATGACTACACCGTGCGTTGTAAATATTTCATTATAATGCTGTGCATCAAGCAATGTATTTTCAGGCACAGCTGTTTGTGCCCGCATCATTAATACATCTGCTCCTCCGCGGAATAGCATTAATAATGCGGAAATCATATACATGATACCTATTTTCTTATGATCAACCGTCGTCAGCCACTCACGCCATAAATAGCCCCATTTTTTAAAATAGGTTAACCCTGCTACAATTGCAATAGAAGTTAAAGCTATAGCAACCATAGAGGCATATATAGCAGGACTGGGATGCGGTACGGCAAATCGTTCAAAAAATTCCATTCTCTCTTCTCCCTCCTGGAAAATCTTGTTGTAAAACCTCGTACAGATTACTCGTTATGCGCTTCGTGCTCTGCACCTTCCTCTTCATGTTCTGCATGTTCAGAGCTGGTGCTTTCATGGGATGAGTGACTATTCTTTTTGTCGTCTGCACCATGCCCTCCATGATGCCCCTCAGGAGGTGGCATAAAATCCAAGTGTGTCCCAGTAAACGTTAATTGTCCTAAATGACCGGGTTCCAATAATTCATCGAATTTTTGTTCTGTCAGTGGTTCAGCAGTTTGTTTTACTTCTTTCACCCACTCATCAAATTCCTCTTGTGGCATCGCCTTTACGTTAAACGTATTTTCAGCAAAGCCCTCTCCACTAAAGTTCGCATTACGTCCCATAAATTCACCAGGAGCATCAGCACCTAAGTGCAATGTCGTAATCATATCAGACATCGCATATTTTTGTCCGCCAAGCTGCGGGATCCAAAAGCTTGTAATCGGTCCATAGGAATACAACTTGAATTCCAGCGGTCTATCAGTTGGTATATAGAGATAGTTTACTGTTTCAATATCCTGTTCTGGGTAACTGAAATGCCATTTCCAATCGGAAGAAGAAGCGTAGACAACTAATGGTTCTTTATCTCCATAACCTTCAGGCTTTGCCTCTACTTCGTAAGTGCTTTTTACGGAAATAACTGATAGTACAGCCACAATAATGACCGGTATTCCAACAACGATAGCTTCCACTACTTTATTTCCTTCAATATGTGGAGGCTCGTAGGAATCCGGTTGTTTCGACCCACGATATTTAATAAGTAAATAGACTAACATAACAAATACGGTAATAACGATAAACGCCATGATAGCAATAGAAATCCAAATCACATCTGCTTGTGTTTGTGCCTGTGGTCCCTTTGGATCAAGTACAGTTAACGGTTCACAGCCAGTCAACAAAGCTATTACAGTGATTAGAGCCCCTATTATGGCCCATTTCAATTTCATAAGAGATACCCCTCCCCCTAATTCTTGTTGTGTAATTATATTTGGATAAAATTTATGCTTCCTTCAAATTTCCGTTTTTTAATCTTAAAGCTTAGAAAAATTGAATACAACCCCCATACCCCAACCGTCAAAAAATGTTCACTAAAAATGTAACAAAATGTCGAACTTTTTTTGTATTAATTGTGTCTTTTAATAATAATTATAAATAAACACTTGTAAAAGAGTGTATATAATGAAGAATTAAGCTCAACAATTCACAATTGATAAGATGTATTACACCAAAATTAATTTTAAACATAAAACGATCATTTAGTATCATACTCAGTTAATAACCATTAGAAAATACCACAGCAAAAGATGCTATGGTTAACTAGTTTTACTCGCTTGCAAATATTGTTTTTACCAAGCGGGTAATGCATTATTGTTTATTTAATTGAAGTAAAAATAATCTATGAAGCCCTTTCTTACTGCAACATGTGCAGATTCTATAATTACTCGATGTTCTTTCGTTTGATTAATCCAAGGAATATAGGCATTAATGCACCAATAACAAGGACAGGTAACGTCCAATTACCTAGACCATCCCACCAATCCAATGCAATAAAAACGCTTTCTAAAGCGAGAAAAGCAAAAATGATCATACAAATATTTTTTAACTGATTTATCATTTTTCTACTGTTCAAATAAAACTTTTTTGCATTCGCTTCATTAAAACGCTTTGGATAATTATGTGATTCGGGATGCTTCTCAGCAATCCCCATAAATATTGCTATAAAAACTCCAGGAATCAGCAAAATAAGCAACTCCCATTTCGATCCCCAGCGAGTAATATCACCAGCAGCATTATAATGAGCAGGAATTCGATCAGGTATATCACGCCATATGAAAATAATAAAAATCAGCGTCCCAAAAAAAATAGAATAACCGATAACATTCCACATTCTCTCCCCTCTCGTCTTTGGAAGTTTAAACTTTGGCTGCTTCTTGGAATAGCTCATCACTTCTCCTCCTCTCCTTTCCATACGCTGTAAGCATAAAAAAGTTTCACCAAAATATTGAATTACTGTACGTCCCTATGCTATAGTTATATTAAATTTTTCAAAGTTTAAACTAAAGGAGTGAGGGTGATCCATGTTATTATCTGCTGTGCTTCAAATTGCTTGTGCTTAAAGACGGGAGAAGTATGCCCATTTTTCAAAACAAGCCTTGCAATTACAAGCAGCGGATAATCACCTGAACTCATGAAATAACGGTAAGATGGACGATATATCTTCTATTCGGCATCTATATCTTTTTGAGCAGGGCGGTGCGCTCTGCTTTTTTATATGTCAATATGAAAAAAGCGAGAGTTGTATGTTCCAAATGTATATCTGCCTTTTGGTCCATTGAAAAGGTATGTTATCTCCTTGTACTTGCAGGCAAAGTGTTGTTTTTTATTACGAACATTTTACAAAAAGGAGAAAAACCCATGAGTATACTGGACGTGCAAAACCTAAGCCATAGCTTTGGCGACAAAATGGTGTTAAAAGATATATCATTTCGTTTACTTAAAGGAGAGCATATTGGACTTGTTGGTCCCAACGGAGCAGGAAAATCAACATTATTCCACATTCTTACTGGAGATGTTATTCCAGATGAAGGACAAGTAAATTGGCATCCAAAAGTTCAAGTTGGAAATTTAGAACAACATATCCAATTAACTACTGGACAATCCATACGGAAATTTTTACAAGGAGCGTTTCAGGATTTATTTCGAGCAGAAGAAGAGATGCTGGCCATTACAGAGAAAATGGCTCAAATGCAAACGAAAGAACTTCAGCAATTATTACAGCAATACAGCCAGTTGCAGACTAAATTAGATCAACATGATTTTTATCGTATCCCTGCAAAGGTGGAAGAAGTTGCTGCTGGTCTTGGTATTTCTCAGTTAGGTTTGGAAACGGATGTGAGTCAATTAAGTGGCGGACAACGTACAAAATTACTACTAGCCAAGCTGTTGTTGGAACAGCCTGATGTCTTACTATTAGATGAACCGACAAATTATTTAGACACTGCCCATATTGAGTGGCTCACAACTTATTTACAAATGTATCCAAATGCATTTATGCTCATAACACATGACACCAGCTTTTTAACTGATGTAGCGCAAATAATTTATCATTTAGAGCATAAATGATTAACGAGATATCCAGGAAACTATAAGCAATTTCTTCAAGCATATGAAATGCGCAGAAGACAAATACATCTCGAATATCAAAAACAGCAGGAAGAAATAATCAAGCTTGAAGGGTATATTCAAAAAAATAAAGCGCGTGCTTCAACCGCTAAGCAAGCTAAAAAGCCGGGAGAAAAAACTAAATAAGATGGAACGGATAGAAAAACCTAGCCATAATCCAAAACCTATTTTCTCCTTTACCGTTACAACACAACCGGAAAATATTGTACTTCAAGCGACTAACTTAACGATTGGCTATGATAAACCTCTATTTACCAATGTAAATGTAAAATTGCAGCGCGGGGAAAAAATAGCGCTCGCAGGACATAATGGGATCGGCAAAACAACTACTTTAAAAACATTGCTAGGAAGGTTACAAGCGATAAGCGGAAACATATCGTTAGGCGACCGATTGCTTCCAGCTTATTTTGAACAAGAAATGCCTGCGATCGGAAAGCACACCGCTTTAGAAGAAATTTGGTCAGCATATCCTGAATTGACACAAAAGGAAGTAAGGCAAACATTGGCACGTTGCGGGCTACGATCCGAACATATATTTCAAGAGCTATCTTCACTTAGCGGTGGGGAGCAAACGAAAGTCCGCTTATGCAAACTCATGTTAGCAGACAGCAATTTTCTCATCTTAGATGAGGCGACAAATCATTTAGATATCGCAACAAAAAACGCACTTAAAGAAGCATTAGAAAACTACACAGGAACTTTAATACTTGTTTCACATGAACGATATTTTTACCAAGACTGGATTACCCGAGTTTGGAATATGGAGGAATGGAAGTAAGTAGTATTTCTTTCTTAGGTGTTCAAAAAATTCAGTCAATATGGCGTGGCTACTCTGTTGTTTACCAACAACTATATGGAAATAAAGATAATGCCACGTCCTATTCTCCGAACAACTTTTCCTGGTGATTTTATACTTCTAAAGAAACCCAATGGGTCTTTTATGAAAAGTTTTCCCCTTATATACGTGATTTCTTTCCTTAAATTCACAACAAATATGAAAGCAAATTTATTGGACTAATACTTCCAGTCAATGTAAAGTAAGCCTTCAATCAGTAGAGTTTTCTTTCATCCCCCCCCACTGCTTGTTAGTAGCTCAAGGGGATGACCTTTACGAAATAGTGTATTTAGGTGCTGTTATCTCCCACATAAACTTGTTTCCGTACAGATTGCCCAACTCCTGAAGTGGGAGCAGCACCTTATCTGCGGTTCTACAAATACACCTTTTGCACTTCATATTGGAAACCACGGTAGCAATATCTTTGTTTAATATACATTTCCCGTGGTGTATCTTCTCCATCAGCGACTAAAATCACTAATTTATCAGGACAGTGATCCATTACAAATTGTTGCAGCATACTGCCTATGCCTTGTTTACGATATTCTTCAAGCACAAAAAGATTGTCGATCTCTGCTGTGCCTTTTCCAATAATCACGTCTACACAACCCGAAATATTTCCCCGGAAATATGACACGATTTGCCATTTATTTGGATTTTGAAAATCTTTTTTATATACATCTCGTTGTGCTTTTGCAAACTCGCTACCAAACAGCACATCTTGCTGATATTTTAAATTTGAGTAGTCCATATACTCATTTTCAGTAACAAATTGAATGCTTATATTTGAATCTTTTTCAACACGCGGAAATTCCGAAGGCTTTATGGTAAAAAGTTCCAGATATCTATAATTATAATTATTTTCTATGAAATGCTTAATCAGCTCTTCCGTTGGCTTTATATTCTGTGGAAACGTAAACTTCACATGATGCTGTCCATGCCTTGAGTGAAAATCATGTAAATAAGCAGCTGTTTGCTCAAATTCTTCCAACGATGGCATCCTTAAAAAATGCAAGAAATTACTATTATACTGTAACAGCATGTCCTGATTTTGATAATGTACATATAAATCCGATTGCGCAACAACTTCACCTGCATGATAAATATGGTCGAAACTAATTTTACACATTATAATTCTCCTATCATTGCGTAATTAAAAGATAATAGTAATTGTAATGCTGTTTTAATGTAGTAAATGGTTGTCATTTCCTTTTGCGAATAAGTTATACTACAATAGCCGTAACAAAAAACGACATCTTTTTTATTATACTATAATTATTCATTTTTGCAGAAGATCTATGAAATTTGGAGTCTGTCAAATATTCACGGAAACTCTTCTCAAGTGTATTTTAATTCGTACAAATTTAGTCTTTTTAATAGCTGTTACCAGAAAGTCCACAGTAGATATCCTCTGCTCTCCCTTCGCAAACAGGAATTAAAATCATATTCATTGTTCCTTCTTTCAAAACCATTCCGCTAAGATAAATTACCACTTTTCTAAACGGGAAAAAGACCCCCAAATTCCTGGAAGTCCTTTGCGTTTTCTATAACAAATGCCTAGTTCGTTTAAAATATATATCATGCTTTATTTATGAAGTCAGCCTTCAGTAACCTTTTCATTAATTGACGCTAAACCCGTTCAAAAAAACAGATAATTAAACATTACATACGAATTCGTATAAATATCCATGAATTACGTTCCTGTCGCTTCACTTGAGTTCGCCCCAACTTCTGGCTTTTTATACGTTAGTGTCCAACCAGTATACCCATATAGCACCGTCAACAATGGAGAAAGTACGCAGAAAAAAGCAAATGGCAAGTAAGCCAATGTGGATACACCCAAAACAGAAGTAATAAAAACACCACATACACTCCATGGCACAAGCGGGTTAATCACTGTTCCTGCATCTTCCGCTACTCTTGATAAATTTTTGTTTGAAAGACCTACTCTAGCATAGCGTGATTGGTACGTTTCACCGGTTAATAGAATTGATAAATACTGTTCACCAATTAAGACGTTAATTCCTATAGCGGTGGTTGCGGATGCTAAAATGACAGAAAACACCTTATTCAAAAGATGATCGATCGAAGCAAGTAATCGTGGAATAATCCCAAGTGTAAACAATAGGCCCCCCATACTTAAAGCAAGTAACACAAGGCTAATGGTAAACAACATGCCATTAATCCCACCACGTGTCAGCAAGGAGTCGATGCCCTCTACTCCTGTTTCTGAAACAAACCCATCCATAAGTATAGCAAATAGATTTCCTATTGATGGCGCACTATGAAAATAAGCCATCACAATTGCAGCTAATGATCCTCCCGTCAAGGTTAAAATTGCCGGCACCTTTTTAACGGATAGCACTAATAAAACGAGCAGTGGAATGACACCGTTTGCCCAATGAACTAAACCGGTATCCAATAAACCACTTTGGAACTCATTCATTTTTCCGAAATTTGCTTCTGTTAGGTTTGGGGATATAATCAGAAAGATAAGTAACGAAATCAAAAAGGCTGGGACTGTTGTTCCCATCATATTTTTAATATGTGCAAACAAATCGACCTGCAATGTGGATGACGCCATATTGGTCGTATCCGATAGAGGCGACATTTTATCACCGAAAAAAGCCCCTGACACAATCGCACCAGCAGTAATAGCTAAAGAAACATCAACAGCACCAGAAACACCGATAAAGGCTACCCCTACCGTAGCGATCGTAGTTAAGGAACTGCCTACGACAACACCAATAAGTGCCGTAACTACAAATACAATAGCAAAATAAAAGCTCGGTGCCACCAATCCAAAACCTGCATACATTAGAGTTGGTATCGTTCCACCCATCATCCACGCAGCAATTAATATTCCAATAAAGAAGAAAATAAAAATTGCCCCCATACCCGACTTTGCTCCTTCGACAATTCCCTGTTCCAATACCTTATAAGAATTCCCTTTCGCAAGCCCGTAAATACATAGCGTTAATAGAGAAAGAATGAGCGGAATATGTGGTGCTGCTTCCAAAAAAATAATACTCGCACTGATAATACATACAATAAATACAGTCATCATTATTGCTTCCCAAAGTGGTGTTGCTTGCACAGCTTTAATACGATACATACCATCTTCCCCTTCTTATTATTCACGTTAAAACAGTGACATATGGGTGTAATCGTTCGCTGTAACTATTGCTCCAACGTGTAACATGGAGTGTTAAATGAACTGCATACAATTTACTTATGATGGTTTCATATGAATAGCACGATTCGTCAAGCCTTCAGCTGCTTCTAAAAAGGTTTCATTAAAACTCGGGTGCGGATAGAACGGAAAAGCTAGATCTTCATCGCGCGCTACTAATTCTAATGCAGTAACTCCAGTACTAATAAGCTCAATCGCACCGAAGCCAATGACATGAAACCCTAACAACAAATCCGTTTTGGCATCTTTAACTATCTTTGCCACCCCATTTTTTTCCTTACCAATCAGGGCATAGCTGTTACCACTGTATCCAAACTGACTAGTTCTTACTTCGTAACCTTGTCGTATTGCTTCCTCTTCTGTCAATCCTACAACAGCAATTGGAGGGATACTGTGGACTACCGTCGGCATCATAGTTGTATCTATCTCGCTCGCTACTCCAGCAATAAATTCTGCAGCTACCTTACCCTGCTTCATTGCTATGACTGCTGATAACCTATCCCCAGTCACATTTCCAATCGCAAATATAGAAGGGATGTTTGTTCTCATTTCGTTATCCACTTTGATGAAACCTGCTTCCGAATATATCATTCCTATCCGATCGATCCCTAATGATTCTATATTCGGCTTATGCTCTGTTTCCATATAAAGATGTGTACCAGTTAAAGAAATTTCCTGATCATTGCTAGAAATCCTTACACAAACTTCACCATCGATAGCAGTTATATTTTTAATTTTATTTTCACGATACAGTTGAATCTTCTCTTTTTTTAACATCCGTTTTAACTCGCGATTGATCGCCTTATCAAATGGAAAATCCGCTTGCTCTGGTATGATAATGGTTACCTCCGCACCTAACTTCCGATAACTAAATGCAACTTCTAAAGCAATATAATCTCTACCACAAACGATTAAATCTTTGGGAATTTCATGTAAGGTGAAGATCGTTTCCTCCGTCCATACAAAGGGGTTATTATCTAAATTTTCAGGTAAAACAGGATAGCTGCCCGTCGCAATAATAGCATGCTGAAACGTAAATAGAGTAAATTGGTGTTCTGTTTCCACTCCAAGCTTATGTTCATTGATAAAATTTGCCTTCCCGCGGACGATTTCCACCCGATTTGCTTGGCAAAGTTTTTCAATACCTTTACGCAATTGTTCAATCGTGCTATTTTTATAAGCCATTAACTCCTGCATATCCAATGATAGATCGCCTGTTGAAATACCAAATGCAGACAATTGTTGTGTTTGATGCCATTTACTAGCGACATGCGTAAATATTTTAGATGGAATACACCCTTTATGCAAGCACGTACCACCCAACTGGTCCTGCTCAACTATCGTAACTTGGTTTCCTAATTGAGCAGCACGTATCGCTGCATGATAGCCTCCTGGACCTCCGCCAATAACGATTAACTCCCTCTGTTCTGCAAATTCCCCTACCACCATTTATATCAACTCCAATAATAGCTTTGTCGGGTGCTCAATTAGTTCCTTAAAACGATTTGTAAATGCGATCGACTGCGCTCCATCCATTACCCGATGATCAAATGTGACCGAAACATTCATCACACTTCGAATCTCTAGCGCATCGTCTTTTGTAACAACAGGCACTTTCTTTGTCTTATAAAAAGTCATGATCGCTGTCTCTGGGTGATTAATAATTGGTGTTGCTGCCATCCCACCAAGCGGACCAACATTATTTACTGTAAAGGTTGCCTGTTTCATATCTGCTAATTTTAAATCGCCTGCTTTCGCTTTTTTTATGAGCCTCTTCATCTCCTCATCCATAAAGCGGATCGATTTTTGATCGGCATCGTGTATGACAGGAACCATTAGACCAGCTTCTGTATGTGTCGCGATTCCGATAGAATATTGCTTTAATAAGCGAATAATCTCTTTTTCAACCTCTAATTGTGCATTAAATATCGGAAACTCTTTTAGACAAATGACAACAGCCTTTATAAAAAAAGCAGCCACAGAAATGGATTCCCCCATCTCTTTTAACACACTTCTTTCTTCAAGCAAATGCGTAAGATCTACTTCATCATAGTGAGTCACATGCGGAATAGTCTGTACGGAGTAACTCATTTTTTCTGCAATCCGTTTGCGTATTCCAGCAAATCGTATCTCCTCTTCCGCTTGTGGCAACTTTTGAGTAGCGCTTTCCTGTTCTTCGGTCCACTTATTTGTTTCTGTTTGCTCAGCAAACTGATACACGTCATCATCTAGTACACGCCCAGCTGGACCTGTCCCCTGTATTTGTTCTATATCAACACCTAGCTCCCTGGCGATTTTTCTTGTATAAGGTGCCGCTAAAATACGGTTATAAGGATTAGTAACCGTAGTAGCGTTTTTCTTTGTTGCTATAGTAGTACTTGCGGATTGCAATCGGGTATTTGACATTTCACTTAGAGGCGCTGCAGATTCAGCTTCGGTGGTAATTTCCATAATGACATTGCCTACAGTAACCACATCTCCTTCTTTATAGTGAATGGATGCGATCGTGCCCGCTGCTGGGGCAGGAATTTCTGCTACCATTTTATCCGTTTGCATTTCTACGAGCGGCTGATCCACAGACACCACATCTCCAACACCTACAAAATAATGAATAATTTCCCCTTCGTTCATCCCTTCGCCCATATCGCTAAACTTTACTTGAACCAATGCGTTCACCTCCTAAAATGAATAAACTTTTTGAATCGCTTGCGACACCCGTTCTGTTGTAGGTAGATACGTATGTTCCAAAGCAAATAATGGAACTGGTACATCAAAACCTGTCACTTTTTCAATTGGTGCACGCAAATAAAGAAAACTCGTTTCCATAATGACCGATACAATTTCACTGCCTACTCCCCCTGTTTCATGTCCTTCATGGATAATGACGACCCTGCCTGTTTTTTGTACGGAATCCGCAATGATTGCTTTATCTAATGGGTATAATGTACGTAAATCAATCACCTCACAAGAAATACCTTGCTCCTTCATAAGTTCAGCAGCTTCCATAGCTATAGGCATCATCGCTCCCCAGGCAAAAATCGTCACATCTTCACCTTGTAGTACGATCTCCCCTTTCCCAAGCTCAATGCGATAATCATGCGCCGGTACTTCTTGTCGCTTGCCACGGTATAAGCGCATCGGTTCTAAAAATAATACCGGATCAGGATCAGCTATGGAAGCTAACAACAATCCCTTTGCATCATATGGCGTGGATGGGCAAACTACTTTGATACCAGGTAAATGGACAAATAAAGCTTCTACGCTATCAGAATGAATTTCGGGCGACCGAACCCCCGCTCCGTATGGCGCACGAATAACCATAGGCATCGAATAATAGCCTAACGTTCGCGTGCGCATTCGTGTTACATGGGTGGCAATTTGCTCAAAAGCTGGATAAACAAAGCCTAAAAATTGAATTTCTACAACAGGCTTTAAGCCATTTAACGCCATCCCTACTGCGGTTCCAACAAAACCCGCTTCACTTAAAGGCGTATCGATTACTCTTTTTTCGCCGAATACGTCCTGTAATCCATCCGTTGCTCGAAATACTCCACCATTTTTGCCAATATCTTCACCTAAAAGCAGTATCTTTGGATCCTCTTCTAGCATCGTTTTTAAACCATCATTAATCGCCTGGATCATCGTAAGTTCCTTTACTCCAACCTGTACCTCCTGTTTGTTAGCCACTTTGGATAATGCCATTAGCTACTCCCTCCCGTTGACAAAATGCGCTGCTTTTGTTTTTCAATCGTCCACGTTGGCTCGGCAAATACATAATCAAACATGTCAGAAACTGCTGGCTGTTCATATGTTTCCATCCGTTTTATTGCGGCTTCCAATTCATCTTGAATCGCTGTTTCAATCGAATCCCGCCACGCCATCTCCCAAATACCTCTATGTTTCATATGTTTTTCCAGGCGTAGTAATGGATCAACCTGGTCCCGAATCCGATTCACCTCGGCTTGATCTCTATATTTAGACGGGTCATCAGCTGTCGTATGGGCACCAAACCGCATCGTCACTGCCTCAATTAGGGTTGGACCCTTTCCTGATCGAGACCTTTCTAAAGCTTCGCTAACAGCAAAGTAAACAGCGAACACATCCATGCCATCCACACGAACACCTGGGATGCCGTATGCTTCCGCTTTTTGTGCAATGGTTTCCGAATTCATCTGCTTTTCAACTGGAAGCGAAATGGCATAGCCATTATTTTGATTAAAAAAGACGACCGGCGCCTTAAAGACACTCGCTATATTTATTCCTTCATGAAAATCCCCTTCTGACGTTGCTCCGTCTCCAAAGTAGGCAATTGCCGCATTTCGAGTTCCTTTATACCCTTCAGCCATCGCTGCACCAGTGGCATGCGGTAAATGCGTAGCAATAGGTATGGATGCAGGCATAATCTTTTTTTCCCTTGAAGGTAAACACCCTTCTATCCGCCCATTCCAATGTAATAGCATTCGATCTAGGTCTGCTCCAAAGGTAAGCGATGCACCGTGATCTCGATACGTAGGGAACATCCAGTCTTCATTCCCAAGGGCCAATGCACTGCCCACTTGGGCTGCCTCCTGCCCTGCAAAAGGTACGTAGGTCCCAATTCTTCCTTGTCTCTGTAGGGCTACCCCTTTCTGATCATAGGTTCGAATTCGTAACATGTGATAGTAAAACTGTTTTACTTTTTCTTCCAATAATCCTTCCTCATTCGACTCATCTAACCATTTACCTTCTTGGTCAATTATCTGCAGTAATGGATATTTTTCTCGCATAATTATCCCACCTTTTCATTTATATCCCGCATGTAATTGGCAGTAATACAGATCCACTTCATTCTACTTGGCGAAAAGCAGGATGTATGGGCAACATCGAACTATAAATCAAATGACCGATTCTCTCAAAAGCCTTAAGTCATCTCTTTGTGTCTCTAACAATCAGCAGGATGAAGAAAAATCCCACTGATTGAAGTTTCATTTGATGCGGAAAAATTTCTTAGTAATGACCTATTACTTGATGTCCCATTTCGGTCTGTGATTTCGACTATAGAAGTTGTTTCGATTTTGTTGTTCTTCCAACTGTTTTACATATTTACGGTGTGCCGCTTCTACCGTAGTTATATGATCAGCTTGAGCTTCTACGTATAATTGAAGTACCATTTCATAGATTGTTTTCGTCTTTTGTAGTACGCGGTTCTTGTTGGCACCATACTGTTCATCCGCAACCTGGATAAGTCCACCAGCATTAACGATATAATCAGGTGCATATAAAATCCCCTTGTCATGTAAAAGCTCTGCATCCGTTTCATGAGCTAGCTGATTATTTGCTGAACCAACAACTGCCTTTACATTTAGCACTGGTATCGTTCTTTCGTTAATTACTCCGCCCATCGCACAAGGCATAAAAACATCTGCGTTTACTTGATAGATGTCTAGCGGGCTTACAACATGCACAGCGTTCTGGAATGATTTAGCTTCATTTAAAAACTCATTGATAACGCTTTCATTCACGTCCGTTACATAGACCTCTGCGCCGACTTCAAGCAGGTGTAGTGCTATTTTCCTGCCAACCTTCCCTAGTCCTTGTAACGCGTAAACTTTTCCTTCCAGAGCATTACTTTGAAATAAAAACTGATTCGTTGCTTGTAACGCATAAATAATGCCCTGTGCTGTTGGTATCGACGTGTCTCCGCTACCCCCAAATGCTTCAGGTAGACCATTGATGAAATTCGTTTCTTTTGCTGCATAAATAAAGTCGTCCATAGTCGTCCCCATATCTGTACCCGTGTAAAACCTGCCGTTTAATGAATCTACAAATTGACCAAATGCCCGAAACATCGCCGGTGATTTATCCTTTTTTGGATCACCAATAATGACTGCCTTTCCCCCACCGAAATCAACGTCGCTCATTGCACATTTTGCGGTCATTCCTTCAGATAAACGAAGCACATCATTTAATGCAGCGTTAACACTTGAATATGGATACATACGTGTTCCACCTAGTGCTGGCCCTAGAGTGGTGTTATGTATCGCGATAATTGCTTTTAATCCTGTCTTCGGGTCATTGCAAAATACAACTTGCTCATGACCGCCTATTTTTTGAAACACATCAACCTCTTGCAAATGTTCTAATTGCTTCAATTCCCGGACCCCCTTTAAGTAGTCGTTGTACGCACTTTTTCTTGAATTAATTTTTTTGGTAAAACAACTTGTTTTACTTTGCCTTTTCCAATTAATCCCCTCGCATTCTCCACATACACCTCCGTAGTAATTTCTTTCGTACTTACCCCCGAAACAGTAGCAGTCAAATTAATGGTTGAACCTAACCCCGAAGGAGCAACATGTTGAACACTTACTGCGGCCCCCATCCCTTCTTCATGGTCTTCCAAATAAGGAATGAGCAACTGTCGGGACACCCATTCCATGTGATACACCATGGAAGCTGTAGAATAAACAGGATGAACAACTTTACCGTCAAATTGAGCAAACATCTCGTTCGTTACTGTTATCGTCAGTATTTTTGTTTTTCCAATATGCAACCCTGCCTTCATCTAAGTCATCCCCTCTCGAAATTATATATAAAATCATATATAATTATTTATGGATCTTGTTTCTAAATTTTCGGTATATTTCGTATGTTAATATATATTCACGTTACAGTCAACAGAGAACTGTAAACTATAATTTTTCCGATTTAATTACGAACGCGAAAGCATTTCTACATGAAAATAAAAATCCAGATGTTATTTGCTCATCTGGACTGGACATTCCCAATATGCATTAATACACCTTCTAAACCTTTTTGAATATGCGTTTTCATCAAAGTAGTTGCTTTTGTTTCCTTACCATCAACTAAAAACTGGATCAACTTTTCATGTTCACTTACAAAAGAAGGATAAAATTCTCCTTGTACCATCGTTATTCGCATATAGTGAATTTTTGTTCTTATCACATCCAGCAATTCTATTAATTGCTTATTTCTAGAGGCTTGAATGATGATATCATGAAATTCTTGGTCTAATTTACTCAATTCTATTGATTTCTTTTGTTGATAAGCATGATACGTCAATTCCAAATTATTTGCTAATTGCTTTTTTTCATTATCCGTTATTTGTTCAATAGCAAGACTGACAGCTAATGCCTCAAGGCTTTCTCGGCATTGAAAAATGTCGACCACATCCTCAAGCGTAGGCTGGTAAACCCTTACATATCCATCATTATACGTTAATAACCCATCTTGAATAAGCATGCGAATAGCCTCTCTTACTGGTCCTCTGCTTATTCCTAGTTTATTAGCAATTTTAGCCTCCACTATTCGCTCTCCTGGTCTATATTCCCCTTCTAGTATTTCTCCTTTCAAAATAGCATAAGCTTGTAAATGAAGTGATTCTGGCTTTATAATTCGCATGTCTGGTAACCCCCTGTAGTTGGTATCATCTAGTTCGTTTCGTCTATAAATTCTGAATATAACCTATTATAACAAAATTATTATGTTTTGGTTACCTAAATTTATCACGTTCTATTAAAATCCATTTTAAGAAGCGTATGCAGTAAAGATGTATCAAAAGTAAATGATATGACAGCTTTGATAAAGTGAACCATCAATGAACAGGCTTTCTTTTATCCCCCACCGATTGTTAGTACTGCAAGGGTATAACCTAATGAACCTGGAACGAATCGGGAATTTAGATGTAGGCTTCTCGAAGTGAGGAGATTGCATCTACTTACATATTGGGTAAAGTGGAACTAAGCGATTCGATCTAACTCTTTTTTCATATATTCACTTGCGTATTCCTTCCCATATTTAGCCATTGAATAATGATACAAAATAACCCCTAAGATGATCCAAGCTCCAATGATAAGCCACTCATAAGGCCAGGCCAATGATGATGGCATGCCCGGCATATACAAAATCACTACACCGACAGCCATAAGTACAGCTAGCCAGCCAATTAATGTCCCACCAGGCAGCTTAAAAGGACGATTCATATGCGGTGCTGTTTTCCGCAGCAAAATGAACGAAATGGCAACCATTAACCAAGCAACAACAAGCCCTAAGCCACCTGCATTGACTAACCATACAAGCGCTGGTCTTCCAAGTAAAGGTGCCGCCGTTGAAAGCAGTACAATTAACACAATTGCCCGGTGAGGCGTTTTATATTTTGGATGTAATTTCCCTAAAAATTTTGGAAGCATTCCAGCATTCGCCAACGCATAAATAGCCCGACTCCCACCAACATAGAAGCCAATCCAGCTCGTTAGAATACCCCCAATTCCTCCAAGCACCAGCACATTCCCCATCAACTTACTATCTCCGAACGCTTTTGCCATTGCGTCAGCTGTCACTAGATTAGACTCGCTAAGTTCTGGTGGATTTAAAATACGAGATACTCCATAAATAATGGCAATATACCAGATAACTGCTAAAACGACTGAAAGAATAAGCAGCTGACCGATCTTACGTTGTGGCAAATTGATTTCCTCTGCAGCTTGTGGGATAACGTCAAAACCAACAAACATAAATGGTGTCATAATAATGACTGTAAATACACCAGTTGCACCTGCATTAACTAGCGGCTGCATATTATCCATATTTCCTCCAAAAGTACTCCCCGTGATCAGCATCAAGCCTGCTATAATGATAAATGTCGTTAAAATAACCGTAATAACAGATGTAAGCTTAATCCCACGATAATTAATCCAAGCAACCAGTAAGGAGCCAATCATTCCAACTCCTGCCCAGGTTATAGTAACATCCCAACCTGCTATCGTATATAAATAACCTTGACTATAGTTAGGCACGATATACTCAAACACGGTTGGTAACGCAACTGCTTCAAATGCTACTACAGACACATAGCCAAGAATAATCGCCCATGTAGCAATAAACGAAGCTACTCTTCCCATCGCTTTAAATGTATACACTTGCTCTCCACCAGCTAATGGAAGAGCAGAAGATAATTCCGCATAGGTTAACCCTACAAATACAACAAGTAAACCACCAATTGCAAATGCTAAAATCGCTCCTAAGGAACCCGCTTCTGTTATCCATAAGCCAGATGTAACGACCCATCCCCAGCCAATCATGGCACCAAAGGCAAGTGCCAGCACATCTTTGTTTCCAAGTACCTTTAATAGCTTATCTGAATCACTCATCGTTTCGACTCCTCACTCCTTCTTTATCTACATGATCTCTAAAGTAACATTTTCTTTTGTCCTTTAAATCATGCGACTTTATCATTTACCATTTATAAAAACTACGGAACTAGCTTATGTTTTCTGTATTAAACAAATCTTTTTTTGTAACTAAACTTACAATGATGATAAAATAGCAACGAATACAGGATGTATGGTAAATGGATGTCCTAACACTCGCCAAGTAACCACTACCAAAATTCCCTCACGTATAAACGTATAACCAGCAACCACTAGATAATATCTTACTGAATAATTCGAATATTCCAGATGCATGCGCCCCTGAAACAAGTATTACCCGTTCCAGTTCCCAAAGCTCGACTAATGGAGAAATATACAGTGCCAGTATAAGTGCAATCAGGGGGGCATAAATGACTGAAATGCGGCTATAAAGTGACTCTTCGATCAGTGGGGTTTTTATCATCCCCACTGATTGTTAGTACTGTAATGGTATAACCTAAAGGCCTCTTACGAAATAGGACATGTTAGATGCAGTTATCTCCCAGTTTGACTTGTTGCAGTACAGATTATCCAACTCCTCTAAGTGGGAGTCTTACAGCACCTTATATGCGGGATAAAATAACATAGAACCTAGCCATTGTTGCCTCATACCATACAAATAATCTATTTTCCATATATCCCATGCCTATTGCATTACTTAAAAGGGTGAGAACCAATATACGTACTAGCCATATTATAATCTGATACGTTTTATTTTTCGGTTAACATAAATGAGAACAGAAAAAGAAACAAAAAATGGACGATAACCGTAATTCCTAAATTCCATTGCTCTCACCCGCTACACTCTTTCCAGACATTTTGTAATCGGTTTCAATTATATGAAAAACTTATCCTCTCTCTATCGTTTTATCCCAAGTTGTTGCTGAACTTTTAAAATAGCTTCATATACTCCTTCGACCAGTTGGTCAACTTGTTCCTGATTTATAATTAGCGGAGGAGCGATACAGATGATATCCGTATTATCATAGGTAACTCCACGGCAAATAACCCCACGTTCATGTAGTGCTTCAATCGCTTTTAGTGTTACATGTTGGTCTTGCGCAAATCGTTTGTTGGAAACAGGTTCTTCCACAAGCTCTACTGCACCAAGTAAGCCTACACACCGTACATCTCCTACAATCTCAAGGCTCTCTTTGACCTTTTTCAAACCAAGTAACAGCCTATTCCCCATTAACCGTGAATTTTCCACTAGTTGTTCTTGTTCCATGATTTCAATATTTTTCAAGGCAACAGCTGCGCCCGTTGGATGTCCACTATAAGTGAATCCGTGAAATAGCGTTCCAAGAGACTTTTCTTTGAACACGTTATGAATGGTCTCTGAAACAACAACACCTCCTAAAGGGAAATAACCACTAGTTACACCTTTAGCAAATGTCATAACATCAGGAATAACGTCCCAATTTTCGATTCCAAACATCTTGCCCGTTCTCCCAAAGCCTGTAATGACTTCATCAGCTACAAATAATATGCCATAATCATCACAAAGAGCTCTAATTCTAGGAAAGTAGTCATCTGGTGGTATTAATACGCCACCTGCTCCTTGTATAGGCTCTGCAAAAAATGCTGCCACTGTTTCTGGACCTGATTCTTCAATTGCTTGTCGTAAGGAAGCGATCGCTTGGTCTGTTGTACTGTTATAATGTGTGTCTACATGAATAAAGTCAGTCATCATATGTCCTGCCATCCCCCAAAATTCTGAGATGCCCGTCACGCTTGTAGAAGCAGCCGCCACGCCATGGTAACCTCGCTTAAGCGAGATTATTTTTCGCCGCTCCGATCTGTTTTGGATCTTCCAATAATGCCGTACTAGTTTTACAGCTGAATCATTTGATTCTGAACCTCCCGATGTAAAAAACACAGCATTTAACCCTTCTGGTGTAAGCGAAGCAATTTTCTCCGCAAGTCGAATCGCTGGTTCATGACTAAATGTGGAAAAAGCTGAACTAAACGCCATTTTTTTCATTTGTTCCGCAGCAGCCTTCGCTAATTCTTCCCTGCCGTGACCGATATTCACATTCCATAACGACGATACAGCGTCCAAATACCATTTTCCTGTGATGTCCTTTAAGTAAATGCCGTCTCCTTCTTCCATAATGACCTTTGCCCCATTTTTTTGCTGTTGCTGAATTGATGAAGTTGGATGGATGAAATGCCGTTTATCCATTTCAATTAGATTATTACTCATTACCCATTCCCCCTATAAAAATATTACAAAACTCAGCTTTATGAGTTTCCTAAAGATTTCATTCTCCGTGCGTATTCTGGCTACATGACGACATGGTCTCACAACAAACTTGGTGCTAAGTTGACACAGCTACGCCAGGATAATAAGCATAGAAATAGCTTTACCACTGCAATTACTATGAAAAATAAAACAAAAAACCAGTCATAAAGACAGAAAATATTGAAAGCAATTCTGTCCATATAACTGGTTTCCATCTAATGAACCGCTTTACTTCAACAGTAAAGTCGATTAGATTTAGCAGTTTGTTTATGGGTGTTCAAAAACTGTCATTAGATTTTCAGTGGATTTGTTACTGTTTCTAAGCGAAGCTTCCATTTCGTTCTGCTCGAAACATAATCCAAAACCTCTCCATCCCAACCTCTTTGAACAAACACCATTCAAATTTTGTAGTAATTTAATTTTAACGAAAATTCAATCAAACCGCAACAGTTATTTTTTTGTTTTTCTGAGAACGCGCCCATTTCACTAAGAGATAAGCAAAAGGAGTGTCAAAAAGAGCAATGATTAGTTTAAAAACATATTGTGATATAATCATGCCTCCTAAGACATGAGCAGGTACGATTCCCCAGAATGCAACAACAATAAAAATAGTTGTATCAAACAATTGACTCGTCATCGTAGATAAATTATTACGAAGCTATAACTTCTTATTTCCATGCTTCTTGCGTAAATAATGAAAGATGGCTACATCCAGGTTTTGACTAGTCACATAGGATGCTAAACTAGCAATCATTACCCGAAAGCTTCCGCCTAAAATTTGTCCAAATTCCGCTTGAAAAGTAAAATTGGGGGCAGCTGGGTAAATGAATCGTAATAAAAATAAATCCCATCGCAACTAACTGTGTAATCGACCCTGCTTTGACCGTACTTTTAGCGCTTCTTTTCCATACACTTCCCCAATTACGTCCGTAAGTAAATACGTAATCACGTACACAATTACAGCCCCGGGAAAAATGAAGAGGCCAATTTGAAATAATTTTACTGCTAATATATTAGATAACAACAACAGACCTACAAACATTGCATTAAAGTAAATAAACATCCCATTCCTCTTCCTTTTTAAAAAAGCAAAACCCTAGCTTAACCCTCTAAAAACTTTAACGATTATCTATTTTCTCTGGATGCATATCATGGTTCCAAAGTCTTTGTTCAGCCATTTGCGCAAACTTTGTTCCATGTTTTCCATAATTACAATATGGATCTATGGAAATTCCTCCACGGGGGGTAAATTTCCCCCAAACTTCTATATAACGTGGAGCCATTAATGAATAAGGTCATTCATAATAATATTCACACTATCCTCGTGAAAATCTCCATGATTTCGAAAACTGAATAAATAAAGTTTCAATGATTTACTTTCAACCATTTTCTTATCTGGGATATAACTAATGTAAATCGTACCTAAATCAGGCTGCATCGTCTTTGGACAAAGTGTGGTAAACTCAGGGCAATTAAATTTAACAAATACTCCCGGTTTGGGTGCTTATTATCAAACACTTCCAAAATCTCTGGTGTATAGTCAAAAGCATAGGTAGTATCTTGGCCGCCTAATAGAGTCACTCCTGATAATTCAGCTTCTTTCCTTCCACTCATATTTACATCATCCTCTCTTTTGTTTGCTTAAACTGTTTCATAGTGTTTAAGAATTGTAGTATGTCTTTTCTCTTGAGATGCAAAAAACCACGGCACTAAGGCACCGTGGTTTATCGTTTTTTATAGAGGGTTAAGCTAAGAACCTCTTCTTATTTTAATCTATCATACTGGACTCATTATATAGATGCCTGAGGCAAAGTCAATGGAGTCTCGTGTGAACATACCTGTCTAAAAAACCGATCTTTTAGTTTTAGCCTCGGCTAGACCAGTATTATGACGATGACGTTTCTACCTGCTTGCTCATGGTCTTCTCCGCTTTTGTATCCTCACGATAATACAACTTTTTAGCAAGCAAGGTTTGTGAAACGAGAACCGTACCACTCACTGCCCAATATAACGGAAGTGCAGCTGGTGTACTAAACGAAATAAACCCAATCATAATCGGAGATATTAAGCCCATTATGGCCATCTGCTTTTTTTGTTTTTCCTCTATACCAATCAAAGATACACGAGATTGCAAGAAATAAACAGCTGCTGCAACAAATGGTAAAATCATGTCCACTTGCCCCAAATCGAACCATAAAAAGGAGTGCGAAGCTATCTCCTGTGAGCTTCGAATCGCATGATAAAACGCAATGACAACCGGGAATTGCAATAACATCGGAAGACAGCCCATGGAACTTAATGGATTGAATTGATGTTTTTTGTACAGCTGCATCATTTCTTGCTGCATTTCCGCTTTGGAGGCAGCATCTTGTTTGTTCTTATATTTCTGCTTCAGGGCATCCATGTCTGGCTTCATTTGATTCATCTTTGCTTTCATTTTTGCCCCATTTTTGATTTGCTTAAATGCTAGCGGCATTAACAGCAAACGAATGAGCACCGTTATAAGAACAATGGATAAGCCATAATCATCACCAAACAGTCCAGCAACATACTTAATCATTGGGGGAAAAGGATTTTGAAAACCCATCATTCCTCCATCTGCCTGACATCCAGTAAGCAGAACAAGTAAAGTTAAACTAACAACACCGTATTTCTTAAGAAAAGTGAATATAAAATGATCGTGCATATTTTTCCTCCTCGTTGTAATAAATCCATAAATTGTAACGAGAAGGGAGAGTGGTCTGTATCATCATCTGGGGAAGTTATTTGACTTGCCTTTTTAACGACCCATTGAAAGATTTCATCGCACATCCCGAATAGTTCTTGTATCGGTAATAAGCGATAACGTTCATTATGATACTCTCTTATTTGCAAGTGGTGCGTATCCATCATATGACCAAATTGAATAGCCGTAAACGAATATGCAGACGCCATCGTCAATAAGATGCTTAAATAAAAGTAAACTGGTGAAGCATCATTAATGAGCTCATTTATTAAATCCATCATTTTATATTCACCTCCTTTAACGACCTATTTATCCCATTATAACACAAGAAAGCGAATAGATTGGTTGGGAGAATATGACTTTTTGCCCTTTGAATGAATTTTTCAAGTATGGCTGCATCATTTAGATTTTAAAATCCAACCAGCACTATCGAAATTTGTCTAACTAACATGCTCTGACACGGAATTTCCATTATTTCTCTTTAAACTTTTAGCTACGACAATAAGCAAAGCTACGAGTCCCGTAATATCAGTCCATACTACTGGATATATCAACAATAGTAGCGGTAACAGCTACCTTATAAAGGAAAAATTGGGGAATTACTGTTACGAGAACTGGAACACCCCCAAGTAAAAGGGCTCACTTTTTGGTATAACGGATGAATGACCCCACTGTTTCTTCCTGTTTGATGGGTTACCATCCTACTTCTTTCTCTAATACGGCAATGGATGATTTGGGGTGCTTTTTTTCATCTGCCATGCAGTTGCTAAACCTACAATACCTCCACCGATGATTATGTAATCATACATACAATAATTCCCCCTTGCTTAGCTTCAGCTGCTCTCCATTCTATATATCATTCATATTATCCTAATTAACTAATTATTTATAATTAAACAAGTTTTTAAACTTAAAATATTTCCTTGATACAATATTTTAAAAACAGGCAATAGGATACTGTTTTTATACGGAATGGAATTGTGAACTGCGGTGATTTAGTTATGAACTTCGAGCAACCTATTTGTGCACTTCGGGCGAATTGGTTGTGAACTTTGGCGTTCTATACTATAATCGCTATGACGTATGATTAAAATTGCATAGCTAATTGCACTAGGGGAGCTATTTTAGATGGCTGAGAGGAATCATTCTGACCCTTATTACCCGATCTAGATAATACTAGCGTGGGGAAGTGCAGTCGTGACCAACTTACACTCAAGAAATTCTGTTAAATGATAATTGGCGAAGACTGCATTCCCAGCGAATGCAGTTTTTTTGTATGTATAAGAAAGTATAAACTTAGGTGCTTATGGATAATGAAATAACCGAATAGTCACGTCCAGCTCCACCGCCCAGCAACTAGGCGACTTCACGAAATCGCCTTACGATAAGTCATCATCGGTTCGTTACCTCACCGTGATTCCTTTATCTCAGTTGATTCGTTCCATTCGCTATGTTGCTAAACGGGCGCCCCGCGCCTTTGTTTATGTAAAAAATTGGGCGAAACACTGTTCTTGGTATGATTAGTCCAGGCGGCCATGTTCAGGAACAGTTGGTTAGCCTTGTAGTGCTATCAAAGGGCTACACCTTAATAAAAATTTTAGGGAGGAAGAACGAATGAAAGATCAAACCATTATTTGCAGCCAAAGTAAAATTGCAGGATGCGATTTTGCACTTTACCCGATGACAGATCAATTTGTACATGTCATTATGAAAGCATTAGAAGAAGTAGATACATCAAAGGTGTGGGTAAAAACAACAGACGTCGGAACATGTGTCAGAGGGAAAATCGTTCATGTATTCGATGTTACCAAGGCTTTGTTTCTCCATGCCGCTCAGACTGGGAATCATGTGGTATTTAGCGGGACGTATTCCATAGGCTGTCCTGGAGATTCCGCTGGTGACGTTTTCTTAGCAGAAGATGATATTAGATTAAACGAAGCACAAAGCAGCAAGATTCAACAAAATATAGCTGGGAAATTTTCTCTCTATCCATTAGGCGGCGGCGACTATATGGATATGATTTACAGTCAAATTGAAGCAATGAAGCAGGAAGGTATCCACGTATCATCAATTCACTATGCCACTCGTTTAGATGGAGAAGGAAAAGATGTATTTAATGGTTTGGAACAAGTATTCACCAATATGGAAAAGAGCGATTCTCCCCACACAGTTATGACTGTAACGATCTCAGCTAATAGTCCATCTAAAAAGGATGTGGACAACAATGAATAATTGGCGATTAAAAGAAATCATTGTCATGTCCGTGTTATCGGTCGTATTTGGAATTGTTTATTTAGCTTTTCTCCCTATAGGAAAGCTACTTGCATCCTTTATGGGACCTATAGGTTACGATTTTATTTTTGGTATCTGGTTTATCGTATCCATTATTGCAGCTTATATTTTACGGAAGCCTGGTGCAGCGTTTTTGTCCGAAACCATTGCAGCTACCGTTGAAATGCTATTAGGAAATGCGATGGGACCGATTATTATTGTGACAGGGATCATTCAAGGTCTTGGCGCTGAGACAGCTTTTGCTGCTACAAGGTATAAACGCTATTCCTTGTGGGTGTTGATGCTTGCCGGAGTAGGCGCAGCGATTTTAAGTTTTATTTGGGGCTATTTTCGTAGTGGCTATGCGGCTTTAAGCACACCTTATGTAATAAGCATGCTCGTAGCTAGAATGCTAAGCGGGGCGATTATTTCTGGTATGCTTGGAAAAGCAATTAGTGACTCCCTCGCAAAAACGGGCGTACTGTCCAGCTTTGCTCTGGGTAAACAAATGCATAAAGAGAGGTCTGTATCATGATACAAGTGAATGAGCTTTCCCTTTGGTTTGAAGGACATGAACAAGCCGTTATCAGCAAACTATCCTTTCATCTGAATGCTGGTGAAACAATGCTATTACTTGGACCGAGCGGAAGTGGAAAAAGCACGTTAACCTGTTGCTTAAATGGGATCTACCCTCGAGAACTCGATGGAAAAACGGAAGGAAAAGTCCGTATTTTCGATAAAAATGTACAAGCTACAAAACCTGGAGAAATCAGCAAGCATGTCGGTGTCGTATTTCAAGATCCTGAGAGTCAATTTTGTATGTTAACTGTAGAGGATGAAATCGCTTTTGGACTGGAAAATATAAATACGCCAAGGGAAAAAATCGCAGCCAAAATCGATGAAGCATTACAACTCGTTCATTTAACGGAACATAGAGAAGCTACCATCCATTCTCTTTCAGGAGGACAAAAACAGAAGCTAGCCCTATCCTGTGTTTTAGCACTCGAACCAGATTTCGTTATTTTAGATGAGCCTACCGCTAACTTAGACCCGTTAGCCAAGCAAGAATTTATCCAAACGATGAAAACCATCCAACAGGAAAAGAAAATTGGACTTATTGTTATTGAACATCAACTAGAAGGCTGGGTCACTTTTATACAACGAGCTTGTATATTATCAAGACAGGGACAATGTATTTTTGATGGTTCTTTAACAGAAGCAATTACGAAGCATGCTCCGCTTTTGCAATCACAAGGGATCGCTCTTCCACCAATTACGGAGCTCGTATTAAACGCTGCAGCAAACAAGCAAGCAACTTTTACGTCTATCCCACTAACGTATGACGATTTTTCAGCACATGTGTCTTATTTGGATCAGCAATATTTAGATAAACCGCCTGCCAGAAACCAAAATACAAAGGCTGCGCTTGAAGCACATCATTTGAACCTAACGAAAAACAAGCGGCAAATATTACAGCATATTACTTGTACGTTGGAGCGACCGTCGTTTATTGCTATTACCGGCGCGAACGGCAGTGGAAAAACCACGTTGACTCGGCTGTTAGCAGGAATTGAAACTCCTTCTACAGGAGAAATATATGTCAACCATCGTTTACTTAAACATTGGAAACAAAAAGAATTACGGCAACAAATTGGCTATGTATTTCAAAATCCAGAACACCAATTTATTACAGATAGTGTGTTTGAAGAAATTGCTTATACTTTACGTTTGAGAACATATCCCGAAACAACGATTAAAGAAAAAGTTTTCCATACATTAGAAAGTTGCCAATTGCAAGGGATGGAGCTTAGACATCCTTATACATTAAGTCAAGGGCAAAAACGCCGCCTTAGTGTGGCAACCATGATTGTCGATGAACAAAACATCTTGTTCCTGGATGAGCCGACCTTTGGGCAAGACGCTGCCTCCACCCGTGAACTGATGCGATTATTAGAGGAACGATATAAAAATGGAACAACGATTATCATGGTGACGCACGATATGGACATTGTCGATCAATATGCTGATCGGGTTATCGTATTGGAAAATGGCCAAATCGTCATAGATGAAACACCTGAACAGCTATGGGAACGACCGTGTTTAAACAAATGGCATTTGGATTATCCGACACGGATCAAATTAAAACGGCATTTGGAGGGGTACCATGTCTACATTGCTAAATAACATCAATCCGAGTATAAAAGCAATTACTGTCGTTATTTCTGTTTGCCTATTAACATTCGTGTTTGATCCATTTACTCCACTTGTTTATTGTATTTTAACCATACTGCTCACTTTCCTGTTTGGAAAAGTTGCTTGGAAAATGTATCTGCTTTATTTTCTTGTTATTTGTCTTTTATCGATTGGCATGCTTTGGACGTCAGTCGCCTTTGCAGATGAACCAAATAATCCTCAGTTGACGATGCAATTTCTCTTTTGGGAATTACCGAAAGAGAATGTTACCGTCGCCTTATCTTTAACCTTGCGTATGCTAGCATTTGCTGCTTTATCGTTTATGTTTATTTTCACGACCAACATGGTTCATTTTATTCTAAGCCTTATGCAGCAATGTAAACTGCCACCTAAACTCGCATATGGCATACTTGCAGGCTATCGCTTTTTACCTTTGATGCGTGATGAGCTACAACAAATTCGCGCGGCTCATCAGGTAAGGGGAGTCAACCGAGTCTCTGGTTTAAAAGAAACCATTCAGCAGTACAAACGCTATGCTATCCCTTTACTTTCCGGAGCCATTAGGAAAGCTGAACGAACAGCCATCGCTATGGAATCAAAAGGCTTCAGTGGGGAAAAGAACCGTGCCTTTTACCGACAGTTTCAGGTTACTTTTATCGATTGGCTTTTTTTAGGTGGCATGATTGTTCTACTGGCAGCCACCGTAGCTATCTCTATCAAATTGGGATATTTCAGCTGGTATAAAGGACAATTTTAAGAACAGGCAATAAGCTGACTATTAGACATTCATATAGTCAGCTTATTGCCTGTTGACAACAGAGGCTTGGTTAGATACGGTAACAAATCGTCTGTCCTATCATTTTCATATGATTTAAGCAAAAGAACAAAGGCGCAGGGCGCCCGTTTAGCAACGTAGCGAATGGAACGAATCAACTGAGATAAAGGAATCACGGTGAGGTAACGAACCGATGAGGACTTATCGTAGGGCGCATTTCTAAAGTCGCCTAGTTGCTGGCGCTGAAGCCGGACGTGGCTATTCAGTTATTCCCTTATCCCAAAGCAACAAATTTTATACTTTCTTATCTTTGAACAAAGGCGCGGGGCGCCCGTTTAGCAACGTAGCGAATGGAACCGAATCAACTAAAGATAAAGGAATCACGGTGAGGTAACGAACCGATGAGGACTTATCGTAGGGCGCATTTCTAAAGTCGCATCGTTGCTGGGCTCATGCGCCGGACGTGACTAGTCGATTTATTTCGTTATCCACAAGCACCTAGTTTTATAGGCTCCTTTAAAATAAAGATGATGATGCAGCCTGCACCCATCATTGAATACAGAACCGCAATCCGTACACTGATTTATATGTAAGTACTGGTCAATCGTAAATCCCGTTTTACAGACACCACATAAAATAGCTTTCTGGTTAAATTGATCTTTTGGCCAAACCTCTATGTGATGACTTTCGGCTTGTTGATGACATTGATAGCAAGGATAGTACTTTTGGCAACACTTAAACTTTATAGCAATAATATCTTTTGGTGAATGATAATGCACACATCGGGTCTCTTGATCTACCACTTGCCCATAAATATGAACCATTCTATCTCCCCCTTCCAAATTTAGTTATGGTTGACGGTTACACCAAATAATTCAATTGCCTCTCTCCCTCATTCTTTTTCCGAAAGATGCATGGGTTGAAAAGGTATACCTGCTAAGGTCGATATCGTTTAAAGAAGTATGATTAAAAACACTTGTAATTTCTATTGACTCTCACGTTACGATAGACCTTATACTCCTTTTTAGTTGCTTACTGAAAGGAGTATAGATTATGAAGCATGTAACTAAAATGATTAAACTTGAATTAGAAGCAGGTGAAGCGAACCCAGCAAAGGTTGGAAAGGATTTGGCTCCAACGGGAATTAATCTTTTACAATTTTGCAAAGCATATAATGAACAGACCAAAGGTAAATCGGGAGAAATCATTCCAGCTGAAATAATTATCTATGAAGATCGCACATTTTCTATCCAATTAAAAACACCACCGGCTGCTTTCCTATTGAAAAAGTACGCTACTATCACTAAAGGCGCTAATACAACTGGTCATCAACAAGTTGGCGTTATCACACAAGCTCAACTAAAGAAAATTGCTGAGATTAAATTACCTGATTTAAACACAACCCGTATAGAAAGTGCCATGAAGATGATAGCAGGAACAGCTAAGAGCATGGGAATTCGCATAGAAGAAAAATAACCTACTAAGTAATTAGTTCTGTTCCATTATTATATCATAACGATACTGCTACCTTTACTTGTTTGGAAGTCGTTAACTTTAGCTTGTCTGCACCCTGTTACCGAACTGCACCCCCCATTGTTAGAGATAAATCGACTAATTGGCGGTGCAGTTTTTATGTAGTAATTCGTATACTCTATAGAATTCGCCGATGTTCGCAGTTCAATTGCTCGAAGTTCACAACTAATTCGCCGGAGTTCAAAATTTGCTAGTACTAAACAGGATTCATTTACAAATTCAAAGCTGAACGACTAAAAAAATATCACGTTAGGTTTTTTCGCTAAGTTTTTTAATATCATAGATGCTAATCAATGAAACAAGGTTACAGCAAAATTCATAGGTCTTTATGAACACCTTCCACGCGCCATTCCACTTCCCGTTTTTATCCGATTCAGGACAAAAGCCACCATTCTGCAAAAAAAATTTAATAAATTTTTTCAAAACGTGAAACTTATACATTTTTTATTCGTACTAGTATAATGAATATATGCTAAGAAAAGCTGAGGTGAATACATGAGTATATTGGGGCGTTTATTTGGCAACAAAAAAGAAACAAGTAAGCCAATTGTGGAAAGAAATATGTTTAATTTGCAAATAAATGACATTGTTACATTTGACCTAGAAGACTACAAAGTCGTAGGGAAAATCGACTATGACGATCACGGCTTCAAATGGTATATATATCAACTAGAAGGTACGCATAAAACGTTATGGTTAAGCGTAGAAATGGATGATGAACTTAATCTTGGTATATATAAGAAAATTAAATTACCTATTCAAGAGCCCATTCCTAAAAAAATTTCCTATGAAGGAACAACGTTTTACTTGGATGAATCTGGTAAAGCTCGCGTAATTGGAGCTGGTCGCAGTGAAAACTTAACTGGATTAACCTGTGAATACTACGATTTTTATGACGATTCAGACGAAAAGGCACTCTCGTTAGAAAAATGGGGCAATGAAATCGAAGTGAGCATTGGATATGAAATTGAAGAATATGAATTAAAAATTATCGCTAGTAGTTAATAATAATAAATATAATGGAGGAATGACCATGTTTAAATTTTTCAAACGTATGAAAACCGTTGTAGAATCTGAATTGAACGCTGCTTTAGATAAAGCAGAAGACCCTGTAAAAATGCTCGATCAATTTATGCGTGATATGGAAGAAGATATTCGTGAAGCAGAAGCTGCTGTTGCCAAACAAATTGCAAATGAAAAAATGATGCACCGTAAATATGAAGATGCACAGAAAATGGTTAAAAAGCGTGAAGAACAAGCTATGAAAGCAGTAGAAGCAGGAAATGATGACCTTGCTAAACGTGCTTTGGAAGATAAAAAGTTACATCAGCAAACAGCTGATTCCTTAAAAGAATCTTATGAGCGTGCCAAACAAGACTCAACGGTATTACGCCAGAAGCTAGATGAAATGAAGGCAGAATATCAGGAAATGAAGTTGAAAAAGGATTCCTTGAAAGCACGGGCAGAATCTGCAAAAACAAGAACAAAAATGAACCGTACGTTATCTGGTATTGGTAGCGACGAATCCAAACAAGGCTTTGAACGCATGGAAGAAAAAGTGCTTAAATATGAAGCAGAAGCAGAAACAAGCGAGGACATGCAAAGCTCTAGCCGTAGCCTTGATGACGAATTCGAAGCTCTGGAGAAAAGTGATGTCGATGATGAACTTGCTGCCCTAAAGAAAAAACTAGGCAAAGAATAACATCCAGATAGAAATATAACAGATGAAGGGGATCTTTATTCAGCAGGAGTTTTCATCCATATCCTACTGAAATGTGAAATAGAACAAAGGCGCGGGGCGCCCGTTTAGCAACGTAGCGAATGGAACGAATCAACTAAAGATTTAGGAATCATGCCACTAAAAACAGGGGTATGCCGACGCCTGAGCGGTAAGCCCGTTTTTAGTCGGCCTTCCTTTTTTCCACGAACCGATGAGGCCTTATCGTAGGGCGCATTTCTAAAAAGTCGCATCGTTGCTGGGCTCATGAGCCGGACGTGGCTTCGGTTATTTCGTTATCTCCAAGCGCCTAAATTTATACTTTCTTATCTCTTTAGAAAAACTTGGCTTGTCGCCAAGTCTTATGCGGAAGCCTTTGTTTTTCTTATACTATAAACCCAAAAAATCTTATACTTTCCTATAGTGGAACAAAGACTTAACCCTTAAGTCCCCTTTTTTCTGTGCGTCGCTCCTCCCGCGATCGACATCTTACAGGCCCAATGGACCGGGCATTTAGGTGGCGTTGTCTCCTACCCAAACCATTTCAGATCCTTGAAGTGGGAGGCTTCATATACCTTATATGCGGGGTAAATTCATACACATTCTATGCAACGTTAACGAATAAGATAAGTTAGGCGCTCAGGATGGTGTCTTCCTGAGCGCCTTTACTTAGATTCTCAAAAAAAGAAGGTGAGAATATGAAGCGTTCACTTTCCTTTGTTCTGGTATCTTTATTGCTCTTTCTAACCGCCTGTGGAAGTCAGGCCAGTACCTCAGAAGGAACTCTGTTTGAACATGATATTGCTAAATTTATTGATCAAAATTATACATTTCAAGATGTTGTTTCTAGTCAAGAGAATTCCTCTGACATATCTGAAATATACATAGCTGAGGACAAAAGCATTGATGAGGTAGTAAACGAACTACAAGAGCATGAAGAACCCGAAAAGCTAAGTGAAAGAAGCGATAACAAGCAAGCCCTTATTTACGATAACTTGTTTGTAATCGTAACAGAAGATGAAGATAACCCGGAAAATTCAACAGTTGAAATTGCGGAACAGCAATTCGTACGGGATAATTATAATCCGAGCTTTTTTAATGGTTTATTTGCACTTTGGTTATTGGATGAAGTTTTAGACGTTGATGATTGGGGGAAGAAACGTCAAAGCAAATGTAAAAATTCCGGAGACTGTTATGGAGGCTATCAATCTTCGGGCGGTTTATACAAGAAGTCAAGTGATTCAAAATCTATCCGTTCTTCCTCTGTTCGAGGCGGCGGCCCAGGTGCTGGTAAATAATGCGAATAATTAAAGAAAAGAAAGGATGAACTCCATGGAACCATTTGTTTCAACTTTGATATACTTTTTCGTGGCTATTTTTATTGTACTTATAGGCTTAATTATTTTTGAACTGATGACACAGAAATACAAAGATTGGGATGAAGTTTTAAAAGGTAATCATGCTGTAGCTTTATCGATCGGCGGGAAAATCGTCGGAATCTGTATCGTTCTTGCCTTCTCTATCTATAATAGTGCTAATATCATTGATACACTCATCTGGGGCGGTGTAGGGATCGTCCTGCAAATGGTAGCGTATTTACTATTCCAATTGTTCACGCGTAATTTCTCTGTGGAAGAACAGTTACAAAAAGGTAATATAGCTGTTGGAATTATCAGCATGAGTGTATCCATTGGGCTTGGATTTGTAATTGGGGCATCTATCACTTAAGAACCCCCACGAAAGAACAAAGGCGCGGGGCGACCGTTTAGCAACGTAGCGAATGGAACGAATCAACTAAAGATAAAGTGAACCTTCAATCAACGGGGTTTTCCTCATCCCCACTGATTGTTAGTACCACCAGGGTATGACCTAAAGGCCCTTGAACGAATCGGGGATTTAGGTGCTGTTACCTCCCGCTTCGGCTTGTTCAGCTCACTTCTTCCATTCTTGAAGTGGGAGTCTACAACGCCTTTTTACGGGATAAAGGAAGCATACCACTAAAAACAGGGGTATGCCGACGCCTGAGCGGCAAGCCTGTTTTTAGTCGACCTTCCTCTTTGTGACGAACCGATGAGGCCGTATCGTAGGGCGCATTTCTAAAGTCGCATCGTTGCTGGGCTCATGCGCCGGACGTGGCTTCGGTTATTTCGTTATCTCCAAGCGCCTAAATTTATACTTTGTATGAAAAAACGCTATTTACCATTATATAACTTATTTATTTTAGGTAGTATTTCAAGAATCTAAACATTATAAAGCAACATTTTTCATAATAGATGGTGGCTCGCGCTCTAGGCTAGCCATGGTGGTTTCTTATCTTCTAAAAAAGGCTAATACGATACTAAGAAATACCTTAACTTATGAGAGTAAAACAAGTTGTAATGATTGCAATCGGCCTATTAGTCGATTGCCTTTTTTTAAACATTCTCATAAGATTAATCTAGCAACAATGACTATTGCACGAAATGAAGTTTTTTTAAAAGATAAAGTGAATCTTCCAACTGTGGAGGTTGTCGTTCACCCCCAAGGTTTGTTAGTAGCTCCAGGGTATGACCTAAAGGCCTCTGAACGAATATGTAGGTGCTATTATCTCCCACTTAGACTTGTCGCAATATGAGATATCCAACTCCTGAAGTGGGAATCTTCCAGCACCTTATATGCGGGATAAAATTAAACAAGGGAAAAGGAGAATCAGATATGCTTAATATTGGTAGTCTCGTGCTTGGATTAATTGCTTGGATACTTCCTATTGTTAGTCTCATGAAATATAAAAAACAAACCCATCAAAATTGGGCCATTCTTTCCATTATAAGCATTAGTGCTTGTGCAATTTCGCTAGGCTTGCAAATCTTCGATAGCTATCATCTAGTAAAACTGGAAGATTGGTCTGCTCTTATGGATACAATGGGGGCTGTAGCAATCATTGCCGCAGTTCTTCTATTCGTTACCATCCTATTAAATATACTTAATTTAATTATATACCATCGTAAAAGCACAGATTAGAACGTTCCATTAACAGTTTGCAAGTTTGAACTCATTCAATCATTATGCCAATGATACATTTATAGCATTCTGCTATGTATCGGATCCATATCGAGGAGAAAGTATCTTTACAAACTTGTTCAAATTTTTGATTCATGTAAAAATAGTAAGGTACATATGCTATTTCTACCAAATGAAACAAGAATAGTGTTAGACGTATTTTGGTCTATCGAATAGACATACAATTAAAGCTCTAACACCTATTCTTCTCTCTTAGAAATGTATGTATTAAGTGAACCTTCCACCAGTGGGGGCATCCCCCAGTGATTGTTAGTACCGTAATGGTATGACCTAAAGGTCTCTAAAACGAACCGGGCATTTAGGTGCTGTTATCTCCCACTTAGACTTGTTGGGTACAGATTATCCTGAAATTGGGAGTATTACAGCACCTTATATAGCGGGACAAGTTATGTTTCTAAGAACCTTTAAGCCTCTCATGAACGGTTAAGATGATTTTTTTTACAAGGAGACTTACGTGTGAATCATTTAAGCATTAAACAAAGCAAAGCCATTTATTGGGCTTCTGGAATCGTATCTATATGTGGAATCATTTTTGAAGTTTTATTTGGAGCAGCTGGCTCTTACTTACTGGGAGATGGTGTAAAACAATACACTCTCACCATTTCACTCTTTTTAACCGGTATGGGAATTGGTGCGACGCTTAGTGAAAAAGTAACCAAGAATTTAATTTTATCGTTTGTTTGGATTGAATTCGCAATCGGTTTAATAGGTGGTTTTTCTACATTTGTATTATTTGGAGTTACTGCCTTTTTAAGTTCAGGAATGGATGCTTTCTTTCTTTACTTTATCACCTTAGTAGTTGGCGCCCTTACAGGGGTTGAACTCCCGATTTTAATCCGTAAAGCAAATGAAATTGGCGTCACCTTACAAAAAAGTACCGCAAGAGTTCTATTCTCAGATTACGCAGGTGGACTCATTGGTGGCTTGCTTTTCGTTTATTTGTTCCGACCACAATTCGGATTAGTTAAGTCTGCCTTTATTGTAGCGCTTATTAACGTAATTGTTGCCTTATGGATTCTAGTCTATTTTAAGAAAGAGATCCAAACATTTAAGCGACATTTTATCGCTGGCATTATTATTTTCGTTGTATTAGTCCTTGGCGTTATCTTCGGGGAGAAGACTGCCTTTCTCTTTGAACAAAAACTATATAATGACCCGATCATTTATAACGAACAAACCGCTTATCAACAAGTTATCTTAACAAAAGAGCAAGGGGACCTGCGCCTTTTCTTAGATGGACAACTGCAATTTAGTTCAACAGATGAATACCGCTATCATGAAGTACTCGTCCACCCGGCTATGGCTACTGCTTCTTCAATTGAAAATGTTCTTGTGTTAGGAGGTGGGGATGGGCTGGCACTACGAGAATTACAAAAATACGATGACATAAAATCCATGACGCTTGTTGATTTAGACCCCAAAGTAACCCACCTTGGTAAAAGCCACCATGAGATTACTGAGCTAAATCAACAGGCTTTTGAAGATGAGCGGGTAAAGGTTGTGAATGCAGACGCTTTTAAATACTTACAAGGTCATCAGGAGTTATACGATATTATACTTGTTGATATGCCTGACCCTAACAATGAATCCTTAAATAAGCTCTATACCCTTGAATTTTATCAGCTGGTCCGTAATCACTTGCGTCCCGGAGGCGCTATGATGGTACAGGCAACAAGTCCAACTTTTGCTACAGAAGTGTATTGGTCGATTAATAAAACCATTCAAGCAGCTGAACTATATACAGACAATCTCCATGTAGACGTTCCTAGCTTTGGTGATTGGGGGTTTGTACTGGCAAAACGCGAGGAATTTGATTTAGAGGATATGGATATTTCTGTTGATACGAAGTTTCTAACCAACGATGTATTAGACGGACTAGCAACGTTTGGTAAGGACATTGATCAACATATTGTGGATAAAAAAGGCAACGAAATAGCTCTAGATGTCAATACATTAATCCGCCCTACCTTGATTGAAAAATACGAAAAGGCATGGCAAAGTTATTAAAGCAAGTAGCTTACCCTTAGGTACTACTTGCTTGTTTTTTAATATACTTTTACAGAGAACTCAACGCTTTTTTTACCTGGTTCGCTTATGGGATCCTTTTTTCGGGTTAGTTGGCTTAGGCCATAGCGGACGTGCAACATGCTGAATCATCGTATAAAATACAACCTGCCACTGCTCTTCTGGAAGCTTTCCAATCATTGTGGAAGATTTCACACCCAAATTTCTTTTCAAATGTTTCATTTGCGGAGCAGTGAATACACCTTTAAGAACCATTTCCATACTTGCTTTTGGCTGCTTAAGTGCGTATTGAGCAAGGTCTAGAAAAGCCATATAATGCTTATTTTCAATGAGCGGCTGGTTTTTTCTTGTTATTTTGATCATCGCAGAATCTACTTTTGGTGGTGGGGAGAAGCAATCCCTTGAAACATCTTTCATATAGGTAAGATCAAACCACATCCGCCAAACCAGTACATAAGCATTTCTTATAAACGTTGCAGTAAATCGTTTGCCAGCTCCCTTTTCCATAATAATTACTCCTCGGTCAAACGCTCCTGAAGGGTGATTGAGCAGCATCTTCATAATTGGTGTCGTAATAGCGTATGGGATACTAGCTACCACAACATATTTCTTTTTAGGCAAATTTATTTTTAAAATATCTTCATGAATGATTTGCGTGTTTTTATTTTTGGCCGTTTTCAATTTTAATATTTGAACAAACGTATGATCATATTCTACTGCCAACACTTTAGCTGCTTTTTGTGCCAAGATAGTCGTTAATGCCCCCTTGCCTGCACCTAGCTCCAATACTGTATCCTGCTTGCTGACAGAAGCTTTCTTGATCATTTCATATAATACTTGTTTTTTATGGAGTAAATGTTGTCCTAAGTAATTGGGGGGTTCCCCTCTACTTAGTTTTTTCCCGCTATACTTATGCATTTTCTTCGTCATTATACTTCTTCCTTTCCTAATCGTACTTAACTTGTTACATAAAAAAACACCAGCTATTGCCAGTGATCTTTAAAGTAAAAGGAAGAAGGTCATTATGATACGTAATGTATACGTTAACCAGGCTATTTAGTCTCCATTAACATTTGCATTTTTAGTTCCATCAGAGATGTCATGCAATTCGAAGCCTTTATTTAAATATATCCACCACTATTTAGTGGCAACAAATTCCTTGGCTAACGATAGGCATTATTTGTACAAGCTATTCAAGCACAAAAAAGAAAGGTATAACGAGACACCTTTCCCATCATCCGTTCTATGAAAATGAGGTTTTTAAAAAAGGACAGACTAATCCCGCTTACTCCGCAATCACTGGCAGAGCTTTTGAACATATGAAATTACCTGTTCAAAGTTACGAAACGTAGTCTACCTGAATTCATACTTTTATTAAGCCTCCTTTTCTATTCTCCTTATATTATAAATCCTGTAGTTTAAACTGTCAAAACATTTCTGTAGTAACTACAATACTCTTTCCCTTATTTGCTGGTTCAATTTTTTCAAAAAATCAGCTAATGTTTTCTTCTCTGATCGTTTTATTCCATACATCCTTACATTAATTGTAGCAGTCTCTTCCTCTTGGTCACCAACCACCAATGTATAGGGTATTTTTTGCATTTGCGCTTCTCTTATCTTATAGCCCAACTTTTCTTCTCTTTCATCTAATTCAACCCTGATTCCATGATGCTTTAAAGTAGATTCCACTGCTTTACAGTATTCCAAATGTACATTGGAAACTGGGATGAGTTGAACTTGAACAGGTGCAAGCCAAACAGGAAAAGCACCAGCAAAATGTTCAATTAGAATACCGAAAAAACGATCGATCGAACCATATATGGCGCGATGAATTACGACAGGACGAACCTTTTCATTATTTTCATTAATATACGATAGATCAAATTTCTCCGGCATTTGAAAATCTAATTGAATCGTAGCACATTGATGGCTACGCCCAAGAGCGTCCCTAATATGAAAGTCAATTTTTGGTCCATAGAATGCACCATCTCCTTCATTTAATTGGTAAGGGACGGCTAACTGATGTAAAACATTTTGAAGTGCTTGTTCAGATGCTTCCCATAAATGATCTTCCCCCAAGGACTTTTCTGGACGTGTAGATAACTCCACTGTGTAAGAAAAACCAAATGTTTGATAAACCTGATCAATTAACTGAAATACCTGCGCGATTTCCGCTTCGATTTGATCCTTTCTAACAAAAATATGGGCATCATCCTGACAGAAAGTTCGTACACGTAACATACCATTTAGCGCCCCGCTATACTCATGCCGATGTACCTGACCAAATTCTGCTATTCGAATCGGTAAGTCGCGATAAGAATAGAGCTTATTTTTATAAATCAACATATGACCAGGACAATTCATCGGCTTCATTGCAAACTTCGTATCGTCTACTTCTGTAAAATACATATTCTCATGGTAATGATCCCAATGACCTGACTGCTCCCATAACCGCTGATTCATCATCAACGGGGTACGAACCTCATCGTAGGCTGCTTGGTTTTGTATCTCTCGCGAAAGATTTTCTAACTCATTGCGAATAATTTGTCCCTTTGGCAAATAAAATGGCATTCCGGGTGCTTCTTCAGAAAACATAAATAGCTGTAATTGTTTTCCTAATTTGCGATGATCCCGTTTCCTTGCTTCAGCTATAAATTCCAGATGAGCTTCCAATTCTCTCTGTTTTTTAAACGCAAAACCATATATACGCTGCAGCATATCTCTGTCACTATCTCCACGCCAATATGCACCAGAAACATGTGATAACTGAAAGGCCTTAATATACCCTGTACTTGGAAGATGGGGACCTCGACAAAGATCAACAAACTCTCCTTGGCGATAAATAGTAATCGTTTCGTGCTTATCAAGGCTTTCTAAAAGTTCTAGCTTTAATGCTTCATTTCGTTCCGTAAATAGCTGTACTGCAGCATCATACGATATTAATTCTCGTTTGATCGCTAAATCCTCTTTTATAATCGTCTTCATTTCTGCCTCAATTTGTTGCAAATCATCCTCGTTAAATGATTCCTTTAACTTAAAATCATAATAAAAACCATGCTCAATCACTGGGCCAATGCCCAATTGCACATCACGGTGCAATCTTTTCACTGCTTGTGCCAGCACGTGGGCTGTGGTATGTCTTAATACGCTTAATCCTTCTTCTGATTCTAAAGTAAAAATTTCAACTACAGCATTTTCCATTAGCTTGTAGTTTACATCTACCATCTTTCCATTTACTTTTGCTGCCACCGCATTTTTACCTAAGCTTGAACTAATAGACGCAGCCACCTCTACTACAGTAATGCTTTGTTGATATTCTTTCACTTTTCCATCTGCTAGTTGCACTTGAATTACGGAATTTGACATCACCTATAACCTCCTTGAAATTTCAATATTTAAGTAAAACCTTATAGAACGTTGCTTGCAACGTATTTCCCATATTAGAAAGGAAGTTCTTGCTTGAAGTTATTGGATAAATTGTGAACTCCGGCGACTTTCCAGTAAACTCCATTGGTCACTCTATGTATCGCGAAGATTCTGCGCATCTCGTGTTTCCTATAGTGGAACAAAGGCGCGGGGCGCCCGTTTAGCAACGTAGCGAATGGAACGAATCAACTAAAGACAAAGGAATCATGCCACTAAAAACAGGGGTATGCCGACGTCAGGCGGCAAGCCCGTTTTTAGTCGGCCTTCCTCTTTGCCACGAACCGATGATGACTTATCGTAGGGCGCATTTCTAAAGTGCCTAGTTGCTGGCGCAGGCGCAGGACGTGGCTATTCAGTTATTTCGTTATCCCCCAAGCACCTCATTTTATAATTTCTTATAGTACAAAAAACACATCCATCCCTAGAAAGGGACGAATGTGTTATCCGTGGTTCCACCCAATTTCCCAAATGGCAATACTACCTATTTGGCTTATTGTGCTGTAACGTAGCTTTACGGTACTGGTTACTCTTGTTTCCCCAATACAGCTTTTGAGGTGGTACATTATTTTCCATCACTAGGGAGCTCTCACCTTTTCTCCCCTCTCTGCCAGCTGTAAAAATAATGCTTGCCCTCTTCATTGCGTTTGCTTATTTTCCTTTTAATAAAAATAAAGTAACCCCTATTGCAATTGCTATATCACCTTGCACCTACATTTTTAAACAAAAATCAATCAGTGCAGTTATGATGCAGTCACCTTCATGCTTTGCCAGTAAAAAAACACATCCATCCCTAGAAAGGGACGAATGTGTTATCCGTGGTTCCACCCAATTTTCCAAACGGCAATACTACCTATTTGGCTTAATGTGCTGTAACGTAGCTTTACGGTATTGGTTACTTTGTTTCCCCAATACAGCTTATGAGGTGGTACATTATTTTCCATCACTAGGGAGCTCTCACCCTTTCTCCCCTCTCTGCCAGCTGTAAAAACAATGCTTGCCCTCTTCATTGCTTTTTATAGATAGTTGATTTTTACTTATACTACATCAAGATGCGAAAAAATGCAATAGCAAATGAGCGGAGTCAAAGAAAGGTAAATAGAAATAAGAAAAATTTTCCGATAAACGATTCTCTTGATGGAGCGAACGGATTTATAGAGTGGGCGAACGAATTTCCGCACAGGGTGAGCGACATTACTCGTGGAATGAGAGCTACTTTGATCGCAATGTGAGCGACCTCAGTCGTGATGCGAGTGGCTTTTTCGATGCAACTAGGGGAAAGGTTTTCACAGCATTAGTTTACAAAACAACAAGCGACACCCTTCTTCTCTAGTTGACATCGTACCTATCATCCGCTAAAATAAAGTAAACGTTTACTCTATAAGGAAGATAGTATGAAAAAATCAACGATTAAAGATGTTGCTAGAGAAGCTAATGTCTCCATTGCGACTGTTTCTCGGATATTAAATAATACGGGAAAAGGCTACTCCGATAAAACAAGGCAGCATGTAATGCAAACGATTGAACGAATGGGCTACTTTCCAAATGCTATTGCCCGTGGTCTGATTAACAATGAAAGCGGAACAATTGGTGTATTGTTTCCAGTAGTATCAGGGATGGTAAGTGCAGAGCTTCTTCACGGGATTGAAGCAGCTGCGCAGGCGTTTGACAAAAGTGTTATCGTGTGTAACACGTTATCTGATCCAGATAAAACGGAGCACTATTTACAATTGCTTTACGAAAAACAGGTCGAAGGTGTTATCTTTGCCAATGCAAGGCTAACGTCTGATTTTCAAAAAATGGTAAAGCAAATGGCTGTACCATTTGTTACATTAGCTGGAACATCAGAAATAGAAGGTATACCAGAAGTAAAAGTTAATGATCAGCAAGCTTCCTATGACGCTACGCAATATTTAATCAAGCACGGACATTCACAGCTTGCTATGGTTAGTGGGCCGTCTCATGATTTAATCGCAGGTACTCCACGAATAGAAGGATTTAAGCAAGCATTAGCAGATGCAAACTTACCATGTAAAGCGACACAAATCAGTTGGAGTCATGCCTTTAATTTTGAAGATGGTAAACATGCGTTTCGTTCGATTATGGCGCATCATCCAGAAACAACTGCTATCTTTGCAGCTAGTGATGAAATGGCTGCAGGTGTCATATCTGAAGCACATGCACAAGGGATTCGTGTACCTGATGATCTATCCATTATTGGTTATGATAATACAAAGTTAGCTATGATGACCGTACCGGCCTTAACAACCGTATCGCAAGAGTTTGACACAATGGGGAACCGTGCTGCAGAGTTATTATGTCATTCTATTATGGGCGAAGATATTGAATCGCTCAGCCTGAAACATAAAATAGTCGAAAGAGAATCGGTGAACAAACAGTAAAGGCAGGTTCTCACCTTTTCTTTTTACGTAGAGAGTAAACGTTTAACCTAGAAGGAAGAGGATGATTTCATGACAGAGAAAAATTGGTGGAAAGAAAGCGTTGTTTATCAAATATATCCACGCAGCTTTCATGATAGTAATGGTGATGGTATTGGTGATTTACAAGGAATTATTCAAAAATTAGACTACCTGAAAAAGCTTGGAATTGATGTCATTTGGCTATCTCCTGTTTATGATTCTCCAAATGATGATAACGGATACGATATTCGCGATTACCAAAAAATTATGGATGAATTTGGAACGATGGAAGATTTTGATGCGTTACTCGAAGAAGCACATAAACGTGGATTAAAGATCGTGATGGATCTAGTCGTTAACCATACATCGGATGAACATGCATGGTTTGTCGAATCTAGATCAAGCAAGGATAATCCAAAAAGAGATTATTATATTTGGAAAAAAGGCAAAGAAAATGGTCAGCCCCCAACAAATTGGGAATCTGCATTTAGTGGATCTGCCTGGAAATATGATGAAGCAACTGGAGAGTACTTTCTCCATATGTTCAGTGAGAAGCAACCTGACTTAAATTGGGAAAATCCAGCAGTACGTAACGATGTATATCAAATGATGCGCTGGTGGTTAGATAAAGGAATTGATGGCTTCCGTATGGATGTAATCAACTTAATTTCCAAAGATCAAACGATGCCAGAACGTGAACCTGATCCAGGGAAAGAACTTGTGTCTGCATTTGAATTTCATATGAATGGACCTCGTATTCATGAATTTTTGCATGAAATGAATCAAAAAGTATTAGCCGATTATGACATTATGACTGTTGGGGAAATGCCGGGTGCAACGGTTGAAGATGCTAAGCTTTACACTGGGGAAGAACGTGAAGAATTAAATATGGTATTTCATTTTGAACATATGGGTCTTTGGAATGGTCCTGATGGAAAATGGTCCAACATGCCTTGGAAGCTTACTGACTTAAAAGAAATTTTAAGCAAATGGCAATATGGACTAGAAAAGGAAGGCTGGAATAGCTTGTACTGGAATAATCATGATCAGCCCAGAGTTGTTTCCCGCTTCGGTAATGAAAAGGAATACCGTGAGAAATCTGCGAAAATGCTAGCAACTCTACTCCACGGTATGAAAGGAACACCATATATTTATCAAGGTGAAGAAATTGGCATGACAAATGTCCGATTCCCTTCTATTGATGATTATGAAGATATCGAACTGATTAATTGGTATAACGAACGTCTGGCACAAGGACATAATAAAGAAAAACTGATGGAAGCAATCTATGCAATTGGTCGTGATAATGCCCGAACCCCAATGCAATGGAATGGCAATCCGCATGCAGGATTTACGACTGGAGAACCTTGGTTGAAAGTGAATCCTAATTATATCAACATTAATGTAGAAGCAGCGCTTGCCGATCCAGAATCTATTTTCTATTACTATCAGCAGCTAATTGCATTGCGTAAGCAAGAACCAACTATTGTGCATGGAAAATTTGAATTATTACTAGAGGATAGTGAAGAAATATTTGCTTACACTCGAAATTATCAAGATGACACATTGCTTGTGGTATGTAACTTTACAGCTCAAAACCAAACATGTGAATTACTTAATTTATCAGCAGGGAAAGAAATACTCATTACAAACGAGGCAACGGATACCATGCATACGCTTAGCCAATTTACCTTAAATCCATATGAAGCCTTTGTGTATAGGCTCACTTAGAAAGAAGGAGATTTTTAATGCGATTGATTTCTTCTCTAGTCGTCTCACTCACTACAGCTGCCCTGCTTGTCGGCTGTAGTGACATTTCTTCCCCGAAAGAAAATATGGTGGAACTAGAGCTATTTTCCAATAAAGCTGAAAATATAGCTACATACGAATCGATGATTGAACGTTTTGAAGAGCAGCATCCTAACATTCGAATTAATTTATATGCTCCACCTGACGCAGAGACTTTATTACGAACTAGGCTAGTAAAAAATGATATGCCAGATATGCTAGCCATTGCCGGTAATGCTTTATATAGGGAATTAGTAAGTGTTGATATGTTAGTAAACTACGAAGGTGAGCCTATGCTGGACCCTATTCAACCAGCATATTTACAAACCATTTCTGATCTAGAAGGCTCCGAAAAGAAAGGAATACATGGTGTGCCCTTTGCGGCTAACGCCAATACGATGATTTACAACAAGACCAAGTTAAAAGAACTGGGAGAAGATGTTCCAAAAACATGGGATGAATTCATTCAATTGCTGCAAAAAGCAAAAGCAGTTGGAGAAATACCGATCTACTTTACTTTCCAGGATTCATGGACAACAATGCCAGCTTGGAATTCGTTGGCAGGGAATCTGCAACCGAAACAATTTGCCGAGAAAAAAACAAATAAAGAAGTGACGTTTCAAGGTACCCATCAAGATGTAGCAGAAAAATTATTACAATTAAAAGATTACGGGCATGATCGCATGTTTGGGATCGGCTACAATGATGGAAACCGTGAATTCTCACAAGGAAAGGGCGTTTTCTATTCCCAAGGAAACTGGGCGATTCCAGAGCTACTCAAGTTAAATCCTGAACTTGACCTCGGTGTATTTGCAATGCCAGTTACGAATGATCCCACTAAAAACAAGTTAGTTTCGGGTATTGATGTTCTTTTTGCCACTTTAAAAGAATCCAAGCATCCTGAAGAAGCAAAGCAATTTATTTCTTTTATGATGGAAGAACAGCAACAGCAGCAATATATGGAAGAACAATCTGCCTTTTCTGTTCGTAAAGACGTCATTTCTGATGATCCAATTATGGAAGGCATTCAAGATAACTTTACAGAAGGAAAAATAAGCAGTTTTCCAGACCATTTTTATCCGGCTGGAATGGGGGCTCAAAATATGATACAAGAATTTCTTTATCAAGGTAACATTTCCAAATTGTTAAAAGACTTAGATCGAGAGTGGGACCAAATCCAATTAAGGTATTAAGGAAGTGAATGAATTGAAAAGTCGACAACGTGCATTTTTGCTAATGACCATCCCTGCCGTTATTTTGTTTTTTATCTTTCATACATTTCCTCTCCTTCAAGGAATATTTTATAGCTTCACGAATTGGAGAGGGTACGGGGATTGGGATTTTATCGGGCTTTCTAATTATGTAAATGTGTTTAAAGATATGCGTGCCTTAAACGCATATGGCTTTACATTTCAGTTTGCTATTGTATCAACAGTCTTAGTAAATATCTTTAGTTTATTAATCGCTCTTGGCTTAAATGCAAATATTAAATTCCAAAAGACATTACGAGCAGTCTATTTCTTACCAAATATATTAAGTATTCTTATTGTTGGATTCATTTTCCAATTCATTTTCACGATCTTTTTACCGCAATTTTCCGATGCTCTAGGTATTCAGGCGCTAGCGACCAATATTTTAGGCAGTCCTGACTATGCTTGGGTTGGCGTTGTCATCATGGCTGTATGGCAAGCGACAGCTTTTAATACGATTCTTTACCTAGCAGGCTTACAAACCGTTCCTGAAGATGTTTATGAGGCTGCAGCAATTGATGGAGCTTCACCATGGAAAAGGTTTTGGAAAATTACATTTCCACTAATTGCGCCATTTTTCACGATTAATATGGTACTTGCATTGAAAACATTTTTAATGGTATTTGACCATATCATTGCTTTAACTGGCGGTGGCCCAGGATATGCAACGGAATCCATTTCCGTATTAATTTATCGAGGTGGATTTGAAGGCGGGCAATTTGGCTATCAATCTGCTAACGCAGTTATATACTTTATTGTCATCGTTGCCCTTTCCATTATTCAACTGCGATTCTTACAAAAACGGGAGGTACAACAATGAGAAAAAAGAAAAATTGGCTTGTTACTAGCCTGTTAATTATCGGAACATTATTGATCTTTTTCCCGTTATATTTAACGATTAATATTGCTTTGAAAACACCGGGGGAAATGGTAAAACCATTACTTTCTCTACCAGATGAATGGCGTTTTCAAAATTTTCTTGATGCGATTGAAATGACCAATTTCTTTCAAGCATTATCAAATAGCTTTATCGTTACGTTTTCTGTCGTTGTATTAACGGTATTAACGAATTCTCTTGTTTCCTATGCAATTGCCAGAAATATGCATAAAAAATTTTTTAAAGGCTTATTTTATTACTTTGTAAGCGCTATGTTCGTACCGTTCCCGATTATTATGCTGCCATTAGTGAGACAAACAGCCATCGCTGGTATGGATAATCTCATCGGACTCATTTTTCTTTATATCGTGTTCCAGTTGTCCTTTAATGTCTTTATCTATGTGGGATATATTAAGTCAATTCCAGTTGCACTGGAAGAGGCAGCTGTCATGGACGGCGCAAGTTCATGGAAGATCTTTTGGAAAGTTATCTTCCCCCTTCTATCACCAATGAATGCAACAGTAGCTATACTTACAGCTTTATATGCATGGAATGACTTCATGCTTCCATTGGTCATACTGACAGATCCGGAACATGCCACTTTACCGTTAGTTCAATATATTTTCCAATTGGAATTTAGCACGAACTATAATTTAGCGTTCGCTTCCTATTTACTAGCGCTATTGCCGATGGTAATTGTTTATCTGATTGCTCAAAAATGGATCATTAGTAACGTTACACGTGGTGCGGTTAAATAAGTAATAAGTACAAACACAGTAATTATCTAGTTTAAAGATAGTTACTGTGATTTGTTTTTTAGAGTAGGACTACTAACCCTGAATATCCATTTTAGATAAAGAAAATTAACAATAGGATAGATAAGGATCTTAAACTTGTCAACCTTTCTTATCTCTGAACAAAGGCGCAGGGAGCCCGTTTAGCAACGTAGCGAATGGAACGAATCAACTAAAGATTTAGGAATCATGCCCCTGCAACCAGGGGTATGCCGACGCCTGAGCGGCAAGCCCGTTTTTAGTCGGTCTTCCTCTTTGCCGCGAACCGATGATGACTTATCGTAGGGCGCATTTCTAAAGTCGCATCTTTGCTGGGCGCTGAAGCCGGACGTGGCTATTCAGTTATTCCCTTATCCCAAAGCAACAAATTTTATGCTTTCTATACTATAAACCAAAAAAATCTTATACTTTCCTATAGTGTAAAAAAAAGCCCTCCATTCAGTTTCAAAAAACTACTAGAAGATCTCTAATAAATGTTACCCCAAGCGTCCTAAGGAAATTATAACATTCAAATGAATTGTATAATTGTATATAGATGGCTTATTACATTTATGACATCCATTACTAAATTCAAAACAATCCTAATTGCTTTGGCGCAAGCCCTTTATACTCGATACCTAAAAGCTTCTGTAATTGCTTTGCATTCCCAGCAGCATCGCCGCCTGAATTATTATTAAATAACACGATAATATCCTTCGTTTCTTTCTCCAGTTCCTGTAATATCGTTTTCCATTTTAACAGTTCTTCTTCATTATATTTATATAAATAACGCACATCACGCCAGTTCGTTTCCGCACTATTTGGCTTATTCCACCCAATTACATTTCTGCCATGAAAACGGAGGAGCGTCTTTTCTTCATCCGTCACTACCGGAACCGTCGGAATCGACCCTTCTCCCGCTTGTGGCTCATCTACAATAGAATGAATCCAGCCTTCTTCCTTCATAAACGATAATGTTTCTTCTCGAAAGCGCTCGCTAAACCAGGATTGATTTCTAAATTCCAATGCAACTGGAATACCCCCCATCATTTGTTTACAATAGCGCAAATACATAACATTTTGCTTCGTGCAATCAAACCAAGGTGGAAATTGAAATAAAACCATTGCTAGCTTATTTACATCTTGATATGGCTGTAACGAAGCTATAAATGCCTCAAACATTTCCTTTTTTGAAGCAAAAGGGCGCTCTTCTTCCGTTCGTTGATGGCCCGTCATTCCTTGGTAAGCTTTTACAACAAATTGAAAATTTGCCGGCGTCTCTTTTACCCACTTTTCTACATTTCGAATCGGCTGTATCGCATAAAACGATGCATCCACTTCAACAACGAGAAAATGGCTACTATATTCTGCTAATTTATCTTTTGCTTTCATTTGCTCCGGATATAAGGAGTAATGGTCCCCCCATCCCGTTAATCCAATATAAATCAAGAAAAACCCTCCTATTCCAAGATCATCATAGCATAGGAAGGTTTTTACATAAAATAGCTTGCTTGTTATAAGCGGATAGAATGGTAGGAGACTACCATTAATTCAGGTCGAATCGATTATTGACCGGAAGTTAGCTCTGATTTCACTTGCTGCACGTCTTGCTGTGTTGCTGGCATAGCAGGTTTATAGAACCCTTTTTGAGATGCGTAACTATAAAGTGCTCGTTGACGTGCCTCATCACCATTTCGCAAATTAATCAATGTTTGTCTAAGTTGCGCATTATTAGCTTGAGCAATATAATCGGCATAACTTTTCAAGCTGGAATTCAGTCCATTTAAGTAATCATTTACAATATCCTTATCCTGTAACATGTGAGCCCTCCTATTGTAAAAATGGTAGCAGTTGCTGCTGCGCCTGCCTAGCAGATTGTGCATCCTGCATTAAAATTGATTTCAGTTCTTGATCCGTTGCTGATTGCGCGTACGTTTCCAGCTTATTGGCGATCATCCCATGACCTCCAATAATTTTACGCAAGTTTTCTAATTCGGTTTGCGTTAACTGATTCATGGCACAAACTCCTTTCCAAAATGTCACGCTTAGTTTGTGCTGTTTTATAAGACTTATACATGCATAAAGCATAGATTCTTATAAAACAAAAACCGGGCCTTTGCTTGTCAAATGACTTTAGCGTGAGCCCGGTTAGGGTAGTTGTTTTTTAGCCGATATTTTTCTTCAGCTAAGGCTAATGTATGCGATAATCATTCATATCAATGATGCGTTGATTTCTACTTCCACGAAACGATAAGGTTAAATCCCGTTGAGATAAAATAAATGGGCCGTCAACAAGTACATCCACATATTGAAGTAGCTCTAATTGATGGGCGTCGTTATTTTCCATTAGCTGTTCAATCGTCCATCCAGTATACGCCCAAATATTTTTACCATGTTCTTTAAGTCGTTTAGCAACCTTTGCTACAGCTTCTGCTTGGTAAAACGGATCTCCACCACTTAACGTAATATCTGTCAATGGATTCAGAGCCTCATCAATAATTTGCTGCACATGCATCTCTTTTCCATTTCTTATATTCCAGGACTTCGGATTATGGCATCCTTTACAGTGATGGGGGCAGCCAGCGAAAAAAATCACGGTACGTAATCCCTCTCCGTCTACTACGGAATCATGATAGATGGATAAAACCCTTGCTGTATCCATTATACGTGTCTCACTCGATCATGCTCTTCAGAAGCCTTTGCTGTATTCCACTTATCCATCGTTCCTACGAGGTAGCCGGTAATGCGTCGAATTCGATCAATTTGCTTTTCATCGGTTATTTGACAACTAGGGCATTCATTATCAATCATCCCTGTATAGCCGCAATTTTTACAACGATCAACCGGATGATTAACACTGCCATAACCAATTCCACTTTCAGCCATTGTTTTAACGAGTGTATCCATAGCCTTTAAATTCTTGCTTATATCACCATCTACTTCGATATACGTAATATGACCTGCATTCGTATACGGATGATACACAGCTTCTCGTTTTATTTTCTCCATAGCACAGATCGGATAATACACAGGAATATGGAAAGAATTCGTATAGTAATCTCTGTCTGTAACACCTTTAATCTTACCAAATTCTTTTTGGTCCCGTTTGGTAAAACGTCCACTTAGCCCTTCTGCAGGTGTCGCAATCAACGAGTAATTTAAATCGTATTGCTCACATGCCTGATCACATTTTTGCCGTAAAAAAGCAACAATTTCTTCACCTAAATTCTGCGCTTCATCGGATTCTCCATGATGCTTACCAGTTAATGCTACTAAACATTCCGCCAAACCGATGAAACCAACGCTTAAACTTCCCTGCTTTAACACTTTTTCTAATCTATCCTCTGGTCCGAGCTCAGAGCTTCCTGTCCAAACTCCTTCACCATGTAAAAAGGTGAAATCTTTCACAAGTTTATGTGTTTGGAATATATATCGTTCATATAATTGCCGAATCACTACATCAGTATATTCATCTAATTTTTGGATAAATGCTTCAAAAGTTTGTGACGTAAGCGCTATTTTCACTAAATTAATACTTGTAAACGATAAATTTCCACGCCCAACACTATTTTCTTTCCCATGACGGTTAGCCATAATACGTGTGCGACAACCCATGTACGCTACTTCAGATTCAGGATTTCCTTCTTCATAATACTCCAAATTAAATGGTGCATCTATAAAGCTAAAGTTCGGAAATAACCGCTTTGCCGTAGTCTTAAGAGCAAGCTGGTACAAGTCATAATTCGGATCTTCTTTATAAAAATTAATTCCCTTTTTCATTTTAAAAATTTGAATTGGGAAAATCGGTGTTTCTCCCTTTCCAAGTCCTGCTTGGGTAGCTAGTAACAAATTCTTAATAATCATTCTGCCTTCTTTACTTGTATCTGTACCATAATTGATGGAAGTAAATGGGACCTGTCCACCACTCCGGGAATGAAGACTGTTCAAATTATGAATAAACGCTTCACAAGCTTGATAGCATTCATGATCTGTCTCTGCCCAAGCTAATTCCTCCAATTCATTTTTGGAAAGCGGAAGCTTGTATTGTTGCAATTTATGCAATTGTTTTTTATACGACCTTGTTACAAATGGAGCTAAATCATAATCGAAAGCTTGAAAGCTTTGTCCCCCATGCTGTTGATTTTGATTGCTTTGAAAAATAATCGCCGCTAATGCCATCGCACTTAAAATCGTTTGTGGTGATCGCATATGTCCATGTCCAGTATTAAATCCTCTTTCCAGTAATTTACCTAAAGGAATTTGACAGCAAGTCGCCGTTCCTGTAGGCATATAGTCTAAATCATGGATATGGATGTAGTTTTCATCTACAGCTTGTTTCGCTTCTTCACTTAACATCTGTTGTTTCGCATAAAATTTAGCACTTTCATTAGCAAATTTGTTCATTTGCCCACACGGAGATCGCCCATCGACATTGGCATTTTCTTGAATTAAATCTTGGTTAGAGCTTGATACAATATCTTGAAAAGCCAGCATTAGTTCTTGGTCTTCACTTATAGGAGCAGATTTTGTTTCGATCATTTTATTTCTCCTCGTCCTTTCCAAATGAATCATAAATTTTTATGTAATAAAGGTATGTTAAATGCAAGGCAACAAAAGCAGATAAAGTGAATCTTTTACAATGGGGTTTTCTTTCAGCACCACTGATTGTTAGTACCGCAAGGGTATGACCTAAAGGCCTCTTACGAAAAAGGGCATTTAGGTGCTGTTATCTCCACTTAGACTTGTGTTGTAGTATGGATTTCTCCAATTCTCAAAGCCGGGAGTCTTACAGCACTTATATGCGGGATAACTGCGAACCTAGCCTTTTATTTAAGCGTATAAACAGACAACCTCTTTACACATTCCATCTATATATAGTATCAATAATTAATTTTAATACTATATATAGTTATATCCTAAATGAAATGATGAGGAATTTCAAATGTATATTTTATGACTTTTTGATGTAAAAATTGTAACGTTCGGATTTAGCGGTTGATTTTTAACGTTAACGCCTTGACATGAATCATAATTAATGTTCACATCTTCACAATAAAGTGTGCGAGGTGATCTTTACACCTCCATGTGTTGCCCTCTCTTTAGCGTATTTATTCTAAAGACTTATTTTAACTGCCTTTGTGGCAATAAAGCACTTTAAATATTGATCCAACGGTCGGCTTCCACCAAAATCGTCTTCATAGAAACCAGTGATGGAAAAACCGGCTTCTATTTGACCTTGTATTTGGTCTTCCAATGTATGTCCAAATTCAATTGTATGCTTAGCTTCTATATAAGCTTCTGCTTCCGCTTGAGTAAGATGTTGTAAAGAATGAAAAGGGATCTCATGTTTAACAACCAAATTTCCCTTCTGGTCCTCCGCATCATCAAAAATAAATAAAACAGGATTCGTAAAACCTGAAATAAGCGTACCTTTATCTTTTAATACCCGGTAAGCCTCCTGCCAAACAAGTGAAATATCTTCCACAAATAAATTCGATACTGGGTGTATGATTATATCAAATGCACCATTTTTAAAACAGGATAGATTTGTCATATCACCCTGTACTGTTTTCAGCTGTAATCCTTCACACCTAGCAACAAGTTTATCTTTCTCTAGCTGCCGCTCAGAAATATCGAACACAGTAACGTCGCCTCCAGCTGCAGCTAAGATAGGTCCTTGCTGCCCTCCACCTGAAGCTAAACATAAAATTTTCTTTCCTTTAAGTGACGGAGGAAACCAGCTTTTTGGAACAGGTTTTTTTGTCTTGACCGTAATCCCCCAGTCTCCTGCCTTACTTTTTTTGATTAACTCGGTTGTCACTTCCTGTGTATAAACTGCCCCATCTTCCACTTTCTGATCCCATGCTATGCGATTTTGATTTACAATATCCAACTAAAGCCCTCCCCATCCCTTATGTATACTCTATCAAGTCAACTAAGAGGCTCCATCTCCCACTAGTTGAAACGAAACAATGACCATTCATTTATAAGCAACAAAGCATACGTATGCCATAAAGTGAATATTCAATCCGTGAGGGATTTTCATTCATCCCCAACGGATTGTTAGTACCGTAATGGTATGACCTAAAAGCCTCTTATGAACAAGAACATTTAGGCGCTGTTATCTCCCACTTAAACTTGTTGCAGTATAGATGATCCGACTCCTGAAGTAGGAGTCTTACAGTACCTTCTATGCAGGATAAAAAATAATAAGGTTAATTCCTTGAAAGTACAATTTTTTATTTACACTGGCACCATCAACTAACGCTTGAAGTCTAAGTCTTATGACCCTTTAGCTGTAAATCCACCGTATGATATAATGCAATTAGTGCATAAGGCTTTTGGGTGGTGGCTCATCCCTTTCAGAAAGGGGGTGAGGCCTATATGACAGTTTTCGAAGGGTTGGTCTTAATGATCTCTTTCGGGACGCTCATTGTAGCTATTCTGTCAGAAAAAAAGTAACCACCCTAGCCTGACAAGCATTTAATGGTTACTTTTCTCAAAATGTGAGTCGCCCCCTTTAAGGGCTATGCACGAAACCGTTTGGTGTTCCAGCACCAGGCGGTTTTTATTCATTTGGCTATCTATGTACAGTATACCCGATTTTGGTCCAAATGAAAACCGGGCAATTTGCTATTACTCCCGACATGCATGTTAACGGAGCTGAAGTAAACGGTCATTACAATCTTTATTAAAATTGTATGCAAAAACCATTGAATTCATGTACCCCAGTTCCAAACTTTACAAGATCGTGCTTTTGTAAATAAGTTACTGCTTGCTTCACTTCTTGTAATATGGATACATCCAATCCTAATGTATTATGAGAGCCAAACACCTTCTTCACCCCATCTATGTTAGAAATTTTTTCTAAAGAGGAAACTAAATCAACTGGATTTGCTGATGGATAAAAAGCATAGATAGGTGTTTGATCATACAATAAATCTCCCGTAAATAAATACCCCTGCTTTTCATCAAATACGGCGATATGCCCCGGCGAATGTCCTGGCGTATGATAGATTGTTAGCTGTCTGTTCCCTAACTCTATAATGTCTCCATCCTTCAATATATTGGTGGGAATTCCTTGAAATGGCATATATGTTTTAGGGTTAAACGTTGCCGGGGTTGGAAGTGTAATATCTCTTGCTATATCTTTTCTTATCTGTTGTAGTGTCAAACCCTCAATTCCATGAATGAGCCAGTCTTGATCTCTTTCATGAACATGAATCGTGTCATATTCTCCATGACTGCCAATATGATCTACATGAACATGCGTTGTGATTACTTCAATCGGTTTCGTTGTCAATTGATCTGTTATTCTTTTCATGCTATCAATTCCTAAACCAGTATCAATCAGTGCCGCTTTATCTTCACCTATTAATAAAAAGGAATGTACTTTTTCCCAATGACCGTACTCGCTAATAGCAAATGTATCGTCATTTATTTGTTGTACCGTAAACCAAGCATCCTGTAACAATGTTTATGGTCCCCTCTCTCTACTTAGTTAAACATTTTTCTATCTTAAGCTTATACTTCTTTTTCAACACGTCCAGTAAACTTTTATGAAAAACAGCCGGTGCTTCCTCATTTTAGTAACCCCAGTTGTTTTTCTTTATATTATAGGAATTTGGCTGAATAGAACACCCTATTTCAGCGCCTTTATAAACAGAAACCTCTAAGCCCGTCTAAATAATTTTTTCGCTACTTCCATACAAATCACCGCTGCGACCGCTAAACCTGTTGCAATAGTCCAATCTATAAAGCTAAATGCAGCAGGTATATTAAATACGCCTCTTGCAAATGGAAGTACCGTAATACCGTATAAAACAAATCCAAGCAATACAGCACCTATGACATATTTATTGGAGAAGAAACCAATTTTTATGGACGTCTCCGTATTCGAACGTGCAGCAAAAGTTTGTAATGTACGCGAAATAATTAATGTGGTAAACGCCATCGCTACTCCCATTTCATTAGAATGAGATAACCCGATATAGAAGGAAATGACAACCGCAATAGCAATTAGGATCCCCCGAGTTAGTACGGTTTGTAGGGTTCCGCCAGCAAAAATCCCTTCACCAGTCGGACGTGGCTTGCGTTTCATCACATTTGGTTCTGATTTTTCCATTCCTAGCGCTATTGCAGGCAACGAGTCATTCACTAAGTTAATAAACAACAATTGTAACGCTGTAAATGGATTTGGTAAATTGAAGATAACAGCATACAGAATAGCAATAATTGCACCTAGGTTACCAGCAAACAAATAGCCAATCGCTTTCTTAATATTATCGTATACCGTTCTGCCGACTTGGACAGCATTCACAATCGATACGAAATTATCATCTGTTAAAATCATCGCGGAAGAATCCTTCGAAACATCGGTACCACTTCCCATAGCTATCCCAATATCAGCTTGTTTTAAAGCAGGGGCATCATTGACTCCATCCCCTGTCATGGCAGTAACTGCTCCTCTTCGTTGCCAAGCACGCACAATCCTGATTTTGTTTTCTGGGGACACACGAGCATAAACAGAAATTTGCTCTATCTTCTCCTCTAACTCTTCATCTGACATCTTATCAAGTTCTTTCCCTGTAATGGCAATATCATTGTCTCCCATTAAACCGATATCTCGACCAATTGCTCGTGCTGTCGTTTTATGATCGCCAGTAATCATAATCGTCCGAATGCCTGCTGCCTTGGATTCTTCGATGGAGCCGTAAACAGCCTCTCTAGGCGGGTCCATCATTGCCGTTAGTCCGACTAATACGAAATCATACTCATCATCATGAGTTATTTCTGTTTTATTATCTGGTAAACGTTTATAGCCGTATGCCAGCACACGTAGTGCTTGATTGGAAAATTCCTCATTTGCTCCTTCAAAACGATCCAGTAAATCATCCGTCATTGGTTGCTCTTCTCCGTCTACGAACACATAACTGGAGCGATGGAACATCACATCTGGTCCGCCCTTAGCCAAGAGCATTTTTGTGCCATCTATAGTATGGACGGTCGACATCAGTTTTCGATCTGAATCGAATGGTAACTCAGCTTCTCGAGGATATTTTTTTCGTAACTCTTCATAGTTCTGTGCATGCTTGTTTGCAAAGTTGATTAAAGCAGTTTCTGTTGGATCGCCAACTTCCTGTTTATCCCGATTAATATACGAGTCATTACAAAGCGCTGCGATGTATACAAGCAACCGCTCTGCTTGCTGCCAATCATTTGGATCTTCAGGTAAGCGTTCGTGCTTATTAAACGGTAAAAAATGATCGGTAACGGTCATTTTGTTTTGTGTCAGTGTTCCTGTTTTGTCTGTACAAATAATGCTTGTTGACCCCAATGTTTCTACAGCAGGCAGTTTACGAATAATCGCATGCTGCTTCGCCATTTTATTCGTTCCAACGGATAATACGATTGTAACGATCGATTGCAGCGCTTCTGGGATCGCTGCTACTGCAATAGCTACAGAAAACATCAATGCATTTAATAATGCCGTTGTCGTATCAGCTTCACTATCACCTAACCAAATACGGGCTGCCTGAACAGCAAAAATAACAATACATAAGATGAGAATACCGATCCCTAACTTCTTACTAAAGTTATCTAATTTTTGCTGTAATGGCGTTGCTTTTTGCTCCGCAGTAGACAGCATATCCGCAATTTTACCAACCTCTGTTTTCGTACCTGTACCAGTCACAACAAAGGTACCCCTACCATAAACAACTAATGAGCTACTATACACCATATTGCGACGATCACCTAAAGCAGCCTCTTCCTCAATCACTTCGGTCGATTTTTCCACAGCTTCTGACTCACCAGTAAGCATCCCTTCATTCACCTTTAAAGAGCCGCTTTCCAATACACGACCATCAGCAGGGACGTAATCTCCTGCTTCTAAGTAAACAATATCTCCCTGAACGAGTTCTTTAGCAGCAATTGTCTGTTTTATACCATCTCGCATAACTTTTGCTTCTGGTGCCGACATATCTCTAAGTGCTTCCAATGAACTTTCTGCTTTTCTTGTTTGCACGACACTAATAACCGCATTAATTAATAGCACAAGGAAAATAATGAGTGACTCTACCCATTCTCCAAGCAATATCTGCACTCCTGCAGCTGCTAGTAGTACAATAACCATTGCATCTTTGAAAGTTTCTAAAAAAAGTTTCCACGTTGGGACCTTTTCTTTATCTTCTATTTCATTGTACCCATCCCGTTCAAGTCGTGATTTCACTTCTTGCTGCGATAAGCCCTGTTGTGTAGAATCTACTTCTTTTAGAACGTCTTCTGTTTGCCTTTGGTAATATTCCATTTCCAAATCTCCTTGCTTGTTCAGTTTTGTAGACATGGGATGCATTGTGTTATTCATTGTCTCTCTGTTCTATTTCTTCCGTTTCTTGAACACGAGTAATCAACAGCTTGTCAACAAGCACACGGTCCATATCCACTACTTCTAGTTTTAAATCAGCTAAATAAATAGTATTCCCTTCTTTTGGGGTATTACCTATTTCATTCGTGATAAACCCGCCTAACGTCTGGAATGAAGTATCCTTTACAATATCTTCATCTATTTCATCTTCTAAGTCGAAATAGCGCAAAAACGTATCAAATGGTACTTGCCCATCTGCCAACCAGGATTGACTATCTCGTTGCATGATCGTAGCCCTTTCCCTGCTACCTTCTGTTTGGATTTCACCAACAATGACCTGCATAATATCATTTAATGTAACAAATCCTTCGACTCCTCCATATTCATCTACTACGACCGCCTGATGGTAGCCCGATTCTTTCAATGTTTCTAGAGCCTTAAATACTTTCACATGCTCTGGTAAAATTAATGCTTGTTCAATACAATCATTAATCGAGAAAGGTTCTCCTGATTGCAGTTTCGAAAAAACCTTTTTAGTATGTATAATACCCAAAAAGTGGTCCAAACTACCCTTTCCAACTGGAAAACGTGAAAATTCACTTTGACTAATGACTTGCATGTTCTCCTCAAAGCTACTTTCTATGTCAATCCAGGTTAATTGCGTTCGTGGTGTTAGGATATCGCTAAGCCGCTGATCTCCCATATAAAATATTTGATCAACCATCTCGTGTTCAATTTCTTCAATACTTCCACTATGAACACCTTGCTCAATCATTTGTTGAATTTCTTCTTCTGTTACATCCGGCTCCTTATTTCTCTTAACCCCTAAAGCCTTTAATACAAGTGTTGTCGACCTATCTAAAATCCATATAAGTGGCTTAGCAACTTTAGAAAATAAGTACATTGGTTTGGCGACAGCAAGCGCTACTTTTTCCGGATTGGTTAAACCAATTTGCTTTGGTGTTAATTCACCGATGACAAGCGTCAAAAATGTCGTAAACGTAACTACTAAAACCATACTGATTTCTGTACTCCATGTTGCTAAAAAGGGAATCTTGCTTAAATGAACACTTAAATCATCCGCAATTGCAGCACCACCAAACGCACCGGATATAATTCCAATGAGCGTAATGCCAATTTGTATCGTTGACAGCAGCTCACTAGAATTTTCAGCTAAATAAAGAGCTGTCTTTGCCTTGCTATTCCCTTCTTTTACTTTCTGTTCTAGCCTTATTTTTCTTGAAGTAACAATGCCTATTTCTGTCATTGCAAAAATACCATTGGCAATAATTAAAATGAAAAGAATAACAATTGATACAGCTAGATTGTCCATTTCTACACCTTTCCTTTTTTATCCCGCATATAAGTTGCTGTAAGACTCCTACTTGGAAGAATTGGAGAAATCCGGACTACAACAAAGTCTAAGCGGGAGATAACAGCACCTTAATGCCCTTTTTCATAAGAGGCCTTTAGGTCATACCCTTGGGCTACTAATAATCAGTAGGAAACGAATGAACCTCCCCACCGATGGAAGAGTCACTTATCTGCCTTAAATGGAAAGGTGTTTCCCTCTTCATATGGTGGATTGCACCATTTCCTAAAGGCAGAACATCTATAATAGCAGGATTGTATAATGTACCTTTATCATTATTTTGCCACAGTATAGATTATATTCCCATTATTACCATCAAATAAGCTTCTTATTTTAGCTAGTTTGTTCTTAAGTCTACAGAAAAGTCCAAGCTAACATAAAGTGCTCATGTCAGCTTGGACAAAATTATCATGAATCTCTCAACCAGTGAAGTTTTCTTTTATTACATGCACTGGTTGAAGATGAACAAGCATAGACTTCCAACTAGGTGCTAACTCTTCCAGTTATTTTCGAAGAATTCGCCTCGCCTTAAAGCAAAAAAGTCAGGTCTTATTCCCAATCATAATTCAAAAATAATCCCCATTAGAGAGTATATAATAACGGTTGAAAAAAGTACCGTCATATGAACAAGTGAGTAAAGGAACATGGAAGTAGCCCATTTCTCTGCATTTACTCTATGATAACGAAACACACTAAGTGTTAACCATCCTGCGCTCAATAATAGCGCTACTAGCATTAATCCTATACTTAGTGTTCCAAATAAAAAGCTAATCATAATCATAATGACTAAATAAACGTTTGTTTGAATATATGTTCGCTGCACTCCTTTTACTACAGGAAGCATTGGTATTTTTGCAGCTTCATACTGTTTATGATTACGAATAGCTATCGCATAAAAATGCGGCATTTGCCAAATAATCATAACTACAAACAAACCGATAATTGCTGGATGTGTAATGTCCGGATAAACTGCCGCCCACCCGATTAATGGTGGCATCGCACCGGATATACTTCCGATCTCTGTATTATACACCGTTCTCCGTTTACTCCACATCGTATAGGGAACCACATAAAAAAACAGTCCTAAGAAAGCCAACACAGCTGCTAACCATGTCGTTAATGCAAGCAATGCAATTCCGCTTATACTCATGATCACACTAAGCAAAAACACAATAACCGGTTTAATTTGTCCAGTTACAGTAGGTCTTTGCTTTGTCCTTTCCATAATCGCATCTATATCCCGATCATAGAGGTTATTAAAAGCCCCTGCTGCTCCGATAACTAAAGCTGTTCCGAGCAAAGCAAAAATAACTTCCGGAAGCTTTTCCATAAAGCTCATTTCATACGTATATAAAGCCAAAGTAAAACCAGCAAACATAGGAATAAGGTTCGAGCGTATAATTCCTGATTTTACTGTTTTTGCTAAAATGCTGATCCAATTTTTGTTTGATTCTTCCTGTTTATTTCTTAAAATCATGATAACTCTCTTCCCCTTAAAAAAATGATCCATACTCCATCATGCTTCTGATTCGCTTTCTTTTTCAAAAGCCAATACCCCAATTCTATTATACGATAACAACGTGTAATTAGCATGTGAAAGATATGTGAATCAAGTGGAGCGTTACTCCCTTCATTTATTTTCAAGCTTCTTTTTGAACTTAATAGGAAAACATTAACAAACATTTAATAAATAACTATATACAATCAAGCCTATTTGTTATACTGGAAGTGTCGATACATTCATCATAATGAGGAGGTAATCAATTTGAAGAAAATGGAAGGAAAAATAGCAATCATAACTGGTGCAGCAATGGGTAATGGAAAAGGAATTGCCGAGGTCCTAGCTAAACATGGTGCTATTACCGTCTTATTAGATGTTTCCAAGCAGGTACACGATACGGCAAAAGAATTAGCCGAGCAAGGCTATGAAACAATGGCTTTAGAAGTAGATGTTACGAAAAACGAAGATGTGAAAGCTGGCATTGCAAAAGTAATAGAAAAATACCAGCGTGTAGATGCACTAATCAATAACGCTGGGGTCGTTCGGTTAGCAAACTTTGAGGATATGGATGACGAAACGAGAGATTTTCATTTCAATATTAATATTAATGGGGTTTGGAATGTGACCAAGGCAGTGCTTCCTCATATGAAAAAAGCAAAGCAAGGTAGAATTGTAAACCTATCATCTGTAACGGGTACAATGGTTGCTGACCCTGGTGAAACCGCATACGCAACAACTAAAGCAGCTGTACTCGGCTTTACCAAATCTTTGGCTCGTGAGGTAGCTCCAGATAATATTACCGTAAATGCTATTCTGCCAGGTTATGTCCTAACACCGATGGCTGAGCAAATGGCAAAGGAAACGAACCCTGACAATCCGCAAGAGGTTATTGACGGTATCGCTAGTGGAGTTCCTTTAGGACGTCTAGGTAAAATTGAAGAAGTAGGCGAGCTTGCTGCTTTCTTAGCATCTGATGAATCAAGCTATATCACAGGTACACAAATTGTTATTGACGGTGGAAGTACATTACCAGAAACCGTTTCTGTAGGAAGCTAAGCTTCATCCACATGCCATGTAACGAGAAGGAATCATTTTTTTCGTTACATGGCTTCGTAATCCGTTCTAGTCACCCCCAATTATTTATGTCGTTCCACTCTAAATAATCTCGCCTTGATACTGCACAGCTTTTTTTCTGGTGGAAATTGTTCTCCATTTATTCTTCTCCTTACACATGTGGCAACATCTTTTACCATTTCGACCAAATTATTTTGGATGATAAACAGCAAACTAACAAGCTGACTAAAATAAACCCCATCAATCGTTGTAACCCAAAAGCCAGGTGATTCGGAACAAGCGTATGATGTTGATTTTATCCCCCAGGAAACTGGCAAAGCTGCCATGGCAAAATTTGTGAAAGATTATTATCATGTCCCGTACGATCACACCATAGCCTTTGGAGGCAGCGGGAATGATATTGGAATGTTAAAATGCGTAAAGCATGGATACTTATTACAGAATGCAGCCGTTAAAAGCCATATCATTGCATCAGCAATTAGCGCCAAAGCCTTATGCTGATGGAATACGCTATATTTTGCAGAAGTTGTTTACAACAGGTGCCCATTATAACGTTAACGTTGGCACAACGCATTTTATCTTCGCTTATTTCGGGTGGCTGCAGTTGAAGCTGCCAGAAATAAGTTAAGTATTTGTAATTGAAGGAACGAATATGTTTCGATAACTTTCGTTTAACGTTAAAGCGCACTGCAACAAAATCATATCCAGGCTTTCTAAGAAACACTACATACTCTACGGGCAATGATTTGCCGCTTTTAAGTCTCTTCTTTAGCCCCTTTGCGTAATATAGCATATGTTTCTATTAAAAATATAATGAAAGAAACTACTCCTGCAATAATAAAACTACTAGTTTGCTGGATGCCTATGATTAATCCGATCATATGTAAAATAAAAGTTCGGATTAATGACAAGAAAATGGGGTAAAATAAGTTTTCCCCAATGATGTGTTTCACTAAAAAATCGATAACATTATCAACCGTCGATAAAAATATCAGGTAAGCAATAAATACAAAGCCAACCTGCTTCATGTTCAATTCCAAATCAAACAATGTATTGGTCATTTTTATCGAGCCAAATAACGTAAACAGGCCTAGCCCAAGTACTAACGTGATTAGTAACGCTAGAAAAAATGCGGCTATTGTTAACCCCAAAATACTACTCCTGTTTAACTTATCCTCTTTTTTCTCACTAATCAACATCCATCCAAATAGAACTGAAAATAAAAGTACGAATATAATAACAGTGATAGAGATAACTAGTTTCATACACACCCTCCGAATTTTGATCTATCTGTCTATCGATATCTTTGCTTTCCTTGGGTGAAATTCCATTAGGTGTACTGTCACAGATGAACAATGCCCTTACACATGTAGTAAGAAGTAAGTACATTGTTGGTATTCTATTTTGATTGCGAGACCGATGTTTCCACTTTTTCTTCTACCTTGACGTGTTCTTTTAAAAGCTTTAAGAGCCGCTTCAGCATCTGTTCAGAAGTAATGACAAAAGATGCATGCCCAAATGTATATTTAATTTTTAAGACATACCCTTGGTTCCCCTCTATTGAAAAATCGGAATATCTATGACTTTTATCAATCGGTACAACGTGGATGGTGTTTATTCTTTTCCACGGAATAAACCGCATACCAATTAATATCCCATCATGTTTCACCGCAAATAAATTTAATGGCAGCATAAAATAGGAATATGCCAAAAAGAGAAGCATAAACAAATATTGATGCCAAGAAAATACGTCTGTGATATAGACAATCGTGAACATAGCAATAATAAACAGTACGAGCGCAGCGTTTATGATTAAACCATTTTTCTGTCCTTCAACAGTCGGCGGAGCAGTTATTTTTTGCGGATGTTTTCGAATCGCGTTTCTTTCTCCCCTCGTTGCTGGGAGGACGATCCTCTGCCTTAATTTTATAATTACCTGAATGATCCGAAAGCTGTAATAGACAAGTGCCAATATCACCAAAATCATCATGGACATTTCCATGATAAACACCACCTTTTTGTAAATCAAATGAGAACAAACCGATTATAGAGCTTCGTATTCGTCTACCGTAGATCCAGGGATAAACTGAATGGAATAAGTCGAGCATAATTCAGCTTGTAATTTATGTAATAAAGTGTACCCGCCCTCATTATATGCAAATTCCTGTTGCGCAGCATGTGGTAATAATTGTTCTTTTTCCCAATCTATCCATTTGCCATATTGTGCACTCCAAGATTCCAATTGGTCCATTAATCCTTGAGAAATAGGTAAATCTTCTATATCTAAATTACACCGACAATGCTTACACCAAATCGGGTCCGCTCCAATATCTGCTTCTATAATTAATTCTCTCGTTTCTCCACGTTTACAACAACAATCCAAACGCAATACCTCCTAACCGACTGTATTCTACTTTAGATTATAAGTGATGAATATGTTTTTAGGAACCTTTTACAAAATTTATCAAAAATTGGATGAATTAATCATTCGCCAAACACAAAATGAATCCACCAGCACTAGCAGGAAGTAAGTTACTTTTTCATGCATACAAATCAAATCCTATTTTACAGTATAGTTACTAATTAAACACTAGTACGACAGCAATATTTATTATCTATAGATATATTTTTTAAAAACAAGCTATTGGCCTTATTATTGTATCAAATGACATCACTGTGCAGAAAACCAAATGATTAATTGTCATTTTTCTCCTGCTTATACCAAATAGTAGTAGCTAATTGATAGAACACCCTCGCTGTTCATGAAAATCAGATTTAAATTAATGGAACAAAACCATTTCTGTTTTATGGTTACGACACTCACCTTCATCTGCGTTCTTTCGCACATGTAAACAACTAGTTAACAACTTAAACCATAAGTTTCTTCCCTCATGATAAGTAATACTTTACACTTATAAGCGGAGAGGTGAATTTATGGAACCGCAAGCAAACTATTTTGGAGATAAATTGAAAAAATGTAGAGAAGAACGCGGTTGGTCGCAGGAGAAATTAGCAAATGAACTACATGTCTCACGACAGGCAGTGTACAAGTGGGAAGCAAATAAAGGTTACCCCGATATTCAAAACTTAATTCGCATTAGTGATCTGTTTGGTATAACCATAGACGAACTTATTCGAGGGGATAGAAAAATGCAGGAGACGATAAGCATTGACGAGGGAGAATTATTTGACCAACTTTCAGATCCAGGGTTTTATTTAGGCATCCTACTTATATTTATAGGTATATTCATTTTTGATGGACCTTTGACAAACACATTCTCGTTGATTGGTCTCCTTACCATCGTCTTTTTTACGGATACCGTGCAATCATTAAAAACATTATTTAAAAAGTAGTCATGCTTTATGGAAGAAGAACGAAGCGCACATTGCAACAGATGTAGCGCTTATTTTTATTCAGCATGCATACCTAAGTGAAAACGCAATTCAGATATTGCTTTTATCAATTATCTGAATTAAAATAATTAAAAGAATATTTTACCAAGAACTGTTTAACCATAATTTTCTGAGGAGTGAGATATTGAACACGAGAACAAATGTTAATTTGGATAAAATGTTACAACGGGCAAGAAGAAATACACTGGGAGATACAATTTCTCGTACTGCTGATCGAATGCCAGATAAAAATGCAATCACTTACAAATCGATAACATTAACGTATAAAGATTTGAATCATTTAGTGAACCAAACAGCACATGCATTTTTAGCACATGGGATGAAAAAAGGAGATATGATAACGGTCATGTCCAAAAACAGCTTAGATTTTGTAATTGTTAATTTCGCACTTGCTCGAATAGGAGCCGTAATGGTTCCAATTAATTATCTGTTAAGCTTAGAAGATATTGCGTATATTGTAGAACATGCAGAGGTTACTGGACTTATAGCTTCGGAAGAATATGCAAATATACTTGCCCAAGCGTCGTCAAGCATGGATATTAAATACCGATATATGATGGACACAGACAAACAATCGCTTGAAGGTTGGAAATTACTAAGTGAAATAAGAAAATCGCAACCAAAATCACTGATTGAAGTTGACATCGAAGAAGAGGACCTTTGTCACGTTTTATATACAAGTGGTACGGAATCACGACCTAAAGGTGTTATGCTTTCACATAAAAATATTGTAAGTGAGTACGTTAGTTGTGTTGTGGATGGGAAAATGGAAACGCAGGATACGATTATCCATGCTTTGCCACTTTATCACAGTGCGCAACTTCATGTGTTTTTAGGCCCGAGCATTTATGTTGGGGGTAGTGGTATTATTCTTGATGGAGCAAATCCTGAAGTTATTTTAAAAACAGTCGAAGAGAAAAAAGTGACGCAGCTTTTTTGTCCGCCAACCATTTGGATTGCGTTATTGCGTCATCCTGAGTTTGCAATACGTGATTTATCTAGTCTAAAAAAATGCTACTACGGCGCAGCAATTATGCCAAGAGAAATATTAAGAGAATTAGCAGAGCGCCTACCTAACGCAGGTTTTTGGAATTTTTACGGTCAAACAGAAGTGGCACCACTTGCCACGGTGCTAAAACCAGAGGATCAAATTCGAAAGCTCGGTTCAGCTGGAATTCCGTCATTAAATGTACAAACAAAAATTGTTGACGATAATGATCAAGAGATAGCGCGTGGTGAGGTAGGTGAAATCGTACATCGAACACCACATGCGATGAAAGGCTATTTACACGATCCAGATAAAACAGCTGAAGCATTCCGAAACGGCTGGTTTCATAGCGGCGATTTAGGTGTAATGGATGAAGAAGGCTATATAACCATAGTCGATCGTAAAAAAGATATGATTAACACAGGAGGAGTGAACGTATCAAGCCGTGAAGTAGAAGAAACCATTTATCTCTTAGAAGGCGTGTCGGAAGTCGCTGTCATTAGCATACCAGATGCTTACTGGATAGAGGCGGTAACGGCGATCATTATTCCGAAAAAAGACAGACAGCTAACAAAAGAGATGGTTAAAACATTTTGCAAAGAAAGATTGTCTACATTTAAAGTACCAAAATACATTTTATTTACAGACACACTCCCCAAAAACCCAAGTGGAAAAGTTCTTAAACGTAAGTTGCGAGATCAATATGGGGATATAAGTGTAGATTTATAAGATATTTATGATATTATACTACGGATTGAATGCGTGAATAAAGCGAATCTTCAATCCGTAGAAGTTTTCTTTCATCCACCACTGATTGTTAGTACCGTAATGGTATGACCTAAAGGCCGCTTACGAAAAAGGGCATTTAGGTACTGTGATCTCCCACTTAGACTTGCTGTAGTATGGATTCTCTAATTCTTGAAGTGGGAGTCTTACAGCACCTTATATCCGGGATAAATTACTTAGCTCTCAACAAACGGTATACAAACCAGAATAATTAAGGTTATCCACAGAGCTTAAACTCTGTAACAGATGATGCGCTTTAATTTTGAGTAGAAGCTATCACCTAGCCCCAAGAGATAGTTCATGAGACTCCCATGCGGTCTTCGGCAATGGACTAAAGATGAGGATAATCGCTTCCTCGTTGTATATTATTTCGACAAACGTTATACGTTTCGCTGCTTCCAAAGCTCCATCGGGTTTTCTTGTCCTTCACGTAAAGGCATATGAACAGGAGCTAAAGAGCGTTGTTCTTTAGGTTTTTGTAAATCTTCGTAGATCTTTTTGGAAGCTCCTAAACCTACTTCAACAGCTTCCTCGACAGAAGCACAGTAATATATCTTGCTAATTCCTGCAAAATACATCGCCGTTAAACACATCGGGCATGGCTCTCCACTTGCATACATCGTGTAGCTTGATAAATCATTTGTTTGTAATGCTTGTTGTGCTTTTCGAATAGCTAATAGCTCTGCATGACCACTTATATCATAAGTGTGATGTAATTCATTTACCCCTTCTGCTTTAATCTCTCCATCTTTCACAAGTACCGCTCCAAATGGCTGTCCGCCTTCTTTCACATTTTCCACTGCCAGCTCTACTGCACGTTCCATAAATTTATCCATGACTATTACCTCCACCAAAATAATATAACAGATAAATCATCTTATATACGTAAACTATCTTTCCCTCACTCTCTCTAAACTTGTATGTCTGTGTTTTTAACCTAAATCGATAGATAAGCGAATCATATCCGTACACGGAATTCCATTTTCAACAATGGGTTCTGAGTAATGCTTAACAAAAAAATCTTTGTCTACACCAGTTATTCTAAAACCACATTTTTGATACATAGCTAGCTGACCGATACTCGAATTTCCTGTGCCAACTTCCATGATTCTACATTTCTTTTCTTTCGCTTTCTGTATAGCATCAGCAATAAGCTTTTTTCCATACCCTTTCCCTTGTTCTTCTTCAGCTATAGCTATATTAACCAATTCAATGGTACTAGGCCTGGTTGGAAGCAAAACATAAACCCCGGCCACTTTTCCATCTATTTCGGCGATAAAACATTCACCTCTAAAAAGATATTCTTCTACTAATTCTTTTTGTGGATCTGCTTCTAATAACAATTCCAGCGGTGGGTTTTCACCTGCCTGCAACTTCCTAATTTGCATTCAATCATTCCCTCTATCCATTTCAATTTGCATACACATACTTTCTTCAAAATCACTATAACATATCTAATAATAGAAAGACATTTAATTTTCTTGTGATTTAAATCATGATAAAATGAATTTTCAATCAGTACCAATTTTCTATTATCCTCACTGATTGTTAGAGGAACGAATCAGGTAATTGATTAGTAGTTGGCTCTCAAAACATCCCCTGGTTTTCATCACAGGATTGAAGCAGGACTTTAGTGACAGCTATAAATAAAGTGAATCTGTAATAGGGGTTCTCTTTTGCCACCCCCCTGATCTAGTTAAGCCTTGCACTTATCCTCTCAGAAACCATTTCTTAAAGTAGAAGTAGAGATTTACTGCCAAGAATATGAGAATAAACTTGGCTAATGAGGAGGTTAACAGACTGATGAGACAACATATGCTTTTGGGAGCTTTACTGGTTATCGTTATTTTTTTGGTCGCATGTCAAAACAGTAACGACTTGTCTTCAGATGAACAACAAACAAATAACAAGGAGGAGATCGCTTTGAATCAATCACTCATAGAAGCAGCTGCAAAGGGAAATCAGGAAAAAGTAGAACAACTACTCCAAAACGGTGCAAATATTGACGCAACCAATGATCAAGGCACTACAGCTGTACTCGCCGCTACATACAACAACGAAGTGGAGACAGTAAAATTGCTCATTGAAGAAGGCGCCGACATTAACAAACAGGATGATCGTTCGGACAATGTCCTGCTTTACGCCGGAGCAGAAGGCTTGCTAGATATTTTAAAATTAGCTTTAGAAGCTGGAGCTGACACAACACTTACCAATCGTTTTGGTGGAACAGCACTCATACCCGCTGCTGAACGGGGGCATGTAGATGTAGTAAAGGAATTACTCACCAACTCAGACACCGACGTAAACCATATTAATAATCTGCATTGGACAGCATTGATGGAAGCAATTGTGCTTAGTGATGGTGGCGAAAAGCATCAACAGATTGTCCAATTACTTCTTGAACATGGTGCAGATTTTTCGATTACGGATAAGGAAGGGGTTACCCCATTAGAGCATGCCAAAGATCGCGGATTTGATAAAATAATTAAGTTATTGGAGAAGGCAAAGGCTTAAAGTAAAGCTTCCATCAGTGGGGTTATTTTATCCACCACTGTGTGTTAGTCCCGCCTGAGTATGACCTAAATACCTTTGAACAGTCGGGTGTTTGGCTTACAATTGGTGTTCCCATCCCTCACCATGATGTTAATCCCATAGGGGGGGTGGAGCTTTACTGCTAGTTTTATGGGATAAGTAATTTGCTTTGGTAGGGCAAATCTGGCTGTGGGCTTCTCATACATTAAGAAGTCCGCAGCCAAACTAATTCATTACCCTTCCTTAGTTTCAAATCCCTCAACGACTAATTTCCCAATCATTTTTCCTGATTCTACAGTAGCGTGCGCTTTACGTAACGTTGCCGCATTAATCGGAGATAGCTTTTCTTGCAGCGTAGTTTTTAGTACACGTTGATCTAACAATTCGCTTACTTTATTTAATAAAAGATGTTGGTTAATCATATCTGGTGTTGTGTATAATGAACGTGTAAACATAAATTCCCAAACGAAAGTGGCGCTTTTACTTTTTAATACATTTAAATCAAGCGGTTGTTCATTTTTCACAATGGAACATACTTTTCCTTGAGGTTTAATTACTTCACCCATAGCTTCCCAATGCTGATCCGTATTATTTAAGCAAAGAATATAGTCTACCTCATGCAACTGCTTTTCTGTTAATTGTGCTTTCAAAGCCTCATGATGATTGATGACATGATCAGCACCGAGTTGTTTAACCCAATTTACCGTTTCTGGACGAGAAGCAGTAGCAATGACTTCCAAACCAGCCCACTTAGCAAGTTGGATCGCAATCGAACCTACTCCCCCAGCGCCACCAATGATCAGAATGCTTTGTAAATTGTTTTTCTGGCTATTCTCAGGGTTAATTGCTAATCTTTCAAATAACGCTTCCCAAGCAGTTATGGTCGTTAGCGGCATCGCAGCAGCTTCTGCAAAGGATAATGTTTTTGGTTTTTTTCCTACAATCCGTTCATCTACCAGGTGATATTCACTATAAGTACCTGATCTGTTAATGGCACCAGCATAGTAAACTTCATCACCTACCTGTAATAATTCACAGTCTTCTCCTACTTCTACAACCACTCCGCTAGCGTCCCAGCCTAATACTTTAGGCGTTTCTTCTTTCTTTTCTTTTGGTGCACGCACTTTTACATCCACCGGGTTAATAGAAATGGCATTTATTTTAATTAACAAATCTTTACCCTTTGCTGTTGGTTTAGTTGCTTCAAAATCAAATAGACTATCTTCCTGCTCAATTGGTAAATACTCTAACAATCCGATTGCTTTCATTCGTATCATCTCCTTTAATTTATTTGTTCCTATTATAAAAACAAACACAAAATAATGTAAGAAGGCACATTTATGTTGTATAGTAACATTAGTGTTACCTATATTGTTACTTCTAATATGGGAGTATTACGGTATCACGATCCCCGGGAACCGCATACCTGCAATTATCTAAAACTAAAACAGGCGGTGGATAGATGAGAAACAGAAAAAGCGGATACGGCTGCCCTGAAGGCTGTCCGGTAGAATCAACTTTAGATGTTATCGGCGGGAAATGGAAAGGCGTTATCTTGTATCATTTGCTAGATGACAAAAAGCGCTTCAACGAGTTACGTCGCTTAATTCCTGGTATAACCCAACGTATGCTATCTTTACAATTAAGCGAACTGGAACAAGATGGTATTATTTGCCGTAAAGTATATCCAGAAGTCCCTCCAAGAGTCGAATACTCGATGACTGAATTTGGAATGACTTTAGAACCCATTATTACGCAAATGAAAGAATGGGGAGACAAATATAAAGCTAGAATGTTCGAGAATAAGTAAAAGAGTCAATAATGTTTTTTCTTATTCTTTTACTTACATTAAAACACAAGCTCATTACGTTTTCAGCAAAATATACAATGAAGAGGCGTCCTGTATCTCAGTATTTCACATGCCAACACCGAATCAGTTTTTAACTAGGAACAAAGGCGCAAGCGCCCGTTTAGCAACGTAGCGAACGGAACGAATCAACTAAAGATTTAGGAATCATGCCACTAAAAACAGGGGTATGCCGTCGTCGGGAGGCAAGCCCGTTTTTAGTCGGCCTTCCTCTTTACGACGTTATCGTAGGGCGCATTTCTAAAGTCGCATCGTTGCCGGGCTCATGAGCCGGACGTGGCTAGTCAGTTATTATGTTATTCCCAAGCATCTCTTTACACTTTTGTATCTACTAGCAAAAAAGAGAGCAGTATGCTCCCTTTCTTTTTTTGTGCCTCACCGTTTTAGAAATCCTTATAACCTTAAAGATTTCGTTTGTTGCACCATTTCAATTTCTATACCTTGCTCCATTTTCCGAGCGCTGAGGGACGTAAAAAGAGCACAAATACCAACCGAAACGACTACCAATAATATAATCCCTAACAAAGTTACCAGTACCGGACTAGCCTCTTTCCATACTAATACTGTATGAACGAAACTTGCAGCTAGACCAAACACGCCACTACTGTCGCTTGCAACCTCTTGAGCCAACTCTTTTGCTTCTGTAGGAATAAGTAGCAAAACATATGGAATAAGTGCTAAAAGCAGATACACATACGAAGCGATAAATAAAAGTAATGCCGATCCAAATTTCAGCCTATTTTGCGGATTTTCCGGATTATATTTCGCTCCAATGGTTCCAAACCACAGACCTATCCCGCTAATACCAATAGTCATAACAGCTTTCATAGCAATCCCAGCAATAAATTGAAGCACTGTCCAGCCTAAGAACAGACCAACAATAATCTCAATAACCGTTAACACGACAAAAGGAATGAGCCAGCTAATCCAAAGTTTTCCAAGTGCTATTTCTTTTCCGGACAATGGAAGAATACGCAAAATCCAAAGGTTATTTGCTTCCCGAGCAACCGAAGAACAAGCAATCTGCCCATTAAACATGGCATAAATCAGCAGAAAGATAACTTGCGCTACGGGCCATGTCACTTCATGGGGACCACGTAAATCGCTCAAACTGCCGCCTCCATTTATCACTCCCGTAAAGATATATCCGACAAAAAAGAAAAGTAACGGTAGAAAAACTAGCCACTCTCTCATATCACGCTTCATCACCAACCATTCTTTCTTACCAATCGCAATAACGGGATGATTTGGTTCGGCCTTGGACACTTTTTCAGAAGTTTTCTTCTTTCTTTTTCCTCCCCCTTCACTTAGCTTAACCCAACCCGTTCGGAAACCCTTTTCCACAAATATGGACGCAAATAAAACAGATATAATTGCTAATGTAACCATCATAGTTAACGGTAGAATAAAACCAAAAGACCCCGTACTTGCTTCGGAGATAGCTTTGCTAGCCCAAGTTAGCGGCACCCATTCTGGAAAAAGAGGAAGCCCAGTTAAAATCATTTCCGTTAAAGAACGTTCAGCCATCATATCTGGAAGCATAATTAATAAATATACAAATACACCAGAAAGAACACTCATAACAGTCATAAATTCATTTGCCCGGCTAGCTGGAATGATTTGAATAAGCAATAAGTTAAACAAGTAAGCAATCGACAATCCAATCACCATCACCGCTAGCAAAACAAGGAAAAAAACAGGATAGTACAACATATGCACACCGACCGTTGCTCCGTATGTGAACATCGGAACAATAACGATAATAAAAAATATTAGGGGTATACCTGCAAAGCTCTGAATATATTTCGTCCAAAAAATATATTTCGTCGGAATAGGCATCGTAAATAATAAATTCAAATCCGTTGCTGAGTAAAGTTGTTTAAATACTTGCGGCAACCCAAACAAAATAAGAAATCCGATTACTGCTAGCATACCGTATGCTAATACACCTTCAAAAATGTAAACCGATAGAGACCCGCTAATTGCAACAATACCATTCGTAATCCAGATTAAAAAGAATCCAATTAAGAGAAACGTGATGAGATACCCAACGTACGACTTGCTAGACTGGGATTTAAATGTATTGATAAAGATCTTCCATTGATTAGCAAGCAAGACTTTCATCATTGGCTGTCACCTTGATTCGTTAATCCTTGAATGATTTCCTGATGGTCTTCGCCACCTGTTAACTCTAAGAAAATATCTTCCAAACTCTTATCTGCATATTCGCCTCGACTTCTTAATTCTTCCAACGTTCCTAAAGCAATAATGTCTCCTTCAAAAATAATCCCCACACGATCACACATTTGCTCAGCAATTTCCAAAATATGTGTTGATAAAAAGGCTGTCATCCCATTATCACAAAGCTCACGTAATAAATTCTTTAATGTTCTGGCACTTTTCGGATCCAGGCCTACTGTCGGCTCATCTAAAAACAGCACATCTGGACGATGTACTAGAGCGCCACAAATGGCAATTTTCTGCTTCATCCCATGAGAATAACTTTCAATTAAATCATGAGCCCGATTCGTTAACCCGAACATATCCAAAAGCTTCCTCGCTTCTTCTTGAAAGACGTCCTTGGGGATGCGATAAACGGAAGCGATAAATTCAAGATAATCCCAACCGGTTAGCTTCGGATAAATATTCGGCTGATCTGGCACATAAGCAATATGCTTTTTTGCCTCAATCGGATTTTTCCATATATCAATACCAGTAATGGCAGCAGTTCCACTGGAAGGTTCTAACAATCCAGTTAGCATTTTAATCGTCGTCGTCTTCCCAGCACCATTAGGTCCAAGGAATCCAAAAAGCTCTCCTTTCTTCACTTCAAGTGTAATATCTTTAACAGCCTTGTGCCGACGATACGATTTTTCTAAGTTGGTTAGCCTTATTGCTTCCATTGTCTCACCTTTCATGTTTAAAAGTTATTATTATTATAACAAACATCCAGATACAGGTATATTCTCAGAATACGCCATAATCGCAATATGGATTAGAGACATTATTTTTAAGAAGGCATATATAAACTTGTTCGCAATTATAACTGAGTACTCACTCTTGCCTCTTACTTACTGCTTATCTGCTCATAACCGCCTACTTTCTTTGTATCAACCCTCAAGTCTCCCATCACTTTACTCCCTAAACTGAAATTACTTTCATGAAAACGCATAAAAAAGATACTTTATACAGAATAACCTGTAGATATATACAATATAATGCAGCCTCCATATAATAAAAGTATAGCTATATGTCTTTCTTATTGTATCTAGATACATGGGCAACAATTAGAGAAAGAATTAATAAGTATACTGCCTTACAACTTCAATATTTACCAATACAAACTTAGAAAGGTGAGCTACCATGTCTAAAAAGAAAATTGTTGGTGTTACAGCTTGTTCTGCTGGAATAGCACATACGTATATGGCCGCAGAATCTTTAGAAAAAGCTGGGGGTGCCAAAGGATATGAAATTAAAGTGGAAACACAAGGTTCCATCGGTGTCGAAAACAAACTTACCCCTCAAGAAATTGAGGAAGCGGACGTAGTAATCTTAGCTGTTGAGATTAATATAGATATGTCCCGTTTTGTAGGCAAACGTGTGTTAAGAGTACGGGCAGCCGAAGCGATTAAAAATCCAGAGGCTTTAATTGAAAAGGCTTTAAATCAAGCAACGAGTTACGGAGAAAAAGGAACGAAGGCTGGCATAGCCAAAATGGGTAAAACTGAAGAAGGTGGCTTCTTCCAGCATATTATGGCAGGTATTTCCTACATGATCCCAATGGTTATCGCGTCAGGACTTATTTTAGCTATTGCCAATGTATACGCATTCCAAAAGGATGAAGCAGGAAGAATTGTCAACTGGGGGTTTGATACTTCGACATTCATGGGAGATTTAATGTCCAACTTGTTCAGTGTTGGACAAGTTGGTTTTCTATTGATGATCCCATTATTTGCTGGATTTGTTGCTAACTCCATAGCTGGAAAACCAGCTATTGCCGCTGCCATGATTGGAACATATATTGCCAACGATGCAGAAATGCTTGGCGCAGAAGCTGGTGGAGGGTTCCTAGCTGCTATTCTTGTAGCCTTCGCCGCTGGCTATTTAGTAAAAATTCTTAAAAAGATTCCTTATCCTAAAATGATCCAACCTATTGTACCCATTATGATACTTCCATTAGTAAGTACATTAATTATATCTATTTTTGTTCTATATGTGATTGGCACTCCAATGGCTTCGATGATGGACTTTTTATATGAAGGGTTAACGACGCTAAATGAAAATTATGCCGCTGCTCCAGTTATTGTTGGTGTTATTATCGGAGCAATGGTCGGATTTGACCTTGGTGGACCAATTAACAAGACAGCACTTGTTTTTGGAACAGCGGTCTTTACTGACACCGTTGCTAAATACGGAATTGAAGGCGCCAATTTTGTACCACAAACAGCTACCCAGGCTGCTATTTCGGTTGCCCCGCTTGGCATTTGGCTTGCTTCCATATTATTTAAAAAGAAATTTTCACCAACCGAAAAAGTATCTGCTCACAGCGCCTTTGGAATGGGTATGGTTGGTGTAACGGAAGGTGCAATACCTTTTGCTGCACAAGACCCCATTCGAATGATCCCTGCCTTTGTTGCTGGATCAGCAGTTGCTGGAGGGCTTGCAGCGGAATTAGGCGCAAAATTCTATGGTGGAATTGGCTCCCCGCTCGGCACATTTATTGGTTATATTGAACAGCCTATACCATTTGTTACATGGATATTTAGTGTCATGACAGGAGTTCTCGTAACAGCTATTATTATTGGATTTACAAAGAAAAAGGTGGAATAAATCATGGTTACATCTATTTTAGATATGCAACATATTACTTTTCAAACTTCGGCAAAGACAAAAGACGAAGCGTTACAATTCATTGCAGACTTTGCTAAGGAGCAGGGCATTGTTAAATCCGCTAAGGCTTATTATAAAGGTCTTAAAAAACGCGAGGAAGAGGTTACAACTGGGTTTAAAAACTCCATTGCTATTCCTCACTGTAAGCATAGAACAGTTAAAAAACCTGGGCTTATATTAGTTAAATTCAAAAACCCAATCGATTGGGAATCCATGGATAATCAACCTGTTCATATTACGTTTGCACTTGCAATTCCTGAAGGGAAGAACCAAGAACATTTAACATTACTCAGTACTATTTCTCGAGCATTAATTGATGAAGCATTTACTAAAAAAATCCTAGAAGCTTCCACCACTGAAGAAATGTTTACCGTTATTAAGAATAAATTACTTACTCAAGGCAATTAACAGATTAGGGTGTTGTTGAAATGAAAACTAAAATTCATGTTATCGCTCATACCCATTGGGACTATGAGTGGTATTTTACAAGTAATGAATCATTTATACAGCTTTGTTATCACGTAGATGAAGTAATAAAAGCTTTACAAGAGGGAGTCCTCGACTACTACATGCTGGATGGACAAATGAGCATTGTCGAAGATTATTTGGAAGTGCAGCCAGATAAAAGAGAAACATTAAATTCCCTTATTACAACAGGAAAATTAAAAGTTGGTCCTTGGTACACACAATCAGATCAAATGATCATTCGTGGTGAGTCGCTTGTTCGTAACTTGCAACTCGGATTAGAATCAGGGGATGCATTAGGAGGGGCAGATCGTTTAGGGTATGTACCAGATGCGTTCGGGCAATCCATTGATATGCCGAAAATCTTTTCCCAGATGGGCATTGATAAAGCTGTTTTTTGGCGAGGATTATCATCCGATCAATTGAGTCAAAGAGAATTCCTTTGGCAATCGGAGGATGGTTCCAGACTGTTAACCTACAATATAAAAGATGGTTATTTCGTGGGTGTGCAGCTAATTGAAGTAGACTATACGAAACCATTATTGGATCAAATTAAGCAAGATAGCACATCCTCTCATATTGCGCTACCAGTTGGTGGCGATCAACGCTATGTCGATTTCAATTTAAAAGAACGGATTGCGTATTATAATGATCAGCTTACAGATGAGCAATTAGTGGAAAGTAACTACGATCAGTTGTTTGCACAAATTAATGAAGAAGCTAAAACTTTACCAATTGTGCAGGGAGAATTATTGAATGCAGAAGTTTCCAAAATTCATCGCTCCATTTACTCATCTCGCTACGATCATAAATATTTAAACGATAAAATAGAACGCCGACTGATTTACCAAATTGAACCATTAATGACGTTAGCAGATCAGCTAGGGCTACCTTATAAGCAAGAACTAGTAGATAAAATTTGGAAATTGACGTTACGTAATCATGCTCATGACAGTGCAGGGGGATGTAATAGTGATAAAACGAACCAAGCTATTTTACAACGGTTCATTGAGGCTGATCAACTGTCCTATTCTGTAGTAGATTACTTAACAAGAAAAATTAGCGAATCAAGAAAAAATCTAAAAGAAAATCAAATTACTGTCTTTAACACGTTGCTAATAGAAAGAGAGCAAGTTATTGGCATTACATTATCGCTACCACAAACTGCTTTTACGATTTACCATGAAGGGAAAAAGGTCGCTTTTGACATAAAAAAAATAACCAAGCATTCGAATGCACCTATTCGAAAAAACATTCATCCTTCTCCAGAGTCATATTATTACGAAATTGAAATTGCTTTGCCTTTAAAGCTACAACCACTGGGTTATGAAGTACTAGATATTAAATTAAACGAAGATAGTATAGAAACAACCTCTGCTTCTAAGCAACTAGAGGAAAACGGAAATACGATTGAAAATGAGTACTATCAAGTGTGTTTCAAAAATGGGAGTATTCGAGTTCTTGATAAAGAAAGCAACATCCTTTACCCTGATTTCTTAATCGTGGAGGATGCAGGAGATGACGGTGACAACTACGACTACTCACCACCAGCAAACGATTGGAAATTGCAATTTAAATTTGATACAGCTAACGTTTCTATCGTCCAAGGAAATTGGAAAAGCTCATTAAAATTAAACGGCTGCTTTATTATTCCGAAAAACCAATATGAACGAGAGCAAGGAAAGGCTACTGCATCAATTCCCTACTGCTGCACACTTAAGTTAGAAGCTCATAAACAAGCAGTGGATGTTCATTTAGAAATAAATAACCAAGCAATGGATCACCGCATGCGACTACTTGTAAATAGCGGAGTAAAAACGGAGCACAGTATAGCTGACACACCTTTTGGAACTATTTCTCGTCCTGTTGTCGACCCTAACTTAAAAGATTGGAAGGAAAAGAACTGGAAAGAAGAACCAACAGGCCTTTATCCTATGCTCAGTTTTATCAACTTACATGACCAACAAAAAAGTATTACCGCTTTTACAAAGGGTATCAAAGAATATGAAGTCATCGGATCCAAAGATAAGATAATTGCGCTTACCTTATTCCGTGCGGTAGGCTATCTCGGTAAGCCTGATCTCGGGCGACGTCCAGGTGTTGCTTCCGGTAATCAATTCAAATATATTAAAACACCAGATAGCCAATTGCAAAAAACATTAACGTTTAAATGCTCCATTCAGATTAAACACACATTTAACGCAGCACGTGCATTCTGTAAATATCAAAAACACGCCATATCTTTTCCCTATTATCAACAACAAAACGTGAACCAATTTACTAATACGTTAAAATATTTTGTAATGCATCCACTGCCATTCCAAGTTCCAGAAACATATTCTTTTGTTGATGCTACAAAAGTAAAACAAGTCGTGTTTAGTTCATGTAAGAAAGCACGTAATAGAAAAGGGGTGATCATACGCTTTTTCAATCCAGTTGAGCAGGCTATCCAAGATGGTGGTGAGCTAATTTGCCAAGAAGATATTCACTTTTGGCAGTTTACCACGATGGAAGAGACGATTGATGAACAACATTTCCAAAGCAGCCAAACGATTCCCTTAGGTAGATTTAAACCAAAAGAAATTAAAACGATTTATATAGAATTTAAGCACCCATAAAGGAACAAAGGCGCAGGGCGCCCGTTTGCAACGTAGCGAATGGAACGAATCAATTAAAGATAAAGGAATCATGCCACTAAAAACAGGGGTATGCCGACGTCTGGGCGGCAAGCACCCGTTTTTAGTCGGCCTTCCTCTTAGCGACGAACCGATGAGGCCTTATCGTAAGGCGCACTTCTAAAGTCGCATCGTTCTGGGCGATAGATCCGGGCGTGACCATTCGGTTATTTCGTTATCCACAAGCACCTAATTTTAGCCTATACAATAAAAAAATGTATTCAGAGTTAGGGTTCTTTCCCCTCAGGATACACCTTTTTAAACCTAAAAATACGTATGATAAGGTGAATCTTCAATCAGTAGGGGGTTTTCATTCATACCCCACTACTGATTGTTAGTACCGTAACGCTATGACCTAAATACCTCTTCCGAAATAGGAGATTTAGATGCTGCTATCTTCCACTTAGACTTGTTGCGCAGTACAGATTACCCAACTCCTGAAGTGGGAATCTTACAGCATCTTATATACGGGATAAATGAGTATAAAACAAGGTTAAGCTAGTTGTAGTTTTAAAAAAAATATTTTCACCTATACTTTTCTTGCCCTTGAAAAGCTCGTCATTAATCATTTTCCCGCAATGCTTATCAAGAAAAAGGAAATCAACATGTCCCCTATTTTCTCTGAGCTAATACAGTCTGTATAAGTAGCGGAAATGGGGAAACCTCCACCTGCCTAAGTTGGAATAAAAGCATCCCCATTCTACAGATAGGTTGGAGATGGATATTCTGGCTAGTCTACTGGCCAATAGAGTATATTATACTAAAGTAAACTTCATTCAATAGGAGGTTTCTTCACCTATTGAGTGTTGGTTCACTGGGCATATTTAGGTGCTGTATTTTCCTGTTAAACTTCTTTTGTAGTGGTTTTAAATTCTAAACAGGGAATCTCTAATGGCACATTACGTGCGAAGTGAAATAATTATTAGGTCTAAATAAGTGGGTGATACAGTTGATAAACACAGATTTATTTTTATTAATTGAGAGTTCCAGATTGAAATTTACAGTAGTAGATGAACAAATTGCCGCTTATTTCTTAGAAGGAAACCCTCCTCTCAAGCAATCATCTATTGCACATAAAATAAATGTCTCTACTGCTTCTATAACAAGATTTTGCCAGAAAATTGGCTTTGAAAACTATAAGGAATTTATCTTCGCTTATCGAAATACTTTAGAAGAGCTTACCATCGATAAAAACAATGTTACTCATAACCTTAAGTTCCGGTATAAGGAGCTTATTAATAACATCGATGAAAATTTAGATATTCAAGATATTCAAACCGTTTGTGAATATATTTATAGGCATAAAATCATCCATGTTTATGGATTAGGGTTAAGCGCAATCGCGGGAGCAGACTTTAAATTTCGTTTCACAAGAATTGGAAAGTTTGTCGAAGTTGTCCAAGACCATAATTCGATTGAAATGGTATCCTCCCTGCTAAATGAGGATAATTTAGTCATTTGCTTGTCATTACGCGCTAGAAATCAATATGTGTTAGACTCGCTGCGCCAGCTTCAGCAGCAAGGAACATCTATTATCATGATTACTTCAAACCAATCGCCAGAAATTAGAAAGCTAGCAAATGTTACTTTACTGACCTCCAGTTTAAAAAACACGAATGAAGTTGGCCAAATCTCTGTACAGATTCCGCTTCTTATTATAATTGATATGATTTATTCCCAGTATATTAGCATGTACAGAGAAAATATAAGCAAATGGATCCACACAGAACATGCTTATTTACAAGGTCATAATATGTAATGCAAGCGACTGTAAAGTGAATCTTCACTCAGTGGAGGTTTTCATTCATCGCCGACTGATAGTTAGTACCGTAATAGTAGGACCTAAAGTCCTCTTTTGAAATAGGGATTTAGGTGCTGTTATCCCCCACCGAGACTTGTTGCTGTACAGATTATCCAACTCCTGAAGTGAGAGACTTACAGCACCTTATATATGGGATAAGAAAAACCTAAATTATCAAGAAAAGCTATCATTCATAAAGGAAAATTTTAAATAGTAGCTGTAAAACAAATATAGTTATAGACAGTGAAAGTTATAAGCTGTTTTTAACTAATCCCAAAATTCGGGGGAATGCTTTGCATCTTTTTCATCAGTACCAATTCTTTGCTGATTAAGCATTATGAAGCAAGCGGCTAATAAACCCACAGAGCCAATATTTTAATAGCTTAAAGAAAAGGGGGTATACAATGACACAGTATCTCGCATTTGATTTTGGAGGCACATTTATAAAATACGCGTTAGTAGATGAAGAGGCAAACATTTCTTTTGAAAATAAGATCCCTACTCCCAAAAGTTTACAAGACTTGATGAATTTTATCCAACAAACTGTCCACCAAATAAAGCTAAAAGAAGTCATTCAGGGACTAGCGATTAGTTGTCCAGGAACAATTACAGCTACTGGAGATGTACAAGGTACCAGCGCCATCCCATATTTACACGACCTTGCCTTAAAGGAAACACTTCAAGAGGCAACCGGCGAACAGGTTGCAATAGAAAACGATGCCAATTGTGCAGCTCTTGCTGAACTATGGAAGGGCGGTGCGGCCGGCCTTCAAGATGTATTAGTCATTGTCATAGGCACAGGTATTGGCGGTGCCGTTATTTCAAACGGTGCACTATATCGAGGTGCCCATCTGTATGGTGGAGAGTTCGGCTATTCTATTTTGTATGCAGACCCAGAAACAAAGGATATCAACCATTGGAGTCACATGGGTTCTACTTCTGCAATAATAAGAAAAGTAGCTAAACAAAAAGGAGTACCAGCAAATCAGCTTTCTGGTGAACAAATTTTTGCAATGGCTGAAGATGGAGATGCGATATGCCAGCAGGCTATTGACGAATTTTATTTCATACTAGCTACAGGCATATATAATTTACAACACATCTATGACCCAGAAATCATTTTAATTGGTGGTGGAATCAGTACACGACCTGATTTTATGTCTACATTATCTACCAACATACATGAGATCCAACAAATGATGAAAATAGGTAACCCGCACGGAAAAGTAGCCACTTGTACTTTTTTACAACGGGCAAATCTTATTGGTGCAACATATCATTTTATTCAAACCAATCACTAAAGAGAAGGTGGTAACTATGTCACAATACAGATTTCCAAACGACTTTTGGTGGGGAAGTGCCGCTTCGGCTACCCAAACAGAAGGTGCTGCAGCAATTGGAGGAAAGGGTAAAAACATTTGGGATTATTGGTACGAGCAAGAACCGAATCGCTTTTTCCAGCAAATAGGTCCAGCTAAAGCATCCCGTTTTTATGAAAAGTATAAAGAAGACATCGCATTAATGAAACAATTAGGGCATAATTCCTTTCGCTTATCCATTTCCTGGTCGCGACTCATCCCTAATGGCACTGGAAACGTCAACCAAGAAGCTGTAGCATTTTATCATCAAGTACTGGATGAGCTTCATAAAATGGGAATCGAACCGTTTGTAAATCTATATCATTTCGATATGCCACTAGCATTACAACAAATAGGTGGCTGGGAAAACCGAGAAGTTGTCGATGCTTTCCAGGCGTATGCACGTGCTTGTTTTCAATTATTTGGTCCAAAAGTCAGCAAATGGTTCACGCAAAACGAACCAATTGTACCTGTGGAAGCAGGTTATCTATACGATATGCACTATCCCAATATCATAGATTTTAAACGAGCTGTCCAAGTAGGATATCACTCTATTCTGGCTAGCGCTAAAGCGATTCAAGCCTATAAAGAAGAAAGACAACAAGGGAAAATAGGTATTATCTTAAATGTTACACCGTCCTATCCAAGAAGTAACCATCCCGCCGACGTAAAAGCTGGAAAGATTGCGGATTTACTATTCAACCGCTCTTTTTTAGATGTTTCTGTTAAAGGTTATTTTCCTGAAGAACTAGTGCTATTACTTGATGAACACGATCTTTTACCATCTACAAGAGCAGAAGATGAAGCAACCTTCTCGCATAATACGATAGATCTATTAGGGGTAAATTATTATCAGCCCCGTCGAGTAAAAGCAAAAGAAAGTGTCCCTCATCCAGATACACCTTTCATGCCAGAGCATTTTTTTGACGCCTATGAAATGCCTGGAAGAAAAATGAATCCATACCGTGGATGGGAAATATATGAAAAAGGAATCTATGATATTTTAATGAATTTGAAAAACAACTATGGCAATATCGAATGCTTTATCTCTGAAAATGGAATGGGAGTCGAGAACGAGGATCGATTTAAAGACGAATCCGGGGTTATTCAAGATGATTATCGAATTACCTTTTACAAAGATCACTTAAAATGGGTGCACAAGGCTTTAGCAGAAGGCGTAAATGTAAAAGGTTATCACGTCTGGACGTTTATGGATAACTGGTCCTGGATGAATGCATATAAAAATAGATATGGATTAGTAGCCGTTGATTTAAATAATAACGCAAAACGTTCTATTAAGAAAAGTGGCTGGTGGTTTCGAGATGTTGCTACTTGCCAAGGATTTTCCGATGAATAAACAATATCAACTTTCACTTCAGCCGTGAGGATCTCCTCACGGCTTACTTCATTGAAATATACCAAAAGATAAAGTGAATGTTCAATCAGTGGAGGTTCCTTCATCTCCCACGGATTGTTAGTACCATAATAGTATGACCTAAAGGCCTCTAAACGAATCGTGCATTTAGGTGCTGTTATCTCCCACTGTTGTAGTATGGATTCGCCAATTCTTGAGTTAGGAGTCTTACTGCACCTTATATGCGGGATAAATAATTGCAATTCAACAGTAAATGGCTACTTACAGATTATTAATTCACCCCTAGCCTGCAACGTTTTAATCCTCCGCTGCTTTACTTTGGGATTAAAATGATGCGAATTACCTTTAGTCGGCCTTCCTCTTAGCAACGAACCGTTGAGGCCTTATGTAGGGAGTGCATTTCTAAAGTCGCACCATTGCTGGGCTCATGCGCCGGACGCACAACCACCTCATTTTATACTTTTGTATGAAAAAAACGCTATTTTACCATTATAAAAGTTATTTATTTTAGGTAGAATTTCAATAATCTAAACATTATATAGCAAAATTTATCATCATAGATGGTGGCTCGCGCTCTAGGCGAGCCATGGTGGTTTCTTAGCTTTGAACAAATCTAGTGAAACTATCGTTTTCCTAACCCTACTATGCATTGAATGTTACAATACAACTAGATGCATCTATTAGTTATAAAGTCAATAGGTTAACCTTCTAGTATAATTGTGAAATATCGAGCAATAATAAGGAAATAAACATTTCTATCACTGATAACTAACTTTTTTCGGTTTTTTTGTCGATTTTTGAGCTTTTTTGTTGAATCAATTTTCCAATATGCTATATTAAAAATGTAAGTGGAAATATTTAGCAGATTTCAAAACTTTTCTGCCAATTACAAAAATATAATTCTTTAAGGGGATAGGAAAATGACGAAACAGAGCCAATTTTCAATGCCGTCTATTAATCTATTTGGCCAAGGGAGTATTCAAGAAACTGGTTCACGCTTAAAAGATGTAAATGCCAAGAAAGCGCTTTTAGTGACAGATGATGGTCTATTTAAATTAGGAATTGCAGACAAAATTGCTAGTATTATTAAAGCAGCTGGATTGGAAGTAGAAATTTATCCAAAAGCAGAGCCAAACCCTACTGACAAAAACGTTGCTGATGGTGTGGAAGCTTTTAAAGCAGCAAATTGCGATTCCCTCGTATCTCTTGGAGGTGGATCTTCTCATGATGCTGCAAAAGGAATTGGGCTAGTTGTATCAAACGGAGGAACGATTCACGATTATGAAGGGGTAGATAAGTCTGAAAATCCGTTAGTACCTTTAATTGCCATTAACACAACTGCTGGAACAGCAAGTGAAATGACGAAGTTTACGATTATTACAGACGTAAAACGTCATGTAAAAATGGCAATTATTGATAAGCACGTTACGCCATTAGTATCGATCAACGACCCAGAATTAATGGTTGGACTACCGCCAGCTCTAACTGCTGCTACTGGATTAGATGCTTTAACGCATGCTGTTGAAGCATATGTATCAACTGCAGCAACGCCAATGACAGATTCAGCTGCTGAAAAAGTTTTTGAACTTATTCCTGAATATTTACCACGTGCATTCGCAAACGGACAAGATATGGAAGCACGTGAAAAAATGGTTTATGCTCAATTCTTAGCTGGAATGGCATTCAACAATGCTTCTCTAGGATACGTTCATGCAATTGCTCACCAAATGGGTGGATTCTATAACTTGCCACACGGCGTATGTAACGCGATTCTTTTACCACATGTATGCCGTTACAACCTAGTAGGTCGTGAAGATCGCTTTGCTAAGATGGCAGCATATTTAGGTGAGAGTGTAGAAGGCTTGAGCACACGTGAAGCAGCTGAAAAGGCAATTGCTGCTATCGAACGCCTTGCTAAAGATTTAAACATTCCAACAGGCTTTAAAGAGCTTGGAGCAAAAGAAGAAGACATTCCTACGCTTGCAGAAAACGCAATGAAGGATGCTACTGCTGCAACAAACCCTAGAAAGCCAAAGGTGGAAGAAGTTCAAGCAATCATTCGCCAAGCAATGTAAATCTTTCTGTGTATAGAATAAATACCACCCGTGCGCACGGGTGGTTTTCTCTGCGGCTGGTCTCTGTTATTGACCAACCCCTAAAGGACGACTGAACAGTTCGCCACATGTACTACTTCTACTGTCCAGACCTTAAACTTACTCACTTATGTCGTTTCCTCTTTATTTCTTACCTGTAAATGGATCAATATATTACATCATGCTTCATTGTTCTGCGACTACAGCATCTTGGATCTCGTATATATTCTTCTATCTTTTCCTTAATCCACATAAAATCCTGTACACCAAAATTCTCTATTCCCGTATCGATATTTTAAATTGGCATGACGATCAAATATCATCAAGCTAATTTTCCCCTTTAGATAGTCCACGAAAGAAGACACGTCCATTTCGGGAAAGTATACCAACTAACATGTGTATGTGATCTTTACATGCCGTAGATTCTATTATTTCTACACTTTTCTCTATTCGGTTACTTCGTTATCCCAAAGCACCTATCTTATCTTACAAAAAAAGCGACTTCAAATTCAGAAATTAAATTTTAATCGCCTTTTTTATACGAATACTAGTCCTTTAAAAAGTCATTAGATTTTCAGTGATCTCGCCTCCATGAGAAGGGTTTTGAGCACGCTACTAGTGCAGTGCTCATGTATCTATTAATCTGTGTTCCTTGAACTTCTTATCCCTATTACCTCCTTTTGAACACGCAGTTAACTGATTTTATCTTGCAATTGAATCTCATGTTTTACATTTAATTTCCCTGACCAACTCAAATATGTCCAGATCCGCATTATCTTTTCAAATGGACCAGACCGAAATCTTTTTATATAATAAAAGCTTAACACCATTTGTATAGCAAAAACTACAATTGATAATCCAACGCCTGTAATTACGCCGAGTTTACCAAATAACCCTAGACCATACCCGTAAAATATACTTACACATACGATCGTTTGTAATAAATAGTTACTTAACGAAAGCTTACCAACTGCTTCAAACCCTTTCACCACTATATCATGCGATTTACGGTGAAACAGTAGAGAGAATGCAAAAATATATCCAAAGGCAAGCACTGGCCCTCCTAAACTAAAACATAAACTGGTCATTCCCTCTCCATCGATTATTAGTGATAATGACTTTAGCACTATACCACTCAAGATAAACAAAATCGCTAACCTTCTCCAACGCTTTTGGTATCTATCCAGATTTATGAACCATCTTCGGTTAGCGGCATACATACCAAACAAAAACATAGGTAGCAATAGGAAAGGTGTAATCAGTAAGGTTGCTGCTAGTTCCTCTTCAGTAAACATTTCAAAGAGAGGATCTTCACTGCTAAATGCTAAAATATCCGCATAGCTACCATTTTGATAAACCGTTTTTGACTTTGCTATATAATCTTCCATAGCCGAGGTGTCTTCTGTAGATAGGTCTACTTCTTTACCCCCATAACTTAAAAATGTAGTTATAAATAATAGAGCTATTGCCCAGATTAGAATGGTTTTCGTTCTTCGCTTTAGAAATAGGAGCAGGATAAATCCTATAATCCCATAGATCAATAAAATATCCCCTTCCCATAAATAGGCACCATGAAAATAACCTATAATCGAAAGCAGGAGAAAACGCCTTGCTAAATAACGCTTAACAGGCAAATGCTTCTCTTCTAATTTCTCTTTCATCTTCATCATGCCGTAACCAAACAAGAAAGCAAAAATTGGCATAAAACTAGTCTCTATAAATATTTCAATTAAATGATGCGTGATATCATCAAACTTTGAAACAGAAAAGTACTCTAATTCATCCTTTCCATACATTCCATATTGAAAAATTAACATATTCGCGATTAATATGCCTAGTAAACTAAAACCACGTAATTGATCGACAACTGTTATTCTTTTTTTATTCATCTGCCTTCCTCCACATTGTGAATATAACTATTTAATATCATACAATCCCATTCTTACGAAGATAATTAATACATATTACAATACGAGAAACACATCTATAATTAAGTAAGGTTTTCGTAATGTTTCTATGGTAATATAAAGCGGGAGGCAGGTGTAATATAATGGAAAATCTAACTATTTTATTAGTCGACGATGAACTATCCATTGTACAAATGTTAAAAAAAATATTACTTAAAGAGGGGTATTCTAACATTAAAACAGCATACAATGCTGAACAGACCTTGCAACAAATTGATCACTATAATTTTGATTTCATTGTTCTTGACGTGATGCTTCCAGATGGGAACGGATTCGATCTAGCACCTAAGATCCGCGAAAAATCAAATGCTTATATCTTATATTTAACTGCGAAAACAACTGATCTTGATATTTTAACAGGCTTTGCTATGGGTGCGGATGATTATGTAACAAAACCATTCAACCCGCTTGAAATTGTGGCACGTATTAAAGCAGTACAAAGACGGCTAACCAACTCTACGGACCAGCATCCATCTAAACTCAAACCATTTATTCACGATTTTGGTCATTTTCAAGTTAATGAAATAACAAAAGAGCTGAAAGTTAATGGACAAGTAATCTATTGCCCTGCTTTAGTCTTTCGCCTGCTAGTGTTTTTATGTCGCCATCCAAATCAAGTTTTTACAAAGTCTGAATTACTTGAGGCGGTTTGGGGATTAGACCAATTTGTAGATGATAACACGGTAGTTGTTCATATTAGACGAGTACGAGAAAAGATTGAACCAAATCCCAGCCAGCCTAGGTACTTAATTACCGTTAGAGGCTTAGGATATAAATTAATTACGGAGCGTAACGTATGAATTCAATTAAACGAAGAATTGCTATTCATTTCCTACTCCAATTTATTTTTATGATTTTGTTAGTTACAGCTATTATACTTCTTATCTTATTCTTATGGATAAAACAATTAATAAATTACGAAATTAATAGCAATTATCCGAACGGTATGTTGGATGCGATTGTAGCGGAAACAGCCGTTGATGACGACTATACTGTTATTCCCGAAGAATGGGTCAAAAAAATAACCGAAAAAAATATGTGGTTACAAATTATTAATAAAACCGGTACAGTTATCCATGAAGAAAATACTCCTAAAGATTTACCGAATCAGTATTCATTGAAAGAAATAATAAACTTAGATCAACAGAAGTCATTAGGCGAGTATCAAATCACTACTTTAGTTGATTCTTTTTATTATAATGATCCATATTACTTTGTTCTTGGTTATCAAGATGAAATTCAACACCTGTTAACGGAATGGAAAAAACTAGCTAATGAAAATGGCAGTCTTAAAGAAGAACATATTCCTAAATTACAAGAGGAGGTAGGAGCCTTAGGTGGATATTTAGACATTGTTAAGTCAAATGGCGATGTTAGCAGACGAATTGGCGAAAGCGACAAGCCAAAGAAATATGATAATTTACAAATTACAGCACAGTTAGCTGAGCCTAGTCACTATGGAACATCCATTCATGTAACAGAAGTAGGAGATAACCTTTGGGTGTTGCATTCCACATTAGATGAATATCAAGGAGATGGCTCAATAGTTCAGCGAGCTATTTTTGCCTTAGTCTGTGTTAGTATTACACTATTACTCATTATCATTTGTCTATCCATATGGCATGGGATTCGTTATGGACAGCCTTTACTATTATTTATCAGTTGGTTGGAAAGAATGAAAAACGGCCAATTTGAAAAAGTATTTACAGAGAAAGAAAAACGAAAATTATTTACTAAAAAAAACCAAATAAAAAGAAGATTTCGCCTCTATAGAGAAGTCATTGACGAAATTTATGATATGGCAGATCAGTTTTCCTCTCTTGAGAAAGAACGTGCTCAACTAGAGAGAAAACGTGACGAATGGATGGCTGGCGTCTCTCATGATTTACGAACACCACTTTCAACTATACAAGGCTATGCGCATTTGTTGGAAAGTGCACAATACCGATGGAATGATACAGAACTTCAAGAAATTGGCGAGGTGCTCCGTGTCAAGAGTGACTACATGCTTGAACTTGTAAAAGATTTCACCTTTATTTCTAGATTAAAAGAGCAAAAAGTAGAGGATTCCTTTGCAAGGATTGATATAAAAGCACTCCTAACAACTTGTCAATATAAATATAAAGAATATAGCAATATTCATATTTCTTTACCCAACCAATCATTGCTCATAAAAGGAAAAGAACAATGGTTAGAACGTTTACTTGATAACTTGATTATTAATGCAGAAAAACACAATCCTTCAGAAACTCAAATTACTGTTACTGCAACATTGCAACTACCATATGCTGTTATTATAGTAGAAGATAATGGCATAGGAATGGATGATGAAACGAAACAAAATCTATTCACTCGCTACTATCGTGGAACATCTAGTGCAGAACAAACAGATGGAAGTGGATTAGGTATGAGTATTGCAAAAGCTATTGTCGAAGCGCATAATGGATTCATTGATGTTTCATCCCAACTTCAAAAAGGAACAACCATTAAGGTGAAAATCCCTTTAAACAGAATATAATTTAATTATTTCCATGACTCCTAGGGCAACCAGATGTTTGTCTAATTGTCCCAGGAGTTATCTACTCAAATAGGCATAACATTAGCATGTAAGTTTAGTATCAATTTCCAATTTCAAGCACAGCTTTTGCTTTTGACCCATGTCCTAACGTTCTTCATTGGAATCTGTTAGAAAATTAACTCAATGCTCAATACTGTTCTTCTTACCACTAAAGAGGATCAAGAGCCCCTTTTCACCTCGTTTCTCAGCATTAGCTTCCGTTTATGATTGAAATCTATTGTCTCGATCAAATGTTAGAAAATGTAAATAAAGTCTACAATTATTATGAATAGTTACGATCGCATCCCCAATAGCTCGATTACGCGTTTCGTCAAGTTCGGTACGATCTCAAAAGAATACGTCATTTCAACCCGTTCCAAACTCTTATGCGCGTCCATGCCGTATGGTCCAATATTAATCACTGGTACATTTAATTCTCGAATATCTTCATAAGACACCTTGTGCTTTGTTCCCCATCCAGGATTATTATCTATCACAGCTTGAATATCTTCTTTCGAATCACGGATAGCTAGAAAGCTCATATCGGAAATATGTGGAAAAAAATGTCGTGACTCTATAGGGTGCGGATAGTTTGGCTGCACTTCTATTACAGCCTGTTCCATAGCGGTTAAAAGCGCCGCCTCTTTTTCATTCTCTTCCGATAAGTCAACTCTTGGCGAATACAAAGAAGAGTAAAATAAAATAATAGCAGGTGCTTTATCTTTCAACCATTTCCAGGCTTCTTCTACTACATACACTGAAAATAGCCGCGTATCTAGGTCCTCTTGTTGGAGGAGAAAATTTTTAAATGCTTGCATATGCTGTATAAACGCCTCGCCATGCTCTTCTATTAATAACTCCTGCATTTCATTGTAAGTAAGTACTCTAGGTTGCCACCCGAGAGTAGAAACTGCTTCTCCTCTTTTCTCCCCATATTGCTGAAAACTTTGCTCTAATTTAGTAACTGCACGTTCAAAAGCGATATAGGCCTCTGTCTTCAATTTCTCCAATACCTCTTTTGGCGACCAGGAATGTGTAAAAAAATTATAGTACACATAAGCAGCTAGAGCCGTTTGTGTTGTATAAGTCGGTTTGAGATCAGATTGTTTAAGGGTTACCGGTGGCGGTGTCACTTCTCCGTATGCTTCATCACATAGTTCTGGATTATAATTGATTTGACTGGTTAGCTCGGAAACAATAAAATTAGGATCCAATCCTTCAAAGCAAGATCCTACATGCGTTTCTGCCCCGGTGATAAGAAATGTTGGGAGTAATTTTCCAACTGTACCTTTGTATATATAGCGATTCTCGTCACCTGCAAATGCAGGAGACACAAAATCAGCATTGATAGCAGCTGCATAGTCAAAGCCTTGTTTCGTTTGCAACTCTTTTAATATCGCTAACGCTGACAAAACGCCATGTGAGCTATCTTCCTCATCGCAAGCCGCTAAAAACACAAGATTGCCATCCAACTCTTCTGGATGATTTGCGTAATACTTCAATAAATATAAATGACTGGCAAGCCCACTCTTCATATCCAAAACGCCTCGACCAAACAACCAATCCTCTGAATCCAAATGTGCTTTTACAGACGGTGGTAATGGTTCATGCTGAAGGCGTGTCATCAATGCTTCTGGAGAGCACGCTTCATTTTGCAAATGCTGAAAATCAAATGTGTCCACCGTATCCAAATGTCCCATGAGTATAACCGTTCTATTGCTCTGTCCTTTTGTCCCTTTAATAAATGCAAGAACATTGTACCTCTCCATATGATCATTTGCGGTTGGCTGTAAAATAACTTGGTCTGTATGCTCTCTAAAATAATGATAACTGGAAATAATGGAATAGAGCGACGATGCCAGCGTCTTTTCCCCATCCGTATTTACTACACTCTCTATTTGTACGAATTGCTTTGTCAAATGCAATATTTCCTCTCTGCAATCTAACATGCTATTCCTGCCTCCCTTATACTGTTTTACAAAAAATCGTACTATTATGATAACAGATTTTTTTCTGATTTTCAGTACTTGCTACAGTAACTTTTACCAGAGGGATAAAAACCTTCCGTGTATAGTGCCGGCTCTGGTCCAATTAACGATTGGCATAGAAAGTTCCCTTTCGTTGATTACTCACTATATCCAATCTTCCTTCTAATCTTCATTTGAATATTTCGTTTGTTTTTGTTATTATTTAAAAATTAACAACTTTCTTTTTATATTCACCCTAAGAATTAAATGTATGAAGGGAGCAAACGTATGCAAGAAATACTGCAATCTATCACAGAGTTTCTTTGGGGGCTTCCTCTCCTTATTGTTATTCTCTTTACCGGACTGTACTTTACAATTGGCAGCAAATTTTTTCAATTTATTTATTTACCTCACATTCTAAAGAAAACATTGCTTAGCATTTTCAAAAGAAAAAGTTCCGATGATAACACATCCTCTAAAGGAATTATTTCTTCATTTGAAGCAGTAAGTACAGCCATTGGTGGCTCTGTCGGTGTTGCAAATATTGGCGGGGCATCTACAGCAATTGCTGTTGGAGGTCCAGGGGCTATGTTCTGGCTTTGGGTTTGTGCCTTGCTTGGCATGATTATTAAAACAGTTGAAGTAACCCTGTCTGTACATTACCGCAGTACGGACGAAAACGGCGATCCATATGGTGGACCAACCTATTATATGGAAAAAGGGCTCGGGGAAGAGAGGAAATTTCGTTATTGGATGATACCTGCAGTTCTGTTTGGTTGTGGTATTTTCGGAACCTTCTTTTTCACCCTGCAAAATTACACCATCTCTGAAGCAGTAAGCTCTACATTTGACATAGGCATGATTCCCGTCTCGTTAACGCTTATGCTCGTTACTTATTACGTCATTTATGGTGGTTTAAGACATATCGGAAAGTTTGCAGCAAAGCTGGTTCCCTTCATGGTCCTATTTTATGTTCTATCTGGACTATATATTATTTTGAGCCACTTCACTGAGATTGGTAATGTGTTTTCTATTATATTCCAAGGCGCTTTTGGAGGAACAGCAGCAGTTGGCGGATTTACTGGCGCAGCAGTGACCCAAGCTATTAGCATGGGAATGGCCCGATCCGTCTACAGTAACGAAGCAGGCTGGGGGACTTCTCCTATGGTTCACTCAACCGCCAAAGTAAACCATCCAGTAAAACAAGGGCTCTGGGGTGCTTTTGAAGTATTTATTGATACGATCGTTGTTTGCTCTGTTACTGCTTTTGTTATTATTATTACTGGAAAATGGTCTTCTGGCATGTCCGGTGCGGAATTAACGTTAACCGCATTTGAAATGGGAATCGGTGATACGGGAAGAATCATTATTACCATTTCCATCTTTCTATTTGGGTTAACGACACTGACAGGATGGTTTGTGTATTACGAGGTATTGCTCCGCCATTTATTGCGAAACAAAGATCAAACCTTTAAGAAACGTATATTAACCTTTTACAACTGGTTCTATCCGATACCAGGCACTGCATTAGTTATTTATGCTGTAAGTTATGGTCTAACGGGGCAAACCGTCTGGTACTTTGCCGATATCGCTTCAGCCATTCCTACATTCATTAATGTCGTGGCTATTTTGTTATTAAGTAAAAAGTTCTTTAGCTTGCTCCAAGATTATAAGGCAAGATATTTAGGCATTGGGCAAATTGATCCAACTGTACACCTATTTTATGAGGATACGCAGTCAAAAGCAGAACAAAAAATGAATGTTTTGTAAATGTTATGCAACAAATACGATCACATAGTGTATTTGTTGCGAGTTCTTTGGTAGGATAAATTTATAAAGAAAACCTTCGTTCAGTAGGATTTTTCTTTCAACTCCTACTGATGGTTAGCTCCAGAAGGGTATGACTTAAAAGTTTCTGAACAAATTGGGCTATAAGTGCCACTTTCTCGTAATTATACCTTTTATATCAACTCCATGCTCCTCAAAAAGCGGGAGACTTCCGAGACCTTACATTTCAAATAGACAGATATTTTTTCTTTTTTCTCTGTACTTCCCTTTTTATCATTGTCATTGAATATCATTTTCATTTGTTTTTTAATAAAATCATTTCATTTGCGCTTTATTTTTAAAAAACCTACAATAACCTGCATGTATAAAGGCTTTTCACCTTTCATTTTTCAGTATAAAGTAGGAACAAAGGCGCAAGCGCCCGTTTAGCAACGTAGCGAATGGAACGAATCAACTGAGAGAAAGGAATCATGGTGAGGCGACGAATCGATGATGACTTATCGTAGGGCGATTCGTGAAGTCGCCTAGTTGCTGGGCGGTTGAGCTGGACGTGACTATTCGGTTATTTCATTATCCATAAGCACCTAAGTTTATACTTTCTTATTCTTCAAGAAAGGTAAATCCTTGACAAACAACGACTACTAATTAATAATAGATGTGTAATTAGAATTATTATAGCTAAAGCTTTTGCTTTTTAGCTCATACATCAAAATACTTCTAGGAGGAAGATTGTTATGTCTTTAATAGGAACCGAAGTACAACCATTTTCTGCAAAAGCCTTTAAGCAAGGCGAGTTTATTGACGTTACAGAAGAAAATTTCAAAGGGCAATGGACTGTGCTCTGCTTTTACCCAGCAGACTTCTCATTTGTATGCCCAACAGAACTAGAAGATTTGCAAAATGAATATGAAAATCTAAAAAAACTCGGTGCTGAAGTGTATTCTTGCTCTACAGACACACACTTCGTACACAAGGGCTGGCATGATGCCTCTGAAAAAATCAACAAAATCGAATATGGCATGATCGGTGATCCATCTCAAACACTAACTCGTATGTTCGATGTGTTAAACGAAGAATCTGGTCTTGCTGATCGTGGTACATTCATCATTGATCCAGATGGTGTTATCCAAACTGTAGAAATTAATGCAGACGGTATCGGCCGTGATGCAAGCACGCTTGCTGATAAAATCAAAGCAGCACAATATGTGCGTAACAACCCAGGTGAAGTATGCCCTGCAAAATGGAAAGAAGGCGAAGAAACACTTAAGCCAAGCCTTGACCTAGTAGGTAAAATCTAAGGAGTGCTTTAAATGGTACTAGACCCAGAGATTAAGTCACAATTACAGCAATATCTTGAACTATTAGAAAACGACCTTGTGCTTAAAGTAAGCACTGGGGACGATGATATATCACAGGATATGCTAGCTCTTACTGATGAGCTAGCAAACATGTCCAATAGGATAACTGTTGAGCATACACAGTTACCAAAAACACCAAGCTTTAGTGTCAACCGTGTCGGTGAGGATTCGGGCATTGCATTTGCCGGTCTTCCTCTTGGACATGAATTCAATTCATTAGTGTTAGCTCTATTACAGGTTAGCGGAAGAACTCCAAAATTAGATCAAAAGGTTATCGATCAGATTAAAGGAATAACCGATGAATATCATTTTGAAACATACGTTAGTCTAAGCTGTAACAACTGCCCAGATGTAGTACAAGCGTTAAATATGATGAGCGTTCTTAATCCAAATATTTCGCATACCATGATTGATGGAGCAGCGTTCAAAGACGAAGTGGAAAGAAAAAACATCATGGCAGTTCCAGCCGTTTATTTAAATGGGGAATTCTTTAATGGTGGACGAATCACGCTCGAAGAACTTCTAGAAAAACTGGGGCATGGCGTGGATGCCTCTGAGCTTTCCGAAAAAGATCCATTTGACGTTCTTGTCGTTGGCGGTGGCCCAGCGGGTGCAAGTGCGGCCATTTATGCTGCGCGGAAAGGAATCCGTACGGGTATTGTTGCCGAACGCTTTGGCGGTCAAGTTCAAGATACATTGAGTATCGAAAACTTCATTAGTGTCAAACGTACAGAAGGACCAAAGCTAGTTGCTAATTTGGAAGAGCATGTCAATGATTACAACATTGATGTAATGAACTCTCAACGTGCAAAGAACATCGAAAAGAAAGATTTATTCGAGCTTGAATTAGAAAATGGTGCAGTACTAAAAAGTAAAAGTGTCATCATTTCTACAGGCGCTCGTTGGAGAAATATCGGTGTTCCCGGGGAACAGGAATTCAAAAATAACGGTGTAGCATACTGCCCTCATTGTGATGGTCCATTATTTGAAGGAAAAGATGTTGCTGTTATTGGCGGGGGTAACTCCGGAATTGAAGCAGCCATCGATTTAGCAGGAATTGTTAAGCATGTTACCGTTCTTGAATTCGCACCAGAATTAAAAGCAGACGAAGTTTTACAAAAACGGTTATACAGCTTACCAAACGTAACCGTTATAAAAAATGCACAAACGAAGGAAATTACAGGTACGGACAGTGTAAATGGCATTACCTATATAGACCGGGATAGCCAAGAAGAGAAACATATTGAGCTTCAAGGTGTATTCGTGCAAATTGGTCTCGTTCCTAACACAGAATGGCTTGAAGGTACAGTTGAACGTAATCGCATGGGCGAAATCCTTGTAGATAAGCAAGGACAGACGAATGTCCCTGGCTTGTTTGCTGCAGGAGACTGCACAGATAGTGCTTATAACCAAATTATCATTTCTATGGGATCAGGCGCTACTGCCGCTTTAGGCGCATTTGATTACTTGATCCGTAACTAGTTATATAGATAAGTCGTTATGCTGCCAAATGGCAGTATGGCGACTTTTTTTACGTAGTAATCATGTAGAAGTAATTTCGAATTTTACTGTAAGGAAAAAATGAGAACGATTTGTACCATTCATTTATTTTGAGATTCACCTAAATAACTTTAAGTACCTTTCGGAAAAACATCCGGCTTCAAAGTATACATACCTCGTATATTATATTTAGGTGTTATTTTTTTCACCCATTGTTTCTTACATTTTTTGGTTTTACTGCTTGAGAATTTATACGTACGCCTGAACCCGTTGCTTTACACTACAGGCGAACGCTTTCCGAAGGTCTGTTTGAGCCTCCTCCTCGAAAAAAGCGCTCGTTGTGGGGTCCGGGGCTCATGCTTTTCCCACAGGAGTCGCCGCCTTGCGTATCAAGTGACTTATCACCTACTTATTACTGAATATGTCCATTTCTTGTACTTGCCGCAATGCACCTAATATTAGAATTATTTGGACAATACTTTTTCCCCTACGGGCATAACCGCCTTAAAAAGACTGTTTCCCAGTGTACGTCCTGACCTTCATACACGCAGGCTGTAGTATACCTTGATGTTCGAACCTAGTTGTTAGTAGCTCTAGGGCGGCTTCCGATGCCAGGATAGTACTCCATATACGAGGCTGCCGATCAGCGTTCATACTAGGGCGTCATGGGCGTCCAAAATATTCTTTCTTAACTTTAACGTAAAACAATATGAACATATGCCCACTATTTTGCATAAGATATCGCGATTATGATTATTGGAAGGATGAATAACGTGTATAACTATATATACTTGTACCCTACCTATCCTAGCTATTACAATGGACCGTTCTATCGTGGGAGCTATCAGCCCATGTATTTGCAGAAAACTAACCCTATGGGTTACCAAATATCGCCTTATTCTTTACCGTATCAAACTTTACCTGAAGACAGTCGTATTACTGATTATGGGAGACAGCCTTACGTTGTCAATATTGAAGAAGCTACAAAACAAAATAATACATTTCGTACTGCTATATGGACCGGCAACCATCTACAAGTGACGTTAATGAGTATTCCTGTTGGTGAAGATATCGGTCTAGAGGTTCATCCAGATACGGACCAATTCTTACGTATTGAAGAAGGTCAGGGCCTAACACAAATGGGAAACAGAAAAGATAAGCTTTATTTTCAAAGATATGTATCTGATGACGATGCTATTATGATACCTGCTGGAACATGGCATAATGTAACCAATACCGGTGACAAACCACTTAAGCTCTATTCCATCTATGCTCCCCCAGAGCACCCTTTTGGCACAGTGCATCAAACAAAAGCAGATGCGGAAGCCATGGAAAGAGAGCACCATTATCAATAGCTATATGAACAAAGGCGCGGGGCGCCCGTTTAGCAACGTAGCGATTGGAACGAATCAACTAAAGATTTAGGAATCATGCCCCTAAAAACAGGGGTATGCCGACGATGGGCGGCAAGCCCTGTTTTAGTCGGCCTTCCTCTTTGCCGCGAACCGATGATGCCTTATCGTAGGGCGCATTTCTAAAGTCACCTAGTTGCTGGGCGCTGAATCCGGACGTGGCTATTCAGTTATCCCCTTATCCCAAAGCAACAAATTTTATACTTTCTTATCTTCTCAAAAAAACAGTTCAATGAAGTCAAACACCTCATTGAACTGTTTCAACGTATTCACCGTTCAAACTTAGAAATAAACGAATAGAACAGAAAACATCATTATCCCTTGCTAGGGAAGATCGTATACGACCAAGAATAAATAAAATCAGCAACAAAAACAATACTCCAAATCATACCAATAGAAAAAATGGTCTCATTCGGATATGGTGAATTTTTGGCTTCCCCCTGCTCTAACCATGATAAATCGGTCAAATACGATTTCATTTCCTGCCAACTATCTGTTCCCAATGACCAAAAAATAGTTTGCACAACTAGAAAGATTACTAAGTGAATCAGCGAAGAGATGCGATACTTCTTCGCAATATATTTGGGATCTTTATTTCTTCTCATGATGGCGTAATCTTTTTCTGTAAGCAGTTCTACGCCACGCATCTTGCCAATTTTACTGCGCATCCAACGGTCTAGTCTTAAAAAATCAACAATACCAAATGTACATGCATAGATTACAAAAATTGTGATAACGATAAGAAAGGTAGAAATCTCTCCTGTTTGCTCGTATACATACACACCTAATAAGGCTTCTGCAGTTAATAAAAACAAGAATAAAAGAATAAACAGTACTCCCAGCTTCGGCTTATTCAAAAAATAGCGAAATATACCAAATAAAATCAAAGAACCAAGGGATAATACTTCCGCAGCTATAAACAATTCCCAGCTATAATGAACCACAAATTCCAGAACAACTTCCCCCTTATTCATTAGATTAACCTCGTATTCCAAAATTAATGTGCTCGGTTTTCCACTTGATTAATCCAAGTCAAATCCGCTTCTAAATGTAATAACGTACCAGTAACTAATAAATATCTATTCTCATCACCTTCCATTAATAATTCCGTCTTTAATTTTGTTAGCTCCATTACTTCCTTAACAATTAATTCTTTTTGCTGTGTCAACATCATTTTTTCCAATTCAGAATTAGTTCTTCTGGCGCAGCTCCATTTAAAGAAGAAATCTTCTTTTGTGTTGCTATACGCTACTGGTTCTATTAGCCATTTATTCAATTCCTCTTTCCCTTTTAAGTGGATATCATATAATCTTCTGTCCTGCTCATCGAACCCTGGCGAAGTGACAAGTCCATCCCGTGTTAGACGATCAAGCGTTGTATATATTTGACCAGGATTGATTTTCCCTTTTAGTCCAAGGAGGGAATCCAATTCTATTTTTAATTCATAGCCATGATGCTGTTTAACCGATAATAACGTTAAAATCCCATATCTTACTGACATTTTAATCAACCTTCTTTAAGTGATGATGCAACGTTTTGTCTCATGACACTTCTACTGGAAACCCAAGCTGCACAAAGACTTAAGGTAACTCCAGCGATCATAGCTAGTATAACGTTATCAAGTGGTAATTGAAAAGACATAAAGCCTTCCATAAACGTCCATTTACTGGTTACATATATGAGTAGCGCACCAATTATAATTCCGCCGAATACTCCAGCTAACCCTATTAGCAACCCTTCCAGAAGTACCATCGTACGTACCTGTTGCTTTGTAAAGCCGATAGCCCTCATCGTACCAATTTCTACTCTTCTCTCCATTGTATTCATTAATAATGTATTAGCAGTACCAACGCTGGCTAAAAGAATGATAAGCAGCAACATAAATAAAATAAGATCGTTCATCCCTTTGACAGCAGAAGTTGCCGATTCAATTTCTTCCTCCACAGTTTGTACTTTTGCTAAATGATCTCCAAAATCATTATATAGTTCTGTACGTAACTGTTCAGTTTGCTTATCAACCGTAAGCAGAATATCAAAAGCGCTAGACCAGCCAAAATTTTCCTGGAAATGATTATTATCCATAAATGCGACATACCCTGAATAATGAGAGGTATTTACTACGTCAATCACTTCATACCTTTGTTTTCCAGAAGGGGTATTCATCTCTATCGTTTGCCCTATATTTCCTCCCCATTCCTCAAAAGCCCTACTTCCAAGAATAACCGTTGGCTTATGTGCTAATTTCGAATAGACATTTTTTTCAGCATCGAATAAAGAGGGACCATTACGGTTAACCGAAAAAACAGAGAATTGCCTACTGTTTCCTTGTGTCGTTTTCCAAGTAATCGGTTTTGTCTCTGCTAAAGGTTCAACCTTTGTAACGAATTCGTAGGATTGAAGCTTTGCTATATCGCCTTGCGTCCAAGGTGCTTCAGACGTGATTCGAACATCTCCCCCATATTTCTCTCTAATTTCTTTTCCAAGCGTTTTAGGAGCTGATTCAATTGCAGCACCTAGCAATAAGATAATGGCTATGCCTATAGCAAGAATAGCAGCTGAATTTGCATTTCTATTCAACTGTTGTATCAGATTTTTTGCAGCAACCTTCCCGGGAAAATAAAACAGGAACTCTAATACGGGTTTTAAAACCCATTTTAAACCGATAACAAAGCAAGGAAATAGCAGAACCGATGCTACTAAAATGGCGATATATGAAAGGGGACCATCCATAAAAAGAAAACCTAGCATCCCTAAACCTAAGATATTCCTAATTAAAAAACGATACGATGCGGATTGATTGGTGCTTGCTTCCTTTATAGCCAATAAAACAGGTGTTTTTCCCGCAACATAAATTGGAAATAATGCAAAAATAACGGGAAATAGTAACCCAATCAGACCAGATATAATGACCGGCAGCTCCCATTGCAGCGTGTAAACCATATCAAATTTAAACACACTTAGCAGCGCCTCCATAAATATATCTCCAAGCCATACACCGAAAGGCACTCCAATTAACGTTCCGACTGAAGCTAGTAAGGTCATTTCAATAAGTACCAGCTTAGATACAGAACTTTGTAAATACCCGAGGCTTTTCATCACTGCAAATTCTTTTTTTCTTTCCATAACACTTGTATAAATAATATTAAACACAATAAACCCGCTGATACAGATAGAAAGAATAGCGACTAAATAAAAGAATGCATAAAGTCCTTCAATATCATTACTTTGTAAATCATCTGCAACTACTGGCTGAATATACATACTTGTATCTTTAAGAGTTTGTTGCACTGATTGAAAAAGTTCTTTTCCATCCCCTTCTGTTTGAAATCGCATATAAGAAATTTCATTATTCATTCCTGTCCATTCTCTTAGCATATCCAACGGAGCCATAATGCGAAAGCTTGTTGAATTAGCATTTTCCCAATTGTCAGGACTTGCAAGTAATTGGGTGTATTCTACAATTGCTGATACTTTTGCTGTTCCTAATCCTTCAATAGCAATGGTATCACCAACCTTTTTGTCCAATAATTCCGCCACAGCTTTTGGAATAACAAATCCCTTATTATCCAAGCTCCCCTCTATAACAGGAAGTTTAAGCAACGAACTAGCTTGATCGCTTACTCCGGTAATACGAACAGATCTTTCCTGTAAGGTACGGTTTTCATTAAGTTCAAAGAACGCTTGTTTATCCAGTGCTAGTAAAGAATTCGTAACTTCGGGACTGGTTATAACACTAGATATTTCAGCTTCAGAATAGGTATGTTCGTCACTTAAAATCCAATAATCAGCATTAGCTACATACATCTTTTCGTAATAGCGAAAGACATCATTGGTCGTTCGATCAGCGATTAACATTGCTGTTAAAAAGGAAATCCCAAAGATAATTGCTATTAAGGAAAAGAAAAATCGTTTTTTATGTGTTGTCATATTACGCCATGAAATTCGCCATATATTTAGCATAATCTTCATCCTTTCTAGCAATGACCTTCTCAATAACACCATCCCTAAAAAGAATGATTCGATCAGCAAAGCCTGCTGCAAAGATATCATGCGTCACCATGACAATTGTCTGGTTATGTTTACGATTAAATGTCAATAATAAGCGAAGAATATCCTCTGCTATCGTCCTATCTAAATTTCCTGTTGGCTCATCAGCTAATAATACAGAAGGATGATTAACAAGCGCCCTCGCAATAGCTACACGCTGTTGCTGACCACCGCTAAGTAAATTAGCACGCTTTTTTTCGAAACCTTTTAATCCAACCTCTGAGATTAAATTAGTTATTGATTGCTGGTGCTTTTTCTTTATTTTCCCATCAGCATGAATAGGAAAAGCAATATTTTCTTCAACTGTTAATGTTGGTAGCAGCTGATAATTTTGAAATACAAACCCTAAGTGTCGCCTGCGGAAAATCGTTCTTTTCTTTTCATTCATTTCATGTAAGGGCTGTTGATTAATTTGTATATCACCACTCGTCGGTAAATCAAGTCCTCCCATTAATTGCAGTAATGTACTTTTTCCAGACCCGCTAGGACCCATAATGGCTACAAATTCCCCTTCATTAATTTGTACATTTACTCCTTTTAGTACTTGGATTTTTTCTTGCCCTTGAATATATTCTTTAGTTAAATGATTGACTCGAATCACATTTGGCTCTCCCATCATTTTGTGTTTACCACAATTATATACTAAGTATATATATAATCAATCTTTTTTTGCGTATAATTAATAATTTAAATGTAAAAATACCAAAAAACCACCTTTTCAATATATATCTAGTATATACTGTAATGGTGGTTTAATTCCTACTCCATTCTCTATGAATAATAAAGTAATCTTCAGTCAGTGGACGATTTTCACTCATCCCCCACTGATCGATAGTAGCCTAAGTCTATGACCTCAAGATCTCTTACAAAATAGGGCATTTAGGTGCTGTTATCTCCGACTTAGGCTTGTTGGCAGTACAGATGAACCTACTCCGAAGTGGGAGTCTTACCGCACCTTATATGATGGATAAAAATGACACTTCAATTACGCTAGCTAATTACCGCTATTCCACTCCATGACATATTCTTTTTCTCCTGTCGGTTCATCTAATTGTTCGGCTTGGGTCTTAAAACCATTTTTACGATAAAAATGAATTGCCTGCTCGTTTTTCAGATACACTTTTAATTGAATTTGCTTTCGTTTTTCTTTTACAAACTGTAACAGTTTTTTTCCGTATCCTTTGCCCTGATGATCCACATTGACGAATAACGCTGCTAAGTAATTATCGACCATAGAAATAAAGCCTGCAATTTTTCCCTCCACTATGATGACATGCGTTTCTGCCATTGGCAAGTACGTTTCCTTCATCGCTTTTCGTTGCGACTCCCAATAGCTTTGCATGATAAAGTCATGCGCATATAGTGAACCTTCATACCAAATCTCTACTAACCTATCTAATTCATCTGGATGATATTTTCTTATTTTCATACTAAATCACCTTTTCTTCTATTTCTTTCATTTGCTGTTTCGTATAGGACAGTACAAACCGTCGTAAAGAGTTAAGTAATAACTTCATTATACATCTAATCATTATCGCTCCAATGCTTCCGCCTTTTCCATGTAAATATCTATTGCTTCTCCAATAAATTTTTCCAATTCTAAGGACATAAAGCTGAAGTGAAATAGAGCTTCTCCCTCTAGTTCCAACTCACCAATTTGTTCTAGTAATTCATCCCCCAACATATTCACGGTGTATTCCATTAGCTGTTCAATCGTTCTCTGAACTTCAACATGATGTGGCAAAAATCCTTGATGATAAAATTGTTGCAACTGCTGAATATATGTCATCGCCTCTCGTTCTATGGCCAGTCTATCTTCTTCTGATAAATGACGCATGAATATCTGTTCAACTGCTGTCGGTGATAGGTGTTTGGCTAGCCATGCCTCTGTATGTCTTTCTGTTGTTGTAGCGTGAATAATCGTTAATAACAGATCGCTACCTATTTCATTGTTCTCTGTAATTTTTTCTACCCGTGAAATTGTGCGAATAACATGATCAAGATGTTCGCGCTTTTCTTCCAGTAATTTTTTTTGTTGCTCTAAGGTTTCTTGCATGTTTTTCCCAGCGTTTTCACTAAGATGTTCTATAATTTCCTTTAGTGAAAATCCTAAATATTTTAAGGTAACTATTTTTTGCGCTTTAAATATATCGGCATGCGTATACAGACGATGGCCGTGCTCTGTATAACTCGTCGGCTTTAATACCCCTTTTCGGTCATAATATTGTAACGTACGCTCAGTTGTACCAATCATGTTCGCAAACTGTTTCACTGTGAAGTACTCTTTGCCCATTCAAAATCCCCCTCTTTCACTTTTCTATCTCAGTTTATCTTATAACGTAACGTCATAGGCAAGTGTAAACTAATGCCGCAGAAAAGCGAAGCCTCTATATGTGCTTGATGTACTTGTAAATAAAGTGAAATTCAATCAGTGGGGGTTTTTATTCATCTCCACGACTTGTTAATAGCCCAAGGGTACGACTTAAAGGACACTTATGAAATCGGGATTAGGTACTGTTATCTCTCACTTAGACTTGTTGCAGTACATATTATCCAACTCCTAAAGCGGGAGGCTTACAGCACCTTATATACGGGATAAAAAAAGTGCAAAACGCATACGTTCTACACTCATTGTGCTTATTAATATATTACTTGGCTACTTGCTAATCCCAAGCATTTTCCATTAGAATTTGTTTCATAGTATATGTATTCGAAAGGTAGCCAAATTTTTTCATATATGAAACGTCGACAAAACAATTATGCATCTTATAATTTCAAATAAAAGCTCCATATCTGCCACAAGATAATTCTTCTATATTCTTTATGCTCTAACTTCTACAAATGAAACAATATAAAAGCCTGCACTTCTACTTGTGGGCTTAATCATTGGAAAACAACTTCTTAGATTCAGCCAATTTCATTAAGTAATAACGCTCTTCCCTAGCCATATGATCAGCCATGGAAGCTGTAAACGTTCCTAATACTTCTGCACTCAATTCCATTTCCTCTAATTCATTCAAGAACGTCTTAAATAACTCCATCTCCAGTTCGACGTCATCTGTAAATCTATTTAATGCAGGGAAGGTTTGTACATTTGCTCGTAAGTAACCCGTTAATTCGACAGCTTTTAAATAAAATTGATCGAAATGCTTGTTAAATGCTTGGCTTTTTTCTTTTAGCCTTTTCTCAACCCCATCCATCCGAGAATCTATAGCACCTGCATGACCAGAAGCATCTAAAAGCCAGATTAAATGATGATGCAGTTCGTGAAAAATTGGAGGAACCTTCCCTTCTTTGAGATAACTTAACACAAGCTGGTATTCTTCCAATTCATTTACCATATGGTTCAAAAAAGTAGGGGTAAGGTGGATGCCAATATCCCCAAATAATTGGCGCTTAATAATGGAAAGCTTGAATGCTCTTAATTGTTCAACCATATTCTCTACATTATTTGCAAAAGCGATTGCATTTGTTTCATTTAAAGATTTTGCTTTAATTAGAAGTTGGTTGAAATGTTGAATAAAGTAAGTAGCCTTTTCAATATCCTTTTTCTCCGATGGATAGAGAGAATCATGTATGAACCTTGCGTGATCTTCCAAAACCTGTAGCCAAAATTCATGCTCAAACATAGCGCTTTTTAAGTAATTTGCCAACTAATCATCTCCTTTCACTTACTTCATTGTATTCAGTAGTGAACGATATTATTAGTTTTTTTCATCGTTAGCAAATTAACATCTATACACCATTTGCGAGCCATATTACGTCACTGGTATAAAATATGGCATAAAGTGAAACTTCGTTTCGTAGAGCTTTTTCTCCATTTCCTGCTGACAAAAGTAGAACAACGGCTAAAGCCTTAAGCCTCCTTAAAAACTTTTTCCGCTTGTGAAGTAACGCTTCCGAAGTTTTTCTTGTGATTGGAAAAGAAGAACTTTTTTAACATGCGATACGTTGCTAACGCAGCTTTCCTTGTCCTGAAAAAGAACAAACACCTTTTCTGCATATGACGGCCTCCTTAGTCCATGTCCTACTTGATGCGATCGTATCGAAAATTTTGATGTCGCCATCTCCCACTTAGACTTGATGCATCAAATAATTCAACTGCTGAAGTGGAAGTCTTATAGCACCTTATATACGGGTTAAGTATTGGTATACAAATTATAAAAACGATAAAGTTTGCATAACTTCAATTTTTTTACCAATCCTATATAGTAAATTTGATAAAAAGGGTGATTCTAAAATGAATTTAGCTGCTCATGAATTACATGAACTAAGTGAACTTATTGCAGGGTGTTATAATACGGTCACATGTATGGCTAGTTATATTAATCAAGCGCAAGACCCAGAATTAAAAGAATTATTACAAAATCATTTTCCACTACATGTTAAAGACTACAATTTAAAAGTAGAATTTGTCCAAAGTCAAACGACACCAGATATTTCGAAATTCAAACCAGCTGATTTAAAGCCTGTATTAGACTCTTATACCCAAGCGCCAGTTAACGAATTTCCATCTGTTACTCCGAGAACAGATGTGCAACAACACAATGATCGGGAAATTGCAACAGCTTATTTATTAAATCAGAAAAGCTCTGCAAAAAACTATAGCATTGCATCAGTAGAGTGCGCCAACCCTGATCTAAGAACCTTTTTAGAAAACGCGTTTTTAAATAGTAACCACCACGCATATGAAATATGGCAGTATATGACAAAAAAAGGTTACTACCCATTAATGGCAGCACCACAAAATGCCATAAATACGATTGGATCTATTTATCAACCTGTGGAACAATTAACACAACAATAATGAATACTAAAAGCAAAATAGCTACATTCATTATGATTAGCTATTTTGCTTCTCTTTTTAAGATTAGAATCCATAAATCTGAAGATCTAACCTTTTTTGATATGCATACTATCAGCATTTGGAGTTTTTACTATGAAACTTATTGAAAGTACGTGACAATAATGTGTAAACGTTTATAATTCAATCATCAAAAATGATTTCTCATGTTAAAATAGAGGAGAGTAGATATTTTTTAGAGAGGAGATCGACATGGAAACCAATTTACTGAAAAAGCTACCATATGAAAAAGCAATGATCCCAAAAGAATTGCACATCATGTTAAATGAAATAGGTACAGTAAAACCAATGCATCAGGGTCATCACTTATTTCATGAGGGAGAAGATGCTCATGAGATTTACCTTATTAAATCAGGACAAATTCAAATTGATAAACTTACCTCAGATGGCAAAGAGCTAACGTTGAGAATATGCAATCGCGGTGACATTGTCGGCGAGCTGACTTTATTTAGTCAACATGCTACCTATTTTCTCAGCGCCAAAGTTATTGAATCCGGTGAAGTAGTTATGTTAAATAAAGATAAATTGGAAAGAGAACTTCTCTCCAACCCTGCTCTAACGTTGGAATTCATGAAGTGGAGCGCCGACCATATGCGCAAATTCCAAACAAAGATTCGCGATTTACTGTTAAATGGCAAAAAAGGTGCGCTTTATTCCACGCTTATCCGTTTATCAAACAGTTATGGAGTGGTTCATAAAAACGGCATTCTCATAGATATGGTCTTTACGAACAGAGAATTAGCCCAATTTTGTGCAGCCAGAAGAGAAAGTATTAATCGAATGCTAAGTGAACTTAAAAAAATGGGTGTTATTTCGATGGAAGAAAATGGTGAAATTTTAATCAAAAATATAAAGTTTCTTCGGGATGAAATTGGTTGTGAATACTGTCCAATTGAACTTTGTAATATTAACTGAACTTTCTATCATCCAGCTACTGGAATTAAAGAAACAGGAGATAACTGAATCAATCTTTGCATTAGCTTAAATAAGTGAATTACTTTCTTTAGAAAAAAAGGTAAATTTGTTTTAATGCCATAGTCATCATAACTTTACACATAGTAACAAGCGAGCGATCCAACTTTTTGCTAATTTTATTCTATCCTTTTTAATCTATGAGTTTGAATAGCTTTTCTCTTAAAATGACCGTCATCCCTATATTCCTACTGCTCGTAATAACTAACCACCTATATAAGACATTGCTATTTTCTTCCTGTTTTTTGCAGATTCCTCTGTTCGTTCATCTGAATAACGATCAACCCTTTCTCTCCAGGTCGAGACAATAGCTGATTGAATTGTTTCATCATTCAAACCTGAACGCAACAAACTTCGTAAATCAAAGCCTTCTGTCGCAAAAAGGCATTTATATAACTTGCCATCAGCTGCAATTCGCATTCTCGTACATGTAGAACAGAATGGTTCAGATACGGAAGTGATAAAACCAACTTCTGTTTTTGTTCCACGATAACGATATCGTTTAGCAACCTGACCTATATCATTTGCATCAACCGATTCTAGTTCAAAATGCTTTGAAAGTGTAGCAAGTAATTCTTTTTTTGAAATGACTTTACTATAATCCCATCCGTTCGATTGTCCAACATCCATAAACTCGATAAAGCGTAACGTTATTCCACGTTTTTTGAAATAGCTTGCCATTGGAACTATTTGGTCATCATTCATCCCTTTTTTGACAACCATATTGACCTTTACACCTAAGCCAACTTGCATTGCCTTGTCAATCCCTCGAAGAACAGTTTCATTTTTATGAGCGGTGTCACTAATGGATTGAAATGTTTTAATATCGAGTGCATCTAAACTTACATTTACCCTTTTTAACCCTGCCTGCTTTAATTTAGCAGCCATACGCTCTAGTAAAGAGGCATTGGTTGTCAAGGCAATATCATCCAATCCGGAAATATTGGCTAATCTCTCTATTAACATCGGTAAATCTTTACGTAATAGCGGTTCCCCACCAGTTAGGCGAATTTTTTTCACTCCAAGTTTTACAAAGATTTTAGTAATTCGTTCTATCTCCTCAAAGGAAAGAAGTTTGTTTCTAGGCATAAACGTAAAGTCCTTACCAAATACCTCTTTTGGCATACAATATCTGCACCTAAAATTGCACCGATCTGTGACAGAAATCCGTAGATCTTGTAAAGGGCGTCCTAATTTATCTAATAAAGGTGACATATGCTCTCCTCCTAACACTAGTAATCATGATAATAAAGTGAATCTTTGGACAGATATGGTTTTCGTTCATCCCCACGGCTTGTTAGTAGCCCACGGGTATGACTTAAAGGACGCTTACAAAATAGGGCATCTAGTTAGGTACTATTACCTTCCACTTAGACTTGTTGCAGTACAGATTTAACCAAATCTCCTGAAGCGGGAGTCTTACAGCACCTTATATACGGGATAAAATAAAGCTGTTATCTCTAAAAAATTATAAAACGCGGCACCCATATACTTCCTTTTCTGTAGATAAACAAATTCACATCAAGAACGTGTTCAAATCTGCGTCAAGAACTCCATGTACCACGTGCATTGCTAACAGAAAAGAGCTACCAAAAAAGCCAATGGATAAAGTCACCGTACTAAATGTAACAAATGTAACTGGTTCTTTTGACGGCCCTCAACCATAAACTTTTTCTTTCTAATCAATTTTTTTTAAAGCTACCCTTTCTCTATAAATAATATAACTTCTACGTAAATAACGGATAGGAAAACTAAATGCATGAACAAGTCTTGTAAAAGGCCATACTGTATATAAACCAAACGTCGTATAAATATGAATCTTAAACCAAATTGGAACGCTAGCCATTAGTTCCGGTTGTACATGAAAGACTAGTATTCCCCTAATCCAAGGAGCGATGGTCGTACGATAGTCAAATCCATGAGCATCAACATTGAAACTAGTTGCTAAAAGTCCAGTTATGATTGCCATTAACACAAAAATCAAGGCTACCCAGTCACTTGGCGAAGTCGTTACTTTAATTCGCTTTACACTTATTCGGCGATACAATAAGATCGTAGCCCCTGTGAAAGCAGCAAGCCCTGCTGGCAAGCCGCATACAATAGCAATAACATGATAGGTATGCTCTGTAATACCTAATGATTGATAGAATTCAACTGGAATAATAAGACCAAGAACATGACCACCAAGAACAGCAAAAATACCAAAATGAAATAATACAGATCCAACACGTAATAATTTCTTCTCTAAAAACTCACTTGATTTTGTTGTCCAGCCAAACTGGTCTTTTTGATACCGATAAATATGACCACCAATAAATATCGTCAATACAATATATGGAAATACTCCCCACAGTAATAAATCGATTATTTTCATGCCATTCTACCTCACTTCTGCGTTAACTATTTCTTGGTTGTACGGTTCAATTTCTAATCCATTTGCTTCCATTTGTAGAAATAGTGCGTCAAATAATAAGTCATAATAACTACCAGCTTCTGAAAGTTTTTCACGTATCATCCAAATCGACTTGCTATGAAGCTGCAGCAACTCATTACTTTTTTCCATAGAAACTTGAGCACAAAATTCAAGCATTAGCGGTAAATAATCAGGAAGTTCCTTATCCGTTACAAAAAATCCAGCCTGCTCATAGAAATTTTTTAACTGTAATAATTCCATGCCTCTTTTTCGATGCTCTCCTAATTTCAAATAGGTAACGTATAAGTTGGTCACTTTCCCAAAGTCAAAGGTTTCAACGTAATGATCTACCCAATCGGTTAAATGCGTATCCGACACAATTTCAATGAATTTATGCAGTTTATTTTTGATCAATGGGTCGTTTAAATGTTCTATTTCCTGTTTTAAATATGGCAATTCCTTCATTAACTCTTCGTTAGGGTACTTCAAAAGAAAAGCGATCATTTGGTACATTGCTACTGGATTCATTAAAAACAGCCCCCTTTTCGATAAGATTTATTTTAAAAATGAAATTGTTGAATAGGGCACGACTCACTCCGCCTTGCTACTAACGTCGAAATTCCAGTAAAATCATTCGTAATCTTCCCATTATGAGAAGACACCACAGTTCCCAGGTCCCCCTGCAAAATCAAGCCCGCAAATCCCCTGCTCTTCGTATAAGTTAGCAACTTCTTCTTTATGGCTCATAGGAATAACAAAGCGATCATGATATTTAGCAATTGCCAGCAAGCGATACATTTCTTTTATATCTGCCTCTTTCAATCCAAGTTCTGTGATTCTATCGAGATGGAATACGTTACCGGTCGTTTCCGAGCGCATATAGCTTCGCATGACGGCCATCTTTTTTAAAGCCTTGCGTATCTGCTCTGTATCACCAGCAGTTAATAAATTTGCCAAGTATTCAATAGGAATACGCATTTGGTCAATGGCGGGAAAAATGTCTTCTGTATTTGCCTTACTCCCCTTCCCTTCAATCATGTTCATAATTGGACTTAGTGGGGGGATATACCAAACCATTGGCATCGTGCGGTATTCAGGGTGCAAAGGTAACGCAATCTTCCAATCTATAACCATTTTATATAGTGGTGATTTTTGCGCTGCCTCTATCCAATCCATTGGAATTCCTTCTTTTTTTGCTTCTGCAATCACTGCAGGATCGTTCGGATCTAGAAAAATATTTAATTGAGCATTGTATAAGTCTTTTTCATCTTCTACGGACGCTGCATCTAGTACTTTATCCGCATCATAAAGCATAATGCCAAGATAGCGAATTCTGCCGACACATGTTTCCGAGCATATAGTAGGTTTGCCATTTTCTATTCTTGGATAACACATGGTACACTTTTCTGCTTTGTTTGTTTTCCAATTGAAATACACTTTTTTATACGGACAAGAAGTGACACAGTGTCTCCAGGCGCGACATGCATTTTGATCAACAAGTACAATACCATCTTCATCTCGCTTGTACATAGCTCCTGATGGACAAGCAGAAACACAGGGAGCATTGATACAATGTTCACATATCCGTGGTAAATACATCATAAATACATCTTCAAACTCTGTTTTAATCGTTTCTTCCATTTGCAGGATATTCGGATCCCTAAGTCCTGTTATATGAGCACCTGCAAGATCATCCTCCCAATTCGGTCCCCATTCCAAATCCATGAACTCACCCGTTATCGCTGACTTTGCCCTGGCAACTGGCTGGTGCTTTTTCTCTTTGGAATTCGTTAATGTCTCATAATCATAATCCCACGGTTCATAATAATCATCGATTTCTGGCTGGTAAGGATTGTAAAAGAGGTCGATAAGTCGTTTTGCTTTTGACCCAGATTTAAGCGTTAGTTTACCATCTCTTAATTCCCAACCTCCCTTATATTTATCCTGATCTTCCCACTGTTTTGGATAACCAATTCCCGGCTTTGTTTCTACATTATTAAAGTACATATATTCCGCTCCGGCGCGGTTCGTCCAAGTAGTTTTACATGTAACACTGCAAGTATGGCAACCAATGCACTTATCAAGGTTCATGACCATTCCTACCTGTGCTTTAATTTTCAAGCCAATCTACCTCCTTCAACTTTCGAATAACCACATTTAAGTCTCTCTGATTCCCAGTAGGACCATAGTAATTAAAGCCGTAGCTAAGTTGCGCATAGCCACCAATCATATGTGTTGGTTTCACATGAATACGTGTTGGACTATTATGCGTACCGCCACGATTTTTTGTTAATTTTGTTCCTGGCGTATGAATATGTCTGTCCTGGGCATGATGCATAAAGGCCATCGTCCTCGGGATCCGATGGGATACAACCGCCCGTGCCACAACAACGCCATTTCGGTTGAAGCATTCGATCCAATCGTTATCCTCTACATCTACTTCCTTTGCATCATCTTTGTTTAACCAAATTGTTGGCCCCCCTCTAAAGAGCGTTAACATAGGCTGAGCATCAAAGTACATGCTGTGAATGGACCATTTGTTATGAGGAGTCAAATAATTGAGCGTAATTTCCTTTCCTTCCATTTCTGGGCGTTCTTTTCGAAACGGTCGATGGTTTAAAATGGGTTTATATACAGCAAACTGTTCCCCAAATTCTTTTATCATTTCATGATCTAAGAAATAAGATTGTCTTCCCGTAATGGTGCGGAAGGGGATCATTCTTTCAATATTTGTTGTAAACGGTGAATATCTCCGTCCTCCTTTTTCCGAGCCACTGAATGCCGGCGATGTAATAACCGTTTTTGGTTGTGCGGTTATTTGCTCAAAGGTGAATAACTCCTCTTTACGATCAGTGGCTAAATCCTTAAGCTGCAGATTTGTTTTTGATTCCAATGCTTCCCACGCCTTCACTGCTATCTCTCCGTTGGTTGTAGAGGAAAGCATGAGAATCGCTTCACATGCATCTTTAGCATTTTCGAGGTTAGGACAACCATCAGCTATGCTCCCATTTTTAACAGTGCCGATATTGCGCTTCACTTGCTCATATTCCTTATCCATTTTCCATTGGATACCTTTACTGCCATATGGACTCTTTACCATATTTGGACCAAGGGCGGTCATTTTTTCATAAATTGTTTTATAATCTCGTTCAACCACGTGAATTTGTGGCATCGTTTTGCCTGGAATCGGTTCGCATTCTCCTTTGGACCAATCCTTAATTTCCCCAAATGTTTGTGCCATTTCTTGAGGTGTATCATGGTTTAATGGAGTAGCGACTACCTCTTTTATCGAATCCATATCGATAGATTTTGCTAAGTCAGAAACTGCTTTTGCTAATGCCTTAAATATATCCCAATCCGACTTTGCTTCCCATGGTGAAGCAATCGCTGGATTAAATGGATGTACAAACGGATGCATGTCCGTACTCGATAGGTCATGCTTTTCGTACCATGTGGCCGCCGGTAAAATCACATCTGAGTATAGTGCTGTGCCAGCCATCCGAAAGTCCAAATTGATTAACAGGTCTAATTTTCCTTCAGCTGCCTTATCCCGCCATTTTATTTCTTCTGGGCGTATCGTATCTTCATCCGTATTTAACAACCCATGTGACGTTCCTAATAAGTATTTCAGAAAATATTCGTGTCCTTTACCTGAACTGGAAATCAAATTAGCTCGCCAGACAAATAAATTTCTCGGAAAATTGACAGGATTATCTGGATCTTCTATGGCAAATTGCAGCTTTTGTTGCTTTAATTGTTCTGCGACATATTGACCAATTTGCTCAGTCGTACTATTTCCTTTGGCTATTGCTTGTTTATACAATTCAATCCCATTTTGATTAAATGTAGGATAAGACGGCAACCAACCGAGCCTAGCAGCTAATACATTGTAATCACCGTGGTGATCATATCTTGCTTTATCTACATGTGCTGCAACGAGATCACTCACTGGTGTCTCTTCAAATCGCCATTGGTTTGTAGCGAAATAGAAAAAAGAAGTTCCATTTTGCAACTTTGGAGTCCCGCCCCAATCTTTGGCTGTAGCTATTTGCGTCCAGCCTTCTACAGGGCGTAATTTTTCCTGTCCTACATAGTGAGCCCATCCTCCTCCATTCACTCCTTGGGCGCCGACCATTAACACAAGATTGACAATTGCGCGATAAATGGTGTCAGAGTTGAACCAATGGTTAATGCCTGCTCCCATAATAATCATTGATCGACCGTTTGTGTCAATAGCATTCCGGGCAAACTCTCGAGCTATTTTTATAACTAATTTCCGATCTACGCCACTGATTTCCTCTTGCCAAGCTGGCGAGAAGGGTGCAATCGCATCATACGTGCTAGCAACCTCACCACCGATGCCTCGGTCCACCCCATAATTTGCCAGCATTAAATCGTAGACCGTTGTAACATATTCCCGCTTCCCATCTAGCTCCAATTCCTTCACGGGAACTGCCCGTTTTAATAGTTTTTTTGTCGTATTGTCAAAGTAAGGCATATCTACATTTACTACTTTATCTTCTAAACCTAAAAAGCTTAAGATGGGTTCAATTGGTTCTCCTGTTAGTTCGTCTACCAGTAAGAGATTCCATTTTCCTTCATCACTCCAGCGAGATCCCATCGTTCCTTGTGGAATAGCAAAGTCACTGGTTCGTTGGTTATACATAGCTGGCTTCCATTCGCTATGTCTACATGCTTTTTTTAAATCTTTCGCATGCAAGAAACGATCCGCCAGAAAATGCTGTTTACCTTTTTTCAAACGAACTATAAATGGAAAATCCGTGTATGTTTTGGCATATGTCTCAAAATATGGAGTCATTTCCTTATCGTAAAACTCATTTAAAATAACATGTCCCATTGCCATGGCAACAGCTCCATCACTTCCCTGCCTCACGGACAACCAATCATCCGAAAACTTCGTCGACTCCGCATAGTCGGGGCTAACAGAAACGACCTTAGTCCCTTTGTAACGCGCTTCTGCTAAAAAGTGAGCATCCGGGGTACGCGTCAATGGTACATTGGATCCCCATGTTATGATATAGCCTGCATTAAACCAATCGGAGCTTTCTGGTACATCCGTTTGGTCTCCCCAAATTTGCGGTGATGCTGGAGGAAGATCTGCATACCAATCATAAAAGCTTAACATTGGACCACCTATTAATGACATGAACCTACTTCCAGCAGCATGACTAATCATCGACATTGCCGGAATCGGTGAAAAGCCAACATTACGGTCTGGACCATATTTGATTACCGTATAAAGAACCGAAGCGGCAACTAGCTTTGTTACTTCTTCCCAATCAGCACGAACTAAGCCACCTTTTCCTCTAGCAGTTTTATACTTAGCTGCTTTATCTTTATTTTCTACAATACTTCGCCAAGCTTCTAAAGGATGGTTGTATTCTTTTAATGCTTCTCTCCATAATTGTAATAATTTTTTCCGAACATACGGATATTTCACTCGGAGAGGACTGTAAAGATACCAAGAAAAGCTAGCTCCCCTCGGACAACCACGTGGTTCAAATTCTGGCATATCTGGTCCAGTTGTAGGGTAGTCCAAATGCTGCCCTTCCCACGTAACGATTCCATCTTTCACGTAAATATTCCAACTGCATGAACCCGTACAGTTCACACCGTGTGTAGAACGAATAACCTTGTCATGTTGCCACCTATTTCGGTACACTCGTTCCCAATCTCTATTTCCTTCTTGTAGCTGGCTATGATTATTTGCATACGTTTCTTTTGGTTTCAAATAGTTAAGTCGTCGCCAAAGCGGTGAGCGTTTCCTCTTCATGGGCTATCCCTCCAATGAATCTCTTTAAACTCATTTAATCACCACTTCTTATGAAAAGATGTGATATACATCACACCCTCGGAATAAAAAAATTTATATGATAAATATAATTTAAACGAGAGAGGAAGGAACGGTTATGTTAAAAAAATCAGGTCTTCAGCTTTCCTTGCAAACTTCCAGTCTAATTATCGGCTTTATGGTATGGGTATTAATCTCTTCCTTGATGCCCAGTATGAAAGAAGATATTCCATTAACTGCTGGACAAGTCTCGTTAGTTACGGCTATCCCGGTTATTTTAGGTTCCGTCCTACGTGTTCCTATTGGGTTCTTTACCAATCGATATGGCGCAAGGATTATCCATATTATTTGTTTCTGTGCGCTACTGCTCCCGGTCTTCTATATAAGTCTTGCTAATTCGTTTATAGATTTAATTATCGGAGGATTTATAATTGGTGTGGGCGGAGCTACTTTTTCCATTGGGGTAACCTCTTTACCAAAATATTACCCAAAAGAAAAGCATGGATTAATCAACGGAATATACGGCGTAGGGAATATTGGTACGGCTATTACTACTTTCTTAGCACCGGTTATTGCCCATTCCTTTGGCTGGCAAAGAACGATTCAATTCTACCTTGTACTTATACTCTTGTTTCTTATCTTCAATATTGCATTTGGCGATAAAAAAGAATCCAAGGTTAAAACATCAATGGTTGAACAAATAACCAAGGTATATAAGAATTCTACCCTATGGTTTCTAAGCCTATTTTATTTTATAACGTTTGGCGCATTTGTTGCATTAACTGTATTTTTACCTAACTTTTTAGTTACAAATTTTGCATTGACATCTATTGATGCAGGTGTGCGAACCGCCGTCTTTATTGCAGTTGCAACATTTCTTAGACCAGTAGGTGGATGGCTAGCAGATAAATTTAATGCCTATTATATACTCATGGCTGTATTTGTTGGTGTAGCCATTTCTGGTATTCTATTATCATTTTCACCAAATATTCATTGGTATACGTTTGGCTCTCTTTCCGTTGCCATAAGTGTTGGAATCGGCAACGGAACCGTATTCAAGCTGGTTCCATTATACTTCTCAAAACAAGCTGGGATTGTTAATGGTATCGTGGCAGCAATGGGAGGATTAGGTGGGTTCTTTCCCCCAATTATATTAACCACCGTTCATAATATAACGGGGCATTATGCCATCGGATTTATGGCACTTTCCCAATTTGCTTTCATAAGCCTAGTAATTGTTATATTCATGTATTACCAAGAACAAAGAGATCTAGAAAGAAAAGTATTCGAAGGAACCTCAGAAGGGATTATGATAACGAACATCCATGGGGAGATTCAATATGTTAACCCTGCCTTTACAAAGATGACAGGGTACAGTAAAGAAGAAGCAATCGGGAAGAGACCTAGCCTTTTGCATTCTGGAAAACAGGATAAGTCTTTTTATGAACTAATGTGGCAAGATATAAATAAACATGGTTATTGGCAAGGAGAAATATGGAACAAGCGGAAAAATAGTGAAGTGTATAAAGAATGGTTACATATAAGCACCATTAAAAATAATGCTGGACAAATAAAATACTACGTTGGCATGTTTAATGATTTATCTATGTATAACCGACCAATAATCAGCGATAAAAATGTTTCTTCATAATGAAAATAATTAAGAGGGCGTTCCTATGTCTATTTATAAGACTTGTAGGAGCCTTCTTTTGTATGCATTTCTTTGTTTTTACGTAAACTTTTGGCTTTTTGAGCTAACCCATTTTCATACTATCGTAAATAAAATGAAATACGGGACCAAATATATACGAATTTGTTTTTGCTTCCATTAATGAAGGGTATGGAATAATAGATACGTAATTATTATGGGAAAATTCAAACTGTAATACAGTACGTATACATGATTGGAGGTAACAACAATGAAAAAGCGGCGAAAGATGATACGAGCTGTTAAGTATACTGGAGCAATCGTTTTAACTATCGGGATTTTAATATTTTTATATGGTTTCTTTATAAGTGACAGAAGCTATATAACAGGCATCGGGATCGGTACTGTTATGGGCGCAGGCTTCCTCTTTATAATGGGTATTTTTTTTGCAGCAACAGAAGAATCATTGAAAGAAAGATTAAGTAGATGGAGAAATAAATTTAGACGAAAAAATAAATAGACGGGGGAGTGCCCCCCCTTCCATTATTCATCCGCTTACATCATATGCAGTAATTCTAAGCCCTCGCTTATGAAACTCTTAAATAATTCTGAAATATGTAAGCGAAAAAACCAACAATGGTGGATAAATAAAAATATAGCTATCAGTCTATTGGCTGATCATTTTTGCTAAAATCGGCTAATAGGTAAAGAGATATGAGGCTTATCATTACAAGAAATGCACTACTATAGACAATAGCTATAATTTCATTTTAGGAGGATAGAATGGTAAAATAGTGATACAGAATCACTCTTTTTAACAAAGAAAGCAGGTGACAGCATGGCAGACTTCTCACATTTCAATGAACATGGAAGGGCTAAAATGGTTGATATTTCTGAAAAAAATGAAAGTGAAAGAAAGGCAATCGCCCGGTCAAGTGTAAATATGAATAAAATGGTTTATGAAAATATTGTCGAACAAAAGAATAAAAAGGGAGATGTACTGGGGGTAGCTCAAATAGCTGGTATCATGGGAGCAAAGCAAACATCATCCCTCATTCCGATGTGTCATCCGATACCGATTAGCAGTGTAGACCTTTCATTTACTTGGGTTGAGTTAGATGCATATGATATGTATCAGTTAGTTATCCAAGCTGAGGTTAAAACAGTCGGTCCAACAGGAGTAGAAATGGAGGCGTTAACCGCAGCCGCCACCGCAGCATTAACTGTTTATGATATGTGTAAGGCGATCGATAAAGGGATGACGATTGGACCAACCTTTTTGCAAGAAAAAAGCGGTGGCAAAAGCGGCGATTATCATAGGGGCACAAACTAGCTACGTATTACATCAGTAAAGCGGAAATATTGTTCACGTAGCAGGGATAATTTTCTCCCTGCTATTTTTTATGCTCTTTATTTCTCGTTAATCCGTTCATTAAGAATAATAAAACAAACGAAAAACCAATACTGATAAGCGCATAATAGGCTGCGATTTCTATTTTTCCCGATTCAATTGCAAGATAAATTGCGGTTGGGATGGTTTGTGTCTTCCCCGGAATATTCCCAGCAAACATTAGCGTTGCTCCAAACTCGCCAAACGCCCTCGTAAAGCTTAAAATAAACCCAGTCGCAATGGACCGGTAAGATAATGGAATTGTAATGAAAAATAACAATTTCCAACTCGACGCTCCGTCTACCTTGGCCGCGCCGCGAATATTATCGTCAACCATTTGGAATCCTGTTTTAAGTGATTGATACATGAGTGGGAAAGCAACAACGCTGGCAGCAATAATTGCCGCAGTGACCGTAAATAGTATCGTTTGCCCACGTAGCAAGGAAATGGCTTGCCCGACAAAACTGTTGTTACCGAAAATCATAATTAGTAGAAACCCGATTACTGTCGGCGGTAACACAAGCGGCAAGAAAACGATAGTTTCAATGATCGCTCGCCCTTTAACATTTTTTTCTGTCATCCAGAATACAGATATAATCGCAAAAGCAAATACGATAACTGTAGCTATACTAGCTACGACAAGTGAAAGCTGAACAGGATGCCATGACCAAGCCATTAATCACCCACCAACTTATTACTAATAACAAAACCAAATTGGTTAAACAGCTCTCTACTCGTTTCATTTTGCACATAATTATAAAATTGTTGAGCTGCTTCTTTCTTCTTCGCGGATTGCTCATTTCCATTTTCGATCATCGCTACGTAATAGGATATAGGTGTATGTAACTTAGGATCAATCTCTTCCATTACCTCTACTCCGTTTACACGATGAAGGTCACTACTATAGACAATGCCTGCAGCAACAGCATTATCTTTCACTAGCTGAAGGACATGGGATACATCTTTAGCAAATACCAGTCGCCCTTGAAGATTCTCCCAGACATCCATATTTTTTAACACTTCTTGGGCATAAAATCCTGCTGGAACTGCTTCTGGCGTACCAATAGCAAGTTTTTGTTCGGTTTCAATGAAATCTGCTAGAGATTGGGAAGGCACCTCTTTTTGCTTGATAGCAATTAATTGATTTTGTAGTAACTCCTTACCTCGATCAATAAAGCCTTCCTCCATTAACTGTTCATAATCTTGCTTGGAAGCCGAAAAAAAGACATCAATTGGCGCTCCTTGTTCAACTTGCTTACGTAACGCCCCTGTACCACCAAAATTAAATGTCACATCAATCTCCGGGTTCTCTGCAACAAATTTTTCTTTTACATCCATTAATACGTCCATCATACTAGATGCTGCAGAAACAGTAAGCTCTACAGGTTTATCAGCTTTAGAACTTGTCTTCGATGAAGTTCCACAAGCCGTTAAAAACAACAGCATCACTACGAAAATGAATATAATTGTTTTTTTCACGTTGCTTCATCCTTTTGTTCCGTATCTAAATTATCATCATTCCCAGTGGTTCTATTAGTAGAAAACAGAAAGAACAATTCCTGTTAAGCAGAAACCACTGTAATTGATCACCGTTTTTATTTACACGAATGAAAGAAGTTAAGTTTCATTTTCGCTCTAAATCTTTCCTCACTTCCATTACCAAATGCCGCAGTTCTAGAAGAATAAGCTTTTCCATGGCTAATCTTACCGCCCCACTGGAACCAGGAATGGCAAAAACAATCCGGTTTTGAGATACTCCAGCTATCGCTCTTGATAAAATGCTTGCCGATCCAATATCCAATTGATAGCTGAGCATTCGAAACAGCTCACCGAAGCCTGTTAATTCTTTCTCTAATAATGGCTTAACAGCTTCAATCGTAACATCTCGATGTGAAATCCCTGTTCCTCCATTAATGATAACAGCTTCCACTTCTTTTCCATAATTATTTAAATAAGCCTGAATATCCGCCTTTTCATCTGGAATAACATCATATGCATGAACAGCGTGACCTTCTTTTTCCAGAAACGACTTTATAAGCTTTCCACTTTTATCTGTTTCTTTATTCCTTGTATCGCTGACCGTCAAAATGGCACATGTAACTGCTTTTGGTGAAGATTTTCTATGATCACGCAGCAATGTTAGCACCTCCAGTCTAAGTATTTTCTGTCTCTCCAACATATTTTTTGTATTCAATTTGCCGATTTATATTTAAGAATGCCTCTACATCATCTAATTCCACATAATGCGTATTTATTTTTTCTAACAGTTGATCCATTCTTCGCTCTCCCTGATCGAGCTGGTTTTTTATTCGTTCTTTTACGGAGCAATCGAATAGAGCAACAAGTGGTTGCATTTTTCCAGCTACGATTGGGATCACTGCCTCTACATTACTCGAAGCATGGTGAAGCAAAATCTCTAAAATCTTCGGCTTCATAAACGGAACATCGACTGGCAAAGTGATTAGCCACTCCGTATTACAAGCCTCCATTGCAGTATATATGCCCGCTAGCGGACCATGCCCCTGATAGCGAGCTACATCTTCTATCACCTGTAACCCTATATCGTCATGCTGAAAAAACGAAGCTAACTCAGGACTTGTAACCATGCAGACCTTCTTGACAAATGGCCGCAGTACATCCACAGAAATTTGGTAAAAAGGTTTCCCATCTTTCTTGGCAAATGCTTTTGGGGAGCCAAACCTTCTGGAGGCACCTCCTGCAATTACCGCCCCTGTTGTTTTGTGCTTCACAAAAGCGCCCCTCTCCGATTAAATATCGTTTGCTAGCAAAACCGCTCTAAAAGCAGTCGATTTTTCACACGCATTATAAAAAAGATCGTTAGGTTCAAATGGACACCCGCTCATACGAGAACCGAACACCAAAATAAAGTCTTCATAACTATCCTTTTGATTCTCTACCCTCCGCTTACTGGCGGAATAAAAGCAACTGTATCACCAGCTTTTATCATTTCCTGATCATTTACATATTCCTCATTAATTGCTGTCATCATTTGCTGAAGCTGAGGTAAGTGATAGCTTTTCTGAAGTTGCTTTTTTAATTCCTCAACAGTCATCCCATCCCCATTTACCTGTAATCGATCCGTCCCCAAATCCTCCTGAAGCTGTGCGAATAATAAAACATTAATCAATTGGATTTTCCTCCTTTACCTTCACCATTTAAAAGTCACCTTATTTATTTTACGGCGCTTGCGCCTTTGTTCTTTGTGCTCAAATGAAAACTTAACCGCCTATATAAGACATTTCGATTTTTTTCCTGTTTTTTGCTGTTTCCTCTGTCCGCTCATCAGAATACCGATCATCTCTTTTCTTCCATGCACACACAACTGCTGAACGTATTGCTTCATCTTCCGTTTCAGAACGTAATATACTCCTTAAATCTAATCCATCTGATGCAAATAGGCACGTATACAGTTTTCCATCTGCTGCGATCCTTGCTCTAGTACAGCTAGAACAAAAAGATTCAGAAACAGAAGTGATAAACCCGACTTCAGTAGCCGACCCCGTATAACGATATCGTTTTGCTACTTCTCCAACATAAGCAGAATTCACAGCTTCTAACGAAAAATGCTTTGATAATTCATCGTAAAGTTCTTTTTTCGTAATCACTTGGCTAAAGTCCCAAGCATTTGTCGTACCTACATCCATAAATTCAATAAACCTTAGTGTAATACCACGTTCTTTAAAATAGGTCGCCATCGGAATTACTTGGTTATCGTTCATTCCCTTTTTAACTACCATATTCACTTTCACGCCTAACCCAACTTCCTGGGCTTTATCGATTCCTCTTAAAACCGTGTTCGTTTTGTAGCTGGAATCATTAATTTCGGCAAAAACGGCATCATCTATAGCATCTAAGCTTACATTTACTCTGTTCAAACCTGCAGCTTTTAGTTCCCAAGCCATGCGCTCTAACAGAGAAGCATTCGTCGTAAGGGCTACATCTTCTAATTCAGGAATAGAGGCTAATTTTTCAATTAATACAGGCAAATCTTTACGCAATAAAGGCTCTCCACCAGTCAATCGAATCTTCCTTACTCCCATTTGAACAAAGATTTTCGCGATCCGCTCTATCTCTTCAAATGAAAGCAGTTGCTTCCTCGGCATAAAGGTAAAATCTTTGCCAAACATTTCCCGTGGCATACAATATCTGCAGCGAAAATTGCAGCGATCCGTAACAGAAATCCGTAAATCTTGCAATGGACGCCCAAATTTATCTTTGATTACAGACATTGAATCCCCTCCTTCTCCCTTTCCTACTTAGATTCATTCTAACAGAATCAAGCTCTAAATACCTTACAAATTGGTGAATTATTCGTATAAAAATACTGCCACCGAAATTATTAAAAGTACATGGTATTGTGCTAGTGAAAGATAACCTGTTAGAAATGATGCGTAAACAGAATATAGAGCGAATGTTCACCAACTACTGCCTAGAGAGATGCCTGTAAGGAAGAAAATTTTAAGGAGACCAACAAAATATACGTGCATTAGAAAAACTTGGCTTGTCGCCAAGTCTTATGGCGGAAGCCTTTGTTTTTCTTATACTATAAACCAAAAAAATTTTATATTATCCTATAGTGGAACAAAGGCGCAAGCGCCAGTTTAGCAACGTAGCGAATGGAACGAATCAACTGAGATAAAGGAATCACGGTGAGGCGACGAACCGATGATGACTTATCGTAGGGCGATTCGTGAAGTCGCCTAGTTGCTGGGCGATGGAGCCGGACGTGGCTATTCAGTTATTTCGTTATCTCCAAGCACCTAAGTTTATACTTTCTTATTCTATAAAAAAAGCCCCCTTAGTACGACAGAGAGTGTCAGCAATGACCTCGAATTTAGTACCGAAGGAAGTTAAAGTACATCTTCAATCAGTGGGGGTTATCATTCATCCCTCACTGATTGTTAGCGAATGAATCAGGAATTTAGGTGCTGTTATCTCCCACTTAGATTATTGCAGTACAGGTTATCCAATTCCTGAAGCGGGAAATCTTACAGCACCTTATACGAGATAAATAAATAACTATGTTTCTGCCATCCTTGAAAATAATAGTATATTTATAATTATACATTTCCTATTACATATCTACATCGCCAAAGATGTTGGCTTCAGAAGCCCCCTTTGTCCTGCCTTTCCTAGGCCAACTTCGAATTCTCAGTATGCTCTATCAACTGAGACGAGGGCCTTACTTTCTATTTTTCTCTGGCACGAAAAGCAACAAAAAACCAAATGATGTTCACTAAAACGCCCATTCCACTAATGACCATAACACTGCTCAACTGCAACATATTATCATTAATTAGACCAATGATTGCAACCATAACAATTGTTGACAAAAGCATCACAATTCCTATTGTGCAAAAAACAGCCATCACTATTTTCATCCAATTTAACCCAACCGTATATAATATGAATGGTACTAGATAAAAAATAAGAATCATTGCAATAGAAAGCCACATACCTTTGGAGTTAAATTGATTTGCATTATCACCCAGTTCGGATAATGGTGATAATGAAGTAACAATAATTAAACCACAAAATAAAAAAGCAGAAAGTATTGTTAATGCGATTAAATATTTCTTGTTTTTCACGAAAAGCTCACCCTATCTATTTTTTAAGTAAAAAAGCATTCTTGAATAGTAACAAAACCAGAAAAGGCTTCTAAATAAAGTGAATATTACATCATCGGAGGTTTTCATTTATCCTCCACGGCTTGTTAGTACCGTAATGGTATGACCGAAAGGCCGCTTACAAAATGGGGCATACATGCTATTATCTCTCACTTAGACTTGTTGCAGTACAGATTATTTAACTCCTGAGGGGGGAGTCTTACAGCATCTTAAAAACGGCGAAGGTTTCACCCCTTTTATTATTATCAATCAACTTTAGTAATTAGCAACTTCACTGTTCCAGCAGGTGTTTCTACAAATACTTTATCATTTACTTTATTACCGATTAATTTTTTTCCAATTGGTGAACTAGTGGAGATATGCGCTTTTTGCGGATCTGACTCTTTAGGACTAACAATCTGGTATGTCTCTTCAAGACCATCGGGTAATTCTTTAAACGTAACAAACGTACCAAGTTCAACGACATCGCTTTTGGTTACTTCCATTATTTCTGCACGAGCCAGTATGGATTCTAATTCAGTAATTTGTGCCTGTATGATACTTTGTTCCTCCAAGGACTTTCTGAATTCTGGATCTTCATCAAAATGACAGAAAGCCCGCCCTTCCTTTACTTGTTGATTTACCTCTTGCAGCTTTACTGCTTTTAAATAGTTTAGTTTCTCTTGAAGCTCTAGGTATCCTGATTTAGTTACAGGTATGTTTTTCATATTAGTTCCCTCCACTAAACACAGCATACTATATCGTTTGGGAAACAAGCTACTAACCGGCTCTCCAGTGTATAGCAACAAAATCAGATCACGTCCCGTTCCTGCTTTTTTCTGCATTAGTACTAAAAAATAAATACACTAAAGCTACACTTATCACAAAGCCAATGAGAGAACCCAATAATAGTTCACCAACTAAAATTGAAACTATTACAATGGTAAATAAAAATCCTGCCAATATAGCTACTAGCTTCTTAGTCAATGATCATCCATCTCCTACCTATTGACTTTTAACCTTAAGCATAACATGATAGCACCTTGTAAAAATAGCAGCTTATGTCTTATTATATTATTTCCATTATCCTCCTAATATACAACCATGGCTGTAGTTTTTTCTACGGTTGATTTGCTAACAAGGACACATCAGATTCCCCTGCTTGGCTTTCTACAACAAAGGCGAACTTGATAAACTGCATTCTGCAGAATAGTATTAAACACATACATAACCTTCATCGCTCCGTATACGAGTTTCCATTCCTTTCGTTTCAAAATTAACACAATTTTAATTTTTAAAGGAAGGGGGCGTTCATCTGGCATCGTTTCCTTATTGGTTCTAACTCATCATTATGACCGTTACTTTACTCCATTTTTATTTGAAGGAAAAGTGAACAAAAAAACTATTCTCAAAGTAGAGCGCTTTTCCGAATTGAATTCCTGGTTGTCTTGAGCGCGAGCAACATGCTTCTCTTTAGCAATATCAACACCCACAATTAAAGTTTCATCTGTCAGTTGTAATATCTTCTCATTTCGTTTATAATTCATGATAGTCCTCCTTGGTTAATTTAAGGGTCCATTTTTGCTGTTTAGCTTTGGACACCTCGTATCATACCAAGGAGGCATTTTTAGTTCAATCCTCATTTTGCTTTATTACAGGAATGCTTTCCTATCTTAAAAAAAGACAAGGCGATTAACCTTGTCTTCTCTCTACAAATAAATCTCCACTTTGATTTCATCAGTTTGAAATATTTTTCCAGTTCTTCGGCTTGGACCATCCATTATTGGATTTGACGATATTCAACTTGCTGAATATGTTTCACCGCCACTATCAAAAATTAAACAACCAAAATACGAAGCAGGCTCATTAGCTGTACATGTCATCTTCCAGCTTTTAGCTGGGGAAAAAGTTGACCATCATTATACACTATCCACTTAGTTAGTGAAACGACAGTCTGTTAAGCAGCGGAAGCTACCTGAGCCTATAACCTAAAAGTTCGTTCACAAAAGCCGACTTAAACAACATCCTAAAGCGAACCTTCAATGAAGCAGGAGTTTCTTCATCCCCCTTTGAATGTTAGCACCACAAGGATATATCCTAAAGGGATTTAATAGAATTGGGCATTTGACGTGCAGTTGGATCTCTTACTTACTCTCTGGGTTTCACTTCCCAAGATTGAAGTAAAGGTCTTCCTGACAGTTACTTGCTTGGTTAAACGAGTTATACCTATAGTATAAAACTAAAACTTTAAATAACATGAGCGTAGATTTTCTGCGCTCATGTTTTTTCATCAACATTATACTAATTTTCTATCAGATTGGTATCTACTCACATAATTAGTTCCAATCTCTTTTGCTAAGAACTTAAACAATGAGTTATCTTGTTTTCATCTATCTCTTTGTTCAGTTTTTGTCCCCATGCATTTGTTAATGTGTATTTGAGACTGCCACGAGTGGTCCTATTTCATTGAACCCAATTATTACTAGAACAAAAGCAATCAGCAATATAAGCGGATGATTCCACAGCTTTTTACTTTCTGCTGATGTTTGTCGTATTACCCACAAAATTAGAATCATAGTCATAAGAAAAATCATAAACATGACTCGAATAAAGGGGTCTTGATAATCCTGCATGATCATCTCTCCTAACATCGCCCCCATCATACTTCCCATCAGACCCGATAATGTTCCATCCAGCACAGCTAGTAAGCTAACTGGGATTCCTGCTAAGCAACCAACTACTATTCCCACTAGCATAGAAATTACTGTTGAATAAAATAAATTCCCCATTAACAAAATGCCAACAATGACTCCAATAGTAAGCCCAACAATCATTCCAAGCGCCATCGCAATCATCATGCCAGTCATGCTTGCAATCCTATCCCGATATATCATTGTAATTCCTATCACAAAAGCCGATAAAATGATGACAGTTACTATTACAATCATTAATGGCATAGTCATTTACATTTCCCCTTTATACTCGTCCTGCTTTCAATATATGATTGTACTTCATAAACATTCACGTATATGCAAAAGTTTTGGTGCTGGAATTTTAGGAATAATCCTAATGCATGACACAGGGATGCTATAATTATTTCCATAACAAGGAAACTGATGAATCCATTAACCTTAAAACAGGGGTGTCTATTGTCGCTACTTTTAATAGGCTTTACATTATATTTCTTATGCGAATTTGGAATACCGACTAGCGATAAAATAAATTCTATAACCATTAGTCAACAGCATTCGCTTCAATGTCTCATTATTTGGTGAGACATTGAATGAGGGGGGGAAATCAAGCCGTCAATAAAGATTTAATCGTGATAAATCTGTATACTTTAATTAGATAGAAAACTTGGGGGGGGGGACTTATGGATAATAGAAATCAAGCATTAATTATCATAGATGTACAAAAAGTTTCGATGATAAAAAGTGGGGAGAAGAAATAATCTTAATTGCGAAGAAAATATTAGTGAAATATTAACGTTATGGAGAAAAAAAGGATGGAAAGTAATCCATATTCAACATATTTCGGATAAACCTAATTCCGTATTTTATCCAAAGAATGCCGGGTTTGCAATAAAAAAATGGTTGAACCGACGATTGAAGAAATAGTATTCACAAAGAAAGTAAATAGCGGTTTTATTGGTACAAATCTAAAAGAGTATCTAAAACAAAATGATGTATCGACGGTGGTAATAACAGGCTTAACCACAGCTCATTGTGTATCTACAACTACAAGAATGAGTGGTAATTTAGGCTTCAATACATATCTTATTTCAGATGCAATAGCAGCCTTTGGTTTGACAGATCAAAATGGTAAATATTACGATGCCGAAACTATACACAATATATCTATATCTTTAGCAACTTTGCATGAAGAGTTCGCAAAAATAATGAAAAACAACTAATAAATGAGATTTCATAGTTCTCTTATTGAACCACTGGCTTGTTTTTATGCATATGGGCGGGCAGAACTTTCGCTTCTTACTTATAACGGTGCAGCAATATTGAATAAAGGGAAGAAAAATACCTTGACCTAAGGTGCTTTTCTTCCCTTTGTTTAGAAGTTAGAAAATTATGAACAAGAGAGAATTGTCATACCTCTATTCCTACGAAAAATCTGTGATGCTATCTATTCCATCCAATTATTGTATAAGTATGCAAATAAGCTTGATGTACTTACATTTATGAACGTAATTGCCCATTAAATTACGATTACAGTTTAATGCTCGTTTTTTCGAATTCCACCCATAATAAACTCGATTAGTTTTTCCACTTCAGACTCATGAATCGCATCTACATCGACAATGACAAAACGCGAGATGATAAACCCTCCCAAAACAGGAAGCAGCAAATAGACAATATCATCTGTCGGAATATCTTTTAGCTCTCCCCGCGCTTTAAACATTTCGATAGTATTTTTAAAGCGAAATCGAATTGTATCAGCCAAATAAGGTAAGAGCTCTTTTTTTAAGGATTCATTATATATTATCTCTTTAATAACAACCTGTAAAATTTGCTTATTCTCATAAAAGAATTGAATTCTGTTATGAAGTAATGTACGTAAAAACTCTTCAAAAGACGTTGTTTTCGCTGGCAAGACTTCTGCAAATACTTCTTCTGCCATGTCTGGCAGTGATGACTTAAAAAATGGAAGAATGACAGACCGCAATAAATTTTCCTTCGTTCCGTAATGTTTAAATATTAATCCTTCGGCAACGCCAGCCTGTTTAGCAATCTCACTTGTAGACGTATTCGCATAGCCCTTTTCCGCAAATAACCTAATCGCTGTTTCTACAATTTTCTGTTGTTTTTCTGTCTGTTTTTTTGTCTTCTTTGCCTGAGCAATCATAGAATCTAATACGTTATTATATTTCAATTTCTTTCTCCTTTATTCTTTATAATTTTCGATACTTTTTTAATCCAAACAAATTGAGAATAATTAAAACAACGGCAAAAAGTATCAATACATAAAGATCTCCGGTTATATCAGCTAATCCTAAGCCTTTATACATAACATCTTGCAAAGCATCTGCAGCATAAAATAAAGGCATTCCTTTAGCCAGTACTTGCAGCCAGTCAGCCATTCCTTCCAATGGGATAATACCCGAGAAAAATATTTGTGGAACGACGATGATCGGAATAAACTGCATCATTTGAAACTCCGATTCAGCAAACGCCGATAGTAGAATCCCTAAAGATAAGGCAACCATTGCTAACAGCAAATTAATAAGAAGTACATTCCAAACCGACCCAATTAAAACTATTTCTAATATGCTAACAGCATAAAGAACAATAATAATGGTTTGTAACACTGCGAATGTACCAAAGCCAATTAGATAAGCAGCAACAATTTCCCCTCTCTTAACAGGGGTCGCCATTAATCGTTCCAATGTTCCAGTTGTTCGCTCTTTTAATAAACCTATGCCCGAAATAAGAAACACGAAGAAAAACACAAAAAAGCCAATTAAAATCGGACCTAGCACATCAAAAAACACTGTGTCTTCATCTCCATAAACATAAGCAATATCAAGTGAAGTGTTCTCTTCCATGTCTACATTTTTTTGTAATTGCTTAGACATCTGCAGTGCATTCGTTATTTGCTTTACTTTCATCTGCAACGCTTGTGAAGTTGACGGATCATTGTTTCGTAACGTTAGTTTCGGTATGTCCCCTCCCATTTGTAGAAATCCATCTAATTGTTCTTCCACAACCAAATCCTGTTCATCTGTTACATCTGCAAATTCCTTCACCTTAATATTCGCATCTTTCAGCTTTTCAATGAATCTTTCATTGGCATTTTCTGTACCTACAACTGGATCCGCCTGTTCTCCATTAAACACTAGATACATAAGTGTCAATATAAATAAAGGTGCGACAAACAACAGTGCCATTGTTCGTTTATCTCTAAACATTTGCCGAAAAATACGCTTAACCATTGCCATTGTTCGCATACTAGATTCGCCCCGCTTTCAAAAATACTTCATCTAAGTGACCCGCTGCAAATTCGTTTTTCAATGCTTGCGGTGACCCTGTTGTTATAATGGACCCTTCTCTAATCATTGCAATACAATCACATTTTTCTGCTTCATCCATAACATGCGTTGTTACGATTATTGTTTTTCCTTCTTCTCTTTTTAAACGCATTAATTCATTCCAAATGCTATACCGTAACTCGGGGTCAATCCCTACCGTCGGTTCATCAAGTATAAGGATAGCTGGATTTTGGATTAATGCAATCGCAAGTGATAACCGTCTTTTCATTCCTCCTGAATAGGCAGAAACTTTTTTCGGTAATTCTTCCGTTAAATTTACTAAATTTGCTACATAAGTCATCCGTTCCTTCATCTCGTCTCTTTTCAATTTAAAGAGCGAGGCAAAAAATTGTAGATTTTCTTTTCCTGTCAACTCCGAATATAAGGCATCCGATTGTGCCATATATCCAATTTTTTGCAGTAATTGTAAGTTTGGAACTTGTTGCTGAAGAACATAAATGCTGCCACGATCCGGCTGGTCCATACCCACAATCATTTTCACCAGTGTTGTTTTCCCTGCCCCAGAAGGACCAATTAACCCATAGATACTGCTTTCATTTATTGTTAAATTAATATTTTGTAAAACATTTCTTTTACCGTAGCTCTTGCTAACACCCTCCATGGTAACTGTACCATTCATCGATATCGCCACCTTTGGCTAAATTTGAGTGAGTAATTACTCATTATATTTATAGCAGGAATTAAGTATAAAGTCAAAATACGTCATATAAAAACTTTTATCTGTGCAACGAACAATTCTATCATCTTTAAGTATAAATAACTCCATACTATGTTAAACATAATACGGAGTTATTTATATTTGCACGTTGCTTTATATCTCACTAACCTCATGCGTAAGCATTAAAGCCAGCTCCCTTTTTCCAACAAATCTTTCAACACAACAGCATGGTTATATTGTCTGTCTTTGGATCCGTATAATAAGACAACGCTTCTATTTTTTGACAGTTCTCGTAAGTCCTGTAACATACTTCTTTGCTGTTCATTTTGTTCTAACTCTTCTTTATAAGCCTGGCTAAACGCATTAAATTTGTCTGGATCATGATTAAACCACTTTCTTAATGATGTACTTAGTGCAAGTTCTTTCAACCACTTATCAAGGTTAGCGCGTTGTTTCGAAATGCCGCGCGGCCAAACTCGGTCAACTAATATCCGATAACCACCTATTTCAGATTCTTCTTCGTATACTCTTTTTAGCACAATCGACATGAGAAACATCCCCTTTTGACTCAAAAATTGAAAATATCACTAAGGAAAACCCAACTCTTTCAGTTTCCTATAGCCATTTCATCCATGCGCTAAACTTCGCTTATGTTAGTATGCAACAATAGAAAACACATCGAATTTAGTTATCCAATCTAAATTTTGGCTTCGTACATTCAATGAGTGCTTCTTTGATCCATCTAATACCATCCCCTTAATTTCCAACTTTACCCTTTAAAAGAAAGTAAATTTTATGCCGTATTCATGTAATAACTATTGCCGTTTGTTTAAATATCTATTTACTTATATATTTTCTTGTCGCTGTTTCTTTACATATCCCTATTCTTCTTCCAACCACTTGATATAACACCTGTCTCTACGTCTATTATAAATCAAATTAAAATGCCAATTAATCTAAAAAACTCATGTCCCCTTATTTCCCCTGCTTCTATAATACCGCCCACGGCATTAAACACCCCTCTTCGCAAATACTAAACGCTCTTACATTTATATTAGAAATTTTCTTACATTTTCAGCTGTTATTTTTTGTTATATACTGTTTGTACAAAATTACTATGGGGTAATTAAGTGGGAACAATTGTAAGGAATTGTCGATTATGTGAAGTTCCAATGGAATTAAACCCACTTTCATTTTGTCCTGCATGCCTTGAAGACAGAGAGAAAATTATCCACTATATTATGGAACACCCCCGGTCTTCGATTAAACAAATAGCAAAATCCACGCAAATATCTTTAGATAAGATTTATAAATTAACCTCGTTAAAGCTTCCTCATAATAAAAACTAAACCATAAGAATTCCCTTTTTGTATATTTTTACCAGATATGTATTTTAAATTCTATTATAATGAACTATCAAAATTAATTACTATAGTAAATCGCTAAATAATAGTCTTATACTACTCCATTTTCCAGCAAAATCTGTTATATATTTATAAATTGTCACATTTTGTCATGTTTTGCTAACCCTCTTTGTATGTATAGTGGTACAATAAGAAGTGGATATAAAAGTTTATTTTTAGGAGGCTTTAAAATGGAGAAAGTAGCTATAGTTACAGGATCCGCAGAAGGCTTAGGAAAAGGTATTGCACATCGCTTATGTAAAGACGGGTTCAAAGTAGTCGTACACGATATTAATGAACCAGTTCTAAACGAAACGGTGAAAGAGTTTAAAGAAAGTGGATTTGACGTCATTGGCGTTGTGGGAAATGTCGCCAAGCGAGAAGATCAATTTAATTTAGTAAAAGAAACTGTGGAACATTTCGGCAGATTAGATGTATTCGTTAATAACGCCGGTGTTGACGCCGTCACACCTTTCTTACAAGTAGAGGAAGAAGAGCTAAACCGCTTATTCCAAATCAATGTAAATGGAACTGTATTCGGTACCCAAGCAGCTGCAAAACAATTTATCAAACAGGAAACGAAAGGCAAAATCATTAACGCCTGTAGTATTGCTGGTCATGAATCATACGAAATGCTAAGCACTTATTCAGCTACAAAACACGCTGTAAGATCCTTTACACATTCATCAGCAAAAGAACTTGCTAAACACCAAATCACCGTTAATGCATACTGCCCTGGTATAGCAAAAACAAAAATGTGGGATAGAATTGACGAAGAAATGGTAAAACATAGCGATAACTTAAAACCAGGTGAAGCTTTTGAACAATATTCTTCTGCAATTGCATTACAACGTTACCAAACCCCAGAAGATGTTGCGAATTTAGTTTCATTCCTAGCCTCAGATGACTCTGATTACATTACAGGTCAAACTATTCTAACAGATGGTGGCCTTGTTTATAGATAAAGCAAAATAACACCAAATCGGTACCTTTGGTCAAATAAAATTTAACACACTAACCAAACTGCTTTCATATAAAATCTGCTGGTAGCGACTAGCAGATTTTATTTTAATTCCTATAACAATATAAGCTTGTCAAAATAACTTCCCTCTATTCATTTTAGCTGGTTTAGAAAAACAGACTGCTTCTTGAACATTAACTAAAGGATATTCAGGGCTATACTCTCCGTACAGGTTAATTTTTTCTTTAACAAATAATTAAAGTATTTTTGAAGTTAGTTGCATATCGTTATTAAAATATGGCGGATTTGGCGTATGATAAAGTAAATCTTCAATCAGTGAGAGTTTTCATTGATCCCCCACTGATTGTTAGAGGAACGAATCGGGTATTTAGTGCTGTTATCTCCCACTTAGATTTTGGCAGTACAGATTATCCAACTAATGAAGTGGGAAGTCTTACAGTACATTATATGCGGGATAAAAAATCATATAAAAATACTATTGTTCAATAAAAATAAGTATTATTTACTTTTAACAGCGAGAAATAGCATTATTTTTTGTTAGGAAATTCATTTTTCAAAAAATAGCGTTTATTATAATCAACTATTTATCGTTGAGCCTAGAATTAGTTACAATAAAAGTTAATTATTTCTTTCACAATCGTAGCTACTTATGGTATAAGGTTATTCAGTATAAGGTTATTCTTCCTTTACTGCAATATAAATGTCAATATTGCCATTTGGGTAATACTTTTCTAGATCGTAAGTGTATATTCGCTTTAAATTGCCTTCCGCTTCTTTATTCCAAATTTCATTCCATGTATGAAAAATGCCTTGTTCATCTTCAATATCAACTTTAAAAATCTCAAATTTTGTATCATCCGGAATAACTCTTCAATAGCAACACATAATGTATAATCCCCTTTATAATCAGATTCATATTCATGGTATAAACCGTATGTAATACCTTTATAGTTTGATAATTCAGTGGAAGCCCCTGTACACATAGCTGATATTTTTTCCATTACATGCTCGTCACTAAAATTATTTGTTCTAATGCTATTAAGTACTTTCAATTTTATAAATGTTTATCTTTCATTTTTATTTGTCTTTAAGTAATTCAGCCAAAAATGAACATGGCTTTTCTTAAAAAAGATCCTGTTCTATTTCGATAGCTTTCTCATTTGAGAACAACTTTATCGTAAAAGAAGTATCTTTATTGTCACTGATCAACGCCATTAAAAAATGGTAATAATCTAATTTCTACCTTTATATTTTCCAGTATTAACTAACAAGATTAGAGATTCGCCCATATTCCAATTATGGAGAATTTTTTGTTTTTATTATATGAATATAGAAAATAGACATAATAAAAATAACACATTACTTCCATATTTTTTTCACAAATATTAGATACAAAGTAATGTGCTATATAAAATCATTAAAAAGCTAAACTTTTCACTAGGATAAAGGCATTTGAGTTAAGGGTATCTCGTATTTTAAATTTTATTTATTTCGTTGCTTAATAATCTAGTTGCTGCAAACTTAAAATTATTTCCTCTTTACTATTTTTCTTCAGCTTATATTTCCTCAATTTACTTTCAATAGTTTTTGCTTCGTTCGGTTTATTACTAAATTTATTGGTTATTTGATAAAATAACTCTGCTAAAAAATTGCTAGTACCAGCTGAGCCTAATTCAAAGCCTAATGTTTCCTTTTCTGAAAGTGAGTGCTCCGTCAATGATATTACTTCATTTTTAAATTCATCTTTTATTAATATCTGGGGTGCTTTATTTTTTAAAGCTAGTAGCAGATCATCCATATTAGCAGCTACAAACATCTTAAATAAACCTCCCTTCACTCTTTGATTGTTTACATTCATTACATCGACATAATTTATCCAAGAATTGCCATAAAAGATCGGAAAATTTATCTGTTTCAGCTTTTATTATATCATAAAAGCTCCTAAATTTACCAATATATTCAGTAATCTGTCTTTTTCTTTTACCATTAATTATGGGTTTTGCAAAATAAAACAACGCCCCCCTTTCCTATACTTTATTCCTCCGTCACAGTTTAAATAAAATTTCCTATTTGGAACAATTTTGGATTCACAAAAGAATAATTTTGTGGTCTATTCTTTAATTAAATTTAAACCCGTATTCTACTGTTCATGTTAAAATACCGCTCTCCTACCAACCTCTATTTTCCCACTTTTCCTATTCAAAATTGGCTCGTTTTTCACGAGTTATATAGTTTCCCGATAAAAGATGGAAGGAGAAATCAAGAAAAGCAGGCAAGACAAGGGCTGCACATGAAAAAGGCCCGAAAATCGGAAACATATATACCGAAATTCAGGTCTGATTAGGAAATGTATTTTTTCCACTGAGAAAATTAATTAGACACTTTTAACTCTAGCAACGCTACACACTCCACGTGATACGTTTGCGGAAATAAATCTACAGGTTGAACTGTCTCTAAATGATAGTCAAATGGTATAAGTTCTTTGATATCAGATACAAATGTTTTTGGGTTGCATGATACGTAAACGATGCGTTTTGGTTTAGAACGGGCGATCCTGCGCATTACTTTACCGCCTGCGCCTGACCGCGGTGGATCGAGTAACAATAAATCAGGATTTTCAAATAATTCAAGTACCTCCATCAGACCAAGTCGAGCATCTCGCGCTAGAAACCACGTATTATGAACACCATTATCTGAGGCATTACGTTTTGCAGATTCGATCGAAGTTTCTACGATCTCTATTCCAGCAAGCTGTGAAACGCGACTTGCAAACGGTAAAGAAAACGTACCAACACCGCAAAACAGGTCAATCATTTTCTCCGTTCCCTTAGGCTGAGCCATTTCCAGCGCCAGTTCTACTAATTTTTCAGCTTGAACTGGATTCGTTTGAAAAAACGTATCATACCATAAACGATATCGGTAGCCTGCAAGCTCATCATAGATAAAATCGCGCCCCAATAAAATTTGCCCCTGTTGTGCCTGTACTTTGTCGGCAATATCCCGGTTTTCCAACCAAAGCAAACTTTTTACATAAGGATACTTCTCCTTTATGCGTTGAATGAGGTCTGACAAAGCAGAGTATTGATCAGCACTTTCGGTTGCAAATAGGGCGAGCATCATTTCTCCAGTTGCTTGCGAATGTCGAACCATTAAATGTCGCAAGAGACCATCTTTTGTTTCTTTATCATAACCTGATAATTGGTGCTCTTTGGTCCAATTCGCTACCTCCATCGTTGCAGCCACCATTTCCGGACTTGCAATCATGCATGTTTCCAGCGGAATAATCTTTCTATAATTATCCTTTTCATGCAAACCAAGCTCGCCATCTTTATTAAATGTAAATTCCATTTTATTGCGATAATGCCATGCATCATCCGCAACAATTATCGGCTGTACGACAGATGAATCAAACTGCTGTTCTTCTAATAGCTGTTTTACTTGTAATGTTTTTTCATTCAATTGGGCTTCATAGGATATATGCTGCCAAGAACAGCCGCCACATCGACCAAAATGAGGGCATGCTGGCTCTATACGTTCTGGATGTGCTTCGATAATATCATCTAGCTTGACGATCCTTTTTCGATACGGAGGGACGAGTGTCGCTTGAACTCTTTCTCCAGGAAGTGTGTAAGGGATAGTGATGTGCTGTTTTTTCCCTTTACCTTGCTTGTTTTCACGGTGAATGACTGCTCTCCCTACTCCTTTTGCATCAAACTGACTTATATCTGTAATAAACGTATTATCCTTAAATTTATACGCCATTTCTTTCCTCCTTTATTAAACAATGAGTTCTATACATATAACTTATTAGGTTCTATATCATTCAGACAGCCATCTTTACAACTAGATTTAATTAATAATAATCCCCTTATTATTTATAAATAAAATTCAGAATATTTTACCTTTAATCAAATTATTATGATAATTGCTATGACCATATAAGTAGATAACCAGTTTAGGAACAAGTTTTTAGCTTAGATACCTACATAATACTTTTATTTCCGATTAAAAATTCAGTAATAACTTTCTATACTTCATGTGCTAAACATTATATTATAACCAACTTTTAATCATTGCAACAATTGTTTACCTACTAGAAACCTATTATAATAACAAATATAACAGAAATTACACAGATCATGCTTTCTTTTCTTACAAAAAAAAGCAGCATTAACATGGATTAGGTAATGCTGCTTATTATCATAAATATTCTATTATTCATAACGCAGTGCATCAATAGGTTTCATTTTGGCTGCCTTCATAGATGGAAGCAGGCCAAATACAATCCCAATAATCATGGAAAACAACACAGAACCGATGATCGCTGGAACGGGTATAGCAAATGGAAGTTTAGCAAAGTGGGAAATCGCTTTTGCTGTTCCTACTCCCAATAAAATACCAACTACTCCTCCAATACTTGTCAAAACAGCGGCTTCTGTCAAAAACTGGGCTAGAATTATCCCCCGCTTTGCTCCTAAGGCCTTTTTAATACCAATTTCACGGGTTCTTTCTGTTACTGATACAAGCATAATATTCATCACGCCAATTCCCCCCACTAGCAGGGAGATACTGGCTATTCCACCTAAAAGCATAGTAAAGGAACGATTGACTTCTTCAATATCGCCGATAATCTCATCTACATTTGGAATACTGTAGTGCCAGGTAGACTCAGCTGGGATGTCTTGGTTCAATACATCAGCCACTGCTTGTCCTGCTTTCTCTATATCATCCGAACGTTTGGCCTGTACAAGGGCTTGTGGCAAGTCGTTAAAGCTACCCAAATGAGGCCAGGCAGCTTTGGGAATTAGCATTTTCCCTTCACTTTCATCCATCATCCACATACTATCTTCATTAACTTTCTGATCTACATAGACTCCTACTACTCGAAATGGAACAGCATTCACCTCAATAACTTTATTGACGGCCATGCCATCTTCTGGAAATAGGCTATCTCTCATCTCTTCATTGATTATTGCTACCTGATGACCTTTATCATATTCTAAAGAAGTTATTTTTCTACCTTCTAAAATATTTATTGGAAAAGATGTCAAATATCGTTCATCTGTCGCATAAATTTCTGCATTCAAATAGTTGTTTAGATGGAACACTTCTGCATAATTTTGATAAAAAAGTGCAACATTCTTTACGACATCTAAATCAGCTGCTTCTTGCAAACGTTCTTGCGATACAGGTAACAATACATCCGGCTTCGGATCCTCCTCTACATCGCCAATATATTCTCCCGACATCATGTCAACAGCACTGTCCGATTGAAACATGACTGTAACCGAGTTGTTGCCAGTCCCAATCACTTCAGACTTTAAGCTTTCTTTCTGCCCCTCAATCATAGAGACAATAGCAATAATCGCTGCAATACCAATGATCACTCCAAGCATTGTTAAGATGGACCGCATTTTATGGGCAAAGATGGACTGGAAAGAAAGTTTAATATTATCAAGCATGGACTGCTCTCCTTTCATCCTTAAGAATCCGGCCGTCACGAAGGAAAATGGTTCGATTTGTATACACAGCTATTTCCTGCTCATGTGTCACTAAAACAACCGTTACTCCCTCTTTATTAAGATTTGTAAAAATTTCCATCACTTGCTCACCTGATTTAGAATCAAGTGCTCCAGTCGGCTCATCAGCCAGCACAAATTTTGGATTGTTGACAATCGCTCTTGCAATTGCCACCCGTTGCTTTTGTCCACCCGAGAGCTGGGTCGGCTTAAAATAAAGCCGATCCCCTAAACCTACCTTTTCAAGAGCTTCCATTGCCCGTTCTCTTCGCTCTTTTTTACCAACTTTCGCATAGATCAGTGGGAGCTCTACATTTTCTAACGCTGATAAACGAGGTAGTAAATTAAAGCTTTGAAACACAAAACCGATAAAACGATTGCGGATTGTCGCCAGCTCATTATTCTTGCCTGCGAGCATATCCATCCCTTCAAGCGTATATTCTCCAGAAGTAGGTATATCCAAACAACCAATAATATTCATGATCGTAGATTTTCCCGATCCCGAAGGCCCCATAATTGACACATATTCCCCTTGCTCAATGGTTAGATCAATGTTATGTAGAACCGGGACTTGTTCTTTTCCTTGTTTATAGGATTTAGAAATCTTCTTCAATTGAATCATCAATTGTAACCTTCTTTCCCTCTTTTAATGAATCTTCCGGGAATAGAATGTAATCGTCGGCCTTCAGTCCCTTTTTCACTACGATCATCATGCCATCTTCTCTTTCTTCTCCCAATTCAACCTCTTGTTTAACAAGTGCTTCATCTTTAACTTTCCAGACATACGGTTTTTCTTCATCCTGCACGATATATTCTATTGGCAGTACTATTTCTTCCCCTTTAGCGCCTTCTTGAGCTAAGTCAATAAATACATGATAACCAAATTCCAGCCCTTCATGGTTCTCCAGCTCGACTTTGAACGGGTATTTTGAAGCGTTTGGATTGCTAGGATCTTCAGAATACATGTCCATTTCTGCATCCTCTTCGGACTGTTCTACAGGTAGCTTGCCGATCTCTGTAATCTTCCCAGGCCATGTTTGTTCTGGATCCTTTCTGCTAGCAACATTAACTTCAAGACCTACTTTTAATTCATCTTTTACAAGCTCATTGACAGTCCCCTCTACATAGGCAGCTTCTGTATTAACAATTTGCATAAATGTGCCTCCTGAAGGTTCTGAAGCAGTTTCCTCATCTGTTTGCTGTTTTTGCTGCTGTTCTTCATCGATTTTTTGAACAATACCGTTTACCTTGGCTGTTACTATATTATTATTTACTTTTTTCTGTTCCTCTTCATGCATCATTCTAGCTTTTTGCGCATCCAAATTCGCCACTTTTAAATCTATTTCTGCCTGATTTAACTGCTCGCGAATATCCCCCTTTTCTTCATCTTCTGCTTTTGATAATTGTTTACGCAAGGAATCTACTTCTTTACTTTTCTGATTAATTGTTATATTTGCCATTTCCAAATCGATTGCTTTTTCTTTTAGTAACATTTGTCCTTCGGGGTTATGGTAAGAAAAGAGCTTATCCCCTTTTTTGACTTCGTCTCCCTCTTTAACAAAAATCTCTTTCACTTTGCCCCGCTCCGGCTCCAGAATAATTTTCTGTGTTTCCTTTGGTTCCACCACACCAGCAAATAATTCACTTCCTGAACTCATCTCACCACTAAAATCACTTACCATCATTGGCATGAGTCCTTCTTCTATTGCAGTACCTGTTCCTCTAGTAAAGAAAAAATAACCTCCAACGCCCCCTAAAACAACGAGGGTGATTGCAATCGTCAGAATAATCTTTTTCTTATTGCTCATTCTTTTTCCTCCTTAACGTTTAAAACGATGTCCTTAATAACGAGATTCTTAGACAATTTTTACAGGGATACTCAAACAAATTTGGAAAATATTATATAAAGTATTACAAAATTATTACTTATTTTACACTAAAGTTAATAATGTTTCAATAGATTTTCAACTTAATAATAGCTAACTTTATATAAAATTAATAGATAGCCAATTATTAAGCGTTCACAGATCATTCATCAATTTGTTAAGTTTATTAAAAGAATTTTTTAGAGTTTATCGAGGAGCATTAAAAAGAGAGTGATTTTACACCGTGCTAATAAGTTCCCTTTTTCTTCTTTAAGGCCGAGCCGGGAAAACTTGCTTTCATATATAAAAAGTATGTTTGGAGACTTTATCGAGGCAAATTTTCATTAAATACCTAATAAACATTTCTGATTTCAGGATTCTATATTTTTATTATTTAACCTTTTTTATAGAAATTGGGGTCTAAATAGAACATGTTTATTCATGGATGACACTTTTTGTACGTTTGAAAGATTCAAACGAAGTTTTGATGAACTCTATTCAAGCAAGCTGTGAAACACGACTTGCTAACGGTAAAGAAAACGTACCAACACCGCAAAACAGGTCAGCCATTTTCTCAGTTCCCTTAGGATGAGCCATTTCCAGCGCCAGCTCAACTAATTTTACAGCTTGTAGAGACTCGTTTAAAAAATTTTCACGTTGAATCAGCGCTCTCCCTGCTCCTTTTTCATCAACTGCGTTATACCTTTAATAAACGTATTATCATTATAGCTATATACTATTTATTTTTTCCTTGGTTTCCAAATGGATACTAAAGAGCTTTACCAATATTTTTTTAATTAATTTGTAAGTATTATATCTTTAATTAACACAACCGTTGAGTTACTTATACAAAACTTAGTAATTATAATAATTCCTACTATAATAACAACAGCAATTACTTTTTTTAACAGAAACCACAAACAACACCCTTCCAACTTCTTCAATCAAAATGAGTCATCTTCTATTTAGTATTTTTTCTAAAACTGTACTAATGCTAAACAGAAGTTTGACGACATCTTAGATATAGTTCATCAGTTATTTATATTTGGCAAAATACATGTAGGAGTTTTATCTTGCAAAAAGCAATTGTGTTTTAGCTAATTGGTTCTTCTAACAAGTCTTGATAGATTTCCATATTTGTTATTTCCACACTTTTATCCACTTCCTCAAAAGCTAACTGATCAGCCCAAACTTGGCCACGTCCTGATAATATAATCCCAAAAGAAATAGCTGCACTTTGTAAAGGTACATCTAATATAATCTCATATCGATTCCAGTTTGTTGTTCCTGTAATTGGGCGGTTATTCATATTATCAAACTGCAATACATCATCAAATTTATTATCTACCCTCATCCACATACCAGAAAAATCTTCTACATCTTTCGTTTTTAAAAACCCCCGACAGCTTGATTCGCTTATTAATAAAGTTATCTGCCTTAAATTGCTGCATCATCGTAGCAAAGCTTGTGTCGTCTAACACAGTTTTTGATTTTAAATATCCAGATGCTTTTCCTTCATGAACGACCTTTCTATCAATTCCCATTTCATAATCAAACGGATCAGAACCACTTAAGAACCATCCTTTTATTGGTTGTTTCATATTGAAATCCTCCTTGTTTTTTAATATATCCGACATCAGTTTCCGATACTGCCCTGGTGGAAAGCGATAATATTTTTTAAATGCTCTAGTAAAAGCCTCCTGAGACTCAAATTGGTTTTGTAATGCAATATCAAGAATCCGTAAGTTCGTATATAACAAAGCTGATGAGGCTCTTGCTAATCTCCTTTGGCGTATATAATCACTAATGGAGATACCGATATTATTTTTAAATATTCGATGAAAATGGTACTTTGAATACCCGGCCTGCTTCGCTATTTCGCCTATGGTAAAGACCTCGTCTAAACGCACTTCTATATAATCCATTATTTTATTCATTTGAGATTTTTCATAGATGGTAACTCGCCTCCCTTCGTAAATAGCGTATCAAAAAAAATGAAACACTTTTTGATTTTTTTTGCCATGTTACATCATGCAAAGGAGGACAGAAAAAGCTCCGACCTTCAGTGGATCAGAGCTTCTATTTTTAACAGAAAAAACAAATATGAAATACCCTTCTTTCCATACCTATATGAAACAAGAACCTAACTCAAGTAAAGTGAATTTTCAATCAGTGGCGGTTTTCATTCCTCCCCCACTGATGTTAGTAGCCCAAGGGTATGACCTAAAGATCTCTTACGAAACAGGGCGTTTAGGTGCTGTTATCTCCCACTTAGACTTGTTGCCGTACATATATTCAACTCCTAAATTGGGAGTCTTACACCACCTTATATACAGGATAAAAAACTAAAATACACTTCTTACATCTACATAAAATTCATAAAGAAAGTAACAACCAAATCCAAATAATAAAATACCTGCAATTACGGATGTCCACTTGATCATCGCCCTACTCATTACTTTCCTTGTAATTGAAATAATAGATAACAAACCAATGTCATGCAATAGAATACCTGTTAATATACCTAATGCAGAAATGATAAAGCTAGCTTGACCCAATTGTGAGTATGAGTCTGCTAAAACAACGCCAAATATAGTTACCCAGAACACGAGATTCCCAGGAGAAACCGCAACTAACAGTCCATTACGATAGGTTTTTAATAAGGAGCGATTTATCTTATCCCCTGCTAATGAAATGTCTTTATCCGCATTTTTGATTGAATCGTAAGCAAGAAGAAATAAAAACACTGCTCCTACGATCCATAGTGGCATTTGTACATATGGCAGTGATAATATTTGCGCAAAACCGAAATATAACGCGATAATTAACAATGCATCAATAGTCATTCCTCCAATCCCAACCGCCCAACCATGAAAAAAGCCATTTTTCAAGCCTTGTTTGGTCATTTCGACTGTTATAGCCCCAACGGGTAGCGCAATTGAAAAACCGACTAAAATAAACTTTAAATACCAATCCATTAGCATAACTTCCTTTCTTTACCCACTTTGAGCTATTATTCCGTTTAAATATGCTAAACTATTACTTAATAATGAGTGTAAAAATAGACAGTAACATATCGCTATTTTTGAAGAACATATTGCAGTTTTGCTATCTCAAATCTTTTCATCCTCTTTTTGAACATGTAACTAACTAAATCAAACTAGATTCAAGAACTACTAATAAGCCTCTTCAATAATAATTACTTAGTTCATAATCTTACCATAATTTATAAAGGTTGGGCTTCATATTTTTTATTGTATAATTTGATAATTACATTAGAAAAATAGTTACTGATCAATCTTTCGTTTATGAAATAAAATTTATTCAAAAAAATAGTAGAAAAGGGTATCGCCCTGGCACTTTCATAAATCTCCAAATAGGAGTAATCACTATCAATCCCTAAAAACTATAAAGTTCAAAATTAAAATAGAAAGCAAAATTAAATAAGTGGTGGATGACTGCCTTTTTGTCTTTTTTTCTTAAACGCAGCAAAATTTCATCTAAAATTAAGTCAACCAAATTAAACTTAAAAAATAATGTCGACTTTATCTAAATTTTTATAGGTAACGCAAGTGATATTTAGTACGATAGAGTTGGGGAGGAAAAACCATACATTCTGAATAAGGTACCATGACAACTAAATGGTTTTAGAACCATCGCACTACATGAACAACTTCATATGTCAAAAATTATAGGAGGGTAAAATGAATATTCGTTTTGTCCAAGGTTCAGACTACTATAGCCTATCACCGCTAATAAATGAATGGTGGGGCGGAAGAAATATGTCAGATATGTTGCCAAAGTTATTTTTTGATCATTTTCAAAATACAAGCTTTATTGCTGAAAGCGATGGAGAAATAGTAGGTTTCCTCATTGGATTTCTCTCACAATCAAAAGAGGATGAAGCGTATATCCATTTTATCGGGGTTCATCCTAAGTTTAGGAAACAGCAAATTGGAAAAGTACTATATGAACGTTTTTTTACAATTGCTAAACAAAATGACCGTAAAATTATACGTTGTGTAACATCTCCTGTGAACAAAACTTCGATCGCTTATCATACGAAAATGGGATTTGACATAGAAACAGGAAATAAACAAATAAATGGTGTTGAAGTTACTGCTAATTATGATGGGCAGGGTCAAGATAGAGTCCTCTTCAAAAAAAAATTAGATTAATCCTTTATCTCAGACTTTCCCTGTTGCATGGATTTTGTATGTGATTGACTTCGTTAGGGGAGGAAAGCAAACTACTGCAATTCATTGGCAAATCATAACAGTTTTATAACGCCTCCCCAAATCCAACGCCACAAACCATCTTAAACAAACATTTGTTTAAATTTAATGCTCTGGAAAAAAGATAGTTTAGAAGGTTTTATACAAAGTCGTGGGCATGATAGCATTATAAGCCTTCGCCAATATCCCTTGATACTGGGTCATGGCTCGTGAACCATGCCTTGCAGAGCCCCTGTGTCGACTGCGATCCTATCTTTAGAATACACTCTCAACAGTAAATGAGGCCACTCAAACTATATAATAAAAAATGGACATCCAAATACTACCGCACGTAGTGAAGACTAAATCTAATTTTCTATAAATTGTCTCTATTATTTTTGTAAAGGTCGACTTTTTCAGTGGTCCCTACTAAATAGCGAGGAGGCCACATTTATTTGCTGCTCTAAATTACTAATACAGGAGAAACATAGCTTTCCACTTCTCCTAAACCTTTATAACGAAGGAATATTCACTTTGTATTCTTTTTTTAATCGCTCTAAGCGATTTAGTATTTCTTTACCTTTTGCGGTTTCAGATAAAAGCGTGCCATTCACTATAGGACTTTTATGGTACACTTTTCTAATGCCAAAGGAGATACCTTTTCCTGTTGAATTTTGGTGCACATTAATTTGCTCAGGTTGATATAAAATAGTATTAATAATATCTCGTACCTTAGAATTTTGCGATGCCTTCAATGCTGCAATCATATCTGCATCCGTTTGTTCGGTAAACGAATTTTTATTTTTTTCGTCATATTTCCAATAAAGTGAAATAGCTTCTGCTAGTAATCGATCTACAGCTAATAATAATGGAGATAGAAATAACTCATGATCTTGAACAATTAACCGAAGTAATTGAAGACCTGTTTGTTCGTCTGTCTCTATACCTCGCTCTGAACAATGGATTCTTTTTATCAATCCGCTCGGTATTTCTTCTATTTTGCCACTCATATAGGTATCTCGTAAAAAGCTGTCTAAATGATCCAACCCTAATATATTCCGAGTCCCTGTCAAAGGCGAAGGCAATCGGAGATAATGTGATATCACTTGGTTCTAAATTAGCTGTATGAAGAATGGATACTATTTCTGGACTCTGTATATATTCCTCTGTTAATGCCTGATGATTATATCCTAATGTTTTTTCCACTGCGTGAGAAAACGGTAGATGACCGATATCATGTAAAATTGCAGCTGCCCTCAATAAAGGATGATTAGGAAAATAAACGGCCGCTAATTTCCATACCCCTACTGTATGTTCATATCTACTATGTACAACTGGAGAAACGTATGCACCGCCACCAAAATGTGCAAGATACTTCAATCTTCTGACATAACTTGTTTGAAAAAGCTTTACTTCCCAAGGATAGAATTCTACTTCTTTGTATAGGGGTTCAGCAATGATAGGATTACGTCTCATTCACGCCCCTCCTTTTTCTTTTATAGTGAAAAATAGCTGGTTATTATAACAAACGGAAAATAGCAAAGCTATGCTATTCTTTCATTTTCGCAAAAGCAACTAAACCCTCGTTATCACAAGAATGAAAACCATTTTTCTCATAAAAAGCTCGAACATCAGGTGCATCATTCGTTAAGAGCACTTTTTGACGTACATCATGGTATTTATACAGGATTCGCTGCATTAATTCAGACCCGATCCCTTGATTTTGGTACTCTTCCAGCACTAAAATATCTTGAACATAAATAATCGTATACCCGTCCCCAACAACTCGTATTAATCCTATTAACTTGTTATTATCCCAAGCTGTTATAACTGCTAGTGAATGTTCTATTGCTTTTACTAGTTTAGGGATGTCGTCTGTATAAGCTGTCCATTTCACATTATCATATAGTGCTTTTATTTGTTCTTCCTCATATACGCTGCTTTCTATATATTGAATTGACATATGCATTCCTCCTATGTGAATTTTAATTATGACAGAGTGATTTTTCTTTATAACTACTTATAAAGAAAAATTTTGATAATATATCCAGTGATGCTATGTGGTACGCCTCTTTCTTTCATAGAATTAGCTAGAGTAGGAATTGACCACATCGTCATTTTTATGTTGAAATCAATTGTAGTTGGATAGTACTTTACTAATGAAAAAAGCAATCCACTCTGGCAACCAATGAAGGAAGTAGATTGCTTTTATGTTAAAAATGGTATATTTTCAAATTAAAGCCATTTTAGAATATTACGTTCGTATCATATACTAACTTTCTAAAAAAAGGAAGCTTCTATTACTTGCCTGAGAACACGTTAAAAAGCCTTTAATCCTCTATGGTCATATATTCTTGCTGAAGTATTCCCATATGAATGATGTCATGCCAATTTCCACTGCGAAACAGTGCTTGCCTACTAGCGCCCTCTTGCTTAAAGCCTAGCTTAGTATATAAATGAATCGCCCTTTCGTTAAATGAGAATACGCGTAATGATACACGATGCAAATTCATTTCTAAGAAAGCGTAATTAAGTAGTAATTTCAAAGCTTCTTTGGCATATCCTTTCCCCCAATAGTCTTTTTCTCCAATATCAATAATACATTCGGCACTTCTGTTTTTGTGATCCATATTAATCAAAGAAGTAATTCCAATTGCTTTGTCAGTATTTTTATCCTGAATAATATAGCTTTTGGAGGAACTTGAATGTAGAATCACACCTTCTACAAAAGCTTTCGTTTCTAATAACGAATATAAATCTAACGAAGGATTGGTTGAAATCATTACATCGACGTCATTTCTCCAAGAATGATATTGTTCAGCATCTTCTATGGTCATTTTTCTTAATTGGATTCTATTAGAATGAAACAAAAAATTCCTCCTTTTATGTTAGTTGGATTTCACTTAGAGTATTGATAAGTGAAAATCTAAAACAGGAATATCATTTTCGATTTTTGTTTTCAAACGTTGGATTGCTTGCTTTGTTCTATCATTTTTTTGTTGCTCGTTCGTGAGATATGTTGAAAAATATATATAGGAGTAAATTTGCCTGTAATTTAAAAAGAACCTAATTTTTAGCAGCCAATCAGATTGAAGTTGATGTTCGGTCTGGTATCCCTTTAGAAATGGACGGATAAATTTATACACAAAATCCTTTTTCTCCCTGTCATCAACAACTTGCAGTGCATGATATAGAACAATTGCGATATCATATACGAACCAACTGTATTCACAATCGCCAAAATCGAATAATACCAGCTCTTTCTTAAACAAATAGAAGTTTTTATGGTGTAAATCATGATGGATCATCCCATATCCGTTTTTATCCTTAGGCAGCTTGTTCAAGTCATGAATAAAATTTTCCCACTTCTGCTTTATCAAATTATTAACAAGAATTGCATCTGTAAACAGTAACCCGCTATCCCAATCCTTCCTTTTAATTTTTGGATCAGTCGGTCGATATGATTTGGATAAACGATGTATTTTTCCTAACGTCCTACCCCAAGTATAGAAAAGGCTTGCATTCCATTCTTTATTATTGAAAACATCAACAAATTCACCTTTCGCTTTTTCAAACGCTGAGACGTAACAAACTTCCTCGTTATTTAATATTATTACTTCCAATAGTTTATTATTTATAGAAGCAATAGGAATCGTCACATTCACTCCGGATTCAGATAAATATGTGATCCAGTCTAACTCTGAAGCAATAGAATGCCTTTCATACATGGAACTTGGATAATACTTGATTATAAATGTCCCTTTACTACTATTAACTTCAAAAACATTGTTTGAAAACCCGCCAATTAATTTTAAATCAGATACGTTTACATTAAATAGACTTGCACCTTTGCTTAAAAGTTTACTTTTAATAATATAAACCACTCCCTTTTATAATTTTACGAATGAATAATAGAAGAAGTTTCATAAACTCTGGGGGCTTTTATCCTCCACTAATTAAGCGCTAGAAAGCCATAGACACCCTAAAAAAGAGAAACACTTTTCTGTGTTCGGTGCATCGCAGACGAAGCTTTTCTTATCTGAAAAAAAGAAAGCATATCATGCCACCATGGAAATCTTATCGAAACGAGCGAATCTGGAAATAGGTCCCGTTAACCCTACTTGGACTTCTGTAGTTTTTAGAAAAACGGAGAGCTTATATCACCTTTTTTTCGGTATAAACACTTCCTCCATCGTAACTTTTAAATTTTGCGGTATCAACAGCTAATTACATACTTGATCCTATTTGTCGTTCTCAATCGCGTTAATTGTTTGCCTGCTTACATGACAGCGCTCCGCCAACTCGATATAAAAAGTCTGCGGACTCATACCTTCATCATATTATTCAAGACGTTCAAAAGTATAAAAAAGAAGATAATCTAGTCATAGTGAATATGCATTGGGGAATTGAATACATGGAAATACCTGCTACCTACCAAACAAAATTTGGACACCCCGCTATAGACGCAGGGGCAGATATTATTATTGGTCACCACCCACATCGTTTACAAAGTGTTGAAAAGTACAATGGCAAATATATTATTTATAGTATGGGTGACTATACTTTTGGGGCTGACCCGACGTTAAAATCTTGGCAAACAGCGATTTTTCGGCTTACGTTTGCAAAAGAAAATAATGCTATCGTAACGAAAGGGTTGCGAATTGTACCAACGTTAGAAAATTCAAACGGTAGCGAAACAGAAAATAACTACCAGCCGCTTCCTGTGTTTGGAAAAGAAGCGAAGGAAATTGTCAATGAATTGGTTAGAATCAGTAATCTTATTCCAAATGGCGTTATCGAGTATGACTATTTTGATCCGTTTCTTGACATGTAGATAGCATAAATACTGCAAAAAAACGTTTAGGACATACGATTGGGGATACGCTAGTTCAGCGAAGTCAATATATGTAGACTCCTTCGGGAACCAAAGCTGAAGACACAGGAAAGCGATCTTTGCTTTCTGAGGAAGCTGATGTCTCGCTCGCAGGAAAGCAAAATATTTTGAGGTAGCGATTTTTCTCATGTTAAAAAACGAAGGATTATCACCAAATTTTTATGGTGAAATCCTTCGTTTTAAGCCTTAAAATTTCAGGCTTTCCTATTGTGTGCAAATAAGCCGAAAATTATATTTTAATTGTTCGACTTATTTGCTTATGCCCCAACCTCTTTCTGTGGAGAATCGTTTACATAGGACTAGTTTCCATTAAACGATGGAGCAAGCCTTCTACATCTAAAGATGTATGAATCATATGTTGAACATCACCTTCTGTAAGTTTTTTCAACTTAGGAGTCACCCCTAGGACAGGAACGCCACACATATCTTCCATGAGCTTTGGATTGGTTATCTCATCTATATTAGGCTGATCACTCTTCCCATTTATCACAATCCCTACAATCGGAATCCCTACCTGTCTCGCATAGTGAACCGTTAAATAAGTATGATTTACCGTTCCAAGATTTGGTCTAGCCACAATAAGAATGGGAAGCTTTAAAGCAATAGATAAATCACTAACTAAAAAGTCCTTTCCTAAAGGTACAGCAATACCTCCTGCCCCCTCCACGATAAAAAAATCGTGTCTATCTTTTATTTTTTCCCAATGCTCTAACACAGCTTGCATACAAATCTCTTTATCTTCTAGTTGTGCTGCCACAGATGGTGCGAGTGGTTGACTAAATTCATATGGCGTAATCTCCTCATGAGATAAAGACGTTTGGGACATATTTTTAACATCTTACATGCCTCCATGTAATGTTAGCAATCCAAGCATTGACATAAATTATATATTTTCTATAAAGTGAATATTCAATCAGTTGGGGTTTTCATTCATCCCCCACTGATTGTTAGAGGAACGAATCGGGTATTTAGGTGCTGTTATCTCCCACTTGTTGCAGTACAGATTATCCAACTCCTGGAGTGGGAGTCTTACAGCACCTTATATGTGATAAAAGTTTCTTGTCTTTTGTTCATCCATTTCTAATAATCGATGCCCAAATTGGATTTGGTTCATTTTGCTACCCTCGCTTAAAATTTTACTTACTATTTGTCACACCAGTTACATATTCCTATGCGAATCCAAATGAATGGCTGCCCTTCTTCTCTTTCGATGCTTAAACCCGGTATTTGGTGAATTAAATGCCGATAGTACTCTGAACATATAGAAAAGGTACTTCTTCATGACTGGTACAAGAAAACCACGCAATATTATTCTTAATAAAGGTTAAGTCTTCTGGCAAATTTGGAGCTACCCAATCATAAAGTGCATTTGCCGATTGTTGTAAAATGTTACATGTATCGTAATTAGCTTCAACTTCATAAATCGTTGGCAGCTGGTCCTTACGTTATCGTAAAAGCCCATACCTTCGCCTGGTAAGTTTCAATTAAATAAGGTCTACATTTTTCGAACACCTTTTGATTGTACTTTAGTTCTTTTCTAGTCACAAAATAGAACTTTTATCTGAATACTCACAGAGCATTCTTATAATTGCTGATATATTTCTCCAGCTGGATTTTCAACCAAATTCCAATGTTCCATTTCATCACCTTCAATCTAGTTATAATGGCTACAATACATGGCTGCTATAAAAGAGTTTGTTTCACCCAGTATTTGGTACAATCCCTGCTACGCTCCATATACCCATAGTCAATAAAGCATCTTCTAAGAATTGCAAAATCACTGTATATAGCCTTTAATATCTCGTTAACTTCCTTTTCGGAGTAAACGGTATTTGGTTTAAAATGCCTTAGAATATTCTGCAGTACAATAAGCTTTCTTTTTTCCTTACTTGGAAAGATATCTAATCTACCATCGATACCTTGTTTAAAGTATGTATCTAATACTTTTTTCTTTTCCTCTTCCGTGATTTCGTATTGTTTGCTCAACTATTTCCCCTCCATATAAAAACGTATTAATTATTTTTTATTCCACTGGCTTTGATAACGCAGATGGTAAAATAACAACTTTGTGTCAATATAAAAATATATAACATACTAATGAGTACATACTCTTTGGGATTCGTGATTTATCTACTGTATGTTCAATACCCAGTTTAGAGGCATAGAAACTAGCTTTCCGCAAATGTCAAGGCGAAGAACAATAACCGCTGTTGTAGGGGGTATTTTGCGCATTAATTCTTTGGAATGAACCAAATTTTGGGATTGCTTTTCAAAAAGGATACTGGAATGAGGTACACCAAAGTCTATTAAGCGTGCCGCCATATTTTCCGTTCATTATAGTCGTTATAAACTGCAGCACCAGAACAAATGATAGTTCTGCAAACACCCTGATGGTATAGTTGAGAGCCTTATTTACTCGTTCGCGTAAAATTGGTGACAGATCCCCATCTTTTTTTGCGGGGAGCCAAGTAGAATCAAAGCATCTCTTTGTTGTCCGTGGTTATAGGAGGCTTTCCTGAAAAGGGAATGAATTACGATGATGAATGCTAACATGAATAGTGTGATTACACCTAAAATATATGCTGCAATTACCATGAAATTATCTCCTCTTAAATGATGTAAAAGTACCGTCCAACGATTGCAATATCTCAGTTGCTAGATTATTAAGAAGCAGTGGATGATACGAAATCAACCCTGGAAAATCCTCATGTGTAAATTGTTATCTTGCTATCCAGCATCTATGATTTAAAGATGTTTTTCAATCATTTTCCAATATTACTCCTCTCATAAGTAAGCTATAAATAAGCTCGCCCGATCCTATTACTTTGCTTTCCAGAATATTACTGATAGAGCGTTCTCCATAAATAAAACGTAGCATAGCCTTGCCAATTTTCCCAACCAGAACCTAATTGCAACATATATTCTTTGGATGGCTTTTTTTCCAATCTAGCTAACTGTTTAATCGCATTTTGTAAACCCGCGTCTGCAATTGGAAATGCATTAGGAAAACGAAAACAACGCATCAACACATAGTGCGCTGTCCATGAACCAATTCCTCTATGACGTGTCAGTATTTTTTCTGCTTCCTCTAAGCCATCTGCAGCAAGTAACTTTTCTTTAGACAATGCGCCATCAATTATTGAACGGGCAATATCTATTAAATATTCACTTTTTCTTTTCGATAGCTGTAACGATGTCAATTCTGAAACCGGTACATTTGCAATAACATCTGGAGTGGGAAAAAGCCAATAATCTCCTCCATTCCAACGGATCGATTGTCCAAACCGTTCAACCAATCTCCTTTTCAATTTATAAGCAAAGAAAAGATTAATTTGTTGTCCAATAATTGCCCAACTAATTGCTTCGAAGAAATTCGGAATTCCTATCAAGCGTAGCCCATAAAAAGTATGAACAAGCGTTTGTAAAAAAATATCATTTTCAGCCATTTGATAGAAATCAGCTAAATCTGTATCTAAATCGAACCAATCACGTACATAGGCAGTAATTTTGCTACGATTTGCTTCAGAAAAAGAATGGGAACTTTTCACGACTCGAACTAGCAATTCCCCACATTTTGCTTCACTCAATTCAATTAAGAAAACAGTTTTATCCACGTTGATTGCTTTCAATACTTGATTGTTTATTACTTGATACATGCATTCATGATTTGCATTTGCTAAATAACGTATATTTTCTTGAAACCGAAAGCCTTCAGGAACCGCAACTTTCCAAACATTTTCCATCTCCATTATCTTGCCTCCTTCTAATCTAGTTGTATCATATTTACTCTTCTAAAAGTTTCACTATCTTGCGACGATGTTACTAAACCGTTCATCTATTTAATTAAAACCGTTATAATAAAATGAATAAGTGAGGTGACACGATGACAAGTTCCATAACAGAAGAACAATGGCAAGCTATTATAACAAATGACGCTTCTTTCGATGTTGTCTTTTTATACGGTGTTCGTACAACAGGTATTTTCTGTCGTCCTTCTTGTAAATCACCAAATCCTAAAAGGGAATATGTACGTATCTTTCAAAATGCCCAGCAGGCGTTGGCAGAAGGATTTCGTCCTTGTAAACGTTGCAAGCCATGCGAACAACGAATGCCAGATGAGGAATGGGTGCTTCAAATAAAAGCAGTTATTGATACGCATTACCACGAACCATTGACTTTAGCTCTGCTAGCGGAACATTGTCATGGTAGCCCTTATTATTTACAAAGAACGTTTAAACGAATCATGAACATGTCACCGGCTGACTATATACAGCGTGTACGAATTCATCACGCAAAACAGAAATTAATGCAAACCAACCAATCCATTGCTGATATAGGTGTAAAAGTGGGATTACCGAATACTTCTTATTTCATTACTTTATTTAAACAATATACCGGGAAAACTCCCAAACAATTCCGATTAGCCTTTCAGATACAGCAAACGGAAAAATAACCTTCTAATGGGATTTTGCAAACGATTGGTATTACAAAAATTATGCAGGAGGCGAGTGAACAGTGACCATTTATTGGACAACATTTCAACATCAAACATGGAAATTTTATGCAGCTGCAACTGAGAAAGGATTGTGCTACCTAGGCCCGCATCACTTAGCAGTAAATGAAATGGAAGTATTTTTGCACAAGCAATTGCCAAACGAAGAAATTAAGGAAAACGAAAACGTGTTGAACCCATATATGTTGGAGCTACAAGAATACTTGGAAGGGAAAAGGCAGAAATTCGAATTAGATGTTGACCTTTACGGAACAGCTTTTCAACAAAAGGTATGGCAAGCATTGCAACAAATACCGTTTGGACAAACGGTCACATATTCTGACATTGCAGAATCTATAGAAAAGACACAGGCTGTACGTGCTGTCGGAGCAGCCATTGGAGCAAACCCAATTTTCATTATCGTTCCGTGCCACCGGGTCATTGGAAAAAACGGAGCACTAACAGGGTTTCGTGGTGGCCTAGATATGAAAGAGAGACTGTTATTATTTGAAAAAGCTAAAGAAACATAAAAACGGAAGCTTGTATTTCTTTCTTCAAGGAAAAAATTGATTTCAGCTTGAGTATAGAATATAACTGGGAAATTATAAAGGTATGCTCTTTTATATGAAACCATTTTGTTGTTTAAGACGTATTTATTGGTAGTAAACTTTATACGAGGAGTGATAAATCATGGCGAATGTATGGATTTTTCTAGATCTGTTAAACATTGCAGTTTACATTCCCTTTTTAAAGGTCGATGAAGAAGATATTTGCAATAACATTAAAATTTTGAGGAGGCAATCCTGGTTTCAAAATTATCTTCACGATGAACAATACCAAAAACTTATCGTATCCAATAAACATGTACGTCAGGTTATTGGAAAATTTAAAAGTGATAAACTCCATAAACAGGCCTATATGATCAAATGTCAAAATAGATTGCACAAAGCTTTACTTAAAGAGTTAGATCGTGTCTAATTGCAGAACAAAGGCACAAGCGCCCGTTTAGCAACGTAGCGAATGGAACGAATCAACTAAAGATAAAGGAATCACGGTGAGGTAACGAACCGATGATGACTTATCGTAGGGCGCATTTCTAAAGTCGCATCGTTGCTGGCGCTTGCGCCGGACGTGGCTATTCGGTTATTTCCTTTTCCAGAAGCGCCTCATTTTATACTTGCTTATCTTCTAAAAAAACTTCCATCCGTGGAGGTTTTCTTTCATCCCCCATGGAAGTGTAGCTATCAAGGTGACCTAAAGGCTGCTTACGTAATAGGACATTTAGTGGCTGTTACCTCTTACTTAGACTTGTTGCAGTACAGATTATTCAACTCCTTAAAGTGGACTTACAGCACCTTATATCGGGATAAAACTCCCTTTATAGGACTAAAAAACTGCAATCGACTTACTTGCTATAAAAGGGAGTATTTATTTACTTTTTTAATTTAAATACAACAAAATCAGCGCAACGGAAATCTTCTTCAAAGGAAGGATATTTTTTTAACATCGCTTGAGTTGGCTTCGGTTCCATTATTTTTTCCAACCTAAAACCAATCGTCAGTAAAGTATTGATATAAGTTGTCAAAGTCCGGTGGAATAGCAGAACTTTCTCCTCATCGCCAAATCTTTGCTCATATACCCCTTCATAAAAATATTGATCGACCTTCCAGTGTAATTTGTTTCCATAGTCATCCTTCACCCACCCACTTTCTGGCGTGACAAAACATGGATGTAATATGGAGAAAACAAAAGTACCTCCATCGACTAATAACCGATACATTTCCCGAAACGCCTTTTCAACATTTTCCAGGTCTTGCATAACCATGTTAGATACAATGATATCAAATCTAGAATCTACTAAGAAATGTAAATCCTCGCAATTACCTTGATAATACTTAATAGAAAATTCATCTGGTGTTCTATGTTTCGCTAATTCTATCATTTTTTGGGAGTAGTCTACGGCTGTTACGATTGCGTCTGATTTTGCTAACATCCTACTGAAATATCCTTCACCACATCCAGCATCTAATACCTTTTTATGCTCAACTGTTCCCATTAAAGAAAATAACGTTGGATTTAATAATACTTCTTTATGCGCATCTCCTTGATCGGAATGGTTTGCTGCGTACGATTCGGCAAAGCTATCCCATCTAATCATTGCTTCTTCCGTATCAATATTCTTTTTCAATACACTTTTTCCTCCCTAATTAATATCACCTAAATATACCGGTAACTCTTTCCCTGCAAAATACTTAATTATGTACTGAAGCATTGCTTGGGGTATAATCAACAGCTTCAAAAAAGAGGATATGCTTACTTGTTTTAATTCTCATTAGTCGAGGAATGATAGGTTCATCTTTATACATAAACCTAACCAAGCGTTCTTTGCTAAATCATTCGCTTTATGTATTATATCCGCTGTTAAAACGTGATCCATATCCCCGCTTTATCATCTGACATTTTAAACCTTGGGTACCTGACACATTCCGGATCAGACGACTCTAGCTCGATTAAATCATCTGCATATGCTTGTAGTCCTTTAGAAAGGATCTTGTTAACCATGACCTCCCAGTAATGCTCATGTTCAGGAACCAATTCTTTTGGGAGAAAGAGTCCATCTGTCATCATCACGATATGCTTTAACCCGTTTTTATTTATTTTTCCAAACTCAGTAAATTTCACAGCGTCATCTTCTCCATTTAACACGCCGTATCCAGCAGGAGTATTGCTTTTTTGTCTATTAGTAATAAGAATTTCTTTGACATCCTTCATCAATTCTACTTGCTTGGTTACTCCTTTATCAATAAGCTCTTTCCATCTATTTATAACAGCCTTTTCTAAAGGTGCTGTTTGCGCTCGAGTTAACGTCCTTACTGCATTGTCTTCATAGACAGCAAAAATCATACAATCGCCTGTTTGGATAAAGTCTATTCCATATGGAGAAATTTTAACCAAAGCTAATGCAGTTCCCCATAATTGTTCTTTTTTCAATGTGTCAACATTATATTCGTTCATTTTATTCTGCAGTTGCGTGTTTATCTTTGCAAAATCATCCAGAAAACTGCTGGAACGATGAAGCGTTTGATAATAATTTTTGACTAGGTTAGAGGCAATATAACCGCCAGTTTCGTTTTCTTGATTAGTAAAAGGTACGATAGAAGATACTCCATCAGCGACCCCATAGATCGAAATATCATCATTGATAATAACCGAATCTTCATTCAGTTTACCCACACCTTTACAAGTCACTGTTTCTATTTTCATTATAATATCTCCCTTTTAAAACGTATTTACAACTACTTGCTATGCGATTTTCTGCCAGCTCTTGTTTCTTTTCATCAAAACAACTTCTTAAACCTTCTGCTCCGTTGAGTACAGCAATGAATTGCAACACTTTTTTAATCGTTTAAGCTGAAACGGAAATGTTGTTTCACATGACATATGGTCTGCTTATTCAAGTTAATTTAAGACAACGTTTTATTCTTTTTTTTATAAACTTTATTGTTCTTACGGAACACCCATTGTGTGCAAATGTTTTAAGCTTTGGTATGTTATTCTGACTTAGTGTACAACCACTATAATTCAGGTACTGTTATCTCCACTTAGACTTGTCCAGCACACATCTTCCAATTCCTGAAGCGGGAGTCTTACAGTACCTTATATTTGGAATAAATATAGTGTAAAAGCTAAAAAATGTATGGTAGTTTTTTAGCTAACTAGGATATGCTGGACTATTTACTTCCATTATCCCACAAACGTATATAACTAACAGCCTGATCTGAAATGTTTAATTCATAAACGTCAGGATTGCTTAAACCTTTCCATTGCTCAAACCCAAAACTTTGGTCATAGTAATGCAGTAATAAAGAGATAATTCCTCCATGCGCTACAATAACAGTATGTGTAGCATTACTTTCTATAATATTCTCCACTACCGATACAACACGGTCCATTGCTTCATTACTAGATTCCCCACCTTCATACTTTAAATCAAGATCATAATAGGTCGGTTTTAGTTTATCCAGCCAATCCGGGAAAAAGGTAGAACTAAGTACTCGTTCCATTAAACGATCTTCCCGTTCAATTTCTAAATTCTTATTGTCTGCAAATGGCTTTATAGATTGAATCGCCCTTAGAAATGGACTCGAAATAATCCATCAACCTTTCGTTTTGATAAAAAATCAGATAATTCTTTCGCCAGTATCCATCCTCTTTCCGTAAGTGACGCATCAGCAGCTTGCCCTTCCGCTTCACAATGCCTAATAATATAGATAGTTTTATTCATCCTATCCCCTCTATTCTTTTTTAATGGTATACCGTTTGTTCTCATACATTTTTTGCCGTAGTTTTTTTCATCATTTGCTCGTTGTGTATTTTATCAAGCTATTATATTTGTTTAAAATTCCAAAAACTGCAACATTATACTTCCACTATTTGCACAACGGAATTTGTCTTTATCAAAAGTCAGTCGCTAACTTCCCATATTCGCTCTACTTCCATAAGTTTATTTTCTTCAAACGATAATTTATATATATCTGGCATTTCAAGACACTTCCAAAAATCAAATCCGTAACGATTATCGAAATAGTTCATCATTAATACCATAATATTTCCATGTGTACCAATGACTAGATTCTTTCCTTTATTCCTATCTAATACCTGCAAAAGAGAATCGGTTGCCCTTTTCTGAGCAGTCTTATTCGACTCTCCCCCCCTGCCATGCAAAATCCTCATCTTGCCACACTTTTGTAATTGCGGCTGTAAAATCTTCAACTGGTTTTCCCGCCAAAGTCCGTTCTTTAAATGCTTCTACTACTTTAATCTCTTTACCTATATACTTAGCAGTTCCTTCAACTGTTTCAATCGCCCGCTTGTAAGGACTGGCATAAACATCATCAATACTTTCTCTTTTCAGCAACTCCGTAACAGTTTTCGCATCCATAAAGCCTCTTTCAGATAACGGTCTACCTATTTCATCTGGTGAATAAACAGAATGCGCATGTCTAACTAAGTATAAATTAGTAAGCAATTTTATCCCCCCTATTTTTCAGGCCTTTCCTCATAGGATTTTCTAATTTACTCTTTTGCTTGTATCATTTAATTTGGTGATTCTCTATCTTTCTATTAGCTATTATACATTACCCTATATTGCTAAATTTCGTTGCCTTTTTGGATTATGGGCTTTAGCCATTTTTCAGCTTCTCTTATCATCCATGCTCCCATGTCATCTAAAAAATCAACTATTTCATTTGCATTTTCTACTGGATCAATAGCATATGCAAGTGCTTGTTTCATCGGAAGCTCTTTTTCTGGATAATATGTGGAGAATAGTTTATATGCTGGAAATAAATCTCTTGTATATTTGTTTTCTTTCTCTATCACAAGTGCAAGTCCTGCTCTAACAATTATTTTCATAATCCATCCACAGCAATCCAAAATATCTGCAACATCTATATTATCTTTAAGGTCTTTGGCTTGTTTAATTTGGTCCTCTAAATTTACAAGATGTTCGTTTCCAAGTGTTTTATCTGTTTTATAATTGGGTAAATAACTGCTTAAATCCTCTCCATATACACATATGCTTTGAGTTTTAAGCATAAAAGGGATCATGGAAAACGTGGATGTTTCCAATACTTCTTTTCGTATAGTAGAAGCTAAATTCTATTCCGCTCACACAATGAAATTCTTTGGTTAATTCTTGTCCTGTTCTATTTACCCACTGTAAATTTAGTTCATCCGTATCTTTCGTTGTAATAGCTATTGTATCTAAGTAAGAGACACCATAAATAGCTAACCCACGAGGGACTGAACCTCGAATATATACGCTATGCAGATTTTCCCCCAAATTAAATTTATAATAAGCTGTCACTTTTTCTATTATTTTTAAAAACGCTGGTTGCACCTTTGTTAAACTTGATTCATTCAATAAATATCATTCATGGTCCGTTGTGCAAAATCGACCAATATTTTTAACTTTTTGCAATATATCACCCCTTCTATACGTCCATGCCTTGAACAACTCGCTCTTGAACTTGATGATTATGTTCAATGGTTTAATAACATGATTCACGAAACGCTAGGTTATTTAACCCCAGTGGAATGCAAACAACAGCCCTATAATTTTTTGTCCAATTTAGTGTGACACACCAAGTATACACACTGTAAATGAATTAAAATAAATATATAAACAACTCTATCTTATTATATGAGATGTGTTAACTCATTTTGATGTATATATTAGTTTTATATTTAAAAAAATATTGAAAACGCTTTACAAATCGTTTTTTTTCAATTAAAATATATTTAAATTGGTTATAACCAATTCATCAAGTTTCACTTTATTTATGGAGTAGAGTAAAAAATAAACACTATGCCTTATTTAGAAAGGAGCGTAATGCGAAAAATAAAAAATGACCAACACCAAATTGGTTATGACAACATAACCAATAATTGAAATCGCTTACTTTATTTAAAATCAACCATATTAATACTTGGATTGAAAGAGAGGTAAGTCATGATAAGCACAGCCTTAAATGCAAGTACAATACGACTAAATGTAAACGCTAAAAATTGGGAGGATGCTGCCAGAAAAGCGGGGGATTTATTACTAAAAAATAAATCAATTAATGAAGAGTATATCGAGAGTATGGTTCAATCAGTCCATGAATTTGGCCCTTACATTGTAATCGCACCAGGTATTGCTTTATTTCATGCTCGACCAGAGTCTAATGTTTATGAAATTTGCTTAAGCATGCTGACACTGCAAACCCCTGTTGAATTTGGAGCTGGTGATAAAGACCCCGTCGATTTAATATTTGCACTAGGTGCCATTGATCATGATTCACATTTACAATTAATGGCCGGTTTAATGAAAGTATTACAGGATAATAACCTGCTTGAATCTATTAGAAAAGCACAAAGTGTGGAGCAGGTAATAAAATTGATTAATTACAAATTGGAGGAATAATATGCTATACAAAGATTTCTTTACGAACATTACTAACCTCTTACATCAAGTTGTCGAAGAAGAAGACGAAAATATAATCCAAGCGGCAAATATTATTAAAGAATCCATTAAAAATGACGGTGTACTTCATGTATTTGGTTGTGGACACTCGCAAATGTATGCTATGGAATTGTTCTATAGAGCAGGAGGACTCGTACCTGTAAATGCAATCCTATCACCGCCATTATCTTTAGCACCTTCTGCCCCATTAAGTACATTTTCAGAAAGACAGGGGGGGCTTGCAAAAGTAATACTGGATGGCGAAAATGTTCAACAGCAGGATGTCATGTTAATTGTTTCTACGTCAGGGAGAAATGCTGTACCAATTGAAATGGCTATTGAGGCTAAGAAGAAAGGTTTACAGATTATTGCGCTTACATCTCTATCTTTTTCTAAAGAAGTAGAATCAAGATATAAAAATGGAGAAAAATTATATCAATTAGCCGATATCGTACTTGATAATCATGGAGAACCAGGAGATGCAATTATGGAAACCCCAGGTTTAAAATCTAAATTCGGCTCCACTTCCTCCATTATCGGATTTACTATTTTACAATCTATAGTGGTACAAGTTATTGAGAACCTAGCAAAAGACGGAGTAGAACCACCAATATATGTTAGTTCAAACCTTGACAAAGGAGACCAGATCAATAAACGTTTTATAGAGAAATATCGCAATAGAATAACTTGCTTATAATCAGGAGGTATATTATGGAAATTATTACGGTATGCGGAATGGGCTTTGGAACAAGTTTAATGCTAAAAATGATGGTAGACGATATTTTGGAAAAAGAAGGCATCAAAGCAGAAGTAAGTGCATTGGATGCGGGGTCAGCCAAGGGAAGAAATGCAGATTTAATTATGGCTTCAGCAGATTTAGAATCTGCTTTAGAAGCAGTAGAAGTAAGTAAAATATTTATTCATAATCTTACGGATGCTGATGAGGTGGAACAAAAACTGCATGATTATTTACAAAAGATCCATGAATAAATTGTTTGCCAAGCACTTGGGAAACCTCAAGTGCTCCTATCACCCATTATCTAAAGGGAGGTTTCAATTATGTTGAAAGCGATTGCGGAAATCCTTACTGTCCCCGCAATTACACTAGGGTTAGTTGCGTTATTAGGTCTTTTATTACAAAAAAAAGAGGTTACAGATGTAGTTAAAGGAACAATTAAGACGATACTAGGGATATTAATTCTAGGTGCTGGTTCCTCCCTAATTGTTACCAACTTATCGCCTTTTGCTACAATGTTTGAGGAAGCATTTCAGTTAACAGGTGTAGTTCCCGTAGATGAGGCTGTTATTGCAGCTTTGGTTGACTCTGTTGCTGCCATTGGCAGAATGACATCTTTTATATTGCTATTCGGATTTTTAACAAATATCGTACTAGCTCGATTAACACCATTTAAGTATATATTCTTAACTGGTCATATGATGTGGATACTAGCAGGGGCTCTTGCATGGGCTTTTCACGACTTAGGAGTATCAGAAACTTATGGAATCATTTTCGGTTCTATCATTCATGGCATAGTGCTAGTATTATTACCAGCAATATCTCAGCCAATTGTGCGAAAAATAACCGGAAATGACAAAGTGGCTTATGGACATTTAACTACTACTGGTGTAGTTGCTTCTGCGTGGGTAGGCAAAGTGTTTGGAAACAAAGAACAGGACAGCGAAAAAATTAAAATGCCTGAAAAGTTAAGCTTCTTCAAAGACACAGCTGTATCGGTCTCATTAATCATGTTTATCATATATATCATTACGGCACTTTTTGCTGGACCTGAGGTAGTAAACCCACTATCCGATGGACAAAACTATTTAGTTTTCAGCACACTTAATGCCTTGGGATTCGCAGCAGGAGTTCTTGTCTTGCTTCAAGGAGTAAGGATGTTTCTTGGTGAAATTGTTCCGGCGTTTCGTGGAATAGCCTTAAAAATTGTCCCTGGCGCAAAACCTGCATTGGATGTACCGATATTTTTCCCATACGCACCTAATGCGCTTATGCTTGGTTTTCTCTTCTCTATCATTGGTATGATCGTAGGAATGCTTGTTTCTACATTGTTTGGCACCATTGTACCCTTACCATCTATTATTGGCGGGTTCTTTACAGGAGGAATTGCGGGAATATTCGGAAATGCGATGGGTGGAAGACGCGGAGCAATGATTTCAGGATTGACTTATGGAATTATATTAACCGTTCCAGTAGCTCTATTCTATCCTTTGTTCGGTTTAGAAGTATATGGTGTAGAAGGGCTTGCTTTCTTAGTACCAGATGGAATAATCGTATTGGCTTTAATTAAACTTTTCTTCACTTTAGATATTCCAATTATCGGTTTTATTGCCTTGCTAGCAGCTTTTATTCTACTAAGTATGTTTTATAAGAAGAAAACATCTTTAGAATCATGAATACCATTTACCATGTTACGGTTAAAAAAGGAGGTAAGTTAAATGAAAAAGAGAACGACATGTGTACTTCTGCTAAGTATTGCATTATTGCTTGGTCAAACTAATGTTGTTGCTGCCAAAAAGACGGAAACGGATAATAATAGAGGCTGGAAGTTGCAATATCATGAAAAGTTCAATCAAAAACTACCTGTCGATGAAGCACCGTGGGTAATGGATAACTATGGCGAAACAAGTCCGTGGAATGTAGATCATCTTGATGATGACGGGGAATTTTTTAAAGTTAAAGGTGGAACTGAGTTTGAAAAGCAACTGAATAGTTTTCATCTGTTAAGAAAACGAGTAAATTTCGGCAAAGACGGTTGGCTAACTGCCGAAGTTGCTGCAAGAGACTACGATAAGGACGGAACTCCGGATACAAATGCGTCTTTAAAGAATGTGAAATTAAATAGAGGGAATCATTCAGCTGAGTTATCAACCAGCTTTGATTCAGGCCTAATTATTCGATCTACTGATGCTTTGCCTTCAGAGTACCGAATAGAATATAAACTAAGAAATATTGATTTTGGGGGGCAAAGAAACGGCACCTTTGATTATGATGATAAACATAACGGGTATACACTAGAGAAACGAAAGTCTAATTTCCCATGGAAACGTAGTGGTGATTTCTCCGGCGATGCATCTCATAACAATCCTAATTTTGGTGACGTGACCAAGGAAAATGGATATTACTTTCTATCCATTATGGATTATGAAAACCCCGCTCCTCATAATAATGTGTTCATTCACAACCACCGAAAATTAGGTATGGATGCATATAATGTTAGCGGCCCTTGGGCAAAGGCTTATGGTGTATGTGACCCTTCTACAGGTGAATTATACAGTCAAACAAGTGAAAAAAGTTCAAACAATGCTATTAATGGTATCTTTTTTGCTGGAGATACGTTTAGAGATGAATCCATTGGATATAATTCATTTATGTTTGAAACAGAATGTGGCTCATTTTCTGATCAAGATACAACCTACTCTATCATTTCAAATGCTGAAATACAGCCAGAACTAATGCCTGAGGAAACGTACACTTTTGCCATAGAAAGAAGTAAAACTGGCTATGTAATGGAAATGACGGGTAATTTTAAATATATCAGACAAAAAACTTTACGTTACGAAAGAGACTTTATTGAAAATGGAAGACCGATTTGGCACTACAATAATACACCAGAACAATATGATGGAAAATTCAACTCTACTCTTACCTTTACTGGGCCATATGGTAGCTATTCAGTAGAACAATGGCCTGATGATTCAGCATACCCGGATTATTTTATCATTGGTATACCCCATATCAATTATTATGAAGGCTCAGCAATAATTGATGATATTAAGCTATATGTCCCCAAAAAATCATAGAGGAATTTAAAGCTTTTAACCGTGCAAAAGTCAACTATACTTGGCTTTTGCACATATTTTTTAATTACTAACATTGCTTTTTAACTGTTTCATGAGCATTGATTGGTTATTTCTAATTTCTAAGTTATACTTCTTATATGAAATGAAAATATACCTATAAATTATAAAGGAAGATTTAAAAACTATGGATAAGACAAGTAAGATTCCATTATATTTACAATTAATGGAGAAATTAATTAGTATGATTGAAAAAAAGTTTATATTAGAAGGTGAAAAACTCCCTCCTGAGAGAGAATTGTGTAAAATTTATGATGTAAGCCGAATTACAGTTCGACAAGCCTTGCATGAGCTTGAAAGAGAAGGGTACATATATAGGATACAAGGGGCAGGAGCGTTTATTTCTTCCAGACCTTATGATCAGAAGTTGGTAAAGCTATATAATTTCACAGAGGAAATGAAGAAAAAAGGGAGAAATCCATCTACAAAGATTATAAAATTTGATAGTTTGATAGCAGATGAGCGGTTGGCAAAGAAAATAAATATCCCCTCTTTTGAGGAAGTTTACAAAGTTATTCGGTTACAGCTTGCTGATGATGAACCTTTGATATATGAGACAACCTTCTTACCCAAGCGTTTATTTCCTGATTTAACAAAAACTACCTTATATAATCGATCCATGTATAAAATTTTTTATGAAGACTATGGGTTAGGTGTAACAAGAGCTATTGAAAGCTTTTCTGCAACTACTTTAAGAGATGAAGAAGCAAACTATTTGCAGCTACCTCCTGGTCGTCCTGCTATGCTAATTAAACGTCTTGCATATCATAATGAACAATTGATTGGTTATACAATTAGTGTATCACGGGGAGACAAATTTGAATATATCGTAGAGCTAACCTAGAATATTCGATTGAAACCAGTTCCTTATCTCTCCTAGGTATAAGCTATTGTAAAAGTTTGGTACTACTGTTGAAAACTGTAAACACCTCTCCTTTTTTTGGGATTAATATTACCGGTTATTCATAAGAATTTATTTTCTAAACAAATAAATAATACCATTCAGCGTTGTCATGCTAAATAATTCTGTTGCCGTCTTTTCGGCAAACAAGCAATTAATTCTACATTATCGGGCAACTCTCTTTCCCCTTTATTTGGAGGGCTTTTTCTAGCTATGCAAAAAGCAAAGGATTGACTCATTATGTTTGAAAGTGAAGAAGCACGGTTTTTAATTGGGATTCGAGATCTTAGAAACTGGTTAGCTTTCTTTCACTTCTCCCTATAACTCTAAAAAAGGAAATAGTGGGGGAAAATCATCAGGCGATGACTTCTCCTTCTAACCTAAGCATGGTTTATACGTTCAGCAATATTCATCAATAGCTTGAATAAAAAGTGAAGTTTCTTCGTGTTTCAAGCTATTCTATTTTTGTTATATCTAATAATCAGTGAGGGAAAAACACCACTAAGTGAAGCTTTACTTACCGGTATCCATATCTCGCTGTAGTGTTCCTCTGAGTAAGACTTCTCTCCTTCTATAATGAATTCCTTACCATTGAATTGAAAACTCCATATGGTGTTTTAGTAACTAATACGCCCCATCTTTTTCCTGTTCAGGCGTATATATATCATAGGTGCCTTTGATCACCTCTCGTATTGAACAGCCATCATAATTAAAATATTTATCTGAACGTGTCGTATCTTGTTAATGCGGTAAATTGAACTCCCAATATTATTCATATAATTACAAAATTATGATGGTAGCAACTATATTGGCTTTTCTTCTCTTAAGAAAAAATTCCGAATGAGAAAACGACGAAAAACCCCCTTGCCCACTAGGTTTCCTTAAAGGCACGGTGTAACTCTTTCCACGTAAATGGCAACATAAACTGTGGCTGTATAAACAATGTTTTTACAGTTGAGTGTTTCTCTGGTGGCTTATAAATAGCGCGTCCAATCCTTTAAATTCATTAAAAGAGCGTGCTACAACATAAAAAAGCTGCCTCAAAAGAATGCGCAGCCAGACTCTACAATTATTTTATCTCGGGCAATGTGAACTAATAACTAGAGTATAAGCCATATCCTTTGAGACAACCTCTAAATTTTATATCGATTTGATTTTTTTAAACTCACTTACATCAAATAACTCTTTTAATGCTTCCTGCGTTGCCATTCCGTTAACTGAAACAGTTCCGTCTTTTGAAATGCGAATTTCAATTTTATTACTAATACTGGAAAGCTCACTTTCTAAGTACTTGTAGGCTGATGTTAAAAAATGAAACCGCTGATTGGAGGAGCCAACCCATGGACGGCTTAAATCAAGCTTATCCTTCTTGAAAGGTCCATCTATCAATAAATCTGTACAGGCAAGCAGATCTCTTGCTTGCGCTCTATGCTTTAAATCTTCGTACAGATAACCGGAAAATGACATTACCGTCAATCCCCCATTCTTTACCATGCCAGCAAGCTTTCCAAGAGCCTCCGCTTGGTCAAAAGGTTCACCGCCAAGAAATGTTACACCTTCTATATCATTTTCTTTTCTGCTTTTTTCAATTTCCCTAAAAAGCTCTTCAACCGTGACTGTATTTCCATTCTGCTTTGACCATGTCCAGGGCACTCCGCAACCTTCACAGCGAATAGAACACCCCTGCACCCAAAGGCAAAATCTTCTTCCCGGCCCTTCAACTGTTGTACAAGGCAAATAACGATGAATAACGAGTTTCATTAGAAGTCCACAATTCTCCCCTCTGATTTTTTTAAAGAGCTGGTACTCGGTTTTTCAGGAAAAACGAGAAAAGGTCTCATCTTCTCCGCCAAATGTGGTTTAATGGAGAGTGTCTGTACAAAATGTTCAAACGACGTAAAACCCCCTTCCCTTTCTCTTGCTTCCATTACTTTTTTAGCGAACAAAGCACCAATTCCTGGAACTCCTGCGACTTCATCTTCGGTAGCAGTATTAATATCAATCATTTTAACCGTATCTTCCGGCTGTTCCTTAATTTCTTGTGGGATAGGAGCTACTTTGGAACCAGCTTCGACAGTGCTTCCATACTCTTGTCTTATCTGTTCCCTCAGCGATTGAATTTCCTTTTGACCGTTTGCTATCTTGACTTCCAACCTTAGTAAATACTCCTTCCGTATCTTAAATACATGAACGATTGAAATAATCCAACCCAACAGAAAAATAGCAAACGATACATCTGTCATCCAATGCTTTTCCGGATAAATTTCTGCGATAATTATCCACGTGATAAATATCAATGAATATACTAGAGCAGCAAATAACCATTTCCTCTGTTTCACTCGAAAATAAATATAATAAAAAGAAATATAATTAAAGAATCCTAAAGTCAGGATCGCCCAAAGCATCCAAATTGAGTTCCTCAACTCCCACCCTTTGCCCTTACTGGTAATGGCCATTTACTAATCCCCTCCCTTTAAAAACTGTTTATTTTGGCGAAACGACTGTATCTCTGTTTGATAATACTCTTCCGTATAATTAGAATCCACTGTTTCAGCATCGAGAAGTTGCTCAAGCAATTCGATATACGCCAAGCAATCTTGTCCCTTAACACCTACCGTTTTGGCAAAAATCTGGCAGTCATCTGTAATTTTTATTTTTATTTTTTTATCATTCAAATTTTCTCACCTGCCAATAACTTTAATTTACATGAAAGGTTAATAGAATGGAACGATCCTGCTGAATTTCTTCCGATTCCAATTTCAAACCTTTTTCCTCAGCCCGTTGCACCAGTTTCTGGTATGTTTCCTGTTGAATGACATACTTATATTCTGCATGTAGGTTTTCAATAAACTCCAATGCATGTTCTTTTTCTACACTTTCATCAAATAACGCTTCAAACATTCCCTTGTCATTTTGTTGAAAAAGGATTTTAATATCTCCTACTTCTGTTTGATAATTTTGTTCATTGAGCTCATAAACACTACAACCATATTGTGCCAATGCTTTTTGCAGCAAGTGCTGTCTTTTCATGACAGTTTGTATGCAATATGTATGTCCGCTTTTTTTCTCCAGTAACGAACCCGCTGCATGTGTCAGCGCAATTCCAACTGGGATTAGTACTAGTTCAATACTCACTATTCATTTACCGCCTTTCAACAAAATTAAAAGTCGATCGTCCTTCCACCGCGTGATGCTATAATATCACTGATGTCTTCTGCCTCGCCGCTTTCTGAATACTCCTCTCGATCTTCACGTGGGGTTGCAGCTACGGCTCTAACATTGGCCCAATCACGTATTCCCTTAATTTGTTCAGCTTGGGTAACGGAAAGCGGGATAAACTGTTTGCATATCTTTTCAAAGTCAAGAAGTGTAACACTTCTTTCTTCGTAAAATGCTTCAAACAATCCATTTATAACTACTTGTTCAATCTCAGCACCGACAAATCCTTCTGTCAATCCAGCAAGATAATGTAAATTGTCATCATTTATTTGAAAGTCTCTAGCAACGTTCGGATCCTTTAATCTTCTCTTTAAATGAACTCTGAAAATTTCTACTCGCTCCCGATGTGTCGGCAAGTCAACAAAAAATATTTCATCAAATCTACCTTTTCGAAGCAATTCGGTAGGTAGACTAGAAATGTTATTGGCTGTCGCGATAACGAAAACTGGCTTTTCCTTTTCCTGCATCCAAGTTAAGAATTGACCAAAGATACGACTAGCTGTCCCACCATCGCCAGATGAATTCATTCCACTAAATCCCTTTTCTATTTCATCAATCCACAAAATGGAAGGGGAAATAGCTTCTGCCGTTTGAATCGCTTTTCTCATATTCTCTTCACTGCTTCCCACTATTCCGCTAAAAACCTTTCCAATGTCCAGGCGCAGTAAAGGAAGTTGCCACATTGCGCTAATCGCCTTGCTGATTAAACTTTTTCCACATCCAGGAACCCCTGTTATGAGCACACCTTTTGGAGCCGGTAAACCATATTTTTGGGCAGACTCCAACCAGGACTTGTTCCTTTTACGCAGCCATCGTTTTAAATTTTCTAATCCGCCAATGTCATCCATATTCAAACGGCTATTGACAAATTCAAGTATCTCCGTCTTTTTGATGATTTGTTCCTTTTCCTCTAAAATGACTTCTACATCATGTATAGAAAGTCGACCATCTTCTACCATTGCCCGCGCAAAAGCATTTTCGGCTTCAGATAACGTAAGTCCCTGTGCTGCTTTTACAAGCTTTTCTTTTTCCTCTTCCGTCAGTTTAATTTCAATTCGTCCAGTTTGCTTATTAACTTGAATGAGGTCATCCAAAATTTGCTTGATTTCGTTAAAACTAGGCAAGTCAAAATCAACTATAGTAATATCTTTCTCGAGATCATGCGGAAGTCTTAATATGGGAGAAAGAAATACAACGTTTTTTGGATTTGGGCTGCGTTTCAAACTCAGGCTAATATCTCTTAATTTACGAATAATTTGATGGTCTGGAGTACGTCCTTCACCTCCAAAATAAATATGGAAATCATGCAACACAAAAATAGCCGGTTCTTGATAATTTTCAACGAATTCTAAAGCTTTAAGCGCCGATTTTGTATCTCCTTTTGCTTTTACACCCGCTTCTTCGATCCCAGTCGTAATTTTCCACGTAATAACTTTTCTTGACGTTTTAATTAATTCCTGATTGGATGCCATCGAGTATATGAGGGAAAGCACCCTTTCTTCTTCCCATGTAGATATGTAGAGAAAAGGAAAACGTGCTTTAAACAGATTGGCCATTAACCGCTCCCGAACTTGTTTTTTCTCCATTTTTATCACCCTGTTATTCTATCTCTTTTTACATTTTATTATACTAGAACTTCTAAGGAATGACTATGAATGCGGAGATTTATTAAGGGGCATTTATAAAATTGGTTTTACATTAATAGTTTCGGAACATTCTGAATACATGGTTAAAAGTTGTGCTCCTACATTTTTTTGAATTTGGTTCTGAAAGTAGACAAGCAATAAACCAGTTGTTTCCAAGGTTAAGGGCAAGATTATCAGAAAAGGAATATAATTTATTTACTTGAGACCAGTATGTTTTGTGGGAAAGGGCTCTAGAAAACTTGGAAATGCAGTCAAATGGTTTTAAAATAGACGGCGATTTACATCGAGATAACGAATTATTAAAAGTAACCATTCTTGACGAGTGGAAAAAAGGAAAGCTGAATTATTTGGTCATACTAAGCAAGCATGTTTGTGGCAAGAAATGGAAAATTTTATAAACAGCATGGAAAATCTTCACGCTGGTAAAGTTCAAAAGATAAAAAATATAACTCTAACTAATACCTTACCATTAACTGGTGCTAGCGTATCCAAAGGCTATGTCCATGAACAATGTCAATATTTCAAACACTCTTTTATAGCTAGATATGGAACCCCGATGGGAATGTTTTTCAAGCCAAATATCCTGCTGTTTTTTTAACTAACGCACCTAACTGGCAAAGGCTATTATGACTGCCTCTTTAAGCAAAACCTTATATTTAATATGTGAAATTCGGGCAGAAAAAATTTTATTTGCAGGCACATACCAAAAAAATGACTAGGTAGGTCATGCCACAAGTGTTGTATATTAAAGCGTAACAACAATTGTTGTAGTACTTGCTAGTAACAAAAAACCATTTCCATTTCCGTTTTACACCATAATAGTTATTACTAACAAGCAATTCGCTTAATTTATTTATATTACTTTAAAATATTTTACAATCAAATAACGTCAATCAAGACTCCCTCATCTCCAATAAAACATAAAAAATCCTCTAAAGCCAATATTTTTTGCGCTTTAAAGAATAAGTATTAATCATAATGAATCATTTTTGGATATTTACTTTTAATCTTTCTCTCTCTGAAAGCTGCGGGTTGCATATCTTTGTCTAAGTGAACTATCAATCTATTTTTTCCGACCAAATTAGATATTTAATTTGCAGGTGATCCTCCACAAGTTCTCCTTTCACCTGCAATTCTTGAGGTTTAGTACAGTAATTCAAAACAGGACAAATTGTACAATAGAAAATATCCATATTAAAAACGTAAGCCAACACATAGGGAGTTCAAAAAAGTGTAATTTTCTGACCTTATCATTCGATATACGCATTTTATGAAATCCGAGAAAGTTGTAATTATGACTAATATAGACAAATGCTTGGTAATAAATTAAAAGTACTAACATTTGTACCAACAGTGGGAAAGAAACGACATAACGGCTTGCTATATCAACAGACTCATAGTCGTGCATAACCCCGAACGGATTGATCTTATAATAATAGATAATGATTGCTATAAACAGTAACAATGAAGGACTGAATGGATGTTTTCTATAATCCAACCACCCAAACCCCTGTCGCCTGAAAAACTTTGCGCTGCTTTCATTTCCAGGATATAACTCATCTTCCTCATCGTTCGTTGATTTTTCATATTTCATTACTGTAAAGAATTCATAAATGATAATTATTAATAATGAGATACTTATCATTAAAAGCCATGGTATGGAGTACTTAATTACTAAAAATGCTGCCAATACCACAAATAGAACATTCAACCAAGCAGGAATTTTATCAATACAATATTTCAGTCTCCTCATCATTAATCCTACTTGTTTTCTTTTTAAGTAGGAAGATTCATCAACCACCTCCTCGCTCAAATCGTTGTTTTTCTTAAAAATTACTCCCCAAACATAACTTATAACCATCAGAACAACACCAATGATCAACAGAACATCAACTAGATGATGTAATTGAAGCCAAATCGCTTCTAAAGCGGAAAGCGATGTTGCTGACAACATAATTGTCCCGCCAGCAGTAATAGAGGTCACTCCTGCTATGAAAATATAAGGTATAAGTCTATGAATTTGATCGTCCCTCCTTTGATTTGCCATTCTAGCATTTTAAACATTCACCTACATGTATCGCTTTCAAATAAATAACTTATACGAAAGCAATAAGCAATTGTTATCCCCTGTACTATTTGGAAAGACGTACATATTCTGCAACGTCATAATCGACACATTTAAAGATCTTAATTTTAAGTATAGGAATCATCTTACTTACCCATTTCATCTTTTATCCGAGCTTTTTGCTCCTCAACCGCTTTTTGAAATTCTTTATCTGGTGTTTTAATTTTATCTAAATAGAATAAGGCTTCTTCTTTTCTATTTGTTTTATACAGAGCCGTTGACATACTAAAACTAAAGGCGTTTGCTGCTTGCGTAGTTTTGGGTGGGTTTTCCATATTTGTTAAACTATTTAACAGAACTTCTGCACTCTCAGTTTCACTATATCTTTTCATAAATTGATTGTACTCTCTCATAAAATGCTTATCTTTTCTCTTATCAAGGTATAGGCTAACAGCTATACACAAGATAAAATGAATAATTGCAGCCAAAATAACGATACCTATCGTTAAAAACATATTATTGGAATTGTAATTGTAAGAGAAAAACAATGCTATTATTTCAACCAAAAGTAATGTTACTATATAAATCGAAGCAAATATTTTATCCCTTATAACCTTTTTCTGATAAAGATGATTGTCCATATCTGTTAAATGTTGACCATGAAGGACGGATACCATATATTCTAAATGTTGAACTTGATTGGGGAAATGCTTCGTTCTGCGTTTCATTACCTGAAATACATAATTTTTTCCATCCTTAAACTGTAATCTAATATGATAATGAAGTATTCCTTTTTTAATTTTAATGCCTTGGATATCTGTAAATGGAAAATACTGATATGCTTTGATTTTATCGGTCCTAAAACTACTTATTAAAACAGCTAAAATGCCATCCTCATTTACATCCAACACACAGTCCAAAACAGCATTTTCTCCGTTCGTCTTTTTTAGATAACCAGATACTGGATGGTTTAAAGAAAAATCAGCAAGCTCCTCTGTAGCATGAACGATTACTTCCTGTTCTATGATATCTTTTAAAAGCTCCTCCCTTGTTCTCATTTAATCCCCCTTTTTGAACAATAAGTATCTGTATATAATTTAAATACGTAGCGAGCCGCGAAAACCTCTAACCCCATAATAAGAGGAGGCACCATTGTGATACACAAAAACATGACCAAAACGAAAATCACAGAAAAGCGCTCCACCAAGATTTCTAATGTCAGCAGGTGTTAAAATCCAACTCGACGTTTTCATATCAAAATCTCCAAGTTTTTGCAATGCTCGATATTGGTCTTCCGTTAAAAGTTGAATTCCCATGGCAGCGGCCATATCTATGGCATTATTTTCAGGTTTATGTTTTTTTCTTGACTCTAGCGCTTCACGATCGTAACAAACACTTCTGCGACCTTTGGGGCTTTCCGTAGCACAATCATAGAAAGTGTATTCATCCTTCTTTTTATCATAATCAACCACATCCGGTTCACCGCCCGTTCGTTCCATTTCATGGAGGGACCACAGTTTTTCAGTATTAGCTTCCAGCTTTGCTTGGACTTTACCCCATTCCATATCTTTATGACGGTTCATATTGTTCTCAAAACGGGCTTGCAATACTTTAAGTAATTCTTCCCTTTGTTCTAGTGACAATTCCTTTTTATGGTTGATTTCATTTTTCTCTGTCATCATGTTAATGCCCACCCCTATAATTAATGAAGTCTTACACTATAGTACCTCATTGCTTTTGGAACACCTTTTATTTCAAAAATTCCTTTTATAATTAATTGTCTTACTCTGTACTCAAAAAACGCATCGCCAATATATTGATCTAAATCCCCTATTATTTCACCGACAAGTCGCGCTGAATATATAAAATCATTATTTCTTCGCTCGTTATGTATTTGCTTAACCCTATTTATAATGTAGTAATCATAAATATTTTCCTCTACACTTTTTATTACTTGATCCTCCCATATTCTGAGGTATTCCTTGGTAGTAGATAACGCTTGCCATTCCTTTGCAAATTCTTCAAGTTGCTTTTGACTTGCTGGAGCTTCTTTTCTACTTTCCTCATATATCATCATTAATTTTTCAGGTACAATTTCTCCAGTATGTAACGGGAAACATTCATTACTTGGAACATTAAATTGATTTTTAAATTGCTTCGTTGCGTTTATTATAAAAATATCATTTGTTTTTTCTTTTAATAGAAAAAGAACATATCGTAAAACGGTTTGTTCATGGGCATTTTCTCCTGTCCACACGATTATGGGTGTACTTTCTGGAATAGCGTCAATCATGGAGACGGTATGATTAAAGTTATATTCGTATTCATCTATATATTCATCATCAAAGTTAATATGATTTTTCAACCATTCGTATCTGTAGCTAAGCCCTTCCTGTTCATGTAATCGCCACATTGGACCAATCGAAAACAAATCTGAAAATGCGATTATCTTTTCTTCGTCCTGCAATCCTGACACTTTTAACGCCTGTTTTAAGCTACCATACGTGGAATCGCTAAATAGAATATGTACCGCATGATAGGTATTATCCCTTTTTATATCCGTTTGATTCCTTTTATAATTTAAAAAGGAATGATAGGTTCTTTTTAAATCCTTTACCAACTGCTCCTCCGTATATTGGGCTGTTTCCTCATGCATTTCCATTTGCATAAACATAGAAAGTAAAAGTGCATTCTTTTCTTCTTCTAACGAGTTTCTAAGGATTCTTTTTATTTCAGCAACCATTTTTACTGTTCCTCCCTACATGAATTACCATAATATTACATTTCATTTTACTCCTTTCATTATTCTCAAAAAGTTACGGAAAAGTCAAGCAATAGTTCGGTCATATAAGATATATTCTGACATTACATTACTTTATTAACCATGCCAAAACTTTTTGGTCTAGAATTTCGAAATCTAATATCCGTATTGATTCCGAAACAATTTTCTTACATTGCTAAACACAAATAATTACATCGCTGTTTTGATTATTAAAAAAATAAAAGATAAATCTAAACCGATCTTCTACGAATGAATCAGCCTAAACACCCATTAACCCTTATCATTTGTAGAATAACTCTCGTTCCATATTTACCTTTTATTTCTTTAAATTAAGAATAGATATTCCATTATATTTACAACTTATTCCGCTAATTCATGACCAATTTACGGTATATGTCTTCTTTACTTTTCTATGTTATTAGCCATTCAACTCACTTCCCCCCCTTTCTCATCTGCTTATTTTGTGGAATTTTTTCCCTTCACTTGCTTTAACGTTGCAACTATAAGAAAGCTAACAATTACTAATAAGACCCATGAACTTACCTTACCTAAATGTACGAGACTCCATGCATCAGTTTGATTTGGATATTTCCATGCACCAAAGAATGTAACAATATTTTCGGCTACCCATATAAAAAATCCAATGAGCATGAAAGAAAACGCGAGTGGCATACGATAAATGGTCCCACCAACCTCATATTTAACCCATGATCGCCAAAAGACAATTATAACAAGTGCTGATAACCACCAACGAACATCAATCCAATAATGATGGGTAAAAAAATTTAGATAGATCGCAGCTGCTAGAGGCACAACCACCAAAAAAGGCGGCCATTTAACTAATTTTATATTCAGTCTTCTCCATGCCTGACAAAGATAACTCGCTACACTTGCATACATGAATCCACTATACAAAGGAACGCCAAAAATTTTAAGATATCCTTCCTCTGGATAAGACCAGGACCCCACATGTACTTTGAAAATCTCAAGGGCAAGCCCAATTAAGTGAAAGACGGTGATAACCTTTAACTCATCACGTGTTTCAAGCCCCGAACGCACCATGCCCCATTGCATCAAAAGACAGATAATAAGCAGCCAGTCATATCGTGGTAGAAATGGAAGAGATACCATCTGCGTAAGCGCCAAAGAGGCAAAAATAACGACCGGAAACAAACATGATAGAGCCTGTTCCCAGCCAAAACGAACAAGCTGTTTTATTGCTCTCATGATTTTTGTTAGCAAAGTTTTTTCCTGATACTCATTTTGAACGTCTAAATTCATGATTACTCCCCTTTTATGAATTTGTTTCATAGAAATAAAGGAAAATGGTTCCTCCTTCTCTCGCAATGTTTCCTACCTAATCTTGCTATTCTTGATTTTCTTCATCACTTTTGTATTCTAAAATATCTCCAGGCTGACATTCTAAAGCTTTACAAATCGCCTCTAAAGTTGAGAATCGAACTGCCTTTGCCTTGCCGTTTTTTAATATAGAAAGATTAGCCATCGTAATCCCAACTTTTTGCGAAAGCTCTGTTACACTCATTTTTCTTTTTGCCAGCATCACATCAATATTGACTATAATTGCCATTGTATTCACCTCAGACCGTTAAATCATTTTCTGATTTTATATTAATTGCTTCCTGAAAAAGTCTTTGGAGAACAGCAGCAAAGACAGCGATAACCATTGAAGCAAACGGAACAATCATTCCAACTATGACAACACCTGGGGCATCGTCTGTTTCCGCAAATAGATAGAAGAGCGGCAAGACGAGAACATGCAAACTGCTGATTGTAATAGCACAGTATTTGATTTTCTTTAACGCCCTTACAGATAATTCAGAGAACGCTTTATTCTCGTCAATAAATCGCAAAAGGTTGAAAGCCTGATACAAAGCAACATAAAAAGGAATAGCGGACGTATAAAAGATGATGAAAATGAGATATTTTATAAAAGCAAAATCAGGCAACAACTCGACTCCAATATCTCCTAACTTAGGCACTAAAAATATACATAAAGCAAGAACTGGGATTCCTATAAGAACAACAGCTATTTTTAAGAATACTGTCGTTACTTTTTTCATACGAACACCTCTCCTCGTTATTTACAATATTGATTGTAGCATACATTTATCGATTTGCAATAAATAATTATCAAATATGAATAATTTATTGTTGCTAATCATTTCCAAATACAAGAACAAAGGCGCAGGGCGCCCGGTTAGCAACGTAGCGAATGGAACGAATCAACTAAAGATTTAGGAATCATGCCACTAAAAACAGGGGTATGCCGACGATGGGCGGCAAGCTCGGTTTTAGTCGGCCTTCCTCTTTGCCGCGAACCGATGATGACTTATCGTAGGGCGCATTTCTAAAGTCGCATCGTTGCTGGGCGCTGAAGCCGGACGTGGCTATTCAGTTATTCCCTTATCCCAAAGCAACAAATTTTATACTTTCTTATCTTCGAACAAAAACAACAAAGGACAGCCTGTTGCCCGAACCCGTTTCAAAAACACAATTCTTAATGCAACCTTAAAAAACCCCCTATTTAAAGCAGACTAGATCTGTCTACTTTAAAGGAGGCACGTCCATTTTATTAGAGAAATAAAAAGCTGACCTTTATGATTTTGGCATAGATAAAGCAACTTTTTTAAATGAAACTATATTTTCCCCTTCACATTTTTAATTATTATTTTACTTCGAGGTATACTGGGCATGCTTACCATGCTGTAACTTAAATCTTGAGCCGGAACCTCATAATCCATATGGTTCACGAGGCAGTCAACACTAACTTTCATAACTTCAATTGTTACCCATTCACCAGCACAACGATGCCCCCAAAAATAGTCACCACCGCCTTGGGGGATGAATCCAAAAGGACTCCCTTTCCAGTCAGAAAAACGAGCAGGTTCAAACACATCAGGATTATCCCAGGTTTTAGGATCATGGTTGGTACCATAAAGGTCCAAAAGAGTTAACGTACCTTCTTCAAATCGGTAGCCATTCCAAGTAAAATCTGTCTTCACCTTTGCGATAACAAATGGAAAAAACGGATAAAAGCGCCGTACTTCCTGGATAAACATTTCCACATATTTTTTATCACTAGCCTGAAGCTTCATTTTTACTTTTGGGTAATTATTTACTGCTACAACAATGAAATTAATATATATAGCGATCGCCACCACCGGACGCAGTATATTGATGACTTCAACTGCAGCAATTTCAGTATCAAGAAGTTCTCCATTCAGTTCACGATGCCAGGAAAATTGATGCAGTGCTGTATTTTCGGAAGGGTTTAATGTCCCATGACGAACCTTCTCAATCAGACCTTGCACCCATCTTTCAACATTATTCCTTGCATTCCTCCCAAGCCAATGGTTAGGACCAACTGTCCCTGCTGACTCAATCATTGCTCCTAAATTACTTGTCAACGATTTTATTTCACTTTCTTGAACTGGAACACCCGCCCACTCGCAAGCTGTCCGACACAATATTTTCTTGGTTTCCTCATAAAATATTACCTTGTCCATTCCCTGCCACTTATTAATTGCTATTTCCCAATGTTTTTTTAAAATGTTAGTGAGCCTTTTAAGTTCTTCAGTGGACATGATAGACATAAACATTTCTTTACGACGTTTGTGAGCCCATCCATCTAATGCCTGTACACCATTCTTACCAAACAATGTTTGTATTGACCGATTTGGTGCTGCATCTTTCCTTTTGAACCTCTCCGAATCATAAAAAATCTCAGCAGCTTCTTTTCCACTTATACAGATTACTTTCTTTCCGAGTAATCGAGTTGCAAAAATATTAGAATTGAAACTGCGACATCTATTCAAAATGTACATGTAGCCTTCTCTCATTAAGCTTAAACTTTGGTCTATTCCCTCTTCTTGCGGCATTCTTCCTGTGCTTGACATAAGATCAACTCCGTTTTATTATGAGTTCGTCTTATTATGGACCAATCGGTCTTTTTTTACACCGTTTGAGAGCTATAAATATAGGTGGTTTAGACCATGCTTTTTCTTTTGGAGAAAAGCGTAACACTTGCGGTTCTTACTAAAAAGAGCTAGTATCCCTCTAGGAATGCAATTAACTAAAACCACTTTGTTGGAAGATATGTTTGTAATAAATATCACTAGTAATGCATCAACAAACATAGAATATTCAGTTAACACCTCCCCTAAAATTTTGAGCCAAAAAGTCAAAACCTGAAGAAAGGTGGCACTGCCCTTTGGTAAAAATATAAACCAGATATGCTATCTTGGATAATGGTAATATTTAATGAATAACAAATTTCCTTTTTTTACCTTATTTACTAATTGAGTTTCAAACAAAATATTCAATGGTGAGAAAGACTTGCATTTGTTATTTCAAAATGTTCCGCGATTTGTACAACGTTAAATCCATTTCCTTCAATAATGAAGAAATTTTTCTTCTGTTTGGATCTCCTAAAGCCTTAAATACATCAGCTATTCATCATCCACTCTCAATCATTTTTTGAATGACTTTTAAATCTAATGGATGAATGTATTCCTTGAATACCATTTTTATGGTATAATTGTCCATAGTGATCTCCTTATAATTCGGGATCTGGACAGAACTACCATACCCTTATTATAAGGTTTTTTTATGGATTTTTGTAGTAATAATTCCCATTATTCATAATATTGGCATGAATGTTTTACTTGATTTTTGGTTAAAAATTTAATGCAACGCTAGTGATCAGACGATGCATTATAATAGTCCCTGGCATAAAAAGAAGTTTATCAACCAAATTGCCTTTATGCGGAGAAGTGGTACGATACCCTGCTTCAAAGAGCCAAGCATATATGCAACAATTGCCTTCCGAATTTTAAGAAAACAATTGATAAATCTGTGGTAGTCTACCAAATCACGAAATACTTTTCACTATCACAATTGTTTAAAGACGCTTCTCCCAAGGCTCAAGCTGACCAATGGTTCTATCTTGTTTTTATTTTTTATAGCTTTAATAACACCATCAGAAATCTCCTCATTTGTTAGCCATCTTGATTGACCACCTTTTATTACAAACCCTAGGCGAATTTGATAGTATAGACAACTGTCAGGCATTATCACCCTCCTCTTGATAGCATTCAAATTTGAGCTACTCCCTAAAACATGAAATAATTCCCCTTCATTGCTATTATCTAAAATTTCATCAGCTATTATTTTCAACGCCTCTGGCGCATCTGAGTGAATCCAAGCTACTACAAGTTCAATATGACCATTTTCACTTATTGTTGAATTTACGCTTGCCTGTAATTCATCATTATCTTTATAGTCAATTAATATAGGTGTTATGTTACTACTTAAACCGTCTTTTTCATTAGCCTCTGCATGCGTCCAGCATTCCTTGCAATAATCGACACATGATAGCCTTTTTCTAATAACCAAAGGGATACCCTTGATAACATACCTGTTCCACCAATTATTAATGCATGCTCCATTTATTTTCCTCCTCACTATGATACAATTCTGATATTAACAAAGAAGGTGATTGCATGACTCCATCAAAAATAATACGAGAGACTGCAGAAGGAACTTTCTTACTAAAGAAGGATTTTAGTCAAGAAAGCAACTGGCGTTCAGATCACTGCTATAAATTTATTTACTCTTTAGATGGAATGATAAATTATCAAACGAATAGAAACCAAATAAACTTTAATCATCAACAATTTATTTTATTTAACCCACAAGATGAACATAAACAGTTGGCAGTTGAGGGTAAGAAATTTCTTATTGAATTAAATCCGATTTTTCTTAATCAAGTCTCGAAATCTCTCAACTTTGTTGCTCAAAACGATATTCAAATTGCCTCGAGTATACAGAAAAACTGCCAAGTATCTAACTGGGTCAAGTTTGTACTGGACTATGTAGTTATTGAAAAAAATGATATTCATTCAATGGAATTATTTTTAGAGCACAGTTTCACACAATTTGCATTAATATTGCTGAAAAATGCCGTTGGAACACATACACAGGATATAAATGTAAATTCTTACAAAATAATTAGCCCCCAAATATATACAACGGTATGTGCTTTGAAGGAAAGTTATCAATATCCTTGGACCCTAGATCAAATGGCAGAGGTAGCTAATTTGAACAAGTATCAATTTGCCCATTTTTTTAAAGATATTATAGGGATTTCCCCATATTCTTGGTTACAAATATATCGAATAATTCGAAGCCAAGAGATGCTAACCAAAACCACTAAAACAATCTTAAAAATAGCGATGGACTGTGGTTTTTCATCTGTTACTGTTTACAATCAATTATTCAAACGGTTATATGGTATAACTCCTAGTACTTTTCGAGCAAGTATTCGTAAATAAATGGCTGCGCAAATGGCCATCATAAATCCACATATTATAAACAAGATCCTTATAGGCAGGAATGAAGAGAGTACTCCGAATAGACCAAGAGAAATTGCATTAGATAAATAGAGAAGAAATGCATTAAAACTAAAGCCTTTCCCTAATTCTTTTGTTGGAAGATATGTTTGCAATAAATATACTCTTGATAAACCAGAGATAGGCAAGCCTATTCCCGCAACGAATACCCCTATAAAATATAGTGGTAGCGTATAAGAAAACCCTAACATCAGAATACCTATCCCCCAAATCAATGAGCCAAACAAGTAAGTTTTCATGCTTAACTTTTTCCAGATGAATGGGATAAACAAATTAACCACAATAACGGTTGCACCATACCACCCCAAAAGTAGACTATAGCATTCCTCTCCATTTGGGGTTGTTGCAAGGAGTTGCAATAACAATCCGACTTGCCAGACCCATGTATTGAAAAACACCATGATTACTGTCACTATAAATAATGTTCGTATAGTTGTTTGTTCGTTTACCCATATTGAAAAATACTTTATCGAGATAAAAATATCGCTTATTTTCCATTGGCTAAGCTTTTCATTTGTTAGCTTTTTATCTGGTAATTGAATCCTGTTAATAAGAATCGCACTTATAAGATAGGTTAATGCGTCAAATGTAAAAAAATGTATAACGTTAACTATATTCATTAATAAAACACTAACGATAGGTCCTAATACAGTAATTCCCCTTGTTACTGTATCAAGTAAACTGTTCACAGAAGATCTTTCCTCTTCACTTGTAATAATGGGCAAAATCGCTCTATGTGCAGGGGTAAAAAAACACCCTAAGCAATGAATAAGAAAACTGACGATGATTAAATGCCAATAGATTAATAACTCTAATTCATGCAATAAAACCACTGATAATATAAGAGGTATTCTTATAAGATCGATCATAATTAAAAGTCTTTTCTTATCTACCCAATCAGCAATGACTCCGCCGATTAATCCGAATAAAAGATAAGGAACTACTTGTGAAATAGCAACTCCAGTTGTATATATGCCTGATCCTGTCATCTCATAAGTTAAAAACACAAAAGCTAAACCCGATATAACATTACCTAAATTTGAAGCAGCGGCTCCTAATAAGTAAAAGATAACATTTTTATTGTTTTTAATAACTTCCAAATACATATGAAATCACCTCTTCTAGAGTGTAATCTCGTTTTGAGGTGATTTCTTCCATCATATTGTCAATTTTTCTTTCAAGATTATGGTTATTTCAGCAAAAGGTCGATAATCAGGTAGAAATTGCACTAGAGTTAGACAGAAAATACAAATAATCCTCTATATAAAAAAAGATATTCATACAAAGGCTCTTTACATGGTTGACTTGTTTATCTATTTAACTTTTATATATTACAACTGTCCCAATATAGCCCTCTTATCGTTTCACATTTGGAAATTTGAGCGCTATGGTCAACCCCGAACCAAGCTCTGATTTTGCATCCAACTGAATGGCTAAATCATAAGCCATCTTGCTCACTAAGAAGAGTCCCATGCCTGTTGCTTGTCTTGTATAGGTACCTCGCCCTCCAGTAAAGCCCTTATCAAAAATAAAGGCTAAATCTTCTTCAGAGACACCAGGCCCATTATCACGAATATATAAAAGGCTTTGATCACTCGCTCGATCATAACCCGTTTCAAACTCCAAAATGGGATGATTCTGATTCTGCGCAACGTATTTCGTACTGTTAAAGATGATTTGTTCTAATATGAAAGCTAATCCTTTACGGTCGGATAAAATCTCCATCTCTTCACCTTTGAACTGTACTTGAAAACCGGATTCATCTAGTAGTGTTTGATGGTCTTCAACAGTCTGTTTGCAAAATGCGAGCACATTTATTGGTTCAAAAATATAATCTTTATGAGCAGCCCCAAGCCTTGCAAAATACAAAATTCGCTCTACGTCTCCATGCATTTGATCTCTAATATGAAGCATACGCTGTCTCACAAGGGGAGACATTTCGTCACTGCGGTTATCTAATACCAATGTCATCAATGAAAGCGGCTTTTTCATTTCGTGAACCCATCCTTCGATGTAGTTTTCATAATCGGTGAGTTCAATGACTTGATCATTCAGTTCCGACTGATACGATCTTAGGGTACTTCCCATTTTACGGATAATGGACCAATGTGTCTTAGGAGCTACCCGGCACAATCTTTCTTCGTTCGTCTCATTTGGTTCTAACAAAAAATCTTGAAAGGCAACTTCGATTATTTTTTGCTTTCTCATGATTAGGAATACAGACAACGAAACAATCGCTAGCGTAAAAACAATCATGAGCCCCACCAACACCTTAAAGGTTTCTGGGTAAGCCAGCCAAGCTAAATAACTAAAAAGGAGGCTTGTAGCCATTAAGATAAGAAACCATTGTTTATAGGCATGAAAACAATCATAGATTTGCTTTATCCATTTCACGGCTTCTCTTGCCCCCTCAGTCGATACCCTTGGCCCCTGATTGTCTCAATTTCATTTTCCAAGCCCAATTGCCGCAATGTTTTTCGTAAGCGTGTCAGATTTACTTGAAGGGCATTTTCATCTATAAATTGGTCTGTTCCCCATAAAAGTTCACTTAGTGTTGACTTGGGTACAACCTCAGGCCTATTTTGTACTAAAGCCAATAAAATTTTTCCTTCATTCGCTGATAATAATAACGACGCGGACCCTTTATATAAAGTAAAGGTATTTGGATCTAATGAAAAACTGCCACCATCGATCAAGTCTGGTTGTCCTGCAAACCTTCTTAGCAAGTTCTGGATGCGCGCCAATAATCGGTCTCGATTACATGGCTTTGTGAGATAATCATCTGCGCCTAAATGAAGACCATGTAATTCATCTTGTAACTTATCTCTGGAAGTAAGCATCAATATGGGACCAATCCCTTTGGATTTTAGACTTTTACATATTTCAAAACCTGATTGTTCCGGTAAATTGATGTCCAATAAGACTAAGTTTGGTGCCAAAGTGGCAATTTGAGTGACTACATCATGAAAGTCCGTAATTGCTACTGCTTCAAACCCTTCTTTTTGCAATATATCCATTAACTCTTCTCTCATCCATGAATCATCTTCGACAACAGCAACCCTCGCCACTTCAGCACCTCCTTCTATATGAAATGTAACCGTTTTTTAATCTATATTTGGCTTCCAGCGCAATTTATCGATCTCATGATCTGCTGTACGGGCAACTGCTATTCCATAAATCACGAAAATGATGATGACTACGCATGCAAAGGTAAAGGCAATCGGATAAAGTAACGCGTTATCTTCGATGCTAATAACAACAAATGAAATCATCGCCCTTATCCCAACAGCTGCACTCACGCATGCGAGAGACATAGGTAACAGAAAAGTCAACATTACCTGTCTATGCATCGATTTTTTCATTTGCTTACGTTTTGCTCCCAACATGGAAAGTGTTACATAGCGCCCGCCCGTCTGCTTCATCTGTGTCAAAAATTGTAAAGCTAATACTGTGCAAGCAATAATCAAGAATAAGAATCCCACATATAGTGTCGTATAACTTCCCGCAACAACATAGAAGAGTTGACGTCCAAAGTTTTGCAAATAACTTTCAAACTGAAAGCCTGAAGATTGTAATAAGTCTCTAGCTTCCATCATTGGTTTCATTAAACCTTGCTCATCTTGCAGCTTTTGTGGGATGCGAAAATTCCAATAGGACACATATGTTTCCGTATTTAATAAGTCTTCAAACATAGAATCAGGGACGATAAATGCGGAATGAATTTCTATCGAACGGTCTGCGACTAATCCCCTCATTGGAGTTGATGGGCGTATAGATATTTCCTGATCATGAATGCTCATCAAACTTCGCCCTTCTTTTTCAGCCTTTTCAAGAATACGATCTAGTACAGGCATGCTCTCTAGATTATCCATATGCAAAAGGTCTGGATTAAAGTATAGGGCAATTTCATCTGCATGCAGGTTCAGTGGTTTTTCTCCTATTGCCTTTAAAAGTCCATTATAAGATGATTCAGGAATGAGGTAAGGTGCTTTTGCATCAATCTCTAGGACCCCAAGCAAGTTAAGTGCTTCAGGGTTTTCCGAACTGATCGTGTAACCCTGCATTTCTCCGGATAAAAGCTGCTCTTTATAGTTGCTTGGCAGAGCCATAATGAGCTGCTCTCTTAATTCAGGCCAGTCTACCAACGATACAGGCAAGTCATTTTCCTCACGTTCATCCTGAAATTTCATTTTCCCAATTTCTAATAGATTTAAGTCCTCTACATATGGTACCATTTTTTCTGAAGTAAGAAATTGCTCAACCTTTTGATGATCTCCATGAACCGTAAAATCATATAACGAGGAAGTCCTAGTAATAGCACTATCGAAACCGATAATAGTTGAAGCACCATTTGTGATCAAAATGATCGCCAACGTGATTAGAATCGATGTTACAGCAACAGAAGTGGATTTATTCGCTACGTTTTCCTGGAACTGTCTTAAAGTAAATGTGCGCAGCCCTTTCGTAGATTTACCCTCGGACAAGCTTGCCAATAAGCCAAATAGTTTTCCAAATCCCCTCATAAAAAAGATCGTTCCTAAACATCCGAGAGCCAATGCCACAAACAGAAGCAGTCCTGCAAAATCCATAAAACGATATAAAACAATCCAATAGGCAACACCTAGTAAGACAATACCCACTAAAATATGGAGTACGTTGCCTTTAAAATGTCCCATATCTTGTTTCTTATCCATTTGCTCATAAAGTAGTTGATGTACCTCTTGATTAAATAATCTTCCGCCAAGAATGGCTAATGCAATGAGCTGGATGAATAAAAAACCGATGATCGTAAAGATTATCGCGCTTACCGACAAGCTTATTTGATGACCGATAATTCCCTGTCCGACTAGTTTAGAAACCGTCAAGCTAATGATTTCCGCTAAAAATCCGCCTATTAAAATGCCGCCAATGAGTGCCAAAATAGACGTCATAAGCCCCTCTGCAACAAGTTGAAGAACAAGACGCTCTTTGCGCATTCCTAACATGAGGTAGAGTCCAAACTCTTTGCTTCTCCGATTTAATTGGTACTGATTAGCAAATAAAATCAAGAAAAACAATAGAAATAAGGCAAATAGATACACGATGGGCATGAGGGCTAAGAGTTTATCGATCGCATCACTTTCAAATTCCTTTAAAAATAAAATAACATCTTGTCTCCCAAGTGAAAGAATGATATAAAACGAGGCTACTGCTGTGACAAGTGTTGCAAAGTAGATGACATTTTCCTTCCGACTTCGCTTCGCATTACGATAAATCAGCCTAGAGAACATTTGCGCTCCCTCCCCCAAGCTGAGCTAGTACCCTTAAAATTCTGTCATAAAATTTCTCGCGAGACTCATCTTGTTTACGGCGCAGTTCATGAAAGATGACACCATCTTGAATAAAAAGGATTCTTGAGCAAAAGCTTGCAGCATTCGGGTCATGGCTGACCATTAAAATTGTTCTTCCACTACTTCTATTAATTCCTTCCAGCTTATTCATTAAGAGTTTTGCAGAGCGTGTGTCTAATGCTCCTGTTGGTTCATCTGCAAGAACGATATCCGGATCAGAAATCAAACTGCGAGCAGCAGCTACCCTTTGCTTTTGTCCCCCAGACATCTGAGAAGGGAATTTATGAAGGATATCTGTTATTTCTAAAAAACTTGCCAGCTCATTTAATTTAGCACGTGCTTTTGTAAAATCCACCCCATGAATAGACAGTGGCAATAGGATATTTTCTTGACCCGTTAAATTATCTAGCAGTGCAAAGTCTTGAAACAAATATCCAATTCGAGTGCCCCGATACTCTGCTAAACCTTTACTGTCAAAAGCACTGATGTTTTTACCATTTAAAAGCACCCGCCCAGATGTTGGCTTTATAATCGTTGCAATGCAGTTTAATAATGTCGTTTTACCAGAACCACTTGGTCCCATGATTCCCAAGAATTCTCCTGGGAGAATATCAAAACTGACACCGTTTAAAGCTTTTGTTATATTGTCTTTCTTTCCGAAGTTTTTTTGTAAGTCTTGAACTTCTAGTAATTTTCCTTGTGTAGTCATGTATAACGCTCCTTTTCGTATTATCATGTATCATCGAAGAGCTATACACATTATAACCAATATCAAAGACTAGAAACACTTACAAATGATGTAAGGAAAGATGAGTCGCTATACTGGGTGGACAGCTCATTTGCTATTGAATTTGATTTTAATGCAAAATGATTATCCACCATCTATTATTAAATTAGAAAATCGGTTAAATTATTTCAAGCAAGTATCGGCAAGTAGTTAGAACAGTTTATCGAATTTGTCTGTATTACGTAGAAGAGGTTTACAAAATCATCTTCAAGTAGTAAGAAAATAAGATAATAACATAACGGGAGGCGCATTCAACTGAAATAAAATTTATACAAGATTATCGACGACTTACCTTTATTTTTATGCTACACTACAACATACTAATCTGACTATATGGAATGTGCTTGATAAAATTCTTCAGTTTTATTTCATAATATTCCTCGATATCATCTCTTAGATTCTTCTCCAAGGCTATAAATGCACCTACAATATAATTCAAATCAAATACATTATAAATATCTGATTCTGCCCAAATAGATTCCAATCTCGCCTGATTGGAGAAGGGAAGCAATGACAGTATAGCACCGTCTTCATAATCATCGTATTCAATCGTATAATAATGGAATTCGGGTATATAATCCTTCGTCATCTTTTCTTTCCATTCATACAAAGACTTATAGAATTCTAGTATCGCAAGTTCTGTTTCAAAGTATAATTTATTATTAATTTTTATAGAAAACGTAGCATCTACTGCTAATATAGCTGGAACATCCCTTTTATCTTTATTCGAGATGACTCCTTTATCACTTACGAAATGGTATTCAAAATTTATCTTATTATCCATTTACTCACCACCCCTTTCACTTGAACCATTATTTTAGTTCTTTTAAATTTACGCTCTCGAAAATAAACGATAAATAGCTGGTATTAAAACTAAAGTAATTAAAGTAGAAAATAAGAGCCCTGATATAATTACCGTTGCCAAAGGTGCTTGGTAGTCAGCTGACATTCCCGACGCCATTGCTAACGGAATCATACCACCAACCGTAGTAAGTGTGGTCATGAAAATAGGACGAATCCGGTCTTGGCTAGCGTTTATAATGGAAGCATGGAGAGAATGCCCTGCTATAAGGAGTTGGTTTGTTCGATGGATCAACAAGATAGCATTGTTTAGAACTATTCCCACTAGCATGATTAATCCCATTGCTGACATAATATTTAGCTCCATTTGTGTCATAAACATTCCAAGTATTACCCCAATAATTGTAACTGGAATGGTAGACATAACAATGAGTGGTTGGCCGAAATGATTGAATTGTACAGCCATTACCAGATAAACTAAAAATATGGAAATAACTAATACGAAAATTGTATCTTTCATCAATTCTTGCTGTTCTTCCAGCTCACCACCTAAGGAGACTGAGTATCCAGAGTCTAATTTATAGTTATCCACCATATTTTGAACATCTCTGTTAACTGCTCCTAGGTCTCTACCATCAATATCAGCAAATATAGATATAGATCGTTCTCCATTTATATGATAAATCTCTTTAGGTACATTTACTTCCTTTAACTCCATAAAAGCTGACAATTTCTTATCACTGAGTGCTGGAACATCGAGATTTAATAATGATTCTTTGGTTCCTTTAAAATCATCCCAAGATCTTTTATCCCTGAAAATTTAACATCCTGCACTTCTGGCAGTTGTTCCAAACGAGGTTTTAATACACTTGACGCAAATTCGGTCATCTCAGACATATCTCCACCAGAAATATCTAAAATGAATCCGTATTTTGTTCCCGAGCCGTTCCTGCTAACATCAACCTTTTTTATTACGGAGGAATTATTTTTAAATGATTGTACTATCGTTTCTAATTCTCTCCCCAAATCCTTGTCATAACCATCTTCAAAAGAAGCCTGGATTGAGCTTCCCCCCAAATAAGTAGTTGATTCAATCTTATTTACTCCATCAATTTTTTGTAATTCTTGTTCAAGTGGCGTTGTAATGTTACTTTTCACATCCGCCACAGTTAAATCTCCTGCATCAACTTCAATTGAGGCACCATTTAAGTCAACAACGGGAGTCAATTCTCTATCTAAATTCAAGAAAGCATAACTTCCCAAAAAGATAATTAAAATGACCAACAAACTAATGAAAACTTTTCTTTTAATAATGTACTTTAGTAATTTCATAACATCTCCCCTTGCTAGTATATTTGGTTGTATTTAACCTGAATAGACAGGGCTTCCTTAGTTGGTAGTTCAGTTTTTAGCAAAAATTACCGACAATAAATTCACTGTTTTTTCTTACTATATTTATGCAACGCTAGTGCCCTAAGGTTATTTGTTCATTACTTTTACTAAGGGTATATCCCGTTTATTATAGGAAGCTCTAACATTTTGAACCCTTACTTTCTAACAGGAAATTAGTGCTACCATGGTCTATAAATATTTTTTTTAATACCTAAGTTGTTCGTTTGCGACTGTTTTTATTGAAAAATCCATAATCCGTCAAGAAAAAGCAATAAACATAAAAAAGAATAAGATAATGTTTTTTTATAGAATAATGACGTCTTGCATAAATAACCACCTCACAGAATCATCAAAATCTATAAAGCGAAATTTAATCTCCTCAATTCGAAAGCTGCTCTTTGCTTTTTAAATATAATTCAAGTGCTTCCTCAAAAAAATCCAGAGTTTCCGAGTCAATAGGGTAAAATCCAGCACTTTCCGATTTTTGGGGTGACTTTCTTACGTCCCATAGTTTTTTATAAATTCTGGATTATCTCCGTAGGTCTCTATTTCTTTTTCGTGCATACGTTTTATGATGCGTTGAATTTCTGGTGATGAAACACCTTTTGGCATATGCTTTCTTAATTGAGCCGTTAAGGCAATCCATTCAAGTGTATCAGGGTCACCACGATTTATATTTGGTAGGTAATCTAACAACTCACTTTCCTCTTTATTAAATATTTCTGCTAGAAAGGCTTCCCTTTTATTAAAGTTTTGTTGATATAACTGGATAAGTCTCTGTACCTTGGTCAAATTAATATTCTCTTCTATTAACATTTCATTTAATAATCCACGCAATATACCTTCAATTTCCTCTCGCTTTTCTTTTTCCTTTAAGATATAATCCAGCTGAGTTTTTAGACTATTAAACCAATCTAGTTTACGGTCATCCAACATTTCCTTAATATCTTTCAAATGAAATCCCAAAGTTTTCAAAAATTGAATTTCTTGCAGTTTCTTTATCTCTTTTTCCCCATATAATCTATGGCCGCCTTCCGTTTTATCTGCTGGTTTAAGCAAACCTATATGATCATAATATCGCATCGTTCTAACTGTAATGCCCGTTTGTTTGGTCACTTCTTTAATTGAGATCAAGTGAAACATCCTCCTTGTTTTATAAGCTATTTACATTATATAAAATGACGTCACGTCACTTTCAAGGCTTTGTTGTATTATTTTTTACACGGAGATCAAAAAAATGTGTTCGGCTTAGCTTTACGGCTTTGGATAGCCAAGAGGTTTTAAGAGATTAGGATAGGACGTTTTCATGCTTCCGTGCGCTTTTTATCATCCTCAGTTCCTTTAATCAAATCCTCCTCTTGTCTGATTTTACAGACTTTTAAACATATAAAAAAAGAACCGAGAAGCGTATCTTGGGTACGTTCCCAATCCTAGCAAAAGTTTTTTCATGATAGATGGTGGATCCCGCTCTATGCGAGCCATGCTGCTTTCTTATCTTTTAAATAAGGCTGTCGAGCAAAAACTCGACAGCCTAGCTGACTTTCTTACGGAAAAGCGTGTATGTTCTGATCACTTTTTCCTGCTTAAAAAGAGCAGCGAATACCTTTTGTAAAAAAATCTTTTTTACATACTTTCCGTTATTCTGTCTTCTAGTCAAGTATCCTCCTCAAATTCCCCCTTGTTTCTACGGAATCTTTCAACCGCTCGATATAGTGCAGGGATAATGACCAATGTGAGCAATGTCGATGTCGTCAAGCCGCCTATAACAGTAATTGCCAATCCTTTTGAAATCAAGGCGGCAGAAACTGACTCCACATCGGCCGATATCGCGAGCGGTATTAACGCGCATATGGTCGCAACGGCAGTCATGACGATTGGCCTTAACCGAATTTTTCCCGCTTCCACGATGGCTTCTTCTACTTTCATTCCACGTTTACGGTTATTTTCAACCCGATCCAGGAGTACAACCGCATTCGTAACAACGATTCCGATTAGCATTAACAACCCGATTAAAGAGCTCAAAGACAGCGGCTGGCCAGCAATGAGCAAAAATCCAAATGAGCCGATTGGTACGAACAAAATGGAAGCCAAGATGACGATTGGTGTCAACAAGCCATTAAAGGTCATACATAAGATTAAAAACACCAGTACGATGGCAGTGATCATCGATACACCCATTTCGGTATATTGCTTCGTGATTTCTTCATTCGCACCACCTGTTTTAAGGCTTACTCCTTCGGGCAGTTTCAATGCATCGACATCTTTTTGTACTTTGGTTGACTCCGCTAAAATGCTATTCCCTTTTATTTCCGCGGTTACTTTTGCCAATGTTTTGCCGTTCTCCTGGTTAATCTCAACAGGTGTCTTCATTTCAACGACTTCTGCCACTTCCTTCAGCGGTTTTACACCACTTGGAGTTGGAACTTGTAAATCTTCCAATCCGGATTTGCTCGTAATTTTTTTATTATAATCAATCGTAACATTGATTTTTTCATCTTTTATTTTGTAATCCATTAATTCCACAGCATTTAACTGTTCATTGATCAGCCCCATTAATTGAGTGGAATCGATGTTTAACTTTGTTCCCTGCTCATTTAAAGAGATCGACCATTTTTCCCGTGCTTCATTCATTTCATTTTTTACATTTTTTAATTGATTGTTTTGCTGCAACAAGTTTTCTACTTGTTTGGAAGCCTTCTCCAAAGCTTGGAGATCGTCTCCATACAATTCGATGGCCACTATATTTCCCGAAGGCCCTTGAGCTTGTGATAATTCCTCAACCCTTATATCCGCTTCTGGAACATCCGCTTTAACAAGCTTGGATAGATCCTTTTTTAATGAGTTGGTTTCTTCATCGGCTGTATAACCTTTTTTCAACTTCACGATAAATCCGGCTTCATTGTCTTTTTTCTGGAATGAGATCGGATCAGCCGGTTTACCAACTTCAGCACTGCTATAATCAATTTCCTTCTTCTCGCCTAAATAGTTTTCCACTTTCTTGGCAATTTTGTCCGTTTCTTCCAGCTCCGTCCCTGCGGGCAGCGTCATACTGATGTTTAACGATGTGCTACTTCCCGCGGGAATGAGCGAAAATCCCATAAGTGGCACTAATGACACTGAACCGACGAGCAACAGGATAGAAAGAATAATCACCACGCCTTTTCTTCTGATCGCAAGACGAAGAAGTTTTTCATATCCTAACACCATTCTGCCTTCTTTTTCTTTCGTCTTCACTTTTTTGAAAAAGACGTTCCCTAACACGGGTATAAGCATAATCGCCACAAAGAGTGAAGTTAAGATGGAAATCGCAACGGCAAGAGCAAACGGACGGAACTGCTCCCCAATCATCCCATCTATAAAGGCAACCGGTAAAAAGACGATACAAGTAATAAAAGTGGACGAGGCAACGGCAGTCATGACTTCTTTCGTTGCTTTGAAGGCAATCTCTTTCCTGTTCACTGTACTGCCTTTTTCCTGTAGCCAACGGTACATATTTTCTATGACGACAATACTATCATCGACAATTCGTCCGATTGCGACTGCAAGCCCCCCCAAGGTCATGACATTCAACGTATAGCCAATATAATCCAGTGCCATGATCGTAACAAGAATAGATACTGGTAGGGAAATAATGGAAATAATCGTCGCGCGGAAGCTTCGTAAAAATAAGGCGATGACGATGATGGTAAATAATGCTCCAAACAATCCTTCTTTTACCAATTTGGAGATGGACGTATCAATTTCCTTGCCATAATTCAGAATAGGATACTTTTCGTACTTCGCTTCCTTCTGATATTCATCAAAAATACTTTCAACTTTGTCTGTTACAGCAACCGTGTTGGCGTCTTTCTCTTTTGTAATGCTAAAAACAAATGCCGGCTCTCCGTTGTAACGAGAAATTTCTTGCTCTTTTTCCGTTTGTTTAATAGTGGCAATATCAGATAATTTTACACTTGCTGCCACATCTGGTTGCGGGCTGGTAATGATCAGTTTGTTCAAATCTTCAACGGATTGGATGGTACCTTTTATATCAACGGGTATTGTTTTCCCATCATTTTCAACTGTTCCAACCGTGGCATCCGCATTTTTACTTTCCAGCGCCTCCTGGACAGATTGTAAACTGATTCCTTTTTCCAACGCTTTGTCCTGATGTAATTCAATTTGCCAATTATTTTCTCTGAGTCCGGTAACTTCTACACCTGCTACCCCATTCACTTTTTTGATTTCAGGAATAATGGTGTCTGTTATTTTTTTCTGAAGTTTTTCGCGGTCTTCTCCTGTTATTGCAGCTTGATAGACACTATTTAACAAGTGGTCAATCGTCAAAACTTGTCGATCAGCATGTTCAGGCAATGGAACACTGTTCACAATCGCTTCGAGTTTACTGTTTACCCTGTCAAGATCAGTCCCAAAGGGATATTGAACTTCAATCGTAACCATATTACTTGTAGTTGAAGCAATGACATTTTCCGCTTCATTTGCTGCCAATATTTTTTCTTCCAGTGGCACAGTAATATTTTTCTGAGTTTCTTCAGCAGACTGTCCAGGAACTGATATTTGAATAAATAAAGTGGGAAAGGAAAGATCAGGCATGATTGCCTTTTGAATTTTCGTCGTTGCAAATAATCCCCCTCCCAAAACTAGAATGCATAGAAAGAATACCGCAATCCCATTTTTTAAACTCCATTGTGTAATTCTCGACACTTTTCTACCCCCCATTATGACTTCACACAAACCTTAACAATGTAATATGAACTGTATATGAACAAAAATGAGCCGGTACATAAGCAAATACTAAATAATCGAGTAGAGGGAAAAGCTAAATAACTTTTCGCCCCTCTCACACCACCGTACGTACGGTTCCGTATACGGCGGTTCAATAGTTTGAGTGTACGAACTGGTATTGAAGAGCGATGTCTTTATATCCTCTCGACGCCAGTTCTTTATCTGTCAATGAACGATGGAGTACATAGCTACTTGATATAGTCCAGTAACCTTTTCTTGTATTCAACCATTCATAAGCTTTACGTTTATCGATGCCTAAATGAATTAGATTCTTTCTTTTCGTACGTGGATTTTTCCACTGTTTCCAAATATATTGTCTAATTCGTCGCTTCAACCATCCATTTAGATTCTTCATGAATCCTTTCATTTCCCCTATGCCATAGTAATTTATCCACCCTGTCATAAGTTGCTGGATTTCTTTTAGAATCACTTCAAGATTCCGCCCACGATTGCGTTTGGTGATTCGCTTGAGTTTCTCTTGAACGGTCACTTTCGCTTTGTTATGAGGACGAATTTTAACCCCATTCTTCGTGGCTAATAGACAGAAGCCAAGAAACTTCCGTTTCAAAGGGCTTCCAACCGCACTCTTTTCTCGGTTAACGGTTAGACTCAAATCTCTCTCAAGAAAGGTAGTAATGTTATCCATTACTCGATATCCTGCTCTTCTACTTTTCACATAGATATTACAATCATCTGCGTAACGAACGAATCGATGACCACGCTTTTCCAATAGTCGGTCTAGTTCATTTAAATAGATATTACTGAGTAACGGAGATAGGTTTCCGCCTTGCGGCGTTCCTTGTTCTGATTTTTCGAAGATACCGTTAATCATAATTCCACTTAATAAGTATCGTCTTATCAAGTGAAGCACTCGCTTATCAGATATCTGTTTTTCCACGAAGTACATGAGTTTGTCATGATTTACCGTATCGAAGTAGGATTTCATATCCAAGTCCACTACATATTTGTACCCTTGTTCGTAGTACGATTTCGCCCGTATGATGGCATGATGCGCACTACGTTTTGGACGAAACCCAAAACTATTATCGGAGAACGTTGGTTCAAATATCGGTTGTAACACTTGGTTGATAGCTTGTTGAAGCATTCGATCGATGACTGTGGGAATCCCCAGTTTCCTCTTTCCACCATCTGGTTTCGGAATTTCAACCCGCAGAACGGGTTGCGGTTTATACTTTCCTTGACGTAACTGGGTTAATAGTTCCTCCTTGTGTTCCTTCAAGTATGGAAGTAGCTGGTCGTACGTCATACCGTCGATCCCTGCTGCTCCCTTATTTCTGACTACTTGAAGGTAAGCTTGATTTAAGTTGTTCCTTGATAGGATTCTTTCAAACAGATTGGATACACCATTTTGATTGTTCTGTTCACCATGAAAAGTACTATGCGCTTCGACATACCCTTCATGTTCCACACTATCTCTCTGCCGATAGCCAGATTCTCCTGTTTTCTGCAGTTGTCGCACCTTCCACACCTCCTAGAGCTTTCAAAATTTCTATTGTTCGGTCCTTCATGTTTCGTCAGTTAACATTACTATGACCTCTACTGACTTCTTGTGATTCACCAAAACGTCCCCGCTTTGGTTGTGCTGATTCGTTATCATTCAACTCCCACTGCACCCTCACAAGACCTCCCCCGGTAAGAGCGAAAACTTTCCTCCCATGTAACTGTTAGATTTACTGTATAGGTTTCGGGCAGTATTGGACTTTATCTTGTTGCGCAGATTTATCCGACCTAATTCAGCCTTCTATCTAATTTCTGTTCGTCAGTTCAGGAGTTTGCGTCCAGCTTCCTTCAGCCACTACCTCACGATAGCCACCTTGCCTTCCGCTAACAGTTCCTACTGCCAAGCCTGTAGTGGACTTTCACCACCAAGTTTTCGCCCATGCAGGGCGCACGCAAAAACCGAACAATTCATTTATAATTGTTCGGTTTGTTTGAGTTTAAAAAATTCCTATCATCGCTACGTCAACATATTTCGCTTTCCGCGGGCAAGGTCTCAGCTTCCTCGGAAAGCAAAGATCGCTTTCCCGCGGGATCTTCAGCTCGAGCTATTCCCGCAGGAGTCTACATATTTTGACTACACTAAAAACTTGCGTATACACAAGGACGATTTTTTGTTCGTTTATTAATCAGCTATTTTAGTTTTGCCCCAGCCTCACATCTATATTTTATCTTTTGGTTTGTTTTCTTAAGGGGAGTGTAATGATGAACTTGGTTCCTTCTCCAAGCTTGCTCCTTACGTAAATATTGCCATGATGCAATTCCAAGATTTTTTTTACAATCGCAAGGCCGACGCCGCTGCCATTTTTCTTTGACCGGGACTGTTCAGCTTTGTAAAATCGCTCAAAAATGTTCCTCAGGTGTTCCTCGGCAATACCAATTCCGGTGTCTTCAACTTCAACGATGATTATACGAGCCTTTTTCGTTAACCGTATACCAATAGTGCCTCCATCCTTATTATATTTAATGCTGTTATATATGATATTTTGCCAAACTTGATGCAGCAAATCCTTGTCTGCTACAATATACGTTTTTGGTAAATCTAAAGTAAATTGTATGTCTTTTTTCGACCACTCCGGTTGCAGCTTTAAAATAATCGCTCTTATTTGTTCATCAACGGAAAAACTTTTCGGTTCAAATGGGTGTTGGTCCGATTCCAATGATGCGAGTTGAAGCAAGTGACCACTTAAGCGTGATAGCCGTTCACTTTCCGATTCGATAATCTGTAGAAATTCCAAACGCTCCGCACTGGGCAGGTCTTTCTCCTTCAATGCCCTGGAGAATCCGCGAATCGAAGTAAGAGGAGATTGAATTTCATGAGAAACATCTGAAATAAAGTTTCTCCGCATTTGTTCGAGTTTCTTTAAATCTTCCGCCATAATGTCAAAATTTCTTGCCAACACACCGATTTCATCTTTTCGTTTCCAATTGAGATGAATATCAAAATTCCCTTTGGCCAACTCTTGCGTTACTTGCGTCATTTTTGTTAATGGCTTGACGATAAAGCGGGAGACAATCAAAATTAAAATACTGCCAGAAATTAACACACTTAAAAAGCCCAAAAGAATCACTTGATAGGCGTCGTTTTTGATCTCGCTATCACTGACATAAACAAATAATGCATAACGTTTGTTATCTTTTTGAAATGGAAGGCCGACGATTGGTTTATTCGGGTCACTCCCGTCTTCCCTATATACGCCTCCTTTTAAAACTTGTTGAACCCTTTCTTCTGGAATTGATCTTTTGTTTACTCCAAAAACCTCCAGCTTCCCTTCCGCATCATAGATAGCGAAATCAACGAACATAGGTACCAACAACTCATTTGCCAGCGCCTTCATTTCTGAAATATCATCAATTTTTTCAAATAGCGTAATAATGCCTTCTCCTTGTTTAATCAACATATCTTCTTGATCATTCCCAAGGCTTTCTCGAAATAGCAGAGTAAGCGTGAAAAAACCGATCACAAGACTGATCATAACTGTAATGATATAGACAATAACAATCCGGGTATATAATGTTTTCATTTTTTCACTTCCAATTGATAGCCTAAACCGCGGACTGTAACGATTTGGAACTGGTTCGTCCATTTTCCAAACCGCTGACGGATACGTTTAATGTGAACATCCACCGTCCTTTCATCGCCTTCATAGTCAATTCCCCAAATTTGTTCGATTAACTGGCTTCTTGTAAAGATGTTTCCTGGATAACTGGCCAATTTAAAAAAGAGCTGAAACTCTTTAGGCGGCAATACAATGATTTGATCATCGATTTCCACCGTTTGCTTTTGTTCGTCCAATTTTAATTGGCCAATCGTAATAATCGAAGAATAGGCTATCCGGTAGCGGCGCAATAATGCTTTTACCCGTAAAACTAATTCAACAGGGTCAAACGGCTTCACGATATAATCATCAGTCCCACTCCGAAAACCATTCACCTTATCGGCAGATTCCCCTTTCGCAGTCACCATTAATATCGGAACAGTCGAAAATTGGCGGATTTCTTGGCATACGTCAAAGCCGTCCACCTTTGGCATCATAATATCAAGGATCATTAAATCGATTTGATTGTTCTCTATTACATCCAAAGCTTCTTCACCGTCAAAGGCTTGTAAAATCTGAAATCCTTCAGGCTCAAGGTAGACTTTCATGAGCCGTTGAATATGAGGATCATCTTCTGCTACTAATATCCGAATCACTTTCCATCATCCTTAAACTGGTATTCTCGTTTTCCTGATTCCACCCACCTATTATACTATTTTTATAGCAGATACTTACATACAAATGGGATTGTTTTTTTTCTAGTATAGCAGTCATGTCACTAATCGCATACAGCCGTAAATTGAGAGCATCAAATCACGATGAAGGATACGAGAGAAGGCTATTAAGCGTACTCCAACATATAATAACGGACGTACATTTTTAGGCAATTACAGCCGCTTTGAAAAGAGCAGAGCGAAGTCAACTTCCCCTCATTTTCCATGAAAAGATGTGTTATGTTTAATAAATCGGCATCGGCTTCCATTCTTGCAACAACTAAACCGATATATTATGGGACACTGCATAGGAGCTGTAATTAAGGGTAATTCCTCATTTTCAAAAAAGCGAAACACTTAGTTAAAGCAAAAGGAAGCAAATTTACTTGATATTTGTTCCACACCTTATTAATCCACTCTTCTAGTCTTCTTGTATATAGATATTTTTAAATTCCTTTTGGGGTTACTTTGAATACGATGATTGTCTTTGCTGAAAAGGAAAAGCGTTGCCGTCTGCTCTTTCAGAAAATGATTTTTCTTTATAAGTTGAGCATAACAATCATAAGAAACTCTTCGAAATTCTTAATCAATATTGTATAGAGAATCTTTATCGCAAGCCCTAATTACTATTACGTTATACACCATATTTTTCTACTAATACTTCAGTGATTTATAAGTTTTCTGAACAGGCATAGTGAATTCTCCACTGCTTACAGTGGAGAATTTAATCATTAAAGATTAAAAAGTTTACGTATGCTTTCTTTATCAATAGCAATATGTGGCCCAAAATGAAAAAAGTAACGGAGTTGCCATTGTTGTGTCTTCACAGCCTGCTTGCTCACAGGTTCAGTCCACGGCGGATAGACTCGAAAAGCCGTTTTTCCTTTCTTGCTATTATGAGACATAATTCCCTTTGCGATGAGTATTCTTTTATCAAAAACAAACTGGCCTTGGTTTTGTGAACTGCTTATACCTATAACGATAAAATCTACACTATCCGTGCTATCAAATGGGATAATTATATCCATAGGACGTTTCCATATTGTTACGAACTGACCTATTTTAACTGGTGTTGTCTTTGCTTCCCGAAAAACGATGTCTTTCCCTTCCATTCCAAAACGGCAAGCACTATACTCAGCACTTTCTGGTTCTCGAATAACCTTATTCGTCACTGTCATTCCACAAGCTTCATAAACTTTAATAGCCATTTCCAAGTGATACGGCAGAATATTTGTTGCTGGGTCAATAATTTGCTGCCCGGACTCCAATTTATTTTCCGATTTGTGAGTAGTCATATAGCCTTCCTTTCTATGGAATCTATTATATTTCTTTGCTTTGTAAAATCATCCATTGAATATTAGTCTAGCACAATTACCTATCTTGTAAGTTAGGAATTTTTAATTCTTACTTCTTTAATAATCGGATTACTTTCCTCTCTAAGTTGGTTGTAGATAATGGATAAACATGTTGTCCATTATGACAAACTCACTAGCTCCAGCAAAATTATTGCGAAAGTGCGGAGCCACTTCTAAAAATACTTCCCTATCATTCTCTCCTATCATTTGCAACATTGGTAGCTTGAGTGGCTGAGTTAGTTCAAACAAGCCAGCTGCTTGATGCATAGGTGAATGCAATGGAACCATGACAATGAAAAATTTAACAGAAGGAAAGTCCATGATCATACCCTTGTGTTTGGAGAAAAAGTGCTGTCAAGTCCACTGACGCACATTATACTATCAAGCAAAACCATCAAAAGGTCCATAGCTCTTAATAACGTACTTTATTATTTCATAACATTTCCCTCAATAATATATTCTGATCTAATTAACCGTTGTTTTCATGTCGATTTCAGAACGCCCCTAGAAACCTTCAATTGCTTTAGTATAACTTATTCGACAACTTTAAAATCTATTGTCGCTTTCATATTTATTCTTTCTTGACCTTCTAAGTAAAAATCTGTCTCACCATTGACAACATAGTATCCTGGAGGAAAGCCATCTATTCCTGAAAATTCTTCCATAAACTTCACATAATCAATGGGTGCGTCTTCTACATATTTCCCACTTTTCCTGTATTCTTCTCGGTAAGGCTCCCCCTGTTTAAGCATAGTTGACAACCCGATTTCCTTTACAACAAATCCAATGTCAAACCCTCGTACCTTTTCTTCCATTGGAAAAAGAATAGCAGATGATGAATGATGTATATTAACCTTATCTTTATCCCCTACATAAGTTATTTCGCCATATAATTTCACGTCATCCCCTGCTTCATACTCTTTCTTATCACTGACAAGCCGAAAAACAAAATCGCCTTGAATACTTTCGTCTATTTTCTTTTCCACGTCATATTCTTCTAAATCACTATTGCTAATCTGGTTGGATGAGCTACACCCTGAAATGAACAGGACAAGAATTGCTGTAAATGCTATATAATATTTATAAATATGAGTTCCTCCCTGCGCTAATTCTTGCACAATTTTTTTGTTAGATACCTTCTTCCATGACAGCGCCCGTTTGTAACCTTGGTCTAATCAGGTTTCTTCAATGAATTATTACATGTTATTCAAATGAAAAATCATACCCTACATAATTAAATATATTTCGTAACCCTATATTTTCCGCAACTGCAACAGAGGGTTTATTCATTTCCATACAATCCCAATATGGAACCAGATTATTCTCTATACAATCTTCAACAAAGTGATGAGCGATTCTTTGGGCCAACTTTTTCCCCTGATGAGCTTTTAATGTTTCAATATCAATGCAGTGGACATTGCCTGCGATAAAGCCTGAGAAACAAACACTCACGATTTCATTTTGATAAACAATACAATAACCCCTGCCATTACGCAAAAATCTTTCAGTTGAATCCCAAAACTCTGATATTTTTGCTTGTAAAAATTTGTTTTTTATTGGGTTATTATTATTTTCAAAGAGAAAGTCACACATTTTTGCAACCTTATATTCTTGTTCAATCTCAGGTTTACTATTGCCTTTATAATCACCTGGCTGTAGACTATAAACCTTCTGATTCCACTTTCCCAACTTACGATGTTCAAAGGCCTTTTCAATAACTTTATTCCACTTTTCATGATTACCAATACATTCAAACCATTTTAGTTGGACTTTTTTTGCCTCTGCTATAATTACATGGTTGATAAAGTTGTTTAGTTTATGAATAAATCCTTCATTTTGCTCGTTTCCGAAAAATATAAATCCATCATTATTTCCTAACCAAATAACCCCAGATGCAGGGTCATTAACATCATCTACAAAAATACGACCAGGATTTATATTTTCAACAATTGCAATTGCTTCTAACTGCCCTTGTTCATTTATCAACTTTCTACACTTATGAAATGCAGCTTTATCCAATTCTGATATCATAAGACATCCCCCCAACCTTTCGACTCTCAATTTTAAGAAACCGCTTTATAAAACCCTAAAGTCTTTCACACTCTCTCCAAGAATATAGTGTGAAAACCACATCAAATTCTGCTTCATAATAGCTACATTCATTCCTGGCTGGTCAGAACTATATGCCATTCCTTTGAATATGACTAATTCTGTATCAACTTCCATATCCTTTAATCCTTGATAAAGCTCAAATGCATTTGGAGTTGGAACTCTTGCATCCTTTTCACCATGTTGGATTAAGGTAGGCGTACAGGCTGATTTAATATATGTCATTGGTGAAGTTTTAGCATATATCTCTGGATCATTCCATGGATTATTTCCTAAATGCATCCTAATAAAATAAGGCATATCTGTATTTACATAATGAGTACGCCAATTAGTAATTCCACCCCCAACTGAAATAGCTTTAAATCTACTACTAAATGTGGAACAAAAAGCTGCTATATATCCCCCGTTGCTCCATCCCATAACCCCTACCCTATCTTTATCTGCAATACCTTTTTCAACTAGTTTATCCACTCCAGATATAACATCATCGTAGTAAGCAATTCCCAATTTTTTATAATTTGCTTTTAAAAATTCATTACCATAACCAGAACTTCCCCTGTAGTTTGGTTCTAAAACGATAAAGCCTTTTTCGATAAACTGTTCAATAGGATACTTCTCATTAAAACAATCTGAGAATATGGGAAAGGATGCCCAAGCCGGGCCACCATGAATTATCACTAACAATGGATATTTTTTATTTGCGTCAAACTCCACCGGGGTTGATAAAACACCCTCTATCTTCAACCCGTCGCTACTTTGCCATGAGATTATTTCCCTGTTACTTTTAAGCTTTTCTTTGAAAAAGCTATTTTCACTTGTTATTTTTTTATCATCTAAATAGATTTCAAAGGTTTCATTTGTTATAGCCTTATTATATGATATATGATTTCCATCCCTTGTTATAGAAGCATCCATTATAAAGCTATCTACTTTTTCGCTTAGCATTTCCACAGTGCCATCCTCAGATAGCAACCCAATAAGATAATTAGTTTTATTCTGCCATCTAATTAAAATTCCTTTAGATGTCCATCGTATTGGAATAACCGTACTATCAAAGTCTGTCAAAGGTTGAATTAGCTCTCCAGTAGGAATATCATATATCTCTAGTGTACTGTCTTGTATATGGGTCTTATAATAGTCCTTCTCCTTTATACTTGCTGAGTAACATATTTTGCGGCCTTCAGGGGAAAAGCAAACGCTCCCTCCTAACAACTTATCTATATTCATCTTTTGTAGCTCTCCAGCTTTGATATTTAGTAAGTATAGTTCTCCATTAATATAATCTCCCATGTTTGAGGTTGGTGTAGCCATAAATACAACCTTTTTTCCATCATTTGAAATATCAAATTCATGAATATGAAAATCCATCCCATCAGTTAGTTGATAAACGACGCTAGTTTCACACTCCCCTTTATTCTCGCCAGAACTATCGAATTTTTCTAAACGTCCAAATTCATCGTTGTGTATCAGTTTTGGTATTTCAATGTAATATAAGCAATTATTCTGGTATTCCTTACCTATATGTTGGAAATCCTCATATAGTTTACGCTTCTTTATCATCTCAGATTCTTTTGACTGTGCGACATAATAAAAACCCTTGCTAGTAGGATCCCATTTGAATTTACTTACCCCTTCTTCCTCATCCGTAATTTGAACCCCACTATAATTATCTATGGACTTAATAAAGATCTGATTTTTCTTATTATCCTTGTCACCAACTGGACTAAGGTATGCGATATACTGAGAATCTGGCGACCAAGATGGGGATGCACTATCTATATCCCTAGATGTTAACGCTTCTCATCGACCATATAATTAACGCACGCACTGGTTTATAGCAGAAAACCTTATATCATTTTATTACTCTCAGTTTGTTTCATTATATAGTCTTCCAATTGTGTATTACAAGAAAATTCCTTGTAATACGAGTTCAAAAAGTACCAGAGGTTTGAGCGGGTGTTGCCCTTGAGATACAGGAGCATATGTAGTCAATACATATACAACAGAAAACTTTAGGTTGCTTCAACTAATGTCGAACTACACTCGTATTCTTTAATTTTATATTATTTGTAAAATCTTAACGCTTTAAGGTCACTTGTTTCTGCTGCATAATACCTTTAATCAAGGGAGTGGCATCCGTTTTCGCAAATTCCCTTATTAGCTTATCAGTATCAAAAGTCAAATATAAAGGTTTTCATTACCTTCCTTTTTCGTCCTGTTTCTACTCCTTTTCTGCACTCTACTATATGAACCCTGTTACTTTCTCGGTACTTTTCCAAATCACCCTTACCCCCTTATCCTCCAAGCTTTTCTCCTCTTTTCTCACTCAGGGCAATGTTATTAAGTTCTCCCCTAAAAAGCACGTTTTTCCTCTCTTTTTTCTATCTCGTGTTCTTTAGAACTGTATAGAAAGCGATATGGAAACCACTTCAACACGCTACGGATAAGGGATTGGACAGATATTGAACAGAAGAAAAAGACTGGACCCATCCATATTGGATCCAGCCTAATTTTTTATTGAGATTGCTTGACTTAAAACGGCTGTCTGCCCCTTCTTATTTCCTCACGTTCTTCACTCGAATGTACCAACATTCAGCAGTAGGACCGACTTTTTAGCGTGGGGTAGAAGAAAGTAACAGGGAGATAAACTCCCACTTCAACCACTCATTACTCTACGGTTACACTTTTCGCCAAGTTACGTGGCTTATCAACATCGCAATCACGGTGTAATGCAGCGTAATAAGACAATAGTTGTAACGGCACGACACTAACAAGTGGTGTGAGCAATTCATGAACATGCGGGATGACGAATGCATCTGTATCCTGCTCTAATCCTTTCATACTGATCACCATATCATTAGCCCCACGAGCTACTACTTCCTGCACATTGCCGCGAATCGAGTAATTGACATTTTTTTGGGTGGCTAATGCAATGACTGGAGTTCCTTCTTCAATTAAAGCGATCGTACCATGCTTTAATTCTCCACCAGCAAAGCCTTCAGCCTGGATATAGGAAATTTCTTTTAGTTTAAGTGCTGCTTCTAAGCATACATGATAATCTATGCTTCGACCGATAAAAAAGGCGTTGCGTGCTGTACGCAAGTATTTACGTGCTAAATCTTCTATTGCTTCTTTTTGATCAGTTAGCACTTCCATAGCATTGGCAACAATAGCAAGTTCACGCATTGGATCAAAATCCAACGATAGTCCTTTTGTTTTTGCGGTATCAACCGCTAATATAGCCAAAACAGCGATTTGGGCTGTATAGGCTTTGGTAGAAGCAACCGCAATTTCTGGACCTGCATATAAGTTTAACGTATAATCTGCTTCACGAGAAAGGGTGGATCCAGGCACATTTGTAATCGTTAATGCCGGATGTCCCATTTCTTTAATTTTTACCAATACGGCCCGACTGTCTGCTGTTTCTCCACTTTGTGAGATAAAAATAAATAGTGGTTTTTCTGACAACAGTGGCGTATTGTATGAAAATTCACTTGCGATATGAACCTCAACTGGAATATTGGCAAGTTTCTCGATAAATTCTTTTCCAACTAATCCAGCATGGTAACTCGTTCCAGCTGCGATAATATAAATGCGATCACAGCTGTTCATCGCTTGACGGACGCCTGTATCCATCTTCAGTTCATTGTTTTCCGTTTGGTATTCGTTAATAATTTTACGCATAACAAATGGCTGCTCATCGATTTCCTTTAGCATAAAATGCGAATACGTTCCTTTTTCAATATCATTGGCATCGATTTGGGCTGTATATGGTTCACGCATGATTGAATTCCCATTAAGATCTTGAATCTCAATATATCGACGATGAACAAGCACTACTTCACGATCATGGATTTCAACATATTGATCTGTCACTTTTAAAGTTGCCATGGCATCACTTGCAACAACATTAAATCCGTCCCCTAATCCAACTAATAAAGGACTCTTATTTTTAGCAACATACAGCGTATCATGATGCTCATGATCTATCATACCGATCGCATAGGATCCCTTTAACAGACTCATTGCTTTGCGAAAAGCTGCTGCTGTATTATTTGTTACTGCAAACAGCTTTTCAATCAGTTGCACAATAACTTCTGTATCTGTTTCACTAGCAAAATGCACGTCGCGAAGATATTTTTCTTTTAACTCTTGGTAATTTTCAATAACTCCATTATGAACAAGTGTAAATCTGCCAGACGCGCTTTGATGCGGATGCGCATTTTCTTCACTTGGCACACCATGTGTAGCCCAGCGGGTATGGCCAATTCCCATCGTTGCATGTACAGAGTTATCTACGCTTTCTCTAAGCGCTGCAATTCGACCTTTGACTTTCACAACTTGAACGCCTGCATCATTTAAAGTTGCAATTCCTGCTGAATCATAACCTCTGTATTCAAGTTTTTCAAGGCCGTTTAATAAAATTTCTTTCGTGTCATCCTGTCCGATATATCCTACAATTCCACACATAGTTGTAGTCCTCCTTGTAAAAAGGGGCAGGACCAACGTTCCAAAATAAATATATATTATAGGGGCGTTGACTGCCCCTTTCTCGTGATTGTTTTTGTAACATCTTGCCGTTTCCCTTTGGCCAATAAGTTGCCTCATTGTTTTAAGGAAGAGCTTGACAATTGAGATGTACAATCGGGAGGCACCCGCCGAACATTCGATAACCTCCAACCTCGTCAACTATGCTTCTTGCCGATCGGATGCATAGTCCTGGCGCTTTTAAAAAATTCGTATACCTTTAATGCTCCTTTCTATATTTGAATCATCCAAAAAAGGATACACCACATTTTAACCTTGTTTTGCATTTTAAGTCAATCATTTTTTCCGTTGCGAGTGGAAAGACACCGTCTCTGTCTAGATAGTGGATGGAAGATTTTTTTTAAGTTGATTATAAATATAGTATGAGGCAAAGGTGGCAAAAGTGAAACGCATACATAATATATTTGAGTTGAGAAAACGAAAAATCATGTAGAAAATATTTTTTATAGCACGCTAAAATTACAATTTTTATAATAAGTTCTCATTAACCTGCCACCATTCTCCATTGCCACCAAGTAACTTTATGTTTTTTTAAATATTAATTTACCAAAAATGTTTATTAGACTGGTAGAGACGAACAATGGAAAATGTACCAATAAGAAACAAGCCATTACTCAGCATGAGAAGGGTAATCCATAATGAAATTGGAGTGAAAGTAAGTATAGATCCAAAATAAAAAATATGAATACCACTCATAAGAAGAAACAACAGCGTCGTAAGCAGCAGGTACATCGTTAAAGCAGCATAAAAATATAATAGGTGACGATTCCGTTTGGTGATTTCATTTCGGACTGGATAAATTTTTAAATCTGTCGTTTGCTTTTGATTGGACAAAACACACCAACAACCTTTTTGACAAAGTTTCCTCCAACCATTTTGCTGTAATGCCAAAGGCAACTCATCGTTTGGCTTTCGTTTATAATAGGCGATATGATAGCGAATAAGTTGAGGATCATTCCCTGCTTTAAAAATAAACAACCGAAGATTAGGCTCTATCTTCACTAATTGTTGTCCTTGCAAAGCTCTTGTCTGGAGCCATCTTTCTGTTTTCTTTACATCATAACTCCAAAATGGCTTCCACACTTTTTTCACTATCAACACCTCCTTGGCTGTTTAACTGAAGTTTCTTTCCTCACTTAAGCATATGTTCTCGCCCATGAAATATGATGTTGCGTTCATTTAAAACCGTTACTCTGTTTCTCTAAGGAGGAGCTACGTTTACAATCAAAAATATCAGCCATTTAGAATTTCCATGACTGATATCTCATCCTGAATTAATTTGCTTTCAATATCCTTCCACTTTTTTCTTAACTATCCTGTAATATAAACTAGATCGAATGGAATGGATAAAGCAGTAAACTGGATAACAATTAAACCCAATAGTTACTAATTGGAATGTGTTCTCCTTATATAAGCCAGCTTGTACATAATCATTCATTAACTATAGATACAGTAACATCGCAAGAATTGACATCGCAAAATACGTTATGGTGACTCTCCCTGCATGTTTTAACTTATGCCTTTTATCATAATAGTGTTTGAGGAACAGGTTCTCCTCGTTTGTATTCTTTTGCCTAGATTGACCATGTATTCATAAATCCAGTCGAAGAGTATAATAGTACCCAACCTGCTTGGCGATGAAATCAAAATAAGCATCATCTAAATGATTTTGATAATCGACACAATAGTGGATCTGTTTCGCCTTTGATTGTTGAAAATGAAACCTTGCTCCAAATTCGCCTCAGTTAGTAATTCATTTCCTGCTAATGCCATATACTTCAGCCATGCTTCCAACTTATCAGGAGCATACATCCATACCGTTCTTCCTTTAGAGAAGTTCGCTTTCTTTTTGGAAGATTTACGCTCTAAATTATAAACGCCCTTCCCTTTTTCAAAATTGCTAATTCGATTATCTTAGCTTAACAAGGGAATAACAAGCTTTTGCGCACGTCTTTTTCGTTTTGATGCACGACTTTCCTGCTTCGGTATGCGACTTTACTGTGCTCCATCCTTTTAGGCACATAAAAAAACTGCATCTCCTATTATTAAATATGTCTAACAATTGGGAGCAGTTTAACACTAAAGTAGTTACCTGCTTCGTAATTAATCCGGCAATTATATGATTTTTAAGAAGTTCCCTTAATAGATAAATATTCTGTATCAGATTTTGCTTTTCCATACTTTTACACATTAGTATTTTTTCTAAAACGACATTTTTCATTGCTGCTTTTGCAGGTTCCATGTATTTCCTTGGATCAGTTTCACTGGGATGCATAATCATGTGCTCACGCAATGCTTTAGAAAGGGGGATTTTTAGTTCTGTTGAAATAAATAGTCACTACCACATTCTAGAGAAATACATTTCTGAACGTCTTCTTGAGCAATCCCATAGGCACCGTAGAGAACAATTGGAATATCAACTAAATTTTTTATTCTTTCTAATCTATTAAAATCAAGATGTTGTTTAGTTTCATAGACGCTATGACCCGTCTCAACAGCTACACCAAGCGAGTCAAACCTTGTGCGTTCCACAAATTCTTGAACCGTATCTGGAATCTGTATAAATTATGTCTTCTTCTTCAACAAGCATATCATCTTCTTGGTCGACAAGGCTACCAAGCGCTGCTTCTAGCTAGTCTCATAGTATTGGGAATTTTCAACAACCCTCTTGTGAGTTTAATATTCTCTTCAAAAGTGGAATGCGATCCATCTATCATTACAGACTTCATACCCAATTTTAATGATTCCTCGTTGGTTTCTAATGTTCATGAAGGTCTAAATGCAAAGCAATCAGGTTATCATTTTCCTTAGCGGCAACTTCTGTTATAGCCTCAATAGATGCCATCCTGCGTAATTCATGGTCCCAGGGGTTGCCGCCAAAATAACCGGTGATTGCGCTTCCATTGCAGCTTCTGTTACCACTTTAATTGTTTAAAAATTATGAATGTTGAAATTCGGGACTGCATACCCCTCTTCTCTAGCTGTAATAAGCATGTCTTTTGTGTTTAGGACGTATCCCATAATTTTTCCTCCTAAATTAGGTAAGCATACTTATTTGACAAATTCCTCTTTTTCGTGCATAAATAGCATATCTAACTATAATAGTTAGGTCTCTATTAGCAGTCTTTTAAAAGTCGTCCGCCTTGTTTTGCAAAAGACTTTTATTAGGCTGCCTTTTTCTCTTCTTCATACACTTTATTACGTTTTTTCATCTGTTTTACATACCACACAAAAAGCCCTAAATAAGCTACAAGTGCTCCTAATGCGGTTAATACTGGTACTAATTTAAATCCATCACTTGCTTTACCAACTAAGATAGCGATAAATTTTTCAACCGGTCCTTCAAGAGTTGAATGCGTAATGAGCGCACCACCTTCTATTCCAGAAGGCATAGCGCCAACAGATGTTGCAACGTCAGTTACAAATGGAGCTATCGCTGTTCCAGACCAAAGAAATATAGGAATCATAATAGTACCTATTAGAATCATACGGATAATTTTACCTCGACAGACGACTAGTAATGCTGGTGTTAAACCGATAGCAATAATACCTCCCAATGGTAGAATTCCATTCCCAGGTAAAATTAATGCAATAAACAGCATAATTGGAGCAATGACATTAGCTGCAGCCCACATTTCAGGTCGAGCAGCGAGGAAAGGCCAATCGATTCCAATATTAAACGTACGTCCTTTTAAGCGCTTACTCATAAAATCTGTAATTCCTTGAGATATCGGTTCCATAGCTGCAATAAACCATGTTCCGACAATAGAAAACAATTCAAGTGCTGTACCGCCGATAAAAGCTAGAGCAAAAATGGTTGTAACTGGTTGCTGCCCTAACAGACCGACAAAAGTCCCTAGATAAATACCAATAGCAAACTTACTTCCCCAGAAACCTATCTTTTCATTCAGCCAGGCTGCATCGAAGTCATATTTGTCAAGGAATGGTAACACTTTCTCAAAAAACTTATCAAATAACATGATTAAAGGATTTAATAAAAAATTTAAATGCGTTGTTGTTGTAGGATTCGAATCAGGCATGTCCAATAAGTCATTAAATGTCGGTTTCATTAAATCAGCATTGATGAACTTCATAACCCCTAACATGATGACTAACATTGTTGCAATAAAAAGGTTATTAGAGTAAAACATAACTAGTAAGCCGGTAATGGATAAGTGCCAAAAATTAAAAATGTCTACATCAAGTGTGTTTGTCTTGTTCATTGCTAATAACGCAAGATTGACAATAATTAAAATCATTAAGAAAAATAATGTATATGCTGATCCCCAAGTGATGGTTGCAAGCGGAGCCCAACCTACGTCGGTAATGGTAAGTTCAATGCCGGTAGATTTTACAAAGTCTTGTAAAGCAGGTGCAAAATTCCCAGTCAACAAATCAATAACTGCTCCAATACCCGTTAATGCGATTGCTAGTTTAAGCCCGCCTTCAAGTGCCTTGCTTACTTTAACTCTCATTAATACGGCAAGTAAAGTAAGCAAGATAAACATCATTGGCGCAGCGCCTAAATCAATAATAGGTTGAAAAATTGAGTTTGCAAACTTAATTATTGCATCCATTTTTCATGTACTCCTTCCTATATTAAAGTTTATTTTTTTAGATATTTGATAACGCTTTCTAATTCATCAAAAACAGGATCGGCCATAGATGGTATACGATATAGGATAGGGCCCGCTTCAATTAAAGGTATGTTTATGTCAAAAGTAAATTTTGTTTTGGAAATTGGCGTGAAAATATCATACTGATCCATCATATCTTTATTAATATCCTTTACTACAACAGCATCTACCTTGACATCATAACCTCTTTTTTTCATTTCTTCCTCAATTGCGGTTTTTATTTGGTGACTTGAGTTAATCCCTGCTCCACATGCTGCTAAGATTTTAATCATTTTAAACATCTCCTTTGTTATTTGTTAAAAAGTTATAAATAGATTCAGTTTTATCTAGTTTCTCAAGGTAACGCATATTATTTTCGTTTGTGATAAATGACATCAAATCGGAAAGTACATTCGTTTGGTTTGTTTTTTCATTATTAATGATGAAAAATAAATACTTCACTTTTAAATCTAAATCCGGAACAATCATATTTCGAAAAGTTATTCCATCATTTAATTTCACAACAGCAATTGCTTTTGTTTTACAATACTCTGCTTCTGTATGAGGTATGGCAACATTCGATAGTCCTTTTGCAACAGGCGAAAGATCTAACCCAGTCGGATATTCTTTTTCTCTTTTTTTAAGTGCTGCGATAAATCGACCGTTGACCAATCCTTTTTGTAATAATATTGTACCTATCTCGTCAAATACTTCATCTTGTGTTTGAGCATCACTTTTAAAAATCAAATCCTTTTTGTAAAGAGAACAAACTCCCTCCATCCTCCTCACCTCCTTCTGTAAAAATACGGGAACTTGCTTTGATTTTGTGTCTATTTAATCGTGATACTCTCCTCGATCCCATTTTTCAATAAATTCATCAAAGAAATGTTCATTATTTGATTGCTCTTCATTGCCACCAAGAATATCTATTTTTTTAATGATTTCCTCTTTTTCAGGTGTCTTGTTATACTCAGTCTCTAGAAATACATCCATAATATTTTCAATTAATCCAACTCCGACAATTCGTCCACCCATTGCAATGATGTTGGCATTTAAATTTTCCTTTGCATATCGTGCAGTTTCAATATCTCCAACCAATGCTGCGCGAGCCCCTTTCACTTTATTCGCACTTATCGAAATTCCCACACCTGTTCCGCAAATGACAACTCCTAAGTCTGCTTCACCGTTTGTTACTTTTTCAGCTGTATTTTTACCATAAATAGGATAATGCGTACGTTTTTTATCAAATGTCCCATTATCAATAACTTCATGACCTTTACTTTCCAGGTATTTCACAAGATGATTTTTTACTTCAGTGACGATATGGTCACATCCAATTGAAACTCTCATTTTCTTCACTCCCTAACACATTTTATTTAACATATCTACGCGGATTTGATGTCTTCCTCCCTCATAATTTGCGGCTGCAAATGTCTCCACTATTTTTTCTGCAAGCCTGTCTCCAACAATCCCTGAACCGATCGTTATCATATTTGTATTATTATGGGCTCTCGTCATTAGCGCAGAATGCTCATCAAATAAGTTTGCACATATAATCCCTTTTAATTTGTTAGCAATCATAAATGGGCCAACACCATATTCATCAATCATAATTCCCTTGTCTTGTTTATTTGCTTGAATGTGTTCAGCCACTTTTAATGTAGCATCATAATAATTATTAACTTTTAGCGGAGTTAAATCTTCTACCTCATATCCTAATTGAACAAGATGCATTTCAATTAGCTCCTTTAGTTTAAATCCTTTTAAATCACTTCCTATTACTATCTTCAACTGTAAAACCTCCTAGTTCTTGATGTTATTTAATAATGTTACATTTATTTTGATAATATTTTTCAAACTGAGGAGCCAGTTTGTTATCTGTGATGATCCCATCGATAATATCAATATGACACAACACTTGAAAAGCTTCGACGCCAAATTTAGTGCTGTCGGCTAAAATATAATTTCTATCCGAGTTTTTTAAAATGATTTGTTGAACAACGCCCTCCTCCTCTTCGGCTGTCGTTATATGTTCATCTTTTATTCCATTTGTTCCGATAAATGCCTTTTGAACTTTTATATCTTGCATCCACTTTCGTGTAAAATATCCAATAAAAGTTCCTGTTCGTTCACGTAGCCTACCACCTATTAAGATAAGGTCATACCTTGAGTCACCTTTAAAACGATTAAAAACAGAAATAGAATTGGTAATTATTTTTGCTGAATCCACATTTATATAATCATAAATATATTCTGTTGTTGTCCCTGCACCGATGAATAGGACATCGTTTTCTTCTATTAATTCGGCGGCTTTTTTAGCTATATGCTTTTTTTCATTTATATTAAGCGCTCGCTTTTGCACGTGGGATAATTCAATATACTGTGTCCTTTCACGTTCTTTCCTTTTTGCTCCCCCATGCACCCTTTCTATTAAACCTAATTCCTCCAGTTCCATTAAATCACGGCGAATAGTCATTTCGGCTACACTTAATAAGTTGGAGGCCTCAGCTACTTTTAAAAATCCTTTTTCATCAATTAAACGCATTATTTGTTTTTGTCGATTGTCTTTTAACATACTCCGCCTCCTGTTCACTATTGTTTCATTTTGTTATTTAATGTTATTATATTAAATGTAATCGTTTTATTCAACCTATTTTTGTGTTCGTTCAAACATAGTTCATATTTATTTCGTATTTAGACGTCTTTAGATAATAAAACGGCTATGCATTTGGCTAGCCGTTTTAATACTACGTACTACTTATTAACTAAAATTTCTTTGTATTTTTTATTCATAAATAGCTGTATCCATAATTATCTTCGTTATTATTACTTGTCTTTTATCCATAACCGAGACATTGTTTATAAACATTAGAAAAACTTGGCTTGTCGCCAAGTCTTATGGCGAAAGCCTTTTGTTTTTCTTATACTATAAACCAAAAAAATCTTTTACTTTCCTATAGTGCAAAAAAAACAGCAGATGATTTACATCTGCTGTTTTTTTTACTTGTTATCCTGATGCCTGTCTAAAAAGTCAAGCATACGTTGATAGACTTTGATTTCATTTTCTTTTTTTGAAAAACCGTGACCTTCATCTTCAAGTACAAGATATTCGACTTCGCGTCCTTTTTCCCTCAGCTTGGCGACGATTTGGTCAGATTCTGCTTTTACGACACGCGGATCTTTAGCTCCTTGAATGACAAGCATTGGTTTGGTCATTCCATCTAAATACGTGATTGGGGAATCCTTCATAAATCGTTCTTCATCCCGTTCCGGGTCGCCAAGCCAGCGCTCCATGATCGGCTTCCAATGAGCAGGAACAGATTTTACGAACGTAAATAGATCTGAAGGTCCAAAAATGTCAACAACTGCCTTGAAATAGTCAGCGTGACGTCCATGTAGCAATAATGCCATATATCCGCCATAGCTTCCACCGACTAAGAATAGTTTGTCTTTAGAGGTTATTCCGTTATTAAATAGCCAGTGAATTCCTTCAAGACAATCCAACCGTGGGCCTTCTCCCCAATCTTGTTCGACCATCTTTACAAAAGAAGCGCCGTAGCCGGTACTTCCTCGGAAATTAGGAGCAAATATTGAATATCCTCGATTTAGCAAAGCTTGAAACATAGACCGAAATTCTTTTCGTTCTGCTGCCTGTGGTCCACCATGTGGCCAGAAAATAGTATAGCCGTTATCATAATGGGCATGGGCTTTAAATAATAAGGCTTCTATTTCCATTCCATCATAGGAGGAGTATGTCACTACCTCGGGTACAACCATCTCTTCACTAGCTACACCGAGGACACGATTATTTGTTAACATAGTCCAGCTTTCATCGTTGTACGTATACTGATAAATATTAGCCGGTGATGTTGCCGTTCTTCCTAATACATAAAGATTACCTGATTTCGGCACTACCAAATGATCGACTGTGTCAAGTGGAGCCTTTATAGTAATTAGCTCTTTTTCTGCAAGATTATATCGATATAGCCGATCCATCACTCCTTTTTCCGTTACGAAATAAAAGCATTGCTGCTGCTTATTCCATTTTAAAAAGTTGATACTTTCTTGTTCTACAGCTAAAACTTTACAAAATGTTAAGCTATCTATATCAAACTTTGCCAAATACGTATATTCATCTTCATAATCAGTGAGAAAATATATGGTCGTTTCATCTACAAAAACCGGGTCAAAGACGACATGTATTTTTTTATTATCAGGGGTTAAAGGAATTTGTTCTTCTCCAATTTTTACGAAGCCTGTAATATATGTATTGGCATACATTTGTGTAAATACAAAAGCTTTCTCCTGTTCAGAAACTGCCTCTAATACCGTTGGGCCAGCTTCTCCTACATGTAGCAATGTATCTTTTTCGTCTTGTAAATGACGAATACGAGTATTTAAAAACGAAGAATTTCCTTCCGAAGTTATATAATAAAGACGTTCTCCATCTTCACTTAGATGTGCGAAGAAGTATTTTTCCTGTGGATCTCCGGTCACAAGCGCCTGTGGTAGACCTCCTTCAGGTGGAATGGCATATATTTGATGGTTTTCATCCCCGTCTTTATCAAACCCTGCTAGTACATAACGATTTTCAGGATCACACTTCAGAAAGCTACATGATTCATCGTGATGGGCAAATAGATAAGGAAAAGTCTTTGGCAAATCCATTGCCCATACGTTCATCTTGCCATTTAAATTGGAGCTGAATATAACCCGCTTTTCATCAGGAGTTACAGTAAAATTAGTAATGGCGTAGGTGCGGAAAAATTGTTCTACGGTCGGCTGCGGAAAAGATATCATTGTTTTCCTCCATTCTCATTTTTCTTACTATTCACTATTATTGTAACCCATTCTCATTACCTTGAACAGAAGCATTTGCTAACTACTAAATAAAGTGAATCTTCACAACGGAAGGGCTTTCATTCATTCCTCACCACTTGTAATACCGTAATGGTATGACCTAAAGGCCTCTTACGAAATAGGGCATTTACACGCTGCTATCTCCCTAGACTATGTTGAGTATGTGCAATACTTATAGTGGGGGTCTTACAGCACCTTATCTGCGGAATAAAAGAGCTTCGCTTGATGAAGTATTATGAATCCATTTGCGAAACGAAAACGATTCGAATTTCAACCAGAAGTTAGCATAGTTTTACGATTCTTAGTTATTCGGTTTAACCATACGAACATATTGCTCCGTTTTTCGGTCTTTTACAACGACACCAAGCTTATTCAAGTCTTGTTTCAATAGGTTTTGCTTGCTTTTCTTCGTCCTCTCGTATTGCTTTTAAACGCTCATAAAGAATGCTGTTAATTTCTGAAGGGAATACAGAATTGCCCAATTCCCATTTCCGGAATTCATGTAAATATGGATCTTCGTCACACCATGGATATCCATGCTCTCTGAATGCTTCTTCTACTCGTTCTACTTCGATGTCTGAAACCTCTCTGAAGCTTTCATTTCCATCCAAATCTTGAATTACAAGTTGCTTTTGTTCCATAAAAACCGCTGTAATATCACCTTTTTTAATGATTTGTTGGGTGTTACGTATATATAATTGCACTTCTTGTTCTGAAATTTGTATCTTTAAAGTTTCATAAAATACGTACCAGCTAAATGCAATACCTAAAATAATGCCAATTACCGAAGCAATAACCGATACCAAGAACCGATCAAAGGAAACGATTTTTTCTAAAAGCCCTTCCATAGGTATGAACGGTAGTGTAAGCAACCAGTCAGCTATAGCTGGAATGTACCACCCAAGAACACCTCCTATGATTAATGGTAGTACGATTATAAATACCTTATCTAATTTTTTTAATCCAAGCACGGTTTCTTTATTGTGATTCATTTATGTTTCCTCCGTTAATTTGCTCATTTCATGTAGCAACGAATTAACCTAAATTATCAGCTTTTATTCCACCTGATAAACCTTTGAAACAGATCGCCTCTATTTCCAACTTAAAGGAAGTCCGCTCAACGAAGAGTTTATAACGCAAAAGATCCTGTATCACTTTTACAGGATACGGGATCATTTGTTTTGGTTTGTTCCCAATCATGATGAAAACAACTATAACTATTTCATTATCGCTATTCAGCTGCTCCTAATAACTCTTCGATAACATCAACGATTTGATTGACATATTTGTCACATTCTTCCTTCGTTGGCGACTCAACCATAACACGAACTAAAGGTTCCGTTCCTGAAGGACGAACTAATACGCGTCCCTGTGTACCGAGCTCTTGCTCTACCTTATCAATTTCTTGTTTAATTTGCGGATGATGCAAAGCCTTATCTTTATCCGTAACTCTTACATTCTTTAACACTTGAGGATAAATTTTCATTTCATCAGCCAGCTCCGATAATGGCTTGCCTGTTTCTTTCATGACGTTGACTAATTGTAAAGCTGACAGCATTCCGTCTCCGGTCGTATTATAATCTAAAAAGATAATATGTCCTGACTGTTCTCCCCCCAGATTATAACCACCTTGACGCATTTCTTCCATTACATAACGGTCACCGACTTTTGTCTTGTCGCTACGCATGCCGTTTGCTTCTAAAGCTTTATAAAATCCAATATTACTCATTACTGTAGAGACAACCGTATTATGTCGAAGCACGCCTCTTTCATTCATAAACTTTGCACAAATAAACATGATTTGATCACCATCAACCAATTTTCCTCGTTCATCTACGGCAATCAATCGGTCTCCATCGCCATCAAAAGCCAAACCAACATCTGCCCCTTTTTCTAGCACAAATTCCTGAAGCTTTTCCGGATGGGTAGACCCTACTCCAGCATTAATATTTAACCCGTCAGGTGAAGAACCGATGGAATAGATGTCAGCTTCTAAATCAGCAAATAAGTGGGTCGCTAGGCTTGAAGTAGCACCATGTGCACAATCAAACGCAATCTTCAAACCATCAAATTCATTATCAACTGTATCTTTTAGATAAGAAAGATATTTTTGACCACCTTCAAAGTAATCATTGACAATCCCCACATCTGCTCCAGTTGGTCTAGGAAGTTCATCCTCACCATCCATGATAGATTCAATTTCATCCTCTTGCGCATCTGTTAGTTTAAACCCATCTGGACCGAAAAATTTAATCCCGTTATCTTCCACAGGATTATGTGATGCAGAAATCATAACTCCAGCCTGTGAACTGGTTGCTTTTGTTAAATAGGCAACTCCGGGGGTGGAAATAACACCTAAGCGCATAACTTCTGCTCCAATGGATAGCAAACCAGCTACAAGTGCACCTTCCAGCATGTGACCAGATACACGGGTATCACGTCCAATAACGATTTTGGCACGTGGTGTCTCTTTCGTTAACACATAACCTCCAGCTCGTCCTAGCTTAAAAGCTAACTCTGGTGTAAGATCCTTATTTGCAACTCCTCGTACACCATCTGTTCCAAAATATTTTCCCATGTAGTTTCTCTCCTTTTTATCAATTCCGCCATTTCTTAGATAAGAGCTACTTATGTTTTTTCGCTAATTTCTATGGAAGCTTGTTCAAATTCAGGTTCTACAGATAAACCATCCGGCGATTCTACTCTCACTGATACTTTATGCGTACCTGGCTCTAAACCTCCTGCATCGATAAAAGCTCTAAAGTCATTCTTTTTTAATTTGGCTACAGCTCCCTGTTCACCCGAAGCTGTTAAATCTACTTCTGGACTAGATGGATCTGTAATGACCGCTTCCAACCCATCCTCTAACCCTTCTATTTCAATTGGAATTCCTGTAATCGTTTTTGTTTCATTCGTTTTTGTATCACTTTCCTTTGTACCGTTAGCCTTTGTGTCACTCGCTTTTGTCTGTTCTATCTCAACTTTAACTTTAATACTTTCTCCATTTAAAACCGTTACACCGTCTGGTAACGCTAGGCTTGTTTCCACAGTGCTTGACTCTTTTAACTTACTCAAGTCAATTGCTTCTGTAGAAACCTGATCCAAATCCCGAAGAATGCTATTTTTCGCAAACACTTCCACTTCCTCTACATTAGCAGAAATTCCAGCTAATGCATACCCTTCTGGCGGTTCACCCGTTGTTTCAACGCTGACTGGTACTTTTTTACTCGAATTATTAATATTTACAGAAACGACTACATTTTTTGGCTCCACATTCACTTTTAATTCATTCCCTTGGTTATCGTAGACATTCACAGGAACTTCTCGATTATCAATGGATTTATCTAACCCGCTCACATCGACATAAGCTTTCACAATACCTATTCGGTCAATGACACTCTTAGCGCTAGTTATGGTTACCGTTTGGGGGCTTACTTCATAGTCCCCAAGCTCATATCCTTCTACCATTTTATCTGTATTTAAAAAGTCAACGTTTACTTGAAATTCTTTTGTTGCCTTTTCTTCAATTACAACGTCAACACGCTTCGGCTCTATATAGGCATCTAGCTTATTAGAAATATTATGTTGTATTTCTACTGTATGCTCGCCGGCTCCTAACCCTTTTAAGTCGACCCACACATCAAAATTTCGATTGCGAATGGTCGGTTGCAAAATAGCTGCTGAGCCTTCTAACTTCACAGAAACATACTCTGGAACGCCACTAACCACATATTTCTCATTATTAATATCTATTCTAACTGGTACTTCATCCAATGTTTCTACATTTTTCGTCTCTTCTCCAGATGGAAAGGTGGAATCATCATTATTTGGTAAACTATTTTGATCCACAGCGACAAAAATATAGAAGAAAACGGCAAAAGCTAAGGAAACGACACGGACAAACCATTTACTTCGAAACCAATTATCCATTTTTGTTTCCCCTCCATTTTTTTGACTTTTTTTCAGGGGCTTTTAAACTTAATGATAGGTTCTTGTGTAATAGATCTCTTAAGCCTTCCTGGCTAAGCTCTCTATGTAGTTCACCGTTTTTCGTACAAGATATATCACCAGTTTCTTCTGATACGACAATGGTTAGGGCGTCCGTCACTTCACTAATTCCCATTGCTGCGCGGTGCCTTGTTCCTAATTCCTTGGATATAAAGGGACTCTCTGACAGAGGTAAGTAACAGGCTGCAGCAATAATCTGGTCACCTTTCAAAATCACTGCACCGTCATGTAGCGGTGTATTAGGTGTAAATATATTTGTTAAAAGTTGATGTGTTAGTTGACCATTAATTGGAATACCCGTTTCAGCATAATCACCTATCCCGGTTTCCCTTTCTATTGTGATGAGGGCTCCAATCCGACGTTTAGCCATATAATTACAGGATTGAATAATCGCATCAATATTATTTTCCATGATTTCCTCTTCCGATCGTGCACTACGGCCAAAAATATTACCTCGTCCTAATTGCTCCAAGGCTCTACGCAACTCTGGCTGGAATAATATAATAATAACGATAAGACCCCAGTTCATCACCTGGCTTGTAATCCATCGCACCGTTTGTAAATCTAAAACAATACTTAACAACCATACAGCTAGCACGACTGCAATTCCTTTTAGAAGTTGAATAGCCTTTGTGCCTCTTATCAGCATGATTAATTTATATAAAACATACCAGACGAGAGTAATATCTACGCCTATCCTAAGGAGCTGTATTAGGTCAAATCCCCCATCAAGCATGATGTACACATCCTCTACAGTAATTTCTTATATCAAGGTGTTCGAAAAGGCAAGTACAATTGTTTATTTTCCAGCTGACGCTTTTTCAAGGCTCATTTGCTGGAAGCCAGTTCGAACTTCTCCATTTTTTAAAAAGTCATTATAACATTCCTATTGTAACATAAAATCACCTATTTGATGTACGATTTTCACATAGCAGTTCTAGGGTGGATAAGAGTATAGAAAACACCTTAACAACAGGAATTAGAAAATGATCACTTATCCATAAAGTGAATCTTTAATCAGCGGAGGTTTTCCTTCATCCCCCACTGATTGTTAGCATGGTATGACCTAAAGGCCTCTAAACGAATCGGGCATTTAGGCGCTGTTATCTCCCACTTAGACTTGTTGTAGTATGAATTTCTCCAGTTCTTTGAAGTGGAAGTCTTACACACCTTCATACGGGATAAACGATACAAATATTACATTAAAATCTATATTACGTATGCTAATTATGTACGATCGCTGACCTTAAATTGATTCTGCTAAAGTTTTCCTTGACACAATACCAAATTCCACAAATACCATGGTTGTAAAAACTACACCTCCCTTATTATATAAGATAAAAACCTGAATTCGGAATTACCGCCTTCAGGTTAGATAGATCTTATTTTAAAATGAAAAAATACTCTGGAATAGTTCCTTTAGGGAGTACCATATCCATTCAAACATTTGGTCCACATGCTTTATTTCTCCATTTATTTCCCCAACGGAGGCCATCAAACCTTCACCCTCAATAGGTTCTTCAATGAGTTCTCCATTAATAATAGTGACATTCCCGTCTATCGTACCGTTAATAATCAGATCACCATTTTTAACGACTAAATCCCCTTTGACAGTTTCGTCTGCAGGGACAATGACTGTATCTCCTTTAATAATCAGGTTTTCCTGCTTTGATACACTCAATTGATTGTCTTGATTCCACAACGAAAACATACCGCTAAACATAAAAATAAAAAATATCGCTGCGGCAGTTAAAATTGGATGGGCTTTAAACCATCTTCTATATTTATATCGCTTCCGTTCGGTAGGAAGATTCTCCATAACATTTGCTGTAAAATTAGCAGGAGCTTTTATTTGTTCGGTGCTTTGTATAAGTGTTATTGTTCGTTTCAACTCATGAAAATGTTTTTGACACGCTTCACAATTTTCCAAATGGCAACTTAGCGCTTGCTCCTGTTCTTTTGTAATATCTCCATCTAAATAATAATGCATCAATTCTACTGCTTCTTTATTACAATTCAAGTGAGTCACACTCCTTTACACGTGACGAAGCTTTTTCCTTAAGGCTTCCCTTCCACGGTGAATACGGGTTTTTACGGTCCCTAGTGGAATATCCAGGATTTCACTAATTTCCTGGAGGGAGAATTCTTCAATATACCGCAGCATAATGATACTGCGATATTTTGGAGGAAGCTGTGAAATTTCGTACTGAATATAGCGTTGCAGTTCAATTCCCTCGACTTCTTCTTCTGGCAGCCTTCCATTATCGGCTATCTGCGAGTACATATTCAACCCTTCCGTCCCTTTTACCTCAGCATCAAGATAATGATCCGGTTTTCGCTTACGAATACGATCAATCGTTAAATTCGTAGCAATTCGATATAACCACGTCGAAAATTTCCTTTGCTCATCAAAAGAATGGATATTGACATATGCACGAATAAAAGCCTCCTGCGCTATATCTTCCGCCTCGTGTGCATTACCAAGCATGCGAAAGCAGTGCTGGTAGATCTTATTTTGAAAGAATGAGACCACATCTTCAAAAGCGGACTGATCTCCTTTTTTCACTTGTTTAATTCTGTCTCTTATCATTTCATCCATATTGGTACCTCCGCTTAACTATGCGGTAATATTGTTACGAATTAGCCGATCAATAGGTTTCAAAAAATATTAAAAAAATGTAAATGTTTATGATTGCAAATTTTTGGCTACTATCCTACTATATTATACTAGATAGGAGGGTAGATTTGTGAGTAATTCTATATTATTAGAAAGAATTGAAAATGGCAGAGAGGAAATGATCTCTCTTAGCAACTCGCATGCATTGACCTCTGAAGCAGTAATTAACTCAAGTGTTGAATTAGATGCACTAATCTTAGAATATTTAACCAACAACAACCTTAAAAAATAACGCATGCATACAAGCACGTCATTATAAAAACAGAAAAAATATAGGGTAAAAAAGACATGAAAAATCATGTCTTTTTCCATTTATCCCCATGTAAGATGCCGTAAAACTCCCACTTCAAAAGTTGACCTAGATACAAAGAAGTCATAGCGAGTGATAACGGGCCCTCAAGCTCGATTCCTTCAGGCGGGGTTGTTGATCACAGAAAGCGTGACACGAAGAAAAAGTACAAAGGCAAGGAAAGCTACATCAATTCTGCATCGCACGAAAAAATGTTTTCTCTTTTTCAAGGATGCCTTAGGCTTTGTGCTGCTTCTATCAGCAAGAATGGAGAAAAATGCCTACCTGAATTTAATGTGGTATCACTTTACTATTTTAACATATTTTTACAAATTTCACTTTAATTTTTCTCCAAATAATGATCCCATTAAACCTACTGCAAGTGTAGCTGTTTTATTTTTTTCATCAAGTATAGGGTTTACTTCGACAAACTCAGCTGACGTAATCATCCCCGTTTCAGCTAGCATCTCCATGGCTAAATGACTTTCCCGATAAGTCATGCCACCTATAACTGGCGTGCCTACACCTGGTGCCTCTGAAGGATCAAGCCCATCTAAATCTACACTTAAATGCACCCCATCTGTACGAGGCTTTAAATAAGAAATCGCTCTCTCTATGACGATTGCCATGCCTAAACGGTCCACTTCATGCATGGTAAATACTTGAATTCCTTTACGTCTTATTAACTCCTTCTCTCCCGGGTCAAGGGAGCGCGCCCCAATAATTACGATATTTTCCGATTTCACCTTAGGCGTATATCCGGCAATAGAAGTTAACTTCTCATGACCTAATCCTAAGCTAACCGCAAGCGGCATTCCGTGGATGTTACCAGAAGGGGATGTCTCTTCGGTATTTAAATCCCCATGCGCATCATACCAAATGACTCCGAGTTGGTCATAATGCTTGGCAATCCCCGCCAAGCTTCCGATGGCAATACTATGGTCCCCACCAAAAACTAACGGAAAATTCCCCTTTTCTACTGCTTGATCAACCATCGTTGCCAGTATCTCGTTAGCCTCAACAACTTGAAGCAAGTTCTTTAGTTTGTAAGCTTGTCCTGTTTCATACTTATCTGGGCGCGTAATGGATATATCACCATGGTCATGTAGCTTGTATCCTAACGCCTCCAACCTCTCCACAGCGCCCGCATAACGCATAGCGCTTGGCCCCATGTCAACACCACGTCTACTCTGCCCTAAATCCATTGGAACCCCAATAATTGATATATTTGATTTCATGAAAAGTCCCCCCCTTTATTGTTATTGTAGACAAAAAGGCAGAAGTGACTCAACTCAACATGAAATTGTATATATATGCAGGTTACTACTACTTATCTTTTATTTATGATATTGGAACCAGCGCGTGAGTTGATCAATTCTTCGTTTCTTCGTATGTACTAATTCGATTGGAGAAATCGTGATAAATCCCCTTCTTAATAAATCGTAATCGGTTCCTTCGTTAACCTCCCACTCCTGGTAATTATCCTTTAACCAGTAATAAATATGACCGTGGGGATCGTTTAACCCAGTAAAGTTATACCGCGATACGGATAGATCCATTGGAACAGCGCGTACTCCTTTACATAGCTCTTTCGATGTATAGGGTAGATTCACATTAAGCATCAAATTTTTAGGGATCTTATTTTGAATAATAACATCAACAACTTGATAGAATAATTGTTTAACAATGTCGAATTTTATTTTCCTGGTATCGAACGTCTCCAACGATACAGAAATAAACGGAATTTGGTACACCATTGCTTCTTGTGCAGCAGCGATGATTCCAGAAGAATATAAATCCCTACCTACATTCGGACCAATATTAATACCAGAAAATACAATATCCGGCTTTTTCCCTTCCAGAACGTCTACCCCTAGCTTCACACAATCTGCTGGAGAACCATTGACTGCATATGTTTCTGCAGGAAAAGAAAAATCTACTTTCTTTAGTTTTAATGGTTGACGTGATGTTATTTTGTAACTATAAGCACTCTTTTCTGTTTCAGGACAAATGACCGTCACATTGCCAAAATGGGAAAGTAACTCCGCCAGCGCCTTCATCCCCGGTGAAAAAATACCGTCCTCATTAGTAATTAATATGTTCAAGCCTCTAACTTCCTTTCGAGTCCTATGATGAAAAACTATTGCTTATTTGCCTTCCCAACGATTTCTTCAAGGGCAAAGCACCATTTAAAATGATTGGAATCAATATGTAGTTCTCAATATGTAGTTCTGTCTTCCCCACCATCGCATCTCCTCTTTTCTTAAACGCCTACTATAAGTATAGTTAACAATTATGAAGGAAAATTAAATACAAAATTAAATAATAGCTACGTTTTTGTAAAGAAACGTTAATATTTCATTTTTTATCCAAATAATGTAAATTGTTATAAATAGGTTTATTGACAAGTTTTTTTAGATTATCTATTTAACATGTTATTTTTTCTGTTAACTTAATGTAAATCTTTTACAAAAGCTTAATAACCGTTCTTTTTTTGAAATGCAAGCGGGAAAAATTAAAAATGTATTAACTACGACGTGAATAACTGCAAAGGTTAAGAAAAGGTTTCATAAAAATAACAAACCTAAATATAAATCTTAAAAAAAGCACATGGATGTTTCACGAGAATATCCATGTGCTTTACCAATTACATTCATATAATTAATAGAATAAAGCGAATCTTCAATTAACAGAGAGTTTTCATTCATACCACACTGATTGTTAGTACCGTAATGGTATGACCTAAATGCCTCTAAACGAATTGGACATTTAGGCGCTGTTATCTCCCACTTAAACTTGTTTTAGTATGGATTCTCCAGTTCTTGAAGTGGGAGTCTTATAGCACCTTATATGCGGGATAAAGTACTCATATGTTAAATGAATCCATTACATATCTTTGGCTTCACTAACCATTGCTCCATGCGGATGAGGTTGTAATGCAAGTGGTTTTATTCCAGCTTTTTCCCAAGCTTCCATTAATGCTTCTGCTGCTTCTTTGGAGCGCATAAAAGCGATACCACAATCTCCCCCGCCAGCTCCTGATGGTTTTCCCGCACCACCAAATTCCTCCGCCAAATCACATAGCGTCGTTAATAATGGCGTTTCAATAGCAACATTTGCATCCTCGCCAACAGTTGCTAGTGCGTGTCGATTGTCTTTAATACCTTGTAGCAATAATTCCAGATTGTTTTGCTTCATTCCTTGCAACACTTTCTTAACTGCTTGTTCACTATGGGAAATAAAACTCGCAAACTTCTCAGGACTGGTTATTTTTAGTTGCAGGATTTGATCGACAAGTTTTTTAGTAGATGCTGGTTTTCCTGTCCAACCGATACAAACATGAACAGAATTCGGTAATGTTATAGGATCCAAAGAAGCATAAACCCAATCCTTGCGGGTGAGTTCGGTTAATGAATGTGACTTTTTGTATGCTTCACGGAGCCATTCCGCTTGAAAAGAAGAATAATTAAGAAAGCCACCAAAAGATGACGCCGCCACGTCTGCTCCAGATCCATTTCCTTGTGTCACTACATGGGCGATAGAAGCCAACTGATAAATTAGCTTTGCTTCTGGTGTCTCGGGCATAAACTTATTTAAAATGGCAGCAATAACGGATGTCGATACAGCTGCACTCGATCCTAAACCATACTTTACACCAGATTCATCATCAAGCTCGCTTTTAATGGCTAATTGAAAAGGTGTTACTGCATACTGCTGTTCTCTTAAGTACTGCAGTGCAGTTGTCATCGCCGCTTGGACAAATGCAGTTCTTGGATCAGTAGAAAAGAGTTCCACTTTATCCGCTTTATATTCCCAGCCGATATTTTCTAGTTTGAAATCCAATAAATGCAAGCTATTATTTGTACTATCTTTAATGTTTGCATAAACAAAACGATCTACAGCCATAACAACTAAATGTTGATACGGCTGTAGTACAGCAAACTCTCCCGCGACCATTAATTTTCCGGGCACTTTAATATTCATGGTTGATTGTGACAATAGATTCAGCCCCTATATATACGTTATTCCTCGACCAGGTTTACTCAAACGAACATCTGTTACTCCAGGTATATTTCGTAATGTCTGTTGGACATGCGTTTCATGCTCAGGTAAATACAATACCTTTACATTAGGGCCAGCGTCAATTGTAAAATAAACGGGTATACTTCGTGAGCGCATTTCCCAAATTTTTTGCATAACGACTAAAGTTGTGTCATGCCAATATGTAAACGGAGGTTGCGCTCCTAAAGTAGTCGCATGCATCTTCAAACAATTTGCTTCTGCGATTTCTCCAACCTTTTGAAAATCACGCACATCGATTCCTTGTTTGATCTCCGCCAAATCATGTGCAACACTATCCAGCCAACCTTGAAAAAAGGCTGATGTTTCTACAGTCCGACGCATCCCCTCACGGCTCGACACACTTTTTTTCGTTGCAGATAGTACAACGGCCGCCACGCGAATATCCCAATAATCTGCTGGAGCAATCGGAACAGCGTAAGAATCTGTTCCATCCTCACGCATCCCCATTTCCCACTCAGCAAACCCACCATAAATCGAACGGCAAGCTGAACCAGAACCTCGTCGGGTTAATCTAGAAAGCTCTTGATCTGATAAATGTAACCCAATTGCTTTGGAACCAGCTGCTGCTAATGCCGCAAAACCAGAGGCAGATGAGGCAAAGCCAGCGGCAGTCGGCACTTCATTGATGGATGTTACTTGCGCATACACTTGTTTACCTGCCATTTGTCGAATAATGTCAAGAAAAGAGGTTACACGATCGTACTGCTCTCCAAATACCGTTTGCTCGTCTAACATGAATTGATCTTTTGAAAGGGAATTATCAAATTCCACCGTCGTCGTTGTATAATAACCATCTAATGTCAGCGACAAGCTATTATTAGTAGGTAAAATAATCGCTTCATTTCGCTTCCCCCAATATTTAATAAGGGCAATATTTGTATGCGCCTTAGCAGTTGCTCTCATTGTCATTCCCCTTCTACTTATAGCTTATTGATCCTTACTCTCTTTTAATACAAACGGCCATACTGCATGTGCGCCAAATTTTCTTAACTTTTCCGCTAGTTGTCTGGAATGAACCTCATTTTGGGCAAGGGCAATAATACAGCCACCGTTCCCCCCGCCTGTCAATTTAGCGCCAAGTGCGCCCTCTTGTCTAGCAAAGTCAATCAATCGATTCAATCCGGTGTCACTGACACCTAAGGCTTCTAATTCCTTCTGCGCTTCATTTAACATATGCCCCAAAATATGCTTTCCTTTTTTCTCTAGGGCCTGTTTCGCATCATGAGTTAGTTTACCAATTCGTTCCAGTTTACGTTGAATTCGCTTTGGAGCTTTTTTTAATAAATTCGCAACCGATTCAACTGCCAAACGTGTATCTCCAACGCGACCAGAATCTGCTACAACGAAATGAAAATCTTCACTTAGTTTAATAAAATTTATTGGATGCTCCTTCTCATACCATACAGGAGATTGCGATGTAATAGTCAACGTATCAATCCCTGATGGAGCTCCATGTGCAAACGTCTCTGCTATATTAGCTAATCGCAGTAACTCTTCATCTGTATAAGTTTCATCAAAATATGCAAATAGCGAACGGACGACAGATATAGCTACAGAGGCACTGGAACCTAATCCCTTACCAGGTGGGATTGACGATGTAATACGTATAAGCATATCCTGACATGGTATATTTAAATAGTCCAATGTTTCTTCAACGCATTTCACAATGCCTTCTAATGATTTTGGCGCCTCGGCAATGGAGCCGTGATAGAAAGTTGTGTCGATCTTAACTGGTCCCGGCAGATGTTCAATGACTGTCTCTACGCCCACCAATGGAAATGGAATAGCAATAGCAGGCTGTCCGTGTACAACCGCGTGCTCTCCAATTAAAATTAGTTTACTATAAGCTACTCCGATAGCTGTTTTTTCTGTTGTTGTTACTTTTTCTGCACTCATTTTGTATACTCTTCCACCAATTCTTTAGCTTTTCCTACACGGATTTCGTTTATTTCTACTAATTTTTTTGACACGATATCAATCAACTCCCCAGTAGCTCCTGCTGCTATAGCAACAGAACGAGAATGTAAGGCCATATGACCTTTTTGTATACCATCGGTAGCTAATGCTTTTAATGCACCTAAATTTTGCGCGAGACCGACAGCAACAATCACCTGTGCCAATTCTTGGGCAGATGCTACATTTAATAAGCTGAGCGCGGCTTTCGCCATTGGATGAACATTAATGGAACCTCCAACGATCCCTACCGACATCGGTAACTCCAATTCGCCAACGAGGTTCCCTTCTGCATCAACAGACCAAGTCGTCATTGATGTGTATTGCCCATCTCGGGCTGCATAGGCATGAGCACCAGCTTCAACTGCACGCCAATCATTTCCCGTTGCAATTACAATCGGATCAATTCCATTCATAATCCCTTTATTATGCGTAACTGCACGATACGCATCAGAAGCAGCAAATTCATATGCGTGGATAACGCCATCTCTTACCTCTTCACCAGAGAAATCCCCTGTTTCCAGTAAATGTGAAGGAATCGTACAAGTCGCACGAGCTAGACATCGATCAGCTAAATTCGACAATATACGCAAATAAACTTTTCCACCGGTCAGCTCCTCTACCGTTGGAGCGAGAGATTCGACCATCGTATTAATAATATTCGCACCCATAGCATCACATGTATTAATGTATAAATGAAGAATTAGCATTTGCTGATAGCTCGAACCAGCAGCTTCATTTAAAATTCGAACATCTATTTCCTTCGCCCCTCCGCCACGTTTGACAATGCTTGGATAGGAGGCATTGGCTTGTTCAATTAATGCAGCTTGTGCCTCAAGCAAAGTAGCTTTTGCTTCTTGAAAGTCAGCACAACCAACTACTTGAATTTGTCCAATCATGACTCTTTCAGTTGCTTCTGTAGTAAATCCTCCTGCTTGACGCACAATTTTAGCGATATGACTAGCAGAAGCTACCACAGAAGGCTCTTCAATGACCATTGGTACTACATATTCTTTCCCATTTATGAGAAAGTTCAATCCTGCTCCTAAGGGAAGAGGAAAAGTTCCAATTACATTTTCTATCATTTTATCAGCTGTATCAAGCGGTAGAGGCTCTTTAGAAGAAATAATATCAAAAGTTTCTTCCGTAAACGCCTCCACATCCTTTAGCAATTCTCTTCGCTTTTTTACTGTTTGCTTATAAAAACCAGGAATTCTGGAAGTCTGCATCGCCGATCATCCTTTATATAATATATATTAATACATGTTTCCTTCATTAATGTGGATAAGAATGGAGAAAAAAGAACCGAGAAGTTTGAGCTACGTAGTTTCAAGCGGCAAAGTGCATGCATTTAAATAATAAAGCCGATTTAACAACCTACGAAAAATTTCAATGTGTCTTTTTTCTCGACTTTTGAGCATCCTCTTTCATTTACAAGTTAGCGGCTAACGCACGGATTATCGGCGTTGACTCAATATTTTATAACCTTTACAATTCTTCACCAATCATGCTTCATAAATATTGACATCTTCTTCTATATATAAACAATGACAATTTCCTTATATCTTCTTCATTAAATGAAAAACATTATGATTTTCAATGGCTTCTCTTGAAACGGATTCTATAAAAATTATATCATGATTTCTAACATTTTATTAGAAATTTAGCTAATTGTAATCCAAACAAACACATAATACCATAGTATTGTAATTAAGTTAAAGTAAAACTAACTGTTTTTTATAGAAGAGTTCTGGAAGGACTCCATTTAAAAGAAGAAGTAGACAAAGAGTACGCCGTTAAATTATGAAGAAAAAAGAAATGCTTAATTTCAGAGAACCTAAGCAACAAGATCTCCACTAGCACGTTTATACTTCTAGTTTCATCCCCTTACTTGATAGATCAACCGTAAAAGTTAGCAACAATTGGGTATAGTAAAAAGGTTTTATATCTTCCCCCAAAATATAACAACCGCTCACTGATAATTAATCCATTCTTTTTAAAATACTTGTTATTGGTCATATAGATATTGATCTGAAATCGCTTGTCGAGACACTGAAAAGCCTTTATGCTTTGACAATGCCATATATAAGGAATAATTAAATCGTTTGACATTCCACTCTATACGATATTTTGTATGTGCATTTTTGTGTTCTGTTTGCAAGCTTTCCACCCAATCACGTAATTCCATATCCTTCATACCTTGCTCGATGAGAGCTTCAATAACTTGAATCAACCGCTCATCTTCATCGTCAATATAAGCATACTCAACCCAAATGCACTCTCTTACTGCACGAAGACATGCTGTAATATCATTTTTATCAAATACAGGATGTAATATTCCATTAGCTAACAGATCACTACCATGTGCAACACTATGCGCCCATCCTTTTCCTTGAATATAACCACGATAGTCACGTTCTGAAAGTAAATATTTTATACTCGCTTGAATTACTCGAGATACTAATTCAGCGGAAAGTCTTCTATCCGTTGCGTCCTTATGCAAGATAACAGCTAAAACTAGTGCTGAAAACGTTCGAGTAAACACGCTATCTCTCTTTGTCCCATCCTCTATATTTAAAAATAGATACTGTTTACTCAAACACGTCTCTATAAGATATTCCATTTGTTGTACAGTTAAGTGATCTTCCAATATTAGCTTAACAAAACTATTGTAAATAAGGTGATCCCTTATTTCAGGATTCGTGTTCCCGATATTATGAAGCATAAATTCGATTAGAATATCTAATTGCTCAGCTCGGAATTTATAAGTATCTTTATTCAAAAATTCCTGCATACCATTAATATATGTATGCATTTTCCCTCACCACCAAGTATATAATATCCACTGAACCTTCTCTTAAGTAATCACTAATACATCGAAAGTTTCACTATATATAGTCCTAATCTGCCAAAGTCTTTACTGTTCCAACCATTCTTGGGAATGTATTCTCACATCCCTTTATAAATGAACAGAATGACAACGCTACATTTAGTATCAATTGTTCATTAGTCCATTATAAAGTGAACCACCAATCAGTGAAGTTTTTCATTCTCCACACGGATCATTTCTTTAAGGGATTAACCCTAAAGTCCTTTGTATAAGATCTGACATTTACTTGCAATTGCTACACTTTATCCGCGGATTCACCTTGTAGGATGGAATCGCAGGTCTTACCGCGAGATACATGTGGGATAAAAAGTGAATCTTCAATCGGTGGGGTTTTCATTCATCCCCCGGCTTGTTAGTAGCCCAAGGGTATGACCTAAAGGCTTCTTACGAAATAGGGCATTTAGGTACTGTTTTCTCCACTTAGACTTGTTGCCGTACAAGATTATCCAACTACTGAAGTGGGAGTCCAGCACCTTATATGCAGGATAAATACAAATAAACAAGGCTACTACGTGTCGCAACCTTGTTTAAAATTTATGTATAGTTTATATGGAGTTGTAATAAATGGTGAGCCATGGAGGATTCGAACCTCCGACCCTCTGATTAAAAGTCAGATGCTCTACCGACTGAGCTAATGGCTCATATACGATGTATTCTAATTATCATGTCAATTCTAGTCCATTGCCCTGTCATATATAGCATAGAAAAGTTTTCCAAATAAAAAATGGCTGGGCCACTAGGATTCGAACCTAGGGTACACGGGATCAAAACCCGATGCCTTACCGCTTGGCTATGGCCCAACAAATGTAATGGTGGAGGGGGAGAGATTCGAACTCCCGAACCCTGAGGGAGCGGATTTACAGTCCGCCGCGTTTAGCCACTTCGCTACCCCTCCAATATTATGAACACATTCGCTAATCTTTATTCATTTTTTTAAAAAATGGTGCCGGCCAGAGGACTTGAACCCCCAACCTACTGATTACAAGTCAGTTGCTCTACCAATTGAGCTAGGCCGGCAATGGTGGAGGATGCAGGGCTCGAACCTGCGACCCCTTGCTTGTAAGGCAAGTGCTCTCCCAGCTGAGCTAATCCTCCTTGGTGACCCGTACGGGATTCGAACCCGTGTTACCGCCGTGAAAGGGCGGTGTCTTAACCGCTTGACCAACGGGCCAGGGATGTTTTGATAGGTTGTACATGTTGTACCCTTTTTCGAAACTGACGAATTTTATTATACCTAGTTCTATATCATTTGTAAAGGGAAAATGTAATTTTTTTTAATTTCTTTATTAATCGTTGTCCGAACAGCACTTTTATTGTCAAAATAGCAGATATAGCTAACGGTTTCTTTCAAAATGTGTATTAGGTTATAATATAAGCAATCAAACGTATGCAGTGAAAAATTCTCTTCATTCTACCTTGCATGCAACGAGGCATTTAAGTGTCATCCACTATTTCTTTCTGAGATACTTTACCTTACGATAACATAAGGCACTTTCATGCACGATTAAAAGAATAATGGAGGTACGTTAATGAGTAATTTAGTAGAAGGAAAAAATATTGTCATTATGGGTGTTGCCAGTGAACGTAGTATTGCCTGGGGAGTAACGACTTCATTACATAAAGCGGGTGCAAACTTAATTTTCACATACCGCCAGGAAAGATCCTACGGCAAGCTAACAAAATTGCTCGACAAGCACAATATTGAAGCAAAATTAATCATTCCCTGCGATGTAGCCAGTGATGAAAGCATTACAAACGCATTCAATAGCATAAAAGAGAAGATCGGTGTCATTCACGGAGTTGTACACTCTGTGGCATTTGCTAACCGAGAAGAACTTAAAGGAGAATATGCGAATACATCCAGAGAAGGCTTTCTCTTAGCCCATGAGATTAGCGCATTTTCTCTAGTTGCTGTTACAAAAGCGGCAAAAGAACTGATGACTGAAGGAGGCAGTATTGTCACACAAACCTACCTCGGTTCAGAGAGAGTTATCCAAAATTATAATATCATGGGTGTTGCGAAAGCTTCCCTTGAAGCAAGTGTTCGTTATTTAGCAGAAGATATGGGTAAATATGGCATACGTGTCAATGCCGTTTCTGCAGGTCCCATCCGCACATTATCCGCTAAAGGTGTTTCCGGGTTTAATGAAAAGCTGGGAGTTATAGAGAAAAAAGCACCACTGCGAAGAAATGTAGACCAAGACCAAGTTGGAGACGCAACATTATTCTTTATGAGTGAGCTATCACGTGGTGTAACGGGTGAAGTTCTACATGTTGACTCGGGATATCATATCATTGGCGGCTAATTATTATTGAAAATACAGAAGAAGTGGGGCTTGTTGACCCCGCTTCTTCTGTATTTTAATGCGTTTCATCTAGATTAACGGCTTATTTTGTAAAATATCTTATATAACTTGAATTTCCTGTAATATATAAACCAGATTTTAATTGGTACATTTTAGATCCTTTTACTTCTAATTCTTTTTTCACTGTAAATACTTCGCCTTGGTTCACAACTTCATATTTCGCATCCCAATCAGGAGCATCATATACCCAAAGACTTGAAGCAAGTACTTCTACATAGCCTGTGCTTTTTTTGGAAAAATTTGTAGAAGTCCCACTGACGATCAGTACCTGCCCTGGATAAATCGTGTCATCTGAAAGATTATTTAACCGCTTTAATTCACTAACGGTCATGTTATGCGCTTGAGCAATCCCCCATAACGTGTCTCCAGCTTTAACTGTATACGTGTTTCTTCCACCCCCAGACTGCAATCCCAAATGAGCGGCTATTGCATTTGCCAATGCTTTCCCAGTCTGATCCATAACTGAATTATTACGCATTTTCACTATATCAATGGTAGAATCCATAAAGCCTCCTTCAATTAAAATTGCAGGCATTCTGGACTCACGCACCATATGAAAGTTCGCTGATTTAATTCCTCTATCTCGTAAACCCATAGCTCCAACAATACTCGGGTGAATAGCTCTTGCTAAAGCTAAACCAGTAGACGAACCCGGATAATAATACGTCTCTGTGCCCGTCCACGCCCCCCACTGCCCTGTATTTGCATTATGATGATAAGATATCAAAATATCGGCATTTGCATTATTTGCTGCGTTCGTTCTGGTTGTTAACGATACATCTGTCTCCCCAGTTGGATCATCCATTCGAATGACAGTTGCATTTGCATAACCATTTAGATAATTTATGGCAGCAGAAACTACTTTATTATTGAATGACCATTCCCTTTCTCCTTCTGGGCTTCTTTTTCCTGATGTATGCATTCCATGACCAGCGCCAATAGCTATTTTTGCCATGGTTCATTCCTCCTTTTTATAAAATATTAAAAAAACGACTTGCCCGATTGGACTAGCCGTCAGTCTACTTTATAAGATTTGTTCTTTCTAGCACTTCCTTTTGTTGCCTTCCCTTAAGCGTAATATAATTGTTTTTAAACCACGTCCAAACAGAAACCATAAACGTGATTCCATATGCTATAGCTTCATCTTGTAACACTGGAATCGGCTGTAAATCATAATTTGCTAATCCGGCATTGATCCACGCTATCGCTAAAGCTACTGTTCTAACTATCGTACCTTTATCCATGCTTCCACCCCACTTCCTTTAAACATATTGGGTAATCAAAATGAGCAGTGTAATAAAAGCAAAAAGCCACCCACCCCATAGGCGGACAGCTTCCAGTAATGTTTTTTTCCCTTCTGTTTTCGCTTCCATTCGCTCTACCTTTTCTTTAACAATCTCCAGTTCTTCCCGCAAACCATTATACTTCTTGATCATATTTCGTGTTTCTTTCATTTCATGCCGCAAATCCTTAAATTCACCTTGAATTGCTGCTATTTGTTCAAACAACTCTTTGTTTGTATACCATTGTTCACGCATGTCCAACCCCCTGTATTTATTTAAATTATCGCTCTGTAAGTCCCTTGAATAATTTTTTAATATATATCATTCTTTATACCCGAGGAATCCGAGCTAATTACAATCCCCTGTCTATAACCTCTAACTAAATTATCTTTTACAATTCCCCTTATTGACGCTCCGTAAATAAAAACACCTAATAATCTATTTGTATTTCCAAGTAAATCGTTATTTTTAATGATTAAATTTGATGATTTAGAAATAGCAATGCAGGAACCATACTGAGCACTAATATCTCCCTTCTCCCCAACTAGAGAATTACCTAACAATTTAATTCTTTCTATCCCCCGAATATACATACAAACACGGAATTCATCAAAGTAATTTTGAGAAACATTCACAACTGAACAATCTGTTAAATGAAGAGCGATATAATTTGCTTTTATAACTTTATTTTCATTTATTGATAGATTCACGCAAGAATATGCCTGCAATAATCTCCTTAAAGAGTTGCAATAGTTGTTGAATATACTTAATTCGCGAACTCTGTCAGCAAACACTATATTAGAACTGCTATCCACGTCTGTAGTCTGATAATCATAACAATCTATGAACTCATTAGAATTAATTCTTACATTTCTTATAAAACAGTCTACGTTCTCTACATTTCTTCCTTGTAAATAAATGATCCTACCTACAAATTTATTATTAAATCCTTGTATAAAATTGTTTTTAAAAACTATATTCTTGCACATTTTGGGAGTATAAGATATTTTTTCAGGGTTGGGATTTGGTAAATCATCTGTAGAGATTGTAGTAAGTGCTGAATAAACACCTAACACTCTTGCGCTAGTAGATTTATTATTTATAAATGAATTTCCTTTAATTTCTATCCCATTAGTATGATAAAAATGTAGCCAGCCAGCAGCATAAGGTGTCCCTACCGGAAGTGACACACTATCTTCCACGTAGTTATCATTGAATCTTATATTTCTATGCATAATATTTCCAACTCTAGAATGTGACCCTAAAGGATTGGGTGCAGGGTATGAAGTTTTTTTAACCTCTATTGGTAAGAAACTACATGCTCTAACTGATATATTTTTACATCCAATTCCATCGTAGCTATCTGGATTATCTATACCTACACCTTCCGCAGTACTATGGTCTATCTGTATGGCTTCCGCGTACTCCCTACCTTCTTGAACAAACATTCCTTTAAAAGTACAGTTTATAATTTCCACATCAGAACAACCTCCTAAATCAATTGCATGCCCTCCTATTATCGCTTCATCAAAAATACAATTTTCTATTAAAACATTTTTAGCGTGATGTAGTGTTATATTTACACTAACCTTATTTTCAAAGCTTCCTTTAAATTTTAAATTTCGGATTGTAATACATTCTCCACCACTACCATAACCTTGTTTATTCTCACTTAAAGTTATAAAAGTATAATAGTTTAAACTGCTTTGACTTTTTATTATTGTTGCTCCGTCTGAATCAACTACAATATTGTCATAAAGTCTAACACTATCATTTAATAGGTAATGTGAATTGTTGTTTAGGGGTATAAATAGCACTCCTCCACCATTACTTCGTAAATAATTTACCGCTTCATTAAAAGCATTAGTATCGTCAGTTACCCCGTTCCCCATAGCTCCATAATCTAACACATTTGCAACCATTAAATTCTTATTTAGCATTTAATACCTCCTGTTTTTGGGTGTTAAAAAGACACCTCGTTTGAGATGCCTTTTATAATTGACCCTCTTTATACGCTTTAAGTGCTAAAATTCTTTCTCTAGTTTTTTTACTTGGTTAAATTATACTTTCCAATATCCTTTTCGTAACAAAAATATCAAATCTTCTGTATATAAACTTATCACCAATCGGATTCATTTTAAGACAATTCTTTACTTAAATTTTTGTTTTACTAAGTTCAATACGCGTGGAAATTCTTCACTCCCCATAAAAATTAAGTTATTTAACATGGTTTACGGTTAGTGTTTCTTAAACTTTTGTTCTGTAAACCCAGTTCTTGTATCTATACTGCAAACTTTAGAAAAACTACTGATTTACTCACTAGTCACATAGCTGTATGATAATCTGACCCCCACTTGTTAATTATGCTAAAATTAATACGTATCTTAGACTTATTTAACCGTATACCATTTACTTAGGATTCAATCATTCAGAATCCTCCTTATCCTCCTTCGTATTAATAAATGCATCATACAGATAAGCGTAATCGTTAGCTTCTTTACCCGACCATTCCACTTCCACATCCTCCAGCGATTGTTTAACGGATTTTAAATAAACTTGACTATCCCCCCATCAATGATTACCTTTTCTTTGTAAAATCCTTTCATTACTTGTTGAAATTCTTCAATGTCTTTAATGTCGTAGCTAGCATCGTTAATAATTGGATTACCTTCTTCGTCCTTGTTACTGTGTTCCTCTTTAAGCTGTCTTTCTTCTTTTGAGACGCGCTCAATTTCGGTAATCAATCTGTCACGTAAGCGTGTACGATGTATGGACTTTAAACCCATTAACGGCAACTTATCCAATATGTTTATACAATCTTGTAGTTTAATATTTATTATTTCTATTTTCATACTTTTTCAGCCTCCGGTAAAACCATAATTAGCTTTGTCATCTACTGTGAAGACTGTGTAAACTGTAACATTTTTTGTACGATCGTCTCTTTGATCGTATAGATATGTTTTCTAGATAAAGCCATATGCTTGCTAATCGCACTAATTGTCATACCATCTAGCATGCATTCTAAAACAACTACTTCTCTTGGTTCATCTATAGCCGGTAATCGCTCTTGGATAAATAGTACCTTTTTCTCCAGCTTAGATAACCAGTTACTTTTTCTATCCCGTCGGATAACCTCTTTTACCACTGGGTCGCTTATTACTCCTTTTGACTTTGGCAACGTAGCCTCAACTCCTGAAGCGGACACCACTTTAGTACCTATATCTTTCTCGAGCATCTGCCGCTGCCGCTTTATTTCCCTAATCATCCAGTTATAATCTTTGATTGCTCTCTCTATTTGTTCCTTGTTCATGAAAACCGGCCCCCTTGCTAAACAATTCCTCTGTATACTTACTTCTTTTAATAGGAGTCAACACGCCCGCTCTTTTGTCTCTCCGATGTTCACTAACGATCCACTTAATACATGTTTCATTACTAAGTGTAGCTTTTAAATGTCTCATCGCTTCCCTCCATTCATTCCAAAACTTAACTATAGAACATTTGTTCCTATCATACATTGCTGAAACAGAAATGTCAAATTGTGTTCTTGCTGTTTATGAAACATTTATTTGTATATTAATTTGAAAAATGATATGATTTAATTGCTAAAATAGAAAGCGGTGTTTGCTTTGAATGTAGGAACAAGAATTGTTCAATTAAGAGAAGCTAATGGTTGGAGTCAGCGTGAGCTTGCTAAACGTTTAGAGGTAAATCCTAGTGTAATGAATCGGATTGAATCAGGGGAAAGGCCTATGAAGGACCACGAGTTAAATAAGCTTGCTAATGTCTTCTATGTTACATCTGATTATTTACTTGGACGGTCTGATAATCCTAATTTAACTGAAGAAGAAGCGTTTGCATCTTTTCGTAATAATCCTTCATTAGAAAGATGGTACAAAGAATTGCCAAACAATAAAGAAGAAGATCTTAAAAGATTAAAACGGATTTGGGAAGCTTTTAAAGAAGAAGACCAATAAGTATTTATTAGTGTATAGTTTATACACTATTTATTTTTAACGATAATAGAACGTACGTTCGTTTTGGGGGTATTTGATGTTTTTTTCCCGTACAGAAGATTATATTCAGCGGTTTCTCTTACAACGAAACATTCATAAACCATATGATTTAACAATCAAAAATATTGCCTCTTCTCTAGACATTCCTGTTTATTATTGGGAATATAGTAGCGAATGTGTATACGTAAATGAGAGATGTCTTATTTTTCTAAATAGCAATCGTAGTGAACAAAAGCAGTGGCAAGAGTTTGGTCATGAAATTGCTCATTTCCTGTGGCATACAGGAAGACAGGAGTTTTTACCACCTACGTTTATTGAATTACAAGAATGGCAAGCTAATTATTTCAGCTACCACCTATGTATACCTACTTTTATGTTACAACGGATCAAAACGAAAATAACGCCAAAGTATGTGATGAATTTATTTAATGTTGAATACGAGTTTGCTTGTAAGCGTTTAGAAATGTATCGAAATAAATGGCTCGCTTCTATTTAAAACGAGCCTTACATAATAGACTTACTTTTCGATTGCAGGTTGTTAATTATTACTTTCGCAGTTTACCTCCCGCTCTACTTAAAGTTTGTCTTAGAGCGGAGGGCTTACTATTGTATAAAAAACCAATGCGTTAATGAAAACAAACTGAGTGTAGATAATTAACCAGCTAAACTTATTCTGCATAGAAAATTTTCCGACATTGAAACAACCCAACACGAAAATTCTATTCTAGTAACAAGATTACTTTTGAGAGGCCAACTGTTTATTTCGCACTTCTTTTGCAGCTTGCACCATAACTTTTAAGGCGGCAATGGTTTCGTCTTCTTTTCGTGTTTTTAAACCACAATCTGGGTTAATCCAAAATTGGTTAGGTGCGATCGTTTGTAATGCACGATTAATATTTTGTTTAATTTCATCAACAGATGGAATACGTGGACTATGAATATCATAAACACCTAAGCCAATTTCTTTTTGATACGTATTATCTTCAAAGGTAGAGACCATTTCACCATGACTCCGTGACGTTTCAATTGAAATTACATCTGCATCGAGATCGTCAATACAATCAAAAATATCTTCAAAATTAGAATAGCACATATGTGTATGAATTTGTGTATCGGCTCTAGCGGTTGCCGTTGCGAGGCGAAAGGCAAGTGAGGATTCTGTTAAATATTCATCCCACTTTGTTCGATTAAGTGGCAACCCTTCACGTAAAGCTGGTTCATCTACCTGAATAATGTTAATTCCATTTTCTTCTAAAGCCTCCACTTCCTTTTGCAATGCTAGAGCAATTTGTTTCATAATTTCATAGCGTGGTGTTGTATCATGAACAAAAGACCAGTTTAAAATGGTTACCGGCCCCGTTAACATTCCCTTCACCGGACGTTTTGTTAATGACTGTGCATAAACGCTCTCCTTCACTGTTATCGGTTTATCCCAAGACACATCTCCAAAAATCAATGGCGGTTTGACACAACGTGAGCCATACGACTGCACCCAGCCAAACTCTGTCACAGTAAAGCCATTCAATTTTTCCCCAAAGTATTCAACCATATCATTTCGCTCAAATTCACCATGAACGAGAACATCGATATCGAGTTTTTCCTGAATTTTGATCCAGCGTTTAATTTGCTCCTTCACAAACTGTTCATACGCTTGATCCGTAATCTCCCCTTTTCTCCATTTGGTACGTGTTTTTCTCACTTCAGGCGTTTGCGGCAAACTGCCAATTGTCGTTGTCGGCAGTAATGGCAATTGTAAACGTTGCTTTTGCTTTTCAATCCGTTCTGCAAATGATACGGTTCGTTGTGCATCATCACTCGTTAAATTGGCTACTTTTTTTCTTACCTCATTATTGGATTGATACGTCTTTATTAATTGTTTAATTGCTTCATTCGCTTGATCTAATTCTGCTTGAACGGAGACTATACCATCATTCAACCCTTTCGTTAATGTAACTGCTTCATCCAACTTCTCATCAGCAAATGAAAGTCCGTCATAAATGACCTGATCCAGCTTTTGTTCTAATGTTTTTGTTACCGGAACATGCAAGAGTGAACAAGATGGTTGAATAATAAGCTGGTCATGATGAACTAGCTGTCTAATCACTTCCAATATCGTGCGCTTTTCTGCTAAATTAGCTCGCCAAACATTACGTCCATCAATAATCCCGGCTGCTAACACCTTATCCTTGGGAAATCCATATGTTTTTAATAGTTCTAAAGAATCTCCGTGAACAAAATCCATGCCAATCGCTTTTACTGGAAGATTCACTATTTTTTCATAAGCAGTTATTTTTTCAAAATACGTTTGTAAAATAATTTGCGCATGAGGTACGTGTTCAGCAAAAGCCTGATACACTTTTTCAACTACTGCGATTTCTTCTTTCGATAATTGCGTTACTAAGATTGGCTCATCTATCTGAATCCAAGATGCCCCCGCTTCGACAAGTTCCTGTAAGATCTGTACATATTGTGGTATAAATTTCTTTACAATTGTTGAAAACTCCTGCTGGTCATAACCCTTTGCCAGTTTTACAAATGTAACTGGGCCTAAAAGGACAGGCTTTCCATCAATACCGAGTTTTTCTTTAGCTTCTTGATAAAAGGTTAAAGCACGGTTCTCTACTAATGAAGGCTTAACGCCATTTAATTCCGGAACGATATAATGATAGTTTGTGTTAAACCATTTCGTCATTTCTGAAGCGACTGCCCCATCTGTTCCGCGTGCAATAGCGAAGTACGTGTGCCTATCTACTTTTCCACCAATATAGTTAAAACGTTTCGGTACGATTCCAAACGTAATGGCCGTATCTAAGACATGGTCATATAAGGAAAAATCATTTACCGGAATTAAATCGATTCCTTTTTCCTGTTGTTTTTTTAAATTGCGTAACCGGATTTCTGTTGTTTTTTCAATTAACTCCGTCTCAGAAATAACCCCACTCCAAAAATTTTCTAATGCTCTTTTCCACTCGCGATTTTCTCCAATTCTCGGATAACCAATATTCGAACTCTTTATTTTTGACATATATACTCCTCCATTTTTATATGTGATCGAAAATCATGAGATACATATTATTAATTATTGACATTCTCTCTCGGGTTCCCCGGTTCTAGGATAGGTTAATTAATTATGTTCTAAACGACTATCCTTTAGATTTTGATGTATACTTATCCTCAAACCCTACACCCTAAATTAATGTGAGGATAAGCTTGCTTGCGCTCGCATGGCATTTGTTTTTTGATGAATATAGTTAACTAATTCGACGATCATATCATAGCGCATAAACGGAGTAATAAGATATATCCCGTGAAAATGTTCAAAAGCTGTATCAAGTAACTCTTTCGAAATAGCAATGCTTTCTTTTGTTGATTGCTCTCGATTTCCCTCAGCTGCTTTCATACGAGAGCGAACTTCATCCGTAAGCTTTATCCCCGGTACTTCATGATGTAAAAATTCAGCATTCTTTGTAGAGGTTAATGGCATAATTCCAATAAAAATCGGTGTCTCTATATGTGAAGTTGCTTGTTTCAAAGCAATTATTTTCTCTTTGCTATAAACAGGCTGTGTCATGATATAGTCAGCACCGCTTGCTATCTTTCTCTCCAATCTAGCAACCGACTTTTCTACATGATTCACGTTGGGATTAAAAGCCGCTCCCACTGTAAATGAGGTATGTTCTCTTAGGGAATCCCCGGAAAATGACATACCTTTATTTCCTCTTTTAATTAATTCAATTAACTTAAATGAATTAACATCAAAAACAGAAGTTGCTCCTGGAAAACTGCCAATTTTAGTTGGATCACCTGTTATAGCTAAAATTTCATGAATTCCTAAAATGTCTAATCCCATTAAATGCGACTGTAAGCCAATTAAATTACGATCTCTGCAAGATAGATGGACTAACGGTCTGATCCCCTGTTCTTTAATAATCGTTGCAACAGCTACATTACATATTCGCGGTGTAGCAAGCGAATTATCGGCAAGTGTCACTGCGTCGATTCCAGCTTTCTTTAACGCTCGTATTCCTTGATAATATTCTGTCATATCTAAATGTTTCGGAGCATCTAATTCAACGATAATGGTATGTCGTTCTTTTGCTAATTCTGCCAGCGATTTTTCTTTTCGTTTCCTTTTTAAAATTACTCTCTCTCGCTGCGGAATTTCTACCACTTTTTCTGTAATCGGGTCCGTATCTTTTAATCCTTCAGCTAATGCTTTAATATGATCAGGAGTTGTTCCGCAACACCCTCCTAATAAGCGCACCCCTTGTTCTCGCAATTGTCCGGCACACTGTTTAAAATAAGCCGGTTCATTTTTGTAATAAAGTACACCATCCCGATATGCAGGCAAGCTTGCATTTGGATATGAAGCTAAAAAGGCCTTTTTTGGTAAAGGAACTGATTGTAAGGATGTAATTATTTGTGATGGGCCAAAACGGCAATTAACACCAACAAGATCGGCACCCAAAGATTCCAGTTGCTGTAACGCTTCAGCTAACGGTGTACCATTTTCCAAAACTCCCGGAACATGCATCGACACATTTGCGATAATAGGGATTTCCGTTTCCTCCCGAGCAATTTCTAACACCATTGTTAACTCATCCAGATTATAATAGGTTTCTAAAATAAGCCCATCTATTCCTTCTAAAAGTAAACAATATAATTGTTCTCGAAAGCTTCGTTTAATTTCTTCTTTTGTTTCATTTAATGCTTGAACGCCATGAATACCGCCAATACTTCCTAAAACATATACTCCTTTTTGCCGGGCTTGCTTTGCAATTTGTACGGCTTTTTGGTTAATCTTTTTAACTTGTTCTTCTAAGCCGTATCGTGCCAATTTAATATAGTTTGCTCCATATGTGTTTGTTTGAATGACAGTTGCTCCAGCATGAATATATGCTTCATGTACCTGTTGAACTTGATCTGGATGGGTTATGTTTAATTGTTCAAAACTTTGATCGATACCATACGAATATAACATCGTTCCCATGGCACCATCTGCAATTAAAATTTGATCTTGTAACTGTTGTAATAAGCTCATGTTGGTGTCACCTCCTCCTTTGCAATTAAATATCTGCTCATAACCAGATAAGTCTTACTAGCAGTTCATGCGGGATAAAAATAGTTTTTCTAACATAGTAAAAGGCATCTTTCACCTTATTAAATAATCGAAAAGGTAAAAGATGCCTTTAGTTGTCTAATCGGCATGTGCTTTATTTAGAATTTTGCAATGAACGATTGTTATTTATATTCGCAAACCGCTTTTTCTCCGTTGTGTCAATTTGCGTAACCCTTCCATCGTGTACAGTAATGACTACAGATCCGAAATCAATTGCATCTAAGCTTTTTCTTACGTACTCCCATTGTACTTCATCCAATTTACTCATTTTCTCATCTTCCCTTCTCTTTATTGTTAAAGTACAAGCATCCAAAACACCTTTTGGGAACTTGTAAAGCAATTGTCCATGTAACGTATGGAAGAGCCGCCAATTTTAAATATTAAAAAACCTCTTCCTATTGACAAATAAGAAGAGGTAGATTATTTAAGTTAACGCTCTTCTTATCTTTCAGGCATAATGCTTGCTGGAATTGGCACAGTACTTTAACAAAGTCTGTTGCCGAGGTTTCACTGGGCCAGTCCCTCCACCTCTCTGGATAAGAAATCATGTGATATTAAATTTGTTTAATACTTTACACCGAAAGTGTATTATTGTCAATCTTTTATTTATAATTTTGTGTAAATATAACACAAATCGATTTTACACATACAGTATAGAACGCTGTTGAGGATTGTCCATCGTCGTTAAATAGGGGTTTTCCAGCTTAAACTTATTCCCATCAGCTGACGAACATACCTATACAAATAATCGTACACTTCTATGATCCCCCCGACGCTACCCGCAAATGGGCTTCATATTTTAGATTTTTTCCCACATTATAAAATTATTATTAGATGATAAATAAATTTAACTATCGTATAATGACCCTATGAAGTGCGCGTTGGCAATTGATTTGGTTTGTTCTTCACAAGCACCATAAAAGAAAAGCCCTTTTTCATTTATCCTTGGCTCTTTGGGGCTGTATGAATGAGAATTAAAATTTTATTAGGGAGCAGGTGAGGGTTTTTGTCTACGGAAAAAGTCTTGTCGTTAAAAAATTTATCCATGAGTTATGGAAGCAAAAATGTATTAAATGAAATTAATCTCGATGTATATCCAGGACAAATCATTGGATATATTGGGCCTAATGGTGCCGGAAAAAGTACCACCCTTAAAATTATGCTCGGATTAGTGGGAGAATATAGTGGTATGGTAGAAATCTTTGGCGAAGATATTGCAACAAGTGATTATTCCTATAAGCGTAAAATTGGTTATGTTCCAGAAAATGCAGAGATTTATGATAATCTGACAGCAAATGAATATTTAACATTTATTGGAGAGCTTTACGGCATGGAGCAAAACGAAGCAGCAAACAAGGCAGAAAGTCTGATGCAACAATTTGGCATGGAAGATGTTCTACATACACGTATTTCTTCATTTTCAAAAGGGATGCGGCAAAAAGTGTTAATTATTTCCAGTCTCTTACATAATCCGGATTTAATTTTTCTTGATGAACCATTAAGTGGACTAGATGCCAATAGCGTAATGATTATAAAAGATATCTTAGAGCAGCTTGTCGCACATGGAAAAACGATTTTTTATTCTTCGCATATTATGGATGTTGTCGAAAAAATCAGCAATCGTATTGTGTTACTTGTAGACGGTAAAATTGCCGCTGATGGGACATTTGAAGAGTTACAAGAACAAAATAAGCAAGGTTCCTTGGAAGGAATTTTCAACCAATTAACTGGTTTTGATGAGCACAAACATACAGCAGAAGAATTTGTTCGCATTGTGACAAATGGTGATGCCAATGATTAATTTTTCGTTAAAAATACTTGATTTGCTTCAGCCGCTTTTTCGTATGCTTCGAATGGATTACCCAATGATGCGCAAAATACTTGAGGTCAAGCTAACAATGGACGGACGTCGAACACCGACTGTTTTTGCTTCTAACGTATCTAATAAAAGGAAATACGGGAATCAGTTTGTAAAATCGTTATTTATTTATGTATTATACGGCTTAATCCTCATTCCTTTTATATTTTTTGGAGAGAATTATATCTTTCAAATCAGTATTATATTCGGTGTCTCTATGTTTATCCTAATGACGTCTATGGTTTCAGATTTCTCATCGGTACTTTTAGATGTTCGCGATAAAACCGTCCTTCACACTAAACCAATTCATACAAGAACGATAAGTGCTGCTAAAATTGTTCATGTTGCGATCTATATGAGCATGCTCACAGGAGCATTTATCGGAATTCCTTCCATCGTTATGTTAGGAGTTCAAGGTATCAGTTATTTTCTGCTTTTTTTAGCAGAAATCGTTTTATTAATTTTGTTCATCATGACCATTACAGCATTAGTATATATTTTTATATTACGATTTTTCAGTGGTGAAAAGCTAAAAGATATGATTAATTATGTCCAAATTCTGCTGTCTATAGGAATCGTTATTGGTTATCAAATTGTCATTCGCTCCTTTGAAATGGTTGATTTTAATTATGTTTATGATTTTAGCTGGTGGCATATATTTATTCCGCCTATGTGGTTCGGTGCACCTTTTGAATTATTTTTAAATGGGAACACCTCCTATGAAATGATTATCCTTTCTTCACTGGCAGTAATTGGTCCCATCATTTCCATTGGTTTATATTATAAATTAATGCCGGCCTTCGAGCGCAATTTACAGAAGCTAATGGAAAGCACCGAGAAATCTAAACAGAAGCGTAGGAGGATTCATACTGTATTGGAGCGTCTCTTTTGCAGGAGCAAAGAAGAACGACAATTTTTCCGATTCTCATCAATTATTATGGCTCGAGAACGGGAATTCAAGCTGAAGGTATACCCCACATTAGGATTATCACTTATTTTTCCGTTCATTTTCCATTTTAATTATTTGGGTGAAAACTCTTTTGAACAATTCTCAAATAGTAATATGCATTTCACGATTTATTTTTGTAATATTATGATCGGCGTTGTTGTAATGATGCTACGTTATTCAAGCAAATATAAGGGAGCATGGATTTTTCAAACAGCACCAATTGAAAATCATTCGGCTATTTATAGCGGAACCTTAAAAGCGTTCATCATAAAATTATATTTGCCACTTTATACCTTATTAGCGGTTATTTTTATTTTTCTGTTCTCTGCACGAATTATCCCAGATCTTGTAGTTGTCTTTATGACAGGTGTTCTGCTTACTTTAATTAGCTATAAAGTTGTTAATAATGGGAAGTATCCATTTTCAGAAGCCTTTGAATCTGCACAGCAAGGCGGTACTACCATGAAAACATTCTTGCTCATGTTTGCAGTTGGCTTGTTTTTCTTAGCACATCAATTTTTCAGCAAGATAGACTTTGGAGTGTATATGTATCTCGTAAGTTTAATGCTTGCAACCGTCATCTCATGGAGAGTGGTATTTAAGGTGAAATAGAAGAGAGGTATAAAGCGGTACAAATTATCCAACACTTAAAGTGGGAGTCTTACAGCAACTTATATGCCCAAATAAAATAATTTAGTAAAACCCCCATCTACTAAACGAGGATGGGGGAAAATACGATAGAAAGCACCAAACCATAGCTTGCGATAGGGGGAGTATTTCGACGCCCTTTTTGTCGTATATAAGAATTTGTGGTAAGACTGGAGGGATATAATAGACTTGAATCAAAGATGTGACTAATATGCCCCTTGATAGTATGAAGTAATATTCAAATCAAATCCTCTATTGGTAATAAAAGCAATGATTTATTAACATACCCCATTTTTCAATTAATAAGTATTCCAATTAAGAAAACAGTTCTCACATAAGCAATAAAGCATCGGCATCCAATATGTCAATTCGTTTTTGACTTTTTTTCTTAATGTAGCCTTTTCTTTCTAACTCCTTTAAAACTCTGCTTATCGTTTCAGGTGTTGTCCCGAGATAAGAGGCTAAATCTTTATAATTCATAGGTAGCACTACTTGCTGATTTCGTTCATCCATATTCTCAACAAGGAAAAGACCCAATCTCGTGTCAACAGACTTTGTTGCAAAACGTGTTGTTTGCATCTCCGATTGCTCCAGTCGGTTAGCAAATTCTTCTAGAATTTTTAAAGAGATGGACGGGTATTTTAATAATAAATTTTGCATAGCTTTACGACTAATCATGCAAACTTTTGCTAATGACATCGCTTCAGCATAAGCCTCATGTACTGTATCTTTGAAAATGGCTAATTCACCTGTAAAATCTCCTGGATCTAATATTCGAACAAGCTGCTCTTTCCCTTCATCTGAAAGACGATAAATTTTTATCTTTCCTATATGAGTGATATACAACCATTCAGCTTTATCGCCTGCACGGTAAATAATTTCTCCACGCTTGAAAGTAACTGCATGAACTGATTGCATAATTTCATCCATTTGCGGTTTATCTAAATGATTAAAAATAGGTACAACCGATACACAATAGTGGTCTGAATTATTTTTACAGGCTTCTTTAAAATTTGTTTCGTCCTTTGAACGCATCATATCTCCCCATTCCTGGATAAAGTGAACATCAATCAGTGGGGGTTTTTGTGTATCTCCCACTGATTGTTAGATGAACGAATCGTTTATTTAGGTGCTGTTATTGCCCAATTAGACTTGATGCAGTACAGTTTATCCAACTCCTGAAGTGGGAGACTTACAGCACCTTATATACGGGATAAAAATCATCAACACTAAAACACTTTCTGGTGCTCTATAAATGCTTGGCAATAATCGTTACCTTCTCATCTTTGTAGCTGAAATTTCGTTGCTTGTTTTTTTAGTTGACTCATTCCAGATTTAAATCGAATGAGACGCATTCCATTTAATATGACTAATAATACACTAGCTTCATGAATAAACATACCTGAAGCTAAATGAACAGAACCATTCAATACTCCTAAAAGCAAGAGAAAAACTGTACCAATTGCAATCCATGTGTTCTGCTTCATATTCCGGATGGTTGCTTTTGCTAGCGCATAAGCGTGGGAAAATTGCGTTAGTTTATCTGCCATAAGTACGACATCTGCCGTTTCCATGGAAATATCTGTTCCCCCATCGCCCATGGCTAATCCAATGTCTGCTGTCGCAATAGCCGGCGCATCATTAATTCCATCTCCCGCCATCGCAACCGTATGACCAGCATGTTTTAATTGTTTTATATAGTTTACCTTATCTTCAGGTAACAATTCTGCATGAAAGCTATCCAAATTTAATTTTCTGGCTACAAGGGCAGCTGTATGCCTATTATCGCCTGTTAGCATGATCATCTGCTTAATACCATCATTTCTCATTTTTTGTAATGCCATATAGGCATCTTCTCTAACTTGATCTGCTATGGAGATAGTACCTGCTATTTTTCCATTGATAGCAGTAAAAACAACCGTATTTCCTTTCTTTTCTTGACCTTCTTTATATAAAAGCATAGCTTCATTCAAGATGATGTCTTCTTCTCTCATAAGACTTTCATTTCCAATGCTCACTTCCCAGCCTTCTACTACTACCTTAATCCCTTTTCCTTTTATAATCTCCCCATTTCCTACATGTTCGTTGATCAGTAAGTTTCGAGAAATTGCCTCCTTAACGATCGTTTTCCCGAGGTGGTGTTCGGAGATCAATTCCGCTTTAGCGATGATCTGTAGTAATTTATCTTCTTGGAATTGTGGATCCCATACTTTCATTGCAGTTACTTCCGGTTTCCCCTTGGTTAATGTCCCAGTCTTGTCAAAAACGACCGTATCTACTTTGGACAACCGGTCCATTACTTCCCCACCCTTAATGAGTACACCATGTTTTGCCCCGTTTCCAATTCCGGTTACATTTGATACTGGAGCACCGATAACAAGAGCACCTGGACAGGCAATCACCAAAAACGTAATCGCCATATGAAGATCTTGCAACAAGATGTAAACGATAGCTGACAAAACAACTACTGCTGGTGTATAAATGTGCGAAAACTTGTTTAAAAATTTCTCTGTTTGTGATTTAGAATCCTGCGCTTCTTCAACTAATTCAATAATTTTTGCAAAGGTGGTATCATCACCCACTTTTTCAGCAATCATTTCAATATAACCTTGATCAACAATCGTTCCAGAAAATACATCATCATTTACTTTCTTTGCGGCAGGTATCGACTCGCCAGTTACTGTTGCTTCATTAATGGAGGCGCTTCCTGTTATTATTTTTCCATCTACTGGGATTTTACCACCTGAATGAATGAGCACGCGCTCACCAACTGCTACTTCTTCAACTGGAATTTTCATAGTCGTCCCATTACGAATAACATGAGCTTCTTGAGGAGCCATATCCATTAATTCTCTTAACGATGATCTCGTTCGCTCAAGTGTACGTGCTTCCAAATAATCACCAAATAAAAACAAAAAAGCGACGACAGACGATTCAATAAATTCCTGAATGAATAGCGCACCAGTTATAGCAATCGTGACTAATAATTCAATACTAAATACCTTCATTCGCAACGCTTGATAAGCTTTAATGAATATTGGTATCCCTGCAATAACCGTCGCAAAGATTAAAAAACTATTCTTGATCATTTGTTCACCAAATATACCTAAAAATATGCCAAGAGCGATAAAAGTAAAAGATATAGCCGTTAGAAGCTGTTTATATTTTTGAATAATAGCAACCACTTTCCTCATCCCCTTCAAGAAATAGTACAACTGTCTACTTTTATTCTAATCGCTCTCATCCTTTATGTAATTGACCTCCATCAAGTTCATAGTGTTTTTCCTGTAATAAGATGAACTCAAAAGTAACAAAAAGATTGTTTTTTCGATGTCACCGATGATCAGAATACTTCTCAAGGTTGTATCTAGAAAGGTGCTTAAGAGACTTAGGCATCCATAAAGCGAATTTTCAATCAATTGGTTTTCCTTCATCCCCACTGATTGTTAGTACCATAATGGTATGACCTAAAGGCCTCTAAACGAATCGGGCATTTAGATGCTGTTATCTCCCACTTAGAACTTTTGTTGCTGTACAGATTATTCAACTCCTGAGTGGGGGTCTTACAGCAACTTAAATACGGGATAAATTTTTATATTAAGATAATATCTAACTCTAATATCCAAATGTCAACTTGTAGAAAAGCTTAGAAACCCTTATGGAAGGGTTTCTAATTACTTTAACATACTATGCAATTTTTTTAGATAAAACAGAATACCCTAATTTTGTGATCGCTTCTTCTAATTGTTCTATGTTTGCCTTAGCGTCATCAAATTCCACTTTTGCTTTGCTTGCATTGAAAAGAACTTTTACCGTTTGAACACCTGTCACTTTTCCTAATGCTGTTTCTATTTTTCTAATACATGACGGGCAAGTCAATGGCTCTAATTGTATAATTGCTTTTGCCATAATTACAACCTCCTTATTTATGATCCACTTCTATTTTATTTGAATCCATAAAGAAAGTAATTGACGTATATCAAGTTTAGATATAGTTTTGCTTTATAATTAAAATAATGCATTAGCTGTGAGCGGATAAATAAAGTTAATCTTCAATCAGTGGAGGTTTTCCTCTCATCTCCCGCTTATTGTTAGTATCGTAATGATATGACCTAACATCTTCTAAAGGAAATGGGCATTTAGGTGCTGTTATCTATCACTTAGACTTGTTGTAGTATGGATTCTCCAGTTCTTGAAGCGGGAGTCTTACGGCAACTTATATGCGAGATTAAAAGGAAAAATGTTATACTTATAGGAGGAGCTGATTTTTTCATGGAAAAGTTTACAGTTTGTGAATGGATGAAAGCTAACGGATTAACTGAAGATGAAATCAATTTTATTGAAACAATAATAACTTCTACTGCTATGCAAGAAAGTGGTTTAGTTAGCAACAAAAATATCAATTCTAAGGTTAATTTACTTTTTCCAAACAGAAAATTTTACTTGAATGAAAAAATAAATTATGAGATACTTTCATATTTTTTAACAGAGAATGAAATATCTATAGATTTAAAGGAATTGTTAAACAGATATTATTCTCAAGGAATTTGTAAAGAACACTGTAAAAAATTATTAGCAAAGGTTTAATCATGAAATCTAAAAGGCCTGATCCTAGAGCATAATGCGGAACAGATCTGAAAACTGCTAAATAAAATAATGTGGCCTAATTTTATGGGCATCAATTACATAATCAGGAGCTTTCTGTTTCCCACGCTGCGCAAGCTCAACGGACTAAAGGCGTATTCAATATAAAACCTTTTGAATGCGAACTTATTTTTATCAAATTACAGTGGAAAAGATTAGAAAATGTTTAAAGTAATTAATTGGTATGTCAGCAAAAACGCCACAAAAAAACATAGGCTTCTACTCTTAATGGAGTAAAAGACTATGATATTAACGTTAATAAGAGAGCTTCCAAACGGACTTGAACCGCTGACCCCCACCTTACCATGGTATAAAAAGCAACTTTCAGTTTATGTCATGGCTCGTCAAAAGCTTGTTATGACAATATTTAATGGTAAAGTGATTTTCAATATCAGTCAGTTTTTATAGCAAAAATTAACTTTTAGTCGCTCGTTGGTCACTGTTTGGTCACTATAAAAGAGAAGGTTTTTAGGCCTTCTCTTTGTAGCTAATGATCATTATTAACTTTATCTTTATACTCTTTTATTATTTTTGTATTTAAATCGCTAATCTCTGAAAAATGCCACTCAAAAGTGGTTAAAATTCTATGAATTTCAAATAACATCTCTTCTACTTCATCACCGTCTCCTAAATTCAAATTATTAAAATTAATTAGTATTTCATCTAATTCGCTAGATAACTCTTTAATGTCTTTTAAATTATCAAACTGTTCAACTATCTCATCGTTCTCAACTATATTGGTTCTGGAATTAAGAATCTCTAGTATTTCCAGTAATTTCTTTATTTTACTTATCATTCATCTCCACCCTTTAACTTTTTGTGCAAGGCATCAAGGTACATCCCATATCCTTTTTTTAAATATTTACTATTTGTTTTTTGCTTTACTTTATAAATAGATTGGGCATTTAGTTGGGTTTGATAAAAATCAATAATCCTTATATAATAGAACTTGTGTTCTAAAAATAAAAGGAGTGATTTAATAGTGTTGGATAAAGAAAACAAATCGACCGTCTTAAATGTAAAACTAGAAGGAGCAAAAGGGGATGGGACCACTGATGATACTTTAACCTTCACAAATTTTAGAAACTGCTCAAAATTTAGCAGCCATACAAGTTTATATACCAACTGGTACTTATCGTATAACTGAAGAGTTGGTGATCTTTAGTAATACTACAATTTTAGCAGATACTAATGCTCAGATTATACGAGATCATCCAGGTTATTTGTTAATTAACGGTTATAAAAACTCTCAATCAGAATACCCCCTCTAAATTCACTAGGTATAATGGCAATGGGAATATTTCAATTTATGGGGTATCTGGAACGGAAACGGCATTAAACAAAAAAGTAAAGCTTCCATATTCCATTTCGGTCATGGATCTAACTTAAGAATTGAGTAGAGGGGAAAGTTAAAATAACTCTCCGCCCCTCTCACACCACCGTACGTACGGTTCCGTATATGGCGGTTCAATTTATATTACAGTGTGTACTTTTAAGTAGTAATCTAGGGCAAAGGGAATACCTTTTTGCCTTAAACGTTTGTTGGATAATGCTCGTTGAACCACTTTTGATAGTCCAATGAAACGATAGCCTTTTCGGCAGTAAGTTAAGCCTTTCGCTTCCTCTTCTGTTATTCCAAGCTGGATGAGAGATTTTATTCTCTTCCTGTTGTTCTTCCATTGCTTCCAAATGATGACTCGCAATCTGGAGCGAAGTTTGGCGTCTATTATTCCAAGCGCTTTCTTCATATTAGCTGCCTTAAAGTAATTACCTAACCGTAAATGACCTGTTTTAATTTAACGATTCTCATATCGAGTGAGATACTCCAGTTCCGTTTCGTTAACTGGCGCAGTTTCCTTTGAAATTTCTGAATCGACTTTCCATGTGGACTTGGTTAAAACTTCTTCTTTTTAAAATCATAATAAAAACCAAACCCTAGAAACTTTGTTTCACTAGGACGTGAGATTCTACTCTTTTCCACATTCACTTTCAACCTAGTTTCTTCTCGATGAATTTTGTAATGGAAGTAAGTACTCGGTTTGCTGCCTTTTCGCTTCTAACGAATATAAGGCTATCATCTGCATATCTGACAAAGCTCAGTCCTCTTGCTTCTAGTTCATTATCCAGCTCGTTCAACATAATGTTGCTTAGAAGTGGACTAAGGTTGCCTCCTTGTGGTGTTCCTACTGGCGTATCTTCATATTTGCCACTCACCATAACACCACTTACGAGATATTTTCGTATAAGGGAAATCACATCTCCACCTTTGATCGTATGGGAGATAATTCTCATCAGCTTGTCGTGATGCACCGTATCAAAGAATCGCTCTAAGTCAAATATCTACTAACCACTGAAATCCGTCATTGATATAATCTAGCGCTTGAGTAATTGCCATTTCACAGCTTCTTCCCAGTCGGAAGCCATAGCTGTATTCGCTGAATTGTTTCTGGACTGAGTTTTTGACTGATTGCTTGTTGTACCACCCTGTCGACAACTGTTGGAATACCTAGTTTACGCATTTTTTCCATTTTCTTTTGGAATCTCTACTCGCAATGCCGGTGCTGGTTGGTATTTCCTTTTCCGGATCCCAGCACGAAGTTCATCCTTATTTTCTTTCAGATATGACTTCAACTCCTGCACAGTCACTCCGTCTACCCCGCTTGCACCTTTATTGGATACACGCGTTTATAGGCTTCGTTCATATTTTGATTGCTTAAAACTTTTCTAAAAGTTCCACACTCGTTTCTTCCTTTCCGTTCACGTGGCCGTAAGACACTTCGCTTTTGAGTATCCTCTGAGATACGCTCATACTTTCCTCATTAAAACATTCTGAAGTTTATCTTTCGCCCATTCATGGTGTAGAAACACTATAAATTGTTCAGCCCTTCATGATAAGTATCACTACTACGGCTTCGGCTGACTTCTCACGATAAACCTTTTTCGACCAGCTTTCTTAATAGGGGACTCCTCAGCTGTCCGTGAGACCTCCCAGGGTAAGACAACTATCTTTCCTCTTTTACTCGCCTGATTTACTCTACAGGATTACGCACACCTTATTGGACTTTGACTTGTTATGGAGCCTTATCCACCTATAAAGCCTTGGTATCAGATTTCTGTTCGTCGAGTCAAGATTTTGATACGCGCTTCCTTCAGCCTTTACCTCACGATAAGTGCCTGGCGCACATAGAAAAAGCCTACTCGTAAGAGTAGGCAATCGGTTATAGTTGTTTTAGGATTTCAATATCACAATTTTCCATTGAGAATTTATGTAAAAAATCTAAAGCTTCTTTAGTTACTACTAATTCCCCTTTCGAGGAAAGACAGAAATGGTGTCCAGACCATTTCGTAAAATTATCTTCTATTACTTCAATGGTACCCAATGGAATAAATCTACAAAAAGAAGGTATTTTCTTATTTTGGTATAGTTCTTTAAATTCATTAGAAGTAGTGACTAAACATTCTTCTACTTTATAATCTTTAAACTTACTCTTTCTTAATTCATTTTCGACTCTACCTGAAATAATGAAGGCAGGAGTGGCCTCTAAAAGGTCATCGCCTAACCAACCTTCTATTTCATAGTGTAAAAACTTTACCTTTCCAGATATACCTTCCATTTCAATATCTTTTTTTGTTCCATAAACAGTTTTTTCACCGTGACCGCCAGCCACTTCTGGTTCCAGAAAATATAAATCCACTAGAGTTCTTCCTCCTTTTTAAATTATCTTTTAACTCGCGGGTTAAATTTATCACCATATTTCCTATCTAACTCAATCATATAATCTATAAAATCTTGTTTTGTGGGATTAGGATTATTTCTATAAAATCTATTCCATTCTTTACGTATTTTTGATAAATGAATATCATTATTGAATTCTTTTGGGATCCCTCGAAGGTTGGATAATGCATGAATTTCTTCTTTAGAAAATAGCTTAGGATACCTTTTAAGAACTTGTTGTTCAATAGCATGATGTACCACAACACTACCCTTAAGCTCAGGATATTTATCAAAAAAAGTCTTTCTATAATTTGTAACATTTTTAACCTTTTTTGCTGTCTGCTTACCCTTATTCGCAAATTTAAGCGCGCCTTCGCCAGCTTTAAATAGCTTAAAAACTTTTCCTTGAGGCATAAGAGAAGCTGCTGCTATTTCCTTTTCTTGTTGCGTTGCTCTTGGATCCATCACCGTTTTTGCATCATCCCAAATGAGAAAATCAAAAGCTTCCTTTGCTATTTTTCCTCACATTTCTTTTGCATCATCCATACTTCTTTCTAGCCAGCTTTTTTCTGGCTTCTTTGGTCTCCTTCGATTTTCAGGAATCGTATCCACTAATTCATATTCTACACTTCCAGATTCGGATTGATATTTTCTTACGATTCTACCATCCACCAAAGTATAGTAAGTTCCCTGTCTCACTTTTTTATAGTCAAAGACCTCTGCTCCGGAAATTACTTGATGTTCAATGGTAGAAAATTCTCCTGTAGTTAAACGGTCACCTGATGCTGCTACAGCTGCATGCATAGCCCGATAACTATAATCCATGGTTTTTAATCCAAAATGTTTCTGTAAATACTGAATCGGAATAGCTGCAAATCGAGTATACCTAGAGAGTAGAAGCTTGCTTGCTTCACCAAGCAGTGCCTCTAGCCCAATTGCGTTTCTAACAGCCTTATTCTCAATACCAGCTACAAGTTCTTTGTGAAACTTTTGGTCATCTAGCTGTCTGGCTTGGTACCTATCAATACGTAACTTTCCATTGTTTCCTAACTCACAGATTTGACTAATATAATTCTTCATCATGCGAATATCTTGTTCTATGGGTTCTAGCTTAGCTGTATTGTGGCGGTCAAAGGCGTGGAGCTTCTCTATCGTCTGACGGTTTATCTTTTTCGCATGTTGTACTTTATCTAGAAACTCCCCATCGTCTATATCGCGAATGTCAATAATATCTTTAACCGAGTGAAGAACGGCATTTGCCTCATCCGTTAACGCCATAGTAATCTGTTCCATTCGCTCAAAACCTCGTTGCACGTCTTGAGAAAGAAAATCCTCTCGAATAACTCCATCTTTGTTTGGTTCCATGTCCCGAACCGACTTTTTCATTTCCTGTAACGTATCGGAGTAATTCGTAATAAAACCTTCTAGGAACAACAGAAACGGCATATGTACCTCTTGGTAAAAGGTTCGAATAGAATTAGCCGTTTTTCCTTTAAACGCATCCTCCAAAGCTATAATTCCCTCTATGCTTTTCTGGATGTTTTTTACTTGTGTATGTATTTGCTCAAGTTGCGATATGGTTTTGTCAATATAGCTATGAAGGTCGCTTACATAAAGCGCCTTAATGAAAATCCCCTCCTATCCCCATTGGTAATCATTTCAATGTAACCCCTTTAGTGCATTATACTAAAAGTGGAAAATATATGGAATTGTTTATGGGAAAACTACATATAAGTGGCAGCATAAAAATATATCTGGCGTATGGGAATATACGCCAGATCAGCTGCGAGAAATGACTACTAAAGTTTGTACCAGATATTTGCATATGGCTGGGGGCTTTGAGCAAAAGAGAGCGACTTATGTTAATTTTGTGCCCCAGATGTTTAACTCTAATTCAGCTCTTAATTTGAATACTACATTTATTTATGTAGTTCTAATTGCTTGTTGTTTACCGCTAATTTAACCTGTGCTTTGTAATCAATTTCAACGTTTTGACACACTTTCTGTTTTTCTTTGTAATCAACCTTAAACAAATGAAGGTGCCTTGCTACCATACGTCTAATTATGTCTGTGGTAAGAACATTCCCCTTATTTTCATCATATAACGGATTTAATTTCAGTATGTGGGATTTTGTATTTATGGTCTAAAGCAATAGATATTCCGATTATTTTCTTTAATACTTGCGGGTTTTCATTGATAACTCTTTTCACTGCATCATAAATATCATTGTTGCCTAATGATTTGGATATAACTTTTAATATGGTGAATGTAAACCAACCAGCTAGCAAAAGTAAAAAGAAATTTTTTCGCTTTTTCCTCAGCTTTATTATCAGTTAATTTATCTAGACCATTATTTCTAATAACTTGTTGCGCTTCGGACAATAAATAATCTTTCTCAGAAGTAATTTGCTTTATAAACACATTTAATAATCTGAGACCAGCCTTCATTTATTAGTTTCCCTTTATCTCTTCCTTCTATATGTCCTGGATAATTTGCCAAGATTTGTCCAATCATTTCTAATTCTTTAAACCCTTGATTAACCGAATTAGATTTATCTATCATTTCATGGTCATTATCTTCCATCTCTGCTACTTCTTCAATATTTAGATTGCGCTCAAGTTCATCTTTATCTTTATGCATTTTTATTCTGTTTTTTTCAACGTCATTTTTTCTTCTACTACTAATTTAGGTAATTCACCAATAAACTCATTTTTAGAAAGATGAATTAAGAACATTAGAATATTTGCATAGTCATCTTTATATAAATTATTCACCATATCCACAACTAATTTTTGAATTCTTTCTTTTTTATTCTCTTTTTCAAGGTTATCAGCTAAATACTTAGCAACAAAATAATAATAAACATAAGCATACTTAAATTTGATTTGATCATAATATTCATACAACAATGAATATTTTAGAAGTTTATTTTTATATTCTTCAAATCCTATTGACTCCCAATAAACACTATTAAAATCACTATGAATAACATGTACACTTCTCTTTTTAATCTTAAACAGAACATACATTCCATCAAATAGGGAGTTATGGTTTGTATACGCACCTTGAAGATTACATATATGAACTATACACATCAATCGGAATAAAAAATCCTGCTGACTTAGATAAACAAATAATAGCAAAGAAACTGGGTGTAGATATTATTTATGAAGAAGATAAGCTGTTTAGGTTTGACAACGAAATAAGTTTAATCAGAAACACTGAAAGACAAGAGTGGATGGACTTTGGTCATGAAATCGGACATTACCTTAGGCATTGCGGTTGTCAATTGAATATGCACCCTTTGTTTATTGATCTACAGGAATGGCAAGCAAATAACTTTGCGTATCATTTTTGCGTACCAACATTTATGTTGGATAAGCTATACAACTATAAAATATTTGACATTATGCAACTAGTTAATGTTGATTACGACTTTGTTTATAGAAGATTAGAGATGTATACAAATAAAATGCGAACAGGAGGTTTTTTTGATGAAGGTTATCTCACTAGAGCATAAACGAAGGAAGAAGAAGGCTGAAGAAATAGTAAAAGTTCCACTATATGACAAAGTCTTTATTGATGAAAACGGGAAACTAACAGGTAACATTATTGATTATATCGACAAACCTAACCATTGGTTGGAGGAGGAGTAAGCATATGGCCAGAGGGCATTTTAGAAAAAGAAATAACGGTAAATGGCAACTGGAAGTTGATCTAGGTTCCTACATTGATCCTAAAACCGGGAAAAAGAAACGTCATAAAAAATATAAAACAATATCCGCAAAAGGATCTAGAGAAGCTGAAAAAGAATTAATTAAATTTGTATCTGAAGTAACAGGTGAGGGCTATCACGAACCAGAAAAAATAAATTTTGTGAACTTTGTACAAAAGGAGTGGTACCCAAAACATGCAGAAATTCACTTATCACATACTACTCTAGCTAATTTCATTGTATACTTAGAATCGAGAATCTTGCCAGCCTTTAAATATCTACGTATGGATCAGATAAAAGGGAAACATATTGTGGACTTTCTTCATAACTTGCAAGAAGACGGAATGCGATTGGATGGAAAAAAAGGGAAGCTTTCTAGTTCAGCTATTTTTTATCATTATCGCATACTTAATAATATATTTAACTTTGCTGTATCGATTGGAGCAATGAACGAAAATCCATGTAAGAAAATTGATAAACCAAAAGTTGAATACGAGGAAGCGCCAGTATATAGCCTGGAAGAAACCATTGAGTTATTAAAATGTCTCGATAAAGAAAGTGAAGTCCCCCACTGGAAAATTGCAATAAAACTCGCCATAACTGCTGGACTAAGGAGATCAGAACTTTTTGGGATAGATCTAAAAAAGCATATAGATTTAGATAATGGTATTCTACATGTTAGACAAGCATTAACTTATTCCAAACAAAAAGGGTTACAATTTCATGAAATTAAGAAAGGAAATAGACAAGCTAGGAAAAGAGATATTTATTTATCAAAATCCTTACTTAAACCTATAGAAAAATTGATTGCTATACGAAATAAAGAACCCCTTGCTTCAAATAATTATTGGGATGAAGAAAGATGTTTATTGCTTTGTGATGAAAACGGAAAACCTTTTAACCCTAGTTCCTTAAAGAATTGGTGGAAACGTTTCTTGAATCGCCATAACCTCACATATATTAAAATACACTCACTTAGGCATACATCTGCCAGCATTCTTATTAACAAGGGTATAGACGCTAAACCAATACAAGAAAGATTAGGTCACTCCGACATTCAAACAACAATTAATATTTATAGTCATCTTTATAAAGAAACAAATCAAATTGTTTCTGAACAACTAGACGATATTCTGCAATTAAATGATGTTAAGAACCAGTAAAAACCAATAAAAATTACTTTAAACAACGAATTGGTCGGCAAAATGTCGGCAAAAATGCCACAAAAAAACATAGGCTTCTACTCTGTTTGGAGTAAAAGCCTATGATATTAACGTTTATAAGAGAGCTTCCAAGCGGACTTGAACCGCTGACCCCCACCTTACCATGGTGGTGCTCTACCGACTGAGCTATGGAAGCATAAATGGCTCCACAGGTAGGATTCGAACCTACGACCGATCGGTTAACAGCCGATTGCTCTACCACTGAGCTACTGTGGAATAATGTAAATATTACACCTTATTATACCACAAACAAAATAATTACAAAAATATGTATAGTAAAAAGCCTGGCGGCGTCCTACTCTTGCAGGGGCAAAGCCCCAACTACCATCGGCGCTGGAGAGCTTAACTTCTGTGTTCGGCATGGGAACAGGTGTGACCTCTCCGCCATTACTACCAGGCAAAATTGCTATTTGTTATGTTGTGCTAAAAAATAGGCACAAATCTTATTATAAGCGTTTTTGAGAAAAAATCAAGATTTTTGTTGAAAAAAATCGATTCCTGATTTATACCTCGAAAACTAAATAAGAGATCATCCAACGATTCATCTTCCAAAATGGTTAGTTAAGTCCTCGATCGATTAGTATCCGTCAGCTACACGTGTCACCACGCTTCCACCTCGGACCTATCAACCTCATCATCTCTGAGGGATCTTACTCACTTTTAGTGATGGGAAGTCTCATCTTGAGGGGGGCTTCATGCTTAGATGCTTTCAGCACTTATCCCTGCCACACGTAGCTACCCAGCTATGCTCCTGGCGGAACAACTGGTACACCAGCGGTGTGTCCATCCCGGTCCTCTCGTACTAAGGACAGCTCCTCTCAAACCTCCTGCGCCCACGACGGATAGGGACCGAACTGTCTCACGACGTTCTGAACCCAGCTCGCGTACCGCTTTAATGGGCGAACAGCCCAACCCTTGGGACCGACTACAGCCCCAGGATGCGATGAGCCGACATCGAGGTGCCAAACCTCCCCGTCGATGTGAACTCTTGGGGGAGATAAGCCTGTTATCCCCGGGGTAGCTTTTATCCGTTGAGCGATGGCCCTTCCATGCGGAACCACCGGATCACTAAGCCCGACTTTCGTCCCTGCTCGACTTGTAGGTCTCGCAGTCAAGCTCCCTTCTGCCTTTACACTCTGCGAATGATTTCCAACCATTCTGAGGGAACCTTTGGGCGCCTCCGTTACCTTTTGGGAGGCGACCGCCCCAGTCAAACTGCCCGCCTGACACTGTCTCCGGACCGGATCACGGCCCTGGGTTAGAAGGTTCGTACAGCCAGGGTGGTATCCCACGGTTGCCTCCACGTAAGCTAGCGCTCACGCTTCGATGGCTCCCACCTATCCTGTACAAGCTGTACCAACATTCAATATCAGGCTACAGTAAAGCTCCACGGGGTCTTTCCGTCCTGTCGCGGGTAATGCGCATCTTCACGCATAGTATAATTTCACCGGGTCTCTCGTTGAGACAGTGCCCAAGTCGTTGCACCTTTCGTGCGGGTCGGAACTTACCCGACAAGGAATTTCGCTACCTTAGGACCGTTATAGTTACGGCCGCCGTTTACTGGGGCTTCGGTTCTACGCTTCGTGCCGAAGCACTAACGTTTCCCCTTAACCTTCCAGCACCGGGCAGGTGTCAGCCCCTATACTTCGCCTTTCGGCTTCGCAGAGACCTGTGTTTTTGCTAAACAGTCGCTTGGGCCTATTCACTGCGGCTCCTCCTTAAAGGAGCACCCCTTCTCCCGAAGTTACGGGGTCATTTTGCCGAGTTCCTTAACGAGAGTTCTCCCGCTCACCTTAGGATTCTCTCCTCGCCTACCTGTGTCGGTTTGCGGTACGGGCACCTATGAACTTACTAGAGGCTTTTCTTGGCAGTGTGAAATCCGGAACTTCGGTACTCTATTTCCCTCCCCGTCACAGCTTGAAATTATCGGACGGATTTGCCTATCCGACTTTCTCACTGCTTGGGCGCACACATCCATCCGTGCGCATTCCTTATCCTACTGCGTCCCCCCATCGTTCAAACGTTCATGAGGTGGTACAGGAATATCTACCTGTTGTCCATCGCCTACGCCTTTCGGCCTCGGCTTAGGTCCCGACTAACCCTGAGAGGACGAGCCTTCCTCAGGAAACCTTAGGCATTCGGTGAAAGAGATTCTCACTCTTTTTTCGCTACTCATACCGGCATTCTCACTTCAAAGCGCTCCACCAGTCCTCACGATCTGACTTCACTGCACTTTGAACGCTCTCCTACCATTGTTCGTAGAACAATCCGCAGCTTCGGTGATACGTTTAGCCCCGGTACATTTTCGGCGCAGAGTCACTCGACCAGTGAGCTATTACGCACTCTTTAAATGGTGGCTGCTTCTAAGCCAACATCCTGGTTGTCTGGGCAACTCCACATCCTTTTCCACTTAACGTATACTTTGGGACCTTAGCTGGCGGTCTGGGCTGTTTCCCTTTCGACTATGAACCTTATCACCCATAGTCTGACTCCCAAGGATAAGTAGCTGGCATTCGGAGTTTGACTGAATTCGGTAACCCGATGAGGGCCCCTAGTTCAATCAGTGCTCTACCTCCAGTACTCTTTCCTTGAGGCTAGCCCTAAAGCTATTTCGGAGAGAACCAGCTATCTCCGTGTTCGATTGGCATTTCACCCCTACCCACACCTCATCCCCGCATTTTTCAACATACGTGGGTTCGGGCCTCCAGTCAGTGTTACCTGACCTTCACCCTGGACATGGGTAGATCACACGGTTTCGGGTCTACGACCGCATACTATATCGCCCTATTCAGACTCGCTTTCGCTGCGGCTCCGTGTCTTCCACTTAACCTTGCATACGATCGTAACTCGCCGGTCCATTCTACAAAAGGTACGCCGTCACCCATTAACGGGCTTCGACTACTTGTAGGCACACGGTTTCAGGTTCTCTTTCACTCCCCTCCCGGGGTGCTTTTCACCTTTCCCTCACGGTACTGGTTCACTATCGGTCACTAGGGAGTATTTAGCCTTGGGAGATGGTCCTCCCGGATTCCGACGGAATTCCTCGTGTTCCGCCGTACTCAGGATACACTCCGGAGGAGATTCCTTTTCGATTACAGGGCTGTTACCTTCTTTGGCCGACCTTTCCAGATCGCTTCATCTAAAGAATCTCTTGATAACTCCTATGGAGTGTCCTACAACCCCAGAAGGCAAGCCTTCTGGTTTGGGCTGTTTCCGTTTCGCTCGCCGCTACTTGGGAAATCGCATTTGCTTTCTCTTCCTCCGGGTACTGAGATGTTTCAGTTCCCCGGGTATGCCTCTTCTATCCTATGAATTCAGATAAAAGTACTACTCCATTACGAGCAGTGGGTTCCCCCATTCGGAAATTCCCGGATCGACGTCTACTTACGACTCCCCGGGACATATCGGTGTTAGTCCCGTCCTTCTTCGGCTCCTAGTGCCAAGGCATCCACCGTGCGCCCTTATTCACTTAACTAACTTTCTATTTATGAATAAGCATATTACTTTTCAGCTTTTGGTTTTCTAGCTTCAGCTCATAGCGATTAGCATGACTTCCTTCCTCTCCATACGATAAGTCAACATCGATTCACTTGCGTTCACCGTGCTTCCTTTATCTCCTTCGAGTCAGTCCAGTCTGTACATCGCTACACATTCGCTTCCGCTTTTAGTTTGATGTCGTTGTTACTCTTATTTAGTTTTCAAGGTACAAAAATGGAGCCTAGCGGGATCGAACCGCTGACCTCCTGCGTGCAAGGCAGGCGCTCTCCCAGCTGAGCTAAGGCCCCATATATCTTAATATTCTTTTAGAGATGGTGGGCCTGAGTGGACTTGAACCACCGACCTCACGCTTATCAGGCGTGCGCTCTAACCAGCTGAGCTACAGGCCCATCCTATCATAAGATAAATGATTTTAAATTGTTAAATCACTCTCTCAAAACTGAACCAAACAACCAAGTATGTCTAGGACCGAACTTAGTCGGTTTCCTTATATAATCTAGCTCAAACTCCTAGCAACTAGCGAATTTCCTTCTCCCTCCTACGATAAGTCAACATCAATTCGCCTTTCGGCTCATCGTGTTTCCTTTATCTCGTCGGAAGACGTCCAATTCGTACGTTGCTGAGCAATTGTTTTCGCCTTTTATATTCCAGCTCCAGCGTTCAGCGACTAGTGAAACTTCCTTCACCTCCGTACGATAAGTCAACATCGACTCCCTACAGTCGTCGTGTTTTCTTTATCTCCTTTGGTTCAGTCCAGTTCATACGTCGCTAAACGAACGCTTACGCTTCATCTTATTCCTTAGAAAGGAGGTGATCCAGCCGCACCTTCCGATACGGCTACCTTGTTACGACTTCACCCCAATCATTGGTCCCACCTTCGGCGGCTGGCTCCAAAAGGTTACCTCACCGACTTCGGGTGTTACCAACTCTCGTGGTGTGACGGGCGGTGTGTACAAGACCCGGGAACGTATTCACCGCGGCATGCTGATCCGCGATTACTAGCGATTCCGGCTTCATGCAGGCGAGTTGCAGCCTGCAATCCGAACTGAGAATGGTTTTATGGGATTTGCTTGGCCTCGCGGCTTCGCTGCCCTTTGTTCCATCCATTGTAGCACGTGTGTAGCCCAGGTCATAAGGGGCATGATGATTTGACGTCATCCCCACCTTCCTCCGGTTTGTCACCGGCAGTCACCTTAGAGTGCCCAACTAAATGCTGGCAACTAAGATCAAGGGTTGCGCTCGTTGCGGGACTTAACCCAACATCTCACGACACGAGCTGACGACAACCATGCACCACCTGTCACTCTGTCCCCGAAGGGAACTCCCTATCTCTAGGGGCGTCAGAGGATGTCAAGACCTGGTAAGGTTCTTCGCGTTGCTTCGAATTAAACCACATGCTCCACCGCTTGTGCGGGTCCCCGTCAATTCTTTTGAGTTTCAGCCTTGCGGCCGTACTCCCCAGGCGGAGTGCTTAATGCGTTAACTTCAGCACTAAGGGGCGGAAACCCCCTAACACCTAGCACTCATCGTTTACGGCGTGGACTACCAGGGTATCTAATCCTGTTCGCTACCCACGCTTTCGCACCTCAGCGTCAGTTACAGACCAGAGAGTCGCCTTCGCCACTGGTGTTCCTCCACATCTCTACGCATTTCACCGCTACACGTGGAATTCCACTCTCCTCTTCTGTACTCAAGTCCCCCAGTTTCCAATGGCCCTCCACGGTTAAGCCGTGGGCTTTCACATCAGACTTAAAGGACCGCCTGCGCGCGCTTTACGCCCAATAATTCCGGACAACGCTTGCCCCCTACGTATTACCGCGGCTGCTGGCACGTAGTTAGCCGGGGCTTTCTGGTTAGGTACCGTCAAGGTGCCAACCTATTCGAATGGCACTTGTTCTTCCCTAACAACAGAGTTTTACGATCCGAAAACCTTCATCACTCACGCGGCGTTGCTCCGTCAGACTTTCGTCCATTGCGGAAGATTCCCTACTGCTGCCTCCCGTAGGAGTCTGGGCCGTGTCTCAGTCCCAGTGTGGCCGATCACCCTCTCAGGTCGGCTACGCATCGTCGCCTTGGTGAGCTTTTATCTCACCAACTAGCTAATGCGCCGCGGGCCCATCTGTAAGTGACAGCATATGCCGCCTTTCAACATCTCGTCATGCGACGATATGTATCATCCGGTATTAGCCCCGGTTTCCCGGAGTTATCCCAGTCTTACAGGTAGGTTGCCCACGTGTTACTCACCCGTCCGCCGCTCGTTCCACAAGCGTCACCCCCGAAGGAGATCTGCTTGCTTCCCGCGCTCGACTTGCATGTATTAGGCACGCCGCCAGCGTTCGTCCTGAGCCAAGATCAAACTCTCCATAAAAGTTTGTGATGATGAACACCGTTCTTCATCATTCTTAGCTTCTTCCGAGATTGCTCTCGGTCGATTTTTTAAAAGAAAAACAGAGATTGCTTTTCTTGACATACTGGTTGTTTTGTTCAGTTTTCAAAGAGCAATATTATTAATCTGTCGTTTTTTGCGACAAGATATAATTTATCATGTTTCTTAATGATTGTCAACAGTTTTTTTGAAGTTTTTTATTTCGTTTTTCACTGTTGTTGTGCCTTTTATTGACAACAGAATTTAATATAGCATATATATTTTAAAATGGCAATAGGAAAATCTAAATTTTTCTTTATAAATTATAAATACGCCGTATCTATGCCTGAAAATCAGGATAACCCAATAATCTCAACAGTTTACAGCGCACTTAATCACATGCTCTTGCTTTTAATCGTTTCTATACTTCTAGTCTTTTGTCATACATCTGCCTATTACCTTTCAACTAACAGAAACTGATCAAAAAATCTCGAAATTGTCCATTAATAATGGTATCATTTAAAGTTATATAAGGATTTCCTTGCTAAAGATAACTATCTTTTTTCGAATATCTAACTAAGAAGAATTAGGACCAAAGCAAAAGTCGTCATTTTACTATACATTTTTGTATTTCTTCATTATTTCATTTATTGATTTTTACTTCGTTTAGGCATGTATTTCATACATTCTTTTTCATTCGCTACTCTACGAAATAACTGAAATAACATTTGGTACCTTTCTCTCATGGGTTCTTTAACTATATTATCAATTCGCGAATCCTCTAAATCCATTAAAAGTTCTTCTAGCTCTCTTCGGATCAAATATTCTAATTCCTTTTGTTCCATATTATTAATTAATAAACCTAGCATTTGTTTCACCACCTCACATTTGTTAACTGTTTTGTTTTTTACTGTTTTCAGTTTCTCCTACTCGATCAAAATCATGCAAAACATGTATATAAAATTATTCGCAAAACATATCGAATTATGTCGGTTTTTAGTAATAATTATCGCTTTTATTTTTAATTACTAATAAGCAATTTATTTAGCAAGTGCTTTTATCATTCTTAGTGATAAGGCATAACAAAAGAAGGATACGGGCACTTACAGTTTCCTGTTACAACAATCTTGACATAAGCCTTTTTCTTTTACGATATACCGTTAATCTTAGATTTCTATACCTTCGAAAAAGGCAATCTTCTCCCAAGCGGCCGTTATCTGATTGCCTGGGTTCCCAACAATTCGGATAGTTAGCGCGACCCTTTCTCAAACTTCAAATACTTCATAGTTACGTAAAGCAACCATTAAGGCACTTTAGATGCGCAATAAATGATTCTTGTTCTTAATACTTATACAACAACATAATATGTATTAACGTTCTTTTATACATGCCCTTCAATCTCACTCCAAAACACGCTATAGAACCAAAATCCCGGACGCTCGTTCTCTCTATCTTAAGAGACCTTTTCTTACTATGCATCATACACATTGTAATCAATAGTAAAAGGAGGACAAGCCATGTATATAAGAAACTGGCTGAAATTTCACATCTGTATAAGTTTTTAGTATGCAATCTACTTAAATTTCTTTTATTGCTAATGGATTTATAAAGGAGGAGAAATAGTGCAGCATTTCTATGTATGGCGCTTTAACAAAGGGAAACGATGGTTTGCTGTAGCAGTTGTCGCTCTATTTACAGCAACCTTTCTATGGCTAGAGTGGAATGGAGAATTCACGGTTTTTTCAAACAAGGAGCCCACTGCCATGTCAAAAGGTAATGCAAATGAGAATAATATTGCATTAACCTTTAATATTAGCTGGGGAGAAGAACGCGTTGATCACATTCTAAAACGACTAAAAGAAGAAGGTGTCCAAGCAACCTTCTTTGTAAGTGGGGAGTGGGCGGAAAAGCATCCAGATATTGTTGAAAAAATTACGGAAAACAAGCATGAATTAGGCATGCTTGGCTACCGCTATAAAAGTTACTTGGACCAAGATTTGGAAACTGTAAGCAAGGACTTGCGAAAAGCACGGGAAGTATTCGACAAATTAGGTTATGAAGATGTGAAATTATTACGCCCTCCTAGCGGTCATTTTAATAAAGAAATTATAGAAACAGCTGAAAACATGGGATATAACGTGATTCATTGGAATGTGAATCCACATGATTGGAAAAATCCTGGTTCAAATACAATTGTAGATTATGTCATGAAACATACAACCAATGGAGATATCATTTTACTTCATGCCTCCGATTCAGTGAAACAGACTGCTAAAGCACTAGAAACAATACTACCCGGCTTAAAGAATAAAGGGTTTTCATTTGTTTCTATGACTGAATTAATTAATCAAGCCCATGCCAGCGCGGAATTAGTTGAATAAAGCAAATCTTCAACTATTTGAGGGCATTTATTCCCACTGATGTTCGTACCATATGTATGACCTAAAAGGTATTTAAATAGGGCATTCAGATGCTGTATCTCCCACTTAGACTTGGTGCAATACAGATTTGAAGTGGGAGTCTTCCAGCACCTTATATACGTATAAATACCCCTAATCATGACCACCCGTCCAACGGGTGGTTTGCACATCGGCTATAAGCCTAAACTACCGACCAGCGTCTAAAGGCGCTGGCTTTCATTCAGTATTCAAGCCTCATTGCCTTTGCCTTTTTTGCTTACCCCTAAAGGAGTATCAGTATTTCTTGCACCCTTAAAAGGCTCTTCACACTCCCTTACGCTTAACTTATCTAATGTCTTGCTCTTGGATATATTTTTTTATCGTTGCTTCATTCAGTCCCACTGTACTTACATAATAGCCTTCCGTCCAAAAGTGCCTATTACCAAACTTATATTTCAAATTAGCATGCTTATCAAAAATCATAAGGGCGCTTTTTCCTTTTAGATATCCCATAAAGTTGGATCCCGCTACTTTTGATGGAATACTCACTAACATATGCACATGATCAGGCATAAGATGACCTTCTATTATTTCCACTCCCTTATATTTACACAGTGTTAGTAATGCTTCTCCGATATTGATTATAAATTATTTTTCGTCTATACTTTGGAGTGAACACAATATGGTATTTACATAACCATTTTGTGTGTGCCAAACTATTCGCTTTTTTAGCCAATTTACTCACTTTCCTTTCTATAGTTTAGAGGCTTGAACAATCTCTATAATAGAAGAAAGTGAGTGTTTTATTTGGTATAACCATTGGTTTCCCACCCGCATAGCAGGTGGTTTTCTGTTTCGCACGCTGTCGCGAGCTCAACGGACTAAAGTCATAAGAAAGTAAAGATGCGTCGATGACATCATCGACGCATTTACTGTAGAGCGTATGACATAAAATGAAATATTCAAGTACACGCACAGCTATGACCTAAAGGTCTCTAAAAAGCATCGAACATGTGACTTGCAGTTGAATCCTCCGCTTATCTTTTTGGATTTTACCTCGCAGTATTTGATGACAAGATATTATTGCCAGTTACATATGATGAAACATTCCACCCTTTAACCTTTTGCTTTTTCTTTTATTGTTGCTCTATTTGAAGATGTAGCTTGAGAACTAGCATTATTCTGGTTGATTCGATGTAGTGCCAATAATTGATATGTATTACAAGCTAACAAAGGAATGATCATTAACCAAGCATAATCTGTACCTTCTGTTCGCAGTCCTGGCACCCATTCAATAGTCGTGATTACTACCATTAAAAACAATGCAGGGATAAACGCTTGCTTGTTCGTTTCTTTTGCTTTAATGGTTGAAACAATCCATCCGTAAGCTAATATAGCTGCCGCCATTAAGATATACCAATAAACAGCCACTTCTCCTTTTGTTGCTTGGTATGGAAAATAAACTAAATCAAACACGACAAATGCAATTAATAATACTTGCACGGTTGGCCAAAAAGAACGAAACAATCCTAAACCAAAGCGGTTAATAAATAAAAATGCAAAAAAACCTGTCTGACTGACAACACTAAATACGAGCCCCAACCCGATAAAAAAGATAATTAACCCCAATAATTCCATCCAATTTATCGGGTCAAGATTTGCAGCGTAATCCTCTGCTTTTACAAAAAAGCTTGTAATAAGTCCTACTACACCACCTATAATCAACGTTTTAAAAAAGAAATTGACTAATTTTCGAGTGTTCAAAACCCTTATCCCCCTAAACTTTATAACGTATTATTTTAACCATTATCCAGTAGGCGATTTTTATCCAACGAAAAAAGCCACACCTTAATCATTGGTTTTCTATCTCCCCACTGATTATTAGAATTGGGCATTTGACTTGCAATTGAAATCCTCTCCCTTATCCCCCTTAATTTTCAACTCGTAGCGATGGAAAACAGCTTTATTGCCAGCTACCTCCGAAATAAAGCAATATAGCAGCTGTACTCCATGTCCAATTTCCCTGCAATGGATACAGATTTTTCTGGAACATCTTACATACGGACAAACTTGCCTTCCTCTCCCGTATTCTATCATGAAGTAACCGTTTTTTCCTTATATAACGAATATTTTTCTCTGTATCCACGCACATTAAAACAGAGAAGGAAGGAGGATTTCCAAAGTGAATTTGAATCGATTAAGAATCCTTGGCATCGCTGTTATCGTTTCTTTCATTCTTATCAGTGGGTGTACCGATGGAAATGCCTCGGACAAAGAAGGAGATTATGATACAACAAAGAAAATGGTTGTTGATATATTACAAACAGAAGATGGAAAAAAAGCAATACGTGAGTTAATGACAGACGAAAAAATGAAACAAGAGCTTGTCTTGGATTCTGACGTTGTAAAGAAATCCATTAACGAGGCGCTTGTATCTGAAAAAGGAAAACAAATGTGGACAACACTGTTCCAGGATACCGATTTTGTTAAAGAATATACTAAATCTATGCAAGAAGAACATAAGAAGCTAATGAAGAGCTTGATGAATGATGCAGGTTTTCAAAAACAAATGCTTGAATTATTGCAAAATCCTGAGATGAACGATCAAATACTCCAAGTAGTGAAAAGCCAGCAATTTCGTGAGCACCTTGAAGAAACTATTCAACAAACGCTTGAAACTCCACTTTTCCAAGAAAAAATGCAAGAAACACTTCTAAAAGCTGCTGAAAAGCAAGGCAAACAAAAGAAAGAAGAAGAAGGAGGAAAAGGGGAAGGCGGGGAAGGCGGCGGCGGAGCAGGTGAAGCTGGAGGAGGAGGCTAAAAAAACAAAAAGCATAAACGCCTTGACCCTACCAGATAAACTGAATCTACAATCATTGGGGGGGTATTTCATCTCTCACTGATTGTTAGTACCGTAATGGTATGACCTAAACGCCTCTAAACGAATCGGGCATTTAGGTACTGTTATCTCCCACTTAACTTGTTATAGTATGGATTCTCCGGTTCTTGAAGTGGGAGTCTTACAGCACCACCTTATATGCAGGATAAACTGAAATCAGACGACGATACAATTTAAATCACTGTAGAATAGAAGCGCCTTATGATCTAGTGCTTGAGAATGTACCAAATTACCAAATGGCATCCGACATTAAAAAGCAGTGAATTGTGTTAGTTTCTTATCTTACCGCTACTCTATCCCGTTAAACATGTACAATAATTGTTTGCTACTGTTCCTGCAAACGTTAGAAAAGCTTGGCTTGTCGCCAAGTCTTATGGCGGAAGCCTTTGTTTTTCTTATACTATAAACCAAAAAAATCTTATACTTTCCTATAGTGGAACAAAGGCGCGGGGCGCCCGTTTAGCAACGTAGCGAATGGAATGAATCAACTAAAGATAAAGGAATCATGCCACTAAAAACAAGGGTATGCCGACGCCTGAGCGGCAAGCCCGTTTTTAGTCGGCCCTCCTCTTTGCGACGAACCGATCATGACTTATCGTAGGGCGCATTTCTAAGTCGCCTAGTTGCTGGGCTCATGCGCCAGACGTAGCTACTCGGTTATTCCGGCACCTCATTTTATACTTTCTTAGTCTTATAAAGAAAAGACGTCTCAAGATTACTAAATCAACGCTTGAGACGTCCTCTACAATTTTATTCTTCCAATTGAGCCACTATTTTAGCCGCAATTTTGTGGTATGCTTGTCCAATTGGATGATCCTGCTGATAAATAGATGGAGCAAAAACATCCTCTTCCTCATACGGCTGCTGCAATGGCAATTGACCAAGTACTTTTGTTTTCAACACTTCCGCCAATTTCTTGCCACCGCCTTGACCAAATACATATTCCTTCTGACCTGTAAGCTCACTTTCAAAATAAGCCATATTTTCAATAACACCTAGAATTTCATGCTCTGTTTTTAATGCCATTTGACCGGCACGAGCTGCAACAAATGCAGCTGTTGGATGTGGAGTTGTAACAATTACTTCCTTACAGGATGGAAGAAGCTCATGTACATCCATTGCAATGTCGCCCGTTCCAGGTGGTAGATCAAGCAATAAATAATCTAGATCCCCCCACTCGACTTCCTTAAAGAAGCTATTTAACATTTTTCCGAGCATTGGACCCCGCCAAATAATCGGAGAATTATCTTCTACAAAAAAGCCCATTGAGATGACTTTCACACCAAACCGTTCCACAGGGATAATTTTTTCGCCACGAACCTTTGGACGTTCTTCCACTCCCATCATATCTGGGACACTAAAGCCATAAATATCCGCATCAATAATTCCGACTTTTTTTCCTAAACGTTTTAAGGACATCGCTAAATTAACGGTGACAGTGGACTTACCAACGCCACCTTTACCACTGGAAACAGCAATAAACTTCGTACCGCTATTCCCCCCCATTAACGCAGCCTCTTGCTCTTTTTCAGCAGCAGGTTGATATTTCTTTATAACGTCATCTGGTAACTGTTCAAACCGTAAACCTACTGTAGACGCTCCATTTCTCTTAAGGATTCCGACAATCTCTTGTTGCAGTTGCATCTGTTCAGCAGTATTGGTTTTAGAAATACCAATTTTTACACTCACATGGTTCTTGTCTTCTTTAATATTAACTTCCTTAATACCTTCAGTTTCTTCTAACGATATATGTAAAAACGGATCTCTAACAGGGTTAAGCAGCTGAATTACTTCTTCCTTCGTTAGCATCGAAATCACCATCCCTTTGTAAATGCATACAACGTCAGTATAACATAAAATAAAGCATCCATCAGTTTATGAGATTGCCTATCATTTATCAGTAATTCCGTTCAGCTAGTGAAAGCGTACTAGTTGCAAAAGGCTGTTCCATTACTTACCTAATTCATTGTTTTTCCATCTATTGACTAACAAGACTTGTCCTTAAAATAAATAATGAGCGCTTCTAAGCACTCATAGTTTATATACGTTTGTTTAGCCCAAATTCTCTAACTAACTCTCTTCTCCCTCATCCTTTATCTCCTCTGTAATATAACGCAGAATACCTTTATAAATGCTTGCTGCGACTTTTTGCTGATAATCCGAATCCTTCAACAATTCCCGTTCTTCTGCATTGGATAAGAAACCGATTTCTACTAGTGCACCCGGCACTTCCGCATGCTTTAGTAAATAAACATTATTAATCGCTAGTGCCGCACGATTGGTATTCTCCAAATTGCGGATCAACTCTGCCTGAATCATTTCTGCCAAATGCTTATTTTCGTCCTTAAGAGGATTATAAAACGTCTGAGCCCCTCTCCATTTAGACGAAGGTAGCGCGTTTAAGTGCAATGTAATAAAAAAGTCAGCTTCTTTTTTATTGATAAATGCTAAACGGTTACGAATATCCTCTGATTTTCTTTTAGATAACCCTTTTACATCTGGTGAAGCGAGATCTTTATCTGTTTCCCGTGTTAAGTACACGATTGCTCCAACTTGCTGTAAATATTTTTGTACTTTTTTAGAAACTTCTAAGGATATGTCCTTTTCCTGTGTATCATCCTTCCCAACAGCACCACCATCCGGTCCGCCATGCCCGGGATCAATCACAATTGTCTTCCCGGATAAGGGTAATGAAAAGGAAGATCCTACATTAAAAGATAGTTGATTGGTAATCGGCAACTGAATAAGATACCCTAAAACAAATACTCCTACTAACCAAAGCACTATTTTATACCATTGCTTCAACTGCTAGCCCCCTTTTTCCACTCAGATCTAATATCTTTAAAATGCTCATCTTCAAGAGACAAGAACCTATAATGCGCTATTCTTTAATCAACAGAGCGCAGAAAATTTCAGCACTAATACAGCGTGCGAAGAATAGTGTTTTCCTTTGTTTAGGACACTGATCATAAAAGCGATTCAACAGGTAAGCGAGGATGGCAACGACAGGCTGCATGTAGTAAAAATTTTATTTTATAAAGTCCCCCGAATCGTCTTTTTCTACTTTTACCTGTAGGGAATTTCTACTGTACTAAAATTCGCTTTATTCTCTTCTATAGTCTATGGGACAGGCAATGGAATTATGTCTACGTAATAGGATGAATATTGATGCACCTTCGTTTACAATTTGGCATTTCGTGGTATATTAAAGAAATACATCAATATATTAAAAAAGGAGAGAGCCAAATGGATTGGTTAGGCCTCGGAGTTACTATTTTTGGAGTTGCTTTCCTAATACTCTCTATTATATTAATTAAACCGCTATTAAACCTAGCAAGAGTACTAAGCAACCTACAGAAAACAACGAACAAATTGCCAGAACAAGTGGAGGAACTTACTAATCAAGCTGCAGACACCCTAAGTACTGGACATGAGACGCTCCATGAAGTAAATAAGCAAGTTAAAGAATTAACGCCTATTTTTCATATGGTTGGAGGAGCTTCAAGAGCCGCTAACGCCGCTTCATCCTCCATGGTAAATGCTGTAATGAACGTACAAAATTCATCAACAGAAGGAAATGTATTTACAAATAAACATCATCTCGAAGGTATTTACGGCCTTGCTACGATAGCTTACTATGCAATCAAGCAAAGCAAGAAACAACCAGCTGCTGATAATCCTAAATAACATATTTATTTTTAATCAGGACAATCATTCACCTCACCTACATTACTAATGATTGTCTCTTTTACATTCCATTTCAATTAGTAATAATAAAATGATTCAATCAGTAGATTGTCTTTAATCCCGCTGCAAGGTTATGACCTAAAGACCTTTGAACTGGAACGACGTTTTCGATTAGGAAAATTACTTCTACATAAAGGAATCACGGTGAGGCGACGAACCGATGAGGACTTATCGTAGGGCGATTTCGTGAAGTCGCATCGTTGCTGGGCTCATGCGCCGGACGTGGCTATTCAGTTATTCCCTTATCCCAATGCAACAAATTTTATACTTTCTTATTCCTTTAGAAAAACTTGGCTTGTCGCCAAGTTTATGGCGGAAGCTTTTGTTTTTCTTATACTATAAACCAAAAAAATCTTATACTTTCCTATAGTGGAACAAAGGCTCGGAGCGCCCGTTTAGCAACGTAGCGAATGGAACGAATCAACTGAGATAAAGGAATCATGCCACTAAAACAGGGGTATGCCGACATATGGGCGGCAAGCCCGTTTTAAGTCGGCCTTCCTCTTTGCGACGAACCGATGAGGACTTATCGTAGGGCGCATTTCTGAAGTCGCATCGTTGCTGGGCTCATGCGCCGGACGTGACTATTCGGTTATTTCCTTATCCAAAGCACCTCATTTTATACTTTTGTATGAAAAAACAACTCTATTTAACTTATCTAACTCATTTATTTTAGACAGTATTTTAAGAATCTAAACATTATAAAGCAAAAGTTTTTTCATGATAGATGGTGGCTCGCGCTCTAGGCAAGCCATGCTGGTTTCTTACCTTATAAAAAAGGCAACTTTTATGAGTCTTGGTTTTTCTCTCATCAGTTGCCTTTATTGCTTTGGAGCGGCTTGTTTTTGCTAATTATTCGTATGGTTATTCACTGCTGCACCTTGTTTTTGCTGCTTTTTTTGCTGTCTGCGTTTTTTTAACCAATCATACCCCGTTGTAAAAGAACCATATAAGCTCCCGGATTTCTTTTTACCCATAGGATCACTTCCATTGTCGGACTTGTTCTTTAATGACTCTGTCACTTGTACGAGTGAGGAGGAAAATTTGCGCGTCACATTTCCCACATCTCCTACTACATAAAACAATGGGCTAAGCTGCTTCATCTTATCGTTGATATCCTCTAACGTATGATTGCTTTCTTTAATCAGCCCTGTTGTTTCTTTAACCATTGCGTTCATTTGATCTGGTACTTGCTCGACTGTTTTTTCAACACCTCGAAGAACACCTGCCAAGTTATTTAGAGCATATGACACGAATATGGCCGCAATAAAAAATGCAATGCCAATTAATAATACACCAATTTCTAATAACATCCTTATCCCTCTTTTCCTGTTTGATCGATTGAATCACTTGTTTTTTTTGCAGCTGTATTTGCTCCTTTCCATTGCTTATATAAATAAGAAGCTGCTGCTGACCAACGTATCCCTTCCACATAAAGTTTTGTTTCTTCTTCTAATTCATTACTCGTTAATGTTGGCTTTGTTTTTTGTATAGCCTGATTAATATGATTGACAGAGTGTCCCAAATTTTCAGCGGTGTCAAATAAGGAATCCGTGGCTTGTAATTTTTCCCCTATATCATCTACCGTTACTTGGGTTTGATGTAGTGTGTTTTGTAGCTCCGGTATCGTTTGTTGCATATCTGTTTCAACTTGTCCTAAAGTGCTCCCTGCTGTTCTTAATAATTTGGTGAAACGATGTAATACGATAACAATAAAAACAACTGTCAGCGCAAAAGCAACAGCTATTATTAATAATGTCAAATATAAAACGTCTTCCACTTAAAATTTCCCCCTTTCTTTATAATGCATTATACCACTGGCAAGATAGATTGAAACGCTATTTGTTTCCTGCTTATCACCTTTACAAACGGTGGATTAGTCTACTGCGATAAAGGGTATGGGAGAATAAAGCAACTTTAGCCTGGAGGAAATTCTATGACTACCATCAAAAAATATGTTCATTTATTTTTAGAAAAATTTCAATCCGACCAAGTTCCTTTATTAGCAGCAGCATTAGCTTATTATTTCCTATTATCCATTGTTCCCCTTTTTTTAGTAGGATTTGCATTAGTCCCCTATTTTCCAATTAACTCGGAGGATGCCATTGCTTTTATTAACAGCGTTCTGCCAAATGAACTTGCCGTGTTATTGGAAGAAAATATTGTCAGTCTTGTCGAAGTGCCACGCGGTGGTCTTCTAACGCTAGGAATCATCGGTGCTTTGTGGTCCTCATCTGCTGCCATGAACGCTTTTATCAAAGCAAGTAATGCAGCCTACGAGGTAGAAGAAACACGAAACATGCTGCTCGTTCGTCTCACTGCCTTAGGGCTTACCTTAAGTATGATTATTGCTTTCATTATCGCAATCATTATGCCACTATTCGGCAATCTCATTCTACAATTCCTTGAGACCTTCATCGGATTAACTGCTGCAATGGGATTATTTTTTCAAGTTTTACGATGGGCGCTCAGCATAACCGTGTTGACAGGTTTTCTGGTTATTTTATATCGTTTTGCTCCTAATAAACGACTGCCGATTAAGCATATTCTTCCTGGAGCAATTACTGCAAGTATTCTTTGGCAGCTGATCTCATTCGGATTCTCTTTCTATATTAGCAATTTCAGTAACTATTCTGCAACTTATGGCAGTCTTGGTGGTATTATTATTCTGCTTATTTGGTTTTATTTAACTGGAATGATTTTCATGAGCGGAGCGATTATTAACGTTCTATACAACGCTAAACAATCAAAAGCACTAGAAAATGATCTGCATAGAGCCTCTTCTTGACATAAACCTCTTGTCAAAATAACTTGTGTTCATTTCATCCATAAATCTTTCAATTAGCGAAGAAAACCCCACGGATGGTTCAATAAATAATTCAAGTATATGACTTGCGGTTGGACCCTCCGCTTTACTCTACTAGATTTCGCTTCGCAGTATGAAAAGGCGGGTCTCACTCTAGTTATATACGGGATAATGTGCACTATTTTAAATTTGTACTTTTTAAAATGGATCTAGCTACTTCATATGCGTCTCCTAAAAAAGCTCATTCGTCATTTCTATTTCTTTTTACATTCGCCATAGCTTATAAGAATACACAAAAGTGGCTTGTTTTTTTGACTCCTAGAACTCGCCTTTTCATGCTTGACTTTTCAGTATTTTAATGATACTTTTATCTGGTAAATAATGAATTATATAGGAGTTGTCTTGATGTCGGTTTTGGTTCTTAACTAATTAATTGTATATGGTTTGTTCTGCATTTTTTGTCAATACCCCACTTTCTTGAGGGTTTATTTGGCTTGGGAAAAAAGCAGACTGCCAATTAAGTTAAGAACACTACGATCATCCATTAAATTTATGACTATTAACTTAGCTGTTTATATTTGCGGTTTTTTCTGTATTCAGAAACCATTTTGAAGCTAGAAAATCCCATTTATAGTCTATATCCTAACAGGACAGAAGATGAACGAAATGTTCAAATTCTGTCCTTTTTTGTTTAAATAAAAGCATCATTGGATGACGTTGTGCTCTTACATTTCGAATAAAACTTTATCATACCGATGGAAAGAGTGATTCCGTGAAAAATTATATAGAGAAGGCAAATACAAATTTAAATCTTCAAGAAGGAGCCAAGGTAATTGAACAGCTACTGATTGAGTGTTATATAAATCCAGGAATTTCAACAAAAAAATTGGCACGAAAAATGCTTCTTCCCGTCCCAATTGCTGTTGCCATTAAGAAAGAGTTCATAAAAGCAGGTCTTCTTATGCAAGATCGTGGTGTGCGTTGTACCCGTGAAGGGATAATATACATTGAAAATGAATTGGGGTATGGTGGGTTAGATAAGAGCTTGTACCAGAAATTAATGAACAGCCAAACCGATTGGAAAACAGAGCTTGCTGATTTATTATCAGTACTTACACAACTCTTTCAAATGCGACCGGAAGTAAATGTACAAATTGATCAGTCGAAATGCACTCCCGCAACCAGCTTACATCGAGCAATCCTTTGTCTAAGGGAGCATTCATTAATTGGCAAAACCATTATATGTATTGGTGATGACGATCTAGTGAGTGTGTCACTCGGTTTACTACTAAAACGTCTGTTCCCTTTAAAAAGCCCTAACACGAAAATTACAGTTGTAGATATCGATGAAAGGTTTTTAAACTATATTCAAGATATAATAAAGCAGGAGAAGCTGCCAATCAACTGTCACCAAATTGATTTGCGTCAAGCGCTGTCTGAGACGTTGCACGGGAAATTCGATTGCGTTTTTACAGATCCACCTTACACCCTACAAGGAATGGCATTATTTGTTTCCCGTGGTATAGAAGCAATAAAACAAGAAAAAAGTTTACCCATATTTTTATCATATGCTCATAAATCTCCTGACTTTATGCTATCCATGCAACGTGAATTTATACACATGGGGTTATCCATCAAAGAGGTGATTTTACATTTTAATGAGTATGAAGGCGCACAAATGATTGGTAATAAAGGGCAAATGATCATACTAAAAACAACAGAAGCTGCAAAGCCAATTATCTCAGGGGATTATAAAGATGCCATTTATACCGGAGAAGTAAAACAAATTTTACGAACGTATGAGTGTAAACAGTGTCATCATTCCATACTTGTTGGCATTCGGGGTGATTTCTCAACTATAGAGGAACTGAAGAACAAAGGTTGTCCCATTTGCAATAGGAATAAATTTCGCTTAATTAAAAGGAAAAAAATGGGATAGGAACAATAAGCTACGATAAGCCTTATGCATAAACTGGAAATGTAAGAAAAACATAGGTGTTTTCACATAGTTAATATGCACCAATCACAGTTTGGGATATAAAAGTATTTAATGAAATAAGATCCGAAAAAGGTACTGCACCCCGAAAGTTAGAGTTAAAAATCTAACTTTCGGGGTATTTTTGTATGGCAAAGTATAATGAAAAATTCAAGTTAACTATCGTAAAAGAATATCTAGAAGGTACTCTAGGCTATAATTTGTTAGCCAAAAACTTGCTAATCCTAACTAAGTGAGAGATACCGGTATCTAAATGCCCGATTCCTTTAGGTCATACCATTACGGCACTAATAATCAGTGGTGGATGAAAGAATCCCCACTGATTGAAGTTTTACTTTATTGTTCGTTTTTTTAATCAGCTGTTTTTCCCTAGCTTTTTATCTGCTTACTATCCCCGTCACGAAAAACTCAAACCAATTCATACCCTTTGGCGACATCGTTCTCTTGAATCCATTCTCCCATTTTAAAGGTGTAATAAATGCAGCTTGTGAACGTAACTGGCTTTCCGGCTGTAAAGCTACTTTATCTCCTATATCTAGTCCTGATGTTATTTCAATCCTGTCTCCTTCCTCAATACCTGTCGTTAGTTGCTGACGTATAACCTTACCACTTTCCGTCATCTTCCAAGCATCTTTTTGAAAGATCGCTGCTTCGTTTAGTACAGGAGCTTCTTCTGAAGTATCTGTTATGATGTCTATATCCACATGATATCCTGATAACAATTCTCTTTCTGTCGCAGATTGAAGCTGCTCTTGGTCTTCCATTTTCTTATCCTTTGTTTTTTTATCCTGTTCATTATCTTCCGTTTCGTCTGCACTATCCCTAGCTGCATCTTGTTCATTAGCCCTCTTTAGCTCAATGATAAACGGATAGATACTGGAGGTTTTTGCAGCAGCTTCTTCCTTTGGTGTTTCACTCACTTGTGTTACTGTTCCAGTTAATGACTTGTTCAACTCCATAACCTCCATATCGACAGGTAGGTTCTTTTTAACATAAACTCTTTCTTGTTCCGTTAGTTCCCCCGCCACATGCAATTCCGTACCAGAAACAGTGATAATTGGATCATTTAATTGTTCCGAAAGCTGCGTTATTATCCCTTCATATGGACTTTCAACTGTAATCGTATCACCCGTTTCCTCAAGCTCAGCTAATTGCCTGTCCACACTCGCCAATGCAGCTTGCTTCTGTGCTGCTTCTTTTTCCTTTTCCAACAAAAACTGCTGCTTTACTAAATTTGCCTGAACAGGGTCTTGGGGAATCGTAATTTTAAGCACTTCCTCTGTCCATTCCAGACCCGCATCCGCTTCTAAATTAACTTCAGGTATTTGCAACGCTGTCATTTGCGTCATTGCTTGTTCAACGGCTGCTAGTTCTTCTTCCAACTGAGTTCTCTTTTCCAGCAATTTGGACATTGCTTCTTGATAACGAGCTACTTTATAGGAAAATAGCGCATCACCAGCTTGCACCGAACTCCCTTCTTCCACTGCAAAAGCTTCAAAGCTCCCAGTTGATGGATCAAAATATACGTGATTTTCTTGTGCAGATGCTAACACACCTGTAGTATGTATTTTCTTTTCCAAATCAGATTGAAAAACCGCTGTCCAATGAGAAACATATGCAATGCGGTCTACTTTCCCATCATCATCCATATAAACCAAGAGAATATTCACACCGATAAATAAGGCAACAGCAATCATTTGCAATCGCTTTCTTGTTTTTGACATTAATGAAACCACCCATTTAGTAAGTATTGATCCGCAAATGCCAGCACAGAGGCCATAGCCCAATAAAACACGTGCAGTCCAATCACCATGAGCCATAACCAAAGCTTCTTTATTTCACAGAAAAAACCTAAATACTTCACTTGAAACCCGATAATCCAAATTTGAAATAACGAAATCATTCCAAAAAAATAAGTGAAATAAACATGTTCTGTAAGATAAGAAGCAATAATCCCGAATGATAGCGGGGAAACGTACCAATCCAGTCCATTCCACATAGCAAGCGGAATCCAAGTCAAACGTTCTACTAAAATAACGAGTAAAACCACTTGTTGCATCATCACTATTTTGCGATAAGGTATCCCGGTAACAGCATAGTAGAATAATGATGGGACAAATAAAACTAATCCTGCAAACAAAGCAGCATATCCCATTCTGCCAACCATAAACCAAAACTTCTGCTGCTCATATTCCAATGGATTGAGCTTTGCTATATTCGGTGAAAGAATTGCGGTACCCATCCCTATATAAGCCATTAAGCCATATAACAAAATCGTACAAACTATTAAAACGCCAATACCCTTCCAGAAGTTCCGAATTCTTTCTGCATGTTTTATTTGCAATAAATGGTCTTCCATTGAAAAAAGAAACTTAAACACATTGTTTTGATACGACATCCCCAACAACCCTTTTCCAAAATTACCATATTAAATGTAGAAATATTGCTTCAATTTTATCGCACAATGACTTAAAAATCTATTAATTTTGTAAATTATTGACTACGATCTATTACATACAGTTTTCTCTTCTGCGAAAAAAGGAGCTTTTCGCCAACGAAATACTTGGACAACTCCTTTATAATGTGAAAATACCTACTTAATTTAATAAATGTAAGGCTGTAATTAGCTGATAAGCATGATCATTGTTTTTTTCAAAGTGTGTTTGATTCTTCGTGAACCTCCCCGATTCCCTGACGTCGGCGCTCTGATTGGCAGCAGAAATACTTGCTTCTAAAGCAAGCATACTTGAGCATCCGCCAGAATGCTCGTTCAAGGGCGAACATGCTCAAGCTCATCGTAAAATCGGTCGTTTCCGAGCTACAGCCACGCGATTTCCACTCAACCTTGGTCGATTATATGACTACAGCCATCAAATCAAGGGACGACCAGGTTATCATGCGCACGCGATCTAAAGCGTCTTTAAAAGCAACTTTTTTATAAGTGGTGCAAAATGATTGGGCAGCTCTGCTACGTTTGGAACAAGTATCCTTTCCCTTCCATAAATATTTTGCATCAATTGATCCTCAAGCTCATCAATCTCTCCGTCGGCCAGAAACGTACCAATTACTTCTATTCCTTGCTTCCTTGCCTCTATTACTGCTAAATTCGTATCCACAATTCCATTTTGATTATAGTTTGCAGCGGCTGGCTCTCCGTCTGAAAAAACAAGTAAAAATTTATTCTTTTCTCGTCTGGCGGCAAGCTCCTCCGTGGCTACACGAATACTAAACCCATCGCGATTATCCTCTTGGGGTTCAAGTTGCATTATCTTAGGACCGTTAAATGCATAAAAAGAGTCCGTAAAAGAATGAATCACATGAAAATAGTTTGGTTGATAATGCTCCTTCACTTCCATTGCATCTTCCCAAAAACCAATAATGGAATGAGGAATATGAAAAGCTTTTAATACTTCGTGAAACAACACAATTCCACGCTTTGTTTCCTCCATTTTCCCATACATGGAAGCCGAACAATCAACTAATAACGTAAATGCGGCATCAAACTCCTTTGCCTCCTCGTTCTTTTTATAGAAAATTCGCGGTTTCTCATCAAGGAAAATGGGCAACAGTTTTCTAGATAAACGTCCAGCCATAATATCTTTTCTAGGAGCGTTCTGTTTATGCTCCAACGCCTTTTTTAGTATATTTGCCAGCTTTCGCTTATATGGCTCGACATCATCCACATATTTATCATATAGGGATAAGTCTGATTCTGTTGGGGTTACAGTTCGTTTAATCAGCTTTACTGCATCTTTATTCTCTTCTCCATATTTATCTTGATCGCGTTTCCCTTGCTTATTTTCCTGCTTATCTAGTGACTCTAGATCCGAGTAATCTTTGTTTTTGGTTTGACCTGAAGCCCCATGTATCGTTCCCATAGCTTGATCGCCATCTTCTGTTTCCCTTGCCCCACTTCCCTTCATATTGGTTTTCGTTCCAACCTCTAGTTCAAACTGCAGAAAAGTTTGCTTGCGGTTGCTGTTCTCGTTTTCTCTGTGCCATGTCGAAAACGTTTCGTCAATATATTCGTTTTTGTCTTCATCCAGCTCTTCTTTGTCGTCATTTTCCAATGGGTCCGTTCGAGTTAATTCATCAAATAATGTATTTTTGGAAAAAGCATCGACATGGCTGATTGGAAGTACAAAATAATCGTGAAGCATGTCGATATAATTATTAGCCGACAATTCTTTCAGGATGTCGAGCGAAATTCGCGCAATATCGCGCGTGTTTTTCGCTTCAAAGACTGCAAATAAATATGGGGCAAGCTTTTCGAGTTGTTCAAGCTGCTTAAAGGTCGCTCTTGGAAAACTCGGCTCTGCAACATCAGACTGGATGCGCAAATAAATTAAACAGAATAATTCATCAAGAGCAAGCCCCCTCGTTACATGGGCAGCACGGTCATTGTCAAATTGATGCTTTAAATAGCGTTTTCTTATAGCAAATTCCTCCCTCGTGCCAGGGCGCTCCTGCTTAATTCTCTCCTCGAGCCGTATATCTTCTAATAAAGCAAATAATTGTCCACCAAATTTAGACAATGACAAACCGCTTAATGTCTCTACGTATTGTTGCATTGCCTGTACATTTGTATAAAAGAGCGAGCCGATTGTTCGTAAGTAAATATCTGTTTTCAAGCCGGCTACTTGATATTCCCTTTTTGCAGTATCCCAAGTTCTGCTTGCAGTTACTTCTCGATCGACTAGGTCAATATACGAACCAAACCGATAGATAAATTTGAGATCGGGGATTCCTGATAAAACAGCAGCCAAGTCTTGTAACTGACGAAATAAATCGGTGTCTATGGTGTTATGATGAAATCGATACATCATCCATACTCCTAACTAAATAATGTTTCCGCTAAACTCATGATAAATTCCCGTTCACGATCTTCATCCAATTTATCAGCGATCGCCCGTTGAATAGCACGTCTAGCAGGTATATGTTTACTTAAATCGCAAGCATCTAATAAGGCACGAATAGAAGCTCCATCCTCTGCAATTTTCCCTTGAGCTACCGCTTGAATAAGATCATTGGACAATTTTACAAATAAATCAACCACCGTCTCGTCAGTCAGCTGTGTATTACGGAAAATTAACTGCTTTAGTTGCTCTCCTTGAATATAAGGAATTTCAATAACAATAAATCTGTTTTTTAGTGCCTCATTTAATGGAACAGTACCTACATAACCTTCATTAATTGCAGCAATAACGTTAAATCCAGTACTTGCAGTAACAATCTCATTTGTAAAAGGATTCGTAATCGAACGTCGGTAGTCAAGCACGCCATTTATAATTGGAAGTGTCTCTGGCTTTGCCATATTAATTTCATCGATATATAAAAAAGTTCCATGCTCCATCGCATTTATCACCGGACCAGGGATAAATTCGATCACTTGCTTTTCTCCCTCATAATTAAGTGTTTTAAAGCCAAGCAAGCTTTCTGCATCTATATCAACCGAGGAGTTGATGCTAAACATGGGCTGTTGAAACAGATTGGATAATGTCTCAGCAAACTTTGTTTTCCCGGCTCCAGTTGGACCTTTTAGTAAAATGTTTTTTCCCAATAAAAGAGCTGTGATAGCATCAGTGACTATTTCCTTATTCGGCGGCATATAGCCACCTTTCCTGATTAATGCTGTATAAGTTGTGGTATTTGTTTGGTAATGTTGTAATTGCTCTTTTATGCTTTCTGGTAGTTCGTCTTTGATTTGCATACGTATAAATGCTCCTTTCAGGGTTATTGTACCCTGTTTGAATGATTTACAAAAGTTAGCTGTTTCATATGGCAAGGCAATTTCTTTAAAATGGATTAGGATAAAAATCGATAACATGGAAGTTTGCACATATTTTTAACAAGCTGAATAATATAAAGGAACAGCCATCACACCAAAACAGAGCACAATCTACTTTATTAAGATTGTGCTCGGATTATATAAATTCTAATTTTTACTCTTGTTCTGCTACTTTCACCAGTTGCTTCCCGATGTTCTCACCTGTAAATAAGCCGATAAACGCATCAGGAATTGATTCAAACCCTTCTCTTATAGTCTCTTCATATTTTAACTCTCCACTGGCTATTGCTTCTCCTAATTCTTCATATGCTTCCTTAAAGTGATCCGCATAATCCCCTACTAAAAAACCTTGCATTTTGGCCCTAGCTTTAATCAAATATGTCTGTACTCGAATGCCGATATCATATTCTCCTGCTTCTAAATTATAAGAAGAAATGGCACCACATACTGGTACACGTGCAAATGTATTTAATAACGGCCATACAGCGTCGGAAATTTCTCCACCAACGTTTTCAAAGTATATATCGATCCCATTTGGACAAGCTTCCTTCAATTGCCGGGGCACATCTCCATGCTTGTATTCAATCGCATGATCATAGCCTAATGTTTTAGTAATATAGTTCGCTTTTTCCTTGGAACCAACAATCCCTATTACGTGAGCGCCTGCTCTCTTAGCCAGCTGCCCTGCCACTTGACCGACTGCCCCCGCTGCGCCTGAAATGACTACTGTTTCCCCTTGTTTTGGTTCGCCAATATGCATCATGCCAAAGTAAGCTGTCAACCCCGGCATTCCTAAAGGTCCAAGAGCAACACTTGGACGTAAGCCAAATGTATTTACCTTCCGTACTTGATTGGCCTCAACCACATGATACTCTTGAAAGTTCAGCATTCCAGTGACAATATCACCTTGTTGGAATTGCTCACTTTTTGAAGTGACAACTTGAGCCACGACACCACCGCTTAGCGGCTCTCCGATTTGGAACGGCTCTATATACGAAGGACCATCTGCCATTCTCCCGCGCATATATGGATCAACGGAAATATATAGTGTTTTTAGCAATAACTGCTCATGACCAGGATTCTCTACGTTAATCTCTTTAAATGCAAACGTATCAGCATTCGGCAATCCATTAGGGCGTTCGTTTAAAACTAGCTGTTGTTGTTTCATTATATTCCTCCTCTGCAATTTTTTAGAAAAACTTGGCTTGTCGCCAAGTCTTATGGCGGAAGCCTGTGTTTTTCTTATACTATAAACCAAAAAAATCTTATACTTTCTTATCTTTTTAGAAAATACATAATTTAGTTTTATGCTGTAACAAATCATTAAAAGATGATTTGCTTTCAAGCATGGACGTGTTTCTTATGCATTACCCGTTTTAAACAATGCTAACACGGCGAATTTATTTGTGCTACTATAAAGTGAATCTTTAATCAGTGACGAGGGTTTTCTTTCATGCCCCGCTGATTGTTAGTACCTCAAGGGTATGACCTAAAGACCTCTAAACAAATCGGGCATTTAGGTGCTGTTATCTCCCTCTTAGTCCTGTTGAAGTACAGATTATCCAACTCCTGGAGTGGGGGTCTTACAGCACATTATGCGGGATATAATTTTCGAGATAATAAAATAAACCCCTTGCTGCGTACACCAACAAGGAGTTTATTTGTTTGCATAATGGATTATTTTTACTAGAAATGCATGTTTAAAAAACACCGAAATCAGCTAAGAGTTTTTGAACATCCTTTGGCCACCAAACTAATCATTTATAAAAGGAAGCACCTTCACCCCGCTTCTCCAACCTATTGTCTGATACTTTACCCAGAGAAATATTTTAACTTAATCTTGACCGTATGTCCTTAATTGCCCGTACGTATCAAATTTTTCAACAACCTCTTCAAGTGCTTCATCTGATAAAAGGACTGGCTTACCTATACTACGTGCACGGTAGTACAGCTTTGCAATAAATTCAATATCTTTCGCAACTGAAAAAGACGCAGGTAAATCTTCGCCAACTGCAATAACACCGTGATTGCCAAGAAGCAAACCTTTATCATTTCCTATCGTTTGAAAAACTTCTTCCGCTAATTCATACGTGCCGAACGTTTTATAATCACAGCAGCGAATTTTATTGCCCACTGATCCAATGATATAATGTAGCGGCAAGATCTCCTCATGTAAACAAGCAAATACGGTCGCATACTCCGAATGGGTGTGCACCACCGAGTTCACATGGGCTGTCCGTTGATAAAAAATGCGGTGCATATCGTACTCACTGGAAGGCTTACGATTGCCTTCCAACACCTCACCTTCAAGATTTAGTAGTACGATATCTTCTTCTTTAATATCAGGATAAGGAATACCGCTTGGTGAAATCAGCATCACTTGATCTTCGCGAATAAATATACTAATATTTCCGCCGGTTCCAGTCGTTAGCTTCTCTTCTAATAGTTTCTTTCCATATTCCACAATCTGTTTCCGTTTTTCAACATATTTCATTGTATTATCCTCACTCATTATAGTTTTCTCACATGATCACATAGTGAATCTTCCATCAGTGGGGGTTTTACTTCCGCAACTGATTAGTATAGTACGCAAGAGTATGACCTAAAGACCTGAACAGAATTTGGCAATCGACTTGCCAGTTAGATCCTCCACTTCTAATGCTTTAGCTTTACGCGTAGAATAAAATCAGATGTCTTACTGCCAGTTATTTGCGGGAAAACTCATCCTGTGATCCTGGTCATCCATCCTTTCCAAAGATGATTATGGCAAAAGATATGACTCATTATTCTTATTCTTATATGGATTGCTTTTTAATAAAAACGGGTCTGCTCCTCAGAAAAATATGTAGCTAAATCATAAGGAGAATAGACACCTTTATCTGTCACAATTCCGCTTATTCGCGATGGGCTAGTAATATCAAAAGACGGATAGATAGCTTGAACTCCTGTTAATGTATTGGGGATTCCCCGATACGCTAACACTTGTTTTGGATCGCGTTCTTCAATCACAATATCTTCCTTCGTCTGCTTATCTGTATCTGGAATCCCTGTAACATAGTAAGGAACTTCATAATGTTGACCGACAATAGCAATTTGATTGGTACCAATTTTATTGGCTATATGACCATCCCTTGCGATCGAATCAGCTGCTGACGTAAACACATCAATATGTTTATATTCCATTACATAGGCTACCATGTTATCAGTAATAACCGTTGTTGGAAAGCCTAAATCAATTGCACAGCTGGAAGTTAAACGTGCACCTTGCAAATAGGGACGTGTTTCTGCACAAAAAATCTCCAAATCTTTATTTTCTGATCTCGCAGCTCGCAGGAAGGTGCCGACTATAGTTTCTCCGAAGCATTGTGTTAAGACCTTTCCGTTATGAGGCATCAACTTGATTAAATGCTTACCCACTTGATCCATAATCGAATACCGGCGATTCAAAGAATCTACCGTTGATAGAAAAATAGCTTCAATCGGGTCCTCACCCTTTGCTAATGCCGCTTTTCCTACCTCGAAGCAGCCCTTTGTGATTTTTCCCATTCGATTGGCAGTGGTTGGTCGAGCACAAGCAAGCGTGTGAGCTGCTTTTTCCAAAAAAGCTACTTGCTCTGCTTCTTTTTTCCCACGCGTTTCGTAAGCTGCTAACGCCATGCCCATACCAGCTGCAGTATATGGTCCGGCGCTTTGCGTCACCATATCTGTAATCGCCTGGGCAACCTCTTGGTGAGTCGTGCATTCGACAAACCGCACTTCTGTTGGATAAATCCGGCGATCTAATATTCTTACTTTGCCATTCTCATACCAAGCTACATTCTCATATGTTAATAAAAATGGCAAATCATAATCAGCACGTTGCATCTTCAACAACCTCCTAAAGTCGTAGTTAAGCCATTATCATATTAAAACGGCGGACTAATTCCGTACCTGTTACTATCTCTTTCCGTTGTGTAATTAATTCTATTCCCATCTTAAGCAGTGCACGTTCCATAGCAATACGCTCCTCTCCAATCGGCGCTTCTGACACTTCTTTTACTTTGGAATCACCGATGACACGACGAATGATTTCTGTTCCTGCATATCCTAAAGAATCAGCCATCACTTCAGCTAGGTAAGACGCCTTAAATGTTGCATTTGTATAGATTGGCAACGTTACTCGCTCATTATAAACAGCTGTAAGTTTATCCTTTACCTGATCATAAACCTCAGCAATGGTAAGTTCTAACCATGCTTGAAACTGCTTATCTCCATTGTAATAATGAGCACGCGCTAATGGAAAGAATAAATTTCCAATGACGTTTCCGATATCGTAGCCCATTGGTCCATAGAAAGCAAACTCCGGATCAATGACTTTTATACCCTCTTGATTAATAAAAATCGAGCCAGAATGTAAATCTCCGTGTACTAAAGCTTGGGCATTGTTCATATACTTGTGTCGCAGTGTTGCCACATGACTGACTAATGCATCATTCTGATAAATATGTTCTTCTACAAACTGCTGGTTAGCTTCAATAATAATATTTTGGTCTTTGTAGTTATAATACGGCTCTGTAAACACAAGGTCTTCACTAATATCGCACATATCTACATTGGTAAAATTCTTAACCAGTTCTTTTTTCTCATGACGATCCCAGCATAAATCAGTTGTTGGCAATAGCGCCTTTGCTAAAAAGGTACTTATTTCTTCTGCGAAATTCGGAAAGATTTGTTCATTCATTAATTCATAACGTAAATTCTTAAACGCAGAGATATCCTCCATCGTTAGTGCGCTCATCGTTTCATGATAATTATAAATTTCCGGGATAAATTCCGGCACTAAGTCGTACTGTATTTTTAAAATATCTGCTTCAATTTTGTTTCGTGAAATATCCAGCGGACGACCAGAAGATCGCAGTAATACGTCCGCTTGTTTCACGACGACACTCTTTCCTGATTTTTCATCGACTACTTGAAACACATAATTAATATTACCATCGCCAATTTCACTTACCGTAAGTTTTGCATGATTAGAAAATAGCTCCAGCTCCTCCGTCACAAATTCTTTTACATCTTTATGGGACATTAAAAAATGCTGTGTAAATTTAGACATCGTACTCTCCTCCTGTTAACTTTTTTGATTGGCATATATATTTTTGAAAGCTTTAACGTACTCGTAAAATGGAATAACATTTCGTTCAAAGCCTCTAAGCTCTTTGACATGTCTTTTTCCCTAACACATGTTACTATTATTATATAAGCCGTTCTTTTATAACTGAATATAAAAGGTTTCATGGAGAAATACTCCTCATACCTTCCATGTGTAAAATATTCAAGGTACGAAAGAATATTCATTTTCGCTTTCGCTAACGAGGAACTTCCCGAAGCTAGGATAAGACGAGTCGGGCAACCGTCTTAGAAGAGAAGTTCCTGCGTATATCGATTGTTAAGCAATTCACATAACTAGTTAACCTTTACATCTTTCCCTTTTGGAAAACCTATTGCAATAGAAATTAACCCAACTACAATCATTAAAATAGAGTACCAATTGTACGGCATAATACTAACAGGTGATACTCCTGCCATTCCACCAATTACTAATAATTGCCCCGCATAAGGTAACAAACCATTAAAAGCAGAAGAGAATACATCTAACAAACTTGCTGTACGTGAACGCGAGATACCGAATTCATCAGATATATCTTTTGCTAATGGTCCTGCAGCTATAATCGAAATCGTGTTATTCGTAGTTGAAATATCCATTAGGCTAACAAGAGCTGCAATAGATAACTCTCCACCACGTGCTGTTTTCGTTTTTCTAGTAAGTGTATGAAGAAGCCAATCAATTCCTCCGAGATATTTCATCAATGCGACGAGTCCACCAACCAAAATAGCAATAATAGCCATATCTTCCATGCCCCTCATGCCATCATGAGCAATCTTCATGAACTCAATAATCGTAAAATCTCCATGGTATAAACCAATGAACATACCTGCAAAAATTCCTGTAACCATCACTGTAATTACTTGAATACCTATTAATGACAAAACAATAACTAGCAGATACGGAATAATGTTTATCAAGTTGTATTCATAAGAACCAGAGATTGAAACAGTATCAATAGGAACAAAAACCAATAATATTAAATTAATTACTACCGCCGGCAAAACCATTAAAACATTTGCTTTGAATTTATCTTTCATAGATATTTCTTGCGTACGGGTTGCAGCAATAGTTGTATCAGAAATAAAAGACAAGTTATCGCCAAACATGGCAGCCCCTACAACAATCCCACATACCAGCGCTATATTACATCCGGTTTTATCAGCTATATCAATCGCTAGTGGTGCCAAAGCCGCTACCGTTCCCATGGACGTTCCCATGGAGAAGCTGAGTACACAACCGATTATAAACAAACCTGGTAAAATTAAATTAGATGGCAAAACACTTAAACCTAAATTTGTAACTGAATCAACAGCATTCATTCCACTTGCTACACCATGAAATGCCCCAGCTAAAATAAAGATAATAACCATTAAGATCAATGTGTGATCGCCGCCACCTTTACAAAACATCGTCACACGCTCTTCAAGCTTTGTTGGGTTGTCTTTATTCGACATCATTAATGCAATGCCTGAGGCAATTAATATTCCAATCATTAATGGCATATTTTCGAAATTACCTGAGACCAAACCAGTTAACATATATAAAGCCAAAAAGATGATTAGCGGAACAAGCCCCATAAATTTCCCTTTATTGGAAGTTTTGTTTTTTTCTTCGTTTTTCTGCATTAGGATTCTCCTCTTATCTAAGATAGTTAGAAAACACGACTCCCCCCAACCTTAAATAAACCTTTACTCCTTTCCGTTATATTTATTTATGAAACTTTATGTATACGCTCCCAACGGAATTAATCATAAGCGAGATAAAACAGATTGTCAATACTTTTCAAAGAAGTTCAAAATAATTTAGTTTGGTTTATTTGGAATTTGTTTGCAAAAAGTTTGAAATTATGCTTTGTTTTATTTACTTTTAACTTATTTTGTGATAAGGTGCAAGTAGTAAATCGTAAAGGAAAGATTCTTTTGATGAAATATGACAGATTACAAGAAATTTTAAAACAACTCAATAATACTGGTAGCGTAAAAGTGACAGATTTGAGCAAACGGTTAAATGTAACAGAAGAAACGATCCGCAAAGATTTAGCAACTTTAGAGAAAGAAAAAAAATTAAAGCGCGTTCGTGGTGGAGCCTACCAACCCAAAACGCTTGATAAAGAAGTACCTGTGTTATTAAGAGAAACGATGTTTAAAGAAGAAAAGCAAATTATGGCTAATAAATGTTTGAAATTTATTGAAGATGGAGATTCCATTGCTTTAGACAGTTCTACAACATCATTATCGATCGCAGCATTATTAAACAGGACCACATTAAAAATTACAGTGATTTCCAATTCATTAGATATTGCAAACGTCTTAAAAGATCATAAGTCCATTAAATTAATTATTATTGGCGGTAACTTTAGAAATGTAACCCATTCTTTTATTGGCGTAAATGCCCAGGCTGTTATATCCAGATACTTAATTGACAAAGCATTCATAAGTAGTTCAGGCATTAGTCTACACATTGGTCCAACGGATTACAGCGAAGAAGAATCACTGATTAGAAAACAGTTTCTACAGCAATCAGAGCAAAACTTTTTAGTTGTGGACCACACAAAATTTGATTTTAGAACCATTCATTTAATTGATGACTTTTCTCATATTTCTACAATTATTACCGATCAAAAGCCATCTAAGGAATGGATTGAATTCTTTCAAAGTAATAATATGCAATTAATTTATTAATCTCATTGATTCCTTTAATGATATACGTCTCCCAACAAATACTTATATGTTAAAGGAGTTTAAATTAATCATGCAAAATTTTAACTACTATAATCCAGCAAATATCTATTTTGGAAAAGGTGAGGAAAGTCGTATTGGAGATCTAATTGATGCAGAGAGTCATTCCAAAAATGTATTAGTGCTCTATAGCGGCGACTATATCTTTGACTTGGGGATTTATGACAAAATCGAAGCAAAGCTGCATGCGAAAAATATAAAGATTTTCAAAAATGGAGATGTCGTTCCCAACCCAGAAATCACTTTAATTCGTCACTTGGTAACAATTGTAAAAGAAAATCAAATTGACTTCATTTTAGCTGTAGGTGGTGGCAGCGTGATCGATACAGCTAAATCCGTAGCCTTTGGTGCATTGCACGACGGGGATGCTTGGGATTTCTTTATTGGCAAAGCAGAAGTAGAAAAAGCATTACCTATTGGTGTAATATCTACTGTGGCATCTTCTGGATCCGAAATGTCAAACGCGACCATTGTTTCTAACGCTGAGCACAAACTAGGTGTAGAAACAAACTTAATTATTCCGGTATTTTCGATTCTGAACCCGGAATTTACAGTAAAACTCCCAAGCTATCACACTGGCGTAGGCGTATCCGATATTTTAACGCATCTTTTAGAGCGCTATTTCACCAGCATCGAAAATGTCAATTTAACTGATTTTCTTCTCGAAGGCGCAATTCAATCACTTTTAATCAGCGGGCAAAAATTGATGACTCAATTAGAAAATTACGATTTAAGAGCTGAAGTAATGTGGACTGCCGTCATGGCACATAACAATAGTTTAGAATTAGGACGTGAACCGGATTGGGCGTCACATCGAATTGAGCATGAAATTAGCGGGCAATATGGAATTGTCCATGGTGAAGGGATGGCAGTTGTATTCCCAGCTTGGATGCAATATGTAAGCCAATTTCATCCAGATATTTTTGTTAAGTATGGAGTCCGTGTATTCCAAATTGATCCTTTTGCTTATTCTAAAGAAGAAATCATTCAACGGAGTATAGAAAAAACGCGTGATTTCTTTAACAGTATGGGCATGAAGTCTCGTTTGAGTGAATTCGGAATGGACGACACACATTTTGTCGAAATGGCAAATCGAGCAACAAAAAATAACACCCAACCTGTTGGACATTTGAAAAAGTTGTATGCTGCAGATATTGTCGAGATTTTAAAATTAGCTTTGTAATAGCTTATCATCCTGTCCTTAGATATTGGTTCATAGAAGCCGATAGACACCTTCGTGGGTTATTAGTACCCGAGTGGCCCTGCCCTAAAGGCCTTTTGAACATAGTTTACAGGACTTGCAGTTAGTTCTCCAAACTTACCCTTATGGATTTATGGATTACCACCCTAGTATGGAAGGAGAGTTTTTGCTGGCTATTATACGTGGAATAAAAAGCATCCCAGGAGTTCGAGTATTAAACGAACTCCTGGGATGCACTTCCATAAAGTTATTCAAGCAAGAACAGCTGTCGTAATAAATCTATATTAATATCCCATTCAAATTTACGTATATAGCTTATCCAATGCGTACCTGTCAATTCTCCACTTATTGCAATTGTCCCTAAAAATGCACCTAAAATGATAAGAATAACCAAATAACACACGAATGCTTCTTTCCATTCTGCTTTTCCTTGTGACTGCTTCAATTTCTATTCTCCTTTCATGCTTTCATAAACGTTATGAAGCATGAACAGAGAGATAATTAGAATGGTACTTCATCGATTCCACCATTCGACTCGTATCCGTAACATAGAGTTCCCTATTGTTAAAATAATCTTTCATCAAATTCGAAAATACGACTTGCTTCATAGGAGGCATTCTTGTTGGCAATGACACATCGTTTGGTGTAGGAATAATAAGTGAAGTAACTTGTATCGCTTCGTCCTGAGAAGCTTGTACAACAGAAGTGATCGTTGTATCTTCTGCTTTCATACTAGGTAGTTGATTCATTTTCTGTACTGCTTGACTCGACAGTAAGCATACAAATAACACCAGTATTATGAACGACCGAAAGAATCTGTGATTCAACTCCTCCACCTCCTTATGTATTACTATACCATGTTTAGAAAAATGGTTTCAGTTTTTATACTAAAACAATCCGTTACGATATTCATATTTAAGTATGATAGATGGACTATTCCCTTTTCGCACTATTAACCTCTCAGGCTACTTAGACTCCAATAAATATCCGTTTCATCATTGAATAAAACCCTTCTAAATGAGAACTTGCTCGCACTGCTTCACTGGTCTCTTTTGTCGAACAGAGCATGGAATAATGGCTATCCCAATACGTCGTTACGAGCAGTTCATTATGATGCATAAAAAAGTTGGTATAATCATCTGATATATTGCTAGAGTTGGCCAACTCAGATATACTTTCTAATTTGCGTTCAGTTCCAAATTCATCACCACACCATATCCAATCATGACCAACTTTTTGAATACCTTTCAAAAGAGGATAGATTAAGATATCCGGTAGTCTACCCTCTCCAGGCTGCCACAAGCCTTGCTCCTTACAAACCTGTTCGATGGTCACAACAGTTGCTTCATCCATTTTAGCCCCAGTTAAAGCGGAAATACTCGTTCGCAGACCTATATCAAGCTGGTTTATATCAGCTATACCAGACAAGCGAACAAAGGCGCAAGCGCCCGTTTAGCAACGTAGCGAATGGAACGAATCAACTAAAGATAAAGGAACCATGCCACTAAAAACAGGGATATGCCGACGTCAGGCGGCAAGCCCGTTTTTAGTCGGCCTTCCTCTTTGCGACGAACCGATGAGGCCTTATCGTAGGGCGCATTTCTAAAGTCGCATCGTTGCTGGCGCTTGCGCTGGACGTGACTATTCGGTTATTTCATTATCCATAAGCACCTAAGTTTATACTTTCTTATTCTTTAAAAAAGTTTGCCAAGTAACTATTTTAAACCGATCATTTTTCGCTTATTTTTATCAGGAAAAGCTTCTCTTCTATCCTGTTTTGGCTTTATAAATGGGTGGAAGAAGATAAACACTTCTTCAAACACCCCTTGATAAAAACTTTTAATCGGCATATCTTCAGGTGCACAAACTGCGATGCGGATTTGGGAGAGCATTTGACATAGAAGCACCTTTTCTAATTGATGTTTAATTTTTATTATGAGAGCAGAAATAGTTGTGATATGTTTTTAGCATTTTAACTTTTCACATGAATTTTCATTATACTTTTCCCTATAAATAGCATATGTTTATTATTACAATGCACGATAATAGATCAAGCTTTGATTATCAGGTCCACACATAATATGGGGTACTTTGTTCGTTACAAATAACTTAAAGAATTTACTATAGTTCCAAGAGTTCAACCGTTTAAACGTAAAGCTTACCTTTTCTTCCGTAATGACAAATGGAATCCCCATACTTCTTTCAAAAAAAGCATATAAGTACTGCAAAGGATTTTCATCGATATAACCGATTGTGAAGCCTTTTTTTAGCTTTCCCTTTATCTCACGTCCTGCTTATATACGCCATGTAACTCGCACCTAAAATCATTATAGCAGTCTGGGATCATGAAATAGATTATTCTGCTGTTCGGAAATATACTGCTTACTATATCGATCAGTTCATTCTCTGAGGCTTCTTCTTTTAGTTCATATATTCTATTTTCTTCCATTAATCATATCTCCTTTGCATCACTTATTCCGCTAGACAAATGATTGCATGTAGTTTCTAAATACGATCTATTCGTACCAAATCATTATTATGTAAAATGATTATATAATGTATCCGAAAAAATCTCTATCAAACTTTCAAAGCTTTATCTGACAAATTCACTTATTTTTCCTTCATTTTAAGGATAAGTTACATTGATTTAGAAAATTGAATATGAGGGGAAATGATTCAAATCATACAAACGAAAGAAAATATGATGGGTTATAAATGTATGAAATGCACCTCTTTTTACAAGTTAACAGCTATGTATGAAGGCTGTTTTCAATGTAAGCAGGTGGGGTAGAACCCTAAAGCATTAAACCGATATAACAAAATACATTCAATGGAAAAATGGCTTACTCTTTGAAAAACACCCTCATCTAGGAGAAGGAAAACACTACTCATCTGTTATGCAAGAGATAAACGAGTCGCTTAACTCTACATAGGATCCCATAAGGAACAAATCCGTTCATATACTATATCCATGGCTTTAGCTAAGAAGTGTAAAGGAGTTGTCAACAGCTGCTGCAATTGCCGCTGTCCCAAAAAGTAGCTAACTCGACTTTAATTGATCATCAGGTTTAGATACAGTAATTACCATTTATTCTAATTTTCTTCCTGTTTGGTGGTATTTAGAAAATCCCCTTTCTCAGAAAAATTATCAATGCATTTCCAAAATTAGTTTGTAAATAATAGGTCTCTTTCCTATCCATTAAAAGAAAGGCATTATTGTAGAAGGCACCTACAAGCTGCAGGTGCCCGTCGATCATTTATTTGGTTTTTGCGCCCAATATGTTGCAAGTATGGGACCTGATATATTATGCCAAAAACTAAAAATAGCACTTGGAACTGCTGCCAATGGACTGAAATGAGCAGCAGCTAGTGCAGCGCCTAGTCCTGAATTTTGCATCCCTACTTCAATAGAAACAGCTTTTTGGTCCATAAATTCTAACTTAAACAATTTTGCAACGAAAAAGCCAATTAAATAGCCTAATCCATTATGTAAAATGACGACAGCAAATATGAGCAAGCCAGATTCAATTATCTTGTTCTTACTTCCTGCGACCACTGCTGCTACAATCAAAACGATAGCGACTACAGAAATTAATGGCATCAAATCAACCGTTTTCTTTGCTTGTTCTTTTAAGAAAAGTTGGACAATTAGACCTAAAACAATTGGTAATAAGACAATTTTCACGACAGACATAAACATGCTCGATACCGAGACTTCTAACCATTCCCTTGCCAGAAAGTAAATGATAGCTGGTGTTAGTAATGGAGCAAGCAAGGTTGATACAGATGTTATAGCAACCGATAGGGCAGTGTTTCCTTTAGCCAAAAATGTCATCACATTGGATGCAGTTCCCCCTGGGCAAGCACCAACTAAAATAACCCCAATGGCAATTTCTGGCGGCAAGTTTAACCCTTTTGCCAAACCATAAGCGATGAGTGGCATTAATACAAATTGTGAACTAACACCTATAGCAACACTTTTCGGTTGGCGAACCACTTCACGAAAATCTTGAACAGATAACGTCATCCCCATGCCAAACATGATAATCCCAAGCATAATGGATATATAACTGCCAATCCATAAAAATTGCTCTGGGAACAGGAATGCAACGACTGCTACTAGAAGTACCCATATTGCGAATGTTCTTCCGACAAAATGACTGAATTTGATGAATGATTGCATTATTCTACCTCCTGTTGTCTTATCTTACCACAAGAAAAGATAAACAAGAAGAAGAAAAATGTCCAATAAAATAAGTAGTGAAAATAGTAGTAAACTATTTCAAATAGTTATTGAAGCTATCATGTGATCGTTGTTAGTTAGCAATTTTAGCTCACCCTGCTTTAGTTTCTCATCCATCATAGCTCTTGGAATTATCCTTTGCCATCGAATAAATTCCAACTGAACCATCTACCATGCCCATCTGTCTCTCCAATTGTATGATGATATTCCTTTCCCCCAACTACGTAGTCCAGGTGAAGGTCACCATCCCATATGTTATTATAAAGATGGAAGATGTCTCTTTTGCTGCCAATCCTTTTAATGTTTTGAAGTAGCTTCAACTTTAACTCTTTTGATATTTGGTTAGCAACATGAGTATGGAAAACACAAATTGTTGCATCTTTAGGAGCTTTCTCAGCAATCTCAGGCAGTAAAGCCACTCCGTCCCCTTCGATTAGTTTGACTGGATTTTCCTGCATCTGTTTGACAGCATTTTTAAACAAAGCCAACCTTTCTTGATGTTCTGGCCATATTAACGCTTCTAACCACTGCACATCTGCTGGATCATTTACATCGCTGACATGTAAATCAATACCTACTTTCCATGTTACCGGTGGGCTGTCTGCATAGAGTAAGGGGCTACCCATACCTTTAATCTCCGAAGATATATGTACAGATGATTGCGAATTACCATAAACCGTGCCATTATTGATATATGAATAACTATAAGTGTCCCATAATAACTGAAGCCCAGCACTGGTGCCAATTTCAATCAAAGCTAGTGGCTTTTTAGTAATGTTATACATATAGCAAAAGCTTGGGTAAAGATAGGCACAGCGTCTTATTTCATTTGTTTGAACTAACTTGCTTTCTAAAAGCGTTTGTATTTCAGCTTTATGATGGAGACAAAAGTCTTGAAAAGGAATAAAGGAAGCTTTAATATCTTTAGGCTCCTGAACAATGCTAGGGTAATACTCGCTTAACCTATGGCTTGTGCCCTTTAATAATAAATAGTGAACCGCACCGAATAACATATTGGGAATCGGCTGTCCTGCTCTTGTATGTGTGCATAATTCTAATAATTCTTTATCCTCCGCAATTTGTTTGGATAAAAATTCATATAATTCGCTGGAATCTTTACATTCATGCTTAGCAAAATTCCTAAATCGTTGTGCTAGCATACCTTTTTCTTTTTCCAACACTTTACCCCTCCCTCATATTTTGCTCTTTCTGTTTACTTTCTCCTTCCTGCTTCTCGTCCCTTTTAAAAATGATGAAAAAATTGTCCTTTGAGGAAGTATATAATATAAAAAGAAATAAGTACATACAGGATAGCACAAATGACTACGTTTCCATTATAAGTTTACTAATCATGCTAATAATTAACAAATTCCAGTTGTGCTTTTGCAACTTGAAAATGGAAATAGCTAGTGAATACCCTGTTTGAATATTTTACAATTTTAGCTACTGTTATTTCTTTAGGAAACAACCAAACAGGTCTTTGTCGATACCATTCAGGCTCCCTGATCTGCACATATTCGCTTACTATACTTAAACAGACAGGCTATTATATTTTACTTTTTAAGTCTAAATAGTTTTTTACTGCAAATACTAATCTATTACAATATCCCTGAACTCAATTATAACAGCAACAAACAGCTTTCCGTTATAACCTATCAATGCAATAAGGGCCTGCCCCTACTGTTTGAACGCAGTGTGAGACAGACCCTTATTAATTATTTTTCCAGTAGAGATGCAGCTTCTTCATCTATGATCACAATTGCATTTTCACAATTTCTTAATGCAGTAGCAGGACAGTCCGGAGTGATTTCGCCTTCTAGTAAAGCTTTTACTGCTTCTGCTTTATGTTTCCCTGATACGAGCAGGATTACTTTTTCTGCTGCTAGGATCTCCGTGAACCCGAGAGTTATCATTTCTGTTGGGGCATCATCTCTTTCTATGCCATATTCTCTCATCGTGCTTTGGATGGTTGATTCGTCATGCTGTGCTAAGAAGATTGTGGAATCAAAAGGAGTTCCCGGCTCATTCGCTCCAATATGACCGTTTGTACCCAAGCCTAACAATTGCACATCCCTAGGATATTGATCAAGGATGGCTTTATATCTGGCAATCTCTTTATCTGTGTCTTGAGCTTCCCCATCAATTAAGAATATATTTTTAGGCTTTGCTTCAACTAAGTTATATAAATTTTCATACATAAATGTTCGTACTGTATACGGAGCATCTTTAGGACCCATATACTCATCTAAATTCATGATGGTCGTTTGGCTAATATCTAAACCATTCTTAATATCTTCTACGAATAATTTAAACAATCCTCTCGGTGAACCGCCTGTGGTCATAGAGATGACCGGTTGTTCTTTCGTTTCAATCACTTCTTTTATTATTTCATAGCCCTTTTTTGACATTTCGTCGTAATCTTTTACAAAAATTTTTTTCATCTGTTTTTTCACTATCGCAGAATCCGCTATAGCGAATCTTCCCTCCTCCAAAAATGTTCTTATATAAATGGTTCATCATGAAGACGAAACATTATATTTATCTCACCACAGTTAAAAATTTTATCCTATTTCCTTACTTCATTTTTTAAAGATCGTGCAGCTTGTTCTACTTTAGAACCATAGACAACTTGAAGGTTTTTGTTATCAATTTTAACCAACCCCATTGATCCCGTTGCTTTTAGCAATGATTCATTTACTAATGAAGTGTCGTTTAGTACTAACCGTAATCTAGATATACAGTTATCAATTTCAACAATATTTTCTTTGCCACCTAATGCTTGTAGAATATTAGCTCCAAAATGGTTATCATCTGATGCTACAATTTCGTCTTCTTCATTTAAATCAGACTCATCACTTCTACCAGGTGTTTTAATATTAAATTTCTCAATCACGAATTTAAACACAAAGTAATAAATTACAGCATAAACGATCCCTACTAATACAATCAAGTACCATCTCGTATACGTACCTTGTAAAATTCCAAAAATGGTTAGATCAATCATTCCGCCTCCAGCATTCCCGACAGCAACATCCATTAAAGTCATGATTAAGAAAGATAAACCTGCCATAAATGCATGGAACAACCAAAGAACTGGTGAAATAAAGATAAAAGCAAATTCTATTGGTTCCGTAATACCTGTTATAAAAGCAGTAAGTGCTGATGCAAGAAGCATTCCTTTAATCTTAGGACGCTGTTTCAAATAAGATGTCTTATACATGGCATAACATGCGGCAGGTAATCCAAATACCATAAATGCATGAGTACCTTGAGTTAGAAAGCGCGGTTGTGATGACGCCATTACGGAGTTAAAAATCGTTAATGACCCTGATACTGTTTCACCGTCAACTACTGCTGTACCGCCGATTGGTGTAAAACGAATCAATTGGTTCAATACGTGATGGAGACCCGTTGGAATAAGCAACCGCTCGGAAAACCCATACATAAAAGTACCCAATGCGCCTGATTTACTTATCAAACTTCCTAGACCATTGATGGCGCTATTAAAGTAAGGCCAGATAAAGAAAGTGATAATAGAAAGGAACGGGATTGTAACAATAATAACGATTGGCACAAAACGATTCCCACTAAAGAAGCTAAAAGCTGTAGGAAGTTGCTTCGTATGGTATCTGTTATGAATAAATGCAGTCCATAATCCTACAAGTATTCCACCAAACACTCCCATACGGTACGTAAATACACCTAACATACTTTCATAGGCATTAGAGATCTCAAATGCTTTGATTTGGTTTAATCCATCTTGCATTAAATATTCAACGGAAGTCGTTTCAAGTGTAATACCTTTTAATTCTAATAAATAGCCGATTACGACATGAAAAATGATAAAAGCAATCACTACAGCAAAGCCTGCAATTTCTTTATCTTCTTTTGCTAAGCCGGTAGCTACTGATATAGCAAACAAAATTGGTAGTAGACCAAACATCATAGAAACAATTGCCCGAACTCCGCCTATAAAATTTTGAACTGCTTCAAAGTTCGCAACGGTTTCCCCGACAAGAGACGGATTTTGTAGGATAGATACAATACCAAGTAACAAACCTGAAGCTACAATAATCGATAATGGTCCCATTAGCGTTTTTCCAAATTTTTGGATAGCAGTTCTCATAATTCCTCACCTTGCTCTCAAATTTATAATTTTTATAAATGATGAAAAAACTAGTAACTGAATATCATGTAACTTGTTATTCCTACTTCTTAGTATTCCTTTTTAATTGAAATAAAAAGCTGGTTGCGATCATTATTGCATGTTCTCCGGAAACATACGCTTAATCTCTAGAGATTGAAAAGATAAAAGGAAGCCCTTTCATCTCATCTTTCTGAACACATAGTATCACTTAAAAAAATAGCCAACAATATATTTTCAGCATTTAAATTCGTTAATCTACTTTTGAATATTCATCCACATCATGAAAATATAATCAGCGGAAAATAAAGCTTATCAAATCTATAGTGAAATATAGTGATATCGCCATTTATCCTCTCTTCTTCCCACTTTATCGTTGCTATGTATCACCCTAAACCATAAATCTCCTCATTTACTTTGGTCCCATTAACCTAATCGCATGTCTACAAAAATTAAAACTTATTTCATTCTAACTTAAGATAATTCATGCGATCACTTCCATATACAAAATTACTCCTTACTACTTCTGCCATGATCGAGTAAATATACTTTTCAAGAATGTATTTCCATACCCCGTACATTTTTTACATAAAAGAAATTTTATTCTAAATAAGATTTAAAAATCTTAATCTCCAACATGTATTGTTCGGCTATTTATCTAGTGCTACGATGATTCCAGAAGCACTATCAATTATATAATTGAAAGGAAAGATAAGTATGGAGGTTAATCTAGCTAGAGTAATTAAAGACATCGAAACGTTAGCAACTTTTACTGCAACCCCAGGCAATGGAGTTACGAGGTCATCATATTCTCATGAAGATAAATTAGCAAAAGAGTATTTGAAAAACGAAATGGAAAGAATAGGCTTAAAAGTATGGGAAGATGGATTCTCAACATTATTCGGACGTAGAGAAGGGAAAAATCCTGATGCGCCAGTAATTATGATTGGCTCGCATTATGATTCTGTAGTAAATGGGGGAGCTTTTGATGGCGTTGCCGGAACGGTCGCGGCGTTAGAAATCTTGCGTGTTTTTCACGAAAATAATATTGAAAACGAATATCCGATAGAAATCATTGCCATGAATGCAGAAGAAGGCGAAACATTTGGATCAGGTACAGGAGTTTCAAATTCACGGGCACTTGTTGGAACGTTAACAGAAAAAGAACTAGATACTGTTAAAAATAGACATGGTTTAACAAAACGAGAGGCAATGAAAGAATATGGCCTAATTCCTGACTTAGAAGCGGCTAAAAGGGAAAAAGGCTCCATTAAAAATTTCATAGAACTGCATATCGAACAAGGACCTGTTCTTGATAATCATAATATTGATATTGGTTTAGTCGAATATCTTCCAGGAATCGGCAGATATAAAGTGAATTTCTATGGAAAATTAGCAGACTCTACAGCTCCCATGGACACTAGACAAGATGCTATGGTTGCAGCTTCAAGATTTGTTTTAGCCGTGAACCAAATTGTTAAATCGTTAGGCCCTGGCATTACCGGAACAGTAGGAGAGTTGGAAGTCTCGCCTAATTCCCATCAATTCGTACCAGAGTATGTGCAAGCCAAAGTAGAAATCAGAACTTTTGATGTAGAAACGCTTAAAAATGTTAATTTACATGACCTATTGATGAAAGAAATAAACTCTATCGAAGCAGAAACAAACGTAGAGATAGAGTTGACCGAAATGGCTCGAGTAGGCTACAGCAACCCAACTCCTCCTAGCGTAATGGTAAAAGAAAACGTAGAGCTCATGGAGAACATTTGTAAAGACTTAGGTTATAAATATACGATCATCAACAATGGAACTGGGCATGATGCAATGATTATGGCAGATTTTGCGCCTACGAATTTTATATATGTACCAAGTAAAGAAGGTATATCCCATGATCCAGATGAATGGACAGACTACGAGGATATAAAAAAGGGCATTCATGTGATGATGCAATTAGTATATAAATTATGTAAATAATCCATAATATACATTAATAAATAGATAAAGTGAACCTTCAATTAGTTAGGTTTTCATTCCTCTCCCACGGCTTGTTAGTACCGTAATGGTATGACCTAAAGGCCTTGGGACATTTAGGTGCTGTTATCTCCCACTAAGACTGGTTGTATAGTATGGATTTTCTAATTCTTGAAGTGGGAATCTTACAGCACCTTATATGCGGGATAAATAGATCTGTTCACAAGCGTACAATATAGAGAACTGTTCAATGGCTACAGGACACCAGACGAGTAAATTATCTTTCAATTTCTCTTAAATACTTGAATTCTTGTGCTTCTATCTTTTATTGATTAAAAGTTTCTCTATCCGAGTAAAATCTGAATTCATTTAAATATCAAACATACGAAGTAGGGAGTTTGTTCAATGTTAAACTTTTTAAAAAAGAAGAATAAACTAATTAAAATAAAATCGCCAATTATGGGAACTGCGCTTCCTCTATCTGAAGTTCCGGATGAAGTATTTGCTTCAAAAATGATGGGTGATGGCGTAGCTTTCGAACCGACAGAAGGCATATTATATGCACCAATTGATGGAGAAGTCATTCAAGTATTCCCGACGATGCATGCGGTAGGAATCACATCCAATCATGGTTTAGAAATATTATTGCATATTGGAATAGACACGGTGAATTTATCAGGGGAAGGGTTTGAAAGTTTTATTAGTGTTGGCGACAAGGTTACAGTCGGGCAAAAATTAATTTCTTTTAATATAGATTTCATAAAAGAAAATGCTAAATCTGCTATCACTCCTCTTATCATTACAAATATGGACAAAGTGGAGAAAATGGAATATAACTATGGGGCTACCACAAAGGATTCCGTTGTATTAACAGTAAGTATCATGTAATTAAATATACCAATAAAGTGAACCTTCAATTCGTGGAGTTTTCATCCATCCCCCACGGCTTGTTAGTACCGTAATGGTATGACCTAAAGGCCTTGGGGGCATTTAGGTGCTGTTATCTCCGCTTAGACTTGTTACAGTACAGATTAGATTCCCCAAATCCTGAAGTGGGAGTCTTACAGAGCACCTTATATCAGGATAAACCAACCGGAGGATTATCATTTATACTCATTATCCCGATAATCCTCCCGTTACATTTAAAAGATTGCCTATAACATGTTCATGATCTAGCGACATAACAACGTTCATTCGACCTCTTTTAGATAATTGATAAACCCCTCGTACAATAAACTTAACACCAGATTTAATGTACAAAATGATGAGTTGTTTAATTGGCTAATTTTATTTAAATTAGACACTTGATAATAAAGATTATAGTCTGCTAAATAAGCTAATTCATTTCTGGAAAAAACAGTAACTGAAACCATCGGTACCTGCTTTACAGCAATATTTCTAACCATCGAATCAATGGATTTCATATTCCCAGATAAAGAGGCAACTATTAATAAATCATTTGGAGTAATACTTTGAGAGATTAATTCAAGTTCAGTTTTACTTGGTATGATATTTAAATAAATATTATTGTTCAATAAGCATCTTGAAAAGTCTTTAAGCATTAAATTTTGCCCATATCCGGTTCCATAAGCAAAAATATGATCGGACTCTAAAAATAATTGATATATTTTTTCTAAACTTTTATCCTGTTCAAAAAGTTTAATCGTTTCCTTCACATCTTTTAGTATAACTGAGCTATTGAAATATTGGTTATTTGGCACCCTCGTTTCTTTCCTGCGGTCCGCTTCTTCTTTTAGAAAATAGCGAAATTCACTATAGCCATGGAAGCCTAGTTTCTTCGTTGTTCTAATGATCGTAGAAGGCGAGACATTGCAATACTTAGCAATCTCTGTAACCGTTTTATCCTTACACAACTCTATATTTTGGCTAACATAACTGATGACATGTAAATCATTATCATTTAATTGATCATAGTATTTATTAATCAGCACCTCTAAATTCATGTCTAGGACGACCTCCCTAAATACTTCTAGTCCTTGTAAGCTTCTGCAAAATCGCTTTGCCTCCCCTACTCCAATGACGTAGACGCAGTTTTTTATGATGACTTTCCCGCAACTAGAATAATGATTGAACTATATTCATCTTATTGATAACACTCCACAACATATAACATGTGCAAAAACACTTTTCCATAACCAGTATTTCATAACCTATACCTGAGGCTAAAAGCAGATTATTTTCCATTATTATAACACACTGCATAGCAGATCTACGGCAATGCTTTGGGACCTTGGTTAGTTTATTTTTATCCTTATTAAAACAAATGATTTCCTATTAGCCTCTTAGCGGAAAATTTCTTTTGGTATGAATTATATTACGTCAGGAATCCAACTAAGAGAACAACTGTTGGCACTGGCCTATGATTCGAGTATAAAACAGACCTAATGCTTATGAATTATCGAACCATCTATATCTAAAGCTATCATGAACAAAACCTATACTTTTTACCTCACTATATATAAAACTGTTCTCCTTTTATACGAATCTCCGCATAACGAATACTCGACACACCATATAATGGAAAATCATTCAGGATACCTCTTCCCCGAGCCTCCGTAAAAAGCTTCTTTGTAGAACCTCTACATTTACTGCTTCTAGCTTCTGATTCCAAAACAGGAAATTTTAAGGAATTTTTCAAGCTAAGACTTGAATTTATTAAGGATTTAAGTGAAACTTCATTTAATAAGTGTTTTTTCTGTTAAAATTGTAGATCAAGGTTAATTTCGCAACATCCGCGAACATCCTTTTTCTTCGTGGAATGTATTACTGCCGACGCCAAACCCTTCTCTTCTTTATCCTGACAAAGGTTCTCTTGTAATAGCCACTACAGCACAACTAAGGAGGTTATCATTATGACATTTCACCAATGGTGGTCATCTATATATCAAAATGGCTTACATGCACCACTTTTTTATACCATGCCTGTTGGATTGCGATTTGAAATTGGACCAGTTGAATATTCAACCAGTGATCCTAACTACTTTAAAATTGCTGAACAAAGGGCGCAAATGATTTGGAACGATTTATTTAAACCGGAAGAGGAAGTGTACGTAGTGTTACAAAAATATCATACCCGAGCAGAAACATATCGCAGGCATCGCTTCTTGAATCGCTATTTTTATGAGCGCCCTCCATTTTGTCAGCTGAGTTATGAGGTCTTGCCAAATCCATATGATGATGAAGATGATGAAACAAAGCTTCACCGCTTTGCCGTTAAAACTACCGTCGCGAACGTAAAGAAAAGAGCGTGGATTCAGAAGTGCATTTGGAAAGATTTTACGGGCAAGGGGATTTTCAATAATTTCGAGTTATATATAGTCCGAATAAAGGATGGCGTTGTTTATTATCTATACGATGATCGCGGTTTAGACGTGGCAGGAAAAGCGAAAGCTCCTTTACAAGCATTATATGATTCTCGTACATCATTTTTATTAGAATACGATAGACAAAGAATGGATAAGCAATTTGCAGTGCGGTAGTGTGGAGGTTTTATCACAGCCTCGGAGTATTAGTTTAGGAGTTAGGTTCTAAAACACTAGCGAGACCATTTGCCCCAAGCTAATTATCTCGCTGCATTTCAATCAATCACCGTATAATTTTGAACTTCGGCGAAAAAGTTGTGAACAAATTATCGTGTCCACTTGACAGACGTCGGTGCAAATTGCTTGTGAACTTCGGCGAATTTTTATCATGAGTATAATTCAAGAAATCTAAAATCTTGTTTGATCTTTATAATCAATGTAAGCGTTGACATATGTCGGATGATCTTGTATTCTTGTTTTACAAGTTAAGAGGTAGCGGTGATTAGGAGACTATACTGAGATATATACTTTCATTTACAGGAAGTATATATATCAGTATGGTTCTTTTTATGTTAAATCTCTGCTCACCCTCTAATTAACTTACTTTTATAAAAAGGGAGGGAGAATATACCTTTTATCCCAAAGGGGGAAATGGATCTCTATATTTTCAAACATGGAGGGGAGATATATGTTAGAATTGTTCAAACCAGCTCCAGCCAAGGAAAGATTACCAGGGGATAAGATAGATTCCGAGTATAAAAAACTTAGGTTTCAGGTCTTTATGGGGATTTTCATTGGCTATGCAGCTTACTATTTAATTCGTAAAAACTTTTCGATCGCGATGCCTTATCTGACTGAAGAAGGATTCTCAAAGGGAGAATTAGGGTTAGCGTTATCAGCTATTTCCATTGCATATGGGATAAGTAAATTCGTTATGGCAACTGTCTCAGATAGGAGTAACGCAAGAGTTTTTCTAGTTACTGGTTTAATTTTATCTGCAACTATAAACTTGTTAATAGGATTTGTTCCTTTCTTTACTTCAACCATTACCATCATGTTTATTATGCTGTTTCTTAATGGCTGGGTTCAGGGAATGGGGTGGCCGCCATCTGGTCGTGTGCTCGTACACTGGTTTAGTGTTAGTGAACGCGGAGGCAAAACCGCTATTTGGAATATAGCTCACAATGTTGGGGGAGGGCTTATGGCTCCATTAGCCATTGGCGGTGTGTCCCTTGCAACCACTTATTTCGGAGCAACTTCTATAGGATATAAAGGAATATTTATTCTTCCGGCTCTAGTCGCTGTTGTGATTGCAATTATTGCTTTTGTATTAATTCGTGATACTCCACAATCCGTCGGCCTACCACCGATTGAAGAACATCGTGATGACTACCCAAGTAAATCTAAAAAAACATTCGAGACCGAACTAACCACTAAAGAAATTTTATTTAAATATGTGTTAAACAATAAATGGGTATGGGCTATTGCTATTGCCAATATTTTTGTTTATTTCGTGCGCTACGGTGTATTGGATTGGGCTCCAACCTATTTAAGTGAAGAAAAAGGGTTTAATATGAGTGAATCAGGAATTGCTTACTTCCTATATGAGTGGGCAGGTATTCCTGGTACATTATTATGTGGTTATATTTCCGATAAAGTATTTAAAGGACGTCGTGGACCAGCGGGTGTAGTGTTTATGATCGGGGTAATGATTGCAGTTCTTATATATTGGTTTAACCCCGCCGGTAATCCTTTGATTGACAACATGGCATTAATCGCTATTGGTTTCTTAATTTATGGTCCGGTTATGCTAATTGGTTTACAGGCTCTTGATTTTGTACCTAAAAAAGCTGCAGGTACTGCTGCTGGATTAACTGGTTTCTTTGGATATATCGGTGGCGCCGTAACAGCGAACGCTATTATGGGATTTGTTGTGCAACACTTCAGCTGGAATGCAGGATTTATGCTGTTAACTGCATCTTGCATACTTTCGGTTGTTTTATTTGCAATCACATGGAATGTACGTGGACAGGAAGTTGTAAAAAAACATTAAAATAAAGCTGAATTAAACTTTTATAGTGGGTATGAATTTCATAATGTCAGGTCAATAACTTTTTAGTTCCTTTATAATATATTTTAGTTAGTCAATTGTTCCACTTTCTTTAAAAGAACAACAGTATAAGGTATTTACCAGTCTTTTAATAAGGGGTACATTATTTAAGTTTGCTATTAAAGTCATTTGAGTATCAATTAGAAAAGCGAGCGCTATATCCTCCTTTATGTACGTTTAAAAATAAATAGGAATAGGACAGAAACGATTCTTACCAGTTCTTGAGCGAATGAAAGGATATCTCCAGCTTTACAAAAATAGAAATTGCAACGCATATTATTGAAAGAAAAGATTGTATGCAAGTGCAAACATGTTACACCAAACACTCCCTTTATAGCTGGAATCACTAGCATTGCATAATTAAAATAAAAATATTCAGTTAAATATTTTTTGTGATTTTGAGCCAAAAAGTCAAAACCTGAAGAAAGGTGGCACTGCCCATTTGGTAAAATTATATAATTATGCAAAGAACAACGGCTGCAGCTGATTTACGGACTGGAACTTTCTTCAAACTTCCTTTCATAGTCCAGACATAGGATGGTTTCCAGTTCGCTCTTTTTAACCAGCGATTGATTCGAAGTAGTGATTTTTTGCTTCTCCTCTCCAGTTGGACAAAAACATGTAAGCAGTAGGTAATAAGAGCTAAAAATGCTTGATTCTATACAGTAGTTTCGCTCTTTCCATAAAAATGCTTTATTTCTACATGCTGCTTTAACCATTTGAAAAAGAGTTCAATTGCCCAGCGAGAACGTAAATGTCACTGATTTCTTCGGCACTTGCATCAAAGCGGTTCGTAATTAAACGAAGCAGACTTCCCTTTGTATCCATGATTTCAAGGAGACGAAAGACGTTTTCCGTGCGTTTTTGTGCCGTTCCTATGTAGACCATTTTGTCGGATAGAACCGTACCATCATTAGGAAGTGAAAAAGAGGAAACTTCACGAATGATGGCATTCTTCTTTAGCCTTGAAACAAAGAAGTAGCCATCATCGGTCACCCGGTCAAAACGTGCATAGTCTACATAACCGCGATCAAACACATACATGGATTCTTTATCATCCACAAGAACCTCCAATTGATTTCTGTCATGTTCTTTCGCGGTCGTAATCACTGCCTTTTCGTGATAAGCAGCACCCTTTTTCATAAATACTAGTCGTAAACAGTAACCCACCTTTATCAGAGGAAAGAGAACCTCCGTTGTTAAATAGTTTAATTTGACAATTGAAACTAGCGTTGTTTGTTGTAAAGCAGCTATTATAAGAATCCTTTCGGTGGTTATTTAGTGGTACTTTTAACTCTAGCAGTAACGGATTCTTTTTTTTATTTATTTGATGAATAAACCTTTGACACAGATTCCTTTTAGACCAATGGGGTTGAATGTATTTGCATTTTTGGTGAATAAATCAGGAATTATTGAGCAAAAACACTTGTATGCCCCATTTTTAATTTCATCCTGTAAAAATTAACCTTAGTTTTTAAATGTTGCCCTTTTTCTAATATCATTTACAATTTTCGAATAAAAAGTATCTAAGTCATAAAAATAAAATAAGATAATTAATAATACTCCTAAAACTGCAGGGGCAAGTATAAAAAGAAATGTAATAGCATCGTACACAGCTGCGGGTTGTGTTGCCCCCATACTACTAATATAACCATTTGCTCCTAAAAACAATCCTACTCCACCAGAAGCAGCTCCTGTTCCTACTGTTGTAGCGAAAGTTCCTCCAGCAAACGTAAGCCCTTCATTTCGTAAACCATTTTTCCATTCACCATAATCAATAACGTCAGCAAGCATAGCATATGCAGTCCCCATAATTGGAGAAAATCCCAAACCTCGTATAACGGAGCTAATCCCGATAAGCACCAGGCTAGTTGAATCAAATAACATTAACAAACTGCTAGCTATAAGCGCAATTAATCCAATGATTATGGTTCTTCTTCTTCCAAATCTTTTAATCACAAATGAAATTGTTAAAAAACCAACAAGTAAACCACCCGTGAAGAAAGTATTAAGAGCTCCAACATATTTAGCATTGTTTAAAATATGCTCTGCATAATAGACGTTCACGTTATTTAACATAAACAATAATGACCATGCAAAAAGGATAATGAAGAATAAGATAATCCAATATTTGTTCGTCAATACCAACTTTAATGATCGACCAAATGAAAGATTCTCTTGCTCCTTGGCATCAGCTGCAGATTGTACTCGTTCCTTAGTATTTCGGAAAGTAAAAAGGAAAACTAAAGACATCGCAATTGCATATAGAATCATTACATATGTCCATGATATTGTTTTTCCACCGAACATTTCGACAAGGGGCATTGTAATTGCACCTAAAATAATAGACATAGCAAAATAAGAAATCATTCGTAAAATATTTAAGTCGCTTCTTACATTCTGATTTCTAGATATTAAACTTCCCAAAGTTCCATACGGTATATTACTTGCTGTATAAGCTATGAAATATACGTTAACGATAACAGCAATATATACTAAAGTTGCCATTTCCCCCCAGCCAGTCGGTATTGAAAATGTTAGTACTAATGTTATCGCGAAAGGAATAATTGTCCATAAAACCCACGGACGAGCTTTTCCGTGTTTTGAAGTAGTTTTATCAACAAAGTGCCCCATTATAACATTTGTAGCAGCATCAAAAAATCGACTAAAAAATAAAATTGCTCCTAATATTGTGGCATTTATACCAATATAATCTGTGAAGTAAAACATTGAAAAAGAAGCAACACTTATAGCGGCAAAAGCAGTGGCTCCGTCTCCAAGGCCATATGCTAATTTTTCTTTAAAAGCTATTTCTTCGCTTTCATATACTGATTTGTTATTTATAAGCTTTTTTCCAGAAGTCATTTCATTTTTTCTCCTTCGAATAAATAGTAGAAAATCAATGTCTCAACCTTCGCTACATTGTTGCATTGAAAACTACATCGGAACAAACTACTGGATATACTTAAACATGTATTAGACAGTAGCTTTGATACCTCTTCTGTACTTATGGGTTCACTTTACTCTACAGCCATTGATTAAAGCGATAACGGAAAAAATCTAAACATGATTGGCGTGGTGAAAAAGCTAATACATCATCACCACATGGATTAAAAACGTGTCAACTTTGATCTGCTGTATGGTTTGGAGGTACCGAGCGATGGCAAAAACATCATTCTTCGTTCTATTAGCGCAACACAGTAATCGGTACTACTGTTGAAATTGTAGTCGGATACAATAAATGCCAAAGGAATTATCCCAAATTTGTCGCATGTATTGGATATCGATATCTTTTTCAATACGAATAAGGCAAATCTCTTTTAAAATGTTCAATAGCTGTTCATGTAATCTCCTTATTAACCATACAACAATTGTCTACACAAGTTATTAAGCGCTTACATAAAAACTACATCTACAAATTAACACACGTTTTTTTCAACCTGCAAAAGTTAAGTTAAATAACCCCTTTTTTTATTATTATATTTCCATATAACGCTGTTTCACCGGTGATTAGAACTGCAAAAGCACCTTCAGACTGTTTATAAAAATCAAATCGTTCCATATATTTAACTTGAGCATCCGGATGTTCTTGCTGAATGATTTCTGAGTACTCATTCCATATTACTGGTTCTACATCATCACCTTTAACAACTTCCATTAATGCATATTGATATTCAGAATACTTATCAAGTGGAAATAACTCTAAAATTGCTTTTAACAACTCAGGAACAGTATGTCCATCCGCTCTAACTACTCTTTGGCCGATCCTTTCTGCCGGAAAGTTAGCATCCGAAATGACTAATTCATCTCCATGTCCCATTTCCATTAATATTTTCACTAAAATTGGACTTAATATAGACGGTATTTTTTTTAACATATTATTTATCCTCTTTCATATTAAGATATTACTAAATTGATTATATTTATCTTCTAAACAGAAGGTTTTGCGTGGTTTATAAGTTTTAATTTTCTCAGAGTTTTTAATTAATGTAACAATATCTTCTCTTCTATTAATTAAACCTAAAGTAATTAGTTGCGAAATTACATTTCCTAAGGAACTTGCCTCTATCGGTCCTGCTATTACTTCTCTACTCGTAAAATCTGCTGTAAGTTGACACAATAATTCGTTTTGAATTCCTCCTCCCACCATTTGTATTTGGTTAATTTGGCGATTAGTAATATCTTCTATCTGTTCAATTGTATTTCGATAAGACATTGCCAAACTTTCTAAAATCACTCTAACCAAATGCCTCTTAGTTTTTGGTATTTCTTGATTAGTTTTCATACAAAATTTTTGTATCTTTTCTTCCATATTTCCTGGTTTGGAAAAAGGTTCAGCATTAGGATTAATATACGATTTATTATCTTCTATTTCTTCAGCAAGATCTGCAAGAGTTTTATGTGATAAACTCTCACCTTTTATAGACCAGTCACGTCTTAATTCATTGTAAATCCACAATCCTGTTGTATTTTTTAAAATTCGGTAATTACCATCAAAAGTGCCTTCATTTGTTAACCCGGCTAGAAAGGCATCATTTGTTACTACAGGATTCGTTGATTCAACACCAACTAAAGACCAAGTTCCACTGCTAATAAAAGCAGTTTCTTGAATGGATTTTATATATGGGACAGCCAATACTGCACTTGCTGTGTCATGACTTCCTCCTGCAACGACCTTGATTTCGTTTACATTCAATTCATTACATAACTCAGTTCTTAAAGTTCCTAAAGTTTTACCTCCTTTTAAAATATTAGAAAACCAATCAATTGGTATACTGATTTTTTCCATTAATTGCTTAGAAAACTGTCTGGAACTTACATCTAATAATCCACTCGTACTCGAAATTGTATATTCATTAATCATTTGACCCGATAATAAGTAGGTGAAAAAATCAGGCATAAATAACACTTTTTCCACTATTTTCCTCAAATATGGTTTGCTAGCCAGATCTGCATGGATTTGATTAATGCTATTAATTAAATTTGGTTGAACTCCAGTCTTTTTAAATAAGTCTTCTTTTGACAACTCTTTATAGAAATCATTTTCATATCTTTTCGTTCTTTGATCACGATAACTGCGTGGATTAAAGATAAGATCACCATCTTTATCAAGATAACAGTAATCCACCCCCCAAGTATCTACAGCTATCGACTCAATAGGTATCCCATCTCTAGAAGATTTTACAATACCTTTTTTGATTTGTTGAAAAAGATTTAATACATCCCAATATAAATTATCTTCAACAGATATAGGATTATTGTTAAATCGATGAACTTCAGATAGTTCAACTTTTTTTCCATCAAATAATCCTTGCATAACTCTTCCTGAGCTTGCTCCTAAATCAACTGCTAATAATTTTTTATAAGTCATTATTTATTCACCTCACTTATTTTTGATGCAAAGTAACCATCATTTGACTAAAAACGCATTATAATAGGTATCGAAAATAATATTGAAAGCAAAGTAAATCTATGATTAAAGTAGGAAATGCAGTTTTTTTTAAAATAGTATTCATTTTCAGTTTGCTTTGGCTCTAGCGACAAATAGTAGTTCGAGGCTACTTATGCCAACTCACAATCCAATTTAAATGTTGTTTGATTGAAAAAGAAGTCTATAGCAATAGATAAACTTCTTTAACTAGAATAACCTCTCTCTTAAGGTGATATTTATTACCTTCTTAAATAAGCCGTTGGCTCACATATCTCTAAGATTATTTGACGACTTTTGAAAATTCCTTTGAAAAATGACACACATTAAATTGGGTTATATCAATTCAAAATATTATAAGTGGGTTAAACACGTTTCTAGGATTAATCGCTCTTGGATCCTTTTTTGACGTACTTTAAAAGCATCAATAGGAATCAAAAAATAAACAAAGCGAGATCAACGGTAGAATCAGCCAAACTTGAATCTTTAATTGAACAAACGCACGAATTGCCTGATAATAGCTTCTAATCTCGCTTTCAATTCATCATCTGATTATCCGAGGTGTTTAACAAACTTACTCTTCTTGTTGTCCATAAGTAACAAATCTAGTAACCATATTATCCATTTCTTCATCTGATAAAATCACGGGATTTCCAACTGCTTTGGATTGCCAATATAAACGGGCACAAAATTCCAATTGCTCAGTGATTGCAAATGCCTCGTCAAGGTTATCGCCTACTACATTTATACCATGATTTGCAAGTAATACGGCTTTCCTTCCTTCCATTGCTTTAAGTGCGTTTTCAGCTAGCTCTTTCGTTCCGTAAGCCGCATATTCTGCACAGCGGACATTTTTTCCACCGGAATGAGCCACAAGATAATCAATAGCTGGTAAGTCCTCTCTCAAACAGGATATTGTGGTAGAATATAACGCATGGGTATGGATCATAGCATTCACTTCAGCGCGATTTTGATAAACAACTAAATGCATTTGATATTCACTGGAAGGTTTTAATGTACCTTCCATAATTTTTCCGTTCAAATCCATGATAATAATATCTTCTTCTTGCAATTTATAGTAATCCATACCACTAGGAGTGATTGCCATATAACCAGATTTTTTGTCAAAAATGCTAATATTACCTCCAGTACCGACTGTTAATCCAGAATCAATTAATTTTTTTCCATACTCAACAAGTTGTATTCGTTCCTCTTCTAGCAGACCCATATATATAACCTCCATTGTAGCTTGAAATTGAATAACATATTTCTAATCACAATCTATTTTTGCTTAATAATCTAATCACTCATAGATTGCTACTTTTGGTAGAAATTCGAGCTTTTCAAAATATATTCTCGGATTGGAATGGCCATTCCAATCAAGGATGTATTATTTATATAGAGGACCATATTCCTGACATGCTTCAAAATCAGTACGTTCATTTTCTTTGGTTCCAAAGCCAGTGAATGAATGTGGTCTAAAAATCCTTTCATCCTCAACGTTATGCAGTACTACCGGAATACGTAACATACTTGCTAAGGTAATGAATTCGTGTCCTACATGTCCGTAAACCGAAGCGCCATGATTTGATCCCCAATTATCCATTACATTATAAACAGTCTCAAACCCTGGCGCCCCTAGTTTGGGTGCAAACCAAGTCGTTGGCCATGTTTTATCAGTACGTTCATCTAAGATATCTGAGAGTCCTTTGTCTAGAACACAACTGTGGCCTTCAGCAATTTGCAGGGTTGGACCTACTCCTTTAACGAGATTTACTCGAACCATTGTCATTGGCATTTCAACATCGGTATAGAATCTCGATGAAAATCCTCCACCACGGAAATATTCATAATTGGCTCTATTCCATTCTACTTTGTCCATGACTTTCTCTATATCAACTTCATTCATATTCCAAAATTCCTTCATTGTAGGATTATCATCTTCATCTGTTAATGCACCGGACCAATCTAAAGCGGAGGCTCCTGAGTTTTTTAAATGAATTACTCCGTTTTTAGCTTTTCCTTCTAATTTATGACCTGTAGCACGTTCAACGGATTCTGGGCTCCAGTAAGTTCTTACATCAGAAAATAGAGGTGCTTTGTTAGTTAATAAAGTTCCAAAGAGCATTGAAACTCCATTCAGCGTGTCATTTTCAGTCGCAAATGCAGTAACTGGCCTTGGCCCATTCCAGTCAAAAGTTGAAGTCATAATAGCTTCAGTAAAATCTCCATTGGGTAACCAGTCTGTCCATTGTCTTTGTCCTTGGAATCCTCCAGAAATAGCATTACGGCCTTTAGCCTCTTCTTCCCATCCTAATTCTGCTAATTTTTCATTACTGTATAAAATATCTCGAGTTATTATCGCATGCTTTGCAATAAACTCCCAATCTTCTTCGGCAGGAATAACTTTTGACTTTTCAATGATTTCCGGGAAATCCTTTCCTTCGTTAATGTCAATACCTTCTTTGCAATACTTTTTAATCCAAGCCAATGCTTTTTCATATTCTTTTTTATCATAAATTTCTAGTTTAATTCTTCTTAAAATCTCTGTCATATCAACATATTCGACAGTCATACCTAAATATTTATTAAAGAAGTCATCATCGGCTTGAGACCCCACAATTCCCATACATGAGGAACCAATATTTACATAAGATTTTCCTTGCATTTGACCTACAGCAAATACACCTTTTGCAAATGATAAAATTTGATCTGCTACTTCTTTAGGAATACTATCATCATCTAAATCCTGAATTTCTTCTCCGTAAATCTTATATGTTGGATATCCTTTTTCTGCATATGCAGCCATCGCGGCGGCAACATAAACCGCTCCAGGTCTTTGTGTACCATTAAAACCCCAAATACCTTTAATCGTGTTCGGATTTAAGTCTAATGTTTCTGTCCCATAATTCCATGACGCTGTTACGGAAAGTGTACCTACGATATTTTCTTCTTTAAACTGATCATCAACAGCTCCAGCGTCTCCTCTTCCACCAATCGTTCGATCTGCTAAAATACATTGAACTGAAGTACCATCTGCATAGCGAAGGTTATTTTCAATTAATTCCTTTGCTGACTGAGCCATTGTCATCGTTTTTTCTTCCAAAGATTCTCTTACACCACCATGACGCCCATCAATAATAGGTCTTATACCAAGTTTAGGATAACTTAAAGACATTAATATTCTCTCCTTTACATTTACTCTCGACTAAATAAAATATATATCTTATAGTAAGCGATTTCAATGATCTGAAGAGGTATTGGCTTTTGTTCAAAAATACTATTTTTTTCGTTCATATTAGTTCAAAAATATGATGAGTCTGATGTTAGTTTTGAGAGATTGGATAAAAAAGAAAAAAGTATAATGATCACAAAAGGAGTAAAGAAGAGAGTACAGGGAGAAAACGGGCTAGAACCTGCGATAAATTAAACGTGGAAAGTAAAATGAAATATAATATAAAGAGAGCAAAGAAAAAGAATGAACAGCCCAAAACGGAGAATGTTACAAAAAGTTGAAAGCGACGGAAAGGGGTCGCTTCAGAAAGGTTCAACTAACAACAAGCTGTTTACGGTTAGAGAATTTAAACGTGGAAGAAGGTTTCACAATCAGTCATTCTACAGCAGCTATGAATCACAAAAAATTAAAATTTTTGTTTTTTCTATGGAGGAATTGTTTAATAAATTAACAATCAGGCCAAATAACTTCGCAATTATCATTTATATTATCGAGAAAATTATTAATTGGTTTTTTATCTGTTATTATGTGATCAATTTCACTAAAATGCGCTAATTTAAAAAAATGCCTAGTATCAAATTTTGAAGAGTCAACTAATAATATAGTCTTTTTGGTGTTACTTATCATTTTTTGTTTAATTAAAGCCTGGTTATAGTCGGCCTCATAACTGCCAATATTATCAATACCCCTACAACTAAAAATAGCAATATCTGTATAAAAGTTATCAAGAAAATTTACTGCAAAGTTTCCAAGAATAGAATTTGTTCCGTGAATAACTTCTCCTCCTGTAATAAATAATGAGATATTAGGCATTTTATTCAAGTTAGGGGCTAGATCAACACTGTTTGTTATAATCCTTAAATTGTCAACTTCTGTTAGAAAGGGAAGAATAAAAGAAGCCGTAGAGGAACTATCTAGAAAGATAGCTTGGTTCGGTCCAATAAAAGTAGAGGCTATCTCCGCTATTGAATATTTAGGTTTTACTTGCTCATCCAACCTGGATTCATAAGAATAGTCAATATTTTTAGGTATTGATAATCTTACTTCACCGTGTTCTCTAATCACCCTTCCTTGATTTTCTAATTCAATCAAGTCACGTCTTATAGTAGAAGTACTACTATACAATAGAGATTCCAATTTACGAGTTGAAATGACTTTTCTTTTTTTTAATATTTCCATAATTTTCGTTTGCCTTTCAATACTTGCCACTTCTATCCCCCCCACTTTACATGGGAAATTTTCAATAATATATTAGCCATTAATTAAATCAAGCATATATACAACTACTATATGCGCAGAACAAAATACTGTCAATTAGTTTGTGTACCCTTTTAGGATAACCTTGATTGAGGTTGCTATTTAGGCATTTTTCTAAGTACTCATGGATACTTTAGAATTCATTGTCCTTGTCTTTGGCATCTGTTTTTAAATATATTCCATCATTGCTAAAGTCGTACTAAGCCCCTTAACTTCTGCTCTTTCATTCTTTGATTATAATCGGTTGTGATAAAGATCGCCGACTTTTTGGTTCAGTAAAAATAGGTATAACGCCCCTTTGGGGGAGCGTAAAATAAAATACATACAACAATCAAGTAGGTCTATGTGATAATCTTCTTAGAAACTAATTTGGGAGGTTATGCGATGACCTTAAAAGACAAGCGAATAGAATGGAAAATACATTGCGGTGCCTGGAAGGAAAGCAGACAAAGTATAGCTGAATGGTGTCGGGGGAAGGAAATTAAAAAACTCATCAGATGTATTGTTGGGTGCAACGATTCTGTGAACACCGCAGTTCTTATATAAAGAGAAGTTGAATTATGGAAACGCCAACTAGTGAAAGATAACATTATATATACAGTTAACGATCCTCTGTTTATTTCAAACACATTTAAAGACTTTTTGTAAGGGTCTTACTATGTTACATGAACGAATATCGCCAAGGACGCCAAATATGAACGCTCACATAGGATCATCTCATAGAATTACGGGGAACGATTGTATGTCCAGATTTGAGTTTGCAACCTGTGGAGAGACTTATGAAGCGATTACAAATTCCATGAACTTTTACAACCTTCGAATCCGTATATATTGCGATTGGAATTACCGAAGATGGTATGAAAGAAGTTTTAGCCTTCATCATTGCACCAACAGAATCCGCGCACGTATGGGAAGATGGATGCAGGAACTACGTCATCGTGGTGTTAAAGACGTGGGTTACTGAGACGTTTAGTATAGAAAAGTATAATAGATAAATATGAAATTAAAAGAGCTGTGGTAATCGGAGACCGTTTATCGGACATTAATGCGATAATGACTTAATATCAATAGGATGCCGATTTGATTTCGCAAAAGAAGAGGAACTCTCTCAGGCAAACTTTTTATTAAATGATCTAAAAGAGTTAAAAAATACTACCTACACTATAATTTTTTGGTATTCGCATTATTGCTGGAAACGTTTATTTTAGACAGTTATATAAAAGATTTATCTTGGTTAACAGATAGATGCTTTAAAAAACGACGCTACAACATAAGCAAATACAATAATAATCAATTTATAATTGTTCGTTTTGTTTGTACTATAAGAAGGCATAAAATTTTTGAGGTAAACAAACTTATTCATTAACGACAAAGAGGGACATTTATAGTGTCCCTGCTTTTTGCGATTTAAAAGCTTTGATTCTAAAACAGCAGAGTATTGTTTTAACTTGTGATACACCTGATCCCAAAAACTGCATCTACATTTATTTATACTGAGTTAAGGCTGTAAATGTCACCTTTATCCTCTTTAACATCTACAGATCATTAAATGGTTCCCATCTGGATCTTTAAAGTTAAACCAATGTCCATGCTCAATCTCTGTCGTTACTTCAACGCCTTTTCCATGGATGTATTGATAAGCATCTTTAATATGATTGGTATTAAAATGAAAAAGAGGCGTGCTGATAATATTTTCCGGTTGATAAATTTTACTATCTAATACAATGTTGATCCCTTCCAGAGATAGGACATACAAATGCCCAAGCTTTATTTCGCCATCAGCCGGTAAACCTAGAAGCTCGCAATACCAATCGCGAGCTTTTTCTACATTACTTACTGGAATAAAAATTGTCCCTATTTCCTTTGATATTGGATTCACTATAGTTGGCTCCTTTCTTTAACAATTACTAAAGCTATATTACAAATCCCAATACTTTCTCTGAACACCGATTACTTTATGAACCGCCTCCATCTGATTCGGATACAAAGGACCTTCATGGTACCCCTGATCAAATGGATCGTCAATTCCACTCTTTTTCCCGGATAACGCTTCCATAACTTTTAAGGTACAAAAAGGAACGTATGCTGTACTGTATCCACCTTCGTGGCAAGCGACTAAACGTCCACTACAATGCTTCTCAGCCAACTGCTTCATTCTTAATGACATGTCGTAGAATCCTTCTGCTGTAACAAGCATTCTTCCTAAAGGATCAAATCGGCTTGGATCTTGACCAGCTGATACGAAAATAAATTCTGGCTGAAATTGGTTTACAATTGGCTCCACTACATGTTCAAATGCATACTGATACCCTTCATTTCCAGTTCCGGCTGGTAATTCAATATTTACGTTAAATCCCTCACCTTCTCCTTCACCTGTATACGTGATTTCCCCACGATTTTTCGGAAAAATGTTCTCTTGGTGAATAGAAATAAAGAGTACGTCTCGATTAGAGTAAAAAGCGCTCTCCGTCCCATTTCCATGATGCACATCCCAATCAAGAATCAGAATCCGCTTCAAACCATATTGCTTATGTAAATACTTTGCACCAATCGCGACATTATTGACTAAGCAAAAACCCATCCCTTCTCCAAATTCAGCATGATGACCAGGCGGACGCGTAAGAGCATAGACATTTTGCACTTCTCCTTGCATAACAGCATCCACAGCAGTTAACACACCTCCAGCCGATAATAGGGCAATTTCATACGAATTGGGGCCGACAATCGCATGCTCTCCCGCATCACCACCACCTGCATCACTTAGCTGCTTTAGCCGATCAATATATGCCGCGTCATGATTCATTTCTATATCCTGTTTTGTCGCTGTTCTCGGTTCAATAAGCTGGAATTCTTTAATAAATTTCGAACGATCTAGTAAATTTTTAACCCGACGCTTCGTTTCTGGATTTTCAGCATGGATATCCTCTTGAATCCAACCACCAGAACTAAGATTTAATGCCCCATTGCCAGTTTGATGCCAAAAATAGCTTTCGTCATAAATAAATCCCGTTTTTTTCATTAAAATCCTCCTTTTTCAGATTTTATGTTAAAAATATAGATACCTCATCGTTTTACAAGGCAGCAAAAATTTCACTAAGATAAGTACTTCTAAATAAATATGAGTTGATTCAAAAAATAATTATATTATTTAAAATTTATCAAATATTATTCGCGTAATCAATTTTTAGATCTATTTGTATACATTTTCAAACAATGGATCTATTTACTTGCTTCGCTCTCTGTATTAGTTTCAAATCCTAGCAGAAACAAGCTCCGATAATTTGGAGCTTGTTTTGCTTGGCTTAAGTATAAATAGCAGTATTCTTAACATATTTCTCTACATTATACCTAATAGATAAATTTAATATTAGTATAAAGACCAATCAATATTGTCTAAATATCTCCAAGGGAATAGATATTTTTCAATTCATAACTAAGCCGCCATCAACCACTAGGTTTTGTCCTGTTACGGCTCGACTCAAGGGAGAGGCAAAAAACAGAACCACATCAGCGACATCTTCGGGTGTAGTCGCTTTTTGCAGCGGCGTTTCTTCTTTAATCAGCTTAAAAACTGCATCCGGAGTTTCAGCACTTGCATCTGTTTTGTTTAACAAACCGCCAGATACCATATTTACAGTAATGCCATTTGGACCTAGCTCTTTAGCCATGGATCGAGTAAAACCAAGTAAAGCAGCTTTACCAGTATTATAATCGTGATAGGGAACGACTGGATTTTGTACAAGATTCGTTCCAATATTTATGATACGACCAAAGTTCTGGTTCACCATATCTGCTCTTCCTGCTTGCAAAGTGTGGAATGCGGCCTTTACACTTCCTTCAAATTGCGTTTGAAACTCATTCCACTTTATAGAATCTAACTTATTACGTAACTCTCCATTAAATGTAAAATCAATTAGTGCATTATTAACAATCGTTGTAATGGGCTTTTTAAAATAATTCCTCGCTTTTACAAACAAAGCATTTACTTCTTCTAGATTACGAACATCTGCTTGAATAGCAAGCGCTCGTTCATTGCCAATTTGCTCAACTACTTCCTCAGCTTTTTCCTTATTCATAAAGTAGTTGACCACTACTTTTGCACCAGTTTCCCCAAAAGCTTTTGCAATTGCGGCTCCAAGCCCTCTACTTGCTCCTGTAACCAATACAACTTGTTCTTTTAAATCCATAATCAAAAACAACTCCTTTATATTAAAATTTTTATAAAGTGAATCTTCAATCTGTGGGGGTTTTCTTTCATCCCCCGCTGATTGCCAGTACCATAATGGTATGACCTAAAGGCATCTTACGAAATTGGGTATTTAGGTGCTGTTATCACTCACTTAGACTTGTCTTAATTTTAACGCTTCAATTTGGGTCGAGATGAATGTTTCAATTGCCGTAAAATCTTCTCCATCACACATTTGTGTTCCCCCCAAAGATCAGATAAGCCTTAAGATCATTGTTTTAGCCTTTTTGATTCTCTATAGTTTGCATCTGTTTATCTCTTTCTGTTAACCATTTATTATTTCAACTCTGCTTTTATTTATTAATGAAGAGAAAAACTACTCAATGTTTTAATGAACAATGAAATGTCTGAAAAAGCAACTGGATAAGCGCATAAAAAACAGCTCCCGTTTTATAATGAGGAAAACAGAAGCTGTTTTTTAATCGGTCCCTATCTATTTAATCTAAATTAGTCGCCACTAGTACCCGATATGCCCTAGATTACCTCATCTATTCATTCAACAAATCCGCTACGATTTTTTCGTTTCGCTTGTAGAGTTTTTCATTATGGGAAGATACCATTGCCGTTTTCGTTGCTTCAGGTTCAAGATAAAGCTTAGCTTGATTCACTGCATTTGCTGCATCTTGAAAAGCACCAGCAATAAGATGCAACTTTCCGTCATGATGTAAAATATCCCCAGCAGCAAATAAACCAGGAATAGAGCTTTCGCTACTGCTCGATCCAGATATGAAATAGTTGTCACTTATTTGAATGTCAAGCGGGCTATTTTCGAGTAGCGATTTGTCTCTATCATAACCATGGTTTACAATGACGTCATCGATTGGTATATATTGCACAACTCCGGACTCCCGATTTGTAATCGCTACTTTCTCAATACAATCGCCAGCATCATTTGCTACTAATTCCGTAATTTGGGTTTGGGTAAAGCAAACAACGGAATTATTTTTTAGATATGTAATTTGAGATTCGTGACACGAAAAATCACTCCGACAGGCAATATATACTTCTTTGGCAATACCTGATAATTCTTTTGCCCAATCCGTTGCAGAATTACCGCCGCCAGAAATCAATACACGCTTATTTTTAAATTGCTTCAAGTTCTTCACAGAATAATGTAGGTTTGTTTCTTCAAAATCAATTGCATTAGGGAGTGGTAAACGTTTCGGATTTAAAATACCACCTCCCACTGCAACAATGATTGTCTTGGAATAATGTATGTTTCCTGAGGCCGCTTTCACAATAAAGAGACCTGTTTCATTTTTGTCAATGCATACAACTTCCTCATTCAGCACTACCTTAGGATCAAAAGTGAGCCCTTGCTCTACCATGTTTTCAACGACTTGTTGTCCTGGAAGTGGAGGCATAGCCCCTATGTCCCAAACAATTTTTTCTGGATAAACGTTGACTTTACCACCTAGAAAAGGGTGGTACTCAATGATTTTTGTTTTCATTTCACGTAGCCCGCTATAAAATGCTGAGAATAATCCTGCCGGGCCTCCCCCAATAATGGTTACATCATACACGTCTGAATCAGAGATATGAATCATTTAAATGCTCCTCACAAATGAAAATGATTATCAGTTGCATTTATCGTACAACAATCGCAAAAATGTTGCAACCTTTTTCTAAACACGAATGTAACAGATAAGCTCCCTTCCGGCAGTCATTACTTTGAGTAAGGATAGAAATTTTTTAGTAGACGAATTCTTAAAGTAATTAACGATAACTAATATTCAACCATGTTTTTTACGCTTTTATTTTACTAGAAGTAATTGACAAGCAAGGGAAAAGCGTATATCATTTGTTAATGATAATCATTATCAATTATCAATAAAATAGCAATCAATGTACCTATTTTAAAATAATGTAACAAACAACATCGGTCATTAGGCGATCAACACTGTTTTCATATCGCCATACTCAGCAAAGGAGGTATACGCATGTATCGTTTAACTACAAATGACTTAAGCGTTGGCTATGGAAAAGAGCCAATTGTACGGAATTTATCTGTTGAAATTCCAGATAGTAAGATTACTTCGATTATTGGCAGTAATGGTTGCGGAAAATCGACTTTATTAAAAGCGATAACGAGAATCATCCCCTACGAAGAAGGCTCCGTGCTTTTAGATGGATCAAAGATTGCCACCATGAAGACAAAGGATGTCGCCAAAAGAATGGCCATTCTCCCACAAACACCGGATAGTGCAAGTGGTTTAACAGTTGGTGAATTAGTATCTTATGGACGATTTCCACACCAAAACGGTCTAGGACGACTAAAGAAAGCAGATATCGATATGATTCATTGGGCAATGGAAGTAACGGCTGTATTAGAGTTTAAACATAGAACAGTCGATGAGTTATCCGGCGGACAGAGACAACGTGTATGGATAGCGATGGCTTTAGCACAAGAGACAGACATCATTCTGCTGGATGAACCAACAACCTATTTGGATATGGCACATCAACTAGATGTTCTACAATTACTGGAACAACTTAATAAAGAAGAAGGTCGGACCATTGTCATGGTCTTGCATGACATCAATCAAGCAGCTAGGTTTAGTGATTATTTACTCGCCATGCGTTCCGGGAAAATTATTCAAGCAGGAAGTCCTCATGAAGTACTTACAAAAGACATGCTACGAAATGTATATGAGATTGATGGAGAAATTGCCACAGATCCTCGCACAGGCAAGCCGATGTGTATCACCTACGATTTAATCAAACAAAAGGAGAAGCAAAGCTATGAAAAAACGATTCATTCTGCTATTTAGTGTCATCATTCTTTTACTAAGTGCTTGTAATACCAATGAAGAAAAGAAACAAGAAAAAGCGGCTTCAGAAAATGAAAAAGATACAATTACTTATGAATCCGAAAATGGTCCTGTAGAAGTACCTGCAGATCCACAACGTGTTGTTGTCCTTAGTCAATTTGCTGGGAACTTGATCAAGCTCGGTGTCAATATTGTTGGCGCTGATTCATGGGCGAAAGATAATCCTCGTTTTGAAGAATTAAAAGATGCTGCAACCGTTTCAGATGACAACTTGGAACAGATTATTGAATTAGAGCCAGATTTAATCATTGGTCTTTCTTCCGCCAAAAACATTGATAAATTAAAAGAAATTGCACCTACCGTTACATTTACTTATGGTAAAGCCGATTATCTACAGCAACATATTGAAGTTGGAAAGCTTGTTAATAAGGAAGAAGAAGCCCGCAAATGGGTAGAGAACTTTGAACAAGAAGCCACAGAAGTAGGTAAACAAATTAAAGATAAAATCGGCGAAGATGCTACGGTATCCGTTGTTGAAAAGTTTGATAAACAATGGTATGTATTTGGTGATAACTGGGGACGAGGTACAGAAATCCTCTATCAGGCCATGGGATTAAAAATGCCAGAAACAGTTAAAAAGCATGCTTTAAAAGATGGTTATTATGCCCTATCAGAAGAAGTGATTCCAGACTTTGCAGGTGATTATTTAATTGTTAGTGACCAATCTGGTGCAAAAGATACCTCTTACCTAGAGTCCGATATTTTCCAAAGCATTCCGGCTGTTCAAAATGACAACGTATTTGTCATCGATGGAAAGAAATTTTACTTCAATGATGCATCAACACTTGAATATCAGTTGGAGTTTTTCAAGGGAAAATTTTTAGGAGAGTAACCAGGTGGAGAAAGTGGAGAAAGAAATCAATCATTCAGCTTTCACAATCAAATTAGTTATCGCCATTATTCTATGCCTCTTGACGTTTCTTATGGCTACAAAAATGGGAGCAAAAGAGACCAGTTTTAGCGATGTTTTTCATGCGTTTTTCCAACAGGATCATTCAGAAAGTTATTCTACTATTCGAGATATTCGCCTGCCAAGAGAAGTTGCAGTTATGTTTGTCGGTGCTGCACTTGCCGTCTCAGGCGCAATTATGCAAGGAATGACACGTAATCCTTTAGCTGATCCTGGATTACTTGGCTTAACGTCTGGTGCAAATGCTGCGTTAGCATTTGCACTAGCGCTTGTGCCAAAAGTGGATACGTTCGGCATTATGATTGCATGTTTTATTGGAGCTGCTTTTGGAGCTGGTCTTGTCTTTGGTATCGGTTCTATTCAAAAAGGTGGGTTTACCCCTGTCAAATTAGTATTAGCAGGTGCTGCAATCTCTATCTTTCTGCAAGCAGTGGCAGATGGTGTTGGCTTATATTTTAAACTTTCAAAAAATATTTCCCTTTGGACTGCCGGCGGTGCAATTGGTACGACATGGCAGCAACTAGCGATTGTGGTTCCGTTTATTTTAGTAGGCTTACTAATTGCATTAACTCTATCTCGCCAAGTAACCATTCTCAGCTTAAATGAAGAAGTAGCTATTGGTTTGGGACAAGAAACGAAGCGCATACGCTGGCTATTATTTTTCGTTGTGGTTATATTAGCTGGTGCTGCTGTTGCTTTAGTTGGTAATATGGCATTTATCGGCTTAATGATTCCACATATGGTACGAGCAATAGTCGGTGTGGATTATCGCCAAGTCATTCCTATATCTATTTTTGCTGGAGCCGTCTTTATGCTGCTAGCAGATTTAGTTGGACGAACGATTAATGCGCCAATGGAGACACCTGTGGTTTCGATTGTTGCTGTTCTCGGACTCCCTTTCTTTCTATTTGTCGTGCGAAAAGGAGGAAGAGCGTTACAATGATCCCATCCTATTTAATACGAAAACAACGTATCATTATTCTTATTTTAGGAATGCTCATTTTCATCACTTCCATTATAGCAATTAGTGTCGGACCAGCTTCCGTGTCCATTGATCGCTTAATCCCAACTATCCTAGGGGATGGAACCTTTAAAGAAGATTTCGTGTTTTTCTCGATTCGCTTGCCACGACTTATTATTATTGTATTAGCAGGAATGGCGCTAGCACTTTCAGGAGCCATTTTACAAGCTTTAACACGAAATGAGCTGGCAGATCCGGGAATCATTGGAATTAACTCGGGGGCTGGTGTGGCAATTGCCGTCTTCTTTTTATTCATGCCGATAGAAGTTGGGAAATTTGTGTATATGTTACCGGTTGTCGCTTTTATCGGTGCTATGGCTACTGCCATATTGATCTATTTATTTTCCTATCAAAGAAAAACCGGTGCAAAGCCTGTACATCTCGTTCTTGTTGGGGTCGGGTTTTCCATGGCGTTATCTGGTTTAATGGTAGTACTAACTTCCGGCGCAAAAAGCGAAAAGGTCGATTTCATTGCAAACTGGCTAGCGGGAAATATATGGGGGACGGATTGGCCATTTATCTTAGCGCTGTTTCCCTGGATTTTGATTTTATTTCCATATACATACATGAAATCACACCAGTTAAACATTTTTGGGATGAGTGAACCGGTTGGAATTGGACTTGGCATGCGGGTGGAAAAAGAAAGAGTTGTTTTATTGATGGTAGCCGTTGCATTAGCAGCCGCTACAGTCTCTGTCACGGGTGGCATTACATTTATCGGATTAATGGCACCACATATCGCAAAAAGGCTCGTCGGTCCACGACATCAGTTATTCCTGCCAATCACTATCCTGATTGGTGCTTGGTTGTTATTAATAGCCGATACAATTGGCAGAAATGCACTACAGCCAGAAAGCATCCCAACGGGTATCGTTGTTGCCATTATCGGAGCACCATATTTTATTTATTTATTACTACGAAGCAAATAATAAGGCGGGTGGGCAGAAACTCACTCGTTTTTTATACTATAGAAAGCCTCGTAGCACTCGCGCGGAACTGGCCACCGACTATTATAAAAAGTGTTTATAGACAAGTCTTTTCATGCCGAAAACGATTGCTTTCACTATTAACACAAGGTAACAAACCAAGTCTTTCTATTGTAGCTGGAACTATTAACAAGGCGTATTATAGATAAATAAAAATAGATTTATAATTTTCAAATTTATTTGCAAATAGATATTTGAAATTATATAATGACATTAGATGAAAAAGAAATGATTTGTAGAGTAATTGATTAAAATGGAAAGAGGTTGTCAACAAGGGTCAGGCATCCTACTATTTAAAGAATTAAAAGGAGGAAGACAATGTTTTCATGGACCGCATTAACCCCCATTGGTCTTATATTGGTGCCCCTGTTTTTGGTTTATGTATATGCGTATATAAAATTCTCCCGAAGTGGTGAGTCTAAAACGGAACATGGGGAAAAAATCATGCAACAAGCTTATAAGTATTCCATTCCTGTTTTCCCTATCGGATGGTTATTGATCGAGGCTTATCACCGTTTGATCTCAAATGTCAGTTTAGATATTTACCGAGATTGTATCGCTATTTTAGTTCTGCTATTTTTTAGCATTCAAGGATTAACGATCATTTTCTTGAAAAATAATAGCTCCTTGCAACCAAATAGCGAGAGACATTAAGGGCCTTTATTTATCAATAACATAGCCTTAAAAATTTTTCATGGAACATCTACAAAGAAACCTGTCCCATTCTTAGATTTTTTTATTTGCTATTTTCTTTTTAATCGTTTCTATTTGGTCGAGTAGGAGGGAACCTTTCCTTTGGGATTGTGTTCCGCCCCCTCACAGATCCGTGCGGGCGCAATTAACGCACACGGATCCTCACCAACATCTTTCACAAATTCTGCTATCCTTACAAGTTTTGTTTCCACTATTGCTCTACCTCCGTGTGTAGTAAGTGTGTCCCTAGTAAGGGTGATGTTGGTGTGACACGCCTTCCCTCTTATCGGCATTACCCGACGTCTTTGGTACTATGCGGTCATCCGACTTCCTGTTGTCATCTGGCTTCCTCTCTTTGTATCGATTGTTCCGCCATACTCTCCCCTTTTTTCCTAGAAGAAAGAACAAACAGGATATCCCGAGTTATCGTGTAATCATTGTGTAACATGCCTGGCTCTTCGACTGCGAGAGGGCTCTATATACCTTACCAAAGCGGTATATATCGTGTGGTTTTCCAGCCTTTCGACACTGTCAACCTCTCCGTTTTAACATATTACGCAGCTCAATCACTTTCAGGCCTATTACCTAACTGTCTACGCTTAACTCCAATAATTACTTGTTGAAGTCCAAGACTCGCTATTGATGGCTTGGTTAAAGCCTTATCAAACAGGAGTTCCACCTGTTAAATTACACGACCTATGCTCGGTCGCTCCAAAAGCTCTTGTTTATAGCTTTTAAGTTTTAAATCATTGAACAACATCTCAAAGAAACATTGTGAGCTGTGAATGAGAGCTTTTAATAATTCCTCTTCCATTACGACCAAGGAATCCTCGTCAATTGTTATTTTAGATTTAAGGCCGACTTCCTTTGTCATTACTCATTCAATCGGTTGACTAGGAAAAAAAAGCCGAGAATCCATTGTCTATATATTCTTCTAATGCATTCAAATAATAAGCATATAAAGAAGCTAAGTCGTCATAAATTGGTATGCCACCAAACTCTTTACCGTATGCAGTAAATACTACTCCTCCTTCAAGCATCAATATACCATTTTCAACATACGCCGCTTTATTTTTCCTTACTAATTCAATCAAAGACTGGTTATTAAAACCACCAATATAAGCGTTTCTACTTCTAGTAAAATCATTTAAATGATATACTTTCTCTCTCAAAAAGAAGCAGTTTATTTCCATTTAACCACCTCGCATCCCAATAACATAGATATTCATAAGCTAATATTAATTGTGCTCCTAATGTGTTCACAAACATATTCTTCATACAACGAAATGAAAAAGAAACGGATTAGATGAGGATTATTATCCAATGGCTTAAAAAATTATTAGTTTGCGTGAGAAGCAATTCCTAACCAAGCTCCCATGCTTCAAAAAAACTAATCACTTGAACTGCTATCGTTAATTTAAGCTAACAAAGCTTTACATTATCATATGTTATCACCTATTAGTAGATTTATTTCTCTATCGGTAATGGTTAGATCTTGTATTTCGTTATTTATCTTCTAACCCGTGATTCACTAATAATATTATGCACTATCAACATTTATGCCGCTTAGTTCTCTTTTTTCCTCAGACTTCCCTTTCTGCTTATCTTCCCCATTTTCATTTCCTTATTATTACGACTCTACTTCATGCTCGATCTTTGCCTCTTTGTCTGTTCCACCAGAAAATGTAACCAAAATAACTATTAAAAAACTAATCCAAATGATAATCATACTTTTTTCAAATCCAATAATATTACGCTGTATCCTGGCTATTTTTTAATTATAAAATAAACCAACTAAATTGGCTAAAGTACAGTAATTATTTAATCCAAATTATGGAATATTTACTATTTAAAGTGTCACAGATTTGGGTTACAATGAAAAGGAATTAATCCCGCTACAAATTGCGTAATCGCATAATTTTATTTAGAGTAAATAGAGCTCTTGGTTGGGAGGTAAAAATAAATTTGGCTAGAAGACAAAAACAAAAACTAATGTTTCATTTTCTCATCTTTGTTTGTTTTTTTATTGGTATTCTATTAGGCTTATACGGTCAAGATTTAGCATATTTTTTAAATGAAAAAGTGTACACTGCTATTTACCCTATATATTATTTAACAGCTTCCACTATAACCAGTATTAGTATGTTTTTAATCTCATTGCTATTTGTTTACATTGCAGCTAAAAAGAAAATACTAAGTAAAACTATTTCTTCTAGATATGCATGGTCTATTTTTATAACTGGTTTTTTTATCTCTTGTTGGTCCATGTTTGTATTAGCTATGTGGTGGGGATAACTAGCGGAACTTTCCCTTGATAGTAAAAAGAGTTATATGTTCATTAGTAAGACATGCATGTATGATATCTTAGAAACTAGATAAGTAGGGTTATTGGTAGATTTTCTACAAAAGGGAAGATCAAAAAATGAAATTTGAGTATGTAAAATTTGAGGTGCTTTTACCGGAAGATTACATCGTTCCTTTACGTAACGAATGGAACAAGTACGGATATATAACAGTTGGGGACTACGATCATGTTGTTTCGTACAGTGAGACGAAAGGATATTGGAGACCTTTAGAAGCATCTAACCCATTTGAAGGTAAAACAGGAAATATAGCAAACGGTTCAGAATGTAAAATGGAATTTAAAACTCCATTTGAAAATATAGAGGAAGTAAAAACGATTATTAAAAGTATTCACCCTTACGAGGAACCAATAATTAACGTTGTGCCTTTACTTAGTTAAATCCTAATGCGTTTCAACTTAAAATAGAGAATGAAGTTGTAACTCTATGTCTACGATTATAGGTACTGTACTATAACGAACCTATTTTTAGAGATTCAAGGAGAAGACAATGTACTTTTAATGTTTACATAACGTACCTTTTCAATATGATACGTTATAATTAAAGAAAAGGAATGATTCAATGAAGAAACGAAGAAAGGTTTTTTATTATAACGTTGTTATACTATTGCTCGTTCTATTGCTCATGGGATGTGCAAGTGATGATAAGGAAAAATCAGAAACGGATTCCTCAGATAATGACACTAGTTTAGCATCTGAGAAAGAAACGAAATAGACAGAAAAGAACGATCTAGACAACGAAGCAGAAGATGAAGCGGAATCAACTGGAACAGCAGGAAGCACAACTACTAACCAGTCTAATAATGGCACTGACTCAACAGATGAGCCTGAAAGTAGAGAAGAGAATGCATTATCCAATTATTCTACTGAGGAAATGGAATACGCTCGAGTTTGGCTTCAGCTTGGAGAAATAAAGGATGTAGATGAATTGAATGTTCGACATATTCCAGCTGGTACACCACTTAACCCTGACGATGAAACAAGCGTCAACTATCCAGAAGATGTGATCCAACTTGCAGGTAGTCGCTTAGTAGATGGCTCCGTAACCTACAGCAGTAATGGGGATGGAACCGAGCAGTAAACTACTTTGAACATGGTCAGCAGTTAACACCTGCACATGGTCATGCAGCAATGATGGGTGTTTATGGAATGTTTGCAATAGCTGTACTTATCTACTCACTGCGAAATGTGGTTAAACCTGAGAAATGGAATGATACGTGGTTGAAATGGTCATTCTGGCTATTAAATATCGGATTATTTGGGATGGTATTTGTTTCCTTAACACCAATTAGATTTATCCAATTGAAGGAAGCCTTCGATAATGGGTATTGGGCATCACGAACAAGTGAGTTTCTACAACAAGATATTATTCAAGATCTATTATTATGGCGTGCCGTACCAGATACAATCTTTCTCATAGGTGTGATCATCTTGGTTGTATTTACGATAAAAATTATGTTCCATCTGAAAAAACCTAAATATAAAGGTGGAGATAGCATACCTGAAGCGGAAGAATAAGCAGATGAATAGATGAATTGAAAACGAGGTAACTAGAAAAATAGTTACCTCGTTGTTTTTACTTTACCAGACAGTCAATAAGTTTTGGAATCGCTATATCTAAAAAGGCTACCTTGGAACACCATAAGTAACATGATAATCTAACAGTCCGATTTCCACGCTCGAATCAAAACTGGTTATTGCAACGAGTATGTTTGAAAACAATCGTGTGCACAGTTTTAATACGAATTATTTACGTCAAAGAAAATAATAAAGCATCGTTATTACTTTTAGGCGTGAATTAAACTCAGCCCTTTTTTCTAAAAAGTAAGCAGGGCTATAAATATTTATGTTAAACGCTTGTGTGCGACAAAATTTTTCACATGTTTAAGTTTAAAAATGATTGGAGTAAGAACATATTTAGGTTTATTCAAAGAGGATTCGTACATGGAACTAACGAGCGTAAATGGATATCATTCCAATAAGGAGGTGTTCAATTTTATTGGAAAGATTTTTTACGCTCTCTCATAACCTTTTTTCGTTATTTTTGACTAGTTATGTTCCAGTCCCCAAAAAAGAAAAATAGTGGGTAAAAATAATTCGGCGATGACTTTACCCACAAATCTTAGTATGTAATGAATGTCTATTTTACACAGTTCAATCGTTTAACCTTTTCTTTATTTTTAATCTCCCCGGCCAAATGCTTTTGTGTCAATATTCTCCTTATCAAGAAATTCTTCTATTTTTCCCTGCTCTCTTCCATTCACCACACGAGTTTTATCTTTTATCGATTTCATGTCTATATCAGGGAAACTCCCGTCACTTGCTTCATCTACTATATTATCGATTGTTTCATTTAATTCGTGTATAAACTCATTTGAAGCTGTAATATAACGACTAATTCTTTCAGACTCTTCTTGATAACCTTCAGGCAAGGTATTATTTGAGATATAATTAGAGAAATTCTCATCATTTTCTTTTACAAGCTTGTTAATTCTGTTCAATTTATCCAATTCACTTTTATGTAATTCCTGATCTTCATCCCATAGGAACTCTTCAAATGGATAACTGGCATTATCTAATTCTTCACTGCTGTCTAAATATACTTTTATGCTTTGTTTCATTTCTTCTTCGTCAATAACACGATTATTTTTTTCAGAGGTGAAAATAGTATTAGGAATTTTCACGTCCTTTATAAGAGGAGTGCCATCTTCTTCTGAAACGTCTATGTCTTCTTCGGGGGAACATGCACTCAATAACAAAACAATTAAAAAGCTATAAAAGATTCTTTTCATATTAGTTTCTCCCCCTTAAAAATAGATATGTTCCATTTCCAGTGTTTAATAAATAATCTAACAACAGATTCCCTAACCGATTTTCCAATATAATAGCCCAGTATTGCTAATAATGAACCTAAAATAAAACCTTTTACAACCTGAAATACATCGTCCACTCCAATTGTATGAAATCCATTAACAAATCCTATTACAATTAAGATAACTGGAGATAGAATCATAATTGGTACACCAATTATATAAGCTAATATAAATGGCATACATAATAACAAAATAAATAAACTCACTATAGTAATGATGCAATTCGCTACACTCAATCCTATCATTGACAACAGTGCTGTAAACATACTTTTTATATTTTTTTTCTCTTCTACTTTATTTATAGCATAAACAGTGCTTAATTCTTTAGCAATCTTTTCGGGTTTTCCTAACTCTCTACTTATTTCCTCCTCACTTTTATTCTCATTACCTCCATCAACAAAACGCATACTATATTCATCTACAATATGTTTTTTTTCTTTTACAGACATATATTTCAGTTTATTTTTAAGCAATTTCAAAAAATTATGTTTGTTCAAGTGTATCCTTCTCCCCGTCATATTAATAAGACTATTAATTCTAGTACACTCTTTTATCAAATTGAACGTTCATAATTTATAATGTCAGTATAGCTTCGTCGTTTTTCGTGAATTATAATAACTTTTCTAAATTATTATCTGCATTTCCATCCACAATAATAATATTTAGATCGTACAAAAGCGTTCCTTTATAGTGAAGTTAAATAACAATATCGCATAAATAAAAGACGAACGGCCCATAAGAATGAAACCAATCCAAATTTTAAACTTTTTAACAAGTTATTCGTCGTACTATGATTCTGGCACACTTTTCATTGGCTTTCACCGTGAATCAATTTATGAATTACCTTAAACCGCTTGCATCAATGAAAATTAAGAATTCAATGACACACAGAAACTTTGACGTGATAACTTACTGGATAGCAGCCAGTCATAATTCGTGTGTTCTTAACTACTTAAATCTTTAAATAATTGCTGCAAAGTTAGACGATGTTAAACAAGAGGAAAAAGACGTACAAAAGACATTACTAGATCAGAACCAATCATTTGCAGATTATGTGATAGAAATTTAAAATATGTAATCTAATTTGGATGTCGCCTCTTTGAAGATGGATTACAACTGGCGAAAGTTTTTCCATCAGGAATTGGAAATCCCGAATACCATTTGATTTGGCATACCTCCCCATCAAAAACAAGAGCTCCTTATTAAACAAGCAATGATTTGTTCAGTTGGTCTAAAGCCCATTCTGCAGTGAAGAGCTGTAGCAGTTTTGGACATATTCACCACCTCTTCTAAAAGAACCACTGCTTACAACAAAAAAAAGCAGCGTTATACCTGTATAAAGCTCACTGTTAACTTCTCAAAATTCCACTGATTTAGAACGAAGCAAAGCTGGTGAGAGTAATATCTAAAACATAGGAAATCTCGTAGAAGTGTACGGCAACGAAAAAGATATGGATCTGATTATGTATGGCGATGTAAAGAAATACTTACAGTTTGACTTAATTTGGAAGCCACCCACTTGCCGGAAGCCTCTATTGGTATGGAGTAAATTAAAGTTGACCCGATAACTTAAAAAAACAAGTAACGTAATGAAGGACATATACCCATTTTCTCTTTGTACGATGAATAGGCTCAGAACTCAATCAGGAATTAGCGAGTTTCTTCCATATTATTTGGAAGTCCATAAACCGCTTTAAAGCAACTTTTTCCCGGTTTGTATTTCATGGGATTTTAACGGATTTTTCGTAAAGGGTATTCAAAAAGGTATCTAAAAAATACGCTGGCAGACTATATACAGGGAACCTATTTGGCTTGTTTTTTAGATTTTCTGCTCAATTCATTATAAGAATTGGAATATCCTATTTGCTTGTGTTTCTAACCTTTGTTGCTGCTTTTTAAAACGACTTCTCAAAGAAAACATTTACTGCTACACAGATATCCCCATATTACTAAAGAGCGATGCGGTATAGCTTCCTAGTTTTATTCTTATCCTCCAGTAACATGCTTATCCACCGGTGATGACCATAATAACGGTTGAATGATGGGCGATCGTATTTCAGCTACGCATCAATAAATGCTTCGAGAGTTGTAATGATGCAATCTTATACATATAATCACCTGCTTTTGATTTTAAACGAAAAACAAATGAGCATACGATGCAAACTATTTAATAAGCTATCAAACCATCACACCAGTATTTATCAAACTTTAATTTAAAAAACTGATTTACCATCACTTGTGATACGATTCACCGTCACGTTCCTAAATGAGCTTTTTTACAAAAAAGAATTGCCGATATGCTTAATTAAGCATATCGGCAATAGATATTTATCTTTTCTTCAGCCCTATTATACACATCCCCAAAAATTATTCTACTCCCTTTATTATGATAATTGGATCACCTATTTGGATAGTCTCACTGACTTTTATTACTTCAAATTCAGGAAATTCCTTATAATTTGTAACGATAATTGGCGTTACTGTTGATAAACCTTTGGCTTTTATTGCTGCAACATCAAATTTGACTAGTGGTTGACCTTTTTCTATTTTGTCTCCCACTTTTACAAGGGCTTCGAAGTGCTCACCCTCAAGTTGCACAGTATCAATTCCAATATGAATTAAAAGTTCCACTCCGTTATTTGAAGTTATTCCAATAGCATGTTTTGTTCGAAATAAGACTGCAATTTCTCCATCCACTGGCGCCTTTAAGATTCCTTCATTCGGTTCGATTGCAATCCCTCTACCAATGACTTCTGCTGAAAATGTTTTGTCAGGCACTTGATTCATAGGGATTACTTTTCCGGCTAAGGGACTAAAAACTTTTTCTCCCTCATTCAAATCAATTTTTGACTTTTTGCTGTTTTTCTGTTCCTTATTAGTAGTTTGGTTGTTCGTTAAATTTAATTCAAATTTAGAAAACATTGTAAAGGTAAAGCTTAAGATGAAACTTAAAATTATACCAATAAGAATTGCTGATAGTGCTGACATATTACCATTAGGAGCAACATAAGTTGGTAATGCAAAAACACTTGGTGCTACAAATGAATATGTTTTTACATGAAGTAGCACTGCAACACAACCAGCAATAGCACTTCCTGCCATAGCTGCATATAATGGTTTTTTTAGTTTTAACGTTACCCCATACATACCCGGCTCAGTAATTCCGAAGATCGCTGACAAGCCAGTTGAGAATGTAATCGAACGTTGCTCAGAGGACTTTGATTTTACAAACACAGCTAAAATTGCTCCGGCTTGGGCCATGTTACTTATTAATGCAAATGGTAACCAAAAGTTATCAAAGCCATTCGTAGCAATACTTTGAATTGCTGCTGGCATAAACGCATAGTGCATTCCTGTCATCACTATAAATGGATTAAATCCTGCAAGTAGCAAACCAGCCAAAGGACCTACTGTTGAAAATAACCAAATTAAACCTTTTGATAAATACTCTCCAATGTAAAAGCCTAGTGGGGCAATTACAATTAACACAATAGGCACTGTAATGGCTAAAACTAAAACGGATGATAGAATGGCTTTTAGCATTGAAGGCATCACTTTGTTAACTGCTTTATTAATATAGCTCATTAACCAAACCCCTAAAATAATAGGAATGACGGACGAACTATAGCTTAAATAAGGTACATCAAAAACCAAAAATTTCATTGGCTCCAAGCCTTTAGCAGCTCCATTAATCAAAGTTGGATACAGTAAGACTCCAGCCAAACACAATGCAATAAACTCATTGACATTGAATTTTCTTGCTGAAGACACAGCCAATAGGAATGGTAAAAAGTAAAAAGCTGCATCTGATATCATTGTGAATACTTGGAAAATGCCACTTGTTTCCGATATCAGTTTAGTAAGGGGAATTAATGCCAAGACAACTTTCATCATACCAGCGCCAATAATAGCTGGTAAAATTGGTGAAAAGATCGCTGAAATGACTTCAAAAACCCCATTAATTTTATTTTTAATGCCTTTTTTTGGTGTTGATTTTTCAGGTGTTGCTTGTTTTTTAACTTGACCAATTAAACGATTAATTTCATCGGCTACACTATCGACATTATTTCCGATGATAATTTGAAATTGTGATGGTGTAACTTGAATATCCATAATACCATCTAATTTCTTTAGTTCGTCTATTTGGGGTAAAGTGTTATCTACTAAATTAAAACGTAATCTTGTCATACAGTTCCACACTAAGTTGATATTATCTTTCCCGCCAACTAATGAAATAATGTTCTTTCCTAAACGTTTATAGTCCATCTTCTTCCTTCTCCCGTATCTATAAATTTTCTCCATTGGTTGCAATGACTTCCTTATACCAATTGAAGGATTTTTTCCTATAACGTTTTCCAGTTCCATTTCCTAAATTATCTATATCTACATAAACAAAACCATAACGTTTTTCCATTTCTTGCGTGGAAGCACTCACTAAATCTATTGGTCCCCAAGCACAGTAACCTATAATCTCAATACCATCTTCAATACACTCTTTTAACTGGATTAAATGATCTTTAATATACTCAATTCTATAGTCATCATCTACGGTTTCATTTTCTAATTTGTCATACATTCCTAACCCATTTTCGGCAATTAAGATTGGTTTTTGATAACGATCCCAATATTGAGAGAGGCAGTTATAGAATCCTTTGGAATCAATTGCCCATCCCCATGGACTGACTTGAACAAACGGATTTTTTTTGGCCGAACTGTACGTGTATGAAACATGCTGCTCTTTGCTTAACTCGCTGGATACCATTTGTGAAAAATAATAAGAAACAGCTAAGAAATCAAGTGTATTCTCTTTCAACAATGCTTCTTCTTCTTTAGTTATCTTTATATCAATTTCACTTTCATTAAAGAATCTTCTGATATAACCAGGATATGCGCCTCTAAACTGAACATCGGTATAGAAATAATTTAAACGATTGTGTTTCATAGCCAATAACACATTATCAGGGTGGGCATTTTCCGGATAAGCAGTTAAGTCAGCCAGCATTGTGCCAAATTTTATATCATACCCTTTTTCTTTGGCAAATTTTTTCAATAAGGCACTACCTACTATTTGGTTATGAACCCCTTGGTATTTTGCTTCTTCAAAGTTTTCAACGGTATCAATGCATGTCCCTATTGAAAGAAATGGTTCAATATGGAGTAAGTTAATTTGGTTGATTGGAATCCAATATTTTACTTTATCGTGATACCTTTCTATCAATGTTTGACCATATTTTTCAAAAAAATCAATGACACCTTTATCTTTCCAACCATGATATTTTTCTGTAATATACAAAGGAATTTCGTAATGTAAAATGGTTACAATTGGTTCCATACCATTTTTGATAACCTCATCAATAAAGTTATCGTAGAATTCTAGTCCTTTTTCATTGGGCGTATAGTCTTCTATACTAGGAAATATCCGAGCCCAGTTGATTGAAAAACGTAAAGTTTTAAATCCCATTTCTTTTAAATATTTTAAATCCTCTTTATACGTATGATAGAAGTCAATTCCATGTCTTTTAGGATAGTATCCATCTTTGTCATTGACTGCAAATTCTACATCTGCTTGAGTCATATTTGCCGTATGGAGCTTAGAATTATCCTTATCTGGGTTATAAATAAACAAATCTGATAAGCCAATACTTTTACCATCTTCATTCCAAGCCCCCTCTATTTGATTGGCCGCAATGGCTCCTCCCCATAAAAAATTCTCTGGAAATCCTTTAATGTTGTTCATCTTTTTTTCTCCTTTCATAAAGAAAACTTGGTTTTTATAATAATGGAAGTCCTCGTTTTGAAAAAAGGACTTGTCCCTTTGCCCATAGAAAATTTGATATAAAAAAATACCTAAAATAGCATAGAAGAAATCTCTATGTTATCCTAGGTATCGCCTGCACTACCAGTAACAATCCATGTAGTTATTCTTTAGTTGTTAATTTATAAATATAAACGAATAAATAAAACTTTTCATCTTCATTTATGGTTACTTCTTGTGTTTTTTGCATATACTCAGAAATTTTTTCAACACAATCATAGATTTTGGGTGTATTCATCCTTAATGACTGTAGCATCACATTCGTTTGTGAATTGTGTTCTTCTTCATTTGAATCAATGCTTCGTTTAATAAAGTATTTTAAGTGAGTAATAAAGCGATCATAAGAAATTGATGACGTATCCAATTGAATGGAAAAATGAAATTCTATTATCCGCAATATTTCTTTGATCATTTTGGGAATCTTCATTGTTTCATTAATTGTAATCTGTCCTTGTTGGGCATTTACAAAATGCAAGGCAATAAACCCTGCCTCATCTTTTGCTAGCTTTGTTCCAGTTGATTCAAATATCAATTGTAAAGCAAGCATAGCTGCCTCGTATTCTTTCGGATAGATTTTTTGAATCTCATTTAATAAAGGGTTACTGATATCTGTACCGGATTTATGTCGCTTAAAAGCGTAATATAAATGATCTGACAGTGACAAATACAAATAATCATTTAATTGAACCTTTAACAAATTCTCTGTAAGTTCTATAATATCCTTGGTTAATTCGAGTTGTTCTTTAGGGATATCTGACAAGAAATCGTAGACTGTTTCTCGATTATAGTCATTATCTATTACGAAAGTTTTCTCGATCTTGTCCTTATTAATTGTATCTCCTGGACTTACTCCAAAACCAAGACCATTCCCAATTAAAATGACTTCTTGACTTTTATCATTAAGTGACATAATAACATTATTATTAAATTTTTTTATAATTTTCACTGTCATCACCACCTAAATACAAAAAATGCACACAATCCTAAAAACACAAATACAGTGAACTAAAAAGTTAGTTTCCTGATTTCTTTTTTTTAGGTATCGCCTGCATGACCAGTAACAATCCATTAAAATATGAGTTTACCCTATTAATATAATCGATAAAAAGAGAAAAGTCAATCTCCACTGTAGGACTATTTCTATGTTAATGCATTCTCTGCATATCTTACGTCATTTATAATATATGGATCCCTGCATTTGATTCCTTAAAATCTCATTTACTTATGATACGATTCACCGTGACTATTTAAGAGACAAAAAAACAAGCATTGGGATGTAATTCTCAATGCTGTTTTCTTGTAACTAACAAACTACCCTTTATATTTAACAATAAATAGTGTTGGTCAGGGGTAACATAGTACTTGAAACACTATTATATCAACATTTTCCAAGTGCTATGTGTAAAAATTAATCAATCTCTTTCTGTACAGTTGAAAAACCAAAAGCACATTAACGTTATTAGTACTATAGAAATTAATACGTTCTTTTACAAGCCTTACCAACAAATTGATAGCCGAAGAGTTGTTATTTTATACTCCAACACTTATTTTGATAATCCAGCTAACAATTCATTTGTTGTTAGAGTTCTTTAGCGTTTTGACATTATATAAAGAAGCTATTTATCTATCCTTTAATTCAGGAGCAAACGAACGTTCCCATAGAAAAAGCCTACCCGTAAGAGAGTAGGCGATCTAAAATACAGTTAATTAAACTAATACCATCTTTTTCAAACTACTTCAACCTCCAAAAAGTCACAACCTGTAATGTTATTTTCTTCTACTAATTTCTTGAAGGTTTCGGAGACGAATATTGGAATTCCTTTATCTTTTAACTTAAATATATGTTTTCCGTTAATCTTATTTTCATTTAACGCAAATTTGGTAATGTCATATATTTTTTCGTCTTCCAATTCAAAAATAGTATATGTTGAACGTTCATAGTTAATAACATCAACTACATCCAGCAATTTTGTTAATTCCGGCCGATTAAGTATCTCGCCAGTGTAATCATCATCTACATATTTTAGAATATTTATTTGTTCCCGAAAATTCCATGCAGTCATTATCTGTTCTTCCCGTTGACACCCTTACATACACTGCTATCATCGTTTCGCATCTTCTCCCTTCCGTATGCCTCGAATAGATATCGGTAACATTCCTGGATGACTTTATCATAATGGGGTCCTTTGATGACTTTAATCTTCAAGCTGCACCACCCCTTCAACAGAAGATATGTGGCACAGCCTGTAGAAATCCAGGGGCGTACAAAGTTCAGGGTTACAGAAACATTTGTTCTTTTCTATGAAAAAGAAAAACCTTGAAAGGCTTGGCAGATCAAGGTTTTAATTACTAAGAGTTATTTTGTTCGTCTTCTCCATATAAACTATTTAGGAATTCTTCAATGTTATTGGCTAAAAAATACATATTACTCATATCATCAGAATTTTCTGGTTCCTGCTCATGATCCCAGAAGTAAATTTTTTCATAATATGGTTCCTTAGTGCCTAAGCATATAGCATTACCTGCTGGGTCATCTCCAATTGGAATAAATCCCGCCGGTAACCTTTCGTCCATTATATCTATAAAATCAGCCAGATTATCATACATATCACCGATTCCGTAAAATACATTCAATACACTTCGGCCTTGTTCGCCCGATATCGTGAATAAGTTAGGAGCTACTTTTCCACCATTCCATTTTAATAAAAATATCTTATATAATTTTGTAAGTTTAACATTATATTCAATTTCAAATTTCTCTATTTGTTCTAACGAAAGATTTTTATGTGAACCAAAAATTTCCGCCATATATATAACCCTCCTATTTATTTTCTATTAACGACGCTAATTCCACCGGTATGAGTAAATTCCCTATGAATTTTTTTGTCAACAAGAATCATTGTTCTTCCGTCTTGATGATGATGCCAAGTATAACCTTCAGGCGCTTCGTATAAAGAAGCGACCGGTGGATCGGAATCTTTGCTTAATCCCGCTTTTATATTAGAGTTTTTATAATCTAAAGGCCGATTCGTTGGATTTGCAAATTCAACTTCTACTGGCTTGACAGTTGGATGTGAAAACTCTGTAAAATCAGGATACCCCCCAGGATATCCTACAGTTTGACCTTTCTTGTTTGTATATACCCAGACCCCATCTTCATCTATTTTTACAGTTCCACCCTTTTTTATCCACTTATCTGGAGCAGGAGAATATAAAGGTTTAGTAGCAAGCTGCTCTTTTGTAAAGCTTACAACTTGTTTTCTATCCTTCTGCACTGTATGTTTACTGTTCTGTTGATAACCTTTAAGTGCACTTTCACTATCATTAGGGTTAACCTTATAGATGTCTTTTTCGTTTTTAAGATTGTTGTTATTCTTTTTTAAATCACTACTTCCCTTACTCACTGTATAGTGATAGCCGCCTCTCGTATCACTAACTACATTGACTTTAGGTATTTGTGTTCTCATCCATTCCTTTATATTCAACATCGTAGGAATTTTTAGAGAGGACCTTGTATACGTATTATTTTTAGAAATTACTTCTCCAACGTCGTTTTGGTCCGCAAACTTACTACCAGATTTTGGCTTAGAAAGGAACGACTTTGTACCAAAAACCGTTGAAAACAAACCAAAACTAGATAACCAATGTTCTTTGGAATACGTTTCTTCAGGACTTATTGTCCCATGCATCATGTCTACTCCACCAACAGTAAGCCAGTTAACAAAGTCTTTTGGTGTATTCAACATATTTTCTGCCCGGACCTGAAGACCTTTTGAAAAGTCCTGTCCCGTATTCAATGCACCAAAAGTAATATAATTTCCAAAATCATAAAAAGAGTCGAATTTAGCTTCATTTCTATCCTCTGCTGCTTTTACTACATCCGAACCTATCTCTTGAAACGCTTGAGCAGACTTTTGAAATGCATTTTGCCTCCGATCATCTGGAATTGATGATACCAATTCGTACGTCACGGAACCATCAGATTCTTTAAACTCACGGACTTTTCTACCATCAATTAGCGTATAGTATACACCATGCCATTCTTTCTTATAGTCAGAAACCTTTACTCTAGAAACCACTTGGTGTTCAATGGTAGTAAATTCTCCTGTAGTTAAACGGTCACCTGATGCTGCTACAGCTGCATGCATAGCCCGGTAACTATAATCCATGGTTTTCAGTCCAAAATGTTTCTGCAAATACTGAATAGGAATAGCAGCAAATCGATTATACCTAAAGAGTAGAAGCTTGCCTACTTCGCCAAGCACTGCCTCAAGCCCAATTGCGTTTCTCACAGCTTTATTCTTGATACCAGATATAAGTTCTTTATGAAACTTTTGATCAGCTAACTGTCTAGCTTGGTACTTATCAACACATAACTTTCCATTGTTTCCTAGCTCACGGATTTGACTAATATAATTCTTCATCGTTCGTATATCTTGTTCTACGGGTTCTAGCTTAGCTGTATTATGGCGATCAAAAGCGTGGAGCTTCTCTATCGTCTGACGGTTCAGCTTTTTCGCATGCTGTACTTTATCTAGGAATTCCCCATCGTCTATATTGGGAATGTTAACAATATCTTTGACCGAGTGAAGAACGGCATTTGCCTCATCCGTTAACGCCATGGTAATCTGTTCCATTCGCTCAAAGCCTCGTTGCACATCTTGAGAAAGAAAATCCTCACGAATAACCCCATCTTTGTTTGGTTCCATGTCCTGAATCGACTTTTTCATTTCCTGTAAGGTATCGGAGTAATTCGTAATAAAACCTTCTAGGAACAACAGAAACGGCATGTGCACCTCTTGATAGAATGTTCGAATAGAATTTGCCGTTTTTCCTTTAAACGCATCCTCCAAAGCTATCATACCCTCTATGCTTTTCTGGATGTTTTTTACTCGTGTATGTATTTGTTCAAGCTGCGATATGGTTTTGTCAATATAGCTATGAAGGTCGCTCACATAAAGCGCCTTAATGAACATCTCCTCCATCCCCATTGTAATAAATTCAATGTAACCCCTTTAGTTGCATTATACTAAAAGTAAAAAATATATGGAATTGTTTATGGAAAAAATACCACCTCCCGTAACTCGTTTCGATTATAGTTACAGGAAGTGGAGTGGTTTTGGTGTGGAGAAACGGTCCCTAATTCATGAGCCACATCAAACTGACGTCTGTAAAAAGACTTATTATTTCCTAAAACAATAGTGTAATAAGATTTTCCATTTACTTCTTGATTAGATCCGAAAGCGTCAATAGTTCTCTTTTTAATATTCAAGGCTGCTAAAACGAAGTCTTTTTTTCTAAAAGCCGTACTATATTTTTTATAGGTTTGTCAACAAGTCCCCAATAATTCCGGAATTTTTAGTAACGTATTCTACAGTAATATAGATAGCTTTTTAAAGGACATTCCTTTTTTAAATATTGCTCTAACTAAAAGGAAAACAATCAACAACTGCCCTTTTGCTCCTGAACGCAATTCTTTTCCAATGATATTTCCTTTGTCATCTGCACCCATCATGAGTTTAGTTTCAACTTCTTTCATTGGCTGCAAGTCAGAATAACTACTGGATGGACTGATGAGGGAAAGCAAATTATGAATACCTTGATTATTTCACTTCCAGACAAGAAGCAATGGTATCATTGGCTGATTACAACAGCAATCCATATGATTTATCTGCCGGTAAGATCACTTTCAAAGAAGTGTACGAACGATTAAAGAAAGAACGGTTCCCGAAAATATCAAAATCAAATCAAAGTGGCTATGAAATGGCCTTTAACCGCTCGGAGTCTTTACATGACTTAAATTCGTAGATATTAGGAAGGCGCATTTGCAGGCAGTTATCCATAACTGTGATAAATCACACGGCACAAAGAGAAAAATAAAAGTGCTGTTTAATCAGATGTATAAATTCGCTATGGAAAATGATCTAACTCATAAAGACTACGCTAGGTTTGTAGAGTTACCTAGAGATAACACGAAAAGTTCTAGGCAACCATTTAACTAGGATGAGATTAAAAAGTTATAGGAAAACGTCGATAGATTAGATTTTATCGACACGGTCTTGATCATGATCTATACAGGTTTACGACCGGGAGACTTAGTTGAAGTAAAGAACGAAAACATTCATCTTGATAAAAGGTACTTCCGGGGAGGTTTTAAAACAGAAGCTGGAACAAACCGAGTAATCCCCATTCACAAAAAAATACATTCACTTATCGAAGCTCGCATGGATCCAAAGAAGGAATATCTCGTCATTAATCATGAAAACAACAAAATGAGTTGCTACGTCTACTATCACGAAAAATGGAAGAAGATCATGGAGCAATTAGAAATGGATCATAAACCTCATGACTGTAGACACACATTTGCAACACTCATGGATAACGCCGGCGCGAACAAGTTGTCAATCAAACGAATTATGGGACATGCATCCAAGGATATTACAGATAAAGTATATACACACAAGGATATTGAACAGCTGCTTATAGCGATTGACACGCTTAAATAAGCAGCTTTTTCTTTCATAATCCATGTATATTACCTGTATATTACGTGTGCGATTTTTCAGCGTTTTAAACGGTTCTTTGTCAAATGTGGTGGTGGAAATTAATCTCCACCATCTCTTTTTAGTTAGTCTTAAATTAATTTGTTAACCTCTTGTTGCCATAGTATTTTATTCTTCAATCTTGAAAAATTTTTAATGCCATAGGACTTACGTTTCAACACCTTTATCTTGTTGTTTATCCCTTCTATATATCCATTGTTAAAAGGATACATCAATGATGGAAGGATTTCTGTCTTCCATCGCTGAAACGTATGATAAACACGTTGAAATGAATCCATACCTGATTCTTTTAATGTCTGCATACATGCTTCTAATCCAGCTTTAGTTGTATCCTTATCGCTTTCCTTAAACCATTGATCTAACTTATTCTTAAGTGCATATGCTTTTTGTAATCTAGGATCAATCTCAAGAAGTTTTTGTACCTTTTCTGACTCTTCTTCATCCAGTTTATATACCGATTTCCATAACAGTTTTTTACTACGTTTCATCAGGATACGTGGCTTTTTATCCAATTCCCTTTGAACTTCTCAGCGTACTTCATCGAATGCCCAATACACTTGCCTCATATAGTGAAATCGATCCGCAATAATGAATGGATTCCCTAATGCTTTTTGTACAGCTTGTTTAAAGGATTTAGACAAATCAATAACGACGATTTGGACTTTACTCGTATCACGTGATTGTAAATACTCTTTTATGATATCTACTTTTCTATCCGGTAAAATATCGATGATTTCTTTATTCTCCACATCTGCAACGATCGTTTGAAACCTCTCTCCTCCTGCATCTCCTTTAAACTCATCAATGGCTATAGCACGTGGTAGAACCTTCTTTGTTTGCAGAGGATGACGATCAACCAAACGGATTAACCGATTCGTTGTCATACCAGATAAACGAGCTGCATCCGTAAATGAACCGATTGCCGAGTAAGTTCGTGCGCTCATTTGTAATGAATTGGTGCACCTTTGATAACGATCCACCATTTGTAAATGTTCATAAAAGGTATGGTGGCAATGGGTACATAGATATCTTCTTTTTCGCAGAGCAATCTTCACGGATGTATTGGATAGATTTGGTCCTTGGATCAACTGCTTTCGGTAGCTGTGCACTCGCTTTGTTTTCGCTTTACAGGATGGACATGTTTGCTTTTTAATCTTTGTATAAAGCTCTACCAATAATTTCGTGGGTTCTTCTTTTACATCCCATACTTCTACTTGTTTATCTTTTATCCCCAATAAATCTATGATAAGATGATATTGCACTCTTCCCCTCTCCTTTACCTTTTGTGTCTGCAACTCAAGGTTATCAAAAAAGAGGGGAATGAGTGTGTTTTTTTGCATCTTTCTGCGCATTGGCACAATAAGGAGTACCACCACATTTAGTTTAGAGCCTTTTAAACAAACTTATAAAAAGTAAAAACCCCCAACCATGCGAGGTTGAGGGTTTTGAAAAACTTGATATCTTCGTTTTGAGAACTGAGGTTGATTGTAAAATAAGGGGTTTAGCGTGATTTTGTATATTACCTGTATATTACGTGTGCTTATCCACAGAATTTCAAACAAATGTGTATAACTATTTTAAATACGCTTTTAAGTTTTCTTGTATTTTAATTTAGAACTAACAATTAAAATAATCCTTTAAGAACTCAAAAAATGTGCCTCTTCGCTGATTAAAATGAAATAAGGTTGGACATACTGAAAACTATCAGAATAAAACGTTAGGTGTTTTTCATATGTTAATAGTTAATTTTGTATTTGTAATCCCCTTAAAACTTCTGTCCGCAAATCACCCGCAATATTCCCATTCTTATAATCATCCAAGAAAAAAATTATTCTCTGAATATAACTATCTGAATCCTCTATACATTTTGAAAAACAATCCATAAAATGATCTACTAATGTATCATCAACTAAAGCAATTGGTTCTGGATAATATTTGACACCTTCTCTTTCAAATGCTTTTCTACTAGTATAAGCAACTGCATCAATAACACAGTTCCAAGCTAAGACATCTGTTTCATTATCTGACATCTCTTGAATTATTGTTATACCATTTTCCTCATTAACTAATAATTCATAAAGAATATCCCCTATATTTTCTTTACTTTTTAGCCATTCCCAACATTTATATATAACTTCCTGGGCTAAAATTTGATCTTCCTTTTGAGAAAATACCGCCAAAACTTTTTCTGAAAGTCCAAGAAAAAATATTACTTTACCATCTTCTGTTAAACTACTAAAGTTAGTATTAGCCATAATTAACCTCCAACTAATCAATATAATTTCCATTTTTAATCATTAGATTAAGCCTACCAGTTACTTTAATGCTTTCATCAATTTCCGATGTTACTTCAATTTTTAGATTAGGATATTTTAAACTTAATTGCTTTAACACACCAGGCGGAACTTTATCGTTCGCTAATCCTTGATAACACTTTCTACATACACCTGAAGGATTCGATTGATGAAGTTTTAATGTTCCTGTTACATCTTCTGGTTTTATACCTGCCTTTATTACTGCTGAATCAAATTCATTCAGAACCCCTTCCTCTGCATGCCTAGTGAACAAAGGGTTAGACCCTGGGGCTTTAATATTTCTGTCAGGCATTACTTCATCTAAATCAGGTAATCCAGCTTCTTTTCGTACTTTCGGCGATCCACCTTCAAAATTCAAATCTTCTAATCCTTTTACATCAGTTTTTCCAACTGCCACTGTTTCAGTTTCTGGAACATTCCATTTTTTCCTTAGTGCATCTATATCAGTTTTACCAATATCAATCTTACTTTCTTTACCCGCACCCTTAGTCTCTACCCTTTCCCCTCCGCCATTTTTCCTATTAACCATCTGCGTATTAACGTGACTTTCAAAGTCTTTATCTCTAAGTATAAAACTTGCGCCACCAGTTGAAACTGCATATTTCTTACCAAAAGAGAACATATCTGCTATTTTAGCCATTTCGGCTTTAGCTGCATTTATCTTTTCCCGATAGTAATTGCCACTGAAAGGCTTTTTGTCTAATAACTTCGGCGCTCTTCTTGCTGCGCCTGCACCTAGTTTTGCAACGCCTGATGCTCCTTTGACAGCCCAACTACCTGGTATTAAAGCAGCAACGGCTGCTCCAGTGGCATACATAACACCTTCACTTTCCACGGTATCGGTGAAAGCTTGGGCAGTTGATTCCACTGCACGCATAGGATCTTGCATAAATTGTAACGCAGCTTGTGTGTAGGCATCAACTGTTTCATTTGCACTTTCCTTTAACCAAGATGGTTCAACGGGATCAGGAATAATACCAGATACGGTGACAACACCTGCGTCCTTGGCAACGGTTAGCAGTCCCATGACCAGGCTCGCAATACTATTGGCAAATCCTTTTTCAAAATCATCTACAGCTTTGTTTACACTACTAACAACGTCCATGACACCTTCAAAGAAATTCGTATATTTCCTTTTTACATTTCCAGCCAAGTTATTATATTCATCATCCGCATTTTCAAATCTTTTCACTTTGGAATTATATAAATCCCATAACTCGTCCATATTACGTTGCAGCTTTTTTCGGGTTGATTCAATGCTCGTTTGAATTCTCTCCATATGGCGTCGATTGATCTCGCTTGCTTCTTTTTCCGCATCCGTTGGGTCATCAAACATGCCGAAAAATGAAGCAGGTTGCTGATAACTTTTGTTTAGTGCCTTAAAAAGATTATTGGTAATACCGCCCTCTATTTGCTTTAAATTCGCCCAAATATCATTACGATCCACCCGCATCATCGTATTTCTTGAAATTGGTGAAATATATCTTGTAGTGTCTGTTACGTAATTTTCAAATAGCGATAGTAAGTCATTGATCTGTGTTTCATAATTTGCAATTTTTTCTTTCGATGTGCTAATGTTCTGATCCCACGCTTGAACACTTTTTCCCTCATTTTTTTGCATAAAGGTCGTTACCTTATCCAGTGAATCGTCCATTTTTCCTAAAGCACGCTTATATTTCCGAAGTTCGCCAATAATATCATCTAAAACCCCATAATTAATTTGTAAGTCACGCTTCACAAACTATCCCCCTTCTCCCTATACTTTTAAATCCCCTTGTTATTAAGACATTTCAGTTTTCTTCCTCTATATAAATCTTAATGGTAAATTAACCCATACACCATGCATCTTTTTTCCCTGTTTTTACATAGGCGATTTTTACTACTTATACTGTTTTGGTCTTTTTTTTGTTAAATAAAAAATGCCACCTACCCGTAACTCATTTCATTTATAGTTACAGAAGATGGTAAAGTTAATGAGAAAACACAAGGGATGTGCTAGTTCATTTTATCCGCAAATCAATAATGCACTCAAAAGGCAAACGTCGCCCCGTTATACTTATGTACTTATTTTGTTTGTTTGGAGAGAATTAAAGAGAGAAAAGTAGGGAGATTTTAAACGTCCTACTCAATCCGGCTGTTATTCATATACAAATTCAACACGTCCAATAAAATCCGCCACAGTGTAAGGATCGAACGGCTCTACATATATTGTATATATATTATCTAAAGCTTCTTGAGCAAGTTGACGATTTTCTTCTTCTGATTGTTCAGCTTGATAATGGGACGGATTAGGATAATCGTGATATGTCCGTCGCCATTGGATGTGTAGCTAATGTAATTAGAATCAGTCATAGTGCTAGTTACCTCTTCTGGATAAACAATACCATCATCAATCTGAAGGACTGGATCATCAGCTGAACTATGGTTTATATTAACAAGAGGATCTTCCCACACAAGCCATTGATCTAAACTTGGTTCACCATTTATTGTCAAAATAATTCGTGCATAATCAATTTCTGATTGATTATAGTGAGTTTTGTAAATCCTGACTGGACATAGAATAAAGTGATTGTCCATAATGCATAATTTTTTTATCACCTTCATAACGTAGCTTGAATTGTTCTGTTCCACTTTTGCTATGAAGCGTTAAAACATTTCCTTCTATTGTTTTATTGAGAATGGTAGAAGTCATATCGACATCCGAATGATTAAAACTTCGATAGGAATCGTCTCCTATCACCATTATACCTAACCCTATAGGAGAGTTGTAAGGCTCTCCTTCAAATAATGCATATGTTCCTTTAAAATCTTCATATGTATAAGTTGATTCTTCACTCGTTCCCTCTTCCTCTGGTTCAGCAACCTCTGTCTCTTCCTCTTCTTTCTCATCTTCCGAGATTCCTGTTGCTACTGGTTCTTCTATCTTTTCTTCGCCACCGAGAACAGCGATTCCAACAGTCACCCAACAATCACCATTAACCAAATCCACCATTTTTGATAAATTCGTTTTGGTGGTCTTGAACGAGTTTGATTTCGATGTTCATCATAATACTTTTTCTTTGCCATTTGATTCCCTCCTGTATTTGATTTTATCAAAACGTACTCTTATACTCATTAAATTATAACTAATCAAAAACTATACAACTTAGAATAATCAAGCATGTAAAGCCCCATTCCATTTTTCCTTCCTTTTGCCTAGCCTTACAACATGCCCATGCTGACATGGAATTAAAGGCGAAGCGGATCGAAGGGCAAAGCCTTTTCCCTTGATGGAATGGGTGCATTGGCTATCATCTTAGAAGGACAAAAGTGAAGGTAATTCATGAAAAATAGCGAATTTCTAAGTAAAAGTTAGTTTAAGAGTGTTTTTGTCCAAAATTAGGGGGTTAATCCGCATTCAAGATAATGTTAAAGAGTTTATTTAACAATCAAGAGGTATGACTCTTAAAGAAAAGTCATACCTCTTGTACTTTTACAATCACACCCGATTCATGAAAATTAGTGCAATTTTCATGAAGTTAGCTCCGATTGCTTGATATTTAACTTATTTGTTTTGTTTCACTCTCTTTGCCCCCTGGCGAAAAAGAAAATAAAAAATAAACAAGAGAGCTGCTAAACCAGTTGCTCTACCAATAGAAATCCAATTGATTCCTTGATGTGTGATTAAGCTAACAAGTACAATCCCTATTAGAACACCTAAACCAATCAAAATATATGATTGCCAACCTAACTGTTGTTTGCTGTCTTGAATTATCTTTTCTGTCAAATCCTCATCACTCCTTAATAATTCATCGATAGTGATATCAAACAGATCACTTAATTCAATTATCAACTCGATGCTGGGATAGTTTTTACCGGTTTCCCATTTCGAAATTGATTGACGACTAACGTATATTTTTTCAGCAAGGCGATCTTGTGACCACCCCCTCTCTTCTCTTTCTTTTTTTAATTTGTCTCTAAAAAGAATGTGTTTGCCACCCTTTCTTATTCCAGTATTATTGATTGAAGGACTAAAGTAAAGATAGTAATAAGCGCATAAGGGGAAACCTCTTGTTGCTGCCTTATTTTCCCACAATCCCTATTCCAGAATGGTGCACGATTGTTTAAGTTTAATTTTGTCGCTTTGTACGCAGGTAATAAGTGATGGAACGGAAACAACCAAAATATTCCTCCTATGAGAATTCCAGTTGAGATAACACCTGTAAAAGTAATTAAAATTATAAATAATATATTATCACGCTTCATAGAAGCATTAAATCAAGGATATAAGGTTATCTTTACTACCATGGGAGACCTTGTTCATGTACTCAAAACAGAGGAAATCACTCGTAAATCTCAGACAAGAATGAAAAGAATACGAGATGCAGATTTAGTCATTATTGATGATTTAATGTTCATGGCAATGGATCAACAAGAAGCTAATATGTTTTTTCATTTGATCAATGAATTATATAATTAATCATCTACCATTTTAACATCAAATAAATCACCTAAAGAATGGGGAGAATTATTGGGTGACCAAGCAATTACAACAGCGATATTAGATAGAATTTTACATCGAGTTGAAATCATTCATTTAAATGAAGATAGTTATCGAATGAAACATAGATCGACCATATTTGGGCAAGAAAGTGTTTCATATTAATGAGCATAAATTGTGTCTTTTTACTTGACGGTCACAACAGGCTTACGCCCGGGAGAATTAGTTGAAGTAAAGAACGAAAACATTCATCTTAATAAAAGGTATTTTCGAGGTGGCTTCAAAACGGAAGCTGGAACGAATAGGGTAATACCTATCCACAAAAAAGTCCATAAATTGATTGAAGATCGTATGGATCCTAGTAACGAATACTTGATAACAAATTATGAAGGAAACAAATTGAGCTACTATGTTTATTACCATGAGAAATTTAAGAAGATTATGCAACAGCTAGAATTAAAACGCAAGCCTCACGACTGCAGACACACCTTTGCAACACTCATGGATAACGCTGGCGCAAACAAACTGTCGATCAAACGGATTATGGGGCATGCAGATAAGGATATCACAGACAAAGTCTACACCCATAAGGACATCGAGCAGCTACTTATAGCAATTGACATGCTATGAGAAAGGGGCTGCTTTCTCTTCAAACTCTTTGTATGCTACTTGTATGTTATGTGTATGCTACGCGTGAATTTTTCAACCACTTTTAACGTCCTCAAACAAAGTAAAAACCCCCAACCATAAGTGGTTGAGGGATTTGAAAAAGTTGATATCTTAACGTTTTGAGAACTGAGGTGCACGACGTGCTTTTTTAAGACCATATTTATAACGCTCTTTCATACGAGCATCACGAGTTAGGAAGCCCTCTGCTTTTAGAGCGCTACGGTACTCAGGATTTGCTTCAAGCAATGCACGTGCAACTCCGTGACGGATAGCTCCTGCCTGACCAGTGAAGCCACCACCATGAACGTTGACAATGATGTCATATGTCCCTTGCGTTTCTGTTGCTACAAGTGGTTGATTTAGAATTAACAACTGTGTTTCATATGGGAAATAATCCGCTGCGTTACGACCATTAATCGTAATGTTCCCTGTACCAGGTATTAGACGTACGCGTGCAGTTGATTTTTTACGACGACCTGTGCCATAGTATTGTACTTGTGCCAAAATGATTTACCTCCTTTTAGTTAACCACGAAGCTCATAAACTTCTGGTTTTTGTGCTTGATGATTGTGTTCAGCGCCTCTGAATACGTGAAGCTTCTTAGCCATTCTGCGACCTAAAGGGCCTTTAGGAAGCATTCCGCTAACTGCCATTTCTAGCATACGCTCAGGGTATTTTGTACGCATTTCGTATGCATTACGTTCTTTTAAACCACCTGGATAGTTAGAATGGCGGTAATATTTTTTGTCTGTTAATTTGTTACCAGTTAATTCGATTTTCTCTGCATTAATAATAATAACATGGTCACCTGTATCTGCATGTGGTGTGTAAGTTGGTTTATGCTTTCCGCGAAGGATCGCAGCAACTTCACTTGCTAAACGACCTAATCGTTTGCCTTCTGCATCAACAACTAGCCATTTGCGTTCAATATTATTTTCATTTGCCATGAAAGTTGTGCGCATGTGTCTTTCCCTCCAAAATGTTCATATTAAATTTCTGTTCGTTCGTCTATTTCAACATAATTAGTTTCCGGGGCTAATCATGGTTTAGAAATAAAATGCCATAGATCATAATACACCAAATGGTACTAATATGTCAAGGTTTACCCGCTTTTAACTTCAACCTTTTACAATAGTAAATCGAGCTTATCCATAAGCCACTTTCAATACGTCACACGCCACAAATAGAGGCCTTGTGAAGGCACTGTTTCGCCTACTGCCCTTCTATCCCTTTTTGACAGCAAAACGTCTATATCAGCCGGTTTACGTCTTCCTTGTCCTATATCTAATAATACACCTACTATAATTCGCACCATATTGTATAAAAAGCCGCTCCCACGGAAAATAAATTCAATTTCCGATCTGCTCTTTTCACAGGATACTTGATAGAGTGTTCGTTGCTTACTACCTCTAGTTGTCGCTTTGGCAGAAGAAAAAGTGGTGAAATCATGGGTCCCCTCCAAATAACGACATGCAGCTTGCATCGCCGTTAAATCTAGAGCATACGGGAAAAAGTAAGAGTAATTGCGTTTAAATACATCTGGTTCTTCTTTATGGTAAACATAATAGCGATATTCCTTTTCAACTACATCATAGCGGGCATGAAATGTATCTGGAACCGTCTCCACCTGTTTCACATATACATCATGGGGAAGCAATGTATTCAATGCTTGCTTCCAGTTGTATAAAGAGATGCTATAGGGCGAATCAAAGTGGATCGTCTGTCCTTTTGCATGAACACCTGTATCTGTTCGCCCCGATGGATGAATGCGTACAGGTTCACCCTTATGCATTTTTAGTAATGCATTTTCTAATATCCCCTGCACCGTTCTTTTCCCGGGCTGGATTTGAAAGCCGGAGAAACCAGAGCCATCATATTGAAGTGTACATTTTAGTCGTTGCATGTTTTTGCAGCCTTTCTTCTTCTAGTTCCTTGTGATCAATAATCCAATAATGACGATTACAAACAAAAGATATATCCAAACATCAAGCTTACTTAATTTTAATTCACGCAACTTGGTTCTGCCTTCGCCGCCTTGATAGCCTCTTGCTTCCATGGCCATTGCCAGTTCCTCTGCTCGTTTAAAGGCACTGACAAATAGTGGAACGAGTAACGGTACAACAGCTTGTATTCTATCTTTGATCTTTCCTGTTCGAAAATCAACACCCCGTGACGCTTGCGCTTTCGAGATTTTTTCTGTTTCTTGCAGCAAGGTTGGAATAAACCGAAGTGATATTGACATCATCAAGGCTAATTCATGGACAGGAAAGCGCACTTTTTTTAATGGTTGCAGAATGCTTTCAATGGCATCCGTTATTTCGATTGGCGTTGTTGTTAATGTTAATAGCGACGTGACTAAGATAAGCAAAAAGAAGCGCATCGAAATAGCAAACCCTTGAATTAGCCCACCAGAATAAACCTGAAATGCAAACACCTCAAAAATTACGGTTCCTTCTTTTGTAATGATCAAATGAAGGATAAACGTAAAGATAATTAAAAACCAGACAGGCATTAATCCCTTTAGTACAAATTTCAACGGTACACGAGATGTCAACATACTTGTAAGCGCAAAAATGGTTAGTATCGTATAGCTCCAAATATTATTAGCTAAAAAGACGATAAATACAAAGATAAAGATGATGGTAATTTTCGTTCGTGGATCTAATCGGTGAACGAGGGAATTCCCTGGTACGTACTGACCAATAACCATTGCATTATTCATGGTTTTTTCCCCCTTTAATCACCGCTGCAATTGCTGCTGCTAATTCAAGTTCAGACTGCCGTGTAAAAGGAAGGTCGGTGTTAAATTTTTCATTCCAGCGATCTAGAAAGGCCACTACTTCCGGCACATCGAGTTGGACTTTCTGCAATGCTTCTTTTTGTATGAACACTTCTTCCGGCTTGCCTTCCATATATTTTCTGCCTTTATTTAGAATGAGGACATGATCCGCATACGTGACCGCATCCTCCATACTATGAGTAACGAGGACGGTAGTCAGTTGCTCAGCTCGATGCCGTTCGTAGAACATGTTCATCATTTCTTTTTGCCCTCTGGGGTCAAGACCAGCGGTAGGCTCGTCCAACACAAGCACGTTTGGTTTTGTAGCCAATACACCTGCGATAGCAACCCGGCGCATTTGTCCACCGCTTAAGTCAAACGGGGATCGTTCCAAATAATCCTCTGTTAATCCAACCGCTTGTAATGCTTCTGTTACCCGGCGTTGTATTTCGCTATCCCCAACACCAAAATTTTTCGGTCCGAAGCTAATATCCTTAGCCACTGTTTCTTCAAATAGTTGATGCTCCGGATATTGAAATACGACCCCAACATTGCTTCTTAATTGTTTCATATCCTTAGGTTTTTTATCGGCCGTTAACTGAAAATCTCCTATCTTCACTTTCCCTGCAGTCGGCTGCACTAGACCATTTAAATGCTGAATTAATGTTGATTTTCCTGATCCAGTATGACCAACAATGGCCAAAAACGTTCCTGAAGGGACATGAAAACTTAACTGGTCAACGGCTTTATGAGCAAATGGTGAATGCTGTTGATAGATATAGCTTACGTTTTCGAATGTAATATCCATAGGTCCTCCAACAGTTCTTCATGATTTAACGGTTCTTTTGTGACGGGGATATCATACTGCTTTAAAGCTTTTGCTAAAGAGGCAATAAATGGAACATCTAAACCAATTCCACGCAAAGCATCTTGTTTGGAAAAAAGAGCTCTTGGACTAGACTCCTCCCAAACCTGACCTTCATTCATAACGATCACTCGATCTGCTTGGACAATTTCTTGTAGATCGTGGGTAATCGTCAGTAATGTTACGTCCTTGTTTGCCCGCAAATTGACGATAGTTCTCATAATATCTTTTCTACCTCGCGGATCCAGCATCGCAGTTGCTTCATCTAAAATAAGTACTTTGGGAGATACAGCCAATACACTTGCAATTGCTACACGCTGCTTTTGTCCACCAGACAAACGATGCGGTTCGGTTAACCGGTAATCTTCCATGCGGACTGCTTGAAGAACATCATCTAAGCGTGCCAGCATTTCTTCTCTGGGGAATCCCCTATTTTCCATTCCAAATGCAACATCATCTTGTACCGTTGTTCCAACAAATTGGTTATCTGGATTTTGAAATACCATCCCGACATCTTTGCGGATATCCCATATTGTTTCTTCCTGTACTTTTTTTCCGGCAACATAAATTTCCCCTTCTTGTGGGAACAACAGACCATTCATTAACTTCGCAATTGTTGACTTCCCCGATCCATTATGACCAATAATTGCTACCCATTCTTGCTCATAGATTTCAAAGCTACAGTTTTTCAGTACCCATGGCTGCTCGTCTCCATATCGAAATGATACATTTCTAAACTCAACCAATTTGGGATTGCTCATCTAGACTCCTCCTCTTACTTCTTATGCCACATAAGGGTACGTATTTAATACTTCGCAGTTTCTCTTGTTCTACCAAAAGAAAGAAAACTGACATTTGGGCTTTCCCTAAAATGGGATAGGAAATGCAAGTACAAAAAAAGGGCCTGGATGTACCTCGTAGAAGAGATTCAGTCCTGCCCTTGTCGCTGTGGTTACATTAAACTAGTTCAATAATTGCCATTTTCGCACCATCACCTTGACGAGCGCCCAATTTAAGAACACGTGTGTATCCACCTTGGCGGTCTTCGTAACGCGGAGCTACATCATTGAAAAGCTTTTGAATGACATTTTCGTTTTCATTTGCTTCCTGATTGTATAAGAATGATGCTGCTTGACGGCGTGCGTGAAGGTCCCCACGTTTGCCTAATGTAATCATTTTATCAACAACGGATTTTAGTTCTTTCGCTTTTGCTTCTGTTGTTTCAATCCGCTCATGAATAATTAAATCAGAAGCAAGGTTACGAAGCAACGCCATACGTTGATCCGTTGTACGACCTAATTTTCTAGCCATGGACTATCCCTCCCTTTCTTTGATGACTTTTTGAAAGTTTCCATCCAAAACGAATAACCTGATAAGCCTATAGCCTACATGAGGTCTTCCTTGTTTTATCTTTTCTCACGTACATCCTCTATCCTTCCTTGCAAAAGAAAGCTGCTTTTGCCTTCCCGTAAAACGCAAAAAAGTGATGCAACGAACGAAAGCAAACGGTCTGTACTGAATGGAGTAATTCGTGTATGCAAGCACTGTGTACTAGTGCGTCATTATTTTCTAAAGATGTCTGTATGATTAGTCATCGTCTCGCAAACCAAGACCTAAATCACTTAGCTTCACTTTTACTTCTTCTAACGATTTACGTCCAAGGTTACGTACTTTCATCATGTCTTCTTCAGATTTATTTGCTAGTTCTTGTACGGTGTTAATTCCAGCACGCTTTAGACAGTTATAGGATCTGACAGAAAGATCAAGTTCTTCAATCGTCATTTCCATCACTTTCTCTTTTTGGTCTTCTTCTTTCTCAACCATAATTTCAGCGTTTTTCGCTTCATCTGTTAACCCTACAAAAATATTAAGATGTTCCGTAAAGACTTTTGCTCCTAAGGAAACAGCTTCTTCAGGTCGAATACTGCCGTCTGTATGCACATCAAGTGTCAATTTATCGAAGTTAGCCACTTGACCGACGCGTGTATTCTCTACTTGGTAGGTTACTCTTGATACTGGAGTGAAGATGGAATCAACTGGAATTATCCCGATTGGCTGATCATCACGTTTATTTGCTTCAGCAGGGCGGTACCCGCGTCCACGTTCTGCTGTAATCTTCATATGCAAGCTACCTTTGCTATTTAACGTAGCAATTAGCAAATCTGGATTTAAGACTTCTACATCACTATCATATGTTAGATCTGCAGCCGTAACTTTTCCTTCTCCCTGCACATCAATCTCTAATGTTTTCTCTTCATCAGAGTAGATTTTTAGCGCTAGTTTTTTCAGATTCAAAATAATTGTTGTCACATCTTCAACAACACCATCAATCGTTGAAAATTCATGTAGCGCTCCATCAATTTGAACTGATGTCACAGCAGCACCTGGAAGTGAGGATAGTAGGATACGACGCAAGGAGTTTCCTAGAGTGGTACCATATCCACGTTCAAGCGGTTCGACTACGAATTTTCCAAATGTAGCATCATCGCTGATTTCTACCGTCTCAATTTTTGGTTTTTCAATTTCGATCATTCCATAAAACCCTCCTTTAAAACGTCGAAACCCCGGTTAGACCGTTGTCTAACCGAAATTCCTCAAAAAAGGCAGTTGGCGTTTCTGCACTACCTGTAAAATCTTTCGTACGTTCTTGTCTTGTGGATGCTCTGTCCCTAAAGGATACACTCCTTTAGACTTTTAGCTATCATAACCCATTATAGACAGGGTGACAAATTATATACGGTATAATTATACACGACGACGTTTTGGTGGGCGACAACCGTTATGAGGTACTGGTGTTACATCACGAATAGCTGTAACTTCCAAACCAGCTGCCTGAAGGGAACGAATAGCTGCTTCACGTCCAGCTCCTGGTCCTTTAACCGTTACTTCAAGAGTTTTCATACCATTGTCAATTGCTGATTTAGCAGCAGTTTCAGCTGCCATTTGAGCAGCAAATGGTGTAGATTTCTTTGAACCCTTAAAGCCTAATGCGCCAGCTGAGCTCCATCCAACAGCATTACCTTGGGTATCGGTAATTGTAACAATCGTATTGTTGAACGTAGAACGGATATGTGCTACACCTGACTCAATATTTTTTTTCACACGACGTTTACGTGCGGTTGATTTTTGTGCCATTACCTATTAACCTCCTTTAACGTTTATTTTTTCTTCCCAGCAATCGCGCGACGTGGTCCTTTACGAGTACGTGAATTGTTTTTCGTTTTTTGTCCACGAACCGGAAGTCCACGGCGATGACGGATCCCGCGATATGAGCCGATTTCAATTAAACGTTTGATATTTAGAGACACTTCACGGCGAAGATCCCCTTCAATTGTATACTCATCTGTAGCTTTACGAATTCTTCCTAATTCGTCCTCTGTTAGGTCGCGTACACGAGTGTCTTCAGAAACGCCTGCTTCTTTAAGGATTTTTTGGGCAGTAGTTTTTCCAATTCCGTAAATGTACGTTAAGGAAATGACTACGCGTTTATCACGTGGGACATCAATACCTGCAATACGTGCCATATAGCTTTAACACCTCCTGTTAGTTATTATCCTTGTTTTTGCTTATGCTTTGGATTTTCACAAATTACCATTACTTTGCCATTTCGTTTAATGACTTTACATTTTTCACAAATGGGTTTTACAGATGCTCTTACTTTCATCATCTTTACCTCCTTTAATATCGGAGCTCACTTATTTATAACGGTACGTAATTCGTCCTCTTGTTAAATCATACGGAGAAAGTTCCACCGTTACTTTATCGCCTGGAAGAATGCGAATAAAGTGCATACGAATTTTCCCGGATACGTGGGCTAATACAGTATGACCATTTTCCAACTCCACATTAAACATTGCATTTGGCAATGTTTCAGTTACGGTTCCTTCCACTTCAATTACATCGTCTTTCGCCATCGTGTTGATCTCCCTTCTTCAAATCAGTCACAACTTCATTGACAAATTTTGCTATGGCAAATCGCAATTTACCATTTGTGACACGACCAGTTTCTAGAAGGCTGTTTTGGACTTCTGGAGAAATATAATCCATTAACTCGATATGATGAAGATTCTTTTTCTTTGGTCGATCATATTTACGTTTTTCCCCATCTGCAAGCAAGACATACTTATCATCGACAGATTTAATAACGACTGCGTATTGACCCGCTTCACGTCCTTGCATAATACGAACAACTTGACCTATCAGCGGAATCGAATCATCTTCGTTCAACAACGATCACCTTCACTTAGGCTATAGTTTATATGGTTCGCCTGTTTATTCAAAAGAGTTACTCACTTTTATCAGTGTGTCACGTTCTCATCTATATAGGAATATGCCGTTCTTACTCACGACTTATTATAACTTTTCATTGCTAGAATGCATCCCATGCAGTCCATGTGATTACTTTTCTATTTTAGTTTGAATATCCTGGAACACTTGATCAATGTCCTGATCACCGTTTACCGTTACAAGATATCCTTTTTCATCATAAAAGTCTAATAACGGCTTCGTTTGCTCTATATTTACAGATAGGCGTTTCTTCACCGTAGCTGGCTTATCATCATCTCGCTGGATTAAGCTTGAGCCATCTTTATCACAGATCCCGTCTTCTTTTGGCGGGTTATAAACTACGTGGTACGTTGTTCCGCATGTTGGACAAATTCTACGACCAGTTAGACGCTCCACTAATTTTTCTTCCGGTACATCTACATGAATGACGTAATCAATGGATTGATTGATATCCTGCAATAGACTTTGTAATGCTGCTGCTTGAGCAATCGTCCTTGGGAAACCATCTAATAGAAACCCTTTTTTACAATCATCCTTACTCAAGCGTTCTTTGACAATACCGTTAGTAACTTCATCTGGAACAAGTTCTCCTCGGTCCATGTATTCTTTTGCTTTTTTACCTAGGTCTGTTCCCTCTTTAATGGCTAAACGGAACATATCTCCTGTTGAAATATGAGGGATATTATATTTTTCGTTTATCTTTTCCGCCTGTGTACCTTTTCCGGCACCTGGCAGACCCATTAAAATTAAATTCAACAGATTTCCCCTCGCTCTCGTCTTCGGCAAAATTACTTAATAAATCCTTTGTAGTGACGCTTTACCAATTGGCTTTCCAATTGCTTCATCGTTTGCAGAGCTACACCAACAACAATCAGTAAACTCGTTCCACCAATTTGTACGGATTGCGGCAAATTAGCAATTCCGCTTAAAGCTAGTGGCAATACAGCTACAGCTGCTAAGAATAACGCACCGACAAATGTTAAGCGGTACAATACTCTTGTTAAATAAGTCTCTGTGTTTTTACCAGGACGAATTCCCGGTATATAACCACCTTGCTTTTGTAGGTTCTCTGCCATTTGTTCTGGATTTACTTGAACAAAGGTATAAAAATACGTAAACGCGATGATTAACGCAACATAGATAACCATACCTATTGGCTTTGTATAATCAAAAATACGCTGAATGGTTGCAGCAATATCATTTCCTTCAAAAAAGGTGGCAATTGTGCTTGGTGCCATGATAAACGCAACGGCGAAGATAACTGGAATAACACCAGCACCGTTCACTTTTAAAGGTAAGTGTGTCGATTGACCGCCTACTGGAGAACGATTGACCAGCTTTTTCGCATATTGAATCGGTATTTTACGTAACGCTTGTTGAATAAAAATAACTCCAACAGTTACTGCAATAACGACCAAAGCAATTAAAGCAACAATAACAATATTGATAAACAGCTCATCACCAGGATTGATAAAATACTGGCTGTAAAGCTGTTGCATGCCGTTTGGTACTGCTGCTACAATACCTGCAAAAATGATAATCGAAATTCCATTACCGACTCCATTGGCCGTAATTTGTTCTCCTAGCCACATTAAAAATGCTGTTCCACTTGTTAAAACAATGGCAATAACAATAAATTTCATTGGACCAGGATCTGCAATTAGCAAACCATTAGCCATTGCATTAAATCCTATCGACATAGCGATTGCCTGGATAAATGCAAGTACGATGGTGCCATAACGCGTAACTTGGGCAAGCTTTTTCCTTCCCGCATCGCCTTGTTTTTTCCACTCAGCAAATTTAGGTACAACGTCCATTTGCAGCAATTGCATAATAATGGATGCCGTAATATAAGGCATGATACCCATTGCAAAAATGGAGAAGTTTTGCAATGCGCCCCCACCAAATGTATTTAAAAAGCCAAACACATTTTGTGAGTTCATAAAATCAATTGCCTGCCTATCAGTAAAAGGCACAGGTATAAATGTGCCTAGACGGAAGACAACTAGCATCAATAGCGTAAAAATTATTTTCCGTCTTATATCACCTACGCGCATAAAATTGGAGATTGTACGGAACATTAAATCACCTCTATTTGACCGCCCGCTGCCTCGATTGCTTCTTTAGCTGAAGCAGAGAACTTATGAGCTTTTACTGTTAGTTTTTTCTCAATAGAGCCGTTGCCAAGTACTTTAATACCTGCTTTCAACTTGCTAACTACGCCTTCTTCCAGTAATAGCTCAGGTGTTATTTCTGTGCCATCTTCAAAACGATTTAATGTGTCAAGATTTACGATAGCAAACTCTTTGCGATGAATGTTTGTAAATCCACGCTTCGGCAAGCGTTGAAATAGTGGTAATTGACCACCTTCAAATCCTGGGCGAGTTCCGCCACCAGAGCGTGCTTTTTGTCCTTTATGTCCACGTCCTGATGTTTTCCCGTTGCCAGATGACATTCCACGACCTACACGATTACGATTTTTACGTGTACCTTCTGCAGCCTTCAATTCATGAAGTTTCATGCGAGCACCTCCTCTTTACGCTTATTTCGTATTTAAACCTCTTTAACCGTTAGTAAATGAGATACTTTGTTGACCATGCCGCGAACAGCTGGTGTATCTTCATGAACAACCGATTGGCGAATTTTCTTTAAACCTAATGCTTGAACAGTTTTTCTTTGTACTTCTGTTCCACCAATAACACTGCGCGTGAGGGTTATTTCTAGTTTTTTAGACATAACAGTTCCCTCCTTATCCTAACAGTTCTTCTACAGACTTTCCACGTAGTTTTGCTACATCTTCTGCGCGCTTTAAGTTCGTTAAACCATTGATTGTTGCACGGATCATATTAATCGGCGTGTTTGAACCTAATGATTTCGTTAGTATATCACCTACACCAGCAAGTTCTAAAATCGCACGTACTGGTCCACCGGAGATAACACCTGTACCTTCTGCTGCTGGTTTTAATAATACATTACCTGAACCAAATTGACCATGAATTTCATGTGGAATAGTGGTTCCGACGATAGGTACGGTAATTAGATTTTTCTTCGCATCATCTACTGCTTTTTTAATTGCTTCTGGTACCTCTTGTGCTTTTCCTGTACCAAAACCTACATGACCATTTTTGTCTCCGACAACGACTAGAGCTGCAAAGCGGAAATTACGTCCACCTTTAACAACTTTTGCAACACGGTTGACCGCAACAACACGCTCTTCAAGATCTAATTTGTTCGGATCAATGTTTTTATTCATGTATGTCCCTCCTTTATCGTTTAAAATTCAAGACCTGCTTCTCTCGCAGCATCTGCTAAAGCTTTCACACGTCCATGATAAAGGTAGCCTCCGCGGTCAAAGACAACCGATTTGTAACCTTTATCCTGAGCACGTTTAGCTATCATTTCTCCAACTTGTTTTGCAGCTTCCGCATTACTAGTAGCTCCTGTCAAGTTTAGTTCACTATCCTTTGTAGAAGCACTTGCAACTGTTTTACTATTTTCATCATCAATTAGCTGTACATAGATGTGTTTATTTGAACGGTAAACGTTTAGACGAGGACGCTGCTCAGTACCGTGAACAGTTTTACGCACACGTGCGTGTCTTCTTTTACGTACCATATTTTTATCTGGTTTTGTAATCACTTAGGTCACTCCTTTCTGCTACCTAGTCTTACTTGGCAGTTTTACCTTCTTTACGACGTACATATTCGCCTTCGTAACGAATTCCTTTACCTTTATAAGGCTCTGGTGGACGTATTGCTCTGATTTTAGAAGCAATTGCTCCCACAAGCTCCTTATCAATACCTTTAACGATAAGCTGTGTGTTTTTTGGTACGTCAATTTCGATGCCGTCGATTGGATCAATTTCTACAGGGTGTGAGTAACCAGCATTGATGACTACTTTGTTTCCCTGTTTTTGCGCACGGTAACCGACACCGATAATTTCAAGAGACTTTTCAAAGCCTTTATTTACTCCTTCAACCATATTGTTGATTAGGCTTCGTGTAGTACCGTGTAATGCGCGGTGGTCTTTGTGATCGCTTGGGCGCTCTAGTGTGATCACATTACCTTCCATGTTTACTTTGATATCTTGATGTAGATTTCTTGTTAATTCACCTTTTGGTCCTTTAACCGTAATAACAGTACCATCGAACTTCACTTCTACACCTTGGGGAATTTCGATTGGTTTAAGTCCTATACGAGACATTCCATGCACCTCCTCATCTTTAACTATTCCATTACCAGACGTATGCTAATACTTCGCCACCAACAGCTTGGGAACGTGCTTCTTTGTCCGAAAGCACTCCTTTGGAAGTTGAAACGATAGCAATTCCTAAACCATTAAGTACACGAGGTACTTCATTAGCTTTAGCATAAACACGTAGTCCTGGTTTGCTTATACGTTTAATACCTGTAATTACTCGCTCTTCATTCGCTCCATATTTAAGGAAGATACGAAGGATACCTTGTTTGTTATCCTCGACAAGCTCATAATCTGTAACGAAGCCTTCTCGTTTAAGAATATCAGCGATCTCCTTTTTCATCTTTGATGCAGGAAGTTCTAATTTCTCATGTTTTACCATGTTAGCATTACGAATACGAGTAAGCATATCTGCAATTGGATCTGTCATAACCATTCATCATTACCTCCTTCCCAAATCGGGGTTTACCAGCTTGCTTTTTTGACACCAGGAATTTGACCTTTATAGGCAAGTTCGCGGAAACAAATACGGCAAAGTTTAAATTTACGGATTACAGAATGCGGACGCCCACAGCGCTCACAGCGTGTATACTCACGTACTTGGTATTTTTGCGGACGCTTTTGTTTTGCAATCATTGATTTTTTAGCCACTATTTTCCCTCCTTGTATTAGCTCTTTTGCTTACTTTTGGAAAGGCATGCCTAACTGAGCCAGAAGTTCACGAGCTTCTTCATCCGTGTTAGACGTTGTAACAATTACAATATCCATACCACGAATTTTACTTACTTTATCATAATTAATTTCTGGGAAAATGAGCTGTTCTTTAACTCCTAATGTGTAGTTACCGCGACCATCAAATGCTTTCTTTGACACACCACGGAAGTCACGCACACGCGGAAGTGATACAGCAATAAGCTTTTGTAAAAATTCGTACATACGCTCACCGCGAAGGGTTACTTTAGCACCAATCGGCATTCCTTCACGAAGGCGAAATCCAGCGATCGATTTTTTTGCACGAGTAATCATTGGCTTTTGACCAGAAATTAACGCTAACTCTTCGACAGCATTATCCAAAGCTTTTGAGTTCTGAACTGCGTCACCAACACCCATGTTAACTACAATTTTTTCAATAGCTGGTACTTGCATTACAGACTCATAGTTAAATTTATTCATTAAAGATGGTAGTACTTCATCTTGATATTTTTTCTTCAATTGATTCATCATGTCGCCCTCCTTTCGCTGAACCTATTTATCTAACGCTTCACCGGATTTTTTAGCGATACGGACTTTCTTTCCATCACGTACTTCGTAACCAACACGGGTTGGCTCTCCGGATTTACGATCTATTGGCATCACGTTAGAAACATGAATCGGTGCTTCCTGGTTAAGAATTCCCCCTTGTGGGTTTTCTTGGGAAGGTTTGGCATGTTTTTTAACCATGTTAATTCCTTCGACGAGCACTCGGTCTTTTTTCGGGTATGCTTCTAAGATCGTGCCTTCTTTTCCACGGTCTTTGCCGGAAATGACTTTTACTTTATCACCTTTTTTTACATGCATGCTTAACGCACCTCCTAACAAGGCTAAATTTTAGCTTATAATACTTCTGGAGCAAGAGATACGATTTTCATGAACTTTGCATCACGTAATTCACGTGCAACTGGTCCAAAAATACGAGTTCCTCTTGGACTTTTATCATCACGAACAATTACCGCTGCATTTTCATCAAAACGAATATATGATCCATCTTTACGGCGTGCACCAGATTTCGAACGTACAATAACTGCTCTTACTACATCACCTTTTTTGACAACGCCGCCTGGTGTTGCTTCTTTTACCGAACAAACAACAACGTCACCAATATTAGCGGTTTTTCGTCCAGATCCGCCCAATACTTTGATGGTTAATAATTCACGTGCACCAGAGTTATCTGCAACTTTTAAACGAGTTTCCTGTTGAATCATATCGCTGTAACCTCCCTTCGGATACCTTCCGAGCGAACTTTATTATATAATTACCGCTTCTTCAACAATCTCAACTAGGCGGAAATGTTTTGTAGCTGAAAGCGGACGAGTTTCCATGATGCTTACGATATCGCCAACTTTTGCTTGGTTATTCTCATCATGTGCTTTAAATTTCTTTGAGTATTTAACACGTTTTCCATATAGCTTATGGAATTTATATGTTTCCACTAGAACGGAAATGGTTTTATCCATTTTATCGGAAACCACACGACCAGTGTATACTTTACGATCATTGCGTTCAGTCATTTTGAGGTTTACCTCCTCTCGAGAATTCTAGTTATTTACGCTAAGCTCACGTTGACGAACAACGGTTTTCATCCGTGCAATTGATTTTCTTACTTCACGAATACGTGCAGTGTTTTCTAATTGACCAGTTGCAAGCTGGAAGCGTAAGTTGAATAGTTCTTCTTTCAAACCTTTTACTTTTTGTTCAATTTCGGCAGTGGTTAGTTCTCTAATCTCATTAGCCTTCATTGCTTTCACCACCAATTTCTTCACGTTTTACAAATTTAGTTTTAATCGGAAGTTTATGAGAAGCAAGACGTAGTGCTTCACGAGCAACCTCTTCTGATACTCCTGCGATCTCAAACATAATTTTCCCTGGCTTAACTACTGCTACCCATCCTTCTGGAGCACCTTTACCGGAACCCATTCGAACTTCTAGGGGTTTTGCAGTATATGGTTTGTCAGGGAAGATTTTAATCCAAACTTTACCGCCACGCTTCATGTAACGAGTCATTGCAATACGAGCAGCCTCAATCTGACGGCTAGTAATCCATGACGGTTCTACTGCTTGCAGACCATATTCACCGAAAGCTACAGTTGTGCCACCTTTGGCTTGGCCTCTCATTTTACCACGATGTTGTCTACGATATTTCACACGTTTAGGCATTAACATAATACAGTGCCCCCTTCCTTATTTGTTTGTTTTAGTTGGAAGGACTTCTCCACGATATACCCACACTTTGACACCTAACTTACCATACGTAGTGTCTGCTTCTGCTGTGCCATAATCGATATCAGCACGTAGCGTGTGTAGTGGTACGGTCCCTTCACTGTAGTGTTCCGCACGAGCGATGTCTGCGCCACCAAGACGTCCGGATACTTGTGTTTTAATTCCTTTTGCACCTGCACGCATAGCACGTTGAATTGCTTGCTTCTGTGCACGACGGAATGAAATACGGTTTTCTAATTGACGCGCAATATTTTCAGCAACTAATGTTGCATCAAGATCTACTTTTTTAATTTCTACGATATTAATGTGAACTCGCTTGCCAGTTAAACTGTTCAAAGCTTTGCGTAGTGATTCTACTTCGGAACCGCCTTTACCGATAACCATACCTGGTTTTCCAGTGTGAATCGTAATGTTCACTCGATTTGCTGCACGTTCAATATCAATCGAGGAAACAGCAGCTATCTTCAAGCGGTTTTCCAGATATTCTCTAATCTTAATGTCTTCATGTAATAAGTCTGCATAGTCCTTGCCAGCATACCATTTCGACTCCCAGTCTTTAATGATGCCGACACGAAGACCGGTTGGATTTACTTTTTGACCCACTGACTAACCCTCCTTCTTTTCTGTTACCACTACTGTAATATGGCTTGTGCGTTTGTTAATTCTGCTTGCACGACCTTGTGCACGTGGACGGAAACGTTTCAAAGTAACGCCTTCGTTTACATAAGCTTCCGAAACAACCAGATTATCTGTGTCCATTTCATAATTGTGCTCTGCGTTTGCAATTGCAGAGTTTAACACTTTTTCTACGACTGGAGAAGCACCGCGCTGTGTATGGCGTAAAATCGCAATTGCTTCACCCACATTTTTTCCTCGAATCAGATCAACGACTAAACGTACTTTACGAGGAGCAATACGAACCGATTTTGCAACGGCTTTAGCTTGCATGTTGTGTGCCTCCTCTCCTATTAGCGTTTTGTTTTCTTATCATCGCCACTATGCCCTTTAAAGGTACGTGTTGGCGCAAATTCTCCTAATTTATGACCGACCATATCTTCTGTAACATAGACAGGTACATGCTTGCGTCCGTCATATACCGCTATGGTATGACCTACAAAATTAGGGAAAATAGTTGAACGACGTGACCAGGTTTTAATTACCTGCTTTTTATCACTTTCGTTTAGTACTTCGACTTTTTTCATCAGATGGTCATCTGCAAAAGGTCCTTTTTTCAAACTGCGACCCATGGATAAACCTCCTTTCGCATTGGAGAGACGGGCTTATTTCCCCGCCACTGTTTTTGGTTATTTTTTACGTTTACGAACGATATATTTATCAGATGGCTTGTTACGTTGACGTGTCTTGTAACCAAGTGTTGGTTTACCCCAAGGTGACATTGGTGACTTACGGCCGATTGGCGCGCGTCCTTCACCACCACCGTGTGGGTGATCATTCGGGTTCATAACAGATCCGCGGACAGTTGGACGAATGCCTAACCAACGAGAGCGTCCAGCTTTACCTACACGGATAAGTTCATGTTCAATATTACCTACTTGACCTACTGTTGCACGGCAAGTTGATAGAATCAAACGAACTTCACCAGAAGCTAAACGGACTAGAGTATACTTTCCATCACGACCGAGAACCTGTGCTTCTGCACCAGCTGAGCGTGCAAGTTGTCCTCCGCGTCCAGGCTTCAACTCGATGTTGTGAATAACTGTACCTACAGGAATGTTTACTAAAGGCAATGCATTACCTAATTTAATATCTGCATCTGCTCCAGAAACAATTTCCTGACCTACTTTCAAGCCTTTTGGAGCTATAATATAACGCTTTTCTCCGTCAGCATAGTTAATTAAAGCAATGTTTGCTGAACGGTTTGGATCATATTCAATAGTAGCAACGCGTCCAGGTATACCATCTTTATCCCGTTTGAAATCGATGATACGGTATTGACGCTTGTGACCGCCACCTTGATGACGAACAGTTAATTTCCCTTGATGGTTACGACCACCACGTTTGTGCAGTGGAGCTAAAAGGGATTTTTCAGGCGTATCTGTAGTGATTTCTGCAAAATCAGATACGGACATATTACGTCTACCGTTGGACGTTGGTCTGAATTTTTTAATCGCCATCTTTATTTCCCTCCTTCACGAACTTTTTATTTATGCTTCAAAGAAATCTAATTCTTTACTGTCTTCCGAAAGCTGAACAACAGCTTTTTTGCGGTCTGAACGGTATCCACCGTAACGACCCATACGCTTAAACTTTCCTTTTACATTCATGGTGTTCACTTTTACCACTTTCACTCCAAATACTTGTTCAACAGCATCTTTTATTTCTGTTTTATTCGCTTTAGGAGTTACTTCAAAAGTATATTTTTTTTCTGCCATTAAATCAGCTGAATGTTCTGTAATGACAGGGCGCTTTATAATATCACGTGGATCTTTCATTATGCAAGCACCTCCCCTGCTTTTTCAGCTGCCTCTTTTGTTAAGATCAGCTTGTCATGGCCAAGCAAGTCTAATACATTCATCTCTTCCACTGTTAAAACTGTTACAGTTGGAAGGTTATTCATAGAACGAACAACGTTATCTTCTTTTTCAGCCACTACGATTAATGCTTTTGTGTCTACATTTAATGCTGTTAACATTTTAACTGCTTCCTTCGTTTTAGGCTCATCAAAACTGAGACTTTCTAAAACAACAAGGTTATTTTCTTTTGTCTTTGAAGAAAGTGCAGATTTAAGTGCTAAACGACGTACTTTCTTTGGTAATTTATAGCTGTAGCTACGTGGTGTTGGGCCAAATACGGTACCTCCGCCAACCCATTGCGGGGAACGAATAGAACCTTGACGTGCACGACCAGTTCCTTTTTGACGCCATGGTTTACGACCACCGCCACGTACTTCAGAACGGTTTTTCACCGCATGCGTACCTTGACGCATAGATGCACGTTGCATGACTACTGCTTCATGTAATACATGCGTATTTGGTTCGATGCCAAATACGGAATCATTTAATTCCAACTCACCAGCTTGAGCTCCATCTTGTTTTAGTAGTGCTACTTTAGGCATGACATATCCTCCCTTCGTCTGTGTGATTAGTTAGCCTTGATTGCACTCGTGATTTTTACGAATGATTTCTTTGCACCTGGAACGTTACCTTTTACTAGTAGTAAATTGCGCTCTTCGTCTACTTTCACTACTTCAAGGTTTTGAATAGTTACTTGCTCTCCACCCATACGACCTGGAAGTGGTCTTCCTTTGAATACACGCATTGGGTCGACTGCACCTAGCGAACCCGGACCTCTGTGATAGTGGGAACCGTGAGTTTCCGGACCACGTTGTTGATTGTGGCGTTTAATGGAACCTTGGAATCCTTTCCCTTTTGTAGTTCCTGTTACATCAATTTTATCGCCAGCTGCGAATACATTCACACTAACTTCTTGACCAACTTCATATTCGTCAAGCTTCGCGTTACGGATTTCACGAACGTAGCGCTTAGGGGTTGTGTTTGCTTTTTCAGCATGACCTTTTTCCGCTTTATTCGTACGTGATTCCTTTACGTCAACAACACCAAGCTGGATTGCTTCGTAACCATCATTTTCTAATGTTCTCTTTTGTAATACGACGTTTGGCTCAGCCTCAATTACAGTTACAGGCATCAATTCTCCTGTTTCAGAGAAAAGCTGAGTCATGCCGATTTTACGACCTAAGATTCCTTTCGTCATCCGTTACACCTCCTATTTAAAACTCTCATTATAGTTTGATTTCAATATCTACACCAGATGGTAAGTCTAAACGCATTAGTGAATCTACAGTCTGTGGTGTAGGACTAACAATATCGATTAAACGTTTATGTGTACGCATCTCGAATTGCTCGCGTGAATCCTTGTATTTATGAACCGCACGCAATACTGTGTATACTGATTTTTCAGTAGGTAGCGGGATTGGACCCGATACATTAGCACCAGAGCGTTTCGCGGTCTCGACAATTTTCTCAGCTGATTGATCTAAAATACGGTGATCATAAGCTTTCAAACGGATTCTAATCTTTTCTTTTGCCATTATTTTCCCTCCTTTATTCGCCCATTTTGGAATAGACATACTCTGCAGAAATTTCTTGACCACTCGCCATGGCAAAGGGGCCGGGTGTGCCAACAACCTTCTGCTTCATCGCCTTGAACGGCCAACATTCTCATTATATAGAATGCCGTTCATATATGCAACCCTTTTTTACTAATAGTGATTGCACATCTATATATTATACGTACTTCCCTATATGATTTCAAGGGTTTATACAAATTTATTAACTAGGATAGACAAAAAATTTCGGAGTCAACCTTTAAATAAAGCGAAACTTCAATTTAGTGAGGGGGTTCTTTCTTCCCCGACTGGTCGTTAGTACCAAAAAGCTGTGAATTAAAGGTATCAGTACGAATCGGAGTTTTGGTATCGTTGTCTATTCACTTAGACCTTTCGTGTATTACCCTCAACTATAATGCGTGAGTCTTACTGTTCTTACATTTAGGATACAAACAATTAAACTTATTAAACACAATTTTAATAGAAAGATAATCATACTGACTATCCATCTCAAGCTATGCAGATATCAATTCTAATCTACGCTGCCATAAATGAATGGATTCGGAACAAAGGCTCAAGCGCCCGTTTAGCAACGTAGCGAATGGAACGAATCAACTGAGATAAAGGAATCACGGTGAGGCGACGAACCGATGATGACGTATCGTAGGGCGCATTTCTAATGTCGCCTAGTTGCTGGGCTCATGCGCCGAACGTGGCTATTCGGTTATTTCGTTATCCCAAGCATCTCATTTTATATTTTCTTATCTTATAAGAAAAACTTGGCTTGTCGCCAAGTCTAATGGAGGAAGCCTTTGTTTCTCTTATACTATAAACCAAAAAAACCTTATACTTTCCTATAGTGTAAAAAAACACAGGTTACGTCGTCACGCAACCTGTGCTTTATCATCTTTTTTCTTATTCAACGATTTCTGTAACAACGCCAGAACCTACTGTACGTCCGCCTTCGCGAATAGAGAAACGAGTTCCGTCTTCAATTGCGATTGGGGAAATAAGTTCTACTGTCATTTCTACGTTATCGCCAGGCATTACCATTTCTGTTCCTTCTGGAAGTTGGATAACACCAGTTACGTCCGTTGTACGGAAGTAAAACTGTGGGCGATAGTTTGCAAAGAATGGAGTGTGACGTCCACCTTCTTCTTTAGATAGTACATACACTTCTGATTTGAATTTTGTATGTGGAGTGATTGAACCAGGCTTAGCCAATACTTGACCACGGTTGATATCTTCACGAGCCACACCACGAAGTAGTGCACCAATGTTGTCACCAGCTTCAGCATAGTCAAGAAGCTTACGGAACATTTCTACTCCTGTTACAGTCGTTTTTTGAGCTGCTTCGTTCAAACCGATGATTTCAACTTCATCACCAACGCGAACTTCTCCACGCTCAACACGACCAGTTGCAACTGTACCACGACCTGTAATAGAGAACACGTCCTCTACAGGCATCATGAATGGCTTGTCTTTATCACGCTCTGGAGTTGGAATGTACTCATCAACAGCGTTCATTAGCTCAACGATTTTTTCTTCGTATTCTGGTACTCCTTCAATTGCTTTCAAAGCAGAACCAGCAATTACTGGAACATCATCGCCTGGGAAGTCATATTCAGTTAATAGATCACGTACTTCCATTTCAACTAGTTCAAGTAGTTCTTCGTCATCTACCATATCCACTTTGTTTAGGAATACTACAATAGAAGGTACTCCAACGTTACGAGATAGTAGAATGTGCTCACGAGTTTGTGGCATTGGACCATCAGCAGCAGATACAACAAGAATTGCTCCGTCCATTTGTGCAGCACCAGTGATCATGTTTTTAACATAGTCTGCGTGACCTGGGCAGTCAACGTGCGCATAGTGACGAGTATCTGTTTCGTATTCTACGTGAGAAGTTGCGATAGTAATTCCACGCTCTTTTTCTTCTGGTGCGTTGTCGATTTGGTCATAAGCCATTTGCGTACCTTTACCAGATTTTTTATGCATTACAATTGTAATTGCAGCAGTTAACGTAGTTTTACCGTGGTCAACGTGTCCAATTGTACCAACGTTTACGTGACTTTTCGAGCGATCGAACTTTTCTTTAGCCATTTATAGTTCCTCCTTTAAGTAAATGAAAAAGTTTATTTTAAATTTTATAGTTAGCAAGAAACAATGGATCATCATCACTTCTTAGCCTTTAATACAAGTTATACTTTAGATTTATGAAAAAATCAATTATTCGCCAGCATTTTTCTTAATAATTTCTTCTGCAATACTCTTTGGTACTTCTTCATAATGATCGAAGTACATAGTGAAGGTACCGCGACCTTGTGTGTTAGAACGTAATGCTGTAGCATAACCAAACATTTCAGAAAGCGGGACAAATCCCTTTACAACTTGTGCAGGACCACGAGCGTCCATACCTTCTACACGTCCACGACGAGAAGTTATGTCACCCATAATATCTCCCATATATTCTTCTGGAATAACAATTTCAACTTTAGCAATTGGTTCAAGAAGAACTGGGTTACATTTATTTTTCGCAGCTTTTAGCGCCATGGATGCCGCTACTTTAAATGCCATCTCGTTGGAGTCAACATCGTGATAGCTTCCATCGTATAACGTCGCTTTAATATCAATTAGTGGATAGCCAGCCAATACCCCATTTTCCATTGCTTCTTCAATACCAGCTTGAATAGATGGAATGTATTCGCGTGGTACAACCCCACCAACAATATTATTGACGAATTCAAAGCCTGCTCCTTCTTCATTTGGTTCAAACTTAATCCAAACGTGCCCATATTGTCCGCGTCCACCAGATTGACGAACAAACTTTCCTTCTACTTCAGCAGCGGAACGGAATGTTTCTCGATAAGCAACCTGTGGCGCACCAACGTTTGCTTCTACTTTGAATTCACGCTTTAAGCGGTCAACGATAACGTCTAAATGAAGCTCACCCATACCAGAAATAATCGTTTGACCAGTCTCTTCGTTTGTTTCTGTTTTAAATGTTGGATCCTCTTCAGCTAATTTACCTAAAGCAATCCCCATTTTATCTTGGTCTGCCTTTGTTTTTGGTTCAATTGCAACCCCAATTACCGGTTCTGGGAAGTCCATGGACTCAAGAATAACCAGATTCTTTTCATCACAAAGTGTATCACCAGTAGTTGTATCTTTCAAACCAACAGCAGCAGCAATTTCTCCAGAATATACGGTTGAAATTTCTTGTCTCGAATTCGCATGCATTTGTAGGATACGTCCAATACGCTCACGCTTATCTTTCACAGAGTTTTTCACATAAGAACCTGAATTTAAAGTTCCTGAATAAACTCGGAAGAAAGTAAGTTTACCAACGTATGGATCTGTCATTACTTTAAATGCTAATGCAGAAAATGGTGCATCATCCGTAGATGGGCGAGTAACTTTTTCTTCTGTTCCAGGAATAATCCCTTCAATATCAGCAACATCCGTAGGTGCTGGAAGGTAGTCAATAACCCCATCAAGCATTAATTGTACACCCTTGTTTTTGAAAGCTGATCCACAAAATACAGGGTAGAATTCAACATCTAATGTAGCTTTACGAATAGCGGCTTTCAGCTCATCTTTTGTGATTTCTTCACCTTCAAGGTACTTCATCATCAAATCTTCATCAAGTTCAGCAACAGCTTCAATCAAGCTATTACGCCACTCTTCAGCTTTGTCTTTTAATTCAGCAGGAATTTCACGAGTTTCAGCATGTGTACCAAGATCATCTTCATAGAAGTATGCTTGCATGTCAATGAGATCGATTATTCCTTCAAATTTATCCTCTGCACCTATCGGAAGCTGAACCGGATGTGCGTTCGCACCTAGACGGTCTTTTAATGTTTTTGTAGCGTAAAGGAAATCTGCACCGACTTTATCCATCTTGTTAATAAAAACAATACGCGGAACACCATAAGTTGTTGCTTGACGCCATACTGTTTCGGTTTGTGGTTCTACACCTGATTGTGCATCAAGAACGGTTACTGCTCCGTCCAAGACACGTAATGAACGTTCAACTTCAACGGTGAAGTCTACGTGTCCAGGTGTATCAATAATGTTAATTCGATGGTTTTTCCACTGAGCGGTTGTTGCGGCGGAAGTAATCGTGATTCCTCGCTCCTGTTCCTGCTCCATCCAGTCCATCTGTGAAGCACCTTCATGCGTTTCACCAATCTTATGAATACGTCCTGTATAGAAAAGAATACGCTCGGTAGTAGTGGTTTTACCTGCATCAATGTGTGCCATAATACCAATATTTCGCGTCTTTTCCAAGGAGAACTCTCTAGCCATGTATTCTTCTCCTTTCTAGCTTGAATTTAATTTGTTTTACCAGCGGTAATGTGCAAATGCTTTGTTAGCTTCTGCCATTTTATGCATTTCTTCACGTCGTTTTACAGAAGCACCTGTATTGTTAGAAGCATCTAGAATTTCATTAGCAAGACGTTCTTCCATTGTTTTTTCCCCGCGTAAACGAGAGTAGTTAACGATATAACGTAACCCTAACGCCTGACGACGTTCTGGACGTACTTCCATTGGTACTTGGTAGTTGGAACCACCAACACGGCGAGCGCGTACTTCAAGGACTGGCATAACGTTTTTCATAGCTTGCTCAAATACTTCCATTGCGTTTTGTCCGCTTCTTTCAGCAACCAATTCAAATGCTTTGTAAAGAATTTTTTGTGCTTTTCCTCTTTTTCCGTCAACCATAATCTGATTGATTAAACGAGTCACTAATTTTGAGTTGTAAAGTGGATCTGGTAAGACATCGCGTTTAGGTACTGGGCCTTTACGTGGCATATGTCCTTCCTCCTTTCTTCTTATAGGTTAATTTATTATCTGCTTACTTTTTCGGTTTTTTTGTACCGTATTTAGAACGGCCTTGTTGACGACCTTCTACTCCAGCTGTATCCAAAGCTCCACGTACAATGTGATAACGGACACCCGGCAAGTCTTTTACACGACCACCACGAAGCAGTACAACACTATGCTCCTGAAGATTATGACCAATTCCAGGAATGTATGCTGTTACTTCCATGTTGTTAGATAAGCGGACACGAGCATATTTACGAAGTGCTGAGTTCGGTTTCTTAGGAGTTAATGTTCCCACACGTGTACATACGCCACGTTTTTGCGGAGAATTTAGGTCTGTAAATTTCTTCTTAAAGCTGTTGTACCCCTTATTAAGAGCTGGTGAATCAGACTTTTTTGGTTTGCTCACACGTCCTTTGCGGACTAATTGATTAATTGTTGGCATGATATGTTTCCTCCCTTCTATGGTTTATATCACTAATTCAGCCTCGAATTTGTAAACCCACACATCCAGGTGGTTCATCTTTTGGTAAAAAACAACGTTTTAACGAGAAATCGTCAAAACTATCCTTGTTTTATTCCAACAGTTGCTGCGCCAACCTCGATGCCACATGCTGCTCCCAATTTCTTTTTGGAATCGACATGATGACAAGGGATGTTCAGTTCTTCGGCTAAATGTGCAACTTTTTGTGTCATATGTTGATCAGCATCAACAGCAATAAACACTTCACTTATATCGCCATCTTTCATGGCTTTAAGCGTTTGTTTTGTTCCGATAACTACACGTGATTTCACTTGCATTACTTTTTCATAAGACATCTCATATCCTCCAAAGCACCAAGTATAATCGGAAGCACCTTGAATATTCTACCACTCACTTTTTTTAATGTCAACATGATTTACATATTTTTTACGCTTCCGTTTTAATGTCTGCTCTACTCGTATGGGAACTGGTGAGTCTCCCAACTCTTTTAGAAGGGAGACTGTTAAACCAGTTATTGAACGGTTTCTGTTTCTTCCATTGCTTCTGTTGTAATTGGTTCATCCGTTGCCGCCTTAATCCGACGGTAACGTTGCATTCCTGTTCCCGCAGGTACAAGCTTACCGATGATTACATTCTCTTTCAAACCAAGAAGTTCATCGCGTTTTCCTTTAATAGCAGCATCGGTCAGCACTCTCGTTGTTTCTTGGAAAGAAGCAGCCGATAAGAAGGAATCTGTCTCAAGGGATGCCTTGGTAATACCAAGTAACACAGGCTTTCCAATTGCTGGTTGTTGACCTTCTTGAAGCACTTTATGATTTGCATCACGGAACTGGTGCAATTCTAATAAAGAGCCTGGGAGAACGTCAGTATCTCCGGAATCAATTACGCGAATCTTACGAAGCATTTGACGAACCATCACTTCTACGTGTTTATCGCCAATTTCAACCCCTTGCATACGGTATACGCGTTGAACCTCACGCAATAAATAATTTTGCACGCCTTCTACACCTTGGACACGTAACAAATCCTTTGGATCAATGGAGCCTTCTGTCAATTCTTGACCAGCAATAACCTCGTCGCCGACAGCTACCTTCATGCGAGCATTGTAAGGAACAGCGTAAGAGCGTTGTTCGACTTCACCTTGTACGACAACTTCTTGCTTATCTTTTACTTCTTTAATTTCTTGAACAGTACCATATATTTCACTGATGACTGCTTGCCCTTTTGGATTACGTGCTTCAAACAGTTCCTGAATACGTGGAAGACCCTGGGTAATATCATCACCAGCAACCCCACCAGTGTGGAAGGTACGCATTGTTAACTGCGTTCCCGGCTCTCCAATGGATTGAGCTGCAATAATTCCTACCGCTTCCCCAACCTCTACATCGGCGCCTGTTGCAAGATTTCTTCCGTAGCATTTTTGGCAAACGCCATGTTTTGTATTACAAGTAAAGGCACTTCGTATGGTGACTTCTTCGATACCTGAATTCGTAATTTGTTTTGCTTGATCTTCGGTAATAAGCTCATCTGCTTTTACGATAACTTCGTTTGTTTCAGGATGCTTTACATCATAGAAGGCCGTACGACCGATTAATCGATCCACTAATGGTTCAATTAGCTCCGTACCATCTTGTAATGCTGTTACAGTTAACCCGCGATCGGTTCCGCAATCTGCTTCGCGTACAATAACATCTTGCGCCACATCAACAAGACGACGTGTTAGGTAACCTGAGTCAGCTGTTTTCAACGCTGTATCAGCAAGACCTTTACGAGCACCGTGCGTAGAAATAAAGTACTCTAATACCGTTAAGCCTTCACGGAAGCTTGATTTAATCGGCAGTTCAATAATTTTACCAGCCGGGTTAGCCATTAAACCACGCATTCCAGCAAGCTGCGTAAAGTTTGATGCGTTACCACGAGCACCAGAATCACTCATCATATAAATTGGGTTTCTGTTACTTAAGGACAGCATCAGCTTATCCTGAATGGTATCTTTGGCTTGCGACCAAATTGCGATAACACGGTCATATCGCTCATCTTCCGTAATTAAACCGCGACGGAATTGTTTCAATACGTTGTCTACTTTCTGCTGTGCTTCATCAAGAATCGCTTCTTTTTCTTTTAAAACCACAATATCGGAAACACCGACTGTCATACCCGCTTTCGTCGAATAGCTAAAACCAAGATCCTTCATTCTATCAAGCATTTTAGATGTTTCACTGATTTTAAATCGTTTAAAGACTTCAGCAATAATATCTCCTAAAAAGCCTTTTTTAAATGGTTTCACCAAATCAAGCGACTTAATCAATTCAGGGATATTTGTACCCTTTTCCACAAAATATTTTTCAGGTGTACGATGTTCCAAGTTCTCTTTCGTTGGTTCGTTTATATACGGGAAGGAATCGGATAGAATCTCATTAAAGATTAACTTCCCAACCGTCGTAATGAGCAATTGTGATTTTTGCTTTTCTGTAAATGTCTTGTTATTTAATCCAGACGCATGAACAGCGACACGTGTATGCAAATGCACGTATCCGTTTTGATATGCCATAATCGCTTCATTAACGCCTGTAAAGACAGATCCTTCGCCGATAGCATTCTCCCGTTCAAGCGTGAGATAATAGTTTCCTAATACCATATCCTGTGATGGAGTTACAACCGGCTTCCCATCTTTTGGATTCAAAATGTTTTGTGCTGCAAGCATCAGAATACGCGCTTCTGCTTGAGCCTCTGCTGATAACGGTACGTGTACAGCCATTTGGTCTCCATCAAAGTCCGCGTTATATGCCGTACAAACTAATGGGTGCAAACGGATAGCACGACCTTCTACAAGTGTTGGCTCAAACGCTTGAATACCGAGTCTGTGTAGTGTCGGTGCACGGTTAAGCAATACAGGGTGCTCTTTAATAACTTCTTCAAGAACATCCCATACCTCCGGATGAACCCGTTCAATTTTCCGTTTTGCAGACTTAATATTATGCGCAATTCCTTTTGATACTAACTCTCTCATAATAAATGGCTTAAATAATTCTAGTGCCATTTCTTTCGGAAGCCCACATTGATACATCTTCAGGTGTGGTCCAACTACGATAACAGAACGACCAGAATAGTCTACACGTTTACCTAACAGGTTTTGACGGAAACGTCCTTGCTTTCCTTTCAACATATGAGATAAGGATTTTAGCGGACGATTACCTGGTCCTGTTACTGGACGTCCACGACGACCATTATCAATAAGTGCATCTACGGCTTCTTGAAGCATACGCTTTTCGTTTTGAACAATAATGCTCGGTGCTCCAAGATCTAATAAACGCTTCAACCGATTGTTTCGGTTAATAACACGACGATATAAATCATTTAAATCAGAAGTGGCAAAGCGACCGCCATCTAACTGCACCATTGGACGAATTTCAGGTGGAATGACTGGCAATACATCTAAAACCATCCAAGAAGTTTCATTTCCGGAATGGCGAAATGCCTCTAGCACTTCTAATCGTTTGATGGCACGTGTTCTGCGTTGTCCTTGTGCTGTTTTTAGTTCTTCTTTTAAAATGCCTACTTCTTTATCAAGGTCAATATCCTGAAGCAGTTTACGAATGGCTTCTGCTCCCATTTGTGCTTTAAACGACTTACCGTATTTATCGTAATATGCACGGTATTCTTTTTCCGATAGGAGTTGTTTTTTCTCTAATGGTGTATCGCCAGCTTCCGTTACAATATAAGCAGCAAAATAGATTACTTCTTCCAAAGCACGAGGAGACATGTCTAAAACAAGCCCCATGCGACTTGGAATACCTTTAAAGTACCAGATGTGCGATACAGGCGCAGCTAGCTCAATATGACCCATCCGTTCGCGACGTACTTTAGCTTTTGTAACCTCCACACCACATCGATCACAGACAACTCCCTTATAGCGCACTCGTTTATATTTTCCGCAATGGCATTCCCAATCTTTTTGCGGACCAAAAATCCGCTCACAAAACAGTCCGTCTTTTTCCGGCTTTAATGTGCGGTAATTAATCGTTTCTGGTTTTTTTACCTCACCATATGACCAAGAGCGAATTTTTTCTGGTGAAGCTAAACCGATTTTCATATACTCAAAGTTATTTACATCTAGCAAGGGGTCAACCTCCCTCTTAGTGTCCGATTTTACCAAGCTACCAACGGCTACTTAAAGTAAATACAGCTACTGAACCAAATTTTTACCTCGATACGTCCCTGCAATGACAGCTGTGTTCTATGATAGTTGGAGGCTAGCTCTAGAAAAGTGGAGCTAACCCTAGCTATCTTAGCTTTCTTCAACTTCTATATTAAGCTTACTAGCTTGTTGTGTCTCTTCTTCTTCTAATTCTCTCATATCAATTTCTTCTTCTTCACTAGATAACATCTTGACATCCATACCAAGGCTTTGTAGTTCCTTGATTAGTACCTTGAAGGATTCAGGAACACCTGGTTCAGGTACATTATCCCCTTTGACGATGGATTCATATGTTTTCACACGTCCAACCACATCATCTGACTTAACGGTTAGAATTTCCTGTAATGTGTAAGCTGCACCATAAGCTTCTAGCGCCCAAACTTCCATTTCTCCAAATCGCTGACCACCAAATTGCGCTTTACCACCAAGCGGCTGTTGGGTAACAAGTGAGTATGGACCTGTAGAGCGAGCGTGTAATTTATCATCGACCATATGAGCAAGCTTAATCATGTACATTACACCGACTGATACTCGATTATCAAACGGTTCTCCTGATCTTCCATCATAAAGAATTGTTTTCGCATCTCGAGGCATACCTGCTTCTTCTAGCGTCTCCCATACATCGTCTTCTGTAGCTCCATCAAATACTGGTGTTGCTACATGAATACCTAATGCGCGAGCAGCCATACCTAAGTGCAACTCAAACACCTGTCCGATATTCATACGTGATGGCACCCCTAGTGGGTTTAACATAATATCAATTGGCGTTCCATCAGGCAAGAATGGCATATCCTCTTCAGGGAGAATTTTAGAAATTACACCTTTGTTTCCGTGACGCCCTGCCATTTTATCGCCTTCATGAATTTTACGTTTCTGTACAATGTACACCCGTACAAGCTCATTTACGCCTGGAGGAAGCTCATCTCCGTCTTCCCGGTTAAAGATTTTAACATCAAGTACAATACCACCTGCACCGTGCGGAACACGTAATGATGTATCTCGGACTTCACGAGCTTTTTCTCCAAAAATAGCGTGCAATAAGCGTTCTTCCGCAGACAACTCTGTTACACCTTTTGGAGTAACTTTTCCAACAAGTATATCTCCATCCGTCACTTCAGCACCAATGCGAATAATTCCATATTCATTCAGGTTTTTCAATGCATCTTCCCCAACGTTAGGGATATCTCGAGTAATTTCTTCAGGTCCTAATTTCGTATCACGTGCTTCTGATTCATATTCTTCAATATGAATAGAAGTATAAACATCGTCTTTAACAAGTCGTTCGCTCATGATAATAGCGTCCTCATAGTTATAACCTTCCCAAGTCATAAAACCAACGAGAACATTACGACCTAACGCCAATTCTCCATCTTCCATGGAAGGACCGTCTGCAAGGATTTCTCCTTTTATTACCCGATCTCCTTCGCTTACAATTGGGCGTTGATTATAACAAGTTCCTTGGTTGGAACGGATATATTTCTGAAGTTTATAATGGTCGAGATCGCCTTTTACTTCACGTCCATCTACAACAGACGTTCTGCGTACAAAAATTTGCTTTGCTTCAACGCGTTCTACAATTCCTTCATGACGGCAAATAACCGCAGCACCAGAGTCCTTCCCATTTACATACTCCATTCCTGTACCTACAATTGGAGCCTCTGGCTTCATTAATGGGACGGCTTGACGTTGCATGTTTGCACCCATTAGCGCACGGTTGGAGTCATCATTCTCAAGGAAAGGGATACATGCTGTCGCCGCAGATACAACTTGCTTCGGCGATACGTCCATATAATCAATTTTTTCTCGTGCAACGATGGTGTTTTCTCCGCGAAAACGCGCAATAACCTCTTCATCCGCAAAATGACCGTCTTCTGTTAATTTTGCGTTTGCCTGAGCTACCACATAGTTGTCCTCTTCATCAGCTGTTAAATAATCGATTTGCGCTGTCACTTTACCGGTCTCTGGATCAACACGGCGATATGGTGTTTCAATAAAACCAAACTTATTCACTTTCGCAAAACTGGAAAGCGAGTTGATTAATCCAATATTTGGTCCCTCTGGAGTCTCAATTGGACACATACGACCATAATGCGAGTAGTGAACGTCTCGAACTTCAAAGCCTGCACGTTCTCGTGTTAAACCACCTGGCCCTAATGCTGATAAACGTCGCTTATGCGTTAATTCTGCCAAAGGATTGGTTTGATCCATAAACTGTGACAACTGAGAGCTTCCAAAGAATTCTTTGATGGAAGCAATTACGGGACGAATATTAATTAATTGCTGTGGCGTAATGCTTGAAGTGTCCTGAATGGACATTCTTTCACGTACCACACGCTCCATTCGCGATAGCCCGATGCGAAATTGGTTTTGTAATAGTTCTCCGACAGAGCGAAGCCTACGATTACCAAGATGGTCAATATCATCTGTTCCGCCTACTTGATGCAATAAATTAAAGAAATAGCTGATCGATGCTAAAATGTCAGCAGGCGTAATATTTTTTACACTTGCATCAACACCTGCATTGCCGATGACGTTCAACACCCGTTCCCCGCTTGGATCAGTAGGATCGACAATTTTGACGGTCTGCAGGATAATTGGTTCATCCAAAACGCCATCTTTTGGCTGTAATTCCTGTTGACCAAGTTTTTCTTCTTCGCGTTCTAAATATGGTATTAATTTGTCTAATAGTTTTCTTTCCAGCTTGTCACCTTTTTCAGCCAATACTTCACCAGTTTCCTGGTCAACAACAGTTTCAGCTAACACTTGGTTAAACAAACGATTTTTAATATGCAGCTTTTTATTCATTTTATAACGACCTACATGTGCCAGGTCATAACGCTTCGGATCAAAAAAGCGTGAGATTAATAAGCTTTTTGCATTCTCAACGGTAGGTGGCTCACCAGGACGTAAACGCTCGTAGATTTCCAGTAAGGCCTTTTCCGTTGTTTCTGTGTTATCTTTTTCGAGCGTGTTCTTCAGGTATTCATTATCGCCTATGAGCTCAATGATTTCCTGGTCACTGCCAAAACCAAGTGCTCGTAATAATACGGTGATTGGCAATTTACGTGTACGATCAATCCGGACATGGACAACATCCTTCGCATCTGTTTCAAATTCCAACCATGCTCCACGATTTGGAATAACAGTTGCAGCTACGCCTCGTTTACCATTTTTATCAATTTTGTCATTGTAATAAACACTTGGTGACCTTACAAGCTGAGATACAATAACACGTTCTGCTCCATTAATGATAAATGTCCCTGTATCTGTCATTAAAGGGAAATCACCCATGAATACTTCCTGTTCCTTTACTTCGCCGGTTTCATTATTAATTAAACGAACCTTAACACGAAGCGGAGCATTATAAGTAACATCCCGCTCTTTCGATTCATCTACAGGATATTTGGGCTCTCCTAAACTGTAATCAACAAATTCCAGTGATAAATTGCCGGTAAAGTCTTCAATTGGAGAAATGTCCTGAAACATTTCCCGTAGCCCCTCTTCTAAAAACCAATCATAAGAAGCGGTTTGGATTTCAATCAAATTCGGCAATTCTAGCACTTCGCTGATTCGTGCGTAGCTTCTGCGCTGGCGGTGCCGCCCATATTGAACTAGTTGTCCTGTCAACTGCTTCACCCCTTAAATCATCCATTTTTTCGTAGATTGTCATTCTACGCAAAATTTATTATAATAAGAAAAACCAGTTAAAGCAGATGTTCAAAAAAGTCCGTTTAAACGATAGATCGATTCTCTCGATTTCGCTCTTTTTTGAACACATACTTTAAAAGAAGCGAAAAAAGCCTCATTGGTTTTTCGAATATCAACCTTAATGGTATAAAGTAATACAAAACATACATAACAAACTTGCAATCAAGGATTACAAGTATCTATTTGCAGTAAAAACACTATGAAAAGACAGTGTTTGCGCTACACATATCAAACTCTGCATAGCTGCTTTTGTAACGATAGAAAACAGATAAAACTCGTATTTTACCATTGTTTCCCAACAATCATGAAATATACTTGGTGAATTCATCAATTATTCCCTTGACATAAAAAGCGCCATGTTAGCATTTTCCTATCTTACCATAAGACTTCCTCTCGGTCAAACTTTTACTGCTTGAAAAAGATAATACCCTTTTCGCTTAGCTACGGTATGAACTTGTTGAAATATTTCTTCTAACTTTTTCTTTGCTGAAGGGGCTCCTTGTTTTTTTTGGATCACCACCCATAATGCTCCGCCATGTTCTATTACCCGCTCTGCTTGTATAAACATTTCATGCACAACCTGCTTACCAGCACGTATAGGCGGATTCGTAACAACCGCAGCAAATGTCCGATTTTTAACAGCTGACAACTTATCACTCGGTATGCAAGTAATGTTTTCTACCGCGTTTTGCGCTGCATTTCGTTTTGCTAATTCAACCGCACGTTCATTAATATCGATCATAAAAATATGGCGTTCCTTATAGCGATCAGCTATTGTAATCCCAATTGGACCATAACCGCAACCAAGATCTAAAATATCACCTGCTACGTCTGGAGCTGTAAATTGTTCGATTAGAAAGCGGCTACCAAAATCCACTTCGTTTTTCGAGAAGACACCTATATCGCTCGTAAATGTAAATTTCTTACCGTTCGCGTTATATTGCCATGTTTTTGGTGAACTTATTGTTTGGGGTTTTTGTGAAAAGTAATGCTCACTCATTCCGGCACCTACTTTAATCGTATTGAAGGTTTTTATCAACCACTGCATAAATCCAACTTCAGTAAGTTGATAAAGCGAGACTTCAATCAGTAGAGAGATCTTTACATCCCGCTGATTGACAGCACCGCAAGGGTAAGACCTAAAGGCCTTTGAACGGAATCGACATTTGCCATGCAGTTGGAACCTATCCTTTTCCTCCTAGTTTTCACTTCAAAGATGAAAGAGTCAATCTAACTACTAGTTACATAAAGAATAACGATTCCGCACATTCCGACTGAGGTATATAGAAAGCTCGCCGCAATCAATACGACGAGCTCTTTTATTGACAAAAATTACTTAACTTCTACAGATGCTCCTGCTTCTTCTAACTTACCTTTAACTTCTTCAGCGTCTTCTTTTGACACGCCTTCTTTAACTGCTTTTGGTGCATTATCAACTAATTCTTTTGCGTCTTTAAGTCCAAGACCAGTAATTTCACGTACAGCTTTAACAACTTTAATTTTTGAAGCTCCTGCTTCTGTAAGCACTACATCAAATTCAGTTTTTTCTTCTGCTGCTTCACCGCCGCCAGCAGCACCAGCTACTGCTACAGGAGCTGCAGCTGTTACTCCAAATTCTTCTTCAATTGCTTTTACTAAATCATTTAGTTCTAATACAGACATTTCTTTAACTGCTTCAATGATTTGTTCTTTCGTCATGATTCATTTCCTCCTAAATAAATGTTTTTTTATACCGTTAAACGCAAATTATGCGCCTTGTTCTTCTTTTTGTTCAGCCACTGCCTTGGTTGCATAAGCAAGGTTGCGAATTGGTGCTTGAAGTACACTAAGAAGCATAGAGACCATACCTTCGTAGCTCGGAAGATCAGCAAGCTCTTGTACTTGTTCAAGTGTAGCAACACTACCTTGAATAACACCGCCTTTGATTTCAAGCGCTTCATTCTCTTTAGCAAATTTTTTAATAATGCGCGCAGGAGCTACAGCATCATCTTTACTAAAGGCAATTGCAGATGGCCCAACTAAAATGTCGTTAAGCTCATTCAATTCAGCTGCTTCTACTGCACGACGAGTCATCGTATTTTTGTAAACTTTGAACTCAATTCCTTCTTCGCGCAATTGTTTTCGCAATTCTGTTACTGCAGCAACATCCAAACCACGATAGTCAACAACAACAACAGTTTCACTAGAAACAAACTTGTCTTTAATTTCTTCTACTAGCTGTTTCTTTTGCTCAATAATACTAGACATTCTTCCACCTCCTAGAAAATACAAGATTATACCGTATCTAATGGGAACACAAGTGTAAATAAAAAGCTCTCACGCAGACATGAGAGCTTACCAATTCATTGGAAAAACATAAATATCCAATTTATCTATAAACACCTCGGCAGGATGATTAAGCGGATATTTGCCCCTGCTGTCTACGGTACATCATATTCTTTTATTCACAGACTAAAGTATAGCGAAACACAATGATAAAGTCAACACTTTTTCATTATCATACGATGCTAGAAACATCTACACGGATCCCTGGACCCATTGTAGAAGATACAGAAGCATTTTTCATGTAAGTTCCTTTCGCCGCTTGAGGCTTCGCTTTTACAAGTGTTTCCGTAATGGCGACGAAGTTTTCGATTAATTTTTCATTATCAAATGAAACTTTACCAATCGGCACATGAATGTTGGATGATTTATCAACACGATATTCCACTTTACCAGCTTTAACATCCTGGATAGCTTTTTCCACATCAAATGTTACCGTTCCGGTCTTCGGATTCGGCATTAGACCTTTTGGCCCTAATACTCTTCCTAATTTACCAACTTCAGCCATCATGTCTGGAGTTGCTACGACAACATCAAAATCAAACCAACCTTGATTGATTTTATTGATATAATCTGCGTCTCCTACATAGTCAGCACCAGCAGCTTCTGCCTCTTTTGCTTTTTCACCTTTAGCGAATACAAGCACGCGCTGTGTTTTCCCTGTTCCATTCGGTAAAACCATCGCTCCGCGAATTTGCTGGTCTGCTTTCTTAGGGTCAACGCCTAAGCGAAAAGCAGCTTCAACTGTTTCGTCGAAATTAGCTTTAGCAGCTTCTTTTACAAGTGCAATTGCTTCTGACACTTCATACGCTTTCGTACGATCAACAAGCTTCAATGCTTCTTGATGCTTTTTTCCTTTTTTAGCCATTTAATTTCCTCCTCAAATGTGGTTATAACGGTATTACCTCCCACTTATAAAAGCGCGCAAGCTTTTATAAAGGCAAAGCTAATGATTAACCAGTCGGCTAACTCATCATCTTCACGAAAAAGGTTGCGAAGGGAATCCAACCGCAACCTATACCGTACTAGTAAAACTTCAAAAAATTAAAAAACCAATAATTCACAACAAACAACACTAAAAGGCAAGCACGAATTAGTCTTCGATGTTAATACCCATGCTGCGTGCAGTTCCTTCAACCATGCGCATCGCTGCTTCTACATCAGCAGCATTTAAGTCAGGCATTTTTGTTTCTGCGATCTCTTTTACTTTATCGCGTTTGATTGTTGCTACTTTATTACGATTCGGTTCACCTGAAGCAGTTTCAATGCCAGCTGCTTTTTTAAGTAATACAGCTGCAGGTGGAGTTTTTGTAATAAATGTAAATGAACGGTCCTCAAACACTGTTATCTCAACAGGAATAATCATACCCGCTTGATCTTGCGTACGTGCATTAAATTCTTTACAAAAACCCATGATATTAACACCCGCTTGACCAAGTGCTGGTCCTACTGGTGGTGCTGGGTTTGCTTTTCCAGCCGGGATTTGTAATTTTACAAGTTTAATCACTTTTTTAGCCACGAGACACACCTCCTTAAAGTCCGTGATGTGGTAATAGGGGCTCTTGTTTTTCCCCTCCCACTCCTATTGCTCTAACCTATTGGATAGATACAAGAATAACAAAAGAATTTTAGCATGAATAGCAGAAAAATGCAAGAAAATATACAAATTCTCTAATCTAGCTTTTCTATTTGGGAGAAATCCAACTCGACAGGTGTTTCTCTGCCGAACATATTCACATGGACTTTTACCTTTTGTTTATCTACGTCTATATTTTCAACGGTACCAGTGAAATCTGTAAACGGACCGTCCGTTACCCGGACATTTTCCTTGATTTCAAAATTAAATTGTACAGGCGTTTCCGCAACTCCCATACGTTTCAGTACACTTTCTACTTCTTCTGGCAACAATGGCGTTGGCTTGGTCCCACCACCACTTGATCCTATAAATCCCGTTACACCTGGAGTATTACGAACAACGTACCACGAATCGTCTGTCATAATCATTTCTGTTAATACATAGCCAGGGAAAAACTTCTTCTTAGTTACCTTTTTCTTACCATTTTTTATTTCTGTTTCCTCATCTTCAGGAACAATTACTCGAAAAATCTTATCTTCCATCCCCATAGATTCTACACGCTTTTCCAAGTTCGTTTTCACTTTATTTTCATACCCAGAATACGTATGTACGACATACCAATTTTTTTCCATGATTTTGGACAACGCTTTTGTCCTTCCCTCCCTTTTCGTACCATTATATTTTATAGAGGCGGCACCAAAGATTTGGTAATCACGACAACGAATTATCTCCAACTGCCATACTAATCGCCTAATTTCTATGTCCTACCTGACCCTCTTTAGTATACGCACGATCATTCATAAGCTTAAACTAGAGTTATTTTCATTACTCGCACTGAATTTAAAACTTCCAGATGGTTATAGAACGTTAACTGCAAGCTACAATCTGTTTCCAACCTAAAAAACCCGATTGATACCGGGTTTCCACATAAGTTCTCATCTATATTCTTTATCATTATAGCATAATATCCAGACAAATATTCAATCTTTCGTGAAATTAAAGTAAGTTTAGGATTTGCGTAATTCCGAGATCAATTAAAAAGAAGAATAAAGCTATAAAAGCTACCGTTGCAATAACAGTAATTGTATAACTCGTTAGCTCTTTCCTGTTTGGCCAGCTAACTTTCTTCATTTCCCTTGAAACGTTTTTAAAGAAACGAAACATGCTTGTACCCCCTACAGCTGAAAATAACGACTTCATTTATACAAATAATAAATGCAATTATATCTTTTCACTACACTGCAAAAGGGGTTTATTTGGTTTCCTTATGCAATGTATGTTTACCACAAAATTTACAATACTTATTTACTTCAAGCCGTACAGGTTGTGTGGATACATTTTTGTTCGTTGTATAATTTCTGCTAGCACAAACTGCACATGCTAAAGTGATTTTCTTATTCATCCTCTCACCTCAAGCAGGAGAGTTTCTATTCCTTTATTAACTCTAGCACGGTTGCAAAAATGTGTCAATCATTCCTATGGCGCAATTTCCGTCTCCTCAATCAGTTGTTCGAGTTTCCGCTTCACTCGTTGCAATGCATTATCAATGGATTTAACATGACGCTCTAACGCTACAGAAATTTCTTGATAGGTTCGCCCGTCTAAATATAGCTGAAGAACCTTCTTTTCTAACCCGCTCAACAATTCAGATAATTTCATTTCCATATCGCCATATTTTTCCTGATTTACTAAAAGTTCCTGTGGGTCAATAGCTTTTGACCCAGCAATTACATCTAGTAACGTTCGGTCTGTTTCCTCATCATAGATAGGCTTGTCCAAAGACACATACGAATTCAGCGGAATATGCTTTTGTCTCGTTGCAGTCTTGATCGCAGTGATTATTTGTCTCGTTACACAAAGCTCTGCAAAAGCTTTGAACGAGGAGAGCTTGTCTCCATCATAATCGCGAATAGCCTTATATAAACCTATCATTCCCTCTTGGACAATGTCCTCCTTATCCGCACCAATTAAAAAATATGTGCGTGCTTTAGCACGTACAAAATTCCGATACTTGTGTATCAAATAATCTAAGGCGTGGCTATTCCCCCGATGAATAAGTTGCACAATTTTTTCATCATCCAACTTACTTAAGCGTTGTTCGCTCATCTCTATTTGGTTGACATTCACCAAGATGACCCCCCGACTACACCGCAATCCATTTAAAACTAATTATACAGGAAGCGCTTTAAAATCGTCAACATCGGAGATAGAGGCATTTCAACCAAGTAGAGCTCTACATTTGCCCTCTTCTCCATTTTTCAAATGTTTCCAACGTTTTCTTATCCAATGTGATTTTTGTATTTGCTTGTTTCTTATAATGTTTCTCAATCGTTTTTTCTATGTCCTGTTGCATATTGTTTGTTTCTATCCACAGCTCTCGCGCTGATTTCCTTAATGCACCACTCCCAAAAATTGTTCGCTGCTCAGCGAAATCCGATGTTGCTACATACACTTGGGTGCGAATATCTTTTACTTCCTTCACTAATTTTTCAATACATTCATCTGCGGTTTCTTTTTCTTTTGTATAGATTACTTCAACATTAAAAGCGGTTGTTTTGGTCGCTACCCCATGTACATAATAAGCATCAAATACAACGATAACGCGATGACCAGAATAAGCCTGATACTCTGCCATCCATTCAATAAGCCGATCTCGGGCTTGTCCAATATCCTTTTCCTTTAACCTTTGAAGGTCCTCCCACGCCCCTATGATATTATACCCATCCACTATGACGACAATCATCGCTTACTCACCAAAAGGGTTCCTTTTGCGATAAACCTCGTATAATAGTAGACTGCATGCAACCGAAGCGTTCAGAGAAGATAGCTTTCCTTTCATCGGCAGGCTTACCGTCCAATCACATTTTTTCTTTACTAAATGACTGATCCCTTTTCCTTCATTTCCAATGACGATAGCAAGCGGCAACGTACCTTCTAGCTGTCGATAATCCTCTGTTGCATTTGCTTCTGTTCCTACTACCCAAACTTGGCGTTTTTTTAATTCATCTATGGTGTTAGCTATATTCGTTACGCGAACAACTGGAACATGCTCTATCGCTCCAGCAGCTGTTTTGGCTACGGTAGCTGTTAATCCTACCGAGCGACGCTTCGGAATAATCACACCATGTGCCCCGACAGCATCTGCCGTTCGTAAGATAGACCCTAAATTATGTGGGTCTTCCAATTCATCTAGGATAAGAAAAAAAGCAGCTTCATTTTGTTCTTCAGCTCGCTGAAATAGGTCATCTAGTGTTGCATATTCATAAGAAGCAACATAAGCAACCACCCCTTGATGATTCCCCCCTTTAGATAACTGATCGATTTTATGCTTGGGAACTTTTTGAACAATGGTTCCTGCTGATTTTCCTAATTGAAAAAACTTTGCTTGCACCGAGGGATTTAGTTGTTCTGATACAAGCACTTTATTAATGGATCTTCCAGATCTTATCGCTTCGATAACCGGATTTTTACCCATGATTAGTTCCTGTTCCATGCTCTGTTCCCCTCCTTTCTGTTAACTGAATCGCCTCTTGGATAAGCTGTTCAAGCCGCTGTATATGGTTTGCTAAATAAAGATAACCAATTAATGCTTCGAATGCTGTACTATAGCGGTACGTTTGTACACGAATATTTTTAGGAGTAGAACCGGACTTTGCATTCCGCCCTCTAGCGACAACCCGTTCTTCCTCTTGTGTTAGTTTGTCCGTTTCTAACCAGTGTAGTACCACAGTTGCTTGCGCTTTTCCTGACACATATTGAATGGCTTTTTGATGTAATTGCTGCGGCTTTACTTGGCCTTGATGTAGGAGATGCTCTCTTACATATAATTCATAAACAGCATCTCCCATATAAGCAAGGGCAAGACTTTTCATTTGTTTCACATCTACATCCATGCTTACCCTCTTTTCCATCTTACTCCTTGTGGTGTATCCTCTAAAATGATATTTTTCGCCTTTAGCATATCTCTAATTTCATCTGCACGAGTAAAATCACGATTTTTCCGAGCGCTATTTCGTTCTTCGATTAATTGCTCAATTTCTGTATCCAGTAACTCCTGCTCCATTTTCAATTCAATACCAAGAACCTTCAGGAATGTGTAAATTACTTGTTGAAACTCTTCTATAACATAACTGCATGTTTGCTTATATTGGAGGTATACATTAGCCTCTTTAGCCACTTCAAACAAAACAGAAATTGCATTTGCTGTGTGAAAGTCATCATCCATTTCCGCTTCAAATTGCTTTTTCCACTGTGCAATCTTTTCCAACCATTCTTCTTTATGATCTACAAGATCCAGACTGGAGCCTTTACGGTGTTCTAAATTTAAATAGGCTGTTTTAATCCGCTCTAAACCATTTTCTGCGCTTAGTAGTAGATCCTCTGAAAAATTAATTGGATGACGATAGTGGACACTTAGCATAAAGAAACGAATGACTTGCGGATCGTACTGCTGAATTAAATCTCGAGCCAATAAATAGTTTCCTAGCGACTTCGACATTTTTTCATTATTAATATTGATATAGCCATTATGCATCCAATAATTCGCAAAGGTTTTCCCTGTTAGTGCTTCTGATTGCGCAATCTCGTTTTCATGATGCGGAAAAGCTAGGTCTTGGCCTCCTGCATGAATATCAATGGTATCTCCAAGGTATTTTTTCACCATCGCCGAGCACTCAATATGCCAGCCTGGGCGTCCTTTTCCCCAAGGTGAATTCCAAGCAATTTCTCCGTCTTTCGCTTGCTTCCAAAGAGCAAAATCAAGTGGATCCGTTTTTTTCTCACCAACTTGAATCCGTGCACCAGCCCTTAATTCATCAACAGATTGATGAGATAGCTTTCCGTACCCACTAAATTTTCGAGGTTTAAAATAAACATCGCCGTCCGCTTCGTAGGCAACCCCTTTTTCAACAAGCGCCTCAATAAAAGCAATAATATCATCCATTGTTTCCGTTACTCGTGGGTTATGTGTTGCCTCTTTGACCCCCAATGCCCCAACATCTTCTAAATAAGCAGAAATAAATCGGTCTGCTAACTCCGGTACTTCTTTGCCAAGCTCGTTAGCAGTACGGATCAGCTTATCATCCACATCTGTAAAATTCAGGACATAATCTACTTCAAACCCTTTGTATTCCAAATATCGTCTAACTGTATCGAATACAATCGCTGGTCTGGCATTACCAATATGAATATAGTTATATACCGTCGGACCACAAACATACATGCTTACTTTATTCGGTTGTATAGGTGTAAATATTTCTTTTTTACGAGTTAAGGTATTATATATTTTAATGGACATCGTGTTTTTCTCCTTCTTTTAATTTTGCTATTTCTGCCTTTAATTCATCAATTTCCCGTTGTAAATGTTCGCAACGGTTAGCGACTGGATCTGGTAACTGATGATGATTCAAATCCTTGGTTACCTTTTCACCACGATGTTTAACCACTTTTCCAGGTATACCTACTACTGTAGCATGGTCTGGAACATCCTTTAGCACAACAGAACCTCCACCCACTTTCGCACTTTCACCAATCGTTATCGAGCCAAGCACTTTGGCACCTGTTGCAATAAGCACATTATCCTTGATCGTTGGGTGCCGTTTGCCTTTTTCTTTTCCAGTACCGCCTAATGTGACCCCTTGAAAGATGGTTACATTATCGCCAATTTCACATGTTTCTCCAATGACAACTCCCATGCCATGGTCAATAAATAACCGCCTGCCGATGATTGCTCCTGGATGGATTTCAATTCCTGTTAAAAAGCGATTCAACTGTGATATGACACGGGCAATAAAGAACATTCGTCGCTTATAAAATGCATGAGCAATTCGATGCCACCAGACAGCGTGAAGACCTGAATATGTTAAGAAAACTTCAAAATAAGAACGAGCTGCTGGATCTTGTTCAAACACCACATCCATATCTTCCTTCATTCGTTTCCAAATGCTCATCATTTAACCTCCCTATTATTGTAAAAAATTATCAAGTGCATCTTCAATCAGTAGGGGTTTTCTTTTTATACCTTTTGATTGTTAGTAAGACTAGGTTGTGACCTAAGGTCTCCGAGAACGAATCAGGCATTTAGTTGCTGTTATCTCCCACTTAGACTGTTCCGTACACACTTCTTCAACCTTTGAATTGAGATCCTTATAGCACAATATATGCGGGAGAAATGAAGGATATCGTTGTTCTAATATCAACCCTTTACTAGTGACTAGTTAAATCATGCAAACACATTTACTAGCCTAGATTTACTTCTTATGAAATGAAAATAAGCGTCTCTGGGTAATTTCATACTCAGAGACGCTTACGTGCGCGGTTCCACTCTGTTTGAAGGATAATAATCGTCCTCCCAACTCAAACTTATAACGGTAAGCGCCGCCGTTATGTACTAACATTCCATAACGGACTCTCGAGGAGCACTTCAAAAGCAATACTAAAAACCACTTTCAGCCAGGGTGATTCTCTCTGTGTTAGCGAATTGCTTCCTACTTTCCCTCGTCATCGTTCCTTATTTGTTGTGTAGTAATACTATATTACATTTTTCATAAGTTGTGAATCATTACGCTTCAAGCTTTTTTAAAACCGTATCTAAATGGTTAATCACGGTTTCTTTCCCGAGCAGTTCAATAGCCATTGGCAATTCTGGTCCATGTGTCTGTCCTGTTGTTGCCACGCGGATTGGCATAAATAGCTTTTTGCCTCGGTGACCGGTTTCCTTTTGGGTCGCTTTAATTTGTGCTTTAATAGAAGCAGCTGTAAAATCATCCAAATGAATTAACTTGTCTGTGAAAACTTGCAACACCTCTGGAACTTGCTCGCCTTCAAGTACTTCCCAAGCAGCATCATCAAAAGTAAGCTCTTTGGAGAAAAACATTTCCGTTAATTCTACGATTTCTGCACCGTAACGCAATTGCTCTTTGTATAAAGCAATTATCTTCTCCGCCCATTCTCTTGTAGCTTTATCCATATCTTTTGACAATTTGTCTGCTTTTACTAAATGTGGCATCGCCAAGTCAATCACTTCTGATAAATCGGCTGCTTTGATATATGCATTGTTCATCCACTTCAATTTATGACGATCAAATATTGCCGCAGAAGTAGATAAACGTTCTGGATCGAATATATCAATTAATGTTTGTTTATCAAAGATTTCCTCTTCGCCAACTGGTGACCAACCTAACAAGGCAATAAAATTAAACAAAGCCTCGGGCAAATAGCCTAAATCATGATATTGTTCAATAAATTGAATGATATGCTGATCACGCTTGCTCAATTTTTTCCGCTCTTCATTAAGGATAAGCGTCATATGCCCAAATTTCGGCGGCTCCCAACCGAATGCTTCATAGATCATCATTTGCTTTGGGGTATTGGATATATGCTCCTCACCACGTAAAACATGCGTAATTTCCATTAAATGATCATCGACTGCTACTGCAAAGTTATACGTCGGAATACCATTTTTCTTCACGATAACCCAATCACCAAAATCACTAGATTCAAAAGTAATATCGCCTCTTACGATATCATTAAATGTATACGTTTTATTTTCCGGAACCCGCATGCGAATGCTCGGCAAACGACCTTCTTTTTCAAAAGCAGCGATTTGTTCCGCGGTTAAATCACGATGAGCACCGGAGTACTTCGGAACCTGACCATTAGCTCGTTGCTGTTCTCTTTCTGCCTCAAGCTCTTCTTCCGTCATATAGCATTTATAAGCCAAGCCTCTTTCTAACAGCTCCTCCACATATTTTTGATATACATCGAGACGCTCCATTTGTCGGTACGGTCCGTAGCTTCCACCTACATCTGCTCCCTCATCCCATTCAACACCTAACCATTTTAAAAATTTCAGCTGGCTTTCTTCTCCGCCTGCTACATTTCGCTTATCATCTGTGTCTTCAATACGAATGACCATTTTTCCGTTAAAATGTTTCGCATATAAATAATTAAATAATGCTGTGCGTGCGTTTCCGATATGCAAATGACCTGTTGGACTTGGTGCATAACGTACACGAACCTGATTTGTCATGGTTCTTCCCCTTTCTATAATCAAACAATTAAAATGAAATCAGAAACCTTCTTATGCCTCAAGATAGTTAGCGAGTCACGGCAGCATGGCACTGCGCTATAAACGTCTCTTGAACAATTTTTAAAGCTTCTTATACGGTGTGTATGTATGATGGTTTCCCATCCACCCCGTGTATGCTATTTTCCCTTAAGGAAGACAAAAAGTATAAAGTGAACCCTCAATCAACAGGGGCCTTTTATCCCTACTGAGTTAGCACTGCAAGGGAATGATCTAAAGGTCTCTGAAACAAAGGCGCAAGCGCCCGTTTAGCAACGTAGCGAATGGAACGAATCAACTAAAGATAAAGGAATCATGCCACTAAAAACAGGGGTATGCCGACGCCTGAGCGGCACGGCAAGCCCGGTTTTAGTCGGCCTTCCTCTTTGCCGCGAACCGATGAGGCCTTATCGTAGGGCGCATTTCTAAAGTCGCATCGTTGCTGGGCTCATGCGCCGGACGTGGCTATTCGGTTCGTTACCCCAAGCACCTCATTTTATACTTTTGTATGAAAAAAACGCTATTTTACCATTATATAAGTTATTTATTTTAGGTAGTATTTCAATAATCTAAACATTATATAGCAAAATTTTTCATCATAGATGGTGGCTCGCGCTCTTGGCGAGCCATGGTGGTTTCTTATCTTCAAAAAAATCGAATATTCGCCTCATAGCTACTTGAGAGATATAAAATGATTTCAATATTAATTATACTTTGGTTAACCGTATAACAAAAGTGATAACAACCACTGTTATCACTTTTGCCTATCCTTTATAAGTTATACCCTTTTTATAGCGCTTTTTCAAGTAATTTTGGTTTCGCAAAAATCATTCTACCAGCTGACGTTTGCAACACACTTGTAATTAGCACTTCAATAGTTTTGCCAATATAGTTTCTTCCTTCTTCAACAACAATCATCGTTCCATCATCAAGGTAAGCGATCCCTTGATTATGCTCTTTCCCATCTTTAATCACATGTACCGTCAATTCTTCACCAGGTAATACGACTGGCTTCACAGCATTAGCCAAATCATTAATATTTAAAACTGGAACACTTTGCAAATCACATACTTTATTTAAGTTAAAATCGTTAGTTACAACAATACCATTAATCACTTTTGCCAACTTGATTAATTTGCTGTCCACCTCATGGATTTCTTCAAAATCACCTTCATAGATTTCAACTTTTACAGGTAGATCTTTTTGGATCCGATTTAAAACGTCTAAACCTCTACGACCTCGATTTCGTTTTAATACGTCCGAAGAATCAGCAATATGCTGTAACTCACCAAGAACAAATTGCGGAATGACTATTGTTCCTTCAAGGAAATTCGTCTGACAAATATCAGCGATCCGACCATCTATAATAACGCTTGTATCCAATATTTTTGCTTTTGGATGTATAGGAGAATTACTCGTATCACCTTCAGACACTTTCCGCTTCTCTTTTTCCTTTCGATTAATATTAAATAAATTGACAATCTCTTCACGCCGGCGAAACCCGACTTGAAATCCTAGATAGCCTAATAAAACCGTTACAAACAATGGAAGAGTTTGTGAAACTAATTTAATATTAATATCTCCTATAGGTATGGTAACTAGAAATGCAATAAACAAACCGGCCATGAGACCTAACGTTCCTGAAAACAAATCACCTGCAGGCAGGCGAATAAGTGCTTCCTCTACCCATTTTAAAAACCCTACAATATAATCGACAAGCCAATATGATATGAGAAAGAAAATAATAGCACCGACTATCATTCCCACATACGGAGAAAATATCCAGTTAGAATCAGCAATATTTAATAGTGCTAAAAAAACAGGAACATAAAGATAGCCGATCGTTCCTCCTAAGATAAGAAAAAACAAATGAACAATCTTTTTCATCAGCAATGCCACCTCCTAACTTATATTATTGCCTAAGATGAAAAAAAATAATCCTTGAAAAATAATAAAAAGAAATAATTTCCATATAACAATTTGCATTGCGAATTTCGATGGAAGAAAAAGCTTAAAACCTTATTTATAATAACTAATCGTTATAACCTGTACAAGATCCATACATAAAACGAAAAGTCATTCAGTAAGGCTTTTCCTTAACACCTAACAAGTTCTAAAAACAAGACTTTATATCTGGAAGTCTTGAAAAATAGCAATATATTCCTTGCTAACTTTATTACTCCTTATATATACATAAATCTGCTTATTGTTCTTGTAGTATTGGTGTTTGTTGGATAAAAGCAGTGAACAAAAAAGGATACTTTTTCCGGACATTTAAATAAAACATATTAATTCATATGATTTTATAAATCATAATAAAAACAAAACTTATCTACTTACCCCGATTTGTAACGCTTCCTGTACGGAACTCACACCAATAATTTCAATGTTATTTGGAGCTGTCCATCCACCTAAATTATTTTTAGGACAAATTACTCGTTTAAATCCTAGCTTTGCAGCCTCTTGAACGCGCTGTTCAATTCGAGAAACACGCCTTATTTCACCAGTCAAACCGACTTCCCCAATAAAAATATCTTCCGGTTTTGTAGGTTGGTCACGGAAGCTTGAAGCGATACTAACAGCAATCGCTAAGTCAATGGCAGGTTCATCTAGCTTAACTCCGCCAGCCACTTTTATATATGCATCCTGATTTTGTAGCATTAACCCGACCCGCTTTTCCAACACGGCCATTAGAAGCGGAACGCGATTCTGATCTACTCCCGTCGCCATTCTACGCGGATTCCCGAATGCAGTAGGGGAAATTAATGCTTGTATCTCAACCAGTACTGGTCTTGTGCCTTCCATGGAAGCTACAACAGTAGACCCGGAGGCCCCTTGTGAGCGCTCTTCCAAAAATATTTCAGAAGGATTTAAAACCTCGCGCAACCCTTCCTCTTTCATTTCAAAAATACCCATTTCGTTCGTACTGCCAAATCGATTCTTCACGCCCCGTAATATTCGGTACGTATGATGACGTTCCCCTTCAAAATAAAGTACAGCATCAACCATATGCTCCAAAAGTCTTGGTCCTGCAATTGAACCCTCTTTCGTCACATGTCCCACTATAAATATCGGTATACCGTTTGTTTTTGCTAGTTTCATCAATTCGGAGGTACATTCTCTTACTTGGGAAACACTTCCCGGAGCACTTGTGATTTCTTCACGATAGATGGTTTGAATCGAATCAATAACGACAAAGGATGGCTTTATTGTTTCAATTTGATTTGCTATATCCAATAAATTCGTTTCAGCTAATACATATAATGAATCGGAGGTAACACCTAAGCGATCAGCCCGCAGCTTCGTTTGTCTCGTTGATTCTTCTCCAGAAATATATAGTACGGATAAGCTTTTATCTGCCAATTGTGATGATATTTGCAATAATAAAGTAGATTTACCAATTCCGGGATCTCCACCGATTAACACAAGGGATCCTGGTACAATACCGCCACCAAGCACACGATTAAACTCTTTCATACTTGTTGTTATCCTCGGTTCTTGCTGTGATTTAATTGCGGTTATTTTTTCAGGCTTTCCAACTGATCTATTCCCAGTATGAAAAGCTTGTTTTTGTCTGCCACCAGTGACTTCTATTTCTTCTACAAATGTATTCCAATTATTGCAACCGGGACATTTCCCGAGCCATTTTGCTGCTTCATAGCCACATTCCTGACAAACAAATTTCGTTTTTCGTTTTGCCAACTTACCACTACCCCTTCACTTATCTATTATATACGATTTTAACAACCAAAAAGTTACAGGTTCCTATCATTTTGTCTACATATTTCCATAGTCCTGCCACAAATCCAACATCTACTGTGTTTAATACCATGTGTAATTCATTTCAGTTCAATCTGTTTATATATATATAAATATCTCTTTTTACCCTTATTTTTATTAGTTTAACATATTTTAGTGATAAAAAAATGGTCCGCATCATCTATTATTTTGTAAATAGAACAGGTCGATCTACCTAATTCATAACCAATCTTAATGCTTCATTATTAAAAATTTTGCTAGCGTAAAGCCACTCCTACAGGCATTCGCGGGTTAGCTTAAACAGCGCGAATTTTAAAATTCCACATATAGAGAAAGTTTGCTGTCACTTTTGCAGTTGAGCTGAAGAGTTGCTACTCTGAAAACTACTATCACCTTATGCGTATATCCAATTAAAAAAACTCCTTCCGTGAACCTATTGTTCCCACGGAAGGATCGTTTTTTATGAAAGGTCTGTTCACATTTTCCTTCGATGAAGAGATTACGGAAGAATAATAAATTCCCCTTTATTGTTTAAACCGATTTTGACTCGTTGTCCTTTTTCAATCGTTCCTTTTAGTAATTCCTCGGACAATAAATCCTCTATATTCTTTTGAATGGAGCGGCGAAGCGGTCTTGCTCCATATTCCGGATCAAACCCTTCGTTGGCAATTTTTTCTAATGCTTTGTCCGTAAGTGAGAAGTCAATATCCTGATCCTTTAAGCGCTTCTGTAGCTGCTGGATCATTAATGTGACGATATGCTTCATATGCTTTTTCTCCAGGGAATGGAAGACGATTGTTTCATCAATCCGATTTAAAAATTCTGGTCGAAACGCTTTTTTCAACTCTTCGGTAACTTTTGATTTCATATTTTTATAATCTTGGCCTTCCTCACCTAAATTAAAGCCTACATACTTATTTCGTTTTAATTCGCTAGCACCGACGTTCGATGTCATAATCAATACCGTATTACGAAAATCAACCACACGTCCTTTTGAATCTGTTAAACGTCCATCCTCAAGGACTTGCAATAAGATGTTAAATACCTCTGGGTGTGCCTTTTCTACTTCATCTAATAGCACAACAGAATATGGTTTTCTACGTACTTTCTCCGTTAATTGACCACCTTCTTCATACCCTACATAACCAGGAGGTGATCCGACTAGACGAGAAGTAGCATGCTTTTCCATATACTCCGACATATCAATTCGAATCATAGCATCCTCATCAGCAAACATCGCTTCAGCTAAAGCACGAGCTAATTCTGTTTTCCCAACTCCTGTTGGACCTAGGAAAATAAAGGAACCAATTGGACGTTTTGGATCCTTCAAACCTGCTCGCGCTCTGCGAATTGCTTTTGAAACAGCATTTACAGCTTCTTCTTGCCCAATCACACGATTATGAAGTATCTCTTCCATGTTGAGCAGGCGATCACTCTCGTCCTTTGTTAATTTCGACACAGGCACTCCTGTCCAGATAGATACGACACTTGCTATATCTTCAACAGTAACTTCTGTATCTGTTTGTCCTTGCTTTTCTTTCCACTTCTTCTTTGTCTCAGCGACCTCTTCACGTAGCCTTTGCTCTGAATCGCGAAGCGAAGCAGCTTTTTCAAATTCCTGACTCTGTACGGCAGCATCCTTTTCTTTTCGGACTTCTTCTAGCTTCTGTTCAAGCTCCTTCAAGTTTGGCGGAACTGTATAGGATTTTAAACGAACTTTAGATCCCGCTTCATCGATTAAGTCGATTGCCTTATCCGGCAAAAATCTGTCGGTAATATAACGGTCAGATAAATTAGTAGCTGCTTCGATCGCCTCATCCGTAATCGTGACCCGGTGATGTGCTTCGTAGCGATCACGCAACCCTTTCAAAATTTGAATCGTTTCTTCCAACGTTGGTTCATCCACTTGAATAGGTTGGAATCTGCGCTCAAGGGCGGCGTCTTTTTCTATATATTTGCGATATTCATCTAACGTCGTTGCACCAATACATTGCAATTCCCCACGAGCAAGCGAAGGCTTTAAAATATTGGAAGCATCAATAGCACCTTCAGCACCGCCTGCACCAATTAATGTATGCAATTCATCAATAAACAAGATAATATTTCCGGCTTGGCGAATTTCCTCCATTACCTTTTTCAGCCGATCTTCAAATTCTCCGCGATATTTTGTACCGGCAACAACCGTTCCCATATCAAGAGTCATGACTCGCTTATCTCGTAATGTTTCCGGTACTTCGTTTTGAATAATCTGCTGAGCAAGACCTTCAGCGACAGCGGTTTTCCCTACCCCTGGCTCTCCGATTAATACCGGGTTGTTCTTCGTACGACGGCTTAAAACTTGAATGACACGTTCAATTTCCTTACTTCGTCCAATTACCGGGTCAATATTTCCTTCCTTTGCGCTCACAGTCAAATCACGTGCCAGCGAATCAAGTGTCGGTGTATTAGCACTGGATTGTTGCCCACGTCCTTGGCGATTTGCCTGTGATTCGTTACTTCCTAGTAGCTGTAAAACCTGCTGCCTAGCTTTATTCAAACTAACACCTAAGTTATTTAAAACCCTGGCAGCAACACCTTCTCCTTCGCGGATAAGCCCGAGTAAAATATGCTCTGTCCCTACATAAGAATGTCCCAGCTTACGTGCTTCATCTTGACAAAGTTCCACCACTTTTTTAGCACGCGGTGTATAGTGGATTGTTTGCATTGGCTGCTTTCCAACGCCAATCAGCTTTTCCACTTCTTCTTGAATTTTGGAAATTTCTAGCCCAAGTGATTGTAATGCTTTTGCAGCAATGCCTTCTCCTTCGCGGACAAGCCCTAACAAAATATGTTCTGTTCCAATATTATTATGCCCCAATCGCACAGCTTCTTCTTGGGAAAGCGCGAGCACTTTTTGCGCCCTTTCAGTAAAACGTCCAGACATCATATATTAGTATCCTCCTATCTATTGCTCTAATTGCAACCGTTGGCGAATAAGAGAAGCTCGCAATTGGTCGCGTTCGCTTGCAGCTAATGTTTTTTTAGCATAATGCTGTAAAAATCCTGGTTGTGTTAAGATCATTAATTCATTTAGAATATTTCGTGAAACATTTTTTAATAGTCCCAAGTCAATTCCTAACCGTACATTCGATAAACATGTTGCAGCCTCTTTAGATTCAATAATTCGCGCATACGCCAAAACGCCGTAGGAGCGGTAAATGCGATCTTCCAACTTATCTCCAGACTGCTTTATTAATTGCTGACGAGCGTATCGTTCCTGTTCAATTAATTGTTTTACGACACTTTGTAAATCGGCCACAATATCTTGTTCGGATTTTCCAAGGGTAATTTGATTCGAAATTTGAAAAATATTTCCTTGAGCTTCACTACCTTCACCATAAATGCCACGTACAACTAACCCTAACTGGTTAATAGCCGGAATCATTCGGTTGATTTGCTTCGTTAGAACTAATGCTGGAAGGTGCATCATAACAGAAGCTCGCATCCCAGTTCCTACATTAGTCGGGCAGCTAGTCAAGTAACCTCTTGTTTCATCGAAAGCATAGTTTATTTTCTCCTCCAGCCAATCATCAAATTCAAATGCTTGCTGCAAAGCTTCTGACAATTGAAAACCAGGTAAATAAAGTTGCAATCGGATATGGTCTTCTTCATTTATCATGAGAGATACTTGCTCATTTTCTGAAATAAGCACAGCTGCAGCCTCTGAATGCTTTGCTAATAAAGGACTAATCAAATGTTTTTCTACCAACACACGCCGCTCTATGGCAGACAAATCTCGAATGGACACAAATGCTAAATCTTTATACGAACCAAAATCCTGCCCTTCATATTTCTCTTTAAAGAAACTGCGTATTTCCTCCAATTCCTTTGGATCAGCAGCTATTGGATATGGCACATTAGCAAAGTTGCGCGCAAGGCGAATTCGGCTACTTAATACGATGTCACTATCCGGTCCGTCCTTTCGCATCCAAGGACTAATCGCTTCGTTCATAAACTGCTGCAATGTCATGATTGATCACCTGCCTCTGAATGATCGTCATCCTGATTCAAAGCTCTTATTTGATCCCTTACTTTAGCTGCTTCTTCAAATTCTTCATTTTCAATTAACTTTTTCAAATGCAGCTTTAAATCCTCCAATTGTTTTTTCTTATGCAAATCTCCACCTTGGCGTTTCGGTATTTTCCCATTATGCTTTATATTACCAGCATGCACTCTGCGGAATATGGGGTCTAAGCGTTCATTAAAAGTTTCATAACAAACAGCACAGCCAAATTTTCCTATTTGCTTAAATTGGGAAAAAGTCATTTCACATTTTGGGCATTGTAAATCCTTTGATTGCTGGTAGTTTTCAGCATGTGTACTGGTTAAACCAGAGGTGTCAAAATTAAATAACCCGGAAAGTAAATGATGCAGCGAATAACCGTCTTCTGGATAGGTCATATACCCTTTTTCCTTTGCACAGACATTGCAAACATGAACCTCCATTTTTTGTCCTTGAATAATCTGTGTGAAATGAAGCGTCGCAGGACGTTTATGACATTCTTGACATTGCATGTTCACACTCCTCCCTATTTATTTAAATACTTGAGTGTTGTAAGCATGGACGTTAATACACGTGCACGAATTTCATCTCGTAATGGTAACTGAAATGGCAACGTCGTTCTTTCTATTGCACTTAACATAATTTTTGCCTCTCGTTCAGTGACCAATTCTTCCTCAAGCAATCTTTCCAATATACCGACCGCTTTTTGTTGTGATACGGATGGATTAATCATTTCAATAATTTCATCAATCAGCTTTGACTCATCCTGGTGGATGACTCGCATAATCCGGATATAACCTCCACCACCACGCTTACTCTCGACAATATAACCCTTTTCCACGGTAAATCGAGTATTAATTACATAGTTAATTTGTGAGGGGACACATTGAAATTGGTCAGCTATCTCACTTCGTTTAATTTCAATCACATTTTTACCTTTTGCCTGAAGAATTTGCTTTAAATAATTTTCAATTACATCTGATATATTACTCATATGCCCACCCCCTTTTATATAGAAACAAACTTTTGACTTTGACTATCTTTGACTATACTTTTATTATACGGGAAATTACAGAAGATGCAAATACAAGATCTATGTTTATTGTAGACAAAAATAACTATTAAAAAACACAAAAAGAGAATGGTTTAAAAACAAATAGCATATTCAGCAATAATAGCAAGCAAATCAATTTTATTTAAGCAGCTCACTTGCTACAGAATTTTAAAGCTTATTCTAAGAACAAAGGCGCAAGCTCCCGTTTAACAACGTAGCGAATGCAACGAATCAACTAAAGATAAAGGAATCATGCCACTAAAACAGGGGTATGCCGACGTCTGGGCGGCAAGCCCGTTTTTAGTCGGCCTTCCTCTTTGCCACGAACCGATGATGACTTATTGTAGGGCGCATTTCTAAAGACGCATAGTTGCTGGGCTCATGCGCAGGACGTGACTAGTCGGTTATTTCATTATCCATAAGCTCCTAATTTTATAGGTTCCTATATAATGAAAAAAATGGGTTTCCACTATCATTGGAATTCCCATCTAATCTGAACGTATTTAAAAAGCAATGTAACCCAATTCTAAAATAATTTTGAGACTTGACTATGTTGATGTTTCGTGCTTACGTTAATTCGGTTACACTTCTAACATGATTTATTTGCGAAATTTCAGCAAACAAGGCGATTCGATCTAAATCTGTATTTCTTTCAATAACTATATAGATGTTTCGATGGTTATTTTCTGATTTGGAAATTTCTACTTTCTTGATCGCCATATGATATTTGTCAAACACAGCAACTACTTCATGTACAGGTAAGTCTGGTACTGTGACAATTTGAATAACATGTGATGATTTTCCACGTCTGAATAGACGTTCAAAGTTATTAAGAAAAATAAGACTAAGTAATATAATTGCCGTTGTTAATACTGCTGCTGCATACATTCCTGCACCTACAACTAATCCTAGCCCCGCAACTGTCCATATAGAAGCTGCTGTTGTCAATCCTCTAATCGTACCACCATAAACAATTATTGTACCAGCACCTAAAAATCCTATACCACTGATCACATAAGATGGTATTCTTGCAGGATCAAAGCGAATGTTATCATACTCTTCTAAAAAAAATTCAAATCCAAATAAAGAAAGCAACATCATTAAACAAGAGCCTACTCCAACTAAAATATGGGTCCGAAAGCCGGCTGAATGATTTTTTAACTCTCTTTCAAATCCAATTAATCCAGAGAGGAATAATGCAACAAGCACTCGTATTAATATAATATAAAAATGGTCGCCTAAAAGTTCATTAAATAATTCCTTCAATGCAAACTCCCCCTATTGTTAAAGATTTTAACATATAAATGCAGTGTACGTACTTGAATGTATATGTGAAAAGGATCTTGTTTATTTCTTTATAGCAGGAAAGGAATTCTAGCGATGATATAAGAAAGGGTCCTCTCCTAAAGATCCTACTTAATTTGTCATACCTCTACATATTTATTTTTAATCTCTAGTATATCAACTATTTAAGGTGTCCTTCTTAAATTGGGTAGCGGCAGGTGAGCTAGGCTTAAGTTTAAGAAGGGTTTTACAATGTTAATGGTATTTACTCTTGTCTGTTTTACTTTAACTTTACTTGGGAATATAAGATGCTATATTTAACTGTCAGATTTCATTATATTTTTCATTAATTTCTCGCTATTAACATCTTTTTCACTTACCCATAAATCTAAGTAGAGGACAGTTAATTGTTTCTCAACAACCAATAGACCAGATAGAGTGAGAATGTATTTTTTATCTTAACTCTAATATAGGGGTATCAATACATTTAGTATAGAGCCTGAATTGTATAATGTCCTAGGCACACAAAAAAACTGACCATCTTATTTGATGTGTCAGTTTTCACCTTATTGCCTGGCGGCGTCCTACTCTTGCAGGGGCAAAGCCCCAACTACCATCGGCGCTGGAGAGCTTAACTTCTGTGTTCGGCATGGGAACAGGTGTGACCTCTCCGCCATTACTACCAGGCAAAGTTGCTATTTGTTATGTTGTGCTAAAAAATAGGCACAAATCTTATTATAAGCGTTTTTGAGAAAAAATCAAGATTTTTGTTGAAAAAAATCGATTCCTGATTTATACCTCGAAAACTAAATAAGAGATCATCCAACGATTCATCTTCCAAAATGGTTAGTTAAGTCCTCGATCGATTAGTATCCGTCAGCTACACGTGTCACCACGCTTCCACCTCGGACCTATCAACCTCATCATCTCTGAGGGATCTTACTCACTTTTAGTGATGGGAAGTCTCATCTTGAGGGGGGCTTCATGCTTAGATGCTTTCAGCACTTATCCCTGCCACACGTAGCTACCCAGCTATGCTCCTGGCGGAACAACTGGTACACCAGCGGTGTGTCCATCCCGGTCCTCTCGTACTAAGGACAGCTCCTCTCAAACCTCCTGCGCCCACGACGGATAGGGACCGAACTGTCTCACGACGTTCTGAACCCAGCTCGCGTACCGCTTTAATGGGCGAACAGCCCAACCCTTGGGACCGACTACAGCCCCAGGATGCGATGAGCCGACATCGAGGTGCCAAACCTCCCCGTCGATGTGAACTCTTGGGGGAGATAAGCCTGTTATCCCCGGGGTAGCTTTTATCCGTTGAGCGATGGCCCTTCCATGCGGAACCACCGGATCACTAAGCCCGACTTTCGTCCCTGCTCGACTTGTAGGTCTCGCAGTCAAGCTCCCTTCTGCCTTTACACTCTGCGAATGATTTCCAACCATTCTGAGGGAACCTTTGGGCGCCTCCGTTACCTTTTGGGAGGCGACCGCCCCAGTCAAACTGCCCGCCTGACACTGTCTCCGGACCGGATCACGGCCCTGGGTTAGAAGGTTCGTACAGCCAGGGTGGTATCCCACGGTTGCCTCCACGTAAGCTAGCGCTCACGCTTCGATGGCTCCCACCTATCCTGTACAAGCTGTACCAACATTCAATATCAGGCTACAGTAAAGCTCCACGGGGTCTTTCCGTCCTGTCGCGGGTAATGCGCATCTTCACGCATAGTATAATTTCACCGGGTCTCTCGTTGAGACAGTGCCCAAGTCGTTGCACCTTTCGTGCGGGTCGGAACTTACCCGACAAGGAATTTCGCTACCTTAGGACCGTTATAGTTACGGCCGCCGTTTACTGGGGCTTCGGTTCTACGCTTCGTGCCGAAGCACTAACGTTTCCCCTTAACCTTCCAGCACCGGGCAGGTGTCAGCCCCTATACTTCGCCTTTCGGCTTCGCAGAGACCTGTGTTTTTGCTAAACAGTCGCTTGGGCCTATTCACTGCGGCTCCTCCTTAAAGGAGCACCCCTTCTCCCGAAGTTACGGGGTCATTTTGCCGAGTTCCTTAACGAGAGTTCTCCCGCTCACCTTAGGATTCTCTCCTCGCCTACCTGTGTCGGTTTGCGGTACGGGCACCTATGAACTTACTAGAGGCTTTTCTTGGCAGTGTGAAATCCGGAACTTCGGTACTCTATTTCCCTCCCCGTCACAGCTTGAAATTATCGGACGGATTTGCCTATCCGACTTTCTCACTGCTTGGGCGCACACATCCATCCGTGCGCATTCCTTATCCTACTGCGTCCCCCCATCGTTCAAACGTTCATGAGGTGGTACAGGAATATCTACCTGTTGTCCATCGCCTACGCCTTTCGGCCTCGGCTTAGGTCCCGACTAACCCTGAGAGGACGAGCCTTCCTCAGGAAACCTTAGGCATTCGGTGAAAGAGATTCTCACTCTTTTTTCGCTACTCATACCGGCATTCTCACTTCAAAGCGCTCCACCAGTCCTCACGATCTGACTTCACTGCACTTTGAACGCTCTCCTACCATTGTTCGTAGAACAATCCGCAGCTTCGGTGATACGTTTAGCCCCGGTACATTTTCGGCGCAGAGTCACTCGACCAGTGAGCTATTACGCACTCTTTAAATGGTGGCTGCTTCTAAGCCAACATCCTGGTTGTCTGGGCAACTCCACATCCTTTTCCACTTAACGTATACTTTGGGACCTTAGCTGGCGGTCTGGGCTGTTTCCCTTTCGACTATGAACCTTATCACCCATAGTCTGACTCCCAAGGATAAGTAGCTGGCATTCGGAGTTTGACTGAATTCGGTAACCCGATGAGGGCCCCTAGTTCAATCAGTGCTCTACCTCCAGTACTCTTTCCTTGAGGCTAGCCCTAAAGCTATTTCGGAGAGAACCAGCTATCTCCGTGTTCGATTGGCATTTCACCCCTACCCACACCTCATCCCCGCATTTTTCAACATACGTGGGTTCGGGCCTCCAGTCAGTGTTACCTGACCTTCACCCTGGACATGGGTAGATCACACGGTTTCGGGTCTACGACCGCATACTATATCGCCCTATTCAGACTCGCTTTCGCTGCGGCTCCGTGTCTTCCACTTAACCTTGCATACGATCGTAACTCGCCGGTCCATTCTACAAAAGGTACGCCGTCACCCATTAACGGGCTTCGACTACTTGTAGGCACACGGTTTCAGGTTCTCTTTCACTCCCCTCCCGGGGTGCTTTTCACCTTTCCCTCACGGTACTGGTTCACTATCGGTCACTAGGGAGTATTTAGCCTTGGGAGATGGTCCTCCCGGATTCCGACGGAATTCCTCGTGTTCCGCCGTACTCAGGATACACTCCGGAGGAGATTCCTTTTCGATTACAGGGCTGTTACCTTCTTTGGCGGATCTTTCCAGATCGCTTCATCTAAAGAATCTCTTGATAACTCCTATGGAGTGTCCTACAACCCCAGAAGGCAAGCCTTCTGGTTTGGGCTGTTTCCGTTTCGCTCGCCGCTACTTGGGAAATCGCATTTGCTTTCTCTTCCTCCGGGTACTGAGATGTTTCAGTTCCCCGGGTATGCCTCTTCTATCCTATGAATTCAGATAAAAGTACTACTCCATTACGAGCAGTGGGTTCCCCCATTCGGAAATTCCCGGATCGACGTCTACTTACGACTCCCCGGGACATATCGGTGTTAGTCCCGTCCTTCTTCGGCTCCTAGTGCCAAGGCATCCACCGTGCGCCCTTATTCACTTAACTAACTTTCTATTTATGAATAAGCATATTACTTTTCAGCTTTTGGTTTTCTAGCTTCAGCTCATAGCAATAGCATGACTTCCTTCCTCTCCATACGATAAGTCAACATCGATTCACTTGCGTTCACCGTGTTTCCTTTATCTCCTTCGAGTCAGTCCAGTCTGTACATCGCTACACATTCGCTTCCGCTTTTAGTTTGATGTCGTTGTTACTCTTATTTAGTTTTCAAGGTACAAAGTTTCTACAGGATGTCGTGACTTCTGTGTTCGTCACAGGACGTGACGGATTTTAACAGAAAATCCTTTTATCCTTGAGAGGTATAATTTACTCTCTCAAAACTGAACCAAACAACCAAGTATGTCTTCCGCATAGTCTAGCTTCAACGTTCAAACAACGCCAAAGCTTCCTATCTATTCCTTAGAAAGGAGGTGATCCAGCCGCACCTTCCGATACGGCTACCTTGTTACGACTTCACCCCAATCATTGGTCCCACCTTCGGCGGCTGGCTCCAAAAGGTTACCTCACCGACTTCGGGTGTTACCAACTCTCGTGGTGTGACGGGCGGTGTGTACAAGACCCGGGAACGTATTCACCGCGGCATGCTGATCCGCGATTACTAGCGATTCCGGCTTCATGCAGGCGAGTTGCAGCCTGCAATCCGAACTGAGAATGGTTTTATGGGATTTGCTTGGCCTCGCGGCTTCGCTGCCCTTTGTTCCATCCATTGTAGCACGTGTGTAGCCCAGGTCATAAGGGGCATGATGATTTGACGTCATCCCCACCTTCCTCCGGTTTGTCACCGGCAGTCACCTTAGAGTGCCCAACTAAATGCTGGCAACTAAGATCAAGGGTTGCGCTCGTTGCGGGACTTAACCCAACATCTCACGACACGAGCTGACGACAACCATGCACCACCTGTCACTCTGTCCCCGAAGGGAACTCCCTATCTCTAGGGGCGTCAGAGGATGTCAAGACCTGGTAAGGTTCTTCGCGTTGCTTCGAATTAAACCACATGCTCCACCGCTTGTGCGGGTCCCCGTCAATTCTTTTGAGTTTCAGCCTTGCGGCCGTACTCCCCAGGCGGAGTGCTTAATGCGTTAACTTCAGCACTAAGGGGCGGAAACCCCCTAACACCTAGCACTCATCGTTTACGGCGTGGACTACCAGGGTATCTAATCCTGTTCGCTACCCACGCTTTCGCACCTCAGCGTCAGTTACAGACCAGAGAGTCGCCTTCGCCACTGGTGTTCCTCCACATCTCTACGCATTTCACCGCTACACGTGGAATTCCACTCTCCTCTTCTGTACTCAAGTCCCCCAGTTTCCAATGGCCCTCCACGGTTAAGCCGTGGGCTTTCACATCAGACTTAAAGGACCGCCTGCGCGCGCTTTACGCCCAATAATTCCGGACAACGCTTGCCCCCTACGTATTACCGCGGCTGCTGGCACGTAGTTAGCCGGGGCTTTCTGGTTAGGTACCGTCAAGGTGCCAACCTATTCGAATGGCACTTGTTCTTCCCTAACAACAGAGTTTTACGATCCGAAAACCTTCATCACTCACGCGGCGTTGCTCCGTCAGACTTTCGTCCATTGCGGAAGATTCCCTACTGCTGCCTCCCGTAGGAGTCTGGGCCGTGTCTCAGTCCCAGTGTGGCCGATCACCCTCTCAGGTCGGCTACGCATCGTCGCCTTGGTGAGCTTTTATCTCACCAACTAGCTAATGCGCCGCGGGCCCATCTGTAAGTGACAGCATATGCCGCCTTTCAACATCTCGTCATGCGACGATATGTATCATCCGGTATTAGCCCCGGTTTCCCGGAGTTATCCCAGTCTTACAGGTAGGTTGCCCACGTGTTACTCACCCGTCCGCCGCTCGTTCCACAAGCGTCACCCCCGAAGGAGATCTGCTTGCTTCCCGCGCTCGACTTGCATGTATTAGGCACGCCGCCAGCGTTCGTCCTGAGCCAAGATCAAACTCTCCATAAAAGTTTGTGATGATGAACACCGTTCTTCATCATTCTTAGCTTCTTCCGAGATTGCTCTCGGTCGATTTTTTAAAAGAAAAACAGAGATTGCTTTTCTTGACATACTGGTTGTTTTGTTCAGTTTTCAAAGAGCAAATTTGTTTTGGTGGAGCCTAGCGGGATCGAACCGCTGACCTCCTGCGTGCAAGGCAGGCGCTCTCCCAGCTGAGCTAAGGCCCCGTATATAAACTGGTCGGGAAGACAGGATTTGAACCTGCGACCCCATGGTCCCAAACCATGTGCTCTACCAAGCTGAGCTACTTCCCGTATGATGGCGCGCCCGAGAGGAGTCGAACCCCTAACCTTTTGATCCGTAGTCAAACGCTCTATCCAATTGAGCTACGGGCGCATATGGTGCCGAGGGCCGGACTCGAACCGGCACGGTAGAAACCTACCGCAGGATTTTAAGTCCTGTGCGTCTGCCAATTCCGCCACCCCGGCTTGGCTTGGAGCGGAAGACGGGATTCGAACCCGCGACCCCCACCTTGGCAAGGTGGTGTTCTACCACTGAACTACTTCCGCATAAAGACCAAACTCTTATTTTATGGTGCGGGTGGAGGGAGTTGAACCCCCACGTCCGAAGACACTAGATCCTAAGTCTAGCGCGTCTGCCAATTCCGCCACACCCGCAAAAAAAACGAATGGTGAGCCATGGAGGATTCGAACCTCCGACCCTCTGATTAAAAGTCAGATGCTCTACCGACTGAGCTAATGGCTCGTATATTTTTTCATTCAAGATTTGCGCTATTACGTTAAATGGTGCCGGCCAGAGGACTTGAACCCCCAACCTACTGATTACAAGTCAGTTGCTCTACCAATTGAGCTAGGCCGGCAATGGTGGAGGATGCAGGGCTCGAACCTGCGACCCCTTGCTTGTAAGGCAAGTGCTCTCCCAGCTGAGCTAATCCTCCAACGCACGCAACGATAATTCGTTACGAACATCAATGAATAAATAATGTATTGCCTGGCGGCGTCCTACTCTTGCAGGGGCAAAGCCCCAACTACCATCGGCGCTGGAGAGCTTAACTTCTGTGTTCGGCATGGGAACAGGTGTGACCTCTCCGCCATTACTACCAGGCAAAGTTGCTATTTGTTATGTTGTGCTAAAAAATAGGCACAAATCTTATTATAAGCGTTTTTGAGAAAAAATCAAGATTTTTGTTGAAAAAAATCGATTCCTGATTTATACCTCGAAAACTAAATAAGAGATCATCCAACGATTCATCTTCCAAAATGGTTAGTTAAGTCCTCGATCGATTAGTATCCGTCAGCTACACGTGTCACCACGCTTCCACCTCGGACCTATCAACCTCATCATCTCTGAGGGATCTTACTCACTTTTAGTGATGGGAAGTCTCATCTTGAGGGGGGCTTCATGCTTAGATGCTTTCAGCACTTATCCCTGCCACACGTAGCTACCCAGCTATGCTCCTGGCGGAACAACTGGTACACCAGCGGTGTGTCCATCCCGGTCCTCTCGTACTAAGGACAGCTCCTCTCAAACCTCCTGCGCCCACGACGGATAGGGACCGAACTGTCTCACGACGTTCTGAACCCAGCTCGCGTACCGCTTTAATGGGCGAACAGCCCAACCCTTGGGACCGACTACAGCCCCAGGATGCGATGAGCCGACATCGAGGTGCCAAACCTCCCCGTCGATGTGAACTCTTGGGGGAGATAAGCCTGTTATCCCCGGGGTAGCTTTTATCCGTTGAGCGATGGCCCTTCCATGCGGAACCACCGGATCACTAAGCCCGACTTTCGTCCCTGCTCGACTTGTAGGTCTCGCAGTCAAGCTCCCTTCTGCCTTTACACTCTGCGAATGATTTCCAACCATTCTGAGGGAACCTTTGGGCGCCTCCGTTACCTTTTGGGAGGCGACCGCCCCAGTCAAACTGCCCGCCTGACACTGTCTCCGGACCGGATCACGGCCCTGGGTTAGAAGGTTCGTACAGCCAGGGTGGTATCCCACGGTTGCCTCCACGTAAGCTAGCGCTCACGCTTCGATGGCTCCCACCTATCCTGTACAAGCTGTACCAACATTCAATATCAGGCTACAGTAAAGCTCCACGGGGTCTTTCCGTCCTGTCGCGGGTAATGCGCATCTTCACGCATAGTATAATTTCACCGGGTCTCTCGTTGAGACAGTGCCCAAGTCGTTGCACCTTTCGTGCGGGTCGGAACTTACCCGACAAGGAATTTCGCTACCTTAGGACCGTTATAGTTACGGCCGCCGTTTACTGGGGCTTCGGTTCTACGCTTCGTGCCGAAGCACTAACGTTTCCCCTTAACCTTCCAGCACCGGGCAGGTGTCAGCCCCTATACTTCGCCTTTCGGCTTCGCAGAGACCTGTGTTTTTGCTAAACAGTCGCTTGGGCCTATTCACTGCGGCTCCTCCTTAAAGGAGCACCCCTTCTCCCGAAGTTACGGGGTCATTTTGCCGAGTTCCTTAACGAGAGTTCTCCCGCTCACCTTAGGATTCTCTCCTCGCCTACCTGTGTCGGTTTGCGGTACGGGCACCTATGAACTTACTAGAGGCTTTTCTTGGCAGTGTGAAATCCGGAACTTCGGTACTCTATTTCCCTCCCCGTCACAGCTTGAAATTATCGGACGGATTTGCCTATCCGACTTTCTCACTGCTTGGGCGCACACATCCATCCGTGCGCATTCCTTATCCTACTGCGTCCCCCCATCGTTCAAACGTTCATGAGGTGGTACAGGAATATCTACCTGTTGTCCATCGCCTACGCCTTTCGGCCTCGGCTTAGGTCCCGACTAACCCTGAGAGGACGAGCCTTCCTCAGGAAACCTTAGGCATTCGGTGAAAGAGATTCTCACTCTTTTTTCGCTACTCATACCGGCATTCTCACTTCAAAGCGCTCCACCAGTCCTCACGATCTGACTTCACTGCACTTTGAACGCTCTCCTACCATTGTTCGTAGAACAATCCGCAGCTTCGGTGATACGTTTAGCCCCGGTACATTTTCGGCGCAGAGTCACTCGACCAGTGAGCTATTACGCACTCTTTAAATGGTGGCTGCTTCTAAGCCAACATCCTGGTTGTCTGGGCAACTCCACATCCTTTTCCACTTAACGTATACTTTGGGACCTTAGCTGGCGGTCTGGGCTGTTTCCCTTTCGACTATGAACCTTATCACCCATAGTCTGACTCCCAAGGATAAGTAGCTGGCATTCGGAGTTTGACTGAATTCGGTAACCCGATGAGGGCCCCTAGTTCAATCAGTGCTCTACCTCCAGTACTCTTTCCTTGAGGCTAGCCCTAAAGCTATTTCGGAGAGAACCAGCTATCTCCGTGTTCGATTGGCATTTCACCCCTACCCACACCTCATCCCCGCATTTTTCAACATACGTGGGTTCGGGCCTCCAGTCAGTGTTACCTGACCTTCACCCTGGACATGGGTAGATCACACGGTTTCGGGTCTACGACCGCATACTATATCGCCCTATTCAGACTCGCTTTCGCTGCGGCTCCGTGTCTTCCACTTAACCTTGCATACGATCGTAACTCGCCGGTCCATTCTACAAAAGGTACGCCGTCACCCATTAACGGGCTTCGACTACTTGTAGGCACACGGTTTCAGGTTCTCTTTCACTCCCCTCCCGGGGTGCTTTTCACCTTTCCCTCACGGTACTGGTTCACTATCGGTCACTAGGGAGTATTTAGCCTTGGGAGATGGTCCTCCCGGATTCCGACGGAATTCCTCGTGTTCCGCCGTACTCAGGATACACTCCGGAGGAGATTCCTTTTCGATTACAGGGCTGTTACCTTCTTTGGCGGATCTTTCCAGATCGCTTCATCTAAAGAATCTCTTGATAACTCCTATGGAGTGTCCTACAACCCCAGAAGGCAAGCCTTCTGGTTTGGGCTGTTTCCGTTTCGCTCGCCGCTACTTGGGAAATCGCATTTGCTTTCTCTTCCTCCGGGTACTGAGATGTTTCAGTTCCCCGGGTATGCCTCTTCTATCCTATGAATTCAGATAAAAGTACTACTCCATTACGAGCAGTGGGTTCCCCCATTCGGAAATTCCCGGATCGACGTCTACTTACGACTCCCCGGGACATATCGGTGTTAGTCCCGTCCTTCTTCGGCTCCTAGTGCCAAGGCATCCACCGTGCGCCCTTATTCACTTAACTAACTTTCTATTTATGAATAAGCATATTACTTTTCAGCTTTTGGTTTTCTAGCTTCAGCTCATAGCAATAGCATGACTTCCTTCCTCTCCATACGATAAGTCAACATCGATTCACTTGCGTTCACCGTGTTTCCTTTATCTCCTTCGAGTCAGTCCAGTCTGTACATCGCTACACATTCGCTTCCGCTTTTAGTTTGATGTCGTTGTTACTCTTATTTAGTTTTCAAGGTACAAAGTTTCTACAGGATGTCGTGACTTCTGTGTTCGTCACAGGACGTGACGGATTTTAACAGAAAATCCTTTTATCCTTGAGAGGTATAATTTACTCTCTCAAAACTGAACCAAACAACCAAGTATGTCTTCCGCATAGTCTAGCTTCAACGTTCAAACAACGCCAAAGCTTCCTATCTATTCCTTAGAAAGGAGGTGATCCAGCCGCACCTTCCGATACGGCTACCTTGTTACGACTTCACCCCAATCATTGGTCCCACCTTCGGCGGCTGGCTCCAAAAGGTTACCTCACCGACTTCGGGTGTTACCAACTCTCGTGGTGTGACGGGCGGTGTGTACAAGACCCGGGAACGTATTCACCGCGGCATGCTGATCCGCGATTACTAGCGATTCCGGCTTCATGCAGGCGAGTTGCAGCCTGCAATCCGAACTGAGAATGGTTTTATGGGATTTGCTTGGCCTCGCGGCTTCGCTGCCCTTTGTTCCATCCATTGTAGCACGTGTGTAGCCCAGGTCATAAGGGGCATGATGATTTGACGTCATCCCCACCTTCCTCCGGTTTGTCACCGGCAGTCACCTTAGAGTGCCCAACTAAATGCTGGCAACTAAGATCAAGGGTTGCGCTCGTTGCGGGACTTAACCCAACATCTCACGACACGAGCTGACGACAACCATGCACCACCTGTCACTCTGTCCCCGAAGGGAACTCCCTATCTCTAGGGGCGTCAGAGGATGTCAAGACCTGGTAAGGTTCTTCGCGTTGCTTCGAATTAAACCACATGCTCCACCGCTTGTGCGGGTCCCCGTCAATTCTTTTGAGTTTCAGCCTTGCGGCCGTACTCCCCAGGCGGAGTGCTTAATGCGTTAACTTCAGCACTAAGGGGCGGAAACCCCCTAACACCTAGCACTCATCGTTTACGGCGTGGACTACCAGGGTATCTAATCCTGTTCGCTACCCACGCTTTCGCACCTCAGCGTCAGTTACAGACCAGAGAGTCGCCTTCGCCACTGGTGTTCCTCCACATCTCTACGCATTTCACCGCTACACGTGGAATTCCACTCTCCTCTTCTGTACTCAAGTCCCCCAGTTTCCAATGGCCCTCCACGGTTAAGCCGTGGGCTTTCACATCAGACTTAAAGGACCGCCTGCGCGCGCTTTACGCCCAATAATTCCGGACAACGCTTGCCCCCTACGTATTACCGCGGCTGCTGGCACGTAGTTAGCCGGGGCTTTCTGGTTAGGTACCGTCAAGGTGCCAACCTATTCGAATGGCACTTGTTCTTCCCTAACAACAGAGTTTTACGATCCGAAAACCTTCATCACTCACGCGGCGTTGCTCCGTCAGACTTTCGTCCATTGCGGAAGATTCCCTACTGCTGCCTCCCGTAGGAGTCTGGGCCGTGTCTCAGTCCCAGTGTGGCCGATCACCCTCTCAGGTCGGCTACGCATCGTCGCCTTGGTGAGCTTTTATCTCACCAACTAGCTAATGCGCCGCGGGCCCATCTGTAAGTGACAGCATATGCCGCCTTTCAACATCTCGTCATGCGACGATATGTATCATCCGGTATTAGCCCCGGTTTCCCGGAGTTATCCCAGTCTTACAGGTAGGTTGCCCACGTGTTACTCACCCGTCCGCCGCTCGTTCCACAAGCGTCACCCCCGAAGGAGATCTGCTTGCTTCCCGCGCTCGACTTGCATGTATTAGGCACGCCGCCAGCGTTCGTCCTGAGCCAAGATCAAACTCTCCATAAAAGTTTGTGATGATGAACACCGTTCTTCATCATTCTTAGCTTCTTCCGAGATTGCTCTCGGTCGATTTTTTAAAAGAAAAACAGAGATTGCTTTTCTTGACATACTGGTTGTTTTGTTCAGTTTTCAAAGAGCAAATTTGTTAGCGTCTTTTTTGCGACGCAACTTCTTAATTATACCATTATGAAACTACTTTGTCAACAACTTTTTTTCAAGATGTTTTTTCGCTTCAAATTGGCGACTTTATAAATATAACATGCGTTCATGATAAAGTCAACATATTTTTAAAGAGATTTTTGTTGTTGTTTAATAACTCTGCTTTCAAGCTGTTTATTAAAGCAACGTACATTAGATTACCACGTTTAATAACGGAAATCAAGACTTTTTTTTAATAAAACCGACGAAAAATCTATTTCTATTGTTTACATAATTCGTTATTTTATTCACAAATTAATGTTTGCATATTTGATTTACGATTATAGATATCACCTTTAATTACATTGGACCATTTAATGAAAGGAAACAGACTGCACTCTCTTCTAATAGAAGCATAAGTTTTATCCTAAAACCTTACCTAACTTTCCGTTTACTTACCTAGCGCGACTAAAACAGCACGTATTGTATTAAGTTTAAGCTATAAGAAATAATTTCGCTACCTCTTCTGGCTCATCTATCTTTTAAAAGAGCTCTATCCTTTTAGAAGGTTATTCAGCAAACCCAAATAAAAAACGCAAGGTCATAATGGTTCCTTGCGTTTTTATTACATGTTACATTTATTTATTTTTCATTTGCGGAAATAATAATACATCGCGGATAGACGCTGAATTAGTTAGTAGCATGACTAAGCGGTCTACCCCTATACCAAGTCCCCCAGTTGGAGGAAGTCCATATTCTAACGCTTCTAAGAAATCTGTATCCATATAGTGAGCTTCATCATTACCAGCCGCTCTTTCTTTCACCTGAGCTTCAAATCGCTCCCGTTGATCTATTGGATCGTTCAACTCACTAAACGCATTAGCATGTTCTCGTCCCACAATAAACAATTCAAATCGATCTGTAAACCGATCATCTTGATTATTTTTCTTAGCTAATGGCGAAATTTCTACTGGATGTCCATAGATAAATGTTGGTTGTATTAGCTCTTCTTCTACTTTTTGTTCAAAGAACTCATTTACTACATGGCCATATGTCATGGAATTTTTAATCTCAACGCCGTGCTCTTTAGCTAGCTCTCGTGCTTCTTCATCACTCATGTGTTGCCAAAAATCAACGCCAGTTTTTTCTTTAATTGCATCAACCATATGCTTTCTTGTCCATTTCGGAGCCAAGTCCACCTCATATTCACCATACGTGACCGTAGTGGTACCTAAAACTTCTTTGGAAATATGTGCAACAAGTCTCTCCGTTAAATCCATGATATCGTGATAATCTGCATACGCCTCATACAATTCTATCATCGTAAATTCTGGGTTATGTCTCGTCGACACTCCTTCATTTCGAAACACCCTGCCAATTTCGTATACTTTTTCTAAGCCACCGATAATCAATCGTTTCAAATGCAACTCAATAGCAATCCGCATATAGAGGTCTACATCTAATGCATTATGATGTGTAATAAAAGGTCTTGCGGTAGCACCGCCAGGAATTCCATGTAACATAGGTGTTTCTACTTCTAAAAAGCCTTGTCCGTCCAGATAACGGCGCATTGCTTGAATAATTTTGCTTCGCAGTACAAATGTTTCTTTACTATCCATGTTCGTAATCAAATCAAGATAACGTTGACGGTATCGTTGTTCAATATCTTTTAATCCATGATATTTCTCCGGTAATGGGCGTAACGATTTCGTAAGCAACTTAAAATCAGTCACTTTAACAGATAGTTCCCCTACCTTCGTCTTGAACATGGTACCTGTTACACCAATAATATCTCCTATATCGCTTGATTTAAAAATTTCATACGCGGCTTCCCCAACAGAGTCTTTTCGCACATAAAGCTGTATTTGACCGCTAATATCTTGAATATGAGCAAAGCCAGCTTTTCCTTTCCCACGCTTTGTCATCATTCTTCCTGCAACGGTTACTTGCTCTTCTTTGTTTTCCAGTTCTTCCTTAGAATACCGATCGTATAAATCTTTCAATTCACTTGCGACGTGTGAACGAGGGAATCGCTCTCCAAAAGGGTTTATTCCCTGTTCTATTAATTGTTCCATTTTCTCTTTACGCACACGCATATGTTCATTTATTTCCTCAGACACCGTGATCACTCCAGTCCTTTTCTATAGGTAGTATAGCCGATATTTTTATATCTTTCATGTATTGCGCTTTTTCTTGATAAAACCGTAAAGGAAAACACAGCTGCGTAATAATATAACAATGTCCAACTCATAAAAATTTAAAGCGTTCAAATCGATAATAAGTGGTAAAAACCTGTCGGCATTTGGCTGACAGATCCCATCTTAAGTTCAACAAATAGGTACCACATACGTTTAGTGCATTGGCATATGGATTCCTTGCAAACGGACAGTTAACAGCAAAAACAAAGCCATGAAATCCCTACGTTTTAAAAAGCTTTCATATCGTTATAACTCGTTAACCTAGGTATATAACATATTTAATCATCCATCTCGTGTTTCCACGTCATGACCTTTCGACGAGCCTTCCCGTCTCCACAGGTCTTTTCCTTTTCTAAATTCATCACTTACCTATCTTGATTATCTTCATAATGGAGCATTAGCTCATCTTTTGAAATATTAAGTGTATGCACTACTATATCTATAAGTTCATCAGAAATCGGCTTAACGCCTCGCTCTATTCCACCAATAACAGATAGCGGAATGTCCAGCTCTTTTGCAAATTCCGCCTGGGTATATCCCTTTAATTTACGAAAAGCTTTTAACCGTCTTCCGATTCTTTTTTGGTCCATATCTCTACATCCTTTAAGTCTTTTCCTGGAAGTTTCTTCACAGCCCCAGTTACGTCCTTTTCTCCATCTGGTAAAGGTAATATTACATGCGGTGCAATTTCGTTTAATGGAACAAGCACAAATGCACGCTCGTGCATGCGAGGATGCGGAATCGTTAAACGTTCCATTTCTATATTTTCTTGATTATATAATAAAATGTCAAGGTCTAATGTACGCGGTCCGAATCGAATCGTTCGTTTTCTCCCTAATTCACTTTCTATTTGTTGACAGTAGTCTAAAAGTTCCAATGGTGAACAAGTTGTCTCTACTTCAATCACCATATTCAAAAAATCAGCTTGCTTTGTATATCCTACAGGAGCTGTTTGGTAAATGGATGATGTTTTCATCACGTTTATCTCTTCATGATCTTGTAGTCGATGTAAACCTTCTTCTAAAAACTTTTCCCTTGGCTCAATGTTTGTTCCTAATGCTATATATACCTGATTCATTTTCACTTCTCCCTATATATCTCTACGGCAACCGAATGATATTGACCTGGAATTGGTGGATCTGGCTTAATTAGCTTAATTTCACATGCCTGAAGCAAGTCGAAAGAAGCCAATAACTTTTCCGCAATCATTTCCGCAACAGCCTCGATTAATTTTTTTGCTTCTCCTTCGACAATCTCTTTTATATACTCATAGGCTTCACCGTAGTGAATGGAATCATTCATATCATCACTTTTTCCAGCCTTACTTAAGTCAAGATACAATGTAGCATCCAATTGGAAGCGTTGACCCAATTTATTTTCTTCTGGAAGTAACCCATGAAAACCATAGAACTGCAATTGTTGTAAATGTATTTTATCCAACTTACTCCCCTCTTTCTACTCGAAGCATTGCGTCCATCATTTTAGCAAGCTGCCAGTTCGTTTTCACATCATGTACACGTACCATTTGAGCACCCTTCATAATGCCCATGCAAGTAGTTGCGCCTGTTCCTATATCACGATTTTCTGCTGGCTCATCCAAAATATGTCCAATAAATCGTTTTCTGGAAGTTCCTAAAAGCAGTGGATAGCCTAGCTTAGAAAAACGCTCTAACTGATTCATGACGAGTAAATTATGTTCAGCTGTCTTAGCAAAACCGATACCAGGATCAATGATAATTTGTTCATTAGGAACTCCAGCCTTTAGCGCTATCGCTATACTTTCTTCTAGATCAGCGATCATATCTATAATTAAATCTTGATAATTAGTATTGGTTCGATTATGCATCAAAATAATCGGTACGTCATACGCTTTTGCAACTTGGACAATTTCTGGCTCTCGCTTTGCTCCCCAAACATCGTTAATGATGTCAGCACCAGCCTCTATAGCCGCTTTAGCTGTTTCTGCTTTATATGTATCGATAGATATCGGAATGCTTATATGCTTCTTAACTTCTTGAATAATGGGGACCACGCGGGCAATTTCCTCTGTTTGGGAAACCGGCTCATGGTTAGGGCGTGTAGATTCACCACCAATATCAAGTATATCAGCACCTTCTTTTTCTAGCTTCACTGCTTGTTCAATGGCTTTTTCAAGCGTATTATAATTGCCACCATCAGAAAAAGAATCAGGTGTGACATTTAATATCCCCATAATATGTGTGCGATTGGTTAAATCATAAGTTTGCTTTTTCGTTTTTAATCGCATCATACGTCCATCCTTCTTTCCATCTTTTTTTCTTATCGTATCATACAACGTTTTCGTAAGCGACCGGTATCAATTATGTAAATTGAAAACGAGCTTTTATTCTCTATCATTCATGTTGAAATTTCTCTTACTTCAACAGAGTTATATCTTCCATAGGAAATCTTTGAATGTTAGAAGAAGAAAAAGTCACACGAACCTTATGATGACTATGGAGAATAGTTACAAAATGAAAGGTGACAAAAAAACTTTATAAACAAAACAATTCCTTTTTAATCTTACTACACTTTTAAACCGGACAAATCCACCTCCATACAAAATAGCAACTCGTTATACCAAAATATGATTTCTTGTGAAAATAGGAAAAACCAGCACCGAATATCGATACTGGTCTTCTTTCACACTTTATAAGAGAAGCTCCTCTACTCCTGATCCCCAAATTGATAAAGAGGTGTCGACAAGTAGCGCTCCCCGTTATCAGGGAAAATAGCCAATACTTTCTTACCTTTACCAAGTTTCTTTGCTACTTTCTTAGCAGCCGCAACAGCTGCACCAGCAGACACTCCTCCAAGAATGCCGTTTTTAGTAGCCACTTCTCTTGCGACTTCATATGCCTCATCATTTTCAATCTGGTAAATGTCATCGTAAATAGTTGTATCTAAAATACGTGGTACGAACCCTGCGCCTATGCCTTGAATTTTATGTGGTCCAGGCTTCTCTCCAGAAAGAACTGCTGAAGCTGCAGGTTCTACAGCATATACTTGCAGGTTATCGAAATGCTCCTTTAAGACTTTACCAGCTCCCGTAATCGTACCACCTGTACCGATACCAGCAATAAATGCGTCCAACCCGCCGTCACCCATTTGTGCAATGATTTCTTTTCCTGTCGTTTTGGCATGAACTTCGGGGTTTGCAACATTATTAAATTGCTGTGGCATAAAATAACCATGCTCTTTTTGCAGTTCTTCTGCTTTTTGAATCGCACCCTTCATTCCTTCAGCTCCTGGAGTGAGAACAAGCTCCGCTCCATAAGCACGTAAAAGGTTACGGCGTTCTTGACTCATTGTGTCAGGCATAACTAACACTGCTTTATAATCCTTTGCAGCAGCGACCATCGCTAAGCCTATCCCTGTATTACCGCTCGTTGGCTCAATAATGGTATCCCCTGATTTTAATAGTCCATCTCTTTCCGCAGCCTCGACCATCGCTAAAGCAATTCTATCCTTTACGGAACTACCTGGATTCATAAATTCGAGCTTTACATAAATATCTGCGCTTTCATTATCCGTAATTCCTTTTAATTTTACAATCGGAGTCTCTCCAATAAGTTCTGCTATACTTTGAGCAACTTTCATTTTTCAGCCTCCTAATTCCTACTTTTTCGATAAGATTAATTCTAATTTACGCTTTCTTATGAAGAATGTCAACCTTTCCATTTTGTTTGATTATAAAAAATTCAAATGCCATCACAAATCAACATTTGTACTTTGCAACCATTATCATGAATTATTAACAATAGCACAAAGCATTGGAGTGCATTCGATAGTCGAGGTGAAAAATGCTTCATACATAGTTTTATTTTTCATAACATATTTTTTAAATTAATATCATCACTTTGAGCATAACCGTTACCTTCGACTTCATTTTTAAGTGTCTACGCCTCTTGAAGCAAGGACTATGGATCGGTTGAAGAATATATCCATTCTATATCTTGATTTTTCCAAAGTGGATCTGCTTCTAAAGTCTGGTTTTTCTGATGTAAAGCTAATTCACTTTTTATATACGGTTTCATCTCTTCATACGTAAAGGTAATAGAAGGCAGTTTTCGATGAAGATAAATAATTGCTACACCTTCATCTACCTCAAATGGTTGACTATACGAGAATTCAACCATGTCAGCAGCGATATTTTCATAGTCCTTTGGGAAATATTGGCTCTCGGTAGAAATATACCCTAAATATCCTCCCTCGTCTTTTGTTTCTTTATCCATGGAATACTCTTGAGCTAACAAATTAAATGACGCGCCATCGTCTAGCTCATGGTAAACTTTCTCAGCCGTTTCTGAATCTTTCACTAAAATATGAGATATTTGCATAGATGATGTAAAATTATATTGTTCCCCATATGTATCATAATGCTCTTTTATTTTTTCATCCGATACGGATACATCTTCTGTTAACAGCATTTCCAATTGGTAACGATATCGAATATCATTCTCCCATTCAGCTTCCAGATGTTCATATTCGGGCTTTGAAATAATACCTTGCATAGCAAGCAACATTGATATTTCTCTTTCAACAACTTTATCACTTATAGAAATATCTTTCTCATCTGCTAATTGCTTCACAAGCTTTTGATCGATCATCGATTTTAACTGTTCTTCCCCATATGTATTTCGTAAAGCCTCTTGCCACATCTGAAAACTGATTTCTTCTCCATTAACCGTGGCTGCGGCTTCATTCAGTTTATACTTCTTATGTTCACCTGTTCCTACATCAACTTGTCCGCCTTGATTCCATACTAATAAAGTTGCAATATTTGTTACAAGAAGAATTACAATAATACCTAATAGTAATTTTTTTGACATTCTTCATTCCCCCTGTTAAGGATACATATGAACTTTCTATTAAAAAACTCGCTTCTATTATTTTAACCAATACACCGTTAAGATTATCCATCCGAGAAAAAATTTACAGCAGCCGCCAACCCTTCGCTCTCTTATGTAGCGCTTGCACATAGACATGTGTGATAATTCAGATTATTTCGTTCATCCAAGCTGTATATTCCCTTGAAAACTACCTAGGCAACTGACTCTCAAGAATAAAGCAAGGGGGCACTTCATTAGAAAAACTTGGCTTGTCGCCATGTCTTATGGCGGAAGCCTTTGTTTTTCTTCGTCGCAAACAGGAATTGGACCATTACTTTATTTCCATGTATCACGCTCATTGTTATTAGGAAACTAAAATGCTGCATTTTCGGACACAGCTAAAGCTCCCTTTTTCTGGAATTCATCGTAAACGTAACATCCCCACCAAAAGACTGTCCATTCGCGAAAGTCTTTGGCAGGGTACTTATTGATGCGTTAAACTTAAGACTCACTAAGGTTTTGCTTTAATATACGCAGCTCTTCTTCGGTAAACTGATAAATCTCGTTACAAAAATGACAGCTTGCTTCTGCTCCGTGATCTTCTTCAATCATACTTTGGATTTCTTTTTCTCCAAGCCCTTGAATCGCTCGTTCTAACCGTTCCTTAGAACATTTACAACGAAACTCCATCGGTACCGTTTCATGTATTTTCACCTCTTGATCGTTAAAAAGCCGCTGTAAAATTTGCTCTGGCGTATTTCCTTCTCGAATTAACGTAGATATAGGAGGAAAAGCTTGAATTTGCTCTTCTAGTTGTTGAATAACTTCTTCACTTGCTCCAGGCATGAGCTGGACAATAAACCCTCCAGCAGCTAAAATACTATGATCTGAATTAACTAAAACACCCGCTCCAACAGCTGAAGGAGCTTGCTCGGAATTTGCAAAATAATAGGTGAAATCTTCACTAATTTCCCCGGAAATAATCGGAACTTCTCCGGTAAAATAATCTTTTAATCCTAGATCTTTAATGACGCTAATTGTACCTTCTGTTCCAACTGCTCTCGCGACATCTAGCTTTCCCTTTGAATTAAGTTCAAAATCCACATGTGGATTGGTGACATACCCCCGAACATGACCGTTCGCATTCGCATCAGCAATGATTGCACCCATAGGGCCATTCCCCATTATCTTTGTCGTAATGGTATCATCTCCTTTTAGCATGGCTCCCATCATACCAGTAATGGTTAGTGTTCTCCCTAAAGCAGCTGAGGCTGTTGCCCATGTATCGTGACGGCGACGCGCTTCCTCAACTGTATTGGTGGAAGTAGCAGCATACGCACGCACCATGCCGTTATAGGCTGTTGCTTTTATAATAAAGTCTTTCATACTCGACTTGTCTCCCTTCTTAGCAAAGCTTGTCTATTACCAAGGATTTAGCAAAGACGATTACCGTTTTATATTGTTCCGACTGTAAAATTAATTGTGCTATACGTTGTTAGGATTATACCTGTGCTTATTCTTATCATAGATAATCCGCAGCCCTTTTAAAGTTAAATAAGGATCTACATAATGAATCACCTCTGATTCATCAGCTATCAAAGGCGCTAATCCTCCTGTAGCAATAACTGTTGCATTAGCATTCATCTCTTTTTCCATACGGCGAACAATGCCTTCAATTTGACCAACATATCCATAAAGCGCACCGGATTGCATAGCTTCTACGGTAGAAGAACCAATAACATGAGCAGGAACTTGTATTTCGATTTTTGGCAATTTCGAAGCTCTATTATATAAAGCCTCCATTGCCACATTTATTCCTGGGGTAATAACTCCACCATAGTATTCTTTTCGTTCGTTAATATAACAGTAGGTTGTTGCTGTACCAAAATCAATAATAATCAGTGGTGCTCCATATTCTTCAATTGCTCCTACCGCATTAACAATCCGATCTGCACCAATTTCTTCTGGATTCGGATATTGCATTTGTAAGAAGTTGTGAACAGATTCTTTTCCAATAATCATTGGTTCCAATTGAAAATAGTCCGTACACATCTTTTCTAACGCATACATAATTGGAGGTACTACGGAAGAAATAATCACCCCTGTAATAGATGAAAAAGCTATCTCTTGATAATCAAACAAAGATTTAATTAATATTCCATATTCATCTTCTGTTTTATGGCGATCCGTTTTAATTCGCCATTGGTGCTTTAGTTCTTTCCCGTCAAAGACCCCTAGCACTGTGTTTGTATTCCCAACATCTAGCACAAGTAACATATGGTTCCATACCTTTCTTTTTCAAACTCTTTTCTAGTTTCTTTTTCCTGGTTTTTAATATACCATATTTATTTTGTCATGAGTATGTTGGTGCTTTAGTCATCTAAACAAAACAACTCCCCACTTAAACAAAGCTATAGTGGGGAGTTGTTTATACTTATTTGTCTTCATCCTCTGATGAAGGTTTATTATCTGTTGTTATATCCTCTTTAGATGAAAGTTGTGTTGGTTCCGTCGTTGAACCATTTGTAGAATAAGGCTTATTATCAGTTGTAATTTGATCATCTGGCTTTTCTTGATCTTTCGTCGTAGCTTTTTCTTTTGCCTCTTCATACGTCTCCGGAGTCTCATCCTTTGATTGGATATTGACCTTTACATCACCTTCTTCTGGTTCAGGAAGGACACCCTTTTCAAACAGCGATTGAATCTGTTTCGCATCTAGTGTCTCTACTTCAAGTAAGGTCTGGGCAATTAATTCAAGCTTATCTTTGTGTTCAGTAAGAATTGCTTTAGCACGATCGTAACAGTGGTTAATAAAGTTCTGCATTTCCTGATCAATCTCATATGCAATTGCATCACTATACTGTTGTTCATTGCTAAGATCTCGCCCTAAAAATACTTGACCTCCACCAGAAGTGAACTGTAATGGACCAATTCGATCACTCATACCATACTCGGTAATCATTTTACGGGCAATAGCTGTTGCACGTTGGAAGTCATTATGAGCTCCCGTACTTACTTCACCAAACATAATCTCTTCCGCTACACGACCACCTAGAAGGCCGGTTATCTTATCAAACAATTCCGGTTTCGTCATAAAGTAACGGTCTTCTCTTGGAAGCATAACGGCATATCCACCTGCTTGACCTCGAGGTACGATTGTAACTTTATGAACCATATCGGCATCATCTAAAACCATCCCGATAACTGTATGACCACTTTCGTGATGTGCTACAATATTTCGTTCTTTCTTAGAAATTACCCTGCTCTTCTTAGCGGGACCTGCAATAACCCGGTCTATCGCTTCATCTACATCAATCATATCGATCTTGCTACTATCACGTCTAGCTGCTACTAATGCTGCTTCATTTAGTAAGTTTTCCAAATCAGCACCTGAAAACCCAGGAGTACGCATAGCAATCGTTTTTAAATCAACATCTTCAGCTAATGGTTTGTTTCTGGCGTGTACTTTTAATACTTCTTGACGCCCTTTTACATCTGGACGGTCTACCATAATTTGTCGGTCAAAACGTCCTGGACGCAATAAAGCGGGATCTAAAATATCTGCTCGGTTCGTTGCTGCGATGATAATAATACCTTCATTAGCACCAAAACCATCCATTTCCACAAGCAATTGGTTCAAGGTTTGCTCGCGCTCATCATGACCGCCTCCAAGACCTGCGCCACGTTGTCTACCAACCGCATCTATCTCATCGATAAAAATAATACAAGGTGCATTCTTTTTTGCATTTTCAAATAAGTCACGTACACGGGATGCACCGACACCTACAAACATTTCTACGAAGTCAGATCCACTGATGGAGAAAAAGGGAGTACCAGCTTCTCCTGCTACAGCACGTGCTAGTAATGTTTTACCTGTTCCTGGAGGTCCAACAAGAAGTACCCCTTTTGGAATTCTAGCACCAAGAGCAGCAAACTTCCTTGGGTCTTTTAGAAATTCTACTACTTCTACCAATTCTTGTTTTTCTTCGTCTGCACCCGCTACATCTTTAAAACGAACTTTCTTTTTATCCTCACTATACATCTTCGCCTTACTCTTCCCAAAGTTCATCACACGGCCTCCACCGCCGCCACCTTGAGCCTGACTAAGTATAAACAAGAAGAAAAGTCCAATGATTAAAAATGGAATCATTGTCGTTAACAGAGTTACCCACATACTAGGCTGTTCTTCTTCTTCCACATGAAGCACACTTTGTTCATTTGCTTGCTCCGTAATCGAAGAAACAATATCTGTATTATCTGGAACCTGTGCAACGAACGGCTTTTCGTCATCATTTAAAACACCTTTATAACGAATAATACCGTTAGCTGGTTGCATGGTCATTTCCTTAATCTCACCATTATTTAAAGCATCCATAAATTGCTTTACATTATATTCTTTCGCTTCTTCATTTTGCCCACTGAATACTGAAATAACCGAAATAATTACAAGGACGATCAGTATCCAGAAGATTGCATTCCGAAATATCCGGCTCATTGCTTACCTCCTCCCAAGCGGGGAAAAACTATATTACATCGTACCATACAAAAAAGTTAGAAGACAACTAATTTACCTTAAAAAAACATGATAAATACTGTAAGGGAAATTGAGCTGCTGTAAAGATTCCTGACATATGGTTCCAGCTACCTTTATAGTATTTACTGAATTTAATGAATAGAGCATTTCATCTTTTTTCCGTAACATAACAATTCATATTAACCATTCCCAGTAAACACCACTGTAAACGATAAACTTTTAATCCTGCCTGTTTTGTTGTTTAATCCAAAGCCTGCTACTTTATGACTAAACCAATATAGCATAGTTAGTTCTTTCATGAATACAATTATCCTACACTTTACCAACAAAATAATGGCTTATGCAACAGCTTGCAAAAATTACTCCCCTCCATATACTTCTGGCTTCAACACACCAATATAAGGCAAGTTTCTATATTTCTCTTGATAATCTAAACCATAACCTACAACAAACTCGTTTGGTACTTCAAAACCAATGAGATCCGCTTTTATATCCGCTGTTCTACCAGCTGGCTTGTCGAGTAATGTTACAATTTTAACAGAATTGGCCTTGCGATATTTAAACAGATCTACCAAATAACGTAAAGTTAAACCGCTATCGATAATATCCTCAATGATAAGCAAATCGCGGCCTTCCACTTTTGTATCAAGGTCTTTGACAATTTTTACCTCTCCAGAAGAACGCATCCCTTTGCCATAACTAGAGACGTCCATAAAATCCATCTCTAAATACGTCTCGGTATAGCGCAATATATCGGACATAAATGGCATAGCACCTTTTAAAACCCCAATAGCCAGCGGAAATTTCCCATCGTACTCTCTGGTCAATTGTTCACCTAGCTCTTTGCATTTATTTGCAATTTCCTCCTGTGATATTAACACTTCTTTAATATCGTTATGCATATATCCTGCTCCTCCTACTTGTTGCCTTTTTCAAAATATAGTTGTATTTGTGAGGTATTCATCCGGGGTCTTGCAAGCGCTGCTTTTCGCAACCCAACTAACCAAAGAATCTCCCCGTCATTATCTGTTACAATTGGCCAAGTTGCTCGTTTATGACGAGGCACTTTAGCATCAATAAAAATATCCTTTACCTTCTTCCTTCCGTTTAACCCTGCAACACGCATCTTATCTCCGTTTTTTCGGGTTCGTATATGTAATGGAAGTGCTACCTGATCAGCACTAAAGCTAAGGCTATACTTCGTTTGTTCATATAATGTGTCTACAAATTCAGCATGCATGACTGAACCATCAGGTAAAATTGTTTTTCCTGGAATGACCACAAACTTATGAAATGACGATGAGCCATTAAGGTCATCATGGAAGTAACACCTTATTTGGTCGTAGGATTTCTCTACTTTTAGGCCTTCGGGGAAATCAATTTGTGCATTGCCCATTTGGCGATGAATAAATGCAAAAAATTGTTCTTCATGAACATAGGATAAATCGTTTGGTACATCCACATACAGATAGTTTAATATTAGATGATAGGCACGCCTTTGTAAAGCAAATGCATACGTTTTAAAGGTACGGATTTCAAACGATAATTGCCGCTTTTCTGGCTCAAAACAGACAACAGAGGCTACCATTTTTTTTGCTTCTGCTAATAAATAAGTCTGATCATCGGTTATTGTCTCACTCAGATGCTGCACCGTTGTATGTAAACTGTTGTTTTTTTCTTTTAGCAGAGGTAAAATATGGTGCCTTACATAATTGCGCATATACACGGTTTCTTCATTTGAAGGATCCAGACGTGGTGAAATATGGTTTGCTTGGCAGTAGTTCCATATTTCATCTTTCGTTACACAAAGCAAGGGACGTACAATGGTTCCACCAGCAAATGCTCGTTTTACAGGTATCCCTTTAAAACTTTGTGAATCTGCAGCGCGAATCAGACGCATCACCATTGTTTCAATTTGATCGTCACCATGATGTCCCAAAGCTAAATAATCCGCCTCTAATTTCTCCATTTGTTCTTGAAATACAGCATAACGTAACGTTCTAGCAGCCATTTGAGTACCTTGTTTGTTTTCTTGCTTCCATGCAGGTACATTAACAGATGTACCGATAAACTCAATTTGCCATTGCTGACAGATTTGTTTGACATAGGTCAGATCAGCTAATGACTCTTCGCCTCGAAGCTGATGATCGACGGTTAATGCAATAATTCGCAAATCCCAATCTTCCTTCATGGCATACAAGCAATGCAACAACGCCATGGAGTCAGGCCCCCCTGAAACACCGATTACAATCGTCGCACCCTTGGTAAATAAATGGTGTCTCTGTATAAACTGTCGCACTTTTGATTCCATTTGCCCATCTCCAACAAACGTTTTTATTCTTTTCTCTTATACGTATAACTTAATCCTATCACAATACCTCTTACTGAAAAAGCAAAGAAATTACATAATAAATGATTACTAGTATCGATATACCTCCTATATCGACAACTATAGAGGACGAACGCGTTTGATGTACTGGCCGATGAAAGGATTGAATATTTTTTGGTTGCATTTTATAAATAACTTGTAACAGCTCCTTCTTCATATGCTCGCTCGTATCATAATTGCTGATAATCGCTTTTTTTAAAATAGCTCGATATGGTGCGAGTGCTTTTACTCCATCAATTTTTCGGAATAGTTGTTTTTGTGGTGACGCTTCTTTCACAAACTTGTTTGGATAATAAATTTGTAGAAATACCATAGCAAACGAAAATAAATCATAGCTCGGCTCTGCCTTCCGACTCCCTAACTCCCAATACCCACGGTCATAGAATTCTGTATACTCTTTAATTGCCCTTCCTATTTGCGTGGTTCCACCAACATCTACCCAACGAACTTTTGGCGGTGAGGATACAACAAGTAAATTTTCAACCTTTAAATCACCAAACACCCAGCCGTTTTGATGAAGTTCCTGCAAAGCGTCCAAAAGCTGTAACATAAAAACACCGATCCACGCTTGCCCGCGTCGTTGAATATATGTAATCAATGGCTCCCCCTTTAAATATTCCATAACATAAAAGGAATACTGTGATCCTTGTGGTGATATCCAATCATCAACATCTAACAAGTAAGGTCCAAGCCTGTTACCTTGGACCTTTCCCAATGACTTGAGCACATTTACTTCTACCGTCATGGATGAGCGTTTATCACTAATTTTCAAAGCTGCCTGTTTCCCATTATATTCACAAAGATATACAACGCCAATAGCGCCCGCACCAAGCTTTTTCTTAATAAGATAGGTCTTCCCATACCATTTCCCACGAAGCTTTATTCCTGGACGAACATCGTTATTAAGCTTCTTCCATTCCTGGCTGTTCATCTTCATACTTAAAGCTCCTTCGTAAGCTCTTCTTGCCAAATAAATACATGGCATCACGAATTGCCGGACCAGTTGGAGTAACCCCGCCACTTGTCAACTTCGGGAAAATAGAAGAAATCGTATCTAGTGCTGGAGACCAATCCAGTATTTTTTCAATCTGTTTTCGTTTACCAGGAAAACGATAAATAGCAAACCGATTACGTCCAATCCGAGCGTTTAAACTGATAGATAAATCCATTAATGCTTCTTTAACTGTCGGAAGCTTATCATACATGCTTGCACTCGTATCTACAAGAACTAACACCTCTAAGTCACAGGTCTCGCCCATATCTTCGACAACTTCCATAATTTCTCCGCGTTTTTCCGGTTCAAGGTCTTCGATCGATTGTCCCTTTCCTAGAATTTGTTCTAGTTCTCTATTAACAAATCCTTGCATCGTTTGTGTCATCGCTTGCTTCGTAACAGCCTGCACAGTTTGAGATAATGCTTGCTTATAAACAAGCTGACTAACACCACCTCCAGATAGGGCAATATCCTCCACTTCTTTTAAGCTTTCATCTTGCTCCGAATGCGCATCATCCAATATACCAATTACATTGATAGTAATGCCCTGCTGATGCGCTAATGAAGCTACTGCCACTGGATCCTCTCCTTGATTGGAGCAACCATCGGTAATAAGTAATATTTGCTTTAAGGTTCCTTTTCTCAATGCTATCTACCTCCCAACTTTTCAGTACCATCATCGCCATTTTTCCATTTATCTATACATGGTCTAGTAGCGTATATATTAATAGAAAGCGTGCAATAGTTAGGAAGTAGCATGATTCTGCGAAACTATGATGATACAGGGTAAATAGGAGCTCGAGCCCATTTTGGGATATTTTTCTTTATTTTAGCAACAACGACTGTCATGTCATCTTCAATCTCTCCTGCCCTTGTCCGAATAACCTCCTCTAAAATTAAATCTGCTATTTCTTGAGGATCATTCGTACGCATATCACGAATTTTCCGTTTTAGCCATATATCCGTATTTTCGATATGCTTTGGTCCATCAAAAATCCCGTCACTCATCATAATCAGTAAATCATCAGGAAGTAATTGCTCATTAACGATCTCTACATCAAATTCCTGGATAATTCCCATTGGTAAATTACTTGCTTCAATTTTAATTAACTCGTTTCCGCGCTTAACAAAACTTGGGGAAGAGCCGATTTTTAAAAACTGTACAAAGGCATTATGCAAATCAATAACAGCTAAATCGAGGGTCGCAAACATTTCATCTGTAGAGCGTAAGGCTAAAATCGAATTTATGGACTTAATGGCGACTTTCTCTGGTATACCTGTTTGTAGGATTTGCTGTAAGAGCCTTAATGTTTCTACACTTTCTTCTTGTGCACGTGCTCCATTTCCCATTCCATCACTTATTGCCATCGCATATTTCCCTGCACCTAACTCTATCGTTGTATAACTATCGCCAGAGATTAGACCGCCTCCTTTAGCAGCATTAGCGGCCCCTGTTTCTACTACAAACTCTCTAGCAGACCCAAACGCTAAATAACTGTATCCATTTGGAAATGGAGCGATCTCTTCTTGCTTTACAACAATAACCTCCTTCAATATATCGGATAGTACTGGCGCAATCAGTTTGGCCCCTTCACCACGATAATCATAAAATGTTAACGTCATTTCAATATCTACGTTCCCCTTGTCCAAACTATAAATTTCCAGCTTCTCTAACTCCATCCCGATTTGCTTTAACGCATGAACAATTTGTAACTCCTGTTGTTCATGATGCTCGCGTTCTTTTAATATTTCCTTTGCGAAATCCTCCATCACTTCGGATACACCTTGCAGTTGATCAGCGACCAGTTTCTTACTTTCTAATACTTGCTGCTTTAGCTTTTGATTTGCTTCGAAGTACGATATTTCCTCTTTTATTGCATCTAATACTTTTTGCGGTTTGACACAAAAATTTTCAAATTCCCGCATCGTTTTCTTCGGCGGTCTTCCCCCTTCCTGTATTCCATCTTTCAGCAACTCCATTAATGAATATGTTTTATCAAACTCCTTTTGCCAACACCTTTCTTTCATGAAACAATTTTGACATGATTTCTCAGTAACTTGGCTTAAGAAATAGTCCGTTTCCCTTTGTACCTCTTGTTCATCTTCGATTTGCGCCTCCGCAGTGGCAAAACTATTGGACAATGCTTGAAACACACCAGAAAACTGTTCCACCCGTTGTGCTGTTACATTTCGTACTTTTTGTAAATATTGCTCCTGTTCTTTGGTATACTCTTCCGTACCCGGTATCAAACGCGATAGACTTTTAAACCAAGCTGCCGGTGTAAGTAAAAAGAGAGCTACCGCCATAGACGTTTCTAAAATAGAAGGGATAAGCGCTGTCATATTACCATAAATCCCTATTAGGAATGTTCCAACAAATAAACCAATTGCTACTCCTGGTTTTTTCCCCTCTTTTAATAAACCTCCCAAAAGCCCTGAAAACGCCAATAAACTCATTTGATATAAATTAGCAACGTTTGCAAGCGACAGAATTAAACCAGTCACAACACCAACCGTCGATCCAATGGCCGCTCCACCAATATAAGCAAGAATAAGTACAAAATAGCGAGAAAGCACCTGCTCTATGGATGCTCCGTACAGTGTCCAGCCAATCGTTCCTGTAAGGATCGAAGCAAGAAGAATAATCATACAAACGATTTCTTCATTTTTTAATACAGGATTATATCTTTTTGGTGATAATAAAGGAATGCTTTGCATAAATATTAAAACGAGAACCGTGCCTAAGACGCCTTCTACTAAGACAAGCATCCATTCATAAGCTGCTAGCTGCTGTTCAATGGAATATTGAAAAACCCGAGTACTCACAGAGGCAAAAAATACAAATAATGGTATGAGCATCTGCTGGTTTTTCGCTTGCTTAAACAAGCCTGCTAAGAAAATAAAAACAAGTAAACCTAAAGCGATAAAAATCCCATGATGCACAGAATAGCTTAAAGCACCTAATAATACTGCTATCATAGATTTAAACGCTTTTTCTTTATAGACAAGCCACATGGTAGCTAAAAAAGCTACCGCAAATGGAGAAACAACAGATAAAATGACTGCCCTCCCCAACAAAAAACCAATCATATAAAACAGCCAGCCTCTATCTACCAATATCATTTTCAGCTTTGCATATAGACGTCCTCTCAGCTTGTCCAATTGATTTGTTCGTTGTGCTGCAAATGCTTTTGGCTGTAATCTTGAAAGTGACTCCATCATAACCACCACTCCTTCTCTGTGCCTAATATTAAATCACATTATGCCAACTATTTTTGTCAAAACATAAGAGCCTTTAAAAAAATCGTTCGACTCCTTTCTATCGTTTAAACAAGTTTCAACACGAACAAATGTTAGGCAAGTTTAGCAACTAATGGGGTTCCGTTTATGATTTTGTTTGGAGGCAAACTCACTTGGCAGTATAAAAACAGATCCTAAAAGCTACTCGGTTTCTGTAACAATTTGAAAATTTTTTAGTGAGAATATTTATTCGTTTCCATAGCTAAAGGATAGAAGTCCCCATTTTCCTCAGGCGGCGTTTCGCTACCGTAGCGCTATTTCTTATCTTATAAAAAAGTGGTTGACAGAGACGTAATCCTACTGTATTATATTCAATGTTGGCTTGTTCGGCGGTGTAGCTCAGCTGGCGAGAGCGTACGGTTCATACCCGTGAGGTCGGGGGTTCGATCCCCTCTACCGCCATCACAAATAAAAAACAGAGATTAACTATTTGTTAATCTCTGTTTTTTGTATCGTCATATACGGAAAAAGCGCCCTTTCCGACAACTAAAAGCGGGTAGCAAAAGGCGCGAAAAACCATATTTCCTGTTTTACTTAAAACCATATGTTCAAGTACAACATTTATTTTTAGAGCATTATCTTTTTTTAGACAGCAACTGCTATCCCCTTTTAGCACCTCGACCCCCGCGTTTGGATTCCGTGTGCTTCTTTAAAGAGGCAAGGCGGTCTTCAGAGTCCTTTAAAAAACGGTTCATTTTTGACTCAAAAGATTCCACCCGTTCACGGTTATCTCGTTGACGTTTCGGCTTATCAACCGCTTTTTTTATCGACAAACCAATTTTTCCGTCCTTTTCAACATTAATGACCTTTACCTTCACTTCATCGCCGACAGAAAGGTGATCATTAATGTCTTTCACATAGTTGTCGGCAACCTCACTAATATGAACAAGTCCTGTTGTTCCCGGTTCGATCTCTACAAAAGCCCCGAAATTAGTGATGCCAGTTACCTTACCCTGCAGCTTGCTGCCTACTTCAATTGACATAAAAAAAATGCTCCTCCTTAGAATTTTTAGGAAACTAATAATAGTTTAATCGCTAATGATATCATTAGCTTACTACTATATTATAGCCAAGCAGACAAAAGTGTGTCAATAAGATGGCTCCTTATCAGGAAGTTTAAAAATCAACTCGCCCTCTTTGGATAAGAAATAATTTGTTCTTGCTATCTCTAACACATAATCTTCATTCTTTAATCGTTCCGCTTCTTCCTTAAGGCTACTTTGTTCTTCCTTTAAATTAGCTAATTCCTCTTGTAAACTTTCATATTCTGCTGTTTTTTCCGCATGAAGAGAACGTTGCTTCATATGATACGTAGTCATACTGCCAATAGCAATGAGAGCAATGACGCTAAACAGCACCAAACGACGAATTAACCGTTGCTTTTTCCGTTTTTGTCTTTCTACATATGCATCATACTGTTGCATGTAGTTCGAATCGAGTTTTGTTACGGTTCGTTTACTTGCAGCCAAAGTTCATTACCTCCTCTTCCAGCTAACTCGGTTCCAGACCTTTCTTAAGTTATTCTTTATTGTACTATAAAATCCTGCTATTTTTAATAGAAAACGTTGAACTTTTTTAGGAAGTAGCTGATAGAGCCCTCGTAACAGCCATTGAATGGGCTTTAGTATAATTGCTAAAATGAAGAAAAAAACGGAAGCAAAGAGCTTTAAGAGCCATACCAAGACGGCATAAATGACAAATAAAATTCCTTTGATCGGAGAAATAATGAAGATTTGTACCAGCCTTGAAAAAAAACGATATATGACAAGAGCAAGACGTATACCATGCTCCAGCAATTTCTTATAACTATTAGAGAGAATAGCTTGGTAAAAAGAAAACCCTAATAAGCATGCCAGCACAATATATAATCTTATCTCCCCACCATTTACTAAAAATAGGATATAAAATAGAAGTAATGTTTGCGTAAACCAAAACCCTATCTCCATGACATAAACCATGATGCGTCTATTTTTCCAGTAAGGAGAGAAGCGACGAAATGTATCCAGCATCACACCAGTAGATAATCCACCGGTAATCATTGATAGCATCGTTAACAGCTGTGTGCTTAAACTCATTTAAATAACTTGCTAAAGAACCCTTTAGCCTTCTCCTGCTGCTCATCGATATAAGAAAGCTCATAGATTTTCCCTTTGATGACAACAGAACCATCATTTACATCCAAATTCTTCAACTGAAGGTTTTGTCCACGAACAATCAAATAACCCATTACCGTCTCTAACAAAAACTCTTCATTGTCAAAGCTGTCAACCTCTTTAACCCCACTTATCTCTAAGTTTTTACGATTATTAATCTTTACATTATGGTCTGTCGTAACACGTGCTATATTCTCTTTATTTTCATAATAGTTCATCGAAAAACACCCTCCTTATCACTATTACTTTATGATAGGAGGGACAAGTATAGAACTATCTAATTCGTTAATTTTTCTTCTTTGATAATTGTATATAACGTTTCCGCTTCATCTTTTTTTACTGTTTCTCGTAGCTCATTAATACGAAGCGTAACCACCTTCTGCCCAAAACGGATCACGAGTTCATCCCCGACTGTTAACGTCGTAGATGCCTTGGCAGAGTTGCCATTTACTGTAATTCTGCCCTGATCAGCCACTTCTTTTGCTAGTGTACGACGCTTGATTAAACGAGATACTTTTAAAAATTTATCTAAACGCATCACATTACTCCCTTTCTTTTGCCTCTTCCCATAGCGCATCCATTTCTTCTAAAGTTGCTTCTTGCAATGAACGCTTACGTTGATGTAGAGCTCGTTCGATATTCGAAAAACGAGCAATGAATTTCTCATTCGTTTGATTTAACGCAATTTCCGGATTTATTTTATAATACCTGGCTATATTGGTAAGTACAAACAATATATCTCCAAATTCCTTTTCTTGATCTCGTACAGAACCTTTACTTATAGCTGCTTTAAATTCATTTAACTCTTCGTTCATTTTTTTCCACATATCAGACACTGTATCCCAATCAAATCCTACCTTTGCTGCTCTTTTTTGTAATTGATATGCTCGTGCAAGTGCTGGTAAATGCTTCGCAATCCCATCTAATATGGATGTCCGTGTATCTCCTTTTTCGTCTCTTTTTAATTGCTCCCAATTCCGCATAACATCATCAACACTATGAACATGTTTATCTTGAAACACATGAGGATGTCGATGAATCATTTTATCTGTAACTGTCCGTATTACGTCATCCACAGTAAAATAACCGTTATCTTCCCCTATTTGACTATGAAGCATTACTTGGAGAAGTACATCACCTAATTCTTCTACAATCCCTTCATCATCCTGTTGATCAATCGCATCAATCAGCTCATATACTTCTTCGATGGCATATTCACGCAAACTCTCATGCGTCTGTTTCTGATCCCAAGGGCAACCGCCTGGGGCTCTTAATTTCCGTATTACTTCCCGAAAATGTATAAAAGTATGATGCAATAAATTATCCGATACAGGAGGGACGTAGACACTCGTTAAATTGCTAACCTTAACACCGCGATCCATCTCTTCTAATGTAACTTTTACTATTTTTTCAGCTGCACTTCCTGCTGCCTCAATAATGGTAACTGGATAGTCTGCGGGCAAATCCTCCAATAAAGTTAGTTTGACTTCAGAAGCAATCATTTGATCATAGACTTGTGAGAAGACAAGGTGGTTGTAATAATTTAACTCTTTACGTTGAAAGGAGGTCGCATCAACAAACTGAAATCCATCAATCGGGTCTATTTTTAAAGCTGTAAACAGATCATCTAAATAACTGCTTCCGCCAATTATTTCTACATCGCATTCCGATTGTTCCAACAATAATTGCACCGTTTTTTCAGCAAGCATCGGGTGACCAGGAACAGCATACACCACATGCTCGTTCTCTGCTCTTTCTTGAATAAATGAAACAATTCGCTGATACACATCCGCAAACTGTTCTTCTTCTTCATACATTGTATCAAATGACGTAAACTTCACTCCTTCTGCTTGCAGGGCATTAATGACAGGATGCTTTATTGTTCGGGTGTATATTGGTATTGTTAAAGCTATTAACTTTTTGTAAATACCTAAAGGCAACTGATCCAGGTCTCCTGCACCGAGGCCAATAATTTCAATTTTATTCATGTATGTTCCTCCTCTTGACATATTACCGCAGATTTGTGTTTGCTAACTCTATGAAACACTTGGCCATTTCTCATCACAGGCTACCGAAGTTTTCTTCAGCTCTCTTTTCTGTTACGGTCTGCAGCAGAGCGATTTTTACGCGTTAACATAAGGAAAAGACGGGACGGGAGCATCTGTAATTGTTGTTCCGTAAATGCTTGTAATCTAATCAAACAGTATCCATAGACAGCAGCCCCTGTAATAGAAAGGAAACCAACGCATACAAACCAACCAGCTCTTGAATGAGTAAGCCAAGAGTACGCCAGCCATTTAATTATCATTAAATAGCTGACCATAACCAAAATAGCAATTAGCAACGCCTTCCACTGAATGTTCCTTAATAACTGCAACAGAGGTAGTTTTCTGTGTAACTCCACCAAAGCAACTAAACTAAACACGAGTAACGAAAGCACAGTGGCAAGAGAACTCCCAAAGATACCAAACGTTGGAACAAGCCATTGATTACCAATCCATTTTATAAAAAATACAAGTAAAATAATCAGAGCAACTCTTTTAACATGTCCTAACCCTTGTAATATTGATGCCGCTGTAATTGCAAGGGAACTTAATAGAATGGCACTCATTAATAAACGTAAAGTAGTGTTCCCTTGCCGATCGAGAAAAAGAGCCTGATTCACTTCAGGGAAAATCACCATCAGTCCAGCAGTTGCACCTGCTGCCAAATAAATACTGAATAGCATCGCACCGCGAATGTAAGGATAAAAGATGTCTGGTTGTTCAGCCATTTTCTTTTTGGAAATGGATGGCATTAGAGCTAGTGCAAATGATGAACCAAGCACTGTTCCAACTTGAATAAGCGGCTGTCCACGGTCAAACACCCCTTTAGCTTCCATGGCAACTATTTTTGAATAGCCACCTTTTAGCAGGCTTGGAAATAGTGTAAACGTGTCTGCAAACTGTAATAAAAGTAACACCATATGATTTAACGTTGCAACCATTCCCAAAATAATGATCGTATGTACATAATCACGCAAAACATATGCTTGCTTTTCTAATTGAAACGGCTTTAGCCGCCAAAAAAATAGTCCTAATACTACACCTGCTGCCAATAAACCGATAATAGCGGCAAATACGGCAGCTTTTCCAATCAGATAAATTTGTTGACCGCTTGCGGTTACTAAACCAGCAGCCGCAACAATAACTGTTACGCGAAAAAGCTGTTCTGCCAGCTGTGAAAAAGCAGTCGGTTTCATCAGAAAAATTCCTTGAAAGGCTCCACGCAACAACGCAATGATCGGTACAAATAAGAATGTAAAAGCACCTAAACGATATGTTTCTGACAATTGATCGTCGCCAACCCATCTAGCAATATATGGTGCATTCATATAGATAAACAGAAATAGGCTGCCACTTAACAAACAGAGAATCAAGAAAATGGGCATATAGAAGCTTTGCAAAGATAAACATTGATAATGCGTTTGTCTGTCTGCTGCTAGCTTTGAAATTGCTGATGGGAATCCATATAAAGCTAGCATCAAGCCAATCCCTAAGATGGGGTATATCTGTTGATAAACATAAAACCCCATATCTCCTGTTAAATTTTGTAATGGAATGCGGTAGGCAGCACTTAACACCTTACTAATAACGCCCGTTATCGTTAATAATAATGCTCCTTTTACGAGCTGATTCGTTTTATTTCCATTCATGCAGAACTTCCTTTTACGATGTGTTCAAAAAGTGGCAAAATAATATAGGACTTCTAACACCTCAAGGGGGGTCCTTAACAAAACAGGTAACTTATCGCTGTCATAGCTTTCTTTCATATTCTCACAAAGGCTATAACACATCCCGTCCACCAAAGCATAAGGCAGCATCGCTCCTAGATTCGATTTAAAAACAAACCAACAAGAAATGCCAAATGTCATTTTAACCGGGCTTTTTGAACATTTTCTCTTTTAAGATCAAACGTTATTGTTCATTATAGCATAGTTCCTAAATAGCCCAAGTGAGAGAATTTTCCGTTGTACTATGTTACATAGAATAAGCTGCCCTTCCAATGAAAGGCAGCTCCCCAGTAAAGCATTTGCTTATTCCATTTGTTTTGCTAAAAAACTTGCAGCCGTCTCTGCAGCTTTCTGTTGAACAGCAGTAAAAGCTTCCCCTTCCTTAGCAAATAACACCACTGATCCAATTGCGTCGCCATTAGCTATAATTGGACTAACACAATATGTTGTCATTTCTTCTTCATGACCATCTATGATTTCAAGTGGTTTCGGTTCTTTTTCCAAAACTTGTTGCCTTCCCTCAATAATATTTGTTAGAGGGGTTCCAATATTTTTGTTTAAGTAGTCTTTTTTTGATTCTCCAGCTACAGCAATGACTTCATCTCGATCCGATATGATAACGGGAGTTTGTAAAGAGTCAAACAACGCTTCGGCGTATTCTTTGGCAAATTGACCTAGTTCATTAATGGGAGAATATTTTTTTAAAATGACTTCCCCTTCACGATCCACGTAAATTTCTAGCGGATCACCTTCTCTAATACGTAACGTTCTCCTTATCTCTTTAGGGATAACTACTCTCCCAAGGTCATCAATACGTCGTACAATTCCAGTTGCTTTCATACTTCCTTGCCTCACTTTCTTATGATGATTAACTATGCCCTTTTCACACATGAAATTCGTGTAAAAAATCATCCGGTGTGGTTTTAGTATGAGGCAAAGCAGGATAACTATACATACAATACTAATTTTTACTAACTACGATTTACATATTTTAATTTATCGATAAATTCTTCAACGGTTTTATAACATTGCTGCTTCGTTCGACTCGTATATTTAAATACAAGCTTTAATTTATTATTTTCTGTTCCAAGCTGAACATCTCGTCCATATTCATTCGCCATCTCAAACAATTTCGCCCCATCAATTTGTTGACTGCGCTTTTCATCAACGAGCACTTCCATTTTATTGTTCTTCTCAGTGATGGATGTGATTCGTTCCCGTTTCGCCAACATTTTCAAGGTAGCTACCGTAAATAAATGACTTACCTCCTCTGGGTAATCACCAAACCGATCAATTAATTCATCATGTAAATCTGCAGCATCCTCTTTGGTTTCCATCGATTGAAATTGTTTATAAATATCCACTTTCTGCTTTTCATCATGAATATATTCGTCTGGAATGTATGCATCGATTGCTAATGTCAGTTCTGGGTCAAACGGTTTGACATCCTTCACTTCTTTACCTTCTTTTCTAACATCAATCGCTTCTTTCAGCATTTGTGAATACATATCAAAACCAACAGAATCGATAAATCCATGCTGCTGGGCACCGAGCAGATTTCCAGCTCCGCGAATCGATAAATCTCGCATCGCGATTTTAAATCCAGATCCTAGTTCCGTAAATTCTTTAATTGCTTGTAAACGTTTTTCTGCCACTTCTGTTAGCACTTTATCTTTTCGATACGTAAAGTAAGCATACGCTACCCGATTGGAACGCCCTACACGACCACGCAATTGATATAACTGACTTAATCCCATTCGGTCCGCGTCGTTCACAATTAAGGTGTTTACATTCGGTATATCAACACCTGTTTCTATGATGGTAGTGCTGACCAATACATCAAATTCCCCTTCTAAAAAGGCAAAAATGATATTTTCCAATTCTGACTCATTCATTTGCCCATGTGCAACTGCGATCCTCGCATCAATATGGGTACCTAATTCTCTAGCTACTTCTTCAATATTTTCTACACGGTTATGAAGAAAGAATACCTGTCCTCCACGTGCCATTTCGCGCTCAATAGCCTCTCGAACAAAGATCGGATTATATTCCATCACGTACGTTTGAATCGGAAACCGATTTTCGGGAGGCGTTTCGATAACAGAAAGGTCACGTACTCCTAACATAGACATATGCAACGTACGAGGAATAGGTGTAGCTGTCAACGTAAGCACATCTACATTTGTTTTTAGCTGCTTAATTTTCTCCTTATGCTTTACTCCAAAACGTTGCTCTTCATCAACAATTAATAAACCTAAATCATGATATTGAACATCTTTGGATAAGATACGATGTGTTCCAATTACAATATCAACGGTCCCTTTTCTTAGCCCATCCAATGTTTCCTTCTGCTGCTTTCTCGTTCGAAATCTGCTTAATAAACCAATGGTGATTGGATAATCTTGGAAACGTTCTCTTATTGTCTCAAAATGTTGTTGTGCCAGAATCGTAGTCGGAACTAATAACGCAACTTGCTTCCCATCAGCAATCGCTTTGAAAGCTGCTCGAATGGCCACTTCTGTTTTTCCGTATCCAACATCACCGCAAAGCAGGCGATCCATCGGGCGCTCGCGTTCCATATCTTGTTTAATTTCTTCAATACAACGCAGCTGATCCTCTGTTTCCTGATAAGGGAATAGTGCTTCAAATTCGCGTTGCATTTCAGTATCTTCAGAAAAAGCATACCCTTTCTTTGCTTCACGTTCTGCATAGAGCTTAATCAAATCATCGGCAATATCCTCTACAGAAGATTGCACCTTCCGTTTTACTTTTTTCCATTCACTTCCACCTAGTTTATACAGCTTCGGCTCTTTGCCCTCTGACCCTACAAATTTCTGTACTTGATCGATTTGGTCTATTGGGACAAATAATTTATCATCACCGGAATATTTAATCAGCATGTAATCCTTATGCAGATCATTTACTTTCAACGTCTCAATACCGAGGTATTTTCCAATTCCATGGTTGGCATGTACGACATAATCTCCAACTTTTAATTCCTGATAATCCTTAATCCGCTCAGCATTGGATATTTTCTGTTGCTTTCTCGTTCGTTTAGCGCGCTTTTTGAATAGCTCTTGTTCAGTCACTAACACAAGCTTGTGCATCGGTAACTCTACTCCACTGGAGATGTTTCCTACAGCAATAGTTGGTTTATCGACAGGCAGTTGTAAATATTTCGCTATACCAAACTCGATATCATAATCCATAAAAATAGAATGAATTTTTTCTGCTCGCTGTTGGTCCGGTGCTAAAACGACGACAGAATAATCCCCTTTTTCCCAGCGGTTCAGTTCATTTTTAAATAAATGCATCTGACCATGAAATTCTTGCATCGGTCTTGAAGATAAGTTTACAATGTTTTGTGGCTGTGTATTAGGAATATGCCGTAAGAATACAGACATGTACAAGCGCGGCTGCTTCATCCGCTCCCAAATTGCATGCCAATCAAACGAAAAGAAACTATTCTTCACCATTTGGTAAGAAGCTAGTAAATTACTATACCAATCAGCTTCTTCTGTATCCAAATGCAAGGCTGTCTCCTGAATCCGGCTCATTTCATCAAGGATAATCTGACCATCTGCCGGTAAATAATCTAGTAAGCTAGCAGGGGTATTGTACAAATAACCAATATATTTATACATTTCTGGGAAATGCTCCAGATTTTTTAACCGTTCTACATCACGTTGCACCACTTCTGCCAACGTTTCCTTTGCCTCTTGTGTCTTTAATGTTTTCAACGTATTCGCAAGGGCTTCCTCTAAACGCTCTCCGGCAGCATAAATGTCTGATTCTGTTAAAAGTAGCTCTGTTGCTGGTCCAACTGTTAGCTCCTGTAGCTTATCCAACGAGCGTTGCGTCTCAGCATCAAAATAACGAATCGAATCAATTTCTTCATCAAATAACTCAATTCGAATCGGGTGCTTTTCTGTGATTGGATATATATCGATAATCCCGCCGCGCTTACTAAATTCACCAGGAGAAGTAACCATGGAAACGCGATCATATCCCATATCTATTAATGACGTTAAATAATGATCCACATCAATTTCATTTCCAAGTTTAAAAGGTAACTGGTATTTTCCCCAATACGCAGGAGGTGGAAGTATCCGCTTTAAAGCAGCTACAGGGGCTATTAAAATTCCAGATTTTTTTTGTGACCAAGCAGTTAATGACTCAATCCGCTGACTTCGTAATTCTGGGCTTGCGATAGCTATTTCTGATGCTATCAGTTCATTAACAGGATAAAGGTGAACATCTTCCTCACCAACAAAACCAACAAGGTCGTCATATAGTTGCTGAGCCTGTACCAGTTGATGTGTAACTAACAGAACAGGCTTATTAATTTCACCTCGAATAACAGATACAAGCAGCCCTCTAGCAGAACCTGATAATCCAGCTACTAGTTGCTCATCCATCCCCGCTAGCACCCCATTGATAATGGATTGTATATCTTCTTTTTTCTGTAAATATGTTTGTATTCCTTTCATTCCTAAACCTCCACTTACATAGGGCCTATGCGAACCAATCTCGTATCACCCAATAATTTCTCTAGTCTTACCCTTCAATTAAGAAAACGTAACGGGCGCCTACCCTTGAGGTGTAGACGAATTCATTACATATATGGCCATATTTCATAAAAAAATAGTATTCTTAAGCTAATGATTTGTCTTCTCCAATAAAAAAACTAGACCTATCTAAAAGCGCAAAAACGCCTTGGCTTCATTTCACCAAAGGCTATTACCTTTTCTATTGTAAAAAAAAATCTAACTCATGGTAGTGAGGATGATGACCTAAAGCTTCTTCACAGTTTTCGCAAATCACTTGTATATGCATATCCCCATTTGGTTTATAAGTAATCATTTCTTCTTTATCCTTCACTGATAATTGGTCAAACCCTAATATCGATGAATCAATTACCTGTTGTTGAATACTGCCTATTTTTTGCCCACAGTGCCTGCATAAATATATAATTGTCAACGGGAACCGCCTCCAGTACGATTTTACAATCAGAGGTCGTTCAAAAATCTTGCAGCAGCTACCAATGAGCCACAGCTATAGTATCCGCTATTTAAAGGGAATCAATTTTTGAACTAGTTATTGGTTGGTTTTTAACCAACGTTACTTAGTAACTAGTTTAACCGATACACCCTCAACCTATACAAATAGCCCCCGTTGAGAACAAAGGCGCGGGGCGCCCGTTTAGCGACGTAGCGAATGGAACGAATCAACTAAAGATTTAGGAATCATGCCACTAAAACCAGGGGTATGCCGACGCCTGAGCGGCAAGCCCGTTTTTAGTCGGCCTTCCCCTTAGCGACGAACCGATGATGCCTTATCGTAGGGCGCATTTCTAAAGTCGCCTAGTTGCTGGGCAATGGAGCCGGACGTGGCTTCGGTTATTTCGTTATCTCCAAGCGCCTAAATTTATACTTTCTTATCTCTTAAAATAAAACCTCATTCCAAATAAGGAAAATAACAAAAGCTACAAAGCCTTGAAAAATCACGATGATGTAGTTGCTATCAAAATGTCCCCTGTCATGGAAACGTTTTATTACATCGCGCTTCCCCTGTCCCACTCTACACTTTGGTTATCACATCAACCCAACGCAAAGTTGAATCAAGTACATACAAGTACCGATAAATCCCTCTTTGACTCTCCACCACTTGAAGTGTACGAAAAAACAGTTTTGCTATTTTTTTATATGATGTAGTTATTGATTATATTCATTCATTACCTCTGGAAACGGTTTGTGCACCCATGCTTCACATGCATCTGCAGCTTTATTTACACTATTCATTACTTCTTCCGTATCACGTTTAGGGAAAGTTTGCAGAACGTAATCAATAATCGATAGCGATGAATCAGGTCTGCCTATCCCTATTCGAACACGTTTAAAGTCTTTCGAACCAACATGCTCAATAATGGATCTAATTCCATTATGTCCACCATGGCCTCCTTTTTGACGGAGCCTAATTTTTCCGATTGGTAAATCCAAATCATCAAAAATAATCAAAATATTTTCTAAATGAATATGATAATAATCCATTAGCGGCCTTACAGCATCTCCAGAAAGGTTCATAAATGTTTGCGGCTTCACTAACATCAGCTTTTCATTTTCTGTTTGCACAATGGTGTAGTCCGCTTTAAATTTGGACTTATCTAATTTCCATTGGTGGCGTTGAATTAATTCATCAATAACCATAAAACCAACATTATGCCTAGTACGATCATATTTTTTCCCTGGATTTCCTAAACCAATGATACATTTCATAAGCTTACTTCCTTTGTCTTCATATCATTCTTATCCTATCAATAAAACTTGTTGAAAAGCGCGAAAAAAGATTTCGCTTTCGTAACTTGGAAAAATCATACAACGCAACTCTCCCCCCTTATTTAGGAGGGAGAGTTGCGTTTAGATTGTCTTTTGAATGAACCTAATCAATGAAAAATAATTTTGTTTCATTGCAGATTCACTAACCGAGGCTTGAAAAATGCCAATATCTACTAGTTAAAAGTATTTATCTATAACAAACACTTGTTCATGTAAATTTGGCCCTTCTATATGAGTTAAAGTAACTCCCCTTCACCACTGTGTGATTTATAGTGAAAGTTAACAAACGCTTCAGTTTATGCATAGCTTGTCCCCCGCCCTATATGGAAGATACTATTCAACATCTTGCTAAAAAGACACTTCAATATGGACGTTCTATTTTATGCTTTTATAGATATGCTTTAAGCTTACTCTTTTTCTGCATCAACTAATTCTGGTTCTGCATTTTCTGACGGAGCCTCTTCTACATCTTCTAAGGTATCCGGCGCTAATACTGTTGCAACCGTAGTAACCGCTTCGTCTAATATTTCGAAATTACCTTTGATAGCAATATCAGAAACAGCAATACTATCACCAATTTCTAGTTCAGAAACATCGACGACAATTTCTTCAGGGATGTCAGCTGGTTTAGCACGAACTTGCAATTGATATAGTGGTTGTTGCAAGACTCCACCATCTTTCGTCCCTTTTGCCTCTCCTTCTAAACGTAAATTTACTTCTACGTCCATTTCTTCAGCCATATCGACGATATAAAAATCTGCGTGAACAAGCTCATCTCTTATTGGATCGATCTGATAATCATGAAGCATCACATCTACAGGTTTTTCATCTTCAATGTGAAGTGAGATAATCGCGTTTCTACCCTCATCACGAACTGTTTTGATCAATTCAACGCTACTTACAGCAATCGATTTCGCTTCTTTCGCTTTTCCATAAATGACAGCTGGAACACGACCGCTATTTCTAATTTGCTTTGTTGCTGATTTTGTATGATCTTCTCTTCGTTGAGCTGCTAATTTTACTGCCACAATAATCACCCTCCAAATAGTTAAAAACCTACGCTTATTGCAATTACTCAATATTACAGTCTTTTGTTTATTCGGTAAAATGTATAAACCATTCAGGAATAAACATCCATCTTAGATATTACCCGTTTCAGCTAAAACTTAAACATTAATCAAACAAAATACTAACGGATTGCAGTTCATGCACACGAATAATCGCTTCACCGATTAAAGGAGCGACAGAAAGCTGTGTAATCTTATCGATTCGCTTATCGTCCGGTAAAGGAATCGAATTGGTTACAACTAATTCTTTAATTTTTGAATCGTTAATACGTTCCATTGCCGGACCCGATAATACTGGATGTGTACAACAAGCATATACTTCCTTGGCACCATTTTCAACTAATGCATTTGCAGCCAAAGTTATAGTGCCAGCAGTATCAATGATATCATCAATTAGAATTGCTGTCTTCCCTTCAATATTCCCGACAATATTCATTACCTCAGCTACATTAGGGCGTGGTCTGCGCTTATCGATAATTCCAATTGGTGCTTTTAGGCGATCAGCCATTTTTCTCGCCCGTGTCACTCCACCATGGTCAGGTGACATAATGATGATATCTTCCAAGTTCTTTGCTTCAAAATAATCGGAAAGTATTGGTACTCCTTGTAAGTGGTCAATTGGGCTATTAAAGAACCCTTGAATTTGCGGAGCATGCAAATCAAGCGTAATAACACGATCAGAACCTGATGTTTCCAGTAAGTCCGCCACTAACTTTGCTGCAATTGGTTCTCTCGATCTTGCTTTACGATCTTGCCTTGCATATCCGTAATAAGGCATAACAATATTGATGGATTTAGCAGAAGCACGCTTTAAAGCATCAATCATAATTAATAATTCCATTAAATGCTCATTCACCGGTGAGCACGTTGACTGTACGACATAAACATCACAACCACGTATGCTTTCTTCAATGTTAATTTGAATTTCCCCATCGCTAAATCGTGATACAGTACATTTCCCCAGTGTTGTGCCAATATGTCTGGCGATTTCCTCCGCTAATTGTGGATTAGAGTTTAGTGTAAATACCTTCAAGGATGAATCCTTGTAACTAGCTGCCATGAGTTAAAACCCTCCGTTAGTCTTTTTTCCGATTTTTAATTTTTGACGCATACCCTTCTTTATTCGTTTGCTTTGCTCTTGCAATCGATAAAGAATCTTCTGGCACATCCTTGTTAATAGTAGAACCAGCAGCAATGTAAGAACCTTTTCCAATTGTCACAGGTGCAATTAGATTCGAATTGCAGCCAATAAATGACTCATCTTCAATGGTTGTTACATATTTATGCTTTCCATCATAGTTCACTGTAATTGTACCACAACCTACGTTCACATTGCTTCCGACTTGCGCATCTCCAATATAACTTAAATGTGAAACCTTACTATTTTCGCCCAAACTCGTCTTTTTGATTTCAACAAAGTTTCCTATTTTTACCTTGTCACCAATAGCACTATCTGGACGTATATGCGCATATGGACCAATTTTCACATCGTTACCTATATTGCTATCGTTCACAACACTTTGTCTAATTACTGTTCCACTTCCTACATAACAATTGCTCAACTCTGAATATGGACCAATTTCCGCATTTTGCTCAATGACTGTGTTACCTTTAATAATCGTACCTGGATGAATAGTAGTGTCAGCAGCAATCATTACGTCTGGTTCGATATATGTTTGATCCGGATCAATAATTGCTACACCATTACGCATATGATATTCATTAATACGTTGTTTCATAATTTTCTCCGCTTGCGCTAAAGCAACTCGGTCATTTATTCCGAGCGTTTCAGCAAAATCCGGAGTTTGATATGCGCTCACTGTTTCACCTTGAGTTTGAAGGATCTCGATCACATCCGGCAAATAATACTCACCTTGCGCATTATCATTGGAGACATGCTCCAAAGCTCGGAACAGAGCCTGATTATCAAAACAATATGTACCTGTATTAATTTCGTCTACAAGTAGTTCTGCTTCATTTGCATCCTTATGTTCTACAACCCGTTCCACATCATTCTGCTGATTTCGAAGTACTCGTCCGTACCCAGAAGGATTAGGAGCTTTTGCTGTCAGGATGGTTGCTTTTGCACCTGTTTGCTCATGATGATTAATCAATGCTTGATACGTTTCCTTTGTTATTAAAGGTGTATCCCCACAGACAACAACCGTTGTTCCTTCCTTATCTTCTAAAAGTGCTTTAGCTTGGACAACTGCATGTCCAGTTCCCAGCTGTTCTTCTTGAAGGACGTACTCACTAGCAGCACCAATCTGTTTTTTTACATCTTCAGCGCCAAAACCGACAATAGTAATTATTTTATCGACGTTTACGCCACCAATTTGTTCAATAACATGTTGAACCATGGGGCGACCCGCTACAGGATGGAGTACTTTGTAAAGCTTAGATTTCATTCTTGTGCCTTGCCCTGCTGCCAATATGACAGCATATCGATTCGTCATATAAAGAACCTCCATCATTTCAATTTATCCATTATGAATATATCTTAAATACCTGCTCTTTTCAATAGATAAACCGTGTAAATCAAGAAGTGCCTGCAATAAAGTCAACCCTCATTAATGAGGTTTTTCTCATCCTTCACTGATTGAAGTAGAACAGAGGTTAAGTATCCAAGTAGCCTTGAGAAAGAAAAAACACTTTTTCTGCGTATCACGCCTGCTACGTTCAACATCCTATCTAACGAATCCGAATATAAGTGCTGTTATCTCCCCACTTCGAGCTCTTTGTTTCTCCTCAACCCTTAGAAGTATTAGTCTTAGGAAACATTACATTTGTTAGAAAAACTTGGCTTGTCGCCAAGTCTTATGGCGGAAGCCTTTGTTTTTCTTATACTTTTCCTATAGTGGAACAAAGAAGGCGCAAGCGCCCGTTTAGCAACGTAGCGAATGGAACGAATCAACTAAAGATTTAGGAATCATGCCACTAAAAACAGGGGTATGCCGACGCCTGAGCGGCAAGCCCGTTTTTAGTCGGCCTTCCCCTTAGCGACGAACCGATGAGGCCTTATCGTAGGGCGATTCGTGAAGTCGCCTAGTTGCTGGGCTCATGCACCGAACGTGGCTATTCGGTTATTTTGGTATCCCAAGCACCTCATTTTATACTTTTGTATGAAAAAACGCTATTTACCATTATATAACTTATTTATTTTAGGTAGTATTTCAAGAATTTAAACATTATATAGCAAAATTTTTCACCATAGATGGTGGCTCGCGCTCTAGGCGAGCCATGGTGGTTTCTTATCTTTGAACAAAAGCTTTTCGCTTAAGTTGATGTTTGAGACGAATAACCATTTTACCACTTAAACAAGCTAAATAGATATTTCTAAAAGTAAATCAGTAAGTAACACTTGTATTTTGCAAACGTAACTATGTCTCACCCTTTCAAAAATAGCAAACGTTTACAAACAAAAAAAGAAGGCTAACCTTATGTAGATTAGACCTCTAGTTGTTATGCTAACATATTAGAAAAAATAATTAGGAAGCCCCAGCTTCTTCATACTTTACTTCTTCATCACCTGCTCGGTGATACTCTTCTAATACAGCGTCCTGAATTTTTGCACGGGTCCCAGAATTAATTGGGTGGGCAATATCTCTAAATTCCCCATCCGGCGTTCGCTTGGATGGCATCGCAACAAACAGTCCATTATTACCGTCAATTACACGGATATCATGGACAACAAATTCCTGATCCAAAGTAATCGATGCGATCGCTCGCATTCTGCCTTCTGTATTAACGCGGCGTAACCTAACGTCAGTTACTTCCATGATGTGTCACCACCTTTTCACATTTGAATCTATATTAACTAGTTCAACAAAACTATCAAAAGTCCTGCTAAAATATTAAAAAAAATAAAATATTTTTAATACAGCACAAAAATAATAGCGCTTCCATAAAAACATAATTAATTCATGCTTTAATTATGGGCATCTCCTCCTACTAGCCCGTTCTATGTTTGAGCTAACAAAAGTGGATTGGGTAAATTTCATATGTGGCATACATTGAAAATGTAAGTTCCTTATAGCTCAAGTGGAGGAGTAGAAAAATGCAGAGATAATATACCTTTTTTGGTAAACGATATAACTTACTGCATTTCAAACATAATTATTATCTAATGTAAAGCCACATGCCGCAAGATCCTTTTACGGCATGTTTATTCCTAAAGATTAAATTGATATGTCTCAATGAGATTTATGAGTCCTTATTGTGTAAAGCAGTTACATTTTAAAAACGATGGTTGACTAATCTGTAGCAGCATAGTTCGTCTCTACACATGCTATTGCATCAAATTGCCGACATGTACATCAATATACTTCTTTTTCATATCTACATTTGATATTTTTATCAAGGATGTATAATCATCAATAACACGCTCTTCTTCTTCGTCATCTGCTTCAGCTAATACCCCTATTGCTTGTACCGTTGCATGAAACTCTTCCAGTAAATTAATCATCCCTGTTATGGTTCCACCAGCTTTCATAAAATCATCGATGATACAGACCTTTGCCCCTTCTGATAAACTGCGTTTAGGTAATACCATTGTCTGAATCTTCCTAGACGATCCGGATACATAATTAATACTTACGGAGGAGCCCTCCGTTACCTTTGGATCTCTGCGAACAATGACAACGGGAACATTGAGAAATGAGGCAACTGCGTATGCAAGTGGAATGCCCTTCGTAGCAACAGTTACAACCACATCGATATCCATTTCAGAGAATGCCGACGCAAAAACACGCCCAATTTCTCGTACGGTCTTTGGATCTCCTAACAGATCACTCATATATAAATACCCACCAGGCAGGATACGAGCTGGATCTTCAAGCTTTCGTCGTAATTCTTCAACAAACAGCTTATTTTTCTCATGTACCCGTGCAGGGATATATTTCACTCCTCCTCCTGCACCTGTCGTCCGTTGCAAATAGCCAATCCCTTCACTTCGAAATACTGCATCAATTATATCCATATCTTCACTTACAGAAGCTTTCGTTGTATCTAGTTGCGACACAAAATACGGAAATTGTGTGTGTGTTCGGGGATTTTCAAGAAAAAAATTGGTTAAAGCAACTAAACGGTTACTTCTTTTCATCTCCACACCTCAAAACCGAATATTTTCCTCTTAATATACCATCAATATATGTTTTTTACCAATATAATCATCCTAATAATCGCACATAATAAACTTCTTCACAAAAACCTCTCATCCCATTATATATTCTTTTAGCTTTGCTTTCATGTTCAACAAGACCATACACGGTTGGTCCGCTCCCGCTCATAAGTACACCAGAGGCCCCTGCTTGCTGCAATACATTTTTAATCTGTTGCACTTCTGGATGTTGCCCCATCGTTAACGGCTCCAGCGCATTTCCTAGACTAAGACACAGCTTCTCAAAGCTTCCTTCTTCTAATGCATTCATAACTCGTCTTGTTTCCGGATGAACAAGATCTTCAACTACAATTCGCTGGAAAATGGTCCTTGAAGATACACCAATATCTGGCTTGGCTAAAACAACCCAACAAGGAGGTGGTGAAGGAAGTGCTTCTACGATTTCTCCTCTACCTTTAGCTAGTCCTGTTCTACCGTATATACAAAATGGCACGTCTGTACCTAATAACGCACCTAGTTGCGCTAATTCAGCTTGAGAAATCTTTAGTTCCCAGAGGCGATTTAAACCCTTCAATACTGCCGCGGCATCCGCGCTGCCACCGGCAAGTCCCGCAGAAACAGGGATGTTTTTTTCAATCGAAATATGCACACCTTTGCGAATACCATATATTTGTTTTAATACCAATGCAGCTTGATATGCTAAATTACGTTTATCACTTGGGACAAATCTGCTTTCCAAAGATATTTCAATTCGATCCTCAGGCAATTCAAATAAACGAATCCGATCAGCTAAATCAATCGTTGTCATAATCATTTCGACGTTATGGTATCCGTCACATCTTTTACTTAAGACATCCAGTGATAAATTTATTTTTGCAGGTGCTTTTTCAAAAATTACCATCACCCGTCACCTTCTTGTTTATAGATAATAAAATTGTAACACATTCCATTCTGCCACGTGAATGACAAATAAAAAAACCAAAAAGCTAATATACAAAAGTCAGCTAATGAAAACAAGACAAACCCAATTAGGATTTGTCTTGTTCCATACTAGCTTCCGCTCTTTCAATGGCACGTTTCACCATGTTTCCAGCATCACGAGATCTAATGCCGCCCCATCCTTCCCTTTGCACCGTGTCGTAAAACCCCAACTCTTTCGCAATTTCTTCTTTTAGTTGATCTGACATCATTCCACGCCTTCTAGCCACGAAGACAGGCCCCCTTTTAATGAGTATTGGTCACGACAGTTTTAGTATGTACTTTATCAGCAATTGCACACCAGTTATATGTAAGCAAAAAAGGAAATAATAAGGAATTTATTTTCTCACTATTCTGTTAATTAGTTTTAAAATAAAAGCAGTAAACCTAAGGGTTACTGCTCAAGCACTGAAGCGATGCTTCTGTCATCTGTAAAGCGAAGCTCCACTGTTTCTGTCAAAACGTCTGCATAGCTGTATGAAACACGTTCGAATGCATTTTCTTCTTGGTCAAGCTCTACAATAAATACAGAAGGGTATGTTTCTGCAAGGATGCCAGATCGCTCAATGGTTTTCCTTCTACCACCATTCGCTTTAAGCTTTAACCGTTTTCCAACATGACCTTCAAGACCTTGCTTAATTTCGATTAATGTTTTCGCCACTATACTCCACCTCACTGTAAACATCATACCATGAACTTGTACATTAGTCAAGTGAAACTATATATTATATCAGGATTACTTTTTTAATGTCAATATATTTTTTGGTATTTTCGTATATTATTTGTTTTTATTAACTTTTTATGCACATTTTTTAGAAATTCTTGACTTCATTAGCCAAAAAGCTTATAGAGGCATAGGAGCAATCTATTGGGTATACATATATTTCATAAGCACGTTAGATAATATATCCGGCTGAACATACCTCATCGAAATGTCATTGGTCGCATATGGATTATTCATGTAAAAAAATATATGGAAAAAGTATTTATGAAAAAATGTAATCAAAACATGCCAGAGAGAATAGCGAGGGGGAAGTAGAAAGGCTAACACAATAAATACGATTGTTACTGTTACTTCATTCGTTGCTTTTTCCTTCCTCTCCCATATACGGTAGACCTGTACGCAAAAGACCTCTCGTTTCAACACCACCCATTCCTTTGTTTCCTGTCAAAGTATTTCGAATAGCATCCCAGACGCTCACTTTTTCCATAAAAGGTGTGTACGCAACTTTTGCGGCAATATATACTGGGTCTAACGCATGAATATTAACACGTAAAGGAGAACTGGCAAAATTAGCACCCGCACGAATCAGCAGTTCAAAATGAGATTGGCATGCACCTGCAAAAATCACGAGCTGATCCAAATTCGGATTCATTCTTCGCGCTTCTCGTACCGCTTCAATAAAGTATTTCGAGTTACGATATGCACGAAGATCCTGCTTTTCCCCTTTGTTTTTTGAAAAAGCATCATGCCCTGTTATAACGATAATATCCGGCTGAATCTTTGCTATTAATTCTGTAATTTGTACAGGCATATCGCGTTCATATAAGTGTACACCGTGCACTTGCAGCCCAATGCGCTGATATAGATCGATACATTTTTTCAAATACATAGGATCACCATCTATATGCAAAACCTTAGCAGGCAACTGAAAATAAGACACCTCATGCAAGAATCCATCCGTAGCCTGATACTGCCGTTTTTCCTTCAACAATTGATAATCTTGGCGAAATAAACGATAGGAAGACTCTTCTTTTTCTTTTCCTAGCCGTCTCCGCTTTTGTAATTCCCTTTCTTCAACCAATCGCAAGTCAGCTGTTGGAGCATCCGCTTTGAGGCGAATATCCTCACCTACTAAATCTACCTGTTCTTTTTTCACAGAAGAAATCCGAAATAATATATCATGTTGATAAGAGTATCGTGTGACTAAATCGCCTCTTGTGTAACTCATACTATACTTCACAGCCTTCCTGAGCTTTAGGATTATGATATATAGTATGAATATCTGTAAAAACTGTGCGTTTGTATCAGTTAGGTATATTTACATTGTAGGATGAGCTTCTTTTTTAAAATTACGTATGGTGCAGGTAAATTCAAAAAACACCCCAAAGATTAGATTTACACTCTAATTTTAGGGTGCAACGTAACACACGTCATTACGATAGGTTGTTGAACGAAAAACGCGTTTGTACCACTTTTTTCGCCTATCTGCATTGCTTACAATATAAAGTAAACCTTCCATCATTCAGGAACTAGTAAATCAAAGGCTAGAAACTCAAGCGTCCTTGAAAAAGAAGAGCACTTTTTCTGCGTGTCACGCCTCCTATGAACAACATTCTACCTGCATGAAATCGGAAAGTTAGGTGCTGTTAACTCCCCCCTTTCATGAAGTAGGGGTCTTACGGCGTTTTACATTCGGGATAAAATAGGTTTGCCAGTATAGCAAATTCTTCCATTGCTAAAGATTCTCCACGTCTTCCTCCATCAATACCAGCCTGTTCTAGCATGAGACTAATTTCTTCTTTCGTTAACCGCTCATTGAAATAATTTGATAAATTATTACGCAATGTTTTACGACGTTGAGCAAAACTTGCTTGAATAAGTGCAAAAAAGAAATCTTCATCCAGTACGCTTACAGGTGCTTTTGTACGCCTAACTAACCTTAAAATGCTGGAGTCTACATTAGGTTGCGGCATAAAAGCGCGTTTTGGTACATGCATAACCACTTCTGCTTCCGTATAATATTGTACAGCCAACGTTAAAGAACCGTAGCTTTTCGAATTAGGCTTTGCTGCCATTCTTTCAGCAACTTCTTTTTGAATCATCACTGTGAAACTGTCGATCGGTAACTTATCACGCAATAATTTCATTAAGATTGGAGTAGTTATATAATAAGGCAAGTTTGCAACAAGATGAACAGATTGCCCAGGGTGAAAATGCGTAGCTATCATGTTACGTACATTAGCTTGTAAAATATCCTCATGAACAATTTCAACATTGTTATAAGAAGCGAGCGTATCCTCTAATACTGGGATTAGACGTTGGTCTATTTCAAACGCCAACACCTTTTGCCCATGGATGGCTAATTGTTCTGTCAAAGCACCAATTCCAGGGCCTATTTCAATTACTCCCGTCTCTTTTGTAATACCTGCATGGCGAATAATGTTACTCAAGATATTACTGTCAATTAAGAAGTTCTGTCCTAGGCTTTTTTTAAAAGAAAAATGATATTTCGCTAAGATTTCTTTCGTTCGTGATGGCGTTGCTATATATTTATGATTGGTCATTTTTCGCTTTCCTCTCTCGGCCAATTTGTCTTACTGCTCTTTTAAGCTCAGCTTTGCCAATGCCAAACATCGTTAATCGTTTTAACAACTGCTTGCCATTAGTGTGTCCAATTTGTAATAACTCACCAAGTTGCTCACGTCTCTTGTTAGCTTCTAATCCACCAATGAATCCATAATGAATTAAATCCGCTTTGGTTATCTCACTTTCCCGTACCGGTTGTAACTCATATACAGCGGCTAGCGCTTGTTTAATATCAGCGATAGAGGCATGCTCAATTCCTAAACTTTTCGTAGTAGAACGCTTGTCACGCGCCTGATCACGTGTTAAAAAAGCATGCTTACAGCCTGGTATGGCCTGATCCACAATGTGACGAATCCGTTGCCCAGGATAGTCTGGATCTGTGAAAATAATGACACCTCGCTTCTCTTTGGCATGCTGAATTTGTTTTAAAATACATGAATTAATGGCCGAGCCATTTGTTTCAATTGTATCTGCATGAACAGCTTGGAGAACTTTTGCTGTATCATCTTTTCCTTCTACAACGATTACTTCTTTAACCTTCACAAGTTTCCCTCTTCCATATCTTTCTTAATGGTGCGTAACATAAAGGAGCAGGTGATAAAACACGAACTCCATCTTACATTATCTCAATTATAAACAATCTCTATAAGTGTATCATAAAGTGAAAGTTCATTCAGGGAGGTGTTTCTTTATCCTTCTCTAATTATGGGTGAAGGGGGTATGTAACTTACCATGAAATTCTCCATTTATTTATCTATCTCGAACCGAAAGTTCCAAGTTAAGTGTTCTCTTCCAATTACATACGGGATAAACTAATAAAGAAAATCATCAATTTGTGGAGATTTTTCATTCATCCCCCACGGCTTGTTAGTACCGTAGTGGTATGACCTAAAGGGCGCTTACAAATAGCATTTAGGCGCTGTTATCTCCAATGTAGACTTGTTGCATTGAAAATTATCCAACTCCTGAAGTAGGAGGCTTACTGCACCTTATATACGGGATAAACTAATAAAAAAAATAGCTCTTACCACGATACGGTGGTAAGAGCTCGAAACTAATTAAGAACTTTCACAGTTACTGTTTTTACACCCCAACTATATGCAGCTTTTTTGGATGGGACATGGACATCAATCCGATTTCCAACAATATGGCCACCTGTGTCGCCAGCAACGGCTTCACCATATCCTTCTACCCAAACTCTTGATCCTAAAGGGATAACACTAGGGTCAACAGCAATTACTTTCATATTTGGATTAGCATTTAAATCAATCCCTGTTGTGGTAAATCCTGAACAACCTCCACAGCTAGCCGTGTAAGCACTCGCGGACATCGTAAAGGTGTTCCCTGAGCTTGTTTCCTTCTCCTTAGTTGTTGATACAGTGCTAGGCTTATTATTTGATTTCGGTTGTTTATTTGCTAATGTTACTAGATCGTTGTCCTGTTGCGCTTCTTTTGTTCCTATTGCAACAATCCGATTTTTACTTTCCTCAACAACCTCTTCATCAATTAGGTCTCTGCTTACTTCTTTTCCATTCTCTTTTACGATCTGGTAAACCTTCTTCACCTTGCCAGCTTTTCCTTCAGTAAGAACACGTTCCTCACCTTTTGGCAAATTACTATCTTCTCTCTCTTCTGTCTCAAACGCCATTTCTTCCGTTACATGATCTTTTTCCGTTTTAACACGGACAACGGAAATGACTGTATCCTTTGTCACTGGCTTGTTTAAAGCAGGCTCCACTTTGTCAGCGCTGTCTTTATCAAATGTTACGTTTGATTGTTCCAGTACTTCTGCAACAGTGCCTCCAGTCGTCCAAATACGCTTCTGATTTTCACCATCGTTAACCGTAATCTCATACGCTTGGTTGATTTTCAAATGCAATCCATCTGTAATTACATCCCCTTTAGTGAAAGAAACATCATCACGTTGATGGTACGACAAGTTATTTTCCTTCAAAAATGCATCTATAGTATCTGTAGTAGTGTAATATTCCGTTTGTTTTCCATTGATTGTCACGAACACTTGCTTTGCTTGTTTGTAGTTGATTTCCATTCCGTTTTTAATGGAATCATTCATGTTGTGGGATAAGTGATCATGCTCTCCGACACGAATACCTACTTCTGCCAGTACTTCTTTTACGGTGCTTTTGTGTGTTTTTACCGTTTGCTCTTCGCCATCGTTTGTTATGACTACTTCTGCCTTTGTAGCATCAAATAAAATGAATCCGGAAAATGCAACAAGTGCTAAAACACCAATAAAAGATAGAACCAGTTTCATTGTCGACGCCGGCATTAGCTTTGAAAACTTTCGCATGCTTTTGCCTCCCTCTTAATGCATTTTGATTATAGTAACAGTTATATGTAAAGTCAAAGTAATTACCGTTACGTTTGCATTACAATTCCATTACACTGCAATAGAGCTAGGCTATTTACTACGTTTCTTATTCTATAAACCATTGATACAACAAGGTTTATGTCAAAAACAAAACAAGGTAAAGTAAGCAGGGTTTTATTAAAACTTCCCCGCTGTTTTTACCTTGTTTTTCCTATTTTTTAACAAATTAATTCAGTTTTATGACAACCGCCCTAATTATAACCGAAAGAGAGAAAGGGCGTTTTTTGTCGTAATTTCACCAATTTCTTCCAGACTAGTCCCTCTTAGTGCAGCAATTTTTTCTGCAACTAATTTGACATAAGCTGGTTCATTTCTTTTACCCCGATAGGGGTGTGGGGCTAGAAATGGTGCATCGGTCTCAATTAACAATCGCTCTAATGGAACTTGGACAGCAACTTCCTTTGGTAAGGTCGCATTTTTAAAGGTAACTGGTCCCCCAAGTGAGATATAAAAATTCATATCCAGGCAATCCTGTACATAGTCTACCGAATCATTGTAGCAGTGCATGATTCCACCTATCGACTCCGCCTTTTCTTCCTTTAAAATCGAAATGATATCTTCTGTTGCCTCGCGATTATGAATAATAATTGGCAGCTGTACTTTTTTTGCTAATTGTATCTGCTTGCGAAATACTTCCTTTTGCACCTCTTTCGGCGACTTGTCCCAATGATAATCCAAGCCCATTTCACCAAGTGCTACTACTTTAGGATGAGAAGAAAGCTCTTCTATCCACTCTAACTCTTGTTCTGTCATATCTACCGCATCCACTGGATGCCAGCCAACCGCAGCATAAATCGTCTCATACTGTTCTGCAATTTCGATCGCTAACGGAATGGTTTCACGATCAAAGCCAACGACTAACATACGTGTGACACCTGCATCAAAAGCCCGTTTTATTGTTTCTTCACGATCCTCAAAAAAATCTCTTGCGTTCAAATGCACATGTGTGTCAAATAACAATTTGTTCACTCCTTAACAACTTTAGGAAAAGAGGCTGGGACATAAGCAAATCCTATACAACAACAGCCGCGATCCATTTTTCCGTATATAAAATGCTGTAAGTCACTCACTTCAAGAGTTGGAGAAATATACTACAACGAGCGAAGCGAGAGATAACGATACGTAAATTCTTCATTCGTTTAGAGACCTTTGTCATACCATTTGTATGAAAAAAACGCTATTTACCATTATATGACTTATTTATTTTAGGTAGTATTTCAAGAATTTAAACATTATAAAGTAAAATTTTTCATCATAGATGGTGGCTTGCGCTCTTGGCGAGCCATGGTGGTTTCTGATCTTACAAAGAAAGGGCGGATAAAAGAATCCCCCCACTCATTGAAGATTCACTTTAGTCTTCGTTTTTTTAATTAGCTGTTTTAGTTATGTCCCAGCCTCTGTTAAATTCCTTTATTTTACAACTGAACCATTCGGTAGTTCGGCTTCTACAGTAGCTAACACTAGCTTCCCTGTTGCATCCTCTCCACAAAGAATCATGCCTTCTGATTTTTCTCCACGTAATTTCACTGGTTTTAAGTTCGTTACACAAATTACTTTTTTCCCAACTAAATCATCGGGTTGGTAATATAGAGCAATGCCTGATACTACTTGGCGCTTTTCTGTTCCTAAATCTAGCTGTAGCTTCAATAATTTGTCTGCCTTTTTAACAGGCTCTGCCTTCAATACTTCTGCAACACGCATATCTACTTTCATGAAATCATCGAACACAATTTCTTCTTTTATTGGCTTCTCTTCTACCTTTGTTTTCTTTTCTTTAGGCGGATTCATCATTGCTTTAATAGCTTGAATCTCTTCTTCCACCTCTAAGCGTGGAAAAATCGGTTGCCCTTTATTTACAATTGACCCTCCAGCTTTCATATTACCTTCTTCATAAAGGCTATCCCACTCTTTTAACTTGGCATCTTCTATACCCAGCTGTCGGAAAATTTCTGCTGGAGCTTCTGTTAAAAATGGCTGAAGCAAGACAGCTGCTTTCCGTAAATATTCGGCCAGATGAGCCATCACGTTACCCAGCCGGACCTTTTTCGTTTCATCTCTGGCTAAAATCCATGGTTCTGTCTCATCAATATATTTATTCGTACGACTAATGAGTTGCCATATAGCCCCTAAAGCTACAGAAAACTGCATTTCCTCCATCGCATCTTCTACTTTTTCTATGGTCTGTTTACCAAATGCTTCTAATGCACCATCAATATCTGTTTCAGCAGCTTGATATGCTGGCATCTCCCCTGCAAAATATTTATTAATCATGGCTACAGTACGGTTCAATAAATTACCTAAATCATTAGCCAAGTCATAATTCGTTCGTTCCACGAAGCCTTCAGGTGTAAATACCCCGTCCGAGCCAAACGGTACTTCTCGAAGTAAATAATAACGAAGAGCATCCAAACCATAACGATCAATTAACTTCACAGGATCAATGACATTTCCTTTTGATTTTGACATTTTTCCATCCTTCATTAAAATCCACCCATGAGCAAACACCTTTTTCGGCAATGGAAGATCAAGCGCCATTAACATAATTGGCCAATAAATGGTATGGAACCGCACAATTTCTTTGCTCATTAAATGAACATCTGCCGGCCAATATTTTTGATACTTCTCGTCATCATCAGTCCCGTATCCTAACGCAGTTATATAATTGGTCAATGCGTCGATCCATACATAAATGACATGTTTCGGATCACCAGGAACCTTAATTCCCCAATCAAACGTTGTCCGCGAAACAGCTAAGTCCTCTAGCCCAGGTTTAATGAAATTATTCAACATTTCATTTTTGCGACTTTCAGGCTGAATAAATGTAGGGTTGTCTTCATAAAACTGAACAAGTCGGTCGACATATTTGCTCATTTTAAAGAAATAGGACTCTTCTTTTACCTTCTCAACCGGTCCGCCACAATCCGGACAGCGCCCTTCATCTAATTGGCGTTCTGTAAAGAATGATTCGCAGGATGTACAATACCAGCCCTCGTATTCATCTAAGTAAATATCGCCCTGCCTAACAAGCTGATCAAAGATTTGCGCAACCATTTTTTTATGCCGTTCTTCCGTCGTACGGATAAAATCATCATTCGATATTTTTAGCTTTTTCCATAACTTTTGAATACCATCGACGATATGGTCGACATATTCCTGTGGAGAGACCCCATTTTCTGTCGCCTTTTTTTGAATCTTTTGTCCATGCTCATCAGTTCCAGTTAAATACATAACATCGAAGCCACGCAACCGTTTATATCGAGCCATCGCATCTCCAGCAACTGTCGAATACGCATGTCCAATATGCAAATTTCCACTAGGGTAATAAATCGGTGTCGTTATATAAAATGTTTTTTCATTATTTACCATCTGCTTACCTCCTTGTGCATTACCTAACATCCTTTTTTAAGCTATTACTATTGTAGCTTTTATCAGCTTATTTGCCAAATAGAGTGTTAAATACTTTACAATTTAAGATACAAAATGTAAAGTCGAATTATAGTAGAGATATTTTGAAATTAAGATAAAAAACTACCCGCAAACAATTGTTTGAATAGTATGTTAAATTGAATGATGGTTTTGTTATACCCCTAAATTCAAATAACATATACGAAAACAAAATTATCTTAAAAATTTCTGCGTTGTCAATAATATACACCAGTCTAGTATACCAATCAGTAATACTTATATAAGTTTGTTTGCACCCTTTTGGTAAAATGAGGAAACAGCTTTTAGTATAACCTTAAAACAGACGAAAAAGCCTGATATGGTAAGGTTTTTCAAAACAATCCAAATTATTTAATTTTCTGGTAAATATTTATTGACAGAAAAAAGAAACACTGGTATTCTATTGCATAGAAAGATGTCGAATTATGACGATTTTTTTAGTTTACTAATTTTGAAGAACGACGGCGTGTGCGCCCCATGAAGGCTGTCCCGTTTTTCGAAAGTATAGGGGGGAAGTAATTTGAAATCTACCGGAATTGTACGTAAAGTTGATGAACTTGGCCGTGTAGTTATCCCGATGGAGCTTCGGCGTACGTTGGAAATTCAAGAAAAAGACGCAATGGAAATCTACGTTGAAAATGACAAAATCATACTTAAAAAGTATAAGCCGAACATGACTTGTCATCTTACTGGTGAGGTATCCGATGATAATCTTTCACTAGCCAACGGCAAAATTGTCCTTAGCCCAGAAGGTGCACAACAACTCCTGCAAGAAATAGAATCGAGACTAAATAAATAAAGTCTTAAAAAGACCTGACGCTTGCGTTGCCCGTCAGGTCTTTTTTCTATACGTTATTATTTATATGATGCGATCACCATATAAGTCGGACTTTGATTTTTGCCCCTATTCCTCCGTCATACCTTCTCTAACATGGTACTTTTGATAAACTTCTCGTTTTGAAAGTTTCCTTTCTTTGGCAACACGTTTTATTGCTTCCTTACTGGATAAGGCTTCTGACTTTAAATAGTGTTCTACATGCTCTACAATCGTTAAGCTGCTCCACCACAAGTAGTCTGACTGTTCTGTTTTCGTTGTGCCTTCCAACACAATACAGCATTCCCCTTTAATTTCTGATTTATCTAGATAGGCGATTACTTCATCAACAGTACCGCGCAAATAGGATTCGAATCGTTTAGTCAGTTCTCTTGCCAGCGCAACATGTCGATTCCCAATTACCTCTCTTATCGCTTGCAATGTTTCCTTCACACGATAAGGTGACTCGTAAAACAGCAGGGTTGCCTGTAATGAAGCCAACCGCTGTAATTCAATTTCCTTTTCTTTTTTCTTTCGTGGCAAAAAACCATAAAAATAAAACTCTTTAGCAGATAAACCGGAACCAACTAAAGCACATAAAGCTGCATTAGCGCCCGGCAAAACAACGACAGGAATATCATGCTGGATCGCTGCTTGGATAAGCTCATGTCCAGGGTCAGAAATTGCTGGCATACCCGCATCGCTCACCAGTGCAATCGATTCCCCTTGCTTTATTTTCGTTAATATTTGCTCTTCACGTGTTAATTTATTATGTTCATGATAACTGATTAACGGAGTAGCTATATCAAAGTGACGTAATAAATTTTTTGTGTTTCTCGTATCTTCTGCAGCAATCAAAGATACAGAACGAAGTGTTGTCAGTGCACGATACGTAATATCTTCTAAATTACCAATAGGTGTCGGTACAACATAGACAGTTGCACGCTCTTTTTCAAAACTGCTCTGTTTGTTCATTTGTCACCACTTCTTTCAGTCTATCCCGAATAAATTGCCATTTTTCTTCTCTTGTTAACTGTTTAATTGCATATTCTTTTTTCATTGCTTGTTCTTTCGTCTCAAAATGTTCTACGTAAACCACCTGAAATGGACCTCGACCTCTCGTATACTTTGCTCCTTTTCCTTCATGATGCATTTTAAGTCTGCGTCCCAAGTTATTCGTATACCCCGTATAAAGTGTACGATCTTTACACCTTAATATATAGACAGTATGTTTATTTTCCATAAATAATATCCTTTGCTTCTGTTGTATATGCTCCATCCTCATCGTAAATATAGAGGGAGGGCAAGATTTTTAAATCTGGTTTGCCATCTCTAGTAGCTTCAATTAAGAGCATATTTGCCTCACGCCCTTGTTTCGGGTAGACAAATTGCAACCGCTTTGGTTCTAATTTATATTGGCGAAATAAATGGATAATATCCACTAGCCTGCCTGGACGGTGTACCATAGCCACCTTTCCACCAGGACGGACATATAGTTTACAAGCCTTTACCACATCTTCTAATGTACAATATACTTCATGCCTTGCAATCGTTAAATGCGGATTTTCATTATGCTCTGATGGCAATGGCGTTGGAAAATAAGGTGGATTACAGGTAATGACATCAAAGCTGCTATGACGAAGCAGTGGCTGCAAATGATTTAAATCAGCATGAAGTATATTTATTTGTTCCGTTAAATTGTTTAATGTCACACTTCTTTCCGCCATTTGATAAATTCTTTCCTGTAATTCCACACCAGTGATGAAAGCTTTTGTTTTTCTGGATAATAGTAATGGAATGACTCCATTTCCTGTACATAAATCAAGAATTCTTCCCCGTTTTATCGGCACATATGCAAAGTGAGCCAATAAAACAGCATCCAAGGAAAAAGAAAAAACGTCTGGGCTTTGAATGATTTGCATTCCTTTTTCTGCCAATAAATAATCCAATCGTTCATTGTCGTATAACTCAACCATAGATCTATCCTTTCTCCTGCTTTATAAAAAATATGATTAGTGCCTCCCAACAACTGATACAATAATAAAGTGAATCTTCAATCAGTGGGGGGTTTTCATTCACCCCCACTGTTTGTTAGTACCGTAATGGTACGAACTAAAGTCCTCTTACGAAATGGGGCATTTAGGTACTGTTATTTCCCACTTAGACTTGTTGTAATACAGATTATCCAACTCCTGAAGTGGGAGTCTTACAGCACCTTATATACGGGATAAATTCTTTGTTCTTCATTTTATTAGATTTTATATTATCTATTATCATTTTACGCATATTAGTGGCTGTTCAAACAAGTTGGCAAAAATGTTGTATTCATTTCATTTGTTTTCCACACAAGCTGGACGAAGCCGTTAGTTAAATAATAAAAGTGACTTTTCCTTGAGAAGAACAATTAAAATGTTGACAGCAATTCAGCAACTTTTCATAAGATATTATCATTTTCGACCTATGTCCCTATTTCCAACTTCCTTCATTTAAACACGTCCTGACTAAAATAACGTGAAAAGAAAAGCTGCCCGATCCAGGCAGCCACATTTACGCTTTTCCTTCATAAAAAAAGGAAAACAAAATTACTTTGTTTATGTTATTTCGTCTTATTAAGAAAGTCTAAGCAAAAGATGCAATCTTCATTTCGTCTTGGACTACCAAATTCCAGATTACAAATATGGAATCCTTCCTCGTACAAGCGAGCCAAATTATCATAACCTTCCCCCGGAAAAGTCTTTTCTTGCTGCTTTGTTTCGTCCGTTACATCAGCATTATTATTTGTATGCTCTAAATGACTGCGCAAATGATGATTTTCCATTGTTAGCCGATGATTTTCTTCTAATAAATCACTCAACTCCCCTTTCAAATCACCTAATTGCTCATATAACTCGCCTATTTGTTTTTCCATATCCGAAACCTGATCAAATATTCGCCTATTCTTCACGCTACTCACCCCGTTATTCTGTGGCTTGCGCTAAAATGCCTTCATCAATTAGTTCATCTAACGTATATTCGATTACCCGTTCTTTATCAGGGATTTCTATTTGGATGAGTCGTTCCAGGATGTTTAAGCCAACCACTTTACCGCTTCCAAAGGGAGTTTCCATCTTTTCTCCTATGTCCGGTAATTCACGTTTAGCTGTCTCATAATCGTCATTCTCATATTTTAAACAGCACATCAATCTGCCACATAATCCAGATATTTTAGCAGGATTCAATGATAGATTCTGATCTTTCGCCATTTTAATAGATACTGGTTCAAAATCCCCTAAAAAGGTAGAGCAACAAAGCATTCTACCACAAGGACCTATTCCACCTAACATCTTTGCTTCATCACGAACTCCAATTTGACGCAATTCAATTCGCGTTTTAAACATGGCCGCCAGATCTTTTACTAAATTTCTAAAATCCACTCGGCCATCTGCTGTAAAATAGAATATGATTTTATTACGATCAAATGTATACTCTACTTCCACTAAGTTCATATCTAAGTCATGTTGTTTAATTTTTTCCGTACATGCTTCTAAGGCTTTTTGTGATTGTACCTGATTCTCTAAAACCGTTAATTTATCCTTATCTGTCGCTAAACGGATGACTTTCTTTAATGGTAGGACGACATCTTCTTCATCAACATGCTTGTTTGTAATAACCACTTTACCAAACTCTATGCCACGTATCGTCTCTACAATAACATAACTATCTAGTGAAATCGACTCTCCCCCTGGATCAAAATAGTATATTTTACCCGCTTTTTTAAAGCGGACGCCAATTACTTCTATCATTCCCTATCACCTCTGCATTTGAAGTGTAAGCTGTTCCATCACTAATGTAGGATGAACATTTTGCTTCAATTTTCGCTTTGCTTGTAAAACAGCCTGTAAATCAGTTAATAGTTTCTCCTGTGAAAAATACATAGCTGCTCTTTCCAGCAATTCATCAGAAGGGGCGAAAAACACCATCCCAGCTTCATGTTCTATTTGGTAATAAAGAATATCTTTTATGGCAAAAAGCAAGAGATCCAATCCTTCTTCCTGCTCATTTCGCTCTTTGAAATGAGTCACCCAATGCTGATGAATGAATAAATAAACATCTTCAGGATTGGTTAAAAGTATTTCAACTAATTGTATCACTATCCGTCGTGCTGTGGCAAACGACTCGTCATGACTTTTGTCCGATGCTTCTTGTAAATTATTTGTAATGGCACTCATTAGTATCGCACTACGTTGATCCAATCCTTGCTCTATTAATTGCTTTTGAAATTCACCTGGGTGAAGGGGGCGTAAATCAATGACCTGACATCTGGAGCGAATGGTCGGAAGGATAGCTTGACTATTGTCTGTTAACATAATAGCGGTAGTTTTTTTGCTCGGTTCTTCTAAGAATTTCAAAATTCGGTTAGCTGCATTGACCGTTAATGTTTCAGCACCATTAATAATATATACCTTTTGATCAGACTCCATGCCAGAATATGTAAATTCCTTTTGCAAATTTCGAATCTGTTCTATTTTAATAGATTGTCCATCAGGCTCAATCCAATGCACATCTGGGTGATTACCTGAAGCAATACGTTTACACGCATTACACTCTAGACAAGGATCAGAAACTGGATTTTTTTCACAAAATAGCCCTTTAGCAATCAGGAGAGCAATCGCTTTTTTACCAGTCCCTCGTTCCCCCTGAAGCAAATACGCATGAGAAATCCGGTCTTTTTTTATACTATTTAATATAATTTTGCTTGCTAATGGTTGTATGTTAGCAACCTCTGACCATGTTTCCATATGTATCTCCTTCATCATTTACTTTTACGTATATAAGTTAATCAGCAAACCTTTAATCTCTCCTATTAAGCCGAGTAGGTCTACTGCCTTCTTTTCTTGATTCATTATATCTTCCGTCAATTGCATTAGTTTTTCATCAATTTGTTTTACTATTGCTAGTTGTCGATTGTTACCATTCATACTAAAGCTCTGTGATTTTTGTAAACGGAGACCACTGCCTACCGTCTCTCGTAAAAAACCTTTCACTAGTCGTTTAAATTTTGCCAAGTCTTGGAACGAGCGAAAACGAGCCAGTTTTTCTCCTTGCAGAGAAATATTCTTCACAATTACTTGTAGCTCCTGTTGTTTCACATGTGCGGATTGGGACTGAAGCATATTTTGAAAAGCACGTTTTCCCTCACTAGACATGCGAGAAACATGCGTTTCTGGTTGTGCTCTGACTTCTTGACTTATTTTCATACCTTCAGCCCCTTTTTCGTTTTGTAGCCCTTAAAATTGAAAAAATGATTCGATTGGTAAAATAAACACCGTCGCACCGCCAACCTCTACTTTTACCGGTTTTGGAATGTAAGAATCGGCGTTCCCTCCCATAGGAGAGATTGGTGCAACCATTTGTTCACGGTGTGAGCAATTATCTTTGATAATCGTTAATGCATCATCGACGTAATCATCCTCACAACCAATCATAAGCGTCGTGTTACCTTCTTTCAAAAATCCGCCTGTTGTAGCAAGCTTAGTTGTTTTAAAATTTTCTTCTCCCAATGCATCCACCAGACGATTAGCGTCTTTATCCTGAACCACTGCGATAAGTAATTTCATTGTTAGCCAGCTCCTTTTTATTTTTTTAATAAAGATAGGATACGGTCAAAGGCTTCCTGCTCAACAGTTTCCAGCGTCTGATTCGCATCAATAGACTGAATTCGTGCTGGGAATCTTTCTGCAAGTATATGATAAGCTTTGTATACATGTTCGTGAAATGTAAGATTTTCTAAATCTAAGCGGTTTTGTTCTCTATCTTTATTCGCCGCAATTCGTTCTAATCCTTTTTTTGGCTCTATATCAAAAAATAGTGTCAGATCTGGCATGCAATCACCAATTGCAAATTGGTTAATTTTTAATACTTCATCCATACCTAGTCCACGAGCGTAGCCTTGATATACAAGACTGCTATCTACAAAGCGATCACAAAGCACTATTTTACCTTGCTTTAGTGCTGGTACGATCTTCTCGGCAAGATGCTGGCTTCTCGCTGCTGCATATAGTAACGCCTCTGTATGCTCTTCCATCTCTGTATGGAGCGGATCTAAAATAATCTTTCTAATCTTTTCTGCAATTTTTATTCCACCTGGCTCACGGGTAGCAAGCACATCATAACCAGCTTGGCTTAGCCTTTCTGTTACGGTATGCAAAACTGTTGTCTTCCCAGCTCCCTCGCCGCCTTCAAATGTGATAAAGTATCCGCCCAATGTCATTCTTCCCCTTTTTCTATTTCTGCATAAACATAAATGCCATTTGTATGTCGCTGTTGTATGCGTAATCCAAGTTCTTTCATGTGTTGTATCTTTTCAATATGTGCTTTGGTTATCTTTTCTCCCTTTAGAATAAATGCAATTCCAGGGGGATATGGAATAATTGCTTCTGCAGCAATATATCCCTCAGCAGCTTTCAAAGGGATACACTTGGTAGAGAGTTGATTCATCATACCATAGGATAATTCTAACTCTTGTATACGAGCAAGTGTAAAATGATTTATGTCTATTGTATCATGCTTTACTATATTTTTTAATTGCCCGTTCACTGTTTTCATTGCTTTTTTTAAATACCCTATGTCTGTAAAAGGAGCTAAGCCATGGATCAATAAGATCTGCTTCTCCGTCACAAGTTCTGGGTATATTTGCTGTTGTTCCAACAAATTGCCAACTTTTTTTGCTGACAAGCCATCTTTGACATGGAGCGTGATTTTTAATGGGTCGTCACTTGCTATAAGGTCCCAGTAGGTCGAATTCGCAAAAATATGTTTAACAGTTTGGACACTCTCCATTAATTCTGTAATCGCCTTTCGCGTCATCGATGCCAAATAAAAACGTGCCAAATCTAATGAAGCTAATAGAGGGTAAGACGGGCTACTCGATTGAAGCATTTGTAAATAGTGTACTATCCGCTCGCTCGAAATCCGCTTAGAATTACAATGTAAATAAGAACTCATCGTCATCGCCGGTGCCATTTTATGCGCTGATTGGACAACCACGTCAGCCCCTTGACTTAAAGCCGATGCAGGAAAGTTCTCTCCAAGCGAAAAATGGACCCCATGAGCTTCATCTACTAACACAGGAATACCAAAAGAATGCACCAGTTCAATCATGTCACCAAGATTATAAGTAGACCCAAAATAATCTGGGTAAGTAAAAATAACTGCCTTTGCATCTGGGTACTGTTTTAACGCTGCCTGCAATCCAGAAAAAGAAGGGTGCGTGTATCGACGTACGTTTTCATCGTATTGTGGTGCAATAAATACTGGTTTGGCTCCACTCAATTCCAACCCGTTCATTACCGATTTATGACAATTACGCTGGACGATAACGGTATCGCCTTGCTTACATGCAGCTAAAATCATTGCTAGATTACCTACTGTGCTTCCCCCGATAAGAAAAAATGTCTGCTCCGCCTGAAAAAATGCCGCTGCTAATCGCTCTGCATCAGCAATTATCCCGTCTGGTGCATGTAAATCATCCAGTCCAGTTAATTCTGTCACATCTATTTTTAAAATGGATTGAAAAACATCCTTTGCTTCAGCTGGGAATACATGACCATTTTTATGACCTGGGACATGAAAAGAAATAGGATGCTTTTTATGAAATTCTAGTAATGCGTGATACAAAGGCAATTGCTGCTGCTCCATATATGTATACTCCTATATATTGATCTACTAAATACTTCACTCCATCAAACATTCTGATAAAGTGAATCTTCAATCAGCGGGGTTATCCCCCACTGATTGTTAGACGAACGAATCCGGCATTTAGGTGCTATGTTCAGTACTGATTATCCAACTCCTGAAGTGGGAGTCTTACAGCACCTTATATACGGAATAAAATAGTCAATTATCGTTTTTATCTAGCTTAACATATCTTGGATGCATAGCAAGTTTATTGGTCATTGTTCCTAATACAACAAAGGCGCAAGCGCCCGTTTAGCAACGTAGTGAATGGATCGAATCAACTAAAGATAAAGGAATCATGCCACTAAAACAGGGGTATGCCGAAGTCTGACGTCTGGGCGGCAAGCCCGTTTTAGTCGGCCTTCCTCTTAGGGGCGAACCGATGATGACTTATCGTAGGGCGCATTTCTAAAGTCGCATCGTTGCTGGGCGATGGATCCGGACGTGGCTATTCGATTATTTCGTTATCCCCAAGCACCTCATTTTATAGTTTCCTATACAACAAAAAAGCCTTTGCAAGCAAAGACTTTTTAAACTAGGAATATAGTTTCGGTTTCGTTATATTTTTTAATTTACGTAAATAATAGTTATATTTCTCTTCTCTAGGTTCTGTATGAATCATATTGTGCTCACATTCACAACAAATAAACATCGTATATAAATGAATGCCATCCTTCTTTTCCTCTTCACAAATGCCACAACGTTCATATATGGTACGCTGTTTCATATCCCCACCTCCATATTCATTAGCTTCTCCTAATCTAATGAATTTTATACAGGGAATCTTTGAAACTTTTTCCACAGGCTCATAGCTTGTCTTACGGAATAATAAACAGATGAATTGCAGCTAAAGAAGCTATTCCAAAAATGCCAAGAAAACCAGATACTACAGCCGTGAAAAAATTGATCGGGATGTGTAAACCAATTGCACCACCGAATACATTAATAAAAAATAGCAACAAAACCCCTATCCCTAGCTTTACAGTAGTTTGCCCAATGATACGCATAAATTTTACAGGCGTGCCTACTAACAACAACAGGATGATTAATCCTACCATAATCGAAATGACTAATGTCGAGCTCAAATCCTTCACCTCTTTTTCTTAACCAATCGCAAGTTTTTTCTGTACCCTCTTTTTACTATGTATGCATGTATAACACATAAAAGAACCTGTCTGAGCTAAACTTCCAAAGATAGAAAGTTGAACAAAGGCTCGGGGCGCCCGTTTAGCAACGTAGCGAATGGAACGAATCAACTAAAGATTTAGGAATCATGCCCTGCAACCAGGGGTATGCCGACGCCTGAGCGGCAAGCCCGTTTTTAGTCGGCCTTCCTCTTGGTGACGAACCGATGATGCCTTATCGTAGGGCGCATTTCTAAAGTCGCATCGTTGCTGGGCTCATGCGCCGGGCGAGACTAGTCGGTTATTTCGTTATCCCCAAGCACCTCATTTTATACTTTCTTATCTTTTTAGAAAAACTTGGCTTGTCGCCAAGTCTTATGGAGAAAGCCGTAGTTTTTCTTATACTATAAACCAAAAAAATCTTATACCTTCCTATAGCGTAAAAAAGACAAGCTCTCCATCGTCTTGTCTTTGTGAATATAGTATTCTGTTGTATGTTGCTTCAATACAGCGGCTAAGACAGCATTTATATCAATCCGCTAGCTTATCTTTGAAAATACTAATGAAAGTCGGCACGTAATTTTCGGTGCCTTGCTTCCCTGAGTAAATAGATATATTTAGCTCTGGAAATAGCTTCCCAATAGTGCCCATCTATGGTAGGCTCTACACTTTTGGAAACAATGGATTGTATTTGCTTCCACTCTAATTCCAGCTCTCTCATCGTACGTAATAATTCCCCGTCTACATCTTTTTTCTTTATTTTTTTTGCCATGTATCCACCTAATTCCTACACATCTCTTCTACCTTCCAGTGCTTTAGAAAGTGTAACCTCATCTGCATACTCCAAATCACCGCCTACAGGTAAACCGTGAGCAATCCGTGTGGTACGAATGCCTGATGGTTTAACAAGTCGGGAAATATACATCGCTGTTGCTTCTCCTTCAATATTTGGATTGGTAGCAAGAATTAACTCCTCTACTTCTTCATCCTTTAGTCGCTGAATCAAACTAGGTACATTAATATCTTCTGGTCCAATACCATCCATTGGGGAAATCACGCCATTTAATACATGGTATTTTCCATGATATTCTTTCATTTTTTCCATTGCGATAACATCTTTCGGATCTTGAACGACACAAATAACAGATTGATCTCTTGATGTGTCCTGACATATCGCACAAGGGTCTTGATCGGTAATATGTCCGCAAACAGAACAATGTGTCAGCTCACGCTTGGCATTTACTAATGAATTAGCAAAGTCCAAGACATCATCTTCTTGCATATTTAGTACAAAGAATGCCAGACGGGCAGCCGTTTTCGGGCCAATACCTGGCAATTTGGTAAAACTGTCGATCAGTTTAGAAATCGGTTCTGGATAATACATTCATGTGCCTCCTAGAATTAGAACATTCCAGGCATATTTAACCCTTTCGTGAATTGTCCCATCGTATCATTTGTTTTATCATCAATTTGCTTTAATACATCATTCGTTGCTGCTAGGATAAGGTCTTGTAGCATTTCTGCGTCATCTGGATCGATCACTTCTTCTTTTATTTGTACATCGGTTATTTCCTTTTTACCATTAGCAACAACCGTCACCATACCACCTCCGGCAGATGCTTCGAATGTCATCTCATGCAGTTCATCCTGAGCTTTCATCATTTTCTTTTGCATTTTTTGCATTTGCTTCATCATATTATTCATATTTCCCTTCATGGAAAATACCTCCTTTTAAAAGTGTAATCAAATTAATCGTGAATTTCTATTATATCATCACCAAAAAGTTTCTGTGCTTCTGTCACAACTGGATCTTCAGTCATTTCTTCTTTGGCGGATGTTTTTTCTTGTTTGGCAACATACTCATTGCGAAGTTCAACCCAATCCTTCTCTGGGATCGGAATAATGGTCAACGTTTTTCCTAATACAGAAGTCAAAACGGATTCCACCGTTTCCTGATTATCTAAAAACAATGAACAGTGAATCTCATATTTAAACGCTACGATAAGCGCTTGGTCGGATGCTGCTGCGGGTTTACTATCCTGAATCGTAGCATGTGCAGGAGCGCTTGCCTTTTTCAATTGCCCTAAAAATGTTCCCCATTGGGAGTGAACTTGCTTTAAGGCTGATTTTTCTGCTTCACTCAACACATGTCGAATCCGCTCGTAAGGTATTTTATACGTGTTTTTTGCAGACCGATTAGGTGCTTTTCTGCTTTCACGCTGTGATGCTGGCTGTGTTGGTATGACTGGATTTTCCTTCAGCAGCTTGATTTCCTTTTCCAGCTTGCCAACTTGTGAAGAAAGTCTTGTAATCGTATCTGAATCTGCCAAGGAATTATTGTTTTCCACTTGTTCCTGTATACCATTGGCTATCGTTAAAATAGCAATTTCAATATAAACTTTTGGGCTATTCGTCCATTTTATTTCCTGTTGACACTGATTTAATTGTCTCATTGCTTCCTGTATCCATTGGTTTGGTACAGTATCTGCTAACACTTGAAAAGGCTCATCCACCCTCGCTCGTTCCAATAATCCTTCCAATGTTGGAGCACTCTTGTATAACAGCAAATCACGCAAGAAATAAATCATATCATAAACGAAGCGAGCAGGATCTTTTCCTTTTTGAATTAATTCATTCAATTCCATTACCGCTTGCTGGACATTTTTTTCATACATATGACGAATAATATTCGTTAATGTGTGTTGGGAGACCCCACCAGTAACAGCTAAAACATCCTCCAGTTCTACGGATTCATCACTGTAGGAGATAGCTTGATCAAGAATACTTAACGCATCACGCATCCCACCTTCAGCAGCCAATGCTACGGTGTCTAAAGCTTCCTTAGATACAGTAACCCCTTCTGCTTCCACAATCGTTTGTAATCGATTGATAATAGAAGTGTTGGAGATCGGCTTAAAATCAAACCGCTGGCATCTGGATAAAATGGTTAGTGGGATTTTATGTGGTTCCGTTGTCGCCAAAATAAATACTACATGGCTTGGTGGTTCTTCCAGCGTTTTCAGTAAGGCGTTAAAAGCATTTACCGATATCATGTGTACCTCATCAATGATATATACTTTGTAAGGTACCTGGCTGGAAGCGTATTTTACATTTTCTCTAATCTCTCTTATATCCTCTACGCTTGTATTGGAAGCAGCGTCAATCTCAATGACATCGGAAATCGATCCATTCTGAATTCCTTTACATGCAGCGCATTGATTACACGGCTCCCTAACTGGGGAACGTTCACAGTTGATTGTTTTGGCAAAAATCTTCGCAGCACTCGTTTTTCCTGTTCCTCTTGGTCCAGAGAATAAATAAGCATGAGAGAATTTCTCCTGTGCAATCGCATTCTGCAATGTTCGAGTAATATGGGCTTGCCCAACGACATCGGCAAAAACCGTCGGACGCCAAACGCGATATAAAGCCTGATAGCTCATGATATGATTCTCCTTTAAAATCTCTTTCTAATTATACTCTATTTATGGGGGAAATGTGAACCATAGCGATACATAAAGTGGAACTTCCAATGACAGAAGGTCTATTCCCCCGAATGGTCAAATGAACAGAACTTGGGTGGAGTTGCTTTTTCCCCACACGTTACTTTAATTTAAAGATGGGAATTGGAGGCTTACTATCAGTTTCTGACAGCATAAAGTTCATTGATTTAGTAGAAGCTTCTAGAAATGAATATGCTTCATTCCGATTTTTCCTTTATAATATGTATATATATTTAAGTGATTCAGGCTTTTAAGAAATGATCAAAGGATTCTTCTTTTAACCTTGATTGCTACAAATAAAGCTTGTGTAATAGATATAAGGAAACAAATCAGTCGTTCATTTGGTTCTCTATATCCATTGGACAGCTTTTATATTTCACTAAAAAGGGGTTTTGTATATGAGTCTTTTAGGAGAAATCTTAACGCATAACCAAGATTTTGTAGAAAAAAAAGAGTATGAAAGCTATCAAAGCAGTAAGTTCCCCAATAAGCATGTCCTGATTCTTTCCTGCATGGATACTAGACTTGTGGAACTATTGCCAAAAGCGATGAATATCTCTAATGGAGATGCAAAAATTCTTAAAACAGCAGGAGCGCTTGTTTCCCATCCGTTTGGAAGTATTATGCGCAGTATTTTAGTCGGTGTCTATGAGCTTGAAGTAGATGAGATTTACGTTGTTGGTCATCATGATTGTGGTATGGCTAGCGTAAAAGCAGAGCAAACGTTAGAAAAAGTAAAGCATCGAGGCATCTCTCAAGAAACGTTGGATACGCTGCAGTATTCAGGGGTTGATTTTAACCGTTTTTTTAAAGGCTTTGATAGTGTAGAAGACAGTGTTAGACATAGCGTCTCTACGATTGGAAATCATCCGTTAATGCCTGGTACAGTACCTGTTCATGGTCTCGTGATGGATCCTGAAACAGGTAAACTTGATCTTGTTGTCGACGGCTATAAGAAATAATCTAATGATTATTCAACAGGCTGGGACAAAACTAAAACAGCTGATTAAAAAACGAACAATAAATCGTACTTGTATATACGCAAGTTTTTAGTGTAGTCAACATATGTAGACTCCTGCGGGAATAGCTCGAGCTGAAGATCCCGCAGGAAAGCGATCTTTGCTTTCCGAGGAAGCTGAGGCCGTGCCCGCGGAAAGCGAAATATGTTGACGTAGCGAGGATAGGAATTTTTTAACACAAACAAACCGAACAATTATAAATGAATTGTTCGGTTTTTGCTATTTAGTATTTGCTTATGTCCCAGCCTCTTTATTTTTTATAGAATGTCACAAAGGAAAAATAATTGCCGATTGATCGTTATGACTCTATATTATAGTTTATTATTTAAATATTTAAGTTTCAACCACAAGTTCACCAAACTATGGTTTATAGTTTCTAAATCCTTTTCAATTCGTTTTCTCTACTTCATATCGAACTGAATAACCCTAATATATAGTATGATCAATCTATCATTCACAGTTAGGAAGTGTAACGATGATAAAAAACAATGTAGTATTAAACTAGCTAAGAGTCAGTTTAACTCACGTATTCAAGCGTTGCTCGAGTGAATTGGACTGTAATAGCGAGCGACACACCGCATAATGATGGCAGATGACCAATTAGCTTGCACTTTATCTTGGGGATGATACCAGTTATAAAGCCACATCACTTAATAACAGCTATTTATTTAACCACCACTATGAACCATCAAGCTTAGCAAAAACTTTCAATGTTAAGGGTAACGTGACTATGATCAGAGAATAAGTTCCGACAATACTACTGTATATTGGAAAAAATAAACAGAAATTTTACCTTACGGAGATCGTGTCGTGAACATGAAAAACGGACAATTAGAAGAGATGGATGCAAACATATTTGCCACAAACTATTTTTTATAAGCTCATTAAAATGGTTCCATAAGAAAACAAGAGCTAATTCTTTCTGCAAAGCTATTGTGTTTCTTATAGTATTAGAAAAGCTCTATCCAATGTTGGACAGAGCTTTTTGTAGCCGTTATGTATACCGTGCACCCATCATCGATACGGTGACCCTATGCGTTACTCAAGTTCATGGCTCGGCTTAGGCTTCCCCGCGGCACACAGAAATGACCACTTACTGCTGCTTCCTTCCGGACCTGACAGGGTTCATGGGTTTCTGTTGCGCAGGACCTAAGCGTCAACACCAATCCCTTGAGGCAGACCATAAAGTCATCGTACCTCAGACGGGAATTCGGCCTCGCTATAGCGGATTGCGAGTATAGGGCACCGCTACCTCCCCGCTTAGCACGGTACTAACCATTATAACGAGAATACGAGCAAATTGCAATAGAAGATGATGGAAAGATAGTAACCGAATTTGTTCAAAAGGACGCTTAATGAGAAAACGTAATTGCTAAAATTTATGGAACGCATACTAAAACTTCTAATCCTCTTTTTGATGCAACTTCTTTCGCTCGCGAAGCCTTTTAAAAAAATCCTTTAATAAATTGGCACATTCTTCTTCCAATACGCCTGCAGTCACATCAACCTGATGATTAAATCGTGCATCATCTAGTAAATTAAACAGTGTGCCAGCACAGCCAGCTTTCGGATCATATGCACCGTAGACTACCCGTTTTATTCGTGATTGTACTATCGCACCTGCACACATCGGGCATGGCTCTAACGTAACATACAACGTACAATCCTCTAAGCGCCAGCTGCCAATCTTTTCATTCGCTTGTTGAATGGCAAGTAGTTCTGCGTGTGCTAATGTACTTTGGGTCGTTTCACGTAAGTTATGCGCAGTGGCGATCACTTCATTATCATACGCAATAAGAGCCCCAATCGGAACCTCCCCTTGCTCTGCTGCTTGTTTTGCCTCTTGAATAGCAATTTTCATCATATGTTCATCCATCAAAGGTATCCCAACATTTCATTTTAGTTTGAAAAATAGAGAATCGGTAATAATACATAAAAGCACTTTTGGAAAAGCAAAGATGTTATTAGAACCTTTTGTTTATTCACTTTTCCGTAACAATTGCGCATACTGAAGAAAGGAGCAACTATAGTGAACGTACCTTTAAACGATAGCGCTGTTTTGTTTGTAGATATTATTAATGATTTTAACTTTTCTGGCGGGAAGGAATTAGAAGCGAATACGAAACAAATCCTTCCAAATCTAATTAAATTACGTAACTTTGCAAAAGAAAAGAAGCTTCCAATCATTTATGTTAATGATCATTACGGACTTTGGCAAGCAGACTTTCGGAAAATCACCGATTATTGCTATAACGATAGAAGTAAAAATATCATTGAAAAGTTAGAGCCAGATGACGATGATTATTTTTTAATTAAACCACAGCATTCTGCTTTTTTTCAAACTCCTTTACAAGCATTGTTAACAGAGCTTGGGAAAAAACGTCTCATTATGGCAGGTATCGCTGGAGATATCTGCATTCTATTCACGGCTAAAGACGCTTATATGTATGGTTATAGCATGTATATACCAGAAAATTGTATGGCTTCAGAAGGAAAGGATAACAATGACTATGCTTTATATTTATTACATGCTGTCATGAAAGCAGATACTACAGCAATATAATTGACATATCCAAGCTCCCCTCCTCATAAAATAAAAGTAGCAAAACTTTGAAAGGAGGGAGTTTGTTTGCAAATCCACGTCGTTACTGCTGGAGATACGTTGTTTGAAATTGCTACTACATACAGTACATCGACCCAAGCAATAATCAACGCCAATGAGCTGGATGCGCCTAATAATCTTGTGGTCGGTCAAGCTTTGGTTATTCCTATCATTGGACAGTTTTATTTTGTCCAGCCTGGTGACAGCTTGTTTTCAATTGCACAACAATTTGGGATATCCTATGAAATGCTGGCACAAATTAATCGTATTCCTCCAGGAAATGTTTTACCCGTAGGATTTCGGCTTTATATACCACCAGCTCCTAAGGTTCCCATAACGACAAATGCTTATATTGAGCCTACCGGCGATACCGTTTCGGAAACGCTTAAAAACTCAGCCCGAAAAGCAGCACCTTATTTAACCTATTTAGCCATCTTTAGCTATCGAGTAGGTCGAGATGGTAGCTTAACGCCACCACCGTTAAATGGGCTTGCAGAAATTGCAGAGCAGAATAATACAGCAAAAATGCTCGTCGTAACCAACCTCGAGGGAGGAGAATTCAGTCAGGAACTCGGTCATATTATTGTAACTGTACAAAGCGTACAAAATACACTACTTGATAATATTATTAATACCGCAACCACTGGCGGATATACGGATGTTCATTTTGATTTTGAATTTTTGCCGGGTGGAGATCGTGAAGCATATAATGCATTTTTACGTAAGGCAAAGGAACGACTCTCCCAAGCAGGATTACTAATGTCAACTGCATTAGCACCAAAAACACGTGCCGACCAGCCAGGTCAGTGGTATGAAGCACATGATTATGCTGTGCATGGGGAAGTTGCTGACTTTGTTGTCTTAATGACCTACGAGTGGGGCTATAGCTATGGTCCACCATTAGCGGTTTCCCCTATTGATGAAGTACGAAAAGTAGTGGATTATGCACTCACAGAAATGCCTGCGGACAAAATTTTATTAGGGCAAAATCTGTATGGTTATGATTGGACATTGCCTTATGCAGCCGATGATGGAGAGCCTGCACAAGCTATTAGTCCGCAACGAGCAATTGCTATTGCTCGGGAAAATAATGCAGAAATTATGTTTGATCAAGGAGCACAGGCACCGTTTTTCACCTATACAGATAACACAGGAACGAGACATGAAGTTTGGTTTGAGGATGCAAGATCAATTCAGGCAAAGTTTAATTTAATTAAAGAATTAGGCTTGTTAGGCATTTCTTATTGGAAGCTAGGGCTCGCCTTCCCGCAAAATTGGTTATTATTACAAGATCAGTTTACCATTACGAAGCTAGAATAATACCATATTGCCGTATCTTTTTATTGATTAACTTGCTTCTTGCAACTCCAAGCAACTCCAAGTCAATCCAGATTACAGCGATTACACTTAAAGCAATATTACGTTTCTTCCTTTTGCCATTATTTTCAGCAATTTTCCTCGGCTTTATTTTCTGCCTTATTAGTCAAAAAAATAAGTCCTCTACAACCAGAGGACTTATTTTTTATGCTTATTTATCCTAAATGCAAAGTAGACCGCAATACTCCTGATTCAAGTGTTGAGGAAGAAGTTAAAGCGGGAGATATAGGACATCTAAATTCACGATTCGTGGATCTGTAAGATGTCGATCTCTAGGGGCATTGCAACAGGATTTTGAATACATCACCCGTAAAAATAGCGCATTCCTTTTTTTAGAGAAGCCTAAAGATTTAGCCTTTGTTATACTTCAATCAGTGCGGGACGAAAGAGCCCCGACGCTAATTGAAGGTTCAATTTATTTCAATACATTTAAAGCTTCTCGATTAAAAGCAGGAATATCATCCGGCTCGCGGCTTGTCACTAATTGGTTTTGACAAACAACCACTTCTTCGTCTACTACATGAGCACCAGCATATTCCATGTCTACTTGAATCGACTTAAACCCAGTTGCTTTTCTTCCTTCTAACGTTTTTGCTGTAATTAACAATTGTGGACCGTGACAGATTGCAAATACGGGTTTCTTTTCATCCATAAAATGCTTCGCAAATGTCACAAAACGTTCATCTGCACGTAACATATCTGGAGAAAACCCACCTGGGATAAATAGCGCATCAAAATCACTTGGATTTACATCGTCAATACCATAATCAATCGTAACCGTAGCATCATTGTTTTTTCCGGTTACTTGCTTTCCTTTTTCTTTTTCAATAGTAATCACTTCATGACCAGCGTCTTGAAATGCTTTCGCTGGATTTGTGTACTCTACATCTTCAAACATATCTGTAAGGACGGTTGCGATTCTTTTACCCATCTATCGATTCCTCCCTTAATCATTGTACACAATTATGTATTCCCACATAGAACAAGTTTAAACATCAGATGCCCATCAGTTTTCGCAGCTCTTGCTCATTATTAATTAAATCTTTTAATGTATATTCATCAAGCACTTGAAAAAAAGCCATTAATGCTTTGTTAAGCACATGCTTTAACGTACACGCTGGAGAAATAATACAGTGATTCGTTTCCTTGTTGAAACACTCCAATAATACAAAATCATTTTCCAATATGCGCACAAGTTGACCTACATTAATTTCTTCTGCTGGCTTCGCTAAACGAATACCCCCATTCCTACCACGAATGGATTCAATGAGCTCCAGCTTTGTTAAGTTGTGAACGACTTTTCGTAAATGCTCTTGTGATATATGAAAAACAGTAGATATCTCCTTTATAGTTGCTAATTCCTGTTCCGATTTCATTCCAGTCAAAATTAAAACTCTTAATGAATAGTCGGTGTATTTTTTTAGATTCATGATTTCACCTACTAAATAATAGTTTTTGTTTTTCACAATATTGTAACACAAAAATAGTGAAAGTGGTTTTATATCATTTTTCTTCATTATACAATAAAGATGTATTTTAAATACATCTTTATTGTATGGGAGGAGTTTTATTATGAAAACAAAAGCAACAACGACTCAGTTAGACGAACAAAGTAAACAACTGATTAAGGCTACGATTCCAATATTACAAGAACAAGGGACTGCAATTACAAAACGATTCTATCAATTAATGTTAGGTGACCACCCCGAGTTAAATCACCTTTTTAATCAAACAAACCAACGACGAGGTGATCAACCTGCCGCATTAGCAAATACAGTATATGCTGCTGCTGCAAATATTGATCAATTAGAAAAAATTGTACCTCATGTTTATCAAATTGCACATAAGCATAGAAGTTTAAATGTTAGACCGGACCAATACCCAATTGTTGGTAAATACCTACTGTTAGCGATGAAAGATGTACTGGGGGAAACAGCTAGCGATGATATTATCGCTGCATGGGAAAAGGCATACGGAATCATTGCGGATCTATTTATTCAAGCAGAAAAAAAGCTATATGAAAAAACAGAAAAGCAATCTGGCGGTTGGGCAGGGTTTCGCAACTTTAAAGTCACTCAAAAAATAAAAGAAAGTGATGTCATTACATCATTTTATTTACAGCCTGAAGATGGTCTAGCAATTCCCGATTTCTCACCAGGACAATATATAACGATTAAAGCGGAGATTCCAAGCGAACCTTATACACATCTTCGCCAATACAGCTTATCTACGTCCCCTGGAAAGGACTATTATCGAATTAGCGTAAAACGTGAAGCAGGTGATTCACAGACACCAAAAGGAATCGTCTCTAATTTCTTACATGATTTCGTTCAAGAAGGAAGTATCTTACCAGTTAGTGCCCCTGCTGGAGATTTCACCTTGGATTTAAACGACAACAGACCGCTCATTTTAATTAGTGGCGGGGTAGGAGTAACACCAATGATGAGCATGCTGGAAACGGTGATCCAAGAACAACCGGCTAGAGAAGTTGTGTTTATACATGCTGCGAAAGCTGGTAATTTCCATGCGTTGAAAGATCGAGTTCAAGCCATCAGTAACGAATACGATCATGTTTCAAGCTACACGTTGTATAGTGAACCTGAAAAAGAAGATAGATGTGATGTAAGTGGTTATATTAGTTACGAATGGTTACGCACCATTCTTCCTGCTACAAATGCTGCCTTTTATTTCTGTGGCCCAAAAGGCTTTATGAACAAGACGTACCTTATTCTGAAACAGTTGCACGTTGCAAATACTGATATGCATTACGAAATTTTCGGTCCGGCTGCAGATATTACAGCATCCTAAGAAGGATGAAGTTAACTCGCCGCCTTGCTCTATTCCAGTTTTAAAATCCTATGCAGTTAGAAGATCATATGAAATAGCCCCTACATGATTTAGTAAAAAGGATTGAATCTGAATACCTCATTAATGGATGTACAACCATCCGTTATTTTGCTATTTTTTCGGTAAAAGATTGGTTACTTAGCGATAAAAAGCTAATACCGAAAATTACTAACAAGTATTGATTAAGAACAGGGCGAAATCATTTTAATACAAGAAAGGACATAAAATTTTATACGAGTAATCGGTTATCCTTCATTTGTGTTGTGAATTTAGGCCACGATCATAAAAATCGCTCTACTTTGTGTTTTCTTAAGCATACATGTAACTATATGAACAGTTGTTCTTGTAATCATATCATCGAGCAACGATGTTTTGTTTTGACATTAAAAAGTAATAAATTATTATCCAATTGATTTAGTCTCAGAAAGAACATTAAGCGGATTTCTGCTAGCAATAGAAACCAACTCTAAAAATAAGTAGAGGGGTGCATAACCCCACTACTTACATTTATGTTTTCTTAAGTACCACTTGCACGACATGGCACAATCCTGAATGTCTCGTTCCTTCATGTCTTTCTGCTTCACCATAATAAAAGTGAATCCATTTATGACCATCCAGCCAATTCAACAAATCAGTTGGCCGATATAACATGGTTTTGTCCTTTGGTCCGCCGGTTTGATATTCCAGTTGATCCTCTGAATATACTTCTAACATAAGATAGCCACCAGTCTTGAGTGACTGTAGCATATTATCCATTAAAAAATGCTGCTGTTCTCTAGGAACATGACCAAACACCATGATAGCAGCATCATATTTGTTTTTAACTACGTTTTCCTTGGTAAGATCTTTTTGGACAGTCTTTACGGATACGCCGTTTTCATGAGCTAATTGACTTGTTTTGTCAAGCCCCACAGTTGATTGATCATATGCCGTTACATAATGGCCACATTCCGCTAAGTATACCGCATTTCGTCCTTCTCCTTCAGCAAAACAGGCTACAGCTGATTCTGCTAGCATTAGTTGACTCATAGACTGGATAAAATCATTGGCTGTTTTACCATACACAAACTTGTTATCGGAAAAACTCTCATCCCAAAATTCCTTTGACATCATTTCATCTCCTTGCTGATTGTATTCTACGTCCTCATGTTTTAAATAATTAAGTCGTTAAAAACAATCTACCGATGGAATGCTTGCTGAGCCAATTTTTATGGGCTTTTGATTGCCCTCTTTAAATACCCCCATATGTAATGTAACAGATAATACTAATAGATAAAATGATTTGAACTTATAAATGAGAGCGAATGACAAAATTATATTCTTTATTTAGCCTTTTAAGACTAGGGCTCGATTTAAATAACGCCTACTATATATAATGAATCTTTACTTTATTCCAAATTAATTGCCAATTCTTCTCACTGACCCGGTCACGATATATCTTCATCCTTTCCTCTGTTTGCAAAAAATACGTTGTTGGTCTTACTTCTAATTGAATTGCATCTTTTATCCCATGAGGGGCAGTTAAAATAACCTTTTCGTTCTGATCTAACCGTACTCCTAGTGCTGTTGCAGTTTCAGGAAATTTTGAAATAGCGTCCTCCGAGGAAGTATATGGAGGCACATGGTTTCTGTTATGCATTCTCGCTTGATTTTTTACTGACCAAGGAACAGGAGATAAAATCTGATGTAACTCTTTCTCTAATTGTTTATCTCTCTCTTCTTCCATGCTTTTCTTATCAAAATAAATGACATCAATATCAGGAAGAGGAGTTTTTAAACCATGTAGTGTATCCCATATTTTTCCCCTAACAAAACCAGCACATATCCACCAATCTGGTAAATACATGGACCTAACTGCTTTCAGTAGCGCCATCATATCAGCATCTTCTTGAATGATTTTTACAATATCTTGTTCGATTGCTACCATTTTTCTTCACCTTCTACTCAAAATTCTCCTATAATTATGTTGTTCTCGATACGTACACTAACAAATTCCTTTATATACCGTAAAAGAATTCTCTCGAACAAAGGCGCAAGCGCCCGTTTAGCAACGTAGCGAATGGAACGAATCAACTGAGATAAAGGAATCACGGTGAGGTAACGAACCGATGATGACTTATCGTAGGGCGATTTCGTGAAGTCGCCTAGTTGCTGGGCGCTGAAGCCGGACGTGGCTATTCAGTTATTCCCTTATCCCAAAGCAACAAATTTTATACTTTCTTATCTTAGAACAAAGGCGCGGGGCGCCCGTTTAGCAACGTAGCGAATGGAACGAATCAACTAAAGATAAAGGAATCACGGTGAGGTAACGAACCGATGATGACTTATCGTAGGGCGCATTTCTAAAGTCGCATCGTTGCTGGGCTCATGCGCTGGACGTGGCTATTCAGTTATTTCGTTATCCACAAGCACCTAATTTTATACTTCTTATCGTTTTAAAAAACAACCTAAACTTTTTGCCTTATGTACTTTCAACGTGTTATCTTATTGGGCTTACAGTCTTTCTAAATTAAAAAAGAATAGCTATCAACCAGTCTTCGTGCCATTTAACCCACTTGTAAGGTCCCGCTTTCAGAGCTTTCAGAAGCCTGGAAGCGACACAATGAAGTTTAAGTCGGAGATAACGACTACTAAATTCCCGATTCGTTTAAATATCTTTAAGGTAACACCCTTGATGTACAAACATTCAGTAGGAGATGAAAAACTCCTACTGAATGAAGCTTCCATTTATTCTTCTAATGTAGATGTATCACCCGTAGGTAATCCTAGTTCCCAAGACTTTAATAGTCGGCGCATGATCTTTCCACTCCGTGTTTTTGGAATAGTATCTCTTACTTCTAACTCTCTAGGTGCTGCATGGGCACTTAATCCGGTTTTTACAAATTGTCTTATTTCATCTCGTAATGCTTCCGAGTCCTCGTATCCATCATTTAACGTAATAAATGCTTTAATGATTTCTCCCCGTTCTGGATGTGGCTTACCAATTACACCAGCTTCTGCAACAGCAGGATGCTCGATAAGTTTGCTTTCCACTTCAAACGGACCAACTCGTTCCCCTGATGTATTAATGACGTCATCTAAACGTCCCTGGAACCAAAAATAACCATCTTCATCTTTATAAGCGCTATCACCTGATACGTACCATCCATGGATAAAGTAGCTTTCATATTTTCCATGATTATTCCAGACTGTACGCATCATCGAGGGCCATCCTTTTTTAATAGCTAAATTCCCCATTTGATACGGGGGTAATTCATTTCCTTCATTGTCAATAATCGTTGCTTCAATGCCTGGAATTGGTTTACCCATGGAACCAGGCCGTATTTCCAAGCAGGGAAGATTGACAATCAATTGTGCTCCCGTTTCTGTCATCCACCATGTATCATGAATGCGAAGTTCAAAAGCCTTCAATCCCCACGTAATAACTTCTGGATTCAAAGGCTCACCAACACTTAGGATATGGCGTAATGCAGAAAGATCGTATTTTTCAACCGTTTCTTTCCCTGCACTAACCAACTTACGTAATGCGGTTGGTGCTGTATACCAAACTGTAACGCTATATTTTCCAAGTGTATGATACCAATCATCAGGCGAAAATCTTCCCCCACGGACGACATTCGTCACGCCATGGAGCCAAGGTGCAAAAATTCCATAGCTGGTACCTGTTACCCAACCAGGATCAGCGGTACACCAATAAATGTCATTTTTCTTTAAATCCAGCACCCAATCGCCTGTTGCATAATGCTGCAGCATCGCATTGTGCACATGGTAAACTCCTTTTGGTTTTCCTGTAGACCCAGAGGTGTAATGAAGCAGCATACCGTCTTCCAAGTCAACCCATTCAATCTCTGTTTCATTGGCGGCTGCTTCCATTTCCACTTTATAATTAATATATTGATCCACCGTTTCTTCATGCTCACCAATAAGAATTATTTTTTCCAATGCGGGCAAATCAGCTTGTGGAACTCGTTTCAATAAATCAGGGGTCGTAATCAGCATTCTTGCCTCACTATCCTGTAAACGGTCTCTAACAGCTTGCTCCATAAAAGCTTCAAATAAAGGTCCAGCAATAGCACCTACCTTTATAATACCGAAGAAAGACGCATAGAATTCAGGGCTTCTCGGCATAAATAAAAACACTCGATCCCCTTTTTTTATTCCATACTTACGTAAAACATTTGCAAACTTATTACTCTCTCTACGCAGGTCGTCAAAGGTTAGCTTCTCTTCTCGATCCGGTGATGAAAATAACAACGCAGTCTGATCTTTTTTATCCGGATTATCAGCGTGACGATCCACTGCCTCAAAAGCCATATTTACCTTGCCTGTTTCAAACCAAGAAAAGTTCGATTTTATACTGTCCCACGAAAATGTTTGTCTCGCTCGTTCATAATCCTTAAGATTATGATTCCCTTCTCTAGCGGGGATCTTCTCCATATCCACGTATCATCACCTCGTATGTTTTAAAATTGGTATCGGTTACATATTCCTGCTGTTTACACCTTATTTAAGCTGATTCATACTTAAACACCATCTAATATGAAAGCAACCAAGAGACATTCTTTTTAAAATTATGTAAACATTTAGGTAACTAGTATCTATTTTAGAACATTTTGTGACATTTTTAAAGTGTTATCTTTATTTTACATCCATACAATAAATGAAAAAGGGAGGCGGGAACCCCATGAACAAAGGCGCAAGCGCCCGTTTAGCAACGTAGCGACTGGAACGAATCAACTAAAGATAAAGGAATCATGTCACTAAAACTGGGGTATGCCGACGTCTGGGCGGCAAGCCCGTTTTTAGTCGGCCTTCCTCTTAGTGACAAACCGATGATGTCTTATCGTAGGGCGCATTTCTAAAGTCGCATAGTTACTGGACGATGGATCCGGATGTGGCTATTCGGTTATTTCGTATCCCCAAGCACCTAATTTTATAGGTTCCTATACAATGAAAAAGGGGCAGGAACCCCATCAAAATAAACACGCCTACGGATAGACGTGTTTTAAAGCTAACATGGTTTAAGCTGATTTTTCCTCCAGCAGATCATTTTTGCGTTTTTCATTTTCTGAAATGATATATGCACACGCCGCATCTCCTGTTATATTTAAGGATGTACGTAACATATCCAATAATCGATCTACTCCAATAATTAAGGCAATTCCATCTACAGGTAAGCCTACTTGTTTTAACACCATCGCTAGCATAATCAATCCTACCCCAGGAACCCCTGCTGTTCCAATACTTGCTAGCGTAGCTGTTAAAACAACCATTAGCATTTGACTTAAGCCTAACGGTTCTGCATAAACTTGCGCAATAAAGACAGTAGCAACTGCTTGCATAATTGCAGTTCCGTCCATATTAATCGTCGCACCCAATGGTTGAACAAAACTACTGATTGATTTTTTTACACCCAGCTTTTCTTGCGCCATCTTCATCGATACTGGTAATGCAGCACTTGAACTAGAAGTACTAAAAGCAACGGACATTGCCGGGAAAAACGATTTATAAAATTTTACTGGGCTTGCCTTTCCTAATGTCTTAATGGCAATGCTGTACGTAATTGCACCATGTAACACTAAGGCTAAAATAACTGCAAACATATACATAAACATCGAACCTAACGCGTCTAATCCAGCTTCTCCCACCGCTGAGGCAATTAAGGCAAACGCACCGTATGGAGCAGTTTTCATAATTGCATTAACAAGGAAGATCAATATTTCATTTGCCTGTTCAAATAAATTGCGTATACCGCTCGTTTTCTTACCAAGCACAGCTAAAGCTACTCCAATAAAAATAGCAAAAACGATTATTTGTAACATGTTTCCTGTAGACATTGCTTCAATTGGATTCTTTGGTATAATTTGGACAATTGTATCCATAATTGGTGGCGCTGCCTCTTCTTCATATGAAGCATCACCTATGTCAAACGTTCCACCTTCACCTGGTTTCAGAACCAATCCTACCCCTAAACCAATAACTAAAGCGATAGCTGTAGTTATTAAGTAAAAGCTAATCGTTTGTATCCCTATTTTTCCTAATTTGGAGGGATCACCCAATCCCACTGTGCCGAGTACAATAGACACAAACACAATTGGTACTACAATCATCATAATTAAATTTAAAAATATTTCTCCAACTGGGTTCAATGCATACGTATCAATCACAGAAAACACATCAGTAGGTGCAAATGTTAAGCCAATACCTACAGCAACACCTAATATTAGGGCAATCAATATTTTCTTTGTAAGACTCATAAGCATCTTCCTTTCCTGTTCTATCTCTGTTAACAGTAGACCAAAAACACCGAATAATGAATAAAATGGAAAGCGATAGACTTCTCAGTATTCTCTAACTTTTATTTTGGGTCTCATCTTTTAACTCCTTTGAGTTCAGTTAAAAGAATGCGCTTTCTTTGTTTTTTCGTTATAGAAGGTCTTTCTTCAGATATAAGAACTTGCTTTTTGAACAACCTTATCCTATTGAATATTTGGATGAGTGGTAGAGTTTAAGAAATGGGATATAACGAGCAGCGTCTTGCAAGGTTTAGAAAAAAAATTAGAGTTGCTTTTTTATTTTATCATTTTTTTTACTGCTTGAATAGTCCTATTTTTTGGAAGACAGAAAAATAGCATTTTTCTCTTTATAATATCTATTAAATTATCAGTTTCACATAAAGCAATAGAATATCGCACTCTCTTCTTTAATCACATGTAAGAAGTAAGTTAACAACACTATTATTACTGTTCATAACCTTGACATTTCCTTACATTTGCATTATCGTTAACCAATATAAAAATAGGTTAACGATAATACGATTCTATGTTATTCTTAATTACATATAAAAATGAGAGGATGAAATTCTATTTATGTTAAATTTCCAATCATTAGCAAATGCTGTTGTAGAAGGATATGCACTAACCGAGGGAGAAAGCTTAGCCATTTTAAATTGCCCAGACGATGCCATTCTACCGTTATTGCATAGTGCTTTTTCTATTAGAAAACACTATTACGGCAATAAAGTAAAATTAAATATGATTATAAATACGAAATCTGGGGCATGCTCGGAAAATTGTGGGTATTGTGCACAGTCCCGTGATTCCACAAATCCCATTCAAAAATACAAAATGATGGACAAAGCCTCCATTATAAAAGGGGCAGAAAGAGCCATGCAAATGAATGCTGGTACGTACTGTATTGTTGCCAGCGGGCGAGGACCAACAAAACGGGAATTGAATCACATTACAAGTGCTGTTAAGGAAATTAAAGAAAAGTACCCTTTAAAAATTTGTGCCTGTCTTGGCATCTTAAAACCAGGACAAGCAGAGCAACTAAAAGATGCAGGTGTTGACAGATATAACCACAATATTAATACGTCTAAAGCTCATCACCATAATATTACTACGAGCCATACCTATCAAGATCGTGTACAAACCTTAAACCAAGTAAAAAAAGCGAATATATCGCCCTGCTCAGGAGTCATTATCGGAATGAAAGAAACGAAACAAGATGTTATCCAAATGGCATTGGCCTTAAAAGAATTAGAAGCTGCTTCTATTCCTGTTAATTTTTTACACGCAATGGAAGGAACGCTACTTGAAGGAACGGATGAGTTAAACCCATTGTATTGCTTAAAGGTATTATGCTTGTTTCGTTTTACGAATCCAACCACTGAAATTAGGGTGTCCGGAGGGCGTGAAGTGAATTTAAGAAGTCTACAACCTCTAAGCTTATATCCAGCAAATTCTATATTTATAGGAGACTATTTAACCACCGCTGGACAAGTAGCAACAAAAGACTTTCAAATGCTAAAAGATCTTGGTTTTGAAATAGATTATGGAGAGACGAAAGCACCTGTATATTAAAGACAGCGATAATTGGATGCGCTATCTATGCATAAACGATAAAGTATGGAAGCAAACTATTCCCTTATCGTTTATGCTTGTCTTGTTGAAGGAGGATTTCTGAGAAACTGCCGTCTCTTTTATATTCGCCATGAAGCTTCATACTTAGCGCTATTAAAAAGGCTATTGCTAAACATCCTGCTAGGAATAAATGTGTTCCTGTTCTTCCCCATATTTCTACCATGACAAGCGTAATCGAACCAAGAGAAGCACCAATAAATAGAACAAATGCATAAAATGAGGAAGCAGCAGATCTTTCTAGTCCACTGATGTCACCAATTATCTTCATAATAATCGGGAAGGTACAAGCTATCCCGGCTACATACGTTATACTCATAGTCACGATAAACTGCAGACTGCTACTTATACCCATCAGTATTAAACTAATCATACTGAGGCACAGGCTAAAGCGAAGGAGCGTCAGTTCTTTTACCCGACCAGCTAGTTTCGCTGCAAGCGGTGAAAAAATCATACCAATAACCCCTAATGCCCGAACATAGTAAATGGCTTCATCTGATAAATAATAGGGAGCCGCTTGCAAATAATCTCCTAAAATCGTATACATGCCAATAAAAGTAAACAGCAGGGGAAAAGTAATACCGTAGCATAATAGTAAATTTTTCCGTTTTGAGATCACTTGCAATTGTCGCATGTATTCAGCCATAACATTTTTTTTCGTTTCATTGCTTACTTTTGGCAATAACCATATGAACAAAAGAGCCGTAACAATATAAATAGCAGCAAACATATAGAACACCGACTGCCAATCAAATATCTGGTTCACGTGATCTGCAACAGCTTGACCAGTAACCCCAGCTAACACATAGCCAAAACTAATATAACCAATTACTGTAATACGCCAATAGTCAGGAAATAGTTCAAAAACATATGCAAGAGCTGTTGGAGCGAAGGTTGCTGCAAACAAACCTTGCAACGCTCGGAAGGTTAAAACCGCATTAAAAGCTTGGGGAAGCGCTGTCAAGAAGGTAAAGCAAGCTAGTACCAAAAAACCAAAAACGATAATCTGTTTTTTTCCAAATTTTTGTGATAAAGGAGCAAACAACAGAAAACCACAAGCATAAAAAATAGAAAACACACTGCTCATCCAAGCAGCTTGTTGTTCTGTAACCTGAAAATAGGCTGCTAAAGAATCCGTAATAGGGATTATTATATAAACAGCAGAAACAACAACAAGGGCACACCAAAATAAGAGAATCGTATAGATGTAATTTTTGGGTAATGGTGGCTTCACCATAAAACCTCCCATTTTATTTCACTCTTGTTTTAACTATATGATTCCCTGCTGATTCATGTGTCTATGGTATCATTCTGAAAAAGCGAAGAACCTTTACAGCATGCAATATAAAGTCGGTCAAAAAAGGTGAGGTAAAGAAGAGTTGAATAAAAATTTTTACGGACACAATTTTTTCAAGTTGGAAACATAGAATTGGATATCATGAAAAATAGAAGGAAAGACAAAATATTTGTGAATAAGCCCTATATGGGAGCATTTTCAAAGCGGATAATATCGGAGTTCTTAACAGTTAACAGAAAATATGTAAACCAGAAAGCAAGGAAAATGGGATGGAGGCGTATAAAAGCTCCGACCCTTGATTAGTACTTTCCTATCTTTTCTCGAGTTTAAATAATATGTTTCATCCCATTCATTCTTAACCATTGCTCAATCTTTTTGTCTAATAACCGAACTCGTTCTAACGCAACTTTATCATCAATGCGTCTATAATGATGATTTCCACCACTTTCTTCATCAGCTTCATCCGCCAAGTGAACCACTTGCTGTAATGGCTTTAATTGCAATTCACCGGTTGGCAAATAAGAATCTGTATGAAGGAGGATAGCTACTGCTATTTCCTTAGCCACCTGACGATCCTCACCAATTCGAATGAGTAATTTATGCGCACGGCTTGCTCCTTTAATCGCATGAATATCATTTTTTCGATACATATCATAATCCCATTTGCCTTCCCGATACCAGGTGTAGTGACCCACATCGTGTAATAATGCAGCCTTAGTAGCATGGTCAGGGTTTACGTGATACTGCTCCGCTAATACAAATGCATGCTCTGCTACAGCAATCGCATGAGCCACACCTGAACGTTTCAGATATCGTTGCGTAATCGGATGTAAAAATACAGCTTCTAATGTTACATTCCTCATTTAAACATACCCCCCTCTATATAATTAAAATATCTTCCAAATGCTCTTGTTTTCTTAGAATTTCTCAAACACCTCCTTTAATTATTTGACATATTTTCCACCATGTTACCCAAGTAATATGAGTAAATTTTAAAAACTATAGCATATAAAAGGCATCTATTGCAAGTTATATTTATCCCACGAGTCTGGAAAATATTTACCGGGCTTCCTCTCACCTTGTCTTTTCTTTCTATTATATCGCTTTAATAAAATCGCAACCACATCAGCGAGAGTTTTTTTCCAACTTTAATTATTAGTTACACAGGGATGTAGCCTAAAGACCTCTGAACAAGATTGGATATTTTTACAGCCTCTCATCTGTCCGCCTCTGGTTTACCTTGCAGAAGAGAGAGGCTAGTCTTACTTGAAAGTCACCTGTGGGATAAAGATGTTGGAAGGATACTTGCATCTTTACCTGTAGTGAATCTATACTTTCGAAAAATGTTAGTTGTAAAAAACAACTGTCGTAAATAAAAGCACCCAATAGCATGCTTCTATTTACGACAGTCGTTCAGGGCACGTTACATTTCTAGCTCAAAATCTTTTACATATGCTCTTGGTGTCAGAATTGCTTTTCCATCAAATGTATCTAGCGGTTTTCCATTTTTTACTCGATTTGGCGTATCAGGATTGGCTAACGCCTGACGGGCAATTGCTATAAAGTCAGCTTGTCCCTGTTCAATAACCGTAGCAGCTTTTTCTGGGTCGCCCAAGCTTCCACAAGCAATAATTGGCTTACCGGAATATTTTTTGGCTGCCTCTGACATTGTCATCGTTCCATCACCGAAGCCTGGCGTAGTGGCGTCATCATCCGAAATATGAATATAATCCACATCTGTTTTTCCAAGCTCAGAGAAAATAGTAGCCGCTTCTTCTTCTCCACCAGGCCACTTATAACTTTTATCTGTTGCTTTTAATTGGGAAATGCGAATACCTACAATCATCGTCCCTCCTACCGCCTCACGAACATCAACTATCAATTCTTTTAAAAGGCGGACCCTATTTTCTACACTGCCGCCATACTGATCCGTACGCTGATTAATCCCTTTCGATAAAAATTCATCGAGTAAATAACCATTTGCTCCATGCAATTCCACTCCATTAAAACCAGCTTTCTTCGCATATTTAGCCGATTGAACAAACCCTTGTTTCACTTCTTCAATTTCAGCAAGTGTTAATTCCTTTGCTTCAGGGTAAGGACCGCTACCTCCGTAAATTTCAGCTTTATCACTCGGAGGAGTGAATGGAGATGGTGCGACAGTAACATCCGAATAATAATTCCCTTGGGTTTGTGCCCCGCCATGCATCAATTGTGCAATCATTAATGCACCATGTGATTGGACACTTTCTACAATTGGTTTCCAGTTTGCAGCGTGTTGTTCAGTAGCTAACCCGCCCTGAAATTCATAGGCTTGACTATGTTTTGTATCAGGATAAACGCCTTCCGTAATAACAACGGCAAAACCACCTTTTGCGTATCTTTCGTAATAACGGTGTACACGTTCATTGGGTGTTCCATCTGCTTCCGAGCTAACTCTAGTCATGGGCGCTAAAATATAGCGATTTTTTAATACTTGTGTACCTAAATACCCTTGTTCAAACAGTTTGTTCATCTTAATCACCCTATTCTTGTTGTTATTTTAAAATTAACTATTTCGTTAATTTTATGCCATTTATTATTCCAGATAATTTAATATTCTACAACTCATTTGCTCAAGGCAAACTTTAACAAACATCTTTAGTACTTTGCATTTTTTCCAATACTAATTATTCTTTCTCGCTTAGAGAAATCATATAAATTAATAACTATTCTAATATTTTTGAAAAACATCTAATGAAAGTGATTGTAAGCCTTGTTAATTCCTTAAAAATATTATATACTCTCGATTAACAGAAAGGTTGGGTTAATCAAATTATTCAAAAATATATGTATTATCTTGAAGGATAAGGGGGTTTTATTTTGTCGCAGAAACAACAAGCCCAAAGCGTACTTGAAATTAAAAATTTACATACAGGTTTTTTAATAGATAATGAATTACATCATGCCGTAATGGATGTGAGTTTTAACGTCAACTCTAAAGAAATTGTTTGCGTCGTTGGCGAATCAGGATGTGGAAAAAGTGTTATGTCATTATCTATTATGCAGCTTCTTCCAAAGACAAATTCTAAGATTTCTGCAGGAGAAGTTATTTTTAATGGAGAAGATCTGGTCCAAAAGTCGGAAAAGGAAATGAACCAAATTCGTGGTAAAGATATTGCAATGATTTTTCAAGAACCTATGACAGCATTAAATCCTGTTTTTTCGATTGGCTGGCAGTTGAGGGAGGTTTTATTTAATCATTTGGAAATATCCAAGCAAAAAGCTACAAATAAAGCCATTGACCTGTTGAAACAAGTAGGAATATCCCGTCCAGAAAAAATTATGGATGAATATCCGCACCAACTATCTGGTGGGATGCGTCAGCGTGTCATTATCGCTATGGCGATTGCACTGCAGCCCAAACTATTAATTGCAGATGAACCAACAACAGCATTGGATGTAACGATTCAGGCACAAATACTAGAGCTTCTTAAAGGTATACAAAATCAAGTCAACATGGCAATTATGCTCATCACTCATGATTTAGGTGTCGTTGCAGAGATGGCCGATAGAGTAATCGTTATGTATGCTGGACAAATCGTAGAAAAGGCTGGTGTCGTTGAATTATTTACAAAACCTAAACATCCGTATACGCAGTCATTGCTGGAAAGTATACCAAAGATGGATAAGACAGTGGAAAAACTAAACACCATTGATGGTATAGTACCTTCATTGGATAATATGCCTGAAGTAGGTTGCCGTTTTGCTGGCAGATGTCCAAAAGCATTCGGAGATTGCCCGCTTATAACACCACAACTTGCTGAAGTGGCTGCCGGTCAATATGCACGCTGCCTCTTATTTGATGAATGTTATCCACATAAGACATCACGTATTAAGGAGGTAGAAAAGGTATGATCCAGAATACGGAAGTAAAGAAAAAAGATTTAACGCAAAGAGGTTTACTTTTAGAAGTCAAAAATTTGAGAAAATACTACCCTGTTCATACTGGCTTTTTCAAACGAAAAACAGGCGGTGTGAAAGCCGTAGATGATATTTCCCTCACCCTTCGCAAAGGGGAGACGTTTGGCCTCGTTGGTGAGTCGGGATGCGGAAAATCTACCGCAGGTCGTACTATTTTAAGGTTGACGAATGCAACAGATGGAAAAATCTTTTTTGAAGGTAAAGATATTACTAATTTAAGTGGTTCTGCTCTTCGTAAAGCAAGACAGGATTACCAGATGGTGTTTCAAGATCCATATGCTTCACTAAATCCGAAAATGATGGTGGGGCATTTAGTGGATGAACCTCTTCGAAATTATCGAAATAAATCCCATAAGGAACTAAAACCAGAAGTGCAACATCTATTAAAACGTGTTGGTCTTCGTGAAGAAGATTATTATAAATATCCGCACGAGTTTTCAGGAGGGCAGCGTCAACGGATTGGAATAGCAAGGGCACTGGCTTTAAACCCTAAATTAATTGTTGCTGATGAACCAGTAAGTGCACTGGATGTATCCATTCAATCGCAAGTGTTAAACCTTTTGAAAGAACTGCAGGAAGAATTTGATTTAACTTATTTATTCATTGCCCATGACTTAAGTGTAGTCAAACATATGAGTGATCATATTGGTGTCATGTACCTAGGTAAAATGGTAGAAGTCGGAGAGAAAGAATCCATTTATAGAGAACCATTGCATCCTTATACACAAGCACTAATTTCCGCAATTCCTGAACCAGACCCATTAAATAAAAAGGAACGCATTATCCTAAAAGGTGATGTCCCAAACCCACAAAGTCCGCCGAACGGCTGCGTTTTCCATACAAGATGTCCCATGGCAATGGATAAATGTAAAGAAATTGTCCCGCAATTAAAGGAGGTGAAGCCTAACCACCAGGTCGCATGTCTATTATATGAGAATGAATAATCACTTATTTTTAGGGGGGCGTAAGTGTTGAAAAAGAAAGTTTGGTTGTTTTTATTAATTTTTCTATCGTTATCTTTATTTCTAGTAGCATGTGCCGATACGACATCCGAGGAAGGTGAAGGTAGCTCAGGGGATGAGAAAGCAGAAGGGTCTGGTGATGACGCTGAAGCAAAGGCAGGTGAGCCTAAAAAAGGCGGCACCGTTACATTTGCCTTTACACAACCATTCCAAGGCCTTTTGGATCGTGGGTTTTATGAAGGTGAGGATGATGAGAAAATTTTAAGATTTATAACAGATAGTCTAGTCGATACGAATGATGAGTTACAGCCAGAACCAGGTATGGCAGACTTTGAAGTCGATAAAGAAAAGAATACTGTTACTTTTACTCTAAAAGACGGAATTACGTGGCATGACGGCGAGCCACTTACTACGGAGGACGTCGCCTATGCCTATGAAGTTATTGCACATCCGGATTACGAAGGGATGCGCTATACGAATGTGAACATGATTGAGGGTGTAGAAGCCTATAACAAAGGAAAAGTAGACAGCATTTCAGGAATTGAAATTGTCGACGAGAAGACGATTGTACTAACGTTGACAGATGTTGCACCAAATACAATTTCAAATCTATGGAGCTCCCCAATGCCAAAACATCATTACGAGGGTATTGAAGTAGCTGATTTACCTGAATCGGATGCTGTCCGTAAAAACCCAATTGGTACTGGACCGTTTAAGGTAAAAAACATCGTACCAGGCGAAATGGTAGAAATGGAAAAATATGCGGATTACTGGCAGGGCGAGCCATACTTGGACGGTGTCGTTTATAAGGTTATTGATGCTTCTGTGGCAACAGGCTCTCTTAAAAATGGGGAGATAGATATCATGCAAGCTCCAAGTAGCCAATACCCTGAAATTAAAAAGCTTGATAACGTAGAAGCGATTGAAGAGCCAGCACTGAGCTTTAACTATATCGGCTTTAAATTAGGTCATTGGGATGCCGAGAAAGGCGTAAACGTGATGGACAATAAAAAATTTCAAAACAAACAGCTACGTAAAGCAATGGCTTATGCAATTGACATTCAAGGAATTTTGGATTCCTTTTCCAATGGTCTTGGTGAAGTAATTGGAGCACCGGTACCTCCTGTCAGCTGGGCATATGCGGATCAATCAGAGCTTGAACAATACAATTACGACCCTGAAAAAGCAAAAGAATTATTGGATGAAGCTGGTTATGTTGATGTCAATGATGATGGCTGGCGTGAGGATCCAGACGGAAAAGAGTTTACGGTAAACTTCGATACTATGTCAGGTTCAGATATTTCTGAACCACGTGCTCAATACATTTTACAGAACTGGCAGGATGTTGGCATCAATGCGAAATTAAACGGTGGTCTTAAAGAGTTTAATTTATTCTATGATGTCTTGGAAAAGGATGAACCCTCTGTCGAAACCTTTATGGGCGCTTGGGGACTTGCTTCTGATCCAGACCCAACAGGTTTATGGAAATCAGATAGCGTATCAAACTATGCGCGTTGGGTAAATGAGGAGTCAGATAAGTTAATCGAAAAAGGACTTAGCGATGAAGCTTTTAATCAAGAATACCGTAAAAATGTTTATGTTGAATGGCAAAAACTGATTAACGATGAATTGCCAAACATTTTCCTATACGCACCAGTGGATGTATATGCAGTGAACAAACGTCTACAAAATGTTCACACCAATTCATTTACATCTCAGCAAAACACACATTTATGGTGGGTAACAGACGCTAACGAAGAATAAAATATAAAACTAGTGATAAGGGGAAAATAATATGCTCATATACACATTAAGAAGAGTAGCCATCATGATCCCCATTATTTTCCTTGTCTCTGTAGTGGTATTTTTCCTGGCAAACCTAATGCCAGGAGATGCCCTTACAGGGAAAATTGATCCATTAAATACAGACCCAGCGTATATTGAAGAAATGCGAGAAAAGCTTGGCTATAATGATCCCACTTATGTTCAGTATTTAAACTGGGTCAGTGGATTTTTTCAAGGGGATTTTGGGCAATCATTCGTGCATAAAATGCCCGCTTCAGAATTAATTTTATCGCGACTGCCTAATACCATATTACTAGCTGTTGTAGCCATGATCATTACATACATAGTGTCCTTTTTAATGGGAAGATATGCAGGCCGCCATCCCTACACATTAGGCGACTATGGTGTACAAGTATTAAATTATTTAGCACTTGCCATGCCGAGTTTTGTAGCAGCTTTATTGCTCATTTACTTTGTTTCCTTTCAATTAGGGTGGCTCCCAGCAACTGGAAGTATTGGTTCGGGGGTAGACCCTGGGACATGGAAATATATCGTTAGTAAAGTAGAACATGCTATCTTACCGTCATTATGTCTTGGTTTATTGCCAATTGCTAGCTATACGCAATTTTTACGTAACGACATGATTGAAAGTTCTCAAAAAGATTTTGTGCGTATGGCACGCGCAAAAGGAACACCTGAAAAGAAAGTATATAATAAACATATTTTACGTAATTCTGTCATCCCTATCGTTACGCTATTAGGGTTTGATTTAGCTGGTATTATCGGAGGATCTGTTATTATTGAAACCATTTTCACGTATCCAGGGGTAGGTCAACTATTTGTAGATTCAATTAATAATCGAGATTACACAGTAGTTATGGCGATCACGATGCTATTAACCGTTATGACACTTATTGGAAATCTGCTCGCTGATATTTTCTATGCGTTAGTGGATCCTAGAATACGATTGGATTAATGGAGGAGGTAGATTAAATGGAACCAATTACAAACCAAACTGTTCAGCAGACCCCTCCAAAGAAGAAAAGTTTATCACAATGGGCAATGGCCCGAAAAAAATTTATCCGAAATATTCCTGCAATGGCTAGTCTTATTTTCCTATTAGTTGTAACAGCATTATCCATGGCGTCACCACTTTTATCTGATATTGATCCGAGTCGCATAAACCCAAAGCTTGTTGAAGCACCGCCTTCTGCTGAACATTGGCTTGGTGCAGATAGTGCAGGTAGGGATATCGTTACCATGCTATTATATGGTGGACGGACATCGTTATTAATTGGCTTTTCTTGTACGGCCATCATTATATTCATTGCTACGTTAATAGGAACAATTTCAGGTTATTACGGGAATAAAATTGATAGTATTCTCATGCGATTTACTGATTTTATGATGAATTTCCCGTTCCTGATTTTTGTTATTGTATTACAAGCGATTTTTGTTGACAGTGGTGTGTTAGCATTAATTCTTGTTATTAGCTTACTCAGCTGGACCGGAGCCGCAAGAGTAATTCGAAGTAAGGTTATGTCGGAAAAGGAAAATGAATATGTATTAAGTGCGGTATCAATCGGTACCAAGCCTTCTAAAGTAATGATTAAACATATACTCCCTAACGTCATATCAACCATTATCGTTCAGGCAACACTTTTATTAGCAGCGATGATTGTGGCCGAAACTGGATTGAGTTATCTTGGCTTCGGTGTACCAGTTGGCACGCCAAGCTGGGGGAATATGCTACAAGCAGCCCGTGACCCTGGTACGTTCGAAAACCTGTGGTGGGTATGGTTACCACCTGGTTTGTTAATAACGTTAACCATTTTATCAATTAACTTTATCGGCGAAGGATTTAAAGATGCTTTTAACCCGAAAACAAAGAAATAATAGTTTGAGCCTGGGTTTTATGAATGATAAAACCCAGGTATTTTTATTGAAAAAACTAATTTCCTTTCATTGTTCTTTTGACTTGTTGTATTTTACTACGATCAAGCGAATGAGCAAACGAATTATTTATTCGTACACCTGAACCAAAGTGAAAGGCTTGTGGCTTTACTTGATGATAGACATCGGCAAATGTCTCTGGCCTTAAACCGTGACCAACCATAACGGATAAATGCGTATCATTGGCTAAATCAATTATTTGCTGCAGTTGTGGAATTGCGTCAGGAGCTTTATAATTACCACCGGCTGTTAAAATCGTTGTAATTTGCTCATATTTTGCTAAGCATTGTAATGCTTCTACTTGATCACGGGCAAAATCAAACGCCCGATGGAAGGTTACTTCCAAACCATCAGCCACATCCAACAACTGTTTTAAAACTTCCTCATCAATGGTCTGTTTAACCGTCAATGCACCAATAACAATCCCATTTGCTCCAACTTTCTTAATTAACTCTATATCCGCTTTCATTGTGTCTAAATCATGTTTATTATATACGAACGATTGACTATGTGGACGAACCATTACATTCATAGGAATGTTTACAGCTTCTACCGCATTTTTTAGTAAACCGAAGCTTGGTGTTAAGCCAATTTCCGCCATTGCAGGACTAAGTTCAATCCGATCTGCACCATACTGCTCTGCCTCAATCACATCTGTTAAATTCGTTGTAATTACTTCTAAAAGCATGAATATTCCTCTCCTTTACATACTCTACCCTCATCCTACCCAAACTGAGTACCATTTAACAGACCAAAAGCATGCAAAGTATCCATTTAATTATACTTAAGAATTGAATTCTTATAAATATTTCAATCGGTACGGGAATAAGCGGGCAACAACTATCCATAATCCCAGTCGTTTAAAAAATATTCCACAACAGGGAAAAGAATCAATAAGACACCCATACCCTATTGAAATAATCCGACTTTAGCTAACTGATTTTTATTGCCTTTAAAAATTGATTCATTAAATCCTGAAATTACGATGAGTAATTTCTTGTTCCAAAATGAACCACCCTAACAACATGAAAATGCAACTGATAATATAAAAATCGACGGGGTACATCCTATCCCCATCTCCTTTTTTTAATTGTTTAAATACACAAACATAGTTTGGCTATTTCAAGTTATCAATCTATAAAGATAACACTTGTTTTCTCATTTTATTTGCTCTATTTAATCAAATATGATTAAATAGCCTGTAAATAGTTTCATACTATATGTTTCACTAGGGGAGCAATTTTATTGCTGAGAAAGGAAACTTGACCCTTTGAACCTGATCTAGTTTACACTAGCGTAGGGAAGTGATGACTTGCAACAGATTAACAAGCTAGTCAAGCATGCACTCCCATTCTTTACAATCGTTGAATGGGATTTTTTATGACTTTTGCTTCACTTCGTTACAGAGCTAAGTGATCTTCCTCAAAACTGCAAAGGTGAGTTGTTTCCATAACTTCTCTAGCATTAAAATAATAACATGGAAGAGGAGAATTAAACGTGCAACCATTATTTACAGACCGTTTATGGAAAAAGGTGGAGCCCATTTGGAAGTCATATTTGGAGCACCCGTTTGTGAAGGGACTAGGGGAAGGTTGGCTGGACAAAGAAAAGTTTAAACATTGGATGAAGCAAGACTATGTTTATTTAATCGAATATTCCCGTCTGTTTGCACTAGGTAGTGCAAAGGCAAATGATTTAACAACTATGACAACCTTTGCCAATCTATTACACGGCACATTGCATATGGAAATGGATTTGCATCGTAACTATGCAAGTAAATTCAGTATTACCGCACAAGAGTTAGAAGAAACAGAAGCAGCTGCGACAACGACTGCATATACAAGTTATATGCTAAATGTCTCTCAACGAGGTGGCGTAGAAAATACAATCGCTGCTGTTCTCGCATGTGCCTGGAGCTATAACTATATAGGGAAAATACTAGCAACATGGCCAAACGCATTGGAACATGAATTTTATGGGAGTTGGGTACAAATGTATTCCTCAGATGAATTCACAGCACTTGCTAACGACTGCATTGATTTAATAAATGCTATTGCTAAAGATAAACCAGAGCATGAGCTGGCTCTATTAGAAGATATCGTTGTCAAGACAAGTTACTTTGAGTATATGTTCTGGGATATGGCAGAAAATCAAGCAATGTGGCCAATCCCTTCCACAGCATTAGTTTAAATGTGCATGACACTCCATTACTAATATTCTATCTAATTATTATAAAGAAAGACTCCCTGCTATATTTCTATTTCAGAAGGGAGTTTTTCTGCTTTCGGATATACATTTATTCTTGAGATAAATATTCCTCTAATGTTAGATCATTCTTCATGATTTCTTGAGCGGCTTTCTTACCAACATAACGAATATGCCATGGTTCATATTGATATTGTGTAATTTCTTCTTTTCCCTTTGGAAAGCGAATGATAAATCCATATTCAGCCGCATTCTCTGCCAACCATTTACCTTCATCTGTATTTCCAAAATCCTCGTTTAATTGGAAATCAACATTAGGACTAGTCACATCCATCGTTAAACCCGTTTGATGTTCACTTTCACCTGGACGAGCACTTACTTGGTTTGCTTCTGCTTCACCTAAAGATTGTACATTAGAAGCAAATATCGATGTTTGCCGATCATAGGAACGATATCCAGACTGGGCAAACAACTCCAAGCCTTCCTTATCTGCAGCTGCAAATAACTCTTCAAGCGCTGGAGCAGCAATTTTACGCATTTGTTTTTTCGGTAAATCTTCAGTAAAAGGAAAACGAACATTGGGTGTCACTAAGTCCACAGGCGTATAGTCTGGTGGTAGGGCATTTTCCTTATTTACTAATACTAATTGTTCGTGGGGATTTGCAGTAACTTTTGTCCCACTATCCGTGGTAACAGGCTCTGCTTTAACAGGCAATTCTTTACCCGCTTCAAAACCACTAGATTTATCTTCAAGTAGTTGCCGAACCACTTTTGCAGTTTCTTGTTCATAGATACCAGTTAAAGGTAAATCTTTCTGCATCTGTAAGTCTGTAACAGCCCATACAGTAGCATCATCAAATTCACCATTATCTTTTATATCGTAGCCAATATTCTTTAAAGCAATTTGTAAAGCTTTTACATCTTTGCCACTATCTAATTTTTGTAAATCCGCTTCAGGAAGCTGTAAGCTCTGATTTGTTTCACCGTTTTTTTCATCATTGGACTGAGTTGATTCTTCTTTATCGTTATTCGTACATGCTGATGTAAATATAAACATAAGCAATAAAACAATAAAGGTGATGATATGTTTCCGTTTCATAATTTCCTCTCCTTCGAAACGTCCCTAGATGGAAGCATTCTAGCTTGCTTCAAAATAGTTTTTCAATCCATCTACAATTGCAGCACCCACTATTTGATCATATTCCTCAGACTGTATGGTTGCTAATTCTTCTGGATTACTCATAAAACCTAACTCTAACAGGATAGATGGTGCATCGTTATCATTCAATACAAAATAATTGTTTTCCTTGACTCCCCGATCTCGTAATTCAATAGCTGCTGTAAGTGACTGATTAATACTCTGCGCTAACTGATGATCCTTTTCCTTAGAAAAATAATACGTACTAAAACCACTTACACTTGGATCAGTAAATGTATTGTAATGAACACTGATAAAAGCCTCTGGTGATTCTTCATTACTCATGTTCCTTCTATCTTCTAACGATACTTTTTCATCTTCTGTCCTTGTCATTATAACATTAGCTCCAGCATTTCGTAATGCTTTTTTTATCGCATCTGACGTATTCGTAATTAAATCTTTTTCATGTACAACGTTAGACTCTACGGAACCTGGATCTCTTCCGCCGTGTCCAGGATCAATCATAACCGTGTGTCCCTTTAGTGCTACAGAATCAGTTGTAGCATTTAATGTCTCCTGTTTTGTTTCACTAGCTGTTTTGGTCTTTCCTTCGGAGGTTTCTGCATTGCCAGCCCCGCATGCAGCTAATAAAATAAAGAATAAAGAAAATATAATAAACTTGAATATATTTCTTTGCTTCATAAATCACATTCCTTTCGCCAGTCCCTTTTATCGCTTACTAATATTTATCGTTAACCCATCCATTAAGATAGTTTTTCATATTCATTACTTACTAATAAAAAATCAAACCTGATTGATAGTCTAACAAACTAAGGCTTCAAATTGCTATATTTTTGATTATGATTAGATTTGGACACCTCGTATCATACCAAGGGGGCGTTTTTAGTTCAATCCTCATTTTGCTTTATTACAGGAATGCTTTCCTATAGTGCAAAAAACCGCCCTAAAAGTTTTTTCTCCTTCTAGGACGGCTTATTTTATTGCCAGCTATTGATATTTAAGATAATTCTGGCCAGTATGCTTTATTCGCTTCATATAAATCATCAAGTAAATCTTTAGCAACTTTTGCACTCGGGACAATCTTAGATAACGTAAGTGCCTGCCATAGTTTTTGGTATGATTTTTCTACCCAAGCTTCTACTACCAGTTTTTCAACTGCCACTTGTTGCTCCATTAATCCTTTTTGGAAACGAGGAATTTCTCCCATAGCAAGTGGTTCAGGGCCTTGGCTGCCAACAAGGCAAGGGATTTCAACCATTGCTGTCGGTTCAAAATTACTAATTGCGCCGTTATTTTCAACAATCAGCAGCATACGTTCTTTTGAATTATAGGCTATGGCACGTGCTAAATCTACAATATAGGAAGCATGTTCATCAATTTCTAGTTCAGTTCCTTCAGCGGTTTGGTTATCAATAATTTTTTGACATTCTCCGAATACAAACTTCTCGCGTCCATCCATCACTTCATTCGCTCGTGTATATTCAGGATTAGACTGTTCCACCACATAATCTGGATAGAAGTAATATTTCAAATATGTGTTTGGCACGGTCATTGGATCAAGTGCTTGCACATCTTTTGCTTTAGCAAAGGTACTATTCCAGCTTGCATCAGAATGCTGCTTACTTTCATCTGCTGTCACATAGCCATGTTTGGAAACATGCTCGCGAATTTTTGGCATTAGGTCATTTCCCTGTTTATCACGAATATCAAACCACCAACCGAAATGGTTTAAACCATAATATCGCACTTCCATTTCTTTACGAGACGACAATCCAATCGATGCCGCCATTAACTCCTCAATTCCAATTGGCATATCGCAAATATTCAATATTTTAGAATTTGGACGTAATCGCCGTGTTGCTTCAGCAACAATAGCTGCAGGGTTAGAATAGTTTAAAAACCATGCGTTTGGTGAGTATTTTTCCATATAGTCCACAAGTTCAATAACCGGTCCAATCGAACGCATTCCATAGGCAATTCCACCCGGTCCACATGTTTCTTGTCCAACTACCCCATGCTTAAGCGGTATTTTCTCATCTTTTTCACGCATTGCATATTTTCCAACGCGAATATGAGCCATGACGAAATCAATATTACTAAATGCTTCTTCTGGGTCAATCGTTTCGACAAAGTTAATTTGCGGTGCTTTTTCTTTTAATAGAATTCTGCAAGCTCCAGCAACGGTACCTTGCCGTTCTTCATCATTGTCATAAAGCTTTATTTCTTTAATCGGAAATCTGTCCAAGTTTTCTAATAGCATTAATATAATCCCTGGAGTAAATGTACTTCCTCCGCCAGCAATTGTAATTGAAAATTGTTTCATGTTCTTTTTCCTCCTTGTGTAGTTTACTGTTTATCACTTAAAAATGTATCTATGGAATCACGAATCTGCGGTACGGATAATCCAACAATCACTTGAATGCTCTTATTATTCCTTACCACGCCGTGGGCTTCCCCATATTCTTTAAAGTACATGTCATCTTCTACTTTGCTCGGGTCATATACCGTAACCCGTAAACGAGTTGCACAATTTGTAACGTTTTCTATATTGTCTGCACCACCAAGCCCTTGCAGGTAAATAGCTGCTTTTCGCTCATATTCATTGTTATATTTTTCAGCATCAGCAGATTCTCCAGCTGCTGCTGTCTGCTCCTTGCTTGCACGATAATCCTTTTTCGTATAAAGTTTTGTTTCACCATTGTCATTTTTTTCACGGCCAGGCATTGGAATATCAAACTTCAAAATTAAAAATTTAAATGTGTAGTAATAGATTACAATGAAGATGATTCCAATGATAAATTGAGCGAGATAAACACCCCAATGATTTCCCATAAGCGGTACCCAGTTTGTTGCCGCTATTTCAATTAAACCGCCGCCCATATTACCAACAAGACCAAATCCATGCATGATCGTAACCATGGTAGCTCCTAAAATGGCATGAAGAGCAAATAGGTATGGAGCGATAAATAAGAACGTAAACTCAAGTGGTTCAGTAATTCCAGCAAAGACAGCTGTTAACGCTGCAGCAAATAGTAAAGCGCCAACTTTCTTACGCTTTTCTGGTTTGGCTGTATGGTATAATGCAAGTGCGATTCCAATGGAACCAAACATTTTTGTATTTCCTTGTAATAAGAATCCGCCACCAGGGAAGATATCATTTAAGGCGCCCGTAGCCTTTGAGTACTCTGTCAAATGAGAAATCCAATATGACTTCATACCACCATCCACAACAGCTGGCCCATATTCAAACGGTGTATAGATGAAATGGTGCAAACCGGTCGGAATTAAAATCCGCTCTAAGAAATGGAATAGCCAGACGCCAACGTAACTTGATGAAACTAAAAAGTCCTGTAACGAAGCAATTCCATTTTGCACCATTGGCCATATCCAACTTGTAAGAAATGCTAGTGGAATCATTAAAAAGAATGAAATCATAACTACAAATGGTCCGCCTTGGAAAATACCAATGGATTCAGGCAATTTTTTCTCGTAAAAGCGATTGTGCAAATAAATAACAATCGCAGAAATAAAGATAGCACCAATTATATTTGTATCTAATGTTTTAATGCCAATAATTTCTTTTAATCCACTTGTACCACCAACCTCACTCGCAAAGTCAACGCCAAATGACGGACCCCAAATGGTTAAAATACCGTTAATAAAGTAGTTAAACATTAAGTAACCCATGACAGCTGATAATACAGCTCGCCCAGGCGCTTTTTTCGCCAAAGAAATCGGAAGACCGATAACAAACACAAGCTCCATTTGATTAAATACGGTCCAACCGCCATTCTCAATTAGTGACCAGATTTGATACCAAAGACCATCTGGATTAGCCAACTCCCCCATGACAGCCTCATTCTTGAACAATGTAGCTAAACCTACAACAATACCGAAGAAGGGAAATAATAGCACTGGTACAATCATTGCACTTCCAAATCTACGAATTGCATTCATCAACATCCACCACCTATATATTTGATTTGATTAAAAATCATTTTGAACAGCAAAGGCTTATTTCTAATTTCCTTGCTAGACTGCCGTCACTTGAAGGTACCTTTCTCACAACCTAGTTAAAAGTAAAAAACAGATAGTATATACCATCAAATTATCTTAGTGAATAAGCTAACAAATGAATGTACACTATGATTTCGCTTTCACTTGTTACATTCAGTATATGATTGGCAACGCATTCATTCAATAGGTTTTGAGGGGTTAGGGAAAGCGTAACCATTTATGAACGCGTTTTCATAACGTGGGAATTTTCCCAACCAAGACAGAAAATGGGGCGAAATATCGCATCTACTCAAAGCGAAAAGTGCAATTTTTTTGCAACGCAAGTTTATTTTTTATACAATAGGAACAAACGTTTGCGATTTATCACTTTATTGCTTTAATCAAATATGCCAATAGGATAAGGAGACCGCTTTAATGACTAAAGCTAAAATTGAAAAACCAAGAATCGGAACAGATTTACCGTCTGCCACTCTTTTAGATATTGATGATTACGAAGAAGCGCTTTACCATTGCATCCTTTCTAATTGTGATGGTGAAAAAGAAAACTACGATCGAACAGAATTTACCGAAGTTGTGTTTAAACAGGTAAAATTTAATGGAGCTTCATTTAAAAATGTGGAATTAACCGATGTTGTTTTTGAAAACTGTGATCTTTCCAATGTAGATTTTTTAGAAGCCATTATTCATCGTGTTGAATTTAAAGATACAAAAATGGTTGGCGTAAATTTTGCAGATGCTACATTAAGAAATGTTCGTTTTGACGACTGTTTAATAAATCTAAGCTCATATAATTATAGTAGTCCTAAACAAGTAATGTTTGATCACTGTTCTTTAAGAAATACTGATTTTTATGCATGCAAATTTAATAAGGTTCAATTCCAGCAATGCGACTTAAATGAAGTCAATTTTTCTCAGACTCCATTAAAGAATGTAGATCTTAGTAATTCTACTTTTGAAAGGCTAATTGTTTCTTTAGACGAACTAGATGGTTGTGAAATTTCCCCTCAACAAGCAATCGCGTTTGCTACAATGTTAGGATTAAAAGTGAAAGAATAACCGCGTGCAGGGTCAAAAAGAAGGCTGCAACTGAAAGTATTCAGTTAGCGAAAGAGGGGAAGGGAATACATTAACTAATGCAAGGAATAGAAAATAAGGCATACCGAACATCAGCGCATTTCTACAGGAAATAATGCTATACTGGATGTAATCAACGTTTTTAGGTAGGAGTGTCCGATGAAATTAGAATCCTTAATCAACAAAAATTATGATAAATTAAACAAAAATGATTTGCATGTGCTGCAATATATCTTAAGTCACCGCGAAACATGCTATGATCTCAGTATTGTTGAATTGGCAAATGCCTGTTATGCTTCACGTTCTTCCATTCATCGTCTAACCAAGAAGTTAGGTTTCAGTGGCTATAGCGAGTTTAAAGTCTTTTTAAAATGGGAAGGAGAAGCGCAGCATGAAACTAATAATCTGATGGAGGCATTCCAATCAGATATTGCACAAACATTAAAAAACATAGAATCAGTTGACTTTGAAAATATCAATCAATTACTTTTTCGTGCAGATCGTATCTATATACACGGTACTGGAACCGCTCAATTAATGTGCGCTAAGGATTGTCAACGTATGTTTTCCATAATTGAAACATTTATCATCCTTATTCACGACCAAGTAGAGTTTGAAGCTATGTACCGGGGCATGAAGGATACAGACGTTGTTATTATTATTTCTTTATCCGGCGACACTCCGACGCTTATCCCTAACATTAAACAATTAAATGCTAAAGGAATTGATGTAATTACCATTACCAATTTAAAAAATAACAAGCTTGCGCAAATGTCTCCAAACAATATTTACGCTACAACAACTCCAGGATCAACAAAAGATGGTACAGAGATCACTTCGTTTGTCCCTTTCTATATCGTTATTGAAACGATGTACCGTAAATATATTGAGTATTGTGAGCAGCAAAATTAGCTAAGTATTTAAAATAAATGTCTCTAGGCAGCCCTTTTTAAGGTGTAGAACCTTTTGATAGGGCTTTTTATATAACAGCTATTCAGCAATTATTTTACATAGACTGTTTCTCTCCTAACCATTGCTATGTTATCCCAACACTTAAAAGCATAAATTGGTATATCAACACTTAGTCACCATTTTTCCTCTGCTTTGGCTGTACCAAACATTTCATGACTCTAAAAGATCGACTCAACAATAGGCTCCACTCTATAGGGAAAATTATGAATTAATTATTTTTCATCCAATTATAAAAGCTAAAATGATGATATCGTCGTCTAATATGTAGAGCCTAATAATCCAAGGAGGTGTAATTTTGAAAGGTCTCATTAAAAAAGCTCAAAATAGCGATGAAAAAGCATTTGCAAAAATATTTGAGAAGTATGAAGCTGATTTGTATAAAGTTGCGTATGTGTACGTTGGAAATCAAGATGCTGCTTTAGATGTTATTCAAGAAACTGCATATCGTTCATTCAAATCAATTAAATTCCTAAAAGAAAGTCAGTATTTAAAAACATGGCTAATCAAAATAGCAATTAATTGTTCAATAGATTATATTCGAAGTCAAACAAAAAATAAAATCATTGATATAGATAAATTGCCACTAGTTAACGAAGATTCTAGAGACTTCACGGATAATATAGATTGGAAAATTACGTTAAACGAATTAATCCAACAGCTAGAGCCTGCTGAGAAAACGGTGATTATTCTTCGATTCTACAATGACTTAACAATAAAACAAGTAGCCAAGTTATTGGAGATACCTTTAGGAACGGTTAAGACCATCTTATATAGAGCCTTAAAAAAACTGAAAAATAACATGAAAGGAGAGAGCAAACTTGAATAAAGTGAAACAAGAACTAGATAAAATATCTATTCCGAAAGAACTTAAATATAAACGAGACCTAGGCATCCATCGTGCAAAATCAGAAATGCCACGAAAAATCAGAAGTTTCAAGCTTATATATGCAGTAGCAATTACAGCTTTTCTAGCCACATTAAGTTTATTATATTTTAATAATGATAATCCACCTGAAAATCCAAACGTGCAGACGATAGAGTCAAATTATGTAATTAACATTAATGATCCGGAAGAAGTTGTTGAATTTGCAGATAATGTATTTGTCGGAAAAGTTGAGAAAGTGGATGAAACCATTATTACTAATTATCCTGAAACAAGATTTTTAATTAAAGTTTTAGAAAACATTAAAGGGAAATTAACAGAAACTGCATTAATTAACCAAATTGGCGGATATGAGGGAAATGACCTATTTTTGATGGAGGAGGATGAATTGCTTAAAGAAGGTAACACTTATCTATTTGCCACTATAAATTCTAATGAAAATGACACGAAGACGATAATCCCTGTAGGAGGAAGCATTGAAATTGGCGGAGAAGCCGAGCAAGCACAGTTAATAGAAAAGTATAACAAAATATATCAAAGCAAATGACTTTAAATACCTGGCATTCTCAGATTAAAACACAAATAATAAATTCAAAATTAATCATGGAGTGGGAAAACCCGAACTTTTTTCATTCTAATTGTCGAATTTTAAATTAAAGTTCTGGTTTCCCTTTAGCTATCAGCTATTTTCTAGCTCTATTTACTTTTTCTTGTAATTCAGAGACAATAGGATTTTTAACTGCTTCCTCAAATTCACTTAACAATCCACTTTTATTTACAGCACTCCCATCATATTTTGTATTACCATATAAAGGAATTAATAATATATTACCATCTTCTTGTTTATTAGCAGCAAATATATAAGCTTTTCCCTTTTCTAGTAATGGATCTCCTTCAAATAGATATAAAGTTTCGATTGTTTTTCCATCTACCTCTTCTTTTAAGTGTCCGCCATATTGGTTAATCACTACTTCTTTAGAAGGGAGATTACCTTGTAATTGGTGAATAGCTTCTACTTTAAATTGTGTAGTTGGGTAAGCGAAATTATCTACCTCTCCCAAATTCTCTAATACTTTGCCTGTAAAAATATAATCAACTGTTCCTGCTAATATTTGCTTATTATCAAAATCAGCCATAAAAGTTGCCCCAATTTCTATAACTTTATGCTCCTTAGGGGTAGCATTCACATTGGAATTTACCTTATTATAGCTAAATAATCCAATTACCATTATCGATATACTAAGAATAATAAATAACGTTTTTCTTTTCATTAATTTATACCTCCTTAGTTAATTGATATTACCAGCGCTGCCTTAAATCCGCCTTATCATGTTCACCTAAAACGCTTTGACAAATTCTCCCTGATCTCATAACACTTCCTGCAACATTGTTATGGTCAAGGTTTAAAGCATGCCCTAATTCATGCAGGGCAGTGTGGTTTCTTTGGCAGGAAGACATATTATTGAAATAGGTATTATTAAACATGATCTTATCAGCCCCAGTATATTGTGTCCATGAGCCCAGTACTCCGTCTGAAGCTGAATAATCAGTAAACGATAGATCTTCAATAGTAGTTGCAGTGTCGCCAGCAATATTAATGATGCCCTCAGCATCCCATCTATTGATGGCTGTATTTCTAGCCGAAGTCCATTGAGTACCACCATGGTAAGTTCCCCACCTTATTTCCCCATTATCCACGGAATGTCTATCTCTTTCCATAAAATGTGCAGATACTGGACTCGTAATTGAAAAAATTAACAGTAAGACAAAAATGGAGAATAAAATAGTTTTTTTCATTTTATAACCATTCCTTTCCTTTATAATAGTACATTTAGGTGGAAGCTTCGTTTAGTAGTTGGCTACAGGTCTATTGATAAATATGTCAAATTATTTTTATAATTTATAATAAAGATATTCATCCTCCTTTTTTGAATATTTAAATCACTTAATATAACAGTTATTCTATAAAACTTATAAAAATCCTCCCTTATTCCAAAAATATAGTTGAGTTATAAGTAGATTAAAGAAGAGCTGAGATAAAGCGTAGAAAGAGAAAAAGGAAGCTTAATGTAGATTTGATCCATATTTTGATGTAAAACCTGCAATATACAAAGCTACTATGAAAAATAATTGATTTTTCAGAGCTTGCAATTCATCAAGGTATTCCTGTTACAATCTAATTATGCACAATGAGCATGCTTCATTTACGAATAAATAGTAGTTAAAATATATAATTACGAGATAGTCTTCTTGTTTATAGGGAAGATAATCGTGTCAACCATTTTTCCTTTCCGCTATTTAGTATGGGAGCAGAAGGTAGTTTAAGGAGGTTTTACGTGGAGTGGCGGACATGATAGCATTTCTATGCGTGAGCCAATATCCCTTTCATATTGGCGTCTTGGCTCGTAAATCATGTCTGCCGAGGCTCCATGTCATACCGACTACGAATCTATCTTTTGGTTATGCTCCCAACATCAAATAGCGAGGATCCCCATTTTTCCTTTCCATATACATGTATTCTAATATGTTTGAAATTCTTGTTGCTTATCAAAGTTCACTCAGGTTTTTTCTATCTAAGAAAAATGGTATCGCCTTTTTTTGGACTGGTAACCTATCCGGATTTCATACAGTTTCCAACATAAAATAATAAACTTGCCCCTAAATTCTGTTACACAAAGCATCCCAGAATAAAATGACAAGTTTATAGTTCACAATTTATAACCCAATTTATTACTAAGAACATACTAATAATGCTAGTAAAAATTAAAAAGAGGTGCAATACCAGTCTCGACATCTGCTGAAAACCAGACATAAGAAGGTCGCTAGCTTATTGATTAGCTGATATGTAATAAACCCCACAAGGGGCTTAGATATAATATCAAGATGAAGAAGAATCAGAGCAATTAATATTCTTTTCGTAAATTCAGTTTTATAGATACATAGCTACATAGCTACTTTACTATTTGACCTGCCACCCTTCGTCATTCAAAACTTTCTTAGCAGTAAATTCGTCAATCACTAATGAATTAATATATTTACCACGAATTGCCGCAAGAGTAATATCATTTTTAAATGAGTGGCCAACCACTCCAATCGACCACTTTTTATTTAATAAAGATTCTAATGGTACACCGACAACATAATTATTTGGTAGGTTAACCTTTTCTCCCTTTTCATCGACCATTTGTGCAAGGATATGACCAACTACACCCTTTTCAAGGTATTCTTTTCTTTTCGTCTCTTCTAAATAGCCAGTCCGATGCAAACTTGAATTTTTTTCTGATAGTGAGCCGAGTCCCATTATTACAATCTTACAGCTTTCGGCAACCTGTAACACCTCTTGGATTTGCTGCTGATGGAGCAGAGCATTTTTTACTTGTTCATCCGAAACAACCGCAGGACTATTAATATATTTATAGGTGCCCTTGAATCGCTCTGCCATTTTATATGCAAGCTCAGGTCCGTCAATGGCTGGGTCCCCGCTCCCCAAGGACCCAACTAATTGGATGACATCTACATTGCTAAGATCTGTTTCAGTGATAGAATCGACAACATGTTTTATCGTCCTTCCCCATGAGATTCCAATCCGATCATTTGGTTCAAGTAAACTAAGCAGAAATCTTGAGGCAACATACCCGACGCGTTTTAACGTTACATCCGAGTTTTCGTCATCTGTCTTAACGACCAAGACATCCTTTATATCAAATGTATTTTTAAGTTGATCGGACAACTTATAATCTAGTTCTACAGGTGTATTAATGTTAATACTCACAAAACCTCGTCTTTTAGCCTCTTGAATCATTCGTGAAACGGTCGGCCTTGAAACCCCTAACAATTTGGAAATCTCTTGTTGACTTATTTCCTGTTTATAGTATAGCTCGGCTACTCGCAATACTTGATGGTCTTTAATATTCATTTGCCCTCACCTTTTAAAATTTATTTACAATAATCATAACATACACCTCTATATCGATTAAAAAAACATACCCTTAGCAATTTAACATCGCTAAGGGCTGTTTATTTTAAAACTTTCATTTTTTGATTTCCGCATTGGAACTTATGCCTTTTGTCGCAATGAGGCCTCCCGTTTTGTTCTTTCTGACTTTGGCAGATTTAATTCTTTGATATCTACTCCTTTTCTCTCTAACCGTTTAACCAAGAAAGTGATAAACAAAGGTAAGCCTACTAGACCTACAACTACAGCGGTTGCAATCTGAACCGTAGCAATCTCCATCATTGGTGCAAATGCAGGACTCGCCGCAGCGATAACGGCAGGAGTGGGAATTGCATTGCCTGCTGTTGTTCCTTCTGAAGCACCAACAATTGGATTCCATCCAAACCAGCTGTATATCAAATAAGCGGATCCGCCAGTTAGAACAACAGTTAAGATACCGATGAGTACTCCTCCTATTCCTCCTTCAACTAATGACTGCAATGAAATCCCCATCCCAATACAGAATGCAAAAAATGGAATTAATAAATCTGTTCCTTTTGAAAGAAGCCTGCGCATATCTTCATCAAGATTTCCAAGTATAGCGCCGACTACTATTGGTAAAATAACCGAAATTAAATCTGTAAAATTAAAGAGACCATCGATAAACCCCATCATTCCAAACAATGATAGAGCTACCATCGTAAGGAAAGGACCATCATTAATGGCAAGAAACGGATAAGCTGCAGTATCATCTTCACGACCATACTCTCCAGCAACCGCCAGATAAACGGCACCAGCACTATTACTCATAGCTGCGAGGATAGCAAGTGGCGCCATTCCAAGAAACAGACCATTCATACCAGCAACAGAAAAACCAATTACAGCGATTACAGCAGCGATAAACCATTTTAATAAAAGTAGGGTAAGACCTTTCTTAACAGCTGAACCAATCATATTTACACGAATTTGAGCACCCACACATACTAAAAATAAAGCAATAAACGGCAGCGTGCCATTCACTAGCAATGCTTCGGTGAATCCGCCAATTCGTAGTAGTCCCGGTGCAATTGAATTAATTATCATCCCTAAAAAGAGCGGGACGACAACCATTCCAGCTGGGATTTTCTCAATGGTTCGTTTTATTCTCATTTTAAACACTCCTTTTTAAAAATAGTCTTTGAGATGCTCTGTTATAATTCCTTCTGTAAAAAGTAAGGTCTTCTTCTGCCATCCTTGCTCGTACAAATCCTTTCAAAGAAAATCAGAATCGTATATTAAGCGCTTTCAAATAGTTGAACACTGACTTACCTACCATATTGGAAAAATTAATTACCGTTTACCTTCTTTCTGTAACAATCGCATATTTAATTGATAATTCAGAAAAAACGGAAATAGGTTCTTCTAAAGAATTTCACACATTATACATAAAAGCTAGCAAAACTAAACCTTAGTTAAATTTAACCTTCATCCATATATCCAAAATAACATTAACTCTACTCAGTACTTTTTTCTTTTCGTCTAATTAGCGAACAATATCTGCCCCCTCACTTTCTAACAGAGCATTAACTTCCTGCTCGTTTGTATTAACAACTTCGCCATATTGGCTCAACGCTAAAGCTGCCGTGAGAACTCCATATTTAAGGCCTTTTACAAAATCTCCTTCTAACCATCCGTGTAAAATTCCACCAGCCAAACCATCACCAGCACCTATTCGGTCAACAATCACTACTTTGCGGGCAGGCTCCTCATAAATAACGCCGTCTTCTAAACCTAGAACACTTTCAGCACCTCTTGACATAACTACTTTGTGAGCTTTTGAGATTTCTTTTAAATGACCGATCATTTCATAATCATCCCCCTCACAGCCAAATACAAATTTAGCATCACGCTTCGAGCAAAACAGTAATTCTACGTTTTGAATCATCGGTAGGAGGGTTTCATATGCTTCTTCTTTTTCCCATAAAGTGCTACGATAATTAACGTCAAAGCTAATTGGTACCTTAGCTTCATGTGCTCGTTTAATCAACTCTTGAACTACTTCTTTTGTATTTTTGGATAAGGCAGCAGTAATTCCAGTTAAATGAATAATCTTTGAATCTAATAAATAAGACCAATCGACATCTTCCTTACGAATATTGGTAAAACAAGTATTTTTACGGTCAAAAATGACCTTTGTCGAACGAGGTGGTGTTGCGTACTCCACATACAAGGTTGCTAAACGGAATTGATTGGACCAAATAATCTTATCTATATTAATTCCGTGACTTCGATATTCATTTCGAACCTTTTTACCTAACGGGTTATCTGGTAAGCAGCTTACCCATCCCGTTTTACGACCTAAACGTGATAAACATCCTACTACGTTCGCTTCGGCACCGGAAACTCCGATATCAAAGGAAGTTGCAATATTTAATCTTTTTCCAGCTGGGACAGATAAACGAAGACTTCCTTCTCCGATAGTTGTTACATCAAACCTCATAGTTGTTTTCCTCTCTTCCTTCTAATTTATTTAAATTTTCTAAAATTATGTTGATTTGGGTTTTATAAAAAAATAGACTATTTATAGTAATATAGAAGGGGTTCACTTGTTTAATGCAAGAATTACCAATTTAAAGGGTACGCGCCTTTTGAACAGATTGAAACACATGAAGGATTTCTTCAATCGTATATCTAAAGGGAGTGCCTTGTGTTGAACTTGCTAACAAGCTTTCCTTAGCTATCTCTTCTCCCTTTCCTTCGAGAAATGAAAGTGAAGACAAGGTCAGAGTCTCAAGTGAAGCTTCGTAGCGGTTAAGAATCCTCGGCAATTCCTCTACACTTAGATTCGGTTTTTCTCCTAAAATACTAGCAATCTCTTGATACTTATGAAGAATTTGTTCATCTTCTTTTTGAGCTTTCTCTATATTCATTTCGGTAAACGGACATACAAAACGAGCGCATATTTCTCCATGTGCCATTGAAGAGCGTCCTCCAATGATACTTGCCACTCCATGAATAATTCCTAAACGGCTATTACTCAGGGCTACTCCACTATATAAAGCAGCAATTTGCAAATAAAGCCGTTCTTCCGTTGACAAAGTGGAAAGCTGTTTAAGCTGAAAGCCTTTACGAAATAGGTGAAGACCCTCACGGCAAATACCATCTGTTAACGGATTCGCCTTATTGGAAACAAAAGCCTCCATTAATTGAGTTAGACAATCTAAACTTGAGTAAACTAAAACATCTAGCGGAAGATCCATGGTTAGTGTAGGATCGAGAATTGCTGCATATGGCCTTAAAGAGTTGGATCGAAGACTCTGCTTCTTATCTTCCCTCCGAATTACCGCATTAGCTGTAACCTCTGCTCCTGTACCAAATGTTGTCGGAACTGAGATATGAGGTACCGTTTTCTTTAAATAGTTTGGATGATCATAATAATAAAACAGGTTGTTTGTGTCATCTGCTAAAAAAGAAACCGATTTTGCCAAGTCAATCACACTTCCCCCGCCAATACTCACAATGACATCTGGTCGAAATCGCCCATAAAACTCTAGAGCATTGTCGACCATCGCAACAGTTGGTTCCCCTTTAACCAAAAACACTTCCTCTTCAAGACCTTCTCTTCCCTTAAAATCAGGAATAATCGTTAATCCCCGGCTTCTAGTAAAATACAAAACTCGCTTCACCTTTAAAGAAGAAAGAAGTTTTGGCATCGATTGGATGAAAGCATTATTCCCCACATACAACGAGGTCGGCATTTCAAAATGATATACAGACTCCATGATTTTGCCTCCTTCGTAGGAAAAAATAAAAAGATAAAATACTACTATTTCTACACTAATTTTATATAAAATATGTGATGTGTCTCACAATTTCAAGGAGTTTGTATCTTGGCTCTATTAATGGATAAAATTCAGATCGTTTACATCTTTAATCCTTAAAATCGAGGCAGTTCTTTCGCACAATCCTTATCAATAATAATGACATTAAAACACTTTTCTTTAACCGCAGTCCGCAGCGATCTCAATGGACCATTCCTTATTTTCATCCATAGGGTGGGCAAACAAAAGGACGATGAAGTAAACTACCTTTCTCAACTTTATTTAAATATAACCCTGCTTGTTGAAGATGACTTTTCTTTACATGAACCAATTGTACTTAGATAAATACTGGGTGGTTAAGTTTTCATAAACCATTCTTTTAATTACTTTTTTGCTTGAACTTTATACAGTTTTACTACTGACAAGATATAAACTTTTAAATTCCGCTTTTTACGTAAGATTACGGATAGCTGGGAATCTAAAGAAACAGGGGTATTCCAATTAATTTCTACAAATCCCTGTTTCTTTACCTCTTTTAGAATCCTCGAAACTGTAGTCCCCATGATTTCCGAAATCTTTTATGATGCTAGTAGCTTCCGTTGATAACATATAGCTGCCTAGGTAATCTGGGCATATTCTGTTCCAGAACAATACTCTCTTAAACAGTCGATTTTTTCTGACCGTACGTATCATGATAAATTCGATAACCTCGTTCAACAACTTCTTCGGATAAAGGTTCTATTTTTGTTCTTAACATCGCATAATGAACAGACTGTGCCGTTTCCTCTAATACAACCGCATTTTTTAATGCCTTTTCAGATGTTTTTCCAATCGTAAAAATACCGTGATTGCGAATTAAAATAGCCTCTGACTCTCCTATTTTCTCCACTATCTCCTGTCCAATTTCTTCTTCACCAATGACGGCGAATTGGGATATTGGGATAGTTCCGCCAAAAACAGCAGCTGAAGTTGTTGTATAGATATGCAACGGTTCTCCCGTAATGGCAAAGCTTGTAGCATAGGGAGAATGCGTGTGAACAATACCATGAACATCATCGCGATGACGATATACATATAGATGGGATGCAGTATCAACAGAAGGTTTTAAATCGCCTTCTATTACTTTCCCATGTAAATCGACAACCACCATTTTCTCTGGTGTCAGCTGGTCAAACAACACGCCACTTGGTTTGATAACAACATAATTTGTTTCTGGATCTCTTGCACTGACATTTCCGCTTGTCCATAACACCAAGCCGTTATCAACAAGTGCCTTGTTCTGAGCACATACCGTCTTTCTTAATTCCTCAAGTAGCATAAGCGTTACCTCCTTAAAGTGCTTCTAATTGAGTATCCTTTATATCTTCTTGCTCTACTTTTAAGTCAAATGTTTTAACCTGTTCTTCAGTGATATTGAATTTCTTATCTAATGCCTTTTCCATCGTATTTAATAAACCGAGAGCATCTAAACCAAATTTACGCATTAAATATTCTGCAGAAGCCCCATGTGCATACTTATCCGGAATACCTATCTTTGTTAATTTGGTTGTGATTCCATTCTCCGCAATCACATCAGCCACTGCTGAACCTAGGCCACCAATTGTCGAGTGATTTTCAAGTGTAATAACGCCATTTTTTGATTCATGAAGGGCTTTTACAACCCGTTCATCAGTAAATGGTTTTAAAGTAGAGATATGAAGGTGTTTCACATGTACGCCTTTTTCTTTTAATAATTCGACTGCCTTCATCGCCTCTTCTGTACAGATACCACTAGACAATACAGTAATGTCGTCACCTTCATTTAAAATTCTAGCTGTATTGAACTTAAATGGTTCATTTTTCGGGAACAAACGAGGCAAACGTCCGCGTAGCATTCGGATGTAAATAGGCCCATCGATATCATCGGTGGCGTCTAAGACGGTTTCAACATCGGTCGCATCCCCTGTTTCAAAAATGGTCATATTTGGAATGCTCTTTACAACGGAAATATCCTCGATTGCTTGATGAGTAACCCCACCTGGTGTCATTATCCCCGGCAGAAATCCAACTAAACGCACCTTTAAGTTAGGATATGCGACTGACATAGATAATTGGTCGTATGGTCTTCGATAAAGAAAGACAGCAAACGTATGCAGAAATGGAACATAACCTTCCCTTGCCAAACCACCAGCCCAACTTAACATGTTTTGTTCGGCCATACCCATGGAAACAAATTTTTCAGGCAATTGCTTTTTGAACTCAGCAATCTCTGTTGAACCTGTTAAGTCACCAGATAAGACAAGCGTATTTTCTCTTTCCCTTCCATATCTCACCATGTTTTCGGAATGAGGATTATTTACAAATTCAACCATATTTAGCGAACTCCTTTCTTCATATCTTCAAGAATCGCTTTAAACTGTTCGATTTCATGATCACGAAATCTTACAAAGTGAAGATTTGGCTTTCGATAATCTAACTCCGGTAGCCCTTGTGCAGAATTGGTATAACATAAAACGAACAGTGGTTTGTTTTCAGTTGGTGTTTGGCTTGCTCTCACTAATTCGTCAATATGATGTCCATCCACCGTGACACAAGTTCCACCAAACGCCTCGATACGGGAATTTATTGGTTCGATATTCATGACATCCTTTGTCCAGCCATCGTACTGTTGACCATTAACGTCGACATAAACAACTAGATTATCTAATTTATAATGAGCAGCAGCTTGGATTCCTTCCCAAGTTTGCCCTTCCTCTAACTCTCCGTCAGACATGAACAAGAAGACGCGTCCTTTTTCATTCCTCATTTTTCTAGCATGAGCAATTCCGCCTGCCTGGCTTATCGCTTGACCAAATGAACCCGTTGTCAATTCAAAACCAGGGGAATGTTCGGCACCGATTTGCTCGACAATGCTTCCATCGACATTAAATTCCTTCAAAGAATCTGGGGATAATCTTCCCGACTCAACTAAAGCCGCATAAATCACGACGGCATAGTGGGCAGGCGATATCAATAAACGGTCATACCCTGGGCCAGTAGGTCCGTTATAAGCCGCACCTGTTACATAGTCTTTATTGCTGTTTCCCGGTACCCCTCCAAAAGATGGAGCAACAAATGGTGCTTGGCTTTCTCCTAATTTCATTAACCCTCCATATAAAACAGAAACTATTTCAGCACTGGAAAGAGCTTGACTCAAATAACATCCATTTTTTTCAATAGTTAATTCTAATACCCGTTGGCGAATCCCATGAGCTATTTGTTCCATTTTTTTATAATCATATGGTTCATTTGGTTTTATCTTCGAACTTGTTGTGACATTTGATCTAATATCCATGTTCTTGCCCCCTTAATAATTTCCAAGCTATTTCTGCTGTTGTCGTTCCACATTTCTAAACTAAAAGGTCCTTTGTAACCAGCTTTGAAAAGACTCTCAAACACAGCTTTAAAATTGACGATTCCTTCTCCATATGGAACTCTTCTGAAAACTCCTTCTTTCGTATCCTTAAGATGGATACCAACGATATGGTTGATGTTCTCTGCTAGCGCCTGTTTAACATTAAAATGATGTGCCGTTAAATTCCCGACATCTGGATACATCTTTAACCAAGGGGAGTGAACTTCTTCGACGACTTCCTTTATTTGTTCTAAAGAAATTATGTCTCTGTCAACATTCTCAAGGCCAAGCATCACCCCTGCCTGACTGGCAAGTTCAGCCGATTGATACATTCCTTCTAAAAACCTTTTCTTAGAATAATCAGTTGATACTTCGTGTTCAAGTGTATAATAGCCGGCAATTTGAATGGTACGAATACCCATACTTGCTGAAAAATCAATAGCCTGTTCCATAATTTTCAATGCTTGTTGTCGAATTTTTGCTTCTTTACTACCGAAAGGAAAGTCGCGATGTGCACTTAGAACCAAATTATAGAAGTGGACTCCACTGTTTAATGTAGCTCGAAGCCATGTTGCTTTCTGTTCTGTCGACCATTGAAACCTTGGTAAACGGTCTTTGTCTAAAGCTATTTCATATAAGGAGTAACCAGCTTCAGCTACTGAGTGTAAAACCTCTTCAATATCCTTATTAAGCGGCAACGCCTTCTCATAGATTCCTAATTTTATTGTTTTCATTTGCAGCACCTCCATCATCCAAACACACGGATGATTTCATCTTTATACTCTTTCGCTGCCTGGAAAGGATTGGGGGAGTTAGCGATTTTCCTTCCAGCAATAAAGCAATAAACCGGGACATCTTTAAATAATTTGATTTCGTCAACGGATAATCCACCGGTAATACTCAACTGAAACCCTTTATCCGCTAAGCTCTTAAGTTCATTGATGACTTCTGGGCTCCATTTTTCTTCTTCCTCTACTACCTCACTAGAACGATGATAGATTAACTGTGTAATCCCTAAAGATCTCCAGTATTCGGTTTGTTCATTTGTAAAGGTTTGATTTATTTCTATCTGAACATCTTTGTTTTCACGCGATTTTACTTCCTTTACTACTGCTTCAATCGTGTCTTTTGAAGCATCACTTATGACCGTTACCCAATCAGCACCGGAGTCGAAGGCCAATTTGGCCAATTTTCCTCCGGCCTTGATAATGCGAATATCCGCTAATACGATATGGTCTGGAAATAGGCTTTTCATAATACGAACCGCTTTCATTCCATTTTCAACAGCGAGAATCGTTCCTACTTCCATCACATTCACTTGTGATTGGGATTTTTGAGCAGCAGCTAAAGAACTCGATAAATCATGATTATCTAAAGCCAGTTGTAATTTTGGTCTGCTCATGTTGGCACCTCTATTTTTCCATTTGATAAACTCTTGCAGGGTTATAAATCATAAACTTATCAAGGACTTCTTGACTAAATCCTTCATCAAGCAATCTTGGTAAGAAACGTTCTTTAATCCAGTTGAATCCAGGTCCATATCCGTATACTTTATGGTGAGATCTTCTTCCCATATCATTGGAAAGCATGATCTGATCTTCGTAACCATCTTTAACTAATTGTTTAAGCAATTCAATTCTCATGCTATCTGGATAGTATTTTGCTTTTCCAGGACCATCATAGATGATGTTTGCACCCGTCTTTAAAATTTGACGATGGTACCACAAATCAGGAAAACGATCCACATGAGCAACGATGAACTTACTCATATCTAATCCCTCTTCTAACACAATTTCACATTGTTCGATTCCCATCGTTCCAGCGGTTGTATGAGTATGAAGACATGTGCCAGCTTTCATTGCTGCACGTGCACCCGCTCTTAACACTTTCTCTTCGTTTGAGGTAATGTGATTATAAGCAGTACCAGCTTTAATCCATCCAGCTTTTACAGTCGTTCCATCCATCCCTACTTGGACATCATGCAACATTCTCTCCGCAATGTAGTTGATTGACCAATCTGTTAATTCTGGCTCCATGCCATGCTCTTCACAAATGTATCCTGTACATGCAATAACATGTACGCCTGATTCTTGAGAAGCAGTGACCATTCCCGGAGTATTTCTTCCCCATGATTGTGGAGTTGTTTCAATAATCGCCCCACCACCAATTTCTTTGAATTCTTTTAACATTTGAATTGCCAATGGAACACTGTCTAAATGGTGATCCAAATTATTTTTTGTTCCTTCCCCTTGTGGATTTGTAAGAATATGTTCATGTGCCATTGTAAAGCCCATTTTTGATGCTTCGATATCTCCTAATACTGTTCTAACCATTCCTTTTGCCATAAGATAATCCCTCCTATTCATTTGAACAAATGTTCAACTATATGAACTTTTGTTAACTTCATTATTAATATAACACAAAAAAAGCGTTTGCAAAACACTTTTTTTATATTATTTTCAGTTATTATTTTCCAAATTTTAAGCTAATACTATCTGAAAGTTATTTATTTCCACTAATAGAAGAGATGAGTGATAGAAAAGAACCTAAGAAATGCCAAAAGTGTCTTTATAACATTTAAAGAGACAGAATATTGAAAACTATAATCGGCCTTTGGATAGATAAAAATAGGTAGATGGATAGTTTCTTGCTTGTGGTGGAAATCGTTTAATTAACAGCCAAATAGAGATGCACTTAGTTAGAGCGGAGGGGGATATAAGCATGAAACAATGCCTTATTTGTAATTATCATTTAAGAAGAACATGTTACAACAAAAAGTAAAAGTAGAAAGAAGTATCTGGGTTTGCTAAATCAAAAGAGGGCAGGAGAAGTTAGGGATGAAATATAATAGTAGTTGGTACATTTTTTAAGATTTACGTTCAACAAAGTATTTTAGTTTGTTTCGCTTACTACGTTACCAAAAGTGTGACCACCTATGGGATTGTTTATATCAAAACTACATATAAGTGGCAGCATAAAAATAAATCTGGCATATGGAATTACACGCCAGAGAAATGACCGCTAAAATTTGTACCAGATATTTGCATAAGGCTGGGGGCTTTGAGCAAAAGAGAGCGACTTATGTTAATTTTGTGCCGCCGAATGTGGAGTGAACATATAACAGTTCTTTATATAAAAAGTAAGAGGTGCTGAGATTACATGTTAAATAAATTATTTTCCAGAAAAGTATTGGTAATTCTATTAGTAATAATGTTTTCTTTTAATCTTTACTGTATTTATTTAGGCTTTTTTACGGTAACCCTAAAAAAATAGTAGATACAGAAGATATAGCAAGGCAATATTTAAGAGAGGAAAAGGGCTATCAATACTCTGATATTGCTGTAATTAGAGGAAATTATAACTGGAAGGATATCCCTGAACAAAAATACGGGGGAGTAATAATGTTGGAAGGTGACGAAAAGCAATATAACTTTTATATTGAAAATGATAAAGTAATTGAAGATGATAAAATACCCAAAAAAAGTAAATAAACACCATTTCCACGTAACTCATTGAGATTATAGTTACAGGAGGTGGTGTTGTGGTGGAAACACTGATAGACAATAAACCTACGCCCCCGGCAGGATTCGAACCTGCGACACACGGTTTAGGAAACCGATGCTCTATCCCCTGAGCTACGGGGGCATATAAAATATATAACTATAAATTTCAGGCTACAAGGCTAACATATCTCACCTGCTTTTTAATCAAGCACTATCTATTATACAAAATTCCTTCCTGCTTGAAAAGTACTATGGGTAACGTCACACAGTGTACATAGTTTCCACGCTTCGATTATGATAAAATAGTTTACACCTGTTCTGTTTTTAGATTGGAGGAAGAAGCGATGACAGGAGTACCATTTATTGCTATTGAGGGGCCGATTGGCATCGGGAAAACATCCCTTGCCGAAAAATTGTCCGCTCATTTTCAATTTCAGCTCTTAAAAGAAATTGTCGAGGAAAATCCATTTCTAGGAAAATTTTATGAAAACATTGAAGAATGGAGTTTCCAAACAGAAATGTTCTTCTTATGCAATCGATTTAAGCAATTAGAAGACATAGATAAACAATACTTACGTAACGATCAGCCCGTCGTTGCTGATTATCATATATCGAAAAACATGATATTTGCTAAACGTACATTACCGAAAGATAAGTTTCAAAAGTACGAGCAAATCTATCGGATTTTAACAGAGGATATGCCTGTACCCAATATGATGATTTATTTAAATGCTAGCTTGGATACTATTTTAGAGCGAATCCAAAAACGCGGTCGACAAATTGAGCAAAACATTCAAGCATCCTACCTTGCACAGCTTGCACAGGATTATGAAGATTATATGAATCAATTTGAAAAGCTGCACCCAAATATTCCAGTTATACGAATTGATGGTGATAAACTAGACTTTGTTTGTTATCAAGAGCATTTGGTTCAGATTATTGAGCTAGTATCCATGAACTTAAAGCAACTAACAATCGATTAGAAAAGTATAGAAGGGGAACAAGCAACGATGAATCCAAGAGAAAAATATCAAATCCCACATGATAGCATTATTACCATTGCCGGTACTGTCGGGGTGGGCAAATCAACTATGACAAATGCGTTAGCGAAAGCTCTTAACTTTAAGACTTCTTATGAAAAAGTAGACACGAACCCATATTTAGAGAAGTTTTATGCAGACTTTGAACGGTGGAGTTTTCACCTACAAATATATTTCCTAGCAGAACGTTTTAAGGAACAGAAGAAAATTTTTGAATATGGTGGCGGCTTTATTCAGGATCGCTCTATTTACGAAGATACAGGTATATTTGCAAAAATGCATTACGATAAAGGCACCATGTCCAAAACCGATTATGAAACCTATACAAATTTATTTGAAGCAATGGTCATGACACCATATTTCCCACACCCTGACCTGCTTATTTATTTAGAGGGCTCCTTTGATGCTATTATTGCTCGTATTCACGAACGCGGTCGCGAAATGGAAAAAAACACCCCCATTTCCTATTGGCAAGAACTATATAAACGCTACCAAAATTGGATAAATAATTTTAATGCTTGTCCTATTCTTCGCATTAATATTTCGGATTATGACTTGATGAAAGAAGAAACATCGATTGAACCCATTTTAGAGCGTATCGGACATTTTATCCAACAATCTCGCCGTTGGAAATCACGTGATCGTGTATAAAGTTGGTTGGATCATATGAGGAAATCCATCTTAGAAAAGAAATTAGCGTTCTGTTGACCACCCTTACAAGAATTGACCTCATCAACTTTTGAGCTTACAGCTTTAAATGTTGAAACTAAACAAAAGGCTAACTAATATAAACTAAGCTGTGAAAGAGAAATGCTTCCTCACTATTTCCTTCACAGCTTAGTTTTCTTAGTTTTAATTGACCACCAAAAGCAGGTTCGAACCTTTCGAACCTGCTTCTTGTTCATTAACTCTCCTGAAATTGTGAACTTCGGCGATTTTACTAAAACTTCCAATAGAGCTGCTTACCAGCACTTTATTCCCCTAATTCTATAGACCGATCTCTTGCTGCATAGATACAATTCTTTATCATTTGTTGAAAATGATTCTGTTCTAATGTTTGAATGCCTGCTTCTGTCGTTCCGGCCGGGCTTGTTATTTTTTTTCGTAATTCTGTTGCGGACTCATTCGTTTGGTTCAACATTTTTCCAGCCCCAAGCAACGTTTGATGAATCAGCTGTTTTGCTGTAGCTGAACTCATGCCAGCTTCTACAGCTACTTGCTCCATTGCCTCGATGAGATAATAAATATATGCTGGACCACTTCCAGAAATCCCTGTTACCATATGCATTTCCGCTTCGTTCACTTGAACCGTCGTTCCAATCGTATTGAATAATTGCTCCGCTATTTGTAAATGCTCCGTTATGGCGTAAGCGCCTATACATAAAGCTGTTGCTGAATAGCCAATAGAAGCAGATGTATTGGGCATTGCGCGAATAACTGGTATCTTTAATCCAATCCATCGTTCAATCCTCTTTGTAGATATTCCTGCTGTAACAGAGAGAATCAAGTGATTATCCCTCATATATGGTTGAACGGATGCAATGGCCTGCTCCATATCACATGGCTTTGTAGCTAATAGAATAATATCTGCTTGTTCCATTAGTTGTTGTTTATTTTGCATACTAATTATTTGATACTTTTCTTTTAAGTAGGATATTCGTTGACGATTGTTCCGATTCGTAACGATGATTTGTTGCTTATCAATAATTTGCGACTGAATCAAGCCGGAAATAATTGCTTCTGCCATGGAACCTGCACCAATAAATGCAATTTTTTTATCCATTGTATATCGACCTCCTTTTTTATATCACGAAAAATTGGCTATTTATTATCATTTCTATCCTCTACATGTTTATTTTCTAATCATACCGTTAACGATTTTAAAACATTCTCCTTCTGAAGATAAAAAAAACTCCTTTCATCCTAACAATAAGGACGAAAAAGAGTTTTCCGCGGTACCACCTAATTTGACATAGTTTTTACTATGCCCAGCTTATATTGTCAACACAGATTTGATCTGCGGTCAGGTTTATTCTAACAGCTCACAGGTAGGTTCGTATCTGTCGTCTACGTTTTGGGATCTTTCAGCCGGTGAATCCCGCTCTCTGTCGTTCGTACATGATACTACTGGCCTCATCATAGCTTTTACATTTTTATTTGGTTAGTAATGTACTATATGTGTAAATGTAAAAATTGTCAAGTAATAAAGGTAAAATGATACTAATCTAGCCAACATATATTAAAAAAATCGCTACAGTGTAACGATTTTTTATATCTCCAAAATTTTATGCGCTAATTTTAAATGGAGGAGGTAGAGGGATTCGAACCCCCGCGGGCTGTTACACCCCTGTCGGTTTTCAAGACCGATCCCTTCAGCCAGACTTGGGTATACCTCCGTGGCGACAAGATATAATATACCATGTTTTTTATAGGCTTGTCAATTCCTAATAGACATTTTGAAAATTTTTTAATGATAATAATGTCTACATTATCTAAGAAGAAAAATAGCACAGCTGCAATCAGAAGGTTGTAAGATAACAGCTGTGCTATACGCGTTTGTTATACTTCTTTTACTATCGTACCAGAGTAGCGATCATGCGGAAATACGGCACCGTCTTTCTCTTCAAAAGAATTGCGATTAATGATGTATTGCAAGTTACTTAAAGTATCACGATAAGCCATCCGTTTAAAAATTTGTATCGGTGTTAATTCAAAGCCTGTTTCACTCTGCAATTCCAACCCCATTTGGTTGTAACCAACTGTTTGCCCGCGTTGTCGCAGCTGTATGTACTCGAGTGACCACATGACAACTGTTGGCGTAACGATAGCATGCACAACCTCATTCTTTACTTTTTTCCGTAAAACATATTCTACACCAGCTGTGACAGCAGCAGAAATTGCCACATCAATAAAAAAAGCTTTCATCCGTTTTTTCGTTAACGATTTCACTTCAATCCCCCCCTTCACTCGTTTAGTCCTTATACGTACAGTCTACAAATAAGTTCCCTTTAAAACCAATAGAACTTATTTATCATTTAATTAAAAAAGAGCCCGTTAACCGATGTTCCCACTAGGGGTCATTGAAAATTTCTAATAAATTCTAGTAGTGGGGATGGAATAGCTTTAAATGGAATTTTTTGCTAAACCAATTGTCAGTCAAGATACATTTGTTAAACCAAACATATCCTACTTGATTTTTTACTGATAAACTCCTTATGCACTCGCTCATAAGCTGCATCATCTGTTAACAGCTTTAATGCTGTGAACGCTGCTGCTTTTGCCCCCACAATTAGTGCTTTATCAGCTTGCTTTGATTTTGCAGCTTCTCGAAAAAGAGTCGTATGGCCAATCAAATCACTTGGGCCAATTTTAATATGTGGATGAATGGTAGGGACTACTTGGCTAATATTCCCTGCATCTGTGGAGCCTAAAGCTTTTGACTGTCTTTTATGAACCGTCTCTCCTAATTGCTCTATTTCTGTTTTAAAAATGGCATCCATACTTTCATTCAGAATAAAATTGTCCACCTCATTTTGAAATGCGGATATCTTAACTTTTGCACCCGTCGTCATAGCTGCACCCTCCGCAATTGCTTTTACTCGCTCCGTTACCTCATTTAATGTTTCTCTTGTGGCCGCCCGAATGAAGAACCTAGCCTTTGCGTAATTCGGTACGACGTTAGGAGCATCGCCTCCATCCGTAATAATACCATGTATGCGCACATCATTTGCAACATGCTGACGTAATGCGTTAATGCCATTAAAGAGTTGGATTACGCCATCTAACGCATTAATTCCTTGCTCTGGGTGAGCAGAGGCATGGGCAGTTTTGCCAAAAAACTCGAAATCCAGCGGATCGACAGCAAGGGTAGGGCCGGTTAGATTCGTTTCTGCACCAGGATGAATCATAATCGCTGCATCAATCGTTTCAACCAATCCAGCTTTGACAAAACTTCCCTTCGCACTTCCATTTGGTCCACCTTCTTCAGCAGGTGTGCCAAAGACAATTACTTCACCTCCCACTTCATTTATCACTTGACTTAAACCTATAGCAGCGCCAACACTCATTGTACCAATCAGATTATGACCACAGGCATGCCCAATCTCTGGTAATGCGTCATATTCAGCTAAAAAGGCAATCGTTCTTCCCTTTATTGGACTTTTCTTTTTAGCAATAAAGGCGGTTGGGTGACCCGCCACATCCAATTCCACTTCAAATCCGTTTTCCACTAGTATATCTGTCAATGTTTTGGCAGCGTATGTTTCCTGATTCCCAATCTCAGGGTGTGCATGAATATCATGACTAATCGTAATATACCTTGTCTTATTTTCCTCCATATTAGCTGCAATTTCTTGTTTCCAAATAGTAGTAGATTCTGTAGTAATTCCCATTAGTTCACCTCATTTTAAATTAATATCCAATCTCACTTAACGGTACAAACGTTGGAATGGAATTCCCATCACGTTCCTTTTCAATAAATTTTGCCACATCGTCCGTCTGATAAATGTCAGCAAGCTTTTTTAGTACTTTGTCGTTTTTATCTTTTTCCTGAACAGCAATAATGTTTATATACGGAGTTGCCGTTTCATCCTCATGGAAAATCGAGTCAGCCAACGGGCTTAAGCCTGCATCGACTGCAATCCCATTATTTATAATCGAAGCATCCACATCTGGGAGCACTCTTGGTGTTTGCCCAGCTACAAGTAATTCAAATTGAAGATTTTTTGGATTTTCAACGATTTTATCTAACGAACCATTGCCATCAAAATCGTCAGCCAATTTTATCAAACCAGCATCCTGTAGCAATAATAAGCCTCTGCCCATATTCGTAGCTTCTTTAGCTAAGGCAATTGTTCCGCCTTTAGGAATGTCCTCTGGTTTATCATGCTTTTCTGAATATAACCCCATTGGGGCAATTACCGTTGTCGCTATAGGCGTTAAATCTAAATCATGCTCTTTAATAAAGGCATCGAAATAAGAAACTGTTTGGAATGCATTTGCATCAATCTCTCCTTCTGCTAAAGCCAAATTAGGTTGAACATAATCGGAAAAGCGGACAATTTCGACGTTAATTCCTTCTTTTTTCGCTTTTTCTGCTACATAATCCCAGATTGACGTATCAGAACCGCTAATTCCCACCTTCACCGTTGAACTGGCTTCACTACTGGAACATGCACTGATAATGACCGATGTAATTAATAGGAAAAATATGAACGTTACTTTTTTCATTTTAAACAACTCCTTTTGTTTATCTTCTTCTCACTCGTTTGGAAAGATAATTTCCGATTGATTGTAATCCTTGCACCATTATGATAAGAATGCCTACAGTAAGGAACATAACAACCGTGTCAAATCGCTGGTAGCCATATGTAATCGCTAAATCGCCGAGACCTCCACCACCGACTGCTCCAGCCATTGCCGATGCGCCTACTAAACCAATGGTTGCTATCGTAATTCCTAGTAGCAAAGAACTTAATGCTTCTGGCAGAAGAAAACGTATCATAATCTGCCATGGTGTAGCTCCCATTGCCTGTGCTGCTTCCATAACTCCCGGATCAACTTCAAGCAATGAATTTTCAATTAATCGCGCAATATAAGGACCAGCAAATAGAATCATTGGTACAATTGCTGCCGCTGTCCCGATGGATGTTCCGACAACAAGTCTTGTAAATGGGATGACAGCAACCATCAAAATAATAAATGGAATGGAACGAAAGATATTAATCCCTGCATTCAAGATGGTGAAAACAACTTTGTTTTCCCATAAATGACCTTTTCTCGTTACTACTAATAAAACACCTAATACAAGCCCGATAAGAAATGAAAATAGCAATGACACACCGACCATGACAATTGTTTCCCAAAGCGCCTGTACTATTTGTTGCTGGTCAACTAACATTTGCCAACACTTCCTTTACCGTAATCTTTTGTTGATGAATATACATCATAGCCCGCTTTATTTCTTTCTCATCCCCTGAAAATTGAACAATTAAATTGCCTAAAGGAACACCTTGTAATTCTGTTATATTGCCAAATAAAATATTGACGTCCACTGCATACGTTTTAGCGATTTGCGATAATAAAGGTTTCCCAGCGCTATTTCCGACAAATACAATCCGATAGATATGTCTGCCTGCTGTCTGATTGTTAAGCAATGAATAGACTGAATCAGGTATCGTATCATGCATTACCGAACGGACAAACTTAGCAGTTACTGCTGTTTTCGGTTTAGAAAACACATCAAACACACTTCCTGCTTCCACGATTTTTCCTTTGTCTAAGACAGCAACTTTATCGCAAATCTCTCGAATCGCATTCATTTCATGGGTAATCATCAAAATCGTTACTCCATATTCTTGATTCACTTGCTTCAACAACTGTAAAATAGCTTTTGTTGTTTCTGGATCAAGTGCTGATGTCGCCTCATCGCATAAAAGTACTTTTGGCTTCGTTGCTAAGGCACGCGCAATTCCAACCCGTTGTTTTTGTCCTCCCGACAGTTGCTCTGGATAACTATTTGCTTTATCTTCTAAACCAACAAAAGTGAGTAAATCCATGACACGTTTCTTTACTTCCTCCTTCGCCACTTTTGCTACCAATAGGGGCATCGCGACATTTGTATACACCGTTTTAGAATTTAAAAGATTAAAATGCTGAAAAATCATCCCAATATCTCGCTTAGCTTCGCGCAATTCTTTAGCGGAAAGACTTAATAAGTCGTTTCCATCAACCATCACTTTACCAGAAGTAGGTCGCTCTAATAGATTCACACAACGAATAAGGGAGCTTTTTCCTGCACCACTAAATCCGATAACACCGTAGATTTCTCCTTTTTCCACCTGTAAATCGACGTCATCTAGCGCTTTGACTGGCCGATCTTTTCCTTCATACACTTTTGTTACATGATCAAATGTAATCATCAAGCAATTCCCCCATACTTATTTTTAGAATTGTTTTACTTAAAAATTTGTTCCATGTGAAACAATGCTTTAGAACCTTACTCCACCTAGCTTAGATCGCATCTACTCATACATTTCATTTTATCGCCATAAAAAATACCCCTTTCGAAAGAAGAGGTTTTATTATATGAGTATCCTCTTCTTATCTTTCAAACAACATGTTTGCTGGATTTGGCACAGTACTATATATTAGTCCGCTGCCGAGGCTTCTAAGGGCCAGTCCCTCCACCTCTCTGGATAAGAAGTATTCAATTGTAAAAGTATAGCTTAACCACATGTTAAAGCTTTTTTTAATGGATAAGAATATTAACATGCTACACGCGTTAAGTTCCGTGTCACTCTAATGGTTCAAGGTCATAAATTTATATAACTCTTTTCCTATATTATCGAACAAAGGCTCGGGGCGCCCGTTTAGCAACGTAGCGAATGGAACGAATCAACTAAAGATAAAGGAATCATGCCACTAACAGGGGGTATGCCGACGTGTGGGCGGCAAGCCCGTTTTTAGACGGCCTTCCTCTTAGCGACGATGATGACTTATCGTAGGGCGGCCTAGTCGCTGGGTGATGGAGCCGGACGTGGCTATCCAGTTATTTTTTTATCCCCAAGCATCTAATTTTATACTTTTGTATGAAAAAAACGCTATTTACCATTATATAACTTATTTATCTTAGGTAGTATTTCAGAATCTAAACATTATAAAGCAAAAGTTTTTTCATGATAGATGGTGGCTCGCGCTCTAGGTGAGCCATGCTGGTTTCTTATCTTATAAAAAAAGAAATCCCTCCTTATGTGATTAAGAAGGGATTTCCAATCTATGGATCCTCTTCTTATTTTTCAAGCTTACCTGCTTGTTGGATTTGGCACAGTACTATCAATAGTCCGCTGCCGAGGCTTCTAAGGGCCAATTCCCTCCACCTCTCTGAATAAGAAGTAATATTATATTTACTTTTCAGGATATTGTTTTATATCATACTACGGTTTCCTTTACCTGTCAAATAGTTTTTTAAATAGACATGTGTCAGATTTTTCACGACACTGTTATAACCCTCAATATTTCCACTTTAGATTCTTTCCAGTAGTTACAATTCTTCATATATAGCTGTACGAATTTACAATCAAAACAGCTTTACTTATACACAATCTTCTTTGCTTCACTTATTCAATCGCTTTTAAACCTACCGCCCCCGCAATGATAAAACTTAGAAATAACATACGTTTCCACCCTGCCGACTCTTTAAAAAAGAGGATGCCCATTAAGACAGCACCAGCTGCCCCTAATCCTGTCCAAATGGCATATGCCGTTCCTAGTGGAATTTCCTTCATTGCTAATGACAAAAAATAAAATCCGAATCCAAAAGTGATAACAACAGCAAATAGTCGCCCAATGCTTTTTTTCTGATTATAAAAATTTATGCTCATGACACCAAAAATTTCTCCAAGGCTTGCAATAATAAGATACACCCATGCCAAATTAATCTCCTCCGTCTGAAGGGGTTTTAAACTTTTCTTGTTTCTCGTCTGTCGTTATTTTAATCCCCACTACTCCAATAATAATTAAGCCGATAAAAATTAGTTTTGTAATCGAAAAATCTGCTCCAAAAACAATAAAGTCAATCAATACAATAGCAGCAGCTCCAGAACCTGTAAAAACAGCATAGACAGTGCCAGAAGGTAATTTTTCGCATGCTTTAATCACAAAGTAGAAGCTGAAAATAATCATTATGATCGTACCAATCCATTCCCAAAATGTTTGCGAATATCTTAAACCAATCACCCAAAACACTTCAACAATAGCAGCGAAGAGAACATATAACCATGCCATTTGATAATACTCATCCTCCTTCACGTATATTTTACCACAGGAAGAAAAACATCCTTAATAGGGGCGGATAACTGGTTCAATGTTTGATAAAAAGAAGGTATTATTATCGCCGAATGACTACTATGGGCACAAAATATCGAAATCGACGAAAGGCTGTTTCAAAACGCATTCTAAATAAAAGTTAAGTCTATTACTATAAACTATGATTGTTAGAATAAATAAAGCTATAACTTTCAACGTAATTAAGAGTTGGAATATGTTAAGTTTTCAAAAGAGTACCGGTAAACGACGCAGTAATGTACTATTTTAGTATAGAGCCTACTTTTTGAACAATCTCTATAAAAACTCGAATTTAAGAGGGTTTTGCACTTTTTTGTAGAAGAATACTATATATAAAGCAAAAAGGAGGGGGTGTCGTCATGGCTAATAGAAACAGAACGAACGTGCTGGTGAAGTATAAGAAAAAAATGGAAAGAGACCAGGCAGCAGTGATGCTCCAAACCATTGCGACAAAATTAAAAGAAGAAGGTTCTTTTACGCTTCACCAAGGTGAACAGTACAAATCGTACAGCCAGCAGAATCTGTCACAGTGGAAATCGAACTCGAAGAAAGAAATGGAAAATATGAATTTGAATTTGAACTGGAATGGCATGAAGGAGCAGAAAAAGCCCCATTAAAAATAGAATAATGTTCGTAGTCGTTATGCAATCAAAATAACTTTATCCGCGGATGAAACGCTGATTAAGCCTAAACTTTTTGCATCCGCGGATATTTGCTGTTATCTTTCAAGCTTTTTGTTTCCCTTGTTGAAATAAGGTGCTTTAGCTGTTTTTGCACCTGTCGTTTATGAAATGAGTTGCGACTTTTCTCTTCTACTTATCATTTGGTTGACACACAAAAGATTCGACAAACCATATGGATAATGGTTGACTTCGCTTATTGAATGACTTCTTTCCCACCCATATAAGGATGTAATGCAGTTGGAATAACAATCGTTCCATCCTCTTGCTGATAATTTTCTAAAATAGCGGCAACTGTACGGCCAACGGCTAAACCAGATCCATTTAACGTATGGACAAATTCCGGTTTTGCTTTTGGTTCTCTACGGAAACGAATATTGGCACGTCTTGCCTGGAAGTCTTCAAAATTAGAGCAAGAAGAAATCTCACGATACGTATGCTGACTCGGAATCCAGACTTCAATATCATATTTCTTGGCTGCTGTGAAACCTAAATCCCCTGTACACATACTCATCACACGATATGGAAGCTCTAATAATTGTAATATCTTCTCTGCGTGATTCGTTAACTTTTCTAATGTTTCATACGATTCTTCAGGTTTTACAAAATGGACAAGCTCGACTTTATTAAATTGATGCTGACGGATAAGACCTCTTGTATCTCTTCCCGCAGATCCTGCCTCAGAACGAAAGCAGCTACTAAAGGCAGCGAATTTTTTCGGTAAATCATCTACCTTTAAAATATCATCACGATAATAATTCGTTACTGGTACTTCTGCAGTCGGAGCTAAATAATAATCCCATTCTTCTAGCTTAAATGCATCTTCAGCAAATTTAGGTAGTTGCCCTGTTCCTGTCATACTAGTACGGTTCACAATTTGTGGAGGTAGCATTTCTTCATAGCCATGTTCATCGACATGTACATCCATCATCAGATTCCATAATGCACGCTCTAACCTTGCACCAAGTCCCTTATAAAATACGAACCGGCTTCCAGTTACTTTTCCTGCCCGTTCAAAATCAACAATATCCAAATCTGTTGCTATATCCCAATGAGGCTTTGGCTCATAGGTAAATGCCGCCTTCTCTCCCCAAGTTCGAACCTCTATATTATCCTCTTCATCTTCCCCAACTGGGACACTTTCATGAGGAATATTAGGGATGGATAGCATGATTTGCTCCAGCTGTTCATTAATTTGTTTTAATTCACTATCTAAAACAGCAATTTTATCGCCTACTTCACGCATTTCCTTAATGGCTGGCTCTGCGTCTTTCTTCTCTCGCTTCAACACAGAAATCTGCTTCGATACTTCGTTTCGCTTTGCCTTTAATTGTTCTGTTTCTGAAATCAGCTGACGACGTTTTTCATCCAATTCACCAAAGTGATCCAGTTCTGATAAATCCTCACCACGATGTTGTAACTTTTGCTTTACTTCTTGAAAATGATGACGTAAAAATTTCATATCCAGCATATTTACTGCCTCCTTATATGAATTAAAAATGAATTTTTCTTTATATTACGTTTATAAACGTGATACGTAGCTTACCAACACAAAAAACTCCCGTCCCATTAGATTAGGGACGAGAGCTTTACCCGCGTTGCCACCCTGATTGAAGAACACATCACTGCACTCTTCCAGCTTATCGTGATAACGGCACGTAACCGGGTTTATTTACTCTATCAAAGTGTTCGATAAACCAGTTCAAGGATGGATTCATAGCTGTTTTACATCGATTTCCACCAACCACCGACTCTCTACTGAAAAACAAACTACTACTATTTCCTGTCAATACTGTTTATGTCTTCTTATTATCTTCTATCATAGCTGATTTTTTATACGTACGCAACCGGCATAAACAAATTATTATTTGGCTTGAGCTACCATATCCATAAAATAGGAAATTAACCGATGGTCATCCGTTAATTCTGGGTGAAAGGCTGTAGCTATAAATGGTCCTTGACGAACAGCGACAATATGTTCTTTATACGCAGCAAGAATTTCCACGTCGTCCCCTACTTCCACCACATATGGAGCACGAATAAACACTGCACGGAAGTCGTCCGCAATACCAGCCACGTTGATTTCTGCCTCAAAACTTGCCACTTGACGTCCAAATGCATTCCGGGCAACTGTCATATCAATGAGACCAAGATGCGCTTTTGCTTGTCCCTGAATCAATTTGGCCATGATAATCATTCCAGCACATGTGCCAAAGATTGGTTTACCTTGACGTGCAAAATCTTGAATGGCCGTGAAAAAACCATAGCTATCCATTAACCGTCTAATGGTCGTGCTTTCACCACCTGGCAAAATTAAACCATCTATTTCCGCTAACTGTTCTTTTCTTTTTATCTCTATTGCCTGAGCATCACATGCTCGAATAGATCGAATATGCTCGCGAACTGCTCCTTGCAATGCCAGTACACCAATCGTTGTCATAAGAAAATTCCTTCTTTCTTACTCGCTGCGATCTTGCATCCGATCATGAGCCTCAATCGTTCCCATATCAAGACCCTTCATCGCCTCTCCAAGATCTTTGGATAATTCTGCGATTAATTTATAATCTTGATAATGTGTTGTTGCTTCAACAATGGCTTTTGCAAATTTAGCTGGGTTTGCTGATTTAAATATACCAGAGCCTACGAATACACCATCAGCTCCTAATTCCATCATAAGTGCTGCATCACTGGGAGTAGCAATACCTCCTGCTGCAAAGTTAACAACAGGTAGTCGGCCTTCTTCACGAATCTCGAGCAATAATTCAAATGGCGCACCGATTTCCTTTGCATATGTCATGACCTCATCACGAGACATTGCTGTCAACATACGAATTTCCGATTGTACCTGACGCATATGGCGTACAGCTTCTACAATGTTCCCAGTACCAGGTTCTCCCTTAGTTCTTAGCATAGAAGCGCCTTCTCCTATACGACGGGCAGCTTCACCAAGATTTCGGCATCCACAAACAAACGGAACTGTAAAATCTGATTTATTAATATGATAAATATCATCAGCAGGGGTTAAGACTTCACTTTCATCAATATAGTCCACACCCATTGCTTCTAGCACGCGAGCTTCCGTAATGTGCCCAATCCGTGCCTTTGCCATTACTGGAATGGATACTGCTCCAAGTACTTCCTCTGTAATAGTCGGATCTGCCATTCGAGCGACCCCACCGGCTGCCCGAATATCGGAAGGCACACGTTCAAGCGCCATAACGGCTACTGCTCCTGCTTCCTCAGCAATTTTTGCCTGCTCTGCATTGACAACATCCATAATGACGCCGCCCTTTTGCATTTCTGCCATGCCGCGTTTTACACGATCTGTTCCTATATTTGACAAAGCTATCTCCCCCTAATCTTATTCTCATCGCGTGTTCTTAGAATAAACCTTTAATCCAGTCTACCACTGTATGGAATAGATCAGCAAAGAAATCACCTATTGCACTCATTGTTAACATAAACCAATTGGATTTCTCTACAGCGCTATCGGTTACGATATCTACTGTGCTATTACTATCTTTGGTGATATATCCATAGTCATTTTCACCTTTATAAGTAATTTGCGCCGTGCCGATTTTTTCACCTTTTTTAACAGGAGCGGTTAATTCACCATCTTTATTCAATTTGTCTTTATCAATCGTATATTCTATTTCATATGAATCTTTCTCATCTGGTTTAATCGGTAAAGTTACAGATTCTGCGATTGATATACGCACATCATCTTTTTTTCCTTTTGCTACTGGAAGAGTGGCTTTATCTTCCAGTTGATATCCAGCAGGGAAAATTTCCGTGTCTTCAAATTTTTGAAAACCATAATCTAATAATCTAGCAGTTTGTTCAAAGCGCTTTGGTTCACTTTCTGTTTTCATCACAACAGATATTAAGCGACGATCTCCCTTTTTGGCAGTTCCTGTAAAAGTATACCCTGCTAAATCTGTATAACCTGTTTTTAAACCATCTACGCCTTCGTAATAGAACTTCTTAAAATTAGCCTTGTCATGCGGCAGCATCCAATTTATATTACGAAGCTCCTGTCCATCAAATTCCACAGTCGGCTTGCTTGAAATTTCCAACGCCTTTGGATAATCATGAATAAGATGGTAGGCTAGTAAAGCAGCGGATTTTGCAGAAAGGTAATTTACACCATTTGGGTCTGTCCCTTTTGGATGATTGTCTCCTAACGATTTATTTTCAATTCCAGTTGAATTGACAAATTCAAAATCCTTGAGTCCCATCTCTTCGCCCTTTTTATTCATTAATTTGACGAATTCTCCTTCTGAACCTGCAATAAGCTCAGCAAGAGCAATGGAAGCTGCATTATCCGAGTAAATCGCCATAGCATGATAGAGATCTTTTACTTTATACTCCTTCGCTTGCTTTAATCCAATTCCGGAGAAATTTGAATCTGCCGAAATGCTGTATGGGTAGTCGCTAATTTGTGTTGTTGTATCCCAGCTGATTTGACCTTTTTCAACAGCTTCCCATACTAAATACTCTGTCATCATTTTGGTCATACTAGCTGGAGGAAACAATTTATCTGCATTTTTAGCAAATAGAATTTTCCCTGTATTTGCATCTACCAAGATAGCAGATTCTGCTTCAAGATCTACTTCTGCAGCTTGGATTGATAATGGCTGTACTGCTATGGAAAACGCCATTACAACAACTGCCAGAAAAATGAAGAAACTCTTTTGAATAACATGTTTCAATTTCTTGTACCCCCAACTGTAGTTTAACCTTTTTTTCTATAAGTGGCTGTCCAAAAAGTTTGCTGCCGATATCGTTGACAGTATTAGTTATGTACAGCGATTCTACTATCAACAGTAACCTTGCTAGATCCTTTACCCAACATATCGGTCTTTCTTTTTTGAACAAACACACGAAGAATAGCGTACACATTTTTTCGTGCACTTAGATATTTTACCACATTAAAAGATAAAAAAATAGATGGGGATGTATCCCACATCTATTTTTTTGTTGCTATCTTCATACAGATTGTTCAAAAAATGTACGAACAATGGCACATCAACGTTTCTAGTTGGCTTGTTTTTCCGTTCCTTGGAAATAGATTACCCCTTTTCCTGCATGAGAATGGGTTTTCAAGGATACCTATACTAGTGCTCATGTATCTGCTGTATTCTACTAAAATCGACCACGTCTTGTGCAATTATAGAAATCAATACATCATTGTACAAGCGCACTACTCGAAACTTCACCGCCGTGAACTCAAGGTGCACAAGATGGGTTAGTATAGGCGCCTGAACAGGATACGAAAAGCTATAACAGCAATACACCGCACACAGAAAAAGTGTTTTTCTGTTTCATGGACGCTTGAGACCTTAGCCGAACTTGATATTTTTTACCTCGTTTTTGCACACGCACTTATACAATATAATTTGGTGCTTCTTTGGTAATGTGTACATCATGTGGATGACTTTCCCTTAAACCGGCATTTGTAATTCGAACAAATTGTGCATCCTGGCGTAATTTTTCAATAGTCGGCGTACCGCAATACCCCATTCCAGAACGAAGACCACCGACTAATTGATGGATGGTATCTGCTAACGGTCCTTTATAAGCTACTCGACCCTCAATTCCCTCAGGGACGAGCTTTTTAACTTCTGAATCCTCTTGGAAATAACGATCCTTAGAGCCTGCTTTCATCGCACCTACAGATCCCATTCCACGATAGACCTTGTATTGTCTACCCTGGAAAATTTCTGTTTCTCCAGGGCTTTCGGTAACCCCTGCAAACATACTTCCAAGCATAACAGCATGTGCTCCTGCTGCTAAAGCTTTTACAATGTCACCTGAGTATTTAATGCCTCCATCTGCAATAACAGGTACACCATATGCTGCTGCAGCTTTTGCACAATCATAAACGGCAGTAATTTGTGGAACACCGACACCTGCTACAACTCTTGTCGTACAAATCGACCCTGGACCAATTCCTACTTTAATAATGGATGCTCCAGCTTCAATTAAGGCTTCTGTTGCTGCCGCTGTTGCCACATTTCCAGCAATAATATCCAAATCTGGATACATTTTTCTTACTGCTTTCACTTGTTCAATCACCCCACTAGAATGCCCATGGGCGGTGTCAATCACAATTACGTCTACACCTGCTTCAACAAGCTTTTCAATCCGTTTCATTGCGTCTCCAGTAACACCTACTGCAGCTCCTGCTAATAACCTTCCTTGTACATCCTTTGCAGCATTAGGAAATTCAATTACTTTTTCAATATCTTTAATAGTAATAAGGCCTTTTAATATGCCGTTACCATCTACTAGTGGAAGCTTTTCAATCTTATATTGTTGCAGAATTTTTTCCGCTTCCTCTAAAGTGGTACCAACTGGAGCAGTCACAAGCTGTTCACTTGTCATAACATCGGAAATAGCTATTGAATAATCTTGGATAAAACGGAGATCACGATTCGTTAAAATACCTACCAACTTCTGTTCTTCAACATTATTTACAATTGGCACTCCAGAGATGCGAAATTTCCCCATCAGATGTTCTGCGTCATATACTTGATGTTCTGGGGTCAAAAAGAATGGATTTGTAATAACGCCGCTTTCAGAACGTTTCACGCGATCCACCTGTTCAGCCTGTTCTTCAATGGACATATTTTTATGAATGATCCCGATACCGCCTTGACGAGCCATCGCAATGGCTAAGCTTGCCTCTGTCACCGTGTCCATTCCTGCGCTCATTAGTGGTGTGTGCAATTTGATTTTATCCGTTAGTTTTGTGCTTACGTCCACATCCTTTGGTAATACTTCGGACTTGGCAGGCACCAATAACACATCATCAAATGTTATACCTTCTTTAGCAAACTTATCTTCACGCATCCGTTATCCTCCTTTTTTAGATTTAAAATTGTAACCTGTTTCCTGTGCATAACTATATGTGAAGCTAGAAGAAAAATACATGTATGGTAAATCCGTACTTACACAAACTAAAGTAAAGCTATTTTTATATACAATACGCCAATAGAGTGGCTTTTTCAACCCGATTTTAATGGAAATAAAAAGTAAATGGATTCAAAATTTTTGCATAGTTATGAGGTTGTTTCATATGAGTATAGAGGAGATTTTTTTAAGATATTTACAATCACAGCAGACCGCCCAATCCTATTTGCACCATTGCTATGTGCAACACAATGTGGCAGATGCGGAAATGAAGAGTTATGAAAATTGTAATGCCTTTCTCTATTACATGGATCACGGGAACCGTTTTTATAAGCAAGGGGGGCAGTCTGAACCATTCATGCAACCTATTCTATATTTTTATGGAATGGTTCATCTCATTAAGGCTTGCTTATTGACAAGACGACCTGAATACCCAGAATCCACCAACCTGCTGGCTCATGGCGTGACAGCAAGGAAAAAGAAGAAAAAGAATTACCGTTTTCTGCATGATGAAGTAAAAATACAGCATAATGGGCTATTCCCATATTTTTCAGAGCACTTATACCATCAACGTATTCCTTTTGAAAAACGCAGCATGCAAGGGTTGCTGGCACTTATTCCAGAAATGCAAGCTCTTTTTCAATTGGATTACCACCCACATTTAGTTGCGGTAGGAAGTCTTTCATCGCCGCTGTTTGAATTTCCAATCAGTCTGTTGGATAACTACCATCTAACGGAAACTGCTTTTATTCGGCGCATTCGGACTTATTTGCCGCCGATTAAATATATAGACTCAGATCAGCAAATGATTCGAATGGAGGTAGAGCATCCTATTACGGAACCGCATGGTCCTTTTTTTATGCATCAGCAAACAAAACAATTATTTTTCCCTATCAATCGGGAAGACTATTTACCGATTCATGAAGTGATGGTTCACTATTTGGTGCTTTACAATTTAAGTATGCTTTGTCGTTATGAAACAGAATGGTGGGGCGATCTCTTTGTCAATAAACCGGATATCGATTTTCCATATATTAAGCAATTTTTACAAGTAACGGCTTATAAAATTCCTTATTTATTGACAGCTGAATTATATAAGCAAAAGCATAGTTAATTCATTTATCCCGCATGTAACTGCGGTTGGAAGATAATGATGCTAGTAATTTCAAAAGTGAATGGTGTAGTCATTTTGTTCCGGAAATAGATGTATACGCCTGCGGGAGGAAAGGCATCGGCGAGACCAAGCAGCGCGTTCGCATGATGAAGCTCAAAAGCGCCCGACGTAACGACGCATATTTCCAGAAGCGGGTTAAATGTATCATCTATCATTTCTATAATAGTTTGGATTTTACTTTAATAAAAATGCTTTTGTCTCCGTTTCTTTCCTACTACGTGGTGAACCTTAGTGGAAAGCGTGAAATTCGACTGTAAGTGAAATGTCCAAATTGGTTTAGAAACTTTTAGGTCATACCCTTACAATACTAACAATCCGTAGGGGGATGAAGAACGCTCCATATTTGAAGTTTCTCCTTATTCAATTACAATAATTCTTCAATAAACAGCTGTGGATGATTGTCTAAAGCAATAATCTGCTTATTTTCATCCAGACGAACCATGGGACGCGTCGGTTTATGGTGATCGGTAAATACGATTTCTGCTAATTTTTGATTGGATAGCCTTACCCTTGTTCCAATGGAAAAATGAGTCATGATTTGGATAAATGATTGAATGGTTTCTGGATCAAGTTTGCTGAATTGTTCTTTTTGCAGTACTTCTATCACTTGAAATGGGGATTGCTTTTGCTGGTACCATCGTTCGCTTGTCATTGCATGATACGTGTCACAAACAGCAATAATACGTGCATAACGATTGATTTTTCCTTCTGTTAACCCTAATGGATAACCACTACCATCAAGTCGTTCATGATGCTGTATAATAGCCTGCTTTATTTCTGATTTCAAAATTGGTAGGTTTTTTGTTAATCGGTAGGAGTACGTTGGATGCTTTTTTATTTCTTCCATTTCTGCTTCACTTAACGTTGATTTATTATGAATTATTTCTGGAGAAATACGAGCCATTCCACAATCACTTAACAAAGCTCCTAGGCCTATTTGCAGCCATTCTCCTTTTGGATAGCCTGATTTATATGCTACATACGCTGCTAAAATAGCCATCGCTATATGGTGATGATATAAATAATCTTCTTTTTTAGCATATTGATGTAACTTAAATACAAACTTATTAACTTCTTCCATTTTTTCTAATATTGGTAAAAATAAAGCCCGTACCTCTGTAATATCAACCCCGGCTCCGTTCTGCCATTTAACAAACATTTTTTTATATTGGTGCACAATATAATGATAATGCCTTTCAAAAGAAGTGGCAGGTTGTGCTGATTGTTCTGTTTTCTTATTATCATTACGCCATGCTTCACCACTAGCCTTTTTCGGAGAAACATCTACTGTTTCAATTAAAAATTTATGCAGGACCGTAATGTGTTCCTCCGTAATCACTGTATTTTTAGGAATTAATGGACGTTGTGATTTTCCCTTTACATCCCGAAGCAAGACACAACCTGGTGACAATTCATTGGATTTCACCCACACGTGGAATTCCCCCTCCCAAATGAGTAAAGTTCATGTATCTTTATAATACATGTATCGCGTATGTAACTGGCAGTAGGTCCTGCCTTTCTATTCTGTGATGTGAATCCCTGATGGAGAAGCGTGTAATCTAACTGCATGTCCAATGTCTAATTCGATTTAGAGACCTTTAAGGATCATACCATTCTCGATAATAACAATCCCTAAGATGAATAAAGCCCCACTAACTGTTAAATGTAATCGCTTTTACAATAATTAAATGAAAGGAACATGCATGAACGGAGGGCAACCGAGCCCTCCAATTGCAATTTATTTACACATCATACATGGTTAGTGAGCCGCATCAACATTTTATTCATTACTACTTTCTGGCTCTTCTGATGCTTCTTCTTCATGATCTGTAATTTCCTGTTCCTCTTCGTCCTCATCTGGATCAATTCGAGCAACCGTTGCTACTTCCTCCTCATCATGCAAACGAATTAGCCGAACCCCCATCGTATTTCTACCTGTTACCGATATACTTTCTACAGGAATACGAATGAGCACACCAGCAACCGTAATTAACATCAAATCTTCTTCTCCAGACACTGCCTTTACTGCTACGACATGTCCCGTTTTTTCGGTTAAATTACAAGTAAAAATTCCTTTTCCGCCACGATTCGTAATTCGATATTCTGATTCTGGTGTCTGCTTACCAAAACCTTTATTAGTTACATGGAGAATTTTTGCATCCTCTTGTAGAATTTCCATAGAAACAACTTCGTCATCTTTTCGTAACGAAATTCCTTTTACCCCGGCTGCATTTCTTCCCATAGGACGGACCTGCTTCTCAGGAAAACGAATAAGGTAACCGTTTTTCGTTGCAATCATAATATCCTTTGTTCCATCCGTTAAGCGAACCGATATAAGCTCATCTTCGTCACGAAGACCTACTGCTATTAGCCCGCCTTTGCGGATGTTCGCAAATTGCGCTAAGGACGTACGTTTCGAAATACCATGCTTCGTTGTAAAGAATAGAAACTGATCATCCCGATAGTCATTAACAGAAATGACCGCATTGACCCATTCACCTTTTTCAACTTGCAAAAGATTAATAATTGGTATCCCTTTCGCCGTTCGACTAAATTCAGGAATCTCATAACCTTTCGCTTTGTATACTTTTCCTTTATTGGTAAAGAATAAAATCGTATCATGTGTAGAAGTGGAAACGAGATGTTCAACAAAATCATCCTCGTTCGTTCCCATTCCTTGTATCCCGCGACCACCGCGTTTTTGCGTACGATACGTGGAGGAAGGAAGACGTTTAATATAACCTTGATGGGTTAACGTAATGACAATATTTTCTTCTGGGATTAAATCCTCATCCTCAAAGAAATCACTGCCGCCAATTACTATTTCGCTACGTCGATCATCATTAAAACGTTCTTTAATTTCGGTAAGCTCCTCACGGATGATTTCTAATACTTTTTCTTCATCTGCAAGAATCGCTTTTAATTCTTCAATTAGTTTCTTTAATTCCTTATATTCATCTTCAATTTTTTCCCGTTCCAAGCCAGTTAAACGTTGCAAACGCATATCCAAAATAGCTTGCGCCTGCTTCTCAGATAAATCAAAACGCTCCATTAATCCGTTACGAGCAACATCTGCTGTCTTGGAGTTACGAATAAGTTTTATAACTTCGTCTAAATGATCTAACGCAATACGCAACCCTTCCAAAATATGAGCACGAGCTTCTGCTTTACGTAATTCAAATGCTGTTCTGCGTTTAATAATCACTTTTTGATGTTCTAAATAATGTTCAAGACATTGTTTTATGTTTAGCACTTTTGGACGTCCACCTACAAGTGCCAACATATTAATACCAAACGTTGTTTGCAATGCTGTATGCTTGTATAAATTATTTAATACAACATTCGCATTGGCATCACGTCTAAGCTCGATAACTACTCTTAATCCTTCACGGTCTGATTCATCACGCAAATCCGTAATTCCATCAATCCGTTTATCTCGAACAAGCTCGGCAATTTTTTCGATTAATTTCGCTTTGTTTACTTGATATGGTAATTCTGTAGCAATAATCCTTGGTTTACCATTTGCTGTTTCATCAATCGTAACTTTTGCCCGAATGGTGATCGAGCCTTTACCTGTTTCATACGCTTTGCGAATACCACTGCGGCCAAGAATCTGTCCCGCTGTTGGAAAGTCAGGACCATGAATATAGTCTTCCATCAGTTCATCAATGGTTATATCAGGATCTTTACTTAATGCGAGTACAGCATTTATCGTTTCCCCTAAATTATGTGGCGGGATATTCGTTGCCATACCTACTGCAATACCAGAAGCACCGTTCACTAATAAATTTGGAAAACGCGCGGGGAAAACAACTGGTTCTCGTTCCGAGCCGTCATAGTTATCGGTATAATCAATCGTATCTTTATTAATATCTCGTAGTAATTCCATGGATATTTTTGACATTCTTGCTTCTGTATAACGCATGGCTGCTGCTGAATCACCATCAACTGAACCAAAATTCCCGTGTCCATCTACTAGCATATTCCGATAGCTGAAATCCTGAGCCATCCGCACCATTGCTTCGTAAACAGCCGAGTCACCATGTGGATGATATTTACCAATTACCTCTCCGACAATACGTGCTGATTTTTTATACGCTTTATCTGCATGCATTCCTAAATCATTCATTGCATATAATATTCTTCGATGTACAGGCTTTAATCCATCACGGACGTCAGGCAATGCACGAGAAACAATAACACTCATTGCATAATCCAGAAACGATGTACGCATCTCTTGTCCGAGATTAATTTCCTGTACTTTTGGACGTTGTTGATCCGCCATTTTACGACTACCTCCATTTACTCATCTATCCAAGCAGAAATTCATTTATCATTGAGTTCCGATCCATTTTATCTAGACAATCATTGGTCTATAAAAAGGATATTTGGTTTATAAATTGCTAGCCTATATATCAAGGTTTTTCACATACTGTGCATTTTCTTGAATAAAGTTTCGTCTCGGCTCTACTTTATCTCCCATTAGCACATCAAAGATTTGATCAGCATCGATGGCATCAGACAATTCAACTTGCAGTAATGTGCGTGTATCGGGACTCATTGTCGTTTCCCAAAGCTGCGTTGCATTCATTTCCCCAAGCCCTTTATAACGCTGTAATCCAGGCTTAGGAGTCTTTGGCAATTCCGCTAATATTTGCTCCATTTCTTTGTCATTGTATGCATAACGAACAGCTTTTCCTTGTTGAATTTTATAAAGCGGCGGCTGTGCAATATATATATAACCATGCTCAATTAAAGGTCGCATATAACGATAGAAGAAAGTAAGTAGTAATGTGCGAATATGTGCTCCATCCACGTCAGCATCTGTCATCAAGACAATTTTATGATAACGCGCCTTGGAGATGTCAAAGTCTTCGCCAATGCCTGTCCCTAGAGCTGTAATAATCGAGCGTACTTCATTGTTGGATAGAATTCTATCTAAACGGGCTTTCTCCACATTCAAAATTTTTCCCCTTAGTGGTAAAATAGCCTGAAAATGGCGATCTCGCCCTTGCTTCGCTGAACCACCAGCTGAGTCACCCTCAACGATGTACAGTTCACTAATAGATGCATCCTTAGATGAACAATCTGCTAATTTACCAGGTAAATTGGAGACTTCTAAAGCACCTTTTCTGCGTGTTAATTCTCGAGCTTTTTTAGCTGCATCACGGGCTCGTGATGCCATTAACCCTTTTTCTACGATTATTTTAGCTACGGTTGGATTTTCAAAGAGAAACTTTGAAAATAGCTCACTAAAAATAGAGTCAGTTACAGTTCGAACTTCACTATTGCCTAATTTTGTTTTCGTTTGACCTTCAAACTGAGGATTCGGATGCTTTATCGAAACAATCGCCGTCAATCCTTCACGGACATCCTCACCAGACAGATTTGGATCCGTTTCTTTAAATAAATTATTTTTTCTCGCGTAATCATTTATGACACGTGTTAATCCTGTTTTAAATCCAGATTCATGCGTACCACCTTCGTACGTATGAATATTATTGGCAAAGGAATATAAATTGCTCATAAAGCCGTCGTTATACTGGATCGCTACTTCTACAGAGATACCTTGCTCTTCGCCTTCCGCATAGAAAGGTTCATGCAATACTTCTTTTGTTTGATTAATAAATTCTACATAAGAACAAATACCACCCTCATAACAATAGCTGACGGGTTCTGTTTCATTACGCTTATCTTCAATGGTAATGGTAAGTCCTTTATTTAAAAATGCTAGCTCACGTAACCGCTGTGTTAATGTATCAAAATTATACTCTGTTGTTTCATCAAAAATAGTTGGATCTGGTGTAAAATGCACGACCGTACCGGTAATATCTGTTTCACCAATGACTTTAATTTCCCCTTGTGGGACACCTTTCTCAAACCTTAAGAAATAAATTTTATTGTCGCGATGAACAGAGACTTCTAAGCTTGAGGAAAGCGCGTTTACAACAGAAGCACCAACACCATGAAGTCCTCCAGAAACCTTATAACCACCTCCGCCAAATTTTCCTCCCGCGTGAAGTACAGTCATAATAACTTCTAAAGCTGGTCTACCTGTTTTTTTCTGAATATCAACAGGGATGCCACGTCCGTTATCTTTTACCGTAATGCTATTGTCTTTTTCAATAGTCACTTCAATATGATCACAATAACCGGCTAAAGCTTCATCGATACTATTATCCACGATCTCCCATACAAGATGGTGCAACCCCTTTTCACTTGTAGAACCAATGTACATTCCAGGTCGTTTTCGCACAGCTTCCAAACCCTCTAAAACTTGTATTTGGTCTGCATCGTACGCCTGTTCCTTCATGACTTTATCTTCCATTGACATGTTTTCACTTCCATTTCTATACTTCTTCCGATTCCAATTCCTTTATATCGTCTGAAAAATCATCAAGCTTACTGATCGTTGAAATCATACTGGCTCTTTTTTTCAGCGTGGATACAGACAAAGAGCTGTAATAAATTTGATCTTTCGTTATCATGATGGACTTTGCTTCTTCTAGTGGACCTTTTATTTTATTATCTGCATAAGCTGCTGACATGAATTCCTCCATAATCGTCGATGATGAAATTAAGTGATAATCAATAATGGCAATAACATCATTGGAATGTATAACATGATCATTCCCAATATGAATAAACATGACGATACCCCCGTATTTATGTTTCTACCTTTCCATCTTTCACACGAAAAATAGTAGCTTGATTCAATGTTTCATGCTGGATACCATCAACACTCGTTGTTGATACGAAGGTTTGCACCTTCCCATGAATCGTTTGTAACAAATGCGATTGACGATAATCATCTAATTCACTTAATACATCATCAAGCAGTAAAACCGGATATTCGCCAACTTCGTTATAAATCAATTCAATTTCCGCCAATTTAACGGATAAAGCAGTTGTGCGCTGTTGCCCTTGTGATCCATAAATTTGCACATCTTTATCATTCACATAAAACAGCAGATCATCGCGGTGTGGACCAATTAGAGTAGTTCCACGATCGATCTCTTTCTCTTCAATATCAATAAATTTCCGACTATATATATCTGCTATTTTTCCCTTCTTTGCTTCTTCTGATACTTCTATTGTTGGAGAATAGGCAATATCCAAGGTTTCTAAATTTCGACTTATGCCATAATGAATCGGCTGAGCCCATTTTCTTAGTAAATTCAAAAAAACAAACCGCCTTTCTAATAAAGTTGCGGCATGTTCAATAAGTTGATCTGTTAAAACGTGCAATATCGTTCGATCCTGGTTAGATTGTCGTTGCAACTGCTTTAATACATGGTTTCGTTGTTTAAGAATCTTTTGATATTGTCCTAAGTGATAGATATAACGTGGTTGAATTTGACCTAACTCCATATCCATAAATCGACGGCGAATTTGTGGTGCTCCTTTGACAAGGGTCAAATCCTCTGGAGCAAACATCACTACATTAAAGGCTCCTATATAATCGCTTAACCTTTTTTGCTCTATTCGATTTAACTTTGCTTTTTTTCCCTTTGCTGAAATAACAATTTCTAGCGGAAATGATTGATTTCGTTTTGAGACTCTACCTTCTATTTTAGCATATTCTTCTTCCCATTTAACTAGTTCCTTTTCCCTGGGAGTGCGGTGGGATTTTGTAAATGCTAATAGGTAGATCGCCTCCATCAAGTTCGTTTTTCCTTGCGCATTTTCGCCTATGATTACATTGATTGTATGATCAAATGTAATATCCAGACTTTCATAATTACGATAATTTTTTAATTGGAGTTGTTGTATATGCATGTTTCATCCTCTTTTAATACAGGGAATAATTCATCTAGCGGGTATTTCAAAGTCTCACACGATTAAGAACTCTCTCTATTTTCATGAAAGGATCAAAAGCTTGTGTGTACCAATTTTGGAGAGAAGACAGCGTTTATTTTTTGCATTGGCATGCTAGCTGAAGAAGGCTGGTTTCTATACTTTTATCCTTCTTTTGCTTGTTCGACTTGAAAACAACCAACTTCATCAATTTCCACCATGTCGCCATTATATAATTTCCTTCCGCGGCGATGTTCACGCTCTCCATTTACAAGTACACCAACATCTTGTAAATAGGTTTTCACCATACCGCCGGATTCTAAAATATTAATTAGTTTTATAAATTGACCCAATTGGATATATTCTGTTTGGATCGTTATTTTTTCACACATCTATATCACTCGTTTTCATTTTTTTAAAGGGGTTTCCATTTTGTTATATAAATTACTAGTCTACCCCTTTTATCCGGCATATAAAGTGCTGGAAGACGCCCACTTCAGAAGTTGAATAATTGTACTGCAACAGGTTTAAGTGGGGGATAACAGCACCTAAATGCTTGATTCGTTCATCTAATTTAATTGAAAAGCAATGACGTTCAATCACTCATATTCCTATTTTACTAAAGATTTGCCTATAAGGAAAGGCATCCTACTTCTTTTTTGAAATAAACACTGTATTGAGCCTTAAATACGTTTTTAGAAGCTGTTTTTGCATATCCTTTCGTACGGTTATTTTTAAAAAAGTTTTTTCCGGTTTTTCTACAATCATTCAGTTCAGCCTATTGTCACTCCACTACCCGCATTTCTTCGGTAATTTTTTTGCACTATAGGAAAGTATAAGATTTCTTTGTTTATAGTATAAGAAAAACAAAGGCTTCCGCCATAAGACTTGGCGACAAGCCAAGTTTTTCTAAAAAGATAAGAAAGTATAAAATTTGTTGCTTTGGGATAAGGGAATAACTGAATAGCCACGTCCGGCTTCAGCGCCCAGCAACGATGCGACTTTAGAAATGCGCCCTACGATAAGTCATCATCGGTTCGTTACCTCACCGTGATTCCTTTATCTTTAGTTGATTCGTTCCATTCGCTACGTTGCTAAACGGGCACCCTGCGCCTTTGTTCTAAATAAGAATAATGGGATATAAAAACTCCCCCTTAGTTAAAACAGATTTTTATTTTTTAATCTGTCACCTTAAGGGGGCATATCCTTATAAAAAATTCCATCATCGCTATGTAAAAATACTTCGCTTTCCGCAGGTACGGTCTCAGATATCTCAGAAAGCAAAATCATTTTCTGAGTTATATTCCGCTTTTCCTATCGAATTCTACATATTTTGCCTATGCTAAAAACTTGCGTATACGCAATTGCCGATGTTATCGCAGGTTAACTGGCTGTAAAGACCACCACTTCAAGAATTATAAGTAAGGGATCAACAGCCAGTTAAAGCCCGATTCATTCAACTAACAATCAGTGGGGGATGAAGAAAACCCTCACTGATTGAAGTTTCACTTTATTGTTCGTTTTTTTAATCAGTTGTTCTAGTGATATAACAGCATTTTTTTCTAATGGAATGGATAGATATTTAATACGTCCGTACTGGTAAAATAAGCTGCAAAATGGAATCATCTTCTACAGGCTGGATAATAAATGGACGCATTGCACCAGTAAAGGCAATTTTTACTTCTTCATAATCGATTACTTTTAACGCATCAATCATATATTTTGAACTAAACGAAATTTTTAGATCCTCGCCTTCCATCGAGGACATAGTCACTTCTTCGGTTACATTTCCAATCTCCGGATGGTTACTCGTTATTTCCACCCGGTTATTTTCTTTTGTTGTTAAACGAACGACATTATTACGCTCCTCTTTTGCTAATAAAGAGGCCCGATCAATCGTATGCAATAAATCTTTTGTCCTCACATTTAAAACGGTTTTACTTTGGTCTGGAATTAAACGTGATGTTTCTGGGTAATTTCCATCCAGCAGTCTGGATAAAAATTGTAAATGCTTTGTCCGGAATAAAATTTGGTTACTCGTTACGCTGATTTGAATTTTTTCTTCGCTATCATCAATTATTTTGTTTAATTCATTTAGGCTTTTCCCTGGAACTACAACATTAGAGAATTCATTGGTCGTTTCTGTTACTGGAACTGTCCGTGAAGCTAATCGATGACTGTCCGTAGCAGAAAAAGTGAGCGTTTGGTCAGCTAATTTCATATTTACACCAGTTAAAATAGGTCTTGTTTCCATGCTTGATACAGCAAAAACAGTTTGCTTAATGAGGCTTTTTAAAAGATCAATCGGTATTTCGAAACTATCATCCGTTTGCAATTTAGGGAGTTGTGGGTATTCTTCAGCATCTTGTCCATTTAAGTTAAATTTTGCTTTGCCAGATTTAATCGTTACTTTTAAATTTTCATCTACTTCAATCTCAACCGTTTGTTCTGGTAGTTTACGAACAATATCTGGAAAATATTTGGACTGTAAAACGATACTTCCCTCTTCAATATGATCTACATGAACGATCCCATCTTCTTCTGCTGGAATATATGATTCTATGGAAATATCAGAGTCACTACCAGTAAGCGTGATACCATCCTTTCTTGCTTCCAATTTGATTCCCGTTAAAATAGGAACAACCGTACGAGATGAAATAGCTTTCATCACGTTTTGAACAGCTGTCATCAATTGATCTCGCTGAATAATAAATTTCATATACTTGATCCTCCTAATGGAAGTTTACTATGCATTTGTTAATAGATTTAATTTTTTTCTGCATCCATGCATATATTTAATTATTTTTAATAAAAACAGTAATAATAGTAATAAGGCTTGTTGATATGTGGATAACTACTAAATAAACAAACAGAGTGAGTTATTCACATGTGGATAACGTGTACATAAGCAAGCATTACTTGTCCACAGTGTGCACAAGCTAAATGAGACAACAAATAAAGGTATGCTTATTCTGCAGTTTGGAAATTTTGCATGAAAGCTACTTTGATCTAGGTAGTCGAATAATTTAAAGTGACTTTATTTGTTCTTTAATTTCTTCAATTTCTTTAGCTAATTGTGTATCGTTTTCCATCAGTTTTGATATTTTTTCGTGAGCATGGATAACCGTTGTATGATCTCTTCCTCCAAATTCTTCACCAATTTTAGGTAGGGATGCATCCGTCATTTCTCTTGATAGATACATCGCTATTTGCCGCGGAAAGGCAATGGATTTCGTCCGTTTTTTTGCTATGAAATCTTCTAATCGAACGTTGTATCTTTCGCCAACCGTTTCTTGGATACTGGCAATGGTAATGACTTTTGGTTTATTACTAGGAATAATATCTTTTAAAGCATCTGCAGCTAGGGAAGCATCAATATCTTGGTTAACGAGAGACGAATAGGCAACGATGCGGATTAAGGCACCTTCCAATTCCCGGATATTTGTATCAATTTGATTAGCAATGTACAGCATCACTTCGTTCGGAATGTCTAATCCTTCTGCTTTGGCTTTTTTTGTTAAAATGGCAATTCTGGTTTCTAAATCTGGTGGTGTAATATCTGTAATGAGTCCCCATTCAAATCTTGAGCGCAGTCGGTCTTCTAGTGTGGGAATTTCTTTAGGAGGACGGTCACTAGAGATAATGATTTGTTTGTTATCATCATGCAATGCATTAAATGTATGGAAAAATTCTTCCTGCGTTGATTCCTTTCCAGCAATAAACTGAATATCATCAATTAATAAAATATCGACATTGCGATATTTATTGCGAAAATTAACGGTTTTATTATCCATAATTGCGTTAATAAATTCATTGGTAAATTTTTCTGATGATAGATAGACAACTCTTGCGTCTGGATTATGGTCTTGGACATAATGCCCAATTGCATGCATCAAATGTGTTTTCCCTAATCCAACACCACCGTAGATAAATAATGGGTTATAAGCCTTTGCTGGTGCTTCAGCTACAGCTAAGGAGGCAGCATGAGCGAATCGATTTCCTGCACCAATAACAAACGTATCAAATGTATATTTGGCGTTTAACATTGATTTTGGATGTTCATTATGGGCATTTGTTTTGTTTTCCTTTGCTGTTGCATTAGCATCTGTTTCTGTACCAGTATTCGGAATGATAAACTTTGCTTCAATATCTGATCCAGTAATTTCTGTTAAAATCTCCGAAATAAGTCTAGTGTATTGATTTTCCAGCCAATCCCTCGCAAATTCATTTGGAGCTGAAACAATTAACGTATTTTTGTCTAAAGCTTCTGCCTTTGTGTTTTTTAACCATGTATCAAAGCTAGGCTTACTAATTTTTTCTTCTATTTTTTCAAGTGCTGCTATCCATATTTCTTGTATATTTTCCAAACAGGAGTTCACTCCTTTCTAATTAAAATGTGGTTCGTTCATTGATGAGGGATATACATATAGATTTTTAGTCCTGCCATTAGTCTAATTGAATAGTAGAGATTACTGATGTCATCGTACACATGACAGAAAAAGCCTCTCTCAATCTATAAGTGCATGTTCAAAAAAAGCAGAAAAAAGGAAAGTGCAGTCCATTGTCAGTTCTTATGGAGGGTATACCAATCTCCGCGCAACTGAATAATGAAGTACAATCATAGTTCCTTTTAACACGCTTTAGAACAAATCTCTAATAAGATGGAAAGGCATATCAAAATCCAATATAGCAATCTGCGAGCATGTGGATAATTGCGAACAGTAAACAATAGGATAAAGTGCATTTATAAACGATATCCACACACTTGTTGATAACCTTATGAACGATGCTGTTTATAAGTATCCACATCTTATCCACAATCTGTGAATAAGTGTGATTTCTATTTTTTATTTTCACAGGTTAAACACAAATATAATACCAGAAAAAAGTAAGAAGTGCAATGGCTTTTCGACACTTATCCACAAAGTCCATAGCTTGTAGACAATTTTTATCCACACCACTATATTTTGTGAATGATTTGTCGATAATTGTTGTGGATAGAAAAAAATAAAAGAAAAATCACTAACAAGGGGTGTGGATATCTTTCTTCTTGTGCGTGTCCTATAAATAATAAAACTCTGTAAAGATGAGAATCCCCAAAAACAGTAGATATTCGTGAAGACTCTCGAAAATGAAATACATATTTTCTCCTTGCGATGTTTCGTTAATTTAGCCTTTGTTGTCAGTGGGAGAACAGGGAGCGGTAAATCCGATAGAAGCAGTTTCTTGCTTGCGAGAAAGCTAAGGTCTTGCTTCGAAAAACGAGTGTATATCCACTCCAAGAGGTTGAGAAGTGATCATTCTAAACTTACTTTTCTTAAATTAGCTTTAATAGCGAGAAATTGTAGTAGCTACGTAAATATTTAGCACATACGATTTTTAAGAACAAGTTGACAGATACACTTATTTTTACGTATAATTACAAAGACTGTCTGATGACGGCTTAAGAAATGGAAAGAATTCATCCCTTAGGGAGGTGCAAGATAAATGAAAAGAACGTTTCAACCAAATAATCGTAAACGTAAAAAAGTACATGGCTTCCGTACACGCATGAGCACAAAAAATGGACGTAAAGTAATTGCTCGTCGTCGTCGTAAGGGTAGAAAAGTCTTGTCAGCATAGGCCACTGAAAATCAGTGGTCTTTTTTCCATGTAACAGGAAAAAATTTTATACAATGAAGTCTATTTGTTTGATGAGAGAGATATGTATGTTTGAAGAATAACAATGCAGTGTGGAAATTTACTGTTACCGAAAGCTTGGTGCTAGCCAAGTTTTCTTTAACAATAAAGAAAATCCGTTTACATTTAATTTTTGAACAGCCTATGGAAAAGCATACTTTTGTGTAAGATAATAATATTGGAAAAGATTGCGCCTTACATATATGAGTTAGCTGTAGTCAAGCAGATGAAGTGTTTATTGTAGTAAAGGTGATCACGTTGAGGAAAGAATTTCGAATTAAAAAAAATAATGATTTTCAATATGCGTTTAAAGCGGGGAAATCCTTTGCAAACCGGCAGCTCGTCATCTATTATGTGAAGAGAGAGGGGCAGACGCATTTTCGGATCGGGCTTTCCGTTGGTAAAAAAATTGGCAATGCGGTGACCAGAAATCGCATTAAGCGATATTTACGACAAGCTTTTTTTGAATTACAACATGACATTGCTTTTCCGTATGATATCGTCATTATTGCCAGACAACCAGCGAAGCAAATGACTTATTTGGAAATAAAAAAAAGTTTAACACATTTATTATATAAGGAACAATTGTTAAAAAATCAATAAAATTGATATAGAATCTTCCTTTTATTTAAGTTAAAATAACGGTAGGTAAGAGAAGAACTTGTCTTGTATGGAGTTAGGAGGAAATGTGTTGCGTAAAAAGTTTTGGTTGCTAGTAGGTCTTATAGGTTTACTGGCAATTTTATCTGGTTGTACAGAAGTAAATGAACCAATTACGAAGGAAAGTGAGGGAATTTGGAATTCTTACTTCGTTTATCCAATTTCTTGGCTTATCACCTATTTTGCTGAATTATTTAATAACAATTATGGATTGGCGATTGTGGTTGTAACGATCATGGTTCGTTTACTATTGTTACCGTTAAATGTGAAGCAGCTAAAAAGTTCTAAGGCGATGCAAGATATTCAGCCTAAGCTAAAGGAACTACAGCAGAAATATAGTTCTAAGGATGCGAATACTCAGCAAAAATTACAACAAGAAACGATGGCATTATTTCAAAAGCATGGTGTTAATCCACTTGCAGGTTGTTTGCCCATTTTCATACAAATGCCGATTTTAATCGGCATGTACCATGCTATTATGCGAACAGAATCGATTAAAACAGGAAGCTTCTTATGGTTTGAATTAGGTTCACCTGATCCCTATTATATTTTACCGCTGATTGCCGGAGGGGCAACATTTCTACAGCAAAAGCTTATGATGGCAGGAAGTCCGGCAGCACAAAATCCACAGATGATGGTAATGTTATATGTGATGCCGATTATGATTACGGTCTTTGCTATTTTCTTCCCAGCTGCATTAGCGTTATACTGGGTAGTAGGTAATATCTTTATGGTTGCTCAGACGTTATTTATCCGTAAGCCGATGATGGCTGCAAATAATGGAGGAGACAAAAAGTGAGAGAAATAACTGCTAGTGGACAAACAGTTGATGAAGCGGTCCAGGCAGCATTAGAGCAGTTAAAAACAACCAGGGACCACGTTGAAGTTAATGTCATTGATGAAGGAAAAAAAGGATTGTTTGGTGTATTTGGTACCAAACGTGCTTACGTTAAAGTAAGAATCGTGGAAAACCAAATTGAAAAAACAGAAAAATATTTGAAGCAAATCATGAAACAGATGAACGTTTCCGCAACGGTTCGTACAACTGTCGTAGACAATCATGTAACATATGAAGTGACTGGTGATGATATTGCTGTATTAATCGGAAAACGAGGTCAGACGTTAAATGCATTGCAATATTTATTGCATTTAGCGATGAATAAAAGTGGCACTGAATTTTATACAGTTACTTTAGATGCGGAAGGATATCGCAGTCGTCGCAAAGAAACGTTGGAAGCATTGGCAAAAAAAATGGCTGATAAAGCAGTTCGTTTAAATAGAAAAGTGGCTTTAGAGCCAATGCCTGCTTTTGAGAGAAAAATCATTCATAATGTATTGCAAGAAAATGAAGCAATAACCACGTATTCCGATGGTCATGAACCACATCGGCATATCGTTATACAACCATAATATAACATTCGTAAATCCTATCTAGTGTACAACATGCTAGGTAGGATTTTTTATCCCGTATATAAGGTGCTGTAAGATTCCCGCTTCAGGAGTTGGATAATCTGTACTATAACAAGTCTAAGTGAGCTAAATACCTATTCGTTCAGAGGCCTTTAGGTCATACCATACGGTACTAACCATCAGTGGGGGATTAATGAACTCCCGCTGTATAGGAACCTATAAAATGAGGTGCTTGTGGATAATGAAATAACCGACTAGCATCGTCCGGCTTCATCGCTCAGCAACGATGCGACTTTAGAAATGCGCCCTACGATAAGGCCTCATCGGTTCGTCTCTAAGAGGAAGACCGACTAAAAACAGGCTTGCCGCCCAGACGTCGGCATACCCCTGTTTTAGTGGCATGACTCCTTTACCCCGGATATAAGGTGCTGTAGACTCCCACTTTAAGAATGGTGAGCTGAAAGTCGAAGCGGGAGGTAACAGCACCTAAATCCCCGATTCGTTCAACTAACAATCAGCAGGGATGAGGAAAACCCCGCTGATTGAAGGTTCACTTTATCTTTAGTTGATTCGTTCCATTCGCTACGTTGCTAAACGGGTGCTCTGCGCCTTTGTTCAAGGTGTTAGGTCATACCCAACGCAGTACTAATCCGGAAAAAAAATCCTCTTTAACTCTATCTAATTGAAATTTTCCCGTTATCACAAACACTTTGAATAAGAATTTTTAGATGAAAATAAATTCTATACGTATTTGGTTGCCCCGTTAATATGTTGCTGTGGAAAAGTCGTATTGATATACGATATCCACATGTGAATAACTATTAAATGAATGGGAAAGAAAAATAGGTTGTGGATAACTTTATTTTGTGATATTCTGTTAAGTTAGTGACGATAAAAAAACGCACTTAAAATAGATATCATATTAACAGGTTGGAGGTGATTCGTAAATGGAAACAGATACAATTACTGCTATCTCTACACCGATTGGTGAGGGGGCAATCGCAATTGTTCGATTAAGCGGTCCTGAGGCTATTTCCATCACAGCTAATGTTTTTAAAGGGAAAAATTTATTTGATGTGCCTTCACATACGATTCATTATGGAAAAATTATCGATCCCGAGACAAATGAAATTGCTGAAGAAGTAATGGTTTCTGTCATGCGCGCACCGAAAACATTTACACGTGAAGATGTTGTTGAAATTAATTGTCATGGTGGAATGGTCGCTGTCAACCGTGTGCTGGAAATCATTTTAAGTAAAGGAGCTCGGTTGGCTGAACCAGGTGAATTTACGAAACGTGCTTTTCTGCATGGGAGAATTGATTTATCACAAGCAGAAGCAGTGATGGATTTAATTCGCGCTAAAACAGACAAAGCGATGTCAGTTGCATTAAAGCAGATGGATGGGCGATTATCCGCACTCATTCGACGTTTACGTCAGGATTTACTGGAAACAGTGGCACATGTTGAGGTAAACATTGATTACCCAGAATACGATGATGTCGAAGAAATGTCACATGATATGATGCGTACGAAGACGAAAGAAGTGCATCAGGAAATTGTGGAGCTGCTGCAAGTGGCGAAGCAAGGGAAAATTTTACGAGAAGGTCTGGCTACAGCTATTATTGGCAGGCCAAATGTTGGCAAATCGTCGCTTATGAATACGCTTGTCCAAGAAAATAAAGCAATTGTTACAGAAATTCCCGGAACGACTCGCGATATTATTGAGGAGTATGTTAGTGTAAGAGGTGTTCCGTTACGCTTAGTTGATACAGCTGGTATTCGTGAGACGGAGGATATTGTTGAAAAAATTGGTGTAGAGCGTTCCCGCCAAGTGTTAAAAGAGTCGGATTTAATCTTATTTGTGCTTAATTATAATGAGGCATTATCAGACGAAGATGATAAGCTATTTCAAGCAATTCAAGACTTGGATTATATTGTTATTATTAATAAAACGGATTTAGAACAGAAACTGAATCTAGCTCGCGTTGAAGAGCTGGCTGCGGGAAAGCCAATTGTTACTACCTCCTTAATTAAAGAAGAAGGTGTTCATGAACTAGAAGAAGCCATTGCGAAAATCTTTTTCGCTGGAGATATCGATACAGGTGATCTCACTTATGTGTCGAATGTCCGGCATATCCAATTACTCAAACAGGCAAAACAAGCGTTAGAAGATGCAATGGAGGGCTTAGAACTTGGGTTGCCATTAGATATCGTGCAAATAGATGTGACCAGAACGTGGGAATTATTAGGTGAAATCATCGGGGATACAGCAAGTGACAGCCTCATTGATCAGCTATTCTCACAATTTTGTTTAGGAAAATAATTTACTCTAATATTAGAAAGGATGAGACCAATGACTTATGATGCAGGACATTATGATGTAGTCGTGGTCGGTGCAGGACATGCAGGTGTGGAGGCTGGACTTGCAGCTGCAAAAATGGGAGCAAAAACATTAATGCTCACGTTAAATTTGGATATGATTGCGTTTATGCCATGCAATCCTTCTATTGGCGGACCTGCCAAAGGGATTGTCGTGCGTGAAATTGATGCTCTAGGTGGTGTCATGGGTAAAGTAATTGATAAAACGCATATTCAAATGCGCTTATTGAATACAGGAAAAGGACCTGCAGTGCAAGCTCTTCGTGCGCAAGCAGATAAACCTTTATATATTAAAGAAATGAAAAAGATCATTGAAAATGAGAAGAACATTACGTTGCGCCAAGGAATGGTGGATCGGTTAATTATTGAAGACGGTGTTTGTAAAGGGGTTATTACGGAAACAAATGCTGCGTACAGTGCAGAAACAGTCATTATAACAACTGGAACGTTCATGCGCGGAAAAGTCCTTATGGGTGACTTGGAATATGAAAGTGGACCAAATAATCAACGACCAACGATTAAATTATCCGAAAACTTGGAGGAACTGGGATTTGAAATCACTCGATTTAAAACAGGTACACCTCCACGAGTAAATAGTCATACGATCGATTATTCAAAAACGGAAATACAACCAGGCGATGAGACTCCGCGCAGCTTTTCGTACGAAACAACAGAATATATTACGGATCAAATCCCATGCTGGTTAACGTATACGAATGAATTTACCCATCAAATCATAAATGAAAATCTGTCTCTTTCCGCTATGTATTCAGGAATGAAAAGGGGAACAGGTCCTAGATACTGTCCGTCCATTGAGGATAAAATTGTTCGCTTTAATGATAAGCCCCGTCACCAAATTTTCCTAGAACCAGAAGGAAGAGATACGGAAGAAGTGTATGTACAAGGATTGTCTACTTCTCTACCTGAATCCATTCAGCATAGCATAGTAAGAAGTGTGGAAGGATTGGAAAATGCAGAAATTATGCGAGCAGGCTATGCCATTGAATATGATGCGATCGTACCGACACAGCTATGGCCAACATTGGAAACAAAGAAAATACCTGGATTATTTACAGCAGGGCAAATTAATGGCACATCAGGCTATGAGGAGGCTGCTGCACAAGGAATTATGGCTGGTATTAACGCGGCTGCAAAGGTGCTTGGTAAAGACCCAGTTATTCTAGACCGCTCACAAGCTTATATAGGCGTGCTGATTGATGATTTGGTGACAAAAGGGACCAATGAGCCGTATCGATTGTTAACGTCACGTGCAGAGTATCGTTTGTTGCTTAGACATGATAATGCAGACTTACGCATGACCGAATTGGGATATAAGCTTGGTTTAATATCGGAAGAGCGCTATGCTGCATTTACAGAGAAATACCGTTTAGTAGAAGAAGAGAAGAAAAGGCTGCAAAAATTAGTGATTAAGCCTTCAACGGAAGTAAATGCATGTTTAGAAACAGCAGGCGCTTCACCAATGAAAGAGGCGGTCAAAGCGTATGATCTATTAAAACGTCCAGAGCTTTCATATGATCTATTAGCACCTATTATTGATGCTGATCCATCGCTTCCACATGAAGTTACCGAGCAAGTTGGTATTCAAATTAAATATGAAGGATATATTAAAAAAGCGAATGATCAAGTAGCACGCATGTTGAAGATGGAAGAAAAGAAAATACCGGAAGATATTGATTATGATGCGATTAGTGGCATTGCTACTGAAGCAAAAGAAAAGCTGAAAACAGTTCGTCCGCTATCCGTTGGTCAAGCTTCACGTATTTCAGGTGTAAACCCAGCTGATATTTCGATCTTAGTTGTTTATATTGAACAGGGAAATATATCTCGGTTAGCGAATTAAAATGATAACAAGCAGATTTAGTTTGTAGCTAAGTCTGCTTGTATCTACATAAGGAGTATGAACATGAACCCGGAACAGTTTTTTCAAGCTATGCAAGAAAAAGGAATTCAATTAAACGTGCATCAAAAAGAACAATTTTCCATATATTTCACCACATTAATTGAATGGAACGAAAAAATTAACTTAACTGGATTAACTGCTGAAGACGATGTTTATTTAAAGCATTTTTATGATTCACTCAGTGCAGCTTTTTACTTTGATTTTACGAAGGTTCAATCCGTCTGTGATGTTGGAGCTGGTGCAGGTTTTCCAAGTATCCCACTGAAAATTTGCTATCCGCACTTGCAAGTAACCATTGTGGATTCATTAAAAAAGCGAATTGGTTTTTTGAATCAATTATCAGTGGCCTTATCTTTAGAAAATGTTGCTTTTTATCATGACCGTGCGGAGAACATGGGTAAAAATGCATCTTTTCGCGAGTCTTTTGATTTGGTTACTGCTAGAGCGGTTGCCCGTATGTCTGTATTAAGCGAACTTTGTTTACCACTTACAAAAAAACAGGGAACTTTTTTGGCAATGAAAGGTGCAAAAGCAGGGGAGGAGATAGAGTTAGCTAAACCTGCGATTGAAGTGCTTGGTGGAGAGTTAAAACAAATGCATACGTTTACGTTGCCTCATGAGGATAGTGAGCGTTCCATTATTGAAATTTATAAAGCCCGAAAAACGCCTAAAAAGTATCCAAGAAAAGCAGGGCTACCGAATAAGGAACCAATGGAGTAGCTTAGACATGTAATGGCACTTTTATTTAGTTAATAGACAAGAAATAGGCATATTCTTTCTGCAAAAAATATGATAAAATGAAGACAACGTATGCCTCGACGGAATACTATTTGAACATTACGCTAGCAGTTTGCTGCTGCGTTTTTTCTTATATAGTAGAAATATGGCTTTGGATACAGATCCTTTTGATAGACGTGAATTCTAAGTGGAAGATAAAAGCAATGATGCTATTTTTCTTTAAAAATCATTATATATGAATTCTTGATTTGGTTGACGCATTGTTGCACGTTCTGTTATGTTGAAGCGCCATATAATTTGTATGCAGTAAAAAACTTAGATTTTAGCTCCTTCTAAATAAATGAAAGAATGGATGCGCAAATATAAAAATAATTAGTTACCCGTTTATCCCGTATATAAGGTGCTGTTAGACCCCCACCTTAGGAGTTGGATAATCTTGCAACAAAGTCTGAGGGAGATAACAGCACCTAAATGCCCGATTCGTTCATCTAATCAGTGGGTTATGAATGAACTCCCCACTGATTGAAGATTCACTTTATTTATAATATATAAAGACGATCAAAAGGAATAGTGAAATGAATTATTTGAATGAATACCCACTATGAATTTTGCTTACCCAATAACAGGCATCGTTCATCACCTCATACGGGTAAATCATTATTGATTTATATGAGCCTTTCCTATGCTATAATATTCATAGTTATTCCATATAAAATGTTCCACGTGAAACATTTTATATTTTATACATAGATAAGATTATAAAAGTATATTAGAGGTGGTGTGGGATTATGGTGAAGCCCTTTAACCGTTTTTTTGGAATAGGCGATAAGTCTGAACAGGAAGTTGATTCTGGTTCAGAAATTGATATTCATTCCAATGAAGTAATACAGATCCCTGTTAAAAATATAGAACCTAATCGATATCAGCCCAGGTCCATTTTTAGTGAAGAGAAAATAAAGGAACTTGCTCAAACAATTCAAACCCATGGAATGATACAGCCTATCATTGTTCGTCGTTTAGAAGAAACGGAGCAAGAGGAGCAAAAGTATGAGATTATCGCTGGAGAACGGAGATGGCGTGCAGTTGATTCATTAGGCTGGGAAAATATTTCAGCGATTGTTAAAGAGATGACCGATACAGAAACAGCTTCGGTAGCACTGATTGAGAACTTGCAGCGTGAAGAATTAACTGTTATCGAAGAAGCAACGGCGTATGCACAATTGCTTGAACTTCATTCCTTAACGCAAGAAGCTCTGGCACAACGATTAGGGAAAAACCAATCAACCATAGCGAATAAGCTTCGTTTGCTAAAGTTACCTCAGGCTGTTCAGGAAGCGTTGTTAGGAAAGTATATTACAGAAAGACATGCGCGTGCACTCATTAAATTAAATGATGAAGAGCAACAAGTAAAGCTATTACAGGAGATCATTGAAAACGAATTAAATGTAAAGCAAACAGAAGATAAGATTGCTAAAATAAGTGAAAAACAACAAAAAAAACCAAAAAAGAAGACAGTAAAACGAAAGGGATTTAATAAAGATATTCGGATTGCTATGAATACGATACGCCAATCATTAAATATGGTTTCTGATACGGGAGTAAAAGTAGAGTCTGATGAGCAGGATCTAGAAGATTACTACCAAATTACAATTAAAATTCCAAAAAAGAAATAATTTATTGCTCTTATAAGCTTTTTAAATTTGTTTGAAAGAAGTGTACAAGTAAAATTAGGTTGTTAGGTTCCCGTGTCTGTATACCCATCTTCGTATTGAAAGATGGGTATTTTACTCGATAATAAATGAATTAACGTAAATGGCAAATTACGAATTGCTAACAAAAATGAAATAAATCCACCATTTTGAAGAAAAAATGATAGAATAGATAGTATATCGTTTTAGGTAGGTGTCAACATGGGAAAAGTAATGTCCGTCGCAAACCAAAAAGGTGGCGTAGGAAAAACAACTTCATCGGTTAATTTGAGTGCTTGTTTAGCACATTTAGGTAATAAAGTTCTTCTTGTAGATGTTGATCCACAAGGGAATGCAACAAGCGGAACAGGGGTTAATAAAGCAGATGTCAAACATTGTATTTACAATGTTCTTGTAGAAGACCTACCTGCTGAAGAAGTTTGTATTCCAACAACTATCGACAACTTAGATATTATACCTGCTACTATACAATTAGCCGGAGCAGAAATTGAACTGGTGCCAACGATTTCCAGAGAAATACGACTTAAAAAAGCGTTGGAAAACCTTAAATCGATCTATGATTATATTATTATTGATTGCCCGCCATCGTTGGGATTATTAACGCTAAATGCATTGACAGCTTCAGATACAGTAATTATTCCAGTTCAATGTGAGTATTATGCGTTAGAAGGGTTAAGCCAATTATTGAATACAATCAGACTTGTTCAAAAGCACCTTAACAAAACACTCATGATTGAAGGGGTGTTATTAACAATGCTAGATGCTCGAACCAATCTTGGGATCCAAGTTATAGAAGAAGTAAAGAAATACTTTCAAGACAAAGTCTATCAAACTATTATTCCAAGAAATGTAAGATTGGGCGAAGCTCCAAGTCATGGTTTGCCGATAATTTCGTATGATGCCAAATCAAAGGGCGCTGAAGTATATCTTGAGTTAGCGAAGGAAGTGATGGCCAATGGCGAAAGGGTTAGGTAAAGGAATTAACGCTTTTTTTCCAGAGGTTGAAGAAAGTCAAGATGATATGATTGAAGAGATTGCAATTGCTGAATGTCGACCAAATCCATACCAACCACGAAAGACATTTCATGCAGATGCGATTGAAGAGTTAAAAGAATCAATTTTAGAATACGGCATTATCCAGCCTTTGATTGTTCGGAAAAGCATTAAAGGTTATGAAATTGTCGTAGGAGAAAGAAGATACCGTGCTGCTAAAGAGGCAGGGTTAGAAAAGATCCCAGTTATTATTAAGGATTTATCTGATAACAAAATGATGGAACTGGCACTATTGGAGAACTTACAACGCGAAGATCTAACTCCAATAGAAGAGGCACACGCTTATGCCAACTTAATGAATGAACTAAAAATTACCCAGGAAGAATTATCAAAACGCTTAGGAAAAAGCCGATCACATATTGCTAATATGGTGCGATTACTTTCTTTGCCAGACTCTGTCATTGCTTATATTAATAATGGAGAGCTTTCAATGGGACATGGTCGTGCAATATTGGGACTTAAGGATAAAACAAAGTTGCAACCATTAATAAAGAAAATCAGGAAAGAGAAATTAAACGTAAGACAGGTAGAAAAGCTGATCGTTCAACTCAATGAAAAACCAGTAAAGAAAAAAGAAAAACCTCAAAAAGATATCTTTCTTCAAGAAAGAGAAACCTTCCTTAGAGAAAGATTTGGTACTGCTGTGACCATTCAACGTGGGAAGCGAAAAGGTAAAATAGAAATTGAGTTTTATAATGATAATGATTTACAGCGTATCATTGATACATTAGAAAATTAAAAGTCAAATAGCTAACAATCAAAAGAATATTAGATAGAATAAATGGATGTACAGGAAACCAAGTCATGTCTTTTCATTTCACTTTTGTTTTACTATCCAATTGTGAACGATCCCTTAAAAATTAAATATGTAATACAACAGGGGAGGGCTGACAATAGTGTCAGTCTTTCATTTTACATAGACTAAAAACATAATTAAGTTTTCATGTTTGTAAAAATTATAAGAAAATGTTCCACGTGAAACATTTATCCCGCATATAAAGTGCTGTAAGACTCCGATGTCAGGAGATGGATAATCTATACTGCAACAAGTCTAAGTGGGAGATAACAGCATCTAAATGCCCTATTTCGTAAGAGGCGTTTAGGTCATACCATTACGGTACTAACAATCATTGGGTGGATGAATGAACCCTCCATTGAATGAAGATTCACTTTATAGAAAGTATGTAGGGGGCGGAGAAAATAGCGCTATACGGTACACTTATCAACGTAGCCTTAATTGTAATTGGAAGCTTCCTTGGGTTAGTATTCACTAAAATTCCCGAAAGATATAAAGAAACAGTCATGCAAGGAATTGGACTAGCTGTAATGCTAATTGGTTTACAAATGGCATTTGTAATGGAGCATATTATTATTGGATTACTAAGTCTATTAACAGGTGCTATAGTAGGGGAATGGCTTCAGTTAGAAAGTGGTTTGGATCGACTAGGAAAATGGGTCGGCAATAAGCTGGGTTCTGAAGAAAACGACAGTCGTGTGTCACAAGGATTTGTTACAGCTTCCTTAATCTTTGTCATCGGAGCAATGTCTATCATTGGGGCATTAGATAGTGGGTTGCGAGGGGATCATGAGGTTTTAATAACAAAAGGAATACTAGATGGGTTTGTCGCTTTAGTATTGACAACAACACTTGGTTTGGGTGTTATTTTATCCGTTTTTCCTGTACTTTTATATCAAGGCTCCATTGCCCTACTTGCTACACAAATTGAAGGGGTCCTACCCGAGAGTACTTTAAACGGTTTCATTACTGAATTAACAGGAGTAGGTGGTTTACTTATTGTAGCAATCGGGCTGAATTTGTTAAATATCACTTCTATAAGAATAGGTAATCTATTACCGGCTATTATAATGGTAGGTGTCATTTACTATGTATACCAATTATTTTTGTAACAAGAAGCAACGTCGTCTCAATCAATAAGACAATGAGTTGAATAGGAATTAACGAAATTGTTTGGGATACCTAAGGAAACTCAGGCATAGAAAAATACAGTCCTCTCTTATTCATATACACATGAGAGCGACTGTTTTTTATTATTAGGTGCTTGTGGATAACGAAATAACCGACTAGTCACGTCCGGATTCATCGCCCAGCAACGATGCGACTTTAGAAATGCGACCTACGATAAGTCATCATCGGTTCGTTACTCACCGTGATTCCTTTATCTCCGTTGATTCGTTCCATTTGCTACGTTGCTAAACGGGCGCTTGCGCCTTTGTTCCACTATAGGAAAGTATAAGATTTTTTTGGTTTATAGTATAAGAAAAACAAAGGCTTCCGCCATAAGACTTGGCGACAAGCCAAGTTTTTCTAATTAAACTGATACTTTATGGGTAAATGAGACTAGGATGAAATACGAAAACATCCAACGAGGAGTGAACTACATTCCATCCTGATTTTTTACTGCCAAGATGATGTAACATAGATAAGAAAAAATCGCAAGTAACTAACATTGCACATATTTAAGGAGGATATTCAATTATGTCTTAAGTTCTTATCTACTAGCCTTTTCAAAAACACTCCAAAATAGGCCTCTTTTATTTCATCCACTTAATAGGATAAACAAAGAGTTAAATGAATATCCTAAGTATTCTACATCAAATTGGATTGAATATGTTTGGTAATTACAGCAGCAGGCATTCTTTTTCTGTATGTTAAACGTTGATCGACAGCGTCTAAAAGATTGGCAATCGATTTTGCCATCGCCATTACTATTTGTAATCTGGTATTTTGTAAAACGGAATATTCCATAAATCCACTCACATTAACAACCCCAGTTAGGTGAACATCCCCTATAGCAGGGAGGGCTTTGTTTAATGCTGCACCTGGTTTTATAGCTCCTGTACCAGCAATAACTTTTCCTACAGAATGCTGCTTTCCTAAACAGGCGTCAATAGCGATAATAAATGGATGGCGATAGGTTGCTTCAATTTGATGGATGTATTCGGTCAAATTGACAGCATGAACAGGGTTATCCAGTGTACCATAAACAGACATATGCCTTGGTTTTTTTTCTGAAAGTAAACTCCCTGCTAGCGGTCCTAAAGCATCCCCTGTAGAACGATCTGTCCCAATTGAGACAACTATATACTCGTGGGGAGATTGAGGCAACAATGATAGAAAATTTTCCAGCATAACAGTATGAAAATTAGGGTCTGTATGGAGCATACGATAATCACTGCTTCTATCAGTTATTTTGTTTTTTAAATTCATAGCTTTTCCTCCAAAGACATATTGGTATAGTATACGGGTATTTTTCAAAATCTATACATGAATGAATAAAAATAATGGAGGAAATGAGATGATAAGAGCGGGAATGCAATGGATGTTTTTAATTATCGGCACAACGATAGGGGCAGGCTATGCTTCTGGAAGGGAGTTATGGCAATTTTTTGGTCATGAAAGTGGACTAGCCATCGTTCTATTTACTTGTTTTTTTACCATTTGTTGTATAGGTATTATGAATATTAGCTACGCTCGAAAATCTACCCACTATTTACCAGTACTGCGGGATATTGTTGGGGTAAAATTAACAAAAGTGTACGATGTGATGATATTTATTTATCTGTTCACAACAACTGTTATTATGATTGCTGGGAGTGGGGCAACATCTCAAGCGTTTAATTACCCTTATTCGTGGGGTATAAGTATAATAATTATTGCGCTTATTTTGCTGTTTTTAAAAGGAGTGAATGGTCTACTTTCTATCAATCAATTTATCTTACCGTTGTTATTAACAGGACTTATATTTGTTCTCTTATGGTTCACGATCGATCAAGAATTGGATCTTTTTTCTCATTGGCATGAACAACGAAATTGGATGGCGGCCTTTCCATTTACAGCATTAAATATCCTTCCTCTAATTGCCGTCTTAGGGGCGATTGGACATAAAGTAAAGACGAAACAGGAAATATGGATTGCTTCAATTGGAAGCGGGCTTACTCTAGGAGTCATCACGTTTATTTATAACAACAGTTTAATTCAGATTGCTGATGAAATACTAGTTTATGAGATTCCTTTATTTGCTATTATGAAGCATTATCCGTTGCAAATGCTCGTTTTTATGAGTGTGTTATTATGGTTTGCCATTTTTACAACAGCTGCTTCAGGAATCCTTGGAATCGTTACACGTATACAAGATTATGTAAAGCAGCCATTATGGTTGATTGTTTGCATTACCTTGGTTACAATGATTCCATTAACAGCTTTCGGTTTTTCAACGCTGATTCAATACTTATATCCGATCTATGGTATATTAAATTTATACGTATTAACTCGACTATTATTTCTTCCTTTTTGGGATAAATTGGAAAATACAAAAACATAGAGTCTATTTAGGTATGGGAGGATTAGGATGGAGCTTTCGCAAAGTACAGTAGAAGAAAATGTAGAAAAAGAAGTAGATAAATTCAATAAATTAATGAATGATGCTTGGGAGTATGTAACAGGAGCAGATTTATGGTTTACAATTGGTAAAGGTATCTTGCAAATCATTCTTATTCTCGTTTTATCTTACCTTGTAGTTCGCATCTCTCGTAAGGTTGTTGATCGATTGTTTAAAAAGCGGGACAAAGGGCCGATTCGTATAACCGAGCGTCGTGAGAATACATTAAAGAAATTAATCAAAAGCGTCGTCGCTTATGTCGTGTATTTCATTGCGCTAATTATGATTTTGGATGGCGTATTTAGTTTAGAAGTAGGCGCATTAATAGCTGGTGCTGGTGTTGCAGGTTTAGCAATTGGTTTTGGTGCCCAAAATTTAGTACGAGATATTATTTCTGGTTTCTTCATTATTTTTGAAGATCAATTTTCAGTAGGGGATTATGTTGGCGTAGCTGGCATTGAAGGAACCGTAGAAGAGATAGGACTAAGAACAACGAAAGTATTAAGTTGGACAGGCGAAATGCATATTTTACCAAATGGAAATGTTACACAAGTCATCAATTATTCTGTTCATAATGGGTTAGCTATTGTTGATATTAACGTTCCTTATGAGAACAGTGTCGATGATGCGGAACGTTTAATTAATGAAGTAGCAGTTACACTTCCTGATAAATATGAATTTATAGTTGGTACCCCAGAAATTATCGGAGTGCAAAATTTGGAGGCTTCCTACTTTGTTATCCGTGTTATTGCAGAAACATTGCCTGGATTTCAATGGGCTGCGGAGAGAAATATTCGCCGAGATATGCAAGATCACCTATATCGGTCAGGAATTGAAATTCCTTCTCCAAGGATTGTTATGTATTCTCGTGAACAAAAAGAAAGCTTACTGGATTACAGTCAAAAGCAGCGATTTGAGGAAAATCAGGACAAGCGACAAGGATACCCGGATGTTGAATCGCATGGCGAGCAGTCTCCAGAAAATGATTAAACAAGCTGGGTTACATGCTCTTTAAAAAAGACGCGATGTAAGGAGGCTTTCTATCCGTTGTATGCAACAACCGCTGAAAGCCTCTACTCTGTATAAGAATATAAGCAGTAAAGTGGAAGCTGAAGTCAACTATTGTATGGAATAGCTTTTTAGAATCATTAATAAATGAAGGAGAAAAGGGCAATGGAAGGAAAACAATTTGCACTACATGACGTCGTACAAATGAAAAAGCCGCACCCTTGTGGAGAAAATCGTTGGCGGATTATTCGAATGGGAATGGATATACGTATCAAGTGCTTAGGCTGTGATCATAGTGTGATGATTCCACGTAAACAGTTTGAAAAAAAAATGAAAAAAGTGCTTGAACAGGCAGAAGACTAAGGAAATTACAGAGGAAAAAAGAAAATTTTTCTTGCTTAAGAAAATAGCGATTTCGTTAGTAAAATGGTATAATTGCAAATAGAGAAAAAGAAAAGTGCAAATATAATAGGGTAAAGAGTGAAAGTAGACAGTTTATTCTGTCTACTTTTGCTTTTTGTTAGCTTGTCATTTTGATGGCTTGTATCTATAATGAAAAGGACAAACGCGTTCATATGAATGGAGTCTTTAAGGAGTGAAATTTGCATGTCTTTAACAGCAGGAATTGTCGGGCTTCCGAACGTTGGCAAGTCAACGTTATTTAATGCGATTACCCAAGCTGGAGCTGAAGCAGCAAACTACCCGTTTGCTACGATAGACCCTAATGTTGGAATCGTAGAAGTACCGGACAAACGCTTAAATAAATTAACAGAATTAGTAAAACCGAAAAAGACAGTACCGACTACATTTGAGTTTACGGATATTGCTGGTATTGTGAAAGGCGCAAGTAAAGGGGAGGGATTAGGTAATCAATTTCTGTCTCATATTCGCCAAGTAGATGCTATTTGTCAGGTTGTCCGTTGTTTTCAAGATGAAAATATAACCCATGTGTCGGGAAAAGTAGATCCAGTTGAAGATATGGATATCATTAATTTGGAATTGATTCTGGCAGATTTGGAAACGGTAAACAAACGTTTGCAACGTGTAGAAAAATTAGCGAAGCAAAAAGAAAAATCAGCGGTCGCTGAATTTGATGTGCTTTGTAAATTAAAAACAGGCTTGGAAGAGGAACTGCCAGTACGAGCATTGGAATTTAATGAGGAGCAGTGGAAGCTAGTAAAAGGTTTGCATTTGCTTACAAGTAAGCCAACGCTTTATGTGGCAAATGTAAGTGAAGATGAAGTTGCGGATGCCGATGCCAATGAGAACGTCCAGAAAGTGAAAGCATATGCAGCTAAGGAAAATGCAGAAGTAATTGTAGTCTGTGCGAAAATAGAAGAAGAGATCTCTGAATTAGATCCAGAAGAAAAGACGATGTTTTTGGACGATTTAGGGATTACAGAGTCTGGATTGGACAAGCTGATTAAAGCTTCTTATCATTTATTAGGTTTGGCTACGTACTTTACAGCAGGGGAACAAGAAGTTCGTGCTTGGACATTTCGTAAGGGAATTAAAGCACCACAAGCAGCAGGGATTATTCATACGGATTTTGAGCGTGGATTTATTCGTGCAGAAACGGTTTCCTATGACGATTTAGTAGCAGCTGGATCCATGGTGAAGGCGAGGGAAAATGGAAAAGTACGATTAGAAGGAAAAGAGTATATCGTACAGGATGGCGATGTGATTCATTTCCGCTTTAATGTTTAATGTATACGTAAATAGGATCTCTCGAAAGACTTGTCATTTGTTAAATGATTTGGTATAATACACTATCGTGAGTAATTAAATTATAGAATTACTCCTTGCTCTCATGACGACAGAATATTTTCGTCGAATAGTCGAGGGCCGCTAAGTCCAAAAGGAGGTGCTACGGATGAGAAAATACGAAATCATGTACATCATCCGCCCAGACATGGAAGAAGAAGCGCAAACAGCTTTAATTGAGCGTTTCAATGGAATTCTTACTGACAATGGTGCGGAAATTGAAAAAGTTGATGAAAAAGGTAAGAAGCGTCTTGCTTATGAAATCAATGACTATCGTGATGGATATTATGTAATCATTAACTTCAAGAGTGATGATCAGGCTATCAATGAGTTTGACCGTCTTGCGAAGTTTTCCGATGATATTATTCGTCATATTATCGTTCGAGAAGATGATCAATAATAAGGAGTGGTTCGGATGTTAAATCGTGTCGTACTTGTCGGCAGGTTAACGAAGGATCCTGATTTACGTTATACCCCAAGTGGAGTAGCCGTAGCTAATTTTACGCTTGCGGTTAACCGTCCATTTTCTAATCAGCAGGGAAACCGAGAAGCGGATTTTATTAACTGTGTCGTTTGGCGTAGAGCAGCGGAGAACCTTGCGAATTATATGAATAAAGGCAGTATGGTTGGTGTGGACGGACGTGTGCAAACACGCCGATTTGAAGGTCAAGACGGAAAAACCGTATTTGTCACGGAAGTGGTGGCAGAAAGTGTTCAATTTTTGGAAACAAAAGGTTCTTCTCAAGGCGGGGGGCAAGGTGCATCAGGATTTCAACCAAATAGAAACCAAAGCCAATTCGAACCACAATCTAATCCATATGAACAAAACCAAAATAACCAGGACAATCCATTCCAAAATAATGGAGAGCCTATTGAAATATCAGATGATGATTTACCATTTTAATTAAAGGAGGTCATATGATGGCAGCTCGTCGCGGTCGTGCAAAGCGTCGTAAGGTGTGTTATTTTACAGCGAACGGAATTACACACATTGACTATAAAGATGTTGATTTGCTAAGACGTTTCATTTCTGAGCGTGGAAAAATTCTTCCTCGTCGTGTAACTGGAACCTCTGCAAAATATCAACGTAAACTAACTAAAGCAATTAAACGTGCTCGTACAATGGCATTATTGCCATATGTTGCTGAGTAATAAAAAAGCCATCATCAGCTTTCTATAAGCTGATGATGGCTTTTCTACAATATTTAAAGTCAATAATATTTTGAGCTGGCGTTCGGTTAAACCTATTATTCAACACTCCTACGGTGGGCGATAACATTATGATACTACCATTTAAAGCAATCGCGATCTGAATATTAATATGATCGATTAACAATCCAAAGATATAATAACCTAATGGTAGAAATAAAAGACCACCAAATATTTGTAGACTTGTAACACGACCTAGATATTCTTCTTCAATCAATTCCTGAACGGTGCTATCCCATATGATGACAAATGATGTGATGGAAAATCCTATGCAGAACATGATGATTAAGGATATAAGAAAAAGATTAGAAAATGATAAACACAATACTAACCGTCCAACACTAAACATAAATATATAATATTTTTTAAAGCTCTTAGAAACTTGTGATTGTCTACTGATTATCCATGCCCCTAAAAAAGCCCCTAAAGCCATACTACTCAACAGCCAACCAAAACTTTCAATTCCTTTAAAATATTCGTTTGCATAAATTGGGAGGATGATCACGTCAAATGAAGCAATACCTATATTAACAATAGATGCAATCAGGATACTTAACCCTAACCATATATGATTAAATAAAACTTGGAATCCCTCTTTAAATTGTTGAACCATGTTTTTTTTGGTATCTATTTTTGTCTATAAAGATAAACGCAAATGCAAAGGCAGCAAGTAAAAATGATAAACCATTTATTTCAAATGTGATAAATATGCCGAAAGTTGCAACTAAATAAGCTGCTAAGATCGGACCTACCATTTCCATAATTTGTTGTGCCATTGATCTGTAGGAATTGGCTTTAATTAGATACTTTTTATTTACAATATTAGGGAATATGGCTTTTAGTGTTGGACGATATAAAGTGTTTAACACTCCTAAAAAAAGTAAGCATATAAATATGCCAAATCAAGATATTGTCACTCCAGATTAGGTAAGTAATGAGTATAAGCGCAGCTCCTCACATAATATTAATAATTAAAATCAGAGATTTCTTAGGAAGTAGATCTACTAATATTCCCCCAAAAAGCAGAATGAGTAGCTGAAGTATAATAAACATACTTTGAGTACCACTGATGTCACTTGTTGACCATCTAAGTATATTACTAAATAAGGTAACGAAGTTGTAAATAATGCAATTCCAATAAATGAAACGATTTGACCACTAAATAACATCATAAAATTTTTGTTGCTCCACATATCAATCCCTCCTATTTAAGATCTTAATACATATATCCAGATATATATAATTATATAACTAAAAGTTCTGAATTTATTAAATATATATATAATACTAACTTGAAGTAATTGCGTTTAGATTTTAAGGTGAGATTAAAAGAGGGAGGTGTTTTAATTAAACCATAATAGTTCCTATAATTTAGATGATCACTCTGTAATATGGAAAAGTGTTAATCTAACTAAGCAGGGGATGATATAAATGCAAAATGCGAAGCTGGATTTATCAAAGGGAAAAGTTGAAGTATTTGCAACCAATCTACAAACACCTTCGCATATAGAATGAACAAAAGATGGCAAATTATTAGTATCTGAAACGAGTGCTGGAAGAGTAAGTGATGTTACCAAGGGTGGAAAAATCCCAGAGGATAACACTATTTTTGAAGGCTTAAAAGGTCCTTCAAGTATTGCTCCTTTAGAAGATGGAAGAATTTATGTTTGTGAAACATTTGCGCACAAAGTAACGAATATAGGGATAAGCAATAATGAAAAGTTGAATTTTAAAAAGTTTAACCGTCCTTACAGTATAGTTATAAAAGAAGGTAATTTAGAAGTAGTTGTAAGAGAATCAAACTTTTGAAATAGAGTAGTTAAAATTGATATGGAAACCGGGGAGGAAATAGCGAAAATAACACATATTCTAGCTTTGCCATTACCTGATTAGAAGGTTTACTACAAAGGATCAATTTAATGACAACGTTAAAGAGAATTGATCCCTGTATTCTGCATGTTCTGGTTGGAAAACAGATTTGCTAGATAAGGAGGGCATATTCACTCCTTCTAGCAGCTCTGTTATAGGGACCATCGTTTATGATCCAGATATAACAACTCCATTCTTAGATCTAGTTGATATGATAGAGCCAATTGCTACTGGATTTGACTTAATGGGTGGGATAATTCAAAACAAAAAAACCTTATGTTATATGTTACTCAACCAGAAAAGGAACTGTAATGGAGATCAATCCATTTGAGAGTAAAGATTACTCCCCTAATTTTACAAGGATTAAATTCCCCTACTTGTATTAGGTTTAGCCCAGATTATAAAGAAGCTTATGTTTGTAGTTCATTCACAGGTTCTATTTGGAGATTTTATGATTTTGATTGATACTCGTTTTCAAAAATAGCCTATGTCCATATTTTTATATAGCAGAGGCTATTTTTTATGGCACATTGTAATATTAAGTGCAATAGCTAAAATGGTGGCTAAAATAAAACAAGCCCATAACAGTGTTGTGTAAAATGTAAGTAAGAGCCCATCGACACATATACAGAGATACTGTTATAGCTACAATTTGAAAAAGAACATAGAAAGGGTTTTAATCACCCACCCCAACATTTGACATAGGAACCGCTTGAATAAACTTGAAAAAACAACGTAGTGATGCAGAGTCGTTTTATTCCATATAATTAATGAATGTAAGTAAATAACGTCGATTAGAAGTATAGACTATTCCACAAATCCATACTCTTTAAAAGTTTTCGCAGCCTGTTTGGATGATAGAAAATCCGTTAATACTTTTGCATCATGATGATTCGTACTATATGAAGTAATCCCTGTTTCATAAATAATGGGTGGATGAAGCGTTTTGTCTATCTCATGGACAATGTTCACTTGTTCATTTTCATAGGCGTCAGAGGCATAGACAACGCCAAGTGCTCGTTTATGTTCGTTTACATGATTGATGATATCCGCTATATCTTTGACATCGATCGTTTTATTTTTTAGTTTATCCCATAGATTTATTTCGCTTGATTGAAAAGCTTTTTGAGCATAATCACCAGCTGTAACATTCACTGGGTCGCCTAAAACCAGTTTTTCAAAAGATTTCTGTTGTAGATCTTTCAAATTTGATAGTTGTAGTTTGTTTGTCGGATGCGAAATCAGAACAAGTCGATTATGGGCAAAGCTTTCTTGTGACTTTTTAACGATTAACCCCTCTTTTTCTAGTGTATCGGTCCACTCTTTATTTGCAGATAAGAACAGGTCAACAGGCGCACCTTGTTGAATATTACCTGCTAGTTGTCCAGAGCTTGCAAATATGATATCCACCGATATTGTAGGTTGCTGTTCTTCAAAACGAGAAATTAGTTCTGGCAGGACATCTGTTAAGCTAGAATCAGCTGCTACGAGTATTTTATTTTGTTCAGCAGGCTTTTCGAATAGTTGTTCTTCATCAGACATAGAGCACCCTGATAATAAAACTATGCTGATGCAAAAGGTAAAAATATGCTTCATGTAAGTCCTCCTAGTGCTATTATTCATCCTTATTTCGTAACTACTCTAATTAACTCTCCTGCGCTTTGTTTGTGCTTTATTTTTTACGGCGCTTTGGATACACAGAAATAATGAAAAAAAGAAACAGCAATGAATAAGCACAGAACAGAAATAAAAAACGGTCTTGGATGGAAAAAAAGAGTCCGATAAGTGCATACAACAGAAAAGGTATCGTTGTTGTAAAAACAGTCATTTTCCATAGAATAGCGAATTTTAATTTTCGATCCATTAATTTTGCCAGAAGTGTTCCAATACCTGCAATAATAGATAGCAGTGCAAATACCATGATGGATAAAGGCAAATAATGAAAGATAAAATAGTAAATAATCTTAAAGAAGAGGTTTAATTGTTCAGCCACTCCATCACCAGCCAGTACATACTGCACAAAGGAAGGAATGGATACAAGTAAATTGAGAAACAACATGTAGATGATCGCGATATCCATCCCAATACGATTAAGCTGGAATATTGCGTTCTTTTTAGGCAATTTGATACTATGAGCAAATGCATGAAAAAATACCATTACCGTCATCCTTATCTTTATTTCTAAATCTATTATAGTAGAAATAAAGAATAATTGCCTTGTTAGCGGATTGAAAAGAAATAATATCTTAATAAGTAGACGTGTTTGTTACGTTCTTTACTCAATATAATGATGAATTTCTATATATATAAAGAATAGCTCCCAATAAATAAAATGATGATGTGTACAAAAAGTTACCATCCATCATTTTCTCAACCACTTCTTCGATGCCAATTCTCGTTACAATGAGGTTTGCAAAAAAGATCTAATTTTGTTACTGACCAAGGATCTTTATTAAAGTAAGCAATCTTGTTAAAGTTCCTATGATATATTTATATTATTACCCGGGAAATATTTTTTCTATGCTTTTCGACAACTATTCGGGTGGAAAACATGTTATCATATTAGAATGGAATAGTAACAACCTAAGGTAGATGAGGTGCAAAATGAATCAATCAAAAAAACAAGTAGACGGTGCTATGTTTACCGCTCTATTCATTATTATATTGTTAACGGGAATCTTTATTCCCTTTTTAACACCCATCACTATCTTTATACTACCACTTCCTTTCGTTCTGTATACAGCAAGACATGGTTGGAAGCCAGCTTTAATAATGGCCGTTGCAGCTATTCTTTTGTCGATACTGCTGGGAACGATTGTTACATTACCGTTTGCTGTTCCTGCAGTAATTGGTGGTATAATGATTGGTGAAGCAATTCATAAGAACATATCTGCTTATGAAACTTGGGCAAGAGGAACATTCGGGTATATCATTGGACTATTATTTGCTTTTGTGTTTATTCAGCTTGTTCTACAAGTAAATATAGTCGAAGAGTTTCAACAAGTGATGGACGAATCCTTAGCGAGGTCAACAAGCATTATGGAGCAGTTTGGTAATCCTGAACAAGCAGATGTGGTTAAGGAAACGATGGAGCAATTATTAGAAGGACTGACTAACTTACTTCCGTTTTATCTTTTAATAGCGTCGGTTTTCCAAGCATTAATCAGCCAATGGATTTCTTATAAAGTGATGAATCGGATAGAAAAAAGGGAATTACGCTTTCCGCCTTTTCGATCATTACGTTTTCCTTCTAGCACCTTGTTTATTTATCTTTTTGTTCTCCTTGCAGCTTTTATGATTACAGACACAGATAGTGGAACATTAACGATGGCTATTCAAAATTTACTAGTCATTGCACAAATGGTTTTGACAATTCAAGGATTTTCCTTTTTATTTTTCTATACACATTATAAAAAAATGTCAAAAGCATTTCCGATTATATTTGTCGTCATTGTATTTCTAATGCCAACATTTATGTTTATCATTCGATTTATTGGTATTCTTGATATCGGAATGAATTTAAGGGAACGGCTGGGACAGAAATAACCATATTACAGCAAAGGTGAATAAGTTCCTTAATGGCAAACCGTTATTGTGGAAGGATATATGAAGAAATATAAAAATAAGTGTTGCACAGTAGGAGCTGAATGTGATGCCCGATAAGCAGAAAAAGCCGACACTACGAAATCATGTATGGTTTATTTACGCGTTATCCATCATTTTGCTGGTGTTTATTTGGTATTTTCAATGGGTGCTGGGAACTATTATGACTGTATTATTAGCTGTGTCGTTATATTACAGCATTCGTTCGGAGCAAGCTTTGCAGGATCAGGCAGAAAAGTATATCACAACATTATCATATCGAGTTAAAAAGGTCGGCGAAGAAGCATTATTGGAAATGCCATTTGGAATTATTTTATTTAATGATGATTTTAAAATTGAATGGGCAAACCCATACATGAACCGTTTTGATGATGGCAGTTTAGTCGGCGATTCGCTGCATAAATTATCTGAGGATTTAATTCCAATGATTAAAGAAAACAAAGAAAAAATTTGGTTTGAATTACAAGGTTTTGTGTTTGAGACCGTCGTCAAAAAGGAAGAGCGTCTGCTTTATTTATTTGATCGCACGGAACAATCAGAATTACAAGCGCAATATCGTAATGAACAAACTGTACTTGGGTTTATTTTTCTTGACAATTATGAAGAAATTACCCAAAACATGGATGATACAAATAAAAGCCAGCTGAATTCGCAGGTTACTTCAGTATTAAATAAATGGTCAAAGCATCATGGACTTTATTTAAAACGAACTTCCCAGGAGCGCTTTTTGGCGGTTGGTACAAAGCAAATATTGGCAAATTTAGAGAAAGCAAAATTTGAAATTTTAGATGAAGTGCGTGCATTAAGTGGAGAACGCAACACACCTGTCACACTAAGTATTGGGATTGGCGCTGGTGACGTTGATCTTCCCACCCTTGGTGAATTAGCGCAATCCAGCCTTGACCTTGCATTAGGGCGAGGTGGCGATCAAGTAGCCATTAAGGACGAATCTGGAAAAGTTCGCTTTTATGGGGGGAAAACAAACCCAATGGAAAAGCGAACAAGAGTGAGAGCAAGAGTGATTTCCCATGCTTTAAAAGAATTAATCCGAGCAAGTGATAATGTGATAATCATGGGACATAAAGCCCCGGATATGGATTCGATAGGTGCTGCCATTGGGATCTTAAACATTGCGCTTGCAAATGATGTAGAAGGGTATATTGTTTTTGATCCAAATGATATTGATACAGGTGTATATCGTTTAGTCGATAAAATTAAGCAAGATGAGGAAATTTGGCATTATTTTGTTGAACCGGATGAGGCGCAATCCATTGTAAATAACCGTAGCTTAGTAGTTGTTGTCGATACACACCGTCCATCCATGGTTGCGAATGAAGCCCTGCTACAAAAAACGGACTATAAAGTAGTAATCGACCATCACCGTCGTGGCGAAGATTTTATTGATAACCCGACTTTAGTGTATATGGAACCATATGCTTCTTCTACCGCTGAACTGGTGACAGAGCTACTGGAGTATCAACCGAAGAAGCTAAAATTACGCATGCTGGAAGCGACGGCTTTATTAGCTGGGATTATTGTTGATACGAAAAGCTTTACATTACGGACAGGTTCAAGAACATTTGATGCTGCATCTTATTTACGAGCGAAGGGTGCAGATACTGTACTTGTCCAAGAACTGTTGAAAGAGGATATCGATGTATACGTGGAGCGAAGTAAATTAATTGAACGAGCAGAATTGTATCGTAACCAAATTGCAATAGCGAAGGCAAAGGAAGGGCAAGTGCATGGTCCTGTACTCATTGCTCAGACAGCCGACATTCTATTAACCATGAGTGGGATAGCTGCCTCTTTCGTTATTTCGGAGCGTAAGGATGGCAGGATAGGGATTAGCGCGCGTTCATTAGGAGATATCAATGTTCAAGTAATTATGGAAAAAATGAATGGTGGCGGTCATTTAACCAATGCCGCAACACAAATGGAAGATACAACGATTGACGAAGCGGAACAGTTATTAAAAGAGATTTTAGATGAATATTATGAGGGGAGCGAATCAGAATGAAAGTGATATTTCTTAAAGATGTAAAAGGAAAAGGGAAAAAAGGCGATGTGAAAAACGTTTCCGATGGTTATGCACGTAATTATTTGTTGAAAAATAACTTAGCTCAGGAAGCAACACCGGCAAATTTAAAAGCTTTAGAAGCAAAGAAGAAAAAACAGAAGCAATTAGAACAGGAAGAAAAAGAAGAAGCGATCAACTTAAAAGACAAATTGGCTGATTTAACAGTAGAATTAACTGCTAAATCAGGTGATGGTGGTCGTTTGTTTGGTTCAATTACTAGCAAACAGATTTCAGAGGCATTAGAAAAAAATCATGGCTATAAGATTGACAAACGAAAAATTGAGTTAGAGTCACCAATCAGGTCTTTAGGCTATACGAATGTACCAGTAAAACTGCACCCTGAAGTATCTGGTTCGATAAAAGTACATGTTACTGAAAAATAATCATTTTAGTTTGCAACAACATTGCCAACTTATTGAAGATCCCTTAATAAGGAAGCACAAATGCCCTCATTTGTGCTTCTCTACTGCTATCTTTACTAAAGGGGGGACTACACATGAATAACCAGATAGATCGCACCCCGCCACATAATCTTGAAGCGGAACAATCCATTATTGGAGCAATATTTATTGATCCAGAAGCATTTACTACAGCGTCTGAAATACTACTTCCAGAAGATTTCTATAAAGCCGGGCATCAACGTATTTTTTCCAGTATGATGGCACTATCTGATCGGGGTGAGCCCATAGACGTTGTAACCGTGACGGCTTATTTACACAATGCCAATCAATTAGATGAAGTAGGCGGTGTTCAATATCTATCGCAAGTAGCAGAGAGTGTGCCGACCTCAGCAAATATTGGTTATTATTGCCGTATTGTAGAAGAAAAGGCATTACTGCGGAGATTGATTCGTTCGGCTACAGATATTGTAACGTCAAGTTTCGAACGGCAGGATGAAGTAGAGGATGTATTAAACGAAGCTGAGAAAACAATACTTGATGTCTCCGGTAAAAAAAATTCCGGTGCATTTAAGAATATTAAAGATGTTTTAATTGAAGTATACGATAAGATTGAACAGTTACACCATCAAAGCGGCGATGTAACAGGAATTCCTACAGGGTTCCGCGATTTAGATCGAATTACTTCTGGGTTTCAGCGCAATGACTTAATCATTATTGCTGCACGTCCTTCTGTAGGTAAGACAGCCTTTGCATTGAATGTAGCTCAGAATGTAGCCGTAAACACAGATGAGAATGTAGCTATTTTTAGTTTAGAGATGGGAGCAGATCAGCTTGTACAACGGATGCTTTGTGCTGAAGGAAATATTGACGCACAGCGACTTCGTAACGGACAATTACAAGCAGATGACTGGAGTAAGCTGACGATGGCAATGGGTAGTTTATCCAATGCGGGAATTTATATTGATGATACGCCGGGTATCCGGGTTGCCGATATTCGCTCCAAATGTCGAAGGCTAAAGCAGGAGCATGGTTTAGGAATGATATTAATCGATTATTTACAGCTTATTCAAGGGAGCGTAAATTCCAAAGAAAACAGGCAACAAGAGGTATCAGAAATATCTCGTTCCTTAAAAGGTCTAGCAAGAGAATTAAATGTTCCATTGATTGCTTTATCACAGCTTTCTCGTGGAGTAGAATCACGGCAGGACAAGCGTCCAATGATGTCTGACTTGCGTGAATCCGGAAGTATTGAACAAGATGCGGATATTGTCGGATTTTTATATCGTGATGACTATTATGATTCGGAATCCGAAAAACAAAATATAATTGAAATTATTATATCGAAACAACGTAACGGTCCTGTAGGTACAGTCGATTTAGCATTTGTGAAAGAGTATAATAAATTCGTTGATTTGGATCATCGTTATTCAGATAGCGATATCCCTCCCGCATAGTAGAGCAGCCTTTTGTATCAAGGCTGTTTTTTATTTGTATAGAAAAACTAAGAAAACTATAAAATGAGGTGCTTATGGATAAAGAAATAACCGACTTAGTCACGTCCGGCGCAAGCGCCCAGCAACGATGCGACTTTAGAAATGCGCCCTACGATAAGGCCTCATCGAATCGTCACGAAAAGGAGGACCGACTAAAAACGGGCTTGCCGCCCAGACGTCGGCATACCCCAGTTTTAGTGGCATGATTCCTTATCTTTAGTTGATTCGTTCCATTCACTACGTTGCTAAGCGGGCGCTTGCGTCTTTGTTTTGTTCTTGGTTAATATGAACAGAATTGGGCATTCGCTTGCAGTTGGGGATACATTTATCCCACTGGAAAGTAGGTCTTACTCCCAGTTGCATGCGGGATAGAATTGTCAATAATTGATAAACTAAATGTAAAGGGCCCATTTGTTAACGAATAATAAAACTAATAAACGAATAATATAACTAAAATTTCTATTAACGTTCGTGTTTTACATTGACTGGGTCGAACATTATTGGTAAAATGAGTCTTGTAATAAAACAAAAAGCAAATAATCACAGATTAAACTCAGTGGAGGTGCGCTATGTCCTCAGTAGTAGTAGTTGGAACGCAGTGGGGCGATGAAGGTAAAGGAAAGATTACCGATTTCTTATCGCAAAATGCAGAAGTTGTTGCGCGTTATCAAGGCGGTAACAATGCTGGTCATACCATTAAATTTGATGATATTACGTATAAACTACATTTAATCCCATCTGGCATATTTTTCAAAGAAAAAACATGCGTATTAGGAAACGGGATGGTTATTGATCCAAAGGCTTTTGTAGAAGAAGTAGCCTATTTACATGAGCGAAATGTGACGACAGATAACTTACGAATAAGTAATCGTGCGCATGTCATCCTTCCTTATCATTTAAAGCTGGATATTTTACAAGAAGAAGAAAAAGGCGACAACAAGATTGGGACAACAAAAAAAGGTATTGGACCTGCTTATATGGACAAAGCTGCACGTTGCGGTATTCGCATTGCTGATTTAATGGATAAAGATATATTTCGGAAAAAGCTGGAACAGAATTTACAAGAGAAAAACCGTTTGTTTGAAAAGGTCTATGAAGTAGAGCCGATGCATGTAGAAGATATCGTAGATGAGTATTACGCTTATGGTCAACAAATGGCTCCATATGTGTGTGATACATCCGTCGTACTTAACAATGCATTGGATGATGGGCGACGTGTCTTGTTTGAAGGTGCTCAAGGCGTTATGCTTGATATTGATCAAGGAACGTACCCATTTGTAACCTCTTCTAACCCGACTGCTGGTGGAGTGACAATAGGCTCAGGAGTTGGACCGACAAAGATTAATCATGTGGTTGGTGTTTCCAAAGCTTACACAACCCGGGTTGGTGATGGACCTTTTCCAACAGAACTGCATGATGTAATAGGGGATCAAATTCGTGAAATAGGACGCGAATATGGTACAACAACAGGGCGTGCCCGTCGTGTTGGTTGGTTTGATAGTGTAGTTGTTCGTCATGCCCGCCGCGTTAGTGGGATTACCGACTTATCTTTAAACTCTATTGATGTGTTAACTGGAATCGAAACATTAAAAATTTGTGCCGCTTATCGTTATAAAGGCGAAATGATGCACGAATTTCCAGCAAGTTTAGCGGTATTAGCTGAATGTGAACCAGTCTATGAAGAAATGCCTGGCTGGACAGAAGATATTACAGGTGTGAAAAGCTTGCATGAATTACCTGCAAACGCAAGACATTATTTGGAGCGTATTTCTCAATTAACAGGAATTCCTGTTTCCATATTTTCTGTTGGTCCAGATCGTTCCCAAACAAATGTAGTACGAAGCGTATATAGCTAAAAGGCTAAACAGGTTTTTCTATATACAAGCACAGAAGTTTAAACAGCATCTTCTGTGCTTTTTTGTATGTCTTGATAAACGAATACCTTCAAGTTAGACCTCATCAAACACAGTAGATAAAGGAACGAAGATAGGAGTAATGCGTACAACAGGTCATTCAACGGGGTGTATTTGCGTTTGGAAATATATAAAAATGACCAACTGCTAAATTCCATTAAACTACGTAAGAAGATAGTGGGGACATCAAGAGAAATTCGTCGGCACGGCGATATGTCTTTCTTTTGAGAACAGAGACGTACGTTAGATAAACTAGCTTTTTCAATCTACCATGCAATGATAGTGAGATCTGCTCTGAACATAGGGGGATAAGTGGACATTTCAGCCGAAAGCCATTTATTAAATAATCAGTAGGAATTTTTTAATATTCTTCATAGATAATGCTTTTCTGACAGTTTTAACGTAGATGTTATGGTTAAAACGAAACAAATCTTAGGTAATTAGAAATAATATTGGACTGGTATAAAGAGGAAGTCTCTTGAATCCGTTCTTTTTCTAGTATAAAATTGAGGTGTTAGATAACAATGAAGTAACAATCAACAGATGCCCCCATTTAACTGCAGCAATTATTTCCGCGAAATTCATGTAATAGTTATATTATCCACCGTAGTTATAGCAACAGACATTTATTACGTAGTACGATAAGATAGATATATTGGAATAAAAGAAGGATGTGGCAAAGATGAGTCAAAAAATATTAGTAGTGGACGATGAACAGCCAATTGCAGATATATTGAAATTCAATTTGGAAAAGGAAGGATATGAAGTCGTTGTAGCTTATGATGGAGATGAAGCCATTAAGTTAGCGACAGAGGAAAACCCTGATTTAGTTTTATTAGATATTATGTTACCAAATAAAGATGGCAATGAAGTTTGCCGAGAAATACGAAAAACGCAAACGATGCCAATAATTATGCTGACGGCGAAAGATTCGGAGATTGACAAAGTACTTGGACTTGAATTGGGAGCAGACGATTATGTAACGAAGCCATTTAGCAATCGGGAATTAATTGCCCGCGTAAAAGCAAATTTGCGCAGGCAGCAGGTTGTACCTGAGGATACAACGAAGGCTACCAAGGATATTGAGATTGGCTCGTTAGTGATTCATCCGGATGCTTATGTTGTCTCTCGTAATGGTGAACAGATTGAACTAACACATCGTGAATTTGAATTGTTGCATTATCTTGCTCGCCATATGGGACAAGTTATGACACGTGAGCATTTGTTGGAAACCGTATGGGGGTATGACTACTTTGGTGATGTCCGTACAGTCGATGTTACGGTACGAAGGCTGCGCGAGAAAATTGAAGAAACTCCAAGTAACCCCATGTGGATCGTTACACGTCGTGGGGTAGGTTATTATTTGCGAAATCCTGATCAGGAGTAGGTTTATTACATGAAAAAAGTCGGTTTTTTCCGTTCTATTCAACTAAAGTTTATTATTATTTATATTTTGTTATTGCTGGTAGCTATTCAGGTTATCGGCTCCTTTTTTACGACTGAATTGGAAAAGAATTTAGTGAACAGCTTTGAAGACTCGATTGGGTCACGGGTGGAATTACTTAGCTACAATTTGGAGAAAGCATTTAATCGGGAGCGTGATGAGAATAACCCAAACGAACCAACATTGGAAGAAGAAATTCAAAGCATTGTAGCAGAAATAGATGCACAGGATATTACGAGTCTGCAAGTTGTTAATAATCAAAGTAAAGTAGTGGCAACAAATGACTACAATTCTCGTGATGAAGTTGGTAAAAAAACGACGCGAGGGATTATTCAGCGAACACTGACAACCAATTCAACAGAAGAAAATAAAAATGTAAAAGGAAATGATCGGTTTTATGTGCTTGCTCATCCTATTGTAGATGAAAGAAACAGGGATATAGTTTTAGGTGTGATTTATTTAGAAGCATCTTTAGAGCCAGTTTATGATCAATTAATGAGCATTAACGAGATCTTTTTTCAAGGATCAGTATTAGCCATTACTGTATCTGCTTTTATTGGTATCTTAGTCGCAAGAACAATTACGAAACCGATTATTGAAATGCGCCGACAAGCTCAGAAAATGGCTAGAGGTGATTTTACCCAAAAGGTTAACGTATACGGATGGGACGAAATCGGTCATCTAGCTGAAACCTTTAATGATTTAAATAGTCAATTAAAGCATTCCTACGCAACGATCGAAGAAGAACGGAGGAAGCTGAGTTCTGTTTTATCCAATATGTCGGATGGTGTTGTTGCAACAGATAGTTCTGGAGCCATTACGTTAATGAATGAGGCGGCAGGGCGATTAATTGGTCATAATCCAGATGATGTGATCGGCTTGTTTTTATTAGATGTATTACATTTAGAAGAGAAAGTCGTTGATATTTCTGAAATACACAATAGTGGTTCCATGATTATTGACTTTGGGGATGATGAAGAGGACTTCATTATCCGAGCCAATTTTTCTACTGTACTAGATGAGGAAGGAGAAATCACCGGATTTATTACGGTTATCAGTGATGTAACGGAACAGGAAAAGGTGGAAGCAGAGCGGAGAGAATTTGTATCAAATGTATCACATGAGCTTAGGACGCCGCTTACAACAATGAAAAGCTATGTCGAAGCTTTAAATGATGGAGCGTGGGAAGATAAAGAAATTGCACCTAAATTTCTGAATGTAGTGCATAATGAGACCGAGCGAATGATCCGCATGGTCAATGATTTGCTACAGCTTTCTAAGATGGATGCGAAAGAATACCCACTGCTTAAGGAACGCGTTGAATTTGTAAGTTATTATCATCAAATTATTGACCGATTTGAAATGCAAATACCAAAGGGAATTCATTTGCAGCGGGAGTTGCCAAACGGCAGCTACTACGTGTGGATGGATAAGGATAAGATGACGCAAGTACTCGACAATATTATTACCAATGCGATCAAATATTCTCCTGAAGGTGGGACCATTAGGTTAAAAGCAGAATATAGACGCCACCATCTTTTAATCAGTATTCAAGATCAGGGAATGGGTATTGCGTATGATAAATTGGAAAAGATATTTGAACGCTTTTATCGTGCAGATAAAGCACGAACAAGAAAACTTGGTGGAACAGGACTTGGGTTAGCCATTGCTAAAGAACTTGTGGAAGCACACCATGGTCAAATTTGGGCGACAAGCAAAGAAGGTAAAGGAACAGTGGTTTACTTTACGCTTCCGCTTATGAATCAGAAGCGGAGAGGTGCATAATGAAGCTAGAAACGTTTAAATCCATTATATTAGTTTTATTAATCGGTCTTAGTCTGTTACTGACATTTGGTTTATGGAATTACCAATCCGAATTTGAAGAACTAGAAGACTTGGAAAATGTCAGTGAAACTAGCGTTGGTGGCAAACAGATGGAAACAAAAAGCAATGTAATTGAACCAAGTTCTATTATTTTTCACGCTGGTGAACAGCATTTAGGTTATAAAAATCCGCAAAAAAACAAGCAATTTTTTCTAGATATGCAAACATGGATATTTACAGACTTTAGTGTAAGAGAGTCAAACCGAAACCGGGCTCCAAAAGGGTATGATGCAGAAATTATTTTTCCAGATGCACTTCCGATTCAAATTGCCGCTAATCTGTTTCATTTTCCAGATACGGAAGAAATCGAAGCAACTTGGTCCTTTGATCGAATCTATTTATATCTGGACAAGGATACAGCTACGATTTCTGTACAGTTTCCATCAATAGATGGAAGACGACAAGCGATGGCTTCCTTAAATGATTCCGTGAACTATAATAAGCTTGAGAAACTATTTGCATCTCGTGAAGGCCTTACCGAGTATATATTAGTTAACGAAGATGAAAAAGAAGAAAACAATCAGAGAATTTTCATCCCTAGTAATACAGACGGTCTACAAAAGCGTTCGCTTATTGTTAACAAAATTCCTCCAGACTTATTTGTAAGGGCGTTATTTCCTAACCTTACAAGGGTGAGCCGCTCTGATAAAGGGGATAGAGGTATTGGAGAGTTTTATTTTGCAGATAGTGAGCGGGAGATGCGAATTCAGCATCATGAAACGAAACTAGAATTTTATAATCCAAACGCGGTTGGTAATCCCTCTGGTAGTGTCAATCCGGTTGAATTAATTGATCGTAGTATTTCAAGGGTGGATTCACACGATGGCTGGTTTGGGGACTATAGCTTATATGATTTAGATGCTGCTTCTAATCGTGTAATTTATCAAATGCGTTACAATGGATATCCTGTTCATAGCCGCAATGGACTTTCTTTTATCGAAATTCAATTTGAAGGGCAAGACATTTATCAATATAACCGCTCGTTATTGAAGCTAAGTAATGAAGTAAACACCGAAGAAGTCGATGTTCCTTCAGGAGAAAAAGTAATCCAATATGTAACCAATGAGTTATCTGACACATGGAGTATTGAACAGATTCAAAATATCCAATTAGGCTATGATTTTCAATATCAGACGGATAACTCCGTCATTTTAGAACCGACTTGGTTTATACAAATTAATGGAGAATGGAAAAGACTGTTCCCAGAACAAGATACTTCTGCTTCGCAACAGAGGGGGGATTAAGAGATGCAGTGGAGTCAAATTAAAACCTTATTTATTTTATGCTTCTTAATCCTCAACATTTATTTGTTTGTCGAATTTATGGATAAACAAGATAGTGTAGAATCTTACGACCGAACAAATCCGGATGATCCCACCGTGGAAGAAAAGCTGAAGCAGGAAAATATTAAGGTTAGTGATAAGCATGTAGATGTGTCGAAGGACACGTATATAAATATTGCTCCGAAAAAATTTACGGAAGCAGATTATCAAAAAATAGCTGCATTAAAGCAACAGGAAACAGAGGTCATTAATGAAACGCTTCTTGTATCTGTCTTTAAGGAGGCGATTCCATTACCAAAAGCATCAGATGCTGCGAATATTAGCCAGCTTGTAATGAGCTACACTGCTTTTCCCGATGACTATAAGTATTATGGCTGGGATAAGGATTCAAACGTGTTGTTATTCTTTCAGAAAAAAAAGGATCGGCCCATTTATTATAATCGTTACGGCTTGATGCTTGTTTTTCTAAATGATGATAATGAGATGATATTTTATACACAAACCATGTTAGGGAAAGAACAAAAGCAGGGGGAACCTAGCACACTTTATGAACCAATCAGTGCTATCGGTACTTTATTCAACCAAAATGAATTGTACCCAGAAGATAATGTCACCTCTGTAGAATATGGATACTATACACGTATTGCGTCTGATACAGGATCATCGCAAGTATTTGCGCCAACGTACAAAATAACGGTAAATAAAGAGCGAAATTACTTTGTGAATGCAGTTGAAGGGTATGTGAGTACTGGTGATGATACGAAATTTATTTCAGATACCATAAAGAGCTATAAGAGCCTAGTGCAACAGTTGAATAATGATGTAGAGTGGAAACAGGATTTGTTAGATGTTATGAATCGATTCATCGTGGAAGACAGTATAGAGGATAATCGGAGTGACTTTGAATGACTTTACGTTTTAGTGTATTAGCTTCAGGTAGTACAGGCAATGCATTTTATATTGAAACAGAGCGGGAAAAATTACTCGTTGATGCTGGGTTAAGTGGAAAGCAGATGGACCGGTTATTTGCAGGGATTGACATTGATCCGCGGCAGCTTTCAGGTATTTTAGTAACCCATGAACATAGTGATCATATAAAAGGCTTGGGCATTCTTGCTCGTAAATATCAATTGCCCATTTATGCAAATGAAAAAACATGGAAAGCGATGGAAAAATCGATTGGAAAAATATCTATCGATCAAAAATTTTATTTCCATATGGAGGAAGTAAAGACATTTGGTGATATGGATGTTGCATCCTTTGGTGTATCGCATGACGCGGTAGCACCAATGTTTTATACATTTCACCATCAAGGCAAGAAGGTAGCGCTGGTAACCGATTTAGGCTATGTATCGGACCGAATTAAGAAAACGGTCGAAGGGGCAGATGCATATATATTTGAAGCAAATCATGATGTAGGCATGCTGCGAATGGGGAAATATCCCTGGAATGTCAAGCGGAGAATACTCGGGGATTCCGGGCATATTTCTAATGAAGATTGTGGACTTGCCTTAGCGGATATTATTGATAATAATACCCAACGCATCTATTTAGCGCATTTAAGTTTAGATAATAATATGCGTGATCTGGCGAGAATGTCTGTGGATCAAGTTTTACAAGAACGGGGAATAGCTATCGATCTGTTAGATACGTATCATGATAAACCTACGCCACTTTTCGAGGTAAGCTAGTAAATTTGGTTATTTTTGCACGCATTCGGGGAATAATAAGAGACAATCATTTGTCAATCAGGAAGAGGATAATTTCCTATTTCGTAATTGATAAATTTAAAGGGGTAGGTATATGGGATATTATGATCAGCACTATCCACCGAATCCGAAAAAGAAAAAAAGAAGCTGGCTTGTACCATTGCTGCTTGGTGCCATCCTTGGTGTTTTACTTGTAACGGTAGCACTTCCTGCACTTGTAGATACCGGGCTTCTGTCAAATTCGCAGCAACAACAGGATAATCAGCGTGGAATAGATAGTTCAGATGGGGGAAGTAGAGGACCAACAGAAGTGGTGAATGTAGATGTATCAACGCAGATCACAGAAGTTATTAATCAAGTAGCCCCTGCAGTAGTTGGAGTAATTAATATTCAGAACCAAATGGATTTTTGGCAACAACAAGAGGAATACAACCAGGCTGGTGAAGGTTCAGGTGTCATTTATAAGAAGGCAGATGGAACGGCTTTTGTAGTAACCAATCATCATGTTGTAGAAGGTGCGGATACGATTGAGGTTGTGTTAGCTGATGATACACATGTTGAAGCTGAATTAGTAGGGTCCGATCTTTTTTCTGATTTAGCCGTGTTAAAAATGGATGGATCTCAAGTGGATCAAGCTATCGAAATTGGCTCATCTGCAAATGTAAAAACAGGCGAACCTGCTATTGCGATTGGGAATCCACTCGGACTCATGTTTTCTGGATCGGTGACACAAGGAGTAATTAGTGGAACAGAACGAACCATTCCACAAGATTTTAATCAAGACGGTCGAGCCGATTGGCAAGCAGAAGTGATTCAAACCGATGCAGCCATTAACCCCGGTAATAGTGGTGGGGCGTTAATCAATATACGTGGTCAATTGATTGGGATTAACTCCATGAAAATCAATCAAACAGCAGTAGAAGGGTTAGGCTTTGCCATTCCAATTGATTCTGCTCTGCCAATTATGGAAGAACTAGAAACAGAAGGAAAAGTGACCAGGCCGTATTTAGGAGTAGAAATTTATTCATTAGATGAGGTACCTCAAACAGAGTGGGACAATACGTTAGGCCTTCCAGAAAATATTAAAGGGGGCGTCTACGTTTGGAGTGTAGAACCACTATCCCCTGCAGATCAAGCTGGTTTGAAGCGGTTGGATGTTATCACAGAATTAGATGGAAAACAAGTAATGAATATGATTGATCTTCGTAAAATTCTTTATCAGGAAAAAGAAGTCGGTGACGATATATCTGTCACATACTATCGAGGTGGTAAAAAACAAAAAACAACGATTCAATTAGGGACGCAGGAATAAAAAGCTAGGTTGCCCACATTGTGGATAACCTAGCTTTTGTTCTGTAAAGAAATCATGTTTGACTTAGTGGATAACTTTTTGCAAGTAGCTTCTTGTAGCGCGACAAGAAACTTTACCGTTATTTATTATATGCGCAAAGTTTATTTCATTATCGTTCAAGCGGGAGACTAGAAGCTTCGATATAAAAAGGGAATAATCCGACAAGCGAGCTACTCACTTTTGTTCTGAGATAAGAAACCAGCATGGCTCACCAAGAGCGCAAGCCACCATCTATGATGAAAAATTTTGCTTTATAATGTTTAGATTCTTGAAATACTACCTAAGTTATATAATGGTAAATAGCGTTTTTTTTCATACAAAAGTATAAAATTAGGTTCTTGTGGATAATGAAATAACCGAATAGTCACGTCCGGCTCCATCGCCCAGCAACTAGGCGACTTAGAAATGCGCCCTATGATAAGGCATCATCGGTTCGTGGCAAAGAGGAAGGCCGACTAAAAACGGGCTTGCCGCTCAGGCGTCGGCATACCCCTGTTTTTAGTGGCGTGATTCCTTTATCTTTAGTTGATTTGTTCCATTCGCTACGTTGTTAAACGGGCGCCCCGAGCCTTTGTTCTTAATACTGGGACTGATCACCCAACTCCACGATAAAAAATTATTTATAGATCTGCTTCATTATGTGTATCAGAAAGCTGTCAGGAGAAGATGTGATGTTGAAAATTAAATAGTTATCCACAGAAACACAGAAGTTATACACAAATTGTTAATAATTTTTTGGTTAAAAATCAATATATTGTATGTGAAAAAAAACACAAAACAAAATAGCTGCGAACACCTGTGCATATGTGGATAACTTTGTGGATGACAACAGCTTTTCAACAGGCATAACCCTATTTATACACCAGTTATCAACAGTAGGAGAGGATAACTTATACTTTGTTCACAAGTATAAAGGAAATTGTAGAGAAAGTAGTAAAACTAAACGAATTAAAGCTGTCTCCTATGTTTAGAGTTTTGCTATAGATAGCATGGTACAAATTGGTTCTAGAGTTAGTTCTCCTTCCTATCCCAGATGATTAATAATAAAATTAGCATAACAATATCTAACCGTGCCTCAAATAAAAAAGATAGTAATCCTTGGCTTAATAAAATAGGGAGCTTTGTTAAATATAATGCTACAAGCATAATTAAAATTAAAGGTGGTACAGCTAGATGAAGGTAAGACCTCCCAGCTATAAACATCCCACAAGCAATTTCGAGAATTGCAACGATAAATAGGGTTAACTCTGGAAAAGGTAAACCTAATTCAGCAAAAGACACTTTAAAATCACTTACAACGAGTTTCATAGTCCCCGATGTTAAAAAAACAAATGCAATGGAATAGCATACCCAAGAATACAGTGGTTTGGTTAATTGTTTTTTCATCGTATCCGCCTTTCTTTTCAAAATAGATTCTTTTCCTATCTTCCACACACTAACGAAGCAAATTATGTTGAGGTTTATCCCGTATATAAGGTGCTGTAAGACTCCCACTTCAGGAGTTGGATAAAAACAAAGTCTAAGTGGGAGATAACATCTAAATGCCCGATTCGTTCATCTAACAATCAGTGGGTAATGAATGAAAACCCACTGATTGAAGATTCACTTTATCCTTGTCCTAAAGAGTTAAACTGCTCATTACATAAACAGCTCCTTTATTTTCAAAGATATGCATGCAATGAGACAAACTTGCCAAGCTGTATGATTAACCGTATAATTCCTGTAGGTTGAGGAAGGGGTGTGTAAGGGAGTTATGTTACGACGTTTTTTTTCGTACTATAAGCCACATAAGCGTTTATTTATCGTCGATTTTACATCAGCAGTTATTGTCGCCACTTTAGAGCTAGCATTTCCAGTCGCGGTACAGTATTTTATCGATGATTTGTTGCCGGGAAACGATTGGGATTTAATTGTACTTGTCAGTGTGCTACTCTTGCTTGTTTATATACTTAGTACAGTATTGCAATATGTTGTCACATATTTTGGACATAAGTTAGGAATAAATATTGAAACAGATATGCGTCAGGAATTGTTTCATCATGTACAACGGCAATCATTTCGATTTTTTGATAATACAAAAACAGGTCATATTATGAGCCGAATAACCAATGATCTATTCGATATTGGTGAATTGGCACACCATGGACCGGAAGATTTCTTCATTTCCTTGATGACCTTCGTTGGAGCATTTATGATTATGTTTACTATTAATATGAAGCTCGCACTGATTATCTTATTTGCTGTACCTATACTGGTTTTTCTAATTGCTTTTAGTAATATTCAAATGAATAAAGCATGGAAGAAGATGTATGAAGACATTGCTGGTGTCAATGCTCGTATAGAAGACGCTGTATCAGGAGTACGTGTTGTCCAATCATTTACGAATGAAGCATACGAAATGAATCGGTTTACCAAAGATAATAATAGCTTTCGCAGAGCAAAGATCAGAGCTTATAAAGTGATGGCAATTGTCCATTCAAATATTTATATGCTTATGCGTGTCATTACACTACTAGTATTAGTAGTTGGTGCATGGTTGACTTATCGTGATGAGTTGTTAATTGGCGAACTTGTCAGCTTCGTTTTATTTGTTAATGTACTATTTACGCCGATTCAAAAAATTACCGCTTTATTGGAGTTATATCCAAAGGGGATGGCCGGCTTTAAACGGTTTATTGATTTATTGGATGTTGACCCAGATGTGCAAAATAAAGCCGATGCGCAGCCTGTAACTTACTTACATGGAAATATTGCCTTTCATAATGTCACTTTTACATATGAAAAAACGCAAAAGCCGGTTTTAAATGATTTAAGCTTTCACATTCAGGCTGGAGAAACAATTGCTTTCGTTGGACCTTCTGGAGCTGGAAAAACGACTATTTGTTCATTAATTCCTAGGTTTTATGATGTCAATGGCGGAAAAATTACTATCGACGGCACTGATATTCGGGATATGACAAAGGAAAGCTTGCGTCAGCAAATCGGTATTGTCCAGCAGGATGTATTTTTATTCACTGGGACGTTACGTGAAAATATTGCTTATGGCAAGCTGAATGCGACAAATGAGGAAATTGAATTAGCAGCACGTCGGGCTCATATGGAAGAATTTATTAATGACTTGCCTCATGGTTTTGAAACTCAGGTTGGTGAACGAGGCTTAAAGCTGTCGGGAGGGCAAAAGCAACGCATAGCAATCGCACGTATGTTTTTAAAAAATCCACCAATTTTAATTTTAGATGAGGCGACTTCTGCTTTGGATACTGAAACGGAGATGATCATCCAAAAGGCATTAACAGAACTTGCTAAAGATCGCACGACACTTGTCATTGCACATCGGTTAGCCACTATTAAAAATGCTGATCGAATTATGGTGGTTACGAAGGATGGAATTGAAGAGGAAGGCAGTCATGAGCAGTTACTGGATCGTGATGGTATTTTTGCTCATTTGCATCGGGTGCAAATGCGTTAGCATATTTAGTTCTTCATGAGAAAGACCTGCCTTTTATGAAGCGAAACCTAGAAGTAAATTTAAACGTAATTTTAAATCAAATGCTTTCTTATTCAGCCAGTTGAGGATAACGAAATAACCGAATAGCCACGTCCGGCGCATGAGCCCAGCAACTAGGCGACTTAGAAATGCGCCCTATGATAAGTCAGCATCGGTTCGTGGCAAAGAGGAAGGCCGACTAAAAACGGGCTTGCCGCTCAGGCGTCGGCATACCCCTGTTTTTAGTGGCGTGATTCCTTTATCTCAGTTGATTCGTTCCATTCGCTACGTTGCTAAACGGGCGCTTGCGCCTTTGTTCTAATATAGAGCATATTTGAATATACGTCCGTATGAAATTTGTATAAGCTGCCAAAGGATTATCTGTCCCTTTCTTGCTATAATTGTTAATAATTTATGACAATTTCAATTTTTAGAGTAAATTACGTTTCACTCAAATAAGATAGAGGTACACCAACTAATAAATGAATAAAAGTAGAGAGGGGATTTACGATGGATCATTTGGAACAAGCGACACAAGGATATAGTTTGCCGAGAATAGGAGAAAAAGCACCTGATTTTACTGCAAAAACGACCCACGGAGATATTTCTTTACAGGATTATAAAGGGAGATGGGTCGTGTTGTTTTCGCATCCAGCTGATTTTACGCCCGTATGTACCTCTGAGTTTGTAGCTTTCCAGGAAGTCTACGACCGTCTGCGTGATATGAATACAGAATTAATTGGCTTAAGTATTGATAGTGTCAGCTCTCATATTGCTTGGGTCAGAAATATGGAAGAGAATTTTAATACAACGATTGAATTCCCAATCATTGCTGATTTGAACCAGAAAGTTGCTACGAAATATGGAATGATTATGCCTGAATCCGATGGTACAGAAACATCACGAGCGGTATTTGTCATTGATGATAACCAGACGATTCGTGCGTTAATCTATTATCCTCTATCAACAGGACGTAACATAGAAGAAATTGTTCGCCTTGTGAAAGCTTTGCGAACTACTGATGAACATGGGGTTTCAACACCTGCAAATTGGCAACCTGGTGATAAGGGGATCGTTAAACCGCCTCAAACAAAAGCAGAAGCGAATGAACGTATGAATAATAGGGAATACGAATGCGTGGATTGGTACTATTGCAAAAAGGAAATTAACTAAGCAAAATGGATATCCCCAGCTGCATAATTGGGTTCTTTCTAGAAAGATAAGAAAGTATAAACTTAGGTGCTTATGGATAACGAAAAAACCGACTAGCCACGTCCGGCGCAAGCGCCCAGCAACGATGCGTCTTCACGAGATCACCTTACGATAAGGCCTCATCGGTTCGCCGCTAAGAGGAAGGCCGACTAAAAACGGGCTTGCCGCCCGACGTCGGCATACCCCTGTTTTTAGTGGCATGATTCCTAAATCTTTAGTTGATTTGTTCCATTCGCTACGTTGCTAAACGGGCGCCCTACGCCTTTGTTCCACTATAGGAAAGTATAAGATTTTTTGGTTTATAGTATAAGAAAAACAAAGGCTTCCGCCATAAGACTTAGCTCAAACCAAGTTTTTCTAAGGTAAATAAAGTGAATCTTCAAGCAGTAAGGTGTTCATTCATTCCTCACTGCTTGTTAGTACCGTAATGGTATGATCTAAAGGCCTCTTACGAAACAGGGCATGGAGGTGCTGTTCTCTACCACTTAGACTTGTGGCAGTACAATTTATCCAACTCCTAAGCGGGAGCCTTACAGCACCTTATATGCGGGATAAACCAAATATGCAACGTACTTTATGAATGAAAGGGGGTTATTTCATGTATTTGAAGTATTTTTATGATTCTTCATTAGCGCAAGCATCCTATATGGTAGCTTGCCAAGCTACAGGGGAAGCTGCTGTTATTGATCCTGCAAGAAATATAGAAGATTATTTAAAGATTGCCAGAGAGCAAGGTTTTCATATTGTCGCAACAGTCGAGACCCATATTCATGCTGACTTTGTATCAGGAGTCACCGAGCTAGCACGGAGAACAGGCGCAACTATTTATCATTCTCTAGAAGGAAACGAAAACGGAGGGTATGAATGGGATAACGCATTACCCGTTCAAGGCGTACGCGACCAAGATATAATCCGCTTAGGTAATGTACAGCTAAAAGCACTTCATACCCCTGGGCATACTCCAGAGCATATGGCGTATGAATTAATAGATGGGGCAACTGCTGATAAGCCAATGGGTGTGTTTACAGGCGACTTCGTATTTGTCGGGGATGTTGGTCGCCCTGATTTATTAGAGAAATCAGTAGGTGTAGCAGGATCAGCAGAAGAAGGTGCACGGCAAATGTTCGCATCCTTACAAAAGTTTAAGAAGTACGCTGATTATGTACAAATTTGGCCTGGTCATGGAGCTGGAAGTGCTTGTGGAAAAGCGCTTGGGGCAGTTCCGACAAGTACGGTCGGCTATGAGCGATTGTTTAATCCAGCTTTTCAGCCAACAGAAGAAGCTGCTTTTGTCGAATTCTTATTGGATGGTCAACCAGAGCCGCCTGCTTATTTTGCAAAGATGAAGGAGGTAAATAAAACTGGCATGACGCCACTATCCAAAGTTCCATATTCGGTAGAAATGCAGCTGGCTGGCGATGGGGTTGCTGAATTAGCTAATGATAAGCAGACGATTGTCATCGACACACGAAGCATCCAAGCATTTGCTACGGGGAGTATCCCTAAAACGATTAACCTTCCTTATCCCGATATGTTTGCCGAATGGCTCGGTCGTTTAGCCGATTATGAAAAATCGATATATCTTATTGCCGAACCATATCAATTTGCTCATTTACGTAAAATAATGCTTAGTATGGGAATGGACAATTTACAAGGATTTTTTTCCACATCTGTTATTGATAGCGCATCCAAATTGTTAACGTATGAAACGCAATCACCATCTGAAGTGGACAAAAAAAGAAAACATGACCATATTCAAGTGGTAGATGTAAGATATACGGATGAATGGGATGAAGCGCATATCCCAAATGCTAAGCATATTCCACTCCCAGAATTAGCAGAAAGAACGGATGAATTAACTCCGGATAAGCCTGTCGCGGTCCATTGTCGTTCAGGAAAGCGTTCGGCAATTGCATCAAGCATTTTAATAAATCAAGGATTTGACGTCATTAACGTAAAAGGCGGATTTATAAATTGGGAAAATGAAAATCTAGAAACGACGAAAGCATAGAGACAAGAGGGCTAAGTGTCCTCTTGTTTTTTTGTAAAGATAAGAAACCACCATGGCTCGCCTAGAGCGCGAGCCACCATCTATGATGAAAATAAATTTTAAATCGAAATAGAGGTATATACCGTATTCAAATGTGGGTATAACCCTAATAACAATACAACCAGATCGAATATACATTGGCGGATCCTGAAAGGGGATACCCTGCGTAAGAAACGGGTTGTGACAGTATAGAAGTACCATCTATTGTGACTAGATCACGAATACAAAAATTTTGCAAGAAAACTACTGTCATTTGTATTGTTCATTTAATGATGAGGAGGTTCTTCCATGGAAGCAATGATGGAAAGATGTGCAGGCTTGGATGTACACCAGAAAACAGTGGTAGCTTGTGTATTATATGGTCCCTTAGACAAACGACCAAAAAAGTCTATTGAATCTTTTTCAACATCAACGAAAGGATTGCTAGAACTTAATGACTGGCTGGTATCATTTGGAGTAACGGATGTGGTGATGGAAAGTACGGGTGTTTATTGGAAGCCGGTATGGAATATTCTCGAAAATCAGTTTCGTCTTGTGCTTGCCAATGCCAAACATGTTAAAAATGTCCCTGGCAGGAAAACAGATATCAAGGATGCAGAATGGTTAGCAAAGCTACTACGCAGTGGACTTATTGAAGGCAGCTTTGTGCCTCCTGAGGATATTCGGGATTTAAGAGACTTAACCCGCTATCGTAAAAAGCTGGTTAATAATCGTACAGCTGAACAGAATCGTATCCATAAAATTCTTCAAGATGCCAATATCAAGCTTACTTCTGTTCTGTCAGATATTTTTGGTGAATCGGGGCGAAAAATTTTGGAGGCCATTATAAATGGTGAAAAAATAGAGGAAAAAAGCCTTCGGGAAATGGTCCACAAGCGCGTCAAGTCCAGCCTAACAGACATAGCAGAATCGATCAACGGTCGAATTCGTCGCCATCATCGGGATATGTTGCGTTATCACTGGGAACACATGATTTATCTGGAGGAAACATTGGAAAGATTGGAAAAACAAATTGACCAATGTTTAGAGCCTTATCGGAGAGAAGTAGACCTACTGGATACCATTCCTGGTGTGAATAAAGATGCAGCCGCTGTATTTGTTGCTGAGATGGGCGTAGATATGTCCGTCTTTAAAACAGAAAAACGTTTAGCTTCATGGGTAGGGGTAAGCCCCGGAAATAACGAAAGTGCTGGAAAAAAAAGAACAGTAAAACGACCAAAGGGAACAAAGCGTTAAAAACCATGGCAATAGAATGCGTATTAGGAACATCAAGACAGAATAATCGAATAACCGCACATCGAAAAAGAATAGCAAAACGACAAGGAAGAAAAAAAGCAAATATGGCTTCCGCTCATTTACTTATAACCATTGCTTATAATATTTTAAAAACAGGAGAACCTTATCAGGAATTAGGACCAGATTATTTGAAACAGCATCATAAAAATAAAGAGTTAAAAATGATCGAATATTTAAAGAGGAAGGGATATCGTATTTCATCATCATATCAGCAACCAGCTTAGGTAGATTTAAAAACAAAGTGATATAAATATGAGCCCCTCAAAAAAAAAAAATCAATGATGAAGGGCTTAGCTTCGTATTGCCTTTAGCCAAGGGTATTTTCATACAAAAGTATAAAATGAGGTGCTTGGAGATAACGAAATAACTGAATAGCCACGTCCGGCACTATCGCCCAGCAACGATGCGACTTTAGAAATGGACCCTACGATAAGGCCTCATCGGTTCGTCGCAAAGAGGAAGGCCGACTAAAAACGGGCTTGCCGCCCATCGTCGGCATACCCCTGTTTTAGTGGCATGATTCCTTTATCCCGTAAAAAGGCGTTGTAGACTCCCACTTCAAGAATGGAAGCGGTGAGCTAAACAAGTTGAAGTGGGAGGTAACAGCACCTAAATCCCCGATTCGTTCAAGGGCCTTTAGGTCATACCCTGGTGGTACTAACAATCAGCGGGGATGGAAGAACCCCCCGCTGATTGAAGGTTCACTTTATCTTTAGTTGATTCGTTCCATTCGCTATGTTGCTAAACGGGTGCCCTGCGCCTTTGTTCCACTATAGGAAAGTATAAGTTTTTTTGGTTTATAGTATAAGAAAAACAAAGGCTTCCGCCATAAGACTTGGCGACAAGCCAAGTTTTTCTAAAATATATGATGTGTGTTAAGTTAATTCTTTTCGTTCGTTATTTTTCGTAAGCAGTAAGCGTAAGAAAATCCGGTAAGATGGTAAGTTGACAGGATTATTAAGTTATTATAAAATGACTGATAGTCAGTCAAATTCTTTATCGAGGTGAGGAGATGGATAATAAGAAACAAAAGATTGTACAGTCAGCCATCCACGTTTTTCGTGAAAAGGGGATCGAAAAAACGAAGGTATCTGATATTGTTAAAGGCGCTGGCGTTGCCCAAGGAACTTTTTATTTGTACTTCCCATCCAAGCTAGCAGTGATGCCGTCCATTGCTGAAGTAATGGTTAAAAAAATCGTTGAAGCAATGGAAGAAGAAGTCAATCGCGATGAAGCATTTATCGAACAATTAGAACAGGTGGTTCATGTTGCCTTCCAAATAACGAATGATTATCGAGAAATTTACGCGCTTATGTTTGCAGGATTGGCATCGAGTCAATATTTAAGTGAGTGGGAGAAAATTTATGAGCCCTATTACGCCTGGATGCAGGAATTTTTAAATCAACCGAAAGCTGCTTCTATTTTGCGTGAATATATGGACGTGGAGGCAACAGCTAAATTACTGATCGGATTAATTGAAGCAGCGGCTGAACAATCCTATTTGTTTGATAAGCAAGATGAAGAAAAAGCGAATCAGAAAAAGAAAGAAGTATTGGAATTTGCCAAACATGCATTATGCAAATAGTTTGGGGAAATGAAGGAAGAGAAAACAAACCTGTATGTAACCGACTTGGCGTAAACCAAGTTTTTCTTTCCCACAGAAATGACTGATAGTCAGTCATAAGAAGTAGAAAAATATAAGTCTAGAATAGTGAAAAATTGCTCAGGACATTGATAATCCATGCAATTTTATGCCTTGAGCAAAGCGAAAGGAATGGTTATAAAAAATGAATAAATCATGGATTTACGTTATTTTAACAAGTGTATTTGAATTAATTTGGATTTATGGCTTTAACATAGCTTCCACCTGGTGGCATTGGGTGTTCATTATTAGTGCTATCTTATTAGATCTACATTTTTTATCCAAAGCATGCGAAGGAATCCCAACTGGAACCGTATATGCTATCTTTGCGGCAGCTGGAACAGTAGGAACAGCTTTGATGGATGTATATATATTTGATGGCAGTTTAAGTATGGGGAAAATTTTCTTTATGTTTCTTCTCGTCGTAGGCGTAATCGGCTTGAAACTATTTGATGCGCCAAATCAATCAGCAAAGCAGGAGGTGCATTCATAATGGGCTGGCTTTTAGTAGCATGTGCATCCGTATTTGAAATCTTAGGAGTTTTAGGCTTGCGATTATATAGCCAAAATAAGACGGTTGCAAATGGGTTATTGTATCTTGGGGGGCTAGGTGCATCCTTTGCCTTTCTTTATGCTTCCTTTTCGCATTTACTTGTAAGTGTTGCCTATTCTGTGTTTATGGGAGTCGGTACGGCTGGGGCTGTATTAATGAATATGATTTTCTTCGGCGAATCGACGAATAAGCTACGCGTTTTTAGTTTAGTACTGATTATTATCGGTGTCGTCGGACTTAAAGCATTATCCTAATAAGCGGAGAGATGCAAGTAAAGCGGCAAATCGATAGATTATTTTTCTGGTCCCTATTAAATTTACGGTCACACTTATCTGTTTCTTGAATATAAAGAGAATATCAAATTATTCTCATGTTTTAGAAAAAGGGATTGACTTTTCTTGGGAAAACATTTAATATATCAAGCAATATATGCATAGATTCTTTTTTAGAGAGACTTGGTAACTCTATAATTGGAAACAGGTTTTACTATTGTTGTGCTACATTGCCTAACGAGTCATCTGATAAGTAAGAAGAGCATAAGATAAATGGAATAATTGCTCTTCTTATCATTTGAATAAGAAGCGTAACTTCTATCCACTATTTTTGACTTCACTCTCTATTTCCAGCACAACAAATGATCTAGATACCCTAACGCTCTTATATTTGAGAACAACGTAGGAGGGGAAATGTTTGACACGTCAAATACTTTCTTATCAAAATTTTACTGCCGATCCTTTTCAAGATTTCTACCCTAATGATGATACGAAGGGTGCCATCACTATTTTAAGCTGGGCATATGATTTATATGGAGATTCCATTGTATATGCATGCAGCTTTGGTGCAGAAAGTATGGTACTAATTGATTTACTATCTCATGTGAAGCCAGATGCGCAGATTGTCTTTCTAGATACAGGATTACATTTTCAAGAAACGTATGATCTTATTGATGAAGTAACGAAACGATACCCTGATTTGCGAATACGTCTAAAGCAACCTGATTTATCCGTCGAAGAACAGGCTGCAAAGCATGGCTCAGCCTTATGGAAGCGACAACCAGATCAATGTTGTTTTATCCGTAAGATCAAACCACTGGAAGAGGTACTTGACAGTGTGCCTGCTTGGATTTCTGGACTGCGCAGAGAGCAGTCATTAAGTCGTAGAAAAACTGACTTTGTGAATAAAGATGAACGATTTAAAAGCATTAAAGTATGCCCATTGATACATTGGACTTGGGATGATGTCTGGAATTATATTCGAAAACGACAATTGCCATATAATGAACTACATGACAGGAATTACCCAAGTATTGGGTGCATTCCCTGTACTTCGCAAGTAATGGAATCTGATGATTTGCGTGCAGGGAGATGGACGGGGCAAACGAAAACAGAATGTGGTCTGCATACGGCAAATAATAAACATGATTCGTGATGGTCTGAGAACTCATCTTTTTTATTTCATTTAATTCCTAGTAATTTAATTGGTATACTAAGTTTTAGCTTGCATATAAAAATAGTAGTGAGGTGAGAGCGTTGTCGTTGGATGTAACAAATAGCCCATTTAATCAAGAGCAAATAGAACAATTAAGTCGATTGTTACCAACCTTAACGAATAATCAAAAGGTTTGGCTAAGTGGCTACCTTTCAGCTGTTATATCTAAAAAAATCCAGCACACTAGTAATCAAGTCCTGCAAATGGATAGTCAGCTGGTGAGTGCTGGTGGTCCATCCCAGAGAACAGTAACGGTATTATACGGCTCAGAAACAGGAACAGCCCGTTCACTAGCAGAAAGGATGGCTGAGAAACTAGATGAAGCTAATTTTATGGTGATCTTCTCAGCTCTTGATGATTTTAAGCCAAGTAAATTAAAAAAGACAGAGGATTTATTCATTATAACGGCAACCCATGGCGAAGGTGAACCACCAGATAATGCGATATCTTTTTATGAATTTCTTCATAGTAGAAAAGCACCTAAATTGGAACATTTGCGTTTTTCCGTGTTGTCACTTGGTGATGAGTCATATGAATTTTTTTGTCAAACTGGAAAGGACTTTGATAAACGCCTAGAAGAATTAGGTGGAGAGAGGATATATGACCGAGTAGATTGTGATTTAGATTTTGATGAACAAGCGGCTGCGTGGATGGACGGTGTTCTCGGTATTTTAAAGAAGGCAACGGATGCTGCTGACCAGAACGCGCTTTTAAGTCAGCAAAAGGCAGGTATGAACATTTCAGAAAACCCTGTTTTTTCAAGAACAAATCCATTTATGGCCGAGGTTATAGACAATATAAACTTAAGCGGTCGCGGTTCTAAGAAACAAACACATCACTTGGAACTATCTCTCGATGGATCCCACTTTACCTTCAAACCAGGAGATAGTTTAGGGATTTATCCGAAAAATGACCCTGTATTAGTTGAGCAACTCATAAAAGAGCTGGAATGGGACGCTGAACAAGATCTATCTGTGAATAAGCAGGGGGAAATAAAGTCATTACGTGAAGCTTTGCTTTCCCATTTCGAGCTAACCGTTTTAACCACATCTATGTTAGAAAAGGCAGCAAGATTGTTTGCGAATGAAGCATTAACCAAACTTTTAGAAGCAACTAATAAAGAAAAATTAAACTCTTATTTAAAGGGAAGGGATGTTCTCGATTTAGTAACCGATTTTCCACCGAAAAAGCTGGCACCTAAGGATTTTGTGAGCATATTGCGAAAGCTGCCTGCTCGACTTTATTCCATAGCCAGCAGTTACAAAGCCAACCCTGACGAGGTTCATCTAACGATTGGAAAGGTAAATTATGTTGCTCATGGACGTAAGCGATTTGGTGTTTGTTCTAGTCAAGTTGCAACAAGAGTGGAAATAGGTGACAAGTTACCGGTGTATATTCACCAAAATCTTAATTTTCAATTTCCTAATGATCCCCAAACGCCTGTCATTATGATTGGACCTGGTACGGGAGTGGCTCCGTTTCGTTCCTATTTGGAGGAGTTGGAGGAAACCGAAGCCAAACGAAAAACATGGCTTTTCTTTGGCGAACAGCATTTTTCATGTGATTTTCTCTATCAAGTAGATTGGCAAAAGTGGCTAAAAGCAGGTGTGCTTTCGAGAATGGATGTTGCATTCTCAAGGGATACCGATCAAAAAGTATATGTGCAACACAAGATGCTTGAAAAAAGCAACGATTTTTATAACTGGTTAAAAGCAGGCGCTGCTGTTTACGTATGTGGAGATGAGAAGCATATGGCGAGGGATGTCCATCAAACGATGATGACCATATTAAGACAGGAGGGAGACATGAGTGAGGAGGAGGCTAAAGCATACTTGCAGCAAATGCGTCTAGAAAAACGATATCAGCGAGATGTATATTAATTTACTGAATTAATAGGGTTATAGGCTAGTTAAAACGCATGTTAGTGAAGGGAGTTCAACTCAATGGCAAAGGAAAAAGATGCACTTCATAAAGCACCTCTAGATGATATGGAGCGAATAAAGGAAGCAAGTAATTTTCTACGAGGAACGATAACGGAAGGGCTTGCAGATCCGATCACAGGAGCAATTTCTGCTGATGATAATAAGGTGCTGAAGTTTCACGGAAGTTATCAACAAGATGATCGTGATCTACGAGATGAACGTAGACGTCAAAAATTAGAGCCTGCTTATCAATTTATGCTTCGAGTACGGGTTCCAGGAGGGATTGCTACACCTGAGCAATGGCTTGTGGTGGATGAGCTTGCTGACAAATATGCAAATGGAACCATTCGTTTAACTACAAGGCAAGCATTTCAACTGCATGGCATTTTGAAATGGGATTTGAAAAATACGATAAGAGAAATTAATCATACACTTATGGATACATTAGCCGCTTGTGGTGATGTAAATCGAAATGTGATGTGTAATACCAATTCGTATCAATCGGCAGTCCATACAGAGGTTCAGAAATGGGCTCAAGAAATTAGTGACCATCTCTCCCCAAGAACGGGAGCATATCATGAGATTTGGCTAGATAAAGAAAAAGTGGTGGATTCACGAGATGAAACGGAAACAGAGCCAATTTATGGAGCAACCTATTTACCAAGAAAATTCAAAATTGGCATTGCAGTACCTCCATCAAATGATATTGATGTATTCTCACAAGACCTCGGTTTTATTGCCATTCAAGAAGCTGATGAGCTGGTAGGTTTTAATGTTTCTGTCGGTGGTGGGATGGGAATGACGCACGGAAACTCCAATACGTATCCGCAATTAGGGCGGGTGATTGGTTTTTGTACTCCTGGTCAAGTGATTGCTGTAGCAGAACAAATTGTTGCAATTCAGCGAGATTATGGAAATCGGTCCGACCGAAAGAATGCCAGATTCAAATACACTATTGATGCAAGGGGTATAGATTGGCTAAAGCAAACGTTACATGAACGATTAGGCTGGGAGCTGAAGAAACCGAAAGATTACCAGTTTGAAAATAATGGGGATGGCTACGGATGGGTGGAGGGAAACGGCAAATGGCATTTCACATTATTCATTGAAAATGGCCGTGTAAAGGATACGGATGACTATCCATTAAGAACAGGACTAAGGGAAATAGCAAAGATTCATACGGGAGATTTTCGCTTAACACCTAATCAAAATCTAGTGATTGCAAATGTTACGAAACAAAAGAAAGATCACATCGAGCAACTAATCCAAACGTACAAACTAACAGATGGTGGGCAGCTTAGTGGGCTGCGGCGTAATTCCATGGCTTGTGTAGCTTTACCGACTTGTGCTTTAGCAATGGCAGAATCAGAAAGATACCTACCTTCATTAATCGAAAAAATAGAAGCGATTCTTCAAGAAGCAGGTCTGCACCAAGAAGAAATTGTCATACGTATGTCAGGCTGCCCAAACGGTTGTTCACGACCAGCTCTAGCTGAAATAGCTTTTATTGGTAAGGGTCCTAGCAAGTACAATATGTATCTTGGTGGAAGCTTCACCGGAGAACGATTAAGTAAGCTCTATCGGGAAAATATAGGAGAACAGGAGATTTTAGATACACTCGGACCGATTATAAATCAGTATGCAAAGGAAAGGCTTGTTGGGGAGCGTTTTGGAGACTTTGTTATTCGCGCAAATTATGTAGAAGCTGTATATTCCGGACTCGATTTTCATCGATAGTGGAGGTTTTAGGCGATATTAATAGAGAGGCGGAGGGAGCTATGGGAAAGGTATATTTGGTGGGGGCAGGTCCAGGAGACCCCGATTTGATTACGGTAAAAGGTGTCAAGATCATCGGTCAATCAGATGTTATTTTATATGATCGTTTGGTGAATGAACAATTATTAGATTATGCACCTGAACAAACAACACGAATCTATTGTGGGAAACGTCCAGATCACCATGCGTTAAAACAGGAAGAAATCAACCGATTACTCTGTCATTATGCAAGAAGAGGAAAGATTGTTACGAGATTAAAAGGTGGAGACCCATTTATTTTCGGAAGAGGGGGAGAGGAGGCTCTAGCTTTAGGAAAATATCAGATTCCATTTGAAATTGTACCAGGAATCACTTCTGGATCAGCCGCGCCAGCTTATGCAGGGATCCCGTTAACCCATCGTCAGATTAGTTCCTCCGTTGCCTTTGTATCGGGTGTAACTAGGAAGGAAGAAGATAGTGAAGCATATTGGGAGCATCTTGCTAAGGGCCCGGATACCCTATGTATCTATATGGGCGTAAAAAACCTTCCTGAAATTTGCAAGTATCTGATTCGATATGGCAGGGATGCAATGACGCCGATTGCCGCTATCTATTATGGGACAATGGAAGTACAACAAACGGTCACAGGTACGTTGCAAACAATAGCAACAAAAGCGAAACAGATTAAAAACCCTGCGATGATTATTGTTGGCGATGTTGTTCGATTGCGTGAGCAGATACAGTGGTTTGAAGAGATGGCTTACGAAGTCGAGTCGCCAAGTGCTGTAAGCAGTTGATGAAAGGGGAAATATGATAATGCAAGGAGTGCTTTATGTAAGTCATGGGAGTCGCTATGCTGATGCTACGGCAGAGGCAACGGCATTTCTTGAGGCAGTGAAAGAACAAGTGAATCTCCCCTTGCAGGAAATCTGCTTTCTCGAATTGGCTTCTCCTAATATGATGCAGGGAATAGCTAATTTGGTAGCTCAAGGGGCAACCAGCATCGCAATCATACCTGTTCTATTATTACAGGCAGGTCATTATTATCATGATATCCCGCAGGTCATTGCGCAACAAAGGGCATTATATCCAGCGGTTTCGTTTTCCTATGGTCAGCCTCTCGGTGTACAGGATCGGATTATCCAGATATTAGCTGAGCGCATCGACCAAGCAGTTGCAGAACGGAGACCAGATATGAAGATACTGTTAATAGGCAGGGGAAGTAGCAATCCACAAACAGTTATGGATATAGAAACGATTGTATGTAAGCTGAAACGAATAACGACGCTGAACCACATTGAAGCCTGTTATTTAGCAGCTTGTGAACCATCTTTTGATAAAAAGCTGCAAACGGCGGTTACAGAGAAAAATTCGCAAATCGTCATTGTCCCATATATCTGGTTTACCGGATTTCTAATGCGACATATTCATAAAAAGGTTACAAAATTTAAGGGTACAGATAAAGAAATCGTTGTTTGTCAGCATTTAGGGGAGCATCCCGCAATGCAGGAAGCATTAAAGGATCGTGTTATCGAGGCAATATCGTAAAGCTAATATGATAAAAAGGGTGTTACATGAATGGCCCGTATTCCATTAATGGTTGAATTAAAAGAAAAGCAAGTAGTTATTGTTGGTGGAGGCATAATAGCAGCAAAACGTGTAAATACAATGATGGAAAGCTGTGCGCAAATTACCGTTATTAGTCCTACGATTAATCAAGCAATTCGAAGGGCTTGGGAAGCTGGCTTTCTTATATGGCGACAAAAGACATTCGAGGCTACGGATATTCAACAGGCTGTGCTCGTTATTGCAGCTACTAACAATCAATTGGTGAACCAATTCGTATGTCGGTCAGCACCAGCTGGGTGTCTTGTAAATAATGCTTCCGATGCAGTGGAAAGTCATGTTCATTTTCCTGCTCATTTAAAGCAAGGAAGATTATCTATCAGTATTTCAACCAATGAAGCAAGTCCAACGCTAGCAGCCAAAATTAAGCAAGAACTCGAAGCTGTCTATAACAAGGACTATATAGGCTATGTGGAATTCTTATATCAAAGCAGGCAGCTACTGAAACAATCCACATTGGATAAGCAGCAACAGAAAAAGCAATTGCAAGCTCTCGTTTCCGATGAATTTCTATGTAAAGATAAACAGCTGCAGGCACTCCAGTCGCTGAAGCAGATAGCGGGAAGGATGAATGCGAGTGAAGGGGTTATATAACAAAAGGATAGGTATAGCTGCTACACGAAAAGCAGACCAGATAGCAACATTAGTAAAAAAATATGAGGCTATACCTTCGTTTTTTCCTATCCAAGGCGAACAAGTATTGGATGAAGATACATGTGTAGAAAATATCTCTTCTTTATTGTCAGAGCCGTTTGACCTTATCATTCTAACAACTGGGATAGGAGCAGAAAGCTTAGAAAGGGTTGCCCGAGATCGAAATTGCTGTTCAGATTTTATTCAGAAGCTAGAGCGAACGACGTTAGCAGTTCGTGGCAGTAAAACACTTCATTGGTTAAAAAAGCATGCGATTTCTCCTGCTTTTGTATCGCAAGACGGCACCATGGCAGACTTATTGCTAACACTTGCTAATGCTGATCAGCAGGGGAAATGTGTATATATACAGGCATATAACCAAGACGATGCGTGGTTAGAAGCCGCATTAGAGAATTTAGGCTATGCTGTCTATTTGGCAAAACCTTATTATTATAAGCAACCGAATGCGGACATATTACGAGCGTTAAAAGATGCAATAATAGGCTCATGGTTAGATGCTGTTATATTTACAAGTAAAACACAGGTTCAGAATCTGTTCCAATCCCTTTCAGATCAAGAACAAAAGCAGGTGATAGCTGCATTTCATGAACATGTCTTAGCTGCCGCAATTGGGATGGTGACCGCGCAGGAATTAAAAAAATATAACATTTATGATGTTTTTTATCCAACGAAGCCCAAGATGGGCCGAATGATCGTAGAAATGAACTATTATTACGAACAATATATTGTCCCATAAAGTGAATTATCAATCAGTGGGGTTTTTATCTCCCCCCACTGATTGCTAGTACAGCAAGGATGTGACCTAAAGGCTTCTGAGCGAATTGGGAATTTCGGTGCTGATATCTCCCACTTAGACTTGGTTGTAATGGTCTGGAAGAGGAAGTCTTACAGCACCTTATATCGGGATAAATAGGTACGTAATGAAAATGAATAGGAGGGAGTTCAAGTGATATCAACAACGGAACAGTTAGGAAGTATTCCACATGGTGGCAAATTGATCCAAAGGCAAGTTGATCGTGAAGAACGAGATATGTATTTACAAACCATAGCGAACTTAAAAACAATCACATTAAATAGTTGGCATCTATCTGATTTGGAATTGATAGCGAATGGTGGGTTTAGTCCTCTCATTGGTTTCATGGGTAAGTCTGATTATACGAGGGTTGTAGAAGAAATGCGGCTAGAGGATGGTACGATTTGGAGCATTCCTATCACACTAGATGTAGAGCAAACCCAAGCAGAAACATTGGAAATAGGTGACCAAATTGCACTTATGGGAGAGGATAATGAAGCCTATGGTGTCTTAGACCTTACCGAAAAGTTTCGCTATGAAAAGGAAAAAGAAGCAAAATTTGTGTATGGCACAATCGATCCTGCACATCCAGGCGTAAAAAAAGTTTATGAAAAAGGGGATGTATATGTAGCTGGACCTATTCGGCTCCTACAAAAGAAAACCAATAATCAATTTGCTAACTATCAGCTTGATCCTGTGGAAACAAGACAATTATTCAGAGATTTAGGATGGAAAACCATTGTTGGCTTCCAAACGAGAAATCCAGTGCATCGTGCCCATGAATATATTCAAAAATGTGCTTTAGAATCGGTTGACGGTCTATTACTCAACCCTCTAGTAGGAGAAACAAAGTCCGATGATATTTCAGCCGAGATTCGAATGAAAAGCTATGAGGTAATCTTAGACAAATATTATCCGCAAGATCGAACAAGACTAGTAATCTACCCCGCAGCGATGCGTTATGCCGGTCCAAGAGAAGCAATACTACATGCGATTGTCCGAAAAAATTATGGTTGCACACATTTTATCGTTGGACGGGACCATGCAGGTGTCGGTGATTTTTATGGAACTTATGAAGCGCAGGAGTTAATTTGTCAATACGAAGCGGAGCTGGGAATACAAATTTTCGCCTTTGAACATGCCTTTTACTGCACAGCATGTGAAAATATGGGAACCGAAAAAACATGCCCGCATGATCGAACCTACCACGTGCATTTAAGCGGCACGAAAGTACGTGAGAAGTTACGTAATGGCGAAGATTTGCCAAAGGAATTTTCGCGGCCAGAAGTAGCAAAAGTTTTAAGAGAAGGCTTAAGACGTTAATTAAAGGGAAGGTTTCGCATGTCGAATGAAATGATCGTTGTTTCTATCGTAATATGTTTCATGATTGGTGCGCTTATCATGGACATTGCTCGTCCAGTCATCATTGTGTTTACCGCGTTAACCATCTTTTTAATAACAGGTATTTTAACACCAGAGGATGCACTTATTGGTTTTTCAAATGAAGGGATGCTCACCATTGCTCTTTTATTTGTTATAGCAGGGGCGATTCAAAAAAGCGGTATCATTGAAGATATTATGAAAGGCTGGCTAAATAAAAGTAATAGTTTAATTGGTTCCATGATCCGTGTGCTTATACCAACATCTGTACTTTCTGCCTTTTTAAATAATACGCCGATTGTTGTTACGTTCACCCCAATGATTAAAAGTTGGTGTGAGGAGCGTCAAATTGCTCCATCTAAATTCTTAATCCCCCTTTCATATGCAACCATTTTAGGCGGAACCATTACGTTAATGGGGACATCCACCAACCTCGTTGTCCATGGCATGCTAATGGATTACGGCTATGACGGGTTTTCCATCTTTCAGTTAGCAGTTATCGGCATTCCGATTACCGTTGCTGGGCTCATTTATTTGCTTGTTATAGGGAGACATCTTTTACCTGACCAGAAAGGATTGCAACAGCAAGTAAGAGAGAGTTCAAAGGAGTACATTGCAGAATTGATGGTAGAAGATTCATTTTCAGGGGTAAATCGGACGGTAAAAGAGGCTGGATTAAGAGAGTTAAAGGGGCTCTATTTATTGGAAATTATTCGTGATAAGGAACGCGTATTCCCGGTTCGCTCGACAACTAGAATTCAAGCAGGAGATCGCCTTATTTTTACTGGTTTAATTACGGCATTAGCTGGATTGCAAGCAACGAAAGGGCTAACAGTTAGCATGGGAAAGTCTGTAGATGTTGATGATTTACAAAAGGCTAACTCAACCATTGTAGAAGCTGTGGTATCGCATCAATCTTCTTTACTTTACAAATCAATTAAGCAAGCTAAGTTTCGATCCTTATATGATGCTGGAGTTATCGCAGTTCATCGAAATAACGAACGTCTTAAATCCAAGATAGGTGATATCTTGTTAAAGCCAGGTGATAGCTTACTATTACTGGCGGGAGCGGATTTTATTGAAAAGTATCAGCAATCCGAAGATTTTTATGTCGTAACGCCGTTTCATCGTCCGCATACGTTTCATCGCAATGCCTTTAAAGGGTGGATAACGATCATCTTGTTTTTAACGATGATTTTACTAATTACAATCGGAATTCTAAGCATGTTTAAGGCGATGTCTATTGTAGTTGTGGTTATGTTAGCAATGAAGGTAACCACGATTGAAGAGGCAAAGAAATATATCCATTTTGATGTCCTGTTACTTATTGCTTGTTCATTTGGTATTGGAATGGCGACGATGAAGTCAGGTCTTGCATCTTGGATTGCTGATGGGATATTAGCTGTAGGAGAGCCGCTGGACTTAATTATCGTATTGTTCCTTATTTATATAGTAACCAATATATTCACGGAAATTATTACGAACAGCGCAGCGGCTATTTTGATGGTTCCGATTGCCTTCGAGATGGCAGCTACACTAGATTTAGATCCAATGGGTTTTGCGGTTACAACGACGATTGCAGCTTCTGCCAGCTTTATTACCCCAATCGGCTATCAAACGAACCTAATTGTTTATGGTCCTGGAGGCTACACATTTAAAGACTATGTAAAAATAGGGACACCACTAAGTATCCTGGTTATGCTGATTACTGTAATTATTGTATACTTTTGGTGGTTTTAGGAGGGGAAAATTTGAGTAAATCGAAGCATATTTCTTGGCATGAATCTATGGTAACAAAGGAATTTAGACAAAAGCGAAACAAGCATAAAAGTGCAGTACTTTGGTTTACGGGGTTATCCGGATCTGGAAAATCAACTCTCACCGTAGAGTTGGAAAGGAAGCTTTATCAACTAGGTATTTACACGTATCGGTTAGATGGCGATAATATCCGCCATGGGTTGAATAAGAATCTTGGATTTTCTCCAGAGGATCGAACAGAAAACATACGAAGAATTGGCGAAGTATCGAAGCTATTTATCGATGCAGGGATTCTTACATTAACTGCCTTTATTTCGCCGTATCGAGAAGATCGAAATCTGGTAAGAGCGCTGTTACCAAGTAACGAATTTATTGAAATTTACGTGAAATGTAGTTTAGAAGCATGTGAGGAACGTGATCCAAAGGGGTTGTATAAAAAAGCACGTGCTGGTGAAATTGCGGGATTTACTGGCGTTGATGCACCTTACGAGGCACCAATTGCTCCTGAATTAACGATTGATACGGAGAAACTATCTGTGGAAGAAGCAACGCAACAGGTTATGAATTACTTGTTAGAAAATGAATATTTAACAGAATAAATACCAAATATACCCATTGTGAAAACAACAAAGTGTGATCAAAAAGGAGGTAAAGAGAACCGAGGTCGGCTAATCTTTGCGTCCTTGAAAAAGAAAAACACTATTTCTGCGTGCGAAGTATTAATGTCGTAGCTTTCTTATCCTGTGCGGGAACCGATACTAGCACGTCTTGAGCGCCTAAGTTATGAAGTGGCGACGGTATCGGTAGCGTACTTGTACAGATGTACTGGCTTTTACGCCCGTCACAGGACGTGGGCAGTTTTAGTAGCAGCTCCCATCTTCCATAGAACATATAGATACATGGGTACTAGTGAATCCCTCCTCGAAAAACATTCTCACGTAGGAACAGGGGGTACTCTTTTCCAAGGAACGGAGAACCGAGTCAACTAGCAACGTCGATGTGTCATCTTTAGTACACTTTTTGAACGATCTTTAAAAGGGAAGTACTTGCGGCTATGTAAAAAAAGAGCCCACTAAAACACACCAAAAAAAGCGTGGGCGAGTACTTCCAACTCTAGCTCCAACGCCTAGTCATCTATAGTAGCTTACCATTCGTAGAACGGCAATAGCTATCTTATCGGAGTTTCGATACTTGCTTGGGTATTTGTACTTTTGTCTAACGGTGGAGCTATAATACCCTAATGTTTAATATGAGTGGGTTATTTGTTGCTAAAACGAACAGACTTCCAGTTTGTTACCGAATAGATCATAAACAAAAGAGCTCATACTATCATATGTTTCGATTGCTTTTACCGTAACATCCTTATTTTGCAATTGGCTGTGTGTTACTGCTATATTTTCTGAGAAAAAGTTAAAATGCGGCTGACGACTTCTTTCATAGGTTGTATCTGCTTTCAATAAAGTAAGCGGTGTCTCTCCTAGTTTTAATACGATAAGATTATTTTTTAGATCATCAAATAGTACGGTAGATCCAATATATCGGTATACCAACTTTTAGCTGCTTCTAAATCATGAATGAACACCGTATCCATTCGTTGAAATATCATTAAAAACCACCTTCCTATATTCAGTCAGAATTTAGAATAATGACATTTTAGGTTAAAAGCAACCCCTTTATTTTTTCTCCTCCCACCACAGCCCCGTGTTTTACTGTAAATGTTCTACTTGGTTATAATTTTCCACCCGCCAAGTTTCGTTTTTCAATTGAATATTGCTAATGCATCCATTTATGAGGGATGTTTTGCCTGAACCGATCTCTCCATTGGAAACTTCAGCTAGTATAGCATTGATGGCAGCCCCGTGTGCAACTAACAAAACACGTTGATGAGGATAATTTTGATTTACTTTTTCTACCCCAGCCATTACGCGCTGACGAAACGCTATTCTTTCTTCCTGATTTGGAAAGTGACCATCTGGATACGCCTGTGCCCTCTCTTCCATCGTCATACCTTCTGCATCTCCAAATGAACGTTCTTTAAAATCATCCATTTCTATTAATGGCAGCTGTAAGTACTGATTTATGATTTCGGCAGTCTCTTTTGCACGCAGTAAAGGACTACAAATAAGGATATCATAATCATCAGCGTTTAAATATTTTCCACATGCATGTGCTTGCTCTCTTCCAGTATCATTCAGCGGGATATCTGTTTTTCCTTGTAGCTTGCCTTGTTTATTCCAGTTCGTTTGTCCGTGACGGATAAAACAAATCGTTGTAATGGTTCTTCTCTCCCTTTTCATCATCTATTTTTATTATATCAAATAGTACTAAAAAATTCGCTGTAAACCTATACAAGACTGTTTCCTTCGAACGAAAATGCAAGCTATGTATACACGTATATTTTTTACCCGGATGAGAAAAATAAGCTTTATTCCGTATGTATTTTAGCAGTAGGTTCTCCACATCCCTCCTGTGAGAGAAACTTGAGGAAAAGTGGAAGGGTCCACTGCTATTACGTGTGTCATTCTGTTCAGAGATCTTTAGGTCATTCCCTTGGGGTGCTAATAATCACTTAAGGATAACCAAAGCCCAATGTTTAAAGATTTCCATTACGCTATTGGTGAAAAATGATTTAGATTATGTTTGTTTAATGGCTTATCGTGGAATCGAACACTATGTGTTATGAATAGAGGAGGTAATTAGATGATGAAACCTGAAGATATGCAAAAAGGGAGCACACCACGTCAACACCAAAACCGGCAGCCAGGATTTGAATCCGAAATGAATCCATTACCGCACCAGCCGCTAGATTATAAAGGTTCCGAGAAATTAGCAGGCAAGGTGGCATTAATAACTGGAGGAGATAGCGGCATCGGTCGTGCAGTAGCTATTTTGTATGCAAAAGAAGGAGCTCATGTAGCTATCTCCTACCTTGATGAGCATGCAGATGCTGAAAAAACAAAAGAATTCGTTGAAGCTGAAGGAGGAAAATGTATTCTGCTTCCTGGGGATATTAAGAGTGCTGCCCATTGCCAGGATCTCGTGGAAAAGACGGTAGAAGCATTTGGAAAAATTAATATTTTAGTTAACAATGCTGCCATTCAATTTATACGCGAGGACGTATTAGATATATCCGATGAACAACTGGAGGATGTATTTCGAGTTAACTTCTTCTCGCAATTCTATTTAACCAAAGCAGCTGTCCGTCATATGAACTCTGGGGATTCGATTATTAATACGTCATCCATTAATGCGTATAGAGGAAATCCGATATTAATGGATTACTCTGCCACGAAAGGAGCGATTACTGCATTCACCCGCAGTATTGCCCAAAGCTTGGCCAAAAAAGGCATTCGTGCAAACTCGGTAGCTCCTGGTCCCGTTTGGACACCACTCATACCAGCATCTTTTGATGAAAATGGCGTAGAAAACTTTGGTCAAGATACGCTGATGAATCGACCTGGTCAGCCATCTGAACACGCATGGCCGTATGTAATGCTAGCGTCAGATGAAGCTTCTTATATGACGGGGCAAGCGATTCACATTAATGGTGGTACATGGACTTCCTCTTAACTGTGTTGATAAAACTATGGAAAGAAAAGCTCCGTTAACAGCGGAGCTTTTTTTACGTGCTTGTATAGAGAAGTATAAAATGAGGTGCTTGAGGATAACGAAATAACCGAATAGTCACGTCCGGCGCATGAGCCCAGCAACGATGCGACTTCACGAAATCGCCCCTACGATAAGTCGTCATCGGTTCGTCTCTAAGAGGAAGGCCGACTAAAAACGGTCTTGTCGCCCAGTCGTCGGCATATCCCTGTTTTAGTGGCATGATTCCTTTATCCCGGATATAAGGTGCTGTAGACTCCCACTTCAAGAATGGAAGCGGTGAGCTAAACAAGTTGAAGTGGGAGGTAACAGCACCTAAATCCCCGATTCGTTCAAGGGCCTTTAGGTCATACCCTGGTGGTACTAACAATCAGCGGGGATGGAAGAACCCCCCGCTGATTGAAGGTTCACTTTATCTTTAGTTGATTCGTTCCATTCACTACGTTGCTAAACGGGCGCTTACGCCTTTGTTCATATGCGAAGACTGGATTGGTGTCTAAACAGAAGTCCATAGATTCTGTTTTGTATAGTTTTTGTAAAGTTGTATTTAGTATAATCTAGACGCAAAGTTATGGTAGAAAAACTCATTCTGCGTATGTAATGTTTGCTGTCTTTAAAAGGGGCGTTAACAGCATCGGTAAGACTATCATCGGAAATATGTGCGCAGTTTGTGTTTATCCCATAGATAAGGTGCTGTAAGACTCCTACTGGAAGAGTTGGAGAAACCATACTACAACAGACTAAGTGGGAGATAAGAACACCTAAAATCTCCGTTTCGTAATGAGATTTTTAGGACATATCCTTGTGGTACTAACAATCCGTGTGGGATGGAAGCCCCCACTGATTGAAGCTTCACTTTATCGTACTGAAGTGACTCTCTGCAGATGATCAATGAGAAATAGAAAACAATAGCCAAAAGAGCTTCAGTAAATTCAATGAACGTAGAAGAAAAACGATCGAATAAGGGGGGATGAGCAAAAAATAGGAAATCAAACTAATTGGCATTTGTTATCAACGTGTAGTGAAGGCTTATATACATTTCAGCGAATTGCCAATTGTAGATGTAAGATCGTATATCTCTTAGTTGATCAATAGATTTAAGACTTCTGTATGTTCAGCTTCAAGGGAATATTTTTGTGTGTATGAACTAGTTTATTATTCAACACGTACAAAAGCTGTAAAAATTTCACTCCTTTTTTGCTTGTCAAATACCATACGTTTCACACAACAACACATCATTTCGTATGAAAGTTTTGATCTTAATGAATTGAAAAACGATTTATTAATGAACTATTCGCTATTGTAGAACAGATAAAAGAATCTAAATATCATCGAATTCTTTTTACCGTTATTGGTATCAAGATGATCTTGTTTTAAGAGGAAATATATAAGGAAAGCACCATGTGAACTACAAGGTTTTCCATGCTTTTTAACATTCTATGTAAAGGGCTCTACTATTCCTCTAAAAGATACTAACACCTATATGGAAAGGGGTAGCACATTGAAGAAGCAGTTAAGTGTGCTTTTTATTATTTTCCTTCTAATGCAAACAATTTCTAGTAGTCTAGCATTTCCTATGCAAGTTAAAGCTCAAGGCTCAACTACAGATGAAATTGTAAAGAATATGGAGCTGGTTAATGAATTAGGCGGATCCATTCAGCAAGAAGATAAACAAAAAGCAACACATGTAAAGGTAAGCTGGTCTATTAAAGGGATAACAGTTGAACCTGACAAAGATTATACCCAACAGCTCCCTGCTGTTATTGAAATGGATAAGAAACAGACAGGTAAGTTATTGGTCGAAGAAGGTGAAGTGGGTACTTATATTGTAAATACAGACAACACCCTAACGATTCGCTTTAACGAAGGAATAAGGCAATTTCCAGAAGCGAGCGGGTCGTTTACAGCAGAAATAGCTCCAAGTGCAGAAGATAAGGATCAAGAAGAGAAGGCTGATGAAACTACACCAGAGCAAGATGAAACTGCATCAGAGCAAGAAGATGTGGGATCAACGGATGCGGAAGAAATTGCCGAAGACCCAAAAGAGGAAGTAAACCATGCTGAAAATGCAAATTCTGAAGAAGCAGTTGCAAAACCTGCTGAGGGAGAACAGCTTGAAAAAGCGGCACAAAAAACGGAAGAAATTGATCCGTTAAAAGCGATTAAAGAAAATATTTTAACTCGTGCTGAAGTTATCTATGAAAATAGCGAAGGAGAATCCATAGACAAACCAGGCTTGGGTTCGATCATTGCTATAAAATATTGGTGGGAATTACCAAATGGGCATAAATATAAAGAGGGCGACACCTTTACATTTCAGGTACCGCCAGAGTTAGACATTTATAATGAAATTGATCGTTTGGAAATGAAGTTTAATGGAGAAACGATCGGCTATTTATCTGTAACCAAAGATGGAACAGCAACGATTGAATTTACCAAGTTCATTGAAGGATATTCTAATATCAATGGAAACTTCGAGATTTTAACGCAATTAAGCGAGGAAATTATTATTAACGAAGAGAAGGAAGTTATTATAACCCCAATTGAAGGGAAAGACTCGATCACTATTCCCATAGATTTTAATCCAGCGGGCCCGGCGGTAGAGAAGCAAGGTATTCCAAATCGTACTTACAATGCCGAAGAAATTGAATGGACAGTTGACTTTAATAAAACGTTAGACACGATAAGAAACGCTACCATAAACGATCCGATTCAAAAAGGGCAAGCGCTCAAAGAAGGCTCCATTAAGCTGTATCATTTGCAGACAAAATTAAGTGGTGAAGTGACACAAGGCGAGGAAGTTGACCCTAATTCATATACAGTAGGTAAGACGGAGGACGGGGAAGATTTTACGATCCATTTTAGCGAAGATATCCATTCAGCTTTCCGACTCGTATATGAAACAGATATTACAGATGCAGAACAAGCTGTATTCAAAAATAACGTAACGTTAACAGGTGAGGGAATGCAGGATAAAACTGCTGAAGCTACTGTAACAGTTGGCAGAGGTAAGCCTTTGAAGAAAAAGGCTACACATTATGACCGTGAAAACCAAATTATCACTTGGGAAATCCGTTATAACTACAATGAGAAAAACATCGCCCAAAAAGATGCGTTATTAAAGGACTTTTTTAATGGAAGTCAAGATCTGATTGAAGACTCGTTTGTCGTGAAAAAAATTACGCTGGATGAAAATGGTCATGAAGTAGGCGAAGGAGAAGTCGTTACTAATTATACAGTCGACCCTAAACAACAAGGCGATCAAAACGGCTTTCATTTACAGTTTACCGAAGATATTTCTTCCGCTTACAAAATGGTGTATAAAACGAAGGCTTCGGAACGAGTGTTTGACGAGCAAGAGATTACGAATAAGGTTGATGCTGGTGACCATAGCGCCACAGGAAAAGAAAATATCGGTCAGGTGATCTTATTCAAGAACCATGGGAAACCAAACTATAAGGATAAAACGATTGAATGGATGATTAGTTTTAACCACGATAAACATAAGATGAATCATGTAGTCCTGAAAGACACCTTCACCAATAAAGGTCTTACACTTTTACCGGAAACGATTAAAATTTCAGGTATGGAAAAAGGAACAGATTATAAACTGGTTAAAAATGAAGCGGATGAATTTGTAATTGAATTTAAAAAAACAATAACTGAACCGCATACGATAAGTTATATGACAGAATTTGACTATGATCAACGCGAAGATAAGGATAAGCATTTTATTAACCATGCACATCTGACTTGGACAGATGAAGATGGAAACAATAGGGAAAAAGAAGCTGATGCTACATTTACACCGGATGAGTATACACAGCATAACGGGTTTAAACATGGTTCCTATAACGCAGTAATAAAAGAGATTACATGGAATATAGGTGTTAATTACAATTTAAAAACGTTACAAAATGCAGCTGTGAAAGATTATATTCAAGGCAATCAGCAGCTAATACGTAATTCGATTACGGTATACTTGATGGAACTCACAGGCAAAGAAAATGGCACAAAGTTAAGAGAAGCAATACCAGGAGAAGATTACTCCATAAAATTTATTCAAAATGAACAAGGCAAGCCAGGCTTTCAAATCAATTTTGAAAAAGAGATTAATGAACCGTATTTAATTGAATATAAAACTAGTCTGGAAAATCTCGATCTAGTTGCAGCTAACTACAATAATACAGCGACACTCTATAATGGAGACCAGAAAGAAACCGACTTAGATGCTTCTGTATCTATTCCGCATGGCGGCAAGTATACAACAAAGTCAGGAAGTCAAAATGGTAAGGCTATTGATTGGCAGGTTCATATAAACTTTGCTCAGTCCCAAGTTAGTAATGCTACGATCGTTGACAATCCAAGTAGTAATCAGGCACTATTGGAAGATTCTTTCCGTTTATATGCAACATCTATCGATGAAGCAGGTGAAGTTTCTAAAGGAGAACTATTAGAGCTGAATAAGGATTACACCTTAGATCTACAGCAAAACCCTGATACTTTTACACTGAAGTTTAAAGAAGAAATTAATGAGCCGTACATTTTAGAATACCAGTCCTTAATTCTTGCAAAGCCAGGAGAGACTGTAAATAACGAGATTTCCATTAATGGCGAAAACATTGAGGAGGTAATCAATAAGTCTCAGAGTTCGGTATCAGTAAAGAGAACCGCTGGTATGGGCGAAGGAAAAGGTGAAATCGGTAGACTCACTGTTTATAAAACGGATCGCAATAGTGGTAATCCGCTTTCGGAAGCTACTTTTACCCTTAAAGATCCGGAAAGTGGTATTACGATTGGTACGAAAACAACAAATGAAGATGGTAAGATTGTCTTCGATCGATTGCTTTATGGCACGTACACATTACTTGAAGAAAGCGCACCAGACGGTTATCTCATCGATACGAAACAGCATGCCATTTCTATCGATAAACCATACGAAGAGAATAGTGAAGAGAAAATAGGAAATCAGGTCACTGTAACTAACTCTAAGATCATTCGAGACGTCCAATTGCAGAAGATTGACCAAGAAACTGGAGATATTTTAGCTGGAGCAACGTTTGTACTAGAGAAAAAAACTGGTGATTCCTATAAAGTGGTGGATTACCTAACAACAGATGTAGCTGGAATGATTTATAAAGCTAATTTAGATCCTGGTAAATATCGATTTGTGGAAACAAAAGCACCGAATGGTTATCAGCTTAATACAGAACCAATTCCATTTACGATCGGCGAAAAGCAAACAGAAATTCTTACATTAACAGCAAAAAATATAAAGCTCGGTTCTGCGGAATTAACGAAGCTTGCCAAAGAAGACGAGAATCAGTCCTTAAAAGATGCTGAGTTTCGATTAGAACGAGAAGATGGAACGGTTGTTTATCCATTGCTACGAACAGATGAAAATGGCAAGATTTTAGTTCCTAATTTGGAACCAGGCAAATACCAATTTATCGAAACAAAAGCACCAGCATATTATCAACTCAACGAGGAACCAATTCCGTTTACTGTAAAATCTGGCGATCCAAGTACAGTAATGGTAACAGCAATTAATGAACTAATTCGAGGCAAAGCCGAGTTGACAAAGGTAGATAAGGATAACAAAGCGTTAAAGCTAGAAGGTGCTAAATTTGAATTGCAGGATGAAGCAGGAAACAACTTGCAAGAAAGCTTAACAACGAATAAAGACGGAAAAATTGTTGTAGAAGACTTAAAGCCAGGTAAGTATCAGTTTGTCGAGACAAAAGCACCAGCGCACTACCAACTAGATGAAACGCCAATACCGTTTACGATTGATAAAAGTAAAACAGAAGCAGATGTGGAAGTAGTATCGGTTCAGGCAACGAATGAGCTTATCCCAGGATCAGTGGAGCTAGAAAAAGTCGACGAAGATAACCAGGGTACGAAACTAGCAGGAGCGGTATTTGAACTGCAAGATGCAGACGGAAAAGTCCTTCAAGAAGGTCTAACAACGAATGTGGAAGGCAAAATCGTTATAGAAGACTTACGACCAGGTAAGTATCAGTTTGTAGAAACGCAAGCACCAGATTATTACAAGCTAGGTACTGAGCCAATCACATTCGAGATTGAAAAGAGCCAGAAAAAAATAGTAAGTGTGACTGCAACAAATAAATTAATTACTGGCAAAGTGGAACTTACGAAGGTTGATAAAGATAACAAGAAGCAAATTATTGATGGAGCCGTATTTGAATTGCAAAACGAAGCAGGAAAAATGCTACAAGAAGGCTTAACAACGGATAAGGATGGTAAAATCGTTGTAGAAGACTTGAAGCCAGGCAAGTACCAGTTTGTAGAAACGCAAGCGCCAAAGGGTTATCAACTAGATGAAACGCCAATACCGTTTACGATCGATAAAAGCAAAACGGAAGCAGATGTGGAAGTAGTTTCGGTTCAGGCAACAAATGAGCTTATCCCAGGATCAGTTATGTTAGTAAAAGTTGACGAAGACAACCAGGATAAGACACTTGAAGGGGCGGCATTTGAACTACAAGATGAAGCAGGCAAAACTCTACAAGAAGGCTTAACAACGAATAAAGACGGTAAAATCGTTGTAGAAGACTTGAAGCCAGGCAAGTATCAATTCGTAGAAATGCAAGCACCCGCATATTATCAATTAGATGCTAAGCCAATCACATTCGAGATTGAAAAGGATCAGAAAGAGATATTAAGCGTGACTGCAACAAATAAATTAATTACTGGCAAAGTAGAACTTACGAAGGTTGATAAAGATAATGACAATGCACCATTGGCAGAAGCAGAGTTTGCGTTACAAGACGAAACCGGGAAAATGCTTCAAGAAGGCTTAACAACGAATAAAGACGGGAAAATCGTTGTAGAAAACTTGAAACCAGGCAAGTATCAGTTTGTTGAGACAAAAGCACCAACGCACTACCAATTAGATGAAACGCCAATAACGTTTACGATTGATAAAAGCAAAACAGAAGCAGATGTCGAAGTAGTATCGGTTCAGGCAACGAATGAGCTTATCCCAGGTTCAGTTATGTTAGTGAAAGTTGACGAAGACAACCAGGATAAGACACTTGAAGGGGCGGTATTTGAACTGCAAGGTGCTGACGGAAAAGTCCTTCAAGAAGGTCTAACAACGAATGCGGAAGGCAAGATTGTTGTAGAAAACTTGAAGCCAGGCAAGTATCAGTTCGTAGAAACGCAAGCGCCAAAGGGCTATCAACTAGATGAAACGCCGATATCGTTTACGATTGACTTTAGCCAAGGGAAAACTCTTGAATTGACAGTTGAAAATAGTATCATTCAAAAGGCCCCAGTATCAGGTTCTGGAAATGATAATAGTCAACCGACTCAAAAAGATCCTGAAAATAGTAAAGAGCAGCCAGATCAAGCTGGACAGCAAGCAGGAGAAAAACTTCCTCAAACTGGTGAAGAATGGCTGCGTTACATGATGATCTTAGGTATTTCATTATTTATCCTTGGTGGATTTTTACTGATTTCCAGACGCAGAAATGCGAATTAATAATAAACCCCGATGTGAAATCATCGGGGTTTATTTGTGAGGGAAAGCATGTACGTGCTAAGAAAAGTCCTGGGACATAACGAAATGCTAACTTTAAAAACGATGATTAAGCTCTGTGCAAACATATAAATAGGAAAAATCTGAACTAATTTGAATTATGATTAGAAGAATTTTCAATTAAAGTTCGGATTTTTCTAAAAGATAAGAAATTATAAAATGAGGTGCTTGGGGATAAAGAAATAACCGAATAGCCACGTCCGGCGCATGAGCCCAGCAACGAGGCGACTTTAGAAATGCGCCCTACGATAAGCCATCATCGGTTCGTTAATAGAGGAAGGCCGACTAAAAACGGGCTTGCCGCCCAGACGTCGGCATACCCCTGTTTTAGTGGCATGATTCCTAAATCTTTAGTTGATTCGTTCCATTCGCTACGTTGCTAAACGGGCGCCCCGAGCCTTTGTTCTTGGCTAAAATTATTTTCTCCAGCCGCCTCAATTTTATTATTAGTAGCCCACTTCAACAGCAGCATTTACCATATACATTAAGTCATTTTCGTCATCTTTATCTTCCAAGATAACTCCACTTGAAGTTGCCATGCCACCGTCTGTCACATCAACAGTAACCGACCCATAAGGAACAGCATCTTTTACTTTCTCCGTATCAAGCAATTTACGGTCTAAAGGAACGGCTAATCTAACGTTTACTTTCATATTTTCTAGTTTTTGGTCAGGAAGGCTATGCTCAATTCCTGGCATGGAGTTAAACCAAATAGCGTTTTCCACTGCCCGAACAGCTGCTTTTGTAATATCTTGTCCATGAACATCAATGCCTGTACCAGCTTGAATAAATAGAATTTGCTTCATGATAAAACTCCTTTTCAAATTAAAATTGCTTTCTACTAACAAAAAACTATTTTTATACAACCGTTCCCAGCAAAAGTGCATGTTAAACATGGTAGTCATAACAATCGTTTATGACACATACACTAGGTATAGCCGAACAAAACGATAGGACAACCTAAGTGGTGATATATGCGGTGTCCATTTTTTTAAACACATTTTACGTTAGATGCAAATTTTTGTTTTTCAGCATACATTTATCTTGCGCATAAGGTGCTGTAAGACTCCCGCTTATCTGTACTGTAACAAGACTAAGTGGGAGTTAACAGCACCTAAATGCCCGATTTGTTCACCTAACCATCAGTGGTGGATGAATGAAAACCAGCCACTGATTGAAGATTCACTTTATCGCAAAGCGAAAATAATTTAGTAAAGGAGGCGAATTTTTATGGTCTGGAGATCGTACAAAAAAGTTGGTCTATTTATCATTATAATCATTGCTTTAGCTATCATTCCAATTGCAAGTCAAGGAGAGCTTCTGTTTACGAAAGTGTCTAATGCAACAGATGAAACGGAGGCAGATGCAGCTTCCCTTGAAGAGAAGCTTACCGATATTCTGACAAACGAACAACTAAACGGCGCAACAGCAGCTGTAAGTGTGATGCATGCAAAAACAGGTGACATATTATTTTCTCAAAACGGGGGAAGCCGCCTGCATCCTGCTTCAAATATGAAAATACTGACAGCAGCAGCCGCTTTAGAAACACTGGGAGAAAATTATCAATTTGCAACAGAAGTACGAACTGATGGAAAAGTGAAAGGAAAAATGCTGCATGGAAATTTATATTTAAAAGGAAACGGAGACCCAACTTTATTAAAAAGTGATTTGCGGCAGATGGCAAAAGAACTAAAGAATCAAGGTATCCTTAAAGTTAAAGGAGATTTGATTGCGGATGACACATGGTATGATGATGTCAGACTTTCTCAGGATTTAAATTGGTCCGATGAGCCATTTTATACAGGAGCTCAAGTTTCTGCTTTAACGCTTTCTCCAAATGACGATTACGATGCAGGAACAGTAATTGTTGAAGTTTTACCGCAAACCACAAAAAAGAGAAAGGCGGTTGTACAGGTCACTCCAGAAACAGACTATGTGGAAATCGTTAATCATACACAAATCGTAGCTGCAGATGGTACGAAAGATATTTCCATCGAGCGAGAGCACGGTACAAATAGGATTATAGTAGAAGGAACGATGCCCGAAAAGGCGGCTAAAGTTAGATCGTGGGTCTCCGTTTGGGAGCCAACAGGATATGTATTAAATGTATTTCAGCAAACGTTACAGGAGGAAGGTATTGCTTTTATTGGCAAATCAAAAGCTTTATTTGGAAAAACTCCAGCGAAAGCACGAATGTTAACATCCAAAAAATCGATGCCATTAAAGGATTTACTCATTCCTTTTATGAAGCTAAGCAACAATGGACATGGCGAAGTGCTGACGAAAGAAATGGGGAAAGTAGTCCATGGTGAAGGAAGCTGGGGTAAAGGGATTAAGGTTATCGAACAGGTAATGGACGATCTTGATGCAGATATAGACACGATGCTGCTACGGGATGGTTCTGGTATGTCACATAAAAATATGATTCCTTCTGAAGAACTTTTGCAAGTATTATATCAAGCACAAAAACAAGACTGGTTTCCTGTGTTTCAAAAATCCTTACCAGTAGCTGGCGAGCCAGAGAGATTAGTTGGTGGAACATTACGAGATCGGATGAAGGAAAAACCTGCAAAAGGAAATGTAATCGCAAAGACAGGTTCCTTAACAGGCGTGTCGACATTATCTGGATACGTTACAACACAGAATCAGGAGCCGCTCATTTTTTCAATTATCATCAATAACTATATTGGCTCGGACGAAGGTATTATTAAAATAGAGGACCAAATTGCCACAATGTTAGCAGCACATCAATTTAAGTAAAGAAAACGGCTTTTAATCTCAAGCTTTGTAGGAAATAACGAGCATGTAAGACCTTAGCGTTTCTCTGAAATTGTCTACTATATAGGTGCAATACCAGTGCGTAAATAGCTCATTGCAGATATAAAGTCGCCCATTATAGCGAGAAAGTCGCCCGCTGCAGCGAGAAATTCGACCAATATAGTCGAGAATCCACAAGCAAATTGCGAGGCTGATTAAAAAACGGGCATTATCGTAACGTTAAGCTTATCTGTCCTAATAAAATATCAACTCAGGATCTTAGAAAAAATCTATAACAGACGCACCTATTCGAATAAACGGTTACATGCTAAAATAAGAACAACTATCCTTTTTGAGGTGAGCTTGGTGACAAAATTAACGTCGGATACAGCGTTTTTAAAAACGGTTTATTTAAAAGAAGATCGCTTGCCAGCTGCCGATCATTTTCCGTTTGATTTACCGATTATGAAGAACTTTACTGGAATTGCCTTTCATCCGAATGTGACTTATATAATCGGGGAAAACGGAATGGGGAAATCTACGTTATTGGAAGCGATTGCTATTGGTTTAGGATTCAACCCAGAAGGCGGAACGAGGAATTTTAATTTTTCCAGCTATGATTCCCATTCGCCATTAGATCAATATGTACGGATTGCGAGGGGGACGAATCAACCCAAGGATCACTTTTTCTTTCGTGCAGAATCTTTCTATAATGTGGCTACCAACATCGAGGAATTGGATGCTGCTGGTTCCATTGGACGTAAAATTATTGATTCTTATGGAGGAACGTCGCTACATAAGCAGTCTCACGGAGAAGCGTTCTTTGCAGCGTTTATGCACCGCTTTCAAGGGCATGGGTTGTACATATTAGATGAGCCTGAATCTGCTTTGTCACCGTTACGGCAGCTGTCCATGCTGCGACGTATTCACGATCTTGTAGAGGAAGGCTCACAATTCGTTATTTCTACACACTCGCCGATACTTATGGCTTATCCTAATGCTTATATTCTGGAACTGACCGAAGAGGGGATGCAGGAAACGGTATTGGAGCAAACGAGCCATTACAAGGTTATGGAGCAGTTTTTTGAAAACAAAGAACGAATGCTCCATCATTTATTACAATAGTGTGGCGTAATCAAAAAGGAATAGCAAAGGTGTGTCATTAAAACCGACCATAATAAACATACAAGTATAGTAAAAAGCCGCTGCGCGCCATTTTTTACATAATGTCATACTTAATTACGTAATACCAATTGTACTAGAATAACGTTATTCCTCATATTTGTTACAAGGAACGTTTGTCTGCCTCTGCTTATCTAATTACAAAAAGCTATCCATTCCTAGCACAAACACCCAGTTCCTCTCATATCCTAACGTAGAGCAAAAACTTTTGAAATGAGGGAATTACAAATGAGCTACGAATGGGATGTACCCACTCAAACAAGTAACGAACAAGAGCATGAATTTCCAGAATACCAAGCGTATCCTACAACGTATGCAATCGATCCACAATATGATGACCAGGAATGGTTGCGGCGCCCAATTGGTTTTGGAAGACCCTTCTTCGGTCCAAGACCCTTTTTTGGACCGAGGCCATTTTTCGGGCCAGGATATGGTTTTGCAGGTCCAGGATTTTTCCCGGGATTTGGTGTAGGTCCATTTGTTGGGGGATTAGCAGGCGGTTTGTTGGCCGGCACCCTAGTTAATGCATTCGCCCCTCCATTATATCCGGGCTATCCACCTTATTCTTCATATTATGGATATTAGCATAAATGTAGCAGCATGCGGACTATCTCTGTAAAAATATGGTACTTGAAAAGCGCAAGCTGTACAGTAACTTTCTGTTCGGCTTGCGCGGTTTTTGTTTCCCTCGCATGTACACTAGCAGTAGCACCTACCCTGCTACGAGCTAAGCCCGGCAAAAAACGTGGGTTTAACTTCCAGTCAAATGTCCATTCTATTCAAATGTCTTTAGACTTTCTTCCTATGGTAATAACAATTCGTGTGGGATAATAAGAAATTTACCCCGTATATAAGGTGCTATAAGACTCTCACTTCATAGGAGTAGGATCATCTTCTGCAAACAAGTCTAAGTGGGAGATAACAGCAAAATGCCCTGTTTCGTAGATCATACTCCTAGGCTACTAACAAGCTGTAGGGGATGAATGCCCCCCACTGATTGAAGTTTCACTTTATAATGATTGGATTTACTTCCATTCATACGGGGTTTCTTGATATACATAGTAGTTTAACCAGTTCGAAAATAAGAGATGTGCATGAGAGCGCCAACGATTAAGCGGCGTTTTCTTCGTGTCATCATTCGGGAAATAATTTTTCGGTATGACTGGATCCAATCCTTTTTTCTTATCCCGCTGGTATTCTTTAGCAAGCGTGTCATGATCATATTCAAAGTGCCCAGTGATCATAATATGTTTTTCGTCCTTTGATATGACGATAAATGGGTCGTCGTTATTTGTTGCCGCAAGCACCATTAAACGGTCATCTGCTTGAATGGCTGCAAGTGAGGTTCCTGTGTAACGAGAATGCGGTGCTAAAAATTCATCATCAAATCCACGGATGAGTTCTACCGTAGAATGGGACACGGAATGAGGGAAAACGCCTGTGCATTTGGTAGGGAGCGTAAATTTTCCAATGCCGTAGTGATGATACAACGCGGCTTGAGCTGCCCAGCAAATATGCATAACGGATGTAACATGCGTTTTTGACCACTCCATAATCAGTTTCAGTTCTTCCCAATAATTTACTTCTTCAAATGACATTAATTCCACAGGAGCGCCGGTAATAATCATTCCATCAAACCGTTTATGTTTAATAGCGTGAAACGTTTGGTAAAACTGATTGAGATGTGATTTACTCACTGTTTTCGAATCGTGTGTTGCTGTACGCAGGAATGTTACTAGCACCTGCAAGGGGGAATTTCCTAATAGCCGCAACAGTTGGGTTTCTGTACGTTCTTTTTCGGGCATTAAATTCACGATCACAATGTTTAATGGTCGAATATCTTGGGTGGTGGCTCGAACGGTATCCATAATAAAGACATTTTCTTTTTCTAAAATGCCGTGTGCTGGCAATTGCCTAGGAATCGTAATGGGCACTAGGAACCCTCCTTATTCAGTATTTTCCCCATTATATAAGAAGTTTGCAGAAAGTTCTATCGATGTGTTTGAAAAATAAACTAGTTATGATCCCGCACATCTAACCAGCAGTAAGTTCAGTCCTTCTCTCCAACGAGTTGAAACAAGAAAGAACGTGGTACCCAATAGTGAGTCCAATGTCCGATTCTGTTCACACTAACAATAGTAGGGGAGGAAAGAGCACCCTCGCTAATAGAAAATTATTTTACCTGTAATAAACGTTTCTATTCGGTTACTTTTTAGCAATTAAATTCTGGCTCCTCGTTATTTAGCGTTGGTAGGACATGCAAAAGATAGATACGCAGTCGATTGACACGGTCCCTCAGGCTGGTCTGCTTCACGAGCTAAGACGCCAGTAGTAAGGGATATATTGGCACATGCTTGTCATACTATCGTTCCCGCTTCTGTATAATCTTCTAAACTACCTTTTTCCCATAACAAACAGCAAGGTCCTAAATTCTAATGTATACAACATGTTTTGAAAATTCTTTTCTTAAAGAATAAGAAAGTATAAACTTAGGTGCTTATGGATAATGAAATAACCGAATAGTCACGTCCAGCGCATGAGCCCAGCAACGATGCGACTTTAGAAATGCGCCCTACGATAAGTCATCATCGGTTCGTCGCCTCACCGTGATTCCTTTATCTCAGTTGATTCGTTCCATTCGCTACGTTGCTAAACGGGCGCTTGCGCCTTTGTTACTAAAAAATTCCTGAACAATAGATTACCTGCTCTCTCTTATTTTAATAAAGCGATAGGTAACATAAATAAGATAAAGCGGTGTAGCAACATATAGAAAGGTTGGAAATTTCTTATAAGATTCCAAATTAATAATAGTAAGAAGCGCTCCTAAGAATATAGTTACAATAGTACCGTAACGCGGTAATGGTACCTTTTTAAAACTCGGTATTTTTATGGAACTTACCATTAAATAGCAAAGCGCAGTAAAAATCACGATTGTCACAATACTAGGAATAAAGCCACTAAACAGAGTCAATATAGCTAAAATTCCTCCTGCAGCAGTAATTGGTACGCCGATAAAATGCTCCATTGAATCTTCTTTAGAGCAAATATTAAATCTCGCTAATCTGTAAGCTCCAAACAGTGGAAATAGTCCACATATGGCTAAACCGATCCAGCCACTGTTTAAAAATAAAGTATAGTATATTAATAAGCTCGGTGCTACGCCAAAAGTAACAATATCAGCTAAAGAGTCCAATTCCTTTCCTAAGGGGCTTTCCACATGCAACATTCTGGCAAGTCGACCATCCATACTGTCTAACATCATACCAATGAGAATTAGTATAGCTGCATTTTTATATTGACTTGATCCAGCATAACTAATAGATAGGAAACCACAATACAAGTTTCCTAATGTAAATAGGTTCGGTATTTGTTTTATAAAAGTCATTATATCCTCCTGATGGGTTCATCTTTAGTAGTATATATCTATTAAACCATTATACTAAATTTTAGTATATGCGTTATAGTTGTTTTTTGAATTAGTGGTGTGTTGTCATAGATCACTTCTTCACTTTTGAAATAAAATTTCTGAGCGTCGCGTTTACGATGGCTAAAAGCAAACGGTGATGCTTACTTGTTCTGTAGAGTGATACAATAGGCTATAGATTTCAATACATAACTCATAGTAGCAAATAAATAAGGGCAATCCTCGATGTGGAATAAGCACTTTCCCTTCTAGTTCGGGCAAATCCAGTTGAGATAGAGACCACTCACTACGAATGATTAGATTAACTTTTGCATAAGACATTTATTGCATTATTGAACGCCGCTTCATAGTATTTTATTTTGGCATTAGTCATAAAACAAAATATCACTTTATTTTATCCGTGAGTAAGTATAAAATATGTAACGAAGTAGCTGAACGAATACATGTGGTAGATCTACCATTTTATTTGATATAGTATAGTTACGTTTTTTTCGTGTATAGGAGAGTGAATGTATTGTTAAAATCATGTTTGAAATTTTTGGTCGAACTAACCGGAAATCGCTTTATATCTCAATTATTAATCCGTTTTACAAATTCAAAATGGAGTCGAATGCTGGTTCCTGTTTTTGCTAAGGTGTATAGCATTAATCAGGAAGAAATGAAAAAGCCACTCTCAGATTATCAAAGCTTGCATCAATTATTTATTAGAAAGCTAAAACCGGATTGTAGATCTGTATATCCACACAAAAATAGTATAGTTAGCCCAGTAGACGGTGTAATAAGTGATTTTGGATCTGTCAGAGATGTTGAAGATTACAAAATAAAAAATAAGCAAATTATATTAGAAGAAATGCTAGGCAGTAAGGAAAAAGCGGATATATACCGAAATGGAAAATACATTATATTGTATTTATCGCCGCGGCATTACCATCGAATACACAGCCCGGTAAATGGTAAAATAAACGGAAGTTGGGTGTTGGGCAGTAAATCTTATCCTGTCAATTCGATTGGTTTTAAATACGGCAATAGCCCCTTATCTACAAATTATCGCCGAATTACTGAAATCCAAAGTGAGCTAGGGAAAATTGCGGTCGTTAAAGTAGGGGCTTTAAATGTTAACAGCATTCATCTTACCTGTCGTTCGGAACATATTAACAGTGGAGAAGAGCTCGGTTATTTTTCTTTCGGCTCCACTGTCGTATTATTTATAGAAAAAGCAGACTTTCAATTTTCGACAGATATAACTACGAATCAGGACATTCAATTTGGAAAAAAACTTGGAGCTATTTCCGATTCGTTATTTACTTAAATTTATTTCGATATTTCTTCCATAATACAAAGAAAAAGATGCCTAAAATGAATAGCCATATAATCTTTGAAGCATGGGAGGAAATTTTTGCAATATACTCCCAATGGTTACCTAAAATAATTCCTAGGATTATAAAAGTAGATGCCCAAATAATTGATCCTATATAAGCAAAGGCAGCGAAGCGCAAATAATGATAATTGCATATACCAGCTATGTAGGCAGCAATATGCCTAATGCCTGGAATGAAGTAACCACATATAAGAAATATTCCACCGTATTTATTAAAGCTCTTTTGTGCCCAACGGAGATTTTTTTCTTTTATATGCAACTTCGGACCAAATCGTTTAATAAATGGAATACCTAGCTTTTGCCCGAGAAGGTAACTGATTGAAATTCCAATCATAGACCCTAATATAGCAACCAAAATAGATAGATTTAGTGACATATGACCCAAAAAGACATTATATCCAACATATGTAAGTAATACTTCATCAGGTAAAGGTAGCCCGATAATTCCTAACACAAGAATGATAAAAATTCCAATGTAGCCGTAGTGAGTTATGAAGCTTGCTAAATTTGACATGTTTTATTCCTTACCCTCTTAAACATAACAATAGAAAGTTATTCTTGATATATATGTCATTATTATAACACCATTAATTTAAGCTTTCTATATAAACATTATTTGGAAGTGCATCATAAATCGTCATTGTTCTAATATGTTTTTGCTTATAGGGAGTTATTCAAAGTGCACTAAAAATAATACATCGAATTTCTTCGTTTCTTGGAAAAGAGTGCCCCTTTTCCTACGTGAAAATGTGCTTCCAGGAGAATTCACTAGTGCCTTATGACCTATAATGCCTAAGAGCTTTCCTATTAACCCCCTCTTACTTAAAGATTCATTTTATAGGTAACTTTTTTTCGTCTCTTAGTGAAACTTCTACTTGACACAACGTTGCTCCTAGTTTTTATATCCTTCTTCTCTATTATATGTGCTGGCAAAACGTAAAAAGAATAGCACAATAAAAAGCCTTAGCAATGGTTGCTCATTGCTAAGGCATTGGATAAAGATCATCGAGCAGTAAACTGGCAGCAAGACCTGCCCGCCCCATTCTACGAGGTAAACCCCAGATTGGCACGGAGAACCTAACTGTAAGTCAAAGTTCGATTCTGTTTACATGTCATACTATAACGGTATCAATTATTATTTGTAGATAATGAATGAGATCCGCAACAAATATTATCTGATTCGAAAAGCTACTTGAAACTATATCAAGGTAATAACCGCATTTTTTTACAGATGTAACGAATAAAATAATTGTTAAATCATATATTTAATCGCTTATTTAATAAACAATCTTATCGCCATTGAAGATGGAGTTTTTCACTACTACATAGTCAACGGTGCGGATTGCTTCTAGCTTTTTACCGCCCGCATAGGAAATAGATGATTGCAAGTCTTGCTCCATTTCTTGAAGTGTATCTTTCAAGGAGCCTTTATGCTCGACAAGCATCTTTTTACCTTCCACGTTTTTTCTTTCTCCTTTTTGAAACTCAGACGCAGAACCGAAATACTCTTTTAAAATCTTTCCGTCTTTTTCAATCGTTTCACCTGGAGATTCTTCGTGCCCAGCGAAAAGGGAACCAATCATCACCATTGTTGCACCGAAACGGATAGATTTAGCAATATCGCCATGCGTACGAATACCACCATCAGCAATAATTGGCTTGCTTGCAGCTCTTGAACACCAACGAAGTGCAGCTAATTGCCAGCCACCAGTTCCAAAGCCTGTTTTAATTTTTGTAATACAAACCTTTCCTGGTCCAATACCAACTTTTGTTGCATCAGCACCAGCGTTTTCCAATTCACGGACAGCTTCTGGTGTACCAACATTTCCAGCAATCAAGAAGCTTTCAGCTAAATGTTTTTTAATATGCTTAATCATTTTAATGACGGACTCTGAATGTCCATGCGCAATATCGATCGTAATATATTCTGGAATTAATTTATCAGCGGCTAACTGCTTTACAAAATCATATTCCTCATCCTTCACACCAACACTAATGGAAGCAATTAGGCCACGTGCGTGCATATCTTTTATGAACTCCGCACGTTTTTCTGGTTCAAAACGGTGCATGATATAGAAATAGCCATTTTCGGCTAACATTAATGCAATTTTCTCATCAATAATCGTTTTCATATTCGCAGGAACGACAGGTAATTTAAATGTATGCTTGCCCAATGTGACACTCGTATCACATTCAGAACGGCTGCGTACAATACATTTTGCGGGAATTAATTGAATATCTTCATAATCAAATACATTATCCATGCTTAACACCTCTAAATCCGAATAAAAATTATTCGAGTATATTTAACGTTCGTCTATTAGTAATGTACATGATTTTGAACAAGAAGTCAAAGTTTTATTTTCACGATAGGAAAGCATAAAATTTTATGGGTTTATAGAATAAGCAAAAGTACGGCTATCACAAGTCTTTATGGCGATAGCAGTACTTTTGCTAAGAAGGGTTTTTATAACTGTCTGGTAAAAGAGATATAAGGAGCGTGAGGAAGCGAGCTCCTATTCAAGTTTTCTTGCCCTATAAAAAATTTTCGGTTTTATAAGATAAGAAAAATGATAGCTTTTGTATAAAAACGCATCGACAACCCAGTTTTTCTGAGAGGTGTTTCATAATACGATAATGGAAGAAAGAGATAAGCTGTAAGAGTTGTGGGAGGGGCGTCTATAATAGGTTGTTCATTTTAATGTTACTTATTTCATTTATGGTAATAAAAGAAAAGTGACTATCTATCCCCCGAGAAAATGTGTTGTTTTAATGCAAAAGAGAATGCTTGTAAAGATCCGACAGTCACTTCTATTAGATAAGACCATGTGCGCAATTTTCCTGTTTAAAGAAAATATAATGTATAGTAACATTATTTTCGGTGAAAATTATTAGATAAATCATATTTTTTCCCAAACAATAACTGTTTCGACTTGTGGTATAATATTACATAATATAATGTGTTAAAGGGGTGAATAGGGTTTGAGGGATATTGGCTATACTATAAAGTTACACCGAACAAAGCGAAATTTGACACAAGAGGAACTATCAGAAGGCATTGTTTCTTTATCCTATTTATCAAAGATAGAAAATCAAAAAGCAAGAGCAAACCCAGAGATTATTCAGGCATTATGTAATCGACTAGGAATCGAACTTACAAATATTTCTGATTTACAAATTGAAGAACAGTGTAAGAAATGGTATGACATGTTATATGATCATTTTGATAAACAGGAAATTATGACGAGATATAAAGAATTGCAAAAGGTAATGGATAGAAGTATTAACAACCAAACCATAATGTTTGAGATTCATAAAATTCGTTACTATATTATTTTACGCGATTTTCAAAAAGCCTTACATAAAATGAATGAGCTCCACGAGATGGCAGACTCTTTTAACCCCCCACATAAATATTACTGGAATAAATTTCAAGGTAATTACTACTCCTTTAAGGAAGAGCATCAGCAATCTTTACACTGTTATAAAAAAGCCGAGAATGTGTATCGTTCAGCGGAAATTGAAGAAGAAGAGATTGCTGATTTGTATTATGCCATTTCCATTCAACATAGTCATTTACTAAATGGATTAGAAACTATAAATTATGCAGAAAAAGCAATGGCTGTGTTTCAGCGAAATTATAACTTCATACGTTGCGCTCAATGTCATATCTTGCTGGGAATTTCGTATCAACGAATAAAAATGAATGATCTTGCGTTAGAAAATTATAATCAGGCAATGTATCTAGGTAAGTTAAACAACGAAGAACAAGTTATTCAGTTAGCCTATCTTAATTTAGGGCTGTTTTATTTTACAACAGGGAATTCAAAAAAATCTATCGAAAATTATGCGCTTGCCTTAAAAACTACAGACTTAGATGATGAACTTAGATTAGATGCTATTACTCACTTAATACATAGTTTTTACCAGAATAATGAGAACTCAAAAGCAAAGGAATATTTAACCCTCGCGTGGGATGCTCTTAGACTATCTAAAGAAAAAGAATATTACAGTTTTTATAGATACACTACCCAAGTGTATACATACTTATTAAATGGAGAACTAAAGGATTTTGTATCTATACTAGTAGAGGAATTTATTCCGTATTTAAAACAAAGGAAAAACTACCAATATGCAGTGTTTTATTCTAAGCTGTTAGCCTCTTATTTAGAAGATACGGACAAGCATAGAGGATCTATGCAGTACTATAAATGGTCCTATGTCAAAAGTTGGGGTGGAGTGAGGTAGGATCTCATCCTACCCAACATGACTTTCATATTTTTATACTTATGTAAAAGAAGCATCTTGCCTTTAGGAAGTTCCTAAATCCAAAGGCATTCCTTTATCATGATTTTCGTTAGGTTATTCATTCCCTCCAGAAATACATTTGAGTAATTAAAATGGCGGGATAAGATCAAAGAAACCAAGCATTTTACTATAAAAATGCCTAGTCTTAAAGTCAACCGTTCAAACCCACTTTAAATGTTTGATCCTTTGAATGCGATAATCATTTACATATGTTGCACTTCTCATTGGCGGAATTTTTTTCAAATGATGTTTCTCAAACAGTATCAGCATATGAACCTAAACCAATAACAATCTACCAAGCAAGCTAAAAAAATAAACTATAAATTGCGCATATGCTCATTGGTTATAGTTTTCATTAAAAAAAGACCTGTCTCATTTTACTACCATAAACTACTCCAACCTTAGAAATTTTCCCTATATTATTTTACAGGCTTAATCCTTACAAAATGCAAATTTACAATGCTAAGTATTTTGAAACCAGTCATATGAGATTTTATGAAGCATTGCTGAAAGCGATAAAAGATCGTGATGTTATATGATGATAGTGTTGTAAAATCATAGAAAAAGGGGCTGTTGCACAATCAGAAACGCATGGTGCAACAGCCTTTTTTTATGTGATCGTTATTTCCCTAGAAATCCGCCTTCCGAGCGAATGGTTTGCCCCGTTATCCAATACGAATCATCACTTGCTAGAAAGGTAATCAGTTTGGCGGCATCTTCAGGACGGCCGAGACGACCAGATGGAAATAAAGGTAATAAGTTACTTTTTATTTCTTCATTCATCCACCCTGTATCCGTTGGACCTGGATCAATAGAATTAACTGTTATGCCGATGGGAGCTAGGGCAACGGATAACGGCTCTGTAGCAGCAATGGTCATCCCCTTTGTAGCAATATAAGCTATATTATTTGGGTCTGGCCCTTTAGAGATGAGATTGATAATCCGCCCATCTTTTTTGTTCGGAAATTGCTGCTCATATCTTTTAGCAAATTCAACCGATAATAAGGGTGCCGCGATTATTCACTTGATAATGTTTATCTAGAATCTCTGAAGTTAACGTACGGAAATTCGTTGGAGCTTCGTAGGTTGCGTTATTGACTAAAATATTTGCAGTTCCTAGGCTTTCCTGAACCGCATTTAGCAACGTATTTGGTGATTCTTCTATACTTAAGTCTAACTGTATGTGATCAGAACGTACTCTAAAGCTGTTTATCTTTTCACAAAGCTTATTTGGGAAATCTCTTTCTAATCTTCCTTCAGTCTCATCAAATGGAGACCAGTGTGTGAAAAAGATGTCAGCTCCTGCTTTTGCAAGAGACAAACATGTTGCAGCGCCAATTGCTTTCGAATAGCTAACTCCAGTTACTATAGCAATCTTGCCAGTTAAATTTTCCATGGGATCATCCTTCCAATTAGAAGGAACGTACAGAAGAGATGACTGTTTTTTGAAACATTTTGTACGTCCTAGAATGTGAATTATAAATAATTAGCTATAAGCTTCTAGGATAGTTGCCATAAATGATTCTCCTTTGTTATCTAATTTCCTTAGTTTAACATGGTGCTGTTATTTGTTCTAGCTGGGAATTGCTATCCATTGTTTATTTTATCCGGCATAGGAAGGAGCTGTAAGACGGTATTTGACATTATGTACTGACCAAGCCTCAGTGGGAGCTAACAGCACCTAAATGCCCGATTCGTTCAGGGTCATTAGATCATATTTTTACGATACTAACAATCAGTGGGAGTTGAAAGAAAATCCCACTGATTGGAAATTCACTTTATATTACAGGTTGGTTTAAGACTAGTCCTTTAACCTATGAGGTGAAACGCGGGATAATACGTGTAGCCAACCTGTGAGTCGAATGTTCCATTCAATTAGGATAAAGAAGCTCCGCACTACTTAAAATCACTTGTTTAGATAACTTTATTCTTTTTCAATCGCTGTTTAGCAGTTGTACGTTTTGGCGAGACAGGAATATGCTTGTTTGCCTTTGACAACCCATATAATGGCATATTTGCATAGATAGCTTCATAATTTCCCTTTGGTATGACATAAGTCTCGTGATAGATACCGACAGCATCTGTACTGCTCGCTTTTTGATTAAATACTTTCCATGCGGCTAAATGTTGTTTACCTCTTGCATAGGCAAGCAAATCTTCAGTAGACCGCCAATATTGCACCATCAATGTTGTGCGAAGACCAAAGTAATTTTCCATAGATAAAAACCCTAACGTATCTTTATGTGTGTAAAGTTCTTTAATCATTCCTGGCATGGCAGAAAAAACCGGGAACCATTTATGCACAGCTAATCTGCGGTTAACCCGCATGCCAATTAAAAACACAACGATATCTTCTTCATTTTCTACGGTATAGCGACCAGAATAAACCTGTTTTTTCATAAAATCTTTCCCTTCTTTTGTTTATTTCAATGAGCTTTTCGTTTTATGAGACACCATTTGTGGTAGTACGATAGTTCTATTAGCGTCTGCGAACAGAGGAAAAATTGTTTTTAAGTTTTTCTTTTTAATACTATAAGGAAATATAAAAATTTAGAGTTTATAGGATAAGAAAAACGGCAACTTTCACTAAAGGTTTGGCGAGAAGCCAAGTTTTTCTAAAAAATAAGAAAGCATAAAATGAGGTGCTTGGGAATAACGAAATAACGGAATAGCCACGTCCGGTGCATGAGCCCAGCAACGATGCGACTTCACGAAATTGCTTTACGATAAGTCATCATCGGTTCGTTGCTAAGGGGAAGCCGATACGTCGGCATATCCCAAGTTTTAGAGGCATGGTTCCTTTATCCCGTAAAAAGGCGTTGTAGACTCCCACATCAAGAATGGAAGATGCGAGCGGAACAAGTCGAAGTGGGAGGTAACAGCACTTAAATCCCCGATTCGGATTCGCTCAACTAACCATCATCGGGGTTATCTTCACCCCCGCTGATGGAAGATTCACTTTATCTTTAGTTGATTTATTCCAGTCGCTACGTTGCTAAACGGGCGGTCCTGCGCCTTTGTTCAAAAGTAACCATCCATAGAGGATAAAGAAAACCGAAGCGAATAAAGTTTATTTTATTTTTTCTATCGTAGCTTCGCACCATTCAATAGCAGCTCTAGTTGTTCGCCTCCCGTAGTCCAATGTATATAGCCAATATGTAGCATCAGGACTTTGAGGGTTCCAGTTCATTATCATTTCTTCAATCGCTTTATAGGTGTCTATTTTTTTCTGTAATTCTTCTTTGTAATGAAGTAATAACGATTGAGTCTGATCCGCAGGCTGATGCCGGCTAAAAAATAGCTTTAAAAGAACTTCGTTGCGCTCATCCGTAATTTGCTGCAATGGCTCAGCTAACCAGTTTTGTAAAACCTCTTTCCCCTTGGTAGTGAGGAAATACTCCTTTCGATCTGGTTTTCCATCCTGTGACTTGACCTTAACTGTTGCTAAACCATCGGTAACTAACTTTTTTAGATTAGGGTAGATTTGTCCATAGCTAATTTTCCAAAAGTGATTTAAGCTCTGATCGATCAGTTGTTTAATTTCATAACCGGTTCGACAATCTAAGGTTAAAATCCCAAGCAGCGCATAGGTGGTATGATTATAAGTTTTCAAATCCAATCATCCTATCTATTTGATATATATCATTTAGATATATAATACATGAATTGGTTGAAAATGAAAAGTGTTTTCCGAATGTTTTAGTCGATTGAATACATCTTTGTTATAATTGTAGAAAAGTGTGGAACGGAGGGGTTAGCATGCGTTTGTTTTCTACAGGATTGCTTGAAATGGTACGCGCGCTGTTCATTTTTGTAGTACTTTATTTCGTATTTGGGGCGATAAGTAATTACTTTTTAGAAACATTCACGAACAGACCGATTGGCCAGTTAACGGAAGAATATCCTTATTTGATGTACTTTTTAGCGCTACAAGCCATTGGCATTGCCATCCTTATTTTTATTTTATACCGAAATAAGTTCCAATTCACTGGATGGTATAAAGGGAAGCGAGTAAAGCCACTGTCTAAAACAACAACACGAATTCTTGTAGTCATTAGCGTTGTTGCTATTTTAGCTCTGTATATTGTAGTGGGATTTGGTTTGTGAATGAGCTATGAGCTAGAGGGTTTTTATACTATGCAAATAAGATGGAGACTTTGAGTGGTGCTAGCTTGTTTTGATTTAAGGCAGTATAACACTCAAAATAGAGAGATTTTATACTGAACTTAACATAGATTGGCTTAAAACTGGGGTATGATTATGGTAAACTAAAGAAAATTGAGATTTGTGAGGGAAGTTACGTATAATGAAAATCACCATTGTATCCGTAGGAAAATTAAAAGAAAAGTACTTAAAGCAAGGCATACAAGAATATTTAAAACGCTTAAACACGTACGCAAAAGTAGACATCATTGAAGTTGCAGATGAAAAAGCCCCAGAAAACCTAAGTGAAGCCCAAATGATAGATGTTAAGCAAAAAGAAGGCGAACGCATTTTAAGCCATATTCATCCAGATACATATGTTATCACGTTAGAAATTAACGGCAAAATGCTTACCTCAGAACAATTTGCCAGCAAATTGGATGAACTCGCTACCTATGGGAAAAGCAAAATAGCCTTTGTCATTGGCGGGTCACTTGGAATTAGTACAGACGTTCAAAACCGCAGTGATTTAGCTTTGTCCTTTTCGAAAATGACCTTCCCACATCAGATGATGCGGTTCATTTTGTTGGAGCAGGTGTATAGAGCATTTCGGATTAATCGGGGGGAACCGTACCACAAGTGATGGTAAACAAGAAGAAAGAGTTTACATTACATATGGATCTATTAGAAAAAATAAAAAATGAAATGCAGTTAAAATCAAAATAATTAAATAAGGAAGATCTGTTTAGAAAAACAGAGGTTTAGTTAACGAGGAGTTAGGAAAAGATGCTCCAATGATGATATTATCATCTTGGGCTTTTATCATATATTTTTTGATGGTACTCTTATTTAGGTTTTTATAATGCAGATTATATCATTTATAAAGAATTCAGGATGGCTATTTTAGATACTTAGCCATCCTTTTTTATGTTATTAAAAACACTAAAAATGAGTTTCTAAAATCTCATGAGCTATTTCTTCAAATGCTTCAATAGCTTCTTTAACACTTTTACTTGATAGTTCATCAACTTTATTACCATGAACAATATCATTTCGGTTTTCTTTTATCTTGTTTATATAACTATTAAACTTCCTTCTTGACAGAACTATACGTTTATCCGATGGTACATGTTTGTAATATTCTTTCACTAATTGATAGATTGACGGTATATGATTATTTATTATTTTTCTATCTACTAATTTATTAAATTGCTCCTCGGTAATAAATTCATGTGAAGCATGATCTTCATATGAAACTTTACCATCAAAAAATAGCTGTGTTTTTTCTTCTCCCATATATTTTTTTAGAATTAGTTTAATTTTTGAATACATAAAATTTTCAAAGGAACTATTTAGTGAAATAATAGCCTCTCTTAAATTATTAATTAATAAATATTTCTTAGCATCTTGGAGTAAAATGTTCCAAAGGTTTTCATTATAGGAATTATTTAGTTGAATTAGAAATTCTTTTATTAATTCATCACTTAAGTATGGTATATGAGGAGAAACACGGTACTTGTTTTCATCATAAAATAAAATATTTTTTAACTCTGTCTCCCCAGCGAAAATTTTCGGAGCAGAAGCCTGTATCATTTTAAATGATACATTTTCAATCCAATAATTCTGAGATATTGATTTATAATTCTTTATGATAAAGTTGATTAATTCTAATGATATCACCAATGCTACGCTTCTTTTTTCTACTCCATCAGCAGTATATATATTAATATTCTTGCTAGATGATAGATATTTATTAATTTTCAGAATTACTATAGTTCTGTTTAAAATGCCATATTTGTCCTTTTCTAAATCCACAAAGCCATTTTCAGCCACTATCGTTGGTTTTCCATTAGAAATGATCTCTGCTTCCATTAAAACCTTTGTTCCCTTGTAGTGAAAGGATAATTGATTATTTGAGATATATAATGGGAAAGGGATCTCGTAGGTAACACTTGTCCATATATCGTTATTTTCAATCGCGCTAATAAAAGCCTTATTCCTTTTAAAATTATATACTTCGTTTTCTAATTGTTCGTCATTAAACTCTATTTCTTCAAAGTTATATTTACAAATTTCTTCAAATAGTTCTTTTGCTATCAAAAAATTTTCGTCATTACCAGATTCTTGCTCGATATGCAAAAATAGATAGCTGAATACTAACATATTAATCATGATAATTTTATTTGTTTTATATTCCTTTTTCCAGCGTTGCGTATTCTGAATTACTTCGAAAGCGCTTGTTATTCCTTTATAGTTATTACTTGAAAATGCTTCTGATACATTATCCCTTAGTACAGGGTAGAGAAACTCTATTACTTCATTTTTCTCTTTCGGAGATAACCTATTGAATATTGTAGTTATCTCTTTTCTAAGCTCCGTTTTTTGTGGCTCGCTTATCTTAGAGTTGGTATATATGGCCTTTTTCTTTTCAATTTTCTTATATTTATTCAATACAGAACACTCCCTATAAATACCATAAAACTCCATTCATTATTACAATTATCTACACAATTTCATAATACACTTTGAGAACCCTTTTAGCTATCTTTAAAGTGTCACGGTGAACCGTACCACAAGTAAATGAGTTTTTTTAGTAAAATGGAATAAATCTCTTTTGTTACAGATGATAAGAGCAAGAATGAAGAAGAAGAGAAAAAAGCTTGCTTGGTAAAATGGGTTCATCAACTATTACGAGACTAATAAAATGAAAAAATTAAGGGATTCAATGAGCTGTATCCGTCAAAGAACGTTTTTTTGCGTGGGATACTATCTGCCTTAACACTAGAGAAAGTGGGATTTAAAGTGATTGGCACGACGGCTGGAGAATTGTAATTCTCTTGGATATGCAGATAGTGAACTAATTGATTTTGAAAAGCATTTTGGAATTATCAAAACAATTACAGAAAATGTGAAAACACCTGTCTCTGCAGATGTTGAGGTAGGTTATGGTGATGGCACGGAATAGATTGTTACTAATGTTTTAAGACAACAGATGTTGGAGTTGCTGGAATGAATATTGTGGAGTTACTAAAAAAGAAAAAAGGGTTGAGAGATAGATTGGGGTATTACATAGAAGAAATGCAAAAACAGCCTCCTAACTTATCAGCGATTCACTTCGCCTAAGGGGTAGTTTATTCTTGCACTGGAATGTATAAAATTTTTTAGGGTTATAGCATCAGAAAACCTATGGCTATTTTCAAAAAGACTTTGGCAATAGCCAAGTTTTTCTAACAGAATATGAAAGTATAAAATTAGGTGCTTGGAGATAACGAAATAACTGAATAGATCACGTCCGGCTCTATCGCCCAGCAACTAGGCGACTTCACGAAATCGCCCTACGATAAGTCATCATCGGTTCGTCGCTAAGAGGAAGGCCGACTAAAAACGGGCTTGCCGCCCGAAGTCGGCATACCCCTGTTTTTAGTGGCATGATTCCTAAATCTTTAGTTGATTCGTTCCATTCGCTACGTTGCTAAACGGGCGCTTGCGCCTTTGTTCAATAAGGTATGAATCAGCCATTTTCAAATGGCAGCAGCCGCTAGAAGAGGAGTTTATCCATGGGCACAGAAAAATGTAGCAGATGCCCTCGTGGAATTAGGGTTATTGGAAGATGCAGAAAAACCTTATAGGCAAGTCGGCACATCATCACTTGCTCTGAAATCGGCAATGTTATTGTAGCTGTTTTCTCTGTATGTAGAACAAGGCAATCAGGGAAAGGCAGTTAGTGCGATAAAGGAAACTGTTAGGTCAAAACCTCATTACGCCCGTGTAACAGAGATAGCCTTAGACGTATTTAGAGAATATTAACGATTGGGACCATGCAATTGAGCTAGCAGTTGGTGAGACAATACGAACAAAACCTTTTTATTGGGTTGCTATCTTATCAGGATATGTTCAAAAAGGGTTAACCGTTGATTATAGGCCAGGCTATTTTTCTTTTGATCGATTTACTGCAAATAGATCGTGATTGATTTGAAACATTTACAGAGATACTATGGAATAGCTATAGGCTTACCTCTATTATCTAAGTGGTTAATGGTCATTAACCGGCTTCTTTTGAATTTACAAGTTGAACTTACCTTATGCGTGGGAAAATCTGCCAGACTGATATTCAGAAGCTTACGGTTGAAGCGAATAGCGAAATTCATACGTATGCCTTACAAAAGATGCACGAAAACCTGAAATTTATCGTGATCCACTGATATTGTTCGAATTGAGTTGAGACTATGCCAATATGAGCTAATGAATACAATCAGTTAGGTAGTAGCCCAAACAAAACTCATATAAAAAAATGATATCAACAATCATCTTTACCAAATTCCCTCATATAATCTCTTAGAGGTGATAAAAATGCCAAGGGTAGCATATACAGATAGTGATGTGGCTTTAGTGGCAAGGATGATGAGAGCAGAGGCTGAAGGTGAAGGACAGCTAGGAATGCTTATGGTTGGTAATGTTATTGTAAATCGATTAGTTGCTAATTGTTTAGACTTTAAAGGTTTAAGGTCCATATACGACGTGATTTTTCAAATACAGGGAGGCAATTACTCTTTCGAAGCTGTACAAAAAGGAAATGTTTTCTATAACAGAGCGAGAAGTGTAGAAAAGAGATTAGCCAAAAGAGTGTTAGATTACTGGAGAGATCATCCATCCAAGTTTGCGCTATGGTATTTTAATCCCTATGCTCCGTGTCCTCCTACATGGTATGGTCAACCATTTACAGGGCAATACAAGTTACATTGTTATTATGAACCACAGGCAAATACATGCGAAAGTGTTTATATGGGCTAGGTGTTCGGTAAAGGATACAGTTAACATTTGGAAAAGATAGCCTTGCGCGAGGAAGCTTATGCAAGGATTTTTTTAGCTTATCATTGAAATGGTTGGTGAAACAAATAAAAATAGCCCCGGTTCCCTTGAGGAAGTGGGGCTACTTTTGTAAGTTAAAAATAATGTTATAAATATAGAGCTAAAAAGTGCTGTTAATAGTATTATCGACTGCTATAAGGATTTATACATCATACAAATTTAATAATCGCATGCTTTTCTTTGCACTCCTCTTTTCTCTCAGGAAATTCTTTTCCTACAGCACTTGAAATAATTTTAAAATCATTTTCATAATCGATATTAATGGAGAAAGTTGCTTTTTCATTATTATTCACCGTACCACTAATCACCATTCCGCCCATAGGAGTAATATAATCATTCTTTTTAAAATTTATTGTATGGATATTTTTAAAATTGTTATTTAAATAACTTTCTACAGTTTCTAGGCATCTTACAAACAGATTCCAAAAAAGGTTTTCATTGAAACAGATTATTAAACACAAGTTTGGGATAACCTCGAAACTATTAAAGATCCCGATACTGGATTACATGTTTATGTGCTCCAAAACGCTGATACAGATGAAATCGTTATCAGCTTTAGAGGAACAGAGCTTCCTAAAACAACTGCAACCAAAGTGAAAGAAAAATATTTAGGAACACCTTCTCAGGATGCCGCTTTATTAACTGGTAAGGCGAAACTTAACCCCAAAGATAAAACCCATATGACACCAAAAATCAATTTACAGCAGCTGAACAAGTGGCTAGCACTTTTATTTTCCCTATCCTGATGCATGTATCTTTTTTCCAGTTTGGGTTTTAATAAAGTACAAACAATTAAAATCAAACTCATTCAACAATCATTTGTACCGTTCTGTACTTACAAAGCCTGTATACTACTCCATCTACACGCTTAAAGAAACAAAATTGTAAAAATTATCGCCGCTTTCCTCGACTATTATATGATACAATTAGTTGAGAATAATTATCATTATTAATAGTGTTCATATCAGGAGGGCTACATCATGAATCTTACTGATTTACAGCAAGGTAAAACAGCTGTCGTATCAGATGTTACAAAATTTAATGATATAGTAAAACAACGTTTAATCGATATGGGTCTCGTGGAAGGTCAAGAAGTTTGTTTAAAATGTACCATGCCATTTGGCGGTCCTGTAATGGTCGAAGTGTGTGGACAATGTCTCAGTTTACGTCGTAAAGAAGCATCACGTATAGGGGTGAGATAACACGTGTCTCAATTTGCATTATTTGGAAACCCCAATACTGGTAAAACATCACTTTTTAATAACCTAACAGGATCCTATGAATATGTAGGAAACTGGAGCGGTGTAACGATTGAAAAAAAGGTGGGCAAGCTTCGCAACCAAAAAGGTCTGTTAGTCGATCTGCCTGGTGTATACTCATTAAATCCTCTTTCTAAAGACGAAGAAGTGGTGACAGAATTTTTATTGACGGGTGAATTTGAGAAAATATTGAATATTATTGATGCTTCCCAGCTAAAACGCAATCTACAGCTAACGATTCAATTAATGGAATTTGGCAAGCCTCTTATAGTGGGGCTTAATATGATAGATGTCGCCCAAATAAGAGGGATGAAAATTAATAACAAGAAGCTAGCAGACATATTAGATGTCCGTGTAGTTCCGATTGTTGCCCGAACTGGCAAGGGCTGTGATCTATTGACGAAGGAACTAACGAACCATACAACGGAAGAATCGCAGACTACTTCTATTTTTAAAGTGGACTATGGATTTTTAGAAGAAATGATTGATCGAATCAGCAAACTTATTCCAAATGAAGCTAACTTGAATAAAAGATGGGTGGCTATTCAATATTTAGAAAGTAATAAACGAGTAACATCCTATTTGGATCAACACATGTCAAGTACAGCTATGCTTGAACAAATGAAGCGGGAAGCAGAAGAAGAACTTGTAAAGCGCGGGCATTCTTTCTCTTTAAGGCAATTTATCTACCATATGAGAGATCAAAAAATTATTCATATATTGGAACAGGTTATAACGGTCACTTCGTCAAATAAAACGACTACGACTGAATTAATAGATCGCATCGTCACAAACAAATTTCTTGGCCTGCCAATTTTCTTATTCTCTATGTACGTGATGTTTATGCTGACGTTTGATTGGTTAGGATCACCGTTGTCGGATGTATTAGATGGATTTTTCTCTGGCCCGTTAACTAACGGCTTGGAGAATGGATTAAATGCTATTGGTGCTTCTAGTTTCATTAAAGACTTGGTGCTTAATGGAATTGTGGCTGGTGTAGGTGGAGTGCTCGTATTTGTCCCACAAATTTTTATCATGTTTTTCCTTATCTCTTTCCTAGAGGATTCTGGTTATATGGCTCGGGTTGCAATGGTGATGGACAGGATAATGGAATCCATCGGACTTAACGGGAAAGCTTTTATTCCAATGATTATTGGTTTTGGATGTAATGTTCCCGGAATTATGGCAGCACGTACCATTGAACAACCAAAAGAAAGGTTGTTAACGATTTTACTAACGCCTTTAATGTCTTGCTCTGCACGTCTTCCTGTATATGCTTTATTCGTTGGTGCCTTTTTTGTGAAACATCGAGCATTATTGGTCCTTTCTCTATATGTGCTTGGAATTGTCGTAGCTATGGTGATAGCGCGAATATTTTCCTATCTATTCTTAAAAAATGAAAAAAGTGTGTTTGTTATCGAGTTACCCCCATACCGTGTTCCTCAAGCTTTAACATTATGGAGGAGTACATGGGAAAAAGGGAAAGGGTTTATTCGGAAGGCAGGGACGTTTATTTTTGCAGGTTCGGTTTTAATATGGTTGCTGACCTATGCAGGACCACACGGATTAAATGTGGACATGGACGATAGCTTTCTTGCTTTGATTGGTGGAGTTTTGGCACCTATTTTTCAACCATTAGGATTTGGAACTTGGCAAGCAGCTGCATCCTTACTAACGGGATTTCTAGCAAAGGAAGTAGTTGTATCTACCATGAATATTATTTATCATGTTCCGGATACAGCGTCACTGACAGGCATATTAAGTGCTCAATATTCTGCTCTTTCAGCATTGAGTTTTATGTCATTTATCCTGCTATATGTTCCATGCTTAGCGACAGTAGCTACCATTAGAAAAGAAACGGCTTCTAAAAAATGGACCTATATCTCCATTATATATTCCTTGCTCATCGCTTATGTCATTTCTATCATCATCTATCAAATTGGAGGACTATTCTTTTAAAAAAGGAGGCGTGTTCCATGATTGTGAATATATTAATTGGTTTAGTTATATTTGGGTATGCGGGCTGGATGATGGTTCGCCATATAAAAAAAAGCAAACAAGGTAAGTGTGCAGCCTGTGCACTTAAAAAATCCTGTAGCAGTTCTTGCACTGAAACAGACTCAGCTTCTATGAAGAAGTTGAAATAGTTACCAGGTATTGAATCGTTTTTGAATGGACATTTTATTAAAGGCAAAAAGAGATATACAACCCCAATTATATTATGCTAAAATCTACCATAAATAATCGTAGTAAACTGTGATTAAAAATGATACGCTCCCTTTGAAGTAGACAGGCTAAAAAATAAAACCTGCTACTTAGAAGGGAGTTAATTTTTGGTTGGAAGCTGGACTCCTGAGGTAGTGTAATATTCTATAGAATGCGGCAATAGCTGAGCCTCTTTAGTTGTTGTATTCATAATTAGGAAGGTTTTCACGCAGATAGTAGTTGAAACATTCCATCCGTTTTCCTTTGCTGTGCCAACAATATAATGAACGTGATGAAGTTTAATATTAACCTAGTATTCATATACAAAGGTTTTACTTAAAACCTTTTGTTTACACGTGTCTGATAGTACCTTTCCTTTGTTAAATAATAGCATCATGTATGATAACGAATCATCTCACTATTTATTTCATGGTTGTGAATTTATGAATAATTGATATAAGATAGATTAAGAATAGCTCAACTTAATATAAATTTAGAAGAGGTTACATAATAGCATTTTTAAAATACCAGTTTTTATTAAAGTAAAGACAGGGAGTGGCAGAGATGCTTTCTAGTCGGATGATGCTTATTTTGCAGGAATTAATGGCTGCTAAATCGGCCGTTACAAGTAATGATTTAGCTGATAGAATTTGCGTTACGCCAAGAACGATTCGAAATGATATAAAAGAGCTGAATAGTATTTTATTACAGAGTGGGGGTTTTATTGAGTCAAAAAGAGGAACTGGCTATGAGTTAATAATCAAAAATAGTAAAACATTTAAAGCATTTTTACAAAAGATGGCGAAGGACTCTAATTCTAATATGTTACCGAGTTCACCTGAAGACCGTGTAATATATATAGTGAGAAAACTTCTTTTAGACAATTACTATATTAAATTGGACGATATGGCAGATAAACTATATATTAGTAAATCTACCTTGCAAAATGATTTAATTGAAGTTAGAAAAATATTAACAGGATTTAAACTCGAGTTAGTTAGTAAGCCATATCATGGAGTAAAGATAATAGGCGATGAAATGAATGTAAGATTTTGTTTGGCGGAATATTTATTTAATAGGAAGGAGATTGTGGTTAACATGCAAAGACAAGCAGCCCCCATCCTTCCACAAAAAGACATAAATAAAATTTACACGATTATTATAAAGGAAGTGAAAGCAAATAAGATTGAGATGTCTGATATTGCGCTAAATAATCTATGTATTCATTTTGCAATAGCTTGTAAGCGGATTCGTGATGAAAATTATGTACAGCTGGCACCTGAAGATTTTGCAGGAGTTTACAGCCAAACCGAATATAAAGTGGCTAAGGGAATTGTAACCAAAATTGAATCCGCTTTACATGTTTCGTTTCCAAAAACAGAAATAGCGTATATAGCCATTCATTTACTTGGAACGAAAAAAATTGCAAAAATAAATTTAAACCGAGAAGAATTTGAATCCTTTGTGGAAAGCGATTTACGAGCTGCCATCAAAGAATTTATTCACAAGGTTGATGAACGCTTAAAATTGCAATTGATCAATGATCATGAATTATTTATAGCTTTGGGCTTACACCTGCAACCTACATTAAATCGTCTTCGCTATGGAATGAATATGCGAAACCCAATGCTCGATGAGATAAAAACAAAATACCCTCTTGCGTTTGATGCCGCTGTTTTAGCGAGAGAAGTATTTAACAAAAGATTAGCAATTGAGATTGATGAAGATGAAGTTGGTTATATTGCTTTACACATCAGTGTAGCCATGTTGAGGCAAAAAATGCAACAAGATGTGAAACGCTGTATCATCGTTTGTGCGACTGGTGTAGGGAGTGCCATGTTATTAAAGTATAGATTGCAATCCAAATACCCTAATCAGCTACATGTTGTAGATACGACGGATTTCTATCGGTTAAATGAAACTTCCTTAGAGCAAATCGATTTTATAATTACTACCATTCCAATTGAAAGGAAACTACCAGTTCCAATTATTTTTGTAAATACTATCTTAGGTACAGAGGACTTAAGGAAAATAGAGAATTATTTAAAAAATAGAACTGAAAACAAGATAGACTTTCTAAAGGAAGAGCTTATTTTTCTGCATAAAGGTTTACCAACAAAAGAAGCAGCTATCAAGTATTTAGTGGAAAAACTTGTGGCTGCTGGTTATGTGGAGAGCTCGTTCGGTGCTTCTGTTTTTAAAAGAGAAAGGCTGTCACCAACAAGCTTTGGAAATTTGGTTGCCATTCCTCATCCGATGGAGCCGCATACAAGAGAAACTTTTTGGACAATCTGTACGTTAAAAAAACCGATTGATTGGGAAGGGAACTATGTGCAATTTATTTGTTTATTAAGTATAGGTAAAAATAGAACATCTGATTTAAAGCTAATGTATGATTATTTAATTGAAATAATTGAGAATAAACGAAAGGTCAATCAATTAATCAGCTGTGAAGAAAAAGACGAGTTTATCGAGACAATAAATGCAATGTTGTGAAGTTAAATACATTTTATAACACGATGAGGAATTATTTTAGGCTTTATCCCGCATATAAAGTGCTGTGTGACTACCACTTTAAGAGTTAGAGATAGGTAGTACTACAACAAGTCTAAGTGGTAGATAACAGCACCTAAATACACTGTTACGTAAAAGAGGGCTTTAGATCATTCCAAAGAGGTAATAACAGTCAGTGGGGATGAAAGAAAGTCATGCCTACTGATTGGAGATTCACTTTATAGTATAAAAAAACAATAGTTTTACAAAAAGACTTAGCGCCAAGCTAAGTTTTTTTATATGGACTCATCTAGCCATAATTATATTTTTTCTACTCAGTAATGATTTCCTTAACGTTTAGGAAAAAGTATGTGTTCAAGTGTTAACGATTTCATTCTATGATAAATAGGTAAGTAGAGAAATATTTTAAAGGACTGTTAGCAAAGTAAATAGAGATTCCGTTAACTTAAGGGGAGATTTAAATTGAGCATAGAAGAAATTAGCTTTCAAATTATTTTACATGGAGGAAATGCTCGAACTTCTGCAATGGAAGCAATTCAACACGCAAAAGAGGGGGAATTTGAAAAAGCAGAACAAAAAATTCAAGAAGCAAATGAAGAAATTGGGGCAGCACATCGTTCCCAAACCGAACTTATAAAAGGAGAAGCTCGTGGAGAAAAAACGGAAATTCGTTTATTACTCATCCATGCTCAGGATCATTTAATGAATGCAATAACCCTGAAGGATTTAGCTCAAGAAGTAATTGAACTTTACAAAAAAATAAATGAATGGAGAGGGGATCATTATGACAAATCATAAATTGAAAGTAGCAACCATTGGTGGAGGTTCAAGCTATACTCCAGAGTTAATCGAAGGTTTTATCAAACGGTATGAAGAATTTCCGTTAACAGAGTTATGGTTAGTTGATATTGATGAGGGAAAAGAAAAGCTTGCAATTGTAGGCCATCTTGCTAAACGAATGATTAAAAAAGCAGGTCTACCCATTGATGTTCATTTGACCTTAGATCGTAGAGCTGCATTAAAAGATGCTGATTTTGTCACTACTCAATTCCGTGTTGGTCTTCTGGCAGCACGTGCTAAAGATGAGCGTATTCCGCTAAAATATGGTGTTCTTGGTCAAGAAACAAACGGACCTGGTGGTTTATTTAAAGGGCTACGCACGATACCAGTCATTCTAGAAATTTGTAAAGAAATGGAGGAGCTTTGTCCAAAGGCGTGGTTAATTAACTTTACAAATCCAGCTGGAATGGTGACAGAGGCGGTGCTTCGTTACTCCAATATAAAGAGAGTCATCGGTTTATGTAATGTTCCAATTGGAATGGAGATGGGAATTGCTAAATTACTGGATATTGACCATTCTCGTATCCGTATTGATTTTGCCGGATTAAACCATATGGTATACGGATTAGATATATATTTAGACGGAGTTAGTGTGAAAGAATTGGTGATGGAGAAGCTAACTGATCCGGAAAATAGCAGTTTTGTTAAAAATATAGATGGAATGGGCTGGGAGCCAGAATTTATTCGTGCGCTAAATGCGATTACATGTCCATACCATATGTATTACTATAAATCAAAAGATATGTTAGACAAAGCAATCGAAAGCGCTGCAAATGAGGGCACTCGCGCAGAAGTGGTCCAAAAGCTGGAAGAAGAGTTATTTGAGTTGTATAAGGACGAAAATTTAAATATTAAACCACCGCAATTAGAAGATCGTGGCGGGGCATATTATTCGGATGCAGCCGTTCGTTTAATAACTTCCATTTATACAGATAAACGTGATATTCAACCAGTCAACACAAGGAACTGCGGAGCTATTGCAAGCTTACCAGCTGAATCCGCTGTCGAGGTTAGCTGCGTTATTACAAAAGATGGTCCAGTACCACTTGCCATGGGGGATATCCCGGTAGCAGCACGCGGGCTTGTGCAACAAATCAAGTCATTTGAACGCATTGCAGCAGAGGCGTCTGTAACAGGGGATTATAATCAAGCGGTACTTGCTTTAACAATTAATCCACTTACTCCATCTGATACCGTTGCAAAACAAATAGTGGCTGAAATGATGGAAGCACATAAAGCATATCTCCCTCAGTTCTTTTAAGCTGACCATGTAAATGGATATGGTTCTGGTCAGTCGGAGCCATATAGGTTTTGTTTATCCCGTCGTATATAAGAGCTGTAAGACTCCCACTTGAGGAGTTGGATTATCTGTACGCAGCAGGTCTAAGTGGGAGATAGCAGCACCTAAACGCCCTTTCGTAAGAGACCTTTTAGGTCATACCCTTGGGTTACTAACAATCGGGAGGGGGATGAATGAAACCCCTATTGATTGAAGATTCTTTTTATCGATGAATAAAAAAGGAGTGAAGAAAACGTGTTACACGAAAAACTTAAAGCGTTTCCAAGAGATTTCCTATGGGGAGCGGCGTCCGCTGCATATCAAGTAGAAGGTGCATGGGATGTCAATGGTAAAGGGATGTCTAATTGGGATAAATTTGTTCGTATTCCCGGTAAAACGTTTAAAGGAACGACTGGAGATGTAGCTGTAGATCATTATCATCGCTACAAAGAAGATATTGCGTTAATGGCTGAAATGGGTATGAAGACTTATCGATTCTCTGTAGCGTGGTCCCGTATTTTCCCTAATGGAAAAGGTAAAGTAAACCAAAAGGGGATTGATTTTTACAATAGATTGATTGATGAGTTAATGAAACATAGCATTGAGCCGATAGTAACTATCTATCATTGGGATTTACCGCAAGCACTTCAAGACGAATATGGCGGATGGGAATCCAGACAAATTGTAGAGGACTTTAGAAATTATAGTATTACCTTATTTAAAGCGTTTGGGGATCGTGTGAAATATTGGGTTTCCTTAAATGAACAAAATGTATTTACTAGATTAGGATATCAAACAGCTATGCACCCACCCGGGGTAAAGAATGTGAAGCTATTTTACCAAGTGAACCATCATGCCAATTTAGCAAATGCGAATGCTATTAAAGAGTTTCGTAAATATGTACCTGATGGAAAAATTGGCCCAAGTTTTGCTTACTCACCGGCTTACGCTGCCACATCAAAACCTGAGGATGTTCTTGCAGCTGAAAATGCCGAGGAATTTACAAACCATTGGTGGATGGATATATATGCATGGGGAGAGTATCCAAAAGCAATTTGGAATTACTTGGAGAGAAAGAGGATTGCCCCACAAGTAGAGGAAGGCGACTTTACATTATTAAAACAGGAAAAGCCTGATTTCATGGGTGTGAATTATTATCAAACGACAACCTATGAAAGAAATCCATTAGATGGGGTTACGATGGAAGCCCATTTCAACACGACTGGTAAAAAGGGGACAATGGAGGATACTGGCATACCAGGTCTGTTTAAAACAGTTACTAATGAACATCTAGAAAGAACCAATTGGGATTGGAACATTGACCCACAAGGATTACGAATTGGGCTTCGTAGAATAACAAGCCGCTATGGTTTACCTATCCTAATCAGTGAAAATGGTTTAGGTGAGTACGACAAAGTTGAAGAAGACGGCACCATCCACGATGGCTATCGAATTGAATATATTAGAGCACATATAAAAGCAATGCAAGAAGCGATTACCGATGGTGTAGAGATGATTGGTTATTGTGTGTGGTCATTTACGGATCTTCTAAGTTGGTTAAATGGTTTTCAAAAGCGATATGGCTTTGTATATGTCAATCAGCATGAAGAAGGAGAATATGATCTTCGGCGGATAAAGAAGAAAAGCTTTTATTGGTACAAGAATGTAATAGAAAGTAATGGAGAAAACCTTTAACTAAAAATTTAAATGATTTATGGAAATTTAAACTTTATGGAGGAATGTAAGATGAAAAAAGTGCTCATTATTTGTGCAGCTGGTATGTCATCGTCATTAATGGCGAAGAAGACAACGGAATATTTAAAGAATGAAGGGAAGGATATTTTAGTAGATGCAATTTCTGCTACTGAAGGTAGTAAGATGATTGAAACGAGCGACTTTGAATTGTTTTTGATAAGCCCACAAACAAAAATGTACTTTAAAAAGCTTAAGGAAACTGGAGATCGCGTAGGGAAAAAAGTTATAAATATTCCGCCACAAGCTTATGTTCCAATCCCTATGGGAGTTGAAAAACTAGCAAATTTAATCTTACAAGAACTTTCTCAATAATTTGTTCATGGAACTTATTTTTGAGAAAACGGTACTCGAAGCCCTTATGCGATTAATAAATAAATGGCTCTTCGCTATCAACTTAAATTTTTGTTAATTGGCGAAGGGCTAAATAAAAAATGAGGGATTTGTATATGGAAAACAATGAAATAACACTTATGGAACAAAATAGAAAAAAGTTAAGTATTAAATCCATGTACTTTAATCGATATTTACTTATACGATATGTTTCTGCATTATTCTTTTTTACACATTTATATTGGTTAATTTCAATGTTTATGAGTGGCTCAACACTATTTTTTATCCCTTTAATGTTAATTATTGCGTTAGTCATTAGTATTGCTGAGCAAGTAAAAATATATAGCAACCATACCAACAATGCCAAGCGCACCAAATATTGTTTTATCATGTTACTTTTGACAAATGTCACGTTGATCCTATCGGTTTGCTTTTCGTCTATTTTCACGCACCTATATCCTTTTCTCTTCAATCAAGATAAGACTAGAATATTAGTTTTAGTCATTTTGTTTATTGGGATATTGTTAAGTGTATTTGTTCTCTATCGTTTAAACCAGATTAAACATAATGAAGATAAGCATTTTAAACGTATTAAACAATATGAAGAAATAATTAGTTAACTTTGGAAAGGGGTATTTCTATGGCGACAGAAAACAAAGTATTTGCTCTATTGGAAAAATATCTAATGGGTCCCATGGGTAAAGTTGCTTCCTTACGCGTTGTACGTGCAGTAATGGCTGCGGGGATGGCTTCTATTCCGTTTGTCATCGTAGGCTCGATGTTCTTGGTACTTAACGTTTTACCTCAAACATTTACATTTTTAGAAGGCTTTTATAATAGTACTTTTTTTAGAATTAGTGATTTGTATATGTTAGCGAACAAAGCGACAATGGGTATATTAGCGCTATATTTTGGACTTGTAATAGGGTATGAGTATACAAAAATACTTGCTGAAGAAGAAGGCTTAAATTTAAATCCATTGAATGGTGCTTTACTATCCATGTTTGCATTTTTTATGACTATTCCTCAATTAGTTTTAGAAAACGGGAAAATGTCCTTAGTAGAGAAAATGGATGAAAACAACGCCATTCTTTATGGTTGGGAAATGGTTGGAGATGGGGTTAGTCGTTTAGGGGCAACTGGAATATTCACTGCGATTATTATGTCTGTTGTCGCTGTTCAATTATATCGCTTATGTGTGAAACGAAATTGGGTTATAAAAATGCCCGAAGCAGTACCAGAGGGTGTATCTAGATCCTTCACAGCATTAATTCCAGCATTCTTAGTTGCTTTTGCTGTTTTACTAATTAATGGTATTTTCATTGCATTAGGTACGGATATATTTAAAATAGTAGCCATTCCATTTGGATTTGTTGTTAATTTAACGAATAGTTGGTTAGGTATCCTGATTATTTTCTTTATTATTCATGCGCTGTGGATTGTAGGTATTCATGGGGCAACTATTGTTGGGGGATTCTTAACGCCAATTGTTCTTGCCAATATGCAATCCAACATAGATGGGGCTAATATTCCATATGCTGGTGAATTTAATAATGCTTTTGTAATTATAGGCGGTTCTGGTGCTACTTTAGGTTTAGTATTATTTATTGCCTTTTTTGCGAAATCAAAACAATTAAAAGTGCTAGGTAAAGCAGCTGTTGCGCCCGGTATCTTTAATATTAATGAACCGATCATTTTTGGATTACCTATAGTCTATAACCCATATCTAGCTATACCGTTCTTTTTAGCTCCAATGGCAGCAGCTTCAATCGGTTATTGGGCAATTAAGCTAAATATGGTTGAAGCTATTATTGCGCAAATGCCTTGGCCAACTCCAATAGGTGCAGGTGCTTTTATTAGTACAGGTGGGGATATAATGGCTGTCGTTGTTGCAGTGATTTGTGCCATTGTAGCATTTCTCATATGGCTGCCATTTATAAAATTATACGATAAGAAATTAGTAGAACAGGAAAAAGGGGAAGAAGCATTCATTTAAGTTCAAATAGTTAGTTAGAAATTTCGCGAGATTAGCTTAATACGAATGGGTGCATTTATCCCGCATATTAGGTGCTGTAAGACTCCCATTTGAGGAGTTGGATAACCTTGTACTTCACAACAACTCTCTAAGTGGGAGCTAGCAGCACCTAAATGCCCTGTTTCGTGGGGGGCTTCTAGGTCATACCTTTGGGCTACTAACAATCAGTCGGGAAAGAATGCCCCCCACTCATGGAAGCTTCACTTTATTGAGTGCGCTTACTATTGCTGTAGATTGATTAATCGTATCCACAGCTTTTTAACTCTTAAACATCCTTTAGTTTTGAAAGGAAAGATAATGAAACCAGACACCAACAAAAATCGCTGGTGCCTGGCTTCTTACTTACTTCGTATAATTATCAAAATATCCTTGGATATAAATAATCGGTGTACCTTTATCGCCACTACCTGAGGTTAAGTCAGATAAGGAGCCAATAAGATCAGTAAGCTTTCTTGGCGTTGTTCCTTGTGTTTCCATGGATCCTACAAGATCTTCGTCTTTATTTTCAATATAGTTGTTAATCGCTTCCTCAAGTTCCTTTCCTTTTAAGTCAGCAAAGTTATTATCAGCAAGGTACTTTAATTTCACTTCGTTTGGTGTGCCTTCAAGACCAGATGTATAAGCTGGTGAAACTACAGGGTCAGCAAGCTCCCAGATTTTCCCCACAGGGTCTTTAAATGCACCATCGCCGTATACCATCACTTCTACATTATTTCCAGTCTTTTCCTTAAGCATCTGTTGGATTTTATCTACAACAGGCTGACAATTTCTAGGGAAAAGCTTAACTGTATTCTCTGTGGATTTATTAGAACCTAAAAGGCCGTAAGCTTCATTATAACCACTGCCATCAATAGATTTGGTTAAGATGTCATCCAAACTGTAAACTTTTTCTGCCCCGTTCGCCGTTAAAATTCTTTTCGTTCTGAATCGTGAATGAATATCACAGCTGAGTACATTTTTCGTGTAGTCTAGGATCGTTTTTGGATCATTGGCGAAAATAACTTCACATTCAATCCCATATTCTTTCACAATGGATTTATAGTAATCAATATAGTCAATACCAGTAAACGTATGCTTTTGATGACCAAAAAGGTCACGGAATTGTTTTTCTGTTAACACATCTGTCCAAGGGTTAACGCCTTTTTCATCCAGCGTATCAAGATCTACTAAATGATTTCCCACTTCATCAGATGGATAGTTTAGCATCAGCACAATTTTTTTAGCGCCTTTCGCAATACCACGGAGACAAATTGCGAAACGATTCCGACTTAAAATAGGAAATATAACCCCAATTGTTTCTTCACCAAATTTGGCTTGGACGTCCGCAGCGATATGATCGATCGAAGCGTAATTGCCTTGAGCACGCGCTACGACTGATTCTGTAACAGTAACGATATCCTTATCATTTATTTGAAAGCCTTCCACCTCGGAAGCTTTTAATACACTATTTACCACAATGTCTTCAATTTTGTCACCTTGATTAATAATGGGGCAACGAAGACCTCTGACAACTGTTCCGACTACTCTTTCCAAATTAATCGCTCCTAACCATGCTAAAAATAAAACACTTCTACTAGTAATATACATGAATAAAGGGCAATAAGTAAAACAAATGTATCAAATATTGATTAAAAAACGAATGATTTTACGAATTTATGTCAGAACGATCGTATATTAATAATTCCTCTCTACGTAAAAAAGCTGTGTCTTATAAGCTAGCATTGCTTATAAACACAGCTCTTTAAAATGATTAATAGAGTCCGTCTTTTTCCTCTTTCATACTGATGAAAATATTTTTTGTTTGGGTATAAGCATCGAGAATACTTTTATATGTCTCACGACCAATACCCGATTTTTTATAACCACCAAATGGTGCACCGGCAGAGAAGTTCGTATACTGGTTCACCCACATACGGCCTGTTTCTACTTTACGGGATACACGCAAAGCCGTGTTTAGATCCTTTGTCCATACTCCGCCGCCAAGCCCGTATTCGGATTCATTTGCTAAGCGAATGGCTTCTTCTTCTGTCTTAAATTTAATCACCGTAGCGACAGGTCCAAAGATCTCTTCTTGTGAGATACGCATATTGTTATCTGCATCAGCAAGAATAGTTGGTGCCATAAATACACCATTTTCTAAGCCGTTTTCCTTGATTTGATAACCGCCTGTTATCAATTTAGCGCCTTCTTTTTGACCAAGTTCAACGTATTGTAATATTTTATCAAGTTGCTTTTGATTGATTTGTGCACCCATTTGCACGCCATCTTCCCAAGGGAGACCGACCTTAATATTTTCGAAAGCTGTTTTTAATTCACTAACAAATTTATCATAGATGCCCTCTTGAACAAAAATACGTGATCCAGCACTACATACTTGCCCTTGGTTAAATAAAATACCTAATTGAGCACCTTCAATTGCTCTTTCCCAAGGAGCATCATTAAAGAAAATATTTGCCGATTTTCCACCTAGTTCTAATGTAGATGGTATTAAACGGTCAGCGGCTGCTTTTGCTACTGTATAACCAACTTCTGTTGATCCAGTAAAGGCTAATTTACTAATGCCTTCATGATGGAGCATGTAATCCCCTGAATCAGCACCTCTACCAGTAATGACGTTAACAACACCTGGAGGTAATACTTGATCCAATAATTTAGCTAATTCTAATATGCTAAGAGAAGTTGATGAAGACGGATGAATAATAACGGTATTCCCTGCTGCAATTGCAGGAGCAATTTTCCAAGCAGCCATTAATAATGGGAAGTTCCATGGAATAATTTGACCTACAACACCAATTGGTTCTTTTAAAGTTAATGTTAATGTTTCATCATCTAATTCTTTGGCAGTTCCTTCTTCAGAACGAATAACGCCAGCGAAATAGCGAAAATGATCTGCACTTAATGGAACATCGGCGCCGCGTGATTCTCTCAGTGGTTTACCATTATCCAATGTTTCAACCATTGCTAAATGATCTGCATGTTCATCGATCAAATCAGCAATGTTAAGAAGTAATTTACTTCTTTCTTCAACGCCGACAGTTTTCCAAGATTGAAATGCTTTTGTCGCTGCTTCAACTGCTGCATCGACATCAGCATGTGTCGCATCAATCACTTCAGAGAGTTTTTCACCAGTACTAGGATTGTAGCTAGCTATTTTTCTGCCTTCCGTGCCTTCTACCCATTGACCGCCAATATATAGCTTGTACGATGGATCAATGAGCTGCGCTGTATTCACTTTGCTGTTCATGACTCCTTACTCCCTCTCTTTTTCTAAAATATTTACTTATACTGTATATTTTACTTGGTGATGAAACTGTTTACAATAAAATAGCTTATAGCTCAGAATTTCTGTAGAAGAGGAGTTTTTAGTTTATCTCGTATAAGGTGCTGTAGGATTCTCGAGGCAATATTTCAATCATTCATCCATTGTTATGTAGATTACCCTCTAGTTTTGGGCAATAAGTACTGTCCCTGATGAATATCTTGATGTTGTGCTCTACTATAGATAAATATTCTAAATCTATCACATCAATACTTCTAATTGAAAGGCTTCTACGATAACAGAAAAAAACAAACTCTAAAAATCCCCCAATTAGGAGCTTCAGAGTTTGTTTGGAAATGCTGTCTTATTGCGTATTCCAATAAAATATTGACGAGGTCCCAACTCTAATAGTACAAATTTAATTTACGAAACTATCAAGGAATTTACTTGCCTCACTATTAAATTTCCACATTACATCAAATTTATCGATTAACATTCCAAAGCTTGCTGACTATGGCGTAGAAGATAACGGCATGATCACAGTGCCGCCTTCTGAAAGCTTTTCAAAACTTTGTTTATTCATTTCTGGACCAGCATCGATGATACTAATTAAGACGGTATTCCCCTTTGTGACTTCACCTGTCACAGCTTCCATAGAAGGTAGAACATCAGAGATCATTAATGTATTTCCTGAAAACTCAATACGAGATTCCATGATCATGTTTTGTTCTTCTTCCGTTAATGGAGCATTTGGGTTCTGACCAAAATCCCCAAATTTAACCTTTTTTACGCTTGTTGCCTGTAATGCCTTTTCATAAAAACCTAATGCTTTTTCTGCCTTTCCAGCAAATTGTAGATATGCTATTGCTTCCATCATTTATTACCTCCTCCTGAACATAGACGACAACAGTATGTCGTATATGGGAGGAAAATATGAAAAAAATTGAGCGACTTATCTCAATAGTTATGATCCTGCTACAAAAGGAAGTTGTTTCGGCGTCAGAATTTAGTCGGCTTTTAATGTAACGAAACGACGATTCAACGTGATATGGAAACATTAAGTTATGCAAACATCCCTATTTATGCGAAGTATGGTGCTGAAGGAGGGTACGCGCTAATGGAAGAGTGTAAGTTCGATAAGCGCTATTAAATAGTCAAGATATTGAAAATATACTCGTAGCTTTAGGCGGGTTTGAGCAACTGATTACGAATCAAGAAATTCAAACTACGATTCAAAAAATTAACGGAATGACCAGTGCAAATATTGCTCCGAAACTTGATTTAACTTTTTATGATTGGCCAGGAAGAAGTCAAATCAAAGAAGATATTTTATTTATTAAGCAAGCAATTGAGCATAATTGGGGTTGTTAAATTTTGAATATGTGGATCAAAAAGGAAACAAGACGTATAGAGTTGTAGAACCTTATAAAGTACATTTAAGGGAGATGCATTGGTATCTTTTTGCATATAGTTTGAACGGGAAGACTATCGAACGTTTAAATTGACAAGAATATTAAATATCCAAAAAGGCGGTTCTTTTCTCTCAAGGGCTGATAAAGAATGTAGGGAAGTAAAACAACACAACGATCAACAAAATTTGGTTAGTGTACAGCTATTGTTAGATGTTGCTGTAAGAGATCAATTTATTGAGAGATACGGGAAAAATCTCGTTAAAAAAGTGTCGACAAGAGATTACCTTGCGACAATTGAATTGCCTGAGAACCGATTTTCTTTCCAATTTTTTAGCAGGATTCGGTAATAAAGTTAAAATTATAACGCCTAAAGGTTTTATTACGAATTATGTAAACTTTTTGAAGGAAACAGTTGAGCTTTACAATTAACATGTTCATAGGATGGCTACAAGAGAGGATGTAATGGTAGCAAACGTTCCATTCCCTTACTCCATAATTGATTCGTCGACCATTGTCTTTCCACTGACCGTTTTTTGTTACTCTACTACTTGCATAGTGATTCTTTAATCATAAAATGAATTCTGTTAAATCTTTTATGGTTATGACTTTAAAATCGGCTATTTTGTCGAGAACAACTTGAATTGTCGCTAAGACTTTGGGCGAAAGCTATCTTTTTCATATAATAAAGCCTAAAATTTTATACTTTTATAATACAAAAAAGTAATCATCCCAAGCCTTGCAAGCATTAGGTGATTACTTTTTTTCTAATGTGAGCTGCCCCTTCCCCCTTCAAGGTTACTGAATGAACTATTTGGTGTTGCTGCCCAGGTAGTTATATTTATTAACTTTTTAATTATAGCTTACTCGAATTTTAAAAAAATGAAAAATGCAGTTGTTACAGTCGTAGAAGGGCAACATCATGTGATTAGCTACCACCTTATATCCGCAAATATTACCTTATACATTCTTCTCGCGCATGGCGGAGGAATTTTTATTTACATAAACGAGCTCAAAGTCTTGTTTACTAATCTAATAGTTATTAAAAAACCCTATATTAATACCTGTTAACCTGTGCAAGAAATCAACTTCCACCATCCAGTCTCTCTCCAGCATTTCATGGATATCAATGATCCTTTTTTTATAAAGATAAGAAAGTATAAAATGAGGTGCTTGGAGATAACGAAATAACTGAATAGCCACGTCCGGCTTCAGCGCCCAGCAACTAGGCGACTTCACGAAATCGCCCTACGATAAGTCATCATCGGTTCGTCGCTAAGGGGAAGGCCGACTAAAAACGGGCTTGCCGCTCAGGCGTCGGCATACCCCTGGTTGCAGGGGCATGATTCCTAAATCTTTAGTTGATTCGTTCCATTCGCTACGTTGCTAAACGGGCGCCCTGCGCCTTTGTTCACAATTAAATCCATAATCGTTTTAACCTTTTGTGGTTTTTGTATCGGAAAGACGTCATCTAATGGTTCTTGTTTTAACAAGTGAAAAAGGAAAGCCTCTGGAAATCTAATAGGTAAGACATATACGAAGGAGACGCCTAGCTAGGTAAGCGTTTTACCCTATTGATTTGTTAAAGTAGGCGACTTACGATATGCTTGGAAAAAGGCAGTTTTTCTAAAACCAGTGCTATGCAGTGGCTTAGAAAGAAAACAGCTATAAAACGTAAATTTACTTTTTTAAACCCTTGTTTTGTTTACCAAAGCGAAGACAGGGAATCTTTATTGGTGTGATCCCTTTAAGTTTATATCAACAATCGTCTTTATTACAGACGATTTTTTCAAGTGTTTCCTAATATAAAGACCACATATAAGATAAATACGAAAGGAAGGTCATCATGCATTTATCTAATCATTCATTGATGAAAAGTATAGAAACAGCTGATACGCGAATGCGAGTGAAACTTGTTCCAGGAAAGGACGAGTCAGGTTATCTAGACCCAAAAACACTTGCAGAGCTAAGTATGACTGAAGATAGATCGTCTTCAGAAACCATAAGTGAACCTACGGTAGAAATGATGCGCGCTGGAATTGGGTGGCAAAATGCTAAAGATATTACAACCCATGAGCTCGTAGTGGAAGATAAAGAATTTGAGGGTATTCCTGTTCGAACATATGAGAGAAAAGATGTAGTGAATGAAGTGTTACCTGCTATTGTGTTTTATCATGGAGGCGGATTTTTTGGCGGTTCATTAGACACTGTTGATTTACCGTGTAGACGCTTAGCGGATTTGGCTGGGATACGAGTTTTTTCCGTGGAGTATGGTTTAGCACCAGAGCACCCCTATCCGGAAGCTGTTATAAATGCACATAAAATGGTAGTCTATATCCATCATCATCACGAGGAATTAAAAGTAAATGTAAATCACCTGAATGTAATGGGAGATTCGGCTGGTGGAAACTTAACGTATGTCGTTTCTTTATTAGACAGGCTATATGGAACGAACTATATTAAGAATGCTGTTTCCGTTTACCCAGTAGTTTATCAAGGAAAGAACGAAGAGCAATTGAAACGTTTTTATGATTTATCTGCAATTAAAGTACATGAGCATGAGGAGCTGGTGCATCAACATATAAAAGGATTTATGGATTTCTTTTATTTTATTGATCGCTGGTATATTCAAGATGCGGACCCCGAGAGCTGGATGATTTCACCGTATAATGTGGAAGGAGATTTACTGAAAAACATGCCACGAACCTTATATATTGCTGGTGAATATGACGCTTTACGTCTTCAGGGAGATGCTTTTTATGAGCAGGCTAAAAAAGCAGGTACAGATATTTATTGTTTACGCTACAACGGGATGATTCACTCATTTATGGATAAGGTTGGCGACTACGTACAAGCAGACGACTGTTTAAAAGAGTCTGTACAGTTTATATTAGATTCATAATCATTTGTCATGAAGCTAATAATAAAACATAAATGATTAAGAATTAGAGACAGACGGTTTAAAGATATGCTTTTAGTGTAAGTAACCATAAAGATAACGTGACTTATGCTCTAAATATGACAACCAGCGTTCCTAGGCGCTGGTTGTAGTTTGAGACATATAGTGTATCACCCGCTTTTTCCGGCAGCTAAAGGGTGTATGAATAATTCGCTTTATCTCGCATACAAGGTGTAAGATTTTCACTTCTAGAATTGAAGATCCATATACGGCAACAAGTAAAAGGATCTAAATGCCCGATTTGCATAGAGGCCTAAAAATCAGCGGGGGTGAAAGAAAGTCTCCACTGATTGAAGATACACTTGTTATCTCTTTCCATACAAGCGCTAACCAAATAGCCGTTAAGAGCTAAAGCTTTAAAGCGCTTTACTGCCTTAGAAGCATTTCTAAGCCCCTTTCCCCCTTTTACTTATTTTTTTGCAAGGTATCGTTTAGAGAGGACTCAACTCTCTTATAATAAAGTGTGTATCCAAACCAAAACAACGCATAAACAATCGTAAAGCCAATAATCGTAACTAAAATTGCTTTCCAATGGAAAGGAACCCAGTGTAGAGAAAGCGCAAAGGTAAAGTAGATAGTTATAGATAAACTGTAGTGTACTAAGGTTTTCTTTAGAGGGCTCCAACTTTCCAGCTCAAAAATAAAGGAGGCTAGACCGTAGTAAATACCAAGGGCAAGACTTGCTAACGTATAAAGCCATATCTGAAAGATAGGGAGTGTTACGTTTAATATCATCAGAATCGTTAAGGCGGTAAAGACTGCTATCGCCCCATAAGCGATTCCGTATATCATTCGGCGCAAAATTTTAGCTATCATGACGAAGTCCTCCCGACGTCAGTTTCTCTTTGACGCTTGTCACATATTTACGTGTAATATATTCTTTATTTCCTGAGGAAAAGTAAACACAGAGATTTCCATTAAAGGAGAGCTCAAACCGTTGAATACGATTTACATTACCAATCACCGATTTAGAAAAACGAATGAAATGACTGTTAGCAAGCGTCTCCTCTACTTCATACAATTTCATTTTAATTTCCAATCGTCGTCCATTTTCAAGTGCTGCGTAAACTTTCCTTTTTTCTGAATAAATATAATCAATCGTTTCCGGATCTAAGACGACTGTTTGCTCTTCCTCCACGCCAAATAACCGTTTCGGCTTTTCTTTTTTAATCAAAGCGACAAGCTGCTGCAGTTCATCTGTCCACTCATTCGTTTGAATAATAATGGAAGTCTCCTCATATTGATCGTCGATATCGATTTTTACTTTCATTATATTCCTCCCACTAATGAACCAATTAATGCTTCGCGCGTTTTAAAAAGCTTGGGTAGGCAAAGAATGCAATGATGAAACCAACCGCACCGAATGTGAGTAAAATGAGACTAGCGATAAAGAAATCATTGTAAGCCAATGTTCCGACCATCGTTTCTTGAAATGCGTTATGTGCCCAATATTGAGGCGTTAGTTTTCCAACCTTTTGGAAAAATGATGGCATCGCTTCCAAGGGCATCCAAAGCCCGCCTAATAATGCGCCACCTAAAGCAATGACTTGTGTAACCGCGACGCCCATATTGCTAGTACGGATAAGTAAGGATAACGCTAGCCCAAGCCCTGTAATGCAGATAGTTAGGATAAGTGCTAACATACCGAGCAATAAAGGTTGTTCTATTGGAATATTATAAACGACTTTTCCAAAAGTGAGCAATACCATAATTTGAGTAAACACAATCACTACATATGGTGACCATTTTCCAAACAGATAAGCGTATGGAGAAAGGGGGGTACTTGCAAGTCGTGCCACCATTCCTTTGTCACGGTCTTCAATAAATGAAAATCCCATCGAGATCATTATGAAAAACACAAACATCACTACATATCCGGGTACAATGGATATAATCACATACTCCTTATCGGCACCTTCTGTCCCAGCGGTAAAAATTGAAATAAATAAAACAGTAAAAATGATTGGCAGCAGAAATGTCCAAAAGTAAAGTCCTTTATCCTGTGCATTTTTCATCAGTTCCATTTGCAAAATAGATCTCATAACTATTCCCTCCTCATCTTGTTTTAAGCGCGAAGCTCCGTTCCAGTAAGCTTGAAAAATATATCCTCTAACGTTGGATAGGTAAGCTCAAATTGCTTTAACACCAGCTTTTTTTCTCTACATGCGCGCAGCAGTTCCTCCATTGTCCACATAGGATTAGCCGTTGTTAGCTTATAGCCATTTTTATATGGTTGTACATGATCTGATAATTGGTGGAGATCAGCAAGCAATCTTTCACTATTTTGACAGGCGAAAAAGATGGCAGGTACAGCATATTTTTCGATTAAGCTATTGATTGTGTCATGTTCGATTATTTTTCCTTGATCAATAAATGCTACTTCATCACAAATTTTATTTACTTCCTCTATATAGTGACTAGAATAAATAATGGTACGATTTTCTTCCTTCATTTGCTTAATCATGTCTAAAATATAATGTCTTGATTGTGGATCAATGCCGACTGTTGGCTCATCCATAATAATGAATTGTGGCTCATGCATCAGTGCACATCCTATATTTAAACGGCGTTTCATACCACCTGAAAAAGTTTTCACTTTATCTTTTTGTCGCTCGCTCAACCCGATATAGCGCAGTACTTTCTTTGCTTGCTTTTGTAACGCTTTGCCACGTAATTGATATATCCTGCCAAAGAAATATAGGTTTTGGATGGCGGAGACATTTTCTTCTAAACAAATATCCTGAGGAACATATCCAATGGTGCGTTTCTGATCGGTATTGGATGTGCCTGTGAAGATAATCTTACCTTCGTATGCTTGAACAATATGAACAATAATTTTCAAAAGCGTTGATTTCCCTGCTCCATTAGGACCAACTAAGCCTAAGCAAGCCCCCTTGTTAAGCTTCAGGGAAATCTCGTTTAAAGCCGTCGTTTTTCCGTATTTTTTACTGACATTGTTTATCACTAACATCACAAACACCGCCTTTATTAGATGCCTTTAGCATAAAATAAAAGGTTGGATAGGAAGGGAAATCCTACGTAACATTACTCTTTTTATGTACAACATGCAGTAATCGATGTTCCACGATTGAAAACTTCTCGAAGGAGCACACAAGTTGTCAGTTCATAGTACATTTTCATTTATGGATTGTACCTTTTTCTAATTATCTGCTTTCATTTTCATATGGTTCATTTCTAGTAAGGCTATATTTAATGGTTCTCCTTTTATTTTTATCTACCGTTCAGATAGAAATATTGCCATGAAAAAACAGCTGCCAGAACCTAAAAACTCTAACAAATCAAAAACATCATGTATGGGATAACAGTCTTTTGATAAAGGAAGGAGAGTGTCCATAAGATGGTGGAAAAGACAGAGGGTTATTAGTTACAATCAAATTATCTGTTAGGTAGGGGGGATAATATTCTGTATTATATTAATTGCTGTTTTAAAAATAAGGTTCTAAGTCAAATGTTGATGTGGGTGATGTACGAATAACGCTGTAAGGTGTCCATTTTTAGACGGTATCTAAAAGCTTTCGCCTCAGACTCATCATCCGCTTGTTCGTCTTTTATTGCTTCTACCTTCAAGGCTTTAGCTTCTATACCCTGATAAATTTTCTTATATCGCTTAACAAACTGCCATTTTGACACTTTTTCTTTTGTTGCTTGATCCAGCTGCTGATACATTCCCTCGAAGTCCATCTGCTCTCAGCTTGTTAAATATGCTTGATATATATTCTCAGGGTCATCTGATTGGAAGCAGCCCGAAGTACCTAAAAGAAGTAAACTAATCAAGACTGCGCGAAGCCATATTCGTTTCACCGCTATCATCTCCTAACCTAGATTAAAAAAGTACGTAGTAATTAAAAGTCGATTGACTACAAATGTAATCCTATAGGGTACACGAAATTACTAAAAAAATGCAGTAACTCTTTGTTGACTACAATCATAATTCTGTACTACAATTGTAGTCAAGTGAAGTCAACAAAAAATAAAAATATGCCATTTATTCTAATACTATAGGAAACCATCACGTCTAGCATTCTTCGAGTCACTATCTATCCATAAAAATAAATTCCTAATTTTTAATCATTATTGTCAAAACCCTCATTCAACCAAAAAATTAACCTGGAGGGGAATTCATGTTCTTTACGCTTTTTATTACGGGATTGCTTGTTTCTTCCTTTACGATTACTATTATTTTCCTGATTAAAAAAATATTCCAAAATCAGTTATCAGCTAAATGGCATTATAATCTATGGTTTCTCTTGCTATTTGCGTTGACACTTCCTTTTATGCCAACAAATTTAATAGCGAAATCTAACTTTATGCCATTACATACTTTTCAAGGTAATCAGCCGCATGAAAGCAATAGACCAAATGGTGGTGCTGAACAAGCGCTGGTCAAAAGCGATCATACGTGGATGCAGGCTTTTGCAACCAACGTGAATCGTCCTGATCTAGATCATTTTAATATAGTTATTGCGAGTATCTGGCTTATAGGGATATTGGTGCTCTTTATGCTTTACATTCATTCATGGTTGAAGCTCAGAAGCATAAAGCATTCAGCTATGGCGGTAGAAGATAAAGACGTGCTAGACTTATTTAGTGAATGTAAAAGGAGACTGCATATATCCAAAAAGATAAGGTTGTTACAAGCTCCACAGGCTGCATCACCGATGACCTTTGGCCTGTTCACGACATATGTGGTTCTTCCTAGCGGCTTTCAGCAATGGCTTTCTAAAGAAGAGATTAAATATATTTTACTTCATGAACTTACTCATTATAAGCATAAAGACACATTCACGAATTATCTGCTGATTTTTTACCAAATCATCTACTGGTTTAATCCGCTTATATGGATTGCTTTTCGAGCAATGCGTCTTGATAGAGAAATGGCGTGTGATACAGCTGTATTAAATAGGTTGGACAAACATGACCACGCATCGTATGGGAAAACGCTGCTTCACTTTATTCACTCGTCCTCTACCTTCAAGCCTATTTCATTAGCTAATCAGCTGAACGGTTCAAAGTCGCAAATAAAAAGGCGGATTATGAAAATTGCTGTTTATCAACCAGAGCGCAGGAGAAAAAGGCTTGTAAGTATCAGCGTTTTTATGCTAATGTTTATGGTTGTTTTTAGCCAAATTCCATTTGTATCAGCTATGACGTCTAAGCAGGATCGCTATGAATTCCACCATAACCAGATTAGCTATGAAGACTTAAGCGAATACTTTCACAATTATGAGGGCAGCTTTGTCTTATATGATAGAAATGCGGATGCTTATACCATTTACAATCAGGATCACAGTACATTAAGGGTATCGCCTAACTCGACATATAAGATTTTTAGTGCATTATTAGGTTTAGAAACAAATGCAATTACTGCTGATCATTCCACCATGAAATGGAATGGTACTCCATATCCTTATCAGACTTGGAACCAAGATCAAAATCTTTCATCTGCTATGGCATCTTCGGTAACATGGTATTTTCAGGAGATAGATCAGATGGTGCAGGAGGATAAGATCGAAGCATACTTAAAACGGATCAACTACGGAAATCGTGATATTTCAGGAGGCTTAGCTGGATATTGGCTCGAATCCTCTCTACGGATATCTCCTGTAGAGCAGGTACAATTGCTTCATGATTTTTACACAAACCAATTCCAGTTTAAAGAAAGAAATATCCAAGCAGTAAAAGAGGCGATCCAATTAGAAAAAGCAAATGGCTCTGTCCTCTCAGGTAAAACAGGGACAGGCAGCGTGAATGAGAAAAACACAAACGGCTGGTTTATTGGCTATGTAGAGGCAAAGGGGAATACGTACTTTTTTGCCACCAATATTCAGCGAGACGATCATGCTTCTGGACGCGAAGCAACGGATATAACGCTATCGATTTTAAAGGATAAACACATCTATATACCAGATGAGAATTTTTAACTAATCGATGGAGACATTCTAAAGCGTAGCTCTCAGAAAGAATAGGGAGGAAATTAGCAATGACAAAGCATGTACCAAAAATATCGGAAGCTGAGTGGGAAGTCATGGAATCGTTATGGAAACGATCCCCACAGCCGCAAACAGCTAATGAAGTATATAAAGCTTTACAGGGGCATACCGACTGGAGTCCTAAAACAGTGCGCACACTCTTAGATCGACTTGTTCAAAAAGAGGTTGTTGGTGTAAATCGGGATACAAAGGTTTATACGTTTTTCCCTTTGTATTCACAGGATGAATGTCAGCGAACGGAAGCGAAATCTTTTATTCAGCGAATTTATGGAGGAGCATTTAAATCACTCCTCGTTCAGTTTATGGAGGAAGAGTCTTTATCTGATGAGGAAATTAACGAAATACGCTCTATTTTAGATAAGAAAGCAAAAGATAAATAGTAGACAAAACAAGCAGGGGAGTGTGAATTCCTGCTTGTTTTTTGGTTTTCGTTTTATAAATTTGGTTATACCAGCTGATATTTGTAAAGGGGAATGTTAGCATAGTCCGCCTCTTTGCGATAATCTAATTAATGTTTAGGTCTGCTTTCTTTTGCTAACAAGCTTCCTTAATTTTTAGTTTCCTCTCTCGGTCTATTTTTTCTTGCTTATAACAGATAACGATACAATCCTTTTATGTGCATTCCTAAATTGACAATGAACAATCGAAAATAGATGGTGTCTAAATTCTAAATATATCGAACCATATATCCAATATATTTAGAATTTATGTTACTATATAAATGAAATAACGTTGGAGGTGGTAAAGTGGATCATATTTTGCAACTTACTAGTAGAAAAAGGGAGACATACAACGTTCATTTAACGTACTCCCTGCTATGGGAAAGTGCTTTGGGTATAGCAGCAATTACAAATAAAAAACTGATTAACACACTGGAAAGACCAGAAAAATATTGGGGTGAAATAAAGAAATCAATCTCTGACGGACTATTGGAACAACTAGAGTTTGTTGAACAAAATAATACATGGAAGTCATTGTTGCAAATCCTTCATCAACGGGAGTTTAAAGATTTATCGGAATTTATCATTTATATTAACGGACTGCAAGAAACGGAGCTAAGATTCATATGTTTGCCGTTTATCGGAAAGGACTATCAAAATTACAGAGAGAAGGCGGCTCAAGGAGAAAAGAGCTCAGTAGAAAAACTGGTTCAGGCAACAGCTAATAATTCTTTCTTCCCTACTTATATCGAATTCATTAGTCAGTGTGACATTGTCCTTTTAAAGGAACATCTTATTCAAGTAATGAGCAACTGGTATAAAGAGGTTTTAGAACGAGATGTAGCAGAGACAAGCATCATTTTAAAAAATGATTATGAAGCCAAAAAGAAGATGAGCAACAAATTAACACCAGAAGAGTTAGTACAGTGGGCAACTGGGGGTGTGACTTATGCGCCTGAGCCAAGTGTGCATCATGTTTTATTAATACCACAATATATTTACCGCCCGTGGAATATTGAAGCAGATATGGAAGAGACTAAAGTCTTCTATTATCCAGTTGCCAATGAAAGTATTACTCCTAACGATAAATATACGCCAAATAATTTTTTAGTGCTAAAGCATAAGGCATTAGGTGATGAGGCAAGACTCAGAATCGTTAAATTGCTCTCAGAAGAAAATCGTACACTACAGGAGATAACAGACCAACTAGATATTGGGAAGTCGACGATTCATCATCATTTGAAAATTTTAAGAGCAGCAAAATTAGTAGAAATAGTCGGTTCAAAATATTGTTTAAAAAAAGGCGCAATGGAGCTGTTATTCAAGGAGTTAGAAGTATACTTGGAAAAGTAAGGAGGGAGGAATAATTGCCAACATCTATATTAAAGAATAAATCCTTTGTTTCCGTATGGCTTGGAAATGGAATTTCTGAATTAGGCGGGGCTTTCGGAACCTTTTGTAATTCCGTTTTAATCTATCAATTAACTGGCTCTACATTAGCTTTAAGCAGCATGTGGATCTTATATTTTATCCCTTCTCTCATTCTTCAGTTGATGATTGGTCCTTTTATTGACCGCTGGAGTCGCAAATGGATCATGGTCTTTTCTCAATGGGCGAGGGGAATTATTTTCCTAATTCCACTTCTTGCGCTATTTACGGAGACACTTTCGCCCTGGCATATATACTTGGTGCAGATTATTGTCGGGTTAATCACTCCGCTGTATGTCCCAGCAAATCAAGCAATCATACCTACTATTGTTCCTAAAGATCACTTAGAGAAAGCAAATGCTTACATAGATGGAACAGTTAGACTAATGACTTTTATGGCTCCTATCCTAGGTGGGATAGTAGTTGAATATATTGGCGTAACGCGAACGATTATTTTAGTAACTGTCTTATTGATGATAAGCGGGTTTACCCTAATGTTTATTCAAGATTCTAGGAGCGTTCAAGGGATTAGGAAAACATGGGTAAAAGAATTTGTGGAAGGTTTGTCTTACTTTTTTACTAGACCTATTATCGTTTGGTTGGGCGTGTTTTTGGGGTTTGTACAGTTTGGAGTTGGTGTAACGATGGTTACTACACTTCCATATATAACGGAGGAGCTAAATGGTAGTTATGCGGAGTACGGATACTTTATGGCTGGCTTTCCTATTGGGTATATCTTAGGGGCTATGCTAGTTGGCAAGATAACGTCCGAAAGCCGGCGTGTATTAATGCTCGGCGCATTATTTATTGGTGGACTGACATTTATGGCTTTATTTTTTAATACGAGTATTGTCCTAGGTATAGCAACGGAAATAATAGGAGGAATCGTTATGGCTATTTTTAGCATCCATAATATGACAATATGCCAAAAAGCGATACCTCATGATGTAATGGGAAAAGTATTCTCTGTGCGTTTATTCATCATTAGAGGTATTATGCCTTTAGGCGTTCTCGCTGGCGGTTATTTAAGTGAGATATGGGGAGTCCGTTCCTTATATTTATTCATAGGTTCTATCATTTGCATCGTTTCTTTAGTAGGAATCATTCTTCCGTATTTCAAGTTTATTGACAATGATAGAGCTGAACAGCGTGCAGCTTCCTAATTTTGGGTTGAGCAAATCTGTCCTAAAACTGTATACAGCTGAGGGGTTAAGATTTGCGCTCCCAGTCTAAAAAAGGCTCTATCATCACATCCATATTTACTTATTCAATAGAACAGTAAAAGTAATCCTTTTTGGACCTTCTGCCCATCATATCACAAGGCAATAGACATTCCATATCGTTTTTCTAAAAAATGCACCATGCCCTCTTTAAAAAAATTGGCAAGGTCTACAGATAGTTCAGCTGCAAAGAAGCAAATTTTATTCTAAGAGCTTTCTTCTTTTAAAGCCTCATGTACTGCTTCAATTGCATGGATAGCTGTTGTATCAAACAATGGAACTTCAGAATCTTCAGTCTTAATTAATAAACCAATTTCCGTACACCCTAAAATGATCCCTTCAGCACCATTATTAACCAGATCTTGTATCACATTTTTATAATAATTTTTGGATGATTGCTCCATTTTCCCTAAACATAGCTCTTCATAAATAACTTTGTTGACATGGCTACGAGCTTCCTTATCTGGCACTATAACTTTAATACCATTCGATTCGATTCTAGATTTATAAAAATCTTGTTCCATCGTATATTTGGTGCCAAGCAACCCAACTGTTTTGATATTAGAATTTTGAATATGAGTCGCTGTTGCATCAGCAATATGTAATACAGGAATCGTTATCCTCGCTTTAATATAATCAATTACTTTATGCATCTTATTCGTGCAAACTACTATAAATTCTGCGCCTGCTTTTTCTAAAGATGATGCTGCTTTTCCTAATGCTTTACCTGCTGCTTGATAACGTTCCATCTCGTCAAAGTCAACACTATAAAGTACGCATTTTGCTGAATGTAATCCACCCAACCTTCCTTTTACTTCTTCGTTAATTATTCGGTAATACTCTATCGAGGATTCCCAACTCATTCCGCCTATAAGTCCAATAGTTTTGATCACATTTCCTCCAATTTAATTTACATATACCTATAGCAAATTTTACTTATCTTATATGCTATTTCCCTATTCGTCAACTAATAAATTAATACTTTTAATAATTATTTAACACTAGCTACGCAACCAATTGCATGTGTCTTACTGTCGTCCAGAATTTTCACCCTATCGAGGTTTTTATACGTTCTATGTAAAAGTTTAGTTGCAGTTATGGTTTAGAAGAGATGAATTAGACGACTATTTTAGGCAGAAAAAGTCGTACACGAATGTCCCATTTCGATTAAAATATAAGTATGAAAGGAGACGGAGGATATGGACTGGCTGGAGAGAATGAATAACGTACTAGATTACATTGAAGAGAACCTTGAACAAGAAATAAGCTATAAAAAAATGGCGCAAGTGGGCTGCTGCTCAGAATATCATCTTTCCCGAATGTTTTCCGCTATTGCTGGTATACCCCTGTCAGAATATATTCGACGCAGGCGTTTAACCCTTGCTGGATTTGAAATTCAAAAAAGTGATATTCGAATAATGGATGCAGCGATAAAATATGGATATGATTCTGTTGATTCATTCTCCCGTGCTTTCAAGAAGACACATGGATTAACCCCCTCAGTTGCTCGTACAAAGGGGACATCATTAAAAGCCTTTCCTAAAATCTCACTTCAAATATCCATCAAGGGAGATACTGAAATGGAATACCGAATCGAACAGTTAGATTTTGAAATAAAGATTGTTGGAAAAAGTAAACCTGTAAAAACGAGCAATGCGTTTAAAATAATACCTACACTGTGGAATACTGCCAAAAAAGACGGCTTTATGCAAGAGCTTATCGATATGTCCTGGGAAAATCCAAAATGTACCCTTGAAAGTCTGTTAGGTGTTTGTGGCAAAGAAGCAGCTATTACCGATGATGAATTCGCATATTTTATGGGGGTGCGATATGATGGCGATGCACCAAATGATATGGAAACATTGATTATCCCGCCAGCCACTTGGGTTGCTTTCCCTAATATTGTGGACGCTTGGAAAAGACTATACTCGGAATGGGTTCCAACTTCTGGTTATGAACTGGCTAATTTACCGTGTATGGAATGTTATTACCCTCCAAAGCATAAGCCGAGGCATGAACTGTGGGTGCCAATTAATGCTAAATAGCGGTTATGGTGAAAAGAGAGTTTCCTGTAATATGGAAACTCTTTTTGTAACAAGGTAAGAAAGTATAAAATGAGGTCTTGGGGATAACGAAATAACCGAATAGCCACGTCCGGCTCCATCGCCCAGCAACTAGGCGACTTCACGAAATCGCCCTACGATAAGGCCTCATCGGTTCGTCTCTAAGAGGAAGGCCGACTAAACACGGGCTTGCCGCTCAGGCGTCGGCATACCCCTATTTTTAGTGGCATGATTCCTTTATCTTTAGTTGATTCGTTCCATTCGCTACGTGGCTAAACGGGCGCTTGCGCCTTTGTTCGATTCGTTGGACGAAAAATCATTGCACTTTCAACGGACTACCTTATATTCTAGTCAAAATATCGCTGATACTCATTCCTGCAAGGGGCGCCTAAGCAGTATTGGATGTCCATCTGAGTTAGGTTCCCAACACAGGACCAGAAAGTGGCTAATCCATTGTTATGACAGCGTAAGGGTGTGGTGTGATCTGCCATGCTTGCTTTAAGCATTTCCATTTTCGTGGCGCTACCTTGAATCGATTTTCCAATATGTGATAATTGCTTAAATCGCTGAACGGAATTGTGATAGCCATTTTTTTGTGTGCGCCCTGCATGGGCGAAAACTTGGTGGTGAAAGTCCACTACAGGCTTGGCAGTAGGAACTGTTAGCGGAAGGCAAGGTGGCTATCGTGAGGTAGTGGCTGAAGGAAGCTGGACGCAAACTCCTGAACTGACGAACAGAAATTAGATAGAAGGCTGAATTAGGTCGGATAAATCTGCGCAACAAGATAAAGTCCAATACTGCCCGAAACCTATACAGTAAATCTAACAGTTACATGGGAGGAAAGTTTTCGCTCTTACCGGGGGAGGTCTTGTGAGGGTGCAGTGGGAGTTGAATGATAACGAATCAGCACAACCAAAGCGGGGACGTTTTGGTGAATCACAAGAAGTCAGCACAGGTCATAGTAATGTTAACTGACGAAACATGAAGGATCGAACAATAGAAATTTTGAAAGCTCTAGGAGGTGTGGAAGGTGCGACAACTGCAGAAAACAGGAGAATCTGGCTATCGGCAGAGAGATAGTGTGGAACATGAAGGGTATGTCGAAGCGCATAGTACTTTTCATGGTGAACAGAACAATCAAAATGGTGTATCCAATCTGTTTGAAAGAATCCTATCAAGGAACAACTTAAATCAAGCTTACCTTCAAGTAGTCAGAAATAAGGGAGCAGCAGGGATCGACGGTATGACGTACGACCAGCTACTTCCATACCTGAAGGAACACAAGGAGGAACTATTAACCCAGTTACGTCAAGGAAAGTATAAACCGCAACCCGTTCTGCGGGTTGAAATTCCGAAACCAGATGGTGGAAAGAGGAAACTGGGGATTCCCACAGTCATCGATCGAATGCTTCAACAAGCTATCAACCAAGTGTTACAACCGATATTTGAACCAACGTTCTCCGATAATAGTTTTGTGTTTCGTCCAAAACGTAGTGCGCATCATGCCATCATACGGGCGAAATCGTACTACGAACAAGGGTACAAATATGTAGTGGACTTGGATATGAAATCCTACTTCGATACGGTAATCATGACAAACTCATGTACTTCGTGGAAAAACAGATATCTGATAAGCGAGTGCGGTTGGAAGCCCTTTGAAACGGAAGTTTCTTGGCTTCTGTCTATTAGCCACGAAGAATGGGGTTAAAATTCGTCCTCATAACAAAGCGAAAGTGACCGTTCAAGAGAAACTCAAGCGAATCATTAAACGCAATCGTGGGCGGAACCTTGAAGTGATTCTAAAAGATCCAGCAACTTATGACAGGTGGTTAAATTACTATGGCATAGGGGAAATGAAAGGATTCATGAAGAATCTAAATGGATGGTTGAAGCGACGAATTAGACAATATATTTGGAAACAGTGGAAAAATCCACGTACGAAAAGAAAGAATCTAATTCATTTAGGCATCGATAAGCGTAAAGCTTATGAATAGTCGAATACAAGAAAAGGTTACTGGACTATATCAAGTAGCTATGTACTCCATCGTTCATTGACAGATAAAGAACTGGCGTCGAGAGGATATAAAGATATCGCTCTTCAATACCAGTTCGTACACTCAAACTATTGAACCGCCGTATACGGAACCGTACGTACGGTGGTGTGAGAGGGGCGAAAAGTTATTTAGCTTTTCCCTCTACTCGATTTGCTCTATTGCTCGCCTGCTGAACGATGTTTGATAGATACTTAAAATGGGTTTGCAGGAAAGAAAATGAATTAACTGCTCTGCCATATATTTGCTAGAATATTTAAAGTCGCTTTTTACCCACTCTATAATCATTCCCGCAAGCGCATAGGACTGATAGCTTGCCTGCAAATCTTTATTAATTACATGATTTTCTTCCGTACTTTGTAAATCCTCTAAAGCCAAATGTTTGATGACATTACATAATTTAGTCTGTAATCCTGGAGTAATGGTTTCGTGATGAAGAATGGTTTGATAAAAATCTGAGAATCGAGAGATATGGTCAAAAATTTTTATGGTAGAAGCAGTCATTTCCTGAAGGATAAAGGTCTCTTTATTATGGTATGGTTCTCGAAAGGATTGAATGAGATCCGTTATAACATCATCAATAAGTTCTTCCAGCAGATCTTCTAAAATTTGATAGTGTTTATAAAACGTGCCTCGGTTTAAATCAGCTGTCTTAACAACGTCAGTGATAGTAATTTGTTGCAAATCTTTTTCTTTCATAAGTTGAATAAGTGCGGTTTTCAATGCATTTTTCGACTTACGAATTCTTCGATCTACTTTCATAAGCAATTTACCACCAATCTGTTTGTTTTTTATTTACTTATATACACTTTGGACTTCATATGTTGATTTATCAACATGGACGCCTTTTTTTGATTATTGTTACCCTAAGTATAGTACATTATGCTTAGAGTATACAGCTACAAGTATGATTAGTGAGATGGAAGTATTAAAAGAAAGATGTAGATTTTAGCACTAATTCATTTTTCTATTAAAGGAGAGGTAAACTTGAAACTAGAGGGAAAAGTAGCAATCGTGACAGGTTCAGCTTCTGGCATGGGAAAAGCAATCGCTCAGCTTTATGCTAAAGAAGGCGCCAAGGTGGTTGTGTCTGATATTAATAAAGAAGGGGCAGAGGACGTCGCAGCTGGAATTAAAGCAGACGGAGGAACTGCCACAGCAGTAAAGACAAATGTAGCCAATCGTGAGGAAATAGATCAATTAATTAGCACGACAGTAAATGTGTACGGTACATTGGATATTTTAGTCAATAATGCTGGTATTATGGATGGTTTCGAGCCTGCTGGTGATATTGATGATGAAAAGTGGGAGCACGTATTTGCGATTAATACGACCGCGGTCATGCGTTCCACAAGAAAGTCATTATCTGTTTTTTTGGAAAAAGGTAGTGGTGTCATTATAAATATTGCCTCGACAGGTGGTTTAAATGGTGCACATGCAGGCGCTACGTATACTGCGTCGAAGCATGCGGTAATAGGATTTACGAAAAATACTGGCTACATGTATGCGGATAAAGGCATACGCTGTAATGCCATAGCACCTGGTGGTGTAGCAACGAATATTGCTGCTTCCATGAAAAATGTAAATGAATTTGGTATGAGCCGTACGAAGGCAGGACAAGCAGTTATGCCACGGGCTGGGCAAGCGGAAGAAATTGCGAATGTGGCGCTTTTCCTAGGGTCGGATGATTCCAGTTTTATCAATGGCACAGTGATTGTAGCAGATGCAGGCTGGACTTCCGCATTTTAAGGGAATTGGACGGTAAAAAAGTTAGTAGCAAATTTGGGGAGTCCAATTGACTCAAATAAAGGGGTTATCCCGTAACAATTTATTAAATGTTACGGGATTTTGGCATTAGAGGAAGCTTAAAACTGTTTTTGGTCACTATGTAAGTTTATGCATAACCATAACTACATATGGGAAAGTTTGGATATACAAAAATTATGCAAAAAACTTTCTTGATAAATAAAATATAGTGTCTTTGTTAGAGTATGGTGTTAGAAGGAGAGGATAAACTATTTTGTATAAATGGGAATTGCACGCAATAAAATCGAAAGGCTTTAGTTGGAAAGGCGGGTGTGATACGCTCGCTTTTGTGTTGGTGATAGCTTTTTTTAAAAGTATTGTATTCCAACGCTAATCCTTCAGGTCCGCAGAGATCATGCCACGCCAGAGCCAACTTAAAGAGAAAAGTTTCGGTTTCTAGAGGCTTTCCAGAGAAAATAGCAAGCTGTGATATATACTCATTTCCAACTTTATACTGGTATAGATCATGGTAATATCTATGGTTCCCAGCTAAATGGTCTTTCTTACAGAATAAGAAAGTATAAACTTAGGTGCTTGGAGATAACGAAATAACTGAATAGCCACGTCCGGCTCCATCGCCCAGCAACTAGGCGACTTCACGAAATCGCCCTACGATAAGTCATCATCGATTCGTCTCTAAGAGGAAGGCCGACTAAACACGGGCTTGCCGCTCAGGCGTCGGCATACCCCTGTTTGCAGGGGCATGATTCCTAAATCTTTAGTTGATTCGTTTCATTCGCTACGTTGCTAAACGGGCGCTTGCGCCTTTGTTCATGCGCATGAACAATCAGGAAAGCGGATGTTTTTGTAAAATTATGTAATTGTCTATGTTACCCTTCGATGGCAACTGTCGTGTAAATAATCCTTCTCCTCCTTAGGGGAATAGAAATAAGCAGTCCATTTCTAACTAGTTTAACCAACTTAATACCTCCTTTTGGGTTTTCCCCTTCATCTGCAATTAATCTTCTCATTTTACTATCTGGTTCATTTTTGTAACCATATGATAATCAACCATAAAAAGTGCTTCCATTCCTCTATAAGTTAGAACTACTTACATAAAAAACGAATACTAATTTTTATAGTGGTTTACTTTTATAAAATTGTGTACTATAATCTAATTTGCGTGAGCGCAAAATAATAACACGCGTAAAAAATTTTTTAATACATAAAACTGTTTTCTCTGTTGTTATAAGGCGCATTCAAAAGTTAAGACTAGACAAGACCTAAAATACGCCTTCGTTAAGGTGCACGTATGATAAATTATCTATTGCCGAACTTTAAAAGCAAAAAAATATTTAACTTAACGTAAAAATAGCGCTATGCCCGTCCGTCGTTGAAAGTTCAAGCTAGGCAAGCATGTAACAATGTAAAAGCTTTTGCTAATGTCTAGAATATGAAAAAATTCTCTGCATTATTCTAGGGGTTACTATTGAACAACCTCTATAAGTTGAGCAGACAGAAAATTAAAAGTTATTTACAAAAATATAAAATATTTATTGGGAGGGATTGTCTTCTTTACCCCAGCTGATTAATTATAAAGATTATTGTATGAAAAAAGTTTGTGACAGGTTAGATAGAAACCTTATGTGTGTGAAGAAGGTAAACAGGAAATTAATTATCCATTTCCTAGATCTTTCAAGCTATTAATTTTTTATAAGCTTTGCTTTGAATTTAGTAGTTTAAACCATAATTTTTAACTTCATATGTGAGGAGGAGCATCGTTATGCAAGAAGAAATAAACGTAAATAAACTCAGTGTTTCTTATTATGGAAAACAAGTTATTTCAAATGTAAGCTTTTCATTTGAAAGCGGGAAACTTATTGGCATTATCGGACCCAACGGTGCTGGAAAGTCTACCATGATGAAAGCTATGCTTGGGCTAATACCACGCGATAGCGGCGAAGTGATGATAGAGAACCAACCATTACAAACAATCCAAAAAAAAATCGCCTATGTTCCCCAACGTTCTAATATAGACTGGGATTTTCCCATTATTGTTAAAGACACAGTGTTACTAGGCACATTTCCTAAATTAGGGTTATTTCGCCGTCCTAAAAAACGTGATCGTAATTGGGCGATAGAATGCCTAACGAAAGTGGGAATGGAGAAATATGCAAAGAACCAAATTGGCGAACTATCTGGTGGACAACAGCAACGCGTTTTTTTGGCTCGTGCTTTAGCACAAAAAGCAGAGTATTTCTTTTTAGATGAACCATTTGTTGGTATTGACGTTGCGAGTGAAGAAGTTATTATTCGTATACTAAAAGATTTGCGTAACGAAGGAAAGACAGTTTTTGTAGTTCATCATGATTTATCGAAAGTAAAGAATTATTTTGATGATCTCGTCTTAATTAATAAAAAAATAATCAGCTCGGGACCCGTAGAATACGTATTCCAGCCAAAACTAATGCAAAAAGCTTATAATTACTCACTTAGCATGATGGAAAGTATAGGGGGTGAAGTGTAATGGAATTTGTACAGGATATTATTAACTATGAATTTTTACAGAAAGCGCTAATTACATCCATTATAGTAGGTATTATTTGTGGAGTCATTGGAAGCTTCATCGTACTACGTGGTATGGCTCTAATGGGGGATGCTGTTTCCCATGCAGTACTTCCAGGAGTAGCAATTTCCTATATGCTAGGAATCAATTATTTTTATGGGGCGGTTTTAACTGGAATACTTTCAGCTATAGGAATAGGAATAATTAGCCAAAATAGCCGTGTAAAAAATGATTCTTCAATTGGAATTGTTTTTTCCGCAGCCTTCGCTTTTGGGATTATTTTAATAACGTTAGCTCAAAGTGCCACTGATTTAACACAAATTTTATTTGGAAATGTATTGTCGGTACGCTCATCAGATATGTGGCTAACCATTATTGTCGGTGTTGTCGTCCTCCTTTCAGTATTGTTGTTTTATAAAGAGTTTCTCGTGTCCAGTTTTGACGAAACAATGGCTGCCTCGTACGGACTAAAAGTAAGGATGATTCATTATGCCATCATGGTTTTATTAACTCTTGTTACCGTGGCTTCATTACAGACAGTTGGGGTAATCCTGGTAATATCTATGTTAATCACTCCGGCTGCAACAGCGTATTTATTAACAAATCGGATGTCAGTGATGATTTTTATGGCTGCTTTTTTCGGAGCTTTATCAGCCATTATCGGACTATATTTTAGTTTCACTTACAATTTACCATCTGGACCGGTAATTGCACTTGCAACCACAGCAATGTTTTTGATTGCATTTTTCTTCTCACCAAAACAAGGTGTGCTTTTGCGCACACTAAGAATTAGTAAAAGAAAGGGCGTGTTTACGGATCCTGTTTAAAGAAACAGTCCAATATATCAACCGATAAAATGGAGCTTCAATAAGGCAACCAAAATTCGAAACGCGTGTTTTAGATTTAGGTTAACTAAATAATGAAGGGAGTACGTAATAATAATGAGGAATTTATTGAAAATAATTATTGTAGCAAGTCTGACTTTAATTATTTTGGCAGCTTGTGGAAACGAAAACAAAGAAAAAGGAAGCGCAGCTTCAGATTCTGATGAAGATAACTTACTAGTTATTTCTTCATTTACTATTATCAGTGATTTAGCTAGAGAAGTTGGTGGAGATAAGGTTGAGGTACATAACCTAGTACCTACTGGGACGGATCCCCATGAGTATGAACCATTGCCCGAAGATATAAAAAAGGCAACTGATGCAGATGTTCTTTTTTATAACGGAATGAATTTAGAGGGCGGTAAAGACGGGTGGTTTTTCAAGATGATTGATTCAGTCGGGCAAAATGAATCTAATGTATATAACCTAACTGAAGGGGTCGAGCCAATGTATTTATCAGCTGAAGGAAGCAGGGAAGAAGAAATAAATCCACACTCTTTTATTGACCCAGGCGTAGGAATTAAAATGGTTGAAAATATGCGGGATGCTTTCATTAAGGTAGATCCTGATAATAAAGATTACTATGGAGAGCGCGCAAAAGAATATTTAACAAGGTTAAAGGAAATTGATACAGAGTACCAAGAAAAAATAAATGCAATTCCAGAGGAAAGGCGTATACTAGTGACGAGTGAATGTGCGTTTCAATATATGCTTGATCACTATGGAATGGAAGAAGAATGTATATGGAGAGTGGACACAGAGGAGAACGGCTCACCAGAACAAATTAAATCATTGGTTGAATATATTGATAAGAATAATGTTCCAGTATTGTTTGTTGAATCGAATGTCGATCCTCGCCCAATGGAAACCGTATCTAAAGAGTCTGGTGTAGACATTTATGAAAAAGCAATTTACTCAGATGAAATTGGTCAGCCAGGGGATGAAGTAGATACTTATGTAAAGTATTTAAAATATAATATTGAGATTATAAGTGACGGATTAAATAGTTAATTAGAAGTATGGACGCTCTCTTTACTTCTACACTAGATAAGTTGAATAGCAAAGACCTGGTAGATTACGGGTTGGGCTGCCGCATTTTAAGAGGAAAATAAGTAATTAACGTGTACGGGGGATTAGAACTTGTTTTCTGTTTGAGCCATGCTATGAAAGAGAGACGAGAAGTTATCCCGCGGCATCTTTTGATATGCTGCGGGGTTTATTATTGTAGAAAGCTTAAAAGTAGTTAAGCTTGGTTACTATGTAAGTTTACGTATATCTTTGTATAAAAAAGTTTAGATACAGAAAAAATTTTCCCATAAAACTTTGCAGGAAAGAAAATATTAGTATTGGTTAGAGTGTGGCATTAGAATGTATTAAAATTAAACGTGATAAATCTGGTAGTCAGCAATAAGAAGCTTGCCAGTTTAATTTTTCACTTCATGGCAGCCTTGGCTCTTCATCTTGATAAATGGAATAAGACCAACCGCTAATATCCATCGTAGAACACTTTTTATCATGACAAGAGAAATGATACGTTTGTTTTTTAGTGCTAACGTTAACTTCTAGATTGTAGGGAAATACTCCCCCTTTAAATTTATTTACATCTGTTTTAATAGCAATAACCTCTTCTTTTTCTGCCAATCGTTTGTAGCTATCACTTTCTATTGTTTTTTGAACCATTTCACTTAATATAATTTCTTCCTCGTCAGTAGGTTCAAATAAGTTTTTCATTACGATTGATTTTCCTACTAAATATACATTTAAAGCTAAACTGAGTAAGAATAATAGCATATTTATTTTCTTCTTTTTCATAGTTCCCACGCTCATTGAGTCCATTTTATCCTAAGAAGCGGGTAATTCGTATCTATTAAATGTTAATTTTTGTTAAAAAGTAGTTGGCACACTATGTACTGCTTTTGTTGAGAGCTTTTTTGAATAAAATGGGGAGCTTATATTTACTTTTATTAAAACCCATGTACGTCTTTTTAGTCCCGTGATGCGCACTAATATATTTAGCTAAAGTATTTTTTGAAAATGTTAACTATTTAGCGTATATCCCGATATTAATAGTAAATTACCTACTAATTTTATGAAAAGGAATGTTATATAAATGAAATACTAACTTTGGTATTGTTTATTTCCTTTGTTAATTTTATGAAGGTCTAGCCATGCTGCAACTACGTGCTATTTTCTACATAATTTAATCCTTATATAGCGACATATCTACTAAATATAATTATGGAGGGATAAAAAATGAACATAAATAGTACAGGGAATTCGATTATCTCATGGCATCAAACTGAAAGAAATACAAAGAGCTTATATTTAAAGGACAAAGATAATAATGATTCGAAACTAGAAGTTGTTACTATTAATGGACGTATAAGAAAGTATATCGTTTTACGTAATGGTAAAAAGATTTTAATTTCTGAAGAAAAAATAAGTAAAGAAAGTCTACAAAAAGATTCAACCCTTAAACAAAAACAGCAAAGTAATACTGCGGAGACTATAGAATATTTAAACCACCTAATGGGAGTAAGTTCTTCAAATACACGACTCCAAATATTTAATATGGATGGAGGAGAAAAAAATAATAAAGAAAAACGTTAAACAAATGCAACGGGAATAGGTACAGCAGAAACTTCTATCTTATTGATATAATTTCGTACTTTTTTACACTATAGGAATGTATAAAATTTTTTAGGGTTTATAGTATAAGAAAAACTACGGCTATCGTCAAAAAACTTTGGCGATAGCCAAGTTTTTCTAATGTTCTTTAAATTAGGTCACAAGCAAAGTACGATAGATCAATGGATGTGGAGTAATTATCTCCATAGCGAACACAAGTCTTTGGCAATGGACTAAAAATTCTCGTAGACTGATCTCGCTCGATTTCATATCTTTTTATACACTGAGCTCATCCCTTTTCACATGCTTATAACATCTTTCATAGAAGTTGAAAAAATAGAAAAAGATCCGATGTTCCTAATTTAACTATTACAAATCATGATACTTCATTTTCCTTCCTTTACTTTTTTCCACCGGATATTTCTTAGCGTTTTTCTGCATTTTTTCTAAAATAATCTCTTTTATATCTAAGTTTAAATCATCGCTAAGCATGAAGGCATAAATCATGACGTCTGCAAGCTCCTCTTTGATGTTTTCCATGTTAGCCTCTATAGCCTGCTCGCTTGTTTTCCATTGGAAATCTTCTAGCAATTCTGCTGCTTCCAGCGAAAGAGAGATGGCCAAATCTTTCGGATTATGAAACTGTCTCCAATCTCGGTCGTCCCGAAATGCGTTAATTTCCTGTATTAATTTTCCTATATCACTCATTTTGTACCATCCTTTATAATTGTCTAAGTCGAAAAAAAGAAGTATTATTTTTATTACTGCGCTATTCTCTGCTTGCTAGTTAGATATATGATAAGTATATCATATCTTTTGCGTGCAAAATTTCTTAAAAACGCATTACAATACCTCTAAAATTATCTTTTATGGTAAAATTTAGTTGGTAACTAAAATCAAAACATTTGAATTGTTAACCGTAAAAGCAATATTATTCCGACTTGAATTCAAGGTATGGTTCTTCCATGAATCTAGTTACTTCATGTTCCGATTGCGTGCCGCATTTTGAATGATAATTCGAGCTGATTATGGTAAGATTTACAAAATTATAAATCAATACCAACTATAAAACTATAATTCAAGTTACCAAAACTGGATGTTTACCACAGATAACTGCTAAAGCAACAAGATAAAGCTAAGGAAGCTTTCAGCCAGTAATAATGAAGTGTTTATTCTCTCTAATAGAAGCTGGTTTTGTTAGGAGACATAGAATAGGTAAATAGCATTCTCTTTTTAACAGTGCAAAAAATCGCCTATGTGAAGATGTGAGTTGGGATAATAGGAGATTATAAATGCAATCTTCTAAGTTTTGCCTAAGCAAGAATAACAAAACGCATTTGCACTTTCAATGATTTTTAGATACCTCCGTCGGCACCAATAACAAAAACAGCAAGAAAAGGAGCACCAGTGATGAAGCCCACTAAATTGACGTATGGGATAATAATAATTACCGGATTGATTGCTATTGGTTTAACTGTAAGTTCATTGTTTAAAACAATAGATAAGGAAGACTCTACTCATGCTAAGACTAGTCGCAAAAAAGAAGCGCACCCAAATTTCTCAGAGCTTCAGGTTATTAATGAAAAAGCAAAGGACAAAATTTATAGCACAGAGATTCACTATCCTCAGTTTCACAGTGAAAAATTAAACCAAAAAATGAATGCCTATGTGAAAACGGCAAAAAGAGGTTTTTTACATGATGTCGAACAAAATAAACAACAATTAAATCATCATACAGCAACCCTCACTATCCATTCGGATACGCAAAAGTTCTCTGACCATATCTATTCTGTTGCGTTCCATGAAAAGAGGTGCATACGAAAAAAGAAATGCCAAGACTCCTCAAGTGCATTTATCGTAGATGGTAAGAATAGTAAATACATAGACCAAACAGATATCCTGCAAGATACAGAACAGATGCGAGATACACTTTTTCAACTGTTACAGCAAGCGTTTGAACAGTCTGATAAGTACAGTGATGATTTCTCCAAAAAAAAATTAAGTCAGTGGGTTTATGATGAGAATAACACTTTTTCAAATATGTACCTTTCGGATAAATCGGCAGTATTTAAATTTGCGAATGATGAAGTGATAGATAAAGAAGCGGAAATTAAGATTCCATTATCGAGTATGCAAGATATACTAACAGATGAGTGGAGGTCTATGGTTACAGGTGATGGTAAGGAGAATAAAAAGACCAAATCTAGCAAAAAGCAGGAAGAGAGAAAAAATGTGAAATCAGCTTCAGCTGGTGAGGGAAAGCATACGTCGTCTGATCAGAAACGGGTTGCCCTTACATTCGATGACGGTCCCCATCCTGAAAACACTCCAAAGATACTTGACCTATTAAAGCAATATGATGCAAAAGCAACCTTCTTTATGCAAGGAAATCAGGTTGAATCAAATGCAGATGTTGCTAAAAGGGTGAGGAACGAGGGCCATGAAATAGGTAATCATACCTGGAGTCATAAACAATTAACAGGCTTAGGTATGGCTGGAATTAAACAGGAAGTAGAAAAGGCAAATCAAGCTATTCGTAATGCTACTGGAGAAAATCCAACTTTATTTCGCCCCCCATATGCAGCAACAAATAAAAGCATTGAACAAGCTGTAGGGCTGCCATCGATTTTATGGTCAGTTGACACAAGAGATTGGGAATCACGAAATCCAGTGGCAATTTTAAATGAGGTAAAAAGGAGTACGACAGATGGTGGAATTCTGTTAATGCATGATGTGCATGCTCCAACGGTAGAAGGATTAAAGCTCGTATTAGAATATTTAGCTGGGGAAGGCTATGAATTTGTAACTGTTTCGGAAATAAGGGCAAGATAACGTATCGGCAAGCGTTCATGATTGGATTATTCCAATGTTTGGCTGTTTATCCTGGCTTTTCAAGAGTAGGATCGACTATTTCAGGTGGACTTTTAGCAAAGGCAAGCTATCGAACGGCATCAGAGTTCTCCTTTTTAATTGCACTTCCCGTAATAATCGGAGCGACAAGCTTAGATTTATTAAAAAGTTGGAACCATTTAAGTGTCAGTGATATCCCAATGTTTACCGTCGGATTTCTAACTTCTTTTGTTGTAACCCTGTTTGCTGTGGTAACTTTCTTAAAGTGGCTGGAACGAATCGGGTTAGCTCCTTTTGCTTATTATCGAATTTTGTTAGCTTTCTTATTTACGATATTTGTTTTACTTTAAAGCTTTCCCTATGTAAAAAGAAAAAGAATAGAGCTGTTAAAGCGAGTATGAACACCTATGTAGCGAATAGAATAAATAGATAGTTTAAGGAGAAATCAATCCATATCGGATTGGTTTTTTCTTTTGCACTATAGGAAAGCATAAAACTTCAGGCTTTATCGTATAAGAAAAATGATAAGAAAGTATAAAATGAGGGGCTTGTGGATAACGAAATAACCGAAGCCACGTCCGGCGCATGAGCCCAGCAACTATGCGACTTCACAAAATCGCCCTACGATAAGGCCTCATCGGTTCGTTGCAAAGAGGAAGGCCGACTAAAAACGGGCTTGCCGCTCAAGCGTAGCATACCCCTGGTTGCAGAGCATGATTCCTAAATCTTTAGTTGATTCGTTCCATTCGCTACGTTGCTAAACTGGCGCTTGCGCCTTTGTTCCACTATAGGAAAGAATAAGATTTTTTGGTTTATAGTATAAGAAAAACAAAGGCTTCCGCCATAAGACTTGGCGACAAGCCAAGTTTTTCTAATGATAAAGATGAGGACTTTCCAAGTCTCTGGTCCAGCCCATTATCAAGTGACGGACTGTCTTATAAAAGAAACATGAATTTGCTAAAAAGCACTCCTATTTTCCTACCCTTAGGAAATACTACGGTTATAGCGCTTGCAATAAACGCGTATTAAAATAAAGATATAGAAAGGTTGTGGTTTGTTTGCATAAAAAGCATAATCAATTAATTGACCTTCTATTGAATCAAAATGGAGAATATGTATCCGCTGCTACGTTAGCTGAATTATTGCATGTGACTGATCGCACAATTAGAAATTATATTAAAGAAATTAACAAAGATTGCCATGACATGATGATTACATCCTCACCGCGGGGGTATGCAATTATGAAGGGAAATGGTGAAGATAAGGCGATTAGTTTAAGTGATAAAGAAATAGAAGACGCACTGTTGGAATTCCATATTATAAAATTTTTAATGAATAAAAATGACTATACTTCCTATGATGAAATCGCCGATAAATTTTTTTATTCACCACAGACAATAAGAAGTCGTATTCAAAAGTTAACCATGAATATTCATGCTTTAGGAATTGATGTAGGGATTGATACAAAAGTATTTAAAGGGATTAAAATGATTGGAGCAGAGATGCAGAAAAGAATTCTTCTTGAAAGCTTTTTCACATCTATTTCTGTAAAGAAGGAAGTATATAAGGATTTTGTCGTAAGCGGGTTCTACTCGTGGGTTGATGCTAGTACAGTTGAAAGCGTTTTTAAGATTGTAGATGAGATCAACAAGGAGCACAACTTAAATCTTGAATTTTCGATGTATAAGAAAATTACGATTCAATTAATCATTATGATTCATCAAATAAACCACCACCATCTAGTTAAAATTAAGAATACAGAATTAACTAATTTAACCTCTTTTAAGGAGTTTGAAGTTGTAGAAGCTGTTCGTTCTCATCTATATGAATATGCCCATATAACAGATGATGAAGCTGTTTTTCTAGTGAATTATTTAATATCGTTACAGTTAGATTTAGAAGGATCACAAATAGAAAATAAAGACGCAGACATTATAAGTAAAATCGAAGCCATTTTACTTCAAGTAGAGCACGTATACCAAGTTCCCACTTACTCTGAAAATCGTTTTAGAAATAATATTTCAAACCATATTTATCGAATTATTTATCCTGCATCGCATAATTTGCTTATTTATAATCCCTTTGTAAAAGAAGCAAAGTCGGAATACTTTTTTTCCTTTAGTATCGCTTCTCATATTGCCTTATTATTGGAGAGGGAATTTTTGGTAGAGATTCAGGATAGCGAAATTGCTTATTTAGCTTATCATATTCAGGTTATTCTCGATTCGCAAAGTAAGAAGAAACTAAAGACGATTATTCTTTATAGCAGGGGATACGAGCGAACGAAGTTACTTGCTTCCAAAATAGCAACCTATTTTGATGAGCTTGAAATTTTAAAAATAGAAAAATATTCTCCCGACTATGCTTTTCAACATGCATATTTATATATTGGAATAAATTTAGCAAGTACACCAAAGACCACTGAAAATTTCATTATGATTCAAAGCGCCTTTCAAAGTAGTGACATTAAGAAAATTCGTTTTTTCCTAGAAGCACAGAATTCTATTATTGAGCAGGCAGCAATTCACTGGATACACGAAAACAATCCTGAACAAGTTATTAGCCAGCTGCTCATGCTGAATAACCAAGGACATTTTTATGAACCGATTATGAAAAGAGAGAGAATATCCTACACATCTATTGGAAACTTAGTAGCAATCCCTCATCCTTATTTTAAAAAAGAAGAATTTAAGGAGAAGGTAATTATTGGCGTTAACAAAAAGGCGGTTAAATGGGGGAGTGAATTAGTTCAGCTGATCATTATTTATATTCCCTCTGCCGATATAGAACGGAATGAATACGCCTTCGCTGAATTTTTTCAAAAAACCAAACGTATTGAGAATGTGCGGAAGTTAATCCAATCTAGCTCAAAAGAAGAGTTTATCAATATTTGGAATCGAATATAAATCAAAGAGGAGAGAAGAAACATGTTAATGAATATGAAGGAATTGTTAGAAGTGGCTTATAAAAATAATTTTGCAGTAGGTTCCTTTAACGTAGCAAACAGCGAATTTGTCAGAGTTGTTATTGAATCTGCTGAAGAGAAAAAAGCACCAGCTATCATTCAAATTCACCCTAATGAGCTTGACTTAGTTGGCGATGATTTTATTGCATATGTACGTGAAAGCTGTAAAAACACAAAAGTACCTATGGCTATTCATCTAGATCATGGATCGTCTGTAAAAGATGTTATGAGAGCTATTCGTAATGGCTATACGTCGGTAATGATTGATGCCTCTCATGCTTCATTTGCGGATAACATAGCCATTACAAAGGAAGTTGTCAACATTGCTCATGATGTAAATGTGTCCGTAGAGGCTGAATTAGGCACAATTGGTTCAAATGAAGGAAGTTCAGAAGGTGGAGTTGATGAAATTTTATATACAGACGCTGATGACGCTAAGAGGTTTGTAGAAGAGACCGGTATCGATACATTGGCTGTTGCTATTGGAACATCACATGGGCAATATAAACATGCAGGAAAGCCAGAATTGAAATTGGATTTACTTGCTGAGATAAATCAAAAAGTGGAGATTCCTCTTGTACTTCACGGTGGAAGTGATAACAAGGACGAAGAGATAGCACAGACATACTTGCACGGGATTGCAAAAATTAATTTATCAACAGATATGAAAAGTGCATTCTTTCAAGGGATGCGACGCTTTTTAAAAGATAATCAAGGAGCATATGAGCCGGATGTCATTATGCCAAGTGCTCGGAATGCAGCCAAAGTAGTAGTAAAGCATAAAATGGACTTATTTAATTCAACAAACAAAGCTCATCTCTACTTTGGTTAAATATCATGATTAGGAGGGAAGTAAAATGGAACTAGTAGATATTTTAACCCGAGATAACATCATTTTAAATCTTCAAGGTAACAATCAAAAAGAAGTCATTGATGAGTTAATCCATAAGTTAACGGAGAGAAGACTGACAACAGATTCTGAACGTTTTAAAAAGGCAATTTATAAAAGAGAGAATGAGATTTCAACTGCTGTAGGTTATGGTGTGGCCATTCCCCACGCCCAATGTAAATCTATTACGAAGCCTACAATAATAATGGGAAGGTCACTACAAGGAGTTGATTATGGTGGTCAACACACCAATTTAATCTTTATGATTGCAGCTCCAGAAAATGCTCCAAATGAGCATTTATCCCTTTTATCGAAGCTGTCGACTTTTCTCATGAGTGAGACATTCCGAGCAAAGCTAATTGTTGCAACATCAGAAATTGATGTGATAAAAGCGATTCAGGAACAAGAAAAATTAGAAAAGCCAGCTTTAAATGATGAATCTGCAAGTGGAAAATATGTGGTGGGAATAACTGCATGTATGACGGGGATTGCTCACACATACATGGCAGCAGAGTCATTGAAAGAAGCTGCAAGAAAACGGGGCATGAATGTAAAAATTCAAACAAACGGTGCTAATGGTCCTGAGAATAAACTTACACCAGCAGACATTCAACATGCAGATGCTATTGTAATTGCTCATGATGTACGGGTTGATACCTCCATATTACGTGGAAAACGATTTGTTGACGTACCTGTAAAGAAAGCAATTAATCATGCTGATGAATTAATTGATCAAGCATTATCTTACAATATTAAAGATTCGAGTGTAACTGAACAAGAAATTATAGAAGAGCCTCAAACAGAAGAAAAATCTGGTTTGAATTTCTATAAGCATATTATGAGTGGGGTTTCCTATATGATTCCATTCGTAGTTGTTGGCGGTATTTTCATTGCTATTTCGTTTATGTTTGGTATTTACGCTGCAGATCCTGAAAGTGATCAATATAATATTATTGCACATTTCTTTAGTCAGGTTGGAGGTGAAGCAGCATTTGCTTTAATGATCCCAATTTTAGCAGGCTTTATCGGATTTAGTATTGCTGATAAACAAGGTCTAGCTCCTGCAATGATTGGTGGGATGATGGCCAGTATAGGTGGTTCTGGTTTTCTTGGTGGAATGATAGCCGGATTCGTCGGTGGTTTTGCAGCTAAATTCGTTGGTAAGTCGATGGCTAAAATTCCAAAATCATTCCAAGGATTAGTTTCTATCTTAGTCGTTCCTTTAATTAGTACATTTATTGTTGGTGCATTCATGTTCTTTATTTTAAATACACCAATGTCCTTGCTAAATGAATTTTTAGAAGGTTGGTTAAAAGGATTGACGGGAATTAATGCAGCTATACTAGGAGCTTTATTAGCTGGAATGATGGCTTCGGATATGGGCGGGCCTATTAATAAAACAGCTTCCGCATTTGGTTTAGCGATGTTTGCGGCAAATATTTTTGAACCATCTGCAGCGTTAATGGTTGGTGGTATGGTACCTCCAATCGGTATAGCGCTAGCCACAACGATATTTAAAAATAGATTTACGCTTCAAGAAGTTGAAGCAGGTAAGGCAAGCTATGTTTTAGGGGCCAGTTTTATTACAGAAGGAGCAATTCCGTTTGCAGCTGCAGATCCATTAAGAATAATTCCTGCAAATATAATTGGAGCAGCAGTTGGAGGAGCTGTATGTATGGCAATGGACATATCCTTAAAAGCTCCTCACGGTGGAATTTTTGTTATTCCAATTGCCAGCAATAAACCGTTGCTTTACATTGGTTGTATCTTATTAGGGTCTTTAATAACATGCTTTATTATCGGCTTTTTGAAGAAACCTCTTTCTGATAAAGACAGAAATAGTGCGAAGCAAATGATGAATGTGATTTAAATCTATAAAAGTTATATTTGTATGGTAGAGGAATACGTGTATATAGTGCGACGTTAACAATAGATTACCTTAGATAATAGAACAAAATTTGTTTGAACACGTGTGCAAAAAAATTGCACACGTGTTTTTAATTCCTGAAAAACCGCTTTCCTAACACATTTTACAAGGTTGGCATGAAGTTTGCATATCTATTCACGACGTTGCACAAATCAAATGAACGAAAGAAGGGAGCTAAGACACTACAAATCGATGTTCCGTTGGTTGGGAAGGTTATGTGAACAATGAAAGGACAAGATAGGGTGCTTGATACCTGTAAAGCAGAGCACATTATATAACTTGGTCTTTTTACAGTGTAACAAACATGTGAATGAAAATACAAATAATGGAACATATATTTTTGAAAGGAGAAATGAAAACTTGGCAATAATCTGAGTGTGTTCATTTGTAAGTAAATGTAAATTATAAATCATCAGGAGGAAGAAAAGGTATGACAAAAAAGAAGACACATAAACTAAAAAAAATAGGTTTGGTTTCATTGGCTATATGTTTATTGTTTAGCGCAAGTATTAGTGGGTCGACTGTCTCTGCAAAAGGGAAACTCCCTGAAATTGAACAATTTCCAAATACGCTGGACATATCTGCAGCCCCTACAGCTGACATATACGGCACGTATTCGACCAACAAGTTTAACCATTTTTCCGATTTGGGTGCTTGGCATGGTTACTATTTACCGGATTACGATGCAGAAGAATTGTTTGGAGGGTTTGCGGGTCCAATCGTTATTGCTGAGGAGTATCCGGTGAATTTATCTAAGGCGATAAATAAAATTTCGATCAGCAATACAGATACGAATCAAGTATATGATTTAAGTGACAGCAATCGTTTAGATTTTACCTATTATCCAGGTCGATTAGTTCAACAATATGAAATGGATGATTTTGATTTAATGTTAGAGCTTATTTTTGTCAGCAATCGAACAGCTATGATCCAGACGCAAATCAAAAATAAAACGGAACAACCATTGCATATTGACGTTTCCTGGGACGGTGCATTGCTAAACAAAATAGAAGAAGGCAGTTATACCTTGAATTTAGAGCAAAGTTTACAAGCAACGAAGCATGGCGTTCAAGTTAATTTTGCAAATATACGAGAAACATGGATGTACTTTTCTACCGACGAAGCAGCATATTTGATTGCTCATGATCAACCCGTAAAAACAGCCGTTAATGGGGATGAATATGTGACAGCATTACGTTCGCCTGTGACAATTAAGCCTGGGAAAATTTTTACAACTTATACGACAGAAAGCTATACATTTACAAACAAAGAATTAAAGGCAGAACAGAAAAAAGTAAAGAAATACATGAAGCAAGCGAAAAAACATTTTAAGGATAACGAAAAACGATGGCAAGGATATTTGGATGAAACGTTTAACAAAAAAACATATGAAAAATACCCGGAATATCAAAAAGTTGCCACTAAATCAATTGAAACACTGATGACGAACTGGCGCAGCCCAGCTGGGGCGATTAAGCATGATGGAACTATTCCGTCCATGTCCTATAAATGGTTCATCGGTATGTGGGCATGGGATTCCTGGAAACAGGCTGTAGCATTAGCAGAATTTAATCCAGAGCTTGCGAAAAATAATATCCGTGCTTTATTCGATTATCAAATTATGTCCAATGATAAAGTACGACCACAAGATGAGGGAGCGATTATCGATGCGATTTTCTATAACCAGGATCCACCGCGCGGAGGAGAAGGCGGAAACTGGAATGAAAGAAACTCCAAGCCACCTTTGGCGGCGTGGGCCGTTTGGAACGTTTACGAGCATACAAAAGATAAGAAATTCCTCAAAGAAATGTATCCAAAATTAAAAGCATACCATCAATGGTGGTATACAAATCGAGATCACGATCAAAACGGTATTTCTGAATATGGTAGCACTGTAAGCGATGCAAACTGGGAAAGAAATGAAGCTAACGAAATTATCAAAGATAATGAAGGTAATCCAAAGCTGAACGAAGATGCTGTTATCGAGGCAGCAGCATGGGAAAGTGGCATGGATAATGCAACCCGCTTTGATAAAGAAGGCGTAGGTCAAGGAGATCCAGGTGTTTTAGTGTTTGAAAATAGGAATAAGGCGAATGAAGTCATTGGTTATTCCATTAATCAGGAATCGGCTGATTTGAACGCCTATTTATATGCTGAAAAAGGCTTTTTAACGTCGATGGCAAAAGAATTAAAACAACCAAAAGATGCAAAACAATTTACAAACGAAGCAAAAAACGTTAAAGATTATATGAAAAATCATATGTATGATAAGGAAACAGGCTTTTTCTATGACCTACAAATAAATAAAGACGGTTCCAAGAAGAAGCTGTTAACAAACCGAGGGAAGGGAACGGAAGGATGGATCCCGCTTTGGGCCAAATTAGCAGATAAGCAGCAAGCGGAAAAAGTGGTTCAAAATATGATCGACCCGAACAAATTTAATACGTATATGCCATTCCCAACAGCTTCCAAGGATAATGCAAAATATGATCCAAATCATTATTGGCGCGGGCCGGTATGGATGGACCAAGCATTGTTCGGTATTGAAGCATTACAAAATTATGGCTACAATAAAGAGGCAAAAACATTGACGAAGAAATTATTTAATCATGCAGAAGGTCTACTAGGTGATGGATCGATTCGTGAGAACTATAATCCGGAAACTGGAAAAGGCTTAAGTACGAAAAACTTTAGTTGGTCAGCTGCTTCGTACTATTTACTTTACAAAAATACGTTACTTAACCAAACGACAACGTCACAAACGGGGTTACCATTTCAAAAATAATCCGATAGTACGCTTCAATAACGAACCTTGTATCAGTATTCTAATCGGTTAAGGAATAATCGAGAAAAAAGCAGGAAATCGTATTACTATACCCCTGAAAACGAGTAATAAATACCATTATTATAGGAAAAGAGAAATCGGAAGCCATTTCAGGTTAACTGGCTGTAAAACCCCCACTTCAGGAATTCGAGGAGAAGCCAAGAATTATAAGTGGGGGATCAACAGCCAATAAAAGCCCAATTCATTCAACTAACAATCAGTGGGGGATGAAGAAAACACCACCGATTGAAGTTTCATTTTATAATTCTTTAAATCGAAGCTTCATAAATGGATTTAACTGCTTGTTGCAGCGCTTGGTTAAATTCTTCATCTGTCTGATTAACATTTAAATCTTGACTTAGTGCTCTAGAAAAGCTAGCGATCAGACCGTCATTTTCTTTTAGTTTTGCGTTTGCTTCGTCTCTAGAGTAGCCGCCAGAAAGGGCAACAACACGAACGACATTTGGGTGTTCGATGAGCTCCTTATACGTATTCGGTACCGTAGGAATGGTTAATTTTAACATGACAAGTTCTGACTCGTTCAAGCTATTAAGATGACGTAGTATTTCCGCTTTTAATAGTTCTTCGCATTTTTCTTTTTCCGGACTGTTAATATCTACTTCTGGTTCAATGATAGGTACTAAGCCAGCAGCTATAATTTGTTTACCAATTTCAAACTGTTGGTCGACAACCGCTTTGATGCCTTCTGGATTGGCGTCTTTGATAACAGAGCGCATTTTCGTTCCAAAAATGTGCCGTTCATTTGCACGCTTTAATAGCGCTTTAAGGTCTGGGATTGGCTTCATAAGCTGTACGCCGTCCGATTCTTCAGCAAGGCCCTTATCTACTTTTAAAAACGGTACGATACCTTTCTTTTCAGCTAAATAATCGCCTGTATACATTCCCTCAATTTCACGGTCCATCGTTTGCTCGAATAAAATTGCTCCTAAAATATAATTGGAATCAAAAGCCGGGGATGTAATAATCCGTGTGCGCATTTCATGTACTAAATCGAACATTTCGTCCTCATTCGAATATGCGTCTTCTTTGATTCCATAAGCAGCTAAGGCTTTTGGCGTACTGCCCCCACTTTGGTCAAGTGCAGCGATAAATCCTTTTCCATTTTTCATTTTTTCCAATTGCTGTTGTTGCATAATTTTCCACTCCTTTACTGTATTACTGCTAGCTTCTTCAGCTTAGAACGAATGATACATTGAAAGTAACAGAAGCAACATGTACATGTTAATTGTAGCACTTAAGTACAGAAGGTTATAGTCATGTGCATGATAATTCGCGTATTTTAAACGGATGTTTGGAGAAATGTCATTTTTAAGCACCATACGGTTGGAAGAGTGTGGTAGTGGCTTGGATTGTCAGAATATATGGTATACTATGAGGAAAAATAACCCATTAGAAGGAGTGATACGAATGAACATAAACAATATCTTCTGTATCGGTCGTAATTATGCAGATCATGCTGCTGAGCTTGGTAATGCTGTACCTGAACGACCAATAGTTTTTTCTAAACCGACAAACTCTCTCGTAACAGCCCATGGTCAAGTTATCCCTTACTCATTTGATAAAGGGGATATTCATCATGAGCTTGAGATCGTTTTATACATAGGAAAAAATGTAGCGGATGATTCGAAGGTTGAAGATGTGGTCACCAAGATGGCGCTTGGAGTAGATTTGACGTTAAGAGATGTACAAGCTGAATTAAAAAAGAAGGGGCATCCTTGGCTATTAGCGAAAGGCTTTAAGCATGCAGCTGTAATCACAGATTTTTGGGATTTTCCTGGGGAAGCGGCTTGTGTGGAAAAGGATTTTTCATTGTTGCGTAACGGAGAAGTAGTTCAACAGGGAAATATTACTTCCATGATCTTCTCTTTCCAGACGATTTTGGACTATCTTCAAGCACATTTCGGCTTGCGGGAAGGGGATATTATTTATACGGGAACTCCTGAAGGGGTAGGATCAATTCATCAGGGTGAAACATATGAACTAAAATGGGGGGAAGACGTGAAAGGGAGCTTTGTTGTGGGGAAACGATGAGCGAAAAGTTCATGAAAGAGCAAAAACATCCCGAGGGAGAGGAAGGTACGATCATTCGTATTTTATTGCCATTATTGTAGAAGTAATGGAATACTTAAAGATTAACTTTGTTTTAAAATATAGTAGAAACTTATAATCATTTCAATAAGCAATCTATCTTGATAAACAAGGCAAGTATAGATTGCTTTTGTTTCACTTTATGAAAGCTATCCGTCCTATAAAACCAATGCAGCGATAATGCCACAAATAAATAGTGGAATATTATAATGAATAAAGGTTGGCACACAGGTATCCCAGATGTGATGATGTTGACCATCGACGTTTAAACCAGATGTAGGTCCTAATGTACTGTCGGAAGCAGGAGAGCCGGCATCTCCGATAGCACCTGATGTACCAATTAAGGCAGCTGTTGCTAAAGGACTAAATCCTAAGCTTGCACATATGGGAACGAATATAGCTGCTAATACCGGAATGGTCCCAAAAGAGGTGCCAATGCCAATAGTGACTAGCATTCCAATGATCATCATGACAACAGCGGCTAAGAACTGACTGTCTCCAAGCCAAGCACTTGCAGATTGTACGAGTGCTTGAACGGACCCAGTTTCTTTTAAAACAGCGGCATAGCCGGAAGCAATTAACATTACAAATGCGATAACGCCCATCATTTTTACTCCATCTTCCACAATAACGTCTCCACTCTGCCATGTTTCGGCACGAAGCACAAGCATGGTTAAAATACCGCCTAACGCAGCAAGTGCAAGTGATCCATACACAAGCTGCAAGGTCAGGGTAACAGCTAAGCTAAGAAGGGTCACAGAGTGTTGCCACTGCCAACTTGCATTGGTCTTATCGTTGGTTGCTGCTGCATCATTTGTAAATTGTGTTGGGATCTCATGATATTCTCTAGGTTTTCGATACGTATATAAGATAGCAATAGCTAATCCAATGACCATCCCTGCTACTGGAATGACCATGGCTAAAGGAACTTGCGATAAGCCAATTTCCATCCCGTTCGCTTTCATTTCATCGACAATGATGTTTTGGAAAATCAAGCCAAATCCTATAGGAATCAGTATATAAGGAGCTTTTAGACCGAATGTTAATGCTGTTGCAATTCCCCTTCTATCTACTTTCATTTTATTAAAGATGGCCAGAAGTGGCGGGATTAGGATCGGGATGAAGGCGATATGTATAGGAACAACATTTTGCGAGAGACTGGCTACACCTGCTAACAAGAATAGTACTATGGCACGTCTTCCTTGCATGTAAGGTAATACGCGTTGAATGAAAAGAGTAGTGATACCAGACCTTGCAATCATAACGGACAAAATACCTAAAAGAATATAGCTAAGCGCTGTCTCACCTTGCCCTCCGAGTCCTCCAATTAACAAGGTGAATGTCTCTTCCAGTGATATTCCTGCGCTTATTCCTCCGACGATAGATGCAATGAGTAAAGCGAAAATCACATGCACACGCGCTAGGCTTAAAACAACTAAAGCTAATACAGATAATACAACAGGATTCAGTAACATCGATTTGTCCCCTTTGATAAAATAATTGGCAAGAAAGAAATAACAACATCTTTAAAGCGTTATCAAATTAATATTAGTTAATTCGGAAATTTTAAATTTTTGACTGTCTTAAAGCTATTATAAACAACGAAATACAGGCTGACCAATACGCTTTTTCTATTACTTTATAACTTTTGTTTATAAAAGATTATTAAGCTCGTTGCTTGGGCATGACATATTCAATTTTTTTGTTTCTTTATTCTTCGGTGGAGAGGTGTTTAAGACTGGTCAAAAAACGTAGCATCTACTACACGCTGTTCTCCCATTTAACCGTCCTGCTACTGTATCATCACTTTCTTTTTTAATTCGTACATAAATAAAGCCATAAACAGATACATAGCGATCACTTAGGCGATTTTAGTACAATACATACACGGGTATCTTGGTAAACCTTGTGTGTTTGGTTATAACGCGATAGGATGATTTTAACGGTTTTGAAAAGTAGCTCGTGCGGTTAAAGCAAAGGGGGAGAGGCAATGAAAGAGGATGCAAATTTAATCCAGTCTTATATGGAATCGCCAGAAGAGAGGCAAAAGTGTATAAAAAATCGTTATGGATCGTTTTACTGTCACAGATATTTGGTGGGGCAGGCTTAGCTGCTGGGATTACCGTTGGAGCTCTGCTTGCTGAGGATATGTTAGGAACGGAAAGTTTTGCTGGTGTACCAGCAGCTTTATTTACGCTTGGGTCTGCACTTGCGGCTTATCTTGTAGGACGGTTGACGCAGCGTTTAGGCCGTCGTTATGGATTGGCCTTTGGGTTTATTACGGGGGGAATTGGCGCCATTGGAGTCATTGTTGCTACGAACATCCATAGTGTTGGTTTGTTATTTTTATCTTTATTTGTTTATGGCGCTGGAACAGCAACGAATTTAATGGCGCGTTATGCAGGTACGGATTTAGCTTCTGAAAAACAAAGGGCGAAAGCTGTCAGTGTTGCGATGGTTGCCACAACATTTGGAGCCGTAGCTGGTCCAAATCTGGTTACACCTATGTGCGAAGTTGCAAAAGCAATCAACATACATCCGTTAGCAGGTCCGTTTATCCTTGCTGCAGTGGCTTATCTTTTAGCTGGATTGACGATATTTTTGTTTATGCGACCAGATCCATTACTCGTGGCAAGGGCGTTTGCGGTTTATGAAGCAAGCCAGAAACCACCTGGATCGTCTACAGAATCTAGTCTTGCTCATAAAGCTAACCAGATTGGCGTTTTTGCAGGAGCGATGCTGTTAGTATTTTCTCAAGTCGTTATGGTTGCGATTATGACGTTGACGCCAGCCATATGCAAAATCATGGTGGTGGATTGACAGCCATCGGAGTGGTCATCGGTCTTCATATTGCGGCGATGTATTGTCATCACTTGGCACAGGGGCATTGGTAGATCGTGTTGGTAGGAAATCTATGGGAGCTGCTTCCGCAATCACCTTAGCTATCTCGGGAATTTTAGCGGCTTTTGTTCCGGGAAATTCATTAGTTGGTTTAACGATTGCTCTCTTTTTATTGGGTCTTGGTTGGAACTTCGGACTCATAAGTGGCACAGCTATAATTATTGATTCAACGACGATTCATAACCGAGCGAAAACGCAAGGATCAATTGATGTTTGGGTAGCGCTCGGAGGTTCTTTTGGCAGTATCATCTCAGGAGTCATTGTTGCCTATTTCAACTATGCGATTTTAGGATTTATTGGCGCGTCGGTCGCTCTCATGTTAATACCGATTATTTACTGGTCGCGATTGAAACAAAGAAGAAGTGAAGAAACCACGTTGTCTGCATGATTTGTAGATAGCGTGGTTTTTTACTAATTAAACCAATATGATTATTTAAAAATCATGGAGTAGGCGAGATAAATAGAGTTAACGGCACTTAATAAATTGATTTCTTCTACTACAGGAGACTTAAAGTAATCCATTTTATGGCTACTAATACAGATGGTTTGGTTAGCATTTTCTGCTAGAAAACTATTTGGAAATCCTGTAATAGCAATGATAGGTATGTTATTTTTGTTAAGCACCTTAACGAGCCTAACGACAAATCTAGTTTCTCCTGAAAAAGAAATGACTACAGCTACATCGTTAGCTGTCATCGTTTTTGCTTCTATAATTTGATTTTCAGGGTCACTATATGCAGTGGCATTTTTACCAAGACGTGTAAATTTGAATTGCGCATTTCTTGCTAGTAGGTGAGAATAGGTTACACCAAAAAATGAAACTTTGACTGCTTGACGGATTTTATGAGTGGCTATAATAATCTCTTTTGATGATAATAATTTCTTTGTCTCTTGTAAAGATAGTTGTAATTGTTCAAAATAATCATTTAATTTACCTGCGCTGTATTTGCTCTCCGCATATTCCACCATCACTTCATTTGTATTGTACTCAATAAATGTACGTGCACGTTCTTTTAGCTCTTTATAATTTATATCATCAAATTTTTTGCAAAATCTAGTAATAGTAGCAGGAGATGTATGACAGGCTTCTGCTAATTTGTAAATAGTCATATGAGGTATTCTTTCTACATTGCGTAAAATAAATTGTGCAATAATAATTTCTGACTTGGTATGATCTGTTGAAGACTCAATAAAATTTAATAGTTTCACCATAAAATTATACATAAATGAATCCTCCCTTCTTCTTGATTGTATTATAGTATACAACTAAAAAGTTTCATAAAATGAAATTTTTGAAGCGTTTTCTGTTTTGTCATTTATGATCTTCATAGTTACAAAAATCAAATCAACAGGAGATGGATCTTAATGAAAAAATTTAATGTTGTTATTGTCGGTGGGGGGAGCACATTCACCCCTGGGCTCTTAAAAGGAATGTGTTCTAGAAAGGATACGTTTCCTATTAACCGGTTAGTAATGTATGACATTGATGCTAATAGACAGCAAAAGATAGGTGAATTTGCCAAGATATTGCTTAAAGAAGAGTATCCAGAGGTTCATTTTAGTTATACAACCGACAAAGCAAAAGCATTTACAGAAGACATAGACTTTGTACTTTGTCAAATGCGAACGGGTGGCTATGCAATGCGTGAAAAGGATGAAAAAGTTCCTTTAAGCAAGGGATTAATTGGTCAGGAAACATGTGGGCCTGGAGGCTTTGCTTATGGAATGCGCTCTATTGGTGACATGATTGAATTAGTAAATGATGTCCGAGCAAAGTCGAAAGATGCGTGGATTTTAAATTATACAAACCCAGCTGCTATTGTAGCTGTTGCGCTAAAAGAGGTATTTCCAAAAGATAATCGCATTCTTAATATTTGTGATCAACCTGAGAATTTACTTCGCTCTTATGGTAAATTGCTAGGCGTTCATGAGCGGGACTTTGAACCTGTTTATTTCGGGTTAAATCATTTTGGCTGGTTCACAAATTTATACGATACCGAAGGAAATGACCTTCTACCAGAGCTACGGGAAAAAATACTTGATGGAGGGTTTCGTCCAGCTGATGCAGAACAGCGAGATCAATCATGGCTAGACACTTATGCAATGGTGGAACAGATTGTTCGTGATTTTCCTGACTATTTACCCAATACGTATTTACAATATTATCTGTACCCAGATCAAGTGTTGAAAAAATTAAATCCTGATTTCACCCGAACGAATGAAGTACAAGCTGGACGAGAAAAACGCGTATTTAAAGATTGTGCGCTTGCTGTGGAAGCCGGAACGGCAAAGGACTGTGATGTCGTTCAAAATGATGCACACGGTGAATTCATCCTATTTGTGGCAGAGTCCATTGCTTACAATAAAGGGAATAACTTTATTGTCATTCTGAAAAACGATGGATTGGTGAGCAATTTACCAGAGGATGCAATGGTAGAGGTCGCCGCAAGCATTACAGCAAATGGCCCTAGGCCTTTCGCTGTTGGGGAAATACCTACATTTTATAAAGGGCTCATTGAAGCTCAGTATGCATATGAAAAACTAACGGTCGAAGCTTATTTAGAAAAGTCCTATGGTAAAGCCTTACAAGCATTGACATTAAATCGAACGGTGGTTTCCGCTGCACAGGCTAGAAAGGTGTTAGATGCTTTAGTTGTTGCCAACAAGGGTTATTGGCCAGAGTTGAATTAATTTTTAACCGGCTTGCTCTCTACATATTTGTAGAGAGCAAGCGGTAAACGTATTAAATGAATTCGATTTCAAAGGAGGCTTAAAATGAAAAATCTTTTTACATTTGACTTTTTTCAACGCATTGGTAAAACGTTTATGGTAATCATTTCCCTATTACCAGCTGCTGGATTATTATTAGGTATTGGAACAACCTTACAGTCACCGTATTTAATAGAATATTTCCCTTTTTTGGATAATTCTGTTTGGCAAACAATATCCAGTTTAATGAAAGGCGCAGGAGGAGCCATATTTGGGAATTTAGGTGTTTTATTTGCTGTAGGTATTGCAGGAAGCTGGACAGGTGGAAAATCACCTGCAGCTCTTTCGGCACTTGTAGGCTATTTAATTATGCATACAGTTATTGGCATTACTACTGGAGTTAATATGGATAATATTAGTGAGGCTGGACATACACTGGAACTTGGAATTCCAACTTTACAGGTTGGCGTTTTTGGTGGAATAGTAATGGGATTTGTAGCTGCTGCATTATATAATAAATACCATAACTTCAGAATGCCTGAAATGTTGTCGTTCTTTGGGGGAGCTCGCTTTGTTCCAATAATTACAGCAGTGTATTCTGTAGGGATTGGACTTATTTTGTCTTTCATTTGGCCCATGGTTCAAGAATGGATTTATGCGTTGGGAGCTGCATTATCTGGTGAGAATACACCGCCTTTTTACATGTTTATTTATGGAATTGTGGAAAGAGGCTTAGTTCCGTTTGGATTGCATCATATATTTTATATACCAATTCGTTTTTCTGAGGTTGGAGGAGTGTATACTACATTAGCTGGACAAATGGTATCAGGAGATACAGCGATGTACATGTCACAGCTAGCTGATAAACAAATAGATAGTGCAGTTGAAATTACCGCTGGAAGATTTATGGCAGGTAAGTTTCCATTTGTCATGATTGGTTTACCTGCTACAGCGTTAGCAATGTATCATATGGCTAAACCAAAGAATAAAAAAGCTGTTGCAGGTTTACTATTAACTGCCGCAGGTACAGCAATTTTAACTGGAATTACTGAACCGCTTGAATTTACATTCTTATTTGTAGCCCCGTTATTATATGTTTTTCACACGTTCATGGCTGGTTTGTCATTTATGATTATGTATGTGTTAGATGTTAATATTGGTTATGCAGGTGGATCAGGAATCATTGATTTTATTCTATTTGGTATTTTACCAGGGGTAGGAGAGCCATGGTGGTATGTATTAATGGTAGGGTTTGCAATGGCAGCTGTTTATTATTTTGTCTTCCGCTGGGCAATAAAAAAATGGAATTTGATAACTCCAGGTAGGGGCACGGAAGGAACAAATCGTTTATACACAAAAGCAGATATGAATAAAGACAAGGAAAATAAAAATGTGAATGATATAAATCAAAAAGCGTATGAAGTGTTAGGAGCGCTTGGAGGACATGAGAATATTAATAATTTGGACGCCTGTATTACTCGTTTACGTGTTGGTGTGCATCACAAGGGAAATGTAGATAAAGAAAAACTACAAATACTTGGCGCTTCTGGTGTACTAGAGGTAGGAAATGGTGTGCAAGCAATTTTTGGCCCTACATCAGACATATTGAAAAATGAAATTTTAACAATTATCGATCAAGGCATCAGCTTGAATCGTAAGGAGCCTTTAAAGAAACAAAAAGAAGTGACCGATGAAGAAGGGAATTTGACAACAATGGTAGCTGTTATAGCACCTCTAACAGGAAAAACAGTTTCTTTAGAAGAAGTGCCTGATGAAGTGTTTTCCCAAAAAATGATGGGTGATGGCATAGCTATTGTACCTGATAAGGGTAAAGTAGTTTCTCCTGTAGAAGGTGAGTTAACCCATGTTTTTCCAACAAAGCATGCCATTATAATTCGTTCTGTTGATGGAATAGAAATTTTGATTCATATGGGATTGGATACGGTTAACCTTGAGGGGAAAGGGTTTGAAATCAAAGCTTCAGTAGGGGGTACTGTAAAACAAGGTGATTTATTGGCAGAGATGGATTTGACTTTTATTGGAAAACAGGGATATAACGTGATAACGCCAATTATTGTTATGAATACGGATAAGTTTTCAGTAGATCAGCCTCTTCTATGGGGGCACGTTAAAACGGGAGAGGAACAAATTTTTACTGTAAAATCAATATAAAGACGGTACCTGCGGTAAATACTATATACTTGTATTTTCCACAGGTGCTTTTTTATTTAGGATGTTACGACACGCATCACTTTTATACAATCGGTAACACGATGTGCGAAGGATAATCGCGACAATGGAAAATAGTTTGTTTAGCGAATTTAGCTTCTCTCGATTGTTGTAATGTTGTCCCTATATTTGGATTGACATCATATTGCGGATAGTTGCTTGAAGCAATTTCTACGCGAATGGAATGACCAGGCAAGAAAACATTGCTTGTTGCCGGTAAAGCAATTTCAACGCAACGAATATGCTGGTTTTTATTACCAGTTGGAAATTCTACGCGCGAGATGCCATCTGTTAGGTTATAAGCAGTTTCGTCAGGGTGAACGTCCACGAGCTTGGCATTGAAATCTGCAGATGTTGCACTACTAGTTACCCATAGCGTTACTTTAATAGGACCAGTTACTTCCGTTGGTTCTTCTAATGGTGCAGTTGTAAAAACTAACATATCTTCTCGTTCTTCGATCCAGCGCTGATCTTTTGCACCTGATGTGTGAACACCATAAAATAATGTTTGTCCGCCATTTGTTGGAACGGGTGACAGAGGGTCATGAATAAATGAATCTACTGGTTCTTCATCTGGCATTATTTTGTTTAATTTACCATCTCCAAATCGAGAATTTGCCTCTCCTTTACTATGAAAATAGTACGGGACATAAGCGGTTCTGACTAGCGGCCATGATTGTTCATATCGCCATTGATTTATTCCCATCACAAATAGTTTGATAGGAGGTTCCTCTGTGATATCCTCGCTTATACCCTTTAGCCAATAATTAAACCAGCGAATATGTAGGTTCGTTAAATCCCCTCTTTGATTTAAAAACCCTGCGGAAGCATGTATGCCAAATGATCGTTCACCAGCTATGCCACTGAAATCACCATGTGTCCACGGACCAATTATTAATCGTTGTGGTTGTCCTGTTTGCTTAGCCATCTGCTGATAGTTTTCTAATGTGGATTGTAATAAGCTATCATACCAACCTGCTAAATGATAGGCGGGGATTTGGAGCTGGTGGTAATCATCTGTGATTCTCGTCTCGTCCCATAGTACATCTTCATCTGGTAAAGATACAAGCCTTTTCAATCGTTCCCCTACACCAAGATCCTCTATAATTGAACATTCTTCTATTGTAGTTTCAAACAGAGAAGCTGCTAAATCATTTAACATTTGTACCCACTGGTTCATTTTTGCTTGGTATGTCCTCTGAGCTTGATATTTTCGTCTAATTAAGTCAGGGAGGATGGATTCTATTACCCAAGTTTTATAAGGAGCTGAGCGGCAAATTCCATCTTGACGAATCATATTTTCTTTAAAGTTATTTAGTGTCATAGCAGGGAAAATAGCCTTTAAATGTGGTGGTTTAGCTTTGGCTGCTAGTAATTGCGTATAGCCGTAATAAGATAATCCAAACATCCCAACTTTTCCTGATGAAAAAGGTAGATTGGCTGCCCATTCCACTGTTTCATAGCCGTCGATTGCTTCATATAAAAATGGATAAAACTTACCTTCTGATTGAAACCTCCCTCTTACATCTTGAATAATAACGACATACCCCTGTTCAACAAGCCGATTTGTATCAAGATAACGGTGGGAATAAAATGGATTATCCTTACCATAAGGAAGTCTTGTCAGTAGAACAGGGTAAGTTCCTGGCTGATCTGGACGATAGATATCTGCATATAACGTAATTCCATCTCGCATCATACAAGGCACATTTTTTTGTAGCAAGATACTAACCATTTTACAGTCCTCCTCTATTGTTATATAGCTAGATCATAAAATTATAAACTGAATTTTCAATCGGCGGGGAGTTCATTCATCCTCCGTCATTGTTAATAGCCCAAGGGTATGACCTAAAGGCCTCTTACGAAATAGCGCATTTAGGTGCTGTTATCTTCATTTAGACTTGTTGCAGTACAGATTATCCAACTTCTGAAGTGAGCGTCTTACGTCACCTTATATATGGGATAAAAAATAAAAAGCCCAGGGCAGGGCTTCGTATGGGAAATCAAGTGTAGGGACATCGCACTCATATTCTGAAAAGACACGTGATTAACCATCTCCGTCATCTTTTCCAAAATATTAATCGTACAAATAGTTAGATGTAAGATCTGTACTTAAACTTTAGGAGGATAAGTTGAGGGTCTAACCTTATGCCAAATGTCCGTTTCGTTCATATGCCAATACATGAAGAAAGAAAGGCCTCGCTAAATGAGAACTTACTTTATCTCGGCATAAGGCGTTTTTCTATCCAGCCCATACCCAAGTCAGCCACAACTGCCATCAATGCTGTCGGAATAGCTCCAGCCAAAATAATTGCTGTTCCATCGGACACGTTTGTTCCTCGAATGATAATTGCTCCTAAACCACCGCCGCCAATAAACGCTCCAATCGTTGCAATACTAATGCTGATGACGAGTGCTGTTCGTAAGCCTGCCATGATGACGGAAAGAGCAAGTGGGAATTCAACCATCCGTAATAATTGAAATTTGGTCATCCCCATTCCGCGTCCTGATTCAATTAATGCTTGATCAACATTACGGATACCTGTGTACGTGTTGCGAACGATCGGTAGTAGGGAATATAAAAATAACGCAGCGACGACGGTATTCGGACCTAGTCCCAATACAAGCATAAGAACAGCAAGCATGGCTAGTGCTGGGATAGTTTGAATGATATTAGTAAATGAAAATATCCACTTACTTAAGTTTGCATGTCGTGCGATAAAAATACCTAAAGGGATGGCGACTATAGCTGCAAACAAAACACCGTAGGCAGACATGAGAAAGTGTCGGTAAAATTCCTCCCAAACATACGAATAGTTTTGCGCGTAATAGTTCCACAACTCAGATAATGTTTCCAAAAAATCACCCGCTTTCCTTGATTATTCATTCTCAAAGTAATTATGTTCTTCCAAAAATTCTTTTGCCACAACATATGGCTCTTTCATTTTTACATCTGCTTCATAGTTCATATAGCGCATCGTTTCCTCATCAATTTTACCTGCCAAAGATTCCAAGATGTCCCGTACTTCTGGATGGCTTTTTAATATATCATTTCTTGCAACAGGTGAAGCATCATACGGTGGGAAGAAGTTTTTGTCATCTTCTAAGCTGACTAAATCAAACGCTTCAATTCGCCCATCGGTTGTATATGCAAGGACAACATCCATATTACCGCTGTCTACGGCTTGATAGACAAGACCAATTTGCATTGGATATGCTTTTCCAAATTCAAATCCATACGTATCGACAAATCCTTGATAGCCGTCACCCTCTCGATTTAGCCAAGCATTATCAACTCCAAGACGTAGATCAGCAGCATATGGTTCAATATCAGAAACCTTTTGTAATTTTTTTTCTTCGGCTAACTTGCTAGTTACTGTAAATGCATAAGAATTTTCAAATCCATACGGGTCAAACCAAGTTTGGTCAAAACGTTCTTCAAACTCCCGTTGAACAATCTTGAGCGCCTTATCCGTATCTGTCACAAGCTCCATTTGCAATGTTCCAGGCAAATCGGTGCCTGTATATCTTGTTCCTGTAATGTCAACTTCGCCTTGCTCCAACGCTTGGTGCTGCACAATGGACGATCCCATATTGCCAATGATTTCTGCATGATAATCGGTTTTATGTTCAATGAGTTGCTTTATAATATAGCCGATAGTCATCGATTCTGAAGTGTTTAATGTACCAATTTTTATAGTGTCTTTAGAAGACCCGCTCAGACCTGGTAATGAACACCCACTTAAAAGCAGTAAAATAGTAGTAATGATGACCAGTTTCTTTTTTGACTTGAACAATGTGCGTATCCTCCTTTCTATGCAGCTTCCGATGTATTTCTAATTCCTGTAGGAGTTAAACGTTCTTCTAACCGACCAAATACATAATCGATGATTAACGCAAGCAACGTAGTCGGAATAGCTCCTGCCAGAATAAATTCAGTTTTAAATAAATTCAAGCCATCAAAAATAAAATCACCTAAACCACCTGCACCGATATAAGCGGCGAGCGTGGCCCAGCCGATTAAATAGACAGTAGACACGCGAATTCCTGCCATGATAACAGGTATTGCGAGTGGTAACTCCACCATGCGAATTCGCTCCCATCCCGTCATACCCATGCCACGCCCGGCTTCTAGTATATTTTCATTTAAGTTATATACACCTGTATACGTATTACGTAGGATAGGAAGAAGGGAATAGAAAAATAGAGCAACGATGGCGGGTACTTTTCCGATCCCAAGCAGTGGGATAAAAAAAGCTAAAATCGCTAACGTAGGGAATGTTTGAATAATGCCTACTAAAGACATGATTTTATCGGCAACTTTAGGAACTCGTGTTAAGGCTACACCCAGTGGAACAGCCACTAGGATCCCTAAAGAAATCGAAATAAGTGAAATATAAAGATGTTCCCATGTTTTAAACAATAGTTGACCCCCATATTCCGTAAAAAATGTTTGTAACGTCTCCACGTCATCACTTCCTTTGTATTGGAGATTTGCTTGTTAAAACAATTAAAGAGGTTAATTCATATTAAGAATGACACAGCGAATTTCTTCGTTCATTTATTTCTCCCTTTTGGGAGCAGATGCTGCTATTTACAGCTGTTTATCATGCAACAATGTTCTGCTTTCCTCGCTTCTTATATAGAAACACTACTTATATGCTGTCGCCATTGCCATTTCCCCAGATGGAGTCATAAACAATATTTGCTAAGCTAGCGCGGGTTACAATCCCGATCAGCTTTTCTTCTTTATCAACAACAGGTACATAACGGAAGCCATTGCGTAAAATTTTGTGAACAGTGTCACGTAAAAGTGCATGTTGTTCCACTTTATAAATCGTTGTTTCCATAATCTCCTTTACGTTACCTTGTTTTTTCCTGTTTTGTTCAATCATTTCAATATCAATCATACCTCGCAGTATACGTTGGTTATCAACGACTAACAAGGAATCTACTTTATGATCTTTCATTAATCGAATCGCTTCGGAGATTGCTTTATCCTCGTTAATGGAAATCGGATTTTCATTCATAATTTGTTGAACCGTTTGCAGGGTAGGTCTTGATTCAATAAGACGATGTTTTCCAATAAATTCCTCGACAAATTCATTAGCTGGTTGGCTGAGGATTTCTTGCGGTGTCCCTACTTGAACGACTTTTCCTTTGCGCATAATAACGATACGATCTGCTAGTTTAATAGCTTCATCCATATCATGCGTAACAAAGACGATAGTTTTCCCTAATGTTTGCTGCAATTTTTTAAATTCCTCTTGTAAGCCATCGCGAGTTATTGGATCCAATGCACCGAATGGTTCGTCCATTAAAATAAGCGGTGGATCTGCTGCAAGGGCACGCAATACACCAATCCGTTGCTGCTGACCACCACTTAATTCATTTGGATATCTGTCTAAATATGTTTTATCCATATTTACCAGCTGCAATAATTCTTCCGCACGTGCACGACGTTTATCCTCAGACCAGTTTAATAACTTAGGTACAAGTGAAATGTTTTCTGCGATAGTCATATGGGGAAATAAGCCAATCTGCTGGATTACATACCCGATAGATCGTCTGAGTTCAACGATATTTTTGTCCTTAATATTTTCATTATCAATGTAAATATTTCCCTCTGTTGTTTCAATTAAGCGATTAATCATCTTCATGGTAGTTGTTTTACCGCATCCACTTGGTCCAATAAATACAATAAACTCTCCGTTTTCTATGTTTAAGTTGATGTTATCGACTGCTTTTGTTCCGCCTTCATATACTTTTGAAACATGTTCGAATTGAAGCAAAACAAAGCACCCCCTTCTTCATTTTCAAAATATCAACACACCCTCATCTCATCGCCTGTTGTATAGAACTTATTATAAGATAAGGAATATTGAAACAAAAACCGCAAATGGGCTTATATATAGTATAACATATGTAAAAAAAATATTTTACACATTTTATATTCGGTATTTCATACAATTGCTCCGTTTTTCTTCTGTTATCTGCCTATTTGTCTTTTTGTTTTTAAAATAAACTATGTTATATTTACTGGTACAATAGAAATTGTTCAAGGAGTTAGTGGTATGGAAAACTTGCCAAATCAAATTGAAAAATTAGAAAATCAAGTTGTAGAAAAGATTGCAGATAATGTGTATACATTTGGCGTTTCAAAGACAGTTGGACGTGTATTTGGTATTATTTCATTGAATCGAGATCCGATGACACTTGAGCAATTGTCTGAAGCTATGGGTATGAGTAAAATGCGGATGAGCCAGGTTGTTCGTGAAATGATAGAGTTAAATTTAGCAGAAAAAGTGTTTATCAAAGGCGTCCGCAAAGACCTGATTAAAGTAGAAAATGATTACTACCAAACATTCATCGCACTGTTTACTGCGAATTGGCGCAAGACCATTAGTAAAAGTAGATTACATGAGCATAGCTTATATCAGAAGTTGATTGATTTGCGGGAAGAAGGAGCGCTAAATAAAGAGCTGGAAGCGCAGTTGGATAATTTACTAAAGGAAATAAAAGGTTCACTCGATTATTTGAACTGGATTAGTCGGTTAATTGAATTTTTTGAGTCTGGCGAGATCTTTAAGCATGTGCCAAAAGTTGAGGATAAATGAATGATATTTGAGTGAAACATATCAGGAAGAAGGACAAATTTAAGCAGATAAGCAGAGGTTATAAACTGGAAGGACCTTGGGCAAGTGAGCGTTGAAAAAGAATATAAAGTGTTGGATAAATAACTTAAGAAATTAGTTTTACAATGAAAAGCAGATCTGTTAAGTATAAACAGGTCTGTTTTTTTGCACTATAGGAAAGTATAAGATTTTTTTGGTTTATAGTATAAGAAAAACATAGGCTTCCGCCATAAGACTTGGCGACAAGCCAAGTTTTTCTAAAAGAATAAGAAAGTATAAAGAAAGTATAAAATTTGTTGCTTTGGGATAAGGGAATAACTGAATAGCCACGTCCGGCGCATGAGCCCAGCAACGATGCGACTTTAGAAATGCGCCCTACGATAAGTCCTCATCGGTTCGTCGCTAAGGGGAAGGCCGACTAAAAACGGGCTTGCCGCTCAGGCGTCGGCATACCCCTGTTTTTAGTGGCATGATTCCTTTATCCCGGATATAAGGTGCTGTAGACTCCCAGTTCAAGAATGGAAGCGGTGAGCTAAACAAGTTGAAGTGGGAGGTAACAGCACCTAAATCCCCGATTCGTTCAACTAACAATCAGCGGGGATGGAAGAACTCCCCGCTGATTGAAGGTTCACTTTATCTTTAGTTGATTTGTTCCATTCGCTACGTTGCTAAACGGGCACCCCGAGCCTTTGTTCCACTATAGGAAAGTATAAGATTTTTTTGTTTATAGTATAAGAAAAACAAAGGCCCCGCCATAAGACTTGGCTACAAGCCAAGTTTTTCTAAAAGAATAAGAAAGCTAAAAAAGCATCTTTGGGGAGTAATTTTAGGGCTAACTTGTCATGCTGTTTCCTAACATGGCGGAAAATGTTTATTTGCCGGATAAAACCGTTTTCAATTATAGTTAAATTGTAGCAAGCAAGAAAAATACTTCACAAACAGGAGGTCAGCATGAACAGCTCAAAACTTCAATCTACTTTAATGAAATGGCTCATGCCCATTGCGAATAAAGTAGAGCAGCAGAAGCATTTACAAGCAATAAAAGACGGAATGATCGCAATTGTTCCAATTATTATTATAGGTTCGTTTTTTATTTTGCCTATTGCGTTCATGAACGTGTTCCAAAGTGGACCAATTCACGAGTTTTTTGCTAATCATATTGATAAATTAACGTACCCTGATAAATTTACAAATGGACTGTTATCCATTTATGCTGCATTTTTTATCGCTGATTCCTTAGCTAAGAAATACGGGATGCAATCGGCACAATATGGAATTACAGCTGTGATTACACATGTGATTATGAGCGGTGTGATTACGGAGAATGGGCTTGATATGACATATTTAGGGGCACAGGGACTATTTGTTAGTATTATATCCGCAATAGTAACGGTAGAGGTTACCCGCTTCATGATTAATAAAAAAATGGTCGTCAGGTTACCGGATAGTGTTCCGCAAATGGTTGGGGATAGCTTTAGTAATCTATTTCCAATGATCGTCAATATATTGATTGGTTCCACAATAGCTATTCTGTCAACAAGCTTGGGTGACGTTGCATTTCCGCAAGTGATTATGAATGTGTTAGCACCAGCAATTAGTTCAATGGATAGCTTGCCGTCTTTATTAATCGTTATTTTCTTAACCCAATTCCTATGGTTTTTTGGTTTGCATGGACCAGCGATTACTTCGGCTGTGTGGGCGCCATTTGCCATTACGTATCAAGCGGAAAATATTGCCAACTTCGCATCGGGTGCTGATGTTACGCATATCTTTACGTTTGGATTATACTATAACATATTACAAGTATCCGGATCTGGATTAACACTTGGGCTCGTTTTGCTCATGATGCGATCAAAGGCGAAAAACTTAAATGCGATTGGTAAGGTGTCTATTATTCCTTCCTTGTTTGGAATTAATGAGCCACTTATCTTTGGGGCGCCGATCTTATTAAATCCATTTATGTTTATTCCATTCGTTTTCGGTCCATTGATTGTTACTGCATTAACATATTTTGGAATGACATCAGGCTTCATCGGTATGCCGATTGCAAACCCACCAGGATTTTTACCACCTGGCGTAGGGGCCTTCCTGATGACATTGGATTGGCGGGCGGTTGTGTTTGTATTCATTAGTTTAATCTTAATGACGCTTATTTACTTTCCTTTCTTTAAAGCAATGGAAGCGAATGAAGTAAAAAAAGAAAATGAAAAAACTGCTTAAGTACAGATTCTGAACGTCTAAAAGTGTGTTAGTTATTGAAACGGTCTATAAGATTAAATTACTTCACAACGAAGTTTAATATAGGCTGAAAAAGCTCTGAAAGGTGCATAAAACGTGAAAAGGAAGGTAATATCGATGTTTACGGATCGGCAAAAAGAAATTATCGAGTTAATTATTAAGAACCCAAATGGAATATTTGGTGCTAAATTAGCTGACAAATTAAATGTGTCCACAAGAACCGTAAGAAACGATATTGCCTCCATTAATAAAGCGTTAAACGTTGAAGCATGTCGAATTCTTTCATCGAATAAAAAAGGCTATTATCTGCTACCTAAAGACATGGAGTCCATTACGGCATTTCTTAACCCTGTTACAAACGTACAGCATCAAGGCTATCGCAACCAAGAGCAACGTTTGTATACCATTTTAGGAAAGGTGTTATTCCAAGAAGAGCAAGATTGTTTTGATTTAGCAGATGAGCTCTATGTTTCGGAACAAACGGTATTTAAAGATATAAGCAAATTGAAGCATCTACTAGAGACAAAGTATAAGATAGGGTCTATTGCTATTGTTCATAATCAAATTCACTTTACAGCAGTAGAAGAAGAAGTAAGGTATTTACTGTTCAAAATGCTAAAAGAGCTCATTTTATCTGATAAGCCCGACTACTTAACAGATGTTAGTTTTTTAGTAAATGGACATTTTGATGAGAAAGAGCTCGAATTGTTAAAGATAAAAATGAAAAATTATTTAGCTTCCCAGAAGCTAGTTGTAGATGATAAATCATTTGAAATGATGGTCGGGGCTATTTATCTTACTGTTATCAGGAATAGGTCTGGATATACGATACATTCTGATGCGCAATCCTTTTTTAATAGAGATGTAAGCTCATTACTACAGGAACTGATTAAGTCGGGAGTTGATATTAAAGAAAAGGATAAAACAAGCTTAAATCGTTTTTTCTGGTCCCTTAAAATACCATCTAGTTCAGCGTCGATCGAAGAAAATATTAGTATTACAGCATTAACCATTTTAAATGAATTCCGCAGAGAAGTACTGGATAAATATAGCATTGATTTAAAGGAAAGCGTGGAAACGATGGAAAATCTTAAAGTGCATATAGAATATATGCTCCGTCGTTTAGACACGAATTATGAATTATCAAATCCAATTATTAGTGATATAAAAAAGCGTTATCCGTTTGCTTACGAAGTGGCGATGTTGGTTGTCCATATTGTATATCGATACCAAAAGAAGTATTTGGCAGATGATGAAATATCTTATATAGCGATTTATATTGAAATTTTTCTAAGAAAAAATAATATTCGATTGAAAACAGTTGTTATAAGTGATACGAGTATGGGAATCAATGATATTATCCAAAATTGGCTTGCCAATAATTTCAGGAACCATATTGATGTGACTGCTTGTTTGCCATTAATTGCATTGGAAAGGTACGCGGAAAACCATCAAGTGGACTTAATTATCGCGACAAATATTTTGAACATCGAACAAACTATCCCCTGCCATGTTATTGAGCGAATTCCTGAACGAAGTGATTATTATTCGCTCACGAATACAATCCACAAAATTAAAAATAGCAATCGCTATGAAAAGTTGATTTTAAGAATGTTCAGCAAAGAGTTTGTTGAAATTTACGAGGATGCTCAACTTACATTTGAGGAATTAATTGAAGACATGGCGCAGAAGCTGAAACAATATCATCGAATTAATGACCTGGAGGGCTATGTGAAGGATGTTATACAGCGAGAGGAAAATTATCCAACAACTATTGGGAAGCATTTTATGATTCCTCATCCTCTATCTTCATTCGCTAATAAAACCACGGTTCACGTAGCGGTGCTAAAGAAGCCACTCTATCATAACGGGGAAAAAATTAAAATGGTATTTTTACTGGCGATTGAAAATAAAATGGACGATGATGTAAGCACCTTGTTTCAGTTTATTCAGCAGTTAGCTTTAGATAAAGATTCCATTTCCAGTTTACTGGAAGTTGATGGAAAAGAGGCATTCTTAAAAAAAATCATCGCCTTATCGACATCGTTTTTTAATAAGCATTATATAGAGTGACGTTTTAGAGATGACAAAGGAGAGTGAACGAATTGAAAATACTTTTAGTATGTAATGCTGGAATGTCCAGTTCAATTTTAGTAGATAAAATGAAGCAGGCTGCAGCAGCTCAAAATCTGAATGTAGACGTAGAAGCAAGATCCAATAATGCTATTAATGAAGAAGTAGGAAAATGGGATATTTGTTTAGTAGGACCACAAATTATTTATGCTGTGGATTCCATTAAGGCGACACTGCAAATCCCTGTAGCAGCAGTAGAAGCTCGGACATATGCAATGGCGAACGGAGAAGAAGCATTACAACAAGCTTTCAAATTACATGAGGAAGGGAAAGCATAACATATGTCCAAGGTAGAACGGTTATCAGAAGTAGCTATGAAAATCATTACGTGTGCAGGACTTGCTAAATCCAACTATTTGCTAGCTTTAGAAGATGCGAAAAAAGGTAATATGGAAGAAGCACATAAAAAATTGCAGGAAGGGTCGGACGTATTTTCCGAAGCGCATCATATTCATGCATCTGCTCTATCTGATGAAATGAAACAATTAGAGCCTCAAGTAACATTACTGCTCGTTCATGCAGAAGATCAATTGATGAACGCAGAAACCATTAAAATTCTAGTTCAGGAATTAATGGAGATTCATCAACCTCAGTAATTAAAAAGGTAGTAAAACTATGAAAAGTATTTTAAAACATATTGAAAAACAAGGAGAGAAATAGATATGAGTTCAGCTTATAATGTATGGGCAGAAACGAAAACAAGAAATAATTTACAGGTAGATGAAGTTGTTTCATCATTGCAAAAATCTATACGTAGAGCGATGGTCGAGGAAGCTTGTGGATACGCATATGAATTATTTATTAGCTCCCCGCAACTACTCGATAGAATGTGGAGAAGATTATTGACTATTTCTGTTGAGGATATCGGCTTTGGTAATTTGGATGCCGCTATTCACGTGCAAAATTTAAACGAAATGCGTAAAAACTTCCCGTATAATGATGGCGACCAGCCAATGTATTTTATCCACGCTATCCGGATCTTATGTGAAAGCAAAAAGGACAGATCCAGTGACTTTTTAAAAAATATTATTATTAAAGGTTTTGCGATGGGGCAAAAACCGGAAATTATGGATGTAGCACTAGACAAGCATACAAAACGAGGAAAAGAAATGGGTCGTGGTTCGAAGCATTTCTTTGAAGAGGGAACAAAGGTTATTCCGCAATTAGAAGTAGATAATGATTATCGCGAACGCTATGGGAAGATACTTGAAACCTATGATCCTAAAAATGCTGTGCCGAATGCGTTTGTTTATAGTGCTGATCAGTTTTAATAAAAATCAGGCTGAGTCTCTATGCAGAGGTTCAGCCTATTTTTTAACACCATGAAGAAACAAATCAATTATCGTTTGGATCATAACTTCTTTATCGTTTGTAAATCCTTCCAGCTTAAGCACATGATGACTGATAATATAGCCAAACATAATATAAAACAGAAGATCAACTACTGCTTGACTGTCCACATCTCTAAATTCCTCATTATTAATTCGATGGTTTACAAATTTGAATGCTTCATTTTGGGCTGGCTTCGTAATGTTATGAATGACAGATTGGCGAACTTCCTCATTATTTAAACATTCTCTAATCAAAACTTTAAGTACACCATCATTTTTTTCTAATAAATCAAGTCTATCTTTCATTAAAGCTTCTAGTATTTCTTCTGTTTCTTCATGTGTAGTATTAAACTGAGTTATAACTTCTTTAAGGATAGATGGCGAACTAACCTGTATAATTAAAGGGGCTAATAATTGATGTAATAAATTTTTTTTGGATTTAAAGTTGCGAAATAACGTGATTTCAGCTACACCAGCTAATTTAGCTATCTCTGAAGTAGAACTGTTTTCATAGCCTTTTTCGGAAAATAAATCTTTTGCAGCGTTAAGAATTTTTAATTGGCTTTGTGATAATTGCTGTTCTTTCCTCATAGTATTTGTAAAGTTTTCGATTACTTGCTGCAATTCCTGTGTATCATTTTGCTTATCCATATTTTCACCTACCATTTATTCCGGATATAAGGTGCTGTGAGACTTCCACATCAAGAATTGGAATACGATCTGGACAAGTCTAAGTGGGAGATAACAGCACCTAACTCCCCGATTCGTTTAGGAGACCTTTAGGTCATACTCTTAGGCTACTAACCATCATTTGGGGATAAACTTGAAGGCTCCCTTTATTCTAGCCGTTTTTTAAAACTCAGTGTAGTTGCTATACATAGTATGACAGTAAAAGTTAGGAGAATCAAAGTTTGTTTCCATAGTTCTTCTATGCCAATACCTTTTAAAAATATCCCTCGTAAAATTTCTAGAAAATAAGTAAGTGGAATGAAGCCACCCATAGCTTGAATAATAATGGGCATCGGTTCTCTTGGAAAAACAAATCCCGAAATAATAACGCTAGGTAAAATAATGGCAAACGCTATTTGCATGGCTTGTAATTGATTTTTTGCTATGGTTGAAACGAGAATTCCCATAGCTAACGTTGTAATGAGAAACAATGTGCTTAGTAAAATTAATAATGGTACACTTCCTTGAATAGGAACACCAAACCATAAGACCCCAGCTATTAAAACAAATAAAAAGGAGATAAACCCAATAACCGTATAGGGCGTTAGTTTTCCTAAAATTAATTCACTAGGTTTAATAGGAGTCACAATAAGTTGTTCCATCGTCCCTCTTTCTTTCTCCCTAACTAAAGAAAAGGCGGTAAGAATTAAAATTACCTCTTGCATAATTAAGCCGATTAACCCAGGGATATTAAACTTCATCATATCCATGTCAGGATTGTAAAATACACGGCTTTCCTCTTTTAGTGGTTGACTAACTTCCTGAACTCCCTGTTTGTTAAGTTGCTCTTTTTGAATGTCCAAAGATTTATTTTGTGTAATTAGACTAGCATTCTTTAACGCTGTGTTAGCAATATTTGGATCTGATCCGTCAACTAGTATTTGAATGGATGCTTCATTACGTATCAATTGTTTAGAATAATTTGTTGGTATAACAAGTGCCATACCAATTTTACCATTGTCCAGTAAATGATTAACTTCTTCGTACGATGTTACATGGTAAGATGTAGTAAAATAATGACTGTTCCCATATTGCTGAATTAGATCTCTACTTTCCTTTGTCTTATTTTGATCCCAAATCGCTATATCCATGTTTTCGACTTCCGAGCTTACCGCATAGCCTAGTAAAAATAAGAGCATGACAGGTAACACTAATGCGATCGCTAAACTTGCTGGATCTTTTTTTATTTGAATGATTTCTTTTTTGACAATAGAAATATAGCGGCTCAGTGAGAAGGTGGAGGTACGTTTAGACATATGTTAAGCCTCCGCTATGGAGTGAATTTTCTTGTTGTTCTTTAACTAATTTTATAAATAAGTCGTCTAAATGATGGACATTATGCTCTGTTTTTATTTTGTGAGGTGTTCCTGAAATGAGAATAGTGCCATAAAATATAAAGCCAATTTCTGTGCACAATTCCGCTTCATCCATATAATGTGTTGTTACTAAGACAGTAATTCCAGCTTTGGCTAGTTCGGTTATAATTTCCCAAAAGATCCTCCGTGACACAGGGTCTACCCCTGCTGTTGGTTCGTCTAGAACTAACAATTCTGGCTTGTGCAGGAGAGCGCAACTAAGAGCCAATCGCTGTTTCCAACCACCTGAAAGGGAGCTAGCACGTTGATTTAAGCGACCGGACAGCCCTGTTAGCGAAATAATTTCTTCTTGTCTAGCTTTACTTTCTTTTCCAGTCAGCCCGTAAACCCCGGCATAAAAGTCTAAATTCTCTTTCATCGTTAATTCCTCATATAAACTAAATTTTTGCGACATATAGCCAATCTTTTGTTTAATATGTTCAGGTTCTGTTTTTATATCATGTGTTAAAACGGTTCCTTCTCCCGATGTTGGCTTGAGAACGCCGCATAGCATACGAATCATTGTTGATTTACCTGATCCATTTGGACCTAAAAAACCGTATATATGCCCTTTGTGAATTTGTAAGTCTACTTTATTTACTGCGAGTAAGTTACCAAACTGTTTCGTTAATCCTTTTGTTTCAATTGCTAACAATGGTAAACCTCCTTTAGTTAAAGTTCTACGTAAACTGTCATACCCGGTTTTAGCTCGTTTTCTGCTGATATGTCTATCGTAACTGCAAATACACGCTTAGCTGTTTCTTCTTCGGTTTGGATATTTTTAGGTGTAAATTGAGCTTCTGTTGCAATATTTTTCACTTTTCCTGTAAAGGTCTTGTCGGAATAAGCATTGGTTGTCAGCTCTACAGTTTGGTTGTGTTCTACCTTATTAAGGTCTTTCTCAGCAATGTAGACAATTACTTCTTTTATAGAAGGGTCAATGATAGATAAAAGGTTTTCTCCAGCGTTTGCCAACTCGCCTTCTGAAATATATACATCTTGAATCCTCCCTTTAATGGGAGATTTGATGTTGGATCTTTCTTTTTCTAAGGATAATAATTCTTCTTTCACTTTCGCCTGTTTTACAGCCCCATCCGCTTGTTGTATTAATTCCTCACGTCCAGAAGCCTCAGCCTCTGTTTTTTGTGCTTCGGCAATTTCAATAGCGTATTTTGCCTCTGCTATTTTCAAATCCAGTTTCTCTGTATCAAGCGTGAGCAAAGAATCATTTTTACTGATATGGTCCCCTTCGTCAATATGAATGCTGTCGACTAGTGCAGTAGTAGTTTCCGCTTGAATGAATTGTTTATTACCTTCTACAGTTCCTGAATAAGTGTTAGCATCATTGTCTGATGAAGAGCAGCCAGTGAGAGCAAGCATGAAAATGAATAAGAAAATGTTGACTAGCCGTTTCAAAAAGATCACCTCTTGTATGTTAGTGGTTACTTACATTATATAGAGGACGCAAAATTAAATAAATAGGCATAAATACCTATTTAAGTTGTAAGGTTAGCACTATTTATATGATATTAAAAAACGACCAGTTTAAAGGATAATTGATTCAAAAATTGCTACTTATTTGTCTGAATTTAGTTTAATGGTTACTTCTGAAATGGACGTTTTACTATTACTCTCACTCCGAAGTGCCGTAAAAAGAAAAAAACTTAAAGGCAAAAAAGCAATTCTCCTTTCGAATATGGAGGAGGATAATGTAGTTTAGATAAGAATATTGTTTCTTTCAATCTCATAAAGTTGACGAACAAGTACAATGCAACTTCTTAAGAAAAATGGTATTTTATTCAGCTCGTGCTCAAAATTCTTTTAAAGTCTTTTGCGCCTTTGCTTATACACCCACTATCAAACGGTAAATGGGAAGTTCGGCTGATTTTTAGTTACTTAATGATGAATTGAAATGGAAAGTAATGTAAAAAGGATCTTTACCTCTGAGAGGAGAGATCCAGAAATTACAATTAGTTATTGTTAAGTAAATCATTTATATGTGACAGAGCATCATTTACGGTTGTGAACTTGCTTGCGTCTTCATCTTCTATTGTTATGTCAAATTCCTCTTCTAATTCCATAATTAATTCTACTAAATCTAAAGAATCTAATCCGAGATCTTCTTTAAATTCTGTTAATTCTGTTATTTCATCTTTGGGAATATCTAACATATTTGACATTATGCATGTTCCTTTTTTAAAAATTTGTTCTTTATTAATTTTGTTTCTCTCCTTTCAATATTTTTTGTAAGAGGTAAGAACAGTTTGTGAAAAAATTAATTATATTAATAAGTTAAACTTAAAGCACCAAGGGAAAGACCTGCTGAAGTTCCAAATAATAAAATTTTGTCACCTCTTTTAATTTTCTCTTCTTTAATGTAATCATGTAGCACCATAGGAATAGAGGCGGCAATGCAATTTCCGTGATTAGTTAAATGATTTGCTACTCTATCAACTGCAAATCCATGTTTATAAAATATTTTCATACCATTCTTACTTGTTTGATGGGGCACAATATATTTATAATTAGAATTTATAATTTTGCTTTCACGTTCCAACTCTTTCAAAAAGGGTTTCAAATATTTTAAAGCTAATTTATAAACTTTTTTACCATCCATTTGAAAAACATTATCTTCTGGTTTTGTCTCTGAATGGTTTGGGTGTCTTAAAGTTCCTGCGCCTTTTATGGAAGTAAGGTCTGCTCCATTGCTGTATGTATTTAATTTGAAGTGATGAACTTTACTTTTTTCACCTTCTGGAGTTTTTGAAACGACAACTGCTGCTGCTCCGTCCCCAAATAAAGCCCGAACCTCACGTTCAGCTGTCTCAAGAGTTGGACTTGGTGCGTCAGAACTAATAATAAGTATCTTGTTGTATACATTTAATTGAATTAGTGTTGAAGCAATAAAAACAGCTAAAGGAAAACTGTAACAAGTTGTATCCACATCAAAGCATGAAACACCAGAGTTTTCTAAGCCTAATTCTCTTTGGAATAAAGAGGCGTTACATGGTATAGCCTGCAGCGGACTGCCACATGCACCGATAATACAATCAATATCTTCAAGCTTAATATTAGAGTCTTTAACTGCTAAATTAGCTGCTTGAGTTCCTAGTAAAAGGGCATTTTCTCCGTTATTAAAATCTACATAATACCTTGAATATACTCCAGATGCCCTTTCTATCCAATCTTCTTCGATGTCCATTTCATGACTTAACGCTTGGCTTGTTTTTACGATTGATCCAACCTTTTTACCAATTCCAACAATTTTAGTATCAAGCAATGTCATATCCACCTTTCGAATAATTAAATGAGCTTACATTTTTTAGAAAAATTTGTCTTGTTATGTATAGTGTAACACATGAATTTATTAGAAAATTGGTAGATATTGTCGAAATGATTTAAAAAAAATTAACAATTACACAATTCGAAAGTGGCTGAAAGATAGCTTTGAAAATTATATACTTAATAAGAAAATTTTAAATCTGTGGAGGGGTTTGGAAGGGTTGAAATAGTATAGGGAGAACTTAAACAGGCTGTTTATAGAGATGTGTTTAACTTACAAATGCGTGGTCTAACTCCACCGTCTTTAGACGGTATCCGTTTACCTTAGCTTTTTTGTCTAGTCAAGTGTAACCTATCCAAATATTCAAGCTAGAAGAGTGAGTTTAGTCTAGCTTTGAGATTACTTAACCTATATACCTTAAGAAGGGCTTTAGGCTTAGCTGCCGACATTTATGACTAAATCCACCTGCTTTAGCAGGTGGACGTTTAAGTTCAACAAAGTATTCGTTCATAAGCGCTAATGAAAGCGAATTTTTATTACAGTGTTTTCTACTTATAAGTTTCTATATTGAGCAATTCAATATTAAGTAAATCTCTAACCAAATATCTTTTCCTTCAACCAGCGACCTGTTGGAGTATCAGCAAGTCCGCCTTCTCCTGTTTCCCTTAAAGCGGAAGGCATTGTTTTTCCAATTCGGTACATGGCTCCAATTACTTCATCACAAGGAATTCTGCTCGTAACGCCAGCTAACGCCATGTCAGCAGAGACAATTGCAAGTGCCGAGCCACCCGCATTTCGTTTCACACATGGAACTTCTACAAGTCCTGCTACGGGATCGCAAACAAGGCCGAGCATGTTTTTTAACGTCATGGCGAATGCTTCAGCAGATTGCTGGGCTGTGCCTCCCGCCATTTCTACGATAGCTGCTGCAGCCATGGCCCCGGCTGAGCCTACTTCTGCTTGGCAACCTCCTGCTGCACCAGAGATAAATGCATTATTAGCAACAACAAAGCCGAAAGCGCCAGCGGTGAATAAATAGCGTATCATTTGTTCACGAGTCGGGTTCAATTGATTTTTGACGGCAAATAACGTTCCTGGAACACAACCAGCGCTTCCCGCTGTAGGAGTTGCGCAAATCGTGCCCATTGCTGCGTTAACCTCATTTGTTCCCATTGCCTTACTTACTGCATCTAAAAGGAGATGGCCGGATAAAGGTGTTTTCTCCTTCATATAGTTTTGAATGAGCACGGCGTCGCCGCCAGTTAAGCCAGTTACTGACTGAACCCCTTTTAAGCTCTCTTCGATGGCTTTTTCCATTACCTCGAGATTTTTTTCCATCTCCGCCATAACTTGTTCACGCGTTTTTTCTTTTACGTCCATTTCTTGACGGATCATAACTTCTGATATGAAGATGTTTTCTTTTTCGGCGATTTCCACCAACTCTGCTACTGTTCGAAACATAGACGAACTCCTTTCTCATTGAGTGTATTATAGGTTTGGCTAACCTATGTTTTTGGTTATCCTTCCACGGTGTGAGAAGTCCGTAATTTGCAACTCCATGACTGACATCATTGTTAAACGTAACTATTATTTGGTTCGATTAGACATGTAAAGGTCAGCTAATAATCGTACAAATATTAGTTATATGAGCTGCCTCACGCAATTCACTCATAATGTTTTGTTTTATATTTTGATCAACTTCAATGACCATTAAAGCTGCATCGCCAACGTCCTTGCGGTTAACCTCCATATGACCGATATTTATTTCATGCTTGGCTAATATGGTTGTTACCGAAGCGATAGCGCCAAAGCGATCATTATGCATCACTAAAAGTGCAGGATGATTGCCGGATAAACGAAGTTCAAACCCATTTAGTTCGGTGATTTCAACCTTTCCACCACCAATAGATACACCAACTAATTCTACTTGGGTATGATCATTGCCGACGATTAACCGAGCAGTGTTAGGATGGTCTACAGCGGCAGTGTCCTCAATAAAGGTAATATCTATATGTTTCGATTTTGCGATTTCTAATGATTGATTCATACGTGGATCATCTGTTTCGAAACCTAGTAAACCACCTGCTAAGGCGAAATCCGTTCCATGTCCTTTATGTGTTTTAGCGAATGATTCATACAAATGAATTTTGGCCCAAGTTGGCTCCGTCCCTAATAAATTTCTGGCTGCTTTTCCGATTCTTGCTGCTCCAGCAGTGTGTGAGCTGGAAGGTCCAATCATAACAGGACCAATAATATCGAAAACAGAATTGTACTTCATACGTGGTCACCACCTCATAGTTTTTTTGTTAACGTATAGTTACTAACGAAATAACGAGTTCCCAGTATATATCGTTGAGTTACCCATTCATTTCAGCTAATTCATGTACACGACGAATTTTAAAGTTCTTAAATATTTGTGAGCCAAGATAACCCCACAATGCACTGAATCCTGCGCAAAGTAGTGCAATAATCGTTACTTTCATTGGATCATTAAACCCATACATCACAGCAAAGCCTGCAATTGGTGTTGCTGTACCAGTTGCTCCATTTACGAGTCCTGCTAGAGAGATAATAATACCAGAAGTTGCACCGCCAAGGAAGTTAGTTACATAAACGGGTATCGGATTAGCAGAAATAATGTCTACTTGCGACAGCGGTTCAATAGCAACAGATATCGTTGTTTTTCGGTCACCGAACTTCATACGATGGAAAAAGACAAAGTTCATAAAGGAAGATCCAAATACGGCTAAAGCACCGATTGCCATAGGGACACCAGTTAGACCAAGCATGGCCGTTAATGCCATGGAGCTTAATGGTGCAGTAGCAACAACCGTAATAACGCCACCTAATATAATTCCCATAATAATTGGATTAGCAGTAGTCGTTTCTGTAATGATACCGCCAATATTAAGCAATGTTGCATCCACTACCGGATCAGCCATGACAGCGACGAGCCTTGTAAGGGGAGCGGCAACAATAATTGCAACAATTAAATCAAGCCCATCTGGAACCCTTGTCTCAATCTGTTTCACAATAAATGAGATTAGATAACCTGCGATAAATCCGGGCAACAGCCCTAATCCGGCAGCGGAGGCTCCTAGCATTAATGCGTATACAGGAGAAACCCCCATTGCTAGTGCAACGAGTGCTGCAGCTGCGACACCACCCATACTTCCAGCTGCATCGCCAACTTCACCTAAAAATTCGATTTGTAGCAGATCACCACCAACGTAGCGCTGGAATGCTTCAACTAAAAATGTAGCAATCGCGGCACTTGCAAGCGCACTCATTGCTTTCATGCCTCTAGGTGCTTTGTAGCTGAATAATGTAAAAAACGCTAAAACTAAAATTAACAGGAATGTTCCTTTTATAATTTCCATACTTTTCACCTCGTGATGTTAGTTTTGAAGTCGTCTCATTTATTTGCTTATGGTTGTTTGTAAATTGGAAATGCTAGGCAGTAAACACCTTGAAAATAGTAACTGATTCCTACACAGCTATGATTAGAGCGCAGTATAGCTTGATTAGGGTCGAAGTTATAGTTTTACGACGTCTTATTTGCTCATTATTGAACAAAGATTACCTTCCTGATTTTACTTCGTTGTTGGAATTTTCGCTTCCTGTTATACATTCAGGAGCTATAGTCTGTTTATGTACACAGTAAAAAACAAACTTAAAGCTTGCTAAGCTATTAATCTATTCGATCATTTTTTTCCTTCTAGCTGATACTCATTCATTGTGCGTACTTTATGGAGATAATTATAGATAGTAAACTTGGAAACACCTAGCATATGCGCTACATATTCGGTCGCCCCCTTAATCAGAAATACTCCTTTTTCGTCTAAAATTCGTACACAATCTACTTTTTCATCAATAATCATTTCAGACGGTGCTTTTTTATGATCAAAGATTACTTGATCGACCATTTCGTGAATAACATCTTGTACCGAATTGAAAAAAGTTTCTGTCGTCTGCTTCTCTTGCTGAATGTTGATAAATTGGTCAATTTCCCCACCTAGCTCTATAAGGAGGCTAATATCATAATTCATACATAAGGCGCCAATAATTTTATCATTATTATCCCGAAGAAACACAGTAGCTGATTTCATTACTTTACCTTGTTTGGATTGTGTTTTGTAGTTGGGTATATCTGCTACATCTTCTTGCTTTTTAGTTAATTCGTTGAGTACGAGATCTGTAATGGGAGACCCTATTTTTCTACCAGTAATATTACCGGCAATGTGAATTAAGGAATGCTGTAGATCCGAGAAGTCATGTACGGCAACCTCACAGCGATCGCCAAACATGTTCACAATCATATCTGCTGTACGCATCGCTAAATCAAAAATTACTTTACTACTTGTTTCCATAAAAAATCGACCGCCTTTTGTATCCGTTTTCATTTAGTCACTCATAGAATAGCATGTTTTTCATAGATTTACAACAAATTTTTAAGTACTAAAATATTTTTGTAAAACTCATATTATTTTAAGGGAGTACCAATGGGAATGATTGATGTGAATCGATCCCATTTTTCACAAGAAAGAAAGTATAAAATGAGGTCTTGGGGATAACGAAATGACCGAATAGCCACGTTCGGCGCATGAGCCCAGCAACTAGGCGACTTCACGAATTGCCCTACGATAAGTCTTCATCGGTTCGTCGCAAAGAGGAAGGCCGACTAAAAACGGGCTTGCCGCCCAGACGTCGGCATCCCCCTGTTTTAGTGGCATGATTCCTAAATCTTTAGTTGATTCGTTCCATTTGCTACGTTGCTAAACGGGCGCTTGCGCCTTTGTTCTAGGTTGTTTCCTAATTAAGCGGCAAAAGTTTAATTGAGTAAAGGAGTATTTGTTGCTAACCTAAAGATGCAACCAAGCACCGGTACTTTAAGTCTAGGACAATAACATAATTGAACTGAACTTCCTTTTCATCTAAAGTACATATGCTTATGCAATATTACTTTTATGAAAGCGGGGACGTTGCATGAAAAACAAATTATCTGTAGTTATTGCAGGCGGAGGGAGTACGTATACTCCAGAGATTATTTTGATGCTGTTAGACAACCTGGATCGCTTACCTTTACGAAAAATTAAGCTGTACGATGATGATGAAGCAAGACAGAATAAGGTTGCTAAAGCATGTGGGATTTTGATCAATGAAAAAGATCCAACGATTGAATATGTGGCTACAACAGATCCTGAAGAAGCATATACCGATGTAGACTTTTGTTTAGCGCATATACGAGTTGGTAAATTGCCAATGCGTGAATTGGATGAAAAAATTCCATTGAAGCACGGTTGCGTAGGTCAAGAAACATGCGGACCAGGCGGTATAGCTTATGGAATGCGATCTATTGGCGGTGTTTTGGAAAATATTGACTATATGGAAAAATATTCACCTCATTGTTGGATGTTAAACTATTCTAACCCAGCCTCCATAGTAGCTGAAGCTACGCGAAGATTACGCCCAAACTCACGGGTAATTAACATTTGCGATATGCCAATAGGAATGGAGCATAGCATCGCTGATATTGTTGGTGTATCTTCTCGGAAGGATTTAGATATTCGTTATTATGGTCTCAATCACTTTGGTTGGTATACATCTATTAAGGATAAATCCGGAAAAGAATTGCTTCCTGAATTAATAGAACATATGAAGAAATATGGTTTTATTAATGGTGAAAAAGGTATGGCAACAGAAAATAAAGATAGTTGGTTTGAGACGAATTTATTCGCTAAGCACTTAGTTGCTATAGAACCTACTACTATACCAAATACCTATTTAAAATATTATCTCTACCCAGATTATGTAGTGGAGCATACAAATCCACACTACACTCGAGCGAATGAAGTAATTGATGGCAGAGAGACAGAAGTGTTTTCAGCTTGTGCGGAAATTCAAAAAAATGGCCATTCCAAAGGTACGAAGCTAGCAGTCGGTATTCATGCAGAGTTTATCGTCGATTTAGCAACTGCTTTGGCATTTAATACGAAAGAAAGAATGCTCCTTATTGTTGAAAATAAAGGTGCTATACAGAATTTTCCTGATGACGCAATGGTTGAAATCCCTTGTATTGTCGGTAAAGATGGCTATGAGCCGCTAGCGATAGGCGCAATTCCTGCCTTCCAAAAAGGACTTATGGAGCAGCAGGTAGCTGTTGAAAAATTAGCAGTGGAAGCATGGATTGAACAATCTTATCAAAAACTATGGCAAGCATTGACATTATCACAAACGGTTCCTAGTGCTACAGTAGCAAAACAATTGCTTGATGATTTAATGGAAGCAAATAAGGGTTACTGGCCAGAGCTTCATTAAGGATTTGTAGCAAATAATAGTGTTGTTATCGTCGCAATTGGTCGTCTATCTGTTATAATAGGAACGATGGAAATTCCTTTCAGTGTAAGGTTACCATCTGCTAGGGAAACGATTTTGCTTTTTAAATACGTCGCGCTTCATTCTTTTCTCATTGTGTCATGGGGAAGGATGACAGCGCGTTTATACTTGTATAAACCTTTCAGCGAATTCTAAATATTACTGTCTCTTTCAGTAGTTCAGTATGTTTAAATGTTGTTAGGTTGTTTGCGAAATGTTTCTTCATGAATTTATAAGAAAGGCGTCATAGTATGGATAAACGTGTATATTTACTAACTATTGTATCTTTTGTAGTGGGAATGGTAGAGCTAATCATTGGAGGAATATTAGACTTAGTAGCAGCAGACTTGAATGTCAGTCTCGGGAAGGCTGGGCTATTAATTACCATTTTTTCACTTGTGTTTGCAATCACAGCTCCACTACTAATGATTGCCACAGCAAAAGTGGAGAGAAAACGTCTCACACTCATTTTCTTACTGCTTTTTTCTTTTAGTAATTTAATTGTAGCACTCAGCCCTGTGTATAGCGTATTATTTGTCGGTCGAATGCTATCTGCAGCAAGTGGTTCTTTACTCATTATTTTATGTTTAACGATCGCTGCTAATATTGGAAGTGAGAAACACCGTGGACGTGCCATTGGGTTTGTATCAATGGGCATTAGCGGCTCCATTGTACTAGGTGTTCCCATTGGACTGGTACTTGGCAATGCGTTTGGCTGGCGAGCTCCATTTTTGTTTATTGTTTTGTTAACCCTATTATCAATGGTTGGCGTGTATTTCTTAATGGAGAAGGTGCCACCTAAACCGCAAGTATCAATCAAGGAGCAAATCAATTCATTAAAAGAAAGTAAAATTTTCTCAGCTCATTCGACCACTTTTTTATTTATGGCCGGGCATACGATTCTTTATGCCTATTTTACTCCATTTGTAAAAGAAACGATGGGCATTAGTGGCAGCTGGCTAAGTGTGATTTATTTTCTGTTTGGGATCGCTGCTGTTAGTGGCGGCGGCGTTGGCGGTACAATATCCGATCGTCTTGGTACGAAACGAACGATGCTTACAACGCTTATCATTTTTTCGTTGTCTATATTCATCCTTCCGTTTACAACGTCTATACTACCAGTATTTATTGTTGTGATGATTATTTGGGGTATGATGAGTTGGGCAATTACGCCAGCTTTACAAAGTTATTTGATCGAATCAGCTCCCGCTACAGCTGATATCCAGCAAAGCTTAAATAATTCCGCATTGCATTTTGGAATTGCGTTTGGTTCTTTCATCGGTGGTATTGTCATTGAACAAACTACCGTGGAACAAAATGCTCTTGTGGGTGGAGTGTTTATTAGTCTTTCATTGATTACCATCATGTTTTCGATGTCCAGAGGGAGTAAGAAGCATAAGGTCTCCTATCAACAAAAATAAGGCTGAAGAGTGTGTGTTTGCAAAGCATATGCTCTTTTTGTCTTGAAAATGGAGCATTCGAGATGAAGCAATTGAATTGAAGAAGTTGCTCGCACAAGCCGTCAGGTCGCTCGCTATAATCTACGGACGTGCTTCAAATAAATAGAGAACAGGAGGCGTTCTCAAAAAAGGGCGCTTCCTGTTCTAATTGTCGTTATTAATGTAATTGGTTGCCTTGGTGAACAATTGTATAGCTGTTTAGCATTTGTTGCATATCCTGTTGCGCCAGTTGTGGTACTTGGTAGTAACCATTTTTGTTTTGATATAGAAAAATTTCATAGCTCATTTCAATAAAGTTTGGTATGGTATCTGCGATCACACGACGTAGTACAGGATTTGTCATTTCTAATGCTGTCATAGCTAACAAAGAGCTCAGTGATTTCGTGTTTCCTAGCATGTAAGCAGATAACCCTTGGTCGGAAATATCATTAATTGAGGCATTCGGCTTTTTCGGCTGCCCAGGTTTTATTCCGTAAACGACATTGTTATCCTGTTGCATTTCATATTGTTGTGTTGGTACATTGGGATCTTGCCCGGTTTGGAATGCTTGTACAATCGTGTTGTAAGCCTGAGTTACAAAAGAAGTTTGACGTTGTAATATGTCCTTTAATTCTGGGTCCTGGATATGCTGATTGTACATTTGGTACTGATCGAGCATGTTAATGATTCCTGCAATTACTTCATGGGCATCAAATAGTTCGTGCCCCCCGTGGTTGGTTGATTGTTGTTGCGGCATAGCTCCAGGTTGTTGTTGGTTTCCTTGTTGATTCATGTTATGCATCATGAATTCCTCCTTAATAGTATTTTCCATCATAGATTTTCCTGTTTATTTGTTTTCATGTATAAATTGGCAATGTTTTTGCTGAACACATAACCTTTTTTAAAATGGCAAACATATAACCATAAAGAGGAAAGGGCGATTAACATGGTGCAATTAGATAAACCTAGTTGCTGGTCTGAGCATGGTGCACTGCAAACGGTGCTTGTTTGTTCACCTTCTGAGCAAAGTATTCCTAGCTTACAAGTGGCTGAGAATGTGCAATGGAGTGCTCCGGTTCAGCAAAAAAAAGCACTGGAAAATTTTCATACATTTATTTTGACATTGCAACAGGAAGGTATTCATACGATCGATTATTCACTGCACCTTGATGCAGTTACTCAACGACTGAGTGAGCAGTTAATTAACCGGTTTTTTGTTCGTGATTTGGCATGCGTATTTGGCAATAAAATATTTCCTGGAGTCGCAGGATCATTTATGCGGCGACCTGAATATGATCAGGTTCATGATCTGTTAGATAAGTGGTTTCCCGATGCATTTATCAAAGAAGCTAAACAAGGTTTAAAAGCACTGGAATATGGAGATGTACTTATACTTAATTCGGATGCTATATTTATCAATATTGGGATGCGAACGAGTCTAGAAAGTGTGGAACAAATGATGGAGAATCTCTTTCAAGCGGGGTTTTCTGAAATTGGAGTGATTAGCTTACCGAGGCGGGCAGATACGCTTCATTTAGATATGAATTGCAATGTTGCAAATGAAGACCTGGTAGTAGCTAAAAGTTATATGCGATTTTTACCTGTGCACCTCACCAACGCGGAAGGGATCCAGTGGTATGACATGGCTGAGCAGTTTTTAAACCGTCATGGCTTCTCTGTTTATTGGCTGGAAAAGTACGAGACGATTCCGGATATTAACTTTCTAAACATTGATCCAGAAACAATATTAATTAGTAAGCAGGCGCATAAGCAAATGTTACAATCCCATCCGAAGTTAAAGCATAAGCGTTTCTTAGAGATTGATGTATCTGAATTAGAAAAGGCCGGTGGGGGAATTCGCTGTATGACACTACCTCTTTTGCGAAAAAGGTCCATATGAAAAAGGAACAAATGAAATGGTGGCGGCTGTCCTTATTAGGGGGATGTACGATCGGCACCGGTTTTTTTCTTGCACTATAGGAAAGTATAAGATTTTTTTGGTTTATAGTATAAGAAAAACAAAGGCTTGCGCCATAAGACTTGGCGACAAGCCAAGTTTTTCTAAGGACAAGTATACTATTCAAACAAGTGGTGTAGCAGTTTTAATGCATTTATCATAGCAGCTGGAACATGTATCTTATATGATGCATTAGCTGCTTTGCTGATGCTTGGGCAAGAGGCGATTTTATCCCTAGTGACGACAGTGATGGAAAAGCAAACTCAGTGGAGAAAACCTTTCCGCTCCACTGAATTATGATTATCAAGTTAAGTAAAGTTTGTACTTAGAATATTTTTCTCATCTTACTTAAAAAATGAGCTCGTCTTTTGCCTCATTCGCATAAATGGACATTTACTCGGACTATCCTCTTCATCGCTTAAAAAATATTGCTTCCATTCATGATTGTCCTCCTGTCCATACCACTTTAAATCTGGATGGCCAGGCATACCGTCATATTTTATAAGCCGCCTTCGAATGATGTTTTTCATTTTCCTACCAAAAGCTGTGTTTCTATTGAGGTTTGCAAATACCCAGCGTGGTTGAAAGGCAATAAAAAAGCATGGAAAATAGCGACTTTTCCGTTTTTGGTGTGCAGGAGTAGCACAAAATATAAAATACGGCTCGCCATCAAAGCAAAACTCCCATTCATGATGTGTGGGGTTTTGCGGGATAGATTCTGGCCACGCTTTTTCATCGTATGCGGTGACTTTATTAATGATGTTCCAGAATAGATTACGATAATCTTCCACTGTATAGGTCGTATACATATCCTTAGGTGTTTGGAAAAATACGGCTAAAGAAGTGTAGTCTCCAAATTCTCGGGCATTGCGTCCATACGTTTTTAATGCAGTGGCGACCTCTTCCGCTGCCCTTTTTTCACGTGGGTCGGAAATAAAACTGAAGCGGAGCTGATTTTCCAAAAATCCTTGTCTCGCAGGAACACAAGGGTACGTATTATCTCCCACGAGCATGTCGGTAAAGGTTTTATACAATGGCTGTGTCCATGGAGGCAGTCTATCCATTTCTTGATCAAGCCATTGTTTATCATACAGTACACCCATTTTTCCCACTTCCTCCTTCTTGTGATAACGTATGATAAGGATAAGAAATGGGTGCTTACCTATGTATGAATAGGGAGGTAAATAGTGGATGTCGACGGAGCTCGGAGCCTGCAAATTCTCGTGAGGAGTCACTATAGATAACTAGTTCGTGAAAAGAAGTACTGCTTCATATCCGAAGTATAGTCCAAAACCGATGAGCAGCAACCCAGCACCAATCGTAATGAAATATTGCACCCGTTCATGAAAAAACCGTCGAAAAGAAGTGGCAACTCCCGCCATAATCACATCCCAAAGAAAGATACCCAAAAAAATCCCACTACTATACAATAACAACTGATAATTACTATACAAGTCACTTGTTTTTGCTAATACAGCCTCATAAATCCCAAGCCAGAAAATAATATTTAGTGGATTGGAAATAGCCAAAAGAAAACCTGTGCGAAATGATTTCATTTTTGATGTCTGTCGAATAGCGTGATCGACGTGCAATGATTTTTTTGCCCCAGTTATACTTTCTATTCCGGTATAGACAAGAATGAAAAAGCCAAATAGCCATAGGAATGTTTTCATGAATGGTGTCGTTAAAAATTGTGCTATACCAAAGTAAATGAGCAGCATAAAGATAAGATCACCAATCATTCCGCCTAATCCAACTAACCAAGCGTGGATAAAGCCATGATTCATCCCTTTATTTAGCTGTGCCGCATTGATTGGCCCTACAGGTGCTGATAAAGAAATACCTAATAGGATATAACCTAAAAAATTCATTTGGTCACCTTCTTTATTCGTTCGTCCAAATCACATTACAGTGTATAAAAACAGTAATTATATGAAGTGAATCTTCAATCAGTGGGGGTTTTCATTCATTTCCACTGATTGTTAGTAGCCCAAGGTTATGACCTAAAGGCTCTTACAAAATAGGGTATTTAGGTTCTGTTATCTCCCACTTAGACTTGGTGCAGTACAGGTTATCCAACTCCTAAAGCGGGAGTCTTACAGCACCTTATATACGGGATATAATTGCTTATAATGAATTATTATCTCCATTTCATCTTTCCGATACTATTGTATTCAGCCAGTATGACTTGTACCACTACTGTTTTTTACCAAGTCTCTGATCCAAGTGCACAGTATTCATGGTTGGTATAGTATATGTAAAGGAATGGTAAGCGAATGACACGCGAAAATGGTATACTAAGCGTAAATGAGGTGAGAATATGCAACGTTTAATTTTTGAATCGGCCTGGGACAGAACCATTGATGCTAGAGATCGGGAAAGAATAAAACATGTTTTTGAACAAGCAAATGAAAAGGACAAGCCGCTTCGCCCATTTCTATTACTAAACCAAGCGCATAACCATCTTGGTGATTTATTAATAACGGTACTTATTCAAAATGGTCTGGAAACAGATTGGATCCTTCATAATCAAACATTGACTTATTACGAAGCAAACACTCCAATTGCAACGGAAACATTTTCTGACAAAAGATTGGCTATTCCTAGTAAGTGCAGTATGCCTTGGACGTTTATTTTTCCTAAAAAGACAATGCAACAAGAGCCAAATTTCAAAGAAGGTAAGTTGCGAAGTACATCACTAAACGAAATCTGAATTTTGAAGCTGTCGTATTTTTGAGAAGGAAAATGGAAGGCTTTAAGCAATAGATAACCGCAACTGGTGATAAAAGGTATTAAATAAGCTATCTCTATTTATCTGTAAGCAACAGAATTTGCAGGAAAACAATAGGTAACTGGAGAAGGAGGATACGATGGATAAGCGGACATTAGTTATGAACATGGATTTAAAGGAAGCACATGTAAATAGGATACAACAAGCACTTCCAAATTGGAGAATAGTCGCGAACAAAGAATTGGAAGAAGTAAGGGACGATTTAAAAGAGGCGGAAATTATCTTACACTGGAAAAAGGCGATCGAGCCTATTGTACTTGCCGAAAATAAGCGTCTAAAGTGGGTACAAACATGGAGCGCTGGAATTGATAACCTTCCATTAATCAAGTTGCAACAACATAATGTTCTTGTAACGAGTGCAAATGGTGTTCACGCTTATCCCATTTCGGAAACTATTTTTGCACTAATTTTGGGGCTCACTCGAAAAATTCATACCTATGTTAGGCAACAGCAAGAGAAAAAATGGTACCATGCACGTTTAAAACAAGAAATTCATCATAAAACAATTGGAATCATTGGTGTTGGGGCCATTGGATTGGAAACAGCTAAAATTGCTAAAGCATTTGGAATGAAGGTACTTGGTGTACGCCACTCGGGAAAGCCTACCGATTACGTTGATCAGATGTACAAGCCAGAACAGCTCGATCAAGTACTTTCCCAAAGTGACTTTGTTGTGATTACATTACCATTAACCGACGCAACGAGAAATATGTTTACAGCTACCCAATTTAAACGGATGAAGGATTCGGCGATACTAATCAACATTGGTCGAGGTGCTATTGTAAACGAGGGAGATTTGCTTCAAGCCTTACAGCAAAATGAGATCGCAGGTGCAGGATTGGATGTGTTCGCCTCCGAACCCTTACCTGCGAATAGTCCGCTATGGGAGATGGAAAATGTCATCGTTACACCCCATACGGCAGGCTCAACCGAGCATTATGACGAGCGCGTCATCGATGAAATCTTTCTGCCTAATCTACAACATTACCTCAAAGGGGAAATACCAACAGTCAATCTCGTTAATTTTGAAAAGGGGTATTAGATAACGTGGCTACCCCTTATAAGGGGATAGCTACCATTATGTAAAGAAAAGGAGAAGTAGAAAAAGATGCATTTACTATGGGACTTTGATGGAACCCTTATCAATACATATCCGAGTTACACAAAGTGTTTCAAGCAAGTTTTAACAAAAACGGCAACCGAGAATGAAATTTATAGGCAGTTAAAGAAGTCCTTTTCCCATGCGATCGCATATTTCCAAATGACAAAGGAACAGGAGGTAGAGGTGCGTCGTCTTGTAGATAACATGAAGCCAGAGGAGGTGGAACCATTTCCCGGCTTAGAGGGAGTTTTGCAGGCAGCAGAGGTAAATGTCATAATGACACATAAAGATCGTAAAAATGTGGAACGCATCTTAGGCTACCACGGATTAACTTCTTATTTTAAGGATATGGTCACGAGCGATGACCAATTTCCACGTAAGCCAGATAGTTCCTCCTATGCTTATTTACACAACAAACATCAAATTGATGTAGCGATAGGCGATCGAGAAATTGATTTGCTACCGGCCAAGGAATTAGGCATCAAGACGTGCAGCTTTCAAAATAAGCAAGCTGATGCAGATTTTCATATAAGCAACTATCATGCATTCTTGGATACGGTTAAGCTATAGCACCTATTTTAAAAAGGAAGGGAAATAAAGATGCGCTGTAAGTCATCTCTTCCTTTTATAATGATAGAAATGATGGAATGAAATAACACTTGAGCTGTTTGATTGCTAATAAAGCTATAATTTGCTATATGTATGAAAAAAACATCTTTCCTTCATCCTAAATATACGTTACTATTTATTAGTACGGATGTTAATAGGACATAGAAGATAGATATAATGTAGTCCTCTTACTTTATTAAAATACGTGAGGACTACCATTTTTAACAGTATAAATGTGAATTATTTCACATTAAACAGCTTTATTACAGCATAAAACAAAAGGAGTAATCATAATGGAAAGTCAACCAATCGAACAAGCGGTAAATCTTGCTTTAAAAAAGAAAGCATTACTAAATACTTCACTTATAAAATATTTGCTAAAAGCAGCTTTAGCAGGTGTATATGTAGGGATAGGATTAATACTATCCTATAGGTTAGCAGAAGGTTATTTTGATATTCATTCACCTACTGCAACGATAATGGCTTCCATTTTTTTTGGAGTTGCCCTTGTGTTGATTATTTATGGTGGCGCGGAATTATTTACTGGTAATACGATGTATTTTACGATGAGTACGCTACGAAAACAGACAACCGTTAAGGACACATTGCAAAATTGGCTGGCTTGCTATAGTGGAAACTTAATCGGAGGAATTTTCTTTGCCTTATTAATTGTTGGGACAGGATTATATGCTTCAGCAGAGGACAGTCATTATTTAATGAAAACAGCTGCTGCCAAGATGGATTTAAGTATATGGGCACTATTTTTTCGGGGGATTTTATGTAATTTAATCGTCTGTTTAGCTGTTTGGATTCCGATGCATATAAAAGGCGATGGCGCCAAAATATTAGTGACAATGCTTTTAGTGTTTGGTTTTGTTGCTTCTGGATTTGAACATAGTGTAGCAAACATGGTAACTTTTTCGCTGGCGTTAACAGCACCTCACCCGGAAACGATTACCTTCCTAGGAGCGATTTATAATCTAATCCCTGTGACGATAGGAAATATTGTTGGTGGCGGATTCTTTTTAGGCGGTGTCTATGCTTATTTAGCCTCACCTGATAAACAGTATAAACAGTCAAACCGAGTAGCGGGGGAAAGAAAACTTGGGTAAAGGCTTGAATAAGGTGAGTCCGAAGATAAAGCCATGAACATAAGCAAAAGGTGATATACTAAAGAGCTAAAATAGTTGCACGTGCATTTTATTACAGTGCAAAAAATGGCTAACAGATACATCATTTGACGTTTGTAACATATGAACAATAAGCCGCATGAACTAGTTGGGTGGTACTTTGATTCATGTGGCTTATTTTATAAAAGAACTTGGTCCAACCTCTATCGCTGTAAGAGAAGGCATCGGCCCCCCGCTCGTGACAAGCGCTCTTTAGCTGCCTCCGCTACTTGCTGCGGCTTGACTCTTTTCAATCGCATTGACACCCATGACGACAACAATGAATTCTTCCATCGATAAACGATCTGTATGGTTTATGAGTTCATACGCAGGAGAAGAAAAAAAGCTACTGACACGAGTGAAGGAAGCTACTATTTCCCGTTCCTGCTCACCTGTCATTGTGAATGTTTTGGAGAAAACAGGTGAGGTAATCGTGTATTCATGTCCATTCTTTAAGGTATACGTGTACTTTTTTTTAAAGGAAAACCAGTTCGCTTTTAACGTTCCGATTATTTCTGCAGTTGCATCGATGACAACCCATTGACTAGAAAAGGAGCTTTTAAACTTTCCTTCTGCAAGCCTTGTGCCTTGACTATCATACACGTTAATACTAGATGAGAAAGCTGTTTTTAAATCTAAGTCACCGATTTTTTCATTATGATGGTTCCTAATTGCTGTTCTTCCTGCTGAAAAAAAATTATCTTCTATATAGATCTTGTTCTCCATATGATCCTCCCTCTATTTTAGGGCTTCGACCTGTATACCACGCAAACGTACGTTGGACCATGTCAATGGGGATATTATATAAGGCATTGACATGAATGGGTTTGCTGCGATTTGTTGTTTCTATGTCTGCCAGACCAAAGCGTTTTTGAATTAAATTTTGCTCAAGCTTAAATTCAATGATTTTCTCGCGGGTTGTAATACTTGTTGTAATGAAGAAACCTCCTGTTCGGATTTGCAATATTTCTCCATGAATCAAATAGCAGGTAAAATAATAATCTAGTATTCTTGATGCAATCGTTAACAGGAACAAAATAATCGAGACTGGCCACCACTTTGGAAAGAAAATGACAATTATGGCTGTACCAGTAATCCAAAGCAATGGGATTTGACATATTCTTGCAACTAAAGATTTCTTCGGCAGCTGCTCCATACCCGCTTTTATTGCAAATTCAGGCAGTATTTCCTCAATCATGTGGTGAGCTCGATTTATTGGTAAAAAGGGATAAAGTGAGTTTATTTCTTCACCGGAAAGGTCAACGCCACCAGCACTGATTAGCTTTACCTCTGCTATCCGAAGCATACGTTTTAACAATGATTGTTCAATATGAGCGGCTTGCACATTTTGCTTGCGAATAGAAAAATGCTGCTCATTCCATACCCCTTTACGAATATATATCCTCTCTTGGTCAGAGGAAATCTCATAGCGTCCATATTTTAAATATGTGCGAACTAATCCAAATCCAATCGCGATTATAATAAACATAAAAATAAGTACACTAAGCCAAAACCATGATTCTCTTAGAAAATGAAAAATCTTTTCACCTGTTTCTGATAAGTCATATACTTCATCAATATTACTCAGCAGTGAAGCTAGTACAGGAATGAGTAATAAGTAGCTAAAGGATAATGCAGATGCTTTTAAAACATCTTTTTTAGTAGGGTTAAAGTGAACAATTCTTTTATCTTTCATAACAGGTTGAGCGTTGGAATCAGCCGTTTCTGTTTCATTTGTTTCTGTTGTTTCAGGCTCCTGACCTTGCTGTTTTGTATAATAATCCAAAACATGTTCGATCTGTTCTGCTTCTTGCTTCGAAATAGCGGTAAAAGTAAATGATGAATCCTCATCTTCTGCACCCGTTTCTAACGTAAGTGCTGTTAAGTTAAGTGGTCGTAAATAAAATGGTGTATTTGTCTGGACATTTTGTATGCGATCAAAAGGGATTTGATGCTGTTTTCGTGTAAAGATGCCTTGTTTTATTTCAATAAAGCTCTCGTTTACGCTATACGTTGTGCGCCACCATGTTATGATTACCGAGAAAACTTTATAAATAAGATAGACAAAGAACAGGATTCTACCTATTTCAACCCATGTTGCCGTGGAAGATAAATTAATTACAAATAAGAAAATAAATATGAAAAAAATATCTTTCAATGAGGCAATAAAGGATACGAGCATCATCATTGGGTGCATGCGTTTATTTGTTTCCATTAGTTCTCCACTTCCTTAATTTTGGCGAGTGCAGCGATTTCATCACGAATGGTTTTTGCTTCATCCTCCTGTATAGCAGGGATTTCATGGGTAGACGCCATTGTTCCAATGGAAACACTAGATAGTCCATACTTTCGCAAAATCGGACCTTGCTTTAAGCTGACATATTGAATTTTCGTCATCGGTATAACTTGATGTTCCATATTCCATTTTCCGTGCTTTAGTTGAACAAAATCCTTGTTTATTCCATAACGCCAATACTTTTGTAGTAGAATCGGTTCAAAAAACACGCTCCAAATAGCAGAAATAATATCAAGTCCCAGTAATATCCATAATACGTAACCAATCCAACCATACCATTCAAAATTGGCATGAAGGGTAAGCAATACGATGATAATGATTAAGAAAATAAAATGTCCAATCGTGTTGGTGATACGCCATACGTTAATTGCATGTTGTGAAATTTTCTGTTTTGGTTCTTCTATATGTTGGTACATAAAAGCTCCCTTCCTTTACGGTGGTGTATTGCGAAGTTTTTCCTTAAAAAATGAAATGTGACATCGTTATGGAAAACATGGATTTGTTTGGAATTTGTTCCTATCTATGTAGTACGTTGTACGTTTTAAAGAGGGATTTAGTTTCGAATTTATTATTAGTATCTATGTTATGTGAAGGTAATACTTAAGGTTTTTGTTTTCCTTATAAGTCTTTCTATACCATATTAATTTGTTTTGTCCTTTCATTAATCACTCGTCAAGCGCCTGCTTACATGTAACAACTAATTAAAAATTGCTTCAATGGTGAATTGTAAAACCAAAGCTTTAAAATAAGGTATTATTTTAAATATTAACTTGATCATTAGCCTAATTGATGAGTTAAATGATAAAAAATATTGTTACGAATCTAAAGGGTGGACAGAAGGGAAAGTGTGTTTTGGGTGAATCCAAAAATGAATGAGGCATTTTTCAAGCATCAGAAATGGCTAGAGAGTAATTCAAGAGGATGGATATTTTTCTCAGATCTGAATCCATCTTCTTTGGTAAAAGGTGGAAATCATCTTTAGAGCCCAAACACCTATATAAGGTGCGACGGTTCGGGTTTTTAACCGTTCCCCATTCATTCAAATATTTCAATCCACGCACCTACATAAGGTGCGACCTTTAAAAAATTAAAATTAGGAGGATTTTACATATTTCAATCCACGCACCTACATAAGGTGCGACGATGTAGAGTTTCAATCATTATTTTTTAGGGGTATTTCAATCCACGCACCTACATAAGGTGCGACAGCGATTTTTGCTCATAAAATCCTATTTTATGGATTTTTTTGATATCTATGGGCAAAAATAAAGTCATTTTAAATTTGAATTAGCAAACTTCCTAAAAAATCACCTATATTATTCCATTTAAATGGTGCGAAACCCCCGGGAAATTCATGTGCACTTGGGGTTCGCACTAAAATGTAATAAGTCCTTCTAATGATTATTGTATTACAGTTTAGAAGGATTTCAATAATTTTATAGTATTCGAGCCAAAAAATTAGTGATATATACTTATTCTTACATAGAAAACAGAAATAGTTTATGATACAATTTACCTAAGAACAGTATGACATTATTTTCCTATCTAACGCGAATAAAATATTAATGATGGGCTGTGATTACTTGGATTTTATTGCGCATATTCGACAAAGTGACAGCGAAGTACAAACAGTAAAAGATCACCTGTTAGAGGTGAGGGAATTGGCGGAGCAGTACGGCGAGCCAATAGGTATAAAGCATTTATGTGGACTTGCCGGCTTGCTTCATGATTTTGGAAAATATAGTAATGAATTTAGAGAATATATTATTGCTGCTATAAACACCCCTGAAGACGCACCTAAAAGAGGTAGTGTTGATCATTCTACTGGTGGAGCAAAACTATTATATGAGTTATTACACACAAAAAATATGACACCTGGCAAAGCGCTAGTAGCTGAGGTAGTCGGTAATGCTATTATATCCCATCACTCTTACCTACATGATTTTTTAACCCCTGAACTAGAGTCAAAATATTTAAATCGGGTTCGTGACAAGCCTTTACATGAGTTTGATCAAATGGTAGAGAAATTTTTCGTGAATGTTATGAATGAGAACGATTTTGACCAATACATAGAAAAAGCTATCCAAGAGTTACTCCTAATTATTCAAAGTGTTCCTAAGGAGGACGCTGAACAGCAGTTAATGTTTATTACGAAGTTTGTATTTAGTGCGCTTATTGATGCGGATCGCACGAATACAAGGTTATTTGAAGAAAATAAAACACTATCAAGAATGGATCATATGGCATTGTTTGAAAAGTATTACAAACGATTACATGAAAAAATAACGATATTTCAAAACCATCCAAATGCAAATACACCAATTAATCAATTGCGTTCGAAAATGTCAGAGCAATGCGAAGTAGCTGCGGAAAAAGAGTCTGGCATTTATACGCTATCTATCCCTACAGGTGGAGGGAAAACATTAGCTAGTTTGCGATACGGTTTAAAGCATGCATTGTTACATCATAAAAAGCGGATTATTTATGTTGTTCCGTTTACTACCATTATTGAACAAAATGCGGAAGAAGTGCGAAGCATATTAAAAGATACAGAAAATATTTTGGAGCATCATTCGAATGTTATTCTAGATGATGATGATAACGATGAATATCTAGACGGTACTGTGACAGAAAAACAGAAGTTGAAATTAGCGAAAGATAATTGGGATGCACCGATTATTTTTACAACAATGGTGCAGTTTTTAAATGTTTTTTATGCAAAAGGAAGCAGGAATATTCGTCGTCTGCATCATTTAAGTGAAGCTGTAATTATCTTTGATGAAGTGCAAAAGGTACCTGTGAAATGTATTTCGTTATTTAATGAAGCTCTTAACTTCTTAAAAAACTATTGCAAATCTAGTATTCTGCTTTGTACGGCAACGCAACCGGCGTTAGATTTTGTGCAAAATAAACTAGAAATTCATACAGACGCAGAAATTGTTGAGAATTTAACGGATGTGGTTGATGCTTTTAAACGAGTGGAAATTATAGACAAAGCAACCGATAAAGCAGTATCAACTAATGACTTAGTTTCGTTTATTGATCAACAGTTAGAACATGTTCAAAGTGTACTAGTTGTGTTAAACACGAAAAAAGTTGTGAAAACGCTCTATGAGAGATTGCAACAAAATAGAAGTGATGAAACCCATATTTATCACTTAAGCACGTCCATGTGTGCGGCGCATCGAAATGATATCTTAAGCAAATTGCGAGAGGACTTAGATAATAAGATTCCGGTTATTTGTATTAGTACACAGTTAATTGAGGCTGGTGTGGATATTAGTTTTGATTGCGTGATAAGATCTCTTGCTGGTTTAGACTCGATTGCTCAGGCTGCAGGACGTTGTAATCGACATGGTGAAAAGGATATTCAACAAGTGTACGTTATTGACCATCAAGAAGAACAGCTAAAATTTTTAAAAGAGATTGAAATAGGTAAACAAATCACACGACGTATTTTAATTGATATGAAACGTAATCAAAATGAGCATGGGGGCAATATCCTCTCGCCACAAGCGATGGAACGCTATTTTCAGGAGCTTTACTTAGCATTTGCTAATGATTTGAATTATTTCATCCCCGCTTTAAAGAAAGATATGATGGAGTTGTTAACATCTTCAAAGGATAAATTCAGCTACGTGCAAGCATACAGAAGTAAGTATAATGCCGAGGTTCCGTTATTTATTACAAATAGCTATCGAACTGCTGCCGAGCACTTCCGTGTCATAGATAATCAGACAACTTCAGTCATCGTTCCTTATGAGCATGGGGGAAAAGAAATTATCACAGAGTTGAGCGGCAACATATCCATGGAAGAATTAGCGCGAATTATGCGATATGCGCAGCATTATACAATTAACCTTTATAAATATGAACTTGATTTAGTCATGAAAAATAACCGGTTAGTATCTTTCTTTGATGGAAAAATTTATGCATTAGCAGAAGGTGCCTATAGTAATGAATTTGGGTTTGATGTGGAAGGCGATAGTGCGGATGAGGTGTATATGATTTAATAAAGGCAACCTATCTCATATATCAATTAATAAAGAGATAGGTTTCTGTACTCAAATAAAACAATATATATTTCAATCCACGCTTTAATGCGGCATTATTTTATTATAACATATATAGAAATGAAAATATTAGTTCATATATTGTTTAATTATAAGATAGATTTGATTGAGATAATATGAGTTAATATAAATTAACATATCAATTTTTGGTAGGAAAAGCGCATATTCTACTTAAGTATTGAACTAATTTTATGAAGTATTTAATTAACAATAGAAGTTGTTATATTGCAGATAGACAAGGAGAAAATTAATTGCAAAGAATTAGAAGAACATTTACAGATGAATTTAAAATTAAGATTGTAAAGCTTTATGAGAGCGGTAAAACTAAAAAGGATATTATCAGCGAACATAATCTATCTCTATCGACTTTAAATAATTGGATTAGGCTTTATAAAAATCCATTTATCAAAAATAATTGGGATGAAAATGAAATAAATGAATTATATAAGGAAAATCAACGTTTGCAATTAGAAAACTCAATTTTAAAAGAAGCAGCAATTATTTTAAGTAGAAAATAGTTATTTAGAAGCACAGTTTAATTTGATAGGTAGAATATGCGTGAATGATTTATTTCCTCGTATGAGATAACTTTAGCGTTTATATTTTTAATAAGTTTTAATTGAAAGGGGGTGAACGAATGCGAAATGCAATTGAATTTGAAGTGTGGGGAGACTATGCGTTGTTTACCGATCCGCTTACGAAAATAGGTGGGGAAAAATTGACTTATCAAGTGCCTACATATCAAGCGTTAAAAGGGATTGTGGAGTCAGTCTACTGGAAGCCGACCATCGTTATGATCGTAGATGCTGTACGAATTATGAACCCGATTCAAATGGAATCAAAAGGAATTCGCCCCATTGAATATAAAGGTGGGAATACGTTAGCTAACTACACGTACTTAAAACAGCCAAGATATCAAGTAAAAGCCCATTTTGAATTCAATCTCCATCGACCGGATATGGCTTTTGATAGAAATGAGAACAAGCACTACAGCATTATGAAGCGGGCTTTAAAGGTCGGAGGAAGAAGAGATGTGTTCCTTGGTGCTAGAGAATGCCAAGCGTATGTCGAACCGTGCGTCTTTGGTGAAGGGGAAGGATTTTACGATAATTATGAGGAATTGCATTTTGGGACGATGGTACATGGAATTAATTATCCAGATGAAACAGGGGATAACCAAATGGAAGTCCGCCTCTGGAATGCTGTGATGAAGCATGGAGTAATCACATTTCCGCGCCCTGAGGAATGTAATCTTACGCGTCCAATAAAACAAATGAAGGTAAAGCAATTCAATGAAACAAATGTACAATCGGCTGATGCATTACTTAATGAGTTAGGAGGTGAGTAAATGAGTTGGCTAAATCAATTATATGAAACGTATGAAGCAAATTTGGATCGTGTCGGTGAAATTGAAAAAACAAGGGGCAATAAAAGCTATACATTACTACCGATTTCTCATACGACACAAAATGCGCATATTGAAGTTACTGTAACAGAAGATGGGGAGTTCCATTCAGCCATTGTTTTGGATAAAGTGAATACGTTAATCCCTACTACGGAAAGTTCTGCAAGTAGGTCAGGGTCCAAAGTAGCGCCGTATCCACTCCATGATAAATTAAGCTATGTCGCTGGAGATTTTGTGAAGTATGGCGGAAAAATTAAAAAAGAAGAGCCATTTGCTAGTTACATAGAACAATTAGAAGACTGGGCAACATCGCCGTATGGGCATCCAAAAGTAAAAAGTATTTTTAAATACTTACAAAAGAAACAATTAATTAAAGATTTAGTTGCTGCAAACATCATTTTTTTAGATGAACAAAATCAGTTAATCGGAAAATGGAATAAAAAATATGAAGCATTACATGGAGAAAAGCCGGCAGTTTTTTCTGCTATTACCGGCGGACAAGAGAGCGCTTTTGTTCGTTTTAACGTGTATTCTCCAGCGAAGCATTTAACCGACGTTTGGGACGATAAAGAAGTCTATGATTCGTTTATTAGTTATTATAATAATTTAGTTGGGGAAAAGGACATTTGTTTTGTAACAGGAACATGGCAAGCAAGTACGGAAAGACACGCAAATAAAATAAGGCATGCTGCAGATAAAGCGAAACTAATATCCGCAAACGATACAAGTGGATTTACGTTTAGAGGTAGATTTAAGGAAAGCATGGAAGCAGCAAGTATTAGCTATGAAGTTTCGCAAAAAGCGCATAACGCTTTGAAGTGGTTAATTTTACGGCAAGGCTACATGATTGATGAACGTGTTTTTCTTGTATGGGGAAATGACCAATTACAAACAGTTATGCCAATTGATGATACGTATTCGATCCATCCAACTGCAGCTGTTGTTAAGGAAAGTAAGACAAACACATTAGATCACTTTGCGAATGAAGTCGCTAAAGCATTTGCAGGATACAAACATGACTTATCGACTACATCCAATGTAACAATATTAATTCTCGACTCGGCAACGACTGGGAGACTAGGAGTATTATACTATCGAAATATGAATAAAGAATTGTATTTACAAAGATTAGAACATTGGCATTCAACGTGTGTTTGGGAACATCGCTATCGCAAAAATGATGATGGAAAGTTTGTGAAGTTTTTTGGAGCTCCGGCGACTAAAGATATTGCATTCGCCGCTTATGGTACACGAGCAAGTGAAAAAATCGTTAAAGATTTAATGTCGAGAATGCTACCGTGCATTGTTGATAACAGAAAAATACCAACAGATATTGTAAATAGTGCATTTTATCGTGCGTCTAACCCAGTCGCCATGGAAAAATGGGAGTGGGAAAAAACATTAAGTATAGCATGTGCGTTAATTAATAAAAGGGAGGGATTGGATGTGGCTTTAGATCATGAATTGAATGATCGTGATTATTTATTCGGTCGATTATTAGCTTTAGCAGATGTATTAGAAAGAAGGGCATTAGATCAAGATGAGACGCGAGCTACCAATGCGATTCGTTATATGAATGCATTTTCTAAACATCCTGCTCGCACTTGGAAGACACTTCAGGAAAGTATACAACCATATCAAGCGAGACTTGGGAAACGAGGCAATTATTTAGCGAGCCTAATCGATGAGGTCGGGTCAAGGTTAACAATTGAAGATTTTAACGACAAACCTTTGTCTGGAAAATATTTACTAGGATTTTATAGTCAACGTAGAGATTTGTATCAAAAAAAGACAGTAGAAAATAATAGCGAGGAGAATGGAAATGACGACATTAGATAAAAAAATAGATTTTGCGGTAGTTTTATCTGTGAACAATGCTAATCCCAATGGTGATCCATTAAATGGAAATCGCCCTAGACAAAATTACGATGGGCATGGAGAAATTTCCGACGTTGCCATTAAGCGCAAAATTAGAAATCGCTTGTTAGATATGGGTGAGAACGTTTTTGTGCAGTCGAATGATTATAAAGTAGATAATTTTAAAAGCTTAAAAGAACGTGCTGATGCTCATGAAGAACTTAACAAGGCTTCAAAAGCAAAAGATAATGAAGCATATGCTAGATTAGCTTGTGAAGAGTGGATTGATGTACGCAGTTTTGGTCAAGTTTTTGCTTTTAAAAATGTAGATGTATCTGTTGGTGTTCGCGGACCGGTATCTATTCATACAGCGACAAGTGTTGACCCCGTTGATATTACGAGTATGCAAATTACAAAAAGTGTTAACTCCGTTACTGGGGACAAAAAAGGTTCGGATACAATGGGGATGAAACATCGAGTTAATTTTGGATTATATGTATTTTATGGAAGTATTAATACACAACTAGCTGAAAAAACGGGCTTTTCAAATGAAGATGCTGAAAAATTGAAACAAGCACTCGTTCATTTATTTGAAAATGACGCTTCTTCTGCTAGACCAGATGGCAGCATGGAAGTTCATCATGTTTATTGGTGGGAGCATAATTCTAAATTAGGACAATACTCCTCAGCTAAAGTACACAGAACAGTAAAAATTGAACCAAAAGTGGAATCACCTAAGAGCTATGATGACTATTCCATCACTGTGAAAGAATTGGACGGGCTGCCTGTAGAGGTAATGGATGGTAAATAAAGAAGAAGCCTTTTTAATGCTATCTGGAATACAACATTTTGAATTTTGTCGCCGACAATGGGCGCTCATTCATATTGAGCAGCAATGGGAAGAAAATGGGAAAACAATTGAAGGGCACTACTTACATCGTAAAGCAGATGAGCCGATGATCCGTGAAAAGCGCGGAAATAAATTGATTATCAGAGCTTTGCCAGTAAAATCAAAAAGCTTGAAAATTAACGGTGTTTGCGATGTGGTAGAATTTATTCAACATTCAAATGGTATAGAAATTCACGGGGAAGAAGGGAGACATCTTCCTTTCCCTGTGGAGTATAAACGAGGTCGACCGAAGAAAGATGATGCTGATATATTGCAACTAACAGCTCAAGCGATATGCTTGGAAGAGATGCTACTTTGCCAAATTGAGAAAGGATATATGTATTATCATGAAATCAAGCATAGAGTAGAAGTTCCTTTTACCAATTATCTCAGGCAAAAAGTAAAAGACATTTCGGCTGAGATGCATGACTACTATCAAAGAAGACATACGCCAAAAGTGAAAACAGGTTCCTTTTGTAAAAGCTGTTCACTTCAGCATATATGTTTGCCGAAGCTAATGAATAAAAGATCGGTAAAAAGTTATATTGAAGGGAAAATAAACGAATGAGGAAGCTTCTTAATACACTTTTTATTACACAGCCAGATGTTTATTTGTCGTTGGATGGAGACAATATTGTCTTATTAAAGGAACAAGAAAAATTAGGAAGGTTGCCTCTTCATAACCTAGAATCAATTGTATCGTTTGGATATACAGGTGCAAGTCCTGCTTTAATGGGGTACTGTGCAAAACGTAATATCTCTTTAGTTTTTATGACAATTAATGGGAGTTTTCTTGCTAGAGTTATAGGAGAGAGCAAAGGAAATGTTGTTTTAAGAAAGCGCCAATATCAACTTTCTGAAGATGAAGCCCAATCAGCTATTATAGCCAGCAATTTTATTGTAGGAAAAATTTTCAATCATAAGTGGATGATTGAACGAATGACTCGGGATTACCCCTTGCGAATTGATTTAGTAGCTTTTAAAGAAGTATCAGCGCAATTATCAAATATGATGCAGGAAGTAAGAGATTGCCATGATTTAGAAAGTTTAAGAGGGTGGGAAGGGCAAGCAGCGTTTAGCTATAATAAGATATTTGATCAAATGATACTTCAGCAAAAGGAGGACTTTTTCTTCCATTCCCGTTCAAGAAGACCGCCTTTAGATAAAGTGAATGCCATGCTGTCATTTGCATATACATTGCTTGCGAATGATATGGCAGCAGCATTGGAGTCCGTTGGTCTTGATGCATATGTTGGATTTTTACATCGCGACCGTCCCGGAAGAGCTTCTTTAGCTTTGGATGTGATGGAAGAATTAAGGGGGATTTATGCGGATCGCTTTGTTATTTCCTTAATCAATAAGAAGGCAATCAAAGAGGGGGATTTTCTACATAAGGAAAATGGTGCGGTGATTATGACTAATGATGGAAGGAAAAAATTTCTATCAGCTTGGCAAACAAAAAAGCAAGAGAAGATTACCCATCCTTACCTAGGTGAAAAAATAACATGGGGTTTAGTTCCCTATGCTCAATCTCTATTATTGGCACGTTATCTACGGGGGGATTTAGATGAGTATCCACCATTTTTATGGAAGTAGGCGAAAAAAATGTTAGTACTAGTTACATATGATGTCAACACATCAAGTAATGGTGGCCGAAAGCGGTTACGTAAAGTGTCGAAAGTATGTCAAAATTATGGGCAGAGAGTGCAGAATTCAGTTTTTGAATGTATTGTAGACGATGCACAGTTCGCTGCTTTAAAAATTCAGCTAACAGGATTAATAGATGAGGAAAAGGATAGCTTACGCTTTTACCGATTAGGAAATAACTACAAAACAAAAGTAGAACATATTGGTACAAAGGAAGCAATTAACTTAGAGGATCCCTTAATTTTTTAGTGCGAACCCCAAGTGCACATGAATTTCCCGGGGGATTCGCACCTTTTAAATGGAATAATATAGGTGGTTTTTTAGGAGGGCTTGCTAATTCAAATTTAAAATGACTTTATTTTTGCCCATAGATTTCACAAAAATCCATAAAATAGGAGTTTATGAGCAAAAATCGCAGTCGCACCTTATATAGGTGCGTGGATTGAAATTATCCTAATGTTGTAATTTACTTTTTTCATTTCTGGTCGCACCTTATATAGGTGCGTGGATTGAAATAATATGAAAGAAGCACCGATACTATCCTTCGGTGGTCGCACCTTATATAGGTGCGTGGATTGAAATACTGGTATCAATACAACACGAACTATCGAGTCAGGTCGCACCTTATATAGGTGCGTGGATTGAAATTTCAGATTTTGTAACCATAAATCAGGCTAGGAGAATGGTTAGCCTGATTTACATTTGATATTTTTTCTAATGCCTTTATATTTTCTGATTGGCATACTTCCAACCCCTAGGAATAAGGCCATTTTTCTTTTAGCATGTCCATAAATATTGCTACATTTTGTTTACTTTTCATAATAGGTGAGTAAACGCAGGAAAACATTCGTTTGAAATGGATGTCCTTGAGCTGTAATGTGGTGAGCTGCTCTAATTGCACATCTCGTTCTATAACACTATGAGACAATAATGACAGTCCCATTCCCTTAATCACGCTTTCTTTTACTCCCTGATTGCTACTGATCGTGAGAAATGATTTAACTTGTAATCCGTTGGAACGAATCACATGCTCTAAATATTCTCGGGTCCCAGACCCCTCCTCACGGGAAATCCATGATTGATTTTGCAAATCTGAAGTGGTTATCTCTTCTTTTTGAGATAGTTCATGGGAAACAGGTGCAACTACCCATAATTCATCCTTCATAAATGGCTGTACGACTAGCTCTTTATCACTCGTTTGCCCTTCAATAAACCCAATATCCACTTGGAAGTGCTTCACCTGCTGTACGATTTCCTCTGTATTTCCGATGACTACTTTTAATTCAAGCTCAGGATAGGCTGCATGTACATCTACAAGTAAATCGGGCAAAATATATTCCCCAATAGTAAAGCTAGCACCGATTTTTAAGCACCCTTTTACAATCTGTTGCTGCTCTAAAATATCTCGCTTTGTTTGCTCATAAATACGGATAATCTGTTTTGCTCGTTCATATAGGATGGCTCCAGTTGGTGAAAGCTTTAATGATTTACGCGAACGGACAACTAATTCCGTTTCTAGCTCACGTTCAAGGTTCTTTATATGTAAGCTGACACTTGGTTGTGAAATATGTAGTATTTCTGCTGCTTTCGTAAAATTCTTAACCTCTGCAAGAGTAATGAATGTGCGTAATGCGTCGTAATACATACAATCAGCTCCTTGTTTATTAAAAACATTAATAATAACAATTACTTATATGTATTTTACTAATAATCAGTCGTTCGATAAAGTAAATGTAAGAGAACGAAAAGGAAGTGACCATGATGGGGAATACGGTTGGACAAAAGAAAACGAACCGTATAGCATTTTTTCAAGGAATCGGGATTACATTAATTATAGCTATCATAGCTAATTATGCGGCTAAGTTACCCTTTTTATCGATTATGGGTCAGCTTGTGATTGCGATTATAATCGGAATGATATGGAAGCAGGCAATTGGAGTTCCAAGCCATTTACAAAAAGGGGTGACATTTTCCAATAAAAAGCTGTTACGTTTAGGAATTATTCTATTAGGCATGAGGTTGAATTTGATAGATATATACCAGGCGGGAATCAGTGTATTTTTGATAGCAGCAATTTGTTTGGTATTTACATTGTTCGTAGTTTATGGATTAACAAGGTGGTTTGGTGTAGGAAAACGTTTAGGCATTTTAACTGCTTGTGGCACAGCGATTTGTGGTGCTGCAGCGGTCGTTGCAGTTGCTCCGCAAGTGAAGGCGAAAGATGAGGAAACCGCAGTTGGCGCAGCTACCGTTGCTGTTTTAGGAACGATTTTCACCCTGATTTACAGTGTCATTTACTCCATTTTAAATTTATCACCTACAGGCTATGGTATTTTTACCGGAGCTACACTTCACGAAATAGCACACGTGATTGCTGCTGCTGATGTTGGTGGGAGTGAAGCGGTGGACTTAGCGGTAATTGTTAAATTAACGAGGGTGGCATTATTAGTACCTGTCGTGATAGTAGTTGGTTACATGTTTCAACGAAGTGGAGAAAGTACGAACAAAAAAGTATCGATGTCCATTATTCCATGGTTTATATTAGGTTTTCTTGCAATGAGTGGTTTTAATACACTTGGTATTGTGTCAGAATCTGTTGCAAATACGATTGTCACAGTAGCATATTTATTAATTGCGATGGCGATGGCAGGGCTTGGTTTAAATGTTGAACTAAAGACATTTCGAAGATTAGGAATGAAATCATTTGCAGCGGGTATGGTTGGATCTGTTTTGCTCGTTATATTAGGCTACTCGCTTGTTATGCTATTTCAGTTAAATTAAGCGGCAAAAATGATATATCAAATGTTGATCTTGGATTATAATAAAAGCAAATGGAAATAGAAGGAGATTTCGTAATGACAACAGAAAAGGAAAAAATGATAGCAGGTGAATTATACAATCCATCTGATCAAACGTTAGTTCACGATCGTGAATCTTGCCGTATGAAAACGCGGTTGTTTAATCAAACTTTGGAAACGGATTTAGAAGAGCGAAAGAAGTTACTACAAGATTTACTAGGCTCTACCGGAGAGGATATATATATAGAGCCAACGTTTCGTTGTGACTATGGGTATAATATCTATATTGGTAATCATTTTTACGCCAATTTTGATTGTGTTATGCTTGATGTTTGTAAAATAAGAATTGGCAACAATTGCATGCTTGCACCTGGTGTGCATATTTACACTGCAACGCACCCGTTGGATCCGCATGCAAGAAACTCAGGGAAAGAGCTTGGCAAACCTGTTACGATTGGTGATAATGTATGGATCGGCGGGAGAGCAGTTATTAATCCAGGTGTAACAATTGGTAATAATGCTGTAATTGCCTCTGGATCTGTTGTAGTAAAAGATGTACCGGCAAATACTGTAGTTGGCGGGAACCCAGCTAGGGTGTTGAAGAAAATCCGGACACCTAATAATGTTTAGCGTTTTTTGGGTATAAAGTATTTAATTTATTGGCACTGTTATTATTTACATATAATTATGTCACTGTTTGAAAATATGCCACATCAAATATAAACTGGGGCATGTGTAGCGTCTATTTGATAAAGAGGTGCATATAGTGTTGTAGAACCTTTAGATAGGAGGTTTTACAATGCGGCATCAACGAGAAACAACATCATGCTTTCCTGATGGATACCGTTGGTGTGGTCCTGGTTGCAGTGGACCAGGTGAGCCCATTAATGATGTAGACGCTATTTGTAAAGCGCATGATATGTGTTACCGCCGTTCTAGAGATTATTGTAAATGTGACAAAGCATTTCTCGAACATATGCGTTTAAAAATCGACCCTCGAACAGCGAAAGGAAGGCATGCCCGTACCATGTATAATTATATGAGATTGCAAAGCTTATTTACTTGTGGGTTTAGAAGGTTTTAATAATGTTTATCTAATAACCATGGGGCGTACCCCATGGTTCATTTTAGGTGATAAAATCAGGAAATGCAGTTTGCAAATACAAATGCTTTAGAATAGAATCTTTATCTTTAAACGAAATCAAATAAGCGAGACATGAAATTGTGAACTTCGGCGAAAAAGTTGTGAACAAATTATCGTGTCCACTTGACAGACGTCGGTGCAACTTTCCTGTGAACTCCGGCGAATTCCTCGTGAACTCGAGCAATTTTCCTTGAACTTCCAATGTATATGCTTTTAACGTATAATAAAAATAGTTTAAACGTTGGGAGTAAAGGAAGGTAATCTATGACAGAGGATAATATAACACGAATATATATGGATGATAAGGAATATATCCTGATTGGTACGGCCCATGTCTCCAAACATAGTGCGGAACAAGTAAAAGAGGTCATAGAAGCGGAGAACCCTGATGCAGTATGTGTAGAGTTAGATGAACAGCGATATCAATCCGTTAAAGACGATAATAAATGGAAGAACATGGATATATTTAAGGTGATTAAAGAAAAGAAGGCTTCCTTGTTATTGATGAATTTAGCTATTTCTTCTTTTCAAAAACGAATGGCTAAACAATTTGGCATTAATCCAGGTCAAGAAATGATTCAGGGTATTGAATCAGCGGAACAAGTGAATGCAAAGCTTGTGTTGGCGGATCGTAATATTCAAATTACCTTTGCTCGAATTTGGAATAATATTGGGCTAAAAGGTAAAGCAATGCTGTTAACCCAAGTGATTGCGAGTATTTTCAGTAAAGAAACGATATCTGAAGAAGAACTGGAAAAAATGAAACAGCAAGATACAATCCATACCATTTTACAAGAGTTTACGGATTCGTTTCCAAGGCTAAAAAAGCCTCTCATTGATGAACGAGATCAATATTTAGCTCAAAAGATTAAAGAAGCGCCTGGGAATAAAATTGTTGCCGTGCTTGGTGCGGCACATGTGCCTGGGATTAAAGAGCAAATTCAAAAAGATCATGATTTAAGTAAATTACGAGAAGTCCCACCAAAATCAAAATGGCCCAAAATCATCGGTTGGTCCATCCCTGTACTTATTTTGGCGATTATTGCATATACCTTTTATGCTAATCCTCAAGCAGGTTGGGAGCAAACATTAAGCTGGATTATCTGGAATGGCGGGTTATCCGCGATTGGTGCGTTGATTGCCCTTGGGCATCCGTTAACTATTTTAACTGCACTTATAGCAGCGCCGATTACTTCATTAAATCCATTGCTTGCAGCTGGATGGTTTGCTGGATTTGTGCAGGCATATGTTAAGAGACCTCATGTGCGGGATTTTGAGACGCTGTCAGAGGATGTATTTACAGTGAAAGGTTTTTGGCGCAATAAAGTAACGCGAGTTTTATTAATCGTAGTGTTAGCAAATATTGGTAGCTCCTTAGGGACGTTTATTGGTGGGGTAGATGTAATTCGTGTGTTTTTAGAAAATTTATAGGGATAAGCTAAGCCCAACAGTTGGTTCGAGACTGTTGGTTTTTTTCGCAGAATAAGAAAGTATAAACTTAGGTGCTTATGGATAATGAAATAACCGAATAGTCACGTCCAGCGCATGAGCCCAGCAACTAGGCGACTTCACGAATCGCCCTACGATAAGTCATCATCGGTTCGTCACTAAGAGGGAGGCCGACTAAAACCGGGCTTGTCGCTCAGGCGTCGGCATATCCCTGTTTTTAGTGGCATGATTCCTAAATCTTTAGTTGATTCGTTCCATTCGCTACGTTGTTAAACGGTCGCCCGCGCCTTTGTTCTGCTGTAAAAAAGCTGTATTGATTGAGCATTGCATGAGAAAACGCGTGTTAGAAGTAAAAGGAAATCTGGTAAAAAAGGGTAGTTTCCCAGGCGCATGTTGTTTAGACGGCGACTTGATTTTCGGTGTTCTGTAAACCGTTTATAACCATATCGGGCTGTGCAACCAAGCGAGAGATGGTAAACTTCTTTGCTTCATCGTATCTTTTGTATTTTCTGTGATATACTTACTAAAAAACCGTTCGTAACAATCACTGATAATGTAACAATAAAAAGCTGTTTGAGACTTCATGAATTTTCTTTTTTGAACGGGAGATAGGTAGCTTGGCTATTTGTCATTCCTTCACAGTAAAAACGCTCTTTTTTTCAAATATAAAGATAATGGACGTTGTGCCATAGAAAAATCATTTGACCAAGGTAGATGTACTACGTATCAAGACAAGCACACTAAGATTGTTAGATAGTCAAATTCTTATGTATAGTGCCCAGTTTAAACTTAAACATCCACAAGGTTAGTAAGGAGGTATCTGGATGCCTGTAGATAAGGAAATGCAAATTATTGACGATATAATGGAGAAAATCATTACGAAAGCGATGAAACCTGGTGAAAAGATTCCCTCAGAAAACAAGCTGGCAGATCAGCATAAAGTGCCGCGTATTACTGCTAGAAAAGCTTTAACAACCCTAGAAGCACGTGGCTATATTTATTCAGTACAAGGGAAAGGGCGATTTTTAAAGGAGACATCCAAGCCAATTCAGTTGCACTTAACAGGAAATAGCAGTTTTACTGATAAAATGAAACGAGCAGGATACCGTTTGACAACCAAAAATATGTACTGTAACAAAATTAATTATGATAGTAAAATTTACGATACGCTACAGGCAAATCGAGAAGCAGCGATTTATAAAATTGGTCGCCTGCGATTAATTGATGATGAACCTATAGCGATTCACCAATCGTTTGTAGATCAGGATCGGTTTCCGAATATAGCTCACGAAGGGTCGCAAATATTATCCATGTTTGCTTATTATCGCCAATTCGGTTATGAGGAATTTGCGAGTAAGCATTCCTTATTAAGTATTACGTTTCCCACTTCTTATGAACAGGAGCTGTTATCATGTAGTAGCATGGTTCCTCTCATCGTGCTGGAAACGGACTGTATTGATAGAAAGACTAAGAAAGTACTGGAATATACGAAAATACTGTATCGAAGTGATAAATTCAAATATGATATTACGTCAGAAGGAAGTCGGTGAGGTCTATCTGGACCTTTCCGATTTTTTTGTAAGATAAGAAAGCATAAAATGAGGTGCTTATGAGTAACGAAATAACCGAATAGCCACGTCCGGCGCATGAGCCCAGCAACGATGCGACTTTAGAAATGCGCCCTACGATAAGTCATCATCGGTTCGTCGTTAAGGGGAAGGCCGACTAAAAACGGGCTTGCCGCTCAGGCGTCGGCATACCCCTGTTTTTAGTGGAATGATTCCTTTATCTTTAGTTGATTCGTTCCATACGTTCCATTCGCTACGTTGCTAAACGTGCGCCCCGCGCCTTTGTTCCACTATAGGAAAGTATAAGATTTTAGGCTTTATCTTGCATATAAGCTATTGTAAAGACTCCGATTTCAAGGGTTGGTGACAAAACTTGTCCTGCACTAAGTCTAAGTGGAAATAACAGTACCTAAACACCGGTTCGTTTAGAAATATTGAGGTTATATCCGCATTAATTATTAGAATAGAGTTAAAATTGTTAATTTTATGTAAATTAAGTGGTTTTCATATTGCTTTTTCACTAAGACTACTACATAATGATTTTAGTGAATACTGTGTAACATTTAAACATACCTCATATTTATAAAAAAAGCTAGAAAAATGTACATATTGTCGATGAAATAGTTCTGAATAATCAGATAAAAATACGTAAACGGAGGATTTGCAGTGAATATTACTTTGAACAATATTTCGATGCAATTTGCAGAGGTGACAGCCGTAGATCGCTTATCTGTAACTATTGAAGAAGGGAGTTTAGTTTCCTTACTTGGACCTAGTGGTTGTGGGAAAAGTACCACCTTGTTCATGTTAGCAGGGCTATATCAACCGACTTCAGGTGAATTATATTTTGGTGAACAGTTGATGAATAAAGTGTCGCCAGAGAAACGACAAATTGGCATGGTATTCCAAAATTATGCACTTTATCCACATATGACGGTTTTAAAAAATATTATGTTTCCATTGAAAATGGCCAAAGTAGCTAAAAAAGAGGCAAGAGAAAGTGCGATAGCGATGGCTGAGCTTGTGCAAATAGGGCATCTTTTAGAAAGAAAACCCAGCCAGTTATCGGGAGGTCAGCAGCAACGCGTTGCAATCGCAAGAGCGCTTGTGAAAAAACCTAAATTGTTGTTATTAGATGAACCATTATCTAATCTGGATGCTAGACTTCGTTTAGAAATGCGTGAAGAGATTAGGCGTATACAACAAACGATAGGGATTACTACGGTTTTCGTAACACATGATCAAGAAGAGGCCCTCAGTATATCCGATAAAATTTTATTAATGAAAGATGGTAAATATCAACAGTATAGTGATGCGAGAGAAATTTACGAATATCCACAGAATGAATTTGTAGGTCGGTTTTTAGGCAATCCGCCTATGAATCAATTACCTGCTGTATTAGAAACAAATAAACAATTCGTGAGATTAGAAGACACAGATCAGCGAATAGCGATTACTAAGCAAGTAACGCGTGAAGTTGAACCACAGGAACAAGTTATTGTTGGAGTAAGACCTGAGGACTTATTTGTACAGTCAGAAAATGAACAAGGGGGGATCACAGGAGAAACAATGATGGTAGAGCGGATTGGCAGAGACAATCTGTTAAATATACAAGTTGGTAAACGGAAGATAAGGGCTATTGTATCACCAGATACAGAAGTTACGATTGGAAAAAAAGTTACGCTAGGTATCCGTCCTGGATATTGTCATTTATTTCATGCGGATACTGGAGAAAGCTTGCTGATGGACGAGCCTATTCATTCAGCACTGAAGGAGAGGGTGACATGCTGAATGAGAAACCAACATGGGAAAAAACATTAAAAGCAGGTTTGTATTTGTTACCTGCTCTTCTCATTATCGGTGTATTTAACTTATATCCAATTGTTAAATCATTCTTTATGAGCTTTTATACAGATTACGATTATTTTGAAGACACGGTTTACGAACGTGGCTTGGATAATTATACGTATATTTTTACAGATGAAGCATTTTGGGAGTCCATGTCTAACACGTTTATTTATGTCCTAGGTGTTGTGCCAATTTCAATTGTATTATCTTTAGGTATAGCGATTATGTTAAATCAAAGTATTCGGTTACGAGGATTATTTCGAACTATCTATTTTATTCCATTTGTTACATCTGTTGTTGCCGTATCCATTGTATGGCGATGGATTTTTCATACGGAATACGGTGTTTTAAATTATTTTTTAGGCTTTTTTGGAATAAATGCGATTGAATGGCTAACGGATCCACAATGGGCGATGCCATCATTAATCATATTGGCGGTGTGGAAAGGGCTGGGCTATAACATCATTATTTTTTTAGCGGGCTTACAGAATGTCAGTAAACAATACTATCTAGCTGCCCAGATTGATGGTGCTTCTAAATGGGAAAGATTCAAAAATGTTACAGTTCCACTTATTTCGCCGACAACATTTTTTATTTCGATTGTTTCCATTATAAATGCATTTAAAGTGTTTGATGAGGTTTTTGCTTTATTTGGTGGTCAGCCTGGTCCAGCGGGAAGCGCACAAACCATTGTTTATTATATTTTTAATCGTTTTTATCAGGATTGGGACTTTGGAGTAGCTTCTGCTGCAGCATATATGCTTTTTCTAGTCATCTTCGTTTTCACTTTAATTCAACTGTATGTTGGGAAGAAAAAGGTTAATTATTAGCAAGGAAGGAGTAGATTGTATGGTGAAAAAAGAGGCAATGTCAAAAGGGTTTATTTACATTTTATTAACGCTCGGTGCTATCCTCATGCTCCTTCCATTTGCTTGGATGATTAGTACATCATTAAAGTCGGCAAATGAGGTTATGATTATGCCGCCAAAATGGATTCCAACCGATATTCAATGGGAGAATTATACCAAAGCTTTTGAAGTTGCGCCATTTGCACGTTATGCCTTCAACAGTATTGTTGTGTTGGTGCTTAGCACACTTGGAGAATTAATTACAACCATTTTAGCTGCCTATGCTTTTTCGCGCATTAATTTTTATGGGAAAAATATTGTTTTTGCGGTGTTGCTCGGGACGATGATGGTTCCAGGAGAAGTGCTATTGACACCAAATTTTGTAACGCTTGTGCATCTGGGCTGGATTGACCAGTATGAAGCATTAATTGTCCCTTGGATTGCGAGCATATTTTCTATCTTTCTATTGCGGCAGTTTTTCTTAAGTATTCCTGAAGAGCTTGCTTATGCGTCTAAAATTGATGGCTGCAATGACTTTAAATTTTTGTGGACAATTATGGTACCACTTGCAAAGCCGGCCCTAATTACGATTACTTTGTTAAAAGCGATTGGAAGCTGGAATGCGTTTCTATGGCCGTTAATTGTTACGAATTCGGAGGAAATGCGTACACTTCCTGTCGGTTTAACGGCTTTTAGCACAGAGACAGGGACGGTTTATGAGCTATTGATGGCAGCTTCAACGATGATTATTTTGCCAATGATTATCTTATATATTATTTTACAAAAGTACATCATTGAAGGGGTAGCAAAAGCGGGCGTAAAAGGATAGCTGAAGACTTTTTAATTTTACTTCTTTGTAAAAAAAGAAGGTTAACCATATATGAATACATCTATTATTGGAGGGTATGGTATGAAAAAGATTATTATGTTTTTAGTGATTACTATGCAAATCATGGTACTGGCTGCATGTGGGAATGAAGAGAAACAGAAAGAAGATAAAGAGGCAGAAAAAGCAACAGCAACTTCTATTCCAGATAGTTTGGAAGAACCTGTAGAAATTGAGTTTTGGCATGCAATGACAGGTGGACTGGAAGAAACATTAAAAACAATCACAGATGAATTTAATCAATCACAGGAAAATATTGAAGTTACATTAGTTAGCCAAGGATCATATGGTGATTTATCCCAGAAATTAATGGCTTCCGCTAAAGCTGGTGATGTACCAGTAATGACACAGGCATATGAAGATTGGATGACACAGTATATTGACAATGATTTGATTGCAGATCTTACGCCGTACATTGAACATGAGAAGCATGGCTGGTCGGAAGATGAATTAAATGATATCGTCGAAGTTTTCCGTAAAGCAAATACGTGGGAGGATAAAATGTATGGTGTTCCATTCAATAAGAGTACAGAAGTGCTTTATTATAATGAAGATATGCTTGCTGATAACGATCTAGAAGTTCCAACAACATGGGAAGAGTATAAACAAGCTGCTGAGAAATTGACAACAGAAAAAGATGGTACATCTATTGTCGGATTAGGTTTTGAGAACTCTATCGGTTTATCTTTCCCAACATATGTTCGCCAAACAGGTGGAAAGACAATTGATGCAGAAGAAAATAAGGTTACTTTCGATACACCGGAGGCGAAAACGGCTCTTGAATTTCTAAACGGTATGGTTGCGGCAGGACATGCTCGCCTTGCCGGAGAAGATGGTTATATGTCTGGACCGTTTGGTCGTGGGGATGTAGCAATGTATGTTGGTTCTTCAGCAGGAATATCCTTTGTAGGAGCGGAAGCTGAAAGTAAGATCAATTGGTCTGTAGCACCACTTCCAAAGGGGAAGGAAGCTGCAACGGCATTCCAAGGCACGAATTTAACGATGTTTAACTCTGCTTCAGAAGAAGAGAAACTAGCAGCTTGGGAATATATGAAATTTTTAACAAGTAAAGAACAAACAGTGTATTGGGCGAAATCAACAGGCTATGTACCTGTACGTGATTCAGCTTTAAATACAGACGAATGGAAGCAGTATATTCAAGAAAACCCAGAATTTGGAGTAGCAGCTTCACAGTTTGATGCTGGTTATTATGACCCAAATATAAAAGGTAAATCTGGTATTCAAGAAGTACTAGATAAAGAAATTCAGGCTGTTTTATTACAAGAGAAGACAGTGGAAGATGGATTAAAGGATATCCAAAAAGATGCTCAAAATGCAGTGGATAAGGCGAATAAATAAGTGGTAGTATAGTGATTTTGTATATAAAGCGGAAGGGGTCTGGTCATGACTCCTTCTTGACATTTGAAAGATAGGTGAGATGAAGAATGGATAATGGTAATACGGAAATCCGTTTTTGGGGAGGATTACGGACAATTGGAGGAACGATCATTTCAATTGAATACGAGAAAGCTAGAATTGTTTTTGACTTTGGTTTTATTTTCAGTTCTGGTTCCAATATTTTAGACGGAGACGTTAGAGTTAGAAAGAGTAAACAAGTAGCTGATTATCTTGCTTTAGGTATCTTACCAGCTATTGATGGTATATATCGAGGAGAAGATATACAAGGAATAAACCTCTTGGCAAAAGAGCAGGATGAGCGTGAAACTGTTGTACTTGTTTCCCATATGCACTTAGATCATATGGGAGGAGCTGGGATGATAGATCCGGATATTCCAATATATGTAACAGATGATTCATTAAAGTTATATGAAACTTTAGAAGTAGTAGGAGAGGCAGTACCGGGGTATACTCCCAATTTTCGAGCTTGTACATATGGGGCAACGTTTTATGTGGGGCACATAGCAATTACGCCAATTGCGGTGGATCATGATGTTATTGGTGCTTGCGGATTTTATATAGAGACACCAGATGTTGCGCTTTTTTATACTGGAGATTTTCGGTTGCATGGCAATCACCCAAATATGATTGAGGCTGCTGTGGAGTATGTTAGAAGTCGCGGACTTGATGTTTTAATTATGGAAGGCACAACATTGCATAGTGTTGAAGATATGAAACAACCACTCGTGGCAGACCCTTCTCTACCAAAAAATATGTTACGAGAAGCGGAAATAGTTAATAGAATGCTAGAGATTTGTAAGCAAACAGATGGATTAGCGTTTTTTAATATATATCATCGTAATATCGAACGATTAGAAGCGCTAATTCAGGTAGCGAAAGTGTCGAACCGAAAGCTGATTTTTGAATTGGAAACTGCTTATATTGCTAGTCGATTTTTAAAGGGAACTGATTTTTCTGTATATCAATCTGCGGACGTAAAGCAGCAAAGAGAGAACAGTACATTACCAATTTGGATGGAGCAGCTATTGGCACTTTATGAAACTGTAGACAAAGATCTGGTAAACCTTCATCCCAATCAATTTTTATTACAAATTAGCTATGAAAACGCACTTGAATTATTAGATTTAAATTGCGAAAATAGCGTTTACTTACATGCAAACGGTATGCCACTTGGTGATTATGATCCTAACTATCAGAGATTAATTGATTTCCTTCATAAACAAGGGATTCCCCGTTATGATGTTGGAACAAGCGGGCATGCTGCACCGCAACATTTAAAGTATGTATTGGAAAGATTAAAGCCATCTACATTCATTCCACTGCATAGCTTTTATCCAGAACGACTCGTCCCAGATCATAGTCGTTTATTTTTGCCGGAATATGGTGTTACCTATGGGATCAAGCAGAACAAAATCGTTAAAAAGGGATTGCAAGTAGATGAAAAATCACTTCATTAACAAGTAATGATAAAAAGGCGTTAGTGTGTTATGCACTAGCGTTTTTTTAAAAGATAAGCAAGTATAAAATTAGGTGCGTGAGGATGAAATAACCGCATAGCCACGATCGGCTCATGAGCCCAACAACGATGCGACTTCACGAATCAACCCTACGATAAGGCATCATCGGTTCGTCGCAAAGAGGAAGGCCGACTAAAAACGGGCTTGCCGTCCAGTCGTCGGCAACCACTGTTTTAGTGGCATGATTCCTTTATCCCGTAAAAAGGCGTTGTAGACTCCCACTTCAAGAATGGAAGATGTGAGCTAAACAAGTCGAAGTGGGAGGTAACAGCACCTAAATTCCCGATTCGTTCGACTAACAATCAGCGGGGCTGGAAGAAAACCCCGCTGATTGAAGGTTCACTTTATCTTAAGTTGATACGTTCCATTCGCTACGTTGCTAAACGGGCGCCCCGCACCTTTGTTCATTCTAAAACTTTTCAGGCTTTGTTAGTGTATTAACAATGTGTATCCTCAAATAATAGTTTTTTATGTAAACTTGTCTCCAGTTGTAACCAATGCATTACAAAAAACTATCTCTTTAAGGTTATTCCGTTCTTTTCTTTGAATTATAAATAGTTATTTACAAAGACTTTACGATATTTTAAAACACAGCAACTTGGCAACAAGTTACTATGAGTTGTAAAGGAGGATGTATGCATGAAACGACGGAGAAGAACAGAGATTCTTGTTCAAGCGAATACCGATTTGGCAAAAAGCTTGGCATATCAAATTAAGCAGACATACACCTACAAGGAAATTGTAGCCCCGCAATATGGATTAACGATGGTAAAGATGCGGGAAAGCGCAAAAAAATCCTTATTCTATATTGGTGAAATGCTTGTTACGGAAGCAAAAGTGGAAATTAATGAGCAGATTGGCATTGGTGTAGTGCAAGGAATGCAAGATGATTTAGCAACAAATTTAGCTATTATTGATGCTGCCTACAATGCACAATTACCAGAAACATTAGCTTGGGCAGATGTCTTATTAGAAGCTGAAGCAGACATACATCATAAACGAGCAAAGCAGCAAGCAGAGCTAATGGAAACAAAGGTAAGCTTTGAAACTATGGATGTTTAAGTGCTTCACATATTAAGACTTGTACAGCGGTACTGTTTTTAATCAGTTGAAATATTTGCTAGTTAATAAACGAAACTAAGGAAGAAATTAGACAGCTTCTTAAAATATAAGATCAGGAGAGAGATTGTATGCCTATAGATCTAGTTCATGATTTACAAAAGGTGTATCGAAAAGTATTGGACAGCATGGCTCGTCCAGGGAAGATAGCTAATTTAGAAGAATTTGCAGAACGATTTAATTATGAGGTTGCGTGTTACAATACGACGTTACTGATTGCAATGACATTATTGGACGGAGAAGTATCGTTTCATGTAATTACGGAGAATAATCAGTTAGTAGAAGAAAAGATCGCCGCTTATACGTTGGCAAAGCATGCACCTGTAGAAAAAGCAGATTTTATTATTGTGTTAAAGGATGCTACAGATGCTTCAATTATTGAAGGGATGGCAGCCTGCGAAAAGGGAAACCTGATTGATCCGCAGCATTCTTCCACATGGGTAATGGAAAGCAGTGTTCTCCTATCTAATCAGACTCAGCTACGACTCACCGGTCCAGGGATTGAGAGCCATATTGATTTACATACCAGTTTATCGCCAAGCGTTTGGCAAGCTAGGAGCGAAGCAGTACAAGAATATCCGTTAGGAATAGACCTTATGCTAACGGATGATAGTTTGCAAGTTGCCTGTGTGCCTAGAACAACGAACGTTTCTGTACGGGAGGTGGAGTAAATGGGCTATGTAGCTGTCAAAGGTGGAACGAAGGCAATTGAGGCGTCCATTAATCGATTAACATATGATCGTTTAAAAGAAAGAGAAATCATTGAAGTTAAAACCATTATGGCTACGATGCGTGCACTTGTGGACCAAGTTATGTCTGAAAGTAGCCTATATTCGCCATTTCTAGCTGCACTAGCTATAAAGCAGGCGGAAGGGAGCATGGAAGAGGCAGTATTCATTATGCGGGCACACCGTTCTACGTTACCAAGACTTTATTATAGCAATATCGTGGAGTCCGAGTCGATGCTAGTAGAACGTCGTATATCTGCAAGCTTTAAGGATATTCCTGGTGGTCAAATATTAGGATCTACTACGGATTACACGCATCGTTTACTCGACTTTTCATTGGTTTCAGAAACACGATCAGAAAATGAGCAGTGGATTAAACAGTTTATGGAGCAGATGGAGCATGAAGTGGCTACATCAGGGGAAGTGGTTTATTTTCCAAAAGTAGTCGATTATTTGCGAGAAGAAGGCTTATTTGTAGCGCATGAACCGGATAATACGAGCCCAACAGATATTACGAAAGAAAATCTTTCCTTTCCAGCTTCCAGAAGTGCTAGATTACAGACGTTAACGCGTGGGCAAACAGGAGCAGTGACAGCACTTGGCTATGCTTCTTTACGAGGGTACGGTCAAGTTCACCCGACGGTTGGTGAGGTCCGTGTTGGAAAGCTACCAATTTATGTTGGTCATCCAAACGAACCGAACCAAACGGAAGAAGACAGCTACTATATTGGAGAAATTAAAGTTTCGGAAGTCGAGTCGTTTGTTCCTGTCTCTGTTAAAAACGAACAAAACGAGGAAGAATTAGATTTTGAGATTGGCTATGGCGTATGTTATGGGCAAAATGAAACAAAAGCAATTGCGATGAGCATTTTAGATCAATGTTTAGAGCATCCAGAGGCTAGCTTTCCAACGCATGATGAAGAGTTTGTTTTGCTGCATATTGATTCGGTGGAAGCAACCGGCTTTATATCGCATCTGAAACTCCCACACTATGTTACATTCCAGTCCAAATTGGATAGTGTTCGTGAAGTAAAAAGAAAGGGGGAGAACTATGAATAATACGACTCATTTTGCGTTTTTTGATGAAGGGTCTAAGAAGGAAATTCGTCGGACGACATTGAAGGCAGTAGCAATTCCAGGCTATCAGGTTCCATTCGCTTCCAGAGAAATGCCGATTGCAAGAGGGTGGGGAACAGGAGGCTTGCAGCTTACCTTATCATTAATCGGCAAAGAAGATACGTTAAAAGTCATTGATCAAGGTGCCGATGAATCGGTGAACGCTGTTAGCATTAAAAAGCTCGTGCAGCAAACAACGGGAGTTGAAGTAACCGATCATACAGAAGCAGCTTCCTTAATTCAATCCAGACACCGAATTCCAGAGGTCCCGCTAACAGAGGAGCAAATTTTAGTGTTACAGGTTCCAACACCTGAGCCATTACGTGATGTAGAAGCAAGCGAATATGTAACAAAACGCTTGCATGCTGAAGAAGAATATAGTGGAGCTTGGCTCTTGTTATTTGAACAAATTATGAAATACGGGAAAACAGCGACAGGTGCGGATCATCCAGTATACGTAAATGGTCGTTATGTCATGGCACCAAGTCCAATTCCAAGATTTGATAATCCGAAAATGCATATATCCAAAGCATTGACATTACTCGGAGCAGGCCGAGAAAAGAAAATTTACGCTGTTCCGCCTTATACAGATGTCACATCCCTTGCATTTGAAGACTATCCATTTGCAGTGGAAACATTTGCAGGTCATGCATGTCATTTATGTGGTGCAACAGATGTTTTCCTTGACGAACTCGTTGATGAAGCAACAGGCATAGCTTATTATCAGTGTAATGATACCAGCTACTGTATAGATAGATTGAACAGCCAAGAGCAAGTGGAGGTGGAACATCATCATGCGTGAAGAGCCTATATTGCGTGTACGCAACTTAAATAAACAGTTTGGAAGAGGATGTGTCCATTGTCGCGATAAAGGGAAGCGACAGTTGGAGAAAAATTATTGCCCAACTTGTGGAACAGTTTACGCGTGTCAGGATGTTTCGCTGGATTTATTTCCAGGAGAGATATTAGGAATTGTTGGCGAAAGCGGCAGTGGAAAATCAACGATGATGCAATGTCTTTATTTTGATGCTTCCGTTACTTCTGGTGAGGCTTATATCCATAACGGAGAATTAAATGGTCAAAATGTATTTAACCTGTCACAACAGAAAAAACGATATATTCGCAATCACAAATATGGGATGGTTTATCAAAATCCGGTAAACGGACTGAAGATGAATTTTTCTTCCATGGGAAATATTGCCGAAAAGCTTATTGCAGCTGGTAACCGAAACGTAGCTTCTATGGAAAGAACAGGACATCAACTGCTTGAGCATGTGCAAATACCACTGTTTCGATCAAAGGAGGAACCACAAAATTTCTCTGGTGGAATGCAACAGCGGGTGCAAATTGCAAAGGCCTTGTCGAATAATCCACCGATTTTATTTTTGGATGAGGTTACAACAGGGTTAGACTTGTCTGTTCAGGCAAATGTGCTGGATTTAATTAAGGAAATTCAACGGGAATGGGGCATTAGTATGATCGTAGTTTCCCACGATCTGGCAGTTATTCGCATGTTAGCGGATCGAACGATGGTAATGCTAAACGGTTCCGTAATCGAAGAAGGTTTAACGGATCAAATCTTAGAAGATCCACAACATGCTTATACGCAACGCTTAGTTTACTCGTTATTATAGGAGGGGCACGTACTGTGTATGTTATTCATAATGGAAAAGTGATTACAGAAGAAACGATACTTGAAGGTCACGCTGTCCTTGTAAAGGGGGAGACTATTCAAGCAATTATTCGAGAAACAGAAATCGATAGCTATCCAGAGGCTAAAAGAATGAATGCCAACGGTGGCTATATTTCTCCAGGCTTTATCGATATCCATTCAGACTATATTGAGACGGTGGCTTCACCACGCCCAACGAGTATGATGGATTTTAATATTAGCTTAAGAGAAGCTGAAAAAATATTAATTGGTCACGGGATTACAACGATGTTTCACTCGTTATCGTTTTATCGCGAGGACGCTTTTGACCATAAACCGATTCGGCAGCCGAAACACGTACAGCGGATGGTCGATGCGATTGCGAATACACATCATGAATTACATTTAATTCGCCATCGATTACATGCTCGCTTTGAAATCGACAATATTGCAGAAGTCGACCAGTTAATCCGTAATATTGAAGCAGATAAGGTACATTTATTATCATTTATGGACCATACACCTGGTCAGGGGCAATATCGAGATTTAGAAGTGTATCGGGAAACATTGTTAGGTTACCGTGATTTATCTGATGAGGCTGTACAGACGATTATTTTGGAACGGCAAAACGTAGAATGCATGACCATTGAACGCATACAAGAAGTTGCTGAGCTAGCGATAGCCAAAGGAATAGCAGTAGCCTCTCATGATGATGACAATATAGATAAGCTTCATCTCGTAAAATCTTTCGGAACGACGATTAGTGAGTTCCCAATCACACTGGAGATTGCCAAAAAAGCAAAAGAGCTTGGACTGAAGACGATAGCCGGTGCACCTAACGTATTACTCGGAGGATCTCATTCAGGGAATTTATCAGCAGCCGAAGCAATAAGAGAAGATTGTATTGATATTTTATGTAGTGATTATTATCCAGCAGCTTTGCTACACGCTATTTTTTCCTTAAGTGAAACGCACGGAAATGATTTACATGACATGTTTATGAAAGTAACCCTTAATCCAGCCAGAGCTGTACGAATGGATGATGAAATAGGATCGATAAAGCCAGGAAAAAAAGCAGATATGATTGTTATTGAGCGAATGGATGACGGTTATCCCATGTTAACTGCAACGATGGTAAACGGTGTATTAATGACAACAACGAATTACCGTATGAACGAATGAAAGGGAGGTACCATTAAATGGCAATGCTGCAAGTAAAAGACTTTGGCAAACGATTTACCATTCATCACTTGGGCAAAACGAGGCAAGCAGTTGAACATATTCATTTTTCATTAGAGCAAGGAGAATTTCTTGGTGTTGTCGGTAAAAGCGGGAGTGGTAAATCAACGATCTTAAAAAGTATTTATCGTACGTACCGTCCAGATACAGGAAGCATTATTTATGATTCTGCACGTTATGGGTTAATTGATTTAACCCATGCAACAGAACGGGAAATCCTTTATTTACGAAAGCACGAAATCGGTTATGTATCGCAATTTTTAAATGTGATGCCTCGGACAACATCGCGGGAGCTTGTTGAGAAAGCATTGTTGGAAATGGGAGCAACAGAAGCAGATGCAAAATTGGAAGCAGAGAAGGCTTTAACACATTTTGAATTGGATCAGAAGCTTTGGGATAATTACCCGAATACTTTTTCCGGTGGAGAAAAGCTGCGGTTAAATATCGCCATGGCTACTGTCAAAAAACCACGACTTCTATTACTTGACGAACCAACAGCCAGCTTGGACCAGCAATCGAAAATAAAGGTACGTGAGATTATTGAAAAGCTGAAAGCAAGTGGAACGACATTAGTTGGTATTTTTCATGATATAGAATTTATGGATGGCTTATGTGATCACGTCTTTGATATGCAATTCAGCCCAGATAAAGCTGTTAAAGAAGGCGTTATTCATGAAAGCTGATCTTCATGTGCATAGCACGTATTCGGATGGTTCCGATCATGTAGAGATGGTACTAGCACAAGCGAAACAACGCGGAGTGACACAAATCAGCTTTGTTGATCACGATAGCATAGATGGTCTTAAAGAAAAACAAGCTTTAGGGAAAAATTATGGTATTGAAGTGATCCCAGGCATTGAAATTTCTGCTTATGATTTTAAACGTAATCGAAAGGTACATGTACTTGGATATGATTATCACCCGGAGGCAAAAAATATAGCAGCAATCTGCCAAACGGTCCGAAGCAGGCGACAAGCCCATACGCTATGGCAAATCAAACAGCTTAATCAGCATGGCTATTCTATTGACCCGCAAGCGGTGATTAAAGCGGCACGTCCAAGCGAAACAATTTATAAGCAGCATGTTATGCAGCAAATCACGTTAGCGCCCTACGCTTCCTCTACTTATCAAGAGCTGTACCGTAAGTTGTTTAAAGGAGAAGGCCCAGCCGCAGGTGATATAGAATACGTTGACGCTTTTCTTGCGGTAGAGGCAATTGTTGCAGATGGTGGTATTGCTGTTGTTGCCCATCCTGGCCAGCTTAATTCGTATGATATCATTTCGGAACTTGTGGAGGTTGGTTTAGGAGGGGTTGAAAGAAATCATCCTGATCATACGACAGAAGATCATCAACGTGTAGAAGCATTAGCTAAGCAGTACGAGTTAGTAATGACGGGAGGAAGTGACTATCATGGCAGTTTTGGCGCTCCAGTAGAGATAGGTGCTATTACAAGTCCTTCCTTTTTGTACTATAGGATATTATAAGATTTTCAAGGTTTATAGTATAAGAAAAACTACAGCTTTCGGCATACAGATTTGGGATACCAAGTCTTTCTGACATCTACATTTGTAAATTGAATTTTTAATTATATTTAGGGAGTGTAAAGTTACTAAATTAAATGTAAAAATGTTGTAAATATAAACCTTATTCAGTTAAGTTGTGTTTTAATAGTAGAGGGAAAGCAGGCTAGCTCGTCATAAGGAGGGAATGCTCGCTTACGCAATAATTTATAAAGAACTTCCATTCTAAGTGTCTATGCTATCAAATAATCTATGAATGAAGGAGCGTTATCATGAAGAAGACGTTAATTAAATTTGGTGTTTTGCTTTTATTAGCTGTATTTGCGGTAGGATGTTCAAAAGGAAATGCTAGTAGTGAAAAAGAAGAAGCAGAAGTAGATGATGTGATTGATGTTGTTTGGTATCCAAACGAATCTGGGGAAGATTTGAAATCCTCTCGTGATGAGATTGGAAAGGTCATCGCTGACGCTACTGGAAAAAAAGTAGAGCACCATCTAACAACAGATTATGCGATTGCAATTGAGACATTAGTAAATAATAACGCAGACGTGGCGTTTATGGGTGCACAAGGATACATCGAAGCAAATAAAAGCAACGATGCCATTCAGCCAATTGTTGTTCCAACTGGCCCATCTGGTACGTTAGATGATGCCGTTTATCACAGCTGGCTTGCGGTAAATGTGGATGATCAGGAAAACTATAAAAAAGATGGGGAATATTCATTGGATACGATAGCGGATAAGAAATTTTCGTTCGTTTCCAACAGCTCGACTTCTGGCTTTAAAGTACCTTCAGCAAGCATTCTTGCGCACTTTACAGAACAAGAGGAGTATAAAGACTTAACCGAAGAAGACTTAATGGAAGGTGGACCGCTTTTTTCTCAAGTACTTTTTGGGAACTCCCACCAAGGTTCGGCAGTTAATTTACTGGATGGGAATGCGGATGTAGCGGCATTCTGTGATACATGTGTGGAAAACTATGTAGAAGTTGCTGAAGGCGAAGAAAATAAAGAGGGGTCTGTTTACAAAGTAAAAGACGATGCTGCGCAGCCATTTAATAAAGTAGCTGGAAAAGAATTTACGTTAATGAGTGTGACACCTGTCCTTAATGCTCCATTTGCAGCAAACATGGATACATTAGGTGAAGAAGACTTTAAAAAATTGCAAGAAGCATTAAGTGCAGATGAAGTTGCTAATAATGAAGGAATTTTTGTACCAGAAGACTCAGGAGAATCAGCATTATTCTTTAAAACGGACAAAGAACGATTTGCGCCAGCAGAGGACAAGTGGTTTGATCCAATCCGTGAGCTTCAGTAATCAAATAGCCATGTAGAGTATACCTAATCCAATCGGGATACTCTACAGGCAGATTCATCCCATATGTAAGTGTCTTAAAACTACCGCTTGAAGGCTGAAAGTCGAAACAAAGAAGTCAAAGCGGTAGTAACGACACTTAAACACCCAATTCATTGGGTCCGTAAGATGTTGCTCACGTGAGGCGTGACACGTGGAAAAAGTGTTCTTCTTTTTTCCAGGATGCCTGCGTTTTTAGCCTTTGTTCTACTTCAATCAGTGGGAAAGAAAACCAAGTTGATGAAGTTTCATTATATAGGAGGGAGCCTACCCATGGCACTGTTACAAATTGCAGGACTTAGTAAATCGTACGATAACGAAACAAAAGTATTAAAAGATATTTCTTTTAACGTCGAGGCTGGAGAGTTTGTTTCCATTATTGGTCCATCTGGTGCAGGAAAATCTACACTATTACGCTGCATTAATCGAATGGTCTCGATTAGTAGTGGGGAAGTTATTTTTGATAACGCACAAGTAACTAGTATGAAAAAGCGTGCATTACGACAGCTGCGCACGAATATCGGCATGGTGTTTCAGCATTATAATTTGGTTCCACGTTTAACAGTTATTGAAAATGTGCTCCATGGACGTTTTGGTTATAAGTCTACTTTGCAAGGTGTGCTAAGCAGATTTACGGAAGCAGAAAAAGAGCAAGCTTTTTATCTGCTTCGTAAGCTTGGCATCGAAGAGCATGCTTATAAACGTTGTGATCAGTTGAGCGGTGGACAGCAGCAAAGAGTGGGTATTGCTCGTGCACTTATTCAAGATCCAAAGCTCGTCCTCTGTGATGAACCGATTGCCTCACTTGATCCCAATTCTTCGAAGATCATTATGGATCATTTAAAGTCTATCACTTCTGAATTAGGGATAACTTGTCTAGTCAATTTACATCAAGTGGAAGTAGCGCAGCAATATTCCGACCGAATTATCGGTTTGAATCAAGGGGAAGTCGTATTTGATGGTTCAAATTATCAACTGACAGAGGATAAAATTAATCGTATTTATGGTACGCAAGTGCGAGAATTAATTACAGTGTGAGGAGAAATTAACGTGAGTGAAAAGGTGATGCAAAAACGCAAATGGCAAACGACGATTGCTCTGTCCATTATCATTGCAATTACGTATTTATCTGCAGCAATAACGAATTTTAACTTCATTGACGGCTTAGCAGCGTTTCCGGCGGCGATTGGATGGATGTTCTCTCATTTACTTATTACGCAAGAATCGCTAGAAAAGCTGCCAACAATTTTAGGAAAGTTAAATGAGACCATTTTTATGTCCATTGCGGCAACGACAACGGCTGCAGTAGTTTCTATTTTTCTAAGCTTAATGGGATCGAAAACGACGAGTGTCAATGGCTTTTTAAGTACGTTTGCTCGCTTTATTGCATCCGTATCACGTAATATTCCAGTCGTTGCTTGGGCGTTGATTTTGTTACTCTCCTTTGGGCAAAATTCAATAACTGGCTATTTAGCTTTATTTGTAGGAACGGTCGGATTTTTAACAAGGGCGTTTATTGAGTCCATTGATGAAGCAAGTCATAGCGCTGTTGAGGCGCTGACTGCTACAGGAGCAACGTATTTTCATATTGTAAATAAAGCAGTGTTACCCCAGAGTTTACCGCAAATGATTAGCTGGATTTTATTTATGATTGAAACGAATATCCGCAGTGCAACACTAGTAGGCATTTTAACAGGGACAGGCATTGGGTATACATTTGATATGTATTATAAATCAATGAACTATAATGCGGTTGCGCTCGTCACCTTCAGTATTGTTATTGCGGTAATCATCATTGAATTAATTTCAAACTATATACGGAAGGTGATTATGTAATGGAAACAGTAATGAAACCAACGTATATAAAACGCAAGAAAAATGGACGGATATCGATCAAGGCGGGGAGCAAGTCAGAGCGGGTCATTCGTTGGACGCTTGTTCTGTTTGTTGTTTTAACTATCGCGGCATTTATGTTCTTTGATTACACAGGGCTTGAGCTATGGTCCGCGATCATAGAAACAGGACAAAATTTAAAAGTGATGTTTTTTCAACCAGCACTAAATCATTTTACTTGGGCTGAAGCATTGTACCAAGTTGGTGTGACCCTCGGACTAGCTGTATTAGCTACTGTAATTGGATCCGTAATTGCCTTTTTCTTAGCATTAATGGCTGCGACCAATTTAACAAAGGAATGGATTACAAAGATCGTCCGCGTCATTGTAGCATTTATCCGTGCAGTTCCGACCGTATTATGGGTACTCATCTTCGCTATTGCTGCTGGACTAGGGAGTGAAGCTGCCGTATTAGGAATGCTGTTTCATTCCATTGCGTATTTAGTAAAAGCTTTTTCAGAGGCTTTTGAAGAAGTAGATAAGGGGGTCTTGGAAGCATTAAAAGCAACAGGATCGAGCTGGTGGCATGTTGTCACACACGGTATACTACCTTCTACGTTTACATATTTATTATCCTGGACATTCCTGCGCTTTGAGATTAACTTCTCAGTAGCTGTAGCTATGGGAGCTGCTGCTGGTGCAGGTGGTATCGGCTTTGAACTGTTTATGGCATCGGGATTTTACTTTGATCTTCGAGAAGTTGGGTTTATCACGTATGCTATCTTATTGATTGCGATTATTCTCGAAGTGGTTTCAACCCGATTGAAAAATCGCTATTTTCCATCCAATGTACGTAATTAGAAGGCATATGATTAAAACTTCATTTAGTAGGAGTTTTTCTTCTATTTATTATGGATGGTGAGCATCACAAGGGTGTGACCTAAGGTCCTTGCATTTAGGCGCCGTTTTCTCCCAATTCTCTCTTTTTTAATCATCATGCCCTTGAATTGGAAGTCTTACAGCACCTTACATGGAGGAAAAGTTGATTCTTTATTAGCATCCGGGGTTACCCCGTCGGTTTTTATAGTAGAGTTCCGTCCAGAGATAATTATTAAAGGAAAGAGCCTGATGCTCCTGAATAAAATACAGCAACTTGAAATGAAAGGTAAGTTGCTGTATTTGTGGATTATTTAGATAAAAATGAAGTTAGTGCCATTTTGTCTAAAACAATCTGTTTTAAAGCCATTATAAAATCAAATGAATCGTCTAGCATAGCAGTTTGGAAAAATTCGATATTCCATTTTCTACAGATAGGTTGAATATCGAATCTTATATCAAAAGTAGTCTCCACGTTTGATGTTAAAGACAAGAGTTTACACACTACCAATCCTTGGCAGCCTTGCTGGGCTTCTTGTTCAATTACTTCTTTAATATCTGGTCCTAGCCATGGTCCTCCATGAGTTCCTGCGCTGCGATAAGCAATGCGCCATTGCGTTATATTTGCTTGTTTAGCAATAAGTCTAGCTAATTCAGTAAACTGTTTCACAAATGCGTGATGTGTATCCTGTTTGCCAGGTAAACTATGTGAAGTGAAAATAACTAAAGCATGGTCTTTCCCTTGATATGGTAGCCAATCCCACGCTGTTTTTACGCGATTGCTTAATACGTTTATAAGTGATGTATGGTTATGCCAATTCTCCATATCCAGTACTGGAATATCACTATTTAGTTGTTTTAAGGCGTTTTTTACAAGAATTTGGTAATAAACAACCCCTGTTTTTGAATGTAATGGTTTAATGGGGAATGTAATAATTTTAGTGACACCATCTTTAACCATTTGTGTAACAATGTCTTTTACAAAAGGACTAGTATGTTTGTTTGCAACATACCCTTTTACTGGTTCTTTCAAATGAGCTTGTAATGTACTTGCAATTGCTTTCATTTGTCTTTGTGTAATACTTCCTAACGTGTCGCCGATACCAATTTGTCTAAACTGATTTTTTAATTGTTCCACTTTTTTCGGAGGTTGTTTTTTTCCGTGATGAATATGTGTATAATATGTTTCTAAATCATCTAGTGAAGTTGGGGAACCATAAGCAAATGTTATAATACCAATCAATAAGAATCCCTCTTTCATATTTGTCTAGAACAAAGGCGCCGGGCACCCGTTTAGCAACGTAGCGAATGGAACGAATCAACTAAAGATTTAGGAATCATGCCACTAAAAACAGGGGTATGCCGACGCCTGAGCGGCAAGCCCGTTTTTAGTCGGCCTTCCTCTTTGCAACGAACCGATGAGGCCTTATCGTAGGGCGCATTTCTAAAGTAGCATCGTTGCTGGGCTCATGCGCCGGACGTAGCTAGTCGGTAATTTCGTTGTCCCCAAGTACCTCATTTTATACTTTGTATGAAAAAAACGCTATTTACCATTATATAACTTATTTATTTTAGGTAGTATTTCAAGAATCTAAACATTATATAGCAAAATTTTTCATCATAGATGGTGGCTTGCGCTCTTGGCGAGCCATGGTGGTTTCATCTTTTAAAAAATTAATGCTTACCTTTATTTAACCAATCTGCTAATTCATCTAACTGCTCAACAATAAATCGATTCGGTTGGGATATATCTTTTGCTTTCATTTGTTTTACATTTCCATTTTTAACTGCTGCCAAGGATTGAAACCCATCAGACTCAATAAGTTCTGTGAATTCATCACTTGTCGCACTCCACTCTACAAGAATAATGTAGTCAGGGTCTATCTCGATAATATGTTCAATAGAAGCGGGGGAGGTTTTATCTAATTCTAAAACATCAGAACCCGATTTTCCTCCAGCAAGTTCAATTAAATCATAAGCTATACTAGAAGGCCCTAAAATATATGGTCCTGTATTTGAACCAACTTGAGACAACATGAGTACCGTCGGTTTCTTATCCTTATTGTTAGCGGTTTTCTGTACCTGGTCTATTTTCACTTGCATATCTGCAACGACTTTAAAAGCCTTCTCCTCTTCGCCAATAAGCTGACCAATTTTTTTATAATTATCCATTACATCTTGTATGGTTGTCCATCTATTAAAAGAAGCCAAAGGAATTCTTGCTTTCATTAGCATTTCATTAGCATCTTCTTCAGCTCCATGTGTAAGTGTTAATAAAATCAGATCAGGGTCATAGGACAGGACTGTTTCTGGGTCAAGAGAAGTAGCGCCTTTTATTTTGTTTTTAATCAACTTAGCTTCTTCACTGAAATGAGATAGATTTTCTTGTTCCATTGTATCCGTAACAGTAACTATAGACTCTGGGCCATTTAGATCCATAACTACTTCTGCAACATTTAATGAGAGAGCTGCAATTTTGTGCGGTTTTTCTGTTAAGTTTATTTCTTTACCTTCTATTGTAGTTGTTATTGGAAATGGATCACTGTTTTGGTCTTTATTTTCCGAGGTAGTATCAACCTCCGTTTCTTTTCCCTTTGCATTTGGAGATTCATTATTGTTACATGCAACCATAATGAGCATCAAAACTAACCAAAGTACTACTAATAAACTTTTTAAATAACGTTTCAAATTTATCCATCCTCTGTTCATTTAGTTAAAATTGTCTTATGGGATAAAGCCGTTACATAGTAGGCTCGTATGAGCGAATCATAGCGAATGGACGAATGTACGCCATAGCTTTTATAAATATGATCAGATGTTAAGACCGTTTCTGGGGTTCCTGCTGCTAGCACCGCGCCATTTGTAAGTAATACAAGCTGATTGCAAAATCTCGCTGCTAAATTTAAATCGTGTAATGCAGCTATGATTGTAACTCCCTTTTGTGTTAATTGCTTTAGTAGTCCTAGAACTTGCAGCTGTCTGTTGATATCAAGTGCAGATGTAGGTTCATCTAAAATTAAAATATCTGTTTCTTGCGCCAAAGCTTTAGCAATTAACACCAATTGAAGTTGCCCACCAGAGAGCTGATTTGCATAGCGATAAGCAAGATGAATAATATTCGTTTGCTGCATTGCTTATTCAGCAATCTTATAATCGATAGCACTTTCTAATCCAAATCTAGGAATATGTGGATGCCTTCCCATCAAAACGATATCTCTTACAAGAAAATCAAAATTTAATGAAGTATTCTGTGGTACATAACCAATCATTTTCGCAATATCCTTTGTAGGGTATGTAGTAATTTCTTTTCCTTTTAAAGTAACAGTTCCATTCTGATAAGGTACTAACCCTGAAACGGCTTTTAACCAGGTGGATTTTCCCGATCCATTCGGACCTATTAATCCAATGAAATCACCGTCATGAGCTGTTACGGATACATTTTTTAAAACATGTTTATTTCCAAGGTGAAGAGAAATTTGCTTTGAGGTAAGTTTTTCCATTTAGATCCTCCCTTTTCTTGACTTTACCACGAGCATCAAAAAAATTGGCGCTCCAACTAGTGCGCAAACTACGCCTATTTGAATAGTAAATGGCTGTATCATCATTCGTGATACAATATCTGCTAAAACTAGAAAGGATGCTCCTCCTAAGGCGCTCGCTGGTAGTAGGAAGCGATGGTCGGATCCAAACATCAGCCGGATAGTATGGGGAACAACAAGACCAACAAAACCGATCGTCCCACTAACTGCCACCCCTGCACCTGTCATTAAAGCAGTTAAACTAAGTAAAATATACCTAGTTCTGCGTACGTTTACTCCTGTACCTTTAGCTTGTTCATCACCTAGTAACATTAAGTTTAATTCTCTGGAAAAAACAGAAGCAAGTATCATAGATATAATAATGATAGGGCTGATTAACATGACATGATCCCAAGTGCGTGCTTCAAGACCACCTTGTAACCAAAACACGATACTCCGTAATTCTTGCTCAGTAGGAGCACTTGCAATGAGAATACTCATTACAGCAGATAAGAATAGATTTACTCCGAGTCCAACAAGTAATAAAGTAGCAATGGAAGTTTTTTTACTTAATTGCCATACTAGTACTACTAAAAAGATGGCTCCTAGTGCACCTATAAAGGCTGCTAAAGGTAAAATCCACATGCTATATTGTGTTAATCCAAAATAAAGTACAATCACTGCAAATACTGCTGCACCACTTGATACTCCGATGTATCCTGGCTCTACTAATGGATTTCGGAATAGACCTTGCATAATAGCGCCAGATATGCCTAAAGCACCTCCAACCAATGCTCCAACTAAAACTCTTGGGAGCCGAATATCCATAATTACAATTGCATTTCGCTCAACAACATCTATCCCTGTTTGTATATGGAATTGTTTTAAAATAATAGAAATAGTTTGTTTAAATGGTATATTTACTGGCCCAATTGAGTTAGAAATAATTATTGTTGCTACTAATATTAGGCATAAAAGAATGAAAAAAGAGAGATTATTCTTTTTTCTTTTTTTATACATAGATATTTGATTTGCAGTTTCCTTTACTTGCACTGCAATATATCATCCTTTCTTTTTGAATTAGGAATAATTGTTTACCTAGTTTATTTTTTTTGCATAAAGTAAACTTTGAGGAAAGTCTACCAATTATAAAATTAAATGTCAAGATCAAATCATATGAAAATGTGTTTAAACTTCTACTAGTCAGTGCAATTTCAATCAGGTCTGGCATCATAAAACCCCTTCATGCATAGGCTATATTAATCGATCACTGGATGGAGGAATGAAATGGATATTCTTAATAAAGTGAAGCAGCATCGCGAAGAAGAGCAGCAGTTGAAGTGGGAAGGGACATTCGGTGAGTATTTAGAATTGCTTAAACAGCGTCCAGAAGTAGCGCAAACTGCTCATTCACGAATTTATAATATGATTAAAAGTGCAGGTATTACGGAACGAGATGGCAAAAAAATGTATGATTTTTTTGGAGAAGAGATATTTGGTTTAGAAGAGGCTATTGAGCGATTAGTGGAAGAGTATTTTCACCCTGCAGCAAAGCGACTCGATGTACGCAAACGGATCTTATTACTGATGGGACCAGTAAGTGGTGGAAAATCCACAATTGTTACTATACTGAAACGAGGGTTGGAAAAATATTCACGTACGGATGAAGGCGCTATATATGCAATAAAATCGTGTCCCATGCAGGAAGACCCCCTCCATCTGATTCCACCCCATTTACGTCAAGACTTTTTTGAGGAATATGGAATACGCATTGAAGGAAGTTTATCACCGTTAAATACGATGCGTCTAGAAAAGGAGTATGACGGAAAAATTGAGGATGTGCGAGTGGAACGAATTTTTCTTTCTGAAGATAAGCGGGTAGGAATTGGTACTTTTAGTCCGTCTGATCCAAAATCTCAAGACATTGCGGATTTAACCGGGAGCATCGATTTTTCTACGATTGCTGAATACGGTTCGGAATCGGATCCGCGTGCGTATCGCTTTGATGGCGAGCTGAATAAAGCCAATCGAGGAATGATGGAGTTTCAGGAAATGCTCAAATGTGATGAGAAATTCTTGTGGCATTTATTGTCATTGACACAGGAAGGGAATTTTAAAGCAGGTCGCTTTGCGCTAATAAGTGCGGATGAATTAATTATTGCTCACACGAATGAAGCAGAATACCGTTCTTTTATTGCAAATAAAAAGAACGAAGCATTGCATTCGCGAATTATTGTCATGCCGATCCCCTATAACTTAAAAGTAAGTGAGGAAGAACGGATTTACCAAAAAATGATTAACGAAAGTGATATGGCACATGTGCATATCGCACCACATGCGTTGAAGGCAGCAGCTATTTTTTCAATTTTAACAAGATTAGAAGATTCTAAGAAACCAGGTGTGGATTTAGTTAAAAAAATGCGCCTCTATGATGGAGAAAGTGTGGAAGGCTTTAATCAAGCAGATGTAGACGAGTTAAAGAATGAATTTCCTGTGGAAGGGATGAATGGCATTGATCCTCGCTATGTGATTAACCGAATTTCTTCGGCAATCATTCGGAAAGATGTCCCTGCTATTAATGCGCTAGATGTGTTACGTTCGCTAAAGGAAGGCCTTAGTCAGCACCCATCCATTTCCAATGAAGATAAGGAAACGTATATGAATTACATTTCTGTTGCTAGAAAGGAATACGATGAAATAGCGAAGAAAGAAGTGCAAAAAGCGTTTGTCTATTCGTATGAAGAGTCCGCGAAAACATTGATGGATAATTATTTGGATAATGTAGAAGCGTATTGCAATAAAAATAAATTGAAAGATCCTTTGACTGGTGAAGAAATGCATCCAGATGAAAAGCTGATGCGTTCCATTGAAGAACAAATTGGCATTTCAGAGAATGCCAAAAAAGCATTCCGTGAAGAAATCCTTATTCGAATATCAGCTTATGCCCGGAAAGGAAAACGCTTTGATTACAGCTCACATGAACGATTACGAGAAGCCATTCAGAAGAAACTATTTGCTGATTTAAAAGATGTGGTTAAAATTACGACATCTTCCAAAACGCCAGATGAATCTCAATTGAAAAAGATTAATGAAGTGATTGCCCGTCTAATTGATGAATATAGCTATAATTCTGTTTCCGCAAATGAGCTGCTGCGTTACGTAGGCAGTTTGTTAAATAGGTAATGAATCCATACTCATAGCATCCTCTTTTGGATATGTATCTGAAAGAGGGTGATTTTGCTAACTTTTTTTCTGTTTTGTCACCAATTTTTGTCCAAATAGTCGTAATAATGCAATAATAGGAGCGGTTATGCATAGGATATAGAAACGCATGATGAAAAGGTTGATTAATATTAAGGAGGGGATATAATGTATGAGCAGAAGGGAAATTTTGTCGTCTCAAAGGAAAATTGGTCCCTCCATCGCAAAGGTTATCAAGACCAAACGCGTCATATGGATAAGGTAAAGGATGCGATAAAAAATAACTTGCCTGATCTAGTCAGTGAAGAAAATATCATTATGTCCAATGGAAAAGATGTTATAAAAGTACCAATCCGTTCGTTAGATGAGTATAAAATTCGTTACAATTACGATAAGACGAAACATGTAGGGCAAGGAAAAGGCGATAGCCAAGTAGGCGACATTATTGCTCGGGCTCCAGGAGAGGATGGTCAGGCAGCTGGTAAGGGAAAAAAGGCTGGAGATCAACCTGGTACCGATTATTACGAAGCAGAAGTATCTTTAGAAGAGATTGAGAATGCGTTGTTTCAAGAGCTAGAATTACCGAATTTGCAGGCAAAAGAGCAAGCTGAAATCATTACGGAGAAAATAGAATTTAATGATGTCCGCAAAAAAGGTTTAATGGGGAATATAGACAAAAAACGAACGATTTTAACGGCGATTAAACGCAATGCAACAGAAGGAAGACCAGGAATTACGCCGATCTATGAAGAGGATTTGCGATTTAAAACGTGGAACGATATAACTAAGCCAGAGTCGAAAGCTGTTGTTTTAGCCATGATGGATACGAGCGCTTCAATGGGAATATTTGAAAAGTATGTAGCTCGGAGCTTCTTTTTCTGGATGACAAGGTTCTTACGTACAAAATATGAGACAGTGGAAATAGAATTTATTGCTCATCATACCGAAGCTAAAGTCGTTTCCGAGGAAGATTTTTTTTCAAAAGGAGAAAGTGGCGGAACGATTTGTTCATCCGCTTATTTGAAAGGATTAGAACTCATTAATAGTAAATACCCGCCCGCCCGTTACAACATTTACCCAGTTCATTTTTCAGATGGAGAGAATATGACCTCCGATAATCCACTGTGTATGGAATTGGTGGAAGAAATGATGCGTGTTTCTAGTATGTTTGGCTATGGAGAAGTGAATAGTTATCATCGCAGATCGACCTTAATGCGTGCGTTTGATCAGCTTCATAATCCAAAATTCCGTTATTATATTGTCAAGGAAAAGAAAGATATATACGAAGCGTTAAAAGCGTTTTTTACCCAACAGGTAGTAATGGTTTAATAGAGACTTGGTGAAAAAAATGCTAACTACTAGTAATCCTATTTGATAGAGGACGTTCAAAAAGCGCATTTAAAATGACACATTAACGTTTCGTTTCTAGTTGACTCGGTTCTCCTTTTCCATTGCGGGGATAATTCACTAGTGCTCATGTATCAATTTTGCGTACGGGGGGCCTTCTACTAAAACCGCCCACGTCCTGTGACGAACGTAGAAGCCAGTACCTTATGCAAGCGCGCTACTTGAAACTAACCGCCTTGGACGCAGGTGCCCAGACGTGCTAGTGTCGGCGTTGCAACAGGTCAAGGAAGGCTCCGACAGCAATACATCGCATGCAGAAAAAGTGTTTTTCTTCATCAAGGACGACTGCGATCTTAGCTGACCTTGCTCTTTATTATCCCATATATAAGGTGCTGTAAGACTCCTACTTCGGTAGTTGGATAATCTGTACTGCAACAAGTAGTGGATATAACAGCACCTCAATACCAGATTCGTTCATCTAACAATCAGTGGGGGACGAAGGAAAACCCCCACTGATTGAAGCTGTACTTTATCTCCTTTTTGAACACGCATTTATATGATCATTTACCGGTGCATGAGCGGTTCCGCTTTAATGGTGCACCGGTTTTCCTATTTGACAACTTCAATTGTATAGATGGCACGATCGGTAACTAAAGCAAATCGTTCCCCATCGAATTGATAAAACGATGTATCTTCCAAAGGGATTTCATACATGGACTTCGGAAGCTGTTGATAGGATTTTGTAGCGTTTTCGATCTTGCCGCTACCATTTAGTTGTAATGTATGTAGTGGCTCGTAATCATTCATTCTATGTTTATTCGTTTCATAGGTGATTGTAGCTAAGTCGATAATTGCTACATCATAATCGTTTAGCTCTTGCTTGGCAACTTTTATCTGTTTTCCACTCCATTTTTGTAATAATTTATTAAACTGCTCCACATCTAAAAATTGTTTTGTCATGTTCCATTCCTCCTAGTAAGATATTTCCCGCTGTATGTAAAAATCATACGTAAAAATCTGGATTTTCGCCGAAGTTCACAGTGAATTCGCCGGAGTTCACAAGCAAAGCGCCGAAGTTTACATAAGAGTTGCTCGAAGTTCACAATTTACCAGAGGAAGGGAGTTTGTTTTTCGCTATGGAAGAACTATTACAAACGCTACTCATAAGTGAGGGTAGAGAAAAAAGAACGCACCTCCAAATTTAGATACGATCTAAATTTGGAGGTGCAGTTCAGAATGAAGATTCTTTTTACATGGTTGAATGTACTGCTTTCTCACCAGTGGTGCGCCGAAATTTTTTGGTAATAATTCCCTGATTTGGACTAAAGAGGAGGGCGCCAAGGAACAGCACGCCGGAGGCTACCGCCATGGACCCCGCAATAGAAACATTTAATTGAACAGCGAACAGGTAGCCAAGCGCAGCAGATAAAATACCGATACCGCCACTTAAAATTAATAGGACAAGGAATCGATCTGTTAAAAGATAAGCAGTAGCTCCAGGAACGATGAGCATCGCTACAACTAAAATTGCACCAACACTATCAAACGATGCAACGGTTGATAGAGATACCATCGTCATTAATAGATAGTGGATCATTACTACTGGAACGCCTATTAAAGTAGCAAACTGTGGATCAAATGTTGACATTTTAATTTCTTTATAAAAAAGTGTAATTAAAATTAAATTGATGACTAGAACAGCTCCAAGCATCCAAACAGCAGTAGGACCCAAATTGACACCATTAATTGTCAATGTATTCCAAGGTACAAAAGCGATTTCTCCCATTAGTGCATGCTGGACATCAAGGTGTACTTGATCACCAATAAAGGAAATAAGTACCACCCCTAAAGCGAAGAGAGATGTAAAGACAATGCCGATAGCAGCATCTGATTGCACACCTGATGAGTTCAGCATTTCTACGAATATGGCAGTTAAAATACCGACAATACCAGCACCAATTAACATAGGTACACCATCTAGTGATTGCGTCACAAAAAATGCACCAACTATTCCTAATAAAACGGTATGACTAATAGCATCAGCGATCATTGCCATTTTACGCAGAACGAGGATGGCTCCAGTGATGCCACAGGTTACACCAACAAGACAGCCCGTTAAAAGGATCCAAAATGTATAGGTCATGCGCGTTTCCCTCCTTTAAATACGAGCCCTTTTTTTGATCCAAAAAACAAGGAGAAGAGAAAAATTACGGAAGCACTTAACACAATAATCGGACCTGTAGGCAAATTATTGAAAACGGTACTTAATACGGCTCCACTCACACCAGAAATAGCACCGAATATTCCCGCTATAATCGTCATCAAACCAAGCCGATCTGTCCAATAGCGGGCAGAAATTGGCGGTGTAATTAATAGGGCCGCAATTAATACAACACCAACCATTTGAATGCCGATGACGACAACGGCAACAACGAGAAATAATAAGACACCGTTGAAAAAGGTGACGGGTAAGCCAATTCCTTTTGCAAATTGTGGATCAAAGATAGTAATTTTAAATTCTTTAAAGAACAGGGCAGTAAGGATAATTAAACATAATGCACCTATCGTGATTAATTGCACGTCACTTCGTACAAGGGAAGCTGCTTGCCCAAAAATAAAGGAATCTAATCCAGCCTGATTTCCTGTTGAATTTTGTTGAATATAGGTTAATAAAACAATTCCAAGTCCAAAAAAGACCGATAGTGTAATACCAATTGCAGCATCCGTTTTAATTCGTGACTTTTTAACAATTGTTTGAATCGATTGGGTAGCGACCAAGCTTGTAACGGCAGCGCCAGCTAGCAGGAAAGGGATGGACTTCACCTGAAATATAATATAAATAATACATACACCTGGTAGAGCGGCATGAGCCATTGCATCGCTAATTAAACTTTGCTTCTTTAACAGGACAAAGCTACCAATCACTCCACTGGCGAAGCCTAGCAAGAGGCTGCCCACCAATACCCATTGCAGGTTTGCACTAGACAGAAGAGATGTTAATGTATCCATCTCATGTGCTCCCTTTCACTGCTGTAGGTTCTTTTTGTAAAAAGGCAATTTTCCCTCCATAAGCCTCTTCCAAGTTGTCTAGTGTAAATACTCTGTTTGTTTCTCCGTATGCTATTGGCGTCTTATTTAATAATAATACATGATCAAAGTAATCATTCACTGTCTGTAAGTCGTGATGGACTACTAAAACCGTTTTCCCTTCCTCTTTCCATTCCTTCATTAATTGAATGATTGCCTTTTCTGTTGAAGCATCCACTCCGGCAAACGGTTCATCCATAAAATAAATTTTGGCATCTTGTGCCATTGCTCGGGCAAGAAAAACGCGCTGCTGCTGTCCGCCAGATAATTGACTAATTTGTCGGGACGCGTAAGCCTGCATTCCTACTCTTTCTAAACAATGCTTCGCCCATACTATCTCTTTTTTATTCGCTCGCTTAAATAAACCGATATGATTGTATCTTCCCATTAAAACAACATCTAATGCGTTCGTAGGGAAATCCCAATCTACTTCACTTCGCTGTGGCACATAGCCAATAATTTTCTTTTGCACCCGTATCGGTTTATTGAAAACTTCTACCTTTCCTGATAACGTAGGTAAGAGCTGTAGAATGGACTTAATTAGTGTCGATTTACCAGCCCCGTTTGGGCCGATAATTCCCGTTATCGACCCCTCTGGTACAGCAAAAGACACATTTTCAAGTGCGAGTTGCTTATCATACGTAACAGAAATATCTGTTACTGTTAATGCATACATATTATCCCACCTTATTTTAATGATTCTACGATTGTGTCAACATTATGTCTGAACATTCCGATATATGTTCCTTCTTCTGTTCCTTCCTCGCCCATTGCATCAGAATATAGTTCGCCACCGATGGAGACGTCATGTCCTTCTTCCTTTGCGCCTTCCACAACAGCATTAATGGATCGCTCAGATACACTACTTTCGACGAACACGCCTTTAATATTCCGTTCAACTAACACGTCGATAATCCGTTGAATATCGTTGACACCATAGTCTGATTCTGTACTTAAACCTTGAAGCCCCATTACTTCAAAACCATAGGCTTTTCCAAAATAATTAAATGCATCATGTGCCGTCACGAGTACACGACTTTCTTTAGGAATTTCATCGAATCGTTCTTTTGCGTAATCATTGAGTTCATTCAACTCTTGTAAATAAGCGTCCGTATTTTTCTTGTAGGTGTCTTTGTTATCTGGATCTAACTCAATTAATCCATCACGAATCGTTTCCGCAGCATATTTCCAAAGTTTAATATCAAACCAAACATGCGGATCGCTGACCGATGGGCTTTCTGGATCAGCTAGTAAATCTTCTTCGGGAATTCCTTCAGCGACAGGAATAGTAGGTTTGTCTTGCTTCATTTCCTCAAATATTTCTCCCATTTGGCCTTCTAAATTTAGCCCGTTGTAAAAGATAATATCTGCTTCGGACATTTTCTGTATATCTCCTTGGACAGCATTATATAAATGTGGGTCAGTACCTGGTCCCATTAAACTGTTAACTTCTACAAGATCACCGCCTATATTTTTGGTTACATCCCCTATTTGTGCAATGGTTGTTACAATTTTTACCGGATCGTCACTTGAAGCAGTTTCATTCTTTGCTTTAGAAGCGCAACCTGCAATTCCGATAATAAGTAATAAGCCGAAACAAAATAAGCTGAATTTCCTCATGTGTTATTCCCCTCTCTCAAAAATGTTTACTCAACGCAAAACTAGTCTAAAAAAATTTATCCCTTATATAAGGTGCTGGAAGACTCTCACTTTAGGGAGTCGGATAATTTGTACTGAGTCCAAATGGGAGATAACAGTACCGAAATACCCTATTTCGTAAGAGACCTTTAGGTCAAACCTTTGGGCTACTAACAAGCTATGGTGGATGAATGAAAAATCCCACTGATGGAAGATTCACTTTATCCCATTTGCCTGTGATAGTTGGGAACCCGCAAAATATTTAATATCTATTAAAAATTTTCCTTGGTGCAAATTATATGTTATGGATTTAAAAAAAGCAATAGTTTTTATTAAAAAAATGTAGGTTTTTTTACAAGCGTCCATGTCGTGCTCGTTTGTAGGGATTATCAATTAGCTCTTTATATAGCATGCGAAAAGGAACGCTGGTTGATTGGCTCGTTAGTTATAATTGCACAGCAAAGACAACGTTTCAGCATAAGTTCGCACTATAGTTGCCGTATAAGACTATTTATCCCTTGTTTGCGTTTTTAGTAATGGTTTTAAGATAGCTAGCCAAGGAAAACAGAACAAAAATCTGTAGACGGGTTAGTTATTATTTTTGCAGTAATCATTCGTTTACATATTCATAAACTATAGAAAGTGAAATGGGGGGATCTTAGTGATTGAGAATAAGCAACTAGAACATTCTATTGCGGAGATAACGGAAATAGCTGCCGATTTTGGACTGGATTTTTATCCCATGCGTTATGAAATTTGCCCTGCAGATATTATCTATACATTTGGAGCTTATGGGATGCCTACCCGTTTTAGTCATTGGAGCTTTGGCAAACAGTTCTATCGTATGAAGCTGCAGTATGATTTAGGATTAAGTCAAATATATGAATTAGTCATCAACTCTGACCCATGCTACGCTTTTTTATTGGATACAAATAGTCTAATTCAAAATAAGTTAATCATTGCCCATGTTTTGGCGCATAGTGATTTTTTTAAAAATAATGTACGTTTTTCCAATACACGTCGTGATATGGTGGAGAGCATGACAGCAACGGCTGAACGGATTGCTCACTATGAAATGGTGCATGGCAAGGAGAAAGTAGAAAAATTTCTAGATGCTGTTCTAGCAATACAGGAACATATTGATCCAACCCTCTTTCGTTCCTCACTAAGCTATGATGAGTTAGAAGAGCTAGAAAAAGATTCTCCCCAACAGAAAACTCCATATGATGATTTATGGAATTTAGACCAAGTATCAACTCAGCAAACGGAAAAGGAACAGCGTAAAAAGAAATTCCCACCACGGCCGGAGAAGGATTTGCTATTATTTTTGGAGTCATATAGTAAAGAATTGGAAGACTGGCAGCGGGATATTTTAACGATGATGCGGGAGGAAATGCTCTATTTTTGGCCGCAGATGGAGACGAAAATTTTGAACGAAGGTTGGGCTTCCTATTGGCACCAACGGATTTTGAGGGAAATGGATTTAACTAGTGAAGAGACAATCGAATTTGCCTCTCTGCATTCGGGAGTAGTGCAGCCTTCGACACGTCAATTAAATCCATACTATTTAGGCTTGAAAATACTAGAAGATATTGAAGAACGCTATAACCAACCGACAGAGAAGATGAAGCGACTGGGAATTCAACCAAATTCCGGAAGAGAAAAGTTGTTTGAGGTTCGAGAGTTGGAATCGGATATTTCCTTTTTGCGAAATTATTTGACGAAGGAACTAGTGCAGCAAGAGGATTTATATTTGTTTGAGAAAAAGGGAAGAAATTATCAGATTACAGATAAAGACTATGAGAATATTCGTGACCAGCTTGTAGCGATGCGGGTAAATGGTGGTTTTCCATATATCACTGTGGATAACGGTGATTATTTACGAAATGGAGAACTATATCTGGTTCATCACTACGAAGGAACGGAGCTGGATATTGCGTATTTGGAACATGTGCTGCCATATATTTATCAGCTGTGGGGACGTTCTGTCTATATGGAAACAGTTGTGGATGATAAAAGTGTGGTGTACTCCTATGATGGAAGGAAAACGGTTCATCGTCCTTTATCCAGTATGTAATGTGCTGGAAGACTCTCACTTTGGGGATTTGGATAATTTGTACTGAGTCCAAACAGGAGATAACAGTACCGAAATACCCTATTTCGTAAGAGGCCTTTAGGTCATATTCTTGGGCTACTAACAAGCCGTGGGGGGGGGTGAATGAAAACCCCTACTGATGGAAGATTGACTTTATAAAGTGGTCCCTCCTTTATTGGGAGTTTTTTCATTCCCTACTGTTTGGAGTAGAACAACGGGTATAACGTCAGGCGTTCTTGAAAATATGCGTGTCAACGAGGATATCTTATAAGCGTAATGAATAGGGAATTTAAATACAGTTATCTCCTGACTTACTCGGTATCGCAGAGATGTCGTAGGTCCGTACATTCGGATACAGGCGATTTAGATAGTCTAGAAACAAGGGCTTATTGAGTGTTTAGCTTTTCTATAGCTTTCTTTTAAACAGCAGACTTATCGAGTTATCTTGTACCAATCCTGACTTCTTCTATTTGTAACTCACGGTAAGAATTTTTTATATTGATTTCAAAAGCGTAAAAAATACTTTACAAACGATTACGTTATAAAAATAGCATGGACAAATGATCAGATAATGGTAAAATTTAAGTAACACGTAAAGAGGGGAGTGGACTAAGATGAAGCAGTGGATGAAAAAAATAGCAGTCATGATGATAGCAATTGTAACACTTGGAATGTATGTGCCTGCTTCGTTAACGGAAGAACCAAGTGATGCTAAAGCACGTTATAATTCTGACTCAGACGTTAGCGAAACATCAAGCCCTGCTGTCTTAGAAGAAACACCTCCTCTAACAGATCCGATGCTGGAGCTATCGGAAAAAGCCAAAGAACAAGTAATGCGTAAAATGGGACCAAAAATAGCTGATCGTGTGGCTGATGAGTTTACGGCTGTTATTCTGCCTCATATTGAGCAAGTAATGCAAACAGTAATGCTCGATGAAAATGGCGAGCCGATATCCCATTATGGGATTACAGAAGACCCTGCGAGTGGTTATGGAGAGCGGATTTTTCATATTTATGATTATCAACAAGAGGAGAATGTGGTGAAGTTCCATGTGAGACGAGACCATCGCCCGTTAGAAGGTTATTGGTTTAATTTCCACTATCATTTAAAAGACGATCAATTTGAAACCCATTATGAGATCGGTGAGATTTTTTGGGATAAAAATACGCCGCCAAAATGGATGGCATAATACACACAGTCGATACGATCTACTATAATTAGAAGTAGGGCGTATCGATTGTTTTATTATGTAGGAAGCTATAAAATGAGGTGCTTGGGGATAACGAAATAACCGACTAGTCACGTCCGGCGCATGAGCCCAGCAACGATGCGATTTTAGAAATGCGCCCTACGATAAGGCCTCATCGGCTCGTCGCTAAGAGGAAGGCCGACTAAAAACGGGCTTGCCGCCCAGACGTCGGCATACCCTTGTTTTAGTGGCATGATTCCTTTATCTTTAGTTGATTCGTTCCATTTGCTACGTTGCTAAACGGGCGCTTACGCCTTTGTTCCACTATAGGAAAGTATAAAATTTTTTGGTTTATCGTATAAGAACATCTAAACGAGGCAATGTCCACTTCAAATGTGGATCATTGCCTCGTTATATATACTGCTATTCATTAACTTCTTTTAACACTTCTCCGATGGAGCGACCATGAATCAGCTCATCAGCATAGTGATCTAATTCAGTTGGCTCTCGATTGACGATGACGAGCTTTGCTCCATGTTCTTTTGCAATTAGCGGAAATTGATTGGCTGGTGTTACGCTTAAGGAAGATCCCAGCACAATAAATAAATCGGCTTTTTCTGCTTCAGCTAAAGCAAATTGAAATGCGTCCATCGGTAAAGTTTCCCCGAACAGAACAATGGAAGGGCGAAGAATACCTTGACAAGAGCAGTAGTAATCTTTGTTTACATATTCTTCACTGCTATATTCTTTGCCGCAAGATTGACAATGAAGTTTTTGCAGCGTTCCGTGTAATTCGGCGACTCGTTGGCTTCCGGCTTGTTGGTGAAAGCCATCTACATTTTGGGTAATGATGGATTTTATCCGTCCTTGCTTTTCCCATTCCGCCAGTATATAATGCCCTTTATGTGGTTGATACGTTTTAACACCTAATACTCGTTCGCGGTAAAACTCAATGAACGCTTCTACATTGGAATTTAATGCATCCGTTGAGGCAATTTTGCTAGGATCTTTCTGTTTCCATAGTCCTTTATTTGCAGAACGGAAATCAGGTAAACCACTTTCTGTTGACATGCCAGCTCCAGTGAATACGACGGTGTATTTTGCCTCTTGTAACCATTCTTTAAGCAACATGCTTCCCTCCAGGTTTATTCTTTTATCAGTACTTATTATACTAAAATAATGTGCAATCTCCCAGTTTACCTCGCGTCTAGTAAAACGAACACGGTTAAAAGCTTAAAAAGACGTATGTGCTTGGATATGTTGACACATTTCTCTTTTTTTACTACGACAATGATCATCAGTTGGTATACGAAGCAACAATGAGAATGTCAATATATATCAATTTTAGGTAAGCTTATTGCTGTAAGCTTGATTTTAGTCGAAATGGCGCAATGATCAAAACGACAATTAGAAACAAGCCCATGTACCCAATGAAAGGATAGAAAAACGATACTAATTTAGTGAACCCTACAAAGCTCATTGCAAAGGCAATCAAAATCGTAATGACGCTAAAGCGTCTAAATTGTGGTGTTCCGTTTGGTTTAAAGCGAGCACTAAAAGAGAAAAACATACTAACCGCAGTATTGAAAACCATCCCAAATAGAATAATGGAGTAGATCATTCCTAAAGCAGGGGATATTTCGTCAGCGATTTTTAAAATCGGCATTTCAAATCCGTCCACTAGCTTCATATTTGCAAAGATAGCGAGGTGGTTAAACAGAATTAATATTCCAATCCCCAAACCTCCTAACAATCCACCAATGGTAGCCTTTCGTTTGTCCGCTTCAGCTCCTCCCATTACAAGGGCCATCGACGCACCTAATGCAATATTGTAAGAAACATAATTGATTGCAGAAAGCATCCAGTTGGATACCGCAGAAGTTTGTTCTAAGGCGATAGGCTCCATGTTAACAAATGAACGGTCCATGGTTACTAAGCTATAAATAGAAATAAGCATAACTGTTATAATCAAAAAGGGAGCAATACTGGCAATGATCTGTACTACACGATGAATATCGAGCATAACCGTAAGGATCACAAGAATCGTCATGATAGCAATACCGACAAAAGACGGAAGGCCGAATTGCTGGTTGAATATAGAGCCGGCCCCAGCGAGCATTACAACACCAACACCAAATAACGTAAACACGATAATGTAATCAACGATGGCGCCTAGATACCTTCCGCTAATGAAGTAAATCACATCGCGGTGAGAGGTGGTTCGGGTTTGGCTACCTAATCGTGTTAACATCATCCCCAAATAAGTAAATAGAGCAGTTGAAATGATTACTCCTATTGTTCCAATATAACCAAAACTAGTAAAGTATTGTAATATTTCTTGTCCAGAAGCAAATCCTGCCCCCACAATAATGCCAATAAATGCACTGGCTATTTGTAATATTTTCTTCATGTCAACGCCTCCGCTAAGCATAGCTGCAAATTTTTATTATGGTGCATTTTACGTATTGTAGATCTTTCTATTTTCTCGATTATTTTAAATACACAAATGAAATCAACAGAATTCATCCTATATTTCCCCTAGTCAAAAAATGACACCTTTTCATCATATCACACCTTTCACTAAAAAATGAAATTGTCTATAATACGCTATTTTTAAGACTTTTATCCAAAATGTAAGGTGGCCATAAGACTCTCATCTTAAGCGTTGAGGAAGATACAAGAAAGTCCTAATTGTGAGATAACAGCACTTAAATGCCCGGTTCGTTCAAGGGACTTTAGGTCATAGCCTTGTGGTACTAAACATTCAGTAAGTGATGGAGGAAAGCTCCTACTGAACGGAGTTTCACTTTATCTTCAATAAAAATCCATGTATGATAGAAAGAAGACATACGTACCCTAATAAAATAAGTCCATGGGTATACACAAGGGGGCATTCAAAAGGTGATCATTGCGATCATTGCTTTATTATTCGTATCTTTTTTCTTCTCCGGTAGTGAAACAGCTTTAACTGCCGCGAATAAGATGAAATTACAAACAAAAGCGAATCATGAAGATAAGCGAGCTAACAAATTACTTTGATTAGTATCAAAGCCCGAGCAATTCATTACATCAATATTAATTGGAAATAACATTGCTAATATTGTTTTCCCCACGTTAGTTACGATCGTTGCTATGGATTATGGTGTGAATGTGGGGCTAGCTTCCGCGATATTGACGGTTACAATCATTATTTTTGCAGAGGTGATACCGAAGTCTGTCGCTGCCGCATTTCCTGATCGCATGGCATATATTGTGTACCCTGTGATTCGTGCTGTCGTATTTGTTTTTCGACCGCTAACGATGTTATTAAATGCGATAACGGGTTTAATTATTAAACTTTTATCAAAAGGTCAAGAAACGAGTGCTTCTGTATCTCGAGATGAAATCCGGGCAATGGTTGATATTGCGCGCACAGAGGGAATATTCAAACAGGATGAGTCACATCGGATTAAGGGTGTCATTGAATTTAGTAATTTGAATGTCAAGGATGCATTAAAAACCCCTAGGGTGGATATTGTAGCTCTTTCCAGCGATTCGGATTTTGAAGAAGTACGGAACATAGCAATTCAAAACCCATTTACACGATATCCCATTTACGAGGAGGATATTGATACTATTATTGGTGTCTTCCATTCAAAATATTTATTGTCCTGGTCAATGGATCCGGATAAAGCACTCGAGTCATTTAGTGATATGAATCCGTTGATTGTGTTTGAATTTCATTCGGTTGATTGGGTTTTTCGCAAAATGATTCAGGAAAAAAAGCATATGGCCATTGTTATAGATGAATACGGTGGGACAGAAGGTATTATTACTCATGAAGATATTATTGAACTGCTAATTGGCTTAGAGATAGAGGATGAAACAGATAGAGGCAATGAACCGCTTGTAGAAAAAGTGACTGATACGGAGATTATTTGTAATGGAAAGATTTCATTACATCGGTTAAATACTATTTTTCATACGAACATCATCGATGAAGAGGATGTATTGGCTGGTTACCTGTTAAAAAAGATGAACCGCTTTCCTAATGAAGGCGAAGAACTGCAAGAAGGCAGCCTAACGTATCGTATTTTAGAAGTAGACGAGCGCATGATTAAACGTGTACAAATAGAGAAGCATAAGGAAAAAGCAGATGAAAGCCAAAAATAACGATAGAACTGTTACCCTGTATTACTAATACTTTGCATTTTTGTATAATCAATCATGGTATAAAAGTATGATAGAGGAGGAGCATAAGTTGGAATATGATGCAAAAATTATTAATCGAATGAAGCGTGTAGAAGGGCAAATTAGAGGCCTACAACGAATGATGGAGCAAAAAAAAGATTGCCGTGAAGTTGTGGCGCAAATGTCTGCTGCTAGAAATGCGATTGATCGAACAGCAGCATTAATCGTCAGTCAAAATTTAGAGCGCTGTATACGAGAAGAACAAGAAAAGGGCGGTAACACCGACGAGCTGATTCAAGAAGCAGTACAGCTATTAGTTAAAAGTCGATAGATATTTTACTTAACTTTGACGCCCTAATACTTAAGGTTTTCATGTAGACTGCCAATCTTGATAAAAGTTAACAGGGCAAGGGATTGTGACTGGGGAGAATGAAAAAAACATCCTCCCTCCTAGTTACACTCATTATAAGGTAGGGAACATAGTTTGGAAAAACTATAGTTTTTAAGTGTTCATCTTCACTAATTAACTATTTCTGAGGGTGCATTGATATTCCAATGAAGGATTTTGAAGTATTCTTGGAAGGAAGTACGGTATCATTTCACCAACTCCGAATTTTTTTCACTTAATAACACCATATACTTTTCCAGCCTAAAATACCTCCATCAACTTGCTTAGAAGTTTGGTAAATAAATTCTTTGTTATTATTTGCTAAAAAGGCACATGATTCACCGAAATGAATGTTACCAACTCCCTAAGTAATAACTAACACCTTTATCCCCGTATATAAGGTGTGTAAGACTCCCCGCTTTAGGAGTTGGATAATCTATTCTTCAACAAGTTTAAGCGGGAATAACAGCACCTAAATACCCGATTCGTTCCTCTAACAATCAGTGGGGGGATGAATGAAAACCTCCACTGAATGAAGATTCACTTTATATTGCGTTTCATGTTTCGTAATATCAGTGTCTGTTTCATCTATTACTTCCTTAGTCACACACTCTAATGGACTTCACCTTGTTCCCTTTTCGCAATCTCTATTATTCCAAAGCCCTTTGGATGTGTTTTCTCCCTGTTTAACACTAGGATTTCTTCGTTTCCTTTGATAAACCATAAAGTTTGATTAAACAATAATTTTACGCCTTTTATTGACTGCAATTTAATCTTACCAAAAATATTAAATTTGAAGCCTTAGGGTGACTAGTAAGCTTCATCACGCTAACGGCGCTTTGGTGTTTCACTGATGCCTTTCTTTGTTTTGTTGGTAAATAGTTTTTATTCTATGAGTTATTTAATTCTATGATTTATGTTTAAGATCAGTATATTTATGATTAATAATCGTATAAATTATCTGTTTGGCTACTGTTTTAACTTGGGAAGATTTGCGGTATTGAACGTAGACTTTGTTTGGGATTTTATCGATTTCTTTTATTTTCCTTGTCCTTACACCAGTATGGTACTTCCTGTCAATTCCAAGATCTGGAGTAATACCAATTCCTATATTACTAGCAGCAGCTTGCACTAATATTTCATTGTTATCTACATCTATTCTTGTTAAATTTTCTACTCCAATTAGTTGCTGATCAATAAGTTTCCATAATGATGAATTTCTTCTAAAGCTAATGATAGCTTGCCCTTTTAAGTCTTCCAATTGAAGTGAATTCTTTTTACATAAAGGATGGTTTTTGGGGAGAACAATTACTAGATTATTATCAAATAGATATTCAGAAATTATATCCTGATTGTTCGATAATACACTTCTGGAGAAAATCAAATCTAGTTCACCAGATAGAACTCTTTCATTTAAATTAACAGAGTCATAGCCCTCAATGACTTGTATATCAATACCACCAATGGATTGAATCGTTTTTAACAATTCAACAATAAAAGAATGTGAATATCCTGGAGAAAAACCAACTTTTATGATGGGCTCTTTGACAATATTTACAATTTCTTTTGAATGTTTAATGTAGATTAATATGTTCTTAGCGTATTCTGTGAGGATATTACTTTCTTTAGTTAAACGTATTTCGTGCCCAACTCTTTCAAAAAGTTTACATTGTAATATTTCTTCCAATGACTTTATTCGTGAGGTTACTGTTGGTTGAGTAATATTTAAAACGACAGCAGCTTTTGAATAGCTTTTATATTTGGCCACTGTTAGAAAGGTCTTTAATTGATCTTCATTCAATGATATCCTCCCCTTTTAAATAAAACGCTCACACTTATTTGGTTTAATAGTATCCAACACAAGCTGATATTGTCAATCACTTATTTGATTCCTCCCAATTAACAGAAAATAAAGTGCGAACATGGATTATTCTTATTTCTGTTATTTTACTATATCCAGTTATCTTATGAGGAAAAGATTAACGAGGCTTTTCCTCATACTATAAAATATTTTTTAAAATTAGCAGAGAAAACAAAAAATAATCAATTTGTTTCAGAATTATCTGTCTAATAAAATGTAATTAAACCTAATTTAATAAATGCAATACAAACAAGGGTGTCTGCATTTTGAAGAAATAATTAAGGGAGGAGGGAGATCATTGAATAATTCATTAGAAGGAAAAGTAGCAATTATCACTGGATCAGCTAGAGGTATTGGTTATGGGATAGCATACAAGCTTGCCCAATCTGGAGCGCGAGTAGTGATAAATGGTACAGATGAAAAACGGACAAAAGAAGCAGCGACTAAATTGGGAGGAGAAACAAAAGCTGAAGTCAAATACTATGCTGGAGATTTATCTATTCAAACAAATGTAGAGGAAATGGTAGAGTACGTCATTCATGGATGGGATAAAATTGATATTCTGATTAATAATGCAGGAGGCGGGGTTATACTGCCATTTCTTGAACAAACCCCTGAAACATTAACAACCACTATAAATAGAAATCTATGGACGGCGTTATGGTCTTGTTATACTGTACTTCCACATATGGTAAAGGCTAGGTATGGGAGAATCATCAATATAGGAGCTGATTCAGTAAGGAATGGGCTTTGGGACCATGCAGCATATAATGCTGCTAAGGGCGGTGTTCATGCATTGACAACAGGGTTGGCTAGAGAATTTGCAAATGATGATATAACTGTAAATACAATTGCACCTCCTGCTGTTCACTGTGAGGCGTTAGAAGAAATTAAGAAAAGGGATGAACGACTAGTTGAGAAATATATAGAGATTATTCCAAAAGGCAGGGCTGCAAGTATAGAAGAGGTTGCGGATGCTGTATGGTATTTATCTACGGAAGGGGCAAGTTTTATAACTGGTCAAGTAATTAGTGTTAATGGCGGAAGTACAATGCTATAAAATGTAACCATCAGCGTGAATCGGAAAGGGGAGGCTAAAATGAGAGAAATTGTTAGGGAAAATAAAGAAAAACATGAATTCCTTGTACATCGCAGTGTTTTTACAGATAGGGAGATATTGGCAATAGAGAGAGCAGAAATATTTAATAAATGTTGGTTGTTTATTGGGCATGAGACGGAAGTACCTCAACGTGGTGATTATAAACGTAAGAAAGTAGGTGGACGTAATCTGCTGATGGTGCGTAGTCAAGATGACCAAATTAGAGTTCTTTATAACACTTGCCCGCATCGCGGAGCTCTTGTTTGTAGAGAAAATGAAGGTAACGCGAGAGTCTTTCGTTGTTTTTATCATGCATGGAGTTTTAAAAATGATGGAGAGTTAGTTAGTATGCCTGGGAAAGATGGTTTTCCGGAAGATTTCAACTCTGAAGGGACTAAAAATATGAAAGCGGTTAAAAGGTTAGAGAGTTACCGTGGATTTTTGTTTGTTAATTTTGATGGACAAGCTATCTCGCTTAGTAATTATTTGGGTAATGCCAAAGAATATATTGATTTAATCGTTGATCAGTCAGAGTTCGGTCTTGAAGCCTTGGGAGGCGTGCAAGAATATAATGTAAGAGCAAACTGGAAACTACTGGTAGAAAATAGTGCCGACTTATACCACGGGGTGCCTACACATAAAACCTATTTCGATATTAAGCAAGCTCAAGATAAAGAATTGAAACGAGTTAAGTTAGAGGGAAAAGGGGTGGCTTTAGGTAATGGTCATGGTGTGATTGAATATGTAGCTCCATGGGGGAGACCGATCGCTCAGTGGACGCCAATTTGGGATGAAAACTTAAAAAGGGATATAGAGCAAATAAAAACTGCTTTAGTTCAAAAGTTTGGTGAGGAAAGGGCAAATCGAATCGCCAATTATAATCGGAACATTATCATTTTTCCTAATCTGATTATTAATGACATTATGGCTATAACTGCGAGAACCTTCTACCCTACATCTCCTGGTTATATCGAGGTAACTGGTTATTCATTAGCACCTAAAGGTGAAAAAGAAACACATCGAATCGCCAGAAATAATAACTTCTTAGAGTTTCTTGGACCAGGTGGATTTGCAACTCCAGACGATAATGAAGCTCTAGAGTTATGCCAAGAAGCATATACAAACAATCAAGACGTTGAATGGAATGACATTTCTAAAGGAATGATTAGAGGTGAAGAAAACACACTGGCAACAGATGAGACCCAAATGAGAAGTTTTTGGAGACAATATAATACAATCATGCAAGGAGCTATCGACAAGGAGGCCATTCATAGATGACTGTAGTAACTCGTCAGAACGTGATTGATTTTTTATACCAAGAAGCTATGTTGTTAGATGAATGGAAGTTGATAGAATGGACGGAACTTTTTATCGAGGATGCAACGTATATCATACCGCCTATAGGGGAACCGGAAGCCAATCCAATTACATCCATTTTCTATATAAACGATGATCGAAATCGATTACAGGATCGGGCAGAGAGATTATTAAAGAAAGAAGCTCACGTTGAGTACCCGCATTCCAGTACAATTAGAAATTATCATAATATTAAGGTTGATAATTTGGATACAGGAGTAATATCAGTAGAATGTAATTTTACCGCACATCGAACAAAGCGAGAAGTAGTTGATACTTTTATTGGTAAACAAGAATTTAAACTGGTCGTTTTAAATAAAAAATTGGCTATAAAAAGTAAAAAGGTCATTTTAAATTTTGATAGTTTGCGACCTCACGGGAAAATAAGTCTAATTTTGTAAAGCATCCTCATGGAAGGAGGCAAAGAATGATTAGTCAGGAAAAAATTCACGATATAACCATTATAGGTGGTGGACCAGTTGGTTTGTTTACGGCATTTTATGCAGGGATGCGGCAGGCAAGTGTCAAAATAATTGAAAGTCTTCCGCATTTAGGGGGGCAACTAGCTGCATTATACCCTGATAAATTTGTTTATGATGTTGCAGGATTTCCAAAAATAAGGGCAAAAGATTTGATAAGTAATTTAGTAAACCAAATGAAACAGTTTGATGCGGATGTTTGCCTTGAAGAAATGGTGTTATCCGTAGCCAAAAAGAATGATCTATTTGAATTAACAACAAACAAAAACGTCCACTACTCAAGAACGATCATTATTACAGCGGGAAATGGTGCTTTTAAGCCAAGAACAATGAGATTAGAAAATGAAGAGAATTATTATGGAAAAAATCTGCATTATAGTATTGGAAATTTATCAAAATTTAAAAATAAAAATGTTGTTGTTTTTGGCGGTGGAGATTCAGCTGTAGATTGGGCTTTAATGTTAAACGATATAGCATCAAATGTAACTATTGTTCATCGCAGAGAGCGGTTTCGTGCACATGATTATAGCGTTAAATTACTAAAAGAATCACCTGTAAACATTTTCACCCCTTACGTACCTATTAAAATATTAGGCAAATCTAACGCTGAAATAATTACAATAAAACAACCGAAGAGTGATGAAACTATAGATTTGGTTGCTGATGAGTATATTGTAAACTACGGATTTGTATCCAATCTCGGTCCTATCAATAATTGGGGTCTAACAATAAAGAATAATCTTATTCAAGTAAACTCCAAAGCAGAAACAAATATACCAGGAATATATGCAGTTGGAGATATCTCAACTTATGAAGGTAAGGTTAAATTAATGGCAACAGGGTTTGGAGAGGCGCCAATTGCAGTAAGTAATGCCAAAGTACGTGTTGATCCAACTCAGACCTTACAAGCTGCACATAGCACGTCGATTATGAGTAAAGAAAAGCGAAAAAATAAAGTAGGTATCTAACTAAAAATGCAATTTGATTTTGTACCCAAACATATATTCAAGGAGGTTATTAGATGTCAAGAATTACAGACATTTCAATGATTCAAGATGCAGCTCAAGCAAAGCTGGATGAATATTTGCGTACAGTTGCACATATAGGTCATGTGGAAATCAGTGTCAGTGATTTTAAAGGTTCTCTATGGTTTTTTACAGAAATAATGGGGCTTATATTAACCGAACTAGAGGATGATTGTGCATATTTAAGAGCATGGCAAGATTTTGATCATCATACGTTGATACTTAGAGAGTCCAGTCGGTCAGAAGTTAATCGCATTGGTTGGCGTGTAAGTACAAAGGAATCTATGGAGCTATTTGCTAAACAATTACAAGATTTAAAGATTGAATTTTCATGGTTGGAAGCGGGGCAGAAAAAAGCGTTGGGGGACTCCATCCATTTCCAATCTCCTTCTGGGATACCAATTGAATTGTATTGGGAAAAAGAAGTATTTGTGACTAGCGCCTCACATTTAATGTCAAAGTTGCCAAGTCATCCAAGTAAATATACTGGTAACGGGATAGCACCGAGAAGGTTTGATCACGTCAACATTATGGTAAATGATGTAAAGAAGGAACAGAATTGGTGGACAGATTTGTTGGGAATTCACCACCGGTATTACATTAACAATAAGCAAGAGGAGCGTCTCGGATCCTGGTTAAGTAGAACCAATATTGCTCACGAAATAGCTTTAATGAGAAATTCTAATCAAAATGGTACATTATTTCACCATTTGGCTTATTATCTAGATTCACCAGATGAACTGATTCGCGCAACTAATATACTGGCGGAAAATGATTTGAAAATTGAATGGGGGCCTGGAAAACACGGAACTAGTGGAGCGCAATTTATATATGTTTTTGAACCTTCTGGGCACCGTGTGGAAATTTGGACGGGTGGGTTTCTCATTTTTTCACCGGATTGGCAAGCCATTGAGTGGTCATCGGATGTCGGGCAATTAGGGCTGGAAATGTGGGGAAGTAAACCACCAGAAACTTATTTTACCTATGGTACAGCGATTGGAAGGTAATAGGAATAACGATTTTAAATCAAATAGTAGGAGAGAAATCATTGAAGAATCATATACATGTAGATTTTCATACACATATTATTTCAGAAGAATTTTTGGATCTGGCAAATAAATATGGTGACCCACGTTGGCCTGTTATACAAAAAACATGTAGCTGTGGTGCAAATATCATGATAAATGGTAGCAAATTTCGTGAAGTTACAAGTCAATCTTGGGATATAAAACAACGATTACAAGATATGGATCGTGAAGGAATTGATATACAAGTACTGTCTCCAATACCTGTTACCCTTAGCTATTGGTCTGATCCTGAAAAAGGTTTAGAGATGGCAAAATTTCAAAATAATTTTATAGCTTCAATTGTGAAGGAGTATCCAAATAGGTTTCTTGGTTTAGGTACTGTTCCGTTACAAGATGTTCATTTGGCGATCAACGAAATGGAAAGAAGTATGAATCAACTGGGACTTAGCGGATTGCAAATTGGAACGAATATTAATGGCAAAAATTTAGATGACCTATCATTAAAACCTTTCTTTCGTTATGCAAATGATTGGAAAGTGCCTCTATTTGTACACCCTTGGGCAACTTTGGGGAAAGAGCGAATGCAACAGCATCATTTTATGTATACTCTGGGTATGCCATCAGAGACTTCGTTAGCAGCTGGAAGTATTATAATGAGTGGAATGCTTGATCAGTTTAATGATCTAAAACTGTGCTTTGCACATGGGGGCGGATCCCTACCTTATTTATTACCTAGATTGGATAAAGGCTGGAACGTTTGGCCGCAAATAAGAAAGACAGAACAACCACCTAGTGAATATGCGAAGCTATTATATTATGATTCACTTGTTTACGATGAAACGAATTTACAGCTCATGATTAATCGTATAGGAATAGATCAAATTATTGTTGGTACAGATTATCCCTTTTTATTAAGAGAATCGCCAGCAGGAGATGTAATTAATAAGTTAATAAAGTTAAATGACCAAGAGAGAATGAAATTAAAGGGGAAAAATGCGCTGCGATTTTTAAATTTTGATGTGTAAATCTATAAAGAGGTGAACGAAGTGGCTTATGTCATATTAGATATTTGCGAAACGGAGAAATCAGGAGAATGTGTAACTATTTGTCCAGTAGATTGTATCGAAGAAGGAACAGATCAATACTTTATCGACCCAAATACTTGTATTGATTGTGGCGCTTGTGTGGCTGCTTGTCCAGTTAATGCTATTGTGGATGAACACGATTTGACTGATGAACAGGAAAAACAGCTTGAAAAAGCAGAGCACTTTTTCTTGTAAGTTAGAATGATTATATTTTATAGAAACACAAGGAGGTACTAAAGTGACCAAAATCAAAATAAAGCCATTTGACTGTTTTCATTATATTAATGGTTCCTATATCAATGGTAATGGCAAAACATTTGAGAATATAAATCCGGCGACAGAAGAAGTGTTAGGTAGAGTTGCATTAGGAGGGCAGGAGGAAGTAAACCTGGCAGTAGATGCTGCTCGAATGGCAATGAAGGGAAAATGGTCAACTATTCCACTAAGAGAACGATCGGCAATGATTCGCAAGATTGGAGATTTAATTTTAGAACGAAAAGAACATCTAGCAACGTTAGAAACCCTTGATACAGGTAAACCAATCTGGTTATCAAAAAATGTTGACATTGAGCGAGCTGCTTATAATTTTTATTTTTTTGCAGATTATATGACAACATTAGGGACAGAGGCTTATCAACAGGATGATATTGCCATTCACTATGCAGTGCGGCGCCCTGTTGGTGTTGTAGGGTTAATTAATCCATGGAATCTGCCTTTATTTCTCATGACTTGGAAATTAGCACCAGCACTAGCAGCTGGTAATACTGTTGTAATGAAACCATCAGAAGTAACTCCAATGACAGCAACTGTTTTAGCAGAAATTTGCACAGAGGCAGGGGTGCCAGATGGAGTTGTCAATATGGTTCACGGGTTTGGAGAAACAGGTGCCGCCATAAGTGCTCATAGAGATGTAGATGCTATTGCTTTTACAGGTGAAACAATTACAGGAAGTGCAATTATGGAAGCAGCTGCTCCTACATTAAAGAAATTGTCCTTTGAATTGGGAGGAAAGAATCCAAATATAATTTTTGGCGATGCCGATCTTGATGATGTAATTGAAACTACTTTGCGTTCTAGTTTTATAAATCAAGGAGAAGTGTGTCTTTGTGGATCAAGAATTTATGTAGAACGAAATGTATACAATGAATTCCTTGATAAATTTACAGAAAAAACAAAAGAATTAAAAGTAGGCGATCCTTTTGAACCGGATACAAAGGTTGGAGCCTTGGTTAGTAAAGAGCATTATTATAAGGTATTAAGCTATTTATCGATTGCTAGAGAAGAAGGTGGGCATTTCCTTACAGGTGGAAAGGCCGCTGAGAGGTTTGAACAAGGTTTTTTCGTTGAACCTACTATTATTACTGGTTTGGGTGCTGAATCAAGATGTGTTCGTGAAGAGATTTTTGGTCCGGTCGTAACGGTGATTCCATTCGACACGGAAAAAGAAGTATTAAAGCAAGTTAATGATACACATTACGGATTGAGTGCAAGTCTATGGACAAGAGATATCAAACGGGCTACAAACTTATCCGCACAAATTGAAGCTGGAACAGTGTGGGTAAACACTTGGTTTCTCCGTGATTTACGTACGCCTTTTGGAGGAATGAAGCATAGTGGGATTGGTCGAGAAGGAGGGATTCATAGCTTTGACTTCTATTCAGAATTAACAAATATCACACTTAAGCTGTAGGAGGAGTACGATGATAGATAACCAGATTAAAGTTAAAAAGCTTGCAAAACATTTGACTAGTGCATGGGAGGGCAGAAAAGGAGTTCAGCCTATTACAGGGCTGTCTCCTGATATAACCATAGATGAAGCGTATGATGTTCAGCTATATACCATCAATCAGAAAGTAAATAGTGGACAACGTATTACTGGTAAAAAAATTGGGCTAACATCTAAAGCCATGCAAGAAATGTTAGGTGTTAATGAACCAGATTATGGTCACTTATTAAATAGTATGGAATATAAAAATGGAGAGGAAGTTACCTTTACACATCTTTTACAGCCAAAGGTTGAAGGAGAGGTTGCATTCATCTTGAAAAATGATTTAACGGGTCCAAATATAACAGTGAGCGATGTTCTTCAGGCAACAGATACAGTTGCTCCAGCGCTTGAAATTGTTGATAGTAGAATCAAAGATTGGAAGATAAGGTTAGAGGATACAGTAGCAGATAATGCTTCGTCTGGATTATATGTTCTTGGGGAAAAATTCAAGACAACAGAAGGTATAAACTTGAAACAAATAGAAATGGCCCTTTATAAAAATGGTGAACTAATAAATACAGGAGTTGGTGCTGCTGCTTTAGGAGATCCAGCAAAATGTGTTGCATGGCTTGCAAATAAGTTATCTAGTTATGGTATAAGTTTGCGAGCTGGCGAAATCATTCTTTCAGGTGCATTATCAGCTGCTGTTGATGCAGCACCAGGGGATCTTTTTCACGCGAAATTTACCGGGCTCGGAGAAGTGCATGTTACCTTTAAGGAATAGGAAGGGGAATGGGCATGGAAACATTAAAAGTTGGGATCATTGGTTCTGGAAATATTGGAACAGACTTAATGGTGAAATTACGTGAATCTAAAGTGTTAAATTTAACTACGATGATGGGAGTTGATCCGTCTTCACGTGGTATGAAGTATGCTAGGAAATTAGGGTTACATGTTTTTGATAATGGCATAGATGGGTTAATAGAGCACCCAGATTATGTAGATATCATTTTTGATGCAACAAGTGCTCATGCGCATCGCTATAATGCCAAAATAGCTAGACAGCTAGGGAAGAAAATGGTGGACTTAACGCCAGCCGCTATTGGTCCTTTTGTTATACCAGCTGTTAATTTAAACGACAACTTAGATCAGGAAAATGTGAATCTAATTACCTGTGGGGGGCAGGCTACTATACCGATTATACATGCTATTAATAGAGTTACAAATGTAGCATATGGGGAGATCGTTGCTACCATCTCAAGTCAAAGTGCTGGACCAGGAACAAGAGCAAATATTGATGAGTTTACAGAGACAACTTCTAGGGCTATTGAGCAAGTTGGTGGAGCAGAAAAAGGAAAAGCGATTATTATTCTTAATCCTGCAGAGCCACCAATCATAATGCGAGACACTGTTCATGTCATTGTTAAAGATAAGGTAGTAAATCGAGATAGGATAGTTGAAGTTGTTAGAGCTGCAGTGAAACAGGTTCAAACTTATGTCCCGGGGTATACGCTACGAACAGATCCGCTTATTGAGGAGAAGCAAATCACTGTATTTCTTCAAGTTGAAGGAGCAGGGCACTATTTACCAACTTATGCAGGTAATCTAGATATTATGACATCTGCTGCCAAAAAAGTAGCTGAGGAATTTGCTGAAGAGCGTTTACGTAAAGTTAAAAACTAAACTCAAGAGGTGAAAAAATGTTCAGAAAAGTGGATGTACATATTACTGAAGTTGCCTTACGTGATGGGAGCCATGCCATTAGCCACCAATATACAGTAAATCAAGTGAAAACCATTGCTAGTTCATTAAATGAGGCTCGCGTTCCATATATTGAAGTAAGTCATGGGGATGGTCTTGGAGGTTCATCTTTACAATATGGATTGTCTAGAACAGATGAATTGAAATTAATTGAAGCTGCTGTTTCAGTAACAGATTTTTCGAAAATAACTGTATTATTATTACCTGGAATAGGAACAATTACTGATTTAAAAATAGCAACCAATTTAGGAATTAAAATGGCACGAGTTGCTACCCATGTGACTGAAGCAGATGTTTCCAAACAGCATATTGAAACAGCAAAGGACTTAGGTTTGGAAACAGCGGGATTTTTAATGATGAGTCATATGGCTCCAGTAGATAAGTTAATAGAACAAGCCAGATTAATGGAAAGCTATGGTGCAGATATGGTTTACGTAGTTGATTCTGCGGGGGCGTTGCTTCCGCATCAAGTACGAGAAAGAATTAAAGCTTTAAGGCAGTCATTAAACATCGAAATTGGTTTTCATGGACATAACAATTTATCGCTTGCAATGGGGAATACACTTGCGGCTATTGATGAAGGGGCAACGCGAATAGACGGAAGTGTTCGTTGTCTAGGAGCTGGAGCCGGCAATACACAAACCGAAGTTTTAATTGCAGTTCTTGATCGGTTAGGTATTTCAACAGGTGTTGATCTATATAAGATGATGGACACTGCAGAGGAAAAAATAGCTCCAATTTTGTCAAAACCACAGGAAATTAATCGAGATAGTCTAACACTAGGCTATGCTGGAGTTTATTCGAGTTTTTTATTACATGCGAGTCGAGCTGCTAGTAAATTTTCGGTTGATTCTCGAGATATACTTATTGAACTTGGTAAACGGGGGATTGTTGGTGGTCAGGAAGACATGATTATTGATGTTGCTGCAGAACTTTCTAAGACAAAAGAAATAGCAAAATGATGTGGCTATTTGAGGAGAGATAATATGGATAACAGGAAATTAAATGAACTCGTAAGCTATGTGTATAACGCAGAAAAAGAAAAACGTGAAATAACCAAAATAACTGCTGATATATATCCAGAACTAACGATAGAAGAAGGTTATCTTGTTCAGGAGGAATGGATTAAACGAAAAGTAAAGGAAGGCGCTAAGATTATTGGTCCAAAAATGGGGATTACTAGCGAAGCTAAAATGAAGCAAATGAATGTTACTGATCCTATTTATGGCTATGTGTTTGACGATATGGTTATAGAAGCGGGGCAGTCCATTTCTCTATCAGACTATATTCATCCAAAGATAGAACCAGAAATTGGCTTTATATTAGAAAGGGATTTAGAAGGACCAGGCGTCACAACATTAGATGTTTTACTATCAACTGCGTTTGTTTTCCCTGCTTTGGAAATCATCGATAGTAGGTATGAAAAGTTTAACTTTACTTTACCAGATGTGATTGCGGATAATACATCAGCTGCGGGAGTAGTGTTTGGCACCTGCTTGCGTAAGCCTGTGGAACTAGAATTAGATGTTATCGGTGTCACCTTGTCCATTAATGGGAAAATAAAATCATTTGGGGCTGGTGCAGCAGTTTTAGGTCACCCTGCTAATTCTGTTGCAAGGTTGGCGAATATGCTAGCTAAAAAGGGGGAGAAAGTTAGAGCAAATCAGCCGATTTTAACAGGTGGTATGACAGCAGCAGTGCCACTTTCCCCAGGGGATGCTGTTCAAGCTAAATATGGAGGATTAGGTGATGTATCATTTTTTGTTTATCCCTCCTAGAAGCGAGTTTAAAAGATAGAGGGGGAGTTGCAAAATGCCAATTATAACCATTCAAATAATGGAAGGTCGTTCACCAGAAAAAATAGAAGCTTTAATAAATAACGTAACAGATATGGTAAGTAAGTCATTAACAGCACCAAAGGAAAACATTAGAGTGCTAGTTCATGAAATACCTAAGAGCCATTGGGGAATAGGAGGTACGACTGCAAAAAAAATGGGAAGATAAAATTTTATATTCTCTATCTTGAATATAGGGTGCCCATAAGACTTCATTTCTGGAGGAATGATAAAGAAATTGAAAATTTCTTAGTGAGCGGTAACAGTACGCTTTCGATTTAAGTCGGCAGGAGAAGAAAATATGATCGATTCATTTGATTTTACAAGGACGATTGAAAATATAGCGTTCATCTACTTCTGTCAGTAGGGTATGAAGAACGGCCCTACTGATAGAAGTTTTCTTTATGAAGGGTAAAGTATATCCCAACTCTAAGACCATGGGTTAAACTCGATGGATAGAAAGAAAATGGAAGTGCAGCTACTGACAAGGTAACCAGACCCAAAAGGTATTTTCTATTGCTGTTGTTTCCACCTGAATACTCCCACCATGTTGGTCTATGATCTCCTTCGTAATAGCAAGTCCTAATCCAGCTCCGCCTGTATCTCTACTGCGGGATGACTCAAGACGATAAAACCGTTGGAAAATCCTTTCTTTTTCTCGGTCTGGTATTGGTTCACTAGGTCCGGAAACACCAATATAATAGCCGTTATTTTGTTTTTGTCCCGTAATGCGAATAGGTCCTTTTCCCTTATAGTATTGAATCGCATTGTCTAAGAGGTTACTTATGACTTGTTGTATTCCTTCTGTGTGGACATATACATCTGCTGTTTCCACTTGTAATTCCAATTGGATACCTGCTTGCTTTAGCGTCCAGCGGAACATAGAAACGCACTGCTCCAGAAGTGGTTTTACCGCCTGTATTTCTTTATGGTTATATGAGTTTGAAGTGGTGTAGTCCCATTGCTTTAGTTGATCAAACTGATGGAGCATCGAAGTGAGTCGTTGTGATTCTTGATAAAGTGCTACAAATAACTCCTGATCACCTTGAATATCACCTGATTTCAATGCAGACAGGTACCCGTTAAGATTGGACAGTGGTGTACGAAACTCATGTGAAATATCGGAAACGAGTTTTTTTCGATCTACCTCATTACGATTGAGCTGGGCAATCAATTGGTTATATTGCTGTACAAGCTGACCAATTTCATCATTTCTGGAAACAGGGATAAGGTCGGGATATTCTCCATTTTTTAGCAATTGCGTTGCTTCCATTAACTCCCGAATTGGATTTAGTAGTCGTTTCGATAAATAAAAATATAAAATCGAGGCAACAACGATGGCGATCATGACAAAGAGCCAAACATAATTTAATAGCGTTTGGTTAAATTGCTGCTGTCTAAGTTCATCCAGGTTCCCGACACCGGCCGCCAAAAAGCAAGCAGTATTATACATGGCCCAACCGCTTATCCATAAAGCGACACTGATTACAAAAAAGTGTAAAAACGTTAATCTCCACAGAAAACTGACAGGTGTCACGTTCATTCGTTTAGGTTGTAGTTTGGACAAATTTATACCCCATTCCACGAACAGTTTGAATTCGTTTTGGCTTAGCAGGTGCTTCTTCAATTTTTTCCCGCAATTTCTTTATATGGGCATCAATCGTTCGATCCATAACCATGCTTTCCGAATGAGGGTAGAGCTCTGTTACAAGTTGCTCTCGCGATAAAACGATATTCGGATGTTGCATGAACAGATAAAGCAGATTAAATTCAAATTTTGTAAGCTGAATGGGCTTATTATGGAGCAAGACTTCCCCTTTTCGTGGTTTTATACAAAGGCCATCCCGGACAATCTTCTGACAGAAATGACCAGTTCGCCGCAAAACAGCCTCCACATGTGCTACGAGTTCATTTGGATCGAACGGCTTTGTCATATAATCATCTGCTCCAATTTTTAGTCCAGCTATTTTATCTTCAATGCTTGTCTTAGCAGAGAGCATGATAATAGAAACTTCGCCGTTTTCCTGTTGTTTCACCCAATGGCAGAACGCTTCTCCGCTTAACCTTGGGAGCATTAAATCAAGGATGATCAGACACGGAAGATGTTTTAAAAATACGGATTTTGCTTCCTCTCCATCGGCTGCTTCGACCACTTCGTATCCATTTTTTTCTAAATAAATACGCACCAGGTTGCGTATCATTTTATCATCTTCAACGACCATAATTGTTTGTTTCATGATCTCACCTCAACACTAGTGTACCGCAGTTGAAGGGGAATGTGATACCGGAAAGCTGTATCTTTTCATATGACTCTTATACGAGAATTTGTTATTCCATTTTTTCAAATTCCTGTACCATTAAGTCATAATTCATAGCGCCAAAGGCTTTGTACTGGATGATGCCGTTACTGTCAATCATGAAAGTCGACGGAATCGGCTGAATTTGGTACCTATTTGCTACTTCAGTGTTCTCATCTTTTAAGATCGGGAAAGTAAGCTCGTATTCACTGACGAAATTTTGGATGTTCATTAAGTCGCCTTCTGTTTCAGTTAAGTTAACAGCTAAAATATTTATATCTTTATTTTCATGGAATTTTTGCATATCTGGCATTTCTGCTCGGCACGGAGGGCACCACGTAGCCCAGAAGTTAACCATTACTCGTTCGCCGCGTAATTCAGATAGCTGGATGAGCTCCCCGTCTAACGTAGGTAATTTGAAATCGGGAGCGAGATTACCGACTTCTAAACCAACTTCACTGGAATCTCCTGTTTTTTCTACTTCACTCGTTTGGTTTTCTTGGGATGTGATTTGATTTCCAGCAGGAGGCGCATCTGCTTCTTGTGCTGTTTTATTGGATGAAAACACAAAATCGTACAACGCCCAAGAGAACATTCCGATGATAATAATAATCAGAATTGCTTTTTTCATGAACCATTTCCTCCTAACCTAAGTTTGTTAACCATGTATCTTGAACAAGATTTAATAAAAATGCCGATATCCGTGGCATAAGACCAGCGAATAAAAAAATCCCCATGATAATCATAACGACGCCGCCTACCTTCATAATAATCCCACTATATTTGACGATCCATCTTGTAGAGCCGAGAAAGAAAGTAAGTATGAGAAAAGGAAGTGCAAAGCCGATCACATAAAATATAGTGTACCAGGCGCCTTGTGTCGGGTTAGCTGCCGCAACTACTAAAATGGAAGCGAAAATAGGTCCAATACAGGGTGTCCATCCTGCTGCAAATCCCATTCCGACAAAAACAGTTCCTAAATAGCCGACTGGTTTTGTGGTAAAGCGAAAGCGTTTCTCTTTCATAAATGAAGTGATTTTTAACCAGCCACCGACGAATAATCCCATCACAATAATAAAAATACCGGCAATTCGCTGAATGAAATCTCCGGATTCCCCAGCCAAGAGACCTTGAATCCATTGTCCTAAAAAGGAAACACCAATACCAAGGCTAATGAAGATTAGTGATACCCCAAGCAAAAAGAAAATCGCATGAATAAGTAGCTTACTTCTGATTTTTACATGGTTATTTGTTTCTAGTTCTTTTACACTCATTCCGGTTATGTAAGATAAATAAGCCGGAAAAATGGGTAAGGTACAAGGGGAAAGGAAAGATAACATCCCTGCACCTAACGCTAACCATATCGTTAAATCTGTTGCTGCTGTCACGAAGACACCCTCTTTCTTTTAAATATGAATATAATCAAACTAATCATGCCAACCGTAATTAAGAAAAGTGGATGGATCATATATCTGAAAATCGTTGTAAATGGCAACAAGTAGCTGAGTATAAGTTTTCCGCTCATCCAACTAATGGTTAGACTTATTAAAAGTATATGATCTTGTATACGCTCTCTCAATAATAGAAACAGAAGCAGTAAGAGTATCATAAGCACAAAGTTACCCCATGCCAATGGATTATCATGCCATACGATATCCATAAAATGATAGGTGAATGAGGCTACGATCAACACGGGAATGTAATTTACAAGCAGGTTTTGGATTTGTAGCCCATTCTTTTTTACTTGATATCTTATTTGTATCGCTAATAAGATAAGAGCTAGGTAAAAAGCTTGGGCATCACTCGGGTAAGCTAAAACGGCAATAGGATCGGAAAGAAATAATGGTAATTGCAAAACGACTTTAGCAACCCAAATAAATAAGACCAAATTTATTAAATAGGAGATCATGAGCTCTAAATTTTTTCTTTTAGCCGTGCTCGAAAGATTACTGGTTAGATAATAGGCTAAGAAGCCAACGACAAAGCTGATCACATTGATCGCAATCGTCATTAAAACGGTGGTTGATGGCATAGGCTCTCCTCCAAATTTCAAACGAATCTAATCATAGTATAAAAAAGGAATGTGAAAATTTGATGAAAGAGCATAAAAAATGTTTAACTGAAACGAGCTAAGGCATAAAGTTTCATTATTTTGTATCCATGAAACAATAAATAGTAAAACTATCATAGCAAATGAAGCAATAATGCGTTACAAAGATGAAAAAGAATGAATTATGTTACTATTATATTAGTTATCGTATAGCTTAATACTTTCGGAGCTGAATTTAACAGAAGGGGAGACGGTGTTTTGAGGAAATGTATAGGGAAGTACGTTCTATGAAATTCAATGCATGTCCGAAGACGATATACTATTCTGAAGGGAGACTGATTTGGTGAGTCTAATTGCAAAACAGCCGTACTTCAAAATGGAAAGAGTAGTAACGAGTTTGCAGCAAGAGGATATCAAGCAGGAACGGATGTTATATTTATATTCCAATAAGGTGATTACGCACCGACGTGAATTCCATATAGAAGATGTGTTGGATTTTTCATATCGGGAAATTTCTAATCAAGGGGGCATTTTATATTTACACTCATTACAAGGCTTATACACGTATACAGTAGAGTCTTCTCCAGAAGAATTTATTCAAACCTTTCGGGAGTATTTTAAATAAACTGGCTGACATGTTTACAAACAGCTGGCAATGGGGAGAAACTGAGCCATCAGATATATGAAATTTCTTTTTTCTTTATGGCTTAAAACGTGTTTATAAAGGAATACAAAGATCAATAGCTTGATGGGATGAGGTTTACAGCAAGTGAAATAGTTGGGAGAAATGCATGAGCAAAAGGAGTTACTTATAAAGAGCAGATATTAAAACCTCCTTAATCTTAGCAACCATTATTAGGGGAGCGGGGCAGAAAAGTGGAGATCAAACATATACAGTACTTTATCGAAGTAACGGAAACGGGGAGCTTTACACAGGCTGCCAATCGATTATATATTACGCAGCCTGCGATTAGTCGGATTATTAAATCACTTGAAGACGAGCTTGGGTTTACATTGTTTATTCGTTCCAGGAAGAAGCTCGTGTTAACAGAGGAAGGTCAGGTTGTCTATCAGCATGCAAAAAACATAGAAGAGCAATATCAGATGCTGTTAGCAGATTTGGACCAATTTCAGCAATTGAAAAAGGGGCATATGCGAATAGGTCTTCCATCGATTACGAACGCATTTTTCTTTTCGCAATTGATTGCTTCCTTTCATCATAAATACCCAGAGATAACTTTTCAGCTAGAAGAGGATGGCTCTAAAAGAATTGAAGAAAAAGTTCATCAAGAAGAACTGGACTTTGGAGTTGTCGTTTTACCGACGACACAGGAAGGTTTTGCTTCTCATGTTTTTATACATGAAGGATTAAAGCTGATTGTTCCGGTAAGTCATCGCTTCGCGCAGCGAAAAAGTATCACGCTAAATAACCTGGAGAACGAGGCATTTATTATGTTTAATCAAGATTTTTCATTACGTGAAAGTATTGTCAAGGCATGCGAAGATGCGGGATTTAAGCCAAAGATCATTTTGGAAACGTCCCAGCTTGATTTCATTGAAGAAATGGTTGCTTCAAATATTGGGATTACTTTCCTTCCAGATAGCACATGTCAGGAGTTAACCCGGGAAGTGACAGCTGTTGCTATTGCAAACGCGACCATTGAGTGGAAGCTAGCTTTAATTTGGAAACAGGATTCGCATCTGTCTTATGTGATGAAGGAATTTATCCGGTTTGCAGAAGAAAAATTACAACACCAATAAAGGATTCTCTACATGGGAAGGCAGCTTGCAAAGAACTCTCTTGGTTTTAGCAAGCTTTTTTGTGGTATTTATAGACAACTCTATTTCCCCACACCCCGTACAAAATCAAGGAAAATGAAAAGGCCTCTTTTTACGTTGTCCTTTGTGAACTTCGAGTAATTCTTATGAAAACTTGGCAAATTTGCCGTGTGCTTCGAAGAAAATGTATACTTTTACAATGAAATTAAGCTTCTTTTAAGTTTCGATGAAAAAGGAGTTTAAGGACTTTATTTCATTCCCTTCCGTTTTCTTTGTGGCAAGAAAATAGTGTATTTTGCTCCAATAAAGCCCTTACATAACGTTTCGTTATGGAGGGCATTTAAAAACGGCATTTTACGTCCGCTGTGTCCGGGAATTATAATGGATAAGAAAGAGAAAAAAGATAAACGGGATAGATAAGGTGATACAATGCATGCAAAAAGAAGTAAAGATACGCGGATCATTCAAAATGATCAAGTATTAATTAACGATTTAAACAATTACCACACCTTATTCGGCGGAGTGTTAATGAAAAAGCTGGATGCATGTGCCACCTTGTCAGCGAGGAGACATGCAAGAGTGAAAGAATGCGTCACCGCATCTACTGATTCGGTTAATTTCAACTCGCCAATACGGCAAAGTGATTCTGTTTGTATTGAATCCTTTGTAGCTTATACAGGAAAAAGCTCCATGGAAATCTTCTGTAAAGTTATTGCCGAAGATATGATTACAGCTGAACGCCGAATAGCAGCAACAGCCTTTTTAACTTTTGTTGCTCTGGATGAAAATAAAAAGCCGATCGAAGTTCCAAAAGTAATTCCAGAATCTGAAGAAGAGAAATTTCTTTATGAGACTGGAGAAGAAAGAGCTAAAATCCGTAGATTGAAACGACAACAAAATAAGGATTTAGTTGCCAAGCTTTCAATTAAAAAACCTTGGGATGAATAAGGGGAAAAAGGAGAGGTTTGCAATGATTATTACATCTAGTTACCAGGAGTTAATAGATGCAAAACGGGCAATTGCTGCATTTAAAGCAACTAAACCAGAAGAATATCGACAATTTCAACGGATTATTCATTTGACGAGACAGCTTCAATTTAACTTTCAATATATGGGCTGTTTAATTATGGGGGAAGACTCGAGCAAGTATCGTCCGCAGGTGAACGATGATTATATCCTAACTGTATATAATCGGGAGGTGGGCAAACTAAAAGCAGATCCAAAAGCAAAAGATATTAAGGCACTCTTAAGTGCATATAAACAAATCGGCTATGGAAAATTATGCGAATTGATTCTTGGTAAAAAACCAATATCGCTCGTCGGTCCAGCCGTTGTATAAATAAAAACATACATGCCGAGCTTGGTTAGCTCGGCATATTATATTCATCGATATTGTTTTTTCTAGCTCCCCACCAACCTGTATATTTGTAAATTCCGATAATGATGGCGGTGCCGAGTAAAAGAACAAGCGGAATGACCCACGTGAGCCCGGCGGCAAACAGAATTGGAGTAAAGGTGATAACGGCGATTTCAGCCGGCGCGACACCGATATAAGCCAGTGCATAATCCTCCGGAGTTTTACTTTTGAGCTCAGGATCAACAATGCGCAAAAGAGCAAGTCCCATGGCAACAGTACCTGTGCTCCATCCCCAGCCAAAAATAGATTTTTCTAACCAAAAATCTTTAAATATATTGGGACCAACAAAACGGAATAAAATATATGCCCACAAGATCCCGAATGCAAACAGAATAATAAGTGGTAGAGCATAATCCATAACGACATTAAGATTAATGGATGCTATACCAATAGCTACGAGGAAATCAGTAGCTGTTCCGCCGATTCGCTCCATGACTCGTTGATCAATATAATCATCTGCTTTTACTTTGCGGCTAAGCGATTGAAATAAAAGACCGACGACAAAAGCAATACTGAATAATGGAAAAGATACTGCTGGAATTAAATCAGATAGTAAGTTCGTAATCCAATAAGCTACTCCAATGACAAACGCTATAACAGCTACATGAAGCACCAACGGATCGATGGAATTGGGAGAAACGGTTTCGACTCCCATATAGGAACGCTTATGCTTTGGGATTAGCCCCGATTGTAATTCACTTGGAAGATCTTTAAAGCTGGTGATAAATTTGGTTTTTCCTTTTTCTGTACTGCGCTTGACGAGAAACAATCCCCCTATTACAGCAACTAGAATACCAACTGTAGCTGAGGTCATGGCAAGATCCTCTGCCTCTTTCCAGCCAGCATGAGCGAAGCCTTCCCCCACTGCTGCTGCTGTCCCGTGACCACCGACGAAGCCCGCTCCTAATATTAAACCAAATCCGCTAGGCAAGTCAGAAAATAATGGGCTTAAAAAGAGTATTCCGAATAATGCTCCTGCTCCCCACATCGATAAGATGAGGATCACGGAATAGGAGAACATATTTCGAACGCGTTGAAACACTTCTGATAAATGTACCTTTGCTGCCCCGATTGGAATGGCAGCAAAAATCACTGCAATTAACAGACTAGGATAGGCGCCGAGTTGTTTCGAAAAAGGCAGCAGATTCCACCCGCTTGGTCCAAAAGCAAGTCCAATAAATCCTGCTAACATACTGGCAGGTAAGAATAAGGCTTGAATCCATTTCACTTTCGCTCGTAAAATGGTTCCTACCAAAAGTAACCCAGAAATAATACTAAAATCGATCATTAATGACCAAATTGTGAATGTTTCCAATAAAGTTCCCCCTTATCTACATCTTTTGTGAAATAATGGTCTGTGATTGTTGCGAAATGTGTGGTGACGTGCTTGTATGCGTGGCTTTAGAACAGGGCAGAAAATTCATTATATCATATTTCTACTTGTTGTGAACGGTTTCATATAATGACGTAATTTTGCTAATAATGGTGAAAATTTGACAATAGAATCGATCTTTGTAAATTACTCTTTGTGAAGCTGTCGAGAACTAGGCTTAAATATATAGTAAAAAACGCCACCCAGAAAGTATTTGTGCGTGTTGGCGTTTTTTACACTCTAAGCAACCATCATGGCTCGCATGGAGAGGTCTCCTTTTATCATAAAAATAAAGTTTTAACTTAAAGAGATTTATTTCATACAAGGCATAAAACATCTAGGGTTTATCGTATAAGAAAGCATAAAATTAATGCTTTAACCCCACATATAAGGTGCTGTAAGGCTCCCGCCTCAAAAATCCCTGCAGTAAGTTCTAAGTGGGAGGTAACAGCACCTCCATGTCCGATTTGTGTAGAGATCTTTAGGCCATACTGTGACAATAACCATCCGTGAGGGATGAAAAAACCCCACGGATTGACGATTCGCTTTTTAGGATAAGAAAAACGATGCAACGTATGAAGTGGATTGGATTTATAATGGTGCATTCTACCAGCCGTATTTTTTTGCACCCCAGCTGTTTTCAATAATTTCTTGTTTCTTTATTACTAAGGTTTCATGAGCGACATCCTTTTCAATATTTAGCCCAGGGTATAAAGCTGAATTACTGCCAATTTTGACACCTGGAAAGAAAACGTTGTTAATGCCTGTCCGAGTATAATCTCCTATAAAAATAGCATTTGAATTCTCCTGCGTGTAAATACGACCTGTAATCTTGTGTGGCTGTCTTGTATCATTAAACCTTAAAATACCAGATACACACGCTGCTGCAATGTCTACATATCGTCCGATTACACCAAACATTTCGCTATAATGAACAGCGGAAACACCTCTCATAGAAACCCCTTTAAACTCTGCATTATGTCCAAATTTATTCTCTTTGCCAATGACAGTTGGTCCTTCAATTTTCGCGTAGTCCTTCACATAAGAATTGTCCCCTATGAGTATGTTTCCATTTAAAATGGCTCCATTATCTATCACTACATTATTGCCTATGATGAGATTCCCATTTACGACCACATTCTTTCCTAGATAAGAATTATCGCCAACTTTTATAAATCCATTGATAGAAGCTGTTTTATCTATTTTCGCACTTGAACTAATATCATTTTCTGTCAGTTGACTCATCATTAAATCCAAATGATAGATGTTAGCATTTAATATGTCCCAAGGAAACTTCATTTGGAAAACTTCTTTATCGGCAACAATACCTGTTATTTGCGATCCGTCATCTATATACTGATTCAATCCGTTTTCCATGTAAAACGAATTAGGAATCATCGATCCAGAAATTCTTTTTTCAAAGCCATTTGAACTATGCATGATATATTGTAATGCCTCTTTACTTAAACTATAAACTCCTGCTACTTGATGAGTTACATAATGATCTCTTGGATGTCCTAAAAAATATTTGATTTCATCATTTTCTACTTTGGCGCAGATGGCTTCCGTACTTTCTTTCTTCTCTATTAATAATATAGAATCTTCAGAATCATGATGCAATATCTTTTTAAGATCTTCTCTAACGAATACATAGTCTGATCTTATAATTAACGTTTTTTCATCTAAGTTTGCATAGTTTTCAGCTAAGAAGCTTCGAAAATCTTGAAAATTACTACTCAGTTGAATCCCTGAATATTTCCATAAAAGATGGGTTACTTGCTTTGATTTATGCCCTAATAATACATGTATCTCATTGGGTTTTATGCCATTTTCGATAAGAAAATCAACTTGAAGAGTAATGTTAGAAACATTTAAAACCTCTAAACAAGCAGGTTGCCATTCTTTATCGTAAGGAAATAATTTTTCCTGATAATCACTACATAGCAGTATCACTTTCATATGAAGCTCTCCTTTGGAATAATGGTTGAAAGCCAAGGACTTAAGAAGACAGTTAAGTGACGTAAAAGTTAGCTTTCGTTCTTTTATTTATCCTGTATATAAGTTGCTGTATGACTCCCACTTCAGGAGCTGGATAATCTCCCTGCAACAACTCTAAGTGGGAGCAGAACCTAAATTCTATTTCGTAAGAGGCCTTTAGGTCATACCATTACGGTACTAACAATCAGTGGGGGATGAATGAAAATCCCCACTGATTGTAGATTCACTCTATTAGCGGTATACGGTATGCATTAGATGAAATGAATTTGTTTGGTACAATGCGAAGCCAAGATTAAAGGGTTTTCCATTTTTTAGATACGCAATATTTTTTATGTCTATAAGTGGTGAACCAATCGGAATGTTTAAATGTTTAGAGGATGACTCATCAGCCATTATAGCTGAAATCCTTTGATCGACATATTCGTATTCAATTCCTTTTTCTTTTAGGTGTTCATAAATGGAATGCCTACAAATGTCTTCTGTTAACTCTTCAACTAAGTGGTAATCAAAGTACTCTAATTCGTAAGACACTGCTACATTATTCGCATAGCGAATTCGTTCAACAAGCCATAACGGATCACCTACATTAATTTGCATATCCACAGCTTGCTCTTCTTCAGCAGCTACTTTAGCAAGTCGCAATAACTTAGTTGAAGGTGTTAACCCTCTATTCTTTGCTTCAGAAGTAAAGCCTATTCCTGGCTTAAATCCTAAATACTTTGGGAGAGGGTTTACAAATGTTCCTACCCCTTTTTTCTTAGATAGCACTTTATCATTTACTAATTCTTCCAATGCTTTTCTCACTGTTATTCTAGAAACATGAAGCTTTTCAGCTAATTCTAATTCAGATTCAATTAACTGATGGGGCTGGTAAATTCTTTTTTCAATTTGATCTAAAATATACTGTTTTACTATTTGATATTTAGCTAAATTGGCTTCCATATAATTGCAGTCCTTTACAATAATCTAATAGCTTCATTATACCATGCATAAGTATCAGCTTAGTAAAACGCAGTATTTGAGGCTATTTCCAATATCCATAGTATTTATCAAATAATTTGTCATTATATTTATCGGCACCATCTAAGTTTGAGCTTTTAAAAACAGGTACATCTAAACCAGCTTCTTTCAACTTGTAAATAACTCCTATAATGATTGCTTGAGCAATCCCAATGCTTGTGAAATCAGAGGTTGGTCCTAATCCTGTATCAATTCCATCCATCATGTATGCTGCATCACCTTTAGGAGCGTGATTATCGATGGTTACATCTGCAATCTCGTACATTTTTTTATTTGAAGAATGTCTGGAAGAGACATTTGTCGAATGATCCATGGACGTTAGAGCAATTACATTGGCGTTTATTTTTTTTGCTTCTAAACACATTTCTACAGGAACATTATTTCTGCCAGAATTTGAGACAACCATTAATGTATCTTTGTCATCCACTTTGTATAAGTTCAACATACTTTTTGCGTATCCATCCAGTCTTTCTAAATACGTACTTTTATTCGGCATCTCATGTAACATTAATTCCGGAGGCAGCATACCTTTTACATACGCTAATCCGCCAGCTCGAATGTATATTTCCTCAGCTACCATATGGGAATGACCTGAGCCAAACACATAAAATCGGCCTCCATTTTTACAACTTTGGAAGATGAGGTCTGCTGCTTGTTCTATATTATCAACCTCATTTTCTTCTACAGCTTTCCATGTGTCTGTTAAATAATTAAGATAACGGACGATTTCTTTTTTTGTGTTCATTTATAGTCCTCCTTCATTGTTATATCTACATGTTATAACAGGTAGTAAATACATGTCAAGTTAATCATGCGTTTTAAATAAACTTGGTTAATCGCAACATAAAGAGTGTACATTTTTAATAGAGTCCAATAGTGTGTTATATCGTACATAAGGTGCTGTAAGGCTTGCCATTGACTTTATTGACAATGGCTGTGATGTGTATGAAGTAAAATACAGCTGGTTATGGAAGAAAAAACAAAGCTATAATAAAAAAGAGCTTCAAATCCTTGATCTAAAAGGATTTAAAGCTCTTCAATTGCCTTTCAAAAGAATGCTTTTGGAAAATGGGAAAGGGCATTCTGAAAACATTGGTTTATTTATTAGTTAACGCGAGCTAGAATTACGATAGGTTTTCTTCAATTAAAGCTTCTAGTTTCTCAGGCAAATCACCAACATTATCAAATCCGTAGCGAATAACGACATTGCTCTCATCTAAATTGAAAAATTCTACTAGAAAACTATCTTCGTTTCGCATTTTTCGATCCACCTCAACAATAGCTACAACCTCAGACTCATAGACGAAAAATGCAGCTTCCAATTCATCTAATTTACGTTTATATTTTTTAGCTTTAGGCTTAAACTCAAATTCTTGAATAATTGGAAATTCATCTTTTAACTTAGATGATTGTGGAGTGAGCTCACATTTCACATCTTTTAATTCAAACCCCAGGCTATCCGCAGCGTCAAGAAAGGCATCCACTAATGGATGAGGATCGACTTGTATGTAATCGCTATCTCTTGGGTCCAATGCTTTTTTTATATCCATGCCTGTCTCCAGCCATACTTTTGTTTTCCCAAGAGTTGCTGGTGTTTTTGCAGGCAGTTGGAAACGGAATGGAATGGATTTAGACTCTTCAGCCTTGATTATAAAACCGTCAGTGAGCTTGAAGCGTTGAATGGTGTGTCGATGATTATCGCTTTCCTTATCATTGATTTCCATTGTGTGGTTAGTTAATAAGCTCACATAGATTTGATCTATTTGCTGTTCCGAATTTCCTCCCTCTACTTCCAAAACCCCTTCAACCATTTCTCCAGGTACAAAATCTTCTGTTTCTATTTTTGCGTCAACTTTTGCTGAACCAATACCGATGGAATTGAAAAATTTCTTAAACATATGTAATGTCCCTCCTTTTCTTTAGTATAAATGAAAAAACTGTATTTTTATAGACAGAATTCAAATTTTGGTAAAAAGCGGAGGCCATGTCTGCTCTTTTTCAATAAAATTATGTGAGCTATATTACTGTGTTTTGTTATCAAAGCAACCCCTCCAGTAAAATAAACTGGAGGGATGACCATCTTTATTTACGTATTTTATTAATTTCATCCGCGACAAATTGCACATTTGTACCGACAATAACATGAATTCCTTTCGCACCAACCTTGTTAATACCAGGAACACCGGTAGCTTTAATCTTTGCTTCATCGACTTTACCTATATCTTTCACTTCTACACGTAGACGAGTAACACAGTTATCAATAGAAGTAACGTTTTCATCTCCACCTAAGCCTTCATAAATTTGCGCAGCCAGTTTTGCAAATCGTTGGCGAGAAGATGTTCCTTCATCTTTTGCATCATCTACTACCAGTTCTTCATCATCTTCACGTCCTGGCGTTTTCAAGTTTAACTTCGTAATTAAAAACCGGAAGAGGAAGTAATAGATGACTGCGAACACTAGTCCTTGGACGAGTAGCATATATGGCTTATTCGCGAGCGGTAATGGATAGCTAAGAAAATAATCGATAAATCCGGCGCTAAATCCAAACCCGGATGTCCAATGGAAAAATGCTGCAATCGCCAACGAAAGTCCTGTCAGCAACGCGTGTACGACATATAGAGCAGGAGCCAAGAACATAAATGAAAATTCAAGCGGCTCTGTGACACCTGTAAAGAATGCTGCAAATGCTGTAGCTAAAAGCAGGGAAGCGGCTTGCTTTTTTCTTTTCGTTTTTGCTGTATGGTACATGGCAAGTGCTGCTGCTGGCAAACCAAACATCATGATTGGGAAGAATCCCGCTTGGTACATACCAGTTATACCTTTAACCCCTGTACCATCACGGAATTTACCAATATCGTCAATACCTGCAACATCAAACCAAAATACCGAGTTTAACGCATGGTGCAGACCAGTTGGAATTAATAAGCGGTTAAAAAATCCATATAGTCCTGCACCGACAGCTCCTAAGTCAATAATAGCTGTTCCAAATGATACTAATGCGTTATAGACGACTGGCCAAATGAAAAATAAAGGAACGGAAATTACCATCATAGCAACGGATGTCATAATCGGCACGAGTCGTTTCCCACTAAAGAATGCAAAGGCATCAGGTAGTTGTACATGACTAAAGCGGTTATACATAATAGAAGCAACCATACCAGATATGATTCCAATAAAAACATTTTTACTTGCGCTAAATGCGGCATCGACACTTTCTGCTTCAATTCCTTGTAGCAGGGCTACGGAATCGGTGGAAAGCAGGGTTGTTACGACTAAGAATCCGACGAGACCACTTAATGCTGCTGAGCCATCTTTATTTTTGGCTAAACCCAACGCAACCCCAATAGCAAACAGAATTGGTATATTGCCTATAATAGAATTACCTGCTTGGTTTAGAAAAACAGCTACGGTGTTTACTTGGTCTTTATCAATCCAGTAGCCAATTCCAGATAGTATGGCAGCTGCTGGCAGAACGGCTACTGGTAGCATAAGGGATCGACCAAGTCGCTGTATATAATTCATCATAATAAATTCCTCCTTATAATAGTTATGAATTAAAGCGTGAAAGATACTGTCATCAAATAATAGTTAGTAATTATAATGAAAGCGTTACCAACAAGGTGGTGAGTAAAACAAGCTGTATTATTGGTATTTTTTAAGACGTTCGATGTGTAATGTAATATAGCCTAATTCTTCTGGAGGTAGCTCAATCCCATGGTTTGCAGCAATTTTTTTTGCAACGTTAACAGAACAACGGTAAGAACGTTTAAATTTCTTTTTAATCATAGCAAGCATTTCTTGATCTAACGAATGCGTTTCACAATGATTCACGCGATTTAAGGCAAACCTTAAATGTGTCATTAAACGTTCAAAAGCGAGCGTGTTTTCATCAAAGGTGATGTCCAAATCATGCTGAATTGCTTCAATCATATCTTTGACGATCGCTGTTTGTCTTACCGTTTCATGCAAATCACCTCCTTTAATTTTCATTGTATGGACATGTAGTGCAATAAATGCTGCTTCATCAATAGGTAGTTCAATATGTAGTTTATCTTTTACATGGTTAATCGCCCACAGCCCGATATTGAACTCTTCACGGTACATGATTTTTATTTCTTGTAACAATTTATTTTGTAAATGAATTCCTTCCTTTGTACGTTCAATGGCAAAGGAAAGATGATCGGTCAGAGCTAACAGAATATGTTCATTTAACTTTGTTCCAAGCTGTTGTTCGGCATAAGCAATAATTTCTTCGGAGGTAAGCAGATGTTCTTCCGGTATACGCATGATTAGTTCTTGTAATTTCTCATTTTCTTTTACAACAAACAGCTTTTCAATCTTTGTTGGATTAACAATGTCCTTTTTCTTCTTGTTAAATGCAACACCAGCGCCGATTGCTATTTTTTCTTGCTTTCCGTCTGATACAATCACGGCATTATTATTGAGGATTTTTGTAATTCTCACCGGAATACCTCTCCTTTTACAAGCAGTTCGCTGAAGAGGGAGGTGTGGAGTATTTTGCTTAACCCCACACAGCGCCCCTGCTCTTCAATTTTTTATATTAGGAAGTGACCGTTATTAGAACGGTTTCTTGCGCTGTACTCTTTTTTTCATCAGTAAAGCTGAGCTTTTTACTTCCATCTTGGTTATTTGTAATTATAATAGGTGTTACCGTGCTGGAAGCGTGTTCCTGAATATAGGCTAGATCGATATCCATAAGTGCATCGCCTGCCTTTACCACATCGTCCGTTGCGACTTTAACGTTAAAGCCTTCTCCGTTGAGGGCTACTGTCTCCAAGCCTACATGGATAAGGATTTCAGTGCCATCGTCAGCAATAAGACCAATGGCATGTTTCGTATCTGGTATTTGCACAACTTTTCCATTAATCGGTGATACGAGCTTGCCATCACTTGGAATGATTGCGATACCTTCGCCCATCATTTTTTGATTAAATACAGGATCAGGAACTTCTTCTAGTGGAATAATGTCACCATTTAGTGGTGCATAAATGATTTGTTCTTGTGATTTTTTAAATAAATTTTTAAACATAAGCTGTACTCCTTCTTCTTTAGGCTGTAATGGTGAAATTTTGTTTCTATATAAAGTAGTATAAACGTTTAGCGATAAATTGGAAACGGGGTTCAAGAGTATATCGTTTAAAATAACGGATCACAAGCTAATAGGGCAGTAACTTGATAGCCGGGTTTTACTACATATGTTGCAGTAAAAAAGGCATGGCAGTATACAGAGCCCTAAATATAGGTTACTCTATCATACCACCATGCCTAATCGTGTTAGTCACATGTGATCCGAATATTTATGTTAACGTCATCATAACATCAATGGGGACGAAAATCAACCGTTTTCTTTCTCACATAATCTGTTTCAAACTTTAAACCTTACATCCACGGGGAATCGATGTTTCCTGCGAATGGATGTAAGGTTATTATGATTTGTTATTGGCCAGCTACATCTCGTTTCGTAAATACAATCCAAGATAATACCAAGAAAACAACATAATAAATAAGTAACATGGCAATTGAGAATTCCAATGTCATTCCTTTAATCATTGGTGTGTTTCCATCTGTATATTGGCTTAAATTCATATTAGCAAACAAAATATACTTTGCCCATTCTTTTTGTGCTAACAAGACCATAACTGAATTTCCGCCCATCATTAAGAAAATGGAAATACCGATAGCTAGGGAGCTGTTACGGAGAACAGTGGAAATCATAAAAGCAAATGTCCCCATCATTACGAGTGGTACGATTTGGATTCCATAGCTTGTGAAAATTTCTTTCAGTAGATATGCGGTCTTAAACCCGTCATCTACTTGTTTTACAATTTCTGTGTTCGGGGCTCCAACACCAAAGAAAATGGCGCCTACAATCCATGAAAATAGAAAAACAAAGATGGTTGTATATAAGGCAAACAAGAGTGTTGCGATGTATTTGGATAGTAAGATTCCACTTCTGCTAATTGGACGGATGAGTAATAATTTTATCGATCCCCAACGGAACTCGTTAGCGACAATTCCACCTGCAACAATAATTACTAATAAGCTGACAAATGTAAGCAACCCAGCATTCTCTTGAACAAAGTTCCATGTGGTATAAGGTGCCGGTTGTATATCATGTTCTAAATAGTAGTTGTTTTTTTCGATGGTCTCAGTATTTATAGCTTGTGCGTAATCATCTTTTTTCATTTCTTCTTGTAGTTCCTTGTTTTCTTTCTGAAGTACCTGGCGCCAGTCCTCTCCTTGGTAGTCTTCATTCAAATTAGAGAAATTATTTGCTAAAAAAGCAGAGACAATTATCAGTCCAATTAGAATGATGTACATAATCCAAGTAGATTTCCGAATAAATATTTTGGATTGTTCGTTGTGGATTAATTTTAATAGTCTACTCAATGGTGTTCTCTCCAATCAGTTCAAAGAATTGGTCTTCTAACGTGCCATTCACGACATTGGCTTGGTAAACAGCGCAATTATTCTCTACTAAACTTTTAATAATCGCTGGCATTTGTTCTTTTTCACAACGGAAGGACAGGTCACCTTCCAGTTCAACTACTTTCAAAGCAAATTTTTCTTCTAATAGTTGTTTCGCTTTATTTGTTGGTGCGACGGTCATATGGTGGACAAGATTTCCATTGTCCTGAGCGCCAACTTGTTGCAACGTAACCATTTCTCCATTTTTAATGACACCGATTCGGTCACACATTTGTTCGATTTCAGAAAGCAGGTGACTGGAAACGATCACGGCGACATTTTCCTCTTGTGCCAGGTGGCGAATATGACCGCGCATTTCTCTTATTCCCGCAGGATCTAACCCATTTGTCGGCTCGTCTAAAATTAACACAGACGGTTTATGCAGAAGTGCTTGTGCAATTCCAAGACGCTGGCGCATTCCTAAAGAATATCTGCCAACCTTTTCGTTAATTGCTTTTTCCATTCCAATTAGCTTCACCACTTCATGAATACGTTCTTTCGTTACACCTGGCACCATGCGTGCATAATGCTTTAAGTTTTGCCATCCTGTCATAAACGGATACATTTCCGGGTTTTCAACTATTGCCCCAACTTCTCGTACAGCTTTCTTAAAATCTTGCTGAATACTATGCCCTTGAATGAGGACATCGCCTTCGGAAATATTTATCAATCCGACCATCATTCGGATAGTGGTTGTTTTTCCAGCTCCGTTTGGCCCGATAAAACCAAAGACTTCTCCTCGATTAATTGAAAAAGATAGCCCCTTGATGATGTTTTTATTACCAATCGATTTTTTCAGATTGACTAATTCCATTGCTGCTACAGACATTGCTTTAACCTCCATTTATAGTATAAATATCGTATCGTCTACGAATTTTTTCCTGTCTTGGATAATACGGTGTTCCATTTCTTGGCTACAAAAACGATTAACATGATAGCCAGACCAGCAAAAAATACCAAAGGGGTCACCAAAAATTTTTTCATCTATTATCATCCTTTCTTAAGGGAATGCCGTCATAAATTAGTTCCTACTTGAAATGGTACCATGGGCAATAGAGTATTTTAGCATGTTTTTTCTTACATCTACCTTTCAATTTTGTCACATATGATTGAACTGGTGAAATATGAATACGCGGACGACGATGGATAGAAATTTTCTTCACCTGTTTAAAGAGATTCCAACATCAGATTAGATTTAAGCCAATTATTGGTCAGTTGTTGGAAAGGATACTTTAAAAAAACGCTATCTTTACTAATATCTGAGGCTGTCGTTCCTGTCACTTTTTACTGGTTGCAGTTACATGTTGAGAAGAACAGCATTCTTTACAGTAGGGCTATCAAAAAATAGACTGTCACATCTTTTTAAAGCAGAAACAGATACCTCATTGAAAAGTTTTTTATGATTACACCAATTAAAAAAAGCCTATTCGTACTTAATTAGAGCATAGAGATGAACTACTTCAGCGATGAAAAAAGCGGGGGGCGACAAGCCCCTCCCAAGTAATCGCCTGAAGAATAGTTTGGATACGTGAATCATAATTTGGTGAACAGCTTAAATCTCTGTGCTCATTGCTTGTAGTAATTGTTTTACAAATATCCCATCAAAAGGAGGGTGGATGGGTAACTACTGTTTTAAATGCAGTATTTTAGTAGCGAGAAAAACCCTTCGTGCATGAAATTGGTTTGTATGTTTGGCTAGGCGCGGTATTTTGGACGATTATTATGGTACACAAGATAGATGCTGTTGTTAACAGACTAAGGAAATAACATGACGTACGACTTAGGATGTATTTATCCCGCATATAAGGCGCTGTAAGACTCTGCTTCAAGAACTAGAGAATCCATACTGCAACAAGTCTAAGTGAGAGGTAACAAAAGCTAAATGCACGATTCGTTTAGAGGCCTTTATAACATTACGGTTCTCCCAATCAGTGGGAGGTGAAAGAAAACCCTCACTGATTAAAGATTTACTTTATCACTTACTTGCTATCATTGAATTATTGGCAAAGTCTAGCATGAAGAAGTGAAAGTAGTCTGGGCATAACAAAAAGCTTGCAGAGCATTTCTCTACAAGCTGAGGAAAAGTGTTTCTTTTTCGCTTTACATTTAAAAAAACGAAGTCAATCATTTCAAGGGTTCATAGAAATGAACAGCTTAAAGGAGGGGGAACGGGAACGGTAATCCAAGCTTTGTTCACCAAACTAGCTGTGTATGCTTTCGCCCTAAACTTTTGAGACTATGGGCAATGAAAAATTGCGCGGCATAATACGTAACCATAACGAATACATGCTCATAATTAACGGGCGAAACAAACATATTCCATGCCAAAATAGAGTCGGAAATGACAAATAAGATACTGCCAATACTGGCAAATATATTTCCGGTCATGATTGCAAACCATGCCATACTTGCAATTGCAGCAATATAAATAATAACCGGTATTACAAGGTAAGTATCTTCTGAATTAGAAATTGCTTGAACTAATTCATTGCCCATTATCCAAGCGTAAATCCCAATGGGGATGATACTTGCTACACGATATTTGGAAAATTTCCATTGGGAAACAAAACCAGTTAAATAGAATAAATGGCCAATTAAAAAAGCGGAGAGGCCAACAACGAACCATTGTATCGTCCCATCACCAATAGAGCAGAAGAACAGACCAATTAGAATGAGCCAATGTACAATTGTTTTTTGTTTTGGTGTTTGGTAAAAAGCATAAATGATAATGAGTGCCATTGGAATTAATTTAAAGAATAGTTTAAAAGCGAGAGGCTCCTGAGGAATAATAAAAATATACAGAATACTCAAGACTAAAATAAGTACAGGTAAACGGTTCGCTTGCAAGCGATCACCTTCTTCCTTAAATAATTTTAGTGGGATAGAATAAAATAGGTGAAAAGAACACTTCCTAATTCGGAATCAGTTGCAAATATATTTCCTTTTTAAAATAAGTTTAAACAACATCTCCATTTTTTCTCTTTGTATTTGTTCTAAGATAAGAAACTATAAAATGAGGTGCTTGGGGGATAACGAAATAACCGAATAGCGACGTCCGGCGTATGAGCCTAGCAACGATGCGACTTTAGAAATGCGCCCTACGATAAGTCATCATCGGTTCGCCTCTAAGAGGAAGGCCGACTAAAAACGGGCTTGCCGCTCAGGCGTCGGCATACCCCTGTTTTTAGTGGCATGATTCCTAAATCTTTAGTTGATTCGTTCCATTCGCTACGTTGCTAAACGGGCGCCCCGCGCCTTTGTTCTTGTATATATCGTACAATACATTTAATATTGAGCCAATAAATGGGAAAGCATAAAAAGCATAATGCAGTGAACAGTAGTAATAAACGCGTTTATGATGTAGCATCGCTACTATATTTACACTATAGGAAAGTATAAGATTTTTTTGGTTTATAGTATAAGAAAAACAAAGGCTTCCGCCATGAGACTTGGCGACAAGCCAAGTTTTTCTAAAAAGATAAGAAAGTCCCCTCCATGCTTCAAAGCGAATCCAGAAGGAAGTGCTAAGGATTAACTGCAAGTCAAATGCCTAGTTTGTTTATCTAACACAGTAGGGGACAATGAGAAAGGAACTTGCTGATTGGAGATTCGTATAGTAGGCTAAATTATAACAGTGAAACACATCCGTAGCGATTGTTCCTCAGCTATACGTAGTTCCACTTGAAGAAAAACATTTATCCCTTATATAAGATGCTGTAAGATTCCCATTTGAGGAGTTGGAGAATCTATACTGCAACAAAGTCTAAGTGGGAGATAACAACACTTAAATATCCGATTCGTTCCTCTAACAATCAGTGGGGGAGGAATGAAAACCCCCACTGATTGAAGAATCACTTTATAACAGGTATGCTAACGAAATTTTCTAACGACGATAGCTTGGGTTGTTTTCGTATGCTTACAATTTTCAAATGCTTCTCCATCTACCAAACCTAATGTAATTGCAGCTTCGAGTTTTTCGGTATCTGGTCGTTTTTCAATAATAATAAAATCAGATAGTTGCATGTCCTCCAATTGACGTATAGTACTATCCTGTTCATATTGTGTAGAGGTACGAATTTGTCGTTGTGCACAGAAATCCCCTCGTGCTATCTCACCTTTTTGATTTTCCCCAACGGTTGCATCTAAGGCATGATGAAATTTTTTCTTTAATTGTTTCATTTCTTGCTCTATTTCCTTTTTTTCCTGCTGCAACACATCATATCGCCTTAGTTCTTCTTCCGTAATTCCAATTGTATTTTCCATATGAATAACTCCCCATCAATGTTTGTTAGTTAATATCTATGAGCCAATTTGAAACTTTATGTCTTTGCTTGTATAAACTGCAACAGGTACTTGAAAATGGCGGAAAATTAATATATAATCTATCTAAACCGGTTTAGTAAACCGGTTTAGATAAGGGAAGAGGAACTTTATGAAAAAAATAACCATTACAGATGTAGCAGCACGCGCGGGAGTTTCTAAAAGCACTGTATCGCAATTTTTGAATAAACGTTTTGATTACATGAGTAAAGAAACGAAAGAACGGGTGGAAGTTGCTATTAATGAATTGGAATATCAGCCTAATATTATTGCCAGGAGCCTAAAGCAGAGGACTACTAGGACAATTGGCGTGATCGTTGCAAATATCTTGCATGATTTCTCAACAAGGGTTATTCGAGCAATTGAAGATTACTGCCATGAGGAAGATTACCATGTAATTGTTTGTAATGCCGACGATGACCCGGTTAAGGAAAAGCGGTATATTGATATGCTTCGGGCTAAGCAAGTTGATGGGATTATTGCATTTCCCACTAGCAAAAACACCGCTTTATATCAGGACTTAATAACAGAGCATTACCCGTTTGTATTTATGGATCGACTCGTTCCGGGAATTGAGACAGATACAGTTTTACTAAATAATCATGAGGCCGCTCAATTAGCTGTGGATCAATTGGTAGCTAATGGATACCGGAAAATTGCTATGCTTGCACCGCCTCTGTATGACCCAATAACCCCCCGCGTCGAGCGAATAGAAGGATATAAAGCTAGCCTTGAAACGCATGATATTTGCCTAAATTCTTCATATGTCATAAGCGCAAGGCTAGAAGAGATGGAAGAACAGATTGAAAAGCTGCTTTCTTTATCTGACCCTCCGGAAGCTATACTTGCTCTAAACGATCGCGTCATGATTCAACTATTACAGTATGTAAAAGATAAGCAAATTCGGATATCAGATGACGTAGCTGTTATAGGTATCGATGATGTGACGTTTGCGTCGCTTTACACACCCGCACTAACAACGATTGCTCAGCCGGCATTTGAAATGGGGAAAAAAGCTGCACAGTTGCTGTTCAACCAATTTCACAATGAAGCAAGCCAAGGAAATAGGCGTGTGTATCGTTTCTCCCCTCAAATAATTATCAGAGAATCTTGTAAACGGAAGGAGAATGGAGCATTACAATGAGAGAGACACTAGATACGATAGCCTTGGAGGTAACCAAGGTAATCCAAGCAATCGACCCAGAGGAGACGGTCGAACTAGCAAAACAATTGAAACGAGCAAATTCCATTTTTGTAGCAGGAACTGGACGATCAGGCTTAATTGGGAAAGCCTTTGCAATCCGAATGATGCATAGTGGTTATTCTGTCTATGTTGTTGGCGAAACGATCACACCTAGTATGGAAGCTGATGACTTATTGTTAATTATATCAGGTTCTGGAAATACGGGCACATTAGCTTATTTTGCAGAAAAAGCAGCTGCAATTGGCGCGTCAATAGCTTTAGTAACGACAAATAAGCAATCGATAATTGCTCAGTATAGTGATTGGATCGTAGAAATTCCCGCTGCAACTAAAAAGCGATTGTCAAAAGAGCCAGCAACTATTCAACCATTGGGAAGTCAATTTGATCAATCAGCTCATTTAGTATTGGATGCTGTCATCGCCCATATTCTTGAGCAAGAGCAGATGCAGAAGTCGAACGAGGTTTTAAAAACAAAACATGCAAATTTAGAATGAAGAATGGAGTGTCGAAACAATGAAACCGATAGATGTTATTAAAGAAACTAAAGTAGTTGCTGTTATCAGAAAAGCTGATGAAAAAAATATTGTACCAATATTAAAGGCGCTATCTGCAGGTGGTGTAAAAGCGGTTGAAATTACTGCCGAAACACCAAATGTTGCTCATATTATTTCTACCGCAAAGGAAGCTATGAAAGAGGAGAGCTGTATTGGTGCAGGTACGGTGCTTGATCCGGAAACCGCTAGAACAGTCATGCTGGCGGGAGCTGATTTTATCGTTTCGCCTTCATTAAATACAGACACGCTCAAGCTCACCAATCGCTACGGGATGCTACATATTCCGGGAGTGTTAACACCAACTGAAATAGTAACTGCTTATGAACATGGAGCAAGTATGGTGAAAATTTTTCCAGCGGCAACAGTCGGGCCTAGTTATATCAAAAATATTTTAGGACCGTTACCACATGTTGAAGCAATGGTTACGGGAGGAATTACATTAGACAATATGAATGATTATTTACAGCATGGGGCAAAAGCAGTAGGAATCGGCAGTAATTTGGTAAACGCCGCTGCTTTAAAGACGGAAGAAGATTATCAGCGATTACAAGAGGAAGCAATTAAATATATAAAAAGAGCAACTGAATAAATTCGTTGCTCTAGAGGGGAGGTTTTAATTGTGAAGATTTATCGATTGATCACCCTGATGTTTATTATGGTAGCGTTTTCTTTTTTGGCGGCATGTACAAAAGATGTTGGATCTATTGAAAGCAGTAAATTAAAAATTATTGCTGCTCACAATCAAACATCCCCAGATACTCCTTATCAAACTGGAATGTTGAAATTTAAAGAAGTTATTGAAGAAAAATCTAATGGAAGTATGGAAGTGGAAGTACATGCTGGAACAATTGGAACTGAAGAAGCAGAGCTAGTTGAGAAATTACAGCTTGGTGCTGCAGATGTAGTACTTGTATCTCCAGGTTTTATGACGCAAACAGGAATTCGGGAAGTAGACTTGTTTTCTGTTCCGTACTTATTTAGAAGCTATGAGCATTGGCTTCAGGTAGTTGATGGTGACGTAGGAAAAGAGATGGCTCAAATTATAAATGACAAATCAAACAATTCTTTTAAACTATTAGGCTATTGGACAGCGGGAGTGAGGCATTTTTATGGAAAAAAACCATTGGAATCCATGGATGATTTACAAGGTATGTCTTTACGAACCCAAACATCAGGTGTGATTGGAGATTTCTGGGAGGCTACAGGTGCTATTCCATCATCTATTTCATGGGGGGAACTTTACCAAGGATTACAACAAGGTGTTGTGGATTCTTCTGAGAACGCTTACCCGTTTTTTGTTCAGCAATCACATCACACAACAGAAAACGGAAAATTTATTACAGAGACAGCGCATGATTATACAACTCGTTTTCTTTTAATTAATGGGGAAAAATTTGCTATGTACTCAAAAGAACAGCAGGATATTATTATGAAGGCAGCTAAAGCTTCAGTTACAGCGGAGAGAGAGGCAACAAACAGGCAAGATAGAGAATATAAGGAAAAGGCAATGAGTGAAGGGGCATTGGTGAATGAAATTAATCGAGAGCCTTTGATTAATTTAGCAAAGCCGATACAGGATGCCTTTGCAGAAGAAATAGGGGCACAAGAAATGTTGCAAGACATAAGAGATTTAGAAAACAAATGATAGGGGGGGGATATCATTGAAAAAAAGCATACGATTGCTGGAAAAGACACAAATAATTCTTGGGTTTGCATTTTTAACCGTGTTCTTTTTGGTGATTATGTTACAAATTGTTACTAGATATATGGGAATTTCGGTTATATGGACAGAGGAGGTTGCAAATTATTCATTTATTTGGGCAATATTTATGGGAGCTTCAGTAATGGTTAATCGTCGTGAACATTTTAGTTTTGATTTATTATTAAGAAAATTAAAGGATAAATCTAGGTTGATTCTATGTTTTGTAAATGATTTTTTGTTAATTATATTTAATAGCGTTATTTTTCTTTTAGGGATGCAAGTAGTAGTCGAGTTTTGGAATTACACTTGGGCAACCATACCTGAAATGAAAATGGGATATGTATGGTTAGCTGTTCCAATTATGTCAGGCTCCATGGTGGTCTATTCTATAGCACACCTTGTAAATCACATTCATAGCTGGAAGGCTAAGGAGGTGCTACAATAGTGGGCATATTACTATTAGTTTTATTCATTACTTTGATGGCGATCGGCGTTCCCATTGCCTTTGTCATTGGAATTGTAGCGTTGTTAGGGATTACTGGCATGCCATATACACCAGAAGCAACAGTGCCGATGAAAATGGTAAATGGCTTAGATTCATTTGTATTACTAGCGGTTCCTTTGTTCATCTTAGCTGCAAATTTAATGAATTCGGGCAAAATTTCAGAGAAACTAATCAATCTTGCATTAGCTATTGTTGGTCCAATTCGTGGTGGTTTAGCCCATGCTAATATTCTTGTGTCCATGATGTTTGCTGGTGTGTCGGGAGCATCACAAGCAGACGCTGCAGGAGTTGGAAAAATTCTTATTCCTAGTATGAAAAAACAGGGCTATGATAAAGAGACTGCCGTTGGAGTAACGGCAGCGTCTTCAACTGTAGGGGTTATAATTCCACCAAGTATACCAATGATTATTTTTGCAGGCTTAACAAATGCTTCCATTGGTGCTTTATTTCTAGGAGGAATAATTCCAGGCATACTAATAGGCTTAGGTATGATGGTTTTGGTGTACATTATTGCTATGAAACGAAACTTTCCTAAAGTAGCACGTCCCAAGTGGTCCGAGTTAGGAAAATTGATTCTCGAATCCGTTCCAGCTTTATTAACTCCGTTTATTATCATTGGTGGAATTATTCTTGGCTTTTTTACTGCTACAGAAGCTGCTGCAATTGCTTCTTTATACACGTTTCTAATTAGTATTTTTTTTTATAAAACGTTAAAATTAAAAGATCTACCTAAAATCTTATTCGATACTTTAGCGCTAAGTTCTTTATCATTATTTGCTTTGGCGGCTGCAAGTGCGTTGGGAGAATTAATGAGTTATTATCAATTAGGTACGATAGCACAAGAGTTTTTTACGAATAATGTAAGTGCAAAGTGGCTGTTTATTTTAATTATCATTGCTTTCTTTTTATTTGTTGGAACATTTATGGATGCAATTCCAGCAATGATCCTATTTGTCCCAATTATACTGCCAACAGCTCTTGAATTTGGAATAGATCCAGTACATTTAGGTCTTATAGTAATAATTACACTTGCTATTGGTTTAGCAACCCCTCCATATGGATTAGTATTGTTATTGTCGGCAAAAATCGGCGAGTTGTCGATTGAACGTTCTTTTGTAGCAGTTTTGCCATACTTGTTCATTATTATGGCTATTTTATTATTAATTGCATTTCTACCGAATATAGCACTTTTCATCCCAAATCTATTTAATTAAATGGAGGCTTCTTACAATGAAAAGTAAAGACAAAAGTAAGCAAAAAGCTGCGCAGGCAGCAGTGAATTACATTCGTGATGGAATGACAGTAGGACTTGGTACAGGGTCTACTATGAATTACTTCTTAGAAGAATTGAAACATCATGTACACAGCGGGTTAGAAATTCAAGGTATTCCGACTTCTAAACAGACAGCAGAGATAGCTAAAGAGAATGGAATTCCACTAACTGATTTTTCTCAGACAACAAAAATTGACATTGCCATTGATGGTGCAGATGAAGTGGATACTAATCTTCAATTAATTAAAGGAGGTGGCGGTTCTCTAGTTCGCGAAAAAATTGTCGCACAAGCAGCGGATAAGCTGATAATCATTGTCGATGCTTCAAAAAGAGTTGCGCAATTAGGGAATTTTCCTCTCCCTGTTGAAGTGATTCCATTTGGTTGGCAAAAAACCGCAGCATATTTAGAGACGTTTGGCTGTAAACCTGTTTTACGAATGGCGGACAAGCATCCGTTCATTTCTGATAATGGGAATTATATTTTAGATTGTGCTTTTGAAACAATAAATGAACCTGAGCGATTGCACCAGCAGCTAAAACAATTGGTCGGGGTTGTTGAGACAGGACTATTTATCAATATGGCGGATATGATTATATCGGCTAGAAATGAAGTGGTTGAAAAGATGACTAGCACACACTAGGAAAATGCAACTAGATACGGAGGAGCAGATAATGCTAGATATTATAACAATAGGTGAAGCAATGATTGTGTTTAACCCAGGTTCTGCAGGTCCCCTTCAGTTTGTGAACACATTTGAAAAAAGAGTAGGCGGAGCCGAACTTAATTTGGCTATTGGCTGTTCGCGCTTAGGTATGAAGGCAGGATATATCAGCAGATTAGGTAACGATGAATTTGGACGTTATATACGACATTTTATTCGTGGTGAGGGTATTGAGACGTCACAGCTTCACCTCGTTGACGGATATCCAACCTCTTTAAACTTTAAAGAGAGGATGGAGGATGGCAGTACACGTACATTTTATTATCGCGATAAATCACCAATGGCCACTCTATCAACCTCCGATTTGGATGAAAACTATTTTAAACAAGCAAAAATACTACATCTGACAGGGGTGTACCCAGCTATTGGTGACCACCATATTACCGTAATGGAAAGAGCCATAGAACTGGCAAAAAAGCATGATGTCAAGATTTCGTTTGACCCTAATATTCGCTTGCGGATGTGGACAAAGGAAAAGGCACGCTCTGTTTTGGAGAAAATCTTGCCAAAGGTAGATATACTATTAGCTGGTGATGAGGAAATGAATATCATTATTGGTGAAAAAGAGCCAAGAGCGATTATCCATAAAGCAAAGGATTTAGGTATTTCTTTTGTAGCGGTAAAACAAGGTGATCGAGGATCTGTTGGGTATTACCAAGGGAAAATAGTGGAAGCAAAACCTGTGAAAGCTATAAAAGTTGTTGATACAGTCGGTGCAGGTGATGGTTTTAATGCTGGCGTACTCTATGGGCTGTCCCAGAACTGGGAATTAACCAAAATTCTGCATGTGGCAAATACCATCGGTTCCATGGTTATTAGTGTTGTTGGGGATAATGAAGGTTTGCCATACTATGAGGAAGTGCAGCAAAAACTTGGGGAAGTAGAACGGATCGAACGATAGACAAGGAGGGGGAAGACAATAAAATTACAATTAGCTTTAGATAGGTTAACAAAGGAAGAGTGTCTTCAAGTTCTTGCTCATACGCATCAAATGGTAGATATTATTGAAATAGGAACAGGAATTATTAAAGAGTACGGCATGTCTTTGGTTCGAAAGATTCGAGATTTATATCCGCATAATATATTACTTATAGATATGAAGACTTGCGATGCAGGAAAGCATGAGGCAAAGCAGGCATTTGCTGCTGGTGCAGATATAACGACAGCAATGGGTTTTTCGTCAAACCAAACGATTATAGATATGTTGGAAGTTGCTAAGAAGGAAAACAAACAAGTTCTAGTGGATTTATTAGGTATAAATTCAGATAAACGAATGAATGAATTACAGGATTTAGGCGTAAATTTAGTTGGTTTACATGTTGGAAAAGATGAGCAAAAAGAAACCTCTTTTAGCACGGAATTGTTTTCCCTAGTGAAGGGTTTGGAGTTTAATGTTGCTGTAGCAGGAGGGATTAATTTAACAATGGTACCAGAGATTAAAAAATATCAACCAGACATTATCATTGTTGGTAGTGCTATAACAAAAACAGAAAATCCTGATAAAACAGCAAAATTATTCAAATCGATACTACAATAGTGAACCATCAGTGGGGGCTTATTCATCCCCCACTGATGGTTAGTACCGTAATGGTATGACCTAAGGCCGCTTGCGAAATAGGGAATCTAGGTGTTGGCAGACTTGTTGCGGTATGATTCTCCATTTCTTGAAGTGTGAGTCTTACAGCACCTTATATGCGGGATAAATAAACACAAATTGATTAGTAGCAACTAAGGCTACATCATAGATTATAGAGAGGTACTGAGGTACGCATTTGTCTGTTAGTTTCAGTCGTATGCGTACCTTTTTTTCCTGCGCTTTTACTTGTTAGCTTATACCAAATTACATAGCAAAAGTGTAACTTGTAAAAAAACGGGGTAGTAACACAAATATAGTAAAAAAGGATGTATGATAAAATATTTTGTTCTACTATAAGAAAGCATTCGCGATAAACCAAGTTTTTCTAAGGTAGGGGTGTATTTGTATGCTAGTAAAATGGTTGCCACCATCAATAAGTAAGTATTTAAAAATGTCCAAAACAGAAAGAAAATATGAGCTCCGCCTCACATTATGGCGAACGCCACTGTTGTATATTATTTGTACATTTTTTCTTGTGGCGATTACGGTTTATCTTGATGTGGGGGTAGGGATAGCACAATATACATATGACGGCTTTCAAGCCACATTTGAAACGACTAGATCATTAATTAGTGCATTGATTGGCGGCGTATTAACACTTAGTGCATTTACATTAAACTCCTTACTCGTTGTGCTAACGACATTTAGTGGACAGTTTTCACCAAGAATGCTGCAAAACTTTGTAAAAGATAAGCAGACACAACATATACTAGGGATTTTTAACGGTAGCTTTGTTTACGTACTAATTATGTTTTTAGCAATCAGCAGTAATCCAGTTAAATATTATGTAGCTGTTCCATTTGCTACGGTTGGGATTGCTTTTTTTGCTGCAGTGACGTTTATTTATTTTATTAATCATGCCACTACGTGGATGCAAGTGCATAATATTACCGATACAATGAAGCGTGTAACGGAAGAGATGCTCGAAGGAGATTTTACCAAAGATTTGCAACGGTTGAGAACGGAAAAACCAGGAGAGCTATATAGAGAATGGAAAGCAAAAAAACAAATTGTTACATCACCTATATCCGGATATGTACAGCTTATTTTATTTAAGGATTTGCTGCAAAAAGCAAAAGAAGATGACATTATTGTTGAAATGGAAGTGCGTCCAGGCAGTTATGTATTACAGGGCAATCAATTATTTACGTATTGGGGCCCTGGTGCTCCCAAAGTTAATGAAAAAGACTATTTGCATTTGATTCGTATGGGGCATAAGGAGACAGAAATTCAAGACTTGAAATTTGGACTAAATAAACTGGCGGAAATCGCCATTAAGGCGATTGGAAATGATGATCCAAAAACAGCTGCCAACACCATCTACCAAGTAGCGGATTTGTTATTAACTCTGGAGAACAAAGCAACCTTCTCCCCATATCTTGTGGATGAGGAAAACCAGGTGCGCTTAATACTAGGTGTAGATGACTTCGAATTTCATCTCTATCAAGGACTAGGATTAATTAGACATTATGCACAAAAGAATTATCCGATCATAACAAACATCATTGAAGCATTAACAAGACTGGCAGGGGCAGTAGATAAGAGAAATCATACCGTTATATGGGATTTTGCGACTAATACCATCGACCATATCTATACGGAGTTTATTTTTGATTTGGATCGAAAATTATTACTACGACATTTACAAGAGCTTGCGGTTATTACGGGTAATGAAGCGAGCTATGAGTATATTGAGCGGCACTTAAAAGAAGATACGCAGTAAGTTGAGGTGTTTAAGATGAATAGAGAAAGGAATAATAATGATAAAGCATATTTGAGGAAGGAGTGTTCAAAGTGAATCAAGAACATTTACGAGCACAAATTGAGCAGATTTTGGAGGATGATCTTGTTGGACCAATGGCGACAGTGAAAGGAAGTATGCCACATTCTCGGTATATGACATTTTACCATGATGATTTAATGCTATATACACTAACTAGTAAGCAAACCGATAAAGTGACCGATATTGAACAAAATCCGTATACACATATCATTCTCGGCTATGAAGGAGAAGGATTTGGGGACGCTTTTGTGGAATATGAAGGCAAGGTAAAAGTAAACGATTCTCCTGAGCTAAAGAAACAACTATGGAGTGCCCACGCAAAAATGTATTTTGAAGGACCGGATGATCCCGATTTAACTGTGTTGGAAATACAACCATTGCATGTTCGATTGATGAATAAAAAAGGGGAGGATTCCCCACAGGAATTAGAGCTCTAGCAGTAAGATGAAAATATTTTCTCATCCGGTTTAAAATATCGGTTATAAGCTATCAGTTTGCGTATTCCGTTAAAATATTGGCGAGATTCTAACCCATGTTATCAGCCAGCTTCTGACGATTGTCAATGGAAGCTGGCTAGTTTAAGTTTTCAGTGATGCTAATTTCATTGTGCTGTTTCTGTTTGTAAAGAGAGCCTCCCATCGGTGATGTTATACACTTTATTGCAATAGTCAATCAGCCGCGTATCATGGGTGACGACAATGGTAGTTTTGTTACTGTTTGTAGTTATTTCCTGCAGCATCTCCATGACTTCAAATGCCCGATCAGAATCGAGCGAAGCGGTTGGCTCATCGGCAAGGATAATACTTGGGTTTGTATATAGCGCTTTGGCAATTGCTACACGTTGCTTTTCTCCCCCTGATAAATCAGATGGAAAACTGTTTAATAGCTTATGAATGCCTAACGTTTGATATAGTTCCTGCAGTTTTTCAGCAGGTAAATTATCTTTTTTTACCTTATCTAACAGTTTCATTTGCTGATTTACATTTAAAAATGGAACTAAATTGGATGCCTGTAAGACAAAGCCGATTTCTTTCAAGCGGATTACCGACCGCTGTTTCTCGTTTAATTCGGTAATATCTGTACCATTGATAAACACATGGCCATTCGTAGGGGGTTGTAAGCCCCCAGCAATTGTTAAAAAGGTGCTTTTACCTGATCCAGACGGTCCAATGACAGCAATTAACTCTCCTTTATGAGCGGAAAAATTCGTTGACTTCAGAGCTTCTACTTTTGTATGCCCGGAACCAAAAACTTTATGAACCTGTTTCATTTCAAGAACTGACATCCTTTAACCCCCAATCGCTTTCAGTGGATCAATTTTTACAATCGTTTGAATGGAGAATAGTGCTCCTAATATAGACACGAAGACAAGCACAACGCCATAGATAAGTAAATCTAAATACTTAAAAACAATTGGAACGACATCTGGCAAAAAGGCTCCTGTAACCATCGTTAACAGAAATCCGAGAATCACCCCAGCAAATGCTAGTAAAAAGGTTTGTGCAATTACCGATCCTGCTAAGTATTTACTGGATATTCCTTGCGCTTTCATGACGCCAAAGATACTTATTTTTTGAATGGTAAGCACATATAAGAAAATAGCCAATACCACTGCTGAGATAACAAATAAGAAATAAATCATAAATGTTAACGTTAAATTTTGTTCAGAGTAGCCGGGGAGATTTTCAATAAATGTGGTAGTATCCACGACTTGCAGTTCTTTTTTTACATTTACATTGGCCAAGTCATCAGTACGAATGACAAATGCATTTATTTGATCTTTGTATGCTTCTGCAGCTTCCCCGTAACGAACGTTGTGTAATGTTTGTAAATCGGTATAAAGCACAGGAGCTGCGATAAATTTTGCGTTATCAGTAAAGCCAACGATGGTCAATGTTTCTTCCGTTGAAGATAGTCGAAGTTCATCGCCAATTTTAAAGCCATCCTCTTTTAGGGAATCACCTGCGACGACTTCATTAGCGTGTTGAAACGCTTCACCTTCCGTAACGTTGGGCATAATAAATTCATCAGCGTCAATACCGAAGATCGTTACATTTGATTTATTGTTCCCTGAAGTTGCAATCGAGCTAATCTGGGCTAAACTTGCAAATTCAACTGCTCCTTCACCATCATAGTCATCGAGCGATAAACTGGATTGAGGAAGATTGAAATCTGATTCCTCTGTTAAAATGACCCCTTGGGCTTTCCATTTATCAACTGCCGCTTTGTTCATGTTTTCCAATCCATTTGCTAAACCAGATAATAAGAAAACGAGATAGGATACGAGCATTAATACACCAACAATTAGAGTGAAGCGTAATTTATTATTTTTTATCTCATTCCAAGCTAAAAACATTGTTTCTCCCCTCCCGGCAAAATGTTCCGCATACATAAATTATATCCCTAATAATTGTATAAGAATCCTTTCATGAAGCAAAGCAGATGGACTTATGTATAATAAAAAGGCTGGAAGATGGTGATTCTAAGTAGAAGAAGAATTATTTATTAATTACAGCCAACTAGGTGGGGAAAATAGGACGAACGAGATGTACGAGTTAAAAACCAAAGAGAATGATGGCGTTGTGATCGAATTTATTGAGTAAGTAGAAAATCCACTGAAGCAAGAGGCTGCGTATTGACTGTTGGATATTTTTACCGAAACAACTGGGTATCATATGATCGGCTTTGAATCGTATCATTATAAATATCCTGGTGGGTATAGAGGGAATGCGATGCTAACTGGATTTTCTCCAAGAAAAACTCGTTTCAGCTTATATTTTTCCACGGGAGATGAAGAACGACCCGCCCTGCTAGAAAAGTTAGGCAAACATAAAAGTGGCAAAGCTTGTGTTTATGTTAATCAGCTTGCGGATATTGAGATCAAAGTACTAAAGCAATTAACCTGGCAATATGTATCCTTAAACTAAGTATCTGGCGGATTGAAACGTAGGCAGCTCGCAGCAAAATCACAAGAGCGAAGTTTTTTGCTAGCTTGTAAAATGATGTCGTCTCGAGTTTTAGGGTAGACGTCATAGAAACTATAAACATGACCATATTTTTCTATGCTTCATTTGACAAACCTTAATAATTTGATACGCTTTTCACAAGTATTCATATGAGAGTTGGGGAGAAAAATGACTATCATTGCCTTTGATTTAGATGATACCTTATACGACAGAACCTTGCCATTACAGAAGACGTTTCAAGAATTTACAGCTACAAAGCAATTCAAATTTAGTCAACTCTATCCTGTTTATCAAAAATATAGTGATATCGGATTTGAACAGGTTGCGAGAAAGCAAAGCTCGTTAGAACAATCCCATGTATTTCGTATTCGCGAGACATTACGTGAATTTAATATTGGCATTGATAAGCAGGAAGCTTTATTGTTTCAAACGATGTATAAAAACAATCAGGAAGAAATATCATTAAGGCCGCATATAGCGGAAATATTGCGGTATTTGCAACAAAGAGGTATTCAATTACTAATTATTACCAATGGGCCTTCCCTTCATCAACGGAAAAAAGTGAGAACTCTAGGTTTAGACGCATATTTCACTGATAAGGAGATCATTGTTTCTGAAGAGGAAGGTACTGCAAAGCCGGACCGGAAAATTTTTAACCGAGCGGAGGAAAGATTTCAATTCTCTAAACAGGACGCTTGGTATATAGGCGATAACTATCCTATCGATATGGTTGGTGCCCATCAAGCAGGCTGGAGCGCGGTTTGGCTGAATTTGGTGAATTTAACGAAGCAAACGCCAGCAAATGATTCTAATATAGCAACAAAAACAGTGTATTCTACAGAAGAATTAAAGCATTACTTATTCCATCTTTTGCCTTAACGCTACTAGATGAAAATTTTCATGCTAATCTTCGTTATAACTAACCTTTTTGGCTCAAGCAAATAATAATTTCATTACTCCTTATTCTAGGCTTTTTTGCTATAAGGGGTTTTTTCGTACATGAATAGATAGAGCAAAGTCACAAGCGAATACCTAAAGCATGTAAAAAGGCTGAGGCTAACATTTTCAGTAGACTTAATAGGTTTATTATGGTATGTTTATTATGAATTAAAAATACTTTAATTCATAATAAATGATGGAGGAGGATGCTACATGGAAGGATTAAAAGGAATTCATCATGTAACGGCGATTACAAGCAGTGCAGAGAAGAACTATGAATTTTTCACGTATGTACTTGGCATGCGTTTAGTTAAAAAGACAGTCAATCAAGACGATATTCAAACATACCATTTATTCTTTGCTGATGATAAAGGCAATCCAGGGACAGATATGACTTTTTTTGATTTTCCTCGTATTCCAAAAGGCTCACATGGAACGAATGAAATTTATAAGACGTCTTTTCGTGTCCCTTCAGATGAAGCACTTACGTATTGGGTCGATCGGTTTGAGCGTTTGCAAGTGAACCATACCGGTATTCAAGAACAGTTTGGCAAGAAAACGTTAGCATTTGTAGATTTTGATGATCAACAATATCAGCTGATTTCTGATGAGCGTAACGAGGGAGTCGAGGCAGGGATACCATGGCAAAAAGGTCCGATCCCATTAACGTATGCGATTACCGGCTTAGGTCCCGTTTTTATTCGCATTGCCGACTTCACTTCTTTTAAAGAAGTGTTGGAAAAAGTAATGCAGTTTAAGTATATGCAAGAAGAAAACGGTCTGCATTTATTTGAAGTAGGCAAAGGGGGGAATGGCGCCCAAGTTATTGTTGAGCCCAATAATACAATGCCAAATGCACGGCAAGGTTACGGAACGGTACATCATGTAGCTTTCCGTGTAGATGATCGTTCGGTGTTAGACAAGTGGACGACACGCATGGAAAACTTTGGATTGGCTACTTCTGGCTATGTGAATCGGCATTTCTTCGAGTCGCTTTACTCTAGAGTCGCCCCGCAAATCCTATTTGAATTTGCCACGGACGGTCCTGGATTTATGGGTGATGAGCCGTATGAAACATTAGGAGAGAAGCTATCTTTACCACCATTTTTAGAATCGAAGCGGGAGCAAATCGAACAAATGGTGCGCCCAATTGACACAATAAGAAGCACCATTACATTTACGAAAGAATAGTATTTACGCGTTTTGCCATGGGGGGATTGAGGAGGCTATCTGATCCACGTAGTTGCCTGTCTTTTTAGTCATGGTATTCATAGATGTTTAGAATGATGTATAAATATTAGGGTGCTTTGAAAAAAATTTTCTACTCACTTGAGCTACAAGAATACTTTCCTTGACTAGAGAAGTTCAGATTACTACTATAGCTATTGGAATTTTTTAAAGAAAATGAGCCTCATCTTTATTTTTTAAAGGAAGGTGAGGGAAGCTATTATTTAAAAGGATCTAGCATAATATGAATAGGTTGTAAAACACGGTAAGCATAACTTTTTACGTTTTGACACCCCTATTAATTATCCTATAATTGGAGGTTATCATGGACAAACCTTTATTCAATATTCCCCATCAAACATATTCCATGCTTAGTCAAAGTGAGCGCTATTTACTTGAGTTTATCCATGAGCATATGGATGAAATAGCTGATATGTCCATTGTCACTCTTAGTGAGCGAGCCAATGTTTCTACAGCTACAATCGTAAGGTTAATGAAAAAAATGGGATATAACGGTTATACCTCATTTAAATATCGGTTGAAGCAAGATGAAAAAATGTTAGACGAGAATGATTCATTAACAGATATTGATGACGATATTAAACAGGTAATCAAGAAAAACGAAGAAGAAGTATTGCGAACAATTCAATTGCAAAGCATTGGGCAGATTGAGGATGTCGTACAAAAAATATACAACGCGAAGCGAGTTTATATTTTTAGCCGCGGCTTTTCTGAGATGATTGCGAAGGAAATGATGATTAAGCTGCAAGCATTAGATAAAATTTGTGAGACGCATGAGGATCCAAATATTATTCGCGTGAAATCACGTAAAGTAACGAAACATGATATAGCCATTTTTGTTTCTTTAAATGGAGAAACTGCCGAACTTGTAGAGGCTTGTCAAAATTTAAATATTCGTCAAGTAACAACAATTACTTTAACAACTAAAGTAGATTCGTCATTAAGTCGCTTATCCGACATGACATTATTAGGCTATAAAACGGAGCATTCACTGTTTCCTGAATATGAAGTCCGCTCTCGTTTATCCCTAAATGTGATTGCGCGGATATTGCTCGACTCGTATGTCATACGAACAGGGAAATAAATGTGATTCATAAAATGAACAGTCACTTATAGAGAATAAGCATCTTTTTTGGAAGATAGCTTTTCTCGGTAAGTGGCTTTTTTATTGTAAGCACCCATTTGAATGAAATTTAGATATTACGTATATTCTAGCCCTAACTTCTCCATGAGGGGGTTATGCTGTTTTTCCTCCTACTCTACAATGATTTTTTATTTCTCTCACCATGTTTTTATTCGCTGTGCCCCGGTTTACATAAACTGAAAACATTTACATAAAAAACTGTGCAATACTTAAATTAACAACAAAGAAAGAAGGTGAGGCTGTGATCTATACATGCACGATGAATACAGCGATCGATTTATACGTTGCAATGGAAGCGTTACAACCAAATACAGTTAACCGAACGTACGATGAGGATTACCAGCCAAACGGAAAAGGCGTCAATGTGTCTGTAATGTTGAAAAAGATGGGGATACCAAATACGGCATTAGGATTTATTGGTGGATTCACAGGACAATTTATTAAAGAAGAATTAGAGAAGCTGGGGATTGCAACAGATTTTATTGAAGTAGAAGGCAATACACGTATTAATGTCTTTATTAATGCGAATGAAGAATACAAAATCGTCAACCGGGGACCGGTCATTCATCAACAGGCTGTAAATCAGCTGTTGGCTAAAATAAAGAAAATTCCGACTAAAAGCACGCTTATTGTATCGGGAAGTCTACCAAGGGGAGTGGAGGATCAGATTTTAGTTTCAATTGCCAAAATATGCAATGAAAATGATTTGAAATTGATCCTTGATTCCAGCTCTCCAGCTGTTTTAGAGACGCTTGCTTATAGGCCATACCTTTTAAAGCCAAATGAAGAGGAATTAGCACAGCTATTTGGAGAAGAAGTATCTTTATCTGAAGAACAAATGATAGCATATGGCAAGGAATTAATTCAACGAGGTGCAAGACATGTCATTATTTCCAGAGGAGAAGCAGGAGCATTATATATCGATAAGCAGAAGATTATGAAAGCGAGCTCTCCGAAAGGAAAAGTTGTCAACACAGCATGTGCTGGTGATGCATTACTGGCTTCGTATATTGCCCAAACCCTTAGCAGCGCTTCTATAGATGAGGCATTAGTATATGCGGTAGCGACAGGTGCATCGACCGCTTTTTCAAAAGGATTAAGTGATTTAAGAGATATTCCAGATTTAATTAAAGACGTTGATATTCAACATTTAAGGAGGTAAATCAGCATGACCAAGAAGAAAATTGTTGCTGCTACAGGTTGCCCAACTGGAATTGCACATACGTTTATGGCTGCCGAAGCGTTGCAAAAAGCAGCCGAGAAGTTGAATGTAGAAATAAAAGTGGAAACACATGGACAAGTGGGAATTGAAAATGCATTAACACCCGAAGAAATTAAAGCAGCAGATGGTGTTATTATTGCTGCTGATAAGGATGTACAGGCAGACCGTTTTCACGGCAAGCCGGTAGTAGATGTTCCCGTTTCAAAAGGGATTAAAGATCCTGAGGGACTAATTGAGCAAATTTTACAAGGCAAGGCTTCTATTTACTACGCATCTGGTTATGAAGGAACTGATGAAGGAGAGATAGTTCAAGATGGAGCACCAGAAGGAAATAGCCGTAAATGGGTTCACGCCATTTATAAACATTTAATGAACGGAGTTTCTCACATGCTCCCATTCGTCGTTGGCGGTGGGGTGCTCATTGCGATATCGTTTTTATTCGGAATTTATTCTGCAGATCCAAAGCATGAGCAATACAATGAATTCGCTGCCTTATTGAAAGAAGTTGGCGACTTAGGTTTTAGCCTAATGGTACCTATTTTAGCGGCATTTATTGCCGAGTCCATTGCGAAACGACCTGGTATGGTTGTTGGATTTATTGGTGGTTTATTAGCGAGTCAAGGCGGCGCCGGATTTTTAGGAGGAATTTTAGCTGGATTTATTGCTGGTTATATTATTATCCTTTTGCAAAAGCTATTAAAAGGTTTACCACGTTCCTTAGATGGACTAAAATCGATCTTTTTGTACCCTGTGTTAGGAATCTTTTTAATCGGTATCATTATGAAACCAATTATTATCCCAGTTACCGGATTAAATGAAGGATTGATGGACTTTTTAGCATCTGTTCAATCAACGAATCCACTATTACTTGGTTTAATTGTTGGAGCGATGTGCGGATTTGATATGGGTGGACCATTTAACAAGGCAGCGTATGTTACTGGCACATTGTTACTTGCTGAAGGTAACTTATATTTCATGGCGGGTGTTTCCGCAGCTTGTATTGCACCTCCATTAATTATTGCCTTTGCTACGGTATTGTTTCCAAAATACTTTACTAAAGAAGAACGTAACGCTGGTGCGGTGAACTTTATTTTAGGGTCTACTCACATTACAGAAGGAGCGATACCATTTGCTGCGAAGAATCCGATTGTTGTGTTGCCAATTATTATGCTCGGTTCTAGTATAGCGGCGATGCTAACGTATTTGTTTAAAGTCCAAGTTCCAGCACCACACGGAGGATTTCTCGTTCTGCCTGTTGTAACAGGAGCATTTCAATGGGTAATAGCCATTCTTATTGGTTCCATGGTAGGAGCATTGCTTTATGGTATGTATCGCAAAAAAGCAGCCCAGAAATAAATGAAGGAAGGATGATGGAAAAATGAAACAAATAATCCAACCAGCATGTATTCAGCTACAAGCAACAGCAACCTCACAGCAAGGAGTGTTTCAGGCGATTGCGGATATCGCAGTTGCCAATGGCATTGCACAATCAGCAGAAGCAATTGTAGCTGGACTGAAAGCACGTGAGAAAGAAAGCACAACTGGTTTTCAGGAAGGATTTGCAATCCCACATACGCAAGTGGATGAAGTCAACCAACCAGCAATTATTATTGTGCGGACAGAGACGGGGATCGAATGGGAATCATTTGATGGCAAGCCTGCATTTTTCTTTCTATCTCTGCTCATTCCGAAGTCAGAAGCGGGAACAACGCATTTACAAGCATTATCCGCTTTATCACGAGCATTAATGAATGAAGAAATAAGACAATCCATGCTAACAGCAACAACACCAACAGAACTTGCTAATATCGTTAGTCAAGCTATCTCAGGAGAGGACGATTAATATGCCACTTATATCAACGACACCAATGCTAGAACAAGCTAAAAACGAAAATTATGGAATTGTAGCGTTTAATGTACATTCATTTGACAGTATTTATTGGGTATTAGAAGCAGCGGCAGAAATGAAATCACCGGTTATTTTACAAACGACCGTTGGCACGGTGAAATCACTTGGGGCAGAAAATATTGTAAAAGTAGCAACAGCAGCTGCGGATTACTATCGTGTTCCAACGGGTCTTCATCTAGATCACTGTACAGATTATGAAGTTATTAAACAAGCTGTTCGAGCTGGATACACATCCGTTATGATTGATGCTTCCAGACATGCATTTGCAGAAAATGTACGACAAACGAAGCAAGTCATGGAACTAACGGCTAACTTAGGAGTTAATGTAGAAGCCGAATTAGGAAAAGTAGGTGGGGTAGAGGAAGAGATTGTTGTCTCCGAAAAAGACGCTCAAAAAGCAGTGCCTGAAGAATGTAAAGAATTTGTTGCTTTAACAGGTGTACCTACACTTGCCCCAGCGATAGGCACAGCTCATGGTATTTATAAAGGTGAACCTGATATTGACTTTACCCGTATTGAACAAATTAGTAAAATGCTAGATATTCCACTTGTATTACATGGGGGTTCGGCTGTACCAGAGGAAGATGTGCGTAAATGTGTAGCGTTAGGTATGGCAAAAGTAAATGTTTCAACAGAGCTAAAAAATGCTTATTCCATTGCAATTAGAGAGCATTTTTCGCAACAACCTGATAGTCTCGATCCACGCGCTTATTTACAAACAGCGAAAGAAGCTGCCAAAGCTATGGTTATCTCTAAAATAAAGATGGTAGGCAGTGAAGGAAAAGTTGCAGCTACACCAATAAAATAAACGCTGCTTGTGCTAGAAAATAAGTTTCTAGTCTGATGCTTAACCTTTGCAGCTCTTATTTATTAAATTTTTACCGAATGGTCTTTCCTAAGCATTGGGAGAGGCCTTTTGGTATAATAATAGAGGAAGAATAAGCGAAAATTACATTTCGCTGCCAAATAAATTGAGGAGGCTACTCCATGAAATTAATAGCCATTGATTTAGACGGGACCTTATTATCTGATGATGGAACAATTAGTAATGCAAATATAGCGACCATTCAAGAAGCACAGCAGGAGGGACATATCGTCTCTATTGCCTCTGGTAGATCACTTCCAGATACGAAGGAAATCTTGCGGCTTTCCGCATTAGACTGCCCGATTATTGCAGGTAATGGTGCAACCTCATTTCATCGTGGTGAGCAGGTGCACCAGTTATATATGGATCAAGAAATTGTAAAGCGTATCATTCCAATTTTAAGAGAGCTGCAATTATACTATGAAGTGTATGTAGATGAAGGTGTTTTGCTGGAAGAGGATATGGAAAACATATTATGGCAAGAATTGGAGCAAATTGGTCATGATGTAGCTTATACTTCTGAAACCCTTAAACAAACGATCGCCATCCAACATAGCCAACATGACTTACAGTTTGTCGATCAGTATGAGAAAGTTGTTTCAAACTATGAAGGCATCTATAAAATATTTGTTCTTTCGTTGCTTGATGAAAAACGTAACCAGTTACAACATTTCATGGAATCACAAGGTGGTATATCTATAACTTCATCAGGTAGAGAAAAACTTGAAATTGCTCATCCTCGAGCAAGTAAAGGCTATGCACTAGAGCTAATGGCACATCATTTTGACATTCCCATGGAAAATACAATTGCCATTGGCGATAATTTTAATGATCTCTCTATGTTTGCAGCCGCAGGGGTAAGTATTAGCATGGGAAATGCAGAAGAAGAAGTGAAACAGCAGTCGACGCACACAACATTGAATTATGACGAAGATGGTGTTGCATACGCCATTAGACGTTATGTGCTTGGGGAAGAATAAGTCTGTTGACCGCTGGGAGATGAAAAAGTACAAGGCGAAGGATGGGCCACGTGCTTTTTTTGATTCGTATACAAAAAGGTTGGACAAGCAGAGGAACAGATTGAAATGAAGCGCTGAGTTGATGCAATAGCTGGCTACCTTAAAGTAAACAGGTAGGCTTCGAAATCGTTCATAAGCTAAAGCATTGGAACGAGCAAAGCCGAACACAGCGAAAAAGTCGAGCACCCGAAGCGGAAAAGTTGCGCATCGTAGCAAGAAAGTTGCACACCGAAGCGAGAGCGAATTGAAAAAACCGCTCACCAGAATGGAAAACTATCGCGGTGAGAGCTGAAGATTTCCACTAACGAGGCTAGTTAAAGAGTAGATTATTTTTGCTTCACCAAAAAGCTACATAAGGCGCCAATATTTACTCCCAGTAAGATTGAAATGGCAAACATTCCAATACCCATGCCGGCCCACTCACCAATAGTAAATATACTTAGAATAAGTATCATAAAGCTGATAAGGCTTACAATGGTGGTAAGTAAATACAGAATGGTACGGCGTATATAACGTGCTAAAATAACGACAGAAGAAGCTGTTATTACGCCTGCAAGGATTATCGGCCACCAAGCTTCAAATAAATTACTATACATGGTTAAACATCCTCCAATCTCCAATCGTAGTTCTATTTCAGAAATTACACATTTTTTCATCGTTAACAGATTCTTATTTTAAGCGTATGAATGGTGGACATATATTGCCACACGTAACGACTAAAGTCAAACGGTATAATGTTACACATGAACAAAGGCGCAGGGCGCCCGTTTAGCAACGCAGCGAATGGAACGGTTCAACTAAAGATAAAGGAATCATGCCACTAAAACAGGGGTATGCCGACGTCGGGTGGCAAGTCCGTTTTTAGTCGGCCTTCCCCTTAGCGACGAACCGTGATGACTTATCGTAGGGTGATTTCGTGAAGTCGCATCGTTGCTGGGCTCATGCGCCGGGCGTGGCTAATCGGTTATTTCGTTATCCCAAGCACCTTCATTTTATACTTGCTTATCTTTTAAAAAAAGCGCGTTGAAACAACGCACTATTAGGGTTTACCGTGTTTCACGAATGATATACGCATCAGTAACGCCAGCCTTTTTAACGCGTTCTAAGTGATTTTCCGCATTTGTTCGATTGGAGAAAGCACCCGCCTGTACACGATACCAGTTCCTGCCTGATATTCTTACAAGTGCTACAAAAGCCTGAATACCTTTTGCAGCTAGCATATTGACAAGTTGGTCGGCATTATCTTTTGACTGGAAAGATCCAGCGATAATGCGAAAAATGACATTGGAATTCTCCTTTTTTTGCAAATTAAATGCCTGCTCCAACCCATTCACATGTCCTCTTGCAACTGCTTGTCTCCAGGAAGTGCTTCCCATAAGCGAAGCATCATTGGCATTATCAATAAAACCATTTTCTGTTAATAATGCGGGCATAGATGATTCTCGCAACACATGGAAGTCTGCTTTCTTTTGTCCACGATTACTTAACTGATTCACCTTTGTTATTTCCTCGTGAAGTTGGTCTTGATATTGGCCAGTTTGTGAGCCGCTGGAAAGGGAAGAATGAATATAGTCTTCATACCCTCTTGCTGTACCATTAAACGCATTGCAATGAATCGAAAGGAAATAATCTGCACCCCAGTTATTTGCGTTGTTCGTACGTTGCGTGAGACTAACAGTGGCATCCGTCGTTCTACTCATTCTCACTTGTACGTTTTCATATTCATTAATCAGTATATTACGTATACGTGTGGCAATGTCCAATGTTACATTTTTTTCAAATAATCCATTGCCTGAAGCTCCATTATCCGAACCACCATGTCCAGGATCTACGAATATTTTCATCTATCTTCCTCCCAAATTGATTTTATCCATAATAGCGTATGACGTCGTAAAAGATCGAATTGGATAACCGTATTATTTTAAACGAAAATCCATTTCTGTCTGCGCCTTTTCGTCGTTATATTCGAAGGAAGTATAGGAGAAGGGGCATGAGTATAGTCGATTTTCTATGTATATAGACAAAAGTTCGAATTTTTTCTGTTTAGGATGAAAACATTTAGCATAGCGGAATTGAAATGTTTAAGTAGGGTAGTCTATTGACCGGTTTTGCCAAATGGTCACTCCGGTGAAAAAGCAGGATAACAGAATCAAATAACTCATCAGAGTATAAACATCACTTGAATAGAACGACGGTAGCTTGGCTTTATCTCATACAGAGATCCAGTTCGCTCATCGCAAATGCTGGGAACATAAAGCAAGCACCACACCTACACACGCCCTAACAATCAGAACTATAACATGTTTATCACATATATAAGGTACTTGTAAGACTCCCACTTCAGGAATTGGATAATCTGTATTGCAACAAGTCTAAGTGGGAGATAACAGCACCTAAATACCCGATTCGTTCCTCTAACAATCAGTAGGGGATGAATGAAAACCCCCACGGCTTGAAGGTTCACTTTATTGCGATAAAAAATAATCAGGCGAACGCTATTCAGCCACCTGATTATCCTTCTGCTTCTTTTTTAAGTTGTTTCTTTTGTGGAACTTTTTTCTCCGTGTTTCCTAGAAGTACGTTCTTTGCTTTAATTCTATTCTTTCGATTACTTAATACGTATAATGTATCATCTTCTAGAATAACGGTGTCGCCGGTCGGAGTAATAATTTGTTTATCCCGAATGATACCAATAATAAGTGTGTCATCTGGCAGTTCTATATCATTTAAAGTTTGATAAATAGCGGGAGACTTGGAGAAAATATGTACCTCCATAATCTCTGCCTCGGTCTTACCCAAATGAATAAGTTCCATAGTCGGTTTCGTTGGATCATTTTTTCCGCCGGTTAATCCAAGCTTGGAAGCGAGCCAGGATAACGTACTCCCTTGTACGAGTGCTGAGATAAGGACAACGAAAAAGACGGAATTAAAAATCAGGTCGCTATTTTTTACATCAGCAATAATAGGATACGTAGCTAATACGATAGGTACAGCACCTTTTAAACCGGCCCAAGAGATAAACAATCGCTCTTTTAAACTATATTTCATAAAGATCATCGAAATAAAAACTGCAATCGGCCTTGCGATGAACATAAGGATGAGCGTCAATAATACACCTTGCCAAAAGATAGCAGGTAACTGCTCTGGAAAAACAAATAAGCCGAGCAAAATAAACATAAGAATCTGCATCATCCAGGCAAAGCCTTCGCTAAATCGTAAAATGGAGAAACGGTACATTAAATCACTATTTCCCACAAAAACAGCCATTACATAAACAGCGAGCAAACCACTTCCGCCTAAAAAATCAGCCATAAAATAAGTAGCGGTAGCCATTCCGATCGCAAGCGTCGGATAAAGCCCAGAAGTATCGAGGTTAATATTATTGATAATGAGGACAGTAACTTTCCCAAGCAGTAACCCGAGTATGAGACCTAATCCCATTTGTAAAAAGAAACTGCCGATAGTTGTCCATATCGACGCATCGGGGACTTGAATTAACTCGATAAAAGCAACAGTAAGAAAAACAGCCATTGGGTCATTAGATCCAGATTCTGCCTCTAATGTGGATGTTAGTTTTGCTTTAATGTTTTTATTCCCAAGTACGGAAAAAACGGCAGCTGCGTCAGTCGAGCCAACGATAGCTCCAAATAGCATCCCTTCTAATAAAGTAAGTTTGAGAATATACATGGCGGCAAACCCTGTCACAATGGTTGTCAGCAGAACGCCAAGTGTTGCAAGCGATCCAGCTGCACCTAACACAGGACGCATTAACTCCCATTTTGTTTGCGTCCCACCTTCAAACAAAATGATAATTAATGCCATAATCCCGATTAATTGCATGAGTTGAGCGTTTTCAAAAAAGATAAATTCATTTAACCCCATCCCGATTAAGAGGAAAAGAACAAGAGCGGGTAGCCCAAGCTTAGAGGAGAATTTCGTTGCCAGAACGCCAACGATCAGCATGGCGGAAAAAAGAAAAATAAGCATCTGTAGTGATAACTCCATGTTGAACAATCCTTCCAAAAGACAATCTATTTCTATTATATCGTTATTTTCCCATTTTGAACAAAAATGCACACCCTATTGATGTGATTTTTCCTTATATTCAGGAAGACGTAAGCGGAGATTACCAATACTTAATGTAAAGTTAAAAGGAAAATAGCAGAGGGTTAAGTTGATTTTTTTGTAAGAATTATTCAAAGTAACAATGAGAATAGGGAAGCATCATTTGGTGAAAGCTATACGAAAGCGACGAAAGTCATATATCATTTTTACCAATACTTTTTAATAACATTTATATGTGGAAAGGAAGAGTTTAATTGACAAATAAACAACGGCAATTTAAGGAAACACAAAACCATGGAGAGCATCGCAATGGACGAAAAAGCCCATACAAAAATAGCAACAGCTATGGGGAGGGAGAACCAAACGAATACGTTAATGAGCAAAAAAGGAAGTAGCATGTTTATCATATAGAACCGATTAGAGCTTATGCTAGCTTTCATGTTAAAAGGTGGTTATATATCACATTCCTGATGGGTCAGATGAAGAAGCTTTAGTTATGTTAAGTGATATTCTTCCAACTGGTTTTGAAATAGGTGTGCTCTATGGACAGGTTCAGCCTGGACAAACGGTTGGAGCTGGTCCAGTTGGTATGGCTGCATTGCTAACAGCACAATTTTATTCACCTGCAGAAATAATAATGGTTAATTTGGACGAACATCGACTTAAAGTAGCTAAAAAATTTGGTGCGACGCAGACGATTAACAGTTCTGACGGAAAAGCAGTAGAGAAAATTATGGAATTAACAGGTGGACAAGGTGTAGATTTGCAATGGGAGTAGTCGGAGTGCCGGCCACATTTGAAATTTGCCAACAAATTATTAAGCCAGGTGGAGCGATTCCGGTATTAGGGTTTCACGGAACATCAGTTGAATTCCACCTTGAAGAACTTTGGATTAAAAACATTCGTTTAACAACTGGATTGGTGAGTACGAGTATCACTCCAATGCTCTTGAAAACAGTTCAATCGAAGAAATTGCAGCCTGAAAAGCTGATTACACACCGATTTTCATTTGATGATATGTTACAAGCATACGACGTTTTTGAAAATTCGGCAAAAACGGAAGCGTTAAAATTAATCATATCTGAACAGAATAGTTTTATTACTAGTGTTGCAGGGCAAGTGGGATATGTCTCACTTGCTTTTTCCATGTAACCAAGCATTTTGCATTTTTTAAAGCTATGTCTTTTCCAAGCATGAAAAATTGCTTGGAAATAATGAAAACTTGGTTACCGATAAAACACGTGGACCATTGAGCAAGCTGTTTAAAACCTTATTAAGAGTTAATTATAGGTTATATGATATTTTTCCATACATATAAATTTTATCCCGCATATAAGTTGCTGTAAGACTCCCACTTCAAGAACTTGTAACCCATACTGCAACGAGTCTAAGAGGGAGATAGCAGCACCTAAATATTCCAATTCGTTCTTCTAACAATCAGTGAAAGATGAAGGAAAACCCCCACTGATTAAAGGATCATTTTATAAAGTGAAGATTATAAAAGATGTCGTATATAATGTTAGGACAACGCATAACAAATTCTTTCAACCGTCACCATTTTTTTACATTCCCTTAACATTCAATTGATATACTAAGAGTAAATTTAGGTATAAAGTAGGGGGTATTTCGTTTGGGTAAACATAGACAATTCTGGCTAAAAGGCTTCTTTTCGTTCGCCAAAAACATCCAAACTAAATTTAGTTTGTGGAGCAGATTGTTGATTTTATTTATTGTGTTATTACTTCTTTCAGTGACGGCTGTAGGAATTAGCTCTTACGTACAGGCGAAGAAGATGGCAACATCTTCTATTGAAAATCGATTGGAGCGCGAGACGGAACTGATGGGGTATATTGCAGAAAATCTTAAGTTTTTATATGTGAGTGATGACGAGTATTTTCGACAGCAATTAAATGCGAATGTTCGTAAACAGAAAAAGAAGCTGGCTGAAGAAGGGATACCTTCTGAATACTTTTACATAGAGTCAGGAGAAGTTGTACCACTTCAAGAAAGCGAGGGAAAGCTGCCGACGATTTCAAAAATGTTGGTTAAAGAATTAGAAAAGAAAAAGCATGGGCTTTTACATAAAAAAATTGCGGGAAAGGACTATACACTAACGTTTCAGGAAATGAAAGAGATTAAAGGAATGTATGTACTGCTTGTGCCCACTTCTTCCTATATGGGGCCAGTAAAGGGAATGGCTGTTGATACGGTAATCATTAGTTTGATCAGTACCATGATCGCGAGTGTAGTGATTGCCTGGTTTGTTCGTAGTTTAACGAAGCCGCTCGGCGTTTTGCGGGAGACGATGCGGGAAGTACGGTCAGGGGAAATGAAGGAACCAGACTCATTACAGACGACATTGCCTGAGTTCATATCTTTACATAAAAGTTATACGACGATGATCCATTATATGCGCACGTTACTTAAAGATATCAAGGCAACGACAGGGGATTTAAATGAGGCTGGGGCAGAGTTGCAAGCTTCAGCAGCCGAAAGCTTATATTCTGGTGAGCAGCTGAAGCAGGCAATTCATGTCGTAAAGGACGGAGCGGATCAGACAGCAGCGAGTTCAGAAGAGAGTATGGCACGTTTTCATACTATGAAGGGAAATGTAGAGCAAACAATGGTACAGATGGAACAATTGGATCAAAGTTCACAAGTGATGAATCAATCGGCAGAAACGGGTGAACGGCATATTGGCGAGCTAATTGATACGATCACTTCCTTTGAGTCGGACTTTACACATTTGACGAATACCATTTATAGTGTTCGGAATGATTCCAAAGCTATTACGAAACTAGTTGATATCATACAAGGAATTGCGGAGCAGACGAAATTATTGGCGTTAAATGCTGGTATTGAAGCAGCCCGCGCAGGCGAGTCTGGAAAGGGATTTACCGTCGTTGCCAAGGAAGTGCGCAAACTAGCGGAGCAATCGTCAGAGGCGGCAGTAGAGATTACCGCCACTATTACTAGTATGGAAGGAAATACAGCCTCAGCTGTAAAAGAATTTGATCAAATGCTTGCGAAAACGAAGACGACGTTAACGATGTCAGAAGCAGCAAAAGTGTCGTTTGATGAATTACTACAGGAAATCGGACAGGTTGGGAAGCAATTACGAGTCATGAAAGAAGAAGTACAAGCGGTAGGAAAGATGTTGCCGGGGTTAGAGGAGGCGGCCATTAGTTATTCTTCTGTTTCACAGGAAAATTTGGCTAGTGCGGAACAAATGCTGACAACTAGTGATGAACAAGTAACCCAGCTCAAGACAAACCAACAGGTTGGCAAACGCTTGACTGAAATAGCCGCGGTCTTGTCACAGCATACGAAGCAATTCAATATTTCATAAAGGTATAGACATCATTATCGACGTCTCATAAAAGGACTATCGTTGTTTTTATCCCGTATATAAGGTGCTGTAAAGGCTCCCACTTTAGGAGTTGGATAATCTGTACTGGTCTAAGTGGGAGATAACAGCACCTAAAGCCCGATTCGTTCATCTAACCATCAGTAGGGGATGAATGAAGCCCCTACTGATTGAAGATTCACTTTATAGCTTAGTTGTAAAACATGCTGATAAAATAAGCAGCTTATTTTATTGCTAACGTTGCATATATATTAACGGTATAGCACTACAAATCGCTTACTTATGCTAGCTTTTGAAGCCCCACATGTAACTGGCAGCAAGACCTGCCCTGTAATTCCTACGATGTGAATTCAGAGGATAAACGGAGCATCGAATTGCAAATCAAATTCCCGATTCTGTTCAGATCCCTTTAAGTCTCATTCTTGTGGAACTAACAAGCAGTAGGGGATAAGATAAGAAGATTTATAGTTTTGTTCCTATGTACTAGCGCTGAACTTGTATTCAACTAGTTGAAACCTTTTTAGCTAAGTAATAACGGAAAGAGTAGTCCATTTGTAAACAATACACGAAAAATCCTGCTCCATCATGGAACAGGATTTTTTATTTATAAATGGGGAGGTATTGTTTCTACGTTTATTTTTCGTTAAAGGGGTTAGAAACAGCTTTTTCACACGTGAAAAGCTATTCGTACCTAAGTAAGCTTTCGAAAAAGATATTGATTTTTAACCAAAGCGACCAGAAATATAATCTTCCGTTCTACTGTCCGCTGGGTTCGTGAAGATCGTATCTGTTTCATCATATTCCACCACTTCTCCATTAAGGAAAAATGCGGTACGGTCGGAAATGCGTGCAGCTTGTTGCATATTGTGTGTAACGATGACGATAGAGTAGTCTTTCTTTAACTCTTGAATGAGTTCTTCCACACGTAAGGTTGACTTTGGATCAAGTGCTGAAGTCGGCTCATCCATTAAGATCACATCTGGTTCAATAGCTAAACAGCGGGCAATACAGATACGTTGCTGCTGTCCACCGGAAAGTCCGTATGCATTTTCTTTTAAACGATCTTTTACTTCATCCCAGATAGAAGCGCCACGCAAGCTTTTTTCCACGATTTCATCGAGAATTTTTTTGTTGCGAATGCCGTGTATTTTTGGACCGTAGGCGATATTATCATATATCGATTTTGGAAATGGGTTCGGCTTTTGGAATACCATCCCGACTCTTGTGCGTAAATCTTCTACTTTAAAAGATTTATCCAGGATGCTCTTATCCTTATACGTAATGACACCTGAAGTCTTAACACTAGGAACGAGTTCAACCATGCGATTTAACGTCTTCAAATACGTTGATTTTCCGCATCCGGATGGGCCAATAATCGCTGTTACTTCTTTCTCGTAAATGGACAGGTTAATGTCTTTTAAAGCATGCGTTTCGCCATACCATAGGTTTAAATCTTTCGTATCGTAAACAATTTTTTTATTCACGTTTTGCTTTGTCGTCGCTACGGTTTCTGTAATTGACTTTTGTTCTGTATTCGCATGATTCTTTATGTTCACATTGGGCTTCGTTAACGTAGCCATTTAGTTCACTCCTTTTTAATATCGCTTTTGAAACTTATTACGGATAACGATGGCTGTCGCATTTAAAAGAAAGAGCAATACGAGCAATACGATGATCGTTGCCGCAGCTAAGTTTGCATATTCTTCAACTAAGGAAGAATCAATCGTCCAGTAATATATTTGCATTGGAAGCACCGTAAATCTGTCCATAATCCCACCAGGAAAAGGAATGAGTAAAGCAGGAATACCGATAACAACGAGTGGTGCTGTCTCTCCAATGGCTCTGGATAGAGATAGGATGGACCCTGTTAAAATACCGGGTAATGCGGCAGGGAGAATTATATTTTTTACCGTCTGCCATTTGGTAGCTCCCATACCGTAAGATGCTTCACTTAGGTGTTGCGGAACTGCGCGAATAGATTCCTGGGCCGCGACAATAATAATCGGAAGGACCAGCAATGACATAGTTAGACCACCTGCTAATACAACGTTCCCGAAATCAAGGGCACGGACAAAGATAGTCATCCCGAGAATTCCGTAAACAATGGATGGTACACCGGCTAAATTGGCAATGTTTGTTTGAATAAAAGATTGGAAACGCCCTTTTCTCGCATACAGCTCTAAATAGATGGCTGTACCTACACCGAGAATAAGTGTCACAGGAATGACGACGACCATGAGCCAAAACGTTCCTAAAATTGCACCCATAATCCCGGCACGGTCAGGAGAAGTAGATAATTTATTTGTTAAAAAATCCATATTGATCCAGCTAGCACCTTGGATAATAACACGGATAATTAACACAGCCAGAACGATTAAGCCGAAAATGGTAGCAAGAAAGAACACAGACTTTAATATATTATTTTTTAGTAAACGACCATTCATATTTTTTTGAACTTGGTTTGTATCCACATATTTCATTTTAGTATTCCTCCCTGAACTTACGAGAGACATATCTTGCTAATAGGTTCATAATAAGCGTAAATACGAACAACGTCATGGCAACGGCGTATAAGCTGTAATAAATGGTTGAACCAGCGGGTGCTTCTCCACCGGATACTTCGACAATATAAGCTGTCATTGTTTGCATAGATTGGGTAATATCAAAAGTAAAGTTTTTCGAGCTTCCGCTGGCAATAGTTACGATCATCGTCTCACCAATTGCACGGGAAATACCAAGAACAAAGGATGCAATGATTCCAGAAAGCGCGGCGGGAATGACGACGCGAAATGTAACCTCTAATTTGGTAGATCCTAATGCAAGTGCACCTTCACGCATTGCGTTGGGAACAGATGTCATTGCATCTTCAGAAAGCGATGCAATCATTGGAATGATCATAACACCCATCACGAGTCCAGGACTTAAAATATTTGTCGCTTCCACACTTGGAAAAAATTCGCGTATAAGCGGTGTGACAAACGTAAAAGCAAAGAAACCATAAACGATGGTTGGTATGCCAGCAAGAATTTCAAGCATTGGTTTTAGTGTTCTTCTAACACGTTCAGACGCATATTCACTTAAGAAAACAGCAGTCATGATTCCAATCGGCCCAGCAACGAGCATGGCAATAATGGAAGAAATAATCGTACCGTTAATAAGTGGCAGTACACCGAATTCAGGATTTTGACTTAATGGTTTTAGTACAGTGCCAGTAAAGAAGTCCATAATCGGTACACGTTTGAAAAACTCAATGGTTTCGATTAAAAGTGTATAGACAATTCCAATCGTAGTAAGGATGGAAACAGCAGCAATTAAGAAGAGAAGAGCTGGCATCACCTTTTCGGTTATGCTTGTTAAGTTTTTTCCGTTTTTCTTCTTAGCAATCATATCTTGAATACTTCTTTTGTCTTGATTGTCTATCTTGTTGTCCAGTGCCATCAAGGGGCCCCCTTTCCAGAGCAATAACTCACAAGAAGATGAGAGCGTACGCAGCCCTCATCTTCTAGGTTAAATAATGGTTCAATTAGATAGATGTTTTACAGTGAACGCTTCTTTGTTGAGATAAGAGTGAAACCATTAGTAGAAACAAATTCCGCTAATGGTTCCTCCTACCTTATTTTAGAGCTTCTAAATCGCTAACTAGACTTTGTGCTTCTTCTTCAGGAATTGGAGCAAAGCCAGTTTCCCCAGCGAATTCATTAACATTGTTCATGATATAGAGTGCATAATCAAGTACTTGCGGCTTTTCTTTTGCATGGTTTACGTTTAAGTACGTGAACACTGGTCGAGTGTAGCCAGCGTAGTCGCCGTCTTCAGCAATCGTGTCTAGTGATGGCTCTACTGGACCATCGCCAAAGTCAATGCTTACAGCTTGTACTTTATCTTTGTTGTTGTCATAGTATCCGAAACCGAAGAATCCAATTGCGTTTTTGTCTTCAGCTACAAGTGTTACAAGAGTTGAGTAGTCTTGTTGTAAGTTAATATCACTTACTAGATCTTGCTCTTCTAAAATATTTTCATAGAAAAATTCGTATGTTCCATGGTTTTCATTTGGTCCATAAGTTTGAATTTTTTCTTTTGGCCATTCAGGGTTAATATCTGACCAGTTTGTATATTCTCCAAGGAAGATTCCTTTTACTTGATCTTGTGTTAATTCTTTAGCCCAATCATTCTCAGGGTTCGTAACGATAGTTAAACCGTCTAAAGCTACTTTTAATTCTTTTACTTCTATTCCAAGCTCTTCAGCTTTTGCTTTCTCTTCGTCTTTGATTAAACGAGAAGCATCGTTAAAGTCCGTTCCGTCTTCTACTAAGAATTTTTCAAATCCTGCACTAGTACCAGCGCGGCTAACTTCAACAGATACGTCTGGCTTTTCACCCATGTACTCTTCTGCTAATCTAGCCATTAAAGGATAAACCGTACCGGATCCGTCAATTACAACGCTACCTTCTACTTTTTCAGAATCGCCTTCTGAGCTTGCATTTTCAGATGATTTCTCTTCGCTATTGTCTTTGTTTTCTCCTTCTTTCGAATCCGATCCGCAAGCTGCAATTACTACTGCAAGAGCAGCGATTAGAAGGAACATAAGATACTTCTTGAACTTCATCAAAATTGCCTCCCCTATTTTGAGTAGATATAAAGTTGAGGTTTATCCCTCTCAATTGCTAGTATAGTAGCCAATTATTAAAAGAGTATGTTATGAATGTAAAGGTTTTGTAAATTTTTGTGGAATAACGGTCTTTTTTGTGCATAAGAAAGGAGGGTAGAAACATTCAAAAATAAGGTGAAAGTTGATGATACGGCTTAATAAATCGGGAGAAAAAGAGGGTAGGTTGGTTAGAGTAAGATGGATTCAAAAGTAAGTAATTATCTTTATATTGTAGTTTTGTTAAACTAATGTAAATGAATAGAAAAGAGGGTTATTTATGAGTGCTATTCAGCGTATATACTATAGATTATGGGAATATTACGGTCCGCAGGGGTGGTGGCCCGCCGAGTCGGTGTTTGAAATGATGGTGGGTGCAATTCTCGTTCAACGCACGAATTGGAACAATGTAGAGCAGGCGTTGCGCCGCCTTACTCCATATTTAACACCAGAGAAAATAGCGCGCATGTCTATCGAGGAGTTGGAGTCTGCAATCCGTCCAAGCGGTTTTTACCGGCAAAAAGCGAAGCGCTTAAAAGCTTTCGTCCGTTGGTATAAAGCATACGATTATAAGCCTGAAAAATTGCGGCATGCAGAAACAGATGCCCTACGTACAGAGTTAATGGGGATACACGGCATCGGTGCTGAAACGGCAAATGTTTTATTGCTTTATGCCTTCGATCATCCTGTTTTTGTTGTTGACGCTTATGCACGGCGGATTTTTGCTCGATTCGGTTTGGACATTCCCGAAAAGGAACCAGCATTCCGTATTCAAGTGGAGTCGGAATGCCCCTTGGATACAGAGGGCTTTAAGGAATTCCATGCATTGATCGTGCGGCATGCGAAAGAGCATTGTAAAATGAAACCTATTTGTTCAGGTTGTCCGCTGCTTGCTGATTGCCAACAAGTAGGAGTGACATAATAAAAGGCGTTGCCATATCATATGGTTGCGCCATAGCTGCTCGCAAACGAGAAAAAGTAGTCCGCAACTGTCGTAAGGTCGTTTATAAATACGAGGAAGTCGCCAGGTCGCTCGTAAAGACGAAACGTTGCCCGGGGGCATGCCCTCAGGCTGCTCGCGAAAGAGGAGAACCTGATCGCATAGCCCTCAGACTGCTTGCAAAGGAGGAGAATCCTCCCTCAGACTCTCGCAAAAGATGAACAGTCGTCCAACAAGCCTTTTCGTCGCTCAAGCCATAAAAGGAAATTTGCAAGCATTTAAAATCATCCATCATATAGGCACTGTGCAAAAAAAAGATACAGGTACTCCCCACACTTCCTAATTATAAAAAAAATAACTCCGGCTTGCTTGAAGCCGGAACTATTGATGGCTTATTTACCATGCAATTTTTCGTTAACCATATGATTTAACACATGATTGATACCGATTGTTTGATCGACATCGATTACAAAAGCAATTCCCTTACCAGCTCTGCTTAATTCTGCTTCTTCTTCAATGGCATCTAGGACAGCCTTCGTTTTATCTTTACTAATTAAGGTGAGGACGACTTCTTTTTCAGGCTCGATTAATATATTGAACAGCTTGGCTTTTTCATGAATCCCAGTGCCTCTTCCATTTAGAATCGTTCCGCCTTCTGCACCTGCTTTTTTAGAGGCGTCAACCACTTTATCACAGTTACCTTTATTGACGATTGTGATGATTAAATCATACATGATTTTATCTTCCATTTTCAGTTCCACATCTCCTTCATTAGGTTCGTTGTCATTATCTTCTAACCCTAATAAATGCTGTGTTCCGGTAATTTTTTTCGTGTCAATTACAAAGCCGATTCCTTGCCTTGGCTTATTTAAATTAACCGAGTCGATAATTGCTTGCATCACTTCGGGGTAAATGGTCTCTTCAACGATTGTTAAGATGATTTCTCTTTCCCGTTCAATCGGAATACCTAGAAATCTTTCCTTTTCATTGGTTCTGTAACCTCTTCCGAATAAGATCGTCCCCCCACGGGCGCCAGCTTCCTTAGAAGCACGTATGACCTTTTTGGCTTTTTCTTTTTTAACGATCGTAACGATCAGTTTCTGTCTCGGTTTCTTTGTGGACATACAGCTCCTTCTCCTTTCTGCTATATAAGATACCTAATGTTAAAACAGATAAAATAGGAGCCAAAGCTACAAGTGCAACCATGCCAAACCCATCAAGCAATGGGTCACGTCCCTCGGTTACGGAAGCAATGCCGACAAACATTGCTAAAATAAATGTTGCGGTCATTGGTCCTGTAGCAACCCCTCCGGAATCAAAAGCAATCGATGTGAACGTTTTCGATGAGTATTTTACCATAATCAGCGCAAGAATATAACCTGGCAGGATAAAAAACCAGATGGAGAAGCCGGCAAGAATACGAATCATGGATAACGCAACCGATAAACCAACGCCAATAGAAACGGTATAGAGCAGGACCTTTTCTGGGATGTATCCGCTAGAGGCCCTTTCTACTTGCTGGATGAGCACGCGAACAGCAGGCTCTGCATAAGTGGCGAAAAAACCAAGCACAAAGCCAATTGGGATTAGTATCCATGTATAATTAATCGCACCAAGACTTTTGCCAATTTGTTCTCCAATCGGTAAAAACCCAATATGGACTCCCTGAAGGAAAAAAGACAGCCCAAGGAAGGTTAATAGGATTCCTATTGCAATGTCGAGTAATTTGCGCATGCTAAGTTTTAAAAAAAACAATTGAAAGATAGCAAACAATATAATTAATGGAAGGAGTGCAATGGCAACCTCTCCCATTGTTTGACCAAACCCCTGAAAGATGTGTATATTCATCCGTAAATCACTCCTAAAATTAACACTGAAAGAATGGGGCCAAGAGAAGCTAAAGCAATGAGCCCGAAACCATCTTGAGAGGCTGACTTTCCTCTTAACACGGATGCCACGCCAACACCAAGTGCCATAATAAACGGTACCGTTAACGGTCCGGTTGTAACTCCACCTGCATCAAATGAGATGGGTACAAAAGTTGAAGGGGTAAAAGCCGCTAAAATAAAGATCATTCCATAACCGCCAGCAAGGATATATGTAATCGGAATGGAAAAAATAATTCGCATTAATGAGAGAGCGACAAATATTCCCACCCCTATAGCGACTGCTAGTATAAGGATGGTTTTAGAGATTTCCCCGTTGGATACTTGATCTACCTGTGTTGATAAAACACGTACATCCGGTTCAGCAATGGTGACAACAGCACCTAATAAAAAACCAAAAAACACGATAAGCCAAATAATTTTTGTTTTCGATAAGGCCGATCCTATCATTTCGCCGATAGGAAGCATCCCGATGTTAACTCCCAATAGAAATAGAATTAAACCTATTCCTACCATTAAAACGCCGATTAAAAATTGGATAAAAGTTTCTGTTGGTAACCAAATGAGCGTAAACTGTAAAACCGTAATCACGATTGTAATTGGTAAAATGGATTGAACTACTTCAATAATCGTTTCTTTTATATTATCCATCGACTTCCTCCTTCTTCTATAGGGTCTTTCTCAATATATCAACCTTATGCCACTAAAAGGGGTGTTTAAAAAACATTTATAAAATCCATTCTCAAGTAAGCTGCTAGTTTGCTAGGGCTAATGATGTTAAGGGAACATGGTGTATTGTGCGTGAGCTGTGGGGCTTTAGACAAGTTTCAACTCTTATCGAAAGGCAGATGGGTGCTTTCGGTTAGTTTTTTTATGCATTGTTGTTCATTATCGTAGGGTTGCTTGATTTTGAAAGGGTGTTCTTTGTATTTGGGTATATGAAATACGTTTTTAACTGTCTAGGGATATTGATACATGCTGTTTACGGCAGGGATATCCAAAAGTGGTATAAAAAATAATTATTTACAGTTAAATTATAGCATTATCACTAACAAGGAAAAATAATAACGCATAGAAATTGTAAAAATTCATGAGAAAACATACGAATAGCTCTTGAATGTTTATTCATTATAGTGCATAATGTTTCAATAATAGATAGGTTAAAGGAGTGTCCGTTGTGGGGAAGAAAAAGATTGTTTTAGCTTATTCGGGTGGATTGGATACATCTGTAGCAGTTCGTTGGTTACAGGAAAATTACCATTATGATGTGATTGCCGTTGCGCTTGATGTGGGAGAAGGGAAGGATCTTGATTTTATTCAACGTAAAGCATTGCAGGTAGGAGCTGTGAAATCGTATGTAATTGATGCGAAGGCATTATTTGCGAATGAATTTGTGTTACCTGCATTACAGGCTAACTTATTATATGAAGGGAAATATCCATTAATATCAGCTTTATCGCGACCACTTATTGCAAAGATTTTAGTTCAAATCGCTAAAGAAGAAGGAGCAGTTGCGGTCGCACATGGATGTACAGGAAAAGGAAATGACCAGGTACGGTTTGACGTCGCCTTTACAGCGTTGGAGCCAAAGTTAGATATTGTGGCACCAGTCAGAGAATGGGCGATGTCAAGAGAAGAAGAAATTGCCTATGCTAAAGAGCATGATATTCCGGTGCCGATCGATTTGGATAATCCATTTAGCATTGACCAAAATCTTTGGGGTCGGAGTAATGAATGTGGGATTTTAGAAGATCCATGGATCGAAGCACCGCAAGAGGCATTTGATTTAACGACGGATCCGCAAGCAGCCCCAGATGAAGCGCAAATTGTAGAAATTGCTTTCGAGCAAGGGAAGCCTGTTTCTATAGATGGCAAAAAGCTGCCATTGCAAGAGCTTATTTTGCAATTAAATCAAATAGCAGGAAAGCACGGCGTCGGCAGAATTGATCATGTAGAGAATCGACTAGTTGGAATTAAGTCACGTGAGATCTATGAGGCTCCAGCAGCAGTAACGCTAATTGCTGCGCATCAGGAACTGGAAGCATTAACGTTAACCAGAGAGGTAGCACAGTTTAAGCCGTTAATTGAACAGAAACTGGCACAGGCTGTTTATGATGGTCTTTGGTATTCGCCACTAACGAAAGCATTAACTGCTTTTATTTCGGAAACGCAGAAGGACGTGTCTGGAATTGTGAAGGTGAAATTGTACAAAGGTCATGCTCAAGTGGTTGGTCGAAAGTCAGAACAGTCGTTATATGACTTTGATTTGGCGACGTACAATGCAGATGATGCATTTGATCATGAAGCAGCACTAGGTTTTATAAAATTATGGGGGCTGCCGACAAAAGTACATGCAACCGTAAATCAAACGCATGCCAACATGGGGGAATCTGTAAAAGAAGCGATTTTAGATGTGAAAGAAAGAGAAGATTTACCCCTATAAAATGGAATTTCGCCGGAGTTCACAATTGCCAGCTAAGATTGAGACGACATTAATGAAAATAAATTGCCAAGGCAGAAAGTAATGCCTTGGCAAATTTTATAGATTTCATAAAATTTTACTTTTTACAGCGCTTACTCCGATTTTTTTGTTTAATAGAAGCTATTCGCTTACCAACAATGAAAAATAACTGCTATAATATAGAGTATTCGTTTGAAAATGGCAAGGAGGAAAGAAACGTGGAAAAGGCAGGAAAAATGATAGTGCATATCGGCTTATTGTATATCATTTTCCAATTTGGTAACTGGATACAACGCACTTTGAATTTATTTATCCCAGGAAGTGTTATTGGAATGATTGTGTTGTTTCTATTATTAAGTACAAAACTCGTTCGAGTATCTTGGATTGAAGAAGGGGCCAATTACATTGTTGCTAATTTAGCCTTCTTTTTTATTCCCGTAACAGTTGGAATTATAGAGTATTATGATTTGTTTTTAGGAAAAGGATCTTTATTAATTTTAATCGTGTTAGTGAGCACGATGTTGGTCATGGGTGGCTCCGGATTTTTCAGCCAATGGCTGATGCGTAGAAAGGAATGGAAGCATGAGTGAGTTTTTGATTGCCATTTTAGCTATTTTTGGTACATTTGCCATTTATCATATTGCATTATGGGTTCATCGAACATGGAATTATTCGTTAACTGCTCCTGTATTAGTAGCTACCATCCTTATTATTGTGGTTTTAATTACTTTTCGTATCCCTTATGAGACATATATGGTTGGGGGGAAATGGATTAATGAACTGCTCGGACCAGCAGTAGTTGCACTTGCATACCCCTTATATAGATATAAAGATACATTAAAAAAAGTGGCTGCGCCGATAGTAGCAGGAACATTGCTCGGAGGGATTATTGGAATATCTACAGGCCTATTGCTTGCTCAGTGGGCAGGATTTGAATCAACTATTGTTTACTCTTTAACGCCAAAATCGGTAACAACGCCTGTTGCTATGGCGGTAACAGAAACGATCGGCGGGGTTATGCCGCTAGCTGCTATATTTGTCATGATTGCAGGTATTGGTGGTGTGCTCATGCACCATTATGTATTTCGGTTGTTTCAGGTAGATCACTATTTAGGAAGAGGTGTAGGCATGGGGAGTGCTTCTCATGCAATTGGGACGGCTACTTCTATGGAGGTGAATCAGCTGGAAGGTGCAGTCAGCACGATATCGATGGTCATGAGTGCATTGGTCGTATCAATTATCGCACCAAGCCTTGTACAACTGATGATGTAACAGGAGATGGCTTTATCTTCTCCAAATCTTTGAAAATGCGTTGGCTTGGAGTCTGAGATGTTTTATTCTATAACATAAGATGCTCGTAAAATCCCCATTTCCGGGAGATCGAGTAGATACCAATAAGTCTAAGTCAGGGATAACGGCACCTAAATTCCCGATTCGTTGGGCTTGTGAGATGTTGAACGCAAAAAAGGCATTGCAACAGGACAAGGAAAGCCTCGGAAGCGACGCCTCGCACGCAGAAAAAGCGTTCTTCTTTTTCAAGGACAAGGAAAGCCTCGAAAGCGTCGCCTCGCACGCAGAAAAAGCGTTCTTCTTTTTCAAGGACAAGGAAAGTCTCGAAAGCGTCGCCTCGCACGCAGAAAAAGCGTTCTTCTTTTTCAAGGACAAGGAAAGCCTCGAAAGCGACACATCGCACGCAGAAAAAGCGTCTCTTCCTTTTCAAGGGCGCTTGCGGTTTGAGCCTTTCTACTTTATCAGTGGAGGATGAAATTTCACTTTATCAACGGGGAGGCGTTTCTCCCCGTAACATTTAGTCTAGGCTAACTTGAAGCACGATATTGTTTGGAATAAAATATCATCCTTATCCCGCATATATCCCACATAAAATTGCCAGTGAGTCCTCGCCCCCTATCCTACGAGGTGAATCCAGGAGGATAGGCCTAGCTCAAACTGCCTGTTCTTCTAATAGCTAGTAGGAGATAAAAGAAATCCCACGGATTGAAGCTTCACTTTTTATTACATTTTCCTTCAAAAGACTACCTATATTTGCCAAAAATGTTCCTTTTTTCTCTAGTCAAAGGGTAATGTTCTTTAAAGACGTGAACAGAGCTATGTTACTGTTTTAATGACGTTTATTTAACCAAAGGACGCCTGATTTTGCAATCCGTGGTAATAAACCAGTCAATGGCTTCTGCATCATATTGCCAAATCCGTCTGATTTTCCAAGCGAGCCTAATGTCCCTTTTAGTTTAATTTCCTTTGGTTTCTTTGGTTGTTTGCCTTGCAGTACTGCTAATAATACTTCAGCGACTCGTTCACCTTGCTGACCCGCAAGCTGGCCGCTTGGGGAATATTCCGAAGAAGCGCAGTCACCAACTACATAAATATTCTTGTTTTCAGGTACTTGAAAATATTCATTTACAATGATTTTTTCTTGCTCATCTTTGACAAAAGGGAGCTCCCTAACTAAATAATTTGGTCTAACGCCAGCCGTCCAAATGGTAACATCGTTCACATAACAGACACCATTATTACAGACGCCATCTTTTTCTACATATTCGACATTTGCATGATGCAATACATCGACATCATTCGCTACGAACCACTCGGATACATATTGCTGAATCTTTGGGTCAAATGCTTTTAACACCGTTGCACCACGATCAAGTAAGCGAATATTAAGGTCCGGTCTACTCTCTCTAATCTCTGAAGCTACTTCAATACCACTCAACCCGGCGCCAACGATAGAAACCTTTCCATATGCCTTTAAATCACAAACAGCAAGTCCTGTTTTTCTTGCATTGGAGAACGTCTGTACACTATGGGTAAATTCTTGTGCTCCTTCAATGCCATGATAATTATCCTCACATCCTAAGCCGATAACGAGGTAATCATAAGCTATGATTTCACTCATATTGGAAAAAGAGATCGCTGCATTGGATGTATCAATTTTCGCAATTTCTCCAAAAACATAACGAACTCGTTGATCGTCTGGAAAATGGAGGCGAACATCCTTATCTGCAGACGTACCAGCAGCAATCGTATAAAACTCTGTTTTTACGGAATGATATGGATTCCTGTCGACAAGGGTGATTTCAACATCCTCTGGTAGCTGATGGTCAAGTAATCCTAATAGCGCTTTCAGTCCGCCATATCCCCCACCTAATATGACTAATTTTTTCATGCCACAAAACCCCATCTCTAAAAATTCTTTTAATTTGTTCAAACGCTTATCATGAAAATATAACTCCAACTTACTATTTTAACGGAGTAAATTTATTTGAACAACCCCTTCTATGCTTATTCTAGCGAACATGATGAACGATGTCACCACTTGAATCCGGTTGGTTTTATGACAGAATATTAGTAATGTTGATACACTTTAATGAACAAATAACTAGGTACTGTTCACCCAACATAGCTATGTTATACTAGGCAAAAAGGGAGGAGATGTATTGGAAACAAAGGCAATTCAAGATATTTACCCTGAAGATTATGCTTGGTGCTATGGATGCGGCAGACGAAATGAAACGGGTCTTCATTTGAAAACAGTATGGGACGGGGAGAAAACGGTGACTACGTATACACCACGCGAAGAGCATATTGCAATCCCTGGGTTTGTGTATGGAGGGTTACTAGCTTCGTTAATAGATTGTCACGGTACTGGTTCTGCCTCGATGACTCTTCATAAGAAAAACGGGCATGTCATAGGCGATGGAGCTCAAGCGCCTCGATTTGTAACTGCTTCGCTAAAAGTGGATTTTATGAAACCGACTTCACATGGTGCAGAACTGAAAGCGATTGGGGTAGTGGAGGAGCTTCATCCTAAAAAGTTTAAGGTGATAACGGAAGTATATGCAGATGAGGTTTGTTGTGCTAAAGGAGAAGTTATTGCAGCTGTTATGCCAGATGCATTTAAACCGAATCGTTAAAAAAGCAGTGATGAAGCGACATGTCAGCTTATTAAACGGCTATAATTATATTAACCATAATGATCAGTATTCACTTTATATAAACGAAATGAGGTATAAAGGAGTAACTATAAAACGATGCAAAGACTTACTACAAGTTCTTTATTGGACGTAATTGGAGAGCTATTTTCCGATGAAATTTCCATAGCTGTAACTTCGACGACAGAATATATTTACTATCGGCCAAGCCTGCGTGTTGATTTAAAGATTCGCCCGGGGGATCCAATCAAAGAAGGTACGTTAGCAAATAAAGCAATCGTGACGGAACAAAAGGTGTCTGAATTTATCGATCGTCAAGTGTATGGTATTCCTTATCATGGAATGGCTGTACCATTTCATTATCAAAATAAATTAGAAGGTTGTGTTATGGCTATTTATCCTGCTTTAACAGAAGGAAAATCAGTCATTACGGTAAAGACATCAGATGGGTGGAAACCACTCTCATTTAGTGATGTGCTCTATTTAGAAGTAAAGGACAGAAAAACATGGGTGGTTACGAAAGAATTCACGGGTATACATCGAAAAGCGCTCCAGGAATTTGAATATATGTTACCGAGAGAGTATTTTATCCGCTGTCACCGTTCATTTATCGTAAACGTAAATCATATTACACATATTTATCCAGATACCCATTCCACTTTTTTATTAGCTATGGATAACGGGGATCAACTTCCAGTTAGTCAATCATATTCCAGCTATTTTCGTAAATTACTAGGGTTTTAAAACTAGCTGTTTTAAACGATAAATTTACTGTTTCAAACCGATTCTATCTATCTCTGTCATAGAACCGCAAAAAAGAAAGCGCTTCATATAAAATAGATTGTAAATTCTTAATAAAATGGAAAGGGGTCTAGGGATGGGGAAACAACTAGATAGAATCGGTGATGCACGTTTACATGATCGAATAGTGAGTGCAGAAACGGCAGCAGCTTGGATTCAAGATGGCATGACGCTAGGCTTAAGCGGCTTTACCCGGGCAGGGGATGTAAAAGCTGTGCCAACAGCGCTTATTCGACGAGCCAAATCTGGTGAGAAGTTGAAGGTCAATGTGTTTACAGGTGCTTCTTTAGGCTCTGATATTGACAAAATGATGGCAGAGGCAGGTATGATTCATAAACGCTTACCATTTCAAGCAGATCCAACAATGCGAAAGAAAATAAATGCTGGGGAACATTTATTTGTGGATCATCATCTTTCACACACAGCAGAAATGGTGCGAGCGAATGTATTAGAACCGGTAGATTATGCAATATTGGAAGCGATTTCGGTAACGGATGACGGGCAGGTCATTCCGACAACATCGATTGGAAATTCGCTTGTATTTGCTGAACATGCTAAGGCAATTATTATTGAAATTAATACCGCACAATCAACAGCACTAAAAGGAGTGCATGATTTATACAGTCCGAATTCGCAAGGGGAGCGAGAGCCAATTCCGCTTAAAGAAGTCGAGGATCGGATTGGCACAATAGGTATTCCAATTGATATAGATAAGGTTAAAGGAATTGTGTTTACGAATCAGCCGGACTCTCCTTCTACGATTGTGCAGCCAGATCAGGAAACAGAGATTATGGCTGGACACTTATTGGATTTTTTACGACAAGAAATTGACCAAGGGCGCTTAACTGAAAAGTTGGCACCCTTACAATCTGGAATTGGATCGGTGGCAAATGCAGTACTTCATGGCATGATTCATTCGGAATTTAAGGATTTGGAAGTATATTCGGAAGTCCTACAGGATGCTGTGTTCGATCTAATCGATGCAGATAAAGTAAGCGTAGCCTCATGCTGTTCGATTACACTGTCGAATGGGAAAATGCAGGAGGTATTTAGCAACTTTGATAAATATCGTGACAAAATTATTATGCGTCCGCAAGAAATTTCCAATCATCCGGAAATTATTCGTCGTTTAGGAATTATCGCAATTAATACTGCATTGGAAGCAGATATATATGGCAATGTAAATTCGACGCACGTATCTGGAACAAAGATGATGAACGGCATTGGCGGTTCTGGGGACTTCGCCCGAAATGCTAGGTTAGCCATTTTTGTAACCAAATCAATTGCAAAGCAAGGAGATATTTCCAGTATTGTTCCATTTGTATCTCATGTAGATCATACCGAGCATGATGTAGATGTACTTGTTACTGAACAAGGTTATGCAGATTTAAGAGGGTTGGCACCAAGAGAGCGTGTGCCTTTAATTATAGAAAATTGTGCTCACCCAATGTATCGGGAGCAATTATGGGATTATTACAGAGAAGCGTTAAAAGGTGGCGGGCAGACACCTCATAATTTGGAAAAAGCATTTAGCTGGCATATGAATTATGCGAAAAATGGTACGATGCGTGAACTTGTAGGACAAAGATAACGGCTGATTAGATGCATGAAAACAAAGGGGTTAGACATAATATATATAAGCTTCATTTCTATATAGAGATGAAGCTTTTTTGTTGTATAGGAAACAATAAAATTAGGTGCTTGTGGATAACGAAATAACCGACTAGTCACGTCCGGCTCCATCACCCAGCAACGATGCGACTTTAGAAATGCGCCCTACGATAAGGCCTCATCGGTTCGTCACAAAGAGGAAGGCCAACTAAAAACGGGCTTGCCGCCCAGACGTCGGCATACCCCAGTTTTAGTGGCATGATTCCTTTATCTTTTTTAGTTGATTCGTTCCATCCACTACGTTGCTAAACGGGCGCCCCGCGCCTTTGTTGTATCTAAAAAATGAGCCTGATCATTTCTTTATCATGCATTAAGGTGCTGTAAGGATTCCCACTTCAAGAACTGGAGAACCATACAACAAGTCTAAGTGGGAGATAACAGTACCTTAATGCCCTTTTTGTAAAAGGTCTTTAGGTCATACCATTACGGTACTAACAGGTAATGAGGACTCCAAGAATATTCCCACTAACTGAAGTTTCACTTTAGTGTAGATCATTTTGAGCCCGGGGTGGGTCCAGGTAATGTTGAAGAAGTATTTTTTATCGAGGTGAGAAAATGCAATCATCAGGGGTTTTCCTTGATCGTGATGGTGTTATTAATGAAGTATTATCAGAACGTGTTAAGTTTGTTAATCAGCCAGAAGATTTTTACTTGTTACCCGGTGTAGGTGAGGCGATAAAGCAATTTAACAAACTAGGATACTTCGTGTTTGTCGTTACGAATCAAGGCGGAGTTGGGCTTGGTTACATGACAGAAGGTGAATTAGCGAAAGTTCATCAAAAAATGGCAGAAGAATTAGCGCTTTATGGTGCAGTAGTTGATGCAGTTGCTTATTGCCCGCATAAACCACATGCCGGATGTGCATGCAGAAAGCCAAATGCTGCTATGATAACTCGCTTAGCTAAAAAGTACAATATTGATTTAACGACGAGCTATATGGTAGGTGATCGCCATGCGGATATGGAAGCAGGAAAAAATGCTGGTACAGCAACAATATTAGTAGGGGAAAGAGAGAAGAATCTCCGCTATGCGGATATGGTGTTTCCTGATTTATCATATGTGGCTACCTATCTAACAGGTGTTCAGGCAATGAAGAAACAATAATAAAACTTTGTTAGACAGAACAGGATGCTTTTTTACTACATCGTAACTAAAAATTGAATTTGCAAAATTGCGAATAAAGCAGGGTTTTATCTTTCCGTGTATCGAATTTTTTATCCATGAGCAACGGAAGCAGCAAATGGTAACAGAACGTGTTTTATTATTGGACCAAGAACCAGAGCAATCTTTTGGAGGGCAAGCTTGGTGGTCATTTGGCGGTTTATTTTTAGTGGACTCGCCAGAACAGCGTCGCATGGGGATTACCGATTCTAGTGCATTGGCATGGCAGGATTGGCTTGGTACAGCAGGATTTGATCGCAAGGAAGACAATTGGGGAAAGAAATGGGCAGAAGCTTATGTGGAGTTTGCGTCTGGTGAAAAACGGGCATGGCTTCATGAAATGGGAGTGCGCTTTTTTCCTGTCGGCTGGGCAGAAAGAGGTGGACAACTGGCTGATGGCCACGGTAATTCTGTGCCACGATTCCACATCGTTTGGGGGACAGGACCAGGTATTGTAAAGCCATTTGTTGACAGGGTGCAAACACATATAGATAACGGTTTGATTCAGTATTTACCGAGGCACCGTGTGGATGAGCTGGTAACAAATGATGGTGTGGTATCAGGCGTGAAAGATTCTATTCTTGAAGCAAGTTATGTTGCAAGAGGAGAAGTGAGTTCAAGGAAAGTCGTTGACCAATTTGATTATCAAGCTGAGGCAGTTGTCGTAGCGATCGGGGGAATAGGAGGGAACATGGACTTGGTTTGTAAGCATTGGCCTAAACGTCTAGGTCCGCCTCCAAAACAAATGCTTTCTGGTGTTCCAGCACATGTAGATGGACGCATGCTTGCTATTTCAGAGAATGCAGGAGCAAGAGTCGTTAATCGTGATCGCATGTGGCATTATACAGAAGGAATTAAGAATTGGAATGCCATTTGGCCGCAACATGGTATCCGTATATTGCCGGGCCCGTCGTCCATATGGTTAGATGCGGAAGGAAATCGATTAGCGGCACCTAATTTCCCCGGGTTTGATACGTTAAGTACGCTAGAAGCAATTCAAAACACAGGTTATAGCTATTCATGGTTTATCTTAAATCAAAAAATTATAGAACGAGAATTTGCTTTATCCGGATCAGAACAAAACCCAGATTTAACAGGGAAAAGTTTGAAAAAAGTATTAAAGCGATCTTTACCGGGAGCGCCTAAACCAATTCAAGCGTTTATGGATAAAGGTGAAGACTTTATTATTGCGTCTAATTTAGATAACTTAGTGATCGGCATGAATCGATTAACGAAAGAAAAACGGTTACACGTGTCACATATTGAAAAACAAATTCGTGCTAGGGATAGGGAGATGGACAATCGATTTACAAAGGATGCCCAAGTAACCGCTATTCGAGGCGCTCGTTATTATACAGGTGATCGGTTGATTCGTGTTGCGGCTCCTCATCAGTTATTAGATTCAAAAAATGGACCGCTCGTTGCTGTTCGGCTTCACATACTTAGCAGGAAAACATTAGGAGGCTTGCAAACCGATTTATTAGGACGTGTTCTTGATAACGACAATAAACCGATTACAGGGTTATATGCAGTAGGGGAAGCAGCGGGGTTTGGTGGTGGCGGCATTCATGGCTACCGATCATTGGAAGGAACCTTCGTTGGAGGCTGTTTATTTACTGGCAGGCAAACGGGAAGAGCGCTAGTTACAGAATTCCGCTAACAACGAATGGTTTTCCCGAAATGAATCTGCTTCTTTATGTAAAGCTAATAAATTTTAGGTTGTGAACAAATGTCAGATAACCTTGATACAGGATTAGCGGAAACCATTATAAATAAGGCAAACCCGATTCCGTGGTGGTCGGGTTTGCCTCAATATTTCTGTTTTGAAATGTTAACTTCTGATCGATTTAGATCACCATATGCTAGCTTAAGTCGCAGACAGCTTTAACCAATAGCATTCTGAAAGTTTATTCAATCTCCTCATAAAAATTTTGTTCTGTCAGTGCAGACCAAATACAGTTTTTACGATAAGCGGTGAATTCGCTCATCTAAGCTTGGGTGTGTCGAAAAGATAGACGCTTTTTTATTGCCGTTAATTTTTAACGTAGCAATTGATTTTTCTTCCTCACGTACACGACTAGAATACATTTTTAGAGCTTCCAATGCATGTCGCATTTTGTCTTTACCTGCTAAGTCAGCTCCTCCTCTGTCAGCATGAAACTCCCGATGTCTTGAATAAGCAAATACAATGAGACTACCAAGAACAGAAAAGATAATCTGGAAGAATAAAATCGCAAGAAAATGGACAATAGGTGCCAACTCTTCTTTTACAAAGCGCGTCACGATAAAAGCTGCGATTCGAGCAAGGAAGACAACAAATGTGTTTACAACTCCTTGTAACAGCGTCATCGTCACCATATCGCCATTAGCAATGTGCGCAACTTCATGGGCAATAACTCCTTCCATAGCATCAGCATCCATTTCGTGCAACAGACCGCTCGATACTGCAATAAGTGATCGTTTTTTACTAGGACCTGTAGCAAAGGCGTTTACTTCCTTTGCATAATAGATACCTACTTCAGGCATATGCATTAAACCTGCAGAACGAGAAAGACGGTGCACGGTGTCGACAATTTCTCGTTCTTGCTGGCTTAGATTGTCATTCGGATCGAGCACGTGGACGCCCATCATTTTCTTAGCCATCCAACGAGATAGACCTAATGATAAAAACGAGCCAGTAAATCCAATGATGGCGCTAAAAATGAGTAGCGTTCCAAGCTGTAATTGACCATCTTCTCCAATATAATTCCATGTTCCTGGTATAAGCATAAAAATAATGCTGATCGTTACTAACACTAAAACGTTCGTCAATATAAAGTAGAAAATTCGTTTTCCCATCCACTATTCTCCCTTTTTATTTTTTTGCCATAATGAGACAAGATGTGATCATCTGTTGCTCATTCATATGCAATTATACTGCGTTTCATAACAGCTTCATATTCGTTATTTCATTATGTCATATGCTTGAGTAAAAATACATTGCTATTTAAAATGGAACTAATAATAATTTGGCGTGTTTGTTTATACATCTCCATTTAAAGCTCCTTACTTCATATTATAAATTGTTTTGTAAGAGCTAACAACAGGCCAAGTAAAAAATCCCTTTGGTTATTATTTGTAAGTTAATTATTTGACAATAGTATATAAATCTATTATTATTGTTACATAAAGTAACCTGGTTGTAAAATAACAGAGCTACTTTGTGAATAAATTGCAGCAAAATAGGGAAGTTTGGAACATAAATAAGGTGTTCACAAGGTTTGATGAAACCTTATTAGCTATATGATGATATATCGTATGTTTTGGGTGATTTATGTAATAAACTTATACATTGAAGAGCATCCTAAAACATATCTCATCTTACTTGGAACAAGAACTTCAGTTAAAGTTGCAAGAAACATAAAGGAGATAACGCCATGGAAAAAGTAAAATTAGCAGTCATTTATTACAGTTCTACAGGGATTAATTATCAACTAGCAAACTGGGCAAAAGAAGCAGCAAGTGAAGCGGGTGCAGAGGTAAGACTTGTAAAAGTTCCTGAGCTTGCGCCTGAAGCAGCCATTGCGTCCAATCCAGCATGGCAAGCACATGTTGAGGAAACAAAGGATGTGCCAGAAGCTACTTCCGATGATATTGAATGGGCGGATGCCATCATTTTCTCAACACCAACTCGTTTCGGAAATGTTGCTGCACAAATGAAACAATTTATTGATATGCAAGGAGGGCTTTGGGCATCTGGTAAAACAGCCAATAAAGTCGTAAGTGCCATGTCGTCTGCCTCTAATTCCCATGGTGGACAAGAAGCTACTGTATTATCTCTATATACATCGATGATGCATTGGGGAGCAATCATCGTCCCTCCAGGCTATACGAATGAAGTTGCTTTTACATCAGGTGGTAACCCGTATGGTGTAAGTGTGACGCAAGGAAAAGATGGAAAAATGGTAGAAGATGTTGAAGAAGCTGTGAAGCATCAAGCTAGGCGTACGATTGAAGTTGCGAAGAAAATAAAAGCTTAAAAAACGAACTAGAAGTGAGAGCGAAGTAATTTAGAAACGGCATATTTTTGACTATAACAGGACTGATTGAGACATAAGTTATCGATCAGTCTTTTTTGCTAGAATAAGAAAGTATAAACTTAGGTGCTTATGGATAATGAAATAACCGAATAGCCACGTCCGGCTTCAGCGCCCAGCAACTAGGCGACTTTAGAAATGCGCCCTACGATAAGTCATCATCGGTTCGTTACAAAGAGGAAGGCCGACTAAAAACGGGCTTGCCGCCCGACGTCGGCATACCCCTGGTTGCAGGGGCATGATTCCTAAATCTTTAGTTGATTCGTTCCATTCGCTACGTTGCTAAACGGGCGCTTGCGCCTTTGTTCTATTGATAAAATATAAATACCTGTTTTATTATAGATATCTTACAAGGCTTGCTAAGCTTTAGGTGAAAGATACATATAAGGATAATTTGAGCGTTGCGATATAATTAAAACGCGATCTATTTTAAAAATATCAAGCTGGCGGAAGTAAAAAAAGAACGAGGCGGAAATGAAACAGCTATTACAAAAACAGAAGGATTAAGGAATCAATGTAAGTAAAAAACGGTCCATGCTTCATGCTGGACCGTTTTATCATGAGTCTGTACAGGATATTCGGATATTCATAGTGCTGGAACCATTTAGCTATACACCGAGCATTGCTTGTTGGGATTTACAACCATTTAAGAAGTTCCATCACTCGTCTCATCCATTAACTCGCTAATAATTTCAAAGGACCGCAAGCGATCTTCCAAATGAAAGATTTGCGAACTAATAATCATTTCATCGGCCTCTGTTTTCGTTAAGAAATGTTCTAGCCCTTGCTTGACCTTCTCTTTATTACCAATAATCGTCGTTGTTGGGTTAAGCGTTTGTTCAATTGCTTGTAATTCGAAGGCGGAAAAATGGGCTTCGATATTTTCTATAGGTGGTTGTAATTTTGTCGGTTGTCCACGACGCAAATTCAAAAATTGCTGTTGTAAGGAGCTGGCGATATATTGTGCCTTTTCATCTGTATCTGCTGCAATGACGTTTAGACCTACCATTGCATGGGGTTTTGGCAGCTGTTCCGATGGTTTAAATTGCTCTCGGTACAATTGTAATGCTGGTATCGTATATGCTGGAGCAAAGTGACTGGCAAAAGAAAAAGGCAACCCTTTTTGTGCTGCTAATCTTGCGCTGAAATCACTTGAACCTAACAACCAAATAGGAATATCCAAACCTTGTCCGGGGACAGCTTTTACGCGAGATACTGGTTCCTTTGAAAAATAATCCTGCAATTCATTCACTTGCATTGGAAAATCTTCGACACGCATGTTTAACGTCCTGCGCAACGCATAAGCGGTTGCTTGATCCGTTCCCGGCGCACGTCCAAGACCTAGATCAATTCTGTCTGGATAAAGTGATTCTAATGTGCCAAACTGTTCTGCGATAACAAGTGTTGCGTGGTTAGGAAGCATAATTCCACCTGCACCGACGCGAATATGGCTTGTTTTTTCAGCAATATGTCCGATTAGTACAGAAGTTGCTGAACTTGCAATACCAGGCATATTATGATGCTCTGCTAACCAATAACGGTTGAATCCGAGCGCTTCTACATGTTTTGCTAATTGTACACTATGCTGAAAGGACTCACTTGGGTTACTACCTTCATTTACTGGGGCTAAATCTAACACCGATAATGGAATATGATGAAAGGTTTTCGCTATTGACATGTTACCATTCCCTTCATTCTTCTTAATAAGCAATGATAAGTGCTTTTTTCTTCATCGTCCAATTTTCCGCTCATAATATGGTCCTATAAGTCATGTTCATCCTTTGTGGTGGCGCAACAGTTCACAGAAATATTCAAGTAGAGGGAAGTAACCTTAAAGGTATTCATCGATGGATTTTCTGCATGCCAATACGAAAAGATTGCTAGATTCCAATTTACAGGATGGAAATTATATTTCTGCACGTGACAAAGATGTCATCGTTATTGGGGGTGGCGATACAGGGACGGATTGTTTGGCAACGGCAGTACGGCATAATTGCAGAAGCCTTACACAATTTGATATTTATGATAAAAAGGGTCTCGCACGTGATATCGAAACAAACCCTTGGCCCACAATATCCGAAAATCCACCGTATAGAATATGGACATAAGGAAGCAGCTAGTGTGTTTGGTAGTGACCCAAGAGCTTATGCGGTAATGACGAAGAAATTTGTCGGTGATTCCAAAGGTCATGTGAAGGAAGTTCATACGATTAAAGTGAAGCTTCGATTTGACAAAGCGGGAAATAAAATACGGGAGGAAATTCCTGGAACAGAAAGAGTTTGGCCAACAGATCTAGTCTTGATTGCGATTGGTTTTCGGGGCCCAGAGCAGGATCTGTTAGAGCAAATAGGTGTTGAAACCACAGAAAAATCAACGGTGGCAGCAGAATATAATGACTACCGGACAAATGTAGAAGTTGTTTTTGCAGCAGGAGACATGCGCCGTGGACAAAGCCTCATTGTTTGGGCTATTACGAGGGACGTGGAGCAGCAAAAGAATGCGATCGTTATCTGATGGGAGAAACAACGCTCCCTTCAAAGACCTTAAGAAGGTAGAATACCGCTTAATATGCTATCCAATATTAGTGATTTCTACCTTTGATGATAAAAAATAAGTACCGGGGGAGGGACTCCCCACCTTGCGTAAAATGAATAAGAACTTGCTTTATCAGAAATAAATTAATGATTACATGTGCTTTTACCCTCGTTTCAAGTCACAGATACGAAAAATCGTTAGAAGTAAACGCAGGGATTTGCAACAACTCCTTTCATGAAGTAAGATAATATGGTGAATCATCATTTTATAAAGTGAATCTTCAAACAGTGGTTTTTTCTTTCACCTCCCACTGCTTGTTAGTACCGTGAAGGGAGGACCTAAAGTCCTCTGAGCGAATCGGTCATTTAGGTGCTGTTATCTTCTACTTTGACTTGGTGTAATGGATTCTCCAACTCTCGAAGCCTGAGACTTACAGCACCTTCTATCGGGATAAACGGAATATGGATCACTCTGAAAACTAGATTATCTAGAAATGAGGGTAAATGCATGAGTAAATCATCCATTTATGGATTAACATACGAACAGTTGAAAGATTGGTTAATGGAGCATGGACAGCAACGCTTTCGCGTCGATCAGGTCTGGAATTGGTTATATAAGAAGCGAGTACATCAATTTTCCGATATGAAAAATGTTAATAAACAGACCATTGCGCTATTGGAAGAGCATTTTGTACTTGGAACATTAGCAGAAGAAGTGAAGCAGGAATCGAAAGATGGTACGATCAAATTTTTGTTTCGCCTAGCGGATGGTAATTTAATTGAAACAGTGCTGATGCGATTTAATTACGGTTTATCAGTTTGTGTTACGACTCAGGTTGGCTGTAATATCGGTTGTAGCTTTTGTGCGAGTGGATTGTTAAGTAAAAGCCGTGATTTAACAAGTGGTGAAATTGTTGAGCAGATTATGATGGTGCAAAAGCATCTTGATACACGCGGTGAGGAAGAAAGAGTGAGTCATATTGTCGTGATGGGAATTGGTGAGCCATTGGATAACTTTACCCATTTAATGAATTTCATCTACGTAGTAAATGATGATCGAGGATTAAATATTGGCGCAAGACATATTACCGTGTCTACAAGTGGACTAGCTCATAAAATTTATAAATTTGCCGATACAGGTGTACAAGTAAATTTAGCTATCTCCCTTCATGCACCAAACAATGAATTGCGACGGAGTATTATGAAGATCAATAAGGCGTTTCCAATCGAAAAGCTCATGAAGTCTGTTGATTACTATTTGGAAAAAACAAATCGTCGGATCACGTACGAATATATTATGCTAAAAGATGTGAATGATCATCAGGAAGAAGCTTTACAACTGGCAGAATTATTACGTAACCATCGTAAGTTAGCATATGTTAATTTGATTCCTTACAACCCCGTAGATGAGCATAGCCATTATCAACGCAGTGATTCAGAAACGATTCAAATGTTTTTTGAAACGTTGAAGGGACAAGGCATTCATTGTGGCGTACGCTGGGAAAACGGTGCGGACATTGATGCTGCCTGCGGACAATTAAGAAGCAAACAAATTAAAAAAGAAACGGCAAAATAAACGAAGGAGCCTAGGCGATGAGCTTAGGCTCCTCATTTCTGCTCTGCAAGCAACCCATTTTATTGTCTAATTCCTACGCGTACTCTCTACCTAAACTTCAGCCGTTTAGCTTGAAGGTGAACAAAAACTCCTCCATATTTGTCAGCTGCTTCATTATAAAAACCGCTTTCTAACATCTGGAGATGGGAGTTCACAGCTATCTTTTTTTCCAAACCAGCGGTAGCGATTATTAGCGATCCGGTCATAAAAGAAATCACGAATCGGTTTTGGAATCAAAATAAACGCATATAACAGCTTCCATGCTCCTGTCAATTCTTTACATATATGAAGTACAGCTGTTGATTTGCTGTAGTACTTATCGTTATCGATTAAAATTAAACTGCTCAAATCATTAATGATTTTATGCTCAAACACCAATTTTTGCCCTGTATCCCCTTGGAGCGATGCAAATAAAAATTGCTCTTGTTTATCGTGTTTCAAGATGAATTGTACACTCTGATCACAGAAGTGGCACACACCATCAAAAAGAATGATTTTGCTCATGTTACGTTGACCTCCTTCGTGTATCCAAATTAGATGAGGAAACGTTAAACGGTGCTTTACTTTGGTTCTACTATAGGAAAGGATAAGATTTTTTTGGTTTATAGTATAAGAAAGTATAAAATTTGTTGCTTTGGGATAAGGGAATAACTGAATAGCCACGTCCGGCTTCAGCGCCCAGCAACTAGGCGACTTCACGAAATCGCCCTACGATAAGTCATCATCGGTTCGCGGCAAAGAGGAAGGCCGACTAAAACCGGGCTTGCCGCCCATCGTCGGCATACCCCTGTTTTTAGTGGCATGATTCCTAAATCTTTAGTTGATTCGTTCCATTTGCTACGTTGCTAAACGGGCGCCCTGCGCCTTTGTTCATAAAAAGTCTGTAGTTTAACGATAACATTTATAAAACCCATATTGCCAGCTATATCTAACACGGACATTTTGATACCATCCTTCTTGTTTAACTTGTTTTTCTTTTGGGAACAGTCCCTCTACAGGAAGAACTTTGGATTTTTTCAATTAAATGAGGAGGATAGAGTGATGTCAAAACAGCGACAAGACGGTGCTAAACAAGAACAATTAGATGCTTATCGGGTTCATGACGAGGGAAGAAAGCTGACCACAAATCAAGGGCTAAAAGTTTCTGAGGATGAATTTTCATTAAAAGCCGGAGTACGTGGTCCAACGATCATGGAAGATTTTCATTTTCGCGAAAAAATGACCCATTTTGATCATGAGCGCATTCCAGAACGGGTTGTACATGCACGGGGCTATGCAGCTCATGGTGTTTTTGAAGTATATGAATCGATGGAACCATACACAAAAGCAGATTTTCTAAAAGAGAAAGGGAAAAAGACACCTGTATTTGTAAGATTTTCAACTGTTGCTGGCTCAAAAGGCTCTGGAGAGCTGGCTCGTGATGTCAGAGGATTTGCTACGAAATTTTATACGCAGGAAGGAAATTACGATCTGGTCGGCAATAATATTCCGGTGTTTTTTATTCAAGATGCGATCAAGTTTCCAGATTTCATTCATGCTGTTAAACCCGAACCGCATAACGGTATCCCACAAGCCGCATCCGCACATGATACCTTCTGGGATTTTGTAGCCCATAATCAAGAGACAGCACATATGGTGATGTGGCAAATGTCAGATCGGGCGATTCCACGTAGCTTTCGTATGATGGAAGGCTTTGGCGTGCATACGTTTCGCTTTGTAAATGATAAGGGTGAGGCAACTTTCGTTAAATTTCATTGGAAGCCGACATTAGGAGTTCATTCTACGGTTTGGGATGAGGCACAAAAAATAAATGGTAAAAACCCGGATTTTCATCGTCAAGATTTGTATGAAGCCATTGAAAATGGGGATTTTCCAGAATTTGAACTAGGTGTACAATTAATTGCTGAAGAAGACGCGGATTCATTTGACTATGATATCCTCGATCCAACCAAACTTTGGCCGGAAGAAGAGGTTCCCGTTAAGAAAATCGGCAAAATGACCTTAAATCGGAATGTGGATAATGTATTTGCCGAAACGGAGCAGGTAGCATTCCATCCAGGACATGTTGTTCCTGGTATTGACTTTACCAATGACCCTTTATTACAAGGACGGTTATTTTCGTATACGGATACGCAATTAATTCGTTTAGGAGGACCAAACTTTCATGAACTACCGATTAACCGTCCAGTATGTCCATTTCATAATAACCAACGGGATGGCTACGGAAGACATACGATTAATGTCGGACAAGTTAGCTATCACAAAAATGGATTAGCTCATAACACGCCAGAACCGGCTTCTCCTGAGCAAGGCGGATATGAACATTACCAGGAGAAAGTCGACGGCAGAAAGATTCGCGCAAGAAGTGAAAGCTTCAATGACCATTTTTCTCAAGCAGTTTTATTTTGGAACAGCATGAGTGAAGCAGAGAAACAGCATATCATTGATGCATTCAGTTTTGAGTTAGGAAAAGTGAAGAATGAAGATGTGCAGCAACAAGTAGTAAATATGTTTGCAAACGTAAGCTTAGATATGGTACAGGAAATCGCAGAAAATATCGGCGTGACTGCCCCGAAGGAAGGGGGATCTCCTATAACCAAAACTTCTCCAGCTCTAAGTCAGGAAAACACTGTTAAAACAGCGGCAACGAGAAATGTAGCTGTTCTTTTAGATAAAGGCTTCCATACCAAAGAAGTGATTTCTGTGATAAATCGATTAGTAAAACAAGGAATTCGCCCAGTAGTAGTTGCGAATAAGCGTGGAGAGGTTGCTGGAGCAGAAGGTCAGACAATAGAGGCCAGCGAGAGCTTCTTAACAGCTGATTCCGTTCTTTATGACGCTGTTTATGTTGCCGGAAGTAGACAAATGAGTGAGAAGTTTTCCCAACAGGCAACCCACTTTATTCATGAAGCATTTCACCATTTTAAGCCAATAGGTTCCTCTAATGACGGTGCCACTTTATTGGAAGATAGCGGTATTACCCATGCGAAAGGGGTTATTTTGGAGTCATCTGTCAACGATTTTGTGGATGCCTTTAGCGAGGCAATTGCAATCCATCGTTTTTGGGATAGAGAAGTTCATTTCTAAAGCGTAAAAAATCCACCGCGTGTGCTGTTCCATATTTTCGGACAGTTACCGGCGGTGGATTGTTTTTATGATGATATATTAAGTCTAGGGAGAGCTAGAGTAGCCTTCTTATTGGACGAGATTTTACTGCTTTAGCATGCATGTTGGTAGAGTTATTTTTTCTATCGCTTTTTGTCATATGTTATCTCCTCAACTCTATCATGATGTGTATAGACATTCATGGCTCCTTTTCTTACAAAGCCGATTACCGTAATGCCAAGATCTTCGGCTAGCTCTAAAGCAAGTTTGGTAGGAGCTGATTTGGATATAAGAATACTTATCCGCATTTTGGCGATTTTTAATAGTACTTCGGATGAGACCCGACCACTAAATACAATGACTTTATCCCTTACAGAAGTCTGGTTCATCAACATATGTCCATACAGCTTATCAAGTGCATTGTGACGACCTATATCGGTGCGAATAAGCTGCACATCGTTAACAGTAGCCAAAGCTGCGTTATGCACGCCACCTGTTTGGCGAAATTGGTTTGACGCTTGTTGTAATTGTGTCATAAGCTGTAAACATTGATTACAAGAGAGACTTAAGTTTGACATAATTGTTTTAGCGGTCTTCACATCATTTTTAAAGTAAAACTGGCGGCTTTTTCCACAGCACGAACCGATAAATCGTTTCGAATGATCCTCTTGGTACGTATCAGGCAATTTCTCGATCTCCAAGTAGGCAAACCCAGCTACTACATCCACAGTCAGTTGCTGGATGGCTTTATATTGGAAAATAACTCCCTCAGATGCAAGAAAGCCAACGATCAGTTCTTCCACATGTTCGGGGGAGCAGACCATTGTAGCGAATTCCTTACCATTGATTATAATGGTTATAGGGTATTCTTCCGCCACAGAGGATACTTCTTTTGTAGCGCCCCCGTCATGAAAACGGACAATCTCCCAATCTGCTAAATTATCAGACATGTAATCCTCCCTTTTGTGCGTGTTCAAAGCGAAGGAATTGTAGTGTATTTTTAAACAACGCTTTTATGTGTGAGCACTCTTAATGACTGTCGATTTCTAATTCTTCCACTCGCTTTTCGGCATATTTAACATCTTTCTGTGCATAATAGGTGACGGCCTTTTCTAATATTACTGCTGTATTATATTCAGGTATGCCTGCGTATTGTTCGTATACGCCTTTGGGGATGAGAACATTTCCTTCTGGCCAATGCACTTCCAGATTTCCGGCTTTGACAGGGGCGAACTTGGCACGTCCTGCATATAACCCGTGCTGGTTATACACGACTACTTGTTCCCCTTCTTGAATATCAAGGGATGCTGCATCTTGTTGATTTACTAAAATATCATCTCTATGCGCATTGTTGAATGGATCTGTTTCACTATAAATCATCGAGTTAAATTGCTTTCCTCTACGTGTCGTGACATAAAAATGCCCTTCCGGCTTCCTTAATTCTGGAATGTCCATGGCAATGAGATTTCCTCTTCCATCTGGCGTTGGACAAATGCCATCCTCACAAAGCCAAGCACCACCCCATTGGAAAAGATCACCTTTTTCATTTAAATGCTGAATACCGTCATAATTAGGGGCAGCTTTCGCGATTTCTTCACGAATAGCGCGCGCATCTGGGAAGTGAATCAGGTCTTTAGCCTCGGGTCTTACTCGTTTTGCTAAATCTATATAAATCTCCCATTCTGAACGGGCTTCTTCAATACGGGGACCCTTAATCTCCGGTGAAAAATAGACCATTCTTTCTGTAGAGGTAGAAGTTCCCCCCCCAGGTTGCTCATACCTCGTCATTGCAGGTAACACAATGACAGCTTCTTTTGCATCGACTAGTGTAGACGTATTAAAAATAATATCTTGATGCACTCGTAGCTCTATATTTTCTAAGCATGATTGGACATAATCAGGATTTGGCATCGTCTCAAGAAAATTCCCTCCAGACATATAGTACAGCCTTAATTTTTTTTCATGGTCTTCGGGTAAGTGAGCATTCTCCAGTGATTCACCAACAATGTCTCCTTGCCAAGTCGGAATATCGAATTTCCAAACTTTCTCTACACGTTCACGGTGTTCGTCATTCATGCTTCCACCTGGCAAAGAAAATGGGTCTGCTCCCATCTCACCAGATCCTTGAACACCGGAGTGTCCACGAATTGGCATTAAGCCGCAATGCTCGCGTCCGATAAATCCCCGCAGTAATGCTAGATTTGCAACCTGTGAAATATTATCTGTACCAAATCGGTGTTGGGTTAGTCCCATCGACCAGACAAAGACAGCTGATTTGGAATTTGCTAGGATAGTAGCTAATTCGATCATCCTTTGTTTGGAGATACCGGAGGATTGCTCTAATTGTTCCCACGTATGGTTTTCTACTTTTGCTTGTAAAGCTTCTAATCCATTAACATGTGCTTGAATAAAGTCGTGGTTTAGAGCTGATCCAGGTTGTTCCTTTTCCATGTCAAACCAATGTTTCATAATACCGTGCATAAAGGCAATATCGCCACCAATATTCACTTGGTAAACATCATCTGCTATTTTGGTACCGAATAAAGCAGACTCTGCAATAGAAGGAATCCAATATTCATCCATCGATGGTTCATGATATGGATTAATTACAATGATTTTCGTACCTTTCTTTTTTGCGGCATACATATATTTTGTAGAAACGGGCTGATTATTAGCTGCGACAGACCCCCAAAACAGCAAAACGTCTGTGCCGATCCAATCTTTATAATTGCAGGTGGAGGCGCCAACACCTACGGAGCGGGTTAATGCTGTCTTGGATGGTGAATGACATATTCTGGATGCATTATCGATATTGTTGGTACCAAGAAAACGGGCTACCTTACCAAGCACGTAATACGTTTCGTTCGTTATACCGCGAGATGTAGAATAAAAGGAAAATTGTTTCTGTTGAAGTGCACGCATTTTGTCGGCAATATAGTTAAGCGCTTGATCCCAGGAAATACGTTGAAATTGGCGGTCTCCCGGCTTCCGGATGAGCGGATAAGGAATACGACCGAGCTGGCGTAGTTCCGTGCTGTTCATTTTACGTAACGTTTCTATATCAGCATGCAGAATATCTTGTTTCATTGCTGGCATAGTATTCAAACGAAGAACATTTAAGCGTGTAGTACAAAGGTGTGGTCCGGTTAATGTTTGATCTTTAAGTCCTTGCACCCCAAGGGCACAACCGTCACACACTCCCTGTGTAAGGATCCGTGTAGCGTATGGAAGTCTATCTTTATTGTCCCAAGCGACTTTAACTGTATCGCGAATATGATGTGGTTTTACTTTCCCAAGACCGAATGGAACCTTACTAACCCATAGTGATGGGTTTGGTCGTTTGGATAGCTTGATTGGACCAGTATGTTTCGTTTTCCCCATTACTTCCTCCTCCAATTTATACAGCTCTAATTTACTTGCCTTCATCCTATCATGAAAGCGAATACAATTCAATTTAGGGTTACGCTCTTTATTGCACCGTTTGGAAGCTGGTAATCGTTGCGTATAAAATAAGCCTTTTTCACAATACTAATGTAAGAAATTGGCTGGTGATCGTTTTAAAATGTAAAATGAGTCGTGATCAGTTTGAAGTTGAATGACCCCTGATACCATTCTGCATACGATGACATTTTGGATAGCGAAGTTTTGCGTAACTGTAGTTTAGAAAGCGTTGGGAAACAAAAGGAAAGAAGAAATGTAATACATATGTTTGACGTACTAATTAAACAACCTCTTGAAGGAGGGATATGAAGTGGATTGGTCATGGATTTGGAAGGCTGTTATTATCATCATTGGTGGAACATTTCTACTACGACTTGCTGGCAGAAAATCGATTTCTCAAATGACCTTGGCACAAACTACCATTATGATTGGAATAGGGTCATTGTTAATTCAACCGTTAGCTGGAAAAAATATTTGGATAACACTAGGCGTAGGCACCGTTCTCGTGCTTACCCTTATTTGCATGGAATTAGCACAAATAAAGTCTGATTTTGTAGAGAATATTATAACGGGAAAATCAAAAGTGCTTATACATAATGGAGTGGTGCAAACGGACCAGCTGAAAAAATTACGCTTAACGGTAGATCAGTTGGAAATAAATTTAAGACAGAAGAACGTAACTCGGATAGAGGACGTAGAGTGGGCTACAGCTACATTAGAAGCAAATGGACAAATTGGATATACTTTAAAGCCAGAAGCACAGCCCGCAACGAAAGCGGAAATACAAACATTGTATATAGAAATAAAAAAATTGCGGCACCATTTAGTGCAGCTGGAGCAACATAGAACAGCACAAGGAACTGTGCAAACCCAACTTAACCAAGTGAAATTATTTCAGGAAGTAGATGCCAAACAGCATAACAGTGAAGATGTACCCCCTAAGCAATTGGATTAAAGGAAAAAAGGGGATTGAAAAAGCAGACGAAAGGGAAAGGAATTTATAAGTTTTAGACAAAAAATGGCGTCGTTTGGCTGTGATTTTTTTGCTTCGACAGCAAACCATTTTAAATAAAGTTAAAAAAGTATATAATATAATTTGTGTGTTTTATTACCCATGAAAATGGTCTTTCGTCCCAGTAACCTCAGAGCGGGTGAGCCAAATGCAATTCCAAATACCGAACTTATTCAGAAGCCTTTTGGTTATCCTCCTGTGTCTTACAACCAGAGAAGGGTAAAGGAAACCTACCAATGGAAAATTCACTTTAAGCCTGTTTCGTAGGGGCATCGTGCTAATGTAGGAGCAATCTACTAATTTTCTAGTTATAGGCACATGCAAATAAAAAATTCTCTATTTTTTCTATCCGTTGCTAACATTGTTCGGGCGATGTTTAAAAGGGATTACACGATGTTATATAGGTCTAAAAATAGATTGCAATAATAGAGTTTATATGCTAAGCTTGTAAACACAATATATCGTAATCAGTTCTTTGCAAGCATACTATATATTGTGTTTTTAAGTTAGAAATCAGGTTGTTATTATTAGAAAATTGCGAGTTTTGTATCCGCTAGTTCGAGTTAGGAAACTCAGTTACACCCAAAATGATACAGATATTATTCCTCAAGTTCTCCAGTTAGATGTGCAGTTAGTGAGTATTTGGGATAGGAACTAGAAGGAACATTTCATGATCCAGTTTTAGAATTGTAAATGAAAAGCTTGGCATTATTGCCGAGTTTTCTATTGCCCATTTACTGGATTCTTGAACAGCATCTAATTTGTATAACCGACTAGAAACATGGATGGGTCATTTTTAGTGCACTTTTCGAACAACCTCTTATAGGTTACAAAGCATGTATCATCACCCTTATAGGGTTTAAGTATATAAAGGGAGGATTATGAATGATCATCGACATCGCAACTACAAGAGATAAGCTTGTAGACATTATCGATCGTGCGCAACAGGGGTTAGCTGTTGAAACCGAAGCATATAAGGACAAGGCTTTCAAAACGATTCAGGAGGATACACCGATAGACAAAGCATTGGATATACTTGTGCAAAATGCTTTGGAGAATATGGACGAATCTGCGCCTGATTGGACGTATGTAGCCAGCCGAATTTATTTACAGCAGCTTTACCATCAAGCACGTCAAAATCGTCAATACAATACGGGTGAATATGGTGATTTTTATCAATTAATTACAATGCTTACAGAAGAGAATATTTATAAAACTACTCTTTTAGAAAAGTATTCGAAAGCTGAAATTGATCACTTTGCCAAACAGATTGACCCAGCGAGAGACTTGTATTTTACCTATTTAGGGTTACATACATTAACAACACGCTATTTGGCAACGGATCATGATAAAAATGTGTTTGAACTACCGCAAGAGCGCTGGATGATTATTGCTATGACGCTTATGCAACATGAAGATAAAGCCAATCGGACAGAGCATGTACTAGAAGCTTACTGGGCATTAAGTAATTTATATATGACAGTAGCGACACCAACATTGGCTAATGCTGGAAAAACACACGGTCAACTTTCTAGCTGTTTTATTGATACTGTCGATGATAGTTTACAGTCTATTTATGATAGCAATACCGATATTGCTAAATTGTCTAAAAATGGTGGCGGTATTGGCGTTTATATGGGGAAAATCCGCAGCCGTGGAAGCTCCATTAAAGGATTTAAAGGAATGTCCAGTGGAGTTGTTCCTTGGATTAAACAGCTGAATAATACGGCAGTAAACGTCGATCAGTTAGGAACAAGAAAAGGTGCTATTGCTGTTTATTTAGATGTTTGGCACCGTGATATCGAGGCATTCCTTGACTTGAAGCTGAATAATGGCGACGAGCGAATGCGCGCGCACGATATTTTTACCGGTGTAACCTTGCCAGATCTATTTATGGAACAAGTGGAAAAACGTGGTGATTGGTATTTATTCGATCCTCATGAAGTGAGACAAGTCATGGGATATTCATTAGAAGACTTCTACGATGAGGCAAAAGGGAATGGAACTTGGCGAGAAAAATATGAGGAATGCGTGAACTCAGAGGAATTATCAAAACGAAAAATACCAGCTATCGATATCATGAAACGAATTATGAAATCACAACTAGAATCAGGAACACCATTTATGTTCTATCGCGATGAAGTGAATCGTCAAAATAGCAACAGCCATAAAGGGATGATCTATTGCTCCAATCTTTGTACAGAAATCACCCAAAACCAATCTCCTTCTGAATTTGTGGAGGAATTTTTGGAAAATGAAAATACGATTGTGAAAAAATATAAATCCGGTGACTATGTCGTCTGTAATTTAAGCTCGATTAATCTTGGAAAAGCTGTTCCAGATGAAGTTCTAGATCGGTTAATAAAAATTCAAGTACGTATGCTGGACAATGTGATTGATATTAACACATTACCGATTATGCAGGCTCAATTAACGAATAAAAAATATCGTGCCATTGGGCTTGGAACATTCGGCTGGCACCATCTTCTTGCTCATAACAATATGAAATGGGAAACGGAAGAAGCGGTCCAATATGCAGATGAATTGTATGAGCGAATTGCGTTTCTTACGATCCAAGCAAGCATGGAGCTAAGCAAAGAAAAAGGAAGTTACCCTGCGTTTTCTGGAAGTAAATGGAGTTCTGGGGAATACTTTGACCAAAAAGGCTATGACAAAACAGAATGGCTCGCATTAAAAGATGATGTAAAACAGCATGGTATCCGCAATGGTTATTTAATGGCTGTTGCACCGAACTCGACGACTGCAATGATTGCCGGCTCTACAGCTAGTATCGATCCAATCTTTAAACCGTTCTACTATGAAGAAAAGAAAGACTTTAAAATTCCAGTAACAGCACCAGACTTAACGCATAAGACATACGATGTATATCGTCGTTCCGCCTATATTGTGGATCAGCGCTGGTCGGTTAAGCAAAATGCTGCTAGACAGCGACATGTTGATCAAAGCCTTTCCTTTAATTTCTATGTACCAAATACAATTCGGGCTTCTATTTTGCTTGATTTGCATTTGCAAGCGTGGAGAGAAGGGTTAAAAACAACGTATTATGTCCGATCTACTTCGAATGAAGTGGAAGAATGTGAATGGTGCCAAAGTTGAGGGTACTGATCGCTTATTTGACGTATAGTGGCAACACCCAAGAAGTAGCGACGATTATTCAGGATGAATTACACGCAAATGAAGTGGAAACGGCGGTTCACCGCATTGGCATTGATCCGCCAGTTGACCCTTCCTCGTATGATATCATCTTCCTTGGCACCTTTACGTGGGATATGGGAAGTACACCTGAAGAAGTGAAGGATTTTATCCTTGAGATTGGGTATAAACCGGAAAATGTCGCTGTATTTGGTACAGGTGATACACAATTTGGCGGCGATGACTTATTTTGTCGCGCTGTAGATAAGTTGGTCAAATTTTATCATAGTCCTTGGTCTGGATTAAAAATTGAACAGTCGCCGAGAGGAAAACAAGAGCAACTTGTAAAAGACTGGGTGGAAGGAGTATTATATCATGGCAAAAGTAATGCTGGAAAAAGCAAAGACACTAGAACCGTTAAATCCAAATAAGTCAACAGGGGTATTTGGAGGGGAATCCAGTGGTATTTTAAATTGGAATGATATTGCTTATCCACACTGGTATAAAATGTATAAACGGTTAGTGGGTAATTACTGGCAAGCAGATGAAGTGAATATGCAAAGTGATATTAAACAGTTCCCTACACTTACAGAAGAGGAACAGGACGCATATTTAAAAATCATTGGCTTGCTATCCACATTAGACGCACCGCAAACACGAACAGCTTTATTGATTTCTCTGTATGCAACCGACCCATCTGTACAATCCATTATGGCTGTAATCGCACAACAAGAAGCAGTGCATAATGAAAGTTATTCCTACGTATTATCTTCAGTTGTCTCGTTAGATGAACAGAATAAGTCTTTTCAGCTAGGACGTACAGATTCTGTTTTGCTCAAACGAAATGAGAATTTAACGAAGCAATATAACGCCTTTGTAGAAGAGCCTACGATCGAAAATATCTTAAAGACGTTAGTTTACACAGCCTTATTAGAAGGGATGTTCTTCTATTCTGGTTTTGCGTTTTTCTATAACTTGGCGCGTCATAATAAAATGGTTGGTACGTCCACAATGATTAGTTATATTAACCGCGATGAGCTCGAGCATGGTCGTTTTATATCAGAACTATTCCGTGCTACACTAGCAGAAAATCCAGAGTATAATAATGGAACGTTTATCCAATGGGTGTATGACCATTTTAAGCAGTCCGTCGAATTGGAAATCGAATGGTCGAATTATGTTCTTGGCAATGTAGAAGGTATTGACTTGGACGAAATGGCTGGATATATTAAGTATCGCGCAAATAAGATGTTGCGGATGATGGGGCTCCATGATGTGTATCCAGACTATACCGAAAATCCTATGAAGTGGATTCGTGCATATGTCGATAATTTTGATGGCACGAAAACAGATTTCTTTGAACAGAAATCTAGACAATATACGAAAACAAGTGATTTGAACGGCTTTGATGATTTATAAGCAGAAAATGGTCTTTTACAAGTAAATAGTCCAAAAGCTAGCAGGCAGGTTAAGAAATAGATCCATCTCTTAACTGTCTGCTTTTTTGTTGTACAGGGAACAATAAAATGAGGTGCTTGTGGATAACGAAATAACCGAATAGCCACGTCCGGCGCATGAGCCCAGCAACGATGCGACTTTAGAAATGCGCCTTACGATAGGGCTTGTCGTTCGAAATGCAAAATGTCATTCCTGGGTCCTGCTGGTTGAAAACCTTGTTCTCATGCACACGTTGACCTTTGAAACGCTGATCTTGTAGACATTTGCATTCAACCTCTTTATTTTCCGTATTTTGTTAATGCAACTTATACTCTCATTAGTCGGCAAATACTCTAAACGGCAAGCGTTTCTTCTGCGCAACAATGACCGCTGGATGTTAAACCAATTCTAAAAATTGGGTTGTTGCCAATATTTCAGGAATACTCATGTAAGTAACATAAAACAGAGTGAACACATAAAATTAAATTTTAACCAAATTAGACAAATTGCAACAATTTTTTATTCATATGTTAAAATTTTACTTATACTCACCAAATTAATTCAACCGAAACAAGAACTTTCAATATGAAAAAAGGCAATATATTTATGATAGTAACGAAAGGAGTGTGTAAGTGAAGTGGAAGTAGGTCAACTCATCCAAAAAACGTTGGACGGTTTAAAACAAAGATTGAATAGTGATGGAACTATCACGGTGCAGGAAGAAGGCGGGGCTATCTTTGAACTTTCTTGTTCTTTTCAAAATCCAGCTACAAAAGAACAAATTGAAAACTTCCAATTCGAACATAATTGTTGTTTGCCGATAGATTATCAAAACTTTCTTTTAGAGCACAATGGAGCGCGGATTTTTGAGGACTTAGATTTATATAGTTTAGAAGGATTGATTGCTTATAAGGATCCTAGCTTACCTGATGGATGTATTTGTATAGCAAGTTACTTAGATACCCGTATTGTAATAGATACGCGTATTTATAAACAAGGAGACCATGATTATTTATTTTGTTTGGATTCAGTAGATAGCTTTGAAGATGGCATAAACTTGAATGCTAACTTTGAAATTTGGTTAGACCGTTTAATTATCGCACAAGGAGCAAAATATTGGGAATGGCAAGATTCTAACACATTCTATTACCGTTGGAACATGTCTTAGCCAACAATAACTAGGAAATGATTCCAAACATCGGTTTTTGGTGTTCGGAGTCATCTTTTTGTTGGGGTATTTTTACTGTTTGTTATGTTTTTGTAGATGTACTTCCTTAAGTCTAACGCCATAAATGAAATCCTAATTCCTTTTCTACTTTCTATTTGCCCCTTACGATCAGGCGAAGCAACTTTTCAAGCAATTATTCAAAAAAATATTTGAAACGTCGGGTAAAGCCCAGATAAGCGCATAAAAAACGCGCCCTTATTAGGTGCTTTTCTCTTGAATTGAAGCAATAGCTTTGGGGTTCGTGATAAATTCGCGCTACATGTATTTCAACCATGCGATGAACGCATATACAGAAAGAATCATCCTAGTAATGTTCTCTTTGATTGAATAATTCGAAAACTATATTTATTCCCCCTTTAAAAGTGGAAGGTACCAGAAAAAAGTTAAAAGGGAGATATCGGCGCCTAAGTTCCCGATTCGTTCAATGGTCTTTAAGTCATATCTTTGCGGGACTAAATCAGTGGCGGATGAGAAAACCCTGTTGATGGAAGCTTCACTTTTGTGACCGTTTATTTTAGTATTGCTCTAACACAAATAACCCTTTACATTAACGTAAGGTTAACGTTTATGATAAGGATAAAGGAGGCGTATAGATTGTATATCAAGGAAGTGGCTAGACGTTTGAATACGACAACAAGAACCATCCGTTTTTATGAAGAAAAAGGGTTAATATCACCCACTAAACAAGACAATCAATATCGGACGTTTACAGATGAAGAGATTGTAAGGATCAGTACGATTTTAGCTTTACGTGAATTTGGCTTGGGCATTAGAGACATAAAGCAACTGCTAAATGAACAAGGGCAATACCGAATTCATGATTATTTTAATATTCAGCGGGCAGTACTCTTTGAAAAATGGCTGGAAACGAAAGACATGATTCATACGATTGATCGTTTGTTAGAACAGAACATGGACCAATCGATCTCTAGGGAAGATATATTTACGTTATCCAAGCATTTAAAGCGGTTGAAATCCCTCCGTAAGTCTTGGCATGACAAGTGGGATTTTGATTCACAAGCAGCTGATTATGATCAAAGTCTAAAAATGCATGGATTTCGCTTTAATGTCCACCAAGACTATGAAACAGCTTTGGAGAAAGTAGTTGATACAATGCCATTAGAAGCGGCACAAACATGTTTAGATATTGGTGTTGGCACAGGAAATTTAGGCGCTAAATTTTTAACAAAAGGAATTCATGTCATTGGTGTAGATCAATCGGAAAAAATGTTGCAAGCATGTAAACAGAAATATCCGGAGATGGAAGTACGCAAAGGACACTTTCTAGCGCTACCTATATTAGATCAGCACATGGACGGGATTGTTTCTAGTTATGCGTTGCATCATATCTCAGATGAACAAAAACTGCTTGCATTGGTTGAAATGGATCGAGTACTACGTCCGAAAGGGGCGATCTGCATCGTTGACTTAATGTTTCAGGATGATTCTCAGCGCAAAGAAGTGCTACAACACTTCGAAGAAAGCGGAAATAAAGAAGCTATTTATGCAATAGAGGACGAATTTTATGCAAACCGTTCTTTACTAGTCGATTGGCTGCAGTCGCATAACTATCAGGTCACAACACATACCTTTAATCCAATCTTAAGTATGATTTATGCAACTAAAAATGGACAGGAAATGGACTAAAGTGATGATAAATTTAAAATTTTTGCAAGCAAAGCATATAAAAGCTTTCGCATCGTATCATTTAACAGCTGACCAATTAGCCTTTACTGCCCATCCTTTAGAAAAATTACTGCAAGCCATCCAATCTAGTTACTGTAAGCCTGTTGGGATATGTTATGGCAAAGATATGGTCGGTTTCTTTATATTGCAGTGGGGGGATATTCAGCCTTACAGTTGTGACGAAGATGCGTTGCTGTTACGTGCGTACTCCATTCAACAGCAATATCAAGGGCAAGGCTTTGCTAAACAATCGATGCATGAATTACCTGTTTTTGTGAATGGTTACTTTCCAGATGTAAGAAAGGTTGTTTTGGGGGTGAATCGCAAAAATAAACTTGCACAAAAAGTATATCTAGCCGGTGGGTTTGAGGATACAGGAAGAAGAGTTCAAGGTCAAGTTGGTGAACAATATATTTTTCAGAAAAATATAAAGTTGGAATAAAGTGCGTTACTTTAAACGCTACACAAAAGCTGCCTCTTTTACATGAAAGGCAGCTTATTGTGGCATAACGTTTGTTTAATTTGCAAAATAGGCTTTTAAACCATTGGTAATTCCACTCGCTACTTGATGTTGAAATGGATTGGATCGAATATTCACGAAATCGGAATAATTGGTAATGAATCCTAGCTCTAATAATATCGAAGGTACATCGTTATTTCTTAGAACATAATAGTTATTTGGCGCAGTACCACGATCACGTATCGAAATGGAAGAGGTAAGGCCTCGATGAACGCTCTCTGCTAACTTCTGGTCTGTTGCAGAATAGTAGAATGTGTTTATGCCGTGTGCAGCAGAATTTGGATGCGCATTATAATGTACGCTGATAAATGCGTGAGTAGCATATGCCCGACTAATTTCCACTCGATCATGTAATGAAACGTACTCATCGCTTGATCTTGTTAATAATACATTAGCACCGGCCGCCCGTAATTTCTTAGCGATCTGTTTCGAAGTTTCGAGCGTTAAGAACTTTTCTTGAACGCCGCTAATTCCAATCGAACCGGGATCGTAACCACCGTGCCCAGGGTCTAACATAATATTGTACCCATAAAGTGAAGTGCCAGCGTTATTTGCTTGCACATTCGGCTGTGGTTGTGCCGGAGCGGTTTTGGTTTCCTCATAGGAGGGTGTCTGTACCTGTACTTGTACAGGTTTATTTTGTGTTGTAGGAACTAAGTGATGCTTAGCAACCCATGCTTCTTTACCTTCAAAATAGGTTTGAACCCAACCATATTGCTCATTGAATTCAATCAATTGATCTCCCGCCTGTAATTGTCCTACAATTTCGGAGTCTAATGACGGTCCGCTTCGCACATTTAATACGGCTTGTCCTACGTCATATACGTCTCCATTAGCTGCATGACTACTATGAGGCAGCAAGAACAGAGTAGTTAGCATAATGGCTAAAGATGTTAATACAAGATATACGTTTTTCAAAATGAGCATGGCCTCCTTAAAAAAGAAATTTTTTGCTTTATCCCGTATAATAAGTTGCTGTAAGACGCCCAATTCAGGAGTTGGATAATCTGTACTGCAGCAAGTCTACGTGGGAGATAACAGCATTTAAATACCAGATTCGTTCATCTGACAGTCAGTGGGGATGAATAAAACCCTACTGGTTGAAGATTCACTTTATATTGAATTCGTTCCATTCTCCCCACTTTTGGGGGCGATTGATAGAATACGAGATTAAAGCTATCTTTAGTGTAATGCTATCTTAATAGATGCATCGTTAGGCTAGGCTAAATAGCAATTGCAGTCCTACTCTTGTTAAGAGAATCATAGATTAAGGCTATAATGGTTTTATCTTTCAACCATTAATTATCTTTTTTCCTTTAAATGCACTATATGTACTAGAAAAGAATGAGTGAAAATACCTATCTATATTATCATAAAAGAATAGAAATGCTAGTTTATGATTTACATTGATGTTGATGTAGAACCATAATGGTTTACTTCTTTATCGGTGTAGTTTTTACTTATGTCAAGTTTCTCCTCAAGAAAACTTATTAAAAAGCATTAACCATTAGAGAAATTTTTAAACTAGTTAAAGAAAAAATCGTTCATTCGTACTAGAGAAAAGTAAATCTAACAGACTAGAAGAGCTATGAATAAGTTTTACTTTTACATGAGTTCCTTTTTAGTACAAAAGAAAACAACTGCATAAATTGCAGTTGTTAACGAACGCTTAAGTAGTTATCTATAAAAGGTCGAGACGCTAGAATTGAGGAAATATCACTTTTATCCCGTATATAAGGTGCTGTAAGACTTCTATTTCAGGAGTTTGATAATCTGCATTGCAACAAGTCTAAGAAGGAGGTAACAGCACGTAAATACTCAATCCGTCCAAGATGCCTTTAGGTCATACTTTTGTGTTACTTACAATCAGTAGGGATGAGTGAAAACCCCCACTGATTAAAGATTCACTTTATAAGCAGGCTATATATTCATTTTCTATTTTAGTTTTGCTATATCCTTTACATAGAAGTACGGTTGTCTAGAAACTTTCAAATCAATGATTCGTTGAATAAACGAGAGGCTGCGTCCAAAACTTGTTTATTGTTTACAATCTCTCCTGGCTTACGTGACTGTCCGATAATATAGTTTTCTAAAGACATGCCAAAAAACTGACATATATACTGGAACTGTTGGACGAGAGGTAGCCCTTTTACATGTGGGTGATCCCCGCCAACAAGAATAAGATACACTTTCTTTTCTTTTAATGCTTGTCGAAAGTGAGGATAGTTAGGGTCTCGTAAAATTTGCGACCAACGATCAATAAACGTCTTCATTGGTCCAGACATGCCATACCAATAAATGGGGGTTGCAAAAACAACAATTTCATGCTTTAATAATTGGTCAATTAAAAATGTGTGGTCATCCTGTATTTCTGGGAAACCTTCATCCGCATGGCGTTTATCAACTATAGGTTGGATGTTATAATCACGTAAATAAATATGTGTTGCAACTTCTTTTGGGATGGCGTGATGTGCCAAATACTCTGTATTACCATTTGTTCTCGTCGAACCATGAAATACGACTATACTCATGTTGTAATTCCTCCTCTGTTTAGGTTTATGGCATAGCTTACAGAATCATTTTGAATTTCTTCCTTGTAAGAGTGTATTCTATATGTAGAAGTTTAGAAGTAATGGAAATGGAAATCGGAAAAATGACTGCATTTATTTTGGACTTGAACCAAAAAAGGAGAAACTTTTTTGAAGTGTGTTTCGTATTTCTAAATAGATAAGTAAGGCATAGGTGGAATGTCATGAAAAAAATCGTAACGATATTTATTATATTGCTCATTATTTCTATATATACCTTTTTTCTAAGCTATTGGGCAGGTTCTTATCTCATGTTGGAGCCTGATTGGCAGGAAAGAATAGTCCTGACGCCAGATTCGGTGAAAGACCCAAGAGATATTTACTTTTTTGATAAATGGGTATTTGCTTTTCAAACCTATCCAGTACGTACCATTACATTTTTACTATCAGCTTCTGCTGTTGTTGGTTTTTGCATCTTTTTTGTTCGCAAGTTTATTCGTAAGCGTAAAAGCAACCAAGAGATATAATAAAACCAATTGGGAGAGTGTGAGTATGAAACATAAAAAGAGTTCGAAAAATAAAGCTAACCACGAAAAGTTTTCTCTTTTAGATATACTATTTGATTTCTTAGGGGAGCTAGTTTTTTTAGTATTTAAGTGGATAGGCAGGATGATTGCTGGATTATTTAAGTCGTGGTTTTAAAACTTATGATGCCTATAGCTACAAGCACCTACTTCTATACAGAGGCAGGTGCTTGCGTTGTGTTTTAGATAGGTTACTTTTTGCTTCTCCAAGCGTTCATAAGAAAATTTCGATGCTTGTGGAATGAACAGCATTTAGGGTTTACATTCTAATCCATTTCCAAATTTCCGCCGGGGTAGCATTTTTACCATACATCAATATTCCTACTTTGAAAATCTTTCCGGCAAGTTTAACAAAAATCCAAATACTGATTACTAAAATAACAAGTGAGATGATGATTTCAATCCACGGCCATTCCTCTAAGTTACTAAGTCTAAGTAAGAGAACTCCTGGAGATGTAAACGGAATGTACGTTCCTAGTTGTGCCATGAAGCCATTCGGATCACTAAGAACAGGCGCAATAAAAATGAATGGTAGAAATGGGAGCATCATAACCATACCTTGAAAGTTCCCAGCTGAACTCACATCCGTCATGGTTGCTCCAACGCCAACAAAAATAGAAGCAAACATAAGATAGCCTAAAATAGCAATTATGATATATAGTGCTAATTCTGGGACAAATAAATATTCTAAAAATGCAATTTCTAACCTCCATGATAGGACGGGAAGTACAATAGCTAAAGAAACGAATGATTGTAGAATTCCCAATACAAAATAGCCAATAATTTTTCCTTGCATAAGATCATTTGGTGTTAGAGAAGATAAAATTATTTCGGCAATTTTATCTTTTTTCTCTTGGGATGCACTTTGAAATATCGCCATACCGGTAAATACGATGGATAGCATAATAAAACCGGCAAACGCCCCAGGCACGATCCGTTCTAATGGTGCATCGGTAGATTCCTCAGCAGCTTCATCGGTTTTCTCGGCAGTTGCTGGACTGTCAGCAGCTTCTTCCACTTGGATACCGCGAGACACAATAGCCAATTGCTCATCAGACAAGCCAAGTTCTTTCATTTGCCATGCTTGAATCGGCGCTGTTAATATTTGTGCTTGATTGATAAAGGAAGAATCCATCTCTTCAGATGTATAGGCAGGAATGATACCTTCATTTAAGCTTTCTTCGTCAATAAATAGATACGCTGTATGTTCGGTATCTTTGATCTCTTTTTTTACTTCTTCTTTCGTTAAATCTGTCTGCAGCACTTGCCATGGTAGATTATTGGATTCAGCAGTCGCTACAATTTCAGAAAATAAGTTCAGCTCGTCATGGATAAATACCTTGGTTGTTTCTGCTTCTTCCTCGTCGCCACCGAATAATTCACCTAAAAACATAAAACCGATAATAAATAATGGGGTTAAAAACATCCCGATGATAAATGTCTTATTTTTTAGGTTTCGCTTTATTTCCCACTTAGCCACTTTCATAGAATTACGCATACGCTTCACCTGCTTCCTGCATTAGATTCTTATCCGTTGCGATGTCAATAAAGATTTCATGTAAGGAAATACGATCTAAGCGCAGTTCTCGAACATCAAGCTGATCAGGGAGTTGCTTGAGCCACCACACTGGCTGAATCTCTTTATGTAAGTAGATAATATGATGCCCATTTTCTTGTTCTACACGCTGTACATTTGGCAGTTGCTCCAGCGCTTCTTTTTGATTATCTCCATGAATGGTGCATTTAAAGTTAGCAAATTTTGTTTTTACTGCATCCATATCACCATAAATTACTTTCTTGCCACGGTGAATCATAAACAGACGGTCAGCCATTTCTTCGACAAGATTCATTTGGTGAGAGGAGAGGAGAATAGCTGTGCCGTTATCAGCAAGCTGGCGAATTTCCTGTTTAAATAACTCCTGACTCACTGGATCCAAGCCAGAAAACGGTTCGTCAAGGATTAATAACTCAGGCTCATGGATAATGGAAGCAATGAATTGGACTTTTTGCCCCATCCCTTTGGAAAGCTCATCAATACTTACCTTTTCTTTACCTTCCAAATCAAATTTTTTTAAATAATGTAATGCGCGTTGCTTAGCACGGTCCAGTGGATAGTCTTTTAACTCTGCTAAATACAGCAAAATATCCATAACCTTGACATTTTTATATAATCCGCGCTCTTCCGGTAAATAGCCTATTTTATGACGCGGTATGGTATTATCCGTATAATTCGAAAAGGTAATTTTCCCTTCGTCGGGATATAAAATGCCCATAATATTGCGGATTGTAGTCGATTTCCCTGCTCCATTTGGTCCAAGTATGGCCATAATTTCACCTTGATTTACTTCAAAGGAAATATTAGAAATCACTTGCTTATCCTTAAATATCTTGCCAAGATTTTCTACCGTTAATATCGTACTCAAAAGTATCAAGCTCCTATTCATTTTATAATTAGTTAACCATTTACTATTATTCTATGTGCCTAGCTAAAAAGTTTTACCTCCCTTCTATAAGTAACGTAAGGATCTCTTCCAGGTCAAGAGATTCTTGTTGTGTCCAATTTATTTGCTCTTGTTGTAAAAAAGCTTCCGTTTGTTCAGGCGCATTTGAGATAAGATAACGCTTTGTACGAAATATTTCCCCCGGAATAGTCCATGCTGGAAGGTGGTTGCTATTGCTTATCCAATACCGCCGGTGGCTATGAATGAGGGTCTCTTTTTCAAAGGTTCCGATCAGCTTCCCTTTCTTTAATACGGCTATATAGTCAGAAAGTTTCATGATATCTGCGGATTGGTGACTAGTCATTATAATGGCCCGATCGTCTTGCTCCATCCATTTTACAAGTAGATTCATCAGCTTTTGCTTTGTTGGAATGTCTAAAAAAGAAGTTGGTTCATCGAGCAGTAACAAGGACGTATTTCTCGGTAAAGTAAGTGCGAGATGAAGTTTTTGCTGGACCCCTTGCGACAATTTTCCAAAACGCTGATCTAACGGAATTTGAAATAAATCTACCATCTGCTTAAAGAGCAGTTCATCCCAATTTGGATAGAGAGATGAAATAAACGCTTTTAACTTGTTTCCAGTGAAAGGATCCCAACCAATGATCGTTTGTGCTTGGTACGTGATATGTTGTTTCCAGCTTTCATCTGAACCATTTGTTTCTATATCCAATAGTTGAATACTTCCTTTGTCTCGTTTAGCTAAATTCATCATTAGCTTAAGAATGGTGCTTTTACCAGCTCCATTTGCACCTGCAAGTGTTGTAATGGTGCCAGACTCTATAGTTAATTGGAGCGGGCCTATATGTAAGTGGTCGAGCTGTTTTTCCAAATCTGTTATCGTTAGCAAAGGTCTCATTTACTTTTTCCTCCCTTTTCATTAATTACTTCAAAAAAGATTTCCTTCAATTGTTCTACCGTATAATCATAGCTAAGTGCGATTTTGATCGCCGTTTCGATTGCTTGGTAAACTTCAGATATTTTCATCTGCTGCTTCATCCCATCGTCCACTGGAGCAACATATGTCCCTTTTCCTTGGGTCGTTTGAATGAAGCCTTGATATTCCAAATTTTGATACGCACGACGGATGGTAATTACACTCGTTTCCAGGTCTTTTGCAAGTGCGCGTATAGACGGGAGCATATCGCCTTCAGCAAGTTGCCCACTAGCAATAAGTGTTTTTATTTGGTTTTCAATTTGGTGATAAATCGGCTCTCGTGATGTTTTGGAAAGGTGGATAGGTAATTCCACATGATCCGCTCCTTTCTACTGGCATTTGGATTGCAAATTATAAGTAATCCAACTTATTCAAAAACTTTTTCATATATACTTGATGTGCTTTTACAGCTGCTAAGCCAATGATTAGTGAAATGGCGGATGCTATCAGCGGCCATTTCTTCGCAACGATAATAGATAATTCCACTACACCGTGGTCAGTGATGAGATGAGAACCAGATAATATAAACAGGAAGATGAAGAATATAATAACAGCAATGATTACCGTGCCGATTCTAGTTGCGAATCCTGTTTCAATAGCTTCACTCATTGGAAGAAGCGTTCCCATATAAAGGTTGACGGATAACCAAATAATTGCAAACGCAATGTAAGCTGGTATCGATAATAAGCCAGAAATAGGCGATGTAAGATAAAAGACAACAAGAAATAGTATTTGTACAGGCAAGGTGAAACAAAAATGAATGACGAAGCGGCTTTTAATTAAGATATTCTGCTCAATAGGCAACTGTAATTGCGTTATTAATAAGGGATGAGCAAAATTGAAGTGTTGCTTTGATCGGAAATGATCTGGTCCCATGTTGGCTCCTATAATAAAGAAGAGAATAAAAAACATATCATAAAATATAAAGCCATTACTAAGGTAACCTTGCAAATTAAATACGAAGAACCCTGAAAAAATAATCACTATCAAGTAACCAAGAAAAAACTTCCCAATAGAATGACTTAACTCAAGCTGAGCAATACGCCATGCTTGCTTCCATTGCTGCATATATACAACCTCCTATAACTGTTATGCTGTGTATATCTATATAAACAGTATAACAAATGAGGGTAATAGTCAAGCGCTTATAGATAATCTATGAATAATAGGAATGATAATTTATTCAACAAGTAACTGGAGTAGATTTTCTTTGCAAAAATTCGAGGTGAACTCTAGGATAAGAAGCAGATGAACCAACCGTAAGAGGAGAAAAGGGATTTAGCTTCATGTGACAATATCAAGACAGATAATAATACATCATATGAACTAAAATATGACCATATTGTGAAATGTCGAACAATAATGACATAAACTGAAAAATCTATGATATACTTTACATGTAGTAAAGAGATACTACAAAATAATGTGAAATATTGAACAAAAGGGAGATGGTACAAATGATTATGAATTTTATCCGTAACAGCAGTATAGCCGCAGGTGTTTTGGCACTTATTCGTATTTATATCGGCTACGAATGGCTCGTTGCCGGTTATGGTAAAATTACCGGAGGGCAATTTGACGCTTCGGGATACTTACAAGGGGCAATCGCAAGTGCAGGAGGAGAACATCCGGCAGTTCAAGGCTGGTGGGCAGTATTCTTGGAAAAAGTAGCCTTGCCAAATGCTGATATTTTTACTTTCCTCGTCATGTGGGGCGAATTGTTAGTTGGTATCGCACTTATCCTAGGGATATTCACAAATTTTTCAGCGTTGATGGGAATTACGATGAATTTTGCTTTCTTGTTTAGTGGAACAGTTAGTACGAATGCGCAAATGGTATTGCTTACTGTATTCTTGTTAGTGGCCGGTTACAATGCTGGAAAATTTGGTTTAGATAGATGGGTCATTCCATATTTGAAAGGTGTTTTTATAAAAAAAGAGAGTGAAAATTTAAAAATTGCTTAATAGCAGATGAATAAAAATAAAATTACCATCTTCTTAAGACTGCAAAAGTTTTAAGAAGGTTTTTTTATTGCCAAAAATTTAGCCATCTTGTTCATAAAATGTGTTTTTAAATCTTAATACGACCTTATTTCAGGGTAATAAATAGGTTATTTGCATTTGTTTGCGATAACTAGATGAATAACATATGATAGCAATAACGAAATTGTAGAAACGGGGAAAAAGTGTCCAATTATCATAAGCTTGTTCGGGATCAAATACCAGAAATAATTACTAATAATGGACAGCAAGCGATAACGAAAAATCTTACTCCAAAGGAATATCATATGGAGTTAAAGAAAAAGGCAGAAGAGGAGTTACGCGAATATTTCCAAGCTGAAGGTAGTGAACCGGCACTGGAAGAATTAGCGGATCTTTTGGAAGTGATTCAAGCATTGGCAAAAACACATGGTGGTTCTTTTCAAACAATTGAAGCCTTACGTAAAAAGAAGCGAGAAGAGAGAGGGGGATTTGATAAAGGTGTGTTTTTAATTTTTGTTCAATAATCAATGTAAATATAAAAGCTCCCTTTTTTGGTGTTGTCGTTATAAAAGTAAGATTATCCCCCTGACGATAAAGGGGCAATACCTGTCGTATAGTAAGGGAGTTTTTATATTTTCTAAGTATATATATTTTGTCTATCGGAGCGGATATTCAATTAACCCTCAGTATTGTTGTTTCTCCAAGTCAATTTATCTCCTTTTTAACACGATACTACTAGCTTGCACGTCGAAATTGCAGTTGAATTAGGCGCTTAGATTTTATTACTTGCAGACGTAGTTGGCTAGGACAGATTGTACTTTGTAAATATTTAATTGCTTATTAAATGTCTTTTGAATTGGTTCTGAGCTTCCGGATACCCATAGTTTTAACTCTGCATCTAGATCAAAAGTTCCAGCAGTTTCGATCGAAAAGTGTGTGATGTTTTTGTATGGAATAGAATGGTATTCCATTTTCTTTCCAGTTACCCCTTGCTTGTCGAGAAGAATCAATCGCTTATTGGTGAATATCATCATGTCTCGGATTAGCTTATACGCATGTTCCACATTCTCTGCTGTAGCTAACAGCTCAGTTACTTCTTGCTCTGCTTTTTTGGCATCCATTTCAGATGCGTTACCCATCATTCCATCAAATAATCCCATTTAGTAATTCCTCCTGTTTAAATTTTGTTCAAAAATTCAGACCGAAAAGGGTGATTTATATCTTATAGATGATTTGGTTGTATACGTATCAGTTTACAATACGTTTCTCTCTGTGTGTTTTACCTTCCTTTTTGAACACGTAGTTATATATTTATTGTACACGAGTGAAAGTAATCTGGAAAGGTAAAATATGTTTAAACATACTGGGAATAGAGCAAGCTGGTAACAAACAATTTGAAAGGAGCAAGGTGAGATGCATAAACAAACCATTAATATCATAATTGCCACGATGTGCTTGTTCGTTTTATCAGCCTGTAATACAACCGATGATGAACGAACGCAAGGAAGTGAAGAACTAGAAAAGCTACAGTCAAATGAGGCAGAACAAAAAACTACGAACGTAGAAAGGGATTCTTCGAAAAAGGTTATGGTTTCATTAAAGGATCGCAAGCAGCAAGAAGTAGCTACCGCAATAGTAACTGAAGAAGAGCAGGGCGTTCGTATTAAACTGGCTGGGGAAAATTTTACACCTGGGAAGCATGGTTTCCATATTCATGAAACAGGATCTTGTGAAGAACCTGATTTTAGTTCTGCAGGAGAGCATTTCAATCCAACAAACAGAAGCCATGGAAAGAAAGCGCCAGGTGGTCCGCACGCAGGCGATTTGCCCAATATAGAAGCAGCTGATGATGGAACTGTAACAGCTGACTTTTTAAACGAAATGGTCACACTCAAACCAGGGGAAGACCATTCATTAGTAAAGGAGGGTGGAACAGCTCTAGTCATTCATTCTGACAAAGACGATTACAAGACCCAACCTGCAGGGAATGCAGGGGAACGCATTGCCTGTGGCGTTATTAAGGAAGCAAAATAAAAGTATAAGACAAGACTCGGACATAACTAAAACAGCTGATTAAAAAACGAACAATAAGGAAGTGAATCTTGAATCAGTGGGGGTTTTCATTCATCCCCTACTGATGGAAGATTCGCTTTATTGGCAGTTTCAGATAATAAGAGAATTGAAAAGGGAAATTTTCGCCGCTTAAAGAAAAAGCTCTCCCATGTGGTGAAATGGAATAAAATACGTGCTCATTACGATGAGATAAATAAAGAGGCTAGGGCCATCTCAAAGTAAAAAGCTGACGCTAGCCAATATAAAGAAAAGCGAAGTAATCTTTGAATCAGTTATTCTTTACAACATCATGTCCACCAAACTCATTTCTGAGTGCTGCTACAACTTTACCCGTAAACGTATCATCTTCTAAAGAACGATAACGCATCATTAACGATAGAGCAATCACGGGGGCTGCGACTTCATAATCGAGTGCAGTTTCTACCGTCCATTTTCCTTCCCCAGAAGAATGCATAATCCCACGAATCTGTTCCAATTGCGCATCTTTTGCAAATGCCTGCTCCGCTAATTCCATTAACCAGGAACGAATAACTGATCCATGGTTAAATACTTTGGCAACTTTTTCATAATCATAATTAAAATCACTTTTGTGAAGAATGTCAAAGCCTTCTGCGATTGCTTGCATCATACCATATTCCATCCCATTGTGAACCATTTTTAGGAAATGTCCGCTGCCGGTTTCCCCAGTATATAAGTATCCATTATCCGTGGAGATATCTTGAAATAGAGGTTCAATCTGTTTAAATGTTTCTTTATCTCCGCCAATCATCGTACAAGCACCATTTCTAGCACCATCTGTTCCTCCGCTAGTACCACAATCAAAGAAGGCGATGTCTTGAGCATCTAAAAAATGTTTCCGTTTCATCGTATCTTTATAATGGGAGTTTCCACCATCAATTAAGATATCCCCTTTTTCTAACAACGGGACCAACTCTTGGATGACTTTTTCCGTAACTTCCCCTGCAGGAACCATTAACCATACAATCCGTGGAACCGGTAAATGTTGAACTAGATCTGCCACGGAGGACTGTGGTTGATAATTTTGATGTGCAATAGATGCAGCCTGTTCTTCGTTTTTGTCAAAACCTACTACATTATGTTGATGATCAAGCAAATTTAGTGCCAGATTGTAACCCATTTTTCCTAAACCAATAATACCAATATTCATGTTGCTCACCTCTAGTTTGAATAGTATGAAGCTGTTTAAAAGTAAAAGGATGGAAGCTCCATTTTTCATATTCTTTTCTTCTTCCGCTTTTTGAACGCGTATTTCATTAGTTCGATTCCATTATATCAAATTTTTTTCCTTAATCAATTAATATCGTGGAATTTTTTTTCGTGTATAATATGATTTACAGAAAGCCGATGTAAATTGAATTGTTTTGGTCCATTTGTATTACTGCCAAAACAGCTGTATAAACAGGTTGATGTAAAAAGGGGAGCGTTATATGAATCAAGTTAATCAACACGGTTTAGCCCGTATACGTAGCAATTATAGCCGTCTGAGTGATAAAGAAAAAAAGATCGCTGACTATATTCTGCAACAACCAAAAGCAATTATTCACCATACGATCAATCAGATTGCTGATGAGCTGGAAGTGGCAGAATCAACCGTATTTCGTTTTTGTCAGCGTGTAGGATTTAAAGGATATCAAGCGTTGAAAATCGCACTCGCTGCAGAGGTGGTTGAACCCGTAACAGATATCCATGAAAAAATTCAAGCTGGCGATGACATCGGAACGGTTAGTGAAAAAGTGTTTCGTTCCAATATGAAAACGTTAGAAGATACGTTGAAAATTACCGACCAAACGGCATTGAATGATGCGGTTCAGGCTCTTATTAAAGCGGAAAGGGTAGAGTTTTTTGGGATTGGTGGTTCGGCAATTGTATCCATTGATGCGTATCATAAATTTCTTCGCAGTGGGATTCATGTTTATGCAAATTTAGATGCGCATATGCAATTAATGTCAGCCTCTCAATTAGGAGAAAAGGATGTAGCGGTCATTATTTCTCATTCCGGCTCAACCAAGGATATAATTGATATATTGCATGTATTGCGGGATAAGCAAGTAACGACAATTGCCATCACCAACTTTGCTAAATCATCATTGTCCAAGCACGCAGATATTTTATTGTATACAGTGTCTGAGGAAACGGAATTTCGTCCCGAGGCTTTATCCTCAAGAATTGCCGAACTGACTTTAATAGATGCGCTGTATACGAATGTGATGCTTGCCAAAGGGGAATCTGCTCAACAAGCTTTACAGGATATGCGAAAAGCAATTGCATTAAAACGGCTATAAAAATTAAGCTAAACTAAATCCAATTCAATGAACCTTATTTTTGAAGACTAAATTCATCTTTTTGCATAACTAAATATGTTGAAGGAGGGGGTAATTTGATTGATATTAGTAAGTTAATTCAAGGGAAAAATCTCACAGAGTTAGACATTCAGCTTTTAAACTATATTATTGAAAATATTGATCATGTGTTACAACAAGGCGTACGTCACATCGCGAAGGTGAATTATACTTCTCCGGCAACGATTATTCGCTTATCCAAAAAGCTTGGCTATACAGGATTTGTAGATATGTATTATCAGTTATTGCCGTTAATAAAAGAAGTAGAGGGAAAACAAACAGGTGTGGTGGATGACTTTCCAGAAATTAATACACAGGAATTTTTCGAATACAATACTATGGAAACGATTGAATTATTTATAAATCGAGTAATGAAGTTAGAACAAACCTATATTTTCCTTTATGCCACTGGTTTTTCAGCTATAGCCGCTGAATACTTATATAAAAAGTTATTGGTTTTAGGTAAAAAAACGATATTGGCTAGCGGAATGGATTCGATCGGGGTTTTTGAAAATAATTTAGACAATATTGGTGCACTTGTCGTAATTTCAAAATCAGGAGAAACGCAACAAGTCATTGATAAATTAGTTGTTGCAAAGGAACATCATATTTTTACCGTTTCCTTTACCAAAGAGATAGACAATCGCATTGCCGGCATATCTGATTTAAACTTTAAAATTATCGACAATAATAAATTGGACGATCGAAATATGCTGCCAAACATCTTTTTTCCAAGATTATTAATGACCTTCGAGTTGATTATAAAGGAATATCTAAAAACAAATACCAGATAATAGACTCTTTTGAAACGTGTTTTTAAACAATGAAACACGTTTTTTCTCGTCTGAAAATCATATACAAGAAACCGTTTACGGAGTAAACTAAGTCATGTCAAAGACAGATAGACGTCAAATATATGGGGGTGTATGAAATGAAGCAGAGAATAATGGAAGCGATGCAACGCTTTTCGAAAGCTATGTTTATTCCAGTTCTTATTTTACCAATTGCAGGGATTCTTATAGCTCTTGGAAATGTATTTACAAACCAACGATTACTTGAAGTAATTCCATTTTTAGATAATCCCGTTACAACTGGATTTGGATCCATCTTATCGGGCTCATTAGTTTCGATATTAAGTAATTTAGGGTTAATTTTTGCTGTCGGTATAACAGTAGGCTTAGCCAAAAAAGAAAAATCTGTAGCAGGATTTACCGCATTATTAGGATATTTAGTATTTGTTAATGCGATGAATAAATTTATGGAACTAAGCGGTCTACTCGTTGAAGCAGAATCATTGCAAGGTACTGGACAAACATTGGTATTAGGAGTCCAGATATTAGATATGGGAGTTTTTCTAGGAATTATTCTCGGTATTGTAACCGCTTATATTCACAATAAATTTATTGATACGGAATTTAATGGTGCCTTCCAAATTTATGGCGGTTCCCGGTTTGTATTTATTGTCTTAATTCCAGTGGCTGTGTTAATGGCGGTGTTTCTCACCTATGTTTGGCCTGTTTTTCAAAGTGGAATCAACAGCCTTGGCACATTAATTCAACATAGTGGTAATTTTGGAGTGTTTCTATATGGTGCGTTGGAGAGGCTACTTATTCCAACTGGTTTGCATCATTTAGTCTATACCCCATTTCTATACACTTCTCTCGGTGGGGTTGAAGAAGTTGGGGGACAAGTGTTAGAAGGTGCAAGAAATATTTACTATGCAGAAATTGCCGACCCTGAAGTAGCTCGTTTATCTAAAAGTGTCATCTGGGATGCTCGTGGTATTGCAAAAATGTTTGGCTTAATTGGTGCATGTTTAGCCATGTACCATACCGCAAAACCAGAAAATAAAGTAAAAGTAAAGGCAATTTTAATTCCAGCTGCATTTACTTCCTTTATTGCCGGAGTCACGGAACCAATTGAATTCTCCTTTATGTTTGTGGCACCACTCTTATTTGTTGTTCATGCTGCTCTAAGTGGTTTCAGTATGGTGGTATTAAACATATTGGATGTTCGAGCCATCGGACCAAACGGAATGATTGACTTTTTATTATATAATCTCCCGCTTGGTTTTGAAAAAACAAGTTGGCCGATGTATATCTTAGTAGGAATCATATTCTTTGTTATTTATTATGTTGTATTTCGTTTCTTAATTAAGAAATTCAATTTCAAAACGGTTGGTCGTGAAGAACAAGGTAAAGAAACAAAATTGTATTCTAAACAAGAATACAAAGCAAAAAAGAGTAAAGGAAAAGACAACACAAATACGGCAAACTCAGATGTTGCAAGCATTATTGTTGATGCCCTTGGCGGTGCAGAAAATATTGATACCGTGACAAACTGCTACACGAGGCTGCGCCTCACATTGCATCAACCAAACTTAGTTGATGAACAGACATTAAAAACAAAAACGGGCGCAAGTGGAGTCATTATGAAAGATAAAAACGTTCAAGTAGTATATGGCTTACAGGTAACAACTGTTCGTAAAGCAGTGGATCGTTATTTAGGCAGAGGACAAACAGAATAACTAATCAGAATAGAGAGGAAGATAACGATGAAACAATTTTCGATTGTTATAGCAGGTGGCGGAAGCACATACACTCCAGGGATTGTTATGATGCTTCTGGATAATTTGGACCGTTTCCCAATTCGTACACTAAAACTGTATGATAATGATGCAGACAGGCAGGCGGTTTTAGGAGAAGCATTGGAAATAACGTTAAAAGAAAAGGCTCCTGAAATAGAATACATCTATACGACTGATCCCAAGGAAGCCTTTACGGATGTGGACTTCTGCTTTGCGCATATACGCACTGGAAAGTATAGAATGCGTGAATTGGATGAAAAAATCCCGCTAAAGTACGGTGTAGTCGGTCAAGAAACGTGTGGCCCTGGTGGAATTGCATACGGTATGAGAAGTATTAAGGATATGATCGAACTGATTGATTTGATGGAAGAATATGCACCTGATTGCTGGATGTTGAATTATTCTAATCCAGCAGCTATTGTTGCTGAAGCTTGCCGGGTGTTACGTCCACATTCCAAAGTGTTAAATATTTGTGATATGCCAGTCGGAACATTACGTAGAATGTCACAAATTATTGATAAAACACCAGAAGAGCTTGACGTTCGTTACTTTGGCTTAAACCATTTCGGCTGGTGGACAAGTATAAAAGATAAAGACGGAACAGAATATTTGCCGCAAATCAGAGAATATGTGAAGGAAAATGGTTACTTGACACAAGTTGAAGTGGACACACAGCATATGGATCAAAGCTGGCAGGAAACGCATAAAAAAGCAAAAGATTTGTTAGCAGTCGATCCAAGATTTTTACCAAATACGTACTTGAAGTACTATTTCTATCCAGATTATGTTGTGGAACACTCCAACCCAAACTATACTAGAGCAAATGAAGTGATGGATGGCAGGGAAAAGGAAGTATTCTCTACAGCAATGGTAATTGTGGAGAAAGGTACATCAGAAGGAAGCGAATTTTCTATCGGGAGTCATGCAACGTTTATTGTCGATCTTGCACGTGCTATCGCCTATAATACACATGAAAGAATGGTTATGATTGTGGAAAATAATGGAGCTATTGCAAACTTTGATGATGATGCGATGGTTGAAGTCCCATGTATGGTTGGGACGGATGGTCCTGAACCGTTATGCCAAGGCAAGATTCCCGAATTCCAACGGGCTTTAATGTATCAACAGGTAACAGTGGAAAAGCTGGTAGTCCAAGCATATATGGAAGGAAGCTATCAAAAATTATGGCAAGCTCTCACGCTTTCGAAAACAGTGCCAAGTGCAAAAGTAGCGAAAGAAATTTTAGACGACTTAATAGAAGCTAATCGAGAATTTTGGCCAGAGTTAAAATAAAAAAAGACCGTTCCTCTTTAAAAGGAAAATGGATTCTACCTTTTAAAGAGGAGTCTTTTTTTACAAGATAAGAAAGCATTCCTGTAATAAAGCAAAATGAGGATTGAACTAAAAAGCCTCCTTGGTATGATACGAGGTGTCCAAAGCTAATCGCAAAAATGGACCCTTAAATTAACCAAGGAGGATTAATATGAATTATAAACACAATTATAAACAAAATGAAAAGATATTGCAACTGACAGAGGAAATTTTAATTGTGGGAATTGATATTGCTAAAGAGAAGCATGTTGCTCGCGCTCAAAATAAGCGAGGAATTCAATTCGGAAAAGCGCTTTAAGTTGAGAATAGTTTCGAAGGTTTTCAGTACTTTAAGGGTTGGATAAATGAATTAGCCGTGCAAAACAATAAAAGTGATAAGACGATTGGTATGGAACCTACTGGACGCTATTGCTGCCTCTTGCATACTGGCTAATGGAAAACAAACTCAAAGTAGTCGTTGTCATTCCAGCACATGTTAAAAGTCAAAAGAGTTGGATGACAATACCCCAATCGAAAATGATGTAAAAGATACCAAAGTCACTCCACGCTTAGTCCAAGCTGGACGTTATTCTGAACCCCATTTGCCGGGCATATATGCGGAACTCCGCGAAGGCATGAATAGGGTATGATCAATTAATGTAAGAGCGGTACAAGGAAGGGTTCATCCATTTACTACGTTGCTAAACGAGCGCCCCGCGCCTTTGTTCCACTATAGGAAAGTATAAGATTTTTTTGGTTTATAGTATAAGAAAAACAAAAGGCTTTCGCCATAAGACTTGGCGACAAGCCAAGTTTTTCTAAGCCTCTTTTTAATGAGGTTCTATTATATGTTGAAATAAGCGCTTTGCCTAACTCAAGTTCGGTCAAAAACTTCTAAGTTGAATAGATTGCTTTCTCCCCCCACTTCTGTATAATATATTTCGAGTATCGAAGAAAAGCATCGGAATGTTTGGAAGGAGAGCGATTCATGGATGCACAACCTAAGGCAGAGACAAAACATGAAAAAATTTGGACACGTGACTTTATCCTGATTTGTCTCGCCAATTTCTGTATATTTTTAGGCTTTCAAATGACGCTGCCGACTTTACCGCTGTTTGTTAAAGAGTTAGGTGGCAGTGATCAACTCATTGGGGTTATTGTGGGAATATTTACATTTTCGGCATTGATCCTGCGTCCATATGCAGGTCACGCTTTGGAATCCAAAGGAAGACAATTTGTTTATATGTTTGGACTGCTTATCTTTGTATTATCTGTTGGTTCATTTGCACTCGTTTCGAGCATTGCACTATTACTTATCCTCCGAATCGTTCAAGGAATCGGTTGGGGATTTTCAACGACAGCCACAGGTACAATTGCTACGGATTTAATTCCACCTTCACGTCGTGGAGAAGGGATGGGTTATTTTGGCTTGGCTGGTAACCTAGCATTAGCACTTGGCCCATCTTTAGGATTAGCCCTCGTCGACCAAATGCGCTTCTCCCAATTTTTTCTAATCTGCGCCTCTGCTGGTCTTGCTGCTTTAATTCTATCAAGTAAAATTAAATATAAAAAAGTAGAGCAATCAAAGGATAAGACGGTGACTTTAAAGTTTGATATTTTTGAGAAAACGGCTATTCAACCCTCTTTGCTGTTGTTTTTTGTGACGTTTACTTTTGGCGGTATTGCTACCTTCCTACCTCTGCACGCAGCTGAACAAGAGATTGCTGGCATCGAAGGCTATTTTTTAATGTATGCTGTTTTCCTTTTGATTTCCCGAACTTTCGCCGGAAAAATTTATGATCGGAGAGGTCATTTATACGTTTTTCTTCCCGGAACAATCCTGATTTTTGGCGCTATGCTATTATTAGCTTGGCTTCCAAGCACGGTAATTTTATTAGTTGCAGCTAGCTTATATGGACTTGGGTTCGGAATGATTCAGCCTGCATTACAGGCTTGGGCGGTAGAAAAAGCACCGGCAAACCGTAAAGGGATGGCGAATGCGACTTTCTTTTCCTTTTTTGATTTAGGTGTTGGTATGGGAGCTATCATCTTTGGACAAATTGCCTTCTTATTTAATTATGCAGTTATCTATGTAACTGCTGCCGGCTCCGTATTCATATCCATGTTATTGTATCTCTATTTAGTATTTATTGCTGTTCGTGGGAAGAAATCATAATGAAGTGAATCCTCTCTTAGTAAGAGTTACCACGGTCATTTGAATTCAAGCGAATTTACAGTAATTCCAGATAAATAAGGAACCAAACTACTGTTGCTCGGTTCCTTATTTTTGGGTTTTCGTTATTCAGTTTGTTTTACAGCTTAAATTTTTTTCTATTAGTGATGCTTAGGCAGTACAATACGTTTGTACAATTGGACCGTAATGACATAATATAAACCGTAGATAGCTACGAAAAGGCTAATCGGTAGCCAAATTTTTGTATAAGGCTCAACCAAGATGAAAGAAAACATTTGCATGCCAATTAGGACATGAACGAGCCCAATAATGGCCGGGAATAAAAATAGGAGAAATAATTCTCGGTAAATGGACCGTTTTAATAACGACTTGCGCACACCGATTTTCCGTAACATATGATAGCGCTCGATATCTGCTCCAGCACTTGATAGTAATTTAAACATAAGCACACTCGCCATCATCATTAAAAATGCAATACCGAGGAAAATTCCCATAAATACTGTACCGCTGGAAAAACTTTTTAAACCAACGTAGTTATTGTATTTTCCGCCCGCATTGTCTACAGTATGACCTACGTAACTTTCGGCAACTATTTTTTGTCTTTCTTCCAGTTGCTTGAACGCGGACAAATGTTTAGAAAAGTCATCTGCCTTCGTTAAGATAACCTGTTTTTCTTTAGCATCTATTTTCCCATAATGGCTCTGATCAACCACATAAATCGTTCTTTCACCAAACATATTATCATCTGCATTTAATTCAAAGGAAATAGCATTCCACCATTTATCCGGGAGCTCTTCCCCTTTAGTGCCATACATCGTATATACGGGAGCAGGGAGTTTCTCTTTGACTCGCTTTATTTTTACATCTGCCAGTTTTTCCATGCCAACTCCTTTTTCATCTCCCATATGGGGGACTAATGGCGGCTGTTCTAATAAGCTTTCTTTAAGGAAAAATACTCCGTTATCTGTTACTTTATACAGATACGTATTTTCCTCTGTTAGCTCCATTGCTTCTAACGTCTTCAAGTCTTCTTTTGTTGGTTCGTAGATTGCTGCGTCGTTTGCTTTAAAGGTAGAAGCTTGCAGCTCAACATTATGATAAAACGATAAACCGGCTGTCATCGCACCTAATCCAAGTGCTATTAACATCGCTACAGTCCCTAGCACCTTGGTTAAGTTAAGCATTCGGAATCGTAATTGCCCCAATGTGAACGAATTAATTCCTGTTTCATTTAAAACCCGATTTTGTTTTAATGTTTTTACAAAGTATGGTAAAATTGAAATGAAAATCAAGTATGTTCCTGGTACGATCGTAACAGTTGCTAAAATAACTCCGATGTGTTGGAATTTAGCGATATGAATCATCGTATAGTAGCCAACAGCCATTAAAATAATGGAAAACAGCACACCAAAAAATGTTTTTACGCCACTTGTTTTAATAAAATCCTCCTGTTTATTTGCTTGTAGTAAATCAAGCACTTTTTTCCTGCCGATTTTCCAAGCATTCACCATTGATGTTAATAAAAACAAAATAATATAAAAGATAACGGTTGTGATTATTGAAGAGGCATAAATTGCTTTAAATCCGGTAGCTTCTGCTGAAAAATCAAGCATATCCATCAACACATCAGCGATAACCGTCGTTAATCCCATTCCAATTATAATCCCAATCACAAGCGAGATCAGTCCGATAAATAGTGTTTCCATAAACATCAACTGGGTAATCTTACTTTTTTTCGCTCCTAGCGTCATATACATTGCCATTTCTTTTTGCCGCAATGTTTGAATAAACGAGGTGGCATAAAAAATATAAAATATGGAAATAAACCCGAGAATAAAAGTTCCGACATGAAAAACAAACATTGTTGCACTAATCATAGCATTTGCTTCAACAAAAGCTTTGTTTTGAGCTAGTGTTTGAAACATATAGAAAATCGCGATGGAAATGGTTAATCCAAATAGTAATACTAGATAATCCTTAAACATTTTCCGCATACTTGTTAGAGATAATTTTACTAACATGTTATCACCTTCTTTTACCATTCACTCGGAGTGTTAAATTCGGAAAGTACATTAAGTATATCTTGGTGAAATGCACTTCGTGTATGATTGCGATGGATTTCTTTATACAGCTGCCCATCTTGGATAAATAATATACGCTGACAGTAACTTGCACTAAGCGGATCATGTGTTACTAGCATAATCGATGTACCAAGGTTTTCATTCATATGGACGAAGGTTTCCATTAAACTTCTAGCATTTTTAGAATCCAATGCTCCTGTTGGTTCGTCTGCCAGTATAAGTGCAGGCTCATGAACGAGTGCACGAGCTGCGGCAACCCGTTGCTTCTGCCCACCTGAAATCGTTACTGGGTATTTAGGAAGAATATCTTGAATGCCGAGATTTTCCGCCACCTTTAACACGCTTGGTTTAATTTGTTTTACCGCAACACCTTGTAAAGATAAAGGCAAAGCGATATTCTCGTAAACAGTAAGGTTTTCCAATAGATTAAAATCCTGAAAGATAAAGCCAAGCTGTTGTGAGCGAAAATCAGCTAGTTGATTTTGCTTCATTTTGGTAATATCCGTTCCGGCAATTTTAACAGAGCCGTCTGTAGCTTGGTCTAATGTGGATATCACATTTAAAAGCGTTGTTTTTCCAGCACCTGATGGTCCCATAATGCCGACAAATTCACCTGTGTTCATTTCAAATGATACGTCCTTTAAGGCATGATATTGTGTTTCTTTATGTTTTCCATATAACTTGTTTAAATGGTTCACTTGTAAGACAGACTGTGTCATAGTTCTACCTCCAACTTTATATTTTCTATTGTTAGCTTAACGCTATATGGAAATTACAGGTATCGAATTTCCTTTCAGCATGCTTACAGATTTGTAACCTTATATAATTAAAATTAGTTTAGTCTACAGAAGAAACCGAATGCTGATTTAAAAATTGAAGATTCATTTATTTGATGGTAAAGCGATAATAACTGGGCTGATGAATACTTCTTTTTGATCCGAATGGAATGCGCATTAAGCCTTCCGTTGATGGAAGCTAGATTTTGTAGCCTTAAATAAATGCTAAAGAACCAAGCATTTTTGCTGCTTGGTTCTTACCATTCTCTACTTTTGCTTAGGCAGTACAATTCGCTTGTACAATTGGACAGTTATAACGTAGTAAATACCGTAAATCAGTAAGAAAATACTAATTGGTAACCATATTTTAGTGTAAGGTTCGACCAAGATGATGGCAAAAGCTTGCATGCCAACCAAGACGTGTGCGAAACCAACGATTGCTGGGAATAAGAATAGCAGGAACAGCTCTCGGTAAATCGATCGCTCCAATAGCTTCTTACGTACGCCAATTTTTCTTAGCATGTGGTAACGTTCAATATCTGCTCTGGCGCTTGATAGCAACTTAAACATTAGCACACTAGCCATCATCATCAGGAAGGCAATACCTAAGAAAACTCCCATAAAGATGGTGCCGCTAGAAAGCTGATATAAACTAGTGTAAAGTGTGGATTTTCCTCCGTAATACGCTATCGGTTCTTCAGTATAGAGTTCGGCAACCTCCTTTTGCCTTTCTTCTAATTGCTTGAGTTTTGGTAAATATTTTGTGAAGTCGTCTGTGCGAGCTAAAATGACTTGCTCTTCCTCTGCGTTTATTTTTTGGAAATGGTTTTCGTCAACCACATAAATCATTCTTGGACCAAACATTTCAAAGCTTGCATTTAACTCACCTGAAATAGCATTAACCCAAGCCTCTGGCAACATTTCGCCTTCTTGACCATCCATGGAATATACAGCTGCAGGGAGCTTACTAGCTACCCGTTTTATTTTTACATCTGCCAGTTTTTGAATGCCAGCTGTATCAGGAATTAAAGGTGGTTGTTTTAATAAATTGCTTTTAAGAAAATAAACGTTATCATCTGTTAGCTTATATACATACGTATGTTTTTCGGGTAGTTTCATCGTTTTAATCGTGTCCATATCTTCTTTTATTGGTTGGTATATAGCGATATCATTTACTTTAAGTTTAGAAGTTTGAACTTCCGCGTTATGGTAAAAGGAAATGCCTGCTGTCATCGCACCTAATCCAAGGGCAATTAACATCGCTACTGTTCCCAGCACTTTTGTTAAATCAAGCATACGAAAGCGTAATTGGCCTAGTGTAAAGGAGTTGATTCCAGTTTCATTTAAAATACGATTTTTTTTCAGTTTCTTTACAAAGAAGGGCAGCAAGTAAATAAACATGAAGAATGTCCCTGGAATGACTGTAACTGTTATAATAATCACTGCTATCTTTTTTATTTCTGTAGACTTAAAATCTAGCATATTGATAAAAATATAATAAGCGATGGCAATTAAAATAACAGAAAAAACCACACCGAGAAATGTTTTTACACCATTCGTTTTAATAACATCTTGTTTTTGATTAGCCTGTAACAAATCAAGTACTTTTTTTCTGCCAATTTGCCACGCATTAACGATGGACGTTAATAAAAATAAAGCGACATAGAAAATAACCGTGGACAAAATCGATTTGGTATAAATAGCTTTAAATCCTTCTGCTTCTGCTGATAAGTTAAGTTTTTCCATTAATAAATCGGTCATAACTGTCGTTAACCCAAAGCCAAGTATAATACCAATAGCTAGGGAAATGAGTCCAATAAACAGGGTTTCCATAAACATCAACTGGGTAATCTTACTTTTTTTCGCTCCCAGCGTCATATACATAGCCATTTCCTTTTGTCGTAATGTTTGAATAAAGGATGTGGCATAAAAGGTATAAAATATAGTAATAAATCCAAGAATGACTGTACCCACATGGAAAATAAACATAATGGAATTAATAAGGGAATTTGCTTCAACAAAAGCCTCATTTTGAGCCAGTGTTTGAAACATATAAAATATAGCAATGGAGATGGTTAGCCCAAATAATAATACTAAATAATCCTTAAACATTTTCCGCATACTTGTTAGAGAAAGCTTTAATAACATACAAACTCACCGGTTTTCATTTCAAATGATACGTCTTTTAATGCATAAGATTGCGTTTCTTTATATTTTCCATATGATTTATTTAAGTGGTTCACTTGTAAAACAGATTGCGTCATGGTTTTACCTCCAGTATTATTTTTTTATTATTAGTTTAGCGTCAAATGGAAATTACAGGTATTGAACTTCCTTTCAGCAAGCTTACAGTTTTGTAAGTAACGATCTGTGAAAGGGAAGAATAGTTTAAAAACAGGGGAAACTTGTTTACAATAGAAGCATAAGTATTGGCAAAGGAAGGTATTTCTGTTTTGAAAACAATCCGTGATATTAATGTGGAAAAATTATTTCCGTCGGTCATTTATAAACGAGGGTTAAAATATTATAGACAAGGTCGCGTCAGTGATCCGTTATTTGATATTAATTATCAGGAGTGGTCGGCAACGGTTGAAGGAACGGAGAACTACATGGTAGAAATTAATGCAAAAAATCTAGCAAATGGTTCCATTGATACCTATTGTAACTGTCCAGCATTTGATACGTTTGGTACATGTAAACATATAGCAGCTGTGTTAATTAAAATTGTGAATAAAGATAAGGGGACGATGGCAGATTTTTCTTCCTATGACTATCACTTAACGCAAAATTTGATGAATGCGTTAAATAATCTTCCGCCAACGGATCAGCTGAAAGCACCATCGCCGAATCAAATCGAGCTTAAGGTGGAATATATTTGTAAGCTGGACTATCATGAGCAAATACAAGTAGAAATAAAAATGGGTGAAAAGCGTTGCTATGTTGTAAAAGATGCTCGTTCTTTATTAGAACATATTATGGAGAAAAGAGAATATCCGTTAACCAAGCGGTTTTCCTATCTTCCAGAGCTGCACACCTTTGCTCAAGAGGATATGGACCTTTTGGTTCAGTTGCATGCTATCTTACAAAGTGAGCGTGTCTATCGTAGTGAGGATAGATTTTCCAGTCATCAAGAGAGCAAACGTTTTATACTCATTCCGCCTTTAGAAGCAAAAACGTTACTGGAGCAGATGGTAAAACGGTCATTTTATGTAGACACAACGAAGGAAAATTATTCATCTGTAATGGTTGAAAAAGAGAAAATGCCGTTTGCCTTTTCTTTATCAGGCCAAAGCCGAGAGGAACTATTACTAAAAATGGATCCATTGCAAGACGTGGTCTTTTTGCCACATTATGAGCTTTTGTTTGCAAATGGAGTGTTCTATTTTCCTGAACCGCATCAAGCGTCCATTATGAAGCAGCTTCGTCGGTTTCAACATCATCATTGGCAATTGCCAATTGCTAAAAATCAGGCTGATGAATTTGTATCTACTGTCATTCCATCGTTAAGAAAAGTGGGCAATGTATCGATTGCCGATAATGTTGCAAAAGATATCGTCCAGTTTCCACTTGAAGCCAAGCTTTATTTGGAAGTAAAGGGTTCATATATTGTTGGAAAATTGGAATATCATTATGGCGATGAGCGAATCGATCCTTTTGGTGGAAGAGAGTCGAATGATATCATTATTATTCGAGATGTGGAAAAAGAACAACAAATCATGCAGCTCATTGAATATGCGGATTTTCATTATAACGGAAAAGAATTATATATTCATGTAGACGATGAAGAAGCAATGTATGAGTTTATTTATTACACGTTACCGAAATTAGATGCGCATGTAGCATTGTTTTTAACAGCTGCTATTCGCAATCTAATCGTGGAACAGGAGCCTCAAGCCTATACCAAAGTGCAGGTCGAAAGTTCATCCAATTTATTAGATATTGGTTTTGATATTGAAGGTGTTAATGAGTCGGAAATCAAACAAATTTTAGCAGCTGTAATAGAAAAAAAGCGATATTATCGCTTAGATAACGGGGCATTACTATCTTTAGAAAATGATACGTTTCTATCTATGCAACAATTTTTTGAGGATATGAATATAAGTACGGATGATGTTACAGAAGGCAATATGAAGGTACCGGTTTACCGCGGTGTACAAATTGATGAGCTATTGCAAACCGATAAAAATTATGATCGCTCGTTTCGCAAGTTGTTACATCATTTAAAATCACCAGAAGAGCAGGTTTACCCACTTCCTGAACTATTTGTTGAGCTTAGGAACTATCAGGAGACAGGCTATCAATGGTTTAAGTCGTTAAGCGAGTATCATTTAGGCGGTATTTTGGCTGATGATATGGGACTGGGAAAAACGTTGCAAAGTATTTCCTATATCGCTTCAGAGCCGGGTGAATACCCACATCTTATTGTTGCGCCGTCTTCTGTTGTATACAACTGGAAAAATGAATGTGCTAAATTCGCTCCACAATTGCAAGTCGCCGTCTTAACAGGTACACCACAGGAGCGGAAACAGAAATTTGCGGATTCGAAGCAGATGGATGTTTGGATCACTTCCTATGCTACAGTGAGGCAAGATATAGAGCTGTATCAGGATATTTCTTTTCAAACGTTAATTCTCGATGAGGCACAATATATTAAAAATTATGCGACGAAAACATCAAAGGCGATTCGGAGCATTCAAGCAGGGCGCCGTTTTGCGTTAAGTGGCACACCGATTGAAAACTCTATTGATGAATTGTGGGCGATTTTTCAAGTGATTTTACCAGGCTTAATGCCTAACTATAAAACATTTAAACAACTTCCTTACGACAAAATTGCCATGATAACAAGACCGTTTATTCTGCGGCGTTTAAAACGAGATGTATTACATGAGTTGCCTGAAAAGATTGAAACGGTGCACAGCTCTCATTTAACGAAAGACCAGAAGGATTTATATATTGGTTATCACCGTCAACTACAACAAGAAGCGGTACAATCAATGAGCGAAAATGGCTTCCAGAAAAGCCGTATGAAAATCTTGGCTGGTTTAACGCGCTTACGGCAGATATGCTGTCATCCGTCGTTATTTATAGAAAACTACCAAGGAAACTCGGGCAAGCTGGAACAATTGATGGAAACGGTAAGAAATGCCAAAGAAAGTGGCAAACGAATGTTGATTTTTTCTCAGTTTACCTCCATGCATGAGATTATTCAGAAAGAATTAGACAAAGAGCAGATTGGCTATTTTTATTTACATGGTCAAACGCCGTCGCAGGAACGTGTAGAAATGAGTGAACGTTTTAATAACGGTGAAAATGATGTTTTTCTTATTTCGTTAAAAGCCGGTGGTACCGGTCTGAATTTAACAGGCGCAGATACGGTTATTCTTTACGATTTATGGTGGAATCCAGCAGTGGAGGATCAGGCAACCGGCCGTGCGCATCGATTTGGTCAAAAGAATGTCGTACAAGTTATTCGTTTAATTACAGAAGGAACCATCGAAGAGAAAATATACGAGTTGCAGCAAAAGAAGCGCGAATTAATCGATCAAGTAATTCAACCAGGGGAAGCAATGCTTTCCAGCTTAAGTGAGAATGATGTACGCGAACTATTAAATATATAAAGGCAAGGGATGTGAAAGAAGCGCTATTAGTAAGGCTTCTTTCATTTGTTTGAGTAAATATTTACAAATTCAAGCTAAAAAGCTTTCTTGGTCGTCCCCTTATATATGGTTTTTCTTCACCTGTTACTTTAATAACTTTACCTGCTAAAAGCTTATTAATGGTTCGTTCGGCACTGCGCTTGGTTACTTTATAATGTAAGGCGAAATCATGCGACGAGAATGGCTCATTATTACGCAATGTAACGAATTGAATGAAATTATAGGATATTTCGTTATTTAACCGTGCTTTATGAATCAATGCCTGATACAATTTCGAAGTATCAAAGGTTTTGGTTATGCCAATAGGACCAATCATATCCTGATTTTCATTTACCAGATAACATTTGCTTTCATTCTCACCTAAGCAAGCCTTTAACGCTGTTTTAGCATTTTCTTTTGCTCTTTTTGCATTAAGCCCAAGCCCAAACCCAATAGCCACAGGAAGTTGTGAACGACGTTCGATGACATGAAGTAATGGAAAATCACGGTAATGTCGTTTGATGTGATCTAACATGCTATTTGTTCCAAAGAGCATGACGCGATTATGTTTATTTATTACTACACATGCATTGTTTTGGTGAGCGAATTCCTCAATGATATGTCGTAATTGCACATTGCTGTCGAAAGACTGTACTTTTGCTTCAGTCGATTTTAGCTGGATATATCCGATTACGATTTGGGTTGTATTCAGTTGATATTGCCGCAGTTTAGCGACTTGTCTTGCCTCTTCAATGGCTAATTTAATATTTAATGAGGGAGTATGTATCTTTCTGGCTGGAATTTCCTTTTGCTTCAGTTTCTCTTCTACTTCTTTGAGGGATGTAAGAACATAATCTATCTTTCCTTGTTTCCATAGACGTTGGTGATATTCAACAATAGAAGAGAAGTCATGAGACATCGATTCGTTAGTTTGAAGAAAATAGATGTCATTATCTTGCAAATCTAATTCTGATAAAACATTGTATACAGGTTTTACATCGCAAACATCCATAGAAATACGGTTCCAGTTTTGTTCCCTTTCCTGTTTCAAAAGACTTAATGTTGTTAATAGCATATATTCATTCAAAGAAATATAGATGCAAGGAGTCGTTTTTTTGACAGCTTTATTTTTCACCAATAAGTATGGAATTTGTTCGGTGAAAAGATAGATATCACATACATATGCTTTTTCTACTTGATAAAACAACTCTTTTGTTTGCACGTACGGAAAAAACATAAATTCAAGCTCTTTATCTACAGCTATTTTTTTAACTCGACTCAGCATAGAACTTGGGCAAAATATGGCTACTTTCATTTTCATTCGATCGCTCCTGTTTGAGTAATATAAATGCTGCACCCGCCGAAGCGAAGATGAATCTGTTTTGACTATTGCATGAAAACAGGTTGCAACAAGACTTCCTCGGATTATACAGGCGGATGTGTTTTTACAATTAAATAGTTAATAGCCATATGATATTGAATTTTCTAACAATTGTCAAGATTATTATTGGAAAAGGCAGCATGAATTCTAAAGAACCTCTTCTAACAAGAGGTTTCCCCTGTATCCCGCGAAAACGGGCTGTAGACTTCACATAGAGTTACAGAAAAGGTGCGAAGACTCCCCGTAAAGGCCCGATTGGTTTAACTAACTTGTCATGGTAAAGAGCATCCCATGACATGAAGTTTCCTTGTATAGTATGCTTATAAAAAGGGTATGGATGGGAGGAAGATAGGATGAATCGTTTTCTAACATTAACTAAAGTGAAGCTACCGATTATTCAGGCGGGAATGGCTGGTGGGATTACGACACCAGAACTTGTCGCAGCAGTTGCAAATCAAGGGGCGCTAGGAACAATAGGGGCAGGCTATATGAAACCAGAAGCATTACAAAAATTAATCCAACAAGTAAAACAATTAACGGATCAACCATTTGCAGTTAATCTGTTTGCGACGAATTTACAAGCGAGTTCAGACGATTTGGAGCCAATGCAATCAGAATTAAATACCTTTCGAGAACGTTTAAGGATTGAGCCAGGAAGTAAAGAAGTGCAAGTGCATGATTATATGCAAGAGAATCTAGAAGTTTTGTTAACGGAAAAGGTTCCTATTATAAGCACGGCTTTTGGTATATTAGCAAATGAACATATCGAGAAGTTGAAAAATAATCATGTGATCTTAATTGGAATGGCAACGAATGTAGAAGAAGCAAAACAGCTTGAAGAGGCGGGATATGATATAGTCGTAGCACAAGGGAGTGAAGCTGGTGGGCATCGAGGTACATTTTATATCGATCAATATCCAGATGGGTGTAATATCGGGTTAGTATCATTGCTTTGTGCTATTACGGAACAGGTTAATATTCCTGTTGTCGCAACAGGTGGGATCATTTGTAAAGAGCAAATGGAAGGGCTACTAAAGTTGGGAGCGGAAGCTGTGCAAATTGGAACACGTTTCCTCGTTGCTGAAGAGGCCGGAACAGCGCCTTCTTATAAGGAAGCTATTCTTAATGCAAAAGCAGAAGATACAGTGATCACAACATTTTTCTCAGGCAGACCGGCAAGAGGAATTGTCAATACATTCATTAACGAACTGGAGCAAAAACAAATGACAGCTTTGCCATTTCCGATTCAAAATGACTGCACGAAGGATATAAGAAAAGCAGCCAAGGAGCAAGGTGATTCTGCTTATCAATCCTTATGGGCAGGACAAGGAGTTGGTCAAATCAGAACGGAAGCAACAGTAAAGGATATTATAGAATCATTCATAAAATAATCTAACAAAAGCATTGGAATGAAGCGTTTGCCTTCATGTAAAAATATGCAATTAGAGTTCCCGTAGCGATTAGATGCTGCGGGTTTTTTAAACTATAGGGAAGTAAAAGTTTTTTTGGTTTATAGTATGAGTCAATTTCATAATAGCTCTTTTTAAAAATACAAAGACATACAGAATTTTAAAATTGTATTATAAAAAACAGAAATCATGCTACTTGTTGCTGATTATTTAATTGTGCATTTATACGATCTGCAGCTAGTTTTGAAGCATTGTACACAAGTGTTACCATGTCAAAATGGACTTTCGCACGCTTTAGTTTTTCTGGTGCACCGAGTCGTGACTTTTTAGTCATTGCATAATAGATTGCATCCAAATTTATCGCGGCAATAACTGCTTCATATTTTTTGGTAGATTCCATGTCATATAATTCTTGGATGCCAAATAAACTTGGTTGTCGTATAATAGTCATAGGAAGTACTCCTCCAGTCTTTTGGGATGTTTTAGTCAACTACCATTATACAAGACTTGGGGAGGCACTTCCTTTTTTACATCTCAAACACATTGATACACAAGGGCTAAGAATTATGAAATTCATTCTATTAATTATATCAGTAGTATTAACAAAAATTTCTTTGTTTTTATCATTATAAAAGGATTTCTAGAAATTAAAAGTGTCGAGTAGACTTTTTGCAAGTTTTCGAGTGGATAACTTTTATTTATATTACAAACATTAACAGGGCACTAAAACCAAAAATCACTCTAAGTTATTCTAAAAGTTATTATTTCACAAAAAGAGAATCCATTTTGATTAATCTTTTTTCAAAATGGATTCTTTAAGTTATTCCTAAAATTAGAGTTTGTGACTAATTTTAGGAATAATCTTATTTATAAGTTCGAGTTGCATTATAATCATATCCTATGTTCTAAATAAAGTGTACAAAAACGCGTGTGTCTCTTTGTAAGAAATCTACGTTTTCAGTATTGGCTGTTTGTGGATCTGGAAAAACAGAGATGCTATTTTCTGGAATCGAAGAAGCATTGCGACAAGGAATGCGAATTTGTATAGCTACGCCAAGAATAGACGTGGTAAGGGAATTATTACCCCGAATACAACAGGCTTTTTCAGCAGTAGCCATTCAGGCATTGTATGGGGATAGCGGTGAAAAGCAAGGTACTTCGCAAATCATGATCGCATCAACTCATCAGCTATTACGGTTTGAACACGCGTTTGATGTCGTCGTCATTGATGAAATAGACGCTTTCCCTTATTACAAGATGCTTCGTTAGCTTTTGCGACAGAAAGGGCATTAAAGCCTTCTGGTACAAGGATCTATTTAACCGCAACACCTAGGCAAAAGCAGCGAAGGCAAATGCGGTCGAAGCAGTTAGCACATGTTTTTGTACCAACTCGTTATCATGGATATCCACTCCCTGCCCCCGTAGTGGGAAATTCTGATGGCATAAACGTTTCATATTATAGTTAAGCTCTTATAAACTATAAATATAGCAAATTGACAAGATTAAATATAATATAGTAGCATGTTACTATATTGATGTAGTAATTTATTATAATGTAAATATGCAATTTAATACGAGGTGTATAAATTGAATGATTTCCAAAGTCTATCTGAAACGGAAATGAAAATAATGAAAGAAATTTGGAAAATAAATCGTCCCTTTAAATCGAATGAATTATTGGAAGTTTTTCTAGTAAAAGAAGGTAAAAAATGGAAAGGGCAAACAATTGCAACCTTTCTTTCTAGGTTAGAAGATAAAGGGATGCTTACTGTAAAGAGAGAAGGACGGTCAAATGTTTATAGCCCAAGATTATCGTTTGAAATGTACGAAAAAAAGAAAGCACAGGGTTTTTTAAATACGATGTATAAAGGATCTGTGAAGAATTTTTTAGCGACACTTTATGATGACGATATTAATTCTGAAGAATTGGATGAAATCAAAAAATGGTTTGATAATAGGTAGGTTTGATAATGGTGGAATATCTAACTATAATTATTGGTCTATCTATAGCAGGAAGCAGTGTATTGTTATTTTCACTATTTATAACATATCTTTCTAAAAGGACTCTTTCATCAAAGTGGTATTATCGGAATAGAAAATTATCTTTATTCTTTTTTCTTGTTCCAGTCTTTCTGGTGTCAGATTTATTATCGGTAATTAACAGCGAAGATGTGACTACTCAATATATAGAACAATCTATTATTTTTCAACCTGTCTTATCTTTAACAACGACTTTTTTTCAAGTCGTTGTTGTAGTTTGGGTTATTGGCGTAATGATTAGTAGTTTAGGATTTATATATATATTTATGCGATTCACGAAAAAACTTAAAGCGAGTTGCTTTTCTGTTCCAAAAGAAAATATTGTATACGATGTTCTACGCAAACAGATGGAGAATATGAATCTAAACTCTCCTGTCGAAATCGTATTTTGTCGTTTAAATATCAGCCCCATAATTATTGGTGTTTTTAAGCCTACTATTGTATTACCGATGCATGATATTCTACCCGATGAGTTAGAAATGATAATTAAGCATGAATTAATACATTATAAGCGAAAAGATTTATGGGTAAAGAGAACTGCGTTGCTCGCAACCATACTCCATTGGTATAACCCATTTGTTTATATATTACAAAAAGAAATCAATAAATGGAGTGAACTTTCCTGCGATGAAGATGTCGTGATAAAAATGTCTCACAGAGAGAGAAAAAAATATGGTGAAACCATTTTAAATATGATCTATCGTTCCAATCAAGAGACAACCCCATATCTTTTGGGTACTTTTTTTGCGACAGGTCAAGTTGATTTTAAAAAAAGATTATTGAGAATATTAGAAGCAAAAAAGGTTAGTAAATCTATTGTAATCCTATCCTTCATAATATTTTTAGCTATCGGAAGCGGTAGTGTTGTAAGTGCTAACTTAATTCACGAAAATATAAATAGAGTATCAGAAGTGGTGCTTTTTAAAGCTGGTAATGACAAGTCAACAGAAGAACAAGAAGAAGGGAGTAATTATGAAATAAATTCAGTCAAGAAATCTGATGAATCTAAATTCTCGAAAGAAGATTGGGAAGAAATTCTTAAACAAGTTGAAAATGGTGAAATAGTTTTAGAAGACGAATGAATAGAATAAAGTAAAACATCATTAATTATAATAAATCACTTATACGAGAAATCATATTCTTTAATACTCAAAGAAAGCGGCTTATCAGGTATTGCATAAGTCGCCTTCTTTTTAGTATTATCTATCTACCAGCAACATTTGCTCACAAAGGGTTGAAGTTTTATCTTTTCTTTTTTTTTCTTTTTTTAGTTAACAAATAACGAAATAGAAAAAAAACTATTAAAGCCCCTACCCCTACAAATATTATTTGAGAAAAGAACGTATTGAGTTCAAAGCCACCCATAAAAATAACTCCTTTTATTTTGAAGATTTAGAGCTAGAAGTCCATTTCACTTTTGAATTAGTGGCACTTGTGATTTTTAAAGTAGTTGTTAAATCAAAAGACTCGCTAAACCCAATTGGTTGACCTCCAATAACTATCCCATTTACTCTAGTAAATGAACCACGACTTTTTACTGTTTTCTTATTATTAGTGACTTTTTTCAATGAGTCAACTACTATGGTTGTTGGTGCATTTGCTTTTGTGCCAGCTTTAGTAACGTCAGTTATCTTAATAGAACCTTTGTTGACTGTGTAACTAGTATTTATTTTAGCTCTGGCCGCTAAATAAAATCCCCAAAAGTCAACTTTATAACTTGTTTTCCATTTTGAACCTGGTTTTCCACTATGACTAGCAAATGTTGAAACAGAATCTGAATTAGCTTCACTAACAGTAGCAGTTTCGGCAACTACAAAACTACCGTCATCGAACTCTACAATCTCTCTATCGTTTAGTCCTAAATCTAACTTCTCTAACTCATCTTCGACTAATTTATAATTAAAAGCACTGACTTTAGTATTTAAATATTGATATATTTCATCTTCTGTGTATTTACTTTGAAATTCAATTACTTCTGGTAATTCTCCTATTTGATCTTCAGACCATCCATCTAAAACTTTTTCTTTAATCAATCCCATCAATTCTTTATAATCTTTCTCCATTTTATTTTCCGATGTTAAATCAGATGCGAATACGCTTAAAGGCGATACTAGGCTTAATAATAAACCAATAATTAAAAATGAATTGAGTAATTTTTTCAAAATTAAAACCTCCCTGTACATAAATATAAATAAAATTACGAGAATCTTTAAACCTATGATTTTCTTTTTCCAAATCAGCATTCGTTTAAAGTTTCTTTATTAACTATCCTCCTTTTATTAGTTATCAACAGTCATTTTGTAATTAAAAAGACGTTTAATTACAAAAATAATCATGAACTACAACTATGTAGTGCAATTATCACTATACCATTGTAGTGATTCATTGTAAATATTAAATATCCGAAAAGAATGAATTTAGCGTAGGTTAAAACGAATATCTTTTTAAAAGATGGTAATAAATCGTTAATAAATTAATTTTAAATTTAAAGACTGTCTAGATTATTTATTAAAACTACACCATGCTTTTTTAAAGCATACTTAAATTAAGCTAAATGGATATATTTTTACTACATGCATGTAGAAAAAAGTAAATATAGCTATTATAATAGAATAATCACAGTTACTAGTGATAAGTAAAACGTAATGCTTAAAGGAGTTGTAACAATGGTTAAGAAGTATTTTGTAATGGTGTTTAGCCTGTTTTTTATGTTTTTATTTCATGTGGGAACTGCAAGTGCAGAGGAAAGTTCAATTTCGGATATGGATTCAGAAGATATTGTTGCTGAACTTGTGTATGAAAAGGATCAATCTACTGAAGAAGAATCTATTGACAAAATATCACCATTTTTAAATTTTACGGTTAGACATTCTTCTCTTGGTATAAATAAACATGTTAAATCTAAAAACAAGTATAAAATGTCAAAAAATCAAAAAGTAAAGGTTGGTGTAATTACATGGAAGCCCTCATCACAAAAAATACAATTGGGATTTATTAATGCTAGTAATGGTAAACAATATTGGACAAAAAGTTATGGTGGTGGGAGGAAAACAAGTGGTAGTTTTATACTAAGTGGACCTAGTGGTACATATTATATTGCTATCCGTACTCCATCTACAAATACTAGAAGTATTAATGTAAAAGGAAGTTTTGACTTTTAATACTTAATATGAATTTGCTCCAGAATATAATAGTTGATGAATTAAATTTATCCGGTGACTTTTTAATTTTTACTCTATTGAGTCAATTTCATAATAGCTCTTTTTAAAAATACAAAGACATACAGAATTTTAAAATTGTATTTTAAAAAACAGAAATTCATGCTACTTGTTGCTGATTTAATTGTGCATTTATACGATCTGCAGCTAGTTTTGAAGCATTGTACACAAGTGTTACCATGTCAAAATGGACTTTTGCACGCTCACCAGTACGATAACGAACATTGTTAAGCTGAAAGAATTCTTTAAGATATGCGTTAACACGTTCTACAGCAGTACGACGTTTGAAAATGTTTTTCCAAGCCTCTGAACCGCGAGCTGGAGCGGTATATTTCCGAAGGTCTTGGGTTATTTTTACCTTATAAACCTTTTGACAGATGCCTTCGTTGGCTAAAGGACAATCATTACATTCTTTTGGTCTCGTGTATTTTAATGTCTCATACTTAGAATCAAAGCTATCATAACGATAAGAATGCTCGCGAAAACAGGTTGGGGAAAAGTGCTTATCATAGCCAAGGAATTCCCCTTCATTTCGCTTGTTGTAAGCAATCACAGATTGGTGCCCCATTCGATGTAATTGATCGTATATCGGTTCATAATCATAACCTGCATCCATGGTGTGATAACGTAAAGACAGTTGAGGAAAGCGTTCATTCATTCCCTTCAGTAATGGGATAGCTGCCTTCCCATCATTTAAACTGCCAGATGAAAAGAGGGAATCTAAAATGTATTGACTTGATGTGCCAACGACTAAGTGAGCTTTGTAGCCAAACCAAAAGACATTCTTTCCTTCCGAATTCTTTTTCACTCCCCACTTGGGGTCTTGAGGAACTCCGGCACGTAATTCAGCTAGAGGAAAATCTAATTGTGCTTCTATTTTCTTTTCATACAAGGGCAAGTTAGCTTCCTTTTGAGCTTCGTCTTTTAACCCCCCGTCACGCTCTTCTTTCGATTTACGGGCCACGTTTTTTAGGTTCGGACGTTGGTTTGTCTTTTTTTTGGTGGTGCTTGATCACGGGCTTCAACATGACAGGCATCGGTAGCAGCAGTATCATCCTGAATAAAACCTTCTGCGATAGCTTGATGTACGATATATTTTCCTTTTCCGTTTCTAATATGTCACACGCCATTAATTTCGTTACAAGCCGAGAATAAGAGGCTTCTGAAGGAACGGAGTCGGATACAAGGAATCCACAATTCCATTTAAAGGCAATATCATCACGAAGACGTTTAATAGATCCTTTATCGTTGGAATTCGTTCCACATATCTCACCACAATGGAAATAATCATAGCTGCATAATTTAGTTTTTCTGGTGCACCGAGTCGTGACTTTTAGTTATTGCATAATAGATTGCATCCAAATTTATCGCAGCAATAACTGCTTCATATTTTTGGGTAGGTTCCATGTCATATAATTCTTGGATGCCAAATAAACTTGTTTGTCGTATAATGGTCATAGGAAGTACTCTCCAGTCTTTATTGGATTTTAGACGACTACCATTATACAAGACTTGGGGAGTACTTTCTTTTTTACATCTCAAACATATTGATACACAAGGACTAAGAATTATGAAATTCATTCAGTATAAGAAAAAAAGGCTTCCGCCATAAGACTTGACGACAAGCCAAGTTTTTCTAAAAAGATAAGAAACCACCATGGCTCGCCTAGAGCGCGAGCCACCATCTATGATGAAAATAAACTTTAAATCGAAATAGAGGTATATACCGTATTCAAATGTGGGTATAACCCTAATAACAATACAACCAGATCGAATATACATTGGCGGATCCTGAAAGGGGATACCCTGCGTAAGAAACGGGTTGTGACAGTATAGAAGTACCATCTATTGTGACTAGATCACGTATACAAAAATTTTGCAAGAAAACTACTGTCATTTGTATTGTTAATTTACTGATGAGGTGGTTCTCCCATGGAAGCAATGATAGAAAGATGTGCAGGCTTGGATGTACACCAGAAAACAGTGGTAGCTTGTGTATTATATGGTCCCTTAGACAAACGACCAAAAAAATCAATTGAATCTTTTTCAACATCAACGAAAGGATTGCTAGAACTTAATGACTGGCTGGTATCGTTGGGAGTAACGGATGTGGTGATGGAAAGTACTGGTGTTTATTGGAAGCTGAAATGGAATATTCTCGAAAATCAATTTCGTCTTGTGCTTGCCAATCCCAAACATGTTAAAAATGCCCCTGGCAGGAAAGCAGATATCAAGGCTGTAGAATGGTTAGCAAAGCTACTGCGCAGTGGCCTTATTGAAGGCAGCTTTGTGCCTCCTGAAGATATTCGGGATTTAAGAGACTTAACCCGCTTTGCTTATAATATTTTAAAAACAGGAGAACCTTATCAGGAATTAGGACCAGATTATGTGAAACAGCATCATAAAAATAAAGAGTTAAAAATGATCGAATATTTAAAGAGGAAAGGATATCGTATTTCATCATCATATCAGCAACCAGCTTAGGTAGATTTAAAAACAAAGTGATATAAATATGAGCCCCTCAAAAAAAAATCAATGATGAAGGGCTTAGCTTCGTATTGCCTTTAGCCAGGGATATTTTCATACAAAATTATAAATTTAGGCGCTTGTGGATAACGAAATAACCGGCTAGCTACGTCCGGCGCATGAGCCCAGCAACGATGCGACTTCACAAAATCGCCCTACGATAAGTCATCATCGGTTCGTCGCAAAGAGGAAGGCCGACTAAAAACGGGCTTGCCGCTCAGGCGTAGCATACCCCTGGTTGCAGGGGCATGATTCCTTTATCTCAGTTGATTTGTTCCATTCGCTACGTTGCTAAACGGGCGCTTGCGCCTTTGTTCCGGGGAGGAGAGTATAAGCTTCTGCTCCATTCCATCTACACCAGAATAGACCAGCTCCGGAAGCACCTCTTTGCGTGCGAGTATGCAACATCCATCTTCATACGATAATTCCACGTCGAATCTAAAGCTTGATCACTACTATAGTAAAATAACAGAAGATGTATCTCTTTTATAAAGCTAAAGTACCTCCTTAAGCTGTTCAGATTTTATTTTATAATAAAGTAACCGAATACATAATAAAATATTAATTTAATTATTTCTATTACTAATAGTTTGACAATAAAGGGATTAAAAAGTTAAAATATAGTTTATAAAAAGGTTTATAAGGGGGAGTACGCATGAAACAATCAAAGCAATTTTTATTAATGGTTACCTTATTTATCTTTGCGTTATTACTGACAGCATGCGGAGGGGACAATAAAGCTGACAGTGCAGATGAAGGGGGCAAGGCAGAGGGGGAAAAACCAGAATTTCTAAGCTTATTGACTGGTGGAACAAGTGGTACATATTATCCCTTGGGTGGAGAAATGGCCTCCATTATTAAAGATGAAACAGGTATTCAGACAGACCCGCAATCATCCAATGCCTCTGCTGATAATGTAGCTGCTTTAAGAGATGGAGATGCGCAATTAGCTTTTGTACAGACAGATGTTATCTCTAATGCAATTGAAGGAATAAACTCATTTGAAGGAGAGCCCGTGGATAATGTGCAAGCAATTGGCTCCCTTTATCCAGAAACCATTCAAATTGTTACAACAAAAGATTCAGGGATTACCTCAGTGGAGGATTTAGCTGGAAAAGCGGTTTCTGTTGGAGCTCCTGGGTCAGGGACGTATGTGAATGCGGAGCAGATTTTGGAAATTCATGATATGACAATGGATGATATTGAAGCGCAAAATCTTGATTTTGGAGAGTCGACTGGTGGTATTCAAGACGGAAATATTGATGCCGCATTTATTACAGCGGGCACCCCGACAGGTGCTGTTGAAGGATTACAAGCTCAAGTGGATGTAAATATTGTTCCGATTGCTCAAGAAAAGACGGATGCCTTGGTAGAAAAATATCCTTATTATGCAAGTGATACAGTTCCTGCAGGGACATATGGGCTGGAAGAGGATGTCCAGACAGTGGCCGTACTAGCGATGCTGGCTGTAACAGACAGTCTCTCCGAAGATGTTGTCTACGATATTACGAAAGCTATTTATGAAAATTCAGATAAAATCGCACATGATAAGGGTCAGCTTATAACGAAAGATACTGCTCTTGATGGGATTGGTATTGATTTACATCCAGGTGCTAAAAAATATTTTGATGAAGAAGGTATTTCAGCTTCTGAGTAATGATGTAGCGATAGTGACCGGCTGTAAAATTAGTTTGCAGAATTTTGCTGCCGGTTATTCTATTGTCCCCTAAAAGTAAGACTGACATCTCATAACATTTAAAATTTCGAAACCTAAAAATATAAGGTGAAGACCATATGAAAGCTTTAGCTAGAAAGCAATGGGGTTTTATGCTTATTTTCCTCGCTAGTATTACGCTGTTAATTACTTTACTTGTTCCCTTTCAAACAGCGCTTATTTTTTATAAGGAAAATACAAATCGAATAGAAATGTTCCTTCCTGTCGAGGAGGGGGATCCGTTTCAGCTTATATTTACCCATTCCATTCATTTAACAGATGTAGTGGAAAAATATGAAATAACGGATAAGAAAACGATCCGCCAAACGGAAATCAGCTTTGAGGAATTTGCTATCGGTATGCCTTCTAATGCGCAAGGTGATGAACAATTTACTTACGAAGATGGAAAATATCATATTAAAAATATAAATCAAACGTTTGATCAAATTAAGCTTCGCAATGGAAAAGTTGTTTCTGAAAATAGACTCGTTTGGGGAGATGGCGCAGACTATCGCGTTTATTTAAACGATTATGTGGAACCAGGTGCTTGGTTTACGTTAAAAGTGGAAGACATAACGCTATGGCAATACCTGAAAGGAGTGGAAATACATGAGTGAGGAAAAAGATCAGTTAACGGAACAAGAAAAAGAAGAATTGTTACAAAAATACGATACAGAATCAAATACGAGGAAGCTTGCAGGAATGGCTGCTGGGATCGTATTCATTGGCCTGCTGGCATTTTCAATCTTTCAATTATATACAGGTGCATTTGGACAAAAAACGGCTTATATTCAACGGACTGTTCACTTAGGATTTGCACTCTCCTTAATTTTCCTTTTGTTTCCAGCGAGAAGGAGCGGAAACAAGTTCCGGGTTGCCTGGTACGATTATGTGCTTGTTATATTATCGATTATTGTTTGTAGCTATTGGCCGCTATACTATGAAACACTTGTGCAGCAAATTGGCGGTATTACAGAAGCGCAAATGATTATTGGAGGAATGGCTATATTACTCGTAATGGAGGCTGCGCGAAGAGCAGTAGGCTTGCCGATTACAGTTATAGCAGGTTTGTTTTTAATTTATGCTTTATTTGGTAGGCAAATGCCTGGCATAATAGCCCATCAAGGATTAAGTCTAGAACAGCTTATCGATACGATGTTTTTTACGACAGATGGGATTTTAGGAACACCATTGCAAGTTTCTTCCACTTATATTTTCCTCTTTTTGTTATTTGGTGCATTTTTAGTCCAAACAGGAGTCGGGAATTATTTCAACGATTTAGCCATCTCCATTGCCGGTAGACGGACTGGGGGACCTGCGAAGGTAGCGATTTTTTCTAGTGCATTAAATGGGACAATATCTGGAAGCTCCGTTGCCAATACAGTAACGACTGGTTCCTATACCATTCCAATGATGAAACGATTAGGGTATAAACCGAATTTTGCGGGTGCTGTAGAAGCAGCCTCGTCAACAGGTGGACAGATTATGCCGCCAATTATGGGAGCGGCTGCTTTTTTAATGATTGAATTTGCTGGTGTAGGGTATTGGGAAATTGCTCAAGCTGCACTAATCCCAGCTATTTTATATTTTTCTGGTATTTGGATCATGACACATTTAGAAGCAAAACGAATTGGTTTGTACGGGCTGCCAAAGGACCAAATCCCCCCTAAGAAAGAAGTGCTTAAAAAAATTTACTTGCTCCTGCCGATTATAGCAATTGTTTGGCTGTTATTTGAGGGATTTAGCATTGAACGAACGGCGCTGTATGGAATAGGTATTACCATATTAGTTAGTTTATTTATGAAGGAAACGCGTATAACGCCGAGAAAATTCATTACCGCACTGACGTCAGGAGCACGTACAGCATTAGGCGTGGCTGCAGCCACTGCTTGCGCTGGAATTATTGTTGGTGTCGTCACAAAGACGGGGCTAGGAGTAAAGTTAGGAAATAGTTTAGTGGATATCGCAGGAGCCATCGCCACATCAGCAGATATGCAATTATTATTGACCTTGTTTTTTACGATGATTACGTCAATTATTTTAGGAATGGGTTCACCTACGACTGCGAATTATATTATAACTTCAACGATAGCTTTGCCTGCTATAGTAGCTTTAAATGGTGAATTGGAAGTTGCTATACCATTACTTGCTGGGCATATGTTTGTGTTTTATTTCGGTATTGTAGCTGATATCACTCCACCAGTCGCACTCGCTGCTTTTGCAGCTACGGGGATTTCAGGAGGAGAACCGATTCGTACTGGGGTAAATGCTGCGAAGCTGGCTATTGCTGCTTTTATTATTCCGTATATGTTTGTTTTACAGCCAGAATTATTAATGATTGATACATCGATAGTCGAGGTTGGGTGGATTTTATTTACAGCTATTACAGGTATGATCGCGATTGGCGCAGGATTGATTGGCTTTTGGTATGTAAAGCTCCACTGGTCCATTCGACTTGTAAGCATAGCAGTCGGTTTATTGTTAATTTATCCAGAAGGAAATACGGATTTATATGGATTAGCCGCCTTTATTCTTATGTTAGCTATCCAGTTGTACATGAATCGTTCAAAAGCATCAGGTGAGGAAATGGAAAAAACGGCCAGCGGTTAGGGAGAGGATCGTAACCGCGTAAACCTTATGTAGCTTACGCTTGGTTTTCTGGATGTATGGATACCATCTCTTGGCGTTATGAAGGAAGGGCAACATGCGAAAAATGTGTGTTGACACTTCCCGTAAGCTGAAATGTTTTATGGATTCTTCTAAATAGCAGACGATAGACTCTAACATCATGATATGGATGTTAGAGTTGTTTCGTTGTATAGGAACCTATAAAATGAGATGCTTGTGGAAACGAAATAACCGACTAGTCACGTCCGGCTCCATCTCCCAGCAACTAGGCGACTTCTTAGGTTGTAAAATTTATCGTTTATCCGGTATGTAAGGTGCTGTAAGCCTCCCGCTTAGAGGAGTTATCTGAACTGCAACGTATTTCGTAATAAGTCTTTAGACCATACCCTTGGGCTACTAATCATCAGTGGGGGATGAAAGATCCCCCTGATAGAAGGTTCACTTTACCTACATGCGATAGCGCGGTAGTTGTAAGATTTTCTATCCCATTAAGTGGAAGTTTGGGGAGTATTATAGTTGATACTGTTAAGCAAGCTAGCGGAGGAAAAACACGGAGACTCCTTGAAAATGAACTAGACATTTTCTTCGTGCGATGTTTCGCTGACGTAGCTTTCCTTGTCCTGTGGGAAAGCGCAGTGGGAAGACCCTGCAGAAAAAAAGCGAATTTCTTTTTTTGAGGAGGCTGAGCGCCAGCCCTAGGAAAGCGTAGTGTTTTTCCGCAGCGGTCACTAGCTACATTTCGCTTACATGTTTTTCAAAACAATTGTTGTATTAAAAATCAATAAATTTGTACATAAATAGAGTGCTGGAAATATAGAGGTTATAACTATGTCGAGAAAAACTTGAGACATACCATAAAGAAATCTTACTTTCGCATAACCGAAATTTGTTTTAAAATGGTAGATAATTCATTTTTGCAGAAAAGAATCTAGGATCACGTAAAGCTGAAGAGAATAAGTTGTACAAAGAAGATAATCATTTTTTCCCTAACGTACTTTGCAAAGTTTCTTATCATGTCTTGGAATTCAGGAATATAAAATGGAAGTACCTTAGATCGCGTCAATAAAGGAGATCAAATAATGAGGCTGTTGCAATTAATGATCATTGGAGTTATCTCAGGTCTCGGTCTTGGAAGCTTTCTAAAACTTATGGAACAAATGACATCAAAACAGGTCTATACATTATTGTTAAATGTTGATTACATTCCTGTATTAAACAGCTGGTGCCTAAATGAATTCAGTGAATTTATGTTGCATATTCTCGTTTCTATCATACTTGTGCCAAGTATCTATTATAGCTTGAAACAGATCGGTCAAAGGCAAAGCATATACACATATATGCTAATTAGTAGTTTAATAGGTGCAATATTATATGTAACGACAAGCTTTTCTACTCGTACACCAGCTCTTTATGATGAGGCAGCATTTTTACTTTGGATCCTAGGTCATCTATTATTCGGATGGATTGTAGGTACTTTAATAGCTATGATAGTAAAGGATTAGATAATGATGAAAAACAGCAGAAGATTGTCAAAAGCAGTTAAACGGACGTTTTTAATTGGAGTCGCATTGTTTATATTACTTATCGGTATTTCGTTGTTTTTTCAACGTACTTTGTTGAATCAACCTGATTCACAAACAGGGCCATTAATCAGTGAACAAGTATTAGATTATCGCCCACTTGTAGCCAAATATGCCAAACAGTATGGGATTGAAAAACATGTAGAAACCATCCTTGCCATAATGATGCAAGAATCTGGAGGACGTGGGGACGATCCGATGCAAGCCTCAGAAAGCTACTGTGGCGAGCGAGGATGCATCAAGGACCCGGAATTATCTATTAAACAAGGTGTCTATTATTTTTCCAAAACATTGAAAGCGGCGGATGGAGACTTGCTAACTGCTGTTCAGTCTTATAATTTTGGAAAGGGGTTTATTGATTTTATTCGGGAACAGGGAGAGAATTTTTCCCAGGAAGCTGCTATTCAATTCTCACAAAAAATGTATGCTAACGATCCAGACAAGGAAAAATACCGTTGCTTACGGGATGGAGCAAAGGAGCTTGATGCTTGTTATGGCGATATATACTACGTTAAATCCGTCATGGCATATAGAGAAAAAATAACAGAAGAGTAGCTTTTTCCGTGGTATGATGAAAAGAAGGAGGAGATAGCAATGAATAAGGCAATTCATACCGAAAAGGCGCCAGCTGCATTGGGGCCATACTCACAAGCTGTTGCGGCAGGTGATTTTCTTTATGTGTCGGGGCAAATAGGCATTGATCCGACGACAGGGGAAATGACAGAAGGGATTGAAAACCAAACGAAGCAAGTATTGAAAAATATTCAAGCCATTCTTGAAAAAGCAGGCACAGATCTGACAAAGGCAGCTAAATTTTCAATCTATTTAAAGTCAATGGATGATTTTTCCACCGTGAATGAAATATATGGTAGTTATTTGCAAGAGCCATATCCAGCAAGATCGACGATTGAAGTTAGTAAACTACCTAAAGATGCGCTTGTAGAAATGGATGTTATTCTACATTTAAAGGCTTAGGAGGCGAAACTTGCAAAACCCCGCGTATCATAATCCAACAAAATTGATTTTGGGGAAAGGGCAATTAGGCAAGCTCCTTCAATAACTGGCTCCTTATCGGAAACTTATCGTTTTATGGTAGAGGAAGTATTAAGCGTAAAAGGATATATGAACGTGTTATGGAGCAGTTAAACAGTATCCATGCAAAATGTCTTTGAATTATCTAGTGTGAACCTAATCCAAGGATCTCTACTATATGTAAATGGGTAGAAATTAACTGATTGAAGATTCACTTTATAGGATGTTTTAAAAACCTGGTGAAGTGAAAAGCAAAAAGGGCTGGCTATTATTCATACATAGCCAGCTCTTCTTTAATCGCAGCTCTTATTTTATCCAAGCATTCTTCTGGTGTGTTTCCAAAAATGCGTCGATTGTTAACGAGCGCATATGGCTTTACTCTGCACAGTCCGCAAAAGGATAGACAATCATTTGTGAGTACAGCTACTTCAGGGAACTCTTTTTCTAAAATTTCCTCTATATCAATAGAAGTGATTGCATTTCCGTCACAGACCTCAACTACGACAATACCCATTGCTATCACTTTCTTTCTGATTTTAGTTTGTATACAAAAGGTAGACAGTACCAAGTATCATAGCAGTAGATATATAAAAGCCGTTAACAACAAGTTACCGATGGTCGACCTCTTGTTTATAACCGACTTTTAGTACATGCTCTTCATTTCCCTTACCCTTAAATAAGGTACTTTGTTAGTTTTAGCATAAACGTAACGAGAAATCAATCATCTAAACTGAGTCTTGCTTCTTTCCTGGTTGTACAAAGCTCATGGATACCCAATTACGCTGTTTCCAACGGCGGAGCATGAATAAACCACGCAGCCATTCATCAGCAATAAAGGAAATCCAAATCCCCATGAGACCAAGATTTAGGTAAATAGCGAAGAACCAAGCAAAAGTAACGCCAATGCCCCACATGACAGCAACACCAATATAAACTGGAAACTTCACGTCTCCTGCTGCACGTAAGGAGCTAATCATGATTAAATTAAAGGCTCGTCCAGGTTCAAGCACAATTGTCATTAATAATAGCCATGCTCCAGTTTCTAAAATGGTCGTATCATCTGTGAAAATTCCTAGTAATGGCTTGGAATAAAAGTAAACAATCGTAGCCATCGATAATGAGACGACAATAGATATTTTGAGACTTTTCATCACACGCTTGTATGCTGCCTCCATATCTCCAGCACCAACTAAATGACCAACGAGGATTTGCGTGCCTTGACCGATAGCAATGGAAAATAAAAAGATAAACATCATAATATTTTGCGCATATACCTTTGTAGTAATTGCGATGGTACCAAGTTGCGCGATAAAATAGGTGATTACCATCTGGCTGGCATTATAAGAAATCTGTTCCCCGGCAGACGGAATACCGATTTGCAATAATCGCTTGACATATTGTTTTTGATAACGGAAAAAGTATCCGATTTTTATCTCGTCACTGTTTCGTTTCCAAAATAAGTAAAATAACACAATAACTCCGATAAAACGGCTGATTGCAGTTGAATAAGCTACTCCTTCCACCCCTAGTACCGGAAATCCAAACGGACCGAAAATAACTAAATAATTTCCCATGACATTCAGGATATTCATGCCAATGGTGACATTCATCGTATCCTTTGTATATCCATAGCTACGCAAAATAGCACCGAGCGTCATAATTAAAGCTTGAATAAAGATAAGTCCACCAACAATTTGCATATAGCTGGATGCTTCTCCCATGATTTCCTGTGGAAGATCCATGAATTGCAGGATGGTTTTTGCGCCGAAAAATAAACCAACGCTTAGAAACAGTGAAAACAATAGGTTTAAGCTAATAGACAAGGCGGAAATTTCTCCTGCCTGTTGATTATTTTTGGCACCTAGATTTTGCGCAATGAGGATAGCCGCCCCTTGCGCTACAAAGCCAAACATCACAATGACTACCGACAACACTTGATTAGAAACACCAACAGCTGCGACGGCTTTATCGGAATATTGGCTTAGCATTAGTGTATCCGCATTCCCCATTAACATATGTAGGAAAATTTCAATAAAAATAGGCCACGTTAGACCAAACAATGTGAGCCTTTTCGCTTTTTCTGAGGACATAGTTATCCCAACTTTCTAAGCTATCATAGAGTTAGTTTACCTTTATTTGGCCAGAATGGGAAGTATTAAAAGATGGTGTTTAAATGAATGTCATTCTAGCATCGTCCGGCTTCATCGCTCAGCATCGATGCGACTTTAGAAATACGCCCTACGATAAGGCCTCATCGGTTCGTCACTAAGAGGTATGCCGACTAAACACGGGCTTGCCGCCCAGACGTCGGCATACCTCTGTTTTTAGTGGCATGATTCCTTTACCCCGTAAAAAGGCGTTGTAGTCTCCCACTTTAAGAATGGAAGAATGGTGAGCTGAACAAGTCGAAGCGGGAGGTAACAGCACCTAAATCCCCGATTCGTTCAAGGTCCTTTAGGTCATACCCTGGTGGTACTAACAATCAGCGGGGATGAGGAAAACCCCGCTGATTGAAGGTTCACTTTATCTTTAGTTGATTCGTTCCATTCGCTACGTTGCTAAACGGGCGCCCCGCGCCTTTGTTCTATTTTTCTCAAAGGGCTGTTGGAGAACTCCAATTGAATGAAGCTCCTTTTAGTTTTCTAAAAAGAGCTGAAACAGAAAAAAACGAGAACGATGGTCGTCCTCGGTTAGCCTCTTTTCGCAAACAAAGAGTGAGAATGTGAACGGTTGTATTCATGTTTATACCAGAAATACAACATAATGCCTCCGCTTAATAAAAGCAGTAAGCTAGTAAGAAGAAAGACAGCGGAAAAGCCGAAGAATCCAGCAATTACGCCACCTAATGCAGGCCCAATGATATTGCCTAAAAAGCGTAAACTGGTATTATAGCCTAGAACTTCACCTTGCATAGAAAGAGGTGCAGTTTGCCTAATATATGCAATACGAACAGGGATTATTCCGCCAATGGAAATACCTAATAAAAAGCGTAAAACAACTAGCTGCCAAATGTTTGTTACCCAAGCACCGGGAAGATAAACAATTCCAGCCATAAATAACAATACAATCAGCACTTTAATATAGCCGACTTTATCCCCTAGTCTGCCAAGCCGTCTTGACATAAGCAAATTACCAAGTCCAGCTGCAGAAAATGCCACTCCTGAGAAAAAGGCAATATTGGCCGGACCGTGAATGTCTTGGACAAACAAAGATAAGATTGGTTGCACACTAAAATGAGCGATCTGAACCAACGCAGAGATAAGCATTACAATGAGTAAAACCGGGCGTGAAATAATATGCTGTAGGACTTGTTTTCTCGTATAAGATTTTTCATCTTTTTCATTATCAGCGAGATTTGCTTTTATTTCTTTAACGCCGAAGAACACAATAATAGCAGAAAAGAAAATGGTTATGGATACCCATTTAAACGTACTTGCATAACCAAAGGCATCTGCAAGTGTTCCGCCTAATAGAGGACCCATCAACGTTCCAGTAATGCTACCAGTTTGCAGTGTTCCAAGTACTTTTCCAGCGATATTTTTTGGTGTTTGTGTAGCAATGAATGCTTGTGACATAGGAATAAATCCAGTAGCAATTCCCATTAGCAGGCGGAGCATAAATAACTGCCATACTGATGTGGCAAACCCCATTAAGAATAAGGAGAGACCCATTCCAGTTGCAGAGAATATAAGCAGTTTTTTGCGTCCGTATTTGTCACCAATCCGACCCCAGATCGGGGAAAAAATGAAGGCAGTGACAAAAGTGATTGCAAAAATCCAGCCTGACCAATTCTGAACATACGCATCTGAGAAATTCCCCATCGACTCAATGTATAAAGAAATAAATGGAAGCACCATTGTCATACTTCCAGAAACAAAAAAGTTAGCAAACCACATGATTGCTAAGTTTCGTTTTACTATAGGATGATTGTCAATGATGGCAATACCCTTCTTTCTGCTAAATATTTCGTCACTCTAAATATTATCGTATTTCTAGGGAAAAAGAAAGGAATCTGCTTTAATCGTAATGACCAGCTATGTTAGACTTATCAGTATTAATTTAAAGCCGGAGTCTCTGTTAATTACTTATAACTAGTTGTTCACATAAATATTGTTTATCTGGCAATAACATCACCATTTCCATTTATTGCGAGCTGAATCTGAGTAGGATAGTGGGCAATCCAATTGCAAGTCAAAGTCTGTTCAAATAACAAACAGAAGAAAGTCCTCTTTTGCTTGAAATATAACTTTCGTATATAAGGTGCTGTAAGATTCCCACTTCAAGAACTGGAGATCCATACAACAAGTCTAAGCGGGGATAACAGGACCTAAAGTGACCTTTAGGTAGATCATTACGGTACTAACAAGCAGTGGGGTATGAATGAAAATCCCCACTGATGGAAGATCCGATTTATAATCATAGTAAATCATGTTGGAATAGCATGGAGTTTAATTTGTTGATGGTCTACTTTTCCTAAATGGGAGGTTGGGCGTATACGCCTCTGGTAGTAATTTTGATAAAATGATATTCAATTTTTTGCAAAACAGGTATAATAATATTTAGTTTATGAAAAACATAGACTAAAGCAAGAACAAATAAAGGGAGAAATGAAATGATGATAAAAAAAACAAGCAAATTTCTCATCATCACACTGATTGCTGTTTTGGCTCTAGGGTCAAGTTTACCTATTCATGCAGACAGCGGAGCAAGTGATTCCGATAGTATTAATGAAAAATTAGGACCACCTATTGTGGTATATGGTGCGCAACTCTCTGATAACCAGCGAGCAGAAGTAAAAGACTTATTAAATGTCAAAGATGAAAACCAAGTCGATGAATATGATGTTTCAGGACAAGACGCAGCAAAATATATTAACGGCAACCCCAATTCAAATATGTATTCCAGTGCGAAAATTACTCGCCAGGAAACAGGCAACGGCTTAACCATTAATATAGTGACTCCGGATAATATAACGGAAGTGACTAAAGAAATGTACGCTAATGCATTGCTGACAGCTGGAGTGGAAAATGCTACGGTTGATGTTGCCTCTCCGGTAAAAGTTAGCGGTCATTCTGCTTTAACAGGAATTTATAAAGCGTATGACGTCGAAGGCGAACAGCTTGACAAGGAACGGATGGAGCTGGCAAATGAAGAGCTTGATGTGGCGACACAATTAGCGAAAAAAGAAGGAATGGATTCGGAAAAGGTTAGTCAGTTGTTAACAGAGATTAAGCAAACTATTGCTGAACAAAATCCTGCAACAAAAGAAGATGTGGAACGAATTGTTCAAGAACAATTGGATAAATTGGAAATAAACTTAAGTGATAAAGATCGTCAATTGCTTATTGATTTAATTGATAAAATGCGCGATTTAAATATTAATTTTGATCAAGTTAAAAGCCAGCTGGAGGACATTACATCTGCGATTAAAAATAAGGCAGATGAACTCGGTTTAGATGAAGGATTTTGGGAAAAGGTCGGAAATTTCTTCAGTGAACTTTTCCAAGCAATTAGTAATTTCTTTAAAGGGTTATTTAGTTAGTCGGAATATATTAGATTTGAAAGCATACCTTTATGCATAAGGGTATGCTTTTTCATATTCTATTAAAAGAGCGCTGTGTTTATAGGCTAGAGTTGCTTATCTATGAATTTCTTTGTATTTATGGATGAGTTAATTATAAGGCTCATGACACAGACAAATTCACTGGTACGTTTATTGCCTTTGGACTTCTAAATAAAAAGATATATTACAAGAAGTTCCGTTCTATGACTATCGTAATACAAAAAAGGAGATTGATAGTACTTTTATATCAAAAAGGTTACAACTGTAATAATACAACCTCATTTTGGTAATCCTTGTAATGGACTTTTAAACGTACTGTAACTGCACGGTCATAGCCCATGTGTTAGGATAGGCTATGTCAGATATTTAAGGAGGGAAAACGAATGAAAAAGATTGTGGCTTCATTCGCTACTGGTATGATTATTGCTGGCACTGCTGCTACTACAGTATCAGCAGAAGAGTATGACGTAAAAAACGGAGATAACCTTTGGAATATTGCAAATGAATATAATACAACTGTAGAACATTTAGTTGAAGTAAATGAATTAAAAACAACTACTATACAACCAAAACAAACACTTATTATAAATAAACAAGCAAAAATGAAATATAAAGTCCAAAAGGGAGATACATTAAGCGTTATTGCAAATAAATATGGTGTATCTGTAGAAAATTTAAAGGAATGGAATAAATTAGATTCCGATCTAATTATTGTTGGTCAGAATCTGACCATTGAAGGTGCAACAGTTTCCAATGACAAGCCAGCCGAAACGGAAGAGCAACCTCAAGCACAGCCTGCGGTGCCAACGAAAAAAGAACAACAACCGGTTACAGAAACGAAAGCACCTGTGCAAGAGCAGCAAGCAACACCAGCTTCTTCTAAACCTGCTGCTAGTCAAAAAGCACCTGAAAAAGCATCTGAGCAGCAATCACAGCAGGAAAACCCTCAGGGTCAATCGTTTTCTGTAACTGCAACAGCTTACACAGCAAGCTGTAATGGATGTTCTGGTGTAACAGCAACAGGTGTTGACTTGAACAAAGATCCAAATGCAAAGGTAATTGCTGTTGATCCGAGTGTCATTCCATTAGGTTCTAAAGTTTATGTTGAAGGCTATGGCTATGCAACGGCAGCTGATACTGGTGGTGCGATTAAAGGCAATAAAATTGACGTTCACGTCCCATCCAAAGGGGAAGCAACGAATTGGGGCGTCAGAACGGTTAATGTAACGATTGTAGAATAATAGATTTTAACATGTATATATTCCAATATGAATCGAGTGAGATGTTTATCTTACTCGATTTTTTGTATGCAATTTTTATTTTAGAAATTGAAATTCATCTATGCATCCAGTCCGTATTCGTTTATATGACAATTGTCATGTTGGAATGATGACAACGCATACTATTCTTTTTTAAACAGAGAACGTAGACTAAAGAAGAAATATTTTATTTATCCCGTATCTAAGTTGCTGTAAGCCCCTACTTCACGAGTTGGAAAATCTGTACAAGTTTAAGAGTAGGAGATAACAGCACCTAAATGCCCGATTCTTTCTTCTAGTGGGGGAGGAATGAAAACCTCCACCGATTGATGATTTACTTTATCAGCTTTAATATTCAAAATATTCCCTTCCGCTCATGCTTTTAAACCACAAAAAATCAATCTTCGTAGTGGATAGAAGATGATGTACCATTAAATATGATATGCGAAGGAGATAAACCATGTTTCTGGAAATAAAATCAATTCCAAGTCATTTGGAAAAAAACAAGCCTTGCGGAAAATTTCCATGAATGTCATGAACTTTTAGGATTTGGATGTTAAAGTGGAGCATCCTCTATGCCAAATGGAAGATTCAAAGCAAGGATCGGGTGTCCACTTATCCGCATATAAGGTGCTGTAAGATTCCCACTTCAGGATAATGTGTACTGCAACGTGGGAGATTACACTACCTAAATGCACTATTTCTTAAGAAGCTTTTAGGCCATACTATTATGGTACTAACCATCAGCGGGGGGGCGAATGAAAATCACCGCTGATGGAAGATTCACTTTATATATCCTGAACTTTAATGTTGTCTGGATTATCACTGATTATTTCATTTGAGTTACTATTTATCTCTACATATCCGAATATTCCAAAAGTAATAATAAGAACTGCACATAAAACGACAAGAAGTTTTTTCATATAGTTTCATTCCTTTCTCCTCTTAGGTATCTTTATCCTGCATAGTAAGAAGCTGTAAGACTCCCACTTCAGGAGTAATCTGTACTGCAATCGTCTAAGCGGGAGATCACAGCACCTAAATGCTCAATTCGTTTATTTAACAATCAGTGGGGGAAAGAATTTCCACTGATAGAAGAGTCACTATATTTTTGAAAAAATGTTGTTTCAAAATGATTGGAATAGTTGAATCATCATTGACTTGTTTGGCGCTATTCGTCTCAAGGCTTCCAGTCGGAAATTTGTCTTCCTCTAAATTCTTCCCTTTTTTACAGAATAAGAAAGTATAAAATTTGTTGCTTTGGGATAAGGGAATAACTGAATAGCCACGTCCGGCGCATGAGCCCAGCAACTAGGCGACTTTAGAAATGCGCCCTACGATAAGTCATCATCGGTTCGTCGCTAAGGGGCAGGCCGACTAAAAACGGGCTTGCCGCTCAGGCGTAGCAATCCCTGTTTTTAGTGGCATGATTCCTTTATCCCGGATATAAGGTGCTGTAGACTCCCAGTTCAAGAATGGAAGCGGTGAGCTAAACAAGTTGAAGTGGGAGGTAACAGCACCTAAATCCCCGATTCGTTCAACTAACAATCAGCGGGGATGGAAGAACCCCCGCTGATTGAAGGTTCACTTTATCTTTAGTTGATTCGTTCCATTCGCTACGTTGCTAAACGGGCGCTTGCGCCTTTGTTCAACACCCATGTTTTAAATAACCTTAGATTCAGTATAAAAAATTCCCTGCTCTTAAACCATTGTTTTAGGTGACAATGTAGCAGGTAAATCTTACAAATTTGCAATCTTTGCGGTGTGTTCGACATCTTTCTACAATCGCTTATTGGAATAAAAGTGGTTTTTTAGACAAATTCCTGTAATTAGCGCTTTCTCCGATTAAACATTTCGATTGACTTGTGTTAAACTGAAAATGAAATAAGCATTATCTCGCATGGAATGGCGCAGTATCTGTCCTTGTATCCTAGCAAGAGATGATACGTTGGGCATCTAACAGATAGTAGATGCCGATTCGCGTCTCTAACAATCTTTGGGGGATAAAGATTTATTTTATTCCGCATATAAGGTGCTGTAAGACTCCCACTTCAAGAATTGGCGAAACAAGTCTAAGCGCAAGATCACAGCACCTAAATGCCCTATTTCGTAAGAGGCCTTTAGGTCATACCATTACGGTACTACCAATCGGTGGGGGATAAAAGAAAACCTCCACTGATGGAAGGTTCACTTTATAGTATGACACGTTTCATGTCACAGGAACCAACATAAACTTACATAAAAGGAGGACGTAAAATGACTAGTAAAGCGTTAGATTCTTTTTTAAATGACAATATTGCTGATTTGAAGGAACGAGGTTTATATAATGAAATTGACCCTGTACAAGGTCCGAATGGTCCGGAAATAAAAATTGGCGAGCGAACATTAATCAACCTTTCTTCGAATAATTACCTTGGGTTAGCTACGGATGACAGGTTGAAGCAGGTAGCGAAACAAGCAGTTGATTCTCATGGTGTTGGTGCGGGTGCTGTACGTACGATAAACGGAACGCTTGATCTTCATCTTGAGTTAGAAAAGAAGCTGGCAGCATTCAAAGGAACAGAGGCGGTTATTTCTTATCAATCTGGATTTAATTGTAATATGGCAGCTATTTCTGCGGTTATGGATAAAAATGATGCCATTTTATCTGATGAATTAAACCATGCGTCCATTATTGATGGTTGTCGCCTATCCAAAGCGAAGATTATTCGTTTTAATCATTCGGACATGAACGATTTGCGAAAAAAGGCGAAAGAAGCTGTCGAATCTGGACAATATAATAAGATTATGGTTATTACCGATGGTGTATTTTCAATGGATGGCGATATTGCTAAGCTTCCGGAAATTGTTGAGATTGCAGACGAATTCGACCTGATTACGTATGTAGATGATGCGCATGGTTCTGGAGTTCTTGGAAAAGGAGCAGGAACAGTGAAGCATTTCGGTCTGCAGGATAAAGTCGATTTTCAAATGGGCACATTATCCAAAGCTATTGGCGTAATTGGTGGTTATGTGGCTGGAAAAGCGAACCTTATTGATTGGTTAAAAGTCCGTTCTCGTCCATTTCTGTTTTCCACGGCTGTTTCGCCTGCTGATGCTGCAGCTAGCACGAAGGCTGTCGAGCTCCTCATGGAAAGCACAGAATTAAATGAAAAGCTATGGGAAAATGGCGACTATTTAAAGGCTGGCTTAAAGCAATTAGGTTTTGATATCGGTGATAGTGAAACACCAATTACACCTTGTATGATTGGCGACGAAAATGCGACACAAGAATTCAGCAGACGTCTTAACGAAGAAGGTGTTTATGCGAAGTCGATTGTTTTCCCAACTGTACCACGTGGAACAGGGCGTGTGAGAAATATGCCAACAGCTGCACATACCAAAGAAATGTTGGATAAAGCAATCGCAGTATATGAAAAAGTTGGCAAAGAACTTGGTGTTATTTAGTGAAAAGAGATAAGTGCTAGAGAGGATTTCGAGCAATGGAAAAAATACTAGTAACGGGAGCTTTGGGTCAAATTGGCTCAGAGCTTGTCATGAAATTAAGAGAGATCTATGGAACGGATCAAGTTATAGCAACAGATATTCGAAAGGCGGAAGGGCGTATAGCTGAAGGCCCTTTTGAAGTCGTTGATGTAACCGATGCGGATCAGCTTTTTGATGTGACAAAGAAATATCAGGTAGATACAATGATGCATTTGGCAGCTTTATTATCTGCTAAAGCAGAGGAAAACCCGAAATTGGCTTGGCATATCAATATGGGTGGATTGGTCAACGCCTTAGAGATTGCACGTGAATTAAAGCTGCAATTTTTTACTCCCAGTTCCATTGGAGCTTTTGGCCCCTCAACACCAAAAGACCAAACGCCTCAAGATACGTTGCAACGTCCGACTACGATGTATGGGGTTAATAAAGTGTCTGGTGAACTATTAGCTGATTATTACTATACTCGTTTCGGTGTGGATACACGTGGCGTTCGTTTTCCTGGGCTTATTTCATATGTCACGTTGCCAGGTGGGGGTACAACGGATTATGCAGTTGAAATGTATTACGAAGCCGTGAAGAAGGGTAGTTATACATCTTATATCGGTAAAGGTACGTACATGGATATGATGTATATGCCGGACGCCATAAATGCGATTATCCAATTGATGGAGGCAGATGCAAATAAATTACAGCATCGTAATGCATTTAATATATCTGCTTTTTCTGCCGCACCGGAAGATTTTGCTGCATCGATTCAAAAGTATATGCCATCTTTCACATTAGATTATGCTGTTGATCCATTTAGACAAGCGATTGCGGATAGCTGGCCAAATAACCTTGACTCTACTTGCGCTATTGAAGAATGGGGCTTTAAAGTAGAATACGACCTAGATAAGATGACGAGGGATATGTTAAGTAAAGTAAAACAAAAGCAAGAACAGTAAAAAATTAGGAGTCAGGGCATAAGCAAATACTATATAGCAAAAGCCGAACAATCCATTTATAATTGTTCGGCTTATTGGGATTAAAAAATTTCTATCACCACGATGTCAAAACACTTCGCTTTCCGCAAGGCACGGCTCAGCTTCCTTGGAAAGCAAAAACCGCTTTTCTGCTGGACCTTCAGCTCGAGCTGTTCCCCTGCAGGAGTCTACCTATTTTGACTACGCTAAAACTTAGTATACACAATTGGCGATTTAGTGTTCGTTTTTAGATTTAGTTAGGTTCCTCGTTAGCTATGATTTCATCCTGTATATAAAGTGCCGCTGTAAGACTCCCACTTCAAGAATTGGAGAATCCGTACTGCATAAGTTTAAGCGTGAATAACAGCACCTAAATACCCTATTTCGTAAGAGGTCATTAGGTCATACCATCACGGTACTAACAATCAATGGAGGATGAATGAAAATCTCCACTGACGGAAGATTCACTTTATGGTATAGATCTTTTAATTAATCCTCATACATAGCTGCTATTTTGCTTTGCAATTCCTTATCCTGTACATACTCATCATAGTCCATTTCTTTATCGATCAAACCATTTGGTGTGATTTCGATTAAGCGATTGGCGATACTTTGAATGAATTGATGATCATGTGACGTAAATAAAATAGACCCTTTAAATTTAATCAGCCCGTTATTTAAAGCAGTGATAGATTCTAAATCAAGATGGTTCGTTGGCTCATCTAAAAGAAGTACGTTCGCGTTACTCAACATCATTTTTGACAGCATACAGCGCACTTTTTCGCCACCGGATAAGACATTGGCCTTTTTCAAAGCTTGTTCACCAGAGAATAGCATTCTCCCTAAAAATCCACGTAAAAAAGTTTCTGTTTCATCTTCAGTTGAATACTGTCTTAACCAGTCTACTAATGATAGGTCGCTCTTTTCGAAATAGGCGCTATTGTCTTTTGGAAAATAGGATTGCGAAGTGGTTACACCCCATTTATACGTACCAGCATCTGGTTCCATTTCACCCATCAAAATTTTAAACAAAGTAGTTTTCGCGATATCGTCCCTGCCTACTAGGGCAATTTTGTCATCTTTATTCATGGTAAAGCTGATATTATTCAATACTTTTTCACCATTAATGGTTTTTGTTAGACCTTGAACAGACAATAAATCATTTCCAATTTCCCGTTCAGGCGTAAACGCAATATACGGGTATTTTCTTGAAGAAGGTTTAATATCATCTAACGTGATGTTATCAAGTAGTTTTTTTCTTGATGTCGCCTGTTTGGATTTGGAGGCGTTGGCGCTAAAGCGGGCAATAAAGGATTGCAATTCCTTGATTTTTTCTTCTTTCTTTTTATTTGCTTCCTGAGCCATTCTCGTTGCCAACTGACTAGACTCGTACCAGAAATCATAGTTACCAATGTAGATTTCAATTTTTCCGTAGTCTACATCTGCAATATGTGTACACACCTTATTTAAAAAGTGACGGTCATGAGATACGACGATGACAGTGTTTTCAAAATGAATCAAAAATTCTTCTAGCCATTGAATCGCATGAATGTCTAGACCATTCGTGGGCTCGTCCAATAATAAAATATCAGGATTACCAAATAACGCCTGGGCTAGTAAAACTTTTACTTTTTCGTCTGCGTTTAGATCAGACATTTGCTTATCATGCAAGGATTCTTCTAGTCCGAGCCCTTTTAATAAGACAGCGGCATCAGATTCTGCCTCCCAACCGTTCATCTCAGCAAATTCGCCTTCTAATTCAGCAGCTCGCATGCCGTCTTCCTCTGTGAATTCACCTTTCATGTAAATGGCGTCTTTTTCCTGCTTCACTGCATAAAGCTTTTCATGTCCCATGAGGACAGTATCAATAACGTTATATTCCTCGTAGGCGAAATGATCCTGCTTTAAAACAGCAAGGCGCTCACCAGGAGAAAGGGAGACATGACCTGTCTGCGGCTCTATTTCTCCAGACAATATTTTTAAAAAGGTGGATTTTCCAGCACCGTTTGCACCAATTAATCCATAACAGTTACCTGGAGTGAACTTTAAATTCACATCCTCAAATAACTTTTTATCACCATATCGTAAACTAACATTCGATACATTAATCATTCGGGTTATTTTCCTCCAATTAAATAAAAGTAATCAAGGTTAGCTTACGTTATTTCAAGGAATTCGTCAACGCTTGCTTTAGAAACAAACAAACTTTTGGTATATGGAAGTAGACGCAAAACCATTAAATTGTTTCACTTTTATCCCGTATATAAGGTGCTGTAAGACCTCCCGCTTCAGGAGTTGGATAATCTGTACTGCAACATGTCTAAGTGGGAGATAACAGCATCTAAATACCAGATTCGTTCAGAGGCCTTTAGGCCATACCATTACGGTGCTAACAATCAGAGGGGGATGAATGAAAACCTCCACTGATTGAAGATTCACTTTATAATTATACTTGTGTAAAATGACTTTTTTTGTAATAGTATAAGAAAGGTTAGTGCAATTGCAAATGAGTGCGTTTGAAAGGAAGGGTGAAGGAAGCATTGTTGTAATCATTACCGTTTTGTGCAGCAAAATGGGGTCTATTCATACAGGTGCAGTACAAAATTGGTGATGAGACAGGCAGAATGTCATTTCAGTCAGCCGACCTTTTGAACCATCTCTCTACATCATAGCTGGAAGGGGATATGTGTATTGGGAGAAACAGCCATTTACCTTCTCTTCACAGATACGGGCACGAATTTAGCGAAGGCGATTCATTTTTTTACAAAGCAATCATTGAACCATGTTTCCATCGGATTTGATGAAGATCTGAAAGAACTGTATAGCTTTGGGCGGAAGCGACCAAAAAATCCTTTTATTGGGGGGTTTGTTAGAGAAGATATTCGCAGTGATTTTTTAAAAAAATCCGATTGTGCAGTTTATCGTTTTAACGTATCTGATGAAGAACGTGAGCAAATTTTACATCATATCAACCAAATAGAGCGTGAAAAAGATCGCTATCGATATAACTTTATTGGTTTGATTGGGATCCTACTACAAATAGAAATCAATCGAAAATGTGCATTTTTTTGCTCACAATTTGTCGCTACTGTATTAAAGAATGCTGGTGCTTTTCAAATTAAGAAGCCTACTTGCTTTGTCACCCCTGAAGATATTCGAAGTCATGAGGGGATGCAGCTGATTTATGAAGGCAGGCTAGGAGATTATCCTAACCGTAACAAAGTAGCTTGTTATAAGCAGAAAGAAGAAGAGCAAGTTATGTCATCATATATTATTTATTCTCGTATGAATGAACAATTGTTTACACATAGGGATGAAGTGTAAGCATGTTTTGAAAAAAAGTTTGTATCTATGAATAGGCGAAGCCGGGTCCCTTCCAGCTTCGCTTATTCAATGCCTAATGTTTGGTAAGGAATACGGAATTTAAACGACAGATGATTCGATGGTAAATCAATATGTTCAACAGCTACCTGAAAGTTACTCTTAAGCTGTATATCAGTGACTGCTACGTATATTTCCTCATCTTTTGGATTAACGGTTACCCATTCAGGCATAGGAAGGTATTTATCCATGTATCCCATGATTTTTTTGTTTGGCAATTCTAATCGTCCAATGGAAATAGATCTCTGTTTAAGAATGATATCGCCATTTTCTTGAACGAAAGGTTCTAAATGAACAGATAAAGGAACAGTAGATGAGAAAACAGGCAATTCTCCAATCAAATGAACATCATCTCCCAGTTCAATACGGTAGCGATGATTGGTACCATCCAGCAATTTATCGATATGTGCATTGATTAGATCATTCAAATTCTTTTTTGTTGTACGAACAATAAATTCAGAACTTGCTTCCGTTTTTTTTGCAGTTGGCTCCGGGTAATCGGCTTGCGGTACGGGCCAAAAAATGAGTGTCAGAAATGCGATCAGCAGGGTGATGTTGAAAGCAAACAGACCAATAAACAGCCACTTCCACTTTTTGTTTTTTTTATGTTTGATTCTGTTCCCCATGCCATTCATCCTCTTTTATGTTTATTCTTCATAACCTCGAATACTCGTTCAGCGATCCGTTGGTAACCTAACCGATTCGGATGGAAATTATCTTCTGCAAATAAGTGTTCTTCCGCATTTGAAAATAAATCCATAATTGGTATGAATGAGCTGTTTTCATACTTGTTTACTAATTGTTCCCCTGTTTTATTCCAATTTTCAGCAATGAGTTTCAATTCTTTAATATCTTTAAAATACTCACCGAAAGGATTGTAAAAACCTAGTAAATAAATGTCTGTTTCTGCATTAATGGCACGTATGTTTGATATAATCTTGCCCAGTCGTTTTTCATAGTCTATACGGGCTTTTTCGAAATCATCCATCTGCAGATTTGTAATATTCTCTTTTAATATTTGCATAATATCATTGGCGCCGATCGTTATAAATACGATATCCGCTTGCTGTATAGAAGCAATGATATCATCTTGTTCCAGTCGTTTTAGCAGCTGGTCTGAGCGATTGCCCCTTACACCAAAGTTATCAAAAGTAGCTTGGGTTTTTGCTTCCTCTAACATTTCTTGCAATGCTCCAACATAGCCTCCTTGAGCGGTTTCATCTCCAACGCCTTGTGTTAGCGAATCACCAATTGCGGTAATGTGTCTCGATTGGTAAAAATGTTGCGTAACTTGCTGTTCTATATGAAAGGAAAGCTGCGGTAAACGACGTGGTTTATGTTCGTTTGCTGTTATCGCCTTTTTTTCTATTGCTAAATCTGTTTGGTTCTGTTCTTCCTTTGTGGTTTGAACGTATTCCGATGATTGTTCAGGTTCACGAAGGGAGTTGAAAAGGAGAATCCCTCCTATTAGTACTAATAGGATTGCCCCGATAAGATATTTGTTTTTTTGCATCGTTATCAACACCTAAGCTGGTTAATATTAAATGATTCATTCACTTTGTTTCAAGACCATTATTGCTCTAACTATTCGAGCTTACAACTGGTTCATTGATTTAGAATTTCCTTAAAGTTCCTGTACGAATGAAATTGGTTTTAAGCAACTCCAAAATGAAGATTATTGGTTGTAGTATACAGGTTATGTAACATTCAGGCATTTGTTTATCCTAAGTAAATCGAATTTGTCTGAAAAATGCATGGTATGAATTAGCGAACGAACCATCCGTTTCTTATTTTCATCAAGTAAGGTAAGTATACCATTTTTTATGCATGACCTTGTTTGAGGTTGCCCTGAATTTCAAGCTTCATAAAAATTCCATTAAATGAAGGTTTCACTTTTTAGACTATTTGCAGGCTAACGATAAAAGCAAAACGATGGCTAAGTTAATTATCAAAAGTGTCTCTTTTTAAATGCCTAAAAGTGATTAAATTGTAGCCTCGTTTTTCATAGCTTGCCGCTTTTGAATTAGGTCATTCATCTTCTATCAAAAAAGATCGCCTTCAAATACAAGGCGACCAGAAAGGGAAGGTTATTTATAATTTTTCCAATCATATGAAAAAGTAAACCTATTATAGAAAAATGTTAGCGATTTGTTAACAAAACTAGTAACAACCATAGGAACTTTTCAATGCCCCCATCTGAATATGACGAACATTTAAACCATTATATATGTATAAGAAAAGACATTTGTTTTAGTGGTTCGTTTGGTTTATATTCTCCAAAATATAAATATTGGTGAATAATTATATACGAAAATACTTTTTTGTGGTACGCTTACAGCAAGGAGGTGAAACCATGGATATGAATGAAAGCGGTTTTAAGATTATTATGCATAGCGGTGATGCGCGTTCTCATACGATGGAAGCATTAAAAAATGTTCGAAAAGGAAATTTTGAAAAAGCGGAACAATTGTTAAAAGATGCTGATGATCAGTTGCTTCAGGCACATAAAATTCAAACGTCATTATTACATCAAGAAGCTAATGGAAGAAAAGTGGATCTATCCATTATATTCGTTCACGCGCAGGACCACTTAATGACTGCAATGCTGGCAAAAGACTTGGCAACAGAAATTATTGCAATGCAGCAGGATAAAGCTCTATAGATTGTTTGAAACACCAATGATTAGGAGTGTTTATAACTATGAAATATTATAAAGGAGTGTGTGTTATGCGTGTATTAGTAGCATGCAGTGCAGGGATGTCCACGAGTTTATTTGTGCAAAAAATAAAGAATGCTGCAGAAACAGAAGGAATAAATTTGCAAATAGAAGCTGTATCCATTTCAGAAGCGCGTTCACTATTGTCAGAAAACGATTATGACTTGTTTTTATTAGGTCCGCAAGTTGCTTTTATGAAAAATCAAACGGAAAAAGAATTAGGCGATTCGCTTCCGGTTCGTGTCATTAATAGTCAGGACTATGGTTTAATGCGAGTCGAAAGTGTTTTAAAACAAATCAAGGATACGGTAAACCGCTAGTATGAAAAAATATTAAGCTAGGGGGAATAAAAAATGGATATAATAGCCAATAAGATTGCTCAGTGGTTAACACCAGTTGCTACGAAGTTTTCTACGCAGCGTCATTTAGGAGCTGTGCGAGATGGCTTCATAATTTTGATTCCACTTGTTATTGTAGCCTCATTTTTTATATTAATTAATAATGTAATTTTGGACGCTAATAACGGTGTTTTTGCTGATGTTATAGATTTAAGTGCTTATCGGCAAATCGGAAATCAAGTTTACAACGGTACATTAGGACTGCTTTCGATCTTGATAGCTTTTACTGTCGCTTATAAGCTGGCCCGCTCTTACAATGAAGATGGCGTGATACCAGGAGTGATGGCAGTTGCAGTCTTAGTTTCCATGTTTCCTAGTATGGTTGAAGTTATCCCGCTAAATCAAGAAGAAGCGGTACAGGTAACAGGTGTATTTAGTCAAAGTGAAACATCAGCTACTGGTTTAATTTTTGCAATTATTTCAGCCTTAATTGGAACAGAAGTTTTTTTACGATTAAAGAGAATCAAAAAATTACAAATTAAAATGCCAGAAAGTGTTCCTCCTGAAGTTGCTAGATCATTTAATGCGCTGATTCCAGCATTTTTTACCTTAACATTGTTTGCCCTATTAGTATTTTTAACCAATACATTATTTAATTTGGGACTGCAAGAAATAATCACAAAAGCAATACAAGCACCACTTGATGCTATCTACCAAGGGTTACTCGGTATTAATGGGGTTATGTTTGTACAAAACCTATTATGGGCTTTAGGAATTCACGGTACCTTTGTCCTCGGACCAATTACGGAACCAACTTTATTAGCCGCTATTCAGGAAAACATAGAAGCGTTTCAGGCTGGCATTCATATACCTAATATTGTAACTAAGCCATTTATCGATAGTTTCGCGATGATGGGTGGTGGTGGAAATACGATCGGTTTATTAGTTGCCATACTTATTGCTTCTAAACGCGCAGAATACCGCGGGGTTGCTAAGCTTTCTGCTGCTCCAGGATTATTTAATATTAATGAACCATTAATGTTTGGACTGCCAGTTATTTTGAATCCAATCTTAGCGATACCTCTTATTCTTGTGCCAATTCTGAATCTGAATATTGCTTATCTGGCTACATCTATAGGTCTGATTTCAAAAACGGTTGTATTTATTCCCTGGACAACCCCGCCTGTATTATCTGCCTTTTTAGCGACTGCAGGTGACTACCGTGCAGCAATTTTAGCTGCTCTATTAATTGCGCTATCGGTTCTGATTTATTTGCCGTTTGTAATCGCAACGAACCGAGTAGCCGCCATGGAAAGGAAAAATCGCAACTAACTAGAACTGTCAACAGGAGGGTATGCATGACGAAAGTATTAATCTGTGATTTAGATGGAACATTACTTGATAAAAACAATGAAATATCATTAGAAAGCATAAGGAAAATTCAGTTATTTTCGAACTCAGGTGGTATATTTATTATTGCTACAGGGCGATTAGATCATGATATTGTATATGTTGAGAAGCAACTAGGAGTTCAAGGTGATTTTCGAATTAGCCAAAATGGTGCCGTTATAACAGATAAGGATGGAAAAATAGTTTTTAAACAGGAGATTAATTCTCATGCGGCTAAAGGAATCATGCAAATATTAGCCAAAAGGAACGAACGAGTAGAAGTAAATGATGTTAAACGGCGTTATTTTCCTTCACCACGCCCGATGGGAGAAGTAGCTGAATTTGTTGATTCAGCAGTGATTGATCCACAACTAAGCGAAAAAATTGGAAACAGCGTGATTCCAACCATCTTTCTTATATTCGGTGAAAAATCAGGTTTCAAAGAGATAAAAGCTACCATCCATAAAAAATATGAAAACATCGTTAATTGTGTAGAAACCAGTGACTCTTCCTTAGAAATTATGTCTAAACATACCTCAAAGGGTGTGGCTGTTCGTCAAATTATGAAAGCGTTAAATATATCAACACATGATGTGTATGTTATTGGTGATTCTGAAAATGATATTTCCATGTTCGAAACTGCTGGGTATTCATTTGCTATTGACTCCGCTTCAGATCAAGTAAAGCAAAAAGCAGATGAGATTCAAAAAACAGTGGTCGACTGTATAGAAGTAATTATGAGAAAAACTCCAAAAAATTAGGTGATAATATGAAAAAGATAATCTATATCCCGTTAGACGAGCGACCATGTAATTATTTATATCCACAATATATGCAAGAAACAAGAAAGGACGTAAAATTAATTGTTCCACCAAGTGAAATACTAGGTCGGAAAAAAGAAAAAGCAAATGTCGAGCAATTATGGAAATTTATCAATGATTATGCTCCTGAGGCTGATGGTTTGGTGGTTTCTGTTGAAATGATGCTATACGGTGGTCTTTTACCGTCTCGATTACACCAATTACGTGAATCGGAAGGAAAAGAGCGATTGAAAAAGTTCCAACTGCTAAGAGCAGAATATCCGCATTTACCAATAGTTGCATCAAATTTAATTATGCGTACTCCGAAGTTTAATAGCTCTGATGAAGAACCGGATTATTATGCTGCGTATGGAGAAGCATTATTTAAAAGAGCTTATTTACTAGATAAAGACAGCCGTACAGGATTAAATGAAAAGGAAAAAAGTCAATTACAACAAATGAATACTAACATTCCAGAAATGTTTATTGAAGATTATGAAAGACGACGTAATTTCAATGTTACGATGAACATGCATGTTCTTGATTTAGTTGCTTCAGACGTAATAAACTTTCTTGCTATTCCGCAAGATGATGCTGCAGTATATGGATATACTGCAAAAGATCAGGCAGTTGTTTATCGCTACATCGAACAAAAAAGGTTACAAAACAAAGTAATGGTCTATCCAGGAGCAGATGAGGTTGGATCTACATTAGTTGCCCGAATGGTTAATCATTTGCTCAATAGGAAACCGCGGGTATACTCTTTTTTTAGCTCAACATTAGGTCCCTATATTATACCACTTTATGAAGACAGACCATTTGCCGAAAGTGTCAAAGCACATTTGCTTGCTTCTGGCTGTAAAGTGGCTTTACAGCCGAAGGAGGCAGATTTTATATTAGCAATTAATACACCAGGTAAAGTAATGCAAGAAGCATTTAATCAAGATGAAAAAGATGTCACCTACAGCAGCTATCGTCAGCTACACTTTTTTACAGAACGTATCCAAGACTATTTGGACATGGGAAAGCCTGTAGTGCTTGCGGACAGTGCCTTTGCAAACGGAGGCGATATAGAATTGCTCCATTATCTGGATGACTATCAGCTTCTTGATCAATTAATATCTTATAAAGGCTGGAACACAAATGGTAATACGTTAGGGACATCTATTGCTGCAGGCAGCTTTGCATTTGACAAGCAGGATTGCTTGACAATAAAAAAGAATCTCATATACCATATCCTTGAAGATGGTTTATATCAGTCCATTGTTCGCAAAGAGGTTACAGAGACCGTTCTTCCTGAAATTGGCGCAGACTATTTCCAATTGAATCATCAGGATGATAAAGTTGCTAGTGAAATTAAGAAGAGGATTGAAATATATTATCAGCAAATGGTAAAAAATAGCTTTTCGGAATTCGAATTATCCCAGATTTGTATACATTTACCATGGAGAAGAATGTTTGAAATCGGTCTTGATTTAAAAATAAAGAAGAAGTAGTAATTCCTGGCGCAAGGAGAGTTTAATCTATGGATATAATGGATTTTTTAGCACGAGTGAAGAGCATTTACCCAGCCTTAACGAAGAGCGAGAAAAAAGTTGCCTCGTTTGTTTCTGAGAACTACCAGCGTATTGCTTTTATGTCTTTAACAGAACTTGCTGATGAATTTGGTGTCGGGGAAGCTACTGTAATTCGCTTTTTAAAAAAGGTAGGCTTTTCTGGATATCATGAATTTAAGACTACTATGGCAAAGCAAATCCTTAGCGGTAAAGAACCTAAAGCGGATACTAAATTTGAAAAAACGTACCAAGATATTGTTAAAATGCTGGATGAAACAAGACTGATGACCAATACGGAAAAAATAAAACAATCAGCAAATTTGATAAAGAACAGTAATGCAATCTATTTGTTTGGTATCGGTTTCTCTGCTTTGGCTGCACAGGGAGCACAGATTAGACTCATGCGCCTTGGTTATAAAGCATACTTTTTTTCAGAACAGCATACAAGATTGGTTTCATCTCATTTAATTGAACCTGATGACTTGGCGATCGCATTTAGTGTAACAGGTGATACACGAGAGACGTTACAATGGTTAAGTAAGGTGAAGGAAAATGGAGCAAAAACGATTGCGATTACGAACCATTCACGGTCGCCTATTACTAAAATCGCTGAATTATTATTATTTACTGCAGGAAAGGAAGTAGCACAAGAAGGAAGTACTTTAATTACGGAAATGTCGCAGCTTTTCGTAGTTGAACAAATTTGTCAATATCTACACGAAATTGATAGTTCTAGAATAGCATTAGCAAAGAAACAAATTTCTCAATCTATTGATTAGCGTAAACACCTTAAATAAATAGTGCTATTCATTTTTAAGCGCAGTACGTATTCTCAAGTAAGATAAATTATAACCAATGGTATCCCAACCGGTTGAGCTTTCGTTATAACGTGCTAAAATAGCATAAATATATAAGGCTAAGACTCTAGGTAGTGGGTAGAATTGATTTTTTCTCCAATCATTTCGCAACTATTAAAGATGGAGGGTATATCATTGAGTTCAACAGTATAAAATTTTTATGAGTCGTTTTCTTAAAAATTCTCCCACATTTCGTAGGAGAATTTTTAACTAGAACAACATTTGACTAGAGTTTATTAGTCAAATGTTGTACAAAGCAGGCCAATTATCCATAACTTATCAAAAATATTCCAATAATAGCAGTATTAGTTTGTTGATCATTTTTTCTTTGTCTATGTATAGAAACTGACAAATTTTAAGCATTTTCTAACCATTATTCATATTCGTTTTCGAGGCACTTTCCTTAATAAAACAAAAGGCGCCATAAGCTTTTACGAAGTGTTTGTAAAAAGGCTAGGGCACCTAAAGTTTGATTGAGCAAGATGGAGTCCTGTTTAAGGGTAATAAAATCCATTTTTTTAAGTCTATGAGCTTTTTATTATCGCTACTGGTTTGAATTAGTTAACTTTACACTGGTGTTAAACAGGAATTATTACGAAGTCGTAGTGCTTCATCATAAGGGTTCTTGTGTGTAATAACTGTAATTTCTGCTGCTTTTTTATAATCTGCTATATTATGGAAAGCGTTCGGTTGCTCGATCCATAAAAGCTTGCATTTTTTATTTACGAGTTGCTCTAACAAGTCAGCTGGTAATGTTGCGTGTACCAGCCAAATGGCGTCTACAATCGGAACCTCAGATAACTCATCATACTGTGGCAGTTCCGCTGTGGAAATAGGATTTCCGACAGCAACTATGTCAAATCCAAGTGCTCGCAGTTGCAACACTTTTTCTTCATCTGCTTTGCTCGCTTGCTCTAACCCGTAAACGGCAATCGTTTTTTTGCGTATGTTCCCCTCGTCTCTTATAAAAGAAGAATGGAGCAGCCAATGGATAGCGTGCTGATCATCAAATACGATGGTCTCTTGTTCACCTGTAGCTTTGGCTATCGCTTGATCTAGTGTAATTAGCAAATCATTTACGGATTCTAACCCAATCGATAAACGGACGGTTTCTTCCGTCGTTCCGCTCGCTGCTAATTCTTCTGATGTAAGTTGTTGATGTGTCGTGGAAGCGGGGTGAATAATCAGTGATTTCGCATCACCTACATTGGCTACATGTGACCATAATTCAATGTGATCAATTAATTGTCGTCCAGCTTCCCTCCCCCCTTTTATACCAAACGTAATGATCGACCCTGCCGTACCATCACGGAAATATTTTTTTATTAATGGATAGGACGGATGGCTGGGCAAACCTGGATAACTGACCCACTCAATTGCTGGATGATCCTCCAAATACGATGCAATCTTTTGTGCATTTTGTGTATGTTGTTGCATACGTAAATGTAACGTTTCTAATCCTTGAAGCAGTAAAAAGGCACTATGTGGACTTAAGCAAGCGCCAATATCACGAATTAATTGCACGCGAAGCTTAGTGGCAAAAGCGGCTGGTCCAACATCAATAAACCGCAGACCATTATAACTCTCATCGGGTTCAGTAAAGTCAGGAAATCGTTCATTGTTCCAATCAAATCTTCCACCGTCTACAATGATACCTCCAATGGTGGTTCCGTGTCCGCCGATCCATTTTGTAGCAGAATGGACAATAATATCCGCTCCCCAGGCGAATGGTTTGGTAAGGTATGGTGCGAATGTATTATCAATAATTAATGGAATATGGTGTGCGTGAGCGATAGTAGCAATGGTCTCTATATCAAAAACGTGAAGACTTGGATTTGTAATCGTTTCTCCAAAAATAGCTTTTGTTTTGTCAGTGATCGCTGCTTCTACTTCTTTTGGATTGGTACCATCAACGAATTTAACGTTGATGCCATAGCGAGGCAATGTGTTAGCAAATAAGTTATACGTCCCACCATAAAGATTGCGGTCGGTAATGATTTCATCGCCAGCACTGGCGACATTTAAAATAGCGAATGTAATAGCAGCCATACCAGAAGAGGTTGCTACTGCTGCGACCCCATCTTCCAATTGAGCAACACGCTGTTCAAATGCATCGACTGTTGGATTACCAATACGAGAATAAATATTTCCTGGCTCCGCTAATCCGAATAAATTTTGGGCATGTTTGGTATCTTTAAAAACATAAGAAGTAGTTTGGTAGATAGGTACTGCCCTTGCACCTGTTGTCGGGTCGGGTATTTGCCCGCCGTGAAGTAAAATTGTCTCTGGATCTTGCGTGAAAAAGCTTGTCATTGTTTTATTCCTCCTTTGAATGTGGGGCTGGTTCTTAAGATCTAATCCTCTTATCTTTTTTGCATTTGTGGTCTCCGTTTTTGGAACCTGTTGAATGAATCTTGCGAAAAGTATGTTTTCGGCTGGTTAATTTTTTCAAGGTAGGCGACTATTTGGAGGTGGTGGAAATAAAAAGCCCTCTTCCTAAAGAAGAGGGCTAGAATCGTTTTCCGTTCCTCCTCTTATCTTCCAGACCATTTCTAAGGTCTGTAGGATTTAGCACCGTAAAAAGCAAATCATTATTGCTTTTAGGTTGCCGGGTTTCAAAGGGCCTATTCCCTCCACCACTCTTGATAAGAGATTCAATTTTTAAATTACTGAATATTATATAAGGTTCAAGATGTATTGTCAATGAAGAATACGTGTACACATATTATTTATATAAATTAGGTCTAAGTAGGAGGTAGGAAGCTTTAGATATTTCTCATTATAAATAAACAAGGAGGCTTTAATTTATTTTTTGAAGAATAAGAAAGTATAAACTCAGGTGCTTATGGATAATGAAATAACCTAATAGTCACGTCCGGCGCATGAGCCCAGCAACTATGTGAACTTAGAAATGCGCCCTACGATAAGTTATCATCGGTTCGTGGCAAAGAGGAAGGCCGAGACTAAAAACGGGCTTGCCGCTCCACGTCGGCATACCCCTGTTTTTAGTGGCATGATTCCTAAATCTTTAGTTGATTCGTTCCATTCACTACGTTGCTAAACGGGCGCCCTGCGCCTTTGTTTAAAAGATAAGCAAGTATAAAATGAAGTGCTTGTAACGAAATAACCGACTAGTCACGTTCGGCTCCATTGCCCAGCAACTAGTAATTCGCTGCAACTTTGTGAATGACTGTTGATTTAAGACAATTTGCTGTTATTAAGGTTACGTATACACTTGTAGAACGAATAAAGGTATGTTTCAGTTTAAAGTTTTTTACATGTTATTGATTTTTACAAATGGTTGTGACCTAGGTCATTTTTCATTACCTATGTCAGCTGAAAGGATATGAAAGCGCTTTTTAATTTTAATTTGGCTGATAAAATAAAATGTGAAATGCTGAATGAGGAGGTTTAAATTCTAAATGACAAAGCGAAAAATCAGCGACTCCATTCAAAGATTTGGGCGTACTTTACTTCTCCCAATTGGGGTACTGGCGCCAGTTGGTATGATCTTAGGGATTAGTGGAGCATTGGTACAAACGTATATGATTGAAAGGTTTCCTTTTTTAGGCTATGAAGCAGTAAATACTTTATTAACTAGCATTCGTACCATAGCAAGTGTCGTGTTTGATAATATTCCATTGTTATTTGCAATGGGTGTTGCCTATGGAATGAGTAAAAAAGATAAGGGGATATCTGTTTTTGCCGCTACAACTGGCTATTTAACCTTAATTATAGCCATGCATGTTTGGCTAATCATTACGGGGAAGATGGCGGATCCCGAGGTTATGACGCAATATGGGCAAATAGAAGTGTTAGGCATCCAAACAATGAATATTAATGCGGTAGGAGGAATCATTACTGGGCTTTTAGCAGCTTGGGCAACAGATAAGTTTTATAATCTAGAATTGCCAACGGCATTTGCATTCTTTTCAGGAAAAAAATCTGTCCCGATTATTACAATTGGTTTTATGACGGTAATTGGTTTAATCATTCCTTTTATTTGGTCGTTGTTTGTAGGACTTTTAACAAACTTATCTTCCGTATATTTAAGTGTGGTAGGTCCGTTCTTTACTGCTGCAGGAGAGAGATTATTTATTCCTTTTGGATTGCATCATGTGTGGAATGTTCTGTTTCGATTCACGGAAGCTGGAGGGTCCTATGTTATTGATGGCGAAACGTACGTAGGGGTTGTCCCTGCGATGACGGAGATTTTATTTAATCAAGGACCTAATAGTGAGTATTGGTCGATGATGCCAAAGCTAACTCGTTTTATGGCACAACAGCAAATGTTGGTAACGTTATTTATCTTTCCGGCGATTGCCTTTGCAATGTATAAAACGGCTTATAAAGAAAATAAAGCTTATGTGAAATCAATGTTAATTACAATGGTCTTAACTGCTGTTCTTGGTAATGTTACGGAACCGTTAGAATTTACATTCGTGTTTATAGCCCCATTATTATATGTTGTTTATGCCTTTATTGTTGGGATTGGTGCCGTTTTATTATCTTTTGCAGGGGTAGCAATTGGATATATACGTGGAACTATTTTTGACTTTACGATTTTTGGATTGCTATATGAACAAACCAATTGGATTTTTCTTGTGCTAATTGGTACAGGGCTAGCCATCGTAACTTATTTTGTGTTTCGCTGGGCCATTATTCGCTTTGATATTAAAACTCCCGGTCGAGAAGAACAGCAAAATCTAGATAATACATTATTAAAAGAAAAACGTTATGATGAGATAGCGAAAATTGTCGTTAAAGCATTAGGAGGAAAAGGAAATATTTTAAATGTTGATAATTGTATTACCCGACTTCGGATCGATTTAAAAGATGTTCGTGTTATCGACAAAGATGTATTAACTACTTCTGGATGTACAGGATTTTTCTTTCCAACGGCAAAACATATTCATGTTGTCTATGGTCCACAAGTTGAATTTGTAAAAAATGCGGTTGATGATGAAATACGAAACTAAAAATGGAGAGATATAAATGAGAGCATTATATGATTCGAAAAGTAAGACGATGGATGATCAAGGTATAAAAAAACTATTTACCCAAGAAGAAAAATATAAAACGTGGTTATTATTTGAAGCTGCTTTAGCACAGGCACAAGCTGAATATGGATTTATTCCCCAGCAAGCAGCAGATGATATTAACCAAGCAGCTAAAATAGAGAATATTGATTTTGCAGAAATGGATCAAATATACAAAAAAATAGGACATGGCTTTGTCCCTTTTTTAAAGGTATTCGTAAAAGCTTGCCCAGAAAACAGTGGAAAATATGTTCATTATGGAATAACAACACAAAATATACAACAAAGCTCACAACTTTATATTCTTAAGCAAGCACATCATAAGTTTATGAACATAATCGGTAAAATTTTAGGTAATTTAAGTGCTTTGGCATATGACAATAAGGATACGGTAATGCCTGGAAGAACTCATGGTAGACATGCGATTCCTATTACATATGGGTATAAGGTTTCGGTATGGATTAGCGACTTTATTCATTGCTATGAACGTATGGCAGAAGCAGAAAAAAGAGTTTTTAAAATCATGATGGGAGGAGCTGTAGGTACATTTAGTTCGATGCCAGAAGTTGGCATGCAAGTACAAGCGCGTGTTGCAGAACTAGTAGGGATGTATCCGATGGAAGTTCCTTCAAGAAATATAAATACACATAAATTAGAGTATATGATGAACTTGTCGTTGCTAGCCAATATTTGCCATAAAATAGCCGAAGAAGTATATAGTACAACATTGGAAGAAATAGCAGAGGTTTCGGAAGGATTTAGTAAGGGTACGATCGGCAGCAGTACCATGCCACATAAAATTAATCCGAAATTAGCTAAAGGGATTATTGCAAACTCGCAAAAACTGTATTCTTTACCTGGAGTCGGAATGTATTCAGCAGTACGTCCATATGAAGGAGATAGCAGTTCCTATATGCTATTCGATGGTTTGCTTGAAGAAGCCATGGAATTAATTACGGAGGTTTTATTACGATGTGAGGAATTAACAAGAACAATAGTCGTTCATAAAGACAGGATGCTGCATAATGCTTTACGTAACAAGGGATTGGATAATAGTGAATATGTGATGATGAAATTAGCAGAAAAACTGGGTAAAGATCAAGCACATTCACTCATGTATGAAATTGCCATGAAGACGGCCTCCGAGGGTGAAGATTTCTTTACCAATTTAAAAGCAAATGAAAAGATTGCCAGTGACTTTACCGATGAAGAAATTAAAGCGATGATTGACCCGAGAAACTATATCGGGCTTTCCGTTACAATAGCGGAGAAGGAAGCCAATAGAGCAAAAGAAGTGAAAGAAGAAATATTAAATAAGTATAACTAATGGATGACGCTCCTTTTCAGCATAAAAGCTGAGAGGGAGTTTTTGTATATTCATATTATCTTTATGTATCTAACGTACGTATAATTCTTATCTAACTTTATTGGTAGAACTGATAAATGCAAATGTAAATTCGCTGGATAAGAAAAGGCTACGTTTGTTTAATCGCAAGACAACGCCGATTTTTCAACAACGTCTAAAAATTCTTTGATCTCTGTATGAAGGAGAAAATCCATCCAAGCTTTTGTTTCATTATAACTGGTAGGAAGATTTTAAAATGGTATACTAAATCGTAGTAATTTGATTAAAGGGATAGGCAAGTAACAGCAAATATTGGAATGGATTGAGGAATGAAACATGTTGAACTTTTTAGATAACTATGAAGAGATGACAGCAAGTGAACGGAAGGTTTTGAATTATATTGTAGAAAATATGGATGTTATCCCCTACATGAAGATAAATGATTTAGCAGAAACTATATATGTATCGAAAACAGTGATCATAAACCTTGCTCAAAAACTTGGTTATAGTGGGTACAAGGAATTAAAGTATTATATAAACCAATCTGTAAAAGATAAGACGCTTCATCAAAAAAAGAATGATTTATCGTACCGTGATAGACTAGATCAAAGTATTAAAAAAACATTTTCCCTTGTTAGTGAAGAAGTGCTCCAAAATTGTGCTAAACAAATACAATTCTCGGAAAATGTATTTATTATGGCTAGAGGAACTAGTAAGGCAGTAGGTTATTATTTAGAGCATCTTTTGTTATCAATCGGAATTCAGTGTATTTTTATAAAAGATTATAATCTATCTGAGTTATTTACGAACTTTGTAGCCAAAAACGATATGGTGATATTTATTTCTATGTCAGGAAATACAAAGAAGATCGTTAATACAGCTAAAAAAGTACATTTTAAAGACGCAAAAATAATTAGTATTACTTCTTTTCAAACAAATGAATTAACTAAATATACAAATGATAATTTATATTGCTACTCCGATAATAATGATACAAAGAAAAATGACAAAATATCACGAATCGGATTTTTCTTAATAGTTGATTTATTGATTAATGAATTAATACGTTTAAATGATGGCTAACCTTATTGAAGTTAGTCTGCACTAAACTTCTTTACGACACTATAACTATAACGGATACAGGCGATAACTCAGTTTGGCGGTTGTTTTATGAGTATGTTAGATAAATGAATGAGCTTTAAAGTAGGAAGTCGGTTATTCCTCAAGCAACTGGCAGAAAAAACTGCCCTTCCATCGATTGACGTAAACCTTGGGATAAGTGAAGGGTCCAACAACTGTGACTCAACTTTCCGATGCTGTTAAAAGACCCTTTTTTAGGCTATACTCTTGTAGTGCTAAACAATTAGTGAGGGATAAAGAAAACCCCGATTGCTTGAGGCTTCACTTTATTTCAACGTTTTTAATACATAAATTGGTATTCAATTGATACAATTAGCTATATTAAAGTAAAGGATTCATTTCGTAAAGATAAATTCTCGAGTCAAGAAGTAACAAGAGGCATCTAGTATCAGAGGTTATAATAATTTGTTTTTTGTTGAGAATAAACTGAAATTAACATCGTTTTTATTCAGATTATCGATAAATATCATGGTATGCTATAGTATTATGAAGAAGTAAAAAATTCAAGTGCACGGTAGTCCTTTGTTGAATCATGGGAGCTCGTGTTGTTTAGGAAGGGGGGGAAGTCTTGCAAATAGACATATTTTCTTATTTGCTAAGCTTTATATTAATTTTAAATATCGCGTTAGGTGTTTCCATAATCTTTTTGGAACGCAAAGACCCAACCTCAACTTGGGCTTGGCTAATGGTATTGTTGTTCATTCCAATTTTAGGATTCATATTGTACTTGATTTTTGGCAAACCAATTAGTAAACGACGAATTTTTACATGGGACACGAAAAGCAGATTGGGGGTAAAGGCATCAGTCCAATCCCAGTTACGCGCTCTTGAAGAAGGAACATTTGAATTTAAAAATAACGAAATCGCTGAATATGAAGATTTATTTTATTTACATTTGCGTAATGACGATGCTATTTTTACACATGATAATGAAGTGGAAATTTATACGGATGGTACAGAGAAATTTGAGGCATTAATGAGGGATCTGGAAAAAGCTAAAGATCATATTCACTTGTTATACTATATTATTCGCAGTGATCAGCTTGGTCAACGCATTGCAGATATTTTAATAAAAAAGGCAGAAGAAGGACTAGAGGTTCGTGTGTTGTTTGATGATATGGGTTCACGCTCATTAAAGCGAAAATATGTTAAACGTCTCCGTAAGGCAGGAGTAGAAGTGGAAGCTTTTTTTCCACCCAAAATACCAAAGATTAATTTTAAAATAAACTACCGAAATCATCGTAAATTAGCTATTATTGACGGCAAAATAGGCTATATTGGCGGCTTTAACATTGGTGATGAATACTTAGGGAAAAATAAAAAGTTTGGATATTGGCGTGATACGCATTTACGCATTTATGGAGATGCAGTACGTCAAATGCAGACACGATTTATCTTGGATTGGAACCAGGCTTCCCGTAATGATATTTTATACGAAGATCGTTATTATAGTGCCGACCCAGTGGGGGATGTCGGTGTCCAAATAGTTTCTAGTGGACCAGACTCTGAATGGGAGCAGATTAAAAACGGGTATATTAAAATGATCATGACTGCCAAGGAATATGTCTATATTCAAACTCCTTACTTTATACCTGATGAAAGCTTGCGCGATGCATTACGAATAGCTTCTTTATCAGGCGTTAATGTTAGAATTATGATTCCAAATAAACCGGATCACCCTTTTGTATATTGGGCAACATTGTCTTACATAGGTGATCTGTTAGAAGCTGGGGCAGAAGTCTTTATTTATCAAAATGGCTTTTTACACGCGAAAACGATCGTCGTAGATGGCAAAATAGCTTCTGTCGGAACGGCAAATATTGATGTACGTAGTTTCCGTTTGAATTTTGAAGTCAATGCTTTCTTATATGATCGTGAGCTAACACAACAATTGGTATCAAAATTTGAGGAAGATATGCTATTATCTACGCAGATGACGGCAATATTATATAAACAGCGATCTTTAGGCATCCGATTTAAAGAGTCTATTTCACGACTCATTTCTCCGGTTTTATAACGTGAAACTTCATTCAGTAGGAGTGGTTCATCTCCTACTGGATGTTAGTACCGTAAAAGTAAGAACGAAAGGTTTTTGATCGAATGGGGCAATCAGAGACCGTAAACTCTCACTTAGACAAGCTCTATAACTCTATAAGTCGGGGGGGTTATGGCCCTTTACATGTGTGATAAATTACTTTTAGGAGGAGTAAAATGGAAAAAAGAACTTGCACGAATTCCTTAGCTGTAAAAACATCTTATGTATTGCCACCAGATACGAATACGTATGGCACCTTGTTCGGCGGAAAGCTGATGGCGTATATGGATGACGTTGCTGCAATTGCTGCATCTAGACATGCTCGCATGCCTGTCGTTACTGCCTCCACCGATTCGGTCGATTTTTTAGCCCCTGTTAAAGAGGGACATTCCATTTGTGTGGAAGCATTCGTTACTTGGACACATCATACCTCAATGGAAGTGTTTGTTAAGGCGGTAACGGAAGATTTGCGGACGGGGAAAAGGAAAGTTTGTTCAACAGCATTTCTGACGTTTGTAGCAATAGATGAAGAGGGCAAGCCTCGACCGGTCCCAAGTGTGATTCCGGAAACCGAACATGAACAAAAGCTTCATGCGTCAGCAGCAGAACGGGCTGAGCATAGAAAGCGGCGACGGGAGCAGGCAAAAGAACTTGCTGAAGTTTTTGGCACAGATTACCCATGGAATTAAACAAGATTCTAGGTTAAAATGGAAGGATAACAAATAATAAGGAAGTTTCATTTTTTAGGGGTTAATTGTTTTTATCCCGCATATAAGGTGCTGTAAGACCCCCGCTTCAGAAGCGGTTAGGTTATATGCTGCGGTGGGACAACCAGTGGGGGATAGAAGAAATCCTCATTGGCAGAAGATTACTTTATTTTGAGGAGGAGATTGACGGCGGACTATTTTTATTATTCTAAAAGTTACGTGTGTTTATGATGGGGTATGATACACATCGTAAACAAAAGGAGGAACAAGTAGTGGAATTACTGGAAGAATTGGTTGGGAAATTAAATGATGTATTAGGGACGTATGTTTTAATAACTGTATTACTCGGATTAGGTTTATGGTTTACCATTAAAACAGGATTTGTCCAATTTCGGTACTTTCCTGAAATGTTTCGGGTGATTTTAGATAAACGAACTATAAGTGCTGCCGGTAAAAAGGGGACTTCTTCGTTTCAAGCGTTTGCTATTAGTGCTGCTTCAAGAGTAGGGACCGGGAATATGGCTGGAGTAGCAGCAGCTATCGCATCTGGAGGCCCAGGAGCTGTATTTTGGATGTGGGTCATTGCTTTAGTTGGCGCTGCATCAGGATTTGTAGAAAGTACACTAGCACAAGTGTATAAAGTGCCTCATGAGAATCAATATCGCGGTGGTCCAGCTTATTACATGGAAAAAGGGCTAAAGAGTCGTTGGCTTGCTGTGGTATTTGCGATTACAATAACGTTTACGTATGGATTAGTGTTTAACTCTGTTCAATCAAACACAATTAGTTTAGCGTTTGAGAACCAATTTGCAATTGACAAAAATATTATTGCAATTATTTTATTTGTATTTACAGCTGTCGTTATTTTTGGGGGATTAAAAAGTATCGCGAATGTATCCCAAGTTATTGTACCGGTGATGGCTATTTTATACTTGGTGTTGTCGATATATATTTTAATCGCAAATATTACTGCAATTCCAGATATGTTTGCCTTTATTTTTTCCAATGCATTTGGAATTCGTGAAGTTGCTGGTGGTGGTTTTGGTGCAGCTATTTCCTGGGGGATTAAACGTGGTTTGTTTTCCAACGAGGCAGGTATGGGAAGTGCGCCCAACGCTGCAGCAACAGCAGAAGTTACACACCCTGCTAAACAGGGGCTGATTCAGGCTTTAGGTGTATTTTTTGATACCATTTTAATTTGTAGTGCAACGGCGTTTGTTATTATTACAGCAGGTGGCTTTGAAGGTAGTAAAGCAGATGGAATCCAGTTAACGCAAAATGCATTTGCTTTTCACTTTGGTGATTGGGCAGGCGGATTCATTGCTGTTGCCATTTTACTATTTGCGTATAGTTCGATTTTAGGAAATTATTATTATGGTGAAACGAATATTACGTATATTCGAGACAGTAAGATAGGATTATTTTTATATCGAATTGGCGCTTTGGTCATGGTGGCGTTTGGAGCTATAGCCTCCTTTGATTTTGTTTGGTCGTTAGCCGATTTAACTATGGCGATTATGGCTTTGATTAACTTGTATGCAATAGCCAGATTATTTAAAATTGCTAATCAAGTGCTTCAAGACTATCGTAGGCAGCGGAAGCAAGGGAAGGATCCGGTCTTTTACCGCGATGTATTAGATAACCAGGATGGTATTGAATATTGGGGAAGAGATCAAGCAGATCACTCTAAATAAGGCATCATTAAAACAGGAGCGCATCCCATGGGATGCGCTCCTGTTTGTAAAAATAAGATTTAATAGGAATAATCACTATTAAATATGATACGTCGTGTAAAATAAATGAATGTTTCAAGCCGGAGAATATGGTTTAAAGATTTTAAAAACGGTTTGTTAACATTCCGGGTCAACATCGTCAGCAGAAACATGCTCTTCTGCCCAGTGTTGAATTTCTTGAATGACTGGGGCTAATGCCTTGCCTTTTTCAGATAGGGAATACTCAATGCGAACAGGGAATTCGGAGTAGACATCCCTTGTGACGATTCCTTCTTTTTCTAGCATTTTAAGTCGGTCAGACAACAAGCGACCGCTGATCGGCAAATCAGCCTCCATTTCAGAAAAACGCTTCTTTCCTTTAAGTAAGTCAAACAGAATTAGTCCGACCCACCTTGTGCTTAATAGCCCCATAGCTTTTTCAAAACGTGGACATAAATTATCCATTCATTATCACCTCAATTGGTATCAATTCCAATAAATTAACAGTTATTACGAAAAGTAACTTGTTTATAGAGTAGCATATTTTATATTTTGCGTAAAGTTAGCGGTTAGGTCTCTGTCCGGCTTATAATTAGTTCGGCTTTGGAATTTTTCATGAAGTTGTGAAATAATAATGGTATTACTATTTTATTAACATGGAGGTAGACAATGGTTACACAACAAACACAAGAAAAATATGCAGAATTGGCACTCCGCACAGGAGTTAATTTACAAACAGGGCAAGCTTTGATGATTAATGCACCCATAGAGGGGGCAGATTTTACAAAAATCGTTGTGCGCAAAGCATATGAAATGGGGGCGAAGGACGTACATATTAATTGGGTGGATGATGAACTTACACGATTAAAATTTGAATATGCTCCGGACGAAGTGATTGCTCATTTTCCAGAATGGAAAGTAATGTTGCATAATAGCTTTGCTGAAGATGGAGCAGCAATCTTGAATATTCGTTCGACGAACCCAGATTTATTGCAAGGCATTGATCCTTCTCGAGTGGCAAAAGCGAATAAAGCAGGAGCAGAAGCAATGAAAAAATTCCGTAAATATACGATGAATGATAAAATTGCTTGGTCGATTATCTCCATCCCTACAGGAGATTGGGCACAAAAGATTTTTCCAGATAAGTCGCGAGAAGATGCTATTGAAAGCCTATGGGCCGCAATTGTGAAAATAGTGCGAGTAGATCAGGAAAATCCTGTTGCTGCTTGGGAGACACATAATGAGTCTTTGCGTGTAGCAAGGGAAATTCTAAATAAGAAAAGTTACCAGAAGCTAATTTTTAAAGCGCCAGGAACACATTTGGAAATGGAGCTTCCAGAAGGACACATTTGGAAAGGTGGCTCTGCACAAACAGAGGATGGTGTTACCTTCAATCCAAACATGCCTACGGAAGAAGTGTTTAGCTTGCCGCACAAGTATGGCGTAAACGGAACAGTAGCAAGTACCAAGCCGCTGAATTATGGAGGTAGCTTGATCGATCGCTTTCAATTAACGTTTAAAGACGGAAAAGTCGTTGATTTTAAAGCAGAGCAAGGACAAGAAACGCTAGAACACTTATTAAATATCGATGAAGGGTCCAAGCGTCTTGGTGAAGTTGCTCTTGTCCCTCACGAATCTCCGGTCTCACAGTCTGGGTTAATTTTCTATAATACATTGTTTGATGAGAATGCTTCGTGCCATATAGCGCTTGGTAAAGCTTACCCAACGAACTTAGAAGGCGGCTCCAAAATGAATGAGGAAGAGTTGGATCGACATGGAGTGAATGATAGTCTCAGCCATGTGGACTTTATGATTGGGTCAGAACAGCTTGATATTGATGGTATGTTTGCAGATGGTACAACAGAGCCGGTGTTTCGTAATGGGACGTGGGCATGGAAAACGAATGAATAGGAAAAGGTTTTCAACAGGCGGGAAAATTAGCAGTTCACATTTTTCCGTCCGTCTTATCCTTTTTAAACGTAAAAACAGCAACTACTCCGTTTATACAGTTACGGAATGGTTGCTGTTGTTTGCTATCTCGCATATCACTAAGATGAAGATTTCCACAGCGGTTCTCTGAGGCAAAGTCCAAGAGATTAAGTGAGAAGGGTTCAATTGCAAGTTAAATGCTCACTTCTGTTTATAGACCTTTAACTCATAACTTTGGGTACTAACAATCAAGGAAGGATAAAAGTTATTGATTGAAGGTTTACATTATAAATAACCATTTTTCGTTAATACAGCCTTGATTTTCGTATAATCAAATGTGTCTGGAAGGGATTCCTTTAAAGGTTTTAGCTTCGGTTCTTTTAATTCTTTGCGAGCAGTTAAAATGGCTTCCTCTTCCTGAGAAGTGAAAAATACTCCCCATGCGATCGGGTACCCTTCCTTAAAGGCTTTAAATAAATGATTTTCAATGGTTTGGGCAGAAAGCTCGCGAATAGCTACAATGTCTTTGATCGCTTTCCCTGATTGAAATAGCTCATAACTGATTAAATGGCTTGGTCGGTCATCCTGTTTGTGAACAGACTTCTTTGCTGGTCTTGGCTCTTGAATCGGAATCACTTTTTGTACGTCAGGATGTTCCTCGCGCCATTTTTGAATAACGGTTAAAAAAGCTTCCCCATATTGATCGAATTTTCTTTCGCCAACCCCTTTAACCAATAACATCGCTTCTTTTGTAGTCGGAAAATATCTGCTTAATTCCTTTAACGTGGCATCTGAAAATAAAATGTAGGGCGGTACATTTTGTTCCTCAGCCAGTTGTTTTCGTAATTGTCTTAGAGCAGTAAATAAATCTTCATGATAATCCGCCGTTTCATTTGCCGGAATAGGGGCGGTAAACATCCAGACTTTCCTTTTCCCCTTTAAAACGTCGACAGATTGCTGATTCAGTTTTAGTGTAGGAAATTTTCCTTCTTCGGTCGCCAACAATTGCTCTGCAATTAAAAACTGGATCCATTCGGTAAGCTCCTTTTCTGTATAGGCGGAAAGAATGCCGTATGTGGATAAAGTATGCAACCGAAATTGTTTGATTTTCTTATCTTTGGAGCCTTTCAGTACTTTGGCAGTCATTCCAACGCCAAACTGTTCGCCCATTCGTTTTACGCAGGAGAGAATTTTTTGCGCTTCTTCTGTCATATCGACTTTCTCTTGACGCTCTACACAGTTACTGCAACGCCCACATTTCGTTTCGGAGGAAGCATGGAAATAATCTAGAATATAAGCTGTTAAGCAGCTATGTGTGTGGCAATAATTGGTCATTGCTTGCAATTTTCGGTACTCTGCTTGTTTACCAGGTTCGTCCATATTGGATTGTTCAATTAGAAATTTTTGCAACTGAATATCCTGTGGTGAAAATAACAGAATACAATCACTTGCTTCTCCATCTCTGCCTGCTCTGCCTGCTTCCTGATAGTATGATTCAATATTCATCGGCATGGCATAATGAATGACAAAACGAACGTTTGATTTATCAATTCCCATTCCAAACGCATTCGTTGCTATCATTAGCTGTTTTTCGTCATGAATAAAGGCAGATTGTGCTCTTTTTCTTTCCAATTCCGTTAAACCAGCATGATACTTTGCTACAGAATAACCTTGAGCTTTCAACTGGTCGTAAAGCGCATCTGTCTGTTTTCTTGTAGCTGTATAAATAATGCCAGATTCTGATTTTCGTTCGTTTAAAAAAGAAGCAATATAATTGCGCTTAGCTTTTCCTTTTACGACATGAAACGCTAAGTTTTCCCGTTCAAAACCTGTATTCACCACATTTTCAATATGTAATTGCTGCTGAATATCTTGAATCACTTCTGTAGTTGCTGTTGCCGTTAATGCTATCACTACTGGCTGACGGGGGAGTTTTTGCAACTGCGGAATGATTGAGCGATAACTGGGGCGAAAATCATGCCCCCATTGAGAAATACAATGGGCTTCATCAAAAGCTATTAAGGATATTCGTATGCGGCGTAACACACGCATAAAAAAGCTAGATTCAAATCGTTCGGGAGCCACATATACAAACTTATATCTCCCTAACGAAATATCTCGTAAACAGGTCTGTTGTTGCTCTGGAGATAAAGTACTATTAATATACGTAGCCGTAACTCCTAAAGCTTGCAATGCATCTACTTGATCTTTCATTAATGAGATGAGCGGGGAAATAATAATGGCGGTTCCTTCTAAAGCTAACCCGGGAATTTGGTAGCAAAGTGACTTTCCACCCCCTGTGGGCATAACAGCAAGAATGTTTTTCCCATTTATAATAAAGTCAATCGTTTCTTTTTGACCTGGACGAAAATGTTGGTAACCAAAATAGGTTTGTAATAGTTTTTCTTCACGTACGCCCATTTTCGATTTCCTCCTTTACCTCATCCATCTTAACATATTTTGCTTCATGAATAAGTAGTAATGATAGATTAGAAATAAAGTAAGACATCAATCAGTAGTGGTTTCCTTGAAAAGAAAAACGCTTTTTCTGTACCAAGCCTCTTATGATCCCACAACTTGTAGGTCCAACAAATCGAGAATATAGATGTCGCAATGCTTATAACTACTTGACAATTTCTCTACTCTTAAAGTGGGGATTTTTCTGTTACTTTAATTTGGAATAAGTGAGGGCTAATATGTTACTCTACCTCTTTGTTATTGATTCCGTAGTTTCGACAGTGCCCACCCAATTAAACTGCCAATTACAGCAGGAAATAGCCACCCTAAACCAATATTTGAAAAGGGAAGTAATGCCATATATTCAGAGGCAACAGGCATTTGCACGCCTAATTCTTGTAATCCATCATATAAGCTAACAATACTTGTGAAAAGGATAGCGCCTCGATAAACAGCTTGTTTATTTTTGAACATTGACCGCATGAATGTAAGGATGATTAGGACGATGGCGATTGGATACAAAAATACAAGTACAGGGACGGAAAAACGAATGATCGTATTTAGACCTTGGTTCGCAATGATAAAACTTGCCAGTGTAATAATTGCAGTCAGCCACTTATAGGATAGAGGACTGATTTTTGAAAAAAAATGAGAAGCAGCAACGACAAGCCCTACGGACGTTGTGAAACATGCCAATGTAACGATAATTCCTAATAATAACGTACCTGACGTACCAAATATTTGTGTGGCCGCTTGAGATAATATTTCTCCACCATTTGTAAATGTATCCCCATTTGGCATTTTGGCACTAATCCATCCCATCGTTGTATAGACTGTAGCTAGTCCAACCCCGGCAACTGCTCCAGCCTTTAAGGTTGCTTTGATGATTTCCCCTTTTGTGGATAACCCCCGCTCCTTAAAAGTTTGTACAACAATAATACCAAATGCAAGTGCAGCAATTGCATCCATCGTTAAATATCCTTCAATAAACCCTGTGAAAAAGGGGGTTTGGGCATAATCTTCGGAAGCCGAGGATAGGGGTTGATCAAATAAAATGAACCCACCAATGACTAGGGCTGCAATAGAAAGTAATAGGATAGGTGTTAGTAGCTGTCCAATTCGATCAACCATCTTGGATGGGTTTAAGCTAACTAAAAGAACCGCGAGAAAAAATATACTTGTAAATAACCATAAAGACCATGGTGTCGTTTCATTCAAAAGCGGCTCAATGCTCATTTCGTAACCAACTGTAGCTGCTCTCGGGATACCAAAGAATGGGCCAATTGCTAAATAAACGAGGCAGGTAAAGATCAGACCAAATAAAGGATGAACATCATTTCCTAGTTCTCTGGCGTCGTTTTTAACATATGAAATTGCTGTAACAGCTAGGATGGGTATTCCAATCCCAGTAATTACAAATCCTGCAATAGCAGGGAAAAAAGATGTACCTGAAGCTACACCTAGTACAGGTGGGTAGATTAAGTTACCAGCACCGAAGAATAAAGCAAATAACATAAAACCAATAATAAATGTGTCTTTTTTCATGTTCGTTCCCTCCGAATGTATAGGCCGCACCTTTCATATAAGCAAAGCAAAGGTTCTATTTTTGTGAATTAACAGACAATAATAATGCTACCCCGCTGCCAGCAAATAAAAAAATGAAAATGACAATATAATCTGAATTTTGCGCCCTTTATTGTCGGTAGTTTGAAAATATAACAAAGCAGTCATTATCTTAACAGTAAACGGTTTTCTATGTCAACGAACATAAAAGAAAAGGTAAAAAAATCCTTGTCACATTCATCATGAGATATGGGTACTCGGTATATGCTAAGTATAATTAATTCCTTCTATAAAAGTTGCTTCGTACCTTTAAGGCGGTTTATCCTTTAAAGGATAAAGTGAAACGTCAACAGTGGAGGGCTTTTATGATTGTTCGTACCGCAGAGGCATAAACAAGGACTTCTGAATCGGATCGGACATTTGACTTAAAGTTGGATATCCGGCGTACTCATATTTCACCGCATGAATGAACGCATAGCTCTTACTGTAAGTTACATGCAGGATAAAAAACGTACCAAGCTTTTAACGTCATCTTTTCAACTACTTATGAAACCTAAAACTCCATGAAATAACAAATTGCTGGATCACATCATGAAAAGAAAAAAAGTTTGCAATTATATGTTTTAAGACTTATTTGTTTAAAATTGTTTACATTCTCCCTTTTCCCCTTTAAAATGTTTTTAGCTTAATGTTTCATTTATCCCGTTTTTAAAAGATGCTCGAAAGACCAAAATATCGTTTTATGTTTTGAACGGATAAGGTAAATGAAAAGTGAACACGTGCTATTTGCAGCCGGTTTACAATTTAGACCAGAGTTTTAAGAACATGGGTTTACAACTCTATTTATAAGCAAGCAGTTCATTCTTCTGCTCCTTCAATTTAAAAGCGATAGTTAAGGGTATTATGATTGGAGGAGCATTGCTATACCTCCAATTAACTGGAGCTTTACCGATAATATTTTAGTTCAAGGAGGTATAACATGGTACCATCATTACTATTTGAAATCATGCTAATAGGTCTTTTAGGGATTGGCTCACAGTGGATTGCGTGGCGTTATCGCATGCCTGCGATTGTCGTAATGTCGATAACAGGACTGTTGGCAGGACCTATTTTGGGCTTTTTAAACCCTGAAGAAGACTTTGGCAGTTTATATAGTCCGATCATTTCGGTTGCAGTAGCAATTATATTATTTGAGGGGAGTTTAAATTTAAGCTTTAAAGAATTACGAGGACTTGGTAAACCCGTATTCCGTATTTCAACGGTCGGGGCGTTTATTGCCTGGATTCTAGGTTCTTTAACAGCACATTATATTGCTGGTCTTTCTTGGGCTGTCGCCTTCGTTATTGGTGGCTTATTTATTGTTACCGGTCCAACCGTTATTATGCCGCTTTTGCGTCAGTCAAAATTAAAAGCTAGACCAGCAAAAATTTTAAAGTGGGAAGGCATTATTGTTGATCCAATCGGTGCATTGCTTGCAGTTTTTGCCTTTGAAATCATTACCTTTTTAACTGCATCAGATCCTGATGTAGCCAAACTATTATTATTCTTTGCCGCTTCCATATTTGCTGCCATCTTTGGCTGGGCTTGCGGACGAGGAATTGGCTGGATGTTTGAAACCGGCCATATACCAGAATTTTTAAAGTCTCCTGCTGTAGTAATTGTAGTTATTCTTTGTTTTACAATAGCTGATGAAATCGTTCATGAAACGGGGCTCTTATCTGTTACAGCAATGGGAATAACACTGGCGAATATGGGGATTAGTTCTATTTCCGATATGCGTCACTTTAAGGAGAATATTTCGATTCTGCTTATTTCGACAATCTTCATTATGTTGACAGCTTCTTTGCAAATAGAAACGTTGTTGCACATATTCCGTCCAAATATTATTGGTTATGTGCTGCTTATGATGTTTATTGTGCGCCCATTATCTATTTTCCTTTCCACAATTGGAACCAGCTTATCATTTAATGAAAAAGCACTAGTTGGTTGGATTGCTCCAAGAGGGATTGTGGCATTAACGGTTTCTGGTTATTTTGCCGGAGTTTTGGCAGAACAAGGTTATGAAGATGCGCAAATTTTAACCACGCTCACCTTTGGGCTTGTGTTCTTTACCGTTGTGGCACATGGTTTTTCTATCGGCTGGCTGTCGAAGAAATTGCATCTATCCATGGAAGGAAGGCCTGGGGCAATTATTGTCGGGGCCAATCGGTTTACGGTAGAATTAGCTAAATCTCTTTCAAAAGCAGATTTCCCGGTTATTATTGTGGATTCCTCGTGGGAAAAACTGCGTCCTGTACGAGAAGCAGGAATTAACTTTTATCACGGGAATATTTTGTCGGAACAGACAGAATATAATTTAGACACCATTCCATATGAATATCTATTGGCAGCAACCGATGATCACGCATTTAATTCATTAGTGTGTACGACTTTTATGCCAGAGTATGGAAGAACAAATGTGTTTAAAATAAGTCCATTAGATCAAATTAGTGGCGATACATCAGAGGTCGTGTCAAGAGTAGGCGGCCGAATTCTGTTTGATAAGAAATTTACGATGGAAGATTTACTCGATAAATTAGATAATCACTACGTATTTAGACAGACAACATTAACCTCTCAATATAATTACAAACAATATTTAGCAGATAAAGATGATTCGACCGTATTTCTATATTTGATTAAGCCATCTGGGCAATTGAAGTTTTATTCGGAAGAAATGCGGACAGTCCCCGCTGTGGGAGATCGAATTGTCAGTTTGACACCAGCAAATAAAGAGAAAGCGAAAATCCAAGCAAAGCTGGAAATACAGCGTAATGGTCAATCGAAAGAAGGAAGCTAATTAGCTTCCTTCTTTCGATTATACCGCATGTAACTGGGCAGTACGCGGGGAATCTAACTGCGAGTCAACTGCTCGTATGTTCATCTAATAAATAGTGAGTGGTAAAAGCGTGTACTGATTGATTACTTTATACAGGACGTTTCATAGTATTAGGACATGTCCTGATACGTGTTTAGTTCATCCAACTGCCGATGCACTTCTGCAATTTCCCCTTCTAAGCGAATTAGTTGTTCCTCTGCCGAGGATACTCTTCCGCGTACATACTCCAGCTTATCTAAATCACCTTGTATTCGTACGTAGTCTGATTTTAATTCATCTAGCTTATCCTGTAATTGTTTTCGAGTCATCTCCATATCCCTCCTCATCACTAGTGTAACGAAAATGAAGTTTACAAAACAGGGAAAACGATGTATATTATAAAGAATTCTTGCGGGGGGGGGCTTGAATGGAAGTTCGATTTACAAAGTCATTACAGTACTATCTGGACATGGTAGAAGAAGAGCTGTTAAAGAAAGAAGCGTGTAATAATTTAATGCTTGGCATTTTGGAACGTTTGCAACAGGAGCAGGGAGACTGTTATTTAGGATGGGTAGAAAAGGATGGTCAATTACTCTATCCATTTTTACGTACGCCACCACATAATTGGGTACTTCCTGATTTGGAAGGCAATATGGACAAAGAGACGGTACAATGTATTGTGGAACATCTATGGAACAGAGGTTGGGGAGTTCCTGGTGTCATAGGTCCGGAATCGTACGCTACTACTTTTGCAGCGGAATGGGGAAAGCTTACAGGCTGTACTGCCTCCGTACATATGCGTGAACTTATTTACCAGCTAGATAAGGTGAAAAAGCATGCTCGGCAGACTGGAGAACTAATTGTGGCAAAAGAGCAGGATCTGCCCCTATTAATAGATTGGCTGCAACAATTTGGTAAGCAAGCTGGCGAAGAGATCTCCTTACAACGTGCAGAGCAAATAGCAAGGCGGTTTATTAAGGAGCAATCTGCTTTCTTTTGGCGGATAAATGACCAACTTGTGTCCATGGCTAATTGCTCAAGAAAGACGAGGAACGGAGCTGCTATTAATGCCGTGTTTACACCAGACCACTTTAAAGGAAATGGCTATGCTACAAGTGCAGTTGCAGCATTAAGCCAGCAGTTGCTTAATAAAGGGTATCAGTTTTGTAGCTTGTACACAGATGTATCCAATCCGATTTCTAATTATATATATCAGAAAATTGGCTACTATAAAGTTGGATCCGCAATGGTGTATAGATTTCGATGTAGTTAAAGAAGCTTGCTGTGAAGAAGGTAGTTAAACGGATTTAAAAAGATTTGTTTTCACTTACTAACGAGAAGTTATGTTGGTCAAACAAGGGTTCATTTAACTTACTGTTGGAACCTACGCTCTTCCTACTGGGCTTCGCCTCGTAGAATGGAAGAACAGTTAAACCATCAATGAACCTGCATAGGAACAATCCAAAGCAAAGAATAGCAGTTCTTGCTGTCAGTTATACGTGGGACAACCGTATGAAACAAAAAAGCGAGGTCTGTTTAATCAGACCTCGCTATAGATGTTTAAATAAGCGCATCTTCTTTATTCTTTTTGGAATCTACATATGTTTGATAAAAATGAAGAATGATCGTTTTAATTACTGCGTAGAATGGGACTGCAAACAGAATACCTAAGAAGCCAGCGATGCTTCCAGCCGCCAAGATAACCGTAATTACCGTTAGTGGATGTAAATCTAGTGCACGCCCCATCACATTTGGCGAAATTAAATTACTTTCTATTTGCTGTGCTGCAATCATTACTAATGCTACCCAAACAACCATAATTGGCTCCTGAAAGGCTCCAACGATTAATGCAGGGATGACAGCAATAAACGGACCCGCAAATGGAATAACATTCATAACCATAGCAAACAATGCAAGTGTCAGAGAGTAATTTAAGCCGATAATTAAGTAGCCAATAAACAATAAAACTCCTACAGCGAAGCTGACAATTAATTGGCCTTGGATGAAAGAAGTTAATGTAGCATCGAGCTTGGAAAGTAATGCACGTATATTGGCTGCCTTTTTTTTGGAAAAAATTTGCGTAATAAACGGTACTAGCTTTTCTCCGTCCTTTAACATAAAGAATAGGAAAAAAGGAACAAGAACTAATGATGTAACAAAGCCGATAATTTGCCCGATAAATCCAAACAGATAATTGATAACACTGTCAATATGCGACTGTAAATTATTGGTAAAATCGTTAATTGCCTTATTCACTTGGTCAGGAATAGCTGTTTGATTAGATTGCCATAAGGAAATCATATCCTGTGCCCAGTCTACCATTTTTGGAACATTATCAATTAAATTGCGGAATTGTTGTTGCGCAATCGGCGCAATATACATATATACAAATACACCAAGCAGTATCATCACGACAAAAACAAGAACTATCGAAATAATCCGATTGATTTTTAGACGTTCAAAAAAATACATTAAAGGTTTGGTTAAGTAGTAAAGGATACCAGCACCGATAATAGGTACTGCTACAGAACCAACTATTTTTATAAAGGGAAAAAATATAAAGTCTGTGACCGAGATTAATAGAATTAAAGTGAAAGCTAAAATAAAAAACACAAAAAATTGAAACCAGCGTTTATTTACCACGTGCATCCCTACTTTCCCGAGTTCATATATCATTATTTTACTTGTTTATGCCAAAAATAGAAAGTATATCTTGTAATTGAAAACTGAAATACGTTGCTTTTATCCAGTAGACTTGGGTCTTATGTATAAGCCTCTTATATAGAAATGTGCTAACATTAAGAAATACGTACGAGAAACAAAATGTTCGTTACCACCCCAAAGGGTGTTTTCTAAAAAAATGACTGTCCAAAAACCACAATATGATGTAGTTTTACTAGATCACCATATACTATATTTCGTATCAAAAATGACCAAGTGACCTTTTGGGGAGTGAATTAAATGTTTAATTATTCTGATGAAAAGCATGGGAGCAAAAAAGCGTTTTATACTATATTAGTAAAGTTTAACCATTTTCCAGCGGATGTAAACATGAAAGGGTTGCCATAGAATAATTAGTGAAAATATGCTAAAATTCGTATAGTATGAAGGTAAAAAAGAAAAACTGACTGATTGCAGTTAACTATTAGTCGGCGCAGCGAGGAATTTCGATGATTAAATGAAAATGAATAGGAAACTCCTCGTTTAGATAAAAATGTTGGAGGATAAGTGAATGATGAGCTGGGAACGTACTTTTGAAAAGTGGGATTCATATCAAAATCTAGAACCGAATTTAAAACAGGAACTGAAACAACTGAAAGCGGATCCTGTCGCATTGGAGGACGCTTTTTATAAAGAATTAACCTTTGGTACTGGTGGCATGCGGGGAGTTTTGGGAGCAGGAACAAATCGTATGAACGTTTATACGATTCGCAAAGCCGTAAGTGGTCTAGCAAACTATTTGCTGGAGCATACTGTAAATGTAAAGGATCGTGGCGTTGTCATTGCTTATGATTCGAGGCATATGTCGAAGGAGTTTGCTTTAGAAACAGCTAAAGTATTGGGTGCTTACGGAATTACCGCCTATGTTTTTTCTTCTTTAAGACCTACACCTTTATTATCATTTGCTGTACGTTACTTAGGCACCGTTTCCGGTGTAATGATTACAGCTAGCCATAATCCACCGGAGTATAATGGCTTTAAAGTATATAACGAAGATGGTGGGCAAATTACACCGAGTCAAGCCTCAGAAATTATTACGTATATTAATCAGGTAGAGGATGAGCTATCTGTTCCCTATTTGGAACAGGACGAATTAGAAGAGCAGGAGTTAATCAATTGGATCAAAGATGAAATTGATAATGCTTATTTAGATAAGCTGCAGGGCATTTCAAAATGGTCAGCAGATGAAATGGCTAAAGAAAAGACGATGCCAATTGTTTTTACTCCGTTACATGGAACTGCCTCTCAGCTCGTACCTAAAGGGTTAAAACAGTTGAATTTTACAAATGTTCACGTGGTAAAGGAGCAGGCGATTGCAGATCCAGAGTTTTCAACTGTTGCTTCGCCTAATCCTGAGGAACACCAAGCATTTACGATGGCTATTGAACAAGGTAAACAAACCAATGCAACCATTCTACTTGCTACAGATCCAGATGCAGATAGACTAGGTGTCGCAGTGAAAAATAGTGCAGGTGATTACCAAGTGTTGACGGGCAACCAGCTTGGGGCATTGATGCTAGATTATCTACTAGCTCATAGTGACAAAGCGCTATTAAGAACCGGACGCATGATTAAGACTGTCGTCACATCTGAGTTAGGTAAGGCAGTTGCTGATTACTATGGTATTAAGACATTGAATACATTAACTGGCTTTAAATTTATCGGTGAGAAAATTAGAGAGTTTGATAGCACAGGCGAATCCTTTGTTTTTGGTTATGAAGAGAGCTATGGGTATTTAATTAGCAGCTTTGCTCGTGATAAAGATGCAGTACAAGCTTCAATGATTGCTTGTGAAATGGCGTACTACTGGCAGCAACAGGGCAAGACACTTTTAGATGCTTTATATGAACTATTTGCTCGCCATGGTTATTATTTTGAAAATATGCAATCTATCACCCTAAAAGGAAAGCAAGGCTCAGAAAAAATTCGTTTGATTATGGATTATGTACGTAATGAGCCTTTACAAAAATTTGGGGGTCTGGAGGTAGAACAAACAGAAGATTATTTGGCCGGTACAAGGAAATTTAAAGATGGTCAAGTCGAAAACATCGAGCTGCCCAAAGAGAATATGGTGAAGTATATTTTGGAACGGGATTGTTGGATCTGCTTACGCCCGTCTGGAACAGAGCCAAAAATTAAATGTTATTTTGGTGTACGTGGAACGAGTGAAGCGGATAGTAAAGATAAATTGGCAACATTACAAGCTTCCATGGATAAAATTTTGCAAGCAACAATTGAGGTGTAATCTGGTAAATTAATAGTTGACATTTCTCCTCAGAAGAGGTTTAATAATAAAGTGATTTTATTCCTATAAATAAATGTTCAAGAGATTATTTTTTGTCATGCAGTATCTTTATGATAAATCTTTTTGAACAAGTTTTTATAAAGGGGAGTAGCTGTACAATTTTAGTCGTCATTACGAGATCATTCTCCGGCTGAATTGGCAACGATCGTTGTTAGCGAGACCTTTACCAATCCTGGTAAGGGTCTGTTTTTGGTGGTTCTTACCGGTTGGTAGGAACCTTTTTTTATAGCTTTGCTACACTATTTGTTGTTTTTGGCTAATGTATGCGAGCTATAGCACGGATGGGGTTTTTCCTAACTGGAAAAGTTTCGATCGCCATAGAGGAAGGAGAAGATAAGGAATGGGCGTTGATTTACTGATCGAATATTTATGGGTGTTAGTTGTGCTTATTGGTTTAGAAGGACTGTTGGCTGCAGATAATGCGCTTGTTTTAGCGATTATGGTGAGGCATTTACCTGAAAAACAGCGTAAAAAAGCATTATTCTACGGGTTAGCTGGTGCGTTTGTTCTCCGGTTTGGATCATTATTCGTTATTTCGTTTTTAGTTGATGTTTGGCAGGTACAAGCACTCGGTGCGCTTTACTTACTATTCATATCTCTGAAACATTTATATGACCGGTTTAAACCGAGAAAAGGAGTGGAAGAAGACAAGCAGACAAAGGAGAAAAAGGGAAGCAGTTTTTGGATGACCGTGTTGAAAGTTGAGTTTGCTGATCTTGCTTTTGCAGTCGATTCTATCTTAGCTGCTGTAGCACTAGCCGTTGCCTTGCCAGCAACAGAATTAGGTCATATAGGAAGTCTAGATACAGCACAGTTTTTAGTCGTGTTTGCCGGTGGTATGATTGGGTTAATTATTATGCGATTTGCGGCAAATATATTTGTAGGATTGTTGAATAAACGACCTGGTTTAGAAGTGGCTGCTTTTGTTATTGTCGGCTGGGTTGGTGTGAAGCTTAGTTTGATTGTACTTGCACATGAAGATATCGCACTTATCCCACATGATTTTCCACATTCAACCTTATGGAAAGTCATATTCTATGTGGTACTTGTAGGAATTGCTGTCATTGGTTGGTTCTCTTCAAGTGATAAGAAGGCTACAGTAAAAGACGAAGAGCGGGTGAAGGATTCAGAGAAATAAACCGGAAGACTAACGTGTTTTCATATATTGCTTCTATGCTTCCATCCAATGTTACAAAAATTGGACGGAAGCATTTTTTTAAAGCACAAGTCAAATAGCCGATCCTGTTTAGATTCCATTAGTCATACCCTTTTGGCACATCAATTAGCTGGTGATAAAACCTTCACTGAATGAAGCTTCACTTTATTGTTTTTCGATAGTCAATTTATAATTGTCTGGTATAACATTTGCCTTTTTTGCTTCTAAAAGATATTTCTCCGCTTCTGTATAAGTTTCAAAAATCATCTCTTGTTCATTTACTGCGATGATAGCCCGTACCCGATTATGTCCAATTGCAACTATTCGATACATGCAACCTCTCCCTTTACTTGTTGAAGATGATAACTGTCTCCATTTACCTTGGCATGTAACTAGCAGTAAGACCGACCCTTCCATGTTTCAAATGAACCCCAGGGAAATCAGGAGGTTAACTGCCAGCAACGCTCGATTCTGTACAAAGGCGATTCATACCCTAGTGGTAGTAGCAACCAGTGGGGGAAAAGCCCTCAACGATTGATTTCATTTTATTAAAAAAGCCGAAAAGGTTTGCTTCCTTTTCGGTTTATGTCCAAGCGCTAATGTCTCGACATTCCTGCCAGTTCATGTATCTATACAGCTTGTAGGATCATTACTACATAGCCTATGTCATGATGGAAATTCCAATCAACAAATATATCCTCCATTTGTTGATTTAAAATGGATTCCAAATATTCTCTGTCCATAATATTTTTTTCCAGCTTTCGTTTAGAAAGTCTTAACTCTTCTTCAAAGCCGGAGGAAATGAGCTCTTTCTCAATGGTAACGAGGATATCCTCTCGCTTCGATACAATGGTTCGCTCATTTAAACGAACAGACTTTATATTGCGAGGCGCTTTTTGTGCCTTTTCTGTAAAGCGTTCTATCTCCTGATGAATTCCTGTCCTTTCTTCGTTTGAAAGCGAGCTGGAGTTGTTCATAATATGTGTTGCTTTTATTTCTGCAAATAGAATGCCGCTTTTGTTTGTTAAATTCCAATCATAATAAAGTTGTAGTACAGTAATTCCAAATTCGTTTTGCCATATCCTTTTTAGCTCAGGAATACATTTATTCATGACGACATCTCGTGCCTGTTCTATTTTTATGTTTTGTTTTTGCTCGAGTAACACACTCTCCATCGGAGTTATAAAGTCTTTTAGATAAATCGTTAAATAGGAATGGGCTAAGGATACATATAATGCCCCGGGTCCTTTACCGAAATAGCTTCTTAATAGTTTACCAGTTGCACTGGCAATGGAAGCTTCTGTTGACTTTACTTTTGTTTTCACTTAGAGTCATCCTTTTTTGTAGGAACACACCTTTTTTTGCATTCCCTTTTTTTAGTATATCATTACCACATAGATAGTGACAAGAAACCTCCCTATTACAGTTATGTAAAAAATCTTAACATTATATGCGAATTGTGATAGATTTTCAGTAACAATTTGCTGTGGAGGCATTTATGACTGTAAAACATTCAAAAATAGAAATATTGCGTACTTCTTTAACGTTAGGGTTAACCTCCTTTGGCGGTCCTGTGGCTCATTTAGGTTATTTTAAGTCCGAATATATTGATAAGCGTAAATGGCTGGACGAAAAAACCTATGCGGACATTATCGCTCTGTGTCAATTTTTACCAGGTCCAGCTAGTTCACAAGTGGGCATTGCAATTGGAATGCTAAGAGGTGGATTGTTGGGCGGAGTAATGTCCTGGCTTGGATTTACATTGCCATCTGTGATTGTTCTTGTGCTATTCGCTTTCTTCTATCAATACATTTAGCTCGTATGTAGGTACGATGATGAATGGGATAATCGGAGCTGTTATTGCTACTGGCGCTATCTTTTTACCTTCATTTTTACTGATCGTAGGCGCATTGCCGTTTTTAAGTGAGCTGCGTGAACGTTCCAGCTTTCAAGGTATGTTGACGGGAGTAAATGCTAGTGTTGTCGGTTTATTATTAGCAGCGTTTTATGATCCAGTATTTACGAGTTCCATTTTGGATGGAGCCGACTTTGGGCTAGCAGTTATTTTATTTGCTTTATTACATTTTTGGAAAGTCCCAGCGTGGCTAATTGTGATCATAGGTGTGATTGCGGGAGAGATTATTCATCTGTTTGTTTAACGTGAGCTGGAGACAACCTATCTTTTACAAGGATAAAAAATACATGCAATTAAGACAGTTGCCAACATATGTAGTTGGCAACTGTCTTTTTTGCACTATAGGAAAGTATAAGATTTTTTTGGTTTATAGTATAAGAAAAACAAAAGGGTTTCGCCATTAGACTTGGCGACAAGCCAAGTTTTTCTAATATAAAGATTATATAGGGAATAGTTTATAAGACGATATATTCGTATCTAAGGTTATTATTTTGATAAAAAAACTGGTTTGATTCCTTGACAGCAAGGTGAAAAAATTGTAACCTAATTAAAGTCTTAGTATTTTTATCGGATTAATATATTATTAGTGCCACGGCTGGTGCAACATGCATATGATAAATTCAACCAGATATGCAAACAATATTATAAAGGAGGTAATTGGTATGGGAATGTATACGTTATTGAATGTGGCGATATTATTAGTACTTATAGGAATTCTTATTTGGATGCAGAAAAAACATTTTTCCTTCACCAAGCGTGTGTTTACCGGTTTAGGTGCAGGGATAGTTTTAGGTGCTATTCTCCAATGGGCTTATGGAGCTGGGTCTGACATATTGACGGAAACAACAGATTGGTACAGTATTGTTGGTAGTGGCTATATTCGCTTTCTAATGATGATCGTTATCCCGCTCGTCTTAGTGTCAATTATCCAATCCATTATTAACTTGGAAAAAACAGCAGAATTAGGAAAAATGGCAAGCTGGATAATTGGGATTTTAATTTCGACGACGATGATCGCTGCTTTAGTTGGTATTGTTTCAGCTACGGTGTTTGATCTGAGTGCCGAACAGATTGAAGCAGGGCAGGCAGAAAACGAACGAGGAACGATCTTGGAATCTACTTTAGAAGAGGTAGAAGAACAGACTACAGCGCAAAAAATTGTTAGTTTTATACCGTCAAATATTTTCTTAGATATGACAGGTGATCGATCCACCTCCGTAATTGCTGTCGTTATTTTCTCTGTGATTGTAGGGATTGCTGTTTTAGGTGTCCGCAGAAAAAATCCGGAACAGGCTGAAATGTTTACGAAAATGGTTAATGCGTTATATGCAGTCGTTATGCGGATTGTTACCCTTATTCTTCGTCTAACGCCATACGGGATTTTAGCATTAATGGCTAATACAGTAGCAAGTACAGATTTTGCAGGTATTTTAGAGTTAGGCAAGTTTGTAGTTGCTTCATATGTCGCTCTGTTTGTAATGTTTGTCATCCATTTGATCTTAGTAGGTTTATTTGGTCTTAATCCGTTTATATACTTGCGTAAAGCTATTCCAGTTTTAGGATTTGCTTTTACATCCCGTTCTAGTGCTGGAACGATCCCATTGAATATCCAAGCCCAACAGCACGCTTTAGGTGTTGATCAGGGGATAGCGAATATGTCGGCTTCCTTTGGCGCAACGATGGGGCAAAATGGATGCGCAGGTATTTATCCGGCGATGCTTGCAGTTATGATTGCACCGACGATGGGAATAGATCCATTATCCCCAGGGTTTATTTTGCAGCTTGTTTTAATTGTCGGAATTAGTTCCTTTGGTATCGCTGGAGTTGGTGGTGGAGCCACTTTTGCTGCATTAATTGTCTTATCATCTATGAACATGCCAGTCGCTTTAGCCGGCTTATTAATCTCAATTGAAGCTTTTATCGATATGGGGCGAACAGCGCTTAATGTGAATGGTTCCATGGTTACTGGAACGTTAACAGCGAGAATTTTAAATAAGCTAAACGTTAAAACGTATCAGGATAAATCTGCAATTCAAGAAGCACCGGAAATATAGAGAAACCCTAGGTTGATTTTATTAGAAAAAGTGATGTGATGCTTACTTCTTAAGAGGAAGTGAGCATCTTTTTTGTTGTATAGGAATCTATAAAATGAGGTGCTTGTGGATAACGAAATAACCGACTAGTCACGTCCGCGCATGAGCCCGGCAACGATGCGACTTTAGAAATGCGCATTACAGTAAGTCATCATCTGTTCGTCGCTAAGAGGAAGGCCGACTAAAAACGGGCTTGCCGCCAGACGTCGGCATACCCCTGTTTTAGTGGCATGATTCCTTTATCCCGTAAAAAGGCGTTGTAGACTCCCACTTCAAGAATGGAAGATGTGAGCTGAACAAGTCGAAGCGGGAGGTAACAGCACCTAAGTCCCCGATTCGTTCAAGGGCCTTTAGGTCATACCCTGGTGGTACTAACAATCAGCGGGGATGAAGAAAACCCCGCTGATCGAAGTTCACTTTTAGTTGATTCGTTCCATTTGCTACGTTGCTAAATGGGCGCCCACCTCTTAGCGCAAAGAATAATTCTAACTTTAAAAACAAATACCTTTGTTTGGAAATGGTGTATTAGCACAAGTTTTTAGAGACTAAAATAGTTTAAAGATAGATTTTCTGAAATTGCTGTTGCCTAAGAGTTTCATAGGAAAATGTGCGATATGTAAAGGTGAAATATGTTACTATTTGAGTAGTTAAGTTAAAGTTTTTATGGGAGAAATGAAAGAGGAGGAGTATATGATATTTTTTAAACAATTATTCGTTAAAGTCATTAAACTTAATCATTGGTTTTTACTTTTTGCAACACTTACATTAGTGTTTGCAAGCAGTTATTTTATTTATTATCTAGAACCAGATACATTTGCTAGCCCATTTGAAGGCTTGTGGTGGACGATGACTACTGTAACAACGGTCGGCTATGGAGATGTTTCGCCAACAACAGTTGGTGGAAAGATTTTTGCTATGTTTTTATATATTGTTGGAATCGGCTTAATGACCATTTTTATTGGTAAGGCAATTGATTTTTTGAGCATTCGCAAGCGATTAAAGGAGGAAGGTAGATTGAATATTACTACAGAAGACCATATTATTCTCGTTAATTGGACGAAGAAGGCAAGGATCACATTAGATGAGATTTTACATACGTTTAAGGATATTCCGATTGTTATCATTGATGAGAAAATCGAAAAAACGCCACTGATCCATGAACAGGTTGAATTTGTTCAAGGTAATCCTGCCAATCGCGATGTATTGTTCCAGGCAAATTTGCTAAAAAGTAAGTCGGTCATGGTATTTGCTTCTGAAGATGGCGTAGCCACCTCTCAAGCAGACGGTCAAACATTGCTTATTGCTACAACGTTAGAGAGTATAGGGAAAGAATTCTCGCAAAATATTTATACGATTTGCGAAGTATTGGAATCAACACATATTCCGGCCTTTAAGCATGCTGCCGTCGAAGAATTTATTACTGCGAACGATACTGCGGCTCACTTAGCAGCTCGCTCCATTTTATTTAATGGTTCGAGTGAAATTATTAGACAATTAACGAGCCATCATGGTTATGATCTATATTCGATTGGAAAAAAGGCAGATTGGAATACATTTGAACACGCTCGAACTGCGTTAGCTGCCCAAGGAGCGGTATTATTATCTAATGGCAACGATATATCGATTATTAACCAACTGAAAGAGCCAATTCCGCACGATGCACAGCTATTCATTATTTGTGATGAGGATGTATATACCAACCTGCTTCGTCAAGGTGTTCCATCCTACTAATGTTTTTAATCATTCATCTATGATGATCTTGTAAAAAAGTCAAAACTTCTTCTAGGTTTTGGCTTTTTTTCACGGCTTCATAACTTTGCCATGGACAACCCCGTTCTTTTACAAGCTCAACGACGTTTTTTATCGTAAAGTTTTGTGGAGTTAAATCATCCGTTACTTCATTCCAAAATAAGGGCATGGCGACTGTTCCTTCCGAAGTTTTTCTAGGCGAGTAAGGTGCAATAATCGTTTTTCCTTTGCCATGTTGGACGTAATCAATATAAAGCTTGTCATTACGTTTATGCTTGAATCGTTCAGTGGTGAATAGTGCTGGGAAGGTGCCTTCTAATGTAAATGCTATGGTTTGGGTGAATAAGGCAGTATCTTCGTAGGTCATGCTTCCACTTGGAATCGGGATATATACTTGCAGCCCTTTATTTCCCGAAGTTTTGACAAAAGAGATCAACTGTAATTCATCAAATAGATATTTCATATTTAAAGCTGCTTTGATTGCTAAAGAAAAACGGTCTCTGCTTGGTGGGTCCAAATCAAAGACAATTTCTTCAGGCGTATTTGTTGCAATGGTTTGAAATGGCGTATGAAATTCTACGGTACCATGATTGGTTAACCAGATGAGGTCGTTTAATGTTTCGCAAACGATACTATGTTTTTCCTTGTGTTCATGTCTTGGCATAAAAGCAGGTGCGTAGGTGGGCAAATGTTTTTGGAAAAAATGTTCCTTATCTATTCCATCAGGCGCGCGAATAATTGTAAGTGCACGCCTTTTAAAAAACGTCAGCATGTAAGGAGCTATTTGCCGAATATAAAGCAAGAGGTCTGCTTTCGTATAACCTGGTTTCGACCAGAAGACTTTGTTAAGATTTGTTATTTCAACTTCTGTTGGAAACATAGCCTGATCAAGCTGTAGCTTTTCCCAAGTCAATTCTTCTGGACGCGCGTGTGGAAGTATTTGTTTGAAAGCTGGCTCACGTAATTCTTGCTTATATAAATCAAGGCTATGGATGGCTGTACAAATAGCAGGAGGCAAAATGTAAGTATTGCTTTTTTGTTCTCCTTTTGTTTGAAATAATTGTCTTAAAATATCCATTTCTTTTGAATCAAGCCCATGCTTGCATTTCCCAATGGAGGCGATTTGGTTATGTTTATATACACTTACTTGAAAATAATCGTTATTTATATCTAAAGCTGTTAAAAAGCCACTTAACGACCTCCAGTTTTTTATTTTATACCAGTCTTGGTGATTATTCCCTTGCTTATAGAGACTATTTTTCCGCTTTGCTATCATACCTTCTCCAAGATGTATAAAGATTTCCTTCCAAAGCTGGTCGGGGTTTGTGTAACTTGGTACATATATAAGTTCTTGTGAGAAAGGGTAAGTTGTAAATAGTAGTTGGAGGTATTCTTTGCGTTTTTCCAAATCAATCGATAACAAAGATTCCCCTTGGTGCTGCAGTATATCGAAGACCATAAAACTGGCAGAACGTTGATTAGAAGCGGTTTCGATGCTAGATGTTGCCTGTAGTCTGGCACGTTTTTGAACCCACTCAAAATTTGCTTGATAGAGTTGGTTTAATATGACGAGTTCTCCATCCATTGTTAAGGGCAAATGGGATTCGACTTGTTCTTGGAGCTGCAAACAGGCTTGGATAATTTCTGGAAACTGTTTACTTAAATTTGTATTATTTTTACTCCGTAGTTGAATAAGTTCTTTAGTCCATTGTAATGTGCAACGATAGCCATCGTATTTTACTTCATATAACCATTCTTTACCTCTGGGGATATCTACACTGGGTATAGGCTTCATGACATGCATTTTCTGTTCTCCTTTCTAAAACCTAGTTTGATACAGAAACAAGAATAATAACCATACTTGGATAAAATTCCTTACGCTTTGGCAAACTACGGTTAAGGAGGAATGAGAATGCATACGATGTGGAAAGGAACGATCAGCTTTGGTCTTGTGAACATCCCTGTAAAAATGCATGCCGCTACTGAGAATAAAGATATTCAATTAAGGCAATTGCATAAGGAATGTCAATCACCTATTAAATATGAGCGTACGTGTCCTGTATGTGAACGCCCAGTTAAAAACGAAGAAATTGTCAAAGCATATGAGTACGCAAAGAATAAATTCGTTGTTTTGGACGAAGAAGAGCTGGAAGCATTAAAACAGGAACAAGCAGATAAGGCTGTAGAAATTGTTGATTTTGTACAACTTGCTGAGGTTGACCCCATTTATTATGAAAAAAGCTACTTTTTATCTCCAAATGAAGGTGGCGCTAAAGCTTACGGCCTATTGCGTAAAGCATTGAAGGAAACCGAGAAAATTGGTATTGCCAAAATGATGATTCGCTCTAAAGAACAATTAGCAATCATTCGTGTTTATCAGGATACATTAGTTGTCGAAACGATACACTATCCAGATGAAGTACGTAGTGTTGCAGATGTACCTAATGTTCCTAAAGAGGTGGAGGCAAACTCCCAAGAATTGGATACGGCAAAGATGCTGATCGAACAATTAACGACAGCTTTTGATCCGACAAAGTATAAGGATGAGTACAGACATGCTTTGCTTGATTTAATTGAGCAAAAGAAGGAGCAAGATCAAACGGCTACTGCGCTGGATAAGCCTTCACCAGATGCAGCAACAAATTTGATGGATGCTTTACAAGCTTCATTAGAACGAGCAAAGCAGGATAAGCCGAAACCAAAACAGCCACAGCTATCCAAACAAAAGGAAAAAAAGGTAAAAAAGAAGAAAACAGGGACATAATTGTATCCGCTTTTGGTAAGAAACCACCATGGCTCGCCTAGAGCGCGAGCCACCATCTATGATGAAGAATTTTGCTTTATAATGTTTAGATTCTTGAAATACTACCTAAAATAAATAAGTTATATAATGGTAAATAGCGTTTTCTTCATACAAAGTAAAAGTAAATCATTGGATAAAGGTGTTTTTCCCCTATATAAGGTACGTAGGACTTATCTTCAGGAGTTGGATAATCTTTGCTGCGACCTGCAACAAGTCTAAGGGGGAAGGTAACAGACCTAAATGCCCGTTTAGCAACGTAGCGAATGGAACGAGATAAACGTGGCTATTCGGTTATTTCGTTATCTCCAAGCTCCTCATTTTATGCTTTCTTATCTTTTTAAAAAGAAGTAATCCAGTAGATTACTTCTTTTAACGATTCTATTACATATAGATGGTTATTTTGCAACCCGTTTACAAAACGCTAACAAGTGTATGAAAACGAGTGCTTTCATATGCAAACGGTGTCCAAAAAGGGTAGAGTAAATAATGCACCCTATTTTTAAAAATAGGATTAGATTAAGCGTGTTCAAAAAGCCTGGAAAAATGGGACAAAATTCATGGATTGCTTTTATTAGCATGGCTCATACAAACAACTCAACATCTTGACACTTATCAAAACTTACTTCTCTGAAATTTCCCTGCTTTTTGAAATGAAAATAAAATTTATCGAAAAGGACGGGAGAACCATGGAGAGAAACTCTTTTTTTGATAATGCAAAAGTCATCCTGATCTTTTTAGTTGTTTTTGGACATATGATACAGCCTTTCACAGAAGACTCAAAATATGTTCATACACTTTATCTGTGGATTTATACGTTTCATATGCCTGCGTTTATATTCTTGGCCGGTTTTTTTGCCAAAGGCTCTGGGTCGGTGAATCACGTATTACAATTAATGAAAAAACTATTACTACCATATGTGATTTTTCAATTGCTTTATACAGGTTACTATTTTTTAATCGGTAAACCAGGCTGGCAAACGGATTTATTCAGTCCGCACTGGGCGATGTGGTTTTTATTCAGCCTTTTCTGCTGGCATCTGTTATTATACTGGTTTAAAAAGCTACCACCATTACTAAGCGTTGCTGTTGCTGTACAACTTGGGCTCATCGTAGGTTATTTTAGTGAGATTGGTCAAATGTTCAGCTTGTCGCGCACGTTCGTTTTCTTTCCATTTTTCTTAGTGGGTTATTTTTTAACGGAAAAACAAGTAATGGTTGTCAAGCTGAAAGCAGTGAAGGTAGTTTCCTTTATGGTTATGGTTGGAATCGCCATTGCTATCTATTATTTGCCTGATTTTAATTCCGGATGGCTTCTCGCTTCTAAGTCATATGGTAATTTAGGACTTCCAGAGTTTGGAGGGTTAGCAAGGTTATTAGTTTACTTATCTGCAGCATTGATGGTTTTAAGTGTACTTTCTTGGATACCAATCCAACATTTCAAATGGACAGTACTCGGCACTCGTACACTCTATGTATATTTGCTACATGGCTTTTTTATCCAATACTTCCGTCAAGCAGACCTGTTTAAAATAGATGGAATATTTGATTTCATGGGTCTTGCTGTCTTATCAATCCTTCTCGTTCTGCTTTTATCCAGTCGACCAGTACAAGGGATTTGGCAGCCATTTATTGAAGGGAAAGCATCGATTATGAAGAAATTGTATACAAAAACGGCACAACAATTAGAACAGAAATGATTCTAAAACAAACAGCCAAGCTATTTTTTAGCTTGGCTGTTTTTTAAAAGATGAGGTGAGCAATGAGTGCGATAATCGGTAAAGTAATCAGTGTGCGTAATAAAAAGATAATCACTAAATCTTTAAAGGAAACGGGTACTTTAGAACCAATTAATAATCCGCCCACTTCTGACATATAAATTAACTGGGTGACAGATAGTGCTGCAATGGTAAAACGGGTAATGTCTGCTTCAATGGTTGAAGCTAAAATCGACGGTAAAAACATATCTGCAAATCCGATCAACACTGTTTCTGACGCTTCTTTTGCATATGGTATCTGTAACAGCTCCAGCAAAGGGACAAAAGGCAAGCCGAGCCATTGAAAAACAGGAGTTGTTTCCGCAATGATTAGTGCAATCAATCCAAAGGCCATGACGACTGGGGCGACTCCCATCCACATATCCAAAATATTTTGTGCGCCTTCTTTGAAAAGCTTATACACACTTGTTTCTTGCTTGGCCCGGTCTAATGCTTTTTTGTAGCCGTATGACAGAATATGCTCACCAGCTGGTACCTGTTCGGAAATTCCTTCAGATTCCTCATTTATATACGTATCTGCTTTTTTAGAAAGTGGAGGAATCCGCGGCATGATTAAGGCAGCAACAAATCCAGCAGCCAAAACTGCACCATAAAATGGCAGGAACATATCTTTAAGACCAACTTCCGAAATGATAACTAAAGAGAAGGTGATCGAGACAACGGAGAATGTCGTCCCAATCACAGCAGCTTCCCGTTTCGTGTAATACCCATTTTCATATTGCTTACTTGTAATTAACACACCAATGGTGCCATCGCCTACCCAAGAAGCTAAGGAATCAATAGACGAACGTCCTGGAAGCCGGAATAAAGGCCGCATTACTTTCGTCATCAGCGTTCCAAATAATTCAAGCAGTCCAAAATTCATCAGTAACGGTAAAAATAGCCCTGCAAATAAGAAAACAGCAAATAAAACATGTAATAGATCTCCTAGTAGCATTTGACCAGTTTCGGCGCTATGGATAAATTCCGGTCCCAAGCGGAAAAATACCATAATGGCAAATATAGCGGCAATCACTCTCGTTATCGTCCAAAATAGATTGACATAAAAAAGCTGTTGAAAAAATGGGGTGCTGTTCAACTTTTCTTTACCAAGAAATCGAACAATGATAGTCATAAGTGCTGTAAATACGATAATCACCATCATAATTGCTGATAATTGATCTGCCAATAATGCTTCAACTTTACCAGCAAGGATAGCAATGGGAATAGTAAGTCCATCTTCTGTTTTAATTGGTGACATAAATAAAAAAACACCAATAAGAGATGGTATAATAAATTTAAAATGATCCAAAAAGGAATAGCTGTTATTTTTCATAAAATCCCCCAACGTTCTATGTTTCTTATTATTATAAGGGAAAATGAATGATTATCCAATGATTAATTATCAATGCGTTAAAACTTTGGAGAGCAAACCCGCAACAGATGTGCATGTGGTCTCTAATGAAGAAATCTTTTTCAAGTACAAAACAATGTAATCAGAAAAGATGATATAGTTTTAGTCTAGAATGGAAAAGGGTATACAATAATGAGGTGTTTAAATTGCATAAAAGGTTAAAATATAATTTAGGTTATCGTTGTATCGTAATGGTTTGGATGACGTTAAAGTTTATTGCGAAGATTTATAGCTTTCATTTTAAACACCGTATTTGGGATAATGAAACATTTGACAAGTGGAATCATTTAATCACAAAAATGGCACAAGAATACCGCGAAAAAGCGATTCTGCTTGGTGGTGTCTTAATCAAGGTCGGGCAGTTTCTTAGTACAAGAACAGACTTTATGCCGGATGCATTTATTAAAGAACTAAGTGGTCTCGTGGACCGGGTGCCTGCCATGCCTTATTCTTACGCTCGTAGTATTTTGGAAGAAGAATGGGGTACTTCAATTGATGCACATATTGAAGAAATTCAAACACCTTCCATTGCATCAGCCTCGATTGGCGAGGTGTACCGAGCTAAGTTAAAAGATAGCCAGATAGAGGTTGCTATTAAGGTGCAACGTTATCGAATCAAAGAGGTGTTTCATAAAGATTTTAAAACGTTGCGAATCGTATTTTGGTTAATATCTGCCCTCACTTCTTTTGGGAAGAAAACAGATTTACCTTCATTGTATCGCGAACTTGTGACAGTTATGAATCGGGAACTGCATTTTGATCATGAATTATCCAATGCCCTGTATTTTAAGGAACGATTTGAGGAAAACGCCTCTATTCATATTCCGTTTTACATAGAGGAATTATGTACAAAGCGCGTGCTTGTTATGGAATGGGTAGATGGTGCAAAAATCACGGACGTGGATTTTATGAACCGTCACCAAATTGATACAAAAGAAACAGCCAAAACTTTATTTGATTTTTATTTGGAACAATTTTTAACTACAGGAAAATTTCATGCTGATCCGCATGCCGGGAACATTTTAGTGCAACAAGATGGGACGATCGTTATTATTGATTTTGGTATGGTAGGGGAAGTACGTAAACAAGATAGCCATTATTTTAAACAGTTGATTCAAAGTATTGTGATGGATGATTACGACCAGGTTATTAAAACGCTGGATGAAATGAACTTTATTTTGCCGCATGCGGATCGTGAAAAATTAAAACGGGTTATTCACGAGACGATAAAAATGTATCAAAGTGGTACAATGAATATACAGGATGCACATGTTATGGATCAAATAAAAGAAGACATCCGGCTTGTAATTCATGAACAACCTATCCAGCTATCTGCGGAATATGCTTATTTGGGAAGGGCGGTTTCCATTGTTATCGGAATTTTAATAGCGATTTATCCGGAAATTGATTTTCAAAAATGGGCAGAGCCTGAGCTGAAAAAATGGTTTGGCGGCAAGAAAATTGCGGAAACATTTTATAAGCAATACGCAAAAGACACGGTTAAGCCATTTCTTTCTTACCCACAAGCTGTTTTGGACTGGCTGGAAAATGGAACCAGGGATAGACAGTGGGATCAACAAAAACAGAAGCAACGATTAAAACACCAGTATTTTGTCATATTGGAAGTATTAAGCATTATTTTTCTACTCATCAGCTTAGGCTGTGCAGCGGGAGCATATTATTTACAATGGCAACTGATTGTGGTGATTGCGCTATGTAGTGTAACTGTTTTTGTAATTATCCTACTGGTTATATTGAGGAAACATTATAAAATGATTCAATCTACAAATTAAAGGAGGCAGGTGGATCTTATGAATGACTTATTAAGAAGAGGGTTTTTACTTGGATTAGGTGCAGCAGTAACTAGTAAGGAGAAATTTGAAACTAAAATAAAACAATTAGTAGAGAAAAATGAACTTACACAAGAACAGGCGAAAACGTTATTGCAGCAGTTTGTCGATAAGGGAGAAGCAAAGAAAGAGGATTGGCAAACCCGACAACAGGAGCAAACGCAAAAACTTGCTAATGATATCGGATTAGCAACAAAAGAAGAAGTAGAAGAACTTCGTAATCGAATAACAGAGCTGGAAAATAAATTAGCAGAAAAATAATACTAAGTGAGAGCAAATCATATGTTGATTTGCTCTCTTTTTTGTTGTAAAGGAAACTATAAAATGTGGTGTTTGGGGATAACGAAATAACCGGCTAGCCACGTCCGGCGCATGAGCCCAGCAACGATGTGACTATAGAAATGCGCCCTACAAATAAGTCCTCATCGGTTCGTCGCAAAGAGGAAGGCCGACTAAAAACGGCTTGCCGCCCGACGTCGGCATACCCCTGTTTTTAGTGGCATGATTCCTTTATCTTTAGTTGATTCGTTCCATTCGCTACGTTGCTAAACGGGCGCCCTACGCCTTTGTTCTTCCATAGGGGTCTTAGTGAGAGTGGTCAATCTAGTAGAACCATTATACGTGCCGTAATTTAAAAATGAAGTACAGAATAATGTTTAATTTATGATCTACGTAGGGAAAACAATCAATGTTATGAAAATATTAATTGGTTGTTGTGAAAGTGACTTCATAGTTTAGCGTTTCAGGAGTGTATGGACAGATTAGCAAACACGTTACTCGGTTAGGGGGCTTAGAAGGTGATGCGGTAACGCTTACGGATGATGCAAACCACCTCCTGCTAAACAATTAGGAAAAGGTGAGAGCGATGAAAAAAATATTTTTGTTACCACTATTGCTGCTTTTGACAGGATGTAATATTACTGTGCTTGAACCAAAGAGTGAAACAGCAAGTGAACAGGCGTTTTTAATTACGTTTAGCTTCTGGATCATGATGATTGTTGTCGTTACAGTATTTATTTTATTTGCTCGTTTTGTATGGAAATATCGTTATACTGATAGCAGAAAACATGATTTGCCAAAAGATGTAAAAGGGAATATCAAATTGGAAATAACCTGGATAATCATCCCGGTTTTATTGTTAATTATTTTGGCTGTCCCTACACTAGCGATTACATATGACCAATCGCCAGAATGGACGAAAGAAAGTGATGATACAGGGGTTGCGATTGATGTAACGGGCAAACAGTTTAATTGGATGTTTCGTCATAAAAATGGAAAAGAAGAAATGGACAAGTTAGTTATTCCAGAAGGTGAGTCGATCATCTTGAATTTAAGATCCGAGGATGTTATCCATTCCTTTTGGGTGCCGGAATTAGGTGGAAAAGTGGATGTCATGCCTGGAAAAGAATTGACGTATGAAATCAAACATCCACAAAGAGGTACGTATCAAGGAAAATGTGCGGAATATTGCGGTCTAGGTCATGCAGATATGACGTTTAAGGTTGAAGTTGTATCTAAACAGGCATATGCGCAATATCTCCATCAATAATAGAAGAAATGAAAGGTGATGACATCATGAAGCTGTCCGTGTTTGGGTATAAACTGGTAATACCAACAGATATTATAGCTGCTTGGGTGTCCGTAATCCTCATCGGTATAGTAGCTGGCTATATCATTATTAAAAAGCGAAAGTTAGGGGTTGTTTGGGATTATATGAAAACAACCAATCATCGTAAAATAGGTATACTCTATTTGCTTTTTGGAATTATTTATTTCTTTCGCGCCGGTGTGGATGCTTTACTTATTCGTACACAGCTTGCAGTTCCCAACAATGATTTTTGGGTTTTTCAAGGGGAAAAATATAACGAATTGTTTACAACACACGGGACGTTGATGATATTCTTTGTAGCAATGCCATTGCTGCTTGGCTTAATGAATATTGCGGTACCATTACAAATTGGAGCTAGAGATTTAGCTTTTCCGTTCCTAAATGCATTAGGTTTTTGGTTGTTTTTCGCTGGTTCATTATTTTTTAATATCGCTTTCTTTATTAATCTGACGCCAGAAGTAGGATGGACAGGCTATGCTCCGTTATCAAGAGCCGAATTTACGCCAGGCGCCGGAACGGAATTTTACGTGTTTGGTTTACAAATATCTGGTTTAGGAACCATATTCACAGCGTTAAATCTAATTGTCACGATCATACGTCACCGCGCACCAGGTATGTCTTATACACGTATGCCGTTGTTCGCTTGGGCGTCGTTAATTACGTCTTTTCTCATCTTAATTGCATTTACGGTGCTGGCGATTGCTTTATACTTATTGATGTTTGACCGACTTTTTGGCACTGGGTTTTTCTCCGGGAATGAAGGAGACCCTGTTTTTTGGCAGCATCTATTTTGGATATTTGGTCACCCGGAAGTGTATATTTTAGCATTACCTGCGTTTGGTATTTTTTCAGATATCATTTCCACTTTCTCTAAAAAACGTATTTTTGGATATGGAACAATGGTCGCTTCCATTGGACTTATTGGTTTTTTAGGCTTTATGGTTTGGGTACATCATATGTTTACGGTCGGGCTTGGTCCAGTAGTGAACACCTTTTTTGCTATCACTACCATGGCAATTGCAATTCCTACCGGGATTAAAGTATTTAACTGGTTATTTACGATGCGTGGCGGCGTTATTCATTTCACAACACCAATGCTATTTGCGTTAGGGTTTATACCCTCTTTTGTTATTGGTGGTGTTACAGGGGTCATGTTATCTTTATCAGCAGCAGATTTTCAATTTCATGATACTCATTTTGTCGTTGCTCATTTTCATTATGTCATTATTGCCTCTACCATCCTTGGTGTATTTGCCGGATTATATTATTGGTATCCTAAAATAACTGGCTATATGCTGGATGAAAAATTAGGTAAATGGCATTTTTGGACATTTTTGATCGGATATCATATCACATTTTTCCCAATGCATATTACCGGGCTAGAAGGTATGCCGCGACGTGTATATACGTACAGTGAAGCAGACGGTATTTTCATATTAAATGCAATAAGTACAGTTGGAGCATTTCTAATGGGGATCAGCATGCTGTTTATGATTTGGAATGTATATAAAACCCATAAAAAGAAAGAGCAGGTTTCAAGTGATCCTTGGGATGGGAGAACGCTGGAGTGGACGGTCTCTTCACCAGCCCCAGAGTACACTTTTGAACCAATGCCAGTGATTCATAGTATGGATGCATATTGGTATGCAAAAGTAAAGAATAAATCACTTCCGACAACGACAAACGTACGAGTGAAGCCGTTAGATCGTGATTCCATCCAACCATTTTGTATAGCGATGAGCTTATTCATTGTTAGTACTGGGTTAACATTTCGTTGGTATTGGTTAGCCATCCTAGGAGGCGTCGTGCTGTTTGCATTGCTTGTTTTACGTTCAATGACAGATGAACGAGAAGATTTTTATGGAAAGAGTGATGGTCATGCGTAAACAGGAAACAGAATTATTTCAAGATAAAAAAGTAGGCTTCTTTATCTATTTAGGTGTGGAAGCAGTAATGTTTGCTGTTTTGTTTGCCACGTATATGATTTTTACTCCTGCAGGAAGTGGTCCATACCCTTCCGATGTATTTCAAGCGAAAATGGTATTGCTCTCTTCCTTATTCCTCCTATCCAGCAGTGTGACATTATATGTAGCCGAAAAAGGGATACAAGCAAGGAGGGGCAAGAAAACGTTATTAAGCCTTGGACTAACTTTAGGTCTCGCCATTGTTTTTCTAGGCTTAGAAAGCTATGAATTTTATACTTTTGTGCAAGAGGGCTATGGATTAAGTACGAGTGTTTTCTTATCTTCTTTTTATGTTCTTGTAGGGTTGCATGCAGTGCATGTTGCTTTTGGTATCGGTTGGATGATTGTTTTATTTATTCATTATGTTCGACCTAACGTGTCGTACTCCTTATATAAAGAAAAACAAACCATTTTTTCGTACTACTGGCATTTTGTGGACGGCATATGGGTGTTTATTATACTTATTGTCTATTTGCCGTATTTAGTATAAAAATAATGTCGGTTTAGCGAGAATCTAATATGTCAAATTAGGTAGTTATCTGTAAATTCTGCCTATTAACTAAAAAGTTATTGCGCTTCTACTAAAAGCACGTTACAATGGAAGGAAATATCAGCTCGATAGGGGGATTCTCGATCGTATGGTAACCTTTTTACAGTTATGTAAGAATACAGAAAGTAGGTTAGGTAGGCAACTGCTTGATAATGAAATATTGTTTTTGCAATGGGTGTATAATCGTTATTTGGAGGAAAAACCCAAGAAAATGCTAAATGCATAATAAAAAGATAAGCTATTAGTTCGAGTTGATAGGGTGAAAAATAGGAATGAAAAGAAACAAGTCCTGCCAAGTACCAGGACTTTTTATTTTCACTCTAATATAGGTGGGGGGATGGACTTTTCCTAACAAACAAAGAAGTGCATAACGCATGCGTCATGAAAATGGACTGTTGATGACCAATTTCTCTTTTGCTTATGTAGCTTCTATTCTATTTTTAATAAGTAAGAAATAGAAAATCGCCGAAGTTCACACCGAATTCGCTTGAGTTTACAGTAAAATCGCCGAAGTTCACCATTGTCAGCATCGTAAAAAACGTTCTGTTGCTTCGGAGCAAGTTGGTTTGTTTTTAATGTAAACTCCTTTTATAATAGAAATATATACTTCAAAGTTAGGAGCAAGTGTAGTGGCTGTAACAAATACGACCGTCATTAAAAAAATGCTAGAAGAATTGCATGCAGCAAAAAGCAATGCCGAAAACGAGGCGATCTTGCATCAGCATGTTCGTCATATACGTTTATTATGTGATTTGCTTCTTAATGAGCCATCAAAAGCAGTCGCGGAAATGCAAGATAAGAACCAAATATCTATGGCAGAAATGAAAATGATGCTTGGAGAAAAAGGTGCGGAAAAAATCAAGCAGCAGGAATCTAGACAGCAATCTAAAATAGATCATGAAGAAGCAAATGGTGATTCACTATTTGATTTTTAGGATAAATCACAGTAATAGGTCCGCTTATTTCTACAAAAGCACTTCATGAGAAAAGAGGGAGAGCATGAAATTATTTTTACTGTTAGGTGCTATTAACGGGTTTTTGGCAGTTGCTTTAGGGGCATTTGGTGCACACGGTTTAGAGGGGAAGATTTCGAAGAGTGCTATTGCTACCTGGGAAAAAGCAGTAAACTATCAGATGTTTCATACCATGGCATTATTTGTAACTGGTTTATTAATGATGAAGATACATAGTGTTGGTGTAATATGGGCAGGGTGGATGTTCTTTATTGGAATTTTATTGTTTTCTGGCAGCCTTTATATTTACTCTACAACAGCGGTTAAAACCTTTGCCATGATTACTCCTCTTGGAGGGGTGGCATTTTTAATAGGCTGGATACTTTTAGGATCATTTATTGTGAAGCATGTTTAAAATAGCTTTTCATAGATACGTTTTGGAAAATGACATCTGATCTCGGACTCTGCCTAACTTCAGGGCTTAGATTCCTTTTGGAACACAAATTCATGTTTATAGATGGAACAGGAAAAAAATAGCGAATATAGCAAGCAGTAGTGCGCGCCCTGCCTGTTTTATTACATGTGAAGAAAGCGATTGGTACAGGTTCCATTGGATTAAGCTATCACAAATAAGACTGGTTGCAAGCAAAAATAGGCATATAATAACAACAATAGTGTAGCCTTTAATTAAAGCAAATATTGCAAAAGGAATTGCAGCACCCAATGATATTAGCTCAACTAGAATGAATTTTTCATAAGGGTGTTTCATTATATTCGCCTCTCTTTTTGCTTACTTTAATGCTATATCAGATGAAAAACAAGGGATGACACAAAGGAATTATGTGTCATCCCTTTATTTAGTTCTCGTTCCTAAAGTGAATCTTCAATGGATGGGGTTTTCTTTCGGTTCCTAATGATTCTAAATAAACAGAGCTGTTGACTTGCAGTTAGACTCTAGTACTTATCCTCCTACATTTACTTTGGTATAAGAGCAGATCTTATTGCCGGCTACATGTGGGGGATAAAATGATACCCATAGGTGTCTCTACGAAACGAGCATATGCGCTTTTCAGGTTATCATCACCATTATTTAATGCTGAAAATGAAAGGACTTATCGTGGTGAATAGGAAGTATTATCAAAAGGATAAGCATAATTTAGTTCCTCATCAAAGACAATATAATCAAGGTATACCATAAGTAATAAGTATCTCTTTCCTGTTTGAGGATCGCTAAGTACAATATGGTCCCGACCTGCTGCTTCAATAATTCCACGAAAAACTTTAGCATTCCACTGTTCATTATTTTCAAACGTCATATAGACAGTTGCTTCTTTGCCGCGGTTTAATCGTAATATGTTTTCAATGTAGGATTGTTGCTCAGGCAGCATGGGTTGGTTCTGAATTGTACTACCTGCTGCAGGTGGGTAAGGTTGTGTTTGTGATTGTTGATAAGGTTGATTGGTTGGCTGCTGCCGCATCGGGTACATGGGATAATAAGCAGATGAAGCTGCTGGATAATAATAGTAAGGATATGGCTGGTACGAGCTTATATGCTGACGACTATTTTGATTGTCACTCATAAAAAAAACCTCCTTTTTATTTGTTAATTTATTCATCGATAAACGTTAGGACACTCTGACGCTAATGGATTATAAAAGCAATGTGATTTATAGCGTCCTACATTCCACTGTCCATACCATTGAGCAGGGCAGCTTCCTTCAGGCTCAAAAAACCATAAGGAATTTGTGGCAGGGTGTTGTCGTTCACCTTGAATAACTCTACGCGCTAAGCGCTTCTCCTGTTCTCTTGCTCGCTGATAAAAATAACCTTTTTGGGTTGCTTCAAACCCCCCTGGGCTTTGAAATACCATATCGCTAATTGTTGTTATTCCAATAAAATCTAGACAATTAGCAATCACTCGGTTAATTCCGGTATTTCCAACCATTAACATCCCTAATTGACCATCACCTTCTGCTTCTGCTCGCATTAGTCTTGCTAATAACTCTATATCTTTCTCCGTATGTGCTACAAGCGCCATTTGCATTCCTCATTTCCGTCTAATCTGGTTGTATTAGTATATGTATGAAAAACTGGTTAGGAATATGTGTAATAAAAAATTTAGGCAGAAAAATTTTCCAAAAAACTTTTTGCCTAAATTAAAATTGGCTTCCGTTTTTAAACTAGTTTTAGTATCAGAATTAGGAGTGTACCGATTCTCCTGCATCAACATGTAAAACTTGGCCAGTAACAAATCGTGAATCATCAGATGCAAAGTAACATATGTTGGTGCAAGTTCGAATGGCTGTCCTATGCGTTGATATAAGCTGGATCCATGTAATGCATTTAAATCTGCAGAAAAACTTGCTGGAATTAATGGTGTCCAAATTTTCCTGGGAGCTACAGCTTTGACGCGAATTCCTCGTTCAATCAGGCTTTTTGTCAATAGTTTGGTTCATCCGACGATCGTTCCTTTGGTTGCTGAATAGTCGATTAATAATGATTCACCTGAATACGTAACGACTGATATATAGTACCAATAATAGAGCTGCCTGCTGTTAAGTACGGCAGGGCTGCTTTTGTTGTATAAAAATGCAAACAAATATTACTTTAAAGGTGTGGTCAAATTGTTCGACAGTAATACTGAGCAGTTCATTTTGCTGAAATTGTATCCCCACATTATTGCAAAGTATATCTATTTGACCGAACGTATTGGTCGTCTTCTCTACGATCGCTTGCATTGTTGTTTCTCACCTCTAGGAGTAGCTGGCAAGATTGACCATGTGCTTCTATTCGTCGGCTTGTTTGGGGTGGCATCGTTGTGCTCGTTCAAGTAAGCAATTGCAACATTTTCCCCTTCTTTGATAATTGGGGTGTTCTCAATAATAGTTTAGATACCATGAATTCTTCTTGACCAGGATGAATTAACTGACGTTGCTTCAGGGTTACTTGAAGGTATTTCTTCATAGCGTGGGGTTTTACCATCATTCGGATACATAGGATATGGATGTGTTTGTTTATTTTCTTCAAACCAATGTTGGAGTTGGAATTTCATATAAATGCTGTTCAGAAGAAAGCTGATGATGGATCTGTCTTTTTTCATCATAATATAACCTCTTTTCTTTCTTTTCCTGCTTGCTTTACTAATGTATGCATAGAGGCCCTCTGCGGATGTGAAGATAGTAGAGCTAAGTATTCATGCTTCATTTTTAAATAAATAACGTACAATGAAAGTAATCGGAAGTTTTATCCCGTATATAAGGTGCTGTAATACTCCCACTTCAGGAATTGGGTATCTGTGCTGCAACAAGTCTAGGTGGTAGATAACAGCGCTTAAATGCTTTATTTCGTAAGCGTCCTGTAGGTCATACCCCTTGGGCTACTAACAATGAGTGGGGGATAAATGAAAACTTCAATGATTGAAGATTCACTTTATTTAACAGTGAAGTGGGTTGGTTATTAATTGGAGGAACAGAGAAGAAAGTACGAATGAAATATCTTAATGAAAGTTGGCTCATGCCTGTTATTAGAAGACGATCTCCGTTTCACACTACTCCGCGCTATGAAACCCTATTATTCTCATATTTGCTAAAGAGAAACGCCCTGTTATGTGATAAATCATCACATAACAGGGCGTTTCTTAGTTACCAATAGGTTATCATATCCAAATTAACTATATTTCAAAAAAAGGTACAATATCTTTGTTGGCAAGATGGTTACCAACAAAGAATTCTCCAAACTCTCCGTATTTAGAGCTAACCTCATCGAATCGCATTTCATATACAATTTTTTTGAATTGTAGAGGATCATGAGCGAATAATGTAACGCCCCATTCCCAATCATCGAGTCCAATGGAACCAGTAATGATTTGGGAAACCTTTCCTGCATATTTGCGGCCGGTCATACTATGTTCATACAACAATTTGCCGCGTACATCTTTTTCTAATGTATACCAGTTTTCTTCACCGTGACGGCGTCGATCCATAGGATAAAAACAGACATGCTCCCATTTAGGAAGAATCGGTTTGAGTCGTTCTGCAACTTCGGGAATTAATTCGGGGTGTTCTTCTTTATAAGGGCGATATTTTGATAATTCAACTACAGAAAAATAAGAATGAGCAGGAATTAAGAATTCACCCATTTTTGATTTATTCAGTTCATTTTCAATCGCTGCTAATTCGTTAGTAGTTGGACGCAGGAACATAAACATCAAATCAGCTTTTTGTCCAACAATATTATATAGTGCATGGCTGCCATTTTTAGCTAATTCCACTTCTTCCCATTGAGTAATCATTTGCTGTAAGCTAGCAATAGCTTCTTGTCGTTCTTCTTCACTGACCAATTTCCATGAGTTCCAATCTACTGTTCGGAAATCGTGCAGGCTATACCAGCCATCCATCGTTTCTACTGCTTCTACCATTATAATCTCCCCTTTATTTATGAAATCATTAAGAACTTACTCAAAAAGCAAACGAAGCAAGCTTATATCGTATATTTCTTCTTGAGCGGTAATACATAAAGAAAATCTTCCATCAGGGAGAGTTTTCTTTATCCCCACTGATGTTTACTACCTAAAGGCCTTCGCACCGTTTACTTGCAGTTGCTTCTCCGTTTATCTTCTTAAAATTCCCCTTGTAGAGGGAGGAAGAAAAGGGTTTCCTGCGAGCTACATGTATGGATAAACATGACAAATGATGCAATTCTGCCTTTACTATAGCATAAATAAGGCATATTAAGCATGATATAGACTCCTAACAAGCAGTTAGGTTGATAATTGTCATGAGAATGTCAAAAAATAAGCGATAGAAAAGAGAAATACTTTCATTTGCTTGTAAAATCATCTACTATTTAAGTATAACCATTTAGGAGGTTTGTCAACAGTGAGTGAATTATTTAAACAAATGCAAGAAAAAGTTTCGAGCCAATCTAAATCTATTGTCTTCCCAGAGGGGACAGATGAACGTATATTGACTGCTGCAAGTCAACTGGCTGCTTCTGAGGTGTTAGTGCCAATTCTTCTTGGTGATAAGGCCGAGATAAAGCAGAAAGCGCAAGAGGCAGGCGTAGATGTTTCACCATGTAAAATTATTGATCCGAAAGAGTTTGCCGAATTTGATTTAATGGTGGAAACATTTGTGGAACGTCGTAAAGGGAAAGCGACAAAAGAGGATGCGCAAAAAATACTTTTAGATGAAAACTACTTTGGCACGATGCTTGTTTATATGAATCAGGCGGACGGTCTTGTAAGTGGAGCTACCCATTCTACAGCAGACACAGTTAGACCTGCTTTACAAATCATTAAAACAAAAGAAGGAGTAAAAAAGACATCAGGTGTATTTATCATGGTTCGCGGCGATGAAAAATATGTGTTTGCAGATTGTGCAATTAATATCGCACCCGATAGTCAAGATCTAGCAGAAATTGCAGTCGAAAGTGCAAATACTGCGAAGCTATTTGATGTAGACCCACGTGTTGCTATGTTAAGCTTTTCTACAAAGGGATCAGCGAAATCAGAAGAAACAGAGCGTGTCGTAGAAGCACTGAATATTGCTAAAGAAAAGAATCCATCACTAGTTATTGATGGTGAATTCCAATTTGATGCTGCGTTTGTACCGAGTGTAGCTAAGAAAAAAGCTCCTGGCGCAGTATTGCAAGGAGATGCTAATGTATTTATTTTTCCAAGTCTGGAAGCAGGGAATATTGGCTATAAAATTGCTCAACGCTTAGGTGGGTTTGAAGCAGTTGGTCCGATTTTACAAGGCTTAAATAAGCCCGTAAATGATTTGTCGCGCGGATGTAACGCTGAAGATGTCTATAATTTAGCGTTAATTACAGCAGCACAAGCTTAATCGAAGCAAGGTTTATGCCCTTTATAGTGAACTCTTTCACGAGTTTGGCTATAAAGGGCGAATTTAATTTTAAAAAAGATAAGAAACCAGCATGGCTCGCCTAGAGCGCGAGCCACCATCTATCATGAAAAACTTTTGCTTTATAATGTTTAGATTCTTAAAATACTGTCTAAAATATATGAGTTAGAGAGTGCTAAATAGAGTTCTTTTTCATACAAAAGTATAAAATTAGGTGCTTGAGGATAACGAAAATAACCGACTAGCCACGTCCGGCGCATGAGCCCAGCAACTAGGCGACTTCACGAATCGCCCTACGATAAGGCCTCATCGGTTCGTCGCTAAGGGGAAGGCCGACTAAAAACGGGCTTGCCGCTCAGGCGTCGGCATACCCCTGGTTTTAGTGGCATGATTCCTAAATCTTTAGTTGATTCGTTCCATTCGCTACGTTGCTAAACGGGCGCCCCGCGCCTTTGTTCGTTGGTTGCAAAGCTTTGGCCGAGAGCAGATAAGATGTAAAATGGGGTGGATCTGTCTATTGTTAAGACCTGATGGAAGAACAGATGCTTAGCTTAGTGAAAATACGGGTGCCTTGCTACCACTAGCCTGTAGCAGGAGAAGATGAACTTTTTTAGGTTTTGTCATGCAGAAAGGATCTCTAACTATCTTCTATCCCTAAAATAATTGGTTCGTTACGCTTTTTCATCTGTGCTAACCGTTTTCGATAATGAGCATATTCCGTTTGCGTAAAATCTTTCTCGATAACATGTTCACAAACCTCTAATAATGCGTTCATCGCTCTTATCTTTATATCTTTTACCGTTAGGGGAGTTTGTAGCAACTCTGATAAAGAGCTCATTACGTTTGGATCCACCATTGGGTAACTAAACTTGGTTGGTTCACCTTTTTTGCTAGTCATATAAAAGTCTCTAATGACGCTTGCTCGTTTGTAACTATTTCCTTCCACATCTAGATAGATTTGAACCGCTGCACCATCCTTTACACGACGCTGTGATATTCCAGCAAATTTTTTCCCGTTAATACTTAAATCATAATCCCCGGGACAATAAGAGTGAACAATTTCATAGGCTTTAATATCAGCTGTCAAATCTCTTAACATGTATTGGACAAAGCTGACCATCGCTTCATATCCTTCATGAATGGATAATTTTTTGACATCAGGGAAAATAAGGGAAATATTTAATACACCATTATCTAAAGCAACTGCAAGTCCGCCAGAGTTCCGAATAACAACGTGAAACCCAGCTTGCTGTAATTGCTGTACACCTTCGTTGATATAAGGCAGTTTTGCATCGGGAATTCCGAGTACAATTGTATTAGAGTGCACCCATAGCCTCATGGTTGGGGGAGATAATTGGTCACTAACTGATAATGCAAGGGCATCATCAATTGCAAATGAGTGAAGGGCTGTATAAGCTTCTTGATCAAATATCTTTGTGCTTGAATGATCTATATAACGAAAAGTTGTTTGGGCTATCAAGTTTTTCCAGTTTTCCATAAAGCACCTGACTTTCTTTATACGCTAGTAACGTATCATGTTTTATAGTGGAACACATCGCTTAAGACTGTCCCGATGCAATGTATCGTAAAGTTTCACATACTAAATGAATTTCACTTTATCTGAAGCATTTGACCCGATGCTGTTTACTGCTTGTCAGTAGGAAATGTGATAGTTATGACCAAAGAAATGAAATAGTCGCCCACGTCATATGTTTACTTTTACCCTTTTTTCTTCAGCCTATCTATTATATAATAAAAAGAAATCGTCGAAAAGAAACGGATGAAAATACATGGAATATAAGCATGAGCAACTTCACGAAGAAAAGGTGTTCAAAGACCCGGTACATCGATACGTCCATGTGAGAGATCGCGTGATTTGGGACTTAATTGCAACCCCTGAATTTCAAAGACTACGAAGAATTAAGCAATTAGGTACTACTAATTTAACCTTTCACGGAGCCGAGCATAGTCGCTTTAATCACTCACTGGGCGTTTATGAAATTGTACGAAGAATACTGACAAACTTTGAAGGACGTCCACATTGGAATAAAGAGGAGCGCCTTCTTTGTTTATGTGCAGCTTTATTACATGATTTGGGTCATGGGCCGTTCTCCCATTCCTTTGAAAAGGTATTTAAGCTGGATCATGAACATTATACACAACAAATCATTTTAGGGCATACAGAAGTGAATGCCATTTTAGAACGAGTAGAGAAGGGCTTTGCGCAGAAGGTAGCCGATGTGATAGCTAAGACATACCAGGATCAATTAGTAGTAAGTTTAATTTCCAGCCAAATTGATGCAGATCGAATGGATTATTTACAACGAGATGCTTACTTTACAGGAGTTAGTTACGGCCATTTTGATATGGAAAGAATTCTTCGTGTCATGCGTCCAATGGAAGATCAAGTTGTGATTAAGGCGACAGGAATGCATGCCGTTGAGGATTATATTATGAGTCGATATCAAATGTATTGGCAAGTTTATTTCCATCCGGTTACACGAAGTGCAGAAGTGATTCTTTGTAAAATATTGCAACGAGCAAAAGTATTATATGAAGATCCTGCATATACGTTTAAATTACAGCCAACGCATTTTGAATCTTTCTTTATAGGGAAAGTGAAATTAGAGGATTATTTGAAATTGGATGAGGGAATTGTATCGTATTATTTCCAGCTTTGGCAGCAAGAAGAGGATAAGATTCTTCGTGATCTCTGTGAGCGATTTATGAATCGAAGACTATTTAAATATGTGGAGTTTAATCCAAATTCACAAATGAATGCATGGATGGAACTGCATAGGCTGTTTACGGAGGTACAGATAGATCCGGATTATTATTTAGTCGTCGATTCTTCTTCTGATTTGCCTTATGATTTTTACCGTCCTGGTGAAGAAGAAGAGCGGTTACCAATTCACTTATTAATGCCAAATGGAGAACTGCGTGAATTATCCCGGCAATCGGATATCGTTGAAGCTATTTCAGGTAAAAAACGAACCGATCACAAGCTATATTATCCACATGATTTATTAGAAAAGGTATCTGATAAAAGCAAGAAACAACGGATGAAAGAAATATTAATTGGTCAGGGAGAGGTAAAACATGTTAACTAATCATGCGAAACTAATGCAGTTTTTTGCAGTAGCGAATGAAGTAACAGGTAGGAAAAAGCTGCAAAAAATGATTTATATTTTGCAAAAGTGCCATATGCCCTTTGAGGAGAAGTATGCATTTCATTTTTATGGGCCATATTCAGAGGAGTTAACGCTACGGGTAGAAGAGCTTTGTAATTTAGGTTTTATTAAAGAAGAAAAAGAAGACAGAAGTAATTATCATCAGTATCGCTATTCAATTACAGAAGATGGACAAGCTTTTTTGGAGCAATTCAAAATGGATATGCCCGATTTTTCTTCTCAAGTATCAGCGATGCAGGAAAAAAGCTCACGATTTTTAGAATTAGTCGCAACGATGTTGTATTTTGACGATTTGTCACTAGAAGAATCCATAACTAAAGTTCATACAGTGAAGCCGAAACAAAAATATACGGAAGAGGAAATTCAAGAAGCGATTTCCTTTATTGACCAGATTCGCCAATAAGTACTTTTCCATCGTTTCACTTTACTGTAAAGAAGCAGAATCATGGGAAGCAGTTTTGGACTATGCTACAATCAAAACCATAATGAATGAGAAGGAGGGTCTCGGAATGAATTCCGATCAGTCTTCAAACAAAAATAAATTTACGATTATTAAAGACGATTCAACAGATGGTCATGGCGGTTATGGCTATGGCTCCATTAGCTTGGAGAATATGTCGTCTGTCATTGTAGATCCAAATGAAAATAAGGCTTATGTTGATATGGCAGCGATGCATGCTAGAAGTGATATTGAACGTCGGGTAAAGTATCTTTCAGATAAAAGCGAAGTTCCAAATGGAAAATTATACTGGATTGTTTGGGTTAATGTAGCGCGTAATGAAAACGGGGCTTATTTTGCTGGTGTGGCTGGTAGTGAACTGCGTGTGGATCGTTCAATAAAACGAGCCTATAAATCAATGCCTGAGCATGTAAAGCATATGGAGCAATCCTTAAAGGGAAAGATTGTTGTCGACCATATGGACGATCATTCCAAGAAGCTGCTGAAGGACTTTCTGGTAGACTTTGATCGAGATATGTGGGAAAACTCGACAGACGAATTGAAATCCGCATTGTCGGTATAAGTTGGTTAACTTTTCGTGAAAATATAAATTATGAACATTTTGTGACTTTGTTATGAACATTTCGATTTTTCCTTGTACTTTATGAAGGAAGTTTGTAAAATATAGTCTACATGGGCTATTCATGTATTACTAGGACAAAAAAGAGGCCGAATTCAGTTCAACTGGATTTGGCCTCTTTTTTTACACTATAGGAAAGTATAAGATTTTTTGGTTTATAGTATAAGAAAAACAAAGGCTTCCGCCATAAGACTTGGCGACAAGCCAAGTTTTTCTAAAAAGATAAGCAAGTATAAAATGAGGTGCTTGGGGATAACGAAATAACCGAATAGCCACGTTGGCGCATGAGCCCAGCAACGATACGACTTGGAAATGTGCCCTCCGATAAGGCCTCATCGGTTCGTCGCTAAGAGGAAGGCCGACTAAAAACGGGCTTGCCGCCCAGACGTCGGCATACCCCTGTTTTAGTGGCATGATTCCTTTATCCCGTAAAAAGGCGTTGTAGACTCCCAGTTCAAGAATGGAAGCGGTGAGCTAAACAAGTTGAAGTGGGAGGTAACAGCACCTAAATCCCCGATTCGTTCAAGGGCCTTTAGGTCATACCCTGGTGGTACTAACAATCAGCGGGGATGGAAGAACCCCCCGCTGATTGAAGGTTCACTTTATCTTTAGTTGATTCGTTCCATTCGCTACGTTGCTAAACGGGCGCTTGCACCTTTGTTCATGCTAATCAAATAGATCAAATAGCTTTTCAATCATCGTTTTCTTTGGTTTTTCTGTAGGGGTTTTATTCGGTTTATCTTCAGGTAAATGGACATTGCAATAGGATACTGGCTCGTTTCCTTTTTCAAAGAACATAACTCTGCTTGTGGGACAATAGGGTGTTGCTCGTTGGCCAGTAACAGGATCTACAGGAACACCAACCACTCCAGAAGGGATAGGGAAACTCTCGTTTGGTTGTTTCTGATGGACAGACGTCATAAAATTTGCCCATATATCCTTTGCGTAACTCATTTCTTTAACGACTTCTATCGTCCGATTGTCATCGTAGCCGACCCAAACACCTGCGACTAGGGAGGGGCTAAAGCCAATCATCCAACTATCGGAATCGGTAGATCCTGATTTGCCAGCGTATGTACGGTCAAGCTGGTCAACCATTGTAGACCCGGTTACTTGCATATAACCATTCAACTCCTCATCAAACATCCCTGTCATTAAATGCGAGAGAATAAACGCCTTTTTCGGATCAAGTATTTGTTCGCCTGGTTCTATGGATCGGTTATAGATTGTATCACCTTCTTGATCGACTATTTTAGTAACTGTATGCACGTCCAGTTGCTTTCCTCCGTTTGCCAACATGCTATACCCACGAACCATTTCTTTTATAGATACAACTTCTGAACCAAGTGCTAAGGACGGGACAGCTGCCAGATCACTTGTAAAACCAAAGTCTCTCGCTGTTTCTACTAGATTTTCAGGTCCAACAAACATGTTCGTTTTTACTGCATAGATATTATCTGAAAGCGCCAATGCTTGTGCTAACGAAATGGGTTTATTTGCATAATAGTCATTAAAATTACTCGGTTTATAGACATTTCCTTGATCTAATTTAAATGTAGTCGGTTGACTCATTAACATCGTAGTAGCATTATAACCACGTTCTAAGGCAGCGTAGTATAGAAAAGGTTTAAAGGTGGATCCTGGCATTCGTTTTGCTTGTGTGGCTCGGTTATAGGGGCTATCTGCATAACTGCGCCCACCTACCATAGCAATGATCCCACCTGTTTTCGGGTTTATTGCTAAACCGCTCGCTTGTATTTTACTTTGCTTAGAAATGGTGTTTGTAATCTGTTCCTCTAACTGTGTTTGCTCTTGCTTTTGCATGGTAGTGTAAATGTGGTATCCGCCGCCGCGCACTGCGTCAGCATCTAGTTCCAAAATGCTTGCTGCTTCTTTTATAGCTGTATCCTGAAAATAGCTACCTATTTGGATTTCTTTGTTATCGTCCGTCTTTCGGTAATGTAAAACCTCGTTTTTCGCTGTTTGGTACGCACTGCTCGTAATTAACGTTTGATTTTCCATGATTTTTAAGATTTGCTGTTGGCGTTGCTGCGCCTTCGCTTGGTTATTAAAAGGGGAGTAGTAGGTAGGACCTTTTGGGATACCTGCAAGCATGGCAGCTTCTGCTAGCGAGAGTTCACTAGCAGATTTGTTAAAGAAATATTTACTAGCAGCTTCAATGCCATAAGCTCCATGACCATAATAAATCGTATTTAAGTAGCCCCCCAAAATTTCCGATTTGGAGTAGAACATTTCCAGTCGCACTGTAAAAAAAGCCTCTTTTATTTTTCGCCACCATGTTTTTTCATGGGTTAAATATAAATTTCGCGCATATTGCTGTGTTAGCGTGCTCGCTCCTTCTTTAAGCGATAATGTTTTTATATTTTCGACCATCGCCCCGAAGATTCGTTTCACATCAAACCCACGATGATCGTAAAAATGACGATCTTCTACAGCAAGTGTAGCCTGGATGGCTTCATCAGCAACCTGATCAAGCTCGACCCATTTTTCAGTTTGTTTATTGCCAACTTCGCTAAAAGGTTCTCCCGAGCTTGTATATAGCGTTGTTTGTTGATTCATCGTTAATGGTGGAGGACCTAAAAGAAAGCTAACGACGTAAACACCGATTACGAAAGCGATGCATATTCCTGATAGTATTAGGATGAATTGAAAACTACGTCTGTTTCTCTGTTTGCTCATATATGCTTTCCCTCTTTAATTTGTTCAGTTATTATCATTATGGGAAAACAAGACGACAAATAAACGTAAGAATGTTTACAAACTAAATAGGTGGACGTGTTGATATGGAATTAGAATAAGGCTTTGGCTTGAATGTCTTTTAGAATGGCTACTGAGGCTGCAAATTTTTCTTGTTCAGCTTTGTCTAGAGAAAATTCGGCTACGCCCTTTACACCTGCACGATGAATAATGGATGGAACCCCAATATAAACATCATCATGCCCAAGCTCACCAGTTAATAATGTACCTACTGGCAGGATAATATGTTCGTTATTTAAAATGGCTTTCGTTATTCTTGCTAATCCCATACCAATAGCATAGTAAGTAGCCCCTTTAAGTGAAATGATCTCATATGCAGCGTTACGAACTTGGTTAGCAATCTGGGATTTTTCTTCATCCGATAGTTTCCCTGCAATTGGTGTTCCAGAAATATTTGCTCTACTCCATACAGGAAGCTGTGAATCACCATGCTCACCGATCACATATCCATGCACACTGGCTGGAGCTGTCGCGAATTTTTGACCTAATAGGAAACGGAACCTTGCTGAATCTAATACTGTACCAGAGCCAATGACTCTTTCTTTTGGAAGCTGGGAGAATTTCCATGTTGCATAGGACAAAATGTCAACGGGGTTCGTGGCTACAATAAAAATACCGTTAAATCCTGCATCCATAATCGACTCGACCATAGATTTAAAAATCTTAACGTTTTTATTGACGAGATCCAACCTTGTTTCACCTTCCTTTTGCGCCGCTCCTGCGCAAATAACTACGATAGCAGCGTCTTTACAATCGGCGTAGGTTCCTTGTGTAATATTCATCGCATTAGGAGCGTAGACGATTCCATGATTGAGATCCATCGTTTCTCCTTTTGCCTTGTCTTCATTTATATCCACTAAAACGAGTTCATTACTTAAACCTTGGTTCATTAAAGCGTAAGCATAGCTTGTTCCAACAGCGCCTGTGCCTACTAAAACAATTTTATTTCCTGGTGTGATATCCATAAATAGTTCCTCCTCTGAGTAGGTCATTTTGTATGATATGTGATGATTATATCCCTTTCGTATGAATACCTACAATAATATGTTGCCTCGTTGATTAAAAAAGAAACCACTATATTAAAAAATATTACTTATGTATTCGTTTTATTTTCACGATAGCGGTTACGGGGAAAATAAAGAACAGTACTAAGCTAAAGAGCGATATTATATTTCGACAACAGAAATTAGACAAAATAAGCTTGTCCGATTGTATATTAAAATCTTCCCTTTTTTCCCTTTCTTCCCTCCGCTTGATTAATATTCTTTGTTATAATAGAATACACAAGAATACACTATTCCAAACGATTTTAGGAAGTAGATCTCCATCTGTAACAGCTTTAAATGGAGGATTTAATATGCCGAATAAACAGAAAATATCTGTATTGATTGAACTTTATACGACCATTGATGACGATGGACAAAAGGAATCTTATAAAAGTAAACAAACTGGAGTTCTTTACAAGAAGGGCAATATAGACGTTCTTACTTTTGAGGAAGTAGCAGAAGATGCGTCTGTTGTGAAAAATCTGGTCACTATTCAACCAGATAAAGTGAGTTTGAAACGCTCTGGTAATCTTAGCATGAATCAGCAATTCCATGTTAATAAAGCGACAGAAAATGTACTGAAGCATCCTTATGGCAATTTACATATGGAAACTTTTACGACAGCCATTGTCTATGAGCCTTTAACCCCAGCAAGGAATGGCAGCCTGCAAATTGTTTATGATGTCAAGCTAAACGGACAGCAAGTAAGGCAGCAAAAGATCGACTTAATTATGAAAGAGGTGGACATGGCATGAGCCTATTAGCACAAACGGAAGAAACATTGAAACATCAAATTAAGGATTCCGTCCTGCAGGCAGGACTTGCAAATGAAGACGAAATGCCAGAAGTGGTGCTTGAGAAACCGAAAGATAAAAACCACGGGGACTTTGCAACGAATATTGCTATGCAGCTAGCGAGGGTGGCAAAAAAAGCCCCACGTCAAATAGCAGAGGAAATGGTAAATCATTTTAATCAGGCAGAGGCTTCTGTTGAAAAAGTGGAGATCGCCGGTCCAGGCTTTATTAATTTTTTTATGAAAGAGGATTTTCTTGGTTCCATTGTTCAAAACATCTTGAAAGATGGATCGGCTTATGGAAGGTCACAAGCAGGTAACAATGAACGTGTCCAAGTGGAGTTTGTATCTGTGAATCCGACTGGCGATTTGCATTTAGGCCATGCTCGAGGTGCTGCTTTTGGAGACGTGCTCTGTAATGTATTAGATGCTGCGGGCTACCAGGTTGAACGAGAGTATTATATTAATGATGCCGGCAATCAAATTGATAATTTAGCGCTCTCTGTAGAAGCTCGTTATTTGCAAGCGTTGGGGCAAGAAGCAACATTGCCTGAAGATGGTTATCATGGAGAAGATATTGCAGAAATTGGCAAACAGTTAAGTCAAGAATATGGAGATGAATGGGCGCAAAAAGATAGAGAAGAGCGCTTAGCTTTCTTTAAAGAGTATGGATTAAGCTATGAATTAGGTAAAATAAAGAAAGATTTACAAGCATTTGGCGTACATTTCGACTCTTGGTTTTCAGAGCGTTCCCTTTATAAGGAAAATAAAATTGTTGAAACTCTAGGAAAGATCGCTGCATACACATATGAGAAAGATGGGGCGACCTGGTTCCGATCTACGGAATTTGGTGATGACAAGGATCGTGTATTAATCAAACAAGATGGAAGCTACACGTATTTAACACCTGATATAGCGTATCATAAAAACAAGCTTGATCGCGGGTTTAACCAAATTATCAATGTTTGGGGGGCTGATCATCACGGATATATTCCTCGGATGCGCGCAGCTATCCAGGCACTAGGTTATCCGGTTGAAAAGTTTGCCGTAAAAATTATTCAAATGGTTAATTTATTTGAAAATGGTGAAAAGGTACGCATGAGTAAACGTACTGGAAAAGCCGTAGCACTTCGTGAGCTGATGGAAGAAGTTGGCGTAGATGCTGTTCGTTATTACTTTGTTATGCGTTCAAATGATTCGCAGCTTGATTTTGATATGGACCTTGCTCGCTCAGAATCAAATGATAATCCTGTTTTTTATGTGCAATATGCACATGCGCGTATTTGTACGATGCTGAAGCAAGCAGAGGCAAAAGGATTTTCCGTTGATAGTAAAGCAGATGTCTCTCTCTTAACCACAGAAAAAGAAAGCGATCTGCTCAAAAAGCTGGCTGCATTTCCTCAAGTTATCGCGGATGCTGCTATCAAACAAACACCGCATAAGGTAACACAGTACGTATTCGATCTAGCTTCGTTATTACACAGCTTCTATAATGCAGAAAAAGTATTGGATATGGACCACACAGAAAGAACAAAAGCACGTATTGCTTTGATGCAAGCTGTGAAGATTACATTGGCAAATGCATTACGAGTGATAGGGGTCTCAGCTCCAGAAAAAATGTAGTCTTGTTATAAATGGAATAGGGTTTTACGTTGACTAAGAAAACAGGCCATCACTTTAAGATATAAGTGTTGGCCCATTTTATTAACTTCTATCCATCTCTTATTAAGCCAAACGATAAAATTCCTGTAGCAGATTCAAGGTTTTAGCCATGTAAGAAAAATGACTTTGTCTTTTACATAAGGTGCTTTAAGACTCCCGGTCTGAGAGGAGTTGGATACTGTACTGCTGTACTGAAACAAGTCTAAGTAGGAGATAACAGCACCTAAATGCCCTATTTTGTAAGAGGCTTTTAGGTCATATCATTACAGTACTAATAATTAGTGGGATTGAAGATTCACTATATAAGTTAAAAAAACAAAAGACGACTAGACCATATGATGTTGGACTAGTCGTCTACTTATTGACCCCCCGAGTTAAACTTACGATTCAGTAGGAATAGATAGTATTTCTTTGGCACGTGCCACTTCTGCTTCTGTAGGTGGTTCAACACCGGTAAGTGGATATTCTAGGTTTAAATGTTCCCACTTATAAACTCCCATTGTATGGTATGGGAGGACTTCTACTTTTTGTACATTGCCTAGGTTCGAGATAAATTCATTTAGTGCCGCTAATTCTTCTGGATCGTTTGTTCTTCCAGGAATGAGTACGCGACGAATCCAAACGGGTGTATTTTTCTCTGCTAATAATTTAGCAAACTTTAGAATATGCGCATTTGGCATACCTGTAAGTTGTTTGTGTAAATCATTATCTAAATGTTTGATATCTAGGAGTACAAGGTCTGTAACGCTTAATAATTCATCCACTTTCCTTAAAAAAGTAGGGCTTTCTCGGAAACATCCAGCTGATGTATCAATTGCCGTGTGGACACCTAATTTCTTGCATTCTTTAAACAGCTCTAACAGAAAGTCGATTTGTAATAATGGTTCTCCGCCACTAACCGTAAGCCCTCCACTATTTTTAATGTATGGGAGGTAGTCTTGTAGATCTGCAATGATTTCGTCTACACTTTTTTCAACCCCGCCTTTTACGTCCCATGTGTCAGGGTTATGGCAAAATTGACATCGAAGCAGACAGCCTTGCAAAAAGATAACATAACGTAATCCTGGTCCGTCTACTGTACCGCACGTTTCTATCGAGTGAATTCTTCCGATCATTGGTAAAGCCCCCTTCTTTAAGAGCGGAAGGGCAGAGTAAGCGCCCTTCCTGACAAAATAAATTTACTAGTATCCTTACAGTCCTTTATGGAATGTACGGTTAATAACATCAAGCTGTTGCTCTTTCGTTAGTTTGATAAAGTTTACTGCGTATCCACTTACACGAATCGTTAATTGTGGATATAATTCCGGATGCTCCATAGCATCTTCCAGTGTTTCGCGATCAAATACGTTAATGTTTAGGTGATGTCCTTCTTTACTTGCATACCCATCAAGTATTGATACTAAGTTGCTAGTACGTTCATCCTCCGTTTTACCAAGTGCTTTTGGAACAAAGCTTGTCGTATTGGAAATACCGTCCATCGAATTTTCGTATGGAATTTTAGCTACACTGTTTAAAGATGCAAGTGCACCTGATTGGTCACGGCCATGAAGTGGGTTAGCACCTGGTGCAAATGGTTCGCCAGCCCGACGTCCGTCTGGTGTGTTACCAGTTTTCTTACCGTAAACAACGTTAGAAGTAATGGTTAAAATAGATAATGTTGGCACAGCATTTCGGTATGTTTCATGTTGACGGAACTTATTCATAAATCTATTGACAACATCAACAGCTAAAGAGTCAACTGCATCATCGTTGTTACCATATTTAGGGAAATCACCTTCAATACGGTAATCGACTGCTAAGCCGTCTTCATCACGAATAACATGAACTTTTGCATGCTTAATGGCACTTAAGCTATCGGCAACTACACTTAGTCCTGCAATACCGCCTGCCATGGTACGAAGCACGTCTTTGTCATGTAATGCCATTTCAATGCGTTCGTACGCATATTTATCATGCATGTAATGAATGACGTTTAATGTGTTCATATAAAGCTTAGCTAACCAATCTAAAATTACGTCATATCTTTCCATCACTTCATCAAAATCTAATACATCAGATGTGATTGGACGAAGTGGTGGTGCTACTTGCATTTTTAATTTTTCATCTACGCCGCCGTTAATAGCATAAAGTAATGCTTTTGCTAAGTTAGCACGTGCGCCGAAGAATTGCATTTGTTTACCGATTTCCATTGCGCTTACACAACATGCAATACCGTAGTCATCGCCGTAATATTTACGCATTAAATCATCATTTTCATATTGGATAGAACTTGATTCAATAGACATTTTCGCACAATATTTTTTAAAGCCTTCTGGTAACTTTGTTGACCAAAGAATCGTTAAGTTTGGCTCTGGAGCAGGTCCTAGGTTGGTTAATGTGTGTAAGAAACGGAATGAGTTCTTCGTAACAAGTGGCTCTCCTTGTAAGCTTACACCACCAATGGATTCTGTTACCCAAGTAGGATCCCCGCTAAATAATTCATTATATTCTGGCGTACGGGCAAATTTCACTAAACGCAATTTCATAACAAAATGATCAATTAGTTCTTGTGCTTGTTCTTCTGTTAGAATACCTTCTTTTAGATCACGTTCCATATAGATATCTAGGAAAGTAGATACGCGTCCTAAACTCATTGCTGCGCCATTTTGTTCTTTAATTGCAGCTAAATAAGCAAAATATAACCATTGAACAGCTTCTTGTGCATTTGTAGCTGGTTTAGAAATGTCATAACCATAGCTTTCGGCCATTTGCTTTAATTCATGTAATGCCCTTATTTGTTCCATATGCTCTTCACGCTGTTTAATAATATCTTCTGACATAATTCCATCATTTTCTAATAGCGTAAGCTCTTCTTGTTTTTTCTCAATTAAGAAATCCACACCATATAGGGCAACACGGCGATAGTCACCAATAATACGCCCACGACCATAAGCATCAGGCAAGCCTGTAATAATACCAGCTTTACGTGCTTTTCGCATATCAGGGGTATAAGCATCGAATACTCCTTGGTTATGCGTTTTTCGATATTCTGTAAAGATATGCTCTGTTTCCTTATCTAGTTCATAGCCATATGCTTCACATGAGTTTTTTGCCATGCGAATACCACCAAATGGCATTAAACCGCGTTTGAATGGTTTATCTGTTTGAAATCCGACAATCGTTTCTTTATCTTTATCAAGATATCCAGGGCCATGTGAAGTGATGGTTGAAGGGATTTTTGTATCCATATCTAATACGCCGCCAGCTTCACGTTCTTTTGCAGTAAGTTCTGTCACTTGCTTCCAAAGATCCAATGTGTTTTGAGTAGGTTTAGCTAAAAATTGTTCATCACCTTCGTAGCAAGTGAAGTTACGTATAATAAAGTCTCTAACATCAACATTTTGTTCCCATTTCCCCGTGCGGAAAGTTCTCCAAGGGGTTAAAGTAGTAGTAGTCATAAAACTACCTCCTTCAGAAATATTAAAGCTTCTACTAATAGTATACCGAAAAAACCATAGTTGTGAAAGAATTCACATGTGATTATTTTATGACATTTTCCTTTATACATAAGGGGTCATAAAGAATGCGCTTACATAAACGTGGTTATTTCTCCCTTCATTTTCACAAACTATTTTGATTAGCAACAAAAATTTTAAAAAAATCAATGCTGGGTATGAAATTTAAGGAAGCGTTAAGACCAAAATATTATCAATAATTATCCGGCTGAAATTTCTGATAGTTTGTGTTATGAAGTTAAATTCATTAGATAAATAGTTGACTGAATGATCATTCATATTTATAGTAGTAGATATAAGATTTGAAAACAAACTATTTTTCTGAATAATGCAATCGCTGTCATGTGAAGGGAGTTGTACGCCTGTCTGAATTGGTTTACTGCACGATAAGGGGGAGTGAGTAAAGTGAATACATTTTTGCTTGTAAATGCAATTGCGTTTGCGATTATCACCATCTATGGGGTGTATTTATTTGCTAAAGTTGTAGCTACACGTGTAGCGTATATTCGTTTGGGGAGAAAGTCAGAATTTGATCGGGATTTTAAAGAACGATTCAGAAGAATAGGGAAGATTGTTTTTGGTCAGTCAAAGCTATTAAAGGATAAAAAGTCGGGTATCATTCATGTTATGATGTTTTACGGATTTATTCTCGTGCAATTTGGTGCGATTGACATGTTTATTAAGGGGTTATCCCCTGAAAGTCATTTGCCATTAGGGTCGATTTATCCGGGATTTGTATTCTTTCAGGAATTAGTAACATTAATGATTCTCGTCGCAGTTATATGGGCTTTTTATCGCCGTTATATTGAAAAGCTCGTCCGCCTCAAGCGGGGGTTTAAAGCTGGTTTAGTTTTATTGTTTATTGGCACATTAATGATCTCTGTGCTGTTTGGGAATGGAATGGCACAGTTATGGCATGGACATGATCCAACGTGGACAGAGCCGGTTGCCAGTGTTATTGCGATGGTTTTTTCCTGGTTACCTACTACGGGCGCTATGGTGTTGTTTTATGTCGCGTGGTGGATTCATACCATTACCATTCTTGTGTTCCTGGTTTACGTTCCACAATCCAAGCATGCGCATTTAATTGCTGCACCTATTAACGTGTTTTTAAGTAAACGCGTTCCAGGAAAATTGAAGAAAATCGATTTTGAAATGGATGAAGATCAAGATGAAGAAGAAATATCGTTTGGGGTAGGAAAAGTTGAAGATTTTGAGCAGCATCAAATGATTGATTTTTACGCGTGTGTAGAATGTGGCAGATGTACAGATGTTTGCCCAGCATCAGGAACAGGCAAAATGCTCTCGCCAATGGATATTATGATTAAGGTGCGCGATCATTTAACCGAAAAGGGAGCGGCAATTACTGGGAAGTCACCATGGGTTCCAGCATATGCATTTGCTAATGCAGCGGGAAATCAGGCATCTGCAAAACAAGAGGCAGCAGCGACGGTGCAAAGTGCTAGTTTAATCGGAGATGTCATTACAGAAGAAGAACTAGCTGGCTGTACGACATGCCGAAACTGTGAAGATGCATGTCCTGTTAACAATGAACATGTGGGAACGATTATTGATATGCGCAGATATTTGGTGATGACAGAAGGTAAAATGGATCAGGATGTTCAACGAGCGGTTATGAATATTGAACGTCAAGGTAATCCATGGGGGTTATCGAAAAAAGATCGCATTAAGTGGCGTGAGCAGGATGAATCGGTTCATATACCAACGATTAAAGAACTGAGTAAAGAAGGTAAGGATTTTGAATACCTGTTCTGGGTTAGTTCGATGGGGGCTTATGATAATCGAAGTCAAAAAATCGCTCTGGCTTTTGCGAAGTTGTTAAATCAGGCTGGTGTGAGTTTTGCAATATTAGGAAATAAGGAAGCGAATTCTGGAGATACGGCACGTCGGATAGGAAATGAGTTTTTATTTCAGGAAATAGCCGAGAAAAATATTAAAGAATTCACCAAAAACGATGTGAAAAAAATTGTTACCATTGATCCACACGCATACAATATTTTTAAAAATGAATACCCAGATTTTGGATTTGAAGCCGAAGTTTATCACCATACACAGTTATTATATGATTTAGTCATGGATGGTAAGCTAAAACCACAAAAAGCGATTAACCAAAGATTAACTTACCATGATTCTTGTTACTTAGGCAGATATAACGGTGTTTATGATCCACCTCGAGAAATTCTTCAGGCCATTCCAGGTTTAGAGTTAGTAGAAATGGAACGTAGTAAAGAAAATGGCATGTGTTGTGGCGCAGGCGGCGGATTAATGTGGTCAGAAGAAACGACAGGAAATCGAATTAATGTAGCACGTACAGAGCAAGCGCTAGCTGTAGAACCAAACATGATCTCTAGTGCATGTCCATATTGTTTAACGATGATTAGTGATGGAACAAAAGCGAAAGAAGTAGAAGAAGATATTAGCACTATGGACGTTGCAGAGATTTTAGCGATTTCTGTATTTCATGAAGAGGAAATAAAAACAGCTGAAATAAAGGACATAGAATAGAAGAGTAGCTTGATAGATAAGGGTGAACTAAAATTTTCCAAAGGGAGAATGATTGTAGAAATAATGTGGAACAATCCAAATGCATTCGATTGTCTATATTTGGAACATGGTTAGATATAAAAAATACTTCGATTATTTCACAATACCTGTTATTCTAATACTCTATAGAATATGTTCAAAAAGCTAGGTTGCCTTGCTTTTTGAACATATTATGAAAGGAATAATGAGCGAGCGTTCAATCAAATGAAGGAGTGGAGGATAAATGATGAGAGAAGCAGTTATTGTATCAGGGGCTAGGACCCCGTTTGGGAAATTTGGTGGTGCATTACAATCCTTTACCGCTTCGCAGCTTGGAGGTAAGGCTATTGAAGAAGCGTTAAAGCGAGCGGAAATTGCTGGAAATGATGTCGATGAAGTGATAATAGGGAATGTCTTACAAGGTGGTCAAGGTCAAATTCCTTCAAGGCAAGCAGCTATAAAAGCAGGGATTCCGTGGGAAGTAAAAACAGAAACGATTAATAAGGTTTGTGCTTCAGGGCTGCGCAGTGTTACGTTAGCAAATCAACTCATTCGGCTGGGAGATGAGGAGATCATTGTTGCTGGTGGTATGGAGAGCATGAGTAATGCGCCATATTTATTGCCAGATGCGCGTTGGGGGAACCGGATGGGAGACAAAAAAGTTGTCGATATGATGGTACATGATGGGTTAACCTGTTCTTTTCAAGGCGTACATATGGGGACATATGGAAATGCAACAGCAAAGGAATATGAACTTACGCGAGAAGAACAGGACAAATGGGCTTATCGTAGTCACCAACGCGCTATTCAAGCGATGGAGGCTGGAAAGTTTGCTGCCGAGATTGTAGCTATGGAAGTGCCGCAGCGCAAGGGGGACCCCATCATCGTCGATCAAGATGAAGCGCCAAGAAAGGACACAACTGTCGAAAAGCTAGCAACACTGCGTCCTGCATTTGATCGAGACGGAACCATTACTGCCGGAAATGCACCTGGTATTAATGACGGTGCATGCGCATTTGTTGTGATGTCTGATAATAAAGCATCCGAGCTTGGCAAGGAACCATTAGCGATTATAAAAGGTCATACGGAGGTCGCCGTTCCTGCAGAAGATTTCCCGAAAACACCAGGTTTAGTAATTAATCAATTGTTGGAAAAGACGGGGTATTCCAAAGGTGAAATCGACTTGTTTGAAATTAATGAGGCATTTGCTGCAGTAGCGCTAGCGAGCGGGAAAATTGCGGGGATTGACCCTGAGAAAGTGAACGTAAATGGGGGGGCAGTTGCTTTAGGGCATCCAATTGGTGCAAGTGGAGCGCGGATTATTTTAACCTTAATTTATGAATTAAAACGCCGTGGTGGCGGACTTGGTATTGCAGCTATTTGCAGTGGGGGGGGGCAAGGCGATGCCATTCTGATCGAAGTTCCGAAAAGATAACACAAACAAAGGGGAAGAGGAGATATGAATATAAACCAAGTTATGGTCATAGGCGCTGGGCAAATGGGGGCAGGAATTGCCCAGGTCTGTGCTCAATCCGGGTTTCATGTATTGTTGTACGATAAACAAACAGAAGCATTAAATCATGGGGTAAAAAGGATTCACAAGTTCGTGCATCGGGCTTGTGAAAAACAAAAGATAACGGAAGAACAGCGAGACGATACATTACTAAGAATAGAAAGAGCAGCTACCATTCAAGATGCAGCAAAGGCAGATTTAGTCATTGAAGCCGTCGTAGAAAATATGGATGTAAAAACAGCTATTTTCCATGAACTCGATCAAATAGCACCAGCACATACCATTTTAGCCTCAAATACTTCGTCCTTATCCATTACGGAAATTGCTGCAGCTACGAATCGCCCAGATCAAGTTATCGGGATGCATTTTATGAATCCGGTTCCAATAATGCAATTGGTAGAAATCATTCGGGCGGTGCAGACGAGTGATGGAACCTATTCTATCATTGAACAAATGGCTAAAAAATTAAATAAAGTGCCGGTTACCGTTCAGGATTTCCCCGGGTTTGTCTCCAATCGCATTTTAATGCCGATGATTAATGAAGCGATTTATACATTGTATGAAGGAATTGCAACGGTAGAAGATATTGATACATCGATGAAATTAGGGATGAACCATCCGATGGGTCCATTAACACTTGCTGATTTTATTGGGCTAGATACGTGCTTGTATATTATGGAGGTATTACATGAGGGATTTTCGGATAGCAAATATCGACCGTGCCCTTTGCTCAAACAATATGTGCAAGCAGGCTGGTTAGGTAAGAAAACGGGTCGAGGTTTTTATGTGTATACATAAAGACTTTTTTGCACTATAGAAAAGTATAAAGTTTTAAGGGTTTATAGTATAAGAAAAACTACGGCTTTCTCCATAAGACTTGGCGACAAGCCAAGTCTTTCTAAAGAGATAAGAAAGTATAAATTTAGGCGCTTGGAGATAACGAAATAACTGAATAGCCACGTCCGGCGCATGAGCCCAGCAACTATGCGACTTTAGAAATGCGCCCTACGATAAGGCCTCATCGGTTCGTCGCTAAGAGGAAGGCCGACTAAAAACGGGCTTGCCGCCCGACGTCGGCATACCCCTGGTTGCAGGGGCATGATTCCTAAATCTTTAGTTGATTTGTTCCATTCGCTACGTTGCTAAACGGGCGCTTGCGCCTTTGTTCAGAACAAGGGGGAAATTGCATGCTACGTTGGACCGAAGAACAAGTAATGTTAAATAAAATGGTCAAAGATTTTGCACAAACTGAAATCACAAAGGCGATACCTCGTATGGAAAAGGAGGATCGCTTCCCAAAAGAAATTATAAAGCAGATGGGAGAACTTGGTTTAATGGGAATACCCATCCCAGAAGCATATGGTGGGGCAGGCATGGATTATACTGCTTATATTCAAACGATTCATGAAATATCAAAGGTAAGTGCAACAGTTGGTGTTATTTTATCTGTGCACACATCTGTTGGAACAAACCCAATTCTTTATTTTGGAACGGAGCAACAAAAAAATAAGTATCTCCCTAAACTGGCCAGCGGCGATTATTTAGGGGCTTTTGCCTTAACAGAACCGAATGCAGGATCCGATGCGGCAAGTCTCAAAACAAAAGCTGTGAAAATAGGAGAGGAATATCTATTAAACGGATCAAAAGTGTTTATTACAAACGGTGGGGAAGCCGATACATATATCACTTTTGCACGTACGGGAGAAGACAAAAGGGAAATAAGTGCTTTTATTATTGAAAGGGATACACCGGGACTCATCATCGGTAAACCAGAAAGAAAGATGGGATTGCACGGATCAAATACAGTGTCGCTTACGTTTGAAAACTGCCGTATATGCAAGGAACAGCTTCTGGGGGCAGAAGGAAATGGGTTTAAAATTGCGATGCATAATTTAAATGTTGGCAGAATTGGGATAGCAGCACAGGCTATCGGAATAAGTGAAGCAGCTTTAGAGCATGGAACAGACTATGCAAAGGAGCGTAAGCAATTCGGAAAGCCGATTGCAGCGCATCAAGGAATTTCCTTTAAATTGGCTGATATGGCAACTCGTACCGAGGCTGCAAAACTATTAGTCTATCGGGCAGCTCATTTGATAGAACAAGGAAAAGCTTCTGGAAAGGAAGTCTCGATCGCAAAACTCTATGCTTCCAAAGCGGCCGTAGAAAATGCGATTGAAGCTGTCCAAATATTTGGGGGCTATGGCTATACAGAGGATTACCCGGTTGAACGTCTGTTTCGTGATGCTAAAATCACAGAGATTTATGAAGGGTCCAGTGAAATTCAACGAATTGTGATAGCTAAACATTTATTGAGACATTAAGACCTGTGTTGGTATGTTAAGAGAAAAGTAAACAAATATGGAGTTATCAAGATGCAATTTTTCAAAAAAAGACAACATGAATCTTAACTAGCAAGTAAATGTTAAAACTAGTCGATTTGGAGGTTGTAGAAGCTGTATAAGCTTCATTTATCAACACTCCTTTAGGCGTGTAAATTTTGTTTCTGCATAGTAGCGCATTCATTAATAGGCCTTAATTTAGGAACATCACGGAACGTCCAACTGAGTGACATATGATGGAGATGTTTAACTCATACATGAAAAGTAGTACAAACGAAGTTACCTGGAACGAAAGCCGGCGACTCCTGTGGGAATAGCATGCGCCTTGAGTACCAAGCCTTGAGTACCAAGTTTGGATACTTCTAAAATGAATCAGAATAAATAAGCAGAAAATCACTGCCTAAATATACTATACGAGGAGGGGTCATCTATGAATTTTGAGCTTACGGATGAGCAAGAGATGTTGCGTAAGATGGTAAGGGAGTTTGCTGAAAATGAAGTAGCTCCTTCAGCCGCAGAGCGAGATGAGAATGAGCGATTTGACCGAGGAATCTTTGATCAGATGGCAGAACTTGGATTAACAGGGATTCCGTGGCCAGAAGAATATGGTGGGATTGGTTCGAATTACATGAGTTATGTTATTGCAGTTGAAGAATTGTCTCGAGTCTGTGCTTCAACAGGGGTCACTTTATCTGCCCATGTTTCTTTAGCGAGCTGGCCAATCTATCAATACGGTACAGAAGAACAAAAACACACCTTTTTAAAGCGTCTAGCTACGGGGGAATCGTTAGGCGCGTATGCCTTATCAGAGCCTAGTGCTGGGAGTGACGTTGTTTCTATGTTAACGACAGCAAAGGATGACGGTGACAGCTACGTGTTGAATGGTAATAAAGTGTGGATTACCAATGGCGGCGTAGCGGATATTTATATTGTTTTCGCTAAAACAGATGCCGATCAACGACATAAAGGCATCACGGCATTTATTGTTGAAAAAGGAACGGAAGGATTTTCGTTCGGCAAGAAAGAAAAAAAGCTTGGTATTCGCTCTTCTCCAACAACAGAATTGATTTTTGAAAATTGTCGCATACCAAAAGAAAATCGACTCGGACAAGAAGGAGAAGGCTTTAAAATAGCTATGACTACATTAGACGGAGGTCGAAATGGTATTGCAGCACAGGCGTTAGGGATTGCTCAAGGCGCATTAGATGCTGCAACAGCTTATGCGAAGGAAAGGGTTCAATTTGGTAAACCAATTGCTGCAAATCAAGGAATTTCTTTTAAATTGGCAGATATGGCTACTGAGGTAGAGGCGGCTCGTCTACTAACGTATCAAGCCGCTTGGTTAGAGTCTGAAGGATTACCCTATGGAAAAGCTTCCGCTATGTCCAAGTTATTTGCTGGCGATGCTGCGATGCGAATTACCGTGGAGGCGGTGCAAGTTTTTGGTGGCTACGGATATACGAAAGATTACCCAGTAGAACGATATATGCGGGACGCAAAAATTACCCAAATATACGAGGGAACAAACGAAATCCAACGACTTGTAATTGGTAGAATGTTAACAAAGTAAATGAAATGAGAACTATCTTATTCGAGAGTACAACTACAGGGGGGGCGTGAAGGAAATGAATTCCATCCTTTCTTCCATCAAAGATCCATCATTAATCGCAAAACGGCGCAATCAAATCATCATAGCAGCCATTACTTTATTTAAAGAAAAAGGTTTTCATCGAACAACGACAAGAGAAATTGCGAAAGAAGCTGGATTTAGCATAGGAACTTTATATGAATACATTCGTATAAAGGAGGATATTTTATTTCTTGTTTGCGACTCCATTTATTTACAGGTACGTGAACGATTAGAAGCACAAATTGATCCGAATAATTCTTCTTTGGCACATTTTACAAATGTGATTCGTTCCTATTTTTACTTAATGGATGACATGCAGGAAGAAGTTGTCATTATGTATCAAGAAGTCAAGTCGTTAAAAAGAGAAAGCAAAGATTATGTACTCCAAAAAGAAAGGGATATGGTGGCTATGTTAGAGCGGGTTATAGCCACATGCTTTCCTGATTCTGTATCTTCTACAGACCGTGAATTGCTTGCTAATAATATTTTTATTCAAGGGCAAATGTGGGGCTTTAGAAGATGGATGTTACAGAAGCAATTTACATTAGAAACATATGTGGACAGGCAAATTCATTTTTTAATGCAATCCATTCAGGTTGAAGCCTCAAACGGATAATGCGAAACGGTAAAAATGGGAGACGATACAATATACTTCGGGAAAGGAATGCTTTGTGTGAGTATGTTCTTCTCATGCGAAGCTTTTCTTTTTTATTTATCCCGCATATAAGGTGCTGTAAGACTCCCACTTCAAGAATTGGAGAATCCATACCACAACAAGTCTAAGTGAGAGATAACAGCACCTAAATGTCCTGTTTCGTAAGAGGCCTTTAGGTCATACCATTTCGGTACTAACAAGCCGTGGGAGATGAATGAAATCCCAGGCTGATTGAAGATTCACTTTATAAGATCAGTTCATATGAAAGTGCAGAGAACCAGCGCTGACTTGTTTTCATAGATTATTTGGTAACGAAAACAATAATGGTACGTAAGATAAAAAGGTTGTTAAAAATTTTTCTGCTTTATCTCTAGCATAAACCAGATAGATTTGTTTATAATGAATGATATGGTTAGCGTGCAAGAATATCTTATAGTCCGTGTTTAAGAAAGAGGATAAAAAGGTCGAGTAGCCGAGATTGCAATGTCATTGCATGTTGCTATTATTGTTTTCTCTGTCCTTTATAACCATGATGTATTGTCTGGTGGTACTTTCTTTATCCTTTTGCAACGTTCTATGGTTCTGTTTACGCAGTTTGGGAAGTGGTGGATTTAGTAATAAGGCAGATAAGGGAGATGGGCCATTTTCTTTGAACTTTTTATGAACCTCTTATCAACATATAGGTGTAAAAGCCATCAATATAAAATTAAAGGGAGTGCATGACCGTGAGCTTCAACCAATATAGCCACGAAGAAATTCAACAAATGCCAATGATTGAATTGGCCAGTTTACTGCTTGTAGAAGAAAAAAAAGCTTTTCACTTCAAAGACATATTTAATCGGTTAGCAGACTTGAAAGGTTATACAAAAAAGCAGAAACAAGATGCTATTTCACAATTTTATACCGACTTAAATGTGGACGGCAGATTTCTGACCGTTGGAGAAAATAAGTGGGGATTAAAGCGTTGGTATCCTGTAGAGAAAATGGATGAAGAAGTAAATGTTGCTCCAAAGAGAAAGAAAAAAGCGAAAAGCAAGTTGGATCAAGAAGAAAACTTAGATATTGCTGATGATGATGTTGCAATTTTGGACGAAGATCTGAATATTGATTTAGAATTGGAAGATGATTTTGAAGAGGAATTCGACGATGAAGAATATGACGAAGACTTCGAGGAGACTTATGATGAAGAAGATGATGAAGCCGAAGAAAAAAAATAAACTGGTATTGCCAAACTAATGATTACTTCAAAGAGTTGCACTTCTCAGGAATTATTAAACATCTTTTTAGAGTCTTGACTTTTTTTCAAGAGGTCAGTACAATTTATCTTGGGCTCTTTTATTTTAATTACCAAAGCGTTTCCCCGATCGACTGGGGAGGCGCTTTTATTGTTTTTTCTTGGTTTCCTAACGAGAATATAGGAACGGATAATGGTTTATGCCTTCCTAATAATATCTTACATGATTTTGTTTGTATCCCGCATGTAAGGTGTTGTACGACTCTTACTTAAGAGTTGGGGGATAATACAAGTCAAAGAGTGAGCTAACAGCACCAAAATGCCCGATTCGTTCAACTAACATGCAGTCAGGTTGGTAGCGAAACTCCGCCTGAATGAAGTTTCACTTTATTGCATAACACAATAGAAAGAGGGAAAAAAGATGACCAAGTATATTTTTGTAACTGGAGGAGTTGTCTCGTCTTTAGGAAAAGGGATCACAGCTGCTTCATTGGGAAGATTATTAAAAAACCGTGGTTTACAAGTAACCATTCAAAAATTTGACCCATATATTAATGTTGATCCCGGAACAATGAGTCCGTATCAGCATGGTGAAGTTTATGTAACAGAAGATGGCGCAGAAACAGATTTGGATTTAGGTCACTATGAACGATTTATTGATATTAATTTAAATAAATACAGCAATATTACAACTGGTAAGGTGTACTCCAGTGTCATCCGTAAAGAACGTCGTGGTGACTATTTAGGTGGGACCGTTCAAGTAATTCCTCATATTACCAATGAGATTAAAGAACAGGTTTTCCGTGCAGGTGAAGCTACAGGCGCAGATATTGTTATTACGGAAATTGGCGGCACAGTCGGTGATATTGAATCGTTGCCATTCTTGGAAGCTATCCGCCAAATAAAAAAAGATGTGGGTAGAGATAGTGTCATGTACTTACATTGTACACTTGTTCCTTACATTCAGGCTGCTGGGGAAATGAAAACCAAGCCAACGCAACATAGTGTTAAGGAATTGCGTTCATTGGGAATTCAACCAGATGTCATCGTATTACGAACAGAACAAGCGATCAGTAAAGAGATGAAAGAAAAAATCGCTTTGTTTTGCGATATTAATGAAAAAGCCGTCATTGAAATGCTAGATGCCGATACATTATATCAAGTGCCGATCTCTTTACAGGAGCAGCAATTAGATGAGCTTACATGCAAGCATTTTGGACTGGACTGTAAACAAGCGGATATGAAAGAATGGATGGAACTTCTAAACAAAGTGCGACATCTTTCTAAAACAGTAGATATTGCTTTAGTTGGTAAGTATGTAGAGCTTCCTGATGCGTATTTATCTGTAGTAGAAGCATTGAAGCATGCTGGATTCGCATACGATGCTGATATTCGTGTGCATTGGGTAAATTCTGAGCTGCTGGATGAGCAAACCATTCATAAAGAATTACAAAATGTAGACGGAATTCTAGTGCCTGGTGGATTCGGTGATCGAGGTATCGAAGGAAAAATAGTGGCTATTCAATATGCACGTGAGAATAAAATTCCGTTTCTGGGAATCTGCCTTGGCATGCAATTAGCAACAGTGGAATTTGCCCGTAATGTTCTGGAGCTTTCTGGGGCACATTCTGCAGAGATTGATCCAGATACCGCACACCCAATCATTGATTTACTTCCAGAGCAAAAAGATATATCTGATCTTGGTGGTACATTAAGACTTGGCATTTACCCATGCAAGCTACAAGATGGCACAAAAGTAAAAGTCGCTTATGAAGGCGCTGATTTTATCGAGGAACGTCATCGTCATCGTTATGAATTTAATAACGTATACCGTGAGCAAATGAAGGAACATGGTTTTGTGTTTTCTGGTACAAGTCCAGATGGTCGTTTGGTAGAAACGATCGAAATCGCTGATCACCCATGGTTTGTAGCGAGTCAATTTCATCCGGAATTTACATCTAGACCAACTAGACCACATGCATTGTTTAAAGGCTTCATTGGGGCTGCCGTTAATTATCAACGGTCATAAGCAACATATCGTATATAGAGATGGGGAGTTGTATGTTTGTTGATACTGCTCCCTTTTCTATTTTAGATAAAAACCAAGGGACTATAGCAGGATATCTGATGCATTATAGAGAATAGTATTGTTGGGGGCAAATGATTTGGAAAGGGGAAGTTTGATAGATGGAAAAAACAATCCTCGTTGTTGATGATCAACCAGGTATCTGTATGTTATTAACAGATATACTAACGGAGGAAGGTTATCGTGTCGAAACTGCCAATACAGGAAAAGAGGGACTAGAGAAAATCAATTCCTCTTCTTTTCATTTATTAATGATTGATTATCATTTACCAGTATTAAATGCATTTGAAGTGCTTCGCCAATTGGAAAAAACAAACAATCATATCCCTTCAATTGTTATGACTGGCATGACAGAAACTGTTATTCGAGAAAAAGAAGATTGTAATAATATTGTAACCATTCTTAGCAAACCATTTAATATTAAGGAAGTTTGTCAATTGGTTCATTCCATTTTGAATTAATTTCACGAGCGTATTGTTGCGACTTTGTGCGGTTGTTGGTATTCTATTAGTGTAATTTATTTTGACATAGGTGTAATGTTCATCTAGAGGAGGATATACATGCCATTAGTATCAATGAAAGAAATGTTAGAAAAAGGGAAAGAAAATGGTTATGCAGTTGGTCAATTTAACTTAAATAACCTTGAGTACGCTCAAGCCATTTTGCAAGCTGCCGAAGAAGAAAAGTCTCCGGTTATTTTAGGGGTTTCAGAAGGTGCTGCAAGATATATGGGTGGTTTTAACGTTGTTGTAGCAATGGTAAAATCACTGATGGACGCATATGGCACGACTGTACCTGTAGCGATACATTTAGATCATGGCTCTAGCTTTGCAAAGTGTGCAGAAGCTATTCATGCTGGATTCACTTCTGTTATGATTGATGCTTCTCATGATCCATTAGAAGAAAATATAGCTGTTACCAAAAAAGTAGTTGAGTTAGCTCATCTTCACGGTGTATCTGTAGAAGCTGAACTAGGAACTGTTGGTGGTCAGGAAGATGATGTTGTTGCTGACGGCGTCATCTATGCAGATCCAAAAGAGTGTAAAAAACTTGTTGAGGCAACAGGTATTGACTGTTTAGCTCCAGCACTTGGATCTGTTCACGGTCCATATAAAGGGGAACCGAACCTTGGTTTTGAAGAAATGGAAGAAATTCTTAACACTGTACAAATTCCGCTAGTTCTTCATGGAGGTACAGGGATACCAACAAAAGATATTCAACGTGCTATTTCTCTAGGAACAGCTAAGATTAATGTGAATACAGAGAATCAAATTGCGCAGGCGAATAAGGTACGTGAAGTTTTGAACGAAAAACCTGATCTATATGACCCACGTAAATATTTAGGGCCTGGAAAAGATGCGATTAAAGAAACTGTCATTAGTAAAATGCGTGAATTCGGTTCATCGCAAAAAGCATAAATTTGCTTAAAAATATGTGAAGGGGGCAGGAATTTATGAAATTCTTTATTGATACAGCAAATATTGAGGAGATTCGTGAAGCAAATGCACTAGGTGTTCTGGATGGTGTAACCACTAACCCTAGCCTTGTTGCAAAAGAAGGTGTTTCTTTTCATGATCGTTTACGGGAAATCACCAGTGAAGTGTCTGGCTCTGTCAGTGCTGAAGTAATCGCAGAAGATGCAGAAGGCATGATTCGTGAAGGGAAAGAACTTGCAGCAATTGCGCCTAATATTACAGTGAAAGTTCCGATGACACTAGAAGGCTTAAAAGCAGTAAAAACATTTAGCGATTTAAATATTAAAACGAACGTTACACTTATTTTTAATGCAAATCAAGCTTTACTTGCTGCTCGAGCGGGCGCGACTTATGTGTCCCCTTTTCTAGGACGTTTAGATGATATTGGTCATAACGGAATAGATCTGATTGAAACAATTGCTGATATCTTTAATAAACATGAGATCCACACCGAAATCATTGCTGCATCAATCCGCCATCCTTTACATGTTGTAGACGCTGCTAAAAACGGTGCACATATAGCAACCATTCCATTTAAAGTGCTTCAGCAGCTAGTTGCCCATCCATTAACGGATCAAGGAATTGAAAAGTTTTTAGCTGATTGGAATAAGCAAAAGTAGTAGCATAAAAATGGAAATGTTGTACACCCTAAGAACAAATGCAGTTCTATCCCGCATGTAAGGTGCTGTAAGACTCCCGCTTCAAGAGGTAAGTAAATACAAACAAATCTAAGTAGGAGATCACAGCACCTAAATGCCCGATTAGTTCAACTAAACATTCAGAAAGAGATGGAGAAAATCTTCTTCTGAATGAAGTTTTACTTTATGTACTGTAATAAAGATTGCAAGTAATGTGGGCGTAAAATATGCGCTCGCATGTTCCTTGCTTAAGTGAGGTTTTTACATGCAAAAAATGTTCGTTGAAGGTGGTCATTTACTAAATGGCAAAGTTCGAATAAGTGGAGCGAAAAATAGTGCTGTCGCATTGTTGCCTGCTGCTATATTGGCTGATTCTGACGTAACTATTGAGGGACTTCCACAAATATCTGATGTGTATACGTTAGGGGATTTGCTGGAAGAAATAGGTGGTTCTGTTTCCTGGGACGGTCAAACCGTCCATATAAACCCTGCAAATATGATAGCGATGCCACTTCCAAATGGGAAGGTAAAAAAGCTTAGGGCGTCGTATTATTTTATGGGAGCAATGCTCGGAAAATTTAAAAAAGCGGTAATTGGATTGCCTGGTGGTTGCTTTCTAGGACCTCGTCCGATTGACCAGCATATTAAAGGGTTTGAAGCGCTAGGTGCAGAAGTTACCAATGAACAAGGAGCGATTTACTTACGTGCAAAGGAATTGATTGGTGCACGTATTTATTTGGATGTTGTTAGCGTAGGGGCGACGATCAATATTATGCTCGCGGCTGTTAAAGCAAAAGGAAAGACGATCATAGAAAATGCAGCTAAAGAACCTGAAATTATTGATGTAGCCACTTTGCTTACGAATATGGGAGCAAAAATCAAAGGCGTTGGTACGGATGTTATTCGAATTGAAGGTGTTCCTCATTTAAGTGGCTGCCGCCACACGATCATTCCAGACCGAATTGAAGCGGGAACGTATGCAATTGCAGCTGCTGCTATGGGCAAAGAAGTAACCATTGATAATGTAATTCCTCCGCATTTGGAATCTCTATTAGCGAAATTGCGGGAAATGGGCGTTCCAGTAGAGGAAAGCAATGAACAACTCTTTATTGCACCGAAACAACCATTTAAAAGTGTGGATATAAAAACACTTGTATATCCTGGTTTTCCGACAGATTTGCAGCAGCCGTTTACTACATTATTAACAAAAGCAGAAAGCACAGGGGTTGTAACAGATACGATTTATTCTGCAAGGTTGAAGCATATCGATGAGCTACGCAGAATGAATGCCTCGATTAAGGTGGAAGGTGGATCAGCCATCGTAACAGGGCCTGTACAATTACAAGGGGCTAAAGTAAATGCAACCGACCTTCGTGCTGGAGCAGCATTGATTATCGCAGGTTTAATGGCCGACGGAATTACCGAAATTACTGGGCTTGACCATATCGACCGAGGTTATGAAAACATTACGGAAAAGTTAACGAATTTGGGCGCTAAAATCTGGCGCGATAAGATGACACAACAAGAGATACAAGAATTACAAAACTCATAGCATCATCAGCTACAAAAAAACTTCTGTTAAGTTGGTTTGGTAGCTCCAACCATCGATAAGATTTTCGACAGTCATTTAAGGTGGAAGGCTCAACTGCTAAAAAATCATTCAAACTCATGCTAACCACCCACATTTTCTTATAAAGTGCTTGTTCAAAAAGGAGATAAAAAAAGCCCCGAGGTCAGCTAAGGTCTCAGGCGTCCTTGAAAAAGATAAACCCTCTTTCTGCGTGCGATGTGTTGCTGATGTAGCTTTCATTGTCCGTTTGGGCGCTGACACTAACACATCCTCGTGCCTAGGCTCAAAGCGGTGAAGTTCGAGTAGCGCGCTTATATAAGGATGTACTCATTTCTATGTTATCCACAGGACGTAGGTGTTTTAGTAAAAAATCACATATGTATTTAGATACATGAGCAAAAGTATGGGTTTTCTCGAAACCGGTTATCACGCAGGGAAAGGGTCATCCTTTTCCAAGGAACGGAGAAATAAGCCAACTAGAAATATTGTTGTGTCATTTTAGTCCACTTTTTGAACAAGTTCATAGAGAGATACTTTTGTAAAATTTCTTCTTGGGATGAGGAAAGTTTACAAAAGGGAGAGATAAATATGGAAAGAAGTTTAACAATGGAATTAGTGAGAGTAACAGAAGCGGCTGCTTTAAAATCAGCACGCTGGATGGGAAGAGGAAAAAAAGAGGAAGCTGATGATGCAGCAACAACTGCGATGCGTGCTGTTTTTGATACCATTCCTATGCAAGGTACGGTTGTCATTGGTGAGGGAGAGATGGACGAAGCACCTATGCTCTATATAGGAGAACAGCTCGGCACAGGTAATGGACCTGGTGTGGATGTTGCTGTTGACCCGCTGGAAGGCACGAGTATCGTCGCAAATGGATCCTGGAATGCTCTTTCTGTCATTGCAATCGCAGATAAAGGTACATTATTACATGCACCAGATATGTATATGGACAAGATTGCAGTAGGTCCTCAAGCAGTTGGTAAGATCGATATTAATGCTTCTACACTGGAAAATTTACAAGCTGTTGCAAAAGCTAAACATAAAGCTGTGGAGGATGTAGTTGTAACGGTTTTGGATCGACCACGCCATCAAAAATTGATTGAAGAAATTCGTGAAGCAGGCGCCAGAATCAAATTGATTTCTAATGGAGATGTTGCAGGTGCTATCAATACAGCTTTTGATGAAACAGGCGTTGATATTTTAATGGGAATTGGCGGTGCCCCAGAAGGCGTTATTGCAGCTGCTGCTCTCAAATGCTTAGGAGGGGAAATGCAGGGCAAACTAGTTCCTACAAACAAAGAGGAAGCTGACCGCTGTGCTAAAATGGGCATAGTTGATATTAATAAAGTTTTGTATATGAATGATTTTTGTAGTGGAGATGACGCCATTTTTGCTGCTACTGGAGTTACAGATGGGGAGTTATTAAAAGGTGTTCAATTTAAAGGAACAGAAGCAACAACGGAAACAGTAGTTATGCGGGCTAAAAGTGGCACTGTTCGTTTTATCGATGGTACACATAGTTTACAGAAAAAACCAGACCTCGTTATCAAGTAATAGGTATGGGCTACGTAAAAACTGGGAATAAATAAGGAAGATCTCTTTATTTCTTTCATCTTTAGAAAACAATGTGTAGACTTACCTTTAAAAAGAAAAGGAAGCTATTTGCGCAAGCTTCCTTTTCTTTTCAATATGGGGAATGTATCCGTTGCATTGTTAACGAGAATGGTACTAGTATGCTACAATAAAGATACATTCGTAATTTCTTAAAATAAATATCAATATAGTGTTGAATCTTGCACGTTAAAAGAGTATTATGGTATATGTTTATGATATACGTAATATGTTGAACTTCGAATCTAGCTTCTACAATTTTTCTTCATTTCTGCGAAGACAGACCTTCCAACAAAGAAGTGAAAATTCTATTTGGTTGTATATATCTTGTACCATGTTACGGGAAATGAACGAACCATCCAGTAAATTGGTTCAAGCTACGTTACAGATTGAGTATAGATGAATAAGATCTGATTAAAAAGCAAGATTGCTTAAGGGAGAAAGAGAGATAAGTATAGAAAGCATGTGATCGAACAACCATCCTATACAAATATTTATAACTCGATTTAAATTTAAGGTTGCCCAATTGAAAGGACAAATGCAAGAAAAACTCCATTGGTCTTCACCTCAGTAAGATAGTATACCCTGATAACGAAGCAGTAGCATGTTTCATGATTAATTGATACAGCTAAACCCAAAGTTATAGCATATGTAAATATGTGCTGTGAAGGAAAGCTTTAAAGTAGGTTAAACTCATTATAAAACTGTAGATGGTTGAAGCGGAAAGCAATTTTTGCTTGTTAAAAAGGATTTTTATTATTATTCAAAATTTAAAAAATTATAATAGGTGTGGTGATTTTATGGCAGGACTAACTATCTCCCGTTTGGGGACGTTAACATTAAAAGAAATATACCAATTAGCACGAGAATATAAAATTTCTTATTATGCCAAGTTAACGAAAAAAGAACTTATTTTTGCAATTTTAAAAGCACAGGCAGAAAAGGATGGTTACCTCTTCATGGATGGGATATTAGAGATTATCCCATCAGAGGGATTTGGCTTTTTAAGACCGATTAACTACTCGCCAAGTGCTGAAGATATTTATATTTCTGCTTCGCAAATCCGTCGCTTTGACCTACGAAATGGCGATAAAGTGTCTGGAAAGGTTCGTCCTCCTAAGGAAAATGAAAGATATTACGGATTACTGCACGTAGATGCTGTTAACGGGGATGATCCAGAAACAGCGAAAGAACGTGTGCATTTTCCTGCTTTAACAGCATTATATCCTGACCGGCTCATGAAGCTGGAAACGAAAACCAATGAAATATCAACCCGAATTATTGATTTAATGACTCCTGTTGGCTATGGCCAGCGGGGACTTATTGTCGCTCCTCCTAAAGCTGGTAAGACAACTCTGCTAAAGGAGATTGCCAATAGTATTTCGGAAAATCATCCAAATGCGAAACTTATTATTCTGTTAGTGGATGAACGTCCTGAAGAAGTAACCGATATCGAACGTTCTGTGCATCCGGACGTTGATGTTGTAAGCTCCACATTCGATGAAGTTCCTGAGAGTCATATTAAAGTATCTGAGCTCGTATTGGAACGGGCGATGCGCCTGGTAGAGCATAAACGAGATGTTATTGTGTTAATGGATAGTATTACACGTTTGGCGCGAGCGTATAATCTTGTTATACCACCTAGTGGACGTACCTTATCAGGTGGTATCGACCCAGCTGCATTTCATCGTCCAAAGCGCTTTTTTGGGGCAGCTCGTAATATTGAAGAGGGTGGAAGCTTTACTGTACTAGCAACTGCGTTGATCGATACTGGTTCACGCATGGATGATGTGATTTATGAAGAATTTAAAGGAACTGGGAATATGGAATTGCATTTAGATCGTAATTTAGCTCAGCGACGTATATTTCCGGCCATTGATATTTTACGTTCTGGTACCAGAAAAGAAGAATTACTTGTTGATAAGGCGCATTTAGATAAAATGTGGGCCATTCGTAAAACCATGCAGGATTCCAACGATTTTCTGGAGCGTTTCCTACGTAGATTAAGAGCTTCGAAAAACAATGAAGAATTTTTCCAAAAGATGGATGAAGAAATGAAGCGACGCGGTATGAAACGTTCGTAAAGTGAAGAAGTTATTGATTTAGGGAAACAATGGGCAAATCCCACTATTGCATTCCCGAAATCATCCTGTTATAATCTTTTTATGTGAGTTTAGATCAGGTATTTTACCTATGAGGGCTCTTGCAATAACTCTGTTTCCAAAGGACTCAGGGCAAAAAGGAGTGGAAAGACATGAAAAAGGATATTCATCCAGAGTACCAAAAAGTAGTTTTTCTTGATACGAGTTCCGATTTTAAATTTTTAAGTGGATCTACGAAAACATCCAACGAAACAATTGAATGGGAAGATGGTAATACGTACCCATTAATTCGTGTTGAGATTAGCTCAGAATCACATCCATTCTACACTGGTAAGCAAAAAGCTGACAAAGTCGGTGGTCGAGTGGATCGCTTCAAGAAAAAATATAATATGAAGTAAATTGATGGAACGTAACAAGTTCCTAAAAAGTATGATCCAGTTACAATAGTGTATAAAACAGGCAAAATGTCCAATCTTTGCCTGTTTTTTTACTTTTAAGCGTTCAATTAGCCATGTAGCTGTTGATATAAATGTACTGCTAAAATATAGTAAACCAGACATAATAGGAACCTGATCCGTTATTTTCCTTTCAGGTTTTTCTAATTAAAAGAGACTTGGCTGTCGAGAGTAATATTAAAATTAGCCGATTCGGTGCCCAGCAATGATTAATGTGTATTAAAATAAGAAAACGGGCGTTAAACAGAATGAATAAACGAAATTTTGGAAAGTGGGGACAAGAGGTATGTATGTAATGAAACAAAGTGGCTGGGTAGAATTGATTTGTGGGAGTATGTTTTCAGGGAAATCTGAGGAATTGATTCGCCGGGTTCGACGTGCTACATACGCTAACTTAGTAGTCCGTGTCTTTAAGCCAGCGATTGATGATCGATATAAAAAAGAGGCAGTTGTTTCTCACAATGGTGCATCTATTATAGCACGACCTATAAAAGCTGTAGAAGATTTAATGGAGCATATCGATGAGAATGTGGACATTGTTGGTATAGACGAAGCGCAATTTTTTGATGCTTCGATTGTTACTATCGTAGAACAGTTAGCGGATATGGGGATTCGCGTTATTGTAGCTGGCTTAGATACTGATTTTCGTGGAGAACCTTTTGGCTCGATGCCTGAATTAATGGCGTTAAGTGAATCGGTCACCAAATTAAATGCTATTTGCCCAATATGTGGTTCACCAGCAAGTAGGACGCAGCGTTTAATTAATGGACAACCAGCTTCTTATGACGATCCAATTATATTAGTTGGCGCTTCCGAGTCCTATGAGCCTAGATGTCGCCACCACCATGAAGTACCAAATAAACCAAATCCTGTTGTCCATACGCGTTTGTCAAAGCTAATGAAATAGGACAGGCTTCCTTAAGAAAAGGGTTCTTTTCTAGGAGGGACAATCATGCTTAGAAAGCTTGTAATAATAAAAAATGGCATAAAGTAAGAGTGAGGTAAGAATTGTTGCTCCCATATATGCTTGCCGAGCTTGAGGAGTTCCACCGATTTTGACCTTAGAAGGGGAGTATACTATAATTATACTGTTAATCAGAAAGAGGTGGCCGTGATGTTAGATCGTTTACAATCTTTAGAAGATCGTTACAATAAATTAAATGAATTGCTAAGTGATCCGGAAATTATTAGTGATGCAAATAAACTTCGGGAATATTCCAAGGAGCAGTCTGGTTTAGAAGATGTTGTTCAAGCTTACCGCGAATATAAAGATGTCGTCCAGCAGTTAAAGGATGCAAAAGAAATGCAAGAAGAACAGCTAGATGAAGAAATGGAAGAAATGGTGAAACTTGAAATAAGTGAACTTACAGAAAATAAACAGCAATTGGAAGAAAAAATGAAGGTTTTACTATTACCGAAAGATCCAAATGACGATAAAAACGTATTTATGGAAATCCGTGGTGCAGCGGGTGGAGATGAAGCGGCATTATTTGCTGGTGATTTATATCGTATGTATGCGCGTTATGCTGAAAGCTATGGCTGGAAGCTTGAAGTGATGGAAGCCCATACGACAGGTGTAGGTGGATATAAAGAAATTATTTTTATGATCAGTGGGAAAGGTGCGTACTCTCGTCTGAAATATGAAAACGGCGCACATCGTGTACAGCGCGTTCCTGAAACGGAGTCAGGTGGACGGATTCATACGTCTACAGCAACCGTAGCTGTACTTCCAGAAGCGGAAGAAGTAGAAGTGGACATTCACGACAAAGATATTCGTGTTGATACATTTGCTTCAAGTGGTCCAGGGGGACAAAGTGTAAATACAACAATGTCAGCTGTTCGGTTAACGCATATCCCAACGGGCATTGTTGTGTCTATTCAGGATGAAAAGTCACAAATAAAAAACAAAGAAAAAGCAATGAAAGTGCTACGTGCTAGAATATATGATATGTATCAACAGGAAGCACAGGCAGAATACGATGAAAACCGCAAGTCTGCTGTAGGTACAGGAGATCGTTCGGAGCGTATTCGCACATATAATTTTCCGCAAAATCGTGTAACCGATCATCGGATCGGCTTGACGATTCAAAAGCTGGATCAAATTCTGGAAGGAAAATTAGACGATATTATTGATGCGTTGATTATGGAAGAACAAACGAAAAAACTGGAACAAATTGGTGAATAATGTCTATGGAAGCAAACAAACAACATGAAGTCCTCAGATGGGCTTCCCTTTTTTTAGAGGAAAATGGTCGGGAACAGCATGTAGCAGTTATTCTTCTAAAGCATTATTTACAGGTTTCTACAGCCAAATTTTACATGAATATGCAGGAGCCTGTTCCTGAAGAAGTACTTTCAAGATATGTCGCTGCTATTAAAGAGCATGCGACAACTGGAGTGCCAGCCCAGCATCTTATGGGATATGCTTCGTTTTACGGGCGAGAATATAAGGTGAACGAACATGTACTTATCCCCAGACCGGAAACAGAAGAGTTAGTTCAACAAGTAATTACATCTGTGAATGACCATAATGTGGATAAGACACCAACTATTGTTGATATAGGTACAGGAAGTGGGATTATTGCGATCACACTCGCTTTAGAGCTACCTAATGCCATTGTTTACGCTACAGATATTTCAGAACAGGCATTAACAGTAGCGAAGGAAAATGCTGCTTACCATCAAGCTGCGGTCAAATTTGCTAACGGCGATTTCTTAGAACCAATGCTTCAACGTAATGTTCAGGTAGATGTAATAGTTAGTAATCCTCCCTATATTGCTATCAGTGAAGCACCTTTTATGACAGATACGGTGAAACATTTTGACCCGGAGTTGGCCTTATTTGCTGATCGTAATGGTCTAGCTGCGTACGAAAAAATCATAAGCCAAATGGTACAGCTACCAGAAATGCCCCGTTTAACTGTTTTCGAAATAGGTTATCAACAGGGGAAGCCTGTCTCTGATTTGATCAAGTCTGTTTATCCAGACAGTCATCCACAAGTGTTACAAGACATGAATGGAAAAGACCGAATGGTCATCGTAAAAAAATAATTTTGCAGAATACTAGTTTAAAATCATCAACCTTTGAACATAATGGTGAATAACAAAGGGGGAAGACGGTGATGAAAAAGCTAGTATTTTTTGTTGTTATATTTTTAGTAGGATTTTTAAGTATTCCAGGGCAAGTCATTAGTCAAAAATCGGAGGAAAAGTCGCTTCGTGATCAGGAAGATTATCAAGTTATTCCTGATGAAGCGATCCGTTTACGTATATTAGCAAATAGTGATAATGAATCTGATCAGCAATTAAAAAGAAACATACGCGACCGTGTGAATGAAGAAATTACGACTTGGGTAGAAGATATTACAAACATTGAGGAAGCTAGAAGTTTAATAGAAAAACGGATTCCAGAAATCAATCAGATTGTAGGCTCTGCACTCGAGGAAGCAGGAGTGAAGCAAAATTATGAAGTGACTTATGGTAAAGCGGTTTCCTTTCCTGCTAAAATATATGGTTCATTTGTATATCCAGCAGGTAAATACGAGGCTGTACTGATTACAATTGGAGAAGGTAAGGGAGATAATTGGTGGTGTGTTTTATTTCCGCCGCTCTGTTTTTTGGACTTCTCCAATGGGACTAGTGCTGTGTCAGCTGAAACAATGGGAGAAGAAGAGGCTAAAGGAGAAGAGACAAAAGAAAAAGAGGAGCAGGAGGAAGATACGAAAGTAACATTTTTCTTATTTGAATGGCTTGGATGGTCATAGTTAAAAGAAGAGTTGCATAAACTTCTTTAATATAAGGAAAGCTATTAAACCAGATAGAGGTGAGTAGAAATGAATTTAGTTCAGGCCAGTAAAGCGTCTGCGGAAAAATTGGAGCATTTTTTACAAAACAATCCAAACTTAAATGAGTATAGCTTATTACAGAGAGGCTATGTAGTGGAATTGCAAGGTGAAATTGAAGGTTGTTTTATTCTTGAGGAAATGGAAAAAGGCACCTATTGGTTAAAGCAATTGTACATTACACAATCAGAAGCAGCCGTCCTTCCTGTATTATTGGAATCTATTTTAACAATGGCTAAACAGCAGCATGCTCAGCGCGTGTATGTGCATAGTCATCAGCCAGTTGTGGATATATTACTTGAGGCTTTACAGTTTCATCCACAAAAAGAAAGGGCATTTGTGAATAAATATGACCAAAGAGACGGGAATTGGTGGTTGTACCATGTATCTTAATAGGCTGTTAGATAAGTGAAGTCTCCATTAGTGTGGGTTTTCTTTCATACCCCAGTAATGGCTAGTATTGCAAAGAGGAGGAGCTGATGGCGCCCTTGAATGAATCGGAAATCTAGGTTTTGTATCTACTTGAGCTTCCGGTGTGAGGGTTTCATAGCAACTTTTTCTCGGAATAAATTGCAAAAAATTAAGTTATTAACAACGTTATCCACTGTTTTTGTGGATAACTTTAAAATACGCTGTGGATAATGTGTATAAATAGAAAAACAACTAAAATAAATAAGGTTTATATAATAAAACCATGTGGATATCCTGTTGATTTGTTATCCACATGGTTTTATTTTTTTATTGTACAGGAACCTATAAACTTAGGTGCTTATGGATAATGAAATAACCGACTAGCCACGTCCGACGCATGAGCCCAGCAACGATGCGACTTTAGAAATGCGCCCTACGATAAGGCCTCATCGGTTCGTCGCTAAGAGGAAGGCCGACTAAAAACGGGCTTGACGCCCAGACGTCGGCATACCCCTGTTTTAGTGGCATGATTCCTTTATCCCGTAAAAAGGCGTTGTAGTCTCCCACTTCAAGGATGGAAGATGTAAGCTGAACAAGTCGAAGCGGGAGGTAACAGCACCTAAATCCCCGATTCGTTCAAGGGCCTTTAGGTCATACCCTGGTGGTACTAATAATCAGCGGGGATGAAGAAAACCCCGCTGATTGAAGGTTCACTTTATCTTTAGTTGATTCATTCCATTCGCTACGTTGCTAAACGGGCGCCCCGAGCCTTTGTTCCACTATAGGAAAGTATAAGATTTTTTTGGTTTATAGTATAAGAAAAACAAAGGCTTCCGCCATAAGACTTGGCGACAAGCCAAGTTTTTCTAATAAAAATAGACTACAAAGCTTTAAAGCATATTTAAGTGACATATAACTGTTGATTTTGGGTCCAAGCTTATAGGTGAATTATAAAGGATAAATACAAACAAAATGATTATAGCTACTTGTTTCATTGCACAACAAGCTTTGATTTACTAAAATAATGGTAGTAGAAAAGAGGTAACCGCGATGAAAACGAAGTATTGGAATATTTACCAAGCTAATGAAAAACAGCAACAGGAGGCAATTATGGAAGCCAGTCTGCTACTTCAACAAGGTGAAACAGTTGCTTTTCCAACAGAAACAGTATATGGATTAGGAGCTGATGCTACGAATGAACAGGCTGTACGAAAAATTTTCCAAGCAAAGGGTCGACCCCAGGACAATCCGTTAATTGTTCATGTAGCAGCTGTTTCCCAAATAGAAAAGCTTGTTCGCAATTGGCCTTCATATGTGGATAAGCTGTTAGAAGCATATACACCAGGTCCCCTTACATTTGTTTTGCCAAGCAATGGCACGTGTACAACGTCTGTAACAGCAGGGTTAGATACAATTGGTGTGCGTATTCCAAGTCACCCTGTTGCTCGGCAATTGTTATCCACATGTCATTTGCCAATTGCTGCACCAAGTGCAAATATATCCGGAAGGCCTAGCCCGACCAGTGCAAAGCATGTATGGGAAGATTTATATGGGAAAATTGCTGGTGTCGTTGATGGTGGTGCTACTGGGGTTGGTGTAGAGTCAACGGTTATTGATTGTACACAGGATATTCCCGTAATTTTACGCCCTGGTGGGATTACGGCGGAGCAAATAGAAAAAATAGCAGGTGCTGTTATGGTGGACCCTGGTTTAACAACTGAAAACGGAAAACCAAAATCACCTGGTATGAAATATCGGCATTATGCCCCTGAAGTACCGTTGTGGATTGTTTCCGGGTCTAAAGGCGACATACAAGCTACGGTTCATCGTTTGCAAACAGAAGGAAAACGTGTTGGTGTAATGGGGAAGGATAGTACCATATTGCATCTTCATGCGAATGCTGCAATTAAGCTGGGAAACACGATGGAGCAAGTAGCTGCCAACTTATATGATGCATTGCGTACCTTTAAATTAGGAGAAGTTGATATTATTCTTTGTGAAGCTTTTTCAGAACATGGAATGGGACAAGCAGTAATGAATCGTTTATCGAAAGCAGCTACTCGCATGATTTCACTACAATAAGCATAAAGCATCGAAATTTATTTTAAGAGAAAAAGTAGCATGGTGAAACCAGGAAAATGAGCAGTGTCCGTTTTTCTGGTTTGTTATCATGAAAAGAACGCAAACGATGAACTTAGACATATGTGTATCTACTTTCTTCGGATAAAATGGTAGTAAGCCTTGCTCTCCATCGTATGAGGTAAAACCAACGATAGGAAACCTGTTCTCTATCGCACAAAAATATAGAAAAAACACTATCTAACGATAAGCATACTCCGCGCCGAATATGTCAACATAAAAAACCTCCATTCACAATAATGGTCGGTCATAACCGCCATTATAAAAACGAGGATGATTTAATAGGCAGGGCTTTTTGTTATCGTATAGGAAATATAAAATTGGTGCTTGTGGATAACGAAATAACCGATTAGTCACGTCCAGCTCCATCGCCTAGCAACGAGGCGACTTTAGAAATGCGCTCTACGATAAGTCATCATCGGTGGCCGACTAAAAACGGGCTTGACGCCCAGACGTCGGCATACCCCTGTTTTAGTGGCACGATTCCTTTATCTTTAGTTGATTCGTTCATTCGCTACGTTGCTAAACGGGCGCCCCGAGCCTTTGTTATAGCTAACGTATATTAACCGTCTTTTCTTGATTGATAAAAGATTTTTTTCATATTTATCCAAATAACACATGTAAACCAAACGCAATCAAAATGCTTCCACCTAACAACTCACTATATGTACCTAAGAAGCCTTCCACTTTCCTTCCAATAAGCATGCCCATCCAAGAAAGACAAGCACTAACTAATCCAAACAGCATAAGCGCAATAGCCGTTTTTACTCCTGAGATACCTAAGCTTAATCCGACAGAAAAGCTATCCACGCTTAAACTGAGAGCTAATAAATATAAACCTACCCCGATTGGTTGAATCATTTTTTTTACGCGATAGTTAAAAGCTGAAAAAAACATTTGCGCACCAATACCTACAAGTAATAATCCTCCGGCTAAGGTGGTTAAACTTCCAATTTGTTTTGATATCATTGTCCCAAATAAAATGCCCAAAAAGGGCATTATAATATGAAATAAGCCTACTACCATACCGATGAGTGCAATTCGCTTTAATCGAAGACGTTGCATCCCAAGCCCTAAACCGACAGAGAAGGCATCAAGTCCAAGCGCAAATGCTAAAAACAATAAAGCTGTCACTTCACCAATATATCCTGACATCACGAATTCCCCCTTGGACATGCTTATAAACTATATGTTGATCCAAGAAGAAATATGTTTATTTTGAAAATCAACTAGCGATAATCATGTATCGTGTTTTATAAAGTGAAATTTCAGCCAGTAAGGTTTTTAAATCCCTACTGGCTATTAGTACTCTAAAAGATATGATCTACAGTCCATTTGTATCATGTTTTGTACTACTGAAGTTTGGATGTTTTGAAATTCGTCTTTAAATAATGAAAATATAATAACGCCGCATGCTTGATTAGTGGCTAGTAAACATTTACATATGCTAAACCACAAATCCTTAAACATACCAAACTCACGTTTAGTGGATAGTAAAAGAAACTGGTTAAAGGAAAGCAGGATATGATATATTGTTAACAGAGTTTAGTATCGGAGGTTACCCCTATGAAATTGTTATTTGTTTGTACTGGTAATACGTGTCGTAGTCCAATGGCCGAAGCTTTAGTTAGACATAAAATACCAGAAGTAGAAGTACAATCTGCGGGTATTTTTGCAGCAGAGAACCAGCAAGCAAGTCCAAAAGCGATAGAAGCTTTGAAACAGAAACAAATGGAGATCGAACATCTATCCCAGCCGGTAACCAAGGAACTGCTGAATTGGGCTGACGTTGTTCTAACAATGACGACACAGCATAAGCAGTCACTTATCATGACTTTCCCGCAATTCCAAGAAAAATATTTTACGTTAAAGGAATATGTCTTAGAAGCCGATAAAGAAGTATGGAAAGAGTTGAAACAGGCATATGCAGATTATGAGGAAAAAAGATCAATATTTATCCAAAAAAATCAGCATAAATTGGATAATTCCCTTCTAGATCAACGAATTCAGGAGCATCTTTCGGAAGACATTGAAAATATTCGAAGGCTAGAAGCGAATTTAATCAATTATGATATTTCCGATCCTTTTGGCGGGGATTTACGAATCTATCAGGGGACGCTGGAGGAATTGGATAAATACATTGATCTGCTTAGAAAAAAACTTACAAAGTAGGCGGGGGAAGATCAATGGAGAAGAAGAAGTATCGTTTCAGTTTGCGATTAAAGCTGGTGCTGTTTACAACGACTTTAGCTTTGGTAACGTATTCAGTTAGTGCAGTATTTATTTATATTATTTATGATTACGTACAAAATTATTGGGATGTTTCTGAACACTTTTTTACAATAACCACGTTCGTTCTTGGTATTATTTGGTCGGGGATATTGGCTTTTTTTGCTGCAAGAGTGATTGTAAAGCCGTTGGAAAAGCTTGAAGCAGCAGCCTCTGAAGCTGCTAAAGGAAATTTGCATCAAGTCATAGAAATTTCTAAATCAGATGATGAGGTTAGAGCGTTGGGGATAGCTTTTAATAAAATGCTAAAAAACTTACGCGATATTGTTCATAATATAGATCAGCATTTTGAAAGTACGAATCAATCAGTTGTTAAAATTCGACAAGCTTCTGAACAAGCGAATCATCACTCTATGTCCATTCGCTCATCCGCAGATGAAATTTCTAAAGGAGCAGAAAGCGCTTCAGAAGCAATACAAAATACCGCAGAAGCAGTCGAATTAGCAACAGAGCTAGCGGAGGAGGTACAGCAAAAAGCAGCCGACTCCAAGCAAAAATCGAATGCGATGATGAAAATATTAGATCGAAGTAAGCAGGCTGTTAATCAATTGGTTGATGGGATTCAAAAACTTGCTGATGAGCAGGAAGCTTCTTTAAAAGATGTTGATCATTTAAAGCAAAATGCGATGCAAGTGGAAACAATTATTACATTGGTCGGTGAAATCGCTGAACAAACGAATTTGCTTGCACTAAACGCATCCATTGAGGCTGCTCGAGCGGGAGAACATGGTAAGGGTTTTGCTGTTGTTGCTGATGAAATTCGTAAGTTAGCAGATCAAAGTGCTCAGGCTGTGCAGCGAATTTCTGGATTAATTACTGCTATCCAAGAGGATGTTTCAGCAGTGGTTGTCAAAATAAATGATAACGTTTCCTATGCAAAACGGGAGGCCAATAATGGAAAAACAACCAATCATGCAATCTCGGAGATGTCTGGCTCTGTAAATGAGGTTGCAACAGAGATTGGTCGAATTACAGATTTGGTAGATCGCCAATTGGAATCAATTCAAAATACAGTTAAGCAATCGCAAGAAGTGGCGGCTGTTGCAGAAGAAACGTCAGCGGGCGCCCAAGAAGTAAATGCGTCTATCCATGAACAAGCATCCACCATTGAGCAAGTGGATGGATTAGCTCATGCATTGGAGGAGCAAGCCAAAAATTTAAATAAACAAATCAATCAATTTAAGGTGAATTAAAATACGATATTGGTTAATAACATGAATGAATGTATAATAAGATCAAAAGGCTTTACAGCTTGACAACTTTTTCGGCATAAATATAAAGGTCAAACTAAAAAGGAGTTAATACAGATGAAAGTGATCATTACAGCAGATCATGCAGGTATGACGATTAGAAATGAGATCAAGGATTTGTTAACGGAAATGCAGATCGAATTTGAAGATGCAGGTTGTGACTGTGAAGGTTCCGTAGATTATCCTGACTATGCACTTCCAGCAGCAGAACGAGTAGCCAAAGGGGAATTTGATCGTGGTATTTTCATTTGTGGTACAGGGATTGGAATGTCTATTGCTGCAAATAAAGTAAAAGGTATTCGCTGTGCTCTTACACATGATGTATATAGTGCAAAATTAACGAGACAGCATAATGATTCTAATGTATTGGCTATGGGAGAACGTGTTGTAGGTCCCGGCTTAGCTCGGGAAGTGGCGAAAACGTGGTTGGAGACAGATTTTGATGGTGGTCGACATAAAAATCGGATCGGAAAAATTATGACATATGAAGACGGCGCACAATAATTTAGAAAGGTGAGCAGAGAAGGCTTGCCTTATTCTATATAAAGAAGGGTGTTTCAGATTACGATGAAAGAGCAGTTTCACCAAAAACTTAGAGAACAACTTATGGATATACAAGAGCAATGGCAAATGTCAGGTCAACTCAAGCCTGGGGATTTATTTGTTGTTGGATGCTCAACGAGTGAAATTGCCGGTGAAAGAATTGGGACGGCAGGCAGTAAAGAAATTGCAGCAATAATCTACAAAAATTTAGAAAAGCTGGAAAACGAAAATGAGATTCACCTTTGTTTCCAATGCTGTGAACATTTAAATAGAGCGATTGTTATGGAAAGAAGTACGATGAACGATTATCAATTAAACGAGGTATCGGTTATTCCAGTTGCAAATGCTGGTGGAGCGATGGCTGCATACGCATTTGAACAGCTAAAAGAACCTGTAGTGGTGGAAACCGTAACTGCGCATGCAGGGATGGATATTGGGGAGACGATGATAGGTATGCATTTAAAACCTGTCGCTATACCATTCCGACTTCAGCAGCGCTTTTTAGGAGAAGCTCGTCTTAACGCCGCTTATACTCGTCCTAAAAGAATTGGCGGAGCTCGTGCAGTTTATCCCGAGTGATAAGACGCTGTAAGACTAATATGTCAAGAGTGAAAAGCGACGCAAGGAAGGATAAGTGGAGATAACGACACCAATTCTGATTCGTTCAAGGTACTATTTTGGTACTAACGTTCAGTAGGAAATAGGAAGTAGGAATCTTCATACTGAATGAAGTACTTTATTTCCATGAATTTAAAGTAAAAAATGTATTTGTTCTTCTAACGGTTTAAAGCTACAATAGGTTTATACATAAAGGGGGTAATCAAATGGACTTTGTCAAGCAAGCAGATATCGAAATTTTTCAAGCAATAGAAGCAGAAAAGAAGCGACAACAAGATAATATTGAATTAATCGCTTCTGAAAATTTTGTCTCTGAAGCAGTGATGGAAGCAATGGGATCTGTGTTAACCAATAAATACGCAGAAGGTTATCCGGGCAAACGTTACTACGGAGGTTGTGAGCATGTAGATGTTGCAGAGAATTTAGCTCGTGATCGTGCGAAGCAGTTGTTTGGCGCTGAGCATGTCAACGTACAACCGCATTCAGGTGCGCAAGCAAATATGGCTGTTTATTTTACTGTTTTAGAGCCTGGTGATACCGTGTTAGGTATGAATCTTAATCACGGAGGACATTTGACACACGGAAGCCCGGTTAATTTCAGTGGTACACTTTACCGTTTTATCGATTATGGGGTTGATAAGGAGACGGAGCAGTTAGATTATGATGTTGTTTTAAAAATAGCTGAAAAAGAAAAACCGAAACTTATTGTAGCAGGTGCCAGTGCATATTCACGACTTATCGATTTTGCAAAATTTCGCGAGATAGCTGATAAGGTAGGAGCTTATTTAATGGTCGATATGGCTCATATTGCTGGATTGGTAGCTACTGGTTTACATCCGAATCCAGTTCCTTTTGCTGATTTTGTAACAACGACAACGCATAAAACATTACGTGGCCCAAGAGGTGGTATGATTCTTTGTAAAGAAGAATACGCTAAAAAGATTGATAAAGCTGTATTTCCTGGTATGCAGGGCGGGCCGTTAATGCATATTATTGCAGCAAAAGCAGTTTCCTTTAAGGAGGCCCTATCTGATTCGTTTAAAACGTACAGCAAACAAATCATTGAAAATGCTAAGGTGTTAGCTGAATCTCTACAGTCTGAGGGAATTCGTATTGTTTCTGGTGGTACGGATAACCATTTGCTATTGCTTGATGTAACACCGTTAGGATTAACAGGGAAAGTAGCTGAGCACGTACTGGATTCCATTGGGATTACTACCAATAAAAATACCATCCCATTTGATACAGAAAGTCCATTTGTAACGAGTGGTGTGCGTATAGGTACAGCGGCAGTTACTACCCGTGGGTTTGGAAAAACGGAAATGGAAGAAATAGCCTCAATCATGGCAATCACGTTAAAAAATCATGACGATGCTAAAGTGCTCGAAGCAGCTGCACAACGTGTGAAAACACTAACTGAAAAATTCCCGCTTTATGCGGTATACGCGCAATAAAAGAAGATGCCTAGCCAGGCATCTTCTTTTGGTAATTAGGATACTATTTTCATGTTAAATGCTGAGAAATCATCCATTTAAAGATTGAAGATACTGTAATACAAGTTAAAGTGGGAGATATCAGCGCCTTAAAGGTTTGGGGCTGTGAAATTGATCGTAGGAGGTGTACTATAGGGGGCAAAAATCAACGTCAGCGAAACCCTCCGTTAGAAAAATGGTTCTTCTTTTAAATGACGCATCGGTAGCCTTTGCTCCTTTTGCAACAGAAGATTAAAAAACCTCCTCCATAAAGGTTCATTTTTTAATCTATAGAAAAAGTTCATGCTTTTTCCATGTGTCTAAATAATGAAATTTCAACTATAAGGAGCTTTTCTTGGAAGATAAGATAGTATAAAATGAGGTGCTTGGGGGATAACGAAATAACCGCATAGCCACGCTCGGCGCAAGCGCCAGCAACGATGCGACTTTAGAAATGCGCCCTACGATAAGGCCTCATCGTTTCGTGGCAAAGAGGAAGACCGACTAAAAACGGGCTTGCCGCTCAGACGTCGGCATACCCCTGTTTTTAGTGGCATGATTCCTAAATCTTTAGTTGATTTGTTCCATTCGCTACGTTGCTAAACGGGCGCCCCGAGCCTTTGTTCCACTATAGGAAAGTATAAGATTTTTTTGGTTTATAGTATAAGAAAAACACAGGCTTCCGCCATAAGACTTGGCGACAAGCCAAGTTTTTCTAAGTAGAAGCTTCTCCAATATGCCCAGGATTTCGCCGGGTTTCAACAATAATGGAGAGCTTTTAGCATAACTTGCATGTGAAGCCAATTTTGAGTACAATTTTAAGGATGCAACTAAACTAAAGGAGTGAACGGCAACATGGGAAAGGTTTTCGTACTAGATCACCCGTTAATTCAGCATAAACTAACGTACATAAGAGATAAAAACACTGGTACAAAGGAGTTTCGTGAGCTGGTGGATGAAGTTTCCATGCTGATGGCATTTGAAATTACACGAGATCTTCCGCTACAAGAAAAAACGATCGAAACACCAGTAATGGAAACAAAAGCAAGTGTACTAGCTGGGAAAAAAATTGGTTTGGTGCCTATTCTTCGTGCAGGATTAGGTATGGTAGACGGAATGCTGGATTTAATCCCCGCTGCTAAGGTTGGTCATGTAGGGCTTTATCGTGATCCCAAGACATTGAAACCTGTGGAATATTATATAAAATTACCTTCTGATATTCACGAGCGTGAATTAATTGTTATCGATCCAATGCTTGCAACGGGCGGCTCTGCAAATGATGCTATCCATTCATTGAAAAATAGAGGTGCAAAGCATGTCCGACTAATGTGTTTAATTGCTGCACCAGAAGGCGTAGAAGTCATTAAACAAGAGCATCCAGATGTAGATATCTATCTGGGGGCATTGGATGAGAAATTAGATGAAAAAGGATATATTATTCCAGGCCTAGGTGATGCAGGAGATCGTCTTTTCGGAACAAAATAAAGGAAGAATGTGGATTTTTTTCGATAATATAGATGAAAATGACAATAAATTCTGGAGTGAAAATATCATGACGTTGAAACGGATTAAAGTAATGACAATTTTTGGTACGCGTCCGGAAGCGATTAAAATGGCCCCCCTCGTCCTGGAATTAAATAAGCGCACTGAGGAATTTGAATCCATTGTCACTGTTACAGCACAGCATCGGGAAATGCTTGATCAAGTATTGGAAATTTTTTCCATTATTCCTGATTACGACTTAAATATTATGAAAAAGCAACAAACGTTAGCGCAAATCACCACAAGAGCATTAGAGGGTCTGGATGAAGTAATGAAAAAAACGCAGCCAGATATGGTGCTTGTTCATGGGGATACAACGACAACGTTTGTAGCTTCTCTTGCAGCATACTATAATCAAATTGCAGTAGGCCATGTGGAAGCGGGGCTAAGGACATGGAATAAGTACTCTCCATATCCAGAAGAAATGAATCGCCAATTGACTGGAGTCATCGCTGATTTACATTTTGCACCTACAGAAAAGTCCAAGCAAAATTTAGTTCAGGAAAATAAGCCGCTGGAGCGTATTGCTGTTACTGGAAATACAGCAATTGATGCATTAAAAACAACGGTCGATCCTTCATATAGCAGTCCGATTTTAGAGCGTATAGGAGAAAAGCGTCTAGTTTTAATGACCGCACATCGAAGAGAGAACCTCGGTAATAACATGCAGCAAATGTTTAGAGCTATTAAACGTTTAGTTGAAACGCATGCGGATATTCACGTTGTATATCCGGTTCATCTTAATCCTGTCGTTAAACAAGCTGCTGAAGAAATTTTAGGGAACGATGATCGAATTGATTTAATTGAACCATTAGGTGTTGTTGATTTCCACAATTTTGCTTCTCGTGCTTATTTAATTTTGACCGATTCTGGGGGAGTTCAAGAAGAAGCGCCATCCCTTGGAGTACCTGTACTCGTTTTACGGGATACAACAGAACGTCCGGAAGGTATAGAGGCGGGAACATTGAAACTAGCTGGTACAGATGAAGATAATATATATCACTTGGCAAATGAGTTGTTAACAAATAAACAATCCTATGACAAAATGGCAAAAGCGTCCAATCCTTATGGAGATGGACAAGCTTCACGCAGGATTGCAGATTCGATTGTTGATTATTTTCATAAATAGTCTATTTAAAAGATGGGGTTGCTAGACTTATTTGGCAGCCCTTTTTTGTGTTAATGAAAGTGCACGCTTTTTTCAACACAAAATATATCCAAAGACTTTATTTTTGTATATTTTTCCTCTTCCATCAAATCCTAAAGCCTAAGGAGAGGATAGTATGCGTGTAAAGATACTTTTAATCAGCAGTATATTTGTTATGTTATTTACGGTAAGCAACGTCAGTTTAGCAGAGCAATTGAACCATAAAGGTAATAAGCTGGAACCGGTTATTGTTGAAGTAAACGGGGAACCAAAAGAAATTCAAGCTTTCTTAAAAAGCCATTACCCGTCTATTGAAATAGTAGCTGTTTATACGACATTGTTTAATGGTCTTGCTCTCAAGGGTGACCGGGAGCAGTTACGACGAATGGAATCATTGGATTTTGTGAAAAATATTCATACTGTACAGCAGTATGAAACGACAAACATGGAACGAAGTAAATGGGAACAAAAGCATCGAAAGGCTGTTTTTCCGTTTGAATTAAATAACACCACCTATACAGGAAAAGGCGTCAAGGTTGGCGTTATTGATACGGGAATGGATTATAATCATCCCGATTTACGCACAAATTATCGTTCCGGATATGATGTGGTTGATTTAGATGATGATCCCATGGAAACAAAACCAGAAGAAGGTATCCCGACGTTGCATGGCTCCCATGTGGCTGGTATTATTGCTGCCAACGGAAAATTGAAAGGGGTAGCACCTGATGCAGAATTATATGCTTATCGCGCGTTAGGCCCAGGAGGCAGTGGTACATCGATCCAAGTAATTGCTGCAATGGAGCAGGCAATAAAGGATGATGTAGATATTATTAACTTGTCTTTAGGTAATCAAGTTAATGGACCGGACTACCCAACAAGTTTAGCTGTGAATAAAGCAGCTGAATTAGGCGTTGCTGTTGTAATAGCTAATGGGAATGCGGGTCCGGATGGCTGGACAGTTGGAGCGCCTGCCACCGCTAATCAAGCGTTATCTGTTGGAGCTGCAAGTCACGAACAACAGCTCCCTTATTTATATGCACGATGGGATGATAAAAAAATTGCCATCACGGAAATGACCGGCTCTCCTCCATGGCAGCTTGATACGTTTTATCCCATTGCTTTTGCAAAGCAAACGAAAGATTTAAACGGGAAAATTGCGCTTTACCAACGAGATGATATTCCTTTTATGGAAAAAGTGCAGCAGGCGCAAGCTTCTGGTGCGAAAGCGGTCGTTATAGCTAATAATCAAGATCAACCGTTACAAGGAGATGTATCTGGGGGAAAATCGCTTAAAATTCCAGTTGCCTCCATATCCCAAAAGGACGGGGAGTGGTTGCGAAAAAAGTTAAATAAAGAACAATTGAACTTAGAAACAAAATATGAAAGCAAAGCGCCTTCGATTGCCAATTTTAGTTCAAGAGGCCCCGTTACAGTAAATTGGCATATTAAGCCGGATGTAGTTGCTCCTGGAACTCAAATTGTAAGCACAGTCCCGGGCGGGTATCGAGCTTTACAAGGAACAAGTATGGCTGCTCCTCATGTAAGCGGTGTGGTCGCTCTCATCAAAGAAGCAAGACCCATGTGGACCAATCAGCAAATATTTGGGGCAATAAAAACAACGGCATTACGTATGGATGCAGATCAAGAGCCTTTGTCTCCGACCATCCAAGGTATGGGACTTATTCGCCCAAAGGAAGCGATTGAAACAAAAACAATCATCGATGACCCGCAATTAACTTTCGGCCAGGTTCATTCTTATAGCGAAACAAAAACAGAACAAATCGTAATTGAAAATACAACAGATGAGCCTCAAACCTACTATTTTGATAATCCATATAAACAGCCTGGAATAAGCTGGAACCTGCCTCCTTCAATCACGGTAGCTCCTCATAAGAAACAGAAGCTGTCGCTTGAAATAAAAATAACTTCTCCGCAAATTGAGGAGGGTGTGCATCAAGGCTGGATCACCATGCGACAAAAAGATACAGCATACCATATGCCGTATTTATTTGTTAATCAAGCAGCGGATAACCCAAAGACAATGGGATTTGAATTTGTACTACAGCCTTTATCAACCGATGCCTTTAACTACCGTTTTTATATGACAGAACCAGCGGAAAAAGTGGAAGTCGATTTGTATCATCCAGATACACTTCTGTTTGACCGTCAATTGCTAGAACTTAAGGACGTCAAGGCAGGAGTCAACGAAGGGGAAATGGATCGAGGAACAGTAGGTAAATCAGGGTATTATTATGCTGTTATTTCCGTAACGCTTAAAACTGGGGATTTGGCGAGTTATGAAGCGATGATTTATGTACCACCTCAAGGTGTAAATGGGAACTGACTATTATTTCCTTTTGTTCACAAATTCGTCACTCTTTAGACACGAAAAATACACTATACTAGTGAGTAGGATTTTTTGTTCCGCAAAGACAAAAAATCCTAAAATTTACCATTTCTAATTATCTCAAAACATGCAAATTATGCTTGAAATCAATTGACATTAAGGGATCGCTCATGTAAACTTGCTAAGTGTGGAATGGTAGTGGTTTCATAACTTTTATTGCGTTAATTTTATGGCTATCATTCACCTGTTCATTTGTTCACATAAACTTCATAGTATAGTAAGAAAAGTTATAGTATACTATGAAGATGGATCTTTTTTTTACATACGAATTCCTTATTTTGAGCGTAAAGCTGTTTCTATGTAAGCATAGCGTTTTACGAATGTACATGCTGTATCATAGGCAAGGGAAGAGGAAATTATGTCGGATTACAAAAAAATGGTTGCGCGACAGCAGAAATGGATGTTCTATCTTCTCGCAATTTTTGTTATAGGAGCTGGCTTTACGCCGTATGTACAGATCTTTCTTGGTTTGTTACTTGGCTCATCTATCAGCTTTTATAACTTGTATCTACTCCAAAAGAAAGTAGCGTTGTTTGGTGATGCAGTCACGAACAATCAAAAGGTAAAATCCTTGGGAACGCTATCACGAATGGCGGCTGCCATTCTAGCGACCTTAATCGCCATTCGGTTTGATGACTACTTTCAAATCATTGCTGTGATTATTGGATTAATGACATCCTATCTTGTCATTATGATAGATTTTGCTCTAAGTAACTTTAAACAATCGAACAAGAAGGAGGGGTGAATAACGTGAATCATACTGCACCAATAGCAGAGGACCTATTTGGCATTTCCTGGTTCGACGTCAACTTGGCGAATCTTTTTATGGTAGCTGTTTCTTCTGCCATCGTGTTTATACTTAGTGTTATTGCAAGCCGCAAATTGCAAATGAAGCCAACCGGTTTACAAAATTTTATGGAATGGATTGTCGAATTCGTAAAAGGGATTATTAGCGACACCATGGATTGGAAAACCGGAAAAGTATTCCTCCCGCTTGGTCTAACATTAATTACGTATATTTTAGTAAGTAACTTGCTGGGGGTAGCCACAGTTGGGGTAATTGGTCATGATTTATGGTGGAAATCACCGACGGCTGATGCAACATTAACATTAACGCTATCAGGCATGGTTGTTCTGTTAACACATTTTTATGGCATTAAAATTCGAGGGATGAAGCATTATTTGAAAGGTTATGTTAGCCCATCACCAATTATGCTCCCTTTTAAAATTATTGAAGAATTTACCAACACATTAACGTTAGGTCTGCGACTATTTGGTAATATTTATGCAGGAGAAGTGTTGCTTGGATTACTTGTGTCGCTTGCGATAAAGGGCCCTCCATTGGGTTTCATTTTTGCAGCCGTTCCAATGCTTGCATGGCAAGGGTTTAGTTTGTTTATTGGAGGAATTCAAGCATTTGTGTTTACGATGTTAACAATGGTGTATTTGTCTCATAAAGTGAGCAGCGACCATTAAATAAAAACATAAAAATATAAGGTTTATAATAAAAGGAGGAAATATGAATGGGAGCTTTAGCAGCAGCAATAGCAATTGGTTTGGCAGCGTTAGGCGCTGGTTTTGGTAACGGAATGATCGTTAGTAAAACAGTTGAAGGGATTGCTCGCCAGCCAGAATTAAAAGGTTCATTACAAGGTACCATGTTTGTCGGGGTAGCACTAGTTGAGGCGATTCCTATTATCGCAGCGGTAATCGCATTTATGGCTATTTTTATGTAAACTTTCATAATTTAAGATGGCGAGGATTAGTTTAACAGTCTTCGCCATTCCTTTATGGGATTTATTAACGAAATAGTTTGAAGATGTTACTGATCACGAAAGGAGTGAAATTAGTGTATTCATACATCGATGTATTAACAGTAGGTGCCGGTGTTGGGGGCTTAAGAGTAATCGATATGGGAATTCAATTATTCTTTTTCCTTCTTTTACTATTCTTAGTAAAGAAATTTGCATGGGGCCCTGTCATGAATATGATGCAAAAGCGTGAAGAATATGTAGCCAATGAGATAGAAGCAGCCGAAAAGAGCCGCATTGATGCGGAAAAAGCTTCTAAAGAAGCTCATGAACGCTTAAAGCAAATGAAGCAGGAAGCGCAAAAAATTATTGAGGATGCAAAAGAGGCGGGGCAAAAACAAGAGCAAGAAATTATCAGAGCCGCCCGTGATGAAGCTAATCGTCTTAAAGAGTCTGCACAAGCTGACATCCAAAATGAAAAAGAGAAAGCATTACAAGCATTACAAGATAAAGTTGCATCATTATCCGTATTGATTGCAACCAAAGTGATTGAAAAAGAGATCGATGAGAAAGATCAAGAAAAACTTATTCATGAATACATTAAAGAGGTAGGAGAAGAGCTATGAGTCATGAAACGGTAGCAAAGCGTTATGCGGATGCTCTTTTCCAGCTTGGTCAAGAAAATGGAACACTTGATGTACTAGCTCAAGAAATGAAAGTGGTAAAAAAAGCGTTTCAAGACAATGAAAATCTTTATACATTCCTCGTGCATCCTCGTATAAGCAATGCGAAGAAGCAACAATTTTTGCAAGATGTATTTCAACAGGCGCAAAAGGAAGTAGTGAACACTTTGCAGTTACTAGTCCAGCGTCATCGGATCGAATTACTTCCGGCAATTGTTGATCATTTTATCCAGCTAGTAAATGATGCGAAGGGAATTGCAGCTGCAACCGTATATTCTGTTCGAGCATTGTCAGAGGAGGAGTGCCGACAATTGGAGCTTAGCTTTGCAAAGCGATTTGCTAAAAGAGCGATTGAACTAAATAATGTTGTCGATCCTTCATTAATTGGCGGTATGAAAATCCGTGTTGGCAATACGATTTATGACGGCTCCGTTAGTGGCATGCTAAAACGAATAGAGCGAAATATTGTGACTGCAAACAAATGAAGATAGGGGTGAAATGGTATGAGCATCAAAGCAGAAGAAATTAGCAGTCTGATCAAACAGCAAATTCAAACATTTGATACAGACATTGAAGTTAGCGATGTCGGCACAGTAATTGAAATTGGTGACGGTATTGCACGTGCTCATGGCTTGGATAACGCCATGGCCGGAGAACTACTTGAGTTTTCAAATGGCGTCATGGGCTTAGCACAAAACCTGGAAGAAAGCAATGTAGGGATTGTTATTTTAGGTCCTTACACAGAGATAAAAGAAGGCGACGAAGTTCGCCGTACAGGACGGATTATGCAAGTACCTGTTGGAGAGGAATTAATTGGTCGCGTGGTAAATCCATTAGGACAGCCATTGGACGGTAAGGGTGCGATAGAAGCAACGAAAACACGTCCAATTGAATCGCCGGCACCAGGTGTAATGGATCGTAAATCCGTTGATGAACCATTACAAACAGGTATTAAAGCGATTGATGCGCTCGTTCCGATTGGTAGAGGACAACGTGAATTAATTATCGGAGACCGCCAAACAGGTAAAACGACGGTGGCAGTGGACACTATCTTGAACCAGGCAGATCAAGATATGATTTGTATTTATGTAGCCATCGGCCAGAAAGACTCTACTGTAAGAGGTACCGTAGAAACTTTCCGACGTCATGGCGCATTAGATTATACCATCGTTGTGTCGGCTGGTGCTTCTGATCCGGCTCCGTTATTATACTTAGCTCCATATGCAGGTGTTGCTATGGGAGAAGAATTTATGTATAACGGCAAGCACGTGCTTGTAGTTTATGATGATTTGTCGAAGCAGGCTGTAGCTTATCGTGAGCTTTCCTTGCTATTGCGTCGTCCGCCTGGTCGTGAAGCATTCCCAGGTGACGTATTCTATATTCACTCTCGTTTATTGGAGCGTGCAGCCAAGCTAAGTGATGCAAAGGGTGGCGGTTCTTTAACTGCATTGCCATTTGTGGAGACGCAAGCTGGTGATATTGCTGCGTATATCCCAACGAACGTTATTTCCATTACTGATGGACAGATTTTCTTGCAATCAGATCTATTCTTCTCCGGTGTTCGTCCGGCGATTAACGCTGGTTTATCGGTTTCACGTGTTGGTGGATCAGCTCAAATTAAGGCGATGAAAAAAGTCGCAGGTACATTACGTTTGGACTTGGCTTCCTATCGTGAATTGGAGGCATTCTCGCAATTCGGTTCAGATCTTGATAAAGCAACCCAAGCCAAATTAAATCGTGGACAACGAACAGTTGAAATATTAAAGCAAGGTTTGCATAAACCAATGCCTGTAGAAAAACAGGTTATGAGTCTTTATGCACTTACAAAAGGATTCCTGGATGATATTGCTGTTGAAGATATTCTTCGCTTTGAGGAAGAAATGAATACATGGCTTGATAATAATCGTAAAGAGTTATTAACGTCCATTCGTGAAACAGGAAAATTACCAGATGAGGCAGAAATGAATGAAGCGATTGAAGCTTTCAAAAAAACATTTTTGCCATCTGAAGGATAAGGTATCATAGCGCGTAACCTTTTATGAGAAAGGGCGGTGAACGAGCTTGGCATCACTAAGAGATATTAAGGGTAGAATTAATTCTACCAAGAAAACAAGAAAAATTACTTCTGCTATGCAAATGGTTTCAGCTTCTAAAATGACAAAAGCAGAGCAAAATACAAAAGCTTTTGAACCATACAGTAAAAAAATTCAAGAAGTTATGGCCCATATCGCAAATTCTGCTACAGAGACGTCCCACCCGATGTTAGAAAAGCGGGAAGTTAAAAAGACTGGTTATATGGTCATTACAGCGGATAAAGGTTTGGTGGGCGCTTATAACAGTAATGTGTTAAAAGCACTCTACCAAAAAATCCAGCAGCGCCATCAGTCAAAGGATGAATACACCATTATAGCTATTGGGCGTATGGGATATGAATTTTGTAAAAAAATGGATCTTCCAATTGCCCAAAGTATCATTGGCATTGGTGATCAGCCTGATTTTGCAGATATAAAAGAAATTGCCTCGGAAACGGTGCAATTATATGAGGATGAAGAAATTGATGAACTGCACATCATATATAACCATTATGTTAGTGCAATCTCCCAGCAGGTAACGACAACCCAACTGTTGCCGATTACCAATTTAGGTGAGCATAACAATACTTCTTCCTTCCATGATGAATATGAATATGAGCCCAATGAAGAGCAAATTCTTGGCGTGCTTTTACCACAATATGCAGAAAGCCTTATTTATGGTGCATTATTGGATGGGAAAGCAAGTGAACACGCGGCTAGTATGACAGCAATGAAAAGTGCTACAGATAATGCTGGAGAGCTTATTGATAAGTTAACATTAACTTACAACCGTGTGCGTCAAGCTGCAATTACACAGGAAATAACGGAAATTAGTGGAGGAGTAGCTGCGCTTGAATAAGCTTCTTCGATGATTTCAGGAAAGTACGTTAGGAGGGAAATCGATGAGCAAAGGACGTATTACACAAGTAATGGGACCTGTCGTTGACGTGAAATTCGCTGATGGTCAGCTTCCCGATATTAATAACGCTCTTGTTGTTAAAATAGCTGATGACTCAGCTGATACAGCCAAAGAGCTTACCTTAGAAGTTGCGCTTCATTTAGGTGATAATAGCGTTCGTACCATTGCCATGTCATCAACAGATGGTTTAAGACGTGGATTAGAAGTTGAGGATAAAGGAAGTCCGATTTCGGTTCCAGTTGGCGATGTAACATTGGGTAGAGTATTTAATGTACTTGGAGACAATATTGATTTGGATGAACCTTTGGGAGCAGATGTACGTCGCGACCCAATTCATCGACAGTCACCAGATTTTGAAGATCTAACAACGGAAACAGAAATTTTGGAAACAGGGATTAAAGTAGTAGACTTATTAGCGCCTTATGTAAAAGGTGGTAAAATTGGTCTGTTTGGTGGAGCCGGTGTTGGAAAAACAGTACTTATTCAAGAACTGATCAATAATATAGCCCAAGAACATGGAGGTATTTCTGTGTTTGCGGGTGTTGGTGAACGTACACGTGAAGGAAACGACCTTTATTATGAAATGAAAGATTCTGGAGTTATTGCAAAAACAGCTATGGTATTTGGGCAAATGAACGAACCGCCTGGGGCTCGTATGCGTGTTGCGCTAACTGGATTAACCATGGCAGAATACTTCCGTGATGAACAGGGGCAAGACGTATTGTTATTTATCGACAATATCTTCCGTTTTACCCAAGCAGGATCTGAGGTATCTGCTTTGTTAGGACGTATGCCTTCTGCCGTTGGTTACCAACCGACGTTGGCAACAGAAATGGGACAATTGCAGGAACGTATTACATCTACGAAAAAAGGTTCTGTTACATCGATACAGGCCATTTATGTACCAGCAGATGACTATACAGACCCTGCACCAGCAACAACATTTGCCCACTTAGATGCTACAACTAACCTTGACCGTGGTTTATCGGAACAAGGGATATATCCTGCGGTAGACCCGCTTGCATCAACTTCACGTGCATTAGACCCTGAGGTTGTTGGACAAGAGCATTATGAAGTAGCTGTCGAAGTACAAAAAACATTGCAACGTTACCGTGAATTACAAGATATTATTGCGATTTTAGGAATGGATGAATTAAGCGATGAAGATAAGCTCGTTGTAGCGCGAGCACGTCGGATTCAGTTCTTCCTATCACAAAACTTCCACGTTGCGGAACAATTTACAGGCCAAAAAGGTTCTTATGTACCTGTAGAAGAGACTGTAAAAGGATTTAAGGAAATTCTTGATGGGAAGCATGATGATCTACCAGAAGACGCCTTCCGTTTAGTAGGTCGCATTGAGGAAGTAGTAGAAAAAGCAAAAGGCATGGAATAAGAGACATGAAAGGAATCAGATAATCAAACTTGATCATTTGGAACGGTTAATGAATTCAATGATTCATTGACCGCCTTCATGTCAAGTTAAGGAGGGGTTGCTTTGAAAACACTAACTGTGAGTGTTGTTACTCCTGACGGTCCAGTATTAGAAGATGATTATGAGATGGTTAGTTGTAAAGCCGAAAGTGGAGAGTTAGGTATTTTACCTGGGCATATACCTTTAGTTGCGCCATTGTCGATTAATGCGGTACGTTTGAAACGTGAAAACCATGTAGACAAATTAGCGGTTAATGGCGGCTTTATGGAAGTTCGTCCAGATAAAGTGACCATTTTAGCGCAATCAGCGGAAAAACCATCAGACATTGATATTGATCGAGCTCAACGAGCAAAAGAGCGAGCTGAACGCCGTCTCCAATCAAAACAAGATGATATTGATACGTTAAGAGCGGAATTAGCTCTTCGTAGAGCTATAAATCGACTAAGTGTCAGCAGTTAATCGAAAAATCTCTTATAACAAATAGTTATAGGAGATTTTTTGTCGTTAGGTAAATGATCATATTCTCTAGCCGTGCATACATGATTGTAAAAGTGATACATGTCCACTAGTTTTAGCGTTCAAGTAGATGTAAGCCTCCAAGTTCTTCCTGTGGCAAGATATCGGCTCAAATTTAAAGGCAGGGCGCAGAGTGTCCGATGAAATCCAATATAAACCTTAGTTTATTCGTTTTGAAAAATAGGAGGAATGCTAATTTATGGTTCAATTTATATTTTAAACTTTTCGGCTATGTTTGGTATTAAATGGAAATTAGCCGAAGTTCACAACTTTTTCGCCGAAGTTCACAATTTACCAACATATTAACAGCGTAGTTCAGCAAGAAGTTTTTCAAATACAATAAATTATCTAGTTAGAAGAAAAGTCTATCGGAGAAATAATCAAGGAATAATACCCGTATAGGACTATCAAAATTTGCAAAGCATTTTTCTCGGTTGTAATATGACGTAAAACTCTACTTCAAGATTAAAATAGGAGAGATACAGCATGACATTCCATCCTTATGGTGAGTGACTCCTGATGCTAAGCAGTCAAGTACCCTTTAGTTGATGAGCGAATTTGTGGCTGGAGTGGCAGAGTATGTCCGATTGAAGAGCGACTTTTTGATTGAAGCGGACGAATACTTGGATTGATTGGCGACTTCTGATGCTAAGCGGATAAAACCCCCGATTGATCAACAACTTTATCAGTAATATGGGCTCTACATTTCCATTTCGTTAAATTTAGGGCAGGATGTTTAAATCGTAGTGGCGCTGTAACAGGACAAGGAAAGCTATGTCAGCGACGCATCGAACGCCGAACTAGGGTGCTTCTCTTTCAAGCCACCTGATGACCTCTAGCTTTGAACTGTTTGCTCCATACAGGAAGACCTATGTAATGTTTCACTTTAATTTTTCTTCAAATCTTCCGTTTTTATGTTGCGAATAGAACAAATTCCCTTTTGTTCGTATATAAAGAACAATTTTCCCAAGGAGATTTTAAAAAGATTTTGTATTACTTTTAGTGTTTAATGATGAGATTTAATAAAGCTTGATAGAGGATAAAACGATCATCTTAATATAATGCAAACAACATTAGCAACTTTGATATTGGAAATTTATTCCTAAATAATAACCATCTATCCCGTATGTAAGGTGGTCTAAGCCTCCCGCTTTAGGAGTTGGATAATCTGTACTGCAACAAGTCTAAGTGGGAGATACCAGCACCTAATTGCCCTATTTCGTAAGTGGCTTTTAGGTCATACCATTCTGATACTAACATTCATGAGGAATAAATGAAGCCCCCGCTGATTGAAGATTTACTTTATACTTTTGGAAGTCTTATAAAAGTAAACTAAATCACATTATATGTCTTAGAAAATGTCGATATTTCCCGGGAAATGCAATAGATTTGTCTAATTTGGATATGAAGAAAAAATTAACCAACAGATAAATTTATTTCACGAGCAGAGTAAATAAACCTTATCTTCTACTTCAGCTAGTGTATATTAAGGTGAGTTGATCCATTTGTAAGTAACATGTCAGCTTCTATTCAGAGACCTTTTGATGACATACTCTTGTGTAAAAATCAGTCGAATATGGGAAAGATACAGACCGAAGTTTTACTTTAATTGTCCAAGGCATGTGCCACTCTGTTTTTTTGTCTGAAGTACTGCACTTTGTAGTTAAGAATGGACAATTTTTTGTTATTTAGGATCGGATAGTTTTGCCACACCCCTTCTTTTGAATTGACTTTTTTTCTTATCCATGGCAAAGTATCTATTAGTGCTATTGAAAAAATTATTGAATCAGATGGATATCTGCTTGAATAACAGTAAAGAAATATTGCTGCTGTTAAAGGAGATGGACATGTATGGAAGTAAAACGATTGCTCAGCAAGTAAGGAAACGCTGTGTCACTGTTAAAGTACTTTTTGAATGTCTTTTTTACACAAAGTATAAGATTTTTTTGGTTTATAGTATAAGAAAAACAAAGGCTTCCGCCATAAGACTTGGCGACAAGCCAAGTTTTTCTAATAGCAATTTATAAAGGTGGTTCGTATGTTTTCACTAGGCCAACAGGCGATAATTAGTCTTATCTCACATCTTTTATTTATATACTTGACTTGGAGATTGATGATGACCATTAACTTTGAGCCAATAATCAAAAAAGGAAGAGCGAAAGAAGCGCAAATATTAATTTTGTTTTTAACCATTGTGATTGGAACAGGTGTCAGTCGCTTCTTTTTGGAAGTGCTACAGTGGTCCAGAGATTTAAATCATTTATTTTAATTTCCTGATCTGAATACTTGTATATTGGGGAATAAAAAGACTGTCAGCATTTGTATGGTATGCTTTTGTATCTCCCAGTTCATACTATTATTAAGAAATAGTTGGATATGGGGGATTTTATTGTGAAAAAGTCTATTATTCTAGCAATTTTATGTATGTTTGTAGCAAATAATATTGGAATGGATCCAAGTGAAGAAAGCAGAAATGAACTGATGGATCTAGCTCAATTTATGATGACTGAAAATGCACCAATACAAGAATGGCAAACAACATGGAAAGAATCCATTTCTCCTGAAAGAAAAGATGCATTAGTGAAAATGTTGAGTCGTAAATACGAAAAAAGTGTGACAAAAGACGAAAAGAAGGTTAAAATTTCTTTTAAAAACCGCCATATATCTAAGGGAATAAACGTATTATTTAATGTAGTCATTCCGCGTCACGGAAACGCTTCTGCAGAATTTATTGCCGTAATAAGCGGGAATGGTTGGAATTCCAATACGGAAGAAAATTATACTCTCATAAACCAAAGCTTTATGAACAAGTATTTCACAAATTCTGTAAGGAGATTTGCTTGTCTGACGACTAGAGGAAATGATATAATTAATGGTGATTATTTTTTAACCAAATTGACAAATTATTTTCAAGTAGAACAAATACAGACACAATTCGATACAGTAGAACAATCTACACATAAAAAAATTATTTACGGGTATACACCATTATGGAAACAACGTATTTCCATCGAAGATGCACCTATGAATATACAAATTGCAGTCGAAGAAAACGGATCGGACAATCCTACATACATGATAGGAACACCTATCCTAATAAATGAATATTAATATAATGAAATTGGATCTGAAGGAGATTTGAAATATGGAAAAAATCATCGTAAGAGGCGGACACCAATTGAAAGGCACTGTGAAAGTGGAAGGTGCTAAAAATGCTGTGCTCCCTGTCATTGCCGCTAGTCTTATTGCAAGTGAAGGAAAAAGTGTCATTAAAGATGTTCCTGAACTGGCTGATGTATATACAATAAATCAAGTACTAAAAAATATGAATGCAGATGTACATTTTGAAAACAACACAGTAACGGTAGATGCTTCAAATCACTTAACGACAGAGGCACCGTTTGAATATGTAAGAAAAATGCGTGCTTCTGTTCTCGTAATCGGACCTTTGTTAGCACGTTACGGGCATGCAAAAGTTGCCATGCCAGGTGGCTGTGCAATTGGTTCCAGACCAATTGATTTGCATTTAAAAGGTTTTGAAGCAATGGGTGCTGAAACTCATGTTGGGAATGGCTTTGTTGAACTTAATGTCAACAAGCGTCTTAAAGGTGCAAAAATTTATTTAGATATGCCAAGTGTTGGGGCGACTGAAAATATTATGATGGCAGCAGCACTAGCAGAAGGAAAAACAATTATAGAAAATTGTGCCAAAGAACCAGAAATTGTTGATTTGGCAAATTACCTCAATAAGATGGGTGCCAAAATAGTTGGTGCGGGAACGGAAACGATCCGTATTGAAGGCGTTGAAAAATTGCGCGGCGTGGAACATTCAATTATACCTGATCGTGTAGAAGCTGGTACGTTTATGGTGGCTGCGGCAATTACACAAGGAAATGTATTGATTGAAAATGCAGTTTCAGAACACTTGCGCTCCGTAATTTCCAAACTGGAAGAAATGAATGTTATTGTGAAGGAAGAAGCTAATGGAATACGAGTTATTGGTCCTAAACAGTTAAAAGCAACCGACATAAAAACATTACCTCACCCTGGGTTTCCTACAGATATGCAATCACAAATGATGGCGTTAATGCTAGTTGCTCAAGGTACAAGTGTCATTACGGAAACCGTGTTTGAAAACCGCTTTATGCATGTGGAAGAGTTTCGTCGTATGAATGCTAAGATGAAAATTGAAGGCCATAGTGTGATTATGGAAGGACCTAGCGATCTTCAAGGAGCAGAAGTAGCAGCGACAGATTTGCGTGCAGCAGCAGCACTTGTATTAGCTGGATTGGCAGCGGAAGGTGTAACCCGAGTAACGGAGTTAAAGCACCTTGATCGTGGGTATGTGAACTTTGCCGGAAAATTGGCAGCTCTAGGTGCAGATGTGGAAAGGGTAGATGAAAAGGGGAATGCTGTATCGCCTCTTATCCAAGTGGAGCCAATCCATCATTCAATAGCAGCAGAGCTTTCATAATCTGCTAGTAATAAGTATGTAGGATGCATTCATTCATATTTCGAATAGAAGTCGTGTGAAAAACAGATGAAGGCTTTTTTCAAATCATCTGTTTTTTTGTATGTCATAATTGCTGTGAAGTTTATTCTTTAAATTCCGACTTTTCATTTTAGTATATTTATGGTAAAATTTAAGAAAATTTTAACCCTAAGGAGAAAGAAAAAATGAAATTATATTTATCCGTAGATATGGAAGGAATCACTGGCTTACCAGATGAAACATTTGTCAAAGCAAATATGCATAATTATGAACGATCAAGAAAAATCATGACTGAAGAGACAAATGTAGTCATTCGTAATGCATTGGATAATGGCTGCACAGGGATTTTAGTTAATGACAGCCATTCGAAGATGAATAACATACTTATTGAAGACCTACATCCAGATGCACAGCTTATTACTGGTGAGGTAAAACCATTTTCAATGATGCATGGACTAGATAATACGTTTGATGGAGCCATGTTTATTGGGTACCACGCACGCGCTGGCAAATTTGGCGTGATGTCTCATACAATGATTCAAGCAGTAAGAACGATGTATATAAACGATCAAGAAATTGGTGAAATGGGATTGAATGCCTATCTCGCAGGGTATTATGGTGTCCCGGTAATAGCCGTTACTGGCGATGACCAGGCAGCAAAAGAAGCGGAAGCACTTATCCCAAACGTGAAAACGGCAGCTGTAAAAGAGACGATATCAAGATCGTCTGTCAAAAGTTTAACACCTAAAAAAGCGGCGAAACTTTTAACAGAAAAGATAACGGAAGCAATACAGCAGCGTGATAGTATCTCACCACTAATTCCACCAAGTAACCCGATTTTGCGAGTGGAGTTTGCCAATTATGGGCAAGCAGAATGGGCTAATCTAATGCCTGGTACAGAGATAGAAACAGGAACTACAATTGTGAGGTTTCAGGCGCAAGATATGCTAGAAGCATATCAGGCAATGCTTGTGATGACAGAACTGGCAATGATAACTAAATTTTCGTAGGAGGAGGCATATGCTACGTTATGTAGGAAAGCGCTTACTTATGATGCTGCTGACACTATGGGTGATTGTTTCACTAACTTTTGTTTTAATGGTTACGATACCAGGATCTCCATTTAATAGTGAACGTGGAACGAATGAAGCCGTTCAGGCAAATTTGGAAGCGCATTACAATTTGGATGAGCCTTATATTGTGCAATATGTTCTATACTTGAAATCTATTGCTACTTTCGATTTTGGTCCATCCATCAAACAACCATCGCAAACGGTAAATGATATGCTCGGACGGGGCTTTCCCATCTCTTTTGAACTTGGAATAATTACGATAATTGTCGCTGTTATATCTGGTGTGACTTTAGGTATCTTTGCGGCATTAAAGCATAATCAAATAATTGACTACTTAGCAATGGGCTTTGCTGTATTAGGTATTTCGATTCCAAACTTTGTGTTAGCTACCCTGCTTATTCAGCAATTGGCGGTAAATCTAGAATGGTTTCCAGTGGCAAGGTGGTTAAGTCCAACACATATGATTTTACCAGTTACCGCACTTGCTACTGGGCCTATGGCTATTATTGCTAGATTGACGAGATCGACAATGCTGGAAGTTTTAACGCAAGACTATATAAAAATGGCACGTGCTAAAGGGTTAGTACCATGGAAAATTATTTGTAAACATGCTTTAAAAAACGCGTTAATGCCTGTAGTTACGATTATGGGCACACTGCTAGCAGGAATTTTAACTGGTACGTTTGTAATCGAGAAAATATTCGCTGTACCGGGGATGGGAAAATATTTTGTAGAAAGTATTAATCAACGTGACTATCCTGTCATTATGGGAACAACGGTATTTTACAGTGCATTTTTAATTATCATGTTATTCCTTGTTGATATTGCATACGGCATACTAGACCCGCGTATAAAGTTCCATAAGAAAGGCGGGAAGTAATGAAAACAAAATGGGTGGATCAAGCAAGGCAAGAACCTGTTCAAGCTTCCGAGGTACCAGATGCATGGTTTGCGTGGAAAGAGCAGGATAAATCTGCATTAGAAGCTGTATCAAGACCATCTTTATCGTATTGGAAGGATGCTTGGAGAAGGTTAATTCAAAATAAACTGGCAATGACGGGATTCGTGTTTTTAGTGTTACTTGCTATTTTTGCAATATTTGCACCGATTCTTTCTCCTTATGAAGTTAATAAACAAGATTTACCAAACCAGTATCAGCCACCTTCTCAAGAACATTGGTTTGGAACAGATAATGGTGGTAGAGATGTTTTTACTCGTACCTGGTATGGAGCGCGAATTTCCTTGTTTGTTGGATTAATGGCAGCTTTAATTGATTTTACGATTGGCATTATATATGGCGGTTTATCAGGGTATAAAGGTGGACGAACTGATCATATTATGATGCGCATTATTGAAGTATTATATGGGCTTCCATATTTGCTAGTCGTTATTTTATTACTAGTCGTGCTTGGTCCGAGCTTAAGTACCATTATTCTTGCTCTAACCGTTACAGGATGGGTCGGAATGGCGCGAATTGTGCGCGGGCAAGTTCTACAAATTAAAAATTATGAATTTGTACTTGCCTCCAAATCATTCGGCGCAAAAACATCACGCATCATCCGGAAAAACTTATTGCCAAATACGATGGGTCCGATTATTGTGCAAATGACGTTAACCGTTCCTAGTGCTATCTTTGCGGAAGCATTTTTAAGCTTTCTTGGACTTGGCATTCAGGCTCCATTTGCTAGCTGGGGTGTGATGGCAAATGATTCCTTAGGCTCAATCCTGTCTGGGCATTGGTGGACATTGTTTTTTCCAGCATTCTTCATTTCTTTTACGATGTTTGCATTTAATGTATTAGGGGATGGGCTTCAGGATGCACTTGATCCGAAGCTGCGAAAGTAGGTGGACAGATGGAGACATTACTTGAAGTTAAAGACTTACACGTAACTTTTTCAACCTATGGTGGAACTGTCAAAGCTGTTCGAGGTGTTTATTTTCACTTGAATAAAGGAGAAACGCTAGCAATTGTAGGTGAATCAGGCTGTGGAAAGAGTGTGACCTCGCAAGCAATTATGCGGCTGATTCCAGAGCCGCCAGGAAAAATTATCAAGGGCGAGGTGATTTTTAAAGGTAAGGATTTAGCAAGCTATACCGAAAAGCAGATGCGCTCTATACGTGGTGTGGACATATCGATGATCTTTCAGGATCCAATGACAGCTCTAAATCCGACACTCACCATCGGCACACAACTTATGGAAGGCTTGCGAGAGCATCAGGCTGTTAGCGCAGAAGAGGCAAAAATAAAAGCTTTAGAAATGATGCATTTAGTCGGTATACCGAATCCTAAGGAACGCTTAAAGCAATACCCGCACCAATTCAGCGGTGGTATGCGGCAACGGATTGTTATCGCAATGGCATTAATTTGCGAGCCTGAATTACTGATTGCTGATGAGCCTACAACAGCATTAGATGTGACCATACAAGCGCAAATCCTTGAATTATTTGGTCATATTCAAGCAACGACAGGGGTGTCGATTATCCTTATCACACATGACTTAGGTGTCGTAGCTAAAATAGCAGATCGGATCGCTGTCATGTACGCTGGAAAAATCATCGAAACGGGAACGAAATATGACATATTTTATGATGCGCAGCACCCCTATACGAAAGGTCTGTTAAAATCGGTTCCCCGGCTTGATTTAAAGGAGGAAAGATTAACACCAATTGACGGTACGCCACCAGATTTATTCTCACCACCACGAGGATGTCCGTTTACACCGAGATGTCCATTGGCGATGGAGGTGTGTGATAAAGTTTACCCCGTGACGACTGAGCGCAGCAGATCACATCAAGTAGATTGCTGGTTACAGGACGAACGGGCGCAACAACTTTTGGCTCGTACAGCCAACCAATAAAAGGGGGAGAGTCGATGAAGAAGGGCTTGCTTTACTTAATGGGAGTCTTGGTATTTCTTGTTTTAGCTGCTTGTACAGCGAAAGAAAGTGCTGGTACAGAAGAGGAAAATGGAGCAGCAAATGAGAAGAAAGCGGAAGGGGAGAAGATCCTTCAGCTGAATAATGGGGAAGAGCCAACGTCTTTTGATCCAGCAATAGGGTTTGATAATGTTTCTTGGAACGCATTAAATAATTTGATGGAAGGGCTGACTCGACTAGGAGAAGACCATACACCGCAGCCAGCAGTTGCCGAGGAATGGGAAGTTTCCGAGGATGGAACAACATATACGTTTCAGTTACGTGAAGATGCTAATTGGTCCAATGGCGATCCGGTCGTAGCAGAAGATTTTATTTATGCTTGGGAGCGATTGTTAAATCCTGAAACAGGTTCATCAGCTGGATTTCTCGGTTACTTTATTAAAGGCGGAGAAGCTTTTAATAGTGGGGAAGGATCTGCAGACGATTTAGGAATAACAGCAGTGGATGAAAAGACACTTAAAGTAGAATTGGAAAACCCAACAGGATTCTTCTTACATGTATTAACAAATCCAGCTTTTTTTCCAGTAAATCATAAAGTAGCAGAAGAAAACCCAGAGTGGCATGCTGAAGCAGAGTCATTTGTTGCAAATGGACCGTTTAAGCTGGAATCCTGGGAACATGATAATGAGATGATGTTTACGAAAAATGAAGAATACTGGGATGTGGATAATGTACGCTTAGACGGCGTCCATTGGGTGATGGTCAATGATATTAATACGGAATATCAAATGTTTGAACGAGGAGAGTTAGATTCAGCCGAAATCCCTGCAGAATTATCCGATCAGGTAATAGATGGTGATAATGTGCAGATTGTTGATCAAGGTGGGTTAGAGTTTTATCGATTTAATGTTACCGAGGAGCCATTTCAAAATGCAAAGATAAGAAAGGCGTTCGCTTTAGCTGTTGATCAGGAAAATATCGCTGAATATGTCGTGAAAAATAAGGTGAAGCCTGCTCATGGGTTTGTCTCTCCAGGGTTTACCAATCCTAGTGGAGAAGACTTCCGTGATGTTAATGGAGAGATCGTTTCATTTGACCCAGAGGAAGCAAAGAAGCTATTGGAGGAAGGGATGCAGGAAGAAGGGTATGAGGAGCTTCCGAAAGTAACATTGTCCTATAATACGGAAAATGTTAATAAAGATGTAGCTGAAACAATTCAAGGGATGCTCAGTGAAAATATTGAGGTAGATGTGGAACTTGAAAACACGGAATGGAATGTTTTTTTAGAAGACCAAAAGGCTTTGAAGCACCAATTGTCCAGAAGTTCTTTTTTATATGATTATGCGGATCCAGTTAATTTCTTAGAGAGTTTTATTACAGGCTCTTATATGAATCGCACTGGCTGGTCAAATGAAACCTATGATGAATTAATAGTTAATGCAAAATCAGAAGCAGATGAAGCAAAGCGTTGGGAGTATATGTACGAAGCTGAAAAAATGCTTGCTGAGGAAATGCCGCTATTTCCAATTCGATATTATAATCAGGTAGAAGTATTACAAGAAGGAGTTACGAACATACTGCGTCATCCAGTAGGGTACCTTGATTTAAAGCATGCGGATAAACAATAACAGCATGAAGGGGACTTCGATAATATCATTTGATAGAGTCCCCTTTTGAAAAAAATGGGAGGGTAAATGGTGACTGAACAAACGTTTGATCAAACAGAGCGAGAGATTTATGTTGCCAGTGTTTCCGTAGCTACTGTATGGACAGATCCATCATCTGCTAGAGCGATAGATGAGCTTGCAATTAGCAACCCAGCTAACGTGGATGAATGGGTGAACCAACTAGATGATACACAAAAACTTGCGTTATGTGACGAAAATCGAATTCAAACGCAATTACTTTATGGAGAACGGGTCATGGTAACGAAGCGAACCGGAGATTGGGCTCACATTGTTATACCTTCCCAACCATCCCGTAAAGATAACAGAGGTTATCCGGGTTGGGTACCTGCTTGTCAAATAAAGAAAATGAATATCGCAGACTGGCAACAGCCAGTAAAAGCAGTAATTCGATCCTCATTCGCTTGGTTAACCTTTGACCATCAAGCCGCAATAAGTTTAAGTTATTTAACTATTTTACCAGTGAAAGCACATCATGAAGATGCGGTTACTGTCATTACACCACATGGTATTGGATATGTAGATACAAATGATGTCGAGCTATTTTCTAACATAGATGGTGTTCGATATGGGAATGGAGAAGCAATTGTAGCGGTTGCCAAAAAATATGTAGGTCTGGAATATTTCTGGGGCGGGATGAGTACTTTAGGCTTTGATTGCTCTGGTCTAGCCTATGCTGCCCATAAAGCAAATGGGTACCAGATTGCTAGAGATGCAGGGGATCAAGCGACTGCCGGAATAGAAGTTCCATTAGAGAAGCTTCGACCTGGTGATTTACTTTTCTTCGCCTATGAAGAGGGAAAGGGGCGAATACACCATGTTGGAATTTATAGTGGAGACGGAACAATGTTACATGCCCCACAAACCGGAAAAGGAATTGAAAAAATAAGCATTGCAAATACAATCTATGAAACAGAGTTATGTACTGCTAGGCGCTATTGGCGGGAAGGGGGCACGGTACAAAATGGCGAAAGTAATCCTCGAAGTGAATCGTCTGCAGAAGTTTTTTGAGATTAGCAGAAATCAAACGCTACAGGCAGTCAACGATGTATCATTTCAGATAAGTCAAGGTGAGACCTTCGGGTTAGTTGGAGAGTCTGGCTGTGGTAAATCCACTATCGGACGAACAATTCTTGGATTATATGATAAAACCGCTGGTGAAGTTCTTTATGATGGCAAGGACATCCATGCTTTAAAAGAAAATGAAAAATTCCAGCTACACCGGAAGATGCAGATGATTTTTCAAGACCCTTATGCGTCATTAAATCCGCGCTCTACAGTGCAAGAGATTATTTCTGAACCAATGGAAGTGCATCACATTTATCGCCACAAACAGGAGATAAAAGAACGTGTGTATCAATTATTAGAAGAAGTTGGGCTGCAGCGAGAGCATGCTAATCGATATCCGCATGAATTCAGTGGCGGTCAACGCCAACGGATTGGCATTGCTAGGGCACTCGCTTTAGAACCTGATTTTATTATTGCAGATGAGCCTATATCGGCATTGGATGTTTCCGTACAGGCTCAAGTCGTGAATTTGTTGAAAGAAATTCAAAGTGAAAAAGGGTTAACGTTTTTATTTATTGCCCACGATTTATCCATGGTGAAACAGATTTCTGATCGGATTGGAGTGATGTATTTAGGAAATTTAGTTGAACTTACTCAAGCAGACGTGTTGTATGAAAGTCCGCTCCATCCTTATACGAAGGCACTACTATCTGCGATTCCGATTCCGGATCCAGTAGTGGAAGAAAAGAGGGAACGGATTATATTGCAAGGAGAATTACCAAGTCCCATTAGCCCACCGAGCGGGTGTGTGTTTCGGACGAGGTGTCCAAGGGCAATGAATATTTGTGAACAACAAAAACCATCATTCCGAGAAATAGAGCCGGAACATTATGTTGCTTGTCATCTTTATCAATGATGAAGATAGCAAGCAACTTCGGCAAAACCGTGTATACTTAACATGATAAGGGGTTGAAGTATGTTTATTTAGGTAAAAACAGAATTACCCAATAATTACAGATGATGCATATCCCCGTTCTGGATATATACTTCGCGCACTTAGGGTAGCTAGTGAGCTTCATCACGCTAACGCACTGCACTTGCGGGGTCTAACCGTTGCCCTTCCTTTCGTAGGAGTCTTTCCGCAGCAATTTAGTATATCATTCGCCTTTGGAGTTAATAGCATCATTATGTCCCAACCTCATTGCATCTTTCTCTTCCTGTGAGGTGATTGCCCTCGCTTGGCATCCTTGTTGTGTTACGCTTTCTTTTATCCCGCATATAAAGGCTGTAGACTCCCGTTTTAGGAGTTGGATAATCTGTACAGCAACAAGCCTAAGTAAGATAACAGCTACCTAAATGCCCTATTTTGTAAGAGGCCTTTAGGTCATACCTATGGAACTAACAAGCTTGTGGGAGATGAACGAAAACCTCCACGGCTTGAAGATTCTCTTTATAAAAGACGATTGCCTACCCCCTCTTTTTCCCCTCTGGTCAAATTCAAAAGTTTGCTTCCTCCAATCATTACATTACCTAACACTATTATATTGTAAATTTTAACAATACATTGTCCTCGCCTAATTTTTGGTTCTATTTTAAAAAACTCATGTATATATATCTTAATAGGACTGCTAGATTAAAATCATGTTGAAGGGGGTAGGCAATGAAACCTAGCAAATATTCAAAGAAAAGCGGATCTAAAGAGTGGAAGAAACGAAACGCACTATTGATGAAAAAAGTAAAAGCCAAGCAGCAAAATTCTATGCAGCAAAAACAATTAGTAAGACAGCCGCTAGCAAATAAAAAACAATGGCTTGCGCCCAAAAAACCTTATTATTTACAAAAAAAGTCAAGGCAGCTGCTGTGGAAAGTTCCTTCTGCCATTTTGTTAGTTTGCTTAATCACGATTATCCTTGTGGTCCCAACATTAATTGTTGTTCCCTATAGTAAGGGTGACGAAAAGGCGGCGAAAGCTCCACCAACAGCACATCGTGACAAAGCTCCTAAGCAAGATATCGAGTTAGGTAATTCCCCTTTCTCTGTGTCTGTTATGCGCTCCGGAGTAAACAAAGTGGAAGGTATCCCCTTAGAAGAGTATGTAGTTGGTGTTGTAGCTTCTGAAATGCCGGCAGATTTTGAACCAGAAGCATTAAAAGCACAGTCACTTGCTGCAAGAACATATATCGTTAACCAAAAGCTGCATGGCGGATCTGCCAAGAAAGATTCCGATGTCACGGATACGGTCCAGCATCAAGTATATAAGGACGAAGGACAATTACAAAAGCAGTGGGGAAGTGATTTCGATTGGAAAATGAAAAAGGTGAAAGAAGCGGTTTCGGAAACAAAAGGAGAAGTATTAACATATAAAGACGCACCAATTACCCCTGCTTTTTTCTCTACTAGTAATGGATATACGGAGAATTCTGAGGACTACTGGGAAAATAAGCTGCCATATTTACGTAGTGTGAAAAGTCCCTGGGATGAAGAATCACCTAAGTTTTTAGATCAAAAGACGTTTTCATTACAGCAATTGGAGGAAACATTAGAGGTGGACTTACCGAATCAATTTCCGCTTCCTGTTAATATAACCCGAACAGACAGCAATCGTGTGGAAGAACTTCAATTAGCAAAGCATGCTTTCTCTGGCAGAAAAATTAGAGAAAAGCTAGAATTGCGCTCCAGTGATTTTACTATCGAACAAAAAAACAACCACTTTATCTTTACAACGAAAGGGTTTGGTCATGGGATAGGAATGAGTCAATACGGGGCAAATGGTATGGCGAAAGAAGGAAAAACCTATCAAGATATTGTTCAATATTATTATCAGGATGTAAAAATAAGCACGATCAATGATACAGCCCCAACTCTCGTCGCAAAATAGGCGAGGTTTTTTTATTCCGAACGTAAGGCGCCGCAAAACTCTAACTGTCCACTTATGTTAAATTAGGGGGATATTGAGAAACAATGGTTTTTAATAGGTTACTTCGCATGATTAGTAGTAAAATCTACCTTCTATCCTACGAAGTAAACTTTAGGAAGATAAGTTTAAGACCCAACTGCAAATCAAATGTTCAATTTAGTTAGAGTCGTTTTAGATTACTGTACTTAACCATCAGGGAAGGTACAGAACATGCAATTGGTGGAAAATTGACTTTATTTTTATAGTACAAATCACTAGCGTCGCATAAATGTTAAATGAATATTCGGATTATATTCTTAGATATAAAATGAAAAAAGTTAAAATACCAAAGTGAAGGTAGTAAACATCCATTTTTTTTACTATAGCTAGTGGCTAGTGCAACAGTTTCTTTAAAAGCTTTACGGAACGCTCTTTCCTTTGATTTTTCGAATCCAAATATAGGATGGTTTCCATAACGCTGCCTTTAAATAACGACTAATTTGTAAATAACTTCGCTCACTATTTGTGTTCAGTTGAGCCAGTACATTCAGACAATATACGATCATCGCAAGATACACTTGATTTTGGACTGTTTGTTCACTAAAACCGTAAAATTTTTTGATACTCAAATGTTGCTTCATCCATTTGAAAAAAAGCTCAATTGCCCATCTTGATTTATAAATCTCAGCAATTTCATCAGCGTCTAAGTCAAATCGGTTCGTCAACAAGCTAAGTTCATTTCCTTTTGTATCCAATAATTTCAATCTGCGAAATACATTTTCTGAACGATTTTGTGTGGTTCCAATGACAACCATTTCATCTGACACTACGTTTGAATTTACTTGTAGTGGAAAGGTTTCAAATACTCGTACTACAGCGTTCTTTCGCAGACGAGAAACAAAGAAATAACCCTCATCTGTCATACGATCGAAACGTTCATAATCTAAGTAACCACGATCAAAAACGTACATGCATGCTTTGTCATCAACCAAAACTTAATCGCATTTGTGATGACCGCTTGATCCGGATAAGAAAGGCCTTTTTCCATAAATACGAGTCGTAAATGATGTTTGACACCTGACTTTGTTTTGCGAACCCATTTATGGTTCGTTAAATTAAGTGGTAATGTACTAGAATCAATGATTTTTAATGGTGTTGTTATTCTTCTACGATTTTGGAAATCTGTTTTCTTATGGATATCAGAGACTAAATCCAGAAAAATCGTTTGAAAAAAAGCAGTCGGAACGTGATTCAATCTTCTTCCTAATTGTGAGAAACTGATGGAATCTAACTCTGTAGCCTGTTGTAGTTCATCCGAGAAAACAGCATCGCTAAGCGCTCGTAAGCTTTCCGTTTCATGAAGTTGAGCATACAGAAGCAATGACATAAATGAATCCATATGTAGCTTTTTAGTATAGTGATTTAGTTGATACTTTTTCACCTGTTCATTAAATAATGTTTGATTTATAGGTGATAACCATTGTTTAAATGATGTTTTTCGTGTAGACTTATCCATGGTGTTTGTCCTTTATATTGGATTTGGATAGGTTACTACCGCCAACCATTATAAAGGATTTTTTTATGGAAACAAAGTGTTTAAGAAAATTCTGTATTTTATATCGCATATGAATATTTTAATGCGACACTAGTGAGTACAAATGACAAACAAACACGTAAACAAGCTTCTATCATCAAGCTTTTCTTCACATAAAGTAGTTGGGTAATGTCTTTCGATTCTATTAAAGCGATATGTTGGATGCTCCCTAATATTTGCAGGGCTAAGCTGTGTATCTTCCATTTTAGACAAGTATTGAAAACGAATCTTCTTAATTTCCCCTTATTTTGCGAAAAAATACGGTAAAATCCAAAATATTTTTTGATAGATGTATATAAATTCCTTTTTCTGATCAGAATGATTGTTGAGGTGATGATCTTATGAAAGAGGAAAACAAAGGAACTTCAAAAAATAAGTGGAGTCGGATTTTTCGTAAAAAATGGTTCTTCCCAGCTGTCTATTTAACGATTGCCGCTGTATTGTTATCTGTTGTTGTTTGGTATCAAAACATAGACAATCAAGTACCTGATGCTCAAGAAGAAACAGATGAATTTATTCCAGCAGAGCATGGAGAAAGAGCTGAACCTGTGTTAGAACAACAGGAAACGATACAAATGCCTGTTACAAACCCAGAAGAAGCAGAAATCGTAACTAAATTTTATGATTACAATGCTGAACAAGAAGAGCAAGAACAAGCATTGGTTTTGTACAACAATAAATATTATGAAAGTGATGGAGTGAATATTGCTTCTGCGAGTGGCGAATCATTTGATGTTGTCGCAGCTTTAAGTGGTGAGGTTACAGAAGTGAAAGAAGATCCATTACTTGGAAATGTTGTTGTATTGGCCCATGAAGACGATGTAACCACCTATTATGCAAGCCTTGAAGAAGTAAATGTCAAACCAGGATCTGAAGTAAAGCAAGGTGACACATTAGGGATAGCAGGAAAGAGTGTATTCGCTAAAGACAGTGGAACCCATGTTTACTTTGAGTTACGCAAGAACGATAACGAGGTTAATCCAGAAGCGTACTTCAATCAACCAGTAAGTAGTTTGAGCAAAGTAACAGAGGAAAAATCTGAAGATGTAGATGCACAAAAAGAAGCGGAACAGTCTGAAAATGATGAAGCTGAAGGAGAGCAAGGAGACGAGCCTTCTTCTGAGGAAGCTGAAGATGCGAACGAAAAATCAGATAAAGAATCAGATGAAGTAGATAATCCAGATGCAACAGAAGAAATGGACCCAGAATTAAACAGTTAATGGATACGTCTGCTTATTGCTTCAGCAAGCAGGAGCGCCTTTGATGATCCAATCAAAGGCGTTTTCTATGTTTCTAGGTAAGCTTTAGTTGCTCCATTTTTATCCCGCTGTAAGACTCCAACTTCAGGAGTTGGATAATCTGTACACAAACAAGTCTAAGTAGGAGATAGCAGCACCTAAATGTCCGGTTCAAAAGCCTTAGTTCATACCATTACGGTACTAACAATCCGTAATGGATGAATGAAAAACCCCACGGATTGAAGTTTCAGTTTATCTTAGTTTTTTAGAATTGGCTTGTCTAGTGTGCACAAGGTGGTTTTTTAAGCATAATCCTTCTCCCATCATAATAAACTTATACAAACCAATAAAACAGAAGTGTCTGAGGTGAAGAGCATATGGGGATGTTAATCAGTCTGACAAACGTAGCTATTTTACTTTTTACAGGTTTAAAATACAGAATTTTTAATCTTTTTATTGATGGCAAGATTATACGTCTACATAAAATTTCAACAGGATAGGAGCCCTAACTTTCATTCAAACCAAATTATAAAACACCTGTCTCAAACGATCACCTCAGAAATATACAACTCAGGGAGGCGAACGGTGTGCATGATTACATCAAAGAACGAACAATCAGGATAGGAAATTATCTGGTGGAGACAAAAAAAACAGTTCGCGTTATAGCGAAGGAATTTGGTGTTTCTAAAAGTACAGTTCATAAAGATCTAACGGAAAGATTACCAGAAATAAATCCGGAATTAGCAAGCGAGGTAAAAAAAATCCTTGAACATCATAAGGCAATTAGACATTTGCGAGGGGGCGAAGCAACAAGGAAGAAATATAAAGTGGATGCAGAATCAGCAAAAAAAAGAGAAGTGAAGCCAGTAGGATAAGCATATCATTCCTCTTCTAGGAAAAGTATATACAGGATCGAAACGATATATGTAAGTAGCTGTTGTTCAGTGGAGGGGAAAAAATCACTTCCACTGAATTTGTTTTTTTATAAAGAGTATGCAGCATTTAGGTGGGTTCAAAGATAATCTTAATATAAGATTAAAGGAATTTTAGGTGAATGTTTTCCTTTCTTATAAAAATGGTGAATTTGCTAAAGCTTTCATTACATGAATAGTTCCTGCTCTGGCACTTTTTTCTTAGGGAAGTAAGGTATCAACTGATTACTGGATTTATATGGAAATTAGCCGAAGTTCACATTTCAAGCTAGCTGCCTTATTTTTTACAATGTCGGTATAGAGGGTGAATCCGATTTTTTCGATTTTAATGTGGGACGTCTCGTTAAAAGGCAATGACGCATGTAATTTTGCAAGTAATGCCTATTCTGATATAGTATCCGACGTTTTTTTACAAAATTTAAATAAACTGCAGTTAAAAGTAGATAATTGTGTTAAAATAGTATATTAGAAGCAGTATGGACAAAATAAGATATAGTATGTAATTAGGAGGATATTAGCCCATGTTTTCAAGGGATATAGGAATCGATCTTGGGACAGCCAATGTCTTAATTCATCTTAAGGGAAAAGGGATTGTGTTGAATGAGCCGTCAGTGGTTGCTATGGATCGGAATACAGGAAAAGTGTTGGAAGTTGGCGAGGAAGCAAGGAAAATGGTAGGTCGGACACCTGGAAATATTGAAGCTATTCGACCATTAAAGAATGGCGTAATTGCCGATTTTGATGTTACGGAAGCGATGCTCAAACATTTCATTAATAAGATTAATGTAAAGGGCTTGCTATCAAAACCAAGAATTTTGATATGCTGTCCGACAAATATTACCAAAGTGGAGCAAAAAGCCATTAAAGAAGCTGCCGAAAAATCAGGTGGGAAAAAGATTTATTTAGAAGAAGAACCTAAAGTAGCTGCTATCGGTGCAGGAATGGAAATATTCCAGCCGAGTGGGAATATGGTCGTTGATATCGGTGGTGGTACAACAGATGTTGCTGTACTATCCATGGGGGATATTGTAACGTCTGAGTCCATCAAAATGGCCGGTGACAATTTTGATAGTGAAATTCTTCAATACATAAAGAAGAAATATAAACTGTTGATCGGTGAGCGAACGGCAGAGGAAATAAAAATTAATGTCGCTACCGTATTTCAAGGCGCGCGTAATGAAGAAATGGAAATTAGAGGGCGTGATATGGTCTCTGGTTTGCCGCGAACTATTAAAGTAAACTCCAAAGAAATTGAAGAAGCATTGCGTGAGTCTGTCTATCTTATTGTACAAGCAGCAAAATCCGTCTTAGAACGTACACCTCCAGAGCTTTCTGCAGACATTATTGATCGAGGTGTTATATTAACTGGAGGCGGCGCATTAATTCATGGCGTTGATGAGTTATTGGCAGAAGAATTAAAGGTTCCTGTATTTATTGCGGAAGAGCCAATGAATTGTGTAGCTAAGGGAACCGGTATCATGTTGGAAAATATCGACAAAGTAGATCGGAAAAAAGTTATTTAAGTTTTCTAGATACGAGAAAGGGAGGTAACGCCAGTGTTAAGGGGCTTTTACACAGCTGCTAACGGTATGATTGCGCAACAACGGCAGCAGGAGGCTTTTGCTAATAATATTTCCAATGCTAATACCCCCGGTTATAAAGCAGATCAAACAACTTTGCGCGCTTTTCCTGAAATGTTGATGAATCAAATGGCAGGAAAAGAGCTTCCTATACAAAATAAAACAAATGTACCTATTCAACAGCCGATCGGTTCTTTAAATACGGGAGTGTACGTACAGGAAATGATTCCGAATTTTAACCAGGGAGACATCCAAGAAACAGGGATTCCCACTGACTTTGCACTAGTGCAACGCAATTTGCCTGATGAAACTGGAGCATTGTTTTTTACGGTGCAAAATGAAGCTGGAGATGTCCGATATACACGAAATGGAAACTTTACAGTAGACGGTGCGGGCTTTTTAGTGACGAATGAAGGATATTATGTTTTAGATGTGAATGGAGAACCTATTGCAACGAATGATAAGGATTTTACGGTGACCAATGATGGTCTATTGCAGACTGCTAATGGGGCGATTCCATTAGGGTTTGCCTATGCAGCTGATGCAAATACAATGGTAAAAGAAGGAAATGATTTGTACACTGGAGATGTGGAAGCTGTGCCAGCGGATGCAACGTTTTCTGTAAAACAGGGTTTTTTGGAGAGATCTAACGTAGATACTTTACAAGCAATGACACAAATGATGGAATCTTACCGACTATTTGAAACAAATCAACGAGTGTTAAAGGCGTATGATCAAAGTATGGAAAAAGCAGTTAGTGAAATAGGACGTTTAGTCTAAAGGGGAGAGAATAGCATGTCACGAGCAATGATTCAGGCTGCAGTAACAATGAATCAACTGCAACAAAAATTGGATGTCATAGGTAATAACATGGCTAATAGCCAAACAACCGGCTATAAAAGCAGACAGGCTAATTTTTCCTCGCTGCTTTTTCAACAGATGGATAATTTGTCGCATCCTGCGAATACAGCCGGAAGACAGACTCCAGATGGTATACGAATCGGATCTGGAGCAAGATTAGGATCGATCAATGCGAATTTGCAATTAGGTTCGTTACGTGAGACAGATCGCAGCTTGGATACAGCTTTGTTAGAAATGAACCATTTTTTCCAAATTGAAGCAACAGACAACGGAGTAACAGAAACACGTTATACTCGAGATGGAGCATTTTATTTGAGTCCTGTTAATAATAATCAACAAGTGATGCTCGTTGATCGAGATGGAAATCCAGTACTAGGCGTAGATGGCCCCATTCGTATAGCTTCTGGTTTTGATGACATTTCTGTGCAGCCAAATGGACAAATACTTGTCAAGCGAGGCGACGAAACGGAAACCGTCGGTACACTTGCTATTGTTGAGGCTTTACGTCCAGATTTGCTTGAAGCTGTCGGAGAAAATGCATTCCGTTTACCTAATATAGCAAATACAGAGGCAGCATTTGCTGATGTAATCCAGCCAGCAGCTGGAAATCAGATACTCCAAAGTGGTACCTTGGAAGCGTCTAATGTGAATATGTCCAAGGAAATGTCTGACTTAATTATGAGTCAACGTGCTTACCAGTTTAATGCAAGAACCATTTCTATGAGCGATCAAATGTCTGGCCTGATTAACCAGATGCGCTAGGTTTTAATCCTTGATGTAAGGTGTTGTAAGCTCCTCACTTAAGAACTAAAGACAAATACAAAAAGTCTAAGTGGGAGGATACAACACCTACATCTTCGTTCGTTTAAGGGTTATACCCTTGCATTACTAACAGTCAGTATGGGAAAAAGAACTCTGCAGATTCACTTTATATTTAAGGTAAACAGTAAGGAGAAACAAATATGTCCATTCAACCACAAGATCCAACTTTCAAAGGCAAATATAATTCATTTATGAAAGCATGGAAACAACGATGGCAAGAAAAGCATCAAGAAGCTAAACATCATAATGAGCCAAATGGGCAGAATAGGGTCAAGCAACGAAGTAAGCAAACGGAAAATAAAAAAAATAGACGCCCAAGAGTGCGCATTTTTCCAATTTGGCTGCGTATTATTGTTACTTTACTACTTTGTATCATTGCCTTAGTTGTTGGATTAATGATTGGCTATGGAGTCATTGGAGATGGAGTGCCAACAGATGTCTTAAAGACAGAAACGTGGCAGCATATTATTGATATTGTTACGAAACCAAATTAAGCAAGCACCTAGTCTTATAGCGGCTCAGGTGTTTTTTTACCAGATAAGCAAGTATAAAATGATGTGCTTGGGGATAACGAAATAACCGAATAGCCACGTCCGGCGCATGAGCCCAGCAACTAGGCGACTTTAGAAATGCGCCCTACGATAAGGCCTCATCGGTTCGTCGCTAAGGGGAAGGTCGACTAAAAACGGGCTTGCCGCTCAGGCGTCGGCATACCCCTGTTTTTAGTGGCATGATTCCTTTATCTTTAGTTGATTCGTTCCATTGTTATGTTGCTAAACGGGCGCTTGCGCCTTTGTTCCACTATAGGAAAGTATAAGATTTTTTTGGTTTATAGTATAAGAAAAACAAAGGCTTCCGCCATAAGAATTGGCGACAAGCCAAGTTTTTCTAACCTACTGAAGGAGCTTAATTCTATTGGATGTGGACAAATTATCGTCAAGCCTGTATTCCAGGGGTTAAGGCAACTTTTCAAAACTGAAATTTCTGGTTGAGCTTTTAGATAAATGTTGCAATAGAATTAAAATTAAACAAGAAAAGAGGTTTTTCATATGAATATTGAACAAATTAAAGAGATTATTCCACACCGCTATCCATTTTTACTAGTAGATCGAGTAACAGAAGTAGAAGAAGGAAAGCGTGTTGCTGGTTTGAAAAATGTAACAGCGAATGAACCTTTTTTTCAAGGGCATTTCCCTGAGTATGCTGTGATGCCGGGTGTGCTTATTGTTGAGGCTTTGGCACAGCTGGGGGCAATTGCCATGCTGGGAAAAGAAGAAAATCGTGGAAAGATCGGTTTTTTAGCAGGAATAGACAATTGTCGATTCAAACGCCAAGTCCGCCCGGGAGACCAATTGCAAATGGAAGTGGAAATTCTTCGATTAAAAGGACCAATCGGAAAAGGGAAAGCAGTTGCTACTGTAGATGGAGAGTTGGCTTGTGAAGCTGAAATTATGTTTGCCATAAAATAACGGCTCATTTAATCTGAATGTAAGCGGGAGATAACCGCAGCTCCATTCCTGATTCGTTAGCATTGGGTGGGATATTGATTGCAGTAGGTATAACAACAGGACAAGGAAAACTCGGAAGCGACGCATCGCACGCAGAAAAAGCATTCTTCTTTTTTAAGGATGGATAAGCTATGTCAGCAAAACAAGGCATCCATAAAAAGCTGTTTTTCTTTTTCCATGACGTCTGGGCACTAGCCTTCACTCCGCTAATTCGTGTATGCAAACTCCTATTGGATGAAATTTCACTATATAGGTCCATTTTTTAAAAATATTATGTGAGGAATAATTAGCTGAAAATGGATAAAAAAGAGTATGACTTCTTCTAAGTTGGTTAAGCTAAAAAACGAACCAATTAAAAAGGAGGAAATACACATGAAATCAAAGCTTCTCGTGAAACTTGGCGCTTCCGCCATTGCTTTATCACTCATTGCGGCTTGTGGCACAGATGATAATCAAGACCCTGCAGAAGATGACGCTCCGATGCAGGAACAGGAAAATAATAACGATCAGCCTGCTGATGATAATGGTGGAGCGAACGAAAACGACCAAGAACTACAGGATGAAGACAACGGTAATACAAATGGTAATGGCGATATGATGGAAGATCAAGACAAGAAAAACGAAGAAGGAAATCAATAATATTGCTTGAGTTTGTGTTTAATACAGAGGGGAATAGCACAGATATCGACGCCACCTAAGTCAACGTGCTCTTGCTGTCTAGTTGTCGATACTAGCATGCTCTGAGTACCGACTTGATTGTGGTTGCAAAGAAAAGATAGCATCTGGATTCTGAAGTCGCTAAGGTAAGGGTTGAACGATGATGAATCCGGTGTTTCCCCTTAACAGATTTGAGCAATATTATAGTGCAAATAGTTTTTTTACTTATAAGAGCAGAACACAGTTCCTAAAGGGTGTGTTCTGCTTTTTATATGCTTGCTTGTATTATGTTTAAAAACTTAGCCTATGATTTAAGCTTCTTTCAATTGTAAATTGGTTGTACCTAATTCAAGCTGTCAAACCAGAGACAAAATGGATGTGAGATAGTAAGATATAGAATATAAAGAAATTTCTTTTTTTGTATTGAAAATGAATCAGGTTGAAAAGAGAAATGTATTTTTAAAAAGAGGAGGATTATTTTGAAACATCGAATTACGTCATTATATATCATATCACCACATACTAAAGCGATACGCTGGAGTGAGCATAACTATTATCGTTCTCATATTTTGGAAGCAGATATGACGGAGACAATGTCTTTGCACAAACCAGAGCAAATCATTGATAATAGTTGTTTAATATATGGATCTACACTAGAGGGGAGAAGAATAGCTGTAAAGGACGTATTAGGCTCATCCAGTAAGCTTCCAATTCCTGTGATCCCAGAAAAAGGCGTTTTTATGATGCCAACTGCATCTATAAAAAATAAAAATAATGTATGGCTTGCTTATCACCATATATATGGTTTTGAAAGGAATGATAAGGGCACTTATGTTGTTTTTTACGACGGTTCTGAACTTCAGTTAGATATATCTTTAAACACTTTTGATTTGCAGTATAAGCGGACAAGTCAGTTAATTGTACATATGAACCGTGCTTTTCTGTTTGGACAATCTAAATTGCCTATACCTAAATCACTTCTAAAGCGATATTAATGAGCCAATATGGAAAAAGATGAAGCTGTAGCATGTTCACAAACAATAAAGGGATATACCACATGATGGAGAATGACACCTCGAATTTCCTCTTAGCTTCTATTTACTTTTATGTAGATAAACAATACGCGCCTTGCCCAATCACCTTCTAGCAAAGTGTATATGGCGATCGAAAATTGTGAATTGTGTTTTCCACAAAACCCAATTGGATTTATCCCGTACTATAAGGTGCTGTAAGACTCCCACTTCAGGAGTTGAATGTCTATACTCTAACAAGTCTAAGTGTGGGAGATAACAGCACCTAAATACCCTATCTCGTAAGCGGACTTTAGGTTATACCATTACGGTACGAACAACCCGTGGGGGATGAAGGCCCCTCATTGATTGAGAATTCACCTTATATGGAGAGGCGGTTATAGTACCCCTAGTAGGGATGAGAAATCCTTTCCTTCCGCCGCTCCGCACTCTTTCGCAAAGAAATCATGCCCGCAGAAGCCTTATGCTAATCCTACGCGGTAATTTTGTGAGTTCCCATAGCTCAAAATTTGTTGCGAAATGTCTGAAATTTCAATCGCGAAATATAGCTAAGTTCCCCTTTTCTATGAATTGTATATTTAACACAACGTTTTAGGTGCAAAAGAGAGGGGAACTGATAAGAAGCCGACCAAGCTATTCTTTTATACCGTTTTCTGTATTTTTATTAGTATTTGTGGGTTAGCAGAAATTTTTTCTGTCTAAAAGGTGAAGAAAAGACAATTTTTTAAGTTGATATTTAGCCTATATGCTGTTATTATATGAACATTCCTTTTTGACTGACCGGTAAGTCAATTAAGATTTAGTTTCAATCAATTGTACCATGTTATATCTTTTGAGAAAAAAGCTTTTTTTGTGACAAATCAGCCTAAATAAATGAAACATTTACATGGGGCAGTACGTAATTAGGAAATAGGTGAAGCTTATGCTTGAAAAGAAAAGGAAATTAGTAGAAATCGGTATAAAATTAATTGCTCAAAAGGGTTATCACAATACTTCTATTCAGGAAATTGCCAATAAAGCAGGTGTTTCTAAAGGGTCTTTTTACAGCTATTTTCCGTCGAAAAAAGCATTTATGAAAACGACGATGAAAGAGTTTCATAGGTTTATGATGGAAGAGCTGGCGCAAGTCAAAACAGATGATGATGCGAGTGCTCGTTTTGCAAAGCAAATAACAATATTAATGAACTACATGGAACAACATAAAGAGTTTATTACGATTTATCTTAGAAGTAATATGCTGATTGAAGAGGAGTTTGATAAACAAATACGTGAATTTAGGCTAGACTATATCCATTGGTTAAGAGAGAACTTGGAGAGTATCTATGGTGAACAACTACAGGAATTTGTGATGGATGCTATTATTCAATCAGCAGGTTTAATACATAGTTACTTTCATTGGCTTATCATGGAAGATGTTGAATTTGACCTAGAGCAAGCTGGGCAAATTATGGTTAGACGTTTGCATGATTTAATAGCAGGAATGGTAAAAGCAGAGACACCCCCACTTGTCGATGCTATGCAGCTCCAAGAAATATACAGTAGGAATAATGCTAGCAAACAAAGCAAGCAAGAGGCAATTAAAAGCCTAAAAGAAAAAATATCAGCGCTAAAAGTGCCGCAGATGAGGAAAGAACGATTATATGAAGTGTTACAATTATTGCAAAATGAAATAGCTGAAAATAATAATATACTTGTCATACAAGGGTTACTTGCGCATTTTACTGCCCATGATATGTTAATAGAAGATGTAAACAGAATCGCGGAAGTACTAGATATTGAATTATTATGACATCTTGACAGTAAAGAGAGGAGTAACACAGGTGAAGAAAATTTTACTTTTTGCAGCAGTTATAGTTATGATTTTTTTGTTAGCTGCGTGCAATCAGGAAGAAGAGAATAAAGAAGAAAATAAAGAGCGGGTAACTCCTGTAGAAACGGAAGAAGTAAAAGAAGGTTCTATTGAGATTGAAAAGAGTCTTTATGGTAGAACAAAGCCGTCTGCTGCCAGTCCAGTTGTATTACAGGGTCCAAGTAAAATCGATCAGTTAGAGGTTAGTAATGGGGAACAAGTCAAGGAAGGGGATGTGATTGCAACAATCTCTTCACAAGCGGGTAAGCAAAGTATCCGAGCGCCTAAGGGTGGAAAGCTTGTTCAGTTAACAGCAAATGAGGGCGAGATGGTATCTGCCGAAGAGCCATTGGCTGTCGTTGCCGATTTAAATCCTTTAGCCATTGAATTCACCGTAACAGCAAATGATCGTAACCTAATGAATAAAGAAGATGAGTTCCCTGTTAACATAGATGAAATGGAATTTACAGCAACGGTTACTTCTATTGGAACCGTACCAAATGATACTGGACTTTATCCGATTCAGGCTGAGGTTAGTAATAAAGAAACGGAATTATTACCAGGCATGATAGCACAGTTATTGGTGCCAGAAACAAGAATTAAAGATACTATTATCGTTCCAACCGCTGCTGTAGAAGAGCAAGGCGGTGAATCGTTTATCTATGTAGTAAAAGATAATAAGGCAAAACGCGTTGACGTTACAGTGCAGGAATCTCAATCAGAGGAAACAGCCATTGAGGGAGAGGTCAAAGCTGGCGATAAAGTGATTGTAAAAGGACAACTGTCTTTAAAGGATGGTAGTCAGGTTAAAGTTGCGAAAGGGGAGTAAATCTTGAAGTTAATCAAAACATCAGTCAAACGTCCAGTAGGCGTTATTATGATTGTTCTAGCTATACTAGCTCTCGGTGCCGTTTCATTACGAAGCCTAACAGTTGATCTCTTTCCAAAGATTGATCTCCCAGTAGCAGTTGTAGCAACATCATATCAAGATGCAGCGCCACAAGAAGTAGAAAATTTAATTAGTCGTCCAATTGAATCAGCTGTTAGTACTGTAGAAGGGATAGAAACGGTTCAATCGCAATCACAATCAGGATCTTCCCTTGTTGTACTTATGTTTAATAACGGAACGGATTTAGACCAAGCTTTATTGGATGTAAGAGAAAGTGTTGACCAGGTGAAGGATCTTTTACCTAGTCAAGCGGGTGATCCGAATATTATGCGTTTTAACCCGGACCAACTGCCGGTTATGTGGGTTGGTTTAACCGGAGAAAACGCAGCATCTTTAACAAAGACAGCCGACGAACAAGTTGTCCCATTTTTAGAACGACAAGGTGGAGTAGGGTCTGTTAATGTAGAAGGTGGAAAAGAAAGAGAAATTCAATTAATTTTAGATGAAGCTAAGTTACAGCAATATGGTGCCACAGCGCAAACGATCATGCAATCGTTAACGAGTACAAATCAGTCCGCTTCGGTAGGAACGGTTGAGAAAGGTGACAAGGACCTTCAGCTTCGCGTAACTGGTGAATTTGAATCAATCGACGATATTAAACAAACGATTGTTCAAACCGAATCGGGGGCAACGGTACATGTTGATGACTTAGCTGAAGTGAAAGATGATTTTAAGGAACAATCTGGAATGACACTCGTCAATGGAAAGCCTTCTGTCGTCTTATCCATTTTAAAAAAGACCGATAGTAATACTGTAGAAGTAGCAACAAATATAGAAGATAGTTTACAAGAAATAAAACAAGATTTACCTTCAGATGTTAATTTGGATATCATTATTGACACATCTGATTTTATTCAGATGTCTATTGATTCAGTTGTGCAGAATATTCTTATCGGTGGGGCTATTTCGATATTTATCCTGCTCCTATTTCTGAAAAGTATCCGAGCAACCATTGTTATTGGATTGTCCATACCAATTGCGATTATAACAACGTTTATTTTAATGTATTTCACAGGTGAAACATTAAATATTTTAACATTAGGCGGTTTAGCACTTGGTTTAGGAATGATGGTCGATAGTTCGATTGTCATACTCGAACATATTTATTCCTACAGGCAACGTGGGTATAGTCTAAAGGATGCGGCTATAAAAGGGGCTAGTGAGTTAGCACCTGCAGTAATTGCTTCTACAACAACGACATTAGTCGTATTTTTACCGATTATTTATGTAGAAGGAATTGCTTCGGATATGTTTACCCCTTTAGCATTAGCAGTTTCTTTTTCGCTTATTACTTCATTAGTAGTAGCCATCACTTTAGTGCCGATGCTTTCTTCCAAGTTATTGCAAAAAGCGATGCAAGATGGAGGAAAACGTTATTGGTTTGATCGCTTTTTGGGTTGGTTAAATACAAAGTATCAAAAAGCTTTGAAATGGGTGCTCGGTCATCGGAAAACAACAGTATTTGTAACGATTGTAGCGATTGTGGGGAGCTTAGCTTTAACCCCGTTTATTGGAGCGGAATTTATTCCATCTGCCGATCAAGGACAGTTGGAAATCCGAGTAGAAACAGACCCTGGAAGTTCTCTGAAGCATACGGAAGAAATTGTAGAACAGGTGAATAAGGAGTTAGAGCCTTTTGAATCTTTGATCGAAACGAATTATGTAAGTGTTGGTGGCGGTGATATGGTTGCTGGCAGCAGCGGCAGTGGAAATCAAGCTGTTTATACAATGCAGCTCATCCCCTCTACTGAACGAGAAAAAACAACGATTCAAGTCGTTCAAGAAATAGATGACAAATTACAGGGGATCGCAGGTGCTGAAATCACGGTAAATTCCATGGACTCCGGTATGAATATGGGGGACCCGATACAAGTCCAATTAAATGGACCAGAACATGAAGTATTGAGAGATATCTCTGAACAGGTTGTACGAGAAATCGAGCAGATAGACGGTATTTATAATCCAGAGACATCAGCTTCTGAAGGTGTCCCACAAATGAATATTGAAGTGAATCAGGAGCAAGCTGCGATGTATGGGTTAAATCAGGAACAAGTACTGGGACAGATTCAAATGCAATTTACGGGTCAAGTAGCTACGCAGTTTAGAGAAAATGGACAGGAAATGGATGTTACATTGATGTACCCAGAAGAGCAGCGTAGCAAGATAGAGGATTTGCATGACATGAAAATCCAAACCCCTCAAGGAGCGACGATCTCATTAGATGAGTTAGCTGAATTTAAACAAATGAGCGGACCTGTGAGCTTGCAAAGAGAAAATCAGCAACCGCAAATGAATGTGTCCAGTCAAATTGTCGATCGCGACTTAGGGACCATCACGCAAGATGTAGAGAAAACGTTGGCTGGCATGGAACTCCCTGAAGGCTACAACTATGAAATCGGCGGTCAAGCACAGGATATGACGGAATCATTTACAGAGTTAGCGATTGCATTAGTGTTTTCGATTTTCCTTGTATATGCAGTCATGGCTGTCCAATTTGAAAACTTTTTATTTCCGCTTATCGTTATGTTTGCTATGCCGACAACAGTTATTGGAGTAATGCTCGGGCTATTTATCGTCGGGATACCACTAAGCATTCCAGCCTTTATCGGAATCATTATGCTGGCAGGGATCGTTGTAAATAACTCGATTGTACTAGTGGATTATATTAACCTCCTGCGGCGAAAAGGAATGGAACGTTATGCGGCAATATTGGAAGCTGGACCAAGCAGACTGCGTCCAATATTAATGACGACACTAACGACTATATTAGCCATGATACCTTTAGCAATGGCGCTCGGGGAAGGAGCTGAAATGCAGCAACCACTCGCTGTAACGATCATTTTTGGTCTAGGTATATCCAGTATCTTTACACTTTTGTTAATCCCAGTTATTTACACATTATTTGATGATCTAACTGCTAAAATGGCTAAACGTAATAACAAGAAAAAAGATGCATAAAAATAGAGACGAAAAAGGTTCCTTGCCACTGATAGCAGGGAACCTTTTTAAAAGAATAAGAAAGTATAAACTTAGGTGCTTATGGATAACGAAATAACCGAATAGCAACGTCTGGCGCATGAGTCCAGCATCGATGCGACTTTAGAAATGCGCCCTACGATAAGGCCTCATCGGTTCGTCTCTAAGAGGAAGGCCGACTAAAAACGGGCTTGCCGCCCGATGTCGACATACCCCTGTTTTTAGTGGCATGATTCCTTTATCTTTAGTTGATTCGTTCCATTCGCTACGTTGCTAAACGGGCGCCCCGCGCCTTTGTTTTAGTCTGTTACTGGCCACCAGTGAAATCCGTCTTTTTCTAATAAGCGATCTGCTGCCTCTGGTCCCATGGAGCCGGCAGTGTAATTGGGAAATAGTGGTTCTGTTTCTGACCACGCATCTAAAACGGCGTCAACAAACTTCCAAGAATAAGCTACCTCATCCCAATGGGTGAAGTTAGTTGTATCACCGATAATACAATCGTAAATGAGCTTTTCATACGCTTCGGGTGTATTTATTCCATCTACACCGTTGTTTGTATAAGATAATTCAATTGGTTGAGCGATAGAGCCTACACCAGCTTTTTTAGCGTTTAAATGAAGCGTGATTCCTTCGTCCGGCTGGATATTAATTACCAGCAAGTTAGGATGTCTTTCTGATTCATCCTTATAATATAGGTTCATTGGTATATCTCTAAACTCAACCACAATTTTAATTGATTTTTCTTTCATCTTTTTACCTGTTCGGATGTAAAAAGGGACCCCTGCCCAGCGATAGTTATCAATCATTACTTTTCCAGCAACGTATGTTTCCGTAGTAGAATCTTTCAATTCTGGAGCTTCTTCCCGGTACCCTTTCCCTAAACGACCAGGACCGTATTGTCCGCGTACAAAATAATTCTCGACTTCTGTTGGTTCAACAAGACGAAGAGCTCGCAATACTTTCACTTTTTCTGAACGTATTTCATCAGGTGTAAGTTTAATTGGTGGCTCCATTGCTAACAGTGCGACCATTTGCAGCATATGGTTTTGCACCATATCTCTTGTTGCTCCCGATCGGTCATAATAGCGAGCACGTTCCTCGACACCTAACTTTTCACTGGAAGTAACCTGGATATTTGAAATAAATCGGTTATTCCACAAATGCTCAAATATACCATTTGCAAACCGGATCACTTCAATATTTTGGACCATCTCTTTCCCTAAATAATGGTCAATTCGATATATTTGATCCTCATTGAAGGCTAACCGAATTTGATTATTTAACTCTTTTGCAGAGGCGAGGTCGTGTCCAAATGGTTTTTCAATGACTAATCTGGTCCAACCAGCACTCTCTTTTAAACCATTTTGTTCGAGTTGGTTAGCGATGGTTCCAAAATATTCTGGAGCCATAGCCAAGTAAAAAACGCGGTTTCCGTTAGTTTGGTATTGACCTTCTAACTGATCTAGCAATCCATCTAAATGCGTATAGGAAGAATTATCTGTCACATCAAAAGACTGATAATAAAAATGAGCAGCAAATGATTCTAAGTCGTCCTCATTGTGTGCTTGCGATTCGTTTATTGATTCACAAACTTTTTCTCGAAATATATCATTCGTCCAGGGGCGACGAGCAAGACCAACAACTGCGAAATCCTCACCAATTTTTCCATTTTGATAAAGGCGATAAATGGAAGGGAATAACTTTCTTTTTGATAAATCCCCTGTTGCTCCAAAGATGACAATAACGACGTTTGGTTTATCTACAGTTTTCAATAGAACCCTCTCCATTTTCTGTTTAGTAACACAACTATCATATAAGGTTAAAAAGTGAAAAGCAACTATTCAAGACGCAGCCATGCGAAAGTTTTTTTCAGCAATTGATTAACAACTTCCGAAAACATTAAACCTATAGCTATTGCTCCAGCAAGCAGCATCACCTTTGCTGAAAGTTGTACAGCTAGAAAATAGTCATCTTCGACAAATTTTCTCATCGCATCGTATGCTAATCCACCAGGTACGAGCGGAATAATGCCAGAGACATTAAAAATAATAATGGGCGTTTTAAATATTTTGGCACAAATCTGACTAAGAATGGCAACAAGCATGGAACCAAAAATGGTTGCCGGAACAACATCCAATCCTTGCTCAACCAAGATATAATAAACAACCCATCCGAACATCCCAACCATGCCGCATTGAATAAGTGCATGTCGTGGGGCATTGAAAATAATGCCAAAACCAGCAGCCGCGATATAGCTTGTAATAAGTTGAGCAAGTAACATGATGATCAACTCCCTATGCTTAGATAATCGAAAACAAGAAATCATAGGTGGAATTCTCATGACCTATTGATTGAGCCATTCTTTCTTCTACACGCTACTAATTATTTCGTATAGAGATCAATGTGGTAAAAAAGCGAAAAGTACAGCAACGCCAGCTCCAATTGCAATTGCTGTTAATGTAGCTTCTACACCCTTTGATATGCCAGCTATTAAATGACCTGCCATTAAATCCCGAACGGCATTTGTTATATGCAGGCCTGGAACAAGCGGCATTACAGCGCCAATGATGATTTTATCCATATGTTGCCCAAATTCAGCGTTAATACTAATCACGGCGATAACAGCAATCAAAAATGAGGCTACAAATTCGGCAATGAAACGTATTTCTAGTAATTTATCAAATCCAATCATTGCTGCGTATCCTCCTGCTCCAGCAATGCAGGAAGGAGCAAAGTCTGCCCAAGAACCACCAAACATGATAGCGAAACTACCACTAGCCAGCGCTGAGGCAATAAGCTGTAGCCAAAATGGAAATGTTTCACTGTTATGCTGTATACCTTTTAAAAGTAGAAGAGCTTCTTTAGCATCTAATGATTGTGCTGTAATTTGTCTGGAAATGCTATTTACATCAGCGATTTTTTGTAAATCATTAGAACGATTGGAAATTCTCCTAAAATAAGAAGCTTCTCCTTCCGTAGAAAATTGAATACCTGTAGGCGTAGCATAGCTTTCCGCATTTTCAAGCCCAAGTGAAGCAGCAATTCGGTTCATTGTATCTTCTACTCGGTATGTTTCTGCGCCACTCTCCAGCATAATTTTACCTGCAAGCAAACAAACTTTGGCCACGGATCCAGGTTGAGCACTCATCCTTTATTCCTCCATTTTAATATTTTTTGATCCGAAGTAAAAGATAATCTAGTTTCTCTTTCGTATAATTGTTCGACCACAAGCCTAGTGAAAGGGAGATTACCTCAAAGCTTTTCTGCCCATTCAGGCAATACGAAAGAGCAAAGCAGCTCTAATTCCTTTTCTCGCTTAGCTGTATACGAACTAACTTGATGTAAATCGCGATCGACGAAACCGGGATGTGTCATCACCTCAACACTTGTTGCTGACAGTTTCTCCAGTTGTGAAAAGAGATTATCATCTACCCCTGAATCATAAAAATCGAGCCAGATTTGCTCGGTTAATAGCAGGTCGCGCTCATTTTGTAAAGTCTCGGTATAGCGAACAGGAACGTGATACCTATTAGCTAATTCTATAATAACTGGTTTCAATGGTTCCCAACCATGGACATGATGGTGGCTATCAATATGATGAAGCGGTAGTCCTGTAGCTAAAAAAGCTTCTATTTGCGCCTGCCACTCGTTTTTAATTGCTTGTAAGTCTTCTGCTTTAAGTTCCTTTTCTTCTTTTGTGTACTTAAAAAACCCGTTTGAGTCAGTTAATATCGCTGCTTCGTTCGTTAGTGGTTTGCCCCATGTTAAAACGAGATGGATTCCTATTTGTAAAGACGAATGTTTTTTTGCTTCAGATATCGCATATTCTACAGCATTTCCGTTCATCATTAAGGTAGTAGATTGAACAACACCGTCTGTATGGGCTTTAAGAATCCCATCCGTGATACCTTTTGTTAAGCCAAAATCGTCTGCATTAATTAAAATTTTCATGTTAAGCGCCTCCATAAATTTAATAATAGATAGAATGTGGTATGATGTATTATCCATATTCAGCTACAATGCTCATTTCCTCTGTCGAAGTAGTCTTAGACTTCGCCACTAGTTGCTAGTAAAAGACGCTAGCGATTTTTGATTATGTGGACGTGTTTTCCTTTGGATAATTTCGCTCAATCACAAAATTGGTTTTATCTCCTCTAAAGTAAGCTCGTGAATATTCCACTTTTTCTTGATTTTCATTTTCTGCAATGGTTTCGATATGAAAACAAGGAGCATTTAACTCGCAATCCAAGTGCTTTGAACAGATTTCATCTGCAAGTGTTATTTCGATATGCTCCATTGTTTTAGCAATATGCACGTCAAAATCAGTTTTTAACGAGGCGTAAAGTGATGAAGCCGCTTGTTCCTTTGTGATCCCTGGTGCAACATCCCAAGGGATAAAAGCGATCTCATATTGGGTTGGTTCATTGTTTGCTTTGCGAATTCTTTCAATACGTTGAATGGGATCTTTGGACGAGACTTCTAATTGTTGACTTAAAAATTCGTTTGCTGGAATAACCGTGATGGAAAGAACAAAAATCTCTGCTTCTTTACCTTGAACAGCTACTTGATCGCTATACCGTTTCACTGTTTGAGTCAAGGTTTGTTTTAGCTTCTGGTCTGCTACAAAGGTGCCCCTTCCTTGATGACGTTCCAAATATCCTTCAAGTGTTAATTGATTTAATGCAGTTCTAACGGTGGTACGGCTTACATTGAAATCTTTACATAGCTCTAATTCTGTTGGGATTTTGTCCCCCGGTTTATATTTCTTCGCTTTGATTTGGTTTAGTAATTCTTCCTTAATAAAAGCATGCAAGGATCGGTTTTTCTCCATTTTGCTCTCCTCTCTACTTCATAATTAGTTCTCCGTTATAGGTTTTCTTCACTAACTTATGACAAGGAAATTATATATCATCAGGTCGTCGTAAAAATACAATAATTGGATTAGTTTGTTAAACACCACTTTAATCATTGACTCCATACGTTAGTCGTTTAAAAAAGGATTTTAGGTCACTTTTGACGATTCCGTAGTATAGTTTGTTATAACCATTTGTAGCATTTGTTTTATTCCGTATATATAAGGTGTGTAAGACTCCCACTTCAGGAGTTGGATAATCGTACAGCAACAAGTCTAAGGGGGGAGATAACAGCACCTAAATATCCGATTCGTTCCTTTAACAATCCGTGGGGGATGAATAAAAACCCCCACGGATTGAAAATTCACTTTATCCAGCATGTAACTAGCAGTTAGACTTACCACCATCCTATGAGGTGTGACCTTGGTGGATAATCGGCTGGTAGCTTTGCAAGCCAATGTCCAATTCTGTTCAGAGGTCTTCATGTCATATTCATGCGATACTAACGTTCCATATGGATAAAGAAAATCACCACTAATAGACTTTTCACTCTTTTGAATCGAAATAGTTGCGCTTTTATAAGTTGTCAGTTGCAGATTGCCACTGCAATTAAAATGAACAGAAGACAGCTCCAGATTTTGTACTGCTGCGATATGGAATTATGCGTTCTCATATGTACGACGCGTTGCATAAATGCGCTAATTACAAATAAGAGTGATGTTAGTCAAAGTTTACAAGATTATCTATTTAAATACAACTTATTCGTATAAATGTTATTACAAATAACAAATAAAATAAAATGTATTTACATTTATTTATTTGTATGATACATTTTAATTGATTTAATAGAATTTTATACATCTATGAGCAGTGAACACTACAGCAAAGGAGATAAACCAAATGACAATCAAATTAGTCGTAATTGGTGGTGGTTCCAGCTATACACCAGAGATTATTGAGGGGATTATTTTGCGCCATCGTTCATTTCCTGTTACAGAAATTGTCTTAGTTGATATTGAAGAAGGTAATCAAAAGCTTGAAATCGTTGGTCAGTTAGCAAAACGGATGATTGAAAAATCTAACAAACCAATAAAATTATCATGGACATTGGATAGAAAGGAGGCATTAAAACAGGCTGATTTTGTCTCAACGCAAATAAGAGTAGGTGGATTAACAGCAAGATCAAAAGACGAGCGTATTCCTCTGCAACATGGGTATATTGGTCAAGAGACAAATGGTGCTGGGGGAATATTTAAAGCATTACGCACGATACCGGTTTTATTAGAGTTGGCTCGAGATGTTCACGAAATCTGTCCACAGGCATGGGTGATAAATTTTACAAATCCTGCCGGTATTGTAACAGAAGCATTGTTAAAGCATTCACCGCATAAAAAAGTAATTGGAGTGTGTAATATTCCTTATAATATGCGTTATTCGACTGCAGAAATTTTAAATACGAAACCTAAGAACGTGATGATTGAATTTATTGGCTTAAATCATTACGTATTCGGTCGAAAAGTATTCGTTAATGGTGTCGACTATACAAGTGAAGTACTAACAAAAGTGAGTCAGGGATTAGATTATTCACCAGCCAATATTGTAAACCTTGGTTGGTCGAAAACGTTTATTGAAGCAACCTCATTGCTGCCAAATCCATATCACCAATATTATTTTCAAACCGCAGCGGTGCTAAAGAAGGATAAGCAGGCACTAGAAGAAAATGGGACACGTGCAGAAGTCGTACGAAGACTGGAAAAATCTTTATTCGAACTATATAAAAATCCGGATCTTTGTGATAAACCAAAAGAGTTAGAAGAAAGAGGCGGGGCTTTTTATAGTGATGTAGCATGCAGCTTGATGGATTCAATTTATAATAATAAAGCAGATATCCAGACGGTTAACACATTAAATAAAGGCGCTATCCCTGAATTGCCGGAAGATTCGGTGATTGAGGTGAACAGTGTTATTACGAAAAATGGACCACAGCCAATTACAGTTGGGGCTTTACCAAACAGTGTGAAAGGTCATATTTATCAAATGAAGGCATTTGAGGAATTAGTGATCCGTGCAAGTATAACCGGTCATTATAAAGATGCCTACCTGGCAATGGTTATGAATCCATTGATAGGTGATGAAGTTGGCAGCAAGACATTACTAGATGCGTTATTAGAAGCACATAAAGATTACTTACCACAATTTTAATTATGGGGGTATAGAAATGAATAGTAAAGCAATGCAAAAATTCATTGAAATTGCTGGGCGGATTGGGTCACAACGTCATCTTGTTGCTGTACGTGATGGATTTGTAGCTATCATGCCACTGATTATTGTCGGGTCGCTAGCGATTCTAATTAATAACTTTCCTCCGTTTGGGGCGTTTAATTTTGTTGAATGGATGAATGGGATTTTTGGTGAAGGAAACTGGCAGGCAGTGGGGGGAAGTATTTGGAATGGAACATTTGCCATTTTAGGTCTTTTAGTTACCTTTTCCATTGCGTATAATTTAGCTAAGTCCTATGAGGTTGATGGCCTTGCCGCTGGTTTAATAGCAGGTGCTGGATTTATTATGCTGGTGCCTGTCACTAGTGATGGCGGGTTAGACATGGGATGGCTTGGAACACAAGGATTGTTTGTGGGAATCATATTAGCTTTAGTGGTCACGGAGTTGTTTCGAACATTAATTACATCCAAGATGACGATTAAGATGCCAGAGGGCGTGCCTGACGGTGTAACTAGATCTTTTGAAGCACTAATCCCCGCTGTACTCATTTTAATTTTAGTTGGATTTTTCCAAGCCATGATGACTGTATTTGCTGAGAAGAGTATTTTTGAAGTAATCTTTAACATGATTCAAGAGCCATTGCAAGGCTTAGGAAATACATTGCCTGCTGCTATGCTTGTTTCCTTTTTAAATCATTTGCTTTGGTTCTTCGGATTACATGGTACGAATATTATCGGCTCTGTAATTGAACCCGTTTATTTGCCATTAATTGAAGAAAACCTTAATCTGTTTAAGAGTGGTATGTCGGCATTTGAAGTACCTAACATTGTTACAAAACCATTTTTAGATTCATTCGTTTTTATAGGAGGTTCTGGAACTACGATTGCTTTGTTAATTGCTGTCTTTGTCGTTATTCGCAGAGAGAAGAACCATCCTTATCGACAAGTAGCTAAGTTATCTGCTCCAGCAGGATTATTTAATATTAACGAGCCAGTGATTTTTGGTTTACCAATCGTGTTAAATCCAGTGATGTTAATTCCATTTATTTTAGTCCCTGTAACGCTTACCATTACGTCTTATATAGCTATTGCAACAGGGTTAGTACCTAGGACAGTTGCAATCTTGCCATGGACAACACCACCTATCCTAAGTGGCTATCTCGTAACGGGAGGAAGCTTTAGAGGAGTTGTGTTACAATTATTTAATTTAGCGCTTGCTATTGTTATGTATATACCGTTTGTTATGGCGGGAGCAAGAATGTTAAAAAGAAATGAGGGAAAAGCAAAATGATGGTAAAGGAAGAATTACAACAGCTTTCGTTTTCTATTATTCTTCACGCAGGTAATGCTCGATCGCTTTCTATGGAAGCGATATCAAAAGCAAAGGCGTACCAATTTGAGCAAGCACGTACGATGATCGAAGAAGCGGAAGAGGCATTTAGAGAAGCGCATCATATACAAACGAAACTGCTGCAGCAAGAGGCAGAAGGAAAACATACGGACGTATCCGTCATTCTGATTCATGCTCAAGATCATTTGATGACAGCGCTAACAGTGAAAGACTTGGCTGTTGAAATAATTGAACTATATGAAAAAATGGAAACAATAGAGGGGGAGAAGCAGTGAAAATTATCCTTGTTTGTTCAGCTGGCATGTCCACGTCTATGCTCGTTAAAAAAATGAAAGAAACAGCGGATAGCCGTAATCTAGAAGTAGATATTCGTGCTATTGCAGAAACACAACTGAAAAATGAAATGGAAGACCTTCAAGTCGTGCTAATTGGTCCTCAAGTTCGTTATTTAGAAAAGAAAATAAAAGCTCAGCTTGAACCAAAAGGCGTAGCCGTAGACGTTATTGATCAAATGGCATATGGCATGATCCAAGGTGATAAAGTATTAGATCAGGCACTTTCCTTAGCGAAGAAATAGCATATAGAAATGAATAGAAGCATGTATATCTATCTCATGAGTTTGTCCCAAGTCTGTCATAGATTTGGGTTTTTTTATTGTATAGGAACCTATAAAATGAGGTGCTTGTGGATAACGAAATAACCGAAGCCACGTCCGGCGCATGAGCCCAGCAACGATGCGACTTTAGAAATCGCCCTACGATAAGGCCTCATCGGTTCGTCTCTAAGAGGAAGGCCGACTAAACAGGGGCTTGCCGCTCAGGCGCCGGCATACCCCTGTTTTTAGTGGCATGATTCCTTTATCTTTAGTTGATTCGTTCCATTCGCTACGTTGCTACGGGCGCCCCGAGCTTTTGTTCCACTATAGTAAAGTATAAGATTTTTTTGGTTTATAGTATAAGAAAAACAAAGGCTTGGCGACAAGCCAAGTTTTTCTAAAGGAACCTTCTACAATCGCTTTGAAGGCTATAATATTGCGCATTACTCACTTCGCTATGGGAGCTTGTCGGGAGGTTGACTGAAACAAGAAACTCAGAATTTCATCACTATTTAGCACTTGATTAAAATAGTTATCTATTTTATAATGTTTTTGTAAATGATTTTCATTTTGATTTAATCAGTGTAAATAATTCATGTTTGTTAGATGAATTTTTAAATTCCTCTTTTGTGTAGGCGCTTACGGATGAGGGCGGTAATGAAAATCGTACACTGTTGAAGAGATGGGGTGTTGAAATGAAAAAAGTGTTATTTGAGCAAGCGCAAAGGTTTGGAAAGTCGTTTATGCTGCCAATTGCAGTGTTGCCTGCGGCAGGTCTGCTACTAGGAATAGGTGGAGCCTTTAGTAACCCTGCAACGATCGAAGCATACACTTTCCTGGATCAGAAATGGTTACAGGCGATCTTTACCATAATGAGTTCAGCAGGCAATATTGTTTTTGCAAATTTGGCTTTAATTTTTGCTGTAGGGGTTGCAATCGGATTAGCAAGAAATGATAAAGGTACAGCAGGTTTGGCGGCAGTGTTAGGATATTTAGTAATGAATGCCACGATTAATGCGATGTTGACTATTACTGGTGAGTTGGCCGAAAGTAATTTAGCCGAAGTTGGTCAAGGAACAATATTAGGTATTCAAACTTTAGAGACAGGTGTTTTTGGTGGTGTTATTTTAGGTTTACTTACTTATTTCCTCCATCAACGTTATAACAATGTGGAACTTCCAAAGTTTTTAGGGTTTTTTGGAGGTTCACGATTTATTCCGATTGTTACAGCATTTATGTCCATTATATTAGGAGTTATTTTATATTATGTTTGGCCCATTATTCAAACAGGCATTTTCTCTCTTGGCGGGTTAGTAGAAGCAACTGGTTATTTGGGGACTTTCTTGTATGGTTTTATTTTAAGACTACTTGGTCCATTTGGCTTACATCATATTTTTTATATCCCTTTTTGGACGACAAGTCTTGGCGGCTCTATGATTGTTGATGGCACTTTAATTGAAGGAACACAAAGGATCTTTTTTGCTCAATTAGCGCAACCTGATGTAGAACAATTTTATATCGGAACTGCTCGGTTTATGGCTGGCAGACATATTACGATGATGTTTGGACTACTTGGCGCTTGTTTGGCTATTTATCAAATGGCTATACCAAAAAACAAAAAGATAGTATTGGGATTAATGTTATCAGCAGGTTTAACGTCTTTTTTAACAGGTATTACAGAACCAATTGAATTTTCCTTTTTATTTGTTGCGCCAATCCTTTACGTTATCCATGCTCTATTTGATGGTTTAGCGTTCATGTTAGCGCATATGTTTGAGGTTACGATAGGACAAACTTTCTCAGGCGGATTTATTGATTTTATGCTCTTTGGTGTCTTGCAAGGCGTAGAAAAGACAAATTGGATATGGGTGCCAGTCATTGGTGTATTCTGGTTTTTCTTATACTACTTCACGTTCCGATTTGCAATAGCTAAGTTCCATTTAAAAACACCTGGTCGTCAGGATGAAGATATGGAAATACAAATGTTTACCCCAGAAGAACAAGCTCTCGCTATTATAAATGGCCTTGGTGGTAAAGCTAATATTAAAGATGTTGATAACTGTGCTACGCGTTTAAGAGTAAGTGTATTTGACCAAGAACGCGTTCAAAAGGATGCACTTATGAAAACAGGTGCAAAAGGAGTAGTGGCCAAGGGAAACGGGATTCAAGTGATATACGGACCAGAGGTAACGACGATTAAAAATAATGTTGAGAAGACAATGGGAGAGTTGTAATATGTATTTAAAACAACTAGAAAAACAACTGATTGTATCTTGCCAAGCGTTGGAGCATGAACCGTTACATTCCTCAGAAATGATGGCAAAAATGGCTCTAGCAGCGGTTCAGGGTGGTGCAAAAGGAATTAGAGCTAATTCTGTAGCCGATATAAAAGCAATTAAAAACCAAGTAAATGTTCCGATAATCGGATTAATGAAGCAAGATTACGAGGATAGTGATGTTTACATTACGCCTACAAAAAAAGAAGTGAAAGCTTTGTTAGAGGTAGGTACAGATATTATTGCCATGGATGCAACCATGCGAAAGCGCCCAGGGGATGAAACGTTAGAAGGCATTATTACATTTATCAAGTCACAATCAAATACGGAAATAATGGCAGATATTTCTACTGTAGAGGAAGCAAAACATGCAGAAGAGTTAGGCTTTGATTGTGTATCGACAACTTTAGTAGGTTACACACAGGAAACAGAAGGACAGCACATTGCAACGAACAATTTTAAACTGTTACATGAGATACGATCAGCAGTATCCATCCCAGTCATTGCAGAAGGGAAAATTAGTACGCCACAAACTGCTTTTAAAGCTCTTGAGAATGGTGCGTATTTTGTGGTAGTAGGCAGCGCAATTACTAGACCGCAATTAATTACCAAAACATTTGTAGATGAGGTTCAAAAATATAGCGCCAACAATTAAGTTGGTTGCTATATTTTTTTATATTCTTCTAATTTAGACAGTGTCTGGTTATAATTCGTACTCGCCTCTTCATTGGTTAATAGCATCATACTAATTATGTCTAAACAAATTAAAATAGATAACTGACTGTTCATAAAACCTTTTGTTTGATAGTGCTGTACACTTGCGGTATACAGGATAATATCTGACTGTTTTGCTAAACTGGTTTCAGAAAAATTGGTAACGGTGACGACCCTCGCTCCCTTTGATTTGGCTAGTTGTACGCTATCAATCACTTCTTTTGTCTGTCCAGAAGATGATATGGCAATAACGACATCGTTTTTTGTAAGAATAGAGGCATTAATAACCATAGCATGTGAATCTGTATGCGTATCTACACTATACCCCATTCTGCTTAATCTTATTTTAAGTTCTTCAGCGGACAAACCAGAGCTACCAATACCATAGATATGAATTCGATTAGCGTTTTGTATCCAGTTGGAAACAAGTTCATAATCATTAACAGTTGCTACAGAGTGTGTTGATTTAATCACAGAGTTATAAACTTGCGCAACCTTTTCTATTGCTTCATTAGACTCAATAGTTTCCTCGACTGCATCACGTAATAATATTTTAAATTCTACAAAGTTACTTACCCCAATTTTTTTACAAAAACGCGTAATTGTAGCTACAGAAACACTTATTTTACTAGCTAATTCTTTTATATGTATATTTAATAAATGTTGTCTATTATTTATTACATAATCAGCAACTTTTTTTTCGGTTTTACTTAATGTTTGGTATTTTAATAGCACCTCATCAAGGATAGAATTCATTCTTGGTCACCTCCATAAGTAGTATATAATCTAAAAGAACAATGAATTCGAGTTGCTCGCTTCTCGAATGGAATATATGTAGAAGAGACAGTGAGTTATCTGTAATTAAAGAATGGGCGAAGCAACACAATTTTCATCTCACCTTTGAACACCCTATAAACGATATTATATAAGAGAGAGTTAATAATTGCTAATTCAGCACGACAAACGCTTCGACTTGATGGTGAAAATAGGATGTAAGTACGTATACATTCTAAACTATAGCTAATAAAAACAATTGTCCTCTGATATTTTAGAAGGGTTTTTATTTCACTATAGGAAAGCATAAGATTTTTTTGGTTTATAGTTTGAAAGAACTTAAAAATTGATTTTAAATAAAAAAGTGCATAACAAAATAAGCCTATATATAAGGCGTAAAATTAAAAATATTATAAAAATAGTAGTAATCTAAAGTTTCTTAAATTATTAATTCCTCAGCAGTTAGGATAAATATTCCTTATATCAACACATCCCCACCGAATTTTATAGTGGATAAAGCAGACATTGACTGTTTGCCACGTAATAAACTGGAATTGTTTATACAAGGATTAGTTTCCGTGCTCATTGGCACACTTATTTGTACTTAAAAATGACAAACGGCACATCTTAGTATGCGGGCAGCAAAGTAAAGAACTGCACCACTCAACTCCCCGTGCTCTGTAGTGTATCTGCCTACTCAATTATATTTTATCAACTTTTTCGGGGGTGGAAGAATTACTTTTATTCATTTTTGTGCCCTGAGCATAGCGAAAGGCATGATACTTAGTATAAGAAAAACAAAGGCTTCCGCCATAAGACTTGGCGACAAGCCAAGTTTTTCTAACAATAAATTTTTCTTTACAATTTCCACCATTATTGCTAATCTAGACTTAGTTCATCAATAAATTAGAATCTTTTTAACACTAGGGGAGCTAGATGGTTAGCTGAGAGAAACGTGTGTCGTTTTGACCCTTTGTACCCGAACAGGATAATGCCTGCGTGGGAAAGTGTAGTCATAGCTGACTGCATTTCACGTGAATGGAATGCAGTTTTTTTATCTTTCTATCCATTATGTCCGTTACCCATGATGGGAGTTGCTTTGTTTAGCTTTGGCACTCATGCTACGTAGTTAGATCTTCTTTATAAGATCGGTCTTCATATTGCCATGTGTCCTTTTCGCATTATAAAGTTTGGTATCTCGTTAGACGGGCGCTTACGTTTTGAATGTAGATAATTTCACTGTGACTGCTACATAACACACACCAATTTCTTCGCAAAGGTTGTCCAACTATTTTAGAAATAGTTGTATAAAGCTCAACTCTTCTAAACCATTCCAAATATCCCTTTTAGCCATTCTAATTCTTGTTAGATTCCTTTATTCTGTATAATTTGTAATTAATTTCTTTTTTTAATTATTTTTTGTACAATGAATAGGAGGGAAAAATTCCCAATTACGATGATTGGGGAGATATAGTATACCTACCACAGACTGAATTTTCACTAACTGGAGGCGGTTGTAAATGAAAGAACAATGGGGATTTTTAGAAAACGTACCTCATGACGCTGCAATTAATATGGCCTTAGATGAAGCACTGTTACAGTGGCATTATGAAGAAAAAATACCTCCAACATTACGTTTTTATCAATGGAGGAAACCTACTCTTTCCATTGGACATTTTCAAAAATTGGAGGGGAGAATTGATTTAGAAGGCGTTCAGAAGCACCAATGCCAATTGGTTCGGAGAATGACTGGAGGAAGTGCTGTGCTGCATGACGATGAATTAACTTATAGCATTGTTATTTCCGAATCGCACCCGTCTGTAGCTTCGTCAATTCGCCAAGCCTATTATGATTTATCCAAAGGAATTCTGGAAGGATATAACCATTTAGGAATAAAAGCAAGTTATGCTGAATCGGTATCTAAGGAGCGAAGCAATATTTGTTTTGAGCGCCCAGCATTTTATGAAATGGTCGTGGATGGTAAAAAACTTTCAGGAAATGCACAGACGAGGAAAAAAGGAGTACTCCTTCAGCACGGATCGATCCCTATATCGATGAATGTAGATATGCTGTTCGATATGTTTATTTTTCCAAATGAAAAAATAAAAATGAGAAAGAAGCAAGCTTTTTGGAACAAAGCTACAACCATAAACCGGATTTTACAGAAAAATATTTCGTATGACACCGTGAAAGCAGCTTTTAAAAAAGGTTTTTCAGAAGGTCTCGAAATTGAACTGAAAGAATTTTCATTAACAAAAAGCCAGTGGAATGAAGTGTATCGGTTAGCTGAAAAAAAATATGCTAATTTACCATTAGAAGGAGCGGTTTCTCATGTCTAAAAATACAACACCCCTAAGAAAACCTGCATGGTTAAAAACGAAAATCAATACGAATCAGTCGTATCGTGGTTTAAAGAAGTTAATGCGGGAGAATCGTCTCAATACAGTGTGCGAGGAAGCTCGTTGTCCTAATATCCACGAATGTTGGAGCGAGAGAAAGACAGCAACCTTTATGATTTTAGGTGATACATGTACAAGGGGATGCCGCTTTTGTGCTGTAAAGACAGGATTACCAAATGAATTGGATTGGGGAGAACCAGAACGCGTAGCTGATTCAGTTGCAATCATGGGACTAAAGCATGTTGTCGTGACAGCTGTTGCTCGTGACGATTTAAATGATGGAGGGGCAGCTGTTTTTGCAGAAACTGTTCGGGCGATTAGACGTAAAAATCCAGGCTGTACGATTGAGATTCTGCCTTCTGATATGAAAGGGGATTATGAAAGCTTACATACGTTAATGGATAGCGAGCCAGATATTTTTAATCATAATATTGAAACAGTAAGGCGGCTAACAAAACGGGTTCGGGCTAGGGCAATGTATGATCGTTCTCTCCAGCTTTTGCAGCGGGTAAAAGAAATCAAGCCAAATACGCCGACGAAATCAAGTATAATGGTTGGTTTGGGAGAAGAAAAAGAGGAAATTATTCAAGCAATGGATGACTTGTTAGCTCACCAAGTAGATATAATGACAATTGGTCAATATTTGCAACCGACGAAAAAGCATTTACAAGTTGAACGCTATTATCATCCCGATGAATTTGAAGAATTAAAGAAAATAGCTCTGGAAAAAGGGTTTAAGCATTGTGAAGCAGGGCCTTTAGTCCGTTCTTCTTACCATGCTGATGAGCAGGTGAGCAAGACTTCTGCACAACGGAGAATTGATTATATGAAAGGATATGAGAGTCAAGAAAAAAAGCAAGTTGATTTCCAATTCTAAGAAGCGATATGAGTTAGGATCATGGGAAAATATGGTTTTGTTCGAAAAAGTCCTCTTTAAAGCAAGAGGGCTTTTCGTCTTTTTGTCATGTCTAATGATGCTGCAGGCTTTGATTTAAAATAATAAAACAACTAACGGTATTAGTACAATTTAACAATAAGTGTTCTTCATGTACATTAGTAATCCGTGTGGAACCCTTTCATGTTTCTGTTCGTATATAATGATATACTGGGATATAGAAATGGAGCGTATTCATGATGAAATCCATCACCGTAAAGCAATTAGCAAAACAATTCAATTTAGAAATTTTGGCAGGAAATGATGAATTAGAGCGTTTAATAACGAAGCCACGAACACATCGCCCTGGGCTGGAATTTATCGGTTTTTTTGATTTTTTCCCAATGGAGCATGTTCAGGTGTTAGGGAAAAAGGAGATCGCCTATTTACATCAATTAACCCATGATGAAAGAAGGTCGCGAATTGGCAATATCGTGAAATACCATCCGCCTTGTTTTATTGTAACCTCCGAACAAGAAGGATTGATGTATTTAACTCAATTTTGTAATGAAGAGGGTATTCCACTACTTCGTACAAAAGAGCCTACATCCACTTTTATTGAAAAATATGATGCTTATATGATCAAGTCATTAGCACCGGAAACAGCAATTCATGCTGTTTGTGTTAACATTTTTGGGCTTGGAATACTCATTCGTGGAAAATCAGGGATTGGAAAAAGTGAAATTGCCCACACGTTGATAGGTAGAGGGCATCGATTAGTGGCGGACGATATCGTTGTTTTAAAAAAACTCGGTCCGGATACTTTATTAGGAACACATAATGAAACGAATAAAGAGTTTCTCGCTTTACGAAGTGTCGGTTTACTAAATGTCGTTCGTTTGTATGGAAGGAAGGCGTTTCAAGAAGAAACACGTATCGCATTGGATATTCATTTAACAGAATGGGAAAAAGATGCTTTAAACAATGAATTGGAACTTGAAACAAAGACGAATGATTATATGGGGGTTACTATACCTACAATAGAAATTCAATTGCAACCAGGACGCGATGTCGTCGGCTTAATTGAAGCTGCGGCAAATAACTGGTATTTAAAACAACAAGGCTATAGTGCAGCAGAAGAATTTATTCAACGTCTAGAATCAGATATGGAAAATAAGGGGAAAACTAATTAAATGATAGTTCTAAATGGGGTTGGGACAAAAGCAAATACGATATAGCAATAGCCGAACGATCCATTTATCCCGCTTATAAGGTTAGACTCCGACTTCAAGTACGACAAGTGAAGCAGTAGATATTAGCGCCTAAATACTCGATTCGTTTAGTGGTCTTTAGGTCATACCATTATGGTACTAACAATAAGTAGGGGATAAAAGAACCCCCTACTTATTGGGTCTACTTTATTGTTCGTTTTTTGAATCAGCAGCGCTGGTTTGGTTATATCCCAGTCTTTACATAAGTTATAGTTATGTATGGTAAGCCCACATTTGGAGCTAAAAGCAGCTGTTTACACTTTATCCGTGTAGGTCTAGGTAATTAAGGCAGCATCATAAATAATGCTACGATGGAAATAATAGGGATCGCGAGTACTAGGAATGTACTAATTAAAGAAAATTGTGTGACCATAGCTTTAGCTTCCTCCGGCACATCTACTTTTTTCTGTAAAAAAATAAAGAACACCGCAAAGATAACAAGAAATAATAGAATGATTGCCGGTGTGTATAGCTCTGAAACTTCAGTTACGCTTTCCATCTGAGAAAAGCCGTAAACAATCAATAGTATTGGAAGACCTTCGCTTATTGCTACACCAATCATCATATTGTTTTGAACTCTTGCTTGTAGACTAGGGTCTTGTTTTAACTTTTCCACATTTATTTTAAAGAGTGCTAAAATGGGGATCATTGCTAGAGCAGCTGCTGCAACAAATACATACGGGCTCATGGAAACAACCTCCTTCCTTAAAATTGGTGAAAATGGCTATGTCTATTGTCGCTTGTCCGGTTAAAGCTGGATTGATTTTAAAAGATAAGAAACCAGCATGGCTCGCCAAGAGCGCAAGCCACCATCTATGATGAAAAACTTTGCTTTATAATGTTTAGATTCTTGAAAGACTACCTAAAATAAATAAGTTATATAATGGTAAATAGCGTTTTTTTCATACAAAAGTATAAACTTAAGTGCTTGGGGATAACGAAATAACCGACTAGCCACGTCCGGCTCCATCGCTCAGCAACTAGGCGACTTTAGAAATGCGCCCTACGATAAGGCCTCATCGGTTCGTGGTAAAGAGGAAGGCCGACTAAAAACGGGCTTGCCGCTCAGGCGTCGGCATACCCCTGTTTTTAGGGGCATGATTCCTAAATCTTTAGTTGATTCGTTCCATTCGCTACGTTGCTAAACGGGCGCCCCTCGTCTTTGTTCATTTTATTTGCTACATTGTATGAAATGATAATCTCCAACAGGTTTATTCTGTTTTTCTTAATGCCTATTGGACAAAGCCTTGAGCTACTTACCTTGCAATAAGTTAAATCGTAACATCCAGATAAGTTTCACTATCCTAATGCTAACTTTTAAAATTAGCCTATCATGTTTGACGATTCTGTACAATAAAATTTGCTAAAAACTGCTAGGATTCGATATAATTTAAGTCGATTATTATAATTCAAACTAAGAGGAACACAGCTAAGAATATTAGGAGAATAATATGATAAATTATGTGGATTTAATTATAGCCTTTGGGATTGCAGTTATTACTTCTTTTTTGCTGACATATCCCGTAAAGAGATTAGCTATCTTTATCGGTGCCGTTGACTTCCCCAATTATCGCAAAATACATACGAAAGTAACGCCTCGGCTTGGAGGCTTAGCCATTTTTTTTGGTATGGTTGCAGGGTTAGTATATTTACAACCAAGCCACCCGCATTTAGCTGAAATTGCTGCTGGAGCAGTTGTTATTATTATAACCGGTGCTCTAGATGATCGTTTCAGCATTCAGCCAGTTGTTAAATTAACAGGACAATTGATCGCAGCTTCGTTTTTGGTTTCTTCTGGGCTGATTATTGAAAAATTGACGCTTCCGCTCTTTGGCACCGTTGAATTGGGATTTGCAAGTGTACTAATTACGGTTCTCTGGGTGGTCGGGATTACCAATGCAATTAATTTAATTGATGGACTAGATGGTTTAGCAACTGGGGTAACAACGATTGCTTTAATCAGTATTTGTGTCATGGCTTTTATTGATATGCAAATCATAGTCGCTTATTTATGTATCGTGTTAATTGGCAGCAATCTCGGTTTTTTATATCACAATTTTTACCCTGCCAAAATTTATATGGGTGATACAGGCTCCAATTTTTTAGGCTATATGATTGCGGTAGTTTCCATGCTTGGTTTATTTAAAAATGTTGCTTTGTTTAGCTTTGTTATTCCAATTATTGTCTTGGCTGTGCCAATATTTGACACACTGTTTGCCATTGCAAGAAGAGCATATAATAAAGAGAATATTATGATGCCTGATAATAAGCATATTCATTATCAACTTTTACAAGCAGGGTATAGTCATCGTAAAACAGTATTAATCATATACGGGTTTAGTGGATTGTTTGGCATCATGGCGGTGCTGTTTTCCAATGCAAGTATAACAGTCGCCTTTATCATTACGATCATTGTGCTTATTCTGCTCCATTTGTTTGCCGAAATGGCTGGAATAGTGATGGGAGGGAAGCGACCGGTTTTACGTATGCTTCGCCTGCTCATTACCAAGCGAAAAAGAGATCAATAAACATAATCAATCGTCAAAATGTGAAAAGTTTATTATAATAAAAGAAGTTGTACCATTATCATTGAACATGATGTAAGAACCTGGAAGGGAATGACCTACAAAACATGGAAAAACAACAAATTGGTGTTATCGGTTTAGCAGTAATGGGGAAAAACTTAGCATTAAATATTGAAAGCCGTGGCTATTCGGTTACCGTTTATAACCGTTCTGGCGATAAAACAGATGCTTTTTTGGACAATGAAGCAAAAGGAAAACAATTTAAAGGTACTAAAACAATCGAGGAATTTGTGGAATCACTGGAAAAACCACGAAAAATATTATTAATGGTAAAAGCTGGTGCTCCAACAGATGCGACCATTGAATCGCTTCTTCCATATTTGGAGAAAGGCGATATTTTAATTGATGGTGGTAATACGCTTTATGAAGATACGATACGTCGTAATAAGGCCCTTGAAAAATCAGGCATACATTTTATCGGCACAGGTGTATCAGGTGGAGAAGAGGGAGCGTTAAAGGGACCTTCCATTATGCCAGGAGGTCAAAAAGAAGCGCATGAGCTAGTAGCGCCAATTTTTGAAGCTATTGCAGCCAAAGTAGATGGAGCTGCTTGTACAACATATATTGGACCAGATGGCGCAGGGCATTATGTAAAAATGGTGCACAACGGTATTGAATATGGAGATATGCAGCTTATAGCAGAAGCGTACTTTATTTTAAAGCATGTGCTTGGAATGGAAGCAGACGAGTTGCATGAAGTATTTGCAGATTGGAATAAAGGCGAATTAGACAGTTATCTTATCGAGATCACAGCAGATATTTTCACCAAAAAAGATGAAGAAACTGGAAAACCATTAGTTGACGTTATTCTAGATACGGCAGGACAAAAAGGAACTGGAAAGTGGACAAGTAAAAACGCTCTTGATTTAGGTGTACCTCTTCCATTAATTACCGAGTCCGTATTTGCACGTTTTATTTCTGCCATGAAGGATGAGCGCGTACGCGCAAGTGAAGAGCTGCATGGTCCAGAGAAAAAGGAATTTACTGGCGATAAAAAAGAGCTTATTGAAGCGGTAAGAAAAGCACTATATATGAGTAAAATTTGTTCCTATGCTCAAGGGTTCGCACAAATGCGTGCGCAATCAGAAGAGAATGATTGGAATTTGAATTACGGTGAGATTGCGATGATCTGGCGCGGGGGATGTATTATTCGTGCACAATTCCTGCAAAAGATTAAAGATGCATACGAAAGAACACCGGATTTAGCTAATTTACTGCTTGATCCATATTTTAAAGAAATCGTAGAAAACTACCAAGACGCCCTGCGTGAAGTCGTCGCTATTGCAATTAAGCATGGAATTGCTGTACCAGCTTTTTCAAGTGCCATTGCTTATTATGACAGTTATCGTTCCGCTGATTTACCAGCAAACCTGGTACAAGCACAGCGTGATTACTTCGGTGCGCACACGTACCAACGAAAAGACAAAGAAGGCGTCTTTCACACAAACTGGTTTTAATGATTATTTTGATTAAAAAACCCCTCTACCACTTTGTTTGAGGGGTTTTTAGTGTGTTGTGTTAACAATTAAATTAGACCGCAACTATCCTTGCACTTAAATTATCATTTTGCCATGAAAAATAGTTTGAAAGTAGGTTAGCGAAATTTGACGAAAACTACTGCAAATGTCCTATTTTAACGGAGGGTTGCTTTTTATCCCGTATATAAGGTGCTGTACGACTCCCACTTCAGGAGTTGGATAAATCTGTACTGCAACAAGTCTAAGTGGGAGATAACAGCACCTAAATGCCCTGTTTCGTAAGCGGCCTTTAGGTCATACCATTACGGTACTAACAATCAGTAGAGGATGAATGAAAACCCCCACTGATTGAAGATTCACTTTATAGATTAGATGTCGTTTGTCATTTTATTTCCTAGGTTTTATTTTCTAATACTAGTAGGGAAAAAGGACTAACTGTGCGAACTACAGCGCATTTTTATTTTAAAAAACATATCATGCTTCTCCATCTTAATTGTGTCTATCCTTGAAATATCGCAGGAAAATCAAATATTTCTAAAAAAACATCAATTATATCACGAAAAATCTATCTTATGATTTTGTTCAGCACGTTGATATCTAGTCCATAAGTCTGGTGAAAAACTGTAGTTATTTGTCGAAAAGGACAAATCTTCTCTATTTGAATACAGGACTATTTACACTTCCTATATATTACCAACTTTAATATGATTTAATATATCAGAATATTTAGATTGAAATAGAAAGGGTGATTTTTCTGATGATACGGATCTAAAAAACAGTCATTATGACATATTATGTAGCCTTTTTGAACCTATGTTCCCTTCCTAATATTCTATCGTTCATAATGTTGTTCAAAAATTAACATTTTAATCCAAGGGGGAAATTGTATGAAGCTAAGATTGACCATTAAACGCTCTTTTATTATGTTATTTGTATTTTTACTTATGTTTAGCAGTTTTTCCACGGTGCATGCAGTGAAGCAATTACCTCAGATGAAAAATCAGCCAGACCTTACATCAGAAAAATTAAAAGAAACGAGTAATCCTAATAAAAAGGTCCGAGTCATTGTAGAAGTGGAAGATAAACCAGCAATAGAAATAGCAATAAAAAAAGGCATAATGTTTAAGCAAATGCCGAAAAATGAAAAGAAAAAATTGGAAAACGGCGCCAAGAAAAAACAAAAGTCGGTAAAAGAAGAAATGAAGCAGAAAAAAGTCGATGCAACCTATTACGAGGAATTTACAACGGTTGTCAATGGCTTTAGTGCAGAAGTGAAGCAAGGTGATCTGGAAAAAATTAAAGAAATGAATAACGTAAAAAAGGTTCATACCGTAAATGAGTACAAACGCCCAATTGCTATACCGGATATGAAATATAGTAAAGAATTAGTAGAAGCACAGCAGGCTTGGAGAGAATATGACTTTAAGGGGGAAGGGATGGTTGTTGGTATTATTGATACCGGGATTGACCCAACTCACCAGGATATGATGTTATCTGATGAACAAACTGCTGAACTAACAGAAGATGAAGTGGAACAGATCGTCGATAACGAATCGCTTCCGGGAAAATTTTATACAGAAAAAATCCCATATGGCTACAATTATATGGATAACAATGGTGAAATACGAGAAATACATGCTGGAGCAAACTATCACGGTATGCATGTTGCAGGTACTGTTGCAGCAAATGGAAATGAAGAGAGTAGCGGTGTTGTTGGGGTTGCTCCAGAAGCACAGCTGCTTGCATTGAAAGTGTTTGGAAATGACCCAGAAATGCAGTCTACTTTTGGCGATATTTATGTGAAAGCAATTGATGATGCGATTAAGCTAGGCGCAGACGCTTTAAATATGAGCTTAGGTTCGCCAGCTGGCTATGTCAATGATGATGCACCTGAGCAACAAGCTGTTTCTCGTGCTGTCGAAAATGGGGTACTTATGTCCATTTCTGCCGGTAATAATGCTTTATTTGGTGATGGATTTGCTTATCCTGATGCGGCTAATCCGGATTATGGTGTAGCAGGATCACCAGGTGTCTCTTCTGATTCACTCCAGGTTGCTTCATTTGAAAATACATTTATGGAAGTAGATAAGTTAACCTATACCATTGACGATCAAAAAGAGTCAGCAGCCTTTTTATCAGCAGGCAATACAAGTCCTGATGCCGATGGCACTTCCTTCCCTGTATTCGATGCTGGGCTTGGGTATCCTGAAGACTTTGAAGGAAAAGATCCAGAAGGAAAATATGCATTAATCCAACGTGGCGAATTGGCTTTTACGGATAAAGCGTTAAATGCACAAGCTGCCGGTGCTGCTGGCGTTATTATTTATAATAATACGGATGGGATTATCAGCATGGCTACCTCCGCTGAGATCACCATTCCGCAGTTATTTATGTTAAAAAGTGATGGCGATAAACTTGCAGCAGCATTAGCAGAAGAGAAGCCAGTGAATATCGTATTTTCCGGTGAAACGACCACGATTGACAACCCGGACGCTGGGAAAATGAGTGCATTCACTTCTTGGGGGCTTACGCCAAATCTTGACTTCAAGCCAGAAATAACCGCCCCGGGAGGGCAAATCTATTCTACATTAAACGATAATCAATACGGTTTAATGAGCGGAACATCGATGGCTGCACCGCATGTAGCTGGAGGTGGGGCGCTAGTTTTACAGCGTGTCGATGAGGAGTTTGGTTATGAGCAGGCAGACCGGATTCAGTTTGCCAAAAACGTCATAATGAATACGGCAGACCAAATACAGTTTGAAGAGGAACCAGTTTCTCCACGGCGTCAAGGCTCCGGTATCATGCAGCTTCATGCAGCACTAACTACGCCAGTTGTAGTTACAGAATCGAAAACAAAGGAAGCAAAAGTTGCACTAAAAGAGATTTCTGAGAACCGGGTTTCTTTTGAATTAACTGCAGAAAATTTCCAAGATACGGCTGTGAGTTATGATGTAACAGCAACTGCTCAAACGGATACAGCTGCAAATAGCAATGAAAATTTCGTTACGGCACCAAATCTTTTACCGTCTAACGATCTAGGAGACATTGTAACAATTAATGGGAAAGAACAGGCAACGATAGAAGTGCCTGCAAATGGGAAGACTACCTTTACCGTAACCGTTGATGTAAGCTCTGTTGATAACCAATTATCGGAAGTATTTACAAGTGGGTACTGGTTAGAAGGGTTTGTTAGGTTAACAGATCGAACAGACTCACATCCACAGTTAACTGTTCCTTATGTAGGCTTTAAAGGGAAATGGGACAAAGCATCGATTTTTGATCAACCAGTATGGGAAGAGGATTCATTTTATGGTATGACAGGGGTGGTCACTTCTACCGGTAAAGATGAAAATGGAGACATGCAGTATAACTATTTAGGAGAAGATTTAGCCACTGGAGAGATCGATCCTGAAAAAATTGCCTTTTCTCCGAATGATGATGGCATAAAAGATGATGCTCTGCCAATATTGTCATTTTTAAGAAATGCAAAAGAAGCGCGGTTTACCGTACTAGATGAACAAGGGAAAAAAATTCGTACCATCCGTTTAGAGTCAGGAATTAGAAAAGATTATTATGATTCCGGAAATGGAACCTATTATTCTATTTCTTCCGACAGAGTTTGGGATGGCAAGATTAAAGGAAAACCTGCTCCAGAAGGAAACTATTATTTACAGGCAGAAGCAAAAATCGATTATAAAGGCGCAGAATGGCAAACGTTGCAACTCCCAATAATTTTGGATACAACAGCTCCCAAAGTAGAAGCAACGTATAGCTTTGATGATGAAAAGCTTACGGTTTCAGCACAAGATGCTAAAAAAGGAAGTGGTGTTGCTTCTTGGGAGGTTTTTGTAAATAAGGAGCCTGTGCTGGAAGAGCCTTATGTGAATGGCGAAAAAGAGCATCCTTTATCGGATATAGATCCTGACGCAACGATAACGGTACGAGTACAGGATTATGCAGGAAATGAAACAGAGGTCAAAGCAGAGATGCAGGAGCCAGATAAAACTGCACCTGATTTACGCTTAATTACTCCAGAGAATCTAGGAGTGGATAATCAGCGAGAAGTTGTTTTCTCTGGTTATGTAACGGATAAATCTGGTGTGAAAGAAGTAACTATAGATGGCAAAAAAGCAACACTGGAGTTTAATAAAGAAAACAAACGCTATGAATTTTCCTTATCTGTTAAGCACAAAAAGGACGGATACTATTTCAAACATATGAAAGCAGTGGACAATCTTGGGAATGAAACGGAAATAGGACGCCGTTATTTTGTCGATACGAAGGAAGCAAAATTAAATATTAAAGGGAAAAAGAAAACAAAAGAAGATACGCTTACAGTAAAAGCGAAAGTGCGTGATAATTTTGATGATATAAACGTATTTGTTGATGGGGACCATGTTTATAAACACGAGCTTTCTGAACCTTACGGAAAAAATAGCTTCAACGAGCAAATAGAAGTAGAACTTGAATTAGAAGACGGAAAAAATGAATTTGAGTTTAAAGTCGTTGATTTAGCAGGGCATGAAACAGTTAAAACATATACTGTCACGAAACATGAGGATAGCAAAGAAGATGAAGGTGAAGAAGGGAATGAATTTGAGAATTTCTTCTCCTATCTGTTTTCAAAACTATGGATCATGTTCGGTAAGCTGTGGACGGTGTTTGGTTAAATGATATGGTGAGGACTCGGTGCTCTTTGGAGAGCCGGGTCTTTTTGATTTTATAGGAACCTATAAAATTAGGTGCTTGCGGCGTCATGGTTTGTATAAGAAAACATTCTCGGTCAAATAAACTGCCTTCGTTATGTGAAAAAATGATAGATGAAATTTATAAAACGATTTTTCTATTTGGAGATTGCAATGGATGATGCTTTTATTTGTATATTAATTGCGAAAAGTAGTAATTTATCGCAGTTAACTGGCTATAAGATCCCGAATTCAAGAATTCGAGGAAAAGACGAGAATTATAAGTGGGTGATCAACAGCAGTAAAAGTCCGATTCATTCAACTAACAATCCATGGGGGGTGAAGAAAACCCCACGGGAAGTCTCATTGTATAAAGTTTTAGCTAATCTTATATATGAAAAGGGAGAGAATGCATTTATGGAATTGGGGAATATATATTTGCAGGTAATTAAACGAAGGTTTGCGCAAATAAAGGAACAGGGAGATGGCACTTTTGAGCAGCTGGATGAAACAGATATACATTGGACATTTAATGAGGCTTCCAATAGTATTGCAGTAATTGTTAAGCATATGAGAGGCAATATGCTGTCAAGGTGGACAAACTTTTTAACGACGGATGGAGAAAAAAGTAATCGCCATCGTGATCAGGAATTTATAAATACGATTCAATCGAAACAAGAATTGCTTACTGTATGGAACGAGGGTTGGTCCGTGTTATTTGACGCATTGGAGCAAATATCAGCAGAAGATTTGCGAAAACATGTAAAGATACGAGAGCAGCCAATTCTGGTGCTAGAAGCTGTTGAAAGACAGCTTGCTCATTATGCTTCGCATGTTGGACAAATTGTATATATTGGGAAACAGCTGAAAGGTAACGAGTGGAAAAGCTTAAGCATTCCTAAAGGGAATTCAGCAGAATATTTACAGCAAATGAAGCAAAGATACGGTAAATAGTTGCTTTTAGTCTCTTTGAGAGGAAAAATTTACAGAATCAATCCGCTATTATTTTACCTGTAACTGGCAGTAACCCTTCCCTTCCACCTACGATGCGAAATCAGCAAAAAAGTAGAGAAAATCCAATCGCAAGTCAAATGCCTCATTTTGTCAGTGGTCTTTGAGTAAACCCATGTGGAAACTAATAATCAGTGGGAACAAAATATTCCACTGATTGAAGCTTCATTGGATAAATCGACCCCAAACAGGTTTAACCTATGCATAAAACAGGAATAGCAAAGAATACCGTTTATTTCATATAGCTGTGCATTTTGTATGATGAGGATGATAGAAAACGAGACTAAGCTATTTTAACACAATGGTAGCTTGTACAATAATCGTACAATGTACCAGCATTTTACAAGTAAGCATAATGGTAGGTTAATTTGATTTGAAAAGGGAGATCCGGTTTCATGGAGGAAAGAACGACACTAAAAAAATCTTTAAAGGCGCATTGGGTTTGGGCAATTGCTTTAGGTTCATCGATTGGTTGGGGGGCTTTTGTTCAACCTACAACATGGATGGCAACAGCAGGGCCTATGGGAGTTATTATTGGCTTAGCAATTGGTGCATTATTAATGATGGTAATTGCTGTGAGCTACGGGTTTTTAATTAAGAGTTTTCCAGTAACAGGTGGAGAATTTGCTTATGCATTTATTAGCTTGGGGCGCAAGCATGCATTTATTAGTGGTTGGTTTTTAACATTAGGATATATATGTATTGTCGCGTTAAATGCATCTGCTTTTGCTTTAATGCTTAAATTTGTTTTTCCTACACTTATTGAAAACTTCCCGCTCTATCAAATTGCTGGCTGGGATGTGTATGGAATGGAAATAATTATCGCATCCATCGCTTTAGGAGCATTTGGTTACTTTAATATCCGAGGAACAGGAATATCCGGACGTATGCAATTTATTTTTTGTAGCGTAATGATTGGAAGTATATTAATTATTACATGGATGGTCGGTGCTCAACCAGGGTCTGGCCTTGCAAATGTACAACCATATTTTCCATCCGACACGACTGCTTGGGCAGCGATTATCTCGATTGTAGCAATTGCTCCTTGGGCTTATGTCGGTTTTGATAATGTACCGCAAGCAGCTGAAGAATTTCATTTTTCTTCCAAAAAAGCATTTTCCTTAATTATTCTAGCAATCTTTTTTGCAGCAGTTTTATACAGCCTTATGATTTTAGCCACTGCTATGACACAGCCGTGGGAAGGTTTAGTAGCTGAAAGCAACGTATGGGGAGCAGGTGCCGCGATACAAGAATTACTCGGTACAATCGGTTTAGCACTTTTAGTAACTGCATTGACCATGGGTGTATTTACAGGGTTAAACGGTTTTATTATTTCTTCCAGTCGCTTATTATTTGCGATGTCACGAGCAAAGATATTGCCAGTATCATTTTCAAAACTTCATCCTAAATATAAAACCCCTTATATTGGGATCATTTTTACGGTCGTTATATCTGCGTTTGCACCATGGTTCGGCAGAGAAGCATTATTATGGGTAGTAGACATGTCTTCTGTTGGTGTAACCATTGCTTATTTTTATACATGTTATACAGCATTTACGTTGTTTAAAACAAAAAAAACAGCTTCATTTGATCGGAAAAAGCATATCGTATCGCCATTTAAAAAAATTATTTCAGGGGTCGGAATGTTTGCTAGTTTAATTTTCTTAGCATTACTGTTAATTCCTGGTTCACCAGCTTTTCTAGGACTCCAATCACAAATTGCTTTGGCAGTCTGGATTATGTTGGGGGTTGGCTTTTATTTTGTTAAACGCGAAGAATTTAATAAAATTCCGAAAGAAGAGTTAAATTATTTGATCTTGGGATCGAAAAAAATTGAAGCGAAAAACTGGAATTTATAAAATGCTAGAGAACTATTAAAATGTATCTTTTATTAAAAACTTAATAAAATTATGCTGTATCTAAAAGATGATTTCTGTATTGAACAGGAGTCATCTTTTTTAGATCTGATTGAGACATATATCACATATTTGTTTAATTTCGTTCATGAAAGTGAAGAAATATTACTTCGATAAGGAAAGATATGTTTAGAAATAAACAATGAACTTTGTCTTATATTCTAAGTGTATTTTCATAATGTTATGATTGAATATCTATTTCTAATTAAAAGTATTAATGAAAAATCTTAAAAATTTACAAATTCTTTACTTTTATCTAATATGCACTCAATATTCAATATCTATAATAGAACTAATCTAAAAATACATTCTTTAAATGAAAAGGAGAGTTATTTATGTCTATTAGAGGGATAGGACACAGGGGATATCCGGCTAAGTATCCAGAAAATACAATGTCTTCCTTTCATGCCGCTATTGAACTAGGTTTTACTCATATAGAGTTGGACGTTCACTTAAGCAAAGATGGTATTCCCGTTGTCATGCATGATTATAAAATAGACCGAATGACAAATGGAAGCGGAGAAATTAAAAACTATAATTTGGATGAACTGAAACAGTTCAAAATACATGAAAAAGAAACTATTCCAACATTAGAAGAGGTACTTTACCTAGCAAAAAATAAAGTTACTGTTTCCATTGAAATGAAGAATACTAAACTATACGATTCATTAGAAGAGAATGTATTTCAAGTAATACAACAAATGGAGATGCTTGATCAAGTTTACGTTATTTCATTTAATCATCATTCCCTTATGAAACTAAGAAGTCTATCTAAAGATATTAAAATAGGCCCCCTCGTAAATAAAATGAAACGCTCTCATTTCAGGCTTATTAATAAGCTAAATGCCGAGTATCTAGCGGTAAAACATGATGGAATAAGAGATAAATATGTTAAAAGGTTTGATGAGCTAGGTGTTCAGGTAGTTGCTTGGACAGTAAATAGTATTGAGCAAATGCAACGTTTTAACAAATATCCATCTATACTTATTACAACTGATGAATTGGAAAGGTACAAAAACTTTAAAAGCAGTAATGATATAACCGAATTTAACAAAGCTATCGTTTAAAAATAGAAAGTAATCATCTTTATCTTTCACACAGTTGCAAGTTATTAAGACGCGGTCATTTATTAAAGAAATAACAAGATGACAGCGTTGTTCTTCTGCAACTAAATATTTTTTCTGAACAGACAAGAGAGATAGAGTTAGTGTATGCAGGAGGATTCCTATGATTTATAGCGCGATTATTATATGTTTTGTTGCAGCAGTAATTTTAACACCCCTGGTTAAAAGTATAGCAATTAAAATTGGAGCAACAGATAAACCGAATTACAGAAAAGTGCATGAAAAAATAATGCCGAGATTAGGTGGACTCGCTATCTATGTCAGTTTTTTAATTGGATTTTTAGTGTTTTTACCAAACACGATTCATTACTTGCCTATTATGATAGGTGCAACAATAATTGTGTTTGTTGGAATTTTAGATGATTTATTTCAAAAATCGGCTAAATTCAAATTTATTATGCAATTAGTAGCTGCTACCATACCAGTTATTGGAGGATTCAAGATAGACTTTATAACGATACCATTTGCTGATCGAATTGAATTTGGTTTTCTTGCCATACCAATAACAATTCTTTGGATTGTTGCTATTACAAATGCAATTAATTTAATTGATGGATTAGATGGACTAGCAGCCGGGATTGCAGCTATTGCTTTCTTAACAATATCCGGCTTAGCAGTTTCTATGGGGAATATACCAATTGCATTAATTTCTTTTATGATGCTTGGTAGTACACTTGGATTTCTTATATTTAATTTCTACCCAGCAAAAATATTTATGGGTGACACCGGGTCCTTATTTTTGGGGTATATGATTAGTGTCATTGCAGTTACTGGTTTATTTAAAAATGTAGCTTTATTTTCGCTTTTAGTGCCTATCATTATTTTAGCAATTCCAATTTTAGATACTTTATTTGCGATTATTCGTCGTATTATACACAAAAAACCAATATCTGCACCAGATAAATCACATTTACATCATTGTATTCTCAAATTGGGATATACGCATAAGCAAACCGTCATATTAATTTATGGAATGAGCTCGCTATTTAGCTTAGCCGGCATCATGCTAAATCGTTCAGAAATGTGGAGTTCAATTATTATTCTCTTTTTAATACTGATAATAGTAGAGTTATTAGTTGAATTGACAGGAATAATCAGTGAGAGCTATCGCCCTTTATTAAAATGGTTAAAGCTAGAAAGAGTTAAATCAAGATAGGAAATTAAACAAGTTAGTAATTATTACTAAGCTTAATGACATAGATATGGTGATAGTAATGAATAATTTAAAGAAAAAATCATTAGATGAGATACAAATAGCAAGGGCTTTTGCTATTTTTGCTGTTTTAATTGTCCACTCTTCTTCAAGCGGAGTAACAAATATAGAACCAGATTCCATACTTTTTCCAATATACAATTTTTTTAATATTGCTGGGAAGTTAGGTACTCCTACGTTTATCATGCTCAGTAGTTTTGTATTGTTTTACAATTATTTTCCGAGAGAGGTAAATAGGGGATTAATAAAACGCTTCTATGTAAAACGACTGAAGTTTATTATAATTCCTTATGTTATATTCTCACTACTTTACTTTGTTATTAAAATGTATGTTTATTATGATTATCCAAACATATCATATGCAATTAACCGATTTTTGCTTTTACTAGCTTTAGGAAAAGCACATACACATTTGTATTTTGTGTTTATCAGTGTGCAATTTTATTTGTTATTTCCGCTATTGCTAGTGGTTTTTAAGAAGTCCCTTTTTTTAAGGAAATACGCTATTATTATTGGTTTAATTGTCCAGTGGATATGGGTTTTGCTAAATGATGCTTATTTCCATATTCCATGGAAAGGCTCAGTATCTTTATCTTATCTGTCCTTCTACTTTATTGGTGCATATCTTGGAATTTATTATACAGACTTAAAAAATAAATTTAAACAGCCATTTTTTAAAGATCGAATCATTATTCCTTTAAGCATTGGGTACGGTGTCATATTAATACTTTATACAGGATATATGTACTTGGTAAGAACTAATGTATTTCCAGCTATATCAGAGAATCTACCTTATCTTGTGGCAAGTTATTTAGGGGAATTCACTTGGGCAACTTATGCGCTATTTGCAGGTTTATTATTATTTTATTTAGCGCATATTACAAATAAAACCTTTAGTCCAAAAACAAAACTGTTTTTTATGGAAATTGGTGCAACTTCCTTTGGGATTTATTTAATCCACCCATTATTTTTAATGATTTTTAGACAATTTGTAAGTAGTGGATCACCAATCGTATATCATAGCTGGCAAGTAATTACATTTTTCCTTGTTACTTTTTTAAGCTGGTTTGTAGTACGACTTATTTTCCGAATAACTTCTTACTATTGGTTCATTTTTGGGAAGATGGAACAACCTCATCTGCTCTTTAAAAAAATTAAGAAGGAGGATGATGATCGTGTGCTTAGAAAGTATTCCTAAAACACTCATTATAGTACCTGCCTATAATGAACAAGATACTATTGGAAAGACTTTATCTAGCTTAGTGGAGCTAAAAGAGGAAATACGAAATTTAGAGATATGTGTTGTGAATGATGGCTCAACAGACCGGACAAAGGATATTGTGAGTACATTTGATGTAGTTCAACTAGATCTTTCACAGAATTTAGGAATTGGTGGGGCAGTCCAGACTGGTTACAAATATGCCTATAACCAAGGATTTGACATAGCAGTACAGTTTGATGCAGATGGACAGCATAAAACGAGTGATTTATTTGATTTAATCACACCAATTATAAATGATGAGGAAGATATGGTTATTGGTTCAAGATTTTTGCACAGAACAGATTATAAAGGAAGTAAACTAAGAAGAATAGGGATTTATTACTTTTATGTAATTTTAAAGTTATTAACTAAAAAAAGCTATACTGACCCAACTTCGGGATATCGCGCTATAAACCGTCATGTTATTGAATTGTTTGCTAATGATTATCCGAAAGATTATCCAGAGCCTGAGGTGCTGATGCATTTAAGCAGAAAAAAGATGCGAATAAAAGAAGTTACAGCCAATATGCAGGGACGACAAGGTGGTGAGTCTTCAATTACACCTTGGAAAAGCATTTATTATATGGGAAAAGTAACGTTGTCCATATTAATGCAATCAATTGTTAAGGAGTAATGAATTGATGGATATTACCATATTTAGCTTCATTATCGTATGTATTTTTTTTGTAATAGTGATTGAAGCGGTGAGGAGAGGTATTTTTGAAACGAAAGACTCCCTTATTTGGATTTTTACATGTATTGTTTTAGGGGTATTAAGTCTGTCTCCGGGTTTATTAAACTTTCTAGCAAAGTTCTTAGGCATTGTCTATGCACCTAGTTTACTTTTCTTATTTGGCTTACTATGTACGATAATTATGATTTTTGATCTAACGAAACGAATATCCAAATTAAATAACAAAGTCATTCTATTAACCCAGGAGCTTTCTTTATTAAAGCAGGACTACCAAAAACATTTAAATAAAACAAGTAAACAGAGGAAAGAAAACGCATGAATTACATATTGTTAGTTATCAATATATTATTATTAGTAAGCGGGCAGATGCTTTGGAAAGCGGGCATGGTTCAAATAGGGGCAATTAATCTGGATAGTATTTTACAAGTTGTGAAGTCTCCTTATATTATTGGAGGTGGCATTATCTATGTGTTTGCAACAGGCTTATGGCTCTATATTCTTTCAAGGATGCCATTTAGTATTGCATATCCTTTTCAGAGCTTAGCGTATGTGATCGGAGTAGTAATTGGGTATTTTATTTTTAAAGAAATCGTTACCCCTACGCAATGGACGGGAGCGGTAATTATTGTGATTGGAGTATATTTAATTGCGAGGTAATCTATGGAGCATTTAACTATTTTACAAAAATTATTTAAACGGGCACCTATATACTTACTTGGGATTATTTTGATATTTAGCCTAATTTTACATATTGTTTTTTTTATTAAACATCCTGGTGAAAATTTCATTAAACCAAGCGATCAGAAAATTCAAGCACAACTAGATGATGGAGAAATTAGCGAACGTATTGCAATGCTAAAAGAACATACTTGGAAGTATGGAAGTAGAGATGCTTATTTGTATACACAAATGGCTAATCAGATTATTGAAGATGGTATTTATGGTTACAATACAGATAAAGAAAGTAATGCATTTGTTACACCTGGTCACCCTATGATATTAGTGTTACTTTTTCAGTTAGCCAATTTATTTAACATAGAGCAAATGACAATGGTAAAAATCTTCAACATGTTGTTAAACATAGCAACCATTGCACTTATTTATTTAATTGGAACAAAAATTTTTAAAAACAAGTGGATAGGTCTTGTTGCTTCTGGATTTTATGCGACTTACTTCACTCCACTTCATTATTTTAGAACTGCATTAACCGAGATACCTGGTATATTCTTTTTTTGCTTAGCGATTTATTTATTTTTACTAGCATTGGAGTCTAACAAGAAACTCATTCATTTTTTCTTTGCTGTTGTCTTTTGTTATGGAGTGATGATTCGGCCTGTAATTGCCCCATTGGTTTTAATTGCATTTGTTGTTTTGTTCATAAAATATCGCCAGCATTTAAAAATGTGGCTTTTAATAACTAGTATTTGGGCAATTGGGGCTGCTATCGTCATTGCTCCATGGGTAATTAGAAACTTTATTATGTTTAATGAATTCATTCTATTATCTACGCATTCAGGTAATAGTTGGTTTGCTGGAAGTAATCCATTTAATATATATGATTTTTCCGACTATTGGAAAGAACAGCGGGAATTGGGAATGGAGAGTAAGGAGTATGCCATTATGAAAATAAAAGAGGGATTTGAAAATAATTTTGGTCTTTGGTTTTCTTGGTTTACAATTGGTAAAACCTATGAACTATTTAAAATCCCAGATGCCATTTATTATTATAACTCGTATAGCTTTGCTGGACCTATAAAGACAATGCATCATTATTTAGTAAATCTTGCGTTTATTACAGCGATTATATCACTGTTTTCACGTAAAAAAGAGGCGATTGCAGTAACAGCAGTCTTAATCATGTATATCGGATTATCCAATTTGTTTTTAACTATTCCTCGTTACGGTTTTTTTATTATACCCATTATGTGTGTATTAAATGGGTATGCTATTATAACAATAGTGACAAAGGTAGTACATATAATCAGAAATCAAAAAAACAAGTTATATACAAATGCGAACAAAGCTTAACAGCTTTGTTCGCATTTTATTTGTTTATGAAATGTGCTAAGAGCTAGTTCTGGTGTTTGTTGGGCTAAGTGCTGATATATTGTCATTTTTTCTTTTAATTCTTCCCTAATAAACTCCTCGTTTACAAGGGATGTACAAACTAATTGATATAAACGCTCATGATCCCAATCACTTTTTTCGACATGACCAGCTAGCGGTTGATTAACAAGTGAAGCAAAAGCATCTATTTTGGGGTCATATGAGATAGCTATGAATGGTGTATAATTGATTGCTGAAAATATGAGCGAATGGAGACGCATACCAATAAGCAGTTTAGATTCTCCTATAAGAGCTATCTTCGATTGTAGGGAATCATCAACTGGTGAAATATAGCTTTGCTCATTCATTAGGCTTGCTGTTTCTTTTGATTTACGTTCATCCTGTTCACCATGCATGGGAACAAAAACAACTGCATATCCATTTTGAACAACTCGATCTAAACATAATGCGATTTCTTTAGTAAATGGATGATCCGTAGACCAGTCTCTTACACTTATTGTTACGAACTTTTGGTTGAAAGTCTGAGTTATAGTCCATTGATGGGTATAGGAACTGGCATCTAATCCTACTACTGGATCTGGAACAATGGAAATTTCTTGTTTGATGCCAATTTCACTCAGCAGTTGCCGGGAAGCTTTATCTCGTACCGTAATTTGTTCAACTTGATTTAAAGCGTGCTTAACAATCCATTTATTTAAAGCCGATTTGATCGGCCCCATTCCCTGGGCGTAAACAAAAACGGGTTTACGAAAGAATTTAGCCATCTTTATAATCCCTGCGTAATAAGGAATAGTAAGCATACCAGTTTTGTCTTGTAACAAGCTTCCACCACCACTTATTAAACCATCCGTATTCTTTAGTGCTTCAATAACTTGCCAAAATTTTCTCCGATGTACGGCATTAACATGATACGTTTTTTTTGTCTTCTCAGGGTTATTGGATAATACATTAATTTCGACCTGAGGATCAATCATTCGTAGTTGCTCAATAATAGCAAATAGTATGGCTTCATCACCTACATTGTCAAAACCATAATAGCCAGACAGTACAATACGCATTATCGCCACCCCTTTATCATGTATTTAGTGACAATCGGTGCGCATTTTTTATATAAGAAAATAAGCAAAAGACCAATAAGATATCCAAAGGCTATACTATAAACCGTTCGTAATAATGATATGTGTAACGGAATATGAAGATGGGTAAATGTATTCATCACGGATAAAAATCCAATGGTTCCAGGAATAAGCAATAGTTTTCCTATTAATCGATTACTACCAATGACATAAATTGCTAATAGGAAAAATGGAAAGCCAATTAGAAACTCTTTTGTTCTAGGCCGTACATATAGCAAATCTTCTAGTGCGCTGCGTAAAATTAACTCTATACCACTTACAGTTGCATTATTACCAGTACGTGTAATATAGTAAATACCAATTGCACCAATGATAAGGAAAATAATTAGATGCCAGTATTTTACCGGAACATTTAATAATTTTAAAGCTTCTCTCCAGAGTAAAAAAACGGCGACGAATATGATTGGAATTACATAAACGAGCTTGACTCCTCTAAATACTTCAAACCCAGTGATAAATGGATTTCCATTTAACAAGCCAATAACAATCATTATTCCAATAAAAGTTATTCCGAGCGCTTTAAAATATTGGACTGTGATATCCCTAATGTTATTATTTGTGCTTCGCATTGTAGATAACATCGCACAGATTGGCGCTAAAATAGCTATCATTAATGCAAAACCTTGTAATAAAAAGAGTTTTTGGGTTAATAAGTAAGCCAGCGCTAAAATTGACATAAAGATAGTTGAAATAAAGATCCATTTGTTATTCTTCAACAAAGTAGAGCCTAATCCAGTAAATAGAATGCCTGCAGCAAATAAAAGTATCTGCAACCAAGTAGGAGTTTTTATTTCAGAGAACGGTGTCGGTGTTCCTTGCGTATAATCACTTGCTAATTTATCATGGACGCTTTCCACAAATGCAGTTGCATTTTTTAAACTATCTTCAGGTTTACCCGTTTGTAAGTGAAAGAAGATTGACCGTATATTACGTTCTTTCACAGCTCTTACTGCTTGATCAACATTTTCGGGCAAACTCTTATTGTCTAAATGTAGACTGTGCAATCTGATGATATTGTAATCTGTATTACGAGCAACTGTCTGTAAACCTTTTTGGAGGTTAAATTCTATAAAATAAAACTGGAAGCCATTTTTTGTAAGTGAATTTGTCCAATTCTCTACCTTTGTCATGTTAGGGTAGCCAATAAGTTCCTGACCTGAAAATAGTATTTTATTTGACCCTGACTTCTTCATTTCAATGAGCTGACTAACTGTACTTTGATTGAATGGTTGATCTTCGTTGCCGATTCGAAAGATATAGTCCAAGCCATTTGCTTTTACTTGTTCAATGGTTTCTTTATTAAAAGCAAAGTTTGTTGATAATAAACCTGGCTTTTTTTTAATGAAGTAAAATGTCTGATCGCCAATTGTAGTGGTTGATGGTTGCAGGTTTTGCTCAATTAGCTGTTTGTAATTTGCTTCTTCTGGTTGAGTAATGTAATACCCTTCTTCAGCTGTGTTAATTTTCGAAGCGTTTTTGCTGAATAGTAGAGCCTTCCTTAGCTCTTGTTCACTATAGATAGAAATAAGTTTATGTTCTTCCATCCATTTTAATGATATTTGGTTTATACTAACAGTATTCAATCCGGCTTTTTTTAAAGTGGCCAGTATATCGTCTGTATTTAAATTTTCCGTTTCGGTAGCAAGTTGTTCAATTTCATGATAAGGAACAACAATTTCGTATGTATTGTTATTTGTTTCCTTTTCCCATCGGTCCATAATCCCAGGAATGGTAATTGCTATTAAAATTAGCAAGGCAACCCAAAACCATCTCAGTTTAATCATTTATTGGCTCTTCCTTTCTGTTGTCTATATGGAGTATATTGTAATATTTCAAACACATTAATTACTTTCATTAAAAGTAATAGTGCAATATATATCCCTACTCCAACTACAATAGCTATAGTTAGATAAACTAATGCTTGGATTCTTGTCCAGTCAGCAACGGATATAAATAACGTTGGTGCTCCAATAACCACTGCCATAAATAGAGAAGCAAGATTAATTTTTACAATCATTTTTTTCATGAGCCTAAATGGTTGGTGTTTATAAATATACCAAGTGTTAATGATAAATAAAATGATATATACCACTAATGTTGATACGGCTGCCCCAGCTAAACCAAGAAGTTGGATTAAATAAATATTTGTTGCAGCTTTAATAAAAACACCAATAACTACAATCATTGCAGCTTGTTTGGCTAAGTTCAATCCTTGTAGAATTCCAGTGCTTAAAATAGTTAATGAGGTAAATACAGAACTACATCCAATAATAGCCAGTATCCAATTTCCTTCTAAGTCAGTAAATAAAGCTAAGTTCATAGGTAAAGTTAGTGCCAGTAAGCCTGCAGCTGCTGGCCAAGAAAGAATATGTGTAACTCGATATGTTTTTTCTGTTATTGCTCGGACTTGGGTTGTATCTCCTTCTGATAGCTTGGATGTAATCAGAGGTATTAATGGTAAAACAACCGATGTTGAAAAAACAGTTGCCATTTGTACAACAGAAAGTCCACGTCCATAAATTCCGTAGAGATAATTAATATTTGTTTCTGAAGTTCCAATATTTCTTAAACCATATGGTATCGTAATGGAGTCGATAAAATTAATTAAAGCCATAGTAATTGTTCCTATAGCTATTGGTATAGATAGTTTTAAAATATGTTTACTCCGTGAAGTAAAGCTATGGAACGTGTATTTTCTAGATAGTGTTTGCTTGAATGAAGAACGAATATATTTTGCTTTTAAGTAGACAAGTGATATAAATGCGCCTACTACAGAGCCAATCATGACACCACCTGCCACAACTTCATCTGAAAATTTTTGCTGCACAAGGTAGTACGCAATAAGTAAGATTAACCCAACACGGACAAACTGTTCCATCACCTGAGAGATAGCTGTCGGTTTCATATCTTCAAATCCTTGGAAGTAACCTCTATAAACAGCCATATACGGTGCGATTAATAGAGTCGCAGCTACGATAATTAAAGCAAGTCTTGTGGACTGTCCCCCTAAAATTTCTGCAATAGTTGAGGAAAAACCGTAAATAACCAGAAAACTGCTAAGTCCAAAAAGAAAGGCAAGAATGCTTGCAGTTACGTATATTTCCTTTATTTGACTAAATTGGTTTTGGGCACGAGCATCTGCAATAAGCTTTGAAATGGCAATAGGAATACCTGCTACTGATAGCGTTAGCGCCACCATATATACAGGATATACCAGACTGAAGATTCCTAATACATGATCACCTGCTATATTTTGTAGTGGGATACGAAATATACTTCCTAATATCTTAGATAATAACGTAGCAGTGGTTAATAATAATGTACTTTTGACAAAGCTGGAGCTACTCATGGGTTTTTCCCTTTAGCTTCTGTTTCATTATAAGGATAGCAAATTCTGGTAACGCAAGCATTCTTTTCCATCTACTCGGCTGCTTTAATAATCGATAAAACCATTCTAAATTTAATTTTTGAAAAATAACTGGAGCCCGCTTAACTGTTCCAGCTATACCGTCAAACGAACCACCGACACCTATAAATACACCTTGGTTGAATTTAGACAGGTTGTTAGCTATCCAATTTTCTTGTCTCGGACACCCTAGTGCAACAAACGTAATATCAGGCTGTAGTTTTGCAATCGAATCTGCTACTTCGTTCGATTTCCAGTTGAAATATCCATCTTGTGCCCCGACGATTTTTATGTTGGGGTATTGTTGTTCAATTTTTTTCACAGTTTTTTGCAACGTATCATTTTGCGCACCGAGTAAGAATATACGATAATGTTTTTTATTTGCTATTTCTAATAAATGGATCATCGTGTCAAAACCAGTAACGCGTTCTGGCAAAGGTTGTTTTAACAATGAAGCTGCTTTTACAACCCCAATCCCATCAGCTACCACATATGTAGCACGTTGTACATGTTGCATAAATTGAGTGTCTTTTCTTGCTTTCATAACAACCTCGGGATTTGCTGTAATAACAAAAGTTTTCTCACCTCGCTGAATTCGCTGGTCTAATAAATCAACAAAAGATTGTTGGTTAGTATGAAGAAAGGGAATTCCCATTATTGTAACGTGCTTCATGTTTTTCTCAAAACTCCTTTAAATGGGGTAAAGCATTATTTGCCCTATTCGATGAGACTATCTTGCTTTTGAATGTATGCAAGGTTAATCCAACCATACCCATTTTTAAAATAAATTTTAATCCAGTTTCCTTTTATGATCAATTCTCCTGATTATTGATAGCTGCTCTTATATAATTATGTGCTTGTAGTTTACCAATAATTTCTCCATCTAAATTAGGCTCTGTTCTTACGTTTAAATTCGATTCCATACTTGTTACTTAAAAAAGGTTGTTAAAAGCAACGTAATCCTTGGAAATCCAACCTTTATCTTGTTTATCTGAAACAAAGTACCAGTTTGGATTTTCATCTAATATGTAAACATAGATGTCGCTTGCTAATTGTTTAATGATGTTATCAGAATTTTCAGTTGATGGTTCTTTTCTTAAACGAACCCCATCGCTAGTGGTTATCGCGAGTAGATCTTGCATATCATCTGATTTGTTTGGGATATATTGGTCATCAGAAGGTGGAGCAGTGAACTTATCCGAAACACGGATTCGGGCATTTTCTTTTTGTAAGTAATTTCCTGAAACCCAACCTATTATCCCATTCACTTTGATTTTATACCACCCGCCATTGTCACCAATAATAGTAACGGTTATATTTTTTCCTAAAGTCCTAATAATATTAAATGAGGTTGTTGGACCAGTTCTAAGATTTACACTTGCTGTTGTTTTGGCTGTTTTACCTTTATATTTAGGATCAACATGATAAGCTTTGTCACCAGTAGGTAAAGGTGAAGCGTTTGGTTGTTGTTTAAAGGTAGGAACATCAAATTTTAAGATATAGTAGTCTAATAAGCTGTAAATCTCATGAATTCTCTTTGTTTGCAAGACGGCCCATTGTACATGTGTAGCGTACTGGGGGTATCCTGGGCTATTAGGATTCCACCTCATTTTATATAGTGTATCTTGTCCGCTATTTATGTAATTATTAGCGATATCTCTAGCTCCACCTATAATCGCTGCAGCTGGAGTAAACCACCGTCGATTAAAAGCATATTTTGCTCCACCTTGAAGTGGGTTATTATCTACTGCTCCATATCCATACATGTTGTATACGATATGGCTAGCTTTATTTTTATGGACGATATCTCCATACTTATCTACTGGTACACCAGTTGCAAGTTTTGATGTTCCGTTTCCGGTTTCATGAAGTGCGTGAGCCATTAAATACACTTCGTTTACACCATATTTATTCCCTGCTTGAATAAAAGAATTTGCCTGACCAGATAAATTTCCTTTGTTATGAAGTACTTTTCTATTAATTTCATTTGAATTCAAACTTGCATTTTCTGATAGCTTAAGAAACTGTAAATAATCACTAGATTCTTTGGAAAAATTATTAGGATTTGCATAATACTCTACAAGTGATCGACTAGCAATATATTTACCAGCACCATCCACTTTTGGAGTTTTTGTTACTTGTATGTCTATCATATCTTTAAATGAGTAGTTATAGTTAGTGTGGCTAACGTTTATTTTAGGTTCATCGATTAGCTTTAACATTCTATTTAACATAGCAGACATTTCTCCGCGTGTCGTTCTATCTAATGGGGCAAAATATAATCCCTGACTATTTTTTTTACCGCCAATTATTTTTAAGTCGACCATTTCTTGTACAGCACCATAAAACATCGGGTTTATTTTGTTCTTATCATAGAATGGAAGAGGAGCTTTTTCCGCTTGTACGCCTTTTAAATCTAATGCCCGTTTCATCATAGCAGCTATTTCTTGGCGAGAAATATGCTTGTTCGGTCTAAAAACATTATTTGGGTAACCGCCAATAATTTTATTGCTAGTAGCGGTGGTAATTGCAGAATAATACCAAGCGTTTTCTTTCACATCAGAAAACGACTGATTGGTTGAACTAGGAGATAAATTTAACGCTCGCACTAAAAATACAGTAAATTCAACTCGAGTAATGGGACGATCTGGTCGATATGTTCCATCTGTATATCCATTCATTATTCCTCTTTCAATAAGTGATAGCATACTTTTTTCAAAATAGTGTCCGTGAATATCTGATTGAGCATAAGCAGATTGAGGTAGTACAAGTACGAATACAATAAATACTAAGAATAAATGACGAAATATTTTTTTCATGTGTTGTTAAAGCTCCTTTATAAATGAGCAATCAGTTAGTTAAACTAGAAGTCTAAATGCTGTAACAACACAATACTAGTATATTTTAACTTGAATTTCAGTAGTATTTACAGATAATTAATATTTTTTACGTAAACTTAACAGTACCTGGTGTAAAAGTATGATATTCTAATTATAAGATCAACGAGCAATAAAAAAACATCCCTTATAACTGTCCGGGATGCTAAATAATAGCTTTTTCTCTTTCCTTTAATTCTGTATCTGTTAAATACTTTGCCAAATTCATACTAGATTTACCGTTTGAATATTCGTTCCATTGTTTTGCAAACTCTTTGATTTTACCGTAGTTAAATTTATTTTCTTTAATTGTAAGAATAATAGCTTCTGTTGAAGCTACTACTGGCCCCGGCATTTGCTGTTCATAATCATCAATTAAGCCACTTGTGAGACGGTATTCTTCCATATCGTATGCATAAAAGATCATCGGCTTTTCGAGCAGTGCGTATTCAAATGGAATGGAAGAGTAATCTGTAATCAATATGTCTGTAATCAATAATAGTTGATTTGTATCATAGAACTCCGATACATCGTATACAAAATCTTGATAAGCCTCACTAATATCATACGTAACTGCAGGGTGTGGTTTGATTAGTAGTACATAATCCTCTGACAGTTCTTGATATAGCTTTCCGATATCTAATTGCAATTGATAATGAGATAGTTGATCGTTTCGAAATGTTGGAGCATATAATATAATCTGTTTATTATTTATTATAGGGTGTTTCTTGACCATTTGATTATAGATACTTTCCTTCATTGAATGGTCAAACAATACATCTGATCGTGGAATTCCTTTACGAAGAATACGATCATCTGTCAGTCCAAAGCTTTCTTTAAATGTTTCCGCCATTCGTTCTGAACCAACAACGGTATAATGAAAAGTGTTATAAACTTGTTGAAAACGTTCATTCGCTTTCTTTGATCTAAATTTATTGGTTGGATCTTTTAACCCAAACTGTTTGATAGCTCCGCCAGCATGCCAAAGTTGAATACAAGTTACGCCTTGCTTGAATGATGTAGCTGCCAAAAAACCATAATAATTGTCTATTAAAATAGTTTTTGCAGTGGCAAGATGGTAGATTGATTTAATATAAGCAATTGGGTGCTTTAAAGTAAACGGAATAATGGTTGCTTTTAAATTATGAAATAGATATTTACACGAGCTACTTTTTAGAATAACCACTTCTTCATCAGATAACTTGGATAATGCTTTAGTGGTATAAAATATATTATCGCCGAACGTTGCAACACAGACTGTTTTCGTTTTTAATGTAAACAGTTTAAAGAAATTAAAGAGTATACGAAATACAAAAAGATATATACTTATTGCAATTTCTTTAACCATTATTCGCCATGTTTAGGTCTGTTTTGATTTTTGTTGTGGAAATACCTACTGTTCTTGGTAAGTAAATGACCTTGCAGTAATCTTTTAAAAAGTCAAATTTACCTTCCCAGTCATCTCCCATCACAAAAACATCAATATCGTGTTTTTTAACATCTTCTATCTTTTGCTCCCATGTATACTCAGGTATAACTTCATCTACGTATCTAATAGCCTCAAGAATTGCTTTTCTTTGTTCAAATGTATAATAAGCTTTTTTCCCCTTTAGAGCATTGAACTCATCTGCAGAAATTGCCACTATTAAATAATCCCCATACTCCTTTGCACGACGCAGTAAATTTATATGCCCCATGTGTAGTAAATCAAATGTACCGTAAGTGATTACTTTTTTCATGTTAAAACCTCCGAATAGTGTTGATTATATTATACTATATTTCATTTACTTTGCGTTTACAATTTCTTAACAATAAACTTAAACTTTATTATATAATAGATATCAAGCATTGGAAACCTATGTATTTCCCCATGAATCATCTTACTACTGAATTAATCGGAGCACTAGCACAAAAGCTAGACATTAAAGAAGGGTTTTCGCGGCACTTTAAAAAAGCTGCCAATTAGTGTTTAACTATGTGAACGAAAAGAAGTCCATTCTGCAAATTCTCACAAATTCTTTTATGGTCGCGCCTTTAAAAGATTACGGTAAACTAAAACCTTCGTATTCCTAGATCGAAATGGCAAGTTTCACCACCAAACATTATATCATATAGACGTTCGAATAGCACCATGGTAACAATTGCTATCCGTCTATATAAAAATGTTAGGAAGGATGAGATAGCTCATCTGATTAAACTAATGTAAGGTACATACTATTCTAAACAAACCGAATCCATTAAATTAATTTTAGATGTGTAAACGTTCCGTCAATAAAAGCTGGAAAAACATCTGTTTTTTTACTGCGACCCATCCGAACTGCTATACGCCGGCAAGTGGCTTAGATTTCATTGCGCCAGCAGAATCCTCTAAAGCATTTAACATAAAATAAACTATGTCAAACGAAAAGAGAAAATTCCAATGTGAAAAGTTTCTTCGTAACGCTGTTTTATAAGGCTGAATTAATAGTCCTGTTTGAACACTAGGGGATAATGCTAAAAATCCGCCATCCTTGGCCTTAGTTTCGAAATATGTAGGCGCATTCTCTTCACGGGTTAGAAAATAAAAACCTTCATAGGTTTTACTTTCACACCCTGTGGATCAAGACGACGCTCTTGCCCTCGCTCTTAGGATTTTCTATGCCTAACGCAACGGATCATGAAGTAGAGGTATATGTTAAGGGACAAACGACTACTTTGTTCTAAGGGGGCTTTATTAAGGAATTTTGTGACCATTCCTGCATTTACTCAAAACGTATTTTTGGACATTCAGGATTGTAATTTATAATGATCTTAATGTAAAATAATTTATTGGATTTTGTAGAAAACACTATATGTTAAAATAAAATCAAATACATTTTAAAATGGAGGAGAGTTTAGTATGAAAATAAAAAAGGCTATTATACCTGCTGCAGGATTGGGGACAAGGTTTTTACCTGCCACCAAAGCTATGCCTAAGGAAATGTTACCTATTGTCGATAAACCAACAATTCAATATATAATTGAAGAGGCTGTTGCTTCAGGTATAGAGGATATTATTATAGTAACTGGAAAAGGAAAGAGGGCAATTGAGGATCATTTTGATAGAGCCCCTGAATTAGAACAAAACTTAATAAATAAGGAAAAATTCGATTTACTTGAAAAAGTTCAATATTCCTCAAAATTAGCGAATATACACTACATTCGACAAAGGGATCCGAAAGGGCTAGGACATGCTGTATGGTGTGCTAGACACTTTGTTGGAAACGAGCCTTTTGCAGTATTACTAGGAGATGACATAGTACAAAGTAAGGAGCCCTGTTTAAAACAATTAATTAACCAATTTGAGCAAAAAAACTCCTCCATATTAGGAGTTCAACAAGTTCCTAAAAATGAAACAAATCGTTATGGGATTGTAGATTATACATCTTCTGAAGGCATGTTATACCAGGTAAAAGAGTTAATTGAGAAGCCAGATAACGATAAAGCACCTTCAAATTTAGCAATTATGGGTAGGTATATATTGACACCTGAAATTTTTGAGTACTTAGAAAGCCAAGAAGTAGGAGCTGGGGGAGAAGTTCAGCTGACTGATGCTATTCAAAAATTAAATAAAACACAACCGGTTTATGCTTTGGATTTTGAAGGCAAAAGATATGATGTAGGGGAGAAATTAGGTTTTGTAAAAACTACAATAGAATTTGCTTTGCAGCATGAAGAATTAAAATTAGACATTTTGAAATTTCTTCATGAAATATTAGAAACAAAGTTGATATCTCATACTACTACAATTAGCAAATAGGAAAAATCGAGCCGAATTACGAATGTATAAATTATAGTTTATTATTCTTACTATATTAACGGGTCATATATTTTTTAAGTTAGATAATATATATGTACATGGATTTCAATAATATGCACAAATTATTTTATGGTTCTATATTGAATGTGGTGGCCCTTATTGGAAAAAGGGTAAGATAGTTAGATAAAAAAATACACTCTTCCCTCTCTTTTAATAAATTTGAGTTGCTGGACAAAAGGTAATAGAGAGGGAAAAGAGCGCAAGATCATTTTATTGTAGTTAATGGGATTAAAGATAAAATGGATTTATCGAAATCTTTTAAGCAGGCTGTATAAAAACGTGTAGGAAATCCATTTATAAGTTAGGTGAGGATGAGAAGGAAAAGGTGCAACTGCTCCTTCCAACAGATCCTCGCTTAGAAGAGGCATATGAATTAAAGAATAAGCTAGATACATGATTTAAAGAGAGTAGCTCAACTATAGTACAAAGTAGGCTGGGAAACCTGTATAGAAGCTATGAATAATTCGAATTTAGAAATATTTCAGCGTGTGAAGGGGACATAGCAAAGGAATCTTACATTTGTGTTTATGTATCCATTCAAGAAATGGTTACATGGAGAGAGAGTTGATAACACATAAAACGTAATTCAATTGGGATTAAAAGCTTTGAGCGAATGAAAAAATTATGGCAGCAAGAGGTTAAAAATATCATGTGGGGTTTAAAAGAGATGGTGGAGATTTTCAACCTGAATTTGACAGAGAACCTTATTTATTTATCATCCTTTCTAAAATGAAAACCTTTAAAATTCCTTCAATAAGTGTTTTTAAATAAACTACCTTTTATTTTTCCTAATTGCGACCGATATTAATTATGATAGAGTTTTCATATTAATTAGGAGGTTAAAATGAGAAAGAGTGCTATTTTAGTAGTTTTTATGCTGATTGTTCAGCTGTTTTCTACGTTAACTGTATTGGCAGATTCAAATAAAAAGGGAGGCGATTATAACCAACTTTCAGAAGAAGAGGTTTTTCCTAATGAAGCTGATGAAGCTATAAATAAAGATGAAAGCCCTAAACCAAAGATTGAAAACAAATCAAATTTGGATACAGAAGGACACTCAAATTACGGTACAGAGAATAATTTAGAGGTTGAGGATAAAGAAGCAGAGAATGAAAGTGTACCAAATTCTAGTATCAAAGATAAAGCTACAGAGAAGAATACTGAGCAAGGTGTTCAGGAAAATCAAGATAATGGCAATGAAATAAAGAAGGAAGAAGTACTCGAATCGAGAACACTTACTTCTCAAACGATAAATGAATCGAATACAAGCCTTTTAGGTCATATAAAAAAAGGAACCAAGATCTATAAAACAATAGGAGATACTGCAACGAGTTTTAGTTCAGATAAGTACTTAAATAAAGTCTATTACATTAAGAAACAGGCGAAAATGGGAGATCAACTCTATTATCTAGTAAGTACGGAGCCAAGTAGTACTAGAGGTATAATAGGTTGGCTAAAAGCTAAAGATTTAAGGACGCATATCCATAAAGGTATTGATAAAAAAAATAAACTTCTTTATGTAAAAGGAACCGGCAGTGCCTATAGCAAGGCTTGGGGAGGTCCTAAAGATTTAGTGTATGCCGATTTGGCAGGACAAAAAGGAAAAATATTTAAAGTGAATAAGACAGAAAAGGTAGGAAACAACACGTGGTATCGAGGCAACCTAAATGGAAAAGAAGTTTTCATTCATTCAAGTTATCTAGCAGGAGTTGAAGAATCGAATACAGGCCTTTTAGGTCATATAAAAAAAGGAACCAAGATCTATAAAACAATAGGAGATACTGCAACGAGTTTTAGTTCAGATAAGTACTTAAATAAAGTCTATTACATTAAGAAACAGGCGAAAATGGGAGATCAACTCTATTATCTAATAAGTACGGAGCCAAGTAGTACTAGAGGTATAATAGGTTGGCTAAAAGCTAAAGATTTAAGGACGCATATCCATAAAGGTATTGATAAAAAAAATAAATTTCTTTATGTAAAAGGAACTGGCAGTGCCTATAGCAAGGCTTGGGGAGGTCCTAAAGATTTAGTGTATGCCGATTTGGCAGGACAAAAAGGAAAAATATTTAAAGTGAATAAGACAGAAAAGGTAGGAAACAACACGTGGTATCGAGGCAACCTAAATGGGAAAGAAGTTTTCATTCATTCAAGTTATCTAGCAGGAGTTGAAGAATCGAATACAAGCCTTTTAGGTCATATAAAAAAAGGAACCAAGATCTATAAAACAATAGGAGATACTGCAACGAGTTTTAGTTCAGATAAGTACTTAAATAAAGTCTATTACATTAAGAAACAGGCTAAAATGGGAGAACAACTCTATTATCTAATAAGTACGGAGCCAAGTAGTACTAGAGGTATAATAGGTTGGCTAAAAGCTAAAGATTTAAGGACGCATATCCATAAAGGTATTGATAAAAAAAATAAATTTCTTTATGTAAAAGGAACCGGCAGTGCCTATAGCAAGGCATGGGGAGGACCTAAAGATTTAGTGTATGCCGATTTGGCAGGACAAAAGGGAAAAATATTTAAAGTGAATAAGACAGAAAAGGTAGGAAACAACACGTGGTATCGAGGCGACCTAAATGGGAAAGAAGTTTTCATTCATTCAAGTTATCTAGCAGGAGTTGAAGAATCGAATACAAGCCTTTTAGGTCATATAAAAAAAGGAACCAAGATCTATAAAACAATAGGAGATACTGCAACGAGTTTTAGTTCAGATAAGTACTTAAATAAAGTCTATTACATTAAGAAACAGGCGAAAATGGGAGATCAACTCTATTATCTAATAAGTACGGAGCCAAGTAGTACTAGAGGTATAATAGGTTGGCTAAAAGCTAAAGATTTAAGGACGCATATCCATAAAGGTATTGATAAAAAAAATAAACTTCTTTATTTAAAAGGAACCGGCAGTGCCTATAGCAAGGCATGGGGAGGTCCTAAAGATTTAGTGTATGCCGATTTGGCAGGACAAAAGGGAAAAATATTTAAAGTGAATAAGACAGAAAAGGTAGGAAACAACACGTGGTATCGAGGCGACCTAAATGGGAAAGAAGTTTTCATTCACCAAGCATATTTAAATGAATCGAAAAAGACAGTTTATAACCTATCTCTTTTAGAAGCATTGAAAATCCAAATGAGCTCTGGCCCCAAAACTGATAAAAGATACGACACCTATGTTTCTAAACAGTATATAGATAAAGCCAATAGAGTTAGTGCAAATCTCCTAAATGTACGAGGAGGCCCCTCGACAAGTTTTTGGGTAGTTGGTCAATTAAAAAAGGGAGATAAGGTTACTATCTTAGGCGAAAAAAATGGATGGTATAAAATAGATTATACCGTAATGTGGGTAAACCCTAGTGCGCAGGATGTTTTATATTATCTTGATCCAAGCAATTTTTTAAATGATGAAAAGCAGAAATTTCAATTTGTTGATTTAACTAAGACGACGGGTTCATCTGCTGCTCAGTTATATAGAGTAATTAATAACCATTTAAAAGGCAAAGGGATCCTTGAAAATCAAGCACAAGCATTTATTGATGCTGGGGCAAAGCACGGAATAAATGAGTTATACTTAGTAGCCCATACAATACTAGAAACTGGAAATGGGAAGTCCACTTTAGCCAAAGGAGTCCAATATAAAGGTGTAAAAGTTTACAATATGTACGGTATTGGAGCGATTGACTCTTGTCCTATCACCTGTGGTGCGAAAAGAGCTTATGAAGAGGGGTGGACAACACCATATAAAGCAATTGTTGGGGGAGCAAAGTTTGCAGCAGATAAATATATTTTCGCTGGTCAAAACACTTTATATACAATTAGATGGAACCCTTTAGCAATGGATAGCTTAGGTAAAGCTTACCACCAATACGCATCAGATATTGGATGGGCTTCTAAACAGGTAAACACTATGTATAATCTTTATCAACAATTAGATTCTTACACTTTGAAGTATGACATACCAGTATATAGATAATTATTTGCTGTCTGAAGTAAAAATTAAGTTTTAGTCTCAAAGATTAATTAAATTGGCAAGAACTTAAAAGTAGCTATATACTAGGTTAAATTTCTTCAAGCGGTTGCCCTTTTTATTTTCTATCATAATAGAAAGCACCTTTACTAGTAGGTAGTGTAATTTTAATTAATTCCACTACCCGTCAAGGTGCCCTTCTCTTATCCCGCATGTAAAGTGCCGTAAAACTACCAATTTAAAAGCCCTAAGTGGAGAAAACGACACCTAAATACCCGATTCAAGGTCTTAGGGTTATACCCTTGTGGTACTAACATTAAGTAGGGGGATGGAAGAAAACACCTACTTAATGAAGTTTCACTTTAGACCTCTTAATAAGATAAAGAGACTATAATTTTTACTAAGAAGTATTTTTTGATCCTGTGAAAGCTAAATATCTGAGGTATATATTTTTTTAGTAGATATATCCAATTTCCAAAGTTAAATGTTCCATAGAGCTTTTAGTTTACCATTATTCTCTCTTAAAAATCATTTAAGCACAGTGGTAAATAGTCAAGAGTAAAATCATCACAAATTGGAAATTATTTTAGCTTTGTATCGTAAAAGGGTATACCAAAGAAGTCTCATAACATTTCCAAAAAAATGGGTGTGAGAATATCAACGAATGAAAGGTGAATGATGCTTAATGCTCTCTCCTTTCAGGTGCAGTATATAATTGATTGGTTTTGAGTAGCGAAAAACCAATCGTACTAGTTTTCTTGCGGTTAAGACGAGTGCTCTTTTATGTTGGTGCTTGTTTGCTTCATTGTATTCCTTTTGATAGAACTTTATATTCACTGTCACATCGGTGAATGGAGTCTGCAGCTTGAACCAAATAATAACGTAAATATTTGGTCCCTGGTTTCATCTGCTACATATTCCCCTGATTGATATTGATTCCATACGAGCCCTGCATATTTGGCTAAGGCATGGTGGTCCTTGAAACGCTTGATATCGCCTATTTCGGCAATTAAGCCAGCTGCATAGAGTCCTCCGGGCAGGTCTGAAAGTCTATTAAAAAATGACAGTAGTGAAATGGAGCTTCCCCTATCCTCCGCTATTCACCTATTTTGTTTTTTTGAGTATCTTTAATAAATTACAAGTAAACTCACTGCGTAATAATCAAGGATTAAACTTATAAGCTAAGATTGTCGCGCAATATATTATACAAGGAGGGGTATTTTGAAAAAGGGATTTACAATTTTCTTCATTTTTTTGCTGATTTTTTCTCCTTCGGTACTACAGGCAGAAGAAAAAATTGAAGAATACAACGAATTAGGAATTAAAAAAGGTACAAAAGTTTATGGGGAAGATATAAGCGAACTATCAGAAAAAGAACTTCAGTATGTGCCAAAGGGTTGGAGAGATGGAAATGTGGAAGAGTCTGAGCACCCACATCCAGAGAAAATAGATAGAAACCATTCTTTTTTAATGAGGTCCATTTTTCCTGATGTTAATACATATATCAAAAATATGAAGTCTCCAAGTGTACAATCTGCACATAAGAGTATGTTTGAAAAGTTTAATTACAGGAATGGTTACGGTGCTGTTGAAGGTGTAGTTGCTCATGAAACAGCTAACGATAATTCTACAATTTTTGGAGAAATTTCCTATATGACACGAAATCATGAAAATGCCTTTGTCCATGCTTTTGTAGATCATGAAAGAGTAATTCAAATTCATCCTTTAGATTATGGTGCTTGGGGTGGAGGTAGATATGCTAATGAACGGTTTGTTCATGTAGAGTTAGTCAGGACTGGTAATTTCGATCAATTTGCAAGGTCAATTAACAATTACGCTAGTTATATTGCTAATATCCTATATGATTATAATTTAGGAGTAACAAGTGCTGAAGAAACTGGTAAAGGGTCATTATGGTCACATAAAGCTGTGAGCAATCATTTAGGGGGTACTACACACGTAGATCCTCATGGTTACTTTGCGAGATATGGATATAATTGGAACCAATTTGTGAGTTTGATAAGACAAAAACATGATGCTATAGTAAATAGTAAAAAAGCAAATACTAGTAAGCTTGCTCATATTAAGTCTGCCCAAGTTAAAATCTATAGGACTCCAACAAATCTTAATAAATATTCAAAAGCAGGTTCAAAAAATTTAAATAAAGCTTTTTATGTGAAGGCTGAAGCCAAAGTTGGCGGTACCAATTATTATTTACTTAGTAATAATCCAAGTAGTAAGACTGGTACAATTGGGTGGGTTGAATCTAATAGTGTAAACGCCCATAATCACAAAGGAGTAGATAAGAAACATAAAACCCTCTACGTGAAAGGGACTGGAAAAGCTTATAGTAAAGCCTGGGGAGGACCAAGGGATTTAGTGTATGATCTTTCCACGAAGAAGATGAAGGAATTTAAAGTAGATAAGACAGAGACTGTAGGTAAAAACACATGGTATAGAGGGGTACTTGATGGAAAGACAGTGTTTATTCACTCAAGTTATGTTAAGTAAAAGTAAGAGAGAGCCGATATTCGGCTCTCTTTCATTATCAAGGCTATCTCTAGTCTGCTTGATTAAGATTTAACTAAAAAGGAAAAGTCGAAGTTTTTTCTGCATAGCGTAAAGGTATTTTCTCTTTAATATTGAATAACAGACTGTTGTACACTACATACTTGTTAATCTTTAACCCTTAATATCTCTATGATAGAATTGAATAGGCTACACTTAACTGGACAGAAAGATCAGGATCAAGTAAGCTGAAACAAAACTGTAGTATTTAACAAACTAATAGAGAACTTTACGCGGAGAGGCAGATATGCTAACCTCATTGACAAGCTAAGTTTCTTTTGTCCGCTTGATCTTTGGCGTCAAGTTGTTAAATATATACTACATTTGTTTAATTACTTAAAGACTCAAAGCGAGGTGCCATTTATATTCTGTTTTAATAATTTTGAAAGTTGCTTCTGCTGGCTTTATAAGGGCATCTTTTCCTACATAATGACCATTGGATCAGAAATATGTCTAATGCTTCATTAATCGTCCTAAACTTAGCCCCTGTATACGTTGATACTAAGTCATTCTCTTTCATAATTTTTTAATACGTCGTCTTGGCAATCATTCCTTGTTCTTTAGCTCGTGCTTAATTTTACGGGTACCATAGTTTTGGCATTTTTATAAAAAAATAGCCATGATTTTAGCTGTTCATTTATATTGTTCCATGCAAGAAAGGAGAAATATATTTTAATATGAAGTCAAATTTTGTTTCAAATAAAATTAAAAATATTAAACTTGAAAATAATGACTATACAATTCAGATACCAATAAAAGAACAGTATACGAAGTCATTAGAGAAAAGTTCTGTAGTTTTAAAATCACGTGATAAACAAGAGGCGATAGATTTAAACTTTAACTACCTAAATTCTACAGAATGTTATCGTATATATAAGGTCACTATTCCCTTTAACACTTTAAAAAATAAATTATTTAAAAAGAACATTTGGGATATGTATATAGTTCAGGAAAATAGTGAAATAGAAGCCAAACATATTAGAATTAAAAGTGATTGTTACAATATTCATTTTCTTTCTACTACAGTACCTACTCAAGAGAAAATGTTCTATCCTTATGTTACAAATCAAGGAGGTTTATCTTTCAAAGTAAATGATTACGCAATGATATCAGAGGTTGAATCAGTTAAGATATCGAAAAAAAATATAATTTTTTATGGCTATTTTAATTTTCCTCCTTTTTATAGAAATAACCAATATAAAGTTAACAAGGTTACGCTTTGGGTGGTTGACAGTTTGACGAATAAAGAGACAGAAGTTCCTATAGAATTGTTTCAGCGAGGGGACTTACTACCGGATCAACATTTGGATGAGAATATAATGTTTGGGTTTAAAGGTAAACTAAATTTAAAAAGTTATTTAACCGATAATAAGAGACTAAGATTTTTTTTAAAAGTTTGTTTTAAAAAAGCTGATGGTTTGCTTGAAGAATATGAATCCAGAATAAAATTAACATGTTTTAGCTATGAAAAATTAAGTTCAATTATTTTTAATAAGTATAAAAAGTATAAAATTTATGTAAGACAGAGTAAAAAGTCTAAAGCTTTCACAGTTCAAATTCTCCACTTCAATTTAAAAAAAGTGATTATAGAAAAAGTCAGATATAAATGGTTGAAAGTTCGAAGGGGAAATAAATTGAAAAGACTATATAAAGTAGCCTTTAAAATACTAGGAAAACTACCAGTAAGGAAAAATTTAATTGTATTTGAGAGTTTTTTAGGGAAACAGTATAGTGATAGTCCAAGAGCTATATATGAATATATGCTAGAAAATAATTTGAATGATCGAATGTATTGGAGTTTTGACAGAAGGCATATTAATTATTTTAAAGATAGGGAAATAAGAGCTGTTAGAAGGTTTTCAATAAAGTGGTTATTTCTTATGGCTAGAGCAAATTATTGGATCAGTAATAGTAGACTACCATTATGGTTACCAAAACCATCTCATACAATTTATGTCCAAACCTGGCATGGAACTCCTTTAAAAAAGTTGGCCGCAGATATGGAACAAGTACAAATGCCAGGTACTAACACCAAGAAATATAAGAAAAATTTTTTAAAAGAGGCTAGTAAATGGGACTATTTAGTATCACCTAATAACTATTCTACTCAAATCTTTAAGAGAGCATTTGGCTTTAAAGGGACTATGATTGAATCGGGTTATCCTAGGAATGATGTTTTGGTTAAATCAAATAATAAAGAGAATATAACAGAAATAAAGAAAAAAATAAAGATTCCAACACACAAAAAAGTGATTTTATACGCGCCAACATGGAGAGATAATCAGTTTTACGAAAAAGGTAAATATAAATTTAATCTGAAAATGGATATAGATAAATTAAGAAAAGAATTGCAGAATGACTATATTATTATTTTAAGATTACATTATCTCGTTGCAGAAAACTTGGATTTAAGAGGATATGAAGGCTTTATATACGACTTATCTAAATATGAAGATATTAGAGAATTGTATTTAGTATCGGATATATTAATTACTGATTATTCTTCAGTGTTTTTTGATTATGCAAATTTAAAAAGACCAATGATCTTTTATGTATACGATATTGAGGACTACAGGGATAATCTAAGAGGTTTTTATTTCGATTTTGAAAAAAAAGCCCCAGGCCCTTTAGTGAAGTCTACTGATGGAATATTGGAAGAGATAAACAAAATAAACAAGGTTGGTTTTGTTCCATCTGCTAACTTTCGAGAATTTTATAAGAAGTTTTGCTATTTAGAAGACGGAAAAGCTACTGAACGAGTAGTAAAAAATTTTTTTTACTAATGTCTTAACTCCTAAATAAAACTGTTTTGTTAGTAAGAATACAAAAATAAATAAAGAAAGAAAGGATAATTTTATGTTTAAATCCAAAAAAGGACTGTATATAATGACAACCTCTTTACCCCTAACTTATGGTGGAAGAACTAGATCTTTACTCCAAAGAAGTAGGATCTTGACAGAAAATGGCTGTGGTATAGATGATATTACTTTAATAACTACTAATTATAACCCTGATTATGAATACGTATATAAACAATATCGTAACAAGGCAGTTGTTAATGAGAATACTGACTTCTTAAATATGTACAATGATTTAAGATGGGATGACAGTGTGAATATTAGAAATAATTACCGAGAATACCTTCACAAAGAGCTTGGAGATCAATATTTTGCTGTACCTAAAAAAGGAAATGAGCATAAAACGGTATTTTATAAGAATGGTGTACCGATACTTCATACTTCATACAATACTAAAACAAATCGAATGGGTCACATTGAAGTATATTCAAATCAACATTCCCATCCGGCTAAGAGGATATATATAGATAAAAATGGTAATCTCCATAGGATTAGATATTTTAAAGATAAAACTAAAGATAATGTTATTAGAGATGTTTTTGTTGATAGGAAATTTAATGCTTATTTAACTAAGGAATATATATATACTAATGAAACTTTGAAATTAGATCGAATTATACTATTTAAGAAAGATAATAGCTCTGAAGTATTTTTAAACGAAAAAGAACTTATAAAATATTGGTTCGAGGGCTTTTTAGTAGATGGAGATACAGTTATCAACGATGTAAGACATTTAGATAGACCATTATTAAATGTAAACAAGAATATAAAAAGAATTTTTCAAATGCATGGACCGCATTTGTCTAAACCTAATAATTTAGATTCTGAAACGAAAAACAGCTTTAGATACCTTTTTGAAAACATATCGGAAGATCAAGATGTTATTATTTCATTAACAAATGGTCAAAGGGAAAATATTATTAAAAAATATCCCCATCTTGCAAATAGAATATATGTAATCCCTCATTGTATTAGTGGTAAAGTTAATATTAATGAAAAGATGATTGATCGCAATAAAATTTGCGTTGTTTCAAGATTAGTGGAATTAAAACGAATTGATCATGCGATTAAAGCATTCAATAGTGTATTAAAAGATAGACCTAATATAAAACTTGAAATATATGGAGAAGGTGAAGAGGAAGAATCCTTGAAGAGATTAGTAGCTGAGTTAGGAATTCAGGATTCCGTAAAATTTAAAGGTTTTACAAAAAATCCACAAAAGATATATGAATCATCCTCATTATTTCTAATGACTAGTAAACTAGAAGGGTTTGGTCTGACTGTTTTAGAGAGCATTTTTCATGGATGTCCGGTAGTTAGTTATGATATTACCTGGGGCCCATCCGAAATTATTAATGATAATAATGGAATTTTAGTTGAGAATGGAGATATAAACGGTTTAAAAAATGCTATGGTTACTTTACTTGATTCTCCCCCAAAAAGAAAGAAAGTGGCGAAATTAGATGAGAAATTTACACAAAAGCATTTTGTAAAAAGTTGGAAAGAAATATTAAGGAAGTGAGTAAAAAATCAGATATTTGGAGTGAGTAGAAAGTATGCTCAGATAAGTTTAGATTTGCTGTCAAAAGTTTGCGCATTAAGCTGTAATCTTGATAATGCTGGTATTAAGTAAATCAATCTCAATATTAAAGCTATTACTAGGAATAGACTTTATGCTTACATTAAACTAATTAATATAATATGATATAATCAATGTTATACGTAATTTTTCATATTATATTAATTTAGTAGAATTACGTTAGAACTTTTAACCAAAAAATGTTTAAATAGGGGAATTTTTTATGACTAAGATAGATGAACATAAAAAGAGAAAAAGTTATTCAGAGCATGGAGTGCTGTTGGGGAAAATAGAAGTGAAAAAAGTTTCCTATGAAGGAAACGAATTAATAATTGATACAAGATCAAACATGAATAAAGAATTCGAATTATATTTATACAATGAAGAAAGTAAAGTTTATAGTAAAGTTAAATATAACTTTCATGGTGGTCAAATTATAATAGATATAAATTATTCTTTTAAGATTAATAAACAGTTAGAAGGTAAATGGTCTTTTTGTGTTAAAAGTAAATTTGAATCTTATACCTTATTAGAGTCATTTAAAATAAATAATTTTGAAAAACAAAATATCCCCATTGCAGATTTAGGGATTAACCATAACCTTTATTGTGGAATCTACATTGATAGTAAAGGTGTTCTTTACTATTGTCAATTTCCTGAATTGCTATATAAGGAATCTACTAGAAATGAAATTTTAGAGAAAATAGATATTAATAATATTAATATAAAAAATAAGTCCTTTAGCTTTCATTTAGTTGAAGATAAATTTAATAACTATGATCTAATTAATGTAGTTTTGGTGGCTAGAAAACAAAAAAAAGCTAGAATGGTTCTAGGTACTATAAAAAAAGGGAATGAAATTAAATGTACTTTACCTGAAATGGAATTTCAAAATGGACGGTATAATTTTTTCCTTGAAGTAGTATGTGGATCATATTATGTTAAAGCAAGGCTGCATACGAACCAAAATAAATGTGATTTGGGCTATTTTGATCTAGAAAATGATAACTCAGTATTAGTCTATAAAACTGCCAAAAATAACTTATCATTGGTAAAAGGTAAAATTTACAATGTCTTTAGAGAAAAATCAAATGCAAAAATAACTTTAACTAAAATAAAAAGAACTTGGAGAAAACGCTATAAACTAAGTCTTCATGTTGATTCAGATAACAAACTAAAGATCAACAAAATACTTATTAAGTTAAGAAGTAGCGATAACTTCAAAGTTATGGAGGCTTCAAACCTTACTATAAAAATTCAAAATGGAAACAATCGAAAAGTTGAAGGCCAATTTATTCCAGATTGGGAAAAATACCGCCCTCTTTATTGGGATGTTATGTTAGAAGTAACAGACGAGCAAGGGTACACAGGTTGTATGAGGGTTAATAAAGCGTCATATATTGTTAAAAAAGTTTTGAAAGAAGATTATTTTAGGCAATCAATAGTTAATAAAGATAAAATAATATATCCATATCTTACTCTAAATAAAAGCGTATCCTTTATGATGAGAGAAAAAGATTCGTATGAGAATGTTAGAAACAAAATTAAGGAAAAGGTTGCTTATTATATTTTTAAGTTGCTCAAAGGGTACCCTTACAAGAATAAAGAAGTGTGGTTAGGTTTTGAAAAGTTCTCAAGAACAGCTCAAGATAATGGTTATGCTTTCTTCGATTTTGTTGAAAAAAATAATCTTCATAAAGACTTTTATTATATAATTGATAGTAGGTCACCTGACTATGAGCGAATTAAGGCTATAAATAAAAACATTGTTGAATTTATGTCCTTTAAATATTTTTACCTTATTTATGTTGCGAAGTTACTTATTTCATCTGAGACAAAAAGGCATGCTTATAATATAAGAGTGAGAACTGGGAGGGTGGCTAATTGTTTACAAACAAAGCGTAGTATTTTTTTACAGCATGGAGTCACAGGTCTAAAGAAATCAGATGTATTTAAAAAAAGTAAGGGGAGAGGTAACTTCGATTTAGTAGTTGCTACTTCAGATAAAGAGAAGGAAATAATAATAGAGAACTGGAAATATTCGGAGCAAGAAGTGATTGTTACTGGTTTTTCTCGATGGGATTTATTAGAAGATAGATCACATAAGCTGGAACAAAAAAAGATATTTGTTATGCCTACATGGAGATCATGGATGGAGGGAATGACTAAAGAGGAATTTGTACGATCAGACTATTATCATAACTACCTTTCATTTTTAACATCAATTAGATTAAGGGAAATTTTGCAAGAATACAATTTAAATTTAGTATTCTTTTTACATCCCAAATTTAAAGAGTATATACATGAATTTTCAGTCTCTGACCATAATATTTATCTTAAAAGTTTCTTAGATATTAAAGTTAATGAAGAATTAATGGAGTCTTCTATCTTAATAAGTGATTATTCATCAATTACATGGGATATGTTTTATATGAATAAACCAGTGATATTTTTTCAGTTTGATCATGAGAAATATAATGACTTAGAAGGTAGTTATTTGGATATGGATAGAGAGTTATTTGGGGAACGTGCAGAAAATCCTGATGAATTAATCCAAATATTATATAATTATATTACAAATGATTTCAAAGTAACACCGGCTTATCAAAGTAAAAGAAGAAAGTATTTTAAATATATTGATCATGATAATTCAAAAAGAATCTTTAACGAAATAAATAAACGATTAAATATGGGTGATTAATAAATGCATTACTTTAGGATAGTTAACAAGAAGAATAGCACAAATTTTTTAATCTCTAAGACATTATCTGTTCAAGTAGCTAAAATCAAACTAGATAACAGGGATATAAGATATCATTTTAAAAATGAAAATTCACACTTAACAGAAATTGTATTTGAAGACAATTTGAATATCTTTCCTGCTAATACATTTTTGGCTCTTGAGTTTTTTGATAAAACGGGTAGTAAAATATGCGTGAAATTAGATCAATACGGGAACTTTCCTGTTAATCTAAACCAAGAACGGTTTGCAATATTTTCACAAGTAGAAAATGAGTTGCATATTGCAATTAAATTTATTGATTTTAGAGCACTTATATTACAAATGCAAAGCTATTCACCTATTGTAAATAAAGTGTATTTGGAAAATAGTGATGATCACATTAAGATTTCCTTAAGTAATGTGGAAAAATATGATTATAAGAATATTATATTAACAATTAATAGAGATAGCAGTTTAAACGCCCATATAATTCCTGTCTTAGTTAAAGATGACCATGTACTTATATCAAAGAAAGATTTATCGACAAAATACAATATCCACTTACTATTGGCAATCAATTCCAATGTATTTAAACTCTCATTAAATAATTTAATCCAAATTACTGCAATGGAATTAGAGGAAATAAAATCCTATGATCATTTTATTGAAGTAAAAGAAAATGATTTAATGGGACTAAACATAAATAATTTTTTTCAACCACAAATTGAAGATTCTTATGCATATATTGAAGGTCTAGATATTAAGAATAATATTCTTGTTTTAAACGTCGAAGATAAAGAATGGTTTTTGGACTTAGAGAATCCTATTTTAATTTTGCAAGAGGCAGAATCTAAAACTTACTTTGCAATTAGAGGAGAAACTAGATCTTCTTTTCTATATTTTAATTTCAAAAATTTTCTAGATTATATTCCTACAAGTAAAGAGGTTTGGAATATATACTTAATGGCTAAAGGCAATAAAATATTTTTAAAACTAAATAATAAAAAAGAGAAAGTTAGAAACGATTTATTTTACATTTTAAACCAAGATAACTTTCCTTCACTTTCAACATATAATTTATATAGTGCCTTTTTATTTAATCAAAGTAAGGATTTAGTTGTAAAAAAGGATAAGGTTTCAAATCTAATAAAAAGTAATTATAAAATCAAAACATCGGTTAAACAATTTATTATGCATGGAAGTAGAATCCGAATGAAGATTCAATTATATTCACCAAATGTAAATTTCGCAGAGCCCACAGGTGTATATTTAGTACACAGAAACAAAGATAATTTTAATAAAATTGCTGTTGGGATAAAAGATTTACAAAGTAACAGGAATTTTATAACCATTGAATGTAAAGTAGATTTAAAGAAAGAGAATCTCTTCCCTTTATACTGGGACATTTATGTAGGAATTGACGTTAATAATAAGGAAGAATTAATTAAAGTAACAAATGTCGCGTCTAACGTCTTAAATAAAATAGATTCTAGAGTCTCTAAATATCAATTGAAATTAAATAAAGATTATATTGTTTATCCTTATATTACTATAAATAAGGATCTGGCTTTCACCTTTAGGGAAAAAGAATACTTTGAAAATAGGTATTACATTTTAAAGGAAAATTTAGCGTTTATAATATTTAATCTTTTTAAAAATTATTTTTCAAAAAGAGAAATTTGGATTGGATATGAAAAGTTAGCAATGTCTGCACATGATAGTGGGTATTACTTTTTTGATTATGTATATAAGAATAAAAAGCATAAAGACTTTTATTACGTTATTAGAAAAGACTCTCCTGAACTCAATAATTTAAAAGACAAAAAGGATAAACTATTGTATTTTATGTCTTTTAAATATTTCATTTATATGTTTGCTGCAGACTTGCTAATATCTTCGGATACTAAAAGAAATAGCTATAATCTTAAACAAAAAAAGAGCAAACTTGGTAAAGCACTTACTAATAAACAACTAATTTATTTACAACATGGTGTTAATGGATTAAAAGCAGTTCCAGACTTTTATAAAAAGAGAGGAGTTTTTGATTTAGTTATAGCTCCTTCTGAATACGAAAGGAAAATGATAATTGAACACTGGGGCTATGATGAATCTGAGGTTGTTACAACTGGATTAGCAAGATGGGATGTTCTAAAGGATAGAACAAAAGAAATAAATTATAAGCAGATTTTTGTTATGCCTACGTGGAGAACTTGGATGGAGGGTATGAGTAAACAGGATTTTATGGAAAGTCAATACTACAAGTACTATAATGCTTTTCTTTCTTCCGATAGATTAAATGAGGTTCTTAGAGATAATAATGTTAAAATTAAATTTTTTCTTCATCCAAAGTTCAAGGACTATATTGATTCATTTGAAATTAACTCTCCTAACATTGAAAAATTTGGTTTTTTAGAAGTTCCATTAGACGAAATGATTATGAAAAGTTCTATGATGATTTCAGACTATTCAAGTGTAATCTGGGAAATGTTTTATTTGAAAAAACCATGTCTTTTTTATCATTTTGATGTCGATAAATATCTTCAATATGAGGGCAGTTATATGGATTTTGACAATGATTTATTTGGCGATGTAGCTTATGATCCAAATGAGTTAATAAGCTTAATAGAATACTATATTTCTCATGATTTTAAAGAAAAGGAAAATTACGGAAAAATGAGGAATGAGTATTTTACTTATATGGATAATCAGAACTCTAAAAGAATATTTGAAGCTATTGAAAATAAGAAAAAAGAGCTGTATAAGCGTAGAAAAATTAACGAGATAAAAATAACTCATATTATACCGTTTGATATAAGAAGAAAAATATTAAATGCTATAGCTAGAATTCTTTATTAAGGTTAGTAATTAGTTTGATCCACTAAAATAAAATTGACAGCTATTGCAGTAATAGAGTGGTATGAATTTTCTTAATAGGTGAGGTAAGAAGGGAAATGTTTAATTTCAGAGCTGTTTACTATTCTTAAAAGATTTCATATCATATTCTGAAAAAGTATAGGAAGCCCCGATCTTTTATAGGTAGGGGCTGTTTGACGCTTGCATACCTGCAAATGGCATTATATAGTAATCAAGTAAATCCGTTGAGATTTAAAAGTAATACTTGTATAATTTAATATCAGAGTAAGTGAGTATTCTAGGCGAAAGGATATGAAGATGAAATCTGCGTTAAATGTTATTAAAGAGCAAATAGAAAACTTTTACCTTATTAGAAGGCTTTCTATATATGAATTAAAAAACAAAAATAAAAACAACTATTTAGGGATATTTTGGGAAATTTTAAATCCTTCAATTCAGATCCTTATATATTGGTTCGTTTTCTCAGCTTTGAGGAGTAAAAAGCCCATAGAAATGATAGATGGACAAAAAATTGAATTTTTTAGTTGGCTTTTAGCAGCTTTCTTTCTATGGATTTTCTTCTACCAAGGAATTATACAAGGCTCTAAGTCGATTTATACTAGACTTAGAATGCTTTCAAAAATGAACTTTCCAATTAGTATTATCCCAGGATACGTTATTTTTTCACAGTTTTATGTTCATATTATGATGTTAGTTATTGCAATTGTAATATTAAATATGAACGGGTACTATATCTCAGCTTATTACTTACAATTAATTTACTACTTAATAGCAACTTTAGCTCTAATTTTTTCTATATCGCTTATAACGTCGACATTATCAACAATTATTCGCGATATCCATATGCTATTGAATTCAACATTAAGAATGCTATTGTATTTATCAGGTGTTTTATGGCCATTAGCTATTCTTGGAAAACAATTTCCAGGGATAAAGGTGTTATTACAACTTAATCCGTTGTATTATTTAGTTGAAGGTTATCGTGCTGCATTATTTAGTACAGAATGGCATTTTATTGCGGAGTGGCAGTACAGTATAATATTTTGGATAATAGTAATACTGTTATTCCTGTTAGGTTCAACTTTACACGTTAAATTCCGTAGACATTTTATAGATTATTTATAAAGGTTTGTGATGATATGGAAAAAGCGATAGTTGCAAAAAATATTAAGAAGAAATATAAATTATATAGTAGTTCTAAAGAACGTTTGTTAGACTTGCTGACGCCTAAAAGTTATGGGGAAGACTTTTATGCTCTTAATGGAGTTGATTTTGAAGCAGAAAAAGGAGATATTATTGGATTTGTTGGAGTAAATGGTTCTGGTAAATCCACCTTATCGAATATCTTAGCTGGCATTGTCCCAGAAACTTCTGGTTATATAGAGATTGCAGGAGAAGTTGCATTAATAGCAGTTTCTGCAGGTTTGAAAAATGATTTGACAGGAAGAGATAATATTGAACTAAAGTTACTAATGCTTGGTTTTAATAAAAATGAAATAAAAAAACTTGAACCAGAGATCATTGAGTTCGCTGAAATAGAAGATTTTATAGATCAGCCAGTAAAGTCATATTCAAGTGGGATGAAATCAAGACTTGGTTTTGCAATTTCAGTTAAAGTTGATCCTGATATTTTAATTATTGACGAGGCTCTATCTGTTGGCGATAAAGCCTTTGCTGAAAAAAGCTTAAATAAAATGAAGGAGTTTAAAAAACAAGGCAAAACAATGATTTTTGTAAGTCACTCTATTGGCCAAATGAAGCAATTTTGCGAAAAAATATTATGGCTCGAATATGGAAAAGTAAAAGCTTTCGGTTCGGTAAAGGAAGTAATTCCAAAGTATCAAGCTTTTTTGGATAAATGGAAAAAAATGTCCAAAACGGAGAAAGAAGAGTATAAACTATATAGAATAGATCCTTTAGAAAGAGATATTAATGACATAAATTTAAATCAAGCTATTATTGACGAACATCACCCCTTTGAGAATAGAGATAATTTTATTGTGCAACCAACGTCTAAAATAGGACATATTAATGATAACAAATCTTTTATTTATTCGAGTTTGTTTCCAGAAAGTAATGCAAAATCATCTGAGACTTATAAAAATTCAGTATACTATATAAAAAGAGAAGCAAAATTTAATAATAGAATTTTTTATTTACTTAGTAATAAACCAAGTGGTAAAAGTGGGGTCATAGGGTGGATGAATGCGAATGATGTTAATAGTAAATGTGAAATATTAATTGATGCTGATGAAAAACAATTTTATATTAAAGGTACAGGTAAAGCTTTTAATCGTCCTTGGGGGGGTAAGAAAAATATAATATATGACAACCTTAAGAATTTCAAAGGTGACCAATTTCTAGTGAGTAAAACTGTCAAAATAGGGAAAAACTTATGGTATAAAGGATTGTTAGGTGAAAATAAAGTATGGATACACCAGAGTTATTTGGGAGAAGTATAATAATTTTGGATAAGTGGCAAATGCAAGAGTTAATTTATAATTGTACTATATGAATTTAGGGTGATTAATCATCCATTATATTTGTTTTGCTTTAAGGTTTATAAAAACGACTTGTTGTATTTGCTAGAAGAAAATTTAAAATATAATATTTTTTGTTGTTGTATAAAATGTTAGAAACTTGAGCTGGAATGTGAGTACGATAAATTAGCCAAGAACCAGTAATAAAAACTCTTGGCTAATTTAAACAGTCGCTGACGATAGATTACACTATATAAAAGCAAAACGTATTATTTATTATTGTGCAGTAATCCACAGAATACGAATAGTCCTTTAAAAGAATTTTAAAATTTGTTTTTCTATTCGTGTGAAAATATTTCAGGATTGTTCGAAAACACACCGTCTACTCCATAAGCGACTAATTCATTAAACCGCTCTTTTTTGTTTACCGTAAACGGGTATACTTGATACCCCTTGTTATGGCAATGTTCGATTAATTGCCTGTCTGTATAGACGTTATTTGGGTGAATACTAGCGATGTTTAACCCGCTTTTTGTTGCATAGTCCCAAGGATTGAGTATTCGATAGTAAAAGAGCATACCTAAAGGTAAGGTTGGCGCTATTTCCTGCACGTTTTTTAAAGCAACATGATCAAAAGAAGAAATAAGTATATTTTCAAAGCGATTATATTTAGACAGGCAATGAATGAGTTGCTCTTCAATTCCTTTATAAATAACTGGAATATTCTTAATTTCAATATTTAAGAGAATATTTTTTGGGCAAAGCTCTAAAACTTCATCTAGGGTTGGAACGGTGATCCCAGTATAATTTTCATTAAAAGAAGATCCGATGTCGATTTGTTTTAATTCACTTAATGTAAGGTCAGTAATACGTTTATTTGTCCATGGATTAAACCGATTTAATTTGTGGTCATGACAAACTACGAGATAATTATCTTTGGTCAGTTGAATATCAAATTCAATAGCTTTTGCACCATGAGCAATTGCTTTTTGAAAAGCAGGTAATGTATTTTCAGGTGCTTCTGTTAGTGAACCTCTATGTGCAAAATTTAATGTCATTAATGCTGATGCTCCTTTCAAATTTAATGGTATATTGCATTAGTTTCTTAACCTACGCCGCAATTTAAAAAGTACGGTTTTTTGTATCCATTTAAATATCTGTCTATTATACATAAAAAAAAGGAATATTGCTAATCCGCTAGGTACCCATAATTCTTTTTGACTGAAAAAATAAGGTGCAAGTAAAGCAACTAATGTTAATGGAAATAAAATAACCATATCTACTCGATTTAGTTTGATGTTGAAATAAGGCTTGCTAGCACGAATTCGAACAATCCAGGTGATTATGAAGGCGATTAATGTAGACCAAGCGGCAGCATACAAGCCGATAAACGGAATCAATAAAATATGTACGCCGATATTTACAACTGCACCGAGGATGGACGTAACTAGAATTATCTTTGTTCTTTTGGCTCCATGAAAGCCGGCACTCCAGAACAACGAGAAAGCACTGAACATCGTACCTACTAATAGTAGCCCAGTGTATTGCCAAGCTATAAAAAATTTTTCAGAGATAAAAATAGAAAAAATAGGTTTTGTTAAGAGCGCAATACAAATTACAGATGTAACAAGCAAACGAAAAAAATGCTGGAAGACAACAGTATAATACTCATCCTTAGCAGCTTTGTTAAATTGGAGAATAGCACTGTCTTTCCATGCTAAGTTAAACACAGAATGGATCATTACGAGAATAGCAGGTATTTGATTTGCTACCGCATATAAACCATTATATTCTATTCCCAGATAGCCTACAATAATATAGCGATCTGAAGCATTCATGATCCACCAGCTAATTGCACCAGGAATAATAGGTAATGCATATTTTAAAAGGGACTTAATCAGCGGTTTCGAGTAATGTCGGGTTGACAAAAATCGGTGGAATCGCATAATCATCCAAGCTGTTATAATTGATACTAAATTAGCAAGAATAGAAGCATAGAAAAATGCTTCTATTCGCAGTTGTAAACTGTATAAAAATAATAAGATGATTGATATATGTATGATCGTTTGTAGCAGTCCCAGTGAAGCGAATAAGAAATTGAATCCTAAACCTCTAGCACATTGCTGTAAATAGCTATTTACGATAATTACTTGAATGAGTACTAATGTTAAATATCCATACGGAATAGGGGAAAAAGCTAACCATAACAATGCAAGAATAGTGAATAAGATTAGATTTCGCGCTAAAGCTAATGTGCCGCTAGTAATAATCGTTATTTGTTGTTGAGTGTCTTTTTCAACAATTAACCAACGATAAACGGCTGATGTTAATTCAAGGCTGATAAATGGCGCTAATAGACTAGAAGTAGTAAGGATTAAATCCCAAGTTCCATATTCCTCTGTTGTGAAATAATGTGTATAAACAGGTAGCATTAAAAAAACGAGAGCTTTTGATCCAAAGGTAGTAATGCTATACAACAGGGTGTCTTTCACTAGTTTTTTTTCTTTGGTCATGAATTAATCATCCTTCAATTCTCTGTTTCTAAATAAGTATCTAACTTAATAAATTGTTCCTTTGCCTTCATGATTTTCTCCGTTACATCTATCCTATTACTGCTCATGCTTTGATAAACAGTCTCAGCTTCTAATGTTTCTAACTCATGAAATTGAGTGTAATTACCTTGGAAATTAACATCCTTTATCATATTTGTCATTTTACTGCTGTACACGATTGGAAAAACGGATTTTTGATATAACCACCCTAAAATCATAGCATGAAATCTGGTAGCAACAACAAAAGTGCAAGAGGAAATTAACTTTAGGGCCTTTTCTAAGTTGTTTTTGTAGTAAAATGTATGAATGTGATTTATATAGTGTTTAGAGACAGGAGCGAGAATATGCTTAATTGCTTCATGATCTTGCTCGTATTCACAAAAAGACATTAGCGTAACATCATATCCTTCTTTTAAAAAATGGAGAGTTATTTCTCGTATTTTATTGTAATAAATTTCATCATAACCCTGTAACGACTTTCTAATAGAAGGTTTAATTACAGAAATAATCACGGATTGGTTAGCTTTGTTTAAACAAATAGGTTCCAATTGGAAAATCATATCTGTAGCCAGTCTAACGTTAGGCAACTCTTTAAATAACGAATAGGAGTAATGGTCCCGAAAGCAAATATCGGTTAAATGGAAAAATATTTTATAGTATGCGTGTAGAAAGCTTTGTTCGTAGAAAGGACCAAAATTAGCTCCTAAAATAAAAAAAGGTATCTTCATTTTGGACATAGCTTGGACATTTTTATACTCTTCTTTCCAATAATCGTGTTGAATAAATAATGATCCTCCAGCATAAATTTGCAAATGACATTTTCGTGCCAGGTAGGAATAGAAAAGCTTCTTTTTGTTAAACGTTGTTGCAATTAATTTACTACCACGGAAAAGAAGAGAATCGGAGTTAATAATTTTTAAGTTATTTAAGTTGGAAAAAGTCTTACGATATCCTTTTGGGGCTAATAATAGAAAATTCGTATTTGGATAACGTTCACAGATAGTTTTAATAAATAAATCATCCCCTAAATTATAGTGAGTGTATGCGTAGAGCATGACATTCTTCATATTTTATCACCTTTTCCGTTAATAATGGCTTGCTCTATATATTAGCTGAAGTAACACCTTTCGACTAAGTGAAAAATTTGTGTGAATGACGCTTCAAAAAAGATTTGACGTAAAAAAATATATACAGACTATATGTTGATTTAAGCTTAATGAGTAATTTAACTAACTGTTTTTGTAATGAGCCTGTAAAATGTATTAGCTCTTCATTTGTGTTAATTAAATGAAGTATGGTTTTCATTTCGTTCACTTTTTCAATTCGTGGCATACGATTTTCTTTGTGAAAAAGATTTGTATATGCATTGATCACACTACTAGCATAAATTTCTCCAAGATCGCGTTTGTTTTTATAGGTTAATCCTCCCATTTCTTCTAAAAAAGACTGTACTTTATTTAATAAGAATTGTTGCTCTTTAAAGTAGTTTTTACGGTAAGCGCGAGATAAAGAATGAACATTTGCGTTAACATATTTGTATAGTGAGTCATGAAGTATATAAATTCGTTTACAATATTGAAGGTAATGTAAATTAAATAATAGATCTTCTCCAAAAGATATGTTTTTTTTAAACTTGATGTTGTGCTGATTGATTATGTCTAATCGATATAGCTTATTGCAGGGAGAAGGAATGATAATTTGTTTATATAAATCACCAAAATAATGAAGAAATGAAGTTTTGGTATACATCCCCTTAATAGAAGGAGTATATAATTTTTTTTTATGTGTAGCTATTGACTCATATCCACATATGACAAGGTCATTAATTGGCGAAGAATTAACAGCCTCCACTAGTTTTTTAGTCATATCGCTATCAATATAATCATCAGCATCAACAAACTGAAGAAACGCTCCTTTTGCTTTCTTTATTCCTATATTTCTTGCGCAGGATACACCTGCATTTTTTTGGTGAATTACATGAATATTATTATATAATGCAGCCAGACTATTACATATTTCCGTGCTTTTATCTGTTGATCCATCATTAACCAAAATGATTTCAGTTGAATGATACGATTGGCTTAATATGCTCTTGATACAGCGCTTCAAGGAATGCTCTGCATTATAGACGGGAATGACAAAACTAACTAGTTTGTGTTTGTTCATTTTTATGACCCCCTATAAGCATTAATGGAATGGAGAGATAGGTCATGGCAGAAGGTGCGAACAGTACATGACCTGCCAAAAAAGCTATTCCGACAGAAAGACCTACTATGGTAAATAACAGCAAATATTTAATTTCAAAGTAAGGTTTCTTAAAGATCAAATGCTTTACTAAGAAGATTAGAGGAAGCATTGCAAATAGACTTCCTATAATTCCCAAACTGAAAAAAAGATCAAAGAAATCCATCTCAATTAACTTTGGTTCGTTTTGATAATCCCCAGCATACCCTAGACCAAAAATTTTTCTTAATATATGTGCATGTAAATAATCTTTTTTTATCTCTGCAAAGTAAATATCTCTAGAACTGAGAATTTTTTGTGAGAGGAGCTCATATGTAGATAAAGCTTCTAACTCTGAGTTTGCTTTTAATTCATTTTGAGTTGGAGAGACGTGATTCTCTGGCGGTGAGTTATTTCCAATAGAAGTATAGGGAATAAAGCATGCAAATAAAAAGATGATCATAATAAAAGCTATTGCATGCCAATCTCTCCATATCTTTAATCGTAGCTTCCACAAAATATAGGCGATAGTAATGCTAATGAGCACTAAGCCGCCTATAAAAGCTGTCTTTGTACCAATCATAGGTAGCATGCTTAAAATGATAATATAAGCAAACCAATGGGCAAGCTGTTTTTTTTGAATAAGCTGAATGCTCATTACTCCAAATAGAATTAGGGTTATGGCACTTAATTCGTTTGCAGAGAAAAACCAACCCGAATAACCAGAAGTATCGTATCTATAACTGTTTATACTTGTATTAGTAAGAACTGCCATCCAGTAAGTGCACCCAACGATGTAGCTAGTAATAGTTGTAGCGGTATATAAAGTACGGGTGTTTACGCAGTTTCTTTCATTTACATAGAGAACGGCAAAAATAATGACTAAAAAATAACTAACCTTTAAATAAAAATTCAACTCCCAGATCCAATTAAAGTGAGACTTTAAAAGTAAGTTTATAATAAAACTAACTAATACTCCTGAAAATGCCATTATCATAAGGGTGAAATTTTTCTTCTTGTTTTTATGGGAAAAACAAATGAAGAGAGTAATAAATAAAACAGACATAAATAATGTTCGAAGTAGAGATCCTACTGATATTGGAAATGATAAAGTGAATGTTGTTAGTATGTCCATGATTGGCTGAATAACAATGAATACGAGTATAAATTTATTCACTGTATTAGTTGATTTATCCATAATAGTTCCCCTATGTTGTAATCTTTACCTTAAATTATTGACACCTTTTAATTTTCTATTCACGAAGAATAATAAAATCCTATGCTCATGGTTATATTAATTTACTAATAATAACGGAGAGTAGGTAAGCGAATGAAAGTACTACATTTAAACGCAGGTAGTGAAACTGGTGGGGGGATGTATCATATTTTGGGGTTAATGAAAGAATTTAAAGATAAACAATTTATACTCGGTGTTATGGAACAGGGAGAACTTTTGCAACGTGCAAAACAATTAGGAATTAAAACGGTTCATTTTTCAAGTAGTTCTAAACTTAGTATTCCATTAATTAAAAAAATGATTTCATTTATAAAACAGGAAAAAATTACTTGTATCCACTCACATGGTCCTCGAGCAAATGTGTATACAAGTATATTGAAGAAAATGTTGCCTTTTCAGTGGGTCGTAACTATCCATAGTGATCCATTTCTAGATTTCATGGAAAAAGGTACCTACGGAAAATTATTAAGTAGGATAAATATGAATGCTGTTAAGAATGCAAATAAATTAATAGCTATTTCACAACCTTTTAAAGACTGTCTTATTGATGCGGGAATTGATGAAAATAAAATAATAACCACTTTAAATGGTATTGATTTTAAACAAAGAGTGAAAAACATTTATAAAAAACGCGACTTTGGAATTAATGCGGATGAGTTTATTTTTTTAATGGTAGCCAGGTTGGAAAAAGTTAAAGGTCATCAATTTGCTATAAAAGCTTTTTCGGAAATTTTAAAGAGAAATAGTAAATGTCATCTTATGCTTGCTGGAGATGGTAGATTATATAATCAATTGAAAAAAATGGTATTTGAATTAGGAATAGAAAAAAATGTACACTTTTTAGGTTATAGAAAAGATGTACAGCACTTATATAAAATAGCAGATGTGACTTTACTAACTTCCTTAAGCGAAAGTTTCCCCCTTGTCCTATTAGAATCTGCTAAAGCAAAAACCCCAGTCATTTCGTCAGACGTTGGGGAAGTAAATAAACTTATTGTAAATAATGGAGTCGGTTGGATTGTAAAACCGGCTAACACAATGGAAATAATTGCTGCAATGAAAGATGCATTATTTTTTCACAAACAAGGAAAATTATCGTTAATTGGTGAAAAGCTGTATCAGCATGCTTCAAAAAAATTTACATTGGAGATTTTTGCCGAAAACATTTATAATGTATATCGAGGTCTAAATTGAATGTATGTTTAAGTTTTGCTATATGATTTGTCATTGATATGAGGTTCTTTCACTTAGCTTTAAAGTTAAAAGGGGGATATGATAACTCTTATTGAAAAGCGACACTAGTGGAAGCGTATTCAATTTGATCGGACTAGCTTTTGCCAATCTAGTGTCTTCAATGGCATAGATGTTTCTTAGGGAAAATGAGGTGAACGAAATGCTTAAAATAGCTCTGTTAGCCTTATCAACTTTGCTATTTTCTTTGTTAGTAACTCCAATCGTAATTAAGTTCTCCAAGTTATTAAATGTCACTGATAAACCAAATAACCGAAAAGTTCATAAAGCACCAATCCCTACTTTAGGAGGAGTGGCTATCTTTATTAGCTTTTTGCTTGGTTTAATGATTTTACAACCAGATAGTAATTACCATGCAGTTATTCTTATTGGAGCTGTGTTGATAGTTATGTTAGGAGTTTTCGATGACATTAAATCTCTTTCACCGAAAATTAAATTTTTAGTTCAAGTAGGAATAGCCTTCCTCGTCGTTTTTAAAGGAGGGTTACAAGTTGAATATATTAACTTTCCGTTTGGGGGGCAAATTGAGTTTGGTGTCATGAGTTCAGTAATAACCGTATTTTGGATTGTAGGTATTACCAACGCAATCAATCTTATCGATGGTCTAGATGGCCTTGCTGCGGGTGTTTCGGCAATCGCTTTGTTTACAATGGCAGGAATGGCTATCATTATGGGTGATGTATATGTTACAACGATGGCTCTATTGCTTTTCTTTAGTACAATTGGGTTTCTGAAATACAATTTTTTTCCTGCGAAAATTTTCATGGGTGATACAGGCGCTTTGTTTTTGGGGTATATGATTTCTGTATTGGCACTTTTAGGATTTAAAAATGTAACGTTTATTTCTTTTGTTATTCCTATATTTATTTTGGCAGTGCCCATTTCAGATACACTTATCGCAATTATTCGCAGGTATGTTAATAATCAGCCACTCGCAAGTCCAGATAGTTCCCATTTACATCATAAGTTGCTGAAGATGGGTTTTTCACATAAACATACGGTATTAGTTATTTATACGCTAAGTATAATGTTTAGTTTGGCTGCTATTTTTTTCTCTATGACAACTGTATGGGGTTCTATAGTTATTTTTACTATCTCAATTCTCGCATTGCAAATACTCATTGAAAACCTGGAATTAATTAATAGTAGCTATAAACCACTAACTAACCTTTTAAAGGCGATTAGACATAAGTTATAAATATTAACTGACTAAATAGGTACTAATCCGGCTATTTCGTCCTTCATAGAAATTATTGGAGATTAAGTCTAACTAAACAGCATAGCACTATTTACTATTATTGGTATAATCGCTCCATTTTTACAACAAACACCCCAAAGGAAGTTTTCATACTAACTTCTTTTGGGGTGTGAAATTTGTCGCTTTAGTTCAGTTTGTAGTAGTTATATCCAAGTGCCGTTTTAGTTTGTTTTGTGTTTCTAAAAGAGCTTCCTGATCGAGCTGCCAATAATAGGAACCATTTGGCTGATAATCATGCCCTTCTAGGGTTAGTGTCTCAAAATCTAAATTTTTACCTTTAGTACCATAGGCAATGAAACTTTTCATTTCACTAAAAGTCATATTTGTAGTCATGTTACTGCCAACAGCTTCTAACACATCGTCGTATTTTAAAATGGAATCTAAGGATATAGCTTTGCTAATTACTGCTTTAATTATTTCCTGTTGTCTTTTTCCGCGTTCTATATCGTTATCTAATTTTCTTGTTCTGGCTAAAGCAAGAGCTTCTTCACCATTTAATTCTTGTTCACCAGGAAGCAAGTGTATTGCATTAGCCTGATCTTTGGAATTTTGTTCTTTCAACTCATAAGGTACATCAACAGTGATACCATCAACAGCATTAACGACATCAATAAATGCTTCAAAATTGACCTTTACATAATAATCAATGGGAATATCTAGGAGGTTTTCAACTGTATCCCTTGTAGCTTGGGTACCACCAAAAGCATGTGCATGATTGATTTTAGTTTCATATCCAACCTCAGGAATATAAACATAAGTATCACGTGGAATACTTACTAATTTCACACTCTTGTCATCCTTATTCAGGGTAGCAACCATCAAAGTATCTGTTCTTGCGTTGTCTGCGTTGTTGCGAATATCACTGGAATCTATTCCCATAATTAGTACTGATACATTATCTACAGCAGGATCAACTTTAGCTTCTCTCAGATCTGATTTTTCCATGCCATCATCTTCATATGATTCAGAAAGAACACTACCCGCTTTTGTATATAAGTATGAAGCATAAACTGCAATAGCAACAAAAGCAAGGATCAACGGAACAAGTATCAAATATGCTCTTTTCTTCAGTTTTCTTTTCCTTCGTACTACTACTCTTCTATGATTTTTATTATCCATTACAGGACCATCCTTAAAATAAAGTGAATTTATATTAATTCTAGTTATAATCAATGTATATATTTGTCGAAAAACTTAAAGATATCTACAAGACTAAGTATAATTTTACTATGAATATGTATATTCGTAAATGAAAATCTTATTACAGCCTTGAGAATGCCTAGTGGAGATGGGAAAAGGTTGCTGTTGACGAAGAAATATAACAAATGCTATTCATGTTATAGATGTTCCATTTTATATACAACATTGATTTTTCAGCAAAATCACTTATATTCTTGGTTAAATAATCTACAAAATGTTTTTAATCCAATGGTTATTGTGATAAAAGATGACATTAAAATACGACAAGTGATTGAGGCAGATGAGGTAAAGGTAATTGAAAGCTTATATTTATGAAAACCTCTTTAGTTTTTCTATTAGCGCAAGTTATACAGAGGGCGCACTCTGCATTATTTACGAGGTCCAATAGAATTAAAAGAGGTTAAAAAGCATTTCATTGTTAAACAAATCAAATTTTAAAATAATAATTGTCATACTCTTATTAAATCGAGTATAGACCCTATTCATCCATACTGTCGAATTAATTTTGCCATGCACTTGATACAGGAAGATCCAAATGCTCTCGCAACGTATTTTCAATCTCACTTCTGCTCTGTTCATCTACCTGATAGTACCAAATTCCATCTTGCATCTTACTGCCTTGCCCATCGATATTAATTGTGTTTATGGCTAAGTCCGTATTTAGTCCGTAGCTCATAAAGCTCTTCATTTCATTGAAGGTCAGGTCTGTACTCATGTTATCTCCCACTGCATTAATGAGTTCATCAAGTTTTAGGATGGAAGAGGCAGAAGCAGTTTCTTTAAAAATGGTTTTAATAATTTCTTGTTGCCGTTTCCCTCTTTCAAAATCACTATCGTATTTTCTGGTCCGTGCTAAAGCTAAAGCTTCTTCACCGTTTAAATTTTGATAGCCTGGCATTAATTGAATGGCATTTTGATTATCATTTGAATCAAGCTCATTTATTTCAAAAGGTACATCATATTGAATTCCACCAATTGTGTCTACAATTTCAATAAAGGCTTCAAAATTTAACCGAACATAGTAATCAACTGGAACATTTAAAAAATTTTCTACAGTATCGATGGTTTTTCTGGGGCCTCCATAGGCGTGCGCATGATTAATTTTTGTATACCCGTAATCCGGAACGTTGACATAAGAATCTCTCGGGATGCTTAATATGTTTACATCTTTTTTCTGTTTATTAAAGGTTGCAAGCATTAATGCATCGGATCTGCTGTTGCCTTCATTACGTGCCTCACTATCATCTACCCCAATAACAAGTACAGAGACATTGTCATCTACGGGGGTGACTGATTCATCTCTTAAAGCGGATTTCCCCCCATCTCTTTCAAATTTTTCATAAGATTTATTGGCGGCTTCTTGGGCTGTTTTATAGACATGGGCACCGTAGGAAACGGTTGCTACTAATAAAAGACTTAAGGGAATAATTAAAAAAAACAAAAGTTTCTTCTTATTTCTTTTTTTTCGTGTTTTTACTCGAAATATATTTTCACGGTTTTTCGACATAATTACACCTCATTATACATACTACTTTTCATTTTACTACTATATGTAGCTGACGTAAATTACATTTAGATTACATTATTGTAAGATAAATAACTCTTAACCAATAATGATGAAATTATTTATCCCGTATATAAGGTGCTGTAAGACTCCCACTTCAGTAGGTGGATAATATAATCTGTATAGCAACAAGTCTAGGTAGGAGATAACAGCACCTAAATACCCTATTTCGTAAGAGACTTTTAGGTCATACCATTACAGTACTAACAACGGGAGGATGAATGAAAAACCTCACTGATTGAAGATTCACTTTATAATAATCTCCTGCTTTTTACATTATTTTATTAAATAGTATTTAAAATATCCGTCTTGTTAGAAATTTAAGTTCATTTTGCCACCTATCTGTTCTCTACATCGAATTTAGATGTGAAGGAGGTGATCCCATGGCAAATTCAACGCTAACCGATTCGTCGTTACGATTAGAGTTTGGTAAAGGCACGGAGCAAGGCTCAGAAAAACAACTTATAACATCGAAAAGCTTCCATAATGTGAAAACAACTGCAACATCTGACCAGTTATATGCAATTGCTCAAGCGGTTGCCAGTTTACAGAAACTTCCACTGTTGACAATCCAACGTAAAGATAGCTCGAAAATTGTCGAGGCATAGTGGGAAATTAAATGGAAGGGAGGGGGGTAAAGACATGAAAAAACTAGAATTAAAATTTACGAACCAAGAAGGGAAAATAGTCACTTATTCCATGGATCAGCCAGTGGAGCCAGCTGATGCTGCAGCTATTAATGCAGCAATGGACGAAATTATCGTGCAGAATGCTTTCACCTCTAATGGTGGAGAGTTAGTCGCAAAATCGAGCGCAAGAATCGTAGAAAGAATGGTCGAAGAGATTGAAATGCAGTAATACTAGTATAGAGATGACCAGTAGCGTTGCTACTGGTCAATTGTATGATGACTTCAGTGCGTTGGGCTTGTGGAAGCTGCTAAATAATTGCAAAGAAAGTGTATAAGCAGAAAGGTATGAGGGACTCATTCATTCAAATTGGTTATACGAGCAAAGCTTCCCGGTGATAAGGGCTTTTTCATTTTAAGGCTGATGCATCCCCTATAAATAAAAGGGTAAGCGGACTAAGAAACGCCTTATTTAAAGCATGCGATGCTTTCAAATGTTTGTTTAACATGAGCATCAGTTACTTTAGGCAATTTAAATGTAACATTTGCTCGATCGACTATAAGTGACAATTTAAATGATAAAAGGAGGCGTAGCATATGGATACGTGGATTTCGTTTATAACAGAGGTAGGATTCCCTGTTGCGGTAACATTTTATCTGCTTCACCGTATTGAAGGAAAGTTGAATGTTTTAATTGCATCCATTTATGAATTGCCTGATAAAATGAAACAATAAGGGGAGAGAATCTGCATCGCTTATTTTATAGAGTAATAAAGTATCCCATGAACTTCTATATATTTACTCATTTCCCGGGAAATATCGACATATCCATTAAAGTCTGTATTTAAAAAGTTGATAAAAAGAAACAATAAATTTAAACGGGCCTATATCTTAAGAAGGGGGTTGGTGTTGAATTATAAAAATATCTTTATATCATAATATTACAAAAATCCGTGTTTATTTCATCTTCATGATAGAGTGATATATAATGAAGATAGGTGGGTAGCATGTTGGGGGTGAAAGAATGAAAACATCAGAAATTATTAGTCGGTTACAAAATCGACGACCGACTATTTTAGGACGGGAGAATTTTCGCGAATTTGGTATTCTCATTCCGATGATAGAGATAGAAGATGAAACCCATTTGCTTTTTGAAGTTCGTTCAAAGCATATGCGCAGTCAACCGGGAGATATTTGTTTTCCAGGTGGAAGAGTGGATGAAAGCGACAAAAGTGAATTGCATTGTGCATTGCGTGAAACCTCGGAAGAACTGGGCGTAAACCAAGAAAACATTCGTAACATTATCCCTTTGGACTATATTGTATCTGATTTCGGAAGAATTATCTTTCCGTTTACGGGTACCCTTCATAACCCTGAGAAAATTGTCCCTAATCCTGCAGAAGTCGAAGAAGTATTCCAGGTCCCATTGCGTTTTTTTCTGGAGACAAAACCAAAAGTGTATCAGGTGAATTTTAAAGTTATACCAGAACAGGATTTTCCTTATGAGGATATACAAGGTGGAAGAGCTTATGATTGGAATGCTCGGGAAATGAGTGAACTGTTCTATTATTATCAAGATAAAGTAATTTGGGGATTAACCGCAAAAATTATAGCCCATTTTGTAGCTTTGTTGCAAGAAAAGAAAAAAAATTAACGTCGTTATTTATCCCATATATAAGGTACTGTAAGACTCCCACTTTAGGAGTTGGGTATCTTTGTATTGCAACAAGTTTAAGTGGGAGATAGCAACTCCCAAATACCTATTTCGTAAGTGGCTTTTAGGTCATCCACTTGGTTACTAACAATCATTGGGGGATGAATGAAAGCCCCACTGATTGAAGATTCACTTTAAAAAAGGAGGAGAATAAAATGTCAAAAATTGTAAAGTTATCGGTCTTAATTGATGCGTTGGATTTTCATTTAGATGAATCGTTAGTATTTTTGAACAAGGAAACGGGAGAAATTGTTCATGTTTTGAAACACTACTTACCTATGGTTGAGGATGGAGAAGATGGTCGTAATTTATTGCCTTGGGAAAAAGAAGTATTCAAGATTGCGGAAGATATCGTAGATCATGAGGAAAATTATGTAGAGATTAATACTCAATTTGAAGTAGATGATTATGACATCATGGAAGATTTTTGTCTTGCCGTAAAAAATTCTCAAGTTCAAGAGCAATTATTGAGTGCAATTCGTGGTAAAGGAGCATTTCGCAGGTTTAAAGATAAAATAGAATTTTTTGATATAGAAGAGGAATGGTATGATTACCGTTATCATCGCTTAAAGGAAATTGCAATAAATTTTTGTGAAAAAAACGAAATAGATTATGTTAATCAATAATTAAATGTTTCCACAATACTTCCAGAAGAAAACGGTGATGCTAAGCAGGTATAGAATACAGAAAACAGCTTAGATGTTTCCGTAGTAAATCAGTTTCTTTTATTTTATAGCAAAAAGCAACTATTTATAACAAGTATTCAGGCCAATTACGCATGGGCACTCCCAAGCATAATTGGTCTGTTTTGCGTAAAATTAGTAGTTTTAGTAATTGGAATTGCGGCAGTTCATTTACAAATTCATCCTCCAAGCCCAAAGCAAAAAGCTGTTCTTTGCTGATATGCTTCTCCGGGTGCTAAAATAATGCTTGGCAAATGTTTATGTTCAAGTGAAGCTGGTGTACCCTGTGTTTCTATACATACTCCTTGATATCGTAGAAAGGTTGTTGGCGTGTGCTCGTTTTTTTCATGTAGATAATTGCCTGTGTATAATACCATTCCTGGTTGAGTGGTTTTTACAGTGAGCGTTCTCCCCGTTTCTTTATCATATAAACATACTTGCTCATCTTTTCCTTTGTCGAAACAAAAATAGTGATCATATCCTTTGCCAACAATGATATTCTGTTCAAGCTTTGCGTAAATACCGTCATTGAATTGCCGACCTAATTGAAAATCAAAAGGAGTATGTGTGGTTGCAAATTGTTTACCTGTTGGAATCAGTGCTTTGTTTACCTCCAAGCAAGTACTACTGGCGATTTTAGCGTAATGTTGTTTAATCGTCTGTTTCTTGCTTCCTCGTAAGTTAAAATAGCTATGATTCGTCAAGGTGATTGGAGTCGTTTTATCTGTAATCGCAGCATAGTCTATGATAAACTCATTATCATTTGTTAGAATATAGGTGACCGTTACAGCTACATTTCCTGGGTAGCCATTATCCCCATCAGGACTTGTATGGGTAAGAATAGCACGGATATCATTTTCTGTTTGTTCTGTAGAAACATGCCACCGCACATGACTGAAACCATTTATTCCACCATGTAAGTGATGATGCCCTTCATTTGCAGTGACCTGATAGGGCGTTCCATTTATTGAAAAAGAAGCGTTAGCTATTCTGCCAGCGACTCTCCCTATTAAAGCTCCCATATAGAATGGATTGGATTCGTATTCTTCATAGCTATTGTAATGTAATACGACATTATCCATATAGCCATGTTTATCAGGTACGATAATTTCAGTAATCGCTCCACCATAGTCGAGAAAACTAACTCGCATATTTTGGTCATTAATTAGTGTTCGTAATTTCCATTTGTCAAGAACGGTCTGTTCTATTATCTCCATCTGCTATTCACTCCGTTACTTATTAAGTTTTTCAATAAACAGTTGGAATGCTAACATTCCAGTCTCTGTTTGTTTGAAAACACCAGCATCTTCTAAAGCGCTAATAAATTTTTTCCCCACTTCATCCCGAATGATCGTATCAACATGCTCCTGTATTTGAGAATAATGATAAGAATTTTTTATTTCATTTGCCCAGTCATGGTGATAGTCAGCTAGATGATCTACACCCTTTAATAAGAACTGTTTTACTTCATGTAGCTCTGTTTCTAATCTTGCTGGCAAAACCGCAAGACCCATCACTTCAATTAGCCCAATATTTTCCTTTTTAATATGTTGTACATCCATATGGGGATGGAAAATCCCTGTTGGGTAGTCGGTTGTTGTGCGATTATTTCTCAATACGAGATCTAATTCAAACATATCTTTTCGCATCCGCGCTATCGGCGTAATCGTGTTATGGGGCACATTATCTGTAAAGGAAATAATTCCTACAGCATCATCCGTATAGTTCTTCCAAACGTTTAAAATATGTGTTGCAGTTTGAATAAGCTCATTTTTTTGTTCACTGCGTAAACGGATTACAGATAATGGCCATTTTAAAATCGACGCTTCGACACTAGGGAATCCATTGATTGCAAATGAAAAGGCTGGATGTGCATTGGTCATGGGAAAAGGATGTCTGCCAGCTTGATAATGGTCATGGCTTAAAATCGAACCACCAACAATGGGCAAATCAGCATTAGAACCAATGAAATAATGCGGGAATTTTTCTACAAATGCTAGCAATCTAGCGAATGTATCGCTTTCAATTTTCATTTCTCGATGTTCTTTAGATAATAATATACTATGCTCATTGTAATAAACATACGGTGAGTACTGCAGATACCAGCTTTCGTCTAATAAAGGAACATGAATGACGCGATGATTCGCTCTCGCTGGGTATCCTGTGCGTCCTACGTAGCCTTCATTTTCTCTACATAAGACACACTTTGGGTAATTTGTCGTTTGCTTCAATTCCAGCTCTCGTTTTATTTGTTCAGGGTCTTTTTCTGGTTTTGATAAATTAATCGTTATTTCTATATCTCCGTACGCTGACTTCGCTGTAAAATAGATATTCTTCTGACTGCGTTTTACTTGAATATAATTGGAATGATTACTTAATTGATAAAAATAGTCTGTGGCTGCTTTAGGTGACTCTGCATATTTTTCATAAAATTTATCATGTATCGTTGAAGGCTTATCCATAAAGCAATTCATGATTTTAGCTGCAAATATTTCTTTGTCATCGAAGACATCTTCAATAATTTGTCGCTCCATTGCCCACGCAATGATTTGTTCTAACAGATTAGGAATCGTATCATCCGCTGAAAGGTAATCACCGCTATCGATCTGATCCGGGATATATTCAAGTTTTAATAACGACATAATTTGATTTTGTACATAGACGGTGTCCAGCTGTTCCATTAACTTTTTGTTTGTAGCCTGTTGGATAAGCTTTTCCAACAGCACATAAATGTTCGGCATGTTAGTTCTTCCTTTCCAAAGAGTGAACAAGCTCAAAATATAATGACTTTTTTCAGATAAACATCAAAAGGTTGTTATTATTTATGAGCTTCGACCAGTGATCTGGCTCCATCAACAATGGCTGCTGTATAGAAAGAAGCGTCATAACCAATGGATCGCTTGTAGATATCATTCACATTTTCTTTAAATGCTGCTACCTTTTCTTTAGCAACAATGGCGATAGCACAGCCTCCAAACCCTGCTCCCGTCATCCGAGCACCAAGTACGCCTTGCTGTTTCCAAGCAGCGTGTACGATCGTGTCCAATTCTTTTCCAGTTACTTCATAATCCTGTTGCAATGATTGGTGGGATTCATTCATAAGCTTGCCAAATGCCGATAAGTTTCCGTTCTTTAGCTCATTACTGGCTTGCAACGTTCGCTCATTTTCTGAAATAACATGTTTTGCTCGTTTTCGTATAGTGGAATTTTTTATGACATGTTGATAAGCGTTAAATTGCTCTAATGATACATCGCTTAGACTTTTAATTGGCAACACAGTTTGTAATGTTTCTAAAGCTGTTTTACATTCATTGAATCGTTCATTGTATTTTGATTCAGCTAATGTGCGCTGCTTATTGGAGTGGATGATAACGATTTCAAAACCATGCAGATGAATAGGGACATATTCGTAATCATTTGTTTTGCAGTTTAAAAGGATGGCGTGCTCTTGTCTTCCTAAACCAATGGCAAATTGATCCATAATCCCGCTGTTCACACCAATGTACTGATTTTCCACTTGTTGCCCCAGTTTTATTAAGGAGAGACGTGGTAGGGTGAATGAAAACAGCTCTTCCATTAAAATTCCTGTTACTAATTCAATGGAAGCAGAGGATGATAAGCCTGCTTGATTAGGGATATTTCCATAAAAGAGAATGTCAGCCCCTGTTTGGATCGGATAAGTCCTATTTTTAATCGCCTCAATCATACCTTTTGGATAGTTTGCCCAGCTATCCTCTTCCTGAAATGATAAGTCGCTTAGGTCGCATTCGATGATTCCTGTTTCAGGAAAGTTCAGAGAAAAAAGGCGCAATGTATGATCTGTCCTTTTTACACCAAACGCATAGGTTCCATAGGAGATCGTCGCTGGTAAAACATAGCCGCCATTGTAATCCGTATGTTCTCCAATTAAGTTAATTCTCCCTGGTGCAAAGCAGATAGAAGGTTCAGCTAAATTATTAAACATAGTTTTAAATTTCGATTGTAAATCTTTCATGTTCATTTTGTATCCTCCTTGAATGTGGCTTTTGGTCATATTGATTATCTTTTAACTTAATTAAATTAATTAATTAAGTTAACTGTACAATAAAACAATAAATTTGACAAGAGCTTACTTACATTTCATTATAAGATACTGTATCTATGTTATTCTTTATCTATAATACTAAAGACGGAAAATAGTTTTTGTATCGCTAATTTTAAAAAATAAAGTTATGAAAACTGCTAGAATAGATTGGGAAAAATTATCATATTGTAAATAGCGATTTATTAGGAGCTGAATTTTGTGAATCAAGTTTTTGAGAAAAAGTGGGTTGTTGTGAGTATCGCTATTTTTTGTTCGATTTTATGGGGAAGTGCATTCCCTGTCTTGAAAGTAAGCTATGCCGAGCTGCAAATGGCAGCAGATGATACCATTGCGAAAATTGTGTTTGCGGGGATGCGTTTTTTACTGGCAGGTTTAATGATCTTAATTGGTCTTTTATTTGTAGATCGAAAACGATTAGTTGTTACCAAACGGCAAATGTTATTTTTAACAATATTTGGTATCATTCAAACAGGATTGCAATATTTCTTTTTTTATAATGGTTTAGCGAATGTTTCAGGTATGCAGGGAGCTATATTGGTTTCTAGTGGTACGTTTTTTACGGTTGTATTAGCACATTTTTTCTATAGTAATGATCGGATGAACGGGAAAAAAAGAGTTGGATTAGGAGCTGGTTTTGCAGGAATTATTGTAGCCAATTGGGGGCAAGAGTTACAGCTTAGCTTCCAATTTACTGGGGAAGGATATATGATTTTAGCAGCATTAACGGGTGCGATCGGAACGATAATGGCAAAGGAATTAGCTGTTGGCATCCATCCATTTGCTATAACAGGCTGGCAATTAACGATTGGAGCTAGTCTCATGTTAATCTTTGGTGTCCCACAATTGGAAAGTAATGCGATGATTTTTACACCTTTAGGGTTTGGTTTATTCGTTTACTCTGCAGTATTATCTGCAGCTGCATTTGCTTTGTGGTATTCCATATTAAAATATAATAAAGCAGGTGAGATCAGCATGTATAAATTTATCACTCCTGTTTCTGGGGCCATTTTATCAGCAATCTTTATACCAGCCGAGAAGCTGAATCTGTACATTATTGGTGCTTTGGGGTTAGTTGCTGTTGGCATCATTGCTGTGAATTATAAAGGAAAAGGTACTGCTAAAGAAAAGCTGACATAATAGTAGAAATTGTGTTTAAACAGTAAAACGGCAAACGTAGAGCACCTATTTCTGCAATAAAAATATTCTGTTATTTGTTTAGTTTTTATATGAATTAATGGAAATGGCTGTTGACGACTTGGTATTTGCCAAGTCTTCTCTTTTTAAATTTTTATCCCGCATATAAGGTACTGTAAGACTCCTACTTCAAGAATTGGCGAATCCATACTACAACAAGTCTAAGTGGGAGATGACAGCACCTAAATGCCCGATTCGTTTATCTAACAATCAGTGGGGGATGAAAGAAAACCACCACTGATTGAAGATTCACTTTATCGAATGGTATAATAATGTACAATAACGTATAAAAAGTCTGATAAAATATGACAACGTTATTCTGTAACTTTAGCTTCCCTATTTTCTTTGTCCTGCATGTAACTGTAGTAAGACCTTTTCTTCTATCTTGAGAGATGCCGATCAGGAGGATAAGGTAAAAGATTCAACTGCAAGTCAAATGTCTAATCCTGTTAGAGACCTTTAGATTATTCCGATGCAGTACTAACAAATAGTGTGGATAAAAAACCTCATAAATTGAAGTTTCACTTTATCCCGTTTATAAGGCGCTGTAAGACCATCACTTCAAGAGGTGATAATCTGTACTGCTACAAGTCTAAGTGAGAGATAACAGCACCTAAATACCCTATTTCGTAAGAGACCATTAGGGTCATACCATTACGGTAGCAACAATCAGTGGGGGATGAAAGAAAACACCCACTGATTGAAGATTCACTTTATTTAAATAAAGGATCATTCATACTAAGCATCACGCTTACTTACCATTTTTTTAATTGATATTTAATAAGTTTTTGGAGGTTGCTATGCAACGGGGAACATTTCAGCTGATGAAATCAGTGAATAAATCAATCATTTTAAATAAAATTAGAACGTGCGAGCCTATTTCGCGAGCGCAAATTGCCAAGGAGACGGAACTGACTCCGCCGACAGTCAGTAGCATTGTTAAAGAATTATTAAAGCAGAATATGGTTTATGAAAGCGATAGTGGACAATCAATGGGCGGACGGAGACCAACTATGCTGCAGATTAATAAAACAGCTTTCTATCTTGTTGGGGTAGATGCGGGTCCTGAAAAGGTAGAAACCATTGTTGCTGATTTAGGGGGTAAAATTACAGAACGGGTTTCATTTACATTGGAATCGCCAATCTCTAACGTCTCCTTTTTGGACGCTATTAAGCAAAGTATCTATCAGGTTTTACAAAACGCTTCGATTCAAATTGACGATACAATGGGGATTGGTGTAGCTATGCATGGGGTTGTAGAGGTGACAACAGGTACATCTTTGTATGCTCCAAATTTGCAGTTAACTAATGTACCGATTAAAGAAGAATTAGAAAAGGAGTTTCATGTTACGACGAAAGTGGAGAATGACGCTCGAGCGATGGCCTTAGGCGAGGCGTGGTTTGGTGGTCATGGAGAATTGGGTAGTATGGTAGCTGTTAATTTAGGGCGTGGTGTGGGTGCTGGAATTGTAACGGATGGAAAACTGTTTCATGGGGCAGAAGATATTGCTGGTGAGATAGGTCATATGACGATTGATATCAATGGAGATGTCTGCGAATGCGGGAATCGTGGTTGCTTACAAACGTTTGCTACAGGTTCAGCAATCGCAAAACGAGCACACCAAAAATTAGCTGAACAAGGAGATGAAAATGCTTTTAAACTGACAGGGGAAAGCGTTTTCGAACTAGCAAAAGCAGGAAATTCGCTATACATAGATGTTTTGAAAGAAACAGGTTTTATAATCGGTGTTGGTTTAACCAATGTCATTCATATCGTAAACCCTGAGAAAATCGTATTAGGTGGAGGAGTTATGAATAGTGAGGAGTTCCTTTTGCCTGTCATTCGGAAGACGATAAAAAATAATGCTCTAACAGAGAGAGCAAAAAAAACGGAAGTAACGGTAACCAAGCTTGGTAAGGATGCAACGGTATTAGGCGCTGTGGCCTTATTATTCGTGGAAATATTTGATTCGGTATTGGGATAGATTTATCCTGTATATAAGGTGCTGTAAAATTCAAGCTTCAAGAACTGGAGAATCCATTCTACAAGTCTAAGTAGAAATATAGCACCTAGATGCTCTGTTTCGTAAGAGGCCTTTAGGTCATACCGTTACGGTACCAATATTAGTGGGGTATGAATGAAAACTTCATTTTATTTGCGGAAGTTTTTTAGAGAAATAGTGACATAGCTGCAAATGAAGGTAAAAATTGTCTGAGCTCCTTGCTGCTTCTTCATATAGTTGTGGACTAAAGTGAGAAAGTTGTCCACCGCAAAGTCGTGCATCAAAGTGAGAAAGCTGTGTATCAAAGCGGAAAAGCCGTGCGAGAGTTGCATGCTCGATTACATCCTTGGTAGTCATAGTTTAAATTCACACTTACACGATTTGTGTAAAAAAGAGATCGATATCCTTAAATGGTGATAGAACAGAAGATATAAAAAACCCCATTGATAAAAACTATTACATCAAAAGGGGAATAAAGTTTGAATTTAAAACTAATTAACGAGGCATTAAGCGAAGAAAGGAATGGGGATTATTAAAAGTTTTTTTGCAGAGATCTAAGTGGAATTTTTCGAAAAAAATATAGAAGAGTGTGGTGCTTATTCCATGCCAGCTTTTTTTAGTTGATATATTTCTTTTTTATTTGTCCACACATCGTCTCGCAGTACAGAAAAGTTCAAATGCATGTTACTTAATTCTTTCTTTACATAGCCAAATTCCTTCGCATTTTCTACGCGCATTCCGTCTATTTCTGCTTTTAAATATTCTTGCCCAGAACGAAGTGCAGTAAGAATGTCTTTATGCTCATCAAGTCTCTGCTCAATAGTTGTGATTCTCTGCCCCTGTTCATCAAGTTTTTGCTCTTGCTGATTAAATCTTGTTTCCAGAGAATCAAATCTTTGCTCTAGAGTATTAAATCTTTGCTCTAGAGAATCAAATCTTTTTTCTAGCGAGCCTATTTTATCTCCTTGCTCTTTCACGTCTTTAGAGATTTGCTCTAGCATGCTAATAATTTTTTCTTCCATTTGCATTTGTCTAAATTCCTCCTTTCCGCAATATAATATGATTATACCATAATCAAATAAAATTTGTAGAATCAAAAAGGACAAGAAATTGGAGTAAATACAGCCTATTTTTTATTTGCTCACATGTAAGGGAACGAGCAACTTTTTTATTAAAGAGTAGAAAAATAGAGTGTGGTTCAAAAACTAGCTGGTGGATTATTACTTATGAGCGGTATTTTGGATACACACTCATTTATTGGGGAATAGATGATGAAAAACGCGTTTAAAGACAATAAAACGCTTGTATCGTAATTGAACAAGCGTTTTTGTTTTGCATGATATAGATTACTGTACAATAAGAGTTGATTTCATACTAGCGTGTCCTTCACCACATGGTATATTGCAGTAGATTGTATATTCTCCCGGTTCACTAGGTGTGAATGTTACTTCTCCATCACCTTGTATGGACACATCAAGTTCATCAATTCTAATTCCGTGCTGTCCTTCTTCTTTTGATAGCTTCATCGTAACTTTTTCTCCTGCTGTTACATTATATTCCTCTTGCTCAAATTTTGTTACAGATATGTCTAATTGTGTAGCGTTGCTTGGTACAGAGTTGGACCATTTCCCTTTGCTTCTTCTGCTCCATCGCTTCCACATGCAGCTAGGACTGCAAGCAATAAAATGGTCAAGGAAAGTAACCATCGTTTTTTCAAAACAAAATCCCCAGTGGATGACGACAGGAAATCTCCACTTATTGGAAATTCACTTTAGGTAAGCACAGAAGATCTCATTTTAAAGCAAAGAGGGGTAACATGAGTGACAATAAGTTGTTAAAAACGTAAGGTATTATGTAACTGAATTAGTCCAAGAAAAGGGTTAGATAAGTCCATTGGATTTATTTTTAAAAATGCAAAAGATTACTCTTAAGCAAGTTAATGATTGGAGGAGAAGACGTATTCCATATTTGGAAAAAGCCATTACCGGAAAATCTATCTAAACTTCAATTCACCTTGCAATCGCTTAGACAGTTCGCTCAAGAATAAGATGTAAAACCTTCTAAAACGATATATAAATCTTGGGAAAAAGGAATGAGAAAGAATTTACGCTTTTCTAAATCAGGGAGCGAATATGTTGAGCAATTGTATGCAACGCGCTATGTGAAAAGATAGCGATTTCACCATTGTAAGGTGTGCCTTCATTCCCACCACGTAAGCTTTAACCAGAAAGCGGTGAATCCGGACAAGGGAAACTGCGCACAGATACATGTACGTAGCAAAAACGTTCTCTTTTTAAGGATAAGGAAAACACGTCAAAGGCATTGCGCATGCTGAAAAGATCTTCTTTTTCAAGGGGCACCTGTGTTCTTTGTCATTGAGATCTTATTTTACTTGAGAAAAAACTTCACTTTATATTTTTTATAAAACCCTTTACATAAAATAAAATATATTTTATACTTAAATCGATAACTGGTTATAACCACGTGCAAAGGAGGCATGACATAAACTTGGACAAAAACAGTAAAGTGCCTTTGTATTTACAGCTTATGGAGGAAATAATTCATAAAATCGAAAATAAAACCTATGAAGAACATGACAAACTTCCATCTGAACGTGAACTTTGTGATATGTACAAGCTAAGTAGAATCACTGTTAGACAAGCGCTTCAAGAATTAGAAAGAGAAGGGTATATTTACAAACTGCATGGAAAAGGAACTTTTGTCGCAGCAGCCTCGATTGAACAAAACTTAGTCAAACTTTATAGTTTTACAGAAGAAATGAAAAAAATGGGAAAAACACCGATGACGAAGGTTTTATCCTTTAAAGAAATTGTTATTGAAGCTAGACTTGCTAACAAAATGGATTTAGAACCACTGGACGAAGTGTATGAGGTGGTTCGTTTACGACTTGCAGATGACCAGCCACTTATGTATGAAACATCTTATTTACCAAAAAAGTTGTTTCCACATTTAACGAAAGAAAAATTAATAGAAAAGCCTATGTATGATGTGTTTTTACAGGATTACCAGGTTCACGTTACAAAGGCAGTGGAAAGATTCTCTGCAACGCAATTGCGTGAAACGGAAGCTAGCTATTTAAATTCCCCAATACAGCAACCAGCAATGTTAATTAAGCGATTTGCTTATCATCATGATCAGTTAATTGAGTATACCGTTAGTATAGCGCGCGGTGATAAATTTGACTATACAGTAGAACTGACATAAAAATAACTCTATTGAGAATAGAACTTAATAGAGTTTTTCATAACATAACTGGTAATGACAACATAACCAGATTGATTGAGGAGGAGAAACAATGTTTCATTTATCTAAGCAAGAATTACAAAAAGGATTGGCAGGTCACACGGCACAAGAAATTTATCAGCAACCGGAAGTATGGAAGGAATCATTGTCTATTTTTGAGGAAAGAAAGGAGGAAATCTATAACTTTTTAAACTCCATATATATCAAGCACGAGAAGGTGCGGGTGATTTTAACTGGTGCTGGAACGTCAGCTTTTGCTGGTGACATATTAGTTCCCGAATTGCAGAAGCAAGATCAAGGAAATATTCAATTTGAAGCGATTGCAACTACAGATATTGTTTCTAATCCGACCAATTATCTCTTTAAGGATACTCCAACGATTCTTGTGTCATTTGCAAGGTCAGGAAATAGTCCAGAAAGTTTAGCTGCGGTTAAACTTGCAACAGATATCATCGATCATTTTTATCAAGTAAATATTACATGTAACCCACAAGGTAAGTTGGTAATAAATACAAAAAATAATGAGAACAGCCTAACGATTCTTACTCCTGAGAAGGCGCATGATCAAGGATTTGCGATGACAAGCAGCTTTACGAGCATGATGGTCATTTGTTATTTAGTTTTTTCAAAAGATGCAACTGCAAATGAGAAGCTACAAACTGTGATTGCGAATGGGGAACGCTTGGTTGAAGATCTTGTGAGCGCAATCGAAGAGGTGTTAAGTCATGATATGGAACGGATTGTTTATTTAGGGTCTGGTTCATTAGGGCAGTTTGCACATGAAGCCGCTTTAAAAATGCTCGAGCTATCTGCTGGTAAAGTAGTTGCTGTTCATGAGTCATCATTAGGATTTCGACATGGTCCTAAATCCATATTAAATGACAAATCGATTGTTGTACTGTTTATGTCTCAGGATGCCTATACAAGAAAATATGACATGGATATGTTAAAAGAGTTGTCTGGGGAACCAAAGGATATCAAAACAGTAGTACTTACAGAAACTGCTGATGAAGAAATAAAAAAATATGCAAACTGGGCAGTTGTTGTTAACAGCAGTAAGCAATTACTAGGTAACGATTTCTATTTATCTTTACTATACGCGTTATTTGTACAAACCTTAGCACTTAAAAAGTCAATTCAGTTAGGCATTACGCCAGATAATCCAAGTCCAGACGGTTCAGTAAATCGCGTGGTTCAAGGTGTAACGATTTATCCTATATAACTAGAGTAAAACCTTTTGACATCAAGGTGGAAGTTGGGAAGGAATAAATAGAGATTTTAATTGCATGTAATAGCTCATTCTATTTAGGGGTCACTTTTAGATCACCCCCTTTTGTTACTAACAATCAGTAGAGATAAAGGAAAAAATTTATTGATTAAAAGATTAATTTTATGCTGTGGACTGTGGAATAGGGCTAATGGCAAGGCTATTAATCCTATTCCAGACAAATAGAAAGGATGAAAAAAATGACAACCAAACCAAATATTTTACTAACAAGAATTGATAACCGTTTAATACATGGACAAGTAGGAGTCACTTGGGTCAATCATTTAGGAGCAAATTTAGTAGTAGTAGCCAATGATAAGGTTTCCCAAGATGAAGTACAGCAGAGCTTAATGGATATGGTACTACCTGACGTTATTCAAGCGAGATATTTTTCTATCCAAAAAACAATTGATATTATTCATAAAGCTTCTCCAAAACAAAAGATATTTTTAGTTGTTAAAGATGTTCATGACGCACTTGCTTTAAAGCAAGGAGGGGTACCAATAGATCATATAAACGTAGGCAATATGCATTATGAGGAAGGTAAGAAACAAATTTCTTCTACAGTATCTGTTGATGATAAAGATATTGAGGCTTTTAAAAAGTTAGCTGACATGGGAGTAACTCTTGATGTAAGAGGAGTTCCAAATGAAAAAGGACAGGATATAAGGGCTCTTATTAAAGAATTCCCAATTTAGGTTAAAGGAGGAGCTAAATATGGTAATGGAAGCAATTTTAATTGCTATTTGGGCTGGTATTATTGGAATTGATTTATATGTAGGTTTAACTCATATGCACCGTCCTGTTGTTACTGGTCTAGTAGTTGGTTTGATTTTAGGTGATGTAACAACTGGATTAATCGTCGGAGGTACTTTGGAACTAATTTGGATGGGAATGGTTCCGCTTGCAGGGGCTCAACCTCCAAACGTAGTTATTGGTGGTGTTATTGGAACAGCATTTGGAGTTATAGCAGGTCAAGATCCACAAGTTGCAGTAGGTGTAGCAATACCTTTTGCAGTTGCGGTCCAAGGTTTAATCACATTATTCTTTACAATATTTGCACCAGTCATGCATAAAGCTGATCAGTATGCTTTAGATGCAAATACGAAAGGGATAGAAAGGATAAATTATTTAGGAATTGCAATTTTATTCTCATTTAATGCCCTTATCGCATTCTTACCAATATACTTTGGTGCTGAGCAAGCTGCAGCCTTTGTTGAAACCGTACCCCAATGGATTATTGATGGTCTATCTATAGCTGGTGGGATTATGCCTGCTATAGGTTTTGCAATGCTACTCCGGATTATGATGAAAGTGGAGTATATTATGTTCTTTATCGTAGGGTTTATACTTGCGGCATATTTAGAATTACCGATTTTAGCGATCGCATTAATTGGTTTAGCGATAGCCTTATATGATTTTTATCAAAATAAAAACAAACAAGGTCCTACGCCTAAAGAGGAGGAGATTGCTGATGGCATCTAGTAGTTATCATTATGAAGATACAGCTTCTGCTCAAGACTTGCAACCAAAGGAAATGAGAAAGTTAGCATGGAGATCCTTATTATTACAAGCATCTTTTAATTATGAACGTATGCAAGCTGCTGGTTGGCTTTATTCTATCTTACCAGGGTTAAAAGCCATTCACAAAAATAAAAAAGATTTAAGTAAATCGATGAAAGACCATATGGAATTTTTTAATACGCATCCTTTTCTGGTTACATTTATTATGGGTATCATTTTAGCGATGGAACAAAAAAAGGAAGATAGAGAAGCCATCCGTGGAATTAAAGTTGCAACGATGGGGCCTTTGGGCGGTATTGGGGATGCGTTATTTTATCTTACATTACTACCAATTACAGCAAGTATTGGTGCTTCTTTAGCTGTAAATGGTAATATTTTTGGTCCGTTTGTATTTCTAATCTTGTTCAATATCATTCATTTTGGTGTCAGGTTTGGTTTAATGAACTATGGCTACAAAACAGGGGTTAAAGCTATTGCAAAATTAAAAGAAGGCACACAGCATGTTTCCCGTGCAGCATCTATTGTTGGATTAACAGTAGTTGGAGGATTAATAGCAACATATGTTTCTTTTAAAATTAATTATACTTGGACACAAGGTGAATCTGAATTAAATGTTCAAACAGATATATTAGACCAAATCATGCCGGCCCTTCTCCCGTTAGCTTATACGCTATTAGTTTATTGGTTGCTTAAAAAAGGACGTTCCCCCCTCACTTTAATTGGATTAACAGTTGTTGTTGGACTTTTAGGTTCGTATTTTGGAGTAATGTAATTATTTAAAAATAGATTAATTTCAAAAGTTGGGAAGGGTGTAAATAATGATTGGTATTGTAATAACTGGACATGGATCTTACCCATTTGGAATGTATGAGTCTATTCGTTTGATTGCTGGAGATGTAGAAGGATTAAAAACTATCCCCTTTCAAGAAGACCAAGAACAATTAGAGAGGGCATTAATAGAAGCAATAGAACAGGTAGATACTGGAAGTGGTGTCGTTTGCTTTGCAGATTTAGCTGGCGGGACACCTTTTAATATAAGTTCTAAAATTGCGGTGAAAAAAGATAATGTAAGGGTGATTGGTGGAACAAACTCACCAATGTTACTAAGTAGTTTATTTCAAAGAGAACAGAGTTTAGACGAGTTTGTAAATCATGCACTGAATGAAGGGAAAATGAATATTAAGCCATTTGAAATAGTAAAAAAGGAAAAAGAAGAAAATTCAGATGGTATTTAAATATAAAAAGTCAAACTATCCAATTCGTATCCAATTTAAAGGAAGTGTACGGGATGCAATATTATATAAAAGCAGATCAATTTTTATTAGAAGATAGGCTGGAAGGTCCTGGTTATCTTGCAATTGACAATGGACGTTTTGGGGAATGGAAAGCTTCCATTTCTACTCAGGGAAAAATAGTTGACTGGAGTGGTTATACAATTGCTCCGGGTTTATTTGACACACATATTCATGGAGTCAATGGCTACGACATCATGGATGGAACGACAGAAGCAGTTCAGGAAATTTCGGCCGCATTAGTAGCTTTGGGCGTTACGCGTTTTTTGCCAACGACGTTAACCTCTTCTGCGAAAAGCTTGGAGCAATCGATTGCTGCTATTGTGGAAGCAACGGAAGAAGGTCTTTCTGGAGCTCAATCGGAAGGGATTTATTTAGAAGGACCGTTTTTCACAGAAAAATATAAAGGAGCACAAAACCCTAAATACTTCTGTGATCCCGACCTGAAATTATTTGAAAGATGGCAACAGCTTGCCAATGGTACCATTGTAAAAATTGCTCTTGCACCAGAAAGAGTGGGGGCGATGGAATTTATTTCTGCATTAAAGAACGCTAATGTCAACATAAGCATTGGTCATAGCAATGCTGATTATGATTGCTGTGAAAAGGCTATTCATGAAGGGGCAAATATATTTGTTCATTTATTCAATGGAATGTCTGGATTTCATCATCGGAATCCGGGAGTGGCTGGAGCAGCTTTAATGTCGAATGCTTTTGTTGAGTTAATTTGCGATGGTCACCATGTGCATCCTGATGTCGCTGCTTTTACATGGAGAACTAAAGGAGATCGTGTTGTTTTAATAACAGATTGTATGCGGGCGGGGCTCATGCCAGATGGAAATTATCAGCTAGGTGAGTTCCCTGTTGTGATGCAAGATGGCATTGCAAGGATGGAAACAGGCTCCTTAGCTGGAAGCACATTAGTACTGAAGGAAGCGATTAAAAATGTAAGTCAGTGGACGCATCGTTCTTGGGAGGAAGCATGGCATCTGGCGAGTTTAAGCCCAGCTCGAAGCTTAGGGCGTGATCAAGTCATTGGGAGTATACGTCCAGGAAAATGCGCAGATTATGTTGTCATGAACAAACAACTCACCATTCAAGCTACTGCGGTAAATGGTGAAGTGAAATATCAATTAAACAACAGGAAATGAGGGACGTATCATGGGATATGTACAAAACACAAAAGAAATGCTTATAAAAGCTAGAAAAGAAGGCTATGCCGTACCAGCTTTTAATATTCATAATCTAGAAACCATCCAGGCGGTTGTAGACACAGCAGCAGAGATGAGGTCACCTGTTATACTGGCAGCGACGCCTGGCACCATGAAGTATGCAGGTAGAGCGTATGTGCAAGCTATCGCTGAAGTAGCAGCAAAGCATTACGATATCTCGATCGCTTTGCATTTGGATCATCATGAAACATATGAATCAATCGTTGAATCACTTGAACTCGGAACAAAGTCTGTCATGATTGATGGCTCGCACCATACGTTCGAAGAAAATATTGCGATTACAAAGAAAGTAGCGGATAAAGCACATGCCTATGGAGCAACGGTTGAGGGTGAACTAGGCAAATTGGTCGGGCAAGAAGATGATTTAGTAGTTGAAGCAAAAGATGCAGCTTATACTGATCCAGATACCGTCGTAGAGTTTGTGGAAAGAACGGGAGTTGACTCATTGGCTGTCGCGATTGGAACAGGACATGGTTTATATGAAGCAGAGCCTGCTCTTGATTTTGATCGACTTGAAAAAATAAAAAACTTAACGGATATCCCAATTGTGCTTCACGGAGCCTCTGGAATATCAAAAGCCGATGTTCAGAAATGTATTGTGTTAGGTTGTGCTAAAGTAAATATTTCTACGGAACTTAAGATTCCATTTTCTGAAGGACTTCGTCAACACTTAATCGAGCACCCGAATGAAACAGATCCGAGAAAATATATGGCTCCAGCTAAGGAAAAGATGAAAGCTGCAGTGAAAGAGAAAATAGAAATTTGTATGAGCGCTGGAAAAGCATAGAGGTATATATGAATTAGGTAAGAGAATCATGCTCTTGTCTCATTCATGTAAATGGATAGGTTAGTCGCGCGGGCATACCCCTGTTTTTAGTGGCATGATTCCTTTATCTCCATTGATTCGTTCCATTCGCTACGTTGCTAAACGGGCTTGCGCCTTTGTTCTACTTCAATCACAGTGGAGGATGAAATAACCCCCACTGATTGAAGTAGCATTTTCAGGGGGAGTAAGAATACATCAGATTAGAGCACATTGCAGACAAGGAGGAGCAGACCTTTGATTTTTACGATTACGTTAAATCCTTCAGTAGATATTCAATATCGAGTGGCAGATTTTAAAGAAAATACCGTGAATCGAGTGGCTGATGTGAGTAAAACTGCTGGTGGAAAAGGACTCAATGTTGCAAGGGTTATCCGTCAGCTTGATGAACCGGTTGCTGCTTCTGGCTTACTAGGCGGAAGTTTAGGTGATTTTATTAGCAAAGAACTGAAGCGGTTAGATATTCAAAATGATTTTATGGCTATCGAGGGAGATACCCGAAATTGTATCGCTATCATTCATGACGGAAAACAGACGGAGATTTTAGAAAGTGGACCGGTGATTCAGGAAAAGGAAGCAAACGGATTTTTAACAACGTTTCGGGAGCTAGCCGAACAAGCGAATTGGATCACTGTTTCCGGAAGTTTACCAAAAGGTTTACCTGATGATTACTATCAGGAGATGCTAGCCATTGCAAAAGAAGTTGGTACACCAGTTTTATTAGATACAAAGGGTGACTTACTCGCACGAGCATTGCAAAGTGAGACACCACCTTATCTTATGAAACCAAATCAAGATGAGTTAGCTGATTTACTCGGAAAAGAACCCATTTGTATAGAAGATATTAAAGCAGCTGTTCAGTCTCCATTGTTCGCTGGCGTTGAATGGGTAGTTGTGACATTAGGAGAGCTAGGTGCAGTTGTAAAACATAAGGACAAGGCATACCGCGTACAATCTCCGAAAATAAACGCTGTTAACCCAGTTGGTTCTGGTGATTCTGTTATTGCCGGCTTTGCAACGGGGCTAGCTCGCCAGCTTGGTGGGGAGAAACTAATGAAATTCGGTTTGACGATGGGGGTATTAAACGCTATGGAAGAACAAACTGGCTATATTGATACCTCTAAAATAGTTTGGTGTATGGAACAGATGGAAGTAATGGAAATTTGATAATTTACTTCTTTTTAAAAATGATAGTATGTGATCCATTTTATCGTAGTCAAAATATGTAGACCTGCGGGAGCAATGCAAGCTGAAGAAACCCAGGAAAAATTGACCTTTTCTATCCGTGGAAGCTGATGATACCTACGGAAAGTGAAGTATTTTGCCATAGCGATGATAAGATTTTTTTTTAAAAAAAATACAAACAAGCGAACTATTATACATTGCCCCTGTCAAGTAGATGGTTAAAATAGTGAAAAATGATTTAAATGGCTTTAGCTCTCCATTTCATGGGGCTAAAGCCATTTAATCTATCTTGGATTTCTATCATTATTGTATGGAAGAGCGTTAAAATAAAGCTAACAATTAACCTTACTGTTCCAGAATACCACTTAATTTAACTTCGTAGAATTTTTATCCCGTATATGAGGTGCTGTAAGACTCCCTCTTCAGGAGTTGGATCATCTGTACTGCAACAAGTCTAAGTGAGAGTGCCCTATTTCGATACGCCTTTAAGTCATACCATTACGGTACTAACAAGCCGCGGGGGATGAATGAAAGCCCTCATTGAAGACCTTCACTTTATGACAAATTAAAGAGCGGTGTTGATTTGTTTTTTTCGAAATTGGCTCGGCGTAATGCCAATTTCTTTCTTGAATTTTCTAGTGAAATTAGCAACATCATAATAGCCTACTCGCTTAACGATTTCTTTGATAGATATGGAGGTATCTAATAAGAGGCGTTGGCATTCTTTCATTCTCATCCCCAAAATAATTTGCGTAAATGTGTATCCTGTTTGTTCTTTAATGAAGCGGCTAGTATAGGGTACAGATAAATTGGAATAATCTACCAGTTTTTTTAGACTCAAATTAGGGTTAGTAAACTCTTTTTGCAAATAGTCCATTAACTGACAGAAATGATAACTCTGGGATTCACAGAAATCCTGAAAGCGGAAAAAGTTATTCTGCTTGTCTCCGGAAAACGTAAAAGTGAAGCAGTGAAAAACCTGCTTGAAGGAGAAATTTCTACAGATTGTCCGGCAACTGCGCTAAGAGATAAGGATAATGTAATTGTTATTATTGATGAAGAAGCAGCTTCTTTGCTGGATGAAGAGACGAAAAATAATATTATTTAAACTGAAACAGGCTGGGACAAAACTAAAACAGCTGATTAATAAACGAACAATAAATCGTACTTGTATATACGCAAGTTTTTAGTGTAGTCAAAATATGTAGACTCCTGCGGGAATAGCTCGAGCTGAAGATCCCGCGGGAAAGCGATCTTTGCTTTCCGAGGAAGCTGAGACCTTGCCCGCGGAAAGCGAAATATGTTGACGTAGCGATGATAGGAATTTTTTAAACTCAAACAAACCGAACAATTATAAATGAATTGTTCGGTTTTTGCGTGCGCCCTGCATGGGCGAAAACTTGGTGGTGAAAGTCCACTACAGGCTTGGCAGTAGGAACTGTTAGCGGAAGGCAAGGTGGCTATCGTGAGGTAGTGGCTGAAGGAAGCTGGACGCAAACTCCTGAACTGACGAACAGAAATTAGATAGAAGGCTGAATTAGGTCGGATAAATCTGCGCAACAAGATAAAGTCCAATACTGCCCGAAACCTATACAGTAAATCTAACAGTTACATGGGAGGAAAGTTTTCGCTCTTACCGGGGGAGGTCTTGTGAGGGTGCAGTGGGAGTTGAATGATAACGAATCAGCACAACCAAAGCGGGGACGTTTTGGTGAATCACAAGAAGTCAGCAGAGGTCATAGTAATGTTAACTGACGAAACATGAAGGACCGAACAATAGAAATTTTGAAAGCTCTAGGAGGTGTGGAAGGTGCGACAACTGCAGAAAACAGGAGAATCTGGCTATCGGCAGAGAGATAGTGTGGAACATGAAGGGTATGTCGAAGCGCATAGTACTTTTCATGGTGAACAGAACAATCAAAATGGTGTATCCAATCTGTTTGAAAGAATCCTATCAAGGAACAACTTAAATCAAGCTTACCTTCAAGTAGTCAGAAATAAGGGAGCAGCAGGGATCGACGGTATGACGTACGACCAGCTACTTCCATACTTGAAGGAACACAAGGAGGAACTATTAACCCAGTTACGTCAAGGAAAGTATAAACCGCAACCCGTTCTGCGGGTTGAAATTCCGAAACCAGATGGTGGAAAGAGGAAACTGGGGATTCCCACAGTCATCGATCGAATGCTTCAACAAGCTATCAACCAAGTGTTACAACCGATATTTGAACCAACGTTCTCCGATAATAGTTTTGGGTTTCGTCCAAAACGTAGTGCGCATCATGCCATCATACGGGCGAAATCGTACTACGAACAAGGGTACAAATATGTAGTGGACTTGGATATGAAATCCTACTTCGATACGGTAAATCATGACAAACTCATGTACTTCGTGGAAAAACAGATATCTGATAAGCGAGTGCTTCACTTGATAAGACGATACTTATTAAGTGGAATTATGATTAACGGTATCTTCGAAAAATCAGAACAAGGAACGCCGCAAGGCGGAAACCTATCTCCGTTACTCAGTAATATCTATTTAAATGAACTAGACCAACTATTGGAAAAGCGTGGTCATCGATTCGTTCGTTACGCAGATGATTGTAATATCTATGTGAAAAGTAGAAGAGCAGGATATCGAGTAATGGATAACATTACTACCTTTCTTGAGAGAGATTTGAGTCTAACCGTTAACCGAGAAAAGAGTGCGGTTGGAAGCCCTTTGAAACGGAAGTTTCTTGGCTTCTGTCTATTAGCCACGAAGAATGGGGTTAAAATTCGTCCTCATAACAAAGCGAAAGTGACCGTTCAAGAGAAACTCAAGCGAATCACCAAACGCAATCGTGGGCGGAATCTTGAAGTGATTCTAAAAGAAATCCAGCAACTTATGACAGGGTGGATAAATTACTATGGCATAGGGGAAATGAAAGGATTCATGAAGAATCTAAATGGATGGTTGAAGCGACGAATTAGACAATATATTTGGAAACAGTGGAAAAATCCACGTACGAAAAGAAAGAATCTAATTCATTTAGGCATCGATAAACGTAAAGCTTATGAATGGTCGAATACAAGAAAAGGTTACTGGACTATATCAAGTAGCTATGTACTCCATCGTTCATTGACAGATAAAGAACTGGCGTCGAGAGGATATAAAGATATCGCTCTTCAATACCAGTTCGTACACTCAAACTATTGAACCGCCGTATACGGAACCGTACGTACGGTGGTGTGAGAGGGGCGAAAAGTTATTTAGCTTTTCCCTCTACTCGATTATTTAGTATTTGCTTATGTCCCAGCCTCTTGTTTTTTTCTGAAGTGTTGAACAATGGTTGTACATTCTCCTGATGTCGGGTTTTAAACGTCCTTCCTAATACGAGGAAATAGATTTAAATGTAATCGCTTCCTTTAGTTGCTAAACTTGAATTATAAAAGAAAGGGGAAGTTGATTATGGCTAAAAAAGTATTATTAATTTGTGGTGCAGGGGCATCTTCAGGATTTATGGCTGCGGCAGCAAGAAAAGCTGCAAAGAAAGAGAAAGCCGATATTGAATTCAAAGCGAAAAGTGAATCAGAGGTGCATAACTACTTAAATGAAATCGACTTATTACTAGTAGCACCACATTTAAAATATATGGTGGAAGAAGTGCAGGGAGCCTGTAAGGAAGCGGGTGTCAAAGCAGGTATTATTCCGCAGCGTGTTTATGGTGCTCTAGACGGCAAAGGGCTTGTCAAAGTAGCAAAAGATTATCTTGAAGGTGGTGAGTAATTATGGAAGAAGTAACGAAAGACGAATTAGTATCCATTTCCATGCAGGTCATTCTTCATGCCGGTAATGCACGTGAACTGGTATTTCAAGCGGTAAATAAAGCTTCGGAAGCTGATTTTGAGGAAGCAAATCAATTAATCAAACAAGCGAATGACGAAGTGGGAACTGCTCATCAGGCGCAGACAAATATGCTGCAAAAAGAAGCGGAAGGAATTGATATTCCTTATTCACCATTGTTTGGTCATGCGCAGGATACCTTAATGACCGTGAAGACAGAAATAAATATGATGCAGGAAATGATTAAACTCTATAAAGAACTGAAGGGGTGAAACAAATGGAACGTTTTACAGCTTGGATGACGGACAGTTTTTCACCAAAGGTTAATAAAATTGCGAAGAATCCGTGGGTTGCGGCCATTCAGGACTCCATTTTAGCTGCCATGCCAATGGTATTTATCGGGTCCTTTGCAACGATTCTATCGATTGTAAAAGATTTTTGGGAAGGATTTCCCGATTTCTCGATGATCAGCTCTTTTTCTTTCGGATTATTTTCTCTGTTTTTAGCTTATCTTATTCCGGAAGCTATCATGAAGCGCAAAGGGCATGCAGAGGTTTCGAAGCAGGCTGGGCTTGCTGGTATTGCCTTTTTCCTCTTACTCGTATTTCCGCAGTTTACAGCGGAGGGTATGATTCAATTTGATTTTAATACGCTGGGAACTGGCGGCATGATTGCGGCGCTTGTTTCCGGGATATTCGTAGGATTTATTATGAACCTGTTTTCCAAATGGAAATTCATCGGTGAGGATTCGGCGATTCCCGATTTTGTTGCTGTCTGGTTCAATACGTTAATTCCAATTATCGTGATTTTATTAATTGGATGGCTATTTACTTTCCAATTAGAAATCAGCTTATACAGTTTGGTTAATTCTATCTTTTTACCATTAGTTAATCTGGGTCAAAGCTTTTGGGGATTTGTGATTATCTTCTTTATCGGCTTTGCCTTTCTATACACCTTTGGGATTTCAACATGGGTTATTTATCCTGTTCAATCAGCTATTGCATTGCCGGCTATTGCAGAAAACCAGGCTAATTTTGCTGCTGGTCAGGAAGTAACGAATATTTTCACGGCTGAAGCTGGACAATTATTTTTGATCGGCGGGGGCGGAGCTACTTTGGCTCTATGTATTATGCTTGCCTTTATGGCTAAGTCACAGCGGTTAAAAATGATTGGGAAAGCATCGCTTATTCCATCTATTTTCAATATTAATGAACCGATTGTATTCGGTGCGCCAGTTGCGTTTAATCCGGTTTTGATGATTCCAATGTGGATTAATGGACTGGTAGGTCCGATATTGACCTGGATTGTTTTGAAGGTTGGTCTGGTTCCAATTCCACATGAACCGTTCCAGCTCTGGTATTTACCTGGTCCAATTTTAAACTGGCTTGTCACAGCATCAATTACGGGATTGATTTATTTCTTTGTCATTTTCGCAGCTTCATGGGTTATTTACTATCCATTTTTCAAAATTTACGATAAACAAGCTGTAGAGCAAGATAAAGAATTATTAGAGGAAGGGGAATGATTGAATTGAGAAAAAATAACTACGCAAGCTTTCCGAAAGATTTTCTGTGGGGAGGTGCAATTGCTGCCAGCCAGGCAGATGGTGCGTATCAGGCTGATGGCAAAAAACTAAACAGCTCGGATATACAGCCTTATTTAAAAGGAAAATCAAATGATGAAATTCAACGCTTGGAAAAGCTGGGAATGACTTTAGAAGAAGTAAAGAAAAATATAGCGGATACCGAGCAGTATTTTCCTAAACGTTTTGGAATTGATTTCTATCATACGTATGAAACAGATCTGGAGCTCTTAGCAGAGATGGGATTTAAAACCTTCCGTACGTCGATAGATTGGGCAAGAGTATTTCCAAATGGAGATGAGAAAGAGCCAAACGAAGCAGCACTTGCTCATTATGGCAAAATGATTGATAAAATGAAGTCTTTAGGTATCGAACCTATCATCACGATGCTTCACTATGAAACTCCGATTCATATCACATTGGAATATGGAGGCTGGACCAACAAAGCCGTAATTGACATGTTTGAACGTTATGGAAAAGTATTATTAGATCACTTCGGAGATCGGGTGAAATATTGGATTGTTATTAATCAGGTCAATATGGTGCAGATTGAGCCATTCCTTTCGCTTGGCGTATGCAGTGATCAATATGAACGTAAGGAAGAAGCGGAATATCAGGGCGTATACAATCAATTGGTAGCTTCAGCGAAGATTCGGAAATACGCAAAAACATTGCCGTATAATTTGCAAATTGGCACGATGGTAGCTGACTGTACAGTTTATCCATATTCCTGCAAGCCAGATGATATTATTCTTGCTATGGAGCATAACCGTATGCAGTATTTCTTTACGGATGTGCAATTCCGGGGCAGTATTCCAGTTTATGCAGAAAGTTACTTTGCAGAAAATGATATTCATTTGGATATCACAGATGAAGAGCGGGCATTACTAAAAGAAAACACAATGGATTATCTCGGTATTTCCTATTATTTTTCACAAATGGTGGATGCAGAAAAGAATGTGAACAAAGCAGATTCTATTACGCCGAATCCACATTTAGATGCGAATCCATGGGGCTGGAATGTTGATCCGCAAGGCTTATATAATTCGCTTTCCCAATATTGGGACCGTTATGAAAAACCAATTGTTATCGCTGAAAATGGTTTTGGCATGTATGATGAGTTAGTAGACGGTAAAGTTCATGATGACTATCGCATCGCCTATTTAGGAGATCATATTGAACAGGTTGGACGTGCCATTCAAAACGGGGCAGATGTTATCGGCTATTGTGCATGGGGCCCCATTGATATCGTCAGCTGTTCTTCCCAGCAAATGTCCAAACGTTACGGTTTTATCTACGTTGATCTGGATGATAAAGGAAACGGAACAGGAAAACGAATCAAAAAGGATAGCTTTGATTGGTACAAACAGGTTATTGCAACAAATGGTGCTGAAATATAAGCAGTAATAGAAAAAGGGGTGGCAGGCACTCCTTTTTCTGTATTCTGTATAAGGAATGATTTTATGAACAATATAGAAATACTCTTAGACTATTTAAGAAAACAGGCAGGAGAACATTATGTATCTTCCAGAACATTGGCAGAGGCTTTAAATGTAAGTGATCGTACGGTCCGGAATTATGTGAAAGCAATCAATGAAAAGCATCCGAATCTGATTGAATCCAGTAGATCAGGCTATCGCATCGGAGAAGAAGAAAACAGGCAGGTTCATAAAGATACGAACAGTACCAGTCATGCAAAGAGCAGACGTTTTTATATATTGAGGCGCCTGATTAAAAGATCTGAACGCGGATTGGATTTATTTGATTTAGCAGATACGTTATATGTTTCTGATGCAACGATAAGGTCGGATATGGCTCAGCTTAATCAACTGGTAAACAAGCATGGGTTGCAGATCACCCAGCATCATCATCGGTATTTGTTAAAAGGGAATGAAAAGAGCCGCAGAAAGTTAATGATTGATTTAATTGATTATTCGAAGCCGACCAGTACCTCTTTAGAAGAAGAAATTCAGATGTTTTTAGGAGATATATCCTTGCAGGCATTGATGAAATTGAGTAAAGAAAGCTTTGAAAAATATCATGTACACCCGAATACGTATTTTTTCAAAAATTTTATTCTGCATTTAGCGATAGCTGTAGATCGTGCTTCAGACAATGAACAATTGGAGAAAAGCTCCTATCATGTTGAGAATCGGACTGCTGTCAGCTTTCAAGCAGTGGAAGAAATAGCGGAGCGGCTGTATGAAAATCATCAGATTCGTCTTTCTCAAGCAGATAAAGACGAACTCTCTATCTTATTTGTCGGCCAATCCAACCTGGATAAAACGCTAGTAAATAACTATACCAGTAATGATGTTTCCAGAGCTTTGGATCATGCTATCCAGGAAATAAGCGATGTTTATATGGTGGATTTTGATAATGATTCCTTTAGAAATCGCCTGCTTATCCATATTCAGAATCTCTATAACCGCTTATTGAAAAATAAATATACAAGGAATTTAAGCGTTTTAAATATACGTATCAAGTATCCGATTATCTTTGATATCGCTGTCTATCTGGCATCTGTCTTATCCAATGATCTGGATGTGGAAATCAATGATGATGAGATTGCCTTTCTCGCGCTGCATATCGGCTCTTATCTAAATAGCAGGCCGGAGGAAGATCAAAAAATAAAAACGATTATTATTACCCCTGCTTATCTGTCGCAGCAATCAGATATTCAACAGGTTATTGAAAGAAATTTTGAGGATGATTTGGAAGTGGCCGGAGTCTATGAGGATGTCAGTGAAATAAATGAGCTTCTTTCTCCTGAGTTCGTTATTACCACACAGGATGTTAATCAAGTAGAGAACGCTTTTGCCACGATTCATGCAGAAATCGTAAGTATACATGAATTTATAACGAAGCATGATATCACATTAATCCGGAGAAAAATCGAAGAAATCAAGCATCACAAATATGTCCGCTTTATAAAAAAGAAAATTCCGGAGCTTATCAAAGAGGAATTTTTAATCCATTTTCATGAAACGTTATCTAAGAAACAAATCATGGAGACAATTGCAGATGTATTTCAGCGACATAACTATGTACCGGCGGATTATCTTGAGAAATTAAATCAGCGGGAAAAGATTTCCGCTACTTCTTATCCAAGCGGGGTAGCTATTCCGCATACCATGAAATACGAAGCAGATAAGACAGGTTTAATCATTTTGATACCGGAAGCACCTGTCGATTGGGACAGTAATGAAGTAAAATTAATTATCGGAATGGCGGTAAATAAACAGGACACGCATACATTTAATCAAATTTTCCCACGTATTATTGAACTGGTTGCAGAATCCTATCATGTGAATTACCTGGCTGGAGCGAAAAACCGGGAAGTATTTATTGACCGGCTGATTGAGTTAATGGGAGCTGGGGGATATTTTTTGGAGTAGATTATATATATAAATAAATTGGAAAAAATGTGGTTTAGATATTATAAAAGACAAATTGAAGATTATAAAATATATCAAATAAAAGATTCAAATGGTGAGATAATATACCTTATTAGCGTGGTAATTAAAATGAAAAATGAATTGTTTAGCTTAATTTAAGGTCATAGTATCTCGTAAAATCTTTGATATATACTAAAGATTTTACAAACCGATCAAAATTAATTTCTATGACATTCACTATAGATATAAACATTATGTAGGGGCTTCTGGTGACAATACGGAAGATATGCGGGATGCAATAAAATTAATAGAAGAGAAAAAAGTAAATGAACAAAAGATTGTATCCCATGTATTGGGACACGCATAAGGATATGCCTATTAAATCATTAGATGAAATCATGAAAGATACAAGTGATCCACTTCATGAGATTGTGAAAAAATATGATGGTCTCTGGTCGAAAGAAGCGGAAGATTATGTATTGGCAAATCAGAAGGAGATTCAAGTGTAGTTAAAGAAAGAATATAAAAAATAACACAGTGTGAGCAGAGGCCACTGAAAATCTTATGATTTCTTAGTGGAAGTCAATTTTGTTATAAAATAAGGCGACTCTAATTTCAAATTTTGAAATGGAAGTCGTCTTTTTACTGATTTATGGATTCTATTTTGCTTATTTTTAACCCATTAGTTTCAATATTCGTTTTAGATTTACAGTGAATATTGCCATGGCTCCTTGCATTTCCATGCCAATTAGACCCGAGGATTTTGAAACATCATACCCGTGTCTATGTTTTAATTCACTATTTTTCGCTTCCATTTTATAGCGTTCTTTGGATTTTTCTTTAAAATAATTCGTTTCTTGGAACTTCGCCTGTTCACTATGTTCATCCCATTTGATGCTTACGGAATAACTCTTGCTTTTAGCTTCAGGTTTGTAACAGCCTTCTCTGAACGGACAAACTTTACATTTTTCCACGTCAAAATAATAGGTATCTGTTTGGTTCTTAGCGACTCCTTTCTTTCCTTGACGTGCTTTCCGAATCGCCATATGTCCAGCTTTACAAACATACATTCCTGGCATCTTTATTAAATTCAAACTCATCTTCTTTTTTACGATAACCTTGTGTAATGGCTGGGTTTAATTTCGCTACTAAATCCATGTCATTTTTATGGGTGTATTCTATATTTCCTTTCTCCGAATAAGCTGTATCTCCAATAATTGTTTCTACTTTTATGCGGCTTTCATACTTTTTTCAATTAGTGTTTCTAGTTGTTTTCCATCATTTTTTTCACCGGTTGTAACCGTAGCTGCCGTGATGATACGTTCCTCACTCATCGCTATGTGTGTTTTATACCCGAAAAAAGCGGTATTTACCGTTTTGTGACCAATTCTTGCATCTTCATCTTCAGAAATTCGTAAGTGTTCGATATCATCATTTACAGTTTCCTTTAACAGGTTCAGTTTCTCTTTTACTTTCGGATATCCGGAAATTGTTTCCTCACTTTCAATTACATCCATTAGCATTTGACAGTATTTGATTTCATCTTCCAACTCATTCGTTGTCGATTTGGATGGGAATTTTTTCTTCATGGTTGCATCAATCTCATAAATCGATTTGCGAAGTTTCTTGGAGCGATCCATCAGTATTTCTTTTGGTGATTTTTGATTATAACGTGCTTTCGTATGGCTGGCATCAACAATGATAGAATTGCTTTTTATAATTTCCTTTTCTATGGCAATTTCTACGGTTTTATGGATCAACATATCTAATAAATTTACGTCTTTTAACCGTAATTTACGAAACTTGGTTAACGAACTAGCCTTAATAACGGATTCCTCTGGAGCCATGCCAAGGAAATATTTAAAAGACATATCATATTTAGAACATTCTACAATATCTACATCTGACAAATCAAAGATGGTTTTAAGGAGTAAATATTTAAACATACGAATTGGATTAATTGCATTCCGACCATTCGTATACAGTATTTATCACTTAATTCATCGTACACAAAAGAAAAGTCCACCAATTCATTAAGTCTTCGTAAGAAATTATCCTTTGGAACAACTAAATCATAAATTTCTGAATATGGACTTAACATCAACGACTCTTGTTTTTGAATCATTACTTTTTAATTCTGGACTTGTAACATTAAGCGATTGAATCGAAATCGCATTATCATTTATTTCCAATACGCGGATGCTTTGATCGTCTGGAACAGCATTGGCTTGAACAAATGAACAGTTATCTATCGTTTCAATAGAATCTTTATGATTATGGCCATTTATGTAAATACCATATTCTTTTTTTGTACGTAAAACGTCAAGAATTGGTATCTCGGGCTGGATGGACAACTACGGGAAATTAGAATTTGCTGTTGTATCGTAAACTGGATGATGAGCAAAGAAATAATGGTGAGTTTTTCCTCGCTTTCAGCAATTTCAGCCTCCAGCCATTGTAATTGTTTATTGCTTAGGTAACCACTATAATCTTCGTGATCATGGTCTCGGGCAGTTTCTAGGGAAATGATGTTTACTAGATCTGTTACAATTGAGATATTTTGTTCGCTGTTAGAAATATTTAGAACTGCATCTCTTGAGACACCATATAGGTCAAGGTTTCCAAATGTGTGAATAAAAGGTTTATCGTAATGGCGAATATCTCATAAACCTCTCGTAATTCGTCTTCCTTGCCAAAGTTAGTCAAGTCACCAATGGAAACATAGTAATCAGCATTTATTTAAAAAAGGTATTTAGAAATTTAGCATAAAATGCATCCCTGGATTCTTTTACTTTCTCATTGTGACCAATCATAGATGGATAATGTAAATCTCCAATAAAAGCAATTCTCAACTGTATCCTCTCCTTATTGTTATTACTTTCATTATGCCAGTGAAATATTAACGGAGAATGGAGAGAGTGAGTGTTAAGAATCGTTAAAATAAATCGCAAAGCATAGTACTACATCCTTTTTAAATATTATTTTTATTTAAAGTGAAACAATCGTCAACCTAAGCAAAATACCCCCACAAAAAATAGTGAAAACAAGCAGAAAGATAGCCGCTATTTTCTCAAAAGTGTTCAATGAATCTGCAGTGCCAACAGACTGTAGCTTCCGTTTTGTCATGAAAACAATAATAGCCATCAGTATATTACCGACAACAACTTGTGAAGCAAGCATATAATTCAGTAACTTATCTGCTTTGCCTTTTTTAAATCTATGTTCTTTTGGTATGGAGTTCAACAGATGGCCCCAAAATGGATTGATTAAACTGATCATTAATAAGATCGTAAATACCGGATCTTCGTTAAAAAAAGCTTGAAATCCTTTACCGCTGGTCTGAACAATTAAAACTAAATAAATGATATACATGATTGGCAAAATGATGGTTAAAGAAAGTGTTGCTGTATACCATTTTGTAAGATTGTGCTGTGCTTCCACTATGCTTTCCCCTTTTTCAATGAATAATCTAAATAACCCCGATAAAGCAAGTCCAGAATAGAAAATAATCCAATAAACGATCGATGCTCAAACCCGTAAAACCTTCCTAGTTTGGTTGATTCGAAGTATATGTTGTAGGTACAGAGCTCAGCAAGTTTATTATTGCGAAGGCTTGTAATAGATAGTGTTGGAATGCCTAAGATAGATAGCTGTTTGATTGTATCCATTTGATGGGTTAAATCTCCGCTTAATGAAATAATAATAACCAGGTCCCGTTTATTCATACGGGAAAGGATAACATCAAATTCACGCTCAGCTGGAATAATAAATAGTTGTTTGTCACAAGACATCAGATTCCGGGCCAATTCTTCCAGGACGTTTTTTTGTCCCCATCCAGTTGCAAATCCATACAACGTATCTGCAGAATAGATTTGTTCATAGATAGGATCCGTTTGAATGTTATGGAACATTTTCCGGCTTTTTTCAAATTCATTTAATTGAATTTCAAACAAATCCGTATTCGGTTGATTATCAGTTATTTCCAGTTCTGACTTTAAGCTGTATTTAAATTCACTATATCCACTGAACCCAAGCTTTTGGGTCATTCGTAATATAGAAGATTTAGACATTGCGCATGTTTTGGCAAGCTCTAAAATGCTCATCTGGCTGCATTCTTCTATATGATGGAGGACATAGTTTAATGTATCTATATCGCTTTCAGATAACTTATCAAAATGTTTATTTATTAAATCCTTAATCAAAATGAAAGACCTCCTGCTGTTTCATAATATTATCTATTATAGAACAGAAGCTTTCTTTAGAAAAAGTAAAATCAGGCTAATGCCAAGATTATATAGAATTGGCATTAGCCTGGGGAGCAATTAATTAATGCAATTCTGGCCAAAATTCCTTATTTGCTTCAATCAATTCGTCTAGAATTTGTTTGGCTACTTCGGCGTTGGGTACTGTTTTGGAAACTGTAAGAGCCTGCCACAATTTCTGATAAGATTTTTCAATATATGCTTCAACTACTAACTTTTCAACCGATACCTGCTGCTCCATTAACCCTTTCTGGAATTGTGGAATATTACCTTGTGCAAGCGGTTCATAACCGTTGGAACCAACCAGGCAAGGAACTTCTACCATGGCTGTTTCATCGAAGTTATTGATTGCGCCTTTATTTTCTACGATTAATAGCATTCTTTCGTGAGTGTTATATGCAATGGCACGAGCGAGATCTACAATATAAGAAGCATGATCACCAGCTTTTAAGGTAGTTCCCTCTGAAGTACCAGCCTCTACAATGCGATTACATTCGGAAAAGACGTTCTTTTCTCTGCCTTCCATAACCATATTGGCACGGGTGTGATTTTTATCAGAATGCGCTACTTCCTGATCTCCATACAAATAATATTTCAAATACGTGTTTGGCAACGTCTCTGAATCCAATGCTTGTACATCTTTTGCCGCCTGAAATGTGTGCTGCCAGCTTGTATCACTGTGTTGCCCTACATCATAGCCGTGCTCTTTAACGTATTCAATAATGCGCGGTTTTAAATCATTGCCGTCTTTATCACGAATGTCTGTCCACCAGCCAAAGTGGTTCAGGCCATAGTATCTGACGTCCATTTCTTTTCGTGATTCCAAGCCAATCACTTTTGCCATTCTGCTCTCAATGCCAATTGGCATGTCGCAAATATTAAGGATTTTAGAGTTTGGACGTAATCTTCTGGTTGCTTCTGCGACGATTGCTGCCGGGTTGGAATAGTTCAGCATCCAGGCTTCTGGTGAATATTTTTCCATATAATCTAAGATTTCCAGAACGCCGGTGATGGAACGCATACCATAGGCAATCCCGCCGGGGCCACATGTCTCTTGGCCAACAACGTTATATTTTAATGGGATTTTTTCATCTTTTTCACGCATGGCATATTTACCAACCCGGATATGTGCCATGACAAAATCAATATCTGAAAATCCTTCCTCCGGGTCAGTTGTTGCTGTAAAACTTACTTCCGGCGCCATTTCTTTAACAATGATTTCACAAGCATCTGCTACAATGTTTTGGCGTTCTTTATCATTATCATATAATTTTAATTGACGCAGCGGGAACTTATCCATGTTATTTAACAATAACATGACAATTCCTGGCGTATAAGTACTTCCCCCACCTGCTATAGTTACGGAAAATTTTTTCATTCTAATCTCTCCCTTTTTCTTCATGGTTTCTTAGTAAATCAAATTGCTCTCTAACCTGTGGCACCGATAAGCCTACAATGACTTGGAAAGCTGTCCCGTTTCGAACAACACCATGTGCTCCACCAGATTGGAAGGCGCTGTCAGCCTGTACCTTTTCAACATCTTTTACACTGACACGCAGTCTGGTTGCGCAGTTTGCAGCAGAAGCGATATTTTCACTGCCTCCGAAGGCCTTTAAGAAAGTCTGCGCTTGGTCGGTATATTGATTAGCTCCCTCTATAGCAACGTAATTTGTTTCTTTTTCACTTGCTTTTTTCGCTTTATAATCTTTTTTTAAATATAATTTTGCTTCTTCGTCGACTGCTTCTCTGCCTGGTGTTTTTAAATTAAATTTGTTAATCAGGAAGCGGAAGACTAGGAAATAAATTAATGTAAAACTTAATCCGACTGCAAATTGTATAAGATAGGTATCCCAGTGATTATTAAATAAAGGTATCCAGTTCTTAGACATCATTGATAATGCACCACCACCAAAGTCTCCAACTACTCCGAGAGCATACATGGTGGTTGACATGGTTGCTGCAATCAAAGCGTGCACAACAAATAGAACAGGAGCCAGGAATAGGAATGTAAACTCTAAAGGTTCCGTAATACCGGCCAATACTGCAGTTAATGTAATTGGGATAAGTAATGCTGCTACCTTTTTGCGGTTTTCTTTTCTGGCAGTGTAATAGAATGCCAATGCAATTCCAGGGGCTGCGAATACTTTTGAGTTACCATGAAGTGCGAAACCGCCTTCAGGAAATAGTGTTTTTAATGGCTCTGTAGATTGGGCAAATACAACCATATTTTCTGCCCACACTCTTTGCAGGCCGCCTTCAACAATTGCTGGACCAAAGTTAAATGGGACATAAACAAAATGATGCAGTCCTGTCGGGATTAAAAGCCTCTCAAGGAAAATATAGATCCAGACACCGAATGTACCAGAAGTTGCCATAAATCCTTGCAAAGAGGCAATGCCACTTTGTACGATTGGCCATAACCATGAAGTCAATACTGCAAATGGTATCATGACAAAGAACCCAAGTATAACGATGTAGGCAGAACCTTGGAAAATACCTAACCAGTCTGGCAATTTTTTCTCAAAGTATCTATCATGCAGCCACACAACAATTAAAGCAACGAGTATAGCTCCTAAAATATTGGTATCCAACGTCTTGATACCTGCAATCATTTTTAGCCCGCTATCACCACCGACTTCCTGCGAGAAATCAACACCGAATGTTAGACCGAATTGTTGCAGCAGCATTGATACAAAGTAATTAAAAGTTAAGTAAATAACTAAAGCTTCCATGGCAGCCCTTCCACTTGCTTTTTTGGCAAGGCCAATAGAAAGACCGATAAGAAAAAGTAGTTCCATTTGATTGAATATCGTCCAGGCCCCTTCTTCTAAAACGGACCAGATACTATACCAAAGTGTGCCTTCTGATGCGATATCTCCAACGATTAATGGATTTTTCATGATGATTGTAAAGGCGACTGATATACCCGCAAAAGCAAATAATGAAACCGGGGTAAACATTGCTCCGCCAAAACGCTGAAGTTTTTCCATCATAATCCGTAACACCTCTCTTTTCTTACAATTTATAATTTCACTAAACATAAGGAAATTATTGCATGCTGATGAAGCGGTTTCAATAGGATGGACTGTTTTTGGTATATTAGTCAGGGATAGGGAAGATTCCCGTGATCGAGGGAAAATTCCCAAAGAGATTTAATTTGTTAGAGTAAAATGTTTATGGGAAAACATGAGGTCAGCAAGCGGAGCGCGATAGTTGTTTTAAGGCATTTTTAATGAAAAAAGAACCTTCTTTTGTATAGTTAAGTTTCCTACAACAACAACTATAGAAAGAGGTCCTCAAATGAAAGGTATCATATCTACGCTAACAATGAAAGAATTAGAGAAAATTACATACCGTGCTTTGCAGGAAAGTTTTTTCCAGGTGATGGCACAGACTCTTAAAGAATTAGATGAGGCGATTGCTTCAGGAAGAGATAAAAAAAGGTTTTATCTAAAGCGAACTCTCAAGTTTGAATCTGTTTTTGGTCAGGTGGAACTGAAAAGAAATTATTATCGAGATATAGAAACTGGAAAGTACGTTTATTTATTGGATCAATATTTGGCTTTTGACGGTACAAAAGGTATGAGTCCAGTGGTGCAGGATTTAGCTATTGAACTGGCTGTGACAGGCGTTTCCTATAGACAGGCTGGTAAAGCAATGGAGAAGCTTTTGGGCTACCCCGTAATCTAAACGTCAACGACTTTTAAATACTGAAGTAGTTCCAGAAGAATCCGTATCACTAGAAAATGATGTTGTGTTTGTGGAGGTTGATGGACTTTATACAAAAAGTCAGGAGAAAAAGAAAAAAGGAAGGGAAATAAAGATTGCTAGTGTGCACCAGGGCTGGGAAATGAATGCCAAAAGGGCTAATAATCAGATCGCGACGGAGGCTGTAAAAAAAGCCGATCGAGTGATTGCACCTTCAACAGAAGCAGAGAAGTTTTTGACTGCAAAGGAGATGTATGTTTACTTCGATTTAGCTGCATATCCTTTTTTTCAAAAGCTACAACAAATTATCGAGGCAGATGTTAAGAAAAAAGGTGTTTTACGCTTGCACCGTGCAATGAAACAGCAAGCATTTTTCTCAGTTTGTAAAGAAGATATCTTAGTTTTTACCTATCTTTTTGGAGAAGTGTGTAACTTACATGTGAAGCACAGTAACTACTTTAAACAGGCACACACTATTATTATGGTGCAATTCACCACTGGAGCCATTGCTCACTTGGAATATACTACAACCAATTATGAGAAGTTGACGTTTGATTGGAGTGGAGACAGGATGATTGCAGAATTTGATAGCAATGAGATGGCACCAATAAAAACGACCGCTTCTCTAGATTCTTCCGTATCCCTTTACCATACGATTGATACTGTTCTTAGTTCTTGTAAGCAGTTAAATAGTACACTACAAAATAAAATGAATAACTTGGAAAATCAATTAAAGAAAGCAGGTTGGAGTCTATGAAGATAGGTATAATGAGTATGGCTCATATGCATGCACATAGTTATATAAAAGCGTTAAAAGCAATTCCTAATGTAGAAGTGGCTGGTATTTTTGATGACAATCAACAGAGGGGCAGTGAGATAGGAACTAGTATTAGACTTCAATAAAGCGTAGGGTGAGTGTGGAACGAAGAACTGTATAAAGCCTACAAGTTGCAATTTCATGAATGACTATTCAAGAAGGACATTTTGATTTCTAAGCATAAGAAAAAAACTTTATAGGCGCGTTTAGGAAAGATTGTTGTTTAGGGAAAAATTACATATCTGATAACAATTAGATTCAATCACTCATTTTATCTTCAGGAAACCAGGGCAGAAATGTTTTTTTACCTGGTTTTTTAGCCTGGATAGGCCTAATTTGTTGTAAAGTGACTGTAATAGTACACTATTAGGATGGAATTCTAACATTTTTTAACTTACAAATGTGTGGTCTAACTCCACCGTCTTTAGACGGTATCCGCTTTTAGCCGAAAGTTAATTTTGGTTGTCAAAAAGTCCGTAGGTACAAGAAATCTATCTTTTAATAATGTAAACTCTTGTTAAATATCCTGTTATTGTAATGGAAAGTAGTTATAAATGTAGAGAATAGTATGTTGCTTATTTTAAAAGAATGAGCTGGGTGCTATTTACGGATACTAATTTTTTATAAATATCAAACTAACTTTAAAGGGAGGATCCTTCATTATTTTCAGATATAATGTGGGGTAGCTTAGGGATTATACTAATTACCGCCGTATTTCTTACAATTAGAAAAAGAAAACGGGCTGGAGTCACGGGATTTAAAAGTGCACTTACACCGATTTGTTTCTTTTTGATAGCATTTGCGAATATATTGGCATATTTCTTTGGATTTATGGGGTTACTTAGCTGGTTGATTAGTGTTCTTCTGTTTATTTTAGCTGCACATTTTACAAAATTTTTACCAGTAGCGACGAACTAAGCCCTCTTTGATTTATGGTTAAAATAACAGACGTGAGAAATAAATAACAGCTGTTACAGTAATGGTACTAAATACAGTGGAAAATAAAACAATTTGTGCTGCAAAGGTTGGGTGATTATTGTATTCTTGTGCAATATCGGAGCTGTTTACTGCTGTTGGCATCGCGGATGCAATAAATAGAGCTTGTGCTACAAGTCCGTCCATTTGCAGTAAAAATATAATACCTAGAGCGACAAGCGGGCCGAGAACGAGGCGGAGAGCTAAGCTTACATAAACGGTTGGCAAAACTGCGCTCAGACGAAGCTGGGCTACTTGAGCACCCAAAGTGAGTAAGGCCATGGCAACCATTGCATCAGCAATATAATTAGCCGGAACCCATACAAAAGAGGGAATGGAAACTTCCGTAATATTTAACAAGATACCCGCTAACATGGCATATAGCACAGGCATTTTAAAATAGCTTAAGAGTGCTCGTAGTTTGCCGATTTGAATCGACTGTAATGAAAAAATGCCATAAGAAAATAGTAGGATATTTTGAAAAGTCAAGATAATAACTTGAATGGACATGGCCAATGGATCACTTTTAAAAACTAAATCGTTCACAGGAACACCATAATTACCAGAATTAAAGAAAAGGATGCTGTTGGAAAAGGTAGTTGCTTTCCCTTTATCAAAACCGATAAGACGTGTGGTAATTGTTGCTATTATATAGAGTATGACAATTAATAAAATAAAAAACACTAAAATTTGCAGTAAAAGCTGACCTGAAAAAGTTGTATCATACAGTTTAACAAAAATAAACCCAGGTACAAGAAAATAAATATTGAGTCTTGCAAGCGTTTGTAAATCAAGGTCAAATTTCCGTTGCAAGAAAAAGCCTATCCCCATAATCATAAAAACAGGTAAGATAACATCTTTTAATATAATTAGAAATTCTTCCAAACCCTTTCTCCTTTCATTGCCTAATATAATTCATAGATACTCAATTACGACATATTTCCTTTAATTAAAATCAATAAAACGGTTTTTTCCATTTCATATGTACATGACACTCTATTTCCCAAATTCAAATAAAGCGGTAAAGTGAAACTTCATTCAGTAGGTTTTTACTAGCAACTCGGACTGAATGTCTAGTAGCACAAGAATACGACCTAAAGGCCCTTGAACGAATGGCTTTAGGTGCTGTTAACTCCTACTTTGACTTGTTTTATATTATCTCCCACTTTTGACATCAGGACCTTACATGCGGGGTAAGTAGATATTAGTGGCTTTGCTTGGTTTGGATTAAAAATATCTCCTCGCTTTCCTTTCTTTTTAAGGGTGTAAAGATTTCTATGTATAGAAAGAAAAATAATTTTGTAGTGATAAAACAATCCATTTACAGGCTTGAAATTAACCGTATTTCCTCGATTGTAAGCAATTATTGCACTGGAAACAGTCGTTGTCAACTTCTCATGGAAATTTATATCAAGTTATACTTCAAAGGATATTTATAATCATTCATCATGCTTGTCTACTAAAAAGTGAATGATAAGACTGTAAAATTACCCAGAGAAAGTGCATAATGGAATCAACAGAAATGGGTGATGGGGGAGGAATTACAATGAGTTTCAATTGGAGCGAGGAAGCGGAAAAGCAATGGGATGAGCGGGCAGATTCTTGGAATGAACGCAGTAAAAACATGTGGGAGTCAGGCAGTAGGAGTGGCATTATCCCTTTTCTAACCCAATATATGAGTCAAGATCATCATATACTGGACATTGGTTGTGGTGACGGATATGGGGCTTTTAAATTATATGAGCAAGGTTATCAAGTGACGGCGCTGGATATTTCCTCTGTAATGGTTCAATATGCAAAGCAGCAGCTTCCTAATGGTATAATTGTTATGCAAGGAGATGCACAACAACTTCCATTTTCTACTGATACATTTGAGGCAGTAATGGCAATTAATGTTTTAGAATGGACAGAAAAACCTAAGCAGACCTTACAAGAATGGAAGCGAGTAGTAAAAGCAGGTGGCTATTTATGTGTAGGGGTTTTAGGACCTACTGCTGGTCCGCGTGTAAATAGCTATCCACGTTTACATGGAAAAACAGTGATTTGTAATACGATGATGCCTTGGGAATTTCAACAGTTATGTTTAGAGTTGAATTTACAGTATGTGGATGGATATGGTGTGCTTAAGCAAGGTGTAACCAAAGACATGTATGAGCGTTTACCGCTTGAATTACAACAATCCGTATCTTTTTCATGGATATTTATGTTAAGAAATGGTGGTTGAGCTTTATGAATGACAAAGATAAAATAATCATTGATAATTACCAGCAAAATGAAAAAATGATGATTCTTGTATTTGCTCAGTGGTGTGTAAACAATGACTTAGACCCGTTAGAGGTTTATTACAAAGCATATCCCCATCAGCAGCAAAACAAGGTTCTTGAAGAAATGACGGAGCAGACAGTAGCAAAAGAGGAAGCCGATTTTATTGCAACAGAAACGGTTCTTCAAGCGCTACAGTTATTTGGTAACGACGATTTAGCGTTTACCGTACAAGAGGAAGCAGAGAATTTTATAAAAAGATCACATAAATAGACGATGCTTTCAAGTAAGAAGTTATCTGTACGGATAACTTCTTACTTTTTAGTGTTGATAAAAACTGCTTAAGAAGCGCATTCTTTTATCTCGTATATAAGACGCTGTAAGACTCCCACTTCAGGAGTTTGGATAACCTGTACAGCAACAAGCCTAAGTGGGAGATAACAGCACCTAAATGCCCGATCCGTTCATCTAACAATCAGTGGGGGATGAATGAAAACCCCCACTGATTGAAGAATCACTTTATGGGCACACATATTTCGCAATGAGGATTACTAAACATATCACCAGTATATCTTTCCAAAATGGGTCTGTTTTCTATTTGATATCCCTTAACCTTTAAGTCTGGAAAAATCGTCGTGTACGCTGTTGCAATATCTGCAGCTGTATGTTTGATTTCGTAAACAACGTATTTCCCGCCAGAAAGTTTACGTTCGTTAATGGAATCGTCCATTATTTGGTATTCATCAGAGATTACAATACAAGCATCAAATCGACAGTTTTCAGGTGAAGTTATGTCTGGGTTATCCTGAGGAATAGCAAAAATAGTCGCCGATAGAAGGAGTTTCTTTTCAGCAGCCCATTTTTTTAACCTTTCCATTACTTTGACGTTTTCAGGACCATATGGACCAGTTCGTCGCATAAAAGCAATGCGCAAACTGGGAATAATTTCAATTTTTGATTTCATTCATGTTCCTTCTTTCTCTCTTTTTTGTGGTACATTTCAATCGTAGCATGCTTTAAAATGAATTACCGTATATTTTTTAAAATTTTTAAAAAATAGGTAATCAAAAAAGAAGAGGAACACATAATATCATGTATTATCCCTTCTCATTTGAAATGCTTTTCGTTCCTCAACTATTGCTGTGTAGAAATCAATTTTATTAATGCTTGCGTGCCACTGTCAGCTTCTCCGTTTGCTTCGAGCTCTTGGTAAAGCCTTAACGATAACGCTAATCCTGGTGTGGAAAGACCAAGCTCTTCAGCTGATTCCAATGCAATTTTCATATCTTTAATAAAATGTTTGACGTAAAATCCAGGAGCGTAGTCTCCTTTTATCATACGTGGTGCCAGATTGGAAAGAGACCAACTGCCTGCTGCTCCAGCGGTGATACTATCTAGAACTCGTTCAGGGTCAAGACCTGTCTTTTTGGCATAGGCAATGGCTTCACAGACACCAATCATATTTGAAGCAATCGTGATTTGGTTCGCTAATTTCGTATGTTGCCCAGCACCAGCTTCCCCCTGTAAAATGATGTTATCTCCCATTGTTTGAAATAATTCGAGCACATCATGAAATGCTTGCTCCTGACCACCAACCATAATTGTCAGCTTGCCATTTTTTGCACCAATATCTCCACCAGAAACAGGCGCATCTAATGCAAGGCAGCCTTTCTTTTCAGCTTCTTTCGCTATTTGTATTGCTAGCTTAGGCTTAGATGTCGTCATATCAATAAAGTAAGACCCTTTGGAAGCATTTTTTAAAATGCCTTGATCACTGAAATAAACTTCTTCCACATCACTTGGGTACCCAACCATCGTAATAATGACGGTACATTTTTTTGCTAAATCAGCAATAGAATCTTCCCAATCTGCGCCAGCGCTAATTAAAGCTTCGGCTTTTTGTTTTGTTCGTGTATAAATGGACACGCTATAGCCTGCATGCATGATTCGCTTTGCCATACTGGATCCCATGACGCCAGTTCCTATGAATCCAATTCGAGCATCTTTTGTAAGCAAATAACATTCTCCTCTCTTGAACTTATATATTATGTTCATTCGACAAAAGAAGAGAAAGTCCTGTTATACTAAACAAAAAAGAAATGGAGGAGGTGGGGTTATATGGAATGGCTACATAAATCGTTCCATGAACTGCATCAAATGGAAATATACGCACTATTCAAAGCAAGAGTAGATGTGTTTGTTGTTGAACAGCAATGTGCTTATCCAGAAGTAGATGAATTCGATTTGCAGGCTACACATATTTGGTTGCATGATAATCAAAAAATGGTAGCATATGCTCGGATTCTTCCTGCTAATAGTAAATATCAAGAAGTATCTATTGGGCGAGTGTTGGTAACGAATAATTATCGGGGAAAAGGATATGGAAAGCAATTAATGAAACAAGCTATCCATTATGCAGCTAACCATTTTAAAAGTAATATCAAAATTCAAGCCCAACAGTATTTATCAGCGTTTTACGAATCATTTGGTTTCAAGCAAATTTCACCTGCTTATTTAGAAGATGGAATTTGGCATATTGACATGATTTGGGATAAAATGGACTATAAACGTTGATATATCAGTGTTTATAGTCTCCGATTTATGAAATTCATACGAAAAAACAACAAAAAGTCACATTTATTTTTAAAACATAATTTTTTGAAGTAATTCATCGAATTTCCATCTTATTTTTTCGGAGGCGTTTTCTTTCATTTTTTTAGTGACGTGCGTTTATATTTCTAATGTTGTTTTCGGTTCATTGTGTCCGACTCGGTACATGATTGTTGGCAAGTCCGCTTCTGCCTCTTCAACATACTTATATGTGTATGTCTAAAAATATGTGATGTTGCATGTCGTTCTATTTTAGCTAATTGCAAAATACGCTTAATTCGGTTATTTACATAGCAACGGGGGTGAAAATTACTGCTTACCAACATACCATAAGCAAGTTGAGCAAATTCTTGCCATTGTTCTTCTTTCGTTAGAAGTTAATAAAAATAATTTGTCATTGTTGTGTCGAACGACTCACTTTTGAATTCCCAATACTGCACTGGAATTTTTAGTGCTCTAGAGATATTTATAATACTTAATTGATAAGAATGTTTGATATTAATGCTTAAAAGTATCTTCAATAAAATCTTCTTTCTTGAATAATAGTACTTAGTAAACCACTATAGCAAACGTACGTTCTGTTTAAGGGTGTAAGGAATGGTGCGTTTTAAACGCACCAAATTTTAAGTAACGGATAAAAAATAACTCTTACTCACAACCTATTCCATCACCATCTCTATCTAAGTGCCTACCATAACCTGGATCGCCTTCTCTTACTGGAGCAGCTCCTGCTTGTCTAGCTGCATCACAGTTTTCGTAGTAGGTACCAGAGCCTGATGAACTCGCGCTACTCGAACTAGAGCTTGCCCCTGAACTGCTATTGTGATTGGAAGGGCTACTGGAGCTTGAAACGGTTGCCTTTGCTTTTGATAATTCCCCTTCTAAGTTGTCAACTTTAGCTTCTAACTTAGAGTTATCTTCCTTTAAAGTTGATACTTTATCCTCTAGTGTTTCTTTTTCAGAATTAAAGTCTGATTCTTTTTCTTCAAGAGTAGCTATTTTATCTTCATATCCGGTTATTTCATCTGAAGTTTTTTCGAGATTAGTTTCAAGCTCTTTAATCTCTTCTTGAAGACTGCTATTTTCTTCTTTATAATTTTCATTATGGCTTTTCAATTCTTTATTATCTTCCAAAGCAGTATTTAGTTTCCCTTGATAAGTTGTATCTAAGAAAACGCTAGAGATGGAAAGTAATAGGAAACCGCTAAATAAAGCTGGATAGAAAATTTTTTTAGAGATTACTTTTTCTTTGTCTTTTCTTTTTTTCATCAAATGAATAATAAGATAAATAATTGCAAAAGTGAATGTAAAAAAACCCATGAGCATGAAGAAATTGGCCATTGTTATCCCCTTTTTTCGATATAAAGATAGGTGCTGTAATAGGAATAGATCCCCGATAATAAAAAGGAAGGTGCACAGAATCTGTACACCCTAAAATGGTGTTATTCACTTAATTTATCAGCTGGAATTTTCCAAATTGCTTTACCAGACTTAAACGGATCAGAAAAATGTAGTTCATAGCTATCTGATTTAGCTACATCAAACGGGATTTCTCCTCTAAGTTTTCCGCCTGCTTCAACATTACCATCAAACTGTGCTTTAGTACCTTCTGTCAAAATGGTAGTTGAGTAAGAATAACCATCAGCATCTTTTAATTCTACGTTCATTATTGAAGACATTACTTGTTCTTTTTCAGTGTTATTTTCTGCTGTTAGGTTTACTACAATAAACTGATCTTCCTGCGGTTCATCAAATTCCCCGCCAGGCTCAATTCTTGCTTCGTTTAATGTAATTTTCATACCATCAAACTCAACTGTCTCACCAATAGCTAGCTCCTGCGTTTCCGATTTTTCTTTGCTAGATTTTTCCGTTTTATCATCTGCATCTGCTTTTTTAACTTCAGCTTCCTCGCATGCTACTAAGATAAAAGATAATAATAATGCAAAAGAAAGTAAGATAAACTTTTTCATAAAAAAAACCCCCCTTAGAATTATGCAGCCATTTTATTTTCTTTATCTTTTTTTATAAGAGCCATTAGTCCTGCAATGCCAATCAATACTGCTGAAATAGCGTAGAATAAAGAGATACTTATTAGGCCACCTATTGCTGATATTAATAGCAGTACGCCCCCGACTTTAGCCTTAGATTTGACTACAACGGAACCCACTATGGCTAATGCAGAGAATAAAAAGGCTGCCCATCCTAAGCCAGTAACATCACTTGAACCAGTTTCATTTAAAGCAGCATCTACTCCACCAATGAATAATGCTAAGATCGCTCCAATAAAACCAAAAATCCCCCCAATTAGACCTAGAACAAATTCAGTAGTTCTCATAAAAATTTCCCCCTTTTAAGATTTTTGAATTTATGTAATCTATGAATTCACATAGAGATTACCTATTATTAAATTCCTTAACTGTTTCCCATATCTTTTTCAATCGACGTAAGTCTTCCTTATTATTTTTAGGAAGTTCTCTATACCAACGCTCAAGTTCGGGGTCATTGCGAAAAGCTTCGGAATCTTCTTCATCATTAGCTTCATCAATGTAACCTGCTAACCTTAATAATTTTATATAAGGATAATTGTAAGCTTTTGAAATTAAACGCAAAGTATCTGGAGAAGGGTTAACGTTCCTTCCCGATCTTTTATCAAAACCTTTTTCAATGGTATCTAGATATGTATGGCTAATACCAATTCGTTTACTGGCTTCTCTTAATGATTCGTTACCTCTTAGCTCTTTTATCAATTTCCCAATATCAGACATTTTTTTCACTCCTGTAATACCTACTTTACAATATGTAATCAAAAAAAGAAATGTAATCTTTGTAAATCATTCTATACATAACTGTTACACAAGTATTACATTACGCATAGGAAGTATTAAACTTGAATAACGGGTTAAAGGAGGTACGAGTGGTAGTTGTTTTTACCTGAACTAGCAAGAAGAACTCGAGGTCCTCGACAAACTATCACGAATATAGAATTTCAAAGACATCTGGATTTCTTATGTTGTCTGTAGCAAAGGCTTTAAATAAAAATTCGAGGGGTGAAAGAGGTTATACTATGCAAATATCTCAGAAGTGCCACTTCTCACATGATTTGTTGAATGAAAATTCAGCATGATAAAATGGTTGGCAGGACGAGATGGTGAAACACGCTATGCTCATAGGATAAAATATACCTCAACAATAATACTTAGATTGCAGTTCCGTTATTATATGCTTGATGATAAGGAAATAAAGGAATTTGCTAAATTACAAACAAAAAATGTATTTAGAATAGGAAAAGCGCTTACAGCGGTGCTTTTTTCTAGTGAGCTAGGCATAGTGACTATCCAGGTGTGGTGGGTGAAAGTCCATTGTGTGGGTACTCATCAACCAAGACGCAAGGTACTTGTCGTGAGGAAAGGGTTGAAAGAAGCGAGTATCAAAACCTTGGCTTGACGAACAGTGAAATCTGATACCCAGAGTGGAGGTGTATGTAGTACCTAACTGGAACAAAATAAGGGAAGGATGGGAAAAGCAAAGATAGCTTTAAAAGGCCTTGCTGCTAAACGTGATGTAAAGCTAGATAACACTAAGCAGAAAAAGCCGTGAGAAGTGGAATAGGGATCCAAGGAAAAAGGATGCAACCAAAACTGAAAAGGTGGCGTCCCGTAAAAAGAGGTGGATGAAACTAAAAAGAAAGAACAATAAGAGCCTATTGTTGAAGGTGTTGAACTCACTGATAACAAAGGCTTTTAAATCATTCAATGATGCTCAAACAGCTATAAAAGCAGGTTATGTTTGTGCTCATGTAGTTGGGAGTCGATTGCTAGAAAAGGCTAAGGCAGCCAGTGAGATCAGAAAAATTAAAGGGGGGATGCAGTAAGGCGTATTTATAGATACCATGGGTGTGTTAAACAAATAACATTAAGATTGATTTTGTGGATATAATGGTTTAAGCCATGTTTGGTAAAAAGTAAGTTCCTTTCATTGGTATGCATGGTTCTGTTACTTAACGAGAAAGGCAACCCAATCATTAACGAAGGTGATATTAAAGACATAGACGAATTTCAAAAGTCTATAAAGGAATTTTGTAAAACATTGATGGTGGTGACAGCCAAGCTTTTCTAACAATCGCTGAGGAAGCTGAAGTAAATTGGAAAGGGCAAGAAGCAAACATCAGGAATGATTGAGTATTAAATAAATGGTACAAGGTTTAACGACAGTAAGGTCGTATTGATTGGGCAATTTATGAGTATGGACAGAAGGTCTAAGTGGTTATGTGCCTGTATGTATGCAGGATTTTTTGCAATCAACTCGTATGGAAGTACTGGCTGGCCTAGTGAAGTAAAAGGTAGCGGGGAGATTAAGTACAATTGGCACTGAATAGGAGTTCCTATATTTTTCGGGTAGAGTTCAAAGAAATAAAAGTTAAAAGGAGTGTTAGCTTAGAATGTCAATAATAACAGTAGGTCCAAATAAACAGTTTCAAACTATACAAGATGCGGTGGATTCAATACCATCTGTGATGGAAGAAGATGTATTTATTAATATAGATGCAGGTAACTATAAAGAAATTGTGGACATCAAAAATAAGCATGGTTATGCAATTATTTTACGTAATGTAGGTGAACAAGTGAATTTACAACAAATTAAATGCTTTGATGTATCTGGTTTAGTAAGAGTGTCTGGGGCAAGATTTGTATGGTCTGATCAAATAGAAAATTCAAGAGGTGTCATTCATTTTAGCAGAACAAGTTACGGTGCTATCGAAGACTGCACCTTTGAGGGGAAAACAAGAAAACAGAATAGACCAACATGTGTTTGGGATGGTTCGAATGGAAGTATAGCTAATTGTTATTTCCATAATCAACATTTGTGTATTTATTCTTTAAATAATGCATCCATCGCAGTTAGAGAAAATGATCATTCTAGCACAGATAGTAAAGACTATTTAGTCTCATCAGCTGCATTAATTTTTGATATACCAAAACAATCATTAGGCAAGAAAAGAGAGATTAATGCGGGAAGAATCTTTTAAGTAATAGTAAGGTAAGTTTAATACAACAACATTAACAGCATCTCAAAACGACGAGGTGCCTTTAAGAGTATTGAAGGGGAGTGAATATGAGTGGGCAATGGTATACAAACATTACGTACTGAAATGCAAGAAACGAGAAATGTCATTAGAAAGTACAATGGACTGCGTGAAGAATTGGGAATGGTCAAAGAAAAGGTAGAACGAATAAAAATGAAAACTGAAGGAAGAAAGTCAGTTGGAGAAGCTATCCGCCTATAGGGCTGGTGGCTTTTTGTTTGGTTACTTTAATTGTATGATTTAGTCAGCAACATTGAAGATAGTAAACCAACAGATTAATCAAAAAATAAAAAGGGTGAGGTAATTGTCAAATAATATTAATCAAGAAAATTACAAAATGAATGCAGGCATATTTTATAATGAGGTAACAATAGAGAGGTTAACAGACAGAGACACAAATACCACGTATTTTATTACAAAAATTCCAAAGAACGATTCCCAAGGGAGGCAAATAACTTTAAAGCGGGGGTTTAGTTATAATGATTTTGATAACACAAATTTGGAAACACCGCGTTCGTTTGCAGCAAGAAACGCTGCAACGTTTGTTGCCAATTGCTCAACCTATAGCACTACCACACGTAGAGTAGTTGGGACTAGCATATATAAAGGAAAAATTCAACAAGAACGAAAAAAAGAAAAATTTAATTATATTTTAGCAATTTCTGATGATAATACCTTAAGGGCTTATCCACCTTCAACAAATGCTAAAACAATTTTAAATGATGGTTTTAATAATGCATTAACATCTTTTATACCGATGATTCAGAATGGAACGAAAGTGGACAACTCTATATTAACTTCAAGAGATATTTTTACTAAGAGGCATCCTAGGCAGGCTATAGCCCAAGATTCTTCTGGAAATATTTATTTTTTAACTTCGGAAGGTCGTAGAGCTGGAGAAAAAGGGTTAACTGTTTACGATTTAGTTCGAATTTTTTTATCTATGGGTATGGATTTTGCCTTTATGTTAGATGGGGGTGGTAGTGCTCAAACTGTCTATCATGGTTCTACGGTTAACCGAGTTTCTGATGGGTATGGGAAAGATGAAAGAACAATGTTAGATTTTTTATACGTTGGAAAAGACCAACCTGATAATTCAATAAATGAAGCGCTTCGACCTCTTGGGATTATCAATAAGATGAAATCAGATGAATTAGCGGAGTTTGAATATCACCCAGATAATCACGAAAGGCTAAAACCATATTTAATTAATGGCTGGAAGGATTTCGGGACTTCTGGTTCGGGAGTTAGTCGGGCGTGGCACATGCCGAATAATACAATATACTTTATAGGGTCAATTAAGGGCGGCGATCCAAACAAACCATTTATGGAACTCCCTGATCATATGAGACCTATGTTTTCTTTGCATTTTCTAGTACCTGGAAATAAACCTGGGGAAATATATAAAGTCATTGTTCAATCAAATGGCGAGTTACAAATGTATTATTGGAGTGACGAGTCTAAAGGAGATGCTGGTTACATTAGATTAGATGGTATATATATACCTGTTTGGCCTCCTAATGCCCAATAAACTACTTTTACACAAAAAAGAAATTTATTAAGCGGCTAGACCAAACGGGCAAGTCGTTTTTTAATGTTCAATTTTAAGGAGGGATTATTTTGAAAATCAACTGGAAGGCTAAGAGCGAAAAAGAAACCATTATTAGTATCTGCCAAATTGTGGCAGGGTGGTTTTGATTACAATCTTGCTGCTGATTTGATTAATACAGAAGCAACAAAGTTTATTAACGCTATGTTTGGTGTGCTGGTTATTTTAGGTATTGTCAACGACCCTACTACAAAAGGGTTAAGTGATAGTATCTAAGCTAGACATCATAAAAAAATGAGAGGGGATGTAAAGTAATTGCTGGACATGTAGATATACTCAAATTTGTAGACTTTAGAAATAAGGTTAAAAGACATCCGATCCGGAAGTTTCCTGCATTATCTCTTAAAGGTAAAACAACAATTGCTATCCACCACAGCCTTACCAAGCAAGGTCTTGGTGGTTCCAACGCCGAAGGTTACGCAAGGTTTCATGTTGATAGCCTTGGATGGCCAAGCATTGGTTATAATTATGTAATTGAACCAGGATGGTACAGTTAAATTTTGTAATGACATTGAATTGAATACCTACCATGTTGGAGACCATAACAATTATGCTGTTGGTATTTGTTTAACAGGTGATTTTCGCTATGAGAAACCAACTAAAGCCCAAGAAGAAAGTTTGCGTAATCTAATCAAAGCATTGCAGGAAAAATATCCACACTTAAAGTACATTAAAGGGCATAATGAATTTTCGGGCTATGAATGGAAACAGTGCCCAGAGTTCGATTATAAAGCTGTTCTTGGTAAAAGTGTTGGCGGTTCTGTAGCTAAACCAAAGCCGAGCAAACCATCTAAAACAATCAACGTTGGTGATAAAGTATATTTGCAAATCGGTATCTAAATACACTACTGGCTAGACAATCCCATCTCAATTTAAGGATAAGAACTATACAGTGCAACAAATTAAAAGCGATCGGGTTTTGCTTAAAGAGTTATATTCTTGGGTTAAAAAGAGTGATGTTGGCGGCAAGTCCAATTCACCTAGTAGCAAAAGTTCAAACAAATCAATCGAAGCTGGCAGCAAGGTGTATCTTACCAAGTCAGCCAAAAAATACGCAACTGGTGAAAATATACCGCCTAGCATAAAGGGGAAATCCTACATTGTCCAACAAGTGAAAGGTAATAAGATTCTTCTCAAAGAAATTTATTCATGGGTACACAAATCCGATGTAGGTGGCTCTGGTAAATCTACCGCATCCAACAAGCCAAAATCCAAATCATTTTCTGTTGGTCAAAAAGTAACGGTCAAAAAATCAGCAAGCAAATTTGCAACAGGTGAGTCTATTGCTGATTTTGTTAAAGGCAACTCTTACAAAGTTAAACAGGTAAAAAAGATCGTGTGCTACTTGATGGAATTATGTCTTGGGTGAGTAAATCAGATGTGTATTAATACTAAAAAAGGCCTACTCCTTTATGGGGGTAGGCTGAATAAACTATTTTATTGTAAATCACTTCCATCATTTAAACCTTTTACACCGCTTGTTGATAATCCTGAAAAGTTATTTCCTGCACGAACAATATCTGAACCGCTTGTAATTGATAAAGCAAAGTTTGCAACATAATCTGAACCAAGGTTCCTACATGTGTTTCCTGTTATACTAACCCTCTTATCATTATTTGTAAGCCTGATATGAGCATAGAGAGAAGAATCTTTTCTACCATTTACTCCGCCGATGGTATTTCCTATAATTGTGCATGTATCAATTTTTGTTACATAGATACCGCTATTTCCGATCTTTTTGATGTTGTTATTACTTATTGTTAAGTATGCTGATCCCCCAGAAACTTCAATACCTTGTGCTCCAACAGAGTCAATAACATTTCCAGTAACAGTTACGCTCCAAACATTTCTGCAAGCAATACCCGATTTTTTAGCTCCATATACTCTATTCCCACTTACTGTACTTTCTTGAGTGTAATTAAGAAGGATGGCATCGTTTATAGAGTGGGAAGGTACTAAAGTAATAACATTTCCAGTTATTGTTATGCCTTTAGCTTTTCCCGTGTTTTCTCCGTATATTTCAATTGCACGACCATTGTTCATACCCCCCCTCCAAAATGTTACCAGAAATAACTTCATTTTCTACTATTTGAGATTTTCCTGTTTGAAAACCATTTTCATCTTCAGTATGACTATTCAGTGGATTATACACTATATTTGTTCTCCAATTTATTCCTGCTCCACAGTAGATAAGTTTATTGTTTGTAATAGAAACATTTTTCCAAGCATATGCTCTGAAATCAAAGCTTAACGAGTTCTCTACCACGTTATTTTCTATGTTAATATTTTCGTGATAAACTCCAATGGTGGAAGTGTGTGAACCTATGGCTCTAGGGATGTGGTTCGAACCTTCTGTTTTACTATCAGAAAACAAGCAATTTTTAGTCCAGACATTTTTGCAGGGAGTTTCATCCTCTTTGCCTGTTTGGTTACCCCTCTTTTACTTAAATCTAGTTGTATAGATTCATTTAATGTAGATTCCTCAACATGACCTAGAAACCTACATTTTGTGATGAGAATATCTTTTGAAGCATTCAATTCAATGTGATGTGAATTTGCCACGTCTAAAAAGGTTGCCTTTTCTATCGTTAAGTTAGATCATGACCGAAGTAAAATATTGAAACTTTACTTTTTTGGTTAATGCCGTTTCCATTCCAGATACCTCTATATATTGAAATATTTCTATTCCCGTTATACCTAGTAAATTTAGAAGGTGGGTATTCTAATTGTGTGTTTTTATATCCGTTAATTAATAAGTAACCTGGTTGATCTCGTATAATCTGAGCGTTGGTATCTGCAAAAATTGTAGTATTACTAAAAATCACCAACTCTTCAGTTATCCAATAAGTTCCAGTAGGGATATAAACTTGTATGGCAGCTGAATTTTGAGCAACATCTAAAATTTGTTTGAAAATTAAAGTATCATCAATAATTCCATCCCCTTTTGCTCTTTCTAATTTTACATTTAATACGGTCGATTTGTTTTCATTATTAAATACCAAAAAATCACTCCTTTCATATCAGGAACAAACGTTCTGTTATATAAGGGTTATTGATTTTTATCAAACTCAACTAATTGAACTAGAATTATTTTCCACAAAAAAACAAAACATTAAGTAATTTAGACAGTAAAGGTCTTAGGCTATAAAAAAAGTGAGAAAGTCGAGGGAGCCCGAAAAGCTGGGAGGAAGATTTCGAGTATGTAAAAGAAGTGGGAGGAAAATGGGCAAAGGAAGCATTTGATTTTCTAATTTGAGATGATGTGAAACAGTTATAGATCCAAGAGCATCTAAGCAAGAGAAAGAAATAGCGATAGCTTCTCTTATGTCTCACGGAAAACCTTTCAAGCTGATGAAAGCTGACGAAGGTCGTTTAAACTTGCGAATAAAGGTAAACGTACAGCGAAGAAAGTTAAGAATACGGAGAATACAGTACCTTCTTATGGAAAGAAATCAGTACCTGTAGGACCTTATCGTGAAGTAAATGGATTTCCGGTTAAAGTAAAGCCAGGAGCTCAGGAGAAGCATATTCCTAATACTCCAAACTATAAACAAGAATTAGTAAATGGAAAAAATAAGAGTATCTTCTATGGGCATAATAAAACAGCACAGGAACTGCTCGATAAGTTTGCGGGGAAGGGAACTTCGATTAACAAAAATAAAGAAAGAGTAGAATTTGATCAAGTAATAGGGAAGTATTATGATATGGACACTGGCAAATACACAAATACTACTAGAGGAATGATACATTATAGTAAGAGTGGCGCTCATATTGTACCTTCAGAACCACTTAGAAAGTAAAAAGGAGGATATATATGGGATATGATCCTTTAATAGATGCATTAAAAAATAATGGTGGTGAACTAATAATAGAATGGGAGAGTGGATTAAAAATTCTTGGTGAACCGGATACACTTTTCGAGACAGATAATGGTCTAGAAGATGATGATGAGAATTATACAGAGTATCATGCGGTTGCATTTCAAGTTAATCGTATTTTATCACATCCTTCTACTAATGAAGGTAGTATATATAATTGGTTAAGACAAGAGAAAAGTTCAATGGTTGAAATCTCTCTCTACGATAATCCGCCAAGTGCAGTTTATTTAACTGACGGGCAATGTGTGTGGAAAAGAGATAGCTAAAATAATAACGTAGTTAACATAAACAGTTTGATCGGTCACACCCTTTCAAGGATGTTATTTTGTTAAAAACAACTAGTGAAAATAATAAGAAAAATAATAGTGGTGCATTATTGACGTGTGAATAAAACAATCCTCTAATTTTTAAATGTTGTGTTGCATTTAAAAATTAGGTAAAAACTTAATTAGAACATTTGTTCATGTCAAATTGTGACTTTTTTTAAAATGTCACCGGAATGTAACGGTAAAAAATAAAAAAACGAAAATAAGCGAAACATACTATATATATAAATCCCCAAAAACGTGCTATATATACAGAAAAACAATGAGAAGAAACAAAGGAAACATCTATTTTCTTATTGACATGATTTGGGAACATAAATAAAGCATGTCACTCCCTTTTTTTGCGCATAGTATAAATAAAATGAACGAACTCAAAAAGAGGGTGTAAAGATGATTAATGAGCAGCAATTAGCAGCATGTAAAAATGCTTTACAAAATCGACAATCCGAACTTATTTCTCATGTTCAGGACCATTTAGGTTTAACATTAGAATCCATGCAACAATCTACTGGGGAATTATCCAACTATGACAATCATCCAGCAGATACAGCTTCAGAGTTATTTGAAAGGGGAAAGGACGTTGCACTTAATGAGCATGCCGAAAAGGAGTTAGAGGATATCAATAAAGCACTGCATGCGATTGCAGAGGGAACTTATGGGATTTGCAGGGAATGTGGAAGAGATATCCCTTATGAGCGACTTGAAGCGATGCCAACTGCAGACCGTTGTATAGAGCATGCAAAAAGTAATTCTTTTAATCATCCACGTACAATGGAAGAAGAAGTATATAGTCCGAATATAAATCCAGATGAAGTATCAGATGAAACACAGGTGGGATATGACGCAGAGGACGCGTGGCAGGAAGTAAGCCGTTATGGGACATCTGAAACCCCTTCTGATTTTTATGGAGATAAAGCAAGTTATAACAAAATGTATCCCAATAGTGATGAAGCAGTTGGTTATGTAGAGGATGTAGAAGGTTACCTAGGAGCATCCGCGGATGGAAAATATACAGAGCCCATTACAGATCAGCAAACAGATCATGATGACATATAATGCTTTGAGAAGTCTTTCGGTTACTAGTGAATGGCGGGCACAGTTCAAATTCACTGCCGAGAGATTTTTTACAATTTGACTATATTTTTTAGACATTACGAGTTATTATAATAATGTTATCTTCATTTTATCCTCCATTAAAATAGCAGTAAAATATGCCCTTCCAGACTACGAAGTCCAACCCATGAGAATAAGTGAGGGATCGACCATAAGGTAAATGCCTGATTTCTGTTCAGAGCCTTAGGTCATATTTTTGAGGTACTAACAAAAAGTAGTGTGGTGAATGAGAAAACCTTTAGTTTCACTTTATGAAACCATATTTCTGTTAGAACGTATTTAATGAATGAATGAGGTGATATTTTGGAACAAAAAGGTTGTTTAAAATGCGGAAGTACGAATGCAGACCAAAAAGAAGTAGCCATGACTGGAACAGGACTATCAAAAATGTTTGATGTTCAGAGCAATCATTTTTTAGTGGTTTACTGTAAAGATTGCGGCTATTCTGAGTTTTATAACAAAAATAGCTCTAAAGGGAGCAATATTTTCGATTTGTTTTTCGGTTAAGCGCAGAAGCGCCTGGATTACAAAAGTAACCGGCGCTTTCTATGCTAAAAACCTTGAAAGAAGTTTTCCATTAAATTTCCAAATATGCTCCCAAGCATATTTTGCAAAATGATAGTGGCTAATACAAAAGAAACAATATAAAAGCCGATTAACACATAAATTCTGTCGTAACCTTTTTTCTCGTGTTGTTGCTCAAGCAGGATAAAAGATGGAATAAATATGACAGGACCAAGTAAACTAATAAAAGTAAGCACACTGGAAAAAGGGATTCTAATTAATGTAAGTACTATTCCAATTAAAAACGTAATGATAAAAGGAATAGTATATGCTCCCACTTTCGTTACGGTATTTTTCCATGAAATATGTTGCCCGGTTAATTTTGTACTAAAATAAGTTAGTATCGTCATAAAAGCATAGACTAAAAGGTGTTGTATAAATGGGATAATAAATCCATCTAAAAAACTGATGCTTACAAAAAAGCTACCAAACTGAAGTGTTACAAGATAAAAGCTTAATGTGATAGTAAGTGATAATAGAACAATGGATATAATGGCAGGTATAAAATCTTGCTGTGTTACAAATCGTGCGTTGTGTGGAGATTTCAAATAAGTCATAAAAAAGCTTGCAAAATGTTTTGCTTCTGCGTTTATGGTTGATGAAAAATCTCTTTTATTTGTTGCAGTATTGAGTTGACTTTCACCTTCTTCTTCAACTGTTGCTGCTTGTTCTGGATAAAGATGTGCACCGCAATTGGTACAATACTTACCTTCTTTTGATTCTTGTTCACAGTTAGGACAAAGCATTGGTATCCTCCTATCGTTTGGATTTTTCAGCAAAACTTTCCACCCAGATATGATTTTAAGAGATAAAATATGCAAAGGGAAGTGTCGTCGAAGATAAAAATACAGAATTCCAAATTCCTTTGAGTGAAGTAGCAATATCTTCAACAACAAAAATCACCTAGTTTTAAAGCTGTCAAACTGTTTAGCCCTTGCTACAAGCCTCTTACGCTTAAGGTTAAAGGAAAAGTTTGCTAAATCATTCTCCTATTCACTATACCATTTTGACATCATATTGGAAAATCCCTGTTTAAATTGTAAAATAAAGAAAATCAAACTATAAATGGCATTAGACAGGGTATTTACAGACCGTTTAATGCGTGAGTCACAGGAATAAACAATAAAATGCGCATATAGCAAAGGTTTATTTCACCTAGCTCTATGCGCATTCTTTGATTATTCTTCGTTCGCATTCTTATTTACTGGCTCTTTCGCTTCTAGAGTTAATTTAGTTGTTTCTTTTTTACCGCCGCGGTAATATTCGATATTTACTTCTTCGCCGACAGAAGCATCCGAATACAGAAACTTACGTAACTCTAAAATAGAGGTTACTTCATGGTCATTAATTTTTGTGATGACATCAAACTGCTGTAAACCAGCTTTATCAGCAGGTGATCCTTCTTCTACATTCGCTATCACCATTCCTCCTTTAACATCTTCAGGTAATGGAATTTCTGCTCTGTATTGAGGCGGAACTTGTTCAATGGCTGCAGTACTAATACCAATTAGTGGACGTTCGATCTCCCCATTCTTTTCTAACTGTTCAACAATTGGCAGTGCAGCGTCTACAGGTATAGCAAAGCCGATACCTTCAACTTCCTGACGTGCAATTTTCATGGAGTTAATTCCTACAACGGCACCTTTTTCATTTACAAGTGCACCGCCACTGTTTCCAGGGTTAATCGCGGCATCGGTTTGGATAACTTCTGTGACCCAATCTGCCTGCCTATCCCCATTTGTATCTATCGGTACAGACCGATCTAGTCCGCTAATTACGCCTTTCGTCACTGTGTTAGCAAATTCCATTCCAAGCGGGTTCCCAATCGCCATCACATTTTCACCAACTTTTAAATCACTGGAAGATCCCATGTTGGCAACAGTGGTGATCGCATCTCCGTCAATTTCTAATACTGCTAAATCCGTTAATTCATCGGTTCCCAAGACTTTCGCATTTAGGCGTTTCTCAGAATAATTTAAGGCAACTTCTACTTCTTCCGCACCTTCTACTACATGGTGGTTTGTAATTACATAAGCCTTACCATTCTCTTTTTTATAGATAATTCCAGATCCAGTACCTGCTTCTTGGCTTTCCGTCCAAATACTCTGTTGTTGCATATTTATTACACCAACAACGGCTTTTGAAGTTTCTTCAATATTTGTAGCAACATCTGCATCTTCAGAAGTGAGGGTTTTAACTACTTCTGCGGCTTGTTTATCTTCTCCTGCTGAAGCAGATCCATTTCCATTTCCTTGATTAATCGGGATGATATTTGTAAACATTAATACTGCAATTATGAGAACGGCAACAACTCCACCCGATATTCCACCTAGAAAAAAATGGAGCATAGATTTATTGCTTGATTTATTATTGGCTGGAGTATTTTCATCGTGGTTGCTATAGTGATTCTGATGTATCAGTTCTTCGTTGCTTTGCTGATTAAAATCTTGATTTTGATTGGACTCTTGTGATCTATTGGATATTGTATATCCTGGCTGCTGATTATGATGTTCATTATTTTTATCATCCATTTCCATCACCCTTTATGACAGATTTTAATGACAGGCTACAAACAAACATCATTAGAGCGTCGAGGGGAGTCAGGGGGGACGCTCAAAGATGTCTGTTTGTAGCCTGGTATGCTAAATGGTCCCTTCATAAAGATGTAAATACGTAAATGAAGTTCCCATCATTACTTATAGTATACCCATTTCTTTGGGGAATCATTTGGTACAATTGTGGAAAAAATGTGTAAAGTATTATCTAATTTTATGTTTTTAGAAAGTGCAAATGTATATTCATGATACATCGCTTCATTGTCTTATTTAATTTAGCCAAAAATATAATTCTCGTATTGGTATACCCTTAAAAACAATAAATGAATCGTAAATATTCTATAAGTAGGGTTGTAATACGTTAAACGAATTAAACCACGATAAAGTAGAGTTTTGATACTCAGAAGGGCAATGGGATATGTGCTTGATAAACGCATCATTTTTATAATTTTTTTCAGGTTGTTTTATCTGAGGTTGCATACTAGTGTTACAATAACAGTGAATAGTTGAATTTGTGATTGGTGAGCAGAAATGTAATAGATCTAAATAATCGTTTATTTATGTGAAAATAGTAGTAAAGAAATAAGAGAAAAGGTGATTAAAATGAATCATCATATTGGAATAGTTGAAGACGATCCAAATATACGTAATATTGTATCTGCCTATTTAAAAAAAGAAGGATTTACGGTCACATTACTGGAATCTGCTGAAGAAGCATGGGAACTTTGGAAAACAGAACCTCCAGCCATGTGGATATTAGATATTATGCTTCCGGGAATGGACGGCTATGAGTTTTGTAAAAAGATTCGTATGGAAAGTGAAGTACCGATTATTATTATTTCAGCGAAGGATGAAGAAATTGACAAAATTCTTGGACTTGAGCTCGGGGGAGATGATTATTTAACTAAACCATTTAGTCCAAGAGAGCTAGTTGCTAGGGTAAAAAGATTATTTAAGCGATCCAGTATAAGTTTGGCGAATACTGAAGTAAATGATACTAGAGTGACTGTTGATGAATTGACGATTGATAAAGAAGAACGTCGTATTTTCTTTCGGGGGGAAGAATATGAAGTGACAACGAAAGAATTTGATATGTTACTTATTTTAGTGGAAAATGTGAATCGCGCCTTTTCAAGGGAGGAGCTATTAATTAAAATCTGGGGAGACAATTACTTCGGAAGCGATCGGGCGGTGGACGACCTCGTTAAACGAATTCGTAAAAAACTTCCTCATTTGCCTTTAGAAACAGTGTGGGGATATGGCTACCGGCTTCGAAATGAAGGAGAAGTTACATGAAGCTACAATCGCAATTAAATGCCGCTTTTACAGCTTTGCTATTCGTTATTATGGCTGTTACCGGGTATGTCATCTATTCCCTCATCTTGGATTTGCTCATCCAAGATGAACAGCGGCAGTTAAAACAAAAGGGTGATTTAATCGTTGATGTGTTAAATGATCAATATGAAAGTACAAGCGTAAGTAACTTAAATAAATTGTTAGAAGATCAAGGTTTACAAATGTTTATTTATGACAGAAATCAGCATGTAGCTGCATCGCCGACCCTTCCTGACAGTGTCGTTTCCGGTTTTTTTAAGAAAAATGATTTTGCCGATGCGGATAAAACATTATGGGAGTATAATGGTGCCAAGTTTGTCACTTCAAGGATTATTTTTACTCCTGAGAGTACAGGCGTTGAACTTATTCTTTTAACACCTTTAAGTGATTTAGAATTAGTCCAGCAAAGTTTTATCTTTCGCCTATTAATTGTGTTTTTCATAGGCGGTGCGATCGCGATTATTCTAAGTTATTTTTTAACTCGCAAGCTAGTGACCCCACTTTCGCAGCTGAAAAAGCAGTTAAAAAAGATAGAGAAACGGCAATTTCGTTCCATTAAGCGAATTAAAGCGACAGGTGAAATAAAGGAAGTGGAACAAAGTGTCTATGATATGGCGCAAGAGTTGGAAAGATATATTAACTCGCAACAAACCTTTTTTCAAAATGCCAGCCATGAGTTAAAGACCCCCCTTATGACAATTCAAGGTTATGCAGAGGGGATACGAGACCATATTTTTGATGCTAAAGAGGAAGAAAAAGGTCTTGACGTGATGGTGACAGAAGTAAAACGCTTGAAAAAAATTATTAACGAAATGATACTATTAGCTAAGTTAGATAGTGAACCAGACGTCTATACACCTGAAAAGATCCAGTTAAAACAAGTGATGGAGCAGGTAGTGGACCGGGCTCTCCCGATAGTAAATGAAAAGGGGATTGAGCTAAAGCATACGATACAAGGTTCCCCGGAAATAGTAGCAGATGGAGAAAAAATGCTACGAGCATTATTAAATTTAACATTTAATGCGATTCGCCATGCTCATGCAACAGTTCATTTCGATATTAAGAAAGAAAATAAAAAAATTCTCATCGTCATAGAAGATGATGGGGAAGGAGTATCTGAAAACTTAATTCCACATATTTTTCACCGGTTTGTAAAAGGGAAAGGTGGAGAAACAGGACTGGGGCTTGCAATTGCAAGAGCAATTATTGAACAGTCCAATGGAAAAATTTCTGTTCACCGGTCGAAATTAGGTGGAGCAAGGTTTGAAATTGTATTTACTCTAAAGTGATTATCCAAACTTATTTTTCGTTATTACTCTTTAGTTTTAAGGTTGTGAAAAGGCGAGAAAAAAGTGTAAGTTGACCCAAGAAACCCAATTCAAGAATCGATATTCATCAAAACGGTCTGAGTGGGAGAAAGAAGCATCTACATCGCCGATTAGATAGGACTGTAGGATGTGTGATCTCGGAAGACTTAACATGCAGGCAAAACATTCTTTCTTTTTCAAGGAACTTAAAGTTTTGTCCTTTGTTTTACTTCAATCAGTAGGAGATGGAAGGGAACTCCTACTGATTGAGTTCCATTTTTTTATTGTATAGGAACCTATAAAATGAGGTACTTGTGGATAACGAAATAACCAACTAGTCACGTCCGGCGCATGAGCCCAGCAACGATGCGACTTTAGAAATGCGCCCTACGATAAGGCCTCATCGGTTCGTCGCTAAGAGGAAGGCCGACGACTAAAAACGGGCTTGCCGCCCAGACGTCGGCATAACCCTGTTTTTAGTGGCATGATTCCTTTATCTCTTGATTCGTTCCATTCACTACGTTGCTAAACGAGCACTTGCGCCTTTGTTCTTTGGTCTTCTTTTCTATATTTTAAAAAAGAGTTTAGACAGGCTATAATTTCCCAGTTTGCATTTAATATCCATGTTTTTAGTTTTATTGACAGAATATGAGTCTATTGATAGTATATTGAATTATCGGAAATGATAGCGTTTTCTTTTTGGTCTCTTAGTTAGAAATCACATATAATGACGAATGATAATTTGAAAGGGTTTTATAGTGCCTGCTAATTGACAAATTATCGTAATCTTCAATTCTACTACTAATATTAAACATCAGAAAGAGGGTGAAATAGCTGTGAAGAAACGTCAATTTCTAGGGCTTATCCTTGGTCCGATTTTATTTGTAATCTTGTTTTTTTTACCCAATTTAACCGGGCTTGATGATTCTCCAAGGGCTGTCCTAGCAGTTACTGCATGGGTAGCATGCTGGTGGATAACAGAAGCAATTCCAATACCGGCAACATCTTTGCTTCCTATTTTTTTATTACCTATCACAGGTGGAGCAGAAGAAAAAACAGCTACCATGGCTTACGGCAACCCAATCGTTTTTATGTATATGGGTGGCTTTACAATTGCGCTTGCCATTGAAAAATGGAATCTCCATAAGCGAATTGCTATGACCATTATTTCCATGGTGGGTACAAGCAGTCAACGTATTATTCTAGGTGTATTGCTTGCCACAGCTCTTTTATCCATGTGGATTTCGAATGCGGCAACAGCTCTTATGATGTTACCAATCGCTTTAGCGTTAATAACAGAAGTAAAAGAAAATAACCTGCTTGATGAGAAATCATTGCATCATTTTGCAAAAGGCTTATTATTAACTGTAGCGTATGCTGCGTCCATTGGAGGACTAGCTACCCTAATTGGATCTGTACCAAATGCAGTTTTTGCCGGTGTTGCATCTAGTGTTCTCGATCAGCAAGTTACATTTACAGACTGGTTTTTATTTGGTTTTCCTCTTACGATTATTTTATTAGCAGCTTTATATTTTTATATAACTCGTATTCAATTCAAAGTAAACCAAACTGGAAATATCTCAGATGACTTTGCTAAGCAACAACTTAGAAAGCTTGGTCCCATGTCTTATGAGGAAAAAGCAGTGTTATTTATTTTTACGATTACCGGGGCGCTATGGATATCTTCTGGATTTCTACCAGAAGGCTTGCGCTTATCTGATACAAGTATTTCTATTATTGGAGCAACTGCTATGTTTTTATTGCCGAGCAAAAAAGAGACCGGGGGATTAATGCAATGGAAGGATATGAAAGATCTTCCTTGGGGACTGCTCCTTCTATTTGGTGGTGGGCTTTCGCTAGCAGCTGCTTTTGAAGAATCTGGTTTAACAGAATGGTTTGGAACATTGCTAAGTGCATTAGAATCACTTCCTTATCTACTTATACTAATAGTACTTGCTGCGATCGTACTATTTATGACCGAGATCATGTCAAATACAGCCGTATCAAATATGTTAATACCAATTAGTATTGGGCTTGCAATTGGCATCGGTGTTGATCCGTATGGTATTATGGCGGTCGTAGCTCTGTCGGCTTCTTGTGCATTCATGCTACCAATCTCTACACCTCCAAATGCAGCAGTGTTCAGTTCCGAATACTTAACAATAGATGACATGGTTAAAGCAGGTTTTTGGATGAACATTTTTGCAATTTTGGTAATAGTGGTATTTGTTTACTTCTGGCAGCCGATTGTATTAACCTTTTAACAAAACTAAATTATAGATTACTTGTTTCGTATTCGAGCACCAAAATAAAGCATAAGAAATAAGTGAAACATCAACTGGTGGATAGCATCGATTACGAGTAATCTTTGAGCTTGCATACCAAACCTTATAGTTTAATTCCTTTAAAAAATCGGCGAACCATTAATGTGGTTCTCCGATTTTTTCTAAATGTTTGCCTAGTAAGATGATGCTATCGAAAAAATAAACCATTGGCTATCATCTTAAATAAAGCATTTATGTATCTTCTGGGATCAAAATTTTACTTTATATGCACATCCATGTTATAATTGAATAGTTTTTCTAATGTGCTAGAAAGATGTTGTCGAACAAAAAAATGTATTCAGCATTAGAAAAACTTGGCTTGTCGCCAAGTCTTATGGCAGAAGCCTTTGTTTTTCTTATACTATAAACCAGAAAAATCTTATACTTTCCTATAGTGTAAAGAAAGGCTATCTTCAAGTATAAGTGGATGTTCAAAAAGTCTGGCGAAAATAAACGAATTCCAAGAAGTCTGGATGCTTGCTCCATGCTGAACAATTTTTTGTTGCAGGGTCCACCTTGAATTTATTCTTTTCCCTTGCTTTTTGGACGGTCACTATACGTGAGGTGAGACGCTTGCTTGAAAAGGAAAGCTTAGCAAACAGCCAAGAGTTTTCTCCTGCAAGAAAACAGCAATCTCAAACCGATAAATATGATATCCAAGATTCTGTTATTTAACAATTAGTAGGGATAAAGAAAGCTTGACGGATTGAAGTTTAATCTTATTATCCCTTAAAATAGAGGAGCGTACGTATGCAATTAAGAGAAGATATTCGCAACATTGCTATCATAGCCCATGTCGATCATGGGAAAACAACGTTAGTAGACCAAATGTTAAAGTATTCCGGAACGTTTCGTGAAAATGAACATGTTCATGAACGAGCGATGGATTCCGGAGATATTGAACGAGAACGAGGGATTACGATACTGGCTAAAAATACAGCCATTAAATATAAAGACACAGCCATTAATATTTTGGACACACCAGGCCACGCGGATTTCGGTGGAGAAGTGGAACGAATTATGAAAATGGTGGATGGGGTAGCGTTAGTAGTCGATGCTTATGAAGGGACGATGCCACAAACACGTTTTGTACTAAAAAAAGCCCTTGAACAGAAATTAACCCCAATGGTCGTTTTAAATAAAATTGACCGCCCGAATGCAAGACCAACTGAAGTAGTAGATGAAGTATTAGATTTATTCATAGAATTAGGAGCAGATGATGAGCAGTTGGAATTTCCGGTTGTCTATGCTTCCGCTTTAAACGGAACTTCTGGATACAAAGCTAACGAGCAGGAAGAAACGATGGATCCTGTGTTTCAGACGATACTCGAACATATTCCTGCACCAATCGATAACAGGGAAGAACCATTGCAATTCCAAATTACGTTATTAGATTACAATGACTATGTAGGCAGAATCGGTATTGGCAGAGTAGTACGGGGTACGATGAAAGTTGGCCAGCAGGTTGTTATTTTGAAAAAAGATGGAACACAAAAGTCATTCCGTATTACGAAACTGTTTGGATTTATCGGTTTAAAACGAATTGAAATTCAAGAAGCTGTATCTGGTGATGTAGTGGCTGTTGCTGGGTTAGAAGATATTAATGTAGGAGAAACGGTCTGTCCTCAAGATCATCCAGAAAGTCTTCCATGGTTACGGATTGATGAACCCACACTGCAAATGACGTTCCTTGTAAATAATAGTCCGTTTGCAGGTAAAGAAGGAAAGTTTGTTACCGCTAGAAAAATTGAAGAACGCTTGCTGAAGCAATTGGAAACAGATGTTAGTCTTCGCGTTGACCCGACTGATTCACCTGATGCATGGATTGTTTCTGGGCGAGGGGAGCTGCATTTATCGATTCTGATTGAGAATATGCGCCGAGAAGGCTTTGAATTGCAGTTATCGAAACCACAAGTCATTATAAAAGAAATAGATGGTGTAAAATGTGAACCAGTAGAAAGGGTTCAAGTAGATGTTCCGGAAGAATATACAGGTGCCATTATGGAATCGCTTGGTTCAAGAAAAGGCGAAATGCTGGATATGGCAAATCAAGGAAATGGACAAGTACGCTTAGAGTTTAAAGTTCCATCTCGTGGATTGTTGGGATATGCTACCGAATTTATGTCGCAAACACGTGGCTATGGTATCTTGAACCATACCTTTGAAGGATACGAGCCGGTAATTAAAGGTCAGGTTGGCGGAAGAAGAGAAGGGGTACTTGTTGCTCTAGAAAATGGGAAGACGTCGACCTACGGGATTATGCAATTGGAAGATCGCGGCGTTATCTTTGTTACACCTGGAACAGAAGTGTATGCGGGTATGATTGTAGGCGAACATAATCGTGATAATGATCTTACGGTAAACATTACAAAAGAAAAGCATTTAACAAATGTTCGCTCTGCAACGAAAGATCAAACAATAACAATCCGTAAATCGCGTAATATGTCTTTGGAAGAGGCATTACAATATTTAAATGAAGATGAGTATTGCGAAGTAACACCCGAATCTATTCGCTTACGTAAAAAAATTCTTAATAAGAATGAACGCGAAAAAGCAGCGAAAAGAAATAAATAAATGGTTATAAAAAATCATTTTTCTGGAATAGATACATGTAAAAAACACCGAAAAAAGAACCCTTTCTTCGGTGTTTTTTTACAAAAATACAAAAGTATAAATTTAGGCGCTTAAAAAGGGTGGAGTTACCTGCGTCTTCTCCATTTCGTTATCTATGAGGTAAGGGGATTTGAGCTAAAACTAAAATAGCTCGGATTGACATTTCGAATAAAGGTATGAGTTTCTTTTGCTCATAAATAATTGAAACATATTTTGTTTATACTTGTAGGTTTATCCTGTATATAAGGTTCTCTGGGGAGATAACAGCACCTAAATACCCTATTTCGTAAGCTGCTTTTAAGTCATCCCATTATGTTACTAACAATCAGTGGTGGATGAATGAAAACCCTATTGATTGAAGATTTACTTTATGGATACAGAACAGTAAGATGCTATAAAGAAGGGGGTTAAGATAATGAAGAGATTATGGAAACGCGTCCGTTTTTTGTTTACGTTCCACCGATCAATTCCTTTCTTTAAGGATTTTTTTACTTCGAAAGATGTAGCCAACACTAAAAAACTTTTCTTTGTATTGCTGATATTAGGATATTTTATTTTTCCATTTGATATGATTCCAGATGTTATATTAGGGTTCGGGTTAATTGATGATGTGTCGATTGCCGTTTTTCTGTTACAATGGATGGTTAAAATGGCGCCAGAAGCAATTAAGGAAAAATATTCATTCTAGAATAGTTGCACATTTCTTGTAATCGATTCATTGACAAAAAAGCAGACTTCTTCATATAAACGTCTGCTTTTTTGACTGGTTTGAAAATTATAAAATTCTCATTAACACATTCACTATATTCATCTCTTGTTTGTATACTAGTAAGTGAGTGAGTGTTTGAATTTTTCTTCTTTATCCCGTACATTAAGTTGCTGTAAGACTCCCACTTCAGGAGTTGGATTGCACTACAGCCTAAGTCTAAGTGGGAGATAACAGCATCTAAAATGCTCTACTTCTTAACAGGCCTTTAGGTTATACCATTTCGGTATAACAATTGGTGGTGGATGAATGAAAAACCCCACTGATTGAAGATTCACTTTATGATATGCTGTATTATTCGTGGCTTTCTTCATCATCGTTAGGTATGTATTTTGTAGAATAGGCAGCACATATAAGAAAAATAAACGAAAGCCCCCACGAAACAACACCACTCCACTGCGTGTTTGTTCTTAAACCAACTACTAATATAACTGCACTTAAGCCAATAAATAATACTGTTAAGTAACGCTTCACGAACAACACCTCGAATGCAAACTTCAGTCTATTTTATCCCGTATATAAGTTTTATAAGGTCTTCCATTTAAGAATGGAAACAAACCTAAGTGGGATATAAGCGAGCATCTAAACGCTCCATTCGTCCAGTTTAGGTCATCCCATTACGGTAATAACAACAGCGGGGATAAAAGCCCCCTCTCACCTGATTGAAGAATTCATTTTATACTAGTTATGTATGTGGAACTAGGAATTAATCCCTCCATCCTTCTTGAGTAGGAAGAAAAGTGCTACTGCAACGCTAATCTCATGAATATCTGGTCCCTTAAACATCCATTATAATAGATACTTAGCAAAAATAGCATTTATATGTATATTGTAGCACGGAAAAATCGACAATGAATAGGGGGACAAGCCAGTATAGTGCTGCAAGATGCGAATTTGATTGTATCCATGTTGAATACGAAAGTGTTTAATAACAAGAATATGAGATCTAAATAACTGGTTCGAAGATGCAAACTAGCGTTGGTAAGATTCAATTATGCATAGTTGAGAGAAGAAAGCTTCTCTTGAGGAACATTTTTAACCATTAATAAAATATTCATTGAAGCCATAAATAATCCCATATCATTGATATGGGATTATAAATTTGTCTCAAATTATCTAGCACAATTATTTAATTAGGATTATTGACCAGCAACGTCGCGCTTTGTGAAAACAATCCATGACAATAACATGAAAATGGCGTAATATACAACTAATACAGTTATAGAAAAGCCCATCGTATTATCTTCAAGCATTAGAAAGTTTCCATCCATATATTGACTTAAGTCCGTGTGAGCGAACAAAATATATTTAGCCCATTCTTTATCAGCAAAGAATGTAACAATAGAGCTACCGCCCATCATTAGGAAGATAGCAATACCAATTGCTAATGAACTATTACGGAAGACAGCAGAGATCATAAACGCAAACGTAGCCATCATTACAAGGTTCACAAGTTTGAAACCAAAGCTAGTAAATACATTAGCTACTAGTGATACAGTTTTAAAACCATCTTCTCCTTCCACAACAATAGAAGGGTTCAAGTCGCCAATACCAAAGAAGATTGCTCCAAAAATCCACATTAAAACGAGTGTAAATATGGCTGTATAAAGGGCGAATAGTAAGACGGTAATATATTTGGATAATAAGATGCCACTTCTGCTAATTGGACGAATTAATAATAATTTAATCGTACCCCATCTGAACTCATTGGCAACTATTCCTGCTGCAATAATAATGGTTAATAAACTAACAATTGATAGAAAATTTATGTTTTCTTCAACAAAAGTCCAAGCTGTATAAGGGGCAGGTTGAATATCATTTTCCAAGTAATAATTATTTTTGGCAATAAGGGAATTGTTGTAGTCTTCAAAACCTTCCACTTCTTCCATTTCTTTCTGCAGTTCTTTATTTTCTTCTTCCAATACTTGGCGCCAATCGTCACCTTGGTAGTCCTTCTTTAGACCATCAAAGCTATTGGTTAAAAGAGCATTACCAAATATAAGCACGGCTAAGATAATATACATGATCCATGTTGATTTACGAATAAAGATTTTCCCTTGTTCATTTTGAATTAGTTTTAACATTCTACTCAATCGTATTCTCTCCAATCAGTTCAAAGAATTGATCTTCTAGTGTACCTTTTGCAACATTGACTTGATAAATCTGACATTCATTTTCTACTAATTTTTTAATAATTTCCGGAACTTGCTCTTTTTTACAGCGGAAAGATAAATTACCATCAAGCTCAACGGATTCCAGCTGGAAATCTTCATTTAAGATTTTCATTGCCTTATCCATTGGTATAACCTCAGCATGGTGAATTACTTCTTCTTCTTTTGTTTCTTCACCGACGTTTTGAATTTTAATGATTTCTCCGTTTTTAATTACGCCAATTCGGTCACACATTTGTTCAATCTCAGAAAGCAAGTGACTGGAGATGATAATAGCAACATTTTCTTCTTTTGCTAGCTTCCGAATATGGTCGCGAATTTCGCGAATTCCAGCTGGGTCTAATCCGTTTGTTGGTTCGTCTAATATTAATACAGATGGATTATGTAAGAGTGCCTGAGCAATTCCAAGCCGTTGACGCATTCCTAATGAATATCTTCCAACCTTTTCATTAATTGCTTTTTCAAGACCAATGAGCTTGACGACTTCATGTATTCGTTCTGTTGTTACTCCTGGCATCATCCGGGCGTAGTGTTTTAAGTTTTGCCAACCAGTTAAAAACGGGTACATTTCTGGGTTTTCGACAATGGCGCCAACTTCGCGCACAGCATGTTTAAAATTGCTTTTAATGCTGTTTCCCTGGATAATGACATCTCCTTCTGTTATGCTCATTAATCCAACCATCATACGGATGGTGGTCGTTTTACCAGCCCCATTTGGCCCAATAAATCCAAACACTTCTCCTTTAGGGATGGAAAAGGACAAGCCTTTAATAATTTCTTTTTTGCCAATTTTCTTTTTTAAATTGACTAATTCCATTGCAGCTGAAGACATTATGTAACCTCCAATTAAATTGATTAATAGTACTACGGTAGAAGTGACAAATTTGTTTCAAAAAACCCCCAATTTGCTCAAAAAGTAGTTGAACAAATTGGGGAACATGTAAAAAAGTTTAATTTTTTAGGTCAGGATTATTGTATTTTGCTTCTTTTACGCGTGGCTGCCGATATCCGCCAGCGATGTCAGCTTGTTTGAAGTCTTTGCCATAGTGGATTTCTTGCGCATCTGTCAGCTGTTTGTTTTTAGTTGGTTGATACTGCGTTTTTCGCATGTAAAAAATCCTTTCTTTAGATGTTGTTCAAAAATAGACATAGCGTCTTTGTTTTATTCATGTATCTAAGCTGTTGTTCAGCTCCTAGGGGGTCTTTTTTGAACTTATATATAGCCATTCCCTCTTACGAAAAAAATCAAACATGAAAAGATAATATGCGTTATAATGTGGTAAGAATGTAAGCTGAGCCTTAACGGTGATCACGTTATAATCAAACTTTTGAAGAGAAAAATATAAACAGCTAGAGTTATGCAAAAGGAGCAGAAGAAATGAACCGACATTTTATTGCAGTTATATGTATCATCTTGATCGGCTTTAGTATGCTTGTAGGGTGTAGTAATAATTCGACAAAAGAACCAAAACGGCATGAGGTAAGAGAAACAACTGTAGATGAAAAAGAACCCCCTAAACAGGAAATCACCATTGCTGCAATTGGAGATATGCTTATTCATAGCCAAGTTTATGAAGATGCAAAAACAGAAACTGGTTATAATTTTACTCCAATGCTTAAAGAAGTGAAACCGTATTTGGAGGAAGCAACGGTTACAGTTGCAAACCAGGAAACGATGATAGGGGGAGAGGAGCTGGGCTTGTCCTCGTATCCAGCCTTCAACAGCCCATTCGCTGTAGGTGACGCTTTAAAAGCTGCTGGAGTTGATGTAGTAACGATAGCGAACAACCATACGCTTGATAGAGGAGAAAAAGCTATTCAACGAGCAATAGAGCATTGGGAACAGATTGATATGATGTATACAGGAGCTTATAAAAACGAAGCAGACCAAGCTACTTTGCGAGTTTATCGAACTAAGGAAGGCATTGATGTAGCATTTCTTGCATACACATATGGAACGAATGGAATCCCTGTTCCTGAAGGGAAGCCCTATTTAGTAAATTTAATAAACAAGGAGCGGATGGCTACAGAAATAAAAAAAGCGAAACAGCAAGCAGATGTTGTCATTCTTAATTTGCATTTTGGCACTGAATATCAAATGTTACCAAATAAGGAACAAAAGGATTTAGCGCAATTTGCGGCTGATCAAGGTGTTCATGCAGTAATCGGACATCATCCACATGTGCTGCAACCTGTAGCATGGGTAAAAGGGAAAAAAGGGAATCGGACCTTTGTTGCTTATTCTTTAGGAAACTTCTTATCAGGTCAAGATGAACTCTATCGACGATTTGGCGGTATATTGAAGTTTACCATAACGAAAAATGAGAATGAAGAAATCAAACTTGAGAAGCCAGCATTTTTGCCGACATTTGTTAAATATAAGAATGAAGCCGATTATCAAGTCATTCCATTAAAAAATATAACCAATAATGATTTAAATGGTGCGAAAAACTATTATAAAGAGATAACAGCGCATATGAAGAAATGGTTGCCAGAATTAGAGATTATGGAACCGTAAACGGAAGGGGATAAGAGACCAGCTTATTTCACGATTAAAGGACGCTCAGTCTTTCTTCGTAAGATAAGAAAGCATAGAATGAGGTGCTTGATAATAACGAAATAACCGAATAGCCACGTTCGGCGCAAGCGCCAGCAACGTTGCGACTTTAGAAATGCGCCCTCCAATAAGTCAGCATCGGTCATGTCGAAAGGAGCTGCTAGGTCACATAGCAGCTCCTTTTCATTTCAAAGAGAAAATAACTTACCCGTGTTGTTCTTTTCTTTTTATCAGATAAGCAATAAAATAAAAAATAAGAGAAAAGCCAATAAATACAGCTGTTGGAATCTGCATTACCGGTCCAAATCTTGGTGTGAATCGCATAATAACAACAAATAATGTAATAAACGCTGACAATCCGAGCCAAGCTTGGATAAATTCGATCCACTTATTGGTCTGTTTTCCGGCAAACGTGGATCGTTTTAACCACCAGAAGACGGTTTTAATAAATAGATAGAGGATAATGAGATAGCATACCAACATTACAAATATGGATGCTGGATAAAATGAACTTACTGCTGCTCCAATCTGAAAGAAATAATACATTGTTAAGCCAATAATTCCATAGATAAGGCTCAAAAAACCGATTGTCTGGAAAGAAATTTGAGCTACGAACAATAAACGGGGCTTTTGTTTTTCTTTCGGGAGTTCTTGAATGAGCTCCTCGCAATACGCTTTTGGGTTCGACCCAAAAATATCGGTTGCATTTTTACCTTCTGACTGTGCTTGCAGTAAATGTTCTAATAGTTCCAAAAGCAGTTCCTCTGTCTGTTGTTCTGACTTATTACTAGCCGAACGGATATAAATAAGCATGTTTTCATAATAAGCCAAATTTGCTTCATTTAAATGTGTACGCTTTTCGTTATTTAATTCAATTAGTGCACTTGCATTCATACATCATAACCTCCTTGGTTGACAATTTTATCAACGGGATTTTTGATTGCGTCCCATTGTAAATAAAATTCCTTTAGCGCTTCGTTTCCGTCTTCGGTTAATTGGTAATATTTTCGTTTTGGTCCAGATTCTGATTTCTTCATTTCACCGATAATTAATTTTTCCTTTTGTAATCGCAACAGGATAGGATAAATGGAACCCTCACTAATGTTTTCCAGACCATATTCCTTTAAAATAACGGAAATTTCATAACCGTATGTAGGTTGTTGCTGAATGATGGATAAAATACATCCTTCTAAAATCCCTTTTAACATTTGACTACGCAAAGACATAATCTTAACCTACCTTGTATAACATGATAGTGAATTTTAAATTAGCTACCTTGTTATACAAAGTAGCTTATACAAATACTTTACAATTTTTTTCTATAAAACACAAGCATTTTTTGGTATGATAATTTTATCCGTGTTTACATGAACGAGTAATTTTTAAAAATAAACTAGTAGCATATGCGTTAGGCAAAACGAATAGGTTTTTTACCGGATAAATGTGAAGTAGATTGTAATACGAAAAGGTTTATATACTGCTTGCTTGCACTTGCGAGTTTAGTAGAAAAATTGATGAAGTATGAAAGGTGATAAAACAACATGGAATGGAAAAATATTTATAGAGGTATGCTAATGGGAGCAAGTGATGTGATCCCGGGTGTAAGCGGGGGGACCATTGCAGTATTATTAGGTATATATGACCGATTAATTGCAGCGATAAATGGATTTTTAAGCAAGGATTGGAAGAAACAACTAGGCTTTTTAGTCCCATTGGGAATAGGCGTTGTTATTGCAATATTGTTATTGAGTCATGCAATTGAATGGTTATTTGCACATTATCCTGGACCAACGCAGTTCTTTTTTTTAGGGTTAATTATTGGGATATTGCCTTATTTGTTTTATAAAGCAAATGCTAGAAAAACATTTAAAGCAAATCATATTTTGTTATTAGTGATAGGGATGGTTCTCGTTGGCTCCATGTTATTTTTAAATGAAGGAGAGCCAAAAGTGATTACCGAAATGGACATGTCCACTTATTTATTGCTGTTTGGTTCAGGGGTTATTGCTAGTGCCGCTATGATATTGCCAGGCATTAGCGGTTCATTTTTGCTACTTATTATTGGCGTTTATCCTACCGTTATTAGTGCCGTTAGTAATTTTCGCTTAGATGTTATAGCTGTTACCGGAGTAGGTATTGTTATTGGGCTTGTATTCATGAGTAAAGTCGTTAATTTCTTTTTAACCCGTTATACAACAGCTACATTAGCGATAATTATTGGGATGGTTATTGGTTCCATTTTTGTCGTGTTCCCAGGCTGGCCTGCCTCATTTAATCTAGGCTTACTTAGTATTGCGGCTTTTGCTGCTGGACTTGCTGCTGCTTACATATTAGGAAGGGTTGAATATGTCTAAAAGCGTAAGCAGATAATAAGACAAATGTGACAAGAATCGCTACAATAAAGGGAAACTTCATCTAATTAGAATGTTAGTATCGCAAGAGTATGATAGAAAGACCTTTGAAGAATTGGGTATGGGAGTAGTGTTAACTCCCTTTAGGTCTAAGCGGGAGATTTATCATGGTACATTAGGTGCGGGAAAAACATTGGTTATGGAAGGAGAAAGAGCATGGAACGTCTAACAACAGAAGCAGCTTTTCATGAAGCAATCAAAAGTGACAAACCTGTAATTATTAAATTTTTTGCTGATTGGTGTCCAGATTGCAAGCGATTGGACATGTTTATTGGCGACATTGTGGATGAATTTAAACAATATCAATGGTATGAAATCAACAGCGATGAAGTAAAAGGAATTGCAGAAAAATATGATGTCATGGGAATTCCAAGTATACTCCTATTTCAAAATGGGGAGAAAATAGCACATCAGCATAGTGCTTATACGAAAACGCCGGAATCTGTCAGTGAATTTCTTCATCAACAACTAGGCTAATCAAAGTGGAGGCTATTGCAAATGGACAATAGCCTCTTTTTTAATCTGTGTAGTGATAAAATGCTCTAATTGAAGAAAAGAGTTTTTCTTTGTTGATTGGATGAATAAGTAGCAGAATTTAACATTTATTAACGTAACGCAAAAGATAACGTGCTATGTTCATTTAAAAGCAATTCTGTATTGGCTAACGTTAATGTTGGTTCAGCCGCAAGTTTATAATGAGAAGAAATGAGATGTACGGGTAAGTTTGTCTTTACTTGGGCAATGATTTGGCTATTTATAAATGATTTATTCTTTGCTACATGATACCCTTCTCCCCACTCGATAAGGAACGGAAGCGGGCGCTTCCCCTGAGGAAACAACATTTTCCAAGTCAGGTTACTGCCATCAGGTCTGTGCCGTTTTCCCGGTATAGGTCCTATAGCTGGGATAGAGGCTTGTTCGAAATACTGAATGAGCTGTTCCATGTGGCTGGTGCGGAATGCAAATTGTATAGGACCTTCTTCACCTGCACGGAGCGACTGAACGAGCTGGTGGATTAGTGGATTACTGGCTTCATTCGCTATTTCCTCATCAAAGATACCGAGCCACTCCACATAGCAATCATTAGAAAAATAAGCTAGGTGATTAAACGTCCCCCAATTTTTATGCTTTCCTCCTGAAATAGTCTGTACGTTATGTTGAAGGGAAAATTGCTTTGCTGCTTCTTGAGGATCTTTGGCTGCGATAACAATATGATCTAATGCGAGCATGAAAATACCTCCTCTTGATTACCAGATTGGCGTTACAAGCGTTGCCGTTGCATTTCTTATTAGGTCATTGAATATTCTCTATAACTAAGTATAATAGAAAAAAATATACCATAAAAGGAGGAGTAGCCGTGGGCTATCCAGTATTAAAGGAATTCCCACATGAAATTCATACAAAAAAGGTTACTGATTCGTTTACCACTTCCAGGGGATGGAAAAGCTGTTCATGAAGCTATTCAGTTGAGACAATCAGAACTAAAACAATGGCTTCCCTTTGCTCAAAACGAACAAACATTAGAAGAAACGGAAGCAAACGTTCGCGAAGCACAGATTCAATTTCTACAAAAAGAAGATTTGCGCTTTCATATATTTGATAAACATACCAAAGCTTTTCTCGGCTGCACAGGGTTGCATCGTATTAATTGGAAAGGACCCAAATTTGAAATTGAATACTGGGTGGATACAAGACAGCAAGGAAAAGGAATTATTTCCGAGGCAGTAGAAGCTCTGACCAAATTTGCTTTGGAGGAATTGGGAGCGAAGCGCGTAGAAATACGCTGTGATGAAGAGAATTATCGTAGTCGGGCAATTCCTAAAAAATTAGGCTTCGAATTAGAAGGTATTCATTACCATGATTCCAGAAGCGTAGACGGGCTGAGCTTACGTAATACTTGTGTGATGCTAAATTAAATTATTAGCAGACGATTTGGCTATCCTTTGATATGTTAAAAGAAAGAATAATCATTAGAAGAATTTTGTTCTATGTAAAAAGGGTGGGTGTACTGAGCGTAAAAGTCGCGCATCGAAGCGAGAACATTGGAATAATGAAAAGCAGGTGTAAAAATGGAAAAGCCACGTATATTAATTGTTGAAGATGAAAAAAAGTTAAGTAGGGTTCTACAATTAGAATTGGAGTATGAAAATTACGCAACGGAAGTAGCTTTTGATGGGAAAGAAGCTTTAACACAAATAGAACAAAATGAATGGGACTTAGTATTGCTTGATATTATGCTACCAGAATTAAGTGGTTTGGAAGTATTGCGCAGAGTGAGAAGGTCAGATGAAACGACCCCGATCTTGCTATTGACCGCCAGGGATCAAGTGCATGATAAAGTCAGTGGTCTGGATCTCGGAGCAAATGATTATATTACCAAACCATTTCAGATTGAGGAATTATTAGCGCGGATTCGCGTACATTTACGTAATCCGATTAAAAAGCAAGTAGAAGATGAGAATATTGGCATTGGCGACTTATATGTACACGTAAAAAGCAGAGAAGTGAAGCGAGGAGAGAAACAAATCGAGTTAACACCACGAGAATTTGATTTGCTAGTCTGCTTATTAAAGAATAAAAATATTGTATTGACCCGTGAGAAACTAATTGAACAAGTGTGGGGCTTTGATTATTATGGAGATACGAATGTAGTAGATGTTTACATCCGTTACTTACGGCAAAAAATAGATAAGGGATACGAACGAGCGTATATCCGAACCGTTCGTGGTGTAGGCTATACGATAAAGGATTTGGACACATGAAACTAAGGACAAAAATCCAACTATTTTCCGGCATATTTATGCTCATTCTTACTTTAATCATAAATACAGCTATTTATATGTTATTTTATAAAGTATCTGCAGATGGACAGTTACAGGATCTGGCTGATCAAACAGAGCGTTTAGTGAAAGTCATGAATGATCAACCAGATGTTATTTCCAACGAGTTATTTCGATCTTTTTCACCACCTGAAGGAATGATAAGGGTGGTAGATCAAGATGGTACTATATTTTTTTCTGCCCAACAAGCGGCCCAATACGATATTCCACTTGAATTTAGTTCCAACGAATCCCAAAATGTCATCCAACAGGATAGTGAACCAGCTGTTGCTGTTATATCGAAGCCGATTATATGGGGGGCAGGTGAGCGAGCAGGGGAAGTTGTGACGATCCAAGTTTCCAATCAAGTAACAAATTTGGATAGTACGATGAAAACTTTATTTACCGTACTTTTGATTGCAACCATTTTTATGTTAGTGCCCATTATTATCGGTGGAAATGTGTTGAGTCGTTTTTTATTAAATCCAATAAAATCATTAATTCAAACGATGCGGGAAAATATGAAAGAAGCCAATTGGAAAAAGATTCATGTTCAGAATCGGTCCAAAGATGAACTATTTGAAATGGAAAAGACATTTAATGAAATGATGGATCATTTAAAAGATAACTTTGAGAGACAAGAGACGTTTGTATCAGACGCTTCCCATGAATTAAAGACACCTATTTCGATTGTGAAAAGTTATGCACAGCTTTTGGAACGAAGAGGGATTGATAATCCACATCTTGTTAAAGAGTCGATTGAAGCAATTCATTCCGAAGCAGATCGAATGGGAAAATTAGTTGAACAAATGTTGGCTTTAGCAAAAAACAAACATCATGCTTTGATGGAACAGGTGGATATAGTTGCTTTAATAGAAGAAACAGTAACGACGTTCCAAAGAGCGTATACAAGAGAGATTATATTTACTAACCATGCAGTGGATGCTGTGATCCTTTCAGGAAATCGAGATCAGTTGGAGCAGGTTATTTATATTTTGATTGACAATGCATTGAAATATAGCGAAGAGCGCGTTGAAGTTGACTTTGATGTGTGGGATAAGCTAGCAATAATAAAGGTTCGTGATTATGGTGCTGGTATACCAGAGTCAGAACAGGCGCGGATTTTTGATCGATTTTACCGTGTCGATAAGGCAAGAAGTCGAGATACTGGTGGAACAGGGTTAGGTTTATCTATCGCTAAGGCAATTGTAAAAGAACATCAAGGTGAACTCACAGTTCAGAGTACAGTTGGAGAGGGATCAACGTTTACCGTAAAATTTCCCATTTAAAAGCGTGACTCACAAAGAATTAATAAACACTTAACGCCCATCGGAGGAAATGGAAAGTAATATTAGCGATTTTTTCAAGAATTAATGGTGGAAAGTTCTAACTAGCTTCTATATGAGAGGTTTAAAAAATACAGAAGCAATGTCAATTATCGAGTTGTGCTCATTTGTTTTTCTATAAAATCTATGTTAGTGCATGTTCAAAAGAGGGTAAAAAGTATCGAGGTTGGATATGATCGCGGGCGTCCTTGAAAAAGAAAAAAACACTTTTCCTTACGTACGATGTATTGCTGGCGGAGCCTTCCATGTCCTGTTGCAACGTCGACACTAGCGCGTCTGGGGCGACTGAGTTCGGCGGCGAAGTTTCAAGTAGCGGGCTTGTGCGTGTTACTGACTACGCTCGTCACAGGACAAGGGCGGTTTTTAGTAGAAGATCCTATGTGCAAAACTAATACAGGAGCATTATTGAAGCTTCCACGAAACACATTCTTACGCAGGAAAAGGGGGAACCCCTTTTCCATAAGATAAGAAAGCATAAAATGAGGTGCTTGTGGATAACGAAATAACTGAATAGCCACGTCCAGCGCATGAGCCCAGCAACGATGCGACTTTAGAAATGCGCTCTACGATAAGGCATCATCGATTCGTCACAAAGAGGAAGGCCGACTAAAAACGGGCTTGCCGCTCAGGCGTCGGCATACCCCTGTTTTTAGTGGCATGATTCCTTTATCTTTAGTTGATTCGTTCCATTCGCTACGTTGCTAAACGGGTGCTTGCGCCTTTGTTCCACTATAGGAAAGTATAAGATTTTTTTGGTTTATAGTATAAGAAAAACAAAGGCTTCCGCCATAAGACTTGGCGACAAGCCAAGTTTTTCTAAAGGAACGTAGAAACGAGTCAACGAAGAAATTTGATGTGTGGCGTTTTTAGTGCACTCTTTGAAGAACTAACTACTCTTAGCGAATTCTAATGTAACTAACAGGATATTCTCAGCTTCATGAAGTATCTTAAAGTAAAATGGGAAGGGAGGGTTGGCTGTGAGCAAGAAAAAGCTTTGGATTTTAACAGCAAGTGTCGTAGCCCTAGCATTCATTGGTTTTGGTGTTTTTTACTTTGGAGGTACAGCTTCAAAAGCCGCCATTACTAAAGTTGAGGCTGAAAAAATTATCTCAAGCCAATACCCTGGAACAATAGATGGAGATATCCAAAAGGACCAAAACGACAACAACTATATAGCCAGTATAGAACATCAAGGAACGCAGTATGAGATAAAGATTCATGGAAAAACGGGAGATGTTATAGAATTAAAAGAGCTCTCTTCAGTGAATAAAGAAGATCAGCATGTGTCTGAAAAGCAAGGAAAAGAAGATGCAAAAGGAACGGATAACAAGGAATCGCCTCGTACTTCAAAAGAAAATTCAAAAAAGAACGCGGAAAAAAAAGTGGTGATCAACGAAGAAAAGGCAACAGAATTGGCTTTAGAGAAATTTGCCGGATCTCTTGATGAATTGGAACTAGATGAAGATGATGGCAGGTTGGTGTATGAAGTGAAAATTGTAAATGGAGAAGATGAAGCCGAAATAACCATTGATGCTTTTACAGGTGAAATATTGTTTACAGAGATTGAGCGAGAAGACTAACTTAGAATAAAACTAAATGCCCAAATTTCTACAAAAAAATTAACTACGAAAATCATAACTAATCTGCATGCTGATATGCTCTCCTTAAGATAGACAGGTAAAAAATAAAAATCTGTTCACCTTAAGGGGAGTTTTTATGTCTAATCGATCTTCTATTGAATTTAAACTGAAAGTAAACAATGCTTATAAGCAGGAAAATTTATACTTTGAGGGAATTATGTTCAAACAGTATGTGTTTAGAAACGAGCATGTGCAATATCAAGTAACTTTCATTCACTAATAGTATTTGACCAAGCTAGAGCAAATTCTGCAGTGTATGCAAGTCCTTAACATGAGTTTACTATCCATGATATAGGAGTTTTCTCAGCAAATTCTCATCTTGTTCACAAGGATCTCTTATTCCTTATGGTTATGATAGAACTAACAACAAACAAGGAGTGAAGGGAAATGAATAAAAAGAAATTAGGAATTATCATTGGAACAATTGCAGGTGCAGCAATCTTAGGTTCTGGAGTTTATTATTCTAATGCAGATGAGGCGAATCCGAAACTAGATGGTGATAAAATCAAGAGTATGGTGCAAGAACAGTATGAGGGACAGATTACTGAATTCGAATTAGACACAGATCTAAACAAAGCGGTATATGAAGTCGAAGTGCAAAATAAAACAACGGAATATGATTTAACACTTGATGGCGATACAGGTGAAGTCTTAAAAGAAAACAAAAAGGAAATCAAGCAAACTGATAACAACAATGATGATATAGAACAAGTAAATGTTGCAAAAGAAGAACTTATTTCTATGGAAGAAGCAAAAAATATCGCTAAAAAGCAATTTAAAGGAGAAGTTATCAGTATTGAGTTAGATGAAGACGACAATCAATTCGTTTATGAATTAGAGCTTAGGAATGGACAGAAAGAAGCGGAATTTGAGATTCATGCCAAAAACGGAGATATTCTTAAGCAAGAAATTGAAACGGAAAATGATGATGACTAAAAAGTTTGAACGTTCTATGACTCATTTGCAGAAAATGTGCTAACATTATTACTCAAATTGGTCTACTCAATAGAAGTGTTGCTGCAGCTTTAAAATAACCTAACAGAAACCCAAGCAAATGGTGCTTGGGTTTTGCTGAAAAATAAGAAACCAGCAGGCTCGGGTATTTCGAGCCACCATCTATACATGAAAAAACCTTTTTATAATGTTTAGATTCTTAAAATACTGTCTAAATAAATGAGTTAGATAAGTTAAATAGAGTTGCTTTTTCATACAAAAGTAGAAAATGAGGTGCTTGTGGATAACGAAATAACCGAATAGCCACGTCCAGCTCCATATCAACCACTGAAGGCGTGACATCCAGAAAAAGCGCTTTTCTTTTTCAAGGAGAATGAAAGCTAAAGCTACATCAGGGCGCATCGCATGCAGAAAAACGTTTTTTCAAGGGGGCGTGAGATGCTAGCTTTTTATCAGCAGGAGGTGGAGCAAAACTCCTGCTGATGAAGTTTCACATTATTCTGCGATCACCTTGAAGTTTTTGGTTACAGTTGCCTCGATAGTTGAATATCTTTCAAAACACTCTCTGATCAACTCCACAGCATCCTTTTGAATTTCTTTGACAACAGGTTTATTTTGAAACATCGTATAATCCCCTCCGCCATTAGCTCTGTAGTTATTTAACACGACATGATATTTGCCTTCTTTAGAAATGGGTTGTCCGTGGTAGCGTAATTCTTTCACTCTTTCTCCAATCGGTTTGGCCACATTGATCGTGTATGTAATCCCTTCCCACATATCATAGTTATAGTGCTGTGGTTTCGGCTTTTCAAACGCAGGATTAACCATAATGGAGCCAGACTCATCTAGTGTGAAATAAGCAGCACTTTTTTCTAATGCTGCTTTTATATCCTTGCCTTGCAATTCCAAAACGACCAATGTATTTGGATACATATAATTTGCTACGACATCTCGCATCGTAACGGTTGATGTAAATCCTTTGGAAGTATTGTTTAACAGTGCAGTAACAGAAATATCTGCGCCACTTGCTTCCATTTGTACTTTTTGAATGAATTCAATAAAAGGGTGCTTGTCGATACGGACTTGAAATGGATCATCAATTGTCATCTCGCCTTTAATATACCCTATCGGCTGATCGAGCCATTGTTGGGTTGATGTTTCAAGCTTCTCAGTCATATGTAAAATATCTGCATCAGGTGATGTATGTTCTAATGACTGCAAATGCGCTTGTTTATTGGTAACTTCCCAACCGTGTGTGCTTTTCGTAAATTGAACATCTACCTTACCGTAAAAGGATCCATTATTTCCTGACTGGATTACCAAAACATCATTTATTTTCCCGGTAAGCTCACGATGCTGGTGACCGGTCAGTAGCACATCAATTCCGTCGATTTGGCACATTGCATGACCTTGATTTTCTCCCGTAATTGCTTCTGTGGCTTCACCTGTTTCGATATCACGTTCAAATCCACCATGATAGGATACAACGACTAAATCGGGTTTCTCATTTTGACGCACATAGGGTACCAAGGATTGTACCGTTTCGAATGCGTCGTTAAAGCGTATACCCGAAATATGCTCTGGAGATTCCCAATTCGGTATGTAATGTGTAGTGACTCCTATAATCGCAACTTTAATGCCACCCTGAATCGTTTTTATAAGATATGGAGGACCGTATTTGGGTTCATTTGTTTCCACATCAATCACGTTTGCGGCGAGCCAAGGGAAATTCGATTGCTCGATAGCAGCTTGTAAAATAGTTTTCCCATAGTTGAATTCATGATTTCCGATGACACCAGCATCAATCCCTATGTGATTCATTGCCTGTATCATTGGGTTGATGTCCGTAGTAGCACGCTGCTTTACGTAATATGTCATTAGGGGTGTGCCTTGAATAAGGTCTCCATTATCAAGAACAATTACATTATTACTCGTGCTACGAATTTGTTTGACAGCAGTTGCATATCGTGCTAGTCCGCTTGCTGCTTCTTCATTTGTTCCATAGTTAATAGGCATAATATGTCCATGAATATCACTTGTATAAACAATTGTTAAATGAACCGGCTTGTTTTCCAATGTAAGCATCCTTTCTATGTCTAAATAGGGAAGAGTCCCACAAATCAGTCTGTGGGACTTTGAAAAATCTCTATACAATTTTGCGCCGAATACGCGCGGAGATAAAATCAATAATTGTAACAACAATAATAATCGCTAATAGAATTAATCCCATTTCATTCCAATTTCTGTTGCTGGAAGCAAAAATAATCATTGTTCCGATACCACCAGCTCCGACGATACCCAAAATGGATGAAGCTCTAATATCGACTTCGAAACGATAGATCGCGTAGGAGAGGAATTCCGGAATGATTTGTGGCATAACACCATAAAAAAGGATTTGAATTTTATTAGCTCCATTAGCTTCCATTGCTTCGATTACTTTCATATCAATTGATTCAATAACTTCTGAGTAAAGTTTCCCAAGCATGCCGGTTGAACCAATAGCGATTGCCAGGACTCCAGCAAATGCATTCGGTCCAACTGCTACAACGAATAATATCGCTAGAATAATGTCAGGGAAAGCACGTACTGCAGACAAGATCCATTTTCCGATAGCAGTTAATATTTTGCTTCTTGTCATGTTTTGTGCAGCTAAAAACCCAAGTGGGATAGCTAAAATAGCTGCCATTAAGGAACCTGCAAAAGCAATGAGTACTGTTTCCCATATTTTTAAAGCTACTTCGCTTGTTGCAGTCCAATCCGGATTGAATAACTTTGGAATGACTCGATCGAAGTTGTTTGCCATCCGCTCAAAAGCTCTACCCCAATCAATTTCAATACCAAGAAATGTCCAAATATAAATAGCTGCGATCACTAAGAAGATCAAAATCCGTTTTATTTTTTTAAAGGTAGATTTCGGCTGTTTAGGAGGTGAAGAGTAGGTAGACATTAGATTAGAGCCTCCCTTAGTTTATTACTTATGAATTCAATCACAATGACTACAATAAAGATCAAAATAATAATCGCCATTGCGTTTGGATAATTATAAAAACCTAATTGCTGATCGAGAACTAATCCAATACCACCGGCACCCACTAAACCTAAAACGACAGAAGCCCGGATGTTAATTTCAAATACATAGAGCACAAAGGAAGTGAATTGTGGTAAAACTTGCGGAATGAGTCCAAAATAAATGACTTGAAAAATATTCCCGCCTGAAGCACGCATTGCTTCTAATGGGTTCATATCGACTGCCTCAATCGTTTCACTAATTAGTTTAGCTAAAATCCCTAAGGAAAAAATAAATAATGCTAAAATACCTGGTAAAAGACCCACACCAAATAAGCCAACGAATATAACAGCAAGTACTAAATCTGGAATCGTACGCAAGATATTTAACAACGTTCTCGTAATCAAATATAGTGGTTTAAATGTGGTTATATTTTGGGCTGATAATAAAGCTAAAGGAACTGTCAATATGGCTGCCAACGTAGTAGCAATAACCGCCATTTGAATAGTTTGCGCCATTGCTCCCCAAACCTTTGGGATAACTTCCAAGTTCGGAGGGAAGAATTTTTCGATAACGGTATACATATTAGCTAGAGCATCACCGAACCCTCCAACCATTTCCCGCTGTGTCCAAACCATACTGAATAAATAAAAACCGAGCACAATAAAGAAAATAATGGTAATTTGCAGTTTTGTCTTTGTGGGATAAATGGAAGGCGTTTTTCTTAAAGCTTCCGGCTTTGTTTGTTTGGTCACGATTCTTTCGCCCCCCCACGTAAGTCATCCTCACGTATGGCACGTCCATAAATTTCTTCAAAGGTTTTCTCTGTCACATCGGACACAGGACCATCAAATACGATTTCTCCTGCACGCATACCGATAATGCGATCTGCATATTCCATAGCCATATCAATAAAGTGAAGGTTCACGATCGTTGTAATATTGTCTTCTTTATTGATTTTCTTTAAATACGTCATTACTTGATGGGAAGTAGGCGGGTCTAAAGAAGCAACAGGCTCGTCCGCTAAAATATATTTTGGCTGCTGTGTAAGCACACGTGCAATGCTTACTCGCTGTTGTTGTCCACCACTTAATTCATCTGCGCGGTTATATATTTTCTCACCAATATTAACACGTTGTAAACTTTCATAGGCTAAGCCAATATCCTCTTTTTTATATAAGTTTAATATGGAACGCAGTGTCCCTGTATGTCCTAAGCGTCCAGCTAACACATTTTTAAGAACGTTGGTTCGTTTAACTAAGTTGTAATTTTGGAAAATCATCCCAATTCTAGTTCGGAGTTTTCTTAGATCGCTGCCTTTGTAATCAAGAATATTTTCATTGTCTATCGATAAACTGCCACTCGTAGGTGTAACAAGCCGATTAATACTACGAATAAATGTGGACTTTCCAGCACCGGAGAGGCCCACGATCACAACAAATTCACCGTCATTAATCGTTACATTAATGTTTTTTAAACCTTCCGTTCCATTTGGGTATACGAGCCCAATGTTTTTAAATTCAATCATTTTATGTATTGCCCCCATCATAGAAATAGACTGCTTTAAACGTGGAAAAAAGGGAGAGTATGAGTCTCCCCTTCAAAAAGCAAGGAAAATGGCGTAACATGTCTTTGGTTCTTTTCATTTCTTATTGACCGTGCCTTAAACCAATCTTATGAATGATAACTTATAGTTCAATATCATCTTTGAATTTTTGATATGTTTCTTTAACAATCTCATATTCTTCGTCTGAGGCTTCGTCGATAGAATCCCAATTATATACTTCATTCATGATTTTAATCATTTCTTTATCGTCATTAAAGGATAGGAAGGCTTCCTTAATTTTTGTCACTAATTCTTCATCCAGTTCTTTTGTTACAGAAATCGTATCATTCGGAATTTCATCTGTATATTCAATGACTTTTAATTTATCCATTACATCTGGATATTCTTTTTCCAGCTCTGTACGAACATCATCAAAAGTGGTTGCTACATCCGCATCTCCTTCATATACAGAAATAGCTGCATTATCGTGTGCGCCTGCTGCAATCGTGTTGCTGAAGAAATCAGATTCTAATTCTGTACCAGAATCATAGCCAAATTCTTGCATCATTTGATATGCAGGGAAAAGGTAACCAGAAGTAGAGCCTTTGTCCGCATACGTCCACACTTTACCTTCTAAGTCTTTTAAAGATTCAATACCGGAATCTGCACGTACGACGTATTGTGCTTTGTATGTACCAGAACCATGACGAACAGACTTAAGAATAACATTGACATCGTATTGTTCGTTAGCAAGTACGTAACCAAAAGCAGGGATAAATCCAATCTGTACTTGATTCGACCCCATTGCTTCTACAAGTGCATTATAGTTAGTCATAACTTTACCTTGAACTTTGATCCCTAACTCCTCACCTAAGCGATCTGCTAATGGCTTTACTGTATCTGCGATGGTGTCAGAATCTTGGGAAGGAACAAAACCCATAACTAACGTATCTGGTGTTTTTCCTTTTTCCCCACTATCGCCACTTGTTTTATCTTTCCCTTCTGAATCATCCGATTTGCCACAGGCAACAAGCACAAGTGCTAAGACAAGGACGATAAAAAGACTGTACCACTTCTTCATTTTGACCCTCCTAAAAAATATCCATAAATTTAAAAAAGCTTACATGTTTATTAAATACTATTTGTGTGAAAATATCTAGATGAAATTTATATTGTTTACGTTAATTTAATAAAAAATAGGTTTATGTCTTAAAGAAGTTTTTTGAATGCTCCTTAAAGATTGAATGAAAGGAAAAAGCTGTGAATTTTAGCAGAATCCTATAAATGAATGAGCATCGAATTGGGATGAATGCTTCACCTGTATGACTCCTTTTTCGGTGCAGTAACGTTTTTTAATGAACTGGTAGGGGAATACTAGTAGAGAAGTATCCTATCAGTTGTGGCATTTAGGAGAACATTTAGTTGGAGAGATGTATGATTATGGTAATGGGCAGTAGAATCCGAAATGTTGTCACGGTAAACGCCCCTGCAAGTCAGATCCAAGGTTTAAGAAACACACGTAACCCGCCTGTTCCTATATGAACATTAGTTTTTAATAACGAGCGTAAGTCTCAAAAGAGGTTTTATATAGAAATGGAAAATTACACGAAACGAATGGAGGAAGTTGGATGAGCAAGTACGATGAAGCATTGTTTCTATATAATGGTAATGCTGATCACGAGGAGATGCAAAGGAAATTAATGTATGCAATTCCAAAATTATCTTTGGCCATTAAACAGTTGCACATTGTTCAAACGGAATCCATTGAAGAAGTCAAAAAAGTTTGTATACGTTATGCTGCAAAAGTCGACTTGCTGCTTATATTAGGTGGAGATGGTACAGTTCATGCTTGTATTAATGCAATTTCTCCATTAAAAAAGCGGCCCATTGTCGGTATATTACCTGGAGGGACATGTAATGATTTTAGCAGAGTACTAAATATACCGCAGCAACTAGAGAAAGCTGCCGCTGCAATTGTAGAAGGACATGTTGTTGATATAGATGTAGGGAAAGCGGATGATAGATATTTTCTTAACTTTTGGGGAATCGGATTAATTGCGGAAACCTCGCAAAATATTGATCCCAACCAAAAGAAATACCTCGGCGTCCTCAGTTATTTTATGAGCACTTTAAAAACCATTACGCAAGCTAAAAGCTTTTCTTATGCGATAACAACCGACGAGCAAACTGTCCAAGGTGAAGCAGTAATGATTGTTGTGTTAAACGGAAGATACTTAGGAACGCAAGAGCTTCCAATTTCAAGTTTACAGCCTGATGACGGGAAATTAGATGTGCTGATTGTAAAAAATTCAAATCTTGCTTTCTTCCGCGAGTTATTTTCTATGGACCACCCAGATACAAAGTTAAAGGAGCTTAATGAAATGATGTATATACAAACAGATCGTTTACGTGTAACGACAGATGATCGAAAGGAAGCCGACATGGATGGAGAAATTGTTTCTGGTACGCCAACTGAAGTGGAGTTGCTCCCAAAGCATTTACAAATGATACGAGCAAAATAATTTGTCACATAAGAACGATCCGATCCAAACTGCACCCCGAAAGGTAGATTTCACTCTATTTTTTAGGGTGCGTCCTATTTTCAATGAAGAAAATGGTACCTTTTTGAATCCTTTTGCTGCCCATTTTCGTACAATGAAATAAGGAAGTGCTGTAAAGGGAGGATTTCTGTTGAAAACGTTAGAAGTTGTTGAACTTTCGGTAGAGCTGGATCAGAATGTGCTGATTGACCACGCCTCATTTACGCTAGACGAGGGAACAATAACTGCATTGGTGGGGCATAATGGTGCAGGAAAGTCAACGTTATTGAAAGCGATCGTTGGCATGATTCAAAAGGAGCAAGGGAAAATTATTATTAATGAAATGTTCCATCAAGATGAGGATATTCTAACATTTAAACTCTTGCTCTCTTATTTGCCGGAAGAACCGATGCTGCTGACAGAATTAACTGTGATGCAACATTTCCAGCTCTATGGGATGAGTTATGAACTGGCTACAAACGAATTAAATCAACGGATTGAACGGATGGTAAAAGGATTTGAATTGACAGATAAGCTGGATGAATATCCCGAATCGTTGTCAAAAGGAATGAGGCAAAAAGTACAAACCATTTGTGCATTACTTCCTGACACTCCGTTATTACTTATTGATGAACCCTTCATGGGCCTTGATATTTACGCAATTGATTATTTTGAACAATTAATGAAAGAAAAAGTAGCTAGCGGGACGACGGTTCTTGTCACGACACATCAGCTCGACCGTATGAAGGGAATGGCAGATAACTATATTATGCTGCAACAAGGGAAAATACATAGCCAAGGGCCGATTGATCAATTTGTTACGATTGATAGGAGAACGAAATAATGATACGTCGCCCATCCTTGTTAAAGAGTTACTTTTTCATACGAGTCAATCGCTTTAAAAAGAAGCGGAAATTAAATAAAATGGCTTCCCAATTGATTTTTGATAAAACAACCTCTATTTATCTTGGGCTTTTACTCGCTTATACGTTTGCAAGTATATTTATTTTTAGTGATACAATGAAGTTGTATGGTAATTATTTTGTTTTTTTAGAACAGCATGCAGAAGAAGTTCTAGGTTTCTTGGCTGTTGCTTTACCGGTTCGTTATATATTTAACTCATTTCGAGAACCAGGCGTCTTATATTCTACCGCTGAGTATAAATTAGCCTTTCTGCCATACAGGAGAGGGAATATTTGGTTATTGACGTTAATGGAAAGATGGCTGAAGAAGCTGCTTATTTATAGCTTAATCGGAGCTATCGCAGTTCTGTTAACACCATTTCGCTCGCAACTTGTATTTACCTTTGTAGCTGTCTTCATCCTTTTTGATATTATCATGGCTATTCCACAGTGGAAGCTATTTCAACAACGATTCATTGTAAAAATAGGTGTTTTTTTCTTAGCTGTAGCTGGGATCGGTCTCTTTAGCCTTGTACAGGAAGCTAGATTAATAGCAGCACTTATTGTTGGTTGTATTGGATTAGTGAACTTGTTTCTTCTTCCGCATTTGTTTTCACAAATCAATTGGTCTAAAGTAACGGAAATTAATGACTACACCATTTGGCGTATGCCATTAATGGGTTTCGCCTCGAAAACAAAGTTCAAGCGTCCGAAAAGGTATGCTATGTTTCAAAATAGCAAGCAGAATAAAAAGCCATTTACAACAAATGCGCAGATATATGATCGGATATGGAAGTTGTATTTTGTGAAGCAACATGCGTTGATTTTTCAGTCGCTTGGAACATTACTTATACTAGTTACAGTCCTTCTATTTATGCCTGAATGGTTATTTTCTGTTGGTGCAGCTATTATGGTATATGTTTATACATCGCTTACAGCTAGTTTTTATGCAGATCGTTTTAGCAATGATATGATTGAAATATTACCTTGGTCGTTGAAAAATTATACTAGTCATTTTTTAAAATTTACACGGATAGGTATGTTGCTTTTATTTGTCCCTGTCATCATTTTTTATTTTATGCATCCAAGCTGGTGGATACCGCTCCATATTTTGTTGTTTTGGACGGCTTATCGTTTGATAAGAGAAATAAAGATGATGAAGACAATACAGTGGATGACAAGAAAAAAGGTTTCTTTACAACTGGAAGAGACAATGGGAACGATCGCTATTATATGTTTAGCTCTTAGTGGGATCTATCCTTTTCTAACGATAAGTTCACTCGTGCTTTGGTTTATTTTGTATAGACGAAATAGCAAAACGTCATCTTTTTATGATAAGGAGAGGGTAACTTGACAAAAGATCGTTCGTTAAAGGAAAAACAAAACAATAGCTCGCTTAAATTATTTGTTGTATTATCGAAAGCTTATCGAAGTTTAATGGAACAAGTGGAGGATGACATTCAGCAACGAGGATTGAATTTAACGGATTTTGCAGTTATGGAGCTGCTTTATCATAAAGGACCTCATCCATTAAAAGCGATAGGTGAAAAAATATTATTAACAAGTGGAAGTATTACGTATGTTGTAAACAAGTTAGAAAATAGACGTTATATTACACGTATACCGAATCAGAATGATCGTCGGGTTACTTTCGCGGAAATTACGGAAAAAGGGGAGAAGTTATTAGAGCATATTTTCCCTGGTCATTGGTCGCGAATTGAAGAGATTACAAGTGGATTAGATGAGGTTGAAAAACAAATTGCAATTGATTTGTTGCGGAAACTCGGTACAGCAAATCAGGTGAAATGAATGAAAATATTTTATAATGGAACCTATTCTCTATTGGGTGCTTTTCCTATGCAGCTTGTAACCCTAGTCAAAAAAGGCGGAATGGAAAATGAACCTGTAAGAGGGCAGTATTTGCGGTCTTTTTAAATGTACCTATCAAGAAAAGTAGAATATGTCAAAATCATGACAGACTGTATTCTTTTTGTCATGAATTTGGCATATTTTTGTTTGGACATGTTTGTAGAGGGGAATATAAGAGTGTGAAGTTAAAAGTCCTGAAAGGGGTTTTTACAATGAAAGAACCTAAGGTGCTTGTTTATATAAGCAATAATAGTAAAGAATGTGAAAATGTAATACAATTTTTACAAGAATGGCATATTACGTATCAAACCAAAAATGTCAATGAACAACGTGCAAATATGAAAGAACTACAAAACTTAGGGATATATGGTACACCAGCTATATTTGTGGATGGTGAAAAAGAGCCAATTCTAGGCTTTCAAAAAAATAAATTAAAATATTATCTTGGTTTAGCTGATAAATCTATGACTTATTACAGTTCATTGTTTGATGGCTATGAACACAAAAGCGATAACAATCACAGGTTTTAGAAAAGTAGCATAAGCTGTAAAAAAAGGTGCAGAAGGTGTGAGATTCCATGTATCATCGACCTTATTTTGATTATACGGCACATTATGATCGTCCTAACCATCTAGATGTAACGCAAATGGGAGTACAGGGAAATTTTCAACCCAATAACTTTTTCTATTATCAATCTCCTTACCAAATTTTTGCAAAGCCGGAACAGCCAACGAGTTGGCCTGGAACCAATGTTCAATCTTCCAATATGCAGCAACAGGGCTTTAATGCGCAGGCCCCACATCCAAATATGGAACAGGGCTTTAACGCGCAAGCCGCACATCCAAATATGCAACAGGGCTTTAATGCGCAAACCGCACAGCCATATATGGAGCAAAATTTAAATATGCAAGCGAATCAACCAGCTGGACCTGGGCAATCATTTGACTTGGATAAGATGTTGTCAACAGTCGGACAATTGGCTAATACGTATCATCAAGTTTCCCCTATTGTTAAACAATTTGGCTCATTCATTAAAGCATTTAGATGAAAAAGCTGATGGACGTTATCGTCGGCTTTTTTATTGTATAGGAACCTATAAAATGAGGTGCTTGTGGATAATGAAATAACCGAATAGCCACGTCTGGCGCATGAGCCCAGCAACGATGCGACTTTAGAAATGCGCCCTACGATAAGTCATATCGGTTCGTCGCTAAGAGGAAGGCCGACTAAAACCGGGCTTGCCGCCCATCGTCGGCATACCCCTGTTTTTAGTGGCATGATTCCTTTATCTCCGTTGATTCGTTCCATTCGCTACGTTGCTAAACGGGCGCCCCGAGCCTTTGTTCCACTATAGGAAAGTCAAGATTTTTTGGTTTATAGTATAAGAGAAACAAAGGCTTCCGCCATAAAGATTAGGCGGTAAGCCAAGTTTTTCTAATGTTCAAGAAAAATTTCCATAATAAGTATGGCATTTTTTCTGTAAGAATCGGGAAAACAAAGAGTGGATAGAAAGGAGAAATGAGATGGTAGCCTGTTTAATTATTCATGGATATACGGGAGGACCTTATGAAGTAGAACCGTTGGCAGATTACTTAAAAGACCACACAGATTGGCGTATAACTGTCCCGACTTTGCCTGGACATGGTCGGAAATTAAATTTGCAACATGTTTCTCACGACGAATGGCTGGAGGCTGCAGAACAGACACTGCTGCAGTTGAAAGAAAGGTATGAGACTGTCTACCTCATTGGTTTTTCAATGGGAGGTATGATCGCGGCATATTTGGCTGCCAAGTACCAGGTAGAGAAGCTTGTGCTTTTAGCAACCTCTGGTAAATACTTATCGTTTAAGCAGATTGGAATAGACATAGGTGGATTTATTACAGATGCTGTCAAAGGAAAATTAGGAGAAAACAAATTGTTCAGACATTATAAAAGAAAGTTTGGTACAGTCCCTTTTCGAGCAAACATTGAATTTCTTAAGTTAGTACGATTTACAAGGAGATATTTAAATAAAATCCATTCTCCTGTATTAATTGCCCAAGGTCAGCAAGATGGAATGGTGCCATATAAAACAGCGTATTATTTAAATAAAGAAATTACATCTGAACAGAAAGAAGTTGTATTTTTTGAACGGTCTAAACATTTAATCTGTTTAGGAGAGGACAAGGATGCACTAAATCAAATTGTACATGCTTTTCTGGATAGACCAAAAGTGGATACATTGACATATAAATAAAGAGTCTGGACAAATGAGGCGTACCAGACTCTTTTGCTTTCTTTGATATAGCAGAAACAACTCTAGATAAAGGCTTGGCTCATATTCAGCTCATATGCTCAACGGATTACTTAGAATGCTTAAAAAAAGAAATAACGAGTGCACCTTCCCCACCATACGTAGAGATTAAAGGACCAGTGTCCATAATCAGCGCATCCTTAAAAGGATATTTCTCACGTATTTCACTGAGCACCTTTTTAGCACGTTCTTCTGCATTACAATGTGATAAAGAGATTACTTTATCTTCTACGTTCTTTGTAAGTTCACCGATTTGGTCGATAAAGCGCCGGATGGATTTTTTGTCACCTCTTACTTTTTCGGTAACTTCGATTGCTCCATCTCTACTTGCTCGCATGAGCAGTTTAATGTTTAATGTTTTGGCAATTTTCCCCTTCACTTTATCCAGTCGTCCACCTTGAATAAGGTTTTCCAACGTTTTTAAAACGAATAAAGTTGCCGTTTGCTCCGCTCTTCCCTCAAGGTGATTCACTAATTGTGTAAAGGTATAGTTTGCTTCTATTTTTGAGATAGCTTCATGTAGCAAAAGAGCAATTCCACAGGAAGCAGTTTTTGTATTGATGACAGCAATAGTACGCTTTGGCTCTTCATCTAAAAGCAATTGCATGCCGGCAACTGCGTTCTCATAGGTGCTGCTTAACCCTTTCGTTAAACTGAGCATTAGGATTGGAACTTCTTTATCAATTTGTTTGTAAGCCGAGTAAAAATCATGCGGACTTGGTGCCGATGATCTTGGCAGTTCATTTGTTTCAGCAATTTTTTTATAAAAGGATGGTAAATCTAAATCCACGCCACTTTTATATTGACCATCGCTAAAATGTAAATAAAGTGGTACTTGAATGATATCAGCCTTCTTCCTTAAACGTTCAGGAATATCCGCTCCACCATCCGTCATAAGTTGAATGTTCATAAGTTCACCCTTCCCTCCATCTTCTCTGTTTTAATCATGCTGCTTCTTTTTGGAAATTGTTAAAGTAGTTTTACGATTGGTGCTTAATACAAACAAAAATAATCCAAATAATACAATGGTCCCTCCCAGCAGCTGGGAAGCTGTAACAGTCTCATGTAAAATAATGTATGCTAAAAATGAAGCGCCTATTGGCTCAAAAACAATCCCCATCGAGATGGTAGAAGTACTTAACCATTTTAAAGCCCAATTAAATAATGTGTGACCAAAAAAAGTTGGGATAATCGCCAATGCAATAAAAATCCACCAATGATCAGCCGGATAGCCAACAAAAGAATTCCCAATGATTAAGTTATATAGGATCAATGTGATGGAGCTTACGCCATACACGACGAATGTATAGGTCATTAAAGAGAGGTTCCGGCGTACTCGTTGACCGAGTAGGAAATAACCTGTTACGGTTATTGCCCCGAGTAATGCTAAAATATCTCCGAACAGGGCCATGCCGCTTATTTGAAAATCTCCCCAACTAATGATCACACTACCAATTAAAGCAATCAGCATACTAATAATTGCTCCATAAGAAAAGCGTTCCTTAAAGAAAATATATGTTCCTAGGAAAGCGAAAATTGGTTGGAGCGTTACCAAGACTACAGAGCTTGCTACCGATGTGTAATTCAATGATTCAAACCATAATATAAAATGAAAAGCTAAAAATATCCCTGCGAGAATGGATAATATCCAATCTTTTTGATCAATTTTTTTTATTTCATGGCGGTATTTTGCCAGTATTATTGGAACCATCAGAAGTACAGCAAATAAAAGACGGTAATTTGCGATCATTGCAGCTGGTGCTTGATCCGCTAATTTAACAAATACTGCTGAAGTAGAAATAGAAATAACACCAATTCCTACCGCGATGTATGGGTTAAATGGAGGAAGTCGCATTCAAACCCTCCTTGCTTCATTTTAAGTTTGATTATTTCGTTGTGTACATCCCATATATTTTATCATGGTATGGATAAAAAATCATTTATCTAATTAGTATCCTTGGTAAAAATATGTTATGATATTCTTTGCATGAGATCACGTGAGGCCTCTTACCATTTCGGTGAAGCCTTTTTGTACTTTAGGTGGGATAGAAACACATTCTATAGTGGGATGTGTGTTCAAAAAACATGGGAAAACAGCTAATGTTTTTAATGATTTTTGGACAAACTATAAAAAATGTGAATTGAAAAAATATAGTGGTGTTTAAAGAGCAGGAGACGGATGAAAATTGGTTAAGTGCATAACCTAATGCTGTAGTCCCCAACAAGCACGCCAAATCATAGACGGTGCAATAGAAGAACGTAAGTACGTGATTGATTTTTGAACCGCTAAAATAAGCTGAAGATCACACGGTGTGTCACATCGACGAGACTTTTTGAACACTCCTCTTATATTTCCGTTAATAATCTGTGACTATAATTATGAGCAGGACTAAAGTATATAGAAGCGACCAAGGCCTCTTACAATAAAATTTTTAACATTAAAGGAGTAGAGGAATAGGTGACAACATTTAAAGAACTGGGTATCTCCAATCCAATTATGAAAGCATTAGAAAGAATGGGGTTTGAAGAAGCAACGCCGATTCAAGCCGAGACCATTCCAGTTGCCTTAGAAGGCAATGATGTAATTGGACAAGCACAAACAGGAACAGGAAAAACGGCTGCTTTTGGTATTCCAATGATTGAAAAGCTAGATCCAAAAGCACGTAAAATTCAAGGTCTCGTTGTTGCTCCAACGAGGGAGTTAGCGATCCAAGTAGCTGAAGAATTAAATCGACTTGGGAAAATAAAAAAGGTTCGTGCATTTGCGGTTTATGGCGGACAGCATATGGAACGACAAATTCGTTCATTGAAAGATGGTCCGCAAATTGTTGTAGCGACACCAGGAAGGTTATTAGACCATATGCGCAGGAAAACAATTCGCACGAATCATATTCAGACAACCGTTTTAGACGAAGCGGATGAAATGTTAAATATGGGCTTCATCGATGATATCCGCGAGATTCTTAAGGCGATTCCAGAAGAGAGACAGACGCTGTTATTCTCAGCAACGATGCCTAAGGAAATTCGTGATATTGCCACTAATTTAATGAACAATCCGAAAGAGATTAAGATTAAAGCAAAGGAAATGACGGTTGAAAATATTGATCAATATTTTATTGAAATACCAGAGAAATTTAAATTTGATACGTTAAATAACCATTTGGATATTCATTCTCCGGATTTAGCAATCGTTTTTAGCCGTACTAAAAAGCGTGTAGATGAAATCACAGAAGGCTTACAAGCTAGAGGTTATCGAGCAGAAGGAATTCATGGTGATTTAACGCAAGGAAAACGGATGTCGGTATTGAATAAGTTTAAAAATGGCCGAGTGGATGTACTAGTTGCAACAGATGTTGCAGCGAGAGGGTTGGATATTTCCGGAGTTACACATGTGTATAATTTTGACATCCCACAGGATCCGGAAAGCTATGTGCATCGGATCGGAAGAACAGGACGTGCTGGTCGTACAGGGGAAGCAATCTCCTTTATAACCCCAAGGGAATTGGCTCATTTACAATTAATTGAAAAAGTCACGAAAAGTAAGATGAAACGATTAACACCACCTACAAATCGTGATGCGCGAAAAGGACAACAGCAAGTGACGATCAGCAAAATTATGGAAACGATCGAATCAAAAGATTTAAATGCTTATCACCAAGCGGCAAATCAATTATTGGAAGATCATGATTCGGTTTCTGTTATTTCTGCTGCTCTGAAGCTATTGACGAAAGAACGGAAGGATACGCCTGTAAAAATTTCTTCTGTTGCGCCAGTTAGCGTGAAAAAAGCGAATAATGTAAAAGACAATCGCCGTTCGAATAATAAACGTTTTTATGGAAAACGTGGCCAGAACAATCGCGGAGGGCAAAGCGGTCGTAATCGAAAGGGCAATTTCCAAAAACGTAGAAACCGTGATAATTAATAGCTGAAAGTGAAAAAAGCTTCTTTATATAAGGATATAAGGAGCTTTTTTTGTTGTATAGGAAACGATAAAATTAGGTGCTTGTAGATAACGAAATAACCGACTAGCCACGTCTGGCGCATGAGCCAAGCAACGATGCGCCTTTAGAAATGAGCCCTACGATAAGTCATCATCGGTCCGTCTCTAAGAGGAAGGCCGACTTAAAACGGGCTTGCCGCCCATACGTCGGCATACCCCAGTTTTAGTGGCATGATTCCTTTATCTTTAGTTGATTCGTTCCATTCGCTACGTTGCTAAACGGGCGCCCTGCGCCTTTGTTCCACTATAGGAAAGTATAAGATTTTTTTGTTTATAGTATAAGAAAAACAAAGGCTTCCGCCATAAGACTTGGCGACAAGCCAAGTTTTTCTAATATCCAAAAACAATATCTATTTTACATATGGTATGGATAGTAGCTTGTCTAACGTATTTGTTGTGGAAAGCTGGCTGGCGTTCTTTAGGGGCAGTATGTATGGCGTTAAACAAAGCCGTACGTATTTATCCCGTATATAAGGTGCTGTAAGACTCCCACTTCAGGAGTTGAATAATCTGTGTACTAACAAGTCTAAGTGAAGTGGGGGATAACAGCACCTAAATGTTCTGTTTCGTAAGAGGCTTTTTGGTCATACCCTTGGGCTGCTAACAATTAGTGGGCGAAGAATGCCCCCACTGATTGAAGGTTCACTTTATTTCATGAAGCTTGTATGCACGCAAATTTGGATGCAAAACAACGCTTCATTTGCGGTAATCCTATATTTTATAAAGTAAAACATCATTTATCTATCTCTTAAGGATTGAACGTTAGTTTGCAAGGTTAATTTTTGGTACCGTCATATTCCTTATACTGATGTGTATTGCTTCCTAACTCAGTTAAGCACCTTACATTCGGGATAAATTTACATCGAGTTAAAAATCAGGGAAAAAGATCTAGTTTTAGAAACTTTTTTGTATGAGATAACGTATAAATAGGCAGGATTGTCAGCTTATAAAAATTGACAGTCAAAGTAAATGTGATAGAAAGGGGAGATTCGATGCGACAACCTCCAAAGCAGGAAATTGACAAAGATGCGATAAAAGTATGGAAAATAACGGCAGCCATTTATAATGGCATATTGTGTTTACTTGCGATCGGGGCGTTCATCATTAGCATTATTTTTGAATGGCCTCTTTGGTATAGTATTGCAGCTATAGTCATTTCGGTTATTTTAGCGTATGTCTTTATATTTATCCTTCCAAAGCTTCGTTGGCGGCGATGGAGATATGAATTATTTGAACAGGAAATCTATATCCAATACGGTATTTTAATCATGTCAAGGACGCTTATCCCTATGGTGCGTGTGCAGCATGTTGATACGCAGCAGGGACCACTCTTAAAACGGTATGATTTAGCAACTGTAACCATATCGACTGCGGCAACAACACATGAAATTCCTGCATTAAATGAAGCAGATGCCTCTTTATTACGAGACCGTATTTCCGAGCTTGCAAGGGTGGATGAAGAAGATGTCTAAACCAAAGCGAATGCATCCAATAGTTATTTTTTTCCAGGTCATTCGATCACTTAGAGAAACCATTTTACCGTTTATTGCAGCGATTATTGCTACTCCTAAGGCGTATTTCTTTTATGTAATAATTGGTCTTATCGTAGTTGCATTATTATTTGCGATTTTTAGCACGCTCTCTTGGCTACGATTTACTTATGAGGTAACAAGTGAAGAATTACGGATTGAATCGGGAATATTTATCCGCAAGAAAAGGTATATTTCCAAAAGTCGTATTCAGTCGATTGATATATCTGCAAACCTATTGCATCAGCTGTTTAAATTGGCTAAGGTGCAAGTTGAAACAGCGGGGTCCGGTGCTGAGGGAACATTAACAGCAATAAAGTTATCGGAAGCAGAAGCTTTGCGGAGAGAGTTACAAGGATATCAAAATATTCTTGCAGATGCAGAAGCCGAAGAAGCGGCTGAACAACAACGAACCGTTCCTAGTTATCAAATATCCAAAAAGCGACTGTTTTTTGCAGGAACAACGTCAGGAAGTATTGGTGTATTAGCAGGACTAATTACCTTTTTAGTCTCGGAAATGGAACAATTTATACCGAACCGTTATTATGACAATATGGTAGAGTGGATAGTTGAGCTAAGTATAGCGTTTTTAATTATTGTTATTATTATTGTCTTATTATTATTGTGGGTATTAGGGATTGCTGGAACGATGATTAAGTATTGGAACTTTAGAATTGAAAGACATGAAAATGAATTATTTATCACTCGTGGTCTGTTAGAAAAAAAACAAACAACAATTCCTTTAAGTCGAATTCAGGGGATAGGTATTAAAGAAAGCATTATTCGTCAACCTTTTGGCTATGCTACGGTGTTCGCAGAAGTTGCAGCTGGTAGTGTAGAGGAATCAAATGAATTTTCCTCTACTTTATTTCCAATGCTGAAAAAAGAGGAAGTAGAAGATTTTTTAGCAACCATACTGCCATCTCATGCTCAGCTGAGTGAGAAATGGAATACGGTCCCAAGAAGAGCCTTAACGTACTATTTGCTTCGAGCATTCATCCCTGTAAGTTTAATTAGTGTTCCCGTATTTATTTTCTTTCCTAGTTTTATGTGGGCGATAGTGGTTCTGCTGTTCTTTGGTCTATTTATAGGCTATTTGAGTTATCGAGATACTGGGTTTCAACTTGATAAGCACCGAATGCTGCTGCAGTATCGAAAAGTGAGTAAAATAAAAATGATTGTTTTTCATAAGCGAATTCAAGCAATGGAGAAAAAGCAGCATGTCTTGCATCGAAAACAAAATTTAGCAACGATTGAAGTGTCTATACTTGGTACGAATAGTACAGGAACACATTACCGGTTAAAAGAGTTGGAAGAAGTCGATGCTGATAAAATAGCTGATTGGTATTCACACTGGAAACGCGCAGAGTAGGAAAGGGATCGCGTATATAAGTGCTCTAAGACTCCTACTTCAGAAGTTGGATAATTCTGTACTGCAACAAGACTAAGTAGGAGATAACAGCACCTAAACGCTCTATTTCGTAAGCGGTCTTTAGGTCATGCCATTACGGTACTAAGAATCAGTCAGGGGTGAATGAAAACCCTGCTGATTGAAGATTCATTTTATCAGGAAAAACAGAAATAAATGGTAACTAAAAAGCTTACAAATGAAACTGAAGTTAAAAGTATTCCAATAGGTTAAAAGAGACAGAAGCAAAGCTAAAACAGCTGATTATAAAAACGAACATCAACCATCCATTGTGTATATACGCAAGTTTTTAGCGTAGTTAAAATGTGTAGACTCCTGCGGGTACAGTACGAGCTGAAGATCCCGAAAGAAAGCGATGTTTTCTTTTCTGTGGAAGCTAAGGAGACCTGCGGAAAGCGAAGCACTTTGACATAGCGATGTTAGGAGTTTTTTTCATACAAACAAGCCGGACAATCCATTTATAATTGTTCGGCTTGTGCTATATAGTATTTTCTTATGTTTCAACCTCTTTTTACATTATCTACTTGCTAACGGTAATATATCAAAGGGAGTTTCGAAAATATAACGTGCCGATGTATAATTAGCGGTTGATGCGACTCCCCAAGCAGCTAGCCCAAAATCTACTCCTGCCGCTGCTGCACAGTGCATATCATAAATGGAATCACCAATGTAAATGGCATTCTCTTTTTCGCAAGCTAATAATTGCAGTGCCAAATTTAATGGATCAGGATTAGGTTTATGCTTTTCTGTATCGTCTGCGCACACGACAGCTTGAAAATGATGGGCAATATCTAATTGATAAAATCCAGCTTGCATTTCTTTTTGGTTTTGTGAAGTAACAATCGCTGTTTTAGGTAATTGAGAAATAGTATCTATTACACCGTTAAATAATGGCACGTCACTCATGAAAGGCTTTTGTTTTTCCAACCAAGTTTCTAACGTCGTAGGAATATCAGCAATATTTAGTATTTCAAGCGTACGTAAGCCTGGGATACCTACAGAAAAACGAAGCTCATCTATTGTTTTGTTAATCCCGTTTTCATATAAGGCGGCTTGTAATGCTTCAAGTCCAATTCTTTCCGAGTCAATAATCGTGCCATCTAAATCAAATATAAAAGTCGAATACAATTTTTTCATCCCCTCTAATTATGATTAATTGTAGTGTAGAGGATGAAATGCATTTCAGGTCAACAGTGAAGTACTCACCACTTACTTCTTACGGCTTCTTAAAGTGGGGCTTCTTGGGTAATTACCACTTTTTAATAGTACTAAGCTAATCCTATTATCCCAAGAGTTTACATTGGCAGTCGCTAATAAGCATGTGCTTCTTTTTTGATGTCCGTGCAGAGTTATAATCTCAATTACGATTTAGTCCGCAAGCACATGGATAGGTACGTACGAACAATACGCTTTCTCTAAATTAAAAAATAATGATCACTTGATAATACGCATTACTTCCTCGGTAGCTTTTGCAATAAGTTCATCATTCCCTTCAGCATCTTCTTCATCCCGGCTAGAAAGAACAGCAAGAATAATCGGATCTTCATTTGGTGGCCAAATAATAGCTATGTCATTACGTGTTCCATAGGATGCAGCCCCTGATTTATCACCAACTTCCCACCCTTCCGGTACTCCTGCTCGAATTAAATTGTCTCCTGTTGTATTTCGTTTAAGCCAATTTACTAATAGATCCTGTTTTTGCTTCGTTAGTACGTCTCCCATTGTGAAAGTTTGAAGGCTTGTTGCGAGTGCTTTCGGTGTGCTTGTGTCCCTTGTTTCTCCAGGTTTTACCTTATTTAATTCAGGCTCAATTCTTTCCGGTTTTGTCACATCGTCCCCAATGTCGCGAAGTGCTTGTTTAAAACCTGCAGGTCCACCGATCCGTTTCAGTATGTAATTAGCGGCAGTATTATCACTATAACGCATGGAAGCATCACTAAGTTCATTCCATGTCATCAGTTTATTCACATGTTTTTCAGTAATTGGATTATAGTTTACAAGATCGTCTTCTTTGATTAAAACAGTTTCTTCTAATTGGTTTACATTCATCTTTTGCAGCAGTACACCCACAGCAAGTACTTTATGAGTGGAAGCATAAGCAAACCGATTTTCTGCCCGATAAGATACAGTCTTCCCAGTACCAGTATCCATAGCATATATACCAAGTTTTGCATCATATTCTTTCTCTAATAGACGGAAAGCCTCTTTTTCAATCGATGGTGTTGACTCTCCGCTATATACATTATTAGCTGGTTTCGCCTCCATTTTTGCACAACCAACAAGCGCAAGAAAAATAAAAAATAAAGCTCCAATAATTTTCGTATGATGTAGCATTTTTATCAAAACCTTTCCGTTTTTAACTTTTATAGTCATATTGCAAAATGAGATTTATTACTTTTTTGCAAATCCAATAAGTGACTACATATGTAATCTAATATTACATATGTAGTCCTCGCTGTCAAATAAAATGGCAGCTCATCATTTATCCTGTATATAAGGTGCTGTAAGACTACCACGCCAAGAGTGGAAAAGATACATAGAAGTATAAGTGGTAGATAACGTCACCTAAATTCTCGTTCGTTCGAGGCAGGCAGAATGTTAATCACAGGAGGCGGTGCAAACATTAGAAAAACTTGGCTTGTCGCCAAGTTTTATGGCGGAAGCCTTTGTTTTTCTTATACTATAAACCAAAAAATCTTGACTTTCCTATAGTGGAACAAAGGCGCGGGGCGTCCGTTTAGCAACCGAATGGAACAAATCCACGGAGATAAAGGAATCATGCCACTAAAACAGAGGTATGCCGACGTCATGGCGGCAAGCCCGTTTTTAGTCGGCCTTTCTCTTAGCGACGAACCGATGATACTTATCGTAGGGCGCATTTCTAAAGTCGCATCATTGCTGGGCTCATGTGCCAGACGTGGCTATTCGGTTATTTTCTTTTCCACTAGCGCCTCATTTTATACTTTCTTACATTCGGACAAAAAACTGGGAATCAGTACCTTACATAGAAAAAGTGTTTTTTCAAGGACAACCGCGATCTTAGACTTTGATCTACTATTTCAAGTGGGGGAAAGATAACCGCTACTGATTAGAGATTTCACTTTATACGTGCTCATGTAGAGGACCGTTGGATTATTTCATAAGGGATTTCTATTTTATCTAATGTTCGGTTTACAGCAAGCTCAAAGGCCTGCGCTCCTAAAGCTGAAAGTCGGTGGTTAACTGTTGTAATTCCTAAGGCTTCTCCAATTGGTTGATTTTCTTGCCCTACAATTGCAACCTCTTCAGGAATTTGCAGTTTGTTATACTGACAATATTGGAAAATTCCCCCTGCTACTTCATCGCCATTAGCGTAGATTGCTGTAGGTCGGTTCTTTTGATTCAAAAGTATTTCTGCAGCTTTGTAACCATCTTCTAAGCAAAAGCAATTTCCAATGTGAAATTTTTGATACATTTCTCCAATAACGTTCTGATAAGCGTTGATTGTCTGTTTTGTACTTATACTTTCATTCCCCCTTGCCGTCGTAAAGGCAATTCTTTGATGCCCTTTCTGTTTCAGCATTTGAAATACTTCTAAGTATGAGGCGAAACGGTCTACATAAGCACAACCTATTTCCTCTCTTTCCGTGTATTCACAAGAAATAATTGTTCCGTATTGTGTAAAGGGGATAATTTTGTCCCAATGATTTGCTTTTGACGTTATGATGAGAGCATCTAATTGTTTGCTTTTCAGCATAGCCAAATATTCCAGTTCTCTTTTTTTATTATACTTAGAAGGAAGTACAGTTACCGAAAAATCTAACTCACTGGATTTGTTTAGAATACCATGAAGCATTTGATCAAATGCTTGATTATTGTTATAGGGGATAATAACACCTATTCTTTTTGTTTCCCCACGTATTAAATCAATAGCGTTATTGTTAGGTGTATAATTAAGCTCTTTGATAATCTGTTTCACCTTTAATCTTTTCTCTTCTGAAACATACTTATAATTATTTAATACTCTTGAAACCGTTGAAACAGAGACACCGGCTAATTTTGCTATATCATGAATGTTCGTCATTACTATGCTCCTTATATTAAAATAGGCGGCTAAATAAGCCAAGCAAAACTAGAACTCCTAAAATAATCCACCAAATATTTTTATTGAAGGAGCGTGGGAGACGTTTTTTGTTCCAGCGGTTTGGGTCAAATTGGATATCATCATCATCTCTGTAACGGTTGCGTCTTGCAATGGCTGCCCACGGATTATAGCTATTTGCACCTGCTAAAATAACGGGTGCTATGATAAAACCGCCGAGGAAACCAAAAACATGGCCGGAAACATTGATGCCTGGATTGAAGAATGTCATGACTAGACCAATAATTAAAATAGTAGTAACCATTTGCGAACTAATTTGGTCAATAAGGTGTTTTCGAAATAACACCATAAAAATATAGATGCCGAACAATCCAAAGATTGCCCCTGATGCTCCTACATGGTTATAGTATAAATCTTCCACGAAATAAGTCCCTAGATTTCCGAATATGCCAGCAAAAAGGTAGCCAAGGATAAATTTGGTTCTCCCAAGCATTTGTTCTAAAGCAGGACCAAATAGAACAAGGGAGAAGGAGTTAAACAGTGCATGCATTAAATCAACATGGAGAAATATCGGGGAAATCAATCGCCAATATTCACCTTGCTCAACCCAATAATTACTTCCACTCCCTAACTGGTAAAGCCATATACCAAACGGTAATTGTAAAAGATTAATCACTAGCCATAAACCTAAGTGAACGATTACAAGCGTGGAAACGATTGGATAGGATTGCATAAATTCTTTGATACTTCTTTCATGTCTTATAAACATTTGGTTCCTCCATGGAATAGGTTTTTAAATTGCCTAACAAGGTGTATGATAGAATTAAGCTCACAGGAAGTTGGTTTTAACTAATTTGGTTGCTTTTCTATTTTTTAAGCATACACGTTTATAATTAATTTTATCCTACTAAATGCTATTTATAAAGTCGAATAAAAATGACAAATGAAGGTTTTTTGCAACGGTTTATACCAAGTAGTTGTATTTTACATTTAAGGGAATGATTCAAATCGTTAAACATAATCCTTTTATTGAGCTGTATACATGTGGCTCAGTAACCGAGTAGTAAGCATTTAAGCTTAGAAAGTAAGCTGTTTTGATCTTTATGAACGTTTATGAACATGAAAGAAGTGTTCAAAACGATGTTTGTAATCGTGACATCAACTAGTAGGTCGCAATTAACTATTTGTTTTATCCCAATAAGACTCCCCTTCAGGAGTTGGATAATCTGTACAGCAACAAGTCTAAGTGGAAGATAACCACTACCTAAATGCCCTATTTCGAAAGCGGCCTTTAGGTCACTATTACGGTGCTAACAAGCCGTGGGAGATACAATTAAAATCGCCACGGCTGGAAGATCCACTTTATAATGTACTTCAATCATAAGTATTGTAGCAACTGTTTTAAACATTTATTTTCCGTTAGTGATCTTATTGTTACGAAAAGGAGAAAGAGATGATTAAAGGAATTGGTATTGATATTATTGAACTGGAACGCATTAAACAGAGCATAAAGAACAATGGACGCTTTATAGAACGGATTTTAACGCCTGCAGAGAGAGAAGGTTATAGATTATTAACGAGTGACAAAAGGAAGGTAGAATATGTTGCTGGGAGATTTGCAGCAAAGGAAGCATTTGCTAAAGCTGCTGGTACTGGCATCGGTAAGCTCTCGTTTCAGGATATAGAAGTAACAAAACTGGAGAATGGATCTCCTGTGTTAAATGTAAAAGGATTTGAATCGGTTGCCATATTTGTATCGATCTCCCACGCAAAGCATTATGCTGTAGCCCAGGTTGTTCTAGAAGCACAATCATAGTTTTGGTACGGTCGAAAATAAGCAAGTAGACCTTTCATTTATTTCAAAGTTATTTTGTGGGAAATGGAAAAGCTTTTCATACAGAAAATGATGCTGCTTTTTAAATAGATATAGTACAAGAGATAATAACGAATGCATAATCACAAGGTTTGTCTCATATATTTTAGTGCGGGTAGGAGGGAACAAATTTGTTTATTGTCACCGCGAAAGAAATGTACGATATGGATCGTTTAGCAATGCAGGAAATTGGTTTGGATGGAAAATTGCTGATGGAAAATGCCGGACGAGCTGTTGCGTGGAAGGTAATGAGGAAGATTTCTCAGACGGATAAAATTTGTGTATTGGCAGGGGCAGGTAACAATGGTGGGGATGGATTTGTTATTGCACGTACGTTGCTGGATCATAACTATCATGTAGAGGTATTGCAAGTAGTTCCAAATGATAAAGTTACGGGCGATGCATATAATCACAAGCGTATTTATGAAAAATGTGGAGGTCAAGTTGTTCCGTATGAGACTGGATCTATCCAGATGGTTAAAGAAGCAGACGTACTCATTGATGCGATGATCGGTATTGGGATCAAAGGCGAAGTACGGGAACCATTTGCTTCACTTATTTCGCTTATCAATGCGGAACAAAGCTATGTCATTTCTGTAGATATTCCTTCAGGGGTACCAGCAGATGAAGGCGGAGAATCGTTTCACGCTGTACAAGCTGATTACACCATCATTATCGGTGCACCAAAGCAGAGTGTTTTTCTTCCTTACACTGCAAGCTATTATGGAGAATGGGAGGTTGTTTCTATTGGCTTGCCGACGTTTATTTTTAAGCGTCTTACAAGTAAGGGGATGTGGCAGCTAGAGGATGTGAAGAAGACTTTGCCAAAACGTCAGTTATTTGATCATAAGGGCAATCATGGTAGGGGATTGATTATTGGTGGCTGCAAGGAAATGCCCGGTGCTTTATCCATGTCTGTACAAGCAGCATTAAAGTCAGGAGCTGGTTTGATAATGGGTGCCAGTTCTCTACCTGTTATTCAGATGATTGCAGGAAATTGTGTCGAAGCTACGTACTCTGCTTTATCAGCGACAGACGGCTATCTCGATAACCATTCAGAGATAAATCTAGACTCTTATGATGCAATTGCTATTGGAATGGGGTTAGGTCGAAAAGAATGTACAAAAGACCTAGTAAAGTATGTAATAGAGAAAGCAACATGCCCCATTATTATCGATGGTGATGGTCTGTATCATTTATCTCAACTGTTGCCTCAAATAAATGAAAGAACGCACCCATCCGTTATTACTCCCCATCCTGGAGAAATGGCAATGCTATTGGGGGTCTCGGTTCGTGAGTTATTGAAGCAGCCATTTCAATATGCAAAGGAATTTGCCACAGCTTACCGTGTCTATGTAGTCTTGAAAGGAAGATACACGATTGTTACTTCCCCAGAGGGTGTGCAAATGGTAAACCCCACAGGCAATCCGGGGCTTGCTAAGGGGGGAAGTGGTGACGTCTTAACAGGAATTGCTTTGGCCATGGTGATGCAAAAGCAAAGCTTGTTACAAGCTTTAAGTAATGCCTGTTATATTCACGGTATGTCGGCAGATTTACTAGTACAGCATCAGCATTCTGAACATGATTTACTTGCAACCGATGTAATTAACGGAATAACTGATGTATATCGTACCATTTCGAGTAGTGGATGATATGGGTTCCCTTTGTTTTACGTTAGAAAAGGATAAAGATGAGCGCTATGTGGTGTAATCATCATGGATGTCCTAAGTATAAGTACAACGAGGCAGTCGCCTGCGTCTAAAGGCTTGGCGCTAGCTAAGTTTGCTTTAATTAACTGAGACAAGGGAGATATGTACATGAAGATGAAAATCAGTGGGTTACTTATGTTATTCGGCCTCGTAATCGTATTAGCTGCTTGTGGAGAAAAGACACAAGAGGATGTTGTTGCAGATTTAAAGGAAACAGTCGAGAAAATGGACGGCTATAGAGCGAAAGCAGAAATGAATATGAATACAGGTCAAGAGCAACAAACATTTCAAATCAATATTTGGCACAAAAAAGATGATATGTATCGCGTTGGATTATCGAATAAGTCGGATGAAAAAGGCAACCAAATTATTTTAAAAAATGACGATGGGGTATTTGTATTAACCCCAGCATTAAACAAAAGCTTTAAATTTCAGTCAGAATGGCCGCAAAACAGTAGTCAACCGTATCTGTATCAATCTTTAATTCAAGATATTGAGAAGGATAAGGAAGCAGAATTTGAGGTTACAGACTCGCATTATGTGTTCAAGACAAAAACGAATTATCAAAGCAATAACAACCTGCCTTATCAGGAAATTTATCTTGACAAAAAATCGTTACATCCCACTCAAGTAAAGGTGCTAGATAAAGATAAAAATGCTCTGGTCGATGTTAGCTTTTCTAGTTTTGATAGCAAAGCAAGCTTTAAAGATGATGATTTTTCGATGAAGAAAAACATGGGAAGTGAAGAGTCGGAAGAAGCTGAAGAAACAGCTGCTATAACTGAGGAGCAGGAAGCGCTCACGGTCTTTTACCCATCGTACATGGCAGGAGCAGAACTGACTGAAAAAAAAGAAACGTCAACAGAAACCGGCGATCGCGTTATTTTAACGTTTGAAGGGGAAAAGAATTTTACACTGGTTGAAGAAAAAGCACAAATACGGACGACCATGGCAACTCCTAATGAAGTAGAAGGCGAGATTGTAAATTTAGGATTTGCAGTAGGCGCAATAACAGATAATTCTATTGAGTGGACGCATAACGGGGTAGATTTTATGTTAGCAAGTGAGGAGTTGACGAAGGAGGAGCTCATTGAAGTTGCGAAATCTGTCCAAAGGAAAGAAGTTAAGTAATTTTCAGACAAGGGCCAAGCAGACTCTATCGTGGATGAGTCTGCTTTTTCATTGCACTATAGGAAAGTATAAGATTTTTTGGTTTATAGTATAAGAAAAACAAAGGCTTCCGCCATAAGACTTGACGACAAGCCAAGTTTTTCTAAAGAGATAAGAAAGTATAAATTTAGGCGCTTGGAGATAACGAAATAACCGAATAGCCACGTCCGGCTCTATCGCCCAGCAACGATGCGACTTTAGAAATGCGCTCTCCGATAAGTCCTCATCGGTTCGTCGCAAAGAGGAAGGCCGACTAAAAGCGGGCTTGCCGCTCAGGCATACCCCTGTTTTTAGTGGCATGATTCCTTTATCCCGTAAAAAGGCGTTGTAGACTCCCACTTCAAGAATGGAAGATGTGAGCTGAACAAGTCGAAGCGGGAGGTAACAGCATCTAAATCCCCGATTCGTTCCATTCGCTACGTTGCTAAACGGGGCGCTTGCGCCTTTGTTATTTGAACAAAAACGGAGCAAGCATTGACAGGGTATATACAACGAGAAATAATAGGAAGTATCAATTTTGCACAGACTATTTGGTATGAAAGGGGTAAGCAATTTGGAAATTCATCGAAATACATGGATAGAAATAGATTTGGATGCAGTTGCATATAATATAAAACAAATACAGAAAAAGCTTCCAAAAGAAACAAAAGTAATGGCAGTAGTAAAGGCAGACGGCTATGGGCACGGGAGTATCCAAGTTGCTAAAAAAGCTTTACAAGCTGGAGCAGATTATTTAGCAGTGGCATTATTAGAAGAGGCGATTAAGTTACGCGAGGCATCCATAACAGCCCCTATTCTTGTGTTAGGCTGGGTTCCGCCAGCATCAGCGATAGAAGCAGCAAAACATGGTATTACGCTAACCTTTTTTCAAAAAGACTGGCTGGAACAAGTAAATAGCTATTCATTTTCTAAGCCGCTTCATCTTCATTTAAAAGTGGATACCGGAATGGGCCGGATAGGCATAAGGACGAAAGAAGAGATGCAGGATATTTTACACGCATTAAACAAAAATCGCAGCATATATTTAACTGGGGTGTTTACTCATTTTGCAACAGCAGATGAACCTGAGTCGACGTATTTTGAGGAACAGCGAACTCGCTTTAAAAGACTCCTTTCCCGACTTAAAGAACAAGGTCTAGAAAATCTTGATGTTCACGTCGGTAACAGTGCTAGTGCCATACGTCTGCCGGAGGACATGTATGACTATGTTCGATTTGGGATTGCGATGTATGGATTATATCCTTCTCAAGCAGTAAAAGAAAAGGGGGAGATAGATTTAAAACAAGCTTTTTCTTTGCACAGTAAGCTCGCTCATGTAAAAAGATTACAACCAGGAGACTGTGTTAGCTACGGGTGTACGTATCAAGCAGAAACGGAAGAGTGGATTGGCACGCTTCCTATTGGTTATGGAGATGGTTGGTTAAGAAGGATGCAGGGCTTTTACGTACTAGTGAATGGAATACGGGTACCTATTGTCGGAAGAATTTGTATGGACCAAACGATGATCAGATTGGATCAAGCGTATCCAGTGGGGACTAAGGTGACGCTTATTGGTTGTCAAAACGATGCATGCATTTCAATGGATGAAGTGTCGGATTATGCTGAGACCATTAATTATGAGATTCCTTGTATATTGAATAACCGTGTTCCTCGTATTTATAAAGGGCAGTGAGCACAAAGTTATTTTGGAAATGGTTCGAATTGTATAGTGTATGTTCTAAAAGCGAGCAGCAAGATCTGTTAAAGCAGAAATGGCTGAAAAATGGCGCTTGCTGAGTTCTGGTGTTTTATTACAACGTTACTACTTGCATGTGACTTCCGGAGGTGACATTCGCAAAGCTGTTAACTTATCAGCGCAGACGAAATGAGGCTTTTTGAACAATCGCTAAAGATACTGTTGAATAAAGGCTTATTCTATTTGCTATACCACAATAAAGGTAATAATAAACGACAAAACAAGATATTTTTTGGGGAATTTTTAAGGAACCCTTTGCAAACAGGCGAATTCAATGATATTATAAAAATAACTTTTACAAAGTTCGTTCAACAGTTGGCGGAGGTGTGATGGTTTTGTCAGAAAGCTTGCAAGAAGTATTAGTTAAAATACCGAAAAACCTGTTAAATGAGGTGGATGGTCTGGTGAAGTATGAGAATAGTGATTTGAGTGATTTCATATGTCAGGCAACAAGGAACTATCTTCAGCATAAAAGAGATGAGCACTTTCAACAATTTCGCGAAACCATGGAAAAAGGTTATGCAGAAATGGGTCGTATTAATTTGACAATTGCTTCAGAAGCTTTTCAAGCTGAAGAGGAAGCAAAAAACACCTTGGAACGCTCTGTGATCGGGGTGTAACCATTTGATCGTACAAAGAGGCGAAGTGTATTTCGCTGACCTTTCCCCTGTTGTTGGATCAGAACAGGGAGGCATCCGCCCGGTATTGATCCTGCAAAATGATATCGGGAATCGTTTCAGTCCTACCGTTATTGTTGCTGCAATTACAGCGCAAATTCAAAAAGCAAAGCTCCCTACTCATGTGGAGATTGATGCAAAACGATATGGGTTTGACCGTGATTCCGTTATTTTGCTAGAGCAAATACGAACACTTGATAAACAACGGTTAACAGATAAAATTACAAAATTAGATAAAGAAATGATGAAAAAGATCAACCAGGCATTGGAAATCAGTTTAGGACTGAAGGATATGTATGATCAATGATAATCCTCTTGTGATATGACAAGAGGATTTTTTACAAGATAAGAAACCACTATAGCTCGCATTTCGAGTTACCATCTATTATGAAAATAAATTTTAAATCTAAATGAGGTATATACCGTATTCATTATGCGTTTTATGTCATAATTTTAGAACTGGATGTTTTGGAAAAGTAAAATGGTCAGTATTAGTGTTGATAAAGAACCCGCAGATACTAAAGTGATTATTTTTCGTCTATTGTCCTCTTTGGAAGATTTTATAAGCTCTCGAAACACCATAATCCATATAATAGTAGAAACTATAGCTACTATGTTAATGATATCTGTAGACATAATTGATTCCCCTTTCATTTATATTATAATCGGATTCACCGTTTAAGCTCCAGTCATTATAGCCTCTGTCACCCTATATACGAATTAGAAGAATTAAAAGTTTCATTTATTAAACCATCCTCGCTGTTTTGCTGCAATCCCTCTAAATCGTTGTAACTCCTTGAGTCAGCGGTGGTAATTATCGATATTATACAGGTAAAGTCCCTTCGTGCGAACTTTTCCTCAGGACAATAAAATCCATCTTGATTTTTGTACCTAGATTTTTGTTTGATAATAGTTCCTGTAAAGCGCCATGAAGTAAGAGAACCATAAATATTCTTTTCTCTGTTGGATTTGTTTTTGAATGGTTTTTAGGAACAGCCTTGCTCTCACGGTCATTATCAATTCTACCATTTGTTGTTTATCATTTTTTAAACAATTCCCCTAAGTGCTATTCAAAAAACAGGACTTGCTCTCGGCTCCTTTAAAGTAACGAAATCCAGCGAATTAAATTTTGTCTGCTATAAACCGATGCTGATACATCCGAGTGTCGAAGTTTCTGAGAAAATGGAGTTTTTAGCAGCAGTTTTGTACAGGAATGAAGATCTTCTTGGATTCATTATGTGGGTTGTTTTACATAAGACATAACGAGGAAATGCTTGAGTCTTTTTGGCGTATTTTGAACATCGCTTTAATGGAATATTATTTCATTCTGTTTTTGTTTCTGTGTTACAATAAATGTTGATATGTCTTGAATTTTGTAAGATTTCCTCGATGCGAGCGTGGTGACATCTTGTACTTTAAGGCTTTAGGAATACAGTAAGCAAGCTACTTAACGTTTAAGTATGCTTGACATATATGACATGAATGGGAGTCTTACACTTATAAATGATATGACTTAACGAGGTAGCAATCAAGTAAACTGGGGGTAATGAAATGGATGAGAAGTTAAAAAAAATTGCTATTGAAAACAGTGATTCTATTGTTCAGCTTTGGATGCAAGAAATTAATTCTTTAAAGCTAGATAATTATACAGCAAGTATTTCTGATGAGTTATTTGAAAGTACAAATCGCCAATTTGTTAATGTTATTTTTACAAGCCTTAAAAATGCTGGCTCGCCAAAAGCGGTTGAAGAATTTTCGGAAAAAATTATTAACCTCGGTTGGCCGTTGAGTTATATTACTGATGGCTTACAAGTATTTCGTAGGGTTACAATCGATTATATTTTGAGCCAATATGAACAGCTTGACCCAGCATTTATTTCCAATGTGTTGAAAAGTGTTGATACATGGGTGGAACCATTAATCCGACAACTCGTAAATGAGTATTCAGGAAGCTGGGAAAACACGGTATCATTACAACGAGTGGCGCTGCAAGAATTATCTGCTCCATTGATTCCTGTTATGGATGGGATTACGATTATGCCTTTAATTGGAACGGTGGATACAGATCGTGCCAAATTAATTATGGAAAATTTACTGGACGGTGCAATTAAACACAATTCAGAAGTTGTTTTGATCGACATTACTGGAGTTCCTGTCGTGGATACGATGGTGGCGCATCATATTATACAAGCAGCAGAAGCTGTTCGTTTAATCGGTGCAACATGTATTCTTGTTGGTATTCGACCGGAAATTGCCCAAACCATTGTTAACCTTGGGATTGATTTAAGCAAGTTTCCAACGAAAAGTTCCTTGAAGAAAGGGTTTCGTACAGCGCTCGAATTGACAGATCGCCAAATTGTTGATTTGGAAAATAGAGCAGATAGTATAGAGCAAATGATTCAATCGTTAAAAGGAGAGTGAACAGCGTGCGAATACCTATTTTAAAGCTTCACAATTACCTACTTATCTCCATACAAACAGAAATCGATGATCAAACAGCCATTCAATTTCAGGAAGACTTGTTAGATAAAATCCACAAAAATGGTTCTACAGGTGTAGTCATTGATTTAACTTCCGTCGACATCATTGACTCTTTTATTGCCAAAGTTCTAGGTGATGTTGTAACAATGTCAGATTTAATGGGGGCAAAGGTAGTTTTAACAGGAATTCAGCCTGCCGTAGCAGTTACGTTAATTGATTTAGGTATTCACCTGAAAAATGTACCGACTGCATTAAACTTAGAGCAAGGCCTTATTAAACTCTACCAGGATTTGGGGGAATAGCCAATGAAGCCTCAATCTTGCGTGAATATAAAAAAAGAATGGGATATAGTAGGTGCACGACAGCTAGGTAGAGATATTGCAAGGGAAATTGGTTTTGGCACTGTTGATCAGGCTAGAATCGCTACGACCATATCGGAACTAGCAAGAAATATTTATTTATATGCAGATCACGGGCAAATATGTTTTGAAGTCATTGATACGTTTGAGCAAAAAGGATTATGCATTATTGCCATAGATATTGGTCCTGGGATTGAAGATGTTGGACAAGTCTTAGAAGATGGTTATTCAACCTCCGGTGGGTTGGGTGCAGGTTTACCTGGTGTGAAGAGGCTAATGGATGAATTTGACCTTCAATCAGAAGTTGGTAAAGGGACTCGTGTAAAAGCGATCAAATGGCTAAGATAAAATTCATTTTATGCTACCGTTACAAAAATATAGGAATAACTGTGGGAATATAAGCGTTATAGCTTAATAGAAGAAATGCAACGGAGTGTAGTAGACGCATGTTTTGATTAATTTTATTATATCTAAGAGCTATTAACTGCTTCCCATTATCCAGTTGTCATGGAGAGTGAGGGGGAAAATAATGAGCGGTTTAATGAAATTAGATACAGAAGCTTATAAAGCATTAATGAAACGATACATTGAAACAAGAGATGAACAATCGCTATATGAAATTGAACAGGCTAGTAAAGCGTTTATTAAAAATAATGTTCTTCCTGATGAAATTGTAAATATGCATATTCAATCTCTCCAAGACTTGTACCCAAATTTAAGTGAAGACATTCAATATTCCATGAATTTTTTACTAGAAGCAATGATTGCCTATGGGATTGCTCATCAAGAGTATCAGCAGCTTAGAGAAAAGCAATCTGAATTAAAAGCGGAAATATCAGTTGCAGCTAGCATGCAAGAAACACTTCTGGAAACAAAGAAGCCGAATATTGAAGGTTTAGACATTGGAGTTATAAGTGTTCCTGCACACCAAATGAATGGCGACTACCATCATTTTGTGAAAGGAAGAGATGGATCATTAGGAATTGCGATGGCTGATGTGATTGGAAAGGGCATTCCCGCTGCCTTGTGCATGTCGATGATCAAATATGCCATGGATAGTTACCCTGAGGATGCAATGACGCCTAAAGCTATATTAGCAAATATGAATCGAGTCGTGGAAAGAAACGTTGATCCAAGTATGTTTATTACGATGTTTTATGCCCAATACCTCCCTTCTGACCATACACTTCGTTACGCTTCAGCCGGTCATGAACCAGGATTTTATTATAACTCTAGTCAGGACGTTTTTGTTGAATTGAAAACAAAAGGTCTTGTTTTAGGTGTTACACCGGATACTACTTATCCCCAGTATGAACTGAAAATAGAGCAGGGGGATATGGTGATTCTCCTAACCGACGGAGTTACAGAATGCAGGGATGGCGAACGCTTTATTGAGCGGGAAGAAGTATTAGATGTCATTAAGCAGAACGCCCATTTGCCTGCGCAGGTGATGGTTGATCAAACATTTAAATATTTTGAACGTTTACAGGACTTTGAACTGCGGGATGATTTTACATTACTTATTTTACGCAGAGAAGTTTAAGCATTTTCAGTAATGGGTATTAGTAAGTGTAATGTGGTCTTATTGAATACGCATCTAATACCTCGTGTGTTTATCCCGTATGTAAGGCGCTCTACGATTTTCACTTCAAGGTTGGAGGTGAAAACAAATAAGCCTAAGCGGGAGATAACAACATCTAAATAGGTCATACCCTTGTGGTACGAAACATTCAGTAGGAAATGGAGGCAAACTCTTCCTGAATGAAGTTTTATTTTACACTATAGGAAGTATAAGGTTTTTTGGTTTATAGTATAAGAAAAACAAAGGCTTCCGCCATAAGACTTAGCGACAAGCCAAATTTTTCTAATTATGTTGTGATTTAGGAGGGAAAGTATGAATCTAACGATTAATGTGGTGAATGAAGGACCAATGAAATCGGTTGTTTACTTGGTTGGAGAAATTGACGCTTATACTGCTCCAAATTTAAAAGAAGCATTAATTCCGCTTACGAGGCAAGAGGAGCATCATGTAGAAGTAGATTTAGCGGAGATAAATTATATGGACAGTACTGGTCTGGGCACATTTATTAGTGCATTAAAATCATCGAAAGAGTATAGCAGTAAGCTTACGCTTGTGAATATCCAAGACCGTGTGCTTCGGTTATTTAAAATCACCGGCTTAGATGAAATCATGGATTTACGTGCTTCGATTCGAGGTGGGAGCGAATAATGGAGAAATTTGATTTTATTGAACTGAAGGTTCCAGCTAAAGCAGAATATGTAGGAGTTGTAAGGTTAAGTATTTCAGGAATTGCCAACAGAATGGGCTTTTCTTATGAAGATATAGAAGATTTGAAAATAGCTATATCAGAAGCCATTACTAATACGGTGACCCATGCGTATGATGAGGATGAGGATGGTGAAGTCACCATTGGATTTGGTGTCTATGAAGATCGATTGGAAATCATGGTTGCAGATCATGGTGGAAGTTTCGACTTAAATGAAATAAAAGATGGGATTGGACCATACAAAGAGACCGAATCGATTGAAGAATTAAGAGAAGGGGGTTTTGGTCTGTTTTTAATTAATGCATTAATGGATAAAGTTCAAATCAATAATCATTACGGTGTCATTGTATTAATGACAAAGTATATACATGAACATGAAGCTGAGGTGGGCTTGGATGACGACCAAATCTCAACCACACAATAGCGGAAGAGATGAGGTTTACCAATTAATTGAATCATTGCAAAAAAAGCCTACTGATGAGCAGCTACAGGAACAACTTGTACTCAAATATAAAGATCTTGTAGAATCAATTGCACGTAAATACTCGAAAAATAGTGCAATTCATGAAGACCTTGTCCAAGTAGGTATGATCGGTTTACTTGCTGCAGTCCGCCGGTATGATTCAACGTTCGGTAAATCTTTTGAATCTTTTGCGATACCTACTATTATCGGTGAGATAAAAAGATTTATAAGAGATAAAACATGGAGTGTACATGTTCCTAGACGTATTAAAGAATTAGGTCCCAAAATAAAAAAAGCCGTCGATGTTTTAACGATGGAAAATCAATCTTCCCCCTCCATTAAACAGATAGCAGACTATTTGCAAGTGACGGAAGAAGATATCTTGGAAACAATGGAAATGGGGAAAAGTTATAAAGCACTTTCTGTAGATCGGAAAGTAGAGGCAGATTCCGATGGCAGCACAGTTGCTATATTAGATTTAGTTGGCAAAGAAGAAACGGGATATGAACAGACGGATCAGAGAATGCTTTTGGAAAAAATATTTCCGATATTGTCTGAACGTGAACAGAAAATCTTACAATATACCTATTTTGAAAATAAGAGCCAAAAGGAAACTGGTGAATTACTAGGCATATCGCAAATGCATGTTTCACGGTTGCAACGACGTTCATTGCGTAAATTGCGAGAAGCAATTCAGTCTGAGAATTCGGAGGTCTTTGATTAAAGATGGAACAAGTCCAGGTGTCTGTATTTCAACAAGCGAAAACAGGCAATTACTACTGTGGTGATAGCTTCTTTTATGAAGAGACAGACCGTGATTTTGTCTGCGCCATTGCGGATGGGTTAGGCAGTGGTGAATTGGCAAAAGAATCGTCTCAGGTTGTCATTGATATTATTAAGAGCAATATCCACGCAAGTATTGAAACAATTATCAAAAAATGCAATGAGCAGTTACAAGGAAAACGCGGTGTGGTCATCGGTATTCTCAAGCTTGATTTTCTAGCGTCGATGTATTCTTTTTCTTCCATCGGCAACATTGGCATTCTAACGATTACTGACAATAAGCAGAAAAAGCGTAATATCCCCAATGCTGGCTATTTAGCAGGCTACCATCGACCATTTAAAATTGTTCGTGAGAAGTTGCAGCCAAATATGATGTTTATTATGTTTTCTGACGGTGTAACTGATCGAGATTTATCGCAAAAATACTTAATGACGAAAAATGTACAAGAAATTACGGAAACATTTAAACATATATCAAATGTAAACAGAAGTGACGATACAACATTAATCGCCATGCACTATAAGGGGGCTGATTGAAAGCAAATCAGCCCTCCATGCTGGGGTGTGGATGTACATATATTAAAATGGCAGCTCATTTAATAGCGAGGGAGTAATGGTTTGTTGTTCCCAGTCTTTACGAATGATTGCATAAAGCGCAGTATCAGGAAATAGTTCCATCTGCGTTTTCCCAAGCACTTCTCAAGTAACCTTCTTTGACAAAATTGGATTTAAAGAAAGCTTTTCTCATCGCTATATTATCATGCTTCTATTCTGATCTTTTCTTCAAAGTTTGTAAATACATAATCCGCAATCCAATTAACTGCTTTTGTTCCGTACCCTTTTCCTCTCATATTGTTTGCGATTCGAACATCTAAGAGTATTGGAATGGTATCAGAAATATCTCCAATAATTATTAAACCAATCTTCGCCCCATTTTTTCCATCCAGAATGTTTCTTTGTCCTCTTCGAACCACCCATTATTGTAACTGATTATAACATCTGCTTCTGTGAAAGTGGATTTTACGTGAAAGCTCCAGTGATTCAAGGTATATAAAGCAATGAGTTCATCTTGTAAGATAAGCAAGTATAAAATGAGGTGCTTGGGGATAACGAAATAACCGACTAGCCACGTCCGGCGCATGAGCCCAGCAACTAGGCGATTTTAGAAATGCGCCCTACGATAAGTTCTCATCGGTTCGTTACCTCACCGTGATTCCTTTATCTCCGTTGATTCGTTCCATTCGCTACGTTGCTAAACGGGCGCCCCGCGCCTTTGTTCTTCCCCTGCTAGTTTTTTAAATTCCATTTTCATCACTCCTTTTTAATACAATTTAAAAATGTATAAATAGTTATTGTATTTAGGTTGATAGCACTCCCATTTCAATAAGCATGTCAGACCGATAGTGGGAAAGCAAGCTCTTTTTTGATAAAATAGACAACATGAGTAAAGGAGGAAAGCATGTGGCAAATGAAATCAATCAAGAATTAACGTTATGGGTATCGAAGGAAACAGAAGTAAAAGCACCCATTGTCAATAAAGTAATTGCTTTACTAGAAGATGGAAACACGGTCCCATTTATTGCTCGGTATCGAAAAGAAGCTACTGGTGGGTTAGATGAAGTACAAATTAAATCTGTTCAAGATAAATGGAAATATGCTGTTCATTTAGCAGAGAGAAAAGAAGAGGTGTTACGTAGTATTGCCGATCAAGGCAAGTTAACGGAGGAATTGCAACAGGAAATATTACAGGCTACGCAATTACAACGAGTTGAAGATTTATATCGTCCGTACAAGCAAAAACGTCGGACGAGAGCGACGATTGCCAAAGAAAAAGGGTTGGAACCGTTAGCTGAGCTTGTCTGGCAACAGGAAATCGTAGCGCTTGCTGATGAAGCAGCGAACTATATTTCTGAGGAAAATGAATTACATACCATAGAAGATGTGTTGGCAGGGGTAAATGACATTATTGCCGAGTGGATTGCTGAAGAACCAGCTTTTCGAGAGTATTTGCGTGATGAGACGATGAAACGAGGCACAATTGAGTCGGAAGTAAAAGATCGTGACAAAGATGATAAGCAAGTATATGAAATGTATTATACGTTCCATGAGCAAGTTCGTTCATTAGTACCTCACCGTATCCTTGCGCTTAATCGTGGGGAAAAAGAAGAGGTTCTGAAAGTATCTATTCAACCGCCGACTGAACGGATATTGGAGTTTTTACATCAAAAAATAGTACAGCGTTCTGCTAGTAAACAAGTTGCAGAATTGTTACAACATGCGATTGAAGACAGCTATAAACGTTTGATACAACCCTCGATTGAGCGGGAAATTCGTAGTAGTTTAACGGAAAAAGCGGAGCAGCAGGCAATTGAAGTGTTTTCCAAAAACCTAAAAAGTCTTTTATTGCAACCACCTTTAAAAGGAAAAACAATTCTTGGTGTAGATCCTGCTTTTCGTACAGGTTGTAAGCTGGCTGTAGTCGATGAAACAGGGAAAGTTCACCATGTTGGTGTAATGTATCCGACTGCACCGAAAAAAGATACGGCAGGCACGGAAAAAATAGTGCTGGAGTTGATGAAACAATACCCGATTGAATTAGTTGCCATTGGTAATGGAACAGCCTCCAGAGAAACAGAGCAATTTATTTCAGATGTTATTTATAAGCACCAACTGTCCATCCCATATATTATCGTGAACGAGGCTGGGGCTAGTGTGTATTCTGCATCTAAGCTTGCAAGAGAAGAGTTTCCTGATTTACAAGTAGAAGAACGAAGTGCCGTGTCCATAGCTCGTCGAGTGCAGGACCCATTAGCGGAATTAGTTAAAATCGATCCGAAATCGATTGGTGTAGGACAGTACCAGCATGATGTTAGTCAAAAAGCGCTAAATGAATCTTTATCCTTTGTCGTGGAAACAGCGGTTAACCAAGTTGGAGTAAATGTAAACACTGCTTCTTCTTCCCTTTTACAATATGTATCTGGTTTAAGTAAAACAGTTGCCAATAATATCGTAAAGCGGCGTGAAGAAGAAGGGAAGTTTACAAATCGAAAACAATTGAAAAAGATCCCTCGCCTAGGTGCTAAAACATACGAGCAGGGAATTGGGTTTTTGCGGATTATGGACGGAGATCATCCATTAGATCGAACGCCGATACACCCGGAAAGCTATAAGGTAACAGAACAGTTACTGCATATTATCGATTGTTCACTAGAAGATATCGGTTCAGATAAGTTGAAGAAAGCTGTACAATCGATTCATAACAGAGAAGTCGCCGAGCAATTAGAGATAGGTGAGCCGACACTTCATGATATTGTACAAGCATTAGTGAAGCCAGAGCGTGACCCACGTGACGACTTTCCACAACCGATTTTAAAGAAAAATGTTTTATCACTAGAAGATATAGAACCTGGGATGGAATTACAAGGTACTGTCCGAAATGTAGTTGACTTCGGCGTGTTTGTAGACATTGGCGTGAAGCAGGATGGACTTGTTCATATTTCAAAAATGTCTCATTCTTTTGTGAAACATCCAATGGATATCGCTTCAGTAGGGGATGTTGTTACAGTGTGGGTAGATGATATCGATGTTAATAAAGGAAGAATTGCATTATCCATGATTCAGGAAAAATAAGTACATTTTCAGTTGCGTTGTTATCTGATATTTAAGCTGAGTAAAGATCTTGTGTTTGACTAATACGTTTACCAAAAAAAAGCATGGCTGAAATGCCATGCTTTTTTGCTGTATAAGAAACATAAAATGAGATGCTTGGGAATAACGAAATAACCGAATAGTCACGTCCGGATCCATCGCAAGCAACTAGGCGACTTTAGAAATGCGCCCTAAGATAAGGCCTCATCGGTTCGTCGCTAAGGGGAAGGCCGACTAAAAACGGGCTAGCCGCTCAGGCGTCGGCATACCCCTGGTTGCAGGGGCATGATTCCTAAATCTTTAGTTGATTCGTTCCATTCGCTACGTTGCTAAACGGGCGCCCCGCGCCTTTGTTCCACTATAAAAATGTAACCAAGTTGCAGTAGCTTCTGGGTTATGATTTTACACTTTCTGGTATTTGAAGACCAAGTCCTTGCGCAATACGCTCGCCCCACTCAGGATCAGCTTTATAAAAATGACCGATTTGACGGAGCTTAATTTCATCTCTCGTTACTGGTTTCATATGATCCACAAACGCTTGAATGAGTCGATCTTTTTCATCTGCTGACATTAAGCGATATAAATCCCCGGCTTGTGTATAATGGTCATCACTATCATAAGGTACACTATCTGCCTCACCGTAAACATCAAATGGTTTTATTTTTGCTGTTGGATCTTCAACTGGTCCATTCACACTATTTGGTTCATAGTTTGGTTTGTCTCCACCATTGCCATTAACTGCCATGAACCCGTCTCTTTGATAATTATTTACTTCTACTTTTGGACGATTGACGGGAATTTGGTGATGGTTTACACCAAGGCGATAGCGGTGTGCATCAGAATAAGCAAATAGACGTCCTTGCAACATCTTATCTGGAGAAGCTTCAATTCCAGGTACGAATTGCCCAGGAGAGAAAGCCGCCTGCTCAACTTCAGCAAAATAATTTTCAGGATTTCGATTTAATACCATTCGTCCGACTTCAATACGAGGATAATCTTTCTTAGACCATACTTTCGTTACATCGAAGGGATCCCACTTGTATGTTTTTGCATCTTCATAAGGCATAATTTGGACATATAATTTCCAAGCAGGGTAGTCCTTATTTTCAATTGCATTGTGTAAGTCTTCAATATGATAATCCGGGTTTTCGCCTGCAACTTTTTCTGCTAGAGAAGCTTCAAGTCCTTTGACACCCTGTTCACTAATAAAATGATACTTCACCCAGAATGCCTCTCCGCCTTTATTAACCCACTTAAATGTATGACTCCCATACCCATTCATATGTCTGAACGTGGCAGGAATTCCACGATCACCGTGTAGGTACGTGATTTGATGAAGTGATTCAGGTGATAGTGACCAGAAATCCCAGACCATATCTTTATCTTTTAAATGCGTTTTAGGATTCCGTTTTTGTGTATGAATAAAGTCAGGAAATTTAATTGCATCTCTTATGAAAAAGATAGGTGTGTTATTTCCAACTAAGTCATAATTTCCTTCATTTGTATAAAATTTAACTGCAAAGCCACGTGGGTCACGGACAGTATCAGCCGAACCGAGTTCCCCTGCAACGGTAGAAAAACGAATAAACATATCTGTGCGTTTACCTGCTTCACTAAGGAAATCAGCTTTCGTGTAATTAGCAATTTCGTCGTTTGTAACTTCGAAATATCCATATGCACCAGTTCCTTTGGCGTGAACAATACGTTCAGGAATCCTTTCTCTATTAAAATGAGCCAGCTTTTCTAGTAAGTGAAAATCTTGTATTAAAGTTGGACCATGCTGTCCAGCTGTGATGGAATTTTGGTTGTCAGCGACGGGAGCGCCTGCTGCAGTTGTCATCCTATTTCTTTTATTCAAACTAATTCCTCCCCTTAAGTAAAATTAAATGATACTTATATTATAATACAAATTAAACAAAAATCAATATTTAATTAAAATCATTATAAATAATTTGCGGATGTTGATTACGTGCAAAAATATGTGTATGATAATGTTGTGAAAAAAGGAGGGGGTTTTTCAAATGCCGCTAATAAGTGATAAAGAACTCCATCATTGGGTAAATGATATATCCTTAACTTACTTTAACAAGCCGTTCATGCATAAGGTAATATTTAATGATCGACTAAGGACAACAGGTGGGAGATATATTCCTGTTAAAAAGATTATTGAATTAAATCCAAGATATTTGGAAGAAGCAGGAGAAGCAGAGTTTATAGGAATTATTAAACATGAACTTTGTCATTACCATCTTCATATTGAAGGAAAAGGGTATAAGCATCAAGATAAATCATTTAAAGAATTAATGCGTGCAACTAATTCTCCTAGATATTGCACTCCGTTACCTTCTCAGCAAAGACATAAGTATACATATATTTGCGAGTCATGTAATCAAACGTTTAAACGACAGAGGAAGGTGGATATAAAAAAGTACAGATGTGGTAAGTGTAAAGGAAAGCTATTCTTATTATAGAGACGACAGGGGGCAAAGACTTATATACGTGAAATACAAAATAAATAAGAGAAAGTAGAATAATCTATTGACGATTTTTGTCATTCATGGTAAATTAAATAAGCTGTCAATTACATATTAGTTGCAACAAGAAAAATTTCCTACAATAAAATGGTTTTAACCTATTGACATTTATCGAAAATTATTGTACTATATTTCTCGTTGCTATTCTTGATTAAAAAAATTCCACAGTAGCTCAGTGGTAGAGCAATCGGCTGTTAACCGATCGGTCGTAGGTTCGAATCCTACCTGTGGAGCCATACTTGGAGAAGTACTCAAGTGGCTGAAGAGGCGCCCCTGCTAAGGGTGTAGGTCGCGTAAGCGGCGCGAGGGTTCAAATCCCTCCTTCTCCGCCATTTCGTGGCCCGTTGGTCAAGCGGTTAAGACACCGCCCTTTCACGGCGGTAACACGGGTTCGAATCCCGTACGGGTCATTTTAAAAAAATGAATAGGTCGGGTCCGGTAGTTCAGTTGGTTAGAATGCCTGCCTGTCACGCAGGAGGTCGCGGGTTCGAGTCCCGTCCGGACCGCCATTGTTGGGCTATAGCCAAGCGGTAAGGCATCGGGTTTTGATCCCGTGTATCCTAGGTTCGAATCCTAGTAGCCCAGCCATTTTTTGATTCTTAAAACGTACAAGTCGCGAGTAATGATAGAAATGGAAGTTACTTGCATCTTTCACCAAGGATCAGGTTATACAAGCTATTATAAGAACTTAAAATGTTTGAATGATAAATAGGAGCCATTAGCTCAGTCGGTAGAGCATCTGACTTTTAATCAGAGGGTCGGAGGTTCGAATCCTCCATGGCTCACCATTAACAATACTGCATTGCGGGTGTGGCGGAATTGGCAGACGCGCTAGACTTAGGATCTAGTGTCTTCGGACGTGGGGGTTCAACTCCCTCCACCCGCATAATTACAGATAGATAACAATAGCTTTATTTAAAAGAAGTCACGAATGATAAATTTTTAGCGAGATTCCAATGATTATTCTCATTAATAATATCAAGACTTTTAGATAAAGCTGTGAAACACAAACACAGCCTTTTATTTTTTACTTTTTTAAGTCGCGGTCGTGGCGGAATGGCAGACGCGCTAGGTTGAGGGCCTAGTGGGTGAATAACCCGTGGAGGTTCAAGTCCTCTCGACCGCATTTCAAATCAGCTATATTGTTCATTAGCGCCCGTAGCTCAATTGGATAGAGCGTTTGACTACGGATCAAAAGGTTAGGGGTTCGACTCCTCTCGGGCGCGCCATTATACGGGAAGTAGCTCAGCTTGGTAGAGCACATGGTTTGGGACCATGGGGTCGCAGGTTCAAATCCTGTCTTCCCGACCATCGGATAGTTTTATAAGCGGGTGTAGTTTAATGGTAAAACCTCAGCCTTCCAAGCTGATGACGAGGGTTCGATTCCCTTCACCCGCTCCATATATGATTTATGGGCCTGTAGCTCAGTTGGTTAGAGCGCACGCCTGATAAGCGTGAGGTCGGTGGTTCAAGTCCACTCAGGCCCATTTGCTGAAACAGCAAATGAAGTTGCAACAACGTAAGCAGTTTGTTTTGATGAAATAGTTTATAATAAATTTCTTCGAAAAAGTTGTTGACATTCTCTTTTGAGGATGGTATGATATAAAAGTTGCTTCATTAAAAGCAATTAACAAATTTGCTCTTTGAAAACTGAACAAAACAACCAGTATGTCAAGAAAAGCAATCTCTGTTTTTCTTTTAAAAAATCGACCGAGAGCAATCTCGGAAGAAGCTAAGAATGATGAAGAACGGTGTTCATCATCACAAACTTTTATGGCAAATGAGTAACACGTTACTTATTTGCACAAGTGCAACTTCGCTTTTGTAAACACCAAAAGTGAGTTTTCTATGGAGAGTTTGATCTTGGCTCAGGACGAACGCTGGCGGCGTGCCTAATACATGCAAGTCGAGCGCGGGAAGCAAGCAGATCTCCTTCGGGGGTGACGCTTGTGGAACGAGCGGCGGACGGGTGAGTAACACGTGGGCAACCTACCTGTAAGACTGGGATAACTCCGGGAAACCGGGGCTAATACCGGATGATACATATCGTCGCATGACGAGATGTTGAAAGGCGGCATATGCTGTCACTTACAGATGGGCCCGCGGCGCATTAGCTAGTTGGTGAGATAAAAGCTCACCAAGGCGACGATGCGTAGCCGACCTGAGAGGGTGATCGGCCACACTGGGACTGAGACACGGCCCAGACTCCTACGGGAGGCAGCAGTAGGGAATCTTCCGCAATGGACGAAAGTCTGACGGAGCAACGCCGCGTGAGTGATGAAGGTTTTCGGATCGTAAAACTCTGTTGTTAGGGAAGAACAAGTGCCATTCGAATAGGTTGGCACCTTGACGGTACCTAACCAGAAAGCCCCGGCTAACTACGTGCCAGCAGCCGCGGTAATACGTAGGGGGCAAGCGTTGTCCGGAATTATTGGGCGTAAAGCGCGCGCAGGCGGTCCTTTAAGTCTGATGTGAAAGCCCACGGCTTAACCGTGGAGGGCCATTGGAAACTGGGGGACTTGAGTACAGAAGAGGAGAGTGGAATTCCACGTGTAGCGGTGAAATGCGTAGAGATGTGGAGGAACACCAGTGGCGAAGGCGACTCTCTGGTCTGTAACTGACGCTGAGGTGCGAAAGCGTGGGTAGCGAACAGGATTAGATACCCTGGTAGTCCACGCCGTAAACGATGAGTGCTAGGTGTTAGGGGGTTTCCGCCCCTTAGTGCTGAAGTTAACGCATTAAGCACTCCGCCTGGGGAGTACGGCCGCAAGGCTGAAACTCAAAAGAATTGACGGGGACCCGCACAAGCGGTGGAGCATGTGGTTTAATTCGAAGCAACGCGAAGAACCTTACCAGGTCTTGACATCCTCTGACGCCCCTAGAGATAGGGAGTTCCCTTCGGGGACAGAGTGACAGGTGGTGCATGGTTGTCGTCAGCTCGTGTCGTGAGATGTTGGGTTAAGTCCCGCAACGAGCGCAACCCTTGATCTTAGTTGCCAGCATTTAGTTGGGCACTCTAAGGTGACTGCCGGTGACAAACCGGAGGAAGGTGGGGATGACGTCAAATCATCATGCCCCTTATGACCTGGGCTACACACGTGCTACAATGGATGGAACAAAGGGCAGCGAAGCCGCGAGGCCAAGCAAATCCCATAAAACCATTCTCAGTTCGGATTGCAGGCTGCAACTCGCCTGCATGAAGCCGGAATCGCTAGTAATCGCGGATCAGCATGCCGCGGTGAATACGTTCCCGGGTCTTGTACACACCGCCCGTCACACCACGAGAGTTGGTAACACCCGAAGTCGGTGAGGTAACCTTTTGGAGCCAGCCGCCGAAGGTGGGACCAATGATTGGGGTGAAGTCGTAACAAGGTAGCCGTATCGGAAGGTGCGGCTGGATCACCTCCTTTCTAAGGAATAGATAGGAAGCTTTGGCGTTGTTTGAACGTTGAAGCTAGACTATGCGGAAGACATACTTGGTTGTTTGGTTCAGTTTTGAGAGAGTAAATTATACCTCTCAAGGATAAAAGGATTTTCTGTTAAAATCCGTCACGTCCTGTGACGAACACAGAAGTCACGACATCCTGTAGAAACTTTGTACCTTGAAAACTAAATAAGAGTAACAACGACATCAAACTAAAAGCGGAAGCGAATGTGTAGCGATGTACAGACTGGACTGACTCGAAGGAGATAAAGGAACACGGTGAACGCAAGTGAATCGATGTTGACTTATCGTATGGAGAGGAAGGAAGTCATGCTATTGCTATGAGCTGAAGCTAGAAAACCAAAAGCTGAAAAGTAATATGCTTATTCATAAATAGAAAGTTAGTTAAGTGAATAAGGGCGCACGGTGGATGCCTTGGCACTAGGAGCCGAAGAAGGACGGGACTAACACCGATATGTCCCGGGGAGTCGTAAGTAGACGTCGATCCGGGAATTTCCGAATGGGGGAACCCACTGCTCGTAATGGAGTAGTACTTTTATCTGAATTCATAGGATAGAAGAGGCATACCCGGGGAACTGAAACATCTCAGTACCCGGAGGAAGAGAAAGCAAATGCGATTTCCCAAGTAGCGGCGAGCGAAACGGAAACAGCCCAAACCAGAAGGCTTGCCTTCTGGGGTTGTAGGACACTCCATAGGAGTTATCAAGAGATTCTTTAGATGAAGCGATCTGGAAAGATCCGCCAAAGAAGGTAACAGCCCTGTAATCGAAAAGGAATCTCCTCCGGAGTGTATCCTGAGTACGGCGGAACACGAGGAATTCCGTCGGAATCCGGGAGGACCATCTCCCAAGGCTAAATACTCCCTAGTGACCGATAGTGAACCAGTACCGTGAGGGAAAGGTGAAAAGCACCCCGGGAGGGGAGTGAAAGAGAACCTGAAACCGTGTGCCTACAAGTAGTCGAAGCCCGTTAATGGGTGACGGCGTACCTTTTGTAGAATGGACCGGCGAGTTACGATCGTATGCAAGGTTAAGTGGAAGACACGGAGCCGCAGCGAAAGCGAGTCTGAATAGGGCGATATAGTATGCGGTCGTAGACCCGAAACCGTGTGATCTACCCATGTCCAGGGTGAAGGTCAGGTAACACTGACTGGAGGCCCGAACCCACGTATGTTGAAAAATGCGGGGATGAGGTGTGGGTAGGGGTGAAATGCCAATCGAACACGGAGATAGCTGGTTCTCTCCGAAATAGCTTTAGGGCTAGCCTCAAGGAAAGAGTACTGGAGGTAGAGCACTGATTGAACTAGGGGCCCTCATCGGGTTACCGAATTCAGTCAAACTCCGAATGCCAGCTACTTATCCTTGGGAGTCAGACTATGGGTGATAAGGTTCATAGTCGAAAGGGAAACAGCCCAGACCGCCAGCTAAGGTCCCAAAGTATACGTTAAGTGGAAAAGGATGTGGAGTTGCCCAGACAACCAGGATGTTGGCTTAGAAGCAGCCACCATTTAAAGAGTGCGTAATAGCTCACTGGTCGAGTGACTCTGCGCCGAAAATGTACCGGGGCTAAACGTATCACCGAAGCTGCGGATTGTTCTACGAACAATGGTAGGAGAGCGTTCAAAGTGCAGTGAAGTCAGATCGTGAGGACTGGTGGAGCGCTTTGAAGTGAGAATGCCGGTATGAGTAGCGAAAAAAGAGTGAGAATCTCTTTCACCGAATGCCTAAGGTTTCCTGAGGAAGGCTCGTCCTCTCAGGGTTAGTCGGGACCTAAGCCGAGGCCGAAAGGCGTAGGCGATGGACAACAGGTAGATATTCCTGTACCACCTCATGAACGTTTGAACGATGGGGGGACGCAGTAGGATAAGGAATGCGCACGGATGGATGTGTGCGCCCAAGCAGTGAGAAAGTCGGATAGGCAAATCCGTCCGATAATTTCAAGCTGTGACGGGGAGGGAAATAGAGTACCGAAGTTCCGGATTTCACACTGCCAAGAAAAGCCTCTAGTAAGTTCATAGGTGCCCGTACCGCAAACCGACACAGGTAGGCGAGGAGAGAATCCTAAGGTGAGCGGGAGAACTCTCGTTAAGGAACTCGGCAAAATGACCCCGTAACTTCGGGAGAAGGGGTGCTCCTTTAAGGAGGAGCCGCAGTGAATAGGCCCAAGCGACTGTTTAGCAAAAACACAGGTCTCTGCGAAGCCGAAAGGCGAAGTATAGGGGCTGACACCTGCCCGGTGCTGGAAGGTTAAGGGGAAACGTTAGTGCTTCGGCACGAAGCGTAGAACCGAAGCCCCAGTAAACGGCGGCCGTAACTATAACGGTCCTAAGGTAGCGAAATTCCTTGTCGGGTAAGTTCCGACCCGCACGAAAGGTGCAACGACTTGGGCACTGTCTCAACGAGAGACCCGGTGAAATTATACTATGCGTGAAGATGCGCATTACCCGCGACAGGACGGAAAGACCCCGTGGAGCTTTACTGTAGCCTGATATTGAATGTTGGTACAGCTTGTACAGGATAGGTGGGAGCCATCGAAGCGTGAGCGCTAGCTTACGTGGAGGCAACCGTGGGATACCACCCTGGCTGTACGAACCTTCTAACCCAGGGCCGTGATCCGGTCCGGAGACAGTGTCAGGCGGGCAGTTTGACTGGGGCGGTCGCCTCCCAAAAGGTAACGGAGGCGCCCAAAGGTTCCCTCAGAATGGTTGGAAATCATTCGCAGAGTGTAAAGGCAGAAGGGAGCTTGACTGCGAGACCTACAAGTCGAGCAGGGACGAAAGTCGGGCTTAGTGATCCGGTGGTTCCGCATGGAAGGGCCATCGCTCAACGGATAAAAGCTACCCCGGGGATAACAGGCTTATCTCCCCCAAGAGTTCACATCGACGGGGAGGTTTGGCACCTCGATGTCGGCTCATCGCATCCTGGGGCTGTAGTCGGTCCCAAGGGTTGGGCTGTTCGCCCATTAAAGCGGTACGCGAGCTGGGTTCAGAACGTCGTGAGACAGTTCGGTCCCTATCCGTCGTGGGCGCAGGAGGTTTGAGAGGAGCTGTCCTTAGTACGAGAGGACCGGGATGGACACACCGCTGGTGTACCAGTTGTTCCGCCAGGAGCATAGCTGGGTAGCTACGTGTGGCAGGGATAAGTGCTGAAAGCATCTAAGCATGAAGCCCCCCTCAAGATGAGACTTCCCATCACTAAAAGTGAGTAAGATCCCTCAGAGATGATGAGGTTGATAGGTCCGAGGTGGAAGCGTGGTGACACGTGTAGCTGACGGATACTAATCGATCGAGGACTTAACTAACCATTTTGGAAGATGAATCGTTGGATGATCTCTTATTTAGTTTTCGAGGTATAAATCAGGAATCGATTTTTTTCAACAAAAATCTTGATTTTTTCTCAAAAACGCTTATAATAAGATTTGTGCTTATTTTTTAGCACAACATAACAAATAGCAACTTTGCCTGGTAGTAATGGCGGAGAGGTCACACCTGTTCCCATGCCGAACACAGAAGTTAAGCTCTCCAGCGCCGATGGTAGTTGGGGCTTTGCCCCTGCAAGAGTAGGACGCCGCCAGGCAATAATTATCTTTTATAAGTAAAATATTTTTCATATCGCGGGGTGGAGCAGTCTGGTAGCTCGTTGGGCTCATAACCCAAAGGTCGTAGGTTCAAATCCTGCCCCCGCAACCAAATTTTTATTTGCTTTAATATATCTTAAACATAACTTGTTCAACAGATCACATAATAGTTGAACAAATTTATTTTTTGGTCCGGTAGTTCAGTTGGTTAGAATGCCTGCCTGTCACGCAGGAGGTCGCGGGTTCGAGTCCCGTCCGGACCGCCAGATAAATTGAATTTAACACACATGGTTTTAGTTTACAAAATCATGTGTTTTTTTATTTGCTTTAAAATATTATCCAGATGTGATGAACATAAATGCTGCAATCCTCTAAACTACTATAAAGTATGAAAGTGAATTACATTCATATAGAATATAATTCATATGCTCATACATACCGTTCACTTTATGTTGCAAATACTAGTGATAGTAAAGAACGCCTCATGGAAAAAACAACTTTTAAAACTTTCGCCAAATAAAGTATTCTTTTCATCGTAGTAAATGATATCTTTTCACGATAAATCCAGTATTTCCTTTTCCTTTTTTCAACAATTTTTGCTATCATAAATATAGTTATGTATGAAATTTGGTGATGGATAGTGGATGAATTTACGTTTATAGATACGATCAAGCAAAATTCTTATAGACAATCTTCATTAATAAAAGGCATTGGTGACGATGCAGCTGTGTTTCGTCAAAATACAATGGATATCGTTACTGCGGTGGATACGTTTGTAGAAGGTATCCATTTTCGAAAAGACACGATGTCAGCTTTCCATATTGGTTATCGTGCTTTGGCAGCAAATATTAGTGACCTAGCAGCTATGGGATCACAGCCAGCGTTTTATTTAGCTTCTATTGTTATTCCTCGTCATTGGTCTAGCCAGGAAGTGCAACATATTTTTCAAGGAATGAAAGAGATAGCAACACACTATAGTATGGATCTAATTGGTGGAGACACAGTATCTGGGAATGAACTCGTTTTATCAATCACAGTCATGGGCTATGTAGCCAAAGAACAAGTCCGTTACAGGGGTCATGCAGAGATTGACGATGTTGTATTTGTCACAGGGACCTTAGGCGATTCACAAGCTGGTTACCATATTTTGACCAATAAAATGGAATATAAGGATGCTGCTTATTTTATTGAACGTCATCGTATGCCAACACCCCGTGTTGCCTTTGCAGCTTGCATACCTGGAAATATTCGTGTAGCGTTAAATGATGTGAGTGACGGGATAGCGAATGAAGCAGCAGAAATTGCTACAGCTTCGAAGGTAAGTATTCAACTGCATGATGAAGCAATTCCAGTGCATGATAGTTTTTCCCAGTTTTCCAAGGAAGACCAACAGCAATGGAAGTATTTTGGTGGAGAAGATTTTGAGTTAATCGGGACAGTTGCCCCAAAAAATTGGGAAATATTAGTGGCGCTTGCTAAGCAATTAAATTTGCCGCTAACACAGATAGGTAAGGTGTTTTTTGAAGCCAATCATAATTATGTTTATATACAAAAAGGAAATCATCAGTTGGAAAGATTACTTAAACAAGGATATAATCATTTAAAGTAGGTGTACGGTTTGCAAATGTATGAGATAACAACAAATACAGAGGATACGACAATTCATTTAGGGGAAAATTTGGCTATGTTGTTAAATCCGGGAGATGTCGTTACACTAGAAGGTGATCTTGGTACTGGAAAAACCACCTTTACAAAGGGAATAGCCGCAGGGCTTGGAGTGAAACGAAATGTATCGAGTCCCACATTTACGATAATTAAGGAGTATGAAGGAGAAATACCTTTTTATCATATGGATGTGTACCGCTTGGAAAATAGTGAAGAAGATATAGGTTTTGATGAGTACTTTAATGGTGAAGGTATTACAGTTGTGGAATGGCCGCAGTTTATCGGTTCTTTTTTACCAGAAAAGTATTTGGAAGTTAAACTCACCGCTATTGATGAAAAGTCGCGGAAAATTACATTTATCCCACATGGAAGTCATTTCGAGTGGGTAGTAGAGCAATTAAAAAGCTAATTCGACATATGAGGAGTTATTTACATGAATATACTTGCAATGGATACATCTAATCAAGTATTAGCTGTTGCCATTCAACGGGATAATAAAGTGGTAGGTGAAATAGTTACCAATTTAGCGAAAAATCACTCCGTACGTTTAATGCCTGCAATTGATCAACTAATGAAAGAAGTTAATATGAAACCTGAACAATTGGAAAAAATAATTGTTGCAAAAGGTCCGGGTTCCTATACAGGGGTTCGAATCGGATTGGCTACCGCTAAATCCATGGCCTGGGCATTAAACATACCTGTTATTGGTGTTTCAAGCTTGGAAGTACTGGCATATCAAGGGCGCTTTTTTAATGGTGTCATCTGCCCTTTTTTTGATGCGAGAAGAGGATTAGTGTATACAGGATGTTATCGCTGGGATAATAATACGATGAAACTTATCCGGAAAGAAGAAAATTTTGCTATGGATGATTTGCTTGAGGAACTTAGCAGTTTGAATCAACCAGTATTATTTTTAAGTCCAGACATAGCGATTCATCAAGAGCAGATTAAGGCAGTACTGGACGATTTAGCAGTCATCCCTGAGGAACCAGACCATTTGCTTCGAGGAGTGCACTTAATTGCTGCAGCAAAAGGAAAACAACCAGAGCTAACACATACACTTCGTCCAAATTATCTTCGCTTAGCAGAAGCAGAGGCTAAATGGTTGGAAAAAAATAAAGGTTGTTAGCATAGTGATGAATAATGAAATAATAATTAGAAAAATGGCTCTAACAGATATAGATGCTGTCATGCGCGTAGAAAAGGAGTCATTTTCTACAGCTTGGACGATGGAGATTTTTTATCAGGAACTTACAGAAAACCCTCATGCTCATTATTTTGTAATTGAATATAACGGAAATATTGTAGGATATGCAGGTTTATGGATTGTTTTTGATGACGCGCAAATTACAAATATTGCCATTTTGCCTTCATATCGTGGAAAAAAGCTGGGTGAGCGTTTGTTCCAACACATGATGCATCATGCCTTGATCCACGGAGTTTGTCGTTTATCGTTAGAAGTAAGACAATCCAATATAGTTGCCCAAAAACTGTATCGGAAATTTGGGCTCGTCCCAGGTGGAATTCGTAAGCATTATTATACAGATAACCAGGAGGACGCAATTGTAATGTGGGTGAATATAAAATGAATAAAGAATTATTAATATTAGGTATTGAAACAAGTTGTGATGAGACTGCCGTTGCAATTGTGAAAAATGGCAAGGAAATCTTGGCAAATGTCGTGTCTTCACAAATTGAAAGCCATAAGCGTTTTGGCGGCGTTGTGCCGGAAATTGCCTCACGCCACCATGTTGAGCAAATCACATATGTATTAGAGCAAGCGATGGAGCAAGCAGCTGTTTCCTGGGATGAGATTAGTGCAATAGCTGTTACAGAAGGACCGGGGTTAGTAGGCGCGCTTCTGGTAGGGGTGAATGCGGCAAAAGCGCTGGCTTTTGCAAAGCACAAGCCATTAATCGGAGTACATCATATTGCTGGGCATATTTATGCAAATCGCCTGCAACAGGAATTCCAGTTTCCTTTACTTGCACTGATTGTCTCTGGTGGTCACACAGAGTTGGTGATTATGAAAGCGCATGGTGAGTATGAACTAATCGGAGAAACTAGAGATGATGCAGCTGGAGAAGCTTATGATAAAGTTGCTAGGATGTTAGATTTACCTTACCCAGGCGGACCAGGAATTGATCGATTAGCAGGGCTGGGAGAAGAAACGATTGAATTCCCACGTGCTTGGCTGGAAGAGGGAAGCTACGACTTCAGCTTTAGTGGATTAAAATCGTCGGTTACAAATACAATCCACAATGCAAAACAACGTGGGGAGACGTTGAAACCGGAGGATATTGCAGCTAGCTTTCAAGCGAGTGTGGTAGATGTGTTAACAACTAAAACAGTGCGGGCTGCAAAACATTATAACGTAAAGCAAGTGATAGTAGCTGGAGGTGTCGCTGCAAACAAAGGGCTTCGGTCATCTTTACAACAGGAATTTGCAAATTTGAAGATTCCTTTACAAATTCCCCCACTTTATTTATGTACAGATAACGCTGCGATGATTGCAGCTGCTGGTGCGATTGCTTTTGCACAAGGAAAACGGTCTACACTGGACTTAAACGCTCGTGCCTCTATGCCATTAAAGTAACCCAAGTTATACACAACCCTGTGCATAACTGTGAAAAATATTGTTATAGCAATATTACATTAGTGGATATTTTTTGTGGATAAATGCTATGTTGGTTGTGGATATTGTGAATAACTTCCATAATAACTTGCGATTAACTACTTGCAAACATGTTTACGGTGTGGATAATTAGAATTAGAGTAAATGTAGAAATTTGGTGATCAGCAATGTCAAAAAAGCAATCCTATTTTGTACAAACAGATTTAATTTCAATTTTTATTTTACTTGTATGTGTTAGTCTGCTTGCCATTTATAATGCACAACAATTAGAGCAATATGAGGGTAAAAACTTTTTATTACAGCAGGCAGTTTGGTTTACGGTTGGAGTTGGTATTGTAGCCGCCATTCAATATTTGGATGTGGAACAGATTTATAAAACAAGTGTATACGTTTATGCATTTGGTTTGTTCGTACTTTTAGTGTTGATAATTAGTCCAGAAAGTATTGCACCAACGAGAAATGGAGCAAAAAGCTGGTTTGATTTGAAGGTCGCTACTATCCAACCATCTGAATTTACAAAAATAACGACGATCGTTTATATGGCAGCAATTATCCACAAGCATAAAGAAAAATTTGTTATACCGACAATCAAATCGGACTTAAAATTGCTCTTTAAAATCCTTGCCATTGTAGCTGCTCCGGTGTTATTGATTATGAAGCAACCTGACTTTGGTACGTCCATGGTTTATCTATTTATAGCTGGTGTTATTATTATCCTTTCAGGTATTAATTGGAAGATTATCACCACATTAATTGTTAGTATTTCATCTGGTTTGGGAGCTGTGTTAGCTTTTATCGTTAAGTTTCCTGATTTAGCAAAAGATTTGGTCGGTAAAGAGCAGGAATACCAAATAGACCGAATACTGACTTGGTTTGATCCAACGCAGGAAGCAAGTGATGCCTCATGGCATTTTGATCAGGCCTTTATGGCACTTGGCTCCGGACAATTATTTGGCAAAGGGTTAGGTAATCAGCAAGTGTCGTTTCCCGAAGCGCAAACTGACTTTATATTCTCTATTATAGGTGAAAGCTTTGGCTTTGTCGGCAGTGCGCTCGTTATCTTTTTGTACTTTATTTTCCTGTACAAACTGGTGATGATTGGTCTTTCGATTTATAAACACTCTGCCTTTGCTGCGTATACTTGTTTTGGCTATATGAGCCTAATGCTTATCCACGTGTTTCAAAATATTGGCATGGCTTTAGGAATCATGCCAGTAACAGGAATACCGCTACTTTTAGTAAGCTATGGTGGAAGCTCGGTGATGGCAGCGATGCTCGGTTTCGGAGTGATTTACCGGATTGCTGTGGAAAACTCTATCCAAAACGATTATTTATTTAAATAGTGCTTGTGGATAAGAAACGATAACACCTGTTTTATCCACAAAAATTCATTGTCGGTCTTCGTGTATATAAAATTGAAATTCCCCCACATGACAAGCAAATGTCATGTGGGGGAGTTAATCTTCCTGCAATATTGTCCATTCTTCCATTAATTGATCGATCTTCTGTTTATGTTGATTTACCTCTTGCGATAGTTCCAACGCTTTTTCATGATCTTGATATACTTCTGGTAATTCCATCTGGCCTTCCAATCGCTCTACTTGACCTTCTAACTGTTCAATTTCTGTTTCCAGTTCCTCAATTCGCCTTTGTTTCTTTCGTTCTTCTCGCTGCATTTGTTTATCACGTTCAAAATCAAGTCTTCTTTCACCAGAGGAGGTTTTGCCACTATCCTGTTGTGTTTTATTCAATCGTTTTAATTCTGCTTCTTCCGCCTTTTTTTCCAAATAATAATCATAATCTCCAAGATAGATCGTCGTTTTTAATTTTTGCAGTTCTGCCACTTGATCAGCGATTTTATTAATAAAATAACGGTCATGCGAAACAAATAAGATCGTACCAGGGAAATCGATTAATGCCGCTTCTAATACTTCTTTACTATCGATATCTAAATGGTTGGTAGGTTCATCGAGAATTAATAGATTTGCTTTTTGCATCATCAATTTTGCTAAAGCTAATCGCGCTTTTTCACCACCACTTAAAGCATTTACAGTCTTTAAGACGTCATCTCCGGAAAACAGGAAATTACCGAGTACGGTTCGAATATCTTTCTCATTTGTCGTTGGGTAGTCATCCCATAATTCCATAAGTACTGTTTTGGAGGAGTGTAAGTTTGCTTGTTCCTGATCATAATAGCCGATTTGTACATTGGTTCCGAGCTGAATAGTTCCTTGAGTCGATTTTAGTTGTCCAGTCACCATTTTTAATAACGTCGTTTTACCAATTCCGTTTGGCCCAACAAGAGCAATTCTTTCTCCTCGGTTGATCTGCAGATGTACATGTTGAAATAAATAATCTGTTTCACCTGGATACCGGAACGACAAGTCGTTTATTTTCAGCACATCATTGCCACTTCGACGGTTAATCCTAAATGAAAACGATGCAGAGGCTTCATCACCTAATGGTTTATCTATTATTTCCATTTTTTCCAGTTGTTTACGTCTGCTTTGGGCTCGCTTCGTTGTCGAAGCTCGTACAATGTTCCGCTGAATAAAGTCTTCCATTTTCATAATTTTTGTTTGTTGCTTTTCATATTCTTTCCATTCTTTTTCAAAATCAAGTGCTTTTTGCTCTAAGTATTTACTATAAGTTCCCACGTATCGTTTTGTCTGATGCCGAGAGATTTCATAAACAATAGACACTGTTTTATCCAAAAAATAGCGGTCGTGTGATACAACAACTACAGCCCCGGGATAATTGCTTAGATAACTTTCAAGCCAGTTTAATGTTTCAATGTCCAAATGGTTGGTCGGTTCGTCTAAAATAAGCAACTGCGGCTTTTTTAACAACAGCTTTCCCAATGAAAGCCTTGTTTTTTGCCCGCCGCTTAGTGTTTGAATCGGTGTGTCATAATCAAACATGTGAAAATTCAATCCATTCAAGACGGCTTTTATATCTGCTTCATAAGTATAACCCCCATTTTGTTCATAACTGTGCTGTAGGCGGTCATAATCATGTAATAATTTTTGATAAGCTTCTGGACTGTAGTTTGTAGCTTGCTCCATTTGCTGTTCCATGAAGCGAAGCTGTTGTTCTTGTTTTTTTAATTCAGGAAACACAGTAAGCATTTCCTGCCAAATCGTTTTTTCAGTTTCTAGCGTCGTATGTTGTGCGAGATAACCCATTGTCAGGTCTTTAGGTCGGAATAATTCACCCTGATCGTAACTTAGTTCTCCTGCCATTATTTTCAATAAAGTAGATTTCCCCGAGCCATTTCTTCCAACAATTGCTATTCGGTCATGGTCTTTTACTTCCAGCTTTATATTTGATAAGATTTTATCAGCACCAAATGATTTTGTGAGTCCGTTGATTTGCATCAGTATCATTATATTCACCCCATCTCTCCTAGTGTATCTTACTTTCCTAAAATCAATCAATATAATTGTGAACTAAGTCACGACTTATTTCCATATTTCTGTTAAAATAAAGGAGAGATAGTGAGAGATTAAATATATTATAAAAAAGCTTTACGTTATTTTAGGTATCTACCTTTCCCTGCTTACATGAAAAAAGAAAAAGAAAGACGAATAAGTTGCCTTTAATTTCCATTTTTTAAACATAGGAATAACAAGAAATTGATAGGAAGGGAGTAATAGTGCATTAGGCTCTTTGTATATGGAAGTGTAAATGATTCGAATAAATTTACGCAAAGCCCATTGTTTTAGAATGGACGATATTTGTATCGAGATAATGAATCATTTTAAAGTATGAAGCATCCTTGCCTATAGCATAAGAACTTTGGTTTTGTATTTTTTGTTGCTTTTTTATGTAAGCGATACACAATTTTGTTAGGAAAATGTTAACGGTAGAGCCGAGATATTAGTTGATAGTATGTTTTAACGAACAACCAATATTGAAGTAAAGGAAGGAATTAATATGATGGAGCAAAATAAAATACCTCAAGCGACTGCAAAGCGTTTACCACTGTATTATCGATTTATAAACAATTTAAATCATCAAGGAAAAAAGCGTGTATCTTCAAAAGAACTCAGCGATGCGGTTAAAGTTGATTCAGCTACAATTCGCAGAGATTTCTCGTATTTTGGAGCGTTAGGTAAAAAAGGATACGGTTACAATGTGGAATATTTGCTTGAATTTTTTCGGAAAACATTGGATCAGGATGAAACGACAGATGTTGCACTTATTGGTGTTGGTAATTTAGGTACGGCATTTTTACATTATAATTTTATGAAAAACAATAATATAGCAATTAAAATGGCGTTTGACAGCGACCCTAAAAAAGTAGGAACCACGATTAGTGATGTTCCAGTGTACCATATTGAGGAATTAGATGATAAATTGGGCGATATTCAAGTGGCGATATTAACTATCCCCGCAAGTGAAGCACAAAGTATGGCTGACCATTTAATTGAACAGGGTGTTGAAGGAATATTGAATTTCACACCAGCGAGAATTACTGTACCACCAAATATTCGAGTGCATCATATCGACTTAGCAGTAGAATTACAAGCATTGGTTTATTTCTTAAAACATTACCCTCTCACCACAGATGAAGAAGAGGAAGAGGAGTAAGTAAGGTGGATATAGCTTTTTCTGCAGTGGGCTAACAAATTTATATGCTTTCTAGAGTAAACAAGCAGGAATAAGGAAGTGTCCCCCTTATTCCTGCTTGTTGTTCCGTTTGCGCTGAAAGTGAATAGCTAGTAAACGGATGCCAACACCAGTCTCAAGCGTAGCAAATAATGCTAAGACCATCGTTGTTATATTCCACATTGTCTCGTCTACACTTAAAATAGCAACATATGTAAAGAATGCTCCCATAATAAGATAGATGATCCCCATTGTCTTGGGTGAAACTCTCATAATTTAAAGCCTCCAACAATAAAACGTTTTCTTATTTTACGTCCAATCTTAATTAATCGAAATCTTTGTCTATTACAACAGCGCAGGAACCAGAACATAGCTGTATCTGGTTCCCGCTAACTATAATTAAAAATAACCAAAGAGAATAGTTTGCAGTTCATTTAGCTGTTTTTCCAGTTCTGCGGGATCAATGTTGTATTGTGCAATTACAACAAGCCCGTTCATTGCCATATGAGCAAAAATGGGAACGATGATTCGCTTTGTTTTCACATATAAATAAGCAAACACGAGCCCCATTGTTCCGTAAACTAAAATATGCTGCGGTTCACGGTGAATCAAACCGAAAATAACTGCAGATAAAAGTGCTGCAATAAAAAAGTTCGTCCGTTTATAAAGACCTCCGAAAATAATTTTGCGAAAAATTATTTCTTCTAAAATGGGTGCAGCTAGAATTGGAATGATCATAAATAAAGGGACAGCTCGAGTCATTTCCATGATTCCTTGTGTGTTTTCGGAGCCTGGTTCAACTCCAAATACCATCGTTTGAATAAAGTTAGCTATGCCTTGGCTAAATATAGCTATAAACGCACCTAAAAGTGACCAGATGATGATCCCTCCAACAGAAGCACCATCACGTTGCTGCAATCCTAGCTTCATATCAGGCTTCATCAAGAACAGTACGACAATAAGACCTAATACAAAACTGATAATCGATCCATAAACAATTGCTTCTCCTTTGGAAACTGTAAATGCATTATATACTAAATTCGCTGTTAAAAAGACAGAAAACTGTGTAATAATGTAGGTAATAATAACCCACCAATATCTTTTTGGCAAAATAAAACGACTCCTTTTCTTTGGTGTACATATAGATTCTATTCATACTTCTTATGATTTTTCCTAATGGGATGAAGAAAAAGCAAGTAAATTAATAGTCCATTTAACTAATGTATTTTGAAGCAAATGGAGAAAAACAGAATTTTTTAGTATAGTTTTTATAACCGTACAGTATTTTATTATGGGGAGTTAAAAACCCAGCAAAAATACTATTCATTGTTTAAGTAGTTTATATTTGATTCATCTCATCTATTAACGATAACATAGAATGTACATGTTATTTTATCATAAATAGATGATTCTATATAACAGAAAGATTGAACGTATATGTATGATGGTAATTAGACTAAAAAGTTTGGTATATTGCATATTATCCGTTAAAGTTTATGCTTCTTTTTTACTGCATGTAAAAAAACAAAATAAAAAAATTATGCTTTCATACTTGCATTTTTATCTGGAATTATTTATTATAATAATTGGAATTAGCACTCACCTGATTCGAGTGCTAATAAAAATATGAGAATAGGATTAAGGAGGCTTTCTACACATGATTAAACCACTAGGAGATCGCGTTGTTATCGAGCTTGTTGAACAAGAAGAAAAAACTGCAAGCGGTATCGTACTTCCAGACTCTGCAAAAGAAAAACCTCAAGAAGGAAAAGTTGTTGCAGTTGGTTCTGGTCGCGTAACAGAAGATGGGAAAAAAATTGCCTTGGAAGTAAAAGAAGGAGATCGTATCATTTTCTCTAAATTTGCCGGTACGGAAGTGAAATACGAAGGCAAAGAATACTTAATTCTTCGTGAGAACGACATCCTGGCTGTAGTAAGCTAATCTCGATATAAATATAGAAAATACTTAATTTGAACTAACTTGAACAAATCAAAGGAGGACTTATCGATGGCTAAAGAAATTAAATTTAGTGAAGATGCTCGTCGCGCAATGCTACGTGGTGTAGATGCATTAGCAGATGCGGTAAAAGTTACATTAGGACCTAAGGGACGTAACGTTGTATTAGATAAAAAATTCGGTTCACCGCTTATTACTAATGATGGTGTAACGATTGCAAAGGAAATCGAGCTAGAAGATCATTTTGAAAATATGGGAGCTCAGCTAGTATCAGAAGTTGCTTCTAAAACAAATGACGTTGCTGGTGACGGTACAACGACTGCAACTGTATTAGCTCAGTCCATGATTCGTGAAGGTCTTAAAAACGTAGCATCCGGTGCTAATCCGGTTGGTGTTCGCCGCGGAATCGAAAAGGCTGTTGAAGTAGCAGTAAAAGAACTAAAAAATATTTCCAAGTCAATCGAAAGCAAGGAATCTATTGCTCAAGTAGCAGCAGTTTCTTCTGACGATGCAGAAGTTGGTAAGTTAATTTCTGAAGCAATGGAACGTGTTGGTAACGACGGAGTTATTACTATTGAAGAATCAAAAGGTTTCAACACAGAGCTAGAAGTAGTTGAAGGTATGCAATTTGACCGTGGATATGCTTCTCCATACATGGTAACAGACCAAGACAAAATGGAAGCAGTTTTGGAAAATCCGTACATCCTAATTACGGATAAGAAAATTGGTAACATTCAAGAAGTATTACCTATACTTGAACAAGTTGTACAGCAAGGAAAACCTTTATTGATGATTGCTGAGGATGTAGAAGGCGAAGCGCTTGCTACATTAGTAGTTAACAAATTGCGTGGAACATTCAATGCAGTAGCTGTAAAAGCTCCTGGATTTGGTGACCGTCGTAAAGCAATGCTTGAAGATATTGCAACGTTAACTGGAGGAGAAGTTATTACAGAAGATCTCGGCTTAGATCTTAAGAGCGCTACGATGGATCAGCTAGGTCGTGCTGCTAAAGTAGTTGTTACAAAAGAAAACACTACGATTGTAGAAGGTTCTGGTAACCCTGAAGCAATCTCTGCACGTGTTGCGCAAATCCGTGCACAAGTGGAAGAAACAACTTCTGAATTTGATAAAGAAAAGCTACAAGAACGTTTAGCTAAGCTAGCAGGTGGAGTGGCAGTTGTTAAAGTTGGAGCTGCAACAGAAACGGAATTAAAAGAACGTAAGCTACGTATTGAGGATGCTTTGAACGCTACTCGTGCAGCTGTAGAAGAAGGTATTGTTGCCGGTGGTGGTACAGCATTCATGAACATTTACAACAAAGTAGCTGAACTAAGCCTTGAAGGTGATGAAGCAACTGGTGCTAACATTGTACGTCGTGCTATGGAAGAGCCAGTACGTCAAATCGCACACAATGCTGGTTTAGAAGGATCTATCATTGTTGAGCGTCTAAAAGGCGAAAAAGTTGGTATTGGTTACAATGCTGCTACTGGCGAATGGGTAGACATGGTTGAAGCTGGTATCGTTGACCCAACAAAAGTTACTCGCTCTGCACTACAAAACGCTGCATCCGTAGCTGCAATGTTCTTAACAACAGAAGCAGTAGTCGCTGACAAGCCTGAAGAAGAAGGCGCGGGCGGCGGAATGCCTGACATGGGCGGCATGGGTGGAATGGGCGGCATGATGTAAAAATCCGCTCAAGAATGTTGATATAACAACATCTTAAGCGGATATGTACCCGTTCAAAACCATAAAAAATAAGATGAAAATAACATTTTTTTAAGAAATTAAGTTTGAAAGGGCGTCTTCGTATAAAGTTCTTACTTTTGCGGAAGCGTCCTTTTTCATTTTATTTGTTGTTACCGATAGTTTATATTTTGAACCAAGAAGTTACCAAAAAATGCTTCAGAAATATCTTTGCTTGATGGAATGTACAGACCTATTTTTAAGGATGGTAAATGGGTTAGTGGTTTAACTGGAGAGGAAATACGTCAAAAGCAGAGATAAGATATTCGAGCTGAGATAGACATACAGAGAAAAATTAGACAAACTCCAGATGAAATTAGACAACTTGGCTAATCCACTACGGAACGAGAGTTTGAAGACATGAGGCAATTTCAACAGATAATAGACCTGGAATTACGGTCAATGGAGCAAGGTCAGAAAACGACAGACCTCGAAATACAAGCGATGGAGCTTGAGGAATTTAGATAATTTTTATGTTGTTAATATATTGCTAGTAAAAAATTGATTGATAGTAAAGCACTGAAGTCGGTGCTTTTTTTTATGTCAAAATACAGGGGATATGTATGACAGTTGAACTAGGAATTATAGTAGCAGTTTTAGGGCTTTTGGTTAGTTATTTTGCTTATCAGTTAAAAAAGTCTAAGTCCATAAAAACAGATAGCAGAGACAGCGCCGAGGTAAGGGCTGAACTAGGGTTATATACGAAAAGGTGTTGACGATAAACGGCTAGTCCAAACGGGGCAAGCTGTTTTTTAAATATTTTATATCAAAGGAGGAATTATTGTGAAAATCAATTGGAAAGTAAGAGCAAAGAAGAAATCATTTTGGTTGGCTTTAGTTCTTGCAATTGTATTGTTGACACAAGTTGTAGGTAATTGGTTTGGGTACAATGTAACAGCACAATTACTTAATGCAGAAGCTGCAAAATTTATCAATGCGGTTTTTGCTGTTCTAGTTATTTTGGGTATTGTTAATGACCCTACCACAAGTGGGCTAAGTGACAGTAAGCAGGATTTGAATTATATCAAACCTAGAAAAGATAATGAAGTTCGTTAAAAAAGGTGCTCATATTCATGAGTGCCTTTTTTATTTTATAAATCTTAAACTAAACGGGTAAATGGGGCAATTGGACAGGAACAGAAACATACACTTATTTAAGTAACCATCCAGGCGCTAAAGCTAAAATGCATAAACGTATTGTTAAGGCTTATGGTTTAGATTGAAAAAGGCAGACTTCTATGTTTTAAGAGAAACAAGACGACGCTATCTTAACAGAAGGTGGCTATATGGATTTCACGTTTGATATTAAAAAGCTTGCGTAACAAAACGGCTATAGCTGATGGTATTGCTGATTACTTAAACTTAAGGCCTAATGAAAGGGGTTTCCAAACCAAGTAAAGGCAAAGGAATCTATACCGTTAAAAAAGGTGATATTCTCTGGGACATCGCAAAAGATCACGGTATAACAGTTAAGCAGCTAAAAAACTTAAATAATTTATCTAGTGATTTAATTCATCCAAGGCGTAAGAGGAGCTGGAAGAAGCCAAGCAAACCAAATCTTTAACAGTAACGGTTAAGAAGTCAGTTAGTAAATTTGCTACTGGCGAGTTAATTGTAAGCCCGTGTATTAATATTAAAAAGCCTGCTTCTTTATAGGAGTAGGTTTCTAATCACCCACCAACACTTGACTAGAACCTCTTTTAGCATATTTGAAATATCATATTGGCTGTGGTGTTAATATTTTGTACAGTAGTCCTTGCTCTCTATAATCCGAATTATGTGAGGATTTTAGAAGCAAATATCATGATCTACCATTTTTGGTGGGGCTAAACATGATTATCAAAAATTATCATAAATAAAATTGATAAATGATACAATTATATATAAAATAAAATTTAGGTGATATATATGATATATGTGAAAAAATTAGACGATAATGAAATCCGAACCGCTTTAATCACGAGGCTTTCCACTTACAAGGATTGTAAGATATACGAAGAAGTTACAGTTCCTTCTGGAAAAGCTAGGGCTGACATAGTTTCTGTGAATGGCCATGTAGTTGCTTATGAAATAAAAAGTGATTATGATTCTATTAAACGCTTGGAGACTCAAATCCCTGAATATGATCGGAATTTTTAAATGAATTACATTGTAGTAGGTGCTAAGTTTGAAGAATCGATATCTAATTTTGTACCTGAGTATTGGGGGATTATTTTGGTAAGGAAAACTCGATTAAATACAATTCGTCTCTCGTTTATTCGAAAGGCAAAATTAAATCCTAAATTGTCCTTTACAGATTTCTTGTCTTTGCTCTCTTCTAATGAAATTAAAAAAATTGCTACTAAAGGGAAATATCTAGAAAAGCATTTAAAGTCAAGTGAGGTTAGGAAGCTTTTTAAGCAGGATATTGTAAAAAAATTAGATGAAAATTTATCCAATTCTATTAAAAAAAGTTTAAAAAAACAAGTTCGCCTTTCATTAAAGAGTTAGTAAAAAGCAGATGAAAAAATTCACCTGCTTTTTACTAACATTCATTCAAACAAAAAGCAATGTGTCTATTAACACCAATTGATGTCCATACAGACGGATTACCTTTATTTGTATTTTCTTCCACTACAGACTTGATATATTTATCACCCCAACAATAATCTTCATCGAAAGAATCAAGATTCGCGATTTGTTGGCATACTTTGACAAAATCATAATTACCTCGACGTTGTCCATTTCTAACAAACCAATATTTTTCTTCCAACGTATATTTAATTTGAACTATAGCCATACCACCAGTTGCTAATATCGGACTGACTGATGAGTAGTCACCAAAAAACAACTTTGAATCAGTTGGAGATATATTTTTAACTTTGTCAAAAAGTTTTCTCTCAAATCTATTCAATTCATAATCCTCATCAGCAGATACTGGCAAACTTTGAGGAACCGCCCCACTCATTACGACAATATTTCGACCGTTCAATAGTTCTATAATTGGAAGTAATTTGGAAATTAAAAGGTCTTCTGGACTATCTATGAACTCGAAATCTAATATAACGGTATTAGGGATAGAATTTATATTTTTTTTAATCCATTGACAAAAAAATGGATTCACATCACTTTTGCTTATTCTTATATGATTTTTATGATCTTGAGAAGGATTTTCCAATAAATATTCTATTGGATATAAAATATCAAAATTTAAGTTATTAGGCTGTTCTAATAAATCCTCTAAAGTTTCAATATCTTCTGAATTGAGATTACGAACGTCTAAAAGCATATAATTAGTATAACTCTTTCTTATGACGTCCAAAACTTCTTGAGTATAATCATTAATTATCATAATAGGAATAAAATTTTTAACATCGGTTCCAAATTCTAATTAGTTTTTTTAACGCTCTTAGCTCCCCTTGTTTTTGATTTAAAGTCGCATAGTACATATAACTCACCTCTTTAGTAAATTTTTCCAATCATATTATACATTTTTTTTATTATATGGTAAATATTAACTATAAAATGTATGGTATAAAAGACCCATTATGAAGCTCGTTTATTTTAAAATTCCATCACAAATTTACATTAATAACTCGTATATAAGTTAGTCTTTTATAATTTAATGCGGACAAAAGTTCTTGAGGTCTTATCATGAAAGGATTACTTAATCGCTTTGTGTAGAACAAGCAAAATAGCATATTAGGCTATTGCTGTATACGTAAGAAAGAGGGTTAGTGCATAATGGTAAATGATCGAGTTACTATTAAATGGACATCTATTATGCTTCCAGAGCATGTAGAAATGCTGGAAGAAGTATGGAAAGAACAGGAATATAAAGAAAAACCCATCCTTGACGAACAGCAATAAAAGGAAATTAATTTAAACCTATTAATTGCTGTTACGAATGATTTAACAGTTGAATTAGAGTATTATGATAAGCACGACTTTTATAAAGCTAAAGGCAAGATAACCAGCATTAATAGGCAAAATAAATACATAAGTATATCTGGACAACACTTTCCTTTTGAATCCATTATTGATGTATGGGTAATAAAAAAAAGCCCCGTCCTTTGTTGGATGGGGTACAGAATGTCAATAATTCAGGAAACTCATAAAAATTAAAATGACATTATTGTTAGCCTGCTATATTAGCATCTCGCATATTTCTCTATCATTAAGAACTAAATCATATGGAGATTTTATATCAGACCAATATAAGATTTTCTTAGTCCAATTACTTTGTTCTTCGGTACCGTTTAGACAAGTGCAAAATTCTAGTATTCCACTCTCGTGTAATGCAGTATGGAGATATTCATATAATAAGTGTAAGCATTTTTCCTCGAAAGAGTTTCCTATTTCTTGATTTTTAATAGGTAAAAAATTATTATAAACAGCTACTTGATATTTAAATGATAGTATAGGTACATATTTAAATCTTTTTTTTGTTTTAGAGTCGTAATTATCTTCAAATATTAATTCTATTGCATCTAGCTCATTATTAAAGATATTAGGCTGTTTTTCTGATACAGGTTGAGAACCAAAAGTACCTTTTGGAAGCTTATGCGGCGATGATATGTAATAGTATTGAGTCAAAGTTGCATCTCCTTTCTACTCTTCTTCCTTTTCTAGCTCCAAACCATTAATATTTTGCAAATTGTCGATTTCATTTTGATTAGTTGGAAAAATGTAACACTGATTTTCATGACTAGATGTTGCAAGCCAAACTTCTCCATTCTTAAAAAAAGATAAATCTTCAGGAAGTTCCGGCTGTTCCCATGAATATAATGAGTCTACATTATTTTTGATAAAATCTCGCGTTGTAGCATCTTGTGTGTTGTAATAGTAAACATAAGCGGTTTCATCATCTAGAATGGTACTAGCCCATTCACTTTCTTCTCTTAGTTCAATAAGGGAGGGTTTTATCTTAAGTAACATCTTTTTAAGATGTCTTATTTTTCCCATGTCTTTTCTTATAACTAAATGGAATGTATCACAATAATTAAAAGCTAAGTCAATTAATTGTTTATATATTAAATTTTTAGGATTTACTTTTACTTTATACATTTTCACCTCCAATGGATATATAAAGTAAGCCCTCCATTAGAAGGCTTACTTTATATAATATTTTATTATCTAGGTGCCCCATAGAAAGCGTGAGACTTCATACGAATGTATTTACCTTGTTTTTTGCTTTTAGCCGGGTGATAGTGATAATGCTTTCCTTTTCCATTTTTATCTATTTCTGCACCTACTATTTTACTTATTGGACTAGCTTGTTTTGCTATAGTTTGAGCATTTCTTTTAGAAGTAGACCATGTATCCAATTGCTTTTTTAGTCTTTTAACAGCATTCTTTTTAGAAAGCCCGTTACCAATAAATAGACCGCTTTTCTGTCTAGAAGCCATGTAATGACTATAGGATTTCTTTTTCTTTTTAAATTCTTTATATGCAATGTAGGTCACACCGCCAATTGTAATTGCAGCCCCTGCAGCAAAAAGAGTGGCTAATAGAGCGCGGCCAATGTTTATTCCAATGGGGATAGCAATAGCCCATGAAGCCGATAGTTCTTCAGAGTCGTAAACATATTTTTTTCCTGTTTCCGTATCAACGAAAGTAGCTTTTACACTATCTTTATTAGCTTCGTCAATTAGAACATTATATTTTTTGATGTGTTTATTGCCATCTTCGTCTAAAAGAGTGGAATCTAGAGTAACATTCCCCTAATCTAGATTAATATCCAACACCACTTTTGCAGAATTAAGTTCATCCAGTGGTAATTCCTTATCTGTTACTATTTCCTCTTCATCAATATTTTTCGAATCAAAATCAACCTTCGTAGATATTTGTAAACCTTCTTCTGTCGTATCTAAGTTAAGGTCTTCTTGGCTAATACCTTCAGTTATAAAATCTTTTGAATTAGTATTATTAATATCTGCTGCTTTTACATGATTTAATGGGACAGAACCCAGTAATAAACTCATTACTAAAACCAATGATAGCATTTTTTTTAGCATAGGTCTTCAACCTCTTTCCCTATTGATATTGAATAAATCCATTTCCATACAAATCTTTTTCACCAAGATTTACGGCATGTTCTTTTAAATAGGAGTAAATGGTGCTGTATTTGTCATTTAAATCAATACCATATTTACTTGGTGCATTTAATAGATTTACGACAAAGCCTGAGACAAAGGCTGCTGCAAAAGAAGTTCCACTGAATTCTTTATAGTTACCTTTATTACTGAGTGTAAGAATATTAATTCCCGGTGCACAGAAATCTATTTTACCTCTTGATGAATATAGTTTCTCAGTCTTATATTGTTTATTAACTGCATTGATTGAAATTACTCCTTCATATTTTGCGGGATAATCAACCATTAACCTAGTGTTATTCCCAGCTGCAACAATTATCATGTTTGCTTTGATCGCTTTGTCTATTGCCTTTTTTAGTTTCGGATTATCAGAAGACATGCCAAAACTTACATTGATGACATCTATTTTGTTGTCTATACACCACTCTATACCTCGAATTAAGGAATCTACTGAACCCTCTCCATTAGAGTCTAATATTTTAACAGAATATAAATCCATGCCATGTGAAGTGCCAACGATACCCTCGGTATTATCTAGTGAAGCGATAATGCCAGCAATTGCAGTACCATGACCTAAATCATCCTTTACAGAAGAGTTAGGATCAATTGCATTATATTCTCCTCTTATAACACCTTTTAATTCCTGATGGTCTGTAGATATTCCGCTATCAAGTATAGCAATCTTTGGGATATATTTATCGCTTTTTTTTTCATCCGTTTCAAAATCCGAGAATTTCATACTTTTATAACCCCAAGTTTCAATCTGGATATTTGAATTTTCTTTTAACGTATGTATATCTGAGAGGTTTGGATTAAAGTTAACAAGTCTATCATTTAAATGAGAATTATAAGTAGAGGCGTCCTTTTTCATTTTATTTGTTACGTGAGTATAAATTTTCATGGTCGTTTTCGTTTTTATATCCTCGTGGCCTACTTTTTCCATAATAGTTGCCAAATCGATTCGGGCCTCAGTCATCATACTAATATGTGTATGCCTGAAAATATGAGGGGTAGCTTTTTTAGTAATATTGGTATATTCAAATAATCGATTCATCCTGATAATAATATTTTTCTGGATAAATGGATAACCGTTAGGTCTGCTAAACACAAAATTTCCATCGTGGTAATTTTAGAGGGCTTCACCCACATAGCCATGTTATACCACGACCGGCACTCTTCCATGTTCCCGCTGTAGGGTCCTCTGTTCCTAACACAGCGAATCACAAAGAAGAGGCACAAGTTCAAGGACAAGCAGCTATCGCTGTGGCTAAAGAAATTTGTTTATTTTATAGCTAACATCTACTAAGACGGGATTTACACAAAATTATTGACACACCCACAAAAAACCACCTCCTGTAACCATAATCGAAATGAGTTACGGGGAGGTGGCATTTTTCCCATAAACAATTCCATATATTTTTTACTTTTAGTATAATGCAACTAAAGGGGTTACATTGAAATGATTACCAAGGGGATAGGAGGAGATGTTCATTAAGGCGCTTTATGTAAGCGACCTTCATAGCTATATCGACAAAACCATATCGCAGCTAGAACAAATACATACACAAGTAAAAAACATCCAGAAAAGCATAGAGGGTATTATAGCTTTGGAGGATGCGTTTAAAGGGAAAACGGCTAACTCTATTCGAACCTTCTATCAAGAGGTACACATGCCATTTCTGTTGTTCCTAGAAGGTTTTATTACGAATTACTCCGATACTTTACAGGAAATGAAAAAGTCGGTTCAAGACATGGAACCAAACAAAGATGGGGTTATTCGCGAGGATTTTCTTTCTCAAGATGTGCAACGAAGTTTTGAACGAATGGAACAGATTACTATGGCGTTAACGGATGAGGCAAATGCCGTTCTTCACTCGGTTAAAGATATTATTGACATTCGCGATATAGACGATGGGGAGTTCCTAGATAAAGTACAACACGCGAAAAAGCTGAACCGTCAGACGATAGAGAAGCTCCACGCCTTTGACCGCCACAATACAGCTAAGCTAGAACCCATTGAACAAGATATTCGCATGATGAATTATATTAGTCAGATCCGTGAGTTAGGAAACAATGGAAAGTTACGTATTGATAGGTACCAAGCCAGACAGCTAGATGACCAAAAGTTTCACAAAGAACTTGTAGCTGGTATTGAGAACAAGGCTGTTAGAAACGCAATTGGGCTTGAGGCAGTTCTTGGCGAAGCAGGCAAGCTTCTACTCTCTAGGTATACTCGATTTGCAGCTATTCCGATTCAGTATTTACAGAAACATTTTGGATTAAAAACCATGGATTATAGCTATCGAGCTATGCATGCAGCTGTAGCAGCATCAGGTGACCGTTTAACTACAGGAGAATTTTCTTCCATTGAACACCAAGTAATTTCCGCAGTAGAGGTCTCGGACTATAAAAAAGTGAGACAGGGAACTTACTATACATTGGTGGATGGTAGGATCGTAAGGAAGTTCCAATCCGAATCTGGAAGTGTAGAATATGAATTAGTGGATACGATTCCTGAAAATCGATGGAGACCCAAGAAGCCAGAAAAAAGCTGGCTAGAAAGAAGTATGGATGATGCAAAAGAAATGGGAGGAAAAATAGCAAAGGAAGCTTTTGATTTTCTCATTTGGGATGATGCAAAAACGTTAATGGATCCAAGAGCATCCCAACAAGAGAAGGATATAGCGGCAGCTTCTCTGATGCCTCACGGAAGAGTTTTTAAGCTAGTTAAAGCTAGCGGAGTTATTAAATTTGCGGATAAAGGAAAACATACAGCGAAGAAAACTAAGAGTACAGGGAATCTCGTTAAAATTTATGGTGTAAAAGAGTATATTAAGGATGTTGAAAGGATTACTGGGAGAAAAATACCAGATAACCAAAAGATTTTACTTAAAAAAGAGTTAAGAGAAGTTGATTATTCCGGTAAATTGCCTAAAGGAGAGATAATTAAGCATAGAAAGGAATTTCAACGTAAAAAAGATAAATTAATTGATGAGTGGGAGAAGAACACAGGACAAAAGTGGCCTACGTATTCAAAGCCTGTACTTTCAAAAAGAGGAAGAGTGTATATTGAAAAAGGCGATAGGTACGATGCTCACCACATTATAAAAAATGAACATGGTGGTCCGAATGAATGGTACAATATACATCCTGCAAAAAGACCAAACGAACATCAAAGTGGGATACATCGTAAGGATGGACCAGAAAAGAAATTGTTTAAATAATTTATTAATGGAGGAAAATATATGTATGACTTTGAATTCCTAAATAAATATGTTTCAGAACTAAATAATCCACAAAACCAAGACAAAAAGCATATAATATATCGTTTAGAAGATGATGTTATTGAAGCAGAAAAGAGATTAGGTGAAAAATTTCCTAATGAACTAAGAGAGTTCTATTTAAAAGTAGGGTACGGCTTTATATGTAACTTTGATAAAACTCGTAGAAATAGGTTAATGGATCCTCATAGTGTAGCAGATTTTATACTCGGTGAAGATGATTTTATAGATTCAACCATTAGAGAATTATATCCAGATAATATGTTAGTATTTTTTGAAGTTGGAGAGGGAACATATCTTACTCTAGATTTGGAGCAGGAACAAGAAGGCGGGATTTGTCCTGTTTACTATTTTGAAGAAAAAATTGCAACATCACTTGAAGAATTTTTAAAGAGGATGGATGAAGAAACAGATTATTATATTCATTTAAATGAATAGATAATTACTACTTAAGTTTAAATTTGCGAGTAGTGGTGGAGTAAGTTAATTATGTAATGTTTTTAATTAGTACAACTTTACAAGGATGTTATTTTTAAAAAAATAACATAAACATAACCGATAAAAATAATAGAGAGAAATCCGACGAAAAATAATAGTGTTTATATTTTATAAAGTGCATTTTTTAGGTGAAAAGAAGTGAGAAGTAATTTAAAGAAATGGTGTCAATTATGGGCGGCATGATGTAAGTCATGCCCCTACCCCCTTATATAACAAGGGTTGAACGGCAACACTGATTTTTTTGACCCCATTTAGTCAAAATTGATGTAATAAGCCGCCTTGAACACTTGATTTAACAAGAATTTGGAGTGTTGGTTAGGTGATATTTGAAGAAAATCTCACAAAAACATCACAAAATTTTTAAAAAGTTATTTTACCAAGGATGTTTCCGTAAAGATTAGATACCTTTTCGGTTGCATCCTTTTTATTTTATCCGTCACATGTGTATAAATTCGCATAGTGGTATCAATATCTTCATGTCCAACACGCTTCATGATTGTAGCGATGATATGTTAAAGCAGGAGTCGTGGGACTCGTATTAGTTATATGGAAAGTACAGGAGACTCAATGGGGCAACATGTACATTTTGAGTGCTTTTTGGTTTATGGAATGGTAGTAAAAGTAATGGTAGATCCTCAGAAAGTACTTTATGGTGATTATAATAGTAGATTTGGAGATTTAATGAATTATAAAGTCTACCACTTTACTCAAGGGCAATTGAAAACTTCCTATACTTACGATGCGCTGAAGACTATTCATCCGACGAGAACATTCTGTAGTATTTAGAGCTAGTGACGGTAAACAACTTTATGCTAATGGTTTGAAAGACAACCTGTATTCTGTTTATCATATAAAGCATAAGCTACTGCGGCTTTTTCTATTCAACATGCTATTGATTACAGTAATAGGTGGAAAAATACAGTAGTAAGGAAGAATAACACTAGGGAAGAACACGGTAGTAATTGATAAAGTAACTAAAAAACAAATGTATTCTAGAGAGGATTTAAGTTGGTACAATTATGCTGTTAGAAATAAAAAGACTGTAGAGCCTATAGCCTCGTTCGGTTTTTACTTAATGCAGAAAATTTCGCTAAAAAGTACAGAGAAGGCACAGTAATTATAGACAATTTAAATGATTAATCCTAGCCCTCACTCCGGGGCTTTTTCTTTTCCCACACAAAACCACCTCCAATAATTATAATCTCAATGAGTTACATGGAAATGGTGTTTTTATTTACATCAAATCTATTTGAACCTTGACTGGCAAAATGCCTTTCAAGGTTTTTTACTTTAGTTTAGAAATCGGCTGATATTTGAGTGGGACAAAAATGAAAAAGAAGCTTCCCAAAAGTTTGCTCAACTTATGAGAAGCTTCCATTCATTATCCTCAATGTTAACAAAATGTTAAATATCACACTCTCATCTTACATAAACCTTGATATAACAAGTGTTCAAGGCGGCCGTTATAAAGAAGAAAAGGCTTTCGCCAGTGATGCTGTTGCAGATGCGCTAAAGCGTCATTGGACAGCTATAGACCATTTTGAAAACAATGGTTTAGCTGACAAAGTTGCTAAACATGTTGATGGGTTTAAAGCGTAGCTTCATCATCAGTTTGAAAATGACCAGATATCTGAAGAAGTGTATCATAGACTCATGACTGAGGCGGAATCCATGACCGGACAGTGGGGGTAATTTCTGCTATTGACAAGCTAGTCCAACAAAAAGTTCCGGCCATCAAGAACGGTGGTCAGAACTTTTTCTTTATTTTTGAATCGTAAATATTGTACCTAGCCTAGGGATCCAAAAATCTTCAAGAAAGGATGAAAAAACCTCCCCCATAGAGCAATTAAAGGCATACGGGGGATTTTATATAGATCGTTGATTATCTACTAGTTAAAATACTAAAATATTTTGATTAAATAACAGCAGTCCTTCAGAAAAGAATTACTCCACCGCTCTTCAATACTATTTAGACTCATATACGTTGATACAGAATGCTGAATCAGTTAACTTCTCCAATTTCTCTATTTGAAAAGTCATTCTTGACATAATACAGAATTTTCGATTTACTAAGAATAGAAAAACAAGCAAGATAGCACACCACTTTTGATAGACCAAAGACCGATTACGAGAGGGGAGGGAGAGGATTTTTTAACAGCTTGATATTACTTTAAAAGAAGGGGGAAGCTTATGGCACAGATTGAAAAATTTTTAAGTCAAGTTAGTAGTATTGTTTGGGGCTTACCTTTGCTTGTGCTTTTAGTAGGCACTGGCGTGTATTTAACGATCAGGCTTGGTGCGCTTCAAGTGCGTTCATTACCTTATGCATTAAAACTCGCTTTTTCAAGGAATCAAGATAAAGAATCAGATGGGGATATTTCTCACTTTCAGGCGTTAATGACTGCTTCGGCAGCGACAGTCGGGACTGGAAATATTGTCGGGGTAGCGACAGCGGTTCTGATGGGTGGACCTGGTGCTATCTTCTGGATGTGGCTAGCTGGTTTTTTTGGCATGGCAACGAAGTATGGAGAAGCGATTTTAGCTGTAAAGTACCGTGTGAAAGATGCAGAGGGAAATATGGCTGGGGGGCCCATGTATTATTTGGAACATGGGTTAAAACAGAAATGGCTCGGTGTGCTGTTTGCAGTATTCGGTGCTCTTGCGGCTTTTGGGATTGGCAACGGAACGCAGTCCAAAGCCATTGCGGATTTAATGAATGATACATTTTCTGTTCCATTTTGGGTGACTGGTGTTGTATTAGTTATTTTTGCTGGGATGGTTATTTTAGGTGGGATTAAGTGGATTGGTCGTGTAACTGCTTTTTTTGTGCCGATTATGGCAATATTTTATATTCTCGCTGGAATTATAGTCATGATTATGAATCTTAATCTTGTTCCAGAAGCACTTGGAACGATTTTTACGTTTGCTTTTACTGGTGAAGCTGCTGCTGGTGGGGCTGTTGGTGCCGCCATACGATTCGGGGTCGCACGGGGCTTGTTTTCCAATGAAGCTGGCTTAGGATCTGCTCCTATCGCTGCAGCTGCGGCCAAAACGGATTTACCTGGCAGACAGGCGCTCGTTTCTATGACGCAGGTTCTTATTGATACATTTATTGTTTGTTCTATTACCGGAATCACCATTGTCATGTCCGGTGATTGGCAAAATGAATCCATTAAAGCCGGGGTGTTGACTTCTACTGCTTTTGAAACTTTATTAGGAAGTGCAGGTCCGTATGTTATTACGCTTGGGTTACTGTTTTTTGCAACATCTACCATTTTAGGATGGGGGTATTACGGGGAAAAGTGTTTCCAATACTTATTCAAAAATCCTGTTGCTGTCAGAGCTTATCGTACTGTTTTTGTTCTCTTTATTTTCGTCGGTGCAACTGCGTCCCTCGATGTAGTTTGGACGTTGGCTGATGTTCTAAACGGATTGATGGCTGCTCCTAACTTAATTGGTTTGCTTGGTTTGTCGGGTGTCATTATTTATGAAACAAAACGTTTTCAGAAAAAAGCTAAGGAAGAACAGGAGCGAGCAGCTTCGTGAGTTTCCTAGCTCTGCTTCAATAGGTACCTGTCCATTTTACTAATATTGCTAAGTGGATGTACTGCTTTTAGTATAAACTTCTAAAGTAGAAAAAAACGGCGACTCTCTCCTGATATACTAGGCTGGAAAAAGTGAGAGAATAGTGAATGTAGAATTGAAAAAATCCGAACTATTCGTATTCTAAGTGAAGAATTTCGAATGATAGTTCGGATTTTCCATTCGCTACGTTGCTAAACGGGTCCCGCGCGCCTTTGTTATTGGAATCTTGATGTGTACGTTAAATGTAGAAGTAATTTATGAATCCACATAGAGTAGCAAACTCTAAAAGCATCATGCATAAAGTTAGCCTCCTTGGCATTATCACAAGGAGGCCACCATTCCTTACCGAAATAGATCCAAAAATCGTTCCCAAATCCCTTTTTCTTTGTCTGTTTTTTCAGGTGTTTCTTGCTCTGGTAGTTCAATGCTTTCTGTTTGCAAGACAAACTGTACGACTTCCACATGTTTGTTTTTATCAGAAATAAAGGAGCTTGGTCGATAGTCGGAATTATCATATTCCTCCATCATTTTCTGTGTTTCCTGTTGGATTTGACCTGGTAAATTACTAGTAGCTTCTTGTAGCTGTTTGGTACCAGTGTGTAAATCATTTACCCCTTCACTCGTAGCCGCAGTTCCGTCAGCTAACTTTTGTATACCAGTATCAAGCTCTTGATACGATGAAGCTAATTCACCGACTCCTTCCGTATAGCTTACTAAGCCATTATGGAAATCCTGGTAGTCGGAAGAGAAGGAGGCAAAGCCTTTCTGGATCTGAGTAATAACATCCAGCTCGTTCATTGTTTTGGTTGCCTTCTCTATTTCGGCTGCCATTCGATTTAAATTCGCAGCCATCTCATTAGTTACACCCGACGACTGCTGCAATGCAACTGTCACATCGTCAAATGCACGTTTGGCATGGTTGTATGTTTCTTTGGCTGTCTTTGCTGCTTGATACGTTTCTACCAACTGATCAATCACATTCTGATCTGCATTACTTTCATACAATTTATTAATCTGTGCGTCGCTTATCGCATAGGACGGGATTCCGTTCATTGCTTCATCCAATTGACTTTTTGCTTTGCTATAGTCTTGTTTAAGACCATCCATAGCTTTTGCAGATTCTTCTAGCCCATTTGCTACCTCGCGCAGGGTAGTTGGTAATTGTTGTAGCTTGCCTAAATCTACGTTACCTGTGCTTTCCTGCACGGTTTCGTTGATCGAAACTAACGCTTCTTTTATAGATGTAGAGCCATTTATTAACTCATCCGAAGACTGATTTAATTCATTCATTCCATTTTTATATTCTGTTGAGCCATCGCTAAGCTCCTGTGCACCTTGATTTAGTTCGGCAACACCTGTTTTTAAGTCACCAACACCTGTATGAACTTTACTTATCGCATTAGCTAGTCCCTGCATTTCCCCGGTTACGCCACTCGTATCAGGATTTTCAATCGACATCGAGTAAGGTGCTGCGTTTATTTCTATCGGTTCCATTTCAAATTCAGACACATCTGCTGAGATAATATAGTCTTCCTCTTGTTCAGGCATGACGGTGAAGTTTATTTGTTTATTCTGACCGGCGTTTGCTTTCGTTCCTTCAGGAGCCTGAATATTTTCAAACTTCGTTGGGTCTAATGTCACTGCTATTTGTAGCAGGTAATTCTCAAAGAATTCAGGATTTACTTCGTCATTACCAGAAGTAGAAATTTGTATTTCCAATGAACCGCTCTTACCAGCTAGTTCTTGTGGTTGTATTTTCTTTCCATTGAGTAAATAGGTAATGGAAATGTACCAAGGCAGCGCTTTGTTTTTTAAATTTCCCTGGTAGTAAAATTCCTCTTCTTCCTTCGCCTGAAATTGAACCTTACCACTACTTTTTTCTATGTCTGTCAGATTCGTTAAATTTCGTACAGAACTGTATTTACCATAATCGATCATTTTTCCCGGTTCTGTGACACGGAAGGTATTGACGACATATATGTCTTCTAACCCTCCATTTGCATTCATATTTCCGTAGATCACTTCATCTTTCGACTCATAATCTCCCGTCTTTTCTTCGCTTTTTGTGGTTTTCGTATCGTTATCTTCATTCGCAAAAACGAGAGAAGGAAGAGTCGCAAACACGAGTATAGTAATCAATAGCAACAGACTTATCTTTTTAGTTCGCAACGTATCACTTCCCCTTGTAAAAGTTTGCTTTCCATGTGGTTTTTTCAATGACTTTATCAAGTACAATCAAAAGTGCAGGCAGTACTAACACAACCATGATAAACGCCAGCAATGCACCTCTTCCTAACAACAGTCCAATAGAAGCGACAATTTTATTAGAAGATGTCAACCATAGAATAAATCCTACACTGGATAAGATAGAGGCTGAGACACCAATCGAAAAGATTTTTTCATCGATTGTTTTTTTAATTGCCGGTAATGCATGCATTTCTTTGCGATTTTCTTTGTATGCTTCTGTTAAAAGAATCGCATAGTCCACCGTTGCTGCCAGCTGAACGGTACTAATAATGAGATACCCTACATAAACGAGTGGAGTATTTGTAAAGTAAGGAATTGATAAATTGATCCAGACAGCAGATTGAATTGTAACTAATAACACGACCGGAAAGGAGAGCGATCGGAACGTTATGAGCAGTACGATTGCGATTGCTATCACGGTTAAGAGGTTAACAACGGTATTATCCTTTTCCACTACTTGTTTCATATCGTATAAGGTGACACTTTCACCTAGTAAATGATAGTCTTCATTATAGTAATCCGATGTGAGTGATTTAATTTGGTCAATAAAAGCAAATGTTGCTTCTCCCTCTGTGTCTACCGATGTATTGACGATAATCCGGCTGTAATTATCCGAAAAGAATTGTTCTGTAACCGATGCCTCAAGGTATTCAGGTGGGATTGCTGGGCTAACCGCGTCAACGTAAGAAATGGTGCTTTTTACTTCTGAAAAATCTTTTAACTTTTGTACTAAACTCTCTTCTTTTGCAATATCACCTTTAGGCAACAGTAAAACCATCGGCGTATGCTTTCCAAACACTTTTTCAATTGCAGCTTCATCGCTATAAGCTCTTGACGCTTCTGGTTGTTCGCCAATACCATATATGAAATTGGTTTTGCTTTGACCCAAGAACGAAGGAATAATCAAGATTAATAGAATAATTAACGCAGGGATGCGAAACTTAGTTAATGTTTTACCAACATTCCGTATACTAGGTAATAGCTGCTTATGCTCTGTTTTATCAATCCAGTGATAGAACATTAACGTTAACGTAGGTAGGAACACCATGACACTGATAAAGCTAAGTACAATGCCTTTAACCAAGTTAAGCCCCAAGTCTGCCCCAATTTCAAAATCCATAAATGCCAAGGCGATAAAACCGAAAAATGTTGTCGAGGCACTTGCTGCAATCGCCGGGAATGAGCGTTTTATCGCCATCTGCATTGCTTCTGCTGGAGAATCTGTTTGCTTACGATAATCTGCGAAGCTGTGTAGCAAGAAGATGGCATAATCAAGCGAAACCGCTAACTGCAATATTGGAGCTACGGATTGAGTAATGAATGATATTTCACCAATAAATATATTGGTTCCCAAGTTGATCAGTACAGAAATACCAATTGCTGTCAGGAAGAAGACTGGTTCGGCCCATGATCTAGTTGACAGGATAAGTATTAGGATAATGATCGGTACGAGTAATGCGGTTGCATACACGGTTTCTTTTCCGGTCATTTTTTGGGAGGTTGCAGTATCGAGTGCTTCTCCAGACATTGCATTTTTTTCACCAATTAATTGGTAAATAGCATCGGTTGTTTTTACTTCTTTTCCTTCTTCAATGTGGAAGGAGAATAACCCATTTCCATTTTTATAGTAGGATTCAACCGTAGCTGAGTCTGCCACTTCAATTGGTGTCTTCGTATCGATCGCATCATCCAACCACGTTACTTCGGAAACACCTTCAATTGCTTCTAGATCTTTTTTGAAAGCCAATGCTTCTGGAATATTTATATCTTTTATCATCACACGTGTATTAGCTACTGCACCATTAAATTCCTCTTCCATCGTATCCATAGCAATAGTGGATGGAGAAGCTTTCGGAAGGTAGTCTACCATACTATAGTTTATAGAAACTGCGAATTGTGCAAATGTACTAATTACTGCGATGATCATAAATGTAATGACTACGGCTTTTTTATGTTTGATAATTTTTGCTATCCAATCAATCAGTACTCACCCCTTCTTGCGTAATAATTGGAAACCATTTATTATTATATTATACATCGTGTTGGATTAACAACAAACAGTTTACTAATTTACGTGCAGAATCCAACATTTATAAAAAATGTGTTGAATAAAATTTTAAAGAAAGTGTGAAAAATTTATGAACGAAAAAATCGATCGCCGAAAAAAATATACACGAATGGTACTGAAGGATAGTTTCATTATGTTGTTAAAATCAAAACCGCTTTCCTCCATTACGGTGAAAGAAATTTGTAAACATGCGGACGTTAATCGTTCCACTTTTTATGCACATTATACAGATCCATATGATTTACTGATGAAAATAGAAGCAGAAATTATAGCGGATATGAATACATATTTAAGTCAACAAAATTTTGCCGAGACAGAAAAGGCGTTACAAACAACAGAAAAACTATTGGAATATATAGTTTCAAAGTATGATATCTGTCAAACTCTGTTAAACGAAAGTGAGAATACATCCTTTGAACAGAGGGTAATGGATGTCGCAAGAAAATTCCTCATCAATAATTGGATGGATGAAAATAAAATGGCAGCTACCGATTCAGCGTATATTAGTACGTTTATTATTAGCGGCAGTATTCATGTCATTAAACACTGGCTAGCAAATAACATGGATAAAACCCCTCAACAGATTGCTCAAATTATCAATAATATTGCTAACAATGGCATCAGGGGGATAGAAGTAGATTAACTCATATAAAATCATTTATTTGTCTTCATTTATGAAAAATGGCAAGTTACGGTTGGAAGTAGAAAGGCTCCAGCAAATAAACTTAAAAGTGGATAATACAGCTATAGACTTAAATGAATGAAAGAAATATTTTGTATATCGTTTTTTGTGGATGGGTCAATTAAGCGTTAGCGATAAAAATGGTTAAAAATGGACTGCTACTTGAAATAGTGTACTTGATTGGTTTTTATAAAAGGACAATAAAACGATGGGAGCGCAAAACATGTGTCAAACGAATGAAGTTAGCGAATATATAAACAATGTGGAAACGAAATGGAGGGATGCCTTCATAGAGTTGAAAAAAGTAATCGACCAGCATATTCCAAGCGGTTTCCAGATGGAAATGCAATATGGCATGCCTTCATATGTGGTACCTTTATCTGCTTACCCTGACGGATATCATTGTAAACAGGACACTCCACTGCCATTTATTAGTATTGCAGCACAAAAAAAGCACCTTGCTGTCTATCATATGGGAATTTATGCAGACCAAGCATTGTTACATTGGTTTGAAGATGAACATCCTCATCATACGGACACAAAATTAAATATGGGAAAAAGCTGTATTCGATTTACGAATCCTAATAAAATTCCTTATCAGCTCATTGGAGAGCTTGCTTCTAAAATGACAATAATGGATTGGATTGCGTTGTATGAAAAAAATTAGCGAACATAAATTTGTTACGAGAGGACAAAATGATAGGGAATGTTTCGTGATGGAAAAAGTAATATGACATAACCTCAATATGGAAAAAGTGATTATGAAAATAACTTCAATATAGAAGCAATTAATTAGCCTGCCGCTACGATAAACACGATATATCGGCAGGCTTACATTTACATATCTACTTTTAACTTATTTGTTTTGTTCGTTTGTGCTTTTTTAAAGAACAGGAATGTTAGAATAACAGTTAATATAGCTCCGATAATAAATGAAACATTCAATTCCAGTCGGAAGCCGATTTGTGCATTTAGAATATATACAAACACCATATAACTCATAAAAATGGCGGGTACCATTGATACGAAATAGTTTTTTCCTTTGACAAACAAATACATTGTTGCTATCCACAATGCAATTACTGCCGTTGCTTGGTTGGCCCATGAGAAGTAACGCCATAAAATATTAAAGTCAATTTTAGTTAAAATGTAAGAAATAGCAAATAAAGGAATAGCAATCGCCAAGCGGTTAAATATTTTTTTCTGGCCAATGTTTAAATAATCCGCAATAATAGAGCGTGCAGCACGGAATGCAGTGTCTCCAGAAGTAATTGGTAGTACGATCGCACCTAGTACGGCAATGGTTCCTGCAATCGCACCAAGTAATGTAATAGCAATTTCATTTACCGCGGCAGAAGCAGTACCTTCAGCAATAATTCCGCTTAATGTTTGTCCATCAAAAAGGCTCATAGCAGCAGCTGCCCAAATCATTGCAATAATGGCTTCAGCAATCATCATGCCATAAAAGATATACCGCCCTTGTGATTCCTTTTGTGTTGTTCTCGAAATAATCGGTGATTGCGTTGCGTGAAAGCCTGACAAGGCACCACAAGTAATCGTAAAGAATAATATTGGAATGACTGGCAGATTATCAGGATGCATATTCGTTACGTTCAGCTCTGGGATCTTATAATCTGAAAACAGCAGTGAAATTCCAATTGCTACCGTGCCAATTAACAAGATAGCACCGAGGATAGGATAAATCCGTCCAATAATTTTATCAATGGGTAAGACAGTAGATAGAAAGAAATAAAGGAATATCGTTCCTAAAATTATCGAAAAAGCAATCCTTTGATCTAGCAATATATCAATGAGTGATGCTGGTGTAGTAACGAAAACGGTACCGACTAAGATTAATAATAATAGAGAAAAGGCATTTACAATATGTCTGGAAGCTTTTCCTAAAAATCTTCCCGCCAATTCCGGAATGTGCGCCCCTTTATTACGTATAGAAATCATCCCTGTTAAATAATCATGCACAGCCCCAGCAAAAATAGACCCAAGAACGATCCATAGAAAAGCAACTGGACCGAATAAAGCTCCCATAATTGGACCAAAAATGGGACCTGTACCAGCAATATTGAGCAATTGTATCATCGCATTTTTTTGCTTACTCATCGGCACATAGTCAACGCCGTCATTGTTAGCGTAGGCGGGTGTGCTTCTCTCATCACTCGGTGCAAATAGCTTATCAATAAATTTTCCATACGTGAAATAAGCTACGATTAATAAAATAATAGATACAATAAACGTGATCATTCATTATCCCCCTTTGATGTAATCATGTTGAAAACGCTTACCACATCTAGTATACCTAGGGGAGTTAGATAATTAAAGTAATTTGCGACAATAATATATTAACGAAATTTATTTGAAATAAGAAATGCACCATGCCATGATTTATTTGCCAAATAAACACGTGTATAATGAAGAAATTGAAAAATTTCCATTGATGCCTTTCTTTGGTAACAAGTAAGCAACTGTTTGCTCTTTGGATAGCCCGAGCTGGAGCAGTCCTTTTGCTATCGTTCTTAAATACGGCCGTGCGGGAGTATGAATGGCTTCTTCCTTCATTGGATTAGGATTAGTAAAGGTAAATAGAGGGCGACCATTACTAGTTCCAAGGTACACAATTCTGCCATACCACCCAGTCAGAATATTTGCAAATGCCTGTTCCATAATGGACTGTAAATCTATTTGTAATCGATGTATATTATTTTCTTGTGCGACAACTTCAATGAACTGTTGTTCAGTAATCAAATATTTTCTTCCAATTGTTATTTCATTAGCCATGCTTCGATGATCTATAAAGGCAACTCCGCCAGCACCCCATTTGCTTTGCTCTTTGGAAAAATAAAGAGGGTAAGGAAGATCAATACGATCAGTACCTTTAGGAGTGGATTGATCATGGCAGCCTCTTTCAGGTTTGGTTGATCCTTCTGGAGTTTGACCATAGATATAGCATAAAAAACGCTCTTCTAATAGATTTGAACCGTAGCTTACATACCATACATCCATATTACCGCTCTCCCTTATCAGGTTACTGACTATCATAACGAAAAATGAGACAAAAATACATAGCTGAAATAATAATTGAAAATTTTATTATTTTGTGATAATAATAATAACAATAATCAATTAGGGGGAAGACACCATGAAACGAAGACCGCTCGCTATTGTGATGATCCTATTTATAATTTTTCTAGCCGCTTGTGCAGGAGGAGAGAACAGTACTGGAGAAGGGGTATCTGTGAAAGATGGGAGTAAGAAGAGCCTAACAGTTGATCTGTCTGCAGACCCTGTTTCCCTTGATCCACATGCAGCAAATGATGGTACATCGCTGTATGTGATGAATGCCATGTATGATACGCTTGTTGCAATGAATAAAGATTTGGAGATAGAGCCTGCTCTAGCTGAAAGTTTGGAACAAATAGATGATCTTGTCTGGGAAGCTAAAATTAGACAAGGTGTCAAATTTCATGACGGCAGTGAGTTAAATGCTGAAGTTGTAAAAGCAAATCTGGATAGGGTGCGCGATCCTGAAGTTGGCTCCCCATTATCTTTCTTGTTTGATATGATCAGCACTGTGAAAGTAATAGATGATTATACCGTGCAAATTGAAACAAAATTCCCTTTTGCTGCATTACCATCGCATTTAGCTCATCCAGGAGGACATATGATCAGTTTAGAAGCAATAAAGAAAGATTATCAGCAAATGGAAGATGGTGGAGAACCATTTACGTATATTAATGAAAACCCGATAGGTACTGGATATTTTAAATATGATAAACGTGTAAATGGAGAATTTGTTTCGCTTGTTAAAAATGAGGCTTATTGGGGAGAACAGGCAAAAGTCGATCAAGTTACTTTTAAGACAGTTCCAGAAGATGCGTCTCGAATTGCTGAGCTAAGAACTGGTGAGGCTGATATTATTTATCCAGTTAATCCGAATGATGTAAAGCAAACGAATAGCAATAAAGGAACTGCTGTTCATGAGACAGAAAGTGCAAGTATGTCTTACTTAGGTATGAATAATAGCAAAGAACCATTTCAAGATAAAAGAGTAAGACAAGCAATAGCTATGGCGATTAATAAACAAGAGTTGGTGGACGGTGTGTTTGCAGGCGTTCCATTAGTTGCAAATGGTCCTTTGGCGTCAACGGTTAACGGTCATAGTAAAAATGTTGAACCACTTGGCTATGATCTGGAAAAGGCAAGGGAGTTATTAGAGGAAGCTGGTTATGAAACGGGCTTTAGTGCATCCATTTTAGCTTATGATCGCACAACTTCTGATATAGCAGAATATGTTCAGGTGCAGCTGGAAAAGATCGGTATTGATGTAAATATTGAACAGGCTGAGGTTGGTGCATATTTAGAAGTAACAGGAAATGGAAGCTTTGATATGTTTATCGGTAGCTGGGGTACGGTTACACTTGATGCAGACTATGGTCTATATCCAATGTTCCATTCACAAAACGCAGGAAACGCTGGGAATCGTTCCTTTTTTAACCATAAACAAGTGGACGAATTATTGGAAAAAGCAAGGCAAACATCTGATGAACAGGAACGCCTGCAATTTTATGAAGAAGCACAACAAATAATAGTTGACGAAGCTACCATTGTTCCACTATACCATTCTGTCCTCCTAGCAGGATTGAGAGAAGAGGTAAAAGGATTTTATCAATACCCAAGCAGCTTTCCATTTTTACGGGATGTGGAGATTAAATAACGGGTTTATCCCGCATGTAAGGTGCTGTAAGACTCTCGCTTCTAAAGTTGGAGGTAACGACAAACAAATCTAAGTGGGAGATAACGTCACCCTAAATGCATGATTTGTTGAAGGATCTTGAGATCATACCCTTGTAAGATAAGAAAGCATAAAATTAGGTCCTTGGGGATAACAAAATAACCGAATAGCCACGTCCGGCTCTATCGCCCCATGACTTTTACAGATAGACATAATGGATACATTAAATAAAGCAAACCAGATGCAATATACGCTGTTTACGATACTATTTGAGCAATCTTAATTGGATTGGTTGGTTAATGCAAACGGAACTAAATACTGTCTTTAAGTATATTCTAAAGCTAGCGGTACAGTTATAGCATGAACCATTTTTTGTTTTGTTCCTAATAAAAAACAGGTCTACGCCTTTTATCCATAGGCTAGACCTGTTTGGTGTTTTAGTGAGGCTGCATTTCGCCCGAAGCAATTTTTTCAATATGATGACATGCAGCCCGATGTCCTTCTTTCATATGATCCAAATTGTGTAACTCAGGTACATCCGTTTTGCATAACTCCGTTGCAAACGGACACCTCGTATGGAAGCGACATCCAGTTGGCGGATCTATTGGAGAAGGAACATCGCCTTTTAGGATAATGCGTTCTTTTTTGTTTTCAGGATCAGGTGCAGGTATCGCTGATAACAAAGCCTTTGTATATGGATGCTGTGGGTTATCAAATAACGATTTTTTATCAGCAATCTCTACGATTTTTCCTAGATACATTACAATAATTCGATCTGAAATATGTCGAACGACACCAAGATCGTGCGCAATAAATAAGAAAGTTAAATTAAAGTCACGCTGCAAATTTTTTAACAGATTTAATACTTGTGCTTGTACGGAAACATCCAATGCTGAAACAGCTTCATCACAAATGATTAGTTTTGGATCAACAGATAAAGCACGGGCAATCCCAACACGTTGCCTTTGTCCTCCAGAAAATTCATGCGGATAGCGATCAATTTGTTCTGCATTTAAGCCAACTGTTTCTAACAGTTCAATCGCTCGTTTACGACGTTGGTCTTTTGGAACAATATTTTGAATGGCCATTGCTTCGGTTAAAATTTGTGCTATTGTTTGACGTGGGTTTAACGAAGCATATGGATCTTGAAAAATAACTTGTAAGTCTTTTCGTTTTTTTCGCATTTCACTTTTGTTTAGTGCTAATAGATCGCCGCCATCAAATTCAATTTTTCCTTCCGTAGGCTCATCTAGACGAAGAATGGATCGTCCGGTTGTCGATTTTCCGCAACCTGATTCGCCGACGACACTTAAAGTTTCCCCTTCATAAATTTCAAAAGAAATATCGTCGACCGCTTTGACGTGGTTTACGGTTCTTCCTAGAAATCCACCTTTAATTGGGAAATATTGTTTTAAATTAGTTACTTTGAGTAGCTCTTTTTGGGCCATATGCCTTCACCTCCGGATCTCCATCCCAACGATCAGTATAGATCCAACAACGCACTTCGCTATCGCCTTCTATATGATCAAGGGAAGGTAATTCCTCCATGCAGAGCTCTGTTGCAAACGGACATCTTGGTGCAAATCGACATCCTTTTGGCATATCCTTTGGACTTGGAACGTTGCCTCTAATAGGTTCCAGTTCATCAACGTCTGTATCATGACGAGGTATGGACTTCAATAAGCCTATTGTATAGGGATGTTTTGGGTCTTTAAATAAAGATTTCACATCTTGGTATTCAACTACTTTACCACCATACATCACGGCAACATAATCACACGTTTCCGCTACAACACCTAAGTCATGTGTAATCATAATTACCGACATACCAAGTTTTTCTTGTAAGTCATTTATCAGTTCTAAAATTTGTGCTTGAATTGTTACATCTAAAGCCGTAGTCGGCTCATCAGCAATCAGTAAATCTGGATTGCAGGCTAGTGCCATGGCAATCATAACGCGTTGTCTCATCCCGCCCGATAGTTCATGCGGGTATTGTTTTACGCGTTTATCCGGAGAAGGAATTCCAACTAACTTTAATAGTTCAATCGCTTTTTTCGTTCCGCTTTCTTTTCCTAAGCCTTGGTGTACTTTTAGTGTTTCACGAATTTGCTGACCAATGGTATAAACGGGATTTAACGAAGTCATTGGTTCTTGGAATATCATTGAGATCTCATTACCACGAATTTGACGAATTTCTTTATCTGTCAATTTCGTTAAATCTCTTCCTTTAAAATTGATTTCGCCGCCCTTTACCTTCCCTGGATGATCGAGTAATCGTAAAATGGAAAGAGCGGTAATACTCTTACCTGAACCTGATTCTCCAACAATCCCGATTGTTTTTCCTTTCGGTAATTTAAAGGAGACGCCATCAACTGCTTTTATTTCAAAATCATCTAGGTAGAAAGATGTTTGTAAATCCTTTATATCTAAAATAATTTCTTGACTCATTATAGTCACCTCTTTTCTCCAAAACTACTAATCTAAATCGATTCGCTTATTTAAGTACTTATACGAGATATCAACCAATAGATTTACAAATACGAATACGACAGCAATCACTAATACGGCAGCCTGCACTACAGGGAAATCTCTCGCTAATATCCGATCGACAATTAGCTTTCCCATCCCATTAATGGCAAATACCGATTCTGTCAAAACGGCACCAGCGAGTAAACTTCCAAACTGTAAACCTATAACAGTGACTACTGGAATTAATGCATTTTTCAAAGCGTGACGGTAAATAACGATTCGTTCACCTAAACCTTTCGCACGTGCTGTTCGGATATAATCCTGTGAAATAACATCGAGCATACTGGAACGTGTCATTCTGGCAATAACGGCTGCTCCCATCGTTCCTAGCGTAATTACAGGCATAATCACTTGTTCCGGTGTGCCCCAGCCAGTAGGCGGAAGCCATCCTAATTGAATGGAAAACCATTGCATTAACATAAGACCAAACCAGAAGTTCGGCATTGATAAACCAAATAATGCAATTAGCATAATAGAGACATCAGCAAACGAATATTTTCTAACGGCAGAAATAATTCCTGCAATTAGTCCTAAAAAGATACTGAAAATCGTACTGTAAACAGCTAATTCGAAAGTTACCCAAAATTTTGGCCAAAGTTCCTCACTTACTGGTAAGCTCGTTCGCCAAGAATTACCAAAATCCAACAAAGCCGCATCTTTAACAAAATTAAAATACTGCACAGGGATAGGGTCATTTAATCCTAAACGTTCTTCAATTTGTTCAACTGTGGCTGGAGGAGCACTTTCCCCAGCGATAATATGTGCCGGGTTTCCTGGAGATAGGTGCATCAGGGAAAATACTAAGATCGTAACACCTATTAATACAGGAATAATCTGTAATAAACGCCGTACAATAAATTGAAACATCGTTGCACCTACTTCCTATTTTTTCATTTTTGGATCTAAAGCATCGCGCAGCCCATCTCCAAAGATGTTAAAGGCTAATACAATCAACATAATAACCAGGCCTGGGAATAATGCAATATGTCCTGCATCCCACATAAAGTCCCGTCCATCACTTAAAAGCGCCCCTAATTCTGGGGATGGTGGCTGTGCACCCATTCCTAAAAATGAAAGTCCACTTGCGGATAGTACTGCTGTTGCAATAAATAAGCTCCCTTGTACAATAATCGGAGACAAAATATTAGGCAAAATATGCTTAAATATGATTCTCGTATCTGATGCACCTAATGCTTTCATGGCATCAATATATTCTAAGTTTTTGGTTGCCAACGTTGAACCCCTGACAATACGAGCAAATGTAGGAATTGCAAAAATGGCAACCGCTATAACAACATTTTGTAAATTAGCTCCTAAAATACTAATTAATGCAAGAGCTAATAAAATACCTGGGAAAGCTAGTAATACGTCCATAATCCGCATAATGATAGTGTCTATTTTTCCACCATAATAACCTGAAACAAGTCCGAGAAAAATGCCAACAATACCACCTAAAATGGTGGCTGAAATACCTATACTCATCGTGATACCCAATCCATGAATAATTCTTGTGAAAATATCTCTGCCATGATGATCGGTTCCAAACCAGTGCTCAGCAGAAGGCCCTTCAAGCTTTACACCATAGTCAACTGCATCTGGAGATTCTGATGTTAATAACGGTCCTATAAGCGCAATGAGAACTAAGACGATAATTAAATATCCGCCAACTAAAGCACTTTTATTTTTGCGTAATTTACTATAGAAGTCTTTCAATGATCGTTTAAAAGGATGATCTGTTTTTGGTGATTTTGTAATTACATTATTTGCTGGTTCAGCACTCATGTTGTTACCCCCTTATTGTCGAAATATGTAGCATTATTATTAAAAATCTGATATTAATTCGGACATTTACACGGTATATAGGGAAAATTGTCATACTATTTATAATACAATTAAATGAGGTATTTTTCAATATGGATTGAAAAAATATTTTTAATTCATAGTATTATTATAATTATTGTATTTGAGTTTAAATATTCTTGCTATTTCGTAAAAAATCGTTTATATTAAAAATTGTTAACATTATTTTTACTTTTAAAATTATAGGCAGGGGGTATCAATACAGATATGAAAAACAAAAAATTATTATGGCTTGTTTCCTTGTTAGCTATGCTTACATTTGTATTAGCAGCATGTGCGGGCGACGGAGAGCCTGAAAGTAAATCAGAAGGAGAAGGCTCAGAAAAAGAAGGTTCAGGAAGCGGTGGCGATTTAGTTATTGCCCTTCCATCAGATGTTGTGTCGCTATCTCCACATGGAACAAATGACATTCCGTCTGGTCAAGTTGCTGATAATATTTATGAAACATTGACGGTATTAGATGAAAATCAGGAACCACAACCTGGATTGGCTAAGGAATGGAAAGAAGTAGATGAAACAACATGGGAATTTCAATTGCAAGAGGGTGTGAAATTTCACGACGGTGAAGAGCTGACGGCAGAGGTTGTTAAAAAGAACTTTGATCGTCTTGTTGATGAAAAGATCGCCTCACCGAGAGCATTCTTATTTGAAGCAGTGGAAAGTGTAGAAGCAAAAGATGATCTTACATTAGTGATTAAGCTTGAATATCCATATGCGCCGCTGTTAGCAAATTTAGCGCATAGTGGTACAGCTATTATGAGTCCAAAAATAATTGAGGAAGATTATGCACAAATGGAAGATGGGGGTGATGTTGATGCATATATCAACAAAAACCCTATCGGTACTGGTCCATTTAAATTAGATGAATGGAAAGCAGGCGAAGAGGTCGTTATATCACGTAACGATGATTATTGGGGAGAAAAGGCGAAATTGGATACTGCCACTTTTAAAGTAGTCAGTGAACAAAGCTCCAGAGTAGCTGAACTGGAGACAGGTGTAGCTCATGTAGCTGATCAAATAGGACCAAATAATATCTCACGTGTAGATAAAGCTGAAGGAATGAGTGCACTTCAGGAACCAAGCACCTCATTATCTTATGTTGGTTTCAACATGAAAAAAGAACCGTTTGATGATAAAAAAGTTCGTCAAGCTATTTCCATGGCAATTGATAAGGAAGAGATCGTTAGCGGTGTTTATAATAATGTAGGTATTCCAGCAAAAGGCCCGTTAGCACCGCCAGTATTTGGTTACGATGAGTCTGTTGGTGGTTTAGAGTATGATGTCAAAAAAGCAAAAGAGCTATTAGCGGAAGCTGGATATGAGGATGGCTTTAAAACAACCATTTGGACAAATGATAATGAACAGCGTGTCGATACGGCTGTTACGATTCAAAATCAACTAAAAGAAATCGGTGTTGATGTTAAAATTGAAGAATTGGAGTGGGGAGCATTTTTAGATAGAACTTCTAACGGCGAACATGATATGTTTGTTCTAGGCTGGGTTACAAGTACTGGAGATGCAGATTATGGAATGTATCCACTGTTCCATTCATCTGCAGTTGGGGAGCCTGGAAACCGTTCCTTCCTGGAGAATGAAGAATTAGATAAGATTTTAGATGATGCTCGCCATGAAACAGATCCTGAAGTACGTAAAGAACTATATTCTAAAGCACAAGAAATGCTTGTTGATTTAGCACCGATGATTTATACACATCACCAAGAATACTTACTAGGTGTTAGCGATTCTGTGAAAGACTTTAGTGTTAATGCGCAAGGTATTTACCAGATCAAGCAAGCATATATTGAAGAATAAAGCTTAGCAGCAAAAACCGGGGTAACTTAACCTCGGTTTTTTGCTATTTCATAAGTAATATTTTAGAAATAGACTAGGTTATTTGGCGGGAACGAAAAAGTCGTGCACCACAGTGAAAAAGTCATGCATCGAATCGAGAAAATCGTGCGTGGCAGAGAAAAAATTGCGCATCGAATTAAGAAAATCTTGCATGGCAGTGAAAAGTCATGTATCGAATTAAGAAAATCTTGCATGGCAGTGAAAAGTCATGTATCGAATTAAGAAAATCTCGCATGGCAGTGAAAAAGTCATGTATCGAATTAAGAAAATCTCGCATGGCAGTGAAAAAGTCATGTATCGAATTAAGAAAATCTCGCATGGTAGCGAAAAAGTCATGCATCGAATTGAGAAAGTCGCGCATCGCAGCGAAAAAGTCGTGTGCCAAAGCAGAAAGCCTACAATTTCAAAAGGATGAAAGCACCCCCTCCAAGCTGAATGAAAATTATTTTATCAGAGTCCACATATATTTTATAGACATGGTGCTAATTTGTTAACAAAATGCTAACACACTAGTGTTATTTATTAGCTTTGGAATAATAAAACTCAGTGAAGGACCTTTGCAATCCATTGACAAAAAAATAAAAGCGATTTATTATATACGTGTAACGGGTTACATAGTGATTCATTTTCGTTTTATGTAACCGGTTACATGACCTTTTTACAATGAAGGGGTGGAGAAGTTATGGCAACCATTCGGGATGTTGCAAAACTTGCCAATGTGTCAACAGCAACCGTATCCAGAGTGCTAAATAACAATGGGTATGTCAATAGTGAAACAAAAAAACGCGTTAACGAAGCGATTGAGAAGCTTCAATATCGACCTAATGATGTTGCTAGAAGTCTATTTAAAGGGAGCTCAAAAATGATCGCACTTTTTGTTCCTGATATTAAAAACCCTTTTTTTCCGGAGCTTGCTCGTGCAGTAGAAGATGTAACGAATCAGCATAATTACACATTCATACTTTGTAACACAGATGACAGCCATGAAAAAGAAGTTACATATTTGAATGCATTAACGCAAAAATCAGTAGATGGATTTATTATTGTATCGAGTACCATAACAGAGGAAGATCTGCATCATATAACAAGTCCTGTTATTTCATTGGACAGGAAGTTTAGCTCAAAAATATCCTCTGTTACTGTAAATAACCGAAAAGGTGCAAGAGAAGCAACTGCTTACTTACAATCCATCGGTTGCAAAAAAATTGCTCATATTAGTGGACCACAAACAGCAAGCAATACAGAGGAGAGATTGAAAGGCTACCTTGATGTTGTCGAACATGAAGCGTGGTTTAATTCTAATTATGTCGTTACTGGGGATTATCGCTTTGAAAATTCATATGAAATTGCCAAACAGCTATTAACGAATCATAACGACATTGATGGAGTATTTGTTGCTAATGATTTAATGGCAGTAGGTGTGTTAAAAGCTGCGGAATCTTTACATATAAAAATACCTGAACAATTATCTGTTATCGGTTTTGACGGAATTACTATTGGTTTAACAACTACTCCATCATTAACAACGATACAACAACCTATTTATGAGATTGGGAGCAGGGCAGCACAAATCTTGCTACAACTTATCGATCATCCAGAACAAAAAGTAATCCAAGAAGAATTGGAAGTTACCTTAATCGAACGTGATTCTACAAAGCGAAAGGAGTAATATTCATGGGACATAATCCAAAGATTTGTGTGGTTGGAAGTATTAATATGGATTTAACGATTGAAACAACAAAGTTGCCGCAACAGGGAGAAACGGTTTTAGGGCAATCATTTGCTCTCTATCCGGGCGGAAAAGGAGCCAACCAAGCTGTAGCAGCAGCTAGGCTTGGTGCAAAGGTGCATATGATTGGCGCTGTAGGTAAAGATGAATTTGGAAAATTACTGACGGAACAATTACAAAGAGAAGGAATTCATACCCAAGGGATCATCCTGAGTGATCAAAAGTCTACAGGAGTAGCAAATATTATTTTGTCTGAAGATGATAATCGAATTATTGTTGCCCCCGGAGCTAATTATGCTGTTGTTCCCGAAGTGATTGAACAACAAGAAGAGGTAATCCGACAAAGTGACATGGTCTTATTACAGTTAGAAATACCGCTTTCAACTGTTCTTTATACGGTTAAAAAGGCAAATCAATATCACATACCAGTGGTAGTTAATCCTGCTCCATATCAGCAATTGCCTGAAGAATTATTACAAAACGCCACCTATTTTACCCCCAATGAAATTGAGGCAGCAGCTATGGAGGAAGAACCGTTGTACAATTCGATAAGAGAAAAAATGATTGTCACAATGGGGAGTGAGGGGGTGTGTTTTTATGAACATGGTAACAAGACAAAAATAAAGAGTTTTACGGTGGATGTAAAAGATACGACTGGAGCAGGGGATACATTTAATGGTGCTTTAGTAACTCAGTTAGCGAGAGGAAATTCAATGTCTCAATCGATAAACTTTGCGAATGCAGCTGCTGCGTTATCCATTATGAAAACAGGTGCTCAAGAAGGAATGCCTACATTAGATATGGTCCATAAGTTTATCCATGAAAGGGGCATTTAAAGGTGAAAAAGACAGGCATATTGAATAGGGACATTGCTTCCGTTCTTTCTCAACTCGGACATACAGATACGATTATTTTAGCCGACTGTGGTTTACCAATACCACAACAAACGCTGTGTATTGATCTTTCCATTGAGCTTGGAACGCCATCATTAAACGCTATTCTGCAGCTTATCATGCAACATATGGTGGTTGAAAAAATAACTATGGCGAAAGAAATTACGTTCAAAAATACAAAGCTACATCATCAATTGACTGCAAATTATTTGAATGTAGAGACAGATTATGTGTCGCATAAAGAATTAAAAGAAGCTATCAAAGATGCTAAGGCGGTTATTAGAACAGGTGAGGCAACTCCATTTGCAAATGTCATCTTACATGCAGGAGTTATTTTTTAACGAAAGGAGAACAAGTGATGTCTAGTGAACCTTTTGTGAGGATGAAAAATATAAGTAAAGCATTTTCGGGAAATAAGGTATTGCAAAATGTCGATTTTAATATAAATCGCGGTGAAATTCACGCTTTAATGGGGGAGAATGGGGCAGGGAAATCAACATTAGTAAAGATTTTAACGGGAATTTATACAAAAGATCAAGGTGAAATATTCTTAAGGGATAAAAAAATATCATTTATAAACCCAAAGCAAGCTGAGGAACAGGGGATTAGCGTTATTCATCAAGAATTAAATATTATTCCACATCTAACAGTAGCGGAGAATATGTTTTTAGGCAAGGAACTGACATATGGAAAAACTGGCATATTAAACAAGCGGCAAATAAGAAAAAGGACAAATGAAGCCTTAAACAAATTGGGGGCTTGTGATATACAACCAGACAATATCGCAGGTGAACTCTCGATTGGGAAGCAACAAATGATTGAAATAGCTAAAGCTTTGACAACAAAAGCAGAGTTAATCATTATGGACGAGCCCACAGCGGCTTTAACCGATTATGAAATTGAAAACTTCTTTAATGTAATCAAAAAGTTAAAAGCCGATGGTGTTAGTATAATTTATATTTCCCATCGCATGGAAGAAATATTTGCAATCTGTGATCGGATAACTGTTCTACGTGATGGCCAATACATTGGGACAAAAGATACCGTTCAAACGTCGTTCGAAGAGATCGTGAAAATGATGGTCGGAAGAGAGATAGGCGAACGATATCCAACTAGAAATCATGATATCAAAGAAGTCGTTTTTAAAGTCGATAACCTAGCATTAGCAAATTATTTTCGTAATATAAGTTTTTCAGTAAGAAAAGGGGAAATCCTTGGTGTTGCTGGGTTAATGGGAGCTGGACGTTCAGAATTAATGGAAGCAATAGTTGGCTATCGAAAATTAGACAAAGGAACTATTAAAATAAATGGGAAACAGGTAACTATAAAACACCCGTCTGATGCGGTTAAACAGGGGATCGGATTCATCACAGAAGATCGTAAATCAAAAGGGTTGATCATCAATGCTTCTATTAAAGAAAATATAGCTCTAACTAATTTGGTAGCGCTATCAAAATTAGGAGTAATTAACAAAAGTAAAGAAAAGAAGCTAGTGCACCAGCTAATGCAGAAGTTAAAAGTAAGAGCTACAAATGAAGAACAGGAAGTAAAAGCGTTAAGCGGGGGTAACCAACAAAAAATAGTAATAGCCAAGTGGTTAGCTATTAAACCTAATGTTCTTATCTTAGATGAGCCGACTAGAGGCGTGGATATTGGTGCTAAAAAAGAAATTTATACGATTATGAACGCGCTTTCAAAAGAAGGGGTAGCGATTATCATGATTTCTTCTGAATTACCCGAAGTGCTTGGTGTAAGTGATCGGATTATGGTGATGCATGAAGGTGAAATAACTAGATTTATAGATCGTGAACAAGCTGATCAAGAAACGATTATGACTGCGGCTACAGGGGGTAGTCAATGATGAATAAATGGAATAAGTTAAGCATTGCACAGTTAGGCCCACTACTTGGGTTATTCCTTATTACTATCGTATTAGGAGTTATGAGTGAGAACTTTTTCACTTTGAATAATATCTTTAATTTATTAAGACAAGTATCCGTTAATGCGTTAATCGCTTTTGGAATGACATTTGTTATTTTAACTGCTGGAATTGATCTTTCGGTAGGCTCAACTCTTGCTTTAGGAAGTGCGTTAACAGCCGGGCTACTTGCTAGTGGGATGGATCCATTTCTGGCAGTATGTATAGGTCTATTAATTGGTTTAATTCTAGGAGCAGTAAATGGGTTGATTATAGCTAAAGGAAAGGTTGCCCCTTTTATAGCAACATTAGCAACCATGACTATTTTTCGGGGTGCAACACTAGTGTATACGGATGGGAAACCGATTACTGGGCTGTCAGATTCATTTGCTTTTGAAATGATTGGAAAAGGGTATGTATTTGGGATTCCATTCCCTGTGATCGTCATGATAGTAGTATTTTTTAGCTTATTTTTTGTCTTACGCAGTACTGTATTTGGACGACAGGTGTATGCAATTGGTGGTAATGAAGAAGCTTCCAAATTATCAGGCATAAGAGCAGATAGAGTAAAAATCGGTGTTTATTCATTAACAGGTATGTTATCTGTATTAGCAGGTATTATTATTACAAGCCGTTTAGATTCGGCACAACCAACTGCAGGAGCCATGTATGAACTAGACGCTATAGCAGCGGTTGTTATCGGTGGAACCAGTCTATCCGGAGGAAGAGGCAGAATTTTCGGTACATTAATAGGGGCGTTAATCATTGGGGTCATCGATAACGGATTGAATTTATTGAATGTATCCTCTTTTTATCAGCAAATTGTAAAGGGATTAGTCATATTATTGGCGGTTCTTTTAGATAGGAAATCAAAAGGATAAAAGGGAGCCCCGATGTTAACTACATCGTTCCAAATAAATTATAAGTAGGAGGAATAATATGGCTAAGTGGTTAAAGATTCTTACTTTTGTTGTAGCCGCAATTTTTATTTTAGGTGCTTGCTCTACAGACGCTCCTGGTAGCGGAGAGGGAAATAGCAAAGACTCCAATAACGATAAAGTAAAAATAGGCTTATCTATTTCTACTTTAAACAATCCCTTTTTTGTTACTTTACGTGATGGGGCTGAAAGCGCTGCGGACGAAGCTGGATATGACCTAGTAATATCGGATGCGCAAAATGACCCATCCACACAATTAAGCGATATTGAAGACCTTTTACAACAGGACATTGATGTACTACTTGTTAATCCAGTAGATTCTGAAGCAGTAGCTTCCGCAGTTGAATCTGCTAACCAAGCAGAAATTCCAGTAATTACTGTAGATAGAAGCTCTGAAGGTGGCGAAGTTGTCACGCATATTGCTTCTGATAATGTAGCAGGAGGAGAAATGGCAGGTGAATTCATCGCTGATCAGCTTAATAAAAAAGGAAAAATTGTAGAATTAGAAGGTATCTCTGGGTCATCAGCAGCTAGAGAAAGAGGAGAAGGATTTCATAACATTATTGATGAATTGCAAGATATAGAAGTAATTGCTAAGCAAACTGCCGATTTTGATCGAACAAAAGGCTTGTCCGTCATGGAAAATATTATCCAAGGTACAAAAGATATAGATGCCATATTTGCTCATAATGACGAAATGGCATTAGGAGCAATCGAAGCATTGGAATCACAAAATATGCTGGAAGATGTAATTGTTGTAGGTTTTGATGCAACTGAGGATGCAGTGGTTGCTGTAGCAGAAGGAAGAATGGATGCAACAGTAGCTCAGCTACCGAAAATGATTGGTGAAAAAGCAATTGATGCTGCTAGGAAGGTTGCGAACGGGGAAAAAGTGGAAGCGTTTATTCCTGTAGAACTTGAACTAGTTACAGAATAAACATCTATACTAAAAATTACAGTATATCAAAATATAATCCTAAAACAACTGGCAGGTTATAGTTGAATGCGTTGATTATCCGATTCAACTATAACCTGCCATTTTTATATTAGTCATATTCACCAGCTGTTTGGGTAAGTCTTTTCTTTGTTTGACGTTGTTTAAATGCAATCCAGGATGTTTTTAATGACGCGTACGTCCCAACAGCGGCTGCACTATAAAAACCTCCCATAAAAACTCCTGCCCACAAATCGTTTCGGTGACTAATAAATATGGAGATACTAAATCCAATCACACTGGCAATGGTAGGGAAGTATTGGCGGGGAATAGGGAACAACTTAAATATTTGTGTCATGATTACGATTAGTGGAACGGCAATAACGCCATCCCAAAAATTGGTATGAATAATTGGAAATTCCATTTTGTAACCTCCAGTAAAAGTGTTATCCCTTAAAGATATTTTTTTATAAGATAAGGAAGTATAAAATTAGGTGCTTGTGGATAACGAAATAAACCGAATAGCCACGTCCGGCGCATGAGCCCAGCAACTGGGAGACTATAGAAATGCGCCCTACGGTCCTCACCGGTGGTTCGCCTCTAAGAGGAAGGCCGACTAAAAACGTGCTTGCCGCACAGGCGTCGGCATACCCCTGTTTTTTGTGGCATGATTCCTTTATCCCGGATAAGATGCTGTAGACTCCCACTTCAAGAAGTGGTGAGCTAAACAAGTCGAAGTGGGAGGTAACAGCACCTAAATCCCCAATTCGTTCAAGTGCCTTTAGGTCATACCCTGGTGGTACTAACCATCAGCGGGGATGGAAGGTTCACTTTATCTTTCGTTGATTCGTTACATTCACTACGTGGCGCCCCGCGCCTTTGTTATTCTCCCCTAACTTTTTACAATAATTCTCCTTCAAGATGTTATTGCATTCATTGGAATAATATAGTAATCACCATATTTTACCTGTTTTTGTATCATTAAAAAAATATTGACACTTCTATTATTTTTTATGTAATATAAAGAAAATTAGTAAGAGTAGGAGAGATGCCTTAATGGAAAAGTTCACCAGAGACTATTTACATCAACACAAGCAGTTTTTTGAACAAGTAAGCAAGTATATTTTTGAACATCCGGAAACAAGGTTTGAGGAGTATGAATCCTCTGCATTTTTAGCTGCAGCTTGTGAAAAACAAGGATTTGAAGTGGAAAGAGGAGTCGGAAATATCGACACTGCGTTTGTAGCGACTTATGGAGAAGGAGTCCCAGTTATTGGCTTTTTAGGTGAGTTCGACGCGCTTTCAGGTTTAAGCCAAAAGCCGAACCAGACGACCTACCAACCATTGGAAGCAGATGTTGGTCATGGATGTGGGCATAATTTGCTTGGTACAGGAGCTTTCGCGGCAGCTTGTGCTGTAAAAGAATACCTTAAGGAAAATAATCGTTCTGGCACAGTGAAGTTTTTTGGCTGCCCTGGCGAAGAGGGTGGATCTGGTAAAACATTTATGGTGAGGGAAGGCGTATTTGCTGATGTTGATGCTGCACTAACATGGCATCCGTCCCCGGTCAATGCGATTATGAGTGCTTCGAGCCTTGCCAATTATCAGATATCTTTCGCCTTTAAAGGAACTACTTCGCACGCTGCTAATTCGCCTCATCTAGGTAGAAGCGCGCTTGACGCTGTTGAACTGATGAATGTAGGAGTGAATTATTTACGAGAGCATGTTGTATCTGAAGCAAGATTACATTATGCGACAACAAATACAGGTGGGATTTCACCAAATGTTGTACAAGCCAATGCAGAAGTTTTATATTTAATCCGTGCTCCAAAAGTGAGTCAAGTAGATGATATTTATCAACGTGTTTGTAAAATAGCCCAAGGCGCTGCATTAATGACGGAAACAGAACTTACGATAAGGTTTGACAAAGCTTGTTCTAATTACATTCCAAACAGAAGTATGGAACAGCTATTGTATCAGCATTTGCTCACATCAGGTGTGGAAAAGCCAACCGAAGAAGAAAAAACGTTTGCGAAAGAAATTTGGCATTCCCTTACAGAATCAGAGCAAGAAGGATATTTAGAAATTATTGAAGGCTTCGGCTATGTTGGTAATGGAAATGAATTTGCTGATAAATATGTCACAGAGACCATTTCCCCTTATGAAGCTTCGGATAAAATTTTACCAGGCTCTACAGATGTTGCTGATGTTAGCTGGGTAGTGCCGACTGCACAAGTAACTGCTGCCACTTCAGCTTTAGGTACTCCATTACACTCTTGGCAAATGACTGCTCAAGGCATCAGTAGCTTTGCACATAAAGGGATGTTGCGAGCGGCCCAAGCGATGGCACTGACAGGAATTCAATTGCTAACCGATCCAGTTGCATTGCAAGCAGCAAAAGAAGAATTTCACCAATTTATAGCACAAAACCCTTATAAATGCCCTATCCCCAATGAAGTGCAGCCTTCTGTATTAAAAACATAGTCAGAATTTATAAAACAATTACACCAAGAAAGAGGGAATACGATGAAAGAAAATACGAATAAAAGTTTGTTTCAAAGGTTTCTAAACGGGATTGAGAGGGTAGGTAATAAACTCCCGGACCCATTTATCTTATTTATTGCATTAGCTCTCATCATCATTATCGCTTCTTCTATCTTTAGTATGTTTAACGCCTCTGTTGTCCATCCAGGTTCTGGAGAAGAACTTCCCATTAAAAGTTTGGCTTCTGGTGAAGGGATCCAATACATTTTAAGTTCCATGTTAGATAATTTTACAGGTTTTGCCCCTTTAGGGTTAGTATTAGCGATGATGTTAGGAATTGGTTTATCTGAAAAAGTAGGATTGTTGGATTATGCGATTCGGAAAACCATTATGAAATCACCACCGGCTTTAATTACGTATACGGTTGTATTTGTTGGTATTATGGGTAATTTAGCATCCGATGCTGCTATGGTGCTTATTCCACCACTAGCTGCTATGGTATTTTATAAAGTTGGTCGCCATCCATTAGCTGGTTTAGTTGCAGGTTATGCAGCTACAGGTGCAGGATTTACAGCGAACTTATTTATTGCCGGAACAGATGTGTTGTTAGCTGGTATATCGACAGAAGCTGCTGCCATCATTGATGACTCTATTACAGTAACGCCTGTAGATAATTGGTATTTTAATATTGTATCTGTTTTCGTTATTACCATTGTAGGCGGACTTATTACTGATAAGTTTATTGAACCGAGATTGGGTAAGTATAAAGGTGGTTCTGTCGAGGCTGCGCTGGAAGAAGATCACCCTAAAGCAGGGAAAGGTTTTCGTAATGCCGTTATAGCCGGATTAGCCTACATTGCTTTGATCGTAATTGCCATTTTTATACCGAATAGCCCTTTAAGAGGTGAGGGTGGTACTATTGTTCCATCTCCATTTTTAGATGGAATCGTCCCAATTATCCTAATTTTCTTTGTTGTTATTGGTGTTACTTATGGGATTACTATAGGAAAAATCAAATCAAGTAAAGATGTAAGTGGTTATATGGCTGAATCAATGAAAGACATGGCTGGATACATTGTCTTAATATTCGCGATTGCTCAGTTTGTAAACTATTTTAGCTGGTCCAATATTGGCACGTGGGTAGCTGTAAATGGAGCCGATTTTCTAAAAGAAGTTAACTTTACTGGGATTTGGCTCATTATTGGGTATATTCTTTTTACTGCTGCGTTAAATTTTCTAATTACTTCCGGTTCGGCGAAGTGGGCGTTAGAAGCCCCGGTATTTATTCCGATGTTTATGCAACTAGGATATAGTCCAGCATTTACTCAAGCAGCTTATCGTGTGGCTGACTCTTCCACAAACATTGTTACACCACTAATCCCTTACATGGTTATCATTTTAGCGTTTATGCAAAAATATGATAAAAAGGCCGGAATTGGTACCTTTATTTCATTAATGATTCCATACTCAGCCGCGTTTTTATTAACATGGATTATTCTCATTTTAATTTTCTTTTACGCAGGTATCCCATTTGGCCCTGGTGTTACACCGTTTCTATAAATGCATCATGTATGTGGAGGCTATGTCGCCTCTACATGCATTTTCTACATATCTGAAATGGACGAATAAGAAACAAGCAGCTCGATCCCTAAACGGGGTGATGAGCAGTTAGTTCAATATATACATTTCAAACCGCTTTTTATATTATAAAATCAAATAAAGGAGAGGACATAGCTATGACAGTGGAGTTGAAAGAGAAATTAAGCAACTGGCGAAGAGACCTTCACCAACATCCTGAAACGGGTTTTTTAGAAATACGAACAGCATCGATTGTTGCGTCTGTTTTATCAGAATTAGGATTTACGTTGGAAATGGGTAAAGAAGTCATGTCCGAAAAACATTGCATGGGGAAACCTGATGAAAAAGTGACAGCAGAACATTATGCGTGGGCACTTGATAACGGGGCAAATAAAGCATTTGTAGAGACCTTTAAAGAAGGATACACCGGTATTGTTGCGACTTTGAAAACCAATATTCCAGGGCCTACGATTGCTTATCGTTTTGATATGGATGCACTTGATATTTATGAATCAGATGCGGATGATCATGTTCCTGTTAAAGAAGGATTCCGGTCGCAAGTCGATGGGAAAATGCATGCATGCGGTCATGATGCGCATACTGCGATTGGACTTGGCTTAGCTACATGTATTGCAGGCGAAAAAGAAAATCTGTGTGGAACGATTAAGCTTATTTTCCAACCGGCTGAAGAAGGAACTCGTGGTGCCAAATCAATGGTTGAAGCTAATGTTGTAACAGATGTAGATTATTTTATTGCTTCTCATATTGGAACAGGAGTGCCTCATGGCCATTTTCTGGCAGCCAATAATGGATTTTTAGCTACTTCAAAGTTGGATGTATGTTTTCGTGGGACTGCTGCACATGCTGGTGGAAGTCCAGAACAAGGGAAAAACGCCTTATTAGCTGCTGCAGCTGCTGTATTAAACATCCACGCAATTTCTCGTCATTCGCAAGGAGTTTCTAGAGTGAATGTCGGTGAACTGCATGCAGGAAGCGGAAGAAATATTATCGCTAATCATGCAACGATGAAAGTCGAAACTCGTGGGGAGCATGCCGCTATTAATCAGTATATGAAAGAGCAGGTAAAGTCCATTGTTGCTGGAGCTGCTAAGATGTATCAAGTGGATTACGAAATAAAGACAGTAGGTGAGGCGATTAACTGTACATGCTCGGAGGAATTAGCACGTACGCTTTATGAATGTGCTAATGCATCGCCAGACATTATTCACGCCGAATTGCAAAATGATGCTGGGGCGGGATCTGAGGATGCAACGTACTTTATGGAGGCAGTCCAGAAAAACGGCGGCTTAGCGACATATTGTATTTTTGGGACAGAGTTAGCTGCCGGGCATCATAACGAAAAATTCGATATCCATGAAGCAACGCTGCTCTCAGCAGTACAAATTTTATATAAATCTGTGTATAAACTGTTAGCAGAAGCAGGCTGTTAGTAACGAATCAGTTAGTAGTTGTGATAGATATAAGATGTTGCCATGTGAATAATGAAACTATGGAAGAGGGAGATTTTAAATTAGTTGTCGGGCATCTAAATATTCAGTATAAGTTAAAATATATACAGGGATATTTGTTATTATATTCGCATTTGCGAGATCATAAGAAGAGGGCACTCACCTTTGTTATAATAAGTTTTTGGATAGAAAACTGAAGCAGTATTTCTAGAACTTCTCTTAAAGAATAAGAAAGTATAAACTTAGGTGCTTATGGATAATGAAATAACCGAATAGTCACGTCCAGCTCCATCGCCCAGCAACTAGGCGACTTCACGAAATCGCCCTACGATAAGTCATCATCGGTTCGTCGCTAAAAGGAAGGCCGACTAAAAACGGGCTTGCCGCCCGACGTCGGCATACCCCTGGTTGCAGGGGCATGATTCCTAAATCTTTAGTTGATTCGTTCCATTCGCTACGTTGCTAAACGGGCGCTTGCGCCTTTGTTCAATTAACTCGACATCAAATAAAATCATATCGTGAGATTGACTCCTGTAAATAATCGATAGCCTCCATATTTATCCCTTATAGAAGGTGCTGTAAGACTCCCGCTTCAGAAGTTGGGTAATCTACTGTAACAAGTCTAATTAGGAGATAACAGCACCCAAATACCCTATTTCGTAAGCGGCTTTTAGTTCATACCATTACGGTACTAACAATGAGTGGAGGAGGTTGAAATTCACTTTATGAAAGTTTTTCCATCTTGTTTCAATCATGATAGAATAATAGATAACATATATTATTGGAACAAGGAAGGATCGTATGACAAAGCAAATTCTGTTTAATGACTGGCAGCCATTATTAAAAGAAGAGTTTCACAAGCCCTATTATCTTCAATTGCGGGAGTTTTTGAAACAGGAGTATACTTCTTACATCATTTATCCAGATATGAACGATATATTTAATGCGTTACACTATACTTCATTTGAAGATGTGAAAGTAGTTATTTTAGGGCAAGACCCGTATCATGGTCCGAATCAAGCTCATGGGCTAAGCTTTTCTGTGAAAAAGGGAGTCGCACTTCCCCCGTCTTTAAAAAACATATTTACCGAAATGAAACAAGACTTGGGGCATCCGATGCCTGCCCATGGCTCACTGGAATCATGGGCAAAACAAGGAGTATTATTGTTGAATAATGTACTTACTGTTCGTAAAGGTCAAGCACATTCACATCGAGGAATGGGATGGGAGCAATTTACCGACCGTGTCATTCAGTTGCTAAACCAGAAGAATGACCCAGTTGTGTATATTTTATGGGGAGGAGCTGCACAAAAAAAGCAGGCTCTTATTGATACGGGTAAGCACTACATTATCAAATCCCCCCACCCAAGCCCTTTATCAGCATATAGAGGATTTTTTGGCAGTAAGCCTTTTTCTAAAACGAATAAACTATTAAAACAACTGGATAAACAACCGATTGATTGGCGAATTGAATAGAAAGCGGATAATTGAAATAAAATGAAGAACAAAGGCGTGGAATGATGGTAATTCCATGCTTTTTCCAAATTACGTAAAATGGAGGTTAGCCCTCTTAAAGTTATTTTCTCATTTACAGTGTTCCGCCTTCTAAGAAGAACTCAACAAACTTAAAGCTTTCTCTAGTTGAAAAATTAAATATTGACATCGGATATGGTGCTAGATTAGTATATTAATAATATATTATGCATATTAATACACCGGAGAAGCGAGGAGAAGTCATGGAGCATATGGGGGTTATTTCTTTAATTCCACCAATAATAGCAATTGTTTTAGCCATTATATTTCGGAATGTTATTGTATCTTTATTCACGGGTATATTTGTGGGACTGTTAATGCTCACTAATGGAAATCCAATTACTGCAACAACGAGCACCATCCGCGACTATTTATTCCCACAGTTAACTGATAGCTACAATGCAGCCGTAATCGTTCTATTATGTTTTATCGGCGGGTTTGTTGCCCTAGTGGAGCGCTCGGGCGGGGGCGCAGCTTTAGCAACAAGAACGGTTAAGTGGATTAACACAAAAGCGAAAACCCAATTATCAGCATGGTTTGGAGGCATCATTATCTTTTTTTCCGATATGGGCACGCCTTTAATTGTTGGTCCGGTATTCGAAAAATTGTTTGATAAAGTAAAGGTATCGCGAGAAAAATTGGCTTGGATTCTTGATTCTACATCCTCACCCGTTGCTATTTTAATTCCGTTCATAGGTTGGGGAATATATATCATGGGTATTATGAAAGAAGAATTTGATCGATTAAGTATCGCATCGTCTGAATTTACAACGTTTGTTCAAGCAATTCCATTTCAATTCTATGCTATTTTATCAGTAATTATTGTTCCAATTGTAGCATTAACCAAAATGGATTTTGGAGCGATGGCAAAAGCAGAAAAACGAGTGCAGCAGACAGGACAAATTTACTGGCAACAATCAAAGCCGTTGCGCAAAGCGGATGTAACCGAAGAGTCTTTGCCCGCGAGTCATCCGATGCTAATTTGGCTGCCCCTTGCTGTATTGTTTATAACCTTATTTAGCTTATTGATTGCTTATGGTTTTCCAGTCAAATCTGTATCAGGCAGTGATTTCCGAGTCGCTTTAAGCACGGCTTACTTATTTGCTGCCGTCACATTAATGATATTAATGGTATCATTTAAAGTGAAGAAAATAAATGCGATCTTGGATATTTATTTAAAGGGCATGCAACGAATGGTTCAAGTTATTTTAATTTTAGTTTTGGCGTGGGCATTGGGCTCTTTATTAGGTGAAATGGGGACAGCAGCGTATATCGTTGAACAGCTAGATGGGAATGTGCCGGGCAATATGGTACCAGCAATTATTTTCTTAGCAGCAGCAAGTATGTCATTTGCAACCGGAAGTTCATGGGGAACTATCGCAATTATGCTTCCGCTTGCTATTCCTATGGCAGATGGTCTTGATGCTCCAATGCTTGTTAGTATAGGTGCTGTATTATCAGGAGGGTTATTTGGTGATCATTGCTCGCCAATTTCAGATTCCACCATTTTAGCGTCAACAGGGGCAGGCTGTGATCATATTGATCATGTGAAAACGCAATTACCATATGCGTTAACCAATGGCTTGATTGCCCTAGTATCATTTATTATCGCTGGATTTACAGAGAGTCATTGGACTGTATTAATAAGTGTTGCGCTGATGGTTATGATATTTGTAGTTTTTTCCCGAATAAAAGGTGCCGTAATACCCCTCCCCTCAACGAGGAGATAGAGTAGATACTAAGCGTTTTAAAAGTGGGGGAAAGGCTCCTAAATTCTTGATTCGTTCAAGTGCCTTAAGGTGGGGCATATCCTTGAGGTACTAACAATCAATGGGACGAAAGAATTCCCACTGATTGAAGGTTCACTTTATCAAAAACGGAAAAATAAACAGTAGGGAGTGGAAAACATAGTATGAAGCTTTGGGGCGGACGGTTTACAAAAGAAGAAGACAAACTGATGGAGGTATTTAATTCATCATTGGAAGAGGATCTGGCTTTAGTGGAAGAGGATATTGCCGGGAGTATTGCTCATGCAGAGATGCTCGTTCATTGCAAAATATTATCGCAAAAAGAGGGAGAGAAAATACTCCAAGGTCTCCATAATATAAAACAAGATATTGAAAGTGGAAAACTTACAGTAGAAGGAGAGCATGAAGATATTCATAGCTTCGTGGAAGCTACATTAACAGAGATGATCGGAGAAGCGGGAAAGAAGCTGCATACGTCACGAAGCAGAAACGATCAGGTTGCTACAGATTTAAAGCTATATGCGAAGAAGCAGGCGTTGGAAACTATTCGCGCATTGCAATCATTGAATGATAGCTTGGAAAAAACGGCAGCAGCAAATCGACAAATCATCATGCCTGGTTACACTCATTTGCAGCGTGCCCAAGTAGTGACCTTTGGCTATCATTTACGTGCATATATAGAAATGTTTAAAAGAGATATCAAACGATTGGAGCACACGATGGAGAATTTAAATGAGAGCCCATTAGGTTCTGGGGCATTAGCAGGAACTACTCATACCATTGACCGGCAAATAACTGCAGAAAAACTGGGCTTTCGCAAACCGACAGTTAATTTTATGGATGGAGTAAGCGATCGGGATTTTATTATCGAACTATTATCTGATTTCTCGATGATTATGATGCATTTAAGTAGGTTAAGTGAAGAACTTATTTTATGGAGCAGTCAAGAATTTTCTTTCATTAAAATCGATGATGCATATGCTACAGGCAGCAGTATTATGCCACAAAAAAAGAACCCTGACGCTGCTGAATTGATTAGAGGAAAGACAGGAAAGGTATACGGTGCACTGGTGGCTGTATTAACAACGATGAAAGGTTTACCACTTGCTTACAATAAAGATATGCAAGAAGTAAAGCTACCGATGTTTCAAGCAGTAGACGAAGTATTGCTTTCTGTGCAAATGATGGATAAGATGGTCACTACCCTCCAAGTGAATGGCGAACAAATGAAGCAAGCGATCAAAGCAGGCTTCTTAAACGCAACTGAAGTAGCAGATTACCTTGTGCAAAAGGGCGTTCCTTTCCGTGATGCACATGGAATTGTCGGAGCAATCGTCTTGTATTGCGAAGAAGCAGGGAAAAGCATTGAACAATTGACTTTAGAAGAGCTGCAGAAATTTAGTGATAGCATGGAAGAGGATATATTTGATTATGTGGAATATACGAATTTATTAAAGCGGGGAAATAAACAAGAAATGTTGAGTAAATAAGCTTTGTTTTTGGCTGTTTCAAATTTCAACCTAATTGCTGTGCTGCCTTTGTCTGTAGTGTCGAAGCAGCACAGCAATAAAAGTGAACATAATTTTTTTGCCTTCCCGCTTGCATCAGCGGGAAAGCATGTTGCTTGAGTCATGCATGTCTTCAAAGTAATTGATGTCGTTTAAAACTACGCATCAACCCATCATTTTCAGCCTTTGACGTGATTTCTTTGGCCACTTTTTTTAAATTCTCTGTAGCATTTTCCATGGCAATTCCATAGTGAACAGCTTTAAACATTTTAATATCATTGTTCCCGTCTCCATATGCCATGCTTTGCTCTTTGGGAATTTGTAAATAATCTAATACAAATTCTACGGCTTTGTATTTATCTACTCCTTTAACAGCGATTTCTCCACTTTCTGAACCAAATTGTGCAACCGTTGTTCGATACATGGTAAATTCTTTGTCAAATGTATTGCTGATTTCTTGAAATGGATGTGCTTTGCTGCTAATGAAGGATATTTTATTCACATTTCCATAGTCAATGGCTTTATGTTGATAACTGTCCAGTAGTTGATAAAACCAGTGAAATTCTAGATCTGCATTTTCAAATGCTTCACTTCCTTCAGGTAAGCCCTCTGTAATACGCTTTCGTATAACATCTTTACAATTTTCACTTCCGAACAGTCCGTCATTGGATTCAAGATAATAACCAATTTGATAGCGATGAAAATATGCAATGATTTGGCGTACTGAATCTTCTGGCATTGTTTGATGATGAACAAGCTCATTATTTACTTCAATATAGCCGCCTCCAGCTCCAATAATTCCATCAAAACCAATTTCTAATATACTGGAAATTATTTCAGGTCTAGACCGCCCTGTACAAAGATACACGATATGGCCATTCTCTCTGGCAGCACGAATAGCATGTTTAGCAGATGAAGGGACTTTTCCGTCTGGTGTAGTTAATGTTCCATCCACGTCGATAAAAATAACTTTCTTATTCAAAATTATTAAACCCTCCCAAATATTAGACCACCCAAGAAGGAGAAGCCTTCTAGGATGGTCCCTTTTATCGATATATAAGTTTCTGTAAGACTTTTACTTCAGGAGCGGGATAATCTTGTACTGCAACAAGTCTAAGTGGGTGATAAATTTCCCTAAATGCCTGTTTCTTTCAGAGACCTTTAGGTCATACCCTTGGACTACTAACCATCAGTGGGGAATGAATCAAACCCCACTGATTGAAGATGCAATTTATTGCTTATTAACCTAGATTTTCACCGTTAGAAGTAATTACATGTTTATACCAATAGAAGGAATCTTTTCTATATCGTTTTAGGCTTCCATTTCCTTCGTCGTCTTGATCGACGTAAATAAATCCGTATCTTTTTGACATTTGTGATGTACCACAGCTAATTAAATCAATACATCCCCATGTGGTGTATCCCATTAGTTCAACGCCATCTTTAATTGCCTCTTTCATTTCGATAATATGTTTTTTAATATAGTCAATACGATATGGATCATGGACTTTTCCATCTTCGGTGAGTTCATCTCGTGCGCCTAATCCATTTTCTACGAGAAACAATGGTAATTGATAACGGTCATACAATTTGTTTAATGAAATACGTAACCCAATTGGGTCAATTGGCCAATCCCATTCAGATAGCTCCAAATGCTCATTTTTGATAGGGCTGTCAAATGAACCAGCTATTTTGGCAGCATCAGGGCGTGCTTCTGTCACATGGCTCATATAATAACTGAAAGCAATAAAGTCAACAGTTCCTTCCTGCAATATTTTTGCATCTTCAGGTTTTGTATCAAGGTTGATATTGTTCTCTGCAAAATAGCGTGTCATATATTTTGGGTATTTACCACGAGCTTGTACATCAGGATAGAACATATTAATTTGATCCGCTTTTAACGCTTGTAATTGATCCTCTGGTTTGGTTGTTCGTGCATAAGATTCAATTTGGTTAATCATACAGCCAATTTGAGCATTGGGCATGATTTCTCTTCCCGCTTTTACAGCAAGTGCACTAGCTAAAAATTGGTGATGAGAAGCTTGATATGCTGCTTCCTCGACATGTTCTACTTTATCAGCCAGAACACCGGCACCTGTATAAAGACTATTTAAATTCATATTCATTTCATTAAACGTAATCCAATACTTTACTTTATCTTTATAGCGTTCAAAAAGAACACGAGCATATTTTTCAAATAGACCTACTAATTCACGACTTATCCAGCCGTTATACTTTTGTGTTAAAGTAAGTGGCATTTCATAATGAGACATGGTTACAAGCGGTTCAATGCCGTGTTTTGCACATTCATCAAAAACCTTATCATAGAAAGCTAAACCAGCTTCATTTGGTTCATCTTCTAATCCAGTTGGAAAAATACGTGCCCACGAAATAGATAAGCGAAATACTTTAAAGCCCATCTCTGCAAATAGCGCAATATCTTCTTTATAGCGATGATAGAAGTTAATTCCCCAGCGCTTAGGGAATAAATATTTATCAGGATGATTTAAATACGCTTCTAATTCCATAGAGTTCACATTAAATGTGAAGTTATCTACTTTACCTCCAGCGTATGGATCTTTATATGCTGCCATGTCAGAAGTAGATAGACCTTTTCCATCCTTGTCATAAGCACCTTCAATTTGGTTAGCTGCAGTGGCTCCACCCCATAAGAATCCTTTAGGGAATGTTGTTTGTAATAATTGTTTCATCTTATAGTCCTCCTTTAATTAATAGCTATCTATATGAACCCCCGATAGATGGGGATGTTCACTTAATTAACATGACTAATTTATCATCACATGCAGTGACGCGTTTTTTAGATGTAGCAATTACATCTAAGAAATGAGCTGAATTTGTTACGATAATCGGTGTAATAATTGAAACGTCTTGTTTTTTAATAGTTTCAATATCAAAGGTTAATAGCTTGTCTCCGAGTTTGATATCATCATCGACTTGTACATTTAATGTAAATCCCTCACCGTTTAAATTCACCGTTTCTAACCCGATATGAATGAGTAATTCAACCCCATCATCAGAAGTAATGCCAATTGCATGGCTCGTGGGTGCTATCGTTGTTACTTTTCCGGAAAATGGTGCGACTACGACACCGTCTTTTGGCTCAATAGCTAGCCCTTTTCCAACAAGGCCCTCTGCAAACGTGGCATCTGGAACCGATTCTAAGGGCATTACTTTTCCAGTAATTGGTGATAGAATGTCAATGGTTATATCCTTTTCTGTTGTTGTATCGTACGCTGCAGGTTGTAAAGGGTTTTCTTCGTCCTTAAAGCCAAGTAATAAAGTCATGATAAGTGAAACAGTAAAACTTGCTGTGACACCTATTAGCGCATAGAGTAAATTATTGGTACCACTCATGATGTATGTGGGAATAGACATGATACCTGGTACTGTAAATGCTGTTGTTTTTACGACAAGTGTTCCAAAAATTGCTCCACCAACAGCACCCCCAACTAAACTTGCATAAAATGGTTTCTTTAATTTCATCGTAACTCCGTATATAGCTGGTTCAGTAATCCCAAACATTGCTGGTATAAAAGTGGAGAAAGATAGCTGTTTCATTTTTTTATTTTTTGTTTTAATTAACACGCCTAATGTTGCACCAGCTTGCGCTAGGTTAGCGACAAAGTTCATTGGCAAGAGCATGATGTCATACCCATATTTATCGAAGCTAGCAAATGATCCAGGGAAAAATGCATAGTGCATACCTGTAATAACGATAAGTGGCATCAGTCCACCCATCAGTAATCCAGCAAATGGGCCAGCGACATCAAACAGACCTGAGAAAAATGCATCTAAATAGATACCGGCATAGCTTCCTAATGGTGCGATAAATAATAACGTTAACGGTGCAGTTACGACCAAGGTTAATAATGGAACGAAGATAATACGTAACGACCGTGGAACGATTTTATCTGCACCTTTATGAATATAACTTAAAAGCCAAACACCTAATATAATGGGGATGACTGAGGAAGCATAGCTATTCATTGGTATTGGCAAGCCAAGGAAGCTTAAACTATCTACTTCTGTTCCAGCCGCATATTCCATTATCTTTGGATACATCAGAATACCTGCCAATGCAACAGAGAGGGATGCATCGGTATTGAATTTTTTCGCAGCCGAAAATGCGATTAAGAACGGTAAAAAGTGAAACGGTGCATCAGAAATAAAATGTAAAATTTCATATGTTGAACTCTGATTAGAAAGTAACTGTAAGGCTATAAATAAAGCTAGTAATCCTTTTAATAATCCAGCACCAACAATAGCTGGTAGAATTGGCGTAAATATACCAGAAATAACGTCAAATATGCGTTCAATGACATTCCCTTTTTGTCTTTTGGAGGATGAAGGATGGTTGCTTCCATCACTACCTGTTAATTGGCTGACTGCTGCAAAAACTTCTGCTACTTGATTACCAATAATGACTTGGAATTGTCCGCTTTTAAATTGTGCTCCTAATACACCGTCAAGTGCTCTGATTTTGTCTATATTTACTTTGTCATTACTAATTACATTAAAGCGTAAGCGAGTAATACAGTGCCAACTTTGCAAAATATTTTCTTTCCCGCCCATTTCTTTAATGATTTTTTCTGCAAGCTTTTGCTTGTTCATTATTCGTCCCTTCTTCCGTTTTATTATGGTTGCTAAAAGCAAAGCATGAATAAAAAAAACCTAAGCGAAATTCACACAGCAGTTAATTGCTGTCGCAAATTTTGCTTAGGTTAATGCCTGGTTAAGTAACACACCTAACAAATTATTTATCTATTCTCTTGGAAAATACGCTCTATATGAATAACTAAAAATGCAATTTCGTCATAAGTAACTTCCCAGTTGAATTCTTTTTCTACCATTTCTTTAATAATTAACCCACACGCATAGCTTTTCATATATCTTTCTTCAATAGTTTTCTTTAAAGCCTCATCCATTTGAATGTTTTCCCGGTGGTTCATCTTTTGTCGGGCTATGAAATAGCGTAGATGGGTAATAAATCGAGAATAGTTAATGGTCGTTTTATCGATATTTACTTCAAATAATCGTTGAATAATTTTTACAATATTTTTGATTAGCTTGGTAATTTGTATCGTTTCTTCCATGGATGAGCTATCAATTTGCGCATTGACAAAGTGAAGCGCAATGAAGGCAGCTTCCATTTCCGGAAGGCTATAGCCTAAATCTTCTTTAATTATTTGGACAGCCATTTTACCTACTTCATATTCTTCATAATACAAGTAAGGAATTTCCCATTGTAGTGGGTTATCTTTATTTATGTCATGGTTTCTTTTATCTGTAGCAAATTGCAAATGGTCTGCTAAAGAGAAAAGAATGGACTGATTTAATTTTTTGTGAAGCTTTTCTTCACCGAAACGAATAATTTTCTCTGTAACTGCTAATAGTTCTGGAGAAATTTGTTCTAAAAAAGTACTTGTTTGCATGTTTTTTTCTGCCTTGAAAATTTGGGTGGCTTTTGATTCATCCACTAAATCACCATGTTTTTTTTTGAAACCGATACCAGTGCCAAATATAATTAATTCTTCATTTTCTTCTGACTTGGCTAAAATGATATTGTTGTTTAATGATTTTATGATTGTAAGCAATTTGGTCTCACCCCTAAAAAAGCCATAAAAAAACACCAATATCAAAACATAACAGAAAATGAAGAAAGTTCACTTACGTTACATTTGACTTGGTGGTGCCTGATCGAGTCAGTAACACTCCTGTATCCTACTTTAAATTTATCATATATGTAAAGCGTTGTCAATATCTTAAAATGTGGGGAGGCTGTCAGATATTTATGGGAACTACTTTAAAAAGTGGATACAAATAACTTGAAGGAAAAGTAAAATTGCCTAAAATCAAAACTTTTACTTTGTTGAAAAATGATTAAAAGTATGCTTTGTTTACAATCAACACATAGGCTCTTTTTTTGTTTTATACATTAAATGAATTCAGTTAAAATCATTTGCTAAACGTTCGTAATGCTTATATAAAGAATGGAAACTACCATAATACGTTTTGTACCAAGGCTTTTTTTTGCCACAAAAATGAATAATCGATGTATGATTTATCACATAGTCCATATCGACTTTATGTTTGCTCTTTATTTTATAATAATAATAAAATCGCGCATCAAAATTATAAATCACTTCATCGATATCTTTAATGTATTTAGAATATAGACCGTTTAAAATATCCTGATCCGGGAGAATTAATTTCTTTTTATTTTCTTCGACAAACTCATAAATTGCTTGCTCCGATATGGACTCTCGTTGTTCTGTTAAATTTAGTAACAATACACCAGAATTATAATAGGCTTCTACATCATATGGTCGTAATCTGAGTTTATTAATATTTGTAATTGGCGTACGATCATGATAGGCAGCAGCATACAAATAGCCAGAAATGTCCATGCTATACAAATCTCGTATGGAATTGATAACCAAAATATCTGGATCGAGATAAAGAACTCTATCCAGTGAAGTAGGCAAAAACTTATATGCTAATAACCGGTAATACATTTCCTTTGAAAAGTGTTTAACAACAGGAGCATTAGCAAAATGATGCCCTTCTACGGTGATGATTTCTAACTGATGTCCATGTTCTTCTACAAAGTTAGTCAGCATGTTTATTTCACCATCTCTTAATGAAGATTGCATGACGTAAATGCAGAATGAATCTCTTTGATGATGGGCAAATAGAGAATAAAGCATCACTTTTAATGGATGCAAATAATTGGAATCAATCGTAACTAAAATATTCATAAACATATCTCCCAATATCAGTTTGTTAAGTGACTCCATAAATAAAATGGACCATATTGCATTTCTAACCTTGTTTATTTTTTAAAGATAAGAAACCACCATGGCTCGCCAAGAGCGCGAGCCACCATCTATGATGAAAAATTTTGCTATATAATGTTTAGATTCTTGAAATACTACCTAAAATAAATAACTTATATAATGGTAAAATAGCGTTTTTTTCATACAAAAGTATAAACTTAGGTGCTTATGGATAATGTAATAACCGAATAGTCACGTCCAGCGCATGAGCCCAGCAACGATGCGACTTCACGAATCGCCCTACGATAAGACCTCATCGGTTCGTCGCTAAGGGGAAGGCCGACTAAAAACGGGCTAGCCGCTCAGGCGTCGGCATACCCCCAGTTTTAGTGGCATGATTCCTAAATCTTTAGTTGATTCGTTCCATTCGCTACGTTGCTAAACGGGCGCCCCGCGCCTTTGTTCAACAAGCATTTTATTATTTTCAAGCTTATTCACTTTATCTCACATATAAGGCAGTAAGACCTCTACTTCGACATTACGGGGTGAAATCTAGGAGATAAGCAACTCCTAAGTCAAATGCCTGAATTGATTCTGAGACCTAGACGATATTCTTGTGATACGAACCATTAGAAAGAATAACAGATCCCAAACTGATGGAAGATCCTTTTATAAGTAACGGTGGATTATTTATTAGTTTCCACTTAAAAGATAAATATGCTCTTTGCTTTATCACGATATGTAAAATAAAAATGGTGGGGCTAACCATTTTCTATGTCTTAAGTTTTGTTAATATTCGTCTGTGTTTTTTAATAACCATGTCGTTGTATCAGAATTTTTCAACCGCTATTGTTTATTAATTTGGATACGACGTTTGTTGCTATCTTTTGTTTTTGGAATGTGAAGGTATAGAATGCCGTTTTTATGGTCAGCACTGATTTTGTCTGTGTTTACATTATCAGGTAATGCGAAAGAACGCTGGAATGATCCGTAGCTGTGTTCAATAATACGCATTTCTGTTTCATTGTCTTCTGTTTCTATTTGCTGCTTTTTCTCACCTTTTATTGTAAGCATGTTGTTATCAACTTCAATTTCGATATCAGCTGGATCCATACCAGGAATTTCGGCTTCTACAATATACTTATCTTTCTTTTCACGGATATTGCAGGCTAATGATCCACCTTGTTCTCTATTCCAAAAACTTCTATTAGTGAAAAATGGGTCATTGAAGAAGCGTTCAAACATTCCATCAAGCTCATTTTTAAATTTGCGTAAAGGTTGGTCGTCTCCATTCCATCTTTTAATTGGATTCATTTCTATTCCTCCCTTAAATAACATTTTTCATTCCATCCATGTTGCTTTCATTTAATGAAAGGAAAAAATGGATACAACGACAAAAAAACTTAACGATGATCGAAAAGTTGCCACAGACGTGAGTTTCACTTTGGTTAGCCCTGTTAAACTCCCCTCTATATTATATATAGCCGTTATCAATAAAATAAAACCTCTAGCAAATAAAATAAAAAAATTCCGCAAAGACAAACTATTTTAACTAATCTGCCCATAAAATTTGATAAAAGGAAGGAAGGGAGCTAATTATATAACGTGAATCTTCCATCAGTGGGGGTTTTCATTCGTCGTCTAAGTGAGAGATAACAGCACCTCAATACCCTATTTCGTAAGAGACCTTTAGGTCATATGTTGCAGTACAAATTATCCGACTCCTCAAGCGGGAGTCGTACAGCACCTTATATGCGAAAAAATCTTTTGTGAAGCTTTAACAACTTACCTTACCTTGTATAGAAAATGATCCCGCTTATTGGCAATCTTTTTCTAAGGATTTAGTGGATAGTTGATTATCTTTTTCCATTAAATTTTCTAATAGGTTTATAACGAGCAAGCGCTTATTAACTCCAAGTTTTTTATAGATGATGCTGACATAGTCTCGAATGGTTTTTTCTTTTAAGTGCAGTATTTTTGCAATTTCCTGGTTCTTTTTCCGTTGATATAAGAGATAGACGATATCTAGTTCCCTCCATGTTAAGTCGATGTCTTTTTCCAATAGTTTGGAGTGTAAACGCTGCTTTTCGTCTCCTTTTTGTAGTTGGTGGACGATGGCCATAGCAATTTCCTTTGGCATCACATAATAATTATGATAAACGTTTTCGATCATGGATATAAAATTGGAATAATTTGATTGACTTAGGAAGAATCCCTCTACACCAACCTTTACACTTTTGTTAATGAAGGCTTGGTTAATAGAAGGCAGAATATAAATGATTTTTATTTGCTTTGATATGCTTTTGATCGTTTTAGTTAATTCTATCACAAAGGAATGCGATTGATTTACTTGGAAAAGGACAATATCCGGTTGTTTTTTTAATACCATACGCTGTACTTCATCTTGTTGAAAATAGACTCCTAAAAACTCCATATTCTCCTCTTTATCAATAATTAAACGTATCCCTTCACTAGATATTCCTTCACGATCTACAAGTAAAATTTTTATCACTGCTCATCTCTCCGTTCTCCATCAACTGATTTTCCTGTTCCTTATAGCTTTGCCAAAAAAAGTGATAAAAATGATCGATTTCCATTTTCCCTTTATGTATTGGATTTAATTTGTAGGGGTTTTGTCTATAGAAGTGACCTTGCTTTTATACACGATAAACATTTTTTAAAATGTATGATTAATCTAGGCATGTTACTAGGATAGAGTACGATTCTAGACAATTTCTAAACAAAGTGGAGAGAAGTGAGGACTTATAGATCAGGTGATTTTGCTTGCAATAGCCGTTAGTAGGTTTTTATAGTTATCTAGATGTTGGAGAGCAAAAAGTAAACGAAAAAATGGGGAGTGCTATTTTGGGATGAAGGGATGGAAAAATTAATTTTTTCATTAGAAAAACTTGGTTTGTCGCCAAATCTTATGGCGGAAGCCTTTGTTTTTCTTATACTATAAACCAAAAAATCTTATACTTTCCTATAGTGGAACAAAGGCGCGGGGCGCCCGTTTAGCAACGTAGTGAATGGAACGAATCAACGAAAGATAAAGTGAACCTTCCATCAGCGGGGTTTTCTTCATCCCCCGCTGATGGTTAGTACCACCAGGGTATGACCTAAAGGCCCTTGAACGAATCGGGGATTTAGGTGCTGTTACCTCCCACTTAGACTTGTTCAGTTTGCATCTTCTATTCTTGAAGTGGGAGTCTACAAACGCCTTTTTACGGGATAAAGGAATCATGCCACTAAAACTGGGGTATGCCAACGTCTGGGCGGCAAGCCCGTTTTTTGTCGGCCTTCCTCTTAGCGACGAACCGATGAGGTCTTATCGGAGGGCGCATTTCTAAAGTCGCATCGTTGCTGGGCTCATGCGCCGGACGTGACTATTCGGTTATTTCGTTATCTCCAAGCACCTCATTTTATAGGTTCCTATACAATAAAAAAACTCCCCAATGCTTCGCGCAAAGGGGAACCTGAAAGACGATTATTTTTTAATCAGCTATTTATATTTTACAGCGTTTTTGGCACTAACTCAAAACAGCGTTTATAAATCCATTGGTAGTCCTTTTCAGTTAAATCTCGTGGATTACCAACCGTTTGAGGATCGTTCATAGCTTCTTTTGCTAGGCGATCAATCATATCTGGAGAGACACCTTGTTCTTTAAGTGTAGGGATATCAAGGTCCTCAACAAGCTGATATACTTTATTTACAGCCGCTTTTGCTGCTTCTTCGGTTGTCATATGAAATGTATCAACACCTAACGCTTGTGCAATGCGAGCAAATTTATCAGGATGTCCTTTCCAGTTAAATTCCATCACCGGACCAAGCATAGCGGCGACGCACTGACCGTGAGCAACTGGAATAATTCCACCTAATGTCTGAGACATGGCATGAGCTGCACCAGCTGATTCACTTCCGTAAGACAGCCCAGCAAGCATAGCAGCTTGAGCCATTCCATAGCGAGCTTCTAGATCACCGCCATCTGCATATGCACGTCGAATATATTTCCCTACATATTCCATTGCTAATAGTGCGACAGCGTCTGTTACCGGCTGGGCAAAATGCATGGTATAGCATTCAATCGCATGAGCTAATGCGTCTATTCCTGTCATTGCTGTTACATGTGGCGGCATAGAGACATGTAATATAGGGTCAATGATTGTTAAATGTGCTGCGATTAATGGACCACCTGTATTAAATTTAAATTCTCGCTCTTCATCAGTTATAACTGCCCATTGGGTAACCTCGGATCCAGTTCCTGCTGTTGTCGGAATTGTTATTAAAGGTGGGATGCGATATGCTAAAGGTTTTTTTCCTTCTGCAGCTTCATAATCTAATACACTAGCATTATGCGTAATTTCAACACCAATAGCTTTAGCAGTATCCATGGAGCTACCTCCACCAACAGCAACGAGCCCATTACAATTTTCTTGCCTATATAATTTGGATCCTGCTGCTATTAACCGTAGAGGCGGATTTGGCTCTACTTTATTGAAAATAACTATTTCAACTCCAGCTTCTTTTAAATACTTTTCTACTGATTTTGTTACCCCAGCTTTATAGATGCCAGGGTCAGTGACTAATAAAACTTTTGATACACCAAGTTGTTTCACTTCATTTCCGATAGATTGTATGGCATTAATGCCATGCTTTATAGTAGTCGGTATTTCAAATGTATGCAATTTATGCATATGTTCAATTTTCATATTTAAACCCATGAATGAGCCTCCTATTGTTTGTACTTTTTGTAAGCTTTTTAAGCGAACGATGTGGACAAATTCACTTCCATTATGTAATAGTTTATGTCCCTTTGGTTAATCGAGCTTTCTTTAGAACCAGTTCAGCGCTTTTGGTCGTAAATTTTGAAATACATGCTTTGCTTCTTGATATTCTTCTAGTCCTGCTTTACCAAGTTCGCGACCAATGCCAGATTGCTTAAACCCGCCCCAAGGTGCATGTGGGAAGTAGACATTATAATCATTCATCCAAACGGTACCCATTCGCATTTTGGCAACACAGCGTTCTGCTTTGGCAATATCCTTCGTCCACACACCCCCAGATAGACCATAGATAGAATCATTGGCTAACTGAACGGCTTCTTGTTCGGATGTGAATGTTTCTATTGTTATTACAGGTCCAAATCCTTCGTTTTGCACGACACTCATATCAGATGTGCAATTCGTAAGCACGGTAGGTAAGTAAAAGAATCCATCCTTTAATTCAGGAGCATCAGGCTGTTTTCCACCGACAGCTATTACTGCGCCCTCTTTTTTTCCGTTTTCGACATATTGGATTACTTTATGCAAATGTTCTTTAGAAATAAGTGGTCCCATTTGGGTAGAAGATTCAAATCCACTTCCTAACGTGATGTTTTTTACCCGTTCAACTAAAGGTTCAACAAAGGAATCATGAATCTTTTCTTCAACAATGATTCTTGTACCGGCAGAACAAATCTGCCCCGCATGAAAGTAAACCGCATGTAATGCTTGATCAACTGCTATATCTAAATCGGCATCGGCGAAAATAATATTGGGGTTTTTTCCACCTAATTCGAGAGCAAGTTTTTTTACATTTGAACTAGCCGACTGCATAATTTTCTTTCCGGTATTAATTCCCCCCGTAAAAGAAATTAAATCTACTTCCTGGTTAGATGATAGTTCAGCGCCAACGGTATTTCCCTTCCCTAGTACGAGGTTGACAACACCGTTTGGCAGCCCGGCTTCTTCCATTAATTCAAAAACTTTTACTGTTGTTAATGGTGTTATTTCGCTTGGCTTCATAATTAATGTATTTCCTGCAGCTAGTGCTGGCGCTATTTTCCATGAGGCTTGTAATAGTGGATAATTCCATGGCGTAATTTGACCACAAACACCAACAGGCTCGTAAACTACTTTGCTAATGGTGTTTGGAATAGGAGAGTCGATAACTTCTCCGCCATGTTTATCTGCTAATTCGGCATAATAACGAAATACACCAGCTATATCCTCCATATCGCCGCGACTCTCATCAAGTGTTTTGCCTGTATCGAGGGTTTCCAACTGAGCTAGTTCTTCATTATCTCGTTCGATGAAGCTCGCTATCGTATGTAACTTTTTACTACGTTCTGTTGCTGATGTCCTCGACCATTCTCCTTTATCAAATGCTTCTCTTGCAGCAGCTATGGCATATCTTGTATCCGTTTCATCGCTCTCTGTCGCTTGAGCAATGATTTCTTGGTTAAATGGGTTCATAATATCACGTTTGTTGCTTGTATGAGAGGGCACCCATTTGCCATTGATAAAATTTTGTTTGAAATTCACTATTCTCCCTCCAGTTTTATTAAATTTGTTAAATTTTTATTTAACGTTCTTAACATTTTTAACATAACATGCTATGATTAGAATTGTCAAAATAAAAAATGAAATTTAAATGTTGAATAGCAAAAAAATCTTTAAACCGGTGAAGATTGCATTTGACATATTTTATTGATGCGTTAACATTAAGTTTGTAAAATATATATTTAACGTATTGAACGAATCTATCCCACATATAAGGTGCTGTAAGGCTCTCACTTCAGGAGTTGGATAATCTGTCCAGCAACGAGTCTTGTGGAAGATAACAGCACCTAAATGCTCGATTCGTTCAGAGGTTATTTAGGCGATACCATTACGGTACTAATCATCAGTGGGGGATGAATGAAAACCCCAATTATTGAAGGTTCACTTTATTTTAAAGGAGGGAAGACAATGGCTGCATCTCATGATGAAATAGCACGAGAAAAATTGGAAGAAGCAAAAGGTTATGTTATCGAAACCATCGCAGAAACGATGGATGTGTATGGTGTAACACCAGCCGCAGGGAAGCTTTATGCAACCATGTATTTTAAAGAGCAAATGAATCTCGATGAAATGCGCGAAGAACTCGGCATGAGTAAACCGAGTATGAGTACAAGCGTTAGGAAGCTACAAGAAAATGAAATGGTAAAGAAAAAATTTCAAAAAGGTTCTCGTAAACATACGTATGCTGCGGAAAAGGACTTTTTTCATTCCTTTATGTCTTATTTTTGTCAATTGTGGGACCGAGAAGCAAAAATGAATATGGAAGCTATTAAACAAGCAGAATTTACGTTAGATCAAATTTTTGAAGATGAGAATGTGTCAAGTGAGTTGATTGAGGAAGCACGAGAAATCTATGACCAGCTTGAACAATCAAAGGTATATTACCGGTGGCTTGAACGTTTAGTCGCTAGTATACGATCAGAAGAGATTTACGAATTTTTGCCGAAAAATCCGTAATATAAGGTGACCAAAAAAGTAACAAAATATTCCTTAGGCATGTATTTTGCGACTTAGGTTTAAAATTTTTCTTAAAAAAGCACTCATGTATGGTAAGGAATGAAGAAGTAGGTTGCCCTAGTTAAGCTTGTTACTAAAAGGTTCGGCACTGATAAGGTGCAAGTTTTGATCCAGTAATAGGAGTACGAAGGTTATAATTGACCTTGTACGGTTTTGCAAACGCAATACAAAATAGGATGGGAGAGAGTAACTCAATTTATGTTTTTTATGAAGAGAAAGTTAATCAGTTTCAGTTTGGTGTTAGTCGTTCTATTAGCTGCATGTGGAGAAGAAACAGACTCAAAAAATGAAACAGATTCATCAACAGGGGAAAAAGGTACAATTGAGATGGCGCAAATTAGTTGGGCAGAAAATATTGCTGTTTCTAATATGTGGAAGGTTATTTTAGAAGAACAGGGCTATAAAGTGAACTTAAACTTGTTAGATATGGGAACCATTATGAAAGCCTTAGCAGAAAATGAACTGGATATTAATTTAGAGGTGTGGCTTCCTGTACAGGATCAGGCCTATTTACAAGAGTATAAAAATAACGTATTCTTCTCTGAAGAACCTTGGTATGATAATGCAAAGGTTGGACTTGTTGTTCCTGAATACTTAGAAGAAATTAATAGTGTGGAAGATCTAAATAAACATAAGGATATGTTCAACGGGGAGATAACGGGCTTTGACGCTGGTGCAGGAACGATGGAAGTAACTGAAGAATTAATAAAAGCGTATCATTTAGATTACGAATTGATTCCAAGCTCTGAACCGGCTATGATTACGGAGATCGCTCAAGCAATGAAGAATGAAGAGCCGATCGTTGCTCCACTTTGGAATCCGCATCGGGTATTTTCTCAATATGACTTGAAATATCTTGAAGACCCGAAGCAAGTGTACGGAGAAGTAGAAAAAATCCATCATGCGACAAGACAAGATTTTAAAGATGACTTTCCAGAAGTATCCGAATGGCTGAAAAATTGGAAAATGGATGATGCATCGATCGGAGAGTTAATGACTTATGTGAATGAAACAGAGGAGCCGATTGATGGAGCAAGAAAATGGGTCGAGGATAATCAGGAATTGGTTCATCAATGGCTAAAACTAGAAGAAGAATGATAATTAATCATTTTTGCAGAGACTGTAAGACTGTCGAGAGCCTCGACAGTCTGTTTTTGTACTATAGGAAAGCATAAGATATTTTGGTTTATAGTATAAGAAAAACAAAGGCTTCCGCCATAAGACTTGGCGACAAGCCAAGTTTTTCTAAAAAGATAAGAAACCAGCATGGCTCGCCTAGAGCGCGAGCCACCATCTATCATGAAAAAACTTTTGCTTTATAATGTTTAGATTCTTAAAATACTGTCTAAAATAAATGAGTTAGATAAGTTAAATAGAGTTGTTTTTCATACAAAAGTATAAAATGAGGTGCTTATGGATAACGAAATAACTGAATAGCCACGTCCGGCGCATGAGCCCAGCAACGATGCGACTTTAGAAATGCGCCCTACGATAAGTCATCATCGGTTCGTCGCCTCACCGTATTCCTTTATCTCCGTTGATTCGTTCCATTCGCTACGTTGCTAAACGGGCGCCCCGAGCCTTTGTTCTTTATCCTGTATATAAGTTACTGTAAGTATCCCGCTTCAGGAGTAGGATAATCTGTACTGCAACAAGTCTAAGTAGAGATAACAGCACCTATCTGCCCTATTTCGCAAGCGGCGTTTAAGTCATACCATTACGGTACTAACAAGCGTGGGAGATATGAACACTCCTACTGATGGAAGATTCACTTTATTTGCTTAGAGGGTTTGAATGAATTTTGTTAAAAAATACTTTTCTAAATCCAATTCATGGTAGTCATCTAAACACAAATCGAATAAAGCACAGGATTCCTTTTTATGTGCCATTTACATCAACCTGACTTGATAGACAAGAACAATCGGATACAGTACCTTCCTAAAATATGAAGGCGTTATCATCTTGACGATAAAGATGTGTTTCAATTATTATAGTTTTAAAATAATACGTTAAAAATGAACCAAGTACATGGTATGATGATCCGTGCTGGGGTGATTTATTTTTAGTAGATTATTTCATTGGCTCAGAAGCAATCCATTCATTTTCTTCTTGCTTATGAGTTATTAGCAGCTAACTTTACAGCAAATTTAAAGGAGAGGGACGTGATGAACATTCGTAATAAAGGAAATGGTATTTTTAAGCGATTAATAGAGCGATATGATACAAAGCTTGATAAAAATGGAATTTGCGGAAAACGGATAGCTGAGCGTTTACATACACTTTCCCAAATCGGATTAACCGCTGATAACGGCTCTAACCGCCCTGGTTATTCCGAAGACGAGGCAAGAGCTCAAGAACTGGTTTCCAGCTGGATGAAAGAGGCTGGGATGGAAGTGAGACGGGACGGGGCTGGTAATCTTATAGGCAGGTTAGCTGGCAAAAGAAATTTCCTCCCTGCTATTATGAGTGGTTCACATGTAGATACAGTTCCCAATGGGGGACATTTTGATGGCACATTAGGAGTAATTACAGCGTTAGAGGTTGTTGAAGCTTGGAAGCATGAAAAGTATCAACCGGTACACCCGCTTGAAATTGTTGTATTTGCTGATGAAGAAGGCTCACGTTTTAATGGGGGGCTAAATGGTAGTGAAGGGATGATTGGCGGTAGAGATATAGAAGCGAAAAAGCAATTGATCGATCGAGATGGCTATAGCTTTTCTGAAGTATTGCAGCAACGAGATTTAAGCATTGATAGCTATAAAAATGCGACACGTGATATGGAAGAAGTAGCGCTTTTTATTGAAGTACATATTGAACAAGGTAAACGATTGGAAAAAGAAAATCTACCTTGTGGTATTGTAACAGGGATCGCTGGTCCTTGCTGGCTTGAAATTACTTTTTATGGTGAAGCAGGTCATGCAGGAAATACCCCGATGAATGATCGAAAGGATGCTTTAGTCGCAGCTAGCGAATTTATTTCGAAAGTGAATCAACTTCCTGGCAACATCAATGATACGGCAGTAGCGACAATCGGTAAACAATTGGTAGAACCGAATGGAGTAAACGTTATTCCAGGTAAGGTAACATTATACGTGGATATAAGAGATATTTATGAGCAAACGAGAGATCAGCTTGTTGAAAAGGTGAAGCATTTGGCTGAGACAATAGCAAACGATCAGCAGCTAAAAGTTGCGGTAACGGAAAAAACGAAAGTAAAGCCTGTACCAATTAAAAAGGAAATGCAGGATTTGCTAGCTCGTTCAATCAAGGAACAAGGTATACAGCCGTTTTATTTACCGAGTGGTGCTGGTCATGATGCGATGATTATTGGAGAGAAAGTGCCAATTGCTATGCTGTTTGTAAGAAGTGAGAATGGTATCAGCCACAATCCACAAGAGTGGACCAATTTAGCGGATTGCGTGCAAGCAGCACTTGTTTTAAAATCATTTATCGAGGACTTGCAGACAGACTGGGAAGACGACAATTTAAGTTGAAAGCAATTCAATCAAGGCTAGATATGATGAAGTAGATACACTAGGATGAAATCTAATTAAAATACATTGATTTTATTTCAGTTTTTTCATGTATATGCTAGGAAATTATAAATTCGCTAGATATTGTTTGATGGAATTTTATGTAAAGACACCGAAGTTCACAAATAGGTTTGCACCGACGTCTGTCAAGTGGACACGATAATTTGTTCACATTTTATCCCGTATATAAGGTGCTATAAGACTCCCGCTTCAGGAGTTGGATAATCTGTATAGCAACACGTCTAAGTGGGAGATAACAGCACCTAAATGCCCTATTTCGTAAGAGCCTTTAGGTCATACCATTACAGTACTAACAATCAGTGAGGGATGGATGAAAACCCCCACTGATTGAAGATTCACTCTATCATGCATAAACGGACGGTAAGACAGAACTTCCGTACTCTATGGGCAAACTTTTAGAAGGATAAGTTGGATAACTGACTTGAAGTAAACCTCTCCGTTCTGAACCGAGCTTTTAGGTCAGCCAACTTAGGGGCTGACCACCAATGGGCAAGGGGCCCAATTGGTGGAAGATTCCCTATGTGTTCTGGACATTGTAATACACGTTTCCTATTAATTTAACTTCTTCTTAGAATAAAGTGGGTAAATATTTTTTCTGTAAAAAAACATACTGTTTACAAGTAATTCATTATTTACAATAAACCTTCTTGTTCAAAGAGAAAATCATATGGAATATCAATAAAGATAAAACGATCTGAAGAAATAGGGTAAGAATACGTTCGAATTCGTTCATCTCTTTCAATATCGGTATATAAGTCCGATAGTATCCCTTTCTTTTCCATATTCATCCGTGCGATATTTTCAAAAAAGTATGGGCGCCAGCTCCAATTTTTTTGTCTGCCTTCGGGTAGTAAACGCCATGTACCATCTGCATCTTTCTCTGCATTGGAAGATAACTGAAAACCAGCTTCGTTACAAATATAGACTCGAAAACTATAATCATCACAGTTATTGGCAACAGAAAGGATCGTTTTATCGTAAGGGTCATCTGATTTAACAGTTTTTAATGTGTTCTTTAATTGTTCATTTATTTTTTCTGTTAAATCCAGTTGTGCCCACATTTTTTTTCGTTCGAACGTAATAAAATGCTGGAAGTCTTTTTTCACTTTTTCCTTACAGCTGTCCATCGGTATGAATTCCGACTGTGTTTTTTCTAGATATTCCCCTTGATAATAGCGCCCACCATTTCTCCACGCGTAATTTAATTGATGAAAAGAAGCGATTCCTTTAAATAATAAAGCAGCCCCAATTTTGCGAGAAAGCATTGAGAGTAAATGGTGAACATCCTGATATAATTGCGGCAAATCGTCCTCTTGTAAAAATGAAACATCAACTTTAATAATATTTGGTTTAATTAAAGCTAATTTATCTAAATTACCGTTTTTCTCTCCCACATCATCAATGGCAATTTGGATACCAAATGTTTGAATATATGCAAATAAATGCTTTAATGAAGCAATATGCTCGCTAACAAATGCTTCTGAAAACTGTAGAACTAGCCTATTCAATGAGAGGCCTTGGTTTTCATACGTTTCTAAAATAGATATCATACTGTCGCCATTGTTTTTGAGCAACAGTTTTGCATCGTAATGAATAAATAATAGTTGCGACTGATCTGTCGTCATATAAGCATCTAACACTTTTTGCAAAACATTATGCGTAAGCTCTAGCCTAAATTCACTTGGGATGCTGCTATCTTTAAAAAACCAAAGGAGATTATGTAATTCATTTTCATCGTCCTGAAAATATGGGATCGTTTCATACCCAATAATGAATTGATTTTCTGCACTTATAATCGGATCGAAGTATGGAACGATCTGATCAAGCCTCATCATGATATCTAGTGGATCCATACTAACCAACTCCATTTTTTACTTTAGTTTTCAGTATAGCATGGAAGTCCACCATTTTTCCTGCAAAAACCAATGATAAAGGGTACTCATTCTATTTCATATATTCGGATTTTTTTGTAAAAATATCGGTCTTATGTGGTGTTTTCCTCCTTGGAAATGGTTCCGTCTAGACCTGTCATCAAGGCTTGGAATAGCTAGAAAGAAGTAGATATACAAGAAGTTTCCTAATACATTTTCTTAGTGCGATGTTCACTGCCGTAGTTTTCCTTGTCCTGTGGAAATGGAACAGCCAAAATCTCATTGGGAGCCGTTTTTTGCTCCCGAGTAAGCACTGAATAATTGTTCGGTCGCGGAAAGCAAAAGTATGTATCTACTGCTGGTTCAGTAGCGATCATGCTAAAATTTTTCCTGAAATCAATCAAAACATCAAATAACAGCACATGGAGAGACTGGAGAAACTTTACAAAGTTTGCTTTCCCTTGTAGACGACAAGTAAGCAATTGTAGGACTTTTACTTCATGATTATTTGGAGTCCAAGCGTATCATTGTCAGCTGTATCGTTATGAAATCACTTTATTATACATAATACCATCTCTTAATCGAATTAATTTAAGTCGGTTTGTTTCTTTGATAAAAATGGATTTATATTCATTTTTGTTATCTGTATTCTCTATTAAAATAACACGCTTGTATGGATTGTCATCAACGATATTTAGCTTATAGTTGGCTAGATTTACTTTTTCTTCTAAAATGCTATATTCTTTTAAATCCTTATTGACCGGAACAGTATCTGCTGTGTTGTTTGTAGTGTTAGCTGGTTCCTCTATTGAAACCTGTTTATCATTGCAACCTATTAACAAACCTGCAACTAAAATAATTACAATGTATATGCTCATATCCTTTTAGCTCCTCCTTCCATGTTTAGTTGCTCTATACAGTTTATAATTAACGATCTTTCTATGAACGAAAGGAGAAGAAGATTAGAAATTGATTAAAAAATAAAAGACAGACCATTTTCCCGGTCTGCCGCTTTTATTTATCCTGCATATAAGATGCTATAAAAACCTAGGCTTCAATAGTGGAAAATCTGTATAGCAACAAGTCTAAGTGCGAGATAGTGCCCTATTTCGTAAAAGACCTTTGGTTCATATCATTGCGTACTAACAATCAGTGGGGATGATGAAAGCCCCCTTTAATTGAAGATTCATATTATCTAATATTGAAGTTATATAAATATTCCAATTTGAACTTATTAGCAAAGCAAATAAATTTTAATTCGTAGATGCCTGATTTGTTCAAACTGACAGGAAGTATTTTAGGTTTGCTTCTCCTTTAAAAAGGTTTTAATGGCAGGCGGCTCGTATATACGGAACTTTTCTATTAATGCTTTTGCCTCCGTATCAGATAAAACAACGTCGAAATGTTTTTGCTCCATAAATTGCTGTTCTGTCATATGTTGGAACAGGGAAAGTAGTGGATCATAATAGTGCTGGATATTTAATAACCCACAGGGCTTTCGGTGCAAACCTAATTGTGCCCAAGTAAACACTTCGAAGTATTCTTCCAGAGTACCAGGTCCTCCGGGTAAGGCAATAAAACCGTCCGCTAAATTTGCCATGGTCATTTTTCTTTCGTGCATGGAATCAACGATAATGAGTTCCGTTAATCCTTTATGATAGACTTCTTTGTTTTTTAGAAATTCAGGAATAACCCCGATTACTTCTCCGCCTTCATTAAGAACAGCATCCGCGACTGCTCCCATAATACCAACACTTGCGCCACCGTATACGAGGGTAATGTTTTGCTTAGCTAGTTCCTCCCCAAGCTTTGTTGCCTCTTCTACATAAGTCGTTGAAGCTCCAGGTCTCGAGCCACAAAAGACAGCTAGTTTATTCATCCTTTTACCTCCTTAATAGTTTAAGTATATAGAAGTTACTTTCGTTTGTTAACTTCCTTTTTGTTATGTAATAAAAAATTAAGGTACAGGGTCTTTAGATGAACTGCTTGTAAGAGGTTAGCCTTCAGTTAAATGAAGGTCTGAAAGTATAGGAGGGAAGTGCGTTGAGAACTGAACCTATTATCTTGCATTTAAAGTATTATTTCTAAAGGCAATATACGCATAGATTTTTAGGAAGTAGAAGTAAATTGATAAAATGCTCACCTTTTTAAGGAGTTAGTTTGCAGAAAATTATGTAATTAACTAAAAACATCTATCTCTTGCTATTATCAGCCGATATAATGGGCAACAGCGCTTAATTAAAACAGAAAGGGATGACCAAATGAAAAGACTAATGCGATTTAACCGTGTGAAACATAAATTATTCATAAGTTATATCATTATTGTTTTTGTTCTTATCGTAGTTGGCGCATATTCATTTTACAATGCTTTCAAAGCAAATCAACAAGTGGAGCTCATGGTAAGTTCAAAATTAGAGGCCGTCCAATTAGCTGAACGTCTCCGTGCTAACATATCTGAGCAGGATGCGTTAGCACGAGGGTATTTATTATATGAAGAAGAAAATCTTCGCCGACAATATGAAGATATACAAACAAAAGGAAATGAATTATTGAAAGCGTTACAGAATCTAGTAGCATCTAAACAAGTTACGGAATTATCCAATACACTGCAAGACTGGCACCGTGCTGTAGATGATAGTTTTAATCTGTATGAAGCCGATGACAAGGAAGAAGCAATAAATGTGATGACCACGGAAGCAGAAACTTTAGGATCTGAAAAAATTGAACCGCTCGTTCAACAGGTTTTAGATGTTGAAACAAAGAAGCTGGATAATGAAAAGAAAAAGATTGTTTCCGAAGCACAAGACGCACAAACATGGATTATCGTATCTACCGTGGGACTAATTTTGTTAGTGATTGTGATTGCCAGCGTGACGGTGAAGTCTGTTTCTAAGCCACTGGTGCGTTTGTTGGCACGAATGAAGGATATTGCTAAAGGAAAGGTGCATATGGAGCCATTATCTATTCATTCAAAGGATGAATTTGGACAGATGATGGAAACGACCAATAAAATAAGCGATAACCTTAACATCATTCTGCATAAGATCACTGTCGTATCAGAAGCAGTAAATAATTATGGGAAATCTTTTTCCTTATCTGCAAAAGAAGTGATGGAGGGAGCAGAACAAATAGCGACAACGATGCAAGAATTAGCTGCGGGATCAGAAACGCAAGCAAACCGAGCTAGTGATTTAGCAATAAATATGGAAGCTTTCACAAATAAAGTAAGTGAGACAAATGAGCAAGGAAAGCTAATTGGGCAGGCATCACAGGAAATTTTAACGATGACTGAAGAAGGGGATCAGATGATGAAATCTTCTTCGGAACAAATGAGCCAAATTGACCTCATCGTGAAAGATGCGGTAGATAAAGTAAAGCAATTGGATGAACAATCACAAGAAATTAATCATTTGGTTCAAGCGATTAAAGATATTGCGGAGCAAACTAATTTACTTTCTTTAAATGCTGCCATTGAAGCGGCAAGAGCTGGTGAGCATGGAAAAGGGTTTGCTGTTGTAGCGGATGAAGTAAGAAAGCTTGCAGAACAAGTAAGCGATTCCGTATCAGATATCACGCAGATTGTTACACATATTAAGCAAAACTCAGCTTCAGTAGCGGGAACATTGCAAAATAGCTATGAAGAAGTGGAAGCTGGCACATCTCAAATTCTTGCTACACAGCAAACATTTAGTGGAATTACCATGTTTGTAAGCGAAATGGTACAAATTATTAAAAATATGGCTACGCATTTACAAGAAATGAAAGAAAATAGCAGTCAAATGAATGAAGCTATTCAGGACATAGCGTCTGTTACAGAGGAATCATCAGCTGGAATTGAACAGACAGCAGCCTCAGCACAGCAATCAAGTGGTTCCATGGGAGAGGTTGTTGACCAATCTAAGGAGTTATTTAATCTAGGTAATGAATTAAATGAAATTGTGGATCAGTTTCAGTTGAAATAATGAAACAAAAATGCATTTTACGGATGATTAAAAGACTATAAAGTATATGGGGATTGAGTCATATAAGTTAGCAAAAGTATCTATTAGGAACATGGATTACTTTGAATGGAAGGTACCGCAAAATCTACGCTTAATAGTTGAGAGAAGGACAGGAAATCTAAGTAAGAGATAACGGCAATATAAATTCCAATTTGTTCAGGCAGATAGGGGGTGATTGGAGAAGGCGTGACACGCAAAAAAATGTTTTTTCAAACACACTTGAGTCCGTATCCTTTGACCGGATATATCAAAAAAATTCTTGTATTGAAAAATTACTTATGTATTTGCGAGGTTATTTTATATCCATCATTCATTCAGAGTGGGAGGGACAAATTCCACTCTGAATGAACATGGATAGCGTGTATCCTTGCTCGTTAGGCATTTTGTATTTGCTATCTTCGGTTACTCTTCGGGTTAAAGGCATCCCGTAACCCATCGCCAATAAAGTTAATGGATAATACGGTTATTAAAATGGCTAACCCTGGAGGTATCCAAGCCTCTGGATGGTCACGTAAAATTCGTATATTCTGTGCTTCAGAGATCATGTTCCCCCATGTTGGAGTAGGTTGGGGAATACCAAAACCGATAAAGCTAAGACCTGATTCAACAATAATGTATGTTGCCATCATTAACGTAGCATTTACAATAATTGGACCAATGGCATTAGGAATAAAATGCTTAAAAATAATTCGTATATCACTAGCTCCAATGGCACGAGCACCAAGCACAAACTCCTGTTCGCGTAATGATAAATATGTAGCACGTATTATTCGCGTAAGGTTTGGCCAGGATGTTAAAGCGATAATTGTAACAAATAGACCGATGGTAACTTTATCAATAACTGCCATAATGGTTAACACAAGTACAAGGAATGGTAACATTAACATTATATCTGCACCGCGCATGATGATGCTGTCAACCTTCCCTCCATAATAACCAGCGATTGATCCAAGCAGCACTCCAATGACTAAGGTAAAAAACATGGCGCTGAATCCAACAATTAATGAAATCCTTCCACCGTAAAGCAAACGGGCAAAATTGTCTTGTCCTTGTCCATTTGTACCTAATATATGTTCATCAGTAGGGCTTTTTTCAATGTTAAACACATCTGTCTCAATCGGATCTTGACTTGTCAATAAGGGAGCAGAAATACAAACAATAACAATAGCCAATAAAACAAATACGCTTATGACAGCTAACTTGTTTTTCAAAAATCGTTGGTACGCCAACTGAAATGGTGTTTTATGCTGATACTGTTGGTCAACAGGCGCATTTTCAGGTCCTGTAGGTAACGAGCTTTTTAAATTTGTATGCATATTGATTCACCTCAATCGTATCGAATTCTTGGATCGACAATACTATATAAGATATCGGCAATTAAATTACCAATTAAAATAAGAATTCCTAGTATCAAGGCTATTGCCATAACTACAGGGAAGTCACGGTTCATAACAGAACTTAAAAATAATGTTCCTAAACCGGGGTATTGAAACACTTGTTCGGTAATAACAGCACCACTTAATAACACACCAATTTCAAATCCCATTAATGTTATGATTGGAATGAGTGCATTTCGTAATGTATGTTTATAAAGTACATTACGTTCAGACATGCCTTTTGCCTTTGCTGTTCGTATATAATCGCTACCTAATACGTCTAACACTTCTGAACGCATATAACGCATATAGGTGGCTGTGCCAGCTAAGCCAAGGGTAATACCTGGAAGAACCATATGATGGATTCGATCGGTAAATGCAGCAAATCCACTTACTCCAGGAGATGAAAGTGTTCCTTGTGAGGGAAACCAGCCTAAGTTAATCGAAAGGACATAAATCGCTATTAATCCAAAGAAAAAGTTCGGTATGGCAAGCCCTAAAAAACCAAACCCAGTTGCTCCATAATCGAGCAAGGAATACGGTTTTTTCGCAGAATAAATACCAATAGGGATAGCGACAATAATGGTAATGGCTAAGGAAAAAAGACCTAAATATAAGGTGTTGGCAAATCGGGCTTCAATCAATTCCATAACAGATCGACCATTAAAGATAAGAGAGTTACCAAAATCTCCTTGTGCTGCTGAACTGATCCAATTCCAATACTGTACATGAATCGGGTCATTTAAGCCTAACGCCTCCCGTTGCTGCTCATAAATCTCCGGATCAACGTTTGGATCAGCGAGTGATTTACCGGATAAGGCGTCTCCAGGTGCTAATTGGGCAAGCCCAAACACAATAATGGTGAGAGCAAAAAGCATCGGGATGAATATTAATATGCGGCGGATAATATATTTGTACATGAATTTTCCTCCCTTAGTAAATTCGTGTTAGAAGGCTTTTAATTAATATAGAGTTAGGAAATAAAGGACATGCAAAGCATCGCACGTCCTTTTTCACAAATGAATAGAGTTAATCGGAAACCCACCAGTTTTCTGGTTCGTTATTATAGGAGTATGGCATTGGATTGACACCATTTAAGCGTTTGTTATGTGCATAAATTTTATTTTGTGCATAAAGTAAGAGCGCTGGTAGGTCTTCTGAAAAGACGGATTGCCACTCACTATATTTTTTAGCTCGATATTCTTGCTCAAATGCTTCCGGCGTTTTGACGGCTTCTTTTAACAATTTTTCAGATTCTTCATTATTCCAACGTGAATAGTTATAAGGAGCTCCTGCATTCCATAAGCCAACAGGGTCAGGGTCACCGCTTCCTAAACTCCAGCCAAGAAGATAGAGATCCCAATCTGAATTATCTTTTTCTAATTCTTCCTGATATGCTGTCATTTCTTTTGGCTGACGTAAATCAATATTAATACCAACATCCTCCAGAAACTTTTCTAGAATTGGTGCTGAGTCTTCTCGAAGTTTGTTTCCAGTTGGATAGTTTAAATTGACAACCCACTCTTTTCCATCCGGAGTTTCACGGAAACCATCGTCATTTGTATCTTTATAGCCTGCTTCATCCAATAATGATTTTGCTTTTTCGGGATCAAATTCATATTTCGTCGCGGCCTCTTCGTCGTAAGCCCAAAATTGCTGTGCAATCGGCGCGTTAATCACGGAACCGTGACCATAAAGTAAATTATCAACAAGAGCGTTACGGTCAATAGCATAAGCCATTGCCTGGCGAACCTTTTGCTCACTCATGTCCTCATTTGGAACCCAGTTATCCGGCTCAATTTTACCAGCTTCCACATCTGCATCTGTACGATGATTGATTTTAAACCCCATTAGTTGATAACCAAAGTCCGGTTGTTCAATAATTTCCACATGCTCAAGACCAGAAACGGTTTCATAGTCAGGGGCAGGAACTCCACTTGGATCAGCAATAAAGTCAATTTCTTCGCTTTCTAATAATCCTAACATGACGGATTGGTCAACAACACGCCAGACGATCTTATCCAGATAAGGCTCTTGCTTCCAATAATCTGCGTGTTTCTCTAATACATATTGCTCCCGCTCAAGCATTTCTGTAAATTTGAAAGGCCCTGTTCCAATTACTTCTCCTGGATTAAGAGTTGCAGGATGTTCTGGCATTTCATCGATAGGCACTTCCCCGAAGATATGCTCCGGAATAATTGAAAAGGAAACATCCTTTAAAATCGTTACATTTGGCTCGGTAAATTTAAAGGTTACCGTATAATCATCTTCAGCTACAACACCTTCAAATTCATCTGTCTCCCCTTTACTGAACTCCTCATACCCTAATAATCTTTCAGCAAATTCGGAACTACGAATTCCTCCTGCTTCAATGTATCCATGGGTAGATATTGCTTTATAGGTGAAGACAACATCATCAGCAGTAAATTCTTCGCCATCATGCCACTTTACACCTTCTTCAAGCTTTAAAGTGATTTCGGTCTGATCTTCATTGATTTCCCACTCTTTTGCAAGATGCGGTTCGAATTCCAACTCTTTATTTTGGCTTACTAAAGATTCATGTGTAAAATCAAGAATATTTGCCTCATATGCTTCTTCGTAAAAGATAGGATTAAACACACCGGCTGGTGCAGTATCCATTGCGCCAGTTATCGTCCCGCCTTTTTGTGGTTCACCACTTGCACCATCATCCCCACCCTCAGCTTGAGTTTTGTTTCCTTCTTCCTTGGATGAATCATCCTCATTACAGGCTGCTAATACAAATCCAACTGATAACATAAATACAAAAAACAGCAACCATTTCTTTTTTAACACGCATTCATTCCCCCTTATTAGTTGAATAGGATTACAGGTGTACACCAGTTTGTTTCAGGATGTAACCACCTCCTTAAGTATATGTTTAAGAAGTGGATAAAAAGACAAATTATTCAGAAATAAGAAACCGTTACCATTTATTAGGAAAACAAAAATACGAATAATCTGAAATTAATGCATTCTAATCAAATAGATGGCAAGCAACGTAATGTCCATTCTCCACTTCATTTAATTCCGGTCGTTCTGTTCCACAACGGTCATGTACCATAGGACAGCGCGTACGAAATGCACAACCAGAAGGCGGGTTTGCTGGACTTGGTAAATCACCACTAAGTTTAATTTTTTCTCTTTTTTCTCGTACATTTGTTGACGGGACGGATGAAAGCAATGCTTTCGTATACGGGTGAAGCGGGTTACTGTAGAGTAGTTTCTTCGGTGCAAGTTCGGCGATACGCCCTAAATACATAACGGCTACACGATCACTGATATGCTTGACAACACTTAGATCATGTGCGATAAACAGGTAGGTTAGGTTAAATTCTTCTTGTAAATCTGCCATTAAATTTAAAACTTGTGCTTGGATGGAAACATCTAACGCAGATACTGGCTCATCACATATAATGAACTTCGGGTTAAGTGCCAGAGCACGAGCAATACTAATTCGCTGGCGCTGACCGCCAGAAAATTCGTGTGGGTACTTTGTACGGTCATTAGCTCGCAGTCCAACTTTTTCTAATAATTCGATGCTTTTTTGTTTACGTTCTGATTTTGTAGCTGAAGTTTGTACGAGCAAAGGTTCTTCAATTAACTCACCAACACTCATTTTAGAATTCAGAGAGGCAAACGGATCCTGAAAAACCATTTGCATATCCTTTCGATATTTACGTAACTTTCGATTGTTTAAATGAGAAATATCTGTTCCTTCAAATAAAACTTCTCCTTCTGTAGGTTCTAAAAGGCGAAGTAGAACCCGACCGAGTGTTGACTTTCCAGATCCTGATTCTCCAACTAGACCAAGTGTCTCTCCTTTTTTAATAGATAAAGAAATATCATCAACAGCTTTTACATGGCCAATCGTATGCTTGAGTATACCTCCTTTGATAGGAAAGTATTTTTTTATATGGTTTGCTTGCATGATAATTTCATTATTTTGTTTGTTTTCAGATTTTTGTGTTAGTCGTTGTTCTTGTTCGATTGCCATTAGAGCGGCCTCCTTGTTCATAAAGGTAACAGCGTACTTTGTGATTTGGGACTATGGACAGCAAATCTGGATTCGATTCTCTGCACTGGTCCATGACATGGGGGCAACGGTCGGCAAAACGACACCCTTTAGGAAAACTATGGGCTGGAGGCACAGAACCCTTTATGGCTCCTAATCGCTCGACATCTTTGTCTAGACTTGGCAAACTGTTTAGTAGGCCAATAGTGTAAGGGTGCTTCGTGTCTTCAAATATGGACTTGACTTCTGTTTCTTCAACAATTTGACCACCATACATCACCAGAACACGATCAGCGTATTCTGCTACTACTCCAAGGTCGTGCGTAATTAAAAGAATCGACATATTTAAACGCTCTTTCATCTCCATAAGCAGATCTAAGACTTGTGCTTGAATGGTTACATCTAAGGCAGTTGAAGGCTCATCAGCTATAAGCAGCTTTGGATCACATGATATAGCCATAGCAATCATCGCTCGTTGTCTCATGCCTCCGGATAATTGGTGTGGGTATTCATCCATGATTTCTTTGGCTCGTGGAAATCCGACCATGTTCAATAATTCAATGGCTCTTTCACGTGCAGCCTGCTTAGATAACTTTTTGTGCTTTTTGATTGTTTCGATAATTTGGTTTCCAATGGTGTAAACTGGGTTCAAGGCTGTCATTGGCTCTTGAAAAATCATTGCTATTTCATTTCCGCGTATTTTAGTCATCTGTTTACTAGATTTTTTTAATAAATCCTCATCTTCAAGCGAAATCGTTCCTTCAATAATTCTTCCAGGCCTATTAACAAGCTGCATAATGGAGAGCGAAGTGATACTTTTCCCACTGCCTGACTCTCCAACAATTGCTAACGTTTCTCCTTCGTTTATTGTGAAATCAACACCGTCTACAGCCCGAGCTACAAGGTTATCTTCTAAATAAAAATAGGTCTTTAATCCTGTTACCTCTAATAATGGATTCCCAGTCATTCACTTCACCTCTATGTATAATAGGTCTGTATCTTAATATTGTCGACTAGATAAATTATATAATAAATACGAATTTTTTCAATACTTATTTAAAAGAAAAATAAAAAAATTGTTTAAATACAATTTATTTGTTTAGTGTTAAGGGGTGAAATTGGTACCATTACCTTGCTACCATCGGTTAAACATGATATATAAATGAGGCTAGGACATAACGAAAGCGGCTGATTAAAAAAACGAACCATAAATCGCCAATTGTGTATACGCAAGTTTTAGCGTAGTCAAAATAGGTAGACTCCCTGTGGGAACAGCGCGATCTGAAGATCCCACAGGAAAGCGGTTTTTGCTTACGAGGAAGCTGAAGAGACCTGCGGAAAGCGAAGTATTTTGACATAGCGGTGATAAAATTTTTAAATGCCTATTAGCCGAACAATGATAAATGGATTATTCGGCTTTTCCTATATAGTATTTGCTTATGTCCCAGCCTCTTCATTTACTTGTATATATTTTAAGTAAGATCCATTGAATAACCCCGCCTATACTAAGCCCAATTGGTAAAAAAATTATTGGAAGCCACATCGGACCAATGAAGTAGCCAAATAGTTTTAACTTTGATGAGAAAATGAGTCCAATGGTTACAAAGTAGGCAGAAAACACAAGTGGGAGGTAGGAAAAGGCTTTTTCTCCTCCGCCTGCATCTTTGTACGCATCCCAAATAGCAAAAAAGTATAAGCACGGGTAAAACATTAACCATGAATAATTGGTTGCTTCAATGGCTTCTTCGATTTTAAGCTGAAAACTATAGATAATGATTTGATTAAAATTACCCATCACGTTAATAATAAACTCTAAGGTAATCAACAAAAATCCCTTCATATACTTATGATTCAACAATTGACCAAAGCCTGGTAACGCAATGCTCCACAGTAAAGCCTCCAACTTTTTGCTTTTCTTGCCTACGTTTGTTTCCATAGAGTATCCTATTTCGCCAAATCGTTGCGGTTTGCAGCCATGGGGGGTTGTTCTAGCCAACCATGACGGATAAGTATTTTCAGACCTTCGTTCGCATATTTTCCCACTTCGGCCATTAAACGAGAATACTGTAAACTTAAATCATGTCGGGGGCTTGTAGATATAGAAAAACCATATTGTCCAATACTGGAAGCAATTAGATTCGCAACGAAAGTTATCATTAAACGGTCCGAAAAAGGGGCGATTTTAATATCCGTTACTTCTGAAGTCATTAAAAGGGCACCATCTGATAAGAAGTCCTCATGCAATATAGAAGTAAACACTTCTAAATGTTTTCCTGATATATCTCTGCCTTTTTCAAAGAATCTCCTTACTTCTTTTGATTGAGCTACCTGACTAAATCCTGTAATGACAGCATGTCCCAAGGCATTGCGTTTTGAGTGGAACACTAAATTTGTAATTTCCATACCGAGTAAAGGTCTGCGTTCGCCAAACCACCCTGCAAGATAATTTTGGTCGCGAACAAACGCTACTTTTTCCTGTCGAGGTATGCGTGGAGAGCGAATATAAATTCCCTTCTCTTTCTCTAGTTCTTTTGCTTGTTTATTTAGCTTTATCGCTGCTTTCAGATTAATGGCGTAGTAATCACTGATTTCCTTATGGTCAGCAACTGAAAAAGCGAAGCTATACATACTCATCATAAAAAAAGTCATATTGTATATATATTCCAGATAAAGGATGTCCGAGAATAATCGAGGAGCCTGTAAATGGACATCTTCTTCCGTAAAACCAAAAGGGATTTGAAAGCTTTCTTTTTGGAAAATGTCCTCCATATGAGAAAGATTTTTCTCGACAAGAGTTAACGTTTCTTTTAATAATTGTTGAATAGCATTGTCTTCCACATGCTGCAGAAAATATACAATCCCCCATTTTATAATCGTTTCACTTTGATACATATCCCATAATGGGGAAATATCAGAAGAAGTAAGAGCGACAGAATTGGTACGCTTCATGAAGTAAACTCCTTTCAAAATATCAGATGGTTTCACAATCATAGTTTAAGCAACAAAAAGAATCTTATACAGAAAGATGTGACAAGGATTGTATAAAACAAAGGGATATCGGGCAAAAGAAGAAAGACAATTTATTTTTGTCCAAAAAATAGTGTAACTTTAGCATGGAAAAGAAGATGAAGAAGCCATATGGAGCAATACGGAAACTGGCTAATGCAAGCACCTGGGACGATATGTGAAAGAAACGACTGCGTAAAGAGACCCTTCAATAAAAGGAGAGTTTCTTTAAAAGTAAGAAAGTATAAAATGAGGTACTTGTGGATAACGAAATAACTGAATAGCCACGTCTAGCGCATGAGCCCAGCAACGATGCGACTTTAGAAATGTGCCCTACGGTAAGTCATCATCGGTTCGTCACTAAGAGGAAGGCCAACTAAAAACGGGCTTGCCGCTCAGACGTCGGCATCCCCCTGTTTTACTGGCATGATTCCTAAATCTTTAGTTGATTCGTTCCATTCGCTACGTTGCTAAACGGGCGCTTGTGCCTTTGTTCCACTATAGGAAAGTATAAGATTTTTTTGGTTTATAGTATAAGAAAAACAAAGGCTTCCGCCATAAGACTTGGCGACAAGCCAATTTTTTCTAATCTTTTGTTAGCAAAACAAGGGTATAACTAAAGGCATCTGAACGAAATAACAGGATTGGACATTTGACTTGCAGTTGAACCTTCCATGCCATACGTGAACAATTCTTAGCATAGAAGTGAAGGTCTTATTATTAGTTACATGCGGGATAAACTTTGCTTTAGTAGGATGTGATTTGCTTGGCTCGGCGAGTAATAAAAAGAAAAAAACAAAAGAACAGAACGAGTGAAAATTTTAATACAAATTTAACGAAAACATTAAAAGAGAATATCGATAATATTAAAAAAATGCTAGATTCGCCAATGGATTTAGTTATTAGAGACCTTCGTTTAGCGAATCACAAATGTGCCATTGTCTACTTAGATGGATTATCAAATAGCATTCAAATTGAACAAAGCGTGTTGAAAAATTTGGGAGAAATTGAACGGAAGCAGGAATTACCAACTAATCTCGATAATCTAATAGCTCTTATTCATGAGGAACTAATCAGTATTTCTGGGGTTAAAAATGTAGCGACAATGGACGAGCTAATGCTTGAATTACTGTCTGGGAGTTCTGTGTTTTTACTTGATGGAGTCAATCGTGTTCTACTTTTAGATACAAAGAAGTGGGAAAGTCGTGCAATACAGGAGCCAGTATCTGAATCATTGATTCGTGGACCAAGGGATGGATTTGTGGAGAATTTAAGTACAAATATAATGTTAATTAGGCGACACATCCGTGACCCCAACTTACATTTTAAAGTACATGATGTTGGGAGAAGGTCAAAGAAAAAAATAGTTGTAGCATATATTGCTGGAATTATTCACCCACAAATATTAGACGAAGTTAACCGAAGGCTGGCGTCGATTGATACAGACGCCGCATTAGAATCAGGTTATATTGAACAATGGATAGAAGATAGCTTTTTGTCGCCAATTCCACAAATGGATAATAGTGAACGACCTGATAAAGCAGCAGCAGCCCTAACAAAGGGGAAATTTGTCATTATTTTGGATGGAAGCCCGTTTGTTCTAATTGCTCCGTCCACTATCGGAGGTGCTTTTCAATCACCAGAGGATTATTATGAACGGTGGTTAATTGGTACGTTAATTAGAGGACTTCGTTATTTTGCTGCGTTTATTACAATGTTTTTACCCGCTTTATACATTGCTTTAGTTTCATATCATCAGGGTATGATCCCTTCCCAGTTGGCTTTTTCAATAGCGGCTACGAGACAGGGAGTTCCGTTTCCAGCTTTTGTCGAAGCTGTACTAATGGCAATTACGATGGAATTATTACGTGAGGCAGGGGCCAGATTGCCAAAGACAATTGGTCAGACAATTGGAATAGTAGGTGGTTTGGTAATTGGTGAAGCTGCTGTGTCGGCAGGGGTAGTTAGTCCGATCATGGTTATCGTTGTTGCGTTAACTGCGGTAGCTTCATTTACGATTCCAATGTACAGTGTAGCTATTTCATTTCGACTCATTCGGTTTGGATTTATGGTAGCGGCTGCATTTTTAGGGTTATATGGGATTATCCTTGTCTATATTATGGTTAATATCCATATCGTTAACCTGAAAAGCTTTGGTATACCTTATTCAGCACCATATGCACCAACTTTCATAAAAGATTGGAAGGACCTGGTGCTACGTATGCCAATACCAATGTTGTCAAGCAGACCTGAGCATTTACAACCAAATGATAAAGTTTCAGGTTCGATGAGAGGAGATAAGAATGCGGGAGTTTGAGTATGCTGATGCAAAGATTAGTGATAAGGAATTAATGATTGCAATTCCTTCCATTACGGTTGGGGTAGGAATTTTAAACTTACCAAAAAAAATTGCGGAAACTACAGTTGGTTCAGATGGATGGGTCGGTATTCTTATTGCAGGTATCATTTTTACTGGTTTAGCTTGGGCTATTACAAAGCTCTGTTCGATGTATCCGCATCAACTATTTGTCGAATTTGCTGGATCATTGGTTACGAAACCAGTTGCTATTATCATTACAATTCTACTTTCTTTAAAGGGCATCTTGATTTCCGGATTTGTTCTTCGGACTATATCTGAAATTGCGAAAGAGTATTTATTCGATCGTACACCAATAGAAGTTATTGCATTAACCTTTATACTCGTGGTTATTTATGCGATTTCTGGGTCAAGAGTAGGCTTGTTTCGTTTAAATATGATGTTTTTTCCAATTATTGTATTTATTATATTTCTCGTTGGCATATTTTCCATCAATTGGTTTGATACAATTAATTATTTACCAGTATTTAAAACAGATCTGAAAGGGTATGTTTTGGCTACAAAGAGTAGTGCCTTTGCATTTACAGGTTTGTTTATGTTGTTATTTTATACAACATTAGTAAGAACACCAAAAAAAGCACCGAAATCAGCTTCGATTGGAATGTCCATGGTCCCTGTATTTTATATTATCATTTATTTAATGTGTATCGGTGTATTCGGTTTTACAGGGACGAGCAATTTGAACTATCCAATTATTGAGTTAGCCAAAGAAATTGAAATACCAGGAGGTTTTTTTGAACGATTTGACTCCATTTTTTTTGTTATTTGGATCATGGCTATTTTTAATACAGTAACAATGGCTTTCGATGCTTCTATTTATGCATTGGAAAGTGTCTTTAAGGTGAAGAAAAAATTGCTTATTTACATTCTTGCTCCAATTGTATTCCTTATCGGGATGTTGCCCCAAGATGTTTTATCGCTACAAAAGTTTGGGGATTTTGTTAGTATGTATGGTGTTTTTATAACAGGAAGCGTGACAATTGTTCTTTTGCTAATCAGTTACTTTAAAAAAAGACGTAAAGCCAAGCAGCGGTAATCGTGCAATTACAATTATAGCGAACAACATGCAGCTGCACGGTTCTTCATTTGATTTCCGATGCTAAAAAAGTGGATTTTTAAACGGGAGCAAAACACTGATGACAGGGGTGTTCAATATGAATGGCTGGCCTTCTTTTCTACCTAGTATAGAAACTTTTATATACACAGCTCTTGCGTTTATTATTCCATTGGTCATTTTTAAAATAAATCAAAAATTTCATAAATATGGTGATCCGCCATGGAAAAAAGAGGAGAAGGGTGAAAATGAACAAAATGGGAAATAGGCGCTTGGAAATTTACGTTTTGTAGTGTTACACTGATAGAAAATGAATAATGAGGTGTAGCAGTGAAAATTAGTGAGTATATAAACTATGATGCCACCGCCTTAGCTGAATTGATAAGAAAAGGGGAAACAACACCAAAAGAACTCCTAAAAGCTTCGTTAGAACAGCTTGAATCTATTAATCCCAGTCTAAATGCAGTCGTTTCCGAGCGCATGGATAAGGCCCACAAAGAATTAGACAGGTATATAGAAGGAGACCGACCATTTAATGGTGTACCTGTTTTGCTGAAAAATACAGGGCAACAATTAATGGGGGAGCGAACAACTTCAGGCTCCAAATTATTGAAGGAACATGCTTCAACAGCAAAGCAAGATTCTCACTTTGTACGTGCTTTTCGCGATGCTGGCTTTCAATTTATTGGTCATACGAGTACACCGGAATTTGGATTGAAAAACATTACAGAACCAGAAATAGACGGGGCGACACGAAATCCTTGGAATCTGGAATATTCACCAGGTGGATCGAGCGGTGGATCAGCAGCTGCTATTGCGGCTGGAATTGTACCGTTGGCAGGCGCTAGTGATGGTGGTGGCTCCATTCGCATCCCTGCTTCATTTACTGGGTTATTTGGTCTAAAGCCGACAAGAGGGAGAACACCAGTGGGACCAGGAGTTGGACGGCAATGGCATGGAGCGGCGATTGACTTTGTGTTATCTAAAACTGTACGTGATAGTGCAGCAATGCTAGACGTCTTACAGACAACTCAACCTGAAGCTGCATTTCAAGCCCCGCTCTATTTGGAAAGCTATCTAGAAACGATGTACCAAACACCGCATGAGCAACTACGTATTGCATATTCTGTCACCTCACCTGTTGGTACGCCTGTGTCCAATGATGCGAAGGAAGCAGTCTTGAAGACAGTGCGATGGCTGGAACGCCAAGGATGCTTTGTAGAAGAACGGGATCCTGACATCGATGGGAAAGAACTCATGCGAAATTATTATCTAATGAATAGTGGTGAAATTGCTACGTTAATGATGCAGTTGGAAAAAATGATCGGAAGAAAGGTTACCAGCGAAGATGTAGAAATCGAAACATGGTTGTTGCATTGTGCTGGTCAAACTGTATCAGCGGCTGAATTTTCTCACAGTCTAGCTTCTTGGGATGAAGCTGCTGAGAAAATGGCTCATTTTCATAAAGTATATGATTTCTATATTACGCCTGCTACTGCTTATGTAGCGCCAAAAGTTGGAGAATTAACTTGGAACGAAAAAGGAAAGAAGCGACTGATAGACCAGATGGAAGCAGCTAATGCAAAAGAACAACAAGAGGTCATTTATGATATGTTCCTTCCAAGTTTAACCTATACCCCGTTTACGCAACTAGCTAATTTAACTGGTCAGCCGGCAATGTCTTTACCACTTCACCTTACTTATGAACAACTGCCATTAGGGGTGCAAGTCATGGCTAATAAAGGAGAAGAGCATCGTTTATTACAATTAGCTTATCAATTAGAACAATCAGATTTATGGCAAGGAATGCAGGGCAATCCATATTTTGATGCGCGTTAAATCTATCATTTTAGCGTAGGGTTAATACTGTGTTGAAGTATGGAAGTAATCGTCTAACCTAAAGTTGTTGATTTTTTAGGGTAGTAACTGATTTTCTTATAAATCTATGGAGAAGCTTCACAGAATTATTTCTCCATAGGTTTAAATCTTATTTTCATTTTATAATTTTAGCTAGATTGAAAGCTTTCCACCTCGGTTTAACTCCTTAAAATTGTTTAATTTCAAATTAATTTTTTAAATCTTGCTAAAAATAACATTAGTGTTTTTTATTGTTTTTCTATTTTCAAGAAGGAATTAGACATATATAATAAAAAACAGTATGCGTTTGCAATGTAATTTTATTTTTCGAAATATTGTACTTTTGCTTACAAATGGAAGGAGAAAAAGTATGGGGAAGAAGAAAGGAATATTTCAACGTTCGTTGGACGGGGTTGAAGTAGTAGGGAATAAACTACCTCATCCCGTTACATTATTCGCAATATTAGCTCTATTGGTGCTGCTATTGTCGGCAGCCTTATCTCCGCTCGGAATTAGTGTTGAACACCCAGGTGAAGAAGGAGAAATGGTAGAGATAAAAAATCTACTAAATGGAGAAGGAATTAACTATATATTTTCTAGTATGACAGATAACTTCATTGGATTCGCACCACTTGGCGTGGTTTTATTAACCATGCTTGGGATTGGGATTGCTGAACGGGCAGGATTAATCAGTGCTATATTACGTGGCTTCGTATTAGCTGTTCCTAATCGATTTATTACGATCGGTCTGGTGTTTGCAGGTATTATGTCCAGTGTCGCTTCTGATGCTGGCTACGTAGTATTGCCACCACTTGGCGCATTATTGTTTGCTGCCGTTGGTCGTCACCCTTTAGCCGGTCTAGCGGCTGCGTTTGCAGGAGTGTCTGGAGGGTTTAGTGCGAACTTGGTACTATCAGGAACAGACGCATTGTTAGGGGAGCTTACTATTGCTGGTGCAGCCATTGTAGATCCGGCTTACGCAGAAGGCATGAGTATTGCGATGAACTGGTGGTTTATAGCTGCTTCCGTATTTTTGTTAACGATTATCGGAGCATGGGTAACTGAACGAATTGTAGAACCGAGGTTAGGAGAATACAAAGGGGAGTACCGAGAAAAAGTCGAAAAGCTGACGAGTCTTGAGAAAAAAGGTTTAGTTTGGGCTGTTGTTTCCATTGTTGTTTCACTTATTTTAGCGGCGCTGCTCGTTCTTCCAGAAGGAGCTCCAATGCGTGGAACAGGAGAGCGACCAATTATCGAGTCTCCATTTATGAGTTCCCTAGTACCTATTATTGCTATTCTGTTCTTTATTCCAGGACTTGTTTATGGAATTGTGACGAAAGCTGTTAAAAATGATAAAGATGTCGCTTATCAACTGTCCGATACAATGGCTTCAATGGGAATGTTTATTGTACTTGCATTTACGGCAGGTCAGTTTGTAGCTTATTTTAATGAGTCCAATATGGGATTAGTGTTAGGTGTTTACGGAGCAGACTTTTTACAAAATATTAATTTAACTGGGATCCCGTTAGTCCTTGTGTTTATCATTATTGCCGCATTTATTAACATATTCATAGGAAGCGCTTCAGCGAAATGGGCAATGATGGCTCCAATATTCGTTCCAATTATGATGCAGCTAGGCTATTCACCAGAATTAACGCAAATGGCTTATCGGATTGCCGACTCATCAACGAATATTATTTCTCCATTAATGACGTATTTTGCGATCATTATTGCCTTTGCACAAAAGTATGATAAGAAAATGGGAATTGGTACACTCGTTTCAACGATGATCCCTTATTCTATTTTCTTCTTAGTTGGTTGGACACTCATGCTTATAGTTTGGATGCTGTTTGGCGTTGAACTAGGGCCTGGCGCACCTATTTTATATGAATAATCAAGACAATGAAAGTGAACAAGCATGTGTGATACTTAAAATAACCTCGTTTCCTGATAAAAAGGGACGAGGTTATTTGTTAGGTAAAGAGGTAAGGAATTAATTGGATTTAAATGGAAATTCGCCGGAGTTTACAAGAAATTCGCCGAAGTTTACTGAGAAATCGCCGGAGTTCACAGATAGGTCGCTCGAAGTTCACAACTTTTTCGCCGAAGTTCACAATTTTCCCCCAAATCAGCAGCGTACCGTATGCCGAAAACGAGTACTCCTTTTTCAAGGAAAGGCAAGCTACGGAAGCGACCCATCAAACACTGAAAAGGAGTTCTTCCTATTTCAAGACCAAGGAAAGCTACGGAAGCGACGCACCGCACGCAGAAAAAGAGTACTTCTTTTTCAAGGAAAGGCAAGCTAAGAAAGCAGCGCATCGTACGTTGAGAAGAGTATTTTTTCTTCAAGGATGCTTGCCCTGCGTTCTTTGACTTTTGAATCTCTATTTCAAGGAGGAAAACTCTTACTTTATGGAGTTTTACTTGACTTTGTTATTTACGTTCCCACACCTCTGGATTAAGGAGATTTTTTGGTCTTTTTCCACATAAGCCGGCAAGTAAATTTTCAGCAGCCAATTGTGACATCGCCAATTCTGTTTCATAAGTGGAAGATCCTATATGCGGTAATGTAACCACATTGTCCATACGAAGCAGTGGGTTTGAAGGATCAATTGGTTCTTGTTCATATACGTCTAATCCCGCTCCGGCAATTGTATTATTTTGTAATGCTGCTATTAAATCTTGTTCAACGACTGTTTTTCCGCGAGAAGCGTTGATGAAAAAAGCTGATTTCTTCATTAATTTAAATTCCCGTCTTCCAATCATGTATTCAGTCTCTTTCGTTAACGGGGTAATTAAACAAACAAAATCCGAGACAGCTAATAGCTCATCAAGACTTGCATAGGTCGCTTGAAACTTTTGTTCAACTTCAGGCTTTCTTGTTCTACTATGATATACAATGTCCATATGAAAACCAGCATGAGCACGTTGGGCAATAGCAGTCCCAATACGCCCCATACCAATAATTCCAAGTGTTTTATGATGTACATCTGTTCCGTAATAGGTACTATCTAAAGACTCTTCCCAGTTCCCGTCTTTAACAAACCGATCCAATTCAGGTAATCTTCTAGCCGTAGAAATTATCAATCCCATCACCATATCAGCAACGGTATCTGTTAAAACACCCGGCGTATTTGTCGCCATAATCTGACGTCGGCTCAGTTCTTCAATTGGTAAATTATTAAAACCTACTGACACGTTGCTAATAATTTTCAAACGCGGGGCACAGTTTAATAGTGTTTGGTTAACTGGCAGATCTAGACCAATAATTCCGTCAGCTTGTGATAGAAAATCAAGAAATGCCGGATCGGAATTGGTGTCGATATTTTTAAAAAAACGAACGTCGTGCTGCTCTTTTAGCTGTGTAAGAACGGGAGTTTCTACCCGTTGATAGGCAAGTATTTTCATAAGCTACAACCCCTATTCGTTAGTTTTTGAGTTACTGCAACGATAGCTATTTAACATCTTTAAGTCAAGCGCGTAGACGTAAGAGATTGCCCCAATAAAGAAGGAAGTTAGGGGAATTTCTAATCGATATATTTATAGAAAAAAGCTGTCTCCATGCAATCGGCAATAAGATCTCACCTTCCATGTTAACAAGTGGATCTTCAAGACTGGAAGAACCAACTTCAAGTTATAGTGCAAATTCTTCTTAACTAAACATCCATAGATATAAACGAACGCCTGTGCATTTAAAGTTCACCTTAATTGGTAGTTATTGTTTGTGTTTCCTTCAGTTTTCTATTTAAAAATAGTTGATAATCCTGCAAGCTTACAATATTTCGTATAAACTACTAGTATATGGTTATACTAAAAATAGATAAAAATTTAGATGTTAAGAATCCTCGCTATTTGATGTTGGGAGCATAACCAAAAGATAGATTCGTAGTCGATTTGACATGGAGCCTCAGCGGACAAGTTTTTCGAGCTAAGACGCCAAAGGGATATTTTTTCACGCATAGAAATGCTATCATCCCCGCCACTCTACGTAAAACCTCCTAAACTATCTTCTGCTTCCAATAAATAGCGGAGGGGCGGTTAATGAAGAAATCCTCTATCCCAATATGACTGGTAGTCTCAGGTCTTTCCCATGCTGGGAGGTTGAATCGAGATATAGATCTTGCTTTTAGTTTGCTTTCTCAACTATGGTGCTTAAGAACGCTTAAAACATTGGACCTGTAAAGCAAATTAGGTGGAGTAAAGAATCTTGAAACTATTAATATCTCTTTCTTTTGATTGTAATACTTTTTTAGTATAGTTAAATAAGGGAGAATGGTTAAAAAAATAACAACAAAACAAATATTAATATATATTTCTAACTCATATTAGAGAGGGGCTTATCATGGAAAACACAATGGCATATAATGTAAAAATTGAAAATGTATTACAAAATATAAATAAAGTAATGATCGGAAAAGAAGAGGCAGCTGTTTTAAGTCTTGTTGCTTTACTAGCGCAAGGGCATGTATTATTGGAAGACGTTCCTGGTGTGGGAAAGACAATGCTCGTGAAAACACTAGCTAAATCTTTAGATTGTGATTTTCGACGAATCCAATTTACGCCAGATTTATTACCTTCTGATGTAACAGGAGTATCGATATATAATCCAAAAACATTGGAGTTTGAATTCCGAGGTGGGCCAATTCTTGGTAACATTATTCTAGCAGATGAGATCAATCGCACATCCCCAAAAACCCAGTCCGCCCTATTAGAAGCAATGGAAGAGAACCACGTCACTGTTGACGGTAGAACAATTCCTCTAGCTCGCCCATTTTTTGTAATGGCTACACAAAATCCAATCGAATATGAAGGAACATATCCATTGCCGGAAGCTCAATTAGACCGATTTATTTTAAAGTTAAACATGGGATATCCAACGTTTGCAGAAGAGATGGAAATGCTTACCCGAACTTCCCATGATCATCCAATTGAGACCATTGAATCTGTGTTGACAAAAGAAGCGTTAGAACAGATTCAAGATGAAGTGAAGCAAGTGTACATGGATAAAAATGTGCAGCATTATATTATTGATTTAGTGACGAGTACGAGAAATCACCCTCAAGTTTATTTAGGTGTCAGCCCACGAGGGTCGATTGCTTTAATGAAAGCTGCAAAAGCATATGCTTATATTTCAGGACGTGACTACGTGTTGCCGGATGATGTAAAATATTTGGCTCCATATGTATTGGCGCATCGAGTTATTCTTCATTCAGAAGCAAAATACAGTGGAAAAACGGTAAATGATGTCATAGCGATGATTATCGAGCAAACTGAGATACCAATACGAAAGGAATTTATTTAATGAAATATCGCTTTCGTTTGTTAGTAAGCTGTTTATTTCTCGTTACTACTTTTCTGCTGCTATTCTCCTATGCTATGTTTCAGGGCGGGTTTGTTAGTTGGTTCTTGTTTTTTAGTTTTCTACCTATTTTAATATATGAAGTGGCTGTCTTGATATATCCAATAAGAAAGTGGAAGGTTGGCAGACATTTATCTCATTATATATCCAATGCTAGTGGGGCAATTACGGTGAAATTGGAGGTTAAGCGGCGCTTTCCATTTCCGTTATATTATTGCATTTTAGAAGATATTATGCCAGAATCATTAAAAACTATAGATAATCAAGTAGGAAAATTTCAATATATGAATCAGCCAGAACGATTAGTTGTTAAACGGCAAATGAAGAAAATGCTACTCCCTGGCTTCAAGCGTACGTTTTCTTTTACGTATCGATTGGAACAAATTCCTCGAGGGGAACATCAATTTCAGACGGTACGAATACGGACAGGAGATTTTTTCGGGCTTGTAAAAAAGGAGCATTACTTTGCTGTAAGTGACTTACTTGTTACTTATCCGAATGCACGTCCATGGTTATTGGAAGGACAAATCACCAATCGACAGGAAGGCAATTTGCTTACTGCATCCCTTCGTTTTACGAATGCAAATGTGGCAACAGGGATAAGGGAATATATGCCAGGGGATCGCTTTTCCTGGATTGACTGGAAGCAAACAGCTAGGAAAAATACCGTTATGACAAAAGAGTTTGAACAGGAAAAAGGCACGAATATGTTACTTGTGCTAGATGCTTGTAACTCACTGAATCCGATTATTTTTGAAGGCATGGTTGAAGTTACTTACTCGTTGCTTACCTATCTGAGGAAGCAATCTATTGAAACGGGATTACTAACTATCGGAAAAAGTGGCAGTTTTTATCCATCGACTTATGGTGTTTGGGAATTTGACCGAATGAAAGAACATTTAACGCAACTGCAGCCAAATAAGAATGGTGTGTTTTCACTAGCTATCCAAAGCTATTGGAACAAGCTGGTGAATGGGGGCGTTCTTCTATTTGTTGTAGGAAATGTAGATAAACCGTTCGTAGAGATGATAAAAAAACTGCACCAGAGAACGGAGCATATACATGTTTTACTTGTTCAACCGGAGGAACAGCAAAAAAAATCCGCTTCTCTTGTTCGGCAATTGTCAGCTTTTGGGGTGGATATCTATGAAATGACTGAGCACGAGTTGATGAAAACGCCGTTAGAGGTGAAACGAATATGAGTAAACCTAAACAACATCCATCTATTTTTTATACGTTAATCCTTTATATTTGTGGATTTATTTTATTTCTGGAATGGTTCTACCCTTTACAGGAAATAACGGATACGACAAGTATAAGTATTTTTATACTTTATGGTGTGTTCTGTTTTCTGCTTTCCTTTATACAAATCCGATGGTGGCTATCTTTTCTTTTGAAGGGATCTGCATTACTGTTCGTGTTAAATAGTTTGTTTTTTACTATCGGCTTTTTTAATCCATTGTGGTTCGGAGAGTTGATTCAGGATACTATCGTCAATGTACAAGCTTTATTCAACAGAGCTTGGTATGAATTTACACCCTTATTTCGTAGCATGCTGTTTCTCATCTTAATCTGGTTAATGAGTTATTTGCTGCATTATTGGTTTGTTATAAGAAAACGCGTTTTTTTATTCATCTTATTGACAATCGCTTATTTAACCGTTTTGGATACATTTACCGTTTATGACGGCAGTACTGCGATTATCAGGATCTTTATCACTTCTTTTCTTGCCTTAGGAATAGCTCATTTTATGAGAGAAATGGACAGAGAGGCACTTCGTTTTACATTCGTGAAGAAATCTGCCATTTGGTTACTTCCATTAATAGCGGTTGTATTGTTTTCTTCAGCCGTCGGGTTAGCCGCACCGAAGTTTTCTCCCCAGTGGCCAGACCCGGTGCCTTTCATTCAGAGTAGTGCTGAAAATGCTGGTTTTTCTAGAGAAGGAAATGGAGCGATTCAAAAAGTTGGCTATGGGGAAGATGATAGCAGATTGGGCGGTTCATTTGTCCAAGACTATACACCAGTATTTGAAGCTGAAGTAGAGGAAGAGCATTACTGGCGTGTGGAAACGAAGGATGTGTATACAGGAAAAGGCTGGGAAATGAGTCAGGACTCTAAATTTGTCGAACTAGCAAAAATCCCTCCGATGTTTCAGGAAGATGTCCATGTCGATAGGAAACAAGCAACGATCGCATTTCAAGGTGACGAAGCGTTAGATAAGCTCGTACATCCATATGGCTTCAACCATGTAGAGGCAAGTGAAGGGGAAGCTTATATTGATACGACATCAGAAGCTATTCAAGTCATGGATAGCAGCAATGAGCCCATTACATTACAAGATTACACGGTCGGTTATGAGTATCCTACTTTCCAAATTGAAGCTTTACGGGAAGCTTCAAGTACGGGGGAATCTTTAGAAGCATACACTCAGATTCCAGATTCGTTACCGGACCGAGTGGTCGAATTAGCTGAGGAAATAACTGCTAACGAGGAGACCCAGTATGATAAGACAAAAGCGATTGAAAGCTATTTTTCAAGTACTGACTTTACGTATCAGACAACAGATGTTCCAGTGCCCGAGGGCGATCAAGATTATGTAGACCAATTTTTGTTTGAATCCAAAGCAGGCTACTGTGATAACTTTTCTACTTCGATGGTCGTTATGCTGCGAGCATTGGATATTCCGGCAAGATGGGCAAAAGGCTTTACTGGTGGAGAATTGATCGACGCAGGCACGGGTGATGAAAAAAACACCTATGAAATAACAAACTCCAACGCGCACTCTTGGGTAGAAGTCTATTTTCCGGGTTCGGGTTGGGTTCCATTTGAACCAACGAAAGGATTTACCAATTTAACAGATTTTCAAACTGCACCTGTGGATGGAACAGCTACGCAACAGGATACTTTAAAGCAATCGGAACAGGAAACAGATAAAGACGAACAGCCTGCAGAAGCTTCGCCTGATAAGAAGAAGGAAGAGGAATCTGAAGTTGTACCAGCTGCTGAATCAAAATCAGGCACTACAACCAACGTTTGGATGTGGGGAATTATTGCAGCTATATTGTTGCTGCTGATTATCGCTATTATGGTTTATCGAAGTCGGTTACGTTTGCAGTCGAAATGGGTAGGCCGTAAATTTACAACCGATAATCATGTGAAAAATTACCAGGAAGCATACCACTTTCTAATGAAAGTATTGCAAAAGCAAGGTGAACCAAAGCAGCCAGGAGAGACATTACGTGAGTATGCGCTGAAAATTGATGAAAAGTATGAGACAACTGATATGCAGAAGCTTACGGAGCATTATGAACGGCTTATTTATAGAGATGACAACAAATCTATTCCTAAAACGGAAATGGCGCAATTATGGCAAAATTTAATTAAACGAATATTGACTTGACCATGATTCGTTCCGTTATGTAGAATAAGGACATAATGGAATGAAAATAATCATTTGCCGTTCGTATATCCTCGACAATATGGGTCGAAAGTATCTACCAGAGCACCGTAAATGCTTTGACTATGAAGGCAGAACATCCATATAGCTGGATGCTGCCTTTTTGCATTTTTGTCGACGCAAAAGGTGGTAATCCAGTTTTTCAATTTCTGGTTAATTAAAGCGAGTGATAAGGATCTTTCTGGAAATGGTCGAGTGGCTACTCGATACGAACGCATGATGTTGGAAGGAACAGAATATAGATAGGGGTAACGCAAATGAAGACAAATGAAATGATTTTAGTATTGGATTTTGGCAGCCAATATAATCAATTGATTACACGGCGGATTAGGGAATTTGGTGTGTATAGTGAATTGCACTCTCATAAGCTGTCAGCTCAAGAAATTAAGGAAATAAACCCAACAGGAATTATTCTTTCTGGTGGACCACATAGTGTATATGATGAAAATAGTTTTCGCTGCGATCCAGAAATTTTTGATTTAGGCATTCCCGTATTAGGAATTTGCTATGGTATGCAATTGATGGCATTGCATTATGGCGGAAAAGTGGAGAAAGCTAAAAATCGCGAGTATGGAAAAGCTGAAATCGACGTTCAAGGAGAACCGACGTTGTTTACAGGTACACCAAAACAACAAATAGTGTGGATGAGCCATGGTGATAAAGTCGTTCAAGCACCAGAAGCCTTCCAGGTTGATGCCACAAGTCCATCGACACCAATTGCAGCTATTAGTTATCAGGAAAAAGGACTATATGGTGTACAGTATCACCCTGAGGTACGTCATTCTGAGTACGGAAATGATGTATTAAAGCAGTTTGTATTTGCTGTTTGCGGGAGCAACGGCGATTGGACCATCGAGAATTTTATAGATATGGAAGTAAAAAAGATCCAAGAAACAGTCGGCGATCGCAAAGTATTATGTGCATTGAGCGGTGGGGTGGATTCTTCCGTTGTTGCAGCATTAATTCATAAAGCGATTGGTGATCAGCTAACTTGTATTTTTGTTGACCATGGTTTGCTTCGTAAAAATGAAGCTGACGATGTGATGAAGGTATTTGCTGATGATTTCCATATGAACATTATTAAAGTGGATGCTAAAGATCGTTTTTTAACGAAATTAAAGGGCGTCGACGATCCAGAGAAAAAGCGTAAAATTATCGGTAATGAATTTATTTATGTGTTTGATGATGAAGCAGCTAAATTAAAAGACATTGATTTCCTTGCGCAAGGAACACTTTATACTGATATTATTGAAAGTGGTACAGAAACAGCACAAACGATTAAATCACATCATAATGTTGGTGGACTACCAGAAAATATGCAATTTGAATTAATCGAGCCGTTAAATACATTGTTTAAAGATGAAGTTCGTGAATTAGGAACTCAGCTAGGTATACCAGAACATATCGTCTGGCGTCAGCCATTCCCAGGTCCAGGACTAGCTATCCGTGTCTTAGGAGAAGTAACCGAAGAAAAATTAGAGATTGTTCGCGAATCTGATGCGATATTGCGTGAGGAAATTGCTAAGGCTGGTCTAGACCGTGATATTTGGCAATACTTCACTGTCCTTCCTAACATTCGAAGCGTTGGTGTTATGGGCGATGCCCGCACGTATGATTACACGATCGGTATCCGTGCAGTCACCTCGATTGATGGTATGACTTCCGACTGGGCACGTATCCCTTGGGATGTCTTGGAGAAAATTTCGACCCGTCTCGTGAACGATGTAGCCCATATTAACCGGGTAGTGTATGATGTGACGAGTAAGCCGCCTGCGACCATTGAGTGGGAATAAGAGGCTAACTTGATTTGAAGAGAGAACGCTGATTTAACAGCATTTGTCCTAAGCTAAAACGGATAAATTGATAAAAAATAATATAGTTCCCTGCCAAAAACCCTGCCAATAAAAAATTTTGGCAGGGAATTTTGTTTTTACACTGAATTTTGGCAGGGAAATTTTTTGGTATTTGGATTGTCGTGTGGAATTAAAATTAATAACCATGTAATCCTAAAAAATGAATATTTCTCAGAAGGTGGTGAAACATAAAGGTAAATATAAGGCATGAGGAGTGATTAAATGACAACAGGACATATACCGATAACGTCATCCGAGCTTTCAACCCTTTGGATTATTTATCAAAAAAAGACTATGATGGTAAGAGTGATTGAATTTTTTTTGTCAAATAATCAAGATGCTGAGGCTATAGAAATATTGCAAACATTTCACGAAGGTGAAAGTAATTTTGTTAATGAACTAAGGAACATTTTTACACAAGAAGGGGCAGCAGTTCCAATTGGGTTTACAGAAAACGATGTAAACCTTAATGCACCAAAATTGTTTGACGACATTTTTGAGGTCATGTACTTACGTATGATGATGAAAGTTGCTTCAGGTTTACATGCATTGCATATATCGATGAGTTACCGGAAAGACATCATGGATTTATACAAAAGGTTCTCAGCGTTTGCGGAGGATACCTGTGAAAAAACGACACAGTTTTTGCTAAGCAAGGGTGTACTTCCAAAATCTCCAGTTGTCACCTTACCCAACCATGTTGAATTTGCTGAGAAAAAGAATTATCGGTCAGGATTTAAAATCACGGGTCACAGGAGGTCATTAAATACAGTTGAAGTGGCTTATCTATACCAAGCGATTGAATCGAATGTAGACGGAATGAAATTAATGACAGGCTTTGCTCAAGTAGCTAAGAAAAAAGATATACGGGACTACTTCTTCCGAGGTAAAGAGTTATCTAAAACAATCATTACAAAATCCAGCGAAATATTATTAGACAGTGATATTAATCCTCCGTCCACACCAGCAGGAAGGGTTACAGATTCAACAGTGTCGACTTTTTCAGATAAGCTTATGATGTATAATACGTCCTTACTGAATACTTTTGGTTTTGGCAGTAATGCTATAGGTACGACCTTCAGTCTAAGGAAAGACTTACCTTTAAAAATGATACCAATTGCTAAAGATGTTTTCGACTTCGCAAATGATGGAGGAGACCTCATGATTGAACACGGGTTATTGGAAGAACCACCTCAAATGGAGGATAGAACCCAATTATCAAAAGGACAGAGTAAATAAAGACAAAGATTGGGCAATTCTGAATTACGTTGTCCTTCTTTTGCCTTAAAAAAGTTATGACCAATATAATCATTTGGACGTGATTATATGAATCAAAATAATAAATATGAGAAACTGTTTTGGAGTATTGCATTGCCGGGTTTTGGTCAAATTCTAAACGGTAGGTTTCTAAAGGGATTACTCTTCATTGCTTTGGTGTTTCTAGTTAATGTTCAGTCCAACTTTCACCAAATTATATTATTAAGTTTTCATGGGAGTATCAAAGAAGCCATTGAGAAAACGAATTATGCATGGTTGATGTTTTCCCCTTGCCTGTATATTTTTGCAATATGGGATGCCTGGAAAGACGCCGGAGGTGGAAGGCATCCTCATTCTTTTCTTCCCTTTGTATTCACAGCCTATTGGGCAACGGTTGGTGTGATTTATTCTTCGGAATTCACTTTATTTGGGCTATTATGGGGGCCTGTTTGGCTCCCAATTCTTTTTATAATACCGGGATTGGCCACGGGATTTCTCATCAAGTTACTATTACTGAAATATAAAAAAATTTCTTAACGTAGGGTTTTTTTAAAATGCTGGCGATACCTCTGGAAGTGAGCATTATTATATTTTATTGTATAACCGAATAAAGGCTTGTTCCGTTGGGCGCTTTTGTTGAATAAAGAATTTCAGTAAAGAACTTTTTATCACAAATTTATGTTTACTGGTCGGGCGAATGTGAAAAGTAAACAACTATTTTTGAAATCAGCCGCATTTTTCAACGGTAATAATGCGGCTTCATCCCTTCAAAAGGAAACAACTTTATTGTCATTACGCATTAAGTTGTTGTTGCAATCTTGATATTTGTAGTTGATTTCTAAAATGAATAAGTCTTTTTTGTGCAAATTTCTGTGTTACGTTGAATGTCTTTGTTATAAAAGGTATACCTTCGGGTATGTTGGCGATTTCATATTTAATTAATATAAATGTTGGTACACAGAAATGAAGTGCAAAGTTATTTGCTTTCCATTCTTGGTATGCCAGAAAAAGATTATTCAAGTGCAATATTTGATTTCCGTACTGTAATAATAAATGACAAAGTTCATGTCCAAAATCCTCCCATTGTTCTTCGGGGGATAACCTAGAATCAATTATAATTTCTTTTTTATAAACACGACTTGATATATCCCAAAAATAGACTTTAATTCCCAGGTAGTCAGCTATTTCCAGAATATCTAGTTGATGTGGGTAATAAATACCTAAGTCAACATAAAAATGCTTTATTGCATCTTCTAGTAATGTTGTGTGATATTTCATGGCTTGTCCTCTTTCGGGGAATGTATGTTCTGTTTTTTATTATAAATAAAAGCCCTAATATTAGAGCTCTATTTCTTTTTGTCTCGTTCTTTAATAAATTCCCAAAAACGTATTAGTTCTTCGATTTTTTCTTCGGGTGCGTTTTGTAAGTCTTTAAAGAATATTTGTGTTTTAGGGTCTAAAAATTCTTTCCACATTTCATCAGGAGAATTAGAATGTTCATTTCCTGTGATTAGGTAGTCAATTGATACATTGAAAAAGTTAGAAATTTTTTTGAGTGTACCGTAATCAGGTTGTCTTTTATTTATTTCGTAATGAGCGTAGGTTCCTCTGGAAATGTTTAGTTTTTTTGCTAGTTCTTGTTGAGATAAATTCTTTGTTGCTCTTAGTTTTTTTAGTCTGTCTCCCAACATTGTGTAACCTCGTTTCTATACGATTTATAAATCGTTTATAGTTATTATACTGTAGCAAAAAGCTACATAAAATAATTGTATCAAAAAAGTACAAAAAAGTATTGACAGTAGCGAAACGCTACTATATAATTAGAATTAACAAGTAGCGAAACGCTACAATGAAGGTGGCGATTAAATGTATGAAAAAAAGAGAATGGTTGTATGAAAAAAGAATTGAACGAAATTTAACACAAGAAGATGTTGCGATACAATCAAACATAAAAAGACCTTATTATTCTCAAATTGAATTAGGTATAAGAAGACCTAGCGTAAAAGTTGCTAAACAAATCGCCGGAGTAATTGGTTTTGATTGGAAGCTTTTTTTTGAAACTGGATGTAGCGATTTGGAACAAGATATAAATGTTTTATAGAATTAGATTTGTTTCTTATAAATCTAATATCTAATAAATGAATTATATTATTTCTAGGGGGTGAAATTCAAATGAACTTTAATGAAATGCAAAATTTAATGAAAAAGGCAGTTCCTTTGGCAAAAGAAATGGAAGGTGACTGGCAGGCTAGGATGAAGTTAGCTGTCCGAATTGTAAAGGCAGATTATTATATGCAACAGCCGATTTCGAAGGAAATTATTCAAAAGCTTTTATTGCATAATGTTTCATATCGTAGAATTTGTAAGAATTATGATATGTCAAGAAAAGGAATTTCAGCATTTGAGAACATGTAACGAGTGTGAGTTTATACCACTTAATGAATTGTTCGAAAATGCATGAAAGGAAATGATGTTCCTTGAAAACTTCATATAGAAAGAGAGCGCATATGATAAATCGTAACTTATCATACACGCCAATAAAACCTAGACACTTTTATTGTAACGTGTTTTGACTGATTTGTCATTAAACGTAATCTAAGTGATGATAGCTAACACTTTTAAAAAAGCTATAGCAGTCCAAAATGAGGGTGCTAATGGTTATAAGCATAACCTACTATATGTTGCCATGACCTTAACTGTGAGCGACTGATAAGCGCGGTAATGGTTCTTATAGAGCCTAGCGAATTATCTTTAATTTTTTATTAAAAATGAATGAGGTGATTTTGTGCTGGATAAAAGAATTGCTTATTACACGAAAAAAGTTGCTGATTTTGGCTCTATTCATCCTAGTAAGCGTAGGAATCCTTATCGGCATGAAAGATTACTTCTATATAAAAAACTACTTCATGAAAAAATATATGAAAATAGACCTTCTGCATTTAGAGGGTTTAATTATTAATCAGATAGTAGGTGAATAAATGAAATTATGAAATTAAATGACCTTTTGAAAGAAAATAAAATAGTGGCATTTGGTTTTCCGGCAGTGAGAGATTTGGTGCGATATGATAATAAAGAATCAGATACCACTATTATTATTTCTACACTTGCACCTTCCCTTTTAGTAGGGCATGGAATAAATGAATATTATGGATTGGATTTGCCAAGAGATAAAGTATTTGAAACTGGACTAGATATTATTAAAGCAGATGTAAATGTATCTAAATATCGTTTAACAGCTTTAGAAATTTATCCATGGGAAATGAAAAATAACTTTATCATTGCAAGTCGCCATATGGGAACTGTTGAAATATTAAAAAATGAATTTCCATTTTTGCAGAATGCACCGGTATTCGAACGTGTTGAAGCAGATGATATTAAAGGAAAACATGTTTATGGTACATTACCACATCATTTAATAGCAGGATGTGATTCGTATGTAGCTGTGACTATAAAAGGTTTTGATAATGCAAAAGATGGTGATTTGATGGGAAAAGAATTAAAGGAACGTATTCAAATTGCCGAATATCCGATTATGTTAGAGATGATTGAATGAATTATACGAGGTGATAAGTATTGGAAATGCGTGTGTATATATCCAATCTCGGCAAATATAATGAGGGGGAGCTTGTTGGTGATTGGTTTACTCCTCCAATCAATATGGAAGAAGTAAAAGAGCGTATTGGCTTAAATGGTGATTATGAAGAAATTGCTATTCACGATTACGAATTGCCATTTGAGATAGATGAATATACATCTATCAATGAAATTAATCGTTTGTGTGCAATGATTGAAGAAATTGAAGGCACACCTATTTATTACGAGTTAAAAGCAATGATAGGTTACTGGTTTAGTGACCTTGAGGAATTGTTGGAAAATGTAGATGACATTGTATGTTATTCTGATTGTCATTCTATGGAAGATGTTGCAAGATATTTCGTTGAAGAAACAGGAGCACTTGGAGAAGTTCCTACCAATCTACAAAATTATATTGATTATGAAGCTTTTGGACGTGATATGGAATTGGAAGGAAACTTCCTTGTTACTTCTCATGGTGTATTTGAGTACAATAATTAAAAAAACAAGAAACTTAAATATTAAAAACAATTAAGGGAGAGATTTTGAATGGAATTTAAAACAGGAATTATACCGAATGAACTAACTTTTGGTGACTTATTTTTTATGGGGTTGAAAAGAGAGAAGATGTTTTTTGACCGAGATAAAAATGAAAGAACAGATAAACTGGAATCAAGGGTTTATAATCTTGCTTCATCCACTCAAAAAGAGCAAATTGAGGTGACTATACCGGAATATGTTGATTTAAAAGAGATTGATTTTAACAAACAGGTGACCCTAAAAAATCCTGTCATTAAAGCAAGAGCACAAGCAAATGGAAATTTTGCTAATGTTGTATGGACTGTTGAAGCAGAGGATATTGTAGAGGTTGGTAGTTCGGGTGGTGTGAAGAAAAATGAACCGAGTAAAGAGCCTGTGGGAGCAGGAACGGATAAAAAATAGTAGAGTAATAGCGTGCTAGTTATAAATTAATTGGCACGCTTTTTTTTGTTCAATTATTTTAGAGAGGACTGAGATTTCTCTGTAAAAGAAGGTGATAAGGATTGAATTTTTAAAGAAACGCCTTTGGAAATATCGTGGCATAAGAATAACGCCGAAAATGGAACATGGAGTGTTAATAGCAGGATTAAGCATATTTATTCCTGTTTTTTTATTGAGTATTTTTTTCTGTTATAAAACTGGAATGAGCAATGTTGCCGAATGGTTCACTTGGGACTATTTGAAAAACATTAAAGGTTGGAATTGGGCGTACATTGGAAAAGGATTTGTTATATCTTTTATAGTTGGCGCAATGACTGTTTTATTAGCTTATTTTGTTTTCTTTGAAAAGTATAGGCGTATTTGGCATAGGCAAAAAATAGCAAGAATGTTTATATCTAATCGTTTTATCGAAAAAGAAAGCTATTCAACGGAATCAAAATGGAGTTTTAGTGATAAGACTGTTACGAAATCAAAATTAACCTACTTCCCAAAAGCCTATTACAAAATAAATAAAGGATATATTGAATTTAGAGTGGCTATGGATATGAGCCGATTTCAAGAAAGGTTTTTAAAGTTAGGGGATGAACTAGAAAACGGTTTATATTGTACTTTAGTTGACAGGGAATTGGAAGAAAATTTCGTTTGTTATAAATTAATGTATGATGTACAACGAAACCGTATTTCTATTCATGATGTGACTGTTAAAAATGGCTCTATGAAGCTTATGGAACATATTGAATGGAAGTTTGATGAATTACCTCATATGTTGATTGCTGGTGGTACTGGTGGAGGGAAGACTTATTTCATTTTGACCATGATTGAAGCTTTATTGAAGTCGGATGCTGAATTGCGGATATTAGACCCAAAAAATGCAGACCTTGCAGACTTAGAATCGGTCATGCCTGAAAAAACTGTTTTTAGTAGGAAAAATGGAATTAAAATGACTTTGAAGAAAGCAAGAGAAGAAATGCATGAACGTTCCGAAAGAATGAAAAACATGCCGAATTATAAAACAGGTGGAAATTATGCAAGTGTGGGCATGAAGCCACTCTTTGTTATTTTTGATGAATATGTAGCATTTATGGAAATGTTAGACCATAGAGAGAAGCAAGAAGTATTGGAGGATATGAAGCAATTAACTATGCTGGGTCGTCAGGCGGGTGTATTTCTTATTTTGGCAAACCAACGTCCTGACGCAAAATATTTGGCAGATGGAATAAGAGACCAGTTTAATTTTCGTGTAGCATTAGGTAGAAACAGCGAAACAGGATATGGAATGATGTTTGGAGATGTTGATAATACATTTGTAAATAAGCGTATAAAAGGGCGTGGCTATGCCGATTATGGTGCTTCTATCATTACAGAATTCTATACACCATTAGTGCCTAGAGGATATGACTTTTTAAAGGAGATAGGAAAAGCAACGCCGAAAATGGAGGTTGCGCCAGCGACGACAGTCGCAAGCGACAGCGAAAAGCAACCGGAATTGTAGGCGTGGAGGAAGGAGCGTAGCGGATGACGACATCAAACCCCCCCTACTCTAACAGGGGGGTACAAAATACAAAAAATGAAGAAAACCCTTTAGTATCAATGATTGACTATTTAAGGGTATCGTTTAAAACGCATAATGTCGATTTGATATTAGAAAAAGTGCTTCATCTAAAAAAAGAATATATGGAGCATAAAGAAAGTGGTTTTTATGGATATGTAGGCACATATCAACTGGATAATATTAAAGTATTATATTCTCATGGTTCAGATGTGCGTGGAACACTTATTGAATTAAGTGGTCAAGGTTGCCGTCAATTTGAAACTTTTTTAAAAGCTAGGAAAGTAACGTGGTTCGATTTTTTTAGAGATTGTAAGAAAAATGGTGGGAAATTTCCTCGATTAGATATTTCGATTGACGATAAAAAAACATATTTTGAAATACCTATGCTTTTTGACAAGATAAGAAATGGCGAAGCGATTTCCCGATTTAAAAAAACTGATTATAATGGCTCGTTATCAATGGAAGATGGTGAACAGGGCGGTACGACACTTTATTTTGGTTCAAAAAAACATTCTGAAGTCTATTTCTGTTTTTATCAGAAAAACTATGAGCAATCGGAAAAGTATGGAATCCCTTTAGAAGAACTTGGAGACTGGAATAGATATGAATTAAGATTTAAAGATGATAGGGCGAATGCTGTTGTATCAGAACTTATAAAAAGTGAAAGCATGTTACCAGTTGCTAAGGGAATCATTAAGAATTATTTACGTTTTGTGGATAAGGATAATGATTTAAATAGAGGGCGTTGGAAAACTTCTCATTTTTGGGAAGTTTTTTTAGGTGATGTTGAAAGGTTAAAAATTTTTACGAAACCGCAAGAAGATTTTTATCAAAAGTCTCGAAATTGGTATATGAATCAAGCGGCTAGAACAAGAAAAATGATAAAACTGGTGGAAGATACAAAAGGAATTTCTGATTTAGAAGATTTTGAGGAAGAATTAGAACTAAACGAAAAGCAAGAGCATATGATGTTGGTTTATCTTGCACAGCCGGAAGAAATGATTGTTTAATGTTTTTCCCCTTTTGAGGTAGTGATATTGGGACGCCGTGTGGGGGCGGAACCCCACGAACTTAACGTCATTTGTTATGGAAAAGGGCTGATATTAACGAACGACAGGGCAAGCGGTTTTGTCGGTACAATAGTAAGAGACAAGTCAAGTTTATTTAAATCCCTTTTGAGTATAGTTGACTTGGTGACCATCAAGCACCGACAAAAAATCGGAAAGCAAGGGGGAAAGGGTGGAGATTTTTTAGGCGGTTTTCCTAAAAAATACTACCCGAACCTTGCTTGGAGATTAGTTACTATGTTAGGTGGTGAAAATGTGGACCACGCAATTCAGAATTTGAAATCCTATATGAGTGCAACGCTTGATTTGCATAGAGACCTTGGCCAGCCAGAAGATGTTTATAGAGATGAAATAAAGGCGTATGTATGTGCTATAAATGCTTTGGAACTTTATTATTATGAAGAAAAAAGAACAAAACTAGAATTTGTTTTGAGTTAATGGAAGGAAGGTGAAAAAAATAATTCCACTTATTTTGAATCAAGCTGTATTGATAGGAGCCTTGGAAAGGGAAAAATTGATTAATCATAAATCTGTCATTTTAGAAAAGTTGAGAGAAGAGATGCAGGGTATTGATAATTCCCTCTATATTGAAATGGACGTGTATTTTTATCATAAGAATGAACAAGAAGAAGATAAAACATATCATTGTATATTTGCGAATGTTTCTCATAGACAGAACAAAGTAACGGGAAAACCAAAAAATGCAATTATAGCAGTGGAGTTTCTTGTATTGGAGGTTCATGAATAATGAAAATGAAGTCGATACCCGAATCTTTTAAGGAATTAGGCTTTACTGTAGGTATTCCTAAAAATAGGGAAGGAGAAAAACATTCTTTTTATCAAGCTTATGTAAAAGATTTATCTAAAAATACATCTTTGATTGTTGAAGGATATAGAAGGCAAGGATATTCAACCTATCGTTTTTCTTTTTATAAAGCTACCTATATAGATAATGGTAAGAAAATAAATGAAAAAGTGTATTTGGAAAATGCTTCACCACTGGAGGTATTACAGAGGGTAACATCTTTTGTAGATTATATTGAGAGGAGTTCATAATGAGTATAAAAGATAAATTAAAAAAGAATAAAGTTGTTGATAAAATTGAACAAATTGAACGACCAAAAAAAGAGAAAAGTCCTGTGCGCAAAGATACATCAAAGCGAACAGCTTTTTTTATTTGGTCATTAATTTTAGGAATGTTATTTTTAGCGACAATTTCAGTGTTATTGTCTTTAAACACTCGTTCCACTTTGAATGAAACAAATAAATTGGTCCAGGCGAATGAGGATAAGGAAGTGATAGAAGAAATTCCTGTTGAATCTGCAAATGAATTTCTATCCAATTTTATCAAGGAATATATTAATGTTTCTAATGAAAGTGAAGCTTTGCAAGAAAGAGCAAATCGTTTAAAGGAATATATGGTTTTTAATGACACGTTTAATGATGAAAAAAATTCTTTGTACAACTTAGACAATGTGAATGGTACTAGACAGTTAGAATCTTTGAACCTTTTTCATATTGAAGATGAAGGGGAAAGAAGTCTTTTTCAATATAAGGTTACATTTAAAAATGAATTGCAAAGGGAAGTAGAAAAAGAGGTTGTTAAGGGTGAGGGTAAAAATAAAAAAAAGGAAATTGAAATCGAAATTGAAACAGAGGAAGAAAAAAACACCTTGTTGTTAAATATTCCTATTGTTTATGAAAAAGGTTTGTTTAGCGTTCAATCCGTTCCATATTTTACGGAAGTTCCCTCTTTAGCTGGGAACATAGAATATGAAAAGAAAGAGGTTGACTTAGAAGAATATACCGGGAATGAAAAAGAAAATATCAATGAATTTCTAAATACTTTTTTTGAAAAGTATGCTACAGAACCAGTTGACGAAATGGCGTATCTGATGGATGACCCACAAACGTTAAATGGTTCTTTTTTATTTGAAGAAATAAGAAATTTAAAAATCTATGTAGATGGCAAACATTACAAGGCAACGATGGAGGTGGTGTTTAGAGACGAATTGACAAATATACAACAAGTTAATCCAGTAGAAATGACGATTTCTAAAACTGGAAGAAATTATTATGTGAAAAATTTTATTTATAATTAGGAGGAATGAAAAATGGACTTTTTTAATCACTTGGTTTTGGCTGCTGATTTGCCTACTTTAGGAGGAATTGAGAATTGGGCGTTGGAAATTGTTCAGCAAGCGATAGTCATTATTATTATTTTCCTAGTCACAAAACATCTAGCCAAATTTAAATTTGGTGCGATTATTGTGTGCTGTATCGTTGGAGGAATTGTTTATTTTGTAGTTCGGAATTGGGACACAGTTGCCGGTTGGATTGAAGCCTTCATGAATAAGCTGTAAGAGAGTGATAATATGGCAGAGAAAAAAGAAAGTAGAGTGGTATATAACTATAGAAGGGCTTTAAGGGAACCAAAGAAAATTAGGCAGATAACAGATAATTATTATCTGCCTTTTACAATTGAATTGATTCCTGCATTAAATTTTGTGGTCTTTCTAATTATCACATTTTTAGCAGGTTGGATAATAAGGAAATTTTATCCGTATGCATTTTCGAATACGTGGTTTATATTTTTAATTTGTGTTCCGTTATTTTTTACGTGGCTTGTAACGAAAATTAAGCCGGAAGGCAAAAATATTTATATGTTCATTTATGATTATGTCAAATATTTATTCGGGATAAAAATTCCTAAAAAAAAGTTTTGTAATGGGAAAGAAGTAGAGTGGATGAATGAGAAAAAAATAACATTTAAAGAATGTGTATGGGTGGTGGATAAAGAGAATGACCAAACTGAAACCAGCGTTGAAAACAATAAAGAACAATATGCTATTAACGAGAACGGGAGACGTGTTCGCATATTATCGAATAAAAAGTGAATCGATTCCTATTCAAAATCAAAAAGTGGTAGCCAATTATAAAAGAAATTGGAAAATGTTTTTTGAGGATATCACAGCTTATGAAGATTTTCATTTGAGAATGTATCCTCAAGAGTTCCGTTTGAAAGAACGCTTTGAAGATTTAAGTTTGGGTTTGTCAAAAGATAGTGAAGATGTTGGACGATATTATTTAGGTGAAACAGAAAATGTTTTAAGTTCACGCTTGGGAAATATGACAAAAAATGATTTTATTATTGGCATTAAGTTAAAAAATGCATTTGTAAATGTGGATGGACGACTAAAAGATAATGTTTATTCCATTTTTTCGAATGTAACAGATATGTTTGTAAACTATTTAGGTTGGGAACAAAATGTTCCCACTTCTTTTTTTAATCAATTTGAGGAATTGGAAGATACAATTTATAAAATGGTTGCTGGTGTCAATGGGTCAAGATTAAAAGAAAATGAATTAATTTATGTTAATCGTTATGATTATATTGCTGGTTTGAAGCATGATGTAAGTGAAGAGGAGGAACATGGAAATATTAAGGCGATAACAAATTCGATTATTGACCCTACGGAATCATCTACTTTGAAAATAAGTAGTGAGCAAGATGAAGGTTATTTAACTTTTGTCGTGATTGATGAATTTCCGGATAATATGGCAGAGAGCGATATTTTTTATGAAGCCCAATCTTTACCTTTTGAGGTATGTGTAGATTTTAAAATTCATTCAGAAGGTAAAGGAAAATCAAAAATGAAGGTGAATTTAAAGGGGAGAGAGTTAAAAGAATCAGCGAATGAACAAGCAAAAACAGGTGACTTCGTAGATGATTCTGTTGTAGATAGTCATTATTTAATGAGAAATTTACAGCAAGAATTAAAAAATCATGATGTATCTGTAATGAATTGGCTTGCTACAATTGCTGTAACAGGCAAGACGAAAAAAGAAAGTTTATTACGTGCTAAACAGGTTGTACGTTATTTCAAACAATTAAATATTATTTGCCGTATTCCAACGGCTGACCAATTAAGCTTATTCTATAGAACGTTGCCTGGGGAAAAGTTAGAAGCAACGGATAGAAATTGGTTACAATCGACTACTCAAGATGGTTTAGGAGAAAGTTTGTTTGGCGTAAATTCTGAAATTGGAAATAAGATTGGTTTTTTTATAGGCTGGGTTGATAGATTTCATAAACATAAGGATTTGGAAAGTGCCAAATTATCAAGTCGTGACCCTGTGTTTTTTCATCCGATGCTGGCAAACCAAAATATTAGAGGTAGTAAATATAGAAGTCCGCATGTTCTGATTACAGGTGATACAGGCAGTGGGAAATCATATCTTGCAAAGTTGTTATTTATTTATGTAACACTCTTAAATATAAAATCCTTATATATTGACCCTAAAAAAGAAATAAGGAAATGGATAAATAAAGTTATAAATGATGGCATCATTAGACGTGATTATCCTTTATTTGTTGAGCACTTGGAAAAGTTTAAATTTGTAACTTTGGATTTTGAAGATAAGGATAATTGGGGAGCATTAGACCCGGTAGCTTTTTTACCATCTTCTCAAGCGAAAGAATTGATTCAAGATATTTTTTCGGAAGTTTATGATTTCAAAGGGAAAGATGAAATTCATACAGCCTTTTTGAGGGCAATATCGGAAGTCCTTGAAAGAAAAGAAAAAGGTGAACAAGTGGGCTCCATGCATATCATTGAGATTATGCAAGATAGCAATGAGCCATCTGTAAAAAAAGCAGGAGATTTTTTATATGAAGTGGTTGCTGATTCTATATTAAAGCTATGTGTTCATGATGGTTCTAATTCTGCGTTATCCTTAACCGATAGAATTAGCATTATTGAAATTGAAAACATTGATTTGCCAGAAGCTACTGCAAGTGTAGAAACCTATACAAATAGCCAGCGCAAATCAAATTCGATTATGCTGGCTTTAGGGAAATATTGTGAACTGTTTGGCCGGGATAAAGATGAGCAAACCGTAGAATTTATTGATGAAGCATGGGTTATCATTGCGTCACAACAGGGGAAAAAGGTCGAAAAACAGATGAAGCGTGTTGGGCGTAGCTATAATAATGCTTTATATTTTATCTCACAATCTACCAAAGACGCTTTACGAGAAAAGGAGAATGAAACAGGGAACTTTGGTGTAGCTTTTGCTTTTGATGAAGAAAACGAACGTCCCGATATTTTAAAATGGATGAACATGGAATCAAGTGAAGAAAATATAGAAATGCTAGATAACATGTTACAAGGGCAATGTTTGATGAAAGATATGTTCGGCAGAACCTCAAAAATTACGATTGAATGTCTCTTTGAAGAATGGGAAGGAGCATTGGAAACAATCAATAAATCGGCGGTTGCCTATGCAGAGGAAAAATATTTATAGATGGAATGGCTATCCATAATTGGTAGCCATTTTTAATATAAAAAAGGAGATGATTTAATGAATGAGAATGTTTTAGGTATGATGTATATTTCTGAATTAGAAAATTATGTGGAGTTGGAAGAAAAACTATTGGAATTAGATATGTCTGAAAAGTTAGAGGAAATAATTAGAGAGGCTATTGATTATTCGAACGATAATTTGAGGGAAGATGGAAATGTAAATTTTACAATTACAAAACGTCATTCGCAAAAAGATATAAGTTACAATTTTGTTTTTGAATTATTTTTGGTGGAAGAACAGCGTGACAGATACCTTTATTATGAAACTTGTATTGAGCTCTAAGTAGTAATTTTTTCAAGGGTGGCTATCGAAAGGTAGTCACTTTTTTATTTGAAAGGCTGGTGAGGAAATGCAAAATGAAATTTTTTTAAAGTCGTTTGTAAAAGGGTTACAAATTAATTTTGAGAGATTGAAAGGCTTGGAGGAAGGAAGGAAACAAGGAAAAACAGATGCGGAATTTTTAGCTTATTGTCGTGGTGGCGTAAGTGCCTGTGAAAGGATACTAGATTTTATAAAGGATTTGAATGCCAATGAAGAATAAAAAATGGTTGTTAATTCTACTTACTGCATTATTTTTATGTTTCGTGACATCATCAGTTGTTCTTGCGGAAGATGATGAAGACGTTGATACAAGTGGGAATCTCTCTGATTTGATTGATGATGATTTTCCAGTTGGAGATTTTATTCTCAAACTTTTCGGGAAAATATTTGACAAAGAATATAAACCTTTTAAGTATATGGATAAGGCAAAGGAAAAGGAAGAGGGTGGTGTTCAATTAGAAATAAAAAAATATCCACTCGAACGTTATATGGTGAATAATGAAGATACAAGTGGAATATTTGGTTTTAATTTGTATTCAATCAATAACTTTTTTATGGGTATTATTCAAAATGTGGTTAAAGTTACAGATAGTTCTTTACAATTATTTACGTTAAATAAATTGGATGATTTTGCGGATGATATTGAAAGTGTTTCGGGTAGTATATATGAAGTTTTAAAGGAGCATTTTGCAGAAATATTGTTTGCATTTTTATGTGGATATCTTGTTTTTATATTTTTTACCAAAGGAAATGCCAGAGAATCTTTTAGAAAATTTATGTTGTTTGTGGTTGTTTTAATTGTTGCCGGTTATTGGGTATCGAATGCCAGTTATTTATTAAAAAGTATGAATGCACTTTCGGGAGAGATACAATCTACTTTAGTAAGTGCAGGTGATGGTATTTTAGGGATTTTTGATGATAAGAGAGAGGGTGTTTATGCAGGGATTAATGATATTGATGAAAATGAGAAGATAGAAGGTACAATTGCGGTCGTTCGTAATATTTATTTTGATTTAGCATTAAAACGACCATACCTTTTAATTAACTATGGTAAAACAGATGAAAAAGAAATTAATGCTGATGATAAGATTAAAGATTTAGGTTTTGGATTTCAAGCTTTTCCACGTTCGGAAAGAATGCTGGCTTTTAAATTAAACTCGGAAGGTTCAGCGTATAGAATCGGTCATGCCCATCTTGAAGTAAATAAAAACGGAAATACGAATGTAGCTTCGGGTTCAGCTTTTAAACAATCGGGTATAGTATTTTTGACTTTTTTCATTGTGATTGGTTTGTCTATTCCCTTTTTATTATTAGGTTTAATCAATTTTGCATTACAATTGTTAGCGATATTCATAGCTTTAGCTTTACCTTTTGCGTTTGTTTTAAGTTTTATTCCTCATTTTGCAATGACAGGTTTTAAGGCATTAGGTAATATAGTGACCATTTTTTTAACGAAAGGTTTGTTAGGTTTACTTTTATTTGTTGTTTATCTGTTAACATATTCCATGTATCTATTTGTAAAACCAGTCGATACAGGAATGTATTTGTTACATGTGGTGCTTTTGATTGTGATATTTTTCTTAATCATAATTAAGAGAAATAAAATTATTAGTTTTGTTACGGCAGGACGTGTTCAAACAGTTGATGGAAACATTATGCCAAATATGAACCAGTATTATAGTAATCAATTTTCTAATGCGAAAAAGAGATTACAAGAAAGACGTTCTCAAAAGAGGGAATCTCCAATGAATTATGGAGATGAAAAAAGTGATTCTAAACAGAGTGCAAAAACGAATCGAACGAGTATGAGGGAGGAAAGAAAAGGTACTGAAAATGGCAAGGGTGTGGATACTAAACGTTCTCCACAGAGAAAGAAAAAGGATGATGGGGATAAAGCAGTACCTGTACCATTGGAAACAGATGACCCATCAAAAGAACGAACTTCACAGTCAGAAAATACAAATGAAAAAGATATTGGTGGTGTGAATGAAGAAAGTCGTGGTCATGCTGAATCTTATCATGACAAAGAACATTCTGTAGAACGAACTTCACAGCCGGAAAATACAAATGAAAAAGATATTAGTGGTGTGAATGAAGAAAATCGTGGTCATGCTGAATCTCATCATGATAAAGAGCGTGCTGTAGAACGAACTAAACAACCAGAAAGCATAAATGAAAGAGATGTAGACAGTGTGAAGAAAGAAAATCGTAGTCATACAGAGGTTCATCATGATACAGGTTTGAATGCGCAACGAAATAGAGAAGTATCATCTGTAGAAGAAAGGAAAAGAGAAAGAGATGAGAATTGAGGATTGCTATAATAGGCAATTCTCTTTTTGTTTTTTGTGGAGGTGTTTTTTTAATTGAATACAGATAAAATACCTGGGGTAAAAATGGCTAAGATGAAAATAAAAATCTTTTTAATTGTTTTGTTGTTTTTCTTCTTTTTTATCATTGGTATAGTGGTTCTTTTTGTTGTTAATTCAATAAATATGAGTGATGATGGAATGCCTCATTTAAGAGAAGAAGAAAATGAAGAATATACGGATATTTATACTGGTAATGGTATTGCGCCCGAAGTGTTGAGGTATAAAGCTTATTTTGAAAAATATGCCAAAAAATATTTCATATCACAACATGTAGATGTATTGATGGCTATGACTATGCAAGAAAGTGGAGGTAGGGTTTTAGATGTAATGCAATCATCCGAAAGTCTCGGTCTCCCTCCCAATTCAATTACAGACCCAGAAATTTCTATTGATATTGGAACAAGATATTTTTCACAAGTCATGAAGGAAGCAGATGGAGAAGTGAAGCTTTCCCTGCAAGCGTATAATTTTGGTTCGGGATTTATACCCTATGCGAACGAAAGAGGGGGTTATTCTAAGAAGGTCGCCATTGATTTTAGTAATATGATGGCTAAAAAAAATGGGTGGTCTCGCTATGGTGATGTAAACTATGTAGACAATGTTATGCGTTATCTTGAAGAAGATAATTCCCCTATAAATGTTCGTGGTGATTGGGCATTACCGTTAAAAGAAATTATAATTACAAGTGGTTTTGGACCGAGAACGCATCCGATTACAGGTGAGTTAGAGAGTTTTCATGGTGGGGTGGATTTTGGCTGTACGCCTAGTGATAACATTATGGCGGTTAAGGATGGAAAGGTTGTAGAAGCCATTCATGGAAATACTGGCTATGGAAATTATGTTACTTTGCAACATGCAAATAATGAATTTAGTCGGTATGGTCATATGTCCTCATTAAAAGTTTCTCTTGGTGATAAGGTTAGTCAAGGTCAAGCTGTTGGTAAGTGTGGAACGACAGGGGATAGTACAGGAAATCATTTACATTTGGAACATTTAACTAAATTAGGTCAAGCACATCAAGATAAAATTGACCCTCGAAAAACATTAGGGTTAGATTAATTGAATGCTATTCGGATTTAGAGGTGATAGAATGAAAAAGTATTTACCATTAATTATTGTTGGTGTTTTAATCATTGTTTTCTTATTCGTGAAGAATGAAAATTATAGAAATGAGTTAAAGCAAGCAAAGAATGAAATAAGTCAATTAGAGAGTTTGGAAGAAGTCATTCATTTAGAAGCTGGTGAGATAGCAGAAAAATTTATTATGGGCTATTTTAATTATCAAGGCAAACCAGTAAGGGAAGATGTAGAAATGTACGTATCAGAGAAAAAATTAAAAGAATTAAACTTTGATGGGAATGAAGAATATGACGATAAATTAGCTGAAGTGAAATCTACTGTGAATAATCTAGATGTTTATTTAGGAAAATCAAAAGAGGGTAGGCAAAAAGTTTTAGGTGTCTTTATAAACGAAATTGAAATGGATGGTGCGGTAAGTTCGGTGGATTCATTCATTGAACTAGATATGGAAAATAAAGATGATGTTTGGCGTATTGTTGACTTTAATTTTTTTCAGTATTGATTATATGTTATCATAGGTTAAATGAAAATTATTCTAATTGGAGGTGATTTTCTTGCATAAACACGTTTTAAAAATAATGGTACTGATGATTTTTTCTATCAGTCTAGTAGCATGTGGAAATTCAGAAGCTAAAACAAATAATAATTTAACCTATGAAAATATAGTAAATTTAGCTATTGAGAAAGTGGAGTCAGAAATCGCTGAACGAAATAATATAGAATATGATAGTTCTAGTATAGATTACGGAAATGATTTGAGAAGTAGTTCAGATATTACAATGTGGGAAAATGGAAAATATATAAAAGTTGTTGTTTATGATAAAGAAGAAGATGATGAAAAAGAAATAACTCATTATAGATTAAAAGATGATGAATTAGTGAATATAAACGGTCATCCAGACATTGACTTTGATTCTATAGAGGAACAAGAGCCCGATTATATAGAAGAAAAAGGAAAAATAATTAAGCAGTAATTAATTAGATAAAATTAATAGGAGGTAATAATATGAGCAAAGAAGTGACTAATGAGCAGATTTTACAAGCTATTACTGAATTATCAAAAGAAGTAATAGATGTAAAACAAGAGGTAAAGAAAAATGCTGATAAAATTGACAAGTTAGATGCTAAGGTAACCGTATTATCAGAGGGATTACTAGACACTCAAGCAGAAGTAAAAATTCTTAAAAATGCAAAATGATTAATTGCAATGAAAAGCAATGTTATAAATTAAATATTTGATTTATTAAAAGAGCAGATAAATTATCTGTTCTTTTTTTTATTGAAAAAATAAGGAGGAATTGTTTTGCTAATGAATAAAACCATTTCAAAAAAAGAATTACAAGATATGGGTTTTTTGCCTTACCAAGCTGTTGATATTATTAGACAAGCAAAATATTACATGGTGAGACAAGGATATCCCTATTATAATAACAAAAGATTAGGACGGGTGCCTTGTCATGCTGTTGAAAATATCATAGGTGTGGACGTATCTCTGGAGGAAGGGGATACGAATGGCAAAGACTAAATATAAAGGAGTTTATACGGATAATAAAGGAAATTTCTTTTATAATATTGAACTTGGTGTAGATAAGATTACGGGAGAAAGGATTCAGAAGAAATCTAGGAAAAACGCTAATGGTGAAAAATTTAAATCTGCAAGAGAAGCTAATAAGGAAGCGACTAGAATAAGAAATGAATACCTTAGCCAAAATGGCTATGCCAATTATCGCCTTACTTTTGGTGAGTTTATGGATTTATTTTTTTTACCATACTATCAATCAAGCGTGGAAGAGGATACTTGGGCATCAAGAAAACATGCTTTTGAATTAATTAGAGACAGGTTTTCTGATAAAAGGCTTAGAGATATTGATGTCAGAGATTGTGAATCCTTTAGAACTTGGCTCTTGAATGAAACTGGATATTCTCAAAATTATTCTGCGTTGCTCTATGGAGGATTTAGACAAGCACTTGAGTATGCTGTGAATTTGGAATTTTTAGAGAAAAATATTTCAAAGAAAACAAAAGCAATTCCAAAAGCGAAAAGTGTTGTTGGGTTTTGGACGAAAGAGGAATTTGAAAAGGTTATCTCGATGATTTATACTCATAACTTTTATGAGCACATGTGCTTTGTTGCAATTTGGTTATATTATATGACAGGAGTAAGAGTCAGTGAAGGATTGGCACTCTATTGGAATGATGTTGATTTCGATAAAAAGAAGTTAAGGGTTCATCACACTTTGCAAATGAAATCAAAAAAAGATTTTAAACGAAAGCCATATACTAAAACGGAAGATGGTATTCGCACAATATCGTTAGATGACGATACGTTAGCAATCTTGCAAAACTGGAAACAAGTACAATCAGAGCATGGAATAGATAATTTCATATTAAGCTATACAGGACTACCTGTTCATAGGTCTACAATCCATAGAATTGTACAACGATATGCCAAAATAGCAAAAGTTACTGTAATACAAGCAAAAGGATTGAGGCATTCTCATGTTAGTTATTTAATTAATGAGTTTAATGCTGATGTATTAGTTGTATCACGAAGATTAGGACATAGTTCACCGGAAATAACTTTGAAACATTATGCGCACTTATGGAGTAGAAATGATGAACCACTTGCTGAAAAAATGGCAGGGAATATTAAGTTCAATTTTTCTAAGGAAACTTATATGGATTTCAATGGAAATCAAGACATTAAGATGGAATTGGTTCCCTACCAAAACCCTGCCATAAGGGAAAGTAAACTGTCTGAAAGCAGTGATAGCAAGGGTTCTAGGTAGCCCATCTACAGTTGAGTGGGAGTAGTTGTAGTAGAGCTAGAAACTTTTGTGTATCAAGGGTTTTTGGCTCTTTTTAATTTTCCATTGCACTTTTATTGCACTTTTTGTTTTTAATCCTTTACGCAGGTAACGAGCAGTGAATTGATTCTTGGGTGAAGTATCTTCATTTTCTGTTGCTGTTTGATAAGACATAATACCTTCTAATTTATGGGCTAATTCAAAGTTACTATTAGGATACAAATGTCCGTAGGTGCCAAGTGTCGTTTCAATATCTTCATGCCCTAGGCGGTCTTTAATGATTAATGGGTTTTCGCCCATACTAATAAGCAAAGAAGCATGAGAATGTCTTAAAGCATGTAATCTAATTCGATGAACCCCAGCTTTTTTTGAAAAATGTGTAAAGGCATTCGCTAACGTATGCTTTTGTGTGGGGATACCATTATAGCTCATTACAAAATTGGTTTGAACGACAGATTGCTGCACGTTCTTCCATTCGCGGAGTAACATTAATGTATCTCCATCTAATGCAATATGACGAACACTTGCCTTTGTTTTTGGTTCTACAAAAGAATAGTTATCCAAATTCTTATAGTAAAGTGTTTTATCGATAGATAACAGACCTTTGTCAAAATCAATATCTTCCCATTGAATCGCAGTGGCTTCTCCAATTCGCATGCCTGTCATAAATAAAAACCACAATGAAATAAATAAAAAATGTTGATAATAATCTTCTTTATAGAAAAGAGAGATGACTTTTTCAAATTCTTCTTTTGTCCAAAAGTCTATTTTTGTCTTTTGTTTTTTTACATTTCCAATAATCTTAGAAGGATTTGTCGTTGTAATGCCTAATACAATCGCTCTATCCATAGCAACAGAAAATAAACCTTGAACTGCTCTTACATATGAAGATTTTAGGTTTTTTGATAATTTCAGTTGCCAATTTTGTACATCGATGGGTTCAATATCAGGAACAGCGATTTTGTAAAAGTAAGGAAAGTGCTTTTTAATACTTGGTAGACGATTTTCATATGTTCTGAGCTTTACTTGTGTCTTATACCAAGGAAGAAAAATTTCAAAGATATAATGTTCAAACAACATTTTGTTCTTACTCTCACTTAATTCTTCTGGTTTCATAAGTAGCAACTTCGAGTATTCTTCTCTTGCTTCTTTTTTAGTAGTAAAACCACTACGATATTTTTGAATCTTTTTACCTTTAGAATCATATCCTAGATTTGCACGAAAATAGTAAGTACCATTTTTCGCTTTTTTAATCGGGTCTTTAGCCATAGTTTTTACTCCTTACCGTGCAAAAACTAATCAGACCTGTTGTCATCCGAAAAATTGATTCCAAGAATTTCTTCTACAGCTTCACGAGGGACTCTATCTAGCTTTCTAGATTCATAGTAGGAATGCCCTTTTGTAATCATTAATTCTTTTGCTTTTTTAATGATATCTGCTGAAAAAGAAGTCCCGTATCCTAGCTCAATTAAGTCTTTTTTAGTGACTGTTATCATTGATACTCCTTTCCATTATAGGCTAGGAAAAACTCCAATATTCGCCTATAATTATAACGCGCTATTTAAAATAAATGAATTTTAAGTTGCATCTAAAGTAGATACTTTTATATGGTGGTATGAACTACAACTACTCTCAAATCAATTAATATATAAGTAATCGAACAGCTTTGGCTAAGCTCACGGGAATTTCACCCCTGCATGGTTCGCATGCAGCTATACCCATTGCCTGTGACGCTTTGAACGCTCGGGCTGTGGCTGTACAGGAGTATCATTATCACGATAGAGAAGTCATGGCAGTGACTTGTCCAAAAGACACTTACGGATCACTGAAAAAATCGCTCGTTTTGCATTATCTGCAAAGTCATGGCGTATCAGTCCGTTGGCTCAATCTCTATCGAAATGTATTCGATCACTTTTTATTCAGTTGTCAAAGAACATTGGCTTGTCAGCCTATTAAAATACACTGAGTCAGCCTATTAAAATACACTGAGACAGCATATTTTAATAGAATGACAAACTACTAATCAGGAAGCGTGAACGCTCCAACACGCTTCCGCGAATGGAGAATTGATTATTTAATTTCAAAAGTTAAAATCTTGGTAATTAATCTGGTTTCCATTCTGCCACGCAACGTTTCATCGACTATCATGTGTGAATTTCCGTATTCATCTTTCATTAGTCGAAGGGAGCGTTTTGAAAGATAACCTCTATAGTGTTTTACAATGTAATGAATGGTTTCTGTATCACCATCAGTTGCTTTTACAATAAGAGAGAAGGGGATCATAGGATATTTTGATTTCATTCTGTATGCTCCTCCATGAATTTTTTTATAAAAGCTAGTCCACTAGTTCGGTGACGATAGACTGTTGAACGACTTAATTTCAATAACTCTGCAATTTCCGCATCGCTCATATCCATAAAGTAATAAAGTAAAATGATGTTCCGCTTTTTATCTGTCAGATTCCGTAATGCTTCACTTAACAAATCACTTTCCACGCCAATACTAAAGCCGTTCAATGTGAAAATCTGTAAATCACTTGAATAGCTATCGATGGTAGAAAACTGATTGACGAGATAGTCACCTGTATCAGAGAAAGAAATTTCTTGTTTTGAAATTCTCGACAAGTGTTTGAAATAATCTTTGCGTTCATCTTCCATCGCACGCTTACAAATATAATCAAACTGATTTTCTATGGTAGTCCGAAAAGAAGATCGCTTCATGATTTCTCACCCCCTTTCTCGACATGAAAGGAAGTGTGCCCTGCTCTATTATTTCCTTTCGCACTAAGTCCCGACACGAAAGGGCTGTTTGTTGCATATTCGATAAAGAATTTTTTAGAAAAGTTTTCAGCAAACAAAAAAACACATAAACAGATTGCTCAGTCTGTTTATATGTTTTAATAGTTCGTCTTATATGATCTAAAAAACCACATTTAAAGGCATTTTTATCTAGGGTAGATGAATAACCTTTTTTAATAAAGCGTCGGAAATCAAACATTGTTGAGTAACAACATATTGCATGACGACTACCTCCTAAGAGCCGTCATCTTTTTAAAAAAGATTAAACATAGTTACACCATACACCATCTATAAATTCTGTATAAAAAAGAGACGGCGGCTATTTAAACCGTCGTCTGAAGAGGGAATATCTTTTTTAATGCATGAAAAGAACACTGCCAGATAACGGTTTTTTTTATTACCGCATGGCAGTATCTTTTGTTGTATGAAGCATTCAATAGGAATTGTGTAACCGCATAGTACGTTTTTCTATACCTGTTTCTTAACTAATAGGAACAGTAAAATGTATAGAGGTGGTTTATTATGCGTAAAAAAGAAGATAAATATGATTTTAGAGCATTTGGGCTTACGATAAAAGAAGCTCGTATAAAACAAGGTTTAACCCGAGAACAGGTAGGGGCATCGATAGAGATTGACCCACGCTATTTAACGAATATTGAGAACAAAGGGCAACACCCTAGCATACAAGTACTTTATGATCTTGTATCGTTGTTAAATGTATCCGTTGATGAGTTTTTCTTACCAGCTTCTGAAGTGACTAAAAGTAGCAGAAGAAGGCAACTAGAAAAACAACTTGATAGTTTATCAGATAAAGATCTTATTATCATGGAGAGTGTTGCCAAAGGAATACTTGAATCTAAAAAAGCAGGGAAGAAATAAATTCTTTATTTATTTTTGGATATTTATTATTAATCCAATTCATATCTCTTATTAGCCTTATATTTTTACCATTAACCAAAAGTGATAAATGATTAGTCAAGACAAATGTCTCAGTTTTATTCAAATAGAATTTTTGGTTAATGTTAAAAATTTAGGAAATTGCCGACTTTGCTTTCTTTTTAGCTGATCTATTAACAAAGGTAAATAATACTAATGCAATAAGAACTAATACACCACTTGCTAATCCTACATAATTTACTGAACTTATACTTATAACGCTTCCCCCTACAAAAGCTCCTAATCCAATCCCCGTATATAGAGCCGAAGCACTGAATGATAAAACCATTTGAGCTTGCCGAGGATTCAAAGATATGAGAAATGAATTAAGAGCAGGGTTCATTCCAAAACCAGGAATTCCCCACAATATCGCCACAATTGAAACCATTACAATTGCAAATGTAGATGGATTTAGCAGCGATAAAAATGAGAATGCTGCTAATAACACTGCAAAACTTCCAAGTGACAGCATTAATGTTTGTGGTGCACCAATCTTATCTGTAAAATAACCTCCAACTAAATTTCCGAAAAGTGCTCCTATGCCAAATAACATAAGAAAGACACTAATATTCTCTACATTCGTAATACCTGTAATGATAGGGGCTATATACGTATAAGTCATGAAGCCACCAGTAGTACCAATAATGTTTACACATAATGTTAATAAAATAATTTTATTGAAGCCTTTTAATCTTTCCCTAATACTTAGTTCTGCTTCTCTTTTAATTTTAGGTAAAAATAGTAAAACTCCTATTACAGTGATAAAAGAAACCACAGAAACAAAAACAAAAGAGTAACGCCAAGTCATGGCATTTCCGATCCACGTTCCGATAGGAGCCCCTAAAACCAATCCCATCGTTATACCTGCTAATATAAATGACAGTGCTTTTCCTCTCATTTTTCCAGATACTAAACTAGTAGATGTAGTCATTGCTAATGGTGTAAATATAGCAGCAGCTAGAGCAGCTAAAATTCTTGTGAAAAAGAGCATTTCAAAAGAAGTAACCAGTGCAGAAAGTGCATTTGCAATTGCGAATACTAACATAGATACGACTAAAAGAGTTTTTAATGGCAAATTCATAGTTAGCGTGCCAAAAATGGGGGCTCCTATAGCATAAGCAATAGCAAATGCAGTAACCAACTGACCCGCCACAGCAATTGTAACGTTCATATCTTCAGAAATATGAGGTAATAAACCGGCAATAACAAAATCATCTGTACCAATAATGAAAGTCCCAAGTACTAAAATGAAAATACGATAATTCATTTTATGTCACTGCCTTTACCTTGATTTTCTACATTAGTCCAAAAGTCAATGAGGTTTTCTAATTCTCTTTCGACTTCCTGTAAATTACTTATTTGCTCACGAGTTTTCTCTAATTTTTCTTTGTAAAGAGAAAGTGCGGTTGAAGCACAGTCAGCAGAGTTATTATCTACTGGATGAAAGGAGTCACAGGATATAACAGGATATATCTCATCCGTATTTAAACCTAACTCTAAAAAAAGTTGAACCGCTTTTACACGTTCCACATCTTTTTCGCTATATATACGATACCCATTTTCTAATCGCTTTGGATAAATTAAGTTTTTCTCTTCATAATATCGAATGGATCGGATGCTGACTCCGGTTTTCGATGATAATTCGCCTATTTTCATAACAATTTGCCCTCCCAATTTACTATGTTATAGCCATATTAAAGTATGACATGGTGTGAGGGTCAATATCTAATTTTTGAATTCGGATGTTCTTTTATCCATTGATGATTTCATTACTAGAAAGCAATTTTGTCTTATATATCGTTTTGTTATGCTTTTCTATGAAAGATTGAACACCCCTAAAACCTACTACATAACCAGCACAAAAAGAAAGACTTACAGGTTGGTAACCCTCTTTTTTAATTTTTCAATGCTGAATCGTGTTTAAATTAAATAGCATACTGTCAATTACTGTCCACCACTATTTTTAACTAAAAGTTCTCTTTTATAAACGATCGGTAGTATGGCAATAAAAATTAAAGCGGCTACAATTAAAAATACATACTGAACAATATCTAACCTTCCACTAAAATTGTGTAGGATTGGGTTGAACCATTCAAAAACATATGAAAAGGCCCATATCTCTGAAAATGATCTTGCAATTGGTGGTAAACCAGCAACACTAGAATATCCACCAGCTCCAAAGAAGGTAGCCATAAAAGTAACTATGATAATAGGTTGAATAATTCGGTATCTTCTTAGGAAATGAGCGATAATAATTCCTAATATTGCACAAGCAATTAACACAGGAATTATCCCTATAAAAATCATTAATAAATTTTCTGGTTCTAATCTAAAAGCAAACATCCCAACAAGCAGGGTAGAAATTGCTGAGACAAATGCCAGTAAAACCGATGTGAGAATAATCCCAATTCCACTGTAAATATTACTCAAAGGAGTAAGAGATATTTCTTTAACTGTCCGGTTCTCTATATCAAAGGAAAATAAATTTGCAGCTGTTATGGTTGCTGAAAACATTAAAGCAAGTAAGACGCTACTACCTGCAATAAAGGATTCCCGCCAAACATCTTCCTTTTTCTCCAAGACTAATTCTGGGGCTGCATGAAGCACATTATTTTTTTCAAGCTGTTTTAAGACTGTATGCTCCAAACGTAATCGTACATTTTTCATCATGTCCGTATTAATATTAAATGTTTCTGTATAAACAGTTTGGGATTGTACAAAATCATCTGGAATTCTAAATAACATTTGCAATCTACCTTTTTTAACTGCATCACTAGCTTGTTCATGCTCCATTTCTCTAATAGAAAAATAAGGTGTGATATTTGAATGAACGGTATCTAAAGTTTCAATAAAATCTTTTGATTCAACACTGTCAGATTCATTTACCAATCCAACAGGCCAATCATCTCCACCAGCTCCCATAATAAGTGCTGTTAAAATCATAACAACAACAGGCATTAAGAAGGGGGCAACTAGGAATTGTTTTTGGCGTAATAATAGCTTAATATTTCTTCTGTTAACGGCAGAAATTGCATAAAACCATGTTTTCCATTTCATGTTTATCCTCCTTGCATTTGTTATCTCACTGACCTCCAGAAGAAAACAAATTATTTTTTAATTTGATAATAGAAGCCCAACCAAATAATAAGATGGTCGCTGGTATCGTAATCATGCTCATATAAAAACTTGTTGTAGTTGTTAACGGATTGGCTGAGCTGGTTAGTAAGTTATTCTTGCCAGTTACAAAAATAAGTCTCATCGTATCCGTTATATAAGACATTGGTAAATAGCTAGAAATTCTCCAAACAAATTCAATTGGACCGCCATAAGCAAATCCTCGAATAGAGGATTCATTTCCACTTAGTAAGTAAAGCGATATTCCTATGACTGCTGACAATGTAATAACCGGTAAAGATTTTTGAATCGTCACTCCTGCAAATGCTCCTAGAGAAGCACCGATTAAAAATAAAACAAATAGCCAACCTATAATCGGCAGTGATACATCTGCAATTGGAAATTTCAATGTAAAAGCCATTAAAATCATTGCTAAAACAGTTGTAACAGTTGTCAATAGCAAAGCAGTAGTGGCTTTTGCAATTAGTAATGGAGCAAATCCACTTGGAGATAAAGAAACTTCTTTACTTGTTCGCTCTTCCCATTCCCTTGTTAGTAAAGTACCTGTATTAACCATCCCAGAATAAATCACTGCAAACATTAATAAACCAATAGATACATAAAACTTCATGGATATGTCTTTATCAAATGTTGAAAATTCTTCAATTATACCTATATTACTTTCGCTGTCTCTACTTTCTTGAAATTGGTATAATGCATGCGAAAGTCGAAGTTGAAAGTTTTTAGTTCCATCCGAATTAATATTATTTACATATAGTTTGATCTTTGGATTCTGACCCTTTTGTAATTGTTGGTCAAAATTTTTAGGTATTTCAATGAGAGCCGGAGCTTCACCATTTTGATACATGTGAAACGCTTCGTCTGGATCAAGCGTCATTATCTCATAATAAGGTCCATCCTCGATTTCCATTTCCTTCATAATTGTCGTTAATTCTTTACTTGCAGCATCCTCTGAATGTTGAGCAATAGCAATAGGGTTAGTTGTTGACAATTGAGAAATAAGTGAATAGAGGAAAATAAAAACTATAGGAACAATGATACTCAGAACGAGCATAGAAGGGTTCCTAAAAGATGTCTTTAAATCTTTTTTTACCATTCCTGTTATAGCATGAAACATGCCTACACCTCCTAGTTTCTTAATTCACGCCCAGTGAAATGCAAGAAGACATCATTTAAAGTTGGTTCATTCATTTCAAAACTAACGATTTTGTCTTTTAAGAAATGGATTTGGTTCATCATCGTAAAAATTTCTGTTCTGTCTTCTGTTCGAACTTCTATTTCAGTTTTATCTTGTTTCAGTTTGTAAGTATGTTGAAGAACCTTTACAGCTTCTTTGGCAGCTTCTTGGTCTTGGAAACTAATTGAAAGGGTATTAGTGTCAATTTCACTTTTTAGACTTTTTGGTGTTCCGGAAATAACTTCTTTGCCATGGTCAATAATCATAATATGATCTGCAAGTGCTTCAGCTTCTTCCATGGAATTAGTCGTTAATACAACAGTCTTGCCTGCTTTGGCCAAATTTCTAATTTGATTCCAAATGGCGTTTCTTGATTGCACATCGACCCCTAAAGTAGGTTCATCTAGTAATAATATCTCGGGCGATGTCATTAATGCTCTTCCAAGTGCCAATCTCCGTTGCATTCCACCCGAATATGTTCCGACACGATCATTCTTCCTTTTTTCTAAACCTACAAGTTCTAAAGCACTTTGAACGCTAGTATTCCATTTTTTTTGGGGGATACCATAATATTGTGCATGGAACATTAAGTTTTCCTTCGCGGTTAAATCATTATAAAGAGCTGTTTCTTGAGGTACAACAGCTATAAGGTTGCGAACCTGTTTCATGTCTTTGATTGGATCTAAATTCATAACTTCTATTTTTCCTTCGGTCGGTTTATTTAGACCATTAATCATATTGATGGTAGTAGTTTTTCCAGAGCCATTAGGACCCAATAAAGTAAAAATCGTTCCACTCTCTACTTTAAAGTTAAGATTCTTTAGTGCGAAAAACTTTTCATCTTTATTTTTTTTGTAAGATTTGCTTAATTTATTTATTGAAATTGTTTTCACTAAATCCGCCTCCTAAATAAACAATAAATATCAAGACAACATGTTGTTGCTTTTATTGTAAATCGGTTATAATAAAGTAACAACCGAATAAATTGTCTAATCTGTTGCTTAAAGGACAAAGGGATTGAAACTGTCTTGTAGCATATAAATAACCAACAAAAATGGAGGAGATGTTTTATGGGCAAATCCAGTGACTTGCGTGTCATTAAGACGAAACAACTTTTAAAAGAGGCTTTATTAGCACTTCTTACGGAAATGGAATTTGAGGAAATTACAATAATGAAATTAACAACTTATGCACAAATCAATCGATCCACATTCTATGCGCATTTTTACGATAAATATGATTTATTAGAAAGAACTATAAATGATGAGCTATTCACGTTTGCTGAGGAAGTTGCACCTAAAAGTGAAGAAGAATTAATGGCAGCGCATATTCCGAAATCTCTTTATTTAAGAGCAACGCAATATATCTATCAACGGGAAGAATTTTTTAAAATCATGATGGGAAAAAATGGGATTCCTTCCTTCCAACAGCAGTTCCTGGAAATCATTAAAAGGTACATGGGAAACTATTTAGAAAGGTATCATCCACAACCGGATGAAATGGGAATTCCAAGGGAATTTTTAATATCATATGTTGCTCATGCTTATGTTGGAGTTATTTCATATTGGTTGCAAAGTGGGACGCAATACTCGCCACAATATGTGGCTGAAAAACTTGCTAGTATGACAGTAAGAGGACCATTAAGTATTGCGGGTTTAAAATAATTTTTGTAATAAAGAAAGAAAAAATGGATTTCCGAATTTTTATTAGTAAACTAATAATAAAATATGGTTTACTAGTTTCGATAAGCTCTATTCTAGTTGAATAACGGTTGGGTGGAGGGGGATACAACACATAGTGAAAGGACTTAATATTTTCAGTAATTATAAAATGACTTATATTTAAGGAATGATAATTATGAAACTAGCTAGTAAGGATCATATCGAATGGATTGAAGATACTGGAGAAAGAGTAACTTTAGCTGATGGGAAGACTATTGAGGTATGGGTATTAAAACATGCAAATGATGAAGAGATATTATCCTATTGGGCAAAGCATTTAAGAAACCATTATTGTCTTGACGATGAAATAGATTTTTACCGAAAGGGTTATAATTTCTCAAGAGCCGAGTATTTAAATAAAATTAAATTTCCGGATCACTCAGTAGCACCTGGACCAAGTATTCGCGCGGGAGATTTTAGTGAAATATTGGTAGCGGATTATCTTCAATATGTTCTTAATTATTGGGTACCTCGGACACGTTATGGAGATAAAACTGTTCGGAATGAATCTACAAAGGGCAGTGATATTATAGGATTCAAAATTTTCAAAGAAGAACAAGATTCTTTAGAAGATACACTTGCAATTTTTGAAGCAAAAGCAAAATTTACTGGACGTGGAGAAAACAGGCTACAAGATGCGGTAAACGACTCTTCCAAGGATCATGCAAGGAAAGCTGAATCTCTAAATGCAATTAAGCAACGCTTATTCCAAAAAGGATTATTATCTGATGCTGAACGCATAGAAAGGTTTCAAAACTTGGAGGATCGACCATATAAGGAGATATATGGAGCTGTGGCCCTCTTCTCTTCGGCTAATTATGATTCAGAGATGGCATCTGAAACGGATGTTAGTAAACATCCAAACTCAAACAATTTAAAGCTTCTTATTATTCATGGTCATGAAATGATGGAACTTGTCCACATGATTTATAGGAGGGCTGCAGATGAAGCCTAAAAATAGATCACTACAACTTTTAGGTGCTACTCGTTCAAAGGCCAAGATGCATGAGTATCAGGTTCCAGAAGATGCTCATATCAAAGTCACTAGGGATCCAGCGAGACTTTTTATGCTATCTATCGGCATGCTTGGTGATCTTGCTGCTCAAATAAATGAAGGAATTTTAGATGAGAATGAACTCAACCAACAGCGTGAAAATCTTCTGTTTTCAGCGCATTTTTTTGATTCATATCTCCAATCACGATTAAAAGAAGATATTGAATCTTATCTTTTATTGCTAGGTTCATCCTCTTACTATTTATGTGACTTACCTGGAAGTTCACATGTTCTTGCAACTCGTCTAGGTGAAAGATGCTCTAATTTAGAAGGAGAAGGTTTAGAGACGTTACTACACTGGCTGCTTAAGGCTGATTTTTTAAGAAATACTTACGATATAGAAGGATTATATTCAAAGGAAATTTATGAAATTTTAAGGCTAATGAATGAATATTATACATATGGAATAGAAGATGGTCTATTAGAGGTAGCCTTTGATCTTAGAAAAACCGTCTATACAAATGGGACATCTCGTCAGTTACTTTTTGCTGACATCATTTGTGCAATTATAAAGAGGAGACTTGAAAATTCTGTGTGGTATTGCTTACCGCAGTATACAGATATCTCTAGGGATAAATGGCAAGAAATAATTCAAAAAAAGACATTTGTTCGGGAATTTTGGCCAGCACAGCATCTTCTAGGTCAAAAAGGAATTTTTCGAGGAAAATCAGGAATTGTACAGATGCCTACTAGTGCAGGAAAAACTAAAGCTACAGAAATAATTATTCGTAGTGCATTCCTTTCTAATAGAACTTCTCTTGCCATAATCGTGGCTCCTTTTAGGGCATTGTGTCACGAAATTAATAATAGCTTAAATGAATCTTTTCATAATGAACCTGTAAATATTGATGAACTTTCTGATGTAATTCAGACTGATTTTGAAGTTAATGAAATATTGGGAAGAAAGCAAATTTTAATTGTTACTCCAGAAAAACTTATATATGTACTTCGTCACTCACCTAATCTAGCAAGAGGAATTGGGGTACTAATCTATGATGAAGGTCATCAGTTTGATAATGGGAGTCGTGGAATAACCTATGAACTACTTTTAACATCATTAAAATCTATGATTCCAGACACAGTTCAAACAGTGCTAATTTCTGCAGTTATAAGTAATGCTACATCTGTAGGAAACTGGCTTAATGGGGAGGATAATAAAGTTGTTTCTGGTATAAACCTTGCACCTACTTTTAGAACAGTTGCCTTTGCAAGTTGGATTGACCACCTTGGAAGACTTGAGTTTGTAAACAAAAACAATCCTGAAAATGGTGAGTTTTTTGTACCAAGAGTTATTGAGAAAAACCCACTTCAACTAAAAGGAAGAGAACGTAAGGAGCGTTTTTTCCCAGATAAAAATGATGGCCAAAGTATAGCTCTATATTTTGGCATAAAGCTTGTTTTAAACGGAAGTGTAGCTATTTTTTGTGGAGCAAGATCTTCTGTATCTCGTTTATGCGAAAAAATTGTGGATGCATTTGATAGGGGACTCCCATTTTCGCAACCAATAGATTACTCCGACCAAGAAGAAATAAGCAAATTAAGTTTTCTTTATCAATGCAATTTGGGAAAAGATGCAGTTAATACAAAGGCTGCTAAACTTGGTATTCTAACACATCATGGAAATACGCCACATGGAATACGTCTATCTGTTGAATATGCAATGAAGGAAGAAATGGCGAAATTTGTTATTTGTACTTCTACTTTAGCTCAAGGAGTTAATCTTCCAATTCGATATCTTATTGTAACGAGTTTATATCAAGGTTCTGAAAGAATAAAAGTTCGAGACTTTCATAATCTAATTGGTCGCACAGGACGTTCAGGGATGCATACGGAAGGTAGTATTATTTTTGCCGATCCAAATATTTATGATCAACGGAGAACCCATAGAGCAAATTGGAGATGGAAGCAAGTTAAGGAATTACTTGACTCCACTAATTCTGAACCTTGTGCCAGTACATTGTTACAAATTTTCCAGCCACTTCATAGTGATGATCAAGAATATACCATTACAACAGAAATTATAGATTTTATCCGGGATTTCTTAGAAGACCCTCAAAAAGTGATCATAAAACTTGAAAGTATTGCTTCCGAACATGAAGACAAGGGATTTACAAAGAAAGGATTGGAGAATCAAATATTATGGAAAATGAACATTATATCTTCTATTGAAAGTTATTTAATGGCACATGGAGATGATTCTGAGTTTAGAGAAGATAAGATAGTTGAACTTGCTAAAGGGACACTCGCATATTTTTTAGCAGGAGACAAGGAAAAAATAAAGCTTATTGAACTTTTTAAACTTTTGGCTCAAAATATTACTAAAAATGTTCCGAGTGAATCCAAAAGAAGGGCTTTTGGAAAAACCCTATATGGTGTACAGACTTCAATAGAAATAGAAGCCTGGATATCAAAAAATATTTCTTTGATTGCTAAGTGTAAAGAGCAAGATGAATTACTTTCAGTTGTATGGCCAATAATAGCAAAAAATATCAAAAATAGTACATTCAAAAAATGTGATAAACCGGATGTTCTAAAAAAGCTCGCTTTAGCATGGCTTAAAGGGCAACCTTATCATAATTTATTTAAACTGATCAAAAATGCTGATGCTATGCTTATCAGTGGCAGCCAACTGAGACAATTCAATCTAGATCAAATTATAGATATTTGCGACAACGCACTATCATATGATGGTACACTTTTGTTGGGCGCCATAGTTGAATTAATCGAGACTATTCATCCGGAAGTAGACAAAGATACCATTAACAATCTTAAGGAACTTCAAAAGAGCTTGAAATATGGCTTACCATCTTCTTTAGAAATAATGCTGTTTGAATTAGGATTCGCTGATCGTGTAGTTTCCCAAGACATACGTTCAGTTATTGACGAAGGTATATTTTTAAAGAAAGCCCTAATAGAAGAAATCAAAAAGAAAAAGGATTATATTTACAAACTGCTAAAAAAGTACCCATCATATTTTACTATGATACTAGACAGTATAATAACCGAGTAAACTTTTTTAATAGATAAACAACTTTTTTGTTTGGCATTTTCCCCAGGGTAACAGTATGTTACTGATTAAACTTTATTTCAAAGCAACATTTGTTACCCTTTTTTTAAAAAAAATTTCGGGAAATACGCAGTGTAGACCAGCTTGCCTGAACTCAGCGCTACAAATTTAGTAATATATAAAATGTAAAGAGGCAAACATATTTGTAATATAGTCATGTTTATCCTTGTATAATTTCGCCTTATTTTTTATGTAAGTATATATTACAATTATATTAGCAAATATGAGTAACTGCAAAAACATTAGAATGTTTCTATACAAAAATAATATTCCAACCCATTGTATGTAATTTTTTTATTTCTGCTGCACTTATTTTTTCAAATGGAATCGCCAGACATAATAAACCTCTTGGTCTTGTCATGGCAACATAATGGCATTTTAAATTATCAATCTTACTTTGAGGCACCTTTTTTTTACATGTACTATCGTAAAAAAATGGTAGTATGTTTTTTAATCTATGACTGTTTCTAAAAGTCTCCAATATTAATGTAGATAAATGAGTTTTTCCTTTTACTCCATGAATACTGTCCAGATTTATGGCTACTTTTCTGTTGTCATATTCATAATGAAATGTATTCGTCGAGTAATCTTTTAAACTTTCAACAGATTCAAGAGAGATATCTTTCAATTCTGTCCATTTGCTGAACTCTAAATTAGAAATAGTAATGCCAAATAGACCAAGAAGCAAAGTAATATGTTCCAAGGTTATATTCCAATTATTTTTTGTATCAAACTTTGCTTTTTGTAGATTAAGCATGCATTGACGAAAAATTTGAATATGTTCTTCACTTTCTAAGCAATCTGAAAAAGATTTCATAAGATTTTTTCGATTAGGTAGATAAATCTCGTTCATTTCCTCATTAATTATCTTGCGTAGTCCAGATAATATCCATGTAATTTGTTTATAAGTATCTTTAGTGTGAAGTAATTCTTGATACCCTAATCTGAAATAATCAATCAGATATTTAGGGTTGTACCCTTTACTAACGGGCTTTGACTTATAGGCTGGCCAGTAATCATAGACACCTTTGGGAAAATGTTCTTCTTTAGTTTCTGCTTTCTTGTTATGAACTAAACCTACAGCAAAACAACCATCTGTTTGATATCGTTCTAATTCTTCATCAGTAAAAGTTTCTAAAATTAGTTTCCCGTACTCGGAGAGCACATCTTCTACTTTATTTTTATTAAAAACAAAAATAGAGTGTTTGCTATTGTTAAATTCATTATTTATCCCAAGCATTTTTAATTTGGAAATAGCTAATGGATTGGCTAATTGGGCTATATTGTTTGAAAACCTTTTGCTTTGTTGAATAACTAATGGCGCATCTCTTGGGAATCTTACTGAATTACTTTCTCCGACATAGTTATATATCGCCTGATTTTCATCTCCAAAGCCTTGTTGTATGGATTCATTAAAACATTTATCAATTAAATTATACTGAAAATCATTAGTATCCTGAGCTTCATCAATAAAAACAATCGGAAATCTTTTAGATGTAATTTTCGAAATAGAAGGTGCGTCTTCTAAAGCTTCTTTCGCAAAAAGTAACATTTCATCGAAAGTAAAATATCCACTCTTTTGTGATGAATTAACTATATTTTTTACGTGCTTATAAGGTTTACTGTTCGGTTTATAATTACCTAATTCTAAAGTGCCAATAGCCCCTTTGTAACTGCAATTATTTTCAGTTATAAATTTTTTTTCGAAAATATCTTTATAAAAAGGTAAAATCTTATTCCATCTATATGCAGTAGTTAAATCTGTTTCAATAATTTCAATTTTTTTACCTTGAGATTTCACCCATGGTGAAGCTATATATGTAGTGAAAAATGAATGAACGGTACCAATAAAATGTGGATATTTTAATAATTTAGCCCCGACACTAGTATTACCTAATCTTTTTTCAATCTCTTCTCTAGCTACATTTGTATGTGAAAGAACACATATACCTGAAGTAGAAAAATCCCATTTTTGGGCTAAAATCGCCAGTTTGGCTACTAAAACAGTTGTTTTTCCACTACCTGGGAAAGCTTGTATGTCTGTTGACTCTAAATTTTTAATTATATTTCTTCTCTCAGAATCAAAAGTTATATCCTCACCCATAATTTTTTCTACCCAATCAATGTCCTCATCAGTAATAATAATATCACGAATTATACTCATTACTTCACCTCAGGCTCTTCTGTGACATAATAAATAGAGTCTAATAAATATTGAGGCAGAGTTTTAGTTAAATCTAAAGTATTATCTATAAATGCTTTTTCTAATTCTATAGCTAAATGTTGAGCAAAATCTGCCTTTGAAGTTTTTCCAGAAGTAAAAAAACTATAAAAATATGAAGATTTTTCTTCTAAATTAGTATAATCACTGATTGTTTCTTCTATGTCTGTCTTTTTACTCGCTCGATTTTTTGGGGCGTAAGTAGAGTTGACTAGCGCATCTAACAACACAGATTTCATATTTTGATCATTTAACCCTGAATATGCTAAATCATATTCAAGAGTCCATTGGTCTGAAATAAATGTTTTTACTAGCTGACCATTAGCTTTATCACGAATCTTTTGCAAATGCTGCTCTTTTTCATCTTCATCTTTAAAATCACTTTCAACAATCCATTGTCTTTTTTCCTTACTCGGCCATTTTTTTATGTCGTCAGATTGAATATCTTTTATGCATATTTTAGGTGCACAGTCAGGCATAACATCTCTATCTGTTACACAAGCTACGTTAATATCCAACCACTCCGAAGATTCACTCGTGTTTCTTTGAAATATTTTAGAATATCTTCTTAATCCAGTACTTCTAACATCCACAAGAGATACACCATAGTCAGTGAAATCCCTTTTTAGTAATCTAGACAAAGTGGGAATCAATAAAGCTTCCCCTGGACCTTCAACTATCATAACACTACGAGCAAAAAATAAATTTGCCTTTGTAGCATCTAAGTATTTCTCCAAGAAAATATAATCGTCCTCATCCAGTTTAGTATGTTTTTTTGCTAATGAATATGGTCGGCTATTCTTTATAATTACAATATTATCCAATTTAACTACTGAAGCAAGTAGTGGAGAGTGGGTAGTCATAATTATTTGTTGGTTAGCTGTTTCCGCTTCTTGCTGTAGAGATTTAATAAGCTTTAACTGTCTTTGAGCATGAATATGAGACTCTGGCTCTTCTATTAACAGAAACTGACTAATATCATTAGTATTTTTTTTGAGTAAGAGTTCACATGCCATACTCATTATATTGCTAGTACCTAGTCCAGGTAAACCTTTTATGTCAGTCTCTTCTTTATTAATCGTTAAATCTAATTTTTCTAATAAAGTTGAGGTTTTTCTAACATCTGATGTATTGACTCCAGAAACTGCAAAATTAGTAATAATATTATCTCCTTCTAGCAGCATTTGTTCTTGCAAGATAGTTGACATTTGACTGCTAGCGTTCTTTAATGGTTCGTAATCAGTTAATAATTGATTTGATAAATTAAATATACCAATAAGTGATAATTCCTTTGGATCGTCACCAGTTTCATATTCGTCATTGCCAACATTAAGGTTAGGTAGATTTTGTACCACTTGGGATAGTCTAGAGTTCCGTCCTGACTGCATATCACTATAAGCATCTCTAAGAGCTTTGAGATGTGTAACTCTTAAAAGTTCTTTTGCTTCAGGAGATAGGCTGGGTCCGTCACCATTTAATCCAGTTGCAGTGTGTATAATTGGTCTTGGAGGCTTCATGGTTTGTAGATATTTACAACTCCACTTTAAATAGAGAACTGGATACTGCTTTCCCTCTTTATTCTTTTCATAAGTTAAATACTCCAATAGACCAGAACTCTCTGCATCGGATAAGTCCATAAATTTACAAGATATTTCTATTTCTTTAGAAATATCTTCGTTATGAAAATCACTTTCTTTAATCCTATACCAACCTAAGTCAGTTGTTCCAAGAACAATTTTCAAAGCATCAATAACTGCTGATTTTCCAGAGTCATTTTCTCCAACCAAAAGAGTTAGTCCAGGATTAAAACAAATTTCTCTCTCCGTTGAATCAAATGCTCTAAAATTTTTTAATGATATTGATGATATATACATAGACAACCACCTCTCCAATTTTATAACTCCTATATGAAAATTGTACTAGAAAACTGATGAGTAAAGAAGGATAAAGGATAATTCCTCCTTTTTTTACCCTATATCTCAATTAATAGAGTAATAAGTTTAGGTCATTTATCAGATTTATTTTTAGGAATCTTGATAAATGACCTAAATATATTTAACAGTAAAATCTTGATGTGTCTTTTTATTCTACAATCATCCAATTTGTATCTTTCTCTAAAGTCAATTCATGTTGTGAAAACTGTATTGCTTTCGTTGTTTCATCTAAATACTTTACTGTAACCCATACTTTTATTTGATGGTCCTCTGTCTGAAATACGGGATTAACTAATTTGGAAAATAAATAGTCTTTTCCAATTGGTGGTAATGCATTATTTTGCACATAATAAGCAAGTTCCTTATCTGTCGCAGTTGGATAGAACGCAAAGAATGTCTCCAAAAACTCCGTTACTTCTTGCACCGTATCAGAATCAACTGTTCCATTGTTTTCAGGTTGTGGTGGCTCATAATCTGATTTATTCGGTAAGCTCCATAAGGTAGGGTTTTGTGTAATTACTAAGTTTCCTAAAATATCTTGATGAAGCAAAATACGATAGGTAGAGCGAATCCACTCAGTATTTTGATTCTCTGTTACTTTTTGTTCTACTGAATAAACAACCGCATAAGTATCCTCATTTTCCTGCGATACCGACCAAATGTTTATATCACCTACACTAGAACTGGTCGGAATATCATTTCTTACGGTATCTACATTTAAAGCTTGTAGTTCTTCTGTCAAGTAGTCATTAATCTTTTCCGCCCGTTGTTCAATAGAATCTTTTTCGTTTTGCCATGTGTAATAGTCTTTCACAAAGTTTTTCGTAAAGCTTTCAATCGCATTTGTATCCATTATCTTGGTTTCAATGATTTCTCTTTCATGAACCGTATGTCGGTCAATCGCTGTAAAGTTTTTGTATATTCCAAAGGCAAGGCTGCTAATCAATAGTATCCATAAAATCATCACTGACTTTTTTCGTGTTCCAATCGTCCGTACTTTCAGCTTTTTAGATTTTGTCTCTTTCGTTTGCTTATCTTGCTTCTTAAATAATCCCTTCATTTTATCCAATCCTTTCTATTTTTTAATCCGTCCAGCTCCAATTAGGTGCTTTTGCCAGTAAGAAGACGTCAAATCGGCATAACCAATCGGATCGCCTGCGTTATACATTTGGTTGTTTCCAATGTAGATACCAACATGCGTGACATAAGTTCCAGCGTTATAAGTGGAATGAAAAAATACTAAATCACCCGGTTTTGCTTGAGAAAGTGGAATATGCTGGGTTACGTCATATTGTTGCTGTGCTGTTCGAGGCAAGTTGATACCAGCCTTCCGATAACTCCATTGTGTCAGTCCACTACAATCAAAAGAGGTCTGTGGATTGTCACCCCCAAAGACATAAGGGAACCCTTCATACTTTAATGCTTCATTCATCACAATCTGAACCATTTCACCATCAAATTTAGGTGATATGAAATACTGACTCACTAAATCGACATAAAACATATTTCCATAAAGATAACGCCAGCCCCCGTTTTTCTTTACGGCTATCGGATTGGAGTAAGTGACTTTATTGCTTCCTGACCGTTCCTTCGCAAAGCTTTCAGCTAGTTCAAAAGAGTAAGAGTTTCCTCGTTTTGCGACATAATCAATAAAAGCACCACCATAGTTGTAAGCCTGAATGACTGTATTTCCATCGACACCATTTGCTTTTGCGGAACGTAATAAATCCGCAAAATATTTTGTTCCTTGTTGAATGGATGCTTCGGTATCCAATGTATTAGGTGGTAATCCCAACGATTCACTTGATTGCATCACATCTTTTAACTTGCCACCGCTTTCCACTTCAATAATGGCAAGTAGTGTCGAAACATACTCAAGAATGCCATATTCTTTTGCATATTTTTCTACCATTGCTTGATGTTTTAACACATCCGCAGAAACCGATATACCGCCTAACTCACCAATGAAGTCACCACCATCTGATGAATGTTCTTCATTCGATATAAAAATAGCTACAAATGCTAATAGCCCAAACAACGCAATAAATCCTAATCCCCAAGTAATTAACGTGATTTTTACTCTCATCATCTTCATAAGCGTTTTCTCCTACTTGTTTGCACGAACCGTTTCTTAATCTGCTTTTGTCTTGTTCGGTTAAGGGGTTTAGAAGGGCGTTTGATGATTTTTCGATTATTTTTTAATCGGGAACGTTCTTCTTGGATAGGTCGATTTCCTTTTTTAACAGGTTGTTTAGAATGATCGGTTTCAATCAGATACTCTTTTCTGTGTGGACTGGATAACCGTTGTTGTAATTTGGTTGGCTTCCTATGTTCGACTATTGTGACAGGTCTATTCTTTTGTTTTTCTTGAACAGTTGTTTTCTTTAATCTTTCCTGATGTAACGATTCATTGCCTTTTTGTGTGACTGGTCGTTCATGATTGGCAATATTCCGAGAAGGAGTACGCTTTTTATCCAATGCTTGTCGCCTATCTGCAATTGTTTGACGATGTTTTGCTTCACGTGCTGTATTTACTTGCTGTCTTTTTTCTTTTGCTTGTTTTATCCCTTCTTTAAAATCACGGGCAGGTTTTGTAAGTTGTTCTTTTCCTTTCATGACCGCATATTGGGCAGTGATAGGCAAATCATGCAATTGCTCTTTGCGATGCTTGATATTTGCACGGAGTTGATTTTTTGTCCCAAGCATTTTCCCTGTTACTTGTCCTACTTTCTGGCTCAAAGATGTTGGTTTTGTATTGGCATTTGAGCGTTCTTTGTTATTTTTTGTAGTCGATGTTAGCCGCTGTAATGGTCGAATAGGGGAGAAGAAACCTTTTGTTTGCTTTGATTTCCCGACCATTGCCCCGACCGTTGCTCCAGCTGTTGCCCCCGCAAGAGTACGCCCAAGTGAGCGTTGTAATCGGCGACTGCCACGATTGAACATGCGGTAAGGACGACGCATGACTTGACGTCCAACCTGTTGGGAATCATTACTTTGTAAGCTAAACATACTCATGATGTCACCTAGCTTCATGTAAATGCCTGCGAACGTCACAATCTGTAAGAAGGCAATCAAGAAAAATGGATAACTCGTTGTTAAACTGTAAAGCATGGAAGAAATACTGAAAGCAACGGTAATAATGAGCGTAATCCCAGCCCGAAGCATAATCACATTAAACAATTTCATAATCGCTTGTTTCCCCATGTTTTCAAAAGTCGGTATCATTGAAAGTAGAAAACTAATTGGTAAGAACATCGCATAGATGATAAACAGAATTTGCGAGAAGATCATAATGCCCGATAGAAGAAACACGAAAATGGATATTCCAATATTAAATAGAAATAAAAAGAAGACCATTCCTAAACGTGTGGTGGTCTTCGTAATTGTTAAATTTTTATTGTCATGATCTTCAATTTCTGCTTTGACGGCATCTTCACGATCTTTTCCGTTATTTGCATCTGGACTAATGGAAACTAAAGTTTCAACTCGATCTTCACCAATCGTTTCTTTATCTGAATCATCGAATTGTAACAGCATCCAAGGTTGTTCTACTTGAATGGAAAAGAGATTATTTCGTATCATATCCACACTATCTTTTCCTTGGCTAGTAGAGCTTGGCATTAAGATTTTTGTTCCTAAATCTAAACTTGCCTGACTAATATCAGCAGAAAAATCATTAATTTTCGTAATATAGGTTGGCGCATAGGCGATAAAGGAAGCTGATAAAAGAAATACGACTAAAAAGTTTAGAATCGCTCGAATTGCTTTCGTCGTTTCCCGTTTCATTAAGCCCGTATAGGCCACGTAAATCCCAATGACTAAAATGAAAAGAAGCAAGAAACCTACATAAAATCCCGAACTACTAAAACCACTTGCAGTAACCCCAGCTAATGTCTGCATATTCTTCCCGATGGCATCCGCAGTTTGTGAAATGAAATCAAGAGAATAAGCTTGTTGGATTAAGTAGCCTGTCGCATTAGACAAATACAAACTAATAATCCAAATAAAATTCGTAATCGTATAGAGCCCGTACATCACTTGTTTTCCGATGCCATCATTCCAATTCCATGGCAACCAATCCCAATCTGTATCGACGTAAAAATCGAGTTGATAATGGTCAAGTGGATATTTAGAATATAGATTGTCTTCCGATACGGTATCATCAACTAAGCCAGCTGCTTGAGCTAATGTTCCAAGTAAAAAAAGACATAGAAAAACGGCAGTACCAATAAGTACCACCGTTAAGACAATCTTTTTCCATTTTTGTTTTTTCAAATTAATCGCCACCTTTCTTCTCCTGTGTCGGTGGACGCGTGTCAAAAGCATGAAATAAATCTTCAAAGACAGGATGGACTTGAATAATACCCACACGCCCATATAAGTCTTGAATTAAACATTGTCCGTTTTCCAGTTCCCGTAATCGCCTTTGATTCGATTCATCTTCCGAATCCACACCAAAGAATTGAAAAGGTTTTCTTTATTTCTGTCATATCTCTTGAACGGAAAGCGAACTTGACACCAATATTATTCTTTAATTTTTCATCGGTTAAATCGTCGGCGTTCTGGGTAACAAAGTAGACACCAGCATTCATGGCACGCCCTGCACGAACCAATTTATTAGAAAGTGTTTTTCCTTGTGCAACTTGTAGGAAGCTCCAGGCTTCGTCCAAATCAACAATTTTAAATATGCTACGGTCGGAATGGATAAAGTCTAATGCAAAAGTAGAAATGACAATCAACATGGCGACACTTAATAATTCCATCGTCGTATATTCCTCAAAACTTGTTTCTGCGTCTGGTAACACTAAATCCGCCACTTGGATAATATTTAACTGTTTTTCTAAACTGATCGAATGTTTCACCGTTCCATCTGAAAAAAGTAGGTGGGCAAAGTCATAATCCGTAAAACTTTCGATATGGTCTGCAATAGGGCCTGCTAAAGGATTGGGATCACTTCTTAATTCATGAACCACAAGAAGCAGGCCTCGTTCTTCCTGTTGACTGACAGCTCGAATCGCTCTTCGTAACACAGGAAACTTTTCACCATCTCGACTCGAAATACCCGTAAGGAAAGTGAGAATATCAATCGCAAGACTTTCTGAATCCTTTTTCTTTTTCATAATGACATAAGGATCAAGTAATCCTTTATTGGAATCATCACTTGTTAAATTGACAATATTTATTTCATGTGCGATTTCGGGTAACGTTTCTTTCCATTTTCCTCGTTCTGCCTTTGGATCAACAATCAGGGCTTGACCACCAAAGAGAACGGCATAATAGACTAATAGATTATTGGAAAAAGATTTCCCACCACCAAGTGAGCCTATGAAAGCAGAAGCTAAGGCATTCGTGACCGAACCTTTGACCCCTTGACTAGCTAGGCTCGGGTTAAGGTATACGTTTCTTCCAGTGTCCAAATTGTAACCAAAATAAATCCCTTCCGTTTCTCCCAACATTTGTGTGGCTCCAAATCCAAGTCCTGCAAGAAAATCAGACGTGACATACTGAATGTAATCATTCATATACCGTTTACTGGCTGGGATAAATTCACTGTGTAAACCATCATATCCCCAAATGGACGAACGAGTTTTACGTTCAAATCATCATAAAAATCTTTTACCTCATTACAACGCTGTTTAAGTTCGTCCAAATTAGGAGCGGTCACGCGAATCACGTAGCTTAACTTATACATCGATTCTTTACTTTGGTCGAGCACATCTTCTAATTCATTTACCTGTTCCAACGCGTCGATAACATTAATGCCTGTTTCGTTATCGGATTCCCAGGCATGATTATCTAAGTCTTTCAATTCTTTTTTCTTATTTCGTACGGTAGATAATGCTTTTTTGTTCGTGACAATTTCCACGTTCATGGAAGTATCGATTGGAAAACCGAATTGTTGTTGTTGATAATAAAAAATTTCATCTGATGGAAATTCCAAATCACCAACAATAGAGTTAATCGTAAAATATGCAACGTATGTGGTTTGTTCTTCCTGTTCGATTTTTAAATAACGCTGATTTTCCTCAATCAAACAACGAGTCGGTTTAATCAGATCATAACGCTTCACTAAAGTTTCCCTTTTTAATTTCTTAAGAGGTAGGGCATAATCATATTCGTCATAAGCTATTCCAGTTTGGCCGTGAAGATGTTCAATCAGATAGCCAAAGTCATTTTTATCTAAAGGACGTACCTTAAAACGTCTCATTATTTTGTTTTGTAATAAAGATTCCATTTTAGAGAAACGTCTAATTTCTTCATGAGGCATGGAAACAAAATCCCCCATTAGATGATGATTTACCTCACGGATAAAAGTAGATAGAGAAGTAGATACTGACTTTCCTATCGATTTGATATTTACTTCTTCTTCATTCAGCAACAACTTAAAGCCGATAAAGAAACGATAGTCTACTTGATGTTCACCAATCATGGAAATAAGGGCTTCTGTTTGTTCATCAATCCGTTCATAAGCAACATCTTGTAATCGTCCTGTCACTAATTCTTTACTTCTTTCTTGTACCGAGCGAATACTACTAGCGGTACTAATCTGTAAAGCATGTATTTTCCCGTCTTGATTTTGTGCAATCAATTGACGGAAATGATCATGTACTTGCATTTTTTCGTCTGGTGAAAGGAACGAATAGTTATATGGTAACAGCTCATAATACGCAAAACATTCGCCATCATGGTTGAAAACGAGATTATTTTCAAGATATTTAATCGGATAACGCATGGACTTCACTCCTTACAGCAGTCATATTTTCATTCACTTTCATACGTTGTAGTTTGACGGGTTTCCCTGCATAGGAAACCTTAGATCGAAACCAATATGTCAATGCAGACTTGAGAAAGCTATACGGTTTTTTGCCATCAAATGTTTTCTGACTCATAAACCATGTCAAACCAGCTGGAATTCCGACATATTTTAATAATGCTCCATCGATCAAAGAAAGTGGGGGAAGATTACCTAGCAACATGACAGCTAAGAGGGAAAGTACAAACCATGACATTTGATTGAGTGTTACGGGAAAAGGTAAACGAAAATCATTGATGGCATAAATCACTTTTTCGACTGACCAAATACGGGTATAGCTTTTTAACTTTTTCAATATTCATCTTCCTTTCCAAAAGAAAAAGCAGCCTGTACGATAACAAGCTGCTTCTCCATCTATTGAACATATTCAAATACACCATGTGACGTCACAAGAAAGCTGCCTTCAATTTCAAGGTCACGTCCAAAAGCTCTATAATCAATATAATTCTGTAAGTTAGCAGGGACTTCCCCAAGTACGCCTGTTTCTTCTATCAAATATCTCGCAACATCTTCCATATCTTCACAATCAGAATAACAAATGATGTCATCTTGATGCTCCAGTAATTCTTCTAAACTATCAAACCAATAGCCTTGTACTTCTGATAGTGCATCATATAAAGGAGAGCCTTCGATTTCTTGCACCATTGCACATAACCGGTTGATTTCGGATATTGGCGTATATTCATCAACCTCAAATGGTAACTCGTAATCATGTATCGCATATTCTTCATACTCACCATTTAAACCAATACGCTCTTTCACGTCTTCCATATCAATAGGTGGTGTAAACCACGCACCAACAAGTTCGCCTTCATTGTACTTGCCGAGGTTAGCAATGTAGACTTGCATATCCATTGGTTATCACATCCTTTTCATTAAAAATAGCCATAAAAAAAGCAGCAGCTTGTTATCTGCTGATACACAAACGAGGCTTGTTAATCCCTACCGCACTACCGTTTGGTCCACCATTTTTTTGCAGAACATAAGAAGACCACTTATCTTCTGCAAAATAACGGTACAATTTAAGCCCCTATGATTCGGTTAAATAGGTTTAACAACACATCTTTTACTCCAGCCGCATTAAAGACTAATCCCACCGCAACCAAAGCAATGATTAGAAAGCCGATTAGTTTGGAAAACTCTCGTTTAAAGCCTAAATAAATGCCAATCACGACAATCGCCATTAATACTAAAGATTGCGCATTACTAAGAAACCAATTGTACAAATTCTGCCCAAAATTCATCTGAATTTCTCCCTTCATAAGTTAATCAATCGTTGCTTGACAATGGTTGAATCACTTTCTCTATGGGAATGGTTTGTTGCATGAGTATTTTTTGGTGCCGTTCGGATAATTCTACTTGCTCCAACATGTCTTCAATTACACTCGTTTTATTAAGTTCATCTATCTTTGTCGCTAGTTTCCAAGTAGGAGCAACTTGTCGAGCCAGCCATCTTAAAGATTTTTCAAACGTATATGGTTCGGGCTTTGTTGTTAAAGAAATTTTTCTATTCACACCTAAATCCAAAAAACGTTGCCATTCCTTATTCATTTTCCAACTGCTGCGACGTTTTTCCTCGTCTTTATCGACAAAACGAATATATCGATTAATAATCGAAAAGGCGGTTCGTCCAGCATCTTCATACGTCATTAAATCTACAATCGCATGATAAGCACGATCATTCTTTAAACGAATTTCAAAACGATTTTTCAAGTCTGTATCTTCGAGTGATGTTCCATGTTTCACGTATTGTTCGTAATCCTTCTCATACGCACAGAAGTACACATCACTTTTTAACGAACCGATATATAACGTATTGCCCATATCAGGCTTGTCTTCACTCTGCACAAGTTCACCAGAACGATAACTTTTAAAACTGCGAAAAACAGAGATACATTCTTCATTACGACATTTGTTGGTCAGAAATGGGATATCCAATATCCCTGTTTTATCGTTTATCGCAAGATCAATTCGTTTAAAAACCCCACATACTCGAAACACTTCCATAAAAAAATCGAACCATGTTCGTTGCTGAGCTAATAAGAAGTTCTCAAATTGCCTACATCCTTTTCCTTTGAGTTCGAGTAAACAGCCTTTGTCTTCATCAGGAGAAACCATGATGACAATATCGCCAAAAACATATTGTTCCATATAAGAGTAAAACGCATAATCTTCATGCAACATGTACTCCATTTTCAATTTCAAAATATCTTCAATGATAGGCTTCGGGTTTGTTGTTAAAAATCGAATCCGTACATAGTCAAACAAGATTTCCAAAGGAGCATCTGGATTAAATTGTTCTAAAATATCAAACAAGGTATTTTTTAGTGAAACGGAAGGAGTTACTTTTCCTGTTTCGATTTCACTGATATATTGTCTTGAAATTCCAATATGAACAGCCAGTTTATTTTGCGACACACCGTATTCCAATCGTTTTTCTTTTAATTGTTGATACCAAGGTATTTGATTCATATGCATTCCTCCAAACTAAAAAAAGATGTCAACTAAAGGTTAAAAGCTGACACCCTCTTTATATGCTCCAAACCGTTGTGCCATCAGGTCTTAGTGGCTTTTGGAACAGTTTCTTATTGTTTTTCTACCCCCCTGTTAGAAATGGGGGGTTAAGGCGTGGCTGTCGCCACGCAGGCTTAGCCCAGTACGGCGGCTTTCGCTTCGCACGCCGCCGCACTGGGCAGCCTTTATCGGGCTAGTTTAGCAATTTCTTCTAAAAAGTCATGTTCTTTCGGGACAAGTGGTGTATAAAATTCAGAAATGACATTATCTCCTTTATCAACATACCCTCGTCCTTTGATCTGTTTTAAGAAAAATTGTTTTTGTATGTCCGACCCAAACATCATTCCATATCCGAGCTCACTCATACGTCCTAAAGCAACCCGAAAATTAAACTGATCTCGAATGCCATCTCCAAGATATTTTGCATCTGGTCGTTGACAAGCAAGGATAAGGAAAAATCCTGCTTGTCGTCCTAACATAACAATCTGTTTCAGTTTAGTTAACACCGCCGTATTTTCCTTAGAAGCAAGCATTTCCATAAACGCAACATATTCATCAAAAACTAAAAAGTGAGGAGATAAGCCTAAATAAGCATAGTTTTCCCCTGTTTTATAGCCCTTCATCAGTTTCATTTCTTCACTACGAATCATCATAGATTCATAAAATTGGTCAATACATGCCATCATATCTTCCTTTTTATAATACACATCAGGCATAACAGTGGCTAAATCCGCTAAATCGGCATTTTTCGGATCTAAAATATACAACTTTGCATCTGTTTTTAATAGCGCTTCAATCAGCGTGAGAATAAAATACGTTTTCCCACCGCCTGTTCCACCAGCAATTAACATATGCGGCAACTTATCGTATTCCCAATACATCGAATCCATGAGCTTTAAGCTACCATTTTGTGCGATTACTTCATCAATAGAAATACGGTTTGCAATCATATCATAGAAAAGAACATACTCTACATAGGAGTCATGTAACTCTTTCGATACCAACTCACAGTACAAGCCACTTTCCAGTTTGTTTTCGAGATTTAGTAATTGATCTTGATATTTTCCAAGTGTGATTTCCACTTGAATACGAATCATCCCTTTTTCGAGCAGATAGTACATTTTAGGAAAGTAACTAATTTTATCTTTTGTTTTTCCGTTTGGAATATCTTCAAAGAAGCTACTCGATTGTACTTGTTTCGTTTCATACCAACCATTTTCTAATATCATTTTGGCGAGTTTTTGACGATGAATAACTTGCTTTATCTTGTCATACCGATAGTGATAATAGAGATACGCACATCCAGTAGTTATAGCTAGACTGATTAACAATGTCATCAATCCATAAATGCTTATAAAGTGTGCTTGAAATAGATCAAGCTGCCACGTTGTAGAAAGTAAAAATGGCAGATGAAAAGGGATAAAAGAAGCGAGCCATACACCAACGAGTCCAAAGAATACAAATTGAAAAACGAGGGAAGCATCTTTTTCCTTAATGCGTTTCCCTCGCCCTTTGAAAATCTTCATTATTTATCCTTCGTTGGCGTAGCTTTTGAAACATTACTAGTCGATGTTGTTGCTTTTCCCTTTAAGACTAAATCATCTGCTTTAATGTACCAATCAACATCTGCACCACGAAATGTTGCATTTGCGACGGTATCTGCGACGGGGTTAATAATTTCTACTTCCGCATTATAATCAAATTCTTTTAAGGGAACGGAAGCAGGAATACTAACTTGAATCATGCGGCCTTGTTCACGGGACTTTAAATCATATGTTCGTTCCTTGACTTCAGAAGATACCGTTCCATCTTCATTTTGGAGGAACACTTCACGTCGTAATGCCGAAAACTTTAATAAGCCAAATGTCTTTTCTTTATCAATGACAATACCTTGTGCTAATCTCATGTTTTTTTCCTCCTTATGCTTTTACCATGTCATCTGCATGTAAGATATAGTTTGTGAACCCACGTTCTCCAATTTTATAACCTTCTGCGGTGATTCTTGCATTGACTAATTTTACTTTTTCCTCATGTTCAAAGAACTTTTCTCCTGCTTCTTGTGGGAGAACTACTTCAATATCATCTGCACGTTGAATATCGGAATACAAATTATAACTCCTGGATAGCGTGGTCATACGTCCATTAATTCGGCGTTGTTCGACTTTGCCTTCTCCTGCGTATTCTAAATTTCCAAAAGTTTTTTCCATATTTGGAATGACATATTTTAATTCCATCATATAAACCTCTTTTCTTGTTTTAATTTTTGGTTATCTATGAAAAGCCAGGGCAGAAGGGAGGGGAACGAGAAAAATACATCTTCATTTGTCAATCACTCCTATGTTTCTTGCAAACGATAATCCACACGCCCATAAATCACACACCAAAATACAACCATCGTTTCACCTTGTTGGTCACGTACCAATTTCCCACAAGGGAAAAACGGAAAGTCTTCAATCTCAATTTCATTCATAACAAAATGATCATCGATCCATTCCATCACCTTTTCTTCATTTTCTTCCAAAGAAACCACACTCCCTCCTTGATTTAGACAATAAAAAAAGCATGACAGATGGAATTTGTCACACGTTAGTTGATTTATCTATAAAATTTCTGCAATACCAGCCATGATATATTCAGCACATGGTACGGCAATTGCATTTCCAATTGCTTTATATCTTGCATAATCACTAATGGATTCACCATTATTTCCAAATGCTGTCCAGTCTTCTGGTAATCCCATCAAACGTTCACATTCCAACGGAGTTAGTTGTCGGATATAACCTTCTTTTTCTTTCCCTTCATACCAAAAAGAAAATATATTGACCGAACCAGCTAACAAAGTGGGGAAAGGGTCATTTGTCCGTCCAAAACTTCCAATGAATCCTGATTTGTTTTTATCTTTTGCTGTACTTCGCATACGTCGTTCTTGAAAGGGGCGGATGACGGGTATGTTCCTCCTTGTTTTTTCAGAAGATCTTCGACTGGCCGCGGTGGAGGGCAGCCTGTCTTCTCCGCAAGACGTAGGAAATGATTGCAATTCGCGGGTTTTAAATAATATTTCTCTGGCACGTTTTCCTCCAAAATCTGCCACGAGGAAGATACGTCTTCTTCTTTGAGGAAGCGTGGGCTTTCCCCAATATCGGGCATCCAACACGCGCCAGCACACATCAACTTCATTCCCTCGGACCATTCCCGCTTTTGCCCAGACTCCAGAAGTAGGCATTGGAATTTCGGTATTTGTGAACGACTCCAGCACGGCTTTAAAATCCAACCTGTTATTTGATGAAAAAGCTCCCATGACGTTTTCCCAAACAGCGATAGCTGGATATGCTCCATTCGTTGCACACCTCATTTCTTCGATAATTCGTATCGCATGATAAAATAAACTGGATTGACTCCCAGTAAGACCTTCTCGTTTACCGATATTGGATAAGTTCTGACAAGGTGAACCAAATGTAATGATATGAACAGGTGGAATTTCTTCTCCATTTACTTTAGTAATATCTCCTAAATGAAGCATGTTAGGAAAATGCCGTTTTGTAATAGATATAGGTGCTTTTTCAATCTCACTTGCCCATGTTGGACTAATTCCAAAACGGGAAGCAGAGAGGGGGAAGACACCGATTCCGTCAAAAAGGCTTCCAATTTTTAAATTTGTGTTATAAATCTTTTTATTCATTTCATATTTCACCTCCAATTTAACAACAAAAAACGCCATTTGTCGGTAAGTAAATACCGTCCAAATGGCGTTGCAAGTAAACGTTAATTAATATTCGTATATGGGGAGTATATCCGTTTCGATATTATTTTTACATACAATTGCAACACTATATCGTGCTCTTGTTACCGCTACATAAAATTTACATTTAATATCAAAATTATCCAGCTTTTTATCATTCAATAACCAGTCTGATATCTTTTGAGTTGGATATATTAATACTCGATCTCGTGTTGTTCCTTTGGATTCCCCAAAATTCTTAACTTCATAATTGGGGTTTACTTTTTTAGTGCGAGAATATCTTAATTGTGTTGGAGAATACTCTATTAAATAACGTTCAATATCCTTTTCTCTTACAAGAAAAACCCCATCATGTCCTGTAATTTCATTATGGAGAGAATCACAGGATGGATATTCAGGGAATAGATAGTTGGCGAAATTACAGATAATCTGGTTATTACGCCAACTATCTTTAAGAGTATCTGTATCGATATTAACATCTATAGATTTGCATTCATTTAATATAAATTCTTGTATTTTTCCATCGGAGTATTTTTTATATTTGTCAGGAAAATGAGTTTGATATGTTACTTGTCTAGGATCACCAGCAATTTTAATAATTGAATCGGATTGAAACAAAAGTTTTATTATCTCTAAATCATATCCTGCCATATCCTGTACTTCATCTATAAAGATATGTTTAAACAGTCTAGCAATCCGTTCAATTACATATCCATTATTTTTGTCATTACAACGAACAACAAATTTTGAGAGCTTGTCTGAATATATTTGGAAATCATTTGAAAAATAATGTTTTTCAACTTCTGTTTCTTTGTAGTACACTGGGAACTTTCCGTTTTTATATCTAAATCCTGATTTTTTATTCATCAATAACAAACCATTTATATTTTTATTTGTTAGTTTTCCTTGGTATGGTTTTGCACCATGCTCAATTAAAAACGAAAACCATGTTCTGATAGTAACGTTGTGTGGAATGACACCATTATTTAACTCGAAAAATTTCTTTCTTATTTCTTCTTTATTTTCTTCTGTAAAAGTAGTAATTAGAACACTTTCCGTAAGCTTTAATGATTCTTGTACAAAATGGGTAGTTTTTCCCGCGCCAGCCGCAGCTATTAAAAGATTATTTTTCATCACAAGGCCCTCATAATAAATTCCGGATAATTAATCTTATCTTGAGATGAAAATATTTTTAATGCACAATCAGTCTTATTTGATTTCATGTACTTAAGTAGAGAGTCTTCAGTTTCATATTTGGTATCGAATATAGAATTCAACTTTTCTAAACTGTTTGCACGTAATAAGGCTGGTTCTAGAGTATTATAATTAAAAGGTTTATTATCTTTTCCTATAGTTAGTGGTCCAGTGTGTATTTTTTCTTCATAGCAAATCTCGATATTTGATTTTTTGTTTTTTCCTAAGTAATTCTTATATTTCCGTTTTAAGGACTCTAAATATCCATCATTGTCTGTAACAACTTTTACAGGTATCTCTAAGCATTCAGCAATTTCTAAGAACCTTAGGAAAGATGTTCCTACGGAAATGATTTCTACTTCGTCTTCAATAGGTAATTTATCATTGTTGTTGTCCCTATATGCCCTTTGAAGTACTAATTCGTCAGAATCTCCTTCAACTAGGATTGCTTTCTTGCATAATATTAACCGCAGAGTGTCATATCCGGATACTTTTTCAAAAAAATCTTTGGAACTTAAATGATCAAACTTAACTGTTTTTTGTTTATTTAATAATATTAAATTATCTAAACCCAATTTATTAGAAACAAAACTACTATGAGTAGATAGTATAATCTGCTTATCATGATAATTGTCTTTGATGTTATTTAGCAGTTGGTTAAGTCGCGAATGGCTAATATGACATTCTGGTTCTTCAATTAGGATTATAGATGAAGCTTCTGCCCTTTTGTTTGACAAAGCTAAATCAGTTTTTATAATAGATTGCTCCCCTTTACCGATAAAATCAAAGGGGATTTTATCAAGTTGAGTTATTAAACTACCGTCCCAAGTTGAACGTGACCCTAAATCAACGGTCAATTCAATTTCTTTATTACTTAATTTAGATATATCAGTTATTTTTGAGTTAATGTCAGCAATCGATTGGTCTTTTGAAAAAGTTTCTTTTACTTTTCTATAGGCTTGTGCAACTTTAGTTTTTTCATCAGTATCTAAAATATTTTGAACAATTCTAGATATATAAATATCAGATCCATTTCGAAACTTGCTAAAACCTACATCGATAAACGATGACTTAATTGGAATGCTTCTAGCAGTCAATGCTTTTCTTGCGAAAGAGTACCATTCCACATCATAGTATTCAATTGGTAGACTTTCTATATTTCCCGATTTTATTAAAGATTCATATTCTTCATTATATTTTTCATCTAAGGCAATTTTTAGTGCAATTCCACTAGTTTTTCCTGAAGTCTTCTTTTCAGAAAACTTATCACCTTCTAAAATGGGGAGAACTTCATCTAAATATAATTCAATTAAAATATAAGGTGGTTCAGATGTCTTTCCATCGTTAACATTTTCTATATACTCTTTTACAACTTCATAGTTAAATAAATATTGTGTTAGATTTCCTTTGACTAACTTCCCCCTAAATATACCGCTGAGAGCCAAATGTATTGCCTCTAAAATGGTAGATTTTCCAGCTTCATTATTTCCAACTAAGATATTTATTCCCTTTTTAAAATCTAAAGTGAAAGAACCCTTGATACATTTAAAATTCTCGATTTTTACACTTCTGATCATTGTCTCTCTCCTACATAATATTCTATAAATTTATTATCAGGTATTTTTTAGGAAAAGACAATCTAATGCACTATAAATAAGAATCTATTCAAATTTCCCAATGAAAAAAGACGCCTCAATTGAAACGTCTATTGTTTAAGATATCAAATATTTATAGTGATAACTCTAAATTAGGATTTGCATTTATTGCATTAAAATTGCATTATATTAATTTTTAATATCATATTATAAGAGTTGATACTTCTTAAAAACCCTTTAAAATCAATGATATTGCTTTATATCAAGCACCGTGAAAGTAGAGTGGGAGTAAAGAGCTAACTTGATTTGAAGTGGGAATGCCTATTTAACGGCATTTGTCCTAAGCTAAAATGAAGAAAATGTATTAAAAATAATATAGTTCCCTACCAAAAACCCTACCAAGGAAAAATTTTAGTAGGGAATTTTGTTTTTTCATTGAATTTTGGTAGGGATATTTTTGGTAGAAAAGATAAATAGTATGTACGTGTCATTTTTAGTTTTAAATGGCACTATTTTATCTTAAAAAATGGCAACAGATTTAACTAAATAGAACAGTATAAGGATAAAATTGAGATTTCTTGATTTAATTTTCATATAAGTTAGCTATATCATATATTTTCCGTTTCAATTCTGTTCGGATATGTAAAGGCTCTAAACATTCACATTTATCACCAAAACTTAAAAGGATATTGTAATAATATTCGTTTTCTATAAAAGGGAAAGTAACAATGTAGTACTCATCACCGTCTGGTGAAAAATGTTCATACATACAATAATCAAGTACTCTATCCATGATGGATTTATGAATACGAAGTTTGATTTTCACTTGTATGGTTGCCAAAATATCAGTAAAATCCAATAGTGGTTTTTGATAATCTCGTGGCGTAAAGAAAATATTTTCTAATTTTAGATTTGATATGCGAGTTAGTTTGAATAGCCGAAAATCGTTTCGTTTATAACAGTATCCTTGAAAATACCAATGATTACCCTTCAATACAATTTGATGGGCTTCAGCTTCTCGTTCAGTTTTATTACCATGACGGTCAGCATATTTAAACGAAAGTAACTTGTTTTCTTGTAAAGCTATTTTTATGATTTCTAAATATGGTTGTACGTTCCTATAACCTATCCACTGACTTAAATCGATATGTATTTGATCTGTTTTTAATTTGATCTCGTCAACTCTATCCACTGGGATAAAGCTTTTTACTTTCGCAAGGGCGTTTACCAGTTCGTTACTTTGTATCATATTGGATAGACTAGAAAGACCTGTCAAAATAGTAGAAATATCAGTAGTTGAAAAAACATTTCTATCAATTTTATAGTTTTTCATGATTTCAAAGCCACCTCCTTCTCCCGATGTTGAGCGAATTGGAATACCTGCCATGTTGATGGCATCTATATCACGGTAGATGGTGCGAATTGAAACTTCAAACATATTTGCTAACTCCTGTGCACCTATCCGTTGTTTATCAAGTAGTATCATAATAATGCTAACAAGCCTGCTAACTTTCATCTGTTAACCGCCTTTCAAAAAAAGTTTCTTCATTCTAGATTGTTGCCATATTGTTGTCAACAATAGATAAGTATAATAATAATCAAACAATCAATTTATTACAATCATATGGAGGAAAATTATGAAAACAATCTATATTTATGTACTGGATACTTTAGCAGACTGGGAACTAGGATATGTTACTGCGGAGTTGAATTCCAGGAGATTTTTCAAAGAAGGTGCGAATCAAGTAGCGATTAAAACAGTCAGTAATTCCAAACAAGCGATCAGTACAATGGGCGGAATGACAATAGTTCCTGACTACTTAATTGATGACATTATTGTAAGTGAAACAAGCATGCTGTTATTACCAGGTGCAGATACATGGAATGATCCAAAGCATGAAGCTATTCTTGTAAAAGCAAGCGAGTTGCTCTCTGTAGGTGCTACAGTATGTGCAATCTGTGGAGCTACCGCAGCACTTGCTAATTTTGGGATACTAGATAACCGTCCGCATACTAGCAATGGTCCGGGATTCCTTGAAATGGTTTGTTCTGATTATAAAGGACAAGATTTTTATATAGACCAACCATCTATTGCATCTAATAACCTTATTACTGCTGGTTCCACTGAAGCTTTGCTATGGACGAAACAAATCATTGAGTGCTTAGATGTTTTTAAGTCAAACACATTAGAATCTTGGTATAACTATTTTAATACTGGAGATTCTAAATATTTCTTTGAACTTATGCAAACTCTACCATCTAACAATAAAAATTAAACTATTTTTGTTATTATCAAAACCTTAAAAAGAGATTACTAAATGTGCTAATCTCTTTTTGATATTTTTATGTCCAGTAAATTAATTAATGAGTTTAATACTGATGTATTAGTTGTATCACGCAGATTAGGGCATAGCTCACCATTAAAACATTATGCGCACTTATGGAGTAGAAATGATGAACCACTTGCAGAAAAAATGAAAGGGAATATTAAACTTAATTTTTCTAAGGAAACTTATATTGATTTCAATGGAAATCAAGACATTAGAATGGAATTGGTTCCCTACCAAAAACCCTACCATATGGGAGAGGAATTAAGCTAAAAGCAGTGGTAGCAAGGCTTCTAATTAGTCTATCTACAGTTAATGTTGGAATAAGACTACAACTTAATTTGAAGAGAGAACTCCTATTTAACAGCATTTGTCCTAAGCTGAAATGGACAAAATAAGATGAAAATAAGATAGTTCCCTACCAAAAACCCTACCAAGAATAATTTTTGGTAGGGAATTTTGTTTTAATATTAAATTTTGTAGGGAACATCTCAATTAACTTTTTGATAAGGTACTTCAACACCTTCATCGATAAATAATTGATTCTTAACATCTACATAACTCATCGTATTGCGTACCCAATAATACGATTCATCTATTTTAAAGAGTTGCACACATAACTGATGTTCAAATGCAATCATAAATTGTCTATCCTTTATGATTGCAAACCTTGTGCCAAGTTCATCTGCTAATTCATATTGACCTGTAATATCATCCTTATTAGAGAGTGGTGAAATTTCTATATGTTTTGGCGCTTCTACAGAATATTGTAATCCCATTAAGTAATTCATAATTTCCTGTTCATATTGCGGAAACACTTCTTGATTCGTTGCTAAAACAACAATATCCTTTGTGGATGTATTAATAAAAGCTTGTGCTGAACATCCAAACCATCCTCCTGTATGACCAACCCAGTCATCTTGAATGATAAAACCATAACTATAATACTCGGCTAATTTTGTTGGCGTTATCATGGATAGCACAATCTCTTTGCTATTGTACTGACCTTGCAAAAATGCTTTTAAAAACTTTGCTACCTCCGACACTGTTGCATAAATACCACCGTCACCATATTCATTATTATATTTTTCATTTTTGTTTAAATATGAGTCATTATTTTCCTTTTTATATCGTTGTTCTTCATAATCATATGTATGACCTTGTGCTTTGTATTGTTTTTTAGGCTGTGTTGTTGTATTAGTAAGATTTAATGGTCTTGCAATATATTGTTGTAAATATGTTTCATACGATAAGCCACTTACTTCCTCAATGATTTTTGCAAGTAAAACATAATTCGTATTGCTATAAGACCAATGTTCATTCGGCTTATGTTGTGGTAGCGCAATTTCGGCAAATGTTTCAACACTGATTGTAGAATTTTCTGCAATATACTCAGGTATACCAGATGTGTGTGTAAGTAATTGTGCAACTGTCACATTTGTAAAATGAGGGACGTTAAACCAATTTGTAATTTTATCGTTTAACCGTAACTGTCCTTTTTCGATTAGTTGAAATATCATTACTGCTGTATACATTTTACTTAACGAAGCAAGATTAAATTGTGTATTTTTAGTAATAAGGTATTGCTTTGAGATATCTTGATAGCCATGATAATACTGTTTGATTTGTCCATTTTTCTTATAATATACTGCACCATTAAATGATATAGTTTTAAGTAAACTTTCCATTTATTAACCTCCTAAATAAATTAGATAACTAACATATTAGGTATGAAGAAATTTTATAATTCCTTCATCGCAATCTCCTTTAATTTTTCAACAATGTGTTCTAATGCGTCTAACTCATTTGATGAAAGATTGCTGTAAATTTTATCTGCGATTTGTTTTTCAACATAATCTTGTTTCGAAAAATACTTCAATCCATTTTCATCTAACGTTATAAATACTTCACGTCGGTTTTCTAGATTAATTTCCCGTTTAATATATTTTTTCTTTTCTAACTTTGCTATTAATTGGCTTACTGCACTAGAACTAATATCCATTTCAATCGCAATTTCACCGACTGTAATCCGTTTTGCTAAGTATACAATATCTAATACAACTGCTTGTTGTGTTGTAATGCCGTTATTTAAATAATGCTTATAATGTTTATATATCAAGCGGTTTATTGTATATTCTGCTTCATTAATACGCTTAACCTGTTCATACAAACTCAAAAAATCACCTACTAATATGTTAGATGTCTAATATATTATCAAGTGACTTGTCAAACGTCAATCTTATATAATTCAATTTATTTTGCAAGGTTGACCCTAACATGGTGTCATGGTTTATGATAGTGCTACAGCAAAAGGTTAAGGGGAGCGAAAATGAAAATCGGAGAATTGTCAAAGGAAACGGGAGTAAGTATTCGTTCGTTACGATATTACGAACAGAAGAATCTGATTAGAAAATGGATATCGGGAATTTGAGAAATCTGATATTGAAAAAGTAAAAGCTGTTCAATTGTTTTTTAAAATAGGAATGAATACAGATGAGATTTATCATGTATTATCTTGTGATGTTTTCCATCTCACTGAAAATAATGGGTGTGCTCGTATTGCTGTAGAGCTTTACTCTGAGCGGTTAACAAATGTACGTCAGCAGATAAATTACTTGCAAAAGATTGAACACCAGCTAGAAAACCTTGTGGACTATTGGGAAACGGTGAAAGAGAGAGAAAAATTAGAAAGTAAAATTAAATGAATTATCGACTTCTTATCTTAGTACTTGGGACATTCATCATAGGGACAGATGATTTTGTTATTGCAGGTTTATTACCTCATATTGCTGATGATATGAGTGTTACAATAGTCGCAGCTGGCAATTGGTTACTGCATTTGCCATAGCTTATGCTGTAGGGGCACCTCTTTATAATGGTTTCGAAAACCCCTGGCTATGCCAGGGGTTCCGTAAAGCTTTCAGCGTGGGTTAAATAAAAATGCCTCCCTTGTAAGATAAGGTTGGTTTCCCGACCACCAAATTTCACCGTAGAAGGGGGCATGTCCCATGAAGGACAAGAATAGTTTAGCACATACAACATGGAATTGTAAGTATCACATCGTTTTTGCACCAAAGTATAGAAGACAGATTATTTACGGAAAGTATAAAAGAGTATTGGGCAGATTATTCGAGATCTATGTGAACGAAAAGGTGTAGTTATTCATGAAGCCAATGCTTGTTCCGATCACATCCATATGTTAGTTAGTATACCACCTAAATTAAGTGTATCCCAATTTATGGGGTATTTAAAAGGAAAAAGTAGCCTCATGATTTTCGACCGCCACTCCAACCTAAAATATAGATATGGAAATCGGAAATTTTGGTGTAGAGGATTCTATGTTGATACAGTGGGAAGAAATAAAAAACAAATTCAAGAATATATCAGGAATCAGCTCAAGGAAGATTATATGAGTGACCAATTAACATTATTTGAAGAGTTCGATCCATTTACAGGACAAAAAAATAAGAAGAAATAAGAGATTTTTTTAGAATTAGCGAGTGAATGTGGTGCAAGAGGGAAACTCGATCGGTGAGCCTTTAAGGCCGATGCCGGTAATAAAGGCTTTCAGCCGCAGAGCAAACCACCAGTTCACACTGGTGGTTTTGATTTAGATAAAATGAAGATAATTTCGTTAAAATTTTTAAAATAGTTAATATATTATATGTTAATTTGTGAAATATTGTACTTAAACTAACTGAGCAGGATAGCTGAAGATGGATAGTACTCCAAGTCACTCCTAAGAGCCTGTTTATATAAAAAACAGGCTCAATTAATAATAGCTTATTAAAACAGATTCCCCAGTTTACGTTTACATGTTTTTGGATATTAGTTAAATTTCTTTCAACTCTGCATTAATCGCGCTTTTTGGAGTTGTAAATAGCATGCATAGCGAATCATACGTTTGGTAACATCTTGTTCTAGACTAAACAGTATAGGGGGGCCTGGTCGCCAATTGACTTCGAAAATCCAAATTTTTCGGTTAGCATCTATTCCAATATCAATCCCCAATTCATCAAGTGGTTCATTATACAAACCGTCAAAATGAGTAGAAAAATGAACGGCAAAATGCTCCAAGGTTCTTTTGACATCATAAAATTTTTCTTCAAATTCATGTTTTAAAAAACTTTCGAATATGGCTGAATAGCCGCCACCGCTCAAGTTCGCAACAACCCCTTCCCCAGCAATTCTTGGATAAATAGTTGTCAATGTCCACTGTCCTTCACCATCTTTTTGAGTGTGCAACCTAAAATCGTAGGATAACCCGTTATTCGTTTTACTTTGTATAAAGGGCTGAGATAGGAAGGCATCATTCTTTATAATATTTTCTATGAACTGCTTGAGTTCTATTTTGGTTAGAACTTGTTTTAACTGATTTTGATAAATAGTGTACTGATCATCTTCTTGTTGGATATAAACAATACCTATTCCTTTTGCACCTGACGCAGGTTTAACAATGATCTCTTGATATTCATTTAAAAGATCGTTTACAACATCGAATTTAGTAATATCTACTGAGGGGATCAAATAGTTTGAAAAGGTTCCATCTTTTTTAATTCGATTGTAGACACTCATTTTGTCGCCAATGGGGTTACTCGTAAAAGGAATATCTTGACGCAATGCTTCAACAATTACTTCCTGCTTCTCGGTTATTGGTGGACTTGAATTGTAAATGACGTCTGGAAAAGGGACAGTTTTTTCTATCCATTCTCCCATTACGTAAACCCATCCAAGGATTGTTTTTTCTTTGAGATTAACTCTCCCAGGGGAAAAGAAGAAAAATTCAACCCCCTCCATCTTTGCAGCTGCTGCATAAGCATAAGACTTAAAGACAGTTTTTGGATCATTACGGTGAGAAAGCATTCCGATTGTTGTCATGTTTTTCCTCCTCTAAATGAAAATGCAGTTCTTTTGCTGCGGTTTGAGCGTTTATTTTTGCTTGTTCTGACGTATCACCTTTTGCTATTACATAGGCATATCGTTTTCCCATAGAAACAGGCGGGGCAATCATCGTACCTTTTCTTGGTTTCACATAAACTTGCTCCACCCCTTGGCACCTTGCAGCTCTATTACGCCCTGTTACCTTTAATAATTTCCCTGACTTGTTGACGGTTACATAGTGAGTGTAAATATTTGTTTTCCATTGACTAGTCAATTCAGGTGTTTGTCCTAAATAAAGCCGTATCGTTTGCTCAACTAGGTTGATTCCATAGGCTTTTTCAATCATAGCATTCATGGCTCCTCCGGAAATCCGTGGATTGATTTCTATGAGTTTCCATTTCCCATAAACAAACCTTAATTCTAAATGACATGCACCCTTTGTAAAATTAAACGCTCGAATAATGGAAGTGACATTTTCATATAATCCTTCATAAAAGTCTTCTTCGAGATCTGTTTGAATAGAATATCCTGTGACAACAAAAGGATTAATCTCAGAGAATGATTGTTTTATGACTGCGACAATATGGACAGTCCCAAAGTTGATTAATGCCTCCACTAAATATTGTGGACCATCCAAATATTTCTCAACTAATATAGGTTGACCGTGACGCTTATTAGATAAATGTTGAATTGCCTGTTTTAACGCTTTTTGGCCATCAGCTAGAATGACGTCTTTTGAACCAGTAGAATTTGGAGGTTTAACAATCCATTTTCCTACCTTATGGCGATTTAAAAACTTAGGTAGTGAATCTAATGGGTGAAAAACTTCAAATTGTGGTGAAGTGATTCCTTTAAGCACATGATGTGTTTCGATTTTGTTTTCCATTTTTCGCATAGCTTCTATTGAAAATGAAGAAATGCCCCACTCATCCGATAATTCACATGCTAGACACACATAAGATTCAAGAAAACTTAGAATACCGGCAATTTCTTTCCCTTGATTCTCCAGTTCAAGAATACATTGAATCAAATGTTCTTTAGTGAATACACTAAACATCATTTCGTGAACATCAGGAAACTCCGTTCTTTGCAGCAAGAATTTACTTCGATTTGTTAGGAGTACGGTTAAATAACCCATGCGTTCAGCCGCCTTAATGGCCTCTCGGCTTGAACCTGATTTATTTGCTCCTATAAAAACTATTGTTTTCACACTGCGCCCCTCCTGTTATTGATTTAAAGAGCACCTAGATCATATATCTATGCATGTTCTTACTTCTATTCAATGCAGAAAAATCCTTAAAGCTTGTATGTTTGTGGATTTTTGTAAAAACAGGCAAAACACCTTATCTTGCCAATGGTTGAACTGGGAACTAAATGGTCGCATGAACTTATTCATCTCCGATGGGTAGATATTCTGTAACCAAAACATTATATTTCTTAAGAGAAGATAACTTAAAGTATGTCTCGTGTCGGTAGATGTATTGAAGGATAGCGTTTTTAATTCCGGTAATTTTTGTTGTGCCGATACTATAAAAAACGTCTTCTAAAGAAGATAAAATCAGTCAAGGAGGACTGCTTTAAAACAAAGGAATATCTAGGTGAATTCGTAGTTAAAGAGATGAAGCCATTAGAAGTAACAGGTGAAATTGCAGAATATGCTGCCTACGAAGAGTATGAAACGATAAGAAATAGTACCGGGAGTTTAAAAAAAGCTGTAACATTAGCGAGTGCGAGACGTGTAATCAATTTTGATGAAGATGGGATGAAAGGGGAGAGATTTATCGTTGTAAGAGAATTAGAAGATACCGACAAAAATCCTAAAGGGAATCCTTTCACATCCAAAATGTATTTATACTGTGATAGAAGATGGTAGATTTGTTAATGGAGAAAAGAGCATAGATTATGAAGTAGGAGAAAGTCTTTTAAGAATAGCCCAAGAAAATGGATATGAATTAATAGGTACGGCTTACATTAATATATTATTGACAATATACGAAGAAGGTCTAGAACGTGTGTTTTTAGAAATGTATGCACCAATAAAGTGAAACTTCAATCAGTGGGGTCTTGCTGCCAATTTAATGCGGGATAAAATAATTGAAAAAGACATTCGGTTATTAAGCAAACCTGTTCCTTACCAAACTTTAACTTGGCCATTTCATTTTATACCTTATTTCCACCGATTAGCATTTCCATTGTTTTTGGGGTAATAGCATGTTTTTTAGTGGAAAAAGTATATTAAAGGAACGAGCAGCACAGGCATTACGTTCAAAACCGCCAAAGAAAATGAAGAAAACGTTAGTGGAGAGAATTACCAGTGTATGGAATAAATTTTCATATGGAATAAGTTAATCCTAAGAAATATTTTTCTAAACTCAAGAAAAGAACTATTTTGAAGAGGGCCCTTCTGTAGATACGATTTCTTACCGGGTTGACATAAAAAAAGCGGTGGACAATATGATTCAACAAAATAATCCTGTCTTTATCATGTTTATTATTTGTGCGGTTATATTATCTTTTGGTGCCATGTTTACCATATCCTCCATTAATATATATGAGCGCACACGTGAACTTGCCACATTAAAGGTGTTAGGCTACCAGAAAAATAAGATAAACAGAATTATTTTTGTTGAAAATATCATACTAACGACATTTGCAGTAATTGTTGCGTGGCCAATAAGTGGTTATATGTTCAGTCTAGTTGTCGAAGCATTATCCAGTACCAATCAACAGATTCCTGATAGACTGAGATTCAGTACAATAGGCTTGGCAATCGTACTTACATTTGTATTGACGATTATATCGAATTTATTGCTTAGAAGAAAAGTAAATAGAATCGATATGATTGAATCGTTAAAGAGTGTGGAATAGGATTATTTTAAAAAGCTTACTCCAAGTGATAATGTATCGCTTGGGATAGATACTTTATTCTTAAATCACCTTTTCCTTGCAGACGAAATATTTTCAAATAAATGGACAACTACGTGAATAAGCTTGTACCGCCAAAAGAAAGGAACCGGAGAATTATGGAACCAGAAACTACTCTAAAACAGGGCGACCCTGTTGATTCCAATGATTGAACAGGTCCTTTATCAATTTCTTCAATTCGCTCTGAGAAAAACCGTGGAAAACCAATTACAGCAGCTTTAAAAGGATGGCGAGGGATTAAAAAAGGAAAAGGGATATAGACGTTGATAACGTCACAAAATAACAGATAAAATCAATATAAAATATAAGAAAACTCCCACAAGTACTTGGTTCAACCTTTTTTAATATAAACGTTGACACTAATCAAAAAATGTGATAACTTAAAGCTATAATTAAATAAGTTAACCTTAAAATTTAAGGAATGTAACCTTAATTGGGCATAACCTGAATTGATTTGAAAACGCTATACGTGCGTTTTCAAACAGTTCGGGTTTTTTTATTGCTCACCGCTATCCATGCATGAGGAATCGATTTTCAAAGGAAAAATGAGAGTTTTTAGTATAGGAGGTCATTTTAATGAGTAAAGACGTTAAAATTGTCACAATTGGTGGGGGTTCAAGCTATACTCCGGAATTAGTCGAGGGCTTTATAAAAAGATATGATAGTTTACCAGTCCGTGAGCTTTGGTTAGTTGATATCCCAGAAGGACAAGAAAAACTGGAAATCGTTGGTGGCTTAGCTAAGCGAATGATTAAAGAAGCTGGCTTGCCAATTGATGTACATCTTACATTAGACCGCCGGGAAGCATTGAAAGATGCAGACTTTGTAACGACTCAGTTACGTGTCGGTTTACTGGAAGCACGGGCAAAAGATGAACGTATTCCTTTAAAATATGGCGTCATTGGTCAGGAGACAAATGGACCGGGTGGACTTTTCAAAGGTTTGAGGACAATTCCAGTTATCTTAGATATCGTTAAAGATATGGAAGAATTATGTCCTAACGCATGGTTGATTAACTTCACCAACCCTGCAGGAATGGTGACAGAAGCAGTCCTCCGCCATAGTGATTGGAAGAAAATCATTGGTCTATGTAATGTCCCGGTCGGAATGAAAATGGGGATTGCAGATCAATTAGGTGTTGATCCTGAGCGGATTCAAATTGATTTTGCAGGATTGAACCATATGATTTACGGATTAAATGTCTATCTGGATGGGGAAATTTATACCGATCAATATATTGAAAAGATTGCTTCAGGTGACGTGTCAAGTGGAACGATGAGAAATATTGTCGACTTAAAATGGGAACCAGACTTCCTAAAAGCACTTCAAGCGATTCCTTGTCCTTATCACCGTTACTACTACAAGACAAGTGAGATGTTTGAGGAAGAAAGTAAAGCAGCGGCGGAAGAAGGAACTCGAGCTGAAGTAGTTCAAAAACTAGAAAAAGATTTATTTGAGTTATATAAAGATGAAGACTTAACGATCAAGCCTCCACAATTAGAGGAAAGAGGTGGTGCTTACTATAGTGATGCAGCATGTAGCCTAATTGATTCTATCTATAATGATCGCAGAGATATTCAGCCTGTTAATACAATTAATAATGGAGCAATTGCAAGCATTCCAGATGACTCAGCTGTTGAAATCAATTCTGTTATTACAAAAGATGGCCCAAAACCAATCGCTATTGGTGATTTACCTGTAGCAACAAGAGGCCTTGTACAGCAAATCAAATCATTTGAAAGAGTGGCAGCAGAGGCTGCTGTAACCGGTAATTATCAAACAGCACTTCTAGCAATGACAATCAATCCACTCGTTCCATCTGACACCATAGCGAAAGAAATTCTGGATGAAATGCTTGAAGCTCATCAAGAATATCTACCACAGTTTCAGAATAATTAATGACAGATAAGAAATAGTAATAGAATAGTCAAAAGGAGTTGGGCAAAGAGCCGGTTTTCGTACTTTGCCCGCCTCATACACTGATTGTATATCAGATTTCCTAAAATATAATTCAGGTGTGGGTAATATGAAAATCAAAAAAATATTAAACAATAATGTAGCATTGACTTATAATGAGCAGCATCAAGAAGTTGTCGTTATGGGCTTAGGCTTGGCGTTTCAGAAAAAAGAAGGCGATTCCATCGATCCAGAAAAGATAGAAAAGACCTTTATACTGGAGCATAAAGGTGTATCTAATAAGATTGCCGAACTATTAAAAGAAATACCAGAGATTTATTTGGAATTAGCCCATCAAATTATTGAACTGGCCAAGTCTAGACTATCCTATCAATTAGATGATTATTTATATGTCGCTTTAATTGATCATTTGAGCTTTGCGGTGGAACGACATAAATTGGGATACGATTTGAAAAATGCATTGTTATGGGAAATTAGCAAGTATTACAAGCAAGAATACAAAATAGCGCTAGAAGCACTGGACATTATTAACCAAGAATTAAATATAGAATTGCCAGAAGACGAAGCGGCTTCCATCGCATTGCATTTTGTTAATAGTCAGCTTTCTGGTGAGAATATGTCAAAGACTATTCAAGTGACAGAAATGGTCAATGACATCTTAAATATCGTTAAATATTATTTTCAAATAGACTTAGATGAAGACTCAGTCAATTATGAGCGATTTTTGACACATTTGCGCTTTTTTGCCATGCGTTTTATTCGCAAAGAAAAATTGGAAGACACATATGATGAGTTTTTATATGAGCAGATTAAAGTGAAATATGATAAAGCATATCGATGTGCAGAACGCATTGCTTCGTATATTAAAAAGGACTATAATTGGTCCATTTCACATGATGAAATATTGTATTTAACTTTGCATATTCATCGGTTAACCAATCGAATTTAAGTAGGGTTATTTAAAAGCCCTTAATGAATAAACTTAAAAGCATTTCCCGAACGTTTTGGTAAAAGGGGTTTTGTACTTTACAGAGACTAAGAATAGTAACATTCTTGCTTGTGAAAGTACAAACAAACATAGTATGGAATCATGTTTGTAAAAGCATTCGGATTTTTATTTAAAAAAAACAGATTAGAATTGGAGGGTTTAAAATGAAATATGAGAAGCTAGCGAAAGCCATAATTGAAAATGTCGGCGGTAAGGAAAATGTTAACAGTGTTGTGCATTGTATTACCCGCTTACGCTTTAAACTAAAAGATGAAGGAAAAGCGAATACGGAAGTGCTGGAAAACATGGATGGCGTTGTTACGGTTAGACAAAGTGGCGGGCAGTATCAAGTTGTTATAGGAAACCACGTGCCTGACGTTTATAAAGCAGTTGTTGCTGAAGGCGGTTTCGAATCGAATAGACCAGTTGATGACCCGGATGATAAAAGTAATAAAGGTAGCTTATTGGACCGATTTATCGATATGATTTCTGGTATTTTCCAGCCAATCTTAGCTGTATTAGTAGCTTCAGGTATGATCAAAGGATTTAATGCGTTATTTATTGCGATGGGTTGGCTTAATGAAGCAAGCGGAACCTACCAAGTTTTAAATGCAATTGGAGATGCATTGTTCTACTTCCTGCCAATATTCCTAGGATATACAGCAATGAAAAAATTTGGCGGAACACCTTTCTTAGGAATGTTGATAGCGGGTGCACTAGTTTACCCAGCGCTTGATCCGGGTGCTCAAGCGGGAGAGCCTTTATACACATTATTTGCAGGTACCCTATTTGAATCACCCGTTCATATAGAATTCTTTGGTATTCCAATTATTTTAATGACGTATGCGATGTCGGTTATTCCAATTATTTTATCTACATTTTTCGCTGCAAAGCTTGAAAATTTTTTTGCGAGAATAGTACCAGACGTTGTAAAAACATTTGTCGTTCCGATGCTGACCGTGCTTATCATTGTCCCATTAACCTTTATTGTCATTGGTCCAATTGCTACATGGGCAAGTCAGTTGCTCGGAGCAGGAACCATTTGGTTATATGAGTTAAGTCCTGTGATTGCTGGAGCGGCTATAGGCGCTTTCTGGTTAGTATTTGTTATGTTTGGACTGCACTGGGGACTTGTCCCAATTGCGATCAACAACTTTTCTAGTCAAGGATGGGACCCGATCTTAGCATTAATGTTTGTCCATTCCTTTGCACTAGCTGGTGCTCTTACAGCAATCTGGATGAGAACGAAAAAACAGAAGTTGAAAACACTAACCCCGCCCGCTATCTTATCAGCCATCTTTGGGGTAACAGAGCCTGGTATGTACGGGATTGCTTTACCACTTAAAAAACCATTCATCTTCACACTAATTGCATCAGGAATTGGCGGTGCATTATTAGGACTGTTTGGTACGGTTGGCTATGCGATGGGGGGACTTGGAATATTCCAGTTACCTAGCTTTATCCAACCAAAAGAAGGCATAAATGTTGCATTCATTGGTGCTCTTATCGCAGCTGCCGTTGGAACAGTGTTAGCATTTGTACTAACATACTTCTTTAGTGGTGCAAATAAAGAAACTGAAGAACCAGCTCCACAAGCAGAAGATAACACGAAACAAAATGTAACAAGTGAAGTAATAGAAAGTCCGTTAAATGGGGAAGTGATCAAGTTAGCTGACATTTCCGATTCCGCTTTTGCATCAGGTGCGTTAGGGAAAGGTGTCGCAATCAAACCTTCAGAAGGGAAGTTAATTTCACCTGTAGCTGGTACGGTTTCTGCTTTATTTGATACACAACATGCGATTGGTATTGTAACAGAGCATGGCGCAGAATTATTAGTTCATATTGGAATGGATACGGTTCAATTAGAAGGAAAGTTCTTTAACGCACATGTTGCTCAGGGAGACAAAATAGAAAAAGGACAATTGCTCATTGAGTTTGATATAGAGGCAATTGAAAAAGCTGGCTATGATATTTTTACTCCCGTTGTTATTACAAACTTTGATCAATATACGTCCATTGAAACTGCAGAAGAGGGAACGATTCAGGTTGGAAAGCCAATTATATTTTTAGATAAATAGATTATAACCTTCTATGGAAATGCAAGAAAAGATGCAACACTAAAAGAGTAAACTTGTCAGAAAAACAGAATGGTGCTGGCGAAGGGGGGGTAATCACATACGTTTCAAAGTAAGTTTGCGGTTTTCCAAGGTGACAATTATGAGGATCATCTAAATATAGTCACAGGCGGGGGATTAAACCTAACTGGTAAAAAACAGAAGAGCCCGCATCTGTCATGACTACCTATTCTAGTCAAGTAGATGGTGAGGGAAATGTGTTATTTGGTGATAAATATATTGCTTCCGCATATAACGCTGACATCATCTCTTGCGGAAAGATAATGATTATGATGGTATCATTGACGATGAAAGAACAGAATGCTTTGTAGAGTAAGTTACGAAAGAAAAGTTAGGTTAATACTTGAATGAAAAATGTTATCCAAGCGTTTACTCATAAAAACACTGCTTGGATAGCATTACAAAATGAAGGAGGTCATTACATGACAAAAAATACGAGATTTCCAAAAGGATTTTTATGGGGCGGAGCAACGGCTGCGAACCAGTTAGAAGGTGGCTTTGGTGAAGGTAATAAAGGATTGAATATTGCCGATGTCTTACCAGGTGGTAAAGAAAGGCTTAAAGTATTAAGTGAACCTGGGTTTGACTGGGAGATTGACAAAGATAAATATTACTACCCGAATCATTTAGGTATTGATTTTTATCACCGGTATAAAGAAGATATCGCTCTATTCGCCGAAATGGGATTCAAAACCTATCGCTTATCCATTGCATGGTCTAGAATTTTTCCTAATGGAGATGAACTGGAGCCAAACGAAGAAGGCCTGGCATTCTATGATCGTGTCTTTGATGAATTGGCAAAGTATGATATTGAACCTGTTGTTACTTTATCGCACTATGAAATGCCATTAAACTTAGTGAAAAATTATGGCGGCTGGAGAAATCGTGAGTTGATTACATTTTTCGAAAGATATGTTGAAACGGTATTAAACCGCTATAAAGATAAGGTAAAATATTGGTTGACATTTAACGAAATAAATAGTGGATTTATGATGCCAATCATGGGACTTGGATTTGCGATTCAAAAAGAAGAAGATAGGTACCAACCAACATTTCAAGCCCTGCATCATCAATTTGTCGCAAGTGCACTTGCTGTTAATGCAGCACATCGAATTATCCCGGGATCTCAAGTAGGCTGTATGATTATTTATGCCCCAGTCTATTCCTATGATTCCAATCCTGAAAACGTCATGTATGCACATGAAGAAAGTCGTTTATTTAATAATTTCTGTACAGATGTTCAAGTCCGTGGGAAATATCCTACTTTCATTAATCGCTATTTCAAGGAACATGACATTAATATCGAAATGGAAGATGGCGACTTAGAATTGATTAAAGAAGGTACTGTTGACTTTATTTCTTTAAGTTACTATATGTCTCGTACAGAAAGAAAAGAAAAAACTACAGATGAAATCGGTCAAGGTAACATGGTCGGTGGTGTTAAAAATCCATTTCTTAAAGCAAGTGACTGGGGATGGGAAATTGACCCAACAGGTCTTCGTATTACACTTAATGAACTTTATGATCGGTATGAAGTACCGTTATTTGTAGTGGAAAATGGTTTAGGTGCTTATGACAAAGTAGAAGAGGATGGCAGCATCCAGGACGACTACCGTATCGAATATTTAAGAGAACATATTAATGCGGTCGGAGAGGCTATTGAAGATGGTGTAGAAGTGATGGGCTATACTTCTTGGGGATGTATCGACCTTGTCAGTGCATCAACAGGAGAAATGTCCAAGCGTTATGGCTTTATCTATGTAGACCTAGATGATGAAGGTAATGGTACATTAGAACGTAAAAAGAAAAAATCATTCTGTTGGTATAAAGACGTAATCGCTACGAATGGAGAAAAGCTATAATCTCTCGGAGAACCCTAAACAAATTTAATTTGTTACTTCCAATTGTCAAGTACACTGAATAATTGAAGGTTATTTATTCATCATTGATGTAAGATAAATGTAGTACAGGAGTTGGATAGGTTGAAAAAAATTATTTTTATGGATATCGATGGGACACTCGTCAATGATAATGGAGTGGTCCCTGAATCAGCAAAGTCTGCGGTGCAAAAAGCGAGAGAGAACGGTCATCTTATTTTTATCAGTACAGGACGGTCGAAAGCAGAACTATATGAGGATATACTGGACATAGGATTCGATGGCATTATTGGCGCAGCTGGAGCATATATTGAAGTTGGGCAAGAAGTCATTTTACATGAAACCGTGGACCCTGAAGATGTCCAGCATCTGGTTGATTATTTTAGTCAGCATGGTATTGATTTTTATTTAGAGTCAAATGGTGGGTTATTTGCTAGTAAATACTGCAAAAAACATATACGCTCCATCATTGATAAAGTAATCAAGGAAAATCACGAGGCGAAGGAGGAAATTGAAAAAGGAATCCTTCCATTCCATGATGCGCTGATTGAAGGTAGAAATTTGATACGAGACGACATTAACAAGATCTCCTTTTTAGGATCAGACTTACCTATCGAAAAGATAAGTGAAGAGTTTGGAACAAAATTCAATATTATTTCTAGCACCGTACCTATCTTCGGGGAAAATAGTGGAGAATTATCCGTTCCAGGTATCCATAAAGCGACAGCTATTGTAAAGGTGTTAGAACATTTGAATATAAATAGAAAGAACTCATTTGGTTATGGTGATGGGATGAATGATTTGGAAATGATTCAATATGTTCACCGTGGAATTGCTATGGGAAACGCTAAAGAAGCTCTGAAGCTAGCGGCTGATGATATTACTGATACTCCTGATGAAGATGGTATATTTAATAGTTTTGTAAAGTACGGGTTAATATAAAAATTGGAGCCTGTCACTCGCTGAATTTTGTGATATTGTCGAAAGTGAAACCCCATCTGAATGAAGGTGGGGTTTTTCGGTGTTTGTATAATTCTGGATTTTAAACTTCCAAACTACATTGATGGAAGCATTAGTGATATTAAAGATTTCATCTATATGTTAGTTAGTATACCACCATAATGAAGCGTATCTCAATTTATGAGCTATTTAAAAGGAAGAAGCAGCCTCATGATTCATATAGATGTGGAAATCGGAAATTTTGGTGTAGAGGATTTTATGTTGATACAGTGGGAAGAAATAAAAAACAAATTCAAGAATATATCAGGAATCAGCTCAAGGAAGATTATAGGAGTGATCAATTAACATTATTTGAAGAGTTCGATCTATTTACAGGACAAAAAATAAGAAGAAATATCAACGAGTAAATGCAGTGCAAGAGGGAAACCCGATCGTTGGGGTTAAAGTTGAGATCGGTAATAAAGGCTTTCAGCCGCAGAGCAAACCACCAGTTCACACTGGTGGTTTTGATTTAGTGTGCCAAGCATGCGCACATTCTTTAGGGTTGAAGTTCTGAGCCAAGAAGGCAGTAGTGATTAGCTTAAGTCAAGGGTGCTTAGGGTGACCAAGAATCTGAAGGAAGTCGCGGCAAACAACATGAATGTTATAATCTAAGTCACAATGGAAATTATGTTGTATGCTTGGGTTGATGCCCGCATTCCCAAACAAATTTTTAATCAATTCCTCTTCCTTGTTTCATCATCACGATATAATTAAATCCCTGAATCAGTTTATTTGCGCGATTGTTTTCCTTCCTATTCTCCTAAAAGTTAACGATTCATTTCACGTTGCAGTGTTTCAAAAAATAACGTCACATGATAGCCATCTACTGTTGCGTGATGAACCTTAATATTCACTGGCATTAGTAACTTTGAACCAACTTTTTCGTACTTTCCACTGGTAATCATTGGTGTTAAATTATTTTTGTTAGCTGCTGCTTGAGATGAAAAATGTTCAAAATGCATCCAAGGAATTGATGAAATATTTACCACGTTGGGTGGAACATCTCCCATTGGTGCGATATCTGTTGTGTTTGCATACTCTTTTATAAGCTTTTTGTACTCACGGTCAACGGATTTATAATCTGTTAATCCTTCCAACCATAAACTATAAAATAACTCTTTTTCTTGATTAAAGTGCGTAAACGTTGGCACTAATTCTTGCCATTCTACTAATTGATTATCTATGTGGGCATATCTTAAATTCGGAATCGCGTTAACCGATTTAGTCAAATTAAAAATGGAATAAGCATAAAAACTTATAGATTCGTCTTTGCATTTTTTAACTGCTCGAGTAACATCAATTTTTGCTGTCACTTCAAACGTTGTGTCTGTCGCCATAAAATACTCATAATAGTTTCTTCTTGGAAAACTTTCTAAATCAATGACTTGATAAGTTGTCATCTACTTCAACCTCTCATTGAATATATTCAATTATTATAATATCAATACATTGTCAGTAAGACAGCATTTTTGTGCTGCCTTACCGTCTACAGTATATATAAAACTTTGCATAAATATTATCAAAATTTAATTTTGCCTTTTTTGATAAATAAAGTCTTCATACGTCATTTTATGCCTCTTAAAATCAAAGTACAAAGTTAAAGAGGATTAAACGGTATCAATTTTGTCGAATTTTTAGACCTAATAACGAAGCAAATTGTATTGCTTGAGACGTTGATACTATACATCCTTTTAAGTCCTCCATTGATACAGTTAAAGAATCAAAATCAGATGAGCTTATATCAATTCCTTTTAAAGGTGTCTCTTCAAAGCTCGCGCCATTAAGATTGCATGAAAGAAATTCTACTTTTTTAAGCTTACAGTCAAAAAGGTCGGCGCGTTCTAACGCAGCATCATCAAAAATCACCTTTTCCAGTTTTGAGTTACCGAACGTAACCATATTAAGAATGGTTTCCCTAAATCTTGTATTACCGATATAAGACTCTGTTAAGTTGCTGCCAAGTAACTTACAATTAAGAAACTCAACTCGATTCATGGAGGCATTCCCCAAATTAGCATTGGATAAATCACAATTCTCAAAGCGCACATCGGTAAGATCAATTCGGCTAAAATCCGTATTTGTGAAATTACAATTCCTAATCACTGTTTTATATAATCGCACTCGATCAAGTGCTTCGTCGGCAAATTCTGAATCGTTAACTATACACATTTCAAATTCCGGATCTTCTTCGTAAAAAATATCTGTAAATATTCTTGGCGTGAGATCTTCAGGGATTTTGGGTATGTCAATCTTCACTGTATACCTACCTACTTTCAAATAAATTTAATTCATTTATAAATTCTTTAGATACAAATATAAGGGAACGAACGTTCTTTTACAAGGCTTGACTTTTATGCATTTTCTGCTACATCGGATTCATAAAGGAGATATATTAACTGAAATTGTTTTGAGTTCTAAGAAAATCCCCTTATTAAATGAAATGGCCCGTTTGTTGAATAAATAATTCTAATCTTTCACATGGTACTAAGTGGTAATAAAAAGCTAACTTAATTTGCCTATTTGACAGCATTTATCCTAGACTAAAATGGTTAAAAAACATAAAAAATGATATAGTTCCCTACCAAAATTGTTTGAAAGGGAATTTTTAATAAAAGTATGTGTTTTTGGTAGGGGATTATATAGTGTTTACATTTGTTAATTTTAGGGAAAAATTTATGCTGAAATTTTGAATGGATTGAAATATATTTCATTAATTAAATGCAAAATAACCTTTTACTAAATCTATCAAAGATTGGGATTATTTGTTGTATGTTAAAATTGGTTATGTTACGCTTTAATTGAAATAACTACTTTAAGAAGAAATTATTACATGAAAAAAGTTTTAGTTTCAGGGTTATGTGCAAGTCTTCTTGTTGCAAATTTTGCTGGTACATCAGCACTTGCTGCAACAAAAGAGCATTCAACGCAAACAGAAGTTACTACAAGCGTTAACAAAGAAGGCGATGTTGAAGTACCTGAAGGCTATAGTATATCAGTAGTGACTAATCCAGTGACTAATCAATCTTTTTATAGAATCAATCCTGTAGTACAGACTTATGGTATTCTAAAATCATTTTTAAATACTGGTATGTTTGAGGATAAGATAACTTCCATTTTAGAAAGCTATGAATCTTAGTTTTGTTAAAAATACTCTTCTTATTCCGAATTAGAATAAGTTAAGATTGTTTTATTTTGGCTCTATACCTAAATGTGGTGGTACTCCTTATTGTATCAATGCGTAGAAAGAGGCAAAAAATTACACCCATTCCTCTCTCTTTTGATAACCTTGAGTTGCTGAGACAAAAGGTAAAGGAGAGGGAAAGAGTGCAATATCATCTTATTATAGATTTATTGGGGAAAAGATAAGCAAGTAGAAGTATGGGATATAAAAGAAAAATTCACGAAAAGTGCGCCGAGAAGTTCAAAGGGACAGCAGTGGATAAATTTCAAGATGAAATAATCAAACAATTTTTCAAGTGGATGAACCGCAGAAGTCAGCGTAATTCATTCACATGGGAGAAGTTTCGGTTGTTTTTGCGTAAATATCCACTTCCGAAACCGAAGATAAAGGTAAACATTTACGAATTAAGGGAGCATATTAGCTATATTTTGTGAAAGATGTTGGTGAGGAGCCGTGTGCGTTAATTGCGCCCGCACGGATCTGTGAGGGGACGGAACACAATCCCAATTGCACCTATATTTATCCTTACTTTATAGTGTAATTCAATTTTTTTGATAAGAATAAAAAAGCGCTTGCAATCCCTTTTTTATTGTGATATATTTAATGTATAATTTAATTAGGATAGTTACTGAACAAGAAGTAATCAGGCTATACCTTGACGTGGCGAAAGACTAGGTTTTCTTTGGCCAAGTTAAGGTATTTTTATTTTTAGAGGGTGTTATAACATGGCGGTTATAAAAAAAATCTTAAATAATAATGCAGTTTTGGTAAGAGATGAAAATGGAGAAGATTTTATTTGGATTGGCTCAGGCTTGGGCTTTCAAAAAAGAACGGGTGATGTAGCAGATCCAAATAAAATTGAGAAAAAGTTTGTTCTTCAAAGAAAACAAATGACAGAGAAGTTTGCATCATTACTAGAAAATATACCTACGCAATATGTCTCTCTTACTGACGATATTATTTCATATGCAAAAAGTGAAATTCCATATGAATTAAGTGACGCCTTATATATTTCTTTAACAGACCATATTGCTAATACCATTAGGTTGTACAATGACGGTATTGTCAATATAAATGAACTTTCCTGGGAAGTAAAGAAATTTTATCCGAAAGAATTCGCGGTTGGCAATAAAGCAATAGAGTTAATTTCCGAAAAAACAGGGATAGAATTTACAGAAGCTGAAGCAGGAAATATTGCTTTGCATATTATTAATGCTGAAATAAATTCTAATATCGGACAAATCGAAAATACAGCTAAAACGGCTAAAATGATTAGAGATATTTTATCTATTGTAAGATTTAAAAATAAGGTCGAACTTAATGAAGAATCTTTGGCTTATGATCGATTTGTAACACATTTGCGTTTTTTCTTTAAAAGGCTTGATAACCGAAAAGAAACATCTGTGGAAAATATGTTGCTAAAGCAAGTTAAAGATAAATACCATGGTGCTTATGAAACGATGAAATTAATAGAGAAATATTTAGATATACACTTAAATGAAGATGAGCAGCTTTACTTAATTCTTCATATCGAAAAGTTAATAAATCGTAATTAAAATAGGGTTGTTACTGGTAATGCAGGCAAGACCGAATTAGAATGTCCATTAACCTTCTAATTTTGTCTTGTCTTTTTTTTATACTATATAAAGGAGTAAAAAATTATGAAATATAAAGAACTAGTAAAAACAATATTAGTTGGTGTAGGCGGAAAATCCAATATAGGTGATTTAAAGCATTGCATCACCAGGTTACGTTTTAATTTGAAGGACGAATCACTGGCAAATCCTGAAATGTTAAAGCACACAGAAGGGATTATTACGGTAATTAAGAATGGGGGGCAATTTCAAGTTGTAATCGGTAACCATGTTCCAGATGTTTATGCTGAATTTGTAGCGTTTTCTGGTTTATCGATAGAATCGGAAAACAAACACAATCCAGAAGTAAAAGGGTTATTTAATAAGTTTATCGATATTATTTCAGGAATATTTACACCGGTTCTCGGGGTGTTAGCTGCAACGGGTATGATAAAAGGGCTTAATGCATTGTTTGTAGCTATCGGACTAATCTCGCTTGAATCTGGGACTTATAAAATTTTACAGGCTGCCGGAGATAGTTTCTTTTATTTCTTTCCAGTTTTCCTGGGTTATACTGCAGCTAAAAAGTTTAATGTAAGGCCTTTTGTTGGTATGGTTATAGGTGCATCATTAGTGTATCCTTTGATAACAGGAATAACAACGAGTGGAGAGCCTTTATATACATTATTTGAAGGAACTATTTTTGAGGCACCAGTGTATATTACGTTTTTAGGTATACCGGTTATTATGATGAATTATGCTTCAAGTGTTATCCCGATCATCATTTCCGTATACTTTGCTTCCAAAGTAGAGAGATTCTTAGGGAAAATTACGCCTAATGTTGTCAAGAACTTTTTAGTGCCGTTTCTAACGGTGATCATTGTAGTACCAGTTACATTTTTAGTTATTGGGCCTATTGCAACTTGGATTGGAAATCTTTTAGGAGCGTTAACATTGGCGTTTTACAATTTTAGTCCTATTGTAGCAGGAGGGATAGTTGGAGGTTTTTGGCAAGTATTTGTAATGTTCGGAATGCATTGGGGGTTAATCCCTATTGCTTTGAATAATCTTTCTGTATTGGGATATGACTCAATTATTGTTTTAGGGATGGCAACACCTTTTGCTACTGCCGGTGTTGTATTAGCAATAATTATAAAAACCAGAAATAACAAAGTGAAAAGTTTAGGAATTCCTGCTTTCATATCCAGTCTTTTTGGAGTGTCTGAGCCTTCTATCTATGGTCTTACTTTACCAAGAAAAAAACCATTTTATGCAACATTACTGGCTTCTTCGATCGGTGGAATCATTATAGGTATAGCTAATTCAAAAAGTTATATTATAGGTGGCATGGGGCTTTTTGGAATTCCAAACTATATTAGTCCTGACACAGGTTTGGATGCAGGATTTTATGGGTTTCTAATTGCTATAGCCGTTTCTTTCGTTTTAGGTTTTATTTTCACGTTAACTTTTGGCTACAATGCTAATATGGATGATGAAAATAATGAGTCTGTGGATTTACCAAAAGACGGAACAATAGATTCTGAAAAGATTTTATCTGAAATCGTAGTTACTACGCCTATCGAAGGAAAAGTTCTTTCTCTTACTCAAATTGAAGATAAAGCTTTTTCAGAAGGGCTCTTGGGAAAGGGAGTAGCAATTAACCCTACAAATAATGAAGTTGTGGCTTTCGATGAAGGAACGGTAACGAGTCTTTTTCCAACTAATCATGCTATAGGCATAACTTATGATAATGGTGTGGAAATGTTAATTCATATAGGTATGGACACTGTTAATTTAAACGGAGAGCATTTTCAATCACATGTTAAGCAAGGGGATAAGATAACAAAAGGCCAACGTTTGATTACTTTTGATTTAGAAGAAATTAAAAAAAAGGGTTATTCACTCATTACTCCTATTGTTGTGACTAACTCGAATGAATTTCTAGATGTAGTAGAAACAACAAATGATTATGTATCGATTGGTGAAGAATTACTAACAGTTGTAAATTAAATTTACTATAGGAGTATTCCTGTAATGAAGAAATTTAAGGTTTGAACAAAAAAGAATCTCTCTGGTATAGCGCTGGGTGTCGATGCATTGACCCCGAAATTAATAAAAACCAAGGAAAGGGCTCACCATGAATTGTAATCAAATCACAAAATATCGCAAATCACACCAAAAACATAATTGTAGGAATTGACATTGCTAAGGACAAACACGCCGCACGTGCACGAGATGACGTTAGCAAGTTATTGAAGGGATCCTCAAACCGAATCGTTACAGGCAGCTTAAGTTTTATAAACAAAATGTAAGAATAAATGAACTTGGATTTCTGGAATCAACAATCACTAATAATGCAGAGTCGAGCTTATTTTTTCCATTCGGGCATACGACCCAGTATAGGAGCTTTTCCGACCTCCACCTTGTGGATACGCAGAACGAAGGAATGTATAGGATTAATATTTCGTGATACATGGGAGGGTGAACGACCATGAGTAGTGTGGAGTAATAGAGCATGGTTATATCAATTTTTAACCAAATGCTAACAATTTGATCGTTAGGATGGATAGGGTGGTGTAAGAATATTATGTGTCCCTATACTTGACCACTTCCCCTGTAATATTCCTAAATAGGTGTATGAGATTTCTAAGAAAACAAGAGTATTTTGAAGATATTTTAATTATATAGAGGGAGGATTTAAAAATGCGAGCAGTTATGATTATGTTCGATACATTGACTAGAGATTTTTTGCCTAATTTTGGAAATGATTGGGTTCATGCTCCAAATTTCAAAAGGTTACAAAATAAAACCGTAACCTTTGATAATTTTTATGGTGGAAGTATGCCTTGTATGCCAGCTAGAAGAGAATTACAGACAGGGCGCTATAATTTTTTACATCGAAGCTGGGGGCCGTTGGAAAGTTTTGATAACTCTGTATTTGAACGCCTCCAAGAAAGTGGAGTATATTGTCATCTTGTTACTGATCATTCTCATTACTTTGAAGATGGTGGAGCAACATATCACAATAGATATTCAACCTGGGAAGGGTTTCGAGGACAGGAAGGAGACAGGTGGATACCTCGAAACCAAGCCTTAGAAAATAATAATAAGAATAGTTTGAATAAAACGGGTTTATCAGTAACTCAGCATTATGCTAATAGAACCAAACAAATTAATGAAGAGGACATGTCTAGTGTCAAAACAATTAACGCAGGTTTAGATTTTTTAGAGCATCACCGTGATTTGGACAATTGGTTCCTGCAAATTGAATGTTTCGATCCACATGAACCATTTTATGTACCTGAAAAGTATAGAAAAATGTATGATTGTATTGATGTTGATAATGTACCTTATTGGCCGGCTTATCAATATAATGAAAATATTTCAGAAGAAGACTTAACAAATATGAGAAAAGAGTATGCAGCACTATTATCTATGTGTGATTTTCACCTTGGTAGAATTTTAGACTATTTAGATGAACATAATATGTGGAAAGACACTTTGGTAATTGTCAACACGGATCACGGTTTTTTGTTAGGGGAACATCACTGGTTAGGTAAAAATATTGCTCCGATGTATGATGAAATCATACATGTACCTTTCTTTATGCATGTACCTCAATTAGAAGAAAATAATGGTCAAGTGATTCATTCTGTAGCTCAAACGATTGATATTCCATCAACACTGCTAGACTATTTCAAAGTAGAAGATAATTATGAACGTGATGGAAAATCGTTAATTCCTTTAGTCGGTACTGCTGAACAAAATCACGATACCATTATATTCGGTACAAATGGAGGACATGTATGCATTTATGATGGTCGTTATATTTACATGAGAGCATCTGCAAATAAGGATAATAAACCACTTACCAATCAAACACTTGCAGTTACAATGATGAGAGGCTTTTTTAATAAAAAATCTTTAGAAAATATTCGCCTAATAGAAGGAAATAGATTTTCAGACAATATGCCAATATTAGAAATAGAATTAGATAATTATATTGATTCATATTCATTGGGAAATTTATTATTTGATATGACCAATGATCCAGGACAATTGCACTCTATTAATGATATAGAGATGGAAAATAAAATGATACAAAAATTAAAAGATAAGCTAATTTATTTAGAAGCGCCAAAAAGTTTATTTGAACGTTTAAATTTATAGCATGTGTAAGCTACCGGTAAGACTTTTTAAACTAAAGATTTGACAAAGAAGCCTCATAGAAAAAACGGCAGGTAAATCTCAAATTGGTTCGGGAATACAAAAGGTAGGGCTCGGATTCCCCTTCAGTCTCTTGTACGAATGAAAAACGGTCTTTTCCCAGGCAGTTTGCTACAACAGGATGCCTGAAATTATAATTTTTGTTCTACTTTTATTTAGTAATACTGAATGAAATTAATATTGGAAGTTAAATTGAGAGGAGAATGGATGATGACTTTTACAGATGATTTTCTTTGGGGTGGAGCAACAGCTGCAAACCAATGTGAGGGAGCATACAATATTGATGGGAAAGGGCTATCTATAGCTGATGCCTTACCAGGTGGTAAAGAGCGTTTTGCTATTGCAGCTAGTTCAGAATTTGATTGGACAATTGATGAAAGTAAATATACGTATCCTAATCACAAAGCTATTGACCATTATCAACATATGGAAGAAGATATTGCTTTATTTGCTGAGATGGGATTTAAATGCTATCGTTTTTCAATTGCTTGGTCTCGAATTTTTCCATTAGGAACTGAAACAGAACCAAATGAAAAAGGATTAGCTTTTTATGAAAAAATGATTAATACTTGTTTAAAATATAATATAGAGCCAGTGATTACAATTTCCCATTATGAAATGCCTCTCCATTTAGCAAAAGAATATGGAGGGTGGGCTAATCGTTCTTTAGTAGATTACTATGAACGGTTTGCTAAAGTTGTCTTAACTCGATTTGGTGAAAAAGTAAAATATTGGATGACTTTTAATGAAATTAATGGTGCGCTACATTTTCCGGTTATGAGTCAAGGATTAATTGAAAAAACAGGGGCAACAGATAAACAAGTAATATTTCAAGCGTTCCATCATCAATTTGTGGCAAGTAGTAAAGCAGTTAAAATTGCCAAGGAATTAAGTCCCAATATTAACATGGGGTGTATGATCATTTATGCTACAACTTATGCTTGGGATTGCAATCCGGTTAATCAGCAAGCATGTTTAGAGTTTAATCAGGAAATGAATTTTTTCTGTACCGATGTTCAGGTTCGTGGAAAATACCCTTCGTATACCCAACGTATTTTTAATAAGTATGGCATTCAACCTCTTGAAATAAAAGATGGAGATTTGCAGTTATTGAAAGAAAACCCAACAACTTATATAGGATTTAGCTATTATATGTCATCAGTTGTTGATGTGGTGAATCAGTCCAAAAACAAAACATCTGGGAATATGTTTGGCGGTGTAAAGAATCCATTCTTAGAATCAAGTGAATGGGGCTGGCAAATCGACCCGCTTGGTTTGCGGATTGCCTTGAATGAATTATACAACCGTTACCAAGTTCCATTGTTTATTGTAGAAAATGGCCTTGGAGCAGTCGATAAGCCAGATGAAAACTTTGTAATTGGAGACGATTATCGTATTGACTATTTACGTAGTCATATTGAAGAAATGGAAAAAGCTATTTCTGATGGTGTTGATTTGATCGGGTATACACCGTGGGGGTGTATTGATTTAGTAAGTGCTTCTACAGGTGAAATGTCAAAACGTTACGGCTTTATTTATGTGGATTTAGATGACGAGATGAAAGGTACTGGCAAACGTTATAAAAAGAAATCTTTTGATTGGTATAAACAAGTAATTGCTTCTAATGGTTCTGATTTAGATATCAACGATTAGAGATAGGAGAAACACATGAAACATATTTCAGTATTAATCAAACCAGCTTCTTCTTCATGCAACATTCGTTGTTCTTATTGCTTTTACAATGATATTAGTTCACTAAGAGAAGTGAAAACACATGGGAAAATGAAATCGGATTTAGTAGAAAGAATGATTAAAAATATCTTTTGTGACTTAGAGGATGGAGATGAACTTACTCTGACTTTTCAGGGAGGAGAACCTACTTTGGCAGGTCTAAAATACTTTGAATATCTCGTTTCAATAGTCGCTCACCAGCCAAAAAAAGTTGAGGTTCATTATGCGATTCAAACCAATGGAACAATTATTAACGAAGCCTGGTGCCAATTTTTTAAAGAACATCATTTTTTAGTTGGTCTGTCCATTGATGGACCGGCTCCTTATCATGATATGACTAGATTAGATAGAAGACAAAGAGGAACTTTTGATCGAGTAATCCGAACGAAAGAACTGTTGGATAAGTTTAATATTGAATACAATGTGTTGTGTGTATTGACTAACCAATTAGCGAAAGAACCGGAAAAAACATTCCGGTTCCTTCAAGAACAACAAATAAACTACATTCAATTTATACCTTGTTTAGATGATTTTGAAACAACAGGAAATGGTTATGCGTTAACTCCGGAAAACTTTTCATTCTTTTACAAGAAGATGTTTGAACTATGGCTAAACGAGTTAGAAAATGGCTCTTATATTAGTATTAAACTATTTGATGATATTTTTAACTTATTCGTTCACCGTGAACTTTCAGCATGTGGCATTGTCGGGCAGTGTCAGGTTCAATATGTAATTGAAGCAGATGGAAGTGTTTATCCATGTGATTTCTTTGTTCTTGATCAATTTCGAATAGGTTATATTCAAGATCAGACCTTGAAAGAATTATTTGACCAAGGAACACATAGAGAATTCTTGTGTAATAAACCACCATTACCCGCATATTGTTATACTTGTCCATATATCCGTGCTTGTAACGGCGGGTGTAAGCGAATGAAAGATGCTATGTATGTATCTAAGTCAAACGATCATTGTGGTTACCAAGATTTATTAAAAACCTACATCCCAAAAATAGATACCATTTTTTCTGCAATTAGGCAGATGAAAAAGATAGAGATATAATGGGCTGGCTATATTTTTGTATTATTATTTTTGCTAATACGTTAGGAGCCATTTCAGGGATGGGTGGTGGCGTTATTATTAAGCCGCTCTTAGATACAATTGGTATACATCCAGTTTATGCAATTTCATTTTATTCTAGTGTTGCTGTATTAACGATGTCAGTAGCTTCAACCATTAAGCAAATTAAAAATGGAATTGCTCTACAATTGAATTTTGCCCTACTCATTTCTGTAGGGTCTATTTTAGGTGGCATTTTAGGAGATAACACCTTTGAAAAAATACTGGATGTGTATCCAAGTGGGAAAGAAGTGCTTTTAGTTCAAATCAGTTTGACCGTTCTAAGCCTTATTTTTTCTTGGGTGTATAGTATATACCCTTTTAAAAAATTTTGCTTTACTTCTACTTGGCTTAAAATAGGTGTTGGCTTGATTTTAGGTTTTTTGGCTAGTTTATTAGGTATTGGTGGAGGGCCTATTAATGTGGCAGTACTGATGTGCTTTTTTAATTTGTCTATTAAAGAATCTACAGTTTATTCTATCGTTACTATCTTCTTCTCACAACTGTCCAAAGTTTCAACCATAGCTATCAGTACTGGTTTTTCACGTTATGATTTATCTCTACTAATGTACATTATTCCAGCGGCAATACTCGGTGGTTTTATTGGAGCAATGTTAAGTGGTAGGTTGGGGTCCAAGTATGTGACGAGAGTATATCAGATAGTGATTATCGCTGTTTTAATAATCAACTTATTTAACGCATGGCAAATAATTTAGTGAAAGGGAGTAAATAATGATCAGAATACTCGGTGGTATAAATGAAATTGGTACGAATGAAAAGCATGGATTTTCAGATGATAAAGAAGGTCCATCTACTATGGTAAATGTCAATGATTTTTATATAGATGAAACGACGGTTACTAATGAAGCGTTTCAAGAATTTGTAAATGAAACCGGATATATTACAGAGGCTGAAAAATTTGGTTGGTCCTTTGTCTTTCATTACTTTTTAACAGATGAACAAAAAAGTCAATCTAAAAAAGTCAAGAGTATATCTGGGTGGTTAGCTGTCAAAGATGCATATTGGAAATCACCAGAAGGATTTAGCTCAACTATAGATGATAGATTAGATCATCCAGTGGTTCATATTTCTCGTAATGATGCTATTGCTTACTGTAAATGGTCAGGTAAGAGGCTTCCTACCGAGGCTGAGTGGGAAATAGCTGCTAAAGGGAATATTAAAAGTGAATTATATCCATGGGGAGATGAGTTATTAAAAGAAGGGAAAATCAACTGTAACATTTGGCAAGGTAATTTTCCATTTCAGAACACACTAGAGGATGGTTATGCGGGAACTGCCCCCGTAAAAACTTTTACTCCTAATGAATTTGGATTATATCAGATGATTGGTAATGTGTGGGAATGGTGTGTAAACCCAAAAGGTATTCCTTTGAGTGAATTTAATTACTTTGATGGACAAGATTATTGGAAAGCGTATCAAAATATTGACGATGAAAAATATGCTATAAAAGGTGGATCGTTTTTATGTCATCAATCGTATTGTAAAAGGTATCGAATAGCGGCACGAAATGGAAATACAGGTAGATCCACTAGTAATAATTTAGGGTTCAGATGTGTGAAAGATATTGATTTACCTCATTAAGTGAGTGTCGCAGGCCCCTTACTTGTTTAGGGAAAGAATTAAATCGCAATGCAAATGCACCACAAGAAGGCTATTAATCGGTAAGAGCTCAAAAAACTATCTATTTAACCAGAGGAAATATGTTGAAATATATTCTTACGCAAATCACTGTTTATATAGTAACAGGGGTCATAATCGGTATTATTATTGGAGTATTATTTACATTATTTGTTAATATGGTTGATGTTGGTTTACCATCATTTAACATAAGTGTTATTACAGTGATAGTATTGATACTTTTTATGGTATCTTATGTAGTCATCATAATTGTATTACAGCGTATTTCTAAATTGAATTTATCGGAAGAAATAAACAAGGATATAACTTGAAAGGTCAGAAGGCTGAGGGAGTAGAATTCTACAATTATCTGTTAACTTGCAAATGGCTATCTCGATCTACTTTTTTAATATTCTAATAGCATTATTACATTCGCTTTTATCGCCATAAATGACTACAAAAAGGCTAGAAACACTAAATGTCATGAGGCGAAAGAAAACTCGATTCTGATTCTGCGGAAATTGATAATGCACATAACGCCCCATCTGCAGGCTACAAATTATGTAAAGCAGAATTTGAGATTTAACCAAGCTCGCAATCTGGATTTGATGTGATATCTACGATCATTCACACACTATTAAGGAATAACTGAATTAAGCAAATTTATGCATTTTTTATTTCGATCTTGTTTTCTTCACATTTTTGATCACTTTCTGATAAAGCTAAAATAATCGCCTCGATCTTTTTTTAAAATATTTTATGCTTCTGTTAATATCCAAAGTTGATTTTAGCCAAAGAAATAGAACTTCCATAAAATTGGAAGTTCTATGTTAATCATTTACTCATTGAAATAACGAATCAGTTAGTAGAAGAGTGATACTAATAAATTATATAAAGAGTGAACAATTATTGCTGACCAAAGAGAGTTGCTTTTTTTATATACTAAGCCAAATATAATCCCCAACACAAAAGCTGTTATTGTGGAACTTAGCATATAAGGGAATGAAAGACCCTTATAAAACCAAATAGGGAAATGAATCGATGCAAAGAGTAATGCTGTAATTATATTTGCTATCCAAAATCTAACAGAATCCATCAGTTTTCTTAATAAAAAACCCCCCTAAAGACAATTTCCTCGGTTATCCCAACTAATAGAATAGTATTAAGCCATTCGTTAAATCCTATTCGAAAATCGATATTATTATCTAAAATAATGAAATTTAAAACTACAAAATAGGATATGAAGGCTAAGGATACCCAACTTGTCCATTTTAAACCTCTTTTAAAGTTATGACGTAATCCTAAATAGGAAAACGGAACACTTTTTTCCATGATTTTAACTAATAACATGACTGGAATGACCCAAATAACTATTTTAATCATGGCTGATGTTATGGCTCTCGGAACAGAATCCATCAATTCTAAATATGGAACGAACCATAATTCTCTGATACTCCATATGGCATAAAATAGTATGAAATATACCCAAATATAATTTTTATTTACTTATAAATCTATCAAAAACTCCCCCTTTTCTTCTTTGTTTATGACATTTAATAAATGCAGCTTTTGGCAATTAAGAGTATACTTCATATAATGCATAACTACAGCTTTACATGGAGAGGTGGTCATGCTAGGCTTCCGTATCAGGCAAGTCGTGGGCTTGCCACATTGCCTTATTTCATAATCACAGAGGTCCCGTGTCAAGCTCGTGATGTATGAATAAAAATACAGACCAGTGTATCACCTTAATTGCCATTCCATACAAAAAATGCCAAATACATTCTTCAATAACACTATCCCTTTATCGATATTATATATCATCTTTCTTATACCATCCAAACCTCCTTCAACTTAAAACGCCATTTGTCGTTTAATACTGTTCAAATCATTTGTCGAGCTAGCACCCAAATATTCAAAAATCAATCCTTTTGTAAAAAGCATAATGTGATACAAGTGACATTTATTAGGAAAGGTTGACATTTCATTCACACAAAATTAATGACAGTAATATCTGTGAAATACATATAGATATATACAAATTTTTTGTTGTGTTATTTATGGAACTTATTTTGTCGGGGCAACAATTGCCACATTGTTTATTTTTTAATGATTTAGGAACAACGAAAATTTCCTGGCAGTGCCAGCGTTCGGTGAGCACAAAAGAGAATATGGAAACAGCTTAAATCATCATTCCATTAACATATATTCAAATTCACCCTGCTACTCGAAACAGTCTTTATTTAAATTCAGTATTTATTATTTAGGGTTAGGTATACATTTTTTATTGGAGCATTACCATATTGATAATAAAATAGGAAGCATAAAAGTTATGCTTCCTTGAATTGCTAATTAGCAACAACTGTTATTATCTTGCTCTTTTTTAGCTTCTAATTCTTGCTTATTTTCTTTAATGTCTTCAATTTGCACAGAGCAACATTCTTGTTGTTTCGGCTTTAATTTAGAAATAGCCTTTTTAAAGCGACTTTTTTCCAATCTTATCACCTCCTTTAAAGAAATTAACAATTACATGTAGGGGTACAACATTCATCATCATTGCTAATTTGATGTTCATCTTCATCTATAAAGTCAAAAAGTTGTGAGTATGGTTCCTTTTTCAATATATTAAAAGTTTTTTCACATACATAAGTTCTTTCTCCTCTTTGATAAATGTGATCATCGTCATCTTCGATATGTTTAAATGGCCCTTTATAGATGACAGATTGCCCTTTATCAATACAAGGCCCTTCTTTTCCTTTGTATGCTATAACTGTCATGCTTCTAAAATCTATGTCTTTAATTGTTGTCCATGTTTCCTCGCGTTTATCAATATTAATACCATAAAACCCTGCATTTTCGAATGCATTTATAAATTCTTTTTCTTCCATTGCTCCCGAATAACAACCACTCCATAGATTTTCATCATTTCTCATTTCCTGAGGGATATCCGTATTTGAGACAATATCTGATATGACAGCTTTACCATCATTCTTTAAAACTCTATATATTTCATTAAATAATTGCTCTTTTTCTTTAGTTGAAACAAGGTTTAATACACAATTAGAAATAACAACATCTATGCTATTATCTTCAATCATTGGAAGGCTTTCTTCTAAATAAAGGATATAATCGTTAATTGAATTAAAATCAGTTAGGCTTGCGGCTGGATTTTCTTTTATATACTTATCTAACTTATCTAAGTCTAATTTTAAGTTTTGAATTTTTCCTTTATGAAAAATCACATTGTCATAACCTAAAGCATTAATTATTTCCCGTTGATACTTTTTAGCAAGGGAAAGCATATCATCATTCATATCTACACCAATGACTTTTCCTGTTTTCCCAACAATTTGAGATACGATATAAGGAACTTTTCCACCACCACTACCTAAATCTAAAACTGTGTCCCCCTCTTTAATTTTCCCCAAAGGATCTCCACAACCATAGTCTTTTTCTATAATTTCCTCCGGTATAATTTTAAGATACTTAGTTTCGTATTCCACAGGACAGCAAAGGTTTTGTTCATGTTTAATAGCAGCATTACCATAACGTTTAATGACTGAGGATTCCATACTCATATAATTATCACCTTTTCTTTAAAAAATTAAATTAACAATGAGACCAGTTGCAATAGCTACAATTAAAATAGCTGATATAAATGCAACTAAGAATTTCTTTTTAAATAACTTAGATAATAGGGCAACTTCTGGGATGCTAGCCCCTGCACCCCCAATAACTAAAGCAATTACTGTACCTATTGACATTCCTTTTGAAACAAGAGCTTCTGCTATAGGTAACATGGTTTCTGGTCTGATATACATTGGTATGCCAATAACTGAGGCAATGAGAACAGAGAAAATACCGTCACCACTTGCATATTTTGTAATGAACTCTGTTGGTATAAATCCATAAATAAAGGCACCTATGAAAACACCAATGAATAGATAAGGAAGCATTGGGTAAAGAAATGCCCATGCGTCATTTAATGCTTGCTTTATTCTAGACCCTTGTTTATTGCTAAAGAATCCATCGCCTTTTACTGTTACCCCTTTATATGATTCTAATAAATTTAATTTTGAAAATACAAAGCCAGTTAATATGCTAAAAATACTTAGAACAACCATATACACTATTGTAATTTCCCAGCCCAAAAGTACCCATAACATAAATACAACTACTGGATTCATTAAAGGGGACGCGATAAGGAAACTCATGGCAGGTCCAAATGGAACTCTTGAATTTAATAATCCTGCAAGAATAGGTATCGTTGAACATGAACAAAACGGTGTTATTGCGCCAAAGAATGTTCCTAAAAAGTAATTAACGGCTTTGTTCGGGCGGTTTAAAAATCTTCTGATTTTTTCTTCTGATATTACTTGTTGGATTAAGCTAACAATAAAACTAACAACGATAAATAATGCAAGCAATTCAAAAAATAGCATGAAAAATGTTTTTATAAACTCTAAAATTGTATCTGACATTAGATTAACTCCTTGGTTCTTATTAATCAACTTTTTTTGATATATTGATCAATAAAAGTTGATCAATGAGATGAATAAGAAGACCCTTGTTAAAAAATCTTGCAACAAGTATCTTCGGTTAAAACAAGCTGTACTTGATCTTCGTTAATTCTGTAATAATTCCAGGTTCCATGCTTTTCTGATATCAGTATGTTGGCATTTACTAATTTTTTTAGGTGATAAGAAAGTTTAGATTGTTTTAAATTTAATTTTTTTTCTAAATCACAAACGCATAAATTTTTATGTGGACTTTTATTAATTTCACTTAAAATCTTAAGTCTTATTTTATCAGCTAATGCGTTAAACATAGTCTCATAAAAGTCGAGAGCCTCATCATCGCTTAATTCTCTTACATTTTTAATTAGTTTCATACATTTCACCTCCGTCAATACATCAATTTTTTTTGATGTATAAAATGTAAATCAAAGTTATAAATTTGTCAATACATAATGCTTAATTATTATTATTTATCCCATATATAAGGTACTGTAAGACTTCACCTTCAGGAGTTGGATAACCGTACTGCAACAAGTCTAAGTGGAGCTAACAGCACCTAAATGCCCTATTTCGTAAGCGGCCTTTATGTCATACCATTGCGGTACTAACAAGCGTGGGGATGAAAGAAATCCCCCACTATGAAGATTCACTATATAAAATCTAAGGAGTGTCTCAGTTCATATTCAAGCCAGTTAAATTCATAATAAAAATTCTTCTCTTTTAAAAAATGATGTTTATATTTTTGAAAAGAGGAAAGGTTGAAATTTTGTTTACGCAAAATTAATGACGCACTCCAAATTCATTACCAAGTTCGTAAACAAATATAAATATAGACATATATCTATATAGATGATAATCTATGTACATGAAAATTTTTAAACAGGAGGATTTTATGACATATAAAGAATTATCTAGCATATTAAAGACTTTAGCTGATCCTAGTCGATTAGAAATAATAGACATATTATCTTGTGGTGAATTATGTGCATGTGATTTATTAGAGCATTTTCAATTCTCACAGCCAACTTTAAGCCATCATATGAAATCCTTAGTGCAAAACCAACTTGTTATTTCTCGCAGGGATGGTACAAAGACAATGTATAGACTTAATCATGATGTTATCGCTGATATTACAGGGCAACTTTCTTTATTAGGTTCTAACCATAAACCGTGTATATGCGAAAATATACAAAAAGGTGAGTGTGAATCATGACAGTATTAGCCGTTCTGATATTTTTATTAACGTTAACATTTGTAATTTGGCAGCCTAAAGGACTAGATATAGGTGTAACAGCTATACTTGGCGCTATTCTTGCCATCATTACAGGTGTTGTTTCGTTTTCTGATGTAATAGACGTGACAAGTATTGTATGGAATGCAACCCTCACCTTTGTTGCTATAATTATGATTTCATTGATTTTAGATGAAATTGGATTTTTTGAATGGTCAGCAAGACACATGGTTTTAGCTTCAAAAGGAAATGGCGTAAAAATGTTTGTTTATATTTCTTTATTAGGTGCTATTGTTGCGGCATTTTTTGCTAATGACGGTGCGGCGTTGATTCTAACACCTATCGTTCTAGCCATGGTTAGAAACTTAAATTTTGAAGAAAAAATAATCTTTCCATTTGTGATTGCAAGTGGTTTTATTGCAGATACGACGTCCCTTCCTCTTATTGTTAGTAATCTGGTTAATATTGTATCAGCAGATTACTTTACTATTGGATTTTTAGAATATTTTAGCCGGATGATTATACCTAACCTATTTTCACTTGTAGCAAGCATTTTAGTTTTATGGTTATACTTTAGAAAATCTATACCGAAGCATTTCGATGATAAAGAACTGCAAGCTCCAGTAGAAGCAATAAAAGATACAAGGCTCTTTAAATATTCATGGTTTGTTTTGGGAATATTATTTGTGGGTTACTTAGCAAGTGAATTTTTGGCTATCCCTGTGTCCATCATTGCAGGTATTATTGCTATTGTATTTTTACTATTAGCTAGAAAATCAAAAGCGGTAAATACTCGTCAAGTCATATTAGGTGCACCTTGGAATATTGTCATTTTCTCCATTGGTATGTATCTCGTTGTATTTGGGCTGAAAAATGTCGGTATTACAACAATTTTAGCAAGTATGCTGACTTCATTAGGTGATAATGGATTATTTACAGGTATTATGGGGATGGGATTTATTTCAGCTTTCTTATCTTCCGTTATGAATAACATGCCAACAGTATTAATTGACGCTATCGCTATTGATCAGACAAATGTTACTGGTTTATTAAAAGAAGGTTTAGTATATGCCAATGTTATCGGATCTGACTTGGGTCCAAAGATTACACCTATTGGCTCCCTTGCTACGCTTTTATGGCTACATGTCTTGTCTCAAAAAGGGATGAAAATTTCTTGGGGGACTTATTTTAAAACAGGTATTGTGATAACTATTCCTGTGTTATTCATTACACTGATAGGATTGTATCTAACATTATTAATATTTTAAAGGAATGAGGTGCGTTTATATGGCAAACAAGATTATTTATTTTATTTGTACTGGCAACTCTTGCAGAAGTCAAATGGCAGAAGGATGGGCTAAAAAAATTTTAGGGACAGAATGGGACGTTTATTCTGCGGGTATAGAGGCACATGGTGTTAATCCCAATGCCATTGCAGCTATGAAAGAAGTGAATATTGATATCTCTAATCAAACTTCCGATGTTATAAATCCAGAGATTATAAAGCAATCATCTCTAGTTGTAACGTTATGTAGTGACGCTGATAATAATTGTCCGATATTACCTTCTAATGTAACCAAAGAACATTGGGGATTTGATGATCCTGCCGGTAAAGAATGGTCGGAATTTCAAAGAGTGCGAGATGAAATAGGAAAAAGAATTCAAGAGTTTAAAAACACAGGAAAGTAAATCCAAAAGCCCTTATTAATTTTGATGGCTTTTTGTAAAGTATAATTGTGAGAAAGGGCTGTGTACGCATTCTTACTTACGGTTCGCATCATGCAAACTTACAAACAAAAAGTTAAGCATAATTTTCGAGAAGATCTCTGGAAAAATGCTATGCTGTGCGTCTAGGAAAAATATCAAGTATACCGTTTTTACCATCTGTTCCTACAAGAATTTTTAAAAATAAATTATATCTCATTTATTTATCATTAAAGTACCCTTTCAAGTTTTGATTCATGAAGATTGACTATAAAAACCGAAATGATAGGTCATTTCAGCTTTAAAATCTGTGGCACACTTAATATCAATTTGCATATTTTTATTGTTTTAGATATTTCCTAAAAACCTTTCATATCAACGTTACACATATGGTAGTATTGAGTGGGAGTAATACAAAACAGTAGGCATTTGGTTAATACAGTAATATCAAGGTTTTGTTAATTGGATGGTAGAGGGAACGACTATTAACCTATAACGATTATAATTATAAAATAAGCATTCTTTTATCACAATTATCAGTGGTGAAAGAAGGCTTTTTTTGGGGTTAAAATTATGAAGCTGAATGATGATTTTAAAAATGGATCAGCAAATAAAAGGAAGGGAAAGAGAGTACGTTACCTTTTGGCAAGAGAAACCTCTTGCATCCACGCATAAACTCTTTAAATACGTCATGTTCGCTTTGTAGAATTACCTAAAGGTAAAGAACTACAACTATTCTTTTGAAGATTTCATTATTTTTGCTGTATTTTTGTGTCCACTTTTGTAATAGCCCTTCATATCTATTCTAGTCAAACATTTCAAAAGAAACTACATTGGTCCATGAATAAATTTATACTAACATCAAAAATATATCAATAAAGTTAAATGATTTTTAGAAGTACTTTGTTAATCTAGAGTGAAGAGCATTTTTGTTATGAAACAGGTGAGTACAATCGAAGACCACATCTTAATTCGAAAAATAAAATCGGGCAATACAGAGGCTTGGGAGAGATTAGTAAATAAATACTATCATCAAATCTACTCTTATTGTGTACGAAGATGTTTGGGAGATCGGGTTTTTTAGCGGCAGACTTAACGCAGGATATCTTTCTAAGGATCATTGAAAACATCGATAAATACAAATTTAGTGGGAAGTTCTTTAATTACTTATTTACCATTACTGTGAATGTCTGTAACAACTACTACAACAAAAAGAAATTCAACCAGTCTGAACTAGATGAGAAAGCTGTAAATGTTGGCTCTGAGGCGATTGTGACTAATTTAATTACGCAAGAAAATATGAATCAAATCCAGGTTGCGCTAAATACGCTTCCAGATATGCAAAGAGAAGCTTTAATTTTGAAATACTACCATGATTTAAAGGTTAAAGATATTGCCAAAATTACAGGGACAAGCGTTGCTACATCTCAATCAAGGATTCATCAAGGCTTAGAAAAACTAAGTAAATTGTTGAATAGAGAGGAGTTTATGAATGGATAATGAAACAGTTAAAAAAATGAAAGCCTATGAAATTAAAATGGATGACTTCAAGAAACAAGAGCTTATTCATTTAGTAAATCAAAAAATGTTGAAGCATCAGCTTTACAAACATTCACTGCTTGACTTTTTTCTATCGTCTATCCGATTTACCAGAATCCACACTTGGCTGATTCAATTCTCTATTCTTGTCTTGACCGCTTTCTTAATTACGAGAGTGATAAACGATGAGTTACCCATATTCATCATTCAAAGCTTAACAATTGCAGTCATTTTTTCTGCTATTTTCTTTATCGATGAATTATTTCGCAGTTTTACATCTGGAATGTGGGAATTAGAGCAAACTTTAAAATATGATTTGCGGCAACATACGATCATAAAATTACTTATTTTTGGATTAACCGATTTATTATTAATTATTATTTTAGCCTTTATTTGCCATGGCGTGATGGCTATTTCTTTTTGGAAAATCATCCTATATTTACTCGTTCCTTTTAATATTACTTGTATCGTCCTGTTTTCTCTGTTTACGATGTGGAGAAATACGCTCTCTTCTGTTATTTTTTGGATGGGTTCAGGGATCGTTCTGATGTGTGTCATGATTTTAGCTAATGTATTCCATATTTATGAGCTTACAACAATGCATTGGGTAGCAGGATATATTTTATCCATCCTATTTTTAGGGATTATTGTTATGAATATGCTTAAAGTTAAGAAATGGGAGGCGCTTTGCTAATGCTATTAGAGCTTGATAATATTACAAAAAACTATGACGAGACTACTGTTCTTCGCAATATTTCCTTTCGTTTAGAACCAGGTGTTTATGGTCTTTTAGGTTCAAACGGATCAGGGAAAACAACGTTATTTAGAATTATTTGCGGCTTGACGAAACAAACTGCGGGCACCATCAACTATAATCATGGATATGTACACCAATCCAGATGCTTTTCGTTCAGTTTTAGGCTTTTTACCACAAGATTTCAGTTATTATCCAGACTTTACAGCGATGAAGTTCATGTTATATATCGCTGCTCTTAAAGGGATCAATAAAAAGTTTGCAAAAAATAGATGTCTCGAACTTTTAAAGCTAGTTGGCTTAGAAGATGTAAAGCATAAAAAAATCAAAAAATACTCTGGAGGAATGAAACAACGGTTAGGAATCGCCCAAGCAATGATTAATGATCCAGAAGTATTGATTTTGGATGAGCCGACAGTTGGTTTAGATCCCAAAGAACGAGTTCGTTTTCGGAATTTAATTAGTTCTTTTTCTGAAAATAAAATAGTTATCTTTTCCACTCATATCGTTTCAGATGTGGAGTATATTGCCGATGAAATACTTGTTTTGAATCAAGGAAAGCTTGAAAACAGGGGTGCTTCCTCTGAATTAGTAAATACGATTAATGGCTATGTCTGGGAGACGATGGTTGAAACAAATCAACTTGATGAGATGCTAGCAAAACATATCATTAGCAATCAAAAACATGAAGACAAAGGGACGGTATCAAGAATTATTTCAAAAGAAAAACCAACTCATACTGCACAACAAGTTCAACCGACATTGGAAGATTTATATTTATACTATTTCAGAGAGGACGCTAGAAAATGACAACAATGGTGAAGTATGAAATAGAAAAAATACGAAAAAACAAAACGTTTATTGGAGCAATGGTCGTCTCATTATTTGTGTTAGCAGGTATATTGCTTGTTGGTTTTCATTATTCACAACTACAGGGAATAAATGGGGAAGGGATGGAACGTTATCATCAGGTTGTTAAGGAAAGCACTGGAGAATTTTCCGATCAAAAAGTAAGAGAAATTCTTGCAAATTACATGGATAGATACCAAAGTACGGATGAGGATAACAGAACTTTTGATTTGTTCTCTTGGGAAATTGCAGAGACTTTTTTTCAAAAGGACAAAAGTGTCTTTGACAAAATGAATAATGCGATGGAACAGAATGAAAAAATAACCATTGATCAAATTAAACTTAAAACGATAGAAGAAATCGGGTTTACCCAATTTCAAAAGCCGTTGAAAATTGGCGGATATGTTACATGGACGGACTTTTTTAAAGTGACAGGCCATTTATTTATCCTAACGAGCATTCTTGTCATTTTAGTATGTTCGCTTGTTTTCTCCAGCGATACGTCAAGAAATATGAACCAGTTATTATTGTCTACAAAGTTTGGCAGAAATAAATTAACTATCTCAAAAATCATCGCAGCAACGCTGATTTCCATTTTTGTATTTCTCTTCATTCAAGTTATATCACTGGGAGCATTTTATATGTATAATAGTGGTTTTAGCGGTTGGGACACGAGCATTCAAACAAATTTCTCATTAAAGCTATTTAGCTTTCCAGTTGAAATGAATCATGTCCAAGTGTTCTTTTTAGCTTTAGCTTTGCATTTTATAAGTTTGCTGGCGATCGTAGGTGTTACCATATATGTTTCATCTATAGCGAATTCACCGTTCAGTGCTTTAGCCATATCATTAGGGCTATTCCTTTTGCCAAAAGCATTCGTTCAACTATTTAAAAGGGGCATCGTATATAAGCTATTAAACTTGTTTCCAATAAACAACTATCAGATTGAGGATTTTTTAACTTTTATGAGTTCAAAACAAGAGTATATTCTTAGCTTCTTTATACAAAATATGGTGTCTACCATGATTATCCTACTCATTATTAAAGTTGTTTTAGATGGCACCGTTTATTTACGAATGAAACGGTACCAAGTCTCATGAACCTTTAGAGTAGAATATGAAATATTAAAGTATTCTTAATTAACCTGAAGCAATACTTAGAATTAAAATAGTCAATGTATTGCTAGATGGAATAAGTGTATTTGGATTGTCTTCACAGGTGTTCAAAAGAAATAGAAATCGAGTTAAGCTTACTTTAGGATATGGCCTTCTATTCATTGAAAATTGCCACAAAATTGCAGAGGGCTTAGAAGGAATGATTTTTAATACATTTGACAATTGCAGTAAATACATGCTAATTTTTTTGAAATTTTATCCAATTACTTCGTTACTAATTTACAAACAAACAGTATCTAATAGGGTGTTTAAAATACTTAGCATGCTGATGATTAACTGGTTTTTGTATTTTACAGTGATTTTTTCCAAAAAACTGCTACTATATTTTATCATTTTAATGGTAAATTAACCTACCTTGCTCTGTGGCATTACCAATAATCTTTATCCCGCATATAAGTTGCCGTAAGACTCCCATTTCAAGAATTGGAGAACCATACTGCAAAAAGTCTAAGTAGAGAGACAACAACACCTAAATGCCCTATTTCGTAAGAGGCGTTTAGGTCATACCCTTGGGCTACTAACAAGTAGTTGGGGATGTATGAAAATGCTGATGATTGAAGATTCGGTCTATTTAAATATTAGTTCAATAGTTCTTCTACCCATAGTTAAGGAGAACAGTCCCTATGTTAACTCCTGCACATACGTTGTGAGATGAACACTTCATTGCGTGAAAATCTCACTTTGAGCCCTCGATAAAAACAAGTATTTTCCAATTAACAACGGAATCCTTGAAAAAATTTCTATCGTGAAACAATTTTATTCTTCTCTACGTGTAAGAATGAGAAAGGTATTTTTGGAGGGGAAACAGATTGTCCATTAAAATCGAAGGATTACAAAAATCATATCGTTCATTTCAAGCATTAAAAAATATTAATTTACAAATTGAAACGGGATTGTTTGGGCTCCTTGGCCCGAATGGAGCAGGGAAATCAACACTAATGAAGATTTTGAGTACGATTCTTCCTTTTCAAGAAGGGAAGGTATCTATATATGGTCATGATTTAGTCAGTGAAGGGGATAAGGTACGACAACTGCTCGGGTATTTGCCGCAGCATTTTAACGTGCCAAGCCAATTTACGGGTAGGGAGTTCCTACATTATGTAGCATCCTTAAAAGGTGTGTCGAATCTACAGGAAAGAAAAAACCAGGTAGAAAAGACTCTCGAAGACGTGAACCTTATTGAACAAGCTAATAAAAAGATAAAGGGCTACTCGGGAGGAATGAAGCGGCGGCTTGGGGTTGCGCAGGCGCTTATCGGAAACCCGAAATTCATCATTCTTGATGAACCGACTGCAGGACTTGACCCTTCAGAAAGGATTCGTTTTCGAAATGTAATGGAAAGGTTGAGTAAAGATCATTCGATTATTTTATCAACTCATATCATAAATGATATTGAATCTAGTTGTAAAAATGTTGCGGTCATTCATCGCGGTGAGGTTCTTTTTCAAGGATTCACTGAATTATTAGCTGATAAAGCGAAAAATGTCGCATGGGAGTTATCGGTTCCCTTTTCTCAATATGACAAAATTGAAAAAGAATATGTCATTATTTCTAGCCGTAAGGAAAAAGATCAGGCTGTTTTTCGAATTATTTCCAAAGAACAACCACAAGGTAATGTAAGACCTGTACAACCAACGGTCGAGGATGGCTATATGGCAGTTATAAGCAGGGTGATGTCATGAGCGTAATGAAATCCGTTTTTCAAAATGAATGGCTGCTTTTACTTCGAAATAAATTCTTAGCTGTCCCAGTATTAGCAAATATATTGTATTGGGGGTATGTCATCATCGCTTATGAAATCCAGCCAATCCATTATGAAGAACGTGCTGCCGTATTTTACCAAAGCTTCATCTGGTTACTGTTACTCAATTTGTTCATCATTGGGCTCTTTGCCGTTTATATGGCGAGCAAAGATCGGGATAGTTATTTTGAACAATTAGTCGTAACGTACGAAGTGAAAAACGGGGAATGGATTGTAGGGAAATGGCTGATTACCCAATTATATGGAATTTGTATTACGATGATAACAGTCGTCGTGCAAGCATTATGGTTTATAGTAACACCCACGCCGATAGGAGATTGGTTTAAAAATATATTTTACGTATTCATGCAAATGGAAGGGGCATTTTTTCTTCTCATTTCTATCGGTTTTTTATTTGCACACCTCATTAAGTCAATGCTTGCGTATTTGGCTATTCCAGCTATTTTAGTGCTAAGCTTCTTTCTGCCCTTTGACTATGCTGGAACTGCTGAAAGTTGGGATAATCCAAAGTTTCATTTATTGACTCCTTTTGATTTTATGTTCGTTGAAACTCCTTATGATGGGATATGGGGGATTTATCATCTGTTTAAAAATGCCATGTTGCACCAAAGTGCTATCATTTTATTGAGCGTTGTGGTTATTGGATTAGCTCTGTTATTTTTTCAGCGTAAGCGCAGGAGTCATAAAGAAAAAAAGCTGATCCCTATTCTCATTACGATCTTTCTTATTCCAACGGCTGTGTTAAGTGGCGCGCGGTTCATGCAATATGATCAGGCGCTTCATCAATACATTGCAACGGGGAAGAAATATGCTGAGTCGTTTGATGGAGAGGGCGACTATAACGAATGGATGAATTCCTTTTATGAAGAGCATAAAGACGATCAGCCATATGAATTTTCAATGGAAAAAACAAATATAAGTGTGGAATTGCAAGCGGAGGATTATATAAACGTTCAAAGTAACTTAAAAATAAAACATAACGGGAACGAGTCAATAGATGAAGTTTTTTTAACTTTGTATCACGGCTTAAACATAAAGGAATGCACGAGCGAAAGGACCGTTTCTTGTTCACGGAGTGGAGATTTTATTAAACTTCATTTAGAACAACCAATGAAGCCCAATGATACATTGCACCTCAGTCTTCAATATGAAGGAAATGTATTGCAATATCGCGAGGATGGCTATGTGGAACAAGCGTTTATAAAGAATGATCGCGTGTATCTTCCGAAAGAAGCAGGATGGTATCCTTTAATTGGAAAACGTAATCTAGTTATCGCTCGGGAGCATGATAACTTATATGCAGGATTTGAATTAAGAAACGCTCGGCTTGTGGAGGATTTCCCTACAGAATTTACCGTGAACATGAAGCAAGATCAAAAACTTCCGCTTGCATTGACGATACCAGAAATTAGTAAAGGAACGTTTCAAGGGAATTCTCAATACGGTCTTTCTTTAATAGGTGGAAAATTCAAGGAAGACAAGGTTGGTGAAATTCGCGTTGTTGCTCATCCTGAATCTGTTAACGGTATGAAAGAAGTGATTGGACGCTATCAACAATCTTGGAGCTTTATTGAGGATTGGTTAGAAGTTCAAATGAGCCCCTCGGTTATCTATATATTGAGTGATAACTATTATTATCTTACACGTGATGGCGTAAATCATGATTTTTTTGTAATGAGAAATGAGTATGTGGATGATGTAGAAATTGCCCATGAACTCCTAAATGAGTTGACTCGGGAAAATCCTTTCGATGGCTCCCAAGATTTTTCTGTTTTTTACGATGCGTTGGTGTGGATATTGCTCGATAATCTCCACGAACAAGATGGTTTTTTGGAATGGTATAAAACCAATGTGTCAGATGAGGGTGAAATACTTACAAGAGTAAAGTTATTACAAGACTACGCGGAAAAAGGAACAGAACCATTTAAAGCTGTCCTACAGTATCTTTTTAACTATTGGGCAGGGCTAGACCACAAGCAGGAATTTGATTTGGAAGCGGCTTTAAAACAATACGAAGGGAAATCGAAACAATGAAAGGGTGCTTGGTTCGGTTTCGGCTCTTTTTAAAGCTATGGTTTACTTCTTTGTATTTTTATATTTCCATTTTACTCATCCCAATCATTGCAATGATTGTTTACAACTCTGGGATATATGAGGTAGGAGATCTTTCTAGCCTTATTTATGAAAAAACGGCGTCAATATGGTACGTTTTTATCATTCAATGGTGTTTTTCAATTGATTTAGATTCTAAATTTTATCATCAGCTTATAACGTACCCTGTTGTTAAATGGAAATTTCTATTGGAGCGGGCGTTATTTTCCGTAATTATTTTTTGCGGGTTAATGAGTATCGTTATCATTCCTTTAGTATGTATATATGGAAAGTTTTTGTGGCAGGGCTTCGTTTTTACCATTCCTGTGTACTTGGCTCTAGGAGGTTTCGCCATTTTAGGACTGATGATTGGTAAGCATTCACTTGGAGGAATCATAGCAGGAGTCCTTTTTTGGATGATGACCTTATTTGGCGGATCGTTATTACAGGAATTAAATGCCATTTTACTGGTTTATGGAAGTGTGGAACGTTTCGTGAGCGGAGAAACTGGAATTTTCTTAGCGGAAAATCGCTGGCTGCTCTATAATCGATTGTTTTATATCGGACTAGGAGTAGTATGTATGGTAGGAGCGATATTAAAAATGAAGCGGAGGGATGGGAATGCAAGATGAAGAATATATGCGGCAATTATCACTTGGAATAGATTCAGCGTTCGATATTCTAGTTTTCCGATATCATAAACCTCTGTTTGGATATGTATATCGATTATTGAACGATGAAAAATTAGCCGAAGATATTGTACAAGAAACATTTCTAAAAATCTATCAACAAGGTCAAAAGGGATTCATTCCCGATCAATTTAAACCGTGGATGTATAAAATCGCGACGAATACTTGTAAGGATTATTGGCGAAAACCAGTCTCGCGGCTTGAATATGTAACAGATAAAGATTTGAAAGCAAAGGAGCAAGTTTACCAAATTATTGATCATCAGCTGGAGCGGCAATGGATGGTAGAATCACTAAACAAATTATCTATGGATTATCGAACGGTATTATATTTACGTTTTTATCAGGACTTGAAATACACGGAAATAGCTTTGGCGTTGGATATTTCGATCAACACTGTAAAAACTCGAATTGCACGTGGGTTAAAACAGCTTGGTAACATATTAGCTGAAGATGAACGGAAAGGGGTTGAGGAAAATAAGTAAAAATCAAGAATTAACCAAATTAGAAAGCGAGTGGAAGGCTCATTTTGATCGATTTACCGCCCCTAAGCCATCAAGGGAAAAGACACTCGATTTAATCGAAAAAATCAAAAGTATGGAACAGGAGCAAAGTCCAGTTGATTTACGTAAAGAGCTAGAAACGACGCAAGATAATCTTTCGACTAGATCCAAAATAGTCAATATGTTTTTATCACAATGGAATTTTTATGGTACGGTTAGTTGGCTAATGACAGGATTACTCATGATTGTTATCACTTTTACCATTAGTGAAAATTATGGTGCTGCTGGAGCTGGCTTTTTAAGTTGGATGAAGTGGATAACACTTCTTGTTATTGCAGTTATTGGCTATTCGTTTCGCCCTAAAAACGAAGGAAATGAGATTATTGAAATGTTAAGCTATTACCCAATTATTCAACAAATATTCACCCGTTTTATCATTGTAATGGGTTTTCAAGTCGCTCTGACCCTGCCGTTAAGTTTTATTGTTATAGGAAAAGAAAGTACGACATTGTATTTAGTTAGCTCCGTTATACCTGTTTTCTTTTTTGGTGTAATCGGTTTTGTGACAATATTATGGTTAGGACAAAAATTAGGTTTAGCTTTAACATTGTTTATATGGTTCAGTCAAGTGTTCACGAAGAAAAAGCTTTTGTTTCAAACTCCAGGCGATGATTACTTTCTAGTCATCCATATGATAATTTTTGGAGTTTCTATCCTTTTATTAAGCAGTGTGTTATTGAAAAGACGTTTTTCGGTGAATACGAAATGAGGATAACGGTAAGCAATGTAGCATATACAATGGATAATACGAAGATTTTAAATGGTATTTCGTGCTCATTTTCAAAAGGAATAACGTATGTAGTTGGAAATAATGGGGCGGGGAAAACGACACTTTTAAAGCTGCTCGCTACTGCACTGCAACCAGAATATGGGGAAATCAACTATTCGTTCTTAGTTCGAGACAAGCAGATTGGGACGTATAGAAAGAATTTAGATATTGAAGAAATTAGGAAAATCATTGGTTTTCTTCCACAACATTTTACAGGTCATCTTGATATGACGGTGGGAAGGTATGTAAAATATATCGCCTATCATAAGGGAGTGCCTCGAGAATTTGTAAAAAAAACGGTGGCACACTGGTTGAAGGAGAGCGAATTAACTCAATTAAAGCGGAGGAAGATAAAGCATCTATCAGGGGGGCAACGGCAAAAAGTTGGTTTAATCCAAGCGCTAATAAATCTTCCGCGAATTTGTATATTGGACGAGCCGTTTGAGGGATTAGATATGAAGGAGCGGAGCTATTTTCAATCTATACTCCAGCGACTAGCTTATCATAGTATTGTAATCATTAGTACTCATTTGATTGATGAGCTTCAGCAATCTAGTGAAGATACATTACTTTATTTAAACGAAGGAAAAGTTACCTATTTTGGAGACCTGAGAGTACTTGATACTATAAAAAAGGAATTGCGGAAAACAGGAATTTGACTAAGCTCTAATTTGAAACCATTCCATTCCAAATTCCTTAAGCAAATGAAGTTGAATACGTAGTGATAAATATATTTAAGACTACTCAAACGCCATTTGAACGGCATCCTCCGTCAGATGGCGTTTTTAAGTGAAAATGAGTTAATTAAAGAATTGAGTGGTTATAGTTCAAATGTAGAAATCGCTTTGGAGATAATAAAACTACCCTTCGTCTTCCTTTAAACTGTATATAGAAAAATTACAAAATTTTAGTATACAGTGATACAATGAACAAAACTGGGAGGTTTAGGTACTATGGGGAAAAAGATGAAAGTAGCTAAATTGAACGGAAATATTATCTCCATTAATGATTACAGCCAAGAGAAAATGCCAGGAGATTTACAATGTAGATATTGTGAGGCCTCTTTAAGTTATGTTAAGAAACACTCAAGAGATTTAGGCGATAAAAGGATTATTGTTGGTCATTATTTCAGATTAAAGCCACGTATTAGACATGATGAAGGCTGTATAAATTCAGTTGATGGTAGTCTAAAAAATATTTATGCTAAACATGCGGATAATGAAATAATGACGATAGAGGATGAAACATACAAAGTTAGAATTTTACTTGTTGATAATAATCCAACTTTTCAAAGTAGTTCTTATCAAAAAGATGCTATAAATAATAAAAAAAGAAGAAATTCAAATTATATCCCGGCTGAAAAAAAGATCGCTTACTTATCTACGATTAAAAGTATTATGAAATTACGTTCTGAATTAGATGATAATACAGAAATACAAAATAAATTAACTCTTGAAATTTCATCTAATACTGGTGATAAAATCAATGTACGTTGGGGGAATTTTTACTTTGATTCAGCTAAAGATGAAGCTTATAGAAAGATGTTAAATTATCTTAAGCGAAAACATGATCCCTCAATTTGTGTGGATGGTTATATTAAAGAAATTAAACCTATTAACGAGGGCTTTTTTTAAAAATCTATTACCTCAAAACTTTTCACTTGAAGATAAAATAAATAAGGTATCAATAGGTTACTACGTGGAAAATCAGGATATAATTGAAAGATTAGAGAATCACATAAACAAGCGAATTGTTGTATATGCACAATGTAAATTTCAAAAAAAGACGTCTTTTATTCCACCCAACAACAGAAAAAATGAGTCTATTACTTTTTATTATCATAATGTTAAAGGGAATATTTATGATGAAAATCAAATTTTATTAATAGATGATTAATTTTATAACACCTTATATATGAATAATTACCAAAGCTGAAGTGAGAAATCATTTCAGTTTTTTATATTTCTTGTTCTACAATTTTATTGCATAAACGCACAATGTTGCAAACAAGTTAACAATAAAAAGTTTGCCAGTCAAAAGAGATTAAACATATCTATAATCATACTAAAACGTCTTTTAAACGGTAGTTTACCGACAAATGGCGTTTTTAAGTGTTCTGAGTGTGAGGTGAAAAAATATGGAAGAAAAACATGATACAGGATTAAAAATAGGAAGTTTATTTGATGGAATCGGGGTATTTCCTCTCGCTGCTCCCCGTTATGGAATTATACCTACATGGGCAAGCGAAATAGAGAAAGCACCTGTTTCTATTACAAAACGTCATTTTCCAACTATGCTTCATCTTGGAGATATTACAAAAATAGATGGTGGAGAGATACCACCTGTTCATATTATTACATTGAGTTAACTTCCAAAGAAAAAATGAAGTTAGAAATGCATCGTATCGCAAAGGAGAACGAACGTTTACGCGCAGAGAATTTATTTTTAAAAAAGTTAGAGGAGATCGAAAGGAGGCGAAAATAAGCCAAATCCGGTTTGAAGATAAGTACATTGCTATTCAAGAGCTTCATCCAGAGAAATACTGAATAAAGAAATCATCAGAGATGGAAACTCTCCATGAAAAAGTAGATGGTATATTTGGTTATCGTCAAATGACCCTTCACATGAATAAGAAGTTTGAGGAGAAACTCAATCATAAAAGAACCTATCGGTTGATGAAAGTGGCTTGATTACAACTCCGTCATTCGTGTCAAAAAGAAGTAATATAAACGCTCTACCTCTCAACATGTGGCAGACAATATTTTAAATTGTTGTATTCGAGACACTTGGCCAAGCCACAGCACTATTGAATGGAGAACACCTCTTATCCATAGTGACCGTGGATTTCAATACACCTCTAAAGGGTTCAAACGTAACATAGATGCCGCAGAAATGAAATGACACAAAGCATATCATGAGTGGGGGTCGGTGTATTGATAATGGACCAATGGAGTCTTTTTTTGGGACACTGAAATGTGAGAAGTATTATTTACATACATATAAAACATTTGAGGAACTTACTAATGCAATAAATGAGTACATCCATTTTTATAATTATGAAAGGTATCAAAAAAGATTAAACGGCCTTAGCCCTATGGAATATAGAGCTAAAGCCGCTTAATCTTTTTTATTATTTCCACTGTCTACTTGACAGGGGGCAGTTCACTTTTTGTATATTGTTATCTAGTAGATATTGGTACAACACCAATAGTGAGGAAGAGAGATTTGAAACTGTCTGTCATTTGGCGAAAAAAGGTATAGAAGTTTTATCCTTGCATAAAGAGCGATTCACAAAATATGGATTGATTTTGAAAGAAAAGGCAAGTAAGTATGGAGGCGATGTTTATGTTTGAAGTAAGACCAGGTACTGTATTACTTCCAGCTGATGATTGTCTCTATGTATTTGATCGTTTCAAAAAAAATTCAAATTTGATAAAAATATAAACATCAATAATTTAGAAAAATTTAAATTGAATGAACCTATAAAATCAGAAGCGTTAAGAAACAATCAATTATATCATTTTAAGTCGGTTTGACATGGAGCCTCGGCGGGCATGATTTATGAGCCAAGCAGCTAATATGAAAAGGATATTGGCTCACACATAGAAAATGATATCATGCCCGACACTCCACGTAAAACCTGACGAATTTCTTATTAAACATTCAAGCTTGGATAATGAAATGTATGAGAGGATTTATAGACATATTGGATTAATGGAAGGCTATGAGATAGAAAATCGGGAGATGTCATATAAAAAAATGAAAACGCCACCATAATGATTGTGGGTCTTGGTGGCTTGGGAACATGGGTGTTACAATCTTTGATTATGATCGGCTTCCAATCGTTTATACTAGTGGATAAAGATAAGGTGGAAAAATCTAATTTGAACAGACAATTATTTTTTGGAATAGCAGATGAAGGATTATCAAGGGTAGAGGTAATGAAGAATGAGATGAATAAAAAATACCCTCGTATTCCTGCCTTACGTGCCCTACTACATGCTTCTTTGCATAAATCAAGAATACAAGTAGTCACATCTTCTTTGGAATAATCACGCAAGAGTGCTATTCCATGCCCGAAGCCCCCTTTTGTTTATGTTTGGTGAAGTCGCTAAAAACAGGGTTAAATCGATTTCTCATGCGGTGTAAGTTTTTCATCATACGGTACCTATCCCCCAAATATCTTGCCCCGGGGATGGCCACAATTTCTCTGGTACATCCTCGTATCTGCATTCAGCGATTCCTTGCTTTTTCCCGTCCATAACGACTTTTGCAAGAAATTTATTACACCAATTCCAATAGAGGAGGTGACCCCAAACTGATTTAATATGTCTCGCTGTATCTTTCGAGCAATCTCCCAGGGACCGCCGTAAAGCCTTTTTAACCCGTCAATCGTAACCCAACTTTCGTCCACACTGTAAACGTGTATAGCCTCAAATGGAGCATAGTTCTGTAATAGTTTTGTTATTTTAACCGATACCTTTAAATAATCCTCCATATGGGCAGGAACAACAATAATATCAGGATCGTTTGGCAGTTCGTAATAACGACTTACGTTACTGATGCCATACCGTTTTTTTAAGAGCAGGAAACGCAGCTAGTACAATACTCCCCGGGTTACTCATGTCACCAACAACAGCAAGCATTACTTTCATAGGGTCTTTGCCCAATTTTACCGCCTCGATGCTGGCATAAAAAGAACGTTGATCGATACAAAGTACATCATTACGTGGATAATTCGAATAATCCACTTTGATTCACCTCATATTTTTCGGCTTTGGAACATTTGTTCTTGTTATATGCAAGAAAATGTAATTTATCAATGGCAATAAATAACAGTATAAAGTCTATTATTTCCCCTATTCCTTTTAAAGAACGCTGTTATACTGTCCAAGATTTATATTTTTTCTATAAAGATTGGTGCGGGAGCATGCTGTATATTTAGGTCAATAGAGAGGACATTTTCTACTCCTAATAATTCTTTTTCTCATTTTTTGCTGATTTTGATATGTATAAAAATAGTCTGCTTTATGTTTTGTATCGGAAAAAAAATTAAATATTAATAACAGTTGAATGTGTTAGAAGTGGTGAATTGCACTATACTAAGGACAAAAATTCTTTTGAAATCTTGCTTTCTCATCAAAAAAATATAAAATAGTTTTAGAATTATCTTATAATATGACTAAGGAGGTGTAGAAAAAGCTATGGATAACTACCCAATCCAAAATATCCCTCCCGAATATTGGACTGCAATTTCAAATAACGATAGTAGCTTCGATAATCAATTTTACTACGGGGTTAAAACAACCAAGATTTTCTGTAGACCTTCATGTAAATCTAGGGTCCCTAATAAAGACAATGTATTTATATTCGAAAATGCACAAGCTGCTTTACAAATTGGATTCAGGCCATGTAAAAGGTGCAAACCAGATAATATTTTATTACCGAATGAACAATGGATTGAATTGATATGTGAATGGATAGAAAGAAATTATCATGAAAATATTTCTTTAAATATATTGGCGGATACTTTCCATTCAAGTCCTTTTCATCTACAAAGAACTTTTAATAAAATAAAAGGGGAAAGCCCTTTGAATTATCTCCAACGAATTAGGGTAAATAATGCTGCAAAAAAATTACAAGAAACTGATCAATCAATACAATTTATATCTTCTTCCGTAGGGTTTCCAAATAACTCTTATTTCAGTACAGTTTTTAAGAAACATTACAATTTAACTCCAAATAATTACCGGAAAAAATTCAAAACCTAATATCACAGAAAAAGGAGCGAATAATCAATGGTATATAAAAATTATGTTTTACTTTTAGGTGCTGATCAATATTTAAGAGAAAGAGCTTTAGCAGGCATAAGGGAATTAACTCAATATCCAATTTGGACCGCTTCAGTAGAAGCAAAATACAAAAAAAATAGATATTTTGAATATAACTTGGAAGCTGATCCACAAGATGAAATAAGTTTATTAGAAGCGATTGAAAGACAAAAATTAAAAGGATGGTCACCTAAAGCAATAATACCTTTAAACGATTGGACGCTTAAAGTAGCACATAAGCTAAACAAGAAATTAGGTCTTACTAGCATGCCTGAAAAAGTAATAGAATTATCTAGAAATAAAGATATAATGAAAAATGCATTTTTAGAAAACGGTCTTCCGACAGCCCCGTTCAGATTAATAAATAACGAAAAAGAGTTACTCCTAGCATCTGAAGAGGTAGGTTATCCAGCAATAATTAAGCCTTTTGATTTTGGGGGTAGTGGTGGTGTATATCTTGCTAACAATATCTCAGAAGCAATTGAGTGTTTAAAGAAGTCGAAGAAAGTAGTAAGTAAATACGCAAATGACTTTGGGATAGATGGTAGTAGTTTTATATTTGAGAAGTACATTAAAAGTGAAGAAGAGATTTCAATAGAAGTTGTTTGTTATGACGGGGAATATAAAGTATTAGCTGTCACTGAAAAATATCTAACACCCGAGCCCAGATTTGCCGAAATAGGACACTTAGTACCAAGCCATAGGACAGAGGATGAAAATTTAAAAGAAATTGCTTGTAAAGCTTGCGGTTCATTAGGAATTACAATGGGGTTAGCGCACGTAGAAGTAAAAATACAAAATAATAAACCATGGATTATTGAAGTAGGGGCTAGACCAGCTGGGGATGGAATAATGGACTTAATAGAAAGAGTGTTTGATATTAATCCTTACAAATTACATGCTGCGTCTTATTTGAATATTAACCCTTTTGAATTTTTTTCAACATCTCTAGAACCAAATGGAACAGCAGCAATAGCTTTCTTAAAAGCAGAACCAGGAGTTATTAGTAATATTAAGCAACCAATTAACCTTCCTGAAGAAGTAGAGTCGTTATGGATCCATGCACAAATTGGTAATTATTCAGAAGAAGCCAAATGCTGGAAAGATAGAGAAGGTGTTATCGAATTATTTTGGGATCAAACTTTTGACTACAAACCAACTAAACCTTTACTTATATCAGAATATTTATCATCAGAAATATTTACGGTCAAGGAAGTTGTAAAATATCATGATTAAATATATTTTGTTATCCGGTATATATAGATTCTTTTGCGGCGCAATAATCTTAGCAATTAACTGGAATTTAGCTATCGGGGACAATAGCAACTTTATATCATTAGCTATAGCTGTTCTTTTTTCATTTATTCCAGCAATATTTGTTCCGGTATTATTTAGACAATTGTTTAATAGATATCAAGGGCCGTTTCTAACATCAGTATCATTAATTGGTGTAGTAATTAGTTGTATTTTATTGAGTAGTTTTTACACATCAAATACTCTACTAATTATTATCAATTTCCTAATATGGATTTTCTTTTTTATGATGGAAACAACTTGGGAGACATGGTTTGTTGATTTGTCAAAAAATTATTCAGAAAAAGCCGTTTCTAAATATAGTTCGATATCCATGACCGTTAATCAAGTCGCCTTGATGTCTGGGCCATTAGCTGCGCCATTTATAATTGATAATTTATCTTATGAATTATTTTTTTACTTGATGGCTTTAACATTCTTCTCAGTCTCAGTTATGTCATATTTTCAAAAGGTACCAAACAATGGGAATAAGGTTACTAATATTGAGGGTGATACTAAAAAAATAAACTTATATTTATTTTTTTCATTAGTTCTGGTATGGCCAACCCTGGGAAGCATTAACTTTATGTTACCAGTATATGTGACAATTAATAACGGTAATATGTTAAATGTTGGAATATTAGATGCATGTATTAGTATTGGTATGGCACTAATCGGTATTGTTTTCTCCACACTAAAAGTGAATGACCTACGAATAAGAACGGTACTATCATTTACATCTATTTTAGCTGGATTTACTACATGGTGGTTCAGTGGATATTCAATAGTTGGTAACGCCATTGGTATTTTATTACTAGGATTCGGTTTCGGTGGATTAAGAATCATGATAAGGTATGTATTGGCAAGAAATTATACCCCTCAAGATGTAGCAAAATTAGTATCGAGGGCTAACGCTCTATCATTACCGGTATTAGGGATTGTATTAGCATCTGTCATGATTTCTATAAGACATACTTGGACGGCACCTTTTATTCTATCAATAATTATGTGTATGTTTCTGACATTAGGCTTAATGTTTGAGCAGAAAAGAAAAGAGCAGAATCAATATCAGGAATCAAACTTAGCGAAATAAAAAAATGACCACATTAGGTCATTTTTTTATTGTTTTATTATAATGGTTTTATTTTCATATACAAAAACCCGGTCATCGATGTGGTATTTTATTGCGTCTAGCAGAGTCTCTGATTCAATACTTTTTCCATGTTTTTGGTACTCATTCAGTGTTAATCCTTCAGGTATATGAATCGATTTTTGTGTTAATATAGGTCCGTCATCTAATTTTTCAGTGGCATAATGCGCTGTTGATCCAAGGCGATAATATTTGCATGTACCCTTGCTAAGACTACAAAATCTATGTTTTTTTCTTTTAAAAGTTTAAATGCAATGTGATCGTTTTGTTTATTATTAGCTGTTAATTTTAATTGATAAAAGGTATCCCATATGATTCTACATATTCCATAATCACTAATTACAATCGGAATGTTACATAATAGTTCCCCTTTAAGTTCCCCTTTACTCCATTTCGATAACTCCTTTTAAACAGTGATCGTGTTTGGATACAAAAACCGCCATATTTTTTTAGTAACTTTCTATAGGATACTTGTCCTTTTATAGCTGATAAGAGTGAGTTAAGTTCTTCTATACCAGAACTAATTTGTAGTTCTATTCTTAAAAATATTAGATTCTCTGTTTTTATTTGGTGTTCATTTAAAGAGACTATAGTAATAAAAGGTTGCTTGATTATATTGACTAATTTTATGAGCATTGAGTATTTAAAACGACCATATAATTTTAATCTATAATTGTTAACATTCATAATCCATCCCCCTCATTTATTTAACCATATTAATTTGAAACCACAGAAAATTCTGCGTGTTTTTCAGAATATGTAGAATAAACAACAAAAATGCCAAAAAAAACCAAAGCATTACAATTCTGACTTCCTTACTATTAAGACATGGGTAGTTATTGCAACATATCTTTTGGTGTATGTTTTTAAAGGGGGATGAAATTTGAATGAAAAATACACCTTGCTTTATGATACAAAGGATATATTTGATGAGAGAGAAAAATTTCTATTAAGAAAGCTAAAGGTCGTTTTAATGAGTGATTTAAAATTACTTGAAAGAAAAGATCTAGAAAAATATAACATGCTAATTATATTAGAATCCGACAATCTATCGAAAGGGGAAAATATTAATCAGAAAGGATTTGATAGAGCCCATATTTCAATTATTAGAATAAGTCAAGTACCTAAAGCAGATGTCTTTGAGTTAATTATCAACATTATCAATACACAAATAGACTTCAATGAATTAACCCACATAAGTAATGAGAAAATAATTGAAGCATTACTTTACATTGACAATAATCTACAAAATTCTGACCTCAACTTAAAGAGTGTATCAAACTATGTATACTTAAATACTTCATATTTTTCTAGGTTCTTTAAAGGATCCATGGGAATTGGATTTAATGACTATATAATACAGCTTAGAATATCAAAAGCTAAACAAATGCTTACAAATGGACATTTAGTTACAGATGTATGTATGGCAATTGGTTATACTAATGTGTCTTACTTTTCCCAAATATTTAAAAAGAGGGTTGGAGTAACCCCTTCAAAATTTAGAAAGCGTTATTATTCAATAAATAAGGAGGAAAATAATGTATAGAAATTATTATGATCTTGTTGGTGTAGGATTTGGCCCAGCTGGAATTGCCTTAGAAACTGCAATTAGAGATTCAGAGGAAAGTAGTGGGGAGGAAGTTTACAAAAGAGTCTTTTTAGAAAAAAACAGTGACTCTGCATGGATGCCTGAGATGTTATTACCTGGTACAGATATTCAGCATCACTTTTTAAGGGATTTTGCAACACCTCGAAATCCAAGGAGTCAATATACATTTTCAAATTATCTATTTGAAAAAGAAAGATTGTTCACTTTTGGTTTGTTAGGTCACCCAAGTCGTACTGAATGGTCTGATTATGTTCAATGGGTGTCTATGAAAATCGATAATAAAGCTCAATTTAACGAAGAAGTTAAGCTTGTTGAACCAATAGTTGTAGAGAATTATGTAGAAGGCCTTAAGGTGCACACCATAAATAATTTAAACAATAAGAAAAATATTTATCATACTAAAAGTCTTATCTTGAATTCCGGTAGAAAACCCTATATACCTAGCTTGTTTAAAAATAAACAAGGTGACAAGGTTTTCCATGCAAGTAAGTTTAAAAGTTCAATACAGAATATTAGTAGTGATAATAACCCTACCTTTACAGTAATTGGTTCTGGGCAGAATTCTGTAGAAATAATTCTTTATCTAGCAAATAAGTTCCCAAACTCAAAAATTAATTCGGTTATTAGACATACAGGTTTTCGACTATATGAACTAGGTCATTTCACAAATGAAGTTTTTTTCCCTGACTTTACAAATTATTTTTACTCCTTAACACAAAAGGATCGAGATAAACTCTTCGAGCAAATCAAGCATACAAACTATTCAGCAGTCGACGATGATGTCAGCGAGTCCTTATATTGGAAAATGTATGAGGATAAGATTAGAGGTGAAGAACAGATAGAATTACATCGTTGTAAAGAAATAATCGATTTATCGGGACATAAAGGTAATTACTTATTAAATATCAAAGACATATATAACAAGGAAGAAAGTTACATTAATACAGATTACATTATTCTGTGCACTGGTTTTTTTGAGGAGGAGTATCCTGAAATTCTTCAACCAATGAAAGAGCACCTTAATTATAACAAAGATAATAGTATTCAAGTTTCCAAGGATTATAAAGTAAATACTAAATCTAATGTTAGAGCAAATATTTACCTTAATGGGTTAACAGAAAGGACTCATGGAATTGGAGATGCGGCTTCTTTTACTATGATGGCTACAAAAGCACAAAGAATACTTGATTCAATAGATAAAAACAATTTGATAAAAGAAGGTGATTTATTTTGAAAGTACAGTACTCGGATAAAGTCTCGCAAGTATGGCCACTGTTTACTAACGTCGATATAGACTATGGGAAAGATGTCCATTTATATGACCGTTTAGGTAGGAAATTTATTGATTTTACATCAGGAATCGGGGTTACTAATACTGGTCATTGTCACCCTAGAATAGTTAATGCAATCAAAGAACAATCCGAAAAGTTATTACATGGACAAACAACAATCCTATATAACTCAATGGTGGATCAACTATCGTACTCTCTTCAAAAGATTTTACCAGAAGAATTGAATTGCTTCTTTTTTTCTAATAGTGGAAGTGAGGCAGTAGAAAGTGCTATCAAATTAGTACGTCATGCGACTGGAAAGCCTAATATTATTTGTTTTCAGGGAGGTTATCATGGTCGTTCTATCGGAGCTCTATCATTAACCACTGCCAAATCAGTATATCGATCGGGTTATCAACCTCTTATGCCGGGTGTATTCGTTAGCCCTCATCCTTATTTCAAACAATATCAAGGAGAGGATACAGAAAAGAGGACAAAACAATGTTTAGATGAACTGGAACATTTGCTAAACTCTCAATCTTCACCAAGTGAAACAGCAGCTATGATAATTGAACCAGTATTAGGAGAAGGAGGGTATGTATCGCCTTCCAAAGAATTTATTAAGGGGGTAAGAGAACTATGTAATAAGCATGATATACTCTTAATTTTTGATGAAATACAAACTGGATTTGGAAGAACTGGGGAATATTTTGCATTTAAACATTTTGATGTTGTACCAGACATACTTGTTGTTGCAAAAGGAATAGCTTCTGGATTACCTCTAAGTGGGATAGTTGCAAATAAAAAGCTTATGGATAAATGGATTCCTGGTTCGCATGGTGGCACATATGGACCTAATCCTCTATCTATGGCTGCAGCTATTGAAACTATCAAAGTATTAGAAGAAGAAGATCTTATAAATAATTCTAAGCAGATGGGTAGTTATCTATTGTCTGGATTAGAAAAATTTAAAAATGAATATACCGAAATCGTTGATGTACGCGGAAAAGGTCTAATGGTTGGTTGTGAATTTGTTAATGAAAATGGCAGTCCTGGGACTTTAATAGCTGAAGAAGTCAGAAAAGAAAATCTATCACAAGGATTAATATTATTGACGTGTGGGCCATACAATCAAGTGATTAGATGGATACCCCCACTGACAGTAAAGAAAAGCGACATTGATAGAGCTTTAACTATTTTCGGTTCGGCTTTGAAGAATAGTTTAGGTAGAAAAAATGAACTATGATGTAATAGTTGTTGGGGGAGGAATAGTAGGAGCAAGTATTGCTTTTTATCTTACTAAAACTAAAAGTATTAATGTCTTATTATGCGAAAAAGGGAAACCGCCAGGTGATGGTGCAACTAGTATTTCTGGAGGGTTAATAAGAGTACATCATACGAATAAAGCAAATCAATATTTGTCTTTTAGAAGTTTACAAATATATAGGGAGCTTATGAAAAACAGAAAAATGGATTTTGGTTATAATCCAATCGGTTTTTCATTAATTGTTAGTCCCGAATACGTTAAAAATCTAAACAACAATGTACAGTATATGAACAAATTAAAGCTACCAACAATAATTTATTCTCCACAAGATTATAGTTTAAGGGAAAAATTTATTAACGTGGAGAATATAGGCGCTATATCTTACGAACCACTTGGAGGATATGGTGACCCAGCAAAATCGAGTATAACTTTCTTAAATGAGGCATTAAAGCAAGGGCTTAATTTAATGGAAGGAACAGAAGCCGAAAAGTTATTAATTAAGAAAGATAAAGTAGTTGGTGTGAAGACGAATTTTGCAAACATCTATTCTAAACAAGTAATAATCGCTTCAAATTTTTGGAGCAAAAAGCTTACGAAACAACTAGAATTTAACATACCCTTATATACCAAACGATTAGGTGTTGTATTTGCACATACACACAATTATAATGTTCTTTCTCATTCTTATATCGATGATACTTCTGATACGTACATGAGACCACTTCCCGACGGAAGAATTCTAATAGGAATAAAGTCTTCTGATTGTAATACGAATATTGACCATTTAAGCAAAAAAATCCATTATAACGAGGCTGAAGAAGCTCTATTTAGGGCTTCTAAAAGGTTTCCAGTTCTAAGTAAAGCAAAACTTTTAGGTGGACGTATTGGATTTGATAGCTATACCCCTGATCAATATCCTATTATTGGACAATCGGAAATAGAAGGGTTGTATCTATCAATAGGTTTTAGTGGAGGAGGCTACAAAATTGCTCCTGCAGTTGGTGAATTTATAGCTGAAGAAATAACTGGAAATAAAAAAACTAATGAACTTAAGTATTACGGACTGGAACGATTTAAGGATTATAATAACACCTATTTTCAAACAAGTAACATGTATAAATATATGTAATTTATCAAGAAAGGAGAGTTGTTATGGAGTTGAGAACTAGTCATCCGTATTATATGTATGATGAAATTGTGTTACAACCAGAATATTTAAAGAAACTCTTTCTATCCTTTAAATTTCAAAATCACGATAAAATTTTTAGTGTCTTAAAAGATAGTAATAGAATTTTTCTTGTTGGATGTGGAACTTCTTATAACGCAGCTTTGTCCAGTTTTAGTATCAGTCAAATTATTTTTAAAAAAGAAAATAAGTTTAGAGCAATACCAGCTCGAGAATTAATGTCTCCAGACATTTCCCTAAACAATAAGGATGTAGTAATTGCTTTCTCTCATTCCGGTGACACAAAAGCTACGTTTGATTGTATAGAAATGGCGAATCAGAACAACTGCAAAACCATATTGGTTACTGGTAATACTGATAGTAGATGTGCAAATATATCCGATTTTGTCTTTACGTATGGGTACCAAAAAGATAAGTCTCTTGCACATACAATCACCTATACACTAAGTGTTTTCCTCATGTTACTAATTATGGGAATATTATCAAGGAGGATGGGGGGTGTTGCTATAGACGATAGAATTAATTCTATAGCTATTCAGTTACCTTCTCTTTTCGAGAATATTATTAACCGTAGAAAAGAAATTAAAAAAATCGCAGAAAGTCTAAAAAGTAAATTTTATGTTATTTGTGGCAATGAAAGCACCATCGGTGTAGCTCATGAAGCAGCATTGAAGTTTGGGGAAGTTCACTATACTCCTACAATTAGTATGGATATAGAACAAATATTCCATGGACCATTAGTAATGTGTAATAAAGATACTACAATATTAGTAACCGCTAGCAATATTAATATAGACAGTAGAATATCTGATCTATTTAAGGCAAGTAGGATTATTGGTAGTACATCAGTACTTTTTACAACCGAAAAAAGCAGTGTGACTAATTCTAATTATGTGTTTCATATGCCAGATTGCCATGAACTCTTAGTTCCATTACTGTACACTTTACCAATGCAACTGATTAGCTATTATATCTCAATAAACAAAAAACTAAACCCAGATTACATCCGTAGAGATCAGTTAGCCTATAAAGAAGCGCGTGAAGCCTATGAATAAAAAACTTGTAGCAAAAACTGTTAACCCTCATGGGGTAATTGATAGGATAAAATCTCAAAATGCCGATAAAGAAGTTTTTAGAATCGGTATTAGCGCTAATTTAGGTGGGCATACAAGAGAATTGTATTCAGGGGTAGGGCTTGCAGTTCAAGAATATTTAAACGAAGAAGAGAGAGCTTATAACATTGAATTATTATGGGAAGAGAGCTCATTCGAACAGGGTTCTACAAGAAGGGCAGCAAACCTGTTAGTAAATAGAGGGGCTGAAGCTATAATTGGCCATTTGAGCGCAAATCAATCACTTGTAGCAGCTAGTATATATTCAGATATAGGCATTCCCTTTCTTGCTCCCGGCACTACACACCCTCTGTTAACTGAACAAGGGTACGATAATATCCTTAGAGTCTGTGGTAGAGATGAGAATATGGCTTCTGAAATGGTCAAGTTTGCGAAAAAATTGGTCTGTAATAATCAATTACAAATCGTTTATCAGCAAAATAATTATGGTGAACAGTTATCAATGTTACTTAAGAGATCAATAAAAGAAAAAGGTCTTCATGTTAAAAAATCCTTAATAATTAGTGAAAATGTGATAGCAGATATTGACAATGAAGATACCATATTATTTGCAGGCACTTATGAAGGAGCAGTATTATTAACGGAGCAAATAAAAAAATCTAATTTTAGGGGTGCGGTTATATTTGGTGATGATATTTTTGTTGCTGACTTCCCAATTCTTATAAATGATAGCAAACAACTTTATACGGTTTCGACAAAGAAAGAACTCTATAGCGTTAATTATGAGGAATTCTCTAAAAAGTATAGCGAATTAGCCTGTATGAATCCTGCCGCTTATTCGGTTACAAGTTATCTTGCAGCAAAGATTCTACTAAAAAATATCGAAATATTGAAAAAAGAGGGTTATAAAAAGCTAGTAAACAGGTTAAAAAGTGGTGTTTTAATAGGGAACAAGGAAATTTCTTTTTCACCAAATGGAGATGTTTTAGATTTTGAGTGGGATATTTACAGAATAAAAAACAAAGGATTCTTAAATGTGAATAGGAGTGATTTATAATGCCAGTTTTATTTTCATTCGGATTAACTTGTAATTTAGATACTGCAAAGAAAGATTTAGGTAATTGGAAAAAATATTCTAAAGCAGTTTTAAAAGATCATATCTATACATTTTCAGGGTTCCACCCGGACTTCAATGGAGGAACATCAACTGTAATTCATAAGGACGGTGGAGAAGTATTAGGAATTGCATTTGAAATCAATGAAAATCAAGTTAATCTCCTTACGGATAATGACTATGGTTATGAATTAAAGGAAAAAGAGATACTTATTTCAGATAAAAAAGTAAAAGCTTATATTATGGAACCTACAATTGTTGAAGAATTAAGAGAGCCTTCTTTGACTTACTACGAAAGTGTTAAATCTGCTTTAAATCAGCACTATCCAAAAGAAATTGTAGATCGTTATTTGGAGAGGGCGCTTAAAAGAACAAAGAAGCAAGGGGTGAATATCCAACGGTATAATCCTGATAGTTACAAGCATGAGTATGGTTCGTTACTAAGAAGAATATATCCTTGGGATAAGAGCCGTAAATCACCATTTGGTTCGGGATTTATAATAGTACAACCTGGAGAAACAACACAACCCCACAATCACGATGAGGAAGAAACTTTTATCATCCTTGAAGGAGAAGGTGTTATAAATGTTGATGGAGAAACACAAAAAGTATACCCAGAAGATGTTATTTACTTCGAGCCTTTCTCTGTCCATTCACTTCATAATACAGGGAATAAGGAACTAAAATTTTTGGCAGTTTGGTGGGGAGCTGTTGGAGTTGAACAGTATCAATTGGAAAATAAAAATTGGAAACAATAAGGAGGGTAAAAAAATGAGTAAAATGTTTGTTACAGCAACACCACCTACACCTAATGGTGACCTTCATATCGGTCATTTAGCAGGACCTTATCTGGGAGCAGATGTTTATTCACGTTTCAAAAAACTACAAGGTAACGACGTTTCTTATATAACTTATGGCGACGATAACCAAAGTTATGTATCTACGACTGCTAATAATAAAAAGATAGATCCAGTTGCAATGGTTGAAAACAATAACACTACTATAATGTCTACATTAAGGGCAGCTAATATTGAAGTGGATTTATATAAAACACCACTAGGTAATAACAAACATACAAATTATGTTTTAACATTCTTTTTAGAACTATATAATAGTGGGAAATTAAAAAAGAAAACTAAGGATATTTTATACTGTGAGGATTGTAATTTATATTTGTATGAGTCATTTGTTAAAGGATTGTGTCCCTATTGTAAAAATGAATCATCTGGTAACTTATGTGAAGCTTGTGGCCAAATAAATGATCCAATTGAATTAGAACACCCAACTTGTACTATTTGTGGAACAACGCCTAAAACAACTCAATATACTGGACTTTTTTTTCCGATCAATGAGTATAAAGATAAGTTAAAAAAATTTTATTCATCTAGAACTACTTGGAGAGCTCAATTGACGGAATACTGTAATTATATCGTTTCAAAAGATATTCCAGACTATCCAGTAACCTATCCTTCAAGTTGGGGAATTCCAGTTCCTATTGAAGAGTTCAAGGGACAAGTAATAAATGTGTGGTTTGAAATGTATCCAGGGATTTTAGAAAGTATTGAATCAGATAATATATATTCCGATAATTATACAACTAACAGTACCTTAATACAATTTCTCGGCTTTGATAACAGTTTCTTTAATTCTGTATTGCATATCGCTAGTGCATTTGCTATAGATAGAGATGAGTTATTACCTGAGCATATTATTACTAATTATTTTTATTTGCTTGATGAAAAAAAATTTTCTACTAGCAAAGGACATGCTCTTTGGGGTAGTAAAATCTTACAGAATATTCCATCAGATAACCTAAGATTTTATTTGTCTTTAACCAATCCTGAACATATGCAAACTAATTTCTCTTTAGACAATTTTTTTAAAGCTAACAAGAAAATGACTAATAAATGGGAAGAAGCAATAAATAGATATGTTGATATAGTTAATCAAGATTTTAAGGGAACGATACCAAAAACTGATTCGATACACTACCAAGCTACCAGCCTGATACAGAGAACAAAAAATAATTTAGAAAGATATTATGATTTACAACAATTTAGTTTACGAAAAGCCGCTCATGAATTAGAAGATTATATGGATTCTATAAAAGACTATTTGGATAGGATAGTTATACCTTTGAAAGATAAAGATGTTCATATGTATAAACGACATGTAGCTAACTTTAGTTATATACTAAGTTCTCTAGCTATCTTCTCTTTCCCCATAATGCCGAATTTCTCGAGAAAATTATATAGAAACTTAGGGGCAAAAGATTCCGACTTAAAATGGGAAAACCTATATAATATCGATACATTTACCGAAGTTGGAAATGAAAAGCAATTTTTTTTCTCCGTCATATCTAGGAGAAAATCATGAAAAAGATAAAAGTTCTCAAATTTGGTGGGAATTCTTTGCGAACAATTTCAGACCGCAAAAATATTGTTAAGACTATTAGTAAGGAAAGAGATAATGGGTTTAATTTAATTATAGTTGTATCTGCAATAGGGAGATTGGGGGATCCTTATGCAACTGATACACTATTAAGACACATTAAATATAATGTATTATCTCCAAGAGAAGCAGCGCAAATTACTTCTTGCGGTGAAATTATTTCGAGTATTGTATTGAGTTCACACTTAAATTCCTTAGGTATAAAGGCATCTGCTTTGACAGGGGCAAGAGCTGGAATGAAAACATCTAATGATTATTTAAATGCAAGGATAATATCTATAGATAAAAAAAATATAGATAACCTAATTAATGAGGGTATAATTCCAATAGTAGCTGGATTCCAAGGGCAAAATAGCTATGGTGAAACAACCCTACTTAGTAGGGGAGGAAGCGATGTAACTGCAGCAGCCATATCCCAAACTTTCGATGCTTGCCAGTTGGATATTTATACTGATGTACCTGGAATCATGACTACAGATCCTAAAATAACAAATTCTGCAAAAACATTAAAACACCTAAATTATGACCAAGCCTTAAAGATTGCTACTAGTGGTGGTAAAGTAATTCATCCAGAAGCAATTAGATGGGCTAAAGAAAATAATATAGAGATTAAGATTAAATCTTTATATAGTACACAAGAAACTACTATTACTGAAAATACAAATTATAATCAAACGCGAGGTAGTATCATTTGCCTTACAACAAATTCAATGGATGACAAAAAAGGAAAAATAACGATTATAGGCGATAGATTAAATAAGAATCAAGATATTCATAGTTATATTTTATACGACGACCTGAATATTCAATCATTTTCTTTTTTGCATGATAAAATCGAGTTAATATTACCAAAACATAATGTCAACAATTGGGTAAAAGTGTTTCATGAAAATTTTATTGAATGATTTATAAAAAATTAATAGACAACTCATGCCTATTGGTACGGAGTTGTTTATTAATTAATGTGTTATAAAACAATTCCAATATAGTTTTATCAGTATATTAACCTCCACAAGAAAAAGGTCGCATACGATTCATACCCTTTCCAAGATGAGGCAATTTTTTTAATTTCATTAATTGATGGTTTTTTATCTAAACCTCCAACTAATTTTATAGCATTATGTAGACCCACATCGTTTATAGGAAAGGCATCAAGATATCTTACACACCTTAATAAGACATAGTTTGCGGTCCATGGACCAATTCCTTTTATTTCAGTTAGAGTATTAACAGCTTCATCAATATTAGATAGTTGCAATAATTTCTCTTTTGATACTTTTTGGTTATCAATAGCACGTGCAATTTCTTTAATGTATTCACATTTTCTTCTTGACATTCCTAATTTAAATAATTCATCAATGCTTTCAGAAGCTATTATGCTTGCGGTAGGAAATAACCAATAATCCTCATTATCATAGTTAATTTTTTTGCCATATTTTTTAATAAATCTATCTTTTAACGTAGAGGCAAAAGTTAAATTTATCTGCTGACCTAAAATAGCCCATACAAAGGCCTCGAAAATGTCAGGTATTCCTATATTTCTCAAACCATAAAATTTTGATAATGGGAGCTGAAGGTACTCGTCATTCTTAGCAATGTCGTAGAAAGTTGTTAGATTTGTATCTAAATCAAGCCAGTCTCTAACATACAATATAATCTTATTTTCCGTTATTTCGTTGAACTTTTGATTAAAATCCTCAATATCAATAACTAGTTCATTAGAATATTCATAAACCTTTAAAAAAAATGGATTTTCATCTATGACAATAAATCGTTTTACACTTTTATGATCAGTATGAAATAATCCATCTTCTGTACTTTTTAAATAGTTCAGATTCATATTAAAAGAAAAATCCTTGGGGTAAGATATGCTCTTTTTTATTAACATTATGAAAACTCCTTTGGAACATAATAATTATAAAGTTAGCACAAATACACATAGCATAATGTTGTTATCTTGCTTTCATATTCTTATTTACTTGTAAAATTAAAACGGATGAAATAAACTGAATTCTAAATTAAAAATGAAAGGAAAATAGTTTATGTCCCAAATATATTGGACCTACTGGAGTTTAAATAATCAAAAGGGTATTATGGCGTGTTCAGATAAAGGTTTAGTTTATCTAGGTTCGCCTAACGAGACATACAATCATTAAGGATTGGTTAAAATACTCTAATCTGACAAATATATTTCATGATGAAGCTAAATTTAGTACCTATAACTTACAATTAACAGAGTATTTTACAGGAAAAAGGGAATTTTTTCATTAAACATGACCTCAAAGGGACCAAATTTCAAATTGAATTTTGGGAAACATTAAAATAAATTCCATTCGGAGATACTATTAGTTATTCAGAAATAGCTGAAAGATTAGGTAAGCCAAAGTCATATAGAGCAGTAGCTTCAGCAATTGCAAAAAATCCACTATTAATTATTATTCCTTATCAGCGAGTTGTGAATAAAAATGGTAAAAATACTGGTTATAGAGGAGGAATAGATTTCAAACTCAAATTAATTCAATTCGAAAGAGATTTAACACAACAATAGGTTACAGGAAGCTCTACTATATAATGACCATTTTTGATTTAAAATAGACTTTTCTTATTGGATAGAGGTGTTTGTTTTGTTTCAATAATAACAAATTTAAAAATGGACTTATATCTATTTGTGTATAACGCATTGTAATATTAAGTGCAACACCTAAAAATGTGGCTAGAACAAAACAGCCCACAACAGTTTCGTGTAAGATGTAAGTAACCACACCAACACGTACACGGGGGTACTGTTATGAGCTACAAACATCTTACCACATTTGAAAGAGCACGTATAGAAACATGAAATGATCAAGGAATGTCTATACGTACAATTGCTAAAAAACGTAATCGATCACCATCCACCATCTCAAGGGAATTAAAACGTAATATACAGGAAGGTTCTTATCCATCTGAAGATGCCCATGAGAACTATAACAAGCGTAGACTAAATTGTGGACGTATTGGTAAATGGTCTCCAGAACTAGCGAACATCATGAATGAAAAATTGAAGCTTACCTGGTCACCAGAACAAATTGTCGGACGCTTATTTCAGGGGGCGATTAGCTTCAAAACCATTTATCGTTGGATATATCAAGGATGGTTAAACAAAAACTTGAGTGTTCTACGTCATAAAGGAAAGCGGCAGAAACCCCAAGAAACAAGGGGACGCTTTAATGTTAGAACATCTATTACCAAACGGCCAAAAGAAATTAGAAAGCGAGAAACCTTTGGTCATTGGGAGCTTGATAGCAAATGACATCAAGTTGAGAATACTCCCCTGATATATAATCTTTTACAGCTGCTTGTATTAAAGCTTTAGAATATGATTTCCATGTCCTTGAGTTCTCCAATCCATTGAGACCGTATTTCTCATATTTCTCAGCCCAATCATACAGAGTTACATCCGCAATTCTGCATTTTGAACATAATTCTTTTATGGTATAATCTTCATTCTTATATGCCTTTAACACTTCATACTTAAACTGGCTAGAGTAAAATTTGTATTTACCGGACATAAAAAACTCCCTGTGATAACAGATTTTTATTTTTTAATCTGCCTACCTTAAGGGGAGCATATCAAACGGAAAGGGGTTGAGGAAAATCAGTGGAAATCAAGAATTAACAAAATTGGAAAGCGAGTGGAAGCCCCATTTTGATCGACTTACCGCCCTGAGCCGTCAAGGGAAAAGACACTCGATTTAATCGAAAAAATCAAAAGTATGGAACAGGAGCAAAGTCCAGTTGATTTGCGTAAAGAGCTAGAAACGACGCAAGATAATCTTTCGACTAGATCCAAAATAGTCAATATGTTTTTATCACAATGGAATTTTTATGGTACGGTTAGTTGGGGCTAATGACAGGATTACTCATGATTGTTATCACTTTTACCATTAGTGAAAATTATGGTGCTGCTGGAGCTGGCTTTTTAAGTTGGATGAAGTGGATATCACTTCTTGTTATTGCAGTTATTGGCTATTCGTTTCGCCCTAAAAACGAAGGAAATGAGATTATTGAAATGTTAAGCTATTACCCAATTATTCAACAAATATTCACCCGTTTTATCATTGTAATGGGTTTTCAAGTCGCTCTGACCCTGCCGTTAGTTTTATTGTTATAGGAAAAGAAAGTACGACATTGTATTTAGTTAGCTCCGTTATACCTGTTTTCTTTTTTGGTGTAATCGGTTTTGTGACAATATTATGGTTAGGACAAAAATTAGGTTTAGCTTTAACATTGTTTATATGGTTCAGTCAAGTGTTCATGAAGAAAAAGCTTTTGTTTCAAACTCCAGGCGATGATTACTTTCTAGTCATCCATATGATGATTTTTGGAGTTTCTATCCTTTTATTAAGCAGTGTGTTATTGAAAAGACGTTTTTCGGTGAATACGAAATGAGGATAACGGTAAGCAATGTAGCATATACATGGATAATACGAAGATTTTAAATGGTATTTCGTGCTCATTTTCAAAAGGAATAACGTATGTAGTTGGAAATAATGGGGCGGGGAAAACGACACTTTTAAAGCTGCTCGCTACTGCACTGCAACCAGAATATGGGGAAATCAACTATTCGTTCTTAGTTCGAGACAAGCAGATTGGGACGTATAGAAAGAATTTAGATATTGAAGAAATTAGGAAAATCATTGGTTTTCTTCCACAACATTTTACAGGTCATCTTGATATGACGGTGGGAAGGTATGTAAAATATATCGCCTATCATAAGGGAGTGCCTCGAGAATTTGTAAAAAAAACGGTGGCACACTGGTTGAAGGAGAGCGAATTAACTCAATTAAAGCGGAGGAAGATAAAGCATCTATCAGGGGGGCAACGGCAAAAAGTTGGTTTAATCCAAGCGCTAATAAATCTTCCGCGAATTTGTATATTGGACGAGCCGTTTGAGGGATTAGATATGAAGGAGCGGAGCTATTTTCAATCTATACTCCAGCGACTAGCTTATCATAGTATTGTAATCATTAGTACTCATTTGATTGATGAGCTTCAGCAATCTAGTGAAGATACATTACTTTATTTAAACGAAGGAAAAGTTACCTATTTTGGAGACCTGAGAGTACTTGATACTATAAAAAAGGAATTGCGGAAAACAGGAATTTGACTAAGCTCTAATTTGAAACAAATTCCTTAAGCAAATGAAGCTAAGTAGTGATAAATATATTTAAGACCACCAAAACGTCATCCTCCGTCAGATGGCGTTTTAAGCTGTGAGATGAATGTGTTTCGTGACTAAACCTTCCTCCCTAACATGTTCTATCTCTTGGTGACGATTGCTTACAGTTTACATCCATTTCGGAAGCATAGTCTCCTAACTGTACCTTCAGATTAATGAAAGTCTGGTAGCAATGTATAATGGACGATTTCTCCGTAGGAACCCGTTATGGATTTTTTTCTTTCAGGATGGAGGTGGTTTTATGCACCGAAAGATAGCGAAGATGATAACAAATCATGCCTGTTTTTTCCTTAACAACACAGTGTTAATGTGTTTTACCTTCATTAACGAGATATCTTAGGTAGAAATTTAAATTTCTATAAAAAATCGTACATTTAACTATAAACAATAGAAAATAGCTACCGATATAAATAATGCATCACCAAAAAAATAGTTTATCTAACTTTAGAAGAAGCGTTGGACAAAAATTATCCTTATGGATGAGCAAGGATTCAAGGCAACATGGAAGTACAAAAAAATCTCTGGAAGAAAAGGACTAAGTACAATTCCAGAAGATTTTAAAATGATGCCCGAATAAATTCATCTCGATAATAACTCCTATTATCAGGAGATTATTATAAATCAAACTAGCATTTCACAAGGATGGGTCTTGCTAGTAAAACAAACACATGGAGGTAGAAAAGGTATGATTATTAATCACAACATTGCAGCGTTAAACACACATCGTCAACTTTCTAACAACAACAACGCTGTGCAAAGCTCACTGGAGAAGCTTTCTTCAGGACTAAAGATCAACAAAGCAGGAGATGACGCAGCAGGTTTAGCAATCTCTGAAAAAATGCGTGGTCAAATTCGCGGGTTGGAAATGGCACAAAAGAACGCCCAAGACGGTATTTCTTTAATCCAAACAGCTGAAGGTGCGATGAATGAAACTCACGCAATCCTTCAACGTATGCGTGAATTGGCAAACCAATCTTCTAACGATACAAATACGGATCAAGACCGTGCTGAGCTACAAAAAGAAGTAGATCAATTAGCGAATGCATTAAATGATATTTCTGAGGACACAGAATTTAACACGAAAAAATTACTTGATGGAACGTTAAAAGATGCAACATTCCATGTTGGAGCAAATGAAGGCCAAAACTTAAAAGTTTCCATTAGTAATATGAGTGGTACTGAGTTGAAAGTAGCTGAAACTTATAATGTTGACGATTTAACGTATCAGGATGCTACACAAGACGTCGATTATACAGTTGGTACTAATGGCGATGAAATTACCTATGGTGGTAAAACTGCAACTTGGCAGGCTGCAGATCCTGATCCTGCTGGAGATGGTTCACTACCTGGTACACCTGCTGGTTATTACGAAGGTGGAAATCTAGTCCTTGAAGCAGATACAAAATTAACTGATGGAGAAACTGGAACAATTAAAGGTAAAGCTGGCGGTTACTACGATGGTGATAAACTAGTAATCGAAGCAGAAGAAGATAATTTGAGCGGAGAAGTAACAGTCGGTATCAACATTTCCTCTCAAGAAAGTGCAGATAAAGCCATTTCGACAATTCAAACAGCTATCGACAACGTATCTGCAGAGCGTTCTAAAATCGGTGCGGTACAAAACCGTTTACAACACACGATTAACAACCTAGGTACTTCTGCAGAAAACCTAACTGCTGCTGAATCTCGTATCCGTGACGTAGATATGGCTAAAGAAATGATGGCATTTACGAAAAACAACATCCTTACTCAAGCAGCTCAATCCATGCTTGCGCAAGCTAACCAACAGCCACAAGGTGTACTTCAATTACTTCGTTAATAAGTAAATGGAGAATAATTATATAAGATCGAAGCCTGCTCGTTATGAGCGGGCTTTTATCTATTTAGAGCAAGCAAAACAAACGTTACTTTATAAATAAATTTATGTTCCAAGGTAAAACTTAGTGAAGTAATACAGGCTTTTTAACATTATCTGATTTTGATGTACATTTAACCCGCTTGTCATTATAATGGAGAAGAAAATAAAAGCTAATAAGATATAATCAAATAATGCTTACACCGTAAGTTTTATTGAAATAGTAATTAAATACAGCATTTTTAGTAGCTTTCACCCTCTTTTCTTCGATGCGTAGTTTAAAACTACATCTCTTAGCGTCCCCATCTAAAAAACCTGCTACCCATCTTAGAATAGCTCAAGCAAAAATTTTAACATAATCTTAGGTATGGAAAGGAGTAAAGAAATGGCTAGTTTTTATGGAAAGCTGTCTGCAGAGGTTTATGATCTTGATAAGTATATCGGTAAATCTTACGGTGATGTGGAGTATTACTACGATCGGTTAAAAAACGTAAAAGGGAAAATTTTAGAACCGGCTGTTGGGAATGGGCGCATCTTGATTCCATTATTAGAACAAGGATTGGATGTAGATGGATTTGATCTTTCAGATGATATGCTAGATTTATGTAAGAAAAATAGTGACCAAGCAGGTTTTAAACCGAATATATATAAATATAACATGGCAAATTTCTCGTTGACTCAAAAATACGCAGCTATTATTGTGCCAACTGGTTCCTTTTTACTCTTGCATAAGCGGGAAGAGTCCGTAGCTGCACTCCAATGCTTTTTTGATCACCTAGAGACTGGTGGAAAATTGATTGTAGACATTTTTCTACCAGATACGTTTAAAGAAGGATATGTATCAAAACGAACCATGCATAATCCAGAAGGTGACATGATTACGTTGGAAGAAACGTTAGTAAAAGTGGAACCAATTCATCAGTTCTCTATTTTTCATAATAAATATGAAAAATGGAGCGAAGATAAACTCATAGATTCAGAGCTCGAGATATTTCCGCTAAAATGGTATGGAGTTGAAGAATTTCGTTTAACTTTAGAAAAAATCGGTTTTAAGAACATCATTGTTTCTTCCGATTATAAGTATAATCAATATCCTACTAAAGCAGATGATATTATTACGTTTGAAGCGATTCGACCGTAAAAGAGTTAGATAGTTAGTAATTATAAACACAATTAGAGATCCAAACCTTTGCAGGAGGAAAAAAGCATATGCTTTTGTGAATAAAAAATGGGTTGTTCTGTAATTTTTAAAGTTATTTTCGAACAAAAAACTAAATTAATTTAATAATGTTCGTGTTTAGTTGACATTTATGTTGGAAAATCGTATGATTATCCTGTGTTAATTAAATAGACGCGTATAATTTGGGGATAGGGCTCAAAGTTTCTACCAGACTGCCGTAAATAGTCTGACTACGCAAGAGATACTGATTGCAGGATGATCAAATGACTGGTTTTTTTTGGGATATCCTTATGAATCAACAAGCTCTTGGGTGCAGACCTGAGAGCTTTTTTCGTTCTTGCGTCTTTTTTCGCTAAAATTCACCAAAAAGTAGCTCATAGCACAAAAGAAACCTTGTGAAAACTGTATCCAACTACGTCCTAAAGAAAGTATCAATTTTGAAAAAAATGCCAGTCCATCAGATAGCTGGCAATAAAAGCTTGCAAAATGAGAGGAGAAACATCATGAAAAAGTATTTTCGTTTTGACGAACTTGGAACAAATTATCGGACCGAGTTTATGGCGGGATTAACGACCTTTTTAGCAATGGCTTATGTTTTATTTGTTAATCCATCTACATTAGCGTTAGTAGGTATTGAGGACCTTCCTAGTGGCGTTACGCGTATGGATCAGGACGCTGTATTTGCAGCTACAGCTATTGCTGCAGCGGTCGGTTCTCTATTTATGGGACTCATTGCGAAATACCCGATCGCATTAGCTCCGGGAATGGGTTTAAATGCATTTTTTGCTTATACGGTCGTATTAGGATATGGCATACCTTGGGAAACAGCGCTTAGTGGTGTACTAGCTTCTGGACTGATCTTTGTTGTTCTAACACTAACTGGGCTGCGTGAAAAAATTATTAATGCGATTCCGGCCAATTTAAAAATGGCGGTAGGTGCAGGAATTGGCTTTTTCATTGCCTTCATTGGTTTCCAAAATTCCGGCATTATTGTTGCAAATGAAGCGACATTACTCGGATTAGGGGATCTTACAACGCCGACAGTGCTTTTGGCTATTTTTGGCTTAGTGGTATCGATTATTTTAATGACGATTGGAATTCGTGGTGGCATTTTTTACGGAATGATTATTACAGCTATTGCTGGTATGGTGACTGGATTAATTACACCGCCATCAGGCTTAGACGGAGTTGTCAGCAGTGTTCCTAGCTTGGCGCCTACATTTGGACAGGCGTTTGTAAACTTTGGAGATATTTTTACACTGCAAATGTTGGTCGTCATTTTGACCTTTTTATTTGTTGACTTCTTTGATACGGCAGGTACATTAGTAGCCGTTGCTAATCAAGCAGGGTTAATGAAGGATAATAAGCTGCCACGTGCTGGAAAAGCATTGTTTGCTGATTCTGCAGCTACCGTTGTAGGTGCTACACTAGGTACATCAACGACAACGGCTTATGTGGAATCAACTGCTGGGGTTGGAGCTGGTGGACGTACTGGTTTTACAGCTGTTGTTACAGCGATGTTTTTCTTACTTGCATTATTCTTTTCCCCTTTATTAAGTGTTGTCACACCAGAAGTAACTGCCCCTGCATTAATCATTGTAGGTGTATTAATGTCTTCGGCTTTAAAAAATATTGAATGGGATCAATTTGAAATAGCTGTTCCAGCGTTTCTAATTGTGATTGCTATGCCGTTAACATACAGCATTGCAACAGGGATTGCGATTGGATTTATTTTCTATCCCATTACGATGGTGCTAAAAGGGCGAGCCAAAGAAATTCACCCGGTGATGTATTTCTTATTTGTTATTTTCATTTTGTATTTTGTCTTTTTAAGCTAAAAATTTGGACGAATAAAATGACTTTTCCCAAGTCTTCTTGGGAAAGGTCTTTTGTTTATGATTATAAAGCACTACGTTATTAGCATGTAGCCGATAGTAAGATTTTCCTTTCCACCTTGCGAAGTAATAACGAGGAAGAAACATTCCACCTGCAGGCACCTACTGCCTGATTTTATCCAAAGTAATTAAGTTATATCTTGGAGATATCAATCAAGCCCACTGAAAAATTGTAAAGTGAATTTTCCATCAGTAGGGGGGTATTTCTCCTCACTGAATACCGTAATGGTATGACCTAAAGGCTGCTTACGAAATAGGGTATTTAGGAGCTGTTTGCTCCCACTTCAACTTGTTGCTGTACAGGTTATCCAACTCCTGAAGTAGGAGTCTTACCGCACCTTAGATAAAATCAGAAAAACAGATAAACTAAATATCACCATTTGCAGTGAAGGATTCGACTACTATTTATATATATCTGTTGGAAATGTATTATTATAAAGATCAACTCTATCAGTGGTCTCGCCCCAATCTAGTGTAAAAAGACGAGACCCCTTCACTTTATATTTCCTTTTCTAATTGTGTTAGGAGATGCAATACTTCATCAGATGCTGTTTGTAGCTGGGCAAAATAGCTTTTTGTCTCTGCGCGTTTCCTTTGTTCATAGCTTTGGACGGCTAGCTTCGCATAATGATGTACTTGACGATGTGGTTCTTCCAGTTGCAGGAATACAGGGTTGTCTTTTATATGGGACGGTAAATCGCCATAATACCATTTACCGAGTCGGCATGCTTGATGAGAAGCGACTTGCTGGGAATCAATCGTCTCCAAATCAAGCAACATATTGTATACGCGCCATTTCCATAGCATATGGTCAGTTTTCGCTGCTTCGATAATATCTTTTGCTTGAAAACGGATATTATCAAAGAACGTTAATCGATATGCATCCATTTGCTTGCTTAATTGCAGAATTGTTTTGGCTGTCTCTATTGCAACCTCTTGTGTAGTCTGACCCATTTCGAACATCATGGCGTTTCGATCAGCAATTTCTGTTACTGCCGATGTTTGTTCTTCTGTCATGGCAGCTATTTGTGAGGTAGAACCATTAATTGCTTGTATCGCTGCGATGATATCTTGTAGTGCTTTTTCGCCATCTTGGGAATCGGATATAGCACCTTGAATAAGCGCATCCGTATTGTCCATTTCTGTTGTGACGAGGCTGGCAACTTGATATAGAGCGTCCATATTTCGTTTGATTTGTATGGTTTGTTCTTTTGTATGTTCTGCTAGATTTCGAACCTCTTGAGCGACAACCGAAAATCCTTTTCCATGTTCACCTGCTCGGGCCGCTTCAATACTGGCATTTAAGGCTAGCAAATGGGTTTGGTCGGTAATATCTTCAATCACGTTAACAATATGTTGGGTTTGTTTGATTTCATCATTTAAGCTGTTCATTTGCTTTTCAATCTTATTATATACTTGCCCCATTTTATTCATATCTTCAAGTGCTCCATGAACCACTTGTTTGCTTTTTTCTACAGAAGAAACTGCTTCTTCTGTTTCTTCAGCGACTTTTGTAGCGTGTTCGGCTACTTCATTGACTGAGGCACTGACTTCCTCTGTAGCAGATGTTACATTATGGCTTTCTTCCACAATGTTTTCCATCTGATTAATTAACTGCTCTGTCGTATCTAACTTAGTTACGCCATGAAGTAAATCTGAAATATTGGATAGGAATGATTTAAAAGTTTCTTCTATATGCGCTTGCACCATTAGCTGTTGATCAAAACCTGCCCGTTTTTGAATAGCGAGGGACATAGAAATCATTTGTTTTTGCTTACGTCTTGACTGTTTGAGTAATAAAGAGGTCATATGTTGGATGAGTAGGTTATGTGCCCCAATGAATTGATCGACAGTTATACGGAAATGGCTAAGTTGATTTCCCATTTCCATCCGCGAACGTATATACCTGACGTCAATATTTGCATTAAAGAAATCCTCTACATATGTATCGATGAGATTTTCTAATTGGTCCTTTGGGACATGTTGCTTTATGGTCCCATTTTGTTCAGTAACGGAAGCAAGATAATTGTAAAAAACTTCTACATATTCTTTTTTATAAGGAATTAGAATAGCTGCCGCTTGTTGTACGAACTCTAGTGTTTCTTGAGTTACTCCCATCAGCGCTAATTTTTTAGTCATATTTTCTTTGTCATTTGTTTGATCCAATGAGTCAGGTTTGGTTGCCATTATATTTTCCAATGCTGTCTCCCCCTATTAGTGTGAATAGAAAAGTTGTCCCTTAATAGTAATAAGGTTGTTTCTAACATTACATTCTACCGGGAACATTCCCTGCAGATCGCGCAATTAATAAAAGCGGTTTCAAAATACACGGATTGAAAATTCCTGTTATGTGGGATGAAATCGACACTTCCATCAACTACAAGCAAATCACTTTCTTGGCTGTTCAGTGAGCATAGACTTAAAAGAATGATAGTTCTTTTTAACTAATAAGTCAATAAAAACAGGTATAAAGAATCATTTATGAAGTGCGAGAAAAATAAAAAAGACCAAACACTACAGTTGAAGATAATGACCCTACGAAGTTAGATTTTTAACGCTAACCTTCGGGGGGCAGTATCCAGTGCTTGGTCTCTACATAAAGAGCAGCTTATTTACTTTTTTCATGTATATAAGCTTCTTTTCCATAAGGCAGCAAATGATAAATGGTAATTAAAATGGTTCCGACTAAAGCTATTCCGCCCATAGCAGCATATAATGTACCGCCACCGTAAGAATCTATCATTGCGCCGCCAAGTAAGGAGCCTATAATTCCTGAAACACCAAAGAACGTTGCAAAAAATACAAGATGACCGGTAGATTGCAATAATTTAGGCACGAGACGGGATATATAGTTAAAGGAAGCTAAATAGAAAGTCCCGAATGTTAACCCGTGCATGAATTGTAGGCTAATAATATGCCAAGGACTGTCTGCTGAGCCATAAATAAACCAGCGGATACTATATAAAACACCAGCAATAATGACAAACACAAGTGGATGATACTTTCTAAACCAATATCCTGCAGTAGCAAAAACGATGGCTTCCGTAAGTACGCCGACAAACCAAGCCACACCGACTAAGCCTTCACTTCCTCCTAACTGTTCAATATATAAGCCAATAAAACTATCATTGGCACGATGCGTCACGCTTAAAAACATAATAAAAAATAAAAATATAAGAAAAGGTTTACTTTTTATAAGCAAGCTGACATCCTTTAGTTTGACAGGGTCTGATTCTACTTTTACATCTACGAGCTTGAAGCTGACGATAAATGCCAGTACTCCGAAAAACAAGTAAGGAATAATCATATATTGAATCCCGGCTCTTGTAAGAATTTCGCCGATTACTAGCGAGGAAACTGCAAAGCCAATGGAACCCCATAAACGAATGGTTCCAAATGAAACGCCAAGATCATGAGATCTTCGCTGTGCGAGGCTATCTCCTAATGCACCAATAGGTGTTACGAAAAAATAAAATATAGCGCCGACAGTAAGAATAGGCAGCAGTGTGTCCATTTGAAAAAAGACCACACTCATAACTAATAAACCGATGAGGCATACTTGGATGACGCGCTTTACTGTTTTAAATTTATCACTCATGTATCCCCAAAACGGCTGAGCGATGATGGAAGCCATAGGACCAACTGCCAGAACATAGCCGATTTCTGTACCATCTAATCCTTTGTACTTTAAATATAAAGGTAAGTAGCTAAGGATAATGGTATTGGTAGCATGAAATGCAAATAATAACATTTTTAGTGGTGTTAACGATGCATGTTTAGACAAATCTCTCTCTCCTGACTTGAATGAAGTGAAACTTTATTTAGCAGTATTTTTAACCTGATAACCTATTACATGTTATACTGAAAGGTCATTGAACCAATCGGGGTTTTGGTGCCGTTACACCCGCATAGTTCTTTGTATCATTATTCCCACTAAATAAAGTAAGAGTCTTACGGCACCTTATATGCAGGAAAACGAATGGAATTCCACACAAATAGAAACTTCCAAAAGCAAAAAGGAAGTTTTACGGCAACTACAGACCAAGTGTGTTTATAATAGATGGAGGATGGAATGACAAGTAACGATAGCGTTTAAAATTAATTTTTAAAGAAACGGTTTAAAAAGAAAATGAATCCCGATTGTATGGTTCGTTTATTTATGAAGATCGCCTGTACATCATGATAAATCCATCTGCTGCCATTGTAACGAACTTCTTCCACTGTTTGGGAAGTATATGGCAGGCAGGCTTCACATATGATCTAAAAATTGATGAGCTAGTGTTTAAGATGAATGGACTACCTACGTATGCCATAATCGATGGATAAATGCATCTCTTCCTGATTTAGCTCGGTCTGCTTGGTAAGCCGCTTTATTTTTTTGATAGAAATCTTGATGATATTCTTCTGCTGGATAAAAAGTTGTAGCTGGCAATATCTTCGTAACAATTGGCTTCGAGAACTTTCCACTTTGTTCTAGCAGCCGCTTCGATGCTTCTGCTAAGGATTTTTGATCTTCATCATGGAAAAAAATAGCAGTTCGGTAAGCATCTCCACGATCATGGAATTGTCCACCATCATCGGTCGGATCGATTTGCTGCCAAAAGATATGAAGAATGGTTTGGTATGATATAATGTTAGGATCAAAGGCTATTTCTACTGCTTCATAGTGTCCCGTGTTGCCCCGTTTTACTTCTTCATATGTTGGGTTTTCCAAGTGACCTCCTGTGTAACCAGAAATCACATGCTTTACTCCTTCCCATTGGTCAAATGGTTTTACCATACACCAAAAGCATCCGCCGGCAAAGGTTGCTCGCTGTATTTCAGTCATACGTATCCCTCGCTTTTTATCTCGTAAGGTGCTGTAAGATTCTCGCTTCAGAAGTTGGATAATCTGTACTGCAACAAGTCTAAGTCGGGAGATAACAGCACCTAAATATCCTATTTCGTAAGAGACCATTAGGGTCATACCATTACGGTACTAACAATCAGTGGGGGATGAATGAAAACTCCCACTGTTGAAGATGCACTTTATCCATGTGTGTTTGCAAGCTGCATTATTTTTATTAGAATAAAGATACTATATCATATTTTACAAGCGGGTGACAGAATGGTAGAACCATATATTCATAAATTGTTTAAGATGAAGGAATTATATGATCAAAATACAGCAAAAATTGAGGATGGGGATCCCAAGTACTTCGTAAATGAAGAAGTTCAAGGATCGATTTATTTAACGAAACAAGGGCTGTCTCTCTCAGAGGATGTTGATAAAGCGTTGTTTACGTATCCATGGAAGCATTATTACGATTGGGCTGATGTGTACCAATTAGACACGATTCAAATCGGAGATATCGGTGAAAACGTGTCTGTTTTAGAAATGGATGAATACTCCGTGTTTCTAGGGGATACGTATCAAGTAGGGGAGGCTGTCATTCAGGTGAGCCAACCTTATTTACCAACATGGAGGCTAGCAAAGCATTTACAGATGGAGGATTTTGCCTTGCAAATGCAACAGAGTGGACGTACGGGGTGGTATTTCCGGGTGCTTCAAGAGGGGGACATACAAGCAGAGCAAGATATGGAATTACTTGACCGACCATATCCACAGTGGTCATTAGCTGCATGTAATGAGGTTATGCACCGATTTAGGGAAGATTTGCGCTTAGCAGATGATTTATTGCAATGTGACGTACTAGGGAAAACATGGAAAACCTTGTTAAAAAAACGTTTGCGGGGGATACCGTTACGAACGAAAAGTCGTCTATTCGGACCAAAGTAAAAGTAATCTCGATTTTTGGACATACGAGAAGACGTAGCTTACAGCTTTAGGCGTTAAAAAATAGAACTATAGAGAATGGAATAGTTAATTACAACCAGTAATGACGCGTATGCATGTAAACAGAGCCCCTATCCGAGGCGAAAAGGATGGAGGCTTATATGGCATTTATAATCACCTCTCATAGGCTCCATATATAACCATTCAGGGTGCTGGGATATAAATCGAATATAAACTTGACAGATGAATAACGTACTAATATAGCTTCAGAAATATACGTAGACGCTGCGCGGAAGGAAAAGCATTGGAAAGACCTCGTAGTTCACTGGCGCGAAGAGGCTCACGAGCTGCATGTGAAAAAGCGAAGTATATTTCTGGAGCGTGTTATTTGCGCTATCCAGCATTTCTAGATAGTTCGTATTTTACTTTGATAAAAACTTTAATTAGTAAAAGATCCTAGCCTCTATCTTCATTAGTTATCTTCTAAAACATGGACATGAATACGATTTTTTCTGCTCGTTTCTGAAATAAGGCGATGTAATTGAATATAGACAAGTCCATGTTTATAAGTCGCTTTTATTTTATCGGCACGAACAGGAAATGGCAGGGTTATTTTTCTTTCGAATACGCCATAAAGAATTTCTTCTTTCACTACTGTTCCATGTGAATGGTCGATATCAATCGAGCCTCTTAATTCTAAGGTAGCGTAGTCTACATATATATCGAGCTTATCTAAGTCATGTAAACCAGGAATATTTACGATACAAAACAATTCATGGTCCGTTTGATAGATGTTAATTTGTGGTATTGTAGGTTTAATGAGACCTTCAAATTCATTCCAAAAGCTGTCACCGAAGAAATGATCCATGTTCTTTTTCCAATCCGCCATCTGCTGAAATGGATCCACACTATCACCTCGTTTTCTTTTACTAAGCATTTGGTATGTAACTGGGAGTAAAACGTGTCCTTCCTTCCTAAAGTTAAAACATAGGAGGGAAAAGTAACGATCCAGCTGCAAGTAAAATGCCCATTCGATTTACTAACAATTCATGGGAAAAAATGATACTTGAAGTTTTCCTCTATAGCCTATGCTGCAATATATTCCATTGTGCATGGCGATAGTACGCAAGCAAATAATAAAATTTTGTAAAACAATCATGAACAAAAAATTATTTCATATGAATGGAAAATGGGGTATGCTTAGAAAGCGAATTGAAAAAAAGGAATGAATAAGTTCGAGTTTACACCGTTTAATGACCGGTCATGATTTGTCTGCAGATGTTGGATGTAATATTCCTAAAAGCAAGCAGAGCGATGAATGCTATGTGTTTAAAACATCGGACTTTTGAACATCCTCTTAACTTAAGATATGGGAGGGCTTGATGTGTTAAGTAATGCAATTGTGATGGTAACCATCATTTTAGTAATTAATATCGTCTACGTTTCACTATCAACTGTACGGATGATTTTAACACTAAAGGGACGGCGTTATATAGCTTCCTTCGTTAGTATGTTTGAAATTGTTATTTATGTACTGGGACTTGGGCTTGTATTAGATAATCTTAATGAAATTCAGAATTTAATCGCTTATGCCATTGGTTTTGGAATAGGTGTCATTTGTGGTTCGATGATTGAAGAGAAGTTGGCGCTGGGATATATTACGGTGAATGTAATCTCTTCTAATCCAGACATTTCCTTTACGAAACAGTTGCGTGATAAAGGATATGGAGTGACAAGCTGGTATGCATATGGCATGGAGGGCGATAGGCTTTCCATGCAAATTTTAACCCCACGTAAGTATGAGCTCAGACTTTATGAAACGATTAAACAAATCGATCCGAAAGCTTTTATTATTGCTTATGAACCGAAGCAAATCCATGGAGGGTTTTGGGTTAAACAAGTACGTAAAGGCCGCTTAATGAACCCGAAGAAAAAGGCGGAAGCAGAACTGAAGCAGCAACAGGTTAAAACGAGTGAACAAAAAGGACAGAAATAAAGAAAGTACTGTTTTTCAAACGTATAGTACAGTATTAATCGAATTAATCATTAAAAACCGAACATTATTTTTTGTTAATGAAAATAATGTTCGTTCTTTTATTGACAGTTGTGCAATATCTTGTTATTCTTGAATCGACAATAAAACATCGGCTCCTCATATAAAACTGAGAATATGGCTCAGAAGTTTCTACCCAGCACCGTAAATGACTGGACTATGAGGGAAGTAGGATCGTGTGGCAGGCACGTCTGTTTCGTTGTACACAGAAACAGGTCTATTCTCTTCTCTCATCGATATGAGGGTAGCAGGATAGACCTGTTTCTTAATCTTGTAGAATAAGAAAGTATAAACTTAGGTGCTTGGAGATAACGAAATAACCGAATAGTCACGTCCGGCGCATGAGCCCAGCAACGATGCGACTTTAGAAATGCGCCCTCCGATAAGGCCTCATCGGTTCGTCACTAAGAGGAAGGCCGACTAAAAACGGGCTTGCCGCTCAGGCGTTGGCATACCCCTGTTTTTAGTGGCATGATTCCTTTATCCCGTAAAAAGGCGTTGGGGTAACAGCACCTAAATCCCCGATTCGTTCAACTAACAATCAGCGGGGATGGAAGAACCCCCCCCGCTGATGGAAGGTTCACTTTATCTTTAGTTGATTCGTTCCATTCGCTACGTTGCTAAACGGGCGCCCCGCGCCTTTGTTCCACTATACAAAAGTATAAGATTTTTTGGTTTATAGTATAAGAAAACAAAGGCTTCCGCCATAAGACTTGGCGACAAGCCAAGTTTTTCTAAATAGAAGCAAGCGTATCTGTAGTCATTCGCAACTTATTTTCACATGCTATTAAAATAAAAATAATAAGGTGGTCAAAACAATGATTGGGGTAATCATGGGCAGTATTTCTGATTGGGATACGATGAAGCATACTTGCGATGTATTGGAGCAGTTGCAACTGCCATATGAAAAAGAAATTATGTCAGCACACCGTACGCCAGACGATATGTTTACATATGCGAAGTCTGCAAGAGAGCGTGGAATCAAAGTGATTATTGCTGGTGCTGGTGGGGCAGCTCATTTGCCAGGGATGGTAGCATCACAAACCAATCTTCCAGTAATCGGTGTACCCGTGGAGAGCAAGACGTTACAAGGACTGGATTCGCTATTATCGATCGTACAAATGCCTGCTGGTGTACCAACTGCTACCGTTGCCATTGGCAAAGCAGGTGCAAAGAACGCTGCGATTCTGGCAGGGCAAATTGTAGGTACATTTGATGAAAAAGTAGCAAGGCAGCTGGACGATTATCGAAATAAGATAAAGGCAGACGTTGCAGAAATGAGGGACGCACTTGCAAAGAAATAATGGTATCTTACCTCCTAAAACGATTGGAATTATTGGCGGCGGACAGCTTGGTCGGATGATGGCGATCGCAGCTAAATATATGGGTTACCGGATTGCAGTTCTTGACCCAACTGCCGATTGCCCGACAGCGCAAGTTGCGGACCATTCGATCGTTGCTGCATACGACGATATGGAAGCTGTAAAAAAATTAGCTGAAGTATCAGATGTGATTACGTACGAGTTTGAAAATGTAAATTTACCAGCAGCGGCTTTTTTAGAACAGCAAGGCAAGCTCCCACAAGGTGCTTACGCATTAGAAGTAACACAAAATCGCGAAAAAGAGAAAACAGTCATGCAAGAGCTCGGTTTACCCGTAGCGCCCTTTGCGATTGTTCGAAGTGCAGAAGAATGTGAACAGGTATTCCACAATTTCCCGCTTCCTGCTGTAATAAAGACGTGCAGGGGGGGATATGATGGCAAAGGTCAGCTAAAAATAGAGGATGCGTCGCAGATTGCCGCGGCTTGTGCGTTTGCAGAAGAACACTGCCATTGTATTATAGAGCAGTGGCTATCTTTTGATAAAGAGGTATCCGTCATTTTTACACGTTCTCAGATTGGTGAGATTACCTTTTTTCCCATTGCGGAAAATGAGCATCGGAATCATATTTTATATCAGACATCGGTACCTGCTGCGATTCCGAAAGTGGTAGAGAGGCGTGCGATGAAAGCAGTAGAAAAGCTGGCGCATCATATGAATATTGTCGGTACATTTGCTGTGGAGCTATTTATACAAGGAGAGGCAATTTATATGAATGAAATGGCACCACGCCCACATAATTCTGGACACTATACGATCGAAGCATGTACGGTTTCCCAATTTATGCAGCATATCCGAGCGATTTGTCAGTTACCGTTGCTTGAGGTTAGTCTTCTACAGTCAGCGATAATGGTCAATGTTTTAGGTGCAGAGTTGGAAGAAGTTGTTCAGCTTTTACCGAAAGCATATGCAGGCTTTGTTCATTTATATGGAAAAAAATCAGCGAAACCAAATAGAAAAATGGGGCATATTACCTTTATTGGCGATACAATAGAGAACGTGCAACAACAAATGAAGACATTTTGGGAGGCAAAATAATGATTGGACGTTATACAAGAGAAGAAATGGGAGCTATTTGGACGGAAGAAAATAAATTTAAAGCATGGCTTGAAGTTGAAATTTTAGCTTGTGAAGCTTGGAGCGAATTGGGTGTCATTCCCAAAGAAGATGTACAAAAATTGCGTGCCAACGCCTCATTTCATATCGATCGTATTTATGAAATTGAGCAAGAAACGCGTCATGATGTCGTTGCTTTTACAAGGGCGGTTTCGGAAACGCTAGGTGAAGAAAAGAAATGGGTACATTATGGGTTAACTTCTACAGATGTTGTAGATACCGCACTTTCCTATTTAATCAAACAAGCAAACAACATTATTCGTCAAGATTTACATCGGTTTATTAAGATTTTGAAAGAAAAGGCAATGGAGCATAAACATACCGTAATGATGGGAAGAACGCATGGAGTCCATGCAGAGCCGACTACCTTTGGATTAAAGCTGGCACTTTGGTACGAGGAAATGAAACGGAATCTGGAACGATTTGAAGCAGCCGCAACATCCATTGAGTTTGGAAAGCTATCTGGTGCTGTTGGTACGTATGCAAATATTGATCCTTATGTGGAGCAATACGTGTGCGATAAATTAGGATTAACACCAGCACCTGTATCTACACAAACCCTTCAGCGTGATCGTCATGCAGCTTATATTGCTACATTAGCTTTAATCGCAACGTCGATTGAAAAATTTGCAACCGAAATTCGCGGACTGCAAAAAACGGAAACGCGAGAAGTAGAAGAGCGTTTCGCTAAAGGACAAAAAGGTTCTTCTGCTATGCCGCATAAACGGAATCCAATCGGTTCAGAAAATATGACTGGTATGGCAAGAGTGCTGCGTGGTTACGTAACAACAGCTTATGAAAATGTCGCACTATGGCATGAACGGGACATATCCCATTCCTCGGCGGAAAGAATAATTTTGCCAGATGCGACCATCGCACTTGATTATATGCTGAACCGCTTTAGTAACATTGTAAAGAATTTAACGGTCTTCCCAGAAAATATGAAGCGAAACATTGATAAAACACATGGAGTTATTTTCTCACAACGTGTGCTGCTCGCTTTAATCGACAAAGGGATGAGTCGTGAGGCAGCGTACGACACGGTACAGCCAAAAGCGATGCAAGCATGGGAAACAGGAACCCATTTTAAACAGCTTGTCGAAGAAGATGAAGTGATTACAGCCCATTTATCTAATGCAGAAATTGAGGATTGCTTTGATTATACGTACCACTTAAAAAATGTCGATCAGATTTTTGAAAAAATCGGATTAATATGAGGTGAATGAAATGAAGGGTGCCTTACTTTATGAAGGAAAGGCGAAGCAAGTGTTTAAAGCAAACGGGGAAGCAGGGAAGCTTGTTCTTTCCTATAAAAATGATGCTACCGCCTTTAACGGGGAAAAGAAATCGGTTTTCCCAGGTAAAGGGCGCTTAAATAACGAAATAGCTTCACATATTTTTTCCATTCTGCAGGGCAAAGGAGTAGAGACACACTTTATTGAGCGTTTAAACGAAACAGAACAGCTTGTTCAACAAACAGAAATTATTCCCTTAGAGGTCGTCGTTCGTAATGTTGCCGCTGGCAGCATTACCAAACGCCTCGGAATTGAAGAAAGAATGTGCTTTGAATCACCGATAGTAGAGCTGTTTTACAAAGATGATGCCCTTGGAGATCCATTCATTAATGATGAACATGCATTATTTTTAACAAATGTTACACGAACGGATTTAAAGGAAATCAAAACGAAGGCGTTAGAGATTAACAGACATTTACAGACCATTTTTCAAGCTATACGTATTCTATTAGTTGATTTTAAACTAGAGTTCGGCCGATTAGCATGTGGATCGATTGTGCTTGCTGATGAAATTTCGCCGGATACTTGCAGACTTTGGGATGTCGAAACATTTGAAAAACTCGACAAAGATGTCTTTCGTCACGGGACTGGTGATTTGTTGACTGTTTACCAAGAAATTTTAAATCGACTGGAGGAGCAGAAATGAAAAAAGTAATGGTGCATATTACGCTCAAAGCAGGTGTGCTTGATCCACAAGGGAAAGCAATTCAACATTCTTTGCATGCTTTAGGCTATACAGAGGTAGAAGATGCGCGAGTTGGAAAAATGATTGAATTACAAGTTGAGGAAGGTCCAGAATTAGAAACTCGCATAACGGAAATGTGCGATAAACTATTAGCTAATCCTGTGATTGAAAACTATCAATTTACGATAGAGGAGGCTGTTTGCTAGTGAAATTTGCCGTGGTTACCTTTCCAGGTTCTAACTGTGATAAAGATATGTATGAAGCGGTGAAAAACATATTAAAAGCAGATGCTGATCTATTATGGTATGAACATGCGAATCTGGAAAACTATGATGCCATTCTATTGCCAGGTGGATTTTCATATGGCGATTATTTACGCACAGGGGCGATTGCAGCTACTTCGAATGTGATGCAGCAAGTGAAGCAACATGCAGCACAAGGAAAGCCTGTACTAGGTGTATGTAATGGATTTCAAATTCTAACTGAATCAGGATTGTTGCCTGGTGCATTATTGCGTAATAAAAATCTATCCTTTATGTGCCATCAAGAGACTCTTATCGTTGAGAACAATCAAACGATATTTACAACTACGTATACCAAGGGTGAAAGAATTCAATTGCCAGTTGCCCATGGTGAGGGGAACTATTACTGTGATGAAGTTACGTTGCGAGAATTAACGGCAAATGAACAAATTGTTTTCACCTATCAGAATAATCCGAATGGATCGGTAGCAAACATTGCCGGGATTGTGAATAAACAGGGAAATGTACTCGGAATGATGCCGCATCCTGAACGAGCTGTAGAACAATTGCTAGGTAGTGTGGACGGCTTACGATTATTTCAGTCATTGATTCATAATTGGAGGGAAATTTATGTTGCAAACGCATGAAATAAGTCCGGAAGAAATTGAAAATAATGCGCTTTATCGCGATATGGGGTTAAGTGATGAAGAATATCAAATGGTGAAAACGATTTTACAGCGCAGACCGAATTATACGGAAACAGGGATCTTTTCGGTGATGTGGTCGGAGCATTGCAGCTATAAATCTTCCAAGCCACTATTGAAAAAATTCCCAACCAAAGCGCCACATGTACTGCAAGGTCCGGGAGAAGGGGCAGGTATTATTGATATTGGCGATCAGCAGGCAGTTGTTTTTAAAGTAGAAAGCCATAATCATCCTTCTGCTGTTGAGCCATACCAAGGTGCTGCTACAGGGGTTGGCGGAATTATTCGTGATGTTTTTTCCATGGGGGCACGCCCCATTGCACTGCTAAATTCATTGCGCTTTGGTCCACTGACGTATGAACGGACGAAATATTTATTTACAGGTGTGGTTGATGGGATAGCTGGTTATGGAAACTGCGTCGGCGTTCCAACGGTAGGAGGGGAAGTGCAATTCGATGATTGTTATCAGGAAAATCCATTAGTGAATGCGATGTGTGTCGGTCTCATCGATCATGACGACATCCAAAAAGGAGTTGCGGCTGGGGTAGGTAATACGGTTATTTATGCAGGAGCTCCAACAGGGCGTGACGGCATTCACGGGGCCACCTTTGCTTCGGATGATTTAGCAGAGGACTCGCTAAAAGATCGTCCAGCGGTGCAAGTTGGTGACCCATTTATGGAAAAGCTGTTAATTGAAGCATGCTTAGAGGTCATTCAGTCAGATGCAGTCATTGGCATGCAAGATATGGGAGCAGCTGGATTAACTTCCTCTGCCAGCGAAATGGCAAGTAAAGCCGGCACAGGGCTGGAAATGAATTTAGACTTTGTTCCGCAACGAGAACAAAACATGTCGGCATATGAATTAATGCTGTCTGAATCTCAAGAACGGATGTTACTCGTAGTTAAAAAAGGGCGTGAACAAGAAATTATCGAAGTATTCCAAAAGCACGGCTTGCAAGCTGTAGCAGTTGGAAAAGTCATTGAAGAAAAGGCATTTCGAATTTTTCAGCATGACAAGTTGATGGCTGATATTCCGGTAGATGCTTTAGCGGAAGAAGCTCCGGTCTATCATTTGCCTGCAAAAGAGGCAACCTATTTTCAAGCTTTTCAACAAATGGAAGACACCGTCCCAGCTGTTGGCGATCATGCACATATATTGAAGCAATTATTGCAGCAGCCAACGATTGCTTCTAAAGAATGGGTCTATGATCAATATGATTCCATGGTACAAACCAATACTGTCGTTACCCCAGGATCTGATGCAGCGGTAGTGCGTATTAAAGGGACAGATAAGGCATTAGCTATGACAACGGACTGTAATTCCCGTTATATTTACTTAGATCCGGAGACAGGTGGGAAAATTGCCGTCGCAGAAGCAGCACGAAACATCGTTTGTTCAGGTGCGAAGCCATTAGGTTTGACAGATGGGCTGAATTTCGGAAATCCAACCAATCCAGAAGTATTCTGGCAGATGGAAAAAAGTGTTGAAGGAATGGCAGCAGCTTGTGACGTATTAGCCACACCAGTGGTTAGCGGAAACGTATCGCTATACAACCAATCAGGAGGAAAAGCAGTATTTCCAACGCCGGTTGTTGGGATGGTTGGTTTACATGAATCACTAGAGCATATTACGCCAAGTTTCTTCCAGCATGCTGGTGATACGATTTATGTGATTGGAGAAACGGATTGTGCTTTTGGAGGCAGCGAGTTACAGCTATTGCTTCATGGAAAATATGAAGGAAAAGCCCCGCAGATTGATTTACAAGTAGAGAAAAGGCGGCAGGATCAACTATTAGCTGCTATTCAACAAGGAATTGTTACATCAGCACATGATATTGCAGAAGGTGGTTTAGCGGTTGCCTTAGCGGAGAGTTTATTTGCCGATCAAAAGCTTGGAGCAGCTGTACAACTAAATGGAGATCCAACGACTATATTGTTTAGCGAAACGCAGTCTCGTTTTATCGTAACCGTTCGTGAAGATCAGAAAGAAAGCTTTAAGAATGTGGTGGAAGATGCTATAGAGATTGGAAAAGTTACAAATAATGAAATGCTTCATATTTCTATCAATGGAGAGAAACTGGTTTCTGAATCTGTGCCTTCATTACAAGAACAATGGAAAGGAGCCATTCCATGCATGCTGAAGACAAAGGCATAAATGAAGAGTGTGGTGTATTTGGTATATGGGGTCATGAAAAAGCGGCTGAACTTACGTATTATGGATTGCATTCCATGCAGCATCGTGGTCAAGAGGGGGCTGGTATCGTCGTTAGTGATGGCAGTCAATTAAAAGCTCATAAAGGCTTAGGATTAGTGAATGACGTTTTTAAGCATGCGAACTTTTCCACATTGCAGGGTGATGTAGCTATCGGGCATGTGCGTTACTCGACACAAGGCGCAAAGACGTTAGAAAATGTACAACCATTATTGTTTCATTCACAAAAAGGGAGTATGGCACTCGCACACAATGGTAATTTAGTTAATGCGTATGCATTACGATCAGACTTAGAAGAAGAAGGAAGTATTTTACAAACATCATCTGACACAGAAGTATTGGCACATTTAATAAAGCGTAATGGGAATGAAGTATCAGAAGAAACCATCACAGAAGCTCTAAACCAAGTGACAGGTGCTTATGCGTATTTAATTTTAACGGAAAATCAGATGTTTGTTGCCCTCGACCCGCATGGTATCAGACCTTTATCAATTGGCAGGCTTGGAGATGCATATGTCGTTGCCTCTGAGACTTGTGCCTTTGGACAAATTGGTGCAGTGTTTGAGCGAGAGGTATTACCTGGGGAACTCATTATGATTGATCATGGTGGTCTTATATCGACAAGATTTGCGATGCGGGAACAGCGGAAAATGTGTGCCATGGAGTATGTCTATCTATCACGCCCCGATAGCGATGTCAATCATGTTAATGTTCATGCGTCGCGGAAAAACATGGGGAAGGAGCTTGCAAAAGAGGCTCCTTCTAACGCTGATATTGTCGTTGGCGTCCCTGATTCCAGTACATCTGCAGCCATTGGCTATGCAGAAGAGAGCGGGCTTCCGTATGAAATGGGGATTATTAAGAATCGCTATGTTGGGAGAACATTCATCCAACCTTCACAAGAATTGCGGGAGCAAGGGGTAAAAATGAAGCTGTCACCCGTACGAAGCATCATTGAAGGAAAGCGCATTGTCATGATTGATGATTCGATTGTTCGGGGGACAACGAGTAAGCGGATTGTGCAGATGCTTAAAAAGGCGGGTGCAAAAGAGGTGCATGTCCGAATCGCTTCGCCGGCTATTCAGCATCCTTGCTATTATGGGATTGATATGTCGACAAGAGAAGAGTTAATCGCAGCCAATTATGAACTAGAAGAAATAAGCAACCTTATTGGGGCAGATAGTCTTGCGTATTTGTCAGAGGCAGGAATGGAAAAAGCCATTTTAATAGATAAGACGATCCATCAAGGCATCTGTACAGCTTGTATGACTGGTAAGTACCCTTTGCCAGTTGACGGTCCCAAAAAGCCCTTTTATCCCGCATGCGAGGTGCTGTAGGATTACCGCTTCAAGATTTGGAGGTAAAAACAAACAAATCGATGAGAGATAACAGCATAAAAAGCCCAATTTGTTCACGGGTCTTTTGTAGTACGAACCATTCAGTAGAAGATGGAGGATAACTCCTCCTGAATAAAGTTTCACTTTATGAGCTGTTTACTATAGGAAAAGGAGAAGTGACAATGGCAGCTGACTTATATAAACAAGCTGGCGTAGATGTAGAAAAAGGCTACGAGGCTGTGGAACGGATGAAAAAGCATATTCAGCGGACGAATAAAAAGGAAGTGCTTGGAGGGATTGGTGCATTTGCAGGTCTGTTTGATCTCTCGGGGTTCTCTTATAAGGAACCTGTATTAGTTTCGGGTACAGATGGAGTAGGAACGAAGCTAAAGCTTGCGTTTACCATGAACCGACATCATACAGTTGGGATTGATTTAGTAGCTATGTGCGTTAATGATATTGTTGCACAAGGTGCAAAGCCACTCTTTTTCCTAGATTATATTGCTTGTGGCAAAAACGATCCTACTCAAATCGAACAAATTGTTGCAGGAGTTGTCGAAGGATGCATCCAGGCAGATGTGGCTTTAGTCGGTGGTGAAACAGCAGAAATGCCTGGGATGTATCAGGCTGGAGAATATGATTTAGCTGGTTTTACTGTGGGAATTGCCGAGAAGAAGGAGCTTATTACTGGAGAAAGTATTCGAGCAGGAGATGTGGTGATTGGTTTATCGTCAAGTGGAATTCATTCCAATGGTTACTCACTCGTTCGAAAAATAACTGCTGAGCTCTCCTTTAATCAATCATACGGTCTAAGCCAAACACTAGGTGAAACGCTCCTTACTCCTACGCGAATCTATGCCAAACCGATGCAAATCCTCATAGAAACGGGATATATAAAAGGGGCTGCTCATATTACAGGTGGAGGTTTTTATGAAAATCTGCCTCGTATGTTACCTGAGGAATTAGGTGTAGAAATCAATACACAAACATGGGAAGTGCCAGAAATCTTTCCGTTTTTACAGCAACAAGGAAATATTCCAATGCAGGAAATGTTCGGTGTATTTAATATGGGCATTGGGATGGCTATCGTCGTTTGTAAGCAGCATGTGTCCCAAATAATGGAACGATTAACAACAGAAGGGGAAGATGTTTCCATTATCGGTTCAGTGGTTGAACAAGAAGGAGTGCACATACGTTTATGAGTCGAGTAAAAGCAGCTGTGTTTGCTTCAGGAACAGGCAGTAATTTTCAAGCGATGCTTGAAGAGCGGGATCTGGCATGCGAGATCGTCTTATTAGTATGCGACAGACCTGGTGCAGCAGTGATTGAAAAGGCAAAGCAAAACCGGATTCCTGTATATACGTTTGAACCAAAACGTTATGCAACGAAAGAAGCATATGAAAAAGAAATACTGACCGTATTACAACAAGCTGGTATATCGTGGATTTTCCTTGCGGGATATATGCGCATTATTGGTCCGTGCTTGCTACATGCATATCAAGGGAAGATTGTTAATATTCACCCTTCTTTATTACCTGCTTTCCCAGGGAAAGACGCGATTAAACAGGCTTTTAACACAAGGGCAGAAAAAACAGGAGTAACTGTTCACTTTATTGATGAAGGAATTGATACGGGACCAATCATCGCCCAACAGGTAGTAGATATTTACCCATCCGACACGATCGATTTATTAACGAAACGAATTCAAAAAGTAGAGCACCAGCTATATCCAAGTGTGATTAAACAATTAATACAAAATGAGGGAGATTTATGAAAAAACGTGCATTAATTAGTGTATATGACAAGCAAGGAATTACTTCGTTTGCTGAAAAACTAGTCGAAGCAGGCTATGAGATTATTTCAACCGGTGGAACGCTACACACATTACAGGAAGCAGGTATTCCTGCGCTCGCCGTTGAAGATATTACTACTTTTCCGGAAATTTTGGGTGGTCGAGTTAAAACATTGCATCCCATGATTCATGGCGGATTACTCGCAAAACGAGACAACAGCGAACATCTGCAGCAACTTCAAGTCAATGATATTACGCCAATTGATCTCGTAGTTGTCAATCTTTATCCATTTAAGGAAACCGTGACAAAAGAAGCTGCTTCCCACGAAGAAATTATTGAAAATATTGACATTGGTGGTCCTTCTATGCTGCGAGCTGCTGCCAAAAACTATCAGGCGGTAACCGTTATTGTGGACCCGGCAGATTATGAGTGTGTATTACAAGAGATTCAACATGGAGCAGTAACGATGGAAAAGCGGAAACAATTCGCTGCAAAGGTATTTCAACATACAGCAGCGTATGATGCGCTTATTGCAGCATATTTTACGAAAGAAATTGGGGAAGCATTTCCAGATCACTACACGATTACATATGAAAAAGTACAGACGCTTCGTTATGGGGAAAATCCGCATCAGGCAGCGGCTTTTTACAAACAGCCAATTACAAAGCAAGCTGGTCTTGCTGCGGGCGAACAATTACACGGTAAAGAACTTTCTTACAATAATATTCAAGACGCTAATGCAGCCTTAGATATTTTGGCAGAATATAACGAGCCAACTGCCGTTGCTGTCAAGCATATGAACCCATGTGGCATTGGTACAGCAAGTTCCATCTCTAAAGCATTTGCGCATGCATATGAGGCAGACCCTGTTTCGATATTTGGTGGAATCGTTGCTTGCAATCAAGCAGTGGATAAAGAAACAGCGGTACTATTAAGTAAGATCTTTTTAGAAATGGTCATTGCACCAGGGTTTACTGCAGAAGCACTTCAGTTATTAACGGAAAAGAAGAACATTCGCCTTATTAAACTAGATGTGCAAGCTGATAAAGTAATCGAAAACAAATATACTTCTGTTTCTGGCGGGATGTTAATTCAAACGAAAGATCAGGAAAAAGTAACTGCTTCAGATGTTACTGTTGTTACGGAACGGGAACCATCCGAAGAAGAGTATCAGCAATTACTGTTCGCTTGGAAGGCGGTAAAACATGTAAAGTCGAACGCGATTGTACTGGCAAAGGGAAATCGGACTGTAGGTATTGGTGCAGGGCAAATGAATCGGGTTGGCGCTGCAAACATTGCTATTGAGCAAGCTGCGGAGCACGCACAAGGGGCCGTTATGGCATCCGATGCGTTTTTCCCCATGCCGGATACGGTGGAAGCAGCTGCTAAGGCAGGCATTACAGCCATTATTCAGCCAGGAGGTTCAAAGCGCGACCAAGATTCGATTGATGTCTGTAATCAATACGGGATAGCGATGGTTTATACAGGTGTACGTCATTTCAAACATTAATTCGAGAGGGGACGTTTCATGAATATTTTAGTCGTTGGTCGCGGTGGCAGAGAACATAGTATCATAATGAAATTAACAGAAAGTAATCTGGTAGCTAATCTTTATGCTGCACCAGGAAATGGCGGGATGAGAGAGCAGGCAACTTGTGTCCCGATTGATGAAATGAACACACAAGGGCTAATTGCCTTTGCCAAAGCAAAGGCGATTGACTTAACCATTGTCGGTCCGGAAAATCCATTAAATGCAGGCATTGCTAATGCTTTTCTAGCAGCAGGCTTACGTATCTTTGCTCCTACTAAAGAAGCGGCTCTGTTGGAGGGTAGTAAGCAATTTGCTAAACAGTTTATGGACAAGTACGACATACCTACTGCCGCTTATCGAACATTTACAGATGTAGAGGAAGCGAAAGCTTATATAGAATCACAAGGTGTACCTATCGTCATTAAAGCAGATGGACTTGCTGCTGGAAAAGGTGTTATCGTAGCTACAACGAAGCAAGAAGCCTTTGCAGCCGTGGAAGAAATGCTCGTCGAAAAAGCATTTGCAGAAGCAGGAGCGACGATTGTAATGGAAGAATTTTTACAGGGAAAAGAGTTCACGTTAATGGCCTTTATTCACAACGATCAAGTATATCCAATGGTACCTGCTCGTGATCATAAACGAGCATTTGACAATGACCAAGGACCAAATACTGGCGGGATGGGGGCGTTTGCACCAGTTCCAGATGTAACACAAGAAGATCTGGACTACGCTTGTGAGCATATTTTACAAAAAACGGTGAATGGACTTATGGAAGAAGGAAGGCCGTTTACTGGGATTCTTTATGCGGGACTCATGAAAACGGAAAACGGTCCAAAAGTAATTGAATTTAACACGCGTTTTGGTGACCCAGAAACACAAGTTGTTTTGCCGTTGTTAAAGAATGATCTTGTGCAAGTCGTTTTAGATGTTATAGACGGAGTGGATCCTCAGCTTGAGTGGGAGCAAAAAGCTTGTGTAGGCGTAGTCATAGCTGCTAGTGGCTATCCAGGTGAATATGAAAAAGGCCTAGAACTGCCTGTTCTACCTGATACAAAAGCAATGATCGTTCATGCAGGAACAAAAGAGGTCGGCGAACGCATAGTTACAACTGGAGGCCGTGTTTTGGTGTCAGCAGCAATTGCAGCAACGTTGGATGAAGCTGCCTTCGCTGCTTATGAACCACTCCATGTATTCGAGAATCGGAAGGATTTCTTTTATCGTACCGATATTGCGAGTCAGGAACTGAAACATAAGCAAATAGTACATAATAAAGAGGTTGGGAATAAGTAAAAATGCAATTCTAAAGCTGAACAAAGGTTTTCTAAAACTTCGGAAATATACGTTGACTCCAGCGGATGAAAAGGCATCTGAAACTTCACAGAGCGACAACACCAACCGCCTGTGGAAAGCAAAGTATATTTCCGAGCGAATTAGGCGACTGTAATAACTAGTTGTTCGATTTTCATTTGATAAAACAATTATGTCCCTGCTTTTGGTTGTATTAAAAAAATTCCTATCATCGTTCTGTCAAATTTTTCGTTTTCCTAAGGGATCTTTAGCTGCTGTTGTTCCTGGAGTCTACATACGATAAAGAGGAAAAATTCTTGGGTTCTGCTAAATAATTTCTTTAGCTTTTGTTTCTCGAACTGCCCGACTCTTGTACTTACAGATAACTTTTCAAAAATATTAGATATATAATAGTTCCAATAGAATAATTTAGTTATAATGCAATCTCTTTATTTGTATATTCATTGCAAATTAAATTAAGTATTTCCTTGGTTCTAGATGTATCTCCCGGAAGAATGGTTATTATTGATAATAGATTTACATTACAATCTAGCCATGCTTTTACTTCATCCATTGATAAAGATGAGTATCTCATGAGGTGGGGCCAAAGAATATTAGTATCTCCAAATTTATCGAATCATCGGATATTGCCTAAAACCGATCACCGTTTTTTAAGACCGATATTTCTATGAAATATATCGTTCAATATACTGTGGTCGTATCACTAATAAAGTGTTACGGTTTTTTTATTGTATAGTCAACTATAAAATTAGGTACTTGGGGATAACGAAATAACCGAATAGCCACGTCCGGCTCCATCGCCCAGCAACTACTTTAGAAATGCGCCCTACGATAAGACCTCATCGGTTCGCCTCTAACGAGGAAGGCCGACTAAAAACGGGCTTGCCGCCCAGACGTCGGCATACCCCTGTTGCAGTGGCATGATTCCTTTATCTTTAGTTGATTCGTTTCAATCGCTACGTTGCTAAACGGGCGCCCCGCGCCTTTGTTCCACTATAGGAAAGTATAAGATTTTTTTGGTTTATAGTATAAGAAAAACAAAGGCTTCCGCCATAAGACTTGGCGACAAGCCAAGTTTTTCTAAAAAGAATTAAGAAGGTATAAAATTTGGCTCTACCACAGTGATTGCAACTGTAGTATTTTAGTGTATAAAAAAATTATAAAACGAATCTTTTTTGATGAGCGTCAACATTGGGAAGCATTTAAAAAGAAATATAGAGAACGAATCCGTCCAATTTATTAAGAGGTGGAAAAATTTTGAAACTGTGGAGATCCAAAAATGGATTTAAACTCTATGTTTGTGAAGCATGTCATGACGTTCGACATGTGCCTTTTCGCTGTAAAGGACGTTTTTGAACGACGTGTTCTGTTGGGGAAGCGAAGAACGGAGTCGTGTACTGACAAACGGGGGGATGGAATGAATAGTAGCAAAAGTTATAAATGGATAGTTCTTGTTATCGCCACATTAGCACAGACTTGTGCTACATTTGTGACCTATGGAGTTGGTCCACTTGCAACTTTTTATCAACAATCACTAGATCTTTCTCAATTTGAAACAGGTTTGATTGTATCCGCAGTGAATATTGGACCTATTTTTTCAATGATTATTTTTGGGGATTTAATGGATCGGTATGGAGAAAAATGGAGCATAGGTGTTGGGGCGATCTTACTTGGTCTCAGTATGTCATTAGCTATATTTGCCAATGATTTTTATTTCTTATTATTTATTCTGTTATTAGTTGGTGTTTGGTATGGAACAGCTCAACCAGGAGGAAGTAGCATAATTGTGAAATGGTTTCCAAAAAGAAGAAGAGGGCTTGCCATGGGAATTAGACAAATGGGCATTCCCTTAGGGGGAGCGTTGGCTTCCATTATATTACCATTTATGTACTTTACATTTAATTTAAATGGAGCCATTATCACTCAAAGTATAGTGGTTATAACAGGAGGAATATTATTCTTACTTATTTATAAAGACATTCCATTTTCTTTCAATCATCAAAAAGAGCAACAAATCAAATTAATGGAAAAGATAAATGCAGTAAGAAAAAATAAATCCTTATATCCAATATTTTATATAGGCTGCAGCATGATATCTGTTCAATTAATTATAGTCGCTCACTTAATGAGTTATTTTAATAATGAACTTGATAAAGAACTAAATGTGGCAGGAATGTTTTTAAGTATAGCCTTAGTTGGAGGTTTAATTGGTAGGGTTGCTATATCCTGGATAAGTGATTCATTGTATCAAGGAAATCGAGAAACACCGTTGCAAATAACGATACTTTTAACCAGCATAGTTATGGTTTTATTGGTCTTATTACCTGAAAATACAACAAATTTCCTTTTTGCTGTGGTTACTTTCCTATTTGGTTTTCTTGGTATGGGGTGGTTTAGTTTATTCATTGTTTTACTTTCTGAACGGGCCCGCCCAGAATTAATATCTCTTACAGTAAGTTTTGGTCTAACACTAAATCAACTTTTCATTGTTTTTTCTCCAGCTGCTTTTGGTTTCATCGTTGACATGACAGGGAATTATGTTTTTCCTTTTATCCTTTTAGCAATTGTTGTCTTGATTGGTCCGGTATGGCTAGGGAAGAGCAGTAAGGATAACTTAAATGCTCAACATCCTAAGATGAAATCTCGTTTATTTTAAAAGATAAGAAAGCATAAAATTAGGTGCTTGGAGATAACGAAATAATCGATTAGCCGGGTCTTGCGCATGAGCCCAGCAACGGATGCGACTTCACGAAATCCCAGGCGATAAGGCCTCATCGGTTCGCCTCTAAGAGGAAGGCCGACTAAAACGGGCTTGCCACCTAGACGTCGGCATCCCCCTGTTGCATGGGCATGATTCCTTTATCTTTCGTTGATTCGTGCCCTTCGCTACGTTGCTAAACGGGCGCCCCGTGCCTTTGTTGATGTTAAGTTAGCTGCTTTCTGTAAAGCAATTCCATGTTTTGGTATCAAAAAATCTGCTGAAATTTATATGAATTTTTATTGTAGTAGAGGGCTAAGAGGTGGTCTGTACCGTTTAAAAAGAGTCTAAACATAATTGCACGATACTGCATTCTGTCTCAATCATGATAAAATCTTAAATTACTTAAAGGACATTTTCCCGTTAATTCTCCAGGATTTGCACTCTATTAATTTCGTTATAAGCTGAGAAAAAGTAGCCTTTAAAGTTACGGAGTCTGGTACTAGAAACCCAAAGTTCAACTTAAAAGCAATATTATCATCAAGGTGTTTCACAAAAGCCTTGTTGTTGTTCCAAGCATCTATTTTCTTTTTAAGTTGTATCGTTGCCCGACTTGAGAGCGTTAATAGGAGGATTGCCTTTTGACGAGTTATGAATTCAGAATGCGGGTTACCTCACAATAACGAAGGAGAGATATTTTAGAGGGAGTACTTGGGCTAAGGATGGTGTTGGATAATTATTCTAATTTGGTTGATTTAACTAATTAGGCTCCCTTGGTAAACAAGACAACGTCTCATTTTTTTGTATCTCTCCAATAAATCCAAACATGTAGTAGTTTATTAAAACAAATAATAATGAACGTTTACAAAATTGAAACAATATAATGGGCAAAAATATGGTAGAATGAAATAACACCATTATCTTATGGGATTTTTTTCCTTTTCACTTGTTCCTTTGAACGTTACATGTTAATGTACAAGGAAGCGGATGAAAAATTTTGTAAAATGGAAGAATCTATTCCGTACAAATATATCTGAAACACAAAAAAGCATGTAAAACAACTTAAGTATGATCTATGAAGAAATTAACGGGTATTGCGTTTGCCGATTCCATGAAATGGTTGGTATTCTATGAATGGCAACACTTCCGCAATGATACCTAAATATAAATGTTTGATGAAATGAAATATATTGGAGAGATGCTAATGTTACGAAACGGATTTTATTGGAGAAATCGAGAGATGCGTCAGCATGTCCGGGTCATTGATGGGGAAGTGGCTCCGACAATCGTGCTGAAGAATGCAACATATCTGAACACGTATACCAAACAATGGTTAAAAGCTGTTATTTGGATTTACGAAGATCGAATTGTTTATGTTGGAAATCAAATGCCAGCTAACTTGCACAATGCAGAGATTGTAGACTGTAAAGGGAAATATATTGTTCCAGGTTATGTGGAACCACATGCCCACCCTTTTCAATTGTATAATCCGGAACAACTAGCTTTACATGCAGCTAAGACAGGTACAACAACATTGATCAATGATAACTTATTGTGGTTATTTATGTTAGATAAAAAGAAAGCGTTTTCTATATTGGAGGAATTTAGTAAGCACCCGGTATCAATGTATTGGTGGGCTCGCTTTGATCCGCAGACAGAGTTGCAGGGAGAAAAAGAACTTGATTTGTTTCAAACAGAGGACGTTTTAGCATGGATTAAACATCCTGCGGTTCTCCAAGGTGGGGAACTTACGTCGTGGCCGGATTTATTAGCGGGTGATGATATTTTATTATATTGGATTCAGGAAACGAAAAATCAGCGTAAACCTGTGGAAGGACACTTCCCTGGCGCTTCTGAACGGACATTGACAAAAATGAAACTGCTTGGGGTTAATGCAGATCATGAATCAATTTCTGGAGAGGAAGTCATGCGACGTCTTCGACTGGGCTACCATGTTGGCTTGCGGCATTCATCGATACGCCCTGATTTGCCAAAGCTTATCGAAGAGATACTGGCAGCTGGCTTGACGACTTTTGAAAATGTGTCATTTACGACAGACGGAGCGACGCCTTCCTTTTACGAAGCTGGTCTCATCAATCAGTGTATAGAAATTGCGATAGAAAAAGGAATACCAGTGGAAGAAGCGTATTTAATGGGGAGTTATTACGCAGCTAAACATTTGCGGATGGAAGAACAGCTTGGCAGTATTGCTCCTGGGCGATTTGCACATATAAATATTTTACCTGAAAAGCACATCCCGAAGCCTGAAAGTGTCTTGGCAAAAGGAAAATGGATCGTCAAAGGCGGAGAGCAGCAAAAAATTAAACCTCATATCCAGTGGCAAGCTTACCAGATTAAGCCGCTGGATTTAGATTGGGAACTAAGTAATAAGGAATTACAATTTTCCGTTCCAATTGGCTTGGAAATGGCAAACGATGTCATTATGACCCCATATCCTATTGAAGTGGATATTACGGTAGAAGAGCTACCTGCAGAAACGACCGATGCTTTTTTACTTTTGCTTGACCGAAACGGAAAATGGCGTGTGAATACTACGTTAAGGGGTTTTACGAATCAGTTGGGTGCCATTGCTAGCTCCTATTCTGTTTCCGGGGATTTTATATTTATTGGAAAGAGAAAAAGTGATATCTTACTAGCTGGTAAAAGGTTAAAGGAATTAGGCGGAGGGATTGTTATCGTCCATCAAGGTAAAGTATTATTAGAAATTCCACTTGCGCTTGGTGGCATGATGTTTGCCGGAGAGATGGACGAACTAATTGGAAAAGAAAAAGAATTAAAGCAGATTCTTCAATCTTTCGGCTACCCTTTTTCCGATCCTGTTTATACAATATTTTTTCTGTCCTCCACTCATTTACCTTATATTCGTATTACACCACTGGGTTTAATGGATGTGAAGAAAAAGGAGTTATTATTTCCCGCGACAATGTGTTAGCTTATAATAAAGAGGAAATATTTTCTAGTGAATCTGTGAAAAGATGTATTGTAAAAATTACTCAAATATAAGATGTTCAAAAAGTCTATAGATCATAATTCTTCGGTTAGCACTGCAATTCGTTAGCTTAAAGCAGTGCTGATCAGAGTTTTTTTGTATACTTTCCTTTTTGAGCATACCATGTATGGAGTAATTTAAAGGAGGGGTATAGTGAAGAAAGTATTATTTGTGCTGTTCACCTTGATGCTTGTTTTTATGGCAGGATGCAAAGATGAAGTAAATAATAACCAAGACAAGCATTCCGAACTGTCTAAAGATCAGGATAGTACATATGCATTTACAGGTTTGCCTGCTGATGGACCGACAAATAACCGAATGGTTGCAGTGATGGTTAATAATCATGCTAAAGCAAGACCACAAACGGGCCTATCACAGGCAGATATCGTTTTCGAACTGTTAGCGGAAGGTAATATTACACGATTTTTAGCTCTTTATCAAAGTGAGCTTCCTTCTGTAATCGGACCTGTCCGCAGCGCTCGGGAATATTATTTTGATTTGGCACATGCATATGACGCGATTTACGTTTACCATGGAGCAGCTGACTTTATTGACCAAATGATTCAGGATAAAGGAATTGACCACTTGAATGGTTCGCTTTATGATAATGATGGTATCTTATTTAAACGTGAATCCTTTCGTAAGCCGCCGCACAATTCTTATCTGCAATTAAATGCTCTGTATGATAAAGCAGAGGAAAAAGGATATGATGTGACTGCCGCGTACGAAGCCTTGCCATTTGCAGAAGCCGGATCAGAAGTTACAGGTACTCCTGCGACATTGGCGAAGGTTGGTTATTCAAACAATCCTAGTGAAGTGGTACAATATACGTTTAGACAGGACAGCGGGAGCTATATCCGTAGTAATGGTCAGCAACAAACGATCGATATGGAAACGGAAGAGCCGATTGAAGTGAGCAACGTATTAATTATGGAAGCACACCATGAAGTGATTGATCAATCAGGACGTCGCGCAATCGACTTAGATTCTGGTGGTAAGGCTTATTTATTACAAAAAGGTGTCTTGCAGGAAGTTGAGTGGAAAAGACAAGCTGGAAGAATCATCCCCGTAAAAAATGGCAAGGAAGTTCCATTTGTTCCAGGAAAAACATGGATTAATGTGATTCCGAAACAACCTGGATTACAAGAGATTGTAACGATATCAAGTGAGTAATGGGGAGGAGGGCGTGATGTGCAAATTGATAAATTACGAGGAAAGCAATTGGATGAATTATTTGACGCAATTTTATCACTAAAAGATAGAGAAGAATGTTATCGTTTTTTTGATGATATAGCGACAATGTCTGAGATTCAATCATTATCTCAGCGATTGCAAGTAGCAAAAATGTTAACACAAGGCGCTACCTATAATGCTATAGAAGAAGAAACGAACGCTTCGACTGCTACCATTTCACGGGTTAGAAGATGCATTAATTATGGTAGTGATGGTTATCAGCTCGTCTTAGATCGAATAATGAAAGATAAATAGAAAAGCTTTATCAAACTCGTCGCCTTTTTGGCGGCGTTTTTTATAAGATAATAAAGCATAAAATTAGGTGCTTGGAGATAACGAAATAACCGAATAGCCACGTCTGGCGCATGAGCCCAGCAACGATGCGACTTCGCGAAATCGCCGAAGCTCACAGGGCGGTTGCTGGAATATACAGGAAATTAGCCGAAGTTCACTAGGAAGTCGCCGGAGTTCACAATTTACACAGCAGATAACTGGTAATAATCCATGCTCTCTATGCTAGTTGGATAAAATTGTGAGATTAAACAGCAAGTTAGAGCTCTGATGCTGAAAGGTCTATTCGTCTACTCGTGCTACTAACGATTAGGGAGCGTGGAAGAACTTCAATCAATAGAAGTTTCACTTTACCCCTTCCAAAATTTCCATCATAATAAAAACACCCCTTTTTCCTAAATTGTATGCGGGATTTTTGGTATAATGAACTAACGGATAAACACAATGGAGGATTTTAATCGTGAATACATTATTAAAGCAATGGAAACACATATTTAAGCTTGATCCGGCAAAAGAAATGACGGATGAGGATTTAGAAAAAATATGCGAGTCGGGTACCGACGCGATCATCGTTGGTGGAACAGACAACATTACCTTGGATGGTGTATTGGATTTACTATCTCGCATTCGCCGATATACTGTGCCTTGTATTTTGGAAATATCATCGATGGAAGCCATCACTCCTGGATTTGATTATTATTATATTCCGATGGTGCTTAATTCAAAAGAGAAAAAATGGATGATGGATATACAGCACCAGGCGATTAAGGAATATATCGATATGCTGGAGCTTAGTGAGGTGTTATTTGAAGGATATTGTATTTTAAACGAAGAAGCAAAAGCATTTACGTATACGAATAGCTATTTACCAGATGAAGAGGATGTCATGGCTTACGCATATATGACAGATAAAGTATTCCACTTACCTATTTTTTATATGGAATATAGTGGGAAATATGGCGACCCAGCTCTAGTGAAGAAGGTAAAAGCTCAATTACAGCACTCCACCCTCTTTTACGGTGGAGGAATAGAAACTGCTGCGCAAGCCAAAGAAATGAAACAGCATGCAGATGTGATCATCGTTGGCAATAGTATTTATACAGACATCAAGCAAGCTTTACAAACCGTTAGAGCGGTTAAAGAGTAATCAGTTAGGCGGTGATATTATGAGTCAAACGAAGGAAACGCTATTAAAAGGGTTAAATCAGCAACAACGAGAAGCGGTTATCCATACAGACGGTCCACTGCTCATAATGGCAGGTGCTGGGAGTGGGAAAACACGTGTATTAACACATCGGATTGCATATTTGTTAGCAGAAAAGGACGTTGCAGCACGCAATGTGCTAGCGATTACGTTTACGAATAAAGCTGCCCGAGAAATGAAAGAACGTGTAAGAAGATTGGTTGGTCCTGAGAGTGAATACATGTGGGTATCGACCTTTCACTCCATGTGTGTACGAATTTTACGAAGAGATATAGACCGAATTGGTTATAACAGTAATTTTACGATTTTAGATAGTAGCGATCAGCTGTCTGTCATTAAACAGGTACTTAAAAATTTGAATATTGACCCGAAAAAATTTGAGCCAAGAGCGATGCTTGGTCAAATCAGTGCGGCCAAAAATGAACTTATCACACCTGAAGAATATAATAAGCAAGTTGGCAATTTTTTTGAACGGCAAGTAGGACAGGTTTATGAGGCGTACCAAAAAATGATTGTAAAAAATCAGTCGCTTGATTTTGATGATTTAATTATGCAAACAATTCATTTATTTAAACGTGTGCCAGAAGTACTGGAATATTATCAGCGCCGCTTTCAATATATTCATGTGGATGAGTATCAGGATACCAACCACGCACAGTACTCTCTCGTTAAAATGCTAGCAAGCCGCTATCAGAATTTGTGTGTTGTTGGAGATTCGGATCAGTCGATTTATCGTTGGCGTGGTGCCGATATCGCCAATATCCTTACTTTTGAAAAAGACTATCCGGCGTCAAGAACCATTTTATTGGAACAAAATTACCGGTCAACGAAATCGATTTTAGCTGCCGCAAACCATGTAATTGCAAACAACACGGGTAGAAAACCAAAGAAGCTTTGGACAGAAAACGATGACGGAAAACAGATTCATTATTTTCAAGGTGCAACGGAGCAGGAAGAAGCTTTATTTGTCACGGAAAAAATTCAGCAATTAACCCGAGAAGAGGGATATTCTCCAAGCGATGTGGCGATACTGTATCGAACGAATGCGCAATCACGTGCGATTGAGGATACGTTGGTCAAGTCAAACATGCCATACCAAATGGTGGGCGGAACTAAATTCTACGAGCGAAAAGAAATAAAGGACATCATTGCTTACCTTCGTTTAATTGCCAATCCAGATGATGATTTGAGCTTTGAACGAGTGGTCAATGTCCCAAAACGAGGGATTGGGAAAACGTCGATCGAACGGTTGCGGGAATATGCTTCTATCCATGACATTTCATTCAACCAAGCGGTGAAGGAAGTCGACTTTACTGGTGTTTCTAAAAAAGCAGCTAATGCTCTGGCTGAATTTTCCAGCCTCATGCAATCTTTTGCTCAGCAACAGGAGTTTTTAACCGCAACAGATATGGTAGAAGCTGTTTTAGAACGAACTGGGTACGAGACGATGTTAAAAAATGAACGATCGCTTGAAGCGCAAAGCAGACTTGAAAACTTAGAAGAATTCATGACCGTTACCAAGGATTTTGAAGCAGTCAGTGAAGATAAATCGCTCGTCGCCTTTTTAACCGATTTAGCGTTAATTGCAGATATCGATCAAGTCGATGAAGCTGAAACGGAGGCAGAAGATAAAATCACGCTCATGACGCTGCATGCAGCGAAAGGCTTAGAATTTCCAGTTGTCTTTTTAATTGGTATGGAAGAGAATGTTTTCCCACATAGTCGTTCGATGTTTGATGAAGAAGAAATGGAAGAAGAACGCAGATTAGCATATGTTGGTATTACTCGTGCAGAAAAGGAACTATACCTTACGCATGCACGAATGCGAACCTTATTTGGACGTACAAATATGAATCCGATTAGCCGCTTTATTAATGAAATTCCGGAAGAGTTGATGGCAGGAATCGAGGTTGCTAACACTTCTATGTTTGGTGAAAGCAGAGAGTCAAATATAAGCAGGACGGCACCAATGAAGCGCAAAGCGCAGCATATGCCGAAAACTTCAGGTGCTGAAAACGAAACATGGTCCCCTGGTGACAAAGCCAAGCATAAAAAATGGGGTGTTGGGACTGTTGTAAGAGTAAATGGCGAAGGTGAAGCAATGGAGTTAGATATTGCATTCCCTGCACCTGTTGGCATTAAACGCGTGCTGGCAAAATTTGCACCAATTACGAAAGAGTAGGGAGGTGCTTGGATGGATAAACAACAAGCACAGACAAAAATAAAACAATTAACAGAAGCTTTAAATCAATACAACTATGAATATCATGTGCTCGATAAACCATCTGTGGAAGATGCTATTTATGACCAAAAGATGCAGGAACTCCGTAAGCTTGAAGAAGCATATCCTGAATTTAAATACCCAGATTCCCCTACACAGCGAGTTGGTGGGGAGCCAATGGAAGGGTTCCAAAAGGTGGAGCACCGTGTTCCTATGCTTAGTTTAGCGAACGCCTTTAATGAACAAGATATTCGCGATTTTGTCAGGAGAGCGAGTCAAGGAACAGAGGAGCCTATTAGCTTCGTTTGTGAATTAAAAATAGATGGGCTAGCCGTTTCATTAACATATGAAGATGGCAAATTCGTTCGTGGAGCAACACGTGGTGACGGAACGACTGGTGAGGATATTACAAGTAATTTACGAACCATACGCAGCATCCCTTTAACGATTAGAGAAAAAGAAACGTTGGAAATACGCGGAGAAGCGTTTATGCCTCACAAATCCTTTTTAGCTTTAAACGAAGAACGAAAAGCTAACGGTGAAGAACCTTTTGCCAATCCTCGAAACGCAGCCGCGGGTTCTTTACGCCAGCTTGATCCGAAAATTGCTGCGAAACGCAATCTGGATATCTTTTTGTATGGCGTTGGCGAGTGGGCCAATAGTAATTTAACGAAGCATAGTGAGCGATTAGAGCGTTTAAAAGAGTTAGGTCTAAAGACAAATCCGGAATGGAGGAAATGTCACTCCGTGGAAGAAGTCATGGAATATGTCGAATATTGGACAAAAGAACGTCCTCACCTCCATTACGAGATCGATGGGATCGTCATTAAAGTAGACGACCTTCGGCAACAGGAAGAGTTAGGCTATACAGCGAAAAGCCCCCGCTGGGCGATTGCTTATAAATTTCCGGCTGAGGAAGCAATCACGAAATTAATAGATATTGAGTTAAGTGTTGGAAGAACTGGTGTTATCACACCAACAGCCATTTTAAACCCGGTAAAAGTGGCTGGGACGACTGTCCAACGCGCCTCCCTTCATAATGAAGATTTAATCCGCGAACAAGATATACGGATTGGAGATACGGTCGTGATTAAAAAAGCAGGAGATATTATTCCGAAAGTTGTACGGGCGATGGTAGAAGAACGTACGGGTGAGGAAAAAGAATTCCATATGCCAAAAGATTGCCCTGCATGCGGCAGTGAACTTGTCCGCCTGGAAGAAGAGGTCGCCTTACGTTGTATTAATCCAAATTGTCCTGCACAATTAAAAGAAGGGCTTATTCATTTCGTATCTAGGAATGCCATGAATATTGACGGCCTTGGCGAAAAAGTGATTGCCCAATTATTCCAAGCTGATCTTGTAAAAACAATTGCTGATATTTATCGTTTGGAGAAAGCCGAGCTTTTGGAACTTGAACGCATGGGAGAAAAATCTGTAACGAACTTATTAGAAGCGATTGAAGCTTCGAAAGCTAATTCATTGGAACGTCTATTATTCGGACTTGGTATCCGTTTTGTTGGCGCAAAAGCAGCTAAGACGTTGGCAATGGAATTTGGAACGATGGAAAAGTTACAGCAAGCAACGTATGACGACTTGCTGGCCATTAATGAGATTGGTGAGAAAATGGCCGATTCCATTGTGCAATATTTCCAAGAGCAGCAAGTCATCGAGCTTTTAGATGAGTTACGAGCCCTTGGTGTTAACATGACCTATTTAGGTGCTAAACCTTCAGAGGCAGCAAAAACAAGTCCGTTTAATGGAAAAACCGTTGTCCTGACAGGAAAAATGGATATCTATACACGTACCGAAGCAAAGGAGTTAATTGAAAGCTTAGGTGGGAATGTCACGGGAAGTGTAAGTAAAAAGACGGATTTAGTAATTGCTGGTGAAGATGCAGGGTCCAAGCTGGAAAAAGCAGAGAAACTAGGGATTGACGTATGGAATGAATCCCAATTTCAGCAAGCCATGGAAAATGAGGGAGTGGAATCGTGAAAAAGATAAGTATTTGGTTTATTGGGGCGTTGTTACTACTCACGAGTTGCGCCCCCAATATGAATGATGAAGAGGTTGTGCAGAAAAAAGAGTCTAATTCAAAAGAAGAACAGGCAATTGTCCCTAGCTATCAGCTTTCTGCTGAAAACTATAAGATGATCCTTCCTTTTAAGCCTGGTAAAGCGAGAGGTGTCATCGTTGGTCAAGTAGCTAACCGACTTGATATCGATGAAATGGAGGAGGGCTTACGCAGACATTCGAAAGAAGTGTACGATCCCGACAAATATTTGTTTCAAGAGGGACAATATATCGACGAAGAAACAGTTATAAACTGGATTGATGCGTTAAACCCAAAAAAGAAAGAGAAGGCTTCTAAGGAATATCACGAAAAGAATCCACGCTATCTTTCCCATATATTAGAGCAAAACTATCTAGTGAAGAATGAGGAAAATACGGTATCCTTAGGTGGGGTTTCCATTGGGATTGCAATGAAATCAACGTATCAATTCAAAACGGAGGCAGGTGGACCGACATACGAAAGGAATATTAGCCAATCGGAGATGATGAAGCAAGCGAATAAAATCGCCGGTAAAATTCTAGAAAATTTGCGTGAAATTGAAGGTTTGGAAAATGTGCCAGTGATGATGGCGATTTATCGGGAGGAGGACGAAGCTTCCCCGGTTCCTGGAAACTTTGTGGCCAAAACAAATATTCCAGCAGATAGTTCTTCTGTTGGTGAATGGGAATCAATAGGAGAAAAATATGTATTATTCCCATCAGAGGAAGGAAAAGAAAAACACTTCGAAGATCACGAACTAGTTACCAATTTTGGTAAAGAAATCGCCAGTTATTTCCCGAACTATGTCGGAGTCATTGGCGAAGGCTTTTACGTAAATGATGAACTCCAAAAAATGTCAATTGAAATTCCGATTGAGTTTTATGGAAAAGGGGAAGTGGTCGGTTTTACCCAGTATGCATATGGTCTGATCCAGGAAATGTTCCCGGATCACTATGCTATAGAAGTAAAAATAACGTCCAGTGATAAACTGGAAAGCCTTATCTATCGAAAACCTGGTTCGAAAAAGCCGACGGTGCATATTTTATAATGTTTGATTAGAAGAATTTGAGAGTAGCCTGTGTAGAAAATGTTATTTCTAGGCAGGCTTTTTTCAGAATAAGAGAGTATAAACTTAGGTGCTTATGGATAATGAAATAACCGAATAGTCACGTCAGGCGCATGAGCCCAGCAACGATGCGACTTCACGAGATCACCCTGTGATAAGTCGTCATCAGTTCGTCGCTAATAGGAAGGCCGACTAAAAACGGGCTTGCCGCTCAGGCGTCGGCATATCCCGGTTTTAGTGGCATGACTCCTTTATCCCGTAAAAAGGCGTTGTAGACTCCCACTAGAAGATGCAAGCTGAACAAGTCTAAGTGGGAGGTAACAGCACCTAAATCCCCGATTCGTTCCATTCGCTACGTTGCTAAACGGGCGCCCCGTGCCTTTGTTCCACTATAGGGAAGTATAAGATTTTTTTGGTTTATAGTATAAGAAAAACACAGGCTTCCGCCATAAGACTTGGCTACAAGCCAAGTTTTGCTAAAGTTATGATGAACGACAAAACGATTTGAAAATGTAGGAAAAAAAAGAAAATAAAGTGTTGAATTTATTTATTAGTTATGTCTTATTTCCTAAGTGATTTAGTTTGAAATTAAACTATCGACCGACAATATTTTAATTTTTATTCAAAAAGTAATGCTTCGAAATACAGGTACTTTTGCAGTTTCAGCCAATTTATTCAGTGATTTTCCTTAATTAAGAAAGTAGGAAAGTTTTTTGAGGAGCTTTGCGTTGAAAATTAGATTAATAATCAAATTTTTTCCCAATATGAATTATCAGAATTTATGTTATAATGACATTATACAAAGTAAACCTAAATATTAAGGATGGTGGGTGGCGGAATTTGGTAGATATAGGACCGTTTATCAAATTGCAACGAACGAAGCGGCAAATGACACAAGGGGAATTGTCGGAAGGTATCGTTTCATTGTCTTATTTATCCAAAATCGAAAATAAAAAGACGAAGGCTAGCCCAGAAATCATTCAATTACTTTGTAAACGATTAGGGATTGAATTTGCAGAGGAAACGAATTCCCATATCGAGGAAAAATGCCAACAGTGGTATGAGATGCTCTTTGATCATTGTGATAAACAAGAAATGAAAGCAAGGTATGAAGAATTACAATCACTTATGGACCAGAGCATCAATGAGAACTTTATCATGTTTGAAATTCATAAAATACGTTACTATATTGTTTTGCGTGAATTGGATAAAGCATTGGCAAAAATGAATGAACTACGAGAACTGGTCGATTCATTTAATGTAAAACACGAATATTATTGGCACAAGTTCAGGGGGAATTATTATTCTTATTTGGATGAGCACGCTAAAGCAATGGAATTATTTAAGTTGGCACAAGAAAAAATACCGACTGCTAGTTTGGATGAGACGGAGGTTGCCGATTTAAAGTATGCTTTAGCTGTCACGCATAGTCAATTATGGGAGCAACTAGAATGTCTTGATTATACAAAGGAAGCAATGGAAGTGTTTCAACGTGAGTATAATTTTGTACGTTGTGGTCAATGCCATCTTTTATTTGGAATCTCTTACCAAAGATTTAAAATGTACGATAAAGCGATTAAAAACTTTCAATTAGCCAAACATTTGGGGATATTAAGTGATACTGAAAGTGTCATTCACTTAGCGAATCAAAATTTAGGATACTTGTTCTCAGCAATGGGTAATTCTGAAGCAGCTATTAATAATTTATTGCTTGCTATTGAAAATAAACAAATAGAAGCCGATTATTTATTAACTGCATATTCTTGTTTAATTGAAGAATACTATAATATTGGAGAATATAAAAAAGCAGAACAGTGCTTGGCGGAAGCAGAAAGTGTGCTAAACCGCGCTGGAAGATACAAAAGTTACCAACTCTATGACTATATTATACAAGTATATACTTATTTATTAAGTGGAGAATTAGATAAGTTTAAAACGGTATTAACAGATAACTTTATACCTTACTTACGGCAATCGGGGGAACACAGCGATTTGGTGTTTTATGCCAAATTACTGGCAAATCATTTGGAACAACAGGGTAAGTATAAAGAATCAGTTCAATATTATAAAATAGCCAGCTTAAGCTACGAAGAATTCGTGAACATGTAATCTAATAAAAAGGAGGGGATAATATGAAAAAAGGAATATTATCTATACTATGTGGCGTTTTATTAATTGGTGGATTTATCTTTACAGAGCAACAATTTTCAGATCATGCAGGCAAAAGCAGCCATCCAAAGGGGGCAAGTGAAAGTAGTCAGTTTTAATTCCATTTTTTATCTTTAAAGGATTTGGATTAGAAAATAGTAGTTTTATTAAAATAGGACGCTACAAGAATTTTGTTGCATTTATTTTAAAGGGGGTGAGGAGAAAAAACATATACGGCAAGACTATTCTTTGTTAATTATGCACTAGCAGATGTGCTGGTGGTCATCAACTAAGTGTCACACTTCAATTAAGCAAATACATTCTTTTCAATCTGTTTTAACTTTTTTACCCTATTTATGATAGAATTTTTCCCAGAGCGGCGTGGAACCCGTTCTGGGGCTTTTTTTGTTTCAAAGTATGAATTTCTGTAGACCTCTACAGTCTCCTTTTGACTGACCCCTTAAAGTGAATTTACCCATTAAAATTAATGATGCCTTTCCATTTTCTTCAAGTTATTCATAGGCACTTCGAATGGATTTTAGTATAACTATTTCATTTACAAATTATTAGTACTTCATCTGAAAGTATTTTAAAAATGTTTACGCTTTAAAAATAATACGTTATTGTTGTAATATTCTATTATAAAATAATATTGCATAAAGTGAAATACACCTAGGGAGGAGGAGAGCTATATGGAATACACCATTCAAGGGGCAACGTGGTTTTGGCTTTTTGTCCCAATGCCTATTGTGCTTATTTTATCATGCATTACTTTATTTACAGAGAGGAGGAAATAAACAATGACTACACCTACACTGGTCACCTTTATCGTTTTCTTAGTAGGAATGTTGACGATTGGTATTATTATGTATTATCGAACGAATAATTTATCCGATTATGTTTTAGGAGGCAGAGGGTTAGGTCCAGGCGTAGCTGCGCTTAGTGCTGGAGCTTCGGATATGAGCGGCTGGCTATTATTAGGATTACCCGGTGCAATTTATGCTTCAGGCCTGTCGGAAGCGTGGATGGGAATCGGGCTTGCAATTGGCGCCTATTTAAATTGGCAATTTGTTGCCAAAAGATTGCGTGTATATACGGAAGTAAGTAATAACTCGATTACCATTCCAGACTTCTTGGCAAATCGGTTTAAGGATACATCACATATTCTACGCGTGATTGCAGCATTAGTTATCTTATTATTCTTTACCTTTTATACATCTTCTGGCATGGTAGCCGGAGCAAAGCTATTTGAGGCGTCATTTGGGCTTTCTTATGAAGTCGCCCTTTGGATTGGTGGTATTATTGTTATTTCTTATACGCTATTAGGAGGCTTTTTAGCTGTTGCTTGGACAGATTTTGTCCAGGGCTTACTGATGTTTCTTGCGTTACTTGTAGTACCAGTTGTGGCATTAACGCAAATGGGCGGATGGGACGCAGCTGTTCAAGCAGTTGGAGAAATTAATCCTACTCACCTGAATATGGTTGAGGGTGTTGGGATGATGGCAATTATTTCTTCACTTGCATGGGGATTAGGGTATTTTGGTCAGCCTCATATCTTGGTCCGTTTTATGGCTTTACGTTCGCATAAAGATGTTCCAAAAGCAAGGTTTATTGGAACTACATGGATGGTTTTAGGATTGTACGGGGCGATTTTTACGGGGTTTGTTGGGCTGGCATTTATTAGTACCCAAGAGGTTTCGATCCTATCTGAATTTGGCATTCAAGTTGTAAATCAGAATGGGTTACAAGTACTGGCAGATTCGGAGAAAATTTTTATTGCCTTTTCACAAATTCTCTTTCACCCGGTTGTAGCAGGGGTATTATTAGCTGCCATTTTATCGGCAATTATGAGTACGATAGACTCGCAGTTACTTGTATCCTCCTCAGCGGTAGCAGAGGATTTATATAGAGCTATATTTCGTAAACAAGCAACAGATAAGGAACTGGTATGGGTAGGCAGGCTGGCAACTGTCATTATTGCCTTGATTGCACTTCTAATTGCCCTAAATCCAGACAGTTCCGTGTTGGATTTAGTTGGCTATGCATGGGCTGGATTTGGTGCAGCATTTGGTCCCATTATTTTGTTAGCTTTATTTTGGAGGCGGGTTACACGGAATGGCGCACTTGCAGGTATTGTAGTTGGTGCAGTGGCAGTTATTATTTGGGGTCCGGTACTGTCGGGCGGGATTTTTGATTTATATGAAATTGTTCCTGGTTTTTTCTTTAATTTATGCACAACGATTATCGTTAGTTTACTTGGTAAGCCTAATGAGGAGCTAATTGCAGATTATGATGAAACAGCAAGACGTCTTTATTGAAGAATCATTCATAAAGTAATACATGTGGTCAATATATTCCTTTTTAGTTGGTTTCGGATTTGTCGCAGTTGCTTATTTCTCGAATTCGTCGGAAGATGCCCGTACATTCCAGTAAATTTTTATGCGGGTACATCTTTCAGAACCTTCTTCACCTGATTTCAGTGTCGTGCGTTCTGCAACCATAGTCGAAATTATTAATAGATTTTCTCTAACCAGCATTATGATAAATACCGCATGTTTTTCCACAATGTTCAGAGCGCCGACTATCAAATTTACAACAAGAACCTCCTCATACAACTAAATGGAGCAACATCATTTCTATTAGGGGATCTTCGTGTCTCCAGCTATTGCTGGAATCTTAATATAGTTTTAATAGTCATTATTCATTTTCAGTTCCTTCTGTATGAAGTTTTCCAACGATATATTCTTTAAATTATTGTTTTGCATCCAGATATGTACTACTTCACCGTTTAACTTTGCTTCATAGTGTTTTAAGATTACCTTTGTTCTTTTTTTAAAAAAGGGGAAATTTAAATGAAAAAGTATTATTATAAAAGGATAATTTCTTATTTTACGAAAGGTAATTTAAACCATTGAAAGAACTAATAATGAAAAAATTTATTGAAAAAGGTGGGTATTCGGATTATAGTGTTCAAAACCAATTTCAATGTTGATATAATACTAAATCGAATAGTGTGGAATCTCTATAAAAACATATGAAATTCGAGAATTAATAGGCAAAATTAAGCAATTAGAAAATTTAAAACTTCATTTGTAATATAGTTAAGGTTGCTTTATAATTAATAGAGCTTAGTAAAATGAGGTGCATGAAATGAAAGATGAATATATCCACCAAATAAATATTTTACAAAATAACTTTAATATCTTAGTAGCAAAAAAATTTGAGGATAAGCTAGATAATCAGCTAACAGCTAAGCAAGTATTACTGTTAGAGTTGATAAAGCAAGGGTTTACTTCAACGAAAGATATAGCTGATAAATTAAATGTTTCTACAAGTGCAGTAAGTCAAATACTAAATAAATTAGAAGACAGAGGATATATCGAACGAAATTTTAATCCGCAAGACCGACGTGAAATCATCTTGAACCTTGCTGATAAAGCCCATCAGTATTTCAGAGATTTAGCTGCTTTGAAACTTCAAATTAATAAGGACATTTATGGAAATTTATCTTCAAAGGATTTAAAGCAATTAAAGGATATATTAGAAAAAATAATAACTATTGCTGATGAAAGCGATCAATCGAATGCAAATAATTAAGAGAAAATAAATTGGAGGAAATAATAGTACAATTCTGTTGTGTTATTGGAGTGGATGATTTGACTTTGTATTATAGAGAAACTGGAAATAAGGACGGTTCAATGATGTTTTTTATACATGGTGGCGGGGTAAGTAGCTGGATGTGGGAAAAACAAATGCAATACTTCAGTCAGTATCATTGTGTTGCAATAGATTTACCAGAACAAGGGAAAAGTAATCATACAGCTAAATTTTCAATTAAATATAGTGCAGAAAGAGCGATAGAGATAATAGAGAAAATAGCAAATGATAAAAAAGTAATCGTTATTGGATTCTCTTTAGGGGCGCAAGTAGCTATTCAAATGCTGAGTATAAAACCGAATTTAATTCATTATGCAGTTATTAATAGTGCGTTAGTTAGACCAAATTCATTTGTAAAAAAACTAATTAGACCTACAATTAAATTGACGTTTCCATTGATTAAAAACAAATCATTTTCAAAACTTCAAGCAAAAACACTATATATCGATATGGAACACTTCGAAACCTATTATAAAGAAAGTTCCTTAATGAAGTCGGATACGCTTGTACGAATATTAGAAGAAAATATGTCGTTTGAATTACCTGAAGATTTTAATAAGGCAAAGGGAAAGATTTTGGTTACCGTTGGTGAAAGAGAAAAAGCAGTAATGAAAAAATCAGCAAAAGATATAATTTTAAATAATTCAAACTGTTTAGGGGTAATAATACCTAACGTTAGTCATGGAATACCTCTAGTGCATCCTGATTTTTTTAATCAATTGGTTGAGAAATGGATTATTGACGGTGAAATACCAGATGGAAAGACAATAAATATTTCTTAAATTAGTCGGTGTTTATTAATCAAATTTATTTAAATAACTTAAGAATCAAGTGAAAAGCCTCGGCTTGATCATTATAGTTTTTATATAAGTCCAACATTCCAAGACTGCTTTAAAAAGAAATATAATGAAAAGGGGAAATAGAAAATTTATTATATATTGAAACTAGAAAAACAGCGCTTACCATTTTTCTGGTGGAGTTAACTGCTTCACCTTCTTTGCGTTTCTAAATTTTTCACAGTGCCAAATCTCTTCAAGTTTGGTAAGAAGGAAGAGTGATTTTCCATGCACGCTACGGTTTTATTTTCGTGAATTTGAATAAAGCAATTATGATCAGTAGATGAAAGAGAAGTAATGTTCTTTATTCGTCTAAGTAAACAAATTACAAAATAGTTAGGTTCTATCCTGACACAACTAGCCAATAGTAGGCTTTCCTAAATATATGTAAGGAATGAGAATGCATTCCTTAAAATTTTCGTTTTCCAAGTTTTTGCATGATGGAAGAGGAAACTGTTCATTAATTCGGTTTACTTCTCTACTTTAGTTGCTTAGTTATAGGACATTCTGCTATTATCAATAGTGTTACCACAACGTTTATTTTGCTTTAAGAGGTAGCAGGACGTTTAAAAGAAAAAACTATTTCAAAGAAAACAAATTTGATACAAAAGATAAACCAATTGTTTATTCTGTATGTAACTGGCAATAACGCCAACCCTTTCATGTTACTAGGACAGATAGGGAGGAATTAATTGCAAGTTAAATGGCGCTGTGCGGTATATCCTGCATATAAGTGCTGTAAGGCTCCCGCTCTAAGAGGTGCAGAGAGTTTCCTGAGCAAGTCTAAGTGGATAACAGCCCAAAATGTCCTATTTCATAAGCGGCCTTTAGGTCATACCGTTACGGTACTAACAATAGCGGGGAAAAACGCCTCACTGATTGAAGAGTTCGCTTTATACAACATCAGTAAAGGATAAATGAAAGTACTACTCATGAATAATTCATGTTATGAATGCAATTCTGGTGTGTACCATATAAAAGTATGTAGTTTGGAGGGAAAGAAGTGGAAAAAATTTCGAAAGATCAAGTAAAACATGTTGCTCATTTGGCTCGCTTGCATGTGACAGAAGAGGAAGCAGAAATGTTTACAGAGCATTTAAGTTCGATCATTGCTTATGCAGAGCAGTTAAATGAATTGGATACAACGAATGTAGAACCGACGACGCATGTACTTGATATAAAAAATGTGATGCGTAAAGATGAGCCGAAGCAATGGATTACACAAGAAGAAGCACTGAAAAATGCTCCAGATCATCAAGATGGTCATTTTCGTGTGCCATCAATTTTGGAGTAGGGAGGGAAAAGAATGTCGTTATTTGATTACACCATCAAGCAATTAGAAGAGAAATTACATAAAGGTGAAATTACCGTGGAAGAGCTAGTAAATGCTTCCTATGAGCGTATCCATGAAGTGGATGACCGAGTTCATGCATTTCTTACATTAGATGAAGAAAAAGCAAGAACAAAAGCAAAAGAACTGGATAAGGAATCAGATAAAACAGCAGCTTTATTTGGCATTCCTAGTGGGATTAAAGATAATATTGTAACGAAATCACTGCGTACTACATGTGCCAGTCAGTTTCTAGATAATTTCCATGACCCTTTATATAACGCAACGGTTGTTGATAAACTAAATCAACAAAAAGCTGTTACCATTGGTAAATTGAATATGGATGAATTTGCAATGGGGTCATCCAATGAAAACTCAAGCTATGAACCAACTCGTAACCCTTGGAACACCGATTATGTTCCTGGTGGGTCTAGTGGTGGCTCAGCAGCTGCTGTAGCAGCAGGTGAAGTGCTATTTGCATTAGGGTCAGATACAGGCGGTTCTATTCGTCAGCCAGCAGCATTTTGCGGCGTTGTAGGATTAAAACCTACATACGGACGGGTATCTCGGTTTGGTTTAGTAGCCTTTGCGTCCTCTTTGGATCAAATTGGTCCAATTACCCGTACGGTAGAAGATAATGCACGTGTACTTGAAGTGATTTCTGGACATGATGTGATGGATTCAACGAGTGCAGATGTAGAAGTCCCTGCGTACACGAAAGCTTTAACGAACGATGTGAAGGGATTAAAAATTGCTGTGCCAAAGGAATACCTTAGTGAAGGTGTAACTCCAGAGGTTAAAGAGACAGTTATGCAAGCATTAAAGGTATATGAATCTTTAGGAGCTACGTGGGAAGAGGTTTCCCTGCCGCACTCTAAATATGCTGTTGCAACATACTACCTGCTATCTTCATCGGAAGCTTCAGCCAACCTTGCTCGCTTTGACGGGGTTCGTTATGGAGTTCGCTCTGAGAATGCAGAAAATATGATCGACATGTTCAAAAAGTCACGCAGCGAAGGATTTGGTGAAGAAGTGAAGCGTCGGATTATGTTAGGGACGTTTGCCCTTAGCTCTGGATACTACGATGCGTACTATAAAAAGGCACAAAAAGTGCGTACATTAATAAAGCAGGATTTTGATCAGATTTTCCAAGATTATGATGTGGTAATCGGACCAACTACGCCAACTCCAGCATTTAAAGTCGGGGAAAAAGTGGACGACCCACTAACGATGTATGCAAATGATATTTTAACCATCCCGGTAAATTTAGCTGGCGTACCAGGTATTTCCGTTCCGTGTGGGTTTTCTGGGGCAGGATTGCCAATCGGTCTGCAAATTATTGGAAAGCATTTTGATGAGGCTACTGTATACCGCGCTGCACATGCGTATGAGCAAGCGACGGATCATCATAAACAACGCCCTCAGCTAGGAGGTGCCAAGTAATGAATTTTGAAACAATCATTGGCTTAGAGGTACACGTTGAATTAAAAACAAAGTCGAAAATCTTTAGTCCTAGTACTAATGAGTTTGGGACAGCTCCAAACACAAACGTGAATCCAATCGATTTGGGATATCCAGGTGTTTTGCCTGTATTGAACGAAGAAGCGGTTAATTTTGCAATGAAAGCAGCAATGGCTTTAAATTGTGATATTGCGACTCATACGAAATTTGATCGCAAAAATTACTTCTATCCGGACAATCCAAAGGCTTATCAAATTTCACAATTTGATCAACCAATTGGCGAGAATGGTTGGATTGAAATTGAAGTGCATGGAAAGAAAAAACGGATCGGCATTACACGACTTCATCTGGAAGAAGATGCGGGTAAACTAACACATGGTGATGATGGTTATTCGTTGGTTGATTTTAATCGTCAAGGCACACCATTAATTGAAATTGTTTCCGAACCAGATATGCGTTCGCCAGAAGAAGCTTATGCGTATCTAGAAAAACTCAAAAACATTATTCAATATACTGGTGTGTCCGATGTGAAAATGCAGGAAGGGTCTTTACGCTGTGATGCGAATATTTCTTTACGTCCAATTGGCCAAGAAGAATTCGGAACAAAAACGGAGCTAAAGAATTTGAACTCCTTTAGCTTTGTGCAAAAAGGATTAGAATTTGAAGAAAAACGTCAAGAGAAAGAATTGCTTTCAGGAGGAAAAATCCTGCAAGAAACACGTCGTTACGATGAAAAAACCAAGGAAACGATCCTCATGCGTGTTAAGGAAGGTTCGGATGATTACCGTTATTTCCCTGAGCCTGACCTAGTTCCATTGTATATTGATGAGGCTTGGAAGGAGCGCATTCGTAAAGAAATTCCAGAGCTGCCTGATGCACGTAAAAAACGATATATGGAAGAGCTTGAGTTGCCTGAATATGATGCTACCGTGATTACCAATTCCAAACAGATGGCTGATTTCTTTGAAGAAGCTATCGCTCACGGGGCTGATATGAAGCAAGTTTCTAATTGGCTTATGGGTGAAATTTCGGCTTATATGAACAAGCATTATAAAGAGCTGGATGAATTAGCTATTACGCCAGAAGCGCTTGCCAAAATGATTCAGCTCATTGATGATGGAACCATTTCTTCCAAGATCGCTAAGAAAGTGTTCGCAGAGTTAGTGGAAAATGGTGGCGATCCGGAGAAGATTGTAAAAGAAAAAGGTCTTGTTCAAATTTCTGACGAAGGTCAATTGAAAGAAATTATTTCTAAAGTGCTTGATGAAAATGAACAATCAATTATCGATTATAAAAATGGTAAAAATAAAGCAGTTGGTTTCTTAGTCGGTCAAGTGATGAAAGCTACTAAAGGACAAGCAAATCCACCAATGGTTAACAAAATTTTATTAGAAGAAATAAACAAACGATAATAGATCACCTGGGCTATTATGATCGCTTTCAAATAGTCCAGGATTTGATCTGTAAGGCTCGGTTATGAATCATGATAGTTGGATTGGAAGTCTACGGAACATACAGCATGTAAATCTCTGTTTTCGTTAGAGTTTAACAGTAAAAACTTTTGAAGCTCGGGTTGATGCAATTAACTAATGCAGGGGTTTCATTGTGGGTAGAGGAATTTCTTTTCCATATTGGAAAGTGCCGATTCACTAAGTTGCTGTAGGCGTATTAGGTGATTGATAATCGTTGTAAGTGTTTAAAACGTGGGAAACGACAACGACAAGTTTTAACGATAGATCGATCAGCTATTTTCTGCTGGCTATTTTATCCCTATATAAGGTGCAGTAAGACTCCAAATTCAGGAGTTGGATAATCTTTACTAATAACAAGTCTAAATGGAAGATAACAGCACCTAAATGCCCTATTTCGTAAGGGGACTTTAGGTGATACCATTACGGTACTAACAATCCGTGGGGGATGAATCCCCCCAATATATGGAAGATTCCCTTTATCAGAAGCGGCTGTATTCAAATCCATTCAGTTAATTTTGACATATATAGGTGATGGTTCATAAAATCTTCCTTGTGTGTCCTCTTTTCAAAATCATAGAAAAGGGCTATGATAAAGAATAGACTGCAGGTACATCATGTTTTTTAGGTTTTTATGATAAGCATACGAATCAGGTTCGGTCTATTTAGTTACATACTTTTTAAATATCATTCTATGTTTGCAATTTTTAATAATTATGGTCCTGCATACCTGATGCAATGCGGAGGGAAAGCAATGAATAAAGCGCGTATTATTTATAATCCTACGTCTGGTAGAGAAGCTTTTAAAAAAGAATTGCCAGCTGTATTAGAGAAGCTTGAAGTAGCTGGTTATGAAACATCTGCTCATGCAACGACTTGTGAGGGAGACGCGATCCAAGCTGCAAAATTGGCTGTTGAAAGAGGTCATGACCTTGTGATTGCTGCTGGTGGAGATGGAACAATTAATGAAGTTATTAATGGGATAGCTGAGCAGGAGAGACGGCCAAAGCTTGGTATTATACCAGTGGGGACGACGAACGATTTTGCCAGAGCCCTACATATTCCACGTGATATTCAAAAAGCAGTTGATGTAATTACGGAAGGGAAATCGATGTGTTTAGATATTGGAAAAGTGAATGAGCACTATTTCATGAACATTGCTGGTGGAGGTAAACTTACTGAACTGACATATGAAGTGCCAAGCAAGCTAAAGACGATGCTTGGACAGTTAGCTTATTATATGAAGGGGATTGAGATGTTACCTTCTTTAAAACCGACAAGAGCTAAAATCGAATATGACGGCAATGTCATTGATGAAGATATTATGCTCTTTCTCATCTCCAATACTAATTCAGTTGGTGGTTTTGAAAAACTCGCTCCGGAAGCGGATATGCAGGACGGTTACTTTGATTTAATCATCTTACGCAAAACAAATTTGGCAGAATTTATCCGAATTGCGACACTAGCACTACGCGGAGCACATTTAGAGGATCGCCACGTCATCTATGATAAGGCGAAGCATGTTAAAGTGACGACAGATGAGAAAATGCAATTAAATATTGACGGTGAGTACGGGGGACTGCTTCCAGGAGAATTTGCAAATCTACAGCAGCATATTGAATTTTTCGTTCCAGCTGAATTTATCGAAAAGAATTAACGGACTGCATGTATGAACTGCACCCAAAAGTTAGATGATACATCTAACTTTGCGGTGCACATTAAGGCAGTCCTTTTGCATGTTAAAAAGTGCTTTGCGCTGTGTTGCTGAGCGAGTCCACAGATTGCTGGAAATGGAAGGCTGATCATGTTTTTATGCATCATTGTAAAGCTTGTTAATTGTGAACTCCGGCGATTTTTATGTGAACTTCAGCGATTTTACTTTTTATCCATAAATAAAGCGTTAACGAGACCTCACTATTGGTTTTTAAAGTTCACTTCCAAAAGGTGAAAAGTCATGCTAAGCTTATGAATAATAGAAGAAGTTTTAATAGGGGGTATTCTTTTGAACGGAGAATTTTATGTCGGTTGGGGGACATTAGCGTTAATTAATGCTGGGTTAGCGCAAGGGAAGAATAGAACAGCTGTTAATTGGTTTTTATTGTCTCTATTTATAGGACCAATTGCCACGCTTAGTTTGTTGCTCGTTGAGAAACGGCCAGAAGATCAATAGGTGAATTTAGATAACATAACATGGTTACATATTTCCAAGTGCATGAATTCATTATGTAACCATTAACTTCTATGATAAGATAGGAACACAAACTAGCTTATAAAGGAAGAGAATCATGGCAAAAAAAGCAGTACCAGTAAAAAAGAACGAGACCTTGACGCTCGCATTTGAAGATTTGACCCATGAAGGGAATGGAGTTGCTAAAGTAAATGGCTACCCTCTGTTTGTACCGTATGGATTGCCAGGCGAACAAGCTCTCGTTAAAGTCATAAAAGTAAATAAAAATTTTGGCTTTGGAAAGCTTCTGGAAGTAAAACAAGCAAGTCCAGATCGAGTAGAAGCACCTTGTGATGTTTATTATAAATGTGGTGGTTGCCAATTGCAGCATATGAGTTATGATCTGCAGCTGAATATGAAGCGAAACCAAGTAAAAAACGTGATGCGTAAAATTGCCCATATGAGCCATGTTCCAGTTCATCCTACACTTGGTATGACGGATCCATGGCGTTATCGTAATAAAGTGCAAATTCCGGTTGGCGAAAAGAACGGTGAGTTAATTACTGGTTTTTTTCAAAAACGCAGTCATCGTATCATTGAAGATATGGATACATGTGTCATTCAGGATGAAGTCAATGATCGTATGGTAGAAGCAGTGCGACGGATTGCCAACCAATTAGGAATCACTGCTTATGATGAATCCAAGCATCGCGGGGTGTTGCGCCATATCATGGTACGTACCGGTAGAGAAACAAAGGATACGATGATTGTTCTCGTAACGCGAACGGACAAGCTTCCAGAACAGGATAAGCTGATTCAAGCATTGACAGAAACCTATCCTCATATTAAATCGATTGTTCACAATGTGAATAAGGAAATAACGAATGTCATTTTAGGTAAAAAGACGAAAGTGATTTGGGGAGATGACTATATTTACGATACGATTGGTAACATTCGATTCGCTATTTCTGCTAAGTCGTTTTATCAAGTCAATCCCCCTCAAACAAAAGTGCTATATGAAAAAGCTTTGGAATATGCAAATCTTAATTCATCGGATGTCGTTATTGATGCGTATTGTGGCATCGGTACGATTTCATTATTTTTAGCGCAGCAGGCGAAAAAGGTTTACGGCATAGAGGTTGTTCCAGAAGCAATTAGCGATGCAAAAAGAAATGCCAAATTGAACGGAATTACCAATGTTGAATTCGTTGTAGGTGAAGCTGAGAAAGTTATGCCATGGTGGAAGGCACAAGGATTGCATCCTGACGTTATCATCGTTGATCCGCCACGAAAAGGATGTGATGGAGACTTTCTGCAAGCAATGATTGAGATGCAACCGAAACGAATTGTGTATGTTTCTTGCAACCCGTCTACATTAGCTCGAGACTTAAAAATACTAGATGAAGGCGGCTATGAAACAAAGGAAGTGCAACCAGTTGACATGTTTCCACAGACGAATCATGTGGAGGCAGTGTCTTTACTAGAAAGAAAAATGTCTAACTAAAAAGAACATTTCTCAGTGATAATAGACTTTTCCTAATAAGACCTGGATTTCGGTAAAATAAACAATTCCGATTTAGACCCCGATTTCGTGAAAATAAACATTTCCGATTTCGGGGTCTAATCCAATAATTTCTTGGGTAATAGATGAAAGAGTGGGGAGAAAAGAGTTCTTTTTCTTCCCTTTTCTTTTTTCTCTATTCCTTGTTATCACTGGGTTCAACCAATATCCCACTCAATATTTAACTCAATAACAAATCACATCCAATATTTTATCTTTTCCTCTTCCATAATTTTCTCCATTATTTTTGAGAGAACTTTATTTTAAAACAAAAAAAAGGTGGAAAAGCGGTGAAAAACGGCCATATTTTCTACCGGGATTGGGAAAAAAGAGGGTTTAGTCGGAAAACTTTATTTTAACTCTGACGGTGGAATGCGGGTTTGAGGGGGGATTTAGGGAGAGTTTATTTTAATTGTACATAGTAGAGAAAAGAAATTTAGTTTGGTTTGTAATATTTTAACCATATTAAGTAAAATAGGAGATAAGAAGGAGTAGAACAGGGTTGATATACGTAAGAATTTTACAAAGAGTGTTGCTGTAGAGTTGATATTTATAAAAATTAGTCTCTACTATCTCCCTGTTGTTTTCCACTTCTTCACGCTAAAAAGTCGATACCTACTGCTAAATAGTTGGTACATTTGAGGGAAGAGCGGGGGAAACACGAATAGGCAGAACAATCATTTAAGGTTAATCAAAACTCAATACGAATCCAGCCTGGATCCAATAGTGGTCCAGTGTTCTTTATCCAATATTCCTTTACCCCGTTTTCTATTTTCCCTCACAATATATTTCATTAAATAATCAATTACTCGGACCCCAAAACTTGAAAAAATTGTAAAACTCCCTTGGATATTGTTTTATCTATGTTATATTTGCACCCATTTATCAAAATTTAGTAGAGGAATATTATAGTTTGATAAATTAGAATGCAAAATTTATAATATATTATTTGAATTCCAATAATTTTCTGATGTTATAATAGTATTAATTACCATATTAGTAAAGTGTAGTTGCTATATTAATAGGAAGGGAGGGTGAATAAATGAAAAAGAAGGTATTTGTTTTAATGTTTTCTACGTTATTATGTTTCTCCGCATTTGGAAATCCAGTATTTGCAGAAGAAAGTGTGGCTGTTGAAAAGGAAGGCGAAGTTAATCCAGAATGGGCACCGGTTACAAGAATTTGGCATGAATTCGGACCGGTTCCATATCAAGGACGCACGGTGTATATACAAACAACTAAATATAGAGCGTCTTTCGAGGGGTACGTATCTGCTAGAAATGTAGGTGGAGGACTATTCATCTATGAAGGGTATTTATACAATTTTCAAGGGCCTATTCCGTTACCATCTAAATAGGTTTATTAGTGAATCCTTTTTAATGCCATAGGACTTATGTTTTAACACCTTTATCTTGTTGTTTACCCCCTCTATATATCCATTGTTAAAAGGATACATAAATGATTGAAAGATTTCTGTTTTCCATCGCTGAAACGTATGATAAACACGTTGAAATGAATCAATCATACCTTATTCTTTTAACGCCTGCATACATGCTTCTAATCCAGCTTTAGCTTTATCCTTATCGCTTTCTTAAACCATTGATATAACTTATTTTTAAGTGCATATGCTTTTTGTAATCTAGGATCAATCTCAAGGAGTTTTTGTACCTTTTCTGACTCTTCTTCATCCAGTTTATATACCGATTTCCATAACAGTTTTTTACTACGTTTCATCAGAAAACGTGGCTTTTTATCCAAATCCCTTTGAACTTCTCGGCGTACTTCATGCCTCATATAGTGAAATCATCTGCAATAAAAATAGTTTCCCTAATGCTATATCCTTTCAAAACACATTTCATGCTAAAATTGCTGCTATTACTGACCCTATCATAATATCCCATTCAATATTACTTTTAATAACAAATTAGTGCTCATCTGTTATGATTATTTTCCTAAACTCTTTTCTCTGGTATCTTTATCTTCATTACTTTTATATCGTTGTTTAGCCTATACCGTTGGTTCGTTTATTCCTCCAGTTTAATCGTTACCGTTTAAGGTTTAACATTTAGTAAAAATTCCCTTTAACATTGACCGAACGTCGTTCAATTGATAGAATCTAAATATAGGAGCTTTTCCGACCACCTTGTGGATACGCAAGACGAAAAAATGTGTGGATAAAAATCATGTGATATATAAAGGGTGAGCAAGTTTGGCGAAAACGCATAGTTATACCAATATTTAACCAAATACTTTCAATTTGGGCGTTAGGTGGGATAAAGATGCTTTAAATCTTCAGTATTTTGAACGATTAGATATCTACCTCACACCATTCTTAATTAGGTGTTTGAGAAATTCTAAGAAAACAAGAACATTTGCAAGAAATGTTAATTAAATAGAGGAAGGCAATAATAATAACTAAAAATTAAATAAATAATAGAATACCAATATCTAAATCGGAGGTATTAAATGTGAGAACTGTCAAGAAACCAGAAGAACGGCTGAAAGAGCTAATTGAATTAGCGAAGGAATTGTTTTTAGAAAAAGGTTACGAAAAAGTAACTGTTCGTGAAATTCTCAATAAAACAGAAAGTTCGGGAGGGCCGGGATTATTTTACCATTATTTTAAATCGAAAAAAGAGATTTATGAAGCTGTGATTAATCAAATGGCTGAAGAAACGATTTTAAAGAGAAAAAAAATCTTTCAAGAAATGGATAATTCGGATGAAAGTGTATTACTTACTATTTCAAAGTTACTCATTATGATTAGAAATGACACGTTGGAATATCAGAAATTACAATTGAAGGGCGAAAATAAACAACTTTTGGAAAGTGCTTCGAAAAAGATAATTAAATCAGAGAAAACAATGATAAAAACGTTGCTATATCAATTATTAGAAAGAAGGATTGTTCCCGAATCTCCAATATTCAATAATGATTCATGTGATTTTTTGGCGAACTTCATCATTTATGGAGCAAATGGTATTTTGGCAAACCTTGAACCAGACCAAGATAGAATCGAAGCAACTGAATATATAAAAAAAGTCATTGAAAAATTAACTTATTTACAACTATAAAATATGGTGCGAAACTATAGTTTTGAGAAAGGAGATAGTTATGTCATTCGTAGAAGTTAAGAATATTATTAAAGATTATTACAGTGGAGATATTACTACTCGGGCTCTTAATGATATTAGTTTTTCTTTAGAAGAGGGTACGTTTAATGTTATTCTAGGCCCTAGTGGATCAGGGAAAACTACACTTTTAAATATGTTAGGGGGTATGGATACTTTGACGAGTGGAACCATTAGTATTCAAAAGCAAACTATCTCATCTATGAAAGAATATGAACTTACCAATTATCGAAGAAGGTATGTTGGTTTTGTTTTTCAATTTTATAATATTATTCCTTCATTAAATGCTTTTGAAAATGTTCAATTAGTGGAAAAAATGTCTCCAGATTCATTTGACCCTTTAGAAATTTTAAAATCAGTTGGTCTAGGTCATCGTTTAAAAAGCTTTCCTCAAAATCTATCTGGAGGGGAACTACAAAGGGTATCCATTGCTCGTGCTATTTGTAAAAATCCGGAAATATTACTTTGTGATGAACCGACTGGAGCATTGGATTCAAAAACAGGAGGGAAAATTTTACAATTACTAAAAGATATGTCACTAAAATATCGCAAGACGGTTATTATTGTCACGCATAACGCTTCAATCGCTGAAGTTGCTGACAGCGTGATAAGAATTAAAGATGGGTATTTAGATTCCATAAACTTTAATGACCGACCTAAAAAAATTAGTGAAATTGAGTGGTAAAAATGCTAAAAAATCTTCTAAAAAAAAATTTCAGAGATTTTCGTTCTCATGCTTCCGAATTTAGTTCAGTATTTATTTTATCATTATTAAGCATCTTGATTTTTTCAGGATTGTTAGCTGCAAGCCAAGGAATGGAAGAGAAATTTGAGAAATGGTCAGAAAGTTCTAATATGGCTGATGAATGGGTTACTATTAGGGATCAGCAAGAAAATAAAGTACTTCAAGAATTAAAAGATAAAAAATCAATTGATCAGGTTATGCAACAACAATATCTAAATGTTAAGGTTGGAACAGCCTCTTCAAAGAAGCAGCTGCAATTGGTAATAGATAATGGAACAATTTCAAAGCCAGCAATAATTAAGGGTGACAAATTCTCTACCCAAACAAAAGGAATCTGGCTGGATAGTAATTTTGCAAAAGAAAACGATTATAAAGTTGATTCGAATATTCAATTAAATGTTAATGGTGAAACCAAAAGTTATTTAATAAAAGGATTGGTAGCCAGTCCTAACTTTATTGCATATACAGGACCAGCAAATGATATTGTAGCAGATCATGAAAAATACGGTTATGTATTAACTAACACAAAAACCATTCCTTCTTTAAAAAACGCAAGTAATCAAATATTGGTTACGAAAAATGAAGAGTATTCAGAGTTTGATTTAAAAGAAGACTTAAAAGATGTTTTAGGTACTTCATTAATTGATATTTCTAATAGGAATGAAAAAAACAATGTATCAGAGTTTATTCAGAAAAAAAATAGTGTAAAAAAACTTTCTATCATGTTCTGCACAGTTTTATTCGCATTAGTGATTTTAACAACAGAAACAACTATTAGAAGATTGGTTAATAAACAGAGAAGTATTATTGGTCTTTTGAGAGCTTTGGGATTGAGCAAGTTTAAAATTATCCTCCATTATGTCCAATACGGTTTTCTGCCAACTCTTTTTGGTGGAACTATAGGATTATTCTTTGGACCAAGGACAATTGCACCACTTATTTTAGATAAACAGAAACCACTTTTTAATATGCCATATTGGGAGGTAACTCCCTCGAAGTGGAGTTGGGTAATGCTCGGCGTATTAGTATTAATAGGGAGTATAGCAGGAATTACTGCTATTTTAAAAACACTAAAAGATGCACCAGCAAAAATAATGCAACCACAAAAAATCAAACGTACACCTAAAAATATAGTTGAAATGTTCCCGCGGCTTTGGGATAGTTTGTCTTGGGATTGGCGTTGGGTTTTACGAGATATATCCAGAGCTAAATTACGTGCTTTGATTGGTATCTTTGGTGTAATTGGTTCATTAATGCTTTTAATTTCTGGATTAGGAATCCAACAATCTTTAAATGACTCCAATGAAAAGACATTTGGTAGTGATCAGTCATATAAAAATGAGATTAAAATATCCCCTACTATAGACAAATCTATTATGGACTTGATGGACTCTGAATTAAATGGTGACTATCAAACTATTCAACAATTACCTGCAAACCTTTCGACTTCAAGGAAAGATTTGATGTCGCTAATTACAATTGTTGAACCTGGTATTTACATGAATTTTAATTCAACGGATTATGAATCAGTTAATTTAGAAAAAGAAGACGGTGTTTTTATTTCTGATTATATATCAAAACAGTTAAATGTGAGAAAGGGTGACTCGATAAAACTTATTGGTAATTTTTCTGAACAAAATTTAATTGTTCCTATTGCGGGAATCTTAAAAGTAGGGAGTCCTCAAGGTATAGTGATGAGTAAAGATTATTGGGGAGAATTAGAACAATTATATGTTCCTACTACGGTTTTAACTGGACAAAAAGTATCTAAAAAAATATCTGACGACGAGGATGTTGTTCAAGTAAATTCGTTAGCGCAAAATTTGGAAAGTGCAAATAAAGTTTTGACTTCTTTTCAGAGTATTATTATTCTACTTATCGTTTTTGCGGTTCTTCTAAGTTGGTTTATTTTATATAATCTAGGAGCACTTAATTTTACGGAAAGATATCGAGAGTATGCTACTTTGAGAGTCTTAGGCTTTAGATTGAACGAGATTCGGTCAATAATTATAAAAGATAGTATTGCTACTTGGATTATGGGAACGATTATAGGCATACCCTTAGGATTACTATTTTTAGATTCTTATGTAGCGTTAGCAAATTCTACAACTACTCAATTTTTTATGCATATAAGTAGTCTAAGAATAGGAACAGCAATCTTAATTGTTTTATTTAATGTTATATTAATTTCTCTGTTTATTTCCAGACAAGTCAAAAAAATGGATATGGCGACAGCCTTAAAAAGCGTAGAATAGTGATTGACAATATGAGATGTTTTAAAATGAGTGAAATTGTTATTGCTTTACCAATAAGATGTTAGCTATAGAGGGAATATAAGGGAGTAGATATTTGAATACGCAAATAGGTTTTATGTGAATTTTTACTTGATTCGATTAACATTCAAGAAAGAATTAAATTGTTATGGGGTTTAGCTCAAATACCATTATTGACATACAATATCTCATAAACCTTTTGCTTTCAAGCCCAGCTGACTTTATTCAGTTGGGCATTTTTGTGTATTCTAAGACTTCCTTTCAAAAAATTGCTCTTTTTTGCATGTAGAACCAATGGGTGGAGGCTATGAAAGGGGAAATCATCACCTACCTTTGCAGTTTGGGAGGAAGAGAAAAGAATGATAGAACCAGATCGTACCAAGTGACAAGTTCGTTGTGCCTTTCATGCCTTTTGTAAAACGTGTATTGAAGAATGAAGCAATTAATATTTACAACAAAAGAGAGCAAGTAAAGGAATGATATTTTCTGATCTTACACCACAAGAAGAAAAAATCAACTCTATACCTTAGCTAAGCAATAGGAAGAAGAAAAAGGACAAAGCTTTCAAGTGGCTGGATAAAGAAAATCACTCCGAAATTCTTGGTGAAGTGATGCTTTCTTTACCAAAAAAGCTTATTACTGTCCTGCTATATTACTTTTTTCAACTGTCTGCTGTAGAAATAGGTAGATTATTCGATATTCCTCGTAGCACCATACAGTATAGATTGGCTCGTTATTTCTTATCAATGATAATATGCTCCCTAAACTCTATAATAACGTGAAAAAAAGATTAACCAAACATCAAATCCTTAGGTGGTTGGTTAGGTATGTAGTATATAGTCGGTTATCGATGGTTAACAAATTTATGATTCACACTCAAAAAGGAGAGGAGAAGCACATGAAGTCTTATTAAATAAAGAATTAAATAATCTTTATATTTCTGCTTGGCATCCTCGAAGTAGATCTTACAGCATCTAATCTCCTTTCCTTATAGATTCCTTATAATTTGATAGTAGACTTTAGATATCAACGAAAAGGAGCTTGGTATCTAATGTCAAAATATATGTTAGAGACACGAGATATAGGAAAAATGTTCAAAGATGAGAAAGTCTTAACGAATATTAATATGCATGTAAAATACAGTGAAATCTATGGATTGCTTGGATTGAACGGCGCTGGCAAATCTACATTAATGAAAATAATATGTGGTATATTTAGACCATCAGTTGGAGAAGTAATGTTTGCTGGACATAAATGGAATAGAAATGACTTACATGAAATTGGTTCTTTAATTGAAGGTCCAGCTATTTATGGGAATCTAACTGCTTATGATAACTTAAAGCTATTTTGTTTACAAGAAGGTATCCCATTAAATGAAATTAATCCTGTTTTAGCTAAAATGAAATTGGAAAACACCGGTAAAAAGAAAGTGAAGAACTTTTCTATAGGTATGAAACAACGTTTAGGAATTGCAATGGCCCTGATTAAAAAGCCGAAATTATTAGTGTTTGATGAACCTAGCAATGGTCTTGATCCAATGGGAATTCAAGAGTTACGTACATTATTAACCGAATTAAAAGACAACGGTATTACCATTATGATCTCTAGTCATATTCTATCTGAAATTCAACTGGTATCAGATACGATTGGTATTATTCATAATGGAACTTTAGAATATGAAAAAGAGAATAACCATGAAGAAAACTTAGAAAAAACATTCTTTGATATTACCGTAAGCCAAAGGGGATGCATCATGACATGATTGGGTACTTAAAAGCTGAACGGATAAAAATGAAAGCAACTATATCAAAACGATTATTATTCATTATCCCATTATTTTTCTTAGTATTTTCTATGTTTACTGCGCAGTTTATCACAAAAATAGGAAAATTTAATGGATATTTAGCACAAATGTTTAATCAATGGCCTTTGATTTTTTTGCCAATTGGATTAGCTATAGCATGTAGCTTGAATATCAGTTTGGAAAAAAAGAGTGGAAATTATAAGGCGATCATTGCGAATAACTTATCGTTATCTAAGACATGGTACTCTAAAATAATTAATATGGCATTTTATCAATCGCTATCTTCTATACTGATTATTGTCGTTGCTGTAGGGGGCTCGATACTAACTTATGGTGAGGTTCCTAATGTTTTAACGATCATTTATACCACTACTTTAATCACGTTAGCCGCTCTGCCACTAATACCATTTAATTTTATTCTTTCACAGTATTTCGGTACGATTATAACGATGATAACTAATTTATTAGGAGCTTTTATTAGCGTTATTTGGTTAGCACCTTATTCAAGATTTTGGTGGACTCCTTGGGCAAATATGCTTCGCATCCCAGCCGCATTGATGGGGATTCATCCGAATGGTACAGCCATTGCGCCTGGAAGCCATTTACAGGATACTACTGTATTAGGGGTGAGTATCGTCATTAGCGTACTGTACTTTGTTTTACTGTTCATTCTATCCACTTTTGCATTTAAGAAAAAGGTGATGAAATGAACTTATTAAAAACCACAACATTGAAATTAATTCGTACAAATTGGGTAATAATAATGGTAGCTTTTCCCATTTTATATGGGCTTGTGCTATATTGGTATTTAGGTAGGTATAATGACCTGGAACAAGCGTATTTTATGTACGCATTATTTTATAACTGTTTGTTGCCTTGTGGAATTGCTTTATTGGTTAGTTTGTATGTTCAATATGAAGAACAAATTGGGCACTTTAATCATTTGTTACAGTTACCTCGTCGTGATAAATGGTTGATAACTATGGTATTTGTCACTTGGCTTTCTGTAGGTATAAGCACACTCATTAGTTGTGTGCCGTTGTGGTTATTAGTAAGCAGTACGTATAATCAATATATTGGCTACTACTTACTTTTCACTACTTTGTTTTGTTTACCGATGATCATCATTATGTGGTTTGTTGCTTTAAAAATAAATGCAAGCTTATGTTTAGGTATGGGGGTCTTATTAAGTTTATTTCTAATCCTATTTGGGGCAAATAGTTTGGGTGACACAATATGGATGTACGTTCCTTTACTCTACGGAACGAGATATTTATATGTGGTAGGTAGATCACATGAAGATTTATTTTTTATTTTAGGTTTGTTCGTATTATTTTGCAGTTTTCTTTTCGCTGCTCTTATCTATTGGTTTAACCGTTGGGAGGGAAGAAAAATTAATGAATAGGAAACTTTTAATTGCTGAAGACGAAGCTGATATGCGGCGTTTAATTCGTTTGCATCTACAAAAGAAAGGCTATCAAATCATGGAAGCGACTGATGGAGAAGATGCAATTAACCAAATAAATACTAGCGTTGACCTTGTCCTGCTGGATATTATGATGCCAAAATGGAGCGGACTAGAAGTGTGTGAGCGTATTCGCCAGAAAGTGGATTGTCCAATTGTATTTATCAGTGCAGCATCAGATGAGATGACGCGTATAAAAGCTTTGTCGCTTGGCGGTGATGATTTTATCGCCAAGCCTTTTTCTCTAGAAGAATTAACTTTAAAAATTGAAGCTATTTTTAATATGCAAGCTCGTTTTCTTGACTCTTATGAAAAGGAAAAAAGAAAACATATTATGGTCGATGAATTAGAAGTTGATTTACTATCGAGACAAATATCCTATAAAAATAAACCTATCCCATTCACAAAAAAAGAATATGAATTGTTGGTTTTGTTGTTATCTTCTCCTAAACAGGTATTTACTAAGGAACAAATATATGACCATATTAGCGGAATCGATGGTATTGGAAGCTTACAATCTGTTGTAGAGCATGTTAAAAATATTAGACATAAATTAGGGGAAGTGAATTATAAATATGACTATTTACAAACTGTATGGGGGATCGGCTATCAGTGGAAAAATCACTAAGTAAAGATATAAGAAATCTTTACACGAAGAGTATTCTGTGGACAGTTGTCACTACTATATTAACTGTTATAGCTTTTGTGATTATAATTACATTCTTACAGCGGGAAATGTTACCAGCTAACCATGCAGAAATTGCAGCAATGGAAGCAAGTACTGAGATGAAAGAAAATACTTCAAAGTATTTAAACGAAAAACAGTTTTTAAGTAAACAGAATACTTTGCAGAAAAAAGGTGTGTATTTAAGTGAATTTTCAATGGATGGAGAAATGATTTCTGGTTTTGAAAGATTTGATTCCCTGTTTAATGATAAATCAATTCCAGAACTTGTTAATACCACTATAAATAGCAATGGATATTATCATAAAATTTTCCCGATAACTAGTCACGGAGAAATAAAGGGAATATGGGTATACTCCTATCAATTGAACCCAACGTTTTCAAATGAATATTATCGTTATATGATGATAGGAATGATTTTTTTAATATTTCTATCGCCTATTATATATTTTATTATCTTTTCAAGACTTTATATCAATAAGTTATATAACAAAATTAGGACTCCACTAGAAGAATTGATGGCGGCATCGCATAAAATTAGTCAAAAAGACCTTGACTTTGATTTAAAATACGATTCGAAAAATGAAATAGGTCAGTTAACCCGGTCTTTTAGACAAATGCAAGGAGAATTAAAAAAATCATTATATGAGAACTGGAAAAAAGATTCAGAATGGGCGGTCATGATGTCAAGTTTATCACATGACTTAAAGACACCTATTACACTAATTGGGATGTGCTCAGAAACACTAGCAAGTGATCAGACGTTAAGTGAAGAACAAAAAATGAGTGTAGAGATAATTGCTCGGAACATAATTAAAGCAAATCGCTTATTAGATAATATGAATATTGCAGGTAGGATTAGAAATCCGACTGCTATGAAGGACGAGACAACGTTAGTCAATTTAATAAGTGAAATAGAGTATGATTTTAAATCAATAATAGAAGAGAAGTCAATTACCTATTCCTACGAATCAACAGCAGATTCAAACATTACTGTCCCTTATTTAAAAATGAGCAGAATCTTGCAGAATATTTTTTCAAATGCAGTCCAATATACGCCTAAGGGCGGGGAAATCATGTTTACAATAGAACAAACAAATAATCATCTGTTATTAGCAATAGAGAATTCGGGAGCAGGAATTAAAAAAGAAAACTGGGAAAATATATTTAGAAAACACTATAGAGAAGATCCGTCTAGACCAAACCATGGAAATTCAGGTTTGGGTTTATATATAACTAAACAACTAATAGAATCGCTGGGTGGAACAATATCGGTAACAAACCCATTAAAATTAAATGGCATTAGATTTGAACTCGTATTACCATTGTAAGGTAAAACCGTCGATCCCTAACCACGTGTGGATGATTTAAGGACAGTTATGTTAAATAGAATTATATAAAAATTCTTATTAAAAACGGGGTTACTATACTTTTCCCCGATGTAAGGTACCGTAAGCTACTGCTTAGGTGGACTTTATATATACAAAGAGCGTAAGTGGGAAATAAAGGCGCTTAAATTCCGGATTCGTTGGGGCTGTAAGAGCCAATTGCTGAGGTTGTTGCATTTATGACAAGGTACGTTACGTAAGCGACGCTCTGCACACAGGAAAAGCTGGTTTAGCAGTTGTTTTACTTTTGATCAGTAGGCGATGAGGAAAACTCTACTTCGCGAAGTTTCCGCTTATTGTCATTTGCAATCATTTATTTGATATTAATAACATAGCGCTTGTCGTTTTATTGGAGGCTGATAATGTATGGGAATTAACAAAAGGCAAAGCACCATTTTATTACTTTTAAATAAATCCAAAGGACCTATAACAGCTAATTGGATCTCAAAAGAACTGAATGTTAGTGATCGTACGGTTCGTAATGAAATAAATAATTTACGTAAGGAATGTAAATCGCTCGGGATAGAAATTGAGTCCATACGAGGAAAAGGTTACGACTTAAAAATAATTGACCCTACTCTATTTAAAGAGGCGCTAAACATATATATAAAAGATGACACATTAACTAATTATAATCGTTTTACCCTCCAAAGCAATAGAGTGAAGTACTTGTTACAGCGTCTTTTGCTCGCAAAAGATTTTATAAAAATGGAAAAGCTTGAAGAAGAACTGTTTGTCTCAAGATCTACGTTAAAAAATGATTTGAAGCTAGTTAAGCAGGAGTTAGAAAAATTCCAGTTGGTTTGTATTAGTAAACCTTACTATGGAAAAAAGGTTCATGGTGAGGAATATATGAAAAGGTTATGCTTATCAAATTCTATATTAGATAACTATGACGTTTTTAGAGAAAAGACAGTTTGGTTTAGATTCATAGATATGGATCTATTCAATAAAATAAAGGATATAATTATTGAGATAGTGAATGATTACAGTTTTGAAATATCAGACCTAACATTGGAGAATTTGGCTACTCATATAGCTATAGCTTGCAAGCGTATCGAAGACAACTTTATTATTGAACAACTAAATATTCCATTAGCAGATGGATATACAGTTGAAAAAAGTATCGCAAATAAAATTATCCAAAGAGTAGAGTGTTTTACAGGTTTAAATTTCCCTAGAACAGAAGAAGAGTATATTTTAGTTCACCTGTTAGGTACAAAATTACTCTCTAATAAAAGGAATGCTAATGATTCTATCGTCATGAATGAGATTGTAAGAGACATTGTGATAGAGCTAAAGGAAATATATGATTGGGACTTTTATTCTGACTTGGAATTTATTCAGGGACTATCTTCGCACCTTGGACCAGTAATGAATCGGTTAAAATATGGTATGAATATTCATAATCCTTTATTAAACGACATAAAGCTGACATACCCTCTTGCCTTTGAAGGTGCAATTGTTGCAAGTAGATGTATTAAAAAGTACATCGATAAAGAAATTAATGAACATGAAATATCTTATATTGCTATGTATATTCAAGCAGCCCTTGAAAGAATAAAGGGAATACAAAAATATAAGATATTAGTCGTTTGTGCAACAGGAGTGGGAAGTGCAAAGCTTTTATATTATCAATTAAAGGATTTGTTTGGGCAGAAAATAGAGATAGTAGATACTATTAGTTTCTATAAACTGCCTTCTTTTTCTTTAGCTGGTATTGATTTCATAATAAGTACTGTTCCAATAAATAGAAAATTAAAGACTCCAGTTATTGTTGTCAATCCTTTTCTAAAAGATGAGGACATTAACACTATTGCTAGCCAGGTCAACACGTGTGATAATATACTTTCTTTTATAGATCTAGAAAGAATTTTTGTTCATGAAGAATTAAAAAACCAGGAAGCTGTTATTCAATTTTTATGTAATAAATTATATGAACAAGGTCTTGTTAAGAAAAACTACGCTACTTTAGTATTAAAGAGAGAGTCTGTGGCATCCACTTATTTTGGAAACTTGGTAGCAATACCACACCCGATAACTCCTCAAACTAGCAAAACATTTTGGACCATATGTACATTAAAAGCTCCAATATTGTGGAACAATCAAAATATGGTGCAACTTGTTTGTTTGCTAAATGTAGAAAAAGATGGTGCAGAGGATTTAAGCGGTATGTATGAAAGTTTAATTCATCTCATTAAAAGTAATTCAATTGTAAGAGAAATAATAAATAGTAAATCGCCGCAACAAATAGCTGAAATACTAAGCGAACAGATAAAAAGGTAAGCCAATATAGAGTGTTGGCTTACCTTTTTAATCTTATAGGAAATAATAAAATTAGGTGCTTGTATGTCCGGCTCCATCGCCCAGCAACTATGCGACTTTAGAAATGCGCCCTACGATAAATCATCATCAGTTCGTCCCTAAGAGGAAGGCCGACTAAAAACGGGCTAGCCGCTCAGGCGTCGGCATACCCCTGTTTTTAGTGGCATGATTCCTTTATCTTTAGTTGATTCGTTCCATTCACTACGTTGCTAAACGGGCGCCCCGAGCCTTTGCTCTTTTTAAAACGGTCCAATATGAAATGACATTTATTTCCGTTGATTAAAGGAAAAAGTGAAACTGGAATTGTTAACGTTTTCACTTATGATAAATATATAAGGTTATTAAAAGAAAGGGTTGGTGATTTTAAAATGAGTAAGCAAGCCAATATTTTATTAGTGTGTTCTGCAGGAATGAGTACTAGTTTATTAATGACAAACATGGAAAAGGCAGCAAAGGAAAAGGGAATAGATGTCAAAATTCAGGCAATGTCCTCAAGCGCTGCTAACAAATATATAGCTAAAGAAGATGTAGATGTCTTATTACTAGGACCCCAAGTACGCTTTTTAAAGAAAAAGTATGAGAAGAAGCTAGCGGGTACGCATACGAAACTTGCTGTTATAGATATGCAAGACTATGGGCAAGTGAACGGTGAGAAAGTCTTAGAATTAGCTCTACAATTAACAAGTGAAATTGATAAATAGGGATAAAGAAAGGAAGATATTCCTTGGAAGAACCAAAAAATTTACAAGCTATTATGGGACTGATTACGCATAGTGGAAATGCAAAAAGTTGTGCAATGGAAGGGATACAAGAGGCAAAACAAGGAAATTTTAAAGCGGCAGATAAAAAAATGGAAGAAGCTCATAATGAATTGGAAAATGCACATAACTCCCAAACAAGTCTGTTATCAAAAGAAGCCTCTGGAGAGAATATAGAAATAACGTTATTAATGGTTCACGCTCAAGATCATTTGATGAATGCAATCACTTTCTGCGATTTAGCAGAAGAATTTATTGATTTATATAAAGATAAATAAAGATATTTGGAGGAGCTATCATGAAACAATTAGGAGTGTCAATTTATCCATCTAGTAGCAACTTTGAAAAGGATAAAGAGTATTTAAATCTCGCTAGTCAATTTGGATTCACTAGAATCTTCACCAGCTTATTGGAGATTACTGGTAATGCCGATGAAGTAGTTAATAAGTTTAGAAAAATTATAAAGCACGGTAATTCGCTTGGCATGGAAACAATTTTAGATATTAATCCGAAGCTATTTAATCAATTGGGGGTTAGCTATAATGACCTCAGTTTTTTTAAAGATTTGGGAGCAGCAGGCATACGTCTAGATCTCGGATTTACTGGTTTAGAAGAAACAAGAATGACAAAAAATCCACACGATTTAATTATTGAAGTAAACATGAGTAGTGGAACAAAATATATAGAGAATATCATGAGCTATCAACCGAACAAGGAAAAGTTATATGCTTCTCATAACTTTTACCCGCAAAAATACTCTGGTATTTCACAGCAACATTTTGAAACGACCACAGAGATGTTTAATCAGTATGATTTAAAAACAGCAGCATTTGTAACTTCACAACATGGAGAACTTGGACCATGGCCAGTTCAAAAGGGCTTATGTACGCTTGAACGACATAGAAATCTATCTATTCAAACCCAGGTAACACATTTTCGATTAATGGGCACGATTGATGATTTGTTAATAGGAAATGCTTACGCCACTAAAGATGAATTGCAGATGATGTCAGATGCTTATTTATCTACACATCCTTTCTTTGAAGTAGTATTAACAGATAATGTAACCGAACTAGAGAAAAAAATTATTCTTGATGAAGAACATCAATATAGGGGAGATCGATCTGCATATATGATTCGCTCATCGACTACGCGATTGAAGTATAGAGAAGCGGACATTCAACCTAATCATACGGTACCAATTAAAAAGGGCGATGTTGTTATTTGTAATAATAATTTTGGTCAGTACAAAGGAGAAACGCAAATTGCTTTACAGGATATGGATAACGACGGAGATAGAAATGTAGTTGGCCATCTTAGACAGGAGACTGTCTTTCTATTGGACTTTATCAAACCATGGTCAAGCTTTCAATTTATAAATAGTATCGACCAATAACTTTATATGAGGTGAGTTAAATTGTTCGAAAAAATTGAAATGATAGCCGGTCGCATAGGTAACCAACGGCATTTAAGAGCTTTACGAGACGGTATTTTGCTAAGTATGCCACTTATTATAATCGGTTCTATTTTTCTCATCTTAGGAAATTTACCAATAGAAGGTTATCCTGATTGGTTAGATAGTATAGGTGTTGCGCATATATTTAATAAAATCGTTAACGGGTCTTTTGGACTTATGGCTCTAGTCGCTGCCTTTGGAATTGCACATAGTCTAGCTGAAGATTATGAGGTTGATGGAGTTTCTGCTGGCATCACCTCTTTAGCTGCTTTCATCATTGTGACACCTGATCTAATAACCGACGCAGGGTCAGGAATACCATATATTTATGTAGGTAGTAGTGGTCTATTTGTAGCGATTGTGGTTGCACTTATATCTGCTGAAATTTTTAGATTTTTTATTCAGAAAGAATTTACAATAAAGATGCCAGAAGGTGTACCAATCGCTGTAGAGAAATCATTTGCAGCTTTATTGCCTGGCCTTATGGTAGTTTTGGCTTGGGGCTTCATTTATTATTTACTTGTCACAACAGGTATAGACAACATCCATACATTATTGACCAATACTTTAGGTAAACCGTTAGGCGCAATAGGTGGAAGTTTATGGGGAACATTATTAATTATTGCTTTCAACTCGATATTCTGGTTTGTAGGAATTCATGGTGCAAATACAATAAATCCAGTAATTCAACCAGTTTGGCTGCAAAATACGGATGCTAATCGCATTGCGTTCCAAGCCGGACAAGAACTACCTAATATCATAACGAATGAATTTATGCTCAATTTCGTTTGGATAGGTGGTGGAGGAACGACAATAGGACTTGTCCTCTGTTTGTTTCTATTTGCAAAAGGAAAAAACAATAAAGCAATGGGGCGTCTTACTGTAGCTCCTGGATTTTTCAACATCAATGAGCCAGTTTTATTTGGTTTACCAATCGTATTAAATTTTAAGTTACTTATTCCATTTATTTTAGCACCTGTAGCAACAGCGATTATAACATATATTGGTATGTCAACAGGTTTAGTGGCAAAAACAGCTGGAATTGTTGTGCCATGGACGATGCCGCCAATTATTAGCGGTTACTTGGCAACTGGAGGGAAAATAAGTGGTGCGGTTATTCAGGTTATTACGCTAGTTATTTCGGTACTAATTTATTACCCATTTGTTAGATCTACAGATAAAGCTCAATTAAAAGCCGAGCGAGAAGAGGAGATAGCAGCATCTAAAAGTGATTAAAATCAATAAATCATAGAAAACTAACAATTGATTTATTTCAATTGTTAGTTTTTTTGCAGAATAAGAAAGCTGTTCTGTCTAAACAACCACTCGTAATATAGGATACAAGGAGATACCGTTTCCCTTACTAAATATCGTTGCTATGTTTTAATAAACACTATAATATGGAAATACATTGACCCTGAGGTGAGCGGATGAAGATAGAACGGTTATTAGGAATATTGTTTTATTTACTGAACAGAGAAAATGTTAGTGCAGCTAAGTTGGCTGCACAATTTAATGTCTCACGTAGGACAATCATTCGTGACATAGACACGTTAACGTTAGCTGGCATTCCAATTTATTCTGAAGTAGGTATTAAAGGTGGTTATTCTATTCACCAAGATTATAAGTTGAATGATAAAATAGTTGACCAAGCTAACTACGACTACATTCTACTAGCATTGCAAAGTTTAAAAAGTGTTTACGGCGAGCAAAAAGTGAATGAAACATATGAAAAAGTAAAACATCTTTATGGTGATGATAAAAGTAATAGACATGTTTTTAAAATTGATTTTTCGATAGTAAATGAAAATACAGAGGTCAATTCCGTCACTTCTAAGCTAAGGAAAGCGATTTTTGGATAATAAAATAGTATCATTTCAATATATCAATCTTAACAGTAAGACTCGAATCGTACACAGTAATATGATACATGTACTCTATCTTTTGGTTATGATTTAATGAAAGATGATTATCGGATGTTTAAAATAGCAAGAATGAAGAATCTAGAAATTAGTGAAAAATATTTTGTAAATAATTATGATGTCGCAAAGTTGCTCAAAGATTATGAACAAAAACGTGAGGAAGATAGTGTATATGTAACTATTGAATATTTGAAAGAAGTTGAAACGTTAGTAAATGAATATTTCGAAGGTGATGTAATCGATGTACTGGGAACATCGAAAATTAAGAGAGTAGTTATAAAAGAGAATGATTTTATGATGTTTTCAATTATCCTAGGGTTTGGGGAAAAAATAAAAGTCCTTTCGCCTTTATCCTATCAACAAAGGATGAAGGAGCATGTAAAAATATAATAAGTAGTTATCAGAACAGTGACATATAGGTGTCACTGTTCTTGTCATATAATGGTATTAAGTTAGGGCGAGTTGAATCACACATTTGGAAAGCGGGAAGCTACAGAGCTTGTATAACTTATTTAATCAGAGGAAGCAAATGAAAAAAATTATCTATCTTTATATTTTGGAATCTATGGCTGAATGGGAAGTCAGTTATATGATGCAAGCTATTAGCATGGAAAACATGTTAAAGAGAAACAGAGAGTTTATCCTTAAAACGGTAAGCACGAGTTTGAACCCAGTACAAACCATGGGAGGATTTACGGTCACCCCTGACTGTGTAATAGATGAAATGGATGAAAACAACATGGTTGCATTGCTATTGCCAGGTGCAGATACTTGGAACAATGAGAAAAATAATCGTATCTTACAAACGGCGATATCCTAATTAGAAAATGGAATTCTTATAGGCGCTATCTGCGGTGCGACACTAGCTTTAGCTGATTTGAAAGTTTTAGATTCATTCAAGCACACGAGCAATTCTTTAGAATATTTGACATTATTTTCAAAAATATATAATGGGAAAGGTTTATATGTTAATACATTGGCTTTTACAGATAGCAACTTGATAACCGCAAGTTCAGCAGGAGGTTTGGATTGGGCGAGAGAGATTATTCAATATTTGAATGTTTTTTCCTCATGAGGTCATTGAATCTTGGTACACTTACTATTCAACAGGTGATCCTAAATATTATACAGAGCTTATTTCAAAGAGCGTTTAACGGTTTCATTAAAACAGATAAAATCGAAGGGAAACTTATGTGAATGTTGCAGAATTATGAAGGTATGTGGCAACACAGAGGCATGCATACAAAAGTCCCCGCCATCTATTAGCAAAAAAATTGGGGATGGTTAACAATATGAAGTGTATTTAGACATTGTCCTTCAGTACCAAATCATTTCTGATAATCGATCTTCTTTTCACTTTTGTTTGTTCTTATTAAAGTGTATAATAATCAAGGTTTACGATGGTTTGATAAAGGCGATGAAGAATGATATAAGTGTAAAAGAAGTAGGGATGTTTTTTATATTTTAGAAAAAGATTTTGATTCGTTGTCCCATGATGAAAGGATTTGAGTTTATATATGATAAATAATTTTTGGCGTGATTTACCAAAGCCGTTTTTTGTGCTGGCGCCAATGGAAGATGTGACGGATGTTGTTTTTCGCCATGTAGTTAGTGAAGCAGGAAGACCAGATGTGTTTTTTACAGAGTTTACAAACTCAGAGAGCTATTGTCACCCAGAGGGGAACTTTAGTGTACGTGGACGTTTGACTTTTACCGAAGATGAACAACCAATTGTAGCTCATATATGGGGAGATAAACCAGAATACTTTCGACAAATGAGTATTGGTATGGCGAAACAAGGGTTTAAGGGGCTGGATATCAATATGGGCTGTCCTGTCCATAATGTTGCAGCAAATGGAAAGGGATGTGGGCTTATCCGACGCCCAGAAGTTGCAGCAGATCTAATACAAGCTGCAAAAGCTGGTGGATTGCCTGTAAGTGTGAAGACAAGGCTTGGTTACACTCATGTAGATGAATGGCGTGACTGGTTGACTCACCTATTGGAACAAGATATCGTGAATCTTTCCATTCATTTGCGTACAAAAAAGGAAATGAGTAAAGTAGATGCCCATTGGGAACTAATCCCAGAAATTAAGACTCTTCGTGACCAGGTAGCACCAGATACGCTTTTGACGATTAATGGGGATATTCCGGACCGGCAAACTGGTATGAAACTTGCTCATCAATACGGAGTGGATGGGATTATGATTGGGCGTGGTATTTTTAAAAATCCATTTGCCTTTGAAAAGGAGCCGAAAGCTCATAGTAGTAAGGAATTACTTGATCTCTTACGGTTGCATTTAGACCTTCATGATAAGTATTCAAAATTAGAGCCACGTCCATTCAGACCCCTTCGTCGTTTTTTTAAGATATATGTCCGTGATTTTCGAGGAGCGAGTGAACTAAGAAATCAATTGATGAGCACAGAATCAACAGACGAAGTACGTGTATTGCTCGATAACTTTGAGTATAGTAATTGATTCGTGTTGATGGAGCGACGAGCACGAGAAGTAATCCAATACCAAGCGGGTCGTTAAACTAATGTGTGCCTCGACCCTAAACAAGAATTACTATGAATAAAGTATTAGAAAGGTATACTACAATTGGCTGTGTTGCAGGAAATCAAAAGCCTAACCTCCTTCTAAAATGGGAATTAGGCTTTTGTACTTTTTTAAATAATTAATAAATGCGCAAATGTGTAGATTTAATGGTAACCGCTCGTTCCTTTAACCAGTAATAAATGAAATACTACTTCTTCTAAGCTGAAAAGACAGAAGGTTAATACTTTTCTTTTTTCATTTCTTGACCCCTACAAATACAACGGAAGATCATTTGGAAATGTATACACTTACAATTAATTTTATCCCGTATATAAGGTGCTGTAAGACTCCCACAGTAGTTGGATAATTTGTACAGCAATGAGTATAAGTGGGAGATAGCAGCACCTAAATACCCGATTCGTTCCTCTAACAATCAGTACGATGAATGAAAACCCCTACTGATTGAAGATTCACTTTATTATAATTTGTTTAAGGAAGGGCTTGTGTTAACATCATTTTCCTCACTAAATAGTTGATTATATATACTGCGAAAAAATGCATATTACAAAGGGGTAAATATTTATTGATAATCAATAAGCTAGATATAATATGGTTAATGATGAAAAGTGAGGTGCTGTTATGAAACGGGGAGCGGTAACGGCTCTAAAGGCAGCTATCTTTGCAATAGGGATTGTCGTATTAGGCTTATGTATATTTGCGTTGCCGTCATTGGCAAAGAGCTCAGCAGAAATGTTTCCAGAGTTTGCTTATTTAAGATATCCAGTATTATTAGGTCTATATTTGACCGCGGTTCCATTTTTTTATGCGTTGTATCAGGCGATGAAGCTGTTACATTTTATTGATAACCGTAAGGCCTTTTCTGATTTAGCAGTATATACATTAGTTCGCATCAAGTACTGTGCAAGTATGATTAGTATATTGTATGTTATTGGAATGATTTTTCTTTTAACGCAAAATGCTTTACATCCTAGTATAGCTATTATGGGGCTGGTCATTCTCTTTTCTTCCATAGTTATTATGTTGTTTAGTGCTGTTCTTCAGTCACTTTTTAAAAATGCACTAATCATGAGATTAGAAAATGAGCGTGACGGAGCTGTCTGAAATAGTGGGTATTACTATGGCTAATCTTTCTATTTTAAAAAATGGTAAGGCAAAAGCAATTTGAACTGGCCCCTATCAAATAGACAGGGGAAATAATAAAAATGATTTAACCGGCTTTAGTTCTATTCTATAGGGATGAGACCGTTTAAATTGTTCTTGATACCATACGTTGAGCATAACTCTACAATTGAATAATCTTCTTTTTTAGACATTAAAACTTCATATTTTAATTGACTAGAATAAAACGTATTGGAAACAGAAAAGCTTCTGCCTCACGTACAACAGATTTTATTTTTTAATCTGTCTACCTGGGAGGGAGCATATCAGCAATTGACTACCTTTTCCAAGTTTTAATCTATTCTGTCGCTTTGAATTGAAATAATCCGTGTATCTCTTTTTCTAAATCTTCTTTCGATATATTGGCATCATCCGCTACATAGAATGTGAAGAGAGGCTTTTTCCCCTCGTAGTTGATTTCAAATTCAACACCTTTATAATCATTTTCTTGTATATAGTTAAAGACATGAGACTCCATTTTCTCTTTAGTTTGTTGCAACTCTAATTCTTCCGCATTACTTCGCTTAATGCTAATGAAATATCTATCTGGGAGATCATACTCCTCCAGCTTGTTTTCCATTGTAGCTATAAATTCATGTTGATCAATCTGATCATCAATATCAAAGAAAACTTCTGAGTTCTCGCACTCTACACTCGAAGCGAAAATATCATAATTATCCCAAGCATAGTCTATCACTTTACTTAAACGTTCATCTTCACTAAGCTCAGGTTCTGCTTCTTTCACTAGATTAGTGCTAAATAGCAATACAATGAATGAAACAATAACCAAAAATAGAATGCCTTTCTTCATCATATCCCTCATTTTCTTGCATTGTTGATTTTACTGGTATTTGGATTATTTGGAGCCGTCATTAACTCAATCTAACTATACTATTCTAGCAATATTAATTGCAATCTTTTTCTGATTTCAACGGATTACACTTCTAATCAGATTGGTGGACATACATACAAAATGTATTTACGATGGAATTAAGCACGAACAATAAGAATGAAAGGATGATTGTATTGAAAATTCTTGTTGTAGGAGCAAATGGACAAATTGGAAAACATCTCGTGAAACAAATTCAAGATAGCGGAGAGCATATGGCGAGAGCGATGATTCGTAAACAAGAGCAAGCACAATATTTTAAAGATTTAGGTGCAGAGACGGTTGTCGTTGATTTGGAAGATGAGATAGAAGAGATTACAAATGCGGCTGAAGGTGTTGATGCTGTTGTGTTTACAGCAGGTTCAGGTCCGAACACAGGCAAAGACAAGACGTTAATGGTGGACTTAGATGGTGCGGTAAAAACGATTGAAGCAACGAAAGCCGCTGGTGTGAAACGTTTTGTTATGGTGAGCTCTTTTGACACAAGCAGGGGAGCAATCCAGGCAGCTTCCGCTTCTTTTGCTCCCTACGTAGTCGCAAAACATTATGCAGATCAGTGGCTGAGAAGCACAGATTTAGACTACACGATCGTTCATCCAGGATTATTAACGAACCAACCAGGAACAGGTCAAGTAGATGCGGCAACGAAAATCGAACGAGGAGAAATCCCACGCGAAGACGTAGCTGGTGTTATTTATGGTTGCTTAGAAGACAATACTACGATTGGGAAAGAATTTCAAATCGTTGCAGGTAAATCGGAAATTAAACAAGCATTATATAAGTTATAAGTGAACCCTCAATCAGTAAAGGATCGTACCCTACTGATTGAGGGTTCACTTTATTATATTCCATTCTTTTATCCTGAATCTTGATACCGTAATAACCTTGTTTTGAAAGATCAAGGAGATACAAAGAGGTCTAATTGGGGGATAACGGTACCTGTTTGTTGGTTTAGAAGATGTTAAATGCTTGGGTGTGTGACACTTCATGAAAATCCTCCTCCTTATGCGCAAGAACCACTAATAGTTTTCCTTTCTTATAAGATAAGAAACCACCATGGCTCGCCTAGAACACAAGCCACCTCTATGATGAAAAATTTTGCTTTATAATGTTTAGATTCTTGAAATACTACCTAAAATGAATAACTTATATAATGGTAAGTAGCTTTTTTTCATACAAAGTATAAAATGAGGTGCTTGGGGATAACGAAATAACCGAATAGCCACGTCCGGCGCAAGCGCCAGCAACGATGCGACTTTAGAAATGCGCACTACGTACGATAAGGCCTCATCGGTGCGTCACAAAGAGGAAGGCCGACTAAAAACGGGCTTTCGCTCAGGCGTCGGCATACCCCTGTTTTTAGTGGCATGATTCCTAAATTTTTAGTTGATTCGTTCCATTCGCTACGTTGCTAAACGGGCGCCCTGCGCCTTTGTTCATTGTTGTAAAATTCAGCAAAAAATCAAGATAAACCTTTAATGCTTTTATCAAAAAAAGCATTAAAGGTTTAATGGATTTATTAATAAACTAAACAATGCGTTACTCCGTTAAATAACAAGATTTCATAAAATGTTAATTAAAGGCTATATATCAATGTTATTTAAAGTATTGACAAAACAAAAAAATGGGCGTAGACTAATGATTGCAAGTTAACTTGTGAGTGATTTCACTAAATAGCAATATGTCTCGTTTGTTTATTATGCAATATAACAGTTAGCAGTAAAGAGTAGTTGTTTAATTCATTTTGATTCGAGTTTTAATTCTTATGTGAAACATAAAACATTTGCTATTTGTAGTTGTTAGTCATAGATAGCGATGAATATATATGTTTTTCGCAATCTATGAACAAGATATCTAATTTTTAAATGAACTTCCTAGGTGTACAGTTAGTTGAAAATTAGATTATTGGTTCATGTAAAAGTTGAAAAAGGAAAGAAGGAAAATTTATGGCTAAAACAAAAAGTCTAACCCTTTTTGGACTAATCGGCATTACGATGGCGTTCTTTGGAACGGTACGTAGTGTACCAACACTTTCCATTACCGGATGGACACAAATATTTTACATGTTAATTGCGGCAGTCCTATTTGCTTTGCCTATCGCATTAATGTCGGCTGAACTGTCTACAGGATGGTCTGAAGAAGGTGGACCAACAGTTTGGGTGAAGAATGCATTAGGTGAGAAGTGGGGATTTGTTACCTCATGGTTATTATGGGTTCAAATGTTTTTTGGTATGGTAATGGTTGCTTCCACAGTAGGTGTGCTATTTGGGTACGTTATCAATACACCTGAGCTTTCTTCAAATAATTACTTTATTTTTGCAGTTATTTTAGTTTCCTACTGGGGTGTGACTATCCTAAATCTCAAATTTGATATGGTTAAAGTAGCTGGTAATTGGGGAGCCATCATTGGGGTTTATATTCCATTCGTTATCCTAGTCGTGCTAGGTGTCATCTATATGATTAAGAATGGCATTCAACCAAATAGTTATTTAGGAGATTTTAAACCAAGCGACCTAATTCCGAATTTTAAAGACTTAGGCAGCTTAACTTACTTATCAGGAATTATCTTTATTTTTGCAGGGGTAGAAATCTCATCTGTGCATGCAAATAATATAGAAAATCCTAAACGTAATTATCCGATTGCTGTTATCTCATCTGTTATTTTGTTGGTAATCTTTAATATTGTTGCAGGATTAACTGTATCTAATGCAGTGCCAGTTGGAGAATTAGAATTGGCTAATATTACACAACCGTACATGATTTTTTCTGAAAACTTGGGTATTCCGTCTATCTTCGTTAATATCATTTCCTTAATGATTTTAATTGGGGTGCTAGTACAGTTGAGTGCATGGGTGCTAGGTCCAAGTAAAGCGATGATAAAAATTGCTGATGAAGGTAACTTACCTAAATTCTTTCAAAAAAGAACTGAAAGAGACATTCCGATAACTTTTGTTTTAATTCAAGCAATTGTAATTTCTTTAGTATCTTTCTTGTATGTAGTTGTTCCAGATGTAAATAGTGCCTTTTTAATTATTACGATTACAACAACTATTTTATATTGTATCGTATATGCATTAATTGCTATTTCAGCAATTCGCTTGCGGTATAAAATGCCAGAGGTTAAGCGACCATTTAGATTAGGAAATAAAGGTAATGGATTAATGTGGTTTGTTTCCATTCTTTCTTTAATTAGTGTAGCAATTACACTTACTGTCAGTCTTATACCACCATCTATTTTAGATCCTAGTCAGTACACAGGTTATATTATCTATCAAGTCGTGGCTACAGTCGTAATGATCGGAATAGCTCTTATTATTCACAAATGTAAAAAACCAGAATGGAAGAAAGAAGCATCAACTATCCATAAAAAATGCAGCTAGAGAGAAAAATAATTAATTTAGTGATATTAATTGGAGGATTAGAAAAATGAAAAATGAATTGCGAGATCACAATTTAAAAGCTTTATTTTTAGGAAGTAAAGGTGAAAATGTAGATTTATTTAAAGAATTATTATTAAAGATGATCGACGAACATGTGGGGTGGCGTCAAAACTATCAGCCACAAGATTTACCGGTAATTACTCCACAAGATAAAAGTTCAAAAAGCTTTCTAGAAACTGCTGATCATGTACGTAGTGTACTTAATGTTTTATCTTCTAAACTTCGTACAAACTCACTTCCGTGGCATACGGCTGGTCGTTTTTGGGGGCATATGAACTCAGAAACGTTAATGCCATCTATCATTGCTTATACAACTGCAATGTTATGGAATGGTAATAACGTAGCATATGAATCTTCACCAGGTACTTCACAAATGGAAGAAGAAGTTGGACATGAGTTTGCTGCTCTTATGGGGTACAAAAAAGGTGAAAGCTGGGGGCATATTTGTGCTGATGGTTCTATTGCCAACCTTGAAGGTCTTTGGTATGCACGAAACATGAAATCTCTCCCTTTAGCTATTAAAGAGGTAGCCCCTGAATTTGTAGCAGGCAAAACGGAATGGGAATTATTGAACATGTCTACAGAAGAAATTCTAGACATTCTAGACCAAATTCCTGAAAAAATAGACGAAGTGAAAGAGCATTCTGCTCGCAGTGGAAAACACCTTCAAAAACTAGGTAAATGGTTAATTCCTCAAACCAAACACTATTCTTGGTTAAAAGCTGCTGATATTATCGGTGTGGGTCTTGATTGTGTAGAAGCTATTGATGTGGATGATCATTATCGGATGGATATCTCTAAACTAGAAGCAAAAATTCGCGAATTGGCTGCTCAAGAAATTCCAGTTCTTGGTGTGGTTGGAGTAATCGGAACAACAGAAGAAGGACAAGTTGATCGTATTGATAAAATGGTAGAATTGCGAGATAAATTAGCTGAAGAAGGAATCTACTACTATATACATGTAGATGCTGCTTATGGTGGCTATGCTCGTGCGATATTCTTGGATGAAAATAATAACTTTATTGATTACGCTAAAATGTCAGAAGTACATGAGAAATTTAACGTTTTCACAGAGAAAAACGAATGGCTTACCGAAGATATTTATCATTCTTTCAAAGCGATGAGCGAAGCGGAAACAATTACCATTGACCCTCATAAAATGGGTTATATTCCTTATTCTGCTGGTGGTATTGTTGTTAAAGATACTAGAATGCGTGACGTCATTTCTTATTTTGCCACATATGTATTTGAAAAAGGTGCCGATATTCCAGCTTTACTCGGTGCTTATATGCTTGAAGGATCTAAAGCGGGTGCTACTGCAGCGGCAGTATGGACAGCACATAAAGTATTACCATTAAATGTAACAGGCTATGGTAAATTAATTGGTGCAAGCATTGAGGGTGCCTATCGCTTCTATCATTTCTTGCAAGGAAAACAATTTAAAGTCGGTGATAAAACGATTAACGTCTATCCGCTAACAAAACCTGATTTCAATATGGTTGATTATGTATTCAATGAAGAAGGAAACACTGACTTAGAAAAAATGAATAAACTTAACCATGATTTTTATGAACAAGCCTCTTACGTTAAAGGCGGACTATACAATAATGAGTTTATTACTTCACATACCGATTTTGCAATTCCTGACTATGGAAATAGTCCATTGCCATATGTTCAAAGCTTAGGATTTAGCAAAGAAGAATGGGATCGTGAAGGTAAAGTTACGATACTTCGTGCATGTGCTTTATCACCATATGCTTATGACAAAGGTGTCTTTGAAGAATATGCCAGCAAGATCGAACAAGCTATTCAAGAAAAACTTGAAAAAGTTTATGCTGTTGTAAACTAATGAAAATCCACAAAAGATTACTTTATTGTTTAACTAGTAAGTAATTGTGTGTAAATGGAAGGAAAAGGGTATGATTTGAAAGTGCTTTTAAATCATACCTTAACTCCATGTAAACTGGAAACGGTTCTGCTGTAAGTTGAATAATAGTTTAGGAAATTGGAAATATATACATTATAAGTGAATCAGAAGTACTAGACTCCCTTAGCTAAACAAGATATTATCAGTAAGGGATTGTAAAAGTATTAGCAACTAGGAGTATCACTTATGTTCCTTGACAACCATTATATAAAGCTTTAATAGCTGATAAAAATATGGATATAAATATATGTGTTATTGTGAAAAAAATAACAATAATTTGTAGTTTTTTTACCGTAAATTATTTTTTCTATTTTAAAAGGTGTACAAAATGAATCCTTTTCAAAAAAGAACTGTTTAGGAAGTGGAAAAATGGCAGTAAAAAAAGTACTAACGATTGCAGGTTCGGATTCAAGTGGTGGTGCAGGTCTGCAAGCAGATATTAAAACATTTGAAGAATATGGCACTTTTGGTTGTACAGCTATCACTAATATTGTCACAATGGATCCTCAAAATAATTGGCAACACCATATGTACCCTGTTGATGCTGAGGTGGTTCGAGAACAATTGACAACTATCTTCTCTGGTGATCCACTAAGTGCAATGAAAACGGGAATGCTGGGTTCTATCAATATTATCAGGCTTGTGAGTAAAGTCATTGATCAATATAAAATGAAGAATGTCGTTGTTGATCCAGTTATGGTTTGCAAAGGAGAAGATGAGCCGTTGCATCCAGAAAATGTATTTGCTATCTGTGATCATCTTTTACCGAAAGCAACCATTGTAACACCTAATTTGTTTGAAGCTGCTCAACTATCTGATATGCAAATCTTACGTACAGTGGTTGATATGAAAGAAGCGGCGAAGAAGATTGTTAATCTTGGTGTTCAATATGTTGTCATTAAAGGTGGAAACAGACTAGAGGGAAATAAAGCAATTGATTTACTTTATGATGGGTCTGAGTTTACTTTTTTTGAAGCTGAGAAGATCCATACGAATTATAATCACGGTGCTGGTTGCACATTTGCAGCTGCTATCACAGCTGGATTGGCGAAAGGACTTTCTGTGAAAGATTCCGTAGCAAAAGCAAAAGTATTTACTACCGAGGGAATTAAGGCTGGGTTTGCTTTTAATAGATTCATTGGACCGGTTTGGCATGGAGCATATAATAAATCGCATCTATCTTAAATAAGGTAGAAGTCTTGCTATTAGCGTTATATATTATTTCAAAATACGATTATCCAGCTAGTCAGACCGTTTATTCTGCATGTAAAGTACTATAGAACCCCACATTAAGAGCATAGAGTGATACAAGTAAATCTAAGCGGGAGATAAAAGCACCTAAATTTTTCGGTTGTTTGTCGATTGCGGAAGGCGTTGCACTAGGGTGCCCGTGGATAATGAAATAACCGAATAGCCACGTCCGGCGCATTAGCCCAGCAACGATGCGACTTTAGAAATGCGCCCTACGATAAGGCCTCATCGGTTCGTCACAAAGAGGAAGGCCGACTAAAAACGGGCTTTCGCTCAGGCGTCGGCATACCCCTGTTTTTAGTGGCATGATTCCTTTATCTTTAGTAGATTCGTCCATTCGCTACGTTGCTAAACGGGCGCCCCGCGCCTTTGTTCTATTTTAAAATAACTTATAAATTATTTTAGAAATGTGATGTAAAACAAATCATTTACTAGCGTTAGGCCATGTTCTTTGAACATGGCATCTGTTGTTGAATTATTTTCATTCAAAAATTCTAAGTAGGAGTAACGTCACCTAAGTTTTTTAGGTCTCTTTTTGCGATGCTAACAATTGGGAAAAGCACTCCTTGATTGGGTGTTCATCTGTTTTTTACTTTAATCAACCAACGTGCTGATGTTCCTAAATATAAAAGAAAGTATATTGGCATAATGCTATCAGCCAACTAAAAAAAATGTCAGATAATTCAATGGTCATAAGGAGTTTATCATAATGAAAAGAGATGTAACGTTAAAAGAAAGTATCTTTCTTTTAGTAATATTAATGATAATTATAGGAATTAGTATTATTGGTTTGGATTTGCAACCGCAAATTCCGATTTTATTTGCAGTAGGAATTGTTATATTTTTTGCTAAGATGAAAGGTGCTTCTTGGGATGCTATTCATAAGGGAATTCAAAATGGGATTATCCCTGGTTTAATACCTATCATTATCTTTATGCTTATTGGTGTCTTAATAAGTGTTTGGATTTCAGCAGGAACTATTCCAACTATTATGGTATACGGGTTAGGAATTTTATCTGCGAAATTTTTCTTACCTTCTGTATTTGTTATTTGTGCACTGGTTGGTATCCTAGTGGGAAGTTCGTTTACAACCATCTCAACGATTGGCATTGCCTTCTTAGGCATGGGGCAAATGATGGAATTTAATCTAGCTATGACTGCAGGTGCTATTGTATCAGGTGCTTACGTAGGGAATAATATATCTCCTTTATCGGATACTGCCAATTTGGCTTCTGCTATAGCAGAAGTGGATTTATTCGAGCATATTAGAAATATGTTGCGAAAAATTGTTCCTTCTTTTGTTATTTCACTTATCTTTTTTATCATAATTGGACAAACAAAAGTGGGAGCAACTGGAAACAACATTAATGAATTAGTAGATACACTACATTCCAATTTTAATATTTCTATTGTGTCACTAATACCAGCCCTTATCTTGTTCTTATGTGCCTGGAAAAAAGTTCCTGCTATTCCAACGCTTTTACTAAGTATTATTGTTACTATTGTTATTCATTATATATATTATCCACACACTAGTTTTTCTCAGATATCTAACCTCATGCAAGATGGGTTTGTTTCTAATACAGGAACAGAAACAGTAGACATTTTGCTTACTCGTGGTGGAATGCAAAGTATGATGTGGTCTGTATCTCTTATTATTCTTGCTTTGTCATTAGGAGGATTGTTAGTAGAATTAAAAATTATTGAAACGTTAATATCAAAGATTCAAAGTCTTGTCAGTACCAAAGGGAAATTAATTCTTATGGCTGGATTAAGTGCGGTTGGTATAAATATTGTGCTGGGAGAACAATATTTATCCATTATTTTGCCTGGTAAAGCTTTTAAATCACAAGTTGAGGCAATAAATATTAACCCGAAAAAACTTTCCGCAATTCTAGCAGATGCTGGAGCAGTAGTCAATTCACTGATTCCATGGGGGGTAAGTGGTGTATTTATCACTGGAACATTAGGCGTTCCCACATTAGAGTATGCTCCATTCGCTATCTTTTGTGTAATTGCTCCCATTATAAATGTGCTGTCTGGTTTTTTTGAAAAAGAAAAAGATCTAACTCGTCTTTCGTAATAGGTTTGGAACAGTAATATTAAAAATAATAAATTGCTGCTTCCTTATTTAGCCCGTATATAAGGTGCTGTAAGACTCCCCCTTCAGGAGTTGGATAATCTGTACTGCAACAAGTCTAAGTGGGGGATAACAGCACCTAAATATCCGATTCGTAAGAGGCCTTTAGGTCATACTATTACGGTACTAACAATTAGTGAAGGATGAATGAAAACTCCCACTGATTGAAGATTCACTTTATCCGCGTTATGCTGTATGAAAGATTAAGCTAACCATGAAAGAAATTGTTTTTGTATCCCAAATGTCATTATCTCCCGTCAGTCCCACTTTAGGAAACTTGAGGTAGATATCAAAAATTAAATGGGAAGTGAAGGAAATCCCTACTAACTGAAAGCTTACTTTATTAAGTAATCCAAATATTACCATTATTTTTTTGGTATAACTAAATTCAAAAAAAAGAAATGGTGTTATAATTAAATGTTACCTCATAATAGGATAAAATTATCATAATTCACTCTATCATGCCTTATAAAAATAGGGGGCTTCGTTTCCCCAAAGGTTAAAAAAGTGGTAATTAGTTGTTTACAATTATTCTTTAATACGTTGATGTGTTAATGATTTAGGTGAAAGACATAAACGGAGGTAGAAAATATGCTTATAGATGAAATACGTGGAGAAGAATTGGATGAATTTTTTGAGGCTTTTTTAGCTCTTGAAACAATAGAAGATTGTTATTCTTTTTTTGATGATTTATGTACAGTAAATGAAGTCAAGGCGATGCTTCAACGATTTAGAGTAGCTAAAATGCTTTATAATGACAACACATATTGTCAAATTGAAGTGGAAACAGGCGCAAGCACTGCAACCATCTCTCGTACGAAGCGATCATTATATCATGGGAATAATATGTATGATATTCTTTTCAAGCGGATGAAGAAGAATAAAGAAAAATAAAAGCTAATAAAGATAAGTTTTAAACTTCCAAATAGAAAAATGTTAGCAACACAAAGCGAAACTATCGAATTTTAAGTCAAATCTTAGGTTGTAGTCAAAATCAATTATTATATGATGTCCAAATTAGATTTGCAAAGCTATTTCTATATGTGTATGTATAAACATTTTTTTAACTTACAGCACAGGCCTACTTTTTATTTCGGGGGAAGTTTATAAATAAAGTAGTGCTGCATTGAAAAAGTAACATACATGATGCGAAATAGTTAAAGCTTATGGAGCAACCATTTGTATAGAGTATTCTAAAGATCTTATAAAGTGAACTTTCAATTAGTGGGGGTTTTTGAAATAGTAATTTAAAGTTGGACACTCAGAGCGCTTTTAAAAAATAAAAAATCTTTTGTGTGTCACGTTTCCGGCGATCAACATTTTCTTTAAAAATTTTAGATGTTTTTTTCATCAAACTTATGGATAGTATCCTTATTTTTCGGAATGATAACCTTTACATTTATGAGGAAAGTGAATGTAAAAGTAAAGTTTGTTGACAAATAAATTATTATTCACTATAATATCCTTAATATTATATTAGAAATACGTTGAAGGAGCCTAGTAGCGAGGTTGTCACTGTTCATTTAGAAAGCTAGGGGTGATGCGACCTAGTACAAACAAACTTGTGAATTACACTCTGGAGTATCTTAGGTAATGCTAAGCGGATTAGCAAACGATATGATTGCTGAGAGAGGTATTAATAGTTTATAAAACAATTTGCTATTAATACAATTTGGGTGGTAACACGGTTAGAATCGTCCCTATGTCTTTATTAGACATAGGGCGTTTTTTATTTATTTCAAGCCTATATAATAAACTACAACTAAAGGAGTCGGAAAGCATGAATCTTATCGATGAGTTAGAATGGCGAGGTGCCATAAATCAACAAACAGATGCCGAAGGATTACGCGAATTAATCGAAGAGAAAAAAATCTCCTTGTACTGCGGTGTTGACCCTACGGGTGACAGTATGCATATTGGCCACTTAATTCCGTTTATCATGATGAAACGTTTTCAATTACATGGTCATCAGCCCATTATTTTAATTGGAGGAGCAACGGGTACAATCGGTGATCCAAGTGGACGGCAAACGGAACGTCAATTACAAACACTGGAGCAAGTACAGAATAATGTTGATAAGTTAACAGCGCAAATGAAGAAGTTATTCTTCGATGACAATAGTGAAGTTAAAATAGTTAACAACTACGAATGGACACATAACTTAAGTATTTTAGACTTCTTACGTGACTACGGTAAAAATTTTAGTGTTAATACTATGTTGGCAAAAGATATTGTAGCTAGCCGATTAGATAGTGGTATATCATTCACTGAGTTCTCTTACCAAATTTTACAATCTATGGACTTTCTTCATTTATTCAGAGAAGAAAATGTACAATTACAAATTGGTGGTAGCGATCAGTGGGGAAATATTACAAGCGGTTTAGACTTAATACGTAAAAAAGAAGGACAGCAAGCGAAAGTATTTGGATTAACCATTCCACTATTATTAAAAGCAGATGGTACAAAATTTGGTAAAACTGCTGGTGGGGCAATTTGGTTAGATGCAGAAAAAACGACACCATATGAATTTTACCAGTTTTGGGTTAATACAGATGATAAAGATGTTATAAAATACCTAAAATTCTTTACGTTCTTAACTAAAGATGAGATTGATCAATTAGAGGTTAAAGTGAAAACAGAACCTCACAAACGTGAAGCACAAAAAGTGCTGGCAAAAGAAATGACTAAATTTGTTCATGGCGAGAATGCTTTGAATCAAGCGTTAAAAATTACGAAAGCACTATTTAGTGGGGATATTAAATCACTAACAGCAGATGAAATTGAACAAGGATTTAAAGAGATGCCTACTTTTCACGCTAAAAAAGAAACCAAAAATATCGTGGAATGGTTAGTTGATTTAGGTATTGAGCCATCTAAACGTCAGGCAAGAGAAGATATTAACAACGGGGCTATTTCCATGAATGGCGAACGAGTAAATGATGTTAACGTTGATGTAACAGCGGAAAACTCATTTGATGGAAGGTTTATTATTATTCGTAAAGGGAAGAAAAATTACAGCTTGGTGAAATTAAATTAATTCAACATGCAGCTACTTAATGAAAGTTATTTCGCATGTAAGGTGCTGTAAAACCCTTATTTCAAAAGTTAGAAGTGAATACAAACAAGTCTAAATGGGAGATAACAGCATCTAAATGCTTAATCGTTTAATGCGAATTTAGTCCATACCCTTGTTATACGGAACGCTTAGTAGGAGATAAAGGGAACTTGCACGTAATAAAGTATCACTTTATAAATAGATGAAAGAGGAAACATCTTCCCTAAAGCTAATAAGATTCTAGGGAAGATGTTTCTATATAATCTGTATAGGAAACGATAAAATGAGGTGCTTGGGATAACGAAATAACCGAATAATCACGTCCCGCGCATGAGTTCAGCAACGATGCGACTTTAGAAATGCGCCCTACGATAAGGCATCATCGGTTCGTCGCTAAGGGGAAGGCCGACTAAAAACGGGCTTGCCGCTCAGGCGTCGGCATACCCCTGTTTTTAGTGGCATGATTCCTTTATTTTAGTTGATTCGTTCCATTCGCTACGTTGCTAAACGGGCGCCCCGAGCCTTTGTTCCACTATAGGAAAGTATAAGATTTTTTGGTTTATAGTATAAGAAAAACAAAAGGCTTTCGCCATAAGACTTGGCGACAAGCCAAGTTTTTCTAATGGATCAATTGAACCTTATGTGGTAAATGAACATTTTTTAAGAATGCAAACAAATATCAATCATGATGAGCTCGATTACATCTTTGTTCAGTGATGGAAGTTAAGGAATGAAAGGGAGGTTTAAGCATGCCTTCTTCTTGGAAAAGATCATTAGAACTAGCATATATTAATCATTATATCATTACTAAAGTTAATGAAAAGCAACCAGTTAATTGGCTATTATTAGATTTAGGTTTAGAAAATGTGGCGGAAGAATATATTAACCAAGCTTTAGATAATTTGTTAATCGGATTTAATCGATTGTTTAAGTATAAAAGTGTAAAACAAGCTACGTTAGGTTATTTTCGTATGCTGGACATATTTAAACAGGATGAGAGGTACCATCCTAATATTCATGTGTTGCTTCCAACTCTGAAAAGTTATTTTCAAGGAAGATATTATATTAAACATGATAAATGGTTAGAATTGTGGAGTAAAGCTTTAGGGGTCAACAGTAATCTATATGTAAAGGTGAAAGTCGTCCAATCTAAAGATGACAATCCTCTCATTTTAAAGAGAATGGAACAAGGGTTGTCGGCACTTTTCGATGCATCGGAAACAAAGAGACCTACTGAAGACAAGAAAATTATTGAAACACGAAGGTTAATTGGGTATAGCAGGTTATTAAAAAGTGAAGTAGATCGACTACTGCCTGATGTAAGCTTTTATCTTGATATAGATAATTTATGTACGGATGATACTATTGCAAATGCTGCTTTTGACAGAATGCTTGCTTGGCATCCGGGCTTAAGATCAGAGGAAACGAATCCTTTTATATGAAGAAAGCTTTGAAAAAAGGCTGGGACATAAGTAAATACTATATAGCAAAAGCCGAACAATCCATTTATAATTGTTCGGCTTATTTGCATTAAAAAATTTTTATCACCGCTATGTCAAAATACTTCGCTTTCCGCAGGTCTCTTCAGCTTCCTCGGAAAGCAAAAACCGCTTTCCTGTGGGATCTTCAGCTCGCGCTGTTCCCCGCAGGAGTCTACCTATTTTGACTACGCTAAAACTTGCGTATATACAATTGGCGATTTATTTTCGTTAGTATAGTCTAGCGTTTTTCTGTCATTCTGTTTTTCGCCATTAGCTTCTATTATTCCTAAAAAAACACATGATGCAAATAATATTTCACTAATACCTTGTAATGCGATGTACTATGTGGTACATTGTATTTGAATCTTATATGAAAAGAGGTGTTAGTATGGATAAAGAGATCATGAAAGGGAGCATTGATATTTTACTTTTATCGCTCTTACGTCATCGTAATATGTACGGTTATGAGATGGTCAAGGCGTTAAAGAAAAATAGTAATGAGCTTTATAGCATGAGTGAGGGAACGTTGTATCCTGCTTTAAAGCGATTAGAAAAGAAAGGCTGGCTTCAATCCTACTGGGGAAACTCTGAAAATGGAGGCCGACGGAAATATTATCAAATTACGCAGGAAGGGAAGAACAAGTTAGATAAAAAACTGCAAGAATGGAATCAAATCAGCCATTTAATCAAAGTATGTTCGGAGGGATTGAGTTGGAGCCAAAAGTCGAAGCTTACATTCATAAGATTGTAAGTCAGTTACATTGTGGTAAAGAAGAAAAAAAGGACATCATCGATGAAATAGAAGATCATCTAAATTTGTTGATACAAGAATATAAAGAAGGAGGGCTTTCGAACGAAGCGGCTGTGAATAAGGCGTTGAATAGTTTTGGTGCGCAAGATCAAATAGCAACTGGTTTACAAACGTCTTTATCCACCTTTCATAAGGTGTTTAAAATAGCGACAAGTATTCTTTTCGGTTTTTACGCTTTTATTTTATTGTTTAAGTTGCTCTTGGAGAGAATGATTCATTTAACGTTCACCACTGAGCAGGTTGGTTTTTTGAATAATTATGTGACTTTTCCAGAAAGTAACAGGGGGATATTTGATCTCGCATATATTCATCTAAATGCCAATTTTATCCCTTTTAAGACAACGGTGCAATATATACTGGAGTCCGACTCCTATAATTTATCCGTTATTCTTCATAACACCATTGGGAACGTGCTGCTGTTTTTGCCATTAGGATTATTTCTGCCGCTATTATTTAAAAAATATAAAGTATTCTCGAAAGTGCTTGTGTTTGCAGCGATAGCTAGCTTGTCCATTGAACTATTACAGCTGATTTTACAAGTTGGCCAGTTTGATATAGATGATATTATTTTAAACACAATTGGCAGCAGTATAGGTTTTTTATGTTTTTCATTTTTACATCGTATTAAAAATGAAATATCATCTATCCCCTCCACAATAGAACATTTATAAAGAGAAAGTGAGAAGAAAGTATGAGAAAAATAATAAAAACAGGGTTAATTGTAGGGATGTGCTTTTATTTGCTGGTTCTTTCCAAGCTGATCTTGTTTAAGCATCTCCCTCTTTCTGAAATTATCAGTCATTTTACATTTAGTTATGAAGGACCTTTTTGGAATGAGCATAATTTTATCCCTTTTAAAACGATCTTATATTATTTGTTTTTAGCAGAAAATATTAATTTCACTATACGTGTTCAAAATATAGTAGGTAATGTGATTGGATTTGTTCCGTATGGTTTACTCCTCCCATTGATATCGAAAAGATTTCAAAAGATAACCAAAGTGATGCTCGCAACGCTATGCTTAAGTTTTATGTTTGAACTGCTGCAATTAATTTTTAAATTTGGAAGCTTTGATGTTGATGATATGTTGTTAAATACAATTGGAGGAGTGCTTGGTTATTTGCCTATTAAACTACTTAAAATATTATATGGGCAAGCAAAGAATAGGGAGGCTTAGCCAAGCAATAGTTCTATTTAAAGAATTTTGTTTTTGAAAAGCGACCTTTCTTTTTTGTTCTTGATGTTTTCAATGGTATAAAATGTATTCTTTAAATTGTGCAGGAAACGTACTATAGTACTGCATTAAAAACCGCTCTTTAGGTAAATAATTGTTTAGAAAATATAGAACAGTATTATAGATGTTCATATTGATTCTCCTTTGGCAAAAAGATCGTTCATCACTAATTATTTCGCCAACCTACCCCATTTACCTGCTTGTTGATTAAAAATTGCTTGATTGACCAGCAATTAGTTAGTCTAGACGTTGGGAACCATGAGCAAACTTAACCGAAATTATCAGATGTAAAACTTGCTATTCATTAAATTAGTAGTTTATGCTACGATCAATTTACATAGATGATATTATAAGATGGAGGTTTGCAAGTGATACAAGTAGAGCTAACAAGATTTAAAGTGAAAGAAGGAAAATCCAAGGTTGTAGATGAGTGGTTAGCATTTCTAAATGAGCATATGAAGGATGTCCTAATTACTTTAGCAGATGAAAAAATGTACGTTGAAACCATTTTTAGAGAAACACTTAATGGAAATGAGTATCTATATTGGTACTCTGTACAAGGGGAAGGTGGACAAGATGTAGAAGAATCCGAACACTGGGTAGACAGAAAACACTTGCAATATTGGCATGAATGCATAGATCCTAATTTTAGGCCCGTAGATCTTAGTACAGAAGTTGTGATGATACCTGAGAAACTGAGACAAGCCATGGAAGCCTTTAACAAGTAAAATAAGCTGAAAGAAAATCGGACTTGCTTGGTAGGAAGAATGGACTTGATGGATAAACGCACCTAGGGATTTGGCTCGATCGCAATATTGATGAAGCATGAAAATCAACTATTTGTGAAGGAACCTTAAATTTTGGCATGGGTCTACAAATTTTAATAACCACTTGTTGTTTTCTATAAGGCAATCTACTATTTTAAGGAATGACATATTTAGGCTGACGATAATCAATTTAGGTGCTATAGGCAAAAGAAGATGTCTTTCTTTGATATGGACGCTTGAACGCAAATAAAAGGAGTGTTGTTTATGCAAACATGGGAATATGCAGTAGAAACTTGGACATTAGGGATTACCTCTGCCGATCGAGAAGAACTCGAGGACAAATTAAATGAGTATGGTAAGCAAGGCTGGGAATTAGTAAATATTATTCCTCAAGTTGGAGAGGGCCCTAGTGGTAGGATTAGTGTGAACTTCAATCAAATTGTGTTTAAACGAAAAGTAGATTAGCCTGTTTTCTCTTGGAGCTAGTTCAGTAAAATAAATTTTGAAGGTTATTAAAACTTATAGCTAGACAAGAAGGTGGGTAAGAATGGATGTAACTGAATTTCAGCAGTGGGTAAAGCAATATTATAAGAACAGAGGATGGGCGGATTTAGATATTTTCGTTCGCATCGGCTTTTTAGCTGAAGAAACAGGTGAAGTAGCTAGAGCGATAAGAGCTCTTGAAATAGGGAGAGACAGACCAGATGAAGCAGAAAGTACTTTTGAAGAAAATAAACAAGCGTTAACCGAAGAACTTGGAGATGTACTAGGCAATGTCATTGTCATTGCCAATAAATACGGCATTTCTTTGGAAGAAGTATTTCAATTACATAAAAGTAAGCTAGCAAAGCGCTATTCAGAATAAATATTAGAAAAGGAGTTAATGCTTTCCTGTCTGAACCGCTTCTTCTTTTTTCAGCTCCCGCTTAAAGCTTTTGCTTTCGCGAATCGTTTCATCTATATACGCTATGGGGGGAGTTCTCATCTAAAAACCTGATCGGGTATTCAATTATTCTGTTTCAAAGCTTTTCTTTTAAGAATTATGAGTTGAGAAAAGTGCTGTCCAAAATGTATGGACCCCCCCCTCCTCTCACACCTCAGGTAGGAGGAGGGGCTGCTTGTTGTATTGAACTATTTTAAAATAATCAAAGTCTCATAAACTCTTAAATATGGATGCGATCTTTATCCATGTTTGTTAAGCGTGGTTTGCTTCCACAGAAGTCATACCATTATCAATGCTTTCATTCTTACAAATTAAGGTAAAATAGCAAACGAACGAACCGGAAATCCAGAAGCGTTTTTTGCTTTTGGGACGATATTACAAATGACTGCACCTGTTGCTGGCACCTTATCTAAATTGGCAAGTAATTCTATTTGGTAGCTATCTTGGCTAAGTACGTAATACTCTGCTATGAGTGAGCCATTTTTGGCATAATCAATAGCGGTGTCTGTATCAAACGTTTCATGACCAACGGCTTTTATATCGCGTTCCTCGTACAAAAACTGTAAAGCTTCTAGTGACCAGCCTGGTGTATGACTTTGCCCGTCAGCATCTTTATTATCAAATGCCTCCTGATCAGGCCACCGTTTACTCCAATCTGTACGTAAAGCCACAAAACTGCCAGGATTTATTTTTCCATAGATGGTTTCAAATGCTAACACATCTTCAACCGTTAATGCGAAGTCATGATTTTCACCAGCAGCTTTTGATTTATCAATGACGACAAGTGGTAAGACAAATTCTTTTAGCTCTAATTCATCTAAGCACCTTGTATCACGGACAAAATGAACAGGTGCATCCAAATGTGTTCCATATTGCCCGGGAAATGTGAGTCGTTGCGCGAAAAAGCCGTCATCATGATCAAATAATGTTTCAAATTTGGCGGGTTCAAATGCTGAGAAATGTGGTGATTCCGGTCCAAAAGCATGGGTTAAATCAATCCATTGCTTGTTTTTAATCGCTGCAATGGTATGCCATAATTGATTTGTCACACTAATTCTCCTTTAAAAGAAAAATTTTCTTTGTTGTTGTTTTAAGCTTTCAAACGATAATCCACATTATGTTTTTTTAATGTTTTATCTGATCCAAACAAGAAATGTTTCTCCATATTTGGGGAATATTTGGAATTAATCGTTTCGACACCGACAGCTTCAGCTACTGCTCGTAGCATTGCAGGAGAAGCGCCACAGCAAAGTCCAATGTAATGGATGCCAATATCTTTTGCTTCCTTAGCCCATGCTGCCAATTCATAGCGATTGTGATAAAGTGGGTCTAGCGCAGTTGGAAAAGTTGTTTCTGTTGGTAAATGACAGCTGCAAGCCCCATCAGGTAAGTTGAAAAATGTTGGATGCTCCTCTGTTGTGCGATATGGAATTGGTAAAGCGCCGACATATCCATTGACAGACTTTCTTATTTTAGCAAGATATGGCTGCATCGTTTCTGGACCTCGGAAGCAGTTCATGCCAACCACAAGTGCTCCTTTTTCGGAAAGCAATTGACAAGCCTCTTCCACGGTATATCCATCCCGTAAAATGTTTTCTCCCATAAGACCAAATGTTATTACAGCTGGAAGCTCTTGTTTCGTAATTTCCTCTAAGGCGATCAATGCTTCTTCATAGTAATAAAAGGTTTCCCCGTTAACAAAATCGACTCCTTCTTCTTTACACCATTGCACCATTTCTGCAAAAATACTTCTTACTTGATCTTTAGATGACGGATCATCGGGGTCAAAAATATTAGTGTTGGAAATATTTCCAGCAACAAGAGCTTCTTCTACTGGATGTTCCTTGGCGACTTCCTTTGCAAGACGAATCGCGCTTCGATTTAATGGCTCTAATAATTCCTCTTTGCCAATGATGCGCATTTTTTCTCGATTCCCATTATACGTAAAAGCCAGAACAACATCAGATCCGGCATTCATAAAATCACGGTATGCTTGCTTAAGGGCTTGCGGATTATCTAAAGCTACTTCCGGTACAAAAGAGCCTGCCTGTAAATATCCCCTTCGTTCCAGTTCAAATAAATAGCCTTCTCCAACAATAACGGGACCTTCCTCTAACCTCTGTTGTAAATTACGTTTCATTTAAAATTCCTCCTTTTAGTGATTTGGGGAAACCCCATAATAAAACCCTCTTCTTGAATTAGAAGAGGGTGAATTACCTTATTTATGGTATCTCTTCTTATCTTCAAGCGTTACGCTCTGGAATTAGCACAGTGCAATTATGCCTGTTGCTGAGGTTTCAATGGGCCAGTCCCTCCACCTCTCTGGATAAGATAGTCATATTATGTTTGTTCAAAAGCTATTCATGATAGCTCCTGTGTTCAATCAATGGCACGTTTCTGCCGAACTGTTGTTGAAACGAGATATTTGTTGTCAAATATATTTGATCATTTATAAAATTTAAATAATACTTTACACCGAGAGGAATGAAATGTCAACCTATTTACTAAAAAAATTTTAAGTTCCTGTTTCGAATTGTTTCAGCGCTTGATTTAAATCATGCTTTAAATCTTCTGCTTGCTCAATCCCTACAGAAAAACGTAATAAACAGTTATCAATTCCACGCTTTTTCCGTTCTTTAATAGGAATGTCGGCATGGGTTTGTGTAGCTGGATACGTGATAAAGCTTTCCACACCTCCTAAGCTTTCTGCAAAGGTAATTAATTGTAATTGTTGCAAAAAAGGATCAACCCAGCTAGAATCATGCAAACGAAAAGACAGCATCCCACCTTTGCCTGGATAGATCACCTCTTTAACTGCAGGTTGTCCCTCTAAAAATCTTGCTATTTTTTGTGCGTTTTCCTGATGCTTTGCTATTCGGAGTGAAAGTGTTTTTAGCCCTCTAATTAACAACCAACAATCAAAAGGAGAAAGCACTGCTCCGGATGCATTGTGTAAAGCAGCAAGTTTTTCACATACTTCCACACCTGTTGCAATCACAAGTCCCGCCAATACGTCATTATGTCCACCAATATATTTGGTTGCACTATGAATAACAATGTTTGCGCCAAGTTCTATAGGTCGCTGCAAACAAGGGGTGAGAAATGTATTATCAACGATAAGTAATAGGTTATGTTTTGTGGTTAAACTGGCTAACGATTTGATGTCAATTTCTTGCATGAGTGGATTCGTAGGCGTTTCAATAAATAAAGCCTTTGTTTTATCAGATATCCGTTTTTCCATATCTTTCAAATTAGTAAAAGAATCATAGATTATATGGAACTGATAGGCATTTGCATAGTGCTGCAGCAAACGATACGTTCCTCCGTATATATCTTCAGAAACGATCAATTCATCACCAGACTGGAAAAGGGACAGCACCAATTGGATAGCTGCCATACCTGAACTGCAAGCGTAACCTTGTTCACCAGACTCCAAATTCGCAATACCTGCTTCTAACAGTGTTCGGGTAGGGTTTTTGGTACGGCTATAATCATATCCGGTTGAACGTCCAATCCCGTCATGTTTAAATGCAGTTGATAAATAGATGGGAGGATTGATAGCACCAGTGTTAGGATCGCTGTGATTTCCTAATTGCACTAGCCTTGTTTCAAGTGTTCTTTTTATCATATGATCATCATCTCCTAGAAAAATATTTTCAAGGAGAGCAAGCAAAAAACCTCTCCTTGAAATAAGAAGAGGTTTCCTAAGTTAAATATAAAGGACCAATTCTTCTTATCTTCAAGCATTAAGCTTCTGGAATTGGCACAGTACTGCAAGCAGTCTGTTGCCGAGGCTTCAACGGGCCAGTCCCTTCACCTCTCTGGATAAGAAAATAATTTTTGAATTTTATAAGATTGAATATTAGAATACAAGGCGGATTAAAAAAAGTCAAGTGGAACCTTGTATTCATTTAGAGTGTTTAATGGATCATAGAATATCTATGAGCTATCCATTGCTACTCTCCTTCTATGTGCGATATTTGAAAAAGTTTAAAAGAGAAAGAAACTGTCTACATTTGCATTTTTCCTGCACACTATTGCACAGTTGACAATTTTCTTTGGCTAACTAGTTTATCCCGTATATAAGGAGCTGTAAGACTCCCACTTCAGGAGTAGGAAGTCTACATATTTTCCAGCAATCGTTTAGCGATTTTTTGATAGTCATCCCGATCAATTCCCGGTGCAAATTCTTCTGGAAGATCATCAAGATTTGGAATTGGTGCTCCCTTTGGTGCTCCTTCCTTCACGATCAGTTGTTTCCCATTTTCTGGATTTTCCCCTTTCCAAATTTGCCGAATGTCTACATAATCTCCGACGTCATTCCATGTGTATAATACATTTGCTAAGCCTTGCTCCTCAAATTTTCGGGCATGATCGAATTTGGTGTTGGAGAGATCAGGGATTGGAATTAGTTTCTTCACTTCAGCACCTGTAGCGATTTCTAGAGCTTTGGCATAAGCTAAGATATGAGTACCACCGCGAACTAATAAATATCCAATCATTTCTCTTGCTGTTTCATGCTCCGTCATTTCATATACACGCATTTTATGTGTACGAGCGCCAATTTCAAGAAAGAAATTGTGCAATAGATCAAGCACGAGGTTGCCACTGCTGAAGACATTATCTCCTGTCCAGGCGCGACCCATGGAATCACCTGCAAGTGCTGTTTGTGCAGTAGCAATGAACTGATAAGTATTTCGACTATCTTTTCCTGTTCGTAATGGAGTCACATCTGGGTCTCCTGTATAAAAGGTGTTTCGTTTTGAGAGTAGATTAATGGTGTTTGAAACAAGTTCAACGTGTCCGAATTCCTCAGCCGTTATACTAGCAACCAGGTCGTAAAATGGTTTGAGTTTATCCTTTTGTCGGAAATTAAAGGATTGAAACAGATAGTTATTTAAAGTTGACATTTCACCAAATTTCCCACCTAATAACTCTTGAACTGCCGCTGCTGCATTGGGATCCCCGTGTTCAGGTATAGGCAATTCAATTAACATGCGGTTTTCACGCTTAAACATGGTAAGCCTCCTTTTTAGCTTTTAGGAATGACCCAAACAATTTGTTGCGTACGAATGTAGAAAGAAGAACCACCTGATTCAATCACAATATGGTCTGGCATAACGGTTTTAAGACTGCCTGTAACAGTCCCTTGGGTGGTTTGTACAATAAGCATCGATCCGGTTATCGATTGTAATGTTTGGTAAACGTAGGGATCAAAAGCACTCATAAATGCCGGCGTTTGTGCATTCATTTTTTATCCTCCTTAAAAAGCATCACTACAGCTAAGCTATGACACTACAAAGTAGGTTATTCTCGTGGACAAGCAGAAATCAGCTATTTAGTAATAGAAGTACGTCAAGTTTTTAGTCAAGATGAACAATAAGGGGAATAATTTCACAAAAGTATGGAGGTTTACCTTTGTACAGGGTAGAGAAAAATAGCAGGAGAAATATTACCGACGTTTCGTTGTTATGATTACTCTGAAACAATTATTTTTTGCTATGCTGGTGATGACAAAGACCCAAAACAAGAGGCAGTTTATGGAGGCTCTGTCTCTTGTTTTGAGTTCTTTAACTGGTAAATTCTTTCGCGATAGCTATAAATTCCCGCACGGCGTATGGCAAATATTTATTTCTCTTCCATATGAGAGCCAATTCAAGGTGAGTGATAGGGTGCTTGAATGGAATGGTAGTAACGTCATGATGGAGGAGCTGTTGACAAATTTTACTTGGTAATAAAGCAATGCCTAATTTCGCTTCGACCATTTCAATCATAAAGTCTCGTTGTGAACTTTTACATACCGTGTTTGGTTCAAATCCGTAATTCCTGCAAGCTTCGACAATCCGATCATGCAAGGAAAAATCTTCCTGATATAAAACGAATTTTTCATTCTTTAGATCAGATAGTTCAACGAATTTTTTAGCTCCTAGTGGATGTTCGGTTTGAACAACAACCATTAAAGGATCTTTTAAAAGGTTAATCGTTGAAAAATGATGTTTTTCAACGGGAAGATTACAGATAAGTCCTACATCGAGTTCTCCTTCTTTCACCCCATATTGAATTAAATTACTCCCCACTTCGTTTAATTCAATATGAAAAGAAGGATGTGCAGCCTTGTACTTGCTAATTAATTTAGAAAAGAAGGTGGCACCAATAATCGGGGGAATGCCAATTTTTATTTGCCCTTTTTTTAATTGCACCACATCATAAAGTTCCGTAGTTAAATTATCATATGCCTCCATAAATGGTTTGGCATTACTTAGAAATGCTTCCCCGGCATCAGTCAACTCAATTTGTTTTCCCCCACGGTAAAACAAAGTTACTCCGAGCTGTGTTTCCAAGTTTTTAATCGCTTTACTTAAAGAGGGCTGTGATATGTGAAGCATAGAAGCTGCTTTTGTAAAGTTTCGCTTATTGGCGACAGCAACAAAATATTCAACCTGACGAACGTCCAAACTACCCATCCTTCCATTAAATAAATTCCCATTTTTCATTATTATACTAAATTCGATAGCTAAAAGGAATAACGTATATGCAAAACAGATATTTCAATTTTTTGTCTTCTCCAATTACAATGAAATAAACGATGAGAAAGAGGGGAATGGCGTTGACAAGTTATGTAACCAAAGGAAACTTACAGATTGCAAAGCAGCTTTATGATTTTGTAAACAACGAAGCTTTACCAGGTACAGGGTTGGATCAGGAAAAATTTTGGCAAGATTTAGATCAGCTTGTTGCTGATTTAGTGCCTAAAAACAAAGCTCTACTGTTGGAACGGGAAGAATTGCAACAAAAAATAGATGAATGGTATAGATCACATGAGTTGCATGACACTTTAGCATATACATCATTTTTACAGGAGATTGGCTATTTAGAGCCAGAAGTCGATGATTTTACTATTTCTACAAAAAATGTAGACGATACAATAACAATGCAAGCAGGACCGCAACTTGTTGTTCCTATTGATAATGCTCGTTACGCACTGAATGCTGCGAATGCCAGATGGGGCTCTCTGTATGACGCGCTTTACGGTTCGGATGTGATACGTGAAGAGGACGGTGCAGAAAAAGGTACAACTTATAATCCGATACGCGGTCTGCAAGTAATTGCTTTTGGGAAAAAATTTCTTAATCAGCATTTTTCATTGCAAACGGGAGCCCATGAAGATGCGGTTCGTTATTATGTGGACAATGATAGATTAGGTATTGAATTAAAGCACGGAGAAACGACAGAACTAAAGGAAGCGGTTCAATTTGCAGGCTACCAAGGGAATCCTGAAGCTCCAAGTGCTATCTTACTTGTGCATAACGGCTTACATGTAGAAATTCAAGTCGACCGCTCTCATCCGATTGGTAAAACAGATGCTGCAGGAATAAAAGATATTGTACTCGAAGCGGCGACAACAACCATTATGGATTGTGAAGATTCGGTTGCTGCGGTAGATGCAGAAGATAAAACCCTTGTTTATCGGAATTGGCTAGGATTAAATAAAGGGAATTTATCTACTTCTTTTAAAAAGGATGGGAAAGAAATAAAGCGAACCTTACATGACGATCGTGCGTATAAGAACCCGCATGGAGAAACGTTTAAACTCCCGGGCCGTGTGCTTATGTTCATACGGAATGTCGGACATTTAATGACGACAAATGTTATCCTTAATCTCCATGGGGAAGAAATTCCAGAGGGGATCATGGATGGTGTGTTCACTTCGCTAATGGCTAAACACGATTTATTAGGAAATGGGCGCTATCAAAATTCTCAAAAAGGTTCTATTTATATCGTGAAGCCAAAAATGCACGGTTCAAAAGAGGTTGCCTTTGCAAATGAGTTGTTTAATCGAATTGAAGATATGCTTGATTTAAAACGATATACACTTAAAATTGGGGTTATGGATGAAGAACGGCGAACTTCACTAAATTTGAAAAACTGTATTTATCAAGTTAAAGAACGAATTGTATTTATAAACACAGGATTCCTAGACCGAACAGGTGATGAAATTCATACGTCTATGGAAGCAGGGCCAATGATTCGTAAAGGTGAGATGAAAGCATCCACTTGGCTAGATGCATACGAAAAAAATAACGTTCAAGTAGGTCTGGCAGCAGGATTACAAGGAAAAGCACAAATAGGTAAAGGGATGTGGGCAATGCCCGATTTAATGGCGGATATGCTGAAGCAAAAAATCAGTCATCTACAAGCAGGAGGAAATACAGCTTGGGTACCATCTCCAACTGCAGCTACATTACATGCTTTACACTATCATGAAGTGGACGTAGAAGAAGTGCAGCAACAACTCACAAAAGATAAACAAAGCTATAAAGCAGCTATGCTACAAGTACCACTTGCAAAGGAAACAAATTGGTCAAACGAAGATATTCAAAATGAATTAGATAATAGCTGTCAAACATTGCTCGGCTATGTCGTGCGTTGGGTGGATCAAGGTATAGGTTGTTCCAAAGTTCCAGACATAAATCATATTGGCTTAATGGAAGATAGGGCAACCTTACGAATTTCCAGCCAAATGTTAGCCAATTGGCTCTATCATGGCATCTGCAGTGAAGAACAAATGATGGATGCATTAAAAAGAATGGCGCAAATGGTCGATAAGCAAAACGAAGGAGATGCAAATTATCAACCAATGTCTGTAGACTTTCAGGCTTCCATTGCTTTCCAAGCTGCTTGCGACCTAGTGTTCAAAGGAAAAGAGCAGCCTAATGGCTATACAGAACCCATTCTTCATCGACGTCGACTTGAAGTGAAGAGGGAAGGTCAAAAAGTTAGGTGAAAATGAACCATCACACTTTCTAAATGCTGTTTTACACTTGTTGTTCTCTAGCTTCTTATTTATGTTACATGCAAAAAGGAAAGGTTTTTGTATAGCCTTCCCTTTTTTTGTTGTATAGGTAACTATAAAATGAGGTGCTTGTGGATAACGAAATAACCGAATAGTCACGCTCGGCGCATGAGCTCAGCAACGATGTGACTTTAGAAATGCGCCCTACGATAAGGCCTCATCGGTTCGTCGCTAAGGGGAAGGCCGACTAAAAACGGGCTTGCCGCTCAGGCGTCGGCATACCCCTGTTTTTAGTGGCATGATTCCTTTATCTTTAGTTGATTCGTTCCATTCGCTACGTTGCTAAACGGGCGCCCCGAGCCTTTGTTCCACTATAGGGAAGTATAAGATTTTTTTGGTTTATAGTATAAGAAAAACAAAGGCTTCCGCATAAGACTTGGCGACAAGCCAAGTTTTTCTAAGAGAATAAGAAAGCATAAAATTTGTTGCTTTGGGATAAGGGAATAACTGAATAGCCACGTCCGGCTTCAGCGCCCAGCAACTAGGCGACTTCACGAAATCGCCCTACGATAAGTCATCATCGGTTCGTTACCTCACCGTGATTCCTTTATCTCCGTTGATTCGTTCCATTCGCTACGTTGCTAAACGGGCGCCCCGAGCCTTTGTTCGAACAGGGGTTTTGTGTGATACTATCTACAACAGTATGGCATCTCTCTCAATGACAGGACAAGATTAATCAACCTTTTCCTCTGCAACAATTTTTTCATATCCATGCATATGAAATAACCAATAGGAACTAAAAAACAAGAACAAGAAGATAAAAAAGTCATAAAATGTTGACCAATCTTTTGGATTATAAAAATCAAGGGCATTAAAAACATTCATCCCACCGAACGCAGCAATCGCTGCAAAGATGCTTCCTTTTAAAACCGGATTTGCCCTAGGCTTGATTTGGAGGACAAACATAATAGCGACAGGGGCTAGTGCCAAGTGATAAGGAAGAAAAAGGATTGGAGATATGGGTGAAAATTTCATCGGATAGGACCATAAACCATAAGACAAGGATATAAGATCGATAAGTAAGGATAGTGCAATGGTTAGGAAGGCACATCCTAATAAACGCCCAGTGCTGCTTTTTTTTCTAAATAGAATCCATAGTGCCCAAGGAACGATAAATAAAATAACTCCTAACCACCACTGCCATGTGAATAAAAAAGCATGCAACAGGGCATCTGTAATCATTTGATTGACTTCTATTAATTTTAGTGAGGCTCTTTCTGTTTGCTCTAAACCTTCTCTTACCGTCATCCAGAATACTCCTTTTGAAGCGTATTTATTATGGTAGTTATTATGCTCTCAATGGTGTTTATTATGTATAGAAGAAGAGTATATTTGGATTAGTCATTTTATGTAATGATGCTAAACGAAAGCTATACTAATTTAGCGGAGGAAAATATGACAAAGGGGAAACGATTTTTACTCGTGATGGCAATCATCGGTTTGTGTTGGCAGTAAACCATTTTTTCAAACCTGACACAGATCAAACAGAAGATACTCTGAACAAAGAATTAGAAAAAAGTATAATGACATCTATTTAAAACACTTAAATTTAAGAAAAGAAAACAAGCAACTACGTGAAGAAATAGATCAATTGAACGATCACATTTTTGAGATAAATCAAGTTATGCTGGAAGGCAAAAATAACATTATTCCAGAAAATGCCGATGTATTTTATAAAGATTTGGATAAAGAAAAAACGATAATCTTCTTTAAGGAAGCTGAAATAAAACATACATTAATAATCTTTATGAAAAAACATTATATAAGTGGTCAAATGGATCTGCCATCCATACGACCACAAAGCGGGTTTGCTTGGACAATGGCGCAATATCCTGATTTTGCTTTTTATGCTGGTGTGATGACAGATGAAAATATGAACGACGTGCAAGTAACTTGGAAAGGATATGTCGAAAAGGTAATTACTATTCCATTAAATATGCGAACTTATGTTTGATTCGTTTTGCTTCCTTCAGGTTTGGGTTAAGCGGAGGAGATAAAAGTGCAAGCTCTGAATAAAGCTGGAGCAGTTGTCAGAGATGAAAATGTATTTGATCCCCCGCCTGCAGATTAACGTAAGGTAAACATGCAAAAGATGACGGTAACATGAATACTTGACTTTGAATGATAATGTAGATGTGAATTCAAGAAAGTAAGCAGCTTTTTTCCCACCCCTTATCCGCTTTCTGCTGCTATATGTTCGTCTGCATGAATAAAATGCCATACTAAAAAAAACAACAACAATCCGATGCCCCCCATCGTAATATAACTGACATGTATATATTGGCGCATAGCCATCGATATAACAGGTGGTCCTAGAGCCACACCGATAAAACGCGAGGAGCTATAAAAGGCAGTAATAGTTCCGCGTTCTTCTTTATCAATTCCTTGTGTAATCATTGCGTCAAGCGTAGGTAAGACGGCACCAATTGCAATTCCCAAAATAGACGTAACGATAAGCAAAATGTATAAATTACCACTTGAAAAGCCAACAAATACAACACTTGCCGCAGTAATAGGCAAGCTAAATAATAACACTCGTTTCATCGTTGCTAAATCACCTTTTATTTTGCGCCCAGTAATGAAAGAAGCAAGGCAAAGGCCAAATAATGGGATCGCTAATACAAAACCTTTGGTCACGCCATATAACTGATGTTGTTTTTCAAAAACATCCGATAGAAAGAATAGTACCCCAAATAAAATTAGCATTAAATGAATACCAATGAAAAACACCGTATATAACCATTTACCCTCTGTTTTGAAAGTGCTTTTCGTTTTCTGAAGAAATTCCTGAAATGGCTGCACCTCTTCTTTTTGTTTTGGAACTTTAATAAATAGATAAATGAGCACAATCGATATAAGACTGAACAAAGAGATGGAAAAAAAGGGGATATACCATAAAAAAGACGCAAACAGTGCACCTAAAATAGGACTTAACACTTTTCCAAAGGTGTTGGAGGTCTCAACGATCCCAAGGCAAGCACTAGCTTTTTCATCATCCCCTTTAAACAGATCTCCAACTAAAGGCAAAATAATTGGGAAAGCTCCTGCTGCGCCTATACCTTGCAGTACTCGACCGATAATAATCCAAGTAAATGGATCTGAAAGCTTCCATGAGGCGAACCCTGCAATTAATCCACCAATAAACGCTAATACTAAGCTGGTTAAAATGACAATTTTTCTACTGTAGCGATCGGATAAATAACCTGCCACTGGAATGAGAAAAATGGCGGCAAGGGAATAGCTCGTAATGATCATACTTGATTGAAAGGTAGTGATTCCTACTTGTTTTTCAAAAACAGGTAGTACAGGAATTAGCATAGAATTTCCTAATGTCATTACAAGTGGTATTGAGGCAAGACTAATAATACTCCATGTTTTAACAGGTTGCTTGGTCATAACTAAACGCTCCATTTCTTTCTGCTTTCTTTCCGCTTATTCCTATATCATGCCAATAGTAACTTTTCTTATGCATAATTATAAATGGCGGGTTGAAACTAGTATAGAGCCCGCCATTATGAAATTTGCCAAAAGCTAAAATAGCAATAAGCAAGCAGTAAGCATCATTCATGCGAGTGCAAGATGCTGGAGAATGTTGGTTTACCTTGTTTTAATTAACTAGAAGAACAAATGATATTTCTTAGGGCAGACTTATATACGGTAAAATCAGTTTCTGAAAAAAGCACCATCCTTACCTGACCGAAATCCACTGTCTGTAAGTAATTGGTGATTGTTCTCATTGCTATCTTCGCTGCCCGCTCAATGGGAAAACGATATACACCAGTAGAAATAGAAGGGAATGAAATGCTAGTTAGCTTATACTCTTTAGCAAGCTTGAAGGAATTTTGATAGCAATCTGCCAACTGAATGTCTTGGATTGGATTATGTGTATTCCAAATAGGACCTACTGTATGGATCACATAACTAGCAGGTAATTTAAATCCAGGAGTAATAACAGCTTCTCCAGTGCCTAAAGGCTCCTCATTTAACTGCTCTTTTCGAAGTCTTCTGCAAGCTTGCAACAATTCTTGTCCTGCCGCTTTATGAATGGCTCCATCTACGCCTCCACCGCCCATCAACGATCCATTAGCTGCATTAACAATCGCATCTGTTGCCTGTTTAGTAATATCCCCAATTAACAGCTCTAATGTATTTTCACCTATCGTGATTTGCAAATCAAATACCTCCTTTTATTACCCTCTCCTTATATTTTGAATAAAATAACTACTATTGTCTAATTTTTGAGTGTCCATGACGATGAATTAAAGGTTTATTAATAATAAGTGCTTTTAAGGAAGTAACTATGGATGAAAACGCCCTACAATTAGTTGTTAAATTGTTTATTATCCATTACTTATACGGGCATTTCAGCAAATGAAATCATCACTTCCATTTCGCCTTTTAAAGGCTAGTTCCCCCTTCTTCAAACCTCATACAAAAGTATTTAACATTCGTATAAATACTAGACCGCTTACAGAAATAACGGTTTCTAACATAGTCCACGTTAAAAATGTCTCTTTGATCGTTAATCCAAAAGATTATTTAATGATCCAAAACCCTGTATCATTCACATGCGATGCAATGAGACTACCAGTTCCTGTTGCTATTACCATGAAAGCCAAAACAACATCTGTTCCAAACATCAATGGGATAACCAATCCTGCTGCAATTAGTGCAACGAATGTATCTGCCCCTTGAGCAATTCTTAATACTGCTGCAATTAATCATGCTAAGATAATCGGCGAAATAGAACTCCCTTGGAATAAAACGGCAACATAATCACCGAATCCGCCCCACAGTAATAAAGGGGGTATAGGGTCTGTGAATAAGTGAGAATAATTGTGTGTCACTATATTTTAGCTTAGCATTAGGAATAGAAAAAATGAGTACGGTTTCTTGTGTTGGAGAGCGTATACTAAAGGTAAAGGATGAAAAAGAGAGCCTAATCTATTTCAAATATTCTTTTTATAACAATAAGAAGTATAAAATGAGGTGCTTGGGGATAACGAAATAACCGGATAGCCACGTCCGTCGCATGAGCCCAGCAACGATGCGACTTTAGAAATGCGCCCTACGATAAGTCATCATCGGTTCGTCGTAAAGAGGAAGGCCGACTAAAAACGGGCTTGCCGCCCAGACGTCGGCATACCCCAGTTTTAGTGGCATGATTCCTTTATCTTTAGTTGATTCGTTCCATTCGCTACGTTGCTAAACGGGCGCTCGCTCCTTTGTTAAACAGTTTGTTCTTTAAGTATAGATGAATGTTACGTATAATTTTCCATAGCTATTCCATTAATGAGTCGAGATTTTAGCAACTAGTGTATACCCAATAAGTAATAAATGATTGAAAATGGTGCGATTTGCAGCGATTAATTTTATTTTAATAAAAGGGGGGAGTGTAACAAATGGGCAAGCTAATTAATGAAGAGATACCAAAGGAAGCGGTTCAAGCATTAAAAATTACGATGGAGTTGCAGGGACAAACCGTAATTGGTGTATATATGTTTGGTTCTGCCGTAATTGGTGGCTTACGCATCAATAGTGATGTAGATATCCTAGTTGTCGTAAATCACCGTTTATCAGAAGAGATGCGAAGAAAACTGACAGAGAGACTCATGCTTATCTCGGGAAAGGTAGGGAATACAAAGTCTGTCCGACCGCTGGAAGTAACGGTAATCAACCATAGTGATGTGGTACCCTGGAGATATCCGCCAAGAAATGAATTTTTGTATGGAGAGTGGCTTCGAAGTGAGTTTGAGGCAGGTCAGATTCCCGAACCAACTTGTAACCCTGATTTAGCTATTGTCTTAGCTAAAACAAGAAAAAATAGTGTTTCTCTATATGGTCCTGATGCTTCAGATATACTTGATCCCGTTCCGAAAACAGATATTCGAAGGGCGATTAAAGATTCCTTACCAGATTTAATAGAAGGGATGAAAGGTGACGAACGTAATGTAATTTTAACGATGGCTCGCATGTGGCAGACAGTAGCTGATGGAGAAATTTCTCCAAAAGATGTGGCTGCAGATTGGGCGATACCTCGGTTGCCTCAAGAATATGCGAATTTACTTGATTTAGCTAGAAAAGGCTATCTAGGAGAGTATGCTGATAATTGGGAAGGACTGGAATCAGAGGTGCGTGCACTCGTTAATTATATGAAGAACTCTATAGCATCTTATGTAAGTATTTGAGCATAATCTCAGAAAAGCGGTAACTATTCAATAAAAACAACAAATCTACTTGAATTAAAAAGAAATTGCAAAGTAACGTACTTAAACAGACAGGAACTTTTTCTGAAGTTAAAGATGTTGATGCAAATGAGCTAATGCATAAAAAATAGATAGATGGAAGCTGGTACTCACCCCGCTCGCTCATCTATCTTTTTCTTTTGCTTTGCTTCATGGATCCCATCTAATAAGTTGAGACATATGTTTCTAATATTTACAATAAACAAGGTGCCCCCTTTGCTGCATAAAAAATGTAAAAAACTACAATTATAACGCTTTCACATCTAATGTCTCGATAAACTGAACAAAAGCTTTTACAATGTTTAGCTGTAACGTGTCTTCGTGGTAATACATCCATGTTTTACGGGTAATAAATCTACCGGACGGCAGGGGAAGGGGTTTGATAATTAAATCCGTGTATGGGCGAACAACTAGATTAGCAATAATAGCATAGCCGAGACCGTTAATGATCATTTCCTTGCACGTCTCTACTTGGTTAACTTGGATATTAATATTTGGATTTTGTTTATAGTTGCTGTACCACCAATGATCAACAATACTTCTCATTTTTTCGTCTGTATGATAGTCAATCCGAGGTAAGTGAGGAAGTTCCTCCCATGTGAAATCCCAGGGCGATGCAACACAAATTTCTTCTTCGTAGAGTAAATGTTTCGTTTCGTTCCAAATGTAATCTCCTTTAATGAAGGCTATATGAACATCATGATTTAAAATGAGCCGGTGCATTTCACTACTCCACCCAGTAACGACTTGAAATTCGACATCGGGGTAGCTTTGCTTAAATAAACGCAGCAATTTTGGCATTTTATTTAAAGCAAAAAAATTCGATACGCCAACCCGAATAGTGCCGGAGACTTGATCCTTCATATTGTGAAGCTGTTCTTCAATTTTTCTTTGCTCATATAGCATTTTTTGTGCATGAAGTGCCAATTGTTCCCCTTCAGGCGTAAACGTAATGCCGCGTTGCTTGCGAATAATGAGCTGGACCCCGTAATAGCTTTCCAGTTTTTTTAATCGCGACGTTAATGTCGGCTGAGATAAAAACAGGCGTTGCGCAGCTTGAGTAATATTTTCCGTACGATAAAGTTCTGCTAACATTTCCCAATCCTCAGTTCTCATAAATTAACACCCCACTTAGATTATTTTGATATTGAAAAATTTTATGCCTATTAATTAAAATTATATATTTTCCTAATCTTCATTTCAATTTTATAATAGGAATAGAGGGAAAAAAGAAAATTATCGAATAACAAAGGAGGATGTTTATGAGTACGAAGCAGCAGTTTGTCCCTGGTTTGGACGGAGTTATTGCAGCAGAGACAGCAATCTCTTTTCTTGATACAGAGCAAGAAAAAATCATTATTCGAGGTCATGAACTAATCGATTTGTCGAAAAGCAACGATTATATTGATGTTGTCCACCTTTTATTAGATGGAAAATTACCAAATGCCTCAGAAAAAACTGCACTTGAAAAAAAGCTAACCTCCAATTACGACATCCCAGATCAAGTCATGCAAATTTTATCTCTGTTACCAAAAGAAACACATCCAATGGACGGATTGCGCACAGGATTGTCAGCGCTTTCGGGATACGATAAAGATATTGATAATCGTTCATTGGAGGCGAATAAAAGCAGAGCGTATGCATTACTAGGAACGTTGCCTGCTATTACGGTGAATAGCTATCGTCTCATTAATGGGAAGGAGGCTGTGAAACCGGATCAATCGCTTTCTTATAGTGCAAATTTTCTATATATGATAACAGGAGAAAAGCCAACTGACTTTGAAGCGGAAATTTTTGACCGTACATTACTTCTTTATAGTGAGCATGAGATGCCAAACTCAACATTTACTGCCAGAGTAATTGCTTCGACGAATTCTGATCTTTATGGCGCATTAACGGGTGGAGTTGCCTCTTTAAAAGGAAATTTGCATGGTGGAGCGAATGAGGCGGTCATGTATATGTTAAATGAAGTGAAAACTGCTGCTGCTTTTGAAGAGCTTATCCAAAGGAAACTCGCCAATAAAGAAAAGATAATGGGCTTCGGGCACCGTGTTTATATGAAAAAGATGGACCCGCGAGCCTTAGTTTTGAAAGATTCCTTAAAGCAATTATGTGAGAAAAAAGGCGACTATATGCTATTAGAAATGTGCGAAGCAGGAGAAAAAGTCATGCGAGAGGAGAAAGGATTGTATCCAAATCTCGATTATTATGCAGCCCCGGTTTATTGGATGCTAGGGATTCCGATTGGTTTGTATACACCAATTTTCTTCAGTGCACGTACAGCTGGGTTAGCTGCACATGTCATTGAACAGCATAACAATAATCGGATTTTCCGTCCACGTGTGCATTATATTGGAGAAAGCTATTAAGGAACTAGAAGGAGCGAATGTAATGGTACAAGTTAAAGATGAAAGAAAAACAGATGTATTATTAGAAGAGATAGCTGATTATGTATTAAATAAAGAGATTACTAGTGAAGAGGCTTTTTCAACCGCCCATTATGTATTAATCGACTCAATTGGCTGTGGAATTCTAGCCCTTAATTACCCAGAGTGTACGAAGCATCTTGGACCAATTGCCCCTGGAACAGTTGTACCGAACGGGGTTCGTGTGCCTGGTACATCTCATGTGCTAGATCCTGTGCAAGGGGCTTTTAATATCGGCACGATGATTCGTTGGCTCGACTATAATGATACGTGGCTTGCAGCTGAGTGGGGCCATCCTTCCGATAACCTTGGCGGTATTTTAGCGGTTGCTGATTTTATTAGTCGCCAGAACGTGGCGAATGGGAAACCCCCACTAAAAGTCAAAGATGTATTGGAAATGGCTATCAAAGCTCATGAAATTCAGGGAATTCTAGCGTTAGAGAACAGTCTGAACCGAGTAGGGCTCGATCATGTACTATATGTTAAAATTGCTACTACCGCCGTGGTAACGAAAATGCTTGGTGGTAACAGGGAAGAGATTATTAATGCATTATCCAATGCTTGGATTGATAATTCAAGTCTACGTACGTATCGTCACGCACCAAATACTGGCTCACGTAAATCATGGGCTGCTGGCGATGCTACGAGTCGAGCTGTTCGATTAGCATTCATGGCTATTCAAGGTGAAATGGGTTATGCTACGGCTTTAAGTGCTCCAGGATGGGGCTTTCAAGACGTGTTGTTCAACAAGCAAGAGCTTGTGTTAAAACAGCCGTTAAATAGTTATGTGATGGAAAACGTGCTCTTTAAAGTATCTTATCCTGCTGAATTTCATGCCCAAACAGCTGCCGAAGCGGCGATTGAATTACATCCTGAGGTAAAGGATCGTTTGGATGAAATTGATTATATTACGATTTCCACACATGAATCGGCTATTCGAATTATTGATAAGCAAGGAACATTGTATAATCCTGCCGACCGTGACCATTGCTTGCAGTATATAACAGCAATTGGTCTATTAAAAGGGGACATTGTCGCAGAAGATTATGAGGATGATGTAGCCGCAGATCCACGTGTTGATATGCTACGAGATAAAATGGTTGTAACGGAGAACAAAGCATATACAGTAGATTATTTAGATCCGGAGAAACGCTCGATTGCCAATGCAGTACAAGTCCATTTCAAAGATGGTACCCAAACAGCAGCTATTGAACGTGAATATCCGTTGGGGCACCGTTTCCGCAGAGAAGAAGCGATTCCAAAGATCTTAGAAAAATATGCAACGAATTTAGCTACGCAGTTTGCAAGTAAGCAGTTACGGGAAATTGAAGCTGTGAGCTACGATTATGATAAACTAGCAGAAATGGACGTTCATGAATGGATGAAACTATTTGTGAAGTAACGAGGAGGTCTCCGAAAGATGGCATGGATTGTTGATGAACCAAAAACGCAAAAGGAATTGGCAAAAAGCTTTAAAGAGCTTATGCAAGCGGATGAAATTTTGCAAATTCCAGGAGCTCATGATGCTATGGCAGCACTCGTAGCCCAACAAACGGGATTCTCTGCACTGTATCTGTCAGGTGGTGCATATACGGCAAGTAAGGGCTTGCCGGATTTAGGGATTGTCACATCGACCGAAGTAGCAGAGCGGGCAAGAGATCTTGTCAGAGCTACGAATCTACCTGTTTTAGTAGATATAGATACAGGCTTCGGTGGCGTCTTAAACGTGGCGCGTACTGCGCGAGAGATGTTAGAAGCAAACGTAGCCGCCGTCCAAATAGAAGATCAACAATTACCAAAAAAATGCGGTCATTTAAATGGAAAACAGCTTGTCACTAAAGAAGAAATGGAACAAAAGCTGCAAGCAATTAAAAAAGTAGCCCCTTCGTTAGTGATTGTAGCCAGAACAGATGCACGGGCAAATGAGGGATTGGATGCAGCGATCGAACGCGCTAACGCATATGTAGCAGCTGGAGCTGACGCTATTTTTCCTGAAGCGTTGCAAACAGATGAGGAATTTCAAGTTTTTGCTCAAAAGGTCCAGGCACCATTACTGGCAAACATGACGGAATTTGGAAAGACGCCGTATATATCAGCAGAAGAATTTCAGCGGATGGGGTTTCATATGGTTATTTATCCGGTAACCTCTTTACGAGTGGCAGCTAAAGCGTATGAGCGAATCTTCAAGCTGATTAAAGAAGAAGGAACACAAAAGAACGGTGTTACGGACATGCAAACGAGAAAAGAATTATATGAAACCATCTCCTATGACGATTTTGAAGCATTGGATAAGAATATTGCCAAAACGGTATTGGGTGAATAAATAGAGAAGTGGGCTTTACTGAGTTTTCGGTAGAGTCCTTTTTTTGGGTATTTTAAAAAGGGCTCAAGGCAGATAAGGTATATTGGATAAGTAAATGTATCATTCGTAATGAAGGAAGCAATATATTATAAAAGTAACTATCTGCCTCATCTATATAGGGGTAAAGAAATAATCGTTGATCTCTCATGTTCTAAACCCGCTTTGGTGGGTCATATTGATTTATTAATCTGGTTGTTCCATGAAAGGTGTCCTACGTAGTGGAACTTGAAAAATTGCTTGATTAATACAAATGTGAATGATTATTCATTCATGAAAAAACTAAGCAAGAAAATAAAAAAAGATAAAGCTTGTTAAGTATAATGGTCTTAAACTATGATGTAAATTTAATAATGTATCAAGCTGTTGGCTGCATTTTACTGTTCTTCGATCTGTTAACCCGTACTTTAAGCCTAGCGCAATCATTTCTTGCTTTTTCTTATTGATCCTTGCGGCTAGCCGAGAGGGATCTGGTTCAATCACTTTCATTGTTTTAAATCTCCCTTTCTATCGAGAATTTTATAGAGTTATGTCGGAAACACACAAAAATAAGTATGCTCATTAACCAAAAAAAAAGCAATAGATTCAACAAAGGTTGTCAAAACATCTCAAAATATGACAAAATTTAAAGTATAATTAGACTTAATGAACGTAATTTTGGATCAATCTTCCGCTGGATCTAGGGAAATGGAATCAGTTGTAATGTAAATTATTCGACGTTATTTACTTACGCGTAATCCATTTTTTCTCTGTGTTACTAATCTTGTAGCAATCTATATGTAAATATTCGTGTAAGCTGTTACAATGGAAAGAGTAAATGATACTTGTAAATGAGGTTTCGATAATGAGTAGAATAAATGAAGTAAAAGAGTTGCTTCAGACAGATACAGGAAAGAACGGAGGATTGACTGCTAAGGATGTCAGTCTAAAACTACATATTGATCGTTCTACCGCTAGTCGTTACTTAAACGCATTAGTAAAGCAAAATAATGCTGTGAAAGTACCGGGGAAACCAGTAAAATACATCGGACATACTCCTGCTGAGGAAGAAGCTGATCTTATCGATTTAGAAGGCATCGGCAAAAGCCTACGCCCCATTTTAGAACAGGGGATGGCAGCTCTATTATATCCCTCTCGTAATATCCCCATTTTACTTACTGGAGAGACTGGTACAGGAAAAACGTATCTTGCGGAAACATTATGTGAATTAGCGAAAAAACGTATGAGTGATCAAGGTGAAGTACCTTTTGTAGCTTTTAACTGTGCAGATTATGCACAAAATGCAGAGCTATTGGTTGGACAAATTTTTGGAATTAAAGAGGGGGCCTTTACAGGGGCAATCGAGGATCGGGTTGGTTTAGTAGAAAAAGCAAATGGTGGGATTCTATTTCTCGATGAAATTCATCGCTTACCGCCTTCTGGACAAGAAATGCTCTTTTATTTGATGGATAAGGGAATTTACCGCGTACTAGGAGAGGCAACCAAAGATCGTTATGCGAATATTACTATTATCGGAGCGACAACTGAAGATCCACATAAGGCCCTGCTGCCTGCTCTGGTACGCCGCTTTTCTATTAAGTTGACGTTGCCATCGCTAAAAGAACGCACTCGTAAAGAAAGGGAAGAGCTAGTTAACCATTTTTTAAAGCAAGAAGCGAATAAAATGGATACGAGCTTAGCCATTACAGATAATAGCCGCGAAGCATTGCTTCATTACCCATGTCCAGGAAATATTGGTCAATTAAAAAGTGACATTCAGATTGCTTGTGCCCATGCCTACTTACGTTATTTAAATAAGCATGAAGAAAAAGTAATTATCCAAATTGCTGACCTGCCAGATAATATTGCAAGCTTTGCAAATTCCTTATCATTTGATCAACAAGAAGTGACCTCAACAATAGAAAGTGAAAAGAAAATTAGTGAGCATTTGCCTAATATTTATCAAAAAATAGCAAGTCAAGAAGATTATCATTCTATTCATGCAACGATTAAAAAATATATTTCTGACTTATCAAAGAAATACCGACAACCCCATTTTGTCCAACAAGGGTGGCAACAATTAATTGATGAGGACTTATTTCATGCCTTATCGGAAGCAAAAAGTCATTTATCTTATTTGCCGTTACATTTTAACAACAATCAGTTATATGTTATTGGACTGCATTTGCAGAATTACCGTAATCACCAGTATGAGGCAAAAAAAGAGCTGCCGATTGTAACGCACCCAAATCCGATTTACAGAGAAGCTGCCCAACAATTAGCTGCCTATTTAAACACAACCATTGGTCTGCAATTACCTAAAGAAGAAATTGCATTATTGGCGCATTTTTTAACAACGGATGAAAAGAATACCGTTCATTCCGAACAATCGATAGCCGTCATTTTAGTGACGCATGGTGCCTCAACTGCTTCTTCCATGGCCGAAGTGACCAACACATTACTTGGAAATAAAGTTATTCAAGCCATTGACATGCCGTTACATGTTTCAGCAACGGAAATATATCAGCACGTCAAACAAAAAATTAGTGCTATGACTCACATAAAAGGTGCACTTCTGCTTGTAGATATTGGCTCTCTTATAACAATGGGAGATGCTATTCAACATGAGTTAGATGTAGAAGTGAAAACTTTATCCAGTGTCAATTTACCGATGGTATTGGAAGCAGGTAGGAAATCACTTATCTCCAATATGTCGTTGGAAGAAATATACCATGATACCAAAAAGGCTATGACTATCTTTGTGAAAGAAAAAACAACATACTCACCTGTGGAAAAGAAACGAATGATTACAACAGTATGTTTTACAGGTGAAGGAGCCGCCCAATTATTAGAATCCTGGATTGAGGATCAGCTTGCTGATGTGGATGAAGATGTTCTCATTCGTTCGGTTCGTATTGATCCGACTACGAAGGATACGTCAATTTTAGAAGAATTAAAGCAACACTATGATATCGTTGCTATTATCGGAACGGTTCCAGTTACTATAGAAGGGGTTCCTTATATTCCTGCTTGGGAGCTTTTGCAGGAGGAGGGGATATCCAGAATGACGAAATTATTAGAAGTCACTCGAAAATCCCCTAAGCTACGTGAAGGAGACATAAAGCGTAACGAAATATTTCCGCTCGTTTCCAAAGGACTTGCTGAAATCGTTACCTATATTAATCCGCAATCTTTAGCTACTATTCTAAACGAATATATGGAACCAATTGCTGCCTATTATAAATGGGATGTGAATAGAAAATTAGGTATGTGGATGCATATTGGCAGTTTGATGGATCGTTTAGTAGGAGCAAAGCTACAAAATAATATGGAGCAATTACTTTCGTCTGTACCGATTGATCGCAAATTTTCAATGGACGACGAAGAGATGAAAGTTTGGGAGCCTTTGTTTACAAAATTGGAAGCCACGTATCATCTTCCGATCTATGTTCCTCTCCGAAAAGCATTGCTAAAATTATCACGTTAATGTGTGCAGATTTTCTGCACACATTTTTTAATGCGCTCTAGTCCTTGCTATTAAGGGGTTTATTTGTGTTGGCATGAATTTTGCATAATAGTAAGTGGAAGGGCACAAATCAGAGAGGAGGGAGGAAAGTGAAGAAGTTTTTAACCGTTTATGCTTCTGTTTTTACGGCTATATGGATAGGCTATGGCATCTATGCATTGTGGTCAGGACAGGAATCAGCCAGTCTCATACTAGGGTTCGGCATTGCTTTTTCTGTCGTTATCAGTTTAGCATCCTGGTTTTCTTATTGGCTTATGTGCCACTATAAAAAAGTTGATCGCGTAGCAAAGAATATTTTAAGCAATGCGCAAAACAAACAATAAAAAATGACAGATGGGAGTTTTGAAAATGGAAACAAACAAAGACATCAAATTAATCATTCTATGCAGTTGGGGGGCTACATCCAGCCAACTAGCTAAAAAGGTACAAGAAGCTGCCGAGAAAAGGGGTTTCACCATGACAGTTGACGCTGGTGGGACAGGAGAATTTAAGCAAAAAGCGGAAAAATACAATGTTGCGTTGTTAGAGCCACAAGTACGTCACCTAAAAAAAGAAGTTTCCAAAATTGCTGATGCATACCAGATTCCTGTTGAACTTGTTGATCAACGAGCATTCGCATTAATGGACGGAGACAAAGTATTGGATCAGGTCTTAAAAATGATAAATAACTAGGAGGCGTTTTAAATGATTGAATGGTTGGAAAATCACTTAATGGAACCGTTGGGGAAAATTGCACAAAATAGATATTTGCAAGCAATTCGTGATGCGTTTGTTATTTTTGCACTTCCTGTTATTATTACTGGAGCAATCTTTCTAATTATTGCCAACCCGCCAACATCTTTAGATTGGGGGATCATTAATGCGTGGGAAGATGCGGTCACCCCGATACAGGCACAGTTACTCTTTCCGTTTAATTTAACATTCGGTTTGATGGCTTTAACCGTAGCCTTTGGTGTTGGTTACAGCTTAGCCATTCGCTATGATATGGATGCGGTGATGGCTGGAATTCTTTCCATGCTGGCATTTTTCATGACAGCATTTCCTGTAACCGACATTACGCAAGTTCCATTTGGTGAAATTTTAAATTACCTTGGTGGACAGGGGTTATTTATTGCTATCATTTTAGGGATTTTAACAACAGAAGCGATGCGCTTTTTAATAAATAAAGGAGTTACCTTTGAAATGCCTGCAGGGGTTCCGCCATATGTTATGCGGACATTTCGCGCATTAATTCCTTTTATGATTATTTTACCATTGGTTTGGGCGATTGCCTGGATTGTGTGGGCGAATTTTGAAGTAACGCTGCCACAATTAGTGCTTGATTTATTTAGCCCATTAGTAAGTGCATCTAATTCATACTGGGCAGCACTTGGTATGATTTTATTAATGTTAATTTTATGGTCTATAGGAATCCACGGAATGAACGTTGTTTCTTCTGTAGCGTATCCATTTTGGATGACGCAATTAGCCGAAAATGCGGATGCAGTTAAAGCTGGAACGGAAGCAACTGGTATTGTAACAGAGCCATTCTTCCATATGTTCACACATATCGGTGGATCTGGTGCAACGCTTGGACTTGTCATTTTCATGTTATTTTCCGCTTCCGTCCAATTAAAACAAGTTGGGAAAACAGCAATCATTCCGTCATTATTTAATATTAATGAACCAGTTATTTTTGGATTACCGATCGTATTAAATCCTATTTTAATTATTCCGTTTGTTTTAGGTCCAGCAGTAATCGTTACCATCAACTATATTCTATTTGCAACCGGCATTTTACCGCCAGTCGTTATTCAACCACCGTTTACGGTGCCGATTTTCTTTGGTGGATTTATTGCAACAGGTGGTTCTTGGTTAGCCGGGCTTGTACAAATTATGAATGGTGTTATTGCCACCATTATCTACTATCCTTTCTTTAAGAAATATGAAAAACAATTAGTGCAACAAGAACAAGAGGAAGCAGCTGAAACAAGCGTCAACTAGAGGAGTGTTTGAAGATGGACTACGAAACAATTATGATGCAGCTTATCTTGCACGGCGGTAATGCCCGCGGTGCAGCATATGAAGCATTGGATGCCGCAGAAGAATATGATTTTACCGAAGCAGAAAAGAAACTGGATGAAGCGCATGAGGAGTTTGTCAAAGGGCATAAATATCAAACCGAACTGATTCAAAGCCAAAATGAAGACAAAACGCCAAGCTTTTTCATGATTCATGCGCAGGATCATATTATGACAGCGCAAGCAGAAATTCAGTTAATTAAGCGCATGGTTGGTCAACTGAGAAAAACAGAAGCATTGGAGAAGCAATTGAAAGAGTTGAAGATGAATTAGCGTCTATAAGCGTGCCTCGTAGATTTGTCGTGAAATCTACGGGGCAGTTTTGTGTTTGAGCGGATTCGAATGGTTGTGTGGTAATTCATTATAGGTAACTCGCTATTATAATTTCAATTTACTTGAGCAAGAAGGGGTTGAGCTTTGTCAAACAAAAGAAGTATTTTTCTTTTTCAAGAACGTCTTCGTTCCTACTCCTTTGACCTAATGTACTAGTGAAGAAAAAAGAAAACCCTGCTGATTAAAGATTTACTTTATATTTAGTTATTTTGATACTGCTGAGCGTCACCTGATCTTTTCCATTTTCTAATTTTAGTTCTAAATGATTTGAATGGTGCAACTGTATTTATATGTATCCATTTCCAAATGGGCCAGCTAGAAGGAGTTGTAGTTGCCCATTGTCTACCGCCCTGTTCAAATAGTTCCTTATCATTATAGCTTTCTACTAGTTGAATAATTTTATTTACATCGCAATTAAACATATCAATTAACGTTTCCAACGAATAATCAGCATACCGATCATAAAAGTTTTGATAAAGTCCACCAAGGTTATTCCATTTATAATTTCTTGTCGGTGTTATGACTTCTTTCCCATCTTTATTATCTTGTTCCCACGATAATATTAAATTTAGCCATCCTAATTGGTAAGCAATCATTTGGGATGGCGTTCTATCAACTTCATCTACAAAAACGTCTTTACCAAGATTATTAATAGAACGAAATTCATCTATAAATAGCTTTGCTCTTTTCGTAATTTCATTAACCAAGGCTTGTTTATCAGCATATGCTTGCAATTGAACCCCTCCTTTTCTAATTCATTTTAGTTTATAATATTCTCATTCATTATACATGTAATCTGCTGAGCAGTTAACGTGTATGTTAATGACAATTGATAGATTAGTGTTGCGTTAGTCTTATTAAATAAAGGTGATAGCAAGGTAGCGATTAAACAGATTTTTTGTTTTCTTCGCCTATCTAGCTAGTTGAATCGGAGTGACGTTTATACTGTCATATTATTCCTTAACCACATTGTCTTCTAATCGGCTCTGATAGTAATATTTCTCTGTCTGTAAGCCTATAAAATATTGCCTTCATACATAACAGTACGTTTGTTATGTATTTCTATTTTTATTTGTTTGTCTAAAATCTTCAGCTAAAATTCATGATAGGAATTACGAAGACCACTGAAAAAGTCCTTAATTTAAAAACACAAAAAATCAATTCCTTCCAAAAATTACGTGATATATTAGCATATTGTGGGGACTAAAAGTCTATTTAACCCCAAACCCCATTAATTGTGGGGGGTTCATAGGCCTGATTTTCAAATGTTCTACTTTTTCAGTGGGCGCGGGATTACAGGGCATCCTCTTGCTTCACAAAGCTATTATGTATGAAACAAGAGGATGTATGCTTTATATGGAATTACATATTATTATCAACATAGTAGTCCAGTTAACTTTTTAACCCTCTTTTTTCAGAATACCTGGGTTAATGATGGTAACATTAAAGTCAGTTTAACGCTCGCTTGTAAAACCATTGAGACAAGCGATAGCTAAAACCAATAAAAACCCAATAACTGACCAAGTAAGTAGTGGTGTACGTATTAATTTCTCCATGAAGCCAAAACATGAAAAGTGAGGCTGGGAACAGGAAAAAAGGGATTAGACACTTAAAATAATATAGCGCTTGTACTTCTAATTTCCGCCAATCCTTTTTAAAGAAAAGATGAATAATGGAAATGGTTACAGCAAGTATGCCTGCAGTCAGACCTCCAAGATTGTAGATGTCTAGTAATTGTGCAAGTAGCCCACCACTTCCCGCTACCCATAGGTTAATAACAAAAAAAGATACTGTAAGTTGGTCGAAGTTGCTTTGGCTAGATGTCGTTACATATGCTTCTGCTAAGTCTTTGGGAGATTTAAATTGGTGAATTACCTTCCATTCGGCGTCTTCTTTGCTTTTTCCTTGATGCATTTGTTCCATTATTTCATTGGAGAAATGGTCTTCAATTTCAGCTACGATGGCTTTGCGTTCTTTTTTTGGTAATTCAATTAACTCTTCTTCCAATTTTCTTAAATAGGTATCAGTATTCTTAATCCTCATCTTTCTTAACCTCCTCCTGTAATTTCCATAACATATCGATAGACTGTTGAAACACATTTAAACGTTCCGTTAAAACTTGGGCGCCTTTTGTAGATAGTTGGTAGTACTTTCTTCGTAAGCCCGTATTTGGATTATCCCAATACGTATCTACTAGTTGGTTAGCTTCTAATCTTTTTAAAAGTGGATAAATGGACCCATCAGAAAGCTCGAACATGGGGTTGGACTTTAGTGCTTTGGTGAGTTGATATCCATAAACAGCACTGTCTTTCATCAGAATCATAACAGCGAGTTCAGCGAGCCCTTTTCGAATTTGGATAAACCATCTATCATGATTTGACAATTTTACTTACCTCCTTTTTACACTGATGAGGGAATAAAACTCTATGGCTTATAGTTTAAGAAAAACGATGAAGACTTGATGACAAGCCAAGTTTTTCTAAAAGTATAAGAAAGTATAAACTTAGGTGCTTGGAGATAACGAAATAACTGAATAGCCACGTCCGGCGCATGAGCCCAGCAACGATGCGACTTTAGAAATGCGCCCTACGATAAGGCCACATCGGTTCGTCGCCTCACCGTGATTCCTTTATCTCCGTTGATTCGTTCCATTCGCTACGTTGCTAAACGGGCGCCCTGCGCCTTTGTTCAATAGGTGGCATTGCTACATATATATCTTTGCTATCTATTATAGCAGGAATTGCTCGAAGTTCACAATTAAGTCGCCGAAGTTCACAATTCGTTCGGTGAAAGTAGAAGTAATCCCTGAATTTTTTCTTTTCCATAAACGTGCACATATTGCTCGTAACATTATGGTATAATTTCCTATGATTAGAAATAGTCGAAAAAATAAAGCTAATGAAAGGAGCACATCTATGCGAACAGAACAGGAAATGATGCAGCTTATTATGCAAACAGCGCAACAGGATGAGCGGATACGCGCAGTAGTTTTGAATGGTTCGCGGGCAAATCCAAATGTGGAAAAGGATATGTTTCAAGACTTTGATATTGTTTATGTGGTAAAAAATATGGCTTCTTTTACTTCTGATCATACATGGGTGGATATTTTTGGTGATCGGATCATGATGCAAATGCCTGAGGAAAAGGTTACGCCACCGCCTGAGAATAAAGGTCATTTTGTTTATTTAATGCAATTTATCGATGGAAATCGGCTTGATTTAACATTGATTCCGGAAGAGAAACTGGCTTTATTTCAACCGTTTAACAGTCTGAGTATGTTACTGATGGATAAAGATCAGCTTATTGGGAACTTACCGCCAACCAGTGAAAAGGATTATTATATTCAAAGACCAAGCGAGCAAGAATTTGCAGATGTGTGTAATGAATTTTGGTGGATATGCTTAAATATAGGCAAAGGGCTATGGCGAAAGGAAATAACCTACACGATGTTCATGTACGAACAAATTAACCGAAATGTGCTTGTGCAAATTATCGATTGGCATATTGGTGTGAAAACTAATTTTTCGGCTAGTTCAGGAAAACTTGGAAAATACTATCCCACATACTTAGATAAACAGGACTGGGAAAACTACATGAAGACATATAGTGGCGGTAATGATTTTGAACAAATTTGGCAAGCTTTATTTACCATGTGTCAGCTGTTTACTAGGTTATCTAAGCATGTGGCACATACACTTGATTTTGCATTCCCGCATGAAGACGTAACCAATGTCACGATGTATTTAAGGCGAATAAGGGAGCTGTCAAATCATGCATAAAACCTATATTGTATCGTTATCAGGCATTTCTGGTAGCGGCAAAACGACCATAACGAAAACAATTGGAAGTCGAGTATGATAACGCAACAGCGTTATATTTGACGATTATCATTTTTCTAATGCCCCTACTGATTTTGCTAGTTGGATAAAGCGTGGAGCGAATTATAATAAATGGAAACTGGATTCTTTCGTACATGATGTGAAACGCCTGTATGAAACTGCTAATCTGGACTATATTTTTCTAGATTACCCTTTTGCTTATTTAAATGAGGCTACAAAGGCTATGCTTGATTTGGCAATTTACATGGATACTCCATTGGATATCGCGATGGCAAGGGGAGTAATAAGGGATTACCATGAACTAGATGTAGTTTCCTATATGAAAGAATATTTATTGCACGGAAGAAATGTGAAAGCTTCCGCTGACGAAGTTGTTAATGGTTCTTTGCCAGTTGCAAATATAATCAAGGTTGTGAAGGAAAAGATTCATTTTAAAAAAGGGAGTGGAAAACTTGTTAATAAAACCAAATAAACTGCAAAAAGGTGACTGCGTGGCAACGGTCAGCCCAAGCTGGGGCGGGGCAGGTGAACCAGAGCTTCGTTATCGTTATGAAATTGGTGTGAAGCGGTTAAAAGAGGTGTTTGACCTCGAAGTTGTTCCAATGCCTAACAGTCTTAAAGGTGCTGCGTATTTATATGAAAACCCACAAGCTCGCGCAGAGGATATAATGCAAGCCTTTCAAGATCCAACGATAAAAGCCATTATCGCTAATATTGGTGGAGAAGATAGTGTTCGACTTTTGCCTTATATCGACTTTTCTGTCATTCGCAATCATCCGAAAATCTTTATGGGTTATTCCGATGCAACAATCGTGCATTTATTCTGTTACAAATCCGGACTGTCTTCTTTCTATGGACCAGCGATATTAACCGATTTTGCTGAAAATGTGGAAATGCATTCGTATACGATTGATTTCATCGAGCGAACCCTGTTCTCTAATGAACTGATTGGAACCATTGAACCAGCAAAGGAATGGACGAGTGAGTTTTTAGATTGGTTTGTCCCTTCAAACAGCCAGATAAAAAGAAACATGCAACCGAATCACGGGTATGAGTTGCTACAAGGAGAAGGGATTGTTTCTGGGCGTTTAATAGGTGGATGTATGGAAGTATTGGAGTTTGCCAAAGGAACAGAGCTTTGGCCGAAGATGGATAGTTGGAAGAATGGAATTTTATTTTTTGAAACATCAGAAGAAAAACCATCTCCTGAGCTTGTGAAACGCTGGTTAAGAAATTATGCTGTCCAAGGAATTTTACAAGTAGTAAAAGGTATAATTTTTGCAAAGCCGCAAAATGAGAAGTATTATGAAGAATATAAAGCTGTGATTAGGACTGTATTACAAGAATATGATTTAGAGCATTTGCCAGTCCTTTATAATTTGAACTTTGGTCATACAGAGCCGAAATTTATTTTGCCATATGGGGCAATAGCTGAAATAAACTGTGAAGCGAAGACATTTTCGATATTAGATAGTGGAGTAAAATAGGAAATGAAGTCAGTTCAGTTCTCACGAAGTAAGGATGCATAGTTTTAACCCGATGATGGATACTAATGGTAAAATAATAGCGACGCAAGTTAATTTACCGCAGATGTCAGCGAGGTGTGTTGGCAGACTTGTTCGTGATCCACATTGCTAAAAATGACTATGGATAAAAGTTGAACATCAAGAAAGGATGAGGACGCATGTACATGACGATACCTGAAACAGCTGAATATCTGTCGATAGATGAAAAGCAAATACATGCTCTCGTATTGCAGGGAAGAATCCGCGCCGTTCATGATGGTGAGCAGTTTCTAATTAACAGCGAACAATTTCAAACACATTTTGAACAGGTGGAAAAGTACCGAGCAATGATCCAAGACTATTTAAATGAGCCAATTCCTGAAGATTTGGACGTAAAAGATGAAGACTAACTGAGAGTAGTTTATCTAATAAGATAAGAAACCACCATGGCTCGCCTAGAGCGCGAGCTACCATCTATGATGAAAAATGTTGCTTTATAATGTTTAGATTATTGAAATACTACCTAAAATAAATAAGTTATATAATGGTAAATAGCGTTTTTTCATACAAAAGTATAAAATGAGGTGCTTGGGGATAACGAAATAACCGAATAGCCACGTCCGGCGCATAAGCCCAGCAACGATGCGACTTTAAAAATGCGCTCTACGATAAGGCATCATCGGTTCGTCACTAAGAGGAAGGACGACTAAAAACGGGCTTGCCGCCCACACGTCGGCATACCCCAAGTTTTAGTGGCATGATTCCTTTACCCCGGATATAAGGTGCTATAGACTCCCACTTCAAGAATGGAAGATGCGAGCGGAGCAAGTCGAAGTGGGAGGTAAAAGCACCTAAATCCCCGATTCGTTCAAGGGCCTTTAGGTCATACCCTGGTGGTACTAACCACCAGCGGGGGTGAAGAAAACCCCGCTGATGGAAGGTTCACTTTATCTTTAGTTGATTCGTTTGTTCTGTAGCCCTATTCCATTGCTTGCAAAAAAATAATCCGAGGTTAGGGCATAAGTAAAAAATAATTATTATAAAATGTATTAAAAATGAAGCTGCATGATAGTAAAGCTAACATTTACTATCATGCGGCTTCGTCATTTTTCCTTAGCTTAAAAGGAGGTGGTTAAGTGTAGAGCCAATAGAACCCCTCCGTAACTAGCTTGTAAGAGCCTCTCTGTCAAGCCTACAAGGGTAAGCAGGAGATGTTGCAAGCCAAATACATGATTAGTTGATTTTCAAGCAGTGGGGGATAAAACTCCACTGCTTGAAAGTTCACTTTAGGAGGATAACCCCATAATTGCTTTCACTTCAAGATATTCTTCAATCCCAAAGTCGCCCCACTCTCTACCAATGCCAGATTGTTTGTAGCCTCCAAATGGAGCAAAGAAATCTGTTTTTCCATTGTTCACTGTAATTTGTCCTGCTTTCATGTTGTTGGCTACATAAGAAAGAGTATTTTCATCTTTACCGACAACGTAGCCTGCCAGACCATAAACTGTATCATTGGCAATGTGTAAAGCTTCATCTAAATCATGGTAGGTGATGACAGAAAGTACGGGTCCAAAAATTTCTTCTTGTGCAATTACCATATCATTTGTTACATCTGTAAACACGGTAGGTTTTACATAATAGCCAGTTTTCAGTCCCGCTGGTTTTCCCGTACCTCCAACGAGTAGGGTAGCCCCTTCATGAACGCCCTTTTCAATATAAGATTGTACAGTGTCCCATTGCTCCTTAGATATAAGTGGTCCTGTTTGAACATCTTCCTGCTTTGGATCACCATATTTAAAAGTAGAAAGTGCTTGTTTTATTGCTTCTTCAAAAGGTTTCTTTATTGATGCAGGAATAATAGCACGGGTTGCTGCGGAACAGACTTGACCTGTGTTCATCATAATATTCCAAGCTGCAGTTTTAGCGGCTTTCTCAATGTTTGCATCTTCTAAAACAACAAGCGGTGATTTTCCGCCGAGTTCAAGTGCAACTTTTTTAATCGTTTCCGCGCCGTTTTTCATGATCTGCTCCCCGACTTTACCTGATCCTGTAAAGGAGACAAAGTCAATATCCGGGTGAGTGCTAATTCCTGTTCCGATAGTTGAGCCAGAGCCATTTACTAAATTAAATACGCCTTTGGGAACACCAGCTGTATTCATTATGTCAGCTAACAGCATGGCTGCAAAAGGTGTCATCGAAGCTGGTTTTAACACAGTTGGGCTACCTGCTGCAATCGCACCTGCAATTTTGGTCGATGTTTGATTGGTAGGAAAATTCCAAGGTGTAATTAATCCACTAACACCAATCGATTCTTTGCGGATTTTGTGTCCACCTCGGTCCTCTTCAAAGGAAAAGTTTTTTAATGCTTCTGCTGCATGTGAAAAATGGTTATATCCCATGTGATAATGGACTTTTTCTGACATAGATATAGGCGAGCCTAATTCTTCGGTTATTACTTCGATAAGCTCGTCTTTTCTGTTTTCATACTCAGCTGCTATCGATTTGAGCAATTCCATTCTTTCTTCTTTTGTGGTTTTCGAAAAGGATGGAAATGATGTTTTTGCTGCCGATACTGCTTTATCCAAATCTTCTTTTGTGCCAGAGCTAATTTCACCAATGACTTCTTCCGTTGCTGGGTTAATCACCTGGATGGTTTCGGAACCTGTTGAAGCGACCCATTCCCCGTTGATGAAATGGTTTAGATTTGTACGCATGCGATTCATCACTCCTTACTAAAAATAGTTGTAGAGGAGGTGTTCCCTGAGATAGGTACATTTAAACTTTGCTAGGTTAAATTTATCCCACATATAAGGTGCTATAAGACTTCCAACTCAAGAAGTGGAGAATCCATACTGCAACAAGTCTAAGTAGGAGATAACAGCACCTAAAATGCCTTATTTCGTAAGCGAAACTTTAGGTCATACCATTACATCATTACTGTACGAATAAGTCGTGGGGGGCCCCCCCTCACGGCTTGAAGGTTGACTTTATAACGGTGCTTTTTCTACAATTCTTCCCATTCGTCCTACCGTTGTTTCCGCCATTTGTAAAGAGCGTATAATGGATTCTTCAACGATTTCGACGACTGCTTGAAAAAGTTGATTCATAAGCGGATGGTCGTCTCGCAAAAAATTAATGGTATCGGTGATCTGCTTCCATGTGTGAGAAACGGTAGTTGCTGTTGAAAAAGCAAACGCAATATCTCCGCTCCCGTTGTCCAAATGGCTTCCAGTCCGCCCTAAACCTGCTGCGCAACGTTTGGACAGACGCTGCAATTGTCTTTCCTGAAGTGGAGCATCTGTTGCTAAAATAATCATTATTGAACCATCTGGGGTATCCTGTTTGATAGGCCCCCAGTCAGCAAATAACGCATCCTCGCGTTTACCGAAATTACTTAATACAAGACAACCAATCTGGTAGCTTGTTGATTCGTGTTTAACGATACGTGAAGCTGTTCCAATCCCACCCTTGTACCCAAAGCAAACCATCCCTTTTCCAGCGCCAACAGCACCTTCTACTACTGGGGAAGGACAAGCTAATTCAATAGCTTTTATGGCATGCTCTGGTTTAACGGAAGGGTAACGAGCAGTGTTTAAATAGCTGTCATTACATTCGCCAACAACGATATTAATCGAACTCGTTGTATCGCCAATTTCTTCGGTTGTGCCGAGCATATAATCGAGTGCACCTTGCCAGACAGCCCCGACGCTAAATGTATTAGTAAGCATAATCGGTGATTCAAGGAGTCCGAGTTCATTCACTTGGATTAGACCTGTTGTTTTACCAAACCCATTTAACACAGCGCTTCCCGCATGAACTTTATGGTGAAACAGATTGTTATGGTGTGGCAAGATCGCTGTTACGCCAGTGCAGATGGTTGTTTTGTTATCTAATTTTTCATATAACGAAATATGACCGACTTGGACTCCACGTATATCGGTAATACAGTTGTTTTTTCCTTTTTTTAGCTTCATATCATCATACTCCTATTCTATATCTATATATGACTAGAGAAAATCGGAAACAACACTTATGGAATCTAGCTCAAACATCATGTATGCTGTAATAAATGGAATTATAAGAATATTACTTACTAGTCTAATGAATTAGCGTCTAGGTTGCAATTAAAACTTTCCTTTATCAGAATTCAAAAAGGAGGAAGATGCAGTGAATGATATAGTTGGTAGAAGGAAAATAAGAGAACTGCAAAAACGGTTATACTTAGCCTTTTTCTCGGCTAGCGCTCTTTTTATGTTATTCGTCAGTTTTGGATGTTCCAATTCCAATTCCAGTTCGAACCCCAATTCCAATCACGATGAAAAAGGAACAATAGAAGCTGTCATTAACATAAATGACCCAGATTTGGAAGAAACATATATTATTAGAGTGAGGCCGGAGGAAACTCCAACTTATGTGGATTTTAAATCAGGTGATTATTATGCTGTATACGAGGAACAAGGGTTAACACTTACCTTGGAGAAAAATTTACTATATCAAATCTCTGTATATAGCGCCAGCGAGCAGCTGGATGCAGATTATAAGGGAGTCTTATATAATTATGTGGGTGAAGAACTAGCAAATATGGAGCATCGATTTAACAAGGATACGAAAACGCTTGTTATTGATTTAGAATAACTCCGTGCATTCAAGGAATTACGTTTGTAAACTGACAGATTATTAATCGAGAAAATTAAACCAAAGCAGCTTATTTTGCAACATGGTAAAATAAAGTTAGTAACAAATAAGTAGGTGACGGCATTGGAAAATATTTTGCTGCAAACGGATCAGTTATACAATTCGATAGTTCAAGAAATGAATCGGCTCATTAATGAAGAAGTGATTGTAACCGATCAGCAAGGCTTTATTGTAGCGAGTACAGATGCAAAACGGATCGGAAATTATCATGAGGGTGCTTCGATAGCAATGCAACACCAAGAAAAAATGATTATGTCAAAAGAGCTTACAGAAAAATTGTATGGTGTAAGGGAAGGTGTTGTTTTCCCCATTATAATTAATAAAATCCCTTTAGGAGTATTAGGGATCACTGGAGACCCAATGATTGTGGAACCTTATGCAAGGCTGGTGCAAAAAGTGACCGAACTTTTTATCCAAGATACGGTTATGAGGATGAATCAGGAAAGTAAAGCTCGCGATTTAGAATTTTTTGTCTTTGACTGGCTGAACCATACAAGCAGTTATCCGAGCTTGATGGAAAGAAGTAAATTTTTCCACATTGATATGGAAGCGTATAAGCAAGTTGTTGTATTAAAACGCGAGGAACTCCAGACGGGTCTATCTTACCATCGATTCGAAAAGTTAAAATCCACTTGGGACTATTCCATAGAAGCTTTATTCGTTCGGTGGGGGCAAGATCGGATTGTTATGCTAATAGAGCCTGTGAACGAATCACGGCTAGAGCATCATCTTTTGAGGTTTATGGACTCTGTATATGATGAGCTAGGAGAACGTCTATATGCGGGAGTAGGGAATGTTACGGAGTCAGAGCAGCTATCTAATTCATTTTCCCAAGCTGTAAAATCCAGTGAACATGCTAACGAGAACGATCCGATTGTATTTGAAATGGACTTACGCTTTGAAATGCTGGAGCATGAAATCAGTGCGGAGACGAAGGAAAAATTTATGAAGCGTACATTAAAGGAACTTTCAAAAGAACAAGAGCTAATGAAGACATTAGCAAGCTGGTTTTCCCATGATTTGCAAACACAAGTAACAGCGAATGCTTTACATATTCATAAGAACACACTGCATTATCGGTTAAATCGAATTGCTGAAATCACGCATTTAAATTTAAAAAATATCAATGATGTTATGTTATTGTATATCGCATTTCGTTTTCATACGTATGCTGTAATATACAGTGAAAAATAATTCGCTGTTATGCTAATTATGTCTTGTTATGAATAAGACGCAATTTTTGACGCTGAATTTGACATAAAGCAGGGGACAGATGAGGCAAATGCACAACAGAATTGACAAAATCCTGAGAGCTTAGCGGACCTCGGGATTTTATCTTTTAGTATAAAGTGGAAAATAGCCGAAGTTCACAGCGAGTCCGCCGGAGTTGACAATAAAATCGCCGAAGTTCATAAGGAGGTTGCTCGAAGTTCATAACTAATTCGCCGAAGTTCACAATTGTGACCGGAATTAAAGCACAACTTTTGCTAGATAGCGTTTTTAGGGAATTTTTTATTGTATAGGAAACGATAAAATGAGGTGCTAGTGGATAACGAAATAACCGACTAGTCATATCCGGCTCCATCGCTCAGCAATGATGCGACTTTAGAAATGTGCCCTACGATAAATCATCATCGTTTCGTCGCTAAGAGGAAGGCCGACTAAAAACGGGCTTGCCGCTCAGACGTCGGCATACCCCTGTTTTAGTGGCATGATTCTTTTATCCCGTAAAAAGGCGTTGTAGACTTCCACTTCAGGAATGGAAGCGGTAAGCTAAACAAGTCGAAGTGGGAGGTAACAGCACCTAAATCCCCGATCGTTCAAGGGCCTTTAGGTCATACCCTGGTGGTACTAACAATCAGCGGGGATGAAGAAAACCCTTGATTGAAGGTTCACTTTATCTTTAGTTGATTCGTTCCATTCGCTACGTTGCAAACGGACGCCCTGCGCCTTTGTTCGTCAGTTCAAAAAAGAAAAAGTTTTGGAATTACAAAGATGCCGATATCTTCTTGAAAATACAGTTGTTCATCTTCCACTTCAATTTGCACCTCACTTTCTGCGTATGAACTTCCGGTTATTTTAAATTAGATTAAGTCAACACCATCTAATAATTGGACTTTCGAACAAAGGAATTCGTTTTCAAAGTCATTTTTTTGTTCGTTCGTACATATCTTTTTCTTTGAATTTTTCTTAAAATGGAATTATTACTATGTAGGAGAATGTGTATGTTAAAAAGGGATGTAAGAGAAAAGTTAATCGCCATTGTAGGGGAAGAAAATGTAGAGGATAACAATGCTAGCTTGTTAGCGTATTCGTATGATTCAACTGCCAGGTATCAAGCATTGCCTGATGCGATGGTGGCCCCGCGGAATAAACATGAGGTTGCGGCGGTTGTAAAAGTGTGTAATGAACATCGGATTCCGATTGTACCTCGTGGATCAGGAACCAATCTATGTGCAGGTACAACACCTTCAGAAGGTGGAATTGTGCTTATTTTTAAGCATATGCGAAAAATTTTGGAAATTGATGAAGAAAATTTAACGATAACTGTACAGTCTGGGGTATATACAAAAGATATTTTAGAAGCAGCCCAACAAGTTGGTCTTTTCTATCCTCCAGATCCAGGGTCGATGCATATATCGCAGATTGGTGGCAATATTAGCGAAAACTCTGGAGGACTGCGAGGCCTTAAGTATGGTGTAACAAGAGATTATGTACTTGGTCTGGAAATCGTCTTACCAAATGGTGAAATTATTCAAACAGGCGGAAAACTTGCCAAAGACGTAGCTGGTTATGATTTGACGAGATTGTATGTTGGGGCAGAGGGGACATTAGGTGTAATAACAGAAGCAATTTTAAAATTAATACCACAGCCAGAAACGAAGCAAACAATGCTTGCTCTCTATCATGATTTAGAAGCAGCTGCTGAAAGTGTGTCAGCGATTATTGCGAATCGGATTATTCCGGCAACCTTGGAATTTTTAGACCAAGCGACGGTGCAAGTGGTAGAAGACTACGCTAAAATCGGCTTACCAACGGAAGCAAAGGCTGTGCTGTTAATCGAACAGGATGGTGCAGCTGAGGTGGTAGCTCGTGATATGGAGAAGATTGCTACGTTATGTAGAGACAATCGGGCATTTGACGTGCAAGTTGCGCAAACAAATGAAGAGGCAGAGCAATTGACAGCAGCACGGAGAACAGCATTATCTGCTTTATCTCGATTGAAGCCAACGACGATTTTGGAAGATGCGACGGTTCCACGCTCGAAAATTGCTAAAATGGTAAAGGCAATTGGCGAAATTGCTGAAAAGTACCAATTGACAATTTGTACATTTGGGCATGCAGGTGATGGGAATCTGCATCCGACTTGCTTAACTGATGCCCGTAATGAGCAAGAAATTGAACTGGTAGAAAAAGCATTTGCAGAAATCTTTGAAAAGGCTGTTGAGCTTGGGGGAACCATTACAGGTGAGCACGGTGTTGGGATGATGAAGCTTCCATATTTACATTTAAAAGCAGGAGAGCATGGGTTAGAAGCGATGCGTAGTATCAAAAAAGCGTTAGATCCTAATGCGATTATGAATCCTGGGAAAATGTTTGACCCGCACACGAAGCAGAGCACGGGGGTGGAAAAATAATGGATACGCAAGAAAAACAACGCATTCAGACCGCCTTTCAAGAGAAAATGGATTACGATGAATTAATGAACTGTACCCGTTGCGGCTTTTGTCTTCCGAGTTGCCCGACGTATGTTGAAACAGGTAGAAATGAGGTACATTCACCTCGTGGACGAATTGCTTTAATGAAGGGGTTAGTGGATGGTGTTATAGAGCCAAGTGAAGAAGTGAAGGAATCGATTGACTTGTGTCTCGGTTGCCGAGCTTGCGAACCAGTTTGTCCTTCTGGTGTCAATTTTGGTCGATTACTGGAACAAGCAAGAGATGCTATTTATCAAAGTAAAAAACCTACATTGCCTGAAAAAGTCATGAAAGGAATCTTCCTGAAAAATATATTTCCACAGCAAAACCGAATGATTGGTCTTACTGGATTACTTAGCTTTTATCAGCGTTCTGGCGCACAAAAGCTTGCGCAAGCTACGGGAGTCATGAAGCTTTTCCCTGAGACGATGCGGACAATGGAAAAGGTTCTTCCAACTGTTCCCAAACGCGCTGAAATGAAGGAACGCCCACGCCACTTACAGCCGTTACATACAACCCGTAAAAAGAAGGTTGCCTTTTTCTCTGGTTGCTTAATGGATACGATGTTTATGAAAACGAACGATGCAACGATCAAGTTGTTGCAATATGCGGGCTGTGAAATTGTCGTGCCGGAAACGCAAGCATGCTGTGGAGCATTACATGGGCATAGCGGTGAACTGGACCAGGCTAGAGAAATGGCCAAACGCAATATTGCAGCTTTTGAAGAAGCGGAAGTGGATTATATTATAACGAATGCTGGTGGATGTGGTGCTTTCCTAGTTGAATATGCACATCTTTTAAAAAATGATCCGGATTGGGATGAACGTGCAGATCGTTTTTGTGCAAAAATTAAAGACATTACGCGGATATTAGTAGAATTAGACTTTCATAAACAACCGCTGTCTCTGCCAGAGCAAATCGTTACGTATCAAGACTCCTGCCATTTGAAAAATGGGCAAAAAACGTTTATGGAGCCTAGACAATTATTGGAGTCGATTGCCGGTGTTAAGTATGTTGAGATGACCGATGCTAGTCGCTGTTGTGGCTCAGCTGGAATCTATAATATTGTCCAATCGAAAATGTCGATGCAAATTTTAGACTATAAAATGGAGCAAGCTATGAATACCAAAGCCAAAACGATCGTAACTGCAAACCCAGGTTGCTTGCTGCAAATGAAGCTCGGAATTGAAAGAGAAGGCTTGTCTCAGGTCATGGATGCCGTCCATATTGTCGATTTTTTACTGGCAGCTTATGAACGAGCAAACGATAACAAAAAGGCAACTAAGCAAGTTGCTGCTGCTCAAGTATAGGGGACGAAAGTTGTTTCACATCATTAAAAGCAGGATTAAACCAAAACAATATAAGTGAAAGCGAAGGCCGTAGTGATCATGCTGCGGTCCTTCTTGCAGAATAAGAAAGTATAAAATTAGGTGTTTGGAGATAACGAAATAACTGAATAGCCACGTCCCGCGCATGAGCCCAGCAACTAGGCGACTTTAGAAATGCGCCCTACGATAAGTCATCATCGGTTCGTCGCCTCACCGTGATTCCTTTATCTCAGTTGATTCGTTCCATTCGCTACGTTGCTAAACGGGCGCTTGCGCCTTTGTTCATTGGCGAATACGCAAGTCTCATTCTAGATAGTACGTATGGTATTGTATTTAGCTCCAACAGCTAGCAAACTATTTACGCTATGTTAATATGGTCACTTAGATTTCTCAGTAGCTTAGCTTGTCGGGAATTCATCTTTATTGCAACGAGCTGTTACTAAAAATGGTATATTTTCTATTGTTGACAAAATACCTACTAGGGTATATTATGGAGTAGGAATAATGAAAAAAACTATTCAATCTATTGCTTCATATTTTATTAAAAGGAAATGTCAAATTTTGATTTCAGTTATAAGCGCTTTATTTTGTTCCAAATTCTAATCTAGAGAATTACATTTATTGTAACGAAAAAGGCTTAACCTAAATGGAAGAAAGGAGAGTTAGTAGCCATGAAATATGATACAAAAGTGAAAAATCGTATGAAACGGATTGAAGGCCAAATCAGAGGGATTATCAAAATGATGGAAGAAGAGAAAGATTGTAAAGATGTCGTGATGCAATTATCAGCAGTGAAAAGCGCCTTAGATAGAACTTCTGCTATCGTAGTCAGCAAAAACCTTGAAGCTTGTATTCGTCAGGCAGATGATGAGGACGCAGAACCGTTAATTAATGAAGCAGTGAATCTGCTTGTAAAAAGCAGATAAGCATCGTGTTTGACAAAGGGAAAAGTAGATTGGTATAGTAATGACTGTCTTTATAAGAGCTCTATATTTTATGTTTACACGAATTCTAAGTCTTTTGTTCCTGGAATAATACCCCCACCCCTATTTTGAAGGAGAGAAGCGTATGGAAATCATTCAATGGGTAATCATTGCTTTAGCAATTATCTTTATCATTAGCAGATTTATGCCGGTAAAAGGCATCACACAATTGACATCGCAAGAAGTGAAAAAGAAATTGAAAGATAAACAAGTCCAATTTATTGATGTTCGGACGCCACAAGAATATAAATCGAATCACCGAAAACCATTCAAAAATATACCTTTGCATGAACTTGCAAAGCGGACCGGGGATTTAGACAAACAAAAAGAAGTTGTGATTATTTGTCAAAGTGGCATGCGGAGTATGCGTGCCGCGAAAATGTTAAAAAAGCAAGGTTTTGAAAAAATTATTAATGTAAAAGGTGGCATGGGTGCCTGGGTATAATAGATATATGCTGCCCCTGACCTATAAAGGAGCTGTAATATGGAGTTGCTATTAATTGGGATAGTCGCTTTTATTCTATATGTTGTATATAAAAGATATATCCCGGTGCGGGGAGTTAGAAGTATAGAAAAAGACAAACTTATCGCCCATAGTGATCATACCGTGTTAGTGGACCTAAGAGATTATAATACGTCCTATAAAGACAAGCTCGATCAAGCCTTGTGTTTACCGCTAGCATATTTAAACCGCCATTACCAAGATATTCCTGGCTGTTCAGTTATTCTAGTTGCTTCAAGCAAAGTAGAAAAAAATATGGCAACTAGATTTTTACGTAATAAAGGATTTTCTGTAAAGGGATATTATTTTATTGGATAGACAACTATAAAATGAGGTGCTTGTGGATAACGAAATAACCGAATAGCCAAGTTTTTCTAATGTAACGAACATTGCAAGAACGTTCATAATTAACAGGGTGGCTGCTCTAATGAAGAGCAGCTTCATCAAAAAAGCCGATTTGGTTCCAAGTAATGTCGCCATTTATAAGTAAATATTTTTGGGATTTACAGTTGACAAATGATTTGTTGTTAAATTATGATAACAGTAGTGATGATAACAATCGCTTATTTTTTTACAATTCACTATACCCGTACACCTATATGTATACGAAGAGAGGAGTTTGAGTATGCCTGAAAAAAAGAGAACAACCATTATCTTATTTAGTGGTGAATACGATAAAGCAATGGCTGCTTATATTATCGCAAATGGTGCTGCTGCCTATGATCATGAAGTAACAATTTTTCATACGTTTTGGGGCTTGAACGCGTTACGTAAAGACAATCAAGTTCCTCTGAAAAAAGGATTTATGGAAAAGATGTTTGGAAAAATGATGCCACGTGGCGCAGATAAAATGGGCTTATCCAAGATGAATTATCTAGGCATGGGTCCCAAAATGATTAAACAGGTAATGAAAAAACATAATGCTATGCCGTTGCCAGATTTAATTTCTATGGCACAGGAGCAGGATGTGAAGTTACTTGCTTGTACGATGACGATGGATTTATTAGGACTTCAAAAAGAAGAATTGCTGGACAATATTGAATACGGTGGCGTCGGAGCATATGTCGGGGATTCCGAAGACGCAAATATTACGTTATTTATTTAATGGTTATACACGTATTTGTATATAACTATTGCAAATGCGAAAAACATTATGGAGGGATAGAAATGAAGGAAATTACAACGAAAGAATTAATGGAAAAATATAAACAAGATAAGCAAATTAATATTATTGATGTTCGTGAGGATGATGAAGTAGCGTTAGGAAAAATTCCAGGGGCACACCACATTCCATTAGGAGAAGTAGCAAAGCGTGTAACGGAATTAAATAGAGAAAAACATTATTATATCATTTGTCGTTCTGGTGGCAGAAGTGCAACGGCGTGTGAGGTTTTAGCTGAACATCACATCGATTGCACAAATGTTGCTGGTGGCATGCTTGCATGGAATGCTGAAGTAGAAAAGTAAGGGGGAATAAAGGTGAGTATTACAGCAAATGAAGTATTGGATGCAAAAGGACTATCGTGTCCAATGCCAATTGTAAAAACAAAGAAAGCAATCAGTCATTTAAAAGCTGGTGAAGTGATTGAAGTGCAAGCTACAGATCAGGGATCTACTGCAGATATAAAAGCTTGGTCTGAAAGTACAGGGCATCAGTATATTGGTACGGTAGAAAACGGAGATGTGCTGAAGCACTATATCCGTGTGGCGAGTGAAGCAGAGAAAAAAGATGAAACAAAACACGATAACGTGGTCGATGTAAATGAATTACGTGCAAAAGTAGAAGGAGACGAAGCAGTCTCCATACTTGATGTTCGTGAGCCGGCGGAATTTGCTTTCGGTCATATTCCAGGTGCGATCAATATCCCTCTAGGTGAACTGGAAACAAGAATAGACGTATTAAATAAACAAGATGGATTATACGTTATATGTCGTACAGGTAGTCGTAGTGATTTAGCTGCACAAAAATTGACTGAACAAGGATTTAAAAATGTAATCAATGTTGTTCCCGGAATGACAAAGTGGGAAGGACCGCTAAATCACGATAATTAATCAAGGAGGCATGGAAGAATGGCAAATACTAAAGTAGCGATCATTGCATCAAATGGAGGTCTATTTGATGCGTATAAAGTATTTAATCTGGCAACTGCAGCTGCTGCATCCGATGCTGAAGTAGGTATTTTTTTCACATTTGAAGGTTTAAACTTAATTCATAAAGAAGCACATAAAAATCTGCCATTGCCTGAAGGAAAAGAACATTTTGCAACAGGATTTACGCAAGCAAATGCTCCTTCCATTGAGGAATTATTAACTATCGCCCAAGAGCTAGATGTGAAAATGTTAGCATGTCAAATGACCATGGATGTTTTGAAATTGGAAAAAGATCAATTTATCGATGGTATTGAAGTTGCTGGAGCAGCATCCTTCATTGAATATGCCAAAGATGCAAATATGACATTAACATTCTAATAGGCATAAGGTCGAAAAAACTTATATTTAAGCTAATATGATGGAAAAACATGACTAGCAAATCGTTCAGATTTAAAGTAAGGATCTAACATTTCAAGAGAGTTGACGAGTAAAGTGCTTACATTTTACCCCGTATATAAGGTGCCGTAAGACTCCAGCTTCAGGAGTTGATCTATACCTGTAACAAGTCTAAGTGAGAGATAACAGCACCTAAATGCCCGATTCGTTTAGAGGGGGGCTTTAGGTCATACCATTACGGTACTAAGAGTGAGGGTGAATGAAAACACCCACTGATGGAAGATTCACTTTATAGGATAATAACAAATTGTAGCCCGACTAAACTCGGACAGAAAAAAATATTAGAAATTCCTATTAACAATAAAACTACAATAAGATGAAACCGACATACGGTTTGAGATAATTTAAAGGAGGATATAATCATGGAAGCAGTAAAAGTATTAGATGCAAAAGGGTTGGCATGTCCAATGCCGGTCGTGAGAACAAAAAAGGCAATTGAAGAAATAAACTCCGGAGAGATTTTAGAAGTGCATACGACAGATCAAGGTTCGAAAAGTGATTTAACGGCTTGGGCTAAGTCTGGTGGGCATGAATTAGTAAAAGAAGCTGAAGAAGGCGATGTATTTAAGTTTTGGATTAAGAAGGCATAATAACTTTCCGGGCCATGCCCGGGAAAGTTATACCAATTTAATAATCAGATTCAAAAGTACGCTTTAAATATTAAATGACAAACCTAACTATACGAATAGTATGATGTGTAATCAGAATATCGTTATCTATCTGTAAAAAGTACGTTTACAAGAAAACTAAGTAAGACTTGATCGGCAGAGTTGGATTTTTATCCCATATATAAGGTGCTTAAGACTCCCGCTTCAGGAGTTGGATCATTTGTACCGCAACCAAGTCTAAGTGGGAGATAACAGCACCTAAATGCCCGATTCATTCAGAGGTCTTTTATGTCATACCAGTACGGTACTAACAGTCAGTGGGGGGGGAATGAAAAATCCCACTGATGGAAGATTCACTTTATACAAGCATCTTTTTTCATTAAGTTTGTATGAATAAAGCGATAGAAAAAAATGTGTCCATAGTTTAATAAAACAGGAATTTTTTGGAAGTATATGCTGTTACAGAGGAGGGATATAACGTATGAGTATAGAATTTTTTATCATTATTTTTATTATTGGTTTTGTAGGCTCGTTTATTTCAGGTATGGTGGGTATCGGGGGTTCTATTATAAAATACCCAATGCTATTATATATTCCTCCTTTGCTTGGATTTGCCGCCTTTAGTGCGCATGAAGTATCGGGTATTAGTGCTGTGCAAGTGTTTTTTGCTACAATCGGAGGGGTATGGGCCTATCGTAAAGGCGGGTATTTAAACAAAGATTTAATCATATATATGGGAGTTAGTATTTTGATTGGTGGTTTAATCGGAGGCTATGGTTCGAATTTGTTGTCAGAATCTGCAATTAACATTGTGTATGCCGTTTTAGCTACCATTGCAGTAATCATGATGTTTATGCCAAAATCAAATGATAATCAAGAAAATTTGACTGATGTGACGTTTAATAAATCCGTTGCTGCTGGATTATCCTTTATTGTAGGGATTGCAGCTGGGATTGTAGGTGCTGCAGGAGCCTTTATACTAGTACCTATTATGATTATTGTCTTAAAAATACCAACACGGGTAACCATTGCAAGTTCTTTGGCTATTACGTTTATTTCTTCTATTGGGTCAACTATTGGAAAAGTAGCCACAGGTCAGGTATTGCTCATTCCTGCTATTGTAATGATTGTTGCAAGTTTAATTGCTTCGCCTATTGGAGCAGAAGTTGGAAAACGTGTGAATACGAAACTGTTACAATCCATACTCGCATTTTTAATTCTGGCTACAGCAATTAAAATTTGGTGGGATTTACTTGTTTAAAATACCTGTTATGATAACAGGGCAAATGTTAGGAATTATTTTCTCGGGTTACTAGGGACAACGATGTACCTAAAGAGGATATGAAACAATGTATTTTTTTACATTAAATAATACCTGCGTGGGTATTTATTTGATCGGATTATTCGTTACCTAAATGAATCGAAACACCTAGTTTCTACTGATTGTGGATAAAATATAATGTTTAACGGAGGAATGAAAATGTCTTTTAAAGCAATGAAGTCTCAAGTATTGGCAAGAAAGGTTATTCAAAAGGAAGAACTATTTATTTTGGATGTTCGTAATAATAGTGACTTTGAAGATTGGAAAATAGAAGGGGAAAACTTCTCCTATCTAAACGTTCCTTATTTTGATCTTATTGACGGTGTAGAAGATATTTTAGATAAACTGCCAACGGATAAAGAAATTTTAGTTGTTTGTGCAAAAGAAGGCTCTTCTGTCATGGTTGCTGAAATGTTATCCGAACAAGGAATAAATGTTTCTTATTTAGAAGGTGGTATGAAAGCTTGGAGCGAATATATGGAGCCGGTTAAAGTTGGAGATTTAAGCAATGGTGGCGAGCTGTACCAATTTGTTCGGTTAGGAAAAGGTTGCCTGTCTTATATGGTTGTATCAAATGAAGAAGCTGCGATTATTGATCCGACTCGAATGACAGAGGTTTTCACTGGGTTTGCGCAGGAACTTGGAGTAACGGTTAAACATGTATTAGACACACATTTACATGCAGATCACATTTCTGGGGGGAGAGCGATCGCAAAAGAAACTGGAGCTACGTATTGGCTGCCACCTAAAGATGCCGGAGAAGTTGTATTTGATTATCAACCATTAGAAGATGGTGAAGAAATAAAAATTGGACATACGACCATAAACATCTATGCTCTATACAGCCCAGGGCATACCATTGGCTCTACTTCCTTTGTTGTTGATGAAAAATATTTACTAACCGGTGATATTTTATTTATTGATTCCATTGGAAGACCTGATTTAGCTGGACTTGCGGAAGATTGGGTGGGAGATCTTCGGGAAACGTTATATCATCGCTACCGTGAATTGTCCGATGAGTTGATCGTTCTTCCAGCTCACTATATGATTATTCAAGAACTGAATGATGATGGTACAGTTGCTGAAAAACTTGGCAAACTATTTGCCGATAACCACGGTTTAAATATTGAAAGCGAAGCTGAATTCAGAAAAATGGTTACCGAAAATTTACCGCCTCAGCCAAATGCATATCAGGAAATTCGCCAAACTAATATGGGTAAAAATACACCTGACGAAGAAAAGCAACGCGAGATGGAGATTGGCCCAAACCGCTGTGCGGTCAGATAAATAATCAATATTAGACTGTCTCAAAAGTTTTGGGGCAGTCTTTTTTCGTTGTATAGGAACCAATAAAATTAGGTGCTTGTAGATAACGAAATAACTGACTAGTCACGTCCGGAGCATGAGCCCAGCAACGATGCGACTTTAGAAATGCGCCCTACGATAAGGCCTCATCGGTTCGTCACAAAGAAGAAGGCCGACTAAAAACGGGCTTGCCGCCCAGACGTCGGCATACCCCTGTTTTAGTGGCATGATTCCTTTATCCCGTAAAAAGGCGTTGTAGACTCCCACTTCAGGAATGGAAGCGGTAAGCTAAACAAGTCGAAGCGAGAGGTAACAGCACCTAAATCCCCGATTCGTTCAACTAACTTATCAGCGGGGACGAAGAAAACCCCGCTGATGGAAGGTTCACTTTATCTTTAGTTGATTCGTTCCATTCGCTTACGTTGCTAAACGGACGCCCCGCGCCTTTGTTCTTCTATGGATAGGCTTTAACCTTTGCTTCAGTTAGTAAGAGAAATGCTCGATATAAGGAGAAGGCTGCTTGAGGAAGGAGGAACATGCTCGATATAGCCGAGTACAGGATTGAAAAAGGAAGGAGTATGCTCATTTTTGTATGTAACATACTAGGTTTATAAAATTGTATTACTAGAATGGTTGATACAGGTTAAGCCAAAGCTAATATTGGCGCTCGTTTTTGATCCAGTAATTTACATATATTGAAGAAGAAATTTATGTTAGTAAGCTCTGCCGTCAGTGCTATAAATTGAGGGGGAAGTGTGAGATCAACCTATAAGTCAAATGTCCTATTCTGTTTAGAGCCCTATAGGTCTTCCTTTATGGTACTAATCATCAGGGAAGGGTAGAAAAAGCTCACTGACCTAATATTTTAAGGTTTGTTTTATTTCAGAGAATATTATTTTCATAATGTATTCAAATAAAGTCTTTCTAAGATCTATTGTAGGAAAAAAGCAGCGAATTAATGTAAAATATAACCAATTGTCATTGTAGATATAAATGAACAAAGGGGGAGACAACATGATTTTTAAGAAAAATAGCAAGGTATCATTTTTTCAACCAAATGTAGTAACCGAGTCTCAGGTACGCTTAAATGTAGGAGAGGATAGTGACGTTGCAAATCAAATTCATATGATTGGTTTAACATTGTCCGATTTATCATTGATTCATCAGTTAAAACCTTATGTAGTAGACAATATTCACTATATCGTAGATCGATTTTACGATAATTTAGCAACGGAACAATCTCTTCTGAAAATCATTGATCAGCATAGCTCCATTGAAAAGCTAAAACAAACATTAGAACGACATATATGTGAAATGTTTGATGGCGTGATTGATCAAGCTTATTTCATTAAACGAATAAATATTGCTAACATGCATGTGAAAATTGGTCTTGAGACGAAATGGTATATGAGTGCTTTTCAAGACTTGTTTTTATCTATAATGGATATCATCGAACAAAACGTCCATATGAAAAAGGAGTCTCTATTAGCCATACGGGCATTATCGAAAATAATCAATTTAGAGCAGCAGCTTGTGTTAGAAGCATATGATGAACATATGAATAAAATTAAACGTGAAGCTGACCTACAAAGAGAAAAAATTAGTCATAGTGTTGCTGAGTCCTCAGAAAGCTTGGCAGCGATTTCTGAAGAAACTAATGCTTCTTTTCAGCAATTGCAATCACAGTCAAAAGAAATAATTTCGATTGCTAACAATGGCACATCGCTCTCTGAGGATGCTTATGATAGAGCGAAAACAGGAAAAAAACAGTTAAATAAACAAGATAAAAGTATGGCTAAATTGTATGATTCGGTACATTACTTAGAAGGCGATGTGCATCATTTAATAGATATTTCCAAGCAAATGCAATCGATTGTGAACATAGTTAAAGAAGTAGCAGAACAAACGAATTTACTTGCCTTAAATGCATCTATCGAGGCAGCCAGAGCTGGAGAATACGGACGTGGCTTTGCGGTAGTTGCTGATGAAGTTAGGAAGTTATCCGAACAAACAAAAGAATCCGTTACCAATGTATCTTCACTCATTTGGAATATGAACGGACAAGTAGAAAAAATTGCTAGTTCCTTACAAACGGTAGGCATAGAGATAAAAAATGGTAACCAAGGATTACAAGAAATAGAGCAGCACTTTTCACAAATAATGGGAGCCATGCATGAAACGAAAGACCAAAACAATGTAATTGAACAAGAAATTATATCCTTTATAGAAATTATTACTGAATTAAGTAGAGCTGTAGATGAGGTAGCTGCTTCAGCCGATCATTTGACTACTATTACACATGAATTAAACGATAACTAAAATAAAAACTCACTATATTGGATTGGATATAAAATTTGCAAAACGACTGCATTTTCGTTTATACTTAACAGCAATACAATAGTATATGATTCCTTCGGGGCAGGGTGAAATTCCCGACCGACGGTAAAAAGTGGTACAACACTTTAAGTCCGTGACCCGTTTGATATTTATGCAAACGGTGGATCTGGTGCGAATCCAGAACCGACAGTTAAAGTCTGGATGGGAGAAGGAAAACGAAAGAAACTGCATATCTGGATAACTGTTTTGGAAGCTGGATTGCTTTACTACCTCATTTATCATTACGGTCAAATAGTGTTTTAAGCAATCCTAATGTTAAAAACAGTTACTTATTTGGGATGAATGTGTAAAAGAAAGCGCTAACCGACTATATGCAATGGTATTTTCTTTTTGAGGTATCAAAAAACGGGTTATTTTTAATCTGTAGTATGGTCGTGCCTTCTTTTAAAGACTATGTTAAAGAAAAGGGTATAGTTATGGTGGTAAAGTTTGAAGTAGCTAAAGCTTGCCTTTTGAAAATAGCTGCAGAATTAAGGCAATAACGCTATGCAACCAGTGACTTTTATACACTTAACCCTTTTTATTCCAACTAACCTCCCAAAAGCAAAAATATGTAGGATGATATTCTGACCTTTTCAAGCCCCTAAATTTACGTTTAGGGGCTTTTTCCTGTTATTCAGCTTGATATTAACAGCGGTTTGTTTTTACGTTTATGATGTGCCCCTTTTTGCAGACCTTCTCCCAAAAGCAATAGGCTATAAAATATTGTTCATAAATAAAGGAGAGGATGATTCGTTTGTTTACTGGAATTATTGAAGAACAAGGACAGGTAGCTTCGATGAAACATATTTCTGATCAGGCAATCGTATTAAGAGTAAAAGCTTCTACTGTTTTAAATGATGTCCAAATGGGAGACAGCATTGCTATAAACGGCATCTGTCTTACGGTAACCTCATTTGATGAGCACAGCTTTACAGTGGATGTCATGCCAGAAACGGTAAACGCAACTTCCTTACGCTCGTTGAGAGCAGGCTCTTCTGTGAATTTAGAGCGTGCTATGGCTGCTAATGAGAGGTTTGGTGGTCATATTGTTTCCGGGCATGTAGATGGAATAGGAGAAATTATTCGCAAGCAACGGGAACAAAATGCTATTTATTATGATATCGAAATACCAGCTAGTCTGGCGAGGTATGTCATTACGAAGGGATCCGTTGCTATTGATGGAGTTAGTTTAACCGTATTTCAAGTAAAGCAGAACTTCTTTACTATTTCTCTTATCCCTTATACAGCTTCAATAACGATATTAGGCGAAAAGGAAGTTGGAGACGTTGTTAATATAGAATGTGACATGCTTATAAAGCATGTAGAACATCTACTTACATTTGCATCAAAAAAAGAAATATTGGATGAAGCATATTTAAGAGCGAATGGCTTTATGTAAGAAACTAAACGGCAATAATTGCAGATGATAAAAGCTTATATGCCTTTTTAAAATAGGAAGATGTGTTGTTTTCCGTTGGGTCAAATACTATTGAAAAGGAAGGAGAAAAACATGCATACAATAGAAGATGCAGTCAAGGATTTGAAAGCAGGCAAGCCAGTTATTGTGGTTGATGATGAAAGTCGGGAAAATGAAGGTGACTTTGTTGCTTTATCAGCATCAATTACTCCAGCAGTCGTTAATTTCATGATAACGCATGGTAAAGGATTAGTATGTACAGCAGTGGGTAGCGAAATAGCAAAGCGGCTTGGATTGACATTAATGCCATCAACACAAACAGACTCATATGCTACCGCATTTACCATTAGTGTCGATCATAAGGAAACAACAACAGGGATTAGTGCAATTGATCGAGCAACAACGATTCGAGCACTCGCTAACTCATTCGCTGTAAAAGAGGATTTTCATCAGCCCGGACATGTATTCCCATTAATTGCTCGAGATGGTGGAGTGCTTGTACGCCAAGGTCATACGGAAGCAGCTGTAGATTTGGCTAAATTATGTGGAGCTAGTCCTTCAGGAACTATATGTGAAATTATAAATAGCGATGGTTCCATGGCAAGGCTAGCAGACTTGGAAAAAATCGCTGAACAATTTAGTTTGCAGCTCATATCTGTACAGCAATTAGTAGCATATCGAATAAATGAGAACGAGGAGTGTGACGTCATTGAGTAACGTTAACGTATTACAAGGGAATTTAGTTGGAACGGATTTACGGATTGGAATCGTTGTTGGTAGATTTAATGAATTTATTACTGGGAAACTATTAGAAGGTGCTAAAGACACATTAATGCGACACGGGGTAGCCGCTGATCAGATTACGGTTGCTTGGGTACCTGGAGCTTATGAAATCCCATTAATTGCTAAAAAGATGGCTATGCAAGAGCAATATGACGCGGTTATTACTCTCGGAGCGGTGATTCGTGGTGCTACGCCACATTTCGATTATGTTTGTAATGAAGCGGCCAAGGGCGTATCGCAAGCATCATTGCAAGCGGGAAAGCCAGTTATTTTTGGAATCTTAACAACAGAAACAATTGAACAGGCAATTGAAAGAGCGGGTACAAAAGCTGGAAATAAAGGTTCCGAAGCAGCCAGTGTAGCGATTGAAATGGCGAATTTGCTTCGTAACATGTAAAGCTGTACACTTAGATAGCTAGCAGTATTTAAATAGGCAGTCATGTTTTAGAACTGTAACGCATTGCTATTATTAGTATACAAGGGTTATTATAATATACAATGGGATAGAGATTGCAGACGGTTCTCTCATACCATCTTTTATGCTACTCCATAGCAGTGATAAGGTCCTTCGGCGATAGTGCTATGGAGTGCATCATTTCACAGTAATCAAAGAAAAATGACATATTGTTTTTGGGGATACTAGGTTTCTAGTATAGGGCGAGTTGTTTTTTTAATATGAACGACGATACATATATGGGGGAGATTGTTTTGAAGCTCTTAATAGCACAGCTAGTAATCATTGCTGTTGTTTGGGTTGGCATGGCTTTTTTCTTCTCAGACATGACAGAACCAGCAAAGGTGATTTTTTATTTAGTAACTTCATGGATGCTATTGTTAATTGTGCTTATTACTAAATCTTGGTGGAAAAACAGAAAGAATGAAGGATGATGAAACATGCTATCGATAGAAAATCTATCAAAATCATTTGGTGATAAAACACTTTTTAATTCGATTACCTGTCATATTATTGGTGGTGAACGAATTGGCTTGATTGGTGTTAACGGTACAGGAAAGTCCACCTTATTAAAAATTATTGCTCGTATAGAACCAGCAGACCATGGGGAGATTCACCATGCGAACGATTATCGCATTCAATATTTGGCCCAAGCCCCGACTTTAGACCCGAATTTAACTGTGATGGAGCAAATCTATTATGGGAATTCAGCGATCATGAAGGTTATGCGAGAATATGAGCAAGCACTGCTTCAATTACAGCGTGATTCAGAAAGTGAAAAGGCGCAAACCAATTTATTAGCTGCACAGCAAAAAATGGATGAATTGGGTGCGTGGGAGGCTAATACAACCGCGAAGACAATTTTGACGAAATTAGGGATTACAGATTTCGATAAACCGACAGCAACGCTTTCAGGCGGTCAAAAAAAGCGAGTCGCACTTGCGACTGCGCTAATCCAGCCTGCTGATCTGCTTATATTAGATGAGCCGACCAACCATTTGGATCATGCAACCATTGAATGGCTGGAGAAATATCTACAGACCTATCCTGGTTCGCTTTTACTCGTAACCCATGATCGTTACTTTTTAAATCGTGTAACTAATCGGATTTTTGAATTGGATCGTGGCAACTTGTACACGTATGAAGGAAATTATGAAGTATTTTTAGAGAAAAAGGCAGAGCGTGAAGCGTTAGAAAGAAGTGAAGAGGTCAAGCACCAAAACACGTTACGACGAGAGCTAGCGTGGCTGAAAAGCGGTGTGAAGGCACGTTCAACAAAACAAAAGGCTAGAATTGAACGTGTGCATACCATGCAGCAAAAGACATTTGATACGAGACAGGAAAATGTTGAAGTTCCTATTGGTTCGGCTAGGCTAGGTAAAAAAGTCATTGAATTAAAACAAGTTTGTAAATCGTTCGGTAATAAAGAAATTTTATCGAATGTCAATCAATTATTGACACCTGGTGATCGTGTAGGAATTGTTGGTCCGAATGGTTCTGGGAAATCTACCTTTTTGCATATTATGGCACAACGCTTGTCACCTGATGATGGAGAAGTCATTGTTGGCGATACGGTGAAAATCGGTTACTATACGCAAGGAGAAGAAGAGTTAGACGGAGATTTACGAATCATTGATTATATTAAAGAAATAGCTGAAGTCATTCATACGAAAGATGGGTCTGTTATTACAGCAGAGCAAATGCTAGAGCATTTTTTGTTTTCACGAAAACAGCAATGGACGTATATCCGTAAATTATCTGGTGGAGAGAAGCGGCGTTTATATTTGCTGAAAGTGTTAATGCAAGAACCAAATGTGCTGTTTTTAGATGAACCAACGAATGATTTAGATACGCAAACGTTAAGCGTGTTAGAAGAGTATTTGGATCACTTTCCAGGCGTTGTCGTAACGGTTTCCCATGATCGCTATTTCTTAGATCGTGTTGTGGATCGGTTGCTTGTATTTGACGGAAAAGGCAATATTACTTCCTACCATAGCAATTATAGTGATTTTTTAGCCCACCAAGAAAGCACCCATATCGCTGCTAAATCGGCAGAAAAGTCCAAGAACCAACGACAATCACCGAAACCTCAAAAGAAGAAGCTGTCCTATTTGGAGAAAAAAGAATGGGATGAAATAGAAGATGTTATTACTTCGTTGGAAGAAAAGCTAGAATCGATTAAAAATGATATTGTCGCTGCGGGGAGCGATTCGCAAAAGGTGCAGGAACTATATGCAGAGCAAATGAATGTAGAGAAAGCTTTAAATGAAAAAATGGACAGATGGGAAGAACTATCTTTGCTTATAGAAGAATAGTGTCTCCTTATTTTACGCATCCATGCTTGGCTTATTTTGTGAACTATAGGCTATTGCGTCGTAAATAAGCAAAATAAGCAACATAAATAGCAGGTTGGCATCATTGCCGACCTGCTCTATTATCGTATTTAATTTATTGTTCAGGGGTCGTCGTTAATCCTTCAATGCTAATTGTCTCGACGATCGCCGTTTGATTGTCCCTAATATTTGCTTCCAGTTCTACTTTATCTCCAGTCTGTAAGAAAATGGCTCTTGGAGCTTTTCCGGAATTAACAGTATAAATAATTGGGTCATCCTGAAGCAGAAATTGGACAACTTGATTTTTATCTTGGGTTGTGACTAGTACACGTTCTACTGTACCGTTACGCTTTTCTAAGCTTGCTTCCCCAGTAGATTCCACATTGCTTGGATCTTGTGCCAAGGCGAGTCGGTAAGACTCTAGTGTACTTCTGGCTGTATCTCCAAAGACGACAAAATCAGAGTCAGCTGCTTTAATGTAAGCATAGTGCTTGAATAGACCGTTCGGATCCAAAACGTTAACCACCCAAGTGGGATTGCCATCAATATTATAAAGAATTGGCATGGATCCAGTCCATTTCTTTTCAGGAAACTCTTTATTGACGATTTCTTTTGCACCTTTACTGTCCATAATACCATTATTCTGCTCGCCATTATAATAGGTTAATTTACCCGTTCGCGCATTGATAAGGGTGTAACCTAGAGCCGAATCGATATTTTCCTTTGGCGAGGACATGTCTGTAAAGTAATACATTGCTCCATTCTCATCAAATAAAGGCGTTACACTTGTCTCTGTACCTGATTCATTTGGTATTTTTACATCTTTTTTTCCAAAAATGGAATTAAGCCATCCGTGAACATATTTGCCGAAATATTCATTTTCCTCTGAAGCCATTTCAGAGCTGATAGACCCTTCAATGAATTCAGGTGCTTGATCTGATTTATACAGCTTCACATCTCCAGTAACCGGGTCGACAACTGCAGCATGTAGTTTTTGCAAGTTAGGTTTGTTTGTCAAGCCAATTGGTTTATATAATGTCTGTACATACCAAGGCTTGCCTTCCTCATCTACTTCAATTTGGGGTTCCCCATTTTGAATGTAGTTTGGGTGCGCATTGTAAATCGTACGTGACACTTGATGATTAAAGTAACTGGAATTTGTATATTTCATTTTGCCTTCAATAAACTTTGGTTGTGCATTGATATCTGTAGCAGAAATAGTGAAATATCCTTCTGTTTCCTTCCCGCGAAAATATTTCCAAAATCCAGTAAATTCTACAGGAGCCACAAATACGATGTCATTGTTGACTTTTTGCACCTGTAATTTTCCTAGATCATAGAATTGTGTATTTGGAACAACACTCATCGCTTTTTGCACTTTGTTTCGAGCAAATTCCGGTGAGACAACGATTGGTGTAGCGTCTTGATCTAATGGCTTTGCTTCTTCAACTTCTTTGGTAGCGATGGACTGATGTGCATCATCTAACGAAAGGATACCTAAAAGAATAAATCCGGGAATGGCAATGATTGCAAATAGAATAAGGGCACCTGTAATCGTATCGAAATGCTTGGTAGATTTGGTAAATGGCTTACTCTTGGTTAATGCATATAAACTTATCATTCCTGCAGTCCCTATAACGAGGTTCGCAATTGTCATGTTCGGTATGGTAATCGGCGGCATTAAAATGTATACAGTAATAACACCGAGTATAAACAGCGTTGCAAAAACCAGACCGACTGCTTTTACTGTCGTCACCCGGTATTTTTTGTTTTGAATAATAAAAAATACAGCGATGACAGCATATAAAATAAATGAAAGTATCGTCGTTGTTAAAATTCCTGTCATGTTTTCACTCCTAATTATAAACTCTATACTTTTACTACGATAGCTATAGATGAAAGGTTTCATTTAAATACATATGGATTTTCAAATGAAAGATTAAAGATTACAATGAAGGATGAATGTGCGAGAAAGGTGGGAACTTCATGCAATCGATCTATAGTGATGTAATACAGTACCGGGGCAGACACTATGATTTTGGTTACGAGCAAGGAATAGACTTAAAGCATTCCTATATATTAGAAAATAGGAAAAAGCAATGGAAGATTAGACGACCGAGATTCATTATCAAAGAAGATGAAGTGAAGCGAATGATTCAACCGATCGCTCCTGGGATTTGGGAAGAGCTATGTGGATTAATGGATGCACTTCAGTGGGACATGGAGGAGATACTGCAAGAGTTTGGCGGATATCGACTAGCATATCAAAAAAGTGGTTGCTCCATTTTCACAAATTCAGACTATATGATTCGCAACTACGATTATCATCCGAAGACATATGAAGGCCGCTATACGGTTTTTCAACCGACTGATCAAGGCTATGCAACGATTGCACCGTCCCAGCGTATAACTGGCAGGATGGACGGCATGAATGAACACGGGTTAACCATTGGTTATAATTTTGTTCATCGTCGACATCCGGAAGATGGGTTTATTTGTAATATGATAGCCAGAATAGTTCTGGAAAATTGTAAAGATGTGGAGCAGGCTATTGCTGTATTACAGGAAATTCCACATCGTCATTCCTTCAGTTATGTTTTATTGGATAAAAATGGGGAAACCTATATTATAGAAGCTTCTCCTCGAGCTGTAAAAATACGTACAGGACAAGTCTGTACCAATCACTTTGAACATTTAACCGAAGAAAATCGGCATCATTTGGCAGATTCCCAGCGTAGACAGCAAACGATTCAGGACAATAAGGGACAAATTACGAATGCGTATGACGCTTTTAGACTGATGAATGATTCGAAGCGTGGCGTTTTTTCTACAAAATATAAGCAGTGGGCTGGGACGATTCATACATCAGGTTACTTCCCGAAGCAATTAAAAGCGTGGTTTGCGTTAGGAGGCGACAGAGAGCCGGTTATTTTTGATTTCAATAAATGGCTAAAGGGACAAGATTTTTCCATTAAGCGTGTCATCGGCAAAGTAGATACTTCATTACCGTTTGTTCATATGGAAAAAATGTGAATCTAACGCTGTTCTGAGTTATTTTTTAAAGAATAAAATGTTTCAAATATGTGGATTAAAAGGAATATCAGTTTAGGACTTTCTTTTTTTGCTACAGTTGTAATATACTCTAATGGAACATCATTATAGGAGGTAGTCTAATGAAGCTTTTTCAAGTGAGAAAAGGGCAGTTTGTTTTTTACCGAAATGAATTGCACCAAGTGTATTCAGTAAAACCGATGTTTAAGAAATCTGTGCATTTATATCGTTTAAAGGACATGCAGCAGATATTAACGAAAGCAAGCGAAATTGAATTATGTCGTCCACAGCATAATGATACATTCATTTTTTATGGTAAACGATATACCATCGATAAAAATAAACGACCAGAGCCAGGTGATTATATTTTAATCATCAAGCCAGCGCCGGATTTTCTTGATCACTATTCACTGAATGCGATTGAAAAAGTTGATAGTGTAGAGGATGGAAACGTAGTTACTACCAGAGATAATGGTGTAAAGCATAGTGAGTATGTTGTGATGGTTCCGGGTAAATCAGAAGCTAGTCGGGAAATTGCATATTATGATAAAAGTTTGGTTCCTGAGGAGCAGCAAATCCAAGATGAATCGATCACCTATTTAGCTGAAAGTGATACGAATCTAAAACCTGCTGTTGGGGACATATATATTGATGTAAATAAAGAAACGAAAGCAATGATTGTTGCGATGACGGAGGATGAAGTCATTTTTGGACATGGCGTCCGTATACATGTGGTAGATTTATTAAATGAAGAAAAGTATAAATTAGTTTATCGGTTTGAAGAAGATTTGTAATGGATAGCTAGCTCTACAGAAAGGTGCTAAAAAGGTGCTTTCGTAGGGTTAGCTATTTTAATTTGCCTCCGAGTGCCTCCGAGCTAAAGTTCCAGTTTCGCTCTAAGTTTGCTCAAGCTAAGTAGCTCGAATAGTTATTTTAAAGAGCTGATTTATTAAAAAAATGTGAAATTAATCACGAAAAGCTTGTATAATCGCTTCCACCATTGTTATACTAAACATGTGTATGTAATACTATAATTGCTTTGATTCAAATAGGGAGCAGGTATATAGAGCCTAGTTTAAATGATCAACGGCAAAGCTAATGCATTTGCTTTTCTTTCGTATGGATGGCTTTTGAAGAGCCTGTCTATCCTTATCTTGAATTGCTAGCAGAAGGGGCGATGACAATGTCAGAGATTATTTTTATTTCACCAAGTAAGTATATTCAAGGAAAAGATGCTTTAAAGAGTCTAGGAAAGCATGTCAAGCCAATTAGTCAGAAACCATTAATTTTGTCTGATGATGTAGTATGGGAGATTACGAAAGAAACCATTGAGACAAGTATGAAAGAAGAGAATCTAGCTTATCACTATGTTCCATTTAATGGAGAAGCTTCCATAGCGGAAATCGACAGGGTTGTCAAAGTAGGAAAAGAAGCAAGCGTTGATGCCGTAATAGGTGTAGGTGGTGGGAAGACATTAGACACTGCTAAAGCAATCGCTGATGGCTTAGAAGTAAGCGTTATTATTGTTCCAACAACAGCATCTACGGACGCACCTACAAGTGCTTTATCGGTTATCTATAGTGATGAAGGTGTATTTGAATCATATAAATTTTACGATAAAAACCCAGACTTAGTGCTGGTTGATACTGCAGTTGTAGCTAAAGCTCCAGCAAGACTATTTGCTTCCGGGATTGCCGACGCAATGGCCACGTGGGTAGAAGCAAGAGCGACACTAAAAAGTAATGGCGAGGCCATGGCCGGTGGAAAACCAAGTATTGCCGCAAAGGCAATCGCCAAAGAATGTGAGAAAACATTATTTGCATATGGCGAGGCAGCATTTCAAGCCGTTAAAAAAGGTATTGTGACAAAGCATGTTGAAGCTGTTGTCGAAGCAAATACATTGTTATCTGGACTAGGCTTTGAAAGTGGCGGCTTAGCTGGAGCGCATGCTATTCATAATGGCTTTACTGTATTGGATGGAGATATTCATCATTTAACACACGGAGAAAAAGTAGCCTATGGCACGTTAGTACAGCTTGTTTTGGAACTGCATCCAAAAGAGGAATTACAAAAATACATTGATTTTTATAAGAAATTAGGCTTACCAACAACATTAAAAGAAATGCATTTGGATAACGTATCATACGAAGACCTGCTTCGTGTTGGGGAGGCTGCTACACAAGAAGGCGAGACGATGAGCAACTTATCTAATGATGTAACTGCAGACGATGTTGCAGCTGCTATTCTTGCTGTGGATCAATTAAGCGAGGAATAAAGTAATTAATATGTGTTACAACTACCAGAAGATGAATGAAAACGTATAGGTTGGATTAATATAAAGAGAACCGTCCGAAATGGACGGTTCTCTTTATACGTCGGCGGTAATAGACTATCCTGATTCTTACCAATTACTAATTTGCTAACATAGAAGCTGCTTTGTATCCAAGGATATTTACGGGGTCTTTCGGGCTGGAATAAGGAGGAGCGTAAGCGAGCTCCAATTCAGGTAAATCGAAAACAGTCATCCTTCCTTTAATAGCAGTGGATAGGATGGCCAAACGTTTGTCAGCTCCAGCATACCCTACAGCCTGACCTCCATAAATACGCCCATTTTGCGCATCAAATAAAATTTTAATCCATAGCTTAGCTGTAGAAGGGAAATAATTTGCGTTTGATAATGTTTCGATTTTTGCCTCTTTATAAGGGATACCTTTTGCTTCTAATTCGATACGATTCGCTCCGGTTGCTCCAATTGTCATCTCAAAAAGTCGTAAAATACTGGAACCTATCGTTCCTTGATACGGGATAGGTTGCCCATGTAAATGGCTAGCAATGATAAACGCCTGCCGATGGGCTGGCCAAGCTAATGCGATATTTCTCGGTTCTCCAGTTATCCAATCGGTTGTTTCCACAGCATCTCCTAAAGCATAAATGGCAGGATCATCCGTTTGCATATATTCATTTACGATAATTGCACCAGTTTTACCAATAGATAAGCCTGCCTCTTGTGCTAGTTGAACGTTTGGCTGAATTCCTACAGCCATGATCGTCATATCGGCAGCGACTGTTTTTCCACTAGCTACATGCAATGTTTTTCCTTCATTAGAAAACTCCTTCAATCCATTATTAAGCAGCAAATGGACTTGCTTTTCGTTTATATATTCATGAACCATTTCAGCCATATCTTGATCAAGTGGATTCATCACTTGGTCAGAGCGGTCAATTAAGGTACAATTCAGCTCTTTTGCGTGTAAGTTTTCCAGCATTTCTAATCCGATGAAGCCACCACCTACAATAGCAGCAGATTTTGGATGTTGTTCTTCGATGTATGCAGCTATTTCATCCATATCGGCTATTGTGTGTAGAGAAAAAGTTCGTGTCTGGTCCATTCCTGGGATCGGTGGCATGACCGCCGTTGCGCCAGGTGATAAAATGAGTTGATCATATGTTTCTGTATACTGTTTTGATTCCGTAAGATAGGTAATTGCTTTTTGCTCTCGATGAATTGCCGTTACCTCAGCTTTTGTTCTTACCTGAACACCATATTTAACGGCAAATTCTTCTTTCGGGTATAAAATTTGTTCACGGTCTTTCACCGTATTTCCTAAGTAATAGGGCATGCCACAATTAGAAAAAGCGATATATTCATCTTTATCAAAGATAATAATCGTTGCATCTTTGTTTTTTCTACGTATTTGTGCTGCAACTGTAGCGCCTCCACCAACTCCACCAACAATGAGGATTTTTTGTGTCATTGAAACACTCCTTTAACTTTCCCATTTCTAAAGCGATGCAATACACCTTATCATGTTACGTTTAAAGCAGATTGGAATGTGAAGTCATCATGGTGCAATACATGGCTATTTGAAAAAGAGGTTGCTACAGTTATTTTACCCTATAAATAATGTTCAAAACGGTCTGTTCAATCACGGCAGGAAGTTCTAAAACGCTAACCTACCGTAAAACATGAAATAACAGCTATTACGCTCAGCAACTACGCCTTATAAAAAGCCGAGGGAACCTAGAAAAACAATAATAATTGTTAATGGAGCGAGCCAGCGGATTAATTGAAACCAAGCATTATATATTGGGTCACCTAACTGATTCCCATAGCGAAACTCTTGCTGAATTAGCTGTTTATCCATTTTAAAGCCAACAAATAAAGCAATAAATAGACAACCTCCAGGTAACATAATATTACTGACTAGAAAATCAGAGGCATCGAAAAATGTTTTTCCGAAAATAGTCACATTAGATAAACTACTGGAAGAAAGTGCTGCTGGTATTCCGGTAAAGAATACCAGCAAACCAGCAACTAAAGCTGTTGTACGTCGGGAACGTTGCTTTTTAGCGGTAACTGCTGCAGTAACGATTTCCAGCATGCTAAACGAAGAAGTTAATACGGCAAACAAAAACAGCAATAGAAATAAGCTTAAAAATAGCTCTCCAAACGGCATTTGTGCAAAAGCTTCTGGTAAGACGATAAATAATAGCCCTGGACCTTCTGTTGGCTCCAAACCAAAGGCAAAGACCACAGGGAAGATAGCTAGCCCTGCAAGTAAAGAGACAAATATATTCATAATTGATACAGAAGCTGCTGACATTGGTAGGCTAACATCTTTTTTTAAGTAAGAGCTATACGTAACCATTACAGAAACACCAACAGCCAAAGAGAAAAAGGACTGTCCGAGCGCATAAAGGATGTTTTCGGTATTTAATTTTGAAAAATCGGGTTGTAGAAAGAACCGAAGCCCCTCCATTGCTCCATCAAATGTAATGGAACGAATAACAAGAATAATGAAAAAGATAAATAATAATGGCATTAAAATCTTGCTCGTTTTTTCAATTCCATCCTTAACACCAAACGATACAACAACCACATTTATCATAATAAATAAGAAGTGTCCTAAAATCGTTAAGAAAGGACTGCCCGTAATAGTTGCGAACAGATCCGCATAATTAGTTCCGTTGCCGATAATCATGCCAGGGATGGATAATAGGCTATAGGTGAGCACCCATCCACCGACGACACTATAGAAAGACATTAATAAAAAAGCCCCTGCGACGCCCCAATGTCCAATAAATCTCCATAGACTTCGTTTGGGAGCTAATGTTTGGTATGCAGAAATGGCTTCTTTTTGCGCCCCTCTACCAATAATAAACTCAGCAATTAATATCGGTAAGCCAATAATGATTGTAAAAGCGATAAATAATAAGAAAAAGGCGCCCCCACCATTTTCTCCTGTCATATACGGGAACTTCCAAATAGCTCCAAGGCCAATGGCAGCTCCAGCTGAGGAGAGAATAAATCCAATTTTACTTGCCCATTGTTCCGGTTTCTTTTGCATAAGATGTCTGTCTTCCTTTCGAGTGGGTTTATGATATCAAGTGAAAACGAAAACAGAGAGGAGTTTACCTCTCTTGTTTTTGTAAATTATGTTTTACTTTATTTCTATTGTTCATAAAAGTCAAGTCATTTTGGCGGAATTTCTTTCCCAATATATGCTTCAATGAGGATATTGGTTTAAAAAATTTTATCCCGTATATAAGGTGCTGTAAGATTTCCACTTCAGGAGTTGGATAATCAGTAATGCCACAAGTCTAAGTGGAAGATAACAGCACCTAAATGCCCTATTACAGTTTTACCTCATATTTTACTGCGTATTTCCCATAATTCTGGGAAAAAGTAATGTTCAAGAACCTTCTTTAAATAATGGACGCCAGAGGATCCTCCCGTACCTGTTTTGAAGCCAATAATGCGTTCGACTGTTTTCATATGCCTGAATCGCCATTGCTGAAACCAATCTTCAATGTCTACTAATTTTTCAGCAAGCTGGTATAATTCCCAGTATTTATTTGTATTTTGATAGACGGTTAACCAAGCCTGCTCAACAGAAGTGTCCTTTTCATAGGATTTCGAAAAATCACGTTGCAAAATGTCCGTGTTAATGGATAATCCATGATCTGCCAATGCTTGAATAGCAACGTCATAAAGTCCAGGTGCATGATAAGCCTTCTCTAATGTTTGATGAAACTGTGGATCGTTTTCATATATTTTTAAAATATACGGGGTTTTGTAGCCAAGCACAAATTCGACAAGTCGATATTGGTAAGATTGAAATCCGGATGCATTACCAAGGCTTTCTCTAAATTCCATGTACTCTGCTGGCGTTAAGGTGGATAAAACGTCCCATGCTTGAATGATTTGCGATTGCGTTTTGGAAACACGGGCAAGCATTTTAAACGATGCTTGAAAATTGCCTTGTTGAATCGATGTAATTGCTGCCTGAATTTCATGGATAATCAGCTTTAGCCAAAGCTCACTTACTTGATGGATAATGATAAACAGCATTTCATCATGATGATCGGACAATCGCTTTTGACTGGTTAATAACGTATCTAATTGCAAATAATCGCCATACGTCATTTTTTCCTTGAAGTCTGTGTAGATACCGTCTTCTGAACCAAAAACTCGATTCTTTTTATCTGTCATTACTCATGCTCCCCTTTCTGATTGGGCGAATAACCGCTCGGACGGGACTGCCATCAGCACCTTGGATGGGCAAAGGAAGGGCAATGAGTTCATATTCCCCAGCTGGAACCGTATCAAGCATCACGTTTTCCAGAATATAAATTCCATGCGCAGCTAATGCATGGTGAGTAGCTAAGTCCTTACTATCTGGTGCATCGACTGAAGGCATATCTACTCCTAGTAAATGAACTCCTTTTGCTTGTAAAAAGGGAGCAATATCTGGATCTAAGTAAGGGAGTTTTGCTGGAAAACGATCCGGTTGATTCTCCAAGCTTGTGTGTAATAAAATCCTTTTTGTGTTGCTAGGCCAATCCATTGCTGATAAAACTTGTGCATTAATTGTTTTTGTATGACTTACATCGATGACAACAGCTCTTCCAATATAGGGCTCGATAGGTAATTGATCCACCGTTTTCCCAGTAGCTGAAAAATGATATGGTGCATCGATATGTGTACCGATATGTAAACTCGTATGGATATTCCCAATATTAACAGACTTCGTTTCTTCTATGGAAGCTGTGAGACGATACTGAAACGGAGTGTCTCCAGGCCAATGCGCAATCTGAGGTGAAAGTGGCTGTGAAATATCTATCCAGTCAGTCATTTAGGCAATCACTCCCCGCTTATTTTCATATGCTTTGTAGCTTTCATCTTTCATAATTGACTTAAGTAGCTGAACCATTTGCCAAACTTCCGTATATGTATTGTATAAAGCAACAGGTGCTAAACGAATACCATTTGGTTTACGGAAATCTGGGATGACGCCATTTGCTTTCAACGCTTTACAGATTCGGGCAGCTTCTGCGTGCTCCAAGTATACATGCCCGCCACGTATAGAATCTGAGCGAGGATTTGCTATTGTAAAGCCGTATTCGAAAAGCTCCTTATCAACAAGCTCCATTAAATATGCAGTTAACTGTAACGATTTCCCCCTAATTGCTTCTATCCCTATTTCGGATATCATCTCTAGAGAGCCAAGCAATGGAGCGGCACTTAATACGTGCGGTGTGCCAATTTGATAAGCGCCAGCATTATTTGCTGGAGATAAGCTATGTTCCATATCAAATTGTTTAGCTTTGTCAGAGCTGAACCAGCCAGCGAGTCCAGGCTTTTTGCTAAAATTTTTTTTATTCACATATAAGCCACCAACGCTCCCTGGTCCACCATTTAAATGCTTATACGTACACCAAAAAGCAAAATCCACCTCCCAATCAGATAATTGATGCGGAATTGCGCCAATCGAATGACATAAATCAAATCCGATTTTGATGCCTTTTTGATGCGCTGCTTTAGTAATTGTTTCCATATCTAAAATTTGACCACTACGGTAAAGCACTCCCGGAAGAATGATTAACGCAATTTCTTCTGTCATCGCTTCCATAATTGCAGAGGTTTGCAATGTGTTGCCATCTGTACTTTGAACTTTTACGAGGTGATCTGTTGGGTCGAATCCTTTTAACTGTAGTTGGCTTTGTAGTGCATAAATATCGGACGGGAAATTCAGCTCATCGGCAAGGATTTTGGTTCTTTTTCCTTCTGGATGAAAGAAACTTGCGGTAAGTTGATGTAAATTCGTTGTTGTTGAGCCAGTAATAATTACTTCTTCCGCATGAGCACCTATTAACGGTGCTGTCATAGCGCCTAGTTTTTCCGATAAATAAAACCACGGGTGCTCCCCCTCTGTCCAGCCATCGATCCCATGTTGTTTCCAGGAAGCCAATAAGTTGTGTAGTGCTGCTTCTGCCCGAGTGGATAACAGGCCTAAAGAATTGCCGTCAAAATAGATCTGGTCGGATGAAGTGTAGAATTCTTCTCGGTATTTGCTTAATGGATCTTGTTCATCGAGTCGTTTTGCTTCGCTAATATCTGTTTTCATCTTTCTCCCTCCATCACATAAATAAAATGCTCACGTATTATTTTAACAAATTTCTGTATGTTTTGGCTTTTTTTTTGAGGTTTTTTAAATTTGGATAGCAAAGGCAGATTTCAGTTATGAAACAATGGATCAAAAAATAAAATAGAATATTAACAATTATCACAAAAAAGTGTAACGTTTTTTGTACTATATTAAAGTGTAAGATTTTTTGGTTTTAAAAAAACGAAGGCATTCGCCATAAGACTTGGCGACAAGCCAAGTTTTTCTAAAAAAGGAGGGGGTGATGAGTTGAATGGCGCTGCTCTTAGATATTTAAAATAAGGCGCAAGTTAAGGTTTTATCTAACATACGAAAGGAGAATCTAAATGGAAGAGACAGTATGGTCATTAATACCGCCGATTATAGCAATTGTCATGGTTTTATTAACGAAGCGGGTACTATTGTCATTGGGAGTTGGTATCCTCGCTGCCGCATTGTTCCTAGGTAAGTTTCAGGTTGGAGATTCTTTAAAGCTCGTTTGGGAGGCGTTTAAAGGGGTGTTTGTTGTAGATGGCGCATTGGATACGTGGAATGTTTTTATCTTGCTGTTTGTGCTAATGCTAGGTATGCTGACGGCTCTAGTAACTATGATGGGCGGGACGCGTTCATTTGCAGAATGGATGATTCGCAGAGTAAAAACAAGAACTGGTGCACAACTGATGACGGTTCTATTTGGAGTCATTATTTTTGTGGATGACTATTTTAACAGTTTAACTGTAGGACAAATTGCTAAGCCGGTTACTGATAAGCAACGCATATCACGTGCAAAACTTGCTTATCTTGTCGATTCAACTTCAGCACCAGTCAGTGTAGTTGCTCCCGTATCGAGCTGGGGAGCTTATATTATTGGTATTATTGGCACTGTATTAGCGACACATCAGGTAACCGAGTACGGTGCTTTTCAAGCATTTTTACAAATGATTCCAATGAATTATTATGTTTGGGCAGCGTTAGGCGTTGTCGTAGTTATTGCAATCAAACAAATTGATTTCGGCCCCATGAAAGTACACGAACAACGAGCGCTGGAAACAGGAGAAGTGTTAAATCCAGCACAAAAAGAAACGATAGATGTAGCCTCTAAACTTCCGGTTAGTGAAGTTAGTAAAAGGCGTGACTTACTCCTTCCGATGATTACATTATTTATCGCTACGATTATCGCTATCTTTGTGGACGGTTTACGTAAAGTAGAGGGTGAAAAAACGTGGATTAATATATTAGGAAGTGCGGATGTATCGTTAGCGCTATTCGTTGGCGGTAGTATAGGTATGGTACTGACGATGATCTTGTTTTATCAGCATATTCGCGCAGGAAAACTTTCGTACAAAAATTTTATAACAGGCGCTATAACAGGCGCGAAATCAATGGTGCCAGCTTTTGGTATTTTAATTTTTGCTTGGGCGATTGCAGCATTAATTAGCCAACTCGGCACCGGTGTTTATTTGGCAAGTGTTGTCGAAGCAGCCAACTTAAGTGTTTATCTCCTTCCGTTGATCGTATTTTTAATGGCCGGGTTTATTGCGTTTTCAACAGGGACATCTTGGGGAGCGTTTGGTATTTTGCTTCCTATTGCTGGGGAAATAGCAGCAACAACGGATGTAACATTAATGTTACCGATATTGGCTGCAGTATTAGCAGGTGCTGTTTTCGGTGACCATTGTTCCCCGATCTCTGATACGACAATTCTGTCATCAACTGGTTCTAGCTGCCATCATATTGATCATGTTACAACCCAAATTCCTTATGCGCTTTTAGCTGCTTGTATAGCCGGTTTGGGGTATATTGTGTTTGGGTTTACAGAAAGTGTTTTATTAGGCTTAGTAATGGTACTTGTTAGCCTCATTGGCTTATTTATTGGGATGCGAAAGAGGAAAGTTACTGAAACATAGACAGAACTATTTTAATAAATAGAAAATTAATATTAAAGATAATTTCAGTATATTGCTAATTGGTAGAACATATCTTATACTGTTAGTAAATAAATGAAATACCATTTCGTATAATGAAATTTATAGGGAGGAATACAATGGTTTTTGTGTCTGAGAAGGTGAAAAATCTTCCCCCATATTTATTTTCTCAGTTTCAGCAACGAAAAGAACAACTTAAGCAAAAGGGCGTAGACGTGATTGATTTAGGAATCGGTTCTCCGGATTTACCAACACCGTCATTTGTCTATGAAGAATTGAAGGAGCAAGTGAACAATCCGCAAAACCATAGATATTCTCCTTACAGTGGGTGTGACGAATTTAAACAGGCAGTGGCATCTTTTTATGCAAAACGATATCAGGTTACTCTTGATCCCAACACAGAAGTTCTTACATTAATTGGTTCCAAAGAAGGGATAGCGAACTTAATTCAAGCAGTTATAAATCCAATGGATAAAGTGTTGGTTCCAGATCCAGGCTATCCAGCTTACCGAAAAGGGGTTCATTTGGCGGGAGGGGTAAGTGTATCATTACCGCTTGATGCTAATAATCAGTACGCACCTTTGTTTGATCAGATTTCCGAACAGGACGCAATAGCTGCGAAATTAATGTTCCTTAATTACCCAAACAACCCGACTGCTGCATATGGAGAATGGGGAACTTATTTGGAAGCGGTTTCTTTTTGTCGGCGATACAATATTTTACTCGCACATGATGCAGCTTATGACCTCGTAACCTTTGGCAATTATAAAGCCCCGAGCGCTTTACAAATTCCAGGTGCCAAAGACTATGTTGTTGAATTAGGGTCATTATCCAAAAGCTTTAATATGACAGGGTGGCGGATCGGGTATATCGTCGGGAATAAGGAAGTTATCGCTGCACTCGCCACTTTAAAAAGCAATATCGACACCTGTCAGTTTATGCCGATTCAAAAAGCAGCGGCAAAGGCGTTACAAAGTGATTTAACTGCTGTAAAGGAGAATAATCTTATTTATGAACAACGGATGGAAAAACTGCATACTGCTTTAGGGAAATTGGGGCTTCACGCTGAAAAACCAAAAGGCACGTTATATCTTTGGGTGCAAGTGCCTAGAGAAGAAAGCTCTCTAACATTTGCTAACCGGTTACTAGAAGAGACCGGCATTATTGTGACGCCTGGAACTGCGTTTGGAGCAAATGGGGAAGGCTTTATTCGGATTTCTTTATCGACACATGCTGAACGTTTAGATGAAGTCGTTCGACGTTTGAGCAAATTGGATGTAAAGAGGTGACAAGGTGGAAATGAGCCATAAAAAAGAAACTGCTGCACAGGCAATTATTCACTGCTTAAGGCAAGCGCAAGTTGAAAAAGTGTTTTGTGTTCCAGGTGAGAGCTATTTACCGGTTTTAGACGCTTTATATGATACCTCATCTATTCAAGTCATCTCAGCACGTCATGAAGGTGGAGCTGCGTTTATGGCTGAAGCGTACGCAAAATCCGCTTTAAAGCCTGGAATTGTGATGGCAACAAGGGGGGTAGGTGCAACTAATTTATCGATTGGTGTGCATACAGCATATCAAGATTCTACGCCAATGGTCGTATTTCTGGGGCAGGTTCATAGCAAATTTATTGGCAAAGAAGGATTTCAAGAGGTGGATTTGGCGCATTATTTTCAACCTATCGCCAAGTGGTCTGTGGAATTAACAGATGCAGATCGCACGGTAGAGATCGTCCAACGAGCATTTCATATTGCGATTTCCGGTAGACCAGGACCCGTAATTATTTCTTTACCAGAAGATGTATTGCATCAAGAAACAATCATAGCGTCACCGCAAACGCCGCTAAGACAAACACCAGTACCATCAGCAACAGAAGTGAAAAAAATGGAGGCGATGTTAAATCATGCAAAGCGACCTGTCATCATAGCTGGGGGAGGGGTGAAGAGTGCACAAGCGGAGGTAGCATTGAAGCATGTTGCGGAACTGTTTCATTTGCCAGTTTTATCCGCGTTTCGAAGGCATGATGTCTTCCCAAATGATCATTTACTTTATGCTGGTCATTTAGGGTTAGGAACACCGAAGTCCGTATTAAAAACAGTGCAACAGGCAGATGTTGTATTAGCTTTTGGTACACGACTATCAGAAGTGACTACCCAAGACTATTCGCTTCTATCTACAGATCAACAACTTATCCACATTGATATTGATTTCAACAGTATTGGGAAAAGCTATTTTCCTGACGTTGCCATAGTGGCTGATATGAAAGAAGCGCTTTTGCAATTACAAACGATGAAATTAACTCCAAATTGGGAAAGATGGGCTTCTGCATGCAATGCACGTTATATTCATGCAAGCAGAATCGATGAGACAGAATCTACACATATGAACACAGAAATTATTTCCTATTTATTAACAACACTGCCAGATAATGCGATAATTACAAATGATGCTGGCAATTTCGCTGGTTGGATTCATCAGTATTATACTTTTACACAGCCTCACACCTATGTTGGACCAACATCAGGTGCGATGGGATATGGATTACCGGCTGCGATAGGGGCTAAGCTTGCTTTTCCAAATCGGGTGGTTGTCGGATTTGCAGGTGACGGTGGTTTTATGATGACTTGTCAAGAATTGGAAACAGCTGTTCGCTATAATATTCCAGTCATATGTCTCGTTTTTAATAATAAGATGTATGGGACGATTCGCATGCACCAAGAAATGCACTATCCACAGAAAGTGATAGCTACGGATTTAGGCGAGGTTTGCTTCAAGGATTTAGCCATAAGTGTGGGGGCGCTTGGTTATCGCGTGACAACGATTCAGGAGTTTAAGGTTGCTTTTGCCGAAAGCTATCAAGCAAAAAAGCCAACTGTAATTGAAATAATGAGTGACCGAGAACAAATATCTGTGTCACAAACAATTACAGACATCCGTGATCGTAACAATCATAAAAAATAAAGTAGGAGGAGATTTGATATGACAACGATTTTACAAACAGATAAGCTGAAAAATTTTATTGCTGGAGAATGGCAGGAAGCAAATCCAACCGTGGCTGTTCATAACCCTGCTACGGGTGAGGAGATCGTACATGTACCTTTGTCAGGGAAAAAAGAAGTTGACCAGGCAGTGGCTGCAGCGAAGCAAGCACAAAAAGAATGGGCATTGGTCCCTGCACCACAGCGGGCTGAGGTTTTATATGAAGTAGGTAATATCATGAAGGAAAGAAAGGAAAGACTGTCGCAGTTATTAACGACGGAGAATGGAAAAGTGTTGGAAGAAGCAAGAGGCGAAGTACAGGAAGGCATTGATATGGCTTTTTATATGGCAGGAGAAGGACGCAGGTTATTCGGGCAAACGACGCCAGCAGAATTAAAAGATAAATTCGCAATGAGCCAGCGCTGTCCTGTGGGTGTAGTGGGAATTATTACACCGTGGAATTTCCCAATTGCGATTGCAACATGGAAGTCATTTCCTGCTATCGTTGCCGGTAATGCTGTCGTTTGGAAGCCGGCTACAGAGACGCCAATCATGGCTTATGAATTGGCAAAAATATTTGCCGAAGCAGGCTTACCGAAAGGGGTGCTTAATGTCGTCTTTGGCAGTGGCGCTTCCGTAGGTCATTCCATGGTTCATCATGACGATATACGCGTGATTTCCTTTACGGGATCAAACAATACAGGCAGAGATATTGCAGCTGCATGTGGAAGCCAATTAAAGAAAGTGTCTTTGGAAATGGGCGGAAAAAATGCGGTGATTGTGTTGGAAGATGCTGATTTAGATCTAGCAGCAGAAGGGATTATTTGGAGTGCTTTTGGAACAAGCGGGCAACGATGTACGGCATGTAGTCGGGTGATTGTTCATGAACATGTAAAAGAGCAGCTGGAAGAACGTTTACTTGTGAAACTGGAGGAATTAACGATTGGAAATGGATTAGATGAATCTGTTAAGGTTGGTCCAATTATTAATCGAGCTGGATTAGAAAAAATTAAAAAGTACGTACAGATTGGTAAAGAAGAGGGGGCTACATTACTAGCTGGTGGCGAAGAATGGGATACAAATGGTGAACTGGATGGCTACTTCTTTACTCCAACAATTTTTACTGATGCCAATGCTACGATGCGCATTACGCAGGAGGAAATATTCGGTCCTGTCGTTTCATTAATTCCAGTAAAGGATTTCGAGGAAGCGATTCAAGTAAATAATCAAGTATCATACGGTCTATCAAGTTCGATTTTCACAAACGATGTGAATCGAGTATTTCGAGCACAGCGTGATTTAGATACAGGGATTGTTTATGTTAATGCCGGAACAACAGGGGCAGAAATCCATCTTCCGTTTGGAGGGACAAAAGGAACTGGAAACGGTCACCGAGATTCAGGTGTGCAAGCACTAGATGTATTCACAGAATGGAAAGCAATCTATGTTGATTACAGTGGTAAACTACAGCGTGCCCAGATCGATATCGAATAACGTGAACGAGTTCAAGGCGGTTAGCAAAGGACAAACGAAAGTGTACCATGAATGGTTTTCCTAATGACACGTGGTCAGTGGAGGTAAGCTCCATCACCTTTAGGGAAACGCTTGTCAAGTTATCCTGGCATATTATTGGGCTTAGTTTTAGAAAAAGGAGTGAATGGAGTGAAAATAGGTGTTTTAGGAGCTGGGCTAATGGGGAAGGAAGCTGCCAGAGATTTGGTGGCTAGCGATGGAGTAACCGCAGTTGGATTAGCAGATATTGATTTATCAAGAGCAAGTAACATTTGTGCTCAATTGCAGTCTGTCAAGCTAACCCCATATCAAGTGAACGCAGCAGACGTTGTTGAATTAGCAAATTATATGAGAAAATTTGATGTGATTATTAATGCGCTGTTTTATTCATTCAATGAAGTAGTTGCTAAAACAGCTATAGAGGTAGGCGTTCATGCAGTGGATTTAGGCGGCCACATTGGGCACATGACTGATAAAGTGTTGGCACTGCATAAAAAAGCACAAGGCGCCGGTGTTACATTAATTCCTGATTTAGGTGTGGCTCCAGGCATGATCAATATTTTATCAGGTTATGGAGCTAGCAAGCTGGATAAGCCGAAAGAAATCAAATTGTACGTTGGCGGTATTCCTGTAAAACCTGAACCTCCATTGGAGTATAATCATGTATTTTCCATGGAGGGTGTATTTGATCATTATACAGATCCATCACTCATTATTCGAAATGGGGCGAAACAGGAAATTCCTTCTTTATCTGAGGTGGAAGCGATTCATTTTGACAGATTTGGTCCATTGGAAGCTTTTCATACTTCAGGGGGAACTTCAACGCTCTCTATTTCTTATCCAGAATTAAAAACACTGGAATACAAAACCATTCGTTACCCAGGACATGCGGAAAAGTTTAAGCTGCTTGTTGACTTGAATTTAACAAAAGCTAATTATCATGTCGATGTGAATGGACGTACCATTTGCCCTCGTGATGTATTATTAAAAGTTTTAGACCCGATTGTTGATTTAGGTGATAAGGAGGATGCTGTATTATTACGGGTACTTATTGCCGGCAAGAAAGCGGACATGAAAACGTCCTACACATATGAAATGACAACTTATAAAGATCCACAAACAAACGTCACTGCCATGGCCAGAGCTACAGCAAATACGATTTCTATCGTTGCACAAATGATTGCCAGTAAAAAGATTGATAGAAAAGGGGTCTATCCGCCTGAACAAATTGTTCCAGGGGATTCCTATATAAAGGAAATGGCAAAGCGTGGTGTGTATATTTCAGAGCGAGAGCAAGTTAATGAACAGAATACGGTTTATTCTCATACAAAAGGGAATTGAGTGTGCTTTGGTAAATGGGTCATATAACCAGTATGTTCATAGTTCAGTTGGATAAAAGAGATGATGGTAGATTTCAGTGGTGGCCTAATCCACCACTGAATCGCTATAAAATAATCCAGTTACACACAACTTAAAGCCTTATTCGTTGACTATGGTGATGAAGGTGCACTTTTTTCGCATGTAATGGTCGTAAAACATCCACGGATTACTAATTTTTAGCACATCAGTAATAATAGGTAGAGAAGGAACAAAGGGAGCTCAATTTATGAATCAAAGTGTTCTAAAAGCATTAACATTACTAGAGCTATTTCAGGATGATATAGAAGTATTATCCCTTAAAGACATAGCTGAACAGGCTGGGATGCCGAAACCGACAACGTATCGATTACTTACTGCTTTAGAACAAAAGGGATATGTATCGAGAGTGAAGGATGAAGAAGGCGGAAAATACCGTTTAGGATTAAAGCTATTAGAATTAGGTAGTTTAGTAGCGAACCGTATAGAAATAAGAGAGATAGCCTTACCATATATGCGAGCTTTGGCTAAAGATTTAAATGAGGTGGTACACTTAGTGGTTGTTAATCATGAACAGGCGACATATATTGAGAAAGTAGAGAGCACGCGGGCTTTACGTCTTTATACGAAGGTTGGAAAAAGTGTTCCGCTATATCTTGGCTCTGGACCAAAGCTGCTTTTAGCTTATTTACCCGAGGAAAAACAGCAGGAAATTGTCCAGCAATCCGAGCTTCGATCGATGCACCGGCTGGTAAAACAAGAAGAACTGTTACAAGAATTGCGGCAGATTAGAGAAAACGGCTTTGCTTATAGTGTTGGTGAACAGGACGAAGATACAACAGGTGTATCTTATCCCATTTTCAATCACCATAGCCAAATGATAGCTGCTCTAGCAATAAGCGGTTTATCCAGCCGTTTTTCAGGGGATAATTTACAACGGATAAAAGAAAAGACAAAACGGGCAGCTGAACGGATATCGAAAAAACTTGGCTATCGATCGTGAATACGAGGAAACCGAGAGGGATGGGAAGAAGGTATATTCCGTATATAAGGTGCTATAAGTCTTTCACTTTAAGAATTGGAGAATCCACACTACAACAAGTCTAAGTGGGAGATAACACTACCGCAATGCCTGCCGGATTCGTTTAAAGACCTTTAGGGCATGCCGTTACGGTACTAACGATCAGTGGGGGATAAATAAGAACTCTCACTGCTGGAAGATTCACTTTAAAACAGGCAAACGAAAAGTTGCTAACATTTAACGCATGATTCATAAGGAGGGGAAGACGTTGAACACTGTTTTTATTGCGGGGCATGCACGTCTACCTTCAGGGATGGCTGCTCAAAGTATTTATGAAACATTAACGATTACTGCTGAAATTGATAAAAAGTATGGTGTGATCGTTACAGCTGGCTGCACACTTGCTACGGATCATGGGAAAAATTTTGTACAGCATTTACTTCGTGGTCATAGTTTACAAGATGGGATTGACAAGCCCGTAGAGATGATTAAAGCACACTATTTAGGTAAGGCAGGAAATGCACTTGCATCTGCTTTAAAAGATTTATATAAACAATATGAGTCTAAAAAGCAAATATAGGCTTTTTAACTTATAGTACTAACAATCAGTGGGGGTGAATGAAAAACCCCACTGATGGAAGACTCACTTTATTTAAGAGTAGCATTTGTTTAATTTAATAAGTCTAAAACGATTTCAGAAATCCTATGTCTCAATACTAATTGAGCTTTTCTAGCTTTTATATTGAAGGATTCAATATCTTTTGTTTGCTCTTCCCAAGTTAATTCAGTTTCTCTTTCTAATTTAACAATTTCATCTTCTATCCAGTTTCTATAATTGCTATAAATATTTGCGGCTTTTAATTCACTGCTAAAAGGATCTGGAACCTGGTAATGTAAATTAGTAAGCCATTTTTGAAAACCTTTTTCTCCTTGTTGATTTATTATTTGATTAAATTCCAAAAGTATTTCTTCTATCAGCTTTTCCGGGAATTTTTCATCTTTCATTTTTTGTTCCAAATGGTGCAAAGTAATGCCAGCTAAATTATTACTTTCTATACCTAAAAAGCTATAAAAGAAATTATCTAGTTTACTCACAAAAAAATACCTCCGTGGATAATTCTAATTAAGATTAAATATAAAAAATGAAATCTGATTATTCGTAACCTGTCACTTTACTTCTTTAAAAGAAGTGCACTTTTTAACAGAGATACTCTCCTCTACAAAAGTCGTTTCCAATTAGTGTCTTTTATGTCTTTTTCATTCGGTATCCTTATAAACTCAATAAACCTTGCTTCACAAGCTCCTACTAAAATAAAGTTTTTTTGTGCTTGCCTTAATGATGGAGTATTAGCTCCTCCTTCATAATCGGGATCAACAAATTGAACAGGATCATCTTCCCAAAAACATATTTCACATAAATCATAAGTACCTGGTGGTTCTTCGTCTAATGTCATATATCCACAACATGGACAAGTATATTTCATATTATCTCTCCGTTACTTTTAAATTAGATAGTAACATCTGCTTATCATCAACTTGGTCTTATTCGAAATAAGATCTTGATATGGCGTAAACTTCAGTCACGAGCTTTAAAACAATCTTCACAGATAAACTTTCCTTCATTTATAAGATACCGTTTAATTTCCGTCATGCCTTTACGTTTTGGCCAACGCATCTTCACAAGCACAACATCCTCATCCCTTATTATTTTCTCGCATAATGAACATTTTGGCTGTTCTCCAAACATTCATTTCACCTCTTAATGATAAAAATGATGATTCAATAGTAACTGTCTATTGCCAAAAAACACGCTTATTAAAGAGAATTATCAAATGATTGACATAGCTTTATGGTGCTTCATTTTTCTTCCACATAAGATAATTGTAGAGTAATTGCCCAGCAAATAATATAGAGAAAAGCAACCCTAAGATAATATTTTCTATTATGCTGAAATCCGAGAAATAATAAATAAATATCATAGCTAAAATTACTATAGGAAATAATATTATTGTTCTAATCATTTTTTGCCGATATGATAATCTAAAGTAGTTGAATTTACATCCTTTATCCACTTTTCCCTTACCTTTAAAAAATACAGTAAATAGAATACAAACGGATAACGAAATAATAATGGGAATCATTAGTTCTCTTAACAACATCTAATACCACTCCAAGTTCATCAGTTTATTAATTTCAACTTATTTCTGCTGTTGGATACATCCTGAATTTATCCCATATATAGGTTGCTGTAAGACACCCGCTTCAGTAATTGGATAATCTTGTACTGCAACAAGTCTAAGTGGGAGATAACAGCACCTAAATGCCCTATTTCGTAACAAGCCTTTAGGTCATATCATACGGTACAAACAAGCCGTGGGGGATGAATAAAAACCACCACTAATTGAAGATTCACTTTATAAGACTGATTATAACATAGCAATAGAATGAAGTTAGAAAAATCTGGCTTGTTGCCAAGTTTTAATGGTGAAGCTATCGTTTTTCTTATACTAAAGCCTAAAGCTTTATACATTTTTATAGTACAAAAGAAAAAGCCCTCGAGCTATCGCTCAACCGAAATTCATCTCCCCCTTACTGTTGGGCTAAGCCCTTCACACACTTGGAGAGGGAGATTTCTTTCAGAGGACCGTTAAATTAAACCTTTTTTATTAGATAAGAAAGCATAAAATGAGGTGCTTGGGGATTACGAAATAACCGAATAGCCACGTCCGCGCATGAGCCCAGCAACGATGCGACTTTAGAAATGCGCCCTACGATAAGACATCATCGGTTCGTCGCAAAGAGGAAGGCCGACTAAAAACGGGCTTGCCGCTCAGGCGTCGGCATACCCCTGTTTTTAGTGGCATGATTCCTAAATCTTTAGTTGATTCGTTCCATTCGCTACGTTGCTAAACGGGCCCTTGCGCCTTTGTTCTTAGTGATTAGTATGCTACATTCATGGAGCTCAGGTTAATTCTTTGTTATATTGCTTGCGTGGGATGCTTTTTAATGGACGGATGATTTAATGCCAAAAGAAATCAGTTTCTTTTCCATGAATTCATCCATACCATGATGTCCGCCCTCCTTACCCAAACCAGACTGCTTTATACCACCGAAAGGCGCTTCTGGAGACGCAGGAAATACATCATTGACCCCAACAATTCCGTAATCAAGCTTTTCAGAGACACGAATAGCAATGCTTGTATTTTCGGTAAAAATATAAGCGGCTAAACCGTAATCGGTATCGTTTGCTTTAGCAATCACTTCTGTCTCGTCAGAGAAGGTTTGAATTGGCAATACTGGTCCAAACGTTTCTTCATGCATAATCTTCATGTCATCTGTTACGTTGGAGAGAATAGTTGGCTCGAAATAATATTCAGATAGCCCTTGTTGATGCCAGCGCTGTCCGCCATATTCGGTTACAGCACCTTTCTCAATCGCGTTATGGACATGTGCTGCTACTTTTTCGCATGCTTGCTGATTAATTAATGGACCGATATCCGTTTCCTTTTCTAACCCATTCCCCAGTTTTAAGTTGGCTATGTTGTGCTTTAATAATTGAACAAAATCAGAAACTACGGATTCATGAACGAATAGCCGATTTGTGCAAATACAAGTTTGCCCGTTATTGCGAAATTTGCTTGCGAGAACGAGTGATGCGGCCTTGTTTAAATCAGCATCTGGAAACACGATGCCAGGAGCATGACCACCCAACTCTAAGGAAAGTTTCTTTACATGTTCGGCGCTTTCTCGCATTAAATGTTTACCAACAGCTGTGGAACCGGTAAAAGTAATTAACCGGACATCTTTATTTGTAAGTAACTGATGACCAATAGCTTGTGCATCCCCTGTTACGAGATTAACTACCCCGTTAGGCATTCCAGCACGTGCAAATATTTTTATAATTTCAATTGCGGATAATGGTGTCTCGGGTGCAGGTTTTAGTACAGCCGTACACCCTGCTGCCAATGCAGGTGCAAGCTTCCTTGTAATCATAGAAGATGGAAAGTTCCATGGCGTTATAGCACCAACCACACCAACTGGCTGTGGAACGACAACCATTCTTTTGGATTTTAGCGACGAGGGAAGCCATTCACCGTAATTTCTGCTTGCTTCTTCTGCATACCATAGTAAAAATTGTGCCGCTCCTTTTACTTCGTCCATTGCTTCACGAAGAGGTTTTCCCTGTTCCATCGTTACGATTTCGGCAAGTCTTTCCACTTCCTCTAGCATAAGCTGATAAGCCTTGTATAGGAAAGTCGAGCGCTCTCTACCGGTTTTCTCACTCCACATTGGAAATGCTTGAAGGGCAGCAGCGATGGCTTGATCCGTTTCTTTTGCTCCTGCATAAGCAACAGATGTAATTGGACTTCCTGTAGCTGGATTATAAACCGTTTCTGTTGCATTTTCGTTGATCTCCTGCCAACTACCATTAATAAAAATACTTTTTGTATAAGCGTTGAACATGAACGTACCTCCTATAATTTTCTGGCTATCATTTGAGGGTAGCCAATGATTTCAAGAAAAGAAACAGGCTGTGAAAGTCCGTTTAGCGCAACTTTTATACCACCATTACGGTATGAAAGCTGCGTTTTTAGATCAGCTTCTAAAAACCATTTGAGTTATATGTGATTTAAGTGATTAACCATGATAACTAACTGGTTCGTTCCTATATATTGGGAACAGTTAACATGTGGTAACAGGTCTATCATATAAACCGTTACTTGATATGAACATTTTCTTCCCAAGCTGGCAGCATTTTATGGAGAGGTTTATCTTTTCGGTAACCAAGTACATATTCTGCCTGCATGATGGTATGAATTTCTCTTGTTCCTTCGTATATGACTGGTGCTTTAGAGTTACGCAAATAACGCTCCACAGGGTATTCATCAGAGAATCCATAAGCACCATGAATTTGCACGGCATCATCAGCTGCTTTATTGGCAAAGTCACAAGCTTGCCATTTAGCTAGTGAAGTTTCTCGAGTGTTTCGCTTGCCGGCATTTTTCAATTCACCTGCCTTGTAAACGAGTAGGCGACTCATTTGTAAGCCTGCTTCCATATTAGCGAGCATTTGTTGGACAAGTTGGTGTTTACCAATCTCTTTGCCAAAGGTTGATCGTTCATGACAATAGGATATACTTGCTTCCAAGCAGGCCATGATCTGTCCAACAGCTCCGGCGGCGACGGTAAACCTGCCGTTATCTAAAGCAGACATGGCAATTTTAAAGCCTTCTCCTTCTTCACCAAGTAAATTTTCCTTTGGAACTTTAATATGGTCAAAAAAGATTTCTCCAGTATTGCCTGACCGAATTCCCAGTTTTCCTTTAATCGCTTTAGAAGAAAAACCTTCCCATTCTCTTTCTACAATAAAGGCAGAAATTCCTTTATGCTTTTCCGAGCGATCTTTTGTGTAGGCAAACACGATAAAATTGTCTGCTGTATCGCATAAAGAAATCCAAGTTTTTTGTCCATTTAAAATATAATAGTCACCTTGCCGGTAAGCAGTGGATTCCATTGCAGCTACGTCTGATCCAGCACCAGGCTCTGTTAATCCAAATGCACCTATTTTTTCTCCTTTTGCTTGTGGGACGAGGTATTTCTGCTTCTGCGCTTCATTTGCCCATTGCAATAAAGTCATACTGTTTAATCCAGTATGGACGGAAACAGCAGTACGAAAAGCAGTGTCTCCTCGTTCCAATTCCTCACAAACAATGGCAAGCGAATTATAATCCATGCCACTTCCACCATATTCTTCTGGAATACATACGCCCATTAATCCTAAATCGGCTAGCTTCTTTATAATAGCTGGATCGAATTTTCCTTTTCGATCCCACTCGGAAATGTAAGGCATGATCTCATTATCCGTAAACTGGCGGACAGTGTTGCGTAACATGTTTTGCTCTTCTGTAAATTGAAAATCCATAAATAAACAGCTCCTTTTAATAAATGAAATAATTACTTGTCATATTTTTGCATTGTTTTTTTAGTAAGATAAGAAACCAGCATGGCTCGCCTAGAGCACAAGCCACCATCTATCATGAAAAAACTTTTGCTTTAATGTTTAGATTCTTAAAATACTGTCTAAAATAAATGAGTTAGATAAGTTAAATAGAGTTGTTTTTTCATACAAAAGTATAAAATGAGGTACTTAGGGATAACGAAATAATCGAATCGCCACGTCCGGCGCATGAGCCCAGCAACGATGCGACTTTAGAAATGCGCCCTACGATAAGGCCTCATCGGTTCGTCACTAAGAGGAAGGCCGACTAAAAACGGGCTTGCCGCCCCAGACGTCGGCATACCCCTGTTTTAGTGGCATGATTCCTTTATCTTTAGTTGATTCGTTCCATTCGCTACGTTGCTAAACGGGCGCCCCGAGCCTTTGTTCCACTATAGGAAAGTATAAGATTTTTTTGGTTTATAGTATAAGAAAAACAAAGGCTTCCGCCATAAGTCTTGGCGACAAGCCAAGTTTTTCTAAAAAGATAAGAAAGTATAAAATTTGTTGCTTTGGGATAAGGGAATAACTGAATAGCCACGTCCGGCTTCAGCGCCCAGCAACTAGGCGACTTCACGAAATCGCCCTACGATAAGTCATCATCGGTTCGTCGCTAAGGGGAAGGCCGACTAAAAACGGGCTTGCCGCCCGACGTCGGCATACCCCTGTTTTTAGTGGCATGATTCCTTTATCTTTAGTTGATTCGTTCCAATCGCTACGTTGCTAAACGGGCGCCCCGAGCCTTTGTTCATAAAATTTATCATTGCGTTCTTTTAATCAAATTATATTTTAGCTGATGTTATGTTTCAGATGCTTTTATTTTATCCCGTATATAAGTTGCTGTAAGACTTCCATTTCAGGAGCAGGATAATCTGTACTGCAATTAAGTCTAAGTGGGAGATAACACACTTTAATGCCCTATTTTGGAAGCGGCATATAAGTTCTAATCCATAATAATTTGATTATGTTCACCTGCATTTGGTGGATGATGACGATAAGAAACAGGGGTGCGTGATAGTTTTAACGGGCTTCCAATCATGTTAATTTCTCCTGCAGTTGGATGAGACATTTGGACGAACATTTCTCTTGCAGCTAGCTGAGGGTCAGCTGCTACCTCGGCAATATTTTGAATCGGACCACATGGGATGGACTGCTGTTTGCATTTCTTCAGCCAGTAGGCAGTCGGCTGTTGTGAAAACAATTGCTGCAGTCGCGGTATTAATTCTTTTCGGTGTGCTACCCGGTCAGGATTTGTTCTAAATTTAGGATTGTCTTTTAAAGACGGTTCGCCAGCAATATCACATAAGGCTTCAAATTGCCGATCATTCCCAGCGGCAATGACCATTTGTCCATCCTTTGTTCGAAAAGTCTGATAAGGGACGATGTTCGCGTGTTGATTACCAAGCTGAGATGGTATTTCTCCTGACATGAAATAATTACTTCCAACATTTACGAGTGCACTAACAGCTACATCGTATAACGCAATATCTAATTTTTGTCCTTGCTGTGAAATAGACCTTTCTAATAAAGCGGCTTGAATGCCAATACATGCATACATGCCAGTTAAGACATCCGTTATAGCAACACCCATTTTTTGTGGTCCTGTCTGTTCATCTCCCGTTATACTCATTAGTCCACTCATAGCTTGAATGATAAAATCATAACCAGGCATATCTTTATACGGACCTGTTTCACCGAATCCGGTAATCGAACAATAAATTAATTTAGGGTTAATTTTGGACAGCGTTTCATAATCTAACCCAAATCGCTCCATCGTCCCAGTACGAAAATTGTTAATGATGACATCGCTATCCTTTACTAGCTGTTTTATTGTTTTAACCCCTTCTCCGGATTTAAGGTCAATGGTAATGCTTTTTTTATTTCGATTGGTGCATAGATAATATGCACTAACCCCATTTTGAAACGGTGGACCCCATTTTCGGGTTTCATCACTTCCACCAGGTGCTTCGACTTTAATTATTTCTGCTCCTAAATCACCCAGAATCATCGTACAGTATGGACCGGCTAATACTCTGGACAAGTCAAGGATTCGAATATGTTCCAAGGCTTTCGCCATGCTTTCCCTCCTTTTACTTAATTAGAATATCTTGCAAAAGCTCTTGTCTTCTTCTGCTACAAATACGTTAAAGCTTCCTACCATTCGATAAAGTATAAAGTAAATCTTCAGTCAACAGGCTCTTTTTTTAACCACCAAAGGTAGTCCTTGTCGTAAGGGTGTGAACGAAAGACTTCTGAATAGAACCTGGCATTTGCACTTACAATTAACATCCATTTATCTTCTAAGCTTCGCCTTATAGCATAAAAAGACAACTATGGTGCCTTTTATATGGGAAGATAAAAAATAAACGTAAAAAAGCCAATTCAAAGTTAAATTACAGGTTAGTGCAATTTAAACATGAACTGGCTTTTACCTGTTGTAACAACTCTGGAATGGAGCTGTGAACAGATTAGGCAGTAAACTGATAGGTAAACGTTTGATAGGAATGTAATGATTTCTTATTTTTCAGTATACAATGAATTGTCGAGATTGTAAACGGTTGCTTTGGGATTTTTATAAACCATGAAGTGTATAGTGAGAAGATAAGCGGAATAGGTATACGCATCGATCATAAATTAAGGTTTTATTTTTATCGTTCCATTGTAAGTATGCAGGATAATAGTTTACCATGCTTAAAGATTCCCTCTGAGCATGGTAGGTTTACATAATAAGAAAGTGAAGTTTATCCCGTATATAAAGTGCTGTAAGACCCCCACTTCAGGTGCAGGATAGTCTGTACTGCACCTAAAAGCGGGAGATAACAGTGCCTTTTCATAAGACTTTAGGTCATACCACTACGGTACTAACGAGCCGTGGGGGATGAATGAAAACCTCCACTGATGGAGGATTCACTTTATACTCGTCTATTCTGCTACTATGCATGCAGAATACTAGATGCATTATTTTGCAGCTTTTTGCAGTTTATGGATCATTTTTAATGAGCGACCTGTTCCAATCGCTACAGACTCTAAAGGATTAGGAGCAAGATGAACAGGTACAATCAATTCATGTGATAACCATTCCTTCATACCGTGAAGCAAAGCTCCTCCTCCTGTAAGTACTATACCGTGATCCACAATATCACCACTTAATTCAGGTGGGCAATTTTCCAAGGTCAAACGAATGGCTTCTAACACTTGCTCCAACGACTCTTTTAACGCAAGGTGAATTTCCTTTGAAGTTATCGTGATGGTTTTTGGTAAACCAGTAACCATATCACGACCGCGAATTTCCATCGATTCTTCTTTATGATTCGGATGCGCATAACCAATTTCCATTTTTATATTTTCTGCGGTACGCTCACCAATAAGGACGTTATAGTTTTTGCGGATATGATGAATAATTTCTTCATCCATTTTGTCACCGCCGACACGAACTGAATTACAGGAGACAACCCCGCCGAAAGAAATAATGCCAACTTCAGAAGTACCTCCGCCAATATCAACGATCACATTAGCCACTGGCTCATCAACAGGTAAATCAGCTCCAATAGCAGCAGCAATTGGCTCTTCGATTAAGTGTACCTGTTTCGCACCATAACTTGATACAGCATTATGAATTGCTCTTCGTTCTACAGTAGTGCTACCTGATGGTGTACAGACAACAACTACAGGTTTACGCATGGACATACCAATTTGTTTACTTACTTTTTTCAGAAATGCTTTTAACATTTGCGATGTAACGTCATAATCAGCAATAACACCATCTTTTAGCGGACGAATGGGGATGATATTTTGTGGTGTTTTTCCTACCATTTCTTTCGCCTCTGCACCAACAGCTACTACTTGCTTTGTGTTAACATCAATAGCAACAACGGATGGCTCGTTTAATACAATTCCTTTTGATTTTGTGTATATTAAAATGTTTGCAGTTCCAAGATCAATTCCAACTTCTGCAGTAGAAAACATAATTGAATCCTCCAATGAATACATTTTTCCTTTTATAGCATTCTCTTTATTTTTAGCATTTTAGGGGGTTGCTGGACAAGTGTTAGTTTATGGTAGTTTTAAATTGTTAGATTGTGTCGTCGAAATAGATTGAAAAAATGATGGAACGACTTTCCTCGACGTATTTTCTATTATATAATCCGTTTGTTTAGCAGATCAACAACTGTGCAAGGTCCACTTTCCCTAGTGTTAAATATCAATTATACTATATTTTACAAAATTCAGGGGAGAGATAAGCGTAACAATTTGATTACAAAAAGTCAAAAATTGTAACAATACGTCTATGTTTTTAAGGTTGTCAATCCTAAATTTCATGAAATTTTTACCTTTAGATTGAAGATTTTCCATTGTTTGTGTCTGTGGGAAATTCTTCGCTCCTTTTATTTTAAGGCTTGCTTTTTTAGAACAGTTTGTTTGTCTGGGCTTGGAAATTGATGCCACAATTATTACAAAAATTCCATGCTATGATGAATTTGCACAAAACAAAACCAAAGGGAGTGTAGATCAACATGTTTAAAAAGGTAGCTGTAGTAACAGCACTATCATCAGCTTTACTTTTTGGAGGAGCATTATCAGCTTCAGCAGATACTGTCGCAAAAGAACCAGCAAGTGGTCAGAAATATAAAGTCTATTATTCTATTAACGGTAATTGGCAAAGCATTTCTGAAGATAATATAAATAGTATGCTTCAAAAACATATGAAAAATAGAAATTGTTATGGACAAAAGATAGATTGGAATCATGTTCATAAACAAAACCAAGGCAATAAGCAGGAAGAACAAACTCAACCAGCAGACAAACAAAAAATAGAACGTCCTGAAGCTAATCAACCAGCAGAACAAACAAAGCAAACAGAACAAACTCCAAATGGACAAAAACCTGCTGCAAAACAACCAGTACAACAAGAAAATCCAAATGAGCAAAAAGTTCAAGAGCAGGAAAAACAAGAACCTACTCAAGCTGATAAGAGTGAATTAAGTCAATTTGAGCAGGAAGTAGTTGATTTAACAAATCAAGAAAGAGCAAAACAAGGTCTTCCAGCTTTAAAAGTAGATAAAGAGCTTAGTAAGGTAGCACGTGAAAAATCAAGAGATATGGCAACAAATGGATACTTTGCGCACAACAGTCCAACATATGGTTCACCATTTGATATGATGAAGAAATACGGCATTAGCTATTCTGCAGCAGGAGAGAATATCGCTAAAGGACAACGCAGCCCACAAGAAGTAGTCAATGCATGGATGAACAGCCAAGGGCACCGCGAAAACATTATGAATGCTAAATTTACACATATCGGTGTCGGTTATGTTCAACAAGGTAACCATTGGACGCAACAGTTTATTGGTAAATAAAATTTAAAAACAATCCCTCGATTTTCAGCTTGTAGAGAAACTGTATGGTTTCCTGCAAGCTTTTTTATTGTGGAAACTATAAAAATAGGTGCTTGGGGATAACGAAATAACTGAATAGCAGCCACGTCCGGCGCATGAGCCCAACAACGATGCGACTTTAGAAATGCGCCCTACGATAAGGCCTCATCGGTTCGTCGCTAAAAGGAAGGCCGACTAAAAACGGGCTTGCCGCTCAGACGTCGGCATACCCCTGTTTTAGTGGCATGATTCTTTATATCCGTTGATTCGTTCCATTCACTACGTTGCTAAACGGGCGCTTGCGCCTTTGTTCAAGAATAAGAAAGTATAAAATTTGTTGCTTTGGGATAAGGGAATAACTGAATAGCCACGTCCGGCTTCAGCGCCCAGCAACTAGGCGACTTCACGAAATCGCCCTACGATAAGTCATCATCGGTTCGTCGCTAAAAGGAAGGCCGACTAAAAACGGGCTTGCCGCCCGACGTCGGCATACCCCTGGTTGCAGGGGCATGATTCCTAAATCTTTAGTTGATTCGTTCCATTTGCTACGTTGCTAAACGGGCGCTTGCGCCTTTGTTCAACAAATGCTTTTTGTAAAACAATGCCATTACCAGTAGAGCTCTGTTTCTTTATCTTGCTGTTTATCTGTATACAAAGGTATAATAGCTTGTGGTGAAAGGAGTTCATTTAAATGATTCGAACGATAGGAATATACATATATGCCGGGTTACTTGTTCTCGGTACGTTTTTTAAATTGCAAAAAACAAAGAAATTGCAACATCAACTTTCCAAAGAAGAGATTTTCGTTCAACCAAGTCTTGTCTCTAGAAAGGTGTTTCAACGAACAGGAAGCACTATTGAAGTAGAAGGACAAGACAAGTTGCCAGAAGGTCCTGCTTTGTTTGTAGCGAATCATCAAGGTTTATTTGATATATTAGTATTGCTTGGCTATTTGGGAAAACCAGTCGGCTTTATAGCTAAGAAAGAAATTAAAAAGCTACCCATTATTTCGTCTTGGATGGAACTTGTTCGTTGTGTGTTTATTGACCGAAAAGACCGTCGGCAATCTGTCCGTGCTATTGGTCAAGGTATTGATTATTTGAAAACCGGGCATTCGATCGTTATTTTTCCTGAGGGAACAAGGAGTAGAGGCAAGCAAATGAATTCTTTTAAATCAGGGAGCTTTCGTTTAGCGATCAAAGCAAAAGTACCCATTGTTCCTATTGCTATAGACGGAACCTATCGAGTGCTTGAAGAACCGGGTGGAAAGATAAGACCTTCATCTGTTCGTTTAACGATTAAAGACGCTATCTATCCAGAAGAATATATGTCGATGAGCAGTAATGAAATTGCGGCAAAAGTGGAAGAAATGATTAGGCTGCAACTAAAGACAAATGAATTAGAACAGACTAAGGAAAAGGAAAAAGCAGAGCAACTACTCTCACCTAGGTAGGATAGATAGAAGTGATCAGGTAAATCGAGGGAAGTTAAATGAACCAAAGCTCACGATTTCACGTTTTTAGTTTTAATTTCCGAGACATACTATAATTGAGGTGATAACATGGTGCAAGGTACGGTGAATTGGAATACAGAAATTACCAAAGAATGGTTGCAATCCTATGTTGATGACTGGGTGAAATTTTATAAAAAAGAGACGACACAAGGTAAAGTAGCTTCATATATTCCAGTTTTAAAGCAAGCTAATCCAAATCATTTAGGAATTTCCATTATCGGGAAAAATGGTATGACAGTTCATTCAGGAGACGTAGGAATTCCGTTTACAATTCAAAGTATTTCCAAGATATTTAGTTTCATCGTTGCTTGTATAGAAAGAGGAGTTGCCTATGTTCTTGATCGCGTGGATGTTGAGCCCACAGGAGAGGCATTTAACTCCATTATGCATTTGGAGATGCGTAAAATAAAAAAACCGTTTAATCCGTTTATTAATGCTGGGGCGATAACCGTTACGTCGCTATTGAATGGAAAAAATTCCTCAGAAAAACTCGAAGCCCTTTTTGAATTGTTTACGAAAATCCTTGGTTACCGTCCACATATAAATAAAGATGTATATGTATCTGAAAGGGAAACATCAGTAAGAAATCGGGCTATTGGATATTATCTTGTAGAACTTGGATATTTGGAATCAGAGTTAGAATTAACACTGGAGACGTATTTTAAACAATGCTCAATAGAGGTAACTACAGAAGATTTAGCTAAGCTTGGATTAGTTTTAGCTAATGACGGGATGAATCCACATACAAATGAAGAAATTATTCCGAGAAATGTCGTTCGCCTTGCGAAAGCTTTAATGTTAACTTGCGGCATGTATGATGCTTCAGGTAAGTTTGCTGCATATGTCGGTATCCCAGCGAAAAGTGGTGTTTCAGGTGGAATAATTGCAACTGCTCCTCCGAGAGTTCGAGATGAAGTGCTCCCGTTTGTTGAAGGGTGTGGAATTGGCTTATATGGACCTGCTTTGGATGATAAAGGAAATAGTATAGCAGGTATTAAATTGCTGAAGCATATTGCAACAAAGTGGGATTTAAGTATTTTTTAGCAGCATTTTGGATACTTCTGGTCAGAACAAGATCACATTGATAAAAACGCTTGGATGGCAAGAAAGTCATTTAAGCGTTTTTATCTGTTGTGAGATGTAGTCCGTCCGTAATGATTGCTTTTGCGTACAAAACGAACCTGTAGTTTGCTTTATTTTATTATCCTGTTTCAGCTTTCGCCTGTTCTTTTTCTTCTTTAGCTACTTTAAGGAATTTTTTCGTTTCATAAACGACAACGCCAGACAGACCTAATAAACCAATTAAGTTAGGTAAAGCCATTAAAGCGTTCATAATATCTGAAATACCCCAAACGATATCTAGTTTCTCCGTGGATCCATATAATAGGGCTAAGACGAAAGCAACGCGATAATAAGGAATAGCTTTATCACTAAATAAGTATGAAAAGCATTTCTCACCGTAATAGGACCAGCCGATAATAGTCGAAAAAGCGAATAAGATAATCCCAATGGTAACAATATATCCGCCTGCGTCACCGAGGAAAGCAGAGAAAGAAGCTGTTGTTAAATCTCCACCGGAAAGTTCACCTTGATACATATCAGCCATAATAATGGTAATTGCTGTAATGGAGCAGACGATAATCGTATCAAAAAACACTTGTGTCATAGATACGAGAGCTTGACGACCAGGATAGTCCGTTCTAGCAGCTGCAGCTGCAATGGGTGCTGAGCCTAAACCAGCTTCATTTGAAAATACACCTCGAGCTACCCCGTAGCGAATAACGGTTCCTAGAACGCCTCCCCCTAATGCACTCCCTGTAAACGCATCGGTAAAAATAAGTTCAAAAACACCTGGTACGATATCCAGATTCGTGAAGACGATAATGAAACCACCAATCACATAAAATAATGCCATAAACGGGACTAAAAGTGCTGTAATGCGCCCGATCCCCTTAATGCCCCCAACAATAACTAAACCGACTAATAAAGTTAAAACTATTCCAGTCGCTAAAGGTGGAACTTGAAATGTATTGGCGAGAGCATCAGAAACAGCTTTTGATTGCACCATGTTGCCAATACCAAATGCAGCTATCGAACCAAAGATAGCAAAAATGACTCCGAGCCATTTTGCACGTAACCCTTTTTCTAAATAATACATAGGTCCGCCAGACATTTGTCCCTTGCTATCTTCAACTCGATATTTCACTGCAAGAATAGCTTCAGCATATTTTGTCGCCATCCCAAATAACGCCGATACCCACATCCAGAATACGGCACCAGGTCCACCGAGTACAACAGCTGTTGCCACACCAACAATATTACCGGTACCAATTGTGGCGGCCATTGCTGTTGTTAATGCTTGATAATGACTAATATCGCCTTTTGATTTTTCATCCTGTTTACTAGGACTAAAGGTTAATTTCAATGCGTAGGGCAGTGTTCGAAATTGAAAAAAACCTAACCGAATAGTGAGAAATAACCCTGTCCCGAGTATGAGCACTAAAGTTGGCGGACCCCAAACAAAATGACTAATTTGTTGAATAATGTCCATCATCAATTTCTTTCCTCCTTTTGGTTTGTAAATAAAATATTCCGAAAAATGGAGTTATCTGTCAAGAGTAAAATTATTCCTTTTTCTTTATAATAAAGTTGTAACTCCGCATAAAAAAACGTTAAATTGACTTTATGGTAACTTTTGGATTTATTAAGGAAGTGAATTTAATAGAAACTTTTGCTGTTAGGAGTGAAGTTGCTTATAATAGAATAGAACAATTTGCAAAAAAGTGGGTGGTCGGATGATCCGGGTAATTTTTGTTTGTCTTGGTAATATTTGTCGCTCGCCAATGGCTGAAGCAATTTTTGCTGATTTATTAAAAAAAGAGAATCTCACAGACAAAATAGAGGTAGATTCTGCTGGAACCGGTAGTTGGCATATAGGAAATCCACCTCATGAAGAAACGATAGCGATTTTAAAAAAACACGATGTGGCAGCGGACGGTTTAAAAGCGCGGCAAATAACTGCGCACGATAAAGGGAATGCTGATTATATAATTGCCATGGATGAGCAAAATAAACAAGATGTATTGCAAATGTTTGGTGAAGACGAAACAGTTCGGATAGCAAAATTGATGGATTTTGTTGAAAGAGCTGAAGAAGCAAATGTTCCTGACCCTTATTTTACAGGTAATTTTGCTTATACATATGAGTTGGTATCTGAAGGATGCTACCAACTCTTGCAGTATTTAAAACAAACACATTCTATAGTCTAAGGAGCGAAAATGATGGGAAAAAGAAAATTAGTCACAGGTGTAGTAATTGGCGCAGCAGCAGGGGGATTAATGAGTTTGTTGGATAAGGAAACAAGAGCTTATGCTAAAGAAAAAGTTACATCGGCTAGGTCTGGAGCAAGCTACTTAGTGAAAAATCCTTCTGAAGCTATCCGCAAGGTTCGGACTGCCTTTGATACATTTAATCAAGCGTTCGCAAAAGGTGCAGAAAATACGATAAACGCACTAGATCAAGCTGAAACAACGCTTGATAAAATTACGAATAAGCGCCAGATAGATCGAATAGAATAGATTAGCTACTTGTAAAAGGCATGAACGATCCAAGAGTGGAAAGTGGTTATAAAGACATTAACCGATGTTTAATAAGGGCTTATTAAACATGAGGGAACAAGTTTGGGAGTAGGACAATGGTAAATAAAGTTATTTTATTTGGAAAGCAGGTCTATCAACGGATGATAGATATAGATCTGTTTGGCTTGGCTGCTCAACTGGCTTTTTTCTTTCTGTTGTCACTGTTTCCTTTTCTATTATTTTTAGTGACACTTGTCGGATATTTACCAATGGATGAGTTAGCTGTGTTGGACATTATTTCTTCCTACGCTCCACCTCAAATTGTGGAATTGATTTCGACAAATGTTACCAATTTGATTCGTCAAAGAAATGGCGGATTGCTTTCATTTGGTATTATAGCTACGTTATGGGCAGCATCAAATGGAGTTAATGCTTTAATGCGCGGCTTTAATTATGCTTATGAAGTTGATGAAAACCGTTCTTTCATTGTATCAAGGCTCATCGCTATTGTGCTTACAATAGCGATGATGGCAATTATTATTATAGCATTATTATTACCGATTTTCGGGAAGTTGGTAGGGACTTATTTATTCTCATTTGTCGGTTTATCAGAAGGGTTTATTACCGTTTGGGAAGCTTTGCGCTGGGTTGTTTCTTCCATTGTTTTCTTTATTGTTTTTCTTGCGTTATATAAGCTTGCCCCGAATAAACGCATTTATTTAAAAAATGCTGCCGCTGGAGCTTTATTTGCGACAGTAGCATGGCAGTTAGTTTCACTCGGTTTTTCTTATTATGTAAGCAATATTGGGAATTATTCAGCAATGTATGGTAGCCTCGGTGCCGTAATTGCACTAATGATTTGGTTTTATTTATCAGGAATTATTATTCTTACCGGTGGCTTAATAAATGCTATTATTCGAAAAAATAAGCTGATGAAGTAATTGCTAAAGAAGGGTCTTTGACTTAGTTATTTACATTTCATTTCTTTGCCTGTGAATGTTATAATAGATGTTAATACTTTCAATTTATTGTAATATTATGGAGGGTAGCTGATTGAAAAAATATTTACTATTATCGATCCTTTTCTTAGCTTTTTTATTAAATGGATGTTCTGATGAAAAAATCCCCTTATCTGAACAAGTAGAACAAATAAAAGAAATAAAAATATCCAATACAAAAGAGGATTATAGTAAGTCATTTTCCGATTCAGAAGAAATAAAAATATTTAAAAGTGCAATTAAACAAGCTAAAAAACAAGCAACCAATACAGAAGAATACGATTATGATATGGCAATAGTCTTTAATGATAAGTCAGATGATTTTTATGAAAGGCTTCTACAGATAACTAGAAATGATGAAAATGAAATTGTTTTAAATTACCTTGGATATGAAGAAGATACTTATGTTATAGATAAAACTAACTCAAGTAAAATAATTGACCTAATTTACGGACATAATAAACAATAAACTGAAAGATAAAAAATTTTAATGCTAATCATAACATGTCTAACAAAAAATGCGATTCGTTATATAGGATATTTTTCCTGACTCTTACACTCATGATTTCAGGTTTTGTTATTGTTACAATTGCTAAAGATTTAAGTGATTGTCCTTTCCGATACGTTATATGAGCTAGTGTTGTATGTATTGTTTCGACTATTAAAATGCTTAAACTATTTTTTTTAAAAAGACTTTGCTTGTCGCCAAGTCTTATGGCGAAAGCCTTTGTTTCTTATACTATAAACCAAAAAATCTTATACTTTCCTGGTGTGAAAAAAGCCAGTTGCTTTGTGGTATCCATAACTCAGCAACTGGCTTTTTTCTTACATTCAAGCACCTCTGACTTTTTCAATTCCTTATAGCTTTTTCACCAATTTGACGATGACCATTTTCCATATTCCCAATAATTTCAGCGGACTGGCTTTCAACAGTATAGCAGGTAATTTTCTGCACCACAAAAAGAGTTCGTTTTTTCTTCCGTCATGATACGTTAATAGTTGATAGCAAAAGCAGCAATTATTGCTGGACGTTTTGAAGTACAATATGAGCATGACAAAATAAAAGTTGAAATTGACGAAAAAAATAAACAAGCAGTAAAAAAAGATAACAAGGGAGAATATCAAGGTGTAATAGAACAAAATATAAAAAAAATAATGGGCGCGGATGGTCATGAAGATAATAGTTTTAAATATGCTATTGCTAAGGTGAAAATGGGTGTAAAAGATCGAGGATAAGTGATACTTTAATGCAAACATATGCCTTAGGGAAATCATCTGTCTCTAAAGCATATGTTATAGAAGTTATTTTAACAATCTTAAACCATTTAAAATAACCAAAATAGTACTTCCTTCGTGTCCTATAACGCCTAATGGCATGTCAAGGACTTGTAAGAAGTTGGATGCGATAAGTACAGCAATGACTGCGAGCGAAAAGAATATATTTTGCTTTACAACTCGATTCATTTTTTGTGAAGTATGAATGGCATTGATAATTCTGCTAAGATTATTTTTCATGAGTACCACATCTGCTGTTTCTAAGGCAACATCTGTCCCTTCGCCCATAGCGATGCCAATATTAGCGGTTGCTAATGCAGGACCATCATTAATGCCATCACCGACCATTGCTACGTGCTGATAGGCTTCTTTCAGTTTCTTAATCTCCTCCACCTTTTCATGAGGCAAACAATTCGCTACATATTCATCAATTCCTGCTTCCTCAGCTATCGCTTTTGCTGTAAGCTCATGATCTCCTGTAAGCATCAACGTATGGATTCCTTGCTGTTTTAAAAGTTTGATAGCTTGAATACTATCGTTTCTTACAGTATCTTTGAGCGCAAATAAAGCAACGACTTGGTCGCCCTTTTTAACATATACAATCGTTTTGCCTTCAGCGGCAAGTTGTTTGGTTGTATGTTCGAAATAAGCTTCAAAACCAATATAGTCTGGTTTACCAATTTCCCATGTTACATTTTGGATAATGGCTGAAATGCCATTTCCCGCCAAAGTAAATACAGATACCTGAATGTCTTGCGGAAGAACATCTATCTTATTTTGTCTACAAAAAGTAACGATGGCATGAGCTAGTGGGTGAGTAGAATCTTGTTCCATGGCCATTGCAATTGGCAATATTTCCTCTTTAGTATAATCTGGATGGATATGGAAATCTGTCACTTCGGGCTTTCCGTTGGTTAACGTTCCTGTTTTGTCGAAGGCGATCGCCTGAATATGTCCAATATTTTCAATATGTACGCCACCTTTAAATAGCACACCTGCTCTGGCGCTTTTGGAGATAGCAGATAGTGTTGCTGGCATTATTGAGGCAACAAGGGCACATGGAGAAGCGACAACTAATAGAATCATAGCTCGATAGATACTTTCCTGAATCGTCCAGTCAAATAAAAAATACGGAATAAACATCATAAAAAAGACAACCACTAAAACAATTTTTACATAGGCCCCTTCAAATTTTTCAATAAATAACTGTGATGGAGATTTTTCCTCCTGAGCTGATTGGATCATTTGAATGATCTGTTGAAATAATGTTTGGTTTGCTGGTTTCGTGATTTGAATATATATGGAACCATCTAATGCCACTGTGCCTGCAAGCACTTCGTTACCTTCCGTTTTTCTAACTGGAATAGCTTCGCCGGTAATGGCACTTTCGTCAATCGACGTTTCCCCGCGGTCAATCTCTCCATCTGCTGGAATACGCTCTCCTGCTCGTACATAAATGATATCATTTATTTGCAAAGAGGAAACAGGAACAATTTCTTTTTCTTCCCCATCTATTCTCAATGCTTTTTCAGGCTGTAATTTCATCAGCGAAGAGATTTCTTTGTTACTTTTATTCATAGTATATGTTTCAAGTGCACCGGACAAAGCAAAGATAAAGATTAGAATTGCTCCCTCTGTCCAATAACCGATAGCTGCAGCACCAATAGCAGCAAAGATCATTAGCATCTCTACATTTAAGTCTTTATTACGAATGGTTTCTGTAATGCCTTCTTTTGCTTTTGCATAGCCCCCAATTATAAATGCAATCAAATGGAGAATCACCCAAAGAGGCTGAGAGAGATAAGCTTCCAACGACCAAGTGACTGCAATTAATAAACCACTAAATAAAGCTGCAATAAGTTCTTTGTGTTCAGAAATTTTTTGAATTGTATTAGAGGGGTGTGGTGAGCTAGTTTTGGCTGACATGTTCCGTCTCTCCAATCATTATTCTCTTTTTTTTAAAGTAATTATTAAATGGTATTTATTATTATATTAGCATTTTATAAAGTGAAGTCAAGATAAAAATATGGATCTATGATTATTTTATCATGAAATGGAGATGAAAAGGTCTTTTTCATGTTAAATATATGCAAAATCAGCGCGAATGTTACTGTTTTTTGAATTTCACATGACTTGTTGTTTGGTAACTGAATAATAATAATTAGTGTTAAAAGATATGAAATGTTATATTGTAATTTTCTAATTAAAATAGATAAGGAGGTTGTCAGTGTTTTTGAAGATAAGAAACCAGCATGGCTCGACTAGAGCGCGAGCCACCATCTAACATGAAAAAACTTTTGCTTTATAATGTTTAGATTCTTAAAATACTGTCTAAAATAAATGAGTTAGATAAGTTAAATAGAGTTGTTTTTTCATACAAAAGTATAAAGCGAGGTGCTTTTGGATAAGGAAATAACCGAATAGCTACGTCCGGATCCATTGTCCAGCAACGATGCGATTTTAGAAATGCGCCCTAAGATAAGGCATATCGGTTCGTCGCCTGATTCTATTCCAAGACCTTTAAGTCATTGCCCTCTGGTGCTAATCATCATGTGGCGAATAAAAGAGTAAGTACCAATGATTGAAGTTTCACTTTATTTTATCCTTGCATTCTGTTACAATCCGATATGTAATTATAAATATAACAGATAGGAGAATGGCTATGAAATATCTTAGAATAGCTTTCATATTTATTGTTTCAATAGTATTATTAAGCGCTTGTTCCAGTGACTCCAATGATGATAACAGTAAGGATGAACAAGAAGTAACAGGTGAAAAATGGCAAGAAATAAAAGATAAAGGAGAGCTTATTGTTGGAACTTCTGGCACACTTATAGCAGCATCCTATTACGATGGAGATAAAAAAAGTGAAGACCAGCTTACTGGTTATGATGTAGAAGTAATGCGAGAAGTTGCTAAACGACTGGATCTCGATATTTCGTTTGAAATTATGGGGATTGATAGCATGTTACCAGCAATAAAAAGTGGAAGAATTGATGTCGCCGCTAATGATATAGAAGCAACAGACAAGCGAAAAGAGTCATTTAATTTTAGTGAACCATACAAATATTCCTATTCTACGATGGTAGTACGAAAAGATGATAATTCCGGCATTGAATCTCTTGAAGATTTAAAAGGGAAAAAAGCTGGTGGAGGAGCGACAACGATTTACAGTCAAATCGCGGAGCATTTTGGCGCAGAAGTCGTTACGTATGGAAATGCGCCTAATGAAGCGTATTTACGCGATGTTCACAATGGAAGAACAGATGTTATTGTGAATGACTACTATCTATCTAAATTTGGTGTAGCAGGTTTTCCGGAGTTTGATATTCATCTTCATCCTAACTTGAAATTCCATCCTACAGAGCAGGCGGTCGTGATTCCACAAGGAGCAGATACACTTACAGAAAAAATCAATCATGCTTTGAGCGAGATGCGAGAAGATGGAACATTAACAGAATTAGCAACCAAATTCTATCAAGAAGATGCTTCTCAAAAGCCTGAAGGTGATATCGAGCCAATCGAAGGGTTAGACTTATAACAATTTAATTCTATCATTCGAGAAGTAGACGAAACTGATTAGACGAGCTGCATGCATTTAAAACCATCCATGGGAAATCCTGTGGATGGTTTGTTGAATACATGATTGGAGGGATTATATTGACTATTCAAGGAATTAATTTGAATGAAATATTTGATGTTCAATTGGCAGTAGAAAATCTTCCATTTGTATTAAGTGGCTTACCGATGACATTGCTTGTCTCAATTATTGGTATGTTGATTGGGCTCGTTTTAGGTCTATTACTTGCTTTAGTCCGAAATTCAAACTATTCTTTCCTAAAATTTCCAGCTAGACTGTACATATCGTTTATGCGTGGAACGCCGATGCTTGTTTTTTTATTTATTCTTTACTTTGGACTTCCTGTTATTGGTATTAAATTAACGGCATTAATGGCAGCGTGTTTAGGGTTTGGTCTCAATAGTGCTGCTTATATTGCAGAAATTGACCGAGCTTCGTTAAATAGTATTGATAAAGGACAATGGGAGTCTGCTAAAGCATTAAATTTAACCTATTGGCAGACATTGCGAAAAGTGATTTTGCCACAAGCTGTCAGAATAGCCATCCCTCCATTGACGAATGTTTTTATGGATTTAGTAAAGGCTACCTCTTTAGCAGCGGTTATTACTGTACCGGAACTCTTCCAAAAAACACAAATTGTTGCAGGAAGAGAGTTTGATGCAATGACTATGTATATTCTTGTAGCACTTATTTATTGGCCAATTTGTATTGTCATTGCTTTTATACAAGAACGTTTAGAAGCACATTATAGTAAGTTTATTGTACATGAAATGGTCTAAAGGTTGATTTGCTCTTTAGCTATAACAGTAATCTGACAGGATATTTTCATTGTTTATTCTGTCAGATTACGTACGATTATAAATTAAAGCCCCCTATTTGTTCTTGCTGCGTTCTTTTAAATAGCATAGCTATCGTAATCAACATAAGGATTGAAGTAATAAAATAAAAAAATGACACTCCTTGGAAAACGTCAATAAAATACCCACCGATAAAAGGCCCACTAATGCTACCAATACTGAACATGATTCCAACCATTAAATTTCCCGCTGGAAGTAAGTTTCCTGGCAACAGATCTGTCATATATGAGATGCCTAATGAGAATAAGGAACCTACACACATCCCTGCTAATGTAAACAGGATAAATAAAGCGACGATAGAATTCTCCCATAGTGCAGCAAGCAGAAAGCATAAAGAACCGAGCAGTAAAACCGTAATGAGTATTGACTTTCTCCCGAATTTATCACTTAACGCACCAAGTGGAAATTGCGTAATCAAACTTCCTGCTGCAAAACAAGGAATGATAAGGGCTAGAATGTCTACATGATGACCAATCCGTAATCCATAGATGGGAAAAATACTATGTAAGGAAGCTTCTAAAAAGCCATACCCAAAACCTGGTAACATGGCAACCCAAGCTATTTTTATGGTTTGTTTAAAGCGTTGTACGGAACTTGTCGGATATACAGGATCTACAGAGTGCTCAGGCCATTGATTACGAAGCAACAATAATAATGACCATACCAATAAACTTAGAACAGCAGAAACGAGAAAAGGAACGGATTGATGAATTGAGAGAAGTCTTGTCATCAACGGACCTAACGCAAAGCCTGCTCCGAATGATAAGCCATAGAGGGCAATGCTGCGTCCTCTTGTTTCTACTGTAGCTGTTGCAGTAATCCATGTTTGTGTTCCAAAATGTAGCATTTGGTCACCGATGCCTATCGTTAAACGCAGGATAAACCAAAACCATAAAGACTCCCATACGGGAAATATAGCGAGTGATAGAATGACCAGCAGACCACCAATAAAGATAATTGGCTTAAAGCCAAATTTTCGCATCGGCTTTTCCATAAACGGAGAGGCTATTAAAACTCCAATATACAAACCGGTGGCATGTAAACCATTAATGGAAGAGGAAAAACCATTTTGTTCTAATATGATGGAAAGTAAAGGAAGCAACATTCCTTGAGAAAAACCTGATATAAAAACAAGCGCAATTAATATCCAGAAACGATAATTTGTGATTTGCATGATGTTCTCCTTTCTTAGCAGCTCTAGCCTTTTTGTAGATTATTGTATGACCTTGCTCATTAAATGGAGTGTGTACTGAGGGGGCTCCACCGTTTGCACATGTCACGCTGATGTCCGAGCATCCTTCGCATAATTTCTCGCATGTCACGCCGAGGTTCGATCAACCTCCTGTTTTTCGTGCATCCCCACTGGAGTCTACATATAGTTTCGAAGCTAAATTAACGCTTCATTCGCCTTTAGAGTTAATATTTTCGTTATGTCTGTCCTAGCCTCACAAAAATACTTTTGCTGTAAGAGTAATGGTAATATGTTAAAACATGTACTTAGTAATTGGATTGAAATGGATCTAACAGCATATGGGTATTTGGATAAACCTAGAAACAATTTACTAATAATCTATGAAAAGGTCAATTATTGTGAATAAAGTAACGATATCGTTTATGATAAAAGTAGTAAGGTTAGTTAAAAAATAAATGGGAGGGGAATTATTAATGAAATTACATTTAAAAGAACATGGGTTTAGAACAAAATTAGACTTTGGACAGCTGGAAATTTCAGGAGATGAGGAATTTGGCTTTCGTCCATACCAGTTGATGGTTGCCTCAATTGCAAGCTGCAGCGGATCCGTGTTTCGGAAAATCCTTCAAAAGCAACGGATAGACGTTCAAGACATGCAAATAAATGCAGAAATAGAGAGAAATAAAGCAGAGGCAAATCGTATCGAAAAGATAGTGCTTACGTTTATCATTAAAGGAAGTCGTTTAGATGCAGATAAATTATACAAAAATCTGCATGTAGCACGGAAAAACTGTTCCATGGTACGGTCGGTAGAAGACAGTATTGAAATTGTAGAGAAGATAGAGATCATTGAATTAAGTAGATGATTTATCAGCAGGGGTATAAAATTCATATGTCAGAAAAACACTAAAGAAAAAAGAAAGGGTATGACATATGAATAGACGGAAACATTATTTTTTACTACTCCTTTGTATTGCTTTATTAGTAGCTGCTTTTTGGCCAAGCAATATGATAGCTAAAGAAAAGAAAAAGAACGCTTTTGATATACCAAGCCATGTACTAAATATTTCAAAAGATAACACTTTTCCCAACTCAACAGAGGACGAGGAAGTGATTGAGCCGAGTGAATTGACAAAGGAATTGATGGATGGGTTAGACATTAAAATTGAAAATCCAGTTTTAATTAAAATGTTCAATGAGACTAGCTTGAATCCTTCACCGGTCGCATTTGGATATCGAGGAATGGTTTATTTAGGACGTTGGCCGTTGAATTATGAGTCTTTAGAAACGACCATTAATTGGGAGTATCAGCAAGTAAATAAGAATGAGCTAAATAACACAGGAGCTTCAGAACCCCAGGAGATAAATTATGTACAGCAAGAACAAAAGGAAATTAAAGGGGCGCTCACGAACAAAATTACTAATCCGTCGGATGTAAAAAAGATGATGCTGTTAAAAGCAAAAGAAAAAACCAAGCTCCCTCTCTCCTATAAGACAGTCATTGGGAAAAATACGAAGAAAGACAATACGTACAAAGTTCCAGACGATAAGTATGGGGTGCTTCAATCCTATGCGCCTGCAGTAAATGAAAAGGGACAAGTTACTTTTGGTGAAGTGTATGTGAAATTAAAGGGCTCCAAAAAATCCATCGCCGTAAAAAATGTCACTAAACAAGGAATAGGAGCTTGGATACCGATTCAAGATCATGTCTCATTTTCTTATCAATTAAAATAGTTTTGGTATGAGAACTTGTTAAACGAATTGGATTTTGAAGTACTTCCTATTTACTTGCCCGAACCGCTAGGGAATGGTTACGTTAGCTTTGTATTTTTTACACATGTACACAATAAAGCTGTCGGACTTCCCGATAGCTTTTTAGCTTGTAGAGCCATACTATTCCTTATTTCCATATCTTACAACAATAACGTAGCTAAATAAAAAATGACCGAATATATTGGAAATGATAAATAAGGTTGATTTTTTCACTTTATTACTTTATCATAATGAAGTATTAAAGAGAGAGGAAAGTGGGGAAGGAAATGGAATGGGTCGTTCTTATATCTGTTCTTATACTTACTATTTTAAGTTTATTACGCGTAAATGTAATTATAGCTATTATTGCGGCAGCAGTTAGTGCAGGCTTAATGTCTGGATTGAATATAAAAGAAGCAGTTGAACTTTTAGTTAGTGGAATGGGCGGTGGAGCAAATACTGCACTGAGCTATATTTTATTGGGAGCTTTTGCTATAACGATTAGTTATACAGGGATTACATCGTTATTGGTTACCTACCTTATTCGTGTGTTAACAGGCAAAAAAACGCTGCTTTTACTTGTGATCGCGGCAGTTGCATCACTTTCACAAAACGTGATTCCTGTCCATATTGCTTTTATTCCAATATTAATCCCACCCCTATTGCCATTATTTGATAAAATGCGTATGGATCGGAGGGCAGTAGCAACGGCTCTAACTTTTGGTCTTAAAGCTCCGTATATATTGATACCTGCAGGATTTGGTTTGATTTTTCATGAGACAATTGTAGAGAATATGAATCAAAATGGTACGAATATAACCGTCAACGAATCGGTGTTAGCGATGCTTATTCCAGGCTCTGGGATGATTGTAGGTTTGCTGATAGCTATTTTTTTCACCTATCGTAAGGATCGAGTAGTAACCGATAATAATATAGAAACAAGCGAGACATCAGAGGTCGAAGCAAAGTCCGTTCATTTTAGCAAACAACATTTACTAACACTTATAGCTGTGGCGGGAGCTTTGACTGCTCAAATTTTAACAGGAAATTTAATTATTGGCGCGCTTACAGGGCTTGTACTCATGTTTGCTTTCGTTGTTATTCCATTTAACAAAGCAGATCAGGTCATAAGTGAAGGTATTGGAATGATGGGAACGATTGCCTTTGTCATGCTTGTTGCTTCAGGATTTGGGAATGTGTTAACAGAAACTGGTTCTGTAGAAGCGCTTGTAGAAATGGCATCGGGATTCTTAGAACAAAATAAAGCTTTGATTGCTTTAATTCTCTTGTTTGTAGGTCTTGTAGTAACAATTGGTATCGGTTCTTCTTTTGGTACCATACCGATATTAGCAGCACTATATGTACCAATTTGTTTAGCTGCTGGTTTTTCGCCACTAGCGACAGCTGCTTTAATTGGAACGGCAGGTGCGCTTGGTGATGCAGGTTCACCAGCTTCTGACAGTACATTAGGGCCAACCTCAGGTCTGAATGCTGACGGAAAGCATCATCATATTTGGGATACTGTAGTACCTACGTTTATACATTATAATATACCATTATTTATCTTTGGGTGGGTGGCAGCAATCATCCTGTAAGATAAGCTTGTATCGTGCGCTAATTTCCATTGTAAGCAGCAAGCCACTATATTTTTTTCTGGTTCAGACCTCCAGTAAGTAGAGGTTAACGGTGATTTTACTCTGCTGGACAAAGATAATGGTAGCAACAGGCTCGGGAGGTATCCATTAATCGAAGTGGTTGGCTTTGCAACATCCTGTATGCATAAAATCGATCAATGAGAATAAAACATCGGAAACGGAGCATAGTAAGACCAAAAAACAGGTGATCATCAATGAGAAAAAGACTTCCTATTTATGCAGTCATTGCTTTATTGGCTATTCTATGCATGCCATTATCGGCTGCTGCAGCATCTGGCTATGGATGGGGTTACAGCAAAAATAAAGAACATAAACTCCCTGATATTGGAAAATATGCAGATATGCTTAAAAAGTACAATGCTTATTACGCCGATGACTCAGGAGAAAAAAATGTATATGTAACGTTCGATAATGGTTACGAACAAGGGTATACTTCAGATATTCTTGATATATTGAAAAAGTATCACGTTCCAGCCACTTTTTTTGTAACAGGACACTATGTGAAAAGTGAACCAGATTTAGTGAAACGTATGGTGAACGAAGGACATATTGTCGGGAATCACTCCTATCATCATCCAGATTTTACAATTATGAGTAAGGAGAGCATCCAAAAGGAACTAGAGTCATTGGAGGAGGCAGTTGCGGCCATAACAGACCAAAAAGAGATGAAATACTTGCGTCCGCCAAGAGGGATGTTTAGTAAGGATACATTAAAATGGGCAAACCAATTAGGCTATATTCACGTGTTTTGGTCGCTTGCTTTTAAGGATTGGGAGACAAGTAAACAAAAAGGCTGGAAGTATGCTTTTGAACAGGTAAAAGAGCAAATCCATCCAGGGGCGATTATCTTGTTACACACCGTTTCATCGGATAATGCCAAGGCACTCGAAAAAATGATTCAGGAGCTAAAGAGACAAGGTTATACGTTTAAAAGCTTAGATGACCTAGTGTTAAAAAGCAAGCTACCTAAAGCCATATATGGTCTTTAGTTTAGAACGCTACTTATATAGATGAAGACAGAGAAAGTAACAACTAAGACCCTCGGAAATAAACGCTGAGGGTCTTTTGGGTTCTATAGGTATTTATCCCGTATATAAGTTGCTGTAAGGGGAGTAGGATAATCTGTACTGCGACAAGTCTAAGTGAGAGATAACAGCGCCTAAATGCCCTATATCGTTAAGGTCTTTAGTTCATACCATTACGGTATAAACGAGCCGTGAGGGATGAATGAAAACTGAAACCCTTTTATTTACTCGTTTACAAGTTGTTATTTAAAATTTTCTTAATTTTTGATATGATTAAAAATAAACGAACAAGGAGTTGGGTTTTGTGAAAAGAGAAGCATTAATTGCTCCAAAAAATTACAATATCGCTATGGAAATGGAGCGCCACGCCAATAACAAGAATCAGGTAGCCCTAATTATGGAAAACCACCTTGGGGAAACGTATCAGCTTACATACAACGAATTACTGAAGCGAGCCAATCAAATTGGCAACGCTTTCCTGAGAGCGGGATTAAAAAAAGGTGATAAGATGTTAATTATGGTGCCACGTTCTTTTAAAGCATATGAAGTTTACTTAGCTGCGTTAAAGACAGGGATCATTATTATCCCAAGTTCTGAAATGCTAAAAACAAAAGATTTGCAATATCGTATATCCCATGGGGAAGTAAATGGCGTTGTTAGCTATTATTCATTTGCAAATCAGTTCAACGGCATTGACCAATATAATCATTTATATAAATTTTCTATTGGTAATTCTATGGACGGCTGGATCTTTTTAGATGAAGTAATGGAAGAAGAAAGTGACCAATTAGATATCGTCGCAACTAATAGAGATGATATTGCGTTTTTGCCATACACTTCTGGTACAACAGGAAATCCAAAAGGGGTCGTGCATAGTCACGGCTGGGGATATGCTCATCTGCAAACGGCAGCATATAATTGGTTAGCTATTCAAGAAGGAGACAGAGTGTGGGCAACAGCTGGTCCAGGTTGGCAGAAGTGGGTATGGAGTCCGTTTTTATCCGTTCTTGGTACAGGCGCGACGGGATTTTTTTACAGCGGCAAATTCAGTGCTAAAAAGCATTTACAATTATTAGCTGACTATCAAATTAATGTGCTATGTAGCACACCAACAGAGTATCGGATGATGGCTAAAGTAGATAATCTTCAAGAGTACCAACTACCAGCACTGCATAGTGCTGTATCAGCAGGAGAACCGCTAAATGTAGAAGTGATCGACATGTTTAAACGTTATTTTGATATTACTGTCCGTGATGGTTATGGGCAGACAGAAAATACATTATTACTCGGATTTATGAAAAATATGGAAGTAAGACCTGGTTCAATGGGGAAACCAACTCCAGGGAATGAAGTAGAAATTATTGATGAAAATGGAGAACCACTAGCTGCAAATGAAGTAGGGGACATTGCTGTGAAATTAGATAGTCCTGCTCTCTTTTCAGAGTACTTTAAAGATATGGAGCGAACCAAGATGGCTAAACGAGGGGAGTATTATATAACCGGAGATCAGGCTTATAAGGATGAAGATGGCTACTTTTGGTTTGAGGGCAGAAGAGACGATATTATTATTAGCGCCGGTTATACAATTGGTCCTTTTGAAGTAGAGGATGCACTTGTTAGACATGCAGCAGTCCAAGATTGTGCTGTGGTGGCAAGTCCTGATGAAATACGAGGAAATATTGTAAAAGCATTCATTGTACTTCGGGAAGGATTTCAGCCAGATGATCAGTTAGTCAAGGAACTGCAAGACCATGTAAAATCGTTAACCGGACCTTATAAATATCCACGAAAAATTGAGTTTATTGATGAATTACCAAAAACAACTTCCGGAAAGACAAGAAGAGTGGAATTGCGAAACAAGGAAAAAATTCAAAGCAGTTAATCGCTAGCAGTAGGATCCATCTTTTGGGTCCTACTGCTTTTTATGATTTCACAGTTATATGAAAGATGGCTTGTTTCTGTAGCTTAATACGATGAAAAAGTTTCTCTCTGGACTAGCAAGAAAGATATTTGGAGGTTTTTCTTTCTATTTTCAAAACCTAAGTAAATAAGAAAAAATTTTAGTCATAATACTAGAGATAATAAGCTGTTTGCTGATATTTTTTTAAAAAAATTGTGCATACCTCTTGAAAGTCAAAGAAGGTCAGAGTATAATAACAATTGAAAGGTCAAATATAGTCAAAGTCAAACATTGATGAATATAAATTAAATAATTTGAAGGAGGAATCAATATGCTTTGTCAAAATTGTAAACAAAACGAAGCCAACATTAATGTTGCGATGCAATTAAATAACCAGCATATGCAAATGCAACTATGTAATGAATGCTTCCGCAAAATGCAAGGTCAAATGATGAGCGGTAATGATTTCTTTTCACAATCACCATTTAGCAATGCATATGGAGCATTTAGCGCATCGGGTAACGGTTCGCCAAAAATGGGAACACGAACCAAACAACATAGCAGAAATCAAGGCAATGGTTTACTTGACCAACTTGGTAAAAACTTAACAGATGAAGCAAGAGCTGGAGAAATTGATCCAGTTATCGGTCGAGATAATGAAGTGAAACGTGTTATAGAAACGTTGAATAGAAGAAATAAAAATAATCCTGTACTCATTGGGGAACCGGGTGTAGGTAAAACAGCTATTGCAGAAGGACTGGCATTAAAAATCATTGAAGGTGACGTACCAACAAAGCTCTTGAATAAAGAAATATACATGCTTGATGTAGCTTCATTGGTCGCAAACACTGGTGTACGCGGACAATTTGAAGAGCGGATGAAACAATTAATTCAAGAATTACAACAACGTCAAGATGTTATTCTATTTGTAGATGAAATTCATTTGTTAGTTGGTGCTGGCACAGCCGAAAGCTCGCAAATGGATGCTGGAAACATACTCAAACCAGCGCTTGCTAGAGGAGAAATTCAACTTGTTGGTGCAACTACATTAAAAGAATATCGTCAAATTGAAAAAGATGCTGCGCTTGAACGTCGGCTACAACCAATTATTGTTGAAGAACCAACACCTGAAGAAGCCGTTCAGATTCTAAAAGGAATAAAAGACCGTTATGAAAAATTTCACGAGGTACGTTATTCTGATGAAGCTATTGAAGCATGTGTGAACTTGTCCAAACGCTACATCCAAGATCGTTATCTACCAGATAAAGCGATTGATTTAATGGATGAGGTAGGTTCCCGATTAAACCTAGCTAATTCATCTAAGGATTCTGAATCTATTCGTCAACGCTTAGAAGAAATTACGAAAGAAAAAGAAGCAGCAGCAGAGCGTGAAGATTATGAACGTGCAGCCCACTTACGTTATCAAGAAATACAATTGCAAAAACAATTGGAAAAAGCGAAAGGTGAAGAGCAAGTAATCGATGTAGATATTTCCGATATTCAATTAATTGTAGAAGAAAAAACAGGAATCCCTGTAACAAAACTACAAGCCGATGAACAAGAGAAAATGAAAAATCTTGCTAAAAACCTAGCAGCTAAAGTAATTGGGCAAAAAGAAGCTGTGGATAAGGTAGCAAAAGCAATTCGTCGTAGTAGAGCAGGCTTAAAGTCGAAAGAACGTCCAATTGGATCATTTCTATTTGTTGGTCCAACAGGAGTTGGAAAAACAGAATTGACAAAAGTGCTTGCTGAAGAATTATTCGGCTCAAGAGATTCGCTCATTCGGCTTGATATGAGTGAATATATGGAAAAACATGCCGTTTCTAAAATCATCGGTTCGCCTCCTGGCTATGTAGGACATGAGGAAGCTGGTCAATTAACAGAAAAAGTACGTAGAAATCCTTACTCCATCATCTTGCTTGATGAAATCGAAAAGGCGCACCCAGATGTTCAAAACATGTTTCTACAAATTATGGAGGATGGTCATTTAACAGATTCACAAGGAAGAACTGTCAGCTTCAAAGACACAGTAATCATTATGACAAGTAACGCTGGAACAGGGGATAAAGCAATAAATGTAGGATTTAACAAAGATGGACATGAATCTGTTTCCACATTAGAGAACTTAAGTGATTACTTCAAACCAGAATTCTTAAACCGCTTTGATGCGATTATTGAATTTAATGAGTTGACGAAAGAAAACTTGATGGAAATTGTTGATCTAATGCTTCATGAGCTACAAGACACAATTGAAGAACATGAAATTTCCATCACGATAACAGATGAAGCAAAACAAAAATTGGTAGAGCTAGGTTATGATCCACGTTTTGGTGCAAGACCTTTACGTAGAGTAATTCAAGACAAAATTGAAGATCAATTAACCGATTTGGTTTTGGAAAATGATGATGTAAAAAATGTTCACGTAGATGTTGTTAATGACGAGATTGTTGTCAAACAAGCTTAAAACTACTGTTAAAAGCCGCAGAGCATGGTTAGTGCTCTGCGGCTTTTTTTATAAGATAAGAAAGCATAAAATTTGTTGCTTTGGGATAAGGGAATAACTAAATAGCCACGTCCGGCTTCAGCGCCCAGCAACTAGGCGACTTTACGAAATCACCCTACGATAAGTCATCATCGGTTCGTCGCTAAGGGGAAGGCCGACTAAAAACGGGCTTGCCGCTCAGGCGTCGGCATACCCCTGTTTTAGTGGCATGATTCCTAAATCTTTAGTTGATTCGTTCCATTCGCTACGTTGCTAAACGGGCGCTTGCGCCTTTGTTCTAAGATAAGAAAGCATAAAATTTGGCCCACCACAGTGTTTGTAACTGTAGTTTTTTTATTGAAATGTAGATATGCTGAATCTTCGGGATGCATAGGTGACTAATGGAGTTTACTGGAAAGTCGCCGGAGTTTACAATTTATCCTGCATGTAACTTCAGTAAGAATTTCCTTTTTTGTGGATAGTAAGTGAGGTTACTATTATAAACCAAATGATAAATTTTTCCATCACCTTTAATTCATACCATTGCAGTACTAATAATCATTTAGGAATGAAAGCAATGCCTACCGATTGAAGCTTCATTTATAGTATAAAAATAACGTATGTTATCTCCCAAAAAATGACTGGTGTTATTATTCATAAATGCTCTCTTTTTGCAAGAGAATAAACGTATATTCTAACTATGCAAAGGGTGCAGTTGGTTATGTTAAAAACACAGCAAATTTCAATAATTGTTCTCATTATTTTTTCCATTTTGTTTATTCACTTTCCGCCAGTACATAGCGCCAGTGGCAAGGATATGCAAGTACATTTCATTAATGTCGGTCAAGGGGATAGTATATTCATTCAAACACCGAATGATAAGCATATATTAATTGATGGCGGACCACCCCAAGCAGGAAAAAAAGTGGTTCATTATTTAAAGAAACACGGTATAAAAAAGCTGGATTTAGTAGTAGCAACACATCCAGATATCGATCATATTGGTGGTCTCATCACTGTGATGAAACATATTAAAATAGATAAGATTTTAGATTCTGGGAAATTGCATACAACGAGAAGATATGCCAAATATATTCAGGAAATTGTAAAGCAGGAAATTCCAATATCCATTACCAAGCTTCATGAAAAAATACCGCTTGATCCTTCCATTCATATTCAAGTGCTTAATACGTTTAAGAAATCAAGAACGAATAATCAATCCTCAATTGTCTTAAAAATGTCATATAATAATGTTGATTTTTTATTTATGGGGGATGTGGAGATGGAGCAGGAGCAAGAAATTATAAAAAAAGTGGATGAGCAGACAGAAATAGTAAAAGTAGCACATCATGGATCGAATACGAGTACTTCCCTGTCATTCCTGCAGGCTGTTCGCCCCAAAACCGCCATTTTAACTTACCATAAGGACAATCGGTATGGTCATCCTGTGGACCGTGTCATAGATCACTTATATCAAGTCGGTACTTCCATCTATTCTACGGGTGCACTAGGTAACATCGTCATTCGAACCGATGGGACTTCATATATGGTCGAGACCGAGAAGGAACCTTTAGACGTTTTATATGCTAGTTGATATTTACAAATATATACAAAAGTGATATCATTATAATATAAAAGTGATAGGGAAGGTGTAGACATGATGAAGGAGAAACCAGCATGGTCATTGAACGGTTATCTTGGAATTTTAATCATTGCAGTCTTGTTAGCAGGAACAGCTTTTAGTTTTATGGAACAACAATTTATCCTTGGCGCTATTTGTTTAATTATAGCTATTACTTTAGGAAGCGGAATTACCCTAATACAACCTAATCAGGCTGCTGTCGTTATGTTTTTAGGAAAGTACATGGGGAGTATACGCAAGGAAGGAATTGTAATTACGGTTCCTTTTTCCATTCGTAAAATGATTTCTCTGCGTGTTCGAAATTTTAATAGTAATCGCCTAAAGGTCAATGATGTCAATGGAAACCCCATTGAAATTGCCGCGGTTATTGTATTTAAAGTGATCGACAGTGCTAAAGCGGTCTTTGACGTGGATCGTTATGAGCAATTTGTGGAAATCCAAAGCGAAACAGCTATTCGTGCTGTAGCAACGAAGTATCCTTATGATTCATTTTCTGATGCGGAACTATCACTACGAGGAAACGCAGAAGAAGTATCGAATGAATTGAAGGTCGAGTTACAAGAACGGCTAAAGGTTGCTGGTGTAGAAGTAATTGAAACAAGGTTAACACATCTTGCCTATTCCACAGAAATCGCCCAAGCAATGCTGCAACGTCAACAAGCTAGTGCAATTATTGCTGCTAGGAAGCAAATTGTTGAAGGAGCCGTGGGAATGGTCCAAGATGCAATTGCTCAATTAGAAAAAGATGGTGCTGTTGAACTTGACGATGAGCGACGTGTTGCCATGGCAAATAATTTATTAGTATCGATTGTTGCTGACCAAGGCACACAGCCTGTTATTAATACAGGATCGCTATACCAGTAATTAAAAGAGGGGTTATATGTCAAAAAAGAAAAGCTTTCCGTTACGGATCGATCCAAAGTTGTATGAAATATTGCAAGTTTGGGCAAAGGATGAATTTCGCAGTGTAAATAGTCATGTTGAATTTCTGTTACGAGAAGCGGCCAAAAAAGCGGGGCGATTACCAAAAAGTCAAGATAAAAAAATAGGTGAAGATTAAAATCACAAAACTTGCAGAAAAATCCTTTGGTTCTTGCAAGTTTTTTGTTACAAATTCGTATCTAATTACAATAAGATTGTTTGCACGCTTTTAGGTATTTTTGTACTCGCGATCATGTAAATAGTCATATTCCACTCTGCACACTATCTCATCAATAACGCTTATTTCTCAAGTGATGATAAATAATTATTCGCCGTTAGGAAAATGGATAGGGGAATAAATAAACAAGTTACATGTAAAATCCTAAGTTAAATGCCCTTTTTTACCATGAATTAACTTACGGAAAGAATGGTCGTAAATAAAAAGAGAGTAATAACAGCCACAATAATAAAATATAGTGTAATTGCTATCCCGTTAATATTCTGCTCGTAAGGTGATAAGTAGGAATTCACCAAATAAAAATTAGTAAGTTATTTTTTCATCTACGTAGACTTTGAATCAAAAATAATATTTCTTTAAATATCTTCAAGATAGTATTTATCCCGTATATAAGGTAATGTAAGACCCCTGTTTCAGGTTGGATTATCTGTACTGCAACAAGTCTAAGCGGGAGATAACAGCACCTAAATGCCCTATTTCGTAAGAGGCCTTTAGGTCATGCCATTAAAGTACGAACAAGCCGTGAGGTATGAATGAAAATCCCCACTGATTCACTTTACCCCTACCAACCCAAAATCTTCTACGCTTCTTCTTTGTTCGCTGCCTACGCATGTATGTAAAAAATAATAAAGTTTTCCAAAACAGATTGACTCGTAGGTTACTTTGTTATATAGTTAGTCACATAAGTAATGAACCAATGAAGGTGATGCAATGAAACCGATTTTAGATGAAACCAAACCGATATTCCTGCAAATTAAAGAGCAGTTGGAGGATTCAATCATAAGCGGCTCCATTAAAACCGGAGAACGTGTGCCATCAACGAATGAATTTGCCAGTTATTATAAAATTAATCCGGCTACAGCTGCCAAAGGAATAAATGAGCTAGTAGATGAATCTATTTTGTACAAACGAAGGGGCGTAGGCATGTTTGTAACGGAAGATGCGAAGCAGATATTAATTGAAAAACGCAGGCAGTCTTTTTATAAAAATTATTTGCTGCCATTAAAAAATGAAGCGGAAAAACTGCAAATTAGTCAAGAAGAATTGAAAGAAATGGTAGAAAGGTTGGAGCAAGATGATGAAAATTGAAGTTCGTCAGTTGACGAAGCGGTACAAAAATCAATTTGCTTTAAATGATGTCACATTCACTTTGGAAGGACCAAAGATATATGGTCTTTTGGGAAGAAATGGGGCAGGAAAGACAACATTTATGGATATTCTAGCGGGAAATATTTTTCAAACCAGTGGCGATATTTTTATTAACGGAGAAAAGCCGTTTGATAATCGGAATGTACAAGCGAATGTCTGTCTGATTAAGGAAGGCGATAATTTTAAAAAAGAGTGGAAAGTAAAAGAAGTTGTTCGTCTTTATGGCTTTTTTTATCCAAATTTTGACCAACAATTAGCAGCATTTTCATTAAAAACATATAACTTAAATCCAAATGCAAAAGTGAAGACGTTATCTAAAGGGATGGAATCAGCGCTTGGCATTACAGTAGGATTGGCGAGTAAAGCACCAATTACGATCTTTGATGAACCATATATCGGATTGGATGCTGCGGCTCGTAAACAATTTTACGATGTAATGCTGCAGGAATATGAAAACGAAAAGCGGATGATTATTTTTTCCACTCATTTAATTGATGAAGTTAGTTTAATGTTTGAGGAAGTACTTATATTGCAACAAGGTAAACTGGCTTTACAAAAATCGGCTGACGTCTTACGAGAGAAAACCATCTCTGTCACAGGTCCCACAGAGAAAGTGCAGAAGTTTGTCAGCGACAAGCAAGTGATTAGTAAAAAAGAATTTATGGGAATGATGACAGCCTATATATTTGGGAACAGACAAGAAGCAGAAGGACAAGGACTTGAAGCCCAAAGCATCCCTACGCAAGACTTAATGATTCAGCTAACAGAAAAAGAAAGAGAGGATAGCCATGAAGCAATCATTTAGAGGATTAGTATATTTTTTTCTAGTGGAACTTCGTAGACCACTAATTATTTTTTGGACGATTTTATTTCCTATTTTAATTGTATCGCTCGCGTTTTCCTATTATCTGTCGCAAATAGAACAGGGACCTTTGTTTTTTAGTTTAACAGGACCATTATATGTGTTCTTCAGCATTTGGGGATTTATTTGTATAAAGGAGTTTATTCCATTTTCCATTAAGCTTGGCGCAACAAGGAAACAGATTTGGAGAGCGATCGGAGTATTTTTCCTTAGCTTAGCGGTTATCCAAGCAATATTTGCAAGTATCATCCAAGAAGTTGTCTGGAAATTAACGGATTGGGTTGGTATTGACGCGTTTCGTTTTTTACATCCAGCCCTCTTTGTTACCGATAACTGGTATACCCGGATTATGATCGATGTGGGAATCTTCACTTTCTTCTTTGCAATCTCATACTTGATTGGATTAGTATTTTATAAATACGGGCTACTTGGTGGCGGAAGTTTACTTGGAGCTATATTACTCGTTTTGCTGATGACGATAGCAACGGGATGGTTTGCAGAATTTGTGGGTAAAATTATATCTGATATGAGTGTTATCTTCTATATCCAAACGTTTGCAGTGGGAATAGCTCTTTATCTTTGTTCATTCTTATTTTTCCGCAAAATCACAATTGTAAAAGCAAGATAAATCTCTTAAGCGATAACCCCTTATCAGCCTTTATAAGATTTAAACAAGCTGATAAGGGGAGAAATACAGAAGCAAGCATAGTATATTTTTACTCATTCATTTCGGTTGTTAAATACTTGTTTAAAACTGTAAATTGAAGCGAGCAACACTATAATAATCAGCAATACACTCACAATTGCTGCATAAATTAACGCAGAAGGTATGTCGCCAGTAATTAGCAATTCCTGAAGATGTGTCGATAAATTAGCAGGACTCCATGCAGTACGAGTTCCAAGCAAACTTGTAAGTAGACTAATAACGAGGGTTGTACCGATCGTTAAAAAAGCAACTAGTCCGGGAGAGCGCGTTAACGTATTGTAAAAAATAGATATGGTACAAATAAATGTTAACCATAGACCGTAATAGAAAATAACGGCAAGAAGCATTGTAAACGCGATATCGCCATAAAGAAGGTTGGTATAATACCAGCTTGCCAGCATACCAATAATAAATGAAGACCAGATAAGTGAAAGCAAGGACAACCATTTGGCAACCACAAATTTCGTATACGAGACAGGTTTGACAAGCACGAGCTCTAATACACCACTTTTTCGCTCACCACTAATAGCACCCATTGACAATAAAACAGTAACTAAAACGCCTAACATAGAGTACTGGCTTAAGCTCATCATGATAGCATCAGCAGCCGAGAAATCAGGGAGCTCAATTACCGCACCGTCTGCCATGCCGCCGACAGCTTCCAAAATATCCGGTAGATAATAATTCGTTATTGGGTCCATAATGGCTAGCAGGATAAAAACGAGTGGCACCCAAATCCATTTTTTATTTCGCCAGTTTTCTAATAGTTCTTTTTTGAATAATACAGTCGTCATGAATGATTCACCGCCTTCATAAACATTTCTTCCAGAGAAGCTTGTTCCAGTTTAAACGTTAACAGAGGCCAATCTTCCTGCACCGCCTGTTGCAAAATTTCTTTACGCGCTTTCGTTATATCATTGGTAATCACTTGTACCGAATCTTTTTCCACTAAGGTGTTGCGGACATTTGCAAGTGTAGCTACTTTCTCCTCATAAAACGCTTGGCTTTCAGCAAACTGCAACGTTATTTTTGTCGTTTGATATTTTTGTCGCAATTCCTTCATTTTGCCGGATTCAATAATTTCTCCATTACGAAGCAGTATTAATTCATCACTGATCTCATCGGCATCACTTAAAATATGCGTCGAAAATAAGACAGTCATCTCCTTTTTCAGGTCTTCCATTAATGTAAGCACCTCTCTGCGCCCAATCGGATCAAGTGAGGATACGGGTTCATCGAGCATTAGCAGCTTAGGCTTATGAATAATTGCTTGGGCGATTCCGAGACGTTGCCTCATTCCACCAGAGTAATTGCTAATTCGTTTGTCTTTTGCGTCAATAATTCCTACTATATCAAGCAGTTCTTTGCATCTTTGGCGGGATTTTGCCTTTGACAACCCTCCCAATTGCCCACTATAGGTTAAGAATTCACTCCCTGTCATCCAAGAATAGAACACAGGATGCTGCGGTAAATAACCAATGAGCATTCGTCTATCCATGTTCTTGTTCTGCTCAAAAATGATGTTCCCAGAAGTTGGTTGTAAAAGGCCTGCGATCATTCGAAGCGTTGTTGTTTTACCAGCACCATTAGGGCCTATTAATGCGATGCATTGATGTGGTGTGAATTGATAATCCATATTTTTAACTGCGTGTGTGCCGTTGAATTTTTTGGATAAATCCGTAATAGAAAGAATCGTCATTTATTACTGCCTCCTTCCAAATATAAAGTACAGAATCGGTCCAATTATATTAAGAAATATAATGATGAACAGCCACATCCATCTTGGACCATTCGTATGCTTGTTTTTAGCCCAGTCTACTAAGCCAATAACCATTAAAATGCATTGAATAACAATAAACGGAGCAAGCAATGACCAGTTTATGGATTCGATTACCTCTAGCATATTTCACATCTCCTTTAGCGAGTTAATAGGATTAAACCAAAAACAACTAGTAAAGTTATGAAGATAATGATCCATGAGAGCGGCTTTCCCAGGTTTATTGTCCAACCAATGCCAAATCGTTTTTCTAAAAAGAGAGCTGGATCATTTTTATTGACGTAAAATTGTCCAAGTTTCCAATACTTATCATTATCCCGATCAATTACTTGTTCATTTCGTTCATCTGGAAACTTTACTCTGCTCCCACCTTGACCGGTAGAAAAAGCCAAATAAATAACACCAAGCAACAGGAGACCTTGAATAGTAATAGATGCAATGGTAAATAGCAGTTGTCCTTCGGGAATAAGTAAGATAAATTGCGCCATAGAAAGCCATATTGTGAGTAATATACTGCTAATAATCATGTACGAAGACCAGCGCTTCCGAAAAACCACATTTTGCTGTAGCGATTTGTTTGGATTTTCAGCACTAATTTGCTGCTTCACGTTGCCGATAAGAACATTTATAGCGAAAAATAAACCAGTTAATAAGAACTGTGATAATGGTAAAGCCAAAATAGATAGATACGATTTCGAGATAAAATTTGTAGCTTCCCCGAGAAAATCAAAATTGATTGGCAATTGATCTGGGAATTGGTCGTACCAAAAATACGACAGCGTGATTGTAACGATACTGATTATAAATGGAATGATAAACCATTTATGAGAGTACCTTAATTGCTGGTTGCGAAATTTTGTGTGAATCAATATTTTTTCTGTTTTTTCATTTGTCCAATTAGCAGTTTGTTTTTTTAACTTCATGGTCCGGTGAAAGTACAAATAAATGAAAAACTCAATAATGATATAGCCAATGATGACAGTGGGAAGAAATATCCCGACTTTCTTTTCTTCCATCATAGATGTTGGGGAGAAAAAGAAAATTAAAAAAACAATCATACTTACTATCGTTGTAGTTATAGCGTATTGTTTCCGTAATTGTTTCAATTCTGTTGATACGTAGATTTCTTCAGGTATCGATACACCAAAGCTTTCCGTTTTTCTTGTTAAATAAGGTGTGAAAATGAAAACAATAAACAATGGTATGAACGTAATTGCTAATATGGCATTCATAACTATTTCCCCCCTCTTGTAAAATCAGCATAGATTTGATTGCAAATTTTATAGAATTCTTCTTTCGATAAGTTACGACAAATACTTTCGGCAATGAAGGGGCGGAGATTTTTTGCTAATCCAGCTTTATACGTTTCCGTCGCTTTTGGAATGCCATCTGGATGGACCATGACTCCTTTTTGCCGGTGAATTTGTAAAAATCCTTCTTGTTTTAATTGTTGGTAGGCTTTATTAACGGTATGCAAGTTAATTCCGATATCAGCAGCAAGCGAGCGCACAGATGGTAAAGCATCTCCCGGAAGCAACTCACCTTTGGCAATTCCCTCGACAATTTGTCTAGTTAATTGTAAGTAAATTGGATCTTCTGATTCGAAGTCTAATTCAATAAACAAATATACACCCCCTTGAAGTTCTATCTGTTATATATAATGTATAACAGATAGAACGACATGTCAATATCTGTTCAACGTATTTGGATGAAGAACAAAGGCGCAAGCGCCCGTTTAGCAACGTAGCGAAGAACGAATCAACTAAAGAAAAAGGAATCATGCCACTAAAACAGGGGTATGCCGACGTCGGGCGGCATACCCGTTTTTAGTCGGCCTTCCTCTTAGTGACGAACCGATGATGCCTTCTCGTAGGGCGCATTTCTAAAGTCGCATCGTTGCTGGGCTCATGCGCCGGACGTGCTATTCAGTTATTTCGTTATCTCCAAGCACCTAATTTTATGCTTTCTTATCTTACAAAAAAAGAGAGCAATTGTTTAGCTCTCTAGTCTTTGTAGATAGGTATATTTTTAATACGGATTCAAAAGGGGAATGAGTATGCTGGGGAACTGGGATTACAGTCCGTTGTAGTAAAAGTTTATATTTGCTTGTATTGATGGATAATGTCGCCTAATAATTGGTGAATGGAGCGCTGTTTTTTAACGGATAGCTGTCGCAATTGGGATAACTTTTCCTTCAGTTCTGGAAATGTCATCACATATTCCATTATTTCCACTGCTTCATTATCAAATGAACTGTCAGAAGATCCGTAAATACGCTTAAATTCAGCTATTACATTTTCATGAAAAGAAGCATTGCCTGCTAAATGATCGAGGGATATGTGAAAAAGATCAGAAAGCTTCATTAAGGAAGAAATGTCAGGGGTAACATGGTTATTTTCCCATTTTGCTATCACAGAGCGTGAAAGTCGAAGCTTTTCTGCTAATTGCTTTTGAGTCCAACCATGCTGCTCTCGTAATCGTTTGATGTTATATGCAATTTGTTCGTTCATTTACTATCACACTCGATTGGTTAAAATTAGAAATGATTTCTATAGTAATTTCCATCCTATCATGATTTTTAATGGAAAATGATAATAAGATTGTTCTAAATTTGAACATATAGTAAAATGTTCCTATAGAGAAACAAGAGGAGGATATTATTATGATCTGTTGTCTAAAAATCTACCACCCAACGATCACAACGTTAACCAAGTGCAAAATCTTACGGTTTATTTTTAAGGATTATCCATTGGAGATTGAAGTGATTTCTAAAAACGCAGTTATTATATATGTGTGGGGTGTGCCGAAGAAAGAAGTGTGGCAAGCTGTTACCAACTTTGAAAGTACCAATGTCATTGCTGGGTATGGATTCAGTCAAGAAAAATCAGAAGCAAGATTACTGGCAGAAGCCATGGTAATAAAATGGTTAACAGTAATAAATGATAAGAGTAAGCACCCACAAGCTTTTTAATAAGGTGCGGTGAAAACTGGAGGAGGCAAAAGTTTATACAGTTTAGACAATACGTGGAATAAAGTTAAATGAATAAGTGTTACTTAAATTGGGCAACTATTCTATTTTGCTTACAGGGCGTATTTATCGAGGAACTGGCAGCGAATGGATATCCGAACAAACCATTATAAGACTGCCAGTGGATTTTTTATAATTGCGAGATAAGCACACAGTTATTCGTCAAAGGAATGGTGAAGCTGACGTAATGCCTCTTCTAAATAAGGAAAGGAAAAAGAAAACGAATGATCTAGCGCCTTTTTAGGAATAACGTACTGTCCTTTTGTGATTAGCTCAGCCATTTCTCCAAGGGCGGCATACATAAATAAAGAAGGGACAGGCAGCCAATAAGGTCGCTTTAATACTTTCGCTAACGTTCGCATGAATACCTTATTTTGCTTTGGATGGGGTGCGGTTATATTAACGGCTCCAGAAATAGCCGTGTTTTCCATACAAAATGTAATTAATCTTACTGCATCTTCGATATGAACCCATGAGATCCATTGTTCTCCAGACCCTATTTTCCCGCCTACCCCTAATTGTACAGGCAAACGCATCATTGGAAGAGCACCGCCGTGACCTAAAACAACCCCGAAACGAGTAAATACAATTCGAATACCGCTTTTTTCGGCTTGTTTCGCGATATTTTCCCACTTTGTTGCTACCTTTGCAAGAAAGTCTTCTCCAGGAGTGGTGGTATTTTCCGAAAACATTAGGTCATTTGATGTTCCATAATAACCTACAGCAGAACCACTAATGAATACTTCCGGAAGCTTAGGCAGTTTTTCTATAAACGTTACTATTTTTTCTGTAATTTGGATTCTACTGGAGAAAATCGCCTCTTTCTTCGTTTTTGTCCAATACCCAAATAAGGATTCACCAGCAAGATTAATAACAGCTTTCATAGGTGGCAATTGTTCAGCTGGATGATCGTAACCGATAAATGTTACCCCATTCGTATTTGTATGTTTTTGCGGGGAGCGTGTCAAAATATATACATAATAATTATGCTCCGATAAATAATTCGATAGCGCTTGGCCGATAAAGCCCGTCCCTCCTGTTAACAGTACATTCATTTGATTTGTCCTCCTTACCGTGCGTTTTATTTCTATTATATAGGATGCTCAAAAATGGTAGTAAGCATGACTAATGTTTTTCCATATGGTTCGATTAAAGAGTTGTTTCATGATTATTTATTTGTTGTCTGTAAATATTTACTATTTCTCGCAATTTCAACTATCCCTTTATAGAAGAAAAACTTCCACCCCAATCCTTTTGAAGAGACGAGTAGGAGATTTAACTGAACTGTAAGCCACACAAATTTCCTCTGATTGAAATTTCAATTTGTTCTTATCAAGACATGCGCCGCACCTTTTGGTATGATGAAGGAAAGGGGAGAGCGTAATGGCAAAAATTACCCGTATTACAACACAGAAAAGAGCAAACCAACGATATAATATTTTTTTGTCGGATGAAAATCAAGGCGAACGCTATGGTTTTAGTGTAGATGAATCTGTATTAATTAACTTCCAGCTGCGAAAAGGAATGGAAATTTCCGATGCAATGGCAGCAACTATTAAAAAAAGTGACAGTATGTACCAATCATATACCCTGGCTATTAACTATTTAAGCTTGCGAATGCGAACAAAAAAAGAAATGCTGGATTATCTAACAGAAAAAGAAGTCGATCCGAGCCATATTTCAAGTGTTATGGAGAGGCTGGTGAACGAAGGTCTTCTCGATGATCGTCAGTTTGCGGAAATGTTCGTACGATCGCGAATAAATACTTCATCGAAAGGTCCAGCTATGATTAAGCAAGAACTGATGAATAAAGGTGTAGAAGCATATATAGCAGACGATGCATTAAAGCAATTTTCGTTCGCATTACAATATGATAAAGTCCAGGGATTAGCTGAAAAAAAGCTGCAGCAGAAAAAGAAGCAATCGTTTCAAAAGCAACTGCAAAATATTCAAGCTTTATTACAGCAAAAAGGATATACGAAGGATGTTATTCAATCAGTATTCAATGATCTTCCATGTGCAAGAGATGATCATGCCGAATGGGAGGCAATTATCCATCATGGAGAAAAATTAAGAAAAAAACATACTGTGAAGCGATCAGGTTTTGAATTAAAGCAGAAAATAAAAGAAGGGTTATACAGAAAAGGCTTTTCCTTAGACTTAATTCAGCAGTACATAGAGACTTATTTGGAAAAGAAAGAGTAAGGGAAGGCAGTTGAGTTTCTTTTCTGTATTTTGGTTGGTAAAATAGAGAGGGTTTACTATGGTCCTACATAAGTCATCCCTATAAATGATTGGCTTGATACTTTGGAAAATGGGAAAAAATAGTTTATGGCTATATAAAGGGTGGAGAACTTTCATGAACAACAATTATCGTTACAGTGACTATTCAGTGGAGCAATTGCGTCAAGAAATAGGAAGGCTAAAAGAAAAAGCACAGAAAGCAGAACAACTTGGGAATATCTCGGAGGCTGCCGTAAATGAACGAAAGATGCAAGTTGCGTTAGCTTACACGTTAAACCCTGAAGACTTTACGGCAAATGAAACTTACGAATTTATCACAGATCCAGGCTGGAGTTTTAAGGTAGATTACATTAATGGAGTATTTGCTTGGGGGCATAGAGTGAATTTATTAGGAGAAGTATATAAAAAACAGGAAGCTGTTCCTATTTCGCTATTGGGTAAAATGGTGAAGGAAAAATAATAGTATCCTTTGAGGGGGATAGGTGATTTTTGGGAAATGTTTTGTAGTCGGCATCATTTCAAAAATGGGATATGAACTTTTTTAATAAAGAGAAAAACAGCAGGGATTGAGCCTGCTGTTTTACAACGCTTAAATGGGGTTCTCTTCTACATATAGCTTGTTCTGAAGTTTCCTTTCTGAAAAAATCCATCCTGTATAAGAACTTGTAATGCGAAGAGAATCGTCAATTTGGACGACAGCAACAAACGGGTAATGGCCTTTGGAACGGTAACGCAAGTCGATAAATCGCACTTCGGTATAATCCTTATATTCGTTGATTTCCCAACGATATACAGGAGAAAAAGATAGAAATGCAGCAATATTTTTATCGGTTTTAGCGACTTCAATCAGTTCTGTATCCGGCAATGGTACGCGATGAAATTCGTCGATAATTTCAATATGATTGTTATCGACGACACCAACATAGAACCTATCCTTTGTTGTAATAGCTACACGCCAATAATTTTGTTTAATGGTAGGAGAAGTAGTTATTTGTTCCACTTCAGAAAAATAGTCATGAATCTTTTTTACAATGAACCGTTTATCCATATAGCGTTTCACATAGTAAAGCAGGATCACGCTATAAATAACCACCCAAATAAAAGCAGGGTTTGCACCCAATGCCCATGCAGCGATGCCGGCAATATGCAGGAAAAATATATACGGATCAAATGTATTAATAAATCCATAAGCTACCCAGCGATTGGAGAACGGCCGATAGGCTTGTGTTCCATAAGCATTAAAAATATCCACTAAAACATGGATAATCACCGCTATAGCAGTCCATTGCCAAATATGAAAAAAACTTTTTTCCGGGACAAATAAATGAACGATGCTTGCAATTAAAACTCCCCACATAAGGACAGCGGGAATGGAATGTGTAATTCCACGGTGATGACGTATATAGGTTGCATTATTTTTTAATTTTAAAATTGTATCAAAGTCTGGTGCATGAGAACCAGCAATAGTTCCCACCAGAACGGCATTAAACAAAACAGGGTCCGTTTGTATAACTGGGTCGATGGTAGCTAATCCTCCCAGGGCAACCCCCATTACAATATGGGTACCAGTATCCATAATTGGTTTTCCTCCTTAAGCTGCGTCTATAGTTTGTATTATTCTATTGTAGAGGTTATTCAAAAAATACACTAAAAGTCACGTTTGGCTTGCTTCTCAGCTCTTGGAAAAGGACGTTTCCAGCATGAGAATGGTTTTTGAGGACGCCCATACTAGTGCTCATGTAGCAAAATACATACGACCTTCTACTTAAGCTGCCTACGTCTTCGTGGTAGCGCAGAAGCCAGTACATTTTGTACAAGCACTACTCGAACCTTCAACGCCTTGAGCTCAAACGCACAGGGACGTTTTAGTGTCTGTGCCGGAACAGGACAAAAAGCTGCATCAGCAACGCATCGCACGAGAAAAAGTGCTTTCGAGAACGTTGCGACTTCACCGCCCTTGATCTTTTTTACTTTTTTGAACAAGCTCTTGTAGTAAAATGGATGTTCAAAAAAAGTCAGGTAAAATCAACTATAATGGGAGATAGGCTTTATTTTGCTTTCGCTTATCTTCCGATTATAGAGCATTCGAGAACTGAACTTTGTTTTGAACACGCACTATAAAGGACAGGAAATAATCTTGGTTACGTTTTTATTGTACCATATAGGAAGTGATTTTATGAATGATGAAAAACTACAATCTATTGACATTTTGACATTTCGCCGCGATTTAGTGGAATGGTATAAGAACAATAAACGGGATTTACCATGGCGTCAAGATCAAGACCCGTATAAAGTGTGGGTCTCTGAAGTAATGCTACAGCAAACAAAAGTGGATACCGTTATTCCATACTTCAATCGCTTTATTAATAAATTTCCGACCATAGAAGCATTAGCTGAAGCTGATGAGCAAGAGGTATTAAAGGAGTGGGAAGGACTTGGTTATTATTCTCGGGCAAGAAATTTGCAACACGCTGTTAGAGAAGTAGCGACTACTTACAAGGGGCAAGTGCCTAATGATCCAGATGAGCTTGGTGCGTTAAAAGGAGTTGGCCCATATACCAAGGGGGCTATCCTATCGATTGCGTATAATCAGCCAGAACCAGCAGTAGATGGTAACGTGATGCGTGTCTTATCTCGAGTTCTAAAAATTGAAGATGATATTACACAGCAACGGACTAAAAAACAATTTGAAGCATGTGCACGCAAACTAATCGATCCACAAGATCCCTCTTCGTTTAATCAAGCAGTTATGGAATTAGGTGCTTTAATATGTACTCCGAAATCTCCAGCCTGTTTATTATGCCCGGTTCAAGCTCATTGCCAAGCTTTCGCTGTAGGTGTAGAAGAGGAATTGCCGATTAAGAAAAAAGCGAAAAAGCAAAAGAAAATCGCTTACGTCGTTTTACTGGTGGCGGATGAACAAGGTAATTATATAATAGAAAAGCGAAAAGATAGTGGTTTGTTAGCAAATCTATGGCAATTTCCGATGGTTCCTATTGAAGAAATAGGCTGGGATCATTTAGAAAATTGGGTTTATGGCGAATTTGGGTTTCGTGTGTCATTAGGGAAAAAACAGGGAGAGTTGAGGCATATATTTTCCCATTTAATATGGCAGTTGGAAATATATGAAGCAAGGCTGATAGGGGAAATAGTTGGAGAACAAAGACTGCAACTAGTAAATAAGGAAGAATTAGCAACATATCCTTTTCCTGTCCCCCATCAAAAAATCATGAAGACATTATTTGCGAATGAATAAAAGAGCGCCAAGAAATTGGTATGTCAGTGTTTCTGCTATGATAAAACTTTCCATTTACCAGCTTCACACATTGAAGCTGGGACAAAGCCTTTGGTCAAAGTAACATACAAACTATATAGAAAATAATGGATGTTGCATATAACCCGCTCGGAAATATACCACACACACTTTAGGACAGCTGGTGAGCCTCCAAGTGCTAACGCACTGCGGACTCTCACCGATGCCTTACCTCCAGCAGGAGTCATATATTTCTGGCTATATTACTACATCATTCGCCTTTGGAGTTAATACCATCAACCTTGTTTAAATTGAAGTAAATGCCTCTTATACAGGGATAATGGGGTGGTTATTTAAGTTTTCCTTCCTTTGATACATTTCTTTATTGATTTCATGCAAAATGGTTAATCCCTCTGGGTTTATATAAGGAAGAAGTTGTGACAGTGCATGCTGGAAATAAACTAATTCATGCTCACTCCATTCTGTTTTACTCATCATGGATAGTTCTGTAAAATCACGTTTGATTTGTTCCATTTCTCCATCCTCCAGAAAAGTACTACTTGATATCATCATGCATATAATGCTTGCATCTAGCCCCTTTTAAAACTGAATTAACGTAAGTGAAGATAATGACGCTCTAGCCCCTAATTAAATCAGTTTAAGGAAAAAGAAAACGCCTTCCTTAGACAAAGCGATTGTACCTTCAACAATATTGTATTCAACATTTAAACTGATTCTAAATTAGGGATGAAGGCGGTTCCCCACTTGTTTTATTATGTGGATTTAATCAATTACTATCCAATTGGAAAAAATAAACTTTAAATGATTATTTTACTAAAAAAATTACGGATAACCTATAGTGTAATGGGACAAATTAATTATTGCGGAGGTGATATTGATGGCTAAAAAACAACCGAACCAAACTACTTCTGGTACAAACATTCAAAAGGTTAAGCAACAGAATCAACAAGCCGCTCAAGGGCAAGGCCAGTACGGTACAGAATACGGTGCCGAACAAACCAATGCTCAGGAAGTAAGAAAGCAAAACCAAAAATCTCAGCAAAACAAACAGTAACTGTATACCCCCAATTATGCAGTAGATTATCCCAATAGCCGTTAAGGCTTTTGGGATAATCTTTTTTTACACTATAAGAAAGCATTCCTGTAATAGCAAAATGAGGTACTTGGGGATAACGAAATAACCGAATAGTCGCGTCCAGCGCAAGCGCCAGCAACGATGCGACTTTAGGAATGCTCCCTACGATAAGGCCTCATCGGTTCGTCCCTAAGAGGGAGGCCGACTAAAAACGGGCTTGCCACCCAGACGTCGGCATACCCCTGTTTTAGTGGCATGATTCCTTTATCTTTAGTTTATTCGTTCCATTCGCTACGTTGCTAAACGGGCGCTTGTGCCTTTGTTCGTGAGAAAAATAACAAGTGAACACCGTGCAGAAGCTGCCCTTTGCCTCCAGGTCAGCTTAAGAAGTCTGCTGCGGAAAGCGACGTTTATATTTACTACGAGTTCAGAAACGAAGATTCTTTAAAAATTTATCCCGTATATAAGGTGTTGTAAGACTCTCACTTCGGGAGTCGGATAATCAGTATTTAAGTGGAGATAACAGCACTTAAATGACTGCTTCGTTCAGAGGCCTTTAGGTCATGCCGTTGTGGTACTAACAAGCCGTGGGGGAATGAATGAAAACCTCCATTGATTGAAGATTCACTTTATGGTCCAATTGGCGTAATAGCTGAAAAAACCACAAGGTGCGAGTAGCTTATGTAAATATTTGACCCACGCTGTGAAAATGAATTACTTTATATTTCTATCCATTACCATTATAATAATATGCATGATTCGTCATGGAGGTATAGGTAAAAGAAAGGGAGATTAAATGGTTGCTCCGAGCCCAGGAACTAATGTACAAATACAAAGTTATAAGCATAGTGGACAGCTGCATCGTATGTGGAAAAGCAGTCTTGTCTTAAAAGGGACTGAAACCGTTGTTATCGGAGCAAATGATCGTACAGAAGTGAGAGAACATGATGGTAGAACATGGATTACGAGAGAACCAGCTATTTGTTATTTCCATGCAGAATACTGGTTTAACGTAATTGGTATGCTCCGAACAGATGGTATTCACTACTATTGTAATATGAGTTCTCCATTTATATATGAAGATCGTGCCATTAAATATATCGATTATGATTTAGATGTAAAAGTGAACCCGGATATGACATATATTTTATTGGATGAGGACGAGTATGATCAACATCGTCAAAAAATGCAATATCCTAGCAAGCTGGATTATATTCTACAGCAACAATTAAATATTCTATTAGGGTGGATAAGGCAAAAACAAGGACCGTTTTCCCCTGGATTTGTCGATGAATGGTACGAGCGTTACTTAACGTATAGATAATTTTAACTTGTGAGAGAACAAAAATGAATGATTACAACCTTGTTACAATCTGTAGCAAGGCTTTTCTTTGAAGACTAAGGTGTTCAAGCAAACGACATAACAGCTACTTAGTAAATTGCAGTGAATACTTACAGCGAATGATTTTCTTATTTATCCCTAATAAGGTGCTGTAAGACTCCAGCTTCAGGTGTAGGATAATCTGTATTGCAACAAGTCTAAGTGGGAGATAACAGCACGTAAATACCCTACTTCGTAAGAGACCTTTAGGTTATACCATTACGGTACTAACAATCAGTGAGGTGTGGATGAAAACTAACTGATTGAAGATTCAATTTATAGAAAAAGGACGTTTTCCGTATGAGTTCAATCAAGCAGTACATGCATTTTGTAAAGCCATATAAGTGGAAAATCTTTTGGACTGTTTTAGTAGGGATCCTGAAATTTGGTATCCCATTATTAATGCCATTAATTTTAAAGTTTGTAATTGATAATATTATCGGAAATGAAGCGCTTAGCCAGACGGAAAAAACAACGCAGCTAGTGTGGCTGATGGGGGCTGCTTTTATCATTTTTCTTGTTTTACGACCACCAATTGAATATATTCGACAATATTTAGCGCAGTGGGTTGGCAACAAGGTACTTTTCGATATTCGGGATCGTTTATTTGACCACTTACAACGTTTAAGCTTGAAATTCTATTCTAAAACGAAAACGGGCGAAATTATTTCCCGGGTAATACATGATGTCGAACAAACGAAGACTTTTGTTATTACAGGTTTAATGAATATTTGGTTAGACCTTATTACCATATTGATTGCGATTGGAATTATGTTGTCGATGGATATCGAATTAACGATTGTAGCAATTATTTTATTTCCATTGTTTGGTTTTTCGATTAAATATTTTTATGGCAGGCTACGCAAGCTCACACGTAAACGGTCACAAGCTCTAGCGGAAGTTCAGGGTCATCTGCATGAACGAGTACAAGGGATGCCGGTAACGAGAAGCTTTGCTCTGGAAGAATATGAACAAGAGCAATTCAACAAAAGAAACAGTAACTTTCTCACAAGGGCACTTGAGCATACGAATTGGAATGCCAAAACCTTTGCAGTAACGAATACAATAACTGATTTGGCTCCGTTGCTAGTGATAGCATATGCAGGCTATCAGGTTATTCACGGTACTCTGACGATGGGAACCATGGTTGCTTTTGTCGGTTATATGGAACGTGTTTATAGTCCATTACGACGACTAATTAATTCGTCGACAACACTTGTTCAGTCAATCGCGTCAATAGACCGTGTATTTGAGCTAATGAATGAAAAATATGATATTCAAGATCAGCCTGATGCCATTAAAGTAAAAGACTTACATGGTGAAGTGATTTTTGAAGATGTTTACTTTCAATATGAAGATGATGAGAATACTGTGCTAAAGGGTGTTTCCTTGCATGTGAAAGCAGGGGAAACGATAGCGCTTGTTGGGATGAGTGGTGGTGGGAAATCAACCCTTGTAAGTCTAATCCCGCGCTTTTATGATGTCACAAGCGGAACGATCAAAGTGGACGGAATTGATGTTCGTCATATGCAGGCACGCTCATTACGAGATCAGATTGGGATGGTACTACAGGATAATACACTATTTAGTGAATCAATTGCGATGAATATTCGCATGGGTAAACCCCACGCTACAGATGAAGAAGTGATGGAAGCCGCCAAGGCGGCGAATGCTCATGCGTTTATTCAGCAGCTGCCATATGGATATGATACACTTGTTGGTGAGCGCGGTGTGAAACTGTCAGGAGGACAGAAACAGCGGATTGCGATTGCCCGCGTTTTCTTGAAAAATCCCCCTATGCTTATTTTTGATGAAGCAACGTCAGCACTTGATTTAGAAAGCGAGCACACCATTCAGGAAGCAGTGGAAAAATTAGCTTCCAATCGAACAACATTTATCGTTGCTCACCGTCTAGCTACGATCACACACGCGGATCGAATTGTAGTCATGGAGGATGGGGAAATAAAAGAGGTTGGTAGACATGATGAGTTAATGCGACAGCAAGGTATTTATTATAATCTATATCAAGTGCAGCATCTAGATACTACGGTTTAAAACAATAAGAGCCTGAAAAAGGGGACACGATTGCCATTGTGTCTCCTGTTTTTTCAAGCCCGGTATTGTGCAAATTGAATAAACGTCTTTTCATCTTCAATGATACCACAAGCTGCGCACTGAATTTTATAATCTGGTCCTTGGTACTTCATATGAAATGCTTCTACTTGGTTTGTTTCGTACGACTCAACAATTTCCCCAGTTTGCGCATTCAATTTAATAGGGTGTGCTACTTGATCAATTCTATTAAATCTTGTTTTATTTGTTTTGCAATTCGGACAACAATATGGCGCTTGCATGATTACCCTCCTGTTTTAAACTGTTAGTTCTAGTTTTCTTTGAAAGACGTAAAAATATGCATGTGCATATAAAAAGGACTGTTCGTAAAACGTAAAAGCGTCACGAACAGTCCTTGTTTTCAATACACGTATTATTTTAGTTGCATTTGTTGAAATGCTTTTTCGACAGCATGAATGGTGTCGTCTATATCTTGCTCTGTATGAGCAATTGTCAAGAACCAAGCTTCATATTTGGAAGGAGCTAAATTAATTCCTTGCTCAAGCATCAGACGGAAAAACGTGGCAAAACTTTCCCCATCACTAGCCTCAGCCTGATCATAATTCGTGATTTCCCCTTCACCAAAATAAACAGTTAATGCTCCACAAAGCCGATTTACAGAAAGTGGGATTTCATATTGACGTGCTTTTTCTAAAATCCCTGCTTCCAACTTTTTACCAAGTTGATCTAATTTTTCATAAAGCCCTTCTTCCTGCAACACTTCTAGACATGCGATTCCGGCTGCCATGGAAGCTGGATTCCCAGCCATCGTTCCAGCTTGATAAGCGGGGCCAAGTGGAGCAACTTGTTCCATAATATCTTTTTTACCACCATATGCTCCAATTGGGAGGCCACCACCGATAATTTTCCCCATCGCTGTCATATCAGGTTCAACGTCATATAATTGCTGGGCGCTGCCGTATGTAAAGCGAAAAGCTGTAATGACTTCATCATAAATAACGAGTGCGCCAGCTTGATGTGTAAGCTCGTTCACAGCTTGCAGGAATCCTTCCTTTGGTTCTACAATTCCGAAATTGCCGACGATTGGCTCAACCAAAACTGCTGCTATTTGATCTTCCCAAATATCCAAGGCTTGTTTTAATGCTTCGATGTTATTAAAAGGAACAGTGATTACATCTTGTGCTACGGACTCAGGGATACCAGCAGAATCAGGTGTACCAAGAGTAGCTGGACCAGATCCTGCTTCGACTAGCACGGCGTCAAAATGACCGTGGTAGCAACCAGCGAACTTGATGATTTTGGTACGGTTCGTATAAGCACGAGCAACGCGAACAGTTGTCATGACTGCTTCTGTACCTGAGTTTACAAAACGGACTTTTTCCAATGAGGGAATGGACTGTTTCAGCATTTTAGCAAATTCATTTTCTAGTTTGGTTGGTGTTCCATATAATACGCCATTTGTAGCTGCATGCGAGATTGCTTTAGCAATATGTGGATGGGCATGTCCGGTAATAATCGGTCCATATGCGCCTAGATAATCAATATATTTATTGCCATCGACGTCCCAAAAATAAGCTCCTTCTGCCCGCTCCATATAAACGGGGGCACCACCGCCCACAGCCTTATAAGCACGTGAAGGCGAATTTACTCCTCCGACAATATGCTCTAATGCTTCCCGGTGAAGCGCTTCTGATGTTGAAAAATCCATATTTATTTCCTCCTAATTATTGGTGTGTTCAAAAAGTTGTTGAGACATATTCGGTTGTTATTAACTCCATTACATAAGGAATAGCCAAAATCGAGACAATGCGTTTACAAAAAACTATCTTTCTGAACACCGTGACGAAATTTTATCGCCATATCTTATCCTAATTTTCTACAAGGCTAAAAATTTGAATTGTATTCAGCAGTCTAGAGGTTTCACGGCTTTTCAGTAACCCTAAGACAAAAACGTTAAGTAAACACCTTCGTGTAACAAATAGCAAAGCTGTTACAAAGTAGAGGCGCGCCATGTTTTTTTGAGCTTAGAAAGATAAAAGTTACGGATAAAGATAAAATTGATAAAATGAACGATAAAATAAAACGAAATAATGTAGACGCTTGGTATGAAAACAGATGACACGAGCATATTTTGCAACGCTTTATATGCAAAACCAGCATGAATAACGGCTACTAAAAATGGCAGGAAGAAGAGAAACGCCAACTGTCTGGTAGCAATTTGCCTCATCTCTTTATCCGTTAAGCCAATTCGATAGAGCGAATAATAATGTGCTACATCATTATCGATACCTTGATACATGCGAAAATAGAGAATCGACCCAGCAGCTAAAAAGAATAGGACACTAATAAATATACCAAAAAAGAACAGATACGACATCGTTTTTTTAAAACTTGTGTACATGCCTGCCTTAGAATCTGGAAAGATATTAGGGCTTGTTACAGCAGCTTCTGCTTTTTCAATTTCATCAATATGCTGTATCCAATTTGGAATATGAGCTGTATAATAAAAAAACTGCTTCCCAGACTGTTTGAATTTAGTGAATACAGCATCCGGTACAATAAGTGCATTGGTCGCCAATATCGTTGCATTGATCGTATTTTTACCAGTTTTTATTTCAAGTTCTGTTTGATTTTTTCCAGAATTAAACCGTAATTTATTTGGTATTTGTGGTATATATGAACTTAAAATTGGTTGAGTAAGTAACAGTGCTTGATCATCCTCTATAGGTGAGGGTGGCTCTTGATCGTTTACTTCCATCATTTTTTGGTAATTTGAATAACTAAATGCAATTAGCTCCACATTATCCCAGTATGGAGAACTGGATACAGATGTTGTTTTTATAGCAGGTACCTTTAGTGACTGAAATGGTGTATTTGTCTCATGAAAGATCGTTTCGACTTGTTTTATACTTTCAATAAAAGTTTGTTTATTTTCTTCTCCTTCAGCGACAAGCGAGAAGTCATGAGGAACAAAACGTTCTGTCTCATCTTCAATGCTTTGAAAAAAGCCGTATAGCACACCAGAAGACGTAAAGGCAACCGCACTTAAAATGGTAACCATAGAAAGTAACCTAGCGTTATCCTTTAATTTATAGGTCAAATCGGAAATAATTAATAAATTTAAATGCTTATAAAAAATGCCCTTCCTTCGCTGTAGAAAGCTGGTTAAAGCGATACTAAACTGCGTAAATAAAAAATATGTTCCAGGAATAATAAGCGCTAAAATAATGAACATCCGGTACATTATGGAAATCATATCGGACGTATACGCTAAATAATAAGAATAGACCACAGCAGCTAGCGCAAGAATACTTAATATCCAGGAAAAGCGTGGTTTTTTCCTTGGTGCTTTTGCTCCACGGAAAACTTCCATGATAGACTTCGTTCGCAGCGTAAACACGACAAGCAGTGAATTGACTTCAAACATGATAAAGAATAGGAGCACTGTAATAGCAATGGCCTTCCAGGATAAATAAAATGAAAAAACTTCGCCCGTTCCCAAAATGAAAGAAAAAATCATTAAGAAAAGCTTCGTGAATAAAGCACCTACTAAAATACCTGCAAAAATGGATGCCAGACCGATGATCGTATTTTCCAAAATTAGCATTCGATTTAGCTGAAGTTTACTAATTCCTAATGTCGTTAAGATACCATATTCTTTTTTGCGGGATTTAATAAAAGCTGCTGTAGAATACAGCACAAATAAAAAAGAAAACAGATAGATAATAATTTCAGAGACGATGATCCCTAATTTTACGGCATCAATAAAGTCATATGTTGCTATTTGGGGATGAAAAATAACGACCGTATACATAAAAAAGACGATCACTGCAAACATACAACTTAAAAAGTAACTCAAATATGCACGTGTATTTCGTTTTACATTATTAAAAGCGAACTGTCTGAAGGTCATGGATATTTCCTCCTAATAATGACTGCATATTTAAGATGTCTTCAAAGAAGCTTTGCCGATTATCACCTTGATGAATCTCGTTATACAATTTACCATCTTTAATAAAAATGACTCTTTGGCAAAAGCTGGCTGCAAACGGATCATGTGTCACCATTAGAGTTGCTGTTTGATAATGTTTTTGCAGATGACTAAGCGTGTTCATCACTTGCAGGGATGCTTTGGAGTCCAGATTCCCAGTTGGCTCATCTGCAAATATAATAGACGGGTTATGGATAAGCGCTCTAGCTATTGCGGCTCGTTGCATTTGACCTCCAGATACTTCCATAATTCGTTTGTCTATAATGTCATTAATCTCCAATTGCTTGGTGATGAGGAGCAGCTTGTGGGTCATGTCTTTCACCTTTATTTTGTTTAAGGTCAATGGTAGTAAAATGTTTTCCCCGATGGTTAATGTTTCCAGTAAATTAAAGTCCTGAAAAACAAAGCCCATTTCTTTCCTTCTAAATTTTGCTAATTGGTGGCGAGAAAAAGACGTGACTGTTTTTCCATTGATGATGACTTTTCCTGAACTTGGTTTATCAATCGTAGATAATAAATTTAATAATGTCGTTTTACCACTGCCAGAAGGTCCCATAATACCAATAAATTCACCTTGCTTAACAGCAAGATTGAATTGATGCAATGCCTCATAAGAAATTCCACGTTTGCTACCGTACGTTTTGGACAAATTATTTGCTTCTAGTACATGCATTTCTACTCCTCCTTGTTGGTAGCTTTTGGTATACAAATTGATTGCTAATTTAACAATGCTATCCCCTATTATAAAGGAAAAACTAAGGTATCCTATTGGTTTTTCTTTCAGATTTGGGCATTAATCTTACAACTCTGTAAGTTTAATGCTGCTGAAAGTGGATGGATACTGTTGTTCCTTTTCCCTCTTCGGAAGAAATGGTTAATTCATGACCAAGTTCGATACAAACTTGTTTGGATAAATAAAGTCCCATCCCTGTTGATTCACGAAATTTTCTTCCGTTTTTGCCAGTGAAAAAAGGATCGAAAACTCTGTTAATGTCTTCTCGAGGTATCCCATAGCCTGTATCGGTAATTTGTAATGTAAGTTTATGATCGAATACTTTTGTACGAAAATAAATTTTTGCAGATTCCGGTTTTGAATATTTAATCGCGTTAGAAACTGCTTGATTGATTACAAATCGCAACCATTTGGAATCTGTTGTTACGATATAGTTTTGCGGGATTTCGAGTTCGGGATATACTTGATTACGAATAAAACTGGATTTAAATTCTTGAATAACCTCTTTAACTAGTGCCCTTAATTCAATTTGCTGTACTTGAAAATCTCGGTCAAATTTTTGTAAGCGGGATTGGTATAAAGCTAAATCTAAGCCTTGCTGCATCCGCTCTAACTCTTCATGCATATTATGCAAGAAACCCTGAGGTAACTGCAATTTTTCTTTTTGCAATGTTAAATGCATCACAGAAACGGGTGTTTTCATTTGATGGACCCATTGTTGAATAAAATGAAACTCCATTTGCTTTTGTTGTTTTAAACGTTCAATTTCTTCGGCATAGCGACTCGTTTGTGTATCATGTTGCTGTTTAATATTTGTCAATAACTGAGTAGGTGGGTCTGGGAGCCAGGTTACATTTTCTTTATCTTGATGAATCGTAACATAGTAATCACGTAATCGATAATAGCGATAAGCTAAAAATAGCAGTAAACCAAACGTTAACAAGATAAATAAATACGTAATTAAATCCCAGCCCATCGGCACAGATTTAATCCCATAGAATAGCTGAACGATAAATATGAAAACCAATAATTGGGCGTAAAAGAACAGCACTGTCGGAATACTATCTTTCAGAAAGTCTTTCATTGCCGTTCACTCCATGTATCAACCATTTTGTATCCTGCGCCACGAACGGTTTGAATGCTTTGACTAACACCAATATCTTCTAGCTTTTTACGCACCCGAGTAATATTGACAGATAATGTATTGTCATCCACAAAATGTTCGTCATCCCATAGCATTTCCAATAGATAAGTCCTAGATAATACTTGATTCAAATGCTCCATAAATGCCTTCAGCAAAATAAATTCATTCTTCGTAAGTAAGGCTCTGGTCTCATTCAGACTAACTTCCATTGCAGTTAGATGAAGGAATAGACCGTGAATTTCTATGCTATCAGCTGGTGTACTTGTGGCATATTCCCCATAGATTCTACGCATAATCCCTTTTATTTTTGCTTGAACAACATCAAAGTTAAACGGCTTTGTAATGTAATCATCCCCGCCGTTCTCTATTGCCATAACTTGATCCATTCCTGAATCCCGTGCGGAAATAAAGATTATCGGGCAGTTGGATATGCTGCGAATTTTTCGGCACCAATAAAATCCATCATAGCTAGGCAGATTTATATCGAGTAAGACAAGATGTGGATCGAAGCTTGAAAACTCTTCTAATATATGGTCAAATTCTTGAACGAGCTCAATATCATATTCGTATTTTTCCAGATAATCTTTTAATAAATCAGCGATTTTTTTGTCATCTTCTATAAGATATATTTTTTTCAATAGATACACCTTCCTTTACACTTTCACTGAAGACTATAGACCAGAGCTTATCACCATTTAGCTCAACTGACGATGACTTGATTGATAATTCCATCGACTTACCTCGTCTATACAAGCTTCTATATTATTTTACTCTATCTCTTTTAGAATTTGAACTCCCCACCATTTATCCCATATATAAGTTGCTGGAAGACTCCTTACTTAAGTTGAATAATCTGTGCAGCAACAAGTCTAAGTGGAAGATAGCAGCACCTAAATGGCCTATTTCGTAAGAGGCTTTTAGGTCATACCCAGGGCGGTACTAACAAGCCGTGGGGATGAATGAAAAACCCCGCTGATTATAAATTCACTTGATCAACCTTCAGATCTGATTGAAGCGGGGGGATATCTCGCATAGATAAATAAATGACAAGCCTTCTTAACCATTTGCATAAACTCGTAATAGTATGTATGAAATGGAGAGATAGTGCTATGATAGCATGGGTGCTTGTTGGTTGTGTAATCTTTGTCATGGGGAGGAGCTTAGTTGATTTTATTTATGCTGGGAAAATGCAGCTTTATATGAGGCGAAGCGGGTTTTCTTTAGAATTTTTTTATATGCTTTTGCTTATTTATGGGATTGTTATCATCGGGTTTGGTTTAATTTATTTCGTCCTCTCCATGCAAAATATGGTTCTTGTTGAAAATGGAGAATTGAGACAAGGAGGGGTACTTGACTCCATTGGACACGCCGTTTATTTTAGCGGAGTAACGATGTTAACGATTGGTTATGGCGATATAACCCCTGTTGGTATAGGAAGATTCATTGCCCTCATCCAGGCTTTAATTGGTTATATTTTACCTACTGCTTTTGTACTCAGGCTCGTACAACATCAAGATCAGAGCAGGGATCAATGAATAGACGAGTAAATGTATGATATAGTAGAAGCTGAACATAGGATGGAGGGATAATGATGACTGTACAAGTTGGAGAAAAAGTAGCAGATTTTACGTTACCAAACCAGGATGGCGAATTAGTAAGCTTATCTGATTTTAAAGGCAAGCATGTTGTTTTATATTTTTACCCGAAAGATATGACACCAGGCTGTACAACAGAGGCTTGTGACTTCCGTGATGCGCATGAGAGCTTCAAAGATCTGGATGCTGTGATTATTGGTATAAGCCCGGATCCAGTAGCATCACATCAAAAGTTTATTGATAAACATGATCTACCATTTTTGCTGCTGGCTGACGAAGAAAAACAAGTAGCGGAGCAATTTGACGTTTGGAAGCTAAAGAAAAATTTTGGCCGAGAGTACTATGGGATCGAACGTTCAACATTTATTCTAGATAAAGAAGGCGTTCTACAAAAGGAGTTTCGTAAAGTAAAAGTGAAAGGGCATGTGGAAGCTGCACTTGAATTTATTCGTGAGCAATTGTAAGTGTCTGATTAAAAAGGACAAACAGACGTATGGTTGTACTCGGTCTATCATGTCATTTTTCTCTACCACATAAGGGCGTCTTGGATGTCTCGTGTATTGACTGGCAGCTTATAGCATATGGTGCACGAAGAGGAAAGAGATTATCTATTTCCACATTAGTTGAAATTTTTGACGTGGGTTTTAAGGTTACACAGGTAATCCTTATCCCAGACGTAAGTATAGTAAAAGACTTCACTTTAATTTAACGCTCATGAGAAGAGTTGACACATAATATAAAATTGTGATAACGTTAACGTAATAAAATATAGGTATCATGTGACTAACTTGATTAGGCATGGTGGTTTTAATAACGGGTGTGTACTTCCGTTATTGCCACCATGCCTTTTTACTTTTTAGACTTTATACTAGAAAGTGTGGCTCTCCACTTATGGAATAAAAGAGGCTCGATACTAAGTGTGGTAGTGTCTCTTATTAGAATAAGATGGTAGATCGTATGTTAAAAAGTAGACAATCCTTCTCTTTTGATAACTTTGAGTTGTTCGACAAAGGAAAGAGATGGAAAGGAAAGGCGATACTCGAGTACGTATCGTAAGGTTGATATATCATTATTCAAATAGTTTATGAATAAATGAATATGCCTATAAATGATATCGGTTTCATGCTGCTTATTTTCTCTACGGCATCGGTTTTCAATTTAAATAGATTAGAAGGTATTGTGCCTATATTAACATTCAAGCAAACTCATCAAGGAGGTGAGAAAAGCGCTTTCTTAATTATAAGTAACTTGAAAACCAAAATTATTTAATGAAAGTGAGGGGTATCTTTCTAGTGAAAAATAGTATTAGGTATTATTGATTCTTTCAATTCGACTATAAAAAATGGTCTTATAGTAGGTCCTATGGTTAAAAGTAATATGGAGGTAGGAGGATAAAGATGCGAACAAAAAGATTTTATTTTAGTATAATTAGCATTCTGTTTTTAGTCTTAAATATGTTTTCAGGAATAGTAGTAGCAGCTGAAGAAAATACACCTGTGACGTTTAAAAATGCAGAAGACGCCCTAAATTACATTGAAGCGTATAAGCCGAAAATTTCTAGTGATGGGAATTCAATTATACTGCCAGAAATACCGGATAAGAATTATGAAGTTACATTATATGGGTCAGATAATAAACAAATCATTGATATGAATCTTAATTATTATCAGCCGATTATGGATATGAAGGTTAATATTTTATATAAGGTTGCCAATAAAAATGATCGTTCTGATGTAGCTGTGTCAGCTAACGACATCCCAATAAACGTTAAAGGACAATATGAGAAAGAAGAAGGGGATAACTCTGTTCCTAACGTAATTCCAGGTCTCCGGGAATGGAAGGGCTACCAAGGCGAGTTCACTCTCTTAGAGGATTCCAAAATAGTAATAGATTCTGCTAATGCGGATGCACTTATAGGGGTTGCAACTACTATTCAAGGTTATATCCAAGAAATGGTTGGTAAAAAGTTAAATATTCACAAGGGTTCTAAAGCTGCTAAAGGCGATATTTACCTAACATTAAACCGTGCACAAGAGCATTTGGGTAAAGAGGGTTATACGTTAAATATAAAGGATAATATTGAAATTAGTGCACCTGAAATGAAAGGGATTCAGTATGGAGGAATTTCTCTTACACAAATCCTTTATCAATCAAAAAATCAAAATACAATACCAAAAGGATATGCGAGAGATTATCCAAAATATGAAGTTCGTTCTGGAATGCTTGATGTAGGAAGAATGTTTATACCTTTAGAAAAAGTTCAAGAAATGGCAGAGTATATGTCGTGGTTTAAGTTAAATGAATTACAAATGCATATTAACGATTACTGGGCATCCGCTGATTATCATGGATTCCGAGTAGAAAGTAAAAAATACCCAGAAATAAATGCGAAAGATGGTTATTACCCACAAGATGAATATATTGCTTTCCAAAAAGAGATGAAAAAACATGGAATCGATGTTGTTACAGAGATTGATACACCGTACCATGCTGAGAGCTTTAGAGCAGTTAATCCGGATATGATGTTGAAAAAAGGTGCTTTGGATATAACAACACCGGAAAAGCGTAAGTTGGTTTATCCATTCATCGAATCTCTGATGGATGAGTTTTTAGGTGAAAGTCCCAATGATAAAAATCGCGTAGTTCAAAGTGACAAATTTCATATTGGTACAGATGAATATGATAAAAAATATTCTGAAGAAATGAGAGCGTATACGGACCACTTTATCAAGTATGTAAACAATAAAGGATATGAAACGAGGTTATGGGGGTCACTTGGAAAAAATGGTTTTGATGGTGATACACCAGTAAGTAGTGATGCAACGATGAATATTTGGGCAACTCACTGGTCAGATGTAAACGAGATGTATGATATGGGATTCGATATAATTAATACAACTGGTACTGATTTATATATTGTTCCAATTGGAAATGCTGGTTACCCGGACTATTTAGATATTAAAGATAAATACGACAAATGGGAGGTGAATAAATTCAGGCCAAAATCATCAGGTGGAATAGGAGGAGCAACCATGCCGTTTGCTCATCCGCAAACTAAAGGTGCTGAATTTGCCTTGTGGAATGATGTAACATCATTTTCTGGCGGCTTATCAAGTTTTGACATTTTTGACCGGCTAAAGGATGCGGTTATGCTCGTGTCTGAAAAAACTTGGTACGGCGAAAAAACAGAAGGCCAGACTTCTGGAGAATTTATGGAACGGGTAGGTGCGGTTGAAAACGAAATTCCTATGTCCAATCCTGCCAGATTTATAAGATCAAATTCCGAAATTGTAGCAAAATACGATTTTAATTCCGTTGAAAACAACGTTGTAAAAGATTTATCTGGAAATGATTATAATGCGAAAATCAACGGCGGTACTATCGTTGATAATGGGAATGGAAAGGCGCTGCAATTAGATGGTAATGGATATCTTGAATTACCATTTGATTCTATAGGTTACCCATATAGTGTATCATTTGATATTAAACTAGATAAGGATTCACTTGAAAACGCAACCCTTTTTTCTGGTGATGAAGGGAATTTTTATCTCGACATTGACGGAACTGGAAAATTAGGCTATGAAAGAAACGAGAAAACATCTGAAGGAAGTAAATATAAGTTTGAAAACTATAAATTTAAGCATGATTATTCCTTAGAAGAAAATAAGTGGCAGAATATCATAATAACAGGAAATAATCGAGAAACAACTCTATATATTGATGGAAAGAAAGTTTCAACATCAACTCAAATTAATAAATTAGAGGGACGTACAGGTGATTCGTCAACCTTTGTCCTACCTCTTGAAAAAATAGGTAACCGCATAAAGGGAACGATAGATAACTTCATAATAACGAATAATAAGTTAGAAAATAGTTTGCAAGAAAATATTGCTTACCAGCAAAAGGTAACAGCTTCTTCTGAATATGATAGTTCTCAAGCAGCCTCCTTTATAACGGATGGTAATTTTGGAACAAGATGGGGTTCAAAGTACAACTATGATACGGAAGAGGAAAAAGATAATCAGTGGATAATGATTGAATTAGATGAAATATATGATTTGAGTACCGTTAAAGTTTTTTGGGAAAAGGCAAGGGCAAATAAATATGATCTTCAAGTATCAGAAGATGGAAAAAACTTTAAAACCGTATACTCCTATAAGGATAAGACGAGGAGTCAAATCGATACCATTAATTTGCAGGATGTAAAGGCTAAATATGTAAAAATAGTTATGTCGGAAAGAGCATCCAAATATGGCTACAGTATGTTTGAAGTAGAAATATACGGTAACCTAGATTTGAAAACAAGTGGTCAAAAGCTAGTAGAGCAAGTTGAAAAACTGTTGGGTTCTATACTAACTGATGCTGGGGATCAAAATGCAAGAAGTGAATTAATTGCGGCTAAAGATGAATTAAAATCATATTTGTCAGAAAAAAACTTAGATATTATCACATATGATAGATTGGCTGGGAAGGTAAAGGAAAAGCTTAAAAAGTTTAAAAAAACGGTAGACCAACCTAGGAATTTAGCTTATAAGCAAAAGGCAACGGCATCTTCCCAATATAATGACTCTCACAAAGCAGCAAATATTATAGATGGAGATTATGCAACAAGGTGGGGTTCTCAGTACAAAGTTGGTCCTGAAGAGAGAGATAATCAATGGATAATGGTTGAATTAGATGATGAGAAACAATTTGATACTGTAAAAATGGAGTGGGAACAAGCTAGAGCAAGCGAGTATGAAATATTTGTTTCTAAAGATGGAAAAGATTTTGAAAAGGTATATTCTTATTCCGATCATTCACCAAAAGGAAATCGGGATATTATTCATTTAAAAGATACGACAGCTAAATATGTAAAAATTTCTTTAACCAAACCAACTACCAAATATGGCTATAGTATGTTTGAGTTGGAGATTTACGATTACTCTAAAGTGAATAAGCTTAAGCAGGAAGGACAAAAGTTATTAAAAGAAATACCTAAAGAATCGGTCGGGAAAAGTGAACGAGAAGAATTAGTTAATGCGCTAAAAAAATGGGATTCTTTTGTTTCAGCAAGAGATAAAGCTGCAATTAGCTATCACCAGACATTAAAATTATTAAATCATACAATTGGTAATTTTAAAGCGTCTATTGTTCCTGTAACAAGCATAACTCTAGATAAAGAAAATATAGAATTAAAAGTTAATGAAGAAATTCAATTACATGCAAAAGTTGAACCTCAACATGCAGCAAATAAAGAGGTTAAATGGAGTAGTAGTAATGAAAAGGTTGCAACAGTTAATAGTGATGGTATGGTTACGGGTATTACTAGTGGAAATGCCACCATTACAGCTCAAACTGTAAGCGGTGGACATAAGGCAACTAGTAGCGTTACGGTTAAAGAAATGGTCCACAAAGAAGAACTTAAAAGTATAATTGATGATTCGCTACAGAGAGAGGAATCCAACTATACAGAAGCTAGCTGGAAAGTTTTTGCTCAAGCATTAGAAGAAGCAAAGAACGTCTTAGCCGATGAAAAAGCAACCCAGGATGAAGTAGATAAAGCAGCTAAAGCGTTAACGAAAGCTATAGAACAGTTAGAGCAAAAAGTAGATAAATCGATCTTGGAAGAAGTGATAGTGGAGGCAGAAACTAAAACGGAATCCAACTATACAGAAGCTAGCTGGAAAGTCTTTGCTCAAGCATTAGAAGAAGCAAAGAACGTCTTAGCCGATGAAAAAGCAACCCAGGATGAAGTAGATAAAGCAGCTGAAGCGTTAACGAAAGCTATAGAACAGTTAGAGCAAAAAGTGGATAAATCGATCTTGGAAGAAGTGATAGTGGAGGCAGAAACTAAAACGGAATCCAACTATACAGAAGCTAGCTGGAAAGTCTTTGCTCAAGCATTAGAAGAAGCAAAGAACGTCTTAGCCGATGAAAAAGCAACCCAGGATGAAGTAGACGATGTTTTTGCAGCCTTGACTAAAGCGATGGATCAACTTACAGAGAAAGTAGATAAATCAGTGTTAGAAGAAATCATAGAAGAAGCTGAAGTTAAGAAAGAAATAAATTATACGGAAGAAAGTTGGAAAACCTTTGTCGCAGCGCTAGAAGAAGCAAAGGCTGTATTGGATAATGAAGAAGCAACTCAAGAATTAGTAGCTGAAGCCATTGCATCATTGACTAATGCTATGGAGTCATTAGAAGTTAAGCCTGGGATAGTGGATAAATCGAAATTAGAATTCGCTGTGAAGCAGGCGGATACTAAAGACAAATCGAAATACATGGAAGATAGCTGGGAGGCTTTTGTACAAGCACTAGATATCGCCAAGAAGATTCTGGATGATGAGGAAGCCACCCAGAATGCAGTGGACGAAACTTTTAAAGCTCTAACGAAAGCAATGGATCAACTTGAAGAGAAAGTAGACAAATCAGCGTTAGAAGAAGTTATAGAAGAGGCAGGAACTAAGAGAGAAACGAACTATACAGAAACCAGTTGGAAGCACTTTGTTCAAGCGTTAGAAGAAGCGGAAAACGTCTTAGCTAACGAAGAATCCACCCAAAATGAAGTAGATAAAGCTTTTGAAACATTAATAAGGGCAATGGAACAACTAGAAGAAAAAGCTGACAAATCAGCTTTAGAGAAAGTCGTAGAAGAGGCTGAAGCTAAGAAAGAAGCGAACTATACAGAAGACAGTTGGAAATCCTTTAGTTTAATGTTGGAAGAAGCAAAGAATATTTTAGAAGATAAGGGAGCTACTCAAGGCGAAGTAGATAAAGCTGTTAAAAACCTAAAAGAAGCAATTAAAGGTCTAAAAGAAAAACAAGATGCAGTTGAAGTAGATAAGTCAGACTTAAAAGAAGTGGTGAACAAAGCAAGCAAGAAAGATGAGTCAAACTATACTGAGGAAAGCTGGAAAGTCCTAGTCGGAGCTTTAGAACAAGCACACAAAATTCTAAACAATGAAGAAGCCACCCAAAATGAAGTGGATGCAGCCGTTAAATCCTTAATGGATGCCATTAAAGGTTTAGAAGAAGTGAAAGTAGACAAATCAGCCTTAGAAAAAGCTATATCTAAAGCAAAGAAGAAAAATAAGTCGGATTACACTGCAAATAGCTGGAAGGTATTTACTCAAGCTTTAAAAGAAGCTCAGGATGTAATAGCGGATAAAGAAGTAACACAGGAAGAAGTCGACCAAGCACTTAACAACCTAGAGAAAGCAATTTCAGATTTGACGCAGCAATCCGATCATAATGGTTCCGAAGCAAATAATGACCCTAATACAACTGATGGCACGAAAGGTACAGAAGGCACGAAAAATGCAAAGAATCCACAAAGTTCTCAGGAGAGGTCTAAATTACCAAATACAGCAACAAATATCTTTAGTTTTATATTAATTGGTTCATTGATTTTAGCATTTGGATTATTGCTTTTCTTCCTTAAGCGGAAAAGTAATCAAAATGAATAATATGTAATTAAGGGGGCTGACCTGAAAGACCAATGGTTTGGTGGTCTTTTAGGTCCCCTTTTGTGTAACAGGGAACGGATACCGGGTTCTGTATTATGATTTAATCTTTAAGAGGTGTGATCTTCTGAAGCGGCACGGTTAAACGATTTTTATTTTATTGCTCGTTATAAGCAAACATCGGTTTTTATGCTATGCTTCTTTTGCCCCCATATTAGTGGTATTAAGCTTCCCTTTACTAGCGAATCGAATATATTCACTGTTTAAAACGATAATGTATGGAATTCCATATTCTTTTGTAAGGCTGATAATCGATTTCGGTTATCGACTTGTTGCATAGAAAACTTCATGGTATGGTTACGATTATATGTTGGAATTTGGGAAAACTATTCGTGTAACTTAAAATGAAGTGAGGAGGTAGATGCATGCGAATATATACTCGTTCTGGGGATAAAGGAAAAACTTCGCTAATATACGGAGAACGAGTAAATAAGAACGATCTTCGTGTCGAGGCATATGGAACTTGTGATGAGGTGAATTCCATGATTGGTTTGGCAATAAGTTTTTTGGAAGAAAAGTCATTTCCTAAAAAAACAACTGTCATTCAAGAACTTATTAGTGTACAAACATTGCTGTTTTATGTTGGCTCAGAGCTTTCCACACCAGCAGATAAAGAAGTTCCTTGGCAACTAAAAGAAGAGCATATTCAAACATTAGAAAAGCAAATTGATCATTGGGATGAGCAGCTAGAGCAGTTAACAAATTTTATTTTACCCTCCGGCGTCCAAGCAGCATCAGCCGTACATGTCGCAAGAACAGTAACGAGAAGAGCAGAACGTCTAGCAGTAGCTATTGAAGGTGTAAATCCATTAGCCATTGCTTTTCTTAATCGGTTATCGGATTATTTATTTGTCGCTGCACGATATATTAACCAATCACTTAAAGGAGAAGAACGTTCCCTACATATGACGTAATTCGAAAATGACTTAAACTAGAGTTATTCTAGTTAAAAATGGAATTAATTTCCTCAAGAAATGGTTTTCATTATTATGATATAGTACTTTACAATGAAAATCATTTTAAAATAATAAATAGTGTGCTATTATTGACAGAATGCGGTTGTAGGGATTAAACTAATTATAAAGATTATAATTTAAGAATGAATTATTTTTGTATAAACTACTGAAAGCGAGGTGGATGAGGGTGTCTGAAAACAGATTGCAAGAGGCTATTAATACATTGAAAGCTTCAGGCGTCCGTATCACTCCACAACGACATGCGGTTCTTGAGTATTTACTCAATTCGATGGTTCATCCTACAGCTGATGATATTTATAAAGCTCTTGAGGGTAAATTTCCAAATATGAGTGTAGCAACTGTTTATAATAATTTACGTGTTTTGCGTGAAGTAGGCTTAGTAAGAGAATTAACGTATGGCGACTCTTCAAGCAGATTTGATTGTAATACTTCAGATCATTACCATATTATTTGTAACTCATGTGGAAAAATTGTTGACTTTCATTATCCTTCATTAGATGAAGTGGAGGCATTAGCTGAACAGGTAACTGGTTTTAAAGTCAGTCACCACCGCATGGAATTGTATGGTGAATGTGAAGAATGTCAAAAGGAAGCAAAAAACAAACAAAAAAGTGGTTAATCATTGAAATCTCTATTGTGACTGCAATGGAGATTTTTCATCCTGGCGCCTGAGTTCAAGGTGGGGAAGTTTTGAGTACCGTTTGTACAGGATGTACTGATATCTACGCCTGTCACAAGGACGTGGGCAGTTTGTACGAGCATTAGTATGGGCTTCCTCGAAACCCATTCTCATGCAAGGAAAGGATATCCCTTTTTCAAGAGATGTAGGAGCAAGATAATGCAAAAATTCGATGTATCTATTTTAGTGCACTTGTTAAACAATCTCTTAAATGGAGCCTATCAAAACCATTGATGTAGTGGGAAGATCCACTACATCAATGGTTATTTTTTATTTTGATTCTCTTCCGACTTCTTTGTTTTGCTATAACGTCTTGTGTTGTATTTTTCATCAAATTCTTTTCCTTCTAGATCTTTATCTAGGGTTAGCGGTTGTTTACAATGCATACAAGCGTCAACGCGTCCAAGCATCTTCGTTGGTTTTTCACAGCTGGGACACATGATTGGTACAGCTTTTAGCGATAAGGTCCCAATCCAAAGATAAACAACACAACTTAATATAACCATTAAAACACCTAGAATAAAAAAGGTAACCATTAACCAAGGAATTTTTTTGGTTAGTATTCCCCCATACATAAGAAGAATCCCGGCAAATATAAGAATCAATGCAAAGGATCTAATTTTATTAATTTTGCTTGAATAAACGATTTGTGCCATGTTAATCCCCCTAATCCTTCAATAGGTAGTATAGCATATATTTATATAAAGTGAATCTTCAATCAGTAAGTGAGTCTACTATCTCTCACTGATGTTTAGTTGTTCAAAGGGATGGGCTAAAGAGATTTTTAATAGACTTGGATATTTATCCCGTATATAAGGTGCTGTAAGGCTTAGGAGTTGGATCTGTACTGCAACATTTTAAGTTGGAGATAACAGTACCTAAATACTCTATTTCGTAAGAGGACTTTAGCTCAACCATTACGTTACTAACCATCAGTAAGGAGGGATGAACCCCCCAATAGATGAAGATTCACTGTTATAAGCAATTGAATCTTCCGTTTTACCCCGTATTTTTTTCGCCTCTAAGTACTAAGTAAAAGCTTTACTAATGATAATATTTGAGCTGAACAAAGGCGGGGGCGCCCGTTTAGCAACGTAGCGAATGGAACAAATCAACGAAAGATAAAGGAATCATGCCACTAAAAAGGGGGTATGCCGACGTCTGGGCGGCAAGCCCGTTTTTAGTCGGCCTTCCTCTAGCGATGAACCGATGAGGCCTTATCGTAGGGCGCATTTCGTGAAGTCGCACCGTTGCTGGGCTCATGCGCCGGACTTGGCTATTCGGTTATTTCGTATCCATAAGCACCTCATTTTATAGTTTCTTATCTTATAAAAAAGGATTTTACCCTTTTACAGCGAATGTAATATAATACGACAATTTATGCAAATCATTGTGTAAATCTTTGTCAATTGTCCATGCAACCCATTGACAATCTTTCGTTTTGATTATAAAAATACAGAAGTAGCTTACAAATAGCAAAATGAAAAAATATCCCGCATATAAATTGCTGTAAGACTCCTACTTCAAGATATGAGATTCACACTACAACAATTCTTAAGTTGGAGATAACAACATCTAGTCAATTTAGTAAGAGACTTTTAGGTTATACTTAAGTAGTACTTTCAATCAGTAGTGGATAAAAGAAAACCCTCTGATTACTTACAAAATTTATCATGTTTTTACAATAGAGCGAAATGAAAATGGAGGAAATAATAATGGAGCGTTTCCTACGATCAATTTATCAACATCATGCCAGTGACTCAAATGTATTAGGCATATTAACAGTAGAAAAAACGAAACCAGACAGTCCGATTACGGATAATTTCGATGTAATTCTTCTTATTATTGTTCAGGAAGCTGAAAAAGTGTGGAATGTGAAACATTACGAATTTGCAAACAAGGCGTGTGCTCTTCATATAGTGGCGGAAGAACTGTTAATGGAGTGGATTGATACTAGCGGTTATCGAAATGCAGTGGAATGGATTATATATGGAAGAGTAGTCTTTGATCGAAATGAATTTATTCAGGAATTAAAAAATACGTTACAAGATTTTCCTGATTCTAAGCGAGATTTACGTAAAATAATAGAGTTTGGAAAGCTAATAAAAAGCTATAACGAGGCGAAAGAGTTGTTAGTAGCTGGAGAGTATATGGATTCAAACAGCAAGATTTTATATTCGCTTCATTATTTGGCAAGATTGGCTGTTATTGAAAAAGGATATTATCCTGAAGTGACTGTTTGGAACCAAGTAAAACAAATAGATATCGAAGTTTATAAACTATATGAAGAATTTATCGAGAATAAAGAAGAACAGAAAAAGAGAGTACAATTAATGCTACTAGCAATGGATTATGTTATTAATGGGAGAGCAGAGATGGCCGTGAAACATTTATTGGATATTATGAAGTCTGAGGGCGGATCTTGGTATTACGGTGAACTGCAAGCATTACCGAAACTACAAGCCTATTCTTTAGATTTGTCTGCAATAATGACTTATTTAGTTGAGAAAGGGATGATTATGATTGATACAGAGCCAACAAAAGGAGAAGGCGTATATCATAGAAAATATACTGTAGGTAAATAGTGTAACGATTGTTGGTGATTTTCATATAGTATAGAGGCAATTATTTTATGGCTTATATGCGTGTTTGCTTCTGTCTTGTTTGCTGGAGAGTCTTATTGCTGAACAAATTAAAGAAGATATACTACTCAGGGCTCTGAAAAGTGTTGTCCTATGCTAAGAAACCATTTGTCAAAGGGTATGAAGAAGGTGTTTCGTTTTACAAAAAAATAAGGACGCATTGTTGGTATGGCATTTCTGGTATGGCATTTCTGGAGCAATATTATAGTAAAAAAAGTCTTTATGAAGGTAATGGAATGGAGAGTGTATGTTTAATAGTACAATTAAGTAAGGTGACATGAGGAAAATAATCATACTTCGTTTAACGAATAGCAGATATTTCCCTTCTTCTTTTTAATGTACAGGAGTTGCAAGTGTAAGATAAAGCAAGGCTTTATTCCTGATCCGTTGAATGATATGTCATAGAGGCTTTTTATATGAAATGTATCATTTAGAAAAAAATATTATAAATTAGGATTGACTTTAGAATGAAGCCATGATAGAGTGATAAGCGTCGCAAAAATTCCAGTGAATTTAACGACAAACATTTTTTTAAAAAAAGATATTGACTTAACTATAAGTGATATGTTATATTAAGAAAGTCGCCAATTTGAAGCGGAAAAACATCTTGAAAAAAGTTGTTGACAAAGTAGTTTCATAATGGTATAATAAAGAAGTTGTGTCGTAAAAAAAAGGCGCTAACAAATTTGCTCTTTGAAAACTGAACAAAACAACCAGTATGTCAAGAAAAGCAATCTCTGTTTTTCTTTTAAAAAATCGACCGAGAGCAATCTCGGAAGAAGCTAAGAATGACGAAGAACGGTGTTCATCATCACAAACTTTTATGGAGAGTTTGATCTTGGCTCAGGACGAACGCTGGCGGCGTGCCTAATACATGCAAGTCGAGCGCGGGAAGCAAGCAGATCTCCTTCGGGGGTGACGCTTGTGGAACGAGCGGCGGACGGGTGAGTAACACGTGGGCAACCTACCTGTAAGACTGGGATAACCCCGGGAAACCGGGGCTAATACCGGATGATACATATCGTCGCATGACGAGATGTTGAAAGGCGGCATATGCTGTCACTTACAGATGGGCCCGCGGCGCATTAGCTAGTTGGTGAGATAAAAGCTCACCAAGGCGACGATGCGTAGCCGACCTGAGAGGGTGATCGGCCACACTGGGACTGAGACACGGCCCAGACTCCTACGGGAGGCAGCAGTAGGGAATCTTCCGCAATGGACGAAAGTCTGACGGAGCAACGCCGCGTGAGTGATGAAGGTTTTCGGATCGTAAAACTCTGTTGTTAGGGAAGAACAAGTGCCATTCGAATAGGTTGGCACCTTGACGGTACCTAACCAGAAAGCCCCGGCTAACTACGTGCCAGCAGCCGCGGTAATACGTAGGGGGCAAGCGTTGTCCGGAATTATTGGGCGTAAAGCGCGCGCAGGCGGTCCTTTAAGTCTGATGTGAAAGCCCACGGCTTAACCGTGGAGGGCCATTGGAAACTGGGGGACTTGAGTACAGAAGAGGAGAGTGGAATTCCACGTGTAGCGGTGAAATGCGTAGAGATGTGGAGGAACACCAGTGGCGAAGGCGACTCTCTGGTCTGTAACTGACGCTGAGGTGCGAAAGCGTGGGTAGCGAACAGGATTAGATACCCTGGTAGTCCACGCCGTAAACGATGAGTGCTAGGTGTTAGGGGGTTTCCGCCCCTTAGTGCTGAAGTTAACGCATTAAGCACTCCGCCTGGGGAGTACGGCCGCAAGGCTGAAACTCAAAAGAATTGACGGGGACCCGCACAAGCGGTGGAGCATGTGGTTTAATTCGAAGCAACGCGAAGAACCTTACCAGGTCTTGACATCCTCTGACGCCCCTAGAGATAGGGAGTTCCCTTCGGGGACAGAGTGACAGGTGGTGCATGGTTGTCGTCAGCTCGTGTCGTGAGATGTTGGGTTAAGTCCCGCAACGAGCGCAACCCTTGATCTTAGTTGCCAGCATTTAGTTGGGCACTCTAAGGTGACTGCCGGTGACAAACCGGAGGAAGGTGGGGATGACGTCAAATCATCATGCCCCTTATGACCTGGGCTACACACGTGCTACAATGGATGGAACAAAGGGCAGCGAAGCCGCGAGGCCAAGCAAATCCCATAAAACCATTCTCAGTTCGGATTGCAGGCTGCAACTCGCCTGCATGAAGCCGGAATCGCTAGTAATCGCGGATCAGCATGCCGCGGTGAATACGTTCCCGGGTCTTGTACACACCGCCCGTCACACCACGAGAGTTGGTAACACCCGAAGTCGGTGAGGTAACCTTTTGGAGCCAGCCGCCGAAGGTGGGACCAATGATTGGGGTGAAGTCGTAACAAGGTAGCCGTATCGGAAGGTGCGGCTGGATCACCTCCTTTCTAAGGAATAGATAGGAAGCTTTGGCGTTGTTTGAACGTTGAAGCTAGACTATGCGGAAGACATACTTGGTTGTTTGGTTCAGTTTTGAGAGAGTAAATTATACCTCTCAAGGATAAAAGGATTTTCTGTTAAAATCCGTCACGTCCTGTGACGAACACAGAAGTCACGACATCCTGTAGAAACTTTGTACCTTGAAAACTAAATAAGAGTAACAACGACATCAAACTAAAAGCGGAAGCGAATGTGTAGCGATGTACAGACTGGACTGACTCGAAGGAGATAAAGGAACACGGTGAACGCAAGTGAATCGATGTTGACTTATCGTATGGAGAGGAAGGAAGTCATGCTATTGCTATGAGCTGAAGCTAGAAAACCAAAAGCTGAAAAGTAATATGCTTATTCATAAATAGAAAGTTAGTTAAGTGAATAAGGGCGCACGGTGGATGCCTTGGCACTAGGAGCCGAAGAAGGACGGGACTAACACCGATATGTCCCGGGGAGTCGTAAGTAGACGTCGATCCGGGAATTTCCGAATGGGGGAACCCACTGCTCGTAATGGAGTAGTACTTTTATCTGAATTCATAGGATAGAAGAGGCATACCCGGGGAACTGAAACATCTCAGTACCCGGAGGAAGAGAAAGCAAATGCGATTTCCCAAGTAGCGGCGAGCGAAACGGAAACAGCCCAAACCAGAAGGCTTGCCTTCTGGGGTTGTAGGACACTCCATAGGAGTTATCAAGAGATTCTTTAGATGAAGCGATCTGGAAAGATCCGCCAAAGAAGGTAACAGCCCTGTAATCGAAAAGGAATCTCCTCCGGAGTGTATCCTGAGTACGGCGGAACACGAGGAATTCCGTCGGAATCCGGGAGGACCATCTCCCAAGGCTAAATACTCCCTAGTGACCGATAGTGAACCAGTACCGTGAGGGAAAGGTGAAAAGCACCCCGGGAGGGGAGTGAAAGAGAACCTGAAACCGTGTGCCTACAAGTAGTCGAAGCCCGTTAATGGGTGACGGCGTACCTTTTGTAGAATGGACCGGCGAGTTACGATCGTATGCAAGGTTAAGTGGAAGACACGGAGCCGCAGCGAAAGCGAGTCTGAATAGGGCGATATAGTATGCGGTCGTAGACCCGAAACCGTGTGATCTACCCATGTCCAGGGTGAAGGTCAGGTAACACTGACTGGAGGCCCGAACCCACGTATGTTGAAAAATGCGGGGATGAGGTGTGGGTAGGGGTGAAATGCCAATCGAACACGGAGATAGCTGGTTCTCTCCGAAATAGCTTTAGGGCTAGCCTCAAGGAAAGAGTACTGGAGGTAGAGCACTGATTGAACTAGGGGCCCTCATCGGGTTACCGAATTCAGTCAAACTCCGAATGCCAGCTACTTATCCTTGGGAGTCAGACTATGGGTGATAAGGTTCATAGTCGAAAGGGAAACAGCCCAGACCGCCAGCTAAGGTCCCAAAGTATACGTTAAGTGGAAAAGGATGTGGAGTTGCCCAGACAACCAGGATGTTGGCTTAGAAGCAGCCACCATTTAAAGAGTGCGTAATAGCTCACTGGTCGAGTGACTCTGCGCCGAAAATGTACCGGGGCTAAACGTATCACCGAAGCTGCGGATTGTTCTACGAACAATGGTAGGAGAGCGTTCAAAGTGCAGTGAAGTCAGATCGTGAGGACTGGTGGAGCGCTTTGAAGTGAGAATGCCGGTATGAGTAGCGAAAAAAGAGTGAGAATCTCTTTCACCGAATGCCTAAGGTTTCCTGAGGAAGGCTCGTCCTCTCAGGGTTAGTCGGGACCTAAGCCGAGGCCGAAAGGCGTAGGCGATGGACAACAGGTAGATATTCCTGTACCACCTCATGAACGTTTGAACGATGGGGGGACGCAGTAGGATAAGGAATGCGCACGGATGGATGTGTGCGCCCAAGCAGTGAGAAAGTCGGATAGGCAAATCCGTCCGATAATTTCAAGCTGTGACGGGGAGGGAAATAGAGTACCGAAGTTCCGGATTTCACACTGCCAAGAAAAGCCTCTAGTAAGTTCATAGGTGCCCGTACCGCAAACCGACACAGGTAGGCGAGGAGAGAATCCTAAGGTGAGCGGGAGAACTCTCGTTAAGGAACTCGGCAAAATGACCCCGTAACTTCGGGAGAAGGGGTGCTCCTTTAAGGAGGAGCCGCAGTGAATAGGCCCAAGCGACTGTTTAGCAAAAACACAGGTCTCTGCGAAGCCGAAAGGCGAAGTATAGGGGCTGACACCTGCCCGGTGCTGGAAGGTTAAGGGGAAACGTTAGTGCTTCGGCACGAAGCGTAGAACCGAAGCCCCAGTAAACGGCGGCCGTAACTATAACGGTCCTAAGGTAGCGAAATTCCTTGTCGGGTAAGTTCCGACCCGCACGAAAGGTGCAACGACTTGGGCACTGTCTCAACGAGAGACCCGGTGAAATTATACTATGCGTGAAGATGCGCATTACCCGCGACAGGACGGAAAGACCCCGTGGAGCTTTACTGTAGCCTGATATTGAATGTTGGTACAGCTTGTACAGGATAGGTGGGAGCCATCGAAGCGTGAGCGCTAGCTTACGTGGAGGCAACCGTGGGATACCACCCTGGCTGTACGAACCTTCTAACCCAGGGCCGTGATCCGGTCCGGAGACAGTGTCAGGCGGGCAGTTTGACTGGGGCGGTCGCCTCCCAAAAGGTAACGGAGGCGCCCAAAGGTTCCCTCAGAATGGTTGGAAATCATTCGCAGAGTGTAAAGGCAGAAGGGAGCTTGACTGCGAGACCTACAAGTCGAGCAGGGACGAAAGTCGGGCTTAGTGATCCGGTGGTTCCGCATGGAAGGGCCATCGCTCAACGGATAAAAGCTACCCCGGGGATAACAGGCTTATCTCCCCCAAGAGTTCACATCGACGGGGAGGTTTGGCACCTCGATGTCGGCTCATCGCATCCTGGGGCTGTAGTCGGTCCCAAGGGTTGGGCTGTTCGCCCATTAAAGCGGTACGCGAGCTGGGTTCAGAACGTCGTGAGACAGTTCGGTCCCTATCCGTCGTGGGCGCAGGAGGTTTGAGAGGAGCTGTCCTTAGTACGAGAGGACCGGGATGGACACACCGCTGGTGTACCAGTTGTTCCGCCAGGAGCATAGCTGGGTAGCTACGTGTGGCAGGGATAAGTGCTGAAAGCATCTAAGCATGAAGCCCCCCTCAAGATGAGACTTCCCATCACTAAAAGTGAGTAAGATCCCTCAGAGATGATGAGGTTGATAGGTCCGAGGTGGAAGCGTGGTGACACGTGTAGCTGACGGATACTAATCGATCGAGGACTTAACTAACCATTTTGGAAGATGAATCGTTGGATGATCTCTTATTTAGTTTTTGAGGTATAAATCAGGAATCGATTTTTTTCAACAAAAACCTTGATTTTTTCTCGAAAACGCTTATAATAAGATTTGTGCCTATTTTTTAGCACACAACGACAGAAACTTTGTCTGGTAGTAATGGCGGAGAGGTCACACCTGTTCCCATGCCGAACACAGAAGTTAAGCTCTCCAGCGCCGATGGTAGTTGGGGCTTTGCCCCTGCAAGAGTAGGACGCCGCCAGGCATTGTAATTCTAATTGGTATCATTCCACAGTAGCTCAGTGGTAGAGCAATCGGCTGTTAACCGATCGGTCGTAGGTTCGAATCCTACCTGTGGAGCCAATGGAGAGCTGTCCGAGTGGCCGAAGGAGCACGATTGGAAATCGTGTAGGCCGTTACCGCGGCCTCGAGGGTTCGAATCCCTCGCTCTCCGCCACTATCATATAAATTTCATATTGGCCCGTTGGTCAAGCGGTTAAGACACCGCCCTTTCACGGCGGTAACACGGGTTCGAATCCCGTACGGGTCACCATTTCAGGAGGATTAGCTCAGCTGGGAGAGCACTTGCCTTACAAGCAAGGGGTCGCAGGTTCGAGCCCTGCATCCTCCACCAGTACGAATAGTCTAAAACGCTTGAAAATTCATTTTGTATCTTATATACTGTCTTATAGGCGGTTTAGTGGATATAATTATATCGCGGGGTGGAGCAGTCTGGTAGCTCGTTGGGCTCATAACCCAAAGGTCGTAGGTTCAAATCCTGCCCCCGCAACCAATATTATTATAAGATAGATGTTTTGGTCCGGTAGTTCAGTTGGTTAGAATGCCTGCCTGTCACGCAGGAGGTCGCGGGTTCGAGTCCCGTCCGGACCGCCACTTTAAAATGAGTTTGACTTTTATACATAAAACAAATGGCTCGATAGCTCAGTCGGTAGAGCAAGGGACTGAAAATCCCTGTGTCGGCGGTTCGATTCCGTCTCGAGCCACCATTTTTGTTTCAACATAGTGGAGGGGTAGCGAAGTGGCTAAACGCGGCGGACTGTAAATCCGCTCCCTCAGGGTTCGGGAGTTCGAATCTCTCCCCCTCCACCATTTTTTGCATATAGGGGTATAGTTTAATGGTAAAACGAAGGTCTCCAAAACCTTTGATGTGGGTTCGATTCCTACTACCCCTGCCAAATAAATATGGCGGCCGTGGCGAAGTGGTTAACGCACCGGATTGTGGCTCCGGCATACGTGGGTTCGATCCCCACCGGTCGCCCTTTTTGTATATTGGGCCATAGCCAAGCGGTAAGGCATCGGGTTTTGATCCCGTGTACCCTAGGTTCGAATCCTAGTGGCCCAGCCATTAAGCGGAAGTAGTTCAGTGGTAGAACACCACCTTGCCAAGGTGGGGGTCGCGGGTTCGAATCCCGTCTTCCGCTCCAATTTTATATTTAATGGCGGTATAGCCAAGTGGTAAGGCAGAGGTCTGCAAAACCTTTATCACCGGTTCAAATCCGGTTACCGCCTCCATGCCGGTGTGGCGGAATTGGCAGACGCGCGGGACTCAAAATCCCGTTCCCTTTTTGGGAGTGTCGGTTCGACCCCGACCACCGGTATCATTAACGTTGATATGACGACGTTCTAACGGAATTTATTCGTTAGGATGTCGTCTTTTGCGTTGTATTTAACGTAGAACGTGCGAAATTTAGGGCTCTATACTAAATGTGGTGGTACTCCTTATTGTGCCAATGCACAGAAAGATGCAAAAAAATACACTCACTCCCCTCTCTTTTGATAACCTTGAGTTGCAGACACAAAAGGTAAAGGAGAGGGAAAGAGTGCAATATCATCTTATCATAGATTTATTGGGGATAAAAGATAAACAAGTAGAAGTATGGGATATAAAAGAAGAACCCGCGACATGGTTGGTAGAGCTTTATACGAAGGTTAAAAAGCAAACATGTCCATCCTGTAAAGCGAAAACAAAGCGAGTGCACAGCTACCGAAAACAGTTGATTCAAGGGCCAAATCTATCCCATACATCCGTGAAAATTTCTCTGCGAAAAAGAAGATATCTATGTACCCATTGCCACCATACCTTTTATGAACATTTACAAATGGTGGATCGGTATCAAAGGTGCACCAATTCGTTACAAATGAGCGCACGAACTTACTCGGCAATCGGTTCATTTACGGATGCAGCCCGTTTATCTGGTATGACAACGAATCGATTAATCCGTTTGTTTGATCGTCATCCCCTGCAAACAAAGAAGGTTCTACCACGTGCTATAGCTATTGATGAGTTTAAAGGAGATGCAGGAGGAGAGAGGTTTCAAACAGTCATTGCAGATGTGGAGAACAAAGAAATCATCGATATTTTACCGGACAGAAAAGTAGATACCATAAAAGAGTATTTACAATCCCGTGATACGAGTAAAGTCCAAATAGTTGTTATGGATTTGTCAAAATCCTTTAAACAAGCTGTACAAAAAGCATTAGGCAATCCATTGATTATTGCCGATCGATTTCACTATATGAGGCAAGTATATTGGGCACTGGATGAAGTACGCCGAGAAGTTCAGAGGGATTTGGATAAAAAGCCACGTATCCAGATGAAACGTAGTAAAAAACTGTTATGGAAATCGGTATATAAACTGGATGAAGAAGAGTCAGAAAAGGTACAAAAGCTTCTTGATATTGATCCCAGATTACAAAAAGCATATGAACTTAAGAATAAGTTAGATCAATGGTTTAAGGAAAGCGATAAAGATACAGCTAAAGCTGGATTAGAAGCATGTATGCAGACATTAAAAGAATCAGGTATGGATTCATTTCAACGCGTTTATTATACGTTTCAGCGATGGAAAACAGAAATCCTTCCATCATTGATGTATCCCCCTTTTAACAATGGATACATAGAAGGGACAAACAATAAGATAAAGGTGTTAAAACGTAAGTCCTATGGAATTAAAAATTTTTCAAGATTGAAGAATAAAATACTGGCAACAAGAGGTTAACGAATTAATTTAAAATCAGTTAAAAAGAGATCTACACTTGGTACAAAATTGGTACAAGAATTACCCTTCCTAATCCCGCTTGTGTCTTGACTTAGCTTACTTTTCTTGTTTTCGGATTATTTTTTGAAGCACTGTTTAAAGCATTAAGCACTCTAAGCGTATTTTCTTCCTCTTTATTTCGCATTTCTTTTAATAAATGAACATAAGTCTTCCTGGTAGTATCAATATGTCCCAATCTTTCACTGACATAATCAAGAGATACTTTTTCATAAATCAAATAACTGGCATGGGTATGCCGCAACCCATGAGAGGTTATCGTCTCAATACCTAAATCAGACAAAACTCTCCTCAACACTTTATTGAGATTATTGTTGCTTATTACATGATATTTTGACTGCGAACTATAAAAAACCAATTGTTTCATGTTTGTCGGAGTACTTTCAAATAACTCTTTAAATAGCATAACCGGTTCAATCATTACAATTTCTCTCGTCTCATGATTTTTGGTAGGTCCAAAATCAGGTTCTTTATCTTTTTCGATTAACCAGGTTTTATCAATGTTGATTAGGTTATTTTGAAAGTCAAAGTGAACTGCACCCTGTCAAGTAGACAGTGAAAAAATAAAAAAATTATGCCACAACCTGGTGCCGGTATTCTAATGGTGCTAGGCTGTTTAATCTCTTTTGGTATCGTTCCTCATTATAGAATGTAATGTACTTATCAATATCTTTTTCTAGCGCCTCAAAGTTCTTGTAATTCTTTAAGTCATAGCTTTCACATTTAAAATGACCAAAGAAGCTTTCAATTGGTGCGTTATCAATACAATTGCCTACACGTGACATACTGCGTTTCATCCCAGCTTCCGTCGTAAGATAACGATATTCCTTTGATGTGTATGGTGAACCACGATCGCTGTGAATTAAAGGGGTTGCGTCAGGATTTGCCTCTATCGCTTCTTTTAGCGTGTTCATAACCAAAGGATTGTCATTATAGCGCCCAACCTGATAGGCGACAATCGAACCGTCATAAAGGTCCTTAATGGCACTTAAATAAGCCTTGTTACCAAAGCCATACGTCACATGCGTGATATCCGTTACCCACTTCTCATTCGGCTTCCCCGCAGTAAATTCACGATTCAAAATGTTTTCTTCAATATTGATATAGCTTGTCTTCGTGGAATAGCCATTGGAGCGACGAATATGCGATTTTAAGCCCATTTGAATCATGAAGCGTCGAATTCTTTTCTCGTCATATTGCTTCTTATATTTGCGATTGATCGCCATGGTTATTCGACGATAGCGAAGTTACCGTTATACTTTCTGAATTCCTCTTTCACTTTTTTCATGAGCCATTCATTTTCCCTTTGTCGTTCTGTAGGTTTATGTTTCAACCATTTATAGTACCCAGATCGGGATACATCTAAAATGTCACAGAGTAATAGAATGGGTATTGTTGTCTCCTTGTGATAGTCATGAATCGCTTGAAATTTAGCTAGATGTTTACCTAGTCGCGCTGTCCCATCCCCCTTTCGATTTCCTTCAACTTTTTTAATAAGCCATTCTCCGCCTCTAAATACTGATTACGGTGTTCCAGTTCTTTAATACGAAGTTGTAATTTCTCTTCTTCGGTAAGGCTAGCCTTTGATTCTAGCGTTTTTCCACGACGATCCTGAAGACCCTGTTTCCCATCTTTTTCATATTTACGTATCCAGCTATATACTTGTTGATAAGAAACGTTATACTTTTTAGCCGCCTCATGATAATTGTGTTTGTTCGCAATCGTATATTGGACAATTTCAATGCGTTCTTGAAGCGTGGTTTTACGCCCTTTTGTCATGGGTTCTCTCCCTTTACTAGTAGATTTTATCTCTTTCCCACTAGTATACTGGTTTATCCATTGACGTAAAACCGAACTAGATGAAATATTAAACTTCTCACAAGTCATTCTCAGACTGCCTTTTCCATTTAGATAAAATTCAACAGCTTCCCTTTTCAGTTCGCTGGAATACTTCTTCCATGCCCTCGCTTCCTTTAAACCATCCACACCATCTGCTTCGTATTTACGCACCCATAAGTTAATCTAGTACGGTCAACTGAGTATTCTTTAGCAATCGTACTGACAGACGCCCTCCCCTCCATTACACGTAATACCGCCTCGATTCTTTCATCTAACGTATGCTTACTCCTTCTTTTATACATAAGAAAATGCCCCCAATATAGTAGTAGAGATTTTTTATTATTTCTCTGTCTACCATATTGGGAGCATATCACATAGATGTGGGCATGTGTTATGATCTAATTAGATTTAGTTGGAATGCGGCACTCTTGAGGCAGTGTAGTTGACCACGGCAAGGGTTGGGCTAGTTGTTCTCTATTTGTTGTATCTATATTGGGAAGCTTTTCAAACAAATAGCTGAGATAGTGGAATGGATTTAATCCGTTTTCCTTGGCTGTTTCTACTACACTATAAATGATCGCACTGGATGTAACTCCTTTTGCGGTATTGCTAAAAAGCCAAGCTTTTCTCCCCATCACAAAAAAGGCTTGATCAATCGTTCTGCACGGTTATTGTCTATCTCCAACCGTCCATCTTTTAAAAATCCTTCTAAACGATCCCACTGGTTACGGCAACACTTAATCGCTTTGCAAAGGGCACTTTTAGGAAGTACTCTTGGGGTTTGTTCTTTCAGCCATGCTGAAAAAAGCATCCAGCACGGGCTGACTGCGCCTCCAAACGTTGTTTCTAACGTTCCTGTGGGCTAACGCTCTTTAGTTCGCGTTCGATATCGAATAATTGTTTACAAAAGTCTAAGCCTTCTTTCGCTTTTACAGCTGTAGTGGACGAAGACTCCGGAAGCGCCTGTAATGCTTCTGTAAATTTGCGGCGCGCATGTACCCAGCACCCGACCAAGATGACATTTGGCAATCCATTATAGCCAGGGTAACCGTCCACCATAAGGTATCCTTGAAATCCTTCTAGAAATTTCCGCGGATGTTTGGCAGCTCGGGTTCGCTGATAATTGTATAGAACAATGGGCACATCCGTGTGTCCAGAACGATACAGCCACGTATATGAATTGGAAGTTGCCTTTCTACCTGGTTCAGATAAAACTTGTACAACTGTTTCATCCGCATGGATGGCATCGAGTCCCAATAGCTTGGCGTCCATTGCATTGTAAATGAGTTCAAGCCAAGTGGTCGCACCATATATGACCCAATTGGACAGGGTTTGTCGGGAATAAAGATACCAAAGCGTTCAAATTGTTTCTCTTGGCGATACAACGGCATTCTTTCCACGTATTTTTGCGTCAAGGCTATGGCTGAAGGAGATGCTAAACTACCTGGATATACAGGCTCGGGCATCTTAGCCGTCTGAATAGGTGTTTTTATTTCGTGTTGTTCACAATGACGACAGCTATAGACGTACTGTACGTGTTCCACCACTTTTACCTGCGCTGGAATCACCTTTAATTCTTTGCGCACTTGAGTGCTCATTTCATGTAATTCTCCAGCGCAACACGAACACACCTGTTCCTCAGCAGGTAAACGGTATTCTACCGTTTCCGTAGGCAGGTTTTCTAATTGTTTATCGCGCTGGCCTTTTTGCTTTTTGCGCTTATATGTAATCGTCTCAACCGTAGGTTCTTCTTGTTTGGAATCGGAAGTATCCTCTGCTTCATTGAAAAGGGATAGCTGATTGGAATCTGTTTTCTCACTGGAAGCACCGAATTTTTGTTTTTGAAGCAACCGAAACTGTTCCTCATACCATTGTAATTTCGCTTCTAACTCTTCTTTTTCCATTTCAAGCTTTTCGTTGAGCTCTTGATATCCAAAAACAAAGTGTAGACAAGCATATTAAGAATCTCTTTAATGTGGATATAAAATAAAAATGATCGAAAAATTTTAAAGTTATCGTACTTCACTTTATCTAATCTGTTTTTTCTTCAACCTGGCTGCTTGTTTTGCTGCTGCTTTCGTGTAAAACCCGTGTGTTTAATAAACTGTTTTGAATCAAAATTTATGATATACCTCACTTTTCTCCGTACTTTCTAATGATAACCATAAGAATACTCCTTTTCTCACGAGCTTTGCTCCTTAAATTTTTGATATCTTAAAAAGGCTATAAATGCTACTCTAAGAGTTAGTCTGCCATAAACATACCCAAGTAGTTGGATATACTTTCGGGTTCATGAGATATATATAAATACACAATATTTCTTGAATTAGGAAATATGATGAAAAAAACGCAAAATAAACTGGTAGAATAATGTCGAATACTAGCGAAAAGTCATATATTTTCCCAATAATATTTATTTACTTGTCATGTTAAGATTAAGATACAAATATAAAAGGAGCATTCCTGTAATGAAGAAATTTGAGGATTGAACAAAAAAAGTCTCTTGGTATAGTACAGGGTGTCATGATCATGACACCGAAATTAATAAATACCAAGGAGGACTCACCAATGAATTATAACCAAAATCACAAAATATCGCAAATCACACCATCTACCCTAGTCATAGGGGTAGATATTGCGAAAGACAAACATGTGGCGCGAGCACAGGACGACAGAGGCTATGAATTTGGGAAAAGATTGATCTTTGAAAATCGAATAGAAGGCTTTGAAGTCCTACTGGAATGGATTTTTAAGCTCCAGAAAGAAAATGATAAAAACCATGTGATCATAGGTGCTGAGCCAACAGGTCACTACTGGATGAGTTTAGGTTATTATCTGACCAGCAGGGATATTGATTTTGTATTGGTTAACCCGATGCATGTGAAGAAGTCAAAAGAACTGGATGACAACTCGCCAACAAAAAATGATACCAAGGATGCCCGTGTGATTGCGCAACTGGTGAAGGATGGGAGATACTCCGTACCAAATCTTCTCAATGGCATATATGCTGAGTTAAGAGAAGCGATCAAATTACGAGATCAACTCATCAAACAGCAGATTGTCACAGAAGGACGCATTCAAAATAATATGCAGCGCTATTTTCCAGAGTTTCCGGATGTATTTAAACAATGGGATGGAAAGGCCGCATTATATACATTGCGTAAATTCCCCTTCCCATCTGACATTCGTGATAAAATGCCAGAAGATATACTGACAGAATGGAAAACCGTTGTAAAGCGTGGAGTCGGCATCCAACGTGCAACCAAATTGGTAGATAAAGCGAAGAAGAGTGTTGGAATTGAAATCGGCTTAAGCTTTGCCAAGAAAGAACTACACAGCTTATTAGACCAATATGAACAGAAAATCTATTGGGTCTGAGTTAGTAATTCTGGGCTACAAACAGAAATGGCAGTGTGACAATCAGGAAGAAAAAAGCAAAAAATAATTAATTATGAAATTGATTTTGTTGACTAATTGAGCTGCAGAATTCGGTTTGATATTTATCGATCTTAAATTGAGAAGAAGATTATTAAAGATCTGGAACTACTTAACACCACGTAAGAAATTAGCTCCAATAAAACGCGCTAATGTGCTATTATAACGACATGTTGAAGGAATGTATGATTATGCATATAAGTTCTTATCGTTCAAAACCATATATTTATATAGTTAAAGTTCCAGATTCTATTGAAGAAAAACAAATTCAATCGTTTCTACATATCTTACCTAAAGAGGAAAAAAGAAGGTTGTTAAGAATTAAAAATAAAAAAAGCTTTTATCAATCACTTTTAGGAAAAATATTAATTAGATATGTATTGATAAAAAACTATAACTATACTCTTAATAATATCAATATTAGATTAGGTGAATTCGGTAAACCATACTTAGCTGACACAAATAATATAAACTTTAATATTGCTCATTCCCACAATTTAGTAGCTGCAATATTTGATAATCTTCATACAGTCGGTATTGATATAGAAAAAAAAGTTAATATTGATTTAGGTATTATTGGTGGTGTATTTTGTGATTTTGAAAGAGACGTATTCGAAGCTAAAAGTGTTAATGAAAAATTAGACTACTTTTATGATATATGGACATTAAAAGAATGTTATCTAAAAAACATTGGCAAAGGTTTATCCGTTCCTTTAACCTCCTTTGGATTTAAAAAAATAAACTCAAACTATGTAATTGATAATCGTGATGAGGAGTCTTATAAGTTTGAAAATTATGATGTTAATACTAATTATCTACTGTCTACATGTGTTAACAATTTAGACTTCAACTCTTCGGAACTATTGCACTTAAATATTGATATTTTTAAAAATTTTATTATTAAGGAGTTGTAGTAAGCTGTGAAAAGTAAATTTGCATATTCTAAAATTAATTGTATTCACAGGCTGTTTGAATATCAAGTCAAAATAAGCACGTATAAAATTGCTTTAAGACTTCATAGCGATAGTTTAACTTATAATGATTTAAATAAGAAATCCAATCAATTAGCGAACTATTTAATTGATAAAAGAAGAAATAAGGGCATAGTTATAGGTTTATATATGGAAAGATCTTTCGAAATGATTATTTCTATGCTTGCAATTTTAAAAACTGGTGTTGGATATTTACCTATTGATCCATCTTTTCCCAAAGAAAGAGTCAAACATATTATTAAGGATTCTGGTGTAAAATATATTCTTGGCAATAAAAAGATAGACTCAGATATCCTTGATGATTTAACTTTTGAGAATTATGATGAAGCAATTATTACAGGGTATTCAGATGATAATATTGATATTAACTCAGGTATAGATGATCTAATGTCTCTTCTCTATACCTCAGGTTCTACTGGTTTACCAAAAGGAGTCCCTATTAAACATAAAGGGATCTCTAACTATTTATTATGGATGAAAGATACATTCACAATTAATGAAGAAGACAAAGTAATATTTAAAGCTCCCTACACTTTTGATGCATCGATTAGAGAAACTTTCTTACCATTAATAAGTGGGTCGGAGGTGGTAATAGCTAGACCTAGTGGCCAAAGAGATATTGATTATTTAGTTAGACTTATAGTAAATAACAAAGTTACAAATATAGTGTTTGTGCCTTCTATCTTAAAGCAGTTTTTAAACCATGAAGAGGTTACTCAGTGTAAGAGTTTAAGGAGAGTGTTTTCTTCTGGAGAAGCGTTAACTATAAAAATAGTTAACGAATTTAGAGAAAAGATGACTAAGTCGACATTAGTTAATTTATATGGACCTACCGAAGCGTCTTTAACTGTTTCAGCTTGGGAAGATGATGGAGCGGAATTAAATAATTATGTACCTATTGGACAACCAATTGATAACGCTAACTTATATCTATTGGATGATAATCTAAATAAAGTGTCTCACGGTAACGAGGGATATATATATATAAGTAGTATTGGATTAACTGAGGGGTATTGGAATCTACCTGATAAGACAATGAACAGTTTTATTCCAAATCATTTCGATGATTTAGGAGAGTATTTATTTAAAACAGGAGACATTGGAAGACTACATAAAAATAAGCACATTCAATTTATTGGGAGAGATGATTTTCAGGTTAAGATAAGGGGTTATAGAATCGAATTACTGGAGATAACAAATATAATAGATAAAATAACAAGCGTTCAAGATTCTATTGTTACTAGCTACAGTTTTGATGAGACTGACAAACGTATTGTAGCTTACATTAAATTAAAAGATGATAGCGCAATGACAGAAAAAGATTTGAAAAATATTTTGTTACAAAAATTACCTACTTATATGGTACCTTCTAAAATCATGATAGTAGAAGAATTTAAACTAAATAATAATGGGAAGATTGATAGAAATTTGCTCCCGAAACCAGATTACAGTGAGAAAAACTACATCAAACCAACAAACAATATTGAACAAAAAATGGCTGAAATTTGGAGAAAATCTTTAAAACTAAGGGATGTAGGTTTGGAAGATAACTTTTTTGAATTAGGCGGAGATTCTATTCTTGCGATTCAAATTGTTAATACAGCAAAAAGAGAGGGAATAACTTTAACAGTAGACCAAATATTTGAATTCGAGACAATAAAGGAAATATTAAATAATTGTTCTAACACAAACAAAAATCAAATTTTTTTACCTGAAGAATATAAAAATGAACATCAGTTATTAACACCCATTCAAAAATTATTTTTTGAGAAGGAACTTTTTAACCCATCATTTTACAACATGTCGCTACCTTTAGTAATACTTAAACCTCTCAATCTAAACTTACTTAAAAAAACATTGAATTTATTATTAGATAAGCATGAAGTTCTTAAATCTAACTTTATACAAATAAAAAATAAATGGGAACATCGTTATAATAAAAACCTCAAAGAGATTCCATTCTACATCCATGATAGATCAAAAGCTTTAAAACATACTTTAAAAGATGAAATACAAAATATAATTCAAAATGAACAAAGTAATTTAGATTTGGCTGAGGATTCCCTTATTAAGGCGATATATATAAAATTGCCAGATGGAAATAAAGATAAACTGGTACTTATTCTTCATCATTTGATAGTAGATGGGCTTTCTTGGCGTATTTTAGCAGAAGATATTGAGGAAATTTATACTAACCTACAAAATAAAGAAATATTTAATATGAAACCTACAACTTCTTACAGGCTTTGGAGTGAAGAAATTAATGACATTATAGAAACAGACTCGGACTCGTTTAAAAAGGATAAAATATTTTGGAGTAATTTCACTTTACCTTCCACTAATATTTTAGTGGATAACTATGATGGAAAAAATTTAATGAAAAATGAGATGATGTTTTTAGATAGTTTATCTAAAGAAGAAACTGATAGACTGCTTAGATCCGTTCCAAAAGCGTTTGGATGTCATATAAATGATATTCTACTTACAGCTTTATTAATTTCATTTAACGAGTGGAGTGGTAGAAATTACTTATGTTTAGACTTGGAGGGACATGGTCGTGAGTCTATAGGCACAAATATTGATGTTTCTGAAACGATTGGATGGTTTACGAGTATTTTTCCTGTTCTTTTGCAAACAAGAAAAAAACGAGAAGATATAAGTGAAACAATAAATAATGTTCATAATACTTTGCGTAAAATACCGCATCGAGGGTTGTCTTATGGCATGTTTAGATATCAAGAAAAAGACACTAAGTTAAAGCTGAATTTACTAAATCTTCCCAAAAGGCATGTGAAATTCAATTACTTAGGTCAATTTGATCAAATTTTTAATAATTCTCTATTTAAATTAGAAAAATTCCTAATTAATAAAGAAATAGGCGATAACGAAAAGCGATCTCATTTAATTGATATTACCGCATTAGTTACTAATGATAGATTTAACATACAATGGAAATTTAGCTCAGATATCCATTCATGTGAAACTATAAAAAAAGTTTTGCAAAAATATAACGACACTTTAAAGGAAATAATTAATTTATCAATGGATTACACAAGATATAATGCATACTCTGCTAATAGCATATCAGGCAAAGAGATTGAAAAAGTTATTAGTTTAATAATCAAGGAGAATCATAAATGATAAATAATATTGAAGATATTTTTGAACTTTCACCTTGTCAGGAAGGTATACTTTTCCATTCTGAATTTGATAAGAAGGAAAATCTATATATAGTCCAAAGTGTTATAAATTTTAAAGGAGACCTCAATGTCAACAAACTTAAACAATGTATAGATGTAATGATAGGTAAATATCAAGTATTTAGAACGGAGTTTGTTTGGGAAGGATTAGAGAAGCCATATCAAGTTGTGCATAATAAGCTATTATTGCCATGGTATTTTAATGATCTAAGTCAAGAAATAAAAAAAGATTATAACCTCAATGAATTAATGGACTTTGACAAAAGACAAGTATCATTAGAATTTCCCTTATTTAGATTTAGATTAATTAAAATTGCGGAAGATACTTTTAAATTGATTTTTACCAGGCATCATCTTCTGTTAGATGGATGGAGTCATTCTATATTCTTAGAAGAATTAAGAAGAAGATATATTGATTCTTTTGATCTAAAGAAAAATGAAGAAAGTATAAAATTTAGTGATTATGTAAGTTGGTTGAATAAAAAAGACAATTCAGCAGCAGAATTATTTTGGAAATCCAAACTAAATAAAAGTAGTAATATAACCAATCCTAATTTTTTTCCTAATAATAAAAATACCAACCAAGCACAAATTTTAGAGGAGTCAATAGATATTCAAGAAAATTTAACAAAAAAACTTTTAGAATTGGGCAGAAAATATCATTTTACTATGAATTCTCTATTTCAAAGTATTTGGGCATTACTATTAAATAGATATACATCGGAAGAAGAGATAATTTATGGCTCCGCATTTTCTGGACGACCAACAGACTTACCTGGTAGTAATTATTCATATGGTGCTTACATTAATACTATTCCAATAAAATTAATATTAAATGAATCGATGATATTTTCTGATTGGATTTTAAAGAATCAGAAAACAATAAGTCAATTTGAAAAAAATCAATTTAGTTCATTACTTAAGATTAGAGAATGGGCCGGAATACAGAATGATAGATCCCTTTTTGATATACTTTTTGTTTATGAAAAATACCCCTCTTCCTTAGAAAAACAAGACTGGGGAAATATCGGTATTGAAAAAGTTCAGACATATGAAAAAAATAACTATCCTATTACAATAATTGTGAGAGAAGAAAAAGAATTAAATTTAACTATAAAATACAATTGTAAAAATATTTCATCAGAATATTCGAAGCTAATACTAAATCATTTCTTTAATATCTTAAATAATATTGAAGATTATTTAGATGATAAGATTTCTAATATTAATATTTTGACATCCAAAGAACAGAGGGATATATCAAAAATTTCTTCTGGCGAAATAGTACATTTACCAAATGATGTGTATATTCATAATTTATTTGAAACCCAAGTAAAAAATACACCATCTAATATTGCAGTAGTTGATTCTGAAAGTGAATTAACATACAAAAGGTTAAATGAATTATCTAACCAATTTGCTAATTACCTTAAAAGAAGAGGAGTTAAATCAAACACTTTAATTGGAGTATTTATGGAGAGGTCTGTAGATTTATTGATTTGTTTACTGGGAATAATTAAAGCAGGAGCTGCTTATATTCCTTTAGATTCTTCTATACCTCCCAAGAGAATGAACTATATTATAAGTAATTCGGATTTAAAATGGTTAGTGTGTGATAACTTGACATATAGTTCCTGTGAAAATCTGTCTTTAAATATGATTAACATCTCAAAAGCCTCTTATGTAAAAGAGTTAGATGTTATCGATATATGTAAATTTAATCCATCTGATACCGCTTATATTATCTACACCTCGGGTACAACTGGAGACCCTAAAGGAGTAGAAATATCTCAAAGAGGGATCATGAATTATTTAAAGTGGGGTATGGAGAATTATATGAACAATGAAGGTATTGGTTCAATTGTTCATTCATCAATTGGGTTTGATTTAACAATAACCAGTTTGTATTTACCTATACTTACTGGTAAAACTACATTCATGAGTAAAGACAGTTTAGGTATTGAAGGATTTATTACAAATCTGAAAAAATATCCTAATCAAAGTATTATAAAAATAACTCCTTCTCATTTCAGATTACTATCTAATATCCCCAAAAATGAGATAGACGTTAAAACGTTTATAATAGGAGGCGAGCAACTAACCCAAAATAATATTTCTAATTGGATTAATAGAAAAGTAAATTTAATAAATGAATATGGCCCAACAGAAACAGTTGTGGGTAGCGCAGTCTACAAATTAGGAGATACTGAGCATGAAGAGCATATTCCTATCGGTAAACCAATATTCAATACACAGATTTATATTCTAGACAAAAAATTACGTCCTGTGCCAAAGGGAATAATAGGCGAATTATATATAGGAGGATTAGGTGTAGCGAAAGGTTATATAAATAATCCTAAATTAACGAAACAAAAATTTATAAATAACCCTTTTAACAAGTCAGAAAAAATTTATAAGACTGGTGATATGGGACGGATTCTACAAAATGGTAACTTAGAATTCATTGGTAGAGATGATAACCAAGTAAAAATTAACGGTTATAGAATAGAAATTGATGAAGTTGAACGAATTTTAAATAGACATCCAAATATTATTCAGTCCAAAGTGATATTAGAATCTAAGAACGTAAAAGACCAAAAAGGATTAGTAGCTTTTATTACGAGTAATAACAATGTAGAAACTAGTAAAGTAATCACATGGCTACAAGAATATTTACCACATTATATGGTACCTTTAGAAATCATTACTATCGATAAATTTCCTGTTAACAGTAATGGGAAAATTGATATTGATGAATTATATACTATAAAGAAGGATCATTTGCTTAACTTTGAAAGTGAAAGCAAAACTGAAATGGAGAAGTTTATAGGAGATCTATGGTGTAATGTTATAGGTGTAGACTCTATCGAAAGTTATGATAATTTTTTTCTTATTGGAGGGCATTCTCTCTATGCTATGAGAATGATTTCTGAAATAAACGGGCTTTTCGATTTTGATTTGTCAATAAGTAGTATATTTAATTCCCCCACACTAAAAATGTTTTCATCTATAGTAGAAGAAAAACTACTAGATTCTGAAGGTTATAAAGGAGAGAGTGATAATGAAGAAAGCAATGACAGTTGACCTGAATAGAAGTCAGATAATTAGGAATAGGTTAAATGATTTAAGAATACGCAACTCAAATAGAGAAGAAGCAAATGTAATTACTTCTAATGAGTTTCCACTATCATATGCGCAAAAAAGATTATGGTTTAGTCAGCAATTGGAACCTAAAGATACGACATATAACATAACCAGAGTTTTTAAAATAAAAGGAAGCTTAAATATTAATGCATTAACTAATTCGATAAGACTTATAATAGATCGTCATGATATTTTTAGAACATGTATAGTAAACAGAGATGATGACGAACCAAAACAAATGATATTAGAAGAAAGCAATTATAACATCAAATTTAGGGATATTAGTTCTGATGAAAACCCAGAATTTAAAGCTAATTCTATTATTAAAGTAATTGATAGCCATTCTTTCGACTTATCAAATGGCCCATTATATAAAATTGAGATACTAAAGTTAAATGATGCTTATCACTATCTAATATTAAGTGTACATCATATTATTTTTGATGGTATGTCAGCAACTATTTTTTTCAATGAGCTAAATTCGTTATACTTGAAATTTTTAGAGGGAAGAAATCATAACTTAGCTACAGTTGATTTTCAGTATTCGGATTACTGTCTATGGGAACAAAAACAGAAAATAACTGACAAACTCGACTATTGGTCAAAGAAGTTATCTGGTGTAGATCCAATGATAGATTTAATTACCGATAAAATTAGGCCAATGGTAAAGTCAAATAATGGTGATTCAATATTCGTAGATATACCTGAAAAGGTCTATAACAGTATTAAAAGTATTTCGAAAAGATCTAATTCAACAATTTATATAACTATGTTATCAATTTTTAAAATTTTATTATCTAAATATACTAATAGGGACGACATTATTATTGGTACTCCAATTTCAACAAGAACTTCAGATGCTAAAGACTCAATAGGTTTCTTTATAAATGTTGTAGCAATACGCACGTATTTAGAAAAAGACATGAATTTTAATCATGTTGTGAATCTTGTGAAGAATAATGTGTTTGAGGCTATGGACAATAATCTTGTCCCTTTTGAGAAAGTTGTTGAGACAGTTCAGCCAACAAGATACCCTAGTTTTTCACCAATTTTCCAAATTGAGTTTCAAACAGAAGTCCCACTTAATACTAATATTAAAGGTTTGGATATAATTGAGGAGAAAAGAGAGAATGGAAAATCTGAATATGATTTAACATTTTCGGTCACTGAGCACACTGATTCTTTGAGTGTACAATTTAAATATAATTCCGATTTATTTAACTCGGAAACAATTCATCGTATAATTAACAGTTATTATGAATTAGTTTTAGATGTAGATCAGAATCCAAAAAAGAGTATCGATAACTTAAGAGTAATATCAAATACGGACCAAAATAGAGTAACTAAACTGTGGAATAATACAGAGAAAGTTTTATCTACAGATAAATTAATTCACCAACTGTTTGAAAAGAAAGTACAAGAAACTCCCGATGCTATTGCTATCTTCACAGATAAAGAGAAATTAACTTACGATCAGTTAAATAAAAAATCTAATCAATTGGCTACTTATTTAATCAAACAAGGTGTAAGACCTGACGTTCCTGTAGTAATCCATTTAGAAAGATCTTTAAATATGATTGTCTCTATTTTAGCGGTACTTAAATCTGGGGGTGCATTCTTACCAATTGATACTGATGCCCCAAAAGGAAGAATACAAAAGATTATCAATGATGCAAATCCACTAATATGTATATCTCAGAAAAATATTTATGATAATCTGCCGGATTTGGATATACCGACATTACTTGTGGATACATTCCCTTTTGAAGAATATAATAATCAAAATCCAAATGTAACAATAGAGGATGATAACTTAATATCAATTTATTACACCTCTGGTTCAACAGGCTCTCCAAAAGGTGTTGCGAGTACACAAATTGGTTGGTTAAATAGGGTTTTATGGATGCAAAACTACCATAAATTACTGCCTTCTGAAACTGTATTACAAAAAACTGTACTTTCTTTTGATGATTCTGCAGTCGAAATATTGTGGCCTTTAATAGTTGGATCTCGTATCTCAGTCCTTGGACCTGAATTGCATAGAGATGTAGAAGCTATTTTAAAAAATGCCATAAAAAATAATGTATCAGTAATTCAATTTGTTCCCAGCGTATTTAAGATGTTCTTAAAGGAAATAAACCAAGATAATGCAAAGTACCTGAATAATCTTAGAACAATCATTTCAAGTGGGGAAGAATTAAAACCCGAGTTAGTTAACCTCCATTTCTCTAAATTACCTGAAGTGGATTTATTTAATCAATGGGGAGCAACTGAGGTTTCAATAGACTCGACTGTCTACAAATGTAAAAAGACGGATGGCGATAGAAGAGCTATCCCAGTTGGTAAACCTATCGATAACAACGGGGTATATATATTAGATAAATCTTTAAATCCAGTACCTATCGGAGTGGTCGGATATATATATATAGATGGAATTGGACTAGCGAAGGGTTACCTAAATGATGATGAAAAGACTAATAATGCTTTTATTGGTCATCCTTTTAATAAAGGAAAAAGAATCTATAAAACTGGTGACAGAGGATATTATGAAGCTGACGGTAACATTATTTTTTATGAAAGAAAAGATGCTCAAGTAAAAATTCGAGGTATTAGAATTGAGTTAGGTGAAATAGAGAGAATTTTAAATCAGCATCAAGATATTAAAGAGTCAGTAGTAATACCCCATAATGTAAATAATTCTAAACAATTGGTAGCATTTATTATTGATGAAGTTGAAGAACAGAAAATTGAATTGGAAGAAATACAGAGTTATCTAATTGATAAATTACCAACTTATATGATTCCGAGTAGCGTAATAAATATAAACGAAATCCCAACTACCGTAAGTGGTAAAGTCCATAACAAAGCTCTTTTAGAGATTTTGGTAAGCAAAGAGATAAAGAAGGATGATTATAAGAAGCCTGCAAATATGTATGAAAGAAAGCTAGTCGAAATATGGGAATCGGTTTTAGAAAGAGATTTGATTAGCGTCACAGATAATTTTTTTGAAATAGGTGGACATTCTCTTTTAGCTGTTAAAGTAATAAATAAAATTAGAAAAAAATTAGATATTGATATCAACCTAAGAGACATATTTAAGTATTCCCAGCTTGAACAATTAGCAAGCTATATATCCAAGAAAGAAAATAATAATTACAGTAAAATCGTAAAAAACAATCTAAAAACTAGTTACCTTTCTCATGCTCAATTAAGGCTTTGGTATCTATATAAACTAAACCCTAGTAGTACATTTTATAATATACCTATAGTTAAGCAGATAATTGTTAAGCAACGGGACTTCTTAAATGTAAGTAAGTTTGAAAAGGCCATTAAAAAGGTTATTGAAAGACATAATATTTTTAGAACTATTTTTTATGAAGAAAACGAAACACCGAAACAAAAAGTTTCAGATACAACTTACTTTCCATTTAAGTTTTGTGACATCTCTTCCCACTCTGCTCACGATAGAGAAGATGTCTTAAAAATGGAGTTAGACCATGAAAATGATGAAACATTTGATTTAACAAAAAAGCCGCCATTTAAAATAATTCTATATAAAGTTAATGCATTAGATTATAGGTTATATATTAATATTCATCATATTATTTTTGATGCTTGGAGTACAGATATTTTCTTCAATGAACTTACTTCTATTTATGAGGATTTACTTAATGGTGCTGATAGCACTGATCTGCAAGATGTGATTGGTTATTCGGACTACTCGGTTTGGCAAAGAAAAGAATTAAATAACGGAACCTGGAAAGACCAAGAAGAATTTTGGGTAGAAAAACTACAGAAACCATTACCATTATTAAATTTACCTTTAGATTATAGTAGACCAAAGCAATCTTCCTATAAAGGTAAGTTATTAAAGTCCGATTTATCTAATGATTCATCTAAGAAAATAGGTGAAATTTCAAGGAAATTAAACGTATCAATTAGTTCCGTTTTACTTTCATCGTATGTAATTTTATTAAATAAATTAACGAATGATACAGACTTTATTATTGGAACACCAGTATCAGGAAGGAATCAAATTGATTTAGAGAATACGATTGGTTTTTTTGTAAACACATTACCGCTTCGCATAAGCATAAACGAAAATGATACTTTAAATGAGTTAATAGAAACAGTTAATAATAACTTGTTTGAGGCTTTTTCTAATCAAGATGTACCATTAGATGTTCTTGTTCAGAAAGTTGAACCTGAAAGGGATGCTAGTAGGTCCACATTATTTGATACAATGTTTTATTTTACTGAACATATAGACGAAAAAAATAATGATAAAAAGCTGCAGTTATCATCAATTGATGATTCTGTTGAACACAATAATTCAAAAATGGACCTAACATTATTTACAATTAAAAATGGTAATGATATCGAATTTTCTTTCGAATATAATACTGACATTTTTAATACCCAAACTATTAATAGATATAAAGAAATTATGCAAAAAATTTTTAATGATATGTATTCAAATTTAGAAATCCAAATAAACTCATTCGAAGTAATTACAGATGATGATAAGAAACTATATACAACTATTAATGATAATAAGCAAAGTCTTTTGAATAGTTCAATAGATGCTATGTTCCAAAAACAGGTTGAAACCAATGGCGATAGAATTGCCATATCATCTAAAGATAAAACACTAACTTATAATGAATTAAATAATGAAGCAAATATAATTGCTGGAAATGTAAATAAACTAAATAATAATAAACCTATTGGAATTATGATGGAAAGAGGCATCAGTTCAGTTGTTGCAATGCTTGGAATACTTAAAACAGGTCAAGCTTATGTTCCAATTGATAGTAATTACCCTCCAGAAAGAATTAAATATATAATTGAACAATGTAATATTAAATATGTGCTTACGAAAAGTAGTGTGTCTATTGATAATTGTCAAACTGTAAATGTCGATAAGTTTGACCGGAAAATATGTAATTTAAAGAATAATGAAAACTGCCTTTCTTCATTAGCATATATATTATTCACATCTGGATCTACTGGTAAACCAAAAGGAGTAATGGTTAATCATTCTGGGGTAATTAATTTGGTAGAAAATTGGGCTACAAATCAAGAGAATAATGAAAGGAATTTAAAGCAAGAAGTGTTTTTACAATCCTCATCACATACATTTGATGTATCTGCCGGGGAAATATGGTTATCACTATTGAGGGGATCTCACTTATATATTCTGTCTGATGAGGAGCGATTATCAGTTGATAAATTTACTTATATTGCGGAAAAACTAGATGCTGATATGACAATAATGCCTACTGCCATGTTCCATGAATTTGCAAAAATAGTAAGTAAAGATCAGGTTGAGCGTATAAAAAATTGGAAGAAAATCGCTGTTTGTGGTGAAGCTTTAAAACTAGAATACGTTAATGAATGGTGGAACAAAGGAGCTAATTTTGATGTCGTAAACTTGTATGGCCCTACTGAAGCGACAATTTATGTTTCATCATTCACTGTAAAAAAAGAAGACTTTAGTTGTTTATCACAAAGCAAGATTCCAATTGGAAAGCCTATTAATAATGTTTCTTTCCACATTTTAAATGACAATATGCAACTTTGTCCGATAAACGTTCCAGGTGAATTATATATCGAGAGTAGTAAAAATTTAGCAAGAGGGTATATAAATCAAAAACAAAAAACAGAAGAATCGTTTGTAAAACATCCCTCTAATGATACTATAACTTTGTATAAAACAGGAGATACTGCAAAATTATTACCAAGTGGGAACATAGAGTATATAGGTAGAAACGATGGACAGTTAAAAATTAGAGGTCAAAGAGTTGAAATCGGAGAAGTTGAGGCAAGTATTTTAAAGTTTCCAGAAGTAAAAACAGTAGCAGCTATTCCTATTTCACAAGGTGAGAATATCCAAAATATAGTTGCATTTTATAGTATTGATTGTACAGAGAATAAAAATCAGGAAATAATGGATTATTTAAAAAAGACACTCCCGAATTACATGATTCCAACTAAATTGATTGAAATTGATGAGTTTCCACTAAATTCGAATGGAAAATTAGATAAGAAAAAGCTAAAAGAGAAGTATAAAAAGTCTTATGAAAACAGTGAGCAACTTAGTACTGAATTATCAGTAAATGAAAATAAACTAATGAACATATGGAAAAATTTACTTAATATTAATTCTCTGAATAAAAATAATTCATTCTTCGAACTAGGTGGGCATTCTTTATTAGCAATTCACCTAGTAAATCGGATAAATAAATTATTTTACATCGATATTGGTATGAACGATATATTTAATAATCCAACTTTTAATGAATTATATCGATTAGTGGAAAGTAATTTAAAAAATAAAGAAAAAATTGAACAGAATATACCGAAAATTGAAGAAGAAAATGATTATGAATTATCTCACTCTCAAAAAAGAATGTGGTGGTTGCAAAATATTTCAGAAAATAAAACTAGTTATGACGTTGCTATGATGTATCAGTTTAATGGTAACTTAGATTTAATAAAACTTGAAAAAGTAATAGAAAAAATTATTAATAGCCATGAGGTCTTAAGAACCGTTTTCATAGAAAGAAACGGAGAGATTAGACAAAAAATATATAAAGAACTACCGTTTAAATTAGATTATCGTGACCTTTCTGGTCTTGATACAGATAATATTGATGAGTTCATAAATTTGAAGCTTAAGGACTTAGAAGGGACTCCATTTAAATTGGATAAGTTACCTTTGTATAAGATTGCTGTATTCAAATGCAATAATGAGGAATATAAGTTATACCTAAACATGCACCATATCATAACAGACTTATGGAGTATTGATTTATTTCTAGAAGAGATTGAATATTATTATTTTGATAACAATAAAGGTTTAGTAAAGGAACCTATATCAGTGACTTATAAGGATTATGCGTATTGGCAGAACAAGATAATAATAGAAGGTAAATTAGAAACGCAAAGAAAATATTGGTTAGATACACTATCAATCCCTTTGCCATCACTTGAATTACCATTAGATAGGAAGAGAGGAAAAGCAAAAGGTTTTAATGATACTTTAAAAGTAAATATACCGATTACTAGTGTAAATAGAATCTGTAAGGAACAGGATGCTACACTTTTTAATGTATTATTCTCGGCATATGTGTTGATGTTAAGTAAGGTTATGAAATCAAAAGATATTATTGTTGGTACACCGGTAAGTGGAAGAAATAATAGTAATCTAGAAAATGTAATGGGATTTTTCGTTAATACTCTACCTATCAGATTAAATTTAAATGATGTTAAATCATTAAAGAATCTTCTTTATCATTGTCAAAGTAAAGTATTAGGAGCTTATAAAAACGCAGAATATCCATTCGACCTAATAGTTGAGGATATAAACCCAGAGCGAGAAATCAATAAAAACCCAATCTTCAATGTGGCTTTCTTATTTGAAGATAAGTCTAGAACTAATGAAAATAAAAGCATGTTTACTAAACTTATTAGACAAGGTGAAAACAGCGCATCAAAATTAGATTTGAATTTGCATATTCAAGCGAATAAGGATCATTTATCCCTATCTTACGAGTATGATAGTTCTATTCTAGATAAACAAACAATTTCTAGGTTTCATAATATGTTTGAACAGATAATAACCGAATTTGTAAAAGGCATAAGTCAAAACGTTAATGAATTAAATTTGTTACCTAAATTTGATAAGTCTTTGTACAGTGAAATAAACTCAACTCAACAACAAACAATGGCCAAGAGAGTTAATATTCCATATTTATTTAACGAACAAGCATTAAAAAGGCCTTTGTCGTTAGCGGTATCTGATAATGTGTCTACATTGAATTATAAAGAATTAGACGATCGGAGTAACCAACTAGCTAATTGTTTGCATGATAATGGTGCTGAAAAGAAGAAGATAGCTATTTTTATCGATAGAAATATTAGTAGTATAGTTGCAATGTTGGGTGTATTAAAAACGGGTAGCTGCTACGTTCCTATAGACCCAACCTATCCTAAAGAAAGAATTAAATATATGATTAATGATAGTAATATAGACTTTGTAATCACTGATACAACCAACAGCGAAGCATTGATTAACTTAGTTCCTGATAATAAAGTAGTGCTCATAAACGATATTAAAAATTATCCTATCAACTATAAAATAAACGACTCAATTACTTCTGAAGAATTAGCATATATTATTTACACTTCAGGATCAACAGGAAAACCAAAGGGTACAACACTTAGACATTCGGGAGTAATTAATTTAAGTGAGCATATGACTACATTTTTTCAAGACGATGAGAATATTTTACAGTTTTCTTCTCATAGTTTCGATGCTTCTGTTTGGGAAATTTGGCCAGCTTTGTTAAAGGGTTTGCACCTTAATTTAATTGATAATTCTTCAAAAAAACTAGATAGATTCATTGATTTTATATCGGATAATAAGATTACAATAATGACTTTACCAACAATTTACTTTAAACAAATGGGATTGTACTTTAGTAAGGAGGATCTCAATAAACTCTCTTCAGTAAAAAGAATATTTATTGCTGGGGAACAATTAACATACAATATGTTTAATAACTGGGGATATTCCAAAGATAAAATAGAGTTTATAAATGCATATGGACCAACTGAATCTACTGTATGCGCAACTACTTACTCTGTAGATTTAAATGATAAAACCCATATAATTCCTATAGGTAAGCCAATTAGAAATATAAAAATTAAAATAATGGATGAGTATTTGAATCCATGCCCTATAAACGTTATGGGAGAAATATTTATTGAAGCAGAGTACAGTTTAGCTACTAGTTATATTAATGAAAAAGAAAAGTATGATGAAGTATTTATTAATGACAGATATGGTCATAATAACACCCTTTATAGAACAGGAGATTTTGGTAAATTATTATACGATGGAAATATAGAGTTAATAGGGCGTAAAGATAACCAAGTAAAGATTTTAGGCCACAGAGTTGAAAAAAGCGAGATAGAAATTGCTTTACAAAAAATAAGGGGGTTAACTTATGCAATAGTTATTACTAAAAAAGATTCTCTAGAAAACGATAAGTTGATAGCTTTTTATCAAGGTGAAAATTTAAACTCTCAGTATATTCAAAGAGAACTTAAGAAAAAATTACCTGCTTATATGATTCCATCTGAAATCATTGAAGTAAATGAAATTCCTCTATTGCCAAATGGAAAAGTGGATAAAAATAGACTTTTAGATCAAAAAGAATATTCATTTAAAACTGATAATGCAATTGTAGAGGATTCTCATGGCGATGTCTTAAATAAATTATCGAGCATTTGGGCTGAAGTCTTGGAGATATCAGAAGAGCAAATAAATCATAACAGAAACTTTTTTGAGCATGGGGGCAACTCTTTATTATTATCAAAGGTAAGAAATTTGTTAGAACAAAGACTTGGTATAGAAGTATCACTATCAGAACTATTTCAATATCCAACTTTGTTAGATTTAAGCCAGATGATAGAAGGTGGCCAGGGAGAGTGATATAAATGAAAGATGAAGTTAATCATTGTAAAGCCCCCAACAATAACAACGATATCGCAATAATAGGGATAGGGTTAAGGTTTCCGGGTTCCGAAAATGCATTGGAGTTTTGGGGAAATTTGGCTAAAGGGAGAGATTTAATTTCAGACTTACCAATAAGTGGGATGTCTTACGATGTCGATAATTTAAGTGAAGAAGAAAGAGAAAGGCTAGTTCTCAGATACGGATATTTAGACAATATAGAATATTTCGACCCAGGTTTCTTTGGTATGAATATAAAACAGGCAGAGCAACTAGATCCTCAACAAAGACTATTCTTAATGTGTGCTTGGGAAGCAATTGAAGATGCTGGATATAATATAGATGATATCAAGTCAAGCACTTCTATTTATGCTGGCGGATCTGAGAGCGGGTATTCAAAAATTACTCCAAAATCTTCAGATGGGATGTCACAATTTCAGTCCGAGATGTCAACTATGAATAAATTTATTGCAACAAGAACTTCTTATACCCTAAACTTGAAAGGTGAAAGTATAGTAGTTGATACTGCCTGTTCGACATCGCTTACAGCAGTTCACTTAGCAAGTCAAAGCTTGTTGAATGGAAATTCAAATTATGCTCTCGCTGGTGCCTCGTGTGTGCAAGTGAACCAAGGAAATGGATATATTTATGAACCTAATTTTATTCTTTCTCCTGATGGAATATGCAGGCCTTTCGATTCGAATGCTGGGGGTACAGTTTTTGGTAACGGTGTTGGTATAGTACTGCTTAAGAGGGCGTCTGACGCAATAAAGGACAAAGACCCCATCTATGCAGTAATTAAAGGTATGGGAATGAATAATGATGGTAGTTCAAAGTTAGGATTTACTGCTCCTAGTTATGATGGTGTTTTTAAAGTAATTACTAAGACTCATAATGACTTCAACATTGATCCCAACAGTATATCTTTTATAGAAGCGCATGGTACAGGCACTTACCTTGGAGATCCACTTGAAGTATCTGTATATAATAATCTGTATAAAAACACTAAACAAAAATGTGCAATTGGATCTGTGAAATCGAATATTGGTCATACAGATTCTGTTGCAGGAGTTGCAGGTCTAATTAAAACAGCATTATGCTTGAAGCATAAAGAGCTAGTGCCAACTATAAATTATAACGAACCAAATCCGGAATGTAATTTTGATAAAGGAAACCTGTACGTTAATACAGAAAATAAAGAATGGATTTCAGAAGACAGCCCATTAAGAGCAAGTGTTACTTCACTAGGAATCGGTGGGACTAATGTATATATGATTCTTGAAGAAGCTCCAGAATAAATTTTATGATCAGGCAGCAGTTTTATTGTTGCCTGCTCATTTAAAGAGGTGATAGCATGAAAGAATTGAAATACTCTAATCATATAAGCGACTATCAAATAATCCCATTCTCGGCAGAATCATCAACTTCTCTATATTCATATACAAATAAATTGCTTAAGTTTATTAGTGATAAAAAGAATCAAAATATACTAAGAGACTTAGCTTACACACTTCAAATAGGAAGAAGGGATCATGGTTTCCGTACATCTTTAGTTGTAGAAGATGAAACAGAGTTATTTACTAAGCTAAAAAATTTAATAGATACACAACAAAATAATTTTAAAAGGGTCAGTCAGAAGTCTAAACCAAAAATTGCTTTTATCTACAATGGTCAAGGAAATCAATATATTGAGATGGGATTAGAGTTATATAATAAATTCCCTGCTTTTAGAAAGTCAGTTGATGAATGTTCAGATTTCATTAAATCACATTACCCGATTTCTTTTACTGAATATATGTTTAATCCTAAATATAAAAAAGAACTAAATAATATTCATATTAGTTCGGTTGCTTTATTTATTTTAGAATATGCAACTACACAGTTATATAAAACTTTGGGAGTAACTCCACATATAGTGCTTGGACATAGTTTAGGAGAATATACTGCGGCATGTATTGCTGGTAATTTCGAAGTAAAAGATGCCTTAAATTTACTAGTTTTTAGAGGGAAATTAATGGAAGGTAACCCTCTAAAAGGGGCATTACTTGCATTCAATGGAAACAAAGAACAAATAAATAAATTAGCAGAGAAATTCCCTGGTTACTTTGAAGTAGCAACTATTAATAGCCCTAATCAATATGTCTTATGCGGTCTAGAAAATAAAATATATGAGTTGAAAGGTTATTTGGAAAGCAAGAACATCTTGCATAGGGTGTTACCTTTAACAAGTGGATCGCATTCATCATTGATGAACAACATAGAGTATGAATTTTTCGATTTTTTAAATGAAAACATTAATTTTAATAAGTTAGATATCCCTCTAATTTCAAATTTAAGTGGAAAAGTAGTAAGTAAAGGGGATACCTTAGATTCGACTTACTGGTGCAATCATTTAAAAAGTACTGTCAACTTCTATGAAAGCACTCTTGAACTTATCAAAGAAAATGTAGATATTGCAATCGAAATTGGACCAACTAATACGTTAACTACATTAATAGAAAGTTATATTGATAAAACACAACTTAATATTTTACCCTCTATAATAAAAAATGAATCTAACGTAAAAGTTTTTTATAAAGCGATTAGTTCCCTATGGGAAATTGGCATAGATATAGACTGGAAAGCGTTAAACAACAATAACTTAAAAAGAAGAATTCACATTCCAACCTATGCATTTGATTTATCTTATTTTTGGATCAATGACCAAGTTAAGAAGAGAAAGAGCAGCATGAAAAAAAGTGAACTAAATAATAATAGGAATATATCACTGAAAAGATCAATACCTCCAACAAGGGAGCTGGTGAGTAAATTATGGTCGGAAGTTCTAGGTGTAAATACCATCAAGGATAGTGATAACTTCTTTGAGTTAGGAGGAGAGTCTTTACATCTTATACAAGTACAGTCATCCTTGAGAAGAAACTTAAATTTTACTGTAGACCTACAAGAATTATACAGACATCCGACATTTAAAGATTTAGTACATTACTTAACATCAAGGAATAAACCAGGAAATGAAAAATCAAATTTTAATAAAGACTATGAATCAGCTAACCAGATATCTCATATACAAAAAATGATTTTTAATTTACCGAACTTCTCTTCTAAAGAGTTTTTTTTAGGAGTCTCCTTAGAATGTAATAGGAAAGTTTCTATTGAAACATTAAAGAAAACTTATAAATTATTATTGGAAAAGCATAAGATGATTAGAGCCACATACAATTATGCTAATAATGGCAAGGTTTTTCGGTCATTTATACCAATGGAATATATCGACCTAGATATTATGGAGTATGATTTATCTCTGTCGGACGATATAGGCTATGATATAAATCAAGTTGAAAAAGCACTAGTAGAAAAAATAGTTTCAGAAAATCATCTTCTAAGTGGAATAGCACTAGTTAAATTAAACGATTATAACTATAGGGTGATTTGGGTAATTTCACATTTAAATTCTGATAGTTATAGTAGATTAATAATAGAAAGAGACTTTATAGAAACATATACCAATTTAAATGATAATGAATTTATTGAGAATAATAATTCTATAAATACAAATTCATATGACCATTGGATAGAAAAATGTAAAATTTATGCCAATAGTGATTTTGGTGAAAACGACCTCAATTATTGGAAAGAAATAAAAAGTAATATTAAAGATTGTAAAAGCTTAGTAGAAGATTTAGATGAACCGTATTCATTTAACAACCAGAGGATAGTAAAACTAAGATTAACTAAAGAACAAACCTATATATTAAAAACTGAACCAACTCGTTTTTATAAAGTAGGATTTAAAGAAGTTTTATATACACTAGTATCTAGGGCTTTATGTAGGTGGGGAAATAGTTCAAATATCGTATTTAGTGTTAATGGACATGGGAGAGAAACATCTATTTTCAATACTCCATTAGATTTAAGCGATACAGTAGGGTTTTTTGTGAATAATTATCCTTTTTTGCTTAAAAACATTAATTTGAATAAATTTGAAAAGACTTTGGAAGGGATCATTAAAGCGCAAAGTAATATTCCGTTATATGGTAATTCGTTTAATATCCTAAAATATATGAGGGAAAAACCAGATGCTTACGACACTTTCAAAGACTTCAATTTACCAGATGTTTTAGTAAATTACCAAGGTGATTCACAAAGCACAGATTCTGTAGACATTGAGTGGAAAAGGATTACAAACAATGTTTTAGAACAGCCATTAGATAGTACACCTCCTTATAAATTATCTATTTTAGGTAATATTGTAAACAATCAGTTAAATATTGAGTTTGTATATGTAAATAATTTTATTAAGGAGAAAACAATAAATAGACTTAAAGATATTCTAGAACAAGAAATCAACCAACTTATAACTCATAAAATAACTATAAATAACCATTAATAGGTGGGGTAGATTGGAAAACAATGTGTTTAAAGTCATTAAAAGCCCAACTAATAATCAAGAATTAATTTTCTTTCCTTTTGCCGGTGGATTTGCATATTCTTATAACCCTTTGTTTAAAGAAATTAAATCAGATTGGGGTATTGTTGCTGTTGAGCCACCAGGACATGGATCTAGCACATTACCAATAGAGGCTGATATAAATAATCTCATAAACTTTTACTATAAAGAGTTATCTGATTATATGCAAAAAAGCAATAATTCAATCTCTCTTTTCGGTCATAGTATGGGAGGAGCAGTGGTCATTGAACTAGCACGTAAATTGGTAGAAGCGGAATTTAATTTAGAAAATATAATAGTTTCTGGCTTACTGCCACCCCATGTAAAAAGAAGAAATTGTGAATTCCTAAAGTATACTGACGAAGAGTTTATAGAATATATGCTACTAACAGAAGGTTTATCGAAGGAATTAATGATGGAGGAAAAATTAATAGAATATATACTACCGATTTTTAAAAACGATATGTTATCAATGCAAAATTTTAAATTAAAAAACCATTATAACTTCAAATCACCTATTTATTTTTTAGGTGGATTAACAGATAAGATTGCTCCCTTTAATCACATGCATTATTGGAAAGGATATTTTGATAATGTGAATTTCTTCGAATTTCCAGGTGGGCATATGTTCCCCTTAAAAGAGAAGGCGCTTTTAAAAGATTTACTTAATATTCTAATGAACTAAAAGGAGGACTTATGAAAAAAGTAACCGGTCGTATTGACTCTCTACCTGATTCAGTTTTGATTGATGAAGTACTTTTACCACAATTCAATTTCGAATCTAATGAATTCCTTCCTTATTATATTAGAATCGAGGAAGCAATGCTAGAAGAATCACTAAAATTAAGCTTAATAAATAAGGATAGCTATTTAAAGATTAAGGAAGTACTTCAAACAATTACACCATCATTATTGTATGAAGAACTTACTCCAAGTATGTATGATATGTTATTCTCGATCGAAAGTTATGTTTACTCTCGAATTCCTTCAAAACAAATAGCGAAGTGGCATGTTGATAGAAGTAGAAACGACATTCAAGCAACAGCTCAAGTAATGTATGCTAAAGACCAACTTATTTCAGTTATTGAAAATTTATTGTTGTTAATAAAAAAAATACTTTTTTTAGCAAGAAATAATTTCTCCTTACCTATGCCAGGATATACCCAGTATCAAACAGCTCAGATTATTACTCCAGGATATTATCTATCGGGTATATTAGAAAGTTTACTAAGGGGTTCCAAGAAATTATTTCATGTATTTGACGAAATAAATAAGTGCCCAATGGGGGCCGGGGCTCTTTCAGGACTGGAAGTTGCTTGGGATAGAATAGAAATAGCTAAAAATTTAAGGTTTAGTAGACCCTACAGTATAGGTATAACAGGTATTGCTTCAAAAGAATGGCTCCTGAATATAACTAGTGAGTTTACTACTATTTCATTAGTTATAAGTAGGTTTATGACAGATTTATTGCATTGGGGAAGCAGTCAATACAATTTTATAACCCTCCCTGATAATATTTCTGGAATCTCTTCGGCAATGCCGCATAAGAAAAACTACCCTATTATAGAACGTGTCAGAGGGAAAACCGGTCATATTCTGTCTTACTTTAATGATTTTGCAATGTTACAAAGAAACAATCCCTTTACAAACCTCGTTGAAACAGGAAAAGAGGGGACTAAAAATATGCATCAAATGTTTATTGAAATGAAATCCATATTTAAGCTAAGCAATATAATTGTTGAAAACTTAAGTTTTAATAGTTCAGTAATGAAGAATATTTGTGAGAAGGATTTTTTAGGCGGATTCTCTTTGGCAAATTATTTGACTTTGAATAAAGAAATACCAACTAGAATGGCTCATGTAATTACAGGAAAGTATATTTTAACAATGATAAAACAAAAAAGAACACCATCTGATTTGTGTGAGAGAACACTGCAGAACATTTGTGAAGATAATGGTTTTTCAGTCTCCTTTGAAAAAGATATTCTAATGAAATTATTTTCTGTGGAATATAATTTAAATAAAAAAACTGATGGCTCGACTAATCCAGATGAAGTACGATCCAACTTGGATAAGCAATTAATTATATTAGATTCTCTCAAGGAAGAGCTATATTTGAGGAAGAAACATTCATTTCAAGATTAGAGGGAAGTGATCAGATGCAAGTAAAAACTGGAAATATTGTTGAGAATTTAGTTGGAGTTGGTAAATCTAGCGGAACTTTTGGAGAATTGTTACAAGGGGTGACCACCAATAATAAGAACTTTTTGGTTACACTCCCAATTACTCTAAACTCTGAAACAACTTTTACATCTATTAGAGATTATTCGGATATAATCACTTTTCCTAGTTCCAAAATAAAAGCAAAGACACTTGCTTCTAGGATACTGAAAAAACACAATTTACCCATCGGAGGCGTTTTGGATATAAAAAGTAATATTCCTATTGGTAAAGGGTTAGCAAGTTCCTCAGCTGACTTAGTTGCCACTGCAAGAGCAATTAGTAACACTTTTAATCTAAATCTATCAAATATAGAATTACAAAGTTTATTGAAGGATATAGAGCCAAGTGATGGTGTAATGTATGATGGGATAGTTTCTTTTCAGCAAAGGGAATGTCAACTACTTGATCAAATTGGGTCAATAACTAGATTAACTATAGTAGCTATCGACGAAGGCGGCCAAATAGATACGGTTAGATATAATAAATACAAATCACCTTTCTATAGTAGAGCAGAAAAATTAGAATATGAGTTTTTACTAGAGAGTTTATCTAAAGGTATACGGAAAAGGGATTTACAATTAATTGGGAAGATAGCTACTAAAAGTGCAATTTTGAATCAAAAGCATAATCATAAAGCTTATCTTGAAGAAGTTATTTTTATTTGTAATCAAGTTGGAGGATTAGGTGTTGTAAATACGCATAGTGGTACTTATTTAGGGATTTTATTATCTCAGGAATGTGAATATTATAACGAAAAATTAGAAATCGTTTACAACCATTTAAGAAAAATAAAAGAAGATGTATATATTTTCCATACAATGTAAGTAATTATTTTTACCAATATAAAGGGGGGAATTTTATTGGTAAGTATTTTAGATACAATAGGAAACACACCTCTGGTGAAATTAAAAATAAGCGAACATTCTAATTCTAATGTATTTGGAAAACTAGAACTTCAAAATCCTTTTGGCATGAAAGACCGCGTTGCTAAACATTCTTTATTAAAAGCAAAAAGGGAAGGTATCTTAAAGTGTGGGGTTCCTATAATAGAAAGTTCCTCAGGAACAATGGCTTGCGGTTTATCCCTAGTTGGAACTTATCTAGGACATGATGTCCATGTAGTGACAGATCCAAGAATTGATTCAATTACTCTATCTAAATTATACTCATTAGGTAGTATAATACATATAGTAGAGAATATGGGAGATAAAGGATGGCAAGGTTCAAGGCTTGAACATCTAAGTAAACTTCTTAATGATATGCCTAATGCTTATTGGCCTAAACAATATGATAATTCAGATAATCCAAATTCCTATAAAGAATTAGCTCAAGAGTTAATACAAGAAGTAGGAAAGGTAGATATACTAGTTGCTCCTGTTGGTAGTGGAGGTTGTATTTCGGGAACAGCTAGAGAACTTAAAAAATATAATCAAAATCTAAAAGTGGTTGCTGTCGATTCAACAGGTAGCGTAATTTTTGGCCAACCGGATAACCCTAAGCGGATACAGGGGGGATTAGGAAATTCTATAGTTGCTAAGAATGTAGATTATCAAATCATTGATCAGGTACATTGGTTAAATGATTTTGAGGCATTTTCTGCTACACAGAAACTAGCAAACGTAGAAAAAATCTATGCTGGAAATTCATCGGGATCGTCTTATAAGGTCGCTGAGTGGCTAAGCAAAACAAGTAAAAGAGGTACTAATATTGTTGTAATCTTCCCTGATAGAGGGGACAGATATCATAACACAGTATATAATAATGATCTTTTAAACAAAATAGGAAAACAGGAAAAGCAAAATGCTCCTAAATTTGTAAACCCCAATACGGTGGTAGATAGTTGGTCATATTCAGATAACAATAAAAGGGGTGTTTTATATGAATGATAAAATTTTTTTTATAGAATCAAATACTACTGGATCTGGGATGCAAGCTATAGAGATAGCTAAACAATTAAATTTGGATCCTGTTCTATTCACTAATAATCCACAAAGATATTCAGGACTTGAAAACACAAATTGTCATCGGTGTGATACTAATAATTTAGAGGAAATTAAATCTTTAATTCATAAAGACGTTAATTCACATAATATTAAAGGTATAACTACTACTAGCGAATTTTATATAGGAGTTGTATCAGAATTATGTAAGCATTTCGGTTTCATTGGTAATAATCCCATAGCAGTAGACATAGCACGAAATAAGATAAAAACCAGAAAGATATTGGTTGAAAATGGTTTATTACAGCCGGAGTTTTACTATTCCGATAATTTGTGCGATATAGAATCCTTATTAGTAAAATTAGGTGTCCCATGTATAGTTAAGCCGATAGATGACAGTGGTTCCAATGATGTTTTATATTGTGATAATATCGAAGGAGCATTACGCCATTGTGAGAAAATAATGAAGAAAACTTATAATAGTAGAGGGCAGAAGTATTCAAATTTTGTCTTGATTGAAGAATTTATTAATGCTCCTGAATTTAGTGTAGAAATGTTTGTAATAAATAAAGAAATAATTACGGTTGGGATTACACAAAAATATTTAACCGGGTTTCCGTATTTTGTAGAAGAGAAACATATTTTTCCTGCTGACTTAAATAAGATAGAAGAAGCAAAAATTATTAGTACAGTTAAAAAAGCTATAGAAGTAATTGGACTGGATAATGGACCGGTTCATACTGAAGTAAAACTTACTCCCGAAGGCTGTTTAATTATTGAGATAAACGCACGTCTAGCGGGAGGTATGATACCCGAATTGATTTTACATTCCACGGGAGTAAATCTAATAGAACAACAAATTCTTAACTGCATTAATCAGGATATTACTAAATATTATCCAAAGACATTAACATCTGGTATTCATTTTTTTACGTATGATATTGAAAATAATCCTTATTCAGTAGATTATTACAATTCCTTGAGTGGCAATCCATTAGTAAAAAGTATTGAGATGTATAATTATAAAACAAGTAACAAGCCTAAAAATGCTTATGATCGATTGGGTTACGTAATAACTGCAGACCAAGACAGAAATGCAATTATTAGTTTTTTGGATAATATGAAAAAGAATAAAATAACTATTAATGAGGAGGCAGGACATTGATAGAACTAAGAAGTGATACTTTTACACTACCTTCAAGAGAAATGCTCGAATCTATATTAGAAACAAAGTTGGGTGATAATGTTTACAATGAAGATCCAGCAGTGTTAGAACTTGAAGAGTTAGCTGCTAATTTGTTAAATAAAGAAGCATCGTTACTTTTTCCTAGTGGAACAATGGCTAACCTTGCATCTATAATGGGACATTCTAATAGAGGTACCTCGGTTATAGTTGGGGAAGAAAGTGATATTTTCATATATGAAGCTGGCGGGGCGTCTGTAAGTGGTGGTGTTATTTATGAACCAATTACAACAAATGAAAAAGGTGAAATGGATTTAGCAAAAATAGAAGCAAAATTAAACCTTGATTTTTCCGATCCACAATATGCTAAACCATCTTTAATATGTGTAGAAACCCCTCACAATAGAATGGGAGGAATTACACTTTCTTTAGAATATCTAAAGGAATTGTATAGTATCTCAAGGAGATTTGGTGTACCTATACATATGGATGGGGCTAGAATTTTTAATGCAGCAATTTCTTTAGATGTTGAAGCTTCAGAAATAAGTCAGTATGCTGATTCAATACAATTTTGTTTGTCAAAAGGGCTTGGTGCACCTATAGGGTCCCTTGTAGTGGGAAAAAAGAAGTTCATTAATAAAATATATTATCATAGAAAAATGTTGGGAGGGGGAATGAGGCAATCTGGTATTATTGCTGCTCCAGGAATCTATGCATTAAATAATAGAATTGATAGACTGAAAGAAGATCATGAGAATGCATTTTATTTTGCAAAAAAAATAAGTAATATAAAAGGCATAAGATGTGATATTAAAAAAGTAAAGACAAATACTGTTATATTTAATCTGAAAAATGAATATATTAATGTTAACGATTTTATCAAAAAAGCATGGGAAAAGGGCTTAAATATCAGTGAGATTGGAAATCATAATCTAAGAGTTGTAACCTATTATAGTATTACTAAAAAGATACTTGATGATGCGGTTGAAAAAATTAAAGAAGTACTTAAAGAATATGAATAAAATCTTTGGTTGAATTTACAAAAGTCACCTACAAATAATGGTAGCTACACATATTTGTAGGTTTTATTTTTTAAATTTTTATTATCTTATAAATATGGTAGTATTATTATACAATTATCTTAGGAACGGAGGGAATTTATGGGTAATTCAAGCATTCTTACGCCACTAAAGGACAAAAGATTTAGACGATTTTATTCAATGCAATTGCTTTCAGACTTGGGAAATTGGTTGGATTTTACTCTTTTGATTCTTCTAATCAGCTATCAATGGGGACTAGGTGAAATTGCGGTTGCATCATATATTATTGTATATGGTCTTCCTTGGATTATTATTGGTCCATTTGCAAGTGTTTTTGTTGATAGATGGTCAAAAAAGAAGGTCTTTATAGTAACATTATCTTTGAGAATATTAGTTGTATTATCATATATAATTGCCCCCAATATTTACATTTTATTAACATTAGTTTTTATTAAGGGTATTTTAGCCTCACTCTTTGATCCAGCTAGACAAGTGACCATAAAAATCCTTATTGAAGCTACACATCTTTCTAAAGCTGTAGCATTAACTCAGCTTTCACTAAATTCAATGAAAGTTATTGGGCCATCTTTAAGTGGGCTTCTTGTTGCCATTATTGGCTTTAAAACTACACTAATAATAGAAGCATTACTATTTTTATTTGCTTTACTTTTTGCCTTGGCAATAAAAATCCCTAGCCAGAATAATGAAAATGAATCTTCACCTATGCAAAAGGCAAAAAAATCTAAATTTATAGATGAACTAAAAGAAGGATTTAGTTACATAATCAAAAATAAAAAGTTATTATTAACTATAATTACAACTGCTTTATCGTTTTTTATTATTTTTCTTTATGATGGACTAATTGTTTTCCTCTCTCAAGATATAGGATTAAGTGAAGCCCATTTTGGTTTTTTAATTTCTTTTGTAGGATTTGGGGCTATAACTGGTTCTTTGTTATTAGGACAGTTTTCTTTCTGGAAACCTAAACCCCTTACAACAGTTTTATTAAGTTTTCTAGGTTCTGGGATTGTAATCTTCCTAATGGGCACGGGGGCATATTTCCCAAAATATTTTCCCGTCTTTGTTTTCTTTATTTTTGCTATAATAATTGGTGCATTAAATGGAACCCAAAATGTTGGATATGGTTTTATTTTACAAAAGGAAACGCCTAGTTATATGCTTGGCAGAGTAAGTTCTGTCGCACAAGGCTTGCAAAACTTTACGATGCTAAGTGCTCCTTTAATAGGAGCTTTTATTTCTAGATTGTTAAATGTGAATGCAGTCTTTATTTTAGCAGGTACATTAGCAATTGTTATATCCACAATAGTATTATTTATTACAAAAATTAGAGATTATGATTCCAATAGTAAAGAAGAACTTTATCAACATCAAAGCAATATATAGTACCAGGGTTTATAACATTTTAACAATTTTAATAATATATAGAATTGAGATATAATAAAATCTCTAAATAAGTAATCAATAATAAATAAAATTAAATACAAAATGCGAGGACTTGCAATACACAAATTTTGCTTAAAAGTGAATATAAGTGTAACAAAAGGTAACAAGAATAAATAATAAAATAAACCACGAGAAATCAATGTTCTTAAAAAGTGAGCTTAACTATTGAAATAAATACAATTAACAAATGAAAAAAGTAGAATAATTAGGCTAACAACACGGGTGGCATGATGTAATTGTATAAAAACAATTCCTGATTGGGTATAATTTTTTTATTATGAAACGGTTTTAAAACAAGCACTTTTAAGCCCAAAAATGGGGCTCAAATACCCAAATCATTTAAATCCTAAATGCCATGTACTATACCAAAAATCCTTTTTTGAAGGTCTTTTTATAATTAATACAAATTTTTACACTAATTTTACACATGATCTTTTATTGATATTGATATATCAACCTTTATAAACAGTATTCGACCCCGACCACCGGTAAGTGTTGTTTAAATTATCGAAAGTTGGAAAAATTCTATTGTTTTAAAGAGAATCAACATATTCTACAACTCGGAAGCTGGACTTCAGATGTTTATTTTTTAGATATAGAGGGGATAGATTCTTCAAATAATATGTTGGAATTATTCAACAAAAATTGCAATGAAAGAGGTATTCATACTAGCTGTTATAAACAAGATATGTCGAATTTCACTATTAATCAAAAGTATGGGCTATTATTGTACCAACGGGTTCATTTTTACTTTTGCATCAATTAGAAGAGACAATTAGCGCTTTGAAATGTTTTTATGAACACTTAGAGAAAAATGGAAGATTAATTTTAGATATTTTTCTACCGGAAAACACCAAAGAAGGTTTTGTATCAAAACGAGGATTTACCAATCCACAAGGAGATACAATTATGTTAGAGAAAACATTGGTTAAAATTGACCAAATCAATCAATTTGCTGTCTATCATAATCGCTATGAAAAATGGAGACAAGGAAAGTTAATGGATTCTGAACTTGAAATATTTCCATTAAAGTGGTATGGAGTGGAAGAATTTCGTTTGATTTTAGAAAAAACAGGATTTACATCGATGGTTATCTCTTCAGACTATAAATATAATCAATATCCAACGAAAACCTCTCAAATTATTACGTTTGAAGCTACAAAATACTAAAAAGTGGCTCTTCGCTATCTAGTGTGAAACCACAACAATTAGCGAAGTATGACCCTTGCTGATTGAAGGTTCTCTTTATTGAAAAAGGGAAGGTTTTTACCATATTGGGTTAAGTGGATGACATTAATAAGAGGATGAAAAAGGTATAGAAAGGTGATAATTAACCAATTGACAGAATAGCAAACAAAGGCACGATGAATAGTCTTACATCCTTTTTCATCTCAAAGCACAAGGGAGTACTTGTTGATTTATATCATCGTAAACAGTAGAAGTGCGGTAGGAAAAATATACCACACTTCTAATCGCTCCCCCCCTAAATGAGAAATTAGAAGAGATCAAGAGCATGTGGAAGATATTTTGGATGATTGAGGGAGGATGAATAAAGATGAGTATTATCGATAAAATTAATGAATTATACGATAAACGTCACCAAGTGGAGCTTGGTGGTGGTCAAGAACGAATAGACAAACAACATATTAAAGGAAAGATGACAGCTCGTGAGAGAATTGATTATTTACTAGATAAAGAGACATTTGTAGAATTGAATCCTTTCATGAAAAGCAGATCTTTTTCTTACGATGAGGATATGTACAATGGTGAAGGGGTAGTGACTGGATTTGGAAAAATAAATGGGAAAAAAGTATATTTATTCGCCCAGGATTTCACTGTTTATGGTGGAACGTTGGGGGAAGTGCATGGTCTGAAAATTGCTAAAGTAATGGATTTAGCAGCTAAGAATAAAGTTCCTTTTATTGGTTTAAATGATTCTGGTGGTGCGCGTATCCAAGAAGGTGTTTCTTCATTGGATGGATACGGACAAGTATTTTACCGAAACGTTATATATTCTGGTGTCATTCCACAAATTTCTGTCATTATGGGTCCTAGTGCTGGTGGAGCTGTCTATTCACCAGCACTCACCGATTTTGTCGTCATGGTGGAGAAAAGCTCTCAAATGTTTATTACCGGTCCAAAGGTGATAGAAGCTGTAACTGGAGAGAATATATCAGTAGAAGAATTAGGAGGAGCACATGTCCACAACTCGAAAAGTGGTAGTGCTCATATGCAGGCTAAGACAGAAGAAGAAGCATTAGATATGGTCAAAGAATTATTAAATTATTTACCCTCAAATTATACTGAATTTCCAACGACATATCCTTATGAAATGATGATCAATGAAGAGAGATCTGCTTTAGCGGATATTGTGCCATTTGATTCTATAAGACCCTATGATGTCAAAAAAGTGATTAAAGAGGTAGTCGATGAAAGCAGTTTTTTTGAAATTCATGCTGGATTTGCTAAAAATATAGTAGTAGGGTTTGCTCGTATAGGAGGTAGAAGTATTGGTCTTGTATGTAATCAGCCCAAATATATGGCAGGTGGATTAGATATTGATTCTTCAGACAAAGCAAGTCGCTTTATTCGCTTTTGTGATTGTTTTAATATTCCGGTTATAACTTTAGAAGATGTTACAGGTTTCCTTCCTGGAATCAAACAAGAATATGGCGGTATCATTAGACATGGGGCTAAAATTATATACGCGTATTCAGAAGCTACGGTTCCAAAAATTACTGTCATTATGAGAAAAGCATATGGAGGTGCATATGTAGCTTTAAACAGCAAATCAATTGGTGCAGATTTAGTATATGCATGGCCTAATGCTGAAATTGCTGTCATGGGACCTGAAGGAGCAGCGAATATCATTTATCAAAAGGAAATTAGCATGAGCGAGCACCCGTCTCAAACGAGAAGAGAGAAAATTGACATGTTTCGTAAAAAGTTTACAAATCCTTATATTGCTGCTGGTCTTGGAATGGTTGATACAGTTATCGACCCGAGAGAAACACGTATAAAGTTATTACAGTCTTTAGAGATGCTAGAAAATAAGCAGGAAGAAAGACCTAAAAAGAAACATGGGAATATTTCTTTATGAATAATCAATTGAAAATAAAGAACTGAGATCAATAAGTAAATGGAAATTTTATATCATAAGTTTAGTTCCTTTTTAATGATCATCCCCCCTGAAGATAAAATTCTTCAAGGGGATGTTTTTGATACGAAAAGTGTAGAGGATATGCAGTCAAAAGGGATTGGTTTTGCTGTATTTTTTACTTTCCCCTCTAAAGTTGGTTGAATGCAGTTAATGCATGATTTTGCGTCCATCTTCTAGAATGTGAAACTCTTTTCCTTCTTTGAGGACGTAAAATATCCAGTACTTTACAGAGATGATACACTTTCTTTTTATTAATGATTATATTGTGGGTATTGCGGAGGGATTGAGCCAGCTGTGCGGTCTTTTGAGCCACCATTTGCGGATGATTGAGCCAGTAAATGCGGAGGCAAGAGCCAGTGAAGTATAAAAAACAGCTATTGGGAACGTCTAATTCTCCAATAGCTGCTATTTAAGTCAATAAAAACATATTTCTACTTCTTAAAAACTCACCGAGATAATGCCAATCCGTGACGCTCTCTCATTGAAACTTCCCCATCAACTAGTATATTGTAAGAGTCGTGCACAATGCGGTCTAAAATCGCATCGGCTATCTGTGCTTGTCCTAACTTAGAATGCCATCCTTCAGGTGAAAATTGAGAACAGAATATCGTGGAGGTTCGCTTTAGTCTTGCTTCAATAATTTCAAATACATGAAGCACATTCTCTTCTGATAGTTCGGTTAATAACCATTCATCAAGAATTAATAAGTCGATCTTCTTATATTTTTGGATCAGCTTCCGGAAGCTTCCATCGGCTTCATATTTCGCAACAACTAATTCGTCAAGTAACTCTGGAAGTCTAATATACTTAACTTTATAAAACTGCCGACACGCTTGAATCCCAAAGGCATTTGATATCCATGTTTTCCCGTTCCCTGAAGCTCCCATTAAAATGATATTATGGTGATTCTGAATGTAATTTCCCGTTGCTAATTCTAAGATTAATTTTTTATCTAACCTACGATCAGGATGATATTCTATATCCTCAATTGCTGCAGTCGGATCGTTGAATGTAGCCTGTTTTATTAAACGCTCTAGTTTATTCGTTTTGCGGCGGTCATACTCATAATCTACCAATAGATTAAAACGCTCATCGAAATCCATATTATTATATTCTCTATTTTGACTTTGCTGTTGATATAGCTCTGCCATTGCTCCCATTCTCATTTCAGTTAATTTACGTAACGTTTCTTCGTTCATCATTTACTATCCCTCCCAAAGTATTTAGCTCCACGTACAAACCCATAATCCTCTTTATGAGTTTGAAGATTATCTCTATCTTTCTTTTTATTATTCTGTTGATGCTTTTTACGCTCGAGTATGCTTTTTAACACAGAAACCGTTGGATTCGTTGATATATCGAGTAAAGTTTGTGTTGCTTGTTCTAAATCATCCTTCGCATGTTTGGTTGACAAATTCCTTAATGTACTCAAGATATTTAGTGCTTTCTTTTCTATGTTATTTCTTAAGATATAAGAAACAAACCGAGTCATAGAAGGGCCTACCGACTCTGCCCACTTTTTATTGTTTTCCGGATTATGTTCTAAATATAATCGATGATTATCAGGCATATGATCAGTGTTCGTAGAATACTGACCGATTTCTCCCTTCAATCTTTTATGGGATGCAATTCTTGTTTCTTTGAAGTACACTTCAATTAGATCCGTAGTCAGTCGGACATCGACAGATTCACGGACATAGTCATATGGAACGGAATAATACATTCGTTCAACTTGGATGTGGTAGTTCAGTTGAACTTTTGCTATTTTCCATTCTGTAAGCTTGTATCTTGTTTGGGGAAGAGCTTGAAGATAGGATTTTTCTTCTTCCTCAAACACCTTTTTTCTTGATCCCGGACGCTTTTGGAAATCGAGCGTATTAAGATCCTCTAATTTTCTAAAAATCTGTTGATTTAATTCCTCAAGATGAAAACACTGATAGTCTCTTAGAGAGGCAATAATCTGTCTTGAGACATGCCCAACCGAACCCTCGACACTTGGTTTATCCTTTGGTTTACGAACACGACTAGGGACGACAACGGTACGATAGTAATCAGCCAGTTCACGATAGGCTTCATTTAAAATAGATTCACTTCTAAGAGCTTTTACCACCCCGGTCTTTAGATTATCTGGAACTAAGGCTTCAGGAATACCCCCAAAATATTCAAATGCATGAATATGAGCAGTTAGCCAGTTTGCGGACTTCATATCTAAGAATGCCTCGACATAACTCAATTGGCTGTAAGGCAAGGTTGCTACAAATACATAGGCAGGTAAAACCTCCCCAGTAGAACGATCTTTGATTTCCAGAGTGGAACCAGCCCAATCCACTTCCATAATTTCACCTGGTTTTCTCCGAATAGGCATCGTAAGCTTATACTTTTTGGCATACTTTCCGTAGTTCTCGGTAAACGTACGATAGGCATAAGGTATCTTGCCGCCTTCACGAGCCTCATCTGCATATTCTTTATGCAATAAAGCTAAAGTGATATTCTTTTTCTGAAGTTCCTTATGAACTTTCTCCCAATCAACGGGATAGTATCCTTTCTCGATCGCTTGTTTCTCTGGGAAGAGAAACGATTCCAGCCACGGATTAGTCATGGTGCCGTCCAAACCTTCTAAGCCAAGTTTCTTGGCTTTTCGAACGACGTTGGAGACTGTATTTCTTGAATGTCCAGTACTTGAACTGATTGTTCTCTGACTGACATCCTCAAAATACAGTTCCAGAATCTTACGATAATTAATCACACAAAAACCTCCTGTATAATAGAGTCATGCTCGTTGGCATGCAGTCTCAATTATACAGGAGGTTTTTCCATTGCTATAACTGGCTCAAAACTCCGCACTCGTGGCTCAATTCATCTGCAATAATCAATATTGTACTGATTTTAGCTAAAAAACGATAATTTTAATGTCTTTAATAAATAATCTTGCAAGAATAAACATATTAACCATCCAAACATGCCCAACCCAATTGATATAAACAGCGGAGTTGAGTTTTTAAGTAAAAAGTATACAATTAATAGTAATACGGCTGTTGCAGGGAATCCCCACAACACGCCTAATGCAAATTTACTTAATATGTGATTTTGTTCTCCTTGAAAATATAGCCAGATTATACTTAACAAACTTACTAGTGGTAACGCAGCTACTACACCACCGTATGTTGGAAACCTTCTAGCTATCTCAGTTACTATTCCTATCACTATTGCAGAAATTATAACCTTCATGATTAGGTACACTTTTTAACACCCTCACTTAATGTTTTAAACCCCAACTCTATTATTTCTCTTTCTTTTGAACTAAGACAATTCAACACTTTTTCTAATTTCAATTCATCCAGACTAGTGTTGCGATAAAGTACTTCCTCCCCAGTTTCTGTTATGCAAAGTGTTACTTTCCTTTCATCTAATGAATCCCTTTGCTTTTTAAGATAACCTTTTTGAATTATTCTTTTAACATTTTCCGAGGCTGTGTTATGAGAAACATTTAGAAAGGTAGCTATATCCCCAATTCCAATCCCTTTATTTTTTTCAATATGCTGTAGTATCCTTATAGCTTGGTGAGTTATTTTATCTTTATGAGAAAAATGTAAATGATAATAAATGTCTGTCCAATACTTGTTTAACTTTAATACTTTATTCATCATATCCCTCCATTACATCTTTAATTACGATTATATCTATAAATACGATATAAATTGTACAATATTCATATATATTTTTCAAATTGTATTCTTAAATAATAAGATATTATGTTCTGAAATTAGTTTAAAAGTACGATATAATCAAGATTTTCTTATAGAAATCTTTTAACAAAGTGCATATGCTTAATAATGGTTGTGCGTTTATAGGTAACACCCAGATAGGAGGTACCTCTCAAAGTATCTCCCTAATGAGTATTTATTTCTTAAAAATAAGTGCTTTAGCCTTCTTTTTTGCATGCAATCTCTGAGTGAATTTCTTTTAACTGCTTTATAAATGCACTTTTCTCTTTAGGTGAAATTTGTACTGTTTTATATTGATCGTAACTAATTTCAATTCTACGGATAGAAAGTGACGGAGCTACAAAAGGGTTCGTAGTTTTTCTAATGGATCTAATATCTTTTATATTTATTGTTTGCTTCATCCATTCACATATCGTATAATTAATAGTTTGTGTTTTATGATATATCGCGTGTGAAACCAAATTGCTCCAACAAAACAAACAAAGATAATTGCTAAAATCATCCCAATTATACTTCCTTCGACGGTTGCTGTGTATAACATTCGAAAAAACAAAACAATGAACATCCAAATCGGAATTGCCATCCATCCATCCATTTTCGATTTGAAAACCACTAGATCTCCCCCTTTTTTTTGCCTAAATCAAATTATTTGTAGCTGAGCTAATTTCATAATTGCTCTTTTTAAAATATATGCCTACATTTATTTGCTTTAGTAGCTAACGTTTTATGTATTTCTGAAGGTAGCAGAAGTATTCAACTTGTCTTTCGATAAACCCCAGGAGATACGCCGTACACTTTTTTAAAAACGCGGTGGAAATATGGATATGCTCCAAATCCACAGTTTTCAGCGATATGTTCCAATGTCATGTTCGTGTACTTCATTTGATCAATAGCAGCAGCTAGACGTATTTCTTGTGCATATTCGATCATCGTTTTATTAGTGTATTGCTTAAATAAATGCACAGAGCGAGAGACGCTTAATTCGGCATGGTTAGCGACATCATCAACAGTAAAACCAGTTGTAGCATTTTCTTCAATATAGCGCATCATTTTTGTTACGAAAAAGGGTCTTGAATGGGCTGCCTGATCCTTTATTGCTCGTTCAATAAAAAGACAAAGGCTGCGTAATAAATAATCCATTAGTTCATCATTTTTATCAGAAATAGGTCTTCGTTTTTCTGCAACTAAATACCTCCACAAAGAAACAATCTTATCCGTTAATTCAATTTTTATGTTAGATGGTTTGTTAAAGCGATTCCACCACGCATCTACCCATTCTCCAGAAAAAAGAATGTGATAATCGCCACTTGCTTGCCCGCCTTCAATCGATAATTGATAGTATTCGCCAGGAGCAACGAGGATAAGGTCTCCTTTCTCTAAATGGATTTTTTTGTTTTCTACCACTGCTTGGCTAACACCTTCTGTCTGAAGTCGAAATAAATACGACTCGTGTCCGTTTTCATGTGTCGAAAAGTAGCCATTTGTATGGTAAGCGTAACCACAATATCTAATTTCCATCATATATCACTCATTTCGCAGCAAAATAGTCCATGTTTCTATTATATCGTTTATACCCAATTTAGGACAGGTAAGATAAGATTAATATAGATATAATATTTATCCATATCTACTACATTATTAATTAAAAAGCAAATTAGTTATTTTATTGGTCTATGAAGGAGAGGTTCAATTGAGACAATTACGTGTAGGCATCATTGGGTGCGGAAATATTTTTCCCATGCATGCACAATCCGTTTTGGATAGAGACGATGCAGAAATAGTTGCTGTTTGTGATAGTAAAGAAGACAGAGCAAATGCGAAGGCTGAGAAACACCATTGTACGGCATATACAGATTACCAAGAAATGTTTCAAGCAGAAGACTTGGATGTCGTTCATATTTGCTTACCGCATCATTTGCATGCACCTGTGGCAATCGAGGCTGCCAAGCGGAAGATTCATATTCTTACCGAAAAGCCGATGTCGATTAGCTATGCAGATGCTGTTGCTATGGTTGAAGCCGCTAAAGAAAATGATGTAACCCTCGGTGTTATTTTTCAAAATCGTTATAATCCAGGCTCGCGCTTAATCAAAGAAATGCTAACGAACAGCGAATTAGGAGCAATTAAATCTGGAAAGCTGTCTGTAACTTGGGATCGTTCGGATGCTTACTATCAAAATAGTGATTGGAAAGGAACTTGGGAAATGGAAGGCGGAGGTGTCATCATTGACCAAGCTATCCATACGATGGACCTCATGCATTGGTTTATAGATAGTGAGATTAAATACGTGGATGCAACGATTAGTAACCGAGCACATGAGATGATTGAAGTAGAAGATGCGGCCGAAGGAGTGATTGCCTATCGAAATGGAGTTGTGACTGCTTTCCAAGCTATAAACTATTATTCATACGATGCTCCGGTTGAAATTGAGCTTCACTGTGAACATGGAATTGCGAAAATGATCGCCGATAAAGCGCATATTAAGCTTTATGATGGTAGAGAATTTATTGCGGATAACAATCCCCAAGAGACATTTCACTATGATTCTGGGGCAAAGGGTTATTGGGGTGTTAGCCATGTAAAGCAAATAAATAATTTCTATAATTCTGTTCGTGATCATACAGCCCCTGATATCACTGGTGAAGAAGCATTAAAAACGCAAAAAATGATTGCAGCGGTTTATGAATCCGGAAGAAAAAAAGCACGCGTGACCTTTTAAAGCAATTTTATAAACCAAGGAGGAAATGATATGCAAGTTGTTGTTTGGAATGAAAATCGTCATGAAAAAACAAACCCAGTCGTAGCGGATATTTATCCTGAAGGTATCCACGGAGCGATCGCTAATTTCTTAAAAGAAGATGAAATCGAAGTAACAACAGCGACCTTAGATGAAGCAGAGCATGGACTGACAGAAGAAGTTTTAAAGCAAACAGATGTCCTTGTCTGGTGGGGGCACCAGGCGCATGATGAAGTGGAAGATAGGATTGTTGAAAGAGTCCATCAACGAGTTCTAGAAGGTATGGGATTAGTTGTTTTGCATTCGGCTCATTTTTCTAAGATTTTTAAGAAGTTAATGGGAACAACTTGTGATTTGAAATGGCGTGAAGCAGATGACAAAGAGCGCTTATGGGTAGTAGATCCAAGTCATCCAATTACAGAAGGATTAGGGGAATACATTGAATTAGAGAAGGAAGAAATGTACGGGGAGCATTTTGATATTCCTGCACCCGATCAATTAATTTTTCTAAGCTGGTTTGAAGGTGGCGAAGTTTTTCGAAGTGGTGCAACGTATCAACGTGGTAAAGGTAAAATCTTTTATTTCCGACCTGGTCACGAAACATATCCTACTTACTATAACAAAGAGATTCAGACGGTAATTAAAAATGGTGTGAAATGGGTCAGCCCTGCTAGTACACCAACACCTACGTATGGAAATGTGAAAGCGCTAGAACAAATCACAGAAAAATAATCGTTGGATTAACAAAATAAGTTAAGATGTGGAAAGAAGGAGTGGAACTGATGGAAAAGTTACGTGTAGCCGTTATTGGATGTGGTAGCATTGCTAAGCACAGACATTTAGTAGAATATAAACAGCACAACCAAGCTGATATTGTCGCAGTTTGTGACATTGTCGAAGCAAGAGCAAAAGAAATGACAGCAAAATATGGTGCTACAGCATACACCAATTACCATACTTTATTAAATAGTGAGCAAGTGGATGCTGTTAGTGTTTGCCTGCCAAACTATTTGCATGCGCCAGTTAGTATTGACGCACTAAATGCTGGTTGCCATGTTCTTTGTGAGAAACCAATGGCAACGTCACAACAAGAAGCAGAAGATATGATTCGTGCCGCTAAAGCGAATCATAAAAAATTAATGATCGCCCATAATCAACGTTTTGTTGCTTCGCATATAAAAGCAAAAGAACTTATTGCAAAAGGAGAACTAGGTAAAATTTATAGTTTTCGTACGACGTTTGGGCATGGCGGGCCTGAAGCATGGAGCGCTGATGGCGCAGAAAGCTGGTTCTTTAAAAAAGAGCAAGCTTTTATCGGGGCAATGGGAGATTTAGGTGTTCATAAAGCGGACTTACTTCGCTATCTATTAGGCGAAGAGTTTACAGAAGTGTCAGCGATTGTTGAGACAAATGCGAAAGCAAACGCAACTGTAGATGATAATGCTGTCTGTATTTTGAAATCAGCAAGTGGTGTCATTGGTACATTAACTGCAAGCTGGGCGTATAACACAACAGAAGATAATTCCACCATCATCTATGGGGAAAAAGCCGTATTACGTATAGAAGACGACCCAAATTATGGTTTGATTGTCCAATATTCTAACGGGGATACGATTAACTATCAGCTTGGCAAGATTCAATCAAATGAAGCTGGTGGACAGACAACGACACATGTTATTGATCATTTCATCGCTTCGATCGTAGAGGATAAAGAGCCACTCATTAATGGAGAAGAAGGTATGAAATCACTAAATATTATTCTCGCTGCCCTTGAATCAAGCAAAACAAAGCAATTAATTCAGATTGCAACGAAGTAGTTTTATCTCGCATATAAGGTGCTGTAAGACTCCCACTTTAGGAGTTGGATATCTGTACTGCAACAAGCCTAAGTGAGAGACAACATACCTAAATGACCTATTTCGTAAGCGCCCTTTAGGTCATACCATTATGGTTGGTACTAGTAAGCCGTGGGGAAGAATGAAAAGCCCCACGGAGATGAAAGATTTCACTTGATTGTACTGTGAGATATTATAATTAGAACGGAGGAGAATTTCATGAAACTAGGTGTATTTACTGTACTATTATCGGATAAATCTTTTGAAGAGATGTTACGTTACGTGCAAAAAGCTGGGTTAAAAGCTGTTGAAATCGGGACAGGTGGTTATCCTGGCAATGCGCATTGTGATTTAGATAAGCTATTGGAAAGTGAAACAAAGCGCAAGGAATATTTGGAAAAAGTACATGAGCACGGTCTTACGATTAGTGCTTTTAGTTGTCATGGTAATCCGCTATCTCCAGATAAGACCTTTGCCCAAGAGTCCCATGACACTTTTGTTAAAACGGTTAAATTAGCGAGTTTAATGGGTGTACCGGTTGTCAATACATTTTCCGGCACACCAGGTGATTCAGATGGAGCAAAATACCCAAATTGGCCAGTTACACCTTGGCCAAATGAATATAGTGATGTCCTTAAATGGCAATGGGAGGAAAAGTTGATCCCTTATTGGAAAGCACAAGGTGAGTTTGCTAAACAACATGATGTGAAAATTGGTTTAGAGCTTCATGCAGGTTTTTTAGTGCATACACCATATACGATGTTAAAGTTGCGCGAAGCAACGAATGATGCTATTGGTGCTAATTTAGATCCAAGTCATTTGTGGTGGCAAGGTATGGACCCAGTAGCTGCAATAAAAATTCTTGGTAAAGCGAATGCGATTCACCATTTCCATGCCAAAGATACGTACATTGATCAAGAAAATGTGAATATGTATGGTTTAACGGATATGCAGCCGTATTCAAATGTGAAAACAAGAGCATGGACGTTCCGTTCCGTTGGATATGGACACAGCGTTCAGGAATGGTCCAATATTATCAGTGCGCTTAGAACATACGACTACGATTATGTTGTTAGTATTGAGCATGAGGATCCTATTATGTCCATGGAAGAAGGTTTGCAAAAAGCGATTCGAAATTTAAATAGCGTGATGATTGAAGAAGCACCAGTGGATATATGGTGGATATAAATAGTTTACGTGAGCGAAACTGTGTAAGGGAGAGCATTTGGGTGCTCTTGTTACGCAGTTTCTTTTTTATGGAGTAGAATAGTGGCAATCCATCTAATTTACTGCAAAAGATTAGCTATATTGGCTATTGAGGTCTGAAGTAGTTTACAATTTATCCCGTATATAAGGTTTGTAAGATTCCCACTTCAAGAGTTAGATAATCTATACAGCAACAAGTCTAAGGTAGATAACAGCACCTAAATGACCTATTTCGTAAGCGGTCTTTAGGTCATACCATTACGGTACTAACAATCAGTGGGGGATGAAGGAAAACCCCACTGTTGAAGATTCACTTTATCTCTTAGTTATTTTTATTGGATACTAGTACTTCATCATTTATAATGAAAAAGAAGAGGTGTATGTAATGAATAAAGAAGATATAAATATAGAACATGTATTTGAGGAATTTGAAAGAATAGAAATAGAAAGATTAAAAAAGCAATCTAAAAAACAATGGCAGGAAATTCTTTTTCCATTGACATTGCATGATGCGCTGAACAGATATACAAAGGCTGAATTAGATACTATTAGAAAAAAGCTAGATATAAAAAATGCAAGCAGTTTGAAGAAAGCTGAGCTCATTCAAGTTTTAGAACAAAATATTCCAGAACATCTAAAGAGGTTAATATTTTTATGGGATATGGACCGTTTCAAAGTACTGTTGAATATCGCGGAAAATGGTGGGAAAATAATTGCACCAGATTTAGATCATGATCAAATGGAATATCTGCGTCGTACAGGTTTGGTATACACGGGAACTTTGGAAGGAAATAGAGTTTTAACTGTGCCCGAAGAAATGCTTGCTCCTATTACAGCTTTGAAACATGATATCAACGTAAGAGCGACCATAAAGCGAAATACAAAATGGATTAAGCTTACACGTGGTTTATTATATTATTATGGTGTATTAAACGTACATCAGATGATTCATATGGTAGAAAAATATATGAAGGAAGACATTGATTTTAAATCCTTTGTAGATGTTATTGCAGACTCTATGCATTTTTGTCCTGAAATTGTTATTGATATGGAAGGTTTCTCACATATTGACGTCTTGGAACCGAAAAAAGTAAAGCAAGAACAGAAAATGAGAGAAAGTGTACCTTTCTATCCGTTTACAGAACAACAACTTCTTGAAGCTGGTGAACCAGGATTTGTGGATAGAAATGCTAGTTATCAGCAGCTCGTTCATTTTCTGACACGAAATTATGAAATGGATAAAGCAGATGCGGATGCTATTGTGGAAGAGTGCGCACATGCAATTAAATCGGGCGAGGGTTCAGGCGAAGTTTTAAAATACTTATCTCATGTTTTAGAGTTTGATAGTGAACAAGCGGTGAAAGCGTTAATGGATAAAATTATTCATCTGATGAATAACACGAGGGAATGGTTCCTTAAAGGACATGCCCCCTATGAATTATTGGAAATAGAAAAAAGTTCATTGCTAACTTCTAAGCCCAATTCAAGTGCTGGCCAAAAGTCTAATTCCAGTTCTAGTCAAAAGGTTGTGAAGATCGGTAGAAACCAGCCGTGCCCTTGTGGAAGCGGGAAAAAGTATAAAAAATGCTGCGGCAGATAAAGTGTAAGAGTATAATTTCGAATATAAGCTACCATAAACATCTGCTAAATAAAACTTTACGTAATAGTTAGCTGGACTATTCATAATAAAAAACAAAAACTCTCACAAATGTTGTGCTAATACATGTTTGTGAGAGCTTTTTACTTGTAAAGAAGGAACGAGTTAGACCGAAATTTTTCCGTATATGCAGACATACGAAATAGCATCTATGATAAGATGGAAAGTGCATATCTTAATATATATGCTGATTACCAACATAGGAGTGGAACGAGATTGAATAAGAAAGACATCGCAAATATTCGCAAGCAGTTCAAATTGAATAATGATCTATTAAAGATCAATGAAATTTTTAATGTATATATCATGAAAGAATCGAGTGAGGTTTATCATCATCAAAGTACGCCATTTGAATTACTAGAAGATGAACAGAAAGAACTCTTCATGGCCAATTTTAAAAAAGTATTAACTGGGCAACTTGACCAAAAATTATTTGAATTAAAGTTTCACCGAGAGGCAGAGGATAATAGTCAGCTCATTTTGCACCAAGGTCTATTAAGCAGTGATATGGAAGAATGGAAGGAACATATGCTTCGACTGGTAGAAAAAATGCTAAACGATAAGCAATATGAAATGGACATTGTTGTAACGTTTATTCGCGGCGAATATATGAAACCGATGAAACGACAGAGTGAAGAAGCAGAAGAAAGTGAACGAGATACGGTATACTCGAACTCATTTATTTTATGCAGTATGAACAAAACGCAAGATCCGAAGAAAGAATTGCTATTTGACTATGTGGAAAAAGAGTTTAAATATAATATCGTCGTCGACCCGATTATTAACTTGAAAGCGCCGATATCGGGATTTTTATTCCCTTGCTTTACGGATAATGCTGCTGATGTGAATCATGTTCTTTATTCAGCAGGAAAAGCGAATGAATTAAATTATCACTTCATTGAAGAAGTACTCAATGCTGAGGAGATAATGACTGCAGAAGAAGATAAAATTGTTTTTGAGGAAATCGTGAAAAAAGTCGCAGGCGAACGCATTAATACATCAACGCTTTCCAATGTATACGATGAGATCTATCATGTTATCGAAGAAAGTGAAGAGGAGGAAGAAGTACCGAAGCTAGACTATAAAGATGTAGAAAGAGTTCTAAAGAGCAGTGGTGTAAAAGATGTCGATACAGAAAAGGTAGAAGAGGCATTTAAGACGGTGATTGATGATGAAAAATATGAGTTAAAAGCAAATAACATCGTGCCAAAACCTACTTCCAAATCGATTAAAATAAAGACAAAAATAGCGGATATTTCAATCAGCCCACAGGATCTAAGATTTGTTCGGCAGATCCACTTCGGGGGGAAACTGAGCCTTATGATTGAAGTTGAAGAAAATACGATGATTGAAGGATTTGAATTGATTCCAGAAGTGTTATTTGAAAAAGTGGAGAATGAAGAGGATTAATTAGAAAAACGGCAGGAAGTGTAATTTGTTATAGTAACCGTTTCATAGCCTGAGGAAGTCTTCCATTACCATGATGATATTTTGCACCAATGCGGAACACGTTGCAACTTACATGCTAGATTACTAGTATTCTCTTGCTAAATAGATATAGGGCGATAGAGTTGAGGGCAATTTTTATACTATAAGAAAGTGCGTTAGTATAAGAAAAACGGTAGCCTTCGCATAATGGCTTGGCGACAAGTAAAGTTTTTCTATAGTAGTACAAAACTATTAGAAGGGATTTTGATGTCAGGACGTTTTCAGAATAAAACAGTCGTCGTAACTGGCGGAGCAAGCGGTATTGGTGAAGCTTCGGTAAAGGAGTTTGCTGAGGAAGGCGCTAAGGTTGTTATTTCAGACATGACCGAGAAAGGGAAAGCCTTATCAGATTCACTTTATGCTGATAGCATATTCTATTGTTTGTATTATAATATTAACTAAGCGATTCTAGACAGATGGAGGAAGCAAAATGGGCGATGTTTAATAAACCAATAGGCAAGGGGAGGATTTTTTGAATTACAACCAGCAAGCAAAAATAATGACGACAAATCGGCTAACATTAAGATTGTTTCAAAAAGCAGATGCGCCAGAGGTCACCAAGCTTTGTAATAACTACAATATCTATAAGCATACATTGAATTTACCTTATCCGTACTCTATAGAGGATGCTGTAACTTGGATAGAACATCAATATGAAAGATTTCAAAATAATAAATTATATGAATTTGCAATAACGGATAAAACTACCGGTAGATTGTACGGTTCCATAGCATTATAGAACAATCAAAGATTTCTTTCATGGAGAATTAGCCTATTGGATTGGTGAAGAGTATTGGGGGAATGGGTTTGCTTCAGAAGCAGTAAAAGCCTTATTGAAATTAGCTTTTACTGAAAAGCAATATCATAAATTGTTTGCTCGCTGCTTTCAGACAAATCCAGCTTCGGAAAAAGTTTTGCAAAAAATTGGCATGGAAAAAGAAGGAGTATTAAAGGAACATGTGAAGAAAGAAGATCGCTTTGAAGATCTCGTATATTATGGAGTGATTAATAGAAACGGATAATTGGTCTAATAGGATTGTTACCTTTTCTAGGAATGTTAAGTGGGGGATTGGAACCCTATTGAAGATTCAGTTATGTACGAACCGAACCAATTATAAGGCTTTAGTAACTATTGGATTGGGACGATTTCATTTCCATTTGATGATGTATAAAGAACATGTGGAAGGAATTAGAATTTCTATTTACACAAAATATTTTACACTCTCCAATTATAGTTGGTTTAGCATGGAGCTTTGGAAAGATTAGCAAAGAACTAGCAAAATGCGGATTTTACTATAAACATTATTTTGTAAAAAATCTTATTGCATCCATTATGATAAAATGATAAATTTTTTAAAATGGAATAAGCAACTTGCGATGATGAGAAGAGTAAACGAAATGAAAGTATAGCAGAGAGCTCCGTTGCTGAAAAGGAGTATGCATTATTTTGTTGAATTAAGTCTCGGAGTATCACATTGGATTAAACATGATGGCGTGACAGGAGCTCCTGTTATTGAGCTAAAGTATAAGCAAAACCATTTTGCCGTACTTGAAGAGGTTTATATGGCGACATATAAATAAACTGGGGTGGCACCACGAATAGAGAATTTCTTAATCCCGTCCTCAAGGCTATAGTCTTGAGGGGGGATTTTTTTGCTACTGATAGTATTGCAAGAGAAAAAAGCTTTAAGGAGGTCCATTTATGCAAAGGAGGAGTCAGTTCTTTTAATCAATTTTTTGTAACATATACGTATTTTTTGAAACATCAGTGAAATATTAGTAATAAACTTGTAATGAAAAATATGGTTATGTATAATAAAAAATGTTCAACTACTTTTTTATTGATAGAAAGGAATAATTAAAGTGATTAAGCGAATTAAACTACCTGGATGGATTTTGCTGTTTTTATTAATTCTGTTAATTTGTACAGGAATTAATAGATTAATACCATTTCCTAATAAACTAGTAAATAAGAAAGATAATATAAAAGCTGAGAGAGTTGAAGAGAACGAAAGCAATAGTAAGTACCCAGATATTCAGCTAAAAACTCTTTCACAAGAAACAGATGCATATACTTATTCAATTAGTAAGCCAGAGACCAAAAGTAAAAAAATTAATTCTTCTATTAACAAATGGATAAAAAGTCAAAAAGAGTCATTCTTAAAAACCGTTAGCATAAATAAAAAAACAAAAGGAGTGGCTCATTTAAACATTCAACTAGAAACCAATCGTATTACGAAGGATTTTTATAGTTTAGTTTTTCGAACATACGCCATTCACGGAGATGCAAATGAACAGGAAATGGTAAAAGTTTTTAATTTTGATGTAAAAAAAGAACAATTTCTAACCATTAATGACATATTGCATCTTGATGAGAAAAACCTTGACAAAATAAAAGAAATTATCTGGGAAGAATTACAGGAGAATAAGGAATTGCAGCCATATATAAATAAAAGGCAAACATATGAATCGCTGCAAGAACTGGATGCTTGGCAATGGTCTATTGATCGAAGGGGTTTAACATTATACTGGGATGAGTATGCAATAACAGAAGGATTTGCTGAAACGGTTGAAGTCAACATTCCAATTAAAAAATTATATGTTTTTTTACAAGATCATATGGATTCTTATTTACAAATGTCGAAAGAGCAACAAGTAGAAAAGAAAAAAATCATTCAAGAAGAACATAGAAAAGAACTTACGAATGGAAAATATGTTGCATTGACATTCGATGATGGGCCAAGTCCACAAGGGACTCCAAAAATCTTGAAAACTTTGGAAGAATACGATGCAAAGGCAACCTTTTTCATGTTAGGAAGTCAAATAGATTATTACCCCGATCTTGCAAGAAAGGTGGTAGAAGAAGGACATGAAATTGGAAATCATACCAAAAGTCATCCTAATTTATCCAAAATGAGCGATGTTAACATAAAAAATGAGCTAGATTATACGAATGAAAAGATAAAAGAGGCGACTGGTGTTAGCCCGAGTCTTATTCGCCCACCTTATGGAATTTATAATGATAATGTGATAAAGTATGCAAAAGAAAACAATCAATCTATTATACTTTGGTCTGTTGATTCACTCGATTGGAAGAATAGGAATGGATCAGCTATCCAAAAAATTGTACAAAATGAAATAACTTCTGGAGCAATTGTACTTTTGCATGATATCCATTCCACAACAGCAGATGCATTACCAAAGCTGTTAAAAACATTAAAACAAGCAGGTTATCAATTTATCACCGTTTCACAGTTGCTTGATTGGAAAGGAAAAAATGGTGTATCTCTGTATTATGGAAGCACGAAATAAAAGCAAAACAGATGTTAATTGCAGTATAGGTTAGATGAAAGAAGCTGTGATTTTAACATGTTTTTAGTGCTTAAAGAATATGATTGAGTGAGAGAATTCTAACCAATCCGTTTTAATAAATCCAAGTAGCAGGTGGCAAGCGTAGCCCGTGAAGGAGGATGAAACATTCATGCCAAACCAACAAATGAAAGAAAATCAACTATCTAATAGACACAATATAACAAAGAAAAAGCTGCTGATTCCTTTTGCTATCCTTTTCATCCTTTCTCTATGTATTAAAGCATATATGGACACAAATACGTTTAAAGTGAATAAGCTTCCATTTTATAGTGATAAAATCCCTGATGATAAAGCAGTTAACATTTTACAGATCACTGATGTGCATAATAAAGTGTTTGGGAAAAGTAATGAAGAATTAATTCAAACGATCAAAGATTTAAATGCGGATATAATTGTTATTACAGGAGACTTAATAGATAGAAAGACTACCGAGTTTAACGATATGTTTGCGTTCGTTGAAAAGCTCACGTCTGTGCAGAAGCATGTTTACTTTGTTACGGGAAACCATGAATGGGATAATCCAAAAAAAGAGGAATTCTTAAACGGGCTTGAGGAACGACAGGTAACGATTTTAAACAATAAAAATAGACAATTAACGATGAATCAGGTTAGCTTAAATCTTGTTGGGATTGACGATAGCTCTACGAATCACGAGAACGTTACACAGGCTTTTGCTGGCGTGAATGACGAGTATTATACTGTATTACTTTCTCATTCACCTAACATCATAGAAAAAGAGAGCAGCCTACCTGCTGACTTGATTTTAAGTGGCCATACACATGGCGGACAAGTAAGACTTCCTTTTATTGGAGCCTTAGTAGCTCCCGATGAAGGTTTTTTCCCTACTTACGATAAAGGAACATATAATATAAACCAAAATCAATTTCTTTATATAGATAGTGGTCTAGGAACCAGCGTTGCACCTATACGTTTTTTAAATCAGAGCCAAATTAGTATGATTAGGGTTTCTAAAAGATATTAATACAAAGGCAGTTATTATACCCATTCGATGTTGGGAAAAGCATTATTGATCCATTTCTACATATAAGGCGCTTAAGTGTAAACAAGTTAAAAAGGAAAACAACATTAAAATTAAGCTCGCTACTATACCCTACTGTTCATACTGATCGTCATGAGGGATAAAAGCTAAAGCAGGTTCAAACGATGATATCAATATTATCTATTTTGCATCCTATTGTATTTTCCATTTCACCATTATGGCTGGAATATGTTTCATAAGATCTTTTAAACGTATTTGAAAGTATGTTTCTATATCTGCTTTAAGACGCTCTTCTAAGTTCATCCACTGTTTAGCTATATAGTTAACTCGAAATGATTTTCTAAGTCCTGCTATTTCCCCAAATAGAATTTAGCCTAGCTTTATTTTCAAGTGAGATTAAAGATAGAATTGCGCCGTCATCATATTCATCAAATTCAATGGAATTCCTGAATAATATGATACTTTTTAGTAGCTTGTACCCAATTGGATAAATGCTTATAACATTCTAGAATAGGAAACCCTTCTTCATTACAATATATTTATTATGGATGTAGATGGTAACCGTTGCAGAAACATCTAAAATAGCCGAAACACCTTTCCGCTGTTTAAAAGAAATACAATCTTTGTTACTAGTAAATGTATAGGTAAATATAATTTCCATCGGTCTCCTTTTTTATTTGTGTTGATATTGATGCCGTATATAAGGCGCTGTAAGACTCTCACTTCAGGAGTAGGATAATTTGTACTGCAACAAGTCTAAGTGGGAGATAACAGCACCTAAATTCCCTATTTCCTAAGTGGCATTTAGGTCATACCATGACGGTACTAACCATAAGTGGAGAGGGTTATTCCTCCCCGCTGATTGAAGATTCACTTTATCGATATAAATCATGCTGTGGTTGAAATAAGTCTTCTTCTGCATTTCTAACCATTGAAAAATGTTCTACATTGTAATGACCATGCAACGTTTCATTGTGATGGTTTATAATTTGTTTGGCACTTAAAACCTCACTATCAGTTGTAGAATGTCCATTGCCAACTAAAGTAACATCTAGTCCATTAATCGTAGCTGTTCGGACAGCACTATCTATACAGTGCTGCGTTTTACAACCCATGATAACTACATGGTGGATGTTTTGAGCTTTTAAGTATGGAAGCAGTCCTGTTCCATGGAAGGAATTTGTAGCCCCTTTATCAAAAAAAAGGCTATTTTTAGGCACATGAATTTGGTCATGTACTTCAAATCCTTGTCCACTGCCTTTAGCAACATCCAAGTCCCTGACAAAAACAGTTGAGACACTTAATTTGTTTGCTTTTTAAATGACTAAATTAATATTTTTAATCAACTCATGTTTATTATAGACAGCGCTTACTTCTTGGCTCCCATCGATTAGTTCCTTTTGAGCATCAATAATTAATAATATTTGCTGCAAATGAATTGCTACTTTTCTATGTGGGGCACATGACTATTCAGAAGTATTTACCCTCAAAGTTTCTTTGCCATATAATTAGTTTTTTCATACCATCTTCTCTAAATAAAGATTGTTCGTAAAAGGGGATTTGTATGAATTTTCCCACAAGAACATCTTATCATATTTTTCACTGTAATCTAATATAATTTCGGGCAAGGTTGACATTAATAAATAAATACAGTCATGGATTAGCAGCAAAGGAAAACATGGAGACTTTTCGAAAATGAACAACATATTTGCTTCGTGCGATGTTTTACTTTCGCAGCTTCCCCTATCCTGTGGGGATACGTAGCGTGAAAATCCAACACTTTTTTCAAGGAGTCTGAGCACGTGCCCCACGGAAGGCGTATGTTTTTTCAGTATCGGTAAAATTCATTTTCGTCTAGTTTTACTTTCATAGATTTTGGAGAAGGTCATTATTTCTTGAACAGAAACCAAACTTGATAAGTAGTAGGCGCAGCGTTCTTAAAATTGCCCCCTCATCTCCTAAAAAAAGCCGTGGAAAGGATAGACCCACGGCGTACCTGTTTCAATTATTCTTTTAATTATCGCTTTAAAGGACTCACGCACAGTAATCTTTGTTTGCCTATAAAAAACGATGAAATGTAGGTTAAGAAGAACAATAGCTATCAAGAACTTAAAGTTGAACCATTTTTCGAATCGATGGAGGTACGTCCAAATAATATAAATCTTGGTATCGCTGTGAAGTAGTTAACAATTCTTGGTGTGAGCCTTGCATCTCAATATACCCATCCTCTAAGAAAATAATTTCATCCATATGCTTAATGCCAGATAAATGGTGAGTGATCCAAATAACTGTTTTATCTTTCAATGTCGAGAAAATGGTTTTTAACAAATCTGCCTCTGTTTTAGGATCTAGGCCTACGGTTGGTTCATCAAGTATAACGACGGGGGTTCCTTTTAATAGAATTCTAGCTAAAGCCACCCGTTGTTGCTGACCGCCACTAAAGATTTGTCCCGATTCTTCCATCATTGTATTATACCCTTTGGGTAGGCTCTTGATATAATCATGAAGCTGAACTTTTTTAGCCGCTTCGACAATGTTCTGGTCGGTTGCCTGTTGATTGCCAAGGCGAAGATTATTAGCAATTGTCGTGTTAAATAAATGTGGTTGCTGATTTAAAATCGATACCATTTCAAATAGAGCATCACCATAAGCTGTTGCATCTGTTCCATTGAGAGTTACTGTTCCTTTTGTTGGGGCATAGGATCCACAAATAAGCTGGACAATACTTGATTTTCCTACTCCGCTTTTTCCTAATAAAGCGAGTCTTTTCCCTTGTGGTATTGCAATGGATACATCTTTTAAAACTTGTTTATCAAATCCAGGATATTGAAAAGCAACATGATCAAGCAGAATATCTACAGAACGAGGGACTGCTGATAAAGAAACGTTTTGCTGAGAAGTAGCTTTTCCAGCATCTGTTTCTTCCAGTGCTTCCAATCTGGAAATGGATTCGGTATACTCTGGAACTTGTTCTAATGCTTCAGAAACTGGTAAAAAAGCTTCAGCAATGGCTAGTGTAACGAGAACAAAGGCGGCAATTAATGTAACATGCATATTTCCTTCAGCAACCATCGTACTTGACCAGTAAACCATAGAAATAACCATAGCGCCAATAATGAGTTGATTGGCGAAGTCTCGAAATCGTTGCTGGCTTTTAATGCGCCTTTCTACAATAGCTACAGATTGGTCTTTCATTGTATCTTGTTTCATAAAATCATTTGGTTTTCCAGCGATCATCCAATCTTTAATCCCAAGTAATCCATCTGTCAGTATATGATATTGATCATAACGACCGTTCTTTATTAAAGCGGTTCGTTTTCGGCTGGACCATAGTGAAAGAATAGGAATAAACACAACGATAAAAAATAGATACACTGCCATAAGTAAAGCAAAAACAATATCAAACCATCCTAGATAAGCAATAACAATACCATACATACCTAAAGCAGTAGCACTTGGTAAAATGGTTCGAATAAATAAATCTTGTAAATGGTCGATATCATCCGATAATACTCCTAGAATTCTGCCAGTTTGAAAGCGTGACTGAATAAAAGCTGCTTGCGGTTCTAGGGTTTGATAAAGGCGGCTACGCATATTCGCTAATATTCGAAGGATCGTGTTATGACTCGTTAAACGAGAAAGATAGTGAAATACTGCCCGGAAAATACCAAAAGCTCGGACGGACACAACGGGAATATAAACCATTAAAATATTCTCAGGTCTTAATGCGGATTTGGAAATTAAGTATCCAGATGTAAACATAAGCGCTGCGCCACAGGCTAGAGCCAATAAACCTATAAGAATGCTGGCTAATAACCCTTTATAATGCATTTTTACATATGGGATGATCCAAGTTCTCATTGTACTCCCTCCAATTGTGACAGAACGAGTTGATAATACTCTCCTCTGCGGAGCATTAATTCATGTGGTGTTCCTATTTCTACGACGACGCCATCTTTTAATACGATAATCCGGTCCATTTGTTCCATCCAATGGAGACGATGGGTTGCAAAAAAGACTAATTTATCTTTAAACAATGTAGTCATTGTCTGTTTCAATTCGTACTCTGTTTCAATATCTAAATGTGCAGTTGGCTCATCCAATAATAGGATTGGACGATTGCCAAGAAAGGCTCGTGCCAAGGCTACTCGTTGTTCTTGACCGCCACTAAGTGAGCGGGCGCCAGTACCAATTTCTTGCTCTATTCCATTAGGAAAGGAGTGGATCAAGTCGTCCAATTCCGCAGCTTTTGCCGCTTGCCATACCTCTTCATCAGAAGCATTTGGTTCGTAAAAACGAATATTCTCAGCGATTGACTGACTAAAAATATACGGATGCTGTGGGATATACGTAATTTGGCGTTGCCATGCTTCACTGTTTAAGGTGTTTAAAATTTGCTGATTAACTCGGAAGCTCCCTTGAGTTGGTGTTAAAAATCCGCCTAATATATCAATGAGAGTAGATTTTCCTGCACCGCTAGCACCAACAATACCAATTTTTTCAAAGCCATTTACTTGCAAGGAAACATCGATTAAAGCCTGCAGCCCGTTATCGTCATGGGAATGACTGACATAGGAGAGCTTTAGCTTACTATTGTTTGACCAGACAAGCGTATTTGCAATAATGGGATTACATTCCGGAGTGGGCTCTGCTAAAATCGTATCAATCGCTTTCGCCGCTTCCTGACCATTTAACGTCGCATGATAATCAGCTCCAACCTCTTTCAGCGGCAAGAAAAACTCAGGGGCTAAAATTAAGACGACTAACGCAACGTCTAATAATAGGTTTCCCTCAATAAGTCGTAGCCCTAAACCTACGGCAACAGAGGCTACCGATAACATAGTAAAAAAGTCAAGCGCAAAAGAAGAGAGAAATGCGATCCGTAATGTTCCAATGGTCGATTTTCGGTATTCATTACTCACTTTCTCAATCGTGTTTCCATGTGATTTGCTTTTACCTAGATATTTTAAGGTTTCCAAACCACGTAAAGAATCAATAAAATGATTGGATAATAGGTGATATGAATGCCATTGTCGTTCCATTTTCTTTTTCGCAGCTAACCCAAGGAGAATCATAAATACGATAATAATAGGTACCGTGAAAAATAAAATGACACTTGATAATTTATCCTGAAAAAAAACATAGATAAGCACCATTGGTGGAACGATGCAGGCTGCCACCATTTTAGGAATAATCAATTCTAAATACGTACGTAGCTGCGTTGCACCTTCCATCGCCAAATTTACTAATTTGGCAGTTCCTTGTTTATTAGTGTAGCTTGGGCCAAGCTCGAATAGCTTGGCCATTAGTTGTTTTCTTGTTTCAACACGGGTTTTTTCTGCAAACTGAAAGGTTACTTTTTTCTTAAGAGTACTCATCAGATATCTCATAGCAAATGCTAACAGAAAAAGAGCGCCTAATGTCCATGTTTTCTGAAATAATTCCCCACTAAATAAGCGAAATAACCATTCTGCTAACCATGTTGCTTGTAAAATAATCGCGATTGCTTCAACGATCGTAATGGCTACGACAATTCCCAGCGTTAGCTTTACACCTTTGTACGTCCATAAATGATTTTGCATCATCTTTTTCATTAGTATTCTAAATGCTCCTCTTCTTTAACACGTTTACGGAACACATAATAACTCCATATTTGATAACCAAGCACAAAAGGTATTAATGTTACAGCTACGATGGTCATGACTTTTAAAGAATATGGCCCTGAAGCAGCATTATGAATCGTTAAGTCGAACGCATGGTTAATACTGCTTACCATTACTCGTGGGAATAAACCGACGAATACGGATGTTACTGTTAGCGCAATCGTTAATCCAGTCATCGTAAATGCCCAGCCATCACGGCTTTTGAGTGCAAAACTTCTAGCAAAAATAACAGCTACCACGATCAGTGCGAAAATCGGGATTAATACAGCACCTCTTACTTCGAAAATATCTGTGTAGAAATAGGATGCCACTACAAACGCGACTAAAGCAATACCAACAGCATAGACCACTTTTTTTGCAGTTTCACGAGCTCTATTTTGCAAGTCCCCGGTTGTCTTCAAGGTGATAAAGAAGAGACCGTGCAAGAAACAAAGCAATGTAATCGCAATGGCGCCAATTAATGTATATGGCGTAATATAGTCAAATAAAGAAGCATAAATATTCATCTCACTATCAATTGGTAAGCCTGCCATCAATGCAGCAAACACCACTCCCCATAGAAATGGATTTAACAAACTGCTAACAAAGATCGTCCAATCCCAAGTGTCGCGCCATTTGGGATTATCTAGTTTACTTCTAAATTCAAATGCTACACCTCGTCCAATGAGCAGTAGCAGCATGATAACGAGCGGCATGTACAAACCACTGAATAAAGTGGCGTACCAATTTGGGAATGCAGCAAACATCGCTCCACCTGCTGTGATGAGCCAAACTTCATTTCCATCCCAAACTGGTCCAATAGTATTGATTAATACACGGCGCTCACCAGGTGTTTTGGCAACAAATCGCATCGCCATGCCAACACCAAAATCAAAGCCTTCTAAGAATAAAAATCCGACGAATAGGACAGCGATTAAAATAAACCACACCTCATTTAGCATAAGAACCATACCCTTCCTCTCCAAAAGGATCTGTTGTTAGCTTGACATCTTTTTCTTCTTCAACAGGGCCTTTTTTGATTACTCGAACGAATAAGTAAGCCATCACAATAGCAAGGATTAAATAGATCGCACTAAATGAGATTAGTGAGAAAAGAACTTGCCCAGCAGTTACGTTTGGGGACACAGCATCTTGTGTTTGCATATGGCCAAATACGACCCAAGGCTGTCTGCCGATTTCTGTCATAATCCAACCGGCGGTACTACCGATGAATGGTAGCGAAATAGCCCAAATCATGATTTTTAAATATTTGCTGCTTTGCTCCAGTTTTTTCCGTTTGGATAGATATGCTCCATAAAGTCCTAATAAAATCATAAGTCCACCAGTGAAAACCATAATTCGGAAACTCCAAAACGTTGTTTTTACCGGAGGAATATAATCTCCTTCTCCATACAGTTCTTCATATTTAGCTTGAATTGATTTCATCCCTTCTACACTTCCGCTAAATTCACTGTAGGAGAGGTAACTAAGAATGTATGGAATATTGACTTCAAATGAATTTTCCTGATTATCGGAATCAATATTTGCAAACAAAGTCCATGCCGCAGGATCACCGCTATCTTCCCATAATCCCTCTGCAGCAGCCATTTTCATGGGCTGTGTTTCAACTAGGAATTGGGACTGTGCGTGTCCAGTGAAGGCAATTCCAAAACCAGAAATAATAGCAACAATTAATGCGATGTTAAATGATTTTTTAAAGAAGGCAGTGTCTTGTTTTTTTAATAACTTCCATGCACTTACACCCGTGATTAAAAATGCTCCTGTGGCTAATGAGCCAAATACGGTATGTGGGAATTCGACCCATACTTGACCGCTCGTAATTAATGCAAGAAAATCATTCATTTCTGCCCGACCATTATTAATTTCAAAACCTACTGGGTACTGCATAAACGAGTTAGCGACTAATATCCAAAAAGCAGAAATAATCGTTCCAATAGATACGAGCCAAATACACATTAAATGTACTTTCTTCGATAGACGCTTCCAACCAAAAATCCACAATCCAATAAAGGTGGATTCCATAAAGAAAGCGAGCAGTGCTTCCACAGCAAGTGGAGCTCCAAAGACGTCCCCAACAAAGCGAGAGTAGTTCGACCAATTCATCCCGAATTGGAATTCCTGTAAAATACCAGTAACGACTCCAACGGCAAAGTTAATGAGAAATAAATGTCCCCAAAACTTCGCCATTTTTTTGTACTGTTCTTTACCTTTTACAACATATAATGTCTCCATGAGTGCAATTAAAAAGACGAGACCAATTGATAAAGGCACAAAAATAAAGTGAAAAATGGTGGTTGATGCGAATTGAATTCGCGATAACGTAATAACGTCCATAAGTTTCTCCTTCCTCCCATTCTATGTGGGGTATAACTTTTTCAACAAGTTTCATAAAAGATAGGTGAGTAAAACATGTTTGTTGTTGGCATGTTCAAATGACTGAAGGTAGTAAGTTTAGGTGCTTTTACTGTCTACAAAAAAGCTTGTTCGGTACTGAACAAAATTAATTCTAAGTAATTTCATAGGTTTTGCCTATGTATAATCTTTTGTCTACTAAAGATTGAAATTTTGTGCGATGAGGTGTAGCAGTCAAATATATTTATTTACGCTACAATGCTACAAAACTCCAGCCGGTAAAATTAGAACCATCTTTTATAAAGGAATAAAAGTAGAAGTATCAGCTATTTATTTATTGAGACTAGCTTAAATGGATAGATGAATGATGATTTCGTACTCCCCATGCTCTCACATTGATGCTTTTAGTAAGAAAAAAGAACAACTCTCTGACAGATTTAGCTCCTTTCTACTATGACATTTGAACCTCCTGCTTATACTATACAATTAAATACAAGTCTGTAGCGGTTTAAATCTTGAAATTTTTGTAACGTACTTTCGACAAATTTGTTAATAATTGTATTGTGTATTGTGATTGTTATGTTTTGTAGAGTTATTATGTATAGGGGAAGCGTTTTAAAAGTGAATTTTATCACAAATAGCCTGTGGATAGGGTCAAGAAAGGGAGGGGAAGTACAAGCAATGGTAATTTGGCAAAGTTATGCACATTAACAATCGTTCTTAAATGCTGTACGTGATCATGAAACAGATTTAGTTTATCGCGTATATAAGATGCTGTAAGACTCTCACTTCAGGAGGTGGATAAATCTATACGGCAATAAATCTAAGTAGGAGCTAACAGCACCTAGATGTCCTATTTCGTAAGATGCTTTTAGGTCATACCATTACGGTACTAACAAGCAGTGGGATTCATTGAAAACCCCTTCTGACTAAAAGTTCGCTTTATTAGTGAAAATATCTATATTATGATGAGGAAGTGTGTACTTTGCCTCTGAATTTCACTTTTAGAGATATAATGAGTTATAACTTGAAAAATGAATCCTTTCAGTGAGCATTCTTTTGACGATCCAATGGTCGGCAAAACCGACGATTGTTAACAGAATTGCAGACTTTTAATCAATCATGGTACATTTTCACACCGTCCTTAGATAGAGCTTTCTTAATCGTTTAAAACAGGAAAGAATTGGTTGCTGGTGAATTCGGAACATGGTATGATCAATTCAAAAGTAGTTTGAAGTGGGAAAAGTTGAGCAAGTTAAATTATTTCACTTTTTTGTATACTTGTGTTGATATTACAAATTAGCGGGGAGAATATTTTTAGAAAAAGGGGGATGACATGAGCAAGAGAAGAAAAGAAAACAAATGGAAGGATAAGCTGCCATTTCGATTGAATTTGCTCTTTTTTGTTATGTTTATCATGTTTGCAGCTTTAATTCTCCAGCTCGGTGCAGTCCAAATTCTTAGAGGGGAGTCTTTTCAGGAAGAAATTGATCGAACGGTTAATGAGACAACGAAAGTACCAGTTCCACGTGGTAAAATATATGATAGCAATCAGCAACTTGTTGTCGGTAACGAGCCACTATATGCGATTACCTATACCCCTGCTAAAGGAACGCAAGCTGCAGATAGATTAGAAGTAGCTGAGAAATTAGCCAAGCTGATTACGATTGAGGTTAAAGGAATTAGTGAAAGGGATAAAAAAGAGTACTATTACTTAAACAATAAAGACAAAGTAGTAGAAAGGCTGTCTCAAGAAGAAAAAAAGAAGCTTGATGATGTCGAAGAATATGATCTTGCTTTAGAACGAATTACCGAAACAGAGATGAATGATATATCGGAACACGATAAATTGATCATCGTAATTAAAAAAGAACTGGATAAAGCTTATGCGCTAACGCCACAAATTATTAAAAATGAAGGTGTAACAGCAGAAGAGTATGCGCAAGTATCGGAAAATTTAGGTGAATTACCAGGAATCAATGCGATTGCAGACTGGGAGCGCAATTATCCATTTGGAGATACATTAAAGAGCTTAGTTGGCAATATTACGACTCAAGAGCGAGGTCTTCCGAAAGAAAAATTGGAACACTTTTTAACGAGAGGATACAGCCGTAATGATCGTGTCGGAATTAGTGGTTTAGAAAAATATTATGAGGATGCTTTACGGGGGAGAAAAGAGCAAATAGAATATATCACAACAAAAGATGGAACTACGGTAGATTCTCGAGTAGCAGTGGAAGGGCAAGCAGGTAAAGATCTTGTTTTAACCATTGATATGGAATTCCAAAAAAAGGTCGATAAAGTGTTACAAGAAGAATTACAGAAGACGATTCAAAAACATCCTTATCAACATCAATATATGTCAGATGCAGCCGCTGTAGTCATGAACCCAAAAACGGGAGCATTGCTTGCGGTAAGCGGTGTAACATACGATAGAAAAACAAATGACTATAAGAAGGCTCCATATAAAGCATTCCATGATGCTCATTTACCAGGGTCCGCTATTAAAGGAGCTACTGTTTTAGCAGGGTACGAATCAGGAGTTATTTCTCCAGGGCAAGTATTTAATGACAGAAAAATACAAATTGCTAGTGGCGCGCCGAAAGGTTCCTATTCGGAACTAGGCCCGGTGGATGACTATGCTGCGTTACGCCGTTCATCTAACGTATATATGTTTTATATTGCATTGAAAATGGGAGGAGAGCATCGCTATCCGTTTCCAAATGGAGAGAGTGCGGCATTTGATGTAGCTGCATGGGATCAGATGCGCAGCTATTTTCAACAATTTGGCTTAGGAAATCGAACAGGTATTGATTACCCTTATGAATCAACCGGTGTTATTGGTGACAAACAATTTCAACCAGGGCTGCTTATGGACTATGCAATTGGTCAATATGATAACTACACTGCTCTACAGTTAGTGCAATATGTATCAACGATAGCGAATGACGGTAACCGTGTACGCCCACAATTAGTAAAAGAGATACGCAATCCATCACAAGTAGAAGAGCGATTAGGCTCTGTATATCAAAGCAAGGGAACAGAAGTACTAAATCGAATTGATATGGATAAATCGAATATTGAACGAATTCAGGAAGGGTTTAGGCAAGTATTTAATGAACCAAGAGGAACTGCTGTACGTTATTTTGGAACATCGAAATATCGTAATTATAAAGCAGCTGGTAAAACGGGGACCGCTCAAAACGCCTATTATAAAGATGGAGAAAAGAAAGCAGATACAGAAAATCTTTCACTTGTTGGCTATGCACCTTATGATGATCCTGAAATGGCGTTTGCTATTATTGTACCTCATACGGGGATTGTTAATAGTAAACATCCGATAAATCAAACCATCGGTCAAGGTATTTTAGATGCTTATTTTTCCAGTAAAGAAGATTAGAATGTTGTACTTGATAGTGGGGGAATTAGCCGATATGATAGTTTCTGAAAGCTCGTGCTTATGAAGTGGTGAGTACGTATATGGTATGTGGGGTGAGGCTCCTAATAAATAGGAGTCTCATTATCATTTACATAGAAGAAAGATCTGCGGTGATATGTCAAATAGAATCAATGTACTATTTGTTAAAAAAAGCATTAGGAAAACTAGACCAGTAATTAAGTGTGAAATAATGGAAGTTGATGACGCAAGGCGGCGACTCCTGCGGGAAAAGCATGAGCCTTAAGATCCCGCAACGAGCGCTTTTTGCGAGGGAGGAGGCTCATGCAGACCCTCGGAAAGCGTCCAACTGTAGTGTAAAGCGACGGATTCAGGTGCACTTATAAATTCTCAAGCAGTATAACAAATAAAATGTAAGAAAAAATGGAGCGAAAAAAATAACGCCTAAATATAATATAAGAGGAGGTATATTCTTGCGGAAAGTAATCGTTACTCCATACCAAAGTAAATGGCAGAATCTTTTTATGCAAGAAGCAAAAAATATAGCAGCCATTTTTAAAACAGAACTAGTTGTGATGCATCATATTGGAAGTACGGCTGTTCCAGGCTTAGCAGCTAAACCGATTATAGACATCATGCCGGTGGTTTCTTCGATTGAAAAAGTAGATCAATACATAGAAGAAATGGAAAATCTGGGCTATGTCGCCTTAGGAGAGAATGGTATAGAAGGAAGAAGGTATTTCAACAAAGGTGGAAATGAACGGACACATCATGTGCACGTATTTGAAGAAGGGGACGACCATATCAAACGGCATCTCGCGTTTAAGGATTATTTAATTGCCCACCCATCGATAGCTAAAAAATACGGAGATTTAAAAACGGCTTTAGCGATCAAGTATCCGAAACAGATAGAAGCATATATTAGCGAGAAAAATGATTTTGTGAAAGAAGTGGAACAAGAAGCCTTAACTTGGTATAGATTAAAAGAAGCATGATAATTTATGGGCAAGCCTATTATAAAATGACTTTCACAGGGAGTTTTACTTTTTATGTATTATTAGTGATTATAGTGCGTGTTCAAAAAAGGTGGTAATAAGGACCGAGGTCGGATATGGTCTCAGGCGTCTTTGAAAAAGAAAAACACTTTTTCTGCGTGCAATGTGTTGCTGTCGTAGCCTTTCTTGTCTCGTTGCAACGCCGACACTAGCTCGTTCTGGCGCCTGAGTTTGAGCGGCGAAGTTTAGTAGTGGGCTTGTGTGTGTTACTGACTTCTACGTTGCCTACAGAACGTGGGCTATTTTAGCAAAACTCCATATGCCTACAGAAACATGAACATTAGTATAGGCTTGCTTGAAACTCGTTCTCACGAGGAAAGGGGGAACTCTTTTTCAAAGGAAGGAAAAACAAGCTAACGAAGAAATTTGCTTTAGCATTTTTTAGTGCACTTTTTAAACAACCTCTTATAGAGAAAGAAGGCGTTGCGATAATGTTAGCAGTCCGCTGGGGAGTATTTTTAATCGGCATCACTGTATTTAGTCTCGGTGTAAGTATATCTATTAATATGCAGCATCTTGGTATTCACCCATGGGACGTACTGAATGTTGCTTTATTTGAAAAGTTGGGGTTATCAATTGGTTCGTGGGCAATAATTATTTCTATTTTATTAATTGGTGTATCTTGGGTTTTAGATAAGAGCTATATTAAAATGGGGACATTTTTTAATGCAGTATTGGTTGGTTTGCTGGTAGATATTTTTCTATGGCTTGATTTTTTACCAGTTGCATCGAGGTCGTGGTCAGATTATATGCTCATTATCGTTGGAATTGTAATTATGGGTTTGGGTGGTGGTATTTATAATGCAGCAAATGTAGGCTCAGGGCCGCGAGATGGATTTATGCTGTCTATTTCTGATAAGCTTCAAGCATCTGTGGGCAAAGTTCGGATTATTACCGAAACCTTCGTACTGCTCGTTGGTTTGTTGTTAGGTGGTCCGGTCTTTTTATTTACATTTGTTTTTACCTTTATTCAAAGTCCAATATTTCAATTTACATATGGAAAAATCCGCTCGAAATTACAATATTTAGAGACAAGACACCAGCATAGTGCTTAATGAACTATTTGTGCTCCGGCGTTCCGTTTTTTATACGGTAAGGTCGGCGAGGTCGGTGTCAAATAAATACGATAACATTTATCCCGCATATAAGGTGCTGTAAGTCTCCCACTTCAAGAATTGGAGAATCCATACTGCAACAAGTCTAAGTGGGAGATAGCAGCACCTAGATGCTTGATTCGTCCAGAGACCTTTAGGTCATACCATTACGGTACTAACAATCAGTGGGGATGAAAGAAAATCCCCACTGATTGATGTGACCCCTGTCAAGTAGACAGTATTAAAAGAGCAAATTATGCAGCTTGTGCTCTGAATTTTAGGGACTCAGGTGTTTAATTTCTTGGAAACATTAAAGGTTCGCTTTATCTATATAGCACCTAAATGTGGGAATAATAAATTGAACCTTCACTTAATATGCTCTCTATTTACATAGTCAGAAGCTTGTATTTGATGAGAAGATAAAGCGCGTTCTAAGTCATAATCAGTTATTACTTTCTGTAACCAAATCCAGCATAATATAAGTACAAGGAAAGTGAAAACAATCACCGCGAAAACAGCGAATTTTCCTTTCATAACTATTACCCCCTTCGTGTTACAAAATGATTCATTTTAAAAAAGTGTAAAAATTCAATTGGTTCCGTTTTATTCATTGAAGAGCTGTAATCATGACATAGTAAAGTAGTTTATATGTATTCTACTTGATTTACTTTTCTAATTAGATATAGCTTTTAAATATAACGTTAGCGTACCAAACCCTTCTCTTTCTGTAAATATAAACAATTCCCTTTAGGATTAATAGCGCCTTTTAAAATTGCTTTAGAAGTGTCTCCTGTCTTAAGGAAATTATTCTAAGCAAACAGGATAGTAAATCAAAACAGAAACAAGTAAAATAAAGATAAAAGAAATCCTAAATCATAGTTTTTTCGCGAGGTGATCGGTTTGTTTCAAAATATTTTATTGGCAGCGGATGGCTCTTCTCATTCTATTCGTTCTGCCGAGTATACAGTAGGGTTGGCTAAAAAATTTTCGTCTAAGGTGGAAGTGGTGTATGTTGTTGATGGTGAAACGGCAAAGTCGGACGTGCTATATGGTGCCGACCATGCGCAAGTAGAAAAAAACAGACAAGAAAGAATGCAACCGATCACAGATGTATTACAAGCAGCCAATATAGATTACACAGTTACCGTTTTACATGGGGATCCGGGGCCTAAAATTGTTGCATATGCAAATAAGCATGATATTGATTGTGTCATTGTAGGAAGCCGCGGTAGAAATAACTTCCAAACGTTTCTGTTAGGTAGTGTCAGTCACAAGGTTGCTAAGCAAGTGGAATGCCCAGTATTAATCGTAAAATAAAATTTAAGCATTGGTGTGAGTTCCAATAGAAAAGGAAAGCCACATGAATTCAAAAGCTTTAAATTTGAATTCATGTGGTTTATTCATTTTAAGTGGTTTGATCTAGCGTTAGTTTTTTAGGTAGTTACTCACGGAAACTTGTACGCTATAGTTTAGCATTTGTGATTGCAGTACGTACGTCGTAAGGATGCAAATCAATATCTGTCGGTTCGCTCATGGCTAATTTTGCTAACTGCGAACCAATAAATGGTCCCATCGTTAATCCTGTTGATCCAAGCCCGTTTGCTAATAACAACCCTTGAAAGCCTGGGAGCGGACCAATGACTGGGAGAAATTCTGGAGTCACAGGACGAAAACCAACACGAGCTTCTACAACTGTTGCCTCTGCTAATCGTGGCGCAAATTCCAGCGCTTTCGTTATAATTTCCTGCATCCCACCAACTGTAACACGACAATCATAACCTACTTTATTTTCATATGTCGCACCAAGCACGATTCGATTGTTCGGAAAGGTGAGCATATATTGATTATTCGGCGGCTTCACAACTGGTAAAGTGGATAAGTCTTCATCCATATTTTCTAGTTTCACATGTAAAATTTGTGCCCGTTGTGCCTCGACTTGAAAGGCAACTCCTAACGGTTTTAGTAACTCGCTCATCCAAGCACCTGTTGCTGCAATAACTGTATTTGCTTTTACTTCACGACCATCATGTAAAGTGACGCCAGTAATCGTTTGTCCTGCGTTTTGTAATACAGCGGTCCCTTTTATTCGTTTCGCACCGTGTTTTTGTGCTGCTTGAAGAAGTGCATCCCGAAGCTTTCTACCGTTTACACGCGCTGCACCACTAACATAAACAGAGCCATACGTGTCGTCTAATAATGGAAATCTACTTTGTGTTTGCTTGGGAGATAATAATTCCACCTCGCCAATTTCTGGAGCATCTATCTTTCGTTTTTCCGCTCGTTCCTTCATTGCGATTAATTTTTTCTCATCTTGATGCAAATGTAATGCACCAACTTGCTGATAGCCGGTGTCCGGTAAGCCGTCTGTTGCGAGTGATTTTACTAAATAAGGATACATGCGAGCTCCAGCTTTTACAAGTTCATACCACGCTTTATTTCGTCGTTGTGACAACCACGGACAGACGATCCCAGCAGCAGCATCTGTTGCTTGTCCTTTATCTTCACGATCTATAATCGTCACGTCACAGTTATTCTTCGCAAGATAATAGGCGGTTGAAGCTCCCACAATGCCGCTACCAACAATAATTGCTTTTCTTTTCATCGGAATATCCTTTCGTTCAGCAGAATAATCGTTACTATCATAAAAAATTTCCTCTATATGCTTCACTATACTATGATAAAAATAAACGGATAAAAAGTAAATGCGTACTAGAGCTTATTTTTTAAAGAATAAGAAAGTATAAACTTAGGTGCTTATGGATAACGAAATAACCGACTAGCCACGTCCAGCGCATGAGCCCAGCAACGATGCGACTTTAGAAATGCGCCCTACGATAAGGCATCATCGGTTCGTGGCAAAGAGGAAGGCCGACTAAAAACGGGCTTGCCGCTCAGGCGTCGGCATACCCCTGTTTTTAGTGGCATGATTCCTATATCTTTAGTTGATTCGTTCCATTCACTACGTTGCTAAACGGGCGCTTGCGCCTTTGTTCATGTGATTTAGCGAATTTTTTTAAATCGCTATTCAAGCGGAATGAATTTTGATAAGCTAATAGTTGTAAAAGCTTTAATAGAAGGAGAAATGATCAATGGCAAAGACGATAATTTTTGGACATAAAAATCCAGATACAGACGCAATTTGTTCCGCAATCGGATATGCGGATTTAAAGCAGAAATTGGGAATGGATGCAGAACCCGTTCGACTAGGTGCAGTTAGCAAAGAAACGCAATATGCACTTGATTATTTCGAAGTAAAAGCACCTGCATTAATGGAGGAAGTAGAGCCAGGTACAGATGTGATTCTCGTTGACCATAATGAATTTCAACAAAGTGTAGCAAATATTAAAGACGCTCGTATTACGGAGGTAGTTGACCACCATCGCATTTCTAACTTTGAAACAAGTGAACCGCTATATTTCCGTGCTGAGCCTGTTGGTTGTACAGCTACCATCTTAAACAAAATGTATAAGGAAAATGGAATTGCTGTTCCAAAGCAAATTGCTGGTCTATTATTATCAGCGATTATTTCCGATTCTTTATTGCTAAAATCGCCAACGTGCACACAGGAAGATGTAGATGCGGCTCATGAATTAGCTGAGATTGCAGGGGTTGATTTGCATACGTACGGGCTGGAAATGTTAAAAGCAGGAGCAGATTTAGGCGATAAATCGATTTCTGAATTATTAACGATGGACGCAAAGGAATTTTCTATGGGCGGTGCGAAAGTTGAAATTGCCCAGGTAAATGCAGTCGATACAGAACAAATTTACGCACTGCAAACGGAAATTGAAGCAGAAATTGCCAATCTGATTAAAGAAAAAGAACTTGACCTATTTTTATTCGTTGTCACGGATATTTTAAACAATGATTCGGAAGTGCTTGCAGTCGGAAATGGAAAGTCAAAAGTGGAAGCTGCATTTAACGTTGACCTTGATCACCGCAGTCGTGCGCTATTAAAAGGTGTTGTTTCGCGTAAAAAGCAAATTGTAACAGCACTAACAGAGGCATATGAAAAATAAACACTAATATTGTAAAGGCACATGCGTATATTCAAATAGACTAAATGAATAAAAGGATGTTATGTTCTATATATGGGCATAAATCCTTTTTTTCTTATGCAAGTTTGTTATCGTTAAATATTGAAATATAGTTTTCATATGTATGCATTAAAAATATAATAAAGAAAAACGTTGTACGATTTAAATTTTTCTCCCACCTATACCCAAAAATACTTTTACTTGAGATAATTTTATGGAGGAGTTACATGAACATAACAACAGAAAGGCTAATTATACGTCATTTCGAATTAAGAGATTGGGAAGAAGTATATCCATATACATCCCGAAAGTCAGTTATGAAATATATGCCTGAAGGTGTATTAACAAAACAGGAAACACAGAAAATGATTAAAAAGAACCTAGGTGAATCAGCTAAGAAATTTCCAGTAATATTAGCCAACCAAAATATTCTAATTGGACATATGGAGTTTTTTAACTATTTTGGTGACCACACATATGAAATAGGTTGGGTATTTCATCCTGAGTATTATAATCAAGGTTATGCGTCGGAAGCTGCACTTGCAATATTAAAATATGGATTTGAAGAACTAGAACTACATAGAATTGTAGCAACTTGCCAGCCAGAAAATGTTCCTTCCTTTCGTGTCATGGAAAAGATCGGCATGAGAAGAGAAGGGCATTTTAAAAAATGTATTCCTCATGGAGATGAATGGTGGGATGAATACTCTTATGCAGTACTAAAGGAAGAATGGAATAACCGTTCTTAGTTGTTACCACGGAGCACCTAAATAACTTCTCATTCTATAAAAGATTGAATTCATAATTATCCCGCATATAAGGTGCTGTAAGACTCCCGCTTCAGGGGTTGGATATCTGTACAGCCACAAGTCTAAGTAGAAGATAACAGCACCTAAATGCCCGTTTTGTTCAAAGTCCTTTAGATCATACCATTAAGGTACTAACAAGCCGTGTGGGATGAAGGAAAGCCACCAATGATGGTTTATTTGCTTTATTTGATCTTTTTCAAGTTTTCCACCTACGGGGGCAATTGATTAACAAGAGATAGTTGACTATTTGTAATGACGGACTGTTTTATTAAAGAAATAGTGTATAATGTAAATGAAGAACGTACGTTTCCTTTAGGCAAGAATAATGGAAAGCACTTTTCATTATCATGTTTATAATGGAATTCAAGACCGTCATGTTGTATATAAAGAGGATAAGGGAGGAGGGAAACTTTTTGCTATTGGAAGCGATTTCCTTATAAGCAAAAGCAATAGAGGATAAAAAGTATGGGGCTGTATTTATCATAGAAGTCAAAAATAGATATTTGGACATGTATTATCTTATGATGAAAAACTTGAATTGATCATTTTTGCAGAATACCTCTGAGAAGTGCCCTGTTAATACATTTTGTATAGGAGTGTATATTTTATTGATAAAATTTCTGGAGTATAACTGGCAGGTAAGAGAAGACTGGTTTGAATGGTGTAATCAACTAACAATAAAAGAGCTGTTAAAAGACCGTACAGGTGGAGTGGGTAGCATTTTATATACCCTATTTCACATTATCGATGTAGAATATAGTTGGTTTAGGGGGATTCAAGGTAAAGAAGACGTAATAGTGCAGTTTGCGGATTACAACACAATGGAGAAGGTTAAAACGCTTTCAAGTACATTCCGAACAGAAATAGTTGCATTTTTGAAAGCCAATTTAGATGAAATTAAAGGGAAATTAATAAGTGTTCCTTGGGATGAAGATCAATATACTGTAGATGAAATATTGCATCATATAATCGTTCACGAAATTCACCATGTTGGTCAACTTTCTATTTGGGCAAGAGAATTAGATCTAAATCCTGTAACTGCTAACTTTATTGGAAGAGAACTTAAACCTTTCCATTCTAATTAAAAGTAAAGCGCCTTTTCGTTTCCAGTCCTGTATCAATGATTGCTTTGTAACTGCAGTACAAGCCTTTGATTTAGGGGAATAATCGTAATGTAACATTATTTTCGCATCTGGTAGCTAACAGTTTTGGATTCAAGGTGAATGACGCGTGAATCTGTGTAAATACTTAGGATTGCTGTATAAACGGAATAATTGCTACAAAAGCTAATGGTACATTAACTAGGAGGGATTTCCATGGAAGGTAAACCAAAAGGACCAAAACAAAAGCAGCATCCCAATTTACCCGAAAGTCCAAAACAACCATATGGAGAACCATTAGATGGCTCTAAAAAGGTAAAACAGGCAAATCATTCAAGGCAAAAACACAATCCCCATCACGGGTTATAGAACAAGGTATCCAGTCTGGGTACCTGTTTATTTTTGAAGAAGTGTTTGTTTCCAAAACAGCGCTTTTTATAATAGCAACATATTTACCGATATCTAGTTACTTTGTTAGACAAGTACTGATTAGATTCTATTTTCAACTCACTTCCCGTCACAGTTTTCTGCCGTGCTAGCATCTTATTAGACTATCAACGCTAGTCAAGGATGGTTACAGTGTTTTATGCTGTTTATAAATTATTTTTTAATTACACCAGATTTTGCTATGATTAAACGTATAAAAAGGGAAGGGAAAGATGATCGACTATGTGGAAAGATTTCAAGGAATTTGCATTTAAGGGGAATGTCGTTGATTTAGCTGTAGCCGTCGTAATTGGTGCAGCATTCAGCGCAATTGTAACATCATTAGTAGAAAATATTATCACACCACTCATTGGAATTATTATGAATGGCATCGATTTTAGCAACTTATCCATTACTTATAAAAGTGCAACCATAAATTATGGGTTATTTATTCAATCGATAGTAGATTTCTTTATTGTGGCAGGTTCTATTTTCTTATTCATCCGTTTGTTAATGAAGTTTAAACGTCAAAAACAAGAAGAGCCTTTAGAAGAAACACCAGAAGTTAACGCCCAAGAAGAATTGTTAAAGGAAATTAGAGATTTATTGAAAGCGCAAGCGAACGACAATAAATAACTACAGGAGGGTATCGTTTGAAAATTAGACCATATCATTCTAACTATGAAAAGGGATGGTTACAATGCCGAGTGTTAGCTTTTTTAGAAACAGCTTATTATGACAATGTTTTACGGGAAAAGGAAACATATGACCACAAGGCAATTGAATTAGTAGCTATCCAGCAAGATAAGATAGTCGGGCTGATTGATGTGGAATATGAATCAGAAAAGAATACGGTGTGCACTGGTGAGAATGGACTTGGAGGAATGATTTGGCATCTTGCTGTGCACCCTGATTATCAACGGCTTGGCATTGGACATCAATTATTAAACAGTGCTGAGAGAATGCATCGGAAAAGGGCATAAATTATTTAGAAGCATGGACAAGAGATGACGAATGGGTATTGAACTGGTATCAGAAAAACGGTTTTCACCCTGTCCATTCTTATTTACATGTTTTTCTTGAAGGGAAAAGTGAAACGAGTTATTTGAAAAGTGAAGTCGGTAATTTTTACCCAGTTCAAGCATGGGCACATTATACCGGTAAAGATGAACAGGTTATTCGACAAGCATTCAGGCGCATACATACGTGTACAGGTTTGGAAAAGAGGTTGAATCATGCTGGAAACTTATAGATGTCTTCAAGCTGGGGATGAAAAGCAAATGCAAGCATACGAAGCAATCATGGGTTTAAATGTACTATATGACTTGCAAGTGTATAAGCCGGTTTTATGTGGAACGTTCCCCTTAGGAATTCATGTTGCGGGATCAGATTTGGACATTATTTTGCAAACTAGTGATTTAGAACGTTTGGAACAGGATTTGAGACGATTATATTCTCACCAGAAATCGTTTTGCACTCAAACGAAAAATCATCCGAGGTCGAGAAGTGGTTAAAGTAAATTTTTATTATCAATCATTTGCTTTTGAACTTTTCGCCCAAGATCAGCCTGTTTATGAGCAATATGCTTATTTGCACATGGTTATTGAAGATGGTGTATTAGGAAAGTTTCCCGAATGGAAAGGGGAAGTAATTCGGTTAAAGCAACTAGGAATGAACACAGAGGCAGCCTTTTGCAAACTATTGGGTCTTTCTGGTGATCCCTTTGAGCAGTTAATTCTATATGGAAAACGAAATAACATCATCTCATGAGCGAGGGAGCTTCTCTCGCTTTTTTGTTGTATAGGAACCTATAAAATGAGGTGCTCGTGGATAACGAAATAACCGACTAGCCACTTCCGGCGCATGAGCCCAGCAACGATGCGACTTTAGAAATGCGCCCTACGATAAGGCCTCATCGGTTCGTCGCTAAGAGGAATGCCGACTAAAAACGGGCTTGCCGCTCAGACGTCGGCATACCCCTGTTGCACAAGTTATAATTCGTTTACCTCGTTGATTCGTTCCATTCGCTACGTTGCTAAACGGGCGCCCCGCGCCTTTGTTCTTAAGCTGTTTTTATAGGCTGGCATTTGGAAGTGATCTTTATTAGAGTTAAACACAAATAGACGTTTTCAACAGCCTATTTTAGCTTTTTAGGTGATTGCCTTATACAAATGGGAGATATTTGCCATAGGTTATTAGTGAACCTATTACAGGAAAGGAGAATTTTTCATGAGACATCATCATGGGAATTGCTGTCCCCCAAAGCAGGTTGTTCATCCAACCAAATATAATTGTGTAAAACAATGCAGTGAAGATGTTGTAGAGCATATTCATCCTTCACATACGACTGTACAAAATCATCATACAACGATTAATAAACATGTATTTCCACATTCTACTTCTGTACAAAATACAAATAGCAGTGTAGACGTATACGGCGGATCTTTTAATGTACCATCTCAAGTAGGAGGAGCGATGGCTCCAGGATACGGAAATGGTCAGGTAGGAGGAGCAATGGCGCCAGGCTATGGAAACGGTCAAGTAGGAGGAGCAATGGCACCGGGAATGGGGCATGGATGTCATAAGCCGAAACATTGGCAACATCCACATAAATGGTGTTAACTTAAAAGAAAAGCTGGCATAGTTTATGCCAGCTTTTCAAGTTAGTATGCCAGGCATCGCACATTATCTAGGGTTGAAGTCCCGAGCCACGAAGGGAGTAGTAGTGTTTAGCTTAAGACAAGGGCGTCTGGGCTGATCCAGAATCTGAAGGAAGTCGGCGGCAAATCTCCACCTTTTAGGAACACGAACTTCATATGAGGCTAGGTCGGGGGAGTCACCTCCTCCTACTCGATTAAACGTAAATAGATGCAAAATATTTTCTCTGATCATTTATACCGTATATAAGGTGCTGTAAGAGACCCACTTCAGGAGTAGGATCATCTGTACAGCAACAGGTCTAAGTGGGAGATAACAGTACCTAAATGTCCTATTTCGTAAGCAGCCTTTAGGTCATACCATTACGGTACTAACAATCAGTTGGGGTTTCATTCATCCATCACTGATTGAAGATTCACTTTATCTCAAATCTAATCGGTAGTAAGACCTGCCCATCCATCCAACGAGATGAAATCCAGTATAATAAGGCAAGAATCCAGCCGTTAACATCTGCGAAACTAAAAAGCAGGAGAGGGATGAAGAATGCTTGCACTGATTAAAGTTCTCTTTGTTTAGTGCGCGTATTTATAATGATAACCGATGAAAACAATCTGATTAAAATTGGATTGCGAGATGTTCTGACAGCGTCGAGAAAATGATATGTTACAATTTTGTTTATAATAGCAATACTACTGAAATGCGTATTTCGAATCTACACGAGCAATTTTAGAGGTGATTATGTAGATACGCTATTAAGGTTTCCATCTAAAAATAAGGATAGATCTATGCGGAGGGAACAGATAAAATGAAAATTATAACAGTAACAGGGTATAAACCAATGGAAATCAATATCTTTAAGGAGGAGGATGATCGAATTACATACATTAAAGCAGCGATTAGGAAGCGGCTCGTGCCTATGATCGAGGAAGGTCTAGAATGGGTACTAATATCTGGACAAATGGGAGTGGAACTGTGGACAGCAGAAGTTGTGTATGATTTACAAGAGGATTACGATATTCGGCTAGGTGTCTTTCCGCCATTTGAAAATCAAGATAGTCGCTGGCCTGAGCCATTGCAGGAAAAATATCAGGCTATTATTGCGTCTGCAGACTTTTATAAACCTTTATATCAAGGCGATTATCGTGGGGCCTATCAGTTTAAAGCAAAAAACATGTGGTTAGTTGATAAAAGTGACGCTTGTTTATTATTAGTTGATCAAGAATATCCAGGAAGCACTCGCTATTTTTATGAAGTCGCTAAACAGGCGATGCCAGATCATACGATTTATACAATTACACCGTCGGACCTCGATGATGTGGTCGAAGAAATAAGAATGGCTGATCCTGATTACTGGATTTAAGTGTAAATTCGCCGAAGTTCACAAGAAGGTTGCTCGAAGTTCACAATTTAAGCAAGCATAAGAAGGATAAACTAACTTCAGCTTGCAGGTTTTTAGCAATATGTAGCGAATATAATGAATAACTACTTCAAATCAAATGAAAGGAAGTACTGCCTTGATTATCAAACCTTTACAAGCATCTCATTACTTATTACAAATGGAGGCATTAGCACGAAGGCTCCCGACGCCCCACACTTTAAAAGACACTATAACAAGTAAAGCAAAACGGTTACGAGCAGGTTATATAGGTGAAGCATCTTTGGAATATCCCCTTCAATTTTTACCCCAGCAAACTTTCCTCATTTTTTACAATGTCCGTTTAAAGAACGAATACGACTATTTTCAAATAGATATACTTATTGTATCGGCGAACTTTATCTTAATAGTAGAAGTGAAAAATATTAAAGATCATGTCATCTTTGACGAGATGGGACAAGCTATCCGCATTTCCGATCATAAAAAAGAAGCATTTACACATCCGATGTATCAGATAAACCTACAGCATACAAGGTTTCTTCGTTGGCTGCGGCAACATAACTTGCCACCAGTCCCCCTTGAAAAATTGGTTGTCTACACGAATCCCAAAACCATCTTAAAAAATCTTACGAACGATGAAAAAATTTCAGATCTTATTATTCATAAAGAGAAATTCCTCGAAAAACTGAATCTATTTCAAGAGAAATATACAAAATATTGCCTGTCTGAAGACGAGATAGTTCAGTTATCTTTTCGCTTAACATCCTCCCATATCACGAAAAGAATAAATGTTTTGGAGAAGTACGCATTGAAAGAACAAGAATTAATTCGGGGTGTACTTTGTCTAAAATGTTATGCAGCAAAAATGTATTTTCATTATGGAACATGGCGTTGTAACAGCTGTTATGATCAATCCAAAATTGCTCATCGATATGCGTTTTCGTACTATGCTTTATTAATAGAACCTTATATTAATAATCGCCAAGCACGAGAATTTCTTGAAATTTCATCCCCGTACATGATGAAACGACTGTTTAAGAAAGAAAATTTCAGTCAATCGGAAGTACAAGTGGCAGGAAGTATAAATTAGAAGTTATAAGAACTTAAGTGCGTGGTGAAATATGTAAATTCGCCGAAGTTCACAATTAAAGCTGGTATAAGAACGATAAACTAACATTCGGTAGCAGATTTATTGAAATATATGGAAAATGCGAAGTTCACAATTTAAGTTGGGAAGGAAAAATAGTAGCTGCTTGCAATTCTTTCCTTGGCCTGACTTACATCATTATCACATGGAAAGCATATTCTTAAATAGACAGAAACTGCTAGTTAAGCTGGCTTTATAAAAAATGGAAAGGAGAGGCTACTTCATATGTATACGTATCCGAATTACTATCAAACTCCTGTAAGGGCAGAAGTATTCTCGAATAGAATAATCAAAGTCTATGGGACGGGGAAAGTAGCTGTGGAACCGAACATCGTTTCCATTCAATTAGGAGTAATAACAGAAAATCAGTCCCTGCTTCTGGCACAGCAAGAAAATGCTCGTTTAATGAATCAAGTGATTCAAGCTCTGCTAGAATTAGGTTTTTCCCAAAAAGATATTCAAACATCTTCATACAATATCAGACCGATTTCTGATTTTAAGGATGGAGAGCCTGTTAACCAAAGATACCAGGTTGTCAATACTGTTCAAGTTACAATTACAGATTTTGATCAAATTGGTACAATTATTGATCGAGCTGTTCAAGAAGGAGTGAACCGTGTTTTTGCGATTCAATTTTCAACTAATCAGCAAGAAACAATCTATAATCAAGCTTTGCAAAACGCTTTGGAAGACGGTGCTCGAAAAGCCCGCACTATTGCTCAAAAATTCCATCTACCTTTAGATCCAACTCCATTTGAGATTATCGAACAAACAGTTCAGCCACTGGTAGCCCATAAAGCTTTTTCAACCTCTGTAGAAAATTTCACGACAACGCCTATTCAATCAGGTCAAATTGAAATAGAAGCAACCGTTGAGTTGGTATATAAGTATTGAACTACTGCAAATGATTACGATATATAAACCAATGAATAACATCATGTAAAGAATATCGCCTTTGAAACAACTGATTATATTAATAGCTTGTTGGTTGTAAAACATTTTTGCGTTAAACACGAAACCGAATTATCCGCATCTTTTCTTCCAAAAGGGCGAAATCATAAAAAGAAATTCCTATAATTGCAGGTTATTTTACGAATTTGTCGAATAGTATATAGAAATCAATGACGGAAAAGGGGGAAGTAGGTTGAATAAGGATTCTAAAAAAGAATATGAGGTTGATGAGCGTATTCAATACAATGACCCGATTAGCGAGGTGGTAAAAAGAGCAGAAAAGGAAGGGCATTTCGATCATTTACCTGGAAAAGGAAAACCACTTAAGTTAGCTAACAATTATTTTAATCCAGAAGAGAAACAGTTGTATAAGACAATGAAGGATAATCATGTGCTACCGAGGTGGATTGAATTAGCGAATGAAATTGACGTATTGAAAGAAGAACTAGCTGTTTTAGATGGGAAACAAAGGAAAGAAAAGGTGAAGTTTACCAACAAGAAAATAAAACAGTACAATCGCCTATGCCCGCCTTCTTTACAGCGCAATAAAATATACGACTAAGGGAAGGAAAATGACATGAACTTTAACATACGAAAAATGGAAGAAGCGGATATAGAAGCTGTGCAAGAAGTAGCAACAACGAGCTGGCATACGACGTATGAAGGAATAATTCCAATAGAAATTCAAGATACATTTTTGGCTGGTGCATATAGTAAAGAAATGTTAATTAGGCGTTTAAAAGGGTCACACTTTTTTATTGCTGTAGTAGATGGTAAGGTAATTGGTTTTGCTAACTATGCTCCTGTCACCGATAAAGGAACAATGGAATTGGCAGCTATTTATGTACTTCCGGATTATCAGGGGGTAGAGATAGGGTCAGCTTTGTTAGAAGCTGGTATAGCTATAAGCGAGGGTGCAGAGATTTATATCAATGTCGAGAAAGAGAATACGATTGGCAGACGTTTTTATGAAAGGAAAGGCTTTAAAGTAGTAGAAGAATTCACGGAAAATTTTGCTGGGCATTTATTGCAAACGATTCGCATGGTGCTTTATCCGCATAGAGTGCAAAGCTGAGTCACTGCCTCCATATAGGTATACCATACAGACTCTGCAATTGGAGAGCTGTCGAAAGGATGAAAAGCCAGATGAGAATGTATCGTTTTTCAACAGACTATGGGATGCAAATCACACGGTATCAATCAAAACAGTTGAAGATTGCGCCGATATTACAACTTTGTAAAGCTTCACTTCAAATGAGCTGTATGTATATTGAACCAGGGTATAAATGGTGAACACCCTGCTTTGACGGATCAGTTGTTTTTAGTGGTTGCAAGGAAAAGGTGAAGTAAAAGGAAACAATCGGCATTTTATTTCTGTTCAACAAGGGGACGCTATTTTTTGACGACAAGGAGAACACCATGTAACACGATCGGAACAAGGGTTGTCATGGAAGCAGAGATCCCAAATCTACCACACTATATACGTGCAAGATAAATGACAGACCTGAAATAAAACAAGAAAGGTGGTGTGCTGTTGAAAATACGAAAGGCGAATATAGATGATGCTGCTTCCATAGCCAAAGTGCATGTGGATAGCTGGAAATCAACCTATGTAGGGATTTTACCTGAGGCATTTTTACAAACGTTAACGTATGAGCCAAAAAGATGGCAGGAAAATATAAGGAAACAAACTATCTATATAGCTGAAGATCAGAGTGGCCACATAGTTGGATTTGCTATCGGTGGCAAAGAAAGGACAGGGAATTATTCTGAATATGAGGGGGAACTCTATGCGATTTATCTATTAGAGGAGCATCAAGGAAATGGCATTGGAAAAAGGCTATTTCAAACAGTAGTGAACCAGCTTCATCAAGAGAGGATTAACTCGATGGTGGTGTGCGTATTGGCTGAGAATAAGGCAGCGTATTTTTACGAAGCAATGGGCGGGAAATTAATCCATCGTACACAGCTGAATATTGGTGGTCATGAATTACCGACGCTTGTATATGGGTGGAAAGATATAGCGTTTTATCCCTTATAGGTGCTGTAAGACTCCAACTTCAAGAAGTGGATAATCTGTATTGCAACCAAGTCTAAGTTTGAAGATAACAGCACCTACATACCCGATTTGTTCAGAGGCCTTTAGGTCATACCCTTGCGTTCTAACAATAAGTGGGGGATGAATGAAAACTTTCACTGATTGAAGATTCACTTTATTTGCAGGAGTAAGCTTCTTTTTAGAATCGACAGCGTAACCTTTAATGTGCATACTTCATTTGGTTATATGTGTATATACCCGCGGTGCTTGTGAATACCGCTCTAGTTAACAGATAAGGGAAATCGTCCGTCCGCAACATGAATTTAAAATAAAAACGAATAAAGGAGGTTTAAAGACTGAAAAGAATAACTGGTGCTGCAGGAGTTTGTGTAAACGACAGGAACCAAATGCTCATGGTGTTGCAGGGAAAACCTGAAGAGAAGAAGACATGGACAGTGCCAACTGGGATAACAGAACTTCACGAAACGGGAGAAGCCTGTTGTATTCGCGAGGTAGTTGAAGAAAAAGGGTATATTGCGAGAATTAGCAAACATCTGTATACAAAGAAAAGTGCAAGCATTGACACTATTATTTAGTTCAGGTAACAGGTGGAGATATGAAAATGGATGACCCAGATGGTCTAATCTATAATATTGCATGGAAAACGAAGGAGGAATTAGATCAATTGCTACTTACTTTTGAAGAAAACCGTAATTTTTTAAAGTCCTGTTTTCAAGCAGGTAGGGCCAATGAATGTTGATGATACTTTTATAGCTACGTGTGGAGTTCCAATGCCTGAGTATAGAAATGGGAGGCATATGGGCTCTATTAAAAAAGGAGAATGACCAATGATTTCTTATGATGGTCCACGTTTACTGGAAATACTTTTTTGTGTTTTGCTGGTCATTTTCATTGGTCATGTTTTTATAACGAAAATGCTCGCTCCAATATTTAGTGCATCGTAAAATTTTTTCTCGCAAACAAGAAGGAAATCGCAAACAAAAAAATAGTAATAGGGTTAAACGTATTCATGTCTATTGTTGGAGTGATCTCACTCACCTAAATAGGGAATGATCTCAATATCTATTTTCTACTAGTTCTATTCATCATCTATTATGTCGTTCAACTATATTTTGAATGGAATGACATGAACCATAATTTTGAGAGTGTGTGTTAATGGTTAGTGTTAGCGTGATTATTATTGAAACCAAAATTTTTGGTTTGCTATTTAAATAGGGGGGAGCAATTTGCAAACTAAGCTATCCATACGACCATTAACAAAGTTACATAAGCCATTACTTGTGAAATGGCTGTCTGATCCTGAGGTATTGCAATTTTACGAAGGAAGAGACAAGCCGTTTAACATAAATATCGTTGAGTCTGAATTCTATACAAACGAGCCTTTTTTATCCCGTCGTATCATATATTTCCATAAAGCTCCTATCGGCTACGTGCAATATTACCCCATTAATAAGACTACAAGTAATTTAACTGCCCTTGTAGGAAAATGCGCTTACGGTATGGATCAATTCATAGGAGAAGCTGATTATAGAAATAAAGGGATTGGAACAGTGCTTGTTAAAAAGATAGCAAAGTTTCTCATGGAAGAACAGGACGCTCATAAGGTTATCCTTGATCCACAAGTGGAGAATGAAAGAGCGGTGGCATGCTATGAAAAAGCTGGATTTAAACGCGTTAAAAAATTATTGGATCATGAGTTCCATGAAGGAAAATACCGCGATTGTTGGTTGATGGAATGTAAGAAAATAAATGAAGATGGCTCGGCAAAATAAAAACGATACAACAATTATCCATGTAACACACATTGCAATGCTGTGAATGCTTACAGCGGACTAAAAACAATTTATTGAAAGGTAAGAACAGTATGCAAGCTATTAAAATTCTTGAACAATTTCATATTTCAGCAACAAAGAAGCCTGTAAGTATATATCCTTATTCTCCTGTTTACCACGTCCATTATGAAGGTGAGGATGTCATTGTTAAGAAAACCCAAAAAACGCTTGAACGAGCGCGTGCATTAGCAGCATATACGCAGTTTTTGCAAGAAAATGGCGTCCTCGTTGTTTCACCAATAAAAATGGACGTAGACAATCCACAAGAAATTGGTCCGGATTGTTATGTTGTATACCCATTTATAAAAGGAGAAAAGTACCGTGCGTCAAACGAGCAAATATATACTGCTGGAGCTTTATTAGGGAAAATTCACGCGCTATCGCCTGCAAAAGATCCATACCTGCTTTCATCATATAATGTGTATGATTTTACCAACGAGGAGGTAGAAGAGAGTGTACAATCCATTGCAAAGCACGCACAAACCAATCATGTTTCTCTAAATATAGCGGTACTAAAAGAAAAATTACTATCCTGCGTGTCCATGCAAACAGAACTGCGACAGCTCTCATTACCTCACGTATTAACACCGCATGATTATAAAGCGAATAATTTAGTATATACACCTGAACCTTACTTGATTGATCCGGACAATGCTGCAAGGGTTCCGCGTATCTTTGATTTAGCTTTAGCATTACTACTATTTCATAATGAAATGAATACAGCACCTGATATTGTTTTTACTCTGGAGCAATGGAATGCTTTCTTAGCTGGTTATTATAATTATGTACAACTGACTGATTTGGAAAAACAATCATGGGATATCGCATTAAAGCATGTGTTTTTAGATGAAGTAATGTGGCTCATGGCAGAGGTCCCTGAAGACTGGGAAAAGCAATCGCAGCGAAAGCTTTTTTTAAGTGTGGTTGATTTGTTTTTAGAAAGTAAAGCTTATCAACTTTAACATATAGCGAGGGAGTAGTTTGGGGGAGACAGCCTAAATCATTATCTATTTACATGACACTTGGCATAATTAGCGTGCTACTTACAGCTTGCACGCAAAAAGATAAAATAGTGCTGGACAAAGCAGAACTTTCAATGTATGAAACAATTTTAACTGGTACCATTACAGGCGGTCATGTGGGTCTCCCATTAGATATAAAGGGAAAGAGAGATGATGACATTACCATTGCAATTGATCATTATCAGCATAGTAAGCGAGTAGAACGGTTTGAGAACTGACCGCTACTATTCCGGAAGATGAACTGAATCAACCTGTAGAGCTGTTTGTATTCAAACAAAGTCTGAGAAAAACTGGATGTCGGCAATCATGTCCGAGTCTGGACAAACGAAGCTAGAATCAGAAGTTCATATGAACGATAGTAAAAATGCTGCTTCTGCTAGGGCAGGGGTTTTAGAGACCATAGAGCTGTAATGATGATTTGGAGCAAGTGGCTGCTTCATTTGTATGTAGAAACCAAAACCATGCAGGAGTAAGAGATATCATTGAAACGGAAGAGGACTTACAAAATGGCAACCAATTATGAAAATATAATTATCGTATTCGTAGAAATTAATTAACTTGACTGCTTACATGATCTCGTCGTATGAATCGGAAATGAAACCCTATCAATAGGAGAGATAGAAGTCCTGTCTAGCAGAGTTTGGTTTCAAATCATACTGGCTAAGAAGATGATTATATAGTGATATTCCCTAAGAAGAAACTTTAGGGAATATCCTATTTTTAAGTGGTTAGCTCTGCGATGCATTCTTGGACAAGCGTTACTGCTGCTTGACTCATGGATGCACCACCACCAAATGCTGCTGTAACAGCAGTTGCTTCTAATATTTCTTGTTTTGTACAACCTTGATCTAAACAACCTTTCGTATGATAAATGATGCAATATTCATTCTGAGCATGAAGGCTAATTCCTAAGGCAATTAGTTGTTTTGCTTTAGCAGAAAGCTCACCTGCTTGAAAGCATGCTTCTGTAAAATCATTGTACTTATCTGTAAATGCTGGCATTTGCTTTGCAAAGTTGTCTACACCTTTTTTATATGCCAATAATGTTTGTTCTATAGAGCTCTTGGCTGCTCCCATGACTTCCACTCCTTTTCCGGAAAATATAGTGTTAGTTTGACCAAAAATAATTAGACTAAACAAGGCAAGTATAAAACAGTTACATTTGAAATCGTAATACTTCGTTTTAAAAGAATCGAAAAAGGGAAAGAATTTAAACAAGTTAATCACAATGTAGCTTTACACTGTTCCTATTTTGCTAGTACAGGCTGCAGTTTTATCCGTATACAAGGTGTTGTAAGACTCCGACTTTAGGAGTTGGATAAACTGTATAGCAACAACTCTAAGTAGGAGATAACAGCACCTAAATGCTCTATTTCGTAAACGGCCTTTAGGTCATACCATTACGGTACTAACAATCAGTGTGGGATGAAAGAAAGCCCCTGATGGAAGCTTCACTTTATGGCTGTAAATCCTTACCTTTAATAGGCAGTGAATATGGAATGCAGAATGAAGACAGCAAATAAACGCCATGCTCTCGATGCCGAAAAATAAACTTTAAAAGTTAAGTATCTCCCGCTTTCATGCAGGTAGGAGAATCGGAAAACGCCATTAGAACAAGTTTCACTTTAATTCAAATATGCGATAAACTAGAGATGCGAATTGGAGGAATATCTATGAAGAAATTAATTCGAAAATTAATCAAGTATGGACCAGTAATTTATCCAATAATTAAAAAATATCTTAATAAGCGAAAGGCTAAAAAGAAGTACCATGGCGAGTAATGCGAAAGTATTGGTGTGGCCAATTAAACTAGGTATACTTAAGTGGAAAAGTATACAATCATAGCGATAAATGAGGCAGCGGCTAAAAGTAAATTGGCTTACTCGTTAAGCGAAATGACAGGCGCCTGTAATTGCTCGTTCTCATCTAGAACAGTTTCCTTGCTATTTAAACTAGCTTTTGCTATCAATAAATAAGGCAAATACTTAAATGCAGGAGGCAATTAGAATGAAAATCGCAGCAATAGTAGGCAGTAATCGACAAAGCTCTTATAACATGAAGCTTGTACGATTTTTACAAGCAAGATATACGGATAAAGTGGAGATCGAAATTCTTCCAATAGATCAACTTCCGTTTTATAATCAGGACGAGGAATTAAATCCGCCAGTAATTGTAAACGAAATAAAAAATAAAATACAAGTAAGCGATGGGGTGCTAATTGCGACGCCGGAGTATAACAGCTCTATTTCCGGAATGTTAAAAAATGCACTCGATTGGTTTTCCAGAGTGGAACAGGTAATGGTGAATAAACCGACAATGATTATTGGTGCCTCCATGGGGATAATGGGGACTATTCGAGCACAAATGCAACTTCGGCAAATTTTAAATTCCCCTGGGATAGGTGCTTTAACTTTACCAGGAAATGAAGTGTTCATTGGTGCTATTCAAAATAAAATGGATGAGCAAGGACGTTTAACAGATGAGCCGACCATCCAGTTTATGGATACGGTTCTGGGTAACTTCATAGAATGGGCTGAAAAAACAAAGGTTTTTAGTTAAACACTTACTATTTAAAACTTGCTTTCTTTATGAAAGCAAGTTTTTGTATAACACTTCTAAAAAGGAGAATGTAAATGACACTCAAGGGGATTAATCACATTTTATTTTCAGTATCTGATTTAGAACGATCGATTACATTTTATCAGCACGTGTTTGCTGCTAAGTTATTAGTCAAGGGAAGGAGTACTGCATACTTTGATGTAAATGGGATTTGGCTAGCGTTAAATGAAGAAAAAGATATCCCTCGTCAGGAAATCCATCATTCGTATACACATATTGCTTTTTCAATTGACGAAGCGGATTTTGACAGGATGTACCAAAAATTACAAAGGTTGAACGTAAACATTTTAGAAGGAAGATCAAGGGACGAGAGAGATAAAAAATCCGTTTATTTTACTAATCCAGACGGGCATAAGTTTGAATTCCATACAGGTACACTAGCTGATCGATTAGCTTATTACAAAGAAGAAAAGCAGCATATGGAATTTTTTCTTGATTGAAGGGTGCCATAACACTCTAATTTCGGGGCGCCTGAACAGGCACAATGGGAGATAGTGGCACCTGAATTTCCGATTCGTTCAAAAGCTTTTAGGTTCCCTACCCTTGCAGTACGAACAATCCGATGAAATTCCCCCATGTTAAAAGGTTATTTTCTGAATATATAACGGCATCTTTTATCCAGAATGCCGTTATTTTAAAGGATAAAAATGGAGCGAATCACTTTTTTTCCACTTTTAAGATACTGGAGGCTGTTTTCTGTAATAGTTATAAAGAAGTACATAGGTGGACGAGAACTTGTACATGTCTTGTATTTATCATAGGGCAAAGGGAGATTCTATATTTCACTTTAAAGTTCGAGTTGCTCGATTTGATTTTGCAATGAATTAATGTTTTCAATGGTTTGGTATATTTCAGTATCTTTTACTTGTTCGAAAGTTAGCTCACCATGGTCAATTAAACGATTCATTTCATCTAATAATGGTTCACTTTTGCTTCTTAACTCCTGATGAATATCTTCTGCAAACTTTGGAGGATCAAGATTAATAAAATCTGTTATCGTTGTTTGTAAATTCTCTAAGCGCGTCATTAGCTGATCTTCTTCTAAGGAAGAAGCTTCCTCTATAAAATTGTTTAAGTCATTAAGATACGTTGTTGCTTCGTCTACATAGTTTAAGGAATTCGATGCTTCTTCTAAAATGCTGCATCCGCTCAATAATAAAAATGAAAAACATAACATGCTAAGAATAACTTTTTTCATACTAACTTAATCCTTTCTTTGTTCAGATTTGGAGTAGTTGTTCTTATAAAAACGGTAATCGTGTAACTTGCATAATATTATTTTTTGGCCTATCATGTGAATTTTTTTGAAATAGAAAACAAACAGATCTGTTTTTGACTGTCTACTCTAATCTATACGAAAAAGTTGCCCTTTAAGTTTCAAGTAATTGGTACTAATGCTTATTATAAGATATGGCAAAACTATTTAATTGAGAGCAATTACAGTAAAGGATGATTGGTATGAAAAATAAACGATACATCGTTATTATGGTACTTGGAATACTTTTTATATCAGGAGTTCAAGCAAAAGCATCCTCCTATACTTATGAACCTTTAACAGAAATAACGGAATTTAAAAACAAAGAGCATCAACGATATCATGAAGCTTTGTTAATGTATACAGCGAAAGAATTGGGAATTGATGTAGAAGGAAAGACAACAAAAGAATTAAAACAAGAAGTAGAGCAGATGACTTTGGAGCAAGCAACTAAAAAATTTGCGATTCAAGCAGAAGGGAAAGACAGAGAGCAATTAAAACAAGAAATTCTGCATGCGCAATTGGTGCAGAAGGCAAAACAGCTTGGAATTAAAAGCGATGGAAAATCGTCTGAAAAATTAGCGAAAGAGGTGAACGAGAAGTTAGTGAAAAGGAAAGCAGAACAATTAGGGATTAACATTGAAGGTAAAAAGTACCAACAGGTAAAACAGGAACTTATTCAATTGGAAGTAGAAACAGAAGCAAAACAGCTTGGAATTAAACCTCAAGGAGAGAAAATGGATCAATTGATTCAAAATGTACACGAGGCTAAATTATATCATACCGCAGAGCAGTTAGGGTTACTTACCATGAATAAGACTTCAGCTAAATTACTGGAGGAAATTATTGTAAATCATGCAACAGAAGCGAAAAAACTAAAACTATATCCATTTCAAAATGGAGAATTCCATAGCTACCTCCATTATAAATTTGAGGCTTAGAGCAAAGTTCCTGGAAGAACAATTTGTATTAGAATGGAAGCACCTTCTAACAAGCTCCATGATCGATTCACTCAATTAACCAAGAGTGGGGTAAAGACTCCGCTAATGGAAGTTTCCTTTTATCCCAATGGCTGTAAGTTTTCCCCTGCAAATTTAGAGAATGGAAACCAATAAAGCGACTAAACTGGAAAATTCAGCTGAAGTCTCATGCCCAATTCGCCCAATTAACCAAGAGCGGGGTCTCCCCTCCTGTTAACAAAAGTTTCTCTTCATGATAAAACGTATTGGTTTGTATCGTTTTTATGATATGGTATGATGTTAGTTATGTCACATAGCGGACAGGAATTTTTTGTGCTAAGATAAGAAAGTATAAAATTAGGTGCTTGGAGATAATGAAATAACCGACTAGCCACTTCCGGCGCATGAGCCCAGCAACGATGCGACTCTAAAAATGCGCCCTACGATAAGTCATCATCCATTCGTCGCTAAGAGGAAGGCCGACTAAAAGCGGGTTTGCGGCCCAGACGTCGGCATACCCCTGTTTTAGTGGCATCATTCCTTTATCTCCGTTGATTCGTTCCATTCGCTACGTTGCTAAACGGGCGCCCCGGCCTTTGTTCCACTATAGGAAAGTATAAGATTTTTTTGGTTTATAGTATAAGAAAAACAAAGGATTCCGCCATAAGTCTTGACGACAAGCCAAGTTTTTCTAATATTGGTTGGTATTGCCTTATACACGCGGATGGAAAGTGCTTGTATAAACTGTTACATTGGATGCAATATACAGAGTTTCCGTACGCCTAAGGAAACGGTTTTAGTTATATATCTTGCTTCCATAAATGCAGATATTTAGCCAGAAGGGAGAGGTTTGGTGAGTTCAGAAAACGCAACAGCAACAAATCCAAGAGAAATAAACAAAGTGCCACTGCTGATTGTCCTTATTTCAGGGGCGTTTGTCGCCATCTTAAATCAAACGTTATTAGCAACTGCATTACCCAAAATTATGCAAGATTTACAGTTAGATGCGAATACTGTTCAATGGTTGCAATCCATCTTTATGCTGGTAAACGGAATTATGATTCCAATTACGGCATTTTTGATCGAACGGTTTACGACAAGAGGTCTTTTTATAACTGCATTAAGTATATTTGCATTAGGAACAGCAATCTGTGCTATAGCTCCTAATTTTTCCGTATTAATGATCGGGAGAATCGGCCAAGCTGCAGCTGCTGGGATAATGATGCCGTTAATGCAAACAATATTGTTTCTCATTTATCCAATTGAAAAACGTGGAACTGCAATGGGAATGTTCGGGATGGTCATTGCCTTCGCTCCAGCTATAGGACCAACACTATCTGGTTGGTTAGTAGAACACTTTCCTTGGAGAAGTGTGTTTTATGTCGTATTACCAATTATCGTTATCGATATCATCGTTGCCTATTTTATTTTGAAAAATATTACCAACCAAACATTTCCAAAAGTCGATGTTATATCGATCATCCTGTCTACGTTAGGCTTTGGCGGTTTATTGTATGGATTTAGTGCGGCAGGTAATAGCGGTTGGGGAAGTGTACAGGTGGTTGCGTCCATAGTTGTTGGGGCGATCACGTTGACCATTTTTATTTGGCGGCAATTAAAATTAGAAGAGCCAATTTTGGAATTCCGTGTATTTCGTAATCCAGTTTTTTCATTGACAACTGCATTAGGAATGGTTACCTTTATGGCGATGATCGGTGCTGCAGTTATCATTCCTATCCTTGCACAAAATATGCTTGGGTTCACTGCTTTAGAATCTGGTTTAATGTTATTGCCTGGGGCGATTGTTATGGGTGTGATGAACCCAATCACTGGAAGGTTATTTGATCGGTTTGGTGCACGTTGGCTTTCAATAATTGGGCTATCCATTGTTACTGTAACAACATTTATGTTTACAAATTTATCAATAGATACATCATTTGCATATATCGCAATGGTTAACGCTATCCGTATGCTAGGAATAGCGATGGTGATGATGCCTGTTACAACAGCCGGTTTAAATAAACTCCCTATCCACCTCATTCCACATGGAACAGCGATGAATAACACGATGCGCCAAGTAGCTGGAGCTGTTGGAACAGCGTTGTTAGTAACGGTGATGACAAATGCTGCTCTACCAGAACAAGGTGTTCAAGGCATGATTCGTGGTGTGAATATTTCATTCATTGTAGCAGGATTGTTCGCGATTATTGCCCTTATCTTATCCTTTTTTATCAAATCAGGATCCGATTCGAAAGTTCGTATTGGAAGATAAAGCGAAACTCCAATCAGTTGGGGTTTTTTAATCCCTCTGATTGTTCGTACTATAGGGGCACATCCTAAAGGTATCCGAACCGAATTAGCATTTACTCGTTGTTGGAACCTCCACTTATTCTACGGAGTTTTAAGGGTGGAATTGGCATTTTTACTGCCAGCTGATGCGACATAAATTGAAAAAACAGTTGACATTCTTCGCTTTTCTATCCATAATATTATAAAAATACAGTTGAACGGTAAGAAAGGATTAGTATGTGGTCCATTCAGTGCCAGAGATGGGGAGTTAACAGCTGGAAGCTCCCTACACGTGAATCCACAGAACCTGCCTTTTGAGTCCCATTGAAAATGGGCGCTATATTCGGCGTTATAGAAGAAAGCGGGATGTCTTTACGACATTCAACATAGGTGGTACCGCGGAAGAAGCTCTTTCGTCCTTTTATACAGGATGAATAGGGCTTTTTTTACAATCATATAAATGAATTGATCAATAACGCAGCTTAGTAGCAGTTACCCTTTTATAAAATAACCTAGAGGTACTGCTTTTAAATTCATAGAATATAAAAAGATATTGGGAATAGGAGTATGCAAATTGAGTAAACAGAGAGTCGTTGTGAAAATTGGAAGTAGCTCGTTGACAAATGCGCATGGGGAGATGGACGAAGCAAAGTTAGCGGAACATGTCCAGGCCATTGCAAAGCTTCGCCAATTGAACCATGATGTTATTTTAGTTTCGTCAGGCGCTGTGGCTGCCGGTTTTTCACAAATAGGCTATGCCTCTAGACCTGTCACATTGAAAGGAAAACAAGCAGCAGCTGCTGCAGGGCAAGGGTTGTTAATCCAAGCATATATGGAGAAATTTGCAGAACATGATTTACGAGCTGCGCAATTACTTTTAACACGAGACGATTTTAAAGATCGAGAACGATATAAAAACGCGTTTAATACATTGATGGAATTATTAGAACGCAGAGTCATTCCGATTATTAATGAAAACGACACCGTATCCATTAAAGAACTTACGTTTGGAGATAATGATATGCTGTCTGCTCTAGTAAGCGGTATTGTACATGCAGACCAATTAATTATGTTAACCGACATTAATGGTTTATATAATGAGAATCCGCGCCAAAATCCACATGCGATAAAATACGATTATTTAGATCGCATTACAGAAGAAATGATTGCCCAAGCTGATCAGCATGGATCGTCTGTTGGTACAGGTGGAATGAAATCAAAGCTGGAGGCAGCAAAAATGGCCTTATCATTGGGGGTCAGTGTATTTATCGGTACTGGTAAAGGAGGCGAAAAGCTGTCGCAAATTATTGAAGGAAGTGGCGATGGCACCTATATTACTAATCCTACCAAAGGCTCCATTACAACGAATAAACAATGGATTGCCCTTCATTCGGAGCCAGTAGGTCAAGTATATGTAGATCATGGCGCTGAAGAAGCTATCCTATATCAAGGGGCGAGTCTTTTAGCTGCTGGAATACGTAAAGTACAAGGTGATTTTATAGCGGGAGATGTCGTAGAAGTGTATGGCAAAAATGGATTAATTGGGAAGGGAGAGGTAAGCTGTTCGGCAGATGTCGTTATGAAAGAGCTACAATTAAGAAGTTCTGATAAAGATTGTCTATCCTCACGGGTGATTCATCGAGACCGCTGGGTAAGGTTAACCTAAACAAAAGTAGTGTAACTATAGGATTATGGTTACTAGAAAAGGATTATTTAAATATGAAATGTAAAAAGGCCTGCGGTGATATGTCAAGTAGAAAATAAATATGAAGTTATCAAGGTACAATTTGTTTAAAAAAGGCATTAGGAAACTAGACCAATAATTAAATGTAAAGTACTGGAAATGGATGACGCAAGGCGGTAACTCCTGTGGGAAAAGCATGAGCCCCGGACCCTGCAACGAGCGCTCGAGGGAGGAGGCTCAAGCAGAGCTTCGGAAAGCGTCCGCCTGTAGTGTAAAGCAACGGTTTCAGGCGCACGTATAAATTCTCAAGCAGTAAAACAAATAAAATATAAGAAACAATGGGCGAAAAAATAACGCCGAATATAATCTACGAGGAGGTATTTCTATGTCTGAAGTACAGCAAAAAGGAAAATTGGCAAAAGCAGCGAGTTATCAGTTAAATGGTGTAACAACAGAGGAAAAAAACCAAGCGTTGCAGTACATTGCAGAACAGCTGATACAGGATAAGGAAGTAATTCTAAAAGAGAACCAAAAGGATTTACAAGAAGGGGAAAATAACGGCATTTCAAAAGCAATTTTAGACCGGATTATGCTGGACGATACTAGAATTGAAGCTATGCACGATGCAATTTTTCAACTGATTGATTTAAATGATCCAATTGGTGAGGTACTCGAAAGCTTAGAAAAGGATAATGGTCTTCGTGTGGAAAGAAAGCGGGTGCCTATTGGTGTTATTGGAATGATTTATGAAGCACGTCCAAATGTAACGATCGATGCAGCAACACTGTCATTAAAAACGGGTAACGCAGTTATCTTGCGGGGAAGTTCATCAGCTAAGTATTCCAATCAAGCTTTAGTAGCTTCCATTCATCAAGCACTCGCGAAAAGTAAACTTCCAGTGGATGCTGTCCAGCTAATTGAGGATACGAGCAGAGAAACCGCCCAGCAATTATTTACATTAAATGAATACTTAGATGTGTTAATCCCCCGAGGAGGAAAAAAACTGATTCAGTCGGTTTTACAATCCTCTACGGTGCCTGTTATTGAAACCGGAGCAGGTAATTGTCATATATTCATTGATGCTTCCGCAGAAAAAAAATTAGCTATGAAGCTTGTTTTAAATGCAAAATTACAGCGTCCATCTGTATGTAATGCAATTGAATCGTTACTAATCCATAAAGATTGGTTTAAAGAACATGGGCTTGCACTATTGAAAACATTAGCTGAGAATCAAGTTGCGATTTATGGGGATGAAAATGTGTGTGCAGTCTTTTCAAAGGCTAAGCAGGCAACCGAAGAGGATTGGTATACGGAATATCTGGATTTAGCAATCAGCGTTAAATTAGTATCCTCATGCGAAGAAGCAGTAAATCATATTAATAAGTATGGGACACGACATTCCGAGGCCATTATTACAACTGACCATGCCAATGCAGTTTATTTCCAGCAACATGTGGATGCAGCTGCCGTGTATCATAATGCTTCTACAAGATTTACAGATGGATTTGAATTTGGCTATGGAGCAGAAATAGGCATCAGTACACAAAAATTGCATGCAAGAGGACCGATGGGTTTACCAGCGCTTACCTCGAGTAAGTTTTATATTTATGGTCAAGGGCAAATAAGGGAATAGTAGAAAAAAGAAGAGGCGCGCTAAGCCTTGAAGATTCGCGCGCCTCGCTGCGATTCCTTTTTGCGATAGAATTTATCCTGTATATAAGTTGCTGTAAGGCTCCCACATCAGGAGTTGGATAATCTGTACTGCAACAAGTCTAAGTGAGAGTTAATGGTACCTAAATGTCCTAGTCCGTAAGAGGTCTTTAGGTCATATCCTTGGGCTACTAACCATCAGCGGAGGATGAATGAAAACTCCCACTGATGGGAGATTCACTTTATCGTGGATGTAAGATGTATAACACTTCTGCATCATGATGAAAGGTTTAATTTAAAATGGAGGCGTTAACATGGCGAGTATAGAAGATTTTCAACAATTGGATATGCGAATAGGAACGGTGAAAAAGGCAGAACCTTTCAAAGAGGCAAGAACACCTGCAATTAAGCTCCAGATTGACTTTGGAGAATTGGGCATAAAACAGTCTTCTGCTCAGATTACCAAGCGCTATGAGCCAGAAGATTTAGTAGGAAGGCAAGTAGCAGCAGTTGTTAATTTTCCACCTCTGCGAATAGCTGGCTTTAAGTCTGAAGTGCTTGTTTTAGGCGGAGTACCTGAGCAAGGGGACGTTATCTTATTAGCACCTGATGTCGAAGTAGCAAATGGCACACGTATTTTATAAGGATGGGGAAAGCAGCAAGAGCTTATGTATATACATTGTTTTTTGATTATTTCAATTATAAAGAATGGGGGAACTGGGGTTGATATTTATGAATGAATTAAAACAGATACTTCCGTCGGATCGAATAAGTGATAATGCAACGATATTAGAGCAGCACAGCACAGATGAATCATACCATGCACCAGCTTTGCCAAATACGGTTGTTTTTCCGAAAACGACAACAGAAGTAAGTCGTGTCGTGAAGCTGGCTGCTAAGGTTAACGTGCCAGTAGTTTCTTTTGGGCTAGGGACGAGTTTAGAGGGCAGTGTTATCCCATATCAAGGGGGAATTATGATTGATTTTTCCCTGATGAATCAAGTCTTGGAAGTACGGCCGGATGATTTTTTAGTTAAAGTCCAACCCGGTGTGACGAGAAAACAATTGGAAAAAGAGTTAAAAACGTACGGATTATTTTTCTCCGTTGACCCTGGGGCAGATGCAACGTTAGGTGGAATGGCAGCGACAAATGCCAGTGGAACAACATCTGTTAAGTATGGTGTGATGCGGGATCAAGTTCGGGATTTGCAAGTAGTACTAGCAGACGGGAGTGTCATTCATACGGGAAATATGGCAGCTAAATCTTCTTCTGGATTGCATTTAAATGGATTGTTCATTGGTTCAGAAGGGACGCTTGGTTGTTTTACGGAACTTACGTTAAAAGTACACGGAATACCAGAAAAAGTAGTGGCAGGAAGAGCGGCATTTACTACGTTAGATAATGCGGTGGAGGCTGTCATTCACATTTTACAAGCTGGTATTCCTGTTGCTAGGGTGGAACTCGTAGATGCACCATCTATAAAACAAATCAATCTATTTAGTGATACGTATTACTTGGAAGTACCGACAATTTTTATTGAATTTCACGGAAATGAGGCGGGACTCCAAGAAGACGTTGACTTTACAACAGAAATTTTACAGGAACACCAATGCCAAGATCTAGCATTTGAGGCAAATACTGCAGGTAGAAATCAATTGTGGGAAGCACGACATCAAACTGCATACGCTTTTTTGCATCATTATCCAGGAAAAAAACAGATGGTAACGGATGTTTGTGTGCCCATCTCTCAATTAGCAAACGCTATTAAACATGGGAGAGATGCGGTGGAGGCTTCAGCGCTTCCAGGAGGGATTGTGGGACATGTTGGCGATGGCAATTATCATATTTTAATGATGATTGATCCTCAGAATCCTGAAGATATCGCGAAAGCAAATGAAGTAAATGAACAAATTGTTTCCTATGCTTTATCATGTGGGGGAACATGTACTGGTGAACATGGTGTTGGGGTTGGTAAAGCAAAATATCAACTAGCAGAGCATGGGGCAGCCTTTGAAGTGATGAAAAGAATAAAAGACAGTTTAGATCCGCAGCATATTTTTAATCCTGGTAAAATATTTGCTTTAACGGATTAATTCCAGCATAGCTCTTTTAACGGAAATTCCTAAACTATTTTTTAGATTTCCCTCCACCATAGCGGTAGTGGAAACGCTTATAATTGTTTCGCGTTAGCAAGGAGTTGTTTTTTAAATTTCGAGATGAATTTAGAATAGATTAAATGAACGCTGCAAGTGCTGGTTAAAAGTATATATAGTCCTTACCCAACGTATGAAAGTAATGTTTTTGGGAAAACAATACATATATCATTACAAAAAATACATGGCAAGCATTTTTGATACGTTTGGAGGTTATATAATGGAAAAGCAAGCGTTACATCAGCAACTAGAGCTAGCTGCACAGCAATTTACTAATGCTTATCAGCTTATACAGCAAGCTAAAACGAATGGGGACGAACAAGAATTACTGCAAGCACAAGATCAGTTGTTACAGCTGGATCATCTATTGAAAAGCGCCCAAATTCAAGCAGGTGAAGAGGCGTTAGAGAATGCCCAATTTCAACAGACCTTTGAAAAATTGCATAACGCCAGACAGGAAATTGAAGAATTCCGACAAAATCAACATTAAAGTAAATTTATCCCGTATATAAGGTGCTGTAAAACTCCCACTTCAGGAGTTGGTTAATCTGTAATGTAACAAGTCTAAGTGGAAGATAACAGCACCTAACTGTCCTATTTTTAGGTCATACATTACGGTACTAACAATTAGGGGCGGATGTATAAGCACCTACTAATAGAAGATTCATTCACTTTATAAACTGCACCTCTCTTTTTATCGGGGAGGTGCTTTTTTGTATCCTTTTCGACATGATTTATCAACATAGACTAATGTTCACTGTATTATTTGTAAAGAACTGCAAAACTTGAGACAATAAGTCGTATATACATGGTAAGTTGATTAATTGGAGGAGGTCGTTCGTATCGATGAAGAAGAAAGTGTATTTAAACCATGATGGCGGCGTTGATGATCTAGTTTCATTATTTCTACTATTGCAAATGGATGATGTAGATGTTATAGGTGTTGGTGTCACCCCAGCAGATTGTTATTTGGAACCTGCTATGTACGCGAGTCGTAAAATCATCGACCGATTCGGGAAGGGGAAACAGGTTGAAGTGGCAGCTTCCACATCACGTGGGAAAAATCCTTTTCCAAAGGATTGGCGGATGCATGCTTTTTATGTAGATGCGCTGCCAATATTAAATGAGCAGTTGCCGATAAAAACGAAAAAAGCAGAGTTACCAGGGCATCAGCATTTGATTCAAACGCTTCGAAATAGCGATGAACCAGTTACTTTACTATTTGTCGGTCCATTAACGGATTTGGCGAGGGCTTTGGAAGAGGCACCTGACATTGAGAAACAGATTGAAAAGCTTGTTTGGATGGGGGGAACGTTTTTACCTACTGGAAATGTGGAGGAACCAGAACATGATGGAACTGCTGAATGGAATGCCTTTTGGGACCCTGAGGCTGCAAAAAGAGTTTGGGATAGCGAGATGACAATTGATTTGGTTGCATTAGAGAGTACAAATCAAGTGCCGTTAACGGTTGATGTTCGTAATATGTGGGCGCAAGAAAGAGCGGATATAGGGATTGACTTCTTAGGTCAATGCTATGCAGTGGTACCGCCGCTTGTCCATTTCCAGACCAATTCAACGTATTTTTTATGGGATGTACTTACAACCGCAACGATAGGAAAAGCAGAGTTAGTCAAGAAGAAAACGGTTCGGTGCGTCGTTCATCCAGATGGCAAGAGTCAAGGTAGAACGGAACTACATAAAGATGGACGTGAAGTAAACCTTGTTTATGAAGTGGAGCGCGACATGTTTTTTACGTATATGACAGAGTTAGCTAGACAGCAGCATAATGACTAAAAAGGTAGCTTGTGCTGGAATATTGACATAATTTATCGTTTATGGTATTAAAACATATGAGTTTAAGTAGAGGAGAGGATCATATGGCGAAAAAGCAGTTTAAAGCAGAATCGAAACGTTTACTAGAATTAATGATTAATTCAATTTATTCCCAACGTGAAGTATTTTTACGGGAGCTGATATCCAATGCAAGTGATGCCATGGATAAAATGTATTACCGCAGCTTAACAGACGATAATTTAACCTTTAACCAAGAAGATTATTATATTAAAGTTATCCCTAATAAAGAGGAACGTACGTTGCAAGTCATCGATACAGGTATTGGCATGACAAAAGAAGAACTAGAAACCAATTTGGGGACGATAGCTAAAAGTGGGTCATTTGCATTTAAAAATGATACCGAGCTAAAAGATGGTCATGATATTATCGGACAATTCGGTGTCGGTTTTTATGCGGCGTTTATGGTGGCAGATAAAGTGACTGTTATTAGTAAATCTGTGGATAGCGATCAGGCTTATCAATGGGAGTCCACTGGAACGGACGGCTACACCATTATTCCTGTTGATAAAGAACACGTCGGAACTGAAATTATACTAAAAATCAAAGAAAACACAGACGAAGATTCGTTTGATGCCTTTTTAGACGAGTACCAATTGCAGGAAATCATTAAAAAGTATTCTGATTTTATTCGTTACCCGATTAAAATGGATATTACGAAAAGCAAGCCGAAAGATGATGAAAGTGAAGAATACGTGGATTATGTAGAAGAGGAAACCATCAATAGCATGGTACCAATCTGGAAAAAGAATAAAAGTGAATTAACCGAAGAGGATTACATTAATTTTTATCAGGAAAAACGGTATGGGTTTGATAAACCTTTAAAATCCATGCATATTAATGTAGACGGTACAGTGCGTTATAATGCTATTTTATTTATCCCGGAAAATGCCCCATTTGATTATTATTCACAGGAATTTGAAAAAGGCCTTGAACTTTATTCAAATGGCGTATTAATCATGAATAAATGTGCGGATTTGCTGCCAGATTATTTTAGCTTTGTTAAAGGAATGGTAGATTCAGAGGATTTATCCTTAAATATTTCGCGAGAGATGTTACAGCACGACAGACAGCTAAAAGTCATCGCCAAAAATATTACTAAGAAAATTAAAACACAGCTACTGCACCTATTGCGAGATGATCGTGAAAAATATGAAACATTTTACCATGCATTTGGCAGACAACTGAAGTTTGGTGTGTATAATGACTTTGGTGCCAATAAAGATACATTGCAGGATCTGCTTATGTTTTATTCCTCAAAGGAAAAGAAACTAGTCACTTTAGACGAATATGTACAACGTATGCCAGAAGATCAGGCTTATATTTATTATGCTGCAGGCGAATCCATTGATCGTATCGAGAAGTTACCGCAAACGGAAATGGTAGCAGATAAAGGGTATGAAATTTTATATTTCACTGAAGAAGTGGATGAATTTGCTATTAAGATGCTGCGGGACTATAAAGAAAAAGAATTCAAGTCTGTTTCCAGTGGTGATCTCGGCTTAGAGGATGAATCAAATGATGAAGTAGATGAAAAGAGTCAGGAAGAGAATAAAGCACTATTTGCTGCGATGAAGGAGCATTTGGGAGATAAAATTAAAGATGTCCGAGCTTCCAAACGATTAAAATCACATCCTGTTTGTTTAACAGCAGACGGTGATATTTCTTTAGAAATGGAAAAAGTGTTAAATGCAATGCCGAATAATCAGCAAATAAAAGCGGATAAAGTATTAGAAATCAATGTGAATCATGAAGTATTTCAAGCATTAAAAGAGGCGCATCATCATGATAAGGAAAAATTAAAACTATATACAAACCTATTATATAATCAGGCGCTGTTAATTGAAGGCATGCCTGTAAATGATCCAGTTGCCTTTACTAACGATATTTGTAAAGTAATGGTTTAAATTAAAAGAGCACGAATAATAGAAAACCAGACGCTTTTCTCCATGAAAATGCGTCTGGTTTATTTTTTTACAGATAAGAAACCATCATGGCTCGCCAAGAGCGCAAGCCACCATCTATGATGAAAAATTTTGCTTTATAATGTTTAGATGCTTGAAATACTACCTAAAATAAATAAGTTATATAATGGTAAATGGCGTTTTTTTCATACAAAAGCATAAAATAATGAGGTGCTTGTGGATAACGTAATAACCGAATAGCCACGACCAGCTCCATCGTCCAGCAACGATGCGACTTTAGAAATGCGCCCTACGAAAGTCATCATCGGTTCGTCGCTAAGGGGAAGGCCGACTAAAAACGGGCTTGCCGCCCGACGTCGTCATACCCCTGGTTGCAGGGGCATGATTCCTAAATCTTTAGTTGATTCGTTCCATTCGCTACGTTGCTAAACGGGCGCCCTGCGCCTTTGTTCGTCTTTAGAATTGCATTTTTTGTTTATTTCCCAATCGCTTCTATGCTTCTAAGGATCGTTCATATATAAATCTCACAATAGCTTAACAATAAATTTTATTTGAACATATGCGTTCTAATTTACTATTGAACAATAATATGAGTTCCATAAAATAAGTGCATTTACTGTTTCACAGCATACGCTTTGCTAACTTTTTCTACCCAATTGAATGGATCTGCTTCTTTACCATATTGAATATTAGTTAGTGTCGTATATAATGATTTAGCCAGCTTACCAGTTTGGGAATCGTTAATTATTAAATCCTTGCCTTCCCAGCTCAGTTGACCGATGGGAGAAATAACCGCTGCTGTCCCTGTACCAAAAGCCTCTTCTAAATTACCGTCTACATATGCCTGATATAAATCTTCCATGGATATTCTTTCTTCAATAACAGGAATATCCCAGTGTTGTAACAATTGTATAACGGAATTTCGCGTAACGCCTTCCAAAATGCTTCCATTTAGTGCAGGAGTATAGACTTTTCCGTTTATTTTAAAGAACACATTCATGCTACCGACTTCTTCAATATATTTCTTTTCCACCCCATCAAGCCAGAGCACTTGTGCAAATCCTTTTTGGGCGCATATTTCCTGTGCTTTGAGACTTGATGCATAATTTCCGCCAGTTTTTGCTTCACCGGTTCCACCTTTTACAGCCCGAACGTATTGGTTTTCCACCGCAATTTTCACCGGGTTAATTCCTTCTTTATAATAAGCACCAACAGGCGATAAAATGATCACGAACTTGTACTGATGTGAAGGCGCTACACCAATATAGGGTTCTGTAGAAATAATGAATGGACGGATATAAAGGGAAGTTCCTTCAGCAGTCGGTATCCACTCTTTATCCAAATAGATTAGCTGCTTTAAAGCTTCCAATATAAAGGCTTCATCAACCGCTGGAATGCATAAACGGTCATTGGATTTATTCAACCGCTGCAAATTCTTTTCTGGGCGAAATAACTGGATTTCTCCTTCTGGCGTTTGATATGCTTTTAGCCCTTCAAAAACGGATTGACCATAGTGAAAGATCATTGCGGATGGATCAATACTTAAAGGCTGGTATGGAATAATACGGGCATCATGCCAACCTAAAGGCTCTGAATAATCCATGACAAACATATGGTCGGTAAATACTCTTCCGAATTCTAGTTGATCTGTATGAGGCTTTTCTTTCTTTACTGCACAACGATTTATTTTAACTGTCCATTCTTCCATGATACTATCCCCTTAGCTGTAAAAATTTTAATAACTATATTAGTCTATATTTTCAATAAAATCAACCCTAAATAGTCAGTTTCTCTATTTTTCTTAAAATGTTGTATACTTTAAGTTAATGTATGCAGAAAAAAAGGGGATGTATGGATGCTTAAAGCAATCATTTTTGATTTGGACGATACACTTTTATGGGATAAAAAAAGCGTTGCTGAATCATTTAAAGCAGTTTGTCATATGGCCAAAGAAATTCACCCTGAACTAGACCCAGAACATTTGGAGCGAAATGTTAGAAAGGAGGCACGCGCCTTATATGCATCTTTTCCAACATACTCGTTTACACAAATGATTGGTATCAATCCGTTTGAAGGACTTTGGGGAGAGTTTCAAGATGAAGGGAAAGAATTTGAGAAATTAAAAGAAATTGCTCCATTCTATCGACAAGCAGCTTGGGAAAAAGGCTTGGAGACGACCGGTATTCGGGATGAGTCGTTGGCTGCAGAATTGGCGGATGCATTTCCACAGCTTAGAAAGCAAAAACCATTCGTGTTTACAGATACATTTGCTGTATTAGATGCTTTACGAGCAGATTATAAACTGGCGCTATTAACGAATGGTTCGCCAGACTTACAGCAAACAAAATTAGATATGACGCCACAATTAGAACCTTATTTTGACGAAATTGTCGTCTCCGGAGCATTTGGCAGAGGAAAACCAGATCCCACCATTTTTCAATATATGCTTGCAAAATTGGGCGTCGATAAAACCGAAGCAGTCATGGTAGGAGATAATTTAAATACAGATATATTAGGCGCTTCCCATATTGAGATGGCCTCGATCTGGATTAATTGGCAGAACATGGAGAATAATGGATTACCTACTTTTGAAGTAGAAAACTTATCACAGGTGACAGATCTAGTGAATGTACAGCTTAAGGAAGCTTAGTCGTTAAAATGCATAATAGCGTATCTGCTAACTGCTTGCTTCATCACGCTTGTAAAATGAGCGAGAAGGGGTAGAGAGTTCGAACCTTGAAGGAGCTTGTTCGAAAAGAGGAGAAGTCTACTTGAACTATGGCATGACATGCTCGTAAAAGAGAGTGGTATGCTCAAATCACAGCGTGATATGCCCAGGAAAAGGAAGTATGCTGCTGGAACTATGGCATGACATGCTCGCAATAAAGAGTGGAATGCGCTCGGATCACAGTGTGACATGCTCGGAAAGTAGAGTAGTATGCTCGAACTACCGCATAACATGCTACGGAAAGTAGAGTAGTTGCAGAATCATTTTCCATACGAGATAAAAAAGCTGAAAACCGGCTGATGATAAACGGGTTTAGCTGTATATTGTCCCGCATAAAGGTGCTGTAAGCTTCCCACTCCAAGAATTGGAGATTCCTATACTCTAACAAGTCTACGTCGGGGATAGCAGCACCTAAATGCCCTATTTCGAAGAGGACTTTAAGTCATACCCAAGTAGTACTAACAATCAGTGGGAATTGAAAGAAAACCCCACTGATGGAAGATTCACTTCATTAGAGAGAAGTTAAGGGCCTGTCGCTGTTGATAAGGAGTGAATGTAGTGATTTTAGCAACAACCGTCCAGCATACTACTTCTTCTTGCTCCCATCACGGCCAAACGTTTTCAATGCTTTACGTATGTGACCCAATAGGTATCATTCGTTTGAGAGATAGAATTTCCTTGATAGCCATGTTGCAGCAACTGTTGCTGTCTTGCAATATCATTCATGTTAACTTCCTGTTTATCAGTATATGATTTTCCATTTTTTATTGTATGGAGGTCACGAAATAAAATATATCGTAGTTTACCATTGTATTTTTCTTTTAAAGCATGAATTTCCATATCTAACGCAAGTTTGTCTTTTAAGCTAGCAATATTAAATGGAGCAACCGTAGTGGCAACATATTGAAATGATTGTTGGTCAATTTGAGCGAATAATAATTTTCCCATATAAGTTTGCAGGCGGTTGCCTCTGAAATCTGGATGGACATTTGATATTTCAGAGTAAAGCATTTTCTGACGATGTAATTCATTTAATCCGAGATCTATCCCTAAGTGTTCCGTGTCATTCATTTCTGGAAACAGCATAGCTCGAAAAGCAATTAACCTATCATCTACAAACACTCCGATCATAGAGCCGTTTCCATTTAAAATATGCTCGTACTCTTGAACCGTTAGTGGTTGAAGAAAATCAGCTACTTCCAATGATTGCCTCACCATATTTTGCAAATGTAAAATCTCAAAGATATCTGGCTTGTTTAAGAAGCGAACATAAAAGGGTTGCTCCTTTGAGGGTAGTTTTCCTGTTGCAATGATGGATGTATTCATGCAGTCACCTACTTTATATAATCGGTTAATTTTTGTAATATATTCATCTTTCCCTTGGGGCTCTAACTGTGCCGCTGCGTTATTTAAAGTAATAGACAGTGTAGCAAATCACTCTTCTTGTGTTACTGTTTATCCTGTATATAAGGTGCTGTAAGCCCTCGCCTTCAGGAATAGGATGATTTGTACTGCAACAAGTCTAAGTGGGAGATAACAGCACCTAAATGCCCTGTTTCGTAAGAGGTCCCTTAGGTCATGCCATTACGGTACTAACAAGCCGTGGAGGATGAATGAAAACCCCACTGATGGAAGATTCCCTTTATTTTAACCGCTAGCATCTTTTGCTTTTTCGGAATGCAATACGAGAGATGGTTTTTCTATTTTAGTAATGGTGAATCCAGTATAGGCATAAATAAGCGCAACAATTGGAACAGTGAAATTTAACATAGCGTAAGGTGCATAGCTAAATGCGTGTACTTCCAATGTTGTGTAAATAAATACCCCACATGTATTCCAAGGAATAAAGACAGAAGTTAATGTTCCTCCATCTTCTAAAGAACGTGATAAATTTTTTGAATGTAACCCTTTCTTTTTATATACGGTAGCAAACATTCTAGCTGGGACTACGATAGAGATATACTGCTCTGAGCAGGTTGCATTTGTTAAGAAGGCTGCTCCTAATGTAGAAGCAATCAAATTCCCAGTTGATTTTACGACCTTCAATAGTTGATCCATCATCGCTTTTAGCATTCCAGAATACTCCATAATACCACCAAATGCCATTGCAACGATAGTCATCGACACGGTGTACATCATGGACATTAACCCACCGCGATTAAACAATTCCGAAACCATTTCATTGTTCGTATTAATCGTATAACCATTTTGTAACACTTGCAGTGCGTAGGATGAAGCATCTCCTTGGATAAATATTTGTGAGAAAAAACCCATTACAATCCCAGTTGCTATCGCTGGGACAGCAGGTACTTTGAACATAACGAGCACAATGACAAGCAATGGAATTAGCAACAGATATGGCGATATGACAAAATTCGCCTGCATATCAGCAATCGTTTGGGCAATCCTTTCGTTTTCAATCGCATCTTTTCCGAAATCTTTCCCTATGTATGCAAAAACGAGCAAAGCAATGATTAAACTAGGGACTGTTGTATACAGCATATGTTTAATATGAACGAATAAATCCGTATTTGTCAAACCAGAGGCGAGATTCGTGGTATCCGATAACGGGGACATCTTGTCTCCAAAATAAGACCCTGAAATGACCGCACCTGCAACCATAGGCGCTGGTATACCCATACTCATGCCTATTCCCATCCCAGCAACACCAATGGTTCCCATCGTTGCCCAGGAGCTTCCAACCGTTAATGCAACAACACCACAAATAATTGTAATCGTTACCAAAAATATAGACGGCGATATAATTTTCAACCCATAATAGATCATTGTAGCCACAATACCGCCTCCAATCCATGCGCCAATGGTTAAGCCAACAAGCATAATAATAATGATAGCGGGAAGTGCTAATCGTATACCCCGAAACATCATTTCCTCCATTTGCTTCCAAGTATATCCTTGCTTCCAGGCTACAAGTGCAGCGGTTCCTGTGCCTATAATAAGCGGTACGTGTGGTTCTCCTTGGAAAACGACTATCGTTAACACCATGGCAACAATCATAACGACTAGAGGTATTAGTGCCCACCAAATGTTAATTTCTCTTTTAGGAATATCAGTCATGAAGAAACCCCTTTCCAGACGATGCAATTTTTCAGAACGATAAAATTTATTTTAATTAGAAATGGGTAAATTGTCAATTTTAAAAAAATATAATGAATAGTGGGATTTATAATAAACGAGATATATTAAAGCGACTAGGGAATCTTACTAGACGGATTAAAGGTGTTGCGGAATAGAGTTAAAGGGAATTTTTCTTCGGCAAACAGTAGCAAAAGAGGTCTAATAAAATTCTTTTTATTCATTCCAAACCAAAAATGCGGCCGAGACATAACTAAAACAGCTGATTAAAAAAACGAACCATAAACCGCTAATTGTGTATACGCAAGTTTTAGCGTAGTCAAAATATGTAGACTCCTGCGGAAACAGCGCTAGCTGAAGAACGTGCAGGAAAGCGAAGTATTTTGACATAGTGGTGATAGAAATTTTTTAATGTTAGAAAAACTTGGCTTGTCGCCAAGTCTTATGGCGGAAGCCTTTGTTTTTCTTATACTATAAACCAAAAAAACCTTATACTTTCCTATAGTGCAAATAAGCCGAACAATGATAAATAGATTGTTCGGCCTTTGCTATATAGTATTTGCTTATGTCCCAGCCCATCTAAATAAACCTTTTATAGATCTATAGAAATGGCATCATGAATTTCTTCTAGCTGCTTCAAAGCTTCCAGCACATTCTTTTCAATATGCCGGTCCACAGTCATCACCATAATGGCGTTGCCTCCAATATCCGCACGATCTACTTGCATAGTTGCAATATTAATATGCTTTGTAGCTAAGAAGCTACCCATTTTACCGATAACACCAGGTTGATCTTGGTGATGAATAACTAGAAGATGACCTTTTGGTGTTACATCAACGCTATAATGGTCTACTTTAACAATTCTTGGCCCTAACCCGTTAAGCAACGTTCCAGCCACACTTCTCTTTTTTGACTTGGTAACTATTTCGACTCGAATTAAATTCGTAAAGCCTTGTGTTGAAGAAGTTTTGTTTTCATGAATGGTTACGCCTCTTTTTTCCGCAAGATAAAGTGCATTTACATCATTCACATGGTCTCCCAAGTGGCGAGTTAACAGCCCTTTTACCGCATTTCGCGTAATTGGACCAATCTTTGTTTTAGCCACATCTCCAGAATAGTAAAGATTTATCTGTTCAACGGGCTCATCTGCTAAAAGTATAAGAAACTGACCAAGTTTTTCTGCTAAGAGGAAATAGGGTTCAATTTCACTTAAAGCTTCTCTTGGGATGGAAGGCAGATTGACCGGATTCCGAACTGCCTCCCCATGCACGTAGCGGATTACATCTTCACTCACATCAATAGCGACACTTTCCTGTGCTTCAATCGTACTTGCACCTAAGTGAGGGGTAGCAATTACTTCAGGTAATTCTAATAATTGGTGCTCATAAAATGGCTCTTCTTCAAACACGTCGAGAGCAGCTCCAGCTACTTTTTTAGCTTGGATTGCTTCATACAGTGCTTCCTCATCGATAATTCCGCCTCGGGCGCAATTAATAATCTGAACACCATCTTTCATCGCTTCGAAAGCCTGTTTGTTTAAAAGATGTCGTGTTTCTTTTAATAACGGTGTATGAATGGTAATAAAATCAGCATGCTGATACACGTCTTCAATGTTCCCTTTTTTAATTCCTAATTTATTTGCGTGATCTTCACTTAAAAACGGATCGTAAGCTATAATGTTCATACGCTGCCCCCTTGCTCGATAAGCAACTTCTGCGCCAATTCGACCAAGTCCGATAATACCTAATGTCTTATTTTTTAGTTCGATACCGATATATTTTTTTCGGTCCCATTGTCTGTTTTTGAGAGACAGATAAGCTTGTGGAATTTTTCTAGATAGAGCCATCATCATTGCCATCGTGTGTTCAGCAGCGGAATTCGTATTTCCGTTCGGTGCATTGATCACAATGATTCCATGCTCTGTAGCAGCATCTAAATCGATATTATCGACACCTACACCAGCTCTACCAATGATTTTTAAATTCGTTGCTTTCGTAATAAGATCACGGGTTACCTGTGTTTGACTTCGTACTAATAGTGCATCGTAATCGGAGATTCGTTCAAGCAGTTCTTGATTTGTCCATTCTGTCCCTAAATCAAGATGAATATCGTCTGATTCTAGTAATGGTGCAATTCCTTCTTCACTCAAAGGATCTGCTATTAATACTCTAAATCCCATCTCTCTTCCTCCCAATAGAATTCGTTTTACAATAGATGTGCTTCATTAACTCAAATAAAAAGATTGATAACTTCCAAGATATGATTACATCTTAGAAGAAATAAGTAGCTCTATAAAAATCGTTGTCGAATGTATTTATGAGATATATAAGAAATAGTCACTTTAATAGGTAGCAGAAATATAATAGCTTCAAAGCTTCATTTCTAAATAAGCGGTTTGCGCTGCTTTTACTCCTAAACCTAAATCAATTGTTTTGCCAATTTGCTGGAGGCCAATTTCAATAATGCCTATTACTTGTAATATATCAGCTGGAGAACAATAGCCCATATGACCAATTCGAAAAATTTGCCCTTTTAAATGTTGCTGCCCTCCAGCTAAGGTTAAGCCAAAATTCGTTTTGACAACTTTTCTTAATTCTTCAGCTGCAAAGTCGTCTGGTTTTACAGCAGTAACTGTAGGTGAAGCATGAACATCTGCCGTCAGTAATGGAATAGATAAAGCTTTAAAGGCTGCTCGAGTCATGACTTTCATTGTTTCATGGCGCTCGTAAATAGAATGAAGTCCTTCTGCGTCCATTAAAGCTAAAGCTTGTTTTAATCCTTGTAACAAAGAGACAGCCGGTGTAAATGGGGTTGAGTCTTTTTGAAGCTTATCACGATATTTTCGCATATCTAAGTAAAATCTGGCATGTGGATTTGCTTCAATGACTTTCCATGCGCGGTTACTGGCAGCTATAAAGGCAAGCCCTGCTGGCAGCATCATCGCCTTTTGCGAGCCTGTAACAACGATATCCAACCCCCATTCATCCATCTTTGTTTCGGTTCCTCCAATACAAGATACCCCATCGACAATGAATAATGCATCGGATTCACGGTGAACTACCTTAGCTAGTTCTTTAATGGGGTTTAAAACGGCTGTAGAAGTTTCACAAAAAGTCGCAAATACAGCTTTTACGTTGGGTAATTTTTGTAATAAAACTGCCAATTGTTCTGGTTCAGCACCCTCTCCCCAAGTGACCTCGTATTTATGTACTTTCATGTGATATTCATCACAAATTTTAGTAAAACGATCGCCGAATGCTCCTGTAACAATAATGAGTACTTCATCTCCGGGCTGAACGGCATTTATAACCGCGGTTTCCAGTGCTGCAGTACCACTTGCGGTATAAATCAATACATCTTCTTGTGTTCCGAAGATAGGCTTCAGTTTTTCTTTTACCGTGTTTATTAGTTCCTTCATTTCTTGCCCGCGATGACCAATCATTGGTTGAGACATTGCGCGTTGGACACTAGGCGGAATAGGTGTAGGTCCAGGAATTCGAAGTAGTTGTTTATCAGCTTGCATGGTTTTCTCCTTTCAAAATGGATAAATTCGTTGTGTTTTTTCTGAATAATAGTTTACAGCATAGCAGAACTTTGCATATTGTCAATAAATTTAAGCTATTTGTTAACTAAAATTATTGTTTTAGGATGATTTGTGCTAATTGCTAAAGTCGTATCTTAGGGATATGATATAGCTATGCAATATTTTTTTCGTTATATAGGACTATAAAATGAGGTGCTTGTGGATAACGAAATAACCGACTAGTCACGTCCGGCGCATGAGCCCAGCAACGATGCGACCTTAGAAATGCGCCCTACGATAAGTCATCATCGGTTCGTCTCCCATACTTACTTTATGCACTATTTTAGCTAGACGAATAAGAAGCTTCAAGCTTTTTTACAACAAATAGGCCGACGAGGTGTAACCATGAAATTTGTGTTTGATTTGGATGGAACAATTTGTTTTAAAGGAAAGCCTCTTTCTAATGGTATTGTCCAATGTTTAAAAGATTTGAATAAGGAAGATGTTATGTTTGCATCTGCCAGACCAATAAGGGATATGCTTCCCGTTTTACCGAAGGATTTTCATTCCTATACACTTATTGGCGGAAATGGGTCATTAATTTATAAAAACGGCAAGTTATTGTATGCACGAACATTTACTAAAGATCAACTCCAGACGGTTTTACAATTAATAGAGGAGCAAGAAGCTACCTTCCTCATTGATGGTGATTGGAATTATGCCTATACAGGACCAATAGATCACCCGATTGTTAATAATATCGATCAAGGGAAATTGGCACAGCAAGTCTCAGTTGAACAATTGTCATCTGTAGTGAAAGTATTAATCGTTACCATGAATGATTACGTCACATTTGTCGATCAATTACAACAATTGGATATAACGGTTCACGAACATTGTAACGAACGCTTAATTGACTTAAGCCCTAACCATATTCATAAATGGAATGCCTTACAAACATTAGGAATTACTGAGAACAGCTATATTGCTTTTGGAAATGATGCAAATGATATTTCCATGTTTCAGTATGCTGCTTATGCGGTGATGATTGATTACCATGATCGTTTAGCTCCATTTGCTGATGAGCAGATCGCTTATCAAACGAATGGGGAGCAGGCGATCGTGGATAAAATTCGAGCATTAGCACAAACAGGCATGCTTAAAACGAACTGATTATATATGGGCTGCTGGTTAATGGAGATTTGGGTTGTCCGTCTTTTTAATTCGTTTGATAATGGATACAATAAAAATAAAGTCGTATTTCATGTTGGGAGAAGGGACATATGTACAAAAACTCAGAACGGTTTTTAACCTCTTTTAATCGAATAGAAAAAATGCTTCGTTCGTTAATGATACATAAGAAAGATGCTAGCTTTTCCAAGGCAGTAAAGATTTTACGAAATTCAAACGCATTAGTACGTCAATATAGTGATGAGCTGCTTGAATTTGCGGAGCTTCGCAATGCAATCGTTCATAATAAAGTGGACATGTCCTATGCAATAGCAGAACCACACGATGAAATTGTTGAAAAAATAGAGGCTATTGAAGAGGAACTGCGAAAACCTAAGCTCGTTACTCCAACGTTTGAGAAGTATGTGTATTGCTTTCAAAGTGATAACGAATTAAGTAAATTATTAAAAGTAATCCATGAAAAGAAACTATCTAAGTTTCCTATTTATGAAAGCAAGACGTACCTGGGGTTACTTACACAAAAAGGAATTACCAATTGGCTGGCAAGTATTGGCCAGCGCGAGGAAACTCTTGAAAGTACCTATCAATTAAAGGATATTCTACCTTTTGAAAACAATGAAAATTCCCGATTTATTGCTCAAGATACAACGCTGTATGAGGCCATTGAATTATTTAAAGAGCACACAAGTAGAGGTAAGCGTTTAGAAGCGTTACTTATAACAACGGATGGGGAACCTTCTTCCCGTTTATTAGGAATTATAACAGCGTGGGATATATTAGAGATCTCGTAAAACGGATTTTTTAACAGAATAAGAAAGTATAAACTTAGGTGCTTATGGATAATGAAATAACCGAATAGTCACGTCCAGCTCATGAGCCCAGCAACGATGCGACTTTAGAAATGCGCCCTACGATAAGGCCTCATCGGTTCGTCGCCTCACCGTGATTCCTTTATCTTAGTTGATTCGTTCCATTCGCTATGTTGCTAAACGGGCGCCCCGCGCCTTTGTTCCACTTGGGTTTCAAAAGCTCCTAGACTTTTACCTTTTTTCTAATATGAACTACAAGATTTCAATCATAGAAAGTGGTGAATAAATGACATTCGTATCGATTGATTTTGAAACTGCAAATGAAAAACGGACAAGCCCTTGCGCAGTTGGTATTGTCGTCTCTAATGGACTACAAATAGTAGATGAATATTATAGCTTAATCAATCCACTTACAGATTTTCGAACAATGAATATGCAAATACATGGTATTACGCCAGAGCATGTCCGATATGCTCCAACGTTTTCTGATATTTGGCCAGTCCTCCAAACATATTTACAGCAAGGCATGGTTATTGCACACAATGCTAGCTTTGATATGAGTGTCTTAAGACATACATTAGATCATTTTCAATTAGCTTATCCAGATCTGGGTTATCTTTGCACAGTGATGCTTTCGAAACAACTATGGCCACAATTACATAATTACAAGTTAGATACTTTGGCAGCATACCATCAAATTCCTTTCGATCATCACCACGCTTTAGAAGACGCACGTGTAGCAGCGAAGCTTCTTTCAAAAGCGTTACACGAAAGTGGACAACATACGATCGAGGGGTTATTGACAGCTTACCAGATTCAAAGTGGCAAGATTTTTCAGCATGGCTATACACCGCCTAAGAAGAAGAAATCGCATCAACGTAAACGCATCTATCTTTCCTAAATGACCCACCTTTGTGTATTGTCCATATAAAGCAAAAAAGCTGCATATGAAATGGACTACTAGATCACAATAATGTATGGAGGTGTGGTCTATGAAAAGTGAAAATAATCCATATAGTAAGAAACGTATTCAAAGCAGTGTAAACCCTCAAGGCTTGACGGAGGATGAAAAAGATCAACGTCCGAAGTCACAGCTTGAAGATAGGGCAAAAAAGAAAAATACAAAAATTTAGAACAAGAGTTATGGGAGCATTATTTTCTGATGTGCGATTGGCGAAAACACTTGTTAAAATGAGATGGGGCGAGGCTTGCCAGAGTAAGAAAATAAATTCTGGTTCCTTTTTTTTAGTGTATGAATGCACATATGTACAAATGTGAACAGCTTATGAAAGACAAGTGTGCTTCTATGTAGAAATAGCTTCATTAGTTACCTTTCTTATTGAATTTTTATTGGATGGTGGTATAATAAATTTACAAGCTGCAATGTACGTATTTCATTAAGTTTTAACCTCTAATGAAGGAATAGGGAGTTTTATATCGGAGTTTTAATGTCGTGCCGTCTTTGAGCGGAAGACAGAACAGCTTCTGCAAACACCCACTTGGCGAAGTGGTGGTTTAAAACTTTTTATTACAAATACGGCAATTGTGGCCTGTAAAGCAAATAATCCAGTCGACCAGTTCTTTTTTAGGAACTGGTCGTTTTAATTTGGAAAAAATTTGATTAAGTGCTTATGGCGTATCGTTTTTTATATACGCCTTCATTCAGCCATTTACCTTTTATTTTCTCGTTAGATAGCTTTCCGTTAGCGGATGAGCAAACTAAGTTATTAGAGTGGTGGTATGAAATTTTACGCTTACGTTAGACAAAGTAACCAAGTTTACTCAACTATACAAGTTGTAGATAAGATGCTGATAGTATGGGGAAAATTGCTAATCTGATTCAGAGAAAAAGTTCTTAATTAAGTCGATAAAATGTACTACGATGGGCGGTAAATAATGATTTTTTTCATATGCGATGTAAACATGACGTGAGATGTTGGAATCAGATATCGATTTGATCTGATAGGTACCATTGATTTCATGCTTTACATAGGTTTCTGGTAGAATAGTAATTCCTAAACCCTCATCAACGAGCCGACAAGCCGTTTCAAATCGTTCAATTTCAAAAGCAAAAGCAGGAGTGATACCAGCTTTATTAAACGCATTTAAAATATCCGCGCGTGTTTGAAATCCTTCTTTGCAAATAATAAATGCTTCGTCTTGAAAATCCTTCATTTCTAAGGCTGTTTGCTTTTGCAATAATCGATGCTTCCTAGGTAGAATGGCAACTAATTGTTCTTCATAAATGGGAGTGGCTTCGATATCGTGACTCTTTACATATTGATTTGTTATCGCAAGGTGAATATCAAAATGATGTAAGGATTTTTCCACATCAGTAAGGCTTAAGACCTCGTGCAGCTTAATTTTTGCTTGAGGGTACGTTTTTCTAAATCGCTGGAGTATCTTTGGTACCCAAAAATTGGCTGATTCAATTAAGCCAATGGAAAGCTCCTGTGGTCCATGTTGTTTTAAGCGCTGTATTTCTTTGTTAACATGGTTGTAATGATGAAATAGTTTTTTGGCTTCTTGATAAACAATATATCCTTCTTTGGTAACTTCCAGACTCCTTGTATTTCTTTTTAGTAATTGCAGACCTGTATTTATTTCCAATTTTTTTATCGAAGCGCTTAATGATGGTTGGGAAACATGCAAAGCAGTTGCAGCTTTTGTAAACGTTCCATGCTCAACAACTGTAATAAAATAGATTAACTGTCTGAAATCCATATTTAGTCCTCCGATTTGATGTAAATTATTCCGAACCAATCGCTTTTTTTATCCTATATTTTCCGAAAAATGAAAGTTTTATTTAAGCGAGACTGCTATTAGTTTTGCCCTATCACAAAAAGCATTTATCAATTCAAGCTATAAATATATAGATAATATGTATTTGTAATTATATATTATCCTATTTAAAATAAAAATTAAAGGAAGTTTGTATTTTCGAAAAAATATGCCCTTTTAGAGGTGGTTGTTATTTATAAAGAACTTAATAAAGATATATGGACAGGAAGAATAGATAGTCTAGAAGAAGTTGATAGCTATCGAGTGCACCAAGTAATTAAGGAGAAACATGTTGACCGTTTGCCGGAAGTAAAAAAGGGCCTCTCAGTTGGATTAATTGGCTTTGAGTGTGATGAAGGTGTGCGGCGGAATAAAGGAAGAATTGGAGCCGCGAAAGGGCCGAATGAAATAAGAAAACGTTTATCCAGTCTGCCTTTTTATTTAGCGATTGATCAGGTAGTTGATGTTGGAAATGTAACTTGTTTAGAACACAAGATGGAAGAAGCTCAGCAAGTATTAGGCACTTGTGTATCTAAAATGCTAGATGAGCGATATGTACCGATTATCTTAGGGGGCGGGCATGAAACGTTTTACGGACACTATTTAGGAGTGCGCCAATTTATTCCTTCAAATGCTACATTAGGAATAATTAATATTGACGCCCATTTTGATTTACGAGATGAAGCTATTCCTTCTTCTGGAACAATGTTTAGACAAGTTTTACAACAGGATCAATATGCCGGTTACTTATGTTTAGGGATTCAGCCATTTGGCAATACACGAAGCCTTTTTCAAACAGCAGATGAGTATGGATGTACTTATTTGACGGAGGAGGAAGTTCAAAATAGCACACATACATTTCAGGTGATTGATAAATTCGCCAGTGAATTTGATTATCTCATTTTGACGCTTTGTATGGATGCTATAAAAGCTGCAGAAGCACCTGGGGTAAGTGCGCCATCTCCGTTTGGCTTAGATGCGAAGCTAGTACGTAGTCTGATTCGTTATATAGCGGGAAAGGAAAGATTGCTAAGTTTTGATATTTCCGAGACGAATCCGGTGTTAGATGAAAATGGCAAGACTACGAAACTAGCAGCTTATTATATAGCAGAATTTATGCAAGGGCTTACAAAAAGAGAGGAAATATAGACAAATAAAAGTCCCCTAAGTAAAACTGCATTACCTGCACAACTGATGGATGAGCACCATTTAGCTTTTGAATAAATAAATTTTAACATAAGGAGGCAGTTATATATGCAAGCTAAGTCTGCAATCAATATAGAGCAATATAAAGGAACACAGCTCCATACAAAAGGGTGGTTACAAGAAGCGGCTTTACGAATGCTGAACAATAATATAAGTCCAGAAGTAGCAGAAAATCCAGAGGAATTAGTTGTTTATGGGGGAATTGGAAAAGCGGCTAGAAACTGGGAATGTTATCAAGCGATTGTTCATGAGTTGAAACAATTAGAAGATGATGAAACTTTATTAATCCAATCGGGAAAGCCAGTTGCAGTATTTCGCACGCATAAAGATGCTCCAAGAGTATTGATTGCCAATTCTAATTTAGTTCCTAAATGGGCCAACTGGGCTCATTTTCATGAGCTCGATCAAAAGGGATTAATGATGTATGGGCAAATGACAGCTGGAAGTTGGATTTATATTGGTAGTCAAGGAATCGTGCAAGGAACATATGAAACTTTTGCTGAATGCGCGAGACAGCATTTTTCTGGAACGCTACAAGGAACAATTACAGTAACTGCAGGACTTGGTGGTATGGGTGGGGCTCAGCCTCTAGCAGTCACTTTGAATGAAGGAGTTTGTATCGCCATCGAAGTGGATCCAGTACGAATAAAACGTCGATTAGAGACGAAGTACTTAGACACCTCCACGGAGAGTCTAGATGAAGCAATACAGCTTGCAAAGGAAGCAAAAATGGAGGGGAAATCACTTTCCATTGGATTGTTAGGGAATGCTGCGGAGATTCTACCGGTTATGTTGGAAAAAGGATTTGTACCAGACGTTTTAACAGACCAAACTTCAGCTCATGATCCGCTTCACGGCTATGTACCAGTTGCTATGACACTAGAGAAAGCAACTGCATTGCGGAACAGCAATCCAGAAAACTACGTTGCGCAAGCTAAACAAAGTATTGCAAAACATGTGCAAGCCATGTTGGATATGCAACAACAAGGCGCAATTACTTTTGATTATGGAAATAACATTCGCCAAGTTGCTAAAGATGAAGGGATAGAAAATGCCTTCAATTTCCCAGGTTTTGTACCAGCTTATATTCGGCCTCAATTTTGTGAAGGTAAGGGTCCATTTCGTTGGGTAGCATTGTCTGGGGATCCAGAGGATATTTATAAAACAGATGAAGTTATTTTACGAGAATTTAGTTATAATGAATCACTTTGTAAATGGATTCGAATGGCGAAAGACAAAATTCAATTTCAAGGTCTTCCTTCTCGTATTTGTTGGCTTGGCTATGGTGAACGAGCGCGGTTTGGAAAAATTATTAATAACATGGTTGCAAATGGAGATTTAAAAGCACCAATCGTAATCGGTCGGGATCATTTAGATTCGGGTTCTGTGGCATCACCAAATCGGGAGACAGAATCTATGAAGGATGGTAGTGATGCGGTGGCGGATTGGCCGATTTTAAATGCATTGATTAATAGTGTTGGAGGAGCTAGCTGGGTAAGTGTGCATCATGGCGGAGGCGTTGGCATGGGGTATTCGCTACACGCAGGTATGGTTATTGTTGCTGATGGAACAAAGGACGCTGAAAAAAGACTAGAACGGGTATTAACGACAGACCCTGGAATGGGAGTCGTCCGTCATGTTGATGCGGGCTATGAACTTGCTGAAAAGACAGCGAAAGAAAAAGGGATTCATATACCAATGCTTTAGTTAAATAGCTTTTTAATAGTCTAGGAAATGACACGATGAATTATCCCGCATATAAGGTGCTGTAAGACTCCCATTTCAAGAATTGGCGAATCTATAATACAACAAGTCTATGTGGGAGATAACAGCACCTAAATGCCCTATTTCGTAAGCGGTCTTTAGGTCATACCCTTGGACTACAAACCCCCACTGCTGGAAGGTTCACTTTATAACACTTTTTACTTATAAAAACGTACCTTATTATCATTTCTAATTAACTTCATAGATTTTGAACGAATTTTTGGAATAAAGGAGCGTTATACATGTCAAATACTGTATTTGTAAAAAACGCAGCACAACTGATTACAATGCAAGGTCATTCGGAAAAATCCGCTAAGAGAGAAGCGATGCAAAACATAGGCTTGATTGAAAATGGAAGCGTACTAGCAAAGGATGGTAAAATTATCGCCGTAGGGTCAGAAGCAGAGATAAGAAATGCTTATCCTGAAATAGTTGTTATTGCGAAAGAAGTTAATGCAAAAGGAAAAACGGTTACTCCTGGTCTAATTGATCCACATACGCATCTCGTTCATGCTGGCACGAGAGAGAATGAATATGCAATGCGATTAAAAGGGAAAACGTATATGGATATTATGAATGCTGGCGGCGGTATTCATGCAACAACGGAGGCAACGCAAAAAGCTAGCTTTGAGCAACTATATCAAGAATCAAAAAAGAGATTGGATACATTTTTGCTAAACGGTGTAACAACAGTGGAAGCGAAAAGTGGTTATGGACTCACTACAGAGCACGAAATAAAGCAACTTGAAGTAGCAGAAAAGTTAAATCAGGATCATGTGGTGGATATTGTATCAACATTTATGGGAGCACATGCGGTTCCAATCTCAGAAAAGGATCAGCCAGAGGAGTTTGTTGATAAAGTAATCAACGAGATGCTTCCAGCAGTAGCTGAACGTCATTTAGCTAAATTTAATGATGTGTTCTGTGAGCGTGGAGTATTTACGCCTGAACAATCAAGGCGCATTTTAGAAGCTGGTAAACAATACGGGCTTATCCCTAAAATTCATGCTGATGAAATTGAACCATATGGCGGGGCTGAATTAGCTGCAGAAGTTGGTGCTATTTCTGCCGATCATTTACTAAAAGCGTCCGAAGCGGGAATTCAGCAAATGGCAGAAAAAGATGTTGTTGGCGTGCTACTTCCAGGTACTGCATTCTTTCTAATGGCTGAATTTGCTCAAGCACGGAAAATGATTGATAGCGGCGTTGCTGTTGCGTTATCGACAGATGCCAATCCAGGGTCTTCACCTACCCTGTCGTTGCAATTCATTATGAATTTAGGCTGTTTAAAGATGGGAATGACACCTGAGGAAGTAATAACAGCGACGACCATGAATGCTGCGCATGCCATTGGTAGTGCTCATGAAGTTGGCAGTCTTGAAGTCGGTAAAAAAGCGGATCTGACAATATTTGATGTCCCTAATTACTTAACCCTTTCATATCAATATGGGATGAATCATGTAGATACAGTGATTAAAAATGGGCAAATTGTTGTTGAACACAGGCATTTAGTAACGAGTTAATAAAGGTATTATGAAGAAAAAATGGAAGTAGAGATACAAAATCAGAAGCAGTAGGGACAGAGGCCTGAAGTCGTTATAATTCGAGTTACAGATAATATTCACAATGTTGACGAATGTTTTTAGCAGTACGTATACTAGGAGTAGTTAAATAGTGATTAGTGATTAGAAACTGTTTCGCATTTAGGAGCAAATAAGATGAACAATCAATTACGTATTGGAAAGATTGCGACTTTACTAGTTATGCTTGAAGAGGAAGAGCGTTCCTTTTTTGCACCTACCTTTGAAGCTGTTCAAGTTTGTGAAGGAAAGGTAGGCTCCATGGATTTGCAAAAGGTTATATCCGCTGTCGAAACTGCTGTCAAACGGAGCGGTCTTATTGAAGAAAAAGTGTATCGCGAAACCCACGCATTATACCATGCCATTTTGGAAGCGCTTGAAGGTGTTACAAGAGGACAGTGGGCGCTTGGAGAAATGATGCGCACCGTTGGCTTGCGTTTTGCTGTTGTTCGTGGAGAGCCATACCTTCACAAGCGGGAAGGTGAATGGTTAGCTGTGGCTTTCTATGGAACAATTGGTGCACCAATAAAAGGGTTAGAGCATGAAGCAATTGGTTTAGGAATCAATCATATTTAATCATTACCTAGAGTTGGTAGAAAATAGGAGGTGATGATGGCTATTTTGTATGCCATTATTACCTTCTTTTTTTGCACTATAGGAAAGTATAAGATTTTTTTGGTTTATAGTATAAGAAAAACAAAGGCTTCCGCCATAAGACTTGGCGACAAGCCAAGTTTTTCTAATGTTTATGAGAGAAACGTTTCCTTTTATCATGAGGTGGTTTTGAAATCTTCTGCCCAAGGCCATAGAAGATGCGACTTCAGCACCGTCGAGAGCCTTTATGCTAGAACGCTTTTTGGGATGCTAACGCACTTGCATTTTTGGGGTTGCTATACATTACCTAATGGATAGGAGATAGATGAAAAAGGGGGAATTTAGATGATTGAATTAACTGGTCATTCATTAACCATTGATGAAGTAAGGCGTGTCTGCCTTAATCTGGAAAAGGTAACCATATCCAATGAAAGTATGGAAAAAGTAAAAGCAAGTCGTGAAGGTGTTAATCAAATAGTAATGAATCATGAAACGGTATATGGAATAAATACAGGTTTTGGAAAATTTAGTGATGTCATAATTGATAATGGGGACGTCAGAGATTTACAGCTTAACTTAATCCGTTCTCATGCATGTGGCGTCGGGGAGCCATTTTCAGAAACAATTGCACGAGCTATGTTGCTGCTACGATTAAATGCATTGATTAAAGGTTTTTCTGGAGTTCGACCAGAGTTGGTCAAATTGCTAGCTGAACTTATTAACAAACAGGTACATCCTGTTATTCCGCAACAAGGATCTTTAGGAGCATCGGGGGATTTAGCACCTTTAGCTCATTTGGCTTTAGTCATGATTGGGGAAGGAAAAGTGTTTGGAGAGCATGGAGAAATAGTTGATACAAAAACGGTATTTTCGCAAAAAGAAATAACTCCAATTACGTTACAATCTAAGGAAGGCCTTGCCTTGATTAATGGTACACAGGCAATGGTTGCTGTAGGAATAATTAGCTATATCGAAGCAGAAAAATTAGCTTATGATAGTGAATGGATTGCCGCGATGACCATGGAGGGCTTGCAAGGCATTATTGATGCCTTTCATCCAGCTGTACATGAAGCGCGCGGTTATCCACAGCAAATAGCTGTAGCGAAGCGTATGAAAATGTGGCTTCAAGGGAGTGGACTTATTACTCATCAAGGCCAAAAGCGGGTGCAGGATGCTTATTCATTAAGATGCATCCCGCAAGTTCATGGTGCTTCATGGCAAGCGCTTGACTATGTGAAGGAAAAGCTGGAAATTGAAATTAATGCAGCGACAGATAACCCGTTAATTTTGCAAGAAGGGAAGCAAATTATTTCTGGTGGTAATTTCCATGGTCAACCAATTGCATTAGCAATGGATTTTTTAAAGATTGCGGTTGCAGAGCTTGCAAATATTTCTGAACGCAGAATTGAACGATTAGTCAATCCACAGTTAAATGATTTACCTGCGTTTTTAAGTCCTTCGCCAGGGTTGCAATCTGGAGCAATGATTATGCAATATGTGGCTGCATCGCTTGTGTCTGAAAATAAAACATTAGCCCATCCAGCTAGTGTAGATTCTATACCATCTTCTGCAAATCAGGAAGACCATGTAAGCATGGGGACGATTGGAGCCAGACACGCCAATATGATCATTCACAATATGAGGAAAGTGATCGCTATCGAATGTATATGTGCTCTTCAGGCTGTAGAATATAGAGGAATTGATAAAATGGCTCCTAAGCTAAGAGAGAAATGGGAGAAATATCGAGACATTGTACCGAGTATTACGAACGATCGCATATTTGCAGAAGATATAGATAGAATGTCGATAGCATTACAAAGTAATTAAGCCATTTCATATATAACCGAAGTGATAATGAGCTTCGGTTTTTCTTTATACATTTTCTAACCGTGAATGGCAGTTTATAAAGTGGCATGCTACATTCAACTTAAGCGTTCAAATGGTCGAAAACTTTGAACTCCTCCACACGATTGCTCGTCATCATTTTCTCTTATTGCTTGGTTCCTGTATCTCATCAGAGTTCTCTCTAATGAGCACTTTTGCTTAGCTCCTTGCTATTTAATGTTAAAAGAATGTTAAAAGATAGAATCGTAGTAGCCTCTGCAGGTATGATTCACGAACCAAGACGCCGGTATCAAGGGATATTGACTCACACTTTTTTTTACCGTATAACATCTCCTAAAGACTTTCCCTTACGAAACAGTGAAGAGGCTTTTGTTCTTGAAGTGAGATAGATCAGTCTACGAATTTATAGAGGAATTGCAGGAGTTTACTGGAAAATCGCCGAAGTTCACGAGCAATTCGCCGGAGTTTACAAGTAGGTTGCTTGAAGTTCACAACTTTTTCGCCGGAGTTCACAATTTACCGCTTATATAACTGGTAATAAGTTCAACCTTTCAACGTTGATAGTTGGCATATAGGAAGATAAGTGGAAGATTGAACTAGATCTGATTCCAAACTCTGTACATCCTAAGAGAACCCTCCCTCAATAAATGGAGAGATTAATTGTCAAAAAAATAAATTGGTGTACGTATTTAAAAGCAGAAATAAAAGCTATTTTAGTCTGAAGCTGGATTTCATTAACAGACGAGACTTGACAATTATTGGAATAATTATTAGAATTATCAGTAATTATACGTGGGATTTAGTCAAAAGAAAGTTGTGTTTTACGTAATTTGAAAACGATTACGTTTAGCAAAAATAAAACGAGACAAAGGGGTATTAGAGCATATGAACAATTCCAATGAAACAATGAACCAAATGAAGGAATCTATGCGTTTGCCAGTCATCATGGCACCAATGTTTTTAGTTTCCAATCCAAAAATGGTGACAGAGGCTTGTGCAGCAGGCATTGTAGGAACATTTCCAGCTTTAAATGCAAGAACGAAAGAAATATTGGAACAATGGATGGAGCAGATTACTAGCGAATTGGATGAAATGAAAAAGAACGATCCAAAGCAGCAAATTGCGCCCTGGGGAATTAATTTTATTACACACCGCTCGAACAAGCGGTATACAGAGGATTTACAGTTAATTGAAAAATATAAGCCGCCAATTGTAATTACTTCTTTGGGCGACCCTAGTCCGGTCGTGAAGATTGCGCATGAATACGGTGGGCTTGTTTTTTCAGATGTTATCAATATAAAGTTTGCAAAAAAAGCGATCGAGAAAGGTGCAGATGGGCTTGTATTAGTAGCAAGTGGAGCAGGTGGTCACGCAGGTGAATTAAATCCGATTTCATTTATTCATGAGGTAAGATCATTCTTTTCTGGTCCAATCATTTTGGCAGGGGGAATGTCAAAGGGAGAAGATATTTTAGCTTCGGAAATACTTGGAGCAGATTTTGTTTATATGGGAACACGGTTTATTCCGTCTGAAGAAAGCGCGGCATCACAAGAGTATAAGCAAATGATTGTTGAATCTGCAATTGAAGATATTATTTATACAGATGCTTTTAGCGGGGTAAACGCTAATTATCTTATCCCAAGTATTGCGAAGGCAGGTTTAGATCCCGCTAATTTACAAACGAAGCAGAAGATAGATTTTAATAAGCTCCAGACCGATGCAAAGGCTTGGAAGGATATTTGGGGAGCAGGGCAAGGGATTGGTCCAATTAAAGAAATACAACCTATTCATGCGATTGTAGATGAACTGGAAGCAGCATATGAGCAAGCGAAAATGAAGGTAAGACAGCGTAATGGGGTTTCTATGCAGTGAAAAATTTTACATACAAAGGGGCAGGATGATGCATTATCCACTTACACCTATCGATTGGAAACGAAGAGCAATAAAATACTATCCTAGTAAAGTAGCGGTAATCGATGAAGAAAAAACATTTACCTATGCACAGTTTGGAGAAAGAACCGACCGCTTATCACAGGCTTTGTTGAAAGCAGGCATTAATGAGGGAGAGCACGTAGCGGTTATGCTACCAAATACACATTATATGCTGGAATGTTTTTATGGTATTTGTCAAATGGGTGCGGTTATGGTCCCTCTGAATTATCGAATTTCATCTCAAGATATGGAATATATTATTAATCATAGTGATGCAAAGTTGTTAATTGTGGATGCAGCATTTACTTCTTCCATTCAAGAAATCCGGGCAAATTTGAATGTGGAGGAGATTGTAGTTGTAGCAGTTCCTGGTTATGAATGCAAGGTTCAAGGAATAGATTATGAAGATTTTATTCAACATGTGGATTCTGTGTCATTTTCACCTATTAATTTAGATGAAAACCAGTTATTAACGATTAATTATACAAGCGGTACAACGTCCAAGCCTAAAGGGGTGATGCAAACACATCGCAGTAATTATATGAATGCAGCCGATTTTATGTTCCATTTAGGGGTTCGACATCAGGATGTGTATTTGCATACGCTCCCAATGTTTCATGTGAATGGCTGGGGTGGCGTGTGGGCAATTACTGCTGTTGGAGGTGTCCATGTTTGCTTACGAAAAGTGGAACCGAAAGTGATTTTAGACCTATTTGAACAACAGCAAATAACGCTACTATGTGGCGCGCCTATAGTAATTAATATGCTTGTGAATGAGCCAAAAGTAAAAGAAATTGCTATTCAGGTAAAACCACGAATGGCTATAGCAGGTTCTCCTCCAGCATCAGCGTTAATTCAACAGGCTCAGGATCTGCTAGGCTTGGATATTGTGCATGTGTATGGTATGACAGAAACATCGCCATTTATTCTATACAATGAATGGAAGCCTTTATTTGATCAAGCGTCGGTGGAAAAACAAGCTGTCTTAAAGGCAAGGCAAGGGATTGAAATGGTATTTAATGGAGAAACGAAGGTTGTAAGTCAGGATGGTAAGGAAGTTGCATGGAACGGGGAAGAGCTTGGGGAAATTGTAACAAGAGGAAACGTTGTTATGAAAGGGTATTATAAAGATAGGGAGCAGACGCAAGCAGCATTTAGAGATGGCTGGTTTCATACAGGTGATTTAGCTGTTATCCATCCTGATGGTTATATTGAAATACGTGATCGAGCAAAAGATATCATTATCTCTGGAGGTGAAAATATTTCATCTACAGAAATTGAAGGAATCTTGTATAAGCATCCAGCTGTGTTAGAAGCAGCTGTCATTGCGGTGCCAGATGATAAATGGGGAGAGGTTCCATTAGCAATTATCGTTTTAAAGGAGAATTATCGTGTTACAGAAGAGGATGTGATCACGTATTGTCGCGACAATATGGCACATTTTAAAGCGCCAAAAAAAGTAGAGTTTGTAAACGAGTTACCAAAGACGGCAACAGGGAAATTACAGAAGTTTCGCTTACGTAAAATGTATTGGAATAGCGAAAAACAAGTAAATTGAATATGAATAGAAGATAGCATGACCGTGATGCTATGTAACCAAATGACGTGATCCAAAACCAAAAATATTCGAAATGGGCAACAACTCCATACAAAAGCTTCGTTTTATTCCGTATATAAAGTATTGTAAGACTCCCGCTTCAGGAGTAGGATAATCTGTACTGCAATAAGTCTGAGTGGGAGATAACAGCACCTAAATGCCAATTCTTTTAGAGACCTTTAGGTCATACCAATACGGTACTAACAAGCCGTGGGAGATGAATGAAAACCCCTGCTGATTGGTGATTCACTTTATATAAAAAGATGACAATCCAAACAGCCTTCCGATAGAGCAGGATGCTTTTCGTGGGAGGCTGCCTTTTTTAAAGAATAAGAAAGTATAAACTTAGATGCTTATGGATAATGAAATAACCGAATAGTCACGTCCAGCGCATGAGCCCAGCAACTAGGCGACTTTAGAAATGCGCCCTACGATAAGGCCTCATCGGTTCGTCGCTAAGGGGAAGGCCGACTAAAAACGGGCTTGCCGCTCAGGCGTGGGCATACCCCTGTTTTTAGTGGCATGATTCCTAAATCTTTAGTTGATTCGTTCCATTCGCTACGTTGCTAAACGGGCGCCCCGCGCCTTTGTTCGTTTACGAGAATGGATAGAAATTAATGACTAAAGAAGTTTAACCTGGAAAAGAATTGCAGTAAAAATTGATAAAAAATTTCTTCCGTTGGCAATAATTGTCGCTGCGCCGGAGTGATGACACCAACTGTTCGAGTAATATTATTTTCGGATAATGGAATGGTAACTGTTGAACGCGGTGTATTATCAATTAATGTAACTTCTGGCATCAGAGCGATTCCAAGACCAGCAGAAACTAAGCCTTTTAAAGCGTCTGTATCATCCCCCTCAAAGCCAATCGCGGGAGAAAACCCATGTGCGTGGCAAGCATGTTCTACTATATCCCTTAATACAAATCCCTCTGGCAAAACAATAAACGGCTCATCCTTTAATTCCCTAAGTCGAATAGAAGTCTTGTTCGCTAACGGGTGATGTAGTGGTAACAGTGCTACCATTTTTTCTGTAAATAAAGCCTTCCGATGAAACTTTTTATTTTCCTTAGGTAATGGTCCAATTAACGCTAAATTAAAGTCGCCATCTATAATTCCATGCATTAACTCAGGATAGAGTGCCTGTTTAAGTTGGAATTTCGCTTCCGGATACTCTGTTCGAAATGCATGAATGACTGTGGGTAATGTATAAGCTGCAAGACTAATTGGGTAGGCGATACGAATGGTACCTTTTTTTGGATCTAAATATTCTTCCACTTCTCTTGTGGCATGATTAATAACGTTCATAGCCTGCTTCATTCGTTCATGAAAAATTCTACCGATTGGAGTCAATTTTATTTGTCTGCTTTCTCTGACAAATAAATCCGCACCTAACTCAGCTTCTAAATTAGCAATTTGTCTGCTGACAGAAGATTGGGCAACATGCAGCGCTGTTGCAGCTTCTGTAACGTGTTCTCTTGAAGCTACTTCCATGAAATAACGTATTTGCCTCAGTTCCATTTTAAGTCCATCTCCTCATCCATGCATATAACGCATTGATTTTATCGTTTCTTTATATTGATTCGATGCTTTGTTTAATTATAAAATATTCCTTATAAGGAAATCTACTATATTTTGAAAATTTATGACGCATAAGGGAATGACTTGAATGAAAACAGTGGACAAAATGGAATTCACGTATGTGCAAAAAGCAAATGAATATGTAGAATCGGTCTATGAAACGGTTAAAGCACGTAACCCTCATCAGGTAGAGTTTCAACAAGCTGTTAAAGAAGTATTTGCCTCTTTGATACCAGTTTTAGAGAAACATCCAGAGTATATGAAACAGTCTATCCTTGAACGTATCGTTGAACCGGAAAGAATGATTTCGTTTCGTGTACCTTGGCTCGATGATGAAGGGAAAATTCAGGTGAATCGTGGTTATCGAGTCCAATTTAATAGTGCTCTCGGACCTTATAAGGGTGGAATACGCTTTCATCCATCTGTTAATGAAAGTATTATTAAATTTTTAGGATTCGAACAAATTTTTAAAAATGCTTTAACTGGTCAACCAATTGGTGGTGCAAAAGGTGGAGCGGATTTTGATCCGAAAGGGAAATCAGATGCAGAAATCATGCGCTTTACGCAAAGCTTTATGACAGAGCTCAGTAATTATATTGGACCCGACCAGGATGTACCAGCTGGAGATATTGGTGTAGGTGCCAGGGAGATAGGCTATATGTTTGGTCAGTATAAAAAAATGCGTGGAGGCTACCAAGCTGGTGTGTTGACTGGAAAAGGAGTAGGCTATGGAGGTAGCTTAGGTCGTAAAGAAGCAACCGGATATGGAACGGCTTATTTTATGGATGCCATGCTGAAGGATAACGGTTTAACTATTGACGGATGTACGGCAATTGTTTCTGGTTCAGGCAATGTTTCCATTTACGCGATGGAAAAGATGACCCAACTAGGGGCAAAGGTGATTGCTTGCAGTGATTCGAACGGATATATTTATGATGAAGGTGGCATTAACCTTACAACTGTTAAGCGTCTTAAAGAAGAGGGGAATTGTCGAATCAGTGAATATGTAAATGAGCATCCGCAAGCAACTTTTCATGAAGGCTGTTCTGGAATTTGGTCGCTTCCATGTGATATTGCTCTTCCATGTGCGACGCAAAATGAAATAGATAATGAAGCAGCTAAACAACTAGTTGCCAATGGAGTAAAAGCAGTAGGAGAAGGCGCGAATATGCCATCTACTTTAGAAGCAATAGAGATTTTTATGAGCCATCAAGTTTTGTTTGCTCCAGCTAAGGCAGCAAATGCGGGCGGAGTAGCTGTATCGGCTTTGGAAATGGCACAAAATAGCGCACGGATTGCTTGGAGTTTTGAAGAAGTTGATGGAAAATTGCATCAGATCATGCAAAATATTTATCAAGCATCTATTCAAGCTGCGGAAGAATATGGACAGCCGAGGAATTTAGTACTGGGAGCTAATATTTCCGGATTCAAGAAAGTTGCGGCAGCAATGATTTCACAAGGTGTTATCTAAGATAATAAAGGATGAGAATGTCATTAAATTTTCCTAACTACTTCTCATCTATTTTGTCAGTATCGAAAACAGTAGAAAAGTATTATCAGACTGAATAAACAAGGCACCAATCTTGGACCTTGTTTATTCATTTATTTTTATCCCGTAGATAAGGTGCTGTAAGGCTCCCACTTCACAACAAGCCTAAGTAGGGGATAACAGCACCTAAATGCCCTGTTTTGTAAGAGGCCTTTAGGTCATACCCTTGGGCTACTAACAATCAGTGGGGGATAAAAAACCCCACTGATGGAAGATTCACTTTATAAAGGGTGTCTTCATTTGTAAGATGGTTTCAGTGGATTTTACAACTATTGTTGCAAGAAGAGTTTTATAGTTGAATATTCTAAAATAAGCGTTTTTGATTTATACTTGATATTAGAAAAACTTGGCTTGTCGCCAAGTCTTATGGCGGAAGACTTTGTTTTTCTTATACTATAAACCAAAAAAATCTTATACTTTCCTATAGTGGAACAAAGGCGCGGGGCGCCCGTTTAGCAACGTAGCGAATGGAACGAATCAACTAAAGATAAAGGAATCATGCCCCTACAAACAGGGGTATGCCGACGTCTGGGCGGCAAGCCCGTTTTTAGTTGGCCTTCCTCTTAGAGGCGAACCGATGATACTTATCGTAGGGCGCATTTCTAAAGTCGCATCATTGCTGGGCTCATGTGCCAGACGTGGCTATTCGGTTATTTCGTTATCTCCAAGCACCTCATTTTATACTTTTGTATGAAAAAACAACTCTATTTAACTTATCTAACTCATTTATTTTAGACAGTATTTTAAGAATTTAAACATTATAAAGCAAAAGTTTTTTCATGATAGATGGTGGCTCGCGCTCAAGGCGAGCCATGGTGGTTTCTTATCTTATAAGAAAAAATGGTTTAGAGAAGTTACTGGATTATTAAACATCATATACAAGGGGGAATGTAAATGGAGAAGTTATATTGCGGGCTTGATGCTATTTATGAGGAAATGGTAGAGGTACGCCGCTACCTACACCAGTATCCTGAATTATCTTTTCAAGAGACCAATACTGCCGCTTACATCGCAGATTATCATGCGCAATTGGGGCATAAGGTTCGTAGGCATGTTGGTGGAAATGGAGTCGTTGCGTATTTGCAGGGAGCTAAACCCGGGCCAACTGTTGCTTTACGAGCAGATTTTGATGCGTTGCCCATTCAGGAGGAGGCGGATGTACCATTTAAATCTAAGCATGATGGTGTCATGCATGCCTGTGGACATGATGGGCATACAGCTACATTACTGGGTCTTGCTAAAGTATTAAATGGGATGAAAGAAGAACTGGCAGGAACGGTTGTTTTTCTCCATCAACACGCGGAAGAATTGCCGCCAGGCGGAGCAATTGCCATGATAGAGGATAGTTGCTTAGAGGGTGTGGATGTTATTTTTGGCACACATTTACAGGCGCAGCAGCCATTGGGAGTGATTTCTTATCGTTCTGGTGCCCTGCAGGCCGCTGCTGATAATTTTGATATCATGATTCAAGGTTCTGGAGGACATGGTGCTGCTCCTCATGAGACGAAGGATAGTATAGCAATTGGTGCACAGCTCATTAATAGCTTGCAGCACATTGTCAGTAGGAAGGTAGACCCACTGGATTCCGCAGTCGTGTCCGTTTGTAATTTTGTTGCCGAAAATCCTTACAATGTGATTGCGAATACAGCTCAATTAACTGGGACAGTTCGGACATTAAAAGAGGAAACGCGAAAGTTTATCGAAGAAGAGATAGAACGTACAATAAAGGCTACATGTGATATGTTCCAAGCAGGCTATGAATATACGTATTCCCAAGGATATCCTGTTTTAGTAAACCACCCCAAAGAAACAGCATTTGTTGCGCAAGTTGCCAAGCAGGTTCCTGGTATTGAACAGGTTTCTGAAACACTTCCAATTATGGGAGGCGAGGATTACGCTTATTATTTACAGCATGTGAAAGGGACGTTTTTCTTTACAGGAGCGGGGAATCCTGACTGGGATAAAGCATATCCGCACCATCATCCGAAGTTCGATATGGATGAACGTGCTTTACTACATGCAGCTAAAGTGTTAGGCGCAGCTACTCTACAGTATATGAGAAGAGATGAAAGATAAGCTAATATGCAAGACGTGAGGCGTTAGCGGTTTGACTGGTTTTATATCCCGTATATAAGATACTGTAAGACTCCCGCTTCAGGAGTAGGATAATCTGTACGGAACAAGTCTAAGCGGGAGATGAGAGCACCTAAATGCCCGGATTCGTTTCGAGGCCTTTAGGTCATCCCCCTTGGCTACTAAACAATCAGTGGGGATGAATGAAAACCTCCGCTGAGGAAGATTCACTTTATGGAGATATGTCGTGTTTCATGTTCGTTTCTATATTAAGTTTGTAATTTAAAAAGACCAAAGGGAATGAAAAATTCCCCTTTGGTCTTTTGGTAATCATTCAACAAGTAATGATGCGCGCAATGTTTCAACATCAGATTTGCTTAAACCAATCGCTTCATGAATATATTGGTCAACGGAACCGAATTGTGTCTGCACTTCATCAAAAAAAGCTTGCAGATATTCACGTCGAGCTTCTAGCATTGCTTGCATTAGTGCTTGGTCTACTTGCGCAGCTTCAGGTTGTAAATTTGCACGAAGAGCATCGAGAAAGTTGTTTGTATATAAGTAATCTGCAAAGATAAATTCTTCTGGTACATCAAGTGTGTGCAAGGTTAACGCCGCCATGACACCTGTCCTATCTTTTCCAGCCATACAATGAAATAACACTGGAGACTTAGGATCTGTAAGCAATGTAGCGAAAAAGTCTTTGTATACTTTCGTGTTTTTCGTTACTTCCCGATAGAGTTTCTCTAATATTGTTCCAGGATCTTGCAAAGATTCGGCGTACTTTGCTAGGTCTTTAGGTTGACGCACCATATCTCTGTCAATTTCAATTAATGGAACATGCTTTGTTATGATCCCTGAAAGTGAAGGAGTGGGGTAATTCTTTACTTCGTCACTTCCCCGAAGATCGAATATTGTCTTTAGACCAGTCTGTTTTATCTTTTCGATATCCTTATCTGTGATATTTTGCAAGTTCCCTGAACGATACAATACCCCTGTTTTAACCTTTTTTCCAGATAGCGTTTCGTAGCCGCCTAAATCACGAAAATTAAAGCTTCCTTCCAAATTAATGGTTCGTACAACAATGTTCTTCTCCATACTAACTCTCCTCGCCTCTACGTTAAAAAATTTCATGCGCATGGTTTGGTCGTAAATAAATCTTTTTATGAAGTGATAGCTTTCAAACGTGTTTAAAAAGAGGAAAAAATAAATCGGTATAGATTTAGATGCGCTTGCGAATTGCAGTTGTGCGCTGTCGGGCATTTTTGTTGCAACACCGATATTAGCATGTTTATTCTGGACTGAAAAGATTTGATGTGGTTTATTCTTCATGTCTATGCAGAAATAGAAGGGTTTATGGCAAACGCCCCCACTTACGAAAACGCATTGCCCATGACTGATTTGCAATCTTAAGCTTATGGGTTAACGCATAATGCAGCTAATTCTCTTTTTCAACACGTGCTCTACCAGTATTGTCAGTGTGAATGGGATAAAAGTCAAGCAGAGACATAGCTCGCATCTATGGCCTCGTTTTTATTGAAGCGTTAAGCGATGGATAGTACTTTATGAAGATGCACTGCATGACGAACAAGTAGCAACTAAAAAAAGCACCAAAAAACTTACCGTGTGACAGCGAAGGTCCGCACGGTAAGCGTATTTGAGCATGTTAATTACCTGGAGGGCGATTGCGCTTATATTTATAGAATAAGAAAGTATAAATTGAGGTGCTTGGAGATAACGAAATAACCGAAGCCACGTCCGGCTCTATCGTCCAGCAACTAGGCGACTTTAGAAATGCGCCCTACGATAAGGCCTCATCGGTTCGTCGCTAAGGGGAAGGCCGACTAAAAACGGGCTTGCCGCCCAGGCGTCGGCATACCCCTGTTTTTAGTGGCATGATTCCTTTATTTAGTTGATTCGTTCCATTCGCTACGTTGCTAAACGGGCGCCCTGCGCCTTTGTTCTTTTGCTGCTTCATATCATTTATTTCCTGTTTACTTTTATTTTTAGATTTTGTCTTATCTTTAGCCATGTTGAACCTCCTTTTGCCACTATTTTGCTTCAATGGAGTGAAATCATGTAAATACTCTAGTTGTTTGCTGTCTGAAAGTAACAGTGTTATAATTCAGAAAAATACGTCTATTGACTGTAACCCAAAATGGACGATAAAAACTCTATATACATTTTCATTAAGTAAACTGACTGGAGGAAGATGTTACGTTGAAAAAGGATTTACTTGTCGAACATTGGATGAATACGACACCGTTATTTATTTCGCCGTCCATATCTATTGAATCTGCTGCCATTATGTTCAGTAATCACGCAATCACCGAGATCCCAGTTGTTTTTGAAGGGTGTATACAAGGTGTTGTATCTATCTATGAGCTTTTTAAAAGTCTGAAAACCGGAAACGTTGATAAATCAGTAGCAACGATTATGCATCATCATTATGCTACCGCTTTCGCAGATTCATTTATGCATGATATTCATCAAGTACCTGTTTACGTAGTGGAGCGCAGTACAGGAAAATTAGTTGGAGAGCTAACAACAAAGGAATTGATTTTATTCCAACATTATCTCACTCATACGTTAAAACAAATAAATGAGGTGGTGAAGTGGTATGAATTAATTTTTGATACCGCATATGAAGGGTTGACGGTTGTAGACGACCAAGGAGTTATTCAATTGTTTAACCAAGCATATAGTCGGTACGTAGGGGTAGCTAAGGAAGCAGCTATAGGGAAGAAGGCAGATGAAGTTATAGAAAATACTAGATTGCCTGTCGTATTAAAAACGGGTATTCCGGAACGAAGTCAGCCACATCGGCTCCAAGGGCAAAATTTGGTCGTCCACCGTATACCAATATGGAAAGACAATCGAATCATTGGCGCAGCGGGCATACTGGTATATGAGGGCGTATCAGAAATATATCGAGTGATACAAAAAATGGAGCAGTTGGATAAAAATAGTAAGGTGGATAGACCACTTATTAGTTCAGATAATACAGAAATGGGGACCGTGAAATTCGAAGACATTTTAGGTGAGAGCAGATCGCTTTCTCAAGCCAAGAAAATTGCCCGAAAAGCGGCTGCTTCTAGTGCGCCGGTATTGTTAACAGGGGAAAGCGGTGTCGGAAAAGAACAATTTGCTAAAGCCATTCATGATGCCAGCACTGTTCAAAGCGGAAGCTTTATTAGTGTGAACTGTGCTGCTATACCAGATGGTTTAATGGAGTCTGAGCTGTTTGGCTATGAAAAGGGAGCGTTTACTGGCGCCGATCGAGAAGGGAAACCAGGTAAATTTGAATTAGCGCATCAAGGTACAATTTTCTTAGATGAAATTGGGGATATGCCATTTAATATGCAAGCAAAAATACTACGCGTACTACAAGACAAGAAAATTGAGCGCGTAGGTGGGAAGAAATCAACTTCCGTACAATTCCGCTTAATTACAGCAACAAATAAAAATTTGCAGCAAATGGTGAGGGATGGGGAGTTTCGTGAAGATTTATATTATCGTCTGTATGTAATCCCGATACATATACCACCATTACGTGAACGAATGGGGGATTTACCGATTTTAATCGCTCACAAACTGCAACAACTGGCGAAGCACTATAATGAAACAGAGAAAACAATTGACCAACAAGTATTGCAATGGATGAAGCAGCATCATTGGCCAGGTAATGTTCGTGAACTAATGAATGTGATAGAACGATTATTTGTATTAACAGATGGAGATCATATTACGTTTGAACATTTGCCAGATTCAATGAAAGAGTCATTTTTTCTTGTAAAAAACAAGAGCAAAACACGAAGCCACATCCATCAGAAGAAAGAACTCATAGAGGAAGCTGCAAAACAAGAACAGGAAGCCATTGAGCAAACATTAAAGCAAGTACAGGGGAATAAAACAAAAGCAGCTAAACTATTAGGTGTGTCAAGATCTACATTGTATAACAAACTAGCTCGTTATAAAAAGTTATAAAACACATACGATGTTGAAACAACGGTCTTCGTCAATCAGATAGAACTTAACGAATTTTTTGTGTTACTTATAAGAGGTTTATGAACTAAACCAAGCAAAGGATAGAACTGATTCTGGTAGAAATAAAACATAATGGAGACTCGATGAGTTAACAGGTGCCAAAGTTGAGCAGTAATAGAATAATATGCCAAATCAAACAAAAAACCGCCCAATTAGCTTCTGTCTTGGGCGGAATGTAAATGATAGTTATTTCTTTACAGCATGGATATAATGAATCGTTTCAAATGCCGTTAAATAGTCTGACCGATTATTAAAGAAACGTTCATTGATCTTTGTTGGTGATAAATGTTCATAAATGAGTAAACCTGCTTTTTCTAACATATTTTCGAGTTCGTCGTAAGAGAAACACGATTGCATCGGTTCTCCACCTGCTGATGCCATCTTTAGCATGTTTTCAACTCGGTTGTACATTCCTTTTTCTTCAAAAAGCTTTTCGTCTGCATAATCAAGAACGATTGAGCTACCTGGTGGGACATTGGTAAATAAATGGTTGAACAAGCTTGAAATCTCCTCTTTTGTTATATAATAAGAAACACCCAGAAGGCTAAAGAACGTTTTTTTGTCACCATCAAATTCATCGTCTAGGAGGCTTAGGTCGGACCATTTATTCGAGAAGTCCATCGGAATAAAATGAAGATGGCCGGGAATTTGAAAATGTTTATCAGCTAATCTTTTCTTTTTAAATTCCTGTGTAGCTGGATGGTCAATTTCAAATATTTTTAGACTGTTTTCTAACTCGGGATACCTGAAGCAAAAAGTATCTAAACCAGCTCCAAGAATTACATATTGTTTTACACCTAATACCACTTCATGAAGTAACACTTGTTCACAAAATGCAGCACGGGCCAATGGTGTTGGGGAAAGTTGTACTTGAGTTATCCATTTTAAAATTTCATCTGTTTGATTTTGAAACTTCCGACCAATATCTTGATTGATAAACGATATACCTTGAATCATATTTTCACTGATCTTTGAAAACTCTTCTTCGGTAATGAGATCTTTTGCAATAAAATCATCGAAAATCTTTGGTGTATCGTATTGACTATGGTAGGCTCGAGCGAAAGCTGAAATTAAGGAAGTAATACTAGATTTATTTTGCTCCATTCTGTTACCCTCCGTATAAAAAAAAGATTCCCCTGGCCAGGAGAATCTCATTATACACATAAAATATACAAATGTAAATTATAGCATAAATTATTTTTCTTGTCAAATTTTTAGATTGTAATTTACAATAATAATCCAACGGAAGTGTAGCATTGGGTACAAATAATGTCACTGTTGGTTGTTTGTTCTTGAGTAATCAGATAATTAATGAATCAAGGTCCATGTTTAAGCTGTTTTTGGCTAAAGATTATTCCGAATACTCTGTAGTTTCTCTATAGAAAGTTTTTGGGGAAAAATGTGAATTTCTAAAGCTTGTGTTTGTATAACTGTTTAGACAGTTGGTCAATTTTGGCTGTTGTATCTTTCTATAAGGAGATATTAGTTTTCAAATTTCATGTAAACAAACAATTGTACAGTGTTTTCATGGAAGGCTGTACTTAAATTATTTTGAATTATTATTGCTAATCTTTAGTTTGGTATGAAATTTGCAATAATATATATAAAGGGGGGGATAACAGTGGAAAAGTTAAGTTTTCATGACAAGTATTCTGTTTTTCCGAATAAACAGCATTTTTTGCAGCAGCATTCCGCAAATCCTTTTGCTGAGGAAGAAGAACTTCTCGCCTCGATGATTGACAAGTTTGTGGAAGAACAAGTGACTCCAAATTTAGATAAACTAGAAGCACATGATTATGACGTTGCTCGTGAATTGTTTCGAGCTACAGGTGAACTAGGTTTGTTAGGAGCTGAAGTACCTGAAGCATATGGTGGTTTGGAAATGGGCAAGCGGACAGCGGGTATCATTGCCGAGAAATTGGGATATGGTGGGTCGTTTAGCGTATCTTTCAATATCCATACAGGTGTGGGCACATTACCATTTGTGTATTTTGGAACGGAAAAGCAAAAAGCACGCTATTTACCGAAACTGGTGTCCGGAGAGTGGATCGGAGCATATGCATTAACAGAACCAGACGCTGGATCAGATGCACTATCTCCTAAAACAATTGCCAAGAAAACAGAGTCGGGATGGGTATTAAATGGGGAAAAACAATGGATAACGAACGCTCATATTGCACAAGTGTACGTCGTATTTGCGAATACCATAGAAGGAATTACCGCTTTTATCGTGGAGCGTGACCAACCAGGTGTGTCTATAGGTCCAGAAGAAAAGAAGCTTGGGATCAAAGGTTCTTCGACAGCAACCTTGATTTTAGAAGATGTTCCATTGGTAAATGATGCTATTCTTGGCGAAGTTGGAAAAGGGCACAAAATTGCTCTGAACATATTAAATTTAGCCCGTTTAAAGCTCGCTTTTGCAAATATTGGGACTTCCAAGCAAGCGCTTCGTATTGCTGTAGAATATGGGAAGGAACGAAAGCAGTTTAAGCAAGCAATTATTCACTTTGAGATGGTGCAGGAAAAACTAGCCAATATGGCGCTTGAAATTTATGGAGCCGAAAGTGCTGCGTATTATACTGCGAGTATGTTAGACGAGTTGGATCAAGATACAGAAGAGATATTGGAAAGACTCAGCGACTATGCGATGGCTTGCTCTATTAACAAAGTAAAAGCTTCAGAAGCCTTGGATTATGTTATCGATGAAGCAGTGCAAATTCACGGTGGGTATGGATATATGCAAGAGTACGAAGTGGAGCGTATCTATAGGGACGCCAGAATTAATCGAATCTTTGAAGGGACGAATGAAATTAATCGTCTCACAACTGCTAAAGCATTTTTAAAGCAATATACAAAAGATAGTTCTGTTGTTCCGCCTGCTGAAAATGAAGAAAATATGTTTATTCGTTATGCAAATCAGTTGTTGCGCTATGTTTTGAATGCGCTTTCTGAAATGGGTAATCTCCAGCAGATGAATCAATTTTATTTGCATCGAATAGCTCTTATATTAGAAGATATTTATCTGATGAAAGCTGCAGAGATTAAAGCTGCATCGGAAAAGAACTCGTTAGCTGCGCAATTAACCGACGTTTTATGTGAGGAAACATTCAGGCGGATTGAAAATCATACAACAATGTTTTTGGCTTCTATCCCAGCCAAAAGTGAACAATATGAGGAACAAATAAGCGATATCCGCTCATTACCTGTGACGTATTCGAATGTATTTGCCAAGAAGCAGGCAATTGCCAAAGAGATTATTGACCATAACGGCTATTAAACTCTACTTCAATGGAAGCTTTTACTTCATAGAGGCATTGTATGAGTAAATGAACACACTAAAAACTAGTACGAAATATCTTTAGGAAGAAGTAAATAAAAAGGGGGAAGAGCATGGAGCGAATTGGTTTTATCGGTTTAGGAAAAATGGGCTTGCCAATGGCAACTGGATTAGTGAAAGAAGGTTATTCGGTTACTGGATATGATATTAATGAAAAGGCTACGCTTACGTTTAAGGAGCGAGGTGGAGGAATTGCAACGAGTATCCATCAAGTGCTGGCTGCATGTGATGTTATTTTGACGAGCCTCCCATCAGTGAAAGCGGCTGAAGAAGTATTTTTGGGTGAAAGGGGGTTAGTTGAGCAAGGTGACAGCAGTAAAATATTGGTTGACACAAGCACTGTTTCCCCTGAGCTAAATCAAATGCTTGATAAATCGTGCACAGAAAAAGGCATTCCTTTTCTCGCTGCACCAGTAAGTGGTGGTGTAATTGGCGCCGAACAGCAAACGTTGACCGTTATGGTCGGAGGAAAAAGAGCTGTATATGAGCGAGTCTTACCAATTTTTGAAGTAATCGGCGGGAATATTTTTCATGTGAATGAACAGATTGATAGTGGTACAACTGTGAAATTGATTAACAATTTGCTAATCGGGTTTTATACAGCGGGAGTAAGTGAAGCACTGCATATTGCCAATAAAAAAAATATTGATTTAAATGATTTGTATTCGATGCTCAGTGTTAGCTATGGGCAAAGCCGTATATACGAACGAAACTATCAAACGTTTATTGCTAACAATGACTATGAACCAGGATTTTCTTTGAAGTTATTGCGTAAAGATTTAGAGTTTGCCATGCAAGTTGCTGAAGAGAATCAACTCGACTTACCAATTAGCAAAACATTATTATCTTTGTATCAACAAGTGGAAAAAGAAGGCTATGGAGATCAGGATATGGCTGTTCTTTATCAACGGGTATTGGAACAGTCGAATAAAAGGGAGGCTGCGAAATGATTTCTCAAGAAGTAAAAGTAATGAAAAATTATATTGGCAATAAATGGGTTACATCAACTGGAACGGAAAGGCAAGATATTCCTAATCCAGCAACGGGAGAAATTATTGCTCAAGTTGTACTATCTACGGAAGAGGATGTAGATCAGGCAGTAGTGGCTGCCAAAGCAGCTTACGAAGAATGGGCTAATGTACCTGTTCCTAACCGTTCACGCTTATTATTTAATTATTTGCAACTGTTAAAAGAGCATAAAGAGGCATTAGCAAAAATAATTACGATGGAAAACGGAAAATCATTGCGAGACGCAAGGGGAGAAGTGCAACGGGGCATTGAGGTCGTAGAATTGGCAACTTCAACACCAAATTTAATGATGGGTGACGCGCTACCGCAGATTGCCAGTGGTATTGATGGATCTATTTGGCGTTATCCGCTAGGTGTAGTCGCAGGGATTACACCGTTCAACTTTCCAATGATGGTCCCTCTTTGGATGTATCCACTAGCCATTGCGTGTGGAAATACATTTGTGTTAAAAACGTCAGAAAGAACACCGGTGCTAGCAGAACAGTTAGTAGAGTTATTTTATGAAGCTGGCTTCCCTGATGGTGTTCTGAATCTGGTGCATGGTGGAAAAGAGGTCGTCAATCGTGTATTGGAACACCCGGATATTGAGGCTATTTCCTTTGTGGGTTCAGAACCAGTTGCAAAGCATGTGTATCAGACTGGTACTGCCCATGGAAAGCGCGTGCAAGCATTGGCAGGTGCGAAAAATCATGCCATTGTCATGCCGGATTGTAATTTGGAAAAGACAGTGCAGGGTGTTATTGGTGCAGCATTCGGAAGCAGTGGTGAGCGCTGCATGGCTTGTTCTGTCGTAGCGGTTGTAGATGAAATTGCCGACGATTTTTTGGAATTATTAATAGAAGAAACGAAGAAATTAAAGGCTGGTGACGGCTTAGATGAAACGACATTTGTCGGTCCATTAATTCGTCAGTCTCATAAAGATAAAGTGGTGCGTTATATTGAAAAAGGGGTAGAGGAAGGTGCTGCACTCTTAGTAGATGGAAGAATCATCAAGGAAGAGACACCAGGTGGCTACTACGTTGGTGCGACTATTTTTGATCATGTTACACCAGATATGACCATTTGGCAGGATGAAATTTTTGCCCCGGTATTAAGTGTTGTTCGAGTGAACGATTTACAAGAGGGCATTGAGCTTACAAATCAATCGAAATTTGCAAATGGAGCTGTGATTTATACAGCAAGCGGGAAGTCAGCACAAACATTTCGAGAGCAGATTGATGCTGGGATGGTTGGTGTAAATGTAAACGTACCTGCACCAATGGCTTTTTTTGCATTTGCTGGAAATAAAGCCTCATTTTATGGGGATTTAGGAACGAATGGAAAAGATGGTGTGCAATTTTATACGAGAAAGAAAGTGGTAACGGAGCGCTGGTTTTAACATGATCATGTAATTAAAATAAGCTTGCTTTTCGTGGGTGTTAGTCACGAAAAGCAGGCTTTAGCACTGTTTCTCTCTACGCCATTGCGCAACTTCTGTCATCCCTCTTCAACTTGAAAAAAAGATTCAACCAGGGAATGAGTTATATCGGATAACTGCTTATATTGATAAACAGGCTGCCTATCTTTATCGATAACGACAGATCTAACTCCTTCATAAAAGTCGTTTGTTTTTAAGAAGTTCTGGGCAATGATAAGGTCGGTTTCCAGACAAGCGGCGAGCGATTTGTTTTCTCCGCGTATGAGTTGTTCCAACGTAACTTTCAAGGAAATAGGCGATTTGGATAGTATCGTATCTTTTGTCTCGACAGCAAATGGGTCAGAATCCGAGTTAAGAGAATCAATGATTTCCTCGATGGTTTGAAATGCAAAATGCCGATCGATCTGTTCCTGATTGTTAGATAACAAGCTTTTGCCTTCTGGGGTGCTTTCAACATTCTGGATTAATTGGGTTAATTTTGACTCTACATCCGTTTCCTGTAACCAATTGATAGCATGGATTGCCTCTATCAAATGTTGTAATTGTGTTTCTGTTACATAGTAGTCACCAGCATTGGCGAATAATATGTCCTCAGCTGTTATGATATTGGATGTCAGAGCTAAATATCGTCCTGCGTAACCAGGAGCTTGATTAAGGAAATAAGCTGCACCAACATCTGGGAAGAAGCTAATGTTCATCTCAGGCATCGCCCATTTCGTTTTTTCTGTTATAATGCGGTGGCTTGCTCCATATGAAAGCCCGACACCTCCCCCCATTACAACGCCATCAAGTAACGCGATGATAGGCTTAGGAAAATTAGCTACAAGCTTATCCGTAGCATATTCAATTCGGAAAAATTCCATCGCTTTTTCAAAAGCTTCATGGTTTTCTTTTGCGTGATATAATGTTTTTATATCTCCACCTGCACAAAATCCTTTTTGACCTTCTCCCTTTAGGATGACAATACGCACATCAGGATCTTTTTCCCATGCTAATAATGCATCGTGAATTGGTAGAAGCATATCTATCGTTAAAGAATTAATCGCTTTTGGTCGATTTAATGTAATGGTTGCAATTCCTTGCTCTGGTTTGGAAAGTAAAACCTCGCTCATCGTTACGTTACCTCCTATGTATTATTGGTGGCGAAAATCAGGCTTACGTTTATCAACAAAAGCTTGAACCCCTTCTTTGGCGTCATCTGTTAAGAATAACTCCCCAAAGATTTCATTTTCTCTTTGTAAGCCATCTGCAAAAGATCTCCGTGCGCCTTGAACGACGCTTTCAACAGCTCTCGTAACACTTTGCATACTATTCCCCTCAACAAAGGAATGAGCAATTGTTTTGGCAGTAGTCATTAGTTCGTCCGCGGCAACCGTTACTTGAACAATGCCTAATTCCTGTGCCTGATGACTGTCAATATGTTTCCCGGTAAGGATTAATTCTAATGCCGTTGCTACGCCAGTAATACGTGAAAGTCGTTGTGTTCCGCCGAATGATGGGACAAGGCCGAGTTTTACTTCAGGCAAACCAACTGTTGCTTTATCAGAGGCAATTCGGTAGTGGCAGCCCATGGCTACTTCTAGCCCTCCGCCAAGTGCTGGTCCATTTATTGCTGCAATAACAGGTTTTTTCATAGCTTCTAACTCATTGCATAAGTCCTGCCCTGCCTTAGACATATCAATTCCTTTTTGATAGTCTCCCATGGCAGGTACAAATTCTTTAATATTCGCACCAGCTGCAAAAAATTTTCCAGCACCAGTTAAAATAATAGCATGTACATCGGATTGATTTTCAATTTGTTGGAGTGTTGCACGCATTTCCGTAATCATAGCTGAAGATAGCGCGTTTGCCGGCGGTGAATCTAATGTCAAAATAGCAATGTGTTCTTCATAGGTTACTGTTAGATGATTTAATTCCATATCAAGCTCCTCCTTATTCTAATGCAAAGATTGCTTTTGTATAAACAAAGCAAATCCTATGCCAAAGCTTACGTAGCGCATTAAGTTTGCATGCTAAAAAAATGGGAGAGGCGCTCAGAAGCTTTGAATTCGTTGATTTGTTTTTTTTCTCTTCACTTTACAATGAGAACCAAATTTAAAACTAGCATTCTAGTTCATAAAAAATCATGTATAACTGTCTATACAATTATACATGATATAAAAGTGATTCCACAAATTACTATTCATCTTTCATTTATTGATTGCATTGATATGTGTCCAAATGGGAAACAGTGCAATCATTTTCAGCAAATCAATGACCGACAGTTCAAATTAGGCGGCCTAGCCGATAACGCGGTAATTTTTATGAGCTACGACGGTCGTAGAAAAGCTGTGGTTTAATTGAGTTAAATTATGTGCTTCTGAAATATCAACAATAATACTTCGCTTACAACTTGAAGGCAGCACCTTTCCTTGTAATACAACGTCTTCCTTTTTAAATTCGATTATATCTCCTGGCTTGGCAGTTTTTGTATCGGGTTTAAACATAATATACCTCCTCTTTGTCAAAAAAACCTCTGCATGAAATTTAATGAATTTGCTTGCTATGAAGCAGCTCCAATTGTTTTTTTAATTTGTTTAATTCTCTTGTTTGTTCTCTATATTTGTGTTCCAATGCATGGAATGATTCAGATAATTGATTGATATTGGATACGGTTAAGCCGATTGTTTGCATCATACAACGAATTGTTTCTTTATCATCTACTTGATGAACTGCGGGGTCGGCCTTATTTTCAAGATTTTGTTTGTCTAAGACCGCGTATTCTGTTACTAATAAATTTTCAATCTCGGTACAACTATACCGTTCTTTTTTACATTGTTTAATGTATTTTAAAACATCAATTGCTTCAGGAAGATAAAAATTTCCTTCTTCCTCTTGAACTTTGGGTACATACATTGCAAACTGTTTTACCCATGTTGTCAGAATGGATGGTGGAACACCTACAATATGTGATAATCCTTGAAGGCTTAGTAATTCCACTAATGTCACCACTTTCTTAGGTAAGGTTATATGAAGTTGATCAAAAAGCACACTAAAAATACGTCCCGAATTTCTATGTTGACTTTGTTTCACCGCCTGTTTTGAAAAGAGAAGCGTCTTCTTTAGCGTATGAATGAGTTTCGAGGAAGCAATAGACTAACTGCCCCTATCATCTTTTGCTAACCCCCTAGGTTCTGGGAGGGCATAGCAATCAACGCACCCTATTCAAGCTCGTTACCCAAAAATTTTACCGCCCAGGACGTGTTCGTGTCAGCACCTGAACAGGACAGGGAAACTACGCATTACAAGTGGAAAAAGTGTTTTCTCTTTATTCAAGAACGCCTGAGACCTTAGCCTACCTCGGTCCTTTTTACTCGCTTTTTGACTACTTATTATAAGATATACTTTACCTGCAAAATAAATTACATAATATATGATATTGCATGGACATGGTAGCATTATGTAAAAATTGTGGAATAAATAAGTAATTTGTCTGAGATTAAATGAGGCAGATTGCATACAGTGGTGTAAAGAGTGGTGGCAGAAGCGTTTAAACAAAGATGTATATAGGAAAAAGTTAATAACTGGTTGACGATACCTGAATTTTTGTAATATACTTTATTCAACAATGTTGAATAAAAGGAAACCTAATCGAATATTTATATAATTAAACACAGCGCAGCTATGCAATTTATTAATCCGCTATGTAACTGGTAGGAAGCTCCACCCTTCCATGCTACAAGTTGAAAACCAAGGGTAAATCTAGAAATCAGTTGCTCGTCAATTGTCCGATCCTGTTCTGAGGTCGCTAGGTCGTATCTTTGTGATATGAACAAGTAACGAGGGGGTTTTCTTATATTTGGAGTAACAAATCGAGGTTAATATCCTGCTTTATATTGAAAACGCATTCTTTTAGAGGTGCCCTTCTTCGGTGGGATACGAGGTATAACCTGCTGTGAGCATATTCCGAACGCCATATAGAGGTTCAACTTTAAAGTGTCAGCTAGTTGTACGAAAAAAGCGTTGGCATAAGGAAGGTCATCTACTGTTAAGAGAGGGGGAGGAAAATGAATTATCCTGATTTTATTCATCTTAAGGAAGTAGGTCCAAGAGATGGTTTGCAAAATGAGAAGGTGTTTATTGACACAGAAGATAAAGTAAAATGGATTAATATGTTATCCGACTCAGGAATTGGAGAGATTGAATATTCTTCATTTGTACATCCGAAATGGATTCCTCAATTAAAAGATGCTCGAGAAGTAGGCAGAAAAATAAAGCGGAATAAGAACGTGTTTTATTCTGCACTTGTTCCAAATCTAAAGGGTTTAGAGCATGCTTTAGAAGCGGGAATTGATGGAGCATCTGTATTCATGTCTGTCAGTGAAACACATAACAAAAAAAATATTAATAAAACTGTTGCAGAAACGTATCCCGTATTACGCGAAGTGATCAGAGAAGCAAAGACGGCAGGTAAGAATGTGACTGGTTATGTGTCAACCGTTTTTGATTGTCCCTATGAAGGGAAGGTGGAGCCGGAGCAAGTACTTCGTGTATGTGATCAGCTGATTGCTGATGGAGTAGATGCAATTTCATTGGGAGATACGATTGGAACAGCAGTACCTTCACAGGTCGAAAGACTTTTGGAACGGATGCTGTCGCATTTTAATCCGGAACAATTAATTCTTCATTTCCATGATACGCGAGGAATGGCAATAGCAAATATTTTGACGTCCCTGCAGTATGGCATTACGCACTTTGATAGTTCAGTTGGCGGCTTGGGAGGTTGTCCATATGCAAAAGGAGCGGCAGGGAACGTAGCAACAAATGATGTCCTCTATCTGTTGCATGGTTTGGGAATTAAAACCGGTATTAAAGAAGAGAAAATGCAACAAGCTGCTTTATATATACAAGATAAACTTGGCAAACAGCTACCGAGTAAAACGGTAGCCTCTCAGGCAAGTAATTATTAGAAAGACTTTTGTTTTTTGCTTCTATAAAGCTCTCTTTGAAATAATATTTCAATATTACGTTTAAAAAGAAAAAGTGTTATGTCAAGTAGAAAATAAATTAAATATGAAGTTATCAAGGTACAACTTGTTTAAAAAAGGCATTAAGAAACTAGACCAGTAATTAAATGTAAAATATTGAAATTGATGAAAGGATATGAAAGCTATTTAAGCTTCAGTTATCTACGCTACTACCATCCAAGTTCGAATCATCAAGGTGCACAGCCTACGTGTATGAAGGTCGAAACGCACATTGGGAAACAGTCTTTATAATGTGGTCAAACCCACAAGGAGGAAAAAAATTGTCCTAAATGATCCTAAGACCATAATTTAGGAACATCTTAGAAGCGTCCAAGAAATGGACATATCCAGTAATAGCATGCGCAGGTAATAAGTAGCTTGGAACGCAAGGCGTCGACTCCTGTGGGAAAAGCATGAGCCCCCGGACCCCGCAACGAGCGCTTTTTGCGAGTGAGGAGGCTCAAGAAGACCTGAGGAAAGCGTCACTGTAGTGTAAAGGGACGAGTTCAACGCACGTATAAAATTCTCAAGCAGTAAAACAAATTAAAATGTAACAAACAATGGGCGAAATAATAACGTCTAAATATAATATACGAGGAAGGATAATAGTATGAAAACCGCTAGAAATCCAAAAAGTGTTCATTCTCCCGTGGCGCCTTATGTGCATCAAATCGAAGTTTCAAACCCGATGAGGTGGTTAACCATTTCTGGACAATTAGGTATGGATGTAGATGGAAATGTCCCGGAGAATCCTTTAGAACAATTGAAATTGACATTTCAAAATATAAAAAATAATTTATTGAAAGCTAATATGGAAATAAAAGATATTACGAAATTGGTATTTTACTTAGTCGGAGAAATAGATGCCACAGAACGAAAAAAAGTGATAAGTGATTTTTTAGAGGACCATCTGCCTTGCACTACGATGGTGTATGTAGTTGCTTTAGCAGCACCTCAATTTAAAGTTGAAATTGATGCCTGGGCATGTAAAGAAGCGTAAAATTTGCTAGTTTATAACTGGATGGCACGAATGAAAAATACATTTCCTTCGTTTCTTCGTTGTAGTTTTCATTACTACAATTTACGAAAACGGCGGATTTTTTATTCTCTCTCCAAGCAGTCTACTAATTTCTATTTAAAAATAATTAAATTAGGTATTGACCTAATTTATTTTCTCCTATATGATGGTACTGCGTCCGGTGCAATCGTTTGCGCAAATAATGCAGATAGTTTTATAAACAGTAAAGTTTGAGCTTATTATTAAGCTGTTTATTAAGAATTTACAAATAATTTAAGTGTATGTAAGTCAATGTGACTCTGGAAAACGATTGCACAAAATGGCTGTTTTTATTACCATGGAGAGGGGAAGGCAACATGGAGAAGATGTTCTCATTTGATTTCTGGCAGAAATTAGGAAAGGCGCTGCTCGTTGTAGTTGCAGTTATGCCAGCTGCTGGAATTATGATTTCACTAGGAAAAGTTCTTGCGATGACTGGAGATATTTCGTTTATTCTAACTGCTGGTAAAGTGATGGAAGACATAGGTTGGGCGATTATAAATAATTTACATATATTATTTGCAGTTGCTATTGGAGGAGCATGGGCGAAAGAAAAAGCAGGAGGGGCTTTTGCAGCATTACTCGCATTTATTTTAATGAACCGAATTACTGGTGTCGTTTTTGGTGTAACAAATGATATGTTTACGGAAACGGAAGCTACGGTCAAGTCTCTGTTTGGCAGTGAGCTCGTTGTAGATAATTACTTTACAACCATTCTAGGGGCTCCAGCGCTAAATATGGGAGTATTCATCGGGATTATTTCGGGATTTGTCGGGGCGATCATTTATAACAAATATTACAATTATAGTAAATTACCACAAGCTTTATCTTTTTTTAATGGCAAGCGATTTGTTCCTTTTGTAGTAATCCTGTGGTCTGTTATCATCGCTTTTGTTATGTCAATTGTTTGGCCATTTATCCAAGGATTAATTAATGATTTTGGGATTTGGCTTGCAAGCTCGAAAGATTCAGCGCCGTTCTTAGCGCCATTTACGATGGGGATGCTCGAACGTCTCTTACTACCATTCGGTTTACATCATATGTTAACTGTTCCAATCAATTATACCGAACTAGGTGGGACGTATACGGTTTTGACAGGGGCTACAGCAGGTGAGACCGTAGCTGGTCAAGATCCATTATGGTTAGCTTGGGTATCTGATTTGGTTAATTTAAAAGCTGCTGGAGATATGGAAGCATATAATAGTTTGTTACAAGACGTGACCCCAGCTAGATTTAAGATGGGGCAAATGATTTTATCGACAGCTGTGTTAATGGGTGCAGCATTAGCGATGTATCGTAATGTGGATAAAGACAAGCTTGCAAAATATAAATCCATGTTCTTTTCTGCGGGTATTGCTGTATTTATTACCGGTGTAACAGAACCGCTTGAATTTATGTTTATGTTTGCAGCTCCACTACTCTATTTTGTCTATGCTGTTGTAGCAGGATTAAGTTTTGCTGTTGCTGATCTGATCCATTTGCGTTTGCATTCTTTTGGTTTAGTCGAATTTTTTACACGGTTACCAATGGCTATAAATGCAGGACTTCTTGGGGATGTCATCAATTTTGTACTCACATGTCTTGTGTTTTTCGTATTTAGTTATTTCTTATTTTATTTTTTCATCAAGAAATTAAACTTATCGACGCCTGGACGAGCTGGAAATTATTCGGATGATGATACTGCAACAACGAGCGCAAATGGTAAAAAAGGAGCGGCTCAACAAGGGGATGAAGAAGTAATTACGATTGTTCATATGTTAGGTGGTAAAGAAAATATTGAAGAGGTAGATGCATGCATGACTCGCTTACGTGTGTCATTGAAAGATGTAAAACAAGTTGCTCCAGAAGCTGATTGGAAGAAAACAGGCGCACTGGGACTTGTCGTAAAAGGAACGGGCATTCAAGCTATATATGGACCTAAAGCGGATGTCTTGAAATCGAAAGTGCAGGATTATTTGGAGGATGAATCGTGAAGATATTAACGTTAAATTGCCATTCTTGGCAGGAAGAAGCGCAATTAGAAAAACTGGCTATTTTAGCACAAACGATTCATAAACAATTCTACGATGTAATTGCATTGCAGGAAGTAAGTCAGTCCATTGCAGCTAGGCGTATAAGCGGAGAGTTAAAAGAAGATAACTTTATTCTTTTGTTACAGCAGGAATTACAAGCGTTAGGATCCACTTATGAATTTGTCTGGGACTATGCACATATCGCCTATGACCAGTATGAAGAAGGAATTGCTTTATTAACGAAGCACAAGGTGATCAGCAAGCAGTCATTTTTTGTAAGCGAGAGTGAAGATCTGTCCTATTGGAAAACTCGGAAAGCAGTTGGCATGACCATTGATATAGACGGAAAAGTGCTTGATTTTTATTCCTGTCATATGGGGTGGTGGAATGATGAGTCCGAGCCTTTTCGGAGGCAAATGGATCAATTGGTACACTGTGTCTCTAATGGCCGCCCCCATTTCTTAGCTGGTGATTTTAATAATGAAGCTGCAGCAGAAAATGAAGGATATGACTATATTCAACAGCTAGGTTATTACGATACGTATCAATTGGCAAAAGAAAAGGATGCTGGTATCACTGTACAGGGGGATATTGCAGGCTGGACAAATAGCAATCCGGAAAAGCGCATTGATTATATTTTTTCTTCTGAGAAGGTAAACGTTATTCGTTCCCAAGTCGTTTTTAATGGATCAAATTTGCCAATTATTTCTGATCATTTTGGGATTGAGGCAACTATTGTGTTGTAAGGGAGGAAAGATAAACTGTAAAGTATTGAAGTGACAATAAACGGATCTAATTTATCCCGCATATAAGGTGCTATAAGACACCCACTTCAAGAGCTGAATAAACCTGTACTGCCACAAGTCTAAATGGAAAATAACAGCACCTAAATGCCCTATTTCGTAAGCGGCCTTTAGGTTTTATACCATTACGGTACTAGCAATCAGTGAGGGATGAGTGAAAACCTCCATTGGTTTAAGATTCAACTTTATAGATTTTTAATATTTTAATAACTAACAATATAAAAAGCAAATCGAAGAAGGAGTAGACAGCGATGAAAAAAATTTGGTGGAAAGAGGCAACCGCTTATCAAGTTTATCCACGTAGCTTTATGGATTCCAATGGCGATGGAATTGGCGATATTCAAGGTGTCATTAATAAGCTGGACTATATAAAGGATTTGGGCATTGATGTTATTTGGCTGAGCCCCGTTTACCAATCGCCAAATGATGATAATGGCTACGATATTAGTGATTATCAAGCAATAATGGCTGAATTTGGTACGATGGAAGACTTTGATCAATTATTGGCAGAAGTTCATCAACGTGGGATGAAGCTAATTATGGATTTGGTTATTAACCATACATCTGACGAACACCCTTGGTTTATTGAATCCAGATCATCAAGGGATAACCCATATCGGGATTATTATATTTGGCATAAAGGCAAAAATGGTCAGGAACCAAATAATTGGGCTTCTATATTTGGCGGGTCTGCATGGGAATATGACGCAAAAACAGAAGCCTATTATTTACATGTTTTCTCAAGAAAACAGCCTGATTTAAATTGGGAAAACCCAGAAGTACGCCAAAGCTTATATGATATGGTTAACTGGTGGCTCGATAAAGGAATTGATGGCTTCCGTGTTGATGCTATTTCTCATATTAAAAAGAAATCAGGTTTTCCGGATGTACCAAATCCAGAGAACAAAAAATATGCACCTTCATTCGCAGGTCACATGAACCAAGAAGGGATTCATACCTTTTTAGAAGAATTAAAACAAGAAACATTTGCGAACTATGATATTATGACTGTCGGCGAAGCAAATGGTGTTACAATCGAAGACGCGCATTTATGGGTTGGTGAAGAACAAGGGAAATTCAATATGGTGTTCCAATTTGAACATCTCGATCTTTGGGGCAAAAGCATTTCCGGTGGTTTAGACATTCACGCTTTGAAACAGATATTAACAAAATGGCAAAAAGGTTTAGAACAGAAGGGTTGGAATGCTTTATTCTTAGAAAACCATGACCAGCCTCGCTCTGTATCTACTTGGGGAGATGACAAAGCGTATTGGCAGGAATCTGCAAAATGTCTAGCTACACTTTACTTCTTGATGCAAGGGACACCATTTATTTACCAGGGTCAAGAAATCGGTATGACCAATGTGCAATTTGATTCTATTGAAGATTATAATGATGTTTCCATCAAAAATCTATACGCTGAAGAGCTGGAAAATGGCAAAAGTCACGAAGAGATTATGAAAATTATTTGGAAAAACGGTCGCGATAATTCAAGAACACCAATGCAGTGGAGTAACCATGAAAATGCTGGCTTTACTACAGGAACACCATGGCTTAAGGTGAATCCAAACTATAAGCAAATTAATGTCGAAGATCAACTAGCTGACCCAAATTCGATCTATCATTATTATCGTAAATTGGTTCAGTTAAGAAAGGAAAATGACATATTTGTTTATGGACGTTATGACCTTATTTTAGAAGACCACAATCAAATATATGCTTATACAAGAACGCAAGCTAATCAACAAGTATTAATCATTACAAATCTATTTGCTGAAGAAACGGAGTTTGTTTTACCTGAGACTGTTAAATCAAGAAATGGCAAACTGCTGCTTGGCAATTATGCTAGGGAAACAGCTGATTCAATCAATCATATTCAGTTAAAACCATATGAAGCTAGAGTGTATGAATTAGTATAATGTAGCAAACAAAGAGGTTAGGATGTCACAGAAACGGACAACCTAACTTCTTTGTTTATCTAGAACTTTTATCAGATAGGGCATGATAAAGCAGGCAAAAATTTAAAGTAAGATTTGACGTCCATTTTCTTCTATTCTATGATTAAATATATTTAAAAGTATAGCAAACGATAACGAAAACTTTCGATAACTGCTCTATTGAAAGCTTGCATCTGTACTAAAATTTAATAAATATAGCAATGATTGCTTTTGCAAACTCGTACAACCTCAAAATGATAGGGACTAAAAAGTGGAAGGAGAGAATTATCATAAATCTGAATAATATTGGTGCAAAAATAAAACAAATGCGTTTACGGGCAAAGAAAACACAGCAACAGGTTGCAGATGAATGTGGCATATCAAAAAGTTTGCTATCTAAAATAGAAAATGGGCAAACAGCATCAGCGATTGCTACATTATCTAAAATAAGTGAAGCATTAAAGGTTCCGTTATCGTGGCTACTAGATGATCACGAAGATCGTGATCTCGTACTACTTCCTCGCAACAAACGACAATTTAAGGTGGGAGACGATAACATGGGATATTCCTATGAATTGCTGGCTAATCGCTCCCAGTTTACAGGAGTTGAGCCGACCATTGTTCATGTTACACCAAGAGATATGAATGTGAGAGAAGAGTCTTATACCCATTCCCAAGATGAATTTATCTATGTTTTGGAAGGCGCTATCCATTTGCGTTATGAAGGTAAAAAACACTATATGGAACAAGGCGATAGTGCCTATTTTAAAGGGGATAAACCCCATTTGTTTATTCCAGTCAATAATGAGCCAGCACGAGTGCTGACCATTTTCATTGATAATAATCTGTAACAAATCAGTGAAGCAAAAGCTCAGCTGCATCATTTCTTACCCCGACGTTCTAGTGGGTAGCATTGTGGATTATTTTGGAGCCATGAAAAAGGGGAAGAAAATGCATGTAACGTTAGCTTTTGTAAGTATTCAAGCTTTTGTTTCACTGAAATATATTTAGTCGGTTGAAGATATACATAAAAATTTGATTGGCTTATCCGTTTTATTATACCAATAATGTGGTTTGGAAGAATCGAGAAATACGCAGTCATATGGTTGTAAAACATCTACGTAATCATCTACCTCAATCGTCAGGGTACCTTCTAATACGTACAAAAATTCCTGACCTTTATGTGAAAAATTATTTCCGCGATTTGCCCCTGGATCAAGAATAATTAAATTTGGAATAAACGCCGGATCTTTCATCCCACCAGATAAATCTTTATAAATAAAGCGATTCTCTGTTAAATTTGTCGTATCTACAATATTTCTAGTAATAGCAGAACGAGTTTTTTCGTTTGTTTCACTAAAAAAATAACTAGGATTTACTCCTAACGATTCGGAGATTTTTTTAAGTGACTCTAAAGTAGCAGATGTTTTTCCATGCTCTAATTGTGATAAAAAGCTAATCGATAATCCAGTTTGCTGAGAGATAATTTTTAACGTTATTTTTTTTCGTTTGCGTAGTTCATTTATTTTTTTTCCGATATGTGTGGTTTGTGTCATGGATTAGCCTCCTTTAATCTATTTAGATTTCTTTAGCACTGTGATTTTATAGACTTTGTAATAAAGTGAATCTACAATCAGTGGAGGTTTTCATTCATCCCCCACTGATTGTTAGTACCTTAATGGTATAAAACCTAAAGTCCGCTTACGAAATAGGGTATTTAGGTGTTGCTATTTCCCACTTAGACTTGTGGCAGTACAGGTTTATTCAACTCTTGAAGTGGGTGTCTTATAGCACCTTATATGCGGGATAAATAAAATTTCACTTTTGGCTAACGTTTTGAGTAGAAAACCGATCCTGATTATCATTCAGAATGAGTTGACGAAAAAGCTGAAACTATCATATAATTTAGTTAACCATAATTTAAGTAATACTTAAATAGTTTTAGGGTAAAATTTTTGAAAATTACTATCGTTTCCACTATATTGTACGGGAGAAAGTATCGAACTTTTGAACCTACCGTTCATCGAACATAGTGAATCATTTTGTCCAAAGGCGGATAAGAGGTGGAAGCGATCTTCATCGTTTTCAAATTTTAGTATCCAAGGTTATGGTTTTTAGCAGGAATTTTTTAAAATAATTGAAAACGCTTCCTGTGTTTAGGGAGAATGATTTTTGAGGAGGTTTTTTTGGATGGTAGTACCTTATAAGCATGAGCCGTTTACAGATTTTACAGTCGAAGAAAACAGACAGCAGATGCTAGCAGCCTTAGAAAAAGTAGAGAAAGACCTTGGCAAGGAGTACCCATTAATTATTGGTGGCGAACGCATTACGACAGAGGAAAAAATTATTTCTGTAAATCCTGCGAAAAAAGATGAAGTAGTTGGCTATGTTTCCAAAGCCAATCAAGAATTGGCTGAAAAAGCAATGCAAGTAGCAGATGAAACATTTACAACATGGCGTAAATCCGATCCGAAGTTCCGAGCTGATTTGCTATTTCGTGCAGCAGCTATTATTCGTCGCAGAAAACATGAATTTACTGCGCATTTAATAAAAGAAGGCGGTAAACCGTGGAAAGAAGCTGATGCAGATACTGCTGAAGCGATTGACTTTTTGGAATATTACGGCAGACAAATGCTTGAACTAAAAGATGGTGTAAAAGTCAATAGCCGTCCAATTGAACATAACCAATTTCATTATATACCATTAGGCGTAGGTGTTGTTATCTCACCGTGGAATTTCCTATTTGCTATCATGGCGGGAACTACTGTTGCTGCTATGGTTACTGGAAATACGGTATTATTAAAACCAGCTAGTGCGACACCAGTTATTGCATATAAATTTATGGAAGTATTAGAAGAAGCTGGTCTTCCAGCGGGTGTGATTAACTATATTCCCGGGTCTGGGAAAGAGGTCGGGGATTACTTAGTCGATCATCCCCGTACTCGTTTTGTAAGCTTTACAGGCTCACGTGAAGTAGGGACACGTATTTTTGAACGTGCAGCCGTTGTACACGAAGGGCAGAAGTGGCTAAAGCGAACGATTATCGAAATGGGTGGAAAAGATACCATTGTTGTGGACAGCGAGGCCGATTTAGAGCTAGCAGCTCAATCTATTGTTCAGTCTGCCTTTGGCTTCTCAGGTCAAAAATGTTCTGCTTGTTCTCGTGCTGTTATCCATGAGAATGTATATGACGAAGTGAAAGCACGTGTTGCAGAGTTAGCGGCGAAAACAACCGTAGGCGATCCGCATGATAATTCCTATTACATGGGACCAGTTATTGATCAAGCAGCATATGATAAGATAATGAGCTATATCGATATTGGCAAGCAAGAAGGAGAACTGCTAGCTGGCGGAGAAGGCGATGATAGCAAAGGCTGGTTCATCAAGCCAACCGTATTTGCAGATGTAGATCCAAAAGCTCGAATTATGCAGGAAGAAATATTCGGGCCAGTTGTTGGGCTAACAAAGGCGAAGAACTTTACAGAAGCGATAGAGATTGCGAATAATACCGAGTATGGATTGACAGGAGCGGTGATTACAAACAATCGCGCCCATTTAGAGCAGGCTAGAGAAGACTTCCATGTTGGAAACCTATACTTTAACCGTGGTTGTACGGCAGCGATTGTAGGCTATCAACCATTTGGCGGATTTAATATGTCTGGAACGGACTCAAAAGCAGGAGGACCAGATTACTTGATTCACCACATGCAAGGGAAAACAACTTCGGAAATGTTTTAAACTGGGTAAAGCAGCGGGGGGAAAGTAAATAAGGGACTTTCCAAAATAGAATAATAATATCTCCCTCTGATTGCACCAATAGTCGCAACCAGAGGGAGATAGCTTTTACCCCATTATATAACTGGAAGGAAGGCCTGGTCTTTCATTCTAGAGGGCGAGAGTTGATTATCCAAGTGCAAGTCAAATCCCATTTCTATGCAAAGGTCTTTAAGGTCACGCCTATTACAGTGTGAACAAACCGTGGAGTCTAAGTCCTTTAGATGGAAAATTTATTCTTATATTAAAAAGCTGGCACTATCCTGCTATAACGCTAAAATTTTATCTAAACGTATGAGTTCAAAAAGGCAAATAGGTCAGAGGTCTGTTAATGTCCTCAGATATCCTTTAAAAAGAGAAATAACTTTATCTGCGTGATCCGACGACTCCGAAGTTTCCCTGTCCTGTTTAGAAACCGAAACTAGAAACGTCCTGGCGCCCTAAGTTCAAGACGCAAAGTTTTTCAAGTAGCGCGCTTGTACAGGATATACTGACCTCTATGTTGCCTACAAGATGTGAAGGTTTTAGGAGAAGATCAGATATGTATGCAAATACATGGCTACAAGTATAAGCTTCTTCGAAAACCATTCTCACGTAGGAAAAGGGTGACCCTCTCTTTCCAGGAACGGAGAAGCAGGCTAACTGGCAACAGCGATGTGTCATTTTTAGCTTACTTTTTGAACAACCTCTATAAAAAGTTTGGGGATAGTTGGGAGGTAAGATTATATGGAGCAAATAATGCGGAATTTCTTTTTATTTCTATCAAATAATAAAACGCTTACAAAAGCGGCGAAAAAATACGGCTTTCGTTTTGGTGCTTCCCGGTTTGTAGCTGGTGTGGATATTCACGAAGCAGCGAATAAAATTAAAGCTTTAAATGATAAAGGGTTTGTTGTAACTGTTGATCACTTAGGCGAGTTTATTGATAGTGAATTTGAAGCGAAACAGTCTGCGGAAGAATGCATCACGGCTATCAAAGTAATTGCTAAAGAACAATTACAAGCGGAACTATCTTTAAAACTGACGTCACTTGGGCTAGATATATCGCATGAACTTGTCATGGAGAACATGCGCAAAATATTACAAGCAGGAAGAGAGCAAGGGGTTACAGTAACGATTGATATGGAAGACTATGCGCGGTTAGAGCAAACATTAAAGATTTTTACAACCTTAAAGCAGGAATTTGATAATCTAGGAACGGTATTGCAAGCTTACTTGTATCGTGTAGAAGAAGATTTACAAGCGTTAAACGAATATAATCCGTATTTACGGTTAGTGAAGGGTGCGTATAAAGAATCGGAAACCGTTGCTTTTCCAGACAAAGCCGATGTAGATCAAAACTATAAAAAAATAATTAAGCAAAATTTGTTAAATGGAAATTATACTGCAATAGCCACACATGATGATAATATTATTGCATACACGAAAGAACTCGAACAAACTTATGATATACCAAGTGAACAGTTTGAGTTTCAAATGCTGTATGGAATTCGTCTCGAGCTGCAGGAGCGATTGTTGCAGGAAGGCTATAAAGTTCGAATATATTTACCTTATGGAGATGACTGGTTTGGCTATAATATGCGTCGTTTAGCAGAACGCCCAGCTAATGTAGCATTTGTGTTGAAGGGGATCTTTAAAAAATAGCCCGGATAGGTTGAAAAGAGGTGCTCCAGAAGCTTGATAATAGCACAAAACACCGCTGCGATAAAAGTAAGAATGTTACAAAAAACAGCTTGTTCGCTTCCTTTTTTATGTGTATAGGAAACGATAAAATTAGGTGCTTGTGGATAAGGGAATAACTGAATAGCCACGTCCGGCTTCAGCGCCCAGCAACGATGCGACTTTAGAAATGCCCTACGATAAGTCCTCATCAGTTCGTCACTAAGAGGAAGGCCGACTAAAAACGGGCTTGCCGCTCAGGCGTCGGCATACCCCTGTTTTTAGTGGCATGATTCCTTTATCCCGTAAAAAGGCGTTGTAGACTCCCACTTCAAGAATGGAAGCGGTAAGCTAAACAAGTCGAAGTGGGAGGTAACAGCACCTAAATCCCCGATTCGTTCAAGGGCCTTTAGGTCATACCCTGGTGGTACTAACAATCAGCAGGGATGAAGAAAACCCCGCTGATTGAAGGTTCACTTTATTTTTCGGTGATTCGTTCCATTCGCTACGTTGCTAAACGGGCGCCCCGCGCTTTTGTTAATCGAGAATGAAAGGATTGTTTTATGTTAATTTTATCGGAAAAAGAAATTCAGACCCATTATTTTATGCAGGATGCTATTAGAGATTTAAAGCAGGGATTGCAAGCAAAAAATAATGGAATGATTGAGAATCCGTCTCGGATAGTTATTGAGATACCGAAATATAATGCTTCTGGCTTGTACATGCCGAGTGCGGATTTATCATTAGAGATTGCTTCTGTAAAAGTAGTAAGTATTTTTCCAGAGAATCCAAAACAGCAAAAACCGACTACACAAGGTGTATTACTGCTTACAGATGCTACAAACGGAGAACATATTTGTTTGATGACTGCGTCTTTCTTAACGAGGTTACGGACCGGAGCTTTAAGTGGAATTGCTACGGAAAAGATGGCGCGCCTTGATGCTAAAACTCTAGGGGTTATCGGTACTGGTTCCATGGCCTTTGAACAAGTATTAGGTGTGTTAGCTGTTCGAGATATAAAAGATATTATTTTATTTAATCGTACATTCGAAAGAGCAGTGTACTTTAAAGAAAAATTGCAAGCCTGGGGAGTAACGATCCCAATTCAGGTTGTGCAAGATGTTCAAGATGTCATGCAATCAGCTGATATTGTCGCCTGTAGTACAAGATCAAATACTCCTGTGTTTAATGGGAAGGACGTTCAGCCGGGCACACATATAAATGGGGTCGGGTCCTTTCTTCCTACGATGAGAGAGGTGGATGTAGAGACGATCACAAAAGCTGATCAAATCGTGGTGGATGACTTGGCGAGTGCGAAAGAAGAAGCGGGAGAATTAATCTATGCAGCGGAACAGAGTGATTGGAGCTTTTCAAATGTTGCTGCGCAATTAAATGAGTTGATCGAATACCCAAATTTGATTCGTCCGTCTGATGAGGCGATTACCTTTTTTAAGTCGGTCGGGACCGCCTATTTTGATTTAGCTGTAGCTAGAGGTATTTACGCAAAAGCTATCTCACTTGGCTTCGGCCAAAAGATGCATTGAGTTGCTTGTTAGCTGCTTGAATGATGGTCAAAAACCAGTTAAATGCCTACCATGAGTTTAGCAGATTTCTTTGGAGCGATTTTGAATGGCTACGATTTAAAAGGAAAAAGATAAGAATTCATAATAGGAATGGATAGTAAAAGATTATTAGAAAACGATGTCATTTTACCTTACACTAAAGGTAGGAGGGGATAAAATGGCATTTTATTATGAAAAACTGGACCATGTGCAGCTGGCTGCACCAAAAGATCAAGAACAAACGGCGAAAGATTTGTATGTTACCTTTTTAGGTTTTCAAGAAATCGCTAAACCCCAAGCTTTACAAAAAAATGGCGGTATATGGGTGCAATCGGGAGATGTTCATTTGCATATTGGGGTAGAAGAAGACTTTACACCTGCTAAAAAGGCTCATCCTGCTATTTACGTAAGGAATTTGGTCGAATTGAAAAAACATGTAAGAGATCACGGTGTTCCTATTGTGGAAGACGAACGATTGCCTGGTTTTCAACGTTTCTATATCTTTGATCCATTTGGGAACCGGTTAGAGTTTTTGGAGAAACGATAACCCATTTTTTCTCCCTGCTGGTTAGTTTATGAGCTGGATCAACCCCCATGTCGCCAAGTTTAAGCGCGTAGTCTAACTGCCCTCGAAAAAAGTTCTTTAGGAGATCTTACACCTTTGGACAAGTAACGATTATTAATGGGTGCATGAAAATCCCACTAAAAACGGTGTTTTTTATCAGAATAATAATAATGTTAGTTTAATTTGAGGGGGGGGTTGTTTCTTCATTGGTAAATGCTATACTAGTTACATTCCAATAAAATATGGTTTTCATATAATAGCAAGAATAGGGCTTGCGAGTTTCTACCGGTTTACCGTAAATAAACCGACTATGAAAATAACTGATCTGAATTGTATTTATTCCTAATACGGTTCTTTTGCCTTTTACTCGAAAATCAGTTTCCGTTCATAGTTTGGCTTGCGGAACAGGGGTTTTCGAGTTTTTTGTTGTACTTAAAAAGACGGTCTAAAGTTAGTGTGTGCAACGAAATAATTATTTTTCAGTAGCGTTGTCTTGTGAAACATGGAAACTGTTGTATCAATAATGACTCAGAAAGGAAGCATAACATCATGGAGCGTTTAAAACAGAAAATTTTAGCAGAAGGAAAGGTATTATCCGATTCGGTTTTGAAGGTAGATGCTTTTTTAAATCATCAAATTGATCCCGCATTAATGGCGGATATTGGTAAAGAATTTGCCGATCGGTTTGCTGATGTCGGAATAACGAAAATTTTGACCTTGGAATCTTCAGGAATCGCACCAGCAGTAATGGCAGGCTTAATACTAAAAACACCAGTTATATTTGCGAGAAAACGCAAATCATTAACGTTAACAGACCACCTTTATTCAGCAAAAGTCCATTCATTTACGAAACAAGAAACAAATGAAATTTCTATTTCGCAATCATTTATTCATCAAGACGATACGGTTTTAATTATTGACGACTTTTTAGCTAATGGACAAGCGGTATTCGGTTTAATTGATATCTTAAAGCAAGTTGGTGCAAATATTGCTGGAATTGGGATTGTTATTGAAAAAAGCTTCCAAGACGGAGGCAAAATGATTCGCAATGCTGGCTATCGTGTAGAGTCACTTGCAAGGATCGCGCATTTATCTGAGGGAAATGTCACCTTTATAGAGGAGGAAAACTAGCATGAAAAACGCGGCCTTAGGGTTACAACATCTTTTGGCGATGTATGCAGGAGCGATTTTGGTGCCGCTCATTGTCGGTGACGAACTTGGATTGACATCAGAACAGCTGACTTATCTCGTAGCTATTGATATTTTAATGTGTGGCGTAGCTACCATTTTACAAGTATTGCAGAACCGTTTTTTCGGAATTGGACTGCCAGTCGTTTTAGGCTGTACATTTACGGCAGTTGGTCCGATGATAGCAATTGGCAGTCGTTATGGTGTGACTGCTATTTATGGAGCCATTCTTGTATCGGGACTTTTTGTTATAGCTGTAAGTGGTATTTTTGGCAAATTGGTGAAGTTCTTTCCTCCTGTCGTTACAGGCTCGGTTGTAACGATTATCGGGATTACGCTTATTCCTGTAGCGATTAACAATATGGGAGGCGGTCAAGGAGCAAGTGATTTCGGTTCTTTAGCTAATATTAGTCTCTCATTTGGAACGTTATTATTTATTATTATTTTATATCGATTTGCAAAAGGGTTTATGAAATCTATTGCTATTTTAATAGGCTTAATCGTTGGAACAGCAGCTGCTGGGATGATAGGTTTGGTGGACTTCCAAGCCGTTCAAGAAGCCTCTTACTTACATTTACCGCAGCCATTTTATTTTGGAGCGCCAACATTTGAATGGTCTGCCATCCTAACCATGATTTTAGTGGCGATTGTATCATTGGTTGAATCAACAGGCGTATATTTTGCTTTAGGAGATATTACAGAACGAAACATAAAAAGCGACGATTTAGCAAATGGCTATCGAGCGGAAGGGTTAGCTATTTTATTAGGCGGTATTTTCAATGCATTTCCTTACACAGCTTTTTCACAAAATGTTGGCTTAATCCAAATGACCGGTGTTAAAAAGAAAAGCATTATTTTGATTACTGGGGGTATGCTTGTGACACTCGGCTTTATCCCTAAAATTGCTGCTTTAACTACGATTATTCCAACGCCTGTATTAGGTGGTGCGATGATTGCAATGTTTGGTATGGTTATCTCGCAAGGAATCAAGATGCTCGGCCCAGTGATTATGAAATCGTCTGAAAATGCCATGATTGTGGCATGCTCAGTAGGGATGGGCTTAGGTGTAACTGTGGTTCCTGAACTGTTTGCTAATTTTCCTGAAAGTATCCAAATTTTAACGAGTAACGGTATCGTAGCAGGAAGTGTAACCGCGATTGTTTTAAATATTTTATTTCATATGCTTCCATATCGAAAAGAAAATAAGCATATCGTTCTTCACGAACAAAAGGCATAAATCTAACGTATAATGCAAGGTTGTTAGAAGAGTTTGGCTAAACGGCTTGTCGTAAGCAATTGGTTATTAGAGTTTGCAAAAAAATGTAAATACTTCTTTAAGCAAGGGGATAAATGAAATGGTCTTATCCGCTTGCTTTTTAGCGTTTTGAAAATCAATAGCATTGATTAAGTATCCATTTCTTGGCTATCCTGATCTGTGCACACTCCTTATGGTTTAAGTTGTACAACATTTTCCTGTATCTGATCGCTTTCTTCTAGCCAACTTAGCGCTGTGCACTTATTTATATTCCAATTGACTTATGATAGAATAAAAGATACTTTTCTAGATGATTCGTATTCATTTGTTTTAGAAGTGAAAGGGGGAATAGAGTGGTACGTCAATCCGTAAATAATGTTGAAAATATAAATAAGCTACCAATTGTGATGGTGCTGATCACGGGTGCTTTTTTAGCCATATTAAATCAGACACTCCTTACAACTGCTATACCTCCTATTATGCAAGATTTGAATTTAACGGAGAGTACAGCACAATGGGTAACAACGATTTTTATGCTCGTAAATGGGATTATGATTCCCATTACTGCTTTTTTAATTGAGACATTCACGACGAGACAATTATTTATTACAGCAATGGGAACATTTTCAGTTGGGACATTGATTTGTGCCATATCGCCAAGCTTTTTTCTGCTAATGGCGGGAAGAGTCATTCAAGCTGCCGGCGCTGGAGTCATGATGCCGCTTATGATGACGATCCTTTTTGTTTATTTTTCCAATCGAAAAAAGAGGTACTGCTATGGGGATGGTTGGGCTCGTGATCGGATTTGCTCCAGCTTTAGGACCATCAATCTCGGGCTGGTTATTAGAGCACTTCGAGTGGAGGTCTATTTTTTATATCGTGCTACCATTAGCTATCATAAATGTCATTGTTGCTTATTTTGTTATGAAAAATATAACGAAACAAACCTATCCAAAAGTCGATAGCTTATCGATTTTATTTAAAGATAGGAAAGTATAAAATTTGTTGCTTTGGGATAAGGGAATAACTGAATAGCCACGTCCGGCTTCAGCGCCCAGCAACTAGGCGACTTTAGAAATGCGCCCTACGATAAGTCATCATCGGTTCGTTACCTCATCGTGATTCCTTTATCTCCGTCGATTCGTTCCATTCGCTATGTTGCTAAACGGGCGCCCTGCGCCTTTGTTCTCTACCCTTGGTTTTGGAGGGATTCTCTATGGATTTAGTAGTGCTGGAAATTTTGGATGGACTGATCGAAGGGTTCTCCTTTCATTAGTTGTCGGTGTTATTGCATTGACAATATTTATTACGCGACAGTTTACACTCAGACAACCTATTTTGGAATTTCGAGTGTTTAAGAATAAACTATTTACGATCACGATGGTTATTGGGATCATCGGTTTTATTGGCTTAATCTCTGCAGAAACGATTTTGCCCATTTACATGCAAAATATGGCAGGCTTCACTCCGCTTGAGTCAGGCTTGATGCTTTTACCAGGAGCTTTATTGATGGGTATCATGTCGCCGATTAACGGACGGATATTTGACAGGTTTGGAGCAAGGTACTTAGTGATTACAGGTTTGTTCTTATTAACTGTCACGTCATTGCTGTATACAAATTTATCTTCAGATACGTCGTTTATTTATTTAACTATCGTTTTTGCGATCCGAATGTTTGGTATTTCCATGGTTATGATGCCATCTACAACAGCAGGGTTGAATCAACTATCCTATCGTTTGATCCCTCTGCTCTAATCTACGTAATTTTCATATAATATTGTGTAGAGCTATGCTAGTGAAGCATATTAAATGATATTCGTGTATGATGTGAATAGAAGGTTAAAATAACAGTATTTAGGGAACTTGCTAAATATGAAACCTGTGTTAAAGAGGTGATGTACCATGAAGTTGCTTTCAGCCATGCCAGTCTTCATTTATTCTATCTTTATAGCTAGTACATTGTTGCTTTCGTTGATTCATAACTTTCGCGATCGGTGGATACCCTTTGTTTATATGTCGATTATCTTGACGATTGCCTCACCGCTTGCTGCTTTTCTTTTTATTATAAGAAAACCGAGTGATATGAATGGGCTCATGTATATTTTGACTCAATTGTGGGATGGGAATGTATTTGCTTTTATTATTGTAGTTATCCATCTGTATTTAATTTTTTCTTTAGGTTTATTTCTAAAAGATAGTTTAGGAGAAAGATTTACATCGTATGTTTATGTATTATCCGAGAAATTAAAGCTCATTATTGAAACCAAAAAAATATCCAATAAAGGTAAAAAAGAGAAACAAGAATGATACAAGCAAGATTAATGATGACAAAGTGAAGTTTAAATCCAATGGGAGCTGTGGAACACAATTATTAGAACTATTCTTAAAGATAATTTTATCCCGTATATAAGGCGCTGTAAGACTCCCACTTCCGTAGTTGGATAATCTGTACGCTACATGCAACAAGTCTAAGTAGGAGATAACAGCTCTTAAATGCCCTATTTCGTAAGTGGCCTTTAGGTCATACCATTACGGTGCTAACAAGCCGTGGGGGATGAATGAAAACACCCCACTGATGGAAGATTCACTTTCTAGTTAATGGGAGGTATTTAGATGGATAAGCTAACATCTTTTCAACCTGTATTACCAAAAACACCCCGAGTGCTTATCCTCGGTTCAATGCCCGGAAAGAAATCGCTGGAAAAACAAGAATACTACGGAAATCCCAGGAATCAGTTTTGGGATATTCTGTTTACCTTATTTCAAGAACCGGTGGTAACGAATTATATGCAAAAGCTTCATTTTTGTAAAAAACATGGCTTAGCACTTTGGGATACAGTGGGAAGCTGTTACCGGAAAGGAAGTTTAGATGCGAATATTAAAGATGAAATCCCTAATGATATCCCTGCACTAATCGAGGTGTATCCCTCGATTAAGCTAATAGCTTGTAACGGAGGGAAATCGTATCAACTGTTAAATAAATATTTTAGGTCTGAGCTTTTAGCGTCTGTAGATATTGTGAAGCTTCCTTCTACGAGCCCGATTCCAGGAAGGTACACGAAGACTTTTACAGAAAAAGTAGAGGAATGGAAAGTGATCTTGGACTATATCGACAAATAGTGTAGTTCGAATGGAGTAAAACTTCTATTAATGGGCGTTTTTTACCCTCTTACTATTGAAAAATAGAACAAAGGTTAAGTACCTAAGTTTTCTGGGAAAAGAAAAACGCTTTTGGCGTGCGATGCGTCGCTGACATAGCTTTTCTTGTCTGAACAAATGTGCAAGCGCCCGTTTAGCAACGTAGCGAATGGAACGAATCGACGGAGATAAAGGAATCATGCCACTAAAACAGGGGTATGCCGACGTCTGGGCGGCAAGCCCGTTTTTAGTCGGCCTTCCTCTTAGTGACGAGCCGTGGTGACTTATCGTGGGGCGCATTTCTAAAGTCGCATCGTTGCTGGGCTCATGCGCCGGACGTGGCTAGTCGGTTATTTCGTTATCCCCAAGCACTTCTTTTTATGTTTTCTTATCTTATTAAAAAGAAACTTTTTCTACGTGTCACGCCTCCGGAGAACGACATCATATAACTCAACGAACAGGAATTTAGGTGGCGTTGTGCCGCTTAGGCTTCCTTTTATCTAATTGTGGCGGTTTTATGTCACCTTAAATTCGAGGAAAAAACGTCGCTAATTTTGTCGATTATAAGAAGGAAAATAGGGTATACTATATGTAGTAGGTCTAACTAATTACTTTAAAAATGATACGAATAACTACAGCAAACCATTAATATGATAAGATTGGTTGTTTTCAGGCGCTAAAGTTCTTTTTCACACTATAGGAAAGTATAAGATTTTTTTGGTTTATAGTATAAGAAAAACAAAGGCTTCCGCCATAAGACTTGGCGACAAGCCAAGTTTTTCTAAAAAGAAAGAGGGGCGGGTAGCTGTTTCTCTTTATTTCAGAGGACGGGGGCGGCAAAGGAGTCGCAAGCGGCAACTTGCGACTCCGACGACGGTTATCCGCAAGGAGCGGCGACTTCGTTACAGGATATCATAACTATATAACATTGGCGCTATTCATCCTTTATGAACTCCATCGGCAGAGTGGCTTTACTTGCTTTCTCGGCTATTTACAATTAACAATACAAGCGTAGCGAACGAAAACATCAGTTCAAGCGTCTTGTCAATTGGTATCAATTTGTTTCAGCCCCTTTCTCTAAGGGATTACCAGTCGCCAAGCATGAAGAAGCAGTATTAGCTTCCTTAGCCCCTCTGCATAACCTGTCCTCTCCATTATACTATAATACGTACTATAATTGTGGAAATAATTAGGAAATGGTATAATATTCTCATTTTTCAATCAATTAAGCAATATTCCCTAGTCTTCGCTTGTTTTCTGTAGGCTATAAACCTGAGTTATATGCTTCTAAAGCAATGTTATTCATTTAACCTCAAATTAAGGTTGATTTTACTAGGAAAATAGGCTATAAATAGTAGTAATCATGTATTGTCAAACTAAATTTGAGCAGTGGATTTTTATATTCGTATAATCGACAGAATGAGGTGAATCGCACCTTGCTTTTGTCTGGAAGTTACATGTAAGATAAATAAAAAAGCGATGACAGAGGAAAAGTAAGATTTGTTTATTTTATCCAGAGAGCTTCGAATGCTGAGAAGAAGTTAAAAGACAAATCAGAACAATGGCCTCTATGAGCTTCGTGCTGAATGTATCCCTAATGATTAGTAGGCTTCGACGGGGTGGTGCCCGTTATCATAACCAAAGTATGAATTGTTCATTGCAAACGGTGATGTTACCACTTCTAAGTGGCTACCTTTGTAAATCAAGAGTACTTATAGAGGCTGTATATGTGAATATATAGTAAAATAAGGTGGTACCACGTAAATAAAACCACGTCCTTATCCATTTAAGATAGGGGCGTGGTTTTTGTGTAGATCACTTTAATATAGCTGTTAATCAAACATGAAAATGAAGGAATAGTACTATATAAATTTGCAAAGAAATACTACTATATCAAACTATTGGAGGAATGAAAATGTTAAAACATGTCGTATTGCAAACAGATTTTGGTTTAAGTGATGGTGCGGTTAGCGCCATGTATGGTGTTGCTAAATCAGTAGACCCATCTGTTCAAATTTTTGACTTAACACATGATATTTCTCCGTATAATATTTGGGAAGCTTCTTACCGTTTATACCAAACGATTTCGTATTGGCCGGAGGAAACAGTATTTGTATCTGTCGTCGATCCTGGTGTTGGAACAGAACGATTAAGCGTTGTTGTTAAGACGAATGCAAACCAATATATTGTGACACCAGATAATGGAACGCTTACGCACGTAAAAGCTCATATGGGCATAAAAGAAGCTCGTATCATCGATGAAAAAATAAATCGTCTGCCACGTTCTGGTGAGTCTCATACCTTTCACGGACGAGATGTGTATGCATATACAGCTGCAAGAATAGCTGCCAGGGTGATTCCCTATGAAGAAGTAGGTCCCCAACTGGAAGTTGCTCAGCTCGTTTGTTTAGCTAAGGAGCAGGCTAGCAATAATAATGGAAAAGTACGTGGATGTATCGATATATTAGATGTGCGGTTTGGTAATCTGTGGACAAATATAGACCGGAGCTTATTGATAGAGGCAGGATGTCAATATGGGGATGAGTTACATGTTAAGATTTCCCACCATGAGAAAGATGTGTACAAAAATAAGATGTTGTTCGCGCGATCATTTGCTGAAACTCATTTAGGAGAATCATTATTGTATGTTAATTCCTTAGATAAAGTAGCTGTTGCCCTAAATCAAGGTTCATTTGCCAAAGCCTACCATATAGGAACAGGAACAAGCTGGAAAATAACCATTCAGAAAGTGAAATGACCGAATTGCTATTCTCCAAAAGAGCATTATTTGCTAAGATAATAATAATGATCATAACATAGGGCGAATTGTTAAAAGGACTTCGTTTTTGTTTCAAATGCCGAGGGGGAAAAGCAGGGTTGTTGCCTTTCTAACGGTCGAAGAGTTACTGCTTTCATTAAACCTCATTGCTGTTAAAAACTGTAGATGATACAGGTGGATAATAAAGCAGAGGGGGGAATGCGAGCTGCTGTTAGCCCCCACTTTGCATTTGAAAACCGCATGATGAAGAAAGGTCGGGGAAGCAGTGGCATTATTTTTCGGAAGAATTAGCTTATTTAGTTGTCTATGGATCATTGTTATTTTATTTGACAGTAGCTTTATTCCATTTAGTATAAGTTTATTTGCAGTTTCTTTTGCTTTATTCTGTCTATTATCGCTTGAAAAGCATAGTATTTATATATATGTTGCGTTATCTCTTTTATCTGTAGTACACATAACCGCTGTCGGTACAGATGATTTTTTTATTCTGTTATATCTGTACTTTCTTATCGTTGATGCAGCTTTCAGGCTAAGTGAACGTCAGCTAAGTGGCTATCTGTGTTTTAATCTGATTATAACGGTATTTTACTCCGTTCTTGTCGGAAGCTATGTGATAGAAGTTATGATTTTAGACATTTTCTTTGTTATTCTTGTCCTATCGAGCAATCGCTTAACTGCAGAGCGAACAGAACTTCGGCATATGTATGAACAGCTTCTTGGCGAGTTCAGAAAAAATAAGCGAATGCATGCTTCGGCTGAGCGAGCGGCACGATTAGAAGAAAGAACTAAAATAGCTCGAGATATTCATGATTCTGTTGGTCATCGTTTGACAGCTCTAATGATGAAAATGGAGATACTATCTATTCAAAAAAAGGAACAGGATTATGAGGAATTAAAACCAATGGCAAAAGAGGCGTTAGAAGAGACAAGAGAAGCTGTGAGAGCATTACAGAATGAAGAAATAGAGGGAATAGCATCTGTCGTTCAGCTAATTCGAAGATTAGAAGCAGAAAGTCAATTAATGGTGCAATTTACCCTCAAACAAGGTGTACTATCGATTTCGCTCAAGAATAAGCAAAGTATTACTTTATACCGAGTTATACAGGAAGCTTTAACAAATGCCATGCGGCATTCGCCCTATCGAGAAGTTCAAGTAGTTTTGGGACAATCAGCAATTGGCGATGTTACCTTTGAGATAAGAAATCGAATTCATAAAGCACGGCATTTGCATGACGGTTTTGGTTTGACAAATATGAAGCAAAGAATGAAAGAAATAGACGGTAGTTTACATATATATCAAACGGAACAGGATTTTGTTGTTACAGGAGCAATTCCTTGTGGCGTAAAGGAGAAAGAATATCATGTGGCGGATACTAATCGTTGAGGATCAAGTCATAGTTCGACAAGGCTTAAAAATCATTTTGGAGCAAGACGAGCGAATTAATGTTCCACATGAAGCGGAAAATGGAAAAGAAGCAATTGAAATTCTTGAACAGCATCTTGTGGATTTAGTAATGATGGATGTACGGATGCCAATAATGAATGGAATTGAAGCAACTAGAATCATTAAACAGAAGTGGCCATCCGTTAAAATCTTAGTGCTAACAACATTTAATGATGATGAATATGCTTTATCTGCTTTAAAGGAAGGTGCAGATGGTTTTTTACTTAAAACTACAGAATCAAAGAAATTAATAGAAGCAGTCCACAGTTGTATGCGTGGTGGGATGACTATTCATGATGAAGTAGCTGCCAAAGTTATGCCGCGATTATTAAAGGGAATGGAACAAAAGAAAATTGATTTATCCATTTCTTTATCAGATCGAGAGTTATTAATTACGAGATTAGTAGGAGAAGGTAAAACAAACAAGGAAATTGCCCAAACTTTGCATTTATCAATTGGAACAGTTAAAAATCATTTAACGCAAATCTTACAAAAGACAAATTTACGAGATCGAACACAGCTTGCCATTTTCGCAGTAAAGCATGATTTAACATATTGAAGTCTTAGAAGATTAGCTGCAAAGCTGCAAGAGCATCCATAGGGTTTCTTTACATTGTATGCTTGGACTAAAAACAATTTTTATAAAAAATACCTACACCTCCCTTTAGAAAGTGACCTGCGTCACTTTATTTTTTTTGCTTTAATGACTGTAGGTACTGCAAAGTTTGAAAAATAATCGGTAAACTAAATACAGGAGGAGAGGCTATGCTTGAATTAGTAAACATTTCAAAAAGGTTTAAACAAAAATATGCTGTTAAGAGTATGAATATGTTAATTGAACGCGGCGAGATTGTTGGACTGCTTGGCCCAAATGGCGCCGGTAAGTCAACAGCCATTTCTATTATGTCATCATTAGTGGAACCAACAGAAGGGGAGGTTTATTTTAAAGGTCAGAGTATTTTGAAGAAACCAGAGCCCCTTCGAAAGATAGCTGGTATCGTCCCACAGGAAATAGCTCTATACACAGATTTAACGGCGGAAGAGAATTTGCAATTTTTTGGAAGAATTTATCAGTTGAAAGGAGCAAAATTAAAAGAGCGCATCGATGATGTATTGCAAACGATCGGTTTAACGGATAGAAGAAAAGAAGTCGTGAAGAAATTTTCCGGTGGAATGAAAAGACGCTTAAATATAGGTGTAGCTTTATTGCATGAGCCGGAGTTAATCGTAATGGATGAGCCGACTGTTGGGATTGATGCACAATCAAGGAATTATATTCTTGAAACAGTAAAGCGATTAAATGCAGAAAAGAACGTTACGATACTTTATACGAGTCATTACATGGAGGAAGTCGAGTTTTTATGTGATCGTATATATATTATGGATAAAGGAAACCTCATTGCTGCTGGGACGAAAGAAGAAATTAGCCGAATTTTATCTGGTGAAAAAACGATTGTCATTGAGGCTAACCGCCTAACTGACCAATTTATCCATGAACTTAAGGTACACCCACTGATAAATAGTATGAACGCAAGTGATAAGCAAATAACGATCATGGTAGCAAAAGAGGTTAATATGTTTACAGATTTAATTAAATTAGCTGAGGAATGCTCCTTAGAACTTTGCTCTGTTCATATAAAAACGCCAACACTGGAAGATGTATTTCTTCATCTTACTGGTAGAGCTTTGCGAGATTAGGGGGGGTTCCATGATTAGACAGATTATTAAAAAGCAATTCCTTGTGTTATGGAGAAATCCTGTACAACTGTTATTGCTTATTGCTTTACCTATCATCCTCATCTTCATTTTAGGATGTGCATTAAGCAGTTTCATGAATGGTGATACTCCTGAAATTCAAGCAAAAATCGCTATTATAGAGCACCGTTCTGAAACAGAGCAATTGGACCAATTCCTACTTGATATGAATGGTAGAACAGATTTTCATAAAGAAAATATGGTGAATATGGAGAAAGCATTACCCATACAGACACTGAAATCTATTTTTAATACGGAAGCATTGTCGGAGATGATGGAGGTTGAAGAGGTTTCTGTAAGTAAAAAAGAAGAAATCTTGAATGATAATTCGTATACTGCAGTAATTGAAGTACCTGAAGACTTTACGTACAAATATCTTTCGCATACGTTGTTAAATGGTGACGAAATGGCTGAATTGCTTGTAATGGGAAATGAACAGCAGCAAATTGGCGCAGGAGTTATTCATAGTATAATAGAGAATTTTCAGCAGCAGCTTACCCTAGGGACTTTTCTTGAGCAAAAAGGGTTAGATCAGCAGATAATGAGTTTATCAGATTCTTTGCTGAAAAGTAAGCGTACAAGCCTTCAGCAAAACAAAATTATTACTGCTAAAGATTATTATACCGTCGGGATGGCGGTTATGAATGCCCTATTTATTGCTTCCACCATTGGAACGATAGCTTTTAGAGAAAAGAAAATGTTCGTGTTTAATCGCATTATTTTAGCTAATATGTCAAAATGGGTGTATTTTAGCGGCATCTTATGTTCAGCAGTGATCTTTACCTTCTTCCAATCATGTATTATTTACGGATTTGCTTGGCTTATATTTGATGTAACTTGGGAGAATATGTTTGCTTTTCTTATCATAACAATCGCATTTTCAGTTGCTGTAGGAGGAATCGCTGTATTATTAACCGCAATTAGCTATCAAATGCACTCCGAAACGATTACCAATTTCTTCTCAGGAGCTATTGTTGCCCTTATGGCTTTAGTAGGCGGAAGTTTTTTTCCTATCGGAGACAGTTCTGAATTGATCCACGTGATTGGTAATTTCACTCCAAACGGTTCTGGAATGTCCGCATACTTATCAATACTAAGAGGAAACTCGGTGCAAGAAATAAGCTCTCATATATTATTTCTCTGTCTTTTTGGTGTCGCAATGATTATCATCGCCGCTTTAACATTTCCTAAAAAGGGGGAGATGGTATGATTGCTATTTTGATTGCAAAGGCGAAACATCTATTACGTAATCCTTGGACATTTCTCAGCTTTATTGGAATGTCGATTGGCTTTGCTTTCATTACGGGATCTGCTGGGCAAGAGAATATGATCCGTGTTCCTGTAGCAGTTATGGATGATGAAGTTAACCAATCTTCTATAAAGACAGCATTAGAACAAGAAGAAGCAATTCTGTTTAAGGAAATGGAAAAAAAGGATATGTTTCAATTAATTGAAGATGGAAAAGTAGAAGTTGGTGTTTTATTAAGGAAGGATTCTTACGAGTTAGTTGTAGGTGTAGAATCTACTACGGTTACGATGGTGGATAATGCTGTACACCAAGCATATATCCAGTATTTACAGCAAAAGAAAATAGTAGATCATGCAAGCGAGTCTCGGCAAGAGAAAGATGCATTTGTAAAGGAAATGAATCATGCTTTAGATGAACCAGTGTTTTCTATCCGTGTAAGTAATTTCACCAGCGATAAAGGATTCATCTATGATCCGAAGTATCAATTTTTGTTCGGTTTTAGTTTGTTCTTTGTTATTTATACGATCGGCTATAATGTACTACCTATTTTAATTGAAAAGCAGGATGGGATTTGGGATCGGCTTATTTTATCACCTGTAAAAAAATGGGATATGTATGCTGGTAATATGATTTATAGCTTTTTCGTTGGCTATTTACAGGTAGCAATTATTTTTTCGTTTTTCTATTTTATTATTGGGATTGATTTTAACGGCATGTTTATGGAGGCTTTATTGCTGTTAATTCCTTATGTTTTTACGATCGTTGCATTAGCTATTTTGTTAACCGCTGTGGTGAAAAATGCACAGCAATTTAATGCCGTCATCACGATTTTTGCAGTATGTATGGCGATGATTGGTGGGGCATATTGGCCAATTGAAATTGTGGAATCGAAAATTTTGATTGGCCTATCGAAAATAAATCCGTTAACCTATGGGATGGAAATATTACATGGAGCTGTGAATTATGGTTATTCATTTGAACAGCTTTTCTATCCGATTAGCATACTGTTATTAATGGGAGTTGTCATGATTAGTATCGGTATTCATTTAATGGAAAAACGGCATATTTGAGAAATTAAATATTTGAGTAACATATTCATGTCCCAATGTCCTCTTTGCAGAGTTAATATGTCCGCAAAGAGGACTTTTTATGTACGATGTGATTTCGTTATCAGTAAGGGAAAGAATGGTCCAATCTTTGATTTTTTGTAAGATAAGAAAATATCACTAGCGTTGCATTAAAAAATAAATGTAAAGTCAAGCAATACGATTTATTTATCTGGTATTGTTATTGGAAATTTCAGATAAATAACCTGTCTCATTTTAGAAAAAAAGACAATAGGCTTTAAGGGTAGCCCTTCATCCATTATCAGAATACTAGATGACGTATTAGTGAGACAATTCAAAATTGGATTACTTTTACTTATAGCTGGTATTGTTCGTTTAACGTTGTTATAATCATCCATTATACTAGATTTTTATCACTAAAAAATGAATGACCATTCATTTTAGGTTAGAAGGTTGCGTGAATTTATGAAAAACAGCTGGCGAATTTTTTTCACAGATATAAAAAAGGTAAGTAAGAACTGGGTAGCTGCCATCATCATTGGTGGTCTGATACTATTACCCTCTTTCTATGCTTGGTTTAACATTAAAGCTTCTTGGGATCCATATGGGCAAACCGACCAAATTCCTGTCGGCGTGGTAAATGAAGACCAGGGCGCAACAGTGAGAGGGCAGGATATTAACGTAGGAAAAGATCTTGTAAAAACGTTAAAAGAAAATAAGAAGATGGATTGGCGGTTCACTGATCGTAAAACAGCGATGGAAGAAGTAGAATACGGCAATTATTTTGCTGTGATTGTGATTCCGAAAAATTTTTCCAAGCGTCTCGGGACCGTCATTGAAGATAATCCGGAAAAAGCGAATGTAGAATATTATGTGAATGAAAAAATTAATGCAATTGCCCCGAAAATTACGGAAAAAGGTGCTTCAGTCATTGTGGAACAAATTAGCAGTCATTTTATTTCTACTGTTAATGGAGTAATCTTTGATATGTTTAATAACTTAGGGATTGAACTAGAAAAGGATCTCCCTGATATAAAACGATTTGAAAATTATGTGTTTGAGATGGAAGAAAAACTGCCAGAAATTAATGACCTGCTTAATCAATCATTATCAGATGCAAATCAGGCGCAAGACATCGTTAACAAGGCACAAAATTTAATACCTGATGCGAAAGAAGCGACCGATAATGGGTTAACTACGATTGATAATACGACAGCCTTGTTAAAGAAAGCGGAAGGTCGTTTAAACGAAATGGCGCCAAAAATAGAACAGGATTTACGGAAAGTGCAGGATATTGCGAATAAAGCAAACAACTTTATCCAAGATATTCAGCAAGTAGATATTGATTTTAGTGAAGGAAAAGAACTAGCTAATCAAATTAATCACCAGCTTGACGATGGAGCTAACAGAGTTGGATCTGTAATCGAATTGTTAGAGCAATTAAAGCAGCAAAACGAACAATCCGATAACAACCAAAATGAAGAGCAAGGCAATAACCCAAGTATTGATAATCAACAGCTCGATCAGGTGATTGAAAGATTAACTACGTTACAAGAAGGATTAACAAATGTTAAAGAGACAAACAAAGAAGTTATCCAGTTTATAGATACGAAACATGGAGACGTGGAGCAAACGATTGGTGAATTACAGCAATTAGCTGAAAATACATCAACGAATATTGATGCCTTTGTAAAAGAGTATAAAGAGTCGATTGAACCAACTGTTATGGCGGAAATTAGCCGAGCTAAAAACACACTTTCAAAGGCTCGAGGCATATTGGTAGATATTCAAGGGATGATTCCAGAGGTAGAGCGTATCCTGGGAAGTACAGAAAGTAACTTAGGTGAAGGTGAAGATATACTTAAACGTGCTCTGGGAGAATTTCCTTATGTGAATAGTAAAGTCAAGGAGCTTGCAGATCGAATTCGCAGTATCCAAGGAGAGACGGATATTAACGAGATCATTAAACTTCTACAAAATGATCCAGAAGCAGAGAAAGGTTTTTTTGCTGAGCCAGTACAGTTGAATCAGAATAAGCTATTTCCAATGGAGAATTATGGTACTGGAATGACCCCGTTCTATACAGTGTTAGCTATATGGGTTGGCGGATTGCTGCTCATTTCTTTATTAGCAACCGACGTGCATGAGCTAGTTAATTATACAGAAAGACAAATGTATTTCGGACGCTTATTTACGTTTATGGGAATTGGCTTTTTACAAACAATCATTGTAACGGCAGGAGATTTGCTCTTATTAGGTGTCGATGCTGCTGAGCCATATTGGTTTTTACTGTTTGGTATTTTTATCAGTATGATTTTTATGCTCATCATTTATACGGTTGTTTCTGTGTTTGGCGACGTGGGAAAAGCAATGGTGATTGTATTTCTTGTTTTGCAAATTGCTGGTTCAGGTGGAACGTATCCTGTTGTTCTATTGCCAGAGTTTTTCCAAGCGATTAATCCATTTCTTCCGTTTACGTATGCCATTGATCTGTTACGGGAAGCGATAGGAGGTATTGTTTGGCAACGTGCTAGTAAAGATATTTTTTATCTTTGTTCGTTCGGGGCTGCGGCCATCGTACTTGGGGCATTTTTAAAACCAGTTATTAACCGGCATACCAATAAACTAAAAGAAAAATCTAAAGAATCCGGGTTATTTCACTAATAATGATACCCAGAGGGCCCCATTTGAAGTAAGAAATATTTTAAATGGGGCTACATTTTATGCTTACATCTTGGTAGTAATGTCTTGTAAACATATACCAGCAACTTGTTAGTTTCATATAAGACTTTTTCCCTATATAATGGATAAATAGAATGAAAAGGCGGGAAAAATGTTGAAGAAAAAGATAATTTTACGTATAGGTACTGGTATTATTGTGCTACTTGTAATCATTGACATAATAGGAAGTTTTTATTTTTATCATTTAGCCATTTCCCGAAATGAGAAGGATTTTTTGCAAGAGAATGAGGATCTTGAAGTTTCTGCAGAGGCACTGAGTGAAATGCTAGATGGAAATTGGCGAGGTTGGGTTCGTAAACAGAATTTTGAAACCTGGAAAATGACTTCGTTTGACGATCTTAATTTACAAGGTTATTATCTACCAGCGAAACAAGAGACGAATAAAACAGTTATTTTTGCTCATGGCTATTTAGGCCGTGGCTTGGATATGGGGATGTTTGGCCAATATTATTATGAACAGTTAGGCTATAATATGTTTACGGCAGATTTAAGAGGCCATGGAGAAAGCGAAGGAGACTATATTGGATTTGGCTGGCATGATCGGATAGATTATGTCGATTGGATTAATCAAGTCATTGAAAAGCAAGGAAAGGATGCGGAAATTGTTTTACACGGTGTATCAATGGGAGCTGCAACTGTATTAATGGCTAGTGGTGAGAAGCTCCCTGATAATGTCAAAGCAATTGTAGCAGATAGTCCTTATACAAGTGTTTATGACATGTTCGATTATCAAATGGGGCGAATGTTCCATTTGCCTGCATTTCCACTTTTACCAAGCACAAGCCTCGTATCTAAAATGCGCGCTGGATATGGCTTGCGGGAAGCTTCTGCGGTGAAGCAAGTCAAAAAAGCAGAAGTACCCATTTTATATATTCATGGAAATGCCGATACATTTGTTCCAACTCGAATGAGCGAGGAATTATATGATCAGACAAATAGCCCTAAAGAGTTAATTACGTTTGATGGAGCGGGACATGGCGAGGCATTTGTGACCCATAAAGAAAACTATATAGAAAATTTAAATAGATTTTTAGAGACATATCTTCCGCAGTAGACCTCACTACAACTACTTATCCCCCAATTGCTCGGTATCATCTGCCCATTGGGGGTGTTGTTATTACGAAATCCTTTTGTCCCGTATATAAGGTGCTGTAAGACTCTCACTTCAAGGAGTTGGATAATAAATCTGTACAGTAACAAGTCTAAGTGGATGATAACAGCACCTATATGCCCTGTTTCGTAAGAGACCTTTAGGTCAAACCCTTGGGCTACTAACCAATCAGAGGGCGATGAAAGAACCCCCACTGATTGAAATTCACTTTATACATTTTGCATACATTTTTTCGTTCATTAAAACACGTGTACTAGTAGATTTTTTACTATTAATTGAATCATGAATGTATAAATATTAAATAAAATTTATAAATATACTTGAAACTAGGAAGAAGTATCTCTATAATATGGAATAATTAGAATTCCATCATAGAGGTGAATGAAGAAAATGACAAAGGGACAGCTCGTTTTAGAGACAGGGGAAATATTTACCGGAGATTGGATTGGGTATATGGAGGAAGGTGTTGGAGAGCTTGTTTTTAATACAAGTATGACTGGTTATCAAGAAATGCTAACTGACCCTTCGTACGCTGGGCAAATCGTGATCTTAACTTACCCTGTCGTTGGGAATTATGGAATGAATGTGAATGATTCCGAAAGTTACCGTTTACAAGTTGCTGGTGTTATTTTGAACGACGTCTGTGACGAACCGAGTCATTATCAATTGCAGTCTACTTTTACGGAAGCATTAAAAAAGCATGCTATTCCTGGCTTGAAAAATGTGGATACGAGGGCACTCGTTGCTTTGATCAGGAAATATGGAACGGTAAAAGGGAGATTGGTGTTAGAGAAAGCTTTTCCGGATTACAAATATGAATTTACGTTGCCAAGTGTAAAGGAGTTAGTTCAGGAAGTAGCAGTAAAGTCTCCAATCCAAATGGGCGAGGGGAATTGTCATATCGTCATTCTTGATTTTGGTTATAAAAAATCGATTGTAACAGCACTGCTTGAGCTAGGTTGTCGGGTAACGGTAGTTCCTTATCACTATACCGTAAAAGCAATCAAGGCGTTACAGCCAGATGGTATCATGATAAGTAATGGTCCGGGCAACCCTAGTGAGCTTCAGATCTATTTTCCGCATATAAAAGCAGTGACGGAAGCTTATCCAACATTAGGGATTTGCTTAGGACATCAGCTTGTTGCTTTGGCACACGGTGCAGAAACCGAAAAATTGCCGTTTGGACACCGAGGGTCAAACCATCCGGTAAAAGACTTGCAAACAGGTAAAATAAGCATAACTGCGCAAAACCATGGCTATGTGGTAAAAAAAGAAAGTCTAAGCAGTACCATTTTTCAGGTAATTTTTGAACATGTCCATGACCAATCTGTTGAAGGAATGAAGCACAAACACTTACCTATTACTACTGTTCAATTTCATCCAGAGGCTCATCCTGGACCAAGTGATACGGCATATATTTTAACCGATTTTGTACAGCAAGTCATACAGTTAAAGGAAGAATGGTTATGCGAAAAAGCTTAAATAAAGTACTGGTGATAGGTTCTGGGCCAATCGTCATTGGGCAAGCTGCTGAATTTGATTATGCAGGAACACAAGCATGTTTAGCGCTTAAGGAAGAGGGAATCGAAGTTATTTTAGTAAACAATAATCCAGCAACCATCATGACGGATAAAGCGATTGCTGATCGCGTTTATTTGGAAGCTATAACGGTAAATAATTTGGAAAAGATTATTGCTAAGGAAAGACCGGACGGGTTAATCGGTACACTTGGGGGACAGACCGGATTAAATATAACAATTGCACTACACGATAAAGGTATTCTTGCCCGGTATCACGTAAAAGTACTTGGAACGGAAGTAGAATCCATTCAAAAAGGAGAAAGCAGAGAAGCATTCCGACAGTTAATGCTCGATATGAATGAACCAGTTTCCCAATCAAAAGTAGTCGAAGATATTCAAACAGGGATTTCATTTGCAAAGGAAATAGGTTTTCCTGTTATTCTACGTCCGGCGTATACATTGGGGGGAGAAGGTGGAGGTTTTGCATACAATGAAACAGAACTTATAAAGCGATTAGAGAATGCTTTAAAGCTTAGTCCTATCCGCCAAGTACTTGTAGAAAAAAGTATCAAAGGTTGGAAGGAAATTGAATATGAAGTCATACGAGATGCAAACGATACATGCGTAATTGTTTGTAATATGGAGAATATGGATCCAGTGGGGGTACATACAGGCGATTCCATCGTAACAGCTCCTTCACAAACTTTAACAGATACACAGTATCAGATGTTACGCGTAGCTTCGTTAAAAGTTATTCGTGCATTGAAGGTAGTCGGAGGATGTAATATTCAGTTTGCTTTAGATCCAACATCAAATAACTATTGTATTATTGAGGTGAACCCAAGAGTAAGCAGATCCTCGGCACTCGCATCCAAAGCGACAGGTTATCCTATAGCACGTGTGGCAACGAAATGTGCCCTAGGCTATCGTTTGGATGAAATTGTAAATCCGATTACAGACACCACCTCGGTTGCGTTTGAACCTGCACTGGACTACGTTGTCGTAAAGCTGCCACGTTTTCCGTTTGATAAGTTTACTGAAGCTGATCGTACATTAGGGACGCAAATGAAAGCAACTGGGGAAGTGATGGCAATTGACCGCACATTTGAGGGCGCACTAAATAAAGCTGTCCGTTCATTAGAGATGAATGTAGATGGCTTACATTTACCTAAATTCACCAACATATCGGATGTAGCTTTACGTGAATGGATTGAAGAGCCTAATGATGTGCGGTTATTTGCACTTGCTGAAGCAATAAACCGTGACTGGTCTCTAGAAGAACTACATCTCATCACACAAATCGATCCTTGGTTTTTAGCTAAAATGGAGCGAATTTTAGCTTTAGAAAAACAATTGGCAGCCTATACCATCTCTAATATCCCGAAAACTTTATTACTACAAGCAAAACGGTTTAATCTGGGGGATAAGCAGATTGCTAGGATAATAGGTGCAAAGCCAAATGAATTAAGGGACAAATATAAACAGCTGCAAATAAAACCTGCATATAAATTAGTGGACACCTGCGCTGGAGAATTTGCTGCTGCAACCCCATATTATTATTCAACGTGGCATGGTCAAGACGAAGTGAGAGTAAATCAAGGAAAGCGAAAAGTATTAATTCTTGGCTCTGGACCGATACGGATTGGTCAAGGAGTCGAATTTGACTATTGCTCTGTACATGCTGCCTTAGCGGTGAAACAACTTGGATACGAAGCAATTGTCGTAAATAATAACCCAGAAACCGTTAGCACCGATTACTCTGTTGCTGATAAGTTATATTTTGAACCATTAGCGCTAGAAGATATTCTACAAATTATTGCGAAAGAAAAGGCAGCAGGAGTGCTTATTCAGTTTGGCGGCCAAACAGCAGTAAATCTGGTAACAGAACTCGAACAAGAGGGTATTCACGTTTATGGAACAACACCAAAACATATTGCTCAAATGGAGGAGCGGGAGCAGTTTTATCAGTTATTGGATGAAGGTTCCATTCCACATATGAAGGGATATATGGTTCAACATAGCGGGCAATTAGATGAAGCCTCGGAGCAACTTGGTTTTCCGGTGTTAATTCGACCTTCTTATGTGATCGGAGGACAGTCCATGTTTATTGCCTATGATCAGGAAGAGCTTGAAAATTACGTCATGCGTATTCAAGCGGATACGAATGACTATTGCTGGCCGTTGTTAATTGATTCATATCTTCCAGGTAAAGAATGTGAAGTCGATGTAATTAGTGACGGGGAAAGGGTCCTTATCCCAGGTATTTTGGAACATATTGAAAAGGCTGGTGTGCATTCAGGAGATAGCTTGGCGATCTTTCCACCTATAACGCTATCGGATACAGAAAAACAGCAGATCGTCTCGATTGCTACAAAAATTGCTCAATCTGTACCGATTGTCGGTGTGATGAATATTCAATTCATCTTATATCACGAAGAAGTGTATGTATTGGAAGTGAATCCGCGAGCTTCACGTACCGTTCCGATCATGAGTAAAATGACAGATCTACCTATGGTGAAGTGGGCTGTTCAAGTGCAGCTTGGATATGCTTTAGAGGAAATTACAACAGAAATGAATCTATGTCAAGAACCTCCATTTTTCACCGTAAAAGCGCCAGTTTTTTCTGCAGGAAAGTTAAAAGGCGTTGATCATGTATTGGGTCCAGAAATGAAGTCTACGGGAGAAGTCATTGCTATTTCTTATCAGCAGGAGGAAGTTTTAACTAAAATTGCTGCTTTCCTTTTTGACCAAACAAAGGCGTATAAAAATCTCACTATGCTCGTATCTATTGCCGATCGTATGAAGACAAGCAGTCTTAAAACGATTCAATCAGCCAGTGAAGCGGGTATTTCCTTACTGGCAACAAAAGGAACAGCTCGTTTTTTAAACGCAAACGGTATTTCCGTTAAGCATGTGATCCATAACCGAGATGAACTTACAGATACTTTGGAACCATATCCGCCTGACATGATTCTGAATTTGCCAGAACAAGGTAGAAACGTGAACAGTTTTGGCTTTCATCTTCGTGAGTGGGCGGTTCGTTATCAAGTTCCTTGCTTTACAAGCTTGGAGACTTTTGAAGCAATCGTGTTAAAAACAATATCGGCGTGTGACAGTTTGCCAATGCTGGCGCTACAAGACTATCATACAACTCTATTCAAGACAAACGTAACAAACTGATTATTTTTATCCCGTATAAAAGATGCTGTAAGACTCCCGCTTTTAGGAGTTGGATAATCTGTACTGCAACAAGTCTAAGTACGAGATAACAGCGCCTAAATGCCCTGTTTTTTAGGTCATACCCTTGGGCTACTAACAAGCCGTGGGGGATGAATGAAATCTCTTTGGCGATTGAAGATTCACTTTATTTAAACTAGTCGAGAGCTGGTGTTGCGATCAGCTCTCGATTTAGTTACGCATGTAACTAGCAGTATGATGTTTTCCTTCCATACTACGCGGTGAATCTAGGAAAATAGCTGGAAGTCCAACTGTAAAAGGGCATGAACCATAAGTGGAAGCGGGAAATAACTTCCACTGATAAGAGATGTGGACTGTATGCCTATTATAGATAAGTGTCAAACCATCTTATAATATGGTTTAAACGTTCGATTCGCATGTCAGGATTTCCGCTCCTGCTTAGTTCGTGGTTTGCGTGAGGGAAGCGCACGAATTCTACTTCCTTTTTCAAGTGTTTTAATGTAATAAACAACTGCTCGCCTTGCTCAATCGGACAACGATAGTCCAATTCACCATGTAAAATAAGCAATGGTGTTTCCACGTTTTTAGCATATTTTAATGGCGAGAACTCCCAAAGTTTTGCTGGATCATCTAATAGATTCACTCCATGCTCCCACTCGGTAAAGAAGAAGCCAATATCACTTACACCATAAAAGCTAAGCCAATTAGAGATAGAACGCTGTGTTACAGCGGCTTTAAATCGATTCGTATGACCAACAATCCAATTGGTCATAAACCCGCCATAGCTCCCACCTGTAACGCCTAGACGTTGTTCATCGATAAAGCTATACTGATGCATAGCATAGTCTACAGCTGCCATGATATCACGATAATCGCCACCACCATAATCACCTCTGCATGCATTGACAAATGCCTGCCCGTATCCGTGACTTCCCCGTGGGTTAGTATACAAAACGACATAACCTTTTGCTGCAAGGAGCTGCATTTCAAAGAAAAATGTCTGCCCATACATAGCATGAGGACCGCCATGAATTTCTAATATAGTTGGGTATTTTTTCCCTTCTGTAAAGCCATAAGGACGTAATAACCAACCTTGAACTTCCCAATTATCTTCAGTCTGGATAAGCAATTCTTCCGGTTCTTGAAGGTCTACATCCCTAAGAAATGTACGATTATTATCTGTCATTGGTTCTAGCGTGCCATCTTCCTGTAAGAGATAAAATTCACCTGGATTTGTCGGTCTGCTCATTCCCAGGATGAAGGAATTACTGTATTTGTCATAGGAAAATCCAAAAATATGATTGTTTTGTTTATAAATGACTTCGTTACCACCATCAATGGAAGCTGCGTGAAATTCTGTAGCCCCTTGATCTGTTGCAATAAAGAAAATCTTTGAACTATCTTCATTCCAAATTGGTCCTGATTCTGATTCGCCAAGCCGTGTATCACCGATCATGGCATCACCAAGCTCCACATCCCAGTCTTTGCTCAAGCAGGTTCGCTCTTTCGTTTTTATGTCAAATACGTAAAGTTCAGTAAGGGACGCACCTTTATAGGCAAACTCATGCCCAAAGCTAGCGATTTTACTGCCGTCTGGTGAAAAAACAGCTTTATCGTAAGTGCTTTTTCCATCTGTAAGCTTGCTCGTTGCTTTTGTCATTAAATGGAGACAATAGAGATCATTGGTTAATTCATAATCCGCATTATCGGTTAAATTAGCTGCGTATAGTAGCGTTGTACCATCAGGAGAAATATCCTGAAGGACATGGTCAGCATCTGCCTCTGTTAGTTGGTATAATGCTTCATCGTAGATTGTTAACATGATAATCTGGGCTCGTTTTTGATCATGAAAGCCTCTTGCATCAGATTTATATGTGATACGATTGACGATCAATGGTTGTTTTTGCTTCTGTTCTTTTTCTTTTTGCTCTTCCTCTTTGGTAGGCTCTTTTTGGTTATGTATATCATCGTCAGCTTCGAGGAAAGCAGTAAAGAATACATGTTTACCATCTTTAGACCAGATTGGATTTGTGGCTCCATGGCGAAACGTCGTCAATTGTTTTGCCTCACCGCCGTCTGTATGGATCAACCATAGTTGGGGACGTCCGCTTCTAGTAGATTGAAAGACAGCTCGCTTCCCATCAGGGGAAAATCGTAGATTGCTATTTTTAGATGCATGAAAGGTCCAAGGGGTAGCATGCTTATCTTTAAGTCTTTGGTACATTAGCTGTGATTCATACTCATTTTGATCATTAATGGTTGTCATTGTGTACGTAAAAGCCCGACCATCTGGTGTGAATTGTGGATCACTAACGACGTTAAGTTGCAACATATCATCTACTTGAAGTGCTCGTTTAAGACTCATAGGAAAACCCTCCTTGATAAATATGTAATCATAGTTTAAACTATTTCGACACGCGAATCAATTAGGAGGTGAGAGATAATTTAGATTTTTCAATCGCTTGCAATTGCAATGGTTCATGTATCACAAATATTAGCTAAGTTTTTGAAGAAATTTTTGTAACTGGGTTCTGTTTTTGAAAATAAGCTGTCGTTTGTCTGGGTAGTTCGCTAGGCGCTCGTAGATGTGTGGAGCTTTCCGTTTATTAAATTTGCGAACCCATTGAAAGAATTCCCGATCCAGTTTTTCCGGGCAGCCTTCAGTTAAGTCAGGACGTGTTCTGTTATGATATTGAATTCTCCGTTTGGTAATTCCATACAAGCAACGAATCGTGGAGAAATGTAAAAGGATGATAGTGTCAGCTTCTTTTAAACGTATATCCATCGTTGCGCCGTAATTGCCGTCAATAATCCAAGCGTCTTTTTCCATCAACTTTTTTGTTTCCTGAACAAGTTTTTCCCGTTTTATCGGAACCCAGCCAGGTTGCCAAAAAATGGTGTCCATATGATAAGCGGGTATACCTAAAAGGTCACTTAATTTTCTAGCTAATGTTGATTTTCCTGATCCGGGGTTGCCAATAATCATAATCTTTTTCACTATGCAGACCTCCTAGAGTTAAAGTGGGGGAGATGTTTTAAAAATAAACTATCGAAAGGCATAAAATTTTAGGGTTTATAATAGAAGAAAACTACAGCTATCGACAAAAAACTGGTTCTAACAAAAAAATGATGAAGGCAGACAACTTATGTAGGAGCACGAAGCGCTTCAAAAACAGCAGAAGACCAAGCAATACGTTGCAAGTAATCAGCTATTTGAATAACTAGTAAAAAGATTGCCATAAAGCTTGAGAAAATAAACGACAGTTCACATTGTTTCAAGTGAGCTGTCGTTTTCATTTTAAAAGATTTTAAGCAAGGAGAAGTGAGATAAAGTACAGTTACTAAGGTAGTAGCTATAACAAGCCTAAACTTATCCCATGTTCATGGTGTTTTTGAATAACTATCAATCATCATTTCTCCATTGTTGAGAGATCGCCTGCTGGCAAATTAAGCTCCCATGCTTTTAATACCCGACGCATAATCTTTCCACTTCTTGTTTTCGGTAAAAAGTCGCGAATCTCTATTTCTCTAGGAGCAGCATGAGCTGCAAGACCCTCTTTAACAAATTGGCGGAGTTCTTGTTCTAGATTTTCCGTTTTTTCAAAGCCATCTCGTAGTGCCACAAACGCTTTAACAATTTCTCCACGAACTGGATCTGGTTTACCAATCACAGCTGCTTCAGCTACCGCAGGATGTTCAATAAGCTTACTTTCTACCTCAAATGGCCCTACTCGTTCTCCTGACGTCATAATGACATCATCATCTCGTCCTTGGAACCAAATATAACCGTCTTCATCCATTGTAGCTAAATCTCCGGAAATATACCAGCCTTCTAGTGCAAAGTATTCTTTCCATTTTTCTTCGTTTTTCCAAATTCGTCGCATCATTGATGGCCAACCTGTTTTAATACATAAACGTCCCATTTGGCCTCTTGGAACCTCATTGCCATCCCCATCTAAAATAGCTGCTTCTATACCCGGAAATGGTTTTCCCATAGAACCAGGTTTTATGTTCATTGTCGGGTAGTTGGAAATCAAAATACCTCCTGTTTCTGTCATCCACCAATGATCATGAATATGGAGACCATAAACTTTTCTTCCCCAGTGAATCACTTCTGCATTAAGCGGTTCTCCAACACTTAAAATATGTCTCAATGAACTAAGGTCATATTTTTGAATGAGTTCATCGCCAACAGCCATCAGTCTACGAAAAGCTGTAGGAGCGCTATACCAAATGGTAACTCGGTATTTTTCAATAGTAGAATACCAGTCTTCAGGGGTAAATCTCCCACCACGGATAACACTGGATGCGCCATTAAGCCATGGTCCAAATATTCCATAAGATGTACCAGTTACCCACCCTGGATCAGCTGTACACCAATAAACATCATCCTCTTTTAAATCTAATACCCATTTGGCAGTTTGGTATTGTTGTATCATCGCGTTATGAACATGCAATACCCCTTTTGGTTTACCAGTGGATCCAGATGTATAATGAAGAATCATACCATCTTCACGATCCATCCATTCTATACCAAGTTTACGCGGTGATTTTTCCATTTCTGTTTCATAGTGGTAGAAGTTGGTATGCTCCGTATTCTCTGGAATATCGCCATCACCTATTAAGATGATATCTTTTAAATGCGGCAGTTTTTCATAAGGAACGCGTGATAATAGCTCCGATGTTGTTATTAATGTAGAAGCCTCACTATTCTCTAAACGATCGTGCACTGCTTGTTCCATGAATGCTTCAAACAAGGGCCCGGCAATTGCGCCAATCTTCAATATTCCAAATAAACTAATATAGGTTTCAGGCTGACGTGGTAAAAATAGAAACACGCGATCTCCTTTTTGAACACCTATTTTCTTTAGTACATTGCCAAACTTGTTTGATAAATATTTCAAATCCTGAAACGTATACTTTTCGTCGCGTGTCAAATCACTATAATATAAGGCAACTTTGTTTTTCCGCCATGATTCAGCGTGACGATCGATTGCCTCATATGCCATATTGACTTTTCCTGTTTGGTACCAAGAGAACGTTTTTTCTACTTCTTTCCAAGAAAAATTTGCACATGCTTCCTCATAGCTAGGCATGTTTGGTTTCTCATGTAAAGAAGCAACTGTTTTACTCATACGAATCCCTCCTATAAGATATCATTTGGTGAAATTATATCTTTATATAAAATGTATGCTGATAATAAAAAATATGACGCGTTGGCTAATAGAATAATATATTATTCTTCCATTAAGAATCTCTATATCCAGTATTTGCTTTCACTTTAACTTCAGCATATCGTGTAGCGTCATGTTCTTTTGATAATATCGTTCCAATATAACCTCCTAGAAAACCAAGTGGTACAGATATAAGCGCTGGATTATCCAGAGGGAAAAGAGGATTCCCCACAAATAACGCTTCCCCCTCATTTGGAGAAAATACACTTGGACTAATAGAAACAAGAATTAATGCAGAAGCTAACCCGCAGAGCATCGCTGTAATCGCACCTGTTGTATTAAACCTCTTCCAATATACGGTATATAAAATAACAGGCAGGTTAGCACTTGCGGCAATGCAAAAAGCAAGTGAAACAAGAAAAGCAACATTTAACGTTTGGGCAAACAGTGCTAATAGAATCGAGAAAACGGATACAGATAAGGCTGCATAACGAGCGGCGAGCATTTGCTGTTTATCGGTTGCCTCTCCTCTTTTTAAAATTTGACCGTATAAGTCATGAGCAAATGCGGATGCTCCTGAAAGAACAAGTCCAGCTACTACTGCGAGAATTGTTGCAAAAGCAACTGCAGAGATAAAGGCAAATAAAATGTCTCCACCGATTACTTCAGCTAATAATGGAGCTGCCATGTTGCCACCTGGATTTGCAGCCAATATGTTACGCTCGCCAACAAATGCTGCCGCACCAAAGCCTAAAAAGAGCGTTAATATATAAAAGACTCCAATTGTCCATGTTGCAGTAATGACTGAGCTCCTTGCTGTTTTGGCATCTTTTACGGTGAAAAAGCGCATCAAAATATGAGGCAGTCCAGAAGTTCCGAGAACAAGTGCAATCATTAAAGAAATAGTTCCCAGTGGATCGGTATACTTTAAGCCAGGCTTTAAGAAGTCTGCGCCATGACCTGTTGCGGATTTCACTTCTGTAAACATTGTGGAGATGTTAAAGTTGAATTTCAGTAGAACAAGAAATGAAATAATCACCATTCCAGCCATTAGTAGAACTGCTTTCGTAATTTGCACCCAGCTTGTTGCAATCATTCCACCAAATAACACATAAATGGTCATCATGACGCCTACAATTAACACAGCGATCCAATAATCGATTCCGAATAAAAGCTGGATGAGTGCTCCTGCGCCGACAAGCTGTGCAATCATGTAAAAAAGCACAATGGTAATAGTACTTAAAGCAGCGACACCACGAATTTTTTTTGCATCAAAGCGAGCATTAATCATATCTGCTAATGTATATTTTCCGAGATTACGTAGTGGTTCTGCAACAAGTAATAATACTACTAAATAGGCAATTAGAAACCCAATACTATAGAAAAAACCATCAAAACCATGTAACGCAATTGCCCCTGCAATCCCTAAAAAAGAAGCAGCCGATAAATAATCTCCAGCAATTGCTAATCCATTTTGCCAACCAGTTAAACCGCCCCCAGCAGTATAAAAGTCTCCTGTGGTTTGCGTTCGTTTAGCTGCGAAATAAGTAATCACTAGTGTTAATAATACAATGCTCAAAAATAAGATGACTACGGTGGCATCCATCTTCATATAGCATCTCTTCCTTTGTCGTCTATTTGTTCACGAATGATTTGCTCAGCTTGCTCATCAAATGAAGCAGCCTTTTTCACATAAATTGTAGATAGCACCCATGTCATAATGAACTGAGAAAAAGCAAAAATCCATACCCAGGAAATATCGCCAAACGCTGGAGTATTTAAGAAAGTTGTATAAGAGGTTAAGATTGGCAATATAAAGTAAAATACTAAAAAGAAAATCGTTAATGGCAAAATAAATTTTTTTCGTTCGTACATAAGTCTTTGAAATGAAGAACTGTTTTCTACCTTGACATAATCCACTCCCTGCCTAAACGTACGCTGCTTATCATAGTGACTCTCCAATGTTATCCTCCTCCTTTTTTTATGACTACTACAGTCACGCAAACTATGTAAGCGCTTAATAATAGTATAAAGGTGAGGCAACAAACAGATAATATTTTTGGTTCAACGGTAGAAATCAATGTGCGAATGGTTTTTATCGTTTCATGAATGGTTACTTGAAAAAATAGTAAGTAAAGCCTTTCTTGCAGACCTGCTTACAGGGATCATTGTTTGCTGTTTATTTTTGAGTGTTATATTACTTGTGCCATTAAACCATGGTGTAATCTCGTCAATATAGTTAAGATTAACTAAATAGCTACGGTGGGTACGGAAAAACGCAAATCCAGTCAGCATATCTTCTAGTTCTTGAAGTGTCATACGACAATGAATGGTTTTATCGGTCGTATGAATTTCCAGCATTCGTTTAAATGGCACGGCATAATAAATAGAATCAGGATCGACAACTACCATACGTTCTCCGTCATCAAGCAAAAGCTTTTGTGAAGAAGGGTTAGGCTGAACTTCCTTCGGCTTATCCCAGTCGACTTTTTGGTCTTCGATTTGAGCTAATCGTTTTCGTACACGTTTCATGGCTGTTTTAAACCGTTTCACATCATAAGGTTTTAATAAATAATCCACCGCTTCAATTTCAAATGCATCTAAAGCGTAATCATCATATGCTGTTGTGAAAACAATTAATGGTATATAGCCTTCCGACGCGTAAAAAATTTTCTTGGCAGCTTCCACTCCTGACAACCCCGGCATGTGGACATCAAGAAAAATAACATCTGGTTCATATGTAAAAAAATGTTCAACAAGTTGCTCCCCAGTTTCTGCTGCTGGGCAGATGTGTACATTTTCTTCATGTTTAAGAAGATAAAGTAACTCCTTCCGTGCCATATGTTCATCCTCGGCAATTAATATTTGAATACTCATTATATAACCACCCTGAATAATATTTTTTCGCTGCTTTATTTAGTTTGCTTTATTTAAAAGCTTAAAAGAATATGGTCGATTTTTAACTCTTGCAAATGATGTACACAAAGCAGCAAACTATTAACAATCTAGCTTGATGTGTCGAAGAGCTTCTAAAATTGAAATTAAAACTGCTGCTAAGCCGATTTTCAATCCGTTTTAAAAATTAGGAAAAATGATCGTTTTAAAATGATCCGGATTACCAACTAAGCATTTATTTGATTTTAAACTGTTGCATTGTTAATTAGCTCTCCTGTGGTTATTTTAGGAATTCGAAATAATACTTCACTTCCACCATTCGTTAAATTTCGAAAATGCAACTTTGCCGACTCTCCAAGCAAGTGGACAAGCCGCTGGTTTACATTACGCAATCCCGTTTTTTCATAAGTTTCGTTTTGTTTTGCTGACGTTTGATGTTGAATAGCTTTTAACATTTCCTCCGAAAAGCCCATACCATTATCTTGTACATAGATAAGGATTGTTGCACTTTCTACTTGAATGCAAACGTTGATTCTACCGTTGTGGGTCACATTTTTTAGTCCGTGTCGTACCGCATTTTCAACAAGTGGTTGAATGGTAGATGGTGGAATAAATACTTCAGGTAAAATGGTTGGTCGTAAAAAAACAATTTCCATTTGACATGCAAAACGGGCTTGCACAATATCGATATAGGCTTTTACATGTTCACATTCTTTTTCTAATTTAACTAACGATTTAGAAACAAGCCGCAAATTAAATCGCATATAGTTTGCCAGTTGGACCGTAATATATTTCGCTCTTTCAGGATCTTCTCGAATTAAAGAACTAATTAAGTGTAGTGTATTAAACAAAAAGTGCGGATTGATCTGGGCTTGTAAGTTTCGTAATTCTGCATCGCGTATATGTGATTTTAGCTTCTCAGCGGCAATGGTATCCATTTGCTTGGATATCAATTGTCCTAAGCCTTTCGCCAGCATGATTTCTACTGGACGAATATGCTGCGATTTACGGAAATAAAATTGGATTAACCATGTTGGTTCATCCGCAGCTACTATTGGAATAATAATAGCAGCCTCTAAAGGGCAGTCTTGTATTCTACATTGAATCTCGGAAGGAGTATAAGCAATTTTCATTTCTTTTGTTTCCATTGCTTCCCGAGAAATAGCAGTACTAATTTGATCTCCTGAACGATGGTGATCATCGGCGATACCTACATGAGCAAGCACTTCTGTTCCACTTGTAACTGAAACTGCAGCAAGCTTTAATCTCTCGTATAATAGCTGAGCGATGCCTATAGCCATTTGCTGTGGATAATCATTTCTTAAAAACGGGAGTGCCTCCTCTGCAATTGCAAGTGCTTGTTTAGCTGCAAGTGCTGCTTCATTTTCTTGCTCCCGAAGAACTATGCCAATCATTGCTGTGAAAACGGCGATAGCGATACTATTTGACAATACTAATGGAAGACCGATTCGATCAACAATGGTCACTGTTTCACCTAATTGTGAATGAATAATTAACAATAATTGCATATGCAATACAGGTGGGAAAACGCCAATAAACAAAGCCTTCATTGGAGAGATGACGCGTTCATTGGAAAAAAATTGCGCTGTTAATCCAGCTAATAGCCCAGTAAGTGGATTTACAATTCCATTGGCAAGCCAACCGATACCCCCTAATAGCATGACATGTGCTCCAGCAATGATGCCTGCTCCAAATCCAACCGAAGGACCTCCTAAAAGCCCAGCTATCACAATAGCGATTAGGCTCGAACTTACAATAAGCTGATCATCCTCTGCTTGCCAAACAAAGCTGCGAATAATCGTATCCCCATCAATGGTAATTCCTGTTATTGTACTGGCAATGCCAAACAGACCAAAAATAAAACTATGAACAATAGACATTCGTACACTATATTCCCGATAAAGCAATGTACGAAAACCAGGTGTACGAGTCATAACAAAAGCGATTACTAATAGTAAACCTTGTCGTTCAAATAAAATAATAGTCAATTCCTTCAAGATCTTTCTCTCCTTGTAGTAACACCTGTTTGCGCTCTTAGGAAAAATGCTTGCTTTTCCTTCGTCCACTTTTCTCTCCCACGTGTTACATAGCTACCGATAATCGCCCCTAAAAAACCAATAGGAATAACGATAATTCCAGGGTTATATAGCGTGAATATAGGCTTATATGGTATCCAACCTCCATCCGTATTCATAATATGTGGACCAAGAGCAACGAAGATTATAGATGCGGTGAGTCCACTTATCATGCCAATTAGAACTCCTGTTTTGTTGAAGCGCTTCCAATGAATTGTTAAAAGTAGTATAGGGAAGTTGCTGGAGGCAGCGACAATAAATGTTAAAGAGACTAAAAAAGTCACATTTATATTTTCAAGTTGTAATGCAAATAGTGTCGATATAAGACCAATTCCTAATGCAGTCCATCGTGCTGCTTGAAGTTGTTCTTTTTCAGTTGATTTTCCCTTTCTTATTAAATGATGGTACACGTCGTGAGAAAATGCAGAAGTTGCAGAAATGACCAGACCTGAAATAACTGCAACGATCGTTGTAAAAGCAATTGCAGAAATGAATGCTAATAGAAAGTCGCCGCCAACCGCTTGTGCCAAAAGAGGTGCCGCTAAATTACCGGTAGAATCTGTAGTAATTAATAGTTCGAAGCCTAAAATCGCGATGGTTCCAAGACCAAGGACGAGGGTCATGAAGTAAAATATACCAATTATCCAAGTAGCACTAGTAATGGAACGACGCACCTCAAGAATGTTTTTCACAGTGAAAAGGCGAATTAAAATATGTGGCAATCCAGCTGTACCTAGTATTAATGCCAACTGCATGGATAACATCTCCAATGGTTGTTGAAACAAATGTCCAGCCAAAAAAAATGCTTCTCCTAATGGCGTCCCTTTTTTTACAGCTACTAATAAATCTTCTATTTTCCAATTAAAATGAGAAAACACAATTAATGATAGTAGGAAGGTTCCGGACATTAATACGACTGTTTTTACGATTTGTACCCAGGAGGTTGCTAGCATTCCTCCAAAGACAACATATATTGTCATCAAACTACCAATCACAACTACGGAGATCGAATAATCGGTATTTAATAATAGACGAATGAGGAGACCTGACGCGACAAGTTGAGGAATCATGTATAGAATGGATATGATAAAAGCGCTGATTGCCATCATTAAGCGCATTTGTCTCCCAGGAAAACGAGCGCAAATTACATCTCCAAGTGAGTATTTTCCAAGATGGTGTACGGGCTCAGCAATTAAATAGAGTACAACAAGATAGGAAACGAGAAAGCCAATTGAATATAAAAAGCCGTCATATCCGTGTAAAGCAATTGCCCCTACAATTCCCAAAAAAGACGCTGCACTTATAAAATCTCCTGCAATTGCCATTCCGTTTTGCAATCCAGTTAAACTGCCAGCTGCTGTATAAAAGCGATTCGCTGTCTTACTTCGTTTTGCTGCCCAATAGGTAATAATTAACGTACATACAATAATACAGATAAAAAACAGGAAATAAGTTAAATTCACGATACTGCCTCTTGTTTTAGCTTGTTCTTATAACGGTCAAACTGCTTTGCTTTTCTACAATACAGCCACCCCAATACCCATGTCATGGGTATTTGTAAAAAGGCGTATAGCCATCCCCAGGTAAATTCGAATAAAATACTTGTGCTGTTCATGAAATCTGGAAATAATGCGAGTGATAAAGGGAGCATAAAATAAAATGCCAAAAGAAAAACTAGCATTTGTAGAAGAAATCGTTTCTTTCTTTTAATCAGTATCTCATATTGGGTATAAAGCAAAAGAACACCAACTTTCTCTCGATTTCCCATGATGATTTTATCAGTATTTTCTTTCTATTATGAATATAGTAACTGAGAGGGGAAATGTTGTAAAGTCTAAACATCCATGCTTTTCTTAACGAAAAAGAGTCTGGGGCATAAGCAAAGCAAATAGTATATAGCAAAAGCCGAACAATCAGTTAATAATTGTTCGGCTTGTTTATATTAAAAAAAATCCTATTATCGCTATGTCAAAATCCGTCGCTTTCCGTGAGGCACTGCCTCAGCTTCCTTGGAAAGCAAAAATCGCCTTCCTACGGGATTTTCAGCTCGCGCTGTTCCGCAGGAGGCTACATATTTTGGTTACGCTAAAAACGTGCGTATACACAAATGACGATTTATTGTTTGATTTTTAATCAGCTGTTACTAGTTATGGTCCGCCTCATTCATTATATATTCTAAGTCTTATTTTAAACTTTTTTATAAAAATTATTATTCCTTGAACTATTCCCATGCTTTTTTTTAAAGGTAAAATCCAAACAACCTAGAAATGGTGGATGATGCAAATCGCCCGCTTTGGAAGTATACTTTGCTTTATTATTCCCAAGGGATTATAAAGTAATTTTATTCTCTGTTATCAATGCGTCTTGTTCATAGGCTTCCTGTAGTTTCCGAGTAATTACTCCAGGTTTTCCATCATGTATTTGCTCGTTGTCTACTTGAATAACTGGCATGATTTCTGACGTGCTACTAGATAAGAATACTTCATCCGCTTGGAAGAGCTCCTCTTTATAAAAAGCCTGCTCATGAAATGGGATGGAAAGATCATTTGCAAATTTTTCTACACGTATACGCACACAGCCGTGCAAGATGCGATTGGTAGCAGGGTGCGTGTAAATTGCCCCGTCTTTAACGATGTAGATATTAGACGAGCTGCATTCGGTGACAAGTTCATCCCGATGCAAAATAGCTTCATAACAGTTTTGTTCCTTTGCCTCTTGTTTTGCCAACACGTTAGGAAGCAAATTTAAGCTTTTGATATAACAGTTTTCCCAACGGACATCCGGTCTCGTAATCGTACAGACACCATGTTTTAATTTTTCACTATGGCGAGGTAAATCTTGGACGTAAGCATACAAATTTGCTGGGGTATCGATTGGGAATACATGATCACGAGGTGCAGATCCTCTTGTCGCTTGTAAATATACTTTTCCGTCTGAGGTCATTTTATTTTTTTCTAACAACTTCAGTAATAGGCGAGTCAGTTCTTCTTTCGTTACATTTAAATCAATTTTAATGGCTTCTGCCGAACGAAATAAACGATCCATATGTTCTTTTAAAAGGTAGTAGTTACCTTTGTAAATTCGAATGACTTCATAAATACCATCACCAAATTGCAACCCCCGTTCTTCAAACGGATAATGTAAGCTATCTTGGTGGGTAAAATTTTGCTGTGCTAAAACAATTGGGTATACAGCCATACTTCCTCTCCTCCCTAAATCTTATGACTATTCTATAACTTCTTTAGTGGAATGTAAATATGTATTTGTCACGGAACTTACTTTTCTAAGGAGATTCGCCGAAGTTCATAGATAGGTTGCTCGAAGTTCACAACTTTTTCGCCGAAGTTCACAATTTAAGCTGGCATAAAACGATAAAATAGTATTAACTTGCAGGTTTTTGGTAATATGTAGCGAATTGCATGAAATATAATGAATAAATTTTATGTATCGTTCTAAACTCATGAAATTTTTCTTACTGACTACCTATAGGTGCAAGAGTTTCAACTATATGATGAAGAGAATATGGAGACACATAATAATGATAGCTTTAGATAAGGGGAATGTAGCTAAAAAGGGAGGCTATTCGAATACTAAACCATGATAACATCTATTTTTTTTGATGGATGAAAACGGCAATATTAATTTTTTGTAAACTTTTTGTCGAGAAATATTAAATTTCCTCTTGATTTGTTTTAAAGATATTGCTATAATAATTTCTGCAGTCAAAAAAATACATTTTTTGATGCGGGTGTAGTTTAATGGTAAAACCTCAGCCTTCCAAGCTGATGACGAGGGTTCGATTCCCTTCACCCGCTCCATACATATGTCTTAACGCAGTATTTCGTAATAGTAAAGGTACGAAGTATTGCGTTTTTTACATTATATAAAAAATGTAAAAAATAGGGGGTCTTCTATCGTCCTTATTATCACGTCTATAAGGTGCTGTAACAGAAGTGGGTAATCTGTACTGCAACACGTCTAAGTGGGAGAGACCAGCATCTCAATGCCCTATTTTGTAAGAGGCTTTTACCATCCCCTTGGGCTACTAATAATCCGTGGGGGATGAATGAAAACCCACTATTTGAGATCCCCTTTACCCCGCATGTAACTGGGCAGTAAGGTCTGTCCTTCCATCCTAGACTAACCTCCTCGAGGTCGTAAATGCCCAATTCTTCATCTAACCATGGAATTCAAGTTTAAACTTGGTGGACGTTTGTTTTACTTCGCTGGCGGGAACATGTAAAATCTGAATCAAAAAGAAAACAAAGTTATTTGTATAAACAAAGTAATTGAGGTGTATGTATGCATAACTTATTACAAATTTTAAAACAAATTAATGGAACGGGATATAAGGGATACAAGCGTATTCAAGGTCGTTACCAAGCAGATAATTATGATTTAGCAATTGATTACGTACAAGGAGATCCATTTGCGTCCCCTTCTAAAATACGTGTGATTATCCCTGTGAATAAACGAGCTATTCAACCAGCTTGGCTTGAAACCTATTCAAGGAAAATTGCTACTGAGGATGCATTTGCGCGTGTAATAGGGAAAGAAGTCGCTACACAACCTACGTTTATAAAAGGATCGGGTAAAAGTGGGTTAATTTTATTTGATCGTCCTGGGCAGGAAAAGCTAGAACGAACTGCTGTGCAGATCAGTTCTACATCAATCACGGTTTGTCTTTCGATTGGTTTACCTGCAAATGGAAGAAAAATTAATAGCAAAGAAGCGGAAAAACTATTTACTCAAGCACTTCCAGCCATTATCGATCAATCTGTATTCGCGATTACAGATGAAACAATTGAACAAGCAATAAAACTGGCCGATCAGCAAGATGCTATTCGGGAGACAATGAAGCAAGAGGGCTGGGTTGCGTTTTTAGCCAATGGATCTATCTTACCAAGGGAAAGCGGAATTAGTAACCGTCCATTAAAACAGGCAGTTCCTTTTCAAAGCCCTGCTGAAAATGAAGTTGCTATTGATATTCCGCATGCTGAAGAGCCGATCAAAGGGATGGCGATTAAACAAGGAATTACACTGATTGTAGGTGGTGGATATCACGGAAAAAGTACCTTGTTGCAAGCGGTTGAGCGTGGTGTTTACGCGCATGTACATGGGGATGGTAGAGAGTTTGTGTTAACAGATCCTGCTGCGGTGAAAATACGTGCAGAAGATGGTCGTAAAGTGACAGGCGTAGATATTTCTCCGTTTATTAATAATTTGCCGCATGGACAGGACATGACATTTTTCTCAACTGATAATGCCAGTGGCAGTACTTCCCAAGCCGCAAACGTAATTGAAGCGTTAGAAGCTGGAGCGTCTACGTTATTAATGGATGAGGACACAAGTGCAACTAACTTTATGATCCGAGACCATCGCATGCAACTACTTGTCCACCCCGACAAGGAACCGATCACACCATTTATTGATAAAATTAAACAATTACGAGATGAATTAACAGTATCGACGATTATTGTTATGGGTGGGTCTGGAGATTATTTTGCGCATGCAGATACAGTGATTCGTTTAGAAAATTATCTTCCTGATAATGCTACGAATGAAGCAAAAGCAATTATGAAAAAATACCCTCTAGAAAGAAAAGAAAAGGCGGAAGAGCCGTTTCATATAAACGATGCTCGTTATTTTCAACAACAGACGCTACAGACTAAAAAAGGAAACCGCTCAAAAGTTCAAGCAAAAGGGCTCTCTCATATTATAATGGGAAACACAGATATTGACTTTTCCGAAGTGGAACAGCTAGTTGATCCTTCACAAACACGTATGATTGCAGAAATTTTACAGCACTTAGATTATCAAAACAAAATGAATCAATTAGCGTTGCCAAAACTGCTTGACAAAGTAGAAGAGCAAATGAATAAGCGAGGCTTAGCTTCTTTTACTGCATATCCAGATCAACACCCAGGTGATTTAGCAAGACCGAGAAGGTTCGAGCTTGCAGCAGTGATTAACCGCATGCGAACTGCTGTTGTTAAACGGCGTTAGGGAGGGAACGATATGCATACAGATCCATTAAAGCAGGAAATTATCGCATATAGTAAACAAATTGGAATTGATAAAATTGGTTTCGCCTCTGCAGATGTATTTACTGAATTAAAAGAGCGGCTTCGCAGGCAACAAGAATTAGATTACCAATCGGGGTTTGAAAAAGGCTCTATTGAAGAAAGAACGGAACCTACCCGATTATTGCCCGAGGCGAAATCAATTATTTCTATTGCTTTAGCATACCCCACTCGAATGAAAGGTGCTCCAAGAAGTACGAAAGAAGAACGACGTGGCTTATTTGCCAGAGCTTCTTGGGGTGTGGACTATCATGTTGTCATGCGTGAAAGATTGGAGAAACTTGCTGCTTTTATTCAAGAAAGAGTGCCAGATGGTAAGAATAAGGTTATGGTTGATACAGGGGAATTATCAGATCGCGCAGTTGCAGAACGAGCAGGGATCGGTTTTAGTGGGAAGAATACCTCCATTATTACACCGGAGTTTGGTTCTTTCGTATATTTAGGTGAGCTAATTACGAATGTCCCCTTTACGCCGGATGAGCCTGTTGATGATAGCTGTGGGAGTTGTACGAAATGTATTGATGCTTGTCCTACAGGAGCGATTGTGCAAGGGGGGCAGCTTAATGCTAAGCGCTGTATCGCCTTTTTAACGCAAACAAAAGACTTTCTACCAGATGAATTTAGGTCGAAAATTGGTAATCGTGTATACGGCTGTGATACATGTCAGATGGTTTGTCCGAAAAATTTAAAAGTAGATTTTCATATTCATCCTGAATTTGAGCCAGAGCATGAGGTGGCTAAGCCAAAGTTAATTCCCATGTTAAAGCTATCAAATCGTGAATTTAAACAGACATTCGGCCATATCTCAGGATCATGGCGTGGAAAAAAGCCGATTCAACGGAATTCACTAATTGCTTTAGGACATTATAAAGATACAACTGCTGTAGCAGATATTATTGAAGTGATGAAAAGTGATCCTCGACCTGTTATTCGCGGAACCGCAGCTTGGTCATTAGGCAAAATCGGAACAAAAGAGGCCTTCCAAGCTATCAAGGAAGCGATGTTAGAAGAGGAAGATGAGCAGGTACTGGTTGAAATGGAAAAAGGACTTGCTTTTGAGCCGTTGAAAGACACCGATAAAAAAAGATGATGTTTGCCAAGCTTTCTCCCCATATACTTTCATATGGAGGGGATTTTTTATGGAACAATTAAAAGCGTATTGGCAAGATTTTTTTTCGTGGGATAGAAAAGGTGACGATTGGTGGACGAGAAAGCAAGCGTTATTTGCAAAGCGCGATGCCGAAATTGTCAAAATCAAAGGAAATGGGCATGTATACAGTACGATGCGGTATGATCAGCAGGAATACTATCAATACCACTTGCATGTACAGTTCTTAGTAAAACAAGAAGAGCAGTTATATTTGGAAGAGTCCGTGACACCTTATCTTTTTCGTCTGGACCATCTAGGCGAAATAAAAGATCATCAACACCAAGTCAAAAAGCAGGAAGCTGAAGGTGAAGAGCAGCTGTTCAATGAAAAAGACAAATTTGTAAATAAAAGAAGTCCATATGATCGGCAAGCTGCTGTGCAATATGCGGAACGTTGGTGGAATGATTATAATCCAGATTATCGCCGTTTCCCGGTAGATTGTACGAATTATGTTTCGCAATGTTTGTATGCAGGTGGGGCACCGATGTATGGAGCGCCTGTAAGAGATCGTGGTTGGTGGTATCAGGATAACAATTGGAGCTTTAGTTGGGCTGTTGCACACTCTTTGCGCTGGTATTTAGCGGGGTCTACAAAAGGTTTAAGAGGAGAGGAAAAGGAGACAGCAGAACAGCTCATCCCCGGAGATGTTATCTGTTATGATTTTTCCGGAGACGGCAGATGGGATCATAATACGATCGTCGTTGCTAAGGATGCCAATGGAATGCCACTCGTAAATGCACATACAGATAATAGTCGAAATCGTTACTGGTCTTACGAAGATTCCACAGCTTGGACACCAGACATTCAATATAAATTTTTCCGTATTTATACAGAGTAACGTTTGGAAGTATTGGAGAGTTTTTACTTCTCGCTCTGCATTTAAGGGGCAATATTCTCCTTAAAGAGATAAGCCTTTCACTTCGAATAGCTAACTTCACCTATGGAAAAAGTAGTGCTATACTAATACTATATAAAGTGTATCTTTCAGTAGGAGTTTTCTTCTGTTTCCTACCGAATGTCAGCACACCGTAGTATGACCAAAAGTTTCTCGGGTATTTGGGCGCTGTTATCTCTTATTTAGACCCTTTGGAACAACTTAGGCTTCCAAAAGGTGGGAGATTATGGCAACTTACGTGCGGGATAAAGAAGTAAGGAGATTAGAACACAGTGAGTTTACATGTCGTATTATATCAACCAGAAATACCAGCAAATACTGGAAATATTGCCAGAACATGTTTAGCAACCAATACCACACTTCATTTAATTCACCCGCTTGGGTTTTCAACAGAAGATAAAATGCTGCGCAGAGCAGGATTGGATTATTGGCATAATGTAGATATCCGCGAGTATCCATCCATTCAAGACTTGTATGAGACGTATCCAGAAGGAAGTTACTATTACATTGAAAATTTCGGAACGAAGCACTATACCGATTTTGATTTCAGTGATGTGAATGAGCCATTATTTTTTGTCTTCGGCAGGGAAACAAATGGGATACCGAAGCATTTATTAGCAGGGAAAGAAGACCGCTGTTTACGCATTCATATGGGCGAACAAGTAAGATCATTAAATTTATCCAATACAGCAGCTATTATTATTTATGAGGTGTTGAGGCAACAAGGCTTTCTAGGATTATCATGATTACTTAGAGATGACGAAAGAGATTGGAATATAAGCAAATATTATATAGCAAAAGCCGAACAATCCATTTATAATTGTTCGGCTTATTTGTATTATAGGAAAGCATTTACGTATATACATGTTTGAAGATAGACAAATGCCCTGCATTATTTACAAGAATCACATTGTCAGAAAAAGAACAATGTCTTATTAGTTTATCTCGAATATAAGGTGTTGTAAGACTCCAGCCTTAGGAGTTGGATATTTCTGTACTACAACAAGACTAAGTAGGAGATAACAGCACCTATTTCGTAAGCGGCCTTTAGGTCATACCCTTGGGCTACTAACAAGCAGTGGAGGATGAATACCCCCACTATTTGAAGATTCACTTTATAAGTTCATGAAAAGACGTTGTAACGGAATGTTACAACGCCTTTGTGTTAATCCTTTTAAAGCTAGTGGCAAAAAACCATTGACAAGAAGTTTCAAGTACTTTGCTGTTTTTTCGGCATACCTGGCTTTGATTCGTATCCCGAAGTGAAACAAGAAGTTATAAATACAATAGCTACCCCTAAGATTAATGCTAATTTCATCTCGTCCTCCTCCTTTAGTTACAGACCAATATACTTTCTAGCGACTCTATTATAACGAATGATAACTGAAAAAGAAACAGCATGTGTGGTAAATGAATCAATTCTCATCTTACTATAGTACATGTTAGAAGATTAAAGTTTCACCTATATGCTGCTGTCCATATACTATTCCTTCTGTTTAAGTGGTTTGTAAATCATATACATGCAGCAACAACTGGACAGAAATCATTACAAAAGATAACCAAATTATCCCGTATATAAGGTGCTGTATGTCTCCCACTTCAGGAGTTGGATAATCTGTACAAAACAAAATCTAAGTGGGGGATAACAGCACCTAACTCCCCGATTCGTTCACCTAACAATCAATGGGCGATGAATGAAAACCCCACTGATTGAAGATTCATTTTATCTTTAGTTGATTCGTTCCATTCGCTACGTTGCTAAACGGGCGCTTGCGCCTTTGTTCACTATGTAAAATAAAGAAAAATTACCATAGATTTGAAATCTGCCTTTGTTTGATGAATCATTTGAAAATTTAAATTATATACAAGGTTGGAACAGCCTGTTGTATCCACTAATAAAATAGGGTATATTAGTTGAAGTAATTGGTAGTCAGTTCTATAATGAACATTGAATAATGTATACCGTTTCATACGGATAACGTAACTTCTAATGGGGGTATAAAAGGTGGCACAAAATGAAGAATCCAATGAGCGATTCTGGTCAGAATTTCATGGTCCAAACATGGGGTATGTAGAAGAGCAATATGATTTATACAAAGCGGATCCAGAGGCAGTAGATCCATCCATTAAAAAGATGTTCGATGAGCATGGAGCCCCTCAATGGTTATCCCAAGCAAATGTTTCAGTTGGAGCAGAGGCTCAAGCAACATCTATAGATGATGTAAAAAAACTCACCTCAGCAATGAAACTTGTTGAGGCTATTCGACGTTTTGGACATTTGGAAGCTGATATATATCCAATCAGACGTAATGAACGAACGTCAAATTTAGTGCAAGCTGAAAGCTATGGACTGACAGAGGAAGACTTGGCAAGCATTCCGGCTTCTTGGTTATGGGATAAAGCTCCTAATCATGTAGAAAATGGATTAGATGTAGTGAAAGAGTTAAAAAAGTATTATTCTGGTACGATTACGTTTGAATTTGATCATCTGAACAATGAAGAAGAACGCAATTGGTTATTGGATTTAATTGAATCCGGTAAGGCAAGATTGAATCTTTCGAATGTCGAAAAAATGGAGTTGCTAGATCGTCTTGCTCAAGTAGAAGGTTTTGAAGGATTTTTACAAAAGACCTTCGTTGGTCAAAAACGATTTTCAATTGAAGGTTTAGAAGCAATGGTTCCAATGCTAGATCAAATTGTAAAAAATGCAAGCGCGGACAAAGTAGAAAATATTATGATGGGAATGGCTCATCGTGGACGGCTTGCTGTCTTAGCACATATTCTTGGAAAGCCATATGATAAGATATTCTCAGAATTTCACCATTCGCCAAATAAAGAATTGATTCCTTCTGAAGGATCAACAGGCATTAATTATGGCTGGACAGGTGATGTGAAATATCACTTCGGAGCAACGAAAGAGCCTGATGGAGAAGAGGGAACGACACGTATTCGTTTAGCTCACAACCCATCACATTTAGAATTTGTAAACCCGGTTGTAGAAGGATTTGCTCGTGCGGCGCAAGATTACCGTTACGAAAGAGGCTATCCAAAGCAGGATATGAATAAAGCTATTCCCGTTTTGATCCATGGGGATGCTGCATTTATTGGTGAAGGGGTAGTCGCAGAAACATTGAATCTAAGTGGTCTTCCAGGCTATACAACTGGTGGTTCTTTGCACATTATTGCAAATAATTTGCTAGGATACACGACAGAGCAAGAAGAGGGTCGTTCCACACGATACGCAAGTGATCTGGCTAAAGGTTTTGAAATTCCAATTATTCATGTGAATGCTGATGATCCTATTGCGTGTATTTCAGCAATTCAAATTGCATACGAGTATCGCCAGAAATTCCATAAAGATTTTCTGATTGATTTAGTTGGGTATCGCCGCTATGGTCATAACGAAATGGATGAACCACGTATGACCCAGCCTGGCCTATACAAATTAATTGACAATCACCCTTCTGTGTCTCAAGTATTTGCAAAAGACTTGGAGGAAAAAGGAATTATAAATGATGGTCAACTGAAAGAAATGAAGCAAAAAACAGAGTCCAAATTACGTGATATTTATAATAATATGAAAGAAAATGAAACCGGTGATTGTGAACCGAAACCAATGCCAAAGGCTCTGAAAAATGGGTTGGAGCAGTTCGAAACAGCAATAGACTTGGAAACTTTAAAATCATTAAATAAAGGTTTATTAAAACGCCCGGAAGGATTTAATAGTAATAGAAAGCTAGAACGTATTTTAAAGCGACGTGAAAATGCATTTCAAGATGGGGAAAAAGCGGATTGGGGAACTGGTGAGGCATTAGCGTATGCTTCGATTCTACGAGATGGCATTCCAATTCGATTAACGGGGCAAGATTCAGAAAGAGGAACGTTTGCTCATCGTCATCTCGTGTTACACGATGTAGAAACGGATGAAAAGTTTTGCCCCATGCATATTTTAGATGAGGCAAAAGCTTCTTTTGATATCCGAAACAGCCCGTTGTCTGAAGCAGGTGTGTTAGGCTATGAGTATGGGTATAGCGTAGAAGCCACGAATACACTTGTTATTTGGGAAGCGCAATTTGGTGATTTTGCTAACGCTGCTCAAGTCGTGTTTGACCAATTTATTTCTTCTTCTCGAGCTAAGTGGGGAGAAAAGTCCAATATGGTAATGTTACTTCCTCATGGTTATGAGGGGCAAGGTCCTGAGCATTCCAGTGCCCGCTTGGAACGTTTTTTACAAATGGCAGCAGAAAATAACTGGATTGTGGCATATGTTACTTCTTCTGCACAATTTTTCCATTTGCTACGTCGTCAGGCTGCACTTCGAAATCGCGAAGAGGCTAGACCATTAATCATTATGACTCCAAAAAGCAGTTTAATTCGTAATCAACGTATTGCATCACCTGCAGAAGAATTTACGACTGGTAAATTTCTTGCTTTACGAGATCAGCCAAATCTAAAAGTAAGCAAGAAAAACGCTAAACGCTTACTTATCGGTAGCGGTAAAATCATGGTAGATATTGAAGAAGAAATGGCACAATCGGGAGAAAAGTATGATTGGCTTCGTGCACTGAGATTAGAGCAAATTTATCCGTTTCCAAAAGAACAATTGGCTAAAGAAATAAAACAGCTGCCAAATTTGGAGGAAATTGTTTGGGTACAAGAAGAACCCAAAAATATGGGTTCATGGGATTTTGTTGACGATTATTTAAGAGATCTACTAAAGGAAGGACAAACCTTGCGTTATATTGGACGTCCAGATCGTTCGTCACCAGCAGTAGGTGAACCAAATGTGCATAAAACAGAGCAGAAGCAAATTATTCAGGAAGCAATAGCCCCATCACAAGGAGGAGATTCTAATGAATGAAATTAAAGTACCAGAACTAGCTGAATCTATTACTGAAGGAACCATTGCTGAATGGTTGGTTAAAAAAGGGGATAAGGTTGAAAAAGGCGATCCAATTGTTGAATTAGAAACAGATAAAGTGAATGTAGAAGTGAACTCAGAATATTCTGGTGTGATTACAGAAATTATTCAAGAGGAAGGCGATGACGTAGAAGTTGGCGATGTCATTGCAAAAATTGACGAAAACGCAGAAGCTGGAAGTGCTGATGCTGAATCAGCTCCAGCTGAGACAAAAGAAGAAAAGCAAGCAGAACAGCCGAAAGAGCCTTCTAAACAAGAGACTAAGGAAGAAACGAAAGAAGAGTCAGGTGAAGAGACAACAACAAGTGGTGACGTAATCGCCTCTCCAGCTGCCAGAAAGCGTGCTAGAGAGCTAAATATTGATTTACGTAAGGTAAGCCCACGTGATCCACTTGGCCGTATTCGCCCTGAGGATGTAGAAGCGGCTTCAAAAGATGCAGCGAAACCGACAAAACCAAAAGAGGAGAAGAAGCCTGCTGAAAAAACAGAATTTGATAAGCCGGTTGAACGGATTAAAATGTCTCGCCGTCGTCAAACGATTGCTAAGCGTCTAGTTGAAGTACAACAAGAAGCAGCAATGCTTACGACATTTAACGAAGTGGACTTAACAAATGTAATGAAGCTACGCAGCGAACGTAAAGAAAAATTCATTGAAAAACACGGTGTGAAGTTAGGCTTCATGTCCTTCTTTACAAAAGCAGTTGTTGGAGCATTAAAAGATTTTCCACTGCTTAATGCAGAAATCCAAGGCAATGAAATAGTAATGAAGAAATTCTATGACATTGGGATTGCAGTTTCTACAGAAGAAGGCTTAGTAGTACCTGTAGTGCGAGATGCAGATCGTCTTGATTTCGCTGGGGTGGAAAAAGAGATTGGTAATCTAAGTAAGAAAGCTCGAGACAAGAAACTTACAATGAGTGATTTACAAGGTGGCTCCTTTACAATTACGAACGGTGGAACATTTGGTTCCATGCTTTCCACTCCGATCTTAAATGCGCCTCAAGTTGGTATTTTAGGCATGCATAATATTCAAAAACGTGCCGTCGTAATGCCAGATGACAGCATTGAAGTACGCCCTATGATGTATTTGGCGTTATCTTATGACCATCGCATAGTAGATGGAAAGGAAGCAGTACAATTTCTTGTGCGTGTAAAACAATTACTGGAAGATCCTTACGACCTCCTTTTAGAAGGATAAAAAAATAAACGATTTACAACCCCCTGTTTTTTAGAAACAGGGGTTTTTTGGTTGTATAGGAACTGATATGGGTATTAAGTGGAAAGTCGCCGAAGTTCACAATTGCCAGCGCATTTAAAATGTATTTACTTTGAAGAGTTGTGAGTAATAAATTAAAATATACAGCTGCCGTTAAATAATTGATTAGTCAAAGAAAAATGAGGGAATCATATCTCCAAAGTGCTTATCAAAAATTTTCCTGACATTGAGGAGCCCTCCACTTTAAGCGTTGAAGACGATTCAAATAGGAAATAACGGCTAGCTAAATTCCTAATTTGCATGGGGAAGGCAGGATGGTAACCTGAGGAGACGTTACACGCAGAAAAAAGCGTTCTTCTTTTTTCAAGGTCAAGAAAAGCTACATCAGCAACGCGTAGCAACGGAAAAATGTTTTTTCAGTTTCAAGGGTGCTTGCAATTTAAGCCTTTAATCTTTTCAAGCAGGAAAACTCCTACAAAATGAAGTTCCATTTTAATGAGGTTAATATCCATTATATGTTTGTTAACTATGTAATTTATTTGCAGAATTTTTAGTTAAATCTATGAATATTTTGAATTTGACAGAAAAAACAATCACTTGCATGACGTCAGACATCTTGCTAAAATAAACGTAGAAGAAATTATGAAAACAGTTACAAAATAGGGAGGAAACCATCTTGGGTATACTGTTAGGTTTGGTTGCCATTGTCATTGTACTTGGACTAGCATTTTTAATGTCGAATGATAAGAAAAACATTAATTACAAAGCAATCGGCATTATGTTAGTTTTTCAGATTTTAATTACTTTGTTTATGTTTAAAACAGAGATAGGACAAGCAGTAATTAAAGGTATTTCAGCTGGTTTCAATAAATTAATCGAATTCGGTACGAAAGGGATTAATTTTGTTGTTGGTGGATTTGTGTTAGAAGATAGCGGAGTCTTTTTCTTTAACGTTCTATTATTAATTGTATTTTTTGCTACCCTACTTTCTGTTCTGACATATTTGAAAATTTTGCCACCTATTATTAAATATTTGGGCGCGTTAATTTCAAAAGTAACGGGTCTTCCCCGCGTGGAATCTTTTAACGCAGTAAACAGTATCTTTTTCGGTCAATCGGAAGCTTTGATTGCCATTCGCTCTCAGTTTCATCATTTGAACGCAAATCGGCTTTACATTGTAAGTGCTTCCGCAATGGGTTCTGTTTCTGCTTCTATTGTTGGTGCTTATTTGCAAATGCTTCCACCAGAATATGTACTTGTTGCACTTCCTTTAAATATGTTCAGTGCTTTAATGGTAGCGTCTGTGATTGCGCCTGTTAACGTACCGAAGGAAGAAGATATTGTCGATATTAAAGATGTAAGTAAAGATAAAAGTCTTTTTGAGGCAATGGGTAACGGTGCACTAGAAGGTGGTAAAATTGCACTTATTGTTGCTGCTATGCTGATTGCATTTATTGCTTCACTAGAGTTGGTTAATTGGTTGATTCAATTTGTTTTTGCAGGAATAACCTTACAAGATATATTAGGCTATGTTTTGGCCCCAATCGGTTTATTAATGGGAATTTCACCAGGCGAAGTTATCCAAGCTGGTTCTATCATGGGTACGAAAATTGTTACAAATGAATTTGTTGCAATGCTAGAATTCCAACAAATCATGGGCGGAATGTCTGAAAAAACAGTCGGTATTGTTACTGTATTCCTAACAAGCTTTGCTAACTTCTCTTCTATTGGTATTATTGCTGGTACTGTAAAGGGAATTGATGAGGAAAAAGCTGTCAGCGTATCTGGTTTTGGAATGAAACTTCTAATTGGAGCAACGTTAGCTTCTATCCTATCTGCTTCTGTAGTAGGAATGTTCCTATAATATGGGAAGTCGCCGAGGATCACAGTGAAACCGCCAGTTCACTCTTATTAATCTTGAAATAATAAAAAACTGTCCTAAGCTTAGTCATAGGACAGTTTTTTTATTGTATAGGAACCTATAAAATTAGGTGCTTGTAGTATAAAGAAATAACCAAATAGCCACGTCCGGCGCATGAGCCCAGCAACGATGCGACTTTAGAAATGCGCCCTACGATAAGGCCTCATCCGTTCGTCGCAAAGAGGAAGGCCGACTAAAAACGGGCTTGCCGCTCAGGCGTCGGCATACCCCTGTTTTTAGTGGCATGATTCCTAAAATCTTTAGTTGATTCGTTCCATTCGCTACGTTGCTAAACGGGCGCCCCGCGCCTTTGTTCATGCTCACATGATTTTTTACGGAGCTGGATGAAGTTCTCCAATAGAGGTGATAGATAGGATCTGCTTGTAAGGTTCGCTATGATTTCGCTGTGAATCTACTAAAAACAGTCTGGTATGATGGCAATTATCTAGTCTTGGTTAATTGTGAATGTTTATATTTACGTTGTAAGTAAAGCAGACGAGCTAATAATGCAATTGCACCGCAGGATAAACCGGTAATAATTCCGACCCAATATCCAAACGGCTCCAATGCGGTGAAATTAGCTAACAGCCAACCAACCGGCAGACCGATCACCCAATAAGAGATTAAGGCCATCATTAACGTAACATGTACATCTTTGTAACCTCGGAGAGCTCCTTGGATGGGTGCACCGAACGCATCAGCTAGCTGAAAGAAACAGGCGTAGATAAGAAACTGTTTCGTCAAATCAATTACTTTCGGATTGGAATTATAAAGCAACGCGACCCAATCTCTAGTAAAATAAATAACCAAACCCGCAAACAATGCAATAAAAATGCCTCCGCTAATTCCAATATATCCGTACGCACGCGCGTGATCATAGCGTTTTGCGCCAACTTCAAAGCCGATGGCGATCGTTAATGCCATACCGACGCTAAGCGGGATCATATATAAAAGAGAAGCAAAGTTCATTGCTGCTTGGTGTGCAGCAATCGTATACGTGCTATATACACTCATTAATAGTGTAACAGCGGAAAAAATACTCGTTTCAAAAAACATAGCTGCACCAATCGGAATGCCGATTTTCAATTGCTCCCACCATTCTTGAAAAGAAGGTCTGATCCAATAAGAAAGAACCGAGAAGTTCCGAAATGGGTGTAGTCGATAAATGACTATAAGAGCAATAAGGCACACGAGCCAGTAAGTTATCGAGGTCGCAATTCCTGCACCAATCCCACCATAAGCAGGCAAGCCAAATTTACCAAAAATAAACATATAGTTAAAAGTAACATTTAATGGTAAAGACAGCAAAATAATAAACATGGATATGCGTGTTTGACCAAGTGCATCGATGAAACTCCGTAATGTATTAAAAATAAATAACGGAACGATACCTGTACTAAGTCCTACTAAATAAAATTTTGCTGTATGCTCAACGTCACTTTCCAGATCCATCATATGCAAGACAGGGTTAAGAAGTAAGGCTCCAAACACAAAGACTAGAACGGCTAGTGCAATCGAAAGGTACAAAGCCTGTTTCACTTTTTTAGTAATTTGTTCTTCAGACTTTGCTCCCATTAATTGAGCGATAATCGGAGTAATAGCTAATAAAATGCCATTTATCCCTGTGAAAATAGGAACCCATAAGCTTGAGCCGATTGCCACTCCAGCTAGATCTGCAGCGCCGGCACGCCCCGACATCATCGTATCGAAAATATTCATTAAATACATACTCACTTGTGTAACTAGAATAGGAATTAAAATAACCGCAAATAGCTTTAATTTTTCGCTTAAACTTGTTGTCATATACATACGAATTCTCTTCCTTTTTCATGTAATTTTTATTAGGATAGAGGAGGGCGTTTAAAAAGTTTGCTGAAAATGACACATGGAAGGGTATGTTAGTTTTTATTTTTTTCACTAGTTGTCATTCTGCACTTTTATCCCTATATAAGGTGCTGTAAGACTTCCGCTTCAAGATTTGTAGTCGGTATAAAAAAAGCCTAAGCGGGAGAAAATGGCACCTCACTTCCCAATTCTCTCGGGAAGTTAAGATGTCGATAGAAAGTGTTTTTCTTTGTTCTAGAAAAAAACACTTCGGAAGCGATACCTCACATGCAGAAAAAATGCTTTCTTATTTAAACGACAAGGAAATCTACGTTAGCGATGCATCGCACGCAGAAAAAATGTTTTCTCTTTTTCCAGGGACATAAGTCTTTAGCCTTTGTTCTACTTTAATCAGTAGAAGATGGAGAAAACCCCTGCTGCAAGTAGTTTTCACTTTACTCTCTTTTTTGTGCACATATAAGAGTCATTATAACGCTTTATGAGACAGTTGGAAAGGAAGGACGTTAGCTTTATGACAGAAAAACGTATTTTATTTACAGGCGGTGGTACCGCTGGGCATGTGATTGTTAATTTAGCATTAATTCCATACTATCAGGAACAGGGTTGGGAAATCGATTATATCGGTTCGAAAACAGGAATCGAACGTAAACTGATTGAAAAATTGCAGGGTGTAACCTACTATCCCATTTCTACTGGGAAATTACGTCGCTATGCTTCTGTAGAAAATATAAAGGACCCTTTTAAAGTGTTAAAAGGCACACTGCAAGCAGTGAATATTATTAGAAAGCGCAAACCAAAGCTTATTTTTTCAAAAGGAGGCTTTGTGTCTGTACCTGTTCTGTTAGCATCGAAATTGACAGCTGTGCCCGCCGTGATTCACGAATCCGATTATACACCAGGTTTAGCCAATAAAATTGCGATGCCTTTTGCTAAAAAAGTGCTAGCAACTTTTCCGGAGACGATGAAATATCTTCCGAAAAAAAAATCCGAATATGTTGGCGCTGTGATTCGAGATGAGCTTTTTCAAGGGAATAAGGAGCGTGGTCTTGCCATATCCGGCTTAGATAAGCAAAAGCCTGTTCTGCTTATTATGGGAGGGAGTGGGGGATCACAAAAAATTAACGAAACAGTTCGCCAAAGTTTGCCAGAATTACTTTCTAACTTTCAAATCATTCATATTTGTGGAGAAGGGAAAGTAGATAGCACTGTGAATCAACAAGGATATGTCCAATTTGAATATGTCCATGATGAGTTGAAAGATATATTTGCTGCTAGTGACTTTATTCTCTCGCGGGCAGGGGCGAATGCAATATTTGAATTTTTGGCTTTACGAAAACCGATGTTACTTATCCCATTATCACGCCAAGCGAGTCGTGGTGATCAAATTGTTAATGCTAGATCTTTTGCCCAAAAGCGCTATGCTCGTGTGCTGGAGGAAGAAGCTTTAACAGTGAACACATTGGTACAAGAGCTTGAACAATTGCGAGAACAAGCTCCGATTATGGTCGATACGATGAGAGAATATCGTACGGAGGAAGCTCGAGAACGAGTTATAGCTATTTTGGAAGATGTTTCTAAATAAATGATTACATGAAGAAAGCGACTGCTATTAAATGTGAGGCAGTCGCTTTTTTCACGTAGATATACGATTATTTTTGTTGGTTCATGCGCTTTTTAAATGGCCACCAATTGTGCTTACCAAACAAACGGACCATGACTGGAATAAGCAGTGGAAGCACAATAAATGCATATAAGAATAAACCTGTTAAAACAACTGTAGCAACTTGTAATAATGAAAGGACACCAGAAGGAAGCATCGCTCCAAATGTTCCGCCAAGGATAATGGCTGCTGATATAACGACCGTCCCCATATTTTTCATCGAATGAATCAAAGCTTCTTTAATTTGGATTTCTTTATATTCATTAAAACGATCCATTAAGAAAATACTATAGTCAATTCCAAGAGCCATTAACATAACAAAGGAAAAGAAAGGAATTGCCCATGTTAAACCATCATACTCAAATATTTGAGTGAAAATGAGCTCTGCAAATCCCATAGAAGTAAAATAGGTTAGTATGAGTGAGCCGATTAAATAGATTGGCATAATGGCAGAGCGGAGTAAAAAGATCAGCATGATAAATAATCCACTTAACATAATGGCAACCGTACGGGAATAATCCTCATTGGAAACATTTTGCAAATCATTATTCAAACTACTAACTCCACCAATATGGGCCTGACTATCTGCAAAAATGGTATTATTGCTAGCCCGATCGGCAGCTTCTTTGATTTGATCTACCATATGAATGGCTTCTGTAGAATACGGATTTTGATCAATTAACACATCAAATTTAACAATCGATTTATCTTCGGAAAGATATAGCTCAGTTCCTTCCATAAAGTCCTCGTTGTCCAAAGCTTGCTCTGGAATAATAACGACTGGATTACTATCTTTTGTATTAATTTCACCTAAATAGCCTTTGACTTCTGTTAATCCATTATCGATTTCCTGTAAGCCATCAGAAGCATCGGTAAGACCACCGGTTAATTCGTCTAATTGTCCTTGCATATCATGAAAGGCAGTTTTTAATTCTTCCTGTCCGCCGTAAAGTTGAGATAATCCTTCTTGAAGTGATGGAATATTGTTATTCACCTGCGCTTGCCCGTCAGCAGCTTGATTCAATCCTGCTTGTAATTGCTCGATAGCCTTAATCAGCTCACCAATACAGCTGGCTAATTGCTCTTGACCAGAAATCGATTCCTGCAAGCCACTATTTAATTGATCTAACGGTGCAATTACTTGTTGTTCTAACTGTGTCTGTGCATCAGATAACTGACTCAGCTGCTTTTTCATTTCCTGAACGCCAGCAATAACACCGTTAATGCTTTGAATGGAACCTTCGTGAGCTTTGATGTAACGCTCATCCTTTTGTAACTGTGGGTTCGATTGAATCGCTAACTGATGCATTGTTGTTATAGCTTGCTTTGAACCCTCTAATGTCTCAACCATAGTATCCAACTGTGCAGCATCGATTTCTCCTGTACCAAACCCTTTTAACCCTTTGGCAATACCTTCGTAGCCTTCGAGTAATTGTTTATTGGCAGATACAGTTTGATCCAGATTATCTTTTATCGTTTGCAGGTTGCTTTTAATTTCTCCCGCACCCTTTGAACCAGACTCGATGCCCTGTTGAATTTCAGTTAATGCTGTACGAAGTCCGCCAACACCGCTTTTCGCCTCTTCTGTCCCTAGTAGCAATTGATCGACACCAGATTGCGCCTCGTCAAGTTGTGGCGTAGCATCTTTTAATTGGGAAGCGGCATCACGCAGCCCTTTTTCAATTTCTTCGATACCATCTGTGCTTTGACCAATGCCACTGGCTAGTTGATTTGTCTGTTCATCTACAAGGAAATCAGGAATGACATCACCAGCAGGTCTTGTAGCGCTTCGTACTTGATTCACCCCTCCTTGCTCAGCTAATTCTTTAGTGATTGTAGCGATGGCTTGAAAGTCTGCTACTGAATCAATTTTTTCATCTTCTAACTGATAAACCACCGTCATCGGCATCGTTTGACTAGGATTAAAGCTATCTGCAATCCAATTGAAACCAATTTTAGAACCGTAATCATCGCCGATCTCATCAAGCGAATCATAGGATTTATCGCCGTTATAGCTGATTAACAGAGGTACGGTTATGATGGCTACAATCAGCAAGGAAACAAATGGTCTTGACCAGGAAAACATTCCTGCAGTTTTCCACAATTTACTTTCTTTATGTTCCACATTTTTATCAAAAGGCCAAAATAACTTTTTCCCTAGAACAACTAAAAAGAACGGAACTAAAGTGGCCAAAGCTATCAAAACAACTGCAACGCCAATAGCTACTGCTACAGCAGATTGATAGAGTGAAAAGGTCGATAACCCAATTGTCGAAAATCCAATTAAGACAGCTAAACCAGCGAATAGAATTGTTTTTCCGCCAGACTTATATGTTTTTACAACTGCTTCTTTGATCGATTCATGATGTTGAATTTCTTCTTTGAATCTACTAATTAATAAAATACAATAATCGGTTCCGATACCGAACATAACTGCGACCATAAAAATTTGCGTGAATGTAGATATTGGAAAATCTAAACTATCCGCTAAGATGGCTACGATACCTTGTGCTGCTAGATAGCTAATTCCAATTGTTAATAATGGAATGAAAGGTGCGACTAATGATTTAAATACAATAAACAAGATAACTAAAATTAATCCAACGGTAATAATTTCCGTTTTCTTTAATCCCTCTTCGGAATTCGTAATAATATCTTGTTCAATATATTGCTCGCCTGTTAAATGATGATCAACTGGGACATCTTCGACAGCTTGTAAAATTTTCGTTCGGGAGTCTAAAATTTCTTGGTTTTCTAAGGAAACCTGAAAAGGTACAAGGATCGTCGTACCATCTTCTGAGACGGTTTGTTTTTCAATGGTTGGATCTTCTGTAAAATCAAGAATGTCAGATACTCCCAATTTATCCTGTTTGTTTTTTAAAGTAGTAATCCCATCTGCAATAATATCTCGATCTTCCTCTGTCAGTCCATCTTCTTCATGAAAAACAAGTACAGCGCTTGTCATATTCTCAGAGGATGGCGACATAGCGTCCAGCAATTCCTGCGCTTCTTGGGACGGTGACCCTTCAGGAACTGTTATTTGCCCTTTTTCCCGGACAAGGTCTTGTAAATTAGGTGCTAATAAGAAAAGTGCTGTCGCGGCAACAATCCATAATACGGCTATGCACCAACGAAAGCGAATAATCTGCCTCACATATACCACTCCTTTTGGGTAGATATTGATGCATTGTTAACGAACTAAACATGAAAAACATAAGTAAAATATGGTTCAGGATAACAAGTGTTCTATAAAAAGTTGAACTATCATTCTTGAATATTGCTGTATGGATGCATACTGGTAAAATAAATTGTAAGTCACTTAGGTTGTTTTTTTCATTTTGTTTCCATTAGTAAAGCCAGCTTCTCCAGTGATTGAATAAATGTCTCGATTTCTTCTAATTGGAAATGAGATAAGTAGTACTTAAGCTGCTTTTGTACTTCTGCCTCTGTATAGTCCACTAATTGTTTACCTTGTTCTGTTACATATAAATATACGATGCGGCGATCTTTCTCATCGCGAGATCTTGCTATAAGCTCTTTAGAATACAATCGCTGGATTTGAGCAGACACAGCACTTTTTCCAATCCCGAATGTTGCAGCTATTTCCGTACTTGTACATGGTTCATGCTGCAAGATAAAGTCTAGTGTTAAAAATTGGTCGCTCGTAATCTCGGAATGGATTCGTTCTTTCAAAAGGGAATTAAAGCTTCGATTAATGCTATTCGACGCATCTAGATACCGATCAATCATTAGTTTGAGATCCATGCTCCCACCTCGTGTATAAAATAGTTCGAATGATAAACTATTCATCAATCGAACTATTTTAGCATATCAGTTTCTAATATTAGCTTCAAAGAAAAATGTTTAGGAAGAAGTAATGCTTTTTAGCTTGCACTATAGGAAAATATAAGATTTTTTTGGTTTATAGTATAAGAAAAACAAAGGCTTCCGCCATAAGACTTGGCGACAAGCCAAGTTTTTCTAAAAGAATAAGAAAGTATAAACTTAGGTGCTTATGGATAATGAAATAACCGAATAGTCACGTCCAGCTCCATCGCCCAGCATCTAGGCGACTTTAGAAATGCGCCCTACGATAAGTCATCATCGGTTCGTCACCTCACCGTGATTCCTTTATCTTTAGTTGATTCGTTCCATTCGCTACGTTGCTAAACGGGCGCTTGCGCCTTTGTTCTGTGAAGATGAATTTCGGAATATACTTAACGGACTGCACCGTAATCAACGATATTAACATGAATGTTATAGTCAACTTCAATATCTGGATAAAGTTTATGCCATTCCCCTTTCTTTAATTTTCCATCTGGTGTGTGAATTCGATAGATCTGACCATAACCAAAAGGGTCTGCACCCATTTCCTGTGTTTTTTGAAGCAATCGTTCATACTCCTTTTTTATCTGGTTAGCAATTTCCTTTTCTAAAGCTTTAATCACATCATCATTTTCCAGCGCCAATTCATTGGACAATTCTAAAATATTCATTTGTATTTTAATATCGGTTTTAAATTTAAGCGTTTCTCGTCTAGTCAACCGGGTTTCAGATTTTCCCTTAATTATTTTTCCATTCACGTACAGATGATCTTTTTCATTTCCAGACAATTCTTCTTGCAAATAATCTTGTAAAGATTGCTCTATGGGAATGCCAATATTAAACGGAGTAGACTTAATATTTTTTAAAATAAGGTTAATATATAATGCTTCTTTCAATGATAATGTCCCTGTATAAATATCGTCTTGTAATAATGCGATTTTGCTCAGACTAGGAACGTCACCATCAGCCACACTTATCAATGGTAATACGGGATCTCTTCCAGATTCGAAATACGCATGTGTAAAATCATTAAACTCGACTTTAGGGATACTGTCATTTTCAACTTTTTGTTTAATAAGCCCATTTATAAATAAGCCCACATTAATGCTTGTTGCATTTTGTCCATTCGTCAGAACTTCTTTCGCAGTTTTGTCTGTAACGGCGAGCATAACACGATCAGAGGTTCTAGCATCGCGAGCTAAAGTGTTTAGATACTGCATCACTCCTGTTTTTGCGGTTTCTATTCCGTAAAGCTCTAGGCGAATTTGTCCAGAAGTTAAAGTGAAACTTGTTTTTTCGTTGGCATTTTGTCCAGCTTCTTTGATTGTCTTACCTGTACCGGAGGCAATTTTAGAAATATCTTTCGTTTGTGTATCAAATTGAAAGATGACAAGGGTCGTGTCAATCAATTGCTCGCCTTTTTGTTGTATGAGATCGACGCCTCTTGCATTAATAATCGCTAATTGTTCAATCGGTTTTGTTTCTACACAAGCAGCCAAAACCAGAGAAGACGATAAGAGTAAGAGAAGTACGCGTTTATACATGAGCATTCACCTCTTGTTCCTGTTTGAAAAACCTTTTTTAATAGCAATAATAAGTAATATCAGAAATGGATAAACGTATACAATCCAAAATCCATATTTAGCTATAAGGTTAATAATTGCTTGAATGATATAGTGCTCTTTCGTAAAGATACTGGCGATGATAACAACAATAGCTAGCGTATATAACGTTTTCTTTTGCGGAATATGATAAAGACGCTTTAATCCATAGGTGATTGCCCAGCTAAATAAAATCATATTTGGTAAGGAAACCATCATCCATTCCGCAATAACAATATAATCAAAGCGTTCAATGAATGAAAAGGATTGAATTTTATACAATCCTAATACCGACCATTCTCGGGCATCTATCCCTTCTGGAGTAAAATACCCCAAGACTACAACGGTAGCAATTAATACGGCCATAGAGGAGCAAAAGATGCCAAGATATAGTGGGAACGTTGCTTTTTGCTTGTTTTGTATGAAAGGGTAAAGTATAAATAACAGTTCTATACCAGAAAATGTATAAGACGTCTCTCTTGCCCCTTGAAGTAATTCCGTAATGGATGCTTGAAACATTGGTTGAAAGTGTATCCAATCTATCTCCAAAATTGGTTGAATTAACAGGAATATAAGCCAGTGGGACATAATGAAAAACAGAAAGCACACACCGATAACGACTCGGATACCTCCTAGTACACTATAGACCACGAGGCTAATTAATAGGGCAGCCATAATAACATTGTTTAAGTCTGGAAAAATAAAGATGGTTACAACTTCAATATAGGTAATTAAAATTGTAAACAAATTCAGTACAAAATAAGCAATATAGATGGTTCCTAGTAATTTGCCAATTATATTTCCAAATAAATCAACTTGAATACCAAAGATATCGGCATTTGGATATTGCCTTAAAATCAAAAGCATCACTAATAGAAGCAGACAAAGATAGACAAATGCTATAATTACAGAAATCCATGCATCTCTCTTTGCTGCTTCAAAAATAAGGCGTGGCACCCCCATAATTCCGACACCAATTTGAATGGTTACCACGAAAAAGAACAAATAAAAAGAACGTATTTGCAGATTTGCCTTTATTGGTACATTTACCTTCATACTTACCCCTACTCATCAATATCTTTTTTCTGCTTTGCTTTATTCTTATTAAAACGATATATATCCTTTAAACGGAAAGATGTAAATCGCTTGCTTTGCATATGGTAAGGAAGGCGGTATAAAGTTTTATTTAAATCTTCCCAATTAAACGGGTAAATGGGAGACAAATAGGGCCGCCCCAAAGAAGTTAGTTTCAATAGGTGAATAACTAAAAAGCAAGCACCAAACATAATCCCAATAATTCCTAATAATCCTGCTAAAAGGATCATAGGGAAACGAAGCACTCGTATCGTAGTGCCCATTAAATAGCTTGGAGCAGTAAAGGAGGCAAGAGCACTTAATGTAATGAAAATAATCAAAATGTTACTTGTTAATCCTGCTTGGACTGCTGCAGTACCAACCACAACACCTCCAACGATACCCATCGTTTGTCCCACTTTAGTTGGTAACCGGGCACCAGCCTCCCGTAAAAGTTCAATTAGTAATTCCAATAATATTGCTTCAAATATAGGTGGGAATGGGACGTTAGCTCTGGATTGCCCAAGTGATATAAGTAACGGAGTCGGAATTAACTCATAATGATAAGTGACGATAGCTACATAAAAAGGTGTTAATAAAACCGATATAATCATCGCTACAAAACGAAGAATCCGGAAGAAAGAGCCGATATTCCACCGCATATATAAATCTTCTGTCGATTCAAAAAAGCTAAATAAGCTAACCGGCGCGATAATACCAGTTGGACTATTATCGACTAGAACGCCTATTCTTCCCTTGGAGATAGAATAAGTAAAACGATCGGGAAGCTCTGTTTCATAAAACTGCGGGAAAATACTTGGCGAGTGATCTTCAATTAATTGTATTAACACAGAGCTATCTTCTATTTCATCCACATCTAATTCTTTTAAGCGTTGCCGCATTGTACGAATGTCATCCTGATTAGCGATAGTTTTTAAATAGGTTAACCGTACTTCTTTTGGCGCTCTTTTGCCGATAGTGATTTTTTCTAGGACAAGATCACTCGATAAAATACTATTTCTAATTAAATTCATATTCGTTGTGAGCGACTCCGTGAAAGCTATTTGTGGACCAAGCACGACAGATTCAGTCTCTGCTGTGGATAAATCTCTTTTCTCTTCCTTTAGCATGGGAAAAGCAATTGCTTCTGCGTTGTTCTCAATATAAATCACTACATTTCCTGTCAACATTCGCTTTAATATGTCATCTAAGCGGTTTTCTGCTTTGCCAGAACTTAAGGGAGTATGGTAAAGGAGAAAGTCAGACGTTAATATTTGTTTACTATCGAGAGCTGGCTTCAAAAGAGAGGCTTCCAGTTTATTGGTATCAATTAAATAAGGAATATAGAATACAGCAAACCGCTGATTTTGCTGATGATATATGGAATAACTAAAGTCTGTATCATTATGGATATGTTTCTTTAGGCGATCCTGTAACGTTTCAAGCTTTGCAGGGAAAATAGGAGCTTGTCGTTTTCTCTTATTCATTCTTCTCATAGCAACCTCCCGAAACACGATTGTCATTCATCATATAAAAACAAGCTAGCTTTTACTTCACAAGTTCATAAAAATAAGAAGGAATCTTGCTTTGTTTTAAGGTCCGCAGGATTCCTAGACGAAGAAATATAAGTGGGAGAGACCGACATTTAAGTGCCCGATCAAAGGCCTTTAGGTCATCCTAAAACCAGCGGGGGACGACAGAAAATCCACTGATTAAAGTTTCACTTTATAAGATAATAAAGTATAAAATGAGGTGCTTGTGGATAACGAAATAACCGAATAGCCACATCCGGCGCATGAGCCCAGCAACGATGCGACTTTAGAAATGCGCCCTACGATAAGGCCTCATCGGTTCGTCGCTAAGAGGAAGGCCGACTAAAAACGGGCTTGCCGCTCAGGCGTCGGCATACCCCTGTTTTAGTGGCATGATTCCTAAATCTTTAGTTGATTCGTTCCATTCGCTACGTTGCTAAACGGGCGCTTGCACCTTTATTCTTAATTAGTATCTGTAATCCATGCATTTTTTATCCATGCAAAAGAGGCATTCTTCCATCCGCGTGTAATTCAACAAAGCTGACTATTTAAAAAGGAGCAGTGACATAAGCTCTACTAAAAAACCGAATATCTTTTAGAAAAAAACAAATGTGAAAAAATATATTGACTTTAAATTTTTATCCATTTATAATTAGTTAAAACTGGAAGGGAGGTCACAATAATGCAAAAGCTATCAATCAAACAACAAAACAACATATTTATTTATTTGTGGCCTCAAGCGGAAGCTTTTTAAAATGAATTTGTAAATTTATTTATCATGAAAGGTCACGTATATCTGTGACCTTTTAATGTGTAAAAGTGTATTCGTATGCTTTTTGAAAAATGCGCATTCGTCAGAGATGAATGCGCATTTTTTGTGTGAAATGATATAAAGTGAATTTTCAATCAGTTTGGCTTTCATCGCCCACTGATTGTTAGAGGAACGGATCAAGCATTTAGGTGCTGTTATCTCCCGCTTAAACTATGTTGCAGTACAGATTATCCAACTCCTGAAGTGGGAATCTTACAGCTCCTTATATGTGGGATAAATTTCCGGCTCCAAGAAAAATTCACTTGTTCTAAATGGCAAATGAAGCTAGAAGGTCATCTAGTTGTTGCAACTGATAATTCCTATAGTGAAAAAAATTGGAATTATCCATTCATTTAAAAAGTTTATGGAAAAATTTCGTTTGAGGTAAGACAATGCTATAAAAAGCAGTGCCACGACAGCAATATTAAGAAGGAAAAGAGGTATTCTATGTTTCGAGTTTTTAATAAATTGAATTGGTTTTTTACGTATTATTGGAAACGCTATGTTTTAGCTATTGTATCGCTAATTGTCGCAAGCGCTATTGGGCTGATCCCACCTAAAATAGCAGGCTATACGATTGATCATATCCAATTCGAAACATTAACAGCGCAATTGTTGACTGCGATTATTGTTGGTTATGCGCTATTAATTATTATCCATTATTCGATTTCGTTTCTATGGGATTACACGTTGTTTAGTGGGGCCGTCATATTAGAAAAGTGGATGCGCAGTAAGCTGATGCAGCACTTTCTGGAGATGACCCCAACATTTTTTAGTAAATATCGCACGGGAGATTTGATGGCCCGCAGTACAAATGATTTAAAGGCAATTAGCTTAACAGCTGGCTTTGGTGTGCTAACGCTTGTAGATTCAAGTATTTTTATGTTGATGATTATTGCCATGATGGGTTTTACTATTAGCTGGCAATTAACATTCGCTGCACTTATTCCATTGCCGATAATGGCAATTGTTATGAATAAATATGGGGCAGCTATTCATGAGCGATTTTCAAAAGCACAAGCAGCATTTGGAGAGATGAATAATGAAGTGCTAGAGTCGATAAAAGGTGTTCGCGTTATTCGAGCATTTGTTCAAGAAAAGCAAGATGCAAAGCGATTTCTACAGCGAACAACAGATGTATATGATAAAAATATTGCTGTCGCAAAAATTGATGCATTATTTGAGCCAACGATGAAAATTTTAGTTGGATTATCCTATACGATTGGACTCGGATATGGTGCATTTCTCGTTTTTGAAAATGTCCTGACGCTAGGTGATTTAGTTACGTTTAATGTCTATTTAGGAATGCTGATCTGGCCTATGTTTGCAGTAGGAGAGTTAATTAATGTATTACAACGTGGAAATGCGTCGTTGGATCGTGTAAACCATATATTAAATTATGAAGCCGATGTAACAGATCGAAATGTCTCTGCACATGTGAAAGCGATAGAGTCTGTCACATTTAACAATGTATCATTCTCCTACCCAAACACAGATAAAAACCAATTACATCAGGTATCTTTTCAATTAAAACAGGGAGAAACGCTTGGAGTGGTAGGGAAAACAGGAGCAGGGAAAACCACATTATTTAAACTGCTGTTACGGCAATATCCTGGAGTCAAAGGAGAAATGAACATATCTGGAGTGAATATAAATAATCTTTCTTTAGACAGAATCCGTTCCTGGATTGGTTATGTTCCACAGGATCAAATGATGTTCTCCAAAACCATTCGAGAAAATATTCAGTTTGGCAAGGAGGATGCAACCGATGAAGAAATTTTTCGTGTTATGGAGCTAGCCCATTTCCTGGACGATATGAAACAACTCCCATATGGGTTAGATACACAAGTTGGAGAAAGCGGGGTTACTTTATCGGGCGGACAGAAACAAAGGGTTGCCTTAGCAAGAGCGTTTATTAAAAATCCAGAGCTTCTTATTTTAGATGATTCTTTATCAGCAGTAGACGGGAAAACGGAAGCGAAAATTCTAGAACATTTGCGTAAAGAGAGGCAAGCTAAAACGACCATTATTGCTGCCCATCGCTTATCTGCCGTAACACATGCAGATCATATTATTGTACTTTCCGATGGTGAAATTGCCGAACGAGGAACTCATGACCAATTAATGCAGCAACAAGGCTGGTATTACAACCAATATGTACAACAGCAACTTCAGGATATGGAGGTGACGCCATAATGTCTACAGAAAAACGACTGGTTGCATACGCCTTTCCATTTAAAAAGCAAATTTTGATTGGTTTATTATGCTTAATCATCGCCGTAGCACTTGAGCTTGCAGGTCCGCTTATTGCCAAAAAGGTGATTGATGAACATGTTTTAGGCATAGAGGGGACTTGGGATCATGTTACAGAACGGGATGACCGTTATACCGTGACGTATCAAAATAAATATTATAAGCGCTCTGATCGGATCGGGGGCAATGACGATGTTATCGGTGAAACAATCACGATTTTAGCAGTAGGTTCAAGCTATTATATGATAAATGACAAAGTACCACTTAAAGGGGAAAGAGAGATTCAAGACGGGTTGCTTACTGTAAAAACTGTTCAAGAACAATGGCAATTTACCGCTGATAAACTGTCAATATCAGAAATTTATCCGTTCTTTAAACCGGAGCAAATGCCTATTCTTTATTTGCTAGGGTTATATGTAGGATTACTAATTATTGCTGGTTTCTTTCAGTTTTATCAGACATTTTTGTTGCAAAAAGCGTCCAATCAAATTGTCAAAAAAATGCGTAATGATTTATTTGCTCATACACAGCGTATTCCGATTAATTATTTCGTAGATCAGCCTGCTGGTAAAATTGTTGCTAGAATTACCAATGATACAGAAGCAATTCGTGATTTATACGAACGAGTGCTATCCATTATTGTTACGAGTGTTATTTATATGGCTGGTATATTTATTGCCTTATTCATATTGGATGCACAGCTTGCATTATGGTGTTTGTTATTAATTCCGCTCATTTGGGGTTGGATGAAATTGTATAAGCACTTTGGTACAAAGTACAATCAAGTTATTCGCTCAACAATAAGTGAGATTAACGGTAATATTAACGAAGCAATACAAGGAATGCCTATTATCCAAGCATTTCAAAGAGAAAAAAAGACGAAACAAGACTTTGAAACGTTGAACCATCGCCATTTTATTTATCAACGAAAGCTAGTAAAATTAAGTGCTTTAACGTCTTATAACTTGGTAACTGTATTTCGAAATATCGCGTTTGTTGGCTTCATCTGGTATTTCGGTTCAGCCTCATTGGAACCGACAAGTGCTATATCGATTGGATTGCTATACGCATTTACCGACTATTTAACCCGGTTATTTGAACCTGTAACAGATATTGTTAACCAACTACCTTTAATTGAGCAAGCACGTGTGGCAGGAAGCCGTGTATTTACCTTATTGGACCACAAAGGGGAAGATGTAGTCGACGAAAAAATAGCACGTTATCGAGGACATATTCAATTTGATCGTGTATCGTTTGCTTATAATGAGGGAGATGATGTGCTGCGAAATTTATCCTTTGAAATAAAACCAGGAGAAACGGCGGCATTTGTAGGTCATACAGGTTCCGGAAAAAGTTCCATTATGAATGTGTTATTCCGTTTTTACGATCCGCAACAAGGAACAATAACAATTGATGGCTATTCCACCAGGGAGTGGTCTCGGCAGCAAACTCGGAGTCATATGGGGATTGTGCTACAAGATCCATTTTTATTTTCAGGAACCATTTTATCCAATGTAACGATGAACGATCCTAACATTTCTATTGACAAAGCAAAACAAGCGTTAAAAGCTGTCGGAGCTGATTCGTTCATTGAGAAATTACCAAATCAGTATAATGAAGAGGTTGGTGAAGGCGGAACAACTTTCTCTTTAGGCGAGCGTCAGTTGATTTCTTTTGCACGAGCGCTTGCTTTTGACCCAGCTATTCTGATTTTAGATGAAGCGACTGCAAATATTGACACAGAGACAGAAACGATTATTCAAAAAGCATTAGAGGTTCTAAAAATAGGTCGGACAACATTAGTTATTGCACACAGATTGTCAACAATTCAGCAAGCGGATACCATTTTTGTACTGGACCATGGTACGATAAAAGAGATGGGAAATCATAACACTCTCATGCAAGCAAAAGGAAGTTATTATCAAATGTATCAAATGCAACAAAGTAATAAGTCTGCTGTGTAGCATTCAATCATTCATTTATACGGGGTGGACGGGGTGGCTTATGGATAATGAAAAGCAACAAAAGCGGGACGTTATAGATGAAGATTTATACGAAGAAATAGACGAAGAAGAACTTTATGCACTCGTACAGGAGGAAAGGGAAAAAGCGCTGGCAAGGGCAAAGGAAGAGAAGGAGAATAAGCAGTCAAAACGTCCATTTCCTAAATGGATGTTTTGGCTGATTGCCTTTATTCTTTTATTCAATGTTGCTGCTCTTATTCCTCGAACGTTTTCTATTCCAGCCATTGATTTCTTATTTACGTCGGCTAAGTTATCGTTGCAGGATGATATACAAGCTTACAAACAAGCAGTGGTAACGATTGAAACAACGGACTCAAAAGGAACAGGTTTTTCCATTTCTTCCGATGGCGTGATTTTAACCAATCACCATGTTGTGGAAGGAGAAGAAAACGTTACTGTAGCTTTTTCAGACAATGGTTTATTTGAAGCGGAAGTGAAAGAAGTATATCCTTCCGTCGATTTAGCTGTTTTGCAAACAAATGCCAAAAATGTACCGTTTCTGGAATTAGCAGATGAGGCTGTTATTGAACGAGATCAACCGATTCGTTTTATTGGGAATCCATTAAATTTTAATGGCATTGCTAATGAAGGAACTATCATTGACTATACATTACTTACTTCTTGGGAGGAAGAAGTCGTCATGATAAAAGCTCCTGTATATCGAGGGAATAGCGGCAGCCCAGTATTGAATGAAGCCGGTAAAGTAATTGGGATTATTTTTGCAACTCTCGATCATAAAAAGCATGGGCGAGTAGGCTTATTTTATCCAATCGATTATTACTATAAGTATACAACAAGCAGTGGACGATGAAATAATTCTCGCCACTGCTTGTTGTTTCATTTGGCTGATTTTTTTATCGCATATAGGAGGTAAAATATAGACCGAACAGAAGAATAACCAAAAAAAGCAGTAAATATTAGAGTTAGTATTATAAAGGGTATTCTCAATATATTTTTCACAAATAGATAAGCTAATAGTCGTAGGTATATTTTACCCGAAGACATTACGTTGTTTTTATTACATAATAGAAATAAGGTAGTCATGTTTATTTAAACAAATTGTAACGATTTTGTGATAGCCAGTAGACAATCTATACGTTAATATATAGTGACTTGATTTTTAGTAAATTTTTGTGGAAACAGCAAAAATTGTCGTAAATTGTTTCCGCTTATTTGGATTGATGACAAGCGTTTGATAATTTATATATAAAGATGGTGAACACATCGTGAAAGTTATAAATGTTTTATATGATAATGAAGTACGAATAAATGAAGCTCATAATACACCCAAAAACAGATATCAAATAACGAAAATTATAATGACTAGGGGAGGTTCTTATTCATGTTAAGGCATTTGGAAAACGACCTGCCCCTTGAAGACTTGATTGCATTAGCTCAAGAAGGTGATCAATCAGTTCAGAATTATTTACTTAAAACATATCAGCCTTTTATTGCTAAGTGTGTGTCGGAAGTCTGTAAGCGATACATAGACACAACAAAAGACGATGAATTTAGCATTGGACTTTCGGCGTTTAATGAGGCCATTATTTCGTATAATCGAGAAAGGGGGAGTTCTTTTTTAGCTTTCGCTAAACTAGTTATCAAAAGAAAAGTGATTGATTATATTAGGTATACACAAAAAAGTCCTGCAGCAATATCATTGGATGAAACGTATGACATTGAATTGATGGAAAACCCAACAGAAATTATTGCTGCAAAGCAACAGTATCAGTTGGCGCAGGATTCATGGTACCGAAAGCAAGAGATTCTTGATTTTAAAGAGAAATTAAAAGAATATAAACTGAGTTTAGCTGAATTGACGGAAGTTGCGCCGAAACATCGAGATGCACGCGAAACAGCAATTCGCACGGCTATAACGTTGTATGAAGATGAGCAATTAAGGGGTTATGTTTTAGCTAAACGTAAGCTGCCAATTAAGCAACTTGTTAAAAAAGTGGAGATCAGTAAAAAGACGATAGAGAGAAACAGAAAATATATTTTAGCTATTTTTATTGTGCTTAAAGAGGATTATTTGTATCTAAAGGATTATTTAAAGGTGGTGAGGCAGTGAATAAAGGGATCATCATGGAACAGCGCCGCAAGTATATGGTTGTATTGACAAAAGACGGCGCTTTTTACAAGGCTATGCCAATAAAAGGCGTAGATATAGGCATGGAGGTTATTTTTGAACCGTTTTCAAAACGAAAAAAATCCATGTTACTACATCGAAAGAAGGATTACAGTAGTTTTTTAAGTTTTTTTGCTTTTATAAGTATGATTTTATTTTTTGTCCTTCCATTTTGCTTTATTACTGAGAATAATAAAGTCTATGCATATGTTGGCGTTCATTTGAACCCTAGTATTGAATTTGAATTGAACCAAGATTTAAATGTGCAATCTATCCGAACAACAACTCATGAAGCTGAACAGTTGACGAAACAATTGATGAATTATAAAGATCAACATTTGACAGATGTAATTCGACGAATTATGGAAAAAACAGAAGAAGCTGGATTTACAAATAAACAAAAACATATGATTGTTGGAATTAGCTCATTACAAGAGGAAGATGCAAATCTTATTGAGTCTATTAGGCAGGAGCTTTATCCTCAACCATCCGATTGGGAAATAACTACTGTTTATGTCCCAAATGAAATTAGAAATTTAGCAGAGGCACGAGAGATATCGATGGATGAGTTGATGGCAAAGACAATTATGGAAGAAGAGCCTGGGCTTTATAATTCCTCAAACATTGAAATGAACATGGATGACAAAGATAAGGCACTTATACAATCTTTTTATAATTCTGAAATCAATCATCCGTCAAGCGTTTCAGATGATAGAGGAAATAAGCAAAGTCATTCCACCTTTTTGGAATGAAAAAGTAGATCAACGAAAAAAGATGCTGTTTAAAAAACAGCATCTTTTTTATAGCTTCATGATGGTCGAAGGTTCGTACTTCATGGCATGATCTAAATAGTAAAGCAGATTATCATGCGATTCCATGATTTTTCGCTCATCTGGTGAATAATGAAAAGCATGCAAGAACAACTGTATTTTCTTGGATAGGATATCATCGTTTGTTCGAACCATGAGTACGAGCAAGTCATCCCAGCATCCCCAAAGCGTATAGTAAAGTGCTTTATCATAGTCAGGTATATCCATATTTCCCCTCCTTAAACATGTAAGGGTTACTTATAGCATTCCCGTATTATATATATATTGTCTGAAACAAAAATGGTGTATTTGCCATAAAAAGGTGCTATCGCTACGTATAATCCTATTTGTTTGCTTCATACTAAGGGCAAAACAAAGGAGGTATAACATACATGAAAATCAAATTATTTTCCTTCATTGCTGTTCTTGGGTTGGTATTAGCTGGATGCATGAATGCCGATGACAATAATAATGGAAATGAAAATGCTGACGATAATGTGGAACAAACGAGATATAATAATAACACTGGAGAAGGAATGACAGGCGACCGTGATTACGATATGACAAGACCTGCTGAACGGGACCAAGAAAATAACAATAATGCCAATCGTTATGAGGTTTCTAAAGAATCGGCCGAAAGAATTACGGAAGAAATTGACGAGATTGATACCGCATATGTATTAACAATGGATAACAATGCATATGTTGCTGCTGGATTAGATACGAATGATACCAATGTAGAAAACAAAAACACTGGAAACAATACAGCGAATAACACGAACAATGTTGATAAGGGAAATGAACTGACAGATGATGTGAAATCACGAGTAAAACAAATTGTACAATCTGTTGACGCAGATATTGACAACGTTTATGTCTCTACAAACCCTGACTTTCTAAACTTAACACAAAATTACGCAAATGATGTGGAAAATGGTGAACCTGTTGAAGGTTTTTTTGAACAGTTTGGAAATATGGTAGAACGAATTTTTCCACAAAATCGTTAATGTCAATACGAGTAAATCTCTGAAACATATACTGAGATTTACTCGTTTTTTAGTTAATCATTTTTTAGAAGTGAAGCTGTGACTTTATCCCGTATAAGGTGCTGTAAGACTCCCACTTCAGGAGTTGGATAATCTGTACTGCAACAAGTCTAAGTGGGAGATAACAGCACCTAAATACCCTGTTTCGTAAGAGGTCTTTAGTTCATCTAACAATCCGTGGATGATGAATGAAAACCTCCACTAATTGAAGATTCACTTTATCAGTAAGGAAAATTGCCCGGGAAATTTTTTAGACTAAATTCTGAGTTTACCGAATAGATATATTAGCTTTAGCAAAAGTAAAGACATATGCTAAAATATATACATACAAACATATCGTAGGAGGTTCCATTATGAGTGAACAAGTGTTGCGTTATTTACAAACAAATCGAGATAACTTACTTGAAAAGCTTGCTAACTTTTTGAAAATTCCGAGCGTAAGCACCGATAGTAATCATCAACAAGATATTGAAAAAGCAGCAAATTTTATTGTTACATATTTACATGAAATAGGCTTTGATTTAGCTGAGAAACAGCCAACGAATAATTATCCTCTTGTATATGCAGAATACAATGGTGCTGGTCCAGAAGCACCAACTGTTTTATTTTATGGTCATTATGATGTACAACCAGCAGACCCACTTGAACTTTGGAAAAGCGATCCATTTCAACCGGAAGTCAGAGATGGCAGATTGTATGCACGAGGTGCAAGTGATGATAAAGGCCAAGTATTTATGCATCTTGCCGTATTTGAAGCATTTTTAAAAACAGAAGGAAAATTGCCATTAAACGTGAAAGTGTGTATTGAAGGGGAAGAAGAGATTGGCAGTGAGAGTTTGTATGAAATATTGCATGCAAAAAAGGAACAATTCGCAGCAGATTTTGCTGTAATTTCTGATTCGGGGATGGTTGCTAAAAATCAGCCAACCATTTTGTATGGCTTAAAAGGCTTTACCGGTTTAGAAATAACAGTAACTGGTCCTGATCATGATTTACACTCTGGCATGTATGGCGGGGCAATTCGCAATCCAATTATGGCATTAAGCCATATTTTAGCTTCCATGAAGGATAAGGAAGAAGTCGTTACAGTAGAAGGGTTTTATGATGGTGTAGAACCTTTAACAGACGATGAACGAGCAATGATGGCTAATGCACCTAGTGAAGATTTTGCTAAAGCAGCTGGTGTAGATCAAACCGTTTCTGAGAAAGGCTATACTGCAGTTGAACATACGATGGGGCGGCCAACCTTTGAAGTAAATGGAATATTTGGTGGATACCAGGGAGAAGGTACAAAAACCATTATTCCTTCTACAGCTACGGCTAAGATTACTTGTCGGTTAGTGCCTGGACAAGATCCAGAAAACGTGCAGCAATTATTAGAGGATCACATCATGAAAACTGCACCAGCTGGTGTCAAGGTTCATGTAGAAAAAGAGAAATTAGCTGCTAAAGCATATAAAGTAGAGCCTGACCATCCATTAATAAAAAAGGCAGCAGAAGCTTATTCAAAAGCTTTCCAAGCCGAAACAGTATATGTACGGATGGGAGGATCTATCCCAGTAGTGGAATGGATTCAAGCGTTGTATGGTATGCCAATTGTCTTATTAGGCTTTGGAACCCCAGAGGATCGTTTGCATTCCCCTAATGAAAGCTTTCCATTAGACAGTTTCGATAAAGGTATGGAGACGATAGTCTATTATTGGCAAGCGGTTGGTAATCAGGAATAAAAATCTTCTACATTTTTTTGGCAAAATCAAAACAAAGTTAAAAAACCACTCGCAGTCTTGGATATTTAACAATGTGATCGATTATTTTTAGCTCACAGAAAATTAAAGCGCGCATTACTTACCACCGCACGTAACGGGTAGTAAAAGTCGATCCTATGAGGCTAAACGAAGAGGGTAAGCGGAGGCTAACTGCAAGTCGAATGCCCGGTTCTGTTTAGTGACCCTTTTAGGGGAAACCCTTGCGACACTAAACAATCAGTAGGGATGAAAGAGAATTCCTACTGATTGAAGTTTATTGAAGTTTCACTTTAAACATGGAGGGGAATAAATATGCGTTATGCAATTGTCACAGGTGCTTCAAAGGGGTTAGGAAAAGAAGTAGCTAAGCTGTTATTAAGCCATGGCATTCATGTGATCGGTATTTCAAGAAGTACTACACTTGATTTGAACGCAAATGCCGCTGCAAATGAAGTTACTTACCAAGGCATTGCTTATGATCTAGGAAACGTAGAGAAACTAGAGGAGCTCATGGAAACGATTGTTACGGATTTGATAAATGACGATGTAAGTGGACTCTATCTCGTAAATAATGCAGCAGTTATTGAACCAATTGACCAAGGAGTCAACATTTCCCCCGCTTCATTAGCTTACCATTTTCAAGTAAATGCAGTAGCACCGATGGCATTAACTAATTTATGCTTACAGTATGCCAATAAAAAAGGAATTCCTATGGTTGGTTTAACGGTTACATCTGGTGCCGCAGAAAAACCAATGTTTGGTTGGACAGCTTATTGCAGTTCAAAAGCAAGTATTAATATGTATATAAAAACGATTGCGAAAGAGCAAGACAGTGCAAATCATAAAATTATTGCCTTTAGTCCGGGCATTATGGATACCGAGATGCAAGAGAAAATCCGTTCAAGTGAAAAATCTGCGTTTCAGGCAGTGGATACGTTTAAAGCATATCAAGAGAATAACCAATTGCAACAAACGGAAGAAATTGCCCGCATTGCAGTGAGAATTATGCTGCAAGATGATGCAGAAAATGGAAAAATATATTATGCAAGAGATTATCTGTAAAAGAAATCATTGTTTGAAAAGTCACTGTAAGAAATATTTTCGAGTTTTAAAAATGACACCGGCTATAATAGCGAAGTGTATTTTTGAACAGGTTTTTCCATGCAGGAGAAATCGCCCATATCTTTTCGTTTCTCTCCCATTTTTGCTTCCTTCGCATATGATACATTAGTCAGCAAAAGAGGAGGGGAGCTGAATGAGTAAAGAAGGCTACAACTATGGTGGAGGTTTCGCCTTATTGGTTGTACTATTTATTTTATTGATTATTATTGGTACTGCTTATACAGGATATGGGTATTAGATAAAAATGCAGAGGCACTCTCTGCATTTTTTAATGTATTAGCTACGTCTATATGATTTCCACCAAAAAGAAACAAACCCTTCATGTTACTGGGATGAAAAGAATTATCCACAGAGATCATTGGAATATTCTAATATTTCGGGGAAATATGCTTGTAGTAGTTAGGGAGAATTAACGGATGCAATTGACATATAGGAAGAAAACACAAGGTGAGATTAGTTCCCATATACTTGATGGACTATATGTTTTTCTAATTCGTTTTAGAATTGCACTGTTTATGATAAACTTTTATATGGGTGAGAAACAAGGAACACAAGGAGTGGAGTATTTTCCACATATTTTTTCCCAACTTTTAATAACTAGTTAAAACATATAATTCTAAAGTACGATTTTATTCCGAATGTAAGGTACCGTAAGTTTCCATTTTAGGATTGTAGAAGATACAAAGATGTCTGAGAGGGGACAATTGCCCTAAATTCCTCAAAGGGGGTCTTTAGGTTCAACTCTTATGGTACTAATATTCGTTAGGGTAAGCAGGAACACTCTATGGAATGCAGTTCACTATATTGTTGTAATCGTACTTTCGATAGTTGTATTCATGCAAAATTGTTTTACTATCCAAAGACAGACAGGAAAGAGAGGCGTTTTTATGATAACCAGAAAAAGTAAACGGGAAATAGAAAAAATGCAGGCAGCTGCTGATGTTTTAGTAAAGTGTCACAAAGAAATTGCAAGAATGATTAAGCCTGGTATTACGACGATGGAGATCGATTCATTTACAGAAAAATTTTTAGAAAAGCACGGCGCAATCCCAGAGCAAAAAGGCTATAATGGCTATCCTTATGCAATTTGTGCTTCTATTAATGATGAAATCTGTCACGGATTTCCACGTCATGAAAAGCTAAAAGATGGTGATATTGTAACGATTGATATGGTCGTAAATTTAGATGGAGGGCTTGCAGACTCTGCGTGGACGTATGCAGTTGGGAATGTAGATGAAAAAGGGCTACGTTTAATGGAAGTAACAAAAACGTCCTTGTATAAAGGAATAGAGCAAGCACGTGCAGGAAATCGAATTGGTGATATTGGCCATGCCATTCAGCAATATGCTGAAGGAGAAGGGTTTTCAGTTGTGCGCGATTTTACTGGTCATGGTATCGGACCAACGCTTCATGAAGACCCGCACATCCCTCATTTTGGTTTGCCTAATAAAGGGTTGCGATTAAAAGAAGGCATGGTAATTACGATTGAACCAATGATTAATGAAGGTAGCTGGCATAGTCAAATGGACAGTAATAATTGGACTGCAAGAACCATTGATCAAGGGCGCTCCGCACAATATGAGCATACCATAGTAATCACAAAAGATAAGCCAATTATACTTACGGATCAAGATAAGGAAAAGGAATAGCAGATCTTTGTGAGCTTATTTTTTCCATAAAAAGGAGAGCTGGTCATGTAAATGAAGCCCTCCTTTTTATTCCGTATATAAGGAGCTGTAAGACTCATGGGAGATGACAGCACCTAAATGCCCTATTTCGTAAGCAATCTTGACGTCATACCATTATGATACTAAACAAGTCGTGGGGATGAATGAAAACCCCCACGGCTTGAAGATTCACTTTATCTATGCTTATTAGATCCTGTTAATTTGTCTTTTTACCTGCAGACTCATACGATTTTCCGCTGAAGATCATGGTAATAATTGGACTTAATAAGCAGAAAAAGGCGAATGGTAAGTAAGTAAGAACAGGAACACCAAGTACATCGGCAATGAATACTCCACAAACACTCCATGGCACCAGGGGATTAATAACCGTCCCGGCATCTTCTAATGTGCGCGATAACACTTTTTTCGGTAGTTTGGCTTTTGTATAGATGCTTTTAAATGTTTCTCCTGTTAACATGATCGAAAGATATTGTTCTCCAATTAAAATATTTACTCCAATCGCAGTTGCGGCTGTTGACACAACGATAGAACGAATTCGTGTTAATTTTTCCTGCAACGAAGAAAGCAATGCTGGAATAATCCCGGTTACAAACAGTAACCCACCAAAACCTAAAGCTAATATAACAAGGGAGATAGTAAATAACATGCTGTTAATTCCACCCTTTGTAAGCAGCTCGTTAACTGGTTCAAAATCTGTCGTAGCTGTATAACCGTTAAACCAAATGCTCCAAATGTCACCCCACGCAAGACCACTTGTAAAAGCGGCAAAACCTGTTGCCACAAGGCTGCTCAATGAAATGGAAATAAAAGCTGGAACCCGAAAATACGTACAAACAATTAATAACAGAAGCGGTACCCAAGAAGTCCAATGGATTAAATTGGTTGCGTCTAATGCCACTTGGTACGCTTTTCCGCTCCCAATTGCTGATGAAGAAGCTTCTGGTGATAGCCAGGCAAATAAAACAAATGAAATAAGAAACGCAGGGATGGTTGTTAAGCTTATATGTTTAATGTGATCAAACAGATCTACACCAACTACGGTAGAAGCAAGATTGGTTGTATCGGAAAGAGGCGACATTTTATCCCCAAAAAACGCTCCAGAAACGATTGCTCCTGCTGTAATCGCCATCGAGGCTTCAAGTGCATCCCCCATTCCAATAAAGGCAACACCAATTGTAGCTGTTGTTGTTAATGAACTTCCCATGGAAACACCAATTATTGCTGTAATAGAGAACACAACCGCATAAAACCAAGTAGTACCAATAAAAGAAAATCCAAGATCAATCAGTGCGGGGATGGTACCACTAATCATCCAACTGCTGATTAAAATTCCAATGAGAAAAAATAGAAATACGGCTCCCATACCTGTTCTAGCACCTTCAACTAATCCAGATTGTAAATCAGTAAAAGGAATCTTTTGAAACAGCCCATATGCCATTAATAGAAAAATAGCTAAAATAATGGGGATATGTGGGTTTGTTCCCAATTGTATGATAAAGTAGCTAATTAAACTGATAGTGATAATAAAAAAGGTAATTGCTCCTAGCAAAGTAGGTTGATGTTTCGGTTGGATTGGAAACATGTTCATCGTCCTTTCTGTCATTCGTTGAAGAGTTTTTTTCTGCTGAATGCAGGATAAGCTTATTCATAACCTGCTATTGATTAATTTAAATTCATAGTTGCTAAAAGCGTATAAACTTAGGAAGCACCACGGAGAACTTGGAGTTCCTTGCAACATAACCTCTTCCATACAAAAAAGCTTCATCCCTATGAAGGGACGAAGCTTTACTCCGCGTTACCACCCAACTTGCTGGCAAAACCAGCCGCTCATTCATTTCAACCTATTACAAGCGAATGTGTAATTCAATCATTTCTCTGCCAGAGTTTCCACTTACCACTCTGTCTCTTACGCTGCTTGAGAAAATGTCTACTATGCATTCAAGGTTGTTTTATAACGATATATTAGTCATACATGCTATGGTAATTTCTTGCCTCGGTCATTCTCGTGAAGGCTTATTGCTTGGCTTTTTAATGAAACGTGCACGTTTTCTTTTTTAAACCAGTTTTCAACAAGATGACTATTTTTAAAGATTATTATTGAATATAACTGTGAATGGCTATTTTGTCAATACAAAATGTACTGGGAATAAATCTTTTTTATTTTTAAAATATAAGGTATAATAACTAGAATTACCATTTGGGGAGGAAATGTATTGGAACCAAACAACGCGGATGTACAAGCAACTTCTCCAGTAGCTATGATGCAAAAAGGGTTTGCAAAAGGCTTCCCAATCATGGTCGGGTATATTCCGATAGCGATTACTTACGGTGTATTAGCGAAACAAGCAGGAATGTCGCTAACAGAATTAACGTTAATGAGTATGCTTGTATTTGCTGGGGCAAGCCAATTTATGGGAGCAAATATGATTGCTGTAGGCGCTGGTGCTATTGAAATTATCGTTGCTACTTTTGTACTTAATTTCCGACATTTTGTAATGAGCTTATCTTTTATGAATCGCTTACGAGGTTCAGCGTTAAAATGGAAACTACCGATGTCCATGGGACTAACGGATGAAACGTTCGCCGTGACTGCAATTCATCCGAAAGAAGCGAACATGAAGAATGGGATGTTTTTTTATGCTGGCATTATGGTAACTGCTTATTTTTCATGGGTAGCTGGCTCTTTTCTTGGAGGGGTAGTAGGAGAAATTATTCCAGAAAGATTAAGCCAAAGCATGGGAATCGCCCTCTATGCTATGTTTATTGGTCTTTTAGTTCCCTCTGTTAAGAAAAATAAAAAGATTGCTCTCATTGCTGTGTTAGCAATGCTCATTAATGCTTTATGTGTGCAGCTTGGAATGAGTACGGGGTGGGCAATTGTGTTAGGAACCATTATAGGCGGTTCGGCTGGAATATTTCTTCTGAAGGAGGAACAAGCATGATTTGGATCATTATTATTGGTATGGCGATAGTGACAATGATACCAAGAATAATACCTGCTTTTATAGTAGAGAAACTGCAGTTCCGTGATTGGGTCAATCGGTGGTTGAGTGCCATTCCATATGCTGCATTAGGGGCGCTGATTTTTCCGGGGATTATGTCCGTAAAAGCAGATCAACCGCATCTCGGCATGTTTGGTGGCATTGTTGCTATCGTGTTGGCATACTTGGGTGTTCATATTATTTTAGTCGTTATCGCAGCCATTGCAACAGTATATTTGCTGACGTAGTCAAAATCATGCTGGAAATAACTGATTGATTAACTTTAAAGACGAAAGATATATTCATTTAACTTCAAGAATATATGTATGAAGACACTGGTGAGACCTCACAAGTGCGTGAGGAGGTTCACCAGGCCGCAAGTGGAATTGAAGTATATTTAGCAAATTTAGCTATATGCACATCCGAAATTTTAGAGAGTTCGGATTTTAATTTGATAAAAAGGCTGTTATCTAGCCTCGCGTTGCTCTCATGAAAACAACAGTAAGGTCTGCCCGTCTATCGCTTTAAAAGTGATCCTGTTACATAGAATGCCTAAAGCCTCGCCTTCTTTGAATACTTATTTTTAGCTAGTGATGCGGATAAAGTCAGTTAATTATCTAAGGTTTGGTAAGGTTCAATATGGATTTGCGCATGTGTAATATGGTACTTCTTATATAGTTGTTTTTCAATTCTTTCTGTAATAGCATGGCTTTCTTCAACGTTAAGGCGAGGGTCAACCAAAATTGTAATGTCGATAAATGCCTGATTTCCGTGAACTCTACCCTTTATGTCATACAATTTTTTCACACCTGGAACCTTTTCTACACTGGATCGTATTTTCTCTATTTGTTTTTCATCAAAGCCATCTGTTAACGTATGTGTAGCATCTTTAAAAATCTCCCAGGCAGTTTTACAAATAATGAATCCGACGACTAATCCTGCAATTGGATCAAGCCAAAATAAGCCAAACTGAGCACCAACGATACCAATAAACGCTCCAATACTTACTAATGCGTCTGAACGGTTATCCTGAGCGGCCGCATGTAAAGCTGAACTGGCAACGGCTTTAGATAGACGTAAATTATAAACGTAGACGAGCAGCATAATGAAAGCAGCAGCTAGTGCTGTCCACGCTGTTAGCATATCTGGCTGGACAAAATTTTGATTCCACACGGATTTGAACGTATCAATAATTACTTGAATCCCGACTAGCATCATGATAAAAGCAGCGAATAAAGAAGCGATTGTTTCTGCTCGAAAGTGGCCATAGTGATGATCTTCATCTGGTGGTTTGCGCGATATTTTTAATCCAATTAAAACAGCAACTGAAGCTATAACATCCGTTGCATTGTTTAATCCGTCCGCACGTAAAGCGTCGGAATTTCCGATTGTCGCAACTATTATTTTACTGACGGCTAATATGATATATGCGAAGATGCTAATCCAGGCACCTTTCTCTCCTTTTTTTAAGTTATCCGAATGGTTCATATGTCGGACCTCCTGTTTAATCACTCAGCTGAGCAGCTTTATATGGGTTTTAGTTTCAGCATGAAGCATGCGATCGATACATACGTTAACAGAAATAAACGGCGACTATCCTTGAAATTCGCTGGCTCCCATACAATATACCACATATTATCAAGCTCTTAAGCTGTACCTTAAGATTCTACCAAAGTCATCTATGGTGGGTCTAGAGAAACATTGAGGGATGAAACTATATGTATTGAGTGAATAGAAGGAAGTTTCATAAGGGAAAAAGAGGAAATTTTAATTTTTCATCATTTACCTATTGAAATTTTTCTAAAAATTTAGGATAATAATGAAAAGGAACAAGGAGGAAGTGTTCCATGAAAAAGCAGAAGATTGTATTTCAATTTTATCGTTACAATGGAAAAAGGATAAAAGCGAAGCGGGAAATTACGTTTGAATTACGATTGTCTAGTCGTCTGCTTTTGGATGAAATATGCTTTAATTATAATAAAGCGCTTCTTGAGGAACAGATTAATCGTTCCATTGATGAAGGAAATAAGGATGATTTTTTAAAATGGAGCGAAGCGTATAAAACCTTCATTTGGGAATAGCGAGTCATTTATTGCTGCCTTGCCAGTTTGGTAGGGCGGCTTTTTTGGTCAGCAATCATGGTTCCGTTTACATATTATGCAAATTACTAAAAGTTATTTTTTGTTAAATTTTCGTAAAAAATATACGTTGTCTAAATTATTTTGTTATTCTAAATGAAAAGGAGGCTAAAACAAAATGAAGAAAAAAACCACGCTTAGCTGGGTGCTTTATGATTTTGGTAATTCTGCGTTTGCCACTACTGTTATGGCAGCGATTTTGCCTGTTTTTTATTATGATGTAGCCGCTGTCGGTGCAAACCAAGAGCTTGCAGCAAGTTTTTGGGGGTATTCACAATCCTTTGCGGTACTAATTGTTGCAATCCTTGCACCAATTTTAGGAGCGATCAGCGATTATTCAGCTGCTAAAAAGAAATTTTTGCGGTTTTTTGCTTACATGGGAATGATCGCTAGTATTTTACTTGCTTTCGTTGGAGAAGGGGATTACATATTTGCTTCTTTGCTATTAATCGTTGGGACGGTTGGATTTTCAGGTGGTAACGTATTCTATGATGCATTTTTACCAGAGATTGCAAAAGAAAAGGAAATAGATAAAGTCTCTGCTGCGGGATTTGCCTGGGGGTATATTGGCGGAGGGATATTATTAGCGATAAATATTTTAATGATTTTAAAGCATGATTGGTTTGGTATTCCTAACGCAACAGCAGCCAGTCAGATTGCTTTTGTAACCGTGGGCGTTTGGTGGTTTATCTTTTCACTTCCGCTTTTCCGTAATATTCAAGAAGAGAAAAAACATACAGAGAAACGAGATAGATCTTATGTCGCTATTGGTTTTTCCCGTGTTTCTTCTACATTTAAAGATTTAAAGCATTATAAGCAATTATTAATTTTTTTATTAGCTTTTTGGTTGTACAATGATGGTATTTCAACGATTATCAAAATGGCAACGATCTATGGTCGAGATATTGGTATTGATGGAAATAGCTTAATAATCGCCTTATTGATTACGCAGTTTGTTGGTATACCTTGTACTTTTTTCTTTGGTTGGCTAGCAAAGAAAATAACAGCCAAAAAAGCTTTAGTACTTTCTTTATATGTATATACTGGGATTGTTCTCCTCGGTTATTTCATGTCATCTGCCTTGCATTTTTATTTGTTAGCTATTTGTGTAGGGATAGTTCAAGGAGGAGCGCAGTCTTTGAGTCGCTCTATTTATGGACGAATGGTTCCAGAACATAAACACGCTGAATTTTTCGGGTTTTACGGCATCTCTTCTAAATTTGCCGCCATCTTCGGTCCATTTTTATTTGGATTAGTGGGGCAACTTACTGGTTCTAGTCGGAATGGAATCATTTCTTTATTAGTATTTTTTATCGGTGGTATTATTTTATTGAAATTTGTTAATGTTGAAAAAGGTATGGCAGATGCCAAAAAACAAACTCCTGCTTCCGTAGAAGTTGGAGTTACCTTAAAATAGCTATGGTCAGAGGAAAACCTCTGATCATGGCTATACAATTGGATCAGCATACTGATTACGTAAATTCAATGCAAGGCTTTTCCCGGTATCATAGGAAATATTACCAATTTGATCTGCTAACTTATGATATAATGCTTCATCTTGTTGCTTCCAATAGGCATTAACGGTGGACAAAATTTGGAATCCCTCTGTTTTTGCCTGTTGATAAAGTTCAAGAAAGCTATTGTTGCTTGGTTCTTTCGTAGCAGGATGATACCATGTGGTTTTTTGTTCGTTTAAATAATCTTTATTGTCTTGCACTGGTCGGTGAGAATAGGAGGAAATGAGTGAATGAAAAATGCGATTTTTCCAACCAATTGGATCTGACAATAACATTAAAGCTAATTTCATATCCCGGTAAGATTTTTGAATATGCGTTTGGGTTGCGTCTAGCTCTGGATAGTGTTTAACAATGGTTTGATAAAGCAATTGAACTATTTTTTTGTCCAGTTTTCTTCCAACATCTATTTCTTTATAAACAGGAGTTTTCCACGTTTTTAAGTTGTTAAATTTATGCAACATTAATGTATCGATGATAATCTCTAGTTTTTGATGCTTACTTCCTTCATAACCTGCCCGGAAATGAATATAAGGATGTGTGTTCCGATCCAAAATATGATGAGTAATGAAGCCAAATACATAAGCTTTTACTTGATTCTCCATCGTTTTAGCAGTACGAATTAAATCCAGTAAAAACGGACCACATTTTTGTTCATGTAATACAGTGCCAATTTCTTGCGCGTGCCCTTCCTTCATCCATGGCCAAAAACGGTGATAAAAGAATGGGTCTGGACCTTGGGCACCTAGCTTCATCATCGATTCATGACTTGAAAATTGGTGAGTTTGTGTTATAGCATCCGACATTTCTTCACAAAATATAATATGAGTCCATATATTAGGCATATTGAAATCCCCCCTTTTTTGTTCATTACTTTTAACTTACAATGCCTCGCTCTTATCCCCCATTATTTATCCCGCATATAAAGTGCCGTATGCCCTCCCGCAATCCATACTACAACAAGTCTAAGTGAGAGATAACAGCACCTAAATGTCCGATTCGTTCATCTAACAATCAGTGGGGATGAAAGAAAATCCCTACTAATTGAAGATTCACTTTATCCCACATGCAACAAGCAGTAAGCATTATAAATATAAGCCTTGCTTTCAATTTCTAACTATTTCAGTAGGAAACTTGATTGCATCTTTACATATTATAAAAGAATTTCTTACAAGAAGGGAATAAAAAACACGTACAATTTTGTGTCTATCCAGAACAAAAGCGAAAAGCATCCCGGTTAGTGTGCGTTAAATGCAACGATCTATAGTAAGAAGTCGAGACCACAGACAAGCGCTAGACGCCATAGCTAAATCTCATATAAAAATGGCATAACCAATATAAGCTCAAGAGACGGCAAACCATGTTTATTTTTTACAACTTATAGAAGTTTCTTTTTATCTCGTATATAAGGTGCTGTACGACTTCTACTTGAGGAGCTGGTTAATTTGTACTGCAACAAGTCTAAGCTGGAAATAACAGTACCTAAATGTCCTATCTCGTATAAGACCTTTAGGTCATCCCTTGGGCTACTAACAATCAATAGGGGATGAATGAAAACTCCCACTGATTGAAGATTCACTTTATGTGGATGAGCTTTCTGATTATTTTTGCTGTAATTTCTGATACAATAGATATCGAGTAATCGACATAGGGAGGATAAGTACAATGGATTATCGTGTAGAAAAAGATACGCTTGGGGAAATTCATGTACCAAAAGAGAAATATTGGGGAGCGCAAACACAAAGAAGTAAACAAAATTTTCCGATTGGTAAAGAGACAATGCCGTTAGAAATTATTAAAGCGTTTGCGATTTTGAAAAAAAGTGCTGCTCATGCTAATAAGGAACTAGGTTTAATGGAGGCGCAAAAAGCAGCAGCGATTGAGGTTGCAGCGAATCAAATTGTTAATGGTGAATTGACAGAACACTTTCCGTTAGTCGTTTGGCAGACAGGAAGTGGTACACAATCGAATATGAACGTAAATGAAGTTATTGCACATGTAGGAAATAAATGGTTAAAAGAACAGGGAAGTGATTTGACTTTACATCCGAATGATGATGTGAATAAGTCCCAGAGTTCGAACGATACGTATCCAACAGCGATGCATATTGCATTTGTTCTTAAGCTGGAGGATAAAGTATTACCAGCTTTACGTACATTAAAAGATACATTAAAGGTAAAAATGGACAAGTTCCAGGATATAGTAAAAATTGGTCGTACCCATTTACAAGATGCGACTCCACTCACTTTAGGGCAAGAAATTAGTGGCTGGCATCGCATGCTTGAAAAATCAGAAATGATGATTGAGCAAAGCACAGGCTATTTAAAAGAATTGGCAATTGGTGGAACTGCAGTAGGAACAGGGCTAAATGCCCATCCGGAATTCTCGGAACGTGTATGTAAAGAGATCAATCAAGCAACAGGTAAAAACTTTATCTCTGCACCAAATAAATTTCACGCTTTAACGAGTCATGATGAATCTGTTTATGCTCACGGTGCTTTGAAAGCGTTAGCTGGAGATTTAATGAAAATAGCAAATGATGTGCGCTGGCTTGCGAGTGGTCCAAGATGTGGTATCGGTGAAATAACGATACCAGCAAATGAGCCAGGAAGTTCTATTATGCCTGGAAAAGTAAATCCAACACAAAGTGAAGCAGTCACGATGGTTGCGACCCAAGTAATGGGAAATGATGCAGCTATTGGTTTTGCTGCAAGTCAGGGGAATTTTGAATTGAACGTATTCAAACCCGTAATCGCTTATAACTTCTTACAATCTTGTGAGCTCCTTGCTGACAGCATGCTATCTTTTGATGAGCGTTGCGCCCAAGGAATTGAACCAAATTTAGAAAATATTGACAAGAACCTAAAAGATTCTTTAATGCTTGTAACTGCATTAAATCCACATATCGGTTATGAGAATGCAGCTAAAATAGCTAAGACTGCTTTTGAAGATAATGCTACGTTGAAAGATACAGCAGTGAAATTAGGTTTGCTTACAGAAGAACAGTTTGATCAGTATGTTAACCCGAAAGAAATGACATATCCGAAATAAAGGAAATACAAATAAACAAGCCGCATTGCAGGAACAAAGTGCAATTGCGGTTTGTTTTTTTATCCTGTATATAAGTTGCTGTAAGACTCCTACTTCAGGAGTAGGATAATCTGTACTGCTCTAAGTGGGAGATGAATGAATACACCACTGATTGAATATCACTTTATCATGTGTTATGAGCGCAACTTTGTTATTTATCAACAACTGGAAGCAAGATCTGCTCTTCCATAATAAAAAGAGGACCATAGGAAAAAGTTCTGTTGAAGTGCCTTTAAGTCATCATTCTCTTGTATTTTTAGCGAACAGTCGTGGTGCAGAAAAATTCCTGATCAAACTTTTATTTTATAAAAAAACACTATTATTTACCACTTTAAACTGCTTATAAGTTTTGAAATTCTGCTTACACTATGGTTACAGGAGGTGATAAACATGGCTAGAAACAATTCAAATCAGCTAGTCGTTCCTGGCGTACAGCAAGCTCTTGATCAAATGAAATATGAAATTGCTCAAGAATTTGGTGTTAACTTAGGTCCAGAGACTACTTCTCGTGCAAATGGATCAGTTGGTGGAGAAATTACGAAGCGACTTGTACAAACAGCACAACAGCAATTAGGACCAAAAGCTTAATAATACTATGGTAAAAAGGGAAAAGCCTCTAGTAAGGAGCTTTTCCCTATTTTAAATAAAAGGCGTATTTTTTAAATCATAAAGCTACTTTATTAACGAATACGCAATTCTGTTTCTATATCAAAAAAGTGTGCTTTATTCATATCAAAAGCTAAATCAATCGTAGAGCCAATATGAATATCGGTTCGTGAGTCGATACGAGCAATGAAATCCTGCTCCCCTATTTTGGAATAAAGGAATGTTTCTGCTCCCATTAAATCAGCTACGTCTATCGTAGCGGTAATTTTTGTATTTGGAGAAGCTTCAATAAATACCGGTTCATCATGAATGTCTTCTGGGCGAATGCCTAACGTAACCTCTTTATTAATATAGCCTTGTTCACGCAGCGTTTTTAGTTTCCCTTCAGGTATCTCGATCTTTGCATCCCCAATTTGTAAATGAGTTTCTAATAATTTTCCTGTGAAAAAGTTCATAGAAGGTGAACCGATAAAGCCACCGACAAATACATTATCTGGGTTGTCATAGACTTCTTTTGGAGCACCGATTTGCTGAATAATTCCATCTTTCATAACAACAAGACGCGTTGCCATAGTCATTGCTTCTGTTTGGTCGTGTGTTACATAAATGGTTGTTGTTTGCAAACGACGATGCAATTTTTGAATTTCAGCACGCATTTGTACACGTAGTTTTGCATCAAGGTTAGACAAAGGCTCGTCCATTAAAAATACCTTCGCGTCTCGAACGATAGCTCTTCCTAACGCTACCCTCTGACGTTGTCCACCTGATAAGGCTTTAGGTTTACGATCTAAATAAGCTTCAAGTCCCAATATTTTGGCGGCGTTCTTCACACGTTTATCAATTTCATCTTTTTTAAATTTTCTTAGCTTTAGACCAAATGCCATATTGTCGTATACGTTCATATGGGGGTATAGTGCGTAATTTTGAAATACCATAGCAATATCACGGTCTTTGGGAGCTACATCATTCATTTTTTTATCATCAATATACAGTTCACCATTAGAGATTTCTTCTAATCCGGCGATCATACGAAGTGTCGTTGATTTACCACATCCAGATGGACCTACAAAGACGATGAATTCTTTATCTTTAATATGAAGATTAAAATCATCTACTGCAATATTTTTTTTATCATACGTTTTTTGAATATGTTCTAAGCGTAACTCAGCCATTTATTATTCCTCCAATTTGTAAGCGTTTGATTACTTAATTCAAGTATAATGAAAAGCGCCAAAATGGAAAATAGCAAACATGCACAAAGATGTGGTTAGTCTTTGTGCATGTTTGCCAGAAGTGCAAAGTAAACGGTAACTGCCTGGTGAAATTGACGAATATCAATCCCTGTATTTTCAATGAATTTATCTAAACGGTATTGCAAGCTATTTCGGTGCATATATAATTTTTTTGCTGTTACAGAAATATTTAAGTTACATTGTAGAAAAGTATGTATCGTTTGTAAAAACTCATTATCATTGGAAAATTCTTGTAACACTACTTGGGATAGGTGGTTTTGAAACGATTCATCCACTTGCTCCAACAAAATATAAGGTAAGGCTTCATAGTAGTTTAAAACGGCTTTATCGGAGTAGGTAAACGTTGTTTTGGCATATGTTAGGATACATTTATATTGATCACTAGCACATTGATAGCTGTTTAAATAAGGACCTACTAAAAAATGAATGTTAACAGACAAATCATTCATGATGACGTCAATAATTTGGTCATACGGAATACTCTCTTCCAGTATAGGTGGTTTTTCTTCAATAATAATCCCCTCATGCCTATTTTCCCATAGAATCGGGATCTGATAAGAAAATAACGCTTGAATCGATTCTTTAAATAATAAAGGATCAATTTGTTCCTTATTCATAGCAAAATAGACAAACCGGTATGGCGTTTGTGGTACAGCATGGATATTCTCAGTCGTTTGCTTCAGCAATTGTTGCCATCGTATTTCTTTTTCAGTTGGAATAGGAAAATCAGCTTGATACGGTGTGAGAAATGTTTCAAGCAGTTGCAAATCCTTATCCGTTAAATTTTGTAATGGTATCCCTATTTTTTCCCTGTTTTCTAATAAAAACCATTTATATTCCAATGAAGAAGGGGAGGAGTTCTCTGGTTCGATAATAAGTTCAGGAAAAATTTTTTTCAGTTGCTGGATCATGTTGAAAACCCCTTTTTATGAAGCAGTTTTCTTTATTATAGCAGGAAAAGCAAGTTTGAAAAATAGAATATCGTATCGTCTGTCTAATATAGAAACGGTATACATGATAGGTTTCGTTTGTTATAGTAAATGAGAAAGTGATTCGAAGGAGGAACGATTGTGCCGAATATTTATGATAGTGCGTATGATTTAGAAAAGGCAATTCGCGAAAGCGATGAATTTAAGAGTTTAAAACAAGTTTATGATGCGGTGATGAACGACCCATCTGCGAAACAGATGTTTGATAGCTTTCGAGAAACACAAATGACGTTACAAGAAAAGCAAATGCAAGGTCAGGAAATAACCGAAGAAGAAGTGGAAAAGGCGAGACAAGTCGTTGAGGTAGTTCAGCAGCATGAAGCAATTTCTAATTTAATGGAAGAAGAACAACGCCTTAACTTGGTGATTAATGATATCAGTCGAATTATTACGAAACCTTTAGAGGAACTTTATGGAACAGAAGGAAATGAATAGCATTGGATAAAAAAGCTGCGGTTAATTTCTGCAGCTTTTTTTCATCAAAGAAGGATTTTAACTGGAATGTGCCGAATAAAAGTATAGTAAAGAGCTACTTATGGATAACATAGGAGGAAAATAAAGGGGGAGAGGAAATGGGGTCACTGGTTATTAGTGAAAGCAAAGATGGAATTTCGTATATACATTTGAATCGTCCAGAACGCTACAATGCATTGAACTTGGAAATGCTGGAAGAATTAAATCGTACACTTGAAGAAGTAGAAAAGAATGAAGATAAGGTCGTCATTCTTTCAGGCGAAGGAAATGCATTCTGTTCCGGTGGGGATATTTCCATGATGGATCGACTAACAGTTTATGATGAATTTGCAGCAGTGATGGATACAATCGGAAAGATTACCTTAAAATTATATTTGATGCCCAAGATTGTTATTAGCGCTATTCAAGGATCAGCGGTAGGTCTTGGGTTAAGTTATGCGTTAACAGCTGATTTTGTTGTAGCACAGCAGGAAGCAAAGTTTGGTATGTTGTTTATTGGTATTGGCTTGGTACCGGATGGAGGCGGGCACTTTCTGATAAAAGAACGAATCGGCACCCAACAAGCGAAACAGTTTATTTGGAGTTTACAACAAATCGATGCTATCCGTGCTAAGAAAATGGGGCTAATTGATGAACTTACTTCAGACCGTGTCATCCCATATACGATTCAATTAGCCAATAAGCTAAACCAAGCACCAATCTTATCCATGTTGGAAACCAAAATGTTGTATCATACACGACAAAAAGAAAGTCTCATGGATTATTTGGAAGCGGAAAAAGAGGCACAATGGAAGTTACGAAATACGCTAGATCATAAAGAGGGAGTACATGCCTTTTTAGAAAAACGAAAGCCAGCATTTCAAGGGAAATAACGAAATAAAGAGCCGACTTTTCTAGATGAAAAGTCGGTTTTTAGCCTGTTAGAAGTATCATACTGATTTACCTTATGGAAAATGCAGGATAAATGGCCTCTTATCGATGGAACAGAATAAGTTTAGCATCGGGTGTTACACAGCGATGGGTGTAATCCAAATAGCCTGCTTGGTCTAATTTGGAAGTCCCCATTTCTTTTGCTTCGTCATCGTTTGCAGCCGTAAACGTTTCATCCAGCAATTTTTCTCCGGACGAATCAAATACCGTTAAAGTATAATCTCTCACTGAAATTCCTCCCTCTGTGGTTGGTTATGAAATATTGTGTGTTAAAAGAAGACCAACGTAGCTAAGTTCACAGGCACTCCCTAAGTTTGTATATCGAATATTTGGAACTGCCTCTTACTTATATGTTTATTCGACAAGCAACTACAAACTCCTTCTATTTGAGTATAAAACGTGGACAGCAATTATTGTTTCGCTTATTGGTTAATGGAAAAGCAACTCAAGTACTCGTAGTAAATCCAGCACATGTTAAAAAGTCAAAAGAGTTGGATGACAATTCCCCAACCAAAAATGATGTAAAAGATGCCAGAGTCATTTCACGCTTAATTCAAGACGGGCGCTATCTAAACCTCATCTACCAGATGGGGTCTATGCAGAGCTCCGCAAAAGCATGATATGTATGACCAATTAAGAAAAGACCTGCAGGCAGTACAAGGACGCGTCCATCAATGGATAGACAGGTGTTTTCCAGAATACATGACTGTTTTTGCGAACTGGGAAGGACAATCTTCTTTACAAGTTTTAAAAATGGGTTTATTTTCCGATGAAATCTGGAATGGCATAGCCATACAGATAAAGGGAGAAGCAGTTAATGAAAAAATTATATGTTACTAATCAGATGCCAAAGGGGGTTACTATTTTATTAGTAGATTTGGAAGAAAGCTATTTTAAAGAAGTAGAAGTGCAGGTAATTATTAAAAATTGATTTTCTACAAGACTAGATATGATGAAACAAACGCTCATTGAATTGAAGGAATACGGGCATAAGGTTATGACTGTAAAAACGTAAATGACATTTATGAAGGATTTGAAGATATTCCTGATGAATACTTACCTCAATGGGAGTCAGAAGGTAAATCTAAGTACAGATAACTACATTGGAGTTGCACACATGCTTAATCCAGTGATTACAAAACGGATAGAGAAAGAATCGATTGTGATAGTTTGTGGCCTCTGGAAAGAGCTTTGCGTGTATATTGTTGCGCGAAAGCTCCAAGAAAAATTTGATGGAAATGTTCTTTTATTTAAGGCTTAGATATTACATTGGAGAATTGAATGATGTGGCTTGATGACGACAACATCACTTTAGAAAGTATTTGTGTAAGAGAGGGTATAGAATTAGAAGTAATTGTGAAGTAAACCTCTTCTTATGGAAGAGTTTTTTTATTGGTCGAAGGATAAAATAAGTTTATAGTTATGTGTGATCACTAACGTAACAAATAGCGTGATTATGAAAAACCAAATTAATCAATTTTATTGGGAAATGTCAAACGTTGATATTTGAGTTATAATGGTACACAGAAAACATTAACTCTGATTGAATTTTCATTAATTTGTTGATAGTTTAGGGATACCCCTGAACCATTAAATAAAATTATGTCTAAAACAATAAAGGATTCTTTACCACATTTAATTAAAATATAGAAAGAGGGAATATTGGATGACTACTGATAAAGAAACGAAAATTGCAAAATCATTGTTCAATTATCAAAGAACTCGAATCTTACAAGTAATCAAAGATAAAGAGAAGACCGTAAAAGAAATAGCTACATTATTAAATGAAAAGCCTTCAAGACTTTATTATCATGTAAACCAGTTAGAAGAACTGGGGCTTATAAAAGTTGTCGATGAAAAGAAAGTGAATAATTTAACTCAAAAATATTATTTAGCTGAGGCGGCTGCAAGCATGTTAGGTGAGTATACCTTTTCACATGAAAACGCCAATCAAAACTCGGAATACATACTGTTTCAATTAAAAGCCTTTTCTGATGTGGCAATTTCTCGAATCGAATCTGATCTTTTAGATAAAACTGATGAAACAGTTTCTTCTGAAGCGAGCATAGTTAGTGTTCAATTAACGAGAGAGGAATGGAGCGAGGTAAATGAAAAAATTAGGGATATTGTATCAAGAAAGAAAAAACATTCTGAAAAAGATGAAATATACAATGTAAACTATATAATTATGAGTTATCTTGATCAGTAAAGTTACAACATCCCTCGTTCTATTCTAATGGCAGGACAAGTTACGTCAACTTTGCTTTGCCATTAGAGTGCCATCCTCTCCAAAGTCGGCGGGACTCGGTAAGTTTCTCAACTTTGGAATAATTATCCAGTATAGAGATACAAATAATATTCCTAAACTTCCAGACATAAACACAACAAAACTTCCTGTAAAAGTAGCAATAGAACCACCAATTAGTGAACCTAAAGGAGAAGCAATCATTGTTGCACCAGCAACGAAAGAAAAAACTCTTCCTAAAACCTCACTTGGTAAAATATTTTGCAACGAGGAGAGGAAAAGCACATTCGTCAAACCTATTGAAATGTAGCTTATTCCAAATAAAAGAATGGATAATATAGTTATATTTGTTACCCCGGAAAAAATCCAACTCAACCCTGAAATAAAAAATCCAATGATTGTTACTCTTCCTAATGGAATCTTATTAAAAACATTGGCTAAAAAGGAACCGGCTAAAAGACCACCCGACATAGCCCCTAAATACCAACCGTATATATGACTACCACCTCGATTTGCAGCATAATCAGGTAAAATTGCGGAGACCCCACCAATAACGAAATTCGCTATTATTGCTGCTAAAAGAAATTTTGGTATAAAAGATCTCCTTATGAACGAGTAGCCCTCTTTTAAATCTAATTTGTAGGAACTCCATTCTTCTTTCAAAGAAAATTTACTTTCGGCTTCCACATTAACATTTTTTGTTCCAGGGAATTTGAGATAGTAAAATAAAGTCATAGCTATAAGAAATGCTATAGTATCCAACATGTAAACAGCCACAGCACCCATTATTGCGATTATAACACCTGAAACTCCCATTAAAATTAAATCTAATAATTGATAGGTGGAGGTCATAAAGGAATTTGCCTTTGTTAAAGAGTCTTTATCAACAATCTTTGGTAAAATTGAAAAATGAGTAGGGTAAACAAATTGCTGTATTATAGATGCTAAAGGACAAATTGTTAATACAATCCACGCATATAGAACATCAAAATAATAAGCGAGTGGAATGACTGCTAATAAAACAGCCTGAAGCATTTGAGAATAAATTAAGATTGATCTGTGTTCTATTCGGTCAATTATAGGACCAATAAAAAATTGTAGGGCAATAGGTGCTGCAGTCAGAAATCCCGCCAAGCCCGTGAAAAAATTATTCTTTGTCAGTTCATAAACCAACCACATTGAGGCTACCGCATATAAACTATCCCCTATATTGGTGACAATCCTTCCCGATATCAATAAAATAAAATTTCGAGTTTTCATAACTTAGCACCAGCTCCATTTAAATATTTTTAACGTTAAAATTATTTAATAACAAATTGGAATTAAAGTCAATAAATGATTTTAAAAAATTATTTGCTAATTTGCTAATTATATTGGCATTTAATTTATTTTAATGTATAAATTATTTAAGTGGTAAAAAATTGTTAATGAATATGAGGTGAATAACGAATTGTTTACAGGTTCGGATACTTCCCTCCTCACGCGTTTTGCTGCACGTGGATCTTCAGTACTACCATCTGTTCCGCCACCCTGACACCTGCCAATACCTTTTCCTATTTACAGTTATAGGGATGGTTGTGTCAAGTACTTGTGGGAGATTTTTAAAGTCCCTTATTTTACATGGTTTTAGCTTCAAATTTTTGGCAGCGATTTCAGTTTTCCCTTTCTTCATCCTTTAAACCTTTTTTACTTTTTTTAAATTCCTCGCAACCCTTTTAAAGCAGCCGTAACTGGTTTTCCAAGAGCCCCTTTTAAATAATCCAAGTTGTTCCGGGTTGCTTCTGCAGCGCTATCCTTCAACTTCTCTACAAAGTGTTTAGGTGATTTCTCTTTCTTGCTTTTTTCTGTTATTTCCATTGTCTGTTTAAGCATACCCTGTAGTGTCTTAATCTCAAGATTATCTTTTAGGGCAACCATAATGTCGATAAATTTATCAAGTCCTTTTTCACACCAGCTGCGCCCATTTTTAAGGCGTCTGGCGAACACGCTCATCGTTCCTTCTGCACTTCCCATGGGGCGCGAAAGCCTGTGGTGTCTATACCTTTGTCTCTCAGCTTCTCACGGTAATCTCCAAGTGCTTCCGGATATTGAGAAAGCTGGGCTATTAACTCTTCCAACCGTTCTTCCCTCTTTTCATTTTCAAGCGTACCAACTGCACTATTCAACTCACCACCATAAAGCCTTCCCAGTCATAGTTTGCCAGTTTTTTTCGAATGGCTCGATACCTTGGATGTTTCCTAAATAACCGTTGTACATCACGGGCAACATGAAAGCGGTCAATGACAAAGGTGGCATTGCTTCGGAAATAGTCGCGGCAGGATGTGATCCATTTTGCCCCGTCCCCGTTAATAACGAGATGATGTTTGGTCGGATCATACTCGTATGTAGCCATTAAATATTGCTCAAACTCTTCCCAGAACGGCAGCTTTCCTTCATGAATAAAATGTCTTTTTTCTATCAGTTTTGCCCGCTTGCCATTCATCTCCCAGCCCTGATGTACACTGGCAATTTTAATTTCCCTGCCTTTTTTATTTTTCTCTTGACTTTTCGTATAAAGCCCGTCCACTTCCACGAACACGACATCCTGCTCAAGCGGGACACCGTATTCAACAACTGCTGGCGTATGCCTTCATGACTGATCACAGGGTAGCCTAAAAGCTTTTCCATTGCTCGACTGGCCTGACGGTAAGAAACACCTGTAACAGCCAATTCAATCGCCAAATCCTGCACCACCGGACTTCATCCCCTTGGTGCCGTCAAAAGCTAAATATTGATCCAATAAAAATACATAGTTTCCCGTTTCTCTATCTTGATAATAATTCCTTTTCAACTCGACCTGCCCGAAGACAGATTCAAATTTTAACGTTCTCTTATCCTTTAAATAAAACCTTTTCTTTTCCCTCGTTGTTGCAATGGTTTCATCTAATTCCTAAAGCGTTTGTGACATCACCTGGGAAAAACTTTCCTGTAATGCACGGTATGTAATTTGTTCTAACTCTTTCATTGTGATTGTAGATATGGTATCTTTCAATGGAGGACCTCTTTCTATAGTTGATGTTGTCGTAGACTTAACTATACAAAAGAAGGTCCTTTTTTTCATCTAAAACGACAGTAGAACTACCGCGCTTCGCTTGCTGGCCCCGTCATAGGTGTTGAAGTCGGAAGACTTCAACACCTATGACGGGGTGTATGTTCTCCCATAAACATTTTACTCTAACTTATACGATATGGAACCTACCCAAAAATATGAAGCAATTATTGCTGCCATAAATTTAGATAAAATTTACCATGCAGTAACTAAGAAGTCACGACTTGGCGCACCGGAAGAACTGAACTATGCAGCCATGATTATTTCCTTTGCGGTAAGATATGTGGAACGGATCCCGACAATAAAGGATCTTATTAAACGTCTCAATGAGGATATTGCCTTTAAATGGAGAAGTAGACAAATGTTTAAAACTCTTGCATTCCTCGTATATCTATGGTTGTAGCTCTATTGAAGCTTGCTTTTATGAAGCTAAAATGTTATCTCTTGTATAATTACAAACTTCTATTTGAGCACGAAGAAGAATAACCTGAAACTTTTGCCATTGTTTTTACGTATAGCTTATATCAAAGAGGGGGAAAAGTATGTTACAACTGACAGATGTTACGAAGCAATTTGGCGCACATAGTGCTGTCAAACAGCTATCTTTAGAAATCCCAGAAAAGGAAATGTTTGGTTTTCTGGGCGGGAATGGCGCTGGAAAGACGACGACGTTTCGGATGATTTTAGGATTATTAGATAAAACATCCGGTGATATTTCATGGCATGGTGAGCCGGTTAATTATGGAAAGAGTCACTTAATTGGTTATCTTCCTGAAGAAAGAGGGCTTTATCCGAAGTTAACAGTAAAGGATCAGCTTACCTATTTAGCAAGACTTAGAGGGATGGTAAAGAGTGAAGCTATCAGTGAGTTGAAAGCATGGCTTGATCGATTTCAAGTTCCGGAATATTTGAACAAGAAAGTAGAAGAATTATCCAAAGGCAATCAGCAAAAGATTCAATTTATTTCCGCGGTAATACATAAACCAAAACTATTAATCTTAGACGAACCATTTTCTGGGCTGGATCCTGTTAACGTGGAAATGTTGAAAGAAGCAGTCGTAGATTTAAAAGAAAAAGGAACATCGATCGTATTTTCTTCTCACCGAATGGAGCACGTCGAAGAGCTTTGTGAGCACTTATGCATATTACATAAAGGCAAGCAAGTTGTTCAAGGGTCTTTACGTGAGATAAAACGTTCATTCGGCAAGAAAAATTTAAGTGTTTATGCTGACTTTCCAGTTGATTTTCTTCGTGATTTTCCTGGTGTTACGAAATATAAAGCGGTGATGGAAGGCTGTCAGCTGCAAATTGAAAATGAGCTCGTTTCTCAGGAAATTTTTACAGCGCTGCAAGGAAAAGGCTTTGTACGGAAGTTTGACTTGGAAGAGCCGTCTCTTAATGATATTTTTATCGCGAAAGTAGGTGCTTCCTATGAATAAGTTTTGGATTATATTAGGTCATACGTACACGACAAGGATTAAATCAAAAACATTTATTATTACCACATTAATTACATTAATTCTGATATTTGCTTTAACCAATATTAAAACGATTATCGATGTTTTTTCTGATGGGGAAGCAGATCAAATTGCTGTTATTGACGAGACCAATGAATTATATAAACCTCTAACGGAAAACATGAAGCAAACAAGTGAAGAGATAGAGCTCACGCTTTATGACGGAACTGAAGAAGAAGCGAAACAAGCTGTAGAGGAAGAAGATTATACAGCACTTATTGTATTAACTATGAATGAAAATAAGCTGCCTCAAGCAACTTACTACGCCAATAGCATTTCTCAATCTAGTTTGCAAACGACATTGGAGCAACAGTTGCAACAATTAAAGGCCATGTACGCAACGGAGCAGGCAGGTGTTGATCCTGTTGCATTAGCGATGATTAATGAACCAGTGACGTTTGATACTGTCGCTTTGGATAAGTCAGCTAAAACCGAAGAAGAGCTCAACCAAGCTCGAGGAATTGTATATATCATGTTGTTTTTGTTATACATTACAGTCATTATGTATGGCAATATGATCGCCACAGATGTAGCGACGGAAAAATCATCGCGAGTGATGGAAATCCTTATTTCCAGTGCGCCGCCAGTGACGCATATGTTTGCTAAGATTTTCGGTGTAGCGCTAGTAGGATTAACGCAAATAGCACTGTTTTTAGGGTCTGGGTATGCCCTTATTTCTGCAAAGGATGAAGCAACACAAGAACTATTTGCTCAATTTGGGATTGGTTCTGCTTCCATGTCGATTTATATTTATGCCATTGTTTTCTTTATCTTAGGCTACCTGCTCTACGCAACCCTTGCAGCGATGTTAGGCTCATTGGTAAGTCGAATTGAAGATGCTCAGCAATTGACCATGCCGATGATATTTTTAATTATGATTGCATTTATTATTGCTATGAGTGGCCTTGCTACACCAGAGGCTGGATTTATTAAAGTAACGTCATTTATTCCATTCTTTACACCAATGATTATGTTCTTACGGGTTGGTATGCTGGATGTTCCTATTTGGGAGGTAGCATTATCCATCGGTCTGTTAATTGGTACTATCATTATTCTAGCTCTTCTTGGAGCAAAAGTGTATCGTGGCGGTGTCCTAATGTATGGACGTTCCAGCTCGCTAAAGGATTTCAAAAAAGCACTTGCGCTTTCGAAAAAGGAAAAATAAATAAATAGTAAAAGCTCTGTTTCTAGGCAGAGCTTTTTTCATTGTATAGGAAACTTGCTGGTGGATAACGAAATAACCGAATCGTCACGTCCGGCGCATGAGCCCAGCAACGATGCGACTTTAGAAATGCGCCCTACGATAAGTCATCATCGGTTCGTCGCTAAGGGGAAGGCCGACTAAAAACGGGCTTGCCGCTCAGGCGTGGCATACCCCTGTTTTTAGTGGCATGATTCCTAAATCTTTAGTTGATTCGTTCCATTCGCTACGTTGCTAAACGGGCGCCCCGCGCCTTTGTTCTTATCCCGCAGGTAAGTTGCTGCAAGATTCTACATAAAGAGTTGGGGATCATTTAAAATAGGGAGATCAAGTACCTAACTGTCCGATTCGTTTAACGAAACACTGATTAGGAACTGGGGGAAACTCCCTAATGAAAGATTTCACTTTAAAGTTAACATGTTTAATTAAGCTGTTTTGATAAAAGTAATGCGAACGTGCATTCTTAAAGTGAATTTGCTAAAATGAGAAGAGAATCGGAGGTGGGAATGTGACAAAGGAAATCACGTTTCTTCATGCTGCAGATCTGCATTTAGACAGTCCGTTTAAAGGATTAGCTTCTGCACCTGAGGATATATTTAAAGACATACGTAAGAGTACATTTACAGCTTTAGATAACTTAGTGAAGGCTGCGATTCAGCATCACGTAGATTTTGTCTTACTCGTAGGTGACCTGTTTGATAACGAACAGCAGAGCTTACAAGCGCAAATTCGTTTAAAGCGCGCTTTTGAAACGCTTCAGCAACATGGCATTACTGTGTTTTTATCTTATGGAAACCATGATCATTTAAATGGAAATGCACATTCTGTACCATATCCGGATAATGTTATTGAATTTAAAGAGGGAGCTGTCACTTCTTATACATATGTTAAACATGACGAACCGTTAGCTGTCATTTACGGTTTCAGTTATCAAGAACGAGCGGTGCAGAATAATAAAACGAGCGAGTACCAGATTACTGATTTGTCCGTCCCATTTCATATTGGGATGTTGCACGGAAGTGTACAAAGCAATACCGATCATGATACATATGCACCTTTTAAAATAAGCGATCTTACAGGCGTGGATATGGATTATTGGGCGCTTGGGCACATTCATCGGCAACAAGTGTTAAAACAAACGCCACCTATCATTTACCCAGGGAATACACAAGGACGCCATCGCAAGGAAACAGGAGAAAAAGGCTGTTATCATGTTCGCCTTACAAAGGAAAAGGCGGAACTAGAATTTTTCCCATTACATGCTATTCAAATCAGCCATTTTTCATTAGATCTTACTTCATGCCCATCCGTATTTGAAATGGAGAGGGAGATTTTAAACTCATTGGAACAGCATAAAGCTGCAACATCTCAATTAGTCGACTTAACTTTAGCAAGTAAGGGTGATCGTATCAAGGAATGGGATCGTTCCGGAGATGTAGAAGAAGTAATTGCACTAGTAAACGAAACACTCACGCAACCTAAAAACTGGGTGTACATCTTTCATCACCAGGTTCAAACCCAAATCGTAATCGACGAATCATTGTATCAAGGCCAGCATTTCATTGGAGAAATGCTTCGTGAAGCTGATAAGCTGACCGTTCAGCCGTTACTTACCGATCTCTATCAGCAAAAGCAAGCGCGAAAGTTTTTACAGCCGTTAACAATAGAGGAAGAGCACGAAATAACAGCAGCAGCTAAAGAGTTACTCGTTCACGAGCTGTTAAAGGAATGAGGGGAAAACGTGATTATTCAACGAGCCACCATTTTTGGTTTTGGGAAATGGGTGAATGAAACCTTTGATTTTTCCGAACAACAAGTAACTTATGTTTATGGGGAAAATGAATCAGGAAAATCCACGTTACACGCATTTCTCCTATTTATGTTATTTGGTTTTCCTCCTAAACAATGTGAGTTTTATCGTCCCAAGACAAGCGGGCAAATAGGAGGCAGATTGACCATTTCTCAAGGAGAAGAGACGTTCATGATTGAACGTTTGCACAACGTAAGAAATGGAGAAGCATTGATTTATACATCAGATGGGGAACAAAAAGGAGAAGCATGGCTTAAAGAACAATTAAAAGGAATGACATTAGCGACATATCAAGCGGTTTTCTCTTTTTCTGCCAAAGACCTGCTGAAAATTACAGAGATGCAAGCAGATGATTTAGGGGAGGTTATTCTTGGTGTTGGCTTAACAGGAGCGAAGAATCTCTATGCAGTAGAAAAACAATTGGAACAACAGCTCGGGGTGTTATTTAAACCATCTGGAAAAAAGCCGCTCATGAATCAACGGTTAACCAAGCTGCAAGATATCCAAGCTCAAGCAAATGATTGGAAACGCTTGGAAGCTACTTATCAAGAAAAGCAAGCGCAAGTCAAGGGGTTGGAGCAAGCAATAGAGCATCTTAAAAAGAACATTCAGGAACTACATGAACAACGGCTTTATGTAGATAAACAAAAACATGCTCTACCGATTATTCAAGCATACCATACAGTCGAAAAGCAGTTGGAGCAAATTCCTAAAGAGATTACCTTTCCAGAAGCAGGAGTCGAACGCTGGGAACGTCTCAAGGAAAAGCTGTTACCTTTAAAAAGTGAAATAGCAGTGTTACAAGCGAACCAAACCCGCTATCGAAGTGAAATCAAAGGATTAACGGAAGCATTATTACCCGTAGACCTTTACCATGAAGGAAAGCTCGTAATGGAGGAGAAGCCTCGATATGAACAACTCACAGAACAAGCAGAGGCTATCTCAAAATCGTTGCAAAAACAGGAGCAACAGTTTGTTCACAGCTGTAATGAATTACAACTACCAATAGACCGTAGCGAGATAGATCAATTGCAACTTTCCGTATTTACAGAAAAGAACTGGAAGAAAATAAAAGAGGATTTGGATCAATTAGATGTTAAACAATTGCAACTGCAACTGGATAAAAAGCAGCAAGCGAAGCAGCGAAGTAAATTAATGGAAGAGAAGCAGGCGATCCAAGAAAGAATAACTTCTGAGCAACAGTTGCACGATTGGAAACAACAGCTACAGCATTCGGCACAAATTTTTACCCCGTCATCCATTGAACAACAAAGTACCAACCAATCTAATTGGAAAAAGCAACAACAGCGGAAGCGAAAACAGACACGCTTGATTTTTTCAGTTCTGATAATAGCTGCTATGCTGTTGGCGGGTATTGGGATCGGGATGGACTATACAGCACTATTACTTTTAGCACCACTAGTGGCTATAGGTGCTGTATTTCAATGGAATTGGCAGGAGCAGTCGATAAAAGAAATGGACAGATTGTTTATGCAGCCAACGAATGGAAGCTATCTGTCGGACACAGAACGAAAGCGTGTGGAGCAGTTAGTGGAGCAGCAATTACAGTTGCGAACGCGGCTTGAAGCGATCGATGAACAATTAAAACGGATAGATGTTCAAGCGTTAAAATGGGAAGAACAACAGCTACAACTAACGGATCAAATGCGCCGCATGGATGAAAGAATACTTGCTGAGCAAGATGCCTATCCTTTTCTAACTCATCTTGCACCTACGTATTGGCCTGATGTATTCCATAGTTTGAAACAATTGCAATATATAAATGGGCGAATGAAGGAAGATGAGGAAACGTATGCAACATTGATGCAACAGCTAGCGATTATTCGTTCTAACATAAACACGTTTGCTCAACATGAAAAATGGGAATGGTCGGAACAGACAGTTCATTTACAGTTTAATTCCATTCAGAAGCTGTTGGAGAAACATGAAGCGGCCGCTAATCAATGTTCATACTATCAAACTCAATTAGCGGAGAGTGAGCTCGCCCTGCATCAAGTAAATCAACAAATGAAGCCTTTAACATTGGAAATGAATCAGTTACTTGAAACAGCTCATGTTGGAGACGAAGAAGCTTTTTACGAAAAAGAAAATCAAAAACAACTACAGCAATCATTATTAGAAAAGAAAGCAGCATTAGCTAGTCAGCTTGCTTCATTTTTTCCTAAATATATGTTGGATGCAATAATGGATAAAATTCCAAGATTACTAGACTTGGAACAGCAACAAGAAAAGATGAAGCAAACCACTACCCAGCTGGAAAAAGATTTGGAAAAGCATCAACAAATGTTAGCGACCGTCCATGCAGAAATAGTTGGAATGGAAAAAAGAGAAGATTACTCCACTTTAGTTCACCAAAAGGAAATGGAGCAGGAAGCGCTCCATCAACAGGCAAAACAATGGGCAACGCTTAAAACTGCAAAAGAGATGCTATTGCAGGCAAAGCGATCGTACCAGAACAAATATTTGCACAAGGTGATGGAACGAACAACATTATATTTTCGTGAATTAACAGCGGAAGCTTACCAATATGTTTACCCGCCAACTGCTGAGCAACCATTTACGGTAGAGACAAATGATGGTACACGATTTGATGTTAAAGAACTATCTCAAGGGACGATGGACCAATTGTACGTTGCTTTGCGTTTAGCGGTTAGTGTATGTATAAGTGAAGAACATGCCTTGCCATTTATGATGGATGATGCATTTGTTCATTTTGATTCCATTCGAACAAAACGCGTGACGTCATTGCTTGAAAGAATTGTGCAAAGGCAGCAAGTGATCGTATTCACTTGTAAACAAGATCTTGTTACATTGGCTGAAAAAAGAAGTTTTGTCCAAATGTTAAATTCTATTCGCATTCATTGACAATAAATGATAAACTATTTGCAGATTATGATTATAATGCATGTGGAGGGACATCCAGTGCCAGAGAAAAAAGAGTGTCAAGACTGGGAAAAATATGATGAAACAATTGAAAAATTTATTCAAGTCATTGCCAAAAATATGAACTTATATGGGCTAACATCTTCCGTTGGTAGGCTGTATGGTGTATTGTATTTTGCCGATAAACCAATGACTTTAGATGATATGCGTGATGCGCTTGAAATGAGTAAAACGAGTATGTCGACAGGTGTACGAACGCTGTCAGAAATGAAGATGGTTGAATCTACTTTTAAACGGGGCATTCGAAAAGATTTATATCGATCAGAGGAAGATTGGTATAAATCGTTCACCTCCCTCTTTGGCAATCGTTGGCGCCATCATACAGAAACCAATATTGAAGAAGCAGACGAAGCCATTGCTGAGCTCCAGAAACTACAGGAAGAAACAGATGATGAACAATTAAAAGCAAAGATTAACACAGATATTGAGCGGTTGGAGTATGCTAAAAATTACTACGAATGGTTGATGAAGTTTATTCAAGTGATTGAAAGTGGTAAGATTTTTGACTATATTCCAAAAAATTAACAACTACGAAGATGGACTGATGCTTTTTATAAGGGATCAGTCCCTTTTCGTTACGTTAAAGGAGACAAAAAAAAGCTTGGTCGAAATGGGAGATGTCGAAGTTATCCGTAGATTAGGCCTTAGTTTCAATGATAGGTTGACTACTGTTTTGAAATTAGGCTTTTCTATAATTTTGCGAGATATGAATGTACAGGCTACGAAGCTTTCTTCACTTCATTTTCCGAAGTGTTAGTAGGTGCATAGGCGCTGTTCAAGCGAAGGGAGATAGGAAGATGAAACAGGATATGAAAAAAGGGATTAGGCATGCTTCGATCGGGGAAGCTTATGAAGGCTTCTTATTAATACGTGAAGCAATCAAGGGTTTAACCAGTAATGGAAAACCATTTTTAACTTTAATGCTTCGCGATGCGACAGGAGAAATAGAGGCGAAGCTATGGGACGCCACTTCAGAGGATGAAACGCTCTTTGTGGCCGAACAAATTGTCCGCGTTGCTGGTGAAATCAATCAATTTCGCGGAAAGCCGCAGCTTAAAATTTTTTCGATTCGACCCTCACAACCAACAGATGATGTGAAAATAGATGATTTTGTGGAAAAAGCTCCTGTGAATAAAGAAAGCTTAATAGAAAAGTTGACAGAAGCTATTTTTGAAATGCAAAATCCAAACTTACAACGGATTGTACGTGCATTTATTAAAAAATATCAAGAGGAACTACTTTCCTATCCAGCTGCGACAAAGAATCACCATGAATATGCGTCAGGATTAGCACATCATATTGTAAGTATGCTAGCAATAGCCAAGGAAATTCACAAACTTTATCCGGAGATTAATAAAGATTTGTTGTATGCCGGGATTATTCTCCATGATATGGCTAAAATAAAAGAGTTATCCGGTGTTGTTTCTACTACCTACACGTTAAAAGGAAAACTGCTTGGACATATTCCTATGATGGTGGAGGAAATTGGAACAATGGCGAAAGAAATGAATATTGAAGGGGAAGAAATTACTGTACTGCAACATGTGGTGTTAAGCCATCATGGGAAAGCAGAATGGGGAAGCCCAAAGCCGCCGCTTGTTCGTGAAGCTGAAGTGTTACACTTAATCGACATGCTGGATGCTAAATTGAATATGCTAAATCGTTCGTTAGAAAAAGTAAAGCCTGGAGAGTTTACAGATAGACTATTTGCTATGGATAATCGTTCCTTCTACAAGCCATTATTTGAGGAATGATAGTAGAAGTTATACCATTTGTTCAATCGGTACGTACAGAATGTAAATGCTAGATTAAAGTACAACGTCAATCATTCCCTTCTCGTACGCAGTGGAAACTTCTTTTAAGTACGAAGGTTATTTTTCCCTCCTGTACGCATATACTTGTACAAGAGACAAATAAGGAGGCGAAAAAAATGATACTCGGTGTGCCTTGGTGGGTATTTGTCATGATTTTACTTATTTTTGTTAGTGGATATATGGCTTTTCGAGGAATGGTTGCTGAAAGGAAAATGGAACAGCATTTTATTGAGCAAGAAGGGGAAGTTTATATGGAACGGCTTAGAAAGGAAAGAGAATTGAAGGGAAGAGGCAATCATTCAAATGAAATAACGTAAAGAGGCTAGTGCCAATGGATGGCCTAGCCTCTGTTTTCATTGAGAGAATTATCCTTTTGCTTCTGTATCTTCAGCGTCCTTTTTCTCTTCATTTTGTTTAAACATATCTTTATACTTGTCGATCTTCACGTCAACATTTGCATCTTGGATCAGCTTATTGATTTTTTCTTGCATTTTAGCAGGATCCATTTTCTTTGTTAGTAGTTCACGACGTAAATCTTCTTTTACGTCTTCAAATTTTCCTAGTTTCTCTTCTTTCTCACGCTTATCATTTACTTTAATGATATGGAAACCATGTTGTGTTTTTACGGGATCGCTAATTTCATTTTTTTTCATACTGTAGGCAGCATCTTCAAACTCTGGAACCATTTGCCCAGCTGAGAAGTAACCGAGGTCGCCGCCTTTTTTAGCACTTCCGTCATCAGTAGAATATTCTTTTGCTAAGTCACTAAAGCCTTTGCCATCGTCCAACTTCTTCTTGACTTCCTTAGCTGTTTTTTCATCCTCCACTAAAATATGCTGTGCTTTTACTTCCGTATTTTTACGGTCGTACAATTGTTTAAGCTCTTCTTCTTTAATTTTTACATCTTCGGCAATAGCTTCTTCCTGCAATAAACTAATCTTTATGATGTTACGCAATTCATCTTCGCTTCCGAATTGCTGTTCAATAGCCATGTCATATTGGTCACCAAGCTGATCTTTCATCTTTTTAATTTCTTCATCAACCTGATCATCTGAAACATCGTACTTATCGCCTAGTACTTCCATGGTTACCAATTCTTGTAAAACTTTTTCGCCGTGGCGATCTTTTAGCGCTTCATAAAACTCTTCTTTCGTCACATTTCCTGCTTTAGTTTCAACGACAGCTTCGTCATCTCCTGAACTACATGCTCCCAGTGCAAGGACACTGACAGCTAATGTGACAGCAATTGCTGTTTTCTTCATACTTAAACACTCCTAATCTGCTTGTACAATAATTCTCCCCTAGCAATTAATATAACATAGAATGATGATAAAAATACAGTTCAATTGATAAATATCAGTAAAAAATTCTTTTACGAAAGTTGCATCGGGGAACTGTTACACCATTGTATTCATTACTCGTAGATAGGAGCTGACGAGAAGAATTGTAATCATTAAATTAATTACCCGAAACATTTTCCCTTGTTTAAGAGCTTCCATTTCCATTTTAATACAGAACTTATGCGTTAAAGAATTAAAAATAAGAAATATGATAAATCCATAGATTAGAAAAATGATATTCATCGTACCCCCCCTTTAATATTAAAAGAATACATCAATACGTATCTTTGAAAAGGAATGACGAAAGGTTCTTTCCATTTCCCTGCCATTTTAAAATATCATATTCTTTACTGTACCAAAAGTTTAATCATCTGAATAGGGGAGATTTGTTTTCCTCGTATGGAAAATCAATACCTGCACTAACCGCAAAAAAGGATCTGAATGGTCTCAGATCCTTGCTTGCTCATGACCTTGAATTAAAATATCTAGGCCATTACCGTCTTCACTACTTTCAATTACTGATTGTTTTGGCGCTTTCCATAAATAACTAATATACAGCAAGTCAATAAAAGCAATTCCAATATTTGCAGATGTAAGTAACAATATATAAACAGAATAATTGTTAAAGTAATAACTGGCAACAACTCCTGGAATGGTTAGTAAAATAGTTGGTGCCAGTGCAACAATGAAATAAGCTTTTTTGGTTAAGTGGTATTTCGTATAATAATAGAATACAGGGAAACATCCATTTTTTAATTTGAAAATGATTTTCATACGTCTATTCATTAAAATTAAAGGAAGTATATGCATAGACGAATGGATTGTTGGCAGCAATAGGAGTAAAAGTAGGAAAGGGATAATACCTGCTTCACTAACTTCTGCTGTTGATCCTTGGGCAATGGTTATCGAGACATATAATAAGATAAAGGAAAACAACGTAATCAAGCTTGACATAAGCAATAATCGATTACGACCAAAATCTTTTGCAAGGTTGATGGATTTCCAGCAATTCATTTGGATCCCCTCCAATTCCTGTTATAAGTTTATTTATCCTCCAAGAATCATAGTAAAAATAACTGGAAAAAGCAATAGGTTTCAAGTAGTTTTTTTACTTGTTAAAAAAAGTTTAAATTTTGTTTTTTGAAACACAGAAGGATGAGTGTAAGTGCCCATGTTTCTGTAAAATTATCATTTTTTAAAATTTAAATTTAAGAAGAAAATCTACATCAATAATAAATTTGTATATGAGGGTTCGCGATACCATGTGTTATCTCATCTGCTTATTGAGCTGTGAGTTTTTATCCTGTATAGAAGGTGAGGGCTCCTACTTGAGAAGTTGGATAATCTTTACTGCAACAAGTCTCAGTGAGAGATAACAGCGCCTAAATGCCTATTTCGTAAGCGGCGTTTAGGTCATACTTATTATGGTACTAACAAGCCGTGGGGGATGAATAAAAACCTCCACTGATTGAGGATTCACTTTATCATACGTAAGCCTACATACTTATGCTATAATGAAGTAATAAGCTGGAAAGGAGAGGCGAAGGAATACCTATGAAAAATGAGGCAGAAACAACTGCTTTTCACTTACATTTACTTTCCAAGATTATGAATATGGAAGCATATCCTTTCACAAAGTTAATAATAGAATGTGATATAACGGAACAAGAATATAATGAGTTGATTCGTTTGCTTGATTATCTGGATGAACAATTTAAAAGACAAACAGAGGAAGGGTTGTTAGATTTCTCTTCCTTATTAATTCATTTTGCCGGTATGCTTCATGAAAAATTAGAGCTTCATCAAACTATTTTTGCATTAAAAGAAGAAGGATATTATCCTTCTTTAATGAATGCTTTTTTAGCAATTATCGAACATATTAAGGATTAGCATATAAAAATAACCTGTTTTCAGATGGGTTTACATTCTTTTTAAGGGAATGAAATAAGTAAGCCCACTGCTCGTTTTATCACTATATTGTGATTTGTTTTCCTATGCTAATCCCTCTTCATGTCACGAAATAGGTCCTCCATTTTCTGATGGAATTCAATAATCTGCAGCAGTCGTTCTTCGGTTACTTGCATCCCCTGTATCCATACTGCTTTACTATCTTTCATTTCTTTTATTTGCTGTTCTATTTCTAAAAATGAGCTTTTTTGTTGGTGAGCAGCTTCGACCCATTTGTTCATATAAGACACCATAAACGCTTTGAATAACTGTGTATGCGCTTTATAAAGGCTTTTTCGCACCCCTTTCTTCCATACTCTTGTAACTAAGTTTTGATCTGCGAGTGTCCGTATACTCGTGCTCATCGCCGTTTTACTTTTTCCCAATGCCTCTGCCATATCATCTAACGTCATCGGTTTGTCAGCTAAATATAAATATGCAAACAGTCTTGATTCCAATGGTGTAAACCCAAACATTTCAATCGTCTTTGTAAATTCTACTAAAATTTTATTGGTTATATTCTCCGATTGAGGCTTATTCATAAAATCCTCCTAAAACCTTGATATATAAAGGTTACACTAAATCCCCATTTAATAAAACTTAGTCATTGAACAGTATTATGGAGGATATTGGAGCTATATAAAGAATAACGTACATATTTTTCATTCAGTTTTAACTGTACAAAAAATATGTACAAAACTAAAAGAATTTAAAGTTTGTGTTGTAAAAATAAAATCGTTATAGTTATAAAGTAAGTAAATGACATGTTCGGGGCTGACGAAAAACTATAAAACTTCCATTCTAGTTTTTCAAGGACTTCGTATGTGATAGCAATGATCATAAAGTAGTAGTTCGAATGCATGGTCATTGGCTCAAATTAAATAACGAGGTGAAAAGCGTGCCGGTAATAGAGGCGAAAAATGTATCCAAAATATTTGGAAAGAATCCGAAGCAAGCAATCAAGCTGTTGGATAAAGGGTTATCCAAGGAATCTATATTAAAGGAGACAGGTAATACAGTTGGTGTTAATCGAGTTTCTTTTGCGGTTGAGCAAGGAGAAGTGTTTGTGATTATGGGACTATCTGGAAGTGGTAAATCGACACTTGTTCGAATGCTGAATCGACTTATTGAACCAACAGAAGGTACGATTTTGATTGACGGTGAGGATTTAGTATCAATGGATAAACAAGCTCTGCGTAATGTGCGTAGACAAAAACTTAGTATGGTGTTTCAGAATTTTGGGTTATTTCCTCACCGAACCATTTTACAAAATGCGGAATATGGTTTGGAAATTCAAAAAGTAGATAAAGAGGAACGCCAAAAGAAGGCGAAAGAAGCACTGGAACTGGTTGGCTTAGGGGATTATTTGCATCAAAAACCGAACCAGTTATCAGGCGGTATGCAGCAACGTGTAGGGCTCGCTCGCGCATTAGCTAATGATCCCGAAGTATTGTTAATGGATGAAGCTTTCTCTGCGTTAGATCCGTTAATTCGTAAAGAGATGCAGGATGAATTGATGGATTTGCAAAATAAAATGCAAAAGACGATTATATTCATTACGCATGATTTAGACGAAGCGTTGCGAATTGGCGATCGAATTGCGCTCATGAAAGATGGATCGATTGTCCAAATTGGCACGCCAGAAGAAATTCTAGTAAATCCAGAAAATGATTACGTAGAGAAATTCGTTGAAGATGTTGATCGCTCGAAAGTGTTAACTGCGCAGCATATTATGAAACGACCAGAAACCGTTAATTTGGATCGTCATGGTCCGAGAGTTGCGCTGGAAAGAATGCGTGAAGAAGGATTGTCAAGCATCTTTGTCGTTGATAGCAAACGAAATCTCAAAGGTTATATAACAGCAGATATTGCATCAGATGCATTTAAGTCAGGAGTTACAGATTTAAAGGAAATATTGAAAAACGATATTCCAATTGTTGAAAAAGAAACGCCAATGCATGATATTTTTGATTTAATTTATAATTCACCTATTCCAGTTGCAGTAGTTGATAACGAAAAATTAGCAGGAGTAATTGTTAGAGGGGCAGTCATTGCCGCTTTATCCAGTGAGAATGAGGTGAATTTACATGTTGAATAAAGTATTGGATGTCGTACCTGATATACCATTAGCTGATTGGACTGATAGAGCTACTGATTGGATTACAGATACATTTTCCTTTCTATTTGACCCTGTGAAAGAGCAATTTGAGGAGTTTATGAATTTTACGTCTGAGACGTTAATGGTAATCCCTCCACTTATTATTATCCTCGCTGTAGCAATTATTGCGTTCTTTATCTCAGGAAAGAAATTTGCGCTGGCTGCATTTTCCATTGTTGGACTTTGGTTGATCTACAATCAAGGATTATGGGAGAAGCTAATGAATACATTTACGCTCGTATTGTTAGCTAGCATTTTGTCAGTCATTATCGGTGTTCCGATTGGAATTCTGATGTCAAAAAGTAAAATTGCAACAACCATTATTACACCAATTCTTGATTTTATGCAAACAATGCCTGCATTTGTCTACTTAATACCAGCAGTTGCATTCTTTGGTATTGGTATGGTACCTGGCGTGTTTGCGTCATTAATTTTTGCTACTCCGCCAACTGTAAGATTTACGAATTTAGGTATTCGTCAAGTATCTGCGGAGCTCGTAGAAGCATCAGAAGCATTTGGAAGTACAGGTGCTCAGAAGCTGTTTAAAGTAGAGCTTCCCATGGCAAAATCAACCATTATGGCAGGAATTAATCAAACAGTAATGCTCGCTTTATCTATGGTCGTTATTGCGTCGATGATCGGTGCTCCTGGACTGGGAAGAGATGTTCTTTCCGCGTTACAGCGTGCTGAAGCTGGAGCAGGATTTGTTGCTGGTATTGGTATTGTGATTTTAGCAATTATTATGGACCGTTTTACCCAAAGTATGAATAAACAAAAAGATATTTAACCTTATTGGTACCTTTTCTGAGGAAAAGTTTCCATATAATAATGAGTAAAAGGGGAGTTTTTTATTATGTTAAAGCGTAATTGGAAACGTCTTGGCTTAGTAGCTGGACTTTCATTAGCCTTATTTGCAGCGGGGTGTGGATCAGATGATAAAGCATCTGATTCTGGTGAAGGCTCTTCTGATGAAGGAGAAAGCAAAGAAATAGAACTAGTCTATGTAGAGTGGGATTCTGAAATAGCTTCTACACATGTAATTGGAAAGGTATTGGAAGACCAAGGCTTTGATGTTACGTTAACACCTTTGGATAATGCAGTTATGTGGGAAGCAGTAGCTAATGGAGAAGCGGATGGCATGGTAGCAGCATGGCTTCCAGGAACACACAAAAGCCAGTATGAACAATACGGAGATAAAGTAGTTGAATTAGGCGTAAATCTGGAAGGCGCAAAAATTGGCTTAGTTGTGCCAGAATATATGGACGTCGATAGTATTGAGGATCTAGATAAGCAAGCAGGTCAGAATATTACTGGTATTGAGCCAGGTGCAGGTGTCGTAGCTGCCTCAGAAAAAGCGGTTGAGGACTATGAAAACTTGAGTGATTGGACTGTACAGACCTCTTCAAGTGGTGCAATGGCAACTGAGTTAGGCTCTGCGATCGAAAATGAAGAGGAAATCGTAGTAACAGGATGGACTCCACATTGGAAATTTGCGAAATATGATTTGAAGTATTTAGAAGATCCAAAAGGCTCATATGGAGAGGCTGAAACCATTGAAACAATGGTACGTGAAGGATTAGAAGAAGATATGCCAAATGCATATAAGATTTTAGACCAGTTCAATTGGACAACAGAAGATATGGAAGCTGTTATGTTAGAAATTTCAGATGGAGCTGAGCCTACAGAGGCTGCTGCAAATTGGGTAAAAGAAAATCAGGATAAAGTTGAAGAATGGACGAAAGGCGTAGAGTAAAACTTTTCCATAGCTAGTTTTTGTCGTAGCGTAAAATTTATGTGTTTATAAAGCTGATACTCCTTTGTATCAGCTTTATATATAATCAAGAAAAAATATAGGGAGATGTTTTAGTGCATAAAACAAACTGGTGGAGCAGATTGTTGCTATTAAGTTTCATTATCGCCATCATGCTACTTGCAGCTTGTGGAACGAATGAAGCAAAAGAGGAAAGTAATACGGAAGGAAAATCAGATGAGACGAATTATGGGGAAGCAGTAGATTATACCATTACGGGGATTGAACCTGGTGCAGGAATTACAGTAACGACAGAAAAAGCAATTGAAGAGTATGATAACCTTTCAGGCTGGGAGCTGGAACAGTCTTCCACTGCTGCGATGGTAACGGAATTAGAAGAAGCTATTTCAAGTGAAAGTCCGATTGTAGTAACTGGTTGGAACCCGCATTGGATGTTCGCGAAATTTGCTAACCTGAAATATTTGGAAGATCCAAAAGGCATTTATGGAGATGTAGAAATTATTAAGTCATTGGCAAGAAAAGGACTGAAAGAAGATAAACCGAATGCTTACAAGCTCATTGATCAATTTGAATGGTCAGTGGAAGATATGGAAGGAATCATGTATGAAGCTTCTGAAAGTGGGAAAGAAGTTGCCGATGTAGCGAAACAGTGGGTGGAAGATAATCCAGATAAAACCAAACCATGGACGGAAGGCGTAGAGGATGTAGATGGTGTAGAAATTGAACTTGTGTCAACCCCTTGGGATTCAGAACGAGCTTCTGCCAATGTTGTCGCAGAAGTACTACGTCAAAAAGGCTTTCATGTGACTATTACCCCAGTAGATGTTGCGGTCATGTTTGAAGCAGTAGCCAATGGAGATGGTGATGCTACATTAGCTGCCTGGTTGCCGGCGACCCACAAAGACTTTTACGAAAAATTTAAGGATGACTTTGTCGATCTGGGAGCGAATTTAGAAGGCGCGAAGATTGGTTTAGTCGTACCAGATTATATGGATATTGATTCCATTGAAGACTTACCAGCAAAATAAAAACCTTAATATGTATGCGTTGAAGCTTGTAGAGAAACTTTCTAGGTTTTTTCTGCAAGCTTTTTTCCAGTGTACTCGCTGTAGCTATCGAACGGTAACACCATAATTTCCATAAGAATTTTTCATACCATTATAGTACGTTTATATGTAATAGAGTAATTTCTATATCCAATCAAAGAAGAAAATGATACAAAAAAAGCATATAAAAAGCTTTCCCTGTTGAGAAAGCTTCCCAGCAATGCACAGTTTAATTAATGTTTTTTTACTTTATCTTCAAGGTCTTTGAGACTGGATTCAATTTGCTCTAAATATTGATGAATATTTTCTTGATGTGGCTCCACAGTTGCCTTCCATTCGGTTACGGATTTCTTCATATCCTGCGTCAGTTCTTTCATTAGTGCTGCGCCTTCTTGGGACGTCTCTTTAATTTGATTTTTTAAACGTAAACCATCCTGCTTTAAATGTAACAGCATATCCTTCCATTCTAGACCTCTATCCTTCATCTGTTCGCGGAGGTTTCTTCCAGAAGATGGTGTGCTTAGTAAAGTGATGACTGCACTTACGGTACCTCCAATTGCAATTCCTAACCATAATGATTTTGTATTCGTCATCTATTTATCGCTCCTTTCCTTTTTACTGAGATGGTATTTACAGGTAATTTTATAGTTCATCTTAAGCTTATAGTGTTGCCAAGAAGCATCGTTCTTAAAGCCCTCTTGTAAAAAAATAGCCACTGTCTAATTAAATATTCCTCATTAGTAGCTGTAAGTAAACATATTTCGGTTTGAAAAACCCTCTGGACTATTTTGTATGCCAGAGGATTTTAATTTAGGTATTCATTAATTGCGGTGTTCTTTTTAAAATCCTTTGTACAACTGGATAAACAACAGCTATTATAATTGAATTTAATAACGCTGCTGGCAATACGGCTATGCTAAACATCGCTATAAATGAGCCGTCCATTATTCCGATTAAAAAGAGTGCAACGCTCAAAAATATAGCACCTGAAATCATAGTTCCGACTGCAGTTAATATAACTGCTTGGGTCAGAGGGCTTACCGCTTTAGAAATAACCAAAAATAAGCTTAGAAATATAATTGCAGTAATTGGTTTATCAATCAAATTGGCTATTTGCCCGCCTGGTGCTGTGGTTGTTAAAGCAGATATAGCTCCGGTAGCAATCGAAAGAATCATGACATATTTCAGTCTAGGAAATAGTAGAATTCCTAAAAACATCATAGAAAGCAACATGTCAGGCTTAACTCCAAAAATAACTGGTGGAACAACAGCGTGCAATACAGCGCCAATCCCTACTAGTAACGATAAGGTCACCAATACGCGAATATTCATTTGTAAACTCTCCTCTACTCAACTTTTCTCAGACTATTCATTCCTCAGCTGTACGCTAATTTGTCAGTTGCAGGAACTTATGTTCATTATAACAAATATTTAATAAAATAAAAAGCTATGGGTAGCACTTTACACTCGAATTTTAACGGTCCACTGAAAGAAGTCTCCCTCTTCACGTGTAAAGAGCGTAGCCCAAAGGTGAGGGGAATAAGTTGTGGGTAGTTTAATTAAAATTCTTTGCCTTTAAGTTTGGCGATAAGTGAAACTGCAGTAATCAGCGGAGGTCTTACAGCACCACTTATATTCAGAAAAATGTGGTATGTGTAAAAATATGGATTCGTTAAAAACCAGTGGGTAGTAACTCCACTGGTAAAAAATCAATCACTATTTATTTGTTTTAGTCTATATGTTTTGTTATTGTCCCAGCGATTTTTTGTAAATCATCAGTTGTATAATCATCTGCATGAACTTCCCAATTGGAGGAGAAGCCGTCGTTTTTTCCGTATCGTGGAAGAAGATGGATATGTAAGTGAAAAACGGATTGGTCCGCAGGCTTTTCATTGTTATTGAGTAAGTTCATTCCAATTGGCTGATAAGCTGCTTTAATTGCGTTGGCAATTTTCGGTACTCTGGCAAAAAGTGCAGCAGCGATGTCGGATGGGGTTTCATAAATGTTTTTTACATGTACTTTAGGGATGATTAACGTATGGCCTTTGGTAACTTGACTAATATCTAAAAAGGCGTATACATGCTCATCTTCATACACTTTGGCTGAAGGAATTTCCTGATTTACAATTTTACAAAAAATACAATCTTCATGACTCATTTTATCTCACCTTTCTTTTCCATATTATATCTATTGTATATAGGAAGCGATGAGGTTGTAAAGCAAACCTTCTAAGTAATTTTTTATTTCTCATGAACACAGTAAATGAGCATTTTAATAGGTAATGCTGTCCTTACATTGGTTGTAACTAATAGCATCTGAAAAAGCCAGCCCCGCTGAGGGACTGGCTCGTGTGAAGACGTAAAAGGAAACAGGCTTTGCTAAAGGATATTGTAAAGAGAATCAATGTCAGCAATTCTGCCTGATTGATGTTTGTTTACAATTTCCGTTTTAGTAACTGCTTCTAGAAGAAGCAAGCCTAATTAGTTAGTTGTGGCAGCTTTAATTGCCGTTTGCAAACACCTCATTTTTGTGTTCTTTTTGAAACACAGTTAAATATCGATCGCCAACACCTCATTTGTATGAAGGTTTTTTGTTCGAAACTTAGCTCATTTCAAGTTTGAAACACGAAAAAAATTTGTTTGCTTGATAACTTTTTTACTATCCTTTCGCCTTCATCCATTATTCTGTACAGTCAACAGAAAATTATTCACGAGAAACATTTATTTTGGGAGCTCTTCATATCTATGGTTAGCAACTAGATGTAACGATGATTTGTAGAGACCGCTACAGAATAACCTATGCTTTCCGTTGACCCCGAGCTCAGCCACCACGGAAGCAGTTTGCTTTTTTCCTACGAGGCGTGACCCCACTACACTTCTTTACAACAGGATAGGGGAGAGCGCGTCACAACATATCCTACGAAGAAAATGTGTGTTGTTCTTTTTCGAATCGCCGTGTTTTTCTTTCGCTAGTTAGCATCATTACCATATTTATTCACTTACCAACTATTTATTTTAGTGTTTGGTTTACATTTTTGATCTTCAAGCATGCATGTTTCTTACACTTTTTCTAATGATAAGCTCTGGTTGTAAGCAAATATCTTTTTGCACGTTAACTTTTTTTTGTGTTTTCTCATAGAGCTGTTTGAAGGCAGCTTCACTTAATTTTTTCACATCTTGTTTAATAGACGATAACTCAACTCCAAATAGGTAAGGGTAAATCGTATTATCATAACTGATTACCGAGTAATCGTTTGGTATTGTTTTGTTTTGTTCATAAATACTATGGATGAAACCAAGTGCCATCATATCATTTGTAATAAATACAGCTGTAATATCTTTTTTTAATAATTCTTTTCCAGCAACATAGCCACTTTCCTTTTTATAGTCGCCTGTTACAATATTATTTTGATTGATTGGAATGTTAAATTCTTTTAATGCACGTAAATATCCGTTCAAACGGAATTGACCATTAACGAAACTTGAACTAGCAATACAGCCAATTTTTCGATGTCCATTTTCCAATAAATGTTTTACAGCGATATAGGCACCGTATTCATTATCAAACCAAACTTTGTCACAAGAGAGTTCAGAAAACACACGGTCGAGCAAAATATATGGAACGGGGAGCAGCTGCAATTTTTTAATTAGCTCCGTCTTATTTTGCCATGATTCACTCCCAGGAATAAGAAAGATACCTTCTACAGAACGCGATAGCAATAAATCCAGTAATGCAATATCATTTTCAAATTGATCATTTGAATTAACAATGATTAATGTATAACCATGTGAGCGGCATTGCAATTCAATATGTTTTGCCAATGAAGAGAAAAAGATATTTTCAATGTCAGGTATGATTAAACCGAATGTTTTCGTTTGCTTTGTAACAAGACTTCTCGCTATTTGGTTTGCAGTGTAGTTAAGGTCCTTGGCAATTTGCTTAATTTCATCTCTTTTCTGTTGCGAAACACGGCATGGTCTATTGTTTAATACTAATGACACTGTGCTTGGAGAGACACCTGCTTTCTTGGCAATATCTTTAATGGTTACTTTCACTATTTACATCCCCTATAAATTAATCATTTATATTTCATTTTACTAAATAAAGTTGGGAATGTCTTATTATAGAAGTGAATCCAGATGTGCCACTTGCTTGTGTTTAGAGACAATATTCTTTTTATTGTATTTATTAACCCATTTTTATAAAAAGAGGATCATTGAAAGAACGAACATGAAAATGACACCAGAAATCATTGGTACAGAAGTGCGTTTTATAATATCTAATGGATCTACTTTTAACGTTCCCGCAATTATTAGTACAACAGCTGCTACAGGAGATACTGCTCGGAATAAATTACCTGCAAGTCCCATTGGGATGGAAATAGCTACTGGACTAATGCCAGCTGCTTCAGCTAATGGAACCATTAAAGGTATCATGGCAAAGAATAATGCGATACCGCTTCCACTTAGTAAGACAATTAGTGCAGTAAAAGCAACTAAAATTAGTGGTAAAACAAAATTAAAACCTTGTCCATGGAAGTTTTGCATGGCTGACTGTAATGCATCTATTAACCCGATGGATTTTAAGCCGGTAACAAATACAGAAGCAGCAACTATTAGTGCTACAATCGGAATTGCCTTTCCCATGCCATCAAAAAACTTCTCCGTATTTTTTAACACAGCTTTATTATCTTTTTGACGAATCAATTCACAAATAACTGCAAGAATTAATGAAAATAGAACGGCAATTTCCACACTAATAGAAACGGTTATATCCGTTGTCATATCTAAAACAAATGAAATAAGTAGGAGGACAATTGGGAAAATAGGTAACATAGCGTATACTGTTTTGAACAGTTTTCCTCCTGTTATTTCTTCTACGTTTTCTATTTCAATCGACTCCTGATTTCTAGCAGTTAAAGATTTTTTATCCATGCGTCTCTGCCAAAAATAATGGACCATTGCAATAAATATTAACGTTGGAATAGAAACAATGGCGTGATATTGAAAGACGTAATCTGTCACAGATAAATCGGTAAAAGCAGCATATTTTGCAAATTCTTCAGACACCGCTACGTTATCACTACCTAATGGGGTTGGGATAATTGTAGCTGATGTAGCAATTACTGCAGCAATACTTAATGGTGACATTCCAGCTCTTTTTAAAACTGGATATAAAGTAGCTAATAACAAAATGGCTAATGTAGAAGCGCTTGGAATAACAAGTGAAAGCAGATTTCCTAATAAAAATACAGTCGGCACTAGAAAATAGACAGATTTAATTTTTCCAATCGGTTTTGTCAAGACTTGTACAGTAACATCGTTGGCGCCGATGGAAGACATATATGCCGTGTATCCGCCAAGCATCAGGATAATGAGTCCTGCTTGAGTAAATGTCGCTTTGAACTGTTGAACAATAACTTGTAGCGGGTCAAGCAGTATAGAACCTGTTGGCTCAAAGTCAGTGAAAGCCACCTCATTACCCAAGCCAGCACTTATGAATATTAAAAGGATACCGATCGAAAATAACGCAACTTTAATATCCATTTTTTTTACTAACATATATACCACAATGATAACTGCCGCAATTGCCGAACTATACATGATTATATCGTGTGTCATCGTAATTTCTCCTGTCTATAAGTCTAGTTGCATTTTTGTAAACTTTCTAAAAACCAATGTTTGAATAATTTTTCGTCAATGTCCAGACATACGGTAACATTATTCGGTTTATTTAAATATCCTTTCAGATCGGTAACCGTACAACCTGCAGTTAAAGAACCAGTCAGTTCAATATCTACATAAGTTTCCTCTACCGTAAACATTTTAGGATTTAGCAAATAGGCAATGGCGCAACTGTCATACATTTTTAAGCCTTTTTTCATGCTACCACCACGATATTTTTGGAATAGGTGGTAAATCATATGACCGGTTTTATTCATCGTTTTTAATTTTTCACTGTCTTCTGGATAAACTAGCGCTTTCCATCCAACATCTAATCCAACCATGACGATAGGTATGCCGCTATGAAATACAATTTTTGCAGCTTCAGGATCAGCATGGATGTTGAATTCAGCCATCACTCCAGAATTTCCTCTTGTTGTAGATCCTCCCATTAGTACGATTTCTTTAATATTTACTTTTACTTCAGGATACAATCTTATAAGTAGAGCGATATTGGTTAATGGTCCGATTGGAACCAAAGTAATAGGCTCATTACTTTGAATGATAGTTTTATACATTGCATTAACTGCATGCTCTTCTAGTAAAAGATTTTCGTTTGGTTCCGGAAACGCGTACCCATCCATGCCTGTTTCTCCATGTACATTACTTGCATCAATGGGTTCTTTCATTAATGGTCGATCTGCACCGGCTGCAACAGGTACTTCTTTCTTGAAAAATTGTAATAGCCGTAGCGTATTATATGTTACTTTGTCAAGGCTTACATTACCTGCTACAGTGGTTATTAATTTGATATCCAACTCCTCACTATATAAGGCTGCTGCTAGAGCCACTGCATCATCAATACCTGGATCTGTATCAATAATAATAGGTCGTTTGTTATTATTCATCGTTTTTTTCCTCCTTAGTAAAGGTTAATTTTAATATTTGTTGTTTTGTAGGTATAGACTCCTGTGCCCCTCTTTTTGATACGGTTAAAGCTGCGGCTTTTGTTGCGTAATCCATACTTTCTTTCATTGACTTACCGTGAGATAGTGAGCAAGCGAGTGCACCAATATACGTATCTCCAGCAGCCGTTGTATCAACAGTTTTAATAGATAGCCCAGGTGTGAAATGGATGGTGGAGCCTTCGCCAACCACACTCCCTTTTGCTCCTAAAGTTATCAGCACTGTATGGGCGCCTTTTTGCTGAAAATATTCAATCGCTTTCTTGTATTCGCTTTCTTGAGACGGATAAATGCCGGATAAGAATTTACATTCCCACTGATTAATAATGAGTAAATCAATGTTTTGGTAGTCCGAATCAGGAATGTGCTTAGCTGGAGCTGGATTAATTATTGTAAAGAGGCCATTGTTTTTCGCAGCTCTTACTGAATATAATACAGTTTGATAATCGGTCTCAAATTGTGTTAAAAAAATATCCCCAGCATGTGCAAGCTGATGAAATACCTCGTCTATATCATCTGGTTTAATTAATTCATTGGCGCCTCCGTCGAAAATAATTCGATTATCGCCATTATTTCTGATGATCATAGCAACGCCGGTGGTTATATGAGGGATTTTTTTTACATATTCGCAATTTACGCCGTACTCTTTAAGCGTTTTTAATAGCTTTGTTCCATATAAATCGTCACCTACCCCTCCAACCATCCAAGTATTTGCACCACTTTTAGATGCCGCTACAGTCTGGTTTGCTCCTTTCCCACCAGGGGATAGAAAAAAGTTGCTTCCTTGTATAGTTTCACCATTATTCGGTATACGATCTGTTTGGATGGAAAGGTCCATATTCATACTGCCGAATGTAATTATTCTCTTCAACACATTACCTCCTGAAAAATTATAAAAAGGTTGATAAAACGTTTTATCAACTTAAATATACAACGCATACATAATTAACGTCAATACTTAATTCCAATATTTATTGATTTTTTTTTAAGATAAGAAACCACCATGGCTCGCCTAGAGCGCGAGCCACCATCTATCATGAAAAAATTTTTGCTTTATAATGTTTAGATTCTTAAAATACTGTCTAAAATAAATGAGTTAGATAAGTTTGTTTTTTTATACAAAAGTATAAAATGAGGTGTTTGGAGATAACGAAATAACCGAATAGTCACGTCCGGTCCATGAACCCAGCAACGATGCGACTTTAGAAAAGCGCCTACGATAAGGCATCATCGGTTCGTCACTAAGAGGAAGGCCGACTAAAAACGGGCTTGCCGCCCAGACGTCGGCATACCCCTGTTTTTAGTGGCATGATTCCTAAATCTTTAGTTGATTCGTTCTATTCACTACATTGCTAAACGGGCGCTTGCTCCTTTGTTCCAAAGAAGAAGCTGGCCCCTAAGGACCAGCTCTGTTAAAGGAGAGAGAGTTCATATCAGCAGCGTAAACAGTATGCCTCATACAGCGGGATTGCTTTATGAAGCTGTTTACCCCAATCGTTCGCTATTTCCATTTGGGAAGATGCGATTTAGATTGGATGACACACATCCAGAGAACAATTTTATTACAAATAAGGGACAGTTTCCAAACAAAAGTTGTCAGGAATAGTACCTAACTGATTGTAATTTTGTTTACTTGGACGAATAAAGAACTGCTATCTCCTTCAAGAGTTATTGTTACCAGCTTGGATAGAATTATACACGGAGATAAAAAATATCCATTCGCTGTTTAATTTACGATGAAAAGACAGCAGTTCTGTATCCGTTGGTTGTTAAGGTTAAACATGGGACTAAAAAAAGAATCCTTATAATATAGCAGGTGCAAGGTAACTAATGCATTATAGCTCCATTGTCGAAAAAAAGCGTACTGTTTGCTTTGTTTTTTACATTGGATAAATGCTAAAATAAAGACAATAGAAGAGGAGGAGCACGTTGTGGAACCATTACTGCATATTGAGAACCTTTATGGTGGATATACACATAAAAATGTGTTACAAGGAATATCTTTTACGGTTCATCCAGGTGAAATCGTCGGCTTAATCGGTCTAAATGGTGCTGGTAAGAGTACGACGATTAAGCATGTGATTGGTTTGATGCAACCTAAAAGAGGGGCTATCACTGTTAATGGCAAAACGTTTCAGGAAAATTCAGAGACGTACCGAAGTCAAATGGCATACATACCAGAGATGCCAATTTTATATGATGAATTGACGCTTTATGAACATCTTCATTTAACGGCTATGGCTTATGATATACCGCAAAATATTTTTGATAAAAGACTTGAGCCATTGTTAAATGAGTTTCGCATGGAAAAAAAGTTAAACTGGTTTCCGGTGCATTTTTCAAAAGGAATGCGCCAAAAAGTAATGATTATGTGTGCGTTCTTAATTGAACCGCCGCTATATATTGTGGACGAGCCTTTTGTCGGTTTGGATCCCCTCGGTATTCAATCATATTTGCAGCTGATGGACCAGATGAAGCAAAAAGGCTCTGGAGTGTTGATGTCCACCCATATTTTAGCAACAGCGGAGCGATATTGTGATCGGTTTGTTATTTTACATGATGGAACGATACGGGCAGATGGTAGCTTAGATCAATTGCGGGAAACCTTTGCAATGCCAGGCGCTACATTAGATGATTTATATGTACAATTAACAAAGGAAGAGAACCACCATGTTTAATGCCCATGTTTTTTTTAAGCAACGTTTTTCAGCGCATTTAAAAGAAACGGGTCGCTATTTACGCTATATTTTTAACGGACATATAGCTATTGCGATGTTGTTTTTTATTTCTGCCTTGGCGTTTTATTATCAAAAGTGGTTACAGGAAATTCCAAGTGATTTTCCTGCTGCTTGGATTATTGGTATTGTTTTTGGAGGCGTAGCGAGCTACAGCCCAGTTCGAACGTTATTAAAAGAGCCTGATCTTGTTTTTCTGATTCCGGCAGAGCATAAGATGAAAGCTTATTTTCGCAATGCGATTGTATATAGCTTTACGATTCAATTATATCTTGTATTACTAGCTGCTGCTGCATTTGGTCCGCTATATACAACTATTTTTGCAAATCGTGCTGGAAGTGTGTATTTATTAACCATCGCTTTATTACTCGTGTTTAAATTTGCCAATCTTATTGCTAATTGGTGGATGCTTCGAGTGAGGGAACGTGATTTAAGGCTTATCGATTTAGTAGTACGAACGGTATTAAATATCGCGGTATTCTATTTTTTTATTTCTGGAAACATGCTAATGGCTGGGATAGCAACTTTGCTATTTGGGGTTGTATTTTTATATGACTATCAAGTCTCCAGTAAACGTCCAGGGCTGTTATGGGATTTGTTGGTAGAAAAAGACCTAAGTCGTATGCAGGCATTTTATCGATTAGCAAATATGTTTGCAGATGTTCCGCATTTAAAAAGTAAAGTCAAGAAACGTCATTGGTTAGTACGTATCTTTAGCCGAGTCCCGTTTTCAAAAGCAAATACGTACGATTATTTAAACCGGATTACATTTATTCGCAGCGGTGACTATCTTGGCATGTATGTAAGATTAGTCATTATTGGTGGACTCATTATTTATGTCATTCCCCCCCTATGGCTGAAGATTATCTTTGCGTTACTGTTCCTATATTTAAGCAGTTTTCAAATGATGGCTTTGTATCAGCATCACCGTACTATTTTGTGGCTAGATCTGTACCCAGTAGCGCTTCAGGTTCGACAGCAATCGCTGTCAAAAATAGTATTGCAGCTAAGTGTATTGCAAGTAATTTTATTTACAGCTCTGTTTGTAGTAATGGGTATTTATTTAGGAGCGATAATTACGTTTTTAGGTGGTATTGGATTTGCTGTGTTGTTTGTCCATGGATATGTGAAACGGAAGCTTGCGTAAAAGCACATGAGGAGATGCATCCTTATGTGCTTTTACATGTAAGACTAAGGAAAAGTAAAAACATTATTACTTAGCTTGATAAGCAAAATAAGTCGTTATTAATGTTTTTGCAGCGATTGGCATGGCTTGTTCATGAAAATCAAATTTCGGATGGTGGTGTGGATATGGTTGTGCATCCTTTTGAGCGCCTGTAAAGAAGAATGCTCCCGGTTTTTTCAACAAATAGTATGCAAAATCTTCTCCAGCCATGGAAGGATTTACCTCTTCTGTCCTCGTAATTTCTTTCATATCTTCGGCAATTTGTAATAATAATTCCGTTTCCTCAGCATGATTAATTAAAGGCGGATACCCTTTGATATAATCAAACGAATAGGTGGCCTCGTTACTTATGCATACCCCTTTAATCACTGCTTCCATTTCAGCTATGATTTTATCCTGCAATAAAGGATTGACGTAGCGAACCGTTCCAACGAGTCTTGCTTTATCTGCAATCACATTAAATGCTTCCCCTGCTTCAAAAACACCTATTGTTACAACAGCTGTATCTAATGGGTCGATTCTTCGGCTGACGATTTGCTGCAACTGTGAAATAAGTTGCGAGCCGATCACGATTGCATCCTTTGTTTCATGCGGATACGCACCGTGACCGCCTTTTCCTTGAATTTCTATTTCGAAACGATCAGCGCCCGCCATAAAAGCACCTTTGGAAGTTTGTAATACTCCAAGTGGTGTTGTCGCCCATAAATGTGTGCCAAAGACGGCGTCGACATGGTCGATAGCACCTGAATCAACGATAGGTTTCGCTCCACCTGGTGCATATTCTTCTGCGTGTTGATGTAAAAAAACAACCGTTCCAGGAAAATCTTGCTCGTACGCTTTTAAAGCTTTCGCTAAAACTAGCAGGGTAGCTGTGTGTCCGTCGTGCCCGCATGCATGCATCACACCGTCTACCTTTGAACGGTAGGGGACGTCTTTTTCATCTTGTATTGGCAGAGCATCAAAATCAGCCCGCAAAGCAATCGTTTTTCCTGGTTTTGTGCCTTTTAATGTTGCAATGACGCCATTTCCTCCAACATTAGTTTCATACGGTAATCCTAGTTCTTCATAATAATTGGCAATATAAGCAGCCGTTTTTGTTTCCTGAAACGAGAGTTCAGGGTATTGATGAAGATGTCTGCGAATCTGTACCATTTCTTCATAAAGCTCATCGATGGATTGATGAATTTGCTCTAGCACAGCAAGAACCTCCTGATGTTTTAGTTGTTATTATAACATTAGCAGGTCATGAAAAGAATATATATTTTGAAATATAAGACAAAAAAATGCATGAAAAGTGTTCGCGATGAAGATAATCTTTAGGTGATGGCATGAAAAAAAGCTTGTAGAGAAAAATGGTCTCTACAAGCTAATCGTCTCAGTTAGTTAATAATGAGTAATTATTTCACTTTAAGCTAATCGGGGGTCAGCTAGAAGTCGTTCAATTTCTTCTTTATGATGGGTTTCATCAGCTATGAGGTCCTCCAGTTTCACTACAAGCTCGGTATAGCCTAAGTTTTCTGCCTGTTTTTTCCTTTCCTCATAGCGTTTGATTGTATCTGTTTCAGCTTGTAAGGTAGCTTGTAACAGATCCTTGACATCAGTAGGTTGCGGTACTTCAGCTGCTTTGGTTGTAGGTGTACCGCCTAATGAGCTGATTTTTTCCGATAAATATAAAGCATGTCCTAACTCATCATTTATTTCTGCTTCAAAAAAAGGCTTTAGTGCAGAACGGTATAATCCACTTACTACTGAGGCACTGTACGTATATTGAATAGCTGCGCCATATTCATGTGCTAAGTCTTCATTTAATCCGTCAATTAATGCTTGAAGTTCTTTGTCCATTTGTTATCCATCCTTTCGTAAACTCTTTTTGACTCCATTTATTTAATTCCCTGCTATGTTTTTTTAAAACCTAAATTCGGGTAAGATGAAAGAAAAAAGTTAAACTGATCGGAGGGGCTTACGCCATGAAAATTAGGACAAGTTATTTGTATGGACTCATCTTTATGGTGGGGATAGTTTTAACCTTACTTTGGATGTATAAATTAATGAATCAAACGGTTCCCTATGTCGATCAATGGACACGAGACTTAGTTAGCAGATTAGATAATACGGAAGTTTACACTATGTTTCGCTGGATAACAGAACTAGGATCATCCACATTTACGATCCCGTTTGTCATTGTGATGGCGATCGTTTTTTGGTGGTTGTACCGCAATATGTTACCTGCACTTATTTTTAGCCTAGGGACACTTTTTACGCACTATTTTAATGTGGCAATTAAACAGCTTGTAGAAAGGGAAAGACCTAGTATTTTAATTGCAGCAAACGCGGAAGGGCATAGCTTTCCTTCGGGTCATGCCATGATTTCAATGGTTTGTTACGGTTTAGTAGCATTTTTCCTTTCCAAGCGACTAAAAGGGGCGAAGAAGAAACAGCTTGTCCAAGTCTTTTTTGCGGGCTTGATTGTATTGATTGGCATGAGCCGTTACATCATCAATGTTCACTATTTAACTGACGTGCTGGCAGGGTTTTTTATTGGGTTCTTATGCTTGTTCGGCTTCATACGACTTTATCAGTGGTTAGCAGACAAGCAGGCTTCTCCGTCTAGGGGCTGAGAAAAAAGCAGTCCCTAGGTGGTTCTTCTCTTTTTCCAATACGGATAAGATTTATATATAGACGATGTTGATAATTTGATATTTAGCATGTGGTTTGTAGTATATGCTGAAAAATCAAATTAAACTGTTTAAACATGAGTATATATTTTGGAGAGGAGACATAGTAAATGGAAGCAATGTCAAAAACAAGGCAGGGGAACTCTATTTTGAAAAACAGGAACTTTTTGTTATTATTCATCGGTTCTGTTTTTTCTGCGCCAGGGTATTATATCTATTTAATCGCTGCGGAGTGGTTAATGTTAACATTAAGTGAAAATCGAGTTTATTTTGGAATGCTGTTTTTCGCAGCTTCTGTTCCAAGATTACTATTATTGGCGGTTGGTGGAGTTGTTGCTGACCGATTTAATAAACGGACCATTTTATTTCTATCCGATTTGTTGCGAGCTTTATTAATTGCTACGCTCTTATTATTTCTTTATTTAGATGTTGTAACTGCATGGCATTTAATAATATTGGCAACGTTGTTTGGAATTGCCGACGCATTTAGTTATCCGGTTACGAATTCGATGACACCGTTATTATTGAAAGAAGATCAGCTACAACGAGGAAATTCATTAATTCAAATGACAATGCAAATAAGCCCTATCTTAGGCCCTGCTTTAGGCGGAACATTAATAGCCGTATTAGGTTTTCAAGGCGTTTTTTCTGTAGCTTGTGTTATGCTATTGATAGGTTCTTTGACGGTGCTTTTTATTCAACTAAAGCAGGGGAACGAAGGAAAAAGAGATCATTCCCCGTGGACTGAGTTAAAGGAAGGCTTAGCGTATGTACGTCAAAGTGAATTTATCATGGCAATTATGTTTATTGCTTTTTTTATTAATTTTTTCTTCTCGGGTCCTTTTTCCATAGGGATGCCGATTATTGTAAAGGATGTTTTTGAGGGAAGTGCTATTAACTTGGCAACGATCCAAACAGCAATGGGGGTCGGTGCAATGGTTGGAGCCATTCTTTTAGCAGTGAAAAAAATAACGAACTACAAAAAGGTTATATTATTCAGTTTATTGGTGGTTGGCTGCCTCTACACGTTTACTGGAATATCATCGCATCTGTATATCAGTGCTATTTTAGTATTAATCATGGCTGCTTTATTGCAATTCGTTAACATTCCGATTTTTACTATTTTGCAAAAAACAGTCGATAAAAGCATGCTAGGGAGAATAATGGGGCTCTTAGTGACGGTATCTACAGGTTTAATTCCAGTTTCTTATGTTGTAACTTCTACGTTAATCGCGTTAGGTGTAGATATACGGTATATTATGATCGGAGGTGGAATTTTTATCGTTATTATAGCTATTATAAGTTTTAAATTTAAACGTCTTCGTACCCTTGGAATGTAGAGGTGATATATATGAAAGATTTAATTCGATTGTTTATCGCAGTTTCTATCATAGGAATTGGAGTTATACTTGTCCTATTTAATCTAGGAGTGATTGCTTTTGATGCATACGAGATATGGGTCTACCTATATCCTGTTTTCTTTGTGCTTGTTGGCGGGAAGTGGCTTATCCAATATATGCGTAAAAAGGGTGGAAGCTGGGTAGCAGGCTCGTTTCTCCTTTTGTTTGGCTTGCTGCTGTTGCTTGATAGATTTGAAGTATTGTCATTTGGCTTTTTTGACGTATGGAAGCTATGGCCGCTACTGATTATCTACATTGGCGTTCAATTTTTAAAACGAGATAATCGTTTTTCATATGTAAATTGGCAGAAAGAAGATCAAAAAGATACGGATCCTATTTTTTCTAAGTTTTCCATCGGGACTTATGAATATACGAGACCTAATTGGAGAGTGGAGCCGACGAAGCTAAGTTCGCTGTTTGGAGATTTCTATTTAGATCTCTCCAAAGCTTTTATTCCTGAACAGGAAATCCCATTTAGTATCCGCTCATTAGCAGGAGATGTGACCATCTTAATACCTGAGCATATCCCTTTTCGAATCCAAGCAATGGTACGAGCAGGAGAAATTGAGGTAGTAGGACAACGCGCAGAGGGGATCCATCGGGTGCTTTCGTATCAAAGTGAGGACTATGAATTTGCTGTGCGCAAAATTGATTTTACCGTTAAACTTGAAGCTGGATCGATTCGCATCGATCAAGTGTAGAGGAGGGAGCATGGATGAATCACCGTTTTGCTAGTATTCGCTATAGCTATATTCGCTCCCAATTATATGGGCTGTTTCTATCATTTATCGTGTTACTTGCAACGTTGTTAACAATATATGTTTTATTGGAACCGACCTGGTTAACCATTAAGGGAATTTTCTTATTTATGTTTCTTTATTTCTTAGTTGCACTTATCGTTTCTATTTATGCGGGTTTTAAATCTGGCGGTGATTTGAAATACCGGTTCGATTATTTATCTACACAGATTACTCAATTTGCAAATGGAAACTATCAATCACGGTTGCATTTTCAAGAAGGCGATGAGATTACGAGAGTAGCCAATGAGATGAATGCATTAGGAGAGGCGCTGCAAGATCAAGTAAAGTCCTTGCAGCGAATGGCTGATGAAAGAGCTGATATGGCCAAAAACTCTTATAAGACTGCCGTAATGGAAGAAAGACAGCGAATTGCAAGGGATTTACATGATGCTGTCAGTCAACAATTATTTGCACTTGCTATGTTTTCCGAAGCGGCAATCAAACAATTGGATGAAGCTCCCGAATTAGCAAAGAAACAAATGATGGAGGTAGCAAAAGCGGCATTACAATCGCAAACAGAAATGCGTGCGTTATTATTGCATTTACGCCCCGTCTATTTATCAGGTGAGCCATTAGATAAGGGAATTATTAAACTAGTAAATGAGTTACAACAAAAAAGCCACATCGATTTTCAATTATCACTACCTGATAACCTGAATATTACGGAGACAATTGAAGAACATGTATTTCGTATTGTGCAGGAGGCACTGGCAAATATTTTGCGTCATTCTAATGCGTCTAAAGTAGTCATCCAGATTTCTAATCGTTCGGATGAGCTATTGCTTCATATTAGCGATAATGGAAATGGTTTTAATGTGGACGAAGAAAGAAAAGCATCTTATGGATTAAAAACAATGAAGGAACGCAGTGAGGAATTAGGAGGGACATTTCGAATTCGTTCCAGTGAACGAGAGGGGACATATGTCGATATTCGTATACCTTGTTAGAGGAGAGGAAAAGTATGATTCGGGTAATCGTCGTTGATGATCATGAGATTGTAAGAAAAGGAATCGTCGCTTATTTGCACACAGATAAAGAAATTGAGGTAATCGGACAAGCGGCAAATGGGAAGGAAGGAGCTAGGATCAGTTTACAACATCGTCCAGATGTTGTTTTAATGGATTTAATTATGGAAGAGGGAAACGGAATAGAGGCAACAGCTCAAATTATGCAGCAGTATCCAGAGTGTAGAGTTATTATTTTAACGAGCTTTTATGATGACGAGCAAATATTCCCTGCACTAGAGGCCGGAGCATTTAGTTATTTATTAAAAACATCCTCAGCTACCGAAATTACCGAAGCAATTAAAAAAGCTTATCAGGGAGAAGCAGTGATTGAACCAAAAGTAGCTGGGAAATGGATGAGCAATTTTCGCACAGGCGAGAAAAAGCCACATGAATATTTAACTGACCGAGAATTTGAAGTTTTATTATGTATTGGAAATGGATTAACGAATCAGGAAATAAGTGAACGATTATATATTGGAATTAAAACAGTAAAAACTCATGTGAGTAATATATTGTCAAAGCTTGAAGTAAGTGATCGCACACAAGCAGCTGTTTATGTACATCGCAATCGGTTGTTTCATCTTAAATAAGTATAAATCATTATTTTTTGTATCGATTTATTTTCTGTTGAATGTAATTATATAGTAAGTAAAGGACATAAAATGGAATGTGAGAAAATTTCTTAACATTCCTTCTTTGCTATTCTTCGTCTCTATTTGTATAATACTATTGAAACAAAATATGGGAATCCCACTATAAGGTGCTGAAAGACTGCTGCTTCAAGAATTAGGAAAATCCATACTATACAAGCCTAATTGGGAGATAACAGCGCTATTTCCTTGTGGTGCCTAACAACACTAGTAGGTAATGAAGAACCCCCCTACTGGTGGAAGATTCACTTTATTGTCGCACAGAACGATCATTCTTGGAGAAAGGATATATCCATGGTGAAACTATCGAAAAAGGAAGAAAATCTACTGCTGCTTATTTGGGCACAAGCTTTTGTTGCTTTACTTGGAAGTTTATTTTTTTCTGAAATAATGGGGTATCCGCCCTGTGAGTTATGCTGGATACAACGAATATTGATGTATCCACTTGTCATCATTTATGGAGTAGCAGTGTTTAAAAGAGATGTATCTATGGCACTTCCAGGTTTAATTCTGAGTGGAATAGGAATGTTTGTGTCGACTTATCATTATCTTGTGCAAAAGCTTCCAGCGTTAAAGGAGGCGGGCCGGGCGTGCGGTGTCGTACCGTGCAATGTCGTCTATATTAATCTGTTAGACTTTATCACGATTCCCTTTTTAGCGGGAACAGCATTTATCATTATCTTTGTGTTGCATGTCAGCTTAATTCGTACATACAAAACAAGGAATTAAGTTAAATTTTTCTATTTTAGAGTGAAAACTAAATAAAATTGGCAGAATGATTTACTAGAGAAAATGAGTAATATATAATGTCGTAGAACCTCTTCTCAAAAGGAGCTGAAATCATGGGCAAAAAAATAACTATTTTTATAGGTGTCATTGTTATTTTATTTGCAGGCTTATATTTTGTTATCGATTATAAAAATAAGCAAGCAGTTGAAGATAATAACAATCCATATGGAGATAAAGAGTTGCACCAAGGTACGATTGACCAATTAGATGATCCAAACTATCAAAATCAAATTATGCCAGATGAGCTAAAAGAAAAAGTAGACAGTGGCGATCCGGTAACAGTTTATTTTTACGATCCATTATGTTCGCATTGTCAAGCAACCACTCCATATCTCGTTCCGTTAGCAGAAGATAATGAGATTGATATGAAAAAAATGAATTTACGAGAATTTAAAGACCAATGGGATGTCTATGCAATTGATTCTACACCGACTTTAGTCCACTTTGAAGATGGCAAAGAGGTATCTCGCATTGTCGGTGATCAGGGAGAGGAAAATTTTCAGACCTTTTTCGATCAATATGTAACCAAGTAAAATAGTGAAGAGCTTACTAGAAAACCAGCTTTATTTAGCTGGTTTTCTAGTAAGATAAGAAACGATAAAATGAGGTGCTTGTGGATAAAGAAATAACCGAATCGTCACGTCCGGCGCATGAGCCCAGCAACGAGGCGACTTTAGAAATGCGCCCTACGATAAGGCATCATCGGTTCGTCGCTAAGGGGAAGGCCGACTAAAAACGGGCTTGCCGCTCAGGCGTCGGCATACCCCTGTTTTTAGTGGCATGATTCCTTTATCCCGTAAAAAGGCGTTGTAGACTCCCACTTCAAGAATGGAAGATGTAGAGCTAAACAAGTCGAAGCGGGAGGTAACAGCACCTAAATCCCCGATTCGTTCAAGGGCCTTTAGGTCATACCCTGGTGGTACTAACAATCAGCGGGGATGAAGAAAACCCCGCTGATGGAAGGTTCACTTTATCTTTCGTTGATTCGTTCCATTCGCTACGTTGCTAAACGGGCGCCCCGCGGAGAATCAGTTGTCATCTTCAACAGTCATATGATAAGCGGTTAAAAATGGGCGGTCCGCATAGTAATCAGGTGGCTTAACAGACGTATTTTTATGTGCTTGTTTAAAATGATCCGACGTTTTCCAGTTTTCGAAATCCTGTACAGAGCGCCATTGTGTAAACACAACGTAGGTATTTCCTTTTTTCGGTTTTAACAGACGAAATGCTTGAAATCCTGGCATCTTTTCCATATCGTGCCTTCGGTTTTGAAACTGATGTTCAAAAACCGGTTGACCTTCCTCTGTTACAGGTATGTTATTCATAACGACATAACCTTCCGCTTGTATTTCTCCATTCTTGATTAAAATATCATAGTCTCTTCCAGATACAAAAATGCTTTTCGCTTGATCTTCATAATAAGCGAGTGAACTAGATTCAGCATGCATCAGCCAAATCCTTTTACCTGAATGTTTATCAATTAATTTTTGCAAAAAATCTGCGGTACCATTTGTCATGTGAGCAAGCATTGGATTGCCTCCTTTTCTATTTAAATAGTTTGGCGGGACGATAAGCCCAAAAATTGCGTATGCGGTTACATAGACTGTAGGAATGTCTGAACAATTTAGTGTGTTTTAATTCTGGATGCGGTTTCTGCTTTTTAAGTGTGAAAACGACTTTAGTGCTAAGATTTCTCGTGTTGCTTTACAGAGGAAGCAAGGGTGCTACTACTATACTAACTTAGTGAATGGGTTCCAAGTCAAATGATAGCTTCTTTATTTTATAAAGATATGTACATTTTCCATTAACTAATGTGATGAAGGTTACTTCTGATTTTGAGCTGTTCCCATCAAATTGACTCGTGTATTTTCCTTAAAGTTTTCAGTTATTTGCTTGTCCCAACACATATTATATAACAAGAAAAAATTGAAACAATTATTATTTAATATGAAATATAAATACTTTAAGATTGTAGCATTGTGTCGTATAATGTAGGAGTGATAGTGTAGAGGTGAACCAATGAGCAGAATAGAGAGAAGGAAGAAGAAGCGCTCACGCTTATTGAAAAAATGGAAAATTATTTTATATAGTAGTTTATTATTGATAGTATTAGGATTCGTCGGTTATGCTGCGATTATATTTGGTGGTCGACTGATTGTTGATGATGAGCAGTTCTTTTTGGATGCAACGACAACGATTGAAACGAAGGATGGTAAGGTAATTGGTAGACTGTATAATGAAAATCGGACGTTGACTACGTTAGATGAAATTCCTGAACATGTGCAAGATGCTTTTATTGCCATTGAAGACCGACGATTTTATGATCATGAAGGAGTCGACTTTCGCTCTGTTTTTCGTGCCGTCTACAAAGATATTTTGGCAATGCAGAAGGTGGAAGGCGCTAGCACCATTACGCAACAGCTCGTCAAAAATTTATTTTTGAACCATGAGAAAACATGGCTTCGTAAAACAAAAGAAGTTATGGCAGCAGTTTATCTAGAGCAGACGCTGTCTAAAGATCGTATTTTAGAACTGTATTTAAATGAAATTTATTTTGGTCATGGTGTTTATGGTATTGCTACAGCTGCTGATTATTACTTTTCTAAAGATGTGACGGAGCTATCTATCGAGGAAGGTGCGCTGTTAGCAGGTCTTGTTAAGGCACCGAATGGGTATTCACCGATAAACCATCCCGAAAAAGCGATAAACCGTCGGAACACGGTACTCTATGCGATGAATGATGTCGGTGCTATAAGCTCAAAACAGCGCAATAAAGCAGAAAAACAGGAGCTGGATATACAAGTAAATAAATGGAATCCTGAGCCATGGTGGTCCGATTATACTGATTTTGTCATGAAGGAAGCAGCCCAAGAGCACCATTTATCATTAGAGGAATTACAACAAGGTGGTTATCGTCTGGTTGTTAATGTGGATGCGGACGCTCAAAAAATCGCTCACGAGCAATTTCAAAATGATACGTATTTCCCTGGAAGTACAAAGGATGTGCAAGGTGCTTTCACGATGATGGATCATAAAACAGGAGAGATTGTGTCTGTCATTGGCGCGCGAGATTTTACGTTTGGCGAATTGAATCGGGCGACAATTTCCAGGCAACCAGGTTCAACCTTCAAACCACTAGCTGTTTACGGACCTGCGCTCATGATGAAAGAAAAATATCATCCTTACACATTAATACCTGATCAAAAACGAACCTACGATGGTTATACTGCTAAAAATTATGATGATCAATATGATGGTGTTGTTTCGATTTATGATGCGGTCATTTATTCCAAAAATGCGCCTGCTGTATGGCTGTTAAACGAAATTGGGATTGTAAACTCCAAGAAATATTTAAAAAAACTCCATCTCCCTATAAAAGATGAAGGATTAGCAATTGCTTTAGGTGGTTTATCTACAGGGGTAACGCCAGCCGCATTAATGGAAGGCTATACCAGTTTTGCACAGCAAGGGAATGTGGTAAAAGCTCATTCTATTCACCAGATTATGGACCAACAAGGACATAAATTGTTTCAAGCAAAATTAGAAACAGAAAAAGTATTCAGTCCTCAAGTAGCTTGGAATATGACAGAAATGCTACAACAGACCGTTAAGTCAGGAACAGCGACTGCAGGGAGCTTTGAAAAAGCATTAGCTGGGAAAACGGGTTCGACACAGCACCCGCAAGTGAAAGGAAAAGTGAAAGATGCTTGGTTTGCAGGGTATACACCAAAATATGCCTTGGCATTGTGGATGGGTTATGACCAAACAGATAAAAAACACTATTTATCAGGTGGAAGTGCGTACCCGACGAAACTGGCGAAGGCGATCTTAACTAAACTTGATCAACAAGAGCCGTTGGCGGATTCATTTGTTAAACCAGAGGAAGTGGCTGCTTTACCTAAACCGATTGTACTTCCAGAGATTAAACATGTACGAGCTAACTACGCTTTTGGAAGTCTGGCATTATTTCGAGGGAAAATAACATGGCAAGGGTCAGACGATGAGCGAGTCATATATCGAATTTACAGGGAAGAAGAAGGAATTGATAAACGGATTGGCGAGGTCGAAGGAAAAACGGAATTTACTGTGGAAGATGCATTGCTAAACGCAAAAGAGTACTATGTTGTTCCGTATGATCCGTTAACGAAAACAGAAGGTGCTCCGTCTGAAACGGTAACCCTTAGTTGGTAATCATAATTTAGACAAAATAATGACAATTTCCAGGCAATACTATACACATTTCTAAGTAATGGTTATAGTTAGATTGGAAATGAAGAACGTGAAAAAGGATGGATGGCATGTCAAACATATTTAATGATACAATTATTCGAGCTTATAAAGGGGAGGCTACGAATTATACACCTGCTTGGTTTATGCGCCAGGCTGGAAGATCGCAACCTGAGTACCGGGAGTTAAAGAAAAAATATTCGTTATTTGAAATTACCCATCAGCCGGAATTATGTGCGTATGTAACAAGACTACCAGTTGAAAATTATCATGTTGATGCAGCAATTTTGTACAAAGATATTATGTCTCCACTGCCTGCAATAGGAATTGATGTGGAAATCAAGTCAGGTATCGGGCCAGTGATTCATAATCCGATTAATTCCATTCATGATGTAGAAAAACTTGGTACCATTAATCCGCAAGCAGATGTGCCTTATGTACTCGATACTATTCGCTTGTTAACAGAAGAGCAGTTACAAGTACCTTTGATCGGTTTTAGTGGAGCCCCCTTTACGTTAGCAAGCTATATGATTGAAGGAGGCCCATCAAAAAATTACAGTAAAACGAAATCGTTTATGTATCAGCATCGAGACGCGTGGTTTTTATTAATGGATAAGTTAGCCGATATGACGATTACGTATGTTGATGCACAAATAGAAGCTGGTGCCCAAGCAATCCAGATTTTTGATTCCTGGGTTGGCAGCTTAAATGCTGCTGACTATCGTATTTTTATTAAACCCGTGATGACAAGAATATTCTCTGAACTTCAAAGGCATGGGGTTCCATTAATTATCTTCGGTGTGGGGGCTCGTCATCTATTAATGGAATTTAATGATTTACCAGTGGATGTTGTCGGGCTTGATTGGCGCACATCGATACAAGAAGCAAGAAAAATGGGTGTAACAAAGGTACTGCAAGGGAATTTGGACCCAGCCATTTTGTTAACAGAATGGGAAACGATAGAGAGACGAACGCAAGCAATCCTGGATGAAGGCTTAGCGGATGGGAACCATGTATTTAATTTAGGACATGGTGTAACGCCAGATATTCAGCCGGCTACGTTAAAACAGCTAACTGCTTTTATTCATGAATATACCAATCGAGAGATGTAAATAAAACGGAAACTTTTTATTTGAGAGGTGTGGAATCATGCAAAGAAAGAGAATGGGATTATTAGTTATGGCTTATGGAACGCCATATAAAGAAGAGGATATTGAGCGTTATTATACACATATTCGCCATGGTAGAAAGCCTGAGGAAGAGGCACTACAAGATTTAAAAGACCGTTATAAAGCAATTGGCGGTATTTCCCCACTAGCAAAAATTACGAATCAGCAAGTGGAAAAGCTGGAAGCGACCTTAAATGCCGTCCAGAATGAGTATGAATTTAAAGCATATACTGGGTTAAAACATATTGAACCATTTATTGAGGATGCAGTTCAGCAAATGGCGGAAGATGGCATGGAAGAAGCAGTATCGATTGTTTTGGCGCCACACTACTCTACATTTAGTGTACAATCCTATAATAAACGAGCTAATGAGGAAGCTAAAAAACACGGCATCATGATTACTTCTGTAGAAAGTTGGTACGATGAGCCTGGCTTTATTAAATATTGGGCTGATCAAATTGCTGATGTCTATAGAAAGATGACAGAAGAAGAACGAGAAAAAGCTGTACTTATTGTTTCCGCACATAGCTTGCCTGAAAAAATCTTGCAGAACGGTGATCCATATCCGCAGCAATTAGAAGAAACAGCAAAATTGATTTCAGAGGCAACTGGGATTACGAATTATGAAATAGGGTGGCAAAGTGAAGGAAATACACCTGATCCTTGGTTAGGACCAGATGTACAAGATCTCACGAGAGACCTTTATGAGCAAAAGGGGTACCAAGCGTTTGTTTATGCTCCAGTAGGATTTATTGCGGATCATTTAGAAGTATTGTATGACAATGATTATGAATGTAAAGTGGTTTGTGATGAAATAGGTGTTGCTTATTATCGTCCGGCAATGCCAAATACACATCCGCAATTTATTAACACATTAAGCGATGTCGTATTAAAACAAGTAAAGCGTGAAGCAAATGAATAATCCGAAGCAATTTGTCGTTATAGGTGGCGGAATAACCGGCTTATCTGCCACTTACTATTTACAAAAAGAGATCGCTGAAAAGCAGCTTCCTTACAAGGTAAAGCTTGTCGAGGCAAGCAGTCGATTAGGAGGCAAAATAAGGACATTGCAACGGGATGGCTTTACTATCGAACAAGGTGCTGACTCGATGTTAATTCGAAAAAACCCTGCTATGAAATTAGTAAACGAGTTAGGACTTGAGGATCAAATCGTTCGTAATGCTACAGGTAAATCCTATATTTTAAAAGGTAATAAATTCCATCGTATGCCACAGGACACATTTATGGGCATTCCAAAGAGCGCTCGTTCAGTGTTGTCTTCCACATTAATCTCTCCAAAAGGAAAAATGAGGGCGTTAGCAGATTTGTGGAAAGGAAAAAGAAAAGATGAGACGGACGAATCGTTAGCAGCTTTTTTTAGACGGCGCTTTGGTAATGAATTGCTTCATAATCAGATTGAAACGCTATTATCTGGAATTCATTCGGGAAACATTGAGGAAATGAGTTTAAAAGCATCCTATCCACAATTTCTCCAATTGGAAAAAGAGTATGGTAGTTTAATCAAAGGATTAAAGCAAACCATTCCTCAAGCGAAGCAGGAAACGACGAAGGAGCCTGCACCAGGTGCGTTCTTTTCATTTCAAAACGGATTAGGTACAATAGTTGATCGGTTAAGGGAAACGATTGGCGAAGAAAACATTACTTTAGAAACAGCAGTGGACCATATTGAGAAAAAAGAACATGGCTACCATTTATTGCTAAGTGATGGGGGCGTATACAGAGCAGACGCTGTGATTATGGCTACACCGCATTTCACAGTGCCAAAAATGTTCAGTCAATATGATATCTTAAAACCATTTTTAGATGTTCCTGCCACGTCTACAGCGAATATAGTGTTGGCATTTGATAAGGTGAAAATAAAGAAGGATATAGATGGAACAGGTTTTCTTGTCGGTAAAAACAGTAATTATCACATTACTGCTTGTACGTGGACGCATAAAAAATGGCCATTAACGACGCCGGATGGAAAAGTTTTGTTGCGTTGTTATGTTGGTAGACCTGGCGAAGAAGCAATTGTGGAAGAGTCAGATGATGCTTTGACAAACCTTGTATTAAAAGATTTACACAAAGCAATGAAATTAAAGGGAAATCCTATGTTTAGTGTTGTTACGCGTTGGCGAAATGGCAGACCACAGTATACAGTTGGGCATTTAGAAAGACTTGCTGAAATAAGAAAACAAGCTGCTACGCAAATTCCAGGTGTCTTTTTAACAGGTTGTTCCTACGATGGGCAAGGTATTCCCGACTGTATCGAACAAGGAGAAAGAACGGCTCAGGAAGCATTGCATTTTGTTTTACGTTAACAAAGTTAATTCTTACTTAATAGTTTGCCGATAGACGTAGTTTTTCTTAAAGAATAAGAAAGTATAAACTTAGGTGCTTATGGATAATGAAATAACCGAATAGTCACGTCCACACATGATCCCAGCAACGATACGAATTTAGAAATGCGCCCTACGATAAGGCCTCATCGGTTCGCGGCAAAGAGGAAGGCCGACTAAAACCGGGCTTGCCGCTCAGGCGTCGGCATACCCCTGTTTTTAGTGGCATGATTCCTTTATCTTTAGTTGATTCGTTCCATTCGCTACGTTGCTAAACGGGCGCCCTGCGCCTTTGTTCAACTATAAAACCCTAATAAAATTTTATACATTCCTATAGTGCAAAAAATGAAGAACCCTAAAGCTAGCTTTAGGGTTCTTCTCTCATCAAGGAAAGCTATACAAGTTCACTTTATCCCGTATATAAAGTGCTTGTAAGACTCTCACTTCAGGAGTTGGATAACCTGTAGAGCAACAAGTCTAAGTGGGAGATTAACAGCACCTAAATACCCCGATTCGTTCCTCTAACAATCAGTGGGGGATGAGTGAAGATTCACTTTATCGCTCCTGCTTCTCTTCTCGATAGCTTGTTTCCAACTGATCAACAAGTGAACCTACGAAGGCAACAGCTTGCTTAATCGCATCTGGTGTGGACATATCTACACCAGCTTTTTGGATCAAGTCGAGTGGTTTAAGCGTTCCTCCTGACTCTAACACTTCTATCCATCGTTTGGCTGCGGGAGCGCCTTCTTTTTGAATCGTCTGTGCTACAGCGGTTGAAACTGTTAACCCTGCGGAGTACGTATAAGGATAGAGACCCATGTAGTAATGCGGCTGGCGCATCCAAGTGAGCCCTGCTCCTTCATCAATCGTAACGGTATCTCCCCAGAAATTTGCTAAAGCTTCTATCTTTTGCTCGGAGAGAACTTTTGCAGTTAAAGGCGTTCCACTTTCTGCTAAAGTATAAACTCTTCGTTGAAATTCAGCTTCAAGTAAATGCGTAACAAAATTATGATAATACGTTCCTAATAATTGGGTGATAATCCAGCGTTTCATTCGCTCATCATCTGTCTTAGCTAATAGATGATGAGCAAGCAGAAGCTCATTTAATGTAGAAGGTGCTTCAATAAAGTATGTCGAAGGACGCGTATTAAATAAAGTCTGTGCTTTTCCCGCAAAGTAAAAATGCCCTGCATGGCCTAATTCATGTGCTAATACAAATGCTCCGCGCATCGTGTCTGTCCAAGTAATCAGAATATACGGGTGTACTCCATAAGGGCTCGAACAGAAAGCGCCTGTTGCTTTTCCGACATTATCAGCCAAGTCGATCCAACGATTTTCGATAGCTTGTTTCATCACTTGTTGATAGTCTTCACCCATTACACCAAGAGCTTCAATAATAGTAGCTGTTGCTTCTTCGTATGTTGTTACCGGATTAAAGCTTGGGTCAAGCGGCGCTTTTAGGTCACACATATATAGTTCATCCAGACCTAGCTGCTCTTGTTTTAAGCGCGCAAATCGTTGCATATGAGGTGCGAGTTCTGTTTGAATAACATCAAGCTGATTATGGTACATATCTGTTGTAACTTGCTGCGGATGTAATAGCATATCGGTTACATTGTCATAATGACGTTGCTGCGCCATGACGACTTGCTTGGTAACCTCTGTTGCATAAATAGCAGCGTATGTATGCTGATATTGCTGAAGAGTTTGTACAAAAGAGTGATATGCGTTTCTACGAGCAGTGTTGTCTGCTGTTAGCTCATAACGATCTTCATATAATGCAGCAGACATAGGAAGTTCATTGCCTTGTTCATCAGAAATTGACGCAAATACCATATCCGATGATTTGCTTCGCTGATAGATCATATATGGAGCGTTATGCACTTCTGAAAGAGCAGCGAGCAGTTCTTCTATTTGCGGAGATAAAGTATAAGGCTTCTTTTCTATCAAGTCGGCAAGCATTTTGCGGTAAGTTGCTAATGCAGGGTGTTGTTTGACAAATTCACCAATTGTTTCGGTAGGTATTTCAAGAATTTCCGATTGAATAAAAGAAAGCTGTGCCTGGATTTTTGCTAATGCTTGAGCAACTTTTGCACTGTCTTGCTGACGAGTTGGATCTGTTCCATCGGTACTGTTTCGTAAATTAGCATAAGTTGCTACACGGATAACCCTTTTTTGAAAAGTCTCGTATGCTTCCATGCATTGATGCAGTGTGGAAGCCTCTTTTCCTAATTCTCCTTTATAAGAACTGAATTGTTCCACATCTTGCTGAATCGCTTGTAATTCATTCTCCCAATCCGTATGTGTAGAAAATAAATCCGTAAGATCCCATATGAGTTTTTCCGGTACTTCAGAACGTTTTTGTCGTTTAACCATTCACGCTTCCCCTTTCTTAAATAAAAAGTAACTATTACCTAGACATAAAAATTACGTGTTACGAAATATTGTTTTTATATCATTATATTATAATGGCAGGAATAATGATAGATGTTTTAAGAAAATTTAGTAATCGCCAACCAGATGGTATTGAATTTTCTAATTTGTAACGATATTAGAAAGGATTTTACCCAGAACAAAGGCGCGGGGCGCCCGTTTAGCAACGTAGCGAATGGAACGAATCAACTAAAGATAAAGGAATCATGCCACTAAAAACAGGGGTATGCCGACGTCTGGGCGGCAAGCCCGTTTTTAGTCGGCCTTCCTCTTAGCGACGAACCGATGGGGCCTTATCGTAGGGCGCATTTCTAAAGTCGCATCGTTGCTGGGCGCTGAAGCCGGACGTGGCTATTCAGTTATTCCCTTATCCCAAAGCAACAAATTTTATACTTTGTATGAAAAAGAACTCTATTTAGCACTCTCTAACTCATATATTTTAGACAGTATTTTAAGAATCTAAACATTATAAAGCAAAAGTTTTTCATGATAGATGGTGGCTCGCGCTTTAGGCGAGCCATGGTGGTTTCTTATCTTATTAGAAAAACTTGGCTTGTCGCCAAGTCTTATGGTGGAAGCCTATGTTTTTCTCATACTATAAACCAAAAAAATCTTATACTTTCCTATAGTGTAAAAAAGGATTCACTGCATATTTGATTGGTAGTACCGCGATGGTATGAACGAAAGATCTCTGAGCTGAGCCAGACATTACTGTAGTTGGATCTTCCATCCACTCTCTTAAGCTTTAACTTGCAGGATGGAAGGGATGGTCTTACAGGATAAATTCTTCTATCTGGCTGGATGGTCGCAATCATCACATAAATTTCCATAGCAATCTGCTTTTTCAATCATATCATGACCACATTTACTACATTTTTTCTTAGGTAGGTTTCTGAAAAACTCAAGAACGTTCATCATTAGGAATTCCTCCTCTTAAGTAATTATGATTCATTGTAATATAACAGTATGTAAAAAGTCAATACTGTGTTACAACAAAAATGTTTATTTTTTATAATTACTGATAATCTGTGGTATGGATACCATCAAATAAAGCCTATAGTATAGGGGAAATGAGATGAGCGTTTAACTAATTGTGGCTGTATTATAACAATTTCTGTTTAAAACGTATGTCTGATGTTTTTGTGAAGATAATGTTCGTAAAGTTTATTAAAATGATGAATTCTATTATTTTGTAGCCTTTATCCATGTATACAGTTTGTTACTAAAAATATTCTATACGAGACTAAACGTGTTTAAATTTTTAGTATATTTTCGTTTTAAGAAACCTAGAGGGAATTCTTTTGCTTCCTTATGCGTTTTTTATTAAACTATAAGTGGATATACAAAAAAGTTGTTAAATGGATTTCAGCAATAGCGGCGTCTGTTTGGATCTGCGATATAAAGTGAATCTTTCATCCCCACGGCTTGTTAGTATCGTAATGGTATGACCTAAAGCCCTCTTACGAAATAGGGCGTTTAGGTGCTGTTATCTCCCACTTCGATTTGTTGCAGCATGTATTCTTCAATTCTTGTAGTGGGAGTCTTACAGCACCTTATATGCGAGATACATGTATTTCTATCTATCACCATCGAAATGACGTACGCGAATTTGTGCACTTTTGTCGGATTTCTGGATCAGAACTAGAAAAATTTTATTTTCCAAACGTTGGAAGGAGCATACTAGGTATGAAATTTATAGATAATAAAGGTATTTTAGATCCGTCTATGAACTTAGCGTTAGAACAATATATTGTAGAAAACTTTGGTGAAACAGACACATTTTTGCTGTTTTATGTGAACCAACCTTCCATTATCATTGGGCGAAATCAAAATACCATTGAAGAAATAAATACACAATATGTCAACGAGCATGATATTAAAGTGGTGCGTCGTTTATCTGGCGGTGGCGCTGTTTACCATGATGAAGGAAATTTAAACTTCAGCTTTATTACCAAAGATGATGGAAACAGCTTTCAAAATTTTGCTAAATTCACACAGCCGGTAGTAGAAGCTTTAAATAAATTGGGCGTACCAGCAGAATTGAAAGGGCGTAATGATTTAGTTGTAGAAGGTCGTAAAATTTCGGGGAATGCTATGTACGCAACCAAAGGAAAGATGTTCAGTCACGGAACGCTTATGCTTGATTCAGAAATTGAAAATGTTGTATCAGCTCTTAAAGTCAATAAGGAAAAAATAGCGTCAAAAGGAATTAAGTCTATTCGAAGCCGTGTAGCAAATATATCCGAATTTCTGGAACAAAAAATTTCTATGGATGAATTTAAACAAGTCATTTTACGTCATGTGTTTGATGTAGAGGATATCTCCGAAGTTCCTCGTTATGAATTAACAGAAGAAGATTGGGAAAATGTGAAGCAAATTTCTCGTGAACGCTATAATAACTGGGAATGGAATTATGGAAAGTCACCTTCGTTTAATATTCAAGCCTCCCATAAATTTGATGCAGGTCTTGTTGATGTCCGTTTGGATGTGAAAAAAGGAATGATTGAAAACTGTAAAATTTACGGTGATTTTTTTGGAGTCGGAGAAATTAGTGTCTTGGAAAATAAATTAATTGGTGTTCGTCATCAACAAGAAGCGATAGAAGAAGCATTAGCAGATGTTGATGTCCCTCGTTATTTAGGAAAGATAACCAAGGAAGACTTTATACATTTAATTTATTAATGTGAAAAAAACGGTAACTAAGTGAATACTTTTATATAATGAAATTTATTATCTAAACGTGGGTATGAGCTCCAAAACTATATTGGACTCATGCCCTTTCATTTTTCTACGGGCTGATAATGCATCTCTTTTTGACAGCGTTTCCGCTTGATTTGAAAACGCACCTCGTATATAATTGAATTGTTTAACGATTCGTATAGTTTTGACGGGGATATGTGAAAGAGAAAATTTCAAGCTCCGCTAAAATGAATGATTATTCATTCATTTTTAGTGAGTAAGGGGGAATAATATGAATATCAGCGAGCAATTGTCCATAACGGCACAGGAATATGCGGAAAAGCCAGCCTACATTTTTGAGCATAACATGACAAGTTATCAAGAACTTAATCAAGTGGTGACATTATTTGCCTCTGGTTTGGCGTCGCTCGGCTATAAAAAAGGTGACCATATTGCTTTGGTGGTTGGGAATAGTCCGTATTATATTATTGGTCTATATGGTGCTTTACGCCTAGGCTTAGTAGTTATCCCAATCAATCCATTATATACACCAACTGAAATGAACTATATATTACATAATGGCGATGTACAAGCTGTCATAACGTTAGACAGATTGTTAGAAAAATTTCAGGCTATGGATCGTGAGTTAGATATTTCGCATTATATTGTTTGTGATTCCGGGGCAGAGGAACAGACAGTATCGATTTCGCAGCAAAAAATGCACGCTTTTTCAGAAGTTCTTCAGTTGGGGAAGCCTCATTTTTTCGGTCCAGAATTACATAAACATGATCCGGCTATTGTTTTGTACACATCAGGTACAACAGGTGCACCAAAGGGAGCGGTGCTTTCCCACCATAATCTATATTCCAACGCAAAGGATGTAGCTGATTATCTAAGTATAAATGATGGGGATAAAGTAATTGCGGCTTTACCTATGTTTCATGTGTTTTGCTTAACAGTGTCGGTTAATGCACCATTAATGAATGGAGGAACCATTCTTATTCTACCGAAATTCTCACCATCTGCTGTATTTGCATTAAGTAAAACATATCAAGCAACCATTTTTGCTGGTGTACCAACCATGTATAATTATTTATTACAAGCAAAAAGCAGTGATCAAGAAAATCCATTTTTAACTATTCGCTTCTGTATTTCTGGAGGTGCTTCTATGCCTGTAGCTTTATTAAAAGGATTTGAGCAAGCCTTTGATGTGAAGATTTCTGAAGGGTATGGGTTATCCGAGGCTTCTCCAGTCACTTGCTTCAATCCATTAGACCGTCCACGTAAACCTGGATCTATTGGTCGTAGTATCCAAGGAGTTGAAAATAAGGTGGTGGATGAGTGGGGGGAAGAAGTGGCTACTGGTGAAGTAGGCGAATTAATTGTCCGCGGACCAAATGTCATGCTAGGTTACTACAAACTTCCAGAGGAAACAAAAGCAGTTTTAAAAGATGGTTGGTTATATACAGGGGATATGGCGCGCATGGATGAAGAAGGGTACTTTTATATTGTGGACCGCAAAAAAGATATGATACTAGTAGGGGGCTATAATGTTTACCCTCGTGAAGTGGAAGAAGTTCTTTATCGTCATCCTAATGTGGTAGAAGTAGCTGTGTTAGGTTCTCCTGATCCAGAAACTGGTGAGGCAGTACAATGTTTTGTCGTGACAGATAGTCCTAATTTAACGAAAGAGGACTTAACAGCATTTTGTCAAACCTATTTAGCTAAATATAAAGTTCCCGCAAATATAATATTTTTGGATGAATTACCAAAGAATACAACAGGGAAAATTTTAAGGAAAAATCTACGTGAACAAGTGCTTCAATAAAAAGAAGAGATTTGGTGTTTGCCGCAGACATCGAAGCTTTTATCCCGTGTATAAGGTGCTGTAAGACTCCCACTTCCGTATTTTGGATGATTTGTATTGCAACAAGTCTAAGCGGGGGCTAACAGCACCATAATGCCCTGTTTCGTAAGAGGTCTTTAGGTCATACCATTACGGTACTAACAAGCCGTGGGGAGAATGAAAACTCCCACTGGTGGAAGATTCACTTTATAGAGTGTAGAAGGGAGAGATTTATTATATGCTGCCTTCCCTTTTGGAGCTTAATCGATTAGCAAACTTGGTTTTTCCTTCTATGGTGAGCCTAGCTTTGTTTGATAACTTTTAAAATATAATTTTTGTTCGTTTTGAATAACGAATACATAAACGAAATAGAAAATTCGCTTTATTGTTGTATAGGAATCTATAAAATGAGGTGCTTGTGGATAGCGAAATAACCGACTAGTCACGTCCGGCGCATGAGCCCAGCAACTAGGCGACTTTAGAAATGCGCCCTACGATAAGGTCTCATCGTTTCGTCGCTAAGAGGAAGGCCGACTAAAAACGGGCTTGCCCCCCCCCAGACGTCGGCATACCCCTGTTTTAGTGGCATGAGTCCTTTATTTTTAGTTGATTCGTTCATTCGCTACGTTGCTAAACGGGCGACCCGCGCCTTTGTCCTTTCTTTTTCCACAGAAGTTTGGTAATTTAATATATAAGCCACTTTCTTTTCTACTAGGAAAGGATGAAAATATGTTTAACTTTTATACAGAACCCCCAGAAATCACCCCCTTTACTGCTGCATTGGTTGCCCAACGTGATTCTAATAATAAACCAATGACGATGGTGCTTGAAGAACAGGGAGAATATGCAGTTGGCTGTACACCAAGTAAGATGATTGACCATGCATGTAAATATTTTGGAAGTAGTCTTAAAGGAAGGCAAGATGGAACACGTGATATTTGTGGAATCACGCATAAAGCACCGATTACCGTCGATCCGCTGAGCGGTATGTATTTTTTCCCTACCATTTCTCCATCTAGTTCGCAGTGTACGTGGATTGCTCATTCCCATATTGACCAAGTTCAAAAAAAGGACGAATATGATACTGAAATTATCTTTCATAATGGAAAAAGCATTGTGTTAGAAATTTCATACGGATCCATGTTAAATCAAATTCAGCGAACAGCTCAATTCCGTTATTTATTAAATAACCGCCTCAAGTTTTTAAAGAAGCATATCGATCAACCAGAATTGATTTTTCCATCAACTCCTCAAAAATAAGTTTTACCTTCTTTCGGATGGCTGGATTAAAATAACTTCGTTTCTCCTCACGACCTTGACACAGAAACAAATAAGATGAAAATGAGTCGTTCTTATCAAGCTTCACAACCTGTATCTGTTTTTGTTGCATGGTTTTTCGCAAGCTTTTTCGTTCCTGAAGTGCGAGATGTTCCATTTTTTTTAAGACTTCTAAGTATGCCTCTTTTATTTTAAATGCTTTAAATCCCCCTGCTTGTAGAAAGTAAATATCTTGTTGGATGACAACAATAGTCATGGAAAGAAACAGAAAACGTGATGCTAACGCCAATTCATCTTCATTTAAGTAGCGCAAAAAGGCCCCTCCTTTTACGAGAACGTTTGTTCCTATAACGATAGTATATGCGATAGTCATAAAAAAATTCAATTCATAATGATTTAAAAAGAAAAGAAAGTGGCAATATGAATGATAGGACTATGCATATTTGTTCTTTTCCATTAAAATAGAAATAGTTTACATGTAATAGAGAAAGTTTAACTCACTGACAAAAGGGCAAATATATCGAAAAAGTGAACCAAAATTTCTGCTTGTTTGATCTCGCACTTCGTGGGGCGCAAAGCTTTATAACATCTAACTATTTACTATAGGGAAGAATGGCGATGAAAAGGTTTGGAAAGATTCACTTTGCTGGTAACTTCTATACGCTTTCCTTAAATGTGTTAAAACTTTATATTAAGGAAAAATGACATTCATATATCGAGGAGATTTACTACATGTTTTTATTAGACATCCAACTATCCGATTGGGAAATGATTTTTGATAGTGAAAACTTTGATGAGTACATAATGGAACTGTTGCAAAACTATGAGAGCTTAGGACCGCTTCCAGGTATTTTATTACCGTTTATTGAAGCATTTTTACCGTTTCTGCCTTTAGTTGTGTTTGTATTTGCTAATGCAGCTGCTTATGGGCTGCTGGAAGGGTTTATTTTATCTTGGGCAGGATCCGCACTTGGGGCGATACTCGTTTTTTTAATTATTCGCAAACTGGGTGATCGGAAGATTTTTATAGTGATCCGTAAAAATAAACAGGTGAGGAAAGTAACCGCGTGGCTGGAAAGGCATGGATTTGGGCCATTATTTTTATTAATGTGTTTTCCGTTTTCTCCATCATCTGTTATTAACGTCGTTTCTGGGTTGTCTAAAATCAGTACGCAACAATTCATATTAGCCGTGATCATGGGGAAATCCGTCATGATTTTCTCTATTGCCTATGTAGGTTCGAGCATTATGGAATTTGCAAAAAATCCAGTAAAAACCATTGTCATTGGTGGATGTATCGTCCTATTTTGGATGGTAGGAAAGTATATTGAAAAACGATTGCAGAAAAAAGCGCAGTTGCGTGAAGAATCAGACTCTCAGCAAGATTAAAATATCGCTTTCTAGGGTAAGCTATTAGTAGAAATTACTCTGGAGGAAGATAAGAATGAAAAATAAATATCGGAAAGTGGTCGCAGTTTTCTTGCTTGGGGCCATGATTATATTTGTCAGTCGATCGGCTTTGTTTGCTAGTTACGTCGTAGAAGGTGAATCCATGGAGCCCACTTTGGATGATGGTAATTTGCTGATGGTAAACAAATTTGTGTATGATTTAACCGAAGTCGATCGATTTGATGTTATCGTTTTTCGAGCCAATGAAAAAGAGGATTACGTAAAAAGGGTTATTGGGATCCCAGGAGATACCATTCAATATCAAAATGATAAATTATATATAAATGGGGACTATGTGGAAGAAGGTTTTTTGCAAGATTATGCTCAAGCTACGTTAAGTAACAAGCCGCAAACAGAAGACTTTACACTTAAAGAGATAACTGGCGAGGCTAAGGTTCCGGACGGAAAGCTATTTGTTATGGGAGATAATCGTGGCGAGAGTTTAGACAGCCGTTCATTTGGTTTTATTTCCCAAACGCAATTAGTAGGTAAAGTAGATGTAAAATATTGGCCTCTTTCACAGGCTAGTCTAAGTCTTGGCGGCTAAATCTTCGAAAACAAACTACACGTTTTTTTCAAAGATACATGATATACTAGTGCTATAAGAACAACGATTATATATTAGTACGGGCGGATGATTCCCAGTCTTAAAGAAAAAGAAAGGGTCCTCTGTCCGTTTTCTGTTTTACTATGTTTTAAGCAAGTTTGCCACATGGTTTGGAGCGGAAAATATTGGAATATAAAGTTCTATTGCGTCCACATAATCAGAGGGCATAGTAGCGGATATTTTCATTACACGCTCAGTGGATATATTTACGAAAGGGGAAGTGAGTAATGGGGCTTCGCTTTATAACAGGTCGTGCTGGTACAGGGAAAAGCGGCCGAATATTTGATGAAATAAAGGAGAAATTATTAAATCGCCCACAAGGTTCAGCCATTTTTTGTATCGTTCCAGATCAAATGACGTTTCAGCAGGAGTATAAGCTGTTTAAGGATCAAGCAATCCGCGGAAGTATACGTGCACAGGTGGTTAGCTTTTCTCGCTTGGCTTGGCGAGTCTTACAAGCAACAGGTGGTGGGAATAAGCAATTTATTAGTACTGTAGGGATGCAAATGATGCTGCGGAAGATCATGGAAGAAAAGCAAGGAGAGTGGCATGTTTTTCAACACGCTATGGAAAAACATGGATTTATTGACCAGCTGGAAACGATGATTACTGAATTTAAACGCTATGCAATTACGCCTGAATTATTGCATGCCAAAATAGAGCATATGAACAGCTACGTACATAAAGAGGCCGGGGAAGAGGGTCTGATTCATAAATTGGAAGACTTGCTGTATATTTATGAAAAGTTACTATTTTCATTGCAAGGAAAATATATGGACGGTGAAGATCAATTACAGTTGCTTGCAGAAAAGATCGCTCATTCTTCGTTACTTGAAGAAGCAGAAATCTATGTGGACGGTTTTTATCGTTTTACACCTACCGAATTAATGGTAGTAGAAGCGTTGATAAAAAAGTGTAAGCAAGTAACGATCGCGTTAACTGTGGATAAGCCAGAAGAAGAACCAGCATCAGAAGTGGATTTGTTTTACCAAACAAAGGAAACATACCATCTATTGAAGCAAATGGCTGCTTCGGTAGATGTAGCAATAGAAGAGACCATTGAACTAGATCCGAAATATGGACGCTTTCGGGAGCGTGCCTATTTTGCGCATTTGGAAAAATACTTTGATGAACGCCCGGCACCAGCTTACCATGGGCAAGTGCCTTTGCAAATTGCTGAGGCAGTCCATCCGCGGGCAGAGGTGGAGGGAGCAGCACAGCAAATTATTCATTTAGTAAGAGACAAAGGCTATCGTTATCAAGATATCGCCTTATTCATAAGGCAGCCAGACATGTATCATGATTTGATCGCAACGATTTTTCACGATTATGATATACCTGTATTTATTGACGAAAAACGGACGATGTTAAATCATCCTTTAATGGAATTTATCCGCTCTAGTTTGGATGTTGTGGAAGGCAATTGGCGTTATGACGCTGTTTTTCGGTTGTTAAAAACAGGCTTTATACCTAGTAGGGATAAGCAATATCCTTTAACTGCAGACGCCATAGATGAATTGGAAAATTATGTTTTGGAGTACGGTGTTCGTTCACGGACGAGTTGGTTTTCTGAAAAAGAGTGGGTTTTTCAGCGTTTCCGTGGGTTTGATCAAACGGCACAAACAGATATAGAGCGGGAAATGCAAATACGAATTAATCGTTATCGGGACCAAGTAACAGAAGCTTTCGAGTGGTTTGATAAAGAAATGAGAGAAGCTCAAACGGTAACAGATCGATGTACCTGCTTGTATCAGCTATTGGAAGAGCTGCAGGTCCCTGCAAGATTGGAGCAAATGCGAGCAGAATATGATGAGCAATTTGAGATTGAAAAGGGACGAGAACAGGAACAAGTGTGGGACGCGGTCATTCAATTATTGGATGAGATAGTGGAAATAGCAGGAGAAGAAGCCATGTCATTGACCGTATTTCGTAAAACACTGGAAGCAGGTCTAAACACATTGAAGTTTGCCCATGTTCCACCAAGTATAGATCATGTTATCGTAGGTTCCATTGACCGTTCAAGAATAAGCGATATTCGATGTGCTTTCTTACTAGGTGTAAATGAAGGCATGTGGCCAATGAAACCGCCAGCGGACGGATTGATAAATGAACAGGAACGGGATTTACTAGCTGGTCATGGTGTGCAGCTTGCCGAGACAAGTAAACGCCAGTTATTAGATGACTGGTTTTATATGTATGTGTCTTTTACAGTAGCAAGCGACCAGCTATGGATCAGCTATCCGTTAAGTGATGAGGAAGGAAACACGAAAATGCCGTCCCAGCTTATCAAACGGATGGAAAGTTTGTTTCCAAACTGTTGTGAACATTTATTGCTGCAAGAGCCAGATGAATTGCTAGAAGCGGACCGTTTTGTGACTACACCTAACAAAACAAGAGCTGCCTTAACAGCGCAGCTATCAAGGTATCGCAAGGGCTATCCGATAAAGCCAATCTGGTGGCATGTACTTAATTGGTATATCAAACATGAAGAAAAGTACGCTACGACATATCGTATTTTGCAAAGCTTATATTATCAAAATAAACCTAGTAACCTATCAAAAGAGACCGTAGAGCAGCTTTATCCAAAGCAAATAAAAGCAAGTGTTTCCAGATTAGAGACTTATTATCGCTGTTCCTATCAGCATTTTGCCAAGTACAGTCTAGGTTTGGAAGAAAGGCGCACATACAAACTGGATGCACCTGATATTGGTCAGTTGTTTCACGAAGCACTAAAAACTATTACGGAATGGGTTCAAAAAGGGGAAAAAGATTTTTCTCAACTGACGCAAGCGGATGCAAATTCGTATGCACATCAGGCAGTAACGAAGCTGTCTCCTATATTACAGCATCAAATCTTGCATAGTTCGAATCGGTATCAGTATATTCAACAGAAGTTAGAAGAAGTGATTGCAAGAGCGACTTATGTGCTAAGTGAACAAGCGAGAAAAAGTCACTTTTCTCCAGTAGGTCTAGAATTGGGATTTGGAAACAACCAAGATTTACCGCCATTAACCATTCCGTTAAGAAATGGCTTTGAATTAATGCTTCGCGGCCGGATCGACCGTGTTGATAAAGCAGTAAAAGATGATGATTTATTTTTACGAATTATTGATTATAAATCGAGTGCCAAAGAATTAAATCTGCTTGAAGTATACTATGGATTGGCTTTGCAAATGTTAGCTTATCTGGATGTAGTCATTACTTATTCGGAACAATGGCTAGGAGTGAAAGCAACACCAGCGGGAGTGCTGTACTTCCATGTACACAATCCGATGATAGCGGAAAAGGACAAGCTCGATGATGCGACGATTGAAAAAGAATTATTTAAAAAGTACAAGATGCAAGGTCTTTTGTTAGCAGATGAAGATATAGCTAAGCTAATGGATATAGCATTAGAATCTGGTACGAGCCAAATCATTCCAGCTGCCATCAAGAAAAATGGCGGATTTTACAGTTATTCGAGAATAGCAGATGAGCAGACGTTTAAGAGCTTGCAGCAGCATGTTCATCACTTGATGGTACAAGCAGGAATGGATATGACACATGGAGGAATACATTTAAATCCGTATTATTATAAACAGCAAGTTGCTTGTACGCATTGTCCATTTCAGTCGGTATGTCAATTTGATCCGACGATACCAACTAATAACTATCGAAAACTAACAGATATGAAACAGGATGAGATACTGAAACAGATTCGGCAGAAGGAGGAACCTACATGGTGAGCTGGACAAAAGAACAAGAAGAAGCAATTTATACAAAAGGATCTGATATTCTTGTCGCAGCTGCAGCGGGTTCAGGTAAAACAGCGGTTTTAGTAGAGCGGATTATTCAAAAACTATTAGACAAAGAGAATCCTGTAGATATTGATTCTTTACTTGTAGTGACTTTTACAAATGCAGCCGCACAGGAAATGCGTAATCGAGTTGGTGCAGCTTTAGAAAAAGCATTGGAGGAAAATCCTGCTTCGTTACATTTAAAAAAGCAGTTATCGTTATTACAACGGGCATCCATCTCGACACTACACGCATTTTGTTTAGATGTCGTCAAACAGTATGCTTATTTACTGGACGTGGATCCAGCATTTCGAATTGCTAATGATATAGAAGCAGAATTGATTAAACAAGAAGTTTTAGATGACTTATTTGAAGGATGGTATGGTGCAACGGGGACAGAACAGGAAGAATTTTTCCAAGTTGTTGATCGGTTTTCAAATGATCGAAGTGATGCTGACGTCGAGACGTTAATTTTACAATTATATGATTTTGCAGTGAAAAATCCATGGCCAGATCAGTGGCTGGATGGCTTAGCAGAAGCATATGATATACCGGAAAATATGGAAGAATCGGAATTAAGCTGGTTATCTATTTTAAAGCGTGAAGTAAGGGAACAATTACGTGCAATGGAGCAGGAAATACAGCAAGCTATGGACATAACGAGAGAAAGTGATGGTCCATATCATTATGCGGAAACCATTGAGCAGGATCTCACTCTCGTTCAAGAAGCAAGACGGTATCTTAATGACTGGCAGCAATTACACGCTTGGATGGAAGCAAGTACGTTTGCAAAACTATCTGGTAAAAAAGCAGAAGTCAATGAAGAAAAGAAAAAACAAGTAAAAAAATTACGAGATAACTATAAAAAGCGTTGGACAAATATGAAGCAGGGTTGGTTTACTAGGAACTTAGCCAGTCATTTAGACGATATGCGTGAGATGGCTCCTGTTATGAAGCAATTAGCTTTACTTGTAAAAGCATTTAAGTCTAAATTTCAGGAAGAGAAAAAAGAACGTGCCCTTGTTGACTTTTCAGATTTAGAGCATCTTTGCCTACAAGTGTTGATGGAAGACGGAACGTTCCATGCACCAATACCATCAAAAGTAGCAACGAACTTCCAACGTCAATTTACCGAAATATTGATTGATGAGTACCAAGATACAAACCTTGTCCAAGAAACTATACTATCATTAATTAGTGATCAAATCGGTGCAGGAAATAGGTTTATGGTGGGAGATGTAAAGCAAAGTATTTATCGTTTTCGACATGCAGAGCCTTCCTTGTTTATTAAAAAGTACAATCGCTTCGCACAGTCTGAACATCTTGCTAAGCGAATAGATTTGTCACGTAATTTTAGAAGTAGATCGCAGGTTTTAACGGGAACCAATTATCTGTTTAGACAAATCATTGATGAGTCACTTGGAGAAATAAACTATGATGAAAATGCAGAGCTTATATATGGAAATAAAATATATGATGCGTTTCCACTTGCAGATCCGAACCCAGAATTAATCATCATTGACCGAGAAACGGATGAAAAAACAGAAACAGCGCATGAGCGTTTCGTTGATTTAGAAAAAGCTGAACTAGAAGCGCGTATTTATGCTAGAAAAATAAAACAATGGATCGGTCAAGAAGATGGGAAACCACAAGTAGTAGATAAAAAAACACAACAACAACGCGATGTGCAATATCGCGATATTGTCATACTGTTGCGTTCGATGACCGATGCACCTGTGATTACGGATGAACTTAAAAAACAAGGAATTCCCGTATATGCAGAACTGTCAGCTGGTTATTTTGCAGCTATAGAAGTTAAAGTGATGATTAGCTTTTTGAAGGTAGTGGACAATCCAAGACAGGATATCCCCCTAGCAGCTGTTTTACGATCACCGATTGTCGGTTTAAGTGAAGAAGAATTGACAACCATTCGCCTAGCAAGGAAAAAACAAGTTTATTATGATGCATTAACTACTTATGCAAAAGAGAATACCGGTCCGTTATCCGATAAAATTGCCCTATTTTTAAACCAACTGCGACGCTATCGATCGGCTTCCAGACAAGGTGCTCTTTCCGAATTAATTTGGAAAATATATCGGGAAACGGCTTATTACGATTACGTTGGTGGTATGCCAGGAGGAAGACAGCGGCAAGCTAATCTTCGTGCGCTATATGATCGTGCCCGAACATATGAAATGACTTCATTTCGTGGCTTATTTCGCTTTCTTCGTTTTATTGAACGGATGGAAGAGCGAGGGGACGATTTAGGAGCCGCAAGAGCATTGAGTGAACAGGAAGATGTTGTCAGAATCATGACGATTCATAAAAGTAAGGGCTTGGAATTTCCTATCGTTCTGCTTGGTGGATTGGATAAGCAATTTAATTTAAGCGATTTAAACAAAAAATATTTATTGCATAAAGATTATGGTTTTGCCAGTAAGTATATTGACCCAGTTAAACGAATTTCCTACCCTACACTTTATTATCATGCATTAAAACAGGAAATGTTGCGAGATCAACTAGCGGAAGAAATGCGCGTATTATATGTCGCTTTAACACGAGCTAAGGAAAAGCTCGTCATGGTTGGAAACGTGGCATCTTTTGAAAAGAAACAAGAAAAATGGGAATCCATTCAAAACCATCCTGACTGGGTGTTGCCAACTTATAGTCGAATAGAAGCCAAGACATATCTAGACTGGGTAGCTCCTGCTTTGCTTCGTCACCATGCAAATGACGTGCTACGATTAGGAGAGATTGGTGAGCAAGTGGACCAAGAGATTCAACAGGATCCTTCGGGCTGGGATATACACATACTTCACGCTAGCGAGCTAGTTGAACAGGATGATCTGGAAGACCAAAAAGATGACCAGCTCTATCAGCATATTTCTGACTGGAGACCATTTACGCTCGCCAACGAACAGTTAGGAGAAGCGGTGCAACAACGATTGAATTATACCTATCCTTATATAGAAGCAGCTAAATCAAGAGCGAAACAAACGGTAACGGAATTAAAGCGACAGCAGGAGTTAAAAGATGAATATAGCAGTGACCAGCTGATCACTCCTTTTCAAAGACCGATTGTGAGACGCCCTGCTTTTATGCAAAAGGAAAAAAAGCTATCGGCTGCTGAAAAAGGTACAATCGTGCATAAGGCGATGCAGCATTTACCTTTAGACCGTATTTTAACCGCTGCGGAAATTGAGGAAGAACTGGAAAAAATGGTGGAGAAAGAAATTATCGGTAGAGAGGCAGTAGAGCAAATGGATCTTTCGGCGATCGAGCATTTCTATCAAACTCCGATTGCTCAAGCTATGATAATGGCACCGTATGTGCAGCGAGAAGTTCCATTTAGTTTAACGCTCCCAGCACCAGAAGTTTATCCTAACTGGCAAGATGACGAAGAACAAGTATTAATTCAAGGGGTAATTGATGCCATTTTCCCAAAAGAGGATGGATGGATTATCCTTGATTATAAAACGGATATGATACATGGAGAGTGGACAAAGGCGCAGGAGAAAAAGATGCTACAAAGATATCAAACACAAATGAAACTTTATCGGCACGCTGTGCAAACCATTTGGAAACAACCAGTATTAGAAACTTATCTGTATTTCTTTACGATACAGGAGCTTGTTCGGGTTCCATAGGTGCTCGCGCCTTGTATGTCTCAAGAATTGCATACCGTGTGCATATCATACTAAACAATTGTTGCTTGCGATATATGCATGAAATGTATAATAGATGACTCATTGTATGTCAACCGATGTTTGCCTCACTAAAAAATGAATGCGTGATTTCGGTATCGGTTTCCTATCAGTTGTGAATCAGTCTATACGTGCTGTAATCTCTTTGCTATCTATTTCTTCCTATTCGGTAATGGCTTTGCTTAGCAAATAATTGGTCACATCGACAAAGAGGGGGGAGCGGTTTATACGTAGATAATTTTCATAGCGATAAGGGATGAAACGCTGACACCGTTTGACTATAGCACGATAGGTGAAATGCCCTTCTATTTGATGGACGTAAAGGCGGAGTTTCGCTGCTTGCAGGAAGAGGGTAGCTCTATACAGTGATAACTTATCGTATACTTCTCAGTTGGTTGGTGCGATTCGAGAAATGATAATATGGCAAGGCATATATTCTTAGTTGTGCTGTTATGCCAAACAATTTTATTAAAAGATCCAACTTTGATAGGGATGGAATTTAAAATACGCTGATGTTTTACAAAAACGATAGGCCGTGGTATTACTTGTACACGGCCTTACTTTTAAGCATTTGCAGTTAAATTTTGATCGTTTATATCAGGATCAAATGGATTTGTTGAACTAACACCGTTATTGGTGCAGATGAAATCTCCTGTGTTCAATGAACCAGAACCAGCATTTGTTTTTGTAGACTCTTTTGGAGCTATATAAAAGGAATCCCCAAAATTTACGACTCCACCACCAACACTAACAATTTTAATTGGACCAACAATTGAGGGCATAGGAAACCACCTTTTACTAAGTTTCTGTTTCTATAGCGTATGAATTTTTGGGATATTAGTGCGCAACCATGCTGATAATCCATATTGTCCATTCACGAAGTGTCATTTGTTTCTTTCAATTTACGGAAATGCTTCACACGAGCTTCTGCATAGCCTCTAGTTAAGCTACCGATTTGTAATAATGACGAACTGCTAACACCGATTGTTGCGATGTTTGCTACACATATGTTTTGGTTATGATGCATCGTTGTTTTTCGGACCCCGATATTAGGGGTTGGCCAATTGGTATCACGCTGGAACAGTGGATAATCGAACGATTCTTCATCTTCTTGGGAAAAAGTAGGAACTTGTTTTTGGACAGCAAGCCCCTTAAATTTTAATGCAGCATGATTCGTATCTCCGATAGATAGAACACTACTATTTGAAACAGAGTTCGTAAACAGATTGTCGACGACAGCGGTTCGTTTATCCATAATTTCATCCCCTTTTTAAGTAAGTGCTAATGGAACAATATTTCCTATCGTAAATGCTTCAGGCGGTGTATCAAAAAAGGACGAAAGGAGAAATTCTTCATTATCCCCGATGAGAAGCACAGATGAAGAGGAGATGTTATCAACTTGGACGTTACCAATATTTAGTCCCCAATTATGAACTTCCATATACATATTTACTATCCTTTCTATCGTTGTGTATCCATATACTTTCGTAAAGACTGATCAATTTCATTTTTTATTTTATCTGCTATATATGCATGGAGCTCTTCCTTTGTTCGTAGGTTTTTTTGGTTATGGGCTTCTTTTTCATAAAAGGCAATTCGTCCTGGGAGTTGCTTGATCATATCTTGAATTAGAATGGAAGGGTATCCGTCATCTACACCTACGTTATATTCTGATGCTAATTGGCGGATCATGGCAGGCCCATTTTGGTGCAAATAATCGTTTAATTCTGCTTGAATGGTTTGTTTTAAAGGTGGTTGATAGTTAGGAGGCTTAACTTGCCCAATAGAGCAGTCTTCTTCTAAGTTAGCGAGATCCTGTGGAGACAATCCGATATGAAGTGTACCGTCTAATTGTTCAATTTTTAGTTGGTCAAAATGATATTCCACCTTTTCAATTCGATTTGACTTTGTGTTTTGCAGTTTTTCCTCCAGTTCATTCACCCGTGATAGTAACTGCTGGATTAATGCTTGCTGCTGTCTCATATATTCATGAATATCGTACATATATGCGGACCAATTTGAATGGTTCATCGAAATCCTCCTTTGCCATATATAGACGAATGCCTATGTTTACTATATGCAGGAAGGAAAAAAATGTGCTTTTTTAAGGAGCTAAAGGGACAAGAGGAACAGCTTCACCTGTCAACTCAGCTGTTTGTACAGGCTCTGTGTATCCACCAGTGTTATAAATATCAGACTGAGATTGTACGCTTCCTGTAGTGCCAATTTGTAAAACCGATGAATTTGTAATCGCCCCAACTTTAATCATATAAATACTTATGGTCTGATGAACCGTTATAGGCATCTTAACCCCTCCCGTACACTATTTAGTTATTTGACATATCCACCTGATCCGAATCGTTTATATAAGTTTTAGCATTACCCAAATTTACACGAATCCCGTCTCCGGTATTAAATGATCCCCCACCAGCGTATGTTTTAGCAGTACTGTTTGGAGACATAGAATACACATCGCCAATATTAAAAATACTGGAAGATGAAATATTAACGACTTTGACTGCCCCCACTTTTGCTGGCATTTTAATACCCCCTTTAATTAGCAACCTATGATACTGTGGATTCTTATATATGATACTAAGGTGCAAAATGGACAAAAACAGCATCTTGTGTCTAACTGTTTAATTGACAGGATGTTTGAATACAAAGGTATTGTCATATGAGGCTGGAAAAATTTTTTATCCCGTATATAAAGTGCTGTAAGCCTCCCGCTTTAAGAGTTGGATATCTGTATTGCAACGAATCTAAGTGGGAGATAACAGCGCACCTAAATACCCAATTTTGTAAGTGGCCTTTAGGTCAACCCTTGGGCTACTAACAAGCCGTGGGGAATGAATGAAACCCCCAACCGATTGAAGATACTTTATTCTACGTATTTTTTCAAAGCTCCCTCATCCGTCTTTAAAGTTAATCGATATGTGCTTCTCCTAATATGATGTGGTGATTTCGCTTTTTTTCATTTTCGAGTAGAAAACAATCCTTGTTTGCAGTTTCCTTTATATTATGTTTATGTGAAAGAAGGATTTTGTTGAAGGATTGAACAGGAAGGATTATTTTTTGGCGGATCAGTTGGTAATATATGCATAAAAAGCTTGTGAAAGGCTGTTGCTTCACTTATATTTAATACATAAGCAATATTGACATGGCTTTTACCTCTGTTCAATTATGCTAGTTTCTCTAAGGAAAGGAATGTGTTTATGAGTCAACAAGCTTCACCAGTGCAAGAAAAAGATAGGCTTCATTGGATAGATGCGGCAAGGGGATTTGCCATTTTTGGCATACTAATTGTTAATATACTTTCATTCAGTTCTCCGCACTTTCACTATGGTGGGGAGAACACAGTTTGGAATACAGCCGTTGATGAAACAACACTCGCTGTCATTGATATCGTTTTCCAAGCCAGTTTTTATAGTTTATTTTCCTTTTTATTCGGGTTTGGCTTACAATTAATGAATGATCGCCTGCAGTTGAGAAATATTGAGGTTGTTCCACTTCTTACTCGTAGATTGCTGTTTTTATTATTATTTGGTGTCATTCATGCATTTGGAATATGGTATGGAGATATTTTAATCACCTATGCATTAGTTGGTTTGCTTGCATTGTTGTACTTAAAAGTGAAAGATCGTACATTAATTTATTGGGCCATCGGCTTGTTAGGTGGGTTCGTAGGATTTTTCACATTTATATCGTATCTGTTAAGTGGGGTAACGGATATGCATGAACAGGAGCCATTAGTGCCTGTGCAGTCAATCATTGCAAACTATCAAAGTAAATCTCTCCTTGCTATTTGGTCACAAAATGCGCAAGATTGGATGTTCGGAAATGGCTTGGGCCTCTTTATCCTCCCGTTTATGCTATTACCGTTATTTTTAATTGGTATGTATGTTGGAAGGAAGCGTTGGCTTCATAAACCAGCAGAACATCAGCCGGTTTTAAAACAATTATGGTGGGTTTCACTTATTTTGTTTCTTTTATTTAAATTAGGTCCATATGGATTTGGAAATCCATTATGGTTTGAGCTTGCACAGGACGGCATTGGCGGATTGTTTTCAGCACTATTTTATATTTGTTCGATTACACTACTAGCGCAAACAGAAACAGGCGCAAAAATGATACGTCCATTTATCTTTGTAGGAAGAATGGCATTTACGAACTATATTATGCAGTCCATTATATGTGTTTTCTTGTTTTACGGCATCGGACTCGGTTGGTATGGGCATATTACTCCATTACAAGGAGTAGGAATAGCAATTATTATTTATGGTTTACAAATGGTGTATAGTAGCTGGTGGCTGCGAAAATTCCGCTATGGACCGTTAGAGTGGTTATGGAGAAGCCTTACTTATAAACAAAAGCAACGTATGCGGAAAGAGACCGCATAAAAAAAGCAGCTTGGCATGTATCCAAGCTGCTTTTTTTATGGCGTTAAAACTTCTTTAATATGTGAAATTGCCCAAGCTAGATCTTCTTTTTCAATAATTAATGGAGGAGCAAAACGAATGACGTTTTCGTGCGTCTCTTTACATAGGAGGCCTTTTTCCTTTAAAGCTTCACAATACGGACGAGCTGGTTCGGTAAGCTCAACACCGATAAACAATCCTTTCCCCCGTACTTCTTTAATCTTTGGATTCATAATTGTCTTTAACTCATTCATCATATACGTCCCTAATTCCAATGACCGTTCTGTTAAATTTTCCTCTTCTAGCACTTCTAATGCAGCGATGGACACAGCACATGCTAACGGATTGCCTCCAAAGGTGGAGCCATGGGAGCCGGGATTAAAAACACCAAGAATATCTTTGTTGGCTACTACACATGAGATCGGAAATACTCCACCACCTAGAGCTTTTCCGAGAATTTGCATGTCAGGTGTTACATTTTCCCAATTACAAGCAAACATCTTTCCTGTACGGGCAAGACCAGACTGGATTTCATCAGCAATATAAAGCACATTGTTTTCCTTGCAAATCTGATAAGCTTCTTGTAAAAAGCCATCCGGTGGAATCACAATACCTGCTTCTCCTTGAATTGGTTCAAATAGAAATCCAGCAGTATTTTCATTAATCGCAGCTTTTAGTGCATCGGTATCTCCGTAAGGGATAATTTTGATACCAGGCAACATTGGACCGAAGCCACGCTTATATTCGGCTTCCGAGGATAACGAGACAGCGGTCATTGTTCGACCATGAAAATTACCTTCACAAGCGATAATTTCCGCTTTATTTTCGGCTACTCCTTTGACATCATAAGCCCAGCGTCTCGCAGCTTTAATAGCTGTTTCCACCGCTTCTGCACCCGTATTCATCGGGAGAACCATTTCTTTATTGGTTAGCTTGCAAATTTTTTCAAACCAAGGACCAAGCTGATCATTATGAAAAGCTCTGGATGTTAATGTTAAACGGTCAGCCTGCTCTTTAAGCGCATTAATTATTTTGGGGTGGCGATGTCCCTGGTTTACTGCTGAGTATGCACTTAGCATGTCCATATAGCGGTTTCCTTCAGGATCTTCTACCCAAACCCCTTCCGCTTTTGAAATAACGACAGGGAGTGGATGATAATTTTTCGCACCGTATTCCTGTGTTTGGTCAATAATTTGTTGACTTGTTAGTCCCATACGATCCCTCCGAATTTTAAAAATAGTCTACAAACATAGTATACCAGTTTTTATAGCCACTGCCAGCTAGAAAAACGGTTTTGTTCTGATAAATGTGAAAACTAATGCAAGAAAGTTTGCTATGAAGAAAAGTTATATAGTATTTGATGGAGAACAGCCGAAGTTCAGAACCAATTCGCCGAAGTTTACAACGAGGTTGCTCGAAGTTTACAATTCATTCGCCGAAGTTCACAATTTTGTATTGTATTACCAATCGTCTTTCACGGAGGGGTATCAAACAAGCCTTTTATCGGGTTTTTAAAAAAATGACAACTTCGATAGTAAAAGATAGGCCAGGTATGCCAGTATCTTTATCTCCGAAAACGCTTTACCCCGTATGTAACTAAAAAGTATATAAAAAATCAAATAAAAGCAGCTATGATAGCAGATAAACTTAATAATTAGAATCAACATAAGCTTGCGAAACTACGCATTTAAGGCGTTAATAGTAACATGTACTTATAAGGATGAGCCAAGCGACCGTTAAACGGGTGGTTATAACTGTCTGCTTTTTTCATGTTACGAGACAAAAATAAGAGGAAAATGTAGGATCTATCCCGCAAGCTTGTTCATCTGATCAACGATGAGGAGAAGGAAAACCGCATTGATAAAGGACTTGACTTATACATTTTTAAACTACCAAATAGATGTAAACGAAGGTATATCTAATAAGAATAGTTAAAGTGTTAAAAATGAAATATTACTAGGATCATGATATGATAGCAATAGTTGAATTGGAAATAGGAGGTAGATTGTTTCATGAATACACATTTGCATATAACTGCATGGGCGTTAGGCTTTATTTTGTTTGCGATCGCTTATGTTATGTACAAGAAAGGAAATACGAAAGCAGGTAAAATCATACATATGATTTTGCGCTTGGATTATTTGCTTATCTTATATTCTGGTGGCGAATTAATTACTCCTTATTTTAATGGAGGGGATTTATTGCCAGAGGCAATTGTTAAAGGGGTTGCTGGTATTTGGATGATTGTAATTATGGAAATGCTACTTGTTCGTTTACCAAAACAGAAGCCATTAAAAGCATTATGGATTCAATTTATTATTGCTGTCATCCTCCTTCTCGTATTAGGATTTGTACGCTTACCTATGGGTGTCTAGCTGATTTATACATGTTTTAAAAGCGTTTAAAATTGCTAGAAAGGTTGTCCTTATAAAAGGGGGGACAACCTTTTTTGTTCTTGTATAGGAAACTATAAAATTAGGTGCTTATGGATAATGAAATAACCGAATAGTCACGTCCAGCGCATGAGCCCAGCAACGATGCGACTTTAGAAATGCGCCCTACGATAAGGCCTCATCGGTTCGTCGCAAAGAGGAAGGCCGACTAAAAACGGGCTTGCCGCTCAGGCGTCGGCATACCCCTGTTTTTAGTGGCATGATTCCTTTATCTTTATTTGATTCGTTCCATTCGCTACGATTGCTAAACGGGCGCCCCGCGCCTTTGTTCGTTTCATTTGATGAAAATTTGGGCTAGCAACCCATTATTCCATGTCTAAAAAAATGTAGTATCATGCAGTAATAATTTCGATGTGATAAGGTTATTGCAATGCTCTTTTAAGTCTATTTAACCCGCGTGTAACTGGCAGTGAGACCATTGTCTTTCCATCCTACGAGGTGAACCCGAGTAAGGATAAGTGGAGAGTCCAAATGCAGAGTCAAATATTCGATGCAAATCATATTTGGGATCAAGCCCCCAATACTTGACATTCCACTTTATTCCGTATATAAGATGCTGTAAGACTCCCGCTTCAGGAGTTAAATAATCTGTACTGCAACAAGCATAAGTGGGAGATAGCAGCACCTAAATATCCTATTTCGTAAGAGGCCTTTAGGTCATACCATTATGGTATTAACAATCCGTTGGGAATGAATGAAAACCCCCACTGATTGAAGATTTACTTTATTTTCTTTTTGAGCAGCAGGTAGACATTACAATGCATCCAGCAAGTGAAGGTTTTTTAACAATCTGTTTTTAAGGCTTGACTATTGATGAAAACACTTAATAATAGGACAAGAGGAAATATAGATGGATGGGGGAATGAACGCATGAAAAACATAATCGCACTAATGCTAGTTAGTTTTGGATTATTTGCTTGTGTACCAACATTTGCACAAGCGGAAGACAAAGGAATTCAAGAAGAAGTTTTTTACCGTATCCTTGTAGATCGCTATAGTAATGCAAATGCTCAGATCGATAAACAAATCGATTTGGATAATCCAATGACTTACCATGGTGGTGATTTGGAAGGGATTACAGAAAGGTTAGATACGTTTGAAGAAGTTGGGTATACTGCGATCGTACTCTCCCCAATTATGGAAAATGCACCAGATGGTTATCATGGTTATTGGATAGAAGATTTTTACAACGTGGAAGAGCAATATGGAGATATGGAAAGCTTGAAAAAACTTATTGATGAAGCCCATCAAAGAGATATAAAGGTAGTATTAGAGCTTGTTACAAACTATGTTGCCAAGAGCCATCCAATTGTTAAGGACAAATCAAAGCAATCTTGGATTGAAGCAAATGATGTAGACACAGCTTGGGGGAAAAATGTCATTAAGCTGAACCAAGAGAATGAAGAGGTACAGGATTACTTAGTCGATGTAGCAATGTATTGGATGGATGAAACCAATATTGATGGTTTTCAATTACATGCAGCAGACCAATCATCGCAAACATTTTTAAATCTCCTTACAAGTAAGATAAAAGAAAAGGATGAAAATTTTTATTTGCTAGCAGACGTATTAGACACAAATTCCGATGTAACGTCATTACAGGAGAATGATCATATCGATGCAGTTGATAATCATCAAGCACAACAAGCTATGAGTAGCGTTTTTTCTAAACCAGGAGTTTCACCGGAAAAAATTTATGAAGAAACAATGGATGTTAATGCATTAAGCATGTTATTTATGGATGATGAATCGGTGGAACGATTTACCCAAACCTTAGCGGAGAATGGCAGAAATCCACTGACAGCATGGTCGTTAGCTTTAACATATTTGTATTCTATGCCAGACGTTCCGGTTGTATATCAAGGTACGGAACTTCCCATGTATGGTAAAACGTTAGAAGAAGTACAGCGGATGGTAGAATTTAACAGTGGCGGAAAAGAAATAAAGGAATTCTTTAACCGGATATCTTCTTTACGCAATCAGTTTCCTGCTTTGCGTCGAGGAAGCTATGAATTAGTTGGTACGGATGGAGCAATGATCTTGTTTAAACGAACTTACAACGAGGAAACGATGTATATTGCCATTAATAATGATGTAAAAACACGCTCTGTTACGATTACAGACTTGGAAAAAGGGAAAGAACTGCGAGGGTATTTAGGTGACCATACGTTTCGAGCAAATGATAAAGGAGAATATCGAATTGGATTAGATCGTGAGACCGCTGAAGTATTTTCTGTAAAAGAAGATACAGGCTTTAACTGGTGGTTTATTGGTTTTATCGTTGGTGTATTTCTATTATTTATTATCGCAGTAGTGGTATTATCGAGAAAGCAAAAGGCAAATAATAGATAATAATATCATTTTCAATCTGCTAAAATGAGGGGCATAAACAAATAAGCTATAGCCAACATATGGGCTATAGCTTCATAAAATATAAAAATAAATAATTCGTAATACATTATGAAATATATGTTATAACTAATGAAAAAGTGCTTATTCTTCTTGAACAGGCTGTTGGAAATTAGTATTATTTAAAAAGAAAAGTGCAATAGTTCCTGGTCCTGAATGGGAGCCAATAGCCGATCCAACCATATCGATAATAACTTCTTTAACATGAAATTTTTCCTTAATCATCGAAGCAAGTTGTTCAGCTCTTTCAGCATCATCCCCGTGAGAGATCGCAATGGTTTGATTGGATAAGTCGTCTCCACGTTCTTCCATAATTTCCAACATGCGATGGAACAGTTTTTTTGAACCGCGGATTTTTTCCAATGGGATCAACTTCCCATCTTCTACATGAAGAATGGGCTTGATTTTAAGAAGGGAACCAACAAATGCTGCTGTCCTACTTACACGTCCGCCTCGATAAAGATATTCTAGATCATCTACGGTAAAAATATGCTCCATATTTAATGCACAAGCGCGACTAGAGTTAATAATTGTTTCTAAGTCTGCTCCTTGTTTTGCAAGTTTAGCTGCGTGGAGAACTACAAGTCCGCAACCTAAAGAAGCACATTTCGTATCGATTACATGAATAGGTGCTTCGGGATAAATTTCCTTCACTTCTTGCTCGATCATTTTTGCTGTTTGATATGTACCTGATAATTGTGAAGAAAAAGCAAGATAAACTAAAGGTTGATTAGCCTCAGCATAGGAAGTAAATATAGCTTTAAAGTGTCGAGGCGAAGCTTGCGACGTTTTTGGGGTTTTCCCATTCCGCATAGCGTGATAAACTGTTTTAGGATCAATTGACTTTCCGTCTTCATAATCTTTATCATCAAGATGGACGGTTAATGGTGCCATTTCTATATCAAATTCGTTATAATAGTCCATTGATAAATCACAAGCGGAATCTGCAAGTATTTTTATATTCATTGTTTCACCTACATTTCATTAAGTAATCTTTCTTTTAGTTTATAATTGTTCACGTAGATAGTCAAAAAAAAGGAATGTTTAATTTTGATAATATTCTTGCAAGTGTGATAAAAGTGGTATGCAGAATGCTTTTATAAGCTGATACTCAAAATAACTAATTGATAGAAATAAGCTTAAGAATTGAGATAAATGATTGGAGAGAAAATTATTGGCAAATATTTGATGTTTTGAACAAATGCAAATATAGTATTTATCTGGAGTGTAAGATAAACTGTTCATCTTATTAGAGAGAACGAACTTAAAAATTTGCTACTTGGTTACGTATAGGTTTTTGGTTTAGAAGTTGATATTCACAAGCGAGCTTCTGTTCTCACTACAATTTTTCTGCTAACCAAACTTAATCTATGACCAGAGAAGGAGGCAGTTATGTTCATATTTGAAGCAAAACGTATTGCAGTAGTTATCTTTGGGGCATTGCTGAATGCGATATCTTTAAACTTTTTCTTAATTGGAGCAAATGTCTATGCGAGTGGTTTTACAGGTGCTGCCCAATTAGTATCCAGTGTCTTTAATGATTTTATTGGCATAGGGGTTAGTACAGGCATCTTATTAGCTTTATTTAATATCCCTGTTGCTATATTAGGCTGGTTTAAGGTCGGAAAAGGGTTTACAGTGTATAGTGTTATTTCTGTATTATGCACAACGCTTTTTTTAGAATTTATTCCTATGATTGAAATATCGGAAGACATTATTTTAAATGCTGTTTTTGGTGGGGTTATCGGCGGAACTGGGATTGGTATCACCCTTAAGGTCGGTGCATCTACTGGTGGAATGGACATTGTTGCTATGGTCCTTTCAAGAATGAAGGACAAGCCAATAGGTACGTACTTTTTAATGTTAAACGCTGTTATTATAGCATTTGCTGGGATACTTTATGAACCAGAAAATGCATTATATACATTGCTAACATTATATGTAACTACACGTGTTATCGATGCTATTCATACACGTCATGAGAAGGTTACAGCTATGATTATTACCCGAAAAGCAGATGAGCTTCAAGCTGCTATCCACAAAAAAATGGTACGTGGAATTACAATTCTGCCTGCCAAAGGGGCTTATACGAAAACAGATAAGGACATGCTGTATTTAGTTATCACACGTTATGAATTATTTGATTTAGAACGGATTATTAACGAGGTAGACCCTCATGCATTTACAAATATTGTCCAAACGACAGGTATTTTTGGATTTTTCCGCAGAGATTAAAGAAAAGAAGGGGAAGGGACCATGTGGAAGAAAAGTTTTATTTTCATACTTACAGCAGGGCTATTAATTGGCTGTAGTGGGGAGGAAGCTAAGGAGGCTTCGACACGAGAAGAGGATTCATCAGTAAGAGAACAACAGACGAGTGCCGTTAGCTTTCGCAATGTAGATATGGAAGTAATAGATGGAATTGTGATTTTACAAGGAGAAGCAATGGCAACAGATACAAATGTTTATTATAGGCTGGATCATGGAGGAGAACCGCTAAATAAAGAGGCAAAATTATCTCTCAAGGAAAATGCAAGCAGGTGGAAGGCGTTCACTTTAGAAGTTGCTTTGCCAAAGCAAACACTGACTGCGGAGGAACCTCCTGTTCTCGCTCTATATGGAAAGACTGATAAAGATGAACCAATTAATACGAATTACTTTCCGGTGGATGTTGAGAACAAATAATCAATGTGCGGGTTTATTTTTGATCTGCTATAGGACATTTACTGGATAAAGGTGAAACTTTAACAGTCGGGCTTTTCTTTTTTGATTGTTAGTACCTAGGGATATAACCTAAGAGTGTCTAACAGTATTTGAATTGCAGTTGAAATGTTTAATCTCCTTCACATTCTACTGGGTATCTCCTTACAAGATTGAAGGGCAAGTTTTATTGCCAGTTGCACGCAAGAGATAAAATATTTTTATCCCCTATATAAGTTGCTGTAAGACTCAGGAGTTAGATGATTTGTACTGCAACAAGTCTAAGTGGGAGATAACAGCACCTAAATGCACGGTTTCGTTCAGAGGCTTTAGTCATCCCATTACGGTACTAACAATCAGTAGGGGATGAATGAAAACCCCACTGTTTGAGAATTCACTTTATATTATGGGAAAAGGCCAGCTATAATGATTTGCTGGCCTGCTTTTATACTCTGTGGATTAGTGCTTAAAACCCATGTTTTTCAATAACTTCTGTAACCCTTGGAATTAGATGATCCCACTCGGTATCAAATTGCTTGTTCACGGTAATAAAGTTTTGATAGCCGAAAACATTGTCTACACCTTCTACTTTCATCAGATCATTTAAAATTGCGTATTCGCTCGTATCACCAGGCATTACGGATATACTGTTCGTACCTTCGAAAATTATTTTATCCGTTGTAAATTTCATAGCATTCGGATTTGGGGTGGCTTCAGCTCGAATTCCCATACGTCATCCCTCCTACATCATCATACTTAATTTCAATATTAGCAGATATAAGTAGGATTAAAAAGTATTTTGTCGTTTCGTATACTTAATTGAAAAAAGATAAAATAGGTTATGGTGCTCTTTGTGAAGATAACGAAGCAATAGAGATAAAGGTTTCATCTTGTCAGGGCGGGGCAGAAGGGGTAATTTTCTTAAAAAGTAATTGGTTTAAATTTACAGAAAGCCCCTATCAACGGATAGGGGCTTTCTATTGTCTTTAAAAACCAGATACAGCATGATGGATGCAGAGGTTACTGTATTTGATTTTGTTGCCTTAATTGATTCTCCAATTGCTGTAATTGCTGCTTTTCTTCAGGAGTCGCGTCCTGATAAGCAGCTTGGATCGCATTTTGTGCTGCCTGCTTGTCTTGGGCATTAGAAGCACTATTTTGCTGATTCATAAAATTCATTACAGCGTTTCTTGCTTGTTGAAACAAATTGTTATTGTTATTATTGTTTTCCAACCTAGAACCCTCCTACTGTATGGTTAGCGGCATCTTCTTGCTTTCTTTGTGCCTCAGAGAATCTGCTTCGGTATGGGAAGCGTTCATCATGCTTTTTTACAGCATCTACACTTTGTTGGGTAAAACGCTTTGATTTGCTTGCTTTACTCACGATGTTTCCTCCTTCGTGCATAGGGATATGCACATTATCTCGAAAAATCATGATCCAAGACATAGCTTTGTCTAGCGTTCATAGATGGCCATCAAAAGGGTACAGCTACACTCGGGAAGTAAAAAGGTGAGCACATTCATTGCGCTCACCATTAGTATGGTCTTATTCGAAGTATGTTATAGATGGGAATAACTGGATATTAATGCGCGATTTCATCAAGCTTTAAATAGGTTTGAAGGAAATTCGCAATCCCATCTGCTTCATTGGAATCTGTAACATATTTACTCACTGCCTTTAGTTCATCAATAGCATTGTCCATCGCAACACCAACTCCAGCATAGTCGATCATCTCAAGATCATTGTCTTCATCTCCAAAAGCAATGATTCGCTCTTGTGGAATGTGAAAATAATGGGCAATTTTCTGTAAACCTACTGCTTTATTCATTCCCTTTCGGACAATTTCAATGATATTCCAAGGAGCACCCCATTTTCGGTGTTCAATGAGATCAGCATGGAAATCATCGAGATGTTGTCGTAAAGTAGAAATATGTTCATCATCTGGGTGGATCAGAATGGAAGTAGGGTCTTCCGTTAATTTATTTCTAAGGCTCCCTATTGTGAAAGGAGGGTCATTTGCCGTCATATGAAATATATCGATAATCGCTTGGTCATATTGATCTAAATACACTTCATCCATAACCTCAGCTAATATATTGCGAACATTAAGGTCATAACAGGCTCCAATAATTTTATGAGCTGTTCGGATCGGCATCGGGCTATGTAATGCGTCCCATTTTTTATCTCTTGGGTGGTGAATTAAAGCACCATTAAAGTTGACCATTGGAGTAGTCAAACCTAAATTTTCATAATATCCAATACTGGCGCGATGTGGTCTCCCAGTAGCAATTACAACAATATGTCCTTCTGCCATTGCTTTTAAAACAACTTGTTTCGTTTTGGGGCTGATTTCTTTTTTATCCGTTAACAGTGTCCCATCAAGATCTAAAGCTATTAAATGTCTGTTTGTTTGCATATTTTCAATCACCTCATCTGTTCATAGTTTATAGTTGATACGTCTGGATGTAAAGCAAAACTTGTTCTAACATCTTAATGGGTAATAACAAGCTTGGTTATAGGAATGGATTTTGTTATGTATTTTAGATGGGAAATTGCTTATCAAGCTGATTTATGAGCGTAGAAGTTTTACCAACGTAGGACATTTAAACCTTAAAATAAAAAATCGCTAGATGTAACTGCAGCATAGCTTAAAAAGTTGATAGCTATTCTATTGGATAGTAGAATGAAAAGCATACAATACGTACATAAGGGGACTGTAGCATGATAGGAGTTTATGAAGCAGAAATCAAGACCATTCCAAGCTTAATCGTAGTTGATACAAAAAAAGAAGGAATTGCTTTACCCGTAATTACCTATTTTCACGGTTTTACAAGTGCAAAGGAGCATAATTTACCGTTAGCCTACTTGCTTGCACAACAAGGGTATCGCGTTATTTTGCCCGATAGTAAATATCATGGTGCCAGAGAAAATGGGATTTCGGTTAATAAAAGGCAGTTGTCCTTTTGGGATATTGTAATGCAAAATGTTATTGAATTGCAATATGTAAAAGATTATGTGGATGAATCTGGGTTATTATTAGATGATCGTTTTGGTGTAGCTGGGACGAGTATGGGTGGAATAACTACCTCTGCTGCAATGACACAATATGACTGGATTAAAGCAGCAGCGATATTAATGGGTACACCTAAAATTACAACATTTGCTAAAGCTATTTTGGACGAATTTAAAAAAATTGGCGATCTCCCTCTCAAGCAAGAAGTAATATCAGATTTATTGGACCAACTAACTAACTATGATTTGTCAAAGCAACCAGAAAAACTAAACCAGCGTCCATTGCTTTTTTGGCATGGAGAAGAGGATGAAATTGTACCATTCCATCATGCTTATTCTTTTTATGAGCAAGTCGCTCCAAGCTATTCCAACCCAGATGATATTGTTTTTATAAGAGAAGCTAATCGCGGACATAAAGTAGGAAGGTATGCTACATTGGAGACAGTGAAGTGGTTTGCAAGTCATTTATAACGGATGGTAATCAATGTAGAGGAGATTTTTGTCCCAGCTACGTGTTAATAGAGAAACTAAAAATGTATTCATCACTGATTGCTTTTACTAGTCTGTTTGCCGCTAGCCAAACTTTTTGGCGTATATGCTGAATATAACATTTTAGCTAAAGAAGAGAGGAACTCGACGTAATAAAAATGTGAAGCGACAAGTAAAGTACAGCTAAGCAAACGCTGTAAGCATGTTTACTTGTAACAAGCCAAATTCTCTTTAATTCTAATCAAAAATATGTTTAAATAGTAGTAACTAAGTTGGAGGAGGAAAAGTGTATGGATGAAGCTCTAAAAGAAAACCTATGGGGCGCATTAGAGAATGTTATTGACCCTGAATTAGGCATTGATATCGTCAATTTAGGTTTAATATATGATGTAGAATTAGATGAAGAAGGTCTATGCAAAGTTACCATGACACTTACTGCTATGGGCTGTCCACTTGCTGGACATATCGAGCAGGATGTTAAGCATGTATTGTCAGATATTCCAGAGGTTAAAGAGACAGAAGTTAACATTGTTTGGAATCCCCCGTGGGGAAAGGAAAGAATGTCACGTTACGCAAAAATTGCGTTAGGCATTCCAGATTAAGTATACCGAAAAGATTACTGCTCGTTTCAATGAATAACCTTTTTTAGCTTTTGGCATAACGCAATCAGTAAACGTAAATGAAAAAGCAGCTGTCCTAACTAGACGGCTGCTTTTTCATTGTCTATGAAATAATACAACTGTGGATAACTTTTTAAAAAGTAGCTTGCACATCCACTATAGGCACTCAAGTTGTAGCAAACTTCGAGCTTTTTCCCTCCGATAAGTGACCACGGCTCTATTACCGATATTTTTCAACTCGTTAGAAGCTGACCAGTTTGCGCGTCACAAACCGATAAGTTTTCGCATTTTTTTGCTGTTTTTTATTTATCTGTTTTAAACATGCACTATAAAAAATAGATGATCGCCAGTATTCCGACTATAAAACAATAAAAACTAAAATACTTCAAATTTCCTTTCGCCATAATATTGGCAAACCATTTAAGTGCGAAGTAAGAAGCAATGATGGATGCTAAAAACGCAATGGCATAAGGAATTAATAGTGCGCTAAATTTATCATCATTTACGATATCACTAACTCCTAAAATAGTAACTCCAAGGCTAACTGGAATATAAAGTAAAAATGAAAAACGGAACGCTGTTTCTCGCTTCATACCGACAAGCATTGCAGCAACAATGGTTGCACCAGAACGGCTAATACCAGGAATTAAAGAAACAGCCTGGGCTGCACCGACAATAAGGGCATCTTTAATCGTTAAGTCACCATCGTTTTTCTTCCCGTGAAGATTACGAATCACCCATAGAGCTGCCCCAGTAATCAGCAGTGTATAACCAACGATGATAGGTTTACTTAGTTGTTCACTAATATAATCCTCTAATAAAAAACCTAAGACCCCAGTAGGGATTGTCGCTATAATCAAGAATAAAATAAACTGGAAGTCAGCTGTTGCTTCAGAGTCTCTATCTCTTTGGAAAATATAGCGTAGCCCATTTCTTGTCAGACGAATTAAATCTTTACGAAAAATGACTAAAACTGCAATTAGTGAGCCGAAATTTACTAGAATTTCAAATGACAATCCAGCCAATTCGACTTGAAGATTCAGTATATCTCGAAGCATAACTAAATGGCCACTTGATGAGATAGGAATTGGTTCCGTGAACCCTTGAAATAAACCAAGTAGTAAATATTTTAAAATGATGCTCAGATCAGCTATTGCATCCATGAAAAAATCCTCTCCCTACGTTTGTTCTATTGTCAGTTTAATGTCGAATGGAAAATACAGGTATTGAATTTCCTTTCAGTAAGCTTACAGTTTTGTAAGCATTGATTCATTACATTCCTAGTTGGATCTAGATTGGTATTTATTGAAACATTCGATATGTTTGCATAATGTTATTATTTATTAGCATTTGCAAGCAAAGATTCATCATGATACAAGTCACCAACCCATGGGCAAATGAATAGGCTGAGTGGTGAGGAGGCAGATAATATGAATCACAGTCATCAACATATATACGACGTTTGTAAAGATCATATGCATGCGTATGTGCTTATTGAGTTAGTAGATGGATCAAGTATTGACGGTATTATAACTGGTCTGGATCATGAATCAGTATACTTGGCAGTACCCTTAGAAGCACATGAACAACATCATTCGTATATGCAGCAAGGGGAAAATCCCCACCACAGACAATTCGGTTATGGATATCCAGGTTATGGCGGTCCTGGTTACGGCTATGGAGGATATGGATTTCCTCCGTACCGATTTAGACGGTTAATCTTACCACTTACAGCTTTAGCTGCACTAAGTATTTTACCATGGTATTGAATCGACCTCGCCAAAACGAAACCCTTGCCTAAAATCTTAAAAGGAGGCAAGGGCTTTACTTACATTGGTACATCATAAGTTGCCAAAAGCTATATGTAAGCTTTATTTCTATATAGCATTATGAACAGCTAAACAAATAGTTTATGTATGAAAAGTATGAATGCCATATGGAAAGCAAACAAAGTAAGGGTGTGGTAACTCAGCCACACCGATTGTAGATCCCTTATAAAAAATGGTTCGTTTATTTTCAAGCAAAAGGAAAGCTACGCCAGCGATACCACACGCGGAGAAAAAGTATTTTTCTTTTTCAAGAACGCCAGTTTTAAGCCTTTGGTCTTCTTCAATCAGTGGGAGATAAGAAAACCCCCATTGATTGAAGGTTCACTTTATGGAACTTTCGTCACTTTAGTTATCTTCTTTCAAAATACCGTCGCCTAATACAGAGATCGTAATAAAAAAGACGACCGCTAAACCTATCGTTGCTGTTAAATTGAAAGGTTCACTTCCCATACTTGACAGGACATAGGATACAGCAGCCCCTATTAAACATGCCCAGATAAGTGTAACAATGTATCGCATGATAACACCTCATTTTTTTACAATAACTTTGATTACAAGTATTCTTCTTCTAGTTTACCAAAACATGCATGAAAAAAAAAGCATAACTTGCATTTATCCCGTATATAAGGTGCTGGAAGACTCCCACTTCAAGAGTTGAATAATCTGTACTGCAACAAGTCTAAGTAGGAGATAACATACCTAAATGCCTATTCGTAAGAGGCCTTTAGGTCATACCCTCGCGGTACTAACAATCAGTGGGCGATAAATGAAAACCCCCACTGATTGAAAATTCAATTTATCGAAATGCGCTATCATAATTGTTAAAAATAGAGCCATGGAGTATATTGGTTAATTTACTGTTAATATAGGACGGCGGTTAGTTCTTGAAATTTTTTAATAAAGATTTAGTTTTAATAAACAAGGGAGTGATGGGTTTGGTTACTTTAGTTGCTAATTGTAATCATTGGATTGGCTTTCATATTGTTAATGGGTTACTGGAACAAGGGTTGGAAGTAGAAGGTTTGGTAAACGATAAGAAAGATGATGGATTAACTCTTTTTTTTGGTAGAAACAGCAATTTCTCTTTTTTTATAGATAAAAAAAATAATCCGTATGATCAAATTATTCGGGTGGGAACAATGAACATAAATGCTAACCTTTCATCAGGGCTTTTTATGACTCTCGCACATCCAAGCACGGTAAATCACCTTACAAGTTCAAATGAATTATATATTGAATTACCGCTTTTATTTGGTGAATGGATGCCAATGACAGAAAGCGGTATGTATTTTCAAGGAGAATTTATTTCCTTTTCATCCGATAATTTTAATCAACATGCAACTTATATTCAGGATTTTGTCGCACGTTTTATTAACTGGTTAAGTACAACGGATTTACATCATATCAACCGCACTGTAAAAAAAATAAACCTTGATAAATTGGTGGGAATTCAGGACAATAGACCTAAAGAAGATAAAGTGAAACAGGTCATTCAGCACTATCAAAATTATCGGTTACGTAATGATTAAAGTTACTATACACTGAAACCATAAAGCGCCTAAGCGATTGTTCTTATTTTGCTATTGCTTATTGGACGCGCTATGCACATTTTAACTAACCCGAAAAAATGGCTTTGATTTGCCGCATATGCTGAATCAATTACTTCGTTTATACAACGTTAATAGACAGGAGTGCTCCAAATTGCGAATTTTTCTTGCAGTTGTCAGCGTGTTGATGATGCTAAGTATATTAAGTAGTTGCAGTTCTTCCCCAGCTCAAAAACAATTACAGAATGTAGGCATGCTTTTAAGTGAAAACATCTCTGATCAAGTATGGAATGAAAAAGGTTACCAAGGTCTTGTTTCATTAGGAGAAAAGTTTGGTATTGATGTGTTCTATAAAGAAAAAATTGTAACGGAAAAAGAGATTATCGAAGCAGTAGAGGAATTTTCAAATAAAGGAGTAAACCTTATTTTTGGGCACAATTCGCATTATGGAAAATACTTTGCAGATATTGCTGAAAATTATACGCATATTCACTTTGTTTATTTTAATGGATCTTATGCAGCAGAAAATGTAACCAGTTTTACATTCGATACGCATGCGGCGGGTTATTTTGCAGGTATGTTATCTGGAAAAATGACTGCTACAAATAAAGTAGGGATTGTTGCGGCTTATGAATGGCAACCAGAAATTGAGGGCTTCTTTGAAGGGGTTAAAAACGCAAATCCAGAAGTAGAAGTGGAATTGGCTTTTTTAAATGATTGGAATGATACACAAACAGCAAACGACGTCTATCAGCAAATGAAACTTGGTGGTGCTGATGTTTTTTACCCGATAGGTGATGCCTTCAGTAAAGAAATAATTAAACAAGCAGAAAAAGATGATGTTTACGCAATTGGATATATGACAGACCAATCTGAATTAGCAGAGGATGTTGTTCTAACTTCGACTGTTCAACATGTAGACGAGCTTTACCATTATGTGGCTGAACAAATGAATGAAGGCAATTTAACTGGAGAATTGAAAACAGTCGATTTTCAGGATGGGGTTGTTTCTCTAGCGCCTTTCAATGATGAAGTACCTGTCTCTTATCAATATGAAATGAATCAGGCAATTGAACACTATACAGAGACTGGCTTATTCCCTCAATTGTAGTCTAACTGCAAAGCTTCAGCTTGCAAAAAATAAAGTGATACATTAAAATTAGTACCAAGTAATAATAATAGATAATAACTCATGAATGTTAAGGAGATGGAAAAATGGATGTTGGTGTTTTGGGTTTAGGACATTACGTGCCTGAAAAAGTCGTTACAAATCATGACTTAGAAAAGATCGTTGATACAAATGATGAATGGATTCGTACGAGAACAGGTATAGAAGAACGAAGAATAGCAGGAGAAGATATGGATACCTCAGATATGGCGTATTTAGCAGCAGAAAAAGCCATGAAAAATGCGAATCTGGCCCCTGAAAATATAGATCTTATTTTAGTCGCAACAGTAACCCCTGATACACCGTTTCCTTCTGTTGCCTGTATCATTCAGGACCGTTTAGGTGCGAAAAAAGCAGCAGCTATGGATATAAGCGCTGCATGTTCCGGATTTATGTATGGAATGGTAACGGCAAAGCAATTTATTGAAACAAACACATATAAACATGTCTTAGTCGTCGGGGTAGAAAAATTGTCAAAAATCACCGATTGGTCTGATCGCAGTACATGTGTGTTATTTGGTGATGGTGCGGGTGCTGCCGTCATAGGGCAGGTATCTGCTGGGAAAGGGATTCTTGCGTTTGAATTAGGAGCTAACGGAGCAGGGGGAAAAGAGTTAAGGCAAGAGAAAGATACTGGCTATTTATATATGAATGGACGTGAAGTGTTTAAATTTGCTGTTAGACAAATGCCAGAATCGTCTGTAAATGTTATTAAAGCTGCGGGATATGATGAAGATGATGTCGATTACTTAGTTCCACATCAAGCAAATATTCGTATTATGGAAGCTGCTCGTCAGCGTTTAGGAATTTCCGAAGAGAAGATGGCTAAAACCATTAAAAAGTATGGAAATAACTCTGCAGCCTCGATCCCAATAGCTTTGTCGGAATCTGTCTTAGATGGTAAAATAAAAGACGGTGACTTGATCGTTTTAGTTGGCTTTGGCGGGGGTTTAACGTGGGGAGCCTTGGCAATACGATGGGGAAGATAACTGTATGGAACTAGGAGGAAAACCATATGAAGCAAAGAAGAGTAGTAATTACAGGACTTGGTGCAGTTACACCAGTTGGAAATAACGTTAACGACATGTGGGAAAGTTTGATTTTTGGGAAATCAGGGATTGATTTTGTGACGAAAGTGGATAAAGAACAATTTCCTGCTAAAGTAGCTGCAGAAGTGAAAGATTTTGACCCAAGCCCATATATTGATAAAAAAGATGTTCGTAAAATGGATTTATTTACACAATATGCTGTTGTAGCATCGAAAATGGCGGTTGAAGATGCAGCACTACCTATTGATGATAGCAATCGAAATCGAGTGGGGGTTTGGATTGGTTGTGGTATCGGCGGAATGCAAACATGGGAAGATCAACATCGAAAGCTATTGGAAAAAGGTCCTAAACGGGTCAGCCCATTCTTTGTTCCAATGATGATTCCGGACATGGCTGCAGGTCAAGTATCTATTCAATTGGGAGCAAAAGGAATAAATTCTTGTACCGTGACTGCTTGCGCTTCTGGAGCAAGCTCTATTGGGGATGCATTTAAAGCTGTTCAACGTGGCGATGCCGATGCGATTATTACTGGCGGAACCGAAGCGCCTATATCGAACATGGCATTTGCCGGATTCTCCTCTGCCAGAGCACTTTCCGTAAATGAAAACCCTAAAAAAGCAAGCCGCCCATTTGACAAAAATCGCGATGGATTTGTGATGGGGGAAGGCTGTGGTATCTTAGTGCTGGAGGATTTAGAAACAGCATTGGCTCGCGGAGCTCATATTTATGCTGAAATTGTCGGTTACGGGGCTACCGGTGATGCTTATCACATTACTGCACCAGCTGAAAACGGGGAGGGTGCAGCACGTGCAATGGAAATGGCTTTAAATGATGCAGCCGTTGAGTCAACTGAAGTGGATTATATTAATGCACATGGAACTAGCACGGAGCTTAATGATAAATTTGAAACAGCCGCTATTAAGGCAGTGTTAGGTGACCACGCAAATGATGTTGCTATTTCTTCAACAAAATCAATGACAGGTCACTTATTGGGTGCTGCTGGAGGCGTAGAGTCTGTGATTTCTATAAAAGCGATTGTAGAAGATACAATTCCGCCAACTATTAATTATGAAGTTCCCGATCCTGACTGTGATTTAGATTATGTCCCAAATAAGGCAAGAAAGCAGAATGTAAATGTTGTACTAACTAATTCTCTTGGATTTGGTGGGCATAATGTTGCATTAGTTTTTAAAAAATATCAAGCTTAATAAAAAATGAAACTTCAATCACTGAGGGTCTTCTTTGGAATACTAAATTAAAGGCTAGATTGCAGAGGTGTTTATCCATACACTTTTTCTGCGCACAATAGGTCGCTACTGTTGGCTTCCTTGTCATTGAAAGAGAAGAATGCTTTTTTCGCGAGCCATGTTTTCTGTGGCACATCCTATTAAACCGAACGAATCGGGAATTTATATGCTGTTTTTTCTCGCTTAACCTTATTTTATGGCGCCCAACGCTTGAAGTAAGAGTCTACTTTATTTTTACATTTTTAAAAAAGTCGATCTATTTTGATCGGCTTTTTTTCATGTATGGAATAGGACAAGCATAGTCTATTAAAAAGGGACAAGGCAGGAGAGAAGAAAATGGGGTATGTGTTCTTATTTTTAATTGGCTTTGGCTTTTCTATTATGGGCGGAGTAACCATCATTGCATATATGAATTTCCTTCCAGCGGGTTTATCTTGGGGAGAATATATAAGCTTTATTACAAGCAGAGTGGAATGTTATTTTTTACCAATAGGGCTGTTGTTCATGCATATTGCTTTGAAACGTTATCCGAATCATTAATAGTAAATACAAACGTAATAGAATCCTTATTTCTGAAGTTCCTTATGTTATGATCCTTCAAATAAACTAGCCCTTTAACCTGTATGTTTAATCATAAAATCATAAATTAACATGTTACATATAGAATATTTTGTTCAATTGATGGTCATAATGTATGTTAAGTTCAGATTGAAAAGTGAGGGTTGTTTTATGCTATACATGCATGATGTTTGGGTAAATTGGTTTGAGGGAGAAGAAAATGGCTATAACGTCTGTTATTTTCACGAATGGCGTAAAGAGGATGGTATTGAACTACTAGATCAGGTACCGTTGTTATACATAACAGAGGAATTGTTTTTTTATATTGAAAATGATATGCAAGAGCTCCCAAAACCATTATTAGACGCGATTTATAAACGTGCTTATATGCGGAAAGGGCAGGAAAGAACTGTTCTCGAATATGCTAGTGTTATAACAGATGGGAATAATACCCTTGTATTTGATACGATTGGATATCGAATTCCGGTGCGGAAAAGTAGACTAATTCCTAGACAGGAACAACTTGTCTATGACATGATTAAAAACGCAAAAGTGCAGTCGTACAAATATGTCGCTAAAAATTATAAGAAAGAATATCACATGCTATCTATGCCACCGGAACTTATTTTCGGGTTAACTAGAAGAGAACGTCAGTTGAAACAATTACTTATGATAGGGTTAGATCAGTTGCGAACAACGAATCATTTAGAAGAATTACGTTATTGGTTAACTGAATGGGACCCGAAGCGTTACCCGTATATTCGGTTTATGGATGAAGATGCAGTTTGGACTGCATTATATGAAGGTGTAAAAGAAGGATGGAGTTATAGACATGAGGATTTATGCCGCAAGCTCATTAAAGGACAACCTTTCTTGGAGAAGATGTGGGAAATAGAAAATGGACAAGAACAAAATGCCTCACAGTAATGGGGTACACGAAAAAGCGGGTGAACTGTTTATATAGCTTCGCCCGCTTTTTTAATTACTACTCCGTGTAATGGCGCACTAAGAGGACCTTCCACTCTTACATGGTAAAACCCGACTGATAAGCAAGGGACCACCACAAGTCAAGTGTCCGATTCTGTTCAAAGACCTTTAGTTTGGGGTACTAACCATCAGTGAATATTTTTATCGCGTATTTAAAGTGCTGTAAGACTCCCACTTCAGGCAGTTGGGTAAATAGTATAACAACAAGTCTAAGGGGGAGATAACAGCACTTAAATGCCCTGTTTCGTATTGAGGCCTTTAGGTCATTTCCTTGGGCTTCTAACAAGCCGTGGGGGATGAGTGAAAACCCCGCTGATTGAAGAATCCCTTTATCTATCACACTGATTTAAAGTTCTTACTTTATGCCAATTACGAAGTCTATCGTGTACTTTTCGAAACGAATAAGTTCATACGCTTAAAAATAGCTGGATTGTTTAGCTACCGGAACTAGCTATTTTTTCTTTTTTACTCTTCCTAAGCCCATCGCTTTTTTTGCTTTCACAACAGTACGATTAGCAATGATGGAAGCTTTTTCGGCTCCTGCATCTAAAATGGTGTCCAATTGGTCAGATTCCAATAAGGAATAATATTTGTCTTGGATTGGTTTTAACACATCGATTATTGCATTAGCTGTCCCTTGTTTAAATTCGCCATAACCTTTTCCTGCATATTTTTCTTCCAGTGCTTCGATTGTTTCGCCGGAGCAAATGGAATGGATAGACAACAGATTAGATACCCCTGGCTTGTTTTCTTTATCGTATTTCACTATTCCTTCTGAATCAGTTACTGCACTCTTTATTTTCTTTTCAATCCGTTTCGGTTCATCGAGCATAGATATAAATCCTTTTTCATTTTCGTCCGATTTACTCATTTTCTTTATCGGATTTTGCAAGGACATAATTCGAGCGCCAACCTTTGGAATACTCACTTCAGGCACAGTAAAGATATCATTATATTTATTGTTGAATCGTTGTGCCAAATTTCTCGTTAATTCTAAATGTTGCTTTTGATCTTCTCCAACAGGAACAATATCTGCTTGATATAATAAAATATCAGCTGCCATCAGGACAGGATAGGTCAATAAGTTTGCAGGAATGGCAGTTTCTCTATCCGCAGACTTATCTTTAAATTGCGTCATTCGCTCTAATTCCCCCATATAGCTAATCGATTGCAACATCCATCCAAGTTGCGTATGGGCAGGTACTTCTGATTGAATAAATAAGATTGATTTTTTTGGATCAATCCCAGCTGCTAAATATAAGGCTGCAAGCGATCGAATGTTATTTCGAAGTTTTAATCGATCTTGCGGAACGGTAATAGCATGTTCGTCAACAATGCAAAAATAACATGTGTTGTCATCTTGAAGCTCCGTAAAGTGTTTTAGTGCCCCAAGGTAATTTCCCAATGTTAATGTACCACTAGGTTGAATTCCTGAAAAAATCGTTGCCATCTTGTTCACTCCTATGTTAGTTTTTTCCATACAAAAAAGTTCAATCATTCCCTATAATAGGGACGATTGAACCGCGGTGCCACCCTTAATTATTCTACATTTTATGTAGAATCACTTGAAAGTTCATTAGCTCGAAAGCCCAATTCCAATTTACCTTGATGCTTATTTCCACCAACCATAAGCTCTCTAAAAATCAGCGGGCAATTGTACTTTATCTTTGTCATCGCTAGTAATATTGAGTTTTTATTATTATATAAATCTTAGTTGGAAATTGCAAGTAGCACGGATTATATCTTGATCGTGCTTCGACATGTCGTTTAACTATATATATGGAATGAAGACATTGTCTCCTGTAAACTGGAAATAGCTTTCGTGAAAGTCAAAGCTAGATGTTATGCGATGCGATAACTTCTGTCGATCTGTTCTTTTAGTAAACGATAGGCCCTCGCCTCGGTAATATCCTTTGCTTTAATTATAATTTTTTTCTCATTTGGAATTTGTTTCGTTGTATAGTCGTATAAAGGGTCATAATAATATTCTAGCAATAGCCTAACAGCAATATCGTAACGTCCTAACTTTAAATCCTCTTCAATGGTTTTAGCGATCGGTGTGTGGATCCGCTTCTTTATACGTCTAAAAGCCTCAAGACATGCTTTTTCGTGCTTCCAAGGCTGGTATTCATTTATAATTTCCTTCGTTCGTTGTTCAATAGGAACTTCAATAATAAATTGCATGCCTTGTGCTTTCTTTGCTAATAGAAAGTCAGGTAACAGTACGCGTCCAATTCGTTTACTTTCACCTTCAACGAGTATAACAGGTGATTGCTTGAACAATTCAATTTGTTCTATAAGCAGTGCATCAAATGTTTTTTGGTTATGTGGTTGTAAGCCAATTTGACCAAATATGGAACCACGGTGGTTAGCCATTCCTTCCAGATCAATGACGGGGTAATTTTCCTGTGCTAACTTTTTAAGCATTTTTGTTTTCCCTGAGCCTGTATGGCCATTTAGCACCAATGCCTTGGCATTCCACTCTAGGTTTTCCATCGTTTGCACAACCCAATTCCGATAGCAGCGGTAGCCGCCTTTCAAGCGATGAACATGAATCCCCATTAAATCTAAAACAGTAGCCGATGTTTTACTGCGCATACCGCCACGCCAACAAAACACCACCTTTTTACCTTCTATCTTAGAAAAACGCTTTACAAAATCGGGGAGCTTGGCAGAAATAATTTGTAATCCTCGTTCCTTAGCAGTTTCCGGGCTCACTTGCTTATATAATGTACCAATCTCTGCTCTTTCTACATCGTTAAAAAATGGAATATTAATACTACCGGGAATAGTGGCGTTGTTATACTCGGAAGGAGATCGTACGTCAATAAGCGCTAGTTTCTCTGTTCGCATGATTGACCGTAATTCTTCGATAGTCATATCTTGAAACAATGTTTTGCCACCTCTTTCCATTACTCCTGTACGTAAATATGCGCCTTCGTATCTTCTGTAGCCTCGCCAATAATTGCAGCGGGTATACCAGCTGTTTGTAAATTAGCAAGCAACTGATCTGCCTCGTCGTCTCCTACAGCCATTAGCAGACCGCCAGAGGTAACAGCATCACATAAAATCCATTGATCTATTTGGTCCATGCTATTTGGAAAAGTCACCTTTCCTTGCACATGTTGAAAATTGTTCTTTGTTCCCCCAGGGACCGCGCCTAATGCTGCGAGCTCTTTAACTCTAGGCAATTTAGGAACTAGATGGTCATAAATATTTAGGCTGATCTCACTAGCAACTGCCATTTCGGTAGCATGTCCCAACAATCCAAAGCCAGTGACGTCTGTACATGCATGAACATGATAATGCTGCATGATATCAGCGGCTGTTTTATTTAAAGTAGCCATTACTTCAGTGACATGCTTGGTTTCGGCATCTGTAAGTAAATTTCGCTTAATCGATGTCGTTAAGACACCTACACCAATTGGTTTTGTCAGGATTAGTTTATCATTTGGCTGTACCTCGCTGTTTGTTCGTACTTTGTCAGGATGTACGATCCCGGTTACGGCGAGACCGAATTTGGGTTCCTTGTCATCAATGGAATGTCCGCCTACTAACGCAACACCTGCTTCTGCCAATTTATCACCAGCGCCACGTAGTATATCAGTTAAAATTTGCTTATCTAAGGTGGAGACTGGGAAAGCAACGATATTCAATGCCGTTATTGGTGTACCGCCCATAGCGTAAATATCACTAATGGCGTTAGCTGCGGCAATTTGTCCAAATGAATATGGATCATCTACGATGGGTGTGAAGAAATCTACTGTTTGCACGATGGCCGTATCTTCATTAATTTGATATACTCCTGCATCATCACTCGTATCTAAACCGACAAGGACGTTTCGGTTTGGAGTGGGCGAAGGGAGCTGTTTTATTATGTCTGCTAAATCAGCAGGGCCGATTTTACAGCCACAACCTCCTTTGGTAGTAAGTGTGGTAAGCTTCACATTATTCTTCGTCATAAAGAAGACTTCCTTTCTTAATATATCTATTCCATATTATAGAACAAACTTTTTAATTTTGCATATAGGGGGCGGTTATGTATATGAATACGCGACAAAATACTCATGTTTCAAACTGTAATTAGTTAGCGTTTAATAAAGAGGAAGCTTCCTTCTACCGTTCCCTATTTCTAATTAATCAGTAATATAGGAAATGGTAATCATTTTCAACATAAAATGATATTTTTCATTCAAAATTGACATACTTTCCTTTATACTAGAATCATATTATTAAAATGGAGATTGATATGTATGAAAAAAACTCGGAATCTACTAATCTCAGCGATTAGCATTGCATTACTAAGTGTTCCTGTAATTGTACATGGAGAAGAAACTACAACTGCTAGTTTACATCAAGAGCGTGAATTTAGTCTTAAGCCGTTAGACGATAAAATGAAACGGTTTGTACATAAGTCAGATTATCAGTTTGAATATCCAGATGCAGTACGTGGTATATATGTTACTGGAAATTCTGCAGGAGGAAGTAAATTCAACTCCCTTGTTGATCTTATTGAGAAAACCGAATTAAACACGATGGTTATTGATGTGAAAGAAGATAATGGCCATTTAACCTTTACACCTGAGGAAGGATCTCCATATGAAGATATGGCACAAGATTATATTAAGGAACCAGAGAAAATGATGGAGGTGCTTGAAGAAAAAGGGATCTACCCGATTGCTAGGATCGTTGTCTTTAAAGATTCTGTTCTTGCAAAGAAACGTCCTGAACTTTCATTCAAGAAAAACGGGCAAGTGTGGGTTAATGGTAAAGGTGAAGCGTTTGTTAATCCTTTCCAAAAAGAAGTGTGGGAATATAACATAGAAGTAGCCAAAATGGCGGCAAAAATGGGCTTTCAAGAAATACAATTCGACTATGTTCGTTTTCCAGAAGGTTTTGAAACAAGAGATAAGGAATTGGATTATAGCTTAGGAGATTATAAGGACAGTGATTTAGATGATGTTCAAAAACGCGTCCAAGCAGTCACTGATTTTGTGAAATACGCTCGAGAAGAATTATCCAATTATGATGTGGATGTCTCTGTAGACATTTTTGGCTACGCGGCTACAATTGAAGAGGCACCAGGAATTGGGCAAAATTTCTCCAAAATATCTGAGAACGTAGATATTATTTCATCGATGATTTATCCGAGTCATTGGACTTCCTATTTTGGTATTGAAAATCCAGACGCAGAGCCATACAAATTAGTGAAAGAATATGCGAAAGTAGAAAATAAAGTATTGGGAGCATTAGAAGAACCTCCATTATCAAGACCTTGGCTACAGGACTTTGAAGCACCATGGTTATATTCAGGTGCAACGAAACAATACGGAAAAGCTGAAGTAGAAGCACAAATTAAGGCATTGTATGAGAATGGAATAAACGAATTCCTGCTTTGGAATGCTGGTAATACGTATACAGAAAATGTTGATTATACAATTGGATTAAAAGAGTAATAAAGATGATGGAAAAGCTTGCTTTTTTCTTGAAAAAGTAAAGCTTTTCCATTTTCTATTTCTTTTTGCATGAAACCCCATCCATATGTGAAATCTAAAATAAGTGTAGTGGCAATTTAACAAATATTCTTTTTTTCGTTATACTTATAAGGACTACGAAAAACAAGGGAGTAGATCAATGAATTGGTACGTGAAGTTAAATAAGTATTTTCCAGTAGAAGAGATGAAGTCAAAGGAACATATGGAGAGACTATTGGAAGAAAAAGCTGACGTCTACTATAAGGATGAAAGTGATTTGCATGTATTGATGTATGCGGAATTTGATACGTTCATTTTTATTGATTATTTATGGGTGTCAGCTAAAGCAAGAGGGAAAGGAATTGGGCATTCTTTAATTAAGAAATTAAAAGAAAAAAGTAAACCGATTATCTTAGAGGTAGAGCCAGTGGATTATGAAGATACGGATACAGCAAAACGTTTGCATTTTTATAGGAGAGAAGGTTTTACACACGCACAATCCATTGGATACAGCAGACGTTCACTTGCTACCGATAAAGATACACAAATGGAAATACTATATTGGTCGCCAAATAATGAATCAGAGGATTTTATATATGAACAGATAAAGCAAATGTATGAGGATATCCATACGTATAAGGATAAAGAAGTTTATGGTCAGTCTTACCAGCATGTAGATGAAGTTTTAGCATATGATGAGAATCGAGAAATGAATAATATTTTTGATGATTTGCAAGTTGATAAGTAAATAGAATAGAAAATAGGCTGGAACAAAACTAAAACAGCTGATTAAAAAATGAACAATAAATCAGTCCTTGTGTAAACACAAGTTTTTAGCGTAGTCAAAATATGCGGGAATAGCTCGAGCTGAAGATCTCGCAGGAAATGTCCTTTGCTTTCCGAGGAAGCTGAGGAGACCTGCGGAAAGCGAAGTATTTTGACATAGCGGTGATAGAAATTTTTTTTAATGCAAATAAGCCGAACAATTATAAATGGATTGTTCGGTTTTTGCTATTTAGTATTTGCTTATGTCCCAGTCTCTTTTCTACAATTTACAAGCATTTGGTGGACGCATGGAACATTGGCGGGATGCGTGCAATGTAAATCTTCTATGAAAAATATTTAAGAGAAGGGAACCTTAGCCAACTTCTTCTGTTTTAGACAAATGATTCAGTTTAGCAGCCAGCCCGAGTTCAGAGCTATAGATGCCTCGTCACTGGAAACAAAAACCTCTTTAAGTGCATAAGCATTTGAACCGTGTTCGATAAAATCCAGCCTGGCTATTTCTTCTTCTTTTGAAACCCGCAATGAAGTTACTTGCTTGATGACCCATAGAAGAGTGCCTAAACAAGCCGTAGTCCAAAAGACAACTGCCATAACACCAACACTTTGAATGCCAAGTTGTATTAAACCATTTCCATTGAATAAACCGGAAGAAGTTGAAAAAAGACCGACTGCCAATGTCCCCCAAATACCGCATAGTCTGTGAACTGCAATTGCTCCAACCGGATCATCAATTCTTAGTTTTGCATCTAATAAATGGATTCCTTCAACTAGTTAATTATTGCACAAATTCTTTTCCTTTTTTCCCAGTTCGAATTCGAATTGCTTCTTCCACCTGGGATACAGATATTTTTCCGTCCCCAACGTTACCTGTATGATAATGGGTGAGAATGACTTCAATAATGTCATCGACTTGTTGTTCTGTTACTACTGTTTCAACTTTAATTTTAGGTAAAAGCTCCATGTGGAAATAATTTCCACGGAACGATCCTTCCTGCCCTTTTTGCTTTCCGGTCCCTGCAGCTTCGGTAATGGTCAAGCCACCAACTCCTGCCTGAGAAAGTGCTTTGCGTAAAAGCTGAAATTTTTCTGGTCGAATAATGGCTTTAATTTTTTCAAATCCAACTCTCCTCTCGCGTTAGGAAACCTAACATATAAATTTATTTAAAATATCATAATGGGTAATAAAATAAAATCAAGGATATTTTTTAAATTTATCCAAAAATTTAGCGCCAAATCTTCAATAAAATAGAGAAAATGTGTAATTTTTTCATATAGCAGGTTTAAATAAAAATAATTATGGGTAATTTACAAGTAATTGATAAAAAATAATTTCATGAATAAGTGCAAAACCTAAATTTTTCTCAAATATCCTCTACCTTTCGCTTGACATTTGTAGTATAATCTACATATAAGGTAATTTAAACTTATTTTAATTTGATAAAACATTCAAAGTTTATAAAGGAATAAACTATTTAGAATGAGGAGTGAAGTTTTTGATGGTTACACTTTATACCTCACCAAGTTGTACATCGTGTAGAAAAGCTAAAGCATGGTTGGAAGAACATAATATACCGTTTACGGAACGTAATATATTTTCCGAACCGTTAACATTGGATGAAATAAAGGAAATTTTGCGTATGACTGAAAATGGTACGGATGAAATTATTTCAACTCGGTCAAAAGTTTTTCAAAAATTAGATGTAAATATTGATCAATTACCGATGAAAGACCTCTTTAATTTAATTCAGCAAAACCCAGGCCTCTTGAGAAGACCAATTATTTTAGATGAAAAGCGTCTCCAAGTAGGTTATAACGAAGACGAAATCCGTCGTTTCCTTCCAAGAACAGTACGTACATTTCAATTACGTGAAGCGCAGAGAATGGTTAACTAACCTTGTGCATGAAAGGGTAGGTTTATTTAGGGAAAATGACTGTGGTAGCATATTAAAGCAAGTATAAGTGGACGGCAACTTTGAGGGATTAGTAAAAAACACAGACCTTACGTTTGGTTCTGTGTTTTTTTACATGGAAACATATATACTCATTTGCCTAAATGTGAATTATAAGCCTAATAGTAAGGAGGCGAACGTATTAAAATACCACAAGCAGGTAAAAAAAGTAGGCTATTTCTTATTGCCAAATTCGTAACAAAAAGAACGTGACAAATCTTTAAATATAGGTTAAAATATGATACTAATTAAATAGGCATATATGTTTCCAAATCGTCTCTTCTTATCATACAATATGATTAAGTGTATAGTTTTCTTTTTTAAAGGTTTCCTTGGTTGAAAAGAGGAGAGAATGTGAAACTTTTATGCTGAATACAATAAGGTTAAGAATAAACAAATAAGGGTATTGTGCTATAAGTTGTATGTGGTAAGACGTACCTTCCACCTACCTAAAAAAGAAGGGGGAGAAAAAAATGGAAATTGAAAGAATAAATGAAAATACAGTTAAGTTTTACATTTCATATATGGATATTGAAGATCGCGGTTTTGAGCGTGAAGAAATTTGGTACAATCGAGAACGAAGTGAACAGTTATTCTGGCAAATGATGGATGAAGTGAATTATAAAGAGGATTTCAATGTCGATGGACCTTTATGGATTCAAGTTCAAGCTCTAGAGAAGGGTCTGGAAATAATTGTAACAAAGGCACAAATTTCTAAAAATGGTGACAGTATCGAATTACAAACAGATGATGGAAATACGGTAGATTTTCCTGTGGACAAGAAAATTGAAAATATGTTGGAAGACAGGTTTGGCAAAGAAGATGATGAAGAAGTTAGTGAGCCAGATAGTGACGAAAATCTTTGGATTATTGTTAGCTTCAAAGACTTTGAAGATGTTATACAGTTAAGCCACTACTTTACTAATGACGATGTTGGAACAATAGAAACATTGTACCATTACAACGATATCTATTATTTATATATGGAATTCTCAGAAGAGGATTTAGAAGAAGAAGAACAAGAGAATATGATTAGCAAAGTTTTTGAGTTTGGTAACGATACAGATATTACCATTCATGTATTATCCGAATATGGAAAAATAATCTTTGATCGTAACACGTTTTCAGAAGTTAGATCACATTTCCCAGCAAATATATAGGCACTCAGGATGGGTGCCTATATATTTAATTCCTCCATATCCCTAGGGTACATTTAATATATTCCAATTCCTTTCAGTTTTGACTTCTCTCATATTTCAATGCTTTTCTATTTAGGATTTTCAACTTTTGTATACCTCAATAAATTATCTCTATTTGTCTTTTCATCAATATGATTTCGCTTTCAAACAGTAGAATAAGATAAGCTACCTTAGCACAGCGTCTACATGAGCTGAAAACTATAAAATACGGATTGTTCAGTTTGCTAGGATAAAGAAATGCGCTGTTGTGATCTAGCATGGTTTCTAACTCATATTTGCAATTTTAGACTTATCCTAGTTCAAAGTGAACCGTATACCTTGATGAAATGTCCGCTACATACAAACTATTGCTTCGATTGAGAAAAGAAAATATGAAGCTTATACTAAGTTTATCATTGCGTAAATATCGTATGGACGAGATTTAACCAACAGGAGGATCATGTTTTCAGCCTAATAAAATTGTCGGTATAAGGGAGGGTTTTCATGCTGCAAGCTATAGATCGGTATGGGAACAAAGTAACTTTGTTTACGAAATCATTTCAAGAAATAGTAGACATTAAGAAAAGCGAGCAAGATTTTCTTTGTCCTGTTTGTAAAGGGGCCGTATATATACGTGCTGGTAAAAAGGTCATTCCTCATTTTGCCCATCGTTCAATAAAAGAATGTCGCTCTTTTGAAGGGGGGGAAGGCGTATATCATGAACAAGGAAAGATGTTGCTTTTTAAGTGGCTGAGGGAACAGAATTTAGCGGTTCAATTAGAACCGTATGTAAAAGAAATTAAGCAACGACCAGATCTTCTTCTTAACATTGGAAAAAAGCGAATAGCTATCGAATATCAATGTGCAACTATTTCTCCAGAAGTTTTAAAAGCCCGAACAGAAGGATACCGTTCCATCGGTATTACACCGCTTTGGGTTTTGGGAGCAAAGCATTTGCAACGAAGCAGTACGAATAAACTGCGGGTAAATACATTTATTCAATTTTTTATTCATCAATTTTCCTTAGATATATCTCCTCGCATTTTCTTCCTTTGCCCATCCACAAAACAAATCATTATTGTTCAAGATTTATATATGGTAACGAAACAATCGGCACTCGGAATCCTAACAGCTCACACTCTCCCTCAAGTCTCGTTTTTAGAATTGTTTCAGGATACACTATTTACTAGAGAAAAATTATATACATTATGGGATAAAGAAAAGTTAGTCTTCCGAACAAAGCCACGAAATAGACTTTCCAATCAGGAGCTTCGATGGCATAGGTGGCTTTATAGTAAAAATTTATATCTCCATACACTTCCTTCAATCATTTATTTGCCGCTTCGATCGCAAATTATCATGCAAAGCCCACTTTGGAAATGGCAAAGTCGATGGGTGATTGAACAATTAGTATGGTGTAAAATTGGAGGAGCTATCAATATCGAATCACAGGCGCCAATCATACATCAAAATAGCAGATCAAATGAAGACTTTCCTTTAATTTCCGATACGTACAACCCATTACAAGAATATATGTCAATTCTTCACCAGCTTTGTATATTTAGGCAACAATCCATAACAACGTTTGTAAAACAATCGGCAATCTATTTTCCGACAACAATCGATGAGGCCGTTGCTGCAGATAAACGACTTCTCCGTAAATTGAAAAAGCAAAATAAAGGCATGTTTCGTAGATAATAAGCTATACTAAATAACAAATGATTTTAAAAATGAACAGGAAAAAGTAATAGGAAAGCGAATTTCTTTATAGAGGGTGCTGAAAGAGGTATCCTAGTAAAGAACAATAAGGAGGTATTTAAGTGGCAAAAGCAAGTAAAGAGTTACCTAAAAGAGAGGAAATCCCAGTTGAATTAACATGGAGATTAGAGGATATTTTTGAAACAGATGAAGCATGGGAAAAAGAATTGGCAGATTTGCAAAAAGCTATCCCTGAAATTGAGACTTTTCAAGGCAAACTAGGTGCTTCTGCGAAAAACTTATATGATGTGTTAAAGCTTCAGGATCAATTATCAGAGCGGTTGGGCAAGCTGTTTACATATTCGCATATGCGCTATGATCAGGATACAGCAAACTCTTTTTATCAGCGGCTAAATGCACAAGCTGAAAACGTACTTACAGTTGCGTCCAGTAAAATGAGTTATATCGTTCCAGAGATTTTGGAGATTGACGAATCAACATTAAAACAGTTTTTACAAGAAGAAAAAGGGTTGCAAAATTATAAAAAGACATTGGATGAAATTACCCGCCAAAGACCACATATTTTAAATAAGCGGGAAGAAGCGATCCTGGCGGAAGCTTCAGAGCCTTTAGGAGCTACCTCACAGACATTCGGTATGTTGAATAATGCCGATCTAACTTTTCCGTCCATTAAAGATGAAAATGGAGAAGAAGTGGATGTTACACATGGTAGATATATCCGATTTATGGAATCACAAGATCGTTCAGTACGTAAGGCAGCTTTTCAAGCGATGTATGAAACTTACGGTAAGTTTAAAAACACCTTTGCGTCTACATTAAGTGGAAATATTAAAAAGGACAATTTCATTGCCAAAGTCCGAAATTATGATTCTGCTAGACAAGCTGCTCTTGATGATAATAATATTCCGGAAAAAGTTTACGACAATTTAGTTGAAGCTGTCAATGAGCGCTTACCTTTGCTTCATCGATATATTAAATTGCGTAAAAAGGTATTAGGGTTAGATGAATTGCATATGTACGATATTTACACTCCACTTGTTCAAGATGCTAATATGCAGATAACCTATGAAAAAGCACAACAGTATGTACTAGAAGGACTTGCGCCTTTAGGTGAGGACTATTTGGAGATCGTGAAACAAGCATATGACAATCGGTGGATTGATGTGGAAGAAAACAGAGGCAAGCGCAGTGGGGCATATTCCTCTGGAGCATATGGAACTAATCCGTATATCCTGTTAAATTGGCAGGACAATGTAAATGATATGTTTACATTAGCACACGAATTAGGGCACTCTGTACACAGTTACTATACGAGAAATAACCAACCGTATCGCTATGGAAACTATTCCATATTTGTTGCTGAAGTTGCTTCTACATGTAATGAAGCATTGTTAAATGACTATTTATTGAATAATCTCAATGACGAAAAGCAAAAGCTATATTTGTTAAACCATTTTCTAGAAGGATTTAGAGGTACAGTATTCCGCCAAACTATGTTTGCTGAGTTTGAACATTTGATCCATGTAAAGCAGCAGCAAGGAGAAGCTTTGACTGCGGAAAAACTTACAGAAATTTATTATGACTTAAATAAAAAATACTACGGTGATGACGTCGTGTCTGATGAAGAAATTGGCCTCGAGTGGGCACGAATTCCTCACTTCTATTACAATTATTATGTGTATCAGTATGCAACTGGCTATTCGGCTGCAACTGCTTTAGCACAGCAAATTTTAACAGAAAATGAAGGTGCAGTTGAGCGCTACATTGATTTTCTAAAAGCTGGCAGCAGTGATTATCCAATTGAAGTATTGAAAAAAGCAGGCGTTGATATGAATAGCAAGCAAACCGTTTTAGATGCATTAGATGTGTTTGCTGAAAAGTTAGAGCAACTGGAAGAACTGCTTAACTAAATGGAAAGCAAGGTGCAATTTGGCGCCTTGCTTTTGTTCATGGAAGAGTAGGCAATGTAGAACAATGATCTGTGCTATTTTTTACAAACCGTTTTAGTATTTGATGTGCTGCAAAATGGGGGGAGGACAAAAATAAGAATATACAAAATCCTGAGTGCTTAACTGATCTCGGGATTTTAATTTTTGTTTTAATTGGATAATAATGGATAATTGCCGAAGTTCATAGTGAATTCGCCGGAGTTCACAATTACGACTGCAAGCTTAATATTTTTAACGCATACCTCGATATGTACGTCTATGAACAAAGGAATAGATAGTTAAATAGATAGCAATAAATAATAGGGGCAATGTAATATAAAGCGGAATAACTTGCATCAGACCTAAAATGTTTAAAATAAAAGCAACTCCAGTTAAAATTAAAAAAAGAATCGGTTGTATGAACTGTTTCATTTGATCACCTCCATATATAAATTATTAACAATCTGCTTTCAATATTCGTCTACGCTTAAGAAATTTACTTATAATATGATTTTTACTAGCGTATGTTAAGGGATGGAAATTTATCCCACACGTAACTGATAGTAAAACCTGTTATTTCATCCTAGGAGATAGTAGAGGATCTAACGGGAAAGTCAAACGTCCTATTCTGTTCAAAGTCTCTAGATCATACTCTTATGGTATTACCAACAATGGAGTATAGACACTGATGGTTCACTTTATCCCGAATATAAGCTGTCGTTAGCCCCACTGATAAAAGTTTTACTTTATTTGTGGTCTTTTTTAGTTCTAAAATGCCTGTTTTAGCTATCCAAAATAGTAAATTTGACAAGTAAGCGTTTTATTCGTGACATTTTTGTGAAACGATGCACAAAAAGCTTGCGTCTAATAAAATTACTTGGTATATTAAGAATGTAAGTTAGATACAAACAAAACCCCTTTGTTTGATCATGAAACTTTCTCCCATCCCCCTTTGTTATTACAAAGAGAAAAGAAGGATATGCGCTGCCCCGCATATCCTTCTTTCTTTGTGTTGTATAGGAACCTATAAAATGAGGTGCTTGTGGATAACGAAATAACCGACTAGTCACGTCCGGCTCCATCGCCCAACTAGGCGACTTTAGAAATGCGCCCTACGATAAGGCCTCATCGGTTCGTCGCTAAGGGGAAGGCCGACTAAAAACGGGCTTGCCGCTCAGGCGTCGGCATACCCCTGTTTTTAGTGATATGATTCCTTTATCTTTAGTTGATTCGTTCCATTCGCTACGTTGCTAAACGGGCGACCCGCGCCTTTGTTCTGTAAAAAAATAAAAAAAGCCCTAAAAAAAGGCTTTTGGATGATATGGATTTACAGAAAGTGAGTAAGCTAGCCGTATAAAATCATATTTCCATGAATCATTATTGCAAAATCTACATATTATTTTGGATGATTTCAAGTTTGTTTGTTTTTACCTCGATGTAACTGGCAGTAAGACTTGCCCTTCTATCATGGGAGAGAGGGAACGATCCAACTGCAAGTTAAATGCTCAATTCTGTTCAGAGACCACTAGTTCATACTCTAACAGTACTAATAATCACTAGTGGGTATGGAAGAAAACCCATGGATGAAAGAAAGATTTACCTTATTCACTCACTGTTATACGTATTGAGAATAGGGATTGTTCGTTATGATTGATACACCCAGAAGCTGCCATGTTTGATAGGGATACGTTTTACCTTTTGCTTTAATTGCAGTTTTTTCAATTCCCGCTCAGCTTTCGTTGATGTCCAGTCATAAACAACTGCTATTTCTTTGGTGCTTACGGTTTTGTGGTAAGAAAGAAAATCTTCCAACATTGGTTTCTCCGAAGGAATGGGCTGCTTTTTCAATATTTCTCTTAGTACGCGCACGTAAATATCATATGGATAAAGGCCTGAAATTTTAATTCCTTGCTCTTCTGTTAGTTGGTTAAAAAAAACAATCGTTGGAATGTAATCAACTTCCATTTCATTCGTGAGTTTAACATCAGATTGAAATGCTTTTTTTGCTGATGTGGAATATAGATCAGACGCGAATTCGTTAACGTCTAAATGAGCTTCTTCAGCACAAGCTAAAAGTGTGGCTTCTTTAGAAATATTTTGTTTATATAAGAACGCACTTTCACGGATTTTACGAAGAAACATCTTTCCTGCTTTTTTCCCTTGTAGTTCAGCTGCTTTGATGGCTAAAGAAGCAATCCATGGGCTGGTTACAGGGTTTTCCACCCACAAATCCCCATCACAACACATTCCTGTTCGTTTTGCTGTTTTTTCCCAAAAATCTCTAATGTTTCTGGGACGATCGAAATTATCTTGATTTAACGTGATTAAATGACCGCTTATGATCGGACGAATCGTAAAGAAACGACCATATTCTGTAGAAAGTTTCTTTAAAAACGGCTCAAGTGCCCAGCACTCCGGACAGAGTGGGTCAATAAAAACATAAATTTCAATGGGCTTCTGAACAAAATCAAAAAAGCTATATTTTTCCGATGTGTTTTGATACAAGGGATCTACTCCGGAATATTCCCAACTCACACCGATTCTCCTTTCTCCTATTCTGGCGTGTTCATCATGTGGTTTGCAGTTAAGGTTAGTTTTTCAAATATAGCTGAACGATAAGGTTCTTCGATTTCTGCTTCGATGAGTGCATGTGCCATACAATTAAGCCAAGCATCTTTATGTGCTGGAGTAATTTTAAAAGGTAAATGCCTCCTGCGCAACATTGGATGCCCTCGTTCTTCTGCATATAAGGGCGGTCCACCAAAAAATTGAGTGAGGAACAATTTTTGTTTATGGATTGTTTCTGTTAAATCTTCTGGAAATATAGGAATTAAATCAGGATGTTTGCCAACTCTTACATAGAACGCTTCAACCAGTCGCTCAACGGCAGGTATCCCACCAATTGCTTCAAAAATAGAGTTTGTTTGGTTCTTCATGTGCAGTCCCCTTACCAGTTTCTATATATTGTAGCAACGGAAGGCTTGCTGGGCAAATAATCTGATTATCCAAGCTCTAAATAAAGAGAGGTATTTGAGAACCTCTATTTTTAAAAAAGGCTACAAACTGGTAAAGAACCGTTCAATTTTATTAGGTGTGTTGCGTATAGGAATTCCAAACTTGTGTAGTAATTTATGGAAATAATCAATGCCCGATTCTTGTGATGTAGCCTCTAGTTCGAGCTCATAGTCTGCTTTTCCATTATACATACTATAATCTAAAACGAGAAGAATATCTTCTATCTGCAATTCCCTGCGTTCGGTAGTTAGACTGCCAAGGCATTGTAAAGAATGGATATCTATACCTAGCTGTTTTAGCTGTTTAGCAGTTGCTTTCTTTTCAACCATTTCCCCATGGATACAAGCTTCTGCCTCTGTTTCTGTTAACATATCATGTGTCTCAAGCAGACCATGCTTATGCGGCTGTTTTAAAGTTAGTTGATAACGTCCATTTTTTTGCCTAATTCGTAATGCGCTCCCTAAATCTTGCAAAGTGCGCTCCTTTGTTTCAAAATAATAATTGGTTTGAGTTATCGCTTCGATTGGAAATGGGATATCAGTTAATAATTTATTGTACTCACTGGGAGTTAATAAATTTTTAAATTCAATTTCTATTTCTTGGGTCATACTCGACCTCCTCTAGGATTTACTACAGTTGTGCTATCATTGATTATCGCTAATCTGTTGTAAATTTGCAAAGATTAGTTATCGCTACAATTTATGGTACAATAATAGGGGCTTATAACTATTTTTTTGCTTATAATTTGATTCAACCTATAGGCGGTGTTTAATGTGAACTGGCAGTCCATACTAGCGCCATATGCGCAAGTTGTTGAAGAATTAAAAATCAAATTAAAAGGAATTCGTAAACAGTTCGAATACGAATCTGAACATTCACCGATAGAATTTATAACTGGTCGTGTAAAACCAGTACCTAGTATTATCGAAAAAGCTGAGAATCGGAAAATCTTATTGGAAGATATAGAAACTGAAATCCAAGATATTGCAGGTGTAAGAGTTATGTGTCAATTTGTAGATGACATTTATACCGTTGTAGAAATGATTCGCGCTAGAAATGATTTAACTATTATTGAAGAAAAAGATTATGTGTCTGAGAAAAAAGAAAGTGGTTATCGATCCTACCATCTCATTATTGAGTATCCGGTAGAGACAATAACGGGCATGAAAAAATTGTTAGCAGAAATTCAAATTCGAACACTGGCCATGAATTTTTGGGCGACCAATGAGCATTCGTTAAATTATAAGTATAGGGGTAGTATACCAGCTAATATTAAAGTGCGGTTGCAAAATGCAGCAGAAGCTGCTTTTCAATTGGATGAAGAAATGTCAAAGATTAAACATGAAGTTCAAGAAGCTCAAAAAATGTTTCATCGAAAGTAGAGACCTCCCTAAGCTTTATAACAAAGGAATGACTTTTTTATTCATGAGTGGGCATTCGAATCTTGTTTCATGTTTCAATACGAATGCGTTATGTTACTTTGATCATTTATAAGATAGGAATGCTTGTCCTTACTGAACAAGCGTGCAATATATCCCATATATAAGGTGCTGTAAGATTCCCACTTGAGGAGTTGGATCATATCTGTACTGCAACAAGTCTAAGTGGGAGATAAACAGCACCTAAATGCCCTGTTTCGTAAGAGGCCTTTAGGTCATCCCTTGGGCTACTAACAATCAGTGGGGGGAATGAAAAGCCCCACTGATGGAAGGTTCACTTTATTACTTAAAAAATGAGAGGAGGAGGCAATGATGAAGTTCGCTATTGTATCAAAAGGAGACGAGCGCTCCGAACAAATAAAAGCGACAATAAAGCAGTATTTAACAGATTTTCAATTGGAGTATGATCAAAATGAGCCTGACTTAGTCATATCTGTTGGTGGAGATGGAACTTTTTTAGAAGCTTTTCATACCTATGTACAGCGTTTAAAGGAAACAGCATTTATCGGCATACATACTGGACACCTCGGTTTTTATGCTGACTGGGTTCCAGATGAAGTAGAGAAATTAATTATTGAAATTGCCAAAACCCCATTTCAAATTGTTGAATATCCGTTACTAGAAGTAATCATTCGGGGAAAATCAGGTGGTATAGAGGACCGCTTTTTAGCTTTAAACGAGGCTACAATAAAGACGTCCGATGGCTCTGTCGTTTTTGATGTTGAAATTAAAGGAGAGCATTTTGAAACATTTCGTGGTGATGGGTTATGTATTTCTACACCTTCAGGTAGTACCGCATATAATAAAGCATTAGGTGGAGGAATCATTCACCCTTCTATTGACGCCATTCAATTGACAGAAATGGCATCCATCAATAATCGGGTGTTTCGAACAATAGGCTCACCGCTCATTTTACCAAAGCATCATACATGCTTATTGAAGCCTGTAGTAGATCGTAGCTTTTTAATTGCAATTGATCATTTTACAACGAACTATGCAAATGTGAAATCGATCCAATGTCGTGTAGCTGAAGAGCGTATACGATTTGCTCGTTTTCGTCAATTTCCGTTTTGGAAACGTGTGCGTGAATCGTTTGTGGCAGATGACAATAACTAATGGCGGGAAAGTGACGAAAATATGGAATGGAAAATTGAACAACAGCACGAAGGAATGCTGCTTCGCGATTACCTCCGTCAGGTTCAAGGATTTTCAAGGAGGATTTTAAAAACGATTAAATTTGATGGCGGATTGATTTTAGTGAATGGTATAGAACAATCTGTTCGTTATGCTTTAGCAACAGGAGATAAAGTGAAAATTGAATTGCCGATAGAAAAGCGGGGCAACCTGATGGTTCCAGAGAATATCCCCCTATCCATTGTTTATGAGGATAACGACATTATTGTGATTGATAAACCTCCAGGAATAGCTGTTATTCCATCTTATCACTATCCAGAAGGTACCATAGCCAATGGATTACTAGCGCATTATGAGAAACATCATAGTACCTATACGGTTCATATCGTTACAAGGCTGGACAAAGATACTTCTGGATTGATGCTAGTTGCCAAGCACAGGTACAGTCATTCTATTTTATCCGCTTTACAACAGGCTGGTGAGGTAAATCGAAAATATCAGGCTATCGTTGAAGGTTCGTTGAGTAAGCCATCAGGAACCATTGATGCGCCAATTGGGAGAAAAGCTGATTCCATCATAGAGCGAGAAATTCGGTCTGATGGGAAACGAGCAATTACACATTATCATGTGGAACGAGATTTGGAATTATATTCCTTCATTAATGTTCAGTTAGAGACAGGTAGAACACATCAAATTCGCGTTCATTTTTCTGGAATTGGACATCCTCTGTGTGGGGACACATTATACGGAGGCTCCCTCAACATTATTCAACGTCAAGCATTACACTGTTATTCCTTGTCATTACCACATCCAATGACAAAACAGATATTGCATTTTTCGGCAAAGTTACCAATGGATATGGTTACGGCACTTCAAAAGTTGTAAATTTCTCTTGAACGAATGGCTGTTTAGAAGGGACAGCCACTATTTTTTCTTCAGGCAGACAAAATGCCGTTAATTGATTCCCAAAGACACAGCCAGTATCAATATTCACTGTTTTGTTTAAAAAGCGCGGCTCTAAAACAGGTGTATGTCCATAAATAATCCAATTATCTCCCTTATAAAACTTTGCCCAATCACGGCGGACCGGTCGACCATCAGCATGGAATTCACCAGTTATATCTCCATATAACACAAAAGTTTTTACGCGCTTATCATTTCTTCCAATGTAGCTTTCTTTTATGCCGGCGTGGGCAATGATTGCGTTTATGTTTGGTAGATGTAAGTACAGGGGAGCTTGTTCATATAATGTGATAAATTGGTGACGTATGGTAGATTGCATTTCTGCTGAGCAGTTATTATATTCAGCGACAGTCGTTTCCAAGCCGTGACGTAATTGCACCTTATTTCCTAAAAAATACCGATATAATTTATTACAGTGATTTCCAGGAACATAACGTGCTCTTTTATGGATAACAACCATATGATATACGAGCGATATCACCTTTAACGAATGTGGCCCTCTATCGGTGATATCGCCCACAAACACTGGTATACGTTGGTTTGGGTGAATAAAAATCCCCTGTTCTTTTTTGTACCCTAGTTTGTAGAATAATTGTTCTAATTCCTCTAAACATCCGTGAACATCGCCAATTACATCTATTTTCATCAAAACACTCCTTGATTTGTTGTCTGTTTTTGGATATGATATGTCCGTGATAAACATTCTATAAACGGCATAAGTTGTTCTATATTATAAACAAACCCCTGTTATTCATCCAAGTAAAAGGGTTTATTCGATTCCAAAACAGGTAATGAGAATAGGGTAGAAGGAAGTGATCGTATGGAAACCAATCATCGTTATGATAAAGATTATGAAGAGCAGTATGAGCAGCATTGGGAGAAACTACAGCAAACTTTGGAACTGGACAATATAGAAGGGTTTCGCAACGAATTCCTTGATATGCATCCTTATGATCAAGCCATGTTTTTCATCGAACAGGAAAAATCTGTCCGTTTGCAAATCTATACCTACTTATCTCCAGAAGAGGTTGCCGATATTATGGAGAGTATGGATGAAGAGGAACAGGTTCGTGATTTAATTAGCGAAATGGATCCACGATTTGCTTCCATGGTTTTGGCAGAGATGTCGGCGGATAATGCGGTTGATATACTGAATGAGATGGATAAAGACCATATTGCCAGCTTTTTGACCATTATGGATCCATCTGCAGCAGATGAAATAAAGCAATTATTGCATTATGAAGAAAAAACTGCTGGTAGTATTATGACCACCGAATATATTGCGACTTATAAAACGAACACAGCAAAGCAAACGATGCAACAATTAAAGGAACAAGCTCCTGATGCAGAAACGATTTATTATTTGTATGTGTTAGATGAAGATAAACGCTTAGTCGGTGTGCTATCGTTAAGAGATTTAATTGTAGCCCAAGAAGATACACGAATAGAAGCTATCATGATGGAGAAAGTAGTTGCTGTATCTGTAGGAAAAGACCAGGAAGAAATCGCGCAAATGATGCGAGACTATGATTTCTTGGCGTTACCAGTTGTGGATTTTCAAGATCATTTATTAGGAATTATCACTGTAGACGATATTATGGATGTTATGGAAGAAGAAGCAAGCGATGACTATTCCAAGCTTGCTGGGGTAACTGATGTAGAAAGGCCTAACGATAGTGCGTTAATTTCCGTGAAAAAACGTTTACCGTGGTTAGTCATTTTGTTATTTCTAGGTATGTTTACTGCCAGTTTAATTGGTCGGTTTGAAGAAACGTTAAATCAAGTAGCTGTGTTAGCTATTTTTATACCTCTAATCGCTGGAATGGCAGGGAACTCAGGCACCCAAGCATTAGCAGTTGCAGTTCGTGGCTTAGCAAGCGGCGATTATGGTAAGCAAGGGAAGATGAAGCTCGTATTACGGGAAGCGAGCACAGGGTTAATAAACGGTATTATTTGCGGTATTGTTATTATGCTCGTCATTTATGTTTGGAAGCATGATTTTTATTTAGGATTGCTAGTCGGGATTTCCATTGCTGCAACTTTATTTGTAGCTACACTTGCCGGTGCATTGGTTCCTATTTTTATGGATCGTATTAAAATTGACCCTGCGGTAGCATCAGGTCCTTTTATAACGACAATTAATGATATAATTTCTATTCTAATTTATTTTAGTTTGGCAACTTTTTTCATGAGGTTTTTAACCTAGAGAAAGAGGCTGGGACATAAGCAAATACTATATAGCAAAAGCCGAACAATCCATTTATAATTGTTCGGCTTATTTGCTCTATAGAAAAGTATAAGATTTTTTTGGTTTATAGTTAAGAAAAACAAAGGCTTCCGCCATAAGACTTGGCGACAAGCCAAGTTTTTCTAAAGAGATAAGAAAGTATAAATTTAGGCGCTTGGAGATAACGAAATAACCGCAGCCACGTCCGGCTCCATTGCCCAGCAACGATGCGACTTTAGAAATGAGCCCTACGATAAGGCCTCATCTGTTCGTCGCTAGGGGAAGGCCGACTAAAAACGGGCTTGCCGCTCAGGCGCCGGCATACCCCTGTTTTTAGTGGCATGATTCCTTTATCTTTAGTTGATTCGTTCCATTCGCTACGTTGCTAAACGGGCGCTTGCGCCTTTGTGCCAGAATAAGAAAGTATAAAATTAGGTGCTTGGAGATAACGAAATAACTGAATAGCCACGTCCGGCTCCATCGCCCAGCAACTAGGCGACTTCACGAAATCGCCCTACGATAAGTCATCATCGGTTCGTCGCTAAGGGGAAGGCCGACTAAAAACGGGCTTGCCGCCCGACGTCGTCATACCCCTGGTTGCAGGGGCATGATTCCTTTATCTCAGTTGATTCGTTCCATTCGCTACGTTACTAAACGGGCGCTTGCGCCTTTGTGCTAAGCATGGCGACTATCTAGGAGGAGAAAGTCCATTGTGGGGGATTTGTCTTGCTATTATTTCAAAAGAATGTCGGCATAAAAGGAGGCGGGATCTTGTACGCTTATGCAAACGCCAATCTCGTCCAAAGTCTAATATAAAGGCTCTATAACATTTGTTGGGATAAAGAAATTAATGCATCCAATTTCAACATTGGTTTTTAAGGGCAATTCTCCTTTTTGGTGATTCAAAGTTCAAATTGTGCCTCTATGGGAACGGCTAGAGTGGATTTATACTATTTGTTGTACTTTTAAATTTGTTGCATATATTGAGAACAACACATTTCCATGGGTAGTTTCATATAATGAAGTTAAGGAAAGGGGGAAGAAGGAATGGGGAAGAAGTATGCCAAAAAACCATTACTTTTCATCCATCAACCAAATGAAAGGGACCTGTATGCTCCTATGCAGCATATGTATGTGACGCCAAAGAAAGAACAACGTGTAAAATCAACTACTGACGGGGGGAAGAAGAAAGCGATGCGGCATCCATCGTTTAACAAAAATTTTACGAACCAAGAAGAGGACGTGGAGGAAGAAACAAAAGAAAGTGAGCAAGCTGGAGAAAAGCCAAAATTTAAAGACTTGTCCATTGAAGAAAAAGTGGATTATTTTATTAAATCTCCCAGCTATGCCCCAAAATTAAAGTGTGAAATTAAAACAGAGCAACGGACATATCGTGGTGTCATCACCGGAGCTGAAGGAAACGATGTATTTATTCGCGTAGGTAATCGTTCATCCAGTACAAAAGTAAGTTTAGATGATATTAAGCATATTAAGCTCCTGGGTTTTTAAATTGGATGTAGTGGGACTGGTTTAGTCCCACTTTTGCATGTGCTTTATTTTTTAAAGTTCATATTGTGTTGATGAACACCGAGACAATATTATCTCAGTGTTCATCTTGAAATTAGTTCAATGCATTAATTGCTGGTAGACAGGTTACATGGCAGAAGCAGTTTAAGTCTACTGTTATACAAATTCCTGTAGCGCGTAATGGTTTGGTATCTTGCTCTACTGGATCATCAGGGTTCGCTTTATCATCGCGAGGGTCTCTTAATAGTTCAAGAACCGCGCAACAATCATCTTTTACCTTTTTCACTCTAAAGAAGAAGCTTGCAACGATATCACCGATATCATTTGGATGAGCCCCGAAACCTTTAAATGGCTTACAATTTCCTTTACAGTACAAAATTACAGGAACGGTATCAAGTCCATTTCCTTGATCTCTTTCTCCTAGAAGATCATTAATTGATTGTTCACAGCTGGAGTCGCAGCAATTTTCAATGACATCATTTTGTGCATCAGCTATCTCCTTTAAAATATCACATACGCAATTTCCTGTATCAAATTCTTTTCCACAACCCATGAATTATTTCTCCTTTCAACTTGTAATTGACTCATTTGTCTTTACTAGAATATGTATGAATACAAGGATTGTGTGGGCACTACCATTAATTCTAAGAAGAGAATCAAGATGAATGAAGTGGATTTCTTTGCCTATCGTTTTCTAATAAATTACGGGCGAATGACTATACTGATTTCAAAATGGAACATAGACTAATAACGACCATAATAAGGAGGAGTGACATACAAATGTCAGAAAGAAAAAAGCAGGTTATTCATGTGAAGGATCTTGTTATTAAAGCAGATAATGTCTTTATTGAACCACAGCGAGCCCCACGTCCACCGCATAGGAGAGACCCATTCTTTTCAAGCCGTCCTATAGATAAGGATGAAAACGAAGAATATGAGCAAGATGAATCCTTTGAGAATGAAGATCTTAAAGAAGATGATGACGAACATAGAGAAGATGAGCGCAGATCGCCATTTTCCTGGTTTTAAATGAAGCTAGTGCTAGTGCTTCAAGAGCACTTGCTAAGTAATAGATACTCTTTGAACATTTCACCAAATATGCTAAAAGGGTATTTAACATTGGGGGAGAAAATATGAGTACATCTGAACCCAAATGGTTACAAAACATGGACATTATTGATAAGCACCTTCAGAAAAATGAAAAGTGGCTGCAATATCCAGATAAGAAAGCAGAACAGTGGGAAATGGAAATAGATGCCTGGAATGACGCTTTTTTAAAACAAATCGTCCAAATCGAAAACGTCCTGAAAAAAATCGGAAGCAAATTAGAAGAGTAAAAAAGAATAGACTTTTCTAAAAAAGGGTATATACTAATAGAAAGGCAGATTACAGTAAATAAAGGAGTGGTGGTAATGGGATATATATTGCCAATAAAGCAATACCAATATCAGCAATATCACCAAAGAATGAATACAAAGCAACAGGATACGATACCAGTTCATCGTCCATTTAAAAGCGTACTTGATAAACGCCATCAGCAATTATCAAAACAATATGAACGTTTCCATACAGCAGGATATGATCGGTACGTGTTAAGCCAACAGGACGTACTGGACGCGTCTAAGTTTTATGGCATGTACAGGAAAGGAGAACGATTTAGCAAAGAAATATGAGGAAGCGTTTTTTGTATCTCCAGTGAATACGGTGGAAAGTAATGCTGATTACTTCCCATCGTATTTGTAATGATTTCTATTTACAAAAGGGAGAATAAATAAATCTTCTCCTTTTTTATATTCTGCGTAAAAAACGTCAGTTACGCTTTTATATTGCTGCGATTCTAATTGCTCCATTAACCACTCTTCGGTTAAATTTTTTTCTTTTAAATTATCATAAATAATTTCACCATCATTAATTAGCGTGGTGGCTAAATTTACTTTCTCGGTAGAAACTTGAAGCTCTTGTTTGTTTGGTGTTTGGTATGGAGGTTTCCGAATAACAGAGACGGTTCCATTTGTTTCCATGAACGCAAATTCTACCTCTTTTAAAGAAAATATATCTTTTGCCCGCAATAAACTATGCAATTGGTTAATATCAAGATTATTCTTTTTCATCACATCTCTAATTAGTTTTCCGCGATAAATGACAAAATCAGGTCCACCCTCCAATATGCTACGTGTACGTTTGAATTTTTGAGTAATAATTTCTGTTAAATAAATCAGTCCTCCCCAAAGTACGATCACAAAGCCAATCTCTACAACACTCGCTTCTTTGTCAAATAACGCATTTCCAACTAATTCTCCAAGGATTAATGCAGATATGAAATCAAATGGAGTTAATTGGGTGATTTGCGTTTTCCCTAATACTTTTGTAAGTAAAAACAAAGCTGCAAATCCAAATATGGTATCAATAAGCATTTGCAAATAATAATTCAAATGAATGACCTCCCTGGAGCACGATCAGTTTTAGGTTTACCAGATAGCAGAAAATCATTCATAAAAACAGGAGCTGGTATAATTTCACCAACTCCTGTTGTATATCGAATCTAAGATGCTGCAAATACTGCATGAAAGAAATGGATCTCAAAAATATCACTCCATTAATCGGTCTTTTATTCAAAGAAAATCATAGTATGAAGTTTCAATGTAAAGCTTAAGTAGACTGATTATTTGGACGGGACAGTTAACAGTTTTATCATCGTAACATGCGGTATTCCTGCATCTAGAAACTCATCGGAAACCGTTTCATAGCCTAAATGATGGTAAAAACTTTCTGCATGCGTTTGCCCATTTAACTTAGACTTGTGATATCCATGCTCAAGCACAGCTTGTTCCATCGCCTGAATCAATTGTTTACCAATCGATTGACCACGGTATTCATTTAGTACACAAATTCTTTCTAGCTTGCCATAGTTATCTACAAAGCGCAGACGACTAGCTCCAATGGGAGTTTTACCATCGTAAGCAATAAAGTGGATCGCTTCATCATCATATTCATCCATTTCTTCCTCAGGAGAAACATTTTGTTCCTGAATAAAGACTATAGTACGGACATGATAGGCGTGTTCCAGTTCTTCCTTTGTAGTTACTCGTGTTATCATTATAGGTACTCTTTCCCGAATACAAAAGTTTCATAAACCGTCCAAGAACCATTTTCTAATTGATACATTAATTGGAAGCGGTCGATCGTGTCTTCAAAACGAATTTTTTTCATACTTAAGCTACTGTACACATCGGAGTATTCATCGTGTGGTAGCTTTTGAGCAATGGTAATATGTGGAACAAACGCATATTCCTGATTGTCAGGAAATTTACCAGTATGCATCTTTTCATATAAGTCAATAAGCTCTTGTCTTGGCTCTACTTTTAAATAAACGGTATTGGTAACCGGAGCAAATGTACTTACCTTGTTGATATTAATCGTAAACGGTTTTGTTTCATTGGCAATCCGCTTTAATTCTATAATTAAACTTTCAATAAGCTGATCGTCTGCTTCAAAAGCTCCTTTCAATGTAATATGCGGAGGAATTAAAGCATAGTGTGGATCGTACCTTTTTCGATAAGAGTTTGCTTCATCTTGGATTTCTTTCGTTGGAAAAATAACAATGCCGTATTTCATTTCATAAAACCTCCTCGTTAGAATCAATGATTATGCAATGTTCGAGACCCCAAAAAGCTAGTTAAACTTAACCTTTATTATAACAAAAATAACAATAAAATAAGAGAGTATTTTGCACTATCTGAAAAATATTACAGAAACATGGAAGTTAAGGCACGTTTCAAATCTTTTTGCCAGTATTTCCAAGTATGTTCGCCATTTTCTAATTCATAATAATCGTAGCTAGTGGCAGTATTTTTTAATAATTGGTGGAGTTTGCGATTTGGTGTAAGGAAATCCATCCTTTCACCATTTGTCATTTTTACATTTGTCTCTTCTATCCCGATTGTATGGTATATGGCGATTCGATCCATATCTCTAGCTGACTTTATCACTTCTAAAACAGTATTGTCCACATAAGGAGATTGCATAATAACTTTTCCAAATGTGTTTGGATACCGAATTGCTGTCAAAAGAGCAAGGGTTCCAGCTAAGGAGTCTCCCAATAAAGTTCTCGATTGTCCCATATAATACGTTGGAAATAATTCTTCTAGGAGTGGGACGATTTCATGGCATAAAAATTTCATATACGCTTCGTTTTGTATGCCGCTTGGATGATATTTGTCACGGCGATCAAACTTATCTTTATAGTGAATACCAACAAAGATGGTATTAGAAATTTCCTGACTATCATGGAGTCTGTCGCTTAAAGTAGCTATTCTGCCAAGCTGATAATAATCATTGCCATCTTGCATAATGCATAGATTATATTTATACAGTGGAGAAAAACCTTCTGGCTGATAAATCATTAAAGTCATATTTTCTTGTAAATACGTACTATTAATTTGTTTTTCAATCATGGAACCTTTTCTTCCCACAGGCTTTTGCACTCCTTTATTCATTTGCTGTGTTTTTCCCCCGTATATAAGGGTTCCCACTTCAGGAGTTGGATAATCTGTACTGCAACACAAGTCTAAGTGAGAGATAACTGCATCTAAATGTCCTATTTCGTAAGCGGTCTTTAGGTCATACCATTATGGTACTAACAATCCGTAGGGGATAAATGAAAACCCCCACTGATGGAAGATTCACTTGATAACATTATCAAGATGGAAAAAAATCCTATTGTCATTTCCTAAATCTTATTAGGGTTTAGGCTATTTTTCATGTCTAGTTACTATGAATGGAATTAATCTACCTTTTGCCCTTTATTTAACTGGTAATACTGTCCTTTTAAAGCGATCAATTGTTCATGACTGCCCTGTTCTATTATTTCCCCATGTTGTAGCATGATAATCCTATCCGCTTCTTGAATGGTATTGAGACGATGGGCAATAACAAAGCTTGTTCTTCCCCTCATCAGACGCTTTAAAGCATCCTGAATTTTTAACTCCGTTATGGTATCAATATTACTGGTCGCTTCATCTAGAATCAAGATTTTCGGTTTAGCTAATAAAGCGCGCGCGATGGTAAGCAATTGCCTTTGTCCCTGACTAATTCCGCTGCCATCTTGATCTAACATGGTGTCATACCCATTTGGAAGCTGATGTATAAATTCATGGGCGTTTGCATCCTTAGCTGCTTGGATAACTTCTTTATCAGTCGCTTCTAGACGACCGTACCTAATATTTTCACGAATCGTTGCTCGAAATAAAAAGGCGTCCTGTAAAACAAAGGCCATATGTTTCCTTAGACTCGACCGTTGAATTGATTTTAGTGGTATACCATCTAGATAAATTTCGCCTTTATCATAATTATAAAATCTGGAGATTAAGTTAATGATTGTTGTTTTTCCTGCACCAGTATGACCAACAAAAGCAATGGTTTCTCCTGGTTTTGCTTCAAAGCTTATATCATGTAGAATATTACTATCCTCATAGCCGAAAGAAATTTGGTCGAAAACTATGTGTCCGTTTGTATCATGGAGCTTTTGCGCAGTTTTCTCATCTGTTTCTTCCTGTTCCTCATCCATTACGCGAAATACGCGCTCTGCACCAGCAACTGCTGATAATAGAATATTAAACTGATTGGATAGTTCGTTTAAGGGACGTGTAAATTGCCTCGCATATTCCGTAAAAATAACTATAATCCCAACGGTTACTATATCGTAAATGGCTAGAATACCGCCTGCTAGTGCAATTAGACCGAAACTAAGGAAATTGAGCATATTCATCACTTTAGGGATAAATCCAGAAATGGTTAATGCCCAAAATCCTGCATGATTCAATTGTTGATTACGTGTTTCAAATTCATTCATGACACGCTTCTCTTGGGAAAAAGCTTTTACGATATGCTGTCCAGATACAATCTCTTCAACATACCCATTCACTTCCCCTAGATTCTTTTGTTGCAGCTTATATAATGGTCCTGTTCGTCTTGTTATCCAGCGAATGGCAAAAAACATAATTGGCACGATAACCATCGTTATAGCTGTAAGTATTGGACTTAGGTAAAGCATGACACCAATCGTACCGGTTAACGTAAGGACGCTGGAAAATATTTGGATTACTGATTGGTTTAGCGTGTTATTTACGTTATCAATATCGTTTGTAATTCTACTCATTAATTCCCCATGTTGCCGTTTATCAAAATAAGCAATTGGCAAGCGGTGAAATTGATGAAATAAATCTTCTCTTAAAGCATAAACCGTATTTTGTGCAATGCTAATCATCCAGTAGTTTTGCAGGAAAATGGATAAGGAGTGTAACAGATAAATGATTGCGAGCCAGATTAATAATGTGACTAGTCCTGTAGTTTGCTTAGCGACAATAAAATCATCCACCGCCATGCCAATCATAAACGGACCCACAAGACCTAAGGCAGAGCTAGCAATCACCATTAATATAACAAGCGTTAATTTTCCTTTTTCTTTTGCTAAGTAAGACCAAATGCGTTGAATTGTCCCCACTGTATCTTGCGCACGCTTTTTCTTGTGAGCCGCTACCGATGAAACGGGAATTTTTTCGTATTGAAAAGGCTGTTTTAATTGTTTACTTAGCATAAGAAACCTCCTTACCAAACTGGGATGCCACAATCCGCTGATAGAGCTTGGATGATTCAAGCAATGATTGGTGTGTTCCCAGTGCTAAAATTTTTCCATTATCCAATAGGAGAATTCGGTCAGCACGCATAGCCGTACTTACCTTCTGTGTAATGATTAATGTCGTACAATGATATGTGTCAATAGCCTCTAGTAAATGCGCTTCTGTCGTTAAATCCAGTGCACTAGTACTATCATCCAGCATAAGGATTTTCGGCTTTCGAATCAGGGCTCTGGCGATAGAAATCCGCTGTTTTTGGCCTCCGGAAAGATTAACCCCTTTTTGACCGACTTTCGTTTCATACTGCTGTTCTAATTGTAAGATCGTTTCATGGATTTGTGCATCCTTTGCGGCTTGGATCATTTCTTCGGAAGTAGCTGAAGGTTTCCCCCAGGTGATATTCTCTTTAATAGTACCTGTAAAAAGCAAGGGAGACTGAGGCACGTAGCCAATGCTATTTCGGAGCTGATCTAAAGGATATGTTGTAATATCTTTGTTATCAATCGTAATGGTGCCACTGCTTGCATCATATAAACGAGGGATTAATTGAAACAAAGATGTTTTCCCCGCACCAGTTGCTCCCATTACAGCGAGTTTTTCTCCGCTCTTTATGTTAAAACTAACACCATGTAACACAGATTTATCATGCTCTGGATACGTAAAATGAATTTGCTGGAAAGAAATTGCACCTTGATTAATGACTACAGAAGTGTCAGCTGTCTTTGTGCTTTGTAAATCTGTCTCTATCCGAAGAATGTCACTTACTCGCTTTGTTGAGGCCCGCATTCTTGAAAAAGCCATTATAATGAATGTGAACATCGAAATGGACATGGATACTCTGAGCGCATAATTGATGATGGCAACGACATCTCCTACGTTCGTAGAGCCGGCTGTAACTTGTGAATTACCAAACCAAATAATAAACAGTAGGCTAATATTCATCACAAAAAGTAAAACAGGCATGGAAGCTTCAACAAATCGAAATGTGGATTTCGTTTTATCTGCTAACGACTGGTTTGCTTCTTTAAATCGTTCTTGTTCGTAATTTCTACGTGAGAATGCTTTGATTAACCGCATGCCGCTTAGGTTTTCCTGCATCACTTGGTTTAATTTATCCACGCTTTTTTGCACCTGATGAAATAATTTACTGGCAACCTTTAATACCCAGAGAACAAAAACGACCAATAAGGGAACGGAAATAAGAAAGATAAGTGCCAATTTAGCGTTTACAACAAACGCCATTGTCACGCCGCCAATAACAATTAGCGGTGCTTTAGACATAATTCGCAGCATCATATAGATGGTGTTCTGCATTTGCCGTATGTCATTAGTAAATCGAGTCATTAAAGCCGAAGTAGGGTACTGATTCAAATGAGCAAATGAGAATGCCTGTATTTTCGCAAATAGCTTTTCACGAAGATCATAAGCAAATCTCCAGCTCACATGAGAAGCATAAAACGAGTTAACAATTCCAGCTATGAAAGCAATGAGAGCAAGTCCAATCATAATACTACCCCACACTAAGATTGTCGATAAATCTTGATTCACCACACCCTCATTAATCATTTTTCCAAGCAGAAATGGAAGCAAAAGTTCAACTGCGAGCTCAACTAGCATGAGCATAAAGGCTAAACTTGCAGGCAGCTTATAAGGTTTTAAAAATGCTAAAACGGTCTTCATGGTGACCTCCTCCCATGATGCTACACAATTTCTACCTATTATAAATGGATTTGATGTATTTATCCAATATCCTATTTGGTGAATGAATGGTTGTTTAATGTAAAAAAAATATCATCAATTATAGATGTAGTCCACTACTTTCATATCATCAAACACTTTGTCCTACATATAAGGTGCCGTAAGATTGCCATTTCAACAGTTAAGAGGAGTACTAAGAAGTATAAGTGCAAGTTAGCGGGTAGCATCTAAATGCTCGATTCGTTTCGGGTAGGTAGCTGCTGTTTTTAAGCGGTTTGCACGTTTGCACGTAGAAAAAGTATTCTTCTTTTTCAAGGTCAAGAAAAACTTTGGAAGCGGACATCGCACGGAGAAAAGCTTATCGTCTTTTTTCAAGAGCGCTTGAGATTTCTAGCTTTTAAACCTCTCGTTTCATGGAGAAAGACTTCTCCTGAATAAATTCACTCTTTATTTGTATAATATTTTGCTGTGAGGGAAAAATTTTTCTAAAGATATTGGAACTATGACAATTCCTTTAGCTTATGTAGCCATTAAAAATTAAATAAATAAAGAATTTGGAGAGAAAATATGACTATACTTCAAGAGATACAACAAACGTTTACAGATATGAACATCGTTAGTGCAATTTCTTCCACATTGTTCATCATTTTATTAGGTTTTTTCTGTCGCAAAAGAAATATATTTAATGATCAAGTTGGAAAAATGTTATCTAGAGTAGTTCTTACAGTTGCTTTACCTGCGCTAGCATTCAATGCATTTATGAAAGACATTGATGCAGAATCGCTAGCAGAAGGAATAGAGGTCCTAATATGGGGCGTAGCTATTTACATTATTTTAATTATTGTATCTAAGCCGATGTATTTAAAGTATAAAGAAGATCGGCAAGATACGTTACGTGTGCTAACGATATTTGGATCCACTACGTTTTTTGGAATTCCAATTGTCGGTGCTATTTATGGAGCAGAAGGTATATTGTATGCTTCTATTTTTAATATCGGATACCGTATATTCCTATACTCGTATGGATATATCAAAATGAGTGGGCTTAAAATGGAAGCTGGAAATTTGAAGGAAATGTTTTTAAACCCAATTGTAATTGCTACGTTTTTAGGGTTATTTATTTGGGCTTTTCAAGGCTATTTACCACAGGTTAGTGTGGTAGCAGAAGATGGAACGACGTCAGAGGTTGCGTTTTTACGGATTGATCAAACGGCACCATGGTTATTCCAGCCAATGACTTATTTAGCGCAACTTGCTTCCCCGCTAGCTTGGCTTGCCATAGGCGCAACTTTAGGCTCCGTTAAGCTTAAAACGGCGATAACAGATCGCACATCCTTATTTTACAGTTTTAATAAAGTTGTTATTGTTCCTATATTGAATATCGTTATTCTCGCTATATTGGCATTAACAAATATTTTAGTTATCGGTGATGTTTCCTTAGGAACGATTGTAATTATGATGGCTACACCAACAGCGACAGTAGCAGCGGCTTATGCAATCAGCTTCGATAGAGATGCTTTATTAGCTTCTAATGCATCCTTACTTTCAACTATAGCAGCAGTCATTTTCATTCCTATATGGATCGTTGTCATCAATTTAATAGCTGCTACAGCAATATTCGGATGAACAGACAGAAAGGAGAGATAAAAAGTGACTTTAAAAATAGCGTGCTACGGTGTTCGAGAAAATGAAATTCCATTTTTTCATAAGCTTAATATATATAACTTTCAACTACATTTACTAAAGCCGTTGCTGTCTCATGAAAATATAGAAACCGCTGACGGAGTGGATGCGATTTTATTAAGAGCCAATTGTGTTGCTGATAGGCAGAATATGAGTAAATTGTCTGAATATGGAGTTAAATACGTATTTACTCGTACAGTTGGCTACAATCATATTGACTTACAAGCGGCAAAAGATTACAACATGTACGTAGCAAGGGTTCCATCTTACTCGCCGAATGCTATCGCGGAATTAGCGTTAACTTTAGCTATGTCTTTATTACGACATACAGCCTATACAACATCGAAAACGGCGCAAAAGGATTTTACAGTCGATCCAGTAATGTTCAGTAAAGAAATAAGAAACTGTAAGGTAGGGATTATTGGTACAGGGAAAATCGGGCTAACGGAAGCAAAATTGTTCAAAGGCTTGGGTGCAACGGTGCTTGGATATGATATATATCAAAGTGAAGAGGCAAAACAAGTCGTTACCTTTAAGGAATTAGACGATTTGTTAAGCGAGAGTGATGTTGTCAGCTTGCATGTTCCTTATTTTCCAGGAGAAAATGAAAAAATGGTAAACGAATCATTTATCTCTAAGATGAAGGATGGATCTATACTGATTAATACTGCTAGGGGAGAACTGCAAGACAATGAAGCAATTTTGAAAGCATTGCAAACGAATAAATTAGCGGGATTTGCAACGGATGTTTTTGCAAATGAAAAAGAGATATTTTTCCAAAAGTTTTCTAACGATGAAAAGCTTGATCCAATTGTAAAGGCGTTAATTGAATTATATCCAAGAGTGCTTATTACGCCTCACATAGGATCCAATACCGATGAGGCATTAAAAAATATGCTTGAGACCAGCTTTAAAAATTTTTACGATACATTAACAAAAGGAAGTACACCAAATGCTGTATCATTACCAAACAAATAATATATAGAAAACGGGATGAACGGAACGACTGTATTCATCTCGTTATTTTACCTTTGCTTTAACCACTTCTTAAATCATGTTAATTTTCTCCCGTATATAAGTTGCTGTAAGACTCCCACTACAGGAGTTGGATAATCTGTCCAGCAACAAGACTAAGTAGGGGATAACAGCACCTAAATGCCCGATTTCGTAAGAGACCTTTAGGTCATACCATTACGGTACTAACAATCAGTGGGAGACGAATGAAAACCTTCACTTTATCGTCCTAGTTGATATAATGCTAAACAGAGGATTTTACTAGTTTAGTTCTTTTGCACAGACCTTATTGCATATACTTTTGAACCGCTTATAGGACGATTTATAGTTGATTTACCACGAAAAGTTTATGCATGGGAAGTTTCACTAATATGAAAGTTTGCTCAGTATTTCACTTACTTAAATTACATAAGTTAGTTTAGTTAGATTATATTCTTAAATTTACAGAATTGGACTATTATAAACGTGTAAGAAATAGCCGGCTTAATTTTCTGTAACACAACATGTGAAAAAATTCACAAAAGGAACTTGGAGGAAAAGAAAATGAAAATTCTAGAAGTCATGCAAACGACGTTTACTGATATGAATATTATTAGTGCTATTACATCAACGATGTTCATTATTTTATTAGGCTATTATTGCCGGAAAAAAGGTATCTTCAGCGACCAAGTAGGAAAAATGCTATCAAGAGTGGTTTTATCTGTAGCGTTACCGGCTCTTGCGTTAAAAGCTTTTATGAATGATATTGACCAAGAATCACTAGCAGAAGGAATGGGCATTTTAATTTGGGGAATTGCAATTTATATTATTTTAATTATTGTAACGAAGCCAATGTATGCCAAGTTTAAAGGAGATAAAGAAGATACATTACGTGTTCTAACTATTTTTGGTTCCACAACGTTCTTTGGTATTCCAATTGTTGGTGCTATATATGGGGCTGAAGGTGTACTATATGCTTCTATCTTTAATATTGGCTATCGCATTTTTCTTTACTCTTATGGTTATATCAAAATGAGTGGATTAAAAATGGAAGCTAAGAATCTGAAAGAAATGTTTTTAAATCCGATTGTTATTGCTACTTTTGTAGGTTTGTTTATCTGGGTATTCCAAGATTCGTTACCACAAATGACTGTTGTAGCAGCAGATGGAACGACTTCATCAGTAGCATTTTTAAGAATTGATCAAACTGCACCTTGGTTATTCAACCCAATGACATATTTAGCCGGCTTAGCATCGCCTTTAGCATGGTTAGCAATCGGATCTACTTTAGGATCGATTGATTTTAAAACAGCTATTACCGATCGTACATCTATCGTGTATAGTGCAAACAAGGTTATCTTAGTTCCCATTCTTAACATTGTCGTTTTAGCTATTCTTTCGCTTACTGGAATTTTAACTATGAGTGCGGTGTCTGTAGGAACGATAGTCATTATGATGGCTGCGCCGACTGCAACAGTAGCAGCTGCATATGCAATTAGCTTTGATAAAGACGCATTGCTTGCTTCTAATGCATCTTTATTGTCAACGATCAGCGCCGTGGTAATGATCCCAATATGGATTATTGTGATCAATATGATTACATCAACAAATCTTTTTGGTTAAGGAAATAAAAATAAAATAAAACTTAAAAAACAAGTTAAATATGATAATTGATGTCTGATGATTATTAATATTCAATAAAGGAGAGGGCAATAATGACAATTAAAGTTGCTTGTTATGGAGTAAGAGAAAATGAAGTGCCATTTTTTAACAAGTTAAATAAATACGATTTTGAATTAACATTGATTGAAGAATTATTAACACATGATAATATTGACACTGCCAAAGGAATGGATGCTGTCTTATTACGTGGGAATTGTGTGGCGGATCGAAAGAATATTCAAGAAATGCATAAATACGGCGTCAAATATTTATTTACGAGAACGGTTGGCTATAATCATATCGATTTACAAGCAGCAGCTGATTTTGATATGTATGTAGCACGTGTACCTTCTTACTCACCAAATGCTATTGCTGAGTTAGCATTAACGCTTGCCATGTCTTTACTACGGCACACTGCCTATACGACCGCTAAAACAGCGAACAAAGACTTTACAGTGGATGGGATGATGTTTAGCAAAGAAATCCGAAATTGTAAGGTGGGAATTATCGGTACAGGTAAAATCGGCTTAACGGAAGCAAAGCTTTTTAAAGGTCTTGGTGCAGAAGTACTTGGTTATGATGTGTATCAAAGCGAAGAAGCAAAACAAACCGTTACCTTTATGGAACTGGACGATCTATTAAGAGAAAGTGATATTGTGAGCTTGCATGTTCCTTATTTTCCAGGTAAAAATGATAAAATGGTTAACGAAGAATTCATTGCAAAAATGAAAGATGGAGCTATTTTCATTAATACAGCTAGAGGAGAGCTCCAAGATAATGAGGCAATACTTAAGGCGCTTCGCACGCGTAAATTAGAAGGTTTCGGGACGGATGTATTTGCTAATGAAAAAGACATCTTTTTCCAACAATTTAATGATGGGAAAAAACTGGATCCTACCGTACAAGCTTTAGTGGATTTATACCCGCGTGTGCTTATAACACCACATATTGGCTCAAATACAGATGAGGCTCTAACGAATATGATTGAGACAAGCTTTGAAAATCTATACGATACTATTACCAAAGGCATTACGTCAAATGTTGTAGAATTGCCTGATAAAAGCCAAGCTGTTTCGTAAATGATCCACAAAAATAAATTTAGCACCTTCCAAGGTATTTTCGGAAGGTGCTTGCTTTTTGTTCAATGTTATAACGGTATTAAGGGGTTTGTATGTTGTTAAGAAAGGGATTATTTATAATCCGTAACGAGATGCTCCTTGTCAGGCACTACATGATAAATCATTATCGGACGCCCGACAGTTAAATATTTTAGCTCTGAGGCCAAATAGCCAATCTCATCTAAATATTGCAAGTACTTCCTTGTTGAAATACGCGATAAATGAATACTTGTAGCAATATCCTCCGTAGAAAACGGATCAGTTTGGTTTTCCACAGCTTGTAACACTTTTTTTAAGGTCAATTTGGATAACCCTTTAGGGAGTGGGGTCAGAATTTCATTACTACTTGAAGATATAGGATTTCTTTCCTTGATTAGTAATTGGTCTAACGTTTCCTGGTCGGTTTTCTCCACACTTGTTGTTAATCTATGGTATTGCAAAAAGTTTTCGATTGCGACCTTAAATCGCTCATACGTAAAAGGTTTGATAAGAAAGTCAATGACCCCAGATTCCAACGCCTTTTTAATCGTTGCTATGTCATCTGCAGCTGTAATCATTATGACAGGAATAGAAAACTGCTTTTGTCGTAATTCTTGCAGAAAATCAATCCCTGTTTGCCCAGGTAAATAAACATCCAGCAAGATTAGATCAGGCGTTTCTTTCTCAAGCACCTCCCATAGTTCATTAATATTGCTGACAGTGGTAAGTGTATGGAAGCCTTCTGATCGCTCAATGTATTGTTGGTTAATCGTTGCCACCATTGGGTCGTCCTCAACAATTATTACTTTAATCATCTTCGTTCCTCCATTTGAAAGGGACTTCTATGCGGAAAGAGCTTCCTTTTCCAAGTTTCGATTGGACATCTATAAGCCCATCATAGTGTGTTACAATGGATTGAATGGCGTCCAATCCATAGCCTCTATTTTCCCCTTTGGTTGAATAACCACGTTCGAATATTTTTGGCAAAACATGCTCTTCAATGCCTGAGCCTGTATCTTGCACTTCAATCATAATGACTCCTTCATCCGCATCGTATTTGAGGAAGAGGGTAACGTGCTTTTTAGAGCTATTCTGCACAGCTTCTTTGGCGTTGTCGATGAGAATTCCCATGGAGAGCAATAAGTCATGTAGCATCTCACCTATTTTTATAGCTGGAAAATGAGAATCCTCATCAATGGTCAAGGTAACACCTTGTTCCTCCAGTTCACTTGTTTTTCCAAGTAAAAAACCTGCTATCGCTGAACTTTTAATTTTATCTGTAACAAAACCGATTTCTCGGTGGTAATTATGGTTGAGTACACGGACAAAGTGATGCACATCCGCATACTTTTCCAGTTCAATTAAGCCTAAAATGGTGTGGAGCTGATTCATAAATTTATGATTCTGTGCACGTAAGGAATCAATGTACTGCTCCGTCCCGCTAAGCTCACGGATAAGATGCTGTAGTTCGGATTGATCATATAATGTTGCTACTGCGCCATAGATATTTTTATCGATATAGACAAGTTGTACATTGACAATAAATTCGAAATGATTAATGACCATAACTCGATTAGCAATGGGTTTTTCGGTTTCGAATACGTTGTCAAAAATTAAAGAAAATATTTTTTCACTCAGATAGCCATCATGGATGGCATGGGAGGCGGCTTCCGTTTTATTCAATAAATTGTTGAAATTGACATTTTCTAATAGTACCTTTCGTTCAGGAGAAACGGCAATGATCGCTTCATTTACTGAATCGATTATAATTTCCTTTTCTTTCATATGGGCAACAATTTGTTTCGGTTCAAGACCTAGCAACACTTTTTTTAAATAACGGGCTAAATATAATGCACCGATGATTCCTACTAAAAGCCCGCACCCTAATCCAATATATAAATTTTTACGAGCATTCCATAACTCATCATTGATTGTTTGCTGCACATAACCTACACAAACAATCCCGATTTGCTCACCTTCTTCATTCCAAATTGGTGTAAAAAAGCGAGTGCCTTCTCCAAGAATGCCGATATGCCTGGAGTAATGTTCACTGCCGTTCAGTGATTTACTGGCATCTTTAACATTTGAAAAGGTCCCGCCAATAACACTCTCATCTGGATGTGATTTACGAATGAGGTTATTATCTAAAACGACGACAAAGCTGACACCAGTTGCATCCATTACTTCATTGGCATAGTCTTGAATGGTCGGGTCAGCTGGTGAGTCTTCTACTTTGTTAATCACACGGATATCTTTAGCAACCATTCTAGCCACATTTGCTATTTTATTTTTAACCGCTCGATGCTCCCGCTCTAATACATAGTTATCTAAAAGAATCGCTGAAGCAATTAAAGAAGCAAGCACAGATAATAAGACGAGTAAGGTTGTCATTTTCTTCAATGAAAGTCGAGACAGCCAGTTATCTTTAATGTCGTTCAGATCCCTTCTGTTTTTTCTGCTTTTCACCTCGAATATCAGGTGCCGAAAAATTCCCGTTTCACAGAGCGGGAGGGTGCTACCAAAGTGGAGACTGACACCTGAATTCCTGACGTATTTAGGAGCATTTAGGTATGTGCTAACCATCAGGATGAAAGACGCCCTCACTGATGGAAGGCTCACTTTATTGTAGCAGGATTCAATCTTTACTTCCACTGTAAGTGGTAGATGGGATACGGTAAGACACGGTATGCTTATCATATGGTACTTTTTATTTTGAAAACGAGTATTATAATGGGCGTGTAAAAAAATGGAAATCAAGCTACTAGGTATGACCTATTGCCGTATTACTAGAAAATAATATGATTTTGCCATTCGAGGGTGAAGACTCGATTTAAAATGGATGTAGGAGTTGTAAAACCAAACAAGGAAGCAGCATATTAAAGATTTGGAGGAAACGAAATGGTTCATGTGTTGTATATAGAAGATGAAAGGGAGATAGGTAGTTGGGTGAAAAAAGATTTAACGAGAAGGGGATACGACATAACATGGCTGAAATCTGCTGAAGAAGCTGATAGATACATTTCGCATGTAGATATTGTTATTTTAGATATAATGTTACCTGGTTTAGACGGGTTTTACATTTCACTATCATCCTTTGAAAAATCGATTACGCAATCATGGTTCAGTAGTAATAAAGGTGAACGTTGATGAGAAAGAAAAAGTTATTGGAAGCACAGCGATTGGACAATCTGTCGCTAAAATTATTAACGTTATTTCTTTAGGAATGAGATACAACGCAACTGAAGTGAGTTGGCAAACTTTTATAGCGCTCATCCCTCATATAATGAATTAGTTTTTGAGATTTTTCAAGAGATGGAATCAAATGAGAGCCAAATAATTGACAATGATGGAGGGGGGAAGCCTTTGAAACCATGTATGGAAATTTATCAATTAATGAAAGGCTTTAGTGAGAAATGGTTTATCGCTGGTGGATGGGCTATTGATTTGCATATTGGCAATGAAACAAGATTACATAGCGATATTGAAATAGCCATTTTCCGTAAAGATCAGTTAACATTAAAAACATACTTGCAAGGTTGGGCGTTTAAAAAGGTTGTCCATGGTGAGTTTCAAACATGGGAAAATGAATATTTGAAGCTGCCAATTCATGAGATTCATGTTCAATTGAATAACTGGGAATTGGAAGTTCTTCTTAATGAGATGTGTTGGGGTAAATGGTTATTCAGAAGGGATAGCCGGATTTTCCTACCAATAAATGAAGTTTACAATTATAGCAAAACAGGAATTCCCTATTTAAATCCATTTGTTGTATTGTTATTTAAACTAAAAAACACAAGACAAAAGGACCACCAAGATTTCATAAATGTAAAACCATTTCTCGCTTATGAAGAGAAGAAATGGTTAAAAGAAGCTATATTAGTTCATGCACCAACTCATCAGTGGTTAGGTTATTTAGATAATTGACAGAAGGAAGTATCATACATTTTGTTTTTTAATCTTCCAGTTTGGATTTGTAGCATTTTATAAAGATAATATTCCTGCAAGAAGTAATGTGAGCTAAGTCTTAGAAAGTATGTACTACTATGTGAAGGGGAACTATAAATGAACCATAAAGCATATTTTCTTACAGAGTGAAGACAATCACTAAGCAAGCTGCCAAAAAAATTGTGAAATGGAAATATGAACCGCCATACTCCATGTATAATATGACGAATGACCTTGAAAATATACAAGAATTAACCGATGGATCATACTTTGCAGTTTATCACAATTATGAATTAGTTGGCTATTTTTGTTATGGAGCAAATGCGCAAGTTCCTAGTGGAATGCATAAGGGATTATATTTAAACCAAAATTTACTTGATATTGGGCTTGGGTTAAGACCAGATCTAACTGGGAAAAGGAAAGGGTACCATTTTCTAAATACTGGTTTAACCTTTGGGGAATTAAACTATGGGTTATCTTCTTTTAGGTTAAGTGTCGCCACATTTAACCAAAGAGCAATAAACCTCTATAAAAAAGCTGGATTTAGCGATGTAGCAACATTTATGAATAAGAACGGTGATAAAGAAGTTGAGTTTATTGTAATGGTGAAATAAAAGATTCTCTGTCAGGTGACGGAGAAAATCAACAAACTGTATCCTAGTCACCCGTTTGTTAACATAGTAAGCTATAAGTATTGTGATTATTCAATGAGATTATAGGTTAATTATCATGAGAGGTAGTGTTCACAACTAGTAATTTGCATCATTCATTAAAGAAGGTCTTATAGACGAACTGTGATGTTATTTAAAATTTAAAATATGATTTAAATGGTGAAGCTATTTTAACATTTTGTTTGTGGAATAAATCGATTGTTTTTTACAAACAGAAAGAATAAAAGACTTGCAATAATACGAGTCCTTATGTATAATAATTAATGTCGCTCGCAGTAGTATTCTACTTTTATAATACGATTCCGTAGCTCAGCTGGGAGAGCGCCACCTTGACAGGGTGGAGGTCGTTGGTTCGAGCCCAATCGGAATCATACCTCAGAACGCTTGATACATAAGGTATCAGGCGTTCTTTAGTTTGCGTATATTTTGTTTCAATTATGTTGCGGTGACCAAATAGTGACCAATTACATAAATTTATCAAAGACACCACTAGCTTTCTTATCATCTTTTTTCTGTTACACATGAGAGTATAAATTCAAAGTTATTTGTATATGTTTATGACCTTAACCGTTTTTGAGTAACTTATCTCTTTACTTCTTCCACTCGCTTCTACTGTTTTTGTTCTCCTTCCATTCTTAACAACCGTAAAAGTTTGGCATCATAGCACCATATTAAGAGTTATTGAGGTACGACTTTACAAAATAGACAGCTACTATATAAATGGAGGTAATACTAAAAAGCCTACTCTTAGTTTGAGAGGGTGAAAAAAGAAGGAACTGATAAATGATAAAAGCTAGTTCACTATTTACATACAAATTTAGTCTTTACTGTTATTATCAAAATAACCTAATAATTTGCTCTTGGCCGCCAGAATCAGAGTAATAGTTGCTATATGTTTATCATGTTGCATAATCATGAATTTATGTAAGTCTACGTTGCAAGACACAAGTATACATTATTAAACCGCTCTTTCACTACTTGATGGTATGTGCGTAAATCATACGTGTACTATATTAGAAAGCCCCATCCTTAGCTGAATGGGGCTACGGAAGGGAATCTACAGTCGTTGTAGCTTCCCTAATAGTATGCCTGGAATAATTAAAAATATGTGCCGCAGAAAAAAATTGCTATCAAATACAAAGATTATCATATATTTTTTTTTACTATGAATCCTGTCCAATCATCTTTGTTCCCTAATCATACTATGAAGTAAGAGAAAGGAGGATTGCTATGTGTTATAATGCTTCAAATAAGAAGAAACGCTATTGTGATTGTTTTGATAGGTGTAAAAAGAAATGCCATTGTGATTGTTGCCATTGTAAAAAGAAAGATTGCTATGACTATAAAAAGAAAGATTGTTATGACTATAAAAAGAAAGATTGTTATGACTATAAAAAGAAAGATTGTTATGACTATGACAGTCACGATTGTTTTGAACCTTGTAAAAAGATGCCTGAAAAGAAATATTGTTGTTACTGTTGCTGTTGGCATTATTAAATTAGACTTATAAAAATGGGCAGCCCTCGTGTTAGTGGGGGCTTTTTATAAGTAACTTATATTGTAGTGTATGCTTTTACTAAGAGAATTGTGCTGAAAATCTTATCCTTAAAAGGGCGCATGGCTTTTTCTTTTTCCACAATAAAACCACCTCCAGTAACTATAACCGAAACGAGCTACGGGCAGGTGGATTTTGTGGTAAACAAAAAATGCAAGAGTATCATTAGATGAAAAAGGAGTTTGTTAACATGGAGTGCAAATTCTAAACGAGGAGTTTAGGAGTAGGTACTTTTGTTATAGCTGTGTTTCTAATTTTTTCATTTAATAGTGATCTCAACTTAACCGAAAGCGTTATAAGAACTCTAATAGCTGGTGCGTCTTTTTTAAAAGATAAGAAAGCATAAAATGAGGTGCTTCGAGGATAACGAAATAACCGAAGCCACGTCCGGCTCCATTGCCCAGCAACGATGCGACTTTAGAAATGCGCCCTCCGATAAGGCCTCATCGGTTCGTCTCTAAGAGGAAGGCCGCCTAAAAACACGGGCTTGCCGCCCGGACGTCGGCATACCCCTGTTTTAGTGGCATGACTCCTTTATCTTTAGTGGATTTGTTCCATTCGCTTTCGTTGCTAAACGGGCGCCCCGTACCTCTGTTCTAATTCTGCCAAAAAAAGTAAAAATGCATTTATATAATTTAACTTAAACGTTATTATTTAACATACATACTGAGGGTCAATAATAATATCTCATGCTAAACATCAGGTGGCACAAACTTCATATAACTCGCTCTCTTTTGCTCAAATCCAACAGCCTTAAACAAATATCTTTTACATACTCTTACGGTCATATCTTTTAATTGTTCTGGCGTGTAACTCCATACACCAGATTTGTTTTTGTGCTTCCACTTATATGTAGTTTTGCCGATCCGTTTAATATCCAAATGATACTTGGTGTATAGCTGTTCCTTAGTGGCAGATAGATCCATTTGAATAAGTCTGATAGCTTCGTCAGTAAAATCCAGATAAAAATCAGGGTCGTGCAGACCATCAAAATATTGCTGATCATGTCTAAACGCAGCTTTAGCGAGAGGCATGGCTATAAAGTCTGCAGCGAGTTGTTTAAGTGCTTGGTCCATCTCTTATCACCTTTTAAGAATGTTTGTTCTTATTATATGCGGACGAATTACGTTTTAACAACAGTCAATTTTTACCAAAAGAAAAAATTTTCCGTAAATAAAAAATATAAGTCAAATAAAATGATAAGATGCAAATCTTTTGACAATAAGGATTTAAATAGTGTTTATAATGCTACGAGTAGATTAAAGAAGTCAGTAACTCTTTTAAAGAAAATTATGCTATCCTCATGAAATTATCAAAATCGTAAGTAGCAGCTAGAGGAAACGAAACAGAGGAAATGCTATTCAGAATTATCCAATCAATTTCCGCGAAGTAGACGATCATTTAAACCAGATGAGGCGAACAGGGACAAAAAAATAACTCTAAGTCTGTTAATGGCGGTTAACAATGTTCTAACTGTTGAATTAAAGTATCTTTTTAATCACGAATTTTATTAAGTAAAAGGCAAAATAGACTGTATTCATAAACAGCATAAATACATAAGTATAGCTTAGACAACACCTTCCTTTTTAAATTCATAGTTGATATTTGAATAGAATAACAAAAACATTCTCAAACCTTGAATAGTTTTGCTAAACATATGCACACTAAGACTGATTAAACTATCTAAGGAGTGAAGTTATGGGAATTTTAAGTGGTAACCCTACAGAAGAACCGATGCATTATGGAGAAGTCTATTTAACATGGTCGCATCTTTTAGCAAATAACGGGATGATTGACCTTTATCAAGGCTTCTACAATCATGCGGGTGATGAAGATTTAAAGAAACTTATTAAAGAGGGAATCCAAGGTATTAAAAATGAAAATCAAGAAATTGAAAATTTATTAAAAGCAAACGGAATAGCTCTTCCTCCTACACCACCAGAACGACCAGAAGCTAATCTAGAAGAAATCCCAGTGGGTGCACGTTTTAATGATGTAGAAATTGCAGCTATTTTATCAACAGACGTAAGCAAAGGGCTTGTCATCTGCAGTACCATTATCGGACAATCCATTCGTGAAGATATAGGTATGATGTATGGGCAATTTCACATGAAAAAGGCCCAATTTGGAGTGAAAGTACTACATCTAAACAAGGAGAAAGGTTGGTTATTACCTCCTCCACTACATCTAAAGGCGCAAAACAAACATGAATAGGCCGGGTTTGAACACCCGGTTTTTTCTATAGAATAAGAAAGTATAAAATGAGGTGCTTGGAGATAACGAAATAAACGAATAGCCACGTCCGGCGCATGAGCCCAGCAACTAGGCGACTTTAGAAATGCGCCCTACGATAAGGCCTCATCGGTTCGTCGCTAAGGGGAAGGCCGACTAAAAACGGGCTTGCCGCTCAGGCGTCGGCATACCCCTGTTTTTAGTGGCATGATTCCTAAATCTTTAGTTGATTCGTTCCATTCACTATGTTGCTAAACGGGCGCCCCGCCCCTTTGTTCCACTATAGTAAAGTATAAGATTTTTTGGTTTATAGTATTGCTTTTTCTATAATAGGCGAGAGCGACCTTATTGTTGAGAAGTGGTGGACCATTAAGTAATGGCGGAATAACCTATTCGACGCATGTAATCCCGAAGAACATTGTTGGAATGGTCAAACATTTGTTGTTCTTTATCTGTGAGTCGTAGTTCCACAATCTGTTGAATGCCATTTCGACCAATTACTGCAGGTACACCCGTAGCAATATTTGCTTCTTTGTATTCACCGTCTAATATACAGGAAGTGGCAATAATACGCTGACTGTCGTTAAATATCTGGGCTGCAAAGAATGCTAATGCATTACCTATTCCATAGTATGTCGTTCCTTTTCGTTTCAGTATTTCAAAACCTACCCGTTTTACTTTTTCTACCAATTGGTCTAAATCAAGGCTGGCATACTTGTCCGGACTTTCATTTATGATTTGTATTAGTGGTTTACCTCCAACCGTACAATGCGACCATGCAGCAAATTGGGAATCGCCATGTTCCCCCATCGTATAAGCTTGAATACTTCTGACATCCACTTCCAATAACTGGGCTAAATATGTTTTTAAACGGGAAGAGTCAATCGATGTCCCTGTGCCAATGACTTGGTGACGGGGCAATCCCGATAATTTCCAGATATGATACGTAATGATATCGACTGGATTTGTAGCAATTAAAAAAACACCATTAAACCCAGCAGCCATTATTTTAGGGATCGTATCGTTCATAATTTTAACTCCTGTTTCTAGTGTATCCAGTCGTGTTTGGTTTTCCTTCGGTGGTGGTCCTGCACTAACGATGATAATATCCATATCCGTCGTATCTTGGACTGTACCAGAATATACATTTGTTCTAGATGGAAGAAAATCCATACAATGAATAAGATCAAGGGATTCTCCAAGCGCTTTTTCTTGTTTAATATCAATCAGCATTAGTTCATCACAAATTCCCTGATTGATAAGGGAATATGCCGTACTTGAACCGACAAAACCTGTTCCTAAAATAGCAACTTTACGCAATAATTTTTGCATCAGACCATCTCCTGCAAATATAGTTTGTTAGATTTTTTACTAAAAAAGCCTTTTCTAATTGCAAACGTTGACTTAGCCAATAAATGGAAATAATTATGATTGATTATATAGCTAATCTGTTTTTATCGCAAGCTCTTCATTTAGATTGAAGTTGTATTTTTTTCTAAAACTGATATCGACACGCTATATATAACATGTTAAAATATAAGAAAAATTTGAAAACTAACGCTAGAGGCAAAATAATTATTTTTTGATCCGAATCTAAAAAATGGGGGATGAGTATGAAGAAATATGGGAAGGAGTTTATCACGTTCCCGGATGTGATGGTAATGCTCATTATTTTCGCTGCGATGTTAGCTCTTACAGTACCAAACCTTTCTGATTGGAAAGTCTGGATTGCGATAGGCATCGGAATGATAATGTATGCAATTAGCGAATATATGATTCATCGTTTCTTATTTCATATTAAAAAACCAAATAATCCATTCTTACTCAAATTAATTAAGCGGTTACATTACGATCACCATGTGGATCCTGATAATGTAAAGTTGCTTTTCTTACCGCTATGGTTTAGTTTGCCAAATTTTATGATTTTAGCAGTTGTATGCTATGCCATTACCAGAAATTTGGAGCTGACTATTGCTTTTGTAACAGGAGTGATAGGGTATTTTCTGTATTATGAATGGAAGCATTTTGTTGCTCATAAACCAATCCAGCCAGCAACTAAATTGGGAAAACAAATAAAAAAATCGCATCTTTGGCATCATTACAAAAATGAAAATTATTGGTTTGGTGTGACGCATCGGGCAGTTGATAAAACTATGGGAACGTATCGCGACCATAAGGAAGTGGAAAAAAGTGATACAGCCAGAGACTTGGAAAAACGGGCGTAAACTACTACCTATGATTTAGCACATGCATCGGAGTTATCCGATCCCTGCTATCTATACTTAGTTGTGTATTGCGTTTTTAGACTAGTAAAGGGGCTAGGGCATAACTAAATGGTTACCTTAAAGGCGAATGACGCGCTAAAATAACTTTGAAAATATAAGTAGTCAAAAGCGGGGGACAACATTGCTAGGCTCCACAGTGCTTTAGTACGAGGAAGCAGCATCTCACGGAAAGTAAGTATATTACTAGAGCGGTTATTTGCACCATCCATCATTTCTAAAGTTCGGATTTTACTTTGATAAAGTGAAGCCTCAATCAGTGGAGGATGTCTTCCTCCAACTGATTGAAGCAGAACAAAGGCTAGAACCTTAGGCGCCCTTGAAAAAAGTAGCTTATTATAATGAGAGCATAGAAGTTACCGCTCCCTAAGTGGCTCGGATAGTCTCCGAGGTTGCTCACACCCATCGCCAAAACGCTCGGATAGCCATTGCGTGGAGGTTGCTCATATCCGTCGCAAGCCATTCTCACATACTACGCTGACGCTATAAAAAATAAAACATATCAAATAATAATAACGTCTTAAAGGGAGGCAATAGTTACACTTCGGTTGTTTAAACGTTTGGAGTCCTAATACTTTTAAACTGTAATTGTTTTAAATAGTTTAAGAACGTGGAATTGCCATAATAACGGTTGTTCCTTCATTTGGCTCGCTAATAATCATTAAACCTTTACCGAAGAGTTGTTTGAAGCGGCGATTCGTATTAGCTAAGCCAATTCCTTTACTTTTATTGGTTGATCCATCTAGTATCTCATGAATCTTGTTTTCCTTCATTCCGACACCGTTGTCGATAATGGATACTTCGAAATGTGTGTCGAGTTTTGTAATTCGAACCATGATTGCACCGCCAGTAATTCGCTTTAAAACACCATGCTTCACTGCATTTTCCACAATCGGTTGAATGGACAATGGGGGGATTTGAAAGTCAATATTTTCATCAAGCTCCCATTGAATCTGTAATCTGTCTCCAAATCGCTCTTGTTCAATAAATAGGTAAGCATGGGTTAATTCTAGTTCATCTTCAACGGGAATAAGCGTTTGAGTGTTATGAATGCCAAAACTTAAACGCAAATATTTGCCAAATTCATTAAGTAAAGTAACCATTCTAGATGTATCCATTGCACCTAATGATGCAATCGTGTTTAATGTGTTAAACAAAAAGTGCGGCTGAATCTGAGCCTGGAGCCATGCTGCTTCCGTTTTTAACTGTTCATTAATTGATTTTTTTAAATCGGTTAAAGCCCGAACCCTAGCTCGTAACTCTAGAGTGTGTGCAGGCTTTGCAACATAATCGTTTGCTCCTGCTAAAAATCCGGCGTAGATATCTTCAAATTGCTGCCGTGCTGTTAATAATAAAATAGGTAATTCTGATAAACTGTATTGCTGTCTAACTGTTTGGGTAAGTTCATAGCCAGACATATTTGGCATCATCACATCACAAATAACCAAGTCGCATTTGCCAGTTTGAATACACTGCAATGCTTGCTCTCCACTGAAGGCTGTTGCTACTTCGTAATCGGCAGATAGCACATTGTATAATACTTTAAGATTAACAGGGTCATCGTCAACGATAAGTATTTTTTGTCGGTGATGGTTAGTATGGCTGTCCGCAGCTAATGTACAATCATTATGGATGGTTGTTTCATCAGGGATAAAGGTTCTTACCTCTGTGTAAGTGTTCTTTTTAATAGCAGACTTATCAGCAAATGGAATCGTGAAAAAGAAAGTAGAACCTTTATTAATTTCAGAATGTACTCCAATGGTTCCGCCGTGCAATTCAATCAGTTTTTTACATATGCTTAACCCGATTCCAATCCCACCATTTGCTGATTTGAGTCGATTTTCTTGAACGTATGGCTGGAAAATTTTTTTAGTTGTTTCCTCACTCATGCCAATACCAGTATCTATTACTTGAATATATGCCATTTTCCCTTTTGGTTCAGCCTTAACGATAACTTCTCCTTCACTGGTAAACTTCACAGCGTTGTGAAGGATGTTAAATAAAATTTGCATTAATCGATTTTCATCAGCATAAATATTAGGAAAGGAAGGAGAGATGCGAACCTTCACCTGTATTTTTTTACCATCCATTAAAAAGGAGATCATGTCAATTAAGCCAGATACAACTGCATGCAAATTTATTTCTTTTTGATGTAGCTTGATACGCTCTTCTTTCAGTCTTGTTAAATCAATAAGATCGTTGAGCATAAACGACATTTGTTGTCCAACCCGTACAAGGAGGTTTAAATGGTATTTATTATTTGCGGATAACTTTTCCCCTTCATTATCGAGGATGGATTGGCCTATATTAATAATTCCATGCAATGGATTGCGTAATTCATGTGATGTATTCATTAAGAATACGTCTTTTTGCTTATTTGCCTGTTGTAATATTGCGGTTTGTTGTTTATTTAATTCCAACAAACGAATATATCTTTGCAATAAAACCAAGGCAATTAAAATCGTCATGGCTATGAAATCAAATGGATAATAAGGCATAGCAATAATTTTTTCATTTATTAACATCCCAGCCAGTATATTAATTGCATAACTGACAATAAACAGAAGGATAATAATGGAACCATATTCTTTTCTTTGCGTAAGCGGGATAATACTTTTAAACATAAGAATAACTGCTATGATTACGAATGCATTTGCAAAGCCTGATAAAACATAATAGTAAGAAAAGGGCGTGGTTATAATAGCAATACAAAATAGACCGTAAATAAAGACTAAATAAGAAAATATACGACTTCGAAGCACGAACAGAGATTTGACAAAGAATAGCATACAAATCAGAGTAGTTAGGAATAACAGGTATAAGATACGATAATACCATTCGATTTGAATTGGCAATTGTACAATAACATTATCGTCGATGAGATTTGCAAACCCTGCCGAAGCAACCATAATTCCAAAGTAGAGAAGTGTTTTTTTGTGTTGCCCTTTACCAAAGAAAATTAAACTAAATGCATAAAACATATGTAAAAAATATATAACACTTACAATAACTTGCAAGGTTGCAAAGAAAGATGCTTTTTGATGAATGGCAGCGGATGATCCAAACCAAATCGAATTGGTAATTCCACCGTTAAAAGGTAGTTCGTTATTCGATACATGGATCATTAATTCTGCTTCATCTTTAATCGGAGTAAATGAAACAGATAAGGCTCCGTACTTTTCTGTATTCTTGTTATTCTGTTCAGCCGACGGATTTACTTGAGAAATAAGCTTCCCGTCTACATAAATGGCAGCCGATGAAGCAATTTTTGATAAATGCAAAGAAAGCAGTTCTGGACGATTTTTAGGTAACCGGATTTTTAAACGATAGGTACCATAACCAGAAGCAGTTTCTTTTCGGTTATCATCTAACTCGTTTTTCCAATTTTGCGGTATACGGACTGTTTTGGAGTTTTGCTTGCTTTTAGTCATGGTAGATGGTTCTATAAACTTATATGGATCAAAGTGCCATTCTCCATCCAACTTGTAAATTTCGTTTTTTGACATGTTAAGACTACGAAAATCAATCACTCCTGCTTCCGCTGTCGGTTTTTCTGGAGGTTGATGATAGTTCATCCAGCCAATACGAAATAAAATTAACAGCAATGAAAATAAACTAATGAGCAAAAATATTTTGGTTTTTGTTATTGGCATCGAAATTATTCATTCCTTTATGGTGTAAATATAGCAATTATTGAGTTTGTTACCTCTATGAATATATTATTAAAGTATGTAGATTGCAAGATTGACTGTTAAAGAAATAGTAAAAAAGTCTATGACCATTGTCTTATTAAATTGTTCTATTCCCTTAAATAATTCTATAATGGCGGTTACAGTTCATATTGCTTTTAATCTGATCTCCCGCTTCATCGAGTTACTAATATTTAGGAGAGAGATGGCACGCAATTATCACATTTGTTTAGGCTATAGGATGTCAATCAAAATGGACGTAATAGATAATCGACCAAGGAATTCCTAGAATAGCCGGCATCGGTACTACTCATAATAAGTTTATGTATACGAGTTGCTAGGCTATTTTATTTTTTATCAAAGTAGAAGCAAGAGAAGTTCCATGGAATGGAGTTTCATTGGATACGTTAAATTTAAAAAATACGTGTTTAAGATAATGTGAATTTTCTCGTTCCTATGCTATGCTAAAAGTATAGGAAAAATATACTAGATCATAGACTTAAAACTAGGTTGTATATAGTCTATTTGTATAGATGTAATTTATCCCGGTTGTAAGGTTCCAAACATACCGACTTCAAGAGAAGTGCCCAATATAAGGTCTAGGTGTAAGAAGATAATGGCACCTAAATTTCTCATCCGCTTTTACCTACCATTCAGTAAGGATGAAGTTTCACTATATATTTAGATCTTTTTGAAATCGTCTAGTAACGTTTATGAGGTATGGAATAATCAAGCAGCAGTTGTATTACTAATTGCATTTGAAAGCTAACGAAAGCGAAATAATATTGGATTACAGCGGGGCTCTTGGGAAATATAAGCCTTCATTAGATCAAGTAGGTAAATGTACTTTGTTGTCACCTAACATGTTATTCATTATAAGACATCTTAACCTGTACTCAAGAAAAAGCTTCTCCAACATAATAAATTAATTGGTTAACAACGAGACAGGAAAAGTTACTGTATGCACTACTGGGTTATCAAGCTGTTATTTACGTATATTAGTTAGCGGGGAGGTCATTGAGTTGAAAGCGATTCTTGTAGATGATGAACAAATGGCATTAGATTTTTTAGAACACTTATTAAGGGAACATAATGATATAGAAATTGTTGATAAACTCACCAATCCTTTATCCGTAAAAGAAAACGTAAAGCAAACGAATCCAGATGTTGTGTTTTTAGATATTAATATGCCGCAAGTTAACGGACTGGAACTGGCAGAGCAGATCTTGGAAATGAATCCGAACATCCAGATTGTGTTTGTAACAGCATATGATGATTATGCATTAAGTGCATTTGAGATTAATGCTTTAGATTATTTATTAAAACCAATCCAGAAAGAACGTTTAAAGAAAACAATGAAACGCTTGGCACAAAACAGTTCACCTGTTACAGAGCATAGTTCCAGGAAGCAAGACCGGTTGTTACTAAGTGTTTGTGGCAGCTTTTCCATAAAAAAGGAAAATGGAGAAACGGAGCTAGTTTCTTGGCGGACTTCAAAAGTAAGGGAATTATTTCATTATTTACTCCATAATAAAGAGAGGCTTGTTAGGAAGTCGTTGCTAATTGAATTAATATGGTCAGGGCTAGATCCTGAAAAAGCGTATGCGCAACTATATACGGCTATTTATCATGTTCGGAAAGCATTAAAGCATTATCCAGATTACTTTAAATTAGAAAATATGACAGAGGGATACATTCTCTCTACTCAAAATGTTGACATTGATATGGAACTTTGGCAACAGAAATTGGAAGAAGCTCCTCCTATTACTCAACAAACAATAAAGCAATATTTAGAAGCGATGGAATATTATACAGCTCCCTATTTTGATGATTATGATTACTGGTGGGCAGAAAATGATAAGATAAGATTGGAAAGACTGTGGTATCGAACTGCGATGCAAATAGCCAAAGTATATTATTCTGTTTCCTCGTATGATAAAGCTAAAGAATGGTATAAACGAATTAACGAACGATACCCAGAGCAGGAAGAAGTTCACTTTTCATTAATGAAACTCTACTCTTTTATAAATGAAACAGAGAAAGTGGATGAACAATATTTATCTTTAAAAAACATACTACAGACGGAGTTAGCAACGACTCCTAACCCAGAAATAACAAGTTGGTATAAACAATGGAAAAAATATCATATGTAAAATAAGCCATGTAGCATTTTGTTACATGGCTTAGGGTTGTTCTTTTATTTCTGACAGTAAGCTGCAGTAAGACACCCACTTCGAAAATCCCGGATAGCTACTCTAAGTGGCGGACGTGGTACCTAATTTCCCAATTCGTTTAAGGGTCTTTAGGACAATGCTCCTTCTGTACTAACAATCAGCCGCAGATAGAAAACACCTTTTGGCGGAAGATACATTTTATAAGGAGTCCAGTTTAAGTTTGCTTTAAACTGTAAAGAATTTGTAAAGGAAAAAAAGGTATAATATATGATATATATGAAAAGGTACTATAGACATTTGCGTGCCCGTATAAGGATATCCAATATTACAAAGCCTTTATCCCGTATATAAGGTGCTGTAAGACTCCCGCTTGAGGAGTTGTATAAAACTGTACGGCAACAAGTCTAAGAGGGAGATAACAGTTTCTAATTGCCCTATTTCCTAAGAGGACTTTAGGTCATACCATTACGGTACTAACAAGCCGTGGGAGGTGCATTTCCCCGCTAATGGAAGTTTCACTTTATTATGTAGAAGCGTAGAAGTAAAATGAGCTTGCCGTCTGTGGTGAAGCTTATTTTTAAACGACGAAACATATTTGATTTTTTCCTAGAGAGGGAGACAATGATGGTTTCCTTAAACGTTAATATGCCTTACTAATAAGAAGCATGTAAAAGCTTGTGGATAATAACTCTAGAATGAAAGATCCTTCTCTAATCATTCATCTTGTGTGTTAAACCTGCAGAGGTGAGCGGTGGGAATGTGTTAGTACGTAGGCAAAAAAGGAGAAAAAATAGATATTACTGCTTGGAGGAAAAAGGTGACCATGATAATTACAAAACGGAAAATTGGGCTTGGATTGATGTTTATAGGGGTTATACTAGTATCCATCCCATTTTATTATGAATGGAAACAAGCCAAGCAAGTTGCAGCATTAGAAGAAGCGTTAGCGATGGTTGCAGAATCAGATGAAAATGCCGTCGATTTAGCAACAATAAAAGACTTACCTTTTTCTGAAGAAGAGTTAAAGGGGGTACTCGAATTGGAGATTCCATCTATTGACCTAAAGCAAAAAATTTTAACTAAAACAACAGAGGAAAATTTGAGTATCGCTTTAACGCAAATAAAAACGAATCAAACTCCAGGAGAAGGAAATTTTACGATTGCTGGACATAGAGGTTATCGTGGAGATCGTCATTTTCGGCAACTGCCTAATGTAGAAGTGGGAGATAAAGCGTACTTGCATACAGCCAAGCAAACCTTTATTTACAAAATCACAACTTCTGAAGTAATCGAGCCAACAACAGTTGAAGTTTTAGAAGATCGTGCAGGTAAAAATGAGCTTACTCTCATTACATGTACCCTCGATGGTAAAGATCGGATTGCACTAAAAGGAACGTTAGTAGGAAAAAAATAATTAGTAAAATCCTGTAGAGGGTCTATTTCTACGGGATTTTACCATGGAAAGTTCTCTAATGAGGGTGGAAAAAATGATAAAAGTGCTTATGATGAATACAAGTGAAATATTTACACAAGGGTTAAGGATCATATTAGAAGATGAAAGCGATTTGGAAGTTTTAGAAATAGATAATCACGAAGCTAATATTTTAGAGCAAATAAGTGATTTTGATCCGGGTATTTTGTTAGTTCACTTAATTAATGGGACCAATGATATATTAAAACGAAACATACACGAAATAAGGAGAAAGTATGAAAATATAAAAATTATCTATATATTTGCTTCGATTGATAAAAATATGATTAAAGAAGCATTGAGTCAAGGCGTCAAAGGCTTTTTATTAAGCCATAGCAGTGGTAAGGCACTTGTTCATTCGATTAGAAATGTGTGGCATCATCAATATGTTTTTGCTGATGAAATCGTTGTGGAAATGATCGATTTTCTAGGAGCAGAATGTATGAATAAAAAAGACAGACTGAAACATTATTTAACTTCACAGGGCTTGGATTTAAATGGAAGAGATATTGATATTCTATTTTTTATCTACAAAGGATACAGAAATATAGAAATAGCAAGCGAATTAAATTTGTCAGAAAAAACAGTGCGGGACTATGTAAGTAAAGTATATAAAAAGCTGCAAATCAATAATAGAAATAAAGTAAGGACATACTTGACTTCAATCATACATCAGAAAGAGGTAGAATAAAATACCTGCTTATTGTTCATGTGTGATTGGCTTGTAGAATTAGATCTTTTTTCTGCAAGCTTTTTTAGTTAGCATAAGAAAGCATAAATGATGTGCTTGGAGATAACGAAATAACCGAATAGCCACGTCCGTCTCCATCGCCCTAAGATAAGTCATCAACGGTTCGCAAAGAGGAGGGCCGACTAAAAACGGGCTTGCCGCTCAGGCGTAGCATACCCCTGTTTTTAGTGGCATGATTCCTTTATCTTTAGTTGATTCGTTCCATTCGCTACGTTGCTAAACGGGCTTTGTTCTTAGCATAAGAAAGCGCTTGGATTTCATTTAAAAATACATTTGGTATTATCGCTTTACCTGTTTTAAGTAATCTTGTTCTGTAGTCTTAGATGTACGTTATACTAAATATATCATTTTTACTATCTGGAAGAGATTGAAAAGCATGTGGAATAATTATGAACCGGATAAGCATTATCATATAGGTTATTACGAAAATAGCTAGGAGTTACAAACGTATAATTAAACCAATTTGGGATGTGATTATCGATGAAATAGAGGTAGACGAAATATATCATTTGTAAAAATACAAAAGCTAGGAACGAGTATACCAGGAGTTGAAATTATTATTTACTCTATTGATGGTGCTGATTTAGAGTCGAGAGGGTTTGAGAAAATTGCAGAATGGGTACGATGGCACCGATTTGTATAGTGGAGGAAAATAACTGATCGAGAAATTCACCGTCGAAAACTGCTGCTGTTAAAGTGTTTCAAACAAGAAGTGAATACATTTTACTTATGGTACTAATGTTGTATGATAAATATTCAAAAAAATCAATAATTTGTTATAACAGGAAAAAAGTCTCTTTCATAATTTCAGGAGCATAGTATACTCTCATGAAAGGGAGGGGGATTTATGAAATGTCTATATTGTGGGGCGAACAATGATGAACATGGTTCCTATTGTAAGCATTGTGGCAATGAGCAAGCCGCTACAGTAGTGGAAAGTGAAGAAAGATTTGCAGATGATGATAGTGATCTTTTACGATTTGTCGGTAAGCGCAAGAATTATTACGCAAGAAAATGGAGAAAAATGGAAAGTGCAAATGGTGTTTCCTTTAATGTCTGTAGTTTTTTGTTCGGTTTTTTGTGGCTAGGTTACCGAAAAATGTATAAAATGATTTTGTTGTTAGCGGTCGTTTTTTTGGTTATTGACCTCATTCTGTTTCTAATTGGATATGAGTATACGTTTAGTAATAATGCCACCTATATAGATACTGGAATAATGTTTGCCGTGATTATTTTGTATGGTTTTTATGGGAACAAATTTTATAAAAATTTCGTTGAAAAGCAAGTAGATAAAATTAAGCAGACCAATGGAGACACAGAAAAAATAAACGAGGAAATAGAAAGGAAGGGAGGCGTCCATTGGTTCGGACCTATTATCGGTTTACTTATTTTGCTTGGAGTGTATACAGTTCCATCCATGTTTATTCCTGTTCATGTCAATGACGTCGATCAGGTAAAATTAAGTACATTTACTGAATTTCCAGATGTCCTTATCGGTGATTTATTTGATGAGGTCTTCCAAAATGGAGAATGGAAAGAGGTAGATGAAGCAAGTATTTCAGAACATAGCATGGTAGATTTTGTTGCAACCTATAATGAAGGTGGGCAAAGACACGATGTTACAATCCGCTTTGGTGTTCATGAGGAGGAAGAAGAAGAACTAGGCGTCTTTATGATAACCATAAATGGAGAAGAATTAAACGATTTAGAAACTGTTGAATACTTGCAATTCATTTTTCGAAACTATAATCAGAGAGAATGAAATATTTACATAGGTTATTCCTGGGACAAATACAAAAACAAACACCAGCTGTCATGTAGACAAGTGCTGGTGTTTGTTTTTTTCTAGACGACTTAGCTGATTGTTTTTCAAAAACATATAAAGCGAGGCACCGAAGATGGTGAGATAGCCAATGATGCTTAATATATCTGGTATTTGTTCAAAGAGAACAATACTAATTAATGCGGAATATACAACGGTCGAGTAGAAAAAGATAGAAATTTCTTTAGCTGGTGCGTACTTATATGCAATGGTTATTCCAAATTGTCCAACTGTGGCAAAAATCCCTGCACCTAAAAGATAAGCCCATTGGTGCCATGTCATAGGTTCATAAAACGCAATCACAAATGGTAATAGAATCATCGTTGTGAAAAATGAAAAATAAAAGACAACAGTATAGAATTGTTCTTTTCTTCCTAAGACACGCAAAACTGTATAGGCGCCTGCTGCAAAGACAGCAGAGCAGAAACCGGCGATATAAGGAATAGTATCTGAGGAAAATGCAGGCTTTATAATGAATAATGTTCCTAAAAAGGCAATAATTATCGATACCACTTGGAACAAGCGCGTTTTTTCTTTTAAAAAGATGGCTGCAAAAATAATAGTAAGAAATGGACTCATTTTATTAAGCATGTCTGCATCTGACAGAACTAAATGATCAATCGCATAAAAGTTTAATAAAATCCCTACAGCTCCCAAGCTGGAACGAAGCAGTAAATATTTTTGATTTTCTTTTTTACCGAACAGGCTTGCTCCGTAATATTTCACAAAACCGAATGCAATGATCATGGAAATGGCGTTTCGAAATAGTGTTTTTTGTACAGTTGGAACATCACCAGATAGCTTGACAAAAGCAGCCATCATCGAAAATCCAAATGCGGATAGAAGTAATAGAATAATTCCTTTATTACGGTTGCTCACGGTTGTCATCTCCAAAATATATGATCTGTTTATTTTTGTGGTCTTCTATTTTATCATTCCAATTTAAATAACTCCAACAAAGACATATTCTTTCATAAACGTAACAGAATGTCTACTAAAACATACTACATGCTTTTAAGTTACAAAAAATTTTTCCATAAATGGGAGAAAATTATGCAAGTTTATTACCATCTAAAGTTGCATGCCCCTAATGATACCATTTTATAGGATGTCATTATACAATTGGCAGTTATATATTTAAAGCAACATAAAATTAGATGTAAACAACCATCCTTTGAAAAATGACTGGGGACGGTTTCTTTCAAAGGAAAGGTACATGGGAGCTAAAGTAGATACAAAAAAGCCGAAGTAGGTGATAACAGCGTCTAAATTCCCGCTTCAATTGGCATGTAAGATGCCAATCTCAGAAGGCTTGACACGGAGAAAAAGCGTTCTTTCTTTTTCAAGACGCCTAAGACTTTTGTTCTTCTTCCATCCGCGGGGGCGAAAGAAACACCTTTTGGATGGAAGTTTCCCTTTATCGTGTTTCTTACCTATATGTTATGGCGTTATGATATGCAACTCTTTGGGAAAAGAAGTTAACACTTCAGCTACCCCAGCTTCATTAATGTATACTTCATCTTCAATTCGAACTCCGCCATAGCCGGGAATGTAAATGCCCGGTTCAATAGTAAAAAAGAAGCCTGCTTCAGCCAGCTGCTCATTGTTTTTATGAATAGAAGGTTCTTCATGGACTTCGATGCCAAGTCCGTGCCCGACTCGGTTATTGAAATAATGACCATACCCATTCTCATGAATGACATTTCTTGCTGCAATATCAAATGTTTTTAAAGGAACGTTTTCCTTTATGGATTCGATGCCAGCGATATTGGCATTTAGCACGGTTTTATAGATCGCTTTTTGTTTTTCAGTCGCCTCACTGATAACAAAAGTTCGTGTAATATCTGAACAGTAACCGTGTTTCGTTACTACGCCAAAATCAATGAGTAGGAAATCGCCATTTTGTAATGTTCGATCTCCAGGCACACCATGCGGTAAGGCTGCTTTTTCTCCTGCAAGGACAATGGTAGAGAAGGAAGGTCCTACTGCACCAAATTGTTTCATCAAGTATTCCAATTCTGCGGCTAGCTCTATTTCTGTCATGCCGATTTTCACTCTTTTTATTCCTTCTGTTAGAACATTCTCAATAATTGTTACGGCTTCTCTTAAATACGTTATTTCTTCCCTTGATTTACGAGTCCTTTGTTGATTCATTGCGGGTTGAATATCTTTGTAATGAGCATTTGGAAATTTGGATTGCAACTGCCTATGTTGAAACATGCTAACTGCTTTCATTTCCAAACCAAACCAATGAACCTCATGATTTAATGCCTGCTTTAAAATCTCATACGGATTTTCTTCATCACTAATGGATACGATGTTAGAAATAGCTGCTTCACTCGCTGCTATATCCTTATCTAGAGCTGGTACAAATAGAGCGGTTGTATCGTTTAAATTATTTATTAGAAGTGCCATAAAACGTTCATGTGGATCTGAAAGAAAACCAGTATAATAAAACACATTGGCAGGTGAAGTTATCATAATTACGTCTAAATTCATTGCAGCTAAAGTTTGTTTTAGTGTAGATAACCGTGCTTCGTAATCGATCGTCATCGTTATTCCTCCATTTTTAAAACTCTCTGTTCAAACACGTCAAGCTCAAAACTCTTATATTATAGTTGCACCATTTGTGCTTGGTGAGTCTCCCATTGTTTGTGAATGATGTTCCTTCCTATATCGACTTTAGGATGAAACCGAATGGCAGCTTGCTTTCTTGTTTCATGCACCTTTTTTATAGAATCCTGTAGCTTTTCGACTAAGCCTTGTTTTCTAGAGGCGATTGCCATGGAATATCCTGCGACAACTCCTTGTGAAATCGCTATTTTTGCGCCTTCAATCCCTGTAATATTTCCGGCAACATATAGACCTTCAATGGGGGTTTCCATTTTCTCATTATGTATGGGGACATAGCCGCCAAGTTCATCCACATAATAGAAAGGGCAATTGGCAACACCAGCCAGTTCCGCTAGCGGGTACAGCCCCCCAGCGATACAAACAAAATCACAGGCTATTCTTTCTTCGCTTCCCAAAACCGGGTTACCGTTTGTATCAATGGTATTAATGATAACACCTTCTACTTGGTTTGTGCCATAGATCTCTGTCACCGCTTTTCGTAACTGAATCGGGATGCCCCACAGGCTTACGCCACTTTTGGGGTAAAACCGAATGCTAAGTTGCCTCATGAAATGATTGGTCATGAACTTACTGCCGATTCTTAAGAGCTTGGAAGGAGCTAGGTGGGATACATGTAATAAAGCCTCCATTACTTCTTTAGGACGGGAATGCTGGTGTGTTAATTGATTTAATGGAGGAAGTGCCATGGCAACGACATCGATTCCAGCTAACTGCAATTCCATTGCAATGGCAGCAGACAGCACATTCACTCCGATGACCATTCCTTTATCACCTGGTTTTACTCGATGTACATTCGTCATCACTTGTGCTGCACCTACAGACATAACCCCCGGTAATGTCCATCCGGGAAGAGGTACAGGTGATTCTGCTGCTCCCGTAGCAAGTAACAATTGTTTGCTTGTATAGACTATATTTTCGGTATAAATAGTCCATGATGAGTCTTGACGTTCAATGTCATAGACAACTGTTTGTAAAATAATTTTTACACCTGCATTCTCAGCTTGCTCATTTAGTTTGGCGGATTCTTCAAGCCCATTCCACCAGTTGCCATTAGGCTCTTGATATAACTGCCCCAATAGCCTTCCACCCGGCTTCATATATTCATCTATTACTAATACATGTAAACCTTCTTGCGCAGCTGTACTCGCTGCAGCTAATCCAGCTGGTCCGGCGCCAATCACAATAATATCATACATGGTTTGCACTCCAATCTCTAACAGGAGAGGCTAACTGCTTACCGCTTTGTACAACCATACCTTCTTTTATTGGTGTTAGACAGGCCCGCTTCCCCTGAATTCCATTAACGGTGACTCTGCATTCAAAGCAATGTCCGATATTACAATAAATACCACGTGGTTTCGCGGTTTCCTCATGGTTTCTAAGCGTACGAATACCGTTTGCTAATAAAGCAGCAGCAATGGGTTCGTTTTCGAATCCTCGGATTGCTTGATTATCAAATGTAAAGGTTACGGCTTTCTTACTACCTAATTTTCCGAGAATAGGATGGTTTTCTATTCGAGTCATGGTGTTTCGCCTCCTAATTTACCGAATGGAACCGGACGGACAGGAGCTTGATATTTTAATGTTATTTGGTGTTGATTTTTTTCTCGCTTATCTATTCCGAATGCTTCTATCATTGTACGGCAGGTTCTCCCACCACAAAAACCCATACCAGCTCGAGTGCGCAATTTCAATTCCCGAGCAGAGCAGTTGTACGTTGCTGCCGTTTGCTCTAATTCTGAAAGAGTAACTTCTTCGCATCTACATACAATTATTTCTTTTTCATCCATATTACTCAACACCCCTAGAATCTTTTTTTGTATAACTTATTAGCAAAAACTATGCCAAACTACAGGTTTATCCTTGAATCCCTAATTTCTTGAGGCGGTTATACAAAGTAGCTCTCGTGATGTGTAAGTTTTTGGCGCAAAGCAGTTTGTTTCCACCCGCTTTTTTTAGTTCTTGCAAAATAATCTTTCTTTCTACTTCTTCCAATCGAGTACTAAGCGCAAGATTATCATTTGCTGCAGATTCTGGTGGGAAATTGGACGGTGTATGACTTTGGTCGACGTCAAATGACAATTCTTCTAGATGAATCTCCCCATCTTCTGCAAACACGACCAATCGTTCAATTACATTTTGCAATTCGCGAATATTTCCTGGCCAGCTATGTTGTAGCAGTGCTTGCATCACTTCTTGAGAGATTCCGTGAATCGGCTGTTGGTACTTAATTGATATTTCATGAAGAAAATAATGGGTTAATTCAATAATATCTTCTGGTCGTTGTCTTAATGGAGGGATTTCGATACTAATAATATTTAATCGATAATAGAGATCCTCTCTAAATTTGCCTTCGGTTACTAACGCTTTTAGATCCTTGTTCGTTGCAGCGATAACGCGAAAATCAACATGTATTTCCTTTGTTCCTCCTACACGATAAAAGGCTTTTTCTTGTAAAAGTCGTAATGTTTTAACCTGCATTTCCAGTGGCATTTCGCCAACTTCATCTAAAAATAACGTGCCCCCCTGAGCTAACTCAGCTTTTCCTTTCTTTCCTTTTAAATCAGCTCCTGAAAACGCTCCTTTTTCATAACCGAAAATTTCACTTTCAAACAGTGAAGACGGAATTGCACCGCAATTAATAGCTACAAATGGTGCCTCCTCAGCTTCGCGTATATGGTGTACTGCTTTTGCAAATAATTCTTTTCCTACACCACTTTCCCCGTAAATAAGAATGCCTGTGTCCGTAGCAGCTGCTTTTTTTATTTTATGAATGGTACGATTTAAAACTGGACTGTTGCCGCGTATAGCTTGGAATGGATCTTCCTTGGCTGTTAATTTCGTTACTTCTTTTTCTAAATGGAAGAGTCTTTCTCTTGCTTGGTATAATTCTTTATTTAAGCGAATTTGACTTGTGATATCGGTTTCAGACACAACAGCGCCAATGATGGTATCGTTTAAACGAACTGGGTTAGAATTAATTAATACAACCTGATTTTCTCTTGCTTGATGTTGGTGGTGGTAGACAGATGTCCCTTTTTCTAACGTATTTAAGATTTCTAACCTTTCTCGACTAAAAAAATCAGTGATCGATTGCCCGATGATCTTCTCTTTATTAACGGAAAATAATTGCTCAGCACCCTTTGTCCAAGCAATGACCCGCTTGGATTGATTGATGACGGTGCATGATTCATCCACTGTGTCCAGAATGGTAGATATGTATGCTTGTAATTCGCGGAAGTTAGTTAATAATTGGGGAATAAATGCAGTTACGTGGATATACCCGATCATTTCATTGCTATTTCCTTTTAGCACAACCAAGCAAGAATATTCTTGTAGGTATTGTACAATGCTCTCCACTGTACTACCATTTTTTATCACTTTGCATGGAAGAAGATCGAAGTTCGTTTGATGCTTGGAAAATACTAGTTGATAATATGACATACCTTTGCGATAAAAAATCTTTTCATTTTGTTTCGATAAAGCATGTAGTGGAAGTTTCTTTTCCTCCACAATGAGATTATCGACAAGCATAAAATTGGTAGAAACAAATGTTTCCGTAGTCGGAAGTTTTGTAAGCACTATCAATTCCCCTCCAATGTGTTAAAAAATATTTACACTTCTAAATTATTTTTACATAATTATGCGAAATTTTCAATCTCTTTTGCTACTAATTTGTATTTGAAAATTTTATCCCGTATATAAGGTGCTATAAGACTGCCGCTTCAGGAGTTGGATAATCTGTACTGCAACAAAGTATAAGTGGGAGATAACAGCATCTAAATGCCTATTTCGTAAGCGGCCTTTAGGTCATACCATTACGGTACGAACAAGCCGGGGAGATGAAGGGAAACTTCCACTGATGGAAGCTTCCCTTTATTTACTAACTTCCCAAGATAGAAGAGTTCAAGTATGTGAAGGTCTCCCTTTTTGTGCGGGATAGCGAATTATTTTATTTATGCTGAATGAAAAGGCTTCGCAATGCTCTCGTGTCAATGGCGAGGTGATATAAGAAGCTGAAGTAAAATAACGACATCTAAGTGCCCAATTCGTTCAAGTAAACAATCACTACGCGCAACAGGACCTCTTCTGAGGGAGGTTTCAATTTTTGGCATGAATTTTGCTTTAATTTGTGGGAAGGAGGTGGGAGTGGAATGGAACGTACAACGCATTGTGATGTCATCGTTATTGGCGGGGGAATTATTGGTGCTGCAATCGCTTATTATAGTGCGAAGGCTGGGCTAGATATTACGGTGTTAGAAAAAGATGAATTAGCCAGTGGGACTTCTTCCAGATGTGACGGAAATATTTTAGCAATTGATAAAGATCCAGGTTTTGATAGTCAAATGTCGTTAAAAAGTCAGCAGTTAGTACATGAGCTAGCTCAGGAGTTAGAGGTTCCATTCGAATATCGTAATCCAGGAAGTATTCTCGTTTGTGAAAATGAGCAAGAGCTGGAAGCCGCCCAGCAGTGGGTGAATCAACAACGGAAAGCTGGGCTTGATTTTCATATGCTTGATCGAAATGATCTAAAGAATGAATCAGCTTACTTTGCTGATGATTTATCTGGTGGATTAGAGTGTAAAACAGATTCTACCGTGAATCCATATATGCTCACCTATTCTTTGTTCTATAGTGCAAAACAGCTTGGAGCAAAAGTCCACACGCATACGGAAGTAGTACAAATAATTCAAGATGAGAAAAGGCAATTTATTATTCAAACAACAGTGGGAAAATATACGGCGAATAAAGTGGTAAATGCTTGTGGTGTGTGGGCGCCAATTATTGGAGACATGCTGGGAGTAAACATTCCGATTCATCCTAAGAAGGGTCAATTAATCGTGGCTTCCAGGCAACAGCCTGTCGGTCTGCGAAAAGTAATGGAATTTGGTTATTTGATATCCAAGTTTGGCGGAAAGAGGCAAGTCGATAACTTAACGGAAAGATATGGAATAGCATTGGTATTTGAACCGACCGAAAGCCAAAATTTTTTGATTGGTAGCAGTCGCCAATTTGCTGGTTTTAATCACAAAGTGAATCATGAAATTAGCCAACATATAGCCAAGCGAGCGATTCGCTTTTATCCGAAAATGGCGGATATGTTGGTTGTTCGGACATATGCAGGGCTGCGACCGTGGACAGAAGACCACCTTCCTATTGTATCGTCTGTTGAAGAGGTTCCTGGTTTTTATATCGCTGCGGGTCATGAAGGTGACGGGATTAGCTTAGCAGCTATTACTGGAAAGGTAATGGCGGAGATGCTAGCGGGTGAGGAAACATCGATTCCGATGAAGGCATTAAGATATGAGCGCTTTAAGGAAAGAAAGGGTCGTGAATTAAGTGAAATACAATAAGCTATTTACAACCATTGATACCCATACTGGTGGGAACCCGACTAGAACCGTTTTAACGGGTTTGCCTAACTTAAATGGGAATACGATGTCTGAAAAAATGCTGGATATGAAAGAAAATCATGATTGGATTAGAAAATTTCTCATGAATGAGCCACGGGGTCATGACGTCATGTCAGGGGCGTTGATGGTAACTCCTTGTCATCCAGATGCTGATGTGGGAGTAATATTTATGGAAACAGGTGGATATTTACCAATGTGTGGACACGATACAATTGGTTTTTGTACCGCTTTAATTGAAGCTGGAATGGTAGAGGTATTGGAACCTTATACCTGTATTCATTTGGATACTCCTGCTGGGTTAGTGAAAACGAAGGTGAAAGTAACAGATGGTAAAGCGATAGAGGTCACCTTTACAAATGTGCCTTCCTTTTTATTCACAACCATTGAAATAGATGTAGAAGGAATTGGAAAAGTGCATTGTGATATCGCGTATGGTGGCAATTTTTATGGCATTATTGATGCGCGACAACTCGATATCAGTTTAACAACAGACAATGCCTCACAAATTATTGAGCATGCGATCACCATACGTAACAAGATAAATGCAAATGTACAAGTAGTGCATCCGCTTTATCCTTTTATTAAAGGATTAACACATATTGAATTTTTTACAGCTCCAGTAAACCCAAAAGCAGATTTAAAAAACACCGTAATTGTTCCGCCTGGTGGCATTGATCGCTCGCCATGTGGGACGGGGACTTCTGCGAAATTAGCTACCATGTTTCGGCAACAAGAAATTGGTGTGAAAGAACCCTTTACATATGAAAGTATTGTCGGTACCCTATTTCAAGCAAGGATACTAGAGGAAACGAAAGTAGATGAATATATAGCGGTGATCCCAGAAGTAACCGGTTCAGCGTGGGTAATGGGCATACACCGATTTTTTTACAAGGAACACGATCCATTGAACGAAGGTTTTTTGCTTATTCCGCCAATGGAAGCACATGACTGAGGGGGGAAGCGGTTGGATATAAATAAAATAATGAACACATATGATGTCCATGTAGCGGGTGAAGCATTTCGAATCATCATCCATTCCCCGTTCCATTTACACATGACAGACTGTATTTCTTTAGAAGCAATTTTAAAACGCTATTTTTTAACAGAGATAAGAATGTTATTGAATGAACCGAGAGGGCATCGGGGGATAACTGGATGTGTGATTACACCATCTCAACAAGCCGATTTTGGTATCGTGTTTTTACATCATTATTATGAAACATATTTTAGTTATAGTGGGTTATTCGCTGCATTAACAACACTTATAGAAACGGGCACATTGACAATATCTAAAAGTGGAAAATATGCCATTGAAACCACGCATGGCATCTACCATTTATACGTAAATAGGAAGGGAAATGAGATTGTAAGCATGCAAATGAATCTTCAAATGGGTGAAGTGGTAGAAAATACGGACGAATGGGAACTGGTACAGGTGGATCGATTAAGGAACTATTATATTTTTAAATTACCTTCGTCCATTCCAGCTATTTCATTGCAACATCTAGCTGCAATAACAAGCTGGGCAAAACCAGTACTACGTGACCTTAATGAAAGGAGGAGAGATATTGCTGGCATCATGCTAACAGAAGCGTTAGGGGAAGGAAGATTTTGCTCTGTTACATTTGAGGGGGATGGATTTATCTTACGTTCACCGGGCGTAGATAGCACCATTGCTTTACTGACATTAGCATGGGCAAAAGGAAAAAAAACATTGCAACTTATTCATGAGAATCTTGTTGGTAGCAGTTTGACTGCAACAATAACGGATGGGCTGTGTACTGTTCCATTGCGACCGGTTTTAACTGGTGAACATCAGTTTGTCTTGCAAGCAGGAGATCCATTAGAGGAAGGTTTTTTACTAAAGTAAATACAAGGATTTCTGAAACCGCTTCACAAAAAGGGGATGTGAAGGATGGAAATGAATAGACGTTTGCCTACATTGGCAGAAGTTTTGTTTGTACTTATTTCGTTTGTTTTCATTATGTTTTTATTTGTCGTACAGTTTTCGATTCCAATCCAGCTAGGGTTGTTAACAACGTGGTTTGTCATCATGCTTGTAGGTTGGAAAATTGGTTATTCGTATAAAGAGATGCAAGATGGTTTACTTAAAGGGGTGTATGACGGTTCTGAAGCAGTGCTTATTCTTATTTCAGTTGGTGCACTTATTGGAACGTGGATTGCAGGAGGAATTGTTCCGAGTATCATTTACTATGGCCTTACCATTATCCAGCCAAGTATTTTTTTAGTCGCAGCGTTCATCATTTGTGCGATCACATCGATTGCGACTGGTACTTCGTTTGGTTCAGCAGGTACAGCAGGGATTGCGATGATGGGCATTGGTACTAGTTTTGACTTACCTGTAGCATTAGTGGCAGGGGCGGTTATTTCAGGATGCTATGTAGGGGATAAAATTTCACCTTTATCCGATACGACTGTCATGTCAGCTTCTCTGTCGAAGGTGAATCTTGTTGAGCATATTAAATCCATGCTTACTGTAAGCGGTCCAGCATTTTTACTTACAGGCGCTCTATTTTTACTTACTGGTTACTTTTTTCTCGATAGTTCTGGGGATTTATCACAAGCGAATGCTACGATGACAGCACTAAATGAGCACTTTACCATTAGCTGGTATATGTTAATCCCGGCGATCCTTGTTATTGGATTACTGGCGATGAAAATGCCATCTATTCCAGTTATATTATTTGGTGCTTTACTTGGAACAATATGGGCTTATTTGTTTCAGAATATCGCTTTGTTAGAAGCCTTCAAGATTCTATACCAAGGTAGTGAAATCACTTCTGGTGTAGAATTTATCGATAATTTGTTAAATCGTGGTGGTATTGTATTTATGCTGGATGTCATCGTCTTGATCATCTTTGCACTTGGTGTTGGGGGCTTAATGGAAAAGGTTGGAATCTTGCAAGCGATTTGCTTAACGATGTTACGTTGGGCTAATAGTGCTGGAAAAACGACCATAACAACTTTACTAGCTGGATTTTTTGGGAACTTCTTCGGTGGTGCTGCGTATGTTTCGATCATTACTGCAAGTAAAATTACCGAAGAGAATTATGACCGTTTAAATATTGATCGTCGTGTGCTATCCAGGAATACAGAAGCAGGGGGCACGATGACGACACCAATGGTTCCGTGGTCAGATGGTGGAGTATTTATGGCAACAACACTTGGAGTGACAACGCTGGCTTATTTACCATTTCTATGGTTTAACTTTTTAGTCATCTTGATTACGATCATTTATGGATTTACCAATACATTTATTTGGTATACCAAAGCGCATGGGGAACCAAAAGCAAATCAGTTGGATCCAGAACAAGCTGGAAACTTATAATGCAAGTTAAAAAAAGGACTGAGAAAACAATGGTCTCAGAATGATTACCTACGTTCTTATGAAAGCGAACAAATAATGATAACAAAAAAATAGGGGAGGAAGGAACATGAAACAACTGGAAGGGGCATTTCCTGTTCTCGTGACACCAATGTTTGAAAATGAGGAGGTGAATGTTGATGGCTTAAGATCCAATATTGAACATTTTATTAACCAGGATGTAGCAGGATTAGTTGTCAATGGAAGTACGGGAGAATTTGTTAGCTTGGAGAAGCAGGAAAAATTGCAATTGATGGAAGCAGCAGTTGAGCAGGTAGGTGGAAGAGTGCCTTTAATTGTTGGAACAGCTGCAGAAACAACAAAAGATGCGATTATGTATACACAATATGCTGAAAAGATAGGAGCAGATGCGGCGTTACTAATTAATTCGTATTATGCCCATCCAAAAGATGCGGAAATTTATGAGCATTTTAAGGCAGTGGCGAATTCTGTGACCTTACCAATCATGATTTATAATAATCCGTTTACATCAGGTGTTGATATTGGAACAGAAACCATCTTACAGGTGGCCCGGGATGTCGAAAATATTACCCACATTAAAGAATCAAGCGGGGATATTCGAAAAGTACGCGATATTACAAGACAGGGTAAAGACGATATTCAAACGTTCTGCGGAGCCGATGATCTGGTGTTAGAGTCTCTATTAGTTGGAGCCACAGGGTGGATTTCTGTTGCGGGTAATATTGTTCCAAAATTAGCTACCAATTTATTTCATAGCGTCCAGCAAGGGGACTTGGATAAGGCATGGAATTATTATGATCAAATCCTTCCGTTATGTAATTTTTTGGAAGGTTCAGGGAAATATGTACAGATTGTCAAACGGACGATGGATTTGCAAGGGCTTGCGGGAGGACCATCAAGAAAACCAAGGTTACCGTTAAATCAGCAAGAAGAAGCGACATTAAAAGCGATTTTACTGCAGCTTGAGCAGTATGTAACAATATAAAAAACACAAAGGGAGGAGAATTATAGTATGGTTACATCGCAAATGGATTTAAAACCGAATGTAAAAGCTTTTTTGGAGCAAGCGGTTGGATTATATATTAATGGAGAATATCTACCTGCTAAAAGTGGGAGAACATTCCCAGTATATAACCCTGCTACGGAAGAAGTTTTAGTAGAAGTTAGTGAAGCTCAAGAAGAGGATATTGATCTAGCTGTGCACGCAGCGAGAAAGGCATTTGACGATGGAGAGTGGTCACAATTATCAGCTGCAGAGCGTTCGCATTTGATTTATAAATTCGCTGATTTACTGGAAGCACATAAAGAAGAATTAGCACAATTGGAAACACTTGATAACGGGAAGCCTTACCAGATTGCGCTAGAGGATGACATTGCTGGTACTGTAGAACATTTTCGTTATTACGCTGGGTGGGCGACGAAAGTATTAGGGCAGACAGTTCCCATTTCTCCGGATTATTTAAATTACACTGTCCATGAACCTGTTGGTGTGGTTGGGCAAATTATTCCTTGGAATTTCCCACTATCGATGGCTTCATGGAAACTTGGAGCGGCTTTGGCAACTGGATGTACCACTGTGTTGAAACCTGCAGAACAGACGCCGCTTTCTATACTGTATGCTGCTCAATTATTAGAGGAAGCTGGTTTTCCAAAGGGCGTTGTTAATATTGTTCCTGGGTACGGTGAAATTGCGGGTGAGGCAATTGTAACGCATTCTGGGATAGATAAGTTAGCTTTCACAGGGTCTACGGGTGTTGGAAAATCCATTATGCGTAAGGCGGCAGAACACGTTAGAGATTTGACACTGGAATTAGGTGGGAAATCACCAAATTTAATTTTAGCAGATGCAAATATTGAAAAAGCAATAGAAGGTGCGTTTGAAGGAATTATGTACAATCACGGACAAAATTGCAGTGCTACATCTCGTGTCTATGTACATCGCAAGCATTACAATCATGTTGTTGAAGCGTTAGTCGAGCGTGCAAACGCAACAAAACTCGGTAACGGAATGGAAGCTAATACGGATATGGGGCCACTTGTTTCAAAAGAACAATTTGAGCGTGTGCTTCATTATATTGAAATTGGCAAAAAAGAAGGAGCTAAATTAGTAGCTGGTGGTGAAAGCGCTGGGGATAAGGGATATTTTGTTAAGCCGACCGTATTTGCAGACGTAGAAGATGATATGCGGATCGCAAGAGAAGAGATATTCGGACCGGTTGTTGCTGTCTTTCCATTTGATACGACAGAGGAAGCAATTAGAAGAGCGAATGATAGTGATTATGGATTAGCTGCTGCGGTATGGACCGAAAATATCCGAACGGGGCACCAAGTAGCCAGAAGATTAAAAGCAGGAACGGTTTGGATTAATGATTGTAATCAGGAAAACCCAGCAGCGGCATTTGGCGGATATAAACAGTCAGGCATCGGCAGAGAGATGGGGAATTATGCATTAGACAATTATACTGAGGTCAAAAGTGTTTGGGTGAATTTACAATAATTGAGAAGCGGATAAACTTTATATTTAAGTTACGAAAACGATTGATGATTCATGCACCACACATTTTAATGCTGCAAACATGTGTGGTGTATTAGTCTAACCAATTTTTTTATACTTGAATCCTGCCATTCATTATTGGAGTAGGACATAGCAAATTTAAATTTGGATAGCTTTTCCTTTTTAGATATCGTTTTCTTGGTAATAGGATTTTTTATCTTGCTTCAACACTGCAATGGAATAAATAAAAGATGAAAATAACATGATCATAGCGAGAGTAGCAATCGTAAGTCGTAGTGAAATTATATCTGCTGTAACGCCAATTATTAAAATGAACAATACTTGGTTAGCACTTTGGATTAATTGGTAAATACTCGTTACTCTTCCCATGACTTCAACAGGGATATTATTTTGATAGAAAGTCATTATTCCTGCATTTAAGAATACCATAAAGAATCCTAAGATGATAAAACCAACCACCATGGATGCAAAGGACCAGGAGAATGCATAAATGACATAACCGACAGTCATCATAATCAGACCAAACACAATCATATATCTTAATGAGATTTTGTTTGCAAAGATTGATAATAAAATCGCACCAGCAACTGAACCAATTCCAGTTATACTAATTAACATACTGTATTCAAATTCAGAAAGGCCTATTACTTGCTGGGTAAAAACTACTTCTTGAGTATCCATGGCAAAGGTGAAAAGCATGATCATAATAAAACCAAGATAAATAAAGGATACATATTTATTGTTTGCTATAAATTTCTGAACGACAGTAAAGTCTTGGATAACTTGAGATATGGTCAATGCTGGGATCGCATCTTTATTAATGTTCTCTTTTTCTGGCAAAACGAATAGTAAAGACACTGCGATTAAGAAAAATACCGCGTTGATCCATAATGTTATCTCAACAGAAGTTAATAAAATAAGTGATCCTCCGATAGCTGGACCAATAATAAATGCACCAGAGCTTGCAAATGAGCGAAAAGAGTTGAACCGTTTTCTTTTTTCTTTCGGAACAAGGATAGTAACATAAGTCGTTGATGATGGATGAAAAAAAGCATTTGCAATACTTAGAACAACGAGAATAGCGTAAATTACAATCATGTTTGGTGCCAATGGGATAAAGCAGATAAACACAGCGCGAATGATGTAAGTTACGATCATCACTTTCCTCTTGCTCCGATAATCAATGAAGCTTCCTGTCCAAAACTTCGTAATTATATTTACTAATGGCGCAATAATCCAAAGTCCTGCAACAGCTGCTGCAGAGCCTGTCAACTGATATACAATAATATTAATGGCAACTAAGTAAATGAAATCCCCGATGCTTGAAATGCCAATGGAGAACAATAATAATATCGGATTTTTCCAACTATTCATTTTGTATTCACCCTAATTTTTAAAGTTTGAATGAAGCTTGCTTCGATAAATAAATAACAGGCTTATGTAAAAGAGAGCATTCTTTTATCTTGGTAAAGCACTTCGTTGTTTTTTTACGTCACTCGGTTTTTAGTTTGTTTGATCCCTATAAAGTGCTTGTAAGCAGGGACAGGTACAGAAAGCTCGGACAAGCTACCATTTATAAGCAAGAAAAAACAACCTATTAAAGCAAGGGCGACAGTGAGGATATCTTGCTTCGTTAGGGCGGTTTGTTTTCTAATCAGGAGGTAGATAATAATCATAACTGGTGCCAAATACTGCAGTAGTGTTGCCACAGCTGCACTTCCGTAATGAATGGAGGCCATATATGTATACTGGATAGCTAACATTCCGAATAAGGCAAAGATAAGTAAAGAAATGGCGACTTGTTTATTTTTCCATACCGATATTATTTGTGTTCGATCTTTTAAAAAAATTGTATGGTTAACAGAAGCATGCCTGCTAGTAGTTAACGTGTGGTTACAAGCCAATTGACTTCTAGCTCGTAATGTTGAAATAAGTATTGTGAAATGGTTCCACCGATACCCCAACATGTTGCGCCAATAATAACTAAAAATAATCCAGTAATCCTGCTTGAATTTTGCATGGTGATGATCCACCCTTGTTATTGTTTCCAATCTATTATAATCGGGTTTGTATCAAAACACTAGATGATAAGAAAAATCTATGTAAGGAAAAGAAGTTTGAAACAGAATGCTCCTGGGAAAAAACAAATAAATCGTAGTAAAAGGAGCTGAGAAAACATGATTAAAATAACCCCAGTACCATTTGACAATGCTCTTGAAATTGAAATACAAGGTAAAGTAGAAAAGGAGGATTTGCATCATTTCGAGGAATTCTTCATGATGAAAAGACAGGAGCATAGTAAAGTAAATATTCTTTTATCCATTGAAAATATGGAAGGAGTGACTTTAAAAGGCGCCCTAGAAGATTTAAAAATGACACAGCATTTAAAGGATATCCATAAAATGGCTGTTGTTAGTGACAAGAAATGGGTTGAAATGGGAGTGAAACTAGAAGGAATACTACCTGAAACGGAGCTCAAGCATTTTGCCCCTAAAGATAAATCTCAAGCACAACGCTGGTTAGGAACATGATCTTTATAGTAAGAACCAAAACAATTATTAAGATCCTATTTTGCCTAAGGCAGGATAGGACCTTTTCATATTTTAGTTGCAGTAGCTAAGGTGTCTATTGCTTGAGTAATTGACGGATTTTTTACATGTTTATGGATGAGCTCTTCCTGTTGTTTTTTTATGGTATGATATCAAATGGAAGATAGACACAAACAAATATAACTATCCCACATCTATGGATGTTACCGATCATTGCGATTGTTTCCTTGTCTTTATCAATGATTTGGGGTGAGCATAAACTCCTTTGTATTGAGACTAATGCAATTAGGCTAGGCTTGTAAGTACAAGATTGTGCGGATGTTAGCTGTTATCTCAAGGAGAAAACTCTCTCTTCTTGTACAAGTGTCGCTTTATATAAATATAAATTGAGGATGATTGTGAATGGTTGAACTTATAGCTACAGCAGAATCAATAAACCAAGCAAAATTACTGATAGATGCAGATGTTGATACACTTTATATTGGAGAAGCTACTTTTGGTCTTCGTTTACCTGCAAATTTCTCCCCGGAAGAAATAAAAGAAATATGTCACATCGCACATGCAAAACATAAAAAAGTCTGTGTCGCTATGAACGCCATTATTCATAATGACAGGGTAAAATTAATACCTGGATATTTCGATTTCTTGCAAGAAGCGGGAGCTGATTACGTTACCATTGGTGACCCTGGTATTATACATTTGTTAAACAAGCATGAAGTTTCAATACCATATGTATATGATCCACACACGATGGTTACAAGTGCAAAGCAGGTTAATTTTTGGGCGAAGCGAGGAGCTAAAGGAGCGGTATTAGCAAGGGAATTAACCTATGAAGAATTAATCTCTATTTCTGAGCATGCGGATGTACCTGTGGAAGTACTCGTGTACGGAGCAACTTGTATTCACCATTCAAAGCGCCCACTAGTAACCAATTATTTCAGCTATACAAATGAGAAAAGCAAAAATCAAGAGCATTTATTTATATCCGAACCGAAAAAGCCAGAAACACATTATTCGATTTATGAAGATATGAATGGGACGCATATTTTTGATACAAATGATATTAATTTATTACCGCATTTGAAAAAGTTAGTGGATGCAGGTATTTCAAAATGGAAATTAGATGGGATCTATACACAAGGACGAGCATTTGTAGAGGTTGCAAAGCAATTTGTTCAAGCGAAACAGGCACTTTTGGATAAAGGCTGGTCCGATGAGTTAAAAGAAAAATTAAATTTAAAAGTAAAAGAGCATCACCCTAGCGAACGAACTTTAGGTGAAGGATTCTTTTTGAAAAATCCTAATGATGTTCAATGACATGGGGATCAAAATGTCTAGTGAAATGGCGCATGGAATGAGTCGTTAATTTGTAAACGTAGAGAAAAGGCAACCTCATCGCTTTTTGGAACGGAACTTTACAGCATAATGGAATAAATATAAAACGTGATAGAAATGAAATGTAAAGAAAGGTTTGTGAGTCATGGGAAAATGGAAGAAGAAACCAGAAGTTTTAGCACCCGCTGGTACATTAGAAAAACTGAAAACAGCGATTCATTACGGTGCAGATGCTGTTTATATAGGAGGGAATGCATACGGATTACGAAGTCGAGCTGGCAATTTTACGTATGAGGAAATGCAAGAAGGTGTGACGTTTGCAAAAGAGCATGGAGCTCATGTTTACGTAGCTGCAAATATGGTTGCCCATGAAGGAGATTTGCAAGGTGCGGGCGATTTCTTTCGGACGATAAGAGATATTGGGGTGCGTGCAGTTATCGTCTCTGATCCTGCGTTAATTGAAATTTGCCTGATGGAAGCTCCAGGTCTTCCTATTCATTTGTCAACACAGTCCTCTGCTACGAATTACGAAACCTTAAACTTTTGGAAAGAAGAAGGACTGGAACGTGTTGTGTTGGCGAGAGAAGTAAGTATGGATGAAATTAAAGAAATAAGAAATCATACAGATGTAGAAATTGAGGCATTTATTCATGGTGCAATGTGTATCTCTTATTCTGGTCGTTGTACATTATCAAATCATATGTCGGCTCGAGATGCAAATCGCGGAGGTTGTTCGCAATCTTGCCGGTGGAAGTACGATTTGTTTGAAATGGGTCATAATGGCATGCGTCAGTCCTTTGCTGTCGATGAAACAGATGAACCTTTTTCGATGAGTGCTGTAGACATGTCCATGATCCATCATATTCCTGATTTTATAGAAAACGGTGTAGATAGTCTGAAAATAGAGGGTCGGATGAAGTCGATTCATTATGTTTCCACTGTGGCTAATGTTTACCGCGAAGCAGTTGATGCTTATTGTAAAGATCCTGCCAATTTTACGTTCCAACAGAGTTGGGAAGATGAATTGTGGAAAGTGGCGCAACGTGAACTGTCGACCGGTTTTTATTACGGAACTCCGAATGAACAACAGCAATTATTTGGAAAACGGAGGAAGATCCCGGTGTATAAATTTATCGGTCAAGTATTAGATTACAACGATGCTTCCCAAATAGCTACGATACAACAGCGTAACAGTTTTGCCATAGGGGATGAAGTAGAGTTTTACGGTCCTGGCTTTACACATGTGTATCAAAAAATTACGCAGATGTGGAACGAAGATGGCCAGCCTATTGAACGAGCAGCTCATCCGATGATGAAAGTACGCATACAAATGGATGCACCTGTAAAGCCATTTGATATGATGCGAAAGGCAAAATAGCCCTATTTATTGTATAGGGTACTATAAAATGAGGTGCTTGTGGATAACGAAATTACCCAGCTGACGTTTATAAACATCTTCCAAGTGGTATTACACAAAAGTGAATTTTAAAAATGCTTGGAGGTTGTTTATGTGGGTACAAAGAGAAAAGGTGGGCAACAGAAAAGGTTAATTGATTATCCGATTTTTGTACCATCCCTTTTAATTATCGTTGCCATTAGCATCCCTTTATCCATGTATGAAAATGAATCACTAGAAATACTGAATGCCATTTTTAATAAATTAATCGATGTGTTCAGCTGGGGATATCTTTGGTATGCAATTATATTAGTAGGAGCGGCAATTTACCTATCTTTTTCAAAGTACGGTAAAGTTGTTTTAGGTAACCCTGCTGAAAAGCCGCGATTCACATTATTTGAATATGCTTCCATCTTAATTGCCATGGGCTTGGGGTCAACGATTATGCGTACTGGAATGACCGAGTGGGCGAACGTAGCTGTGAATCCTCCATTTGGTGTGGATCCTCAATCTACAGAGGCCATTCTATGGGGGAATTCTTATAGCATGTTTTTGTGGAGCTTTCAAACATTTGCGATTTTTGTAATGGCCGCTCCAGCGATGGGATATATCCTGCACGTCCGTAGAAGTCCCGTGATGCGAATATCTGAGGCATGCCGTGTCATTTTTGGAGATCGGTTTACGGATGGATTTGGCGGAAAAATGTTGGATGTTATTTTTCTTATTAGTATTTTAGCAGGAGCTGCTGTGACTCTTGGGTTGGGTGCACCAATTGTTACTTATAATTTAGCAGAACTGTTAAACATAGAGATCAATTTCACCTTAACATTAATCGTTACGATTGTATGGGTAGCTTTATTTTCCATTAGCGCCTATTTAGGGATTGAAAGAGGGATCAAACGATTAAGCACATTAAATATGTACCTTGCAGGTGCATTTGCATTAATCATTATGCTAATAGGGCCAGGGGTTTTTATCCTCAATTACTTCACGGATAGTATGGGCTTTTTAATATCCAATTATGTAGATATGTCGTTTCATACAAATGCTTTAAGTATCGATGGTTCCTCTCATATGGAGAGACAGACGATATTTTGGTTTGCTTATAATGCAACATGGGCTATGCTGCACAGTGTTTTTGCAGCAAAAATATCTTACGGTCGCACAATAAAGGAAATGATATTAACGTATTTAATGGCACCAACCTTTATCTCCTGGGTTGCAACTGGTGTGCTTGGAGGATTAGGCGTGAACAGTTATCTGTCTGGAGATGTACCGGTATTGGATACAGTAGCGAATAACGATGCCATGCAAGCTATTCCAGATATATTATCTTCACTGCCATTTTCAACCGTCGTGATCATTCTGTTTATTGTGATCGCGATGATTTTTCTAACTACTACGCTTGATTCTACTACTTATACGATTGCTTCTTATACGAGTACGGAAAATATGAGCAAAGTAGAGCCGTCTAAATATTTACGGATTATTGTTGCTGCTGTTATTACTGTGCTCGCTTTAATTTTAATGCGAATAGGCGGTTTGCCACCTCTTGAGGTTGTATCCGGGATGATGGGTATACCGATTATTATCATCCAATTTTTTACGATATACGCTGTAATAAAGATGATCGATGAAGATAAAGCCTGGAAGACAAATGTTCGTGAAAAAAAATAAACATTCTCATATTTCTTCTAAGTCAAGCCCCTTTAGCAACGGCGCTAGAGGTGCTTGATTTGCTATCTTTATCATGCTGTAAGACCTTCCACTTGAGAAGTTGGATAAACCTGTACTGCAATAAGTCAAGCGAGGATACCACACCTAAATCCCTATTTCGGAAGAGGTCTTGGTCCGTACTATTACGGTACGAACATCAGTAGGGGATGAATGAAAAATACTACTGATTGAAGATTCACTTTATAGAACTTATGAGAGGTAAACAGGTTTAAGTATGAAATTACGCATTAGACATAAAAAGACTTAATAGCTTATCTATTGTATCCGCTTTATGGGCTTGTTAAAGTTATCCAGTAAATATGTTATGATAAACATGGGAACAAAATGCTCATGAGGGGGAGAAGTTATAATGGCTGAAAATATTCTAGTAGCTTATGATGGATCGGAATTAAGCAGAAAAGCAGTTGAAGAAGCGAAAAAGCAGGCTAAACTTGTAGAGGATGCTGTGGTACATGCTGTGACTGTTATTACACATGCTGGACCAACTGCCAATGCTGCACTTGCACGCAGTTTTATGGGGGATATGGCAGAGGAAATACGTCCATCGATGGAACGTATTCGTGAAGAATTTGAAGCAGAAGGAATTAACTGCAAGGCAGAGGTGCTGTTGGATTATTCTTTTCGTAATCCAAGTTCTCAGATTGTAGAGTATGTCAAGGAAAATCAAATTGACCTTATTATTCTTGGTAGTCGCGGCCTTGGTGGAGTAGGAAGACTTCTGTTAGGAAGTGTTAGCAGCCAAATTGTTCAACGTGCCGAATGTAAAGTGTTAGTAGTAAAATAAGACGAGGAAGAAATACAAGGAGAGCCCCCTGGTTTTTTTCACGAAATAAATAACTTCTCAATATGCTGAAGTCAAGCAATCCGCTGATGAACAATATAATGCTAGAACTTCAGACATTATTAACAAATACGTAAAGAATAAATTCGTGCACGGACAATTTGCTTAGACGGAGATTGGCAACGTTATACCTGCTGAATAAAGCTTTTTTGCGCTGTATGTAAGCTAGTAAATAGTTTAATTTAACATACAGCTCTTTTATTGTTCAAAAACAATTGCTTCAATCGATTTACAAGTAAAGCTGGAATCTGTAAACAAATCATTTATTACAGTATCATGTAAGGGTAGAGGAAAGTTCCTATTTCTAAAAATCAGTGCTAGGATAGAAAAAGAGGATAGCTTTCTGAGGAAGGGATAAAGATGGTATTTGTCATTTGTATCGTTATAGGGATAATAACTGCACTGGTAGGAGCTTTAATGGGGCTTGGGGGAGGAATTGTACTTATTCCCAGTTTGTTAGGTTTACATCAGTTTTCAGAGGCATTTGCATGGGCAACGCCACAGGCGGTTGTTGGTATTTCCCTTGTTGCGATGGTGTTCACAGCTTTATCATCATCTATTGCTTATGTGAAAACGAAACGGATTGATTATAAAGTAGGTTTATGGCTTATATCAGGTAGCATTCCTGGTAGTATTCTTGGGTCATGGCTCAACCAGTTTATGGATACAGAACCGTTTTTACTTTATTTTGGTCTGGTAATGATTGGTGTATCTGGGTTGTTTTTTGTAAAACGAAAAGTAACAGCAACTCGAGTTAAACCACAAAATAATCGCGTTCGTACCTTTGATATCGATGGAACAACATATCATTACCAATTTTCTCTCTGGATTGCAATCCTGCTATCTTTATCTGTAGGGGTGTTATCAGGTTTATTTGGTATTGGTGGTGGATCGATTATGGTTCCAGCTATGATTCTTATATTTGGTATACCCGCACATGTGGCAACAGCGACATCCATGTTTATGATTTTATTTATAAGTCTAATTGGAGCGGGGACACATATTGTATTGGGACATCTAGAGTGGATGTATGCGTTATTCTTTATCCCGGGAGCCTGGATCGGTGGAAAATTAGGTGCTATGATCAATCAACGTTTATCTGGAAAAGCACTTGAATGGATTTTAAGAATCGTATTAATTATAATTGGTATTCGAATGATTTTTCAAGGGCTAGCATAAGGAGTATTTTTTAAATGGAAGAACAAATCTATTTTTATTATACGAATGATTTACATAGTAATTTCGATAACTGGTCTCAAGTTTCTTACTTTTTAAAGCAGGCAAAACATCGCTGTCAAGCTGCAGGTGACTCTTGCTGGACAGTAGATATTGGCGATCATATGGATAGAGTACATCCAATAGCAGAGGCTTTTAAGGGGAAAGCAAATGTTGCTTTACTGAATGAAGCTGGTTACGATATAGCTACCATTGGTAACAACGAAGGCATTACTATTTCCCATGATGAACTTGTTGCATTATATGAGGAGGCAAGATTTACAATAGTTTGCGCTAATTTGCATTCAAAGGAAGGCGAAGCCCCCGATTGGTTACAGTCCTATACGTTAGTTACTTCTGAACACGGAGTTAAAATTGCCGTAGTTGGTCTTACGGCACCGTTTAATGCGTATTATGAGCTGCTTGGCTGGTATGCTTCTCCTCCTTATGAGCAGTTGGAGAAAATATTAGGTACTATCAAACGCCAAGCAGATGTAATTATATTACTGTCTCACTTAGGATATAGTGAAGATTGTGAAATAGCCCGTCGCTTTCCTGGTATTGATGTAATTATCGGTGGACATACCCATCATTTGTTACGAAATGGTGAGCTTGTGAACCATACACTTTTGTCCGCTGCTGGAAAACATTGTCATTATATCGGAGAAGTAATCTTAACATGGGATCATAACCAAGGCAGATTAAAACAAAAGCAAGCATATGCCACTAATATTACGCATCTGCCAAAGGATTTGGATACAGAGAAATTGCTTACAGCTTATCAAGAACGTGCTGAACGCATATTGGCTAAGCCGGTTGCACAATTATCCTCTCCTTTAGAAGTTAATTGGCGTAAAGTGACTCCTATTTTACAAGCTTTAACAGATGCACTCAAGCGACAAACAAATGCGGACTGTGCGATGTTAAATGCGGGGGTGTTGTTGGAAAGCTTGCCTGAAGGAACAGTTACGTACGGTGATATTCATCGTATTTGTCCACATCCAATTAATACTTGTGTCGTGGAATTAACAGGTAGTGAGTTGTTAGAAGCTATTCGTTCTTCGTTGACAGAGGAATTTATCGAATTTGAGTTAAAAGGCTTTGGATTTCGTGGGAAAATGATTGGTAGAATGGCTTTTTCCGGGTTAACACTGCAAATGGAGGAATTAAAAGACAGAGCTCTATTTGTGAAACAAGCATTTCAAAATGATGGAATTCCTTTACAACCAGATCGTATTTATACGTTAGCTACTGCTGATACATTTACCTTTGGCAGATTAATCCCTGAAATTGCTCGCTCTGAGGTTAAAAACTATTATTTACCGGAATTTCTACGAGACATATTGGCACAAACATTACAAAGCATGTAATGGCGATGAATGTAAATCCATTCATGATAAAGGATTATTAGCAATTGTAAATCCATGGAGAGAAATGGAATCACTATTTTATTTCGTAGCTTACGACGTAATGAAGCTCACAAAGAAAGTGAATATGTTGGTAGGATTAGTTAGGAGAGAATTTTTATTCTAATCCTCCCAGAGCAATCATAGACTTGCTTTGAGGGGGCTTTTTTATGAGAAAACGACCAGGACGTAGAATACGAACAGATTCTCCGATGAAAATAATCTTACTGATGACCTCAGTTGCTTTTGTCATTTTGACCTCCCTTAGTATTTTAATTGTTGACAAAGGAATCACCCCTCCTTTAATGGATATAGCCAATCAAAAAACGAGAGAGTTTGCGACACGTACCATTAATGAAGCAGTGAAGTCAACAGAAAATATTAGCTTTGACGACTTAATGGAAGTAAGCTCAGAAAACAATGTATCTATTGTGGGTTGGAAATCAGCAGCAGTGAATCGGGCGCTTCGTGCGGCTACAAAACGAGCCGAATATTTTCTATATGGAATGAATAAAGGTGAGACATTAGATACAGATGACCCGGAAATGCCACCACAGGATTATGGGGATACGGCGGATGAATTGGCAGACAAGGATCCTACTGTAGTTGAAATTCCCATTGGTCAGGCTACAGGAAGTACCATTTTAGCAAATCTTGGCCCAAAAATACCAGTCCATTTTGAAATTGTTGGCAGCATTCAATCAGATGTGGAATATATTATGAAAGATTTTGGAATCAATGCCGCACTGATTGAAATATATATACCGGTCACTGTAAATGCGCAAATCGTTGTCCCTTTTAGTACTGAATCTGCTGAAATTAGTACGAAAGTCTATGTAGATTCTCGCGTTATTATGGGAGATGTACCACAATTCTATGGAGGCGATGGTGAAAGCGCGCCAAATATTTCGATTCCCAAGGATGACTTGAATCAGAACAATTAATTTGCTATAATGATTTTTATAAATAGAATATTTCAACCTTATCAGATCGGTGAGGTAGAGGTGCAGTATATAAGAGTAGTCTGTTGGAGGATGACAACAATGAAAGCAGATGAAAGGATGTATTGCCGAAGCATAATAAGTGTCAAGCTTATTATCGCTGGTATGCTTTTGAATAGGAGGTATACTGTCATGCAGCAAGCAACATGCATGGAGAACTACTGATCGAAATGGAGGATAACGTATATTGCAAAGACAATGGTAGGTTATTTTCTATCGTTGTCTTTTTCTATGTGAACGGACGATACTTCCGTTCACTTATCCTATTTTCCATCAACAGTATGTTTCCTTGCTCGATTGCAATTTAAAGTGGAGGTAAACGGAATGGAAGGAACAATTTTTTCACTTATTCCAGCTGTTTTAATGCTGGTGCTCGTCCTCTTAACGAGAAATGTCTTACTATCTTTAGGAACAGGAATTATAGTGGGAGCTCTGCTCATCCACGATTTCTCAATTTTAGATTCGCTTAAAGAAATCTGGATGCAGTTTTATACCCTTTTCGTATCATCTGATGGCGCAATAAATACAGGGAATGTTCTATTGCTGACGTTTTTACTGTTATTAGGAGTAATGACTGCTTTTCTACAGGCTTCTGGAGGGAGTCAAGCATTTGGCGAGTGGATGATTAAAAAAGTAAAAACGCGCTCAGGTGCACAAGCAATGAGTGCAGTGTTAGGATTAATTATTTTTATTGATGATTATTTTAATAGCTTAGCTGTTGGCCAAATTGCTCGTCCATTAACAGACCGCCATAAAATTTCCCGAGCTAAACTGGCTTATATTATTGATTCAACGTCTGCTCCAGTAACGGTAATTTCACCTATTTCCAGCTGGGGAGCTTATATTATCGGCATTATGGGCGGGTTGTTTGCTGCAAATGGAATTACAACATTGGAGCCATTAGAAGCTTTCATCAAAATGATCCCCTACAATTTATATGCCATCGCAGCGGTCATATCTGTTTTTTTAGTTGCTTATTTAAAAGCAGATATTGGTCCAATGCGAAAGCATGAAATACGAGCCATGCAGACTGGGGAGCTAATTGATCCAAAACAGGATAAAGTACCTGGGGATTTAAGCGATACATTCACACCACATCAGGGAGGTAAGATATACCATTTACTGGTGCCAATTGGAGTCCTTATTGTTGCTACAGTATCTTCTATGGTGATTACAGGAGCGATGGCGACAGAAGAAAATGTTAATATACTTACCATTTTTGCGAATACAAATGTAAACTTATCCTTATTTGCCGGTGGGATTATAGCGGTATTAACCTCATACTTGTTTCACATGGGTCAACGAAAGCCGAGAAACTCCAGTTTGAAAATTGTTTTTGAAGGTGCAAAGACGATGATGCCAGCCATTTACATTTTGTTGTTAGCTTGGATGATTGGTTCTATTATTGGAGTATTGGAAACAGGAGAATATTTAGCAGGTATTGTAAGTGATTTGTCGCTAAATCCTGCTTTTCTGCCATTTTTGTTCTTTATTATTGCTGGTTTTATGGCGCTTGCAACGGGAACATCATGGGGAACGTTTGGAATTATGTTACCAATTGCAGCAGAAGTATCAACGATTACGGATATGGAAATGTTGATTCCGTCTATGGCAGCGGTATTAGCTGGATCTGTTTTCGGCGATCATTGTACCCCGATATCCGATACAACCATTTTATCAGCTACCGGAGCAGGAGCAAATCATATTGATCACGTCATGACTCAGCTTCCATACGCATTTATTTCTGCATTTGCTGCTTCCATTGGATACATTCTAGTTGGTTTTACAAATCAAGTGATTCTACCATTGGCTGTATCTCTGTCCATCATTATCGCATTTACTACCATTATTCATTTTATGAAAAACACAAGGACAGAAGAATAAGTAAGAAGTACCCAAAGGGACTGGGACATAAGCAAATGCTATATAGCAAAAGCCGAACAATCCATTTATAATTGTTCGGCTTATTTGCATTAAAAAATTTTTATCACCGTTATGTCAAAATACTTCGCTTTCGTCAGCTTCCTCGGAAAGCAAAAACCGCTTTCCTGTGGGATTTTCAGCTCGCGCTGTTCCCGCAGGAGTCTACATATTTTGACTACGCTAAAACTTGCGTATACACAATTGGCGATTTATTGTTCGTTTTTTTAATCAGATAAGAAACGATAAAATTAGATGCTTGGGGATAACGAAATCACCGAATCGCTACGTCCGGCGCATGAGCCCAGCAACGATGCGACTTTAGAAATGCGCCCTACGACAAGTCCTCATCGGTTCGTCGCTAAGAGGAAAGCCGACTAAAAACGGGTTTGCCGCCCAGACGTCGGCATACCCCTGTTTTAGTGGCATGATTCCTAAATCTTTAGTTGATTCGTTCCATTCGCTACGTTGCTAAACGGGCGCCCCGCGCCTTTGTTCCACTATAGGAACACGTATTACTCCGTTCAATCTTACTCCTTCGTTTATTTATTTTTAATTATATAAAATTTTACCCTTCATATATTTATTGTATCACAATAATTATCCTACTCAAAAATAACAATGTCACGAAAACATCCATAATTTTCAAAGCTAGTCACCGCAAATAAATAATGTCATTCCAATCAAATACTTTATCTGTAATTCCTAACTATTGGGCAGGAGTTAGTTTTTTTCTATCACCCATAGTTATCGGCAAACAGAAATAATCGTAGGTTCGTAAAATAGTGAAAGCATGTGGAGCATATTTCGGACTAAAGTCCGCGGTTACCATCATTTCTGGATGATACGATAAGTCTTTCGAGAATAGAACTTATAAAATTCACTTGACATTTCTCTGTTCTGTGTGGAATACTTTTCCTGTAAAGGATATATTATCCTAATAAAGAAAGCGGATTAAACAATTAATTCTAATTATTAAAAATATAGAGGATGGTTAACATGTTTACTAAAACCGAAAATTTTATTGGTATGACTGTTGCTATTATAATGTCCCTTGTGATAGTTACTTTTATTGCCTCTGTTTTTATTTTCATTACATATGGAGTTGTGTATTTATTATCATATTTACCTTTTGTTGATTTTCATTACTATTCTAGCTTCTGGTTAAATGTATGGTATTTCTTCGGCTTTTTAATCTTAAATATTTTTATGCTTTTTTTAAGTGAAATGGTAACTTTTATAGATAGGAAAGATAAAAAAATAAGGTCATTAGATGATTTAGGACCATCTAACTTGATTGAATGGATTAAATTTCTCATTGTTTTTGTTATTTACATGAATGTTTTTAGTCTTATATCTGAAAGGCTTGAAGCTACTATAATTGGATCAACATTAATCGCTGTTTTTACAGTTTTAATTTTTTGGTTCATAGGTAAAGCTATAGATAACTTCGTTGATAAAAAATGAATTTAACACACTAGTATGCTCCCTTTAAAGTAGCCAGGTTTAAAAATAAAACTTGCTACTTCGAAGGGAGTTAATTTTATGTCCAAAAAAGGTCATACTAGTGAATTTACACAAATGGTATTAGATGGATATGAAAATAAAGGATATAGCTTTAGATGTATTTATAAACGTATGCGTACATCACACGACTCTTATGAATTAGAAGGAAATCGTAAACAAATATGAAGGGAAGGTTTCATAAGAACCTCTTCTAATAAAGCCTATTCAAAGGAAATAAAGGCTGTAGATAGCATATGTGCTTATTATATCAGACTTTTCTTATATGCGTGTAAACAAATTTAAAAGTTTTGGCTAAAAATAATGAAAATAAAAGCACCGCTTTTGGTAAGCTCTATTCGATTATCATTATTCTCTACTTTGATTTTGACAGAGTGAAATGGTTAGAAAACGAGAATGCGGTTGTTTAGAAGGGATATATGACACGAAGTTACGCCATAGATAATGCAATGAAAATATTTTTTGACATATGCATCAAGTACCGTTATAATACAAACATAAATATCTGAAAAAACTAAACTTTTGGAACATTCCTCATTCCCGACTGATAGGATGAGGAAGAAAGGAGGAGGAAAATATGGCATTACGTTCTCAATGGGGAACAAGAGCAGGTTTTATTATGGCTGCGATTGGTTCAGCTGTTGGATTAGGCAATATTTGGCGTTTTCCAGCTGTAGCATATGAAAATGGTGGCGGAGCGTTCTTTATTCCTTATCTGTTTGCATTGCTAACAGCAGGTATTCCCATCCTGATTATGGAATTTACTATGGGGCATAAATACCGGGGGTCCGCGCCTCTAACGTATCGAAAAATGAACAAAAAAACTGAATTCATTGGCTGGTGGGCTGTTCTTGTAGCATTTGTTATTTCTACCTATTATTCTGTCATTATTGCCTGGGCAATAGCTTATGCATATTTTTCCATTGACTTGGCCTGGGGGGCTAATACGGAAACATTTTTGTTTAACGATTATTTAAAAATGGTTGATCCTGGTCAGGTGGGCAACTTGGTTCCTGGAGTTCTCATACCACTGATTTTAGTCTGGTTTGTCGTCTTATTTATTTTATTCCGAGGTGTGAGGAAGGGAATTGAAATTGCTAATCGCATTTTTATTCCAGCATTAGCTATTATATTTCTAATTATTGTTATTCGTGCTGTAACATTAGATGGAGCTATCCAAGGGTTACAAGCCTTTTTTGAGCCGGATTTTAGCAGTATCTTTTCTGGCGAAGTATGGGTGGCTGCCTACGGGCAAATATTTTTTAGTTTATCCATTGCATTTGGGATTATGATTACGTATTCTAGTTATTTATCAGAAAAATCAGATATCACAAACAACGCCTTTATTACTGGATTTGGGAATTCAAGTTTTGAATTACTTGCTGGTATAGGAGTCTTCTCTGTGCTTGGTTTTATGGCTACGCAATCAGGCGTAGCAGTAGATGAAGTTGTTTCTGATGGCGTAGGTTTGGCTTTTGTTGTATTTCCTGCGATTATTAATGAATTTCCAGGCTTAAATGGTCTATTTGGTTTCTTGTTCTTTGCATCCTTAGTTTTAGCAGGTTTAACCTCATTAATGTCGCTTACGGAAACGTATGTTGCGGGAATTTCCGATAAATTTAATATTTCTCGTAGGAAAGCGGTTATGTTTGGTGGAGGCTTAGCTGCAGTTATTTCGCTTATTTACGCAACGCAAGGTGGCTTATCTTTTCTGGATACAGTTGATTATTTTATTAACCAGTTTGGAGTTGCATTACTAGGTTTAGTCGAAGTTGCCTTGATTACTTGGGTGCTTCGTCAAGTTAAAAATTTAAAAAATCATGCAGATGAAATATCCGATATTAAGCTTGGCTGGTGGTTCCCAGTAAGCTTAAATGTGATTACACCACTAGTGTTAGGGTATATGATGTTTGATTTATTACGTTTGAATTTATTGAAATTATTTGACACACCGACTGGAAATTATGCTGGCTATTCAGACACGTTTATTTTATTTGCCGGCTGGTCAGTTGCTGGTGTAGCACTTATAGTAGGTATCGTTATGGCTGCTACAAAGTGGCGCTCTAAAGAGGCAGATAGCGGTTATTCCGATCAAAAGGAGGCTAAATAACATGACTGCAAGTGCTATTTTTGTAATGATTTTAGGCATGGTGATTATTTGGGGTGGACTCACAGCAAGTATTACTTATGCTGTGAGAAAGTCACGACAAAAATAAATTTTGCAACAGCACAAAGCCAGTTTGCTTTGTGCTGTTGCAATTTTAATTCACCACTAATCTTTTTGCTTGGCCATTCGTTCCCATTTTTTTAAATAAGGATATGGATCAAAAGACCATTCGCTATATCCATTATCTTTATACATTCCATAGTGGAGATGTGGGGGGAATTTTCCTGATGTGCCAGGGGGACCATAACCAGTCGAGCCCACTCCGCCGAGTACATCTCCTGGCTTCACTACTTTTCCTACTTCGATATCATCCTCGTATCCACTCATATGCCCATAATAATGATAAATATTGTATATATCTCGAATTCCGATTCGCCAGCCACCGTATAAATTCCACCCCATCATTTCAACAACCCCATAGGTTGTCGACTTAACAGGAGTGCCATAATCGGCAAAAATATCGGTCCCTTCATGAATTCGTAATCCACCAAAGCCTCTGCGATCTCCCCAAGTGCTTCGGTAGCTATAGTTATAGGAAGTAGATACAGGAAAATCTCGATCCACTAATTGAATGCCTTGGAATTTTTTGAAAACCTTAGCTGTATTCATGATCGTTTGAACCGTTAAATCCCGATTGTAATAATTCCATAATGCGATTTTAATATCATCCTTTGTTTGTCCATACGTAAGGATATAGTTTCCCATCGTATATAGGATATCTTCAGCATTACTTGGATCTGCTTTTTGATCCCCGTTGCCATCTTTTCCATAGCCATTAAAGAAATCAATTAACCGCTCATCCGTAATCATGGCTGCATTTCCAAGTCCAAACCAAGCTTCAGTAGGTATTTCAATGGAAATAACTTGCTCATCATTCGTATTCTGTTTCGCATTTCGTTCATAATTGTCGATGGCAGCATAGTAGTACCAAGGTATTTGCGTGATTGCTTCTGTTTTTTTAAACAAGGCCATTCTTTTTTCATATATAGAATCGTCACTAGCTTTTACAACTGTAGGAGCAATCACAAGAAAAAGTGTACATATAAAAACTGTTATTGTAATCATACGTTTGACATGCAATTTGTTTCACCCTTTATTTTCCATTTCTATACATTAACTTATTATTTGTTGTGTTTAACTTTTCCATATGTGCTTTTTAATATGCAAGGTAATGGATAAGTTCAAGCAATTATTTAGTGTATATAAGTTTTAAAGGAATGGAAAACAGATGGGGAAAGCGAATTCAAAATAATAATCTGTTAAAAACAAGGACAAACGAAAAATTACGCTTGTCCTTCCATACGAGTTATTTTGATTCTTCCATTTGTTGAATGATTTTTTCAATTGTATTATCGTAGTCGCCCTCTGTAGTCGTCGAATTATGCAAGCTTTGGATATCATCAATAAGGTTCGTGTTATCGGTGGCATAGATATCAAAATAGCTAGGCATAATGGATGCGGCAGTCTTTTCTGCTATTTGGGTTGCTTTTTCTTTATCGGTATCGTTTGATTTCTCATAAGCAATCAGCACTTCTTCATCCGTAACCAATGTAGCCACTTCTTCGAAAGCGTCTGCTCTTAACATCGTTCGCGTAATCATATCTGCCATTCTTGTACGATCCATTCGCATAGAGCGTTGATCTTCGGTGTCATTATTAATTTGTTCTTTTGAATAACGAACATAGCCTAGTCTGTTATCCAATTCCTCATCAGCGGGAGCTTGTAATTCGTTATTTGGATCAAGTTGATTTTGAATACGGTCTCTTTCATTTGTAGCGGTGTCATTATCCATGCAACCGGTAGCTAAAAAGATTGCAGCAAAACCAATTGGAACTATCTTCTTCATTGGAATAATTTCCCTCCATTCTATAACCGATTTCCTCATTCAAGGATCATCATTAGTTTGTTTACTCCATTAGAAAACATACTGTATTTTTCTGGAGCCTTTTGAGAAAAGGTGTTAAACTGAGAAGATAAAGTATCGTGGGGGGAACACGTATGATTGAACTTTTTGGAAAAATGTATGAACTGGTTGAAGATCATAAAGGTGGATTTCAGGAAAGTGTTGTAAAGGAAAGATATTCCGACATTCTAGCTAAGTATGATTATATTGTTGGTGATTGGGGATATGATCAATTACGGTTAAAGGGTTTTTATGATAATAAGCATGTGAAAGTTCCAGTCGATGCGAAAATTAATGCTCTAGAGGATTATTTATATGAATACTGTAATTTTGGTTGTGCTTATTTCGTATTAAGAAAATTGACTGCAAAAGAGCAGTAGCCAAGGTGCATTCTACTGCTCTTTTTCGTCATGGATAATATGAGAACCCTGTATCCTTCTAGGAACATCTTGATGTTGTTCACGGTCTGGATAAACAAAGGCGCTATCTCGGTGCTGCCCTTTTTCCCAAGGAGTGGATTTACCTTCAACTGGTTTAGCCTCATTCACAGGCGACCCAAAAGCTCCCTCCGGAAATTCTTCAGGTATTAATCGATCATGCGAATGCTTTACATTTGAAAAATCACTATAGTCTTTCTTCTTCTTCATGCTTCCTTTCACCTTCCTTATTGTAAAACAAGCGATACATTATTAATGTATCCCATATTTAAAGCTTTACGTTTAACAATTAAAGGGAAAAGCATGCTAAAAGGATTAAAGATTATTCTGTAGGAAGTGGCGAATTTCGTCAGCTTCCATATTCGCTTCCTTGAAAGTGTGTTCAATAACACCTTTATCCTGCAAATCTTCTTTTCCAATGGATAAGCAACGGTTTTTGCGTAGGTTTATAATCAGCTTTTTATTTGCATCCTCATGATCATCTAAAATGGCTAAATCATATCGTTGTAACTGCCCCATAAAACTGACATAACGTACGTCTTTTCTTACTGTTTCATCATTAATCACATCATATTTTTTGCCCATTATATCCCCCATTTTGAAAAGTGTTATTTTCCCAACTATATCATGTTTTGCTTCATAATCCTACAGAATATGATATGATAATGGTAATTCCTTGTTGGAGGGGTGACCGATGTATTTTGTTGATCGAAAAAAGCTAGAGGCGACATTGCATTATATGGATAAATTAATTCATATATTGGAATTGGACCGTCCTAACTCAATAAAAGAAAAACTATGTTTGGAACGAGCTGTACACGTATTCATCGAATCTACACTTGATGTTGGCAATATGATGATTGATGGATTTATTATGCGCGATCCAGGAAGCTATCATGATATCATTGACATTTTACTGGATGAAAAAGTACTCCCGCCTGAAAAGGAGAATGCGTATAAAGAACTGATCACATTGAGGCGAATGTTGATTTCAGATTATGCAAATGTGGATCATGATAAGATAATGCAAACCATACAAACATATCTCGATGATTATAAACAGTTTTCAACCTATATACGCAATTATCTCACTGAGGAACATCAGCAAGTTACACATGCGTTTACTAACGGCTCACAATAAAGCAAGTATTCAATCAGTAGGATTTTTCGTTGAGCCTCCTGAAATAGTAGATCAAAGGGTAAGAGCGCAGCATAACGTCCTTTTAAAACACTTTTTCTGCGTGTGAGGTGTCACTTTCCAAGTTTTTCTGCCTTTGAAAAAGAGGAAACATTTTTTCTCCGTGTCACAACTTGGTAAACGACAGCTTATAAGCCCAACGAATTGGGAATTTGAGTGCCGTCATCTCCTGTCTAAATTTTGGAAGCGGATAGTGTGGCACCTTACATTTGGAATAAACATAACTATACCGTGTAAACAGCTGATAGCAGCTGTTTATTTGGTGTTTAAAATAGGAGAGTGGAACAACGATGACAAAAGCATATCAAGGTTATTTAATCGATTTAGATGGGACGATGTATCAAGGGAATGAACCTATTCCTTATGCTTCTGATTTTATACAGACATTGCATCATAAACAAATTCCCTACGTATTTGTAACGAACAATTCTTCTAAAACACAGGAAGATGTGGCTGCTAAATTAAGGAAGCTAGACATACCAGCAGAACCTAGTCAAATCGTCACGACAAGTCTAGCTACGGCTTCTTATATTAAAGCAAATCACGGGCTTTCTCGTTGCTACGTTATTGGGGAGGAAGGCTTACATAAAGCCTTGCGGGAAGAAGGGCATACCATTACGGAAACAGAAGACTGCGATGTGGTTGTTATCGGAATTGACCGAAATATTACGTATGAAAAGCTGGCAAAAGCGAGCATTGCAGTTCGCAATGGAGCAACGTTCATTTCAACCAATGGAGATAAATCTATACCAAATGAACGTGGGCTATTGCCAGGCAACGGCTCCCTTACCGCTGTCATTTCGATATGCACCGGTGTTGATCCTGTTTTTATTGGAAAACCTGAAGCAGTTATCATGGAAGAAGCGCTTGAAGTATTGGGGTTAAGTAAGGAGAAGGCATTAATGGTCGGTGATAATTACGCAACCGACATCCAAGCTGGGATACAAGCGGGGATAGATACGTTAATGGTATTTACGGGTGTTACTCCATTTTCGGATTATAAGCAACTAGCCGTTGCGCCTACGCATTATGTGCACAACCTTAAAGAATGGATGGAGAAGCTATAGTACGTCGTAAAGACAGTAGAACAGGAAGAAAGTTTATTTTCTTCCTGTTTGCTATTTAGTCATCTAATAAAACATCCTCACCAGTTCCATGCGCCAAACGGCTGGAAGCTGCTGCTGCAATTGCTCCTACGATATCATCTAAAAAAGTATGACATTCACCTGTAGATTTATCATTTAACCTCTTTAATATACCGGGCTTTTGTTTATCAATGTACCCATAATTGGTGAATCCAATCGAGCCGTAAACATTAACAATAGATAAAGCAATCACCTCATCAACCCCGTATAAGCTTTCGTCTGTATCTATCGTTTTTTGTAAGGGCTGTTGCAATTGCTTATTCTCAGCAAGGACATCTAATTGAATTCCAGTTAAAATAGCATTTTGAACCTCACGTTTTTTAAGGACACGGTCCACGTTATGCCTACACACGTCAAGAGTTAAATTTTCATGGTATTTGGATTGTAAGTAGTATACAAGCTCTGCAATATCATCTAATGTCACGCCTCGCTCTGTTAACCATTGTCTAGCCTTAACTTCTAATTCACTTCGACTCGTATTTTCGTCCATTCTTCATCATCCTTTCATTTTTCTGTGAAAATTCCTTGCACTCGTATCATAAACTGTTATAAAAGCATATGACGTTCTTAAATAACGTATTGTTTTAAAGAATCCATATAAGGAGGTATACACTTGCACATTAGTGATTGGCTTTACGAACATTATAAGATTCATCCAGAAACAAAACGGTGGGTTGCGGGCAAGGAATGTTATCAGGCTGGCCAATATGTTTATTTTATCACTTCTATTGAAAACAATGAAATTATACATATGGAGCAAGCAGTAGTTGCCTACTATATAGCAGAAAATTCTTATAATCATATGGCGATTCCGATTCCAAATCATCAAGGGGAGTGGCTTACTCCTTATCAAGATAAGCATTGCATTGTCGTGCAAGGGACCGATGTTGGTCCTTCTCATCAAGCTACAAGTGGTTCTATGTTAGCACAGTTTCATCAAATGGGGAGTCAGTATAGCTATGAACCGAAAGCTATTTCCAGCTATGGTCAATGGAAGCAGCTTTGGATTGACAAAGTAAGCTGGATGGAACAAACCTTGGAAAAAGCAGCTCAAGAAAAAGCAACTCCTTATTATCGATTGGCCATGGATGTGTTACCTTATATTATCGGTCTTAGTGAAAATGCCATTCAGTATATTGGGGAGAGTGATCAGGAATTACGCTTTCAAGAATCGGATCAAGGTACCATCGCTTTTCGTAGATATATGGACCAATTGCAGCAGCCTGTTATGTGGCCAATGGAATTAGTATATGATCATCCGGCTAGAGATATTGCAGAATTTTTGCGACAAGCATTTCTTCAACAAAATCCACAAGCAGCAGTTACTCATTTCTTGCGGGAATATCAAACCATACGACCGGTCTCGGTTTTTTTCTGGCGTTTAGTGTATGCCAGATTATTGTTTCCTATTCATTTATATGACTGTTTAGAACGAAATCTATTAGCAGAGCAAAAGGGTGACGGGGTTGAGCAATTGGAGGAATTATTGCGGCTTCAAGCCAGGTATGAAGCTAATCTCAGTCGTTTTTTTGAATGGGCGGAACTGGACTGTGACCTTTTACAGATTCCTGTGTTACACTGGCTGTAGTAGATCATTTAGGCGCTGTAAAAAAACGTTCGTACCTTGAGGCACATCTTTTTTGCTTGGAAATTTTCAGATGAAAAAACATTGTTCATAGCTGAAGTTGTATGCAGAAATTTTTAACTTACTTAAGCTCGTTTTCTTTTGAATTCTCATGCATACTATCGCTAGAGGAGGAGTGGAAATGAAAAAACCTTTGGTATACGTGACAAGAAACATACCAACAGAATTATCGAAAGCCTATGAAGAAAAATTTACATTTTTCTGTTGGGAGGAAGAAGAAACTCCAGTTCCCAGAGAAGAATTACGTAAACATTTGCAAATAGCAGATGCATTGATTTGTATGGTGAGTGATTCCATTGATAAATTACTTATAAAAGATGCCGACCATTTAAAAATAATCGCTAATTTAGCTGTTGGGTACGATAACATCTGTATAGAAGCGGCAAAATCAAGAGGTATCATTGTAACGAATACACCTGATGTGTTAACAGAAACGACTGCTGATTTAGGGTTTGCTTTGCTATTGGCAACTGCGAGACGTCTCATAGAGGCTAATAATTTTATTAGACAGGGAGAATGGAAAGAGTGGTCTCCTTATTTGCTAGCAGGTGCTGATGTTCATCATAAAACCATTGGTATTGTAGGAATGGGGAGAATTGGCAAAGCGATGGCTAGACGTGCACAAGGCTTTGGAATGAATATCGTATACCATAATCGTTCGAGGGATGAAGCAGCAGAAAAAGAACTAGGAGTAACTTATGTAAGTTTTCATGATTTATTAAACCAAGCAGATTTTGTAGTTTCCGTCGTACCATTTACCCATGAAACGAAAGACATGTTTAATTCTCATGCATTTCAAATGATGAAAGAAACAGCTGTGTTTATCAATATTTCCCGAGGTGGGGTAGTAAATGAAGCGGATTTAATTCATGCGTTACAAAGCGGAGTTATTCAAGCAGCTGGGTTGGATGTGTTTAAAGAGGAACCGATACAGAAGAATCATCCACTACTACAGCTACCAAATGTTGTTGCTTTGCCGCATATTGGATCAGCAAGTGTGGAAACGAGAACGAATATGTGGAAATTATGTCTAGATAATGTTGCTGCTGTGCTTAACGGGGAATCTCCAAAAACACCCGTCTAATGGAAATCTAGGGAAACGAATGGTGAGCACTATTTGTTTAAAAAACAGAAAATGAAGTAATAACCAAGCATAAAAAAGAAGGCATTCCTTGAATTAACGCCTTCTTTATATCTTGTATAGTAAGGTGCCGTAAGACCCACATGGTCGCTAAGGGGAAGATAACGGCACCTAAATTCCCAATTCGCTCAGAGAGACAAGACGTCGATCTCTAGAGGCGTGACACGCAGAAAAAGCGTTTTTCTTTTTCAAGGACGTTTCGGTTTTAGTCTTTGTTCTAGAATAAGAAAGTATAAAATTAGGGGCTTGAATAGCCACGTCCGGCGCATGAGCCCAGCAACTAGGCGACTTTAGAAATGCGCCCTACGATAAGTCATCATCGGTTCGTTACCTCACCGTGATTCCTTTATCTTTAGTTGATTCGTTCCATTCGCTACGTTGCTAAACGGGCGCTTGCGCCTTTGTTCTAGAATAACCAGTGGTGACGAAAGCCCCCGACTGCTTGAAAATTTTCTTTATAATTGCTCTATCCGGAGATTTTTAAAATACTTGTTCGATCTCAGTTACACCTGGGACTTCAGCCATAAGTGCACGTTCAATTCCTGCTTTTAATGTAATGGTTGAGCTAGGGCAATTCCCGCAAGCACCCATGAGACGAAGAAGCACAATGCCATTTTCATCAACATCAATTAGTTCCACATCGCCACCATCACGCAGCAAGAATGGACGTAATTTATTTAACACTTCCTGTACTTGTTCACGCATTATCCATCTTCTCCTTTCTTCTTATCTATTATAAAACGAATACATTGAAAAATCTATTTAACGAAGCAGATAATCAATTTTATTTTAACTTTGATTCGACTTTTTGTAAAATAAAAGATATCAATGGATGGAATGGAGGGAAAAGCATGAGTGAGATTGTGATTACGGTTTACGGAGCAGAGCAGATATGTGCTAGTTGTGTTGGTGCTCCTGGCTCAAAAGACACGTTTGAGTGGTTACAAGCGGCTTTAGGACGTAAATATAATACAGAGTCGATAACGTATGAGTATATTGATATAGAACAGCCTCCATCAATGGAAAAACATCAAAACTTTGCCAAACGTATTATGGATGAAGATTTATTTTATCCGATCGTGTTTGTTAATGATGAGATGGTAGCTGAAGGGATTCCGCGGTTGAAAGACATTTACCAAGCATTGGACCAATATGATTTACCATTACAATCATCGCAGAAATGAGGACAGTTTATGCAAATACCTTTTATCAAAATGCACGGGTTAGGAAATAATTATATTTATCTAGATTTTTTCCAATATACAGTAGAAGAAGAAAAATTATCAGAATTGGCGAAAAGTGTTTCCAATGTCCATACAGGAATTGGCTCAGATGGACTGATTATCATACATCCGAGTGAAACCGCTGATGTTGGGATGCGAATCTTTAATAAGGATGGTTCAGAAGGACAAAGCTGTGGGAATGGATTACGTTGTACTGCGAAGTATGCATTTGAACAAGGAATAGTAGCTGAAAAGCGATTTCGAATTGAAACGAAAGCCAATATAGTTGAAGCAGAAGTACAAGTGACAAATGAAAAAGTAGACCAAGTTACCATTAATATGGGGAAACCGCATTTGGAGCGCGAACTTATTCCGATGCAAGGCAATCCGAAACAGCATGTTATTGGTGAACCATTTGAAATTCAAGGACAAACGTTGGAGTTAACAGCATTATCAATGGGGAATCCGCACGCAGTATTTTTAGTGGATCAGATAAATGGGGAGCAGGTGTCTCAACTAGGTCCACTGGTTGAAAAAGATGAACGCTTCCCGCAAGGAGCCAATGTAGAGTTTATTGAGATTGTTTCCCCAGTAGAAATCAATTTCAGTGTCTGGGAACGAGGCTCTGGAATAACACAAGCATGTGGTACTGGAGCATGTGCTGCGGTGGTTGCAGGGGTGTTAAACGGTCAGTTAAAACGTAATGAATCCGTTACCGTGCATTTGCCTGGAGGAGACTTGGATATTACATGGGACGCAGATGGAAATGTTTGGATGACTGGCGGAGCAGAGACCGTTGCTACAGGGGTTTTTTATTCCCCATGTAAGGTTCTGTAAGGCTTCTATTTCAAGAAGGTAAAAACAAATAAGTCTAAGTGGAGATAATAACACCTAGATGCCCAATTATTCAACCAATTCAGCAGGAGGTGAGGGAAACTCCTGCTGAATGAAGTTTCACTTGATGCACTTCAGCTATAGCATTATGATGACAAATAGCATATGTATACCAAAGAAAACGAAAGAACGGTAAAGTTGATCGGCTATGAATAGAGATGTATACTTAAAATAAGCACTTTGGAAAGGAGAGATTTGTGTGATGACGATTACGATTACAGACAATGCCAAACTGCAAATTGTTGAGATGATGAAAGAAGAATCAGACGGTGTTCATTTGCGTTTTGGAGTACAAGGTGGCGGATGTAGTGGGCTATCCTATGCATTAGGGTTTGAATACGACATTAATGAAGAATTAGATACAGTGCAAGAAATAAATGGCATCCCTGTAGTACTAAATAATCAAGATATTCCAATTATAGAAGGCACAACGATAGATTTTAAACAAAATATGATGGGTGGCGGTTTTAGTATTGATAATCCAAATGCCATCATATCTTGTGGTTGTGGATCTTCGTTTAGAACTAAAGATAAAGTCGGCACGCCTGGCGATTGTTAATACGAATAGTTGAAATCTGGTAGTTTCAGCTTTTTGTTTAGTAGGGAACGTTGTTTTACAGTAATAATTTTATCCCGTATATAAGGTGCTGTAAGACCTTCCACTTCAGGAGTTAGATAATCTGTACTGCAACAAGTCCAAGTAGGATAACAGCACTTAAATGCCCTATTTCGTAAGAGGCCTTTAGGTCATACCATTACTGCACGACAATCAGTGGGGATGGATGAAAACCCCCACTGATTGAAGATTCACTTTATTTCAGCTTCTTCAATAAAACAGCCAAGCTTACAAAGCTTGGCTGTAGCTGTAACTTGAAGGATTGTTTTAAAACATGCTCGTTGAATGTTTTGGTTGTATTCTAGCTTTCGGATCGATGTAATGTTTCGCATTATTAACAGCAGTCGGTCCTTCTCCAAATCCTGTAGCGATTAAATTAATTTTCCCATCATACGTGCAAATGTCTCCGGCTGCATAAATACCTGGTATGTTTGTTTCCATTTTAGAATTAACGACAATACTATTTCGCTCAATCTCAAGTCCCCAGTTTTTAATTGGTCCTAGTGAAGAAACAAAGCCATAATTACATAAAACTGCATCTACATCCAACTCTACCTTACGTTCGCCTTTTACTTCGTCTAAAATGACTTGTTCAATTCGATCCTTTGCAACAATACTGCTCGGGACAAACGGGGTAAGTATGTCAACATTAGAAGCATATAGCTTGTCAACACTGTGTTCATGAGCCCGAAACGTATCGCGTCTATGGGCTAGGGTTACTTTCTTAGCAATCGGCTCCAGCATTAGTGCCCAATCGACAGCAGAATCGCCACCGCCTAATAACAGTACATGCTGATCTTTGTACCGATTCATATCTTTGACATGATAATGCAAGTTAATATCTTCAAATTGCTCGCAATTGTCTACATTTAGTTTACGAGGTTGAAATGCACCATTGCCGGCAGTTATAATCATTGTTTTTGTATAATGAATATCATTTTTATCAGAAGTTAATTTTAATGTCCCATCCTCAAGTCTTTCAACTTGCTCAATTGCTTGCTCTAACACAATTTTAGGTTGAAACATATTAGCTTGTTCTTCCAAGTTGTCTATTAATTCTTGAGCTCTTATTTTTGGAAAACCAGCAATATCATATATATATTTTTCTGGATAAAGAGCAGTTAACTGCCCCCCAGTATGTGGTAAGCTTTCAATGATCTTTACACTTGCCTGACGCATTCCACCGTAAAAAGCGGTGAATAAGCCGACAGGGCCTGCACCAATAATGGTGACATCATATATATCATTTGTCACTATAATCCCTCCATTCAAAATAATCATGACGACATATTTTATACTATCATATCTTAAATAAAATAGAATATAAATGTACTCATGAGTCAGAGATCTGGTTATATTTATTTATTTATTGTGAAAAATCATATAATTAGGTATATTTAGGATGGGCTTGAAAAGCAAATCTAAACAGGCTACTATAACTAAGGAACTATTTTACGATTATGTGACAATGAAATGAATTTTTGGTTACACAATAACGTAGCAATTCATCTGCTGCAATAAGATATATGATAGACTATAGAAGTAGAAAAATTATCTGCAATTATAAGTTAACTAACATATTTATGTGTGAGAATAACATGAAATATATAATTATAATGAATTTTTTTGAAATGATCATCTTACCATAATTAACTATGAGCTATAGTGATGGTTTTTATAAGCATACTCAAGTGAAATGTGTCACAAATTTTTCTGAAAAGGGAATAAATGGAAGTGATGGATATGGAGAAAAAAAATATAGTTGTTTTAGGCGCTGGTTACGGTGGTATGATGACTGTAACAAAATTGCAACGATCTTTACGCACGGATGAAGCTAAGATAACCTTAGTAAATATCAATGAATATCATTACCAAACCACTTGGTTGCATCAAAATGCCGCAGGGACTATTCGTGATGAGCGGACAAAAATACGTATTAAAGACATTATTCATCCGCAAAAAGTTGATTTTATTCAAGATAAAGTACTGTCTATTCAACCAAAAGAGAAAAAAGTAATGTTGGAAAATACAGTGCTGGATTATGATGTGCTTGTTATTGGGTTAGGCTTTGAAGTAGCTACCTTTGATATCCCTGGTTTAGAAGAACATGCATTTACAATAAATAATATAAAGAATGCTCGTCAGCTTCGTGAACATATTGAACATAATTTTGCCGTGTTTCATAAGGAAGAAGAAAAAAATCCAGCTCGACTAACCTTTGTTATTGGAGGTGGCGGGTTTACAGGCATAGAATTTTTGGGCGAACTTGCAAATCGTGTTCCAGAGCTTTGTGAAAAATACAATGTGGATAAACAAAACGTGCGGATTATTAACATTGAAGGGTCTTCGACAATTTTACCTGGATTTGATGAGCAACTCGTAGAATACGCAATGAATTCTTTAGAAGCTCGTGGTGTAGAATTTATTACTGGTGCTATTTTAAAAGAGTGTACACCAACAAGTGTATTATTTGAAAAACATGGTATGCAAACGAAAATACCTACCTATACCACAGTGTGGGCGGCTGGAGTAAAAGCTAATTCGATTATAAAGGAATCAGGTTTTACTACCAATCAAGGTAAAATTGAAGTAAATAATGATATGCGTTCACCTGAATACGACAATGTATTTGTCATTGGGGATTGCGCTTTAATTATGGATTTTGAAAAGGGTAAGCCATATCCACCAACGGCACAAATTGCTATCCAAGAATCAGAAGCAGTGGCTTATAATATAAAAGCTTATATACGCAACCAGGAGATGGAAGGCTTCAAACCAAATATTCTTGGAACAGTCGCTTCATTGGGAGAACAAGATGCTATTGGAGTCATCTTTAAAAGTAAAAAGATTTTAGGATGGAAAGCTACAGTCATGAAAAAAATAATTGATAATCGTTACCTTCTTAAGCTTGGTGGTTTTCGATTATTGTTAAAAAAAGGGAAGTTTAATATTTTTCCACGTGTAAATCAGTAATCATAAATGTTTATTAACGGATATCGACTTATATAACAAACTGCAGCCATTATATTATTTAAAAAATTCCCTTATCTAGTTCTGGTCAATTGTAAGAATAATTCTTTATCGGCAACCAAAAATATGGAAAATGTAACCAGTAAAAGGTACCTGAGATCTTAGGAGACTCAGGTTTTTGTTATTTATAGGAACCTATAAAATGAGGTGCTTGGGGATAACGAAATAACCGAATAGTCCTTCATCGCCCAGCAACGATGCGACTTTAGAAATACGCCCTACGATAAGGCCTCATCGGTTCGTCGCTAAGAGGAAGGCCGACTAAAAACGGATTTGCCGTCTAGACGTCGGCCCAATCCCTTCAACTAAATCAATCATACTTCCGTTACTATCTCTATTAATTGTATCTTTCAAATTACCACCTGGGTTGCTTTTTCCTTCTTCTTGTCTTAATCTTTTCCTTTTTCTTTCGGGAGTTTCTTTATTTTCATTCATGCTCTCACCTCCATTTTAGCTATTATATGATTTTACGTTTTTATCCCGTATATTAAGGTGCTGTAAAACTCCGACTTCAGGAGTTAAATAATCTGTACTCACAACAAGTCTAAGTGGGAGATAACAGCATCTAAATCCCGATTCGTTAGTCTAAAAATCAGTGGGGATGAATGGAAACCCGCACTGACTAAAGATTCACTTTATTGGCTAAAAAATTATTAGTAAACTAAGCTCAAGGAAGTTAGCTTTGCTTTTTTAATAATTTCCTTTAAAATGATGGAGAAAGAGATGATATAAAAGATAACAAAGGGTTGATTGGAAGGGAGAAACAAGGCTTGATTCAATTAGTAGTATCTATCTTATTATATTTCGTTATTTTTTTTGGAATCGCGTTTATTTTGAATATGCTTCTACGCACGACTTGGTTGATGGCGTTTATCTATCCATTAGTAGTTATTATCATTGTCGATAATACATCAACATGGAATTATTTTACCAAAACGAGTGAAACGTTTTCTAAGTTAATGACGCGTTTGACAGAACTTACTGCTGTAGATATTTCTATCTTAGCTGCTGGGTTTGCGGGTACGATTGTATCAGGTATTGTCATTCGTTTATTAAGGAAGAGCGGATATCAAATGTTTTAAACAGTTGTTTCAAAAGAATAAACAACTTCAAACCTGTTACTTTATGGATAATAAGAATGCCTGTTAAACGTAATGAACAGTTCGAAAAAGCGAGTATAATGAATATCATAACCCTTTTATACTCTTTTTTTGCATAAGCAATTTAATAGAATGGTGTATAATTTTTGGGGGATTGGACATGATGACATCCAAAGAGGTGTTTTTCATGAAAACCAAAAATCTTATGCAAAAAATGTTTATGAGTTTATTATTTGTGGCTGCATGCAGCTTTGTTATTATGGCATTAAACGGTGTGTCTGAAGCTTCCGCTAAGCTTTGGCCGTATGCTTCTTATGGTGTACAAAAACTAAGCGAACAAGAGGATATGATAAAAGGAAAGCATGTTTCTACTAGACAAACAAATTTGGAAGAAAAAGGTTTCCATCAGGCAAAAGAGGAAAAGCGTCAGATATCCAGCAATCAAATTGACCATGTAAAAACGTTAGAAGAAGCGGTTAATTATGAACAATATCCAAGTGAAAAAGTTGTTGCAACGGGTTATACAGCTGGTATAGAGTCTACAGGGAAAAATCGCGATCATCCAGAATATGGAATCACTTATTCGGGTGTTCAAGTAAAGCGAGACTTGTATTCTACTATAGCTGCAGATTTATCTGTTTATCCAATAGGAACGATTCTATTTATTCCCGACTATGGTTTTGGAGTAGTGGCTGATAAAGGCAGTGCTATAACAGGTAATAAAATTGATTTATATTATGAGACAGTTGAAGATGTCTATAATCAATGGGGAAAAAAACGAGTGGATGTATACATGATCGAAAAAGGCAATGGAAAATTAACCGAAAAACAACTGCAACAGTTAAATGAGAATAAAGCATTACAAGTGTTTAGACAGAATATAACGGGTGACTAAACTAACCTGTAATGATGAAAAAGGTATCGCGATTAGCGATACCTTTTCCTTGTATAGGAACCTATAAAATGAGGTGCTTGGGGATAACGAAATAACCGACTAGTCACGTCCGGCTCCATCACCCAGCAACGATTCGACTTTAGAAATGCGCCCTACGATAAGTCCTCATCGGTTCGTCACAAAGAGGAAGGCCGACTCAAAACGGGCTTGCCGCTCAGGCGTCGGCATACCCCTGTTTTTAGTGGCATGATTCCTTTATCCCGTAAAAAGGCGTTGTAGACTCCCACTAGAAGATGCAAGCTGAACAAGTCTAAGTGGGAGGTAACAGCACCTAAATCCCCGATTCGTTCAAGGGCCTTTAGGTCATACCCTGGTGGTACTAACAATCAGCGGGGATGAAGAAAACCCCGCTGATTGGGTTCACTTTATCTTTAGTTGATTCGTTCCATTCCGCTACCTTGCTAAACGGGCGCTTGCGCCTTTGTTCTATGATAACTTTGCTTGGTGTGCTAAAATAATGGTCCTTTTAATAAAGAAAAACATAAAGCATAAACGCTACGAACACTCCTGTAAGACCTCCAACCAATACCTCAATGGGTTGGTGTCCCAGCAGTTCCTTAAGTTCCTGTCTTTTCTCATATTCTTCTTTATTTGGCCAATCTTTTGCTCCGCCTATAAACAGTTGGAAATCACGGATAAGTTGATTCAAAACGATTGCCTGTTCGCCTGCCTGCCTTCTTACACCAGTAGCGTCAAACATTATAATGACACTGAAAACACAAGAAATGGCGAACATGGTAGAGGATACACCTTGTACAATACCTACACCCGTAGTTAATGCTGCAACTGCTGCTGAATGACTACTAGGCATGCCACCAGTACTAAAAGCTAAGTCGGGTTTAAATTCTTTGGTAACAATAAGTGCAATAGGTATTTTAATTACCTGAGCCAAAAAAATTGCTGTTAATGCTGCCCATAATGGATAATTCAAAAATAGTTCCATGCTGCCAAACACCCTCTCTTCAAAAAAGTGTATCCCTTGTTGCTGGAAGATATGCACCTTATCTTACATAATGTTATCTTACCATAAGGGAGAATGACACGCATGAAATTTTTGCCTGTAAACTTTGATGGTGAAGTGTTTGTCTCGAAAATAGTAATGCTGATGAATTAGCCTGTGTTCATTAAGCATGAAAATCTTTAAAGTGCTTTGAATGCTAATTTAGGTACCCTAATAAAATGGATATACGTAATTTTTTTAGGTATACATGTAAGGCTCTCTCGTGCTTTTACCCATTTAGAGGGCACTTTCCCGTTTTGCTTAAGTCTCTGTGCAGGTAGCAAAATAATTTGAGGGAAGCCTATTGTTATCCACTTAATCTAGCACGACTTAAAATAGGAATTCTTTTTGCAACACGCTCCATAAATAATGCAGCTAAAACAGCGAAAGCAATATCTTTAATTAAAAATGGGATCATACCGCTCCAAGCCAAGGCATAACTAAGTGGCACGTCCAACCACATATTGGAAGCTGCATACATGTATGTTACCCCGATAAAATAATTGATAAATGTACCAATAAAGGCTGCTACACAATAGCGAATTAAAGAATAGTCTTTGCTACGATTATTTACTATCCAACCGACAAAGAAAGCAACAAAAATAAATGATATCACAAATCCGCCAGTCGGGCTGATAAATATCCGAGGTCCAGCTGATAGTCCAGCAAATACAGGGACACCAGCTACACCTATGAGCATATATGCCAACATTGAAAAACTGCCTAGTTTCCTTCCGAGCATTAACCCTGCAAGAATAGCAAAAAATGTTTGGAAGGATAATGGTACGTCAGCTCCACCAATTGGTATGGTTAACATCGGAAACCAAACGGTAATATTTGCTCCAATTGCCATTAATACAACAAAAACAGCTCCATATGTAAGATCCATTGTTTTGAGTTGTTTCATAAAGTTTCCCCCTTTTGTCTATAGAAATATATAATTAATAGTGCATGATAGAAATAATATTATCGGTTTCTGATTTATTTGTCAACCTGTTTCGTATTAAGTTAACAATCGAGAGGATAGAACTTTAAGGAGTGATGAATTGAAAAATAGGGTATTAAAAAGGATAAAAAAGAAAGAAATATCGCGTATCTCTATTAGGATACGCGATGGTAGGAAATATGATCGAAACATGTTTGTTGTCTAATAGATGTTTATGAAGACCTTTTAATTAGCGGGTGTTATTTAATAGCCGCTTCTAAAGCTACCTCCATCATTTCATGGAACGTTGTTTGTCTTTCTTGGGCTGTAGTTTCTTCCCCTGTTAAAATATGGTCGGAGACAGTTAATACTGATAACGCTTGACGATCAAATTTTGCAGCTAATGTGTAAAGGGCTGTTGTCTCCATTTCTACAGCTAGCACTTTATAAGCTGCTAATTTTTCGTTAACTTCTTTTGCGTTATCACGGTAGAAGGTATCACTTGTAAATACATTGCCCACTTTTAAGTTCAATCCTTTAGCAATACCTGCATCATAGGCGTTCTTTAGAAGCTCAAAATCGGCCAACGGTGCGTAGTCAATCCCTCCAAAAACCATTCGATTCATTTGCGAATCAGTTGTGGAACCTTGAGCAAGTATAACGTCTCTCACTTTTACATCCTTTTGAATTGCACCACAAGTACCCACACGAATTAATTTTTTCACGTCATAGCTTTGAATTAACTCATTCACATATATGGATATAGAGGGTATCCCCATGCCTGTTCCCTGGACAGAGATTTTTTCACCTTTATATGTCCCTGTATACCCTAACATGCCTCTTACTTCATTATACTGTTTTGGATTTTCCAGGAAAGTTTCAGCGATAAATTTTGCTCGAAGTGGATCTCCTGGCAATAAAATTTTATCAGCGATCTCTCCTTGTTTTGCACCAATATGTACACTCATAATGATTGCCTCCTTATAATATTGAATAGCCTTCAAGATAACGGTATCATAGGCGTTCGCTAAAAACAACTGCCAAGAAATAAGGAGTGTTGAATAATTTATTGTTGGAAAACGTATGTTAATGAAGAAGCAAATAATGTTCCTCGCTGTTTAAACAAAAAATACAACATTTTATTAAAAAAAACACTTTTTTGTTTCAAAAAATCATTTTTTTGTATATAATAGGTTTAGCTCAGTTTTTCACTTGGATGAAGTGTATACCTTATACTTATAAAGCTTGTTCCAGTAGGAGAAAACAAGGTTAAGGAAGCAGGGGGTATCATCTTTAATTACGTTGGGAAAAGTAAGCGGATTAAAGTTGGTATAAAAGATAGATAAATCCTATGCTTGCTGAGCCATTTTAATAATTTTTAACATTACATTACAAGATAATTTCTTTGGAAGGATGAAGGAAAATGACAGAAAAAACTTTTACAATTACCGCAGATACTGGAGTACACGCACGTCCAGCTACACTTTTGGTTAACAAAGCAGGACAGTTTGAGTCTGAAGTAGAAATTAGTTACAATGATAAAACGGTAAATTTAAAGTCCATCATGGGTGTTATGTCACTTGGTATCCCTAAAGGAGCAAAAATTAAAATTTCTGCTAATGGATCAGATGAAAATGAAGCACTTAAAGGTATCGAAGAGGTTATTAAAGAGCATCTTGGTGAATAATAGAAAAACTGTCAGCATAAAAGCTGACAGTTTTTTACTTTGAGATAGATGATGCAAAATCAAACTTTGATTCTATAGTAACGCAGTGTATACCTGTACCTGGTAAAAAGACATGAAGAATGGCATGCGTTTTACAGGTGTTTCTGATCACGCGTTAATAGTATGCTTTTTCCAGTCTGTTTAAACATGTAAGTGCAGCTTGATTATAAGCGGAATCCTCCTGCGATAGCTTTTGCTTATATTCTTCTACGGCTTGTTTTAATGAATCTGCATAATCAGGTACAGTCTCAGTGAAGCGATGCACTGCCGCTTTTTTTACGTTGGTTTTTTCGCCAAATGCTAGTGCCTTCCGTTCATGAAAGAAAACGCCTTCTGTCTGATGGGGGTTATGTAAGTCTCCTTGCATCGGATGTTTTTTTACAGCTAGCACTTCTACTACATAACGGTCTCCTTTATCTGCAATCACTTTTCCGATATAGGTGCCTGATCGATAATGTGCTTTTACCATTTCCCCGATATCTACGTCTGCCATTCTAACCAGCCTCCTTCTGTAATAAAAAAATATGCTCTTTTTCTCTATTTTGCCAAAAATAAAGTATAACTTCAATTCGTAGGTCTTCCTCTTTCTATTACTGGATATTACCATCAATCAATGTCTAAAGGACTCTGAATAGAATCGGTCATATACGGGCAGATTGATTGCAGCTTACTTTATTGAGTTTTGACTTCATAGGATGGAAAGCGAGATGGTTTTTCCAGTACGGAAGATTTGACGAACAATTTGCTTTATATCTTTAGGTAATGATGATAAGTTTGATATAATGATGTGGGAGGATGTGAGGGGAAATGATGCCTTTTCTTTATTTTCCAGAGGATAAATCGGAATATATCCCTGCCATTATTACATTAGTCGTGTTTTTTATAGCTGCAGGGATCACTATGTACATTATTTATAAAAAGTCAAAAAAAGACGAAAAAAAATTCAAGCAAGAATATCATCACGAACTAAATGAATCACGTGATAAATGAGCCCTCTTATAAAAAAAAGAGGGTTTTTTATATAGGAACCTATAAAATGAGGTACTTGTGGATAACGAAATAACCGAATAGCCACGTCCGGCGCATGAGACCAGCAACGATGCGACTTTACGAAATGCGCCCTACGATAAGGCCTCATCGATTCATCGCTAGAGGAAGGCCGACTAAAAACGGGCTTACCGCCCAGACGTCGGTATACCCCTGTTTTAGTGGCATGATTCCTTTATTCCGGTTGATCCGTTCCATTCGCTATGTCGCTAAACGGGTGCCCCGCGCCTTTGTCACGTTAAAGCAAAAGCATATGGAATGAGGTTGAAGGATGATTTGTTATTCGTATCTAAACTAGAAAAAAAGAAAATGACTTCCGACATACCATTTGAACATTAAATTAAAACAATTTTATAACATATGAGTAGCTCTTTAATCAACGGGAAAGCTAAGTAAAAAGAAAGGGTGGAATCGAAATCATGCGACTATTTCTATTCGTTCTACTTATCCTGTTGATGGTAGCTTGCCAACCGGAAGACGAAAAAACAAGAGAGGCGGAAATGTACAATTCATCCGGTGACATGGTTGGAACAGCAACCTTTAGTGAACAAGCCGATGGAGTGAAGGTAAAAGTAGAACTGGAAGGGCTGGAACCTGGGTTTCATGGCATCCATGTCCATGAGTACGCTAAATGCGAAGGACCAGACTTTACATCTGCTGGGAATCATTTTAATCCTACAGGCGCAGAACATGGCCTGATGCACCCTGAAGGTCCCCACTTAGGGGACTTGCCAAATATAGAAGCCGATGCGAGTGGAGTAGTTAATGCTGATCTAATGTTGCCACAAGTTACTTTATTGGATGGAAAGAATTCATTAACTTCTGGAGAAGGTACATCCATTATTGTTACGAAAAACGAAGATGACGGAATGAGTCAACCAGGAGGCGATTCTGGAGAAAGAATTATTTGTGGAACATTGACAAAAGAAAAAAGTAAAGGTGAAAAATCACCAACAGATCCAACGCAAAATAATGACGAATCAGAAAAGTAAGTTCAATGAAATTTTGCTCATGCAAAAAAGCAGGCTTGGCTAAAGTGGTTAAGCACGTTGCCTGCTTTTTCTCTGCTATATCTAGAACAAGGTGGGTGAAAAGCTGCTTCACCTTATGTTTTGTATAGCTTGAATGATCCTGTTAACTCCTTCTTCCAAGGTTACTCTCGGACAAGCGATATTCATTCGCATAAAACTCGAACCTTCTTCTCCATAATCTTTTCCAGTATTTAAACCCACCTTGGCTTCTTGGATCATAAATTTTCGAAGTGCATCAGGCTCCATTTTTAACGTGCTACAATCAATCCAAAGCAGATACGTTCCTTCTGAGTTTGTAACAGTAATATAAGGAACCTGTGTTTGAAACATTTTCTGGACATATTCTTTATGACTTTTTAGTACTTCACGGAGTTCATCAAGCCATTGGTCTCCATGTATATATGCAGCTTCTAAGGCAGTGTTTCCCATGGTGTTAAGTTCATGCACACCTTGTTTTGACAATTGATTATTTATTTTTTCCCTTAGCTCTTTATTGGCAGTAACAATATAAGAAGCTTGTAAGCCCGCTAAATTAAAGGTTTTTGATGGTGACATGCACGTTATCGCTTGATTGTTAATTTCTTCTGAAAGGGACGCGATTGGAATATGAATTTCACCAGGGAAAGTTAAATCACAATGTATTTCATCTGAAATGATAAGCACGTTATATGCTAAGCATAATCTGGCTAATTGTTCCAGTTCTTCTCTTTTCCATACGCGACCAACTGGATTATGTGGCGAACAAAGAATAAACGCCTTTACGCCTTGCTTTAACTTTTCTTCAAAATCGTTAAAATCAATCTGATAGTAGTTGTCTTCATAGCGCAAGGGATTTTTAACGATTTGCCTGCCGTGACTTTTAATTACATTATAAAAAGGTGTGTAGACAGGTGTTTGAATCAAGATTTTGTCATCAGGTTCTGTGAATGCTTGCACTGCCATATGTAAGCTCGTTACAACACCTGGGCTAAACGATAACCAGTTAGGGTTAATTTCCCATTGGTGTCTGCGGTTAATCCAGTTTACAATCGATGCTTTGACGGCATCGTCCACCATCGTATAGCCATAAATGCCGTGTTTAGCACGCTCAATGAGTGCTTCGTTTACTTTATCTGGAGCTTTAAAATCCATATCTGCTACCCACATCGGTAATACATCGTCCGTCTGAAACACGGGTTCTAACATATCCCATTTTACCGATCGGGTATTTTTTCTATCATGTTGTACTTCAAATATATTCATTTCCCAGCCTCCTTTTTGTTTTTCAGCTTTATTAGAATATTAATTTTGTTGGAGACATAGTTCGCAATCCGGTTTTTTGTTATGAACGGATCACCTACGTACCATCTGCTCGCACACATATCTATAGTATAACATGTTCATCAAATCCTGAAAGAGCAGAGTAATGAATATTTGAATTTATTTACCCCGTATATAAGATGCTGCAAGGGGTTGGATGATCTGTACTGCAACCATTCTAAGTGGGAGATAACAGCACCTAAATGCCCTATTTCGTAAGCGGTCTTTAGGTCATCCCATTTACAGTACTAACAATCAGTGGGGGATGAATGAAAACCTTCACTGAGATTTACTTCTATCCTGTATTTGGAAATATAGAGGGTTTGCAATAGTTTCAGCAATTTGACAAAGCAACCGATGGTGGGAACATAAACTTTATTTACCCCGTATGTGAGATCCGTCAGACTCCAGCTTTAAGATTTGGAGGCGATCCAAAGTAGAAGATAACGGAACCTAAAATCTGGTTTCATTTTTAGCAACAGTTAGAATGTTGGAGGCTAACACGTAGAAAAAGTACTTCTCTTGTTCATGTTCACATCCCAAATGTACGAAACAGATTATATGAAAAAGAAGCGTCGTGCTTATAACAAAAGAAAAAAGCAAAGCGATGTTAGCGCTTTGCCTACAGGGGGAATACGAGAAAGTCTTACATTCCTTAGTTTACCCAATAAAAAATATTTTAAACATAATACATACATTTTTATCATTTTTACGCTGGATGGCTAAGCTTTTCGGTGCTTCTTTAATAGGTGCTTTTCTCTTAAAGAATGTAGCACCCATAAGTTAATTGATTTGTAAAACAAATTCAATATGGAAAAAAGAAAAAGTGGGGATTGAAAACCCCCACTATGCCTGTCCATGTAAGTTGCTGTAACCCCCGCTTGAAGGAGTCCAAGTAGACAAAGAAAGTATGAGGGAGAACAGCCCCCAAATCCACGCTTCGTTCAAGCTAGTCAAGTCATACTCTTGCGGTAGAGATGAACGAACAACCCCCTGATTGAAGTTTCATTTTATAATCTGTTTTCCAGGTTTTTTCTTTCTTCTTCAAATCCAGGTTTACCTAAAAGAGCAAACATGTTCTTTTTATATGCTTCTACACCTGGTTGGTCAAACGGATTAACACCTAATAGATAGCCGCTGACCGCACAAGCCTTTTCAAAAAAGTAGACAAGATAGCCAAAAGTGTAAGCATCCAGCCTAGGGACTTCTACGACAAGATTCGGTACTCCGCCATCCGTGTGGGCAAGAAGCGTCCCTTGGAAAGCTTTGTCATTAATTTCATGAATCGTCTTTCCAGCTAAATAATTTAATCCATCGGCATTAACAGGATCACTTTCTACCGTTAATTGATGCTTAGGCTCTTGTACACGAAGCACGGTTTCGAAAATATTACGGCGCCCTTCTTGAATATACTGTCCTAATGAATGTAAATCAGTTGAAAAGTTAGCAGAAGATGGATAAAGACCTTTGTGATCTTTACCTTCACTTTCCCCAAACAACTGTTTCCACCATTCTGCGAAATACTGTAGGCTTGGCTCATAATTAATAAGTAACTCCGTAGTTTTTCCTTTATTGTAAAGAATGTTACGAACAGCAGCATACTGATAGCTAGCATTATTTTTTAAATTTGGATCGTTAAAATCGTTCATCGCATCACGAGCACCATGCATCATATCATCAATGGAAGCGCCACTTACAGCAATTGGAAGGAGCCCTACAGCTGTTAAAACAGAATAACGTCCACCGACACCATCAGGAATAACAAATGTTTCATATCCTGCTTGATCTGCAGATGCTTTTAAAGCGCCTTTTTCTTTATCCGTTGTAGCGAAGATGCGTTCTTTTGCAGCTTCGGTGCCATATTTTTCTTCTAATAGTTGCTTGAAAATACGGAAGGCAATTGCTGGCTCTGTTGTTGTACCACTTTTAGATATAACGTTAATGGAAAAATCTTTATCCTTTAAAACGTCCATTAAATCTTGCATGTAGGTGGAACTCATATGGTGTCCAACAAATATGATATGTGGTGCCTGACGCTCCTCTTTAGCTAAATAATGTACAAAAGAGTGGTTAAGCATTTCTAGTGCAGCCCTTGCTCCTAAATAAGATCCACCAATACCGATTACTAACAGCACGTCCGAATGGTTGCGAATTTTTTCTGCAGCTTCTTTTATTCGTTTGAATTCTTCTTTATCGTATGTTTCAGGTAAGTCAATCCAATCAAGAAAGTCGCTTCCAGCCCCAGTTCGATTATGTAGCGCATGATGAGCTGCTTCTACTGCATTCTCTAAATGATCTAGTTCCTGCTCATTCATAAATGGAAGAGCTTTTTTATACGTAAATGTTACGTGAGTCATTTGTAATCCTCCTTCGAAGAGATAAAATAAAGTTTGTTACAATATTCACTTTACCCAAGAGGCGGTGGGAAATCAAGAAAGAAACTGTATAATCTCCGTTCATTTTACAAAAACTATTCTAGATACTAAAGGAAGGAGGTTGTAAACATGAATGGTATACAACGTACAGCTTTAGCGATTACAATTATTGGTGCAGTGAATTGGGGCTTAATTGGTTTATTTCAGTTTGACTTAGTGGCTGCGATATTTGGTGGTGAACAAAGTGCAGCATTTGCCCGCGTTATCTATACATTAGTTGGGCTTAGTGGGCTTGTATTGATACCACTGTTATTTAAAACCGATGAAGCTTTTGCAGATCAGCGAGAACCAGAAAGAGCAAAACGATAAATAAATAAGGCAAACTCATGTAAGGGAGTTTGCCTTATAGTTATTTTCTATTGTAGCTGGATTGTTTCATCCACTCTTCTAATTTATCTTTCAGTGTATTAAATCCAGCTGGTTCTGTTTCTTCTTGCTTTTGCTTAACTTGCTTTGGTTTTGCCTTTGGGGCTTCTTGGGTGGCACGAATTGATAAAGAAACTTTATTTTTTTCTTCATCTACTTGTAAAACTTTTACTTTGACTTCGTCACCAACAGTTAAATGATCATGAATATCTTTAACATATCCATGGGTTACTTCAGAAATATGAACAAGACCTTGTGTTTCTTCATTTAGAGCTACAAAAGCACCATATGGTTGAATTCCAGTAACCTTTCCATCCAAAATTTGTCCAATCTCAAAATTGCTTGTCATGCTGAACAACTCCTATTTCTATTCGTTTCTTTTTACACAATAAAATATTTTAGCATAATAATGGGTATGTAGCAAAACATAAGAGTAGCACCCCGTTAATATTAGATCATCAAAGCATGAACGAATATGTCTTTAAGCAGATTTTTTAACATGCTCTATTATTTTAGGATGGAAGGAGAAAAGCAAATGGTACCTTTACAATCAAATTTAGAAAATAAAACCTATAACTTATATAAAATGGAGGAAGTGCTAAAGCCCATTGGTTTCGTGATAGGATCGAATTGGGAATATGATCATGGGTATTTTGATATTAAGCTGGATGATCGAAGTACGTATTTCTTTTTGCGAATTCCGTTTGAAGCCATTGCGGGGTCTTTAGACTCACCAGGTGTTACAGTCCGTATTCAGCAGCCGTTCTTACTGGGGCATCAATATGAGGAAGGAAATGATCAAGATAGCAGGAATGGGGCTATACAGGGGCTGGTTAATCAATTCCAAACCCCAACGGACCCAGATACGGAGATTCCTAAAACATATATAGACATAGGAAAAGAATGTATTAAGGAAGTGGAAGCAGCATTACTTACCCCACGGAATGAGTCCAATTAACTGATCCCCTTTTTTTAAGCGGAATGTAGGCGAAGGATTTATATGGTAGCGGTCAGCACGGATAACTCCTAACAGAATTTGTTGTTTATTCCGTAATCGAGCAACTGTATCTTGAAAGGATACACCCTCCAGATCTTTTTGTACTTCTTCGTGGTAAAATTGTTGGGTACCTAACAGATGAAAAACATCTTCAAATGGTTTGGACCTTGCTTGCCGAAATAGCTCTTGATAAAACAGCACACTGGTAAAATCATTGGAGCGAATAATCGTCGTAGCTCCAGCGCGATGTGCATTTTCAATTTGCGTAGACGTAACAATTTCTGCAATAATCGGAATGGTTGGGTGATTTCCACGAATAGCAACAGCCGTCAAAATAGTAATGTTGTCAGCGTCACGTTCATTTTTGGCAGTGTCTGTTGTTATTAATACGCGCTCTGCTAATTTAATATTTGCTTTTTTTAAAACGGCATCCTCTGTCGGATCACCTTGTATAAAGTGAACGGGATAATCAGAAAATGATACATGCCCTAGTGTCGTATCGATAAGTACCATTTGAATGTGTGAATTGGACTGAGCAATGGATTCAATTAATCGCCTGCTCCTTTCATTCCAACCAATGAGTACAAGGTGATGACTTCCTTTAAACGCTACTTTTCCTTCTTCGATGGCCTGTTCCTGACGAAAAGTGGAAGCTGCCAAAGAAGTAATGTAAAAAGCAATTAAACTGCAACCTGTTAAAATTAACAGTATAGTCACTAATTTCCCAATAGGGGTTAACGGCACGAAGTCTCCGTAACCAACTGTTGCCCCAGTGATGAAGGCCCACCATATACCGTCAAAAATGGAGGGGAATTGATCTGGTTCCGCAATATGAATAAGATATCCGAAAATGAACATAAATAAAAAAATGCTAATTAGCAGTTTGATTAATAAAGGAAGCTTAAAATAGATTTGTTTAATAAGACGAATGCTCACATTACTCACCTGACTCTACATGCTTTCTCGAAGGAAACCGTAAATGTCTTTCTTCATAATCATCACATCATAATGGAATAGCCTGCTATTATTTATCTCGTATATAGGTGTTGTAAGACTCCAACTTCAGTATTTGGATAATCTGTACTACAGCAACTCAAAGTGGGCGATAATAACACCCAAATGCCCTATTGCGTAAGACGACTTTACGTTACGTTCCTTGTGGTACTAAAATCAGTGGGAGTAAATAAAAACCCCTACTGATTAAAGATTTATTTCCATTTCGTGTTTGAATAACGAAAAAAGTTTATTCGCCATACGAGACATTACTTGTAATGAAAAATATGATTTCCTTATGATACATGGTATAGTATTCAAGATAGTAAACGAAATGCAGAAGAGGAACTGTGGAAAATGCAATTCGTTCTGGCAGTAAATACAGTCCCTCTGAAAAAACTTTTCGTTTCCATATAAGTAACAGTACGCAACAACTTTAGCGGATAATCTTTCTAAAACAGTATTGACAGGTTCCATCCTTTATAACCGTATAGGGATGGTATTTTGGGATAACAAATTTGGATAGGTGGCTTAATTTAAAGTAACTTATTAATTTTAATGTCTCCGCCTACAGTAGAAAACGATGTTTAACTTGCTCATAAACGAGTTTGGTTAAATTCAATTTTAATTTGAAGTAAACAGATATTCAATAAGTGTAGGTTTTCTTTTATCCTCCAATTATTCTATTGGGCTTTTACCTTCTAGGATTGGAGAACAGGTCTTCCAACCATTTTTATCCGGGCTATGAGTAGATCTTTTAATATACCTTTAAAGTGCTTTCTGCAATGCGTTTTTTAAGCTACTATAAACATCTTGCCAAAAATGGGTGTTATCACGAAAGGTTTTGTTCATAAATAGAATCATTTCCTTAAACTTTTCCTGATAATCGCTTGACTCTTTATTTGGCAGCGTGCCTTGCGCTTCATTTACAAACGCTTGAATGCTTTCTGCACGAGGCCCCCATTTGGTCCTTTCGTTTCCATGCTGGTCGATAAAAATAAGAATCGGTATTGATCGCGATTTTCCATTAGTTAAATATTGGTCCATCAGTGCTAAATTCTGATCACGATATAACATTCGAACGTTCATATCGGTTACTTCTGCCAATTTAAGTAAAATGGGGATATTAAGCATGGCATCACCACACCAGTCTTCTGTAAGTACGATGACCTGCAATTGCCTTTCTTTAACTTGCTCCCAAAAATGATGGTCATCTGGTAAATCGAAGTGATCATAAATGGTGAGCAAATTTTTCTTATGCTTTGTCATTTCCTCGATATAGGTATCTGGTTCTATGCCTTTTTCAAACCATTGTAGAAGATTCACTGCATATCGCTCCCTTTCAATATTTTTTAGTATAACTCCATGAATTTTGTATGGAGATATCTGCTAGCTTTTATTCCCATTAAGTGCTTTATTAAGTCTACCGATCCATGTATGAATCGTAAACAAAAGTGCTTATGGAATGATTTTTTGCTATGATAACAATAGAACCTTTTGGATGATTAGGAGGAATTTAGATGCAATTAGCAAATCAGGAATTTTTATTAGAGTTACTAAATACACCATCCCCATCTAGTTGTGAAATGGAAATACAAAAGAAGTGGATGAAGTATGTTAAAAAATTTGCGGATGAAATAAGAACCGATCACGCTGGCAATGTAATTGGCATTTTAAATCCGGAGGCACCATTTAAAGTGCTTTTAGCTGGACACTGTGATGAAATTGCACTTGTTATTAACCGCATTGATGAACATGGTTTTCTACATTTTGATAAAATGGGAGGCATTAATCCAAAAGCAGCTGTTGGAATGATGGTGACTGTATTAGGAGAAAGTACAAGAGTTACAGGTGTTATCGGCGTGAATGCCCAGCATCATGGCGGATTAAAAAATGATTTTGGCTTGGAAGATTTGTTTATCGATTGCGGTTTTCGAACGAGGGAAGAAGCCGAGAAACAAATACATATTGGAGATTTAGCAGTGTATAAAACAGAGCCAGAAATATTGTTAGATCGTTATATTGCTGGGCGCGGACTGGATAACCGGACAGGAGCGTTTATTGTAGCAGAGGTGTTAAGAAAATTAACAGAAACGAACTGTCAAGTAGGTGTTTATGCTGCTAGCACTGTAAATGAAGAAACAAATATGGGAGGAGCTTATTTTGCAGCTGCAGGTGTAGAGCCTGATATGGCAATTGCTTGTGATGTTACATTTGCAACGGACTATCCCGGCGTTAATACGAACAAGTATGGTGATGTTCGTCTAGAGAAAGGACCGGTATTAGCAAAAGGTGCACCAATCAATCGAAATATGAATCAACTATTAGAAAAAACAGCTAAATCATTAGCAATGGACATTCAATATGAGCTTACACCGCGTATGACTGGAACAGATGCTGATAAAATGCGTCTAACCGGAAAAGGAGTCCCTATATCACTTGTGTCACTGCCACTACGTTATATGCATTCTCCTGTAGAAACAGTAAGCATTAAAGATATAGCGGAGGAAATTGAACTATTGGTGACTATGATATCTTCCTTAACTGGAGAAGAAAGTTTAAGTCCACTTGAACTATAAACGGATTTTAATATGCATGATATGATACAACTTTCTGAATGAGAAAATAATTTATTGAAAGATAACACGACTTATAGGTATATGGAAGGTGATTTGGTAAAGATATAGGCTTATGATCTATTTCTGGAATGTGAAACCCAAGTATAAAGTCTCGTTTTTTCCTATCACAAGCAAAAAAATGCAATCTATATTTTTGATAAATAGGTCAATTTTATCGTTTTTTACAGATATTCCCCTTTTTATAGAACAACGATTAACAAGTAAAAGCTGTTTTTTCTTATTTTTTATAGGGAAGAACAGCGTTTTTATTTGCAAAAAAATATTAGATCAGCAATAAGCTACATGAATATATAAAAGAAAAAATGAGACTATTTTATCAATTTAGAATATTGCCATATAATTCGACTTGTATCGACACAATCTCCCTTTAATTCTCTACTATACTTAGTCTAACAACATAGACTGACAAGCTAGCTACAAATGCATAGAACCAAAAAAGGAAGGAGGGCGCGATAAGCTAGAGTTCTTTCATTGTAGCTTTGGTAAAAAAAGTGGGGAGGAATAGTTTTGAAAAGAAAAAGAAGGCGACAATCCAAACTGTTTAGCATTGCCGCAACATTCTTTATTGCATTTTCTTTACTAACACCCGGAATGGCAAATGCGCAAGGTTCACAGAAATTGCACGAGTCAGTAGGCGATTCCAGTAAAGTGATGGAAAATAAGCTGAGCAGCAAATTAACGAAGCTATTTAAAGATAGTGATCAAGTGACTTTCCTTGTGAAATTTGCTGACAAAGCAGATGTGAAAGAGGCCGCGAAACAAGCAAAGAAAAAGGCGAAAAAAGCTAGCTTAACTGCGCAAAAAGTAGAGCATGCACAACGCTCCGCAGTTATCTCGGAATTGAAGGCTACTGCTTTGGAGTCACAAGCGAATGTGAAAGATTATATACAAAAGCAAAAAGAAAAAGGGGAAGTAGAAACATTCCAAGCCTACCATATTGTGAATGGAATGTCGGTAACTGCTACCAAGAAGATAGCTGAAAAAATTGCCACTTACCCTGAAGTAGAGAAAATTTTGCCGAATGAAGAACGAAAGCTGTTTGAAGTAAAAGTTGATAAAAAGGCAAAAGAAATAAAAGCTGAAAATGCGGATGTAGAATGGAATGTCGAACGAGTCGGAGCGCCACCTGTTTGGGATATGGGCTTTGACGGATCAGGTATTGTTGTCGGGAGTATCGATAGTGGTGTTGAGTGGGATCATCCAGCTCTACAGGAAAAGTATCGTGGATATAATTCAGAAACTGGTCAAATAGATCATGCTGCTAGTTTCTTCGATGCCACAGCTGGAGAAGAAGAAGCCTATGATGATCACGGACATGGTACCCATGTTACAGGCACGATGGTCGGAGCTGAGCCAGATGGTTCCAATCAAGTAGGCGTAGCTCCTGGTGCAAAATGGATTGCTGCAAAAGGTTTAAATGCAGCAGGTAATGGATATGACAATTGGTTATTAGCTGCAGCTGAGTGGATGTTAGCACCAAATGGAGACGCTTCCATGGCTCCGGACATTGTAAATAACTCGTGGGGTGGAGGCTCTGGTCTGGATGAATGGTATCGGGATGTAGTTACTGCTTGGAGAGAAGCAGGAATTTTCCCAGCGTTCGCTGCAGGAAATACGACCTTATTTAATCCTGGTGGACCTGGTTCGGTAGCTGTACCAGCAAATTATCCTGAATCATTTGCTATTGGTGCTACAGACGTTAATGATGTGCTAGGAAGCTTCTCTTTACTTGGACCTTCACCTTATGACGAAATAAAACCAGAAGTAACAGCACCTGGTGTTAATATACGTTCAAGTGTACCAGGCGGAGGCTATGAAGGCGGTTGGAATGGCACTTCAATGGCAAGTCCAGCGCTTTCGGGTGTTTTAGCATTAATGAAACAAGCGGATTCCAGCTTAACGGTTGATGAAATGGAAGAGATCGCGATGTCAACCGCAAATCCATTAACGGATAGTGAATTCCCTAAATCCCCAAATAATGGGTATGGACATGGTTTAGTTAATGCCTATGACGCTGTTTCCTCATTAGCTTCTGGTTTAGGAACCATTCAAGGACAAGTAACGAAAGCTGGAGAAGATACGGAAGCACCAGTTTTTGAACATGAAGCGTTAACGGAAGCGTATATGGGGATGGATTTGAATTTAACGATTCAAGTGACAGATAATATTAGTGTAAATTCTGTAAATCTACAATATACGAATGCGGGTGGGGAAGAAAAAACAATTGAAGCAGAGCAGATTTCAGGAGACTATAAAAAGGGAACGTATCAAGCAACGATTCCTGGTGAACAACTTACTGGCGAAACACTGTCGTATACGTGGCATATGAATGATTTTGGGAATAATGAAGTGAGTAGTGAGACGTACGAGGTTGCTCTACTCCCGGGAATTACGGTTGGGTATGAAGAAGATTTTGAAGCAGTTTCTGCGGGCTGGACTGTATTTGGTGAGAACAACAGTTGGGAGCGTGGTATGCCAACTTCTGGTCCAGAAAGTGCAGCTTCCGGAGAAAATGTATATGCAACCAATTTAGCAGGTGAATATGAGAGTAATTCGAATACCACGCTTGTGATGCCGCCGATTGATCTTCCTGAAGAAGGGGGAGCCTATTTACAATTCAATCAATGGCATAATTTAGAAAAAAATTATGACTATGGTCACGTATTTATTTCTACAGATCAGGAGGAGTGGACACAGCTTAAAGAAATCTCGGATGTATCCGATGGTTGGGAGAATGCGGAGATCGATTTGTCTGATTACCTTGGTCAACGAGTTTATATTGGTTTTAACTTAGATACGGACGGTAGCGTAACACGAGAGGGCTGGTATATCGATGACGTAGCCTTAACCGATACACCTAATACAGATAGCGTGTCATTGAAAAAAGCGCAGCTTAACCCTAGTTTGTTAGGATTTAGTGGTTTGCAAAGGGTTGCTGCTAAGGATAAACAGGATAAAAAGTCAGCAAAGAAGGAAAAAGTAGACCCTGCAAAAATCAAGCCCGAAATGCCAAAGAAGAAACCAAAAGCCGAACAAAATCCTATCAATCCAACGTTATTGCCAATGCAAGCACAAGTAAGTGTATTAGAAAGTGGACGTACAGTAACTACAGATCCAGCTACAGGGAATTATTCTCTGTTGCATGGTGCTGGTGATTTCACTGTAAAAGCAGAAGCTTATGGATTTGAGTCTCAGGAGCAGTCTGTAACCATTGAAGCAGATGGGACAGCGGAAGCGGATTTTACGTTAGAAGAAATGGATCAATATACTGTAAGTGGCACGGTTAAGGATGAACAAACAGGCGAGCCTGTTTCAAATGCTACCATTCTAGTAGTAGAGGATGCAAATATTGATCCAGTAACAACGGATGAAGCTGGTAATTATTCACTAACGGCTTATCGTGGTACGTATACGCTAAAAGTGCTTGCTACTGGTTACCATGGTACCGAGAAAGAAATCGTTTTAAAGGATGGCGATATTACTGAAAACATTGAACTAGAACCATTTTACACCTTACCAGGTGGTGAAATCGCGTATGATGATGGAACTGCAGAAAATGCTCGAGCTTTCTATGATGCTGGAAATGGCTGGGGCGTAAAGATGGCATTACCAGAAGGAGAAGAGAATGGTATTGTAGATGCAGCAGTCTTTAAATTTTGGAACGATGAATTTCCAGTTCCAGGCGGTACCGCGTTCCAAGTAGAGGTTTGGGATGCAACTGGACCTGATGGCACACCGGGTAAGAAGTTAGCTGGTCCTGTCGACGCAGAAGCCGTTCGCGATGAAAATGATTGGACGGTTGTTGACTTAAAAGAGCATGGCATAGTTGTAGAAGAAGAATTCTACGTCGTCTATGTACAAACAGCACCAAATACAGGAGCACCTGGACTTGCTACGGATGAGAGCAGTCCAAATGCGGATAGGAGCTATCAATTAGTCGGTGGTGCATGGTCAAAATCACCAGCAGATGAAGGAAACTATATGATCCGGGCTCGTGTTAATTACGAAGTGGAGCAACCTGTTATTACCTCCCCAAAGGATGGAACGATTACAAATGAACAAGAGGTTACTGTTGAAGGAACTGCTTCACCAACGACGACCATTCAATTGATGAATAATGGTGAAGAACTGGACTCAGTTGAGATAGGCGATGATGGTTCGTTTGCCATCCCTGCAGCTTTAGCAGAAGGGGAAAATGAATTAACGGCTGTATCGTTGCTTGATGGAACACCGACAGGAGAGTCGGAGCCGGTAAATATTACACTGGATACGAAAAAGCCTGAGTTAACGATCGATTCACCAAAAAATAAGGACAAATTAAATCGAGAAACTGTAACTGTGGAAGGTACTGTTTCTGATGAGCATCTGGATGTCGTTAAAGTGAACGGGAAGAAAGCAAAAGTGGAGGATGGTAAGTATTCTAAGCGCATTTTACTAGACAATGGAGAGAATAAAATTAAGGTCGTAGCGCAAGATGAAGCAGGCAATAAAGCAAAAGAACAAATTACCTTGGATGTTGATTTCACTGCTCCAAAAATTGAGAATTTAACGCCGACAGAAGATGTTAATCTTAAAGCTGGAGAATCGGTGAAATTCGAATTTGACAGTGAACCAGGTTTAAAAGCAACCTATGTCATCCATATGCCACTAACAAATACTGTAACGAACGCTAAGGAGCTGCCAATGATGGAAACATCAGAAGGTCATTATGTCGGCTATTGGACAGCAACGAGCAGTGTGGTTGCAGAAGGTGCAGTTATCGAAGTGAAGGTAGAAGATAATTACGGCAATGAACAACGCAAACAGGCAGAAGGTAAATTGTGGATTAACGCAGAAAAGTAGTTGCTATTGCAAAACCTCGCATTCCAAATGGGATGCGAGGTTTGTTTTGACGGAGAGAAAAAAGATTTCTAATTCAATACTCTGGGAGCTAGGGATGATTGTAAAAATATACCTAAGCAGGAAACATAGAGCTTCCAGGCACGTTATAGTTTCTCTTAAAGAATAAGAAAGTATAAACTTAGGTGCTTATGGATAATGAAATAACCGAATAGTCACGTCCAGCGCATGAGCCCAGCAACTAGGCGACTTCACGAATCGCCCTACGATAAGGCATCATCGGTTCATCGCAAAGAGGAAGGCCGACTAAAAACGGGCTTGCCGCTCAGGCGTCGGCATACCCCTGTTTTTAGTGGCATGATTCCTTTATCCCGTAAAAAGGCGTTGTAGACTCCCACTTCAAGAATGGAAGATGTGAACTAAACAAGTCGAAGCGGGAGGTAACAGCACCTAAACCCCCGATTCGTTCAAGGGCCTTTAGGTCATACCCTGGTGGTACTAACAATCAGCGGAGATGAAGAAAACCCCGCTGATGGAAGGTTCACTTTATCTCAGTTGATTCGTTCCATTCGCTACGTTGCTAAACGGGCGCCCCGCGCCTTTGTTCCACTATAGGAAAGTATAAGATTTTTTTGGTTTATAGTATAAGAAAAACAAAGGCTTCCGCCATAAGACTTGGCGACAAGCCAAGTTTTTCTAATATAATCGTTTTAATTCACGTGAAACCATCGAGGTGTATATCTGAAGAGCCATCTCCGTAACTAACGATACATTGCAAACTCCATTACCGCCGCTATGGCTATAGTTCTTCAATTGAACGTTGCAGAGGAACCAGTCCGTGTTTGATTTTTAGGCAAAATACTTACATAGTGTTAAAAGAGTATGGGAAATTATCGTTCTTTGTTTCTCACTAGTAAATATACTATATAGTTTTATTTTCTTGCAAAATCAATAATTGTCATGTAAAATAACCGTAACAATAAAATATCGATTCCATCTTCGGGGCAGGGTGAAATTCCCGACCGACGGTAAAAAGCGTATGCTTTAAGTCCGTGACCCACAATAATTATTGTGGTTGATCTGGTGCAAGTCCAGAACCGACAGTTACAGTCTGGATGGGAGAAGATGTCGAGCCGAATCATAGGTACGCAGATGTGCCTTGCTTTTTCCTATGCTTGTTTACGTTTACCCTAAAGCCCCGATTAGTTGCTTTAGGGTTTTTTACTGTGAGGAAAGGAACAGGCTTTGATCCTTCATCACGAGATTGGAATCGATACATGATGAAGGGAGAAATAGAATATGCAACCAATGAATAAACAATCATCGAAACTGATGAAAGTCATTGTATTAGCTTTATTAGGAACGATCTCATTATTGTTGTTTTTCTTGAACTTTCCACTGCCGTTATTACCAGCTTTCTTGAAAATTGATTTCAGCGATGTTCCGGCTTTAATGGCTTCCTTAATCTTTTCACCGTTTGCTGGCGTACTTGTAGTGGCTATTAAAAACCTTTTGTATTTAGCCGTCTCTGGAGCATCTGATCCAATTGGCGTACTTGCTAACTTAATAGCTGGCATATTGTTTGTCGTACCAGTTTCCATGCTGTATCACAAATTTAAAGGTGTGAAAAGTATTGTTTCTGGCTTAGTTACTGGGACTATCATTATGGCAGTTGGAATGAGTGTATTAAATTATTTCGTTTTCTTACCGGCATATGCATGGTTCATGGGCTGGGAGGACATGTCCAGTACAGCGATTAAATGGGGAGTTGTATATGGTGGGATCTTACCATTTAATATCATAAAAGGAATTATTGTTGGTTTATTATTTGTTCCATTATTTTTAAAGCTACGTACATGGCTTGAAGAAAAGCAAACAAAATTTGCTTCGTCGTAATATATTTTTATAAATGAATAAATAGAGCAGTGCAGTCCATCATTTCTAATGGATCGCACTGCTTTTTCACGTTCTTTTGATGCGAAATGCCGCAAAACTCGTTTTAGTTAAGGTTGGGTTTTTGTAGAGGTATATGTTTTGTGTGCAAAGTATAAGTAATAAATCTACCCCAATATTTTGGACACAAAAAAGGTAAGTTTTTAGTAGTTCTTTGAATTAATTTTGCAAAATAACATGTCTTCAAGAAGATATCACTTCAATAACAATAACCTTATAAAAGTTTATCCCATATATAAGATGCTTTAAGACTTCCGCTTCAGGAGTTGGATAATTTGTACTACAACAAGTCTAACTGGGAGATGACAGCACCTAATCCTCTATTTCGTAAGAGGCCTTAGATTATACCATTACGGTACTAACAATCCGTGGGGCAGGAATGATTACCCCCACTGATTGAAGATTCATTTTATATAATAGCATTGCACAATGATTTTGTCATAAAATTCCTGCTTTCATCTAAAATTCATAATAGTTTTGGTAGTTCTAATACAGATGTTTTGCTAGTCTAGATACAGGAGGTAGCTAAATGAAAATAAGTAAACAAACCCAATATTAGAGAAAGCGTGATGGATTATCTCAAGAAGAATTAGCACAAAAAAAATTTATGTAAGCCGTAACTCTGTTTCTAACTGGAAAAGGGGGAAGAGTTATCCGGATATTGAAGTTTTATTGCGTATGAGTATACTCTTTGATGTTACTATTGATCATTTAGTGAAAGGAGATTTAAAAGAAATGAAACAAGAGATTAATTTAATACGTTTTAATCAATGGGTTATCGTTATGATTATTTCTTTCACCATATTAGCATTACTAATCATACCAAGCTTTCATTATTTCGGCATTTATGGATGGATCATTTTGATTCCTATTGGATTGATTAGTCTTTATGCTGGTTACAGGAGTGAAAGCCATAAAAAGCAAATAATGCAAACCAACAATTTAAAAACTTTCGAGGAAATACTTAATTATGTCGAAGGTAAAGAACAAGGACAGCATACTGATCGTGTTCCGGATAAATCAAAAATCGTTACATCTATATATGGAATAGTTTTCTTTTCATTCATTATAGTATCTGTTATTGTCTTTTTATAAATTGATAACTGTAATTAAGAGTTATTATTTGTGGAGTTGAACGAAGTAATTTTTAAAGTTTCTAGTATGTTTATTTTATATAGTAAAGGCTATATTCGCTTAAGAACATAAAGAGAGTAATTGCCTAAAAAATATAAAATTGTTGAGGTGAGACATAGAGACTCTGCGAGCACTATTTCTCAGCCATCATTCAGCTTTTTTAATACGTTTGTCGGTTTGCAAAAAAAGCTATCCATCCTTGGTTCTCATGTAAACTCGTGCAGTGACTTCTTTATGGATCATAACACAGCGCAAGTGATGAATGTACTCAGCTTTCTTGTATCGAAATATTACTAATTTTGCAGATTTAAAGTCCAAGTATTGTACATTTACTTCGTGAAAGGGTGCTATACAAGCATTACTATAAGGACTACCCTAATCATAAATGTGTTATAGTAGCAACAACTTTTATTTTGTAAAAATAATAGAAAATGAGGTGTTTTCATGACTTATGGCAATATAACGGATGTACCTGGGATTAAGGTGGGGAATGTTGAGGATACAGAAGCGATGACAGGCTGTTCAGTGATTGTCTCAGAAGATGGAGCTGTTTGTGGTGTTGATATACGGGGAGCTGCTCCGGGAACTCGTGAGACAGCCTTGTTAAATCCAGTGAATGCAGTAGAACAAGTTCATGCAATTACGCTTTCTGGAGGGAGTGCCTTTGGGTTAGCAGCTGCTGATGGAGTCATGCACTATTTAGAAGAACAGGGAATTGGTTTAGATGTTGGTGTTACCAAAGTACCAATTGTTCCAGCTGCGATATTATTTGATTTAGCTGTTGGAGATGGAAATGTCCGTCCCGATAAAAAAATGGGTTACCAAGCAGCCAAACAGGCTAAAAAGGGAGCTTTTACGTTTGGAAATGTTGGTGCTGGATGTGGTGCAACGGTTGGTAAATTAACAGGTATGGAACAGTGTATGAAAGGAGGCCTTGGCAGTGCTTCCGTTGAACTAGAGAATGGTGTAATCATTGGTGCATTAGTAGCTGTAAATGCAGTTGGGGATATCAGGCACCCTGAGAGTGGAGAAATACTTGCAGGTCCGATTGACCCGAATACGCAACAAATAGTAGACAGTATTACATACATGCAAAAGAATCAAAGTCAAATATCGCTTGGTATGAATACGACGCTTGGCGTTGTGGCAGCTAATGTTTCTCTTACTAAAGCAGAGGCGACAAAAATCTCACAAGTAGCGCATAACGCGCTGGCTAAGACAATCTATCCTGCGCATACCATGTTGGACGGGGATACGATTTTCACATTAGCGACAGGGAACAAACGCGCTTCCGTTGATCTTATCGGTGCCATGGCAGTGAAAGTAGTCGAAGAAGCAATTGTTCAAGCGGTTATTACAGCTAACTCGGTTGGAAATATACCTTCCTATAAAACGTTTAAGTCAAAAAAGTAATTGGTTTAGTTAATCATAAACTGAAAATGACTGAGGCCGGACAAAACTAAAACAGTTGATTAAAAAACGAACAATAAATAAGTCCTTGTGTAAACACAAGTTTTTAGCGAGTCAAAATATGTGGACCCCTCTAGGGAATAGCTCGAGCTGAAGATCCAGCAGGAAAGCGTTCTTTGCTTTCCGGGGAAGCTGAGGAGACCTACGGAAAGCGAAATATGTTGACGTAGCGATGATAGGAATTTTTTTATACAAACAAACCGAACAATTCATTTATAATTGTTCGGTTTGCTATTTAGTATTTGCTTATGTCCCAGTCCCTTCTCTCTATTCTTCCCCCACCAAGCAACGAGCTGTAGGTTGGGCTTCTAGTCGTTCAATCGGAATTGGCTTTTCAGATTTTTCACTTAATCCAAACGTCCCCAGTTCAATTTTCTGTAACGCATCATCAATTGCTTGTAATTGTTCTTCTAACATTTGCTTCATCCCAGCTTGTTTTTGTTGCTCAAACTGTTCTGTTCCCATGTCTGCAGGGTGGTTATCATAATCGGCTAATTCTTCTAAAGCCTCATTGGGAGCTACCGTATTATTTGCTTCAATAGCTTCTTCTGTTTCTTTTTTCATTTTCAATAGTTTTTCTTGAAACTCAAATAATTTATCTTGGCTAAGATATGTTTTCATTAGTGAATCCCTTTCCGAAGGTCCGAGGATTATTTTTTCTTGGTAATTATACCAATGGTGCATCGGGAAACACATAGGAGCTGACCTTGTTCATCGGTAATCTTTATTTCCCAAACCATCGTTGATTTGCCGATGTGTAAAGGAATTGCTGTTGCTGTTACAAGCCCGCTTTTAGCACTGCGGATATGATTGGCGTTAATTTCTATTCCAAAAACTGCTTCTGATTGGAGATCAACATGTAGACTGGCACCAATACTGGCTGCTGATTCAGCAAGCGCAACAGAGGCGCCGCCATGTAGATATCCGAATGGCTGGCGGGTTCGGTGATCGATCGGCATCGTAAGCTGGACTTTTTCTTTCGTCATCGTCAACGTCTCCATGCCAAGAGTTTCCATTAACGTGTTCGGATAGGCCATGAAGCTTCCCCCTAATTTATAAACGTACTGATAAATAATGAGATACCTAACAGAATCCCATAAATAGAATTGGTTTTACCGGTGGCTGCCATAGCAGGCATCATTTCAAGCGGTTGTGTTTTCCCTTTAAACTTTTGGATCACATCAACAGCTTTAATTGCACCGATAAAGGTTATGAATGACCACAATGGAAAAATACCTTTAATAATAAGCCATGCAGTGACGAAAAAGGCTGTTAAAAACATCAGCGCTAGAAAGCCAATAGCCCTCTTTCGACCTAATAAAATTGCAAGTGTTTTTCGACCATTTTCCTTATCATTGTCTAGGTCACGAATGTTGTTGGAAAGCAAGATGGCTCCGATAAATATCGCGATTGGAATGGAAGCGAGTATTACTTCCAACGTGATGGTTTTAGCTTGAATGAAATAACTGATTCCGATAATGACAGTCCCCATTAAGAATCCCGAGAACAATTCGCCTAATGGAGTATAAGCTATTGGGTAAGGACCTCCAGTATATAAATATCCGAAAAGCATACAGATTAAACCAATAGCCGCAATCCACCAACTTGATGTTGCACTAATAAAAGCACCGAGTAACATGGCAATTCCGAAAAAGCTTAGCGCTAGATGTAAGACTGTTTTTGGTTTAATTCCATCGCGGACGATTGTACCACCGATACCGACAGATTCTTCATTATCGAGTCCTTTGACAAAATCATAATACTCATTAAACATATTTGTGGCGGCTTGAATAAGCATTGAAGCAATAAGCATGGCCATGAAAAGGAATATATTCATATGGCCTTCATGAAATGCGAGCATGGAGCCGACAAATACTGGTACAAATGAAGCGGTTAAAGTATGAGGTCGTAGCAGTCGCCACCAAATTTGAAAACCATCTCTTTCGTTAAGTGCGTCTTTGATGGTAACTTTATTGGATGAATGCATCTATTCTCCCCTCCCTTTGTTTGTTACTATACATAGATCGTATAAGATATAGCTGCTGTTGCTATTTAATAAAACATGAGAACGATAATCATATTAATTCTATGGAATTTATGATAGAGTGTCAACGCTTGCGATTGATTTCCTTGAGAATAAGCGGAAAAGAGAATAAAATAAAGAAGAAAGTTTGTCATTGTTAGTTTAACGGAGGTTAATTGAAATGATAGGAGTACAGGATCAGCAAGTTGAAGAACTCTTGCGCGATGCCATTCATCAGATGCCATTAACGAAAGAGGCTCAACTTGTTAGTATTACGAAACAGGTAGAACCAAAAGATCCAGTTCTTTTCTTTGCAGCAGCTGCAAGATTAAATAAAGAGCGATGTTTTTGGACGAGCACAAAGGATTCTTTTTCCATCGTTGGTGTTGGGAATATATTTGAAATAAGTGCTAACCAAGACCGTTTTCAATATACAGAAACTACTTGGAAGAAACTACTAGGTGATGTACGGATCTATAACCCTTTTCAAGCACCTGGAACGGGATTAGTAAGTCTAGGTGGATTAGATTTTGACCCACAAAAGCCAAGAACAGAGCTGTGGGCTGATTTCCCTAGAGTTAAATTTACTGTACCAGAATATATGCTGACAAAGAATATGGATGATGTCTATTTTACGATTAACTTGAAGATACGTAGAGACGATCATCCTATTCAGTTAATGAAAGCAATAGAGGCTGCTGAAAGAATATTGTTTCAAGCTTCTAAAGAGCAACATGGTACACCGCGTTTAGTAAACTCCAAGGTTATTGCTCCAGAGCAATGGAAGCAAACTGTACAAAAAGCGAAGCAAGAGATTCAACAGAAGCAAATGGATAAAATCGTGCTTGCTAGAGAGTTGCGTCTTCAGTTTAATAAGCAAGTAAATATCAGTCATATTTTAGGTGATTTAATTAAAAAACAGTCGAACAGTTATGTTTTTGCCTTTGAGCAAAATAATAGTTGCTTTGTAGGCGCTACCCCGGAACGACTTGTAAAGGTAGATAAACAAGAACTGCTATCAACTTGCCTAGCAGGAACCGCACCACGAGGTAAAACAGAAGTAGAAGATCAACAAATTGCAGACAACCTATTACATGACCAGAAAAATAGGGAAGAGCATGATTTTGTCGTGCAAATGATTAAACAAGGATTAAACAAATATTGCACGGATGTGCACATACCGGATACACCAGTTGTATATCCATTGAAAAATCTGCAACATTTATATACGCCTGTTACAGGAAGACTAAAAGATGGCTATACGATTTTCAATGTTGTCAAAGAATTGCATCCTACTCCAGCTCTTGGTGGAGTACCGCGAGATTTGTCTATGACATTTATTCGGGATTATGAACGGTTAGACCGAGGGTGGTATGGTGCTCCCGTTGGTTGGCTAGATAGTAACGACCATGGGGAATTTGCAGTAGCCATTCGTTCGGCATTAATTCAAGAAGATGAAGCGTCTTTGTTTGCAGGCTGTGGAATTGTAAAAGATTCAAATCCAGAGGAAGAATTTGAAGAGACACGCATTAAATTCTCTCCAATGCTAACTGTTTTAGGGGGACAAGCATGAATCATACAGAAGTTTTGACGCGCTATGTGACGAATTTTGTCGATGAATTAGTTGCTAACGGATTAACGGATGCTGTTATTTCTCCTGGTTCCAGATCCACACCGCTAGCGCTAACGTTGGCTGAGCATAAAAAGATGAAGGAATGGGTTATTATTGATGAACGGTCAGCTGCTTTTTTTGCACTTGGACTGGCGAAGAAAACAAAGCGCCCCGTTGTTCTTGTTTGTACATCTGGAACAGCGACAGCAAATTACTTTCCAGCTATTGTCGAGGCTTATTATAGCAGGGTTCCGTTAATTGTGTTAACTGCTGACCGCCCACATGAATTACGCGACGTTGGTGCACCTCAAGCTATTGACCAAATAAAAATGTACGGAGATTATGTAAAGTGGTTCCATGAAATGGCACTTCCGGAAGCTGATCTGCACATGCTTCAATATGTACGAAATAAAGCTGCAAGTGCATGTTATATTGCTCGGGAAGGGAACCCTGGTGTGGTTCACTTGAACTTTCCTTTTCGTGAGCCATTAATGGTAGATTTTCAGTATGAAAACGTGTGGGGGATTCATGACCGTTCTCATCCGACTTCAACCTTACCTGCTTATGAAGGGAAGAAACATTTATCCGAACAGCAGGTGGAGGATGTATTGCTTAAATTAACGAATAAAGAAAAAGGTGTTATTGTTTGCGGACCACAAACTGACCCTGAATTACCAGAGGCAATTACGAAGTTAGCTGAAAAATGGCAAATTCCTATTTTGGCTGACCCATTATCACAGGTTCGAGCTGGAAGCCATGTTTCAGATGTAATTATCGAGGGGTATGACGCTTTATTGCGCAATCAAGCTATTCGTGAAAGGTTGAAGCCGGAATTCATTATTCGATTTGGCGCAATGCCAGTTTCCAAAGCATATTCATTTTATGTAAAACAGCATCAGCATGCACTGCAAATAGTTGTTGAAGACCATGAAGGATTTCGTGAACCGATGAGTAATCCAACAGCGTTTATCTTTGCTGATGCAGTTGCTTGCTGCGAAGTGTTGACTGCATCAGCAACTCCAAAGAGTTCAAAAACATGGTTGCAAATCTGGAAGCAGTATAATGAGATTGCGAAAAAGCACCTAAACTGTAAGCCAGATCAGGAGCTTAAAGAGGGTGAAGCAGTACGTACTTTACTCAAGACAACCCCGGAAAAGAGCTGTATTTTTGTTGGCAACAGTATGGCTGTACGTGATTTAGATTCGTTCTTTTGGACCACAAAAAAGCAAATCGAAGTATTTGCTAATCGTGGGGCGAACGGAATTGACGGTGTCGTATCAAGTGGTTTAGGGGCATGTGCAGCTGGAAATAGAGTAACACTTGTATTAGGAGACTTATCATTTTTCCATGATATGAATGGGTTACATGCTGCTATGCATTATCAATTACCACTTACTATTTTATTAATTAATAATAACGGTGGGGGCATTTTTTCCTTTTTATCACAGGCAAATGACAAACAGCATTTTGAAGCATTGTTTGGTACACCTCTAAATATTGATTTTAAACATGCGGTTCATATGTACGGTGGTCAGTATGTGCTTGCGAGAACGGAACTAGAGGTAAGGGAAGCACTTTTAGAAAGCTATCAACAAGCTGGGCTGGTAGTTGTTGAAGTAAAAACAAACCGGGAGACGAATGCTCTTTGGCATCGTGAAAAATGGCAGGCAATTGAGCAGGAAATAGTAGGAGAGAGGAATTAATCGTGTTTTTTTCGATTGGAGATGCTACGTACTGGTATGAAGTGCATGGCGAAGGAAAACCACTTGTTTTACTCCATGGATTTACGGGTAGTAGTGAAACGTGGCAGTCTTTTGTAAGCATATGGAAGCAGCATTGGCAAGTCATTACCGTGGATCTTCCTGGTCACGGAAAAACAACAGCAAACCATAAATCAATGGAAGCGTGCTGTAGCGATCTTGTTTCGTTATTAAAATATTTAAATCTGGAACCTGTTCATCTGCTAGGTTATTCCATGGGTGGTAGAACAGCGATTGCTTTTGCAATGAATTATCCAGAAGCGGTGAAGAGCCTGATATTAGAAAGTACTTCTCCAGGTCTTGAAGATCCGATAGAGCGCAAACAACGAAAACAAGCGGACAATAAGTTAGCAACAAACCTGGAACAAAGGGGAATGGACTGGTTTGTTCCTTATTGGGAAAACATTCCCCTATTTATAACGCAACAACAGTTACCAGTTTCTGTTCAAGATAGGATCCGTAAAGAACGTATGAGCCATTCCGCTTCAGGCTTAGCCGATTCTCTTCGTTTTATGGGGACAGGCGTGCAGGCGTCTTACTGGGACAAACTAACTCAGTTTGATAAACCGGTTTTCCTACTAACGGGGGGGTTAGATCAAAAGTACTGCGAAATCATGGGGAAAATGGAACGAATATTGCCGCATGCGCAACAAACGATCGTTTCTGAAGCAGGACATGCAATTCACGTGGAGAAACCGAATATTTTTGGTAAAATAGTAACTGGATGTTTAAAGGGGTTATTCTAAATGAAGTACCTTTTTACTTTACATAGACTTTAAAGGAGGAAGAAACATGGCAGTACAATGGGAAAAAGTAAGAGATTACGAAGAGATTTATTATGAAAAATATAATGGCATTGCCAAAGTGACCATCAATCGCCCTGAGAAGCGAAATGCATTTACACCATTAACGGTAAATGAAATGATTGATGCATTTGCAGACGCTAGAGACGATTCAGACATTGGTGTCATTATTTTAGCTGGCGAAGGAGACAAGGCGTTTTGTTCCGGTGGCGATCAATCTGTTCGTGGACATGGCGGTTATGTAGGCAGTGACCAAATCCCAAGGTTGAATGTATTGGACTTACAACGCTTAATTCGCACCATTCCTAAGCCTGTTGTTGCAATGGTATCTGGCTATGCTATCGGAGGCGGTCATGTACTTCATGTCGTATGTGACTTAACAATTGCAGCAGATAATGCTATCTTTGGTCAAACGGGTCCGAAAGTTGGTAGTTTTGATGCTGGCTATGGCGCTGGTTTACTTGCAAGAATGGTCGGTCATAAACGTGCACGAGAAATTTGGTACTTATGCCGTCAATACAATGCAGAAGAAGCTTATGAAATGGGATTGGTAAATACCGTTGTTCCGTTGGAGAAACTAGAAGAAGAAACGATTCAATGGTGTGAGGAAATGTTATCTAAATCTCCAACTGCATTGCGTTTCTTAAAAGCTTCCTTTAATGCAGATACAGACGGTTTAGCTGGTTTGCAGCAAATGGGTGGAGATGCAACATTACTTTACTACACGACAGACGAGGCAAAAGAAGGAAGAGATGCGTTTAAAGAAAAAAGAAAACCCGACTTTAAAAAGTTTCCTCGTTTCCCTTAAACAAAATAGTTCAAAAGGAAAGTTAAAATAGATGAACATGGAAGTTAAATCTTGATTTTAAACGATTCTAACAAGACGGTATCTTACTGTAAAAAACCTTTGCTTAAAGTCGGAGCATTGAAAAGAGGTGTTCAACATGCAAATGGTTATCCCGCATTGGTTAACGAAACAAGCGGACATATCTCCTGACCAAATAGCACTTCAGCTTTCAGATGGGAGCACACTTACATTCCAACAGTTAAAGGAACGAAGTCAGGACTATGCAAAAAAATTAGCTGGCTGGGGAGTAGCAAAGGGGACACATGTTGCGGTGCTCTCTTCAAACCAGCCAACGATGGTGATTGCTATTCATGCGCTAAGCTATTTGCAAGCAGTGGTTGTTTTGTTAAACAGCAGATTGACGGGGGATGAGCTGACATATCAATTGAAAGATGCAGAAGTGTCATTTTTAATCTATACAGAAACATTAGCTGAACTAGCTGGGAAGTTGCCCGTTTCTAAAGCATTGTCCTTAACAGCAGTTGAGTGCCTTCAGCCGCAAGCCATAGATATCGCTACAGAAATTAATTTAGATAAGCCGTTTACTATGATGTATACATCAGGAACAACAGGTTTTCCTAAAGGAGTTGTCCATACATATGGAAATCATTGGTGGAGTGCGATAGGAAGTGCGCTGAATTTAGGCCTTCAGAGCGAAGATAAATGGCTGGCAGCATTGCCATTATTCCACGTTAGCGGTTTATCGATTCTAATTCGCAGCGTCATTTATGGTATGCCTGTATACTTACTAGAGAAATTTGATAAAAAACGGGTACATCAAGCGATTATGACAAAAGGGATAACGATGGTGTCTGTTGTAACCTTGATGCTACAGCAGCTATTGGGTGAGTTGGGGGAAAAGACGTACCCCGCTTCACTAAGATGTATGTTGTTAGGCGGAGGACCTGCACCAAAGCCATTACTAGAACAGGCGAAGGAAAAGGGCGTCCCAGTTTTCCAGTCTTTTGGAATGACAGAAACCGCTTCGCAAATCGTGACATTAAATGCAAACGATGCACTAAAAAAAATTGGCTCTGCCGGAAAAGCTTTATTTCCAGCCCAAGTGAAAATTAATGCACCTGATGAGGATGGTGTAGGAGAAATCTATGTGAAAGGACCGATGGTTACAAGTGGGTACTATAGGAATCAAGCTGCAACAGAAAAGGCGCTAATTGCAGGCTGGTTAGCTACAGGTGATTTAGGCTATTTGGATAAGGAAGGGTATTTATATGTTATCGACAGGCGAAGCGATTTAATCATTTCAGGTGGTGAAAATGTATACCCTTCAGAAATAGAAAGCACGCTATTACGTTTTCCGGGAATTAAAGAGGCAGGCGTAACTGGAGTGGAAGATACGAAATGGGGCGAGGTTCCGATTGCATTTATTGTGACGGATGATGGAACCTATAATCAAGCAGAGCTTCAAGCTTTTTTAAAGCGGCATTTAGCTGCTTATAAATGTCCAAAGCAAATTTATGAAGTGGCTCGTTTGCCCCGGAACGCATCCAATAAACTCGTACGTAGAGAATTAAAGAAATTATTGTAAAGAAAGGCATTTTAGCTTGTAGAGGTACCTTCATGTATCCTACAAGCTTTTTTGTCGGATAGGTATCAGGCAGGCGAGTTCCATAGGGCTTTTCAAATCGTACATACCGTGGAAATAAAAAAAGCGGACCTATAAAACGAGTATAGTATTCCGCTTATAAGAGAAGCGCTTTTTCATCCATGCATGACCCTGCTTTAGCAATTAGCTGCTCACTAACCCTAAATTATTTATCATTTAACATCGATTTGCTTGCTTAGAAAGCAAAAATCTTTTCCTGCAAGATCGTCAGCTCGCGCTGTTCCCTTTGAAGTCTACATATTTTGACTACGCTAAAACTCGTGTATACGCAGTGGTCGATTTATTTCGAATATTAGCTGTTTGAAGACTGTTCCTTTAAAATTTGATGTGCAAGAAAAAAGTGGTGAGAGATAACAGCACCTAAATTTACCGATTCGTTTAGTGGCCTTTAGGTAACACCTTTGTAGTACTAACATTCAGTGGGGGTGAAAGAAATCCCCGCTAATGGCAGATCCACTTTATTGTTCGTTTTTTAAATTAACTGTTTTAGTTATGCCCAGCCTATTCCATTATTTTGAGACCGCTCCATGGTGGTATGTGTCAAAATTTATCTAAAGCCCGATAGTAGAGTTTACTTTTTGGTTCGGTCCCATTATAAACTTTTAAAATTAAATATTTATTATCGTCTGAGACTTCGGGAAGAAAAGATAGTTCTTTTTCGGTTTTGTCTTCGTAAATAAGGATATCCTCTTCTTGATTTGTTCCAATGTTGTGCCAATAAACGGCGTTATAATAGCCTTTTTTATTGGAGTGAACCGATCTTTGATCAGGATACCGGTTGTAAAAAAAGCCGTTCATATCTTTTCTCCAGGCAATATTGCTAAATTTGCACCATTTTAACCGTTCTGGATACTCTTCCATAGATATTAAATCTATTATTCTGAACTCCTGCCAGTCACTACCGTTAAAGGATAGAGTGTAGGCCAGTAGGGTTCCATCGTAATTAAAGGTTATATTTGTTATCGCTGTCGTTCCGTCCTTATCGATTGATTCAGATCAATAACTGTTTCCAGGTTTGTACGTTCGTGTATATCCATCGTTCGGTATAGAATAGGTTGATTTTGTAAACCATCATTGTTAAAAAAATAATAATAATCGCCTTTCCTTTGCGGGGGAGAATATTTTGGATAGTTCATAAGCTGTGTTAACTTCTTTTTTATCTCATTTCTTCTAGTCCCGTTGTTTTGGTAAGCAGTCCATTCCTTGGTTTCGTTTAAATTTTCATCTTCGAGCCAACGGTAAGGATCTGGAACGGAAACACCGTGATAGATTTCTTCCGTGTTACCTTTTCTGATGATCAATTAAAATTCCTCCTTTTCATATTTGAAATTTAGAAGCAACTTTTATGCCAATTTAAACGTTCCATATAGAGCGCTATACATACTTGTCAAACTTTAAGCTCACAAAAGGAGGGATTTCGATTTGTTTATGTTCACCATTTCACAAATTATCTATGGTAAATGTTAGCATACTATTATATAATTAAATTATCCTAGTAAAATATGATTAGAAAAGGGGCTTGCTAATATGGCTAAATCTATTTTTAAAGCCACTGCTCACCTGCAAGATGGCGTTCAAGTTAAAGTAAAATCGAGAAATTTTGAGATCACTGTAGATGAGCCTAAAAACTTAGGAGGTACAGATACGGGAATGAATCCTGTTGAATTAGTACTTGGTGCTCTTGGTGCGTGCCAGGCAATAGTCGCACGCGTATTTGCTAAGAAGTTTCAAATTAAATTCAGCGACTTCTGGGTTGAACTAGAAGGGGATTTAGATCCAGATGGTTTTATGCACAAAGCCGATGTACGAAAAGGCTATTCGGAAATCCGTTACAATATTCATATTAAAACGGATGCCCCACAAGAGAAAGTAGAAGAATTCGTTGCTTTTATTGAAGATACATGCCCAGTTGGCGATACGCTGGCAAACCCAGTCAATATAAAGTTAAATAATATCATCGTTGAATAATGAAGTTTTGTTAAAAACAAGGGCAGGAAGTTTATACTGTCTTTGTTTTTTTTGCACTATAGGAAAGTATAAAATTTCTATGGTTTATAGTATAAGAAAAACTACAGCTTCCGCCATAAAGATTTGGCGGTAAGCCAAGTTCTTCTAATACTAAAGATGATAAAATTATACGCTAGCTACTACATGCTGCATGTCTTAAAACCTCTAAAGATAAACGTACGTAATATCTTCACTTTATCCGCTAAATTTAACCTACATTCGCATATCTAACAAACAGCGGGCTTTAAAAGAAAAGCTTCATAATGTCTCTCTTTATTATTTTTCTGTTATTTCGTAAACAGTTGACTTATTTATATTTGATGTAATATATTTTTAACATAATGTTAGATATATTTTTCTTTTGGTGGTGTGACATGGCTAATAAAATAAAGCTAGCTCGAGTTGAAAAAGGATTAACACAAGCTCAACTTGCCAAAAGAGTCAATGCGACTCGACAAACGATTGGACTTATTGAAAAAGGGGAGTATAACCCAAGCTTAAATCTCTGTATTGCAATAGCAAAGGAACTAGAAAAGACGTTAGATGATCTATTTTGGGAGGAATCGTAAATGAAACACTCATTTCTACATGTTTTTTTACCAAAAGATGAATATAAGCGTATGAGGGTTGTTAGATTTTTAGCTGAAGCAGCAGTAATTTTGGCTATTATGCTAATTTTAACTGTATTAATAAGTAGCTGGTTTGCTTGGAGCTTAGATGGCATGCTTTTAGCATTTGCAGCTTTTTGTTTTATCTTAATATACACCTATTTACGTTATATTTTGTCGGGTATTGAATTTACAGACGTAATTAATAAAGAAAACTATTCTAAAACAAAAAGAAATTTACGAAAGAGAGCAATTAGATTCGGAGCGATTTTTTTTATTGTATTACTTTTGATCAGAGGTATTCCGAATAGTTGGATAGATTTTCTGGATATATTAGGTCCCTCTGTTCTTGCTTCTATATTTATGCTTATTTTTGACCGACTTTCATTAAAAAAATCATATGAGAAAAATAAAGAGTTACTAGAATAAATATGGTTGAAGGACATAACTAAATATTAACCCTAAAGGCAAATGAAGCACTAATTTAGCATTGGGAATATACGTAGACTCTGCTCAGGAGTAAAGGCACCAGTGAGCCCGGCAGTGTTTAACATGATTAGGATCGCCAGCCGTCTGCGAAAAGCGAAGTATATTTCCGAAGTGGTTATTTGCACCATCCATAATTTCTAGACAGTTCGGATTTTACTTTTTAAAAAAATACTTCTGTTTCCACCTCTTATATTGAAGTATAAAGTATTTTTTAATTGTATAGGAAACTATAAAATGAGGTACTTGTGGATGACGAAATAACCGAATAGCCACGTCCGGCGCATGAGCCCAGCAACTAGGCGACTTTAGAAATGCGCCCTACGATAAGTCATCATCGGTTCGTCACTAAGGGGAAGGCCGACTAAAAACGGGCTTGCCGCTCAGACGTCGGCATACCCCTGTTTTAGTGGCGATTCCTAAATCTTTAGTTGATTCCGTTCCATTCACTACGTTGCTAAACGGGCGACCCGCGCCTTTGTTCATCTATATGTAACTGGCAGTTAGACCTTCGCTTCAACCTTAGGGTGAACTTAAGTAGGAAAAGTGAGAAATGCAAGTCAAGTATTTCGTTCTGTTCAACCTATGTCCAGCTGAGGCTGAAGATTTCCCCTCTGGTTACAAATGTCCCTTTATCCCGTGTGAAAGTTGCTTAAGAAGGTGTTGGATAAATCTGTACTGCAACAAAGTCTAAGTGGGAGAAAACAGCACCTAAATGCCCGATTTCGTAAGCAGCCTTTCAGTCATACCATTACGGTACGCACAATCAGTGGAGGATGAATGAAAACCCCTATTGATTGAAAATTCACTTTGAAGAAGTGTTGATTAAAAAAGGATAGTATCCCTTTTTACCTATCCGCTTTATTTTCAAGTAAGTATATTTTGAGGCAATCTCTTAAAATGGACTTTTCAGGGAGACGAAATTAGAATAAAAGTATCTGTAATGAATTGGGGTGATGTTTTGAGCATCGTAGGAGAAAAATTAGGGACACAGTCCGTTAAAAAAAGCTTTTTTCAATATTTTCTTCCGACTATTTTAGGAATGATGCTTATGTCGGTGAATATCGTTATCGACGGTATCTTTGTTGGAAATGGCGTAGGCTCTCTTGCTTTAGCAAGTGTAAATATAGCTGTTCCTGTATTCTCGATTATTATTTCCATTTCCTTGTTAATCGGCGTTGGAGGAGGAACCTTATATTCCATTGCCATTGGAGCAGGGGATAAGGAGAAGGCAAAGAGGTTATACACGATCTCTTTTGTACTACTAACCGTAATAACCATCTTTATTGGAATTATTGGTCTTGTGTTTATCGAACCATTAGCCAAACTTTTTGGAGCAAATGCTGAAACATTACCATACGCTATAGACTATATGCGTGTCATGTTTATGTTTTCTTTAGTTCTGGCGTGGGAGGTATGTTTGAGTATTTTTGTACGTAATGACGGGGACCCACAATTAGCGATGGTTGGTTTAATTGTTTCTGCGATTGTTAATATTGTCCTTAATTATCTTATGATTTTTATTCTAGAATGGGAAGTTACTGGTGCCGCTATTGCTACCTCATTGGCTACATTGATTGGATTGCTTATCTATACGCTTCATTTTTTAAAAAAGGGATCTGGTTTAAAATTCACAAAAATAATTTGGAAAAAGGATGACTTGAAACAAATCAGTGCTATTGGACTCCCTAGCTTTTTATCAGAAGCAGGTATTGGTATATTTGTAATGGGATATAACATTGCTATTGCACATTATGCCGGAACAAATGGGTTAGCTGCATTTTCGGTTATTAATTATTTGCATACATTTATGTTACTCGCTTTTATTGGCATTGGCTCGTCGATTCAACCGATGATTAGTTATTATTACGGGGCAAAAAAATTCACCTCGATTAAAGAAACAGTGAAAATTGCTGAAATAACTGGATTTCTGCTTGGCGGTTTCTTTTTAGTGATTGGTTATTTAGGTGCTGAGTTACTCGTTTCGATTTTTGGGGTGGCTACAAGCGAGATTAAAGACCTTGCTGTAAGAGGAATAAAGCTATTTTTCCTAGGGTATTTATTTATGGGAGTCAATTTTATTTATATGACCTATTATCAGTCTATTGGTTACGTCCGTCCATCTGTTGGTATTACCGTATTTAGGGGCTTCATTTTATTGATTGCGATGCTGTTTATTTTGCCCCTATTTTTAGGAACTACTGGCGTTTGGCTTGCACTTCCGGTATCAGAAACGATTGTAGCACTCGTACTTTTAGTTATAGCTCGAAAAGGAGTTATGCGTAATCAATACGACGCTAGAGGCTTTTAGTATTTTAAAAATTAAGCATGTATTTTCTTGAATATGACGCACACTCGCTCTTAGTAGCGAGTTTTTTTAATGCTTTTTCTCAAATGTAAGCTGCCTTAAATTAACTACTGAATGAAGTTTCACTTTATCATACATGGTTTTCGTTAATAAAAGAAATACTAAATGATTAGGAGGTGTTTCTAATGGAAAAACAAAAATATTATGTCCAAATGGGATCTGGAGAAATATCTCGTGTAAAGTATCATAATAATGATGAATTTGTTATTTATGCTACCGAAGAGGATATCGTCCAATTACGGGAAGCCTTTGATGAGGCTAATGCTTCTGGTATACGTACTTTCTTTAGGGCGCATATCCCGATAGTTCCATACCATAACGATTCGTCGAATGATGAATACGATAGTAATATGGCTAAAGCCTATAAGCTTGTACATGATCTAGGAAATGAACAAACCAAAGCACATATAGCAGACATGGGGATTTTAGAAAATGATACTTGATGATGATAGGTTTTAAAGCTATACAACAGGAGAAGTTTTTTAGGAAAAATGCGCTTGCGCCTTTGTTCTAGACCTTTCTATAGGATTAAAATTTATTCTGAGGGGTTTTATTTTAGCCCCTGTAAATAAAGTGGATAACAAAACAAGCAAATCGTGAACAGGTAAAAAATGGAGCTGAATTTAAATTTGCAGCTTTCTATATTTTTTTACAATATATTTATCCCACATATAAGGAAGCTGTAAGACTCCTACTTCAGGAGTTAGATAAATCTGTACTATAAACAAGTTTAAGAAGGTAACAGCACCTAACTGCCATCTTTCGTAAGAAGCCTTTAGGTCTACGGTACTTACAAGCAGTAGGGGATGAATGAAACCCCCCACTGCTTGAAGATTCACTTTATATTCCGTTATCTCTGAATCAAAATTCTTTTATGTGAGGTAGGTTTATCTTTTGCCAGGAACAGGAATAGACTAATAAGGAAAAAGAGAGCATGTTCACATAAAAGGAGGCCTTCATGTGTTGAATAAACGATTCATATTGTATAGCTCTATCGTTCTTATATTTGTTATCATGATGTTATCCCCTGTTGCGTTTCAAATACAAACCCCGGCTGCGGCAGAAGAGGAACCTGTTGACTCTGCAAATGCTGTAGCGGATTCAGAAATTAAACCATTAACCCACAAAAATGTGGTCAGCTTATCAAAACAATTTATGGATACATTGGTGCAGCCCATTTATTCGAACTACCGAGTGAAGGCATTAGATTCCAAACAAGAATTATATGAAGCTTTTAGTTCTATTACGACACGTTCGGTTGCGAAACCTTATGTAGAGTATTATTATAAGGAAAAGAGTGATGGCTTGTTCCTTCGACCGACAAGTAAACCGGCATGGTTTATAAAAGATGAGCCATATGAGATGATAGAGCAGGGCGATAATCAAGTAAAGGTTACCCAAACAAATCAAACCGATTTTTATGGTACTTATACCATTGAGCTAGAGTTTACTTTTGAAAATCAGTGGAAAATAACGAATATTGATTATCGTTAATGAAGTATTGGAAAAGGCGTTGAAGACAAGATGTATACATTTAAAGATTATTACAAGAATGAAGTGAAATTATCCTTTGAAGATCAACCCTTTTCAGAGCATCCGTTGCATGTCTGGGTCATATGCGTTTATGAAGATAAATGGTTGTTGACCGAACATAAGGAACGGGGAATAGAGTTTCCTGGTGGAAAAGTGGAAAAAGGGGAAAGTGCAAAAGAAGCTGCTATTAGGGAAGTAAAAGAAGAGACTGGTGGAATCGTTGAGCAAATAAACTATATTGGTCAGTATTTCGTCTCTGGGAAATCAGAAAATGTAATTAAAAACGTTTATTTTGCAACCGTCTCCTCACTAGAACAACAAGCAACATATTATGAAACAAACGGTCCTGTTTTATTAGAGGTTCTCCCTACTGATGTAAAGCACCGAGAAGAGTTTAGTTTTATGATGAAAGATGGAGTACTGAAATATTGTTTATCACATGTAAAACGATTAAGATGAACGTCACTAGAGAATAGGTGCGAACAATAATTAAGTTATTTCTGTACACTTATGGAATACTTAAATTGTGCCGAAGCTAAGGATAAATGTGCAGGATTCAGGCTTAACGACTTTCATAAATTTGAACCTATGTCGTAGTGGAAATTCTGTCTATGACATAGGTTCTTTTAGAATATATTATAATCCGCTATTTAATTAACCAGCTCTCTATTTGTTCTACAAGCTTATACATAACAGCTGCAAAAACAGCTATTAGCACTAGGCTCATCATGACAAGAGAAAAGTCAAATACTTGAAAACCGTAAATAATTAAATAGCCTAATCCTTGTTTAGAAACGAGGAATTCTCCAACAATAACGCCAACCCATGACAGTCCAACATTTACCTTCAAAGTAGAAATCATTGTGGGCAGCGTTGCAGGGAAAACAGCGTGCTGAAACACTTGGCGTTTATTGGCACCGAAACTTTTCAATACTTTAGCATAATTGGGGTCAACTTCATTAAACGCTGCATACACGACCAATGTAGTGATGATGACAGAGATAATCGCTCCCATTGCGATAATGGACACGTAGCCAGGACCAAGTGCAACAATAATAATTGGGCCCAAGGCTACTTTAGGCATGGCATTTAAAATAACAAGATAAGGATCTAATATATTGGATAAACGTTTGGAAAACCACAATGAAACAGCAAGAAGTATACCTGCAATGGTTCCAATTAAAAACCCAGCTACCGTTTCTAATAAAGTGATTCGCATATGCGTGAGTAATGATCCATCTTGAAGTTTTTCAGCAATAACCTGATATATCGTTGTCGGGGAGCTAAATAACAATGGGTCAATCCAATATAGGCGACTTGCCACTTCCCAAATCAGGATAAAACTGATTAGGATTAAAACCTGCCAAATAATCACTCGTTTTTTCTCTTTTCGGACAGAGGTTAAATAGTGTTGGAATAATTGATCTTCGGCTTTCGTTTGTTTCATCTGGATTATATACCTCCTCCTAATGATGAGACTGTTTCCTTCGTGTCCAATTCTTCCCAAACTTTATCAAATAATAGCTGATATTTGGGGTGTCTTCTTGCTAAAAGTGGCTGCTCATTACGTAATTCGATAGGAACTTCAAATACTTTGGATATTGTGCCCGGATTACTATCCATCACAAAGATGCGATCACTCATTGCGATTGCTTCTCCAATATCATGGGTAACGAGTACCGTTGTTTTATGATACGTTTTTAGTAAGCCGGAAACCAATTCTTCTAGTTTTAATTTCGTTTGGTAATCTAAAGCCGAAAAAGGTTCATCAAACAATAATATTTTCGGATCGTTAATCAAAGTTCGAACCAGTGCAGCTCGTTGCCGCATACCACCTGATAAAGCATCTGGGTAAGCTGAAGCTACATGTTCTAGCCCCACCTCTTGCAGTAGGGTCAAACCTTTCTCTTTCATTTCTTTGGAATGCGTTTGGTTAATTTTTGGTCCTAAAAGGATGTTTTCTAAAATGCTTTTCCAAGGAAATAAATAGTCTTGCTGTAACATATAACCGATTTCCGAGGAAGGAGCATGGATTGCTTTTTGCTGTAATTTGACTTTCCCTTCTGTAGGAGGAATGATTCCTGCCATGATGGATAGAATTGTTGACTTTCCACAACCACTTGGTCCTAACAAAGCGATAAACTCCCCCTCGTGAATGGAAACTGAAATATCCTTTAACGCTTTTGTAACACGTTGCTTAGAAAAGTAGTAATGGGTAACTTTTTCTAACGTTAAAAATGACATCACGCACTCTCCTTAGTCCTGTAATACATCCTTTGCAAACGTTGGATTTACTAAGTCCTCGTATGCTACATCTTCCGGCAATTCTCCAGCTGCTTCCATAATGTTTTTCAAATTGTTCCACGCATCTTCTTTTAACACCGGGTCGGTTGCGAATGATCCTTGATTTTTATAGCGTTCAATGGAGGAAGTGAGCATAGCTACATCCGTATCTTCAAAATAAGGTTGAATGGTTTTAGCAATTTCCTCAGCAGAATGTTCTGAAACCCATTGTTGGGCCCGGTAAACTGCTTTTGTGAATTTTTCCAATTCTGCTTTGTGTTCATCCATATATGTTTGCTTTGCCATATAAACGGTATATGGAACAGTTCCAGATTCTTCTCCAAACGAAGCTACAATATGCCCTTTTCCTTCTTTTTCAAACATACTGGCAGTTGGTTCAAATAATTGGACGTATTCTGCATCGCTAGACACAAATGCACTAGGAATGTTAGCAAACTCAATATTTTGCTGTAAATCTAAATCTTCATGCGGATCAATTTCGTTTTGTTTAAGTACATATTCGCCAACCATTTGTGGCATGCCACCTTTACGTTGTCCTAAAAAGGTTGTACCTTTTAAATCATTCCAATCAAAATCAGGCTTTTCTTCTTTTGCAACTAAGAAGGTACCATCTGTTTGTGTGAGCTGAGCGAAGTTAATAGCAATATCTTTCGAGTCCTGAGCGTAAACATAAATGGATGTTTCCGCACCAACTAACGCGATATCGGCTCCATCTGATAAAAGCGAAGTCATTGTTTTATCTCCACCCCATGTAGTTTGCAATTCGACGTCTAATCCTTCATCTTCAAAAAAACCTTTTTCCAAAGCCACGTATTGCGGAGCATAAAAAATGGAGCGGGTCACTTCAGCTAATTGAATGGTTTTTTTTGAATTCGTATTATTACAACTTGTTAAAATCAATAGTATGCTACTGAAGAATAGGAAAAATAGAATTTTCTTCATCCTATTTGCCCCTTTCATTGATGATTTAGTTTGTCAAAACAGTTTATGATTGCATTTAAAAATGTGTGAATGCCTATATAATGGATGTTTTATAAAAATGAAAAACTAGGGGGTAGAGTAGGTGAGTGTTAAGAATGATTTTAGTAAGAGCTTGAGGGACGCTCTTGGGCATCTCTGTAAGCCCAAGCAAAAAAAATCGACCTCGCAATAATGAGGTCGACATGCAGCAGTAACTGCAAATTAATTTTATATAAAATTCCTTTTGGGATGAGGAAACAATGATTAACCCTTATAAATAGGGCCAGCATTAGCGATATCTTCACGAGCTTCTGTGAATTGCTTAAAATTCTCATGGAATTTCACCGCAAGCTGTTTTGCTGTTTGTTCATAAGCGGCCTTATCGAGCCACGTGTTTTCCGGAATTAATACTTCATCCGGCACTCCAGGTACATGCATCGGAATTTCTAATCCGAATATTTTATCCTTTGTTGTCTCTACGCCATGTAATTCGCCCTCTAATGCAGCATGAATCATAGCGCGAGTATACGAAAGCTTCATGCGCTTCCCAGTACCATAGGCTCCTCCCGTCCAACCGGTGTTTACAAGAAACACATTTGATTGATAAGCGTCAATCTTTTCCCCAAGCATGGCAGCGTATTTGGACGGTGCCAATGGAAGGAATGGAGAACCGAAACAAGCTGAGAATGTTGCTTGTGGTTCGGTTACACCTCGTTCTGTTCCTGCTAGCTTACTTGTATATCCGCTTAGAAAATGATACATGGCCTGTTCTTTCGTCAATTTACTGATAGGAGGCAATGTTCCTGAAGCATCAGCGGTTAGAAAAATAATGGTGCTTGGATGCCCAGCGATACTTGGTACGGCAATGTTATCTATGTTTTCTAACGGATATGCTGCGCGAGTGTTTTCTGTTAAAATAGTGTCATTATAGTCAGGAATTCTTGTTTGGTTATCTAACACGACATTTTCCAATACTGCACCAAATCTAATGGCATCGTAAATTTGCGGTTCTTTTTCTTGCGATAAGTTAATGCATTTAGCATAACAACCACCTTCAATATTAAACACGCCATTAGGTCCCCAGCCATGCTCGTCATCGCCAATTAAACGGCGGTACGGATCAGCTGATAATGTTGTTTTACCTGTTCCTGACAAGCCAAAGAACAAAGCAACATCGCCTTCTTTACCAACATTAGCGGAACAATGCATAGATAATACATTGCGTTGAGGGAGCAAATAATTCATCACGGAAAAAATAGATTTTTTAATTTCGCCGGCATACTCTGTTCCACCTATTAATACGATACGTTGTTTAAACGATACAAGAATAAATGCTTCTGAGTTTGTACCGTCTACTTTAGGATTGGCTTTGAATGTTGGTGCAGACAAAACGGTAAACTCTGGCTGATGCTCTTTTAACTCTTTTTCTTTAGGTGTGATAAACAACTGTCTGGCAAATAGATTATGCCACGCATATTCATTGATCACTTGAAGCGGAAGACGGTAATCATGATCTGCTCCAGCATATCCTCTAAATTGAAAGATCTCGGATTTGTTTTTTAAATATTGAACGACTTTTTGGTAAAGTTTATTGAAAGTCGCTTCATCAATGGAACGGTTCACTGTTCCCCAGTCAACATAGTTTTCGCTGATTTCGTCTTTTACAATAAACTTATCTTTTGGTGAGCGGCCTGTGTAAGCCCCTGTTTCAGCTTGAACTGCACCTGTAGCTGATAACTTACCTTCTTTTCTAGCCAAGATTTTTTCAACAAGCTGCGGTACCGATAAATTCGATAATAAATAAGGGTGAGAATATAATTCGGTTACATAAGACTTTTCTACCGTTTTCATTTTAAAAATACCTGCCTTTTAATTCAAATTTATTCACGTTCAACGATTAAGAACGATTGTGATATACTCAATATGTTTATTAGTATAACACATTCACCTAAATAGTCCATACTAAATATCGATGAAATTAAAAAAATATTTATCTTTTCATTATAGTGTGTGAAAAAAACATATAGAAATACGGGGAAATTAGTTGACATAAAGGGGTTCTTTCGGTAAGCTGAAATTCGAACGGTTCTCTTATTCAGAGTCGGTGGAGGGACAGACCCGAGGAAGCCCAGCAACCATCACATTTCATGTGAAAAGGTGCTAACCTGATGCAAGGTAAGTAGGTCACCTTGAACAATAAGAGCGAAAGGTCCGCTATTCCCTTTCCTCCATGATAAGCAGGAAGGGATTTTTTTGTGTTAAAATGGATAGAATGCTAGCGGTTGAGATGTTTTGAAATGGAATAAATACTGCTGTTCATAACCATAAATCCTATTTACATTCATAGGAGTGGTTGTTGTCGTTTTGGACAAGTAAAGTATGGACTTCATAACATTCCCTAAAATGAAAGGTGCATCTTGTTTATATAGAGTTCCGTAACCGACTTTAAAAGGAGGAAGTAGCAATATGGCTACGAATCGACGTTTATTTACTTCTGAAAGTGTAACAGAAGGTCATCCTGATAAAATATCGGACCAAATTTCCGATGCTATCCTTGATGAAATATTACAATCTGATCCCTATGCTCGAGTTGCCTGTGAGACAACTGTTACAACAGGACTAGTATTGGTAGCAGGGGAAATATCGACCACTACATATGTAGATATTCCTGCAATCGTTCGAAAAACCATTGAGGATATTGGTTATACACGAGCAAAGTTTGGATTCGACGCCAAAACCTGTGCGGTACTAACAGCGATTGACGAGCAGTCTCCGGATATAGCAGGGGGGGTAGATACTGCTTGGGAGGCAAGACAGGGGCAAATGAGCGAGGAAGAAATTGATGCTATTGGTGCTGGTGACCAAGGACTAATGTTTGGGTTTGCCTGTGACGAAACAGAAGAATTAATGCCATTGCCAATTTCTCTAGCGCACAAATTAGCCAAGCGTTTGGCAGATGTCCGTAAAGACCATACATTGGATTACTTAAGACCGGACGGAAAGACACAAGTAACTGTAGAATATGGAGAAGATGACCAGCCTATTCGAATTGATACAATCGTCATTTCGACACAACATCATCAAGATATAACGGTAGAACAAATTGAAAAAGATTTAATGGAGCATGTTATTATTCCTGTTGTTCCAGCACATTTATTAGATGAAGCAACGAAATATTTTATCAACCCAACTGGACGATTTGTGATTGGGGGTCCACAAGGCGATGCAGGCTTAACCGGAAGAAAAATTATTGTTGACACTTATGGTGGTTATGCACGTCATGGTGGTGGTGCATTTAGTGGTAAGGATGCGACGAAAGTGGATCGTTCTGCTGCTTATGCTGCTAGATATGTAGCAAAAAATATTGTTGCCGCCCAATTAGCAAAAACATGTGAAGTTCAACTTGCGTATGCGATTGGTGTAGCAGAACCAGTTTCGATTGCTATCGATACATTTGGAACCGGGGTTGTAAGCGAGGATGAATTGGTCCAAGCTGTACGAAAACTATTCGACCTTCGCCCGGCTGGCATTATTCGTATGCTTGATTTACAAAAGCCTATTTTTAGAAATACAGCTGCATATGGACATTTTGGTCGTACGGACGTTTTATTCCCATGGGAAAAGACAGATAAAGTGGAAGAATTGGTAGCACTAGTAAAAGAGCAGCAATAATGATGAGAGCGAGAGCATGATTTTTCTTTTGATGGAGATAGAGAAATCATGCTTTTTTTTCGGTGCCAAGATAGGGGGCTAATTTGGTTAAATGGGGGAAGTTTACATATAATAGGAATAATGTTGTTTACATAAGAATTTGGGAGTAACTAAATGATCGAAAAAAACAAAAGGCATCATTGAATTTTTTACCGTTTTTGATGAGAACAATTGAATATATGGTACGGTTATGGTATCTTTACTCACATCTGATGCAATATAGGTCTCCGCAAAAAATGGTGATCACAGACGGTCATATGTACATCAACAGACAAGAATTATATAATGTAGAACTTATTACCCTATAAAACACGCTTTATTTGGAAGTTTTTTACTAGCGAATAATGTGGTATGATAATATTGAAAAATAATCTTACGCCACGTTACTATTATTAATGAGAGAAGGTAGACAGCAATGTGTGGTTTTATCGGAATGATATTTGATAATCCAGTCGAACGAACAGAACAAGAAATTGAATTGTTTAAAAAGCAAAATAATTTGATCACTCATCGGGGGCCAGATGATGAGGGCTATTATTTTGATTCCTATATTTCATTCGGATTTCGCCGATTAAGTATTATTGATATTGAAAGTGGTTCACAGCCATTAAGCTATAACAATGAACAAATCTGGCTCGTTTTTAATGGAGAGATTTATAATTATATCGAATTACGTGAAAAACTGCTTGAAGAAGGCTACGAATTCCAGACAGACTCAGATACAGAGGTTATAGCTGCACTTTTTTCCAAACATAAGGAGAATGCCTTTCAATATTTAAGAGGTATGTTCTCGATTCTTATTTGGGATAAAGAGACAGAGCAATTATACGGTGCGCGCGATCCTTTTGGTATTAAGCCACTTTTTTATCATGAAAATTCCTTTGGGACGTCATTTGCATCAGAGAAAAAAAGTATTACCTTAATGATGGAACAAGAAGAAGTAGATCAAGCTGCTCTGCAGCATTATTTGAGTTTTCAATACGTGCCGGAACCAATGACAATGACTGCCGGCATTAAAAAAGTAGAGCCAGGCCATTATTTCATTAAGAAACCTGGACAACCTATTCAATTTACACGTTATTGGCATGCTACATTTCATCCTGTGCTTCGAGAAAAGCAAGATTGGATTCAAAAAATTCAAGATGTCATGTATGATTCTGTTAACGTGCATATGCGTAGTGACGTTCCAGTTGGGTCATTCCTATCTGGGGGTATCGATTCAACGTTAATCGTATCCATAGCTAAAGAATTTAATCCAGATATTAAGACATTTTCAGTTGGCTTTGAACGCGATGGTTATTCAGAAGTCGATGTAGCTAAGGAAACAGCAGATAAACTGAATGTGGAAAACATTTCCTACATGATTTCACCGGAAGAATATGTAGACAACTTACCAAAAATCATGTGGCATATGGATGATCCATTAGCTGATCCATCCTGCGTACCATTGTATTTTGTTTCCAGAGAAGCGAGAAAGCATGTAACAGTTGTGCTGTCTGGAGAAGGGTCTGATGAATTGTTTGGGGGCTACAATATTTATCGGGAGCCTGGCTCATTGAAAATATTCGATAAGCTTCCGTTACCTGTGAAGGAATTGCTGAAACGCGTTTCCGCTATATTACCTGAAGGAGTGAAAGGAAAAAGCTTCCTAGATCGTGGAACAACGCCGTTGCGTGAACGGTATATTGGAAATGCAAAAATGTTTGAAGAAAACGAAAAAAGAAAGCTATTAAAAACGTATAATGATCATTTATCTTACCAGCAAATAACAGGCAAATTATTTGACCAGGTAAAAGACTATCCGTACGTGAACCAAATGCAATATGTAGACATTCATACTTGGATGCGTGGAGATATTTTATTAAAAGCAGACCGTGTTACGATGGCTCATTCTCTTGAGTTACGAGTGCCGTTCTTGGATAAGGAAGTATTTCGTGTCGCAAATGAAATTCCAGTTGATTTGAAAATAGCTAACGGTAGTACGAAGAGTCTGTTGCGTGAGGCTTCACGTGGAATCATTCCAGATCATGTGCTAGACCGAAAAAAATTAGGTTTCCCAGTACCTATTCGTCATTGGCTTAAGAATGAGTTAAATGGCTGGGCAAAACAACTGATTCATGAAAGTGAGACAGACCATTTATTACACAAGAACTATATACTTGAACTGCTAGAAGCTCACTGCCAAGGAAAAGGGGACTATAGCAGAAAAATATGGACGGTGCTTATGTTCATGCTATGGCACCAAAACTTTGTTGAAAAAAAGTTTACTGCTGCTAACCTAAATGAAAACGAAGCGGAATTAATCCATTCTTAATATTAGGATAGGAAGCTGACAAGTTAAACTGCATGTTTGCTTTACCTTTCCAACTAATCTAAATAGGATAGTGAAGTAGTTCATTGTCTACGCCATGGAATAAGTTACGATTTCAAAGTCATTATGACTTTGTTAAAAACAGGCGATCACCTCTTAATCAATGGTGATCGCCTGTTTTCCCATTTGTTCCCAAGCAGCTTGAAACTCATCGATAGGTGCTTTCTCTGCAAAGTTTAATGGATCATTAAAATAAATGTAGTTTTCATCATAACCTGTAATCAATACGGAGTGTTGCTTCATCGTAATATCGATTTTTCCGTCCTTTGTATTCCAAGTGGTAAATTGACTTTCTGGAAGTTTATCGTAAGTTGTATTTATAATTACCCATACAGGTCGCTTATGATTTAATTCTGTAATGATTGTTTTAAAGTCATTTCCGGTTAAATCTTTTACACGATCACCTGCATAACGTTTAGCTAATGCAGCAATTGGCTTATGATAAACGCCCATACCCGGTGTGTCAAATGAATACATATCACCTACAAACCCACGATACGGATTACCGAAAAATATTTCACCGTCTTTTTTCGTATAAGGCGTAGGATCTTTTTTTACTTGCTGCGCTAGTTCTATTTTATCGATACGGATATCATTATGCCTTAAGAGCATTGATAAGCTAGTTACTTCACAGCCTCTCGGTAATTCTGGAAGCTGCTCTATCTTAGGAACATCCATTTTAACTTTTTTTTGAATGGTGTGTTTCGATAGTTTTCTCTCTTCTGGTGATAACTGATTGTCTTCGTGAACCGGGATTGTATATTGGATCAACTGTTTGAAAGCCGCTTTATGTTCCATAACAAAAAGAGTTAACACAGAAATAGCAGTGATAGAAAAAATAAAACCGTATATGATAAAGGATTTTTTTACCCAAGCTATTTTTTGCTTGGAACTAATATAGAATAATACAGTAGCCAGCATACAACAAACACTAAATAAAATAATGTTCATCTTTTCAATCTCCCTGTGAGTTAAAGTGAATCTTCAACAGTGCTATTTAATAAGGCTCCTTTATTTATATATCGGCTTTGTTTGTCAAAAGTTCAATTTTTTTGCCACTATTACTTATCCAGTTGTTGTTGTTTGTAGATAGTTCCTTTTTCAACATATGATTGACAAATGCGCTGCATTTCCACGAAGTCGTCCTCTGTCAGCTCTCTGACAACTTTTGCTGGACTGCCTAGCGCTAATGTATATGGAGGGATCTTTTTTCCAGGTGGTACAAGACTTCCAGCGCCGATAAAGGCATACTCGCCAATTTCAGAACCATCTAGCAAAATAGAACCCATCCCAATTAAGGCATGTTTACGTATATATGTAGAATGTAATGTTGCCTGATGTCCGACTGTGACATCGTTTTCGATAACTAACGGGATGCCAGGGCTTTGGTGCAGGACAGATAAGTCTTGGATACTAATCCGCTCTCCAATAATTACTGGGGCGACATCTCCACGAATGACTGTCTTAAACCATATGCTAGATTGTTTACCAATGGTAACATCACCGATAATGCTTGCGTCATCTGCGATAAATGCAGAATCATGAATCGTTGGATATATTCCTTTATAAGACTGTATCATTTGAATCCTCCTAAAAAATATGATGATAATAGTAATGGAAACAAACATTATAAGAATGCTTGAAAATGGAACGGAGGCAGCATGTTGAGTAATCTAGTACCAAGCACACCTATCCCTTTAATGATAACAGTTTATCGAAAGATCTTTCCAGCAGTAAGCAAGGAGCTTGCTGTTTGGAAACAGCGAGCCGATGAAATACCTGATGAAGAATTGCGCTTTCAGGCGCTTGCAAGCATGTCTGAAAAACGATTTCATTGTCAAGGCGGAGCAGTGTATGCTTTGTTATCAGGGGCTAGGTGGAGAGAGTGTATACGTTTTATTGTTGCTTATCAAACGATTAGCGATTATTTAGACAATTTATGTGATCGAAGTACAACCTTGGACCCGTCATCTTTTTCATTGTTGCATACATCTATGATAGATGCCCATTGTCCAAGGTCAGAGCCGAAAGATTATTATGCATTTTTTCACCACAAACAAGATAATGGCTACTTGCAACAACTTGTACAAACGTGTAACGATGTCGTTGCTAAATTAGATGATATTCCGACATATCAAGAGCAGGCTTTACAATTGACAAGATTGTATAGTGATTTACAAGTGCATAAACATGTTAAACAAGAAGAAAGGGTTCCGCGTTTAACAAATTGGTCAAAAGAGAAAAATTGCCATCCATTAGCGTGGTATGAATTCTCAGCTGCAACTGGATCAACTTTAGGGATTTTTTGTTTAATGGCGTACAGTTTGGCTGGGAGATTGCATCGAAAATTAGCAAATAAAATTGTGACAGCTTATTTTCCTTATATACAAGGGTTGCATATTCTACTGGATTATTATATAGATCAACAGGAGGATAAAGAGGAGGGCGACTTAAATTTCTGTTCGTACTATGAAAGTCAAACGGTCATGCATGAACGCTTCCAATATTTTTGTGAGCAGGCAAAGGTATATGCAGGTACCATACCTAATCCAAGCTTCCATAAGATGGTTGTTCAAGGGTTGGTTGGATTATATTTAGGGGATGGGAAAGTAAATCACATAAATGATTCAACGCCCTTCAAACAGCTGCTGTTTCAAACTGCTGGAAAGCCTGCTATGTTTTTTTATCGTAATACAAGAATATATTATTTTTTTAAACAGTTTATACATTAAAGAACCGCTGTTACAAATAAGTAACAACGGTTCAGTACAGTTTACTGTTCTTGGGTAGGGTAGAAACTGTAAATATGTGAATTATAAAGCGTTGGTTTTACAAGTTCAGGAAGAAAACTATCTTCAACTTTATCTTGGATGTTATATTCCTTTGTATGCGTCACGATAGATAGTGGCTAATTCGGTAATTAAAGGTAGCTTCGGATTGGCTGTAGTACATTGATCTTCAAATGCTAGTTCAGCAAGGGTATCAACTTTTGCTTCAAATTCCTGTTTATTTACGCCTGTATCCTTAATGCTCATTGGGATATTCAGTTCTTTAGCAAGCTTAATGATTGCTTGAACTAAGCTTTCTACTCCTTCTTCAACCGTTCTTGCTGGAAGTCCTAGAGCTTTTGCTATTTCTGCATAACGTTCATCAGCAACAAAATAAGCGTATTTAGGGAATGTAGCAAATTTTTCTGGTTTTTTCGCATTGTAACGAATGACATGTGGCAGTAAAATTGTATTTGCTCTACCGTGCGCAATACCAAATGCAGCCCCTAGTTTATGTGCTAATGAGTGATTAATTCCTAAGAACGCATTGGAGAATGCCATTCCCGCTATCGTTGATGCATTATGCATTTTTTCTCTAGCTAACTCATCATTTCCGTTGTGATATGCTTTCGGCAAATATTGAAACACTAATTGGATGGCCTTGATGGCAAGTGCATCTGTATAATCATTCGCCAAGTTGGATACATAAGCTTCAATGGCATGTGTTAATACGTCCATACCAGTATCAGCTGTTACTTGCTTTGGAACAGACATAACGAATTGCGGATCAACGATTGCAACATTTGGTGTCATTTCATAGTCAGCTAATGGATATTTAGTATTTGATTCTTTATCGGTAACAACTGTAAAAGATGTAACTTCTGAGCCCGTTCCTGACGTAGTCGGCACACATACTAATTGAGCAAGTCGTCCTAACTTCGGATATTTTACGATACGTTTTCGAATGTCCATGAATTTTTGTTTTAGGGCATTAAAATCTGCATCTGGATACTCATAGAATAACCACATTGCTTTAGCGGCGTCCATTGGTGATCCACCACCGATAGCGATAATAACGTCTGGCTTAAATTGTTGCATTAACGCCGTACCCTTACGGATAGTATCAATTGATGGGTCAGCTTCGACATCTGAAAATATTTCACAATGAACATAATCAGGACGTTTCCGCAAATAGTAAAGTGCTTTATCGACGTAACCAAGCTCAACCATCATAGGATCTGTGACAATAAATGCTTTTGATATGTCCGGCATTTTTTCTAAATATTGAATTGCATTTTTTTCGAAATAAATTTTAGGAGGTAGTTTAAACCATTGCATATTATTTCTCCTCCGCGCCATTTTTTTGATGTTCATTAAATTAATCGTTCCGACGTTTGTTGATACCGAGTTTCCTCCATACGTTCCACAGCCTAAAGTAAGAGAAGGCATATGATTATTGTAAATATCGCCGATAGCTCCTTGAGAAGAAGGGGAATTTACGATAAGTCTTCCTGCTTTCATGCGGAGCGAGAACGTTTCGATAACCTGTTGATCAGTGGAATGAATAACAGCTGAATGCCCAAGTCCGCCGAAGTGAAGCATTTCATCAGCACGCTTTAAACCTTCTTCTGTACTATTTACTTTGTAGCAAGCTAGTACAGGACTTAATTTTTCTCTGGATAATGGAAATTCTGGTCCAACCCCTTCAATTTCTGCTAGTAATATTTTTGTGTTTTTAGCTACATTTACTCCAGCCATTTTAGCAATTTCATATGCAGGTTTACCGACAATATCAGGGTTGACTGCACAGGTAGTTGGATTGATAACGAGTTTCTCTACTTTCTTTCTTTCTTCTTCTGTTAGGAAATGACAATTATTGGCAACTAGCTCGTGTTTCACCGTATCATAAATCTCTTGGTCAATGATAACCGCTTGTTCAGAAGCACAGATCATTCCATTATCAAATGTTTTGGATAAAATCAAATCATTAACAGCTCGTTTTATTTGCGCTGTTTTTTCGATATAACAAGGCACGTTTCCTGGACCGACTCCAAGAGCTGGTTTTCCAGAACTATAAGCAGATTTAACCATACCAGATCCACCAGTAGCTAAGATAAGCGATACACCGGAATGATTCATTAATCCCTTCGTAGCCTCTACAGAAGGAGATTCAATCCACTGTATACAATTTTTAGGTGCCCCTGCTTTGATTGCTGCATCCAATAATACTTTTGCTGCTTGACTGCTACATTTTTGAGCAGAAGGATGGAAAGCAAAAATAATCGGGTTTCTTGTTTTAATCGAAATGAGTGATTTAAACATCGTAGTAGATGTTGGGTTTGTAACTGGTGTTATTCCACAGATTATTCCAGCAGGTTCAGCAATTTCTACGATTCCTTCTTGTTCATCCTCATGAATTACACCAACAGTTTTATCATATTTAATATTGTGGTAAATATATTCCGTTGCAAAAATATTTTTGATTGCTTTATCTTCAAAGACCCCTCGTCCGGTTTCTTCAATTGCTAGTTTTGCTAGTGGCATATGTTGGTCGAGTCCAGCTAAGGCCATTTCTTTGACAATTGTATCAATCGTTTCCTGATCTAACTGTTTTAAACCTTCTAAAGCCTCTTCAGCTTGAGAAACTAACTGATCAATTCTGGTAGCAACTTGCTCTTCTTTTCCTCTTGTTTTATCAGTCATAATAGGACTCCTCCTTAGTTTGTGAAATACTGAGCAATCTTTTTACACCTTCATTATATAACGTGTTTTTATAAATTTCCACACCTTTTGTGAAATACTGAGCATACTTTTTAGTTTGTAATCGCTGTACTATAACAAGCAAACGTTTCCATTATTGGTTTAATAGGATTATGTATTTTTTGTGAACAGACGATGCTTTTACCTTACTTCTATGATTTAATAAGACTTTCGTGGATAGAATTATCGAGAATTGCTCAAGTCCTAAGTGATTACGAAACATACCTAAGAACTTCACTTTGGGGAGTTATGGGGGTTAGCAGCATAATAAATTCCCAATTCGTTTAAGGTCATCCATTTGGTCATAGACAATCTAGCGGGGATGAAAGAAAAGCCACACTGATTGGTGTTCATTTACAGTGTATACAATAATGCTGTTTGGAGTGCTATATGCTAAAAGATTTGAAAAAGACTATAACTTTGTTAGGTGAAATGCGCCCTTGCTCAATGATGGATGCTGCTTGAAGAAAACAAAGTAATTATGCAGCTAATATATAGGAAGAAAATAGTTAAGTCAGTATATTTTTTTATAAATGGAGCAGGAAATTTATCCCGCATATAAGCTGTTGTAAGACTCTTACTTAACAGGAGTTGAATAATCTGTACTGTAACAAGTCTAAGTGGGAGGTAACAAGTACCTATGCTCTATTTCTTAAACGCCTTTAAGTCATTCCATTATGGTGCTAACAATCCGTGGAGGAGGAATGAAAACCCTCACTAATTGAAGATTTACTTTATTGTTTTGAATGTTTACATACGCCCCCCCGTTTCACAAGCAGAGGCAGAGAACTTTTTAGAGTAGTGTGTAAAAAAATATGGGATGCTTGGAGTCGTGCTTAGTAGAAGTTGTTGTAACTGGCAATAAGATCTCCTCCACTTCCATGCTAAGAAGTGAAACCTAGGGAGGTAAGTGGAGGATCCAACTGCAGGTTAAATGAACGTTTCTGTTTATAGACCTTTAGGTTAGATAACCTTGTGGTACTAACTAATCTTTAAAGAAGGATAAAAGAAAACCCTGATTGTAGATACGCTTTATGTACTGCTTGTTTTGTTTTAATGATGTAGCAGCTATAAACTTAATATCTTCGTTTTCTTTTTTCAATTGCAATAATGAAGGGCGGATTATTTTTTTGATTAATAAATCGATATTGTAATACATGATAGGAACGTTGGCTTAACTGCATTACATGTTTTAATACAGCTTCCTTTTCTTCTTGTCCTCCTTGATGACCATAATAGACAACGATAACAATTAGGCCGTTTGTTTTTAAATAATGTAAAATCGTGTTGATGGCGGAAATGGTTGAAGCAGCGTTTGTTATGATGGATTTGTCGCTTTTAGGTAAATAGCCAAGATTAAATACAGCTCCACCAATTAACATTTCTTTCGTAGGTAAGTATTTTTCTAAGTTTTCATGGCTATCATGAATGACAGATACATTCGTTTTTTGATGATCTTCTATTAGCTGTTTGGTTGTTTGGATTGCTTGTGCTTGAATATCAAATGCCAGGACATGACCGTTTGCGCCAACAACGTTGCTTAAAAACAATGTGTCCTTTCCATTTCCGCAGGTAGCATCAATAACCGTTTCATCCTTTTCGATCGTTGATTCTAGTAAATAATGGGCATAGTGTAAAATTCCGTGCAACATGATTATCTCCTTTTATTGACTTATTCATTGTTATTTTATCAGATTGAGTCATACGTTGTCTTGACAAAGCGATACGAATTCATTACAATTCGATATAATAGGATAGGATAATGACAATGCCGAGGAATAGTAATAAATCCCTTCAGGTATAGAGAGGCAGTGATTGGTGGAAACTGTCCCTGAATATTTATGAACTCGCCTTGAGCCGTTGCAGAAGCGAATTTTTATGTAGTTTCTGACGTATGTCCACGTTACGGATTTTAAGCGAATGCAGATCATGCATTAAATTGGGTGGTACCGCGGGAAATAGCATCTCGTCCCTTCTATAACTAAGGAGGGATAGAGATGCTTTTTTTGATGACGTAATGATTTTGAGTTCTGTGCAGAATATAGCGGATAAATTTGAATGACAGGCACGAAGCCTTACTACGTCCCAAACATATTTCTGCTTGAATAATAATACTTGGCAATCGCTTGAACTAATGTCTGAATTGCCTAAGTTGAAGATAAAGGGAGGAAAATACATGAGTTTCCATCATCAGCAAATAGAAAAGAAATGGCAAACGTATTGGCTGAAGAATAAAACATTTAAAACGGATACGTTTTCCGAAAAAGAAAAAATATATGCACTAGATATGTTCCCGTATCCATCGGGATCAGGTTTGCATGTAGGTCATCCAGAAGGGTATACAGCTACTGATATTATTTCCAGAATGAAACGAATGCAAGGCTATGAAGTATTGCACCCAATGGGGTGGGATGCATTTGGTCTTCCAGCTGAACAGTATGCCATTGATACAGGCAATAGTCCAGCGGAATTTACGAAGAAGAATATAGCTGTTTTTAAGCGTCAAATCCAAGCACTAGGGTTTTCTTACGACTGGGACCGTGAAATCAACACAACAGATCCTGACTATTATAAGTGGACACAGTGGATTTTTATAAAATTGTATGAACGTGGTCTAGCATACATGGATGAAGTTCCAGTTAATTGGTGCCCTGCTTTAGGAACGGTATTAGCAAATGAAGAGGTTATCGATGGAAAAAGCGAACGAGGAGGCCATCCCGTGATCCGCAAGCCGATGAAGCAATGGATGTTGCGAATAACTGCATATGCGGATCGACTGTTAGAGGATTTGGAAGAATTGGATTGGCCTGAGAGCTTAAAAGATATGCAACGTAATTGGATTGGCAGATCTGAAGGTGCTGAGGTTCGGTTTGAAATTGCTTCCTTTAATGAGGAATTTACAGTGTTTACAACTAGACCCGATACATTGTTTGGAGCCACATACGCCGTTTTCGCTCCAGAACACCCTTTAGTGAAGAAAATTGTAACAGAGGAACAAAGAGAAGCTGTCGATAATTACATCCATGCAATTGAAACGAAGTCTGATTTAGAACGCACAGAATTATCAAAGGAAAAAACAGGCGTATTCACAGGTGCATATGCGATTAATCCTGTAAATGGTAACAAGATGCCAATCTGGATTGCTGATTATGTGTTAATGAGTTACGGTTCAGGAGCAATTATGGCGGTTCCGGCACATGATGAAAGGGACTATGAATTTGCTACAAAGTTTGAACTTCCGATTGTTGAAGTAGTTGCAGGCGGAGATATTTCAAAAGAAGCTTATACTGGTGATGGTGAACATATTAATTCTGAATTTTTGAATGGTCTAGGTAAAGATGCAGCCATTTCTAAAATAATTGACTGGTTGGAGGAGCATGAAAAAGGTACAAAAAAAATAACGTACCGCCTTCGTGACTGGTTGTTCGCTAGACAGCGCTATTGGGGAGAACCAATTCCGGTTATCCACTGGGAAGATGGTTCGATGACAACTGTGCCTGAAGAAGAATTGCCATTAGAATTACCAAAAATGGATAACATTAAGCCTTCGGGTACTGGAGAATCACCTTTAGCTAATTGTACAGAGTGGGTAAATGTCGTAGACCCTAAAACTGGTATGAAAGGAAGAAGAGAAACAAATACAATGCCACAATGGGCAGGAAGTTGCTGGTATTTCTTGCGCTATATTGATCCGAAAAATGGTGACCAGTTGGCTGATCCGGATGCTCTAAAGCGATGGTTACCAGTTGATTTATATATTGGCGGGGCTGAGCATGCTGTTCTTCATCTACTATATGCACGCTTCTGGCATAAGTTTTTATATGATATAGGTGCCGTACCAACCAAAGAACCGTTCATGAAGTTATTTAACCAAGGAATGATTCTTGGAGAAGGCAATGAAAAAATGAGTAAGTCAAAAGGGAATGTTGTAAATCCCGACGATGTACTAGAGTCTCATGGTGCAGATACATTGCGGCTTTATGAAATGTTTATGGGGCCTTTAGACGCCTCTGTTGCCTGGTCGGAAAATGGACTTGATGGCTCACGTCGTTTCCTTGATCGTGTGTGGCGACTTATTGTTGATGAAAATGGTCAACTTTCTCATAAAATTGTGGAAGAAAATGACGGTAGGCTAGAAAAAACGTATCATGAAACGGTGAAAAAAGTGACCGAGGATTTTGATAATCTACATTTTAATACAGCTATTTCACAAATGATGGTATTTGTTAATGAATGTTATAAAGCAGAGAATCTCTATAAAGAATATATTGTAGGGTTTATAAAGATGCTCTCACCAATTGCTCCTCATATTACTGAAGAAATATGGCAAATACTAGGTCATTCTAACACGATTGCTTATGAACCATGGCCAACTTATGATGAAAATAAATTGGTCGAAGATGAAGTGGAGATTGTTTTGCAGGTAATGGGGAAAGTTCGCGCGAAAATCCTTGTCTCGAAGGATACTTCAAAGGAAGAATTGGAAAAAGTGGCTTTGGAAAATGAAAAAGTAAAAGAGTTGATTGCTGGTAAAACGGTTCGTAAAGTTATTGTTGTACCAGAAAAACTAGTTAATATCGTTGCAAATTAAGCAGGATAACATTTTTTATTAACAAAGGCGCGGGGCGCCCGTTTAGCAACGTAGCGATTGGAACGAATCAACTAAAGATTTAGGAATCATGCCACTAAAACAGGGGTATGCCGACGTCTGGGCGGCAAGCCCGTTTTTAGTCGGCCTTCCCCTTAGTGACAAACCGATGATGCCTTATCGTAGGGCGCATTTCTAAAGTCACCTAGTTGCTGGGCTCATGCGCCGGACGTGGCTATTCGGTTCGTTATCCCCAAGTACCTCATTTTATACTTTTGTATGAAAAAAAGCTATTTACCATTATATAAGTTATTTATTTTAGGTAGTATTTCAAGAATCTAAACATTATAAAGCAAAATTTTTCATAATAGATGGTGGCTCGCGCTCTAGGCGAGCCATGGTGGTTTCTTATCTCATAAAAAAGAGTTTCTTGCAAAACTTTTTAAAATGAATAAACCGCATGAAGTTAGATTGCCAACTCTGATTTCATGCGGTTTTATTGTTTCTCGTATATAAGTTGCTGTAAGACTCCCACTTCAGGAGTTGGATAATCTGTACTGCGGCAAGTCTAAGTGGAAGATAACAGCACCAATGCCCGATTCATTTATCTAACAATCTGTGGCGGAGGAATGCCCCCCATTGATGGAAGATTCAACACTTTATTAAGTGCGTTTTTTAAATAGATGGAACCCAGTCTGTTTTTATAATAATCCAATTATCATTTTCAAAATACCATATTGTTTCAACTGTGCCAAGCTGGTCGGCATGGTAAGCACCGCTAATTTGTTGATAGCTTTTTAACCCATACCCTTTACTTGCGCTAATTTTAATTGGTTCAAAGAAAGCGATCGGATCAATCATAACGGATTTATTTTCAGAAATTAAATTCCCTTCCTTATTATAAATTCCAAGTCGAATATAATCTTCTGCCCGAGGTTGTACATCTACTTTAATCGGTTTACTTGTAGCGGTTAATTGTATGTTAACCTTAAAGTTTGGTTGAAAACTCCCGCTTAAATAAGTCTGTTCAGGCAATGGTATTCTTTGTAGAACGGTGTGAAGGATTGTGTTTAATTGGTAACTATAAAGTCCACCACTTCCACCGGTAGCGCTTTGGTAAAAAATATCCTTTATTCCATCGTGATTCAAATCTATAAATTGTAAACTCGGATCATAGCCGCCAGGGTATATTATTTGCCATTGATTTTGCTCGTTAGAAATTTCCGCCCATATTTCTCGATAATAAGTTGATCCAGAAGAAAACAGTGTTCCCAACAATTTGATTGTTTCTAGTTTGTTATCTCCAGTAACATCCGCATGATATGTTTGAATTAAAGTTGGTTTTGTCTCTTCAGCATATGTATTTGGCAAAGGAAAAACAAATAACAATATACTGAATAGAAAAAACGTATATATATACTTCATCATTCACTCTCCATTTTTATTTTGTTAACTTTAGAATGTGTTACAGGGTTGAAAGTTATCCGTTGAAAATTTATTATGTAAGTACGTGTTATAGAGTTGGATTACGAGTCCTATAAGTGTTTCTATTTATACTGTAGATAAGTTACTGTAAGTAGACTCCTACTTCTGAAGTTGGATATCTGTACTGCAACAAGTCTAAGCAGGAGATAACAGCACCTAAATGACCGTATTTCGTAAGAGGCCTTTAGGTCAACCATTATCGTACTAACAATCAGTAGGGGAAGGAATAAAAACCCCGCCGATTGAAGATTCACTTATATGAAAAATCAAACGTAGATATGATACCAGTTGTTTAATGCTGTAGCTTCTATTGCACACTGTAATTATGAGGTAATACGGAACAGTCAACAATGAGGTCCATCATTATAATACAAACGACTTTGCAAATAGAGTGTACACGCAACACAGTACTTTGTACTAAAAATGAAAAGCTAGAGGTGAGAAAATGGTTAGAGTAAAAGAATTGACACCAGAAGAAGTAGAGAAAAAATTAGCAAAAAATGATGGCATAATAGAGCTTATCGATGTACGTGAAGACGATGAAGTGGCACAAGGCAAGATTCCAGAGATAACACATATTCCTTTACAGCAAATCCCTGAGAAAACTGAGCAATTAGATAAAACTAAACAATATATTATGGTATGTCGGTCTGGAAGGAGAAGTGAAAAAGCTGCTGCTTATTTACAAGAACAAGGCTTCAATGTAACCAATATGGTTGGTGGGATGCTGGAATGGAAGGGAGAAGTAATCAGTTAAGAAAAATGCGGGGAAAGGGTTGACTTTTTTCCTGCATACCTTTAATATAGTTTTTGCTGTCGCAAGCAGGAAAGCACTGTTAGCTGTTTATAATTACATGTTTGACATCTAGTCCTACACATGTTATAATTAAAATCCTCATTAAGGATAGTAACACAAGCATATAGCCTAATGAGGGAGCTAACTCGGTTATTAGTTTAAATAGTTTTATAATTATCGAGTTGACTATTTAAGGATGCTTTATTTGCTCTTTGAAAACTGAACAAAACAACCAGTATGTCAAGAAAAGCAATCTCTGTTTTTCTTTTAAAAAATCGACCGAGAGCAATCTCGGAAGAAGCTAAGAATGATGAAGAACGGTGTTCATCATCACAAACTTTTATGGCAAATGAGTAACACGTTACTTATTTGCACAAGTGCAACTTCACTTTTGCAAACACCAAAAGTGAGTTTTCTATGGAGAGTTTGATCTTGGCTCAGGACGAACGCTGGCGGCGTGCCTAATACATGCAAGTCGAGCGCGGGAAGCAAGCAGATCTCCTTCGGGAGTGACGCTTGTGGAACGAGCGGCGGACGGGTGAGTAACACGTGGGCAACCTACCTGTAAGACTGGGATAACTCCGGGAAACCGGGGCTAATACCGGATGATACATATCGTCGCATGACGAGATGTTGAAAGGCGGCATATGCTGTCACTTACAGATGGGCCCGCGGCGCATTAGCTAGTTGGTGAGATAAAAGCTCACCAAGGCGACGATGCGTAGCCGACCTGAGAGGGTGATCGGCCACACTGGGACTGAGACACGGCCCAGACTCCTACGGGAGGCAGCAGTAGGGAATCTTCCGCAATGGACGAAAGTCTGACGGAGCAACGCCGCGTGAGTGATGAAGGTTTTCGGATCGTAAAACTCTGTTGTTAGGGAAGAACAAGTGCCATTCGAATAGGTTGGCACCTTGACGGTACCTAACCAGAAAGCCCCGGCTAACTACGTGCCAGCAGCCGCGGTAATACGTAGGGGGCAAGCGTTGTCCGGAATTATTGGGCGTAAAGCGCGCGCAGGCGGTCCTTTAAGTCTGATGTGAAAGCCCACGGCTTAACCGTGGAGGGCCATTGGAAACTGGGGGACTTGAGTACAGAAGAGGAGAGTGGAATTCCACGTGTAGCGGTGAAATGCGTAGAGATGTGGAGGAACACCAGTGGCGAAGGCGACTCTCTGGTCTGTAACTGACGCTGAGGTGCGAAAGCGTGGGTAGCGAACAGGATTAGATACCCTGGTAGTCCACGCCGTAAACGATGAGTGCTAGGTGTTAGGGGGTTTCCGCCCCTTAGTGCTGAAGTTAACGCATTAAGCACTCCGCCTGGGGAGTACGGCCGCAAGGCTGAAACTCAAAAGAATTGACGGGGACCCGCACAAGCGGTGGAGCATGTGGTTTAATTCGAAGCAACGCGAAGAACCTTACCAGGTCTTGACATCCTCTGACGCCCCTAGAGATAGGGAGTTCCCTTCGGGGACAGAGTGACAGGTGGTGCATGGTTGTCGTCAGCTCGTGTCGTGAGATGTTGGGTTAAGTCCCGCAACGAGCGCAACCCTTGATCTTAGTTGCCAGCATTTAGTTGGGCACTCTAAGGTGACTGCCGGTGACAAACCGGAGGAAGGTGGGGATGACGTCAAATCATCATGCCCCTTATGACCTGGGCTACACACGTGCTACAATGGATGGAACAAAGGGCAGCGAAGCCGCGAGGCCAAGCAAATCCCATAAAACCATTCTCAGTTCGGATTGCAGGCTGCAACTCGCCTGCATGAAGCCGGAATCGCTAGTAATCGCGGATCAGCATGCCGCGGTGAATACGTTCCCGGGTCTTGTACACACCGCCCGTCACACCACGAGAGTTGGTAACACCCGAAGTCGGTGAGGTAACCTTTTGGAGCCAGCCGCCGAAGGTGGGACCAATGATTGGGGTGAAGTCGTAACAAGGTAGCCGTATCGGAAGGTGCGGCTGGATCACCTCCTTTCTAAGGAATAGATAGGAAGCTTTGGCGTTGTTTGAACGTTGAAGCTAGACTATGCGGAAGACATACTTGGTTGTTTGGTTCAGTTTTGAGAGAGTAAATTATACCTCTCAAGGATAAAAGGATTTTCTGTTAAAATCCGTCACGTCCTGTGACGAACACAGAAGTCACGACATCCTGTAGAAACTTTGTACCTTGAAAACTAAATAAGAGTAACAACGACATCAAACTAAAAGCGGAAGCGAATGTGTAGCGATGTACAGACTGGACTGACTCGAAGGAGATAAAGGAACACGGTGAACGCAAGTGAATCGATGTTGACTTATCGTATGGAGAGGAAGGAAGTCATGCTATTGCTATGAGCTGAAGCTAGAAAACCAAAAGCTGAAAAGTAATATGCTTATTCATAAATAGAAAGTTAGTTAAGTGAATAAGGGCGCACGGTGGATGCCTTGGCACTAGGAGCCGAAGAAGGACGGGACTAACACCGATATGTCCCGGGGAGTCGTAAGTAGACGTCGATCCGGGAATTTCCGAATGGGGGAACCCACTGCTCGTAATGGAGTAGTACTTTTATCTGAATTCATAGGATAGAAGAGGCATACCCGGGGAACTGAAACATCTCAGTACCCGGAGGAAGAGAAAGCAAATGCGATTTCCCAAGTAGCGGCGAGCGAAACGGAAACAGCCCAAACCAGAAGGCTTGCCTTCTGGGGTTGTAGGACACTCCATAGGAGTTATCAAGAGATTCTTTAGATGAAGCGATCTGGAAAGATCCGCCAAAGAAGGTAACAGCCCTGTAATCGAAAAGGAATCTCCTCCGGAGTGTATCCTGAGTACGGCGGAACACGAGGAATTCCGTCGGAATCCGGGAGGACCATCTCCCAAGGCTAAATACTCCCTAGTGACCGATAGTGAACCAGTACCGTGAGGGAAAGGTGAAAAGCACCCCGGGAGGGGAGTGAAAGAGAACCTGAAACCGTGTGCCTACAAGTAGTCGAAGCCCGTTAATGGGTGACGGCGTACCTTTTGTAGAATGGACCGGCGAGTTACGATCGTATGCAAGGTTAAGTGGAAGACACGGAGCCGCAGCGAAAGCGAGTCTGAATAGGGCGATATAGTATGCGGTCGTAGACCCGAAACCGTGTGATCTACCCATGTCCAGGGTGAAGGTCAGGTAACACTGACTGGAGGCCCGAACCCACGTATGTTGAAAAATGCGGGGATGAGGTGTGGGTAGGGGTGAAATGCCAATCGAACACGGAGATAGCTGGTTCTCTCCGAAATAGCTTTAGGGCTAGCCTCAAGGAAAGAGTACTGGAGGTAGAGCACTGATTGAACTAGGGGCCCTCATCGGGTTACCGAATTCAGTCAAACTCCGAATGCCAGCTACTTATCCTTGGGAGTCAGACTATGGGTGATAAGGTTCATAGTCGAAAGGGAAACAGCCCAGACCGCCAGCTAAGGTCCCAAAGTATACGTTAAGTGGAAAAGGATGTGGAGTTGCCCAGACAACCAGGATGTTGGCTTAGAAGCAGCCACCATTTAAAGAGTGCGTAATAGCTCACTGGTCGAGTGACTCTGCGCCGAAAATGTACCGGGGCTAAACGTATCACCGAAGCTGCGGATTGTTCTACGAACAATGGTAGGAGAGCGTTCAAAGTGCAGTGAAGTCAGATCGTGAGGACTGGTGGAGCGCTTTGAAGTGAGAATGCCGGTATGAGTAGCGAAAAAAGAGTGAGAATCTCTTTCACCGAATGCCTAAGGTTTCCTGAGGAAGGCTCGTCCTCTCAGGGTTAGTCGGGACCTAAGCCGAGGCCGAAAGGCGTAGGCGATGGACAACAGGTAGATATTCCTGTACCACCTCATGAACGTTTGAACGATGGGGGGACGCAGTAGGATAAGGAATGCGCACGGATGGATGTGTGCGCCCAAGCAGTGAGAAAGTCGGATAGGCAAATCCGTCCGATAATTTCAAGCTGTGACGGGGAGGGAAATAGAGTACCGAAGTTCCGGATTTCACACTGCCAAGAAAAGCCTCTAGTAAGTTCATAGGTGCCCGTACCGCAAACCGACACAGGTAGGCGAGGAGAGAATCCTAAGGTGAGCGGGAGAACTCTCGTTAAGGAACTCGGCAAAATGACCCCGTAACTTCGGGAGAAGGGGTGCTCCTTTAAGGAGGAGCCGCAGTGAATAGGCCCAAGCGACTGTTTAGCAAAAACACAGGTCTCTGCGAAGCCGAAAGGCGAAGTATAGGGGCTGACACCTGCCCGGTGCTGGAAGGTTAAGGGGAAACGTTAGTGCTTCGGCACGAAGCGTAGAACCGAAGCCCCAGTAAACGGCGGCCGTAACTATAACGGTCCTAAGGTAGCGAAATTCCTTGTCGGGTAAGTTCCGACCCGCACGAAAGGTGCAACGACTTGGGCACTGTCTCAACGAGAGACCCGGTGAAATTATACTATGCGTGAAGATGCGCATTACCCGCGACAGGACGGAAAGACCCCGTGGAGCTTTACTGTAGCCTGATATTGAATGTTGGTACAGCTTGTACAGGATAGGTGGGAGCCATCGAAGCGTGAGCGCTAGCTTACGTGGAGGCAACCGTGGGATACCACCCTGGCTGTACGAACCTTCTAACCCAGGGCCGTGATCCGGTCCGGAGACAGTGTCAGGCGGGCAGTTTGACTGGGGCGGTCGCCTCCCAAAAGGTAACGGAGGCGCCCAAAGGTTCCCTCAGAATGGTTGGAAATCATTCGCAGAGTGTAAAGGCAGAAGGGAGCTTGACTGCGAGACCTACAAGTCGAGCAGGGACGAAAGTCGGGCTTAGTGATCCGGTGGTTCCGCATGGAAGGGCCATCGCTCAACGGATAAAAGCTACCCCGGGGATAACAGGCTTATCTCCCCCAAGAGTTCACATCGACGGGGAGGTTTGGCACCTCGATGTCGGCTCATCGCATCCTGGGGCTGTAGTCGGTCCCAAGGGTTGGGCTGTTCGCCCATTAAAGCGGTACGCGAGCTGGGTTCAGAACGTCGTGAGACAGTTCGGTCCCTATCCGTCGTGGGCGCAGGAGGTTTGAGAGGAGCTGTCCTTAGTACGAGAGGACCGGGATGGACACACCGCTGGTGTACCAGTTGTTCCGCCAGGAGCATAGCTGGGTAGCTACGTGTGGCAGGGATAAGTGCTGAAAGCATCTAAGCATGAAGCCCCCCTCAAGATGAGACTTCCCATCACTAAAAGTGAGTAAGATCCCTCAGAGATGATGAGGTTGATAGGTCCGAGGTGGAAGCGTGGTGACACGTGTAGCTGACGGATACTAATCGATCGAGGACTTAACTAACCATTTTGGAAGATGAATCGTTGGATGATCTCTTATTTAGTTTTCGAGGTATAAATCAGGAATCGATTTTTTTTAACAAAAATCTTGATTTTTTCTCAAAAACGCTTATAATAAGATTTGTGCCTATTTTTTAGCACAACATAACAAATAGCAACTTTGCCTGGTAGTAATGGCGGAGAGGTCACACCTGTTCCCATGCCGAACACAGAAGTTAAGCTCTCCAGCGCCGATGGTAGTTGGGGCTTTGCCCCTGCAAGAGTAGGACGCCGCCAGGCAATAAGGTAAAAACTGATACATCAAATAAGATGGTCAGTTTTTTTGTTTGTCCAGGAAATTATAAAATTCGGGCCTTAATATGGTGGTGTTCCTGATTAGAAAAAGGGTTCAGGACAATGATGCATCGAGCTTCATACGAAAGTAAAAGACAGAATATGCATATTGTAAAAAGCCAACCAAATGAATGTATAGCATTTAGGGTCTACTTTACATCTGATATCTTGTAACATGAAGATTAAAGAAAAGATGCATTGTCGTCATATCTTTTATGAACGATTAAAAATGGTAGACCACTACCAAAAATGTACGAATTTCGTAAAGACATCATCTTTAAGTTATATGCTGTCGGGTTCGTTTTAATTTTGTGACTTAAAAAGACAAATGGTTTGTCCAAAAAATGGTAATAGCAGGTTTGAAACCTGTATGGAAGCTATGAAAACTCGAATTTAGAAGCATTTCAGCGTGTGAAGGGACATTCCGGCGGTTGGAAAAGAACCTTTACATTCGTTTATGTAACCATTCAGCAATGGCTATATTGTGGGAGTAAATAACACTGTAAAAGTGTTAAAACGTAATTCATTTGGAACCTGAGTGAATGAAGAAGAAAATATTATGGTAACAGGAGGTTAAAAAAATCATCTAAGGTTAAAAAAGATGGCGGAGAGTTTCCACTATCACATACATATTTATTGTCTTAATTTGTTACTTATACCTATACCCGCCATATTAAAGTATAGCAATTTTGACGTTTAAGCAGAGAATGTAAGGCACTGGAAAATTCGCTCAACTCTAAATGGAGATAACAAGCAATTTAAAAAACTCTCACTAAAATTAAGACTCCTCCAACAAGTTGAAAACGTGTGTGGAGGAGTACTTGGATAAGTATAACTTTGTTAAAAATACCATTTATTAAGACTGAGCTACTTCAGCATCGCCGTTGAAAGATTTTCCCTTTCTGCTTAAGCTGTCAGTAATAGCTGTAATTGCTCCGTCACCAGTAACGTTACAAGCAGTTCCAAGGCTGTCTTGGGCTAAGTATAAGGCGATCATCAGTGATACCATGGTTGAGTCGAAGCCTAGCATACTCTCCAAAAGTCCAATTGCTGCCATGACTGCACCACCTGGAACTCCTGGTGCAGCAATCATTGTAACACCTAACATTAAAATAAATGGAAAGATAGTTCCAAGCGTAGCTGCATCGCCTTGTAAAAACAATACAGCTAATGCACAACTTACTAACGTGATGGTACTGCCTGATAAATGAATATTTGCCAGTAAAGGTACAGTGAAATCTGCAATATTTTCTCGAACCTTTAATCGTTTAGCGTGCTCTAAAGTAACAGGGATGGTAGCTGCTGAAGATTGCGTTCCTAAAGCAGTAAAATAGGCGGGTGCCATTGTTTTAAGCATAGATAATGGGTTTTGCTTGCTTAAACCTCCTGCAACTGTATATTGTACGAATAAGTAAAGTAAATGTAAGATGATTATCATAACAAATACTTTAGCAAAAACAGCTAAAATAGTACTTACTTGACCTGCAGAAGTCATATTGGCAAAGATACCAAAAATATGAAACGGAAGTAACGGAATAATTACCTTTTCAATTACTAAATGGATAATATCCCTAAAATCAAGGGATAGTTTGTAAAGTGAATCTCCCTTAATTGCTGCAATTCCTAATCCAAGTACAAAAGCAAGTAATAATGCGGTCATCACGCCCATAGGTGGGGGCATTTCAATTTGGATAAATCCGCTGCTCAATGATTTTGTTGGATCGGAAAAAGACTGAAGTGATTGCTGATTTAATAAGTTAGGATAAATCATTTTAGCAGATAAAAAGGCAATGATTCCAGCAATAATTGTCGAAGAATATGCGATGATTGCTGTCAGTCCTAATAGTTTTCCTGCTCCTTTTCCCATTGAACCGATACCAGGAATAATAAATCCGAGAATAATTAACGGTATTATAAATCCTAAAAAGTTACCAAACAGATCATTAAATGTTGCAAATAAACGTATAAACCAGTCATTTACAAATGAACCGAACGCAATACCTAGTCCTATAGCGATGATAATGCGTAGTAGTAATCCAAAACCTTTCAAATGTATCGTCCTCCTTTCATTATAATATTATCTATTGTACACAATATGTATAAATTCGTCTAACATGCAAATTCAGAAAAAAGTACAATTATATGAATTCCTTGTTATTGGATAATTATTTATTCACATGTTGGTCATTTGAACCAGTATTTACTCCTGCTTAAACAATTAGCGCCTTCGCTCCATACAAAATGATAATAAAAGCGCACCTTATAAGGTGCGCTTTGCCCATTTAACTCATCCCATAAGGGCCTAATTGTTGGGAACCGCCGCTATTTGAAGCGTTAGAGTTTGACATTTGCGATACAAAAGGAATCATTTTTTGCATGGTTTGACCAAAATTTTGATTGTTTTTCGTCATCGTATAAAATGTAGCAGCACCTACGCCTACAGAAGCAATAATTGGTATCCACATTCCACTTTTTTGCACCATCATCGATCCTTTCTTTGCCCTTAGAGTGATAAAAACAGACATTATTAGGTTAAGCAAAAGCATAAAAACGATACAAGGTATCAACTTCCAACCTCTGCTTCAATAGCAGCATTTAAACCAGCGATTCTGCCTGTAACAAGTGCAGATGTTATATTATAACCGCCTGTATAGCCATGTATATCCAATATTTCTCCACAAAAATATAAACGCTCCATTACCTTTGAACGCATAGTATTTGGAACAATTTCTTTAATAGAAACTCCACCACCAGTAACAAACGCTTTTTCCAATGGGAGGGAGTCATGAACATAAAATGTAAATTGTTTGCAATCGTGTATGAATTCCAATACCCATTGCTTGGAAAGATTTCCTACTTTTTTATCTTCATGTACACCATGTCGTTCCAGTAAAAATCCAATAAACCTTTCTGGAGCCCATCCTTTTAACAAGTTTTTAATCGATTTTTTAGGTGTTGTTTGAATCTGTTCAAAGAGTTGCTGAGCTAGGTCTTGTTCAGTGGCATTAGGAAATAGATCAAGCTCCATTGGAACAGCAGTTTGTCCTTTTTTTATTTCTTTAACAACAAATTGGGAGCAACGCAATACTGCTGGACCAGAAATGCCGAAATGCGTAAAAATCATATCCATTTGATGGGAAATAATGGTTTTCCCTTTTTGATTAAGCACAGATAAACAAACGTTACGTAACGAAATACCTTGTAGTAATTTATTTTGGATAAAAGGTTCCTTAGAAACTAAAGCAACTTCTGTAGGATATAGGTCGGTAACTGTATGTCCGGCTTTTTTTGCCCATGCATACCCATCTCCAGTAGAACCTGTTTGCGGTACCGCTTTACCTCCAACAGCAATGATAATGGTTTTAGATTGGATTTTATCTCCATTATAGAGGATAATAGTATGGTGTTTCTTGTCGTAGTGGACTGCTTTTACAGGCATCTCTAGCTTTACTGTGACATTTAGCTCTTCCATGCGCTTCAGTAACGCATTAACTACCGTTTTAGACTGATTAGTAACTGGAAACATTCTGCCATGATCTTCTTCTTTTAACGGGACATTTAAATGCGTGAAAAAATCAATAATGTCGTAATTGTTAAATATAGAAAAAGCACTGTATAAAAATTTTCCGTTTCCAGGAATATGCTTAATGACTTCTTCCTGAGGCAGACGGTTCGTTACATTACATCGGCCTCCACCTGAGATAGCCAGTTTTTTTCCTAGTTTCTTTCCTTTTTCCAGCAATAATGTGTTGGCACCCGACTCAGCTGCGGCAATAGCAGCCATTAATCCAGAAGGTCCTCCGCCAACAATGGTTACGTCATAGGACATTTTCTTCATTCCTTTCCGTAGTATCGTACCATGAACAAAGGAAAGAGACAATTTTATCTTGGTAAATGGTAATGTATGAAGAAGAAGAAACATTTTGTAAAACAATGTTGTCATTTAAGGAGAGGAAACAAAGAAAAATGTGATAAAATAGATCATATGCTAATTTTGAAAAACGAATTACATAATATAGTAGCTTTTTATTAAATGTTGATAAATGCAGGTGAAAAAATGTCGAATATAGTACGTGGAACGATATTGTTAACAGGAGCAACTTTTCTGTCTAAATTATTAGGAATGGTTTATGTCATTCCCTTTAATTCATTAGTTGGTGCAACTGGTGGGACGCTTTTTTCCTTAGCGTACACACCTTACAATATATTTATTAGTATCTCTACTGTTGGAGTGCCATTAGCTGTATCCAAGTTTGTTTCCAAATATAATGCTGTTGGGGATTATGAAACAGGAATGCGCATGTTCCGTACTGGAATGAGATTGATGGTTACAACCGGGATATTAGCTTTTTTTGTACTGTTTTTTAGCGCCGATTTGTTGGCGGCTGGAATGATTACGAGCGAAAATGCTGAAGCAATATCAAGAACAGATGTAGCTTTTGTTATTAAGATGGTAAGCTTTGCATTGATTTTAATTCCCGCTATGAGTATTGTTAGAGGCTTTTTTCAAGGATATCATTCGATGGGGCCTACAGCTTTATCACAAGTGATGGAACAAATTGTACGTATCTTTTTTATCTTAGCAGGATCATTTGTTATTGTTAATGTTTTAGGTGGGTCCATTATTGCCGCTGTTGGATTTTCGACTTTTGCAGCTTTCCTTGGAGCAGTCGCTTCCTGTGTTGTATTATGGGTTTATTGGCAAAAACGAAAACCGTATATGGACAGACAACGGAAGCAGCAAATATATATGTATGATATTCGCACACGTGATATGTTAAAAGAATTATTTCGCTATGCGGGACCGTTTGTTTTGGTCGGCTTAGCAACTCCTTTGTACCAATTGATTGATCAATTTACTTTTGAAAGGGCAATGGTAGCTAGTGGCAGGGAAGATTTATGGTCTTTTACATATTCGGTTGTGAATTTCTACGGTCATAAACTGGTTATTATACCTGTCACAATTGCAACGGGCTTATCTTTAGCCATATTGCCAGAAATGACAAAAGCATTTACGCAAAAAAATAATCAGCTGTTAAAGAAGCAAATTAATCAGGCACTGCAAATTGTAATGTTTCTAATTCTTCCTGCTGTTGCTGGACTTTCTCTGTTATCTACAGAAGCGTATGGCGCATTATTTGGTTTGGAGCAAATTAAAATTTCAGGTGAACTGCTTGCCTGGTATGCTCCTGTCGGTTTGTTCTTTGGGCTTTTTACAGTTACCTCATCTATTTTACAGGGCGTTAACCAACAACGGTTTGCGGTTATTAGTTTATCGGCAGGTGTGCTCGCAAAACTATTGTTAAACATACAGCTTATTTATATGTTCGGTGCAAAGGGTGCTATTTTAGGAACAGCATTAGCTGCAGGTATTGCTACTGTACTTAATTTATGGTGTATCCGGTCAGCAACCCACTTTTCCTATAAACCATTAGCTAAGCGAACGATATTAATATTGATTTTCATAGCAATAATGAGCGGAGCGATCGTTTTAGGTAAATATTTGCTAGGTATAGCAGTACCAGAAACGCGTTTGGGGATGATGCTCACATTAATTGTATGTGTCTGTTTAGGTGGATTTGTTTACTTATGGTTGGCTTATGCTTCAACATTGTTAGAAAGAGTGCTTGGAAATCGAATTCGGTTTTTAGATAAAATTTTCCGGCGATAGGAGAGTAAAAAATGCGGCTTGATAAATTTTTAGCCAATGCTGGAATTGGAAGTAGAAAAGAAGTAAAAGCATTGCTTAAAAAACGACATGTTACGGTGAACAATAAGGTAATAAAAGATAGCTCTGCTCACGTTGATCCCGATAACGATACGATAAAAGTAAACGAGGAGCTTGTTCAATATCAAAAATATATCTATATCATGTTACATAAACCACCTGGTGTAATTTCAGCAACCGAGGATAAAAAAGAAAAAACAGTCATTGATTTGTTGCCGGCGGAGTTACAAAATTTTCGTCCATTTCCTGTCGGGCGGCTTGATAAGGATACGGAAGGATTGCTGATATTAACAAATGATGGACAACTAGCGCATGAATTATTATCTCCGAAAAAACATGTGCCCAAAACATATTTTGCAAAGATTAAAGGTGAGGTAACAGAAGAAGATTGTAAAGTTTTCGCTAATGGAGTTACGCTGGATGATGGTTATATAACTAAGCCTGCAACATTAAGCATTTTGCAACAGGGAGAAACGTCAGCGGTAGAGATTACTATAACGGAAGGTAAATTTCATCAAGTTAAACGAATGTTTCGCGCCGTCGATAAACAAGTACTATATTTAAAACGAACTAGGATGGGGAAACTACTACTTGACGAGGCGCTTAAAATGAGTCAATACCGAGAATTAAACACAGAAGAATTAAAATTACTGTATGAAACTTAAAGCGAAACAGCCTTGAACGAATATAGGCTTTTACAGGAGGCTAACGATGTCACAACAGCCACATTATTTTATTGCTATTCCATTATCTAAAGAAGTGCAAGCTGCTTGCCGTGAGGAGCAAGCAGTTTTAAGGTCTAAGTTTCCTTACAAGCAGTGGGTACATGAGCTGGATTTTCATATTACTTTAAAGTTTTTAGGACCGGTGTCCGATAGTAAAGTATGGGAATTGGTGAAGAAGTTGCAGACAATTTCTTTCTCTCCCTTTTATGTACAAGTAGGCGGTATCGGTACTTTTGGCTCTACTGATAAACCTCGCGTTATCTATTCTGCTGTACAATCTACCGAGGCTTTAACAGATTTAGCGAATCAAGTGCAGTTTGTAGCGGTACAAACGGGGTTCTCATCGGAAGAACGGCCATACATTCCTCACATCACATTGGCAAAGAAATGGGCCGGCACTGGAAGCATGGAAAAAGAAATAGCCCAGACGAAATATATGAACCATTCAATCATCCGGTTATATGTTGATCGCTTTGTACTATATCAAATTTTTCCAAAGCAACAACCAAAATACAAAGTAAAAGCTTGTTTTAAAGCGTTGGGAGGTGAAAACACTGGCGCAACTGATTAAATTACAAGATTATATTTCCCGGTATGAGTGGAGCCCCTATCGATATCCCAGTCAATTTATTCGCTTGAAAAATGAAAACTGGCACCAGTTAAAAGATATGTGGGAAAAAGCAGCTAATAGCTCTGTGGATCATACTGAAATGATGCAAGAAGCAAAGGAACATCCGCGCTGGAAGTTGTGGAAACGCAAAACAAAAGCAGTTGATGTAGACCACGAAGAATATACTGCTGATCTTGATCTTCCTGAAACAGAGCAAGGGCTAAAGCAATATTACTTAGACAAATTATTACACTTACAAATGAAATGGGCTACTTCAACGGTAACCGATATTTCCTTTGTTGATAAGAAATGGACAGAAGATAATGAGATTAAATATTTTTTACAACGGTTTCCAGACACGTATTTATTTTTGTATTACCCTATTTTCACAATTAAAAAAGCTCCAGTAGAGTGCGAAATTATTTTGATCTCTCCAATAGGCATTGAAATCATCTGCCAATTAAGGGAGACTACTGGGGCAACGATAATAGCACAAGATGCACGGACGTGGATCGTTGAAAAGGAAAATAGCAGGGGGAAATTGTTAAATCCACACATTGCTTTAAAACGAACGGAGAACATTATAAAAGGAATACTTTCTCATTATCATTTAAATTTCCCAATTACGAAAACCATTCTAGCTAAATCCAATCCAGTTCAATTTTTAGCTGAGCCGTATCAGACGAAAATTATTGGGAAACAGCAATACGACAGCTGGTTCTCGCAAAAGCGAAATATGACTTCTCCATTAAAAAACCAGCAGTTAAAAGTAGCGGAAGCATTATTAAAACATGTACAAACAACTTCGGTAAAACGCCCGGAATGGGAAGAAGAACGAAACCCATTTGAATTTGTTGAAGAAGAATCTTAACGCTGGTCCGTTTCCTGATTAGTAACTTAACAACTAACAGAAAAAACGGATTTTCTTCAAAATTTTTCCTGAAATGTTAATTGAACAAATCACTAGCTATTCAGATTTGTATTTTTGGATAGATATAGATAAAATATATTATTGAACGCTAAAATTTGAAAGATGTGAGGAATTTATGGTGAACTGGCTGAAGCGAGTTCTAGGTAGTGAGTGGGAAGTAGCTCCAGCAGGTGGGCTTACGGGAGACGCTTACCTGGCAACGAAGGATAACCAGCGATTATTTTTAAAACGTAACTCATCCCCGTTTTTAGCTGTTTTATCGGCAGAAGGGGTTGTACCGAAGCTAATTTGGACGAAAAGAATGGAAAATGGTGACGTCATTACAGCCCAAGAATGGCTGGAGGGAAGAGAATTAAAACCAGTAGAAATGCAACATTTACGAGTTGCAGACTTATTACGAAAAATCCACCAGTCCTCTGAATTGTTGTACATGCTTATGCGCTTAGGAAAAAAACCCATTACTTCAGATGAAAGTTTCGATACAATCAAAAAACGTTTATTACAAATTGATTTAAATCATACACATGAGCAGATCAATCTCGCATTAACCAACTTAGAAAAATTGCTTCCTATTACGAGGAAGCAAAAATTAGTCGTGTGCCATGGTGATTTAAATCATAATAATTTACTATTAACCGAAGAAGGGAATTTATATCTTATCGATTGGGATAATGCGTTAATTGCTGATCCAGTTATCGATTATGGAATGATTTTAAATTCGTATATACCACAAGAAAATTGGCACGAGTGGTTAAGTCAGTACGGTATTGCAACAGACAGTCACCTGCTAGGTCGGATGCATTGGTATTTATTACTTGATTCCCTTCATTATTTATGTTGGCATAAAGAACGTGATGAAGGTGTTAAATTTGTAGATCGTTTGCACGAGCTGCAAGTATTAAATAATCAAATAGGGAATTTTAATTTAGATTTGTTTGATGAATAGCATCAATCCATGCCGCTAACTGCTTATTATTCGCCGTGATGTGTGCTTCTATATCTCGTGAAGATTCCCCGTTTTTTCCGTAGTGGTATATTTCAGGTAGTAATGTATGCAGTTGTTGATCAGTAATCGAGCTGTTTTGCATGAGTGACTTCACTAGCCTAGTAATTTGTTGATATTCAGAAACGCTTCCACAACAGTCGCTGTGATGCTCATCTAATAAATCCATAAGCAAGGTTAGTTGGTTATTTGTGTTTAGTTCCATCTTCAAATCACCTCTAATCATAGTATTGTTCATTTATTCATTTCTATACTCGTATACAGAAAGTGAGGCTTACATATATGCGTCAACGTCATAAGCCGTGGGCAGATGATTTTTTACAGGAACATCCGGACACGGTTATTTCCAATCCGGTCAGTTATCGTGGCAGATGGAAGGATGTGTTTGCAAATGATGCACCCATCCATCTTGAAATTGGAACAGGAAAAGGACAATTTATCGTCGAAATGGCGAAACAATACCCGAATATTAATTTTATTGGCATAGAGGTGGCGAAAAGTATTATCGTTACTGCTGCCCAAAAGGTACTAGTTTCGGAGCAGCTAAATATTCGTTTGTTGCATGTCGACGCTGAACGTTTAACTGAACTGTTTGCAAAAGATGAATTAACCAAAATTTATTTAAATTTTTCTGATCCTTGGCCAAAAAACCGACATGAGAAAAGGAGATTGACATACTATACTTTTTTAGATAAGTATAAAGAAGTTTTGCGTCCGAATGGCGAAATTATTTTAAAGACCGATAATATGGGGCTATTTGAATATTCATTAGCAAGTTTTTCGCAAAATGGAATGAGAATTGAAGAAGTGAATCTTGATCTGCATGAAGCTGATGACTCCACAAATCGTATGACAGAGTATGAAGAGAAGTTTACAGCAAAAGGTCAGCCGATCTATCGTTGCCGTATCACATGTAATCACAAAGGAAACAGTTAACAGCTTGGCGAGTTCGTTAAATGCTCGCTAAGCTATTTTTATGCAAGAATAAGAAAGTATAAACTTAGGTGCTTATGGATAACGAAATAACCGACTAGCCACGTCCGGCTCCATCGCCCAGCAACTAGGCGACTTCACGAAATCGCCCTACGATAAGTCATCATCGGTTCGTCGCCTCACCGTGATTCCTTTATCTCAGTTGATTCGTTCCATTCGCTACGTTGCTAAACGGGCGCTTGCGCCTTTGTTCATATGTTTTTTAATAAAAGTAATTCGTTGTCATGTCATCGCTTTAAACGAATAATAAAGCAGAATTTACGAAAGGTATGTCGTCCTGTTAGAATAGATAAAAGATGTTTATTTTGAAAGCGATTGCTTGATTGGTGATTTAGGGAGGGGACTGTATGGAGAAATTAAAGGTAGGGAGAGCAACTTTAACATGGCTGAAGGGAGGTGTAACGAATCTGGATGGAGGTGCGATGTTCGGAGTCGTGCCTAAAGTACTGTGGCAGCCAAAATACCCAACGAATGAATTAAATCAGATTACATTGAGGACAGATCCAATCTTATTGCAGCTAGATGGAAAAAATTATTTGATTGATAGCGGGATTGGTCAAAATAAGCTATCTGAAAAGCAATTACGTAATTTTGGTGTTTCGGAACAGTCACAAGTCATGAAAGACCTAGCAACGCTTGGGTTATCACCAAATAACATTGATGGTATGTTAATGACACATATGCATTTTGATCATGCATCCGGCTTAACCAATTTGGTTGGCGATATGTATGAATCTGTATTTAAACAAGCCGTTATTTATACATCTGAAAAGGAATGGGAGGAAATGAGGCAGCCTAACATTCGATCAAAAAATACTTATTGGAGGAGAAACTGGGAAGCGATTACGGAACAAGTTCAGACATTTACGAATGAAATCATGATCACAGATGGATTGAAAATGGTACATACTGGTGGTCATAGCAATGGGCACAGCATCATTGTTTTCGAACAAGATGATACATGCTGGATTCATATGGCGGATATTATGCCAACTTATGCACACCAAAATAAATTATGGGTATTAGCGTATGATGATTATCCGGTGACATCTGTTCATCAAAAAGAAAAATGGATGGATTATGGATATCGAAAACAGGCGTGGTACACATTTTATCATGATGCGTATTATCGGGCGATTAAGTTTGATGAATCAGGTGAGCGGGTTGACCAACTGGAAAGAAAACAGTCTCCAAATGAAGTTCATCGGTGATCGTTATCGAGACAGCCAATTGCCTATAACTCGATGGCTATCTTGATTTAAGGGGCAGATCTTGCATTAGTGTGGGATCTGAAACATCAAGTTGTTTGCTTGAAGCTAATAATAAACCAAATAAGCGAACAATAGCATTTGTAGGCTAGCTTTCGCTTATTTGGTAAAGATATCAAGAAAATGTTAAAATGGTCTATGTTGTTTGCACAGCATCAATAACAGCACCAGTTTCCACATCTACATAAAATTCATACTGCTTGTTCTCTCCGTCGAGATTACGGGTAACTCCACCACGGTAAGCGTCATACAAAAGGCCGTTTTTTTCCACTTCCTGAGGTTGCATGTAAATCCAAGAACCACTGATTGGGCCTTGTTTCTTAAACGTTTCTTTTGCTTGTTTTAACGCTTTTTCAGGTGTAACCTTTTGCATTTGGTCTATTTGCTGCTTTGCAAAATAGCCAACAGCAACTCCAAGTCCAGCTGCAATAATTGCTTTTTTTCCACTCATGAACTACTCACCTCTTGCTCTCAAATTAAATTCTTCGTTTTTTTCTTATATGCTAGTATATCGTATTTGGAATGAAATAGAAAATAAAAAACAGGATGGCTTTAAGAAAATAGAGTGGGTAAAAATAGAATGCCTGCATATAGCCTGCATATATGCCATTGTAAAATTCACCCTGAGATTTTTATTTTTCCCTTTGTACATCATTACTAAACAAGGGCTTTCGTTTTTGTTTGTAAATGCTCTTACTGTCATACCTTTGATCTATTTCATGTTGAAAGGAGGAATACTGGAAATCTATTCGCGGCTTCAAGTATACTAATTAATATACATATAATTGAAGGTGGGATACGGCATGAATGAAGAGACGAAGTCATTGTTTAAACAATTGACAGAGCTTCAAGGGGCACCAGGGAATGAACATTTGGTGCGTAGGTTTATGAAGCAAGAATTGTCCAAGTATGCAGATGAAACGATTCAAGATAATTTAGGCGGAATTTTTGGCGTGAAAAAAGGTTCCGGGCCGAAAGTTATGGTGGCGGGTCATATGGATGAAGTAGGATTTATGGTGACACAAATCACAGATAATGGCATGCTACGCTTCCAGCCTTTAGGCGGTTGGTGGAATCAAGTACTACTCGCCCAGCGGGTTCAGATCATGACAGACAATGGGCCAATTATTGGTGTAATTGGATCTATTCCACCTCATAATTTAACCGTTGAGCAACAAAAGAAACCAATGGAAATAAAACATATGCTTATCGATATCGGTGCGGATGATAAAGCAGATGCAGAGAAAATTGGCATTAAACCAGGACAGTCGATTGTTCCTTTAACCCCGTTTACTCCTATGGCAAATGATAAGAAAATTTTGGCAAAAGCCTGGGATAACCGCTATGGGTGTGGTTTAGCGATTGAGTTATTGAAAGAAGTACAACATGATACCTTGCCGAACGAGTTATATGCTGGGGCAACGGTGCAAGAAGAAGTTGGCTTGCGTGGTGCACAAGTGGCTGCGCATAAGATCCAACCAGACATATTTTTTGCTTTAGATGCTTCCCCTGCTAATGATATGTCAGGAAAAAGGGAAGAATTTGGTCAGTTAGGTAAGGGCGCGTTATTACGGATTTTTGACCGAACAATGATTACCCATCAAGGAATGAAAAACTTTGTTTTGGATACTGCCGAAAGCAATCATATTCCGTATCAGTATTTTATTTCTCAAGGCGGAACTGATGCAGGAAGAGTACATGTAGCTAATAATGGTATCCCTTCAGCAGTAATAGGCATATGCTCACGCTATATTCATACATCTTCGTCTATCATACATGTGGATGATTATGCTGCTGCTAAGGAATTACTCATTAAGCTTGTGAAAACAACGGATCATACAACATTGGATAATATCCACCGTTCTGTATAAGGGAAGAGTGTATATGAAAATCGTAATTGGCTCCATGAACAAAGCAAAAATTCAAGCTGTTAAAGAAGTTTTTCCAGAAGCAGTTATTGTAACAGAAGATGCCGATTCTGGTGTATCAGCACAACCTTTTTCCGATGAAGAGACGAGACAAGGAGCTATTAACCGTGCTCTTTCCTGTCTAGACACTCAAGATGCTACATTTGGAATCGGTCTTGAAGGCGGTGTTATGTTTATAGGTAACCAATTGTACCTTTGTAATTGGGGAGCATTAGCATTCTCTGACCAGCTGTATACTGCTAGCGGAGCCCGAATTGCGTTGCCACATGAAATAACAGAACAGCTTATTCAGGGTAGAGAGCTCGGAGATGTAATGGATGAATTTGCAAAACGGAAGCAAGTTCGACAGCAAGAGGGAGCTGTTGGCATATTTACATCGGAACGGATTTCCAGACGAAGCATGTTTCGTCATGTAATGGAATTATTACGCGGCCAATGGGAATTCACTAAGGAAAAAAAGGAATCTAAGTATCGAACAAGGCGTTAGCTTTGTAAAATGTATATGGAGAGTGCCAAATATTATTTTTAGGTGGAGTATGTACCTTGTGAAAAGCCTGTAGATTGTCTATACTACAGGCTTAAAGCTTTTTTTCATGTAATTAGCAGTAAACTTTTCCCTTACATCCTATGAGGTGAATCCAATGAGCATAAGTGTGAGCTCTAACTGCAAGTCAAATGTTCGTTTCTGTTTTAGAGGCTTAAGGTTCATAGCTATGATGCACTACAACCCCGAGTACCCACGGATTGAGCTTCTCTTATTCGAAAATGTAGTGGATGACATCTAACGCTTGTTCTACGGTTTCAACGGTTACATTGGCCTTCTCTGACAATTCTTTCAAAGGATGTATAAGAGACTTGGGGCGAATGATAATGGTTGGTTTATTTAACGTAATCGCCTGACTGGCATCCATTGCTGTATTCCATTGTTTATAGCTTTCACCAAAGAGGGCAATAACAATATCTGATTTTTTCATCAACACTTCTGTACGAAAATTATTAATGCGCGAAGCGGCCTCGTCTTTGTATATAGGCTCAGGCTGTTTACCTAAAATGGCTTCACCGATATTATCAGATCGTTCATGATTGGTTTGTGGAGCAACAAAGTGCAAAGGTAATTTTTTAGCTTCTGCTAAGCGTTTTACCTCTTCGCGCCAATCGTCGTGAATTTGACCAGCTAAATAGACAGTAAGTTCCATATTATCTCCTCCTTGCATGATTACATCTATCGTAAACGAAAACGACATGTTTGAGAAGTATTCCGCTACTGTTTTATAGTTAGTGGGAAGTTAACAAGTTAAATCGTTTCAATTTGTCTCCATTCATAGTAAGATAGGTGATGAAAAATAGCTGCCACTTGGGAAGGAAATTGTATAAAGCTATTAGTAAAACTGGCCTTAAACATTAGTATACCAGCACTAATTAGCACTGCCAGCAGCACAAAAATTTGAAGAAGAGGCGCTTACTGAAGCGCAACAAGAAGTGCCTTCAACAGTAATGATAGTCTACAGGAAAATCATTCGTTTGGAAACACACCATCACATATGGAAATCACACAAAAGGAAACCAATAATCTGGTTTTAGATAATAATGATTAGACTCTCTTGGGGTATATAATTCTAAATGAGGCAGCGGAAAAGTCAGTTAAATTATGGAACGGCAAAGCGGGATGATAGCTTGTTGCTAGAGTCCTTTTCTACAGATTATCATTTTGATTATTTACGAAAATTGAAAAGAGTGCAAATGAAGTTTAAGTTGGTTTCGTCGGAGCGAAAGTAACTCTTTGCTAACAAAAAAGATTTTGCAGGAAATGCGAAGAAATGATGAAGATAGCTAAATCAATCGCTTTTAATGAATTGAGAACAGTACTAAAGGAGTGGATAATAATGGAAGCATTAACGAAACAAGATTCATTTACAGACGTGATTAACAAGGAACGGGTCGTTCTTTACTTTACAGCAGGGTGGTGCCCAGATTGTACGGTAATTGAGCCTGTACTACCAGAAATTGAAGCAGCCTATCCAGCATATTCGTTTATTAAAGTAGACCGAGATCAATTCATTGATGTTTGTCAGGAATATGAAATATTTGGAATTCCTAGCTTTATTGCGTTTCAAAATGGGAAAGAGGTTGGACGATTTGTTAGTAAAAACCGTAAAACGAAGGAAGAGATCATGAATTTTATGAACCATCTTCCAAGCTAAAGGATCCTGCATAAGTAAGGAGAGAGCAGTATGCAAATGACAAGCTTAAAATTAAAAAAAATATTGGACGAGCGTTTCCAAAATCCGGACTGGTATACCATGTATAATCGGGATAAGGACACTTTTCGAATTGAGTGGAGATCGTCTAAGCAAGGGATCACCATTACTTTACCAAATGTCGTTGCTAAGTATAATCAAAAGGGAGAAGCGGTTATTGATGAGTTAGAGGAGCACGTAAAAGAAGCGTTGCGAATTATGAATGAAGACCAGCAATTGGAAGGAATGGAAAAACAAATTTTTCCTGTCATTCGTTCCACATCTTTTCCCACAAAAACAAATGCGAATAACCAGCTTATCTACAAAGAGCATACAGCAGAAACGCGCATTTTCTACGCCATTGACTTAGGAAAGTCATACCGTTTAATTGATCAGCCACTGATTGAAAAAGAAGGTTGGTCAGAAACGCGGATTGACGAAATTGCGTCTTTTAATTTGCGCTCACTGCCAGTGGATTATAAACATGACCGAGTAGCAGATAATGATTTTTATTTTCTAGCTTCCCAAGATGGGTACGATGCAAGTAGAATTTTAAATGAAGCATTCTTGGAAGAAATGAAGGCGAACAGTAAAGGGGAAATGGCAGTTGCTGTCCCACATCAAGATGTATTGATTGTAGCTGATGTCCAAAATAAAACGGGTTATGACATTTTAGCTCAAATGACGATGAAATTTTTTGCGGAAGGGAGAATTCCAATTACTTCCTTGCCAATGATTTACGAAGAGAAGCAGTTAGAACCAATATTTATTCTTGCTAAAAATAGACCCGAAACTGACAACTAAAGAAAAGGATGAGATAAATGGACGTGTTTTACAATGCTGATGGTATCGGAGATGTACTGATTATACCGCTGCAAGAAGGTGACCGCTACCAAATTCAGCACCAACAAATAGGTGATATTGTTCGAATTACAGATAATCAGAATAAAGTGATAGGATACAATATTTTTCAAGCTTCTACTCATTTTTCTTTTTTACAAACAGGAAAAATAACCTTAACAGAAGAAATGTTAGCTGAAATAAAGCAACTATTTGAAGCAAATCGAATAGACGATGAGCTAAATTTTGATTTAAGTCCTAAATTTGTGATTGGCTATGTTAAAGAAAAACGACAACATGAAAACGCAGATAAATTGAGTGTTTGTCAAGTAGATGTAGGTGATAAAGTATTACAAATCGTTTGTGGAGCCCCTAATGTAGCTACTGGCCAACATGTTGTTGTGGCAAAAGCTGGTGCAACAATGCCAAGTGGTTTAAAAATAAAACCAACTGAGCTAAGAGGGGTACCTTCTAACGGTATGATTTGTTCACAAAAGGAATTAGGTTTGCCAAATGCGCTAAAAGAAAAAGGAATATATGTTCTTGATGATTCCTATGAAATTGGATCAGCTTTTAACATATAGAATATAAGCAAAAAAACTAATTGTTGATAGTAAAGAAAACAGGTGATCTATTCTGATCGCCTGTTCTAAAATGGACGTCATTAAGCTTGTACAAAATAAATAGATTTAATTTTTATGATAGTACAAAAGACTTGCAAACGAATTAGCATAGCTTTTAAATTTGTATTCTTCAGTTAGATTTGCTTGGTCATATTTCCAGTTGCGACTTCTGATTCTCCACCTGCCCACTTTTTGATATTCGAAAATCAATGGAGAAGTTATAAATGCTTGCTTTAGAATTTGTTTTTACATTATCCATTTTTTAAAGAAAGTATAAAATTTGTTGCTTTGGGATAAGGGAATAACTGAATAGCCACGTCCGGCTTCAGCGCCCAGCAACTAGGCGACTTTAGAAATGCGCCCTACGATAAGGCATCATCGGTTCGCGGCAAAGAGGAAGGCCGACTAAAACCGGGCTTGCCGCTCAGGCGTCGGCATACCCCTGTTTTTAGTGGCATGATTCCTAAATCTTTAGTTGATTCGTTCCATTCGCTACGTTGCTAAACGGGCGCCCTGCGCCTTTGTTCTCTCGTATATAAGGTGCTGCAATACTTTCGCTTCAAGAGTTGGATAAATCTTGTACTGCCACAAGGCTAAGTGGGAGATAACTCACCTAAATGCCCTATTTCGTAAGAGGTCTTTGGTCATGCCATTACGTACTAACAATCAGTGGGGGATGAATGAAACCACACACTGATTGAAAATTACTTTATAAAGCGTAATCGTTGCGCAAAGGGTCTATCTTTAATATGGTTCCAGACTATTCACAAAATTCATTTATGCTGAACCTTAAAACGCTCCTTATCATGTTGGAGTAGTTTAGATTTTCAATTTCTTCCTCAACATTAAATCATTTCTTCAACTTCTCATTTGAAGCGTAGTTCGTTATACAGCTTCAATTGTTTCGATGTTTTTTTGACGCTAAGTTTGAGCAATAATAAGTGATGACGATGCTATATTATGGCTCCAAATTAGAAATGATTTTCAAAAATGATTTAAAAACTGCTACAATGAAGAAGAACAGTTTTAATACAAAGAAAGAGTGAGTAAATATGTGGGATAATTGGAAGAAAAAAATCAAGCGTCTTTTTACAAATGATGATGAAGACCACTACGATGAACATATACATATGCAGCAGCCAGAAAACCATCATCCTGAGGCTAAAATGATGTATCAATATCCTGCAAAAAAATCGTTTCGTTTTCCTGTTATTCCCGACTTGGGAGAGGAGACGGAACAGCGCAATAGGAATAATCTATTAAAAGACCATGAATTTGAAAATTCGAGCAAGCAAAGCCTGCAAAAAGTAGGGAAATGGGAGGAAAATTACACAAAACGAATGGATGATGATACATCTACATACGAAGTGCCTGCATTTAAGCGAAGAGGTGTTAAAACTTCTGAATATCGACGCCGGGATAACTCGGATGTATATAAGCATGAACAATCAGGAGCAAAAGTATACAAAAAAAGTCCTAAAAAACCATTTCAACCGACAGAAGTACCTTCGCCCATTTATGGATTTCATCCACGGAATGAAAATAAAAATAAATTTATTGAAGAAACTCCAGCAAATCAACGGAAGCGGCAAACTGAATTTGTAGGAGAAGCGAAAGAAAAAATAGAACTTCCCCAATCAAAACCAGAAAGCCATGCTAAAGAGATAGATGAAACTCCGGCTTATCAACGTAAACAAGATGCTGAAGTAGTAAGAAGTACAGAGGAATGGGGAGAAGTTCAATCACAAGAAGAAAGTTGCGTTAGAGAGAGCGAGGATACTCCTACGTACCAACGAAAGCAACATACAAAAACGGCAATAGGTATGATAGAAGAGATAAAACCTTATACAACACCTGAAAAGAGGGAAAACGATACTAATTCGGATGCAATCAATAAAGATGCTGTTCCGCCCCAATCTATATCTGTTCAAGAACAACAAAAGCAGCAGGAACAAGAAAAACAACTAGAAGAAGCAAAGCAACAAGCTGCGACAACTTTATCAAATGTGGAACAAATAGCCGAAGAACAAACGAATTCAACGAATGTAGAACCCAAACGTGAAAATCGTTTATCACATCGTCGACGACAGCAGCAAGCGGGTAAAACTACTGTTCCATTTAACGTAATGATGACGCCTAGAGATAAGAAGAACTTATGGGATCGAACAAACCAAAACCGCGCTCAAGAAGGCAAGGATAAGCAAAAGCATGTTCAAACGGTTGATGCAATAGAAAAAAAAGAATCAGAGCAAGAGCCTAAAAAGCCAATGCCGCTTCACTTATTAAATGACGTGGATAACGATGCCTCTAAAGATAAGGCATGGATGGATGAACAGCAGCAATTACTTGAGCAAACCTTAAAGTATTTTAATGTACAGGCAAAAGTAGTAAACGTTACTCAAGGTCCTGCTGTTACAAGATTTGAAGTGCAACCACAGCTTGGAGTTAAGGTGAGTAAGGTAAAAAATTTAAGTGATGATTTGAAACTAAATATGGCTGCAAGAGATATCCGGATTGAAGCCCCAATTCCTGGTAAGAATACAATTGGAATTGAAATACCGAATCCAAAGCCCCAAATGGTTGGCTTGCAAGGCGTTTTTGAAACAGAAGCATTCCAGAAAAGTGACTCGCCGTTAACAATTGCTTTAGGATTGAGTATAGAAGGAGATCCTCTAATCACGAATATACAGAAAATGCCGCATGGTTTAATTGCTGGCGCTACTGGATCAGGAAAGAGTGTGTGTATCAATACCATTTTAATCAGCCTACTATATAAAGCCCACCATGAAGAGGTGAAATTTTTACTTATCGATCCTAAAATGGTAGAACTAGCTCCATATAATGGTATTCCTCATCTTGTTTCTCCAGTTATTACCGATGTGAAGGCTGCTACTGCTGCATTAAAATGGGCTGTTGCTGAAATGGAGGAGCGTTATGAAAAATTCGTTCATGAAGGAGTTCGTGATGTAGAGCGATATAATGAAAAAATGACCAAACAGCAGCAACCTGATAACAAGCTGCCTTTTATTGTCATTGTTATTGATGAGCTAGCGGATTTAATGATGGTTTCTCCACAGGATGTAGAAGATGCAATTAGCAGAATTGCGCAAAAGGCTAGAGCTTGTGGCATACATCTTTTGTTAGCAACACAGCGTCCTTCTGTAGACGTTATTACTGGTTTAATTAAAGCTAATATACCTACACGGATTGCTTTTAGCGTGTCTTCCCAAGTCGACTCGCGAACAATTCTTGATACGAGTGGTGCAGAGAAGCTTTTAGGAAAAGGAGATATGCTATTCATTGAGAATGGCTCAGGAAAAAGCGTTCGTTTACAAGGTCCGTTTGTATCCGATGAAGAAATTGATCGTGTAGCAAGCTATGTAAGAGGAATTGCACCACCTAATTATTTGTTTGAACAAGAGCAGTTGCTGGAACAAATTCATACAGAAGAGGAAGAAGATGAACTACTACAAGATGCTATTTTATTCGTGCTCGAGCAGAATGGAGCAAGCACGTCTTTGTTGCAACGCCATTTTAAAATAGGGTACAATCGAGCTGCTAGATTAATTGATACACTGGAACAACGAGGAATTATCTCGGGACAAAACGGCAGTAAGCCAAGGGAAGTTTTAGTTACGTTAGCTCAAGTGGAGGATATGTTACTGTAATATAATGTAAAGAGTGCACTCCTCCCTCCTAGTTTGTAAATTTTTACAAGCAGGCATTCCTCCATAGGTTTTACCGAATAGAAGCAATGGTTTGTTTGTCCTTATGTTTACTATTGTAGACTATATTTTAAGCCGATAATAACTTATATATAATAGCGGTGCTGTCTGAAACTAGTAACTTAGTGAACATGATGATCTTTGAAAAATGATAGCTTTTAGGGAACGACTTGCTCCTGTACCGAATAGTAATTCTTGTTTCCAACACGATTTTTTTATATGATATGTTTAATGATCACATATAAGGGAGAAAACAAACACTATGAAGGAAATTGAACAAAAGCTGAATGGGAAAATTGAACGTTTAACAAATAAAACGTTCAAATTTGATGACCGGATTAAGGATGGCTGGTTTTCGGCGGTGTATTTTTTAAAAACAAAGGAGATAGCAGCAAAAAAATTGCCCAACAATCAAGTGACAATGCAGTTCTTTCAAAAGAATGATGCTGTCTTATGTGGGACAGATGAAGCGATTGCTTTATTACATAAATTTGCAGATAATCCAGAGACACTTGAAATCTATTCTTTGAAGGATGGAGATAAAGTCAGACCATACGAATCTGTCTTAACCGTATCAGGCGGTTATCATCAGTTTGGTTATTTAGAGGGGATTATTGATGGGATCTTATCTAGAAGAACATCTGTCGCAACGAATGTATATAATGTGGTAAAAGCGGCACGAACTTCAGGAAAACAAAAACCGGTCATTTTTATGGGAGATCGGGATGATCATTATACGCAGCAAGCCGGGGATGGATATGCGGCATTTATTGGCGGATCTACTGCTCAAGCCACACACGCGATGAATGAATGGTGGGGAAAAGAAGGAATGGGAACGATGCCTCATGCATTGATTCAAATGTTTCGTGGTGATATTGTTGCAGCTTGTAAAGCATATCATGAGCTATTTCCCGAGGACGATTTAGCTGCTCTAGTTGACTATAATAACGATGTGATTACGGATTCCCTTAAAGTTGCCCACGCTTTTGGAAGTGAATTAAAATCCGTTCGTTTAGATACATCACGTACATTAGTTGATAAATATTTTTTGCGTAACCATCATTTAATGGGGACGTTTGACCCAAGGGGAGTAAATCCAGAACTTATCTTTGCTTTAAGAAATGCGCTTGACGAAGAAGGGTTTTCTCACGTGAAAATCATGGTTAGTGGCGGTTTTACAGAAAAACGGATTGTAGAATTTGAAAAGCTTGGTGTACCAGTAGATATGTACGGTGTCGGCAGAAGTTTGCTTAAGCTAAATATTGGCTTTACAGGAGACAATGTTCTCTTAAATGGAACGCCAGAAGCAAAAGAAGGCAGGCGGTACCGACCAAATCCCCGATTAGAAAAAGTGCCGTACATCAAACAAAATTAAAAACATTTTTTACCAGAAAAATACGGTCGAAAAATCTCTGTAGCAAGAGTTATAGGAGAGATAAATCATACTCGATGAGAACTAACGGACTTTTTTAAAGAGCATGTTTTTATTTTCATCTAGAAATGGATTTGCTATAATAAAAAAAGCTGTGCAAAATAGATAAAAGATGATTGAATCCTTTTACAACAATTTGGAGGTTCATTTATGACAACTTACCATTTTATTGGTATAAAGGGAACAGGGATGAGTGCTCTCGCTCAGATCTTGCATGATTCAGGAGAAAATGTGCAAGGATCTGATGTAGAGAAAAGCTTTTTTACACAAGAAGCTTTAGAAGAAAAGAATATTCCGATTTACCCTTTTTCAGAAAGTAACATCAAAGAAAATCACACGGTTATCGCAGGAAACGCATTTTCTGATGACCATCTAGAAATAAAAGAAGCGAAGAGACTTGGAGTAACGTTCTATCGTTATCATGAATTCCTCGGGGAATGGTTAAAGCAATATACCAGCATTGCTGTAACCGGGGCGCATGGTAAAACATCGACGACTGGTCTATTAAGTCATGTATTGAGCAGTTCTTTTCCCATTTCCTATTTAATTGGTGATGGTACTGGTAAAGGACATGTAGATAGTAAATATTTTGTTTTTGAAGCTTGTGAGTATCGCCGCCATTTTTTACAATATGAACCCGATTATGCGATTATGACGAATATTGATTTTGACCACCCAGACTATTTTACAAGTATTGATGATGTATTCAACGCATTTCAGTCTATGGTGGAGCGGGTGAAAAAAGGAATTATAGCTTGTGGTGATGATGAACAATTGCAACGAATACAAGCAAAAGTTCCTGTTGTTTATTATGGATTTGCAGCCACTAATGATTTTCAAGCACAGAATATAACGGAAACGGATAACGGCACAACATTCGATGTTTTTGTCCGTAATACGTATTACGAATCTTTCTCTATACCAATGTATGGGAACCATAATGTATTAAATGCATTAGCAGTCATTGCTATTTGCCATTATGAAGGTATAAGTGCAGAATGTATGAAGCATCTTGCAAGTTTTGGCGGTGTTAAACGAAGATTTACAGAAAAACAAATGGAAAGTCAAATACTTATTGATGATTATGCACATCATCCAAAAGAAATAAATGCTACGATTGAGTCTGCTCGGAAGAAATATCCAAACAAATCCATTGTAGCCATTTTTCAACCACATACATTTACAAGAACCAAAACGTTTTTACAAGAGTTTGCTGATAGTTTATCGCAAGCAGATCATGTTTTCTTATGCGATATTTTTGGCTCAGCTAGGGAAGAAAGTGGTCAACTGACCATTCATGATTTACAAAAATTAATTGAGAATAGCTCCATATTGGAATTATCTCATACAGAAGCATTAAAAGAATTTCAAGATAGTGTGCTTATTTTTATGGGAGCTGGTGACATTCAGAAATTTCAGCAGGCGTATGAAAAAGTAGTAACAATGTCATAAACAAAAAGAAGAGTCTGAACCTAAACACAGGCTCTTTCATTTTATGGTTGACAGCTCAAATAGCTAATGATGCAAAGCCATCAATTATTTATTTCTTCGTCTAAGAGTAAGGTCATGTAGTGCATCGTTACACTTCGTTATTTTTCAGCATGAACAGAGAATAAATGGAATTGGAATTGGACAAGCTGATGAAAAACATAGTAAAAATAAAGGGATTTGGCTTTTGTTGTCGAATTACTTAAGTAAAGGCTTAATAGTATATATGTTTTATTTATAACATAGATGGGTAAGTTAACTTATATAAACAAGCAAGTAACCTGAAGGTCTATTGATTTCGATTTATCCTAAGTTGATTTATTCGTAAGAAGTGAGCTAAATACAATGCTTTGATCTATTTGGTAAAGACGTTTCTTTAACTTAATCTATTTATAGCTTTTGTTACAGCATGGTAAAGAAGTGAATAAAGGAGTGATGAATTAATATGGAAATTTTAGCATATATTGCTGCTGCTATTGCAGCCGTAGCGTTTGTTGTTTTAGTGGTATATCTGGTGATTACGCTAAAGGCTGCCAGGGAGACGTTACATAATGTAGCAGAAACGCTAACTAGCCTTGAACAGCAAATGCAAGGGGTCACAAGTGAGACAACACAGTTACTAGCGAAAACAAATAAGCTAGCAGATGATATGAATCAGAAGTCAAGTAAATTAAATAGTTTATTTAATGGATTTAAAGGTGTTGGAGATACCGTCACGGAATTTAATCAATCTTTAAGAGATTTAACGAACAGTGTAGCGAAAGCAGCGAATAAGGATCCTGAAAAAACAACGCAGGCGATTAAGTGGGGAACAACTTTGATGGAATTATGGAAGAAAAAAAAATAAATAATCACAGTAATAGGGAGGAACGAAAATGTCAGATAACCAATTCAGCAGTAAAGATTTTATTTTAGGGACATTTATAGGAGCAACCGTTGGTGCATTGACAGCACTTTTACTTGCGCCAAAAACAGGCAAAGAGCTTCGTGGAGATATTAATACAGGTGCTAATCAAGTTAAAAAGAAAGCATATGACTGGAAAGAAGTTGCACAGGAAAAAGGTGCCGACTGGAAGGATAAAGCATACACAACTGGTTCTGACTTGAAGAAAAAAGCGATGGATTCAACTTCTCTGATGACAAAGACAGCTGCGGAAAAAACAAAGGATTTAACGCAAAGTGTACAATCAAAACTTCAAGAGAAACGCAAAAAAGAAGACGAAGCATTAGAAGCAGCAGAGGAAGTTGCTGAAGCGATGGAAGATGTAGCTGAAGAATTGGATAACAATAATCAATAATGATATGATGGACAAAAAACCAGCACCTGTTTATTGCAGGTGCTGGTTTTTTGTCGTTGTATAGGATACTATAAAATGATGTGCTTGTAGATACCCAAATAACCGACTAGCCACGTCTGGCTGGCTGCATCACCCAGCAACGATGCGACTTTAGAAATGCGCCCTACGATAAGGCCTCATCGGTTCGCGGCAAAGAGGAGGGCCGACTAAAAACGGGCTTGCCGCTCAGGCGTCGGCATACCCCTGTTTTTAGTGGCATGATTCCTTTATCTTTAGTTGATTCGTTCCATTCGCTACGTTGCTAAACGGGCGCCCTGCGCCTTTGTTCTTTCGGGAATGATGGGACTACTATGTTTATCCCGCATTCTCCCGCATATAAGGTGCTGTAAGGCTTCTACTTCAGGAGTAGGATAATCTGTGTACTGCAACAAAGTCTAAGTGGAAGATAACAGCACCGAAATGCCCTATTTCGTAAGCGGCCTTTAGGTCATACTGTTACGGTACTAACAAGCCGTGAGGGATGAATGAAAACCCCCACTGGTGGAAGATTCACTTTATCGAAATATGGCCGCAAGCCTCTTCATAGGATTAGTATATTCCCACTAGTGCTGTGAGAATAGCCTTTCTAACTATATGCGTTGCTATTCCTGCCAAACAATCTCTAGTTCATCACCAGCTTGAATGGACTCGTGAAACTGGGCAGGTTGCTTATTTTTATATACATAAAATTTTCCACTTGCCGTGGATAGTTCTAAATCAACGTATTGAAATACATCTTGAAAAATAAAGGTGCTATTTTGGTTTGCTTCTATTTGCAGTTGATCTTCCAGATATAATAAACTCGTTTCCTCTAATAATTCTTGATTACGTTTCACCTTATATTTTGGCTGCTTTAATTCTATCGCTTTCCCGTTAAAAAACACCGTCATTGTCAGCCAAAAGTCCATTCCTTCTTGAAAGAATAAATCGTTTACGTTCGGCTGTTTTGCTTGCTTTATTTGTATATGATCCCCATGGTGAAGCACCTGCTTTGGTTCAGCCCTTTTTTGGTTCACATAAAATTGTGTTTCTCCCATGTTTAGTTGAATTTGTTTTCCATTAACAAATACAAGGAATGGCTCGGGTTTATCATATTTGGTACTGGAAATATGTTTCATTATATCTTCTAAATGCTTTGGTTGATGCCATTCAATCACATCTTTATCTTTTACGAGATAATTTTTATCTGCTGGCTGTTGATTGACGAAAAAAGCTGGATAAATGATATGACGTTGGTTCTCAAACCAAATGGTCATTGGAGTTATTTCACCAAATAGCTCATTAATCGTAATTGCTGCAGCCTCTCCATTTTTGCCCTTCTTAATTTGCAAATGGTCGCCATTTTTTATGCGTGCTTTTACAGAAGTTGGTTCCCCATTGAGCATGATTTGAGGCGGCTCTCCAAATTCTCCTGGCAATGTTACTTCTTTGCCATTTACAGTAATAATAGAAGCAGCTCCAGGCTTGCCATACCATTTTGAAATATCTATACCGGTTTGAATAAGGCAATCTCCAACTATCAATGTACGCATTTCAAATAATCTTAAAGTGTGTTCATTAATAGAGACGCTAATATAATGAACAGGATTACGCTTTGCAGCAATGGCAATTCCAATCGGTGTAACGAAGTCAGGACGTACCGGCAGCTTCTCCCTAAAAGAAAGCTGTTTAATGGCACTGACATCTCGTACAGCTACTCTATTTTCAGGAAGCTGTAGTTTATTAGCAATCGCTGTTGTTATCATTGGTGTTAAGCTTCCGCCTCCCACTAGCATCACAGCTCTTGGCGGTTTTGTATTTAATTTTAAAATTTCCTCAGCTACTTGGGAGGCTAGCAGATCAATAGCCGGGGCTATGTCTTTTGTTAACTGCTCATAAGCTATCGTGGTTTCAAAGCCAAGAATGTCTTCCAGCTTTACTTCTCCTTGTTCCACAATGGCTCTTTTAGCTTCTTCGGCATTTGGAAAGTCTAATAAGTATGTATCACTAATTGCTTCCGTAATTTCATCCCCAGCAATAGGAACCATTCCATATGCTACCACTGTTCCTTGATTAGTAATCGCGATATCACTTGTTCCTGCGCCTATATCCACTAAAGCAACATTGAGTCTCCGCATCGATTCTGGAATAAGTACCTCAATTGCTGCGATTGGCTCCAAAGTCAATGCTTCCATTTCAAGCCCAGCTCTGGATAATGCTGCTAATAACGATTCAATAACAACTTTAGGTAAAAATGTAGCAATAATTCGAGCGCTCACATCTTCCCCTTGCTGGTCAATCAGTGAGCCAATCTCCTGCTGATCGACATAATAATGGAGGACAGAATAACCAACACAGTAATAAGGTGTTACATTTTCCTCTCCCTCTTGTTGACTTACTTTTTCTAAAGCATTTTGCACCGCACTTAGCTCTAAATGTTGAACCATTTCAGGATTAGTAATGGATTTGTTTTGTAAGTGTAAAGAAGCAGATCCCTCCATTGTAATTAATGCTCGTCCAGCAGCGGCGACACAGACGCTTTTTAACGGACCATGTGATTGTTCGATTGTTGCTTTAACTTGTTTAATCGTCTCAGAAACGGCGATTACATCATGAATTTGACCATCACGCATGGAACGGTCTTGATGCTCCAGCATACAGTAGTCTACTACTTCAAATCCTTCCTGCTGTTGGTTTAAAATGATACCTGTAACAGAGCGCGTACCGATATCTAAAGCAAATACTCGTTCTTTCATAAAACATAATCCTTTCATATTAATAATAGGCAAATTTATATATTTGAGTAAGAATGCAAACGTATATGTTTTGCGCGACTAAATAGGATTAGCGTAATGAATACGGTTAATTATACATGAATTTAAAAAATTTATCGACAAAGGGTATATAATTAGCTATAATATTCACTAATTATTAAAAAACCTGAGCATAGGGGGAGTAGAAGATGAATGAATTAGACCAAGTTAGAGATAGGTTAGACAAAGTAAACCTAGAGATATTGGAATTAATTAATGAACGAGCTAAATTAGTTCAGCAAATTGGGGACATCAAAGCAAAGCAAAGTATGAAGCGATTTGACCCTGTGCGAGAAAGAGATATGTTAGATAAAATCACTTCCAGTAACGATGGTCCATTCGAAAATGCAACCATTGAGCATATTTTTAAGGAAATTTTTAAAGCTAGCTTAGAATTGCAGGAAGATGACCACCGTAAAGCATTGCTCGTGTCACGAAAGAAGAAACCTGAAAATACCGTTATTCATATTAATGGTGCAAGTATTGGGGATGGGAACGTTCATTTTGTTATGGGGCCTTGTGCTGTCGAAGGATATGAGCAGGTAGCAACAGTTGCCAAAGCGATTAAACAACACGGAGTGAAGCTATTGCGTGGGGGTGCATTCAAACCAAGAACTTCGCCTTACGATTTCCAAGGGTTAGGAGTTGAAGGGTTAGAAATTCTAAAAAAGGCTGCTGTAGAGCATGATTTAGCAGTGGTAAGCGAGATAGTAAACCCGGCACATATCGAAGAGGCGCTCGATTATCTGGATGTAATTCAAATTGGAGCTAGAAATATGCAAAACTTCGAATTGCTTAAGGCTGCTGGTGATGTGAATAAACCTGTTCTTTTAAAGCGTGGTTTATCCGCAACTATTTCTGAATTCATTAATGCTGCTGAGTATATTATGTCGCGTGGCAACGCTAATATCATTTTATGCGAACGGGGAATTCGAACATACGAAAAAGCAACCAGAAATACCCTTGATATTTCAGCTGTTCCTATCTTAAAACAAGAGACGCACTTACCTGTAATGGTTGATGTCACTCACTCCACAGGACGAAGAGATTTATTGCTGCCAACTGCAAAAGCAGCTATTGCCATTGGAGCAGACGGTGTGATGGCAGAAGTACATCCAGATCCTGCTGTTGCATTGTCAGATTCTGCACAGCAAATGGATATTCCTACGTTCCATCATTTCATGGAAGAAATGGAGGATATGGCAGAACGGATGAAATAAAAACGATAAAAGTTGAAACAAAAGTTGGTAAATATGAAAAGATTGTGTATAATAATAAGAGTATCAAGTTTACTCAAACAAAATGCAACTAGATAACTACAATCTTAGAGGCTTGACACTTGCCTTTCTTCTTAATAACCGATATTATAGGGTGAATAAAAGCGGTTGAAGGATAATTAGGAGCCTTCAACCTTTTTTGCTTTGAAAAATTTTTCATAGTAGAGTATGATAAAGAAAAAAGAGAACGATATTGTATAGGAGGAAAATAACATTGAGTAATATAACCATATATGATGTGGCAAGAGAAGCAAATGTTTCAATGGCTACGGTTTCTCGTGTCGTAAACGGAAACCCAAATGTGAAGCCAACAACAAGGAAGAAGGTACTGGCTACAATTGAGCGCTTAGGTTACCGTCCAAATGCTGTTGCAAGAGGTTTGGCAAGTAAGAAAACAACGACTGTCGGAGCGATTATTCCAGATATATCAAGCATTTTCTTTGCAGAACTTGCAAGAGGTATTGAAGATATCGCTACAATGTATAAGTATAATATGATTTTAAGTAACTCTGATCAAAATGAAGACAAAGAAGTTCAATTAATTAATACGATGTTGGAAAAGCAAGTAGATGGAATCATTTTTATGGGGGGAAATATTTCAGAGCAGCATGTACAGCAATTCAAGAGCTCTTCCGTGCCTGTGGTGCTAGCAGCAACATATGATGAAAACAATGAAATCCCTTCTGTGAACATTGATTATGAACAAGCAGCCTTTGAAGCTACTCAGTTTCTAATTGAACAAACTAAAGCAGTTCCTGCATTAGTTTCTGGGTTAGAAGAAACGCATATCAACCAGCTGAAATATAAAGGCTATGCCAGAGCTTTAAATGAGGCAGGACTTTCTGTAGATGAATCACTAATAGTAAAAGGAGATTACTCCTATAGTTCAGGAATTGAAGCTGTAAATCAATTATTAGAAGAAAATAAAAAACCAGAAGCTATTTTTGTCGCCTCAGATGAAATGGCCCTTGGTGTTATTCATGGAATTCAGGACAAAGGTTATCGTGTTCCAGACGATATAGAAGTGTTTGGATTTGATAATACACGATTAGCTACAATGGTTCGCCCAACTTTATCTACCATTGTGCAACCAATGTATGATATTGGTGCTGTCTCAATGCGCTTATTAACAAAGTACATGAACAAAGAAGAAGTTCAAGATCAAAAAGTCGTACTTCCTCATCGAATTGAAAAAAGAAACTCAACAAAGTAAGATGGGGTGCCGATATAGTGGATAGAGAGATTCAACTTCTATTCTGAGGAGAGAGAACGATGAGAAAACGAGATATATTAACTCCGTTCGGCATCACCATGGGTTTTATAATGATTATGTTGGCGATAGTTTCCAAAAATGGTACTTCTGAAGGGGCAGGTTTGTTTCTGGACATTTCCTCCATCTTTATTGTAATCGGAGGACTAATTGCTTCGATGTTGATAACGTTTAAGTTTGAACAGATCAAACTGACAAGAAAAGTATTGAGTGAAGCTTTTCATAAAAATGACCAACAGCTGCCGCAACTGATTGCATTATTTGTTCATTTATCTGAAAGAGCTAGGCGAGAGGGGCTTCTAGCTTTAGAAAATGAACTAGAGGAAGTAGAAGATCCATTTATAAAAAAAGGCATTTTGCTTGCAGTAGATGGAATTGAGCCTGAGGTTATCAAGGATATTCTAGAGGCTGAAATTATTGCTGTAGAGGATCGGCATTATCAGGGAAGGGCATTACTTGAAAAGGCAGGAGAGTATGCCCCTTCTTGGGGAATGATTGGTACACTTGTTGGTCTTGTGCTTATGCTCAATAGTCTTCAAGACCCAGCTGGACTTGGACCAAGTATGGCTGTAGCTTTACTAACAACACTATATGGAACAGTGCTTGCTAATTTAGTCTTTATTCCAATGGCTAGTAAATTAGAAAGTAAGACGGAAGAAGAAGTGTTTATGAAGCAAATCATTATCGAAGGTGTTATTGGTGTTCAATCTGGCCAGAATCCGAGAATATTGGAAGAGAAATTAAGTGCTTTCTTATCTAATGAAGAAAGAGCAAAACAACTTGAAGAGCAACCTGCAGATTTCATGGAGGAGAGCGTTCATGAAGCGTAGGCAAATCAGAAGGTCAAGTAATAAAGGAGCCCCGAAATGGATGGTTACCTATTCGGATATGGTCACGCTTATTTTAGTGTTTTTTGTACTGCTTTTTTCCATGTCGCAGATTGATTTGGTTAAGTTTGAAGCCATTTCAGAATCATTTCGTAATCGGATGATTTTTGATTTTTATCCTTCTGCTATTCCAATGGATAACCCGACAGAACAATCCAGTCATAAAGAAAATGCGGAGCAATCCAATGAATTTGATTCTCCAACACAGCTTCCTGATACGACAGATAAAGATGTACAAGGAGATGGTGATGCTTCATCTTTAGATCAACTGTTGCAGGAAGTGGAAACATACTTGGATGAGAATGATTTAAATAATGTAATAACTGCTACAAGGACAGATCAAGGTGTGGAACTTGTCTTACAAGATAGTATTTTATTTCCCACAGGTGAAGCAGTTATTTTGGAATCTGGAAAACCATTTTTAAATAAGGTCAGTTCGTTATTACATAATATTCCCAACCCGGTGCATGTAGAAGGTCATACAGATAGCAGGCCGATATCTAATTATAGATATCCCTCTAACTGGGAATTGTCAGGTGCAAGAGCTGGTAGTGTTATTCGTTATTTATTGAATGAAAATCACTTTGATAAATCTCGTTTTTCTTCAGTTGGTTATGCGGATACACAACCAATTGCGCCAAATACGTCACCTGCTAACTGGAGTAAAAATCGACGCGTAGAAATTGTGATTTTGGAAAATAAGTCAGCAAATAACCAAGCAGGAGAGGCTAAATAATAGTCTCTCTTGCTTGGTTATTTTTTCATTAGTGCAATTTACCTTTCATTTAAGTAGTTTCCCATATAGACGCCTTTTTAAGTCTGATTAGATGGTGTGACTGTATATTTTAATAGTTGCTGTAATGCAAGACTGTTTTTTTCAGATATTTCTTCTCTCCTAGGAATTACAGGCACAATCGAAGGATCATCTTCCCAATGAGTGGGAAGGCGAACAGGACTTTCCTTTTGGTACTTATCCAACCAAGCTGCTGGCAATTCTCCACTTAGTGGCTGTCCTTGATACATGACATTCCAAATTTGCGCCCAGGCTCGAGGAACAACTCGCCACATATCATAGCCACCTCCACCAAGTGCAACCCATTTACCATTGCAATATTCATGTGCCAATTTATGCGCCAATAAGGGAATCTGCTCGTAAATCTTCATAGTACTGCATAAATGTGTTAACGGATCATAGCAATGCGCATCGGCTCCGTTTTGAGTAACAATGATATCTGGTTTAAAAAACGCTGCAATTTTTGTTAGCGCAGTTGTATATGCATCCAAAAATGAGTCATCTTCTGTGAATGCGTCGATAGGAAGATTAAAGGTATACCCATGTCCTTCCTTAATGCCACGTTCATTGACGTTACCTGTACCAGGAAATAAATACCTGCCTGTTTCATGAATAGAAAATGTACACACATTTGGGTCGTCATAGAAAGCCCACTGTACGCCATCCCCATGATGCGCGTCTGTATCTACATAGAGAACTCGTAAGTTATACGCTTCTCTTATATAACGAATAGCAATGGCTCCATCATTGTATATACAGAAACCAGAAGCCTTCCGTTTAAAGCCATGATGCAGTCCTCCGCCAAGATTTAGTGCATGGGTAGCTCGCCCTGATAACACTTCATCGACAGCTGCTAAGGACCCGCCTACGAGGTACGATGAGGCCTCATGCATACCTGAGAATATTGGTGTATCTTCTGTGCCAAGTCCATATTCAACAGCAGTTTGTTCTGGTAACATATATTTACTTGCTTGCTTAACAGCTTCTACATATGCATGATCATGAAATAATTTAATTTCTGTTTCGGTAGCTTTTCTTGGAGGAATAATATTATTTTCGATGAGCGTGCCTGCTTGCTTCAGTAATTCAGTTGCCAATAGTACTCGTTTTTGGTTAAAAGGATGATCTTCATGAAAATGGTAATGCAACAAGTCTGTAGAAAACACATATTTAGCATTACATGGGCTCATTTTAGTGGCCCCGCTGTGTGATTAGGTGCAAGCAATTCGTAACCGGCTTCACGAAGATCTTCGATGACGGGGAGTGGGTTCATAGTTTGTATTCGAAAGACCAAAATTTTATATTCTGGATCATCTTTAGATGGATATACGAGTACGGAGACAATATTCGTTTTACGTTTGCCAAAGATAGCAGTTACTTCAGGTAAAATTCCAGGCCGGTGGGGTACTTTTATCTCAATATGAGACCCTTGCACATGTGTGCCCGTTAACTGAATCATGGTGTAAAGCATATCTTTTTCAGTTACAATTCCAACAAGACGATTTCCTTCCCTAACTACTGGTAAACAAGCAATTTCTTTATCATAAAAAATTTTTGCTATTTCTTCCACAAAATCTAATGGGTGAATGGTTATAACTGGATGGCTCATAATAGATTGAATTTCATGCTGTAAATTGTTTGAGCCCTCATCCGATTCAAAAATCGAAGGGCTTGCATCACGAACATCCCGATCTGATACGATGCCAATAACGTGATTTTCCTTATCAATAATTGGAATGTGGCGTATTTTATGTTGGTTTAATAAATCCAGCGCCTGCTGAATCGTTGCCGTCGGAGGTAATGTAATTACCTCCGTTTTCATAATTTCTTCGACAAGCATTATAATCCCTCCCGCATAGTTCGATATTTATGCCGTTGCAGAAAGCGCAACGCATCAAAACGTTTGATCGATTCTTCAGATACGTTTTTACCAATTCGTACCATCAGACAATTAGCCGGATGGGAGATGATTTCCGGATCATCTGTTGGGGCTGGGAGTAATCCGCCAGCAGCCATCATTTTTTCCATTACTTTTCGGTAATCCCAAATACTTAATTTTGTTCCATGTAAATCCCAATGCCAATAATATTCTGTAGAAATAATAATATAGTTTTCCATAAATTCATCCATCATGGATACTTCGAGTAGCCCTGAAGCAATCCGTTCACCACGAAAGGCGGGAATGACTTCAATCGCACCAAGTTCAATTAACTCTTCCATTTCAAATTCAGACCAACGCTCTAAAGGGTCTGGATGCAGATAAGTTACATATCCAATGATGGTATCACTCGTTCTTGCTACTATAATCCGTCCTTCAGGAAAAGTAGAAATATTCAAAATCGCTTCAAATTGTTTTGGTGCAGGTCGAAATGCAATTAAATCCTTATGGAACTTGTATTGCTGTAATTCTTCTGCTTCTAATGGTCCCTCAATGGTGATTGTTTCTGTGGATGTCTCTCTTGTTAGTGCATAGTGCTTTTTTTCATGTTTCATTGGCCCACCACCTAATTAAATAATACGCTTACATAGTATTATACAACATTACGATCTGAATTTTTAGTAAGATTCATGAACGATTTCTAAACATTACTTGGAGAATGATATTAAATTAACGTATTTCTATAAAATTACAATGGAGTTTGCAAGGAGGTAATATCGTCGGACCAGCTTTTAACCTAAACTATTCGTACAGCGTTCATAAAAAGGTGGAGGTTAGGTAAAAAAGATCCCGTACCTTGAGAAAGGGTACAGGATCTTTGATGTTTCGTTATTCCATCAGGATAAATGTAGATGTTACAAACGTTGCAGGAAAGCTTATTCTGCTTCCTCATCCTCATTTTTAGCATCAGTTTCAGTTTCAGGAGTTTCAGGAGTTTCAGGAGTTTCTGTTTCTTTGCCGCCTTCATCCTCTTTTTCTTTTACTTTATCTTTATCCTCTTTTTTATCTGCTCTTTCATCTTGCTGTTCTTGCTCCTTGTTTGAAGGTTCATTAGACGGCTGCTCTACTTTCCTAGCTTTATCCTTCATCGGTGTTTCAGGCTCTTTTTTTGGAGTACCACCAACGATTAATTGTGTTGAAGCTGCTGACTCCTCTCCGAAATAGTCAACTGCTTTCACATAATAACGGGCATTCCCACCGCTAATACCGAATGAAGTAGATGTTGTATGACCGATCTGAGTAAAACTATTGCCAGGTCCAGTAGCACGATAAATGCGATAGCCAACAACATCCTTACTAGAAGATCTACTCCACGTTAAATTCCCGCCGCTTTTTGCTAATGATCCAGGAGCATTTGGGGCTTTACCGTCATTTTCAACAGCACTACCGGAACTGCTTGCAACACCACTAATTCGCTCCCATTTTTCACGATCGGTCCGTGGGAATAAGATGCTTAGATCACTTAATTTATCGTATCCTTTTCGTCTTAAAAATTCAGCGTTAAATGCTAAGCCGTTTCCAGTAGTAAATTCGCTTGGCGTCTTTGGTCCAGCGGGAACAGTTCTTCCGTTTACCACTACCATGCTACCGCCAGAGACAAGACTGTCATCCACTTTTGAAGGAACATATTTACTATTATATAAGTCGCTTCTGACCAGACCAGCTTTTTGACAAAGTTCTGATGGCAGTAAGCCTGATATAGCGCAATAGCTTCGTGATACAATCCCTTTTGGTCGCTTGAAGTTCTTAGATGGAGCGAGTAATTCTGGATTAACATCTGTTGCACTGTTTATTAATTCAGCCCATAATTTAATATTACGCTGTCCATAGCTTAACCCCATTCCTGCATTATTTAAAGGATATGGAGTTTTATATCCTATCCATGTGCCAAAGGTTACATTCGGATTAGTAGCAACGAACCAAGAATCCTTATAGTCTTGAGAAGTACCGGTTTTACCAGCCCAATCGACACCACGATATTTTAATTGTGAATTGGCATAAACTCCAGTTCCATTTCTAAGAACATCACGCATCATATCAACCATTAAATAAGTAGTTTGTGGAGAAAAGACATCGACAGCCTTTGATTTATGTTCGTAGATAACTTCTCCATCTTTGGTAGTTATTTTTTCAATCATATAGGCATCCGTAAATTTTCCGTTATTACCAAACGTCGCAAAGGCGTTCACATTTTCTTCTACCGAAACACCTTTATCCATGGATCCAATCGATAGGGAAGGGTGCGCATGGTCTCCTTCTGTTAATGACGTAAAGCCCATTTTTTCCAGATACTTCGAAGCGGGGTCTTTGTTCAGTATTTTTGAATATATTTCAGCTACAGGCAAGTTATATGACTTTGCCAAAGCCTCTCGGACAGAAACAAGTCCGTAATGTCCTCCGCCGTAATTCCCTGGTTTTCCAAATGCCCAACCGGGTACCTTTTTAGGGTAGTCGGCAATTACGCTTCCTGGTTGAATAACTCCTTCTTGCATGGCAGGCGCGTATACGAGTAATGGCTTCATCGTACTACCATTGGAGCGTTTTGCTTTAAATGCGTGATTTACATTATTGTCTTCATATCCACGTCCACCAACAAAACTTAGAATTTTTCCGGAGCTATTTTCAATTAAAATACTGCCTGTTTGCACTTTTTCTGTTGTTTCTTTCATTTCTCCGGTATCCGGATCTTTTATGGTGAACGTACGATCTGGGCCATAGTAAGCAAACGCTTTGGTGGCTTTTTGCATCGCATCATACATTTTTTTATCAATAGTTGTATGGATTTCATATCCATTGTTCCGCAGATTACGTTTGGCGAGTTCCGCATACTCTGCTTGTAAATCAGCGTCGTTTTCTAAATCTTTTTCACTATACCCATCTTTTTTAGCCAACTGTTTCATTAAAATATTCTTTGCCCGATCTTCAATTTCAAAAGTTAAATATGGATATTTATCAATTGACGATGGGGAACCCTTCGTAAAGTCTTTCGTAATATCGTATGCTAACGCCTGTTTATATTCTTTTTCTGAAATATAGTTAGATTCGTACATACGCTTCAGAACAGATTTCATACGGTCGACCCCGTATTGCAGCAAGTCTTTATCTTTTAAAGTGCCGTCATTTTGAAAAGGTGTGTAAGCAGAAGGACTCTGTGGCAACCCAGCTAAGTATGCCGCTTGAGGAAGGTTTATTTCTTTTGCAGAAACACCAAATATGCCCTGTGCAGCAGTTTCTATCCCAGCAATATTATCCCCTGATGCATTTCTTCCATAAGGGACGACATTGAGATAAGCTTCTAAAATTTCATCCTTCTCAAAAAAGCGCTCTAGACGTAAAGCAAGTAATATTTCCTTAGCTTTTCGTTCAAAGGAAACTTCATCTGTTAAAATTTGGTTTTTAATAAGCTGTTGCGTTAGCGTACTCCCACCTGTTTTTGTATCTGTGTTTAATGCTTCTTGTAAAATAGCCCGAACAATAGCCTTCGGGACAATCCCTTTATGCTCTTGAAAATACTCATCTTCCGTTGCGATAACCGCATCAATTAACGTCGGTGAAATATTCTTTAACGTAGTTTCTTCTCGATATAAATCCGATTGCAATTCTCCCAAGTATATGTCATTAGCAAAATATAATTTCGATGTTTCTTCGTAATTATAGATATCCTGCTTCATCACTTCGTAAGAACGCACTGGCTCATCCTTGACAAGTGAAGCGAAATAGCCCGCACCTACACCGCCAACAAAAAAGATACCTACTAAACCAACAATAAGAAAAAATAGAATAATATTCCAAATTACATTGTAGGATATGCGTGAGGTACGCTGAATTTTTCCTGCCTTCCATAGTTCTTTCCATTTTTCAAGGAACGGTTGAGAAGATGTACCCTTGTCATTCAAAGATGATTTCCATTTATTTATTAAAGCTCGAAGTTTTTGTTTCAAGTCCATGGTCTACCCTCCTAAATCCTTTCTTATTATAGCATATTCCTAGAGAAGGAAATAACAAAATTTTTCCTGCTATTGCTTTTTAAATTCATATATGATATAGATATATACCAATACATAGCATATTGCAAAGAAGGAACGGAGTAGTTTTACAAATCCCTGTTAATAGAGAGCTGACGGTTAGTAAAAGTCAGTTATATTTGTAAAATGAATTACATTCTGGCGCAATTTCTTTATCGGATGATGAGTGATTGTCTTACTTTTGGTAAAGAAATGGTAACATTATCGTTAACAATACCGAGTTCAGCTTTAGCTGCAACAAGGGTGGTACCGCGTGTAAACTAACTCGTCCCTTTTTGTAGGGAGGAGTTTTTTGCGTGCGCCCTGCATGGGCGAAAACTTGGTGGTGAAAGTCCACTACAGGCTTGGCAGTAGGAACTGTTAGCGGAAGGCAAGGTGGCTATCGTGAGGTAGTGGCTGAAGGAAGCTGGACGCAAACTCCTGAACTGACGAACAGAAATTAGATAGAAGGCTGAATTAGGTCGGATAAATCTGCGCAACAAGATAAAGTCCAATACTGCCCGAAACCTATACAGTAAATCTAACAGTTACATGGGAGGAAAGTTTTCGCTCTTACCGGGGGAGGTCTTGTGAGGGTGCAGTGGGAGTTGAATGATAACGAATCAGCACAACCAAAGCGGGGACGTTTTGGTGAATCACAAGAAGTCAGCAGAGGTCATAGTAATGTTAACTGACGAAACATGAAGGACCGAACAATAGAAATTTTGAAAGCTCTAGGAGGTGTGGAAGGTGCGACAACTGCAGAAAACAGGAGAATCTGGCTATCGGCAGAGAGATAGTGTGGAACATGAAGGGTATGTCGAAGCGCATAGTACTTTTCATGGTGAACAGAACAATCAAAATGGTGTATCCAATCTGTTTGAAAGAATCCTATCAAGGAACAACTTAAATCAAGCTTACCTTCAAGTAGTCAGAAATAAGGGAGCAGCAGGGATCGACGGTATGACGTACGACCAGCTACTTCCATACTTGAAGGAACACAAGGAGGAACTATTAACCCAGTTACGTCAAGGAAAGTATAAACCGCAACCCGTTCTGCGGGTTGAAATTCCGAAACCAGATGGTGGAAAGAGGAAACTGGGGATTCCCACAGTCATCGATCGAATGCTTCAACAAGCTATCAACCAAGTGTTACAACCGATATTTGAACCAACGTTCTCCGATAATAGTTTTGGGTTTCGTCCACAACGTAGTGCGCATCATGCCATCATACGGGCGAAATCGTACTACGAACAAGGGTACAAATATGTAGTGGACTTGGATATGAAATCCTACTTCGATACGGTAAATCATGACAAACTCATGTACTTCGTGGAAAAACAGATATCTGATAAGCGAGTGCTTCACTTGATAAGACGATACTTATTAAGTGGAATTATGATTAACGGTATCTTCGAAAAATCAGAACAAGGAACGCCGCAAGGCGGAAACCTATCTCCGTTACTCAGTAATATCTATTTAAATGAACTAGACCAACTATTGGAAAAGCGTGGTCATCGATTCGTTCGTTACGCAGATGATTGTAATATCTATGTGAAAAGTAGAAGAGCAGGATATCGAGTAATGGATAACATTACTACCTTTCTTGAGAGAGATTTGAGTCTAACCGTTAACCGAGAAAAGAGTGCAGTTGGAAGCCCTTTGAAACGGAAGTTTCTTGGCTTCTGTCTATTAGCCACGAAGAATGGGGTTAAAATTCGTCCTCATAACAAAGCGAAAGTGACCGTTCAAGAGAAACTCAAGCGAATCACCAAACGCAATCGTGGGCGGAATCTTGAAGTGATTCTAAAAGAAATCCAGCAACTTATGACAGGGTGGATAAATTACTATGGCATAGGGGAAATGAAAGGATTCATGAAGAATCTAAATGGATGGTTGAAGCGACGAATTAGACAATATATTTGGAAACAGTGGAAAAATCCACGTACGAAAAGAAAGAATCTAATTCATTTAGGCATCGATAAACGTAAAGCTTATGAATGGTCGAATACAAGAAAAGGTTACTGGACTATATCAAGTAGCTATGTACTCCATCGTTCATTGACAGATAAAGAACTGGCGTCGAGAGGATATAAAGATATCGCTCTTCAATACCAGTTCGTACACTCAAACTATTGAACCGCCGTATACGGAACCGTACGTACGGTGGTGTGAGAGGGGCGAAAAGTTATTTAGCTTTTCCCTCTACTCGATTGTCTACGAACTGGAGTTCAGTTAAAGCTTACCGAATCTTTATCCCACTTTTGTTTGTTGAGAAAAAGGGGAAGGCGGTAATATTTTTCTGGGCTTCCACGTTGATTCACTTTGCAATTGTTTGTCAACGAATGGAAGTATCCATTTAATTGCTGGCATGACTGCATTAGGGAAGCCCTTTTCTGATTAAAAAGGAATAGATCAATTAGTCGAAAGCTAATGAAGCGGAGACAAAAGATAACGGCTTAGTTATTTATTAGTGCAAGCCAAAATCTCACCTTCAAAAAGACAAGCACGAGAAGATATTGCCAATGGAGCAATTTATATTAATGGAGAATGTTAACAGGGATACGTAATATAGACTGAGGAAACTTTTACAGTAATCTGTAGAGGGAAGAAAAAGTTCTTTTTAATCTCGTTTTAAAGGCTTATGAAAGTGCAGGTAGCTTCATGCTTCCTGTGCTTTTTATATTCTGCAACTAACTGATAATAAGCCTCCAACACAAGATGCAAGTAAGGAACATATGCGGAGAATCCCTTTGGTTCAGTAGCGAAGATAAAAACTTCCCTATGTGAAGTTTCATTTTATTGTAAAGGAACCTATAAAATGATGTGCTTGTGGAAAACGAAATAACCGACTAGTCATGTCCGGCGCACGCGCCCAGCAACTAAATTAGGTAAGGAGCTTGATACAGGAGATTATGAATATAGCTTAAATGGCTATGATAAATCTGGAGAAAAACATGAAGTAACTTTTACGGCTAGCAAGCAACTGAGGGAAACGGCTTATTTGAAAATTTTAACAAAGCGAATCTATGTTGACTCTTGGGAAGAAGTGCAGTTTGAGGAACTGCCAAGTAAGGTGCGAGAGAAATTTAAATAAGTTTATATGAAAAAATAGCGAGCGGTAACCATTCAATTGGTGTACCGCCCGTATTCTTGTTAAACCTAATGTGGTTTTTTAAGAATGATTAAGCTAATTATAAGTTATTCAATCATTTTTTTCGGTCTACGAACTAAAGCGACAATACCTGCAATTAAGTATGCGGCTCCACCGATAATTCCAAAGAAAAGACTGGCAATTGTACCAACGATGGCGGTAACAATTAATAGTATTCCTGCAGCTTTTGGTTTTTTGTCCCCTTTTAAGAAAAATAAGGCAAGAACACCTAACACTAGATTAATTAGAAATACAAAAAACAGGTAGTTTGTTCCTGTTTCAATTACAGTTTCAAACTCTTGTTCACTAAACTCTTCCACTCCAGGTTGCGAAGTCTGTTCCTGAAGCTGCACAAATTTTTTTGCCATCGTTTCTATCTTTGCATTATCAGTAAATGCAACTACCCCAACACTAATCGACATGAGTAAGAAAACAAGTAATCCAATTACAGTAAAAATCATTTCAACCGTACGTTTCACCTTCATACCTCCAAGAAAAAAAGTTTATGTTCAGCTATCCAAGAAAAAGCACAAGTAATTCGTTTTACAAAAATGTTTTTATCGTGAGTTTATGTATATGGATAGACGAATCATGTTAATAAAATATCATATTCTACCATGTAACGCCATTAAAATTGCGTTAATTTGTTGTTAATGTGTCTTTTTTTCAAAGCGGAGAGGGGAAATATAAATACGCCCTCTATTTTTTATAATTTGATTTGTCTCTTTTTGTTTGAAATAAAGTATTATTTTAAGCTAGGATAGCTCTTGTCTGCTTTAAATAAACTTCACTAATACTAGCGGTCGAAATCCGAAAAGTAATGCAATATCATGTATTTCATTATACGTTCATTTATAAAGAAAAAGCCTTGAAATGTTGATATATCAACATTTTTAAGGAATTGAATTAATTCCAAAACAAAAAAGTGATAAAGGTAAATTGTTGGTTAGCGGTCGATATAGATGATTATTTACCTGATGATGAAGGCGGTCATTTAATTGCGAGAATCTTCAAAGGTTCTGGAGATCTTGATAACCTTGTTCCGATGAATGGAAATTTAATTGGAAAAAGCTTGAGAATACGTGGGGGGTATGCCCTTAACTTGGTGATGAAGTAAAGGTGAAGATAACACCAAACTATAAAGATAATTCACAACGTCCAGCATTATGCCTAAAAGTAATTCTGGAAAAAATATTTAGAGGAATATCTCTCCAAACACTAGGTTTTTTTCACTCTAACACTTGGATATAAATGCTAATTTAAGTATGTACAAAAATGCTCGTTTAACCGTGATAAAAAAGAGAAGGCATAAAGACCTTCTCTTTTTCAATCATTTAATATAGAATAAACGCCTGTCCGTGCTTGCTTAAAATCCTCCCCCAAAACCTCCCCCAGATGAATGGGGGAGTATACATTATTTTACGAAGCATAAAAACAGAAAACCCCAGAACGCTTGATATGGCAAGCTTTCTAGGGTTTTTAAAACTGTTAAAAAATATACTCTAAAGTTAACGTGAGTAGAACTCAACGATTAACGATTCGTTAATTTCTGCAGGTAATTCTTCACGTTCTGCATAACGTGTAAAAGTACCTTCTAATTTTTCTTCGTCTAGAGATAAATAATCAGGAACGAAGTTGTTTACTTCAATAGCCTCTTTTACGATATCTAGATTTTTAGATTTTTCACGTAAACCGATAACTTGACCAGGTTTAACCATGTAAGATGGAATATCTACACGAGAACCATCAACTGTAATGTGACCATGGTTAACAAGCTGGCGAGCTTGTCTGCGAGTGCGGGCAAAACCTAAGCGGTAAACAAGATTATCAAGGCGAGAATCAAGCAATAGCATGAAGTTTTCACCGTGAACACCTTTCATTTTACCTGCTTTGTTAAACAATGTGCGGAATTGACGTTCATTTAAACCATACATGAAACGTAGTTTTTGCTTTTCTTGTTGTTGTAAACCATATTCAGACATTTTCTTACGTTGATTCGGTCCATGTTGACCTGGTGCGTAAGGGCGTTTATCTAATTCCTTACCTGTTCCTGTTAATGAAATGCCAAGACGACGTGATTTTTTCCATACTGGTCCAGTATAGCGAGCCATAAGACATTTCCTCCTTTTTCTTTTATTTGTATAAAATAAAAGAGCGTGTTCTATCCTCTTGCTCATGATGTTTTCATGTACCATCGCTCCAGCAGCTAAGAGTTACGCGATACACCTCCTTGTACGGAGGAACAACATGGTTACAAGCGCCAGATCACTAAGGCTACTTTATTATTTTACACAACGAACAGTATATAATTTTTCTGTTCATAAGTCAACCATTTATGAAAAAACAATTTTTAAAATCATAAGATAGGAAAAAAGTCCTATTTCGTTTATAATAGATGTATTAGACTAGTTAGTTTGATTAGCGTTTATTTCAGATGAAAGATATCATAAAAACTCTATTCAAGTCGAAGCGGCATAAAAAAGTTCGGGCAAGTCTAAATACCTGATTCGTTCGACTTATAAGATGTTAATCTTAGAGAGCTTGACACACAGAAAAATCTTTCAGCAAAAAAGCTTCGGTAGTGGTATACGCGCCATAAAAATGTTTTTTCTTTTTCAATAGAGCTTAAGATTTTAGCTTTTGTTCCCAGTTACTTAGAGGGGATAAAAGAAACCCGACATTCATTAAAAGTTAACTTTATGTTAATAAACAATTTTAAAAAGCTGGTGAAAAAATGAATTTACAATATGTAAGAGATCACCTACAACAAGCATACGATGAGCTACTTCGCAATATTTTAAAGCGAAATGCCTTGGACAACCTATCATTTATTGTAAAGCAAATTTATACATTAAATGATGTTTCAGCTGTTTGTCTCTATCGATGGGAAGGAGACTTTTACGAACGTTTTATTCTATATACTAATACAAATGCAACCAAACTTATTCCAGATAAGATAATCATAGAAGAGCTTGAAAATAAACAGCAGTACAATGAACAATGTACGAATAGGTATTGGATAACATTAAATACGGATTACCTGCTATTGCTAACAACAACTGAACCTGTTGGAGAAGCTAGTCTTTTTTTCATTCGTTCTGAGATTTTAAACATGTTAGATGTTGTGCATGGAAAACTGGATGAAAAAACACAGTATCCATTCTTATATTATTTAACAATGACACTGTTTACAAAGAAACGAAAAGCAGCTATTGTAAAAACAGTAATAAACACATTTATGCACTTTTATCCCAAGTGTAAAATTCAACTATTGCTGTCTCAAGATACAAATATAGATATTGATTTCCCAGTGGAGTCAATCGCTTACAACGATAATCAGTCAATGAATTCCAGTACCAAAGCATTTATATCAGGTGAAGTACAAATTGAGAAACAATCAGATGTTATTGCAAATCTTTTTGTACCATTAACAGGGAATCAAGGGGTTTATGGGGTGGTTCAATTATTGGGAGATAAAGATTGCACTTTGACAGAACGAGAAATTCCATTTGTTACGAATGTAGCTCAAACTGCGGGGAAGGCCATTGAAAATGCGAGTCTTATGGAACATAGTAAACACCATATTTCAGAATTAAAATTAATTAATGACGTTACCCATCATTTAAACTCTAATTTAGACCTCAAAGAAATTACCGAATATATAAGAGATAAAATTAAGGAGTTATGTCAAGCACAAGAAATTGGCTTTATTTTCAAAAATGGAGGCGAAGATGTTACAGTTTTACAAGCAAGTACTGATTATTTTCACCAACCAGATAGTTTGCAATTTGCAACGTTTTTATTAGAGCAGGAGAAGCATGCAACATTTCATGGGAATTACCATGCCTATACTGGATTACCTTACCGTTCTCTATTGGTCATACCTATGGAGCAAGGACTAGATGTTTACGGTGTAGTAGTTATTATGCATCCATCTACTTATTTCTTTTCCTTTGAGATGTTTAAATTTATGCAGTCTCTCATTCAGCATTGTTCGTTAGCATTCTTTAACGCCATTTTAAAAGAGGAATTACAAAAGGCAGTTATTACAGATGATTTAACCAGACTGTATTCAAGGAAGTATTTAGAGGAAAAAATTATTCAACAAAGAGAAATTACCGCTGAAGGCTCATTAATTCTATTTGATATTGATGATTTTAAAAAAGTAAATGATACGTATGGGCATCATGTAGGTGATGATGTGTTAAAGCAAGTGGCAGAAGTGATTCATCAATTTTCTGACCATAGCGCAATCCCTGCCAGATGGGGAGGGGAGGAATTAGCCATTTATACACCAAATAAGCAAATTGCTGAGGCGGTAGCATTGGCAGGTGAAGTTTGCAACAATGTGGAAAAGATGACAAATCCGACAGTGACCCTTTCATGTGGTGTATCTACTTGGCAAAATGACCTTAATGACTCCGTTAGTGAGTTGTTTATTCGAGCTGATCGAGCACTTTATAAAGCGAAGCAAATGGGAAAGAACAGTGTCGTACAAGGGTAGGAAGCATATGATAGAAGTGTTAATTATCCCCAATGTAAGGTGCTGTAAGACCCTTCGCAGGTTCCGAGTAGGTTCAAGGAGGCTAATTGGGGATAACGACACCTAAATTCCCAATAAGTCACCAAAATCTTGGGCGTGTCACGCAGAAAAAGTCCTCTCTTTTCAAGGACAAAGGACAAGAAACGCTACATAAGTGACGCTTCGCACGCATACGCAGAAGAAGTGTTTTCTTTTTTCAGGAACGTTGCGATCTTAGCTTTTTCTCTACTTTTCAATCAGTGGGTGGTGAAATAATTCACTTTATTAGTTACCAATGGATAAGTAAGCTCCCTATGTGGTAACGCGTGTCCACATAGGAGCTTCTTCATTGTATAGGAAACTATAAAATGAGGTGCTTGAGGATAACGAAATAACCAAATAGTCACGTCCGGTTCCACCGTCCAGCAACGATGCGACTTTAGAAATGCGCCCTACGATAAGGCCTCAGCGGTTCGTCGCTAAGAGGAAGGTCGACTAAAATGGGCTTGCCGCCGAGACGTCGGCATACCCCTGTTTTAGTGGCATGATTCCTAAATCTTTAGTTGATTCGTTCCATTCACTATGTTGCTAAACGGGCGCTTGCACCTTTGTTTTTTAATAGCTCAGTTAAACGGGTTAATCTTTAGGCATTAGTCAAATAGCGTTGTAACGTTTCGACAAATTGTTCCAAGTAGATTTGATCCGTTTCATCAAATCGATTGGTTAAAGGACTGTCGATATCAAGTACTCCAAATATTTTATTGCCTTTTTTAATTGGAACAACAATCTCGGAATTAGTGGCTCCGTCACATGCAATATGACCGGGGAATTGATGGACGTCTGCGACCCGCTGTGTAGCGTTTTCCTCTATCGCTTTCCCACACACACCTTTTCCATAACCAATACGAATACAAGCAGGTAGTCCTTGAAAAGGTCCAAGCACTAATTCATTCTCTTCTTCTTTCCAAATGTAAAACCCTACCCAATTTGTATTTTCTAGAAATTGATTTAATAGTGCAGAAGCATTGGATAAGATGGCGATTTCATCGTGTTCATCTTCACTTAAGGCTTGGAGCTGACGAATTAATAAATCATAGTCTTTTTGTTTATTTCCGGAATAGTGAACAGTTTGAAACATAAAACATTCCCCTTTTTACAGTTATTTTCGACAGATGTGTTATTTTTGTCGAGCGAAAAATGCAGGATAAATAATTGCTTTTGTCGTAAAGGTGATATAAGGAGTTGAATAAGATGAAAATTAATCCCTCAAAACAAAAGGTCATCGAGGCTGCTTCTGAACTCTTTTTTCAAAAAGGATTTCATGGTACATCGGTTCGTGATATTGCAGACAAAGCACAAGTCAATGTTTCCTTAATTAGCTATTATTTCAAAGGAAAACAAGGTTTGCTAGAATTTGCTGTCACAGACTACTATGAAAAGTATCTAGAAACAGTAGAAGCAATCATCGAACAGAACCAAGATTTACACATGTTGGATCAACTAAAGGAATTAATTTTCCTCATTATACAGTATAAACAAAACAAGCATCAATTCTCCTGTTTCATCCATAGAGAGTTATCATTAGATTCGGTGTTTGTTAGAGAAATCACTGTTACATATTTAGCGAAGGAAAATTATCTTTTAAGTAAAGCCTTTTATGCTGTATTAGATGAGCAACGATCATCGATTAATGACCGAACCTATTTATTTATGCAATTAAAAGGTATGCTTGTTACACCGTATATGATGCCAAATGAATGGAAAAATCAAATTATCGGCGAATATTCCCATCAAAGGTTCGTCCGCAACTATGTGAAAACGATTCATGATTGGCTGGATTGCTTAGTTGCAAAGCAAAAAGATCATGCCTAGTTTTAAAACAGTATTTTATTGATTGCTGTAATAAAGAGCAACTTCAAGAAGCTAGTTCAAAAAAGGTGCTACAAAGAGAAAAAAATGACTAAACGAAACAAATTTTATCATTTTTCATCTAATCGCCAATTTATTTGTATTTTTTTAGCAAAAGAAGCGTCGAACATGGTATTATAATATGTAGATTTATTATGATTCGAGTTTTAATTCATTAGCAAATGATATTCTCTTAAAGTGAAGTTCAAAAAGGAAAAATAAAAAGGACCAAGGTCGGTTAGATCGAGGGTTCTTGAAAAATGAGTTGTATCATTGTCTGGTTGTCCTTATCCTAGAATTTGCTTATGATGGACTGCTTCGGATTTTTCTTAATGAGTTACAGTATTGATGCTAGCAACTCTTATACGAATAAGTTCAAGAACTGCGAATGCGAGTATAGGTGATTTCAATACATAAGAGGTAAAGGAATAAACCATCGGTGAAATTAGATGTGCTTTATAGGACTTTTTGAACAAGTTTTTAGGAGATTTAGTTGGGAGGCATTTTATGGCATACATCATTGGCAGTATACTTATAGTCATTGCACTTATTATTACAGGACTTATTTTACGTAAAAGGGTATATGATGTAGTCGATCGCTATGAAGCTTGGAAAATGGATATTATGGATCGAAACATCAATGCTGAGCTCTCCCGTATAAAAATTCTTAACTTGTCTGGAGAAACGCAAGATAAGTTCGAGGCTTGGAAAGAGCGTTGGGAACATATTGTTACAAAGGAATTAACAGATATTGAGGAGCTTCTATTTGATGCAGAGGCGGCTGCAGATCGTTATCGTTTTTCAAGAGCTAAAAAGACATTAGCTGAAGTGGAAAAAATCCTGCAGACAGTGGAAGTGGAAATCGAACAAATTATTAAAGAAGTGGATGAACTGCTCCATTCTGAAGAGGAAAGTCGTAAGGAAATAGAACATGTCGAGCCGACTTTGAAAGACTTACGCAAAAAACTATCGCAAAACCGTTATCAATATGGGAAAGCCGAGAGTTATTTTGAGGCAAGGTTAGATGAGCTGTTTAATGAGCTTGCCTCTTACTATCAATTAGTAGAAGGTGGAAATTACCTAGAGGCAAAAGAGCTCGTAGATAAGCTCAAACTTTCGCTTGATAATTTGGAAAAACAGTTTGATGAATTCCCTCAGTTGTATCGGATGTGTAAGCAGGAGCTCCCTTCGCAATTAGATGACCTTCTTTCTGGAATAAAGGAAATGAAAAGTGAAGGATACAGAGTAGAGCATCTTGCGTTCGAAAAAGAAATTCGCAACTATCAGCAAAAGCTTTTACATATGGTGGACAAACTTGATAATGGCGATATGGCTAACGCAGAAATATTAATTGAGGAAATCGAAGTACGTTCGAAAGAGATGTACCAACTGTTAGAAAAAGAAGCGATTGCTAAAAATTATGTAGAAACAAAGATGCCAACGTATCAACATGTTATGGAAGAAGTTACAGCAACTTTTCATCACACGAAACAAGAAGTAGATCAGCTACAAAAGGCTTATTATTTTGAAGATAGCGATATGGAAAAATATTTATCGCTGGAGAAATCCATAGCGAAATTAAATTCCCAAATGGAAGCAGTTGTCTCGGAGATGGAAGAGGAGAAATCACCGCATACAAAGCTTCGTAATGAAATAGAAGCAGCCCTTAAAGAAATTGAAACATTAAAAGAAAGTCATGAAGCATTTAAAAAACGGATTCAAAATCTCCGCAAAGACGAGTTAGAAGCAAAAGAAAAGTTGACAGAAATGCGAAATCAGTTATATTCTATACAACGAAAGCTTAAGAAGAGCAACGTTCCTGGAGTCCCTACTTTTATTTGGAACCTTATAGAAACAGCTAATGACAAAAATGCACGTGTTGTAAAGGCGTTGGAAAATCAACCTTTGGAAATGGCTGAAGTACAACAGGCCTTAAATGATGCAAAGAATGCTGTTTCCCACTGTATGGAGCAAACGAATCTGATGTTAGAACAAGCTTATTTAACGGAGCAGGTTATCCAATATGCGAATCGATATCGTAGTCAATACCCATTACTAGCTGAGAAACTTTCCGAGTCTGAGCGGTTGTTTAGGAAGTACGAATATGAATTAGCACTTGAAAATGCAGCAAAAGCGGTGGAAGAGGTAGAACCAGGAGCATTAAAGCGAATTGAGGTACACCAATCTGAAGTGGAAGAATAATTTAAATAGATGTCGTTTGGAAAAAGGATATTCATTCGATGGTATCCTTTTTTGCACGTTTTAATAGCAGTTGATTTTATAAGCCGCTCTGCTGTGCTTTTTATAAGGCGTCAGATCATAGTGCATCATTCGTAAGAAAGGTATGGCGAATAAATAATGATTTACTTAGATAATAGTGCAACCACAAAACCTGAAGCGTCTGTCTTAAAGAGCTTCGAAAAAGTCTCGACGGATTTTTTTGCAAATCCGTCTTCTATACATCCTTTAGGGGGGGAATCTGAAAAGCTCCTTCATCAGGCAAAGGACCAGGCGGCAAAGTTGTTGGAAGTTGCTCGCTCGGAAATCGTTTTTACTTCTGGAGGAACAGAAGGAAATAATTTGGCGATTAAAGGAATTGCCCTCGAACATCAGCACAGAGGTAAGCATATTATTACAACGGCTGTGGAGCATGCGTCTGTATATGAAGCGTGTAAAAGCCTTGAGAAATTGGGCTTTAACATCACATATTTGCCTGTCAATCAGGATGGTATTATTAACGTAAACGATTTACAGGCTGCTATTCAAGACGATACGATTTTAATTAGCATAATGCATGTAAACAGCGAGCTTGGTTCGATACAACCAATAAAGGAAGTCGGGGCAATTACTAAAAAATATCCGAAATTATTTTTTCATGTAGATCATGTACAAGGGTTAGGAAAGGTTCCTTTGTCATTGAAAGATAGTGGAATAGATCTTTGTACGATGTCTGGGCATAAAATTCATGGCTTAAAGGGAACTGGTTTATTATATATAAGAAATCGGACGACATTATTTCCGCTTTTTCACGGGGGAGCGCAAGAGCAAGCAAAGCGTTCTGGTACTGAAAACTTGGCAGGTGCGGTTTCGTTTGTACGAGCATTACGTTTAATTTTGGAAAGGGAAAGAACGCATAAACATGAATTATTACAAATGCAGCAATATATTCGTAAAGAGTTAGAGAAACTTCCGGATGTTTTTGTAAATACCCCTTTACATGCAGCTCCACATATCATTAATTTTTCTGTTCCAGGTGTGAAGCCAGAGGTACTAATTCATTTGCTGGCAGAGAATGATATTTATATATCAACGAAATCGGCTTGTTCTTCCAAACAAACCGATGAGAGTAAGATTTTAGCAGCTTGTGGTCTTCCAAAAAAGAGAACGACTTCTGCGCTACGAGTAAGTCTTACTTATACAAATACAATGGAAGAATTGCAGCAGTTTATGGGTATATTAAGGAGAAACATACAACAATTAAAAAAAGTAATGGAGTAGAGGCTATGCAATACGATTATATATTAATACGTTACGGGGAGATGGCTTTAAAAGGTAAAAACATAAAAGCATTTATCCTTCGTTTACAGGAAAATATTCAAAACAAGTTACAAGATTATAAAAACGTGAAGGTGAAACGGACGCAAGGAAGAATGTTCATTCTATTAAATGGGCATGACCCAGAACCAATCATCGATAAATGTAAGCATATTTTTGGAATACAAAGTTTAAGCTTGGCGATTAAGGAAGAAAATGACCCTGACAAAGTGAAAGAGGCTGCATTATATGCGCTTAAGAAAAATGATGCTGCAAGTACATTTAAAGTTACAGTAAAACGTATTAACAAAGATTTCCCGATTCGTTCACAGGAATTTAATCATGTTGTAGGCAAGCATTTGCTAACGAATACAAATGGTATAACCGTTGATGTTCATCAGCCAGATGTAGAGATTAAGATCGAGATTCGTAACGAGGCAACGTATATAACTTCTAGTGTCGTTCAAGGAGCTGGAGGCTTGCCAGTTGGTACATCTGGTAAATCGTTATTGTTATTGTCTGGTGGTATTGATAGTCCTGTAGCTGGCTATCTGGCGATGAAGCGAGGCGTTCAATTGGAAGCTATTCACTTCCATTCTCCGCCATTTACGAGTGAACGAGCGAAACAAAAAGTGCTTGATTTAGCTAAACAATTGACACAATATGGGAAGTCTATTCAAGTTCATCTTGTTCCGTTTACGAAATTACAACAGGAAATTTTCCGCCAAATTCCAGATGGTTATGCGATGACAATTATGCGTCGGATAATGATGCGCATAAGTGAAAAAGTGTGTCAGGAACAAGGGATTTTATCTATAACTACGGGAGAAAATTTAGGACAAGTTGCTAGCCAAACAATGGAAAGCATGAACGTCATTAATGAAGTGACTAACTATCCCATTTTGCGGCCACTTGTTGCAATGGATAAGACCGAAATCATTGATATAGCAAAGAAAATTGGCACATATGAGACATCCATTCTCCCATATGAAGACTGCTGTACGGTTTTTGTACCAAAGTCACCGAAAACAAAACCGAAAAGGGAGAAAGCAAACCATTTTGAAGCAAAAGCAGATTTATCGGAATGGGTGGAAGAGGCATTGCAAAACATAGAGACAATTAAGATTACATCTCGGCAAGAAAATACGTACGAAAATTTGTTTTAGAAACGAAGATGTTAACAGATTGGTTTAAATAAAACGCTGTATGGAGCTTCTCTGTTAAAGCCAAACCTAAAAGTACTTTACAGTAACTACCAATTGAAAATATGAATGGATTCTCTCCTCGGTACACATTCTATAAGTACCAAGGAGGTGATTTATTATGGCAAATAACAATTCAAATCAGTTAGTAGTCCCTGGTGTTCAACAAGCTCTAGATCAAATGAAATACGAAATCGCTCAAGAATTTGGTGTTCAATTAGGACCAGATTCAACTTCTCGCTCTAACGGATCTGTTGGTGGAGAAATTACAAAACGTCTAGTACAAATGGCTGAGCAACAATTTGGTGGTCAACAAACTTTCTAAAAAAATATAGAAATGGTAAAGAAGGACTATCCCTTTTGTGGATAGTCCTTTCGTTTACTTGTTTAAACATACACTTATAGAAATGTTCGTTTTACTCGATCCCAAAATGAATTATTTTTCAGTTTCACTGTTTTTACTACTTTATCACTTAAAGTAACGGTAATATCATGTATGTTGCGAATGGAATAAGCTTCATTATCCAGACCGATAATTGGATAATCATTTCCATCTTGTCTTACGGATAAACGTAATTTTCTATCTTGGTTCAGAATAAAAGAAGAACCAAGTGTACGATAACGATTATTGTTAATAGACGCCAGTTCAGTTACTTGAAAACAAGGGATACGTGGATCGATGACAGCACCATTTGTAGATTTATTATAGCCCGTACTTCCGGTAGGTGTGGCCACAATTAAGCCATCCCCACGAAACGTCTCAAAATGTTGATCATCGATATATACATCGATCACAATCGATTTAATGATCGTTGATCGAACGCTGATCTCATTAAGACAATAAAAACTTGTTTCCCCATTTACATTCGCATGAATAATAGGAAAACGTCGCACTTCAAGTTCCTCATGCTGCATTGTGTCGAGCATTTCATCGAAGTTGTCCATATTAAAGTCGCAATATAAACTCGATTCTCCAGATCGATTTATTCCAATGTAAAGACAATCTTGGCGGTAGCCTGTTTTTCTGGCTGCTTGTAAAAAAGCACCGTCACCACCAATACTAACGATAATATTTGCATTTTTTGCATGCTCTACAATTTCGAAACCGTTCTCAATAGCTACATTACTTAGTGTCGATAATTTTTCTTCAATACCTTTGCTAGTTACATAATAAAAGAAGATGTTATTTCGTTCTGTCATGCTATCATCCCTCCCAAGATGTTTATCTCATCTCATTTTGTTACCACTAGAAATGCAACATAGTTTCATCTTATTCTACCATGTTTCGTTATAATGTTAAAAAAATTACTTGAAATACAACTAGGTTTTTGGATAAAAATAGTAACTTGCGGAAAAATAAGCAACGGGGTGGTAAACATGCCGGTCATTTTTATGATCTTATGTTTTATCTTGATACTGATCGTAGTTATTTTTATAAGTAAGTGGAAAATCAACATACAAATCGTATATCGCCCTTCCTATTTGATGTTAACCATACAAGTAAATTGGTTGTTTATTCGGATGGTTAACAAATCTATTCGGCTTGATCATATGCAAGAGGACGGTCAAAAGGACACTTTCCATACTTTTTTCAGCCAATTACAAGAACTATACAAAATGCTCCCAAGGATAAATGCTCTTGTTACGACTGCATTACAGCATATAGTTATTCGAAATTGGAAATGGTACACAGAAGGAGGCATAGGAGATGCGGCTCTTACTGGAATGACGGCTGGGGGGGTATGGGGGATAAAAGGAGTCATTACTAGTTGGATTATGAGAAAAAGCAAGGAAGATTGTCGGCCCGACTTACAAGTGAAACCTTTATTTCAACAAAGTCATTTTGAAATGTTTTTTTCTTGTATGGTTTCAACACGAATCACACAAGCTATACATACCGTTGTACAGCTATTGCGAATATTAGGTAGTGAAAAGAGAAAAGAGAAGGAGTGTAAATAAATGGACGATCATCCTATACAAGGTCTAATGACGACAGCAATGGAAAATTTAAAGGATATGGTAGAAGCAAATACGATAATTGGAAATCCTGTTCAAGCTCCAGAAGGAAGTATCATCATTCCTGTGTCAAAAGTTGGATTTGGTTTTGCTGCAGGTGGTAGTGAATTTCAATCAACAAGTAATGCTTCAACGGATAGTGAAGCGACACTCCCTTTTGGGGGTGGAAGTGGGGGAGGAGTATCCATTACACCGGTTGCTTTCTTAATTGTAAGTGAGCAAGGAATCAAGATGGTACATTTGGACCAACAAACACATATTTACGAAAAAATGCTTGATTTTGCGCCGCAAGTTGTAGATAAAGTCCAAGAGATTATCAAATCAGCTGATAAAAAGCAATCACCAAAGAAGGAAACAGAAAGAAAAGAAAAACAGGCTCCAACGCAATATGATGTATAAAAAGTAAAGGAGAAGACTGCGTGGGATGTATGCGCCCAAGCAGTGAGGAAGTCGGATAGGCAAATCCGTCCGACAAATTCAAGCTGTGACGGGTAGGAAAATAGAGTACCGAAGTTTCCGGATTTCACACTGCCAAGAAAAGCTTCTAGTAAGTTCATAGGTGTCCGTACCGTAAACTGACACAGCATATAAGGTGCTGTAAGACTCCCACTTCAGGAGTTGGATAATCTGTAACTGTAACAAGTCTAAGTGGGGGATACCAGCACTACCTAAATGCAATGCCCTATTTCGTAAGAGGCCTTTAGGTCATACCATTATGGTACTAACAATCCGTAGGGGATGAATGAAAAACCCCAATGACGAAAATTCATTTTATCGCTTTGTCTTAAAACTATTTCTACTGGTTTGTGGGAAATAAACCGACTTATTGCTGTACGCTTTTTATTCCTTTTACAGGAAACTTAGTTGAATGATATGAAACAAGAATGAAAGCGGTTGTTATTTTGTTCACAAATTATTCCCTGTAAATTAGTGGACATGAGCTTATAATCACTTCATAATGGTAGGGGAATACAATTATTTAGGAAGGAATGATTCTTATGGCAAACGTAACATTCCAACATGAACCAGTCACACTATTAGGTAATGAAGTAAAGGTCGGTGATCAAGCACCGGACTTTAACGTACTGACGAATGATTTGAAAGAAGTAACGTTGGACGATTACAAGGGAAAGGTTAAGCTAATTAGTGTTGTTCCTTCAATTGATACTGGGGTATGTGCTGACCAAACAAAACGTTTTAATGAAGAAGCTGCTGCAATAGGGAATGTTCAAGTATTAACCGTGAGTATGGATTTACCTTTTGCACAGAAGCGTTGGGTAACCCAACATAATATTGATCAACTTGATATATTATCTGACCACCGTGATGCGAGTTTTGGTCATCAATATGGTGTTCTTATAAAGGAATTACGCTTACTGGCGCGCGCTATATTCGTTGTTGATAGTAACGACAAAGTCAACTATGTAGAATATGTAAGTGAAGTAAGCAACCATCCAGATTATGATGCTGCTCTGGAAGCTGCTAAGAAGACAAATTAACGTCTCTCTCCACTGTGAGGGGGATTTTTACTGTCCAATCGGATGAAAGCAATTCATTGTATTCAGCTAACGCTTTTGATACAATAGATGGCGCTTTATAGCAACCGAATGGAGGGTGCGATTGATGAAAAAGTCAAACGTAGAAACGTTGTATGAATGGATGGATGAACTTACTGGAACGATTCAAGAACATATGAATGAAACTTATTTGGACAGCTTGATATATGCGATGGAGATCATGTTCCACCGTGAAGTTACCATAGAGTTTGAAGAGCAGTTATCTTCCAAGTTGGAAAAGTTGCTACAAACAACATCAATCGATGCATTTACAATTGAAGAGATAAGAAAGGCCAATCAGCTGGCAATATTAAAAGGAATGAAAGGCTCGACGCAACCACAGCATATGATGACTCCTGAGACAGTTGCTTTAATTATTGCTTATCTTAGCGGTAAGCTGATGGAAGATCAAAAAGAAATTCGTATATTTGATCCAGCAAGTGGTACCGGAAACTTACTTACAACGGTATATAGCCAACTATCTCAAGTTAAACAGGCATATGCAAGTGAAATTGACCCAACTTTAATTCAGCTAGCTGCTTGGAATGCGAATATGCAGAAGCAACAGATAGAATTTTTCCATCAAGATAGTTTGCAGCCTTTCTTACTAGATCCTGTTGATTTAATTGTCGCAGATTTACCAGTGGGATATTATCCCGATGATATCCGCTCTGGTAATTTTGAATTGAAAGCGAAGGAAGGTCATTCCTACGCGCATCATTTATTTATCGAGCAAAGTCTTAATTATACGATAGCAGGAGGGTACCTTCTATTTGTCATCCCAGCATTTTTATTTGAAAGCGATCAGGCAGAGCAATTAAAGCAATTTCTTCATAAACATGCACATATTGTAGGTATATTAAGCTTGCCTGATACAGCTTTTCAATCAGACAAGCATAGAAAGAGTATTTTTATACTACAAAAAAAAGGTCACCATACTACCACTCCTAAGCAACCATTATTGGTGAAAATGCCTTCATTTTCAAATACCAATGCAATGGGAGATATATTAGGTCAAATAAATAATTGGTTCCAGACGTACAAAAAGAGGAGTTGAACAGCAATGAGTAATGTATTGGCCATTAATGCCGGTAGTTCATCTTTGAAATTCCAACTAATACGAATGCCAGAAGAAGAAGTTCTTGCGAAAGGACTTGTAGAACGAATCGGACTTCATGAAGCTATTTTTGAAATGAAAGCTAATGGGGAACAAGAAAAGTTTGTTGGGGACATCCCTAATCACGAAGAAGCTGTAAAAAAATTGTTAGACGGTTTAAAAAAATCGGGTGTCATTCAGTCATTCGATGAAATTAATGCAGTTGGACACCGAGTTGTACATGGAGGAGAAAAATTTAGCGATTCTGTGTTAATTACTGAACAGGTAATTGAAGGGATTGAAGAGATTTCTGAATTAGCACCGTTACACAATCCAGCGCATTTAACTGGAATTCATGCATTTCGCCGTATTCTTCCAAATGTGCCTATGGTTGCTGTTTTTGATACAGCATTTCACCAAACAATGCCACCTTCATCCTATTTATATAGTTTACCTTATAACTATTATGAAGATTATGGTATTCGTAAATACGGTTTCCATGGAACCTCACATAAATATGTATCACAACGTGCAGCGGAACTGTTAGGTGTACCGCTTGAAAACCTACGATTGATTTCTTGCCACTTAGGAAATGGATCTAGTATAGCTGCCATTCAAGGTGGAAAATCCATTGATACATCAATGGGCTTTACGCCGCTTGCAGGTTTGACGATGGGAACTCGTTCCGGAGATATTGATCCAGCACTTATTCCGTATATCATGGAGAAAACCGGAAAATCAGCTTCCGAAGTCGTTCATGTGTTAAATAAAGAAAGTGGAATGTTAGCTTTATCTGGTTTTTCTAGTGATTTGAGAGATATTGAGCAAAAAGCGGATGAAGACCCACGTGCCAAGCTTGCATTAGATGTATTTGCAGAGCGCATCCACAAATATTTAGGCTCTTATGCAGCAAAAATGAGTGGAGTCGATGCAATTATCTTTACTGCTGGTGTCGGAGAAAATAGTGTATTAATTCGTGAAAAAGTATTGCGTGGCTTAGAGTTTATGGGTGTGTACTGGGATCCTGCTTTAAATGATACGCGAGGAAAAGAACAATTCGTAAATTATCCTCATTCACCGGTAAAAGTAATCATTATTCCAACAAACGAAGAAGTAATGATTGCAAGAGATACCGTGCGTTTAACGGAATCAAATTGAGATAAAAGGTTTTGCGTGGTTTAACCATGACAAAACCTTTTTGCTATATAGGAACCTATAAAATGATGTGCTTGTGGATAACGAAATAACCGACTAGTTACGTCCAGCGCATGAGCCCAGCAACTATGCGACTTTAGAAATGCGCCCTACGATAAGGCCTCATCGGTTCGTCGCTAAGAGGAAGGCCGACTAAAAACAGGCTTGCCGCCCAGACGTCGGCATAACCTCCAGTTATAGTGGCATGATTCCTTTAATCTCCGTTGATTCGTTCCATTCGCTACGTTGCTAAACGGGCGCTTGCGCCTTTGTCCTGTTAGGAGAAATGCTCCGAAAAAACTGAGACAAATAACCGATTCACAAGCACGAGCAGCGCTTCAACAGGTAGAAACGCTGCAATTTTGTATTTATCGTACAACAAGGACGTCACATTTAGCGTAGCGCGTAATATTTTCGGATACGCTACCAATTAAAAATCTTTCTACCGCATTCATACCAGTTGCTCCACAAATAATCAGATCTGCTTCAAATTGTTTGGCAATATCCTTTGCAATTTTTACTTTCGGAGAACCATATTCTACACATCGAACTAAATCTTCTAGACCAGCTGCTTTCGCGTTATCGACATAGCTGTCCAATAATTCTTTGGCATACTCATCCGCTCTTTCTGCTAAAGTGCGGTCGTATGCTTCTGCAGTAGCAAACGTGCGTGAATCAACAACATGCGCAAGAATAAGTCTTGCATCGTTTCGTTTAGCAATGTCAAGTGATTTTTTAAATGCTTTTTCCGATGCTTCTGATCCATCTACAGCGACAACAATATTTTTATATTTCATTTTCATCTCCCCTTCCTAATTCCACTATATACCCATTTTGCCGTAACAACAATCAAAATATGGTGTTTTTACTAAATTTATTTGCGTAATAGCACCATAAATAATGGCTACACTATAAGAGAGAGAGGTGAGATGAAATTGACTAAAAAGCAAAAGCGGAATCAGCGTTCAGAAGAATTGTTCATAGATGAAAAAGGAATAGCTACAGTAAAAAATCAGCTAAATGAAAGCTATCAAAGTGGGGTTATTGAACAATTGCATAATAACAAGGGGATCTATACGTTTAATAATCGAAAAAATTAATCCGCACTCGGTTATTCAAAACGTGAAGAATGCCTGTAATCATAGGCAAACTCGGATTTTTTTGAACAAATATCATTGGGGACTCCTACCTTGTGGGTCCCTTTCTGCTTCCTATTTTTTTCAATATTTGATACTGTTAGATTATAGATAAAAATGAACTAGGAGGTAATGGGAATATGAATATTGGAGTGCCAAAGGAAATAAAAAACAATGAGAATAGAGTAGCAATGGCTCCATCTGGTGTGCTTTCGTTAACAAAATCGGGACACCAAATATTTATTGAAACAAACGCAGGATTAGGATCAGGGTTTACCGATGAACAATATGAAGATGCTGGTGCTACGATTGTTTCAAGTGCCAAAGAAGCTTGGGGCCAAGATATGGTAATGAAAGTAAAAGAGCCTTTGCCAGAAGAATACGATTATTTTCATGAAGGGCAGATATTGTTTACATACTTGCATTTAGCTGCAGAGCCAGAATTGACAAAAGAACTTGTCGATAAACAAGTAACTGCTATAGCATATGAAACAGTGCAATTGGCAAATAATACATTGCCGCTTTTAACACCTATGAGTGAAGTAGCTGGGAAAATGGCCTCGCAAATCGGTGCGCAGTTTTTGGAGAAAACAAAAGGTGGAAAGGGTATTCTTTTAAGTGGGATCCCAGGCGTAAGGCGTTCTAAAATAACGATTATTGGTGGGGGAGTTGTAGGAACAAACGCAGCCAAAATTGCAGTTGGTTTGGGTGCGGATGTAACCCTTATTGATTTAAACCCTGAGCGCCTCCGACAGCTGGATGATATATTCGGATTTTCCATTAATACAATGATGTCAAATCCAATGAACATTAGTGTAGCATTAGCTGAGTCAGATCTTGTCATAGGTGCAGTGCTCATTCCTGGAGCTAAAGCGCCAAAATTAGTAACGGAAGAAATGGTGAAAAACATGTCTGATGGATCGGTTATCGTAGATGTAGCGATTGACCAAGGCGGGATTTTTGAAACGAGTGATCATGTAACGACACATGATAATCCAACGTATACGAAGCACGGGGTCTTACATTACTCGGTAGCTAATATGCCTGGTGCTGTTCCTAGAACGTCTACAATCGGATTAACTAATGTTACTGTGCCATACGCATTGCAATTAGCGAACCAAGGTGTTGTGGCAGCATGTCAAAATAACGAGCCGTTATTAAAAGGAGTAAATACTTGGAAAGGCTTTGTAACCCATAGTGCGGTTGCTGCCGCTCATGGCTTGGAATACGTAGATCCGCATACATTACTTGAAGCATAACTTTTTCTGGATGTCCAATACGGCGGGGTTGTCGCCCGCCGCTTTTTAAAAAAACGAGTTAAGATTACCTGAACAATAAAAGTTTATCCTTAATCTACAATTATTAACTCTTTTGAAAAATGTGTTAAAGTTTCTGCGCCGTTATCAGTCATGTAAATCATGTCTTCGATTCTAACACCACCTATATTGGGCACATAGACTCCTGGCTCGATAGTGAAACACATATTTGGCTGTAAAGGTAACGTGTTTTCACTGTGCATAGATGGATATTCATGCGTTTCTATTCCTAATCCATGGCCAATTCGATGGGTGAAATAGGCACCATATCCACTTGCGGTAATATAGTCACGCGCTGCTTGGTCTAATTTACCTACCGCTACCCCAACTTGTGCTGCTTCAATGGCCTTCTGTTCAGCAGCCAAAACTGTGTTATAAATGCGTTCTTGTTCTTCTGTTATAGATTTAAAAGCAACAGTTCTTGTTATATCTGAGCAATATCCTTCATAAACACCACCTAAGTCAAACAGTACCATATCCCCTTGAGCAACTTTCTTCATAGAAGGATTACCGTGTGGAGAGGCAGTTTTTGTTCCAGATAAAGCCATAGTAGCAAAGGACATTGCTTGAACACCTTGTTTTTTTAGTTCATATTCAATTTTAGCAACGATTTCTAATTCAGTTACCCCATCTTTTAGCGCTTCGACTCCCGTTTTTATACCAAAATCTGCAAGCTCTGCTGCTGTTTTAAGCCGTCTATATTCCTGCTCGTTTTTAATTACTCTTAAATTAGCCAATAATTCTTCTGCATGCATCATTTCTGTACGTGGTAAAAGCTGTTGCAGCATAACGTGGCGATCTAATGTTAAATGATTAAATTCTACTCCAATGGTAGTTGGAGAAGTTTCCTTCTCGGTTATTGATTTAGCTAACATTTTCCAAGGGTTTTCATGATCTAGGTATGCAATGATAGAATAATCCCAACCAGCGTTTTTAGCATCTTCTTGTTCCATTGCTGGAAGAACAAGAACAGGTTCTGAGTGCTTACTTAAAAATACTGCCACAAGACGTTCATGAGGGTCCGTATAGTAGTTGGTTATGTAATATACGTTTGCTGGTGAAGTGATAAAAATGCTATCCATGTTACTCTGTTCCATTTTATTTAAAAGCGTTTCTATTCTTTGATCCATGCTTTGACACTCCTTTAACTTTATATGTACTATTATAGCAAATATCAATCTTGCAATTAAAAGCAAAGGCATTGATTTTAGTGATTCCTCAGCAGATGTGTAAAAAATAAAGCAATCGGGTACAAACGTTATATATATGTTTGGTATAATGAATCAAAACCATTGAAAGGAGAAGGTTATCGTGAAAGTATCTTATCATGGACATTCTGTTGTACAAGTTCAAACTGATTCCCATCTAATTTTAATTGACCCGTTCATTTCAGGCAATGAAGCATGTGATTTAGATGCAGAAACAGTTACTCCAGATTTTATTTTATTAACACATGGTCATAATGACCACGTAGGAGATACGATTACCATTGCTAAGCGAACGAATGCAATGATCATTGCTCCTAATGAATTGGCTGAATTTCTGAGGACCAAAGGTTTAAACGTACATCCAATGCATATCGGTGGTAAGCAAACATTTGAGTTTGGAACGGTAAAGTTTACGCAAGCATTTCACGGTTCTGCATACACAGAAGATGATGGATCTGTTGTTTATACAGGTATGCCTGCAGGTATTTTATTAACGGTAGAAGGAAAAACCATTTACCATGCGGGCGATACAGGTCTGTTCTCTGATTTAAAATTAATAGGGGAAATGAATGACATTGAACTTGCATTTATACCTATTGGCGATAATTTTACAATGGGACCAGAAGATGCGTTAATCGCTGCAAAGTGGGTAAATGCTAAGAAGGTTGTACCGATCCACTACAATACATTTCCGGTGATTGAACAGGACGCTGAAGCATTTGCTAGTCAGGTAGAGCCAGGCAAAGGACTGGCTATGGCTATTGGAGAATCAGTAAGTCTTTAATTTTTTCATGTAATTCACAACCGTGGGTCATATCGATTGGCTCACGGTACTTGCATTAAATTCTTCGTAAATAAAAACCACTTTTTCCATCAAGTAAGAAAAAAAGAACAAGGAATTTTATAGTCGACATATTAGAAACAGCGAATTGACTTGAATTGCTACGGTTCTTTTGCACACTACCTCATTTATGGTATTCCTCAAACCAACCATAATATCAAAAAAAATAAGGAGACGGTATAGTGGAAATAGTTGCATTTTTATTTGTTGCTTTATGCGGTTTCGTGTTTGGTTCCTTCTTTGTTGTAGTAGGGATACGTTTACCGAAGCGGGAGTCATTTGTTACAGAACGATCTCGTTGTCCAAAATGTTGTAAACGATTAAACTGGTTTGAACTTATCCCGGTCTTATCTTTTTTATGTTTGAAGCGTAAATGCGGGCAATGCAACCACAAAATTTCTTCGATTTACCCTCTAATGGAACTACTAACTGCTATATTATTTGCAATGAGTTACCTCATCTTCGGTTGGAAACTAGAATTAATGGTAGCCTTATTATTTAGCTCTTTGCTTATCATTTGCTTGGTGACAGACCTCTTTTACATGATGATCCCCAATCGATTACTGTTATTTTTTCTCCCTTTATTTATAATACTTCGAACCGTAGAGCCACTTGAACCTTGGTGGGATCCATTCCAAGGAGCCTTAGTAGGTTTACTACTTCCATTATTAGTGATTATTTTGAGCCGAGGTGGAATGGGGATGGGCGATATGAAATTATTTGGGTTACTTGGCTTGGTGTTAGGAACAACAAAGCTACTGCTATGTTTTGTACTAGCATGTATCATTGGCGCGGTCATTGGAGTTTTATTGATAGCGTATCAGCGTGTAAGTCTTGGTAAGCCTATACCTTTTGCTCCATATATTGTAATAGGCGCTTGGATTGCCTATTTCAATGGCGATAATCTGATTGACTTGTATATAACACGCTTCATCACCTTTTATTAAAGCAGTTATGACCATTCAATATTTCCTTTCCAAAGGCAACCAAAGCGTTAATAGTAATCGTAATGCAGGCATTTGCATAATGAAAGTAGTCTATCAGTGTTTTCATCAGGTCGATCATTTCGATAGGATTAGTTCTAAGATGGTCCTAGCAGGTTCTTGATTACCTGTTTGTCTCATAAATTAATAGGGGAAGGAGGGAAATGATATGCGAGGGCAATATGCATTGCTTCGACTTTTACTAGCCGGTTTTATGTTATATGTAGCGTGGCCATTTATACCACAGGGTACTACCTTTTTAGCACAATTATTTTGGGGAGGTTGGCTAATCTTTTTTCTGCTTGTAATCGGTGCTAATAGCGCTTCGTTATTACAAATGATTCAGCTTCCAATTATGGAACAGAAAAAAGAAAGGCAACGAAAAACCTATAATCATTGAGTTTCTGCCATTTCAACTGTATAATAAGTGATAAATAATTTATTAGTACAGTTGAAAGATGGTGTGCGAGCCATGAAAAGTAAGCATGAACAAATTATCGAACATATTCATTCATTGGAAATCGGCCATAAAATTTCCGTTAGACAAATTGCTAAAGAATTGCATGTCAGTGACGGGACAGCTTATCGTGCGATTAAAGATGCAGAAAATAAAGGACTCGTCAGCACTATAGAACGTGTAGGTACGATTCGAATTGAACAAAAGAAAAAAGATAATTTTGAACGATTGACTTTTGCAGAATTAATCAATATTGTAGAAGGTCATGTGCTTGGTGGACGAGAAGGGCTGCATAAGACGTTAAATAAATTTGTTATTGGAGCAATGCAGCTAGAGGACATGATGCGTTATACAGAGGCTGATTCCTTATTAATTGTAGGCAATCGGACGAAAGCACATGAACTGGCTATTAAAGAAGGTGCTGCAGTCTTGATTACCGGAGGCTTTGATACAGAAGAGGACATAAAAAGGCTTGCAGACGAAAGGAAACTACCTATCATCTCTACTAGCTATGACACGTTTACAGTGGCAGCTATGATTAACAGGGCGATCTACGATCAGCTGATAAAAAAGGAAATTGTTTTGGTTGAAGATATTTATACGCCTTATGAAAAGTCCTATTATTTAAAAGATAGGGACAAGGTTGCTGATTGGTATGCATTAAATAAACAATCAAGACACACCAGGTTTCCAGTGGTTGATGATAGAAGGCGTGTTTTGGGAATGGCGACGTCAAAGGATGTAGTGGGGAAATCAGATGATACGATGATTACTAAGGTAATGAGCAAACAACCTAAAACGGTTCAAACGAATGTTTCTTTAGCTTCAGTCGCCCACTTAATGGTATGGGAAGGTATTGAAGTGATCCCTGTAGCTGATGAGCAAAATCAATTGCAAGGCATTATATCAAGACAGGATGTTTTAAAAGCTCTGCAACAAAATCAACGGCAGCCGCAAGTTGGCGAGACCATTGATGATATTGTATCACGAAATATATTAGAATCAGAACGGGAACAAGGGGTTTTTGAAACCAAAGTTGCCCCGCAAATGACGAATCAATTAGGGACATTATCCAGTGGTGTTTGTACTGCTTTGATGACAGAGGCAAGCAGAAGATTACTAATGCAATATAAAAAAGGTGACTTAGTAGCAGAAAATTTAACGGTTTATTTTATTAAGCCTGTGCAAATCGATAGTACACTACGTATTCAACCAAAGCTTTTGGAAATTGGCAGAGTATATGCCAAAATTGATATTGAGGTATATGAGGAGCATAAGCTTGCTAGCAAAGGCTTATTAATGGCTCAATTGATGAATCGCTAGAAAAAAGAATGCGGAACATAAAGAAGACGTACAATTTCAAAAGATGAACAACCGCTTGCTAAAGCCTCGGAAGTTTACACAGACTTAGGAATCGGTGAGACCTCGTACCATGTAGTTCAAGAGCACGAGAGTCTCGCCAACCGCCCGCAGAAAGCGGAGTATGAGTATATTTCCGGTGTGAGTTAGTTGCACCAACCATCATATATTAGTTGATTGGCGTTTATTCACTTATCTGCCAACCGCACATATTACATCTGTAGTAAACGCAAATCAGCCTTAGTTTTTAATACATCAATCAACTATCTACTACAGCTAAAGAGGACCGGCTGTTACGATATGTTTAATCGCTTCCATTCGTTTTTGTAGTGCTTTACTTCTTTTATTCCGCGATTAAGAAGTGGAATAGCAAAAACAAGAAATACAATTCCAACAAACAATGAAATACGAGTTTGGTAAAAAATGTATTGATTAATAGTGAATGCTACGAGGAAGCTACCTAAGCAAATTCGTGATTTAGCATGAAAATAAGCTTGTTTTAATCCATCATTCGTGTTTAGAATGGCTACTTTGTAATAGATCCAAAGTACGAATGACAGTACGGTAATGATTGCAAAAATAAGCATATGATCTCTCCCTAGTTAAATTCTGTTCAACAAGTCTTGTTACGACTTGGAATTTCATTCTTTTATCATCTCAATCAGTAGATTCTTTGTCCATTTTACCTTTTTTCTATTGATTTTGCTACAGATAGACAATAATAATTCTCGAGTAGGTGATCGTTTGGAGCACATATTAGAAGCAATTAAACAATATTCCACAGTGATTGTGCATCGACATGTACGTCCTGATCCTGACGCAATTGGTTCCCAAGTAGGGTTAAAAGAATTGATTAAACACTCTTTTCCTGATAAAGAAGTCTATGCTGTTGGGGAAGAAGAACCTTCTTTATCTTTTCTAGCAAAAATGGATATAATTTCAGATGAGCAGTATGAAGGAGCACTTGTTATTGTTTGTGATACTGCGAACACGAGCCGAATTTCCGACCAGCGCTTCGCTTTAGGAGACAAATTAATTAAGATTGATCACCATCCTAACGTAGACGAATATGGAGATATTCAATGGGTTAATACAGAAGCCAGTTCTACAAGTGAGATGATTTATGACCTCTATGCGGCTGCTGAAAACATGGGTTTTAGGCTTACAGATGAGGTTGCCCGTTTACTATACGCTGGTATTGTAGGTGATACAGGAAGGTTTTTATATCCAAGCACTACGGAAAAAACGTTTAAAATCGCTGCACAACTGATTAAGTATCATTTTGACCGTTCTGCTATTTATGACAATATGTACAGCATAAAGAGTAATTTAGCAAAGCTAAAAGGATATATTTATCAGAACTTCCAGAATGAAGCGGAGGGCATGGCCTATGTAAAATTGACAAAAGAACTTCTGCAGCAATTTGGCGTTCAACCTAATGATACAGGACAGCTTGTTAGTGTCTTGGGTGATGTGGAAGGAATTATCGCTTGGGTCATATTTATTGAAGAAGAGGAAAATATTCGTGTTCGTTTAAGATCAAAAGGACCAATCATTAATCAATTAGCAGCTAAATATAATGGTGGAGGGCATCCAATGGCTTCTGGAGCAACTGTAACAACATGGGAAGAAGCTGATCAAGTCATTGCTGATTTACAAACGGTATGTAAAGCTTACCGGAATAGCTGATGAAGTTTGCTAGCGAGGTTCAATCGACAAGGAACGAAAGAGTGAGTGTTGTAAATTGAACAAAGGCGCGGGGCGCCCGTTTAGCAACGTAGCGAATGGAACGAATCAACTAAAGATAAAGTGAACCTTCCATCAGCGGGTTTTCTTCATCCCCGCTGATTGTTAGTACCACCAGGGTATGACCTAAAGGCCCTTGAACGAATCGGGGATTTAGGTGCTGTTACCTCCCGCTTCGACTTGTTCAGCTCATATCTTACATTCTTGAAGTGGGAGTCTACAACGCCTTTTTACGGGATAAAGGAATCATGCCACTAAAAACAGGGGTATGCCGACGCCTGAGCGGCAAGCCCGTTTTTAGTCGGCCTTCCTCTTTGCGACGAACCGATGAGACCTTATCGTAGGGCGCATTTCTAAAGTCGCCTCGTTGCTGGGCTCATGCGCTGGACGTGGCTAGTCGGTTATTTCGTTATCTATAAGCACCTCATTTTATACTTTTGTATGAAAAAACAACTCTATTTAACTTATCTAACTCATTTATTTTAGACAGTATTTTAAGAATCTAAACATTATAAAGCAAAAGTTTTTTCATGATAGATGGTAGCTCGCGCTCAAGGCGAGCCATGGTGGTTTCTTATCTTACAAAGAAAGAGCCTTTAGCGTATAAAGTGAACATCACTTGACAAGCTAAAAGCCCCTTCTAGGATTGGAATTAATTGACTAGTAGATTATTTAGGAGAGGATGCTGGATTATGAGGTTCTCTTATTATTGTCCACCGGAATAAACCAGCAACCAGAAGTGGTCTCTTCATAAATGACTTGTAAATGCTCTTTTTCAATATCGCGCTTCATTAACCGGATTAATTCTTGAGATTCTGCATATGCGGAGTCTCCTTGTTTTAAGCGTGCAATTTTCTCATCTTTTTGCTTTCTGCGGCTGATTACCCACATGATTTATCCACTCCTTTCGGTAGGATTTAAATTAGCTAAATTTGTATAAGGTGCAATATACTCATACATCATACTGAAATAGTAACCATTCTTGCTATACGTTAATAGCAAGAATATTGAAATGCGTTGAAGTGAGCATTCTTTGTTATTTTTAGTATAAACGATATTCATGCTAATCATGAATAATTTTCGGATATTTCATAAAACGTTCATAAAATAAATTTCAATGGAAATCAAGAGAAATTTATTTCCATATAAGGTGCTGTAAGACTCCCGCTTCACAGGCGTGGCATAATCTGTACTGCAACAAGTCTAAGCGGGAGATAACAGCATCTAAATGCCCTATTTCGTAAGAGGTCTTTAGGTCTTCCCCCTGGGCTGCGAACAATCCGTGGGGATGGATGAAAACCCCACGGATTGAAGATACACTTTATTATCATTTATATTGGAAGCAGCTCATAATCACTTTATTCAAAAAGTAGATTTCTTGGCAATCTGAATGTCTATATCTACATGGCGCTTTACAAGGTGGAGTGGATATTGTGGTTCAAGTATACAACCTCTTGTAAGGACGTCTTACCTTATACAGGCAAAACATGATGAAATTCATTATCAAGCGGTTATTTCTATAAAGCCTATTTGAAGATTTGAAAGGAGAAGCTTATGAATCGAAATGTGTACTTAGCTGGAATTGTTTTTGCTATTGCGATGATGGTTATTTTCAGTTCTTCTTCAGTTTTGTTTTTTGATAAGGTGAATTGGATACTAGTCATTTTATTTGGAGCTGCTGCTTATGTAATATTCACAGTAAGTATTATCATTGTACTAAAGTTAAAGGGCAATAAAAGTTAGATCCAGTTGGTCGAAAGATACAATACATGGACGAAGAAAAGGTGGATTTTTAACAGGATAGACGTCCTGAATGTAATATGCCATCATATTCTTACTTCAAGAGCCCCCAAGGATGCAGAAGCCTAGGTGGGAGATAACGGCAACAGCCTCGCCCTTTGTTGGATTTGTAGGATGTTGGTCGCAAAAGACTTAACACGTAGAAAAAGTGTTTTTCTTTTTCAAGGACGATGCCTAAGGTTTTATCCCGCATCTAAGGTGCAGTAAGTCCCCCACTTCAGGAGTTGGATAATATGTACACAACAAGTCTAAGTGGGAGGTAACGGCATCTATATAGAGGCCTTTAGGCATACTATTACGATACTAACAATCAGTGGGGGGAGAAAGAAAACCCCACTGATTGGAGTTTCATTTTTGTATTGGATGGCAGGTTAGGTGGATCGTTTTGCTTCGGCTGTTATTTTTATATGGTTGGAGATAATGAGTTTTGTAATCGAAAAGGAGTAATCAAATTCCTCTACAGTGAAAGCTTTATTTTCCAGTGCAGCTGCGATTAAGCTATCACTTTCAGCAATGATGGCCAAGTCTTTGCCGATGATATGCTTTAATTCTTCTTGGACAAGCTCCTCTAATTTACCAGCTATTAATCGATCCATTCGCAATTCATCCTTGTTTTCTACTGTAAACGAAATAGATTCAACACTCACTTGTTTCGCTGATTTTTCATTTAGTTCGTCGTTATCCTCCAGAAGTGACTCATTTTGAGTTCGCAGTTGACTAATTTCATTTTGCATTTCGTGATTTCGGATGATTAGATCTTCATACATTTTGCCGTACATATAAAGTAAAGAACAATATGCCAGTATACCACCAACCATTACCCCAACGAAAAAACGTTGCCATGTCGCTTTTTTATGATATGGTGGAATATGCATTAGGCGATATCCTCCTGTGTTAGCCAGTTAAGCAGTAAGATAGCCGTTTTTACTCCACCCATTGCGGATAGGATGAATAGTGCTTGTTTAAATAAATCCATCGTAGAGCCATCATAGATACCTCTTTCGAAATTGGCAATCGCATCGAATGTCCCCCCGATAGCGGCTACGATCGCCCATATTCGCAATTGAACTGCAATTCGTCCAATTTCTGTTAAAGGTGCGTTTCCTGTAACAAAGGCGCCAATACTTCCGATAATTGATCCGCCAATAACTACCCCAAAAGCTATAAAATAACAATGGATAAATGTTTCGAAAAAACGTTCTTCCATATTAAATAATCTCCTTCCCTCTAACCCTCGGCAAGATGAATTCTCAGTTCGTGAACGCAGCAGTTGCTTCCAATAGATTCATCTGAAATAATCATATGTAATCCCTTTTTATACTCAGGAATAAATAGAGCCTAAATAAAGACCTTAAAATATGCTAAGGATGACGAAAATTATGTTTTCAATGTTTATTCCGTATATAAGGTGCAGTAAGTCTCCCACTTCAGGAGTCGGATAGTCTGTACTGTAACAAGTCTAAGCGGGAAATAATAGCACCTAAATGCCCTATTTCGTAAGAGGCGTTTAGATCTTACCACTTGGGCTACTGACAAGCCGTGGGAAATGATTGATAACCCCACTGGGCAGATTCACTTTATCCCTCAAAATTATATGTGGAACTGCATAGCGAATGCTTGTACTTTTTTCATCTGTGTTTCTAAGGGCAGACCTAAAAACAAACTAGGTCTAAAACTTAAATTAAACGTCACATGGCATTTTGAATCAACTAGTATATATTTATGAAACAGCAGAATAAGTTATGCTAACGACTGCATTTCCGTATGCACGTTCTACATAGATTGGTATAATATTGGATAGAGCATGTAAAGGCGGGATACAATGGCTTATACACACTTACAAATAAGGAGCAGCTATAGCCTGTTAAAGAGCACAATAACGATTGAAAAGTTAGTGAAGCGAGCAGCAGAACTAGAGTATTCTGCTTTAGCTCTAACAGATGAACAAGTATTGCATGGTGCAATATCATTTTATAAAGCATGTCAACAACATGGAATAAAACCAATTATTGGTATGACTGTTTTGGTTGGAGATAGTCAAACAGAAGCTTATGAAATAATTGTTTTGGCCAAATCAAATCAGGGGTTTCATGATCTTGTTAAACTAAGTACATGGATTCAGACGCAGGACCAGTCTTTTGTACCACTGGAACATTTCATGCCATTCACAGCAAATTGTATTGGTATACTTTCTTTACAGCATGGCGTTATACAAGAACAACTGCGGGCGAAATCATTTGCTGATGCAAATCAGCATGTATCAACGTATCGAGCTTGTTTTGGGGAAAATGATTTTTATTTAGGGGTAGAGTCGTATGGAAATGGTGGAGACGAACGAACTTTTTTTGCAGAGGTAAAACAATTTCAGAAAATGTATCATGACCCGGTAGTTGCTATTCATGATGTTCGTTACCTTAATAAAAAGGACGTGATTGCATATGACTGTTTACAAGCAATGAAACAACAACAGCTTTGGGATGGCAATCATATAGATGTAAAGTGGCGTAATCATCATTTATGTACGGAAGCGGAAATGAGGCAATTTTTCTCTGACTGGTCGGAGACAATCGATGAAACCACCAGAATTGCTGAGAAATGTAATCTCAGCTTCGATTTTGAAAAGCGGCACCTCCCTTCCTTTCCTTTGCCAGAACAGGAAGAGGCACATCCATATTTAACCGCAAAATGCATTAAACTTTTGCCGCAAAAATATACAGAAGTAACTGCTGAGATTCACCAGCGTTTAATGTATGAGCTTTCCATAATTGAGCAAATGAAATTTAGTGATTACTTTTTAATTGTTGCGGATTTTGTGGACTTTGCCAAGACAAACAATATTGTTGTTGGACCGGGAAGAGGATCGGCAGCAGGATCTTTAGTAGCTTATGTATTAGGAATTACAGACGTTGATCCAACTAAGTACGATTTATTATTTGAGCGATTCCTTAATCCGAACAGAAAGACAATGCCTGATATTGATATTGATTTCTCAGATGTTCGCCGAGATGAAGTGATGGAGTATGTGCAAAAAAAATACGGAGCAGACCACGTAGCACAAATTATTACGTTTGGAACATTTGCTGCCCGTTCTTTAATGAGAGAGCTTATCAAAACGATGGATATTAACAAACAAGATGCGTCATTTGTGTTACGCCATATTCCGGTACAATCAAAAAGAAATCTTGCGCAGATTGTTCATGAGTCTGAAGAGTTAAGAAATTATATTAAACGTTCAGTCTCTTTACGGCAGTTATTTGCGGTAGCTGCTGTATTGGAAGGGATTCCTAGACATATTTCGACACATGCGGCTGGTATTGTTATTTCAGAAGCTCCGTTAAAGGAGTATGCGCCGTTAACTTCCGGAACCGGAACAATGTATTTAACGCAATATACAATGAATGATGTAGAAGCGATAGGGCTATTAAAGATTGATTTGTTAGGCTTAAGGAACTTAACACTTTTGGAAAAGGTACTACAAAAAATTCGTTTTCAAACTGGACAACACATTTCTTTAAAGGATATTCCTCAACAAGATGCGTTAACCTTTTCATTATTACAGCAGGCTAGAACAAATGGTGTGTTTCAATTGGAGTCTCAAGGGATGAAGCAAGTGTTGCAAGAATTGAAGCCAAATGAATTTGAGGATATCGTTGCAGTTAATGCATTATATCGTCCAGGCCCGATGGATTTTATTCCTACTTATATTAGGAGAAAACATGGGCTAGAAAAAGTTACTTACCTGCATCCAGATCTTGCGCCTATTTTACAGAAAACGTACGGTGTGTTAATTTATCAAGAACAAATTATGCAAATCGCTCATCGAATTGCTGGTTTTTCGCTCGGAAAAGCAGATATTCTTCGAAGGGCTGTTAGTAAAAAGCAAGAAAGTAAAATCGAAGAGCAAAAGTCTGCTTTTCTAAAAGGTTGTATCCAGCAAGGATATAGTTCATCAATGGCTAATGAATTGTTTGCATGGATCGTTCGTTTTTCCAATTATGGCTTTAACCGAAGTCATGCTGTGGCGTACAGCATTATCTCTTATCAACTTGCCTATTTGAAAGCTCATTACCCACAAGCATTTTTTGCGGAGTTACTCAGTGCTTCTATGCAACAGCATCAAAAGCTGGCATTGTATTGGAAAGAAATGAAGGAACTGGACTTAACTTTACTGGGACCTTCTATCAATGCCAGCTTTGGAAAGTACGCAGTGGAAGGAAAGCATATCCGGATGGGCTTGCTGCAAATTAAAGGGATAGGAAATCAGGCTGTTACTGAAATTGTTCGCGCGCGTAAAGACCGCCCCTTTCGAAATTTGTTCGATTTTTGCTTGCGTGTATCGCTTAAAGTAATTAACCGTCCCATTATCGAATTACTAATTATGGCTGGGGCGTTTGATGATCTATATAATAATCGTGCTAGTTTATTAGCTTCCATTGACCAAGCAATGGAACAAGGTGAATTATTCGGTGAGTTTCAAGAACAGGGAAGCTTCTTTGCCAATGATCTTAAGTTGGAAGGGAAATATGCTAATATAGAGGATTTTCCGCAAATCAAGAAGCTTTCTCATGAAAAAGAATTACTCGGTATATATATATCGAGCCACCCTGTTACTGCTTACCGTAAATTATTACAGCGCGCAGGGTATATATCATTACAAAGAGCAAGAAAAGCGGGGAATGGCTATAAGCATCAAAGTGGCTGTGTCATTCAATTCATTAGAACTATTCGTACTAAGCGTGGTGATCCCATGGCTTTTATTACCATTAGCGATGAAACGGATGAGATGGAAGCAGTCGTCTTTCCAGAATTATATCGGCAAGTACATCGCTGGTGGAAAGAAGGGATGCTCGTATTAGTACAAGGGAAGCTAGAAAACAGAAATAATAGGCTACAAACATTATTGTCATCTGTAGAAATTTTAAATGAAACGAAACTAGGTGATACCTGCCCTGGTCGTTTATTTATTAAATTATCAAGTGAAGATATAGAAGCTGATTTAGCCAAGTTAAAGGAAATAGCTTTTCATTTCCCGGGGAATACCCCTGTCATTGTTTTTCAAGAAAGGTTACAACAAACATATCAATTAGCCAATGATTATGACCTTCATCCAAGTTCACGATGTTTACAACGTCTACGCGCCTATTTTGGGGCGGAGCAAGTTGTCTTGGATAAGTAAACGTCCCGTATATAAGGTGCTGTAAGACTCCCACTTCAGGAGTTAGATAACCATCTGTACTACAATAAGTCTAAGTGGGAGATAACAGCATCTAATACCTTATTCGTAAAGCCTTCAGGTCATACTATTACTATCAGTGGGAATGAATAAAACCCCCCACAGATTGAAGATTCACTTTATGGAGCACGAAGTAATGATGGGCGCTTGTTTCTGTTTTTCTTATAAGAATAAGAAATTATAAAAATAGGTTTAAACGGGAGAATAGCATCACTTTACAGAAAACATGCATCTGTTATAATAAAATAGTTACTGGTGGTCTGACCACTGTTGGATGGAAGAAAATTATTTTTTCTACGAAAGGGAGCGAATATTAAAAATGGCAAGCTTACGAGATAAAGCGCTACATGTTCATAAAGTAAATAAAGGAAAACTAACCACGCATTCCAAAATACCTGTAACCAACGCTGAAGAATTAAGTTTAGCATACTCTCCGGGCGTTGCAGAGCCATGTAAAGAAATTCACGATCGTGTAGAGACGGTTTACGATTATACCATGAAGGGAAATATGGTTGCGGTTGTCAGTGATGGTTCAGCAGTATTAGGTCTTGGTAATATCGGGGCAGAGGCTGCGCTTCCAGTAATGGAAGGAAAGTCTGTTTTATTTAAAAGCTTTGCCGGAGTAGACTCGTTCCCTATTTGTTTAGGCACCCAAGAAGTAGAAGAAATTGTACAAACTGTTAAATTAATGGAACCTACATTTGGTGGAGTGAATTTAGAGGATATTGCAGCACCGAAGTGTTTTATCATTGAAGAACGGTTAAAAAAAGAAACTAATATCCCCATTTTTCATGATGATCAACACGGGACAGCTATTGTTACTGTGGCTGGATTGATTAACGCGTTAAAATTAGTTGGAAAATCATTTTCGGATATTAAAGTAGTTGCTAATGGAGCTGGAGCAGCTGGAATAGCAATTATTAAACTGCTCTATTTCTTCGGCGTTCGTGACATGATTATGTGTGACTCACGAGGAGCTATTTATGAAGGTCGTCCGGCAGGAATGAATGAAGTAAAGGAACGTGTGGCGACGTTTACGAATCAAGCTAAAAAATCAGGCAGTCTCGAAGAAATGCTTGAGGGTGCAGATGTCTTTATTGGGGTATCTGTTGGAGGAGCATTAACGAAGGAAATGGTTGAAAAAATGAATGATGATCCAATTATTTTTGCGATGGCTAATCCGGAACCGGAAATTATGCCTGAAGTTGCAAAAGCAGCTGGTGCGAAAGTAATAGGAACTGGAAGGTCAGATTTTCCAAACCAAGTGAACAATGTTCTTGCTTTCCCAGGGATCTTTCGTGGTGCACTGGATGTTCGAGCTACACGAATTAATGAAAAAATGAAAGTCGCAGCTGCAAATGCAATTGCCTCTCTTATTTCGGAAAGCGAATTACATGAAGATTATGTCATTCCTGCTCCATTTGATCCGAGAGTAGCACCAATTGTAGCAAAAAGTGTGGCTACAGCTGCAATGGAATCCGGAGTAGCGAGAATAGAAGTGGATCCAGAAGAAATCGCTGAAAAGACAAGAAAACTCACTCAAATTGATGATAATTAATCTGTTAAAAGGAGTGTATCATGGCAGTGTCCATGTCACATAAACAGAAAGTGTATCAAGGGATTTTACAAAAGATTCGTCACTATATGGATACGCAACACTTGCAGCCAGGCGATAAGCTCCCGTCAGAAAGGGAGCTTGCGCATACGCTTGGAGCTGGGCGATCTTCTATCCGAGAGGCATTACGTGCTATGGAGTTTTTAGGATTAATTGAAACGAGACGCGGCGAAGGGACGTTTTTAAGTACATATCAATCGTTCCAAACGGTCGAGCTACTTGCTTCCTTCATCTTGCAAGAGAGTAAAACAAGGATAGATTTAGCAGAAACCATAAGGATATTAGAAAAAGAAGCTACAAAATTAGTTTTTTCTAAGTTTACGGAACAAGATATAAATTACTTGCAAGCAATACTGCGTAAACAAGATCAAACATTAGAGGAAACGCATGCTGTTTTTTTTCGGTATATCTTTGAGAAGTCTAACAACCGGTTATTAGCAAAAGTGTGGCGCTTAATGTATGAATTTTTGGCGACTGCTGAAGGAATTAGCTATCAGAGAAATTTTTATGAAGAGCTAATCCAGCTATACGCAACAAAACATTATGATGGAATTGAACTGTTGTTTGTAGAATTAGCAAAGAAGTGACTTATAGTATTGACGTTTTTTGACAGTATTTTTTCTTTGATTTATGTATAATGGCTAAAAGAACTTTTTATTTTGTTGCACAGACAATAGACGACTTGCGCATATACGTAGGAAATGATTTGACGTTCCTTTCAATACCTTTTTAATTGGGAACGTATTTCATTTCTGACCCGTATAAAAGCTGATACGTATTTGGGGTTGTTTTGAAAAAAGGAGGAATTGTCTTGCTTAAAGATCTTTTTGGCAAGCGAAAGAGGTATGCATCCATCCCGAGTGAACAAGCAAAAGCGGATGTACCAGAAGGTTTGATGCAAAAGTGTAGCGGATGTCATAAAATTTATTATCGTAAAGAAATGAATAAAAACTTACAAGTTTGTCCAAATTGTGATTACCATCATCCATTACAGGCTTGGCATCGCATTGATACATTATTTGATGAGGCAAGTTTTCAAGAATGGGACGAGCAGTTAACGACTGGCAACCCTCTGAATTTTCCGGGGTATGAGGAAAAGCTTAAGAAAGATCAAGCCAAAACAGGGCTTCGTGAAGCTGTAGTTACTGGAAAAGGTACAATAGAAGGGAAGGAAACAGCTTTTGCTGTTATGGATTCTACATTTCGCATGGGAAGCATGGGGTCTGTAATCGGTGAAAAAATAGCTCGTGCCATTGAGCGAGCAAAAGAAGAAGGGATCCCATTTATTATTTTTACTGCTTCGGGTGGAGCAAGAATGCAAGAGGGATTACTTAGTTTAATGCAAATGGCAAAAACGTCAATAGCTGTGAAACGTTTTAGTGATGCGGGCGGATTAATGATATCTGTAATGACACACCCAACTACAGGTGGAGTTTCTGCAAGCTTTGCTTCTATTGGAGATTATAACCTCGCAGAACCTGGTGCTCTGATTGGGTTTGCCGGAAGACGAATAGTGGAACAAACCATCAGGGAAAAATTACCAGATGATTTCCAGACAGCTGAATTTCAACTAAAGCATGGTCAATTGGATAAAGTGGTGCATCGTTCTGACATGAAAAATACGTTAGCGCTATTGTTGTCGTTTCATCAAAAAGGTGGGAAAGAATCATGAAGCAAGTATTGGATTTTGAAAAGCCTATTGTGGACTTAAAAGATAAAATTGCAGAATTAAAACGCTTTACAGCCGATAGCGATATCAATTTAACTGAAGAAATTACGACATTGGAAAAACGCCTTGCTGTGCTGGAAGATGATATTTATAGTAATTTGCGACCATGGGATCGAGTCCAATTAGCAAGACATCCTGAACGACCAACAACTTTAGATTATATTGAGCAATTATTTACGGATTTTATCGAATTTCACGGAGACCGTTCATTTGGGGATGATGCTGCTATTGTTACAGGTATCGCTTTTTATAAAGGAAAGCCAGTAACTATAATTGGGCACCAGCGTGGAAAGGATACGAAAGAAAACATTCGACGTAATTTTGGAATGCCACACCCGGAAGGCTATCGAAAAGCATTGCGCCATATGAAACAAGCAGAAAAATTTTCTCGACCAATTATTTGCTTCATTGATACAAAAGGAGCTTATCCAGGAAAAGCCGCAGAAGAAAGAGGGCAAAGTGAAGCTATTGCGAGGAATTTGATGGAAATGGCTAGATTGACTGTCCCAATTATCTGCATTGTCATTGGGGAAGGTGGCAGCGGTGGCGCATTAGCATTGGGAGTTGGCGATGAAATCCATATGTTAGAAAATAGTACGTACTCGGTTATTTCTCCGGAAGGGGCAGCTTCAATATTGTGGAAAGATGCAAGCTATGCGCAACGCGCTGCAGAGTCGATGAAAATAACTGCTTACGACTTGAAGAAACTTGGGTTGATTGATCAAATAGTTCCTGAGCCAAAAGGTGGGGCGCATCGTGACTTACATCAGCAAGCAAGTTACTTGGATCAAGTGATAGACAATTCTTTACGGTTATTAGAGCCATATTCTGTTGAGGAATTACTTGAAAAAAGATGGGAAAAATATAAGCAAATGGGTTCCTATCAATCCTCCTAAAGATGTATAAGACAGCTAATACAAAGTTCGGTTTATTCCGTGTCATATAGCTGTTTAAAAATATGTTTCAAAAAAGTAATAGAGCTTGGGAGAAGTGCTATCTATATCATCACAGTGCTATGGAGTAAATCTTTTTATAGGGAGAAATGATTATCATGAATAAGGGGGGGCTGGCAAAAGTATGTCACCCTCTATTCTTATTGGTAAAATGTGTAACGTGAGTCGATTTTGTTAAAAATTCTTCATATAAAGGGTTTACATTTTAAAATGTGCATTATTTTACATGCTTTCGATTGCTATTTTGATCATTTCCCATTATCTTTTAAGAGAGGACCTTTTTTAATTAAACTGTAAGACCAGAGGTGGAATGTAACAATGAAAAAAATAGGTGTATTAACAAGTGGTGGCGACGCACCAGGAATGAATGCTGCTATCCGAGCGGTAGTAAGAAAAGCCATTTACCATAACGTTGAAGTATATGGAATCAAATACGGCTACCAAGGTTTAATGGAAGGTAATATTGAACGAATGGAAATAGGCTCTGTCGGTGATATCATTCATCGTGGCGGTACAATTCTTTACTCTGCTAGAAGTGAAGAATTTAAAACGGATGCCGGTCAGGAAAAAGCAATTGAACAGCTGAATAAATTTGGCATTGAAGGTTTGATTGTGATCGGCGGAGATGGTAGCTTCCGCGGCGCACAAAAGCTAACGGAAAAAGGCTATCCTTGTATCGGTGTACCAGGAACGATTGATAATGATATTGCGGGAACAGATTTTACAATTGGATTTGATACGGCTTTAAATACAGTAATTGAAGCGATCGATAAAGTTCGTGATACAGCAACTTCTCATGAAAGAACGTATATTATTGAAGTTATGGGGAGAAATGCAGGCGATTTAGCATTGTGGGCTGGTCTAGCTGATGGTGCTGAAAGTATTCTTATTCCTGAGAAGAAAGAAGACTTTTCAACGGTTGTCAATAAACTAAAACGAGGTCGTAAGCGCGGCAAAAAGCATAGTATCATTGTTTTAGCTGAAGGGGTCGGCAGCGGGTTCGATTATGGAAAGCGCATTGAAGAATCCACTGATTTAGAAACACGGGTCACTGTTTTAGGACATATTCAAAGAGGTGGCTCACCAAGTGCTGCTGACCGAGTTCTTGCGAGCAGACTTGGCGCACAGGCTGTTGATTTGTTATTAGAAGGTAAAGCAGGTAGAATGGTTGGAATTGAAAAGAATGTGTTAGTTGATCATGATATAGCTAAAGTGCTTCATGAAAAGCATACGATCAATGATGATATGTATAAGCTTTCACAAGAATTATCCATTTAATAAAATGCAGCTGTTGCGGAATACCTAAGGAGGAAATAAAATGAGAAATACCAAAATCGTATGTACCATTGGCCCTGCTTCAGAGTCAATTGAAAAATTGGAGAAATTAATCGAGAGCGGCATGAACGTTGCTCGCCTTAATTTTTCACACGGAAATTATGAAGAGCATGCACAACGTATTCAAAACATCCGTTCTGCAGCAGAGAAAACAGGTAAAACGGTAGCCATTCTTTTAGATACAAAAGGCCCTGAAATTAGAACGCATGATTTTGTGGATGGACAAGCTGAGCTCGTTCAAGGTGAGGTTGTCTACGTATCTATGAAGGAAGTAGAGGGTACGTCTGAACGATTTTCTGTGACCTATTCCGGTCTAATCGACGATGTTCACGAAGGCTCTAAAATTTTGTTAGATGATGGTTTAATCGAATTGGAAGTTGTAGAAGTAAACAAAGCGAATCAAGAATTAAAGACGGTTGCCCTTAATAGCGGACTGATCAAAAATAAAAAAGGTGTTAACGTACCTAATGTATCAGTTAACTTACCAGGAATTACGGAAAAAGATGCCAATGATATTATCTTCGGGATCGAACATGATATTGATTTTATTGCTGCTTCATTTGTTAGACGTGCATCAGATGTACTAGAAATCAAAGAGCTGCTTGAACAGCATAATGCGACACATATTCAAATTATCCCTAAAATTGAAAACCAAGAAGGTGTCGATAATATCGACAGTATATTAGAAGTAAGTGATGGTCTTATGGTTGCACGTGGTGATCTTGGAGTCGAGATCCCTGCTGAGGATGTACCATTAGTACAGAAAAAAATGATTAAGCAATGTAATACCGTAGGAAAACCGGTTATTACAGCTACACAAATGTTAGATTCGATGCAGCGTAATCCACGCCCAACAAGAGCGGAAGCGTCAGACGTTGCAAATGCCATCTTTGATGGTACGGATGCAATCATGTTGTCAGGAGAAACAGCTGCTGGAAATTATCCAGTGGAAGCTGTGCAAACGATGAGCAATATCGCACTTAAAGCAGAGACTGCACTTGATCATCAGTCTATTTTAAAAGACCGTTCAAGAAATGTCGATATGACGATAACAGATGCAATCAGTCAATCTGTTACACACACAGCTATGAATTTATCCGTTAGTGCCATCATTACACCGACAGAAAGCGGACATACGGCTCGGATGATTTCCAAATATCGTCCACATTCTCCAATTCTTGCGGTTACATTTTCTGAAAGAGTTAACAGACGACTTTCTTTAGTATGGGGCGTTCACGCTGTCATGTGTAAACGAGCTAATTCAACGGATGAAATGTTAGATATAGCAGTCGAACGCGGCTTACGCTCAGGTATGGTGGAGCATGGAAATCGCGTAATCATTACAGCTGGTGTACCAGTTGGTCAAAGTGGTACAACGAACCTGTTAAAAGTTCATGTGATTGGAAATGTTATTGCTAAAGGTCAAGGCATTGGTAGAAAAAGTGCCTTTGGTAAAGCAGTTGTTGTTAAATCAGCTGAAGAAGCAGTCAACAGAGTTAACGAAGGTGATATTGTAGTAACGTACGGCTCTGATCGGGAAATGATGCCAGCAATTGAAAAAGCGGCTGGTATTGTTACGGAAGAAGGCGGATTAACTTCTCATGCTGCGGTGGTAGGACTTAGCCTAGGGATACCTGTTATTGTAGGTGTCAAAGATGTGTTTGATGCTGTAACAGATGGGGAAGTAATTACAATTGATGGTGCAAATGGTGACATTTATCAAGGACATACAAGAGTGCTTTAATAATGAACAAAGGTTGCGGGGCGCCCGTTTAGCAACGTAGCGAATGGAATGAATCAACTAAAGATAAAGGAATCATGCCACTAAAAACAGGGGTATGCCGACGCTTGAGCGGCAAGCCCGTTCTTAGTCGGCCTTCCTCTTTGCGACGAACCGATGAGGACTTATCGTAGGGCGCATTTCTGAAGTCGCATCGTTGCTGGGCTCATGCGCCGGACGTTGCTATTCGGTTATTTCGTTATCCCCAAGCACCTCATTTTATACTTTTGTATGAAAAAACAACTCTATTTAACTTATCTAACTCATTTATTTTAGACAGTATTTTAAGAATCTAAACATTATAAAGCAAAAGTTTTTTCATGATAGATGGTGGCACGCGCTCTAGGCAAGCCATGCTGGTTTCTTATCTTATAAAAAAGGGGGGGAGTGATCCCTCCTTTCTTCTTTTCGCTTTTTTAAGTATCTTTGGTCCGATTACTGTGCCATAAGAGATCGGTATGCACAACGTATGTTATAGTAGTCGAAAGGGGTGAATAGAATGAAATGGTTTTTACTCATTGCGTTTGTTTTATCAGCGTTAGAAATAGGTGTTTTTGTTTGGGTAGGCGGCTGGATTGGCCCATGGTGGGTTGTAGGCCTTGTCCTCCTTACTGGAGCAGTTGGTTTTTATTTAGCAAAGCAACAAGGCATTGAAACTTGGAACCGAGCGCAGCTTTCGATGCAGCGTGGCGAAGTTCCAACAAGTTATATTATTGATGGAATTTGTATTTTAATTGGTGCTGTTTTATTAGTGACTCCAGGCTTTATTTCTGATGCAGTTGGCTTTTTATTAGTCATTCCGACAACAAGAATATTGTTCAAACAAAGAATAGAAAGCTTGATCAAACATCTAATAAAAAAACGAACCATTATTTATCGAAGGTGGTAGAATTAGCCTTTAATAAATTTCCATATATCGTGAAACGTACCTGCTTGATAAAAAGCGTTAATTGAAATAAGTATAACAGGTGCAATGATGAATCCAATAATTCCCCAAAGCTGTAAGCCAATAAATAGTGTGATAAGTGCTATAAGTGGATGAATTCCCATGCTAGAAGACAATATTTTAGGCTCGATCAGTTGTCTGATGATGATAATGAGACCATATAGGATCGCTAATTGAATCGTTAAAGAATAATCACCTACAATAAATAAATAGATCATCCATGGGAAAAAGATAACACCTGACCCAATATATGGGATCAAATCAATAAGTGCAACGTATAGCGAGATGGTAAACGCATGATTAATTTGCAAGATTTTCAATCCAATATAGACTAAAAAAGCAGAAATAAGTACTAAAATAAACTGTGCCTTTATATAAGCAGCGATGGTTTTTTTAAACTGTTTCTGTATATTTTTTATTTTCGTTTGAAAAGACTGCGGAATCAATTCTTTTCCAAAAGCAGTAAGCTTTTTATAATCGATGGCTATTAAAAAAGTTGCCAATAGAATAAAAATCATGACTGTAAATGAGTTTGGTAGCGTTGTAAACACAGCAGGTATCCTTAATAAAAAGGTTTGCAATGATTCTGAAAGAGTAGTGCTAATTTTGAGTGTAAATTGTTGGATAGACTTACTTACGGCTTCTTGTTGGGAGGGGTTCAACGCTTGTAAGTAAGAAGTTATTTTCTCATACATTGGAATGATTTTCTGTTCCATGATATTTGTTACATAGTGGCTAAACGTTTGAATATAGTCTGGTAATTGTGCAGCCAAAAATAAGGTTCCTTGCATAAATTCAGAAAAGAGAATAAACAATATACTACTGATTGTTGCAAATAGAAATAGCATCGTGCCAATTACCGCCATCATCCTTGGGAATTTTAATTTTTCTTCCATAAAGCTGGCTATCGGATGGATCCCTGCTGCTAAGATACTAGCGATAACTAATGGATATAAATAAGCAAAGCTTGCTGTCAACAAAACATAACTTAAAATTATACATGCTACTATACTTGCAAAACGAAGAACTATAGATAAAATAGGCTTGTACATCTTTTAAAACCCCATTTTCATTTTCCTAATTACTTTATAAATATCCGTCCAGTTGTAAAGAAGACTTACAACCAACTTTTTCAATTGAACTATCAAACCATTTTACATAACATTTGCTTTCTAATTTTTAATTATCTGTAATTCTTGCTTCTTGTTTATCCCATATATAAGGTGCTGCTTCAGGAGTTGGAGAATCATGCTGCAATAAGTCTAAGTGGGAGATAACAGCACTAAATGCCCTGTTTCGTAAGAGGCCTTTAGACCATACCCTTGGGCTGCTAACAATCAGTGGGGGAATGAGAACCCCAGATGATTGAAAATTGGTTTTATTTAGTCTGTAAGGTGTTGTAAAACTACGAATTAAAGAGTCATCGCCAATACAGCCGAAATGAGAGACAACGGTTCCTGCCTTTCCGATTTCGTTGAGCCTGTTGGATGTTAATCGTTGGAGGTGTGATACGTAAAAAGCGTGTTCTTTTTTCAAAGCTGTGGAAATAGCGCCTTATATGCAAAAATATAAATCTCTCCTTTTTCAGCAGAACTTAAGATTCTATCAGTAGAGAATAGAAAAAATCCTATGGAAGAATAGCTTAAAATAGGAGTTTTACTTTAACCAAAAAGGTTAGCCAAAAATGCGCTCAAGTTTGCAGCTCCTCTATAAAATGATGATGACCTGTTTACGTGCCTCATATATTCCTATATTTATGCAAGTTACCAAAAAAATAGTATTAATTTAACATCAGTATGAAATTGACTCATAAATGATTTTTTGATAAAGGAAGTCCTTACGCAGTTTACAGCCTTATTTTAATAGGTAAATAATCCCGAGCTTGGATGTATAATGAAGCTGCTTTCTTCACCAAAGTTGAAGCAAAAGAAACTCTTTTTTGCAAAAACGCAGGTCTTCTAGTAAAATTTAATAGTAAAGTGAATCGGTTTCAATTCACTTTAGATTCATAATACTTTATAATTATCATTGGGGGATATTATTTAGTTGTTTGGGGTGTTGTCGAAAGATAGTATACTAAATAATTTAACAAAGGAGAGGGTTTGTTATGACAGCAACAACGAAAGGGCTTGAAGGAGTTGTAGCAACTCAATCGTCAATTAGCTCGATAATAGATGACCAGCTTACGTATGTAGGTTACAAGATTGATGATTTGGCTAGATATTCCAGTTTTGAAGAAGTGATTTTTTTACTATGGAACCAACGTCTTCCAAAGCAAGAGGAACTAGATACGCTTAAAGCAAAGCTTGCTACGAATATGGAAGTTCCTGAAGCAATTATTGAACATTTACGCTCTTATGATCTATCAACCGTCCATCCAATGGCAGCGCTACGCACAGCTATTTCTTTGTTAGGATTATATGATGAAGAAGCTGAAGTTATGGATGCAGAAGCAAACAAACGGAAAGCAATTCGTATACAGGCAAAAATAGCTTCTGTTGTAACGGCTTTCGCGAGAATTAGGAAAGGAAAAGACCCCATTCAGCCGAAGTCTAATTACAATTACGCTGAAAATTTGTTATTTATGCTTAATGGTAAAGAACCGAAAGACATTGAAGTTGAGGCTATGAATAAAGCACTTGTGCTTCATGCTGATCATGAGCTAAACGCGTCTACATTTACAGCCAGAGTTTGCGTAGCGACGTTATCGGATGTGTATTCCGGCATTACAGCTGCAATCGGAGCTTTAAAGGGTCCACTTCATGGTGGAGCGAACGAGGGCGTTATGAAAATGCTCACTGAAATTGGTGAAGAAGAAAATGCGATCCCTTACATTCAAGAAAAGTTAGATAATAAGGAAAAAATTATGGGAATGGGTCACCGTGTTTATCGAAACGGAGATCCGCGAGCGAAATTTTTAAAAGATATGTCGAAGCAATTAACAGAATTAATTGGCGAACCAAAATGGTATCAAATGTCAGTAAAAATTGAAGATTACATTAAAAAGCATAAGGGTCTACCAGCAAATGTTGATTTTTATTCTGCATCTGTCTATCATAGTCTTGGTATTGATCATGATTTGTTTACGCCAATTTTTGCAGTTAGCAGAACATCCGGATGGCTTGCTCATATTTTGGAACAATATGCGAATAATCGTTTAATCCGTCCACGTGCTGAATACAATGGACCTACATCACCTGAATATATTACGATTGATAAACGATAGATTTGTAAATGGCAACCATACACGATTATTATCCGTATTATCATCAAGAAGGAATATTTCCTGTGAAATGTCTGTATGCAAAAGATGTTCACAGGGACTTATTTTTGCTAAACTATATACAGAATGAATTTAGGAGGTAATCATTGTTATGACAAAGGGAGAAAAAATTGTTGTAGAAAATGGAAAAATGGATGTGCCAAATCGCCCAATTATACCGTTCATTGAAGGCGATGGAACAGGACCGGATATTTGGGCTGCTGCTCGAGAAGTAATCGAAGCTGCTGTAGAAAAAGCATACAATGGGGAGAAAGCAATTGATTGGCTAGAAGTATATGCTGGTCAAAAAGCTTACGACAAAACAGGAGAATGGCTGCCTCAAGATACATTAGATAAGATTAATGAATATAAAATTGCTATTAAAGGACCTTTAACGACGCCAATTGGCGGTGGTATTCGCTCATTAAACGTAGCTCTCCGCCAAGAATTGGATTTATTCACATGCTTGCGCCCAGTTCGCTATTTTGACGGTGTACCATCACCGGTTAAACGTCCTGAAGATGTTGATATGGTCATTTTCCGTGAAAATACAGAAGATATATATGCTGGAATTGAGTGGCAAAAGGGCTCTGACGAAGTGAAGAAAGTAATTAATTTCTTAAAAGAAGAGATGAATGTAACGAATATTCGTTTTCCAGAGACTTCTGGAATCGGTGTAAAGCCAGTTTCTGAAGAAGGTACCAAGCGCTTAGTGCGCGCAAGTATTCAATACGCGCTTAATGAAGGACGTAAAAGTGTTACTTTAGTACATAAAGGTAACATCATGAAATTTACAGAAGGTGCATTTAAAAATTGGGGTTACGAATTAGCAGAGCAGGAATTTGCAGATCAAGTATTTACTTGGGCAGAATACGACCGTATTGTTGAAAAAGAAGGTAAAGATGCTGCGAATAAAGCACAAGATAAAGCAGTTGCAGCTGGGAAAATTATTATTAAAGATGCCATTGCTGATATTTTCTTGCAGCAAATATTAACCCGACCAAATGAATTTGATGTGGTAGCAACGATGAACCTGAATGGAGACTATATTTCTGATGCTCTTGCTGCTCAAGTAGGCGGTATTGGAATAGCTCCTGGTGCAAACATTAACTATGATACGGGGCATGCTATTTTTGAAGCTACACATGGGACAGCACCTAAGTATGCAGGGATGGATAAAGTGAACCCTTCATCTGTTATTTTATCTGCTGTCTTAATGCTTGAGCACTTAGAGTGGAGAGAGGCTGCTGATTTAATTACCAAGGCAATGGATAAAACAATTGCTTCAAAAGTAGTAACTTACGACTTCGCTCGCTTAATGGATGGCGCTTCGGAAGTGAAATGTTCAGAGTTCGGAAAAGAATTAATTAAAAATATGGGCTAATTTTTTTGAACTAGTAGGTGCGGTTACCCCCGTACCTATTGCGTGAAATTTTCACAACATAGACATTGTTACAATCATTGAGGCTTTTTATTAAACTACTCGATTAACTTTATACCAATTAGAACAAAGGGGTTTTTTATAATGGCAATAAAGAGAAATAAAATATCTGTAATTGGTTCCGGTTTCACTGGTGCAACAACTGCGTTAATGCTTGCACAAAAAGAACTTGGCGACGTTGTGCTTGTTGACATTCCGAATATGGAGGACCCAACCAAAGGAAAAGCTTTAGATATGCTGGAAGCTAGCCCTGTCCAAGGTTTTGATGCTTCGATTATTGGAACATCTAATTACGAGGAGACAAAAGACTCTGACTTAGTTATTATTACTGCGGGAATTGCTCGTAAGCCAGGTATGAGCCGTGATGACTTAGTGAATACAAATGCTAAGATTATGAAGTCTGTAACACAAGAAATCATGAAATATTCTCCTGAGACGTATATTGTTGTATTAACAAATCCGGTTGATGCCATGACATATACTGTTTTTAAAGAATCTGGATTGCCAAAAGAACGAGTAATCGGACAGTCAGGTGTATTAGATACTGCACGCTTTTGTACATTTGTAGCTCAGGAATTAAATGTTTCGGTGAAGGATGTCTCCGGCTTCGTATTAGGGGGGCATGGTGATGATATGGTTCCTTTAATTCGTTACTCTTATGCTGGAGGTATCCCACTTGAAACATTAATATCAAAAGAGCGTTTAGACGCAATTGTGGAGCGTACAAGAAAAGGCGGAGGAGAGATTGTCGGATTACTAGGCAATGGAAGTGCTTATTATGCACCTGCAGCCTCACTAACTGTAATGGCAGAAGCGATATTAAAGGATCAACGACGAATCCTACCTGCGATTGCTTACCTAGAGGGGGAATATGGGTATTCTAATATTTATCTTGGAGTACCAACTGTATTAGGAGCTAATGGTATCGAAAAAGTAATTGAATTAGATCTAACCGAGGATGAAAAGGTGGCGCTTAACAAGTCTGCAGATTCTGTTAAAAAAGTCTTGGATGTTCTAGAATAATCCGATTTGCAAAAGCTTTTATTTACATTCATTATTGTAAATAAAAGCTTTTTCTTGTTTGTTGTACATGCTATAACATCAAGAACTATAGTTGACGATATTTCGTATGTCCTTCCTACATTCAATATTATTTGAATTGGCAAACAACTGAATGTTTGTTATAATAGAAAGCGCTTACATTGATGAGAGGGTGAAGGGATTGATTGGGAAAAGACAACCATTAGGCAGATCCTTAAAGGATATTCAAATAGGGGATACGTGTAATCGAAAGGCCAAAATGAATGATCGTGATTTATTACTATATTTAGGATTAACCAATGATGCGAACCCGTTGTATCTTCAACATGACTATGCTTCATTAACGCCTTATAAACGACCAATTGTACCATCTGTAATGCTATACGGCATGGTTTCTTCTTTAGTATCCATGGAACTTCCAGGACCAGGGAGTCATATTGTTCACCACGAAATGATATTCCCTAGGGCAGTATATCATAATACGGAAGTCGATATGATGCTAGAGGTTATTGCCATCGATGAAAGCAGTCAACGCCTTGCTATGAATGTAACCGCTAAGGATGAGGAAGGTGAAATTGTGTTGCATGGGAAGTTGTACGTAACACCAGCTCATAAACCAAACACATTAACAGCGCAATCGCTAGAAAACTTTTTTTAATGTAGTACGTTCATAGCGAGCTCAGAACGGAGACACGATATGAGCTTGTTTATTCTTAGTATCAAATTTTTGTTCTGCCTTCATCAAACAGCGTTGACTATTATATAAATAACAAGGCATGTTTCCCCCTTTTTCGCATAGAATAGGATATCCGTTCATTTACAGGCGCCTTGTAAAAACATTGATACTGTGTAAAAATAAATTTACAAATTCTTATCGTATTCACATTCTTAAGGTTTCAGTGTAAGATGGATGTGGAACCTATTAATGTATTAGAAACGGGGACTGGATATGAACGAGAAAATTTTAATTGTCGATGATGAAAAGTCAATTGTTACGTTATTAAACTTCAATATTGAAAAGGCAGGCTTTGTGACTGATGTTGCTTATGACGGTTATGAGGCAGTGCAAAAAGCACAGAGCAACAGTTATGATTTGATTGTTTTAGATCTGATGCTCCCTGAAATGGATGGCATGGATGTTTGTAGATATTTAAGAAATAACCAAATAAATACGCCAATTCTTATGTTAACTGCTAAAGACGAGGAATTCGATAAAGTACTTGGACTGGAATTAGGTGCAGACGATTATTTAACCAAACCATTTAGCCCAAAGGAAGTGGTAGCTAGAATTAAAGCCATTTTGCGAAGGGCAAAAAGAGTAGAAAAATCCAATTTTTCATATATTCAAGTTGGAGATTTAACCGTCTTCCCTGAAAGATACGAAGCAGAGATGGCAGGGAAAGTCATCACCTTTACAAGAAAAGAATTTGAGCTGCTATATTATTTAGCGAAAAATAAGGGAAAGGTTATTTCCCGAGATCAGCTGCTTAGTGGAGTTTGGGATTATGATTTTGTTGGTGATACACGTATCGTAGATGTCCATATATCTCATTTGCGTGATAAAATAGAACCAGATTCTAAAAAACCTGTTTATATTAAAACAGTGCGAGGTCTTGGTTACAAATTGGAGGACCCTAGTTAATGCGATTTTTGTTTGAAAAACCAATATTCGGTTACACAATAGGTATTTTCCTAGTTGTTTCAGTAACCGGTATTTTGTTAAGTGTTTTAATTGGAGATTATCTAGTAATAGCTTCTGTACTAGTTATTCAATTTATTATTTTATTCCTATTTTTGTTACATCTATATGAATCGGTCATTAAACCGGTTAAAAAAGCGACGAAGACAGTTGATGAGATTGTAAAGGGAAATTACCGAGCTAGATTTCATCATCCAAGTACAGACAGTATCGGCCAGCTAAGTACTAAAATAAATGCTCTAGCCCGTAATTTAAATGAATTAACAATTCAAGAGCAAATGCAAGCGGAACAATTATCAACGATTATTGAAAATACGCAGAGCGGACTTGTCTTAATCGATGCAAAAGGCTATATTCATTTCGTCAACCGTAAGTTCCTAACTATGTTTGGTCAAACGACCCAAGATTTCCAAGGTTATCTTTATTATGATGTTCTTCATAATGAAACTATTCACGAAACGGTACAGAAAACCTTTTTGTATGAACGAAATATTAAAGAAGAATTTACCCACTATAAAGGTCTGGATAAATACTATATTGAAATTGTTGGGGCTCCTATTTTTGATGACCGTAACTTATTAAAGGGAGCAGTTCTTGTCCTTTATGATATTACCGAGCTTAAAAAGCTGGAATTAATGCGGAAAGACTTTGTTGCTAATGTATCACATGAGCTGAAAACACCGATTACGTCGATTAAAGGATTTGCGGAAACATTGTTGGATAACCCAATGAAAGACTTGGATAAGAGCAAAGAGTTTTTAGAAATTATTTATAAAGAGAGTCACCGATTGCAATTATTAATCCAAGATTTATTAATTCTTTCGCGATTGGAAAAAGAAAACTTCCAACTCGTCCTTTCTACATTTTCCGTTAATGATGTTGTCAATGAAGTGTTGCCGATTATTGAGCAGAGGTTTGAAGATAAGCATTTGACATTCGATAAAGCTGTAGATGATCATATACAATTAACCGCTGATAAAGAAAAGGTAAAGCAAATTATCATCAACCTTGTCGATAACGCTGTAAATTACACACCTGAGAAAGGGAACATCTATTTGCGGATAACAGAGTGTAATGATTCTGTTTGTATCGAAGTGGAAGACACAGGAATTGGTATTGAAAAGGAAGCTCTCCCAAGAATATTTGAACGATTTTACAGAGTGGATAAAGCCAGAAGCAGGAATACCGGAGGAACAGGGCTTGGGTTAGCAATTGTAAAACATATTGTCGAAGTACATGATGGTACTATTGAAATTGAAAGTGAAGTAAATAAAGGTACGAAAATAACGGTAAGTTTACCGATCAATAATGATATGCAAAAATAAAGCGAAATATGAACGAAGCGAAGCAATAGGGATTGCCTTGCCCTTATAGCCCTCTCTAATAAGAAAGACATAAAAAAAAGTAACTAAGAGAGCAACTGAAAGCAGTGGATACAGATGCTGCTTTCAAAAGTTATAAGGTTGATCTTCCCATTTCTTATTTTCAGCAACTAACTGATCTGTTAGAACAATAATGGAGCCGGACGTGGCTATTCGGTTATTTCGTTATCCCCAAGCACCTCATTTTATACTTTCTTATCTTTTAAAAAAAGGCAACTTGATAAATGAACTGCCCCCCTGTCAAGTAGACAGTCGAAATAATAAAAATGATTGAAGCGGCTTTAGTTCTATATTCTATAGAGCTGAGGCCGTTTTTAATCTGTCTACCTGGGGGGAAGCATATCATTTACAGATTAATATTATGCCTTTTCATTTGGCTGTTTCCAAGGTTGGTTTCATTGATTGATGGGAGCAGCTTTTTTAGCATGTATTTTGTTGAACCGTGAAGCTTTACGTGAAAACCATTAGTACATTCTTCATTGAAGGAATCCACTATAAGAAGCAGGTGTTTCACTTTATAGTGATGGAATGATAAAATATGCTTAATGATGAATTTATCGGAGGCGAAACTATGAGCAATAAATTGGTTTTAATTGACGGGAACAGTATTATTTACCGCGCATTCTTCGCGTTACCGCTTTTAAATAATGATAAAGGTGTATACACAAATGCTGTGTACGGTTTTACGACTATGTTGTTAAGAATGATAGAGGAAGAAAAGCCTACGCACATGTTGGTTGCGTTTGATGCAGGAAAGACCACCTTCCGACATGAGACATATAAAGAGTATAAAGGTGGAAGGCAAAAAACCCCACCTGAGCTATCAGAGCAGTTCCCGCTACTCAAAGAAGTACTGGACGCATTTTCCATAACGCATTACGAATTAGATAATTATGAAGCAGATGATATTATTGGGACATTATCGAAGAAAGTAGAAAAAGATGACTGGGAAGTAACTATTATTTCTGGTGATAAAGACTTGCTTCAGTTAGTATCAGATCGTGTTACCGTGAATTTAACCAAAAAAGGGATTAGCGAAGTGGAAAAGTATACCCCCGATTTTGTTCTTGAAAAAATGGAGATTACTCAAGAGCAAATCATTGACCTAAAAGCGTTGATGGGTGATAACTCAGATAATATTCCTGGTGTACCAGGAGTTGGTGAAAAAACAGCAGTTAAATTATTAAAGCAATTTGATACATTGGAAAATGTGTATGAACATTTGGATGAGGTTAGCGGGAAAAAACTTAAGGAAAAGTTAGCAAACCATAAAGAGGAAGCGTTTATGAGTAAGAAACTTGTAACGATTAATCGCTCTTCACCTATTACGATTGAGCCAGACGATGTCAAATATAATGGATATGCTCACGATAAAGTGAGAGCCGTTTTTACAGAACTGGGGTTTCAGTCTTTATTAACTCGCATTCAAGGTACAAAAGAAAATAATACCGAATCAGGCTATCAACAAGCTCCTATTGATTTTTCAGTAATGGATGAGGTTAACGAAGAAATGTTTACAGGAGAAGAAGCATTGATCGTTGAACTGTTAGAGGAGAACTACCATCAAGCAGCCATTCAAGGATTTTCCATCGTTAATAACAAAGCTGCCTTCTTTTTACCTACTGACGTAGCATTACAATCAGATCTGTTTAAGGCATGGTTGGAGGATTCAAGCAAAAAGAAATATGTGTTTGATGCAAAGAAAACGTTAGTTTCCTTATTGCGAGCTGGAGTGCATATTAAAGGTATTGCGTTTGATATGCTATTGGCTTCCTATTTAATCAATCCATCGGAAAATAATCATGATATTCCTGCGATTAGCCATCGGTTTGGCAGAACAGATGTTTACATGGATGAAGAAGTATATGGCAAAGGAGCGAAGCTGAAGCTTCCTGAACAGTCTGTTTTTGCAGAGCATATAGTTAGAAAAGCTACCATGCTTTACGAACTGAGACCGCAAATGGAAAAGCAGCTTAAAGAAAATGAACAGTACGAATTATTCAAGGAATTAGAGATGCCATTAGCCCTTATTCTTGGAGAGATGGAGCATACAGGGGTGCTTGTGGATACAAAGCGTTTAGAGGAAATGCGGATAGATTTAAAAAATCGTTTAGCTGAACTAGAGGAAGAGGTACATGCGTTAGCTGGCGAACCGTTTAATTTAAATTCCCCAAAGCAATTAGGTCCGATTTTATTTGAAAAGCTAGGTCTGCCAGTTATTAAGAAAACGAAAACGGGATATTCTACTGCAGCGGATGTATTAGAGCAACTTCAGGATGAACATGAAATCATTCCAAAGCTCTTATTGTATCGCCAATTAGGTAAATTACAGTCCACTTATATTGAAGGCTTATTAAAAGTAGTCGATGAAAAAACAAATAAAATTCACACTCGTTTTAATCAAGCTTTAACGCAAACAGGTCGTTTAAGCTCCATTGAGCCAAATTTACAAAATATCCCTATTCGACTAGAAGAAGGAAGGAAGATTCGGCAAGCTTTTATCCCGGCGGAAGAAGGCTGGGTTATGTTTGCAGCCGATTATTCACAAATTGAGTTAAGGGTATTAGCACATATTGCGGGTGACGAAAAATTAATGGCTGCATTTAAACAGCAAGCAGATATTCATACCCAAACAGCGATGGATGTTTTCCATGTAGATAAAGGTGAGGTGACAGCAAATATGCGAAGACAAGCAAAAGCTGTTAACTTCGGTATTGTATATGGAATTAGTGATTATGGATTATCACAAAACTTAGGTATTACGCGAAAAGGAGCCAAGCAGTTTATTGATCGTTATTTCGAAAGCTATACAGGTGTAAAGACGTATATGGAAGAAATCGTTCAAGAAGCAAAGCATCAAGGCTATGTGAGTACTATAATGAATCGGAGAAGGTATTTGCCTGATATTACTAGTAGAAACTTTAATCAAAGAAGTTTTGCCGAACGAACTGCTATGAATACACCAATTCAGGGAAGCGCTGCGGATATTATTAAAAAAGCGATGATTGATCTACATGAGAAGCTAAAGAAAGAGCAACTTCAAGCAAGAATTTTATTACAAGTTCATGACGAATTAATTTTAGAAGCACCACAGTCAGAAATAGAAACATTAAAAGAGATAGTACCAGCTATTATGGAAAATACAGTAGAGTTGAATGTACCTTTAAAGGTTGATTATGCTTATGGAGATAGTTGGTTTGATGCTAAGTAAGGAGCTAAGGAGATGCCAGAGTTACCAGAAGTAGAAACAATTCGAAATACGTTAAAACGATTTGTAATCAATAAAACCATAGCACAAGTTGATGTTCAATGGCCGAGAATAGTGAAACAGCCAGATGACATCCAGCAATTTCAAACAGAAATTATAGGACAAACTATTTTAGATATTCATCGAAAAGGAAAATTCTTGCTATTTCAATTAAATGATTATGTCCTCGTTTCCCATCTTCGTATGGAAGGGAAGTACAGTGTCCATCGAAATGATGAACCAGTTAAAAAACATACACATATTACTTTTCAATTCACCAATGGAGAAGAATTGCGCTATAATGATGTGCGGAAATTTGGTACGATGCATTTGTTCCATAAGGGAGAAGAAATGAAGCAAAAACCGTTATGTTTATTAGGTCCTGATCCGTTTGATGCTGCTTTTACCTCTGATTATTTTATTGAAAAGCTGAAAAAAACAAAGCGCGTGATAAAATCAGCTTTATTAGACCAAACGATTGTCGCTGGTTTAGGGAATATTTATGTAGATGAAACACTTTATAAAGCAGGAATACATCCATTACGGCCTGCAAATAAATTAACCCAAAAAGAAATCAAAGAAATTCGTAAACAGGCGATTGCTACATTGGGAGAAGCAGTATCACAAGGTGGTACGACCATTCGTTCTTATGTGAACAGTCAAGGTGACATGGGGATGTTTCAGCAGAAATTATATGTATATGGTCAGGAGAATAAAGCTTGTAAAACATGTGGTAGTACGATTGCTAAATTAAAAGTTGGCGGGCGTGGTACACATATTTGTACCAGCTGTCAGCCATTAAAGAGGTGAAGAAGATGTGTAAAGTTTTAGGCTTAACTGGGAGTATTGCGACGGGGAAAAGTACCGTTTCTCTCATGTTTGATGACTTTCGTATTCCTGTGATTGATGCAGATAAAATTGCTAGGGAAGTAGTACATCCGGGGGAAAAGGCCTATGAAGAGATTATTCATCATTTTGGAGTACACATACTACGTGAAGATAAAACAATAAACCGAAAATTGCTTGGGGAAATTATTTTTGCTGATAACCAAAAGCGAGAGCGATTGAACCATATTGTTCATCCCGCCGTAAGACAGAAAATGGTTGAGCGAAGAGACACTTATTTACAAGCGGATGCCCAATGTGTGGTGCTTGATATTCCGCTTTTGTTTGAAAATAATTTAACCGAACTCGTTGATAAAACCATCGTTGTTTACGTAGATGAAAATACGCAATTACAACGTTTAATGAATCGAGATGGCTACTCGGAAGCAGAAGCAAAGCAACGGATTGCTGCACAAATGCCAATTACTGATAAAGTAAAAAGAGCAGATGGAGTCATTGATAATACTGGCTCCAAATTTCACACCTTCCAGCAATTAGAAGAATTGCTACAGTTATGGAATATACTTCCACGTTAAATTTAGTTTAAACATTCGCATCAATTATTGGTGCGAATGTTTTTTATAATGGTTTTGTAATGACAGGGACATAAAGTATATAGCAAAAGCTGAACAATCCATTTATCCCGCATTTAAGTTGCCATAGGACTCTCCCTTCAAAATATGATGTGCAAGAAAAAGGGAAGTGAGAGATAACGGTATTAAATTCCCGATTCGTTAAAGACCTTTAGATCATACCCTTGTGGTAGTAATAATTTAGGGCTATATGAAAGATCATCCACTAATTGAAGATTCGCTTTATTGTCTCATCAGCTATTTAGCTATGCCCTAGCCGCTCCGTAAAGCTTTCAACGTGGATCAAATAAAAATGCCTCCCTTCATGGTAAGATAAGGTTGGTTTCCCGACACCAAATTTCACCGTAGAAGGAGGCATGTCCCATGAAGAACAAGAATAGTTTAGCACATACAACATGGAATTGTAAGTATCAAATCGTTATTCATATAATATTAATAATTTCTATATTTTTACTATTCTTTTTTCGGAATTGATTTCAGGTAACATCAAACTATATAATGAAAGAAATAAGTTTAGTAAGGAGGGGTTTTAGTGAATGGTTTAGAAGTTTTCTTTATTGCGGGTATATTAACCATTGGTGCTTTTTATTTTATTTCTCGGACTTTACTAAACAAAAAATATAAAAAGATCACTTACTTAACCCCAGCAATAGCTGTATCTGTTGCATCTGCTATTTTCATGGTTTTATCTTTTATTTTAATTAAAGATGGTTGGGTGATCATGGGAAACTCTTTCTTTGTTATCGCTATTGTATCAGGTGCTTTTATAGGAACATTCCTTCCATCCATTCAAAATACAGATTAACGTAATATTAGGTAAGCAACTTCATTCACTTAGTTTGCTTTTCTTTTTTTAAAGAATAAGAAAGTATAAACTTAGGTGCTTATGGATAATGAAATAACCGAATAGTCACGTCCAGCGCATGAGCCCAGCAACTAGGCGACTTTAGAAATGCGCCCTACGATAAGGCCTCATCGGTTCGTCACAAAGAGGAAGGCCAACTAAAAACGGGCTTGCCGCCCGACGATGGTTGTTCTTATAACCAAAAGCATTTATCTAAAATGACAGACAGTAAGACTGTCATTTCCATGTTACTGGAAAGGGAGGTGGTTTAGTAGAGGCTCCAATCTTAAGTCAAATATCCAATTCTGTTTGCAATTATGAAAAGATTATTCCTCATCCCTGTTCATAATTATGCGAAAACTGAAACATAAATGGAAATAGCAATTAAGGATCACATATTTCATTAAATGTGTTATACTATTTAATAAATAAGCTAAATAAGTATAACTCATAGTGGGAGGAAGTCGTATGAGAAAAACAAGACTTGCAATTAATGGATTTGGGCGAATTGGGCGAATGGTTTTTCGACAAGCGATAAAGGGTGACAACTTAGATGTAGTGGCGATCAACGCCAGTTATCCGGCTGAAACGTTGGCACATCTAATTAAATATGATAGCGTACACGGGATTTTGAACGAAGAAGTGAAACCGCTTCATAATGGAATTGTGGTAGGAGAAAAGCATGTAAAGCTGGTAAATTCTCGTGTGCCTGAGCAATTACCATGGAGCGAATTAAAGATTGATGTTGTTATTGAAGCTACTGGAAAGTTTAAAACAAAAGATAGTGCTGGGGGGCATCTTCGGGCAGGTGCTAAAAAAGTTGTTATTACAGCTCCGGGTAAAGAAGTTGACCAAACAATAGTAATGGGAGTTAATGAAAGTGATTATGATCCTAACATACATGATGTTATATCAAACGCTTCGTGTACAACGAACTGCCTTGCACCTGTTGTGAAGATTATTGATGATCATTTTGGAATTGAAAATGGATTAATGACAACCGTACATGCATTTACGAATGATCAGAAAAACATTGATAATCCGCATAAAGATTTAAGACGAGCAAGAGGCTGTACTCAATCCATTATACCAACTTCTACAGGGGCGGCTAAAGCTCTAGGGGAAGTGCTTCCACACTTAAATGGAAAGCTACATGGTATGGCATTGCGTGTTCCAACACCTAACGTGTCCTTAGTTGACCTTGTGGTGGATGTGAAAAAAGCAGTTACGGCTGAACAAGTTAACGAAGTATTTAAGCAAGCTGCTAAAACTGATTATAGTGGCATTATTCAATATAGTGATGAGCCGCTTGTGTCCATCGACTATACTACCACGGATTATTCTGCAATTATTGATGGACTATCAACCATTGTTATCGAAGATCATAAATTGAAAGTGTTGGCATGGTATGATAATGAATGGGGTTACTCGAAGCGTGTGCTTGATTTAACGAATCATGTAGGGTATTACCTTGCTCAAGAACATATGCAAATGAGCTAATCCAAGGAATAAGGGGAAACCAATACCTACAGAGTTACCCCCTCTTTACGGAATAATATGTGTAAATATTTCTCGAGGGTAATTTTAACCAAAAATAGAAGGTACTCTATTATAAAATGTATGCTTACCCGGCAAATACATTTTGAAAGAGGCCTTCTTATGGAATTAATTATAATAAGATTATATGAATGAATAAAGGAATCAAGTGCTTTATCGATTTCCAAAAACGTAGCGTTTTCCACAACGGTCACTATAGGGCTCATTACAATTAGTTTATCCCGTATATAAGGTGCTGTAAGCCTCCCATTTCAGGAGTTGATAATCTTTTCTGCAACAAATCTAAGTGGGAGATAACAACACCTAAATATTTCGTAAGAGGCTTTAGATCATACATACCATTCCGGTACTAACAAGCCGTGGGGGATAAATGAAAACCCCCATACATAAATAGAGTGCTGGAAATATTGATATGCAACGATGTCGAGAAAAACTTGACACATACTACGAAATAAAAATGATTGCAAATGAAGGGCAAAACGTTTATACTTTTCGTTGTATCCGAATAAATGCCTATGATAGAAGGATATATAGGCTTTTCGGTTAAATGGAGAAATAGTAAATGGAGCACCATAAGGGTGAAGTTATTCATGGATACAATGGGAAGACATATAATTGTTGAACTTTGGAAGTGTCATAGAGATATATTAAATAGTATAAAGGATATGGAACATATTTTTGTAGAAGCTGCTTTGAAAGCAGGTGCAGAAGTTAGAGAAGTTACTTTTCATAAGTTTGCACCTATTGGAATAAGTGGTGTGATTATTATTTCAGAGTCACATCTTACCGTTCATAGTTTCCCAGAACATGGCTATGCAAGTGTAGATGTGTATACGTGTGGTCAGAGTGTAGACCCTCATATAGCTGTACGTTTTATTGAACGTGGTTTAAAAGCTATGCAAGTGGAGAAATTGGAAATCACAAGAGGAACTGGAGCATTATGCCTTGGGCCGCTGGAAAGTATATAAAATGAATGGGTTGATAGACAACAATTGCGTCTGTCAACCCATTGCTGTCTATTATAATAGAAGAAACAAGATGAAAAACCGTGTATCAGTATTGCTAGTGGATGCTTTTGGTTTATTATCTACTATTTACTGTTGCATGATATAGAGGTTTTCCAAAAAACATGTTAAAATGAAACTACTATACAATAGAATATATTTTGTACTGAGGGTGGCATTTGACATGGCTTTTCGGAACACTATTTCTAAATATTTTAGTAATCATGCTGAAACACATGATAATCATTGGGATACTAGTTTACAAACGCATTACTATAAAACAACGAAAGAAAAAGCAATGCAGGTCCTTGAAAATATGTTTGAACAATCTTCAAAATATGAAGTTCATTCCATTTCTAAAGAACATGGAGAGATAAGCGTTCAAATCAAAAAAGGAAAAAAAGCTTTTATTATTGTAACAGTTATTATGGTGCGGCCTTATCAAACAGCTGTAGACTTTTCTGTTACAACAGAATCCGCCCTGCCAATGGATTTTGGTTATAGTACTAAAGTAATTCAACAATTATATGGCGAAATAAATAAAGCTTTACCTTTCATCACAAAACAAGACAGGTAACGGTTGAAATGAGGAGTGGGGCAGAACGATGAGATGTTCAAATTGCCATAACAAAAGCACGAAGGTACTTGATTCGAGACCAATAGAAGAAGGGCAAGCGATTCGCAGAAGAAGAGAATGTGAGCGTTGCGGCTTTCGGTTTACAACATTTGAACGGATTGAAGATGTCCCTTTGATTGTTGTTAAAAAAGACGGTGCCAGGCAGGAATTTAGTCGGGACAAGCTAGTTCGAGGACTCATCAAAGCTTGTGAGAAACGGCCTGTACCGCTGGAGACGATCGAAGAAATTGCTTTAAATGTAGAAAAAGAAATAAGAAACGATGGTATTTCAGAAGTTCATAGTAAAGATGTAGGAGAACGGATCATGGATCGACTTTCTGAAATCGATGAAGTAGCGTATGTACGTTTCGCATCTGTCTATCGACAGTTTAAAGATATTAATGTTTTTTTGGATGAGTTAAAAGACATCATGAATAATAATAAGGATCAGGGCACGAATGGAAAGGGTTAGATGGAACATGAACAGGATAGGCAAGATTTTACCCATTGAGGGATACTGGGTAGAACTTCAAGGTACGTTGCCGATGGATTATGCGAAATCGTTAACTCATTTATATCAACCGTTAATAGGAATGGCTGCTATTATCCTTTATCAAACATTACTTCATGAACAAGAAATACAAGCTGAAAAACAAATTCCTCAAACACATCATACATTAATGAATTACTTAAATCTTCCTTTAGATGAAATCTATGCAGCCAGACTCAGATTAGAAGGCATTGGTCTGCTTAAAACGTACGAAATAAATTCGCAGGAAAATCGAGTGTATACGTATGTTTTGATGCCTGTTTTTTCTCCTGCTCAATTTTTTAAAGACCCTATGCTTTCCCAGCTTCTCTATCATCATATTGGTATAGAGAAGTACGACGTTTTAGAAAAACATTACTCGTCAAACAGTAGCGATACATACGGTAAGAATATAACCGCTTCTTTTCAAGACGTCTTTCAAACGGTTACGCCTGATTCCTTGCCGAAGATGAACCAAGAACAACCAAAGCAAGGTGTAAACATGGAGAGTGTGGATTTTACGCCAATTGAGCAAAGCTTAAAGCAACGGATGATTCCTGTAAAGAAGGTACTTACTACTTACAATTGTAAAATGATAACACAAATGATGTTTCTATATGAGTTGGAGACATATGAGATAGAAAAGGCAATATTATGGGCATTAACGGAGGAAAACAGACTGCATGTGGACGAATTTAAAGCAGCCTGCTATGATTTATTTCAATCAAAATATAAAGAAAATCACATACGTCTAGTAGAAAAGGCAACGACGACAGAGCCGCAGAAAAAAAATCAGCTAACCGCAAATACAAAAGAGGAGCAGCTGATTAATCATCTGGAAACTATCTCGCCTAAACAGCTGTTAGAAGATTTATCAAGTGGTCACCATGCCTCAGAGCAGGATTTGCGATTAGTAGGAGATATAATGACATCACAAGGGTTGCCAGCACCGGTGATGAATGTTTTAATACATTACGTGTTATTACAGACGAATATGAAATTGTCCAAAAATTATTTAGCGAAAATTGCCAGTCATTGGTCCAGGGCGAACTTGAAAACGGCGAAAGAAGCAATGGCATTTGCTAAAAAAGAAGTAACCAGCTATAAAACTGCGAAGAAACCAGTAGCTAGGAATAGACAGACGAAAGAGGTTGTGCCAGAATGGTTTAAACAGCAAAAGAAACAACAGAAACAGGAAGTTGCGGCGACGCAGGAAGACAAGGAAGACGAGTTGCAAGAGCAGAAGGAGATTGAAATGCTGCTAAAGCAATACTCTAACCATAACAAATAAAGCAATATCAAGGATGATGGATATGAAACCAGTACAATCGACGTTGCAAAAATGGATGAGAGAAAATGAAAACTTTCAGGAGCACTATGCAAAAATTCGCCGGGAAGTATTAAATGATTCTGAAATTAAAGCTTTTCTCGCCAAGCACCCAGCGTTAACCAAAAAAGAAATTGATAAAAACTTAATCAAATTGTATGAGTATATGACGCAGTCTAAGCAGTGTGCTAAGTGCACAAGTTTTGAAACTTGCCCGAATATGCTTCCAGGATATTCACCTGTTTTGCACGTCGAAGGAGGAGAAATCCATTTATCCTATGAAAAATGCTATCAGCGAATAAATTATGAAAAACAGCGAGAACAACAGAAGTTAGTTCAAAGCTTGTATATGCCTAAACAAATCCTAGAAGCAAAGATTGATTATATTGATTCCGATCCGAAACGCAGTCAGGCTGTCCGTGAAATTTTGAAATTCGTTGGGGATTGTGAACAGGAAATTCCCACTAAAGGATTGTATTTGTATGGACCATTTGGTGTAGGGAAAACTTATTTTTTAGGTGCACTTGCTAACAAGTTAAAAGAAATGTATATTTCTTCCGCTTTAATTTACATGCCTGAATTTGTGAGAGAAATGAAGGCATCGATGAAGGACGATTCGCTAAATAAAAAACTGGATTATTTTAAAAAGACCGATGTGTTGATGCTTGATGATATCGGAGCAGAAATGCTGTCTCCTTGGTTTCGAGATGAAATTTTAGGGTCTTTATTACAATATCGCATGATGGAAGGGTTGCCTGTGTTTTTTACGTCCAATTATAGTTTGCAAGAACTGGAAACCCATTTGGCTTCAACAAGAAATGGTGTTGAGGAAGTAAAAGCGGGACGGATTATTGAACGGATGAAACAGGTAAGCCAACCAGTTGCTATTTTTGCGGAGAACCGCCGGACGTAACTTTAGATTAAGTTCCACGCTATGTGGGAGAAAAAGCCACTCCGCTAAATGACTTCAGATTATGTGGCGCATTGCATTTAGTAATGGACGCTAATCCATTTTTAAGAAAACCTCTTATAGGGGATTCCTCTGCTGCACGACCTAGGCATGGATTCTGCTTAAAGCCAATGATCTCGACGAGCAATTTGTGATCATTGGCATTTTACTGTATATTGATCATTTTTATCCCGCCTTTAACCGGCAGTAAGCCCACTTCTATCCTCTACAAGGTAAAACCAAAGGATAACAGATAACAATAACTCCACGGATTAAAGAAAGATGTATTTTTCTTGTACTATAGGAAAGTCTACAGTTTTAAGGGTTTATAGTATAAGCAAAACTATGGCTATCCGCCATAAGAATTGGCGATAAGCCAAGTTTTTCTATAAAATAACTTGTCTGCTTTACTTTATATTAGAAGATATATAACAGCGCTAATTTTTTGTGAAACGCTTCTATTATGATGATAAGCTCTGATAAGGTGTATCTACTTTTACTGACCTTTACTAGTTTTAATGGTTTACTCATTATTTTCATTCTTTGTCCATATAATGTAACAGTTTGGTTGGATGAGGGTGATATGTATTGGTTGAATTATTTATCGAGTCAGACAAAGAGGTTATTCGTTTCTGTGAAAAGATGCGCCAGCATAATAAACAGATTAATCTGTATTGGAAAACACATAAGGATTGGGGGAATCATTTACAATTTGATGCACATATTCCTAATCAAGTACTTATTCCTGCCATTGCAAAATCTTTAACTAATGTATTTATTACACATCGATTAGGAAAATGGATTACTTCAGTAATGGAGGATTTTTACTTTTATACAGATATAGACGAAAAGGAAAAAATTATGGAATTAACAAATTGGGTCATGACTGGGAAAGATAAAGATAGTTTATTTGTAAGAAAAAATGAAGACCCACAACAGATTCTCGAATCACTCTTCATTGCTAATATAAAAGATACACCGACCATTCACTATGATTCATTAGTAAAATTTCGGTTGAAAGTGTTTCATGATTATGTCGTTCATTATGTCGGTCTTGCAATTGATGAGTATAAAAGAGAAGAAGAACACCAGGAATTTATTAATATGCTTAGAGGATACGTTTTGAATCGCAAATCTTCTGTATCTAATATTTATATTATACAAGGAGATACGTTTTCATTTTTTAATCAAAACGGTAAAGCTCTTTCGCATCTGGAATTACGTATGCTGATGCAAAAAGAACCCCTATATTTGGTTGGGTTAGATGAAAATGAATTTAATTTAGCTCCACTTATAGCGATGACTCCAGAACATATTTATATTTACGGGGACGATCCGTCTGAACCAAAAACGTTAACGGTTATTAATGTATTTCAGGAAAAAGTAACTTTTGAACCACTTCGTCAATTTCCATTTTCTCACTATATGCAGAAAGAACAGCATTAGGACTTGCTTTTTCAATGATCAAGCGCTATAATACGAATTATATTATTATTTTATTTGCGAACGGCATAGAAAAGGATATGAATCATTTGCGATGTATGCTAGAGAAGGGAATCATAGGCTGGAAGTTCCCGCTTACTAGTAATGATTTACCACCTTGGAGCCCTGCTGTGAAGAAGCAAGCAGTAGCGTAGATCTGCGTTAAAGATGTATGAAGCCGTATTGAATTACGGGAATTAGGGTGGAACCACGACGTGACCAACGCTCGTCCCTTTGCATGTATGCAGAGGGGCGGGCGTTTTTTAATTTGAACAAGGAGTGAATGCAATGGCTGAAGAACTAACGTTTATTTTTCCGGATGGAGCAGAAAAAAACTTCCCAGAAGGAACAAATGGAGAGGATATCGCGGCATCGATTTCGTCTGGCTTAAAAAAGCAGGCATTAGCCATTAAATTAGATGGAGTTCCGTATGATTTAAGACGTCCATTAGTTCATGGCGGTTCAATCGAGATTATTACGAGCAAAGACGACGAAGGTATTGACATTATGCGTCATTCTACAGCGCATTTAATGGCACAGGCGATTAGACGACTCTACAAGGATGTAAACTTTGGTGTAGGTCCAGTCATCGAAGAAGGTTTTTATTATGATATGGATATGGAGCATTCGATAACACCTGAAGACCTTCCGAAGATTGAAAAAGAAATGAAGCGAATTATTGATGAGGCTTTGGAAATTGAACGTATGGAAGTGTCTCGTGACGAGGCAAAACAAATGTTTAAAAGTGATCCTTTAAAGCTTGAACTTATCGATGCTATCCCTGAGAACGAGCAAGTAACGATTTATAAGCAAGGTGAATTTTTTGATTTGTGTCGCGGTGTTCATGTGCCTTCCACGAACAAAATTAAAGCCTTTAAGTTATTAAGTATTTCCGGTGCGTATTGGCGAGGTGATAGCAATAACAAACAATTGCAGCGCATTTATGGAACTGCTTTTCCAAAACAAAGCCAAGTCGACGATTATTTAAAATTATTGGAAGAACGTAAAGAACGAGATCATCGAAAACTAGGTAAGGAATTGGATATTTTTACCGTTTCCCAAAAGGTCGGACAAGGTTTACCATTATGGTTACCAAAAGGTGCTACGATCCGCAGAATCATTGAACGATATATTGTGGATTTAGAAGAGCGTCTTGGCTATGACCATGTCTATACGCCAGTATTGGGTAGTGTAGATTTATATAAAACGAGCGGTCATTGGGATCACTATCAAGAAGATATGTTTCCGGCGATGACCATGGATAATGAGGAGCTTGTATTGCGGCCAATGAATTGTCCACACCATATGATGGTATATAAAAACCAATTATACAGCTACCGGAATCTTCCAGTACGTATTGCTGAGCTTGGCACCATGCACCGTTATGAGATGTCTGGTGCATTAGCAGGGTTACAGCGTGTAAGAGCGATGACATTAAATGATGCGCATATCTTCGCCCGTCCGGATCAATTAAAAGATGAATTTATTCGTGTAGTTGAGCTAGTGCAAAAAGTATATGAAGATTTTGGTATCAACGATTATTACTTCCGACTTTCGTATCGTGACCCAGAAGATAAAGAAAAGTACGTGGATAATGATGCAATGTGGGAAAAAGCGCAAGCGATGTTAAAGGAAACAATGGAAGACATGCAAGTGGATTATGTAGAAGCAGAAGGGGAAGCAGCGTTTTATGGTCCGAAGCTAGATGTACAAGTGAAAACTGCTTTAGGAAAAGATGAAACATTATCAACGGTACAACTTGACTTTCACCTTCCAGAGCGCTTTGATTTAACGTATATTGGTGAAGATGGACAACATCATCGTCCGGTTGTTATTCACCGTGGAGTTGTTTCCACCATGGAACGCTTTGTTGCCTTTTTAATTGAAGAATATAAAGGGGCATTTCCTACTTGGCTTGCTCCTGTTCAAGTTAAAGTCATTCCAGTTTCTCCTAAGGCACATTTGGATTATGCAAAGCAGGTTGCTGACAAATTGAGACTAGACGGAGTACGGGTTGCGGTTGATGAACGGGATGAAAAGATTGGTTATAAAATCCGTGAGGCGCAAACGCAAAAAGTCCCATTTGCTCTCGTCCTTGGTGATCATGAAGTGAACGATCACGCAGTGAACATTCGTCGTTATGGAGAAAAAGAAACAGAAACAGTTTCTCTGGAGACATTTATTGCTATGATTAAACAAGAAATAGACAATAAAGTGTTGCATAAGACTTCGAAATAAAACGGACAATTGAAAAAAGAATAAAACAAATAAAACAAATAAAACAGCTTTGTTCATTAACAAGAAGCTGTTTTATTTTTATCCCGAATGTAAGGTGGCATAAGACCTCTACTTCAAGATTTGTGGATAAATGTAAAAAGTTTCAGTGGGAGATAACGGCATCTAAAACCCCCAAATCTGTTGGCGAGTAAAATGTCAAACGTAGAATTTCTCTTTTTCAAGGTGCCTGCGATTTGAGTCTTTATTTTACTTTTTAATTGTAGGAGATGGAAGAAAAAAATCCTAGAATGATTGAAGTTCTACGTGAATAGAAAACGATAGAATGTTTTGCAATAAACAATATTCCCCCAAAATAGCGAAATAGAAAAGAGGGGGTCGGTATGCGTGGATTTAGGAAAACCGATAGCAAGTGGAAATACAGCAGAAATATCTTGTGGACAATATGGTTGTAAAGCTATTTCGTGAAAACGTTCTTCCTAATGAAGCTGTCCATGAGGCAAGTAAGCAGACTTTTGTCTATTCAAGCGGTCTTCCTGTTCCAAAAGTATTTGATGTAACTAAAAGGCAGTAGGCAAGCAATTATGATGGAATATATAAAAGGGAAAACGTTAGGAGAAAGATTAATAGCAAAAGAACTTCCTTTAGATGAGGTTATTTCCTTAACTGTAGAGGAGCAACAGCGCTTGCATAATGTTACTATCCATTCAAGTGATTTGGAACAGATGAAGGAAAAACTTAAACAGCAAATTAATGCGGCTGATCAGTTGGAACAGTTGAAAAAAACAAAACTCCTTCAGTTGCTAGAGGAAATTGCTGATGGAGATAAACTATGCCATGGTGATTTTCATTTGTTTAATCTAATTGCAGCAAATAACCGAATGACTATTATTGATTGGGTGGATGCTACTGTCGGAGATATTCATGCTGATGTGAATCGTTCGTATTTGTTGTATTCTCAGTATTCGCAGGAAATAGTGGAAAAATATCCTTTTTTATTACTGTAAGGCAAGTGGCTTGTCACGCCGAGACATTTTTTAAATGGGCTCCAATTATTGTAGCAGCAAGATTGTCCGAAAATGTAGCTTCAGAAGATGAAGAAAGACTTTTGAATATTATATATGAAAATGAGAGGTGAATGGAAAAGCCTCGCCAAAGAATGGGTAGTTATCCTTGGGAAAGAAGCTTTCTAGCGCGAGTGCTGTGTAAAATCTTAGTAGAGTTTTTGGTAGTGTTAAAATCGCCAACAAGCAATGGATATAACACGAAGTCTCCTGGAGCAACCGGGCACATGTATATAATGGGTGGGATTCCCGCCAAGAAAGATCTACTCATTCACGATTAGTGAGTCTTGGAGGACAGCTGAAAATTACGCAGAAAGCCGCTTTTTTCCGAGGAAGTTGGCCCGCCGCGGAAAACGGTATGAGTATCCACTGTAAGTAAAAGCGACTATTCTTAAGCTTTTTTACTGAGGAGCTATATAAAAGAAAATTAAAAGTGAGAGTAGCTTTCATAAAGACGCGACAGACTGTTTATTCATTCTTTTTTTGACATTATCCGATATATATGCTATTCTTATGTAGTTGATAATTAAATGATCTAAAGACAAGTAGAAGCACCCGCTTCTCACCTGTTCGACGCCATCAGGCAGTTGGCTGGTTTTAACCGATTCATATAGACGATTGGAGAAGTGTGGGTGCTGTATTGCCCACGCTTTTTTTAGACGTGGGAAAGGAAGCAATTTGCTTCTCTTGAAGAAAATACTTTTCAAGCTTCTGCGTCTAAAGACTTAAGCTTAGCTTAAGTACCTCATTGTGATGAAATGTAGCTTGTCAAAAAAGATCACAGCGAAAATATTTGGAGGTGGATGATAATTAGCAAGGAAATGAATGTTAATGAGAAGATTCGTGCTCGAGAAGTACGTCTAATTGATGCCAATGGGGATCAGTTGGGAGTGAAATCACGTCAGGAAGCTCTAGAAATTGCCCAAAAGCGTAACCTTGATTTAGTGCTTGTTGCTCCAAATGCTAAACCGCCTGTATGTCGGATTATGGATTACGGAAAGTACCGGTTTGAGCAGCAGAAAAAAGAGAAAGAAGCACGAAAAAAACAAAAAGTCATTAACGTAAAAGAGGTTCGTTTTACCCCGGGAATTGGCGATCATGACTTTGAAACGAAGCTGAAAAATGCTCGTAAATTCTTAGAAAAAGGCGATAAAGTAAAAGCGGCCGTTCGTTTCCGCGGACGCGCTATTACGCATAAAGAATTAGGACGAGAAGTGCTTGATCGATTTGCTGAGGAAGTAAAAGACATTGCGACTGTAGAGACAAAGCCGAAAATGGAAGGTCGTAATATGTTTATGATGCTTGCTCCAGTAAATGAAAAATAAATTGCAGTTGTTGAGTGTAAGAGACTGTTAGATATGTTACAAGGAGGAAAAACACTATGCCAAAAATGAAAACCCATAAAGGTTCTCAGAAACGCTTTCAGAAAACAGGTACTGGAAAATTAAAACGTGGGCATGCCTATACAAGCCACATGTTTGCGAATAAATCTCAAAAACAAAAACGTAAACTTCGTAAAACAACTACAGTATCAGCTGGAGATTTTAGAAGAATTAAAACGATGCTTCCTTATAAATAAGCGAGCATTGGAATAATTAGAACGGTAAAATTTATTTTTGATTTGTATTAGGAGGGAATTATTATGCCACGTGTTAAAGGTGGAACAGTAACGCGTAAACGTCGTAAACGCGTCCTTAAATTAGCTAAAGGTTATTATGGTTCGAAGAGAACGTTATTTAAAACAGCAAAACAACAAGTAATGAAATCAGGTCAGTACGCTTATCGTGACCGTAAACAGAAAAAGCGTGATTTCCGTAAACTTTGGATTTCCCGTATTAATGCAGCTGCTCGCTTAAACGATATGTCTTACAACAAGCTAATGCACGGTTTGAAAGTTGCTGGCATTGATATTAATCGTAAAATGCTGTCTGATTTAGCAATTAATGATGAAAAAGCTTTTTCTCAATTAGTAACAAAAGCAAAAGAAGCATTGAAATAAAGTGAAATTTCAATCTGACGGGGTTTTCTTTCCATCTGATTGAAATAGAAGGGACCAAATATTTTGCCACTGCAAAGTAATTTGGTCCTTTTTTTACACTATAGGAAAGTATAAGATTTTTTTGGTTTATAGTATAAGAAAAACAAAGGCTTCCGCCATAAGACTTGGCGACAAGCCAAGTTTTTCTAAAAAGATAAGAAAATATAAAATTTGTTGCTTTGGGATGAGGGAATAACTGAATAGCCACGTCCGGCTTCAGCGCCCAGCAACGATGCGACTTAGAAATGCGCCCTACAATATGGCCTCATCGGTTCGTCGCTAAGAGGAAGGCCGACTAAAAACGGGCTTGCCGCTCAGGCGTCGGCATACCCCTGTTTTTAGTGGCATGATTCCTAAATCTTTAGTTGATTCGTTCCATTCGCTACGTTGCTAAACGGGCACTTACGCCTTTGTTCCCTTTTATGGAAGTCAATGTTTTGAAAGCATAAAGGATTAGACTTTATATTAGAGATATTTGGAGCTTTCATGAAATAGAATACATACACGAAAGGCAGTTTGGGTAGCAACCAAGTTAAAGCTTAGAGAGGAAAAAGGTAGGATGGATAATTGGAATGCAATTTTTTTATATTTGCTTGGCGTTAATAGCATTGCTTTTTTGTTCATGGGAGTCGATAAGCAAAAAGCAAAGCAGCAACACTATCGAATTCCAGAACGGACGTTATGGATGTTGGCAATTTTAGGTGGAGCGCTGGGAATCTGGTTCGGAATGAAAGTTTTCCGCCATAAAACCAAGCATAAGCGTTTCGTCATCGGGGTACCGATGTTATTTATTAGTCACTGTGTATTGATCGTGTATTTAATATGGGCATTAAGGGTTTGATTTTTATACAGAAACACAGTTGGTTTAGTGTATGAAAGTGTATTGTGTTTGTTCAACGAAATGATATATATTAGAAGTTTAATATAGTGGACGTATCCCGTTTTCTTGTCATAAAGGCTCGTCTCCTGTCATATACATGTACTAATGTACAGTACTTTTATATCTGTAATAGTTCAACAAGGAGGAGGCAGAGCATGGAATTTTTGGGGAATTATCTATTGGCTTTCATTGAAAAAGGAGGCTTATTCGCCCCAATATTATTTATCAGTTTTCATTTACTACGACCGCTGTTTTTCTTACCGGTAATTTTTATTTGTATGTCAGGTGGGATACTATTTGGGGCTATTGCAGGAACGCTATATTCGCTTATAGGCATCACGTTATCCAGCGTTATATTTTATTTTTTTGTATATAGAATGCCAAAGTCCATGCAACGTTTTCAAAAAATAAAGGAGAAAGTGATAGGTAAACAAACAGCTTTAACGACATCACAAATAGCACTGCTTCGTCTTATTCCGTTTATTCATTTTCACTTGCTGTCTTTATGTTTACTGGAAATATCGTCAAGCTGGAAAGATTATACGAAATCATCTCTTTTATCTAATATTCCTCTAGCATTTATTTATACTTTCATTGGCCAGTGGATTTCTAACTTAACGCCGTTATATGTTGGTCTATGCTTACTAATTCTGTTGCCGTGCATCTATATGCTACGCAGAAAAGAAATTTATATCAAATGGCAAGAATTTTTCCATATTCAAACAAGAGAGAGCACTTAACGCAATAAAGCACTAGATCTATGCGCTGGTTTGTGGTAGCACATATAGCCGAACTGAAAAAATTTGTACTTACGAATTATGGGTCGTATGCCCAATCTGCATGTATCCCCCATAAAAAGTGCCATAAAGCTCCCACTTCAGGATTTGTAGACGCGAAGAAGTCTAAGTGGGAGATAGCGCACATGAAATCCCGACCGGCATAGGTAAGATGCCACCAAAATGCGTGGCATGCAAAAAGTGTGCTTCTTTTTCAAGGACAAGAAAAACTTCACATTCGATGCCCCCACGTCGAAAAAGTACCTTTTTAAAGATTTTATTAGTAGGAATGGAAGGAAAATTATACCGAATGGCGTTTTCATTTTATTTATTCCATGGGACTTATCAGCAATTGATTAATCGGGTGTTTCCATTCAATTTTAGCGTGGGGATAACGAATTAATATTTCCTCTTCAAGGAAATATAAGTCGTCCCTTCGCAAACCGCTAAGCTCAAGAGGGTCCTTTGCTGTTACATGTATATTAACAACTTCAAAAGAATCCTCTGTTGTTCCCACATATTTTTCACCTTCAAACAAACATCCTTTATACACAAATTGGAGATTTTTTTTACTGTTGCTAGGTTCGTCTAAAAAATAATAAATTCCCTCTGCTTTAGCAATTTGCAATTTTCGTTGGGGATTACGATAATATTGAATCCAAGTATATATAAGCAATGCCAAAGCAAGCACAATCAGTATGCGAAATAAAATGACTATCATACTATCGTCTCCCTGATTATTATTCCATGATTCCCTTCTTATACGAAACGATATATCTAAAGGTTTCACTATTTTTTATTTTTCATGTTACAATCGTTGAAAGATGTGACGAGGAAGATTTATTATGGGTTGGAAGGCAGTAAAATCAATTAGATACGTATATGGAAACAAATAAAGGAGTAGATAGGCAAGATGTAGTCGTGGATAATATTTCGCTTTAGTTGTAGATTTAGGAAAGCTAGGGGGGCAATTTTTGCTATGTATGTAAAACTATTAATTCTTATTTAATCAGTATTTTTTTCAACCGAAATAAAAAGATTAATGCTATATAAATTTATTAAAAATGGGTGATATGAATGGAGTATAATTTAAAAATTAAGTTAATACATGAAGAAGCAAAATTACCATTTCGTGCAAATGATGGGGACGCTGGTCTGGATTTATTTTCTATCGAGGAGAAAATAATCAAGTCTGGAGAAGCTGAATTAGTTCGAACTGGAATACAGATTGAATTACCTAAAGGGACAGAGGCACAAGTTAGACCTAGAAGTGGTTTAGCTTTAAAACATTCGGTTACAGTTTTAAATAGCCCTGGAACTATTGATGAAGGATATAGAGGTGAAATAAAGGTAATTTTAATTAACCATGGGAAAGAGGATGTTACAATAGAAAAACATATGAGAATTGCTCAGATGATTATTGCTCCAGTATTACAAGTTAAACTCGAACAAACAGACAATTTGTCTAACACAGCTAGAGATAAAAATGGGTTTGGTTCATCTGGCAAATAAATAAAGACAGTCCATACATATTTGTTGAAAGTGACATAAGCATCAAAAAAACTGTTGTTATCTCAACTTTCGCAGATAATAAATACACGTAGCCCCATTAGGTAACTGGATATGTTAATTGGCAAAAAGCTTCATATAGGATAAGCACCCCGACATTTGAAAGAGTATAATTGTCTAAAATAAACTACCAAGCAGAAGAGTTGTTTCTTATTGTGATGGCAATAATGTTCTTAAGCGACTACCAGATAGAATAAAAAGTACGTACAAGGGGCTAAAGGTACTGAAACATCTTCCAATTGCGGGTATCACAAAGAAATTCCGATTTTCATGTGCTTTTATTTTTCAATTGGTATTTGAATGGATTTTTGAAAACAGGTAAACAATAATTATGATTTACATTTATACCGTATATAAGGTGCTGTAAGACTTCCGCTTTAGGAGTTGGATAATCTGTACCGCGACAAGTCTAGGTGGGAAATAACAGCACCTAAATACCCCTAGCCTTTAGCTCCATACCATTACGGTACATACAATCAGTAGGGGATGAATGAAAACCTCCACTGATGGAAGGTTCCCTTTTTAGCGATGAGAAATATCATAATATCCTGATACACAATAGACGTTATTTCGCGGCTTACAGGAAGAACGGCTGGTTTTCCAGATGGATTTATCTGGGGAAGAGGGTTCTTTTTTCTTCAAAATGTGGCAAATTGCAATTAACAACATCCGTATTAGGGGAAACATATGACAAGCATTAGGTGTTTCTGAAAGCAGATATCCAGCAAGCTTATTTGGAGAAGCTTCCAGTAAAATAATGTTCAGTTCGCTAAAATAAAAGAGATTAGGTGGTTGAATCAAATCAAAAGATTTGTTCTCTTCGTCAGGAGATAGACCAGGTATGTATTAACGATTTTGAAACTTCGCTAATAAGAGGTATAATAGAAATTAGTTTAATGAAGAGGTGACTACATATGGTAAAGTTGGACGAAACGTTAACGATGTTTAAGGACTTAACAGATGCAAAAGGTATACCAGGCAATGAAAAAGAAGCTCGTGATGTAATGAATAAGTATATTTCTCCGTATGCGGATGAAGTAATTTACGATAACCTAGGGAGCTTAATTGCCAAAAAAACAGGTGATGAAAATGGTCCGAAAATCATGGTTGCGGGTCATCTAGATGAAATTGGCTTCATGGTTACAAGAATTGACGACAAAGGGTTTGTTTATTTTCAAACAACAGGTGGGTGGTGGAGCCAGGTAATGCTCGCCCAACGTGTAACGATTATGGGGAGTAATGGAGATGTGACCGGTGTTATTGGATCAAAGCCGCCACATATCCTTTCGGCAGAAGCGCGGAAAAAGCCAGTTGAAATTAAAGATATGTTTATTGATATCGGTGCTTCTAGCAAAGATGAAGCTGAGTCATTCGGTGTGAAACCAGGAGATTCAGTAGTACCTTATTTTGAGTTTACACCGTTAAAAAATGAAAAACTATTATTAGCAAAAGCTTGGGACAATCGTATCGGTTGTGCGATCGCTATTGAAGTACTAAAGCAGCTAAAAGATGAGAATCATCCTAACATTGTTTACGGGGTAGGAACTGTTCAAGAAGAGGTCGGACTTCGTGGAGCTAAAACAGCTGCTAATACGATAAAACCTGATATTGGTTTTGGCGTTGATGTAGGGATAGCTGGTGACACTCCAGGAGTTTCGGATCATGAAGCAGATAGCAAGATAGGGAAAGGACCACAAATCGTGTTATATGATGCTTCTATGGTAGCACATAAAGGCGTTCGCGACCTTGTTGTAAAAACTGCAGAAGAAAACAATATTCCGTATCAATATACATCTATGGCGGGTGGCGGAACAGATTCTGGTTCAATCCATCTAACAGCAAACGGTGTACCATCTTTATCGATTACGATTGCGACACGATATATTCATACACATGCTGGTATTTTGCATCGTGATGATTTTGATCATGCAGTAAAATTAATCGTGGAAACAATTAAGAAGCTGGATCGTAATACAGTTAATGAATTAATTCTGGCTTAAAAGAACAAAGGCGCGGGGCGCCCGTTTAGCAACGTAGTGAATGGAACGAATCAACTAAAGATAAAGGAATCATGCCACTAAAAACAGGGGTATGCCGACGTCAGGCGGCAAGCCCGTTTTTAGTCGGCCTTCCTCTTTGCGACGAACCGATGAGGCCTTATCGGAGGGCGCATTTCTAAAGTCGCATCGTTGCTGAGCTCATGCGCTGGACGTGGCTATTCGGTTATTTCGTTATCCACAAGCACCTCATTTTATAGTTACCTATACAATGAAAAAGAAATGAAGACTTGTTATATATGTCTCCATTTCTTTTTTAATTATATTTGATTGCATTTCGCTTCATAATTAACGAAAAGGAAAAGAAGTGAATCTTTAATGAGTGGGGTTTGCTGTTCCGCACTATTTTCTGATGAACGAATATTATTTACTACATTAGGCTAAATAACCATTCATTACTTTTTGAACATAGTTTTGCGTTTCTTTAAAAGGTGGAATTCCCTGATATTTATCTACATTTCCTGGTCCAGCATTATAGGCAGCCAATGCCAATTCGGTATTTCCGTTATACCGTTGCATCATCTGCTTTAAATATTTGACACCACCCTGAATATTTTGCCAAGCGTCAAAAGGATTTGCCACACCTAAGCCTCTTGCAGTAGCTGGCATTAATTGCATTAAACCTTGCGCTCCAGCGCTGCTTTTCGCATGTGGGTTAAAATTGGATTCTGCCTGGATAACAGACCGAATGAGGCGCTCATCTATTTGATACTGGCTTGCTGCATCTCGAATAAGTGCATCAATATCTCCTGTGTTGCGTGGAGGAACTTTCGAATCATTAGTTACCGAACCGTTAAAGGGATATGTATTGTTTTTGTGCTGTAATGCTTTCGAAGCTTGCATCACGTTCACTTTGTTTAACTGCTCTTGTAACAATTGTTTAAAAGCGAGATCAATCATCGGAGAGTGACTAGAAAATCCACTTGAATTAGACGTAAGGATAGACATTGCCTCATATTGCATCATTTTTTGCAACTCTCTAATCTCCATATTGCGTTCTCCTTCCTACTTATCTCCTACTATTTTACTACATCCTTGTATTTTAGCCAATCAAGTTTTTAAAAACTTATAATCTTTTTGCCAGCATGCTGCAATAGATTTTTATAAAATGGGTCTTTACCAATACAAATAACACGTGTGCACAACTCGTTAATTTCATCCATATCGTGAGAAGTGTAGAGGATCATTTTTTCTTTTTCCTGTGCTAATTTTTTCAAGTAAGCTGCAATTTCTTTTTTGGATTTTAAATCAATCCCTACCGTTGGCTCATCTAACAGGATAAGGTCTGGATCGTGTATGAGGCTGATGGCTAAATTTAATTTTCGCTTCATCCCGCCTGACAATGTGTGCACTTTTTCATCCCACCGGTCTAAATTCATATCTAGACACAATTGTTTTAACTCTTTTTCAGACTTCTTTTTCCAAGCTAACTTTTCAAAGAAGATCATATTTTCTCGTACCGTAAAGTTGTCCCAAATCGCAATCTCCTGTGGTACAAACCCGATATGGCGCCGTACAAGCTTGCGATGCTGTTTATAGTACCAGTCATATAATTGAATGCCTCCTGTAGTCGGTGACTGTAAGGTAGCCAGCAATTGAAGCAAAGTAGATTTTCCTGCACCATTTTCTCCTACTAAGCCAATGATTTCTCCAGGGTGAACGGAAAAGGATAGGTTGCTGAAAATAGCTTGTTTATTGTACGTTTTGGAAATGCAATCCACGTTAAGCATAAGTTTCGTCCTTTCTAACATACCATATGAAAATAAATACCCCAACCATATAAAACCAAAAATTATGAAATGTACCATTAAGAAACGGGATAATCGGATGCACGTCATTTAAAAGTGGAAGTCTATTTGTAAGACCATCAATAGGAATAATTGCTCCACTTGTTAAAGCAAGCATTAATGTAAATATTAGCGATAAGCCATAGTATGTAACAATCTGTTTCATTTTTAAAGCAAATAAAAAAGCTAACCCATTGATCACGAATCGAAAAGAGATGATTGCTGCAATTCGTGAAGCATCGATTGTCGTTGCAAGGAAATGGTTGAAGATAACTAGCGTAACAGCGTCCATTAGCAATAAAATCAATGTATATAACGTGAGATTTAGTAAAGCGTAAGTTTTAAAGGGAAATCGAATAAAGGCAAAACGAGCTCGGACGGAAGAATGGTTTTCTTTTACAAGCCAGCCAAACAGAAAAAAGGTTGCTAAACATGAAAATAAGACCCATAATCCCCATGGGTTCCATAATTGTGATTGACTTTTAGCCCCATCCGCTTGCCCCTGATATTGAAAGTGAGCGGATAATAAGTCCTGCTCTGTTTCTATTTCTTTACTCGTAGTTATAATTTCCTTTGTCGTCCAATTTTGGTTGTTAGTTAGTTGCTCTTCCATTTGCAATATAGTGTAGGCTGTTTTTATCCGTCCTGTATCCTGTTGAACCATTGAGGCTACCATTTCTGAAACAGAGGTATACGCAAACGATAAATCGGACTGGTAGCTAGTGATCAGCCGATTCCGGCTTCCTCTATTAATTTGTTCCTCATATCCTTTTTTAATGACGAATACACTATCTAACTTATGCTTTTCCAACTGATTAAGAGCTTGTTCTTCATCTAATTGGTAAACTCGAATAAAAGGAGTCTCTTCTATTTTTTCTACCAGTTCAAAAGCGGTGTTGGTCTGATCTGCTACAACAATCCCCACAGGAACCTTGGTATCTGCCTGAAAATTTACAAGCAAATACTGAAGGAAAACTACAACGATGATGGGAAAGAGCAACCAAAAAATAAAGTGAAACGGCGCTTGTTTCCAATGTAAGAAGCGTGTATGAATAATAGCTTTCATCGGTGAATGCGCTCCTTTCCAATTGTAATGCCTAATAGGATAAAGCTGCCAGAGCCTGTCATCAATAATAAAGGCAGATAGTCAACATATAAACGTTCATTTAGCAATACTTCTTGTAGCCAGTACAATGCTTCTGATGAAAAGGCAAAGGGCAATATTTGTTGTAGCGATAAAGGAAGATAGATGGTTGGAATAATAGCACCACTTAATAAAAGAATGAGTAATGTAAAGCCGATTTGTATGATTAATCGTAATCGATGTGAAGCAATTATAGCTTCTACAATCGAGACACTCAGTAAAAAGCAAGTACTATACAAAACGGTAACAATTAGTATCCGCAATGTATCAATTAGCTGCACATCCCATTGCAGTAATTGAATAAGCGCAAACAATAATCCCAAGCCAATGATCGTAACTAGACTTAATGTTACAATTAGTTTCGCAAGTATTAACTGAATCACTTTAACCTCATAGAGAGCCATCCTTTGGTGCATACGTCGGCTCACATCTTGATATAAGAAATTGTATATCAGGAGCAGCCAGATCGTAAAAATGATAAACCAACCAGCCAGACTATAATACTTGATGGGGTTGGCAGTGGCTTGGTTGACGATTTGTTCCTCTTGCATCAGTTGCTTTCTTCCTAGTGTATAAAAGACAAATTCTTTGAACTGCTCAAATACAAGATCATTACGCGTCTCATTATCTAACGGGAGCTGTTTCGCATATTGATTTATGGTGAGTACATTTGCTTGTGAAGCTCTTATATGTCTCGTAACACTTTCAATTAATGTTTTCACCATTTGGCTTTGAATCGGTTGATTTGGATTTCCAATGATTGGTAAGGTAACAGGAATTCCTTGATACAGATTTGCTGTAAAGTTCTCTGGAAATACAATGTATGAACTTAGCTCATTACTACTAATTTTTTGTTTTGCCGCTGTTTCTTTCATATTATGTATGTGAATGTAACTACCCAGCTGGGACGCTTCATCCAACATGTCAACCAGCAATTTGGTTTCCTTTGATTCGTCCAAGTCTACTAGTCCGACTTGGATAGGACTCTGATCCTCTGGTATAACGAATGTGATGATCATAACCGCAAGTAAACCGACCATGATAACGGGAAATAGTAAAACAAGAGGAAGTGTCAACCACTTCCTCTTAAGCTGTAATAAATCATATTTTAAAAACAAAAACGTTGTTCTTATGAAATGCATGATGGGCACTTCCATTTCATCCAAGTATTTATCGCTAGATTAAAATTCCATGTTTCCAGTGGCTGATAGCATCTCTACCATCCAGCCTTGGAATTTAGGAGTTACTTCAGTTTCAAAGTATTCCATGAGTTCTTGCTCATTCATTGTTCCGATATTTTTTGTCTTATCATCATTTGGAATTTTTACCTTGTCAATCGTTTTTCCATCAACAGCAACGTTAAGTGAAAATAGATTTTGAGTTTCGTTTGGAGCCGTAAAAGCAAAGCTATGTTCTCCGCTCATTTGATCTTCTTTATAAGCAGACGTACCGCTCCATACAACTTGCATACTATCAGTATATGGATCTTGGAAACTGATCGTACGTTCAAAATCACGCTTGCCATCTTTTAATGTTTCGGTGCCATCATAGGTAAGCGCAAGATCGTCCATAGTGAGTTTAATAGAATCATCTGCTTTCTGATCCTTCCATGATAAATCTCCTGCTAGGTTCATTTTACCTTCACTAACAGAGTCTACAACGCCTAAGTCAAGGTTAAATTGTTGCTTCTCTTCTGTGAGCAGTTGTGTACCTTTAATTTTAATCGTCGCAAGCTGTTCTTTGTCTGGACCAAGCTTGACGCTAAAATCGCGCTGAGCAATTAAATCATCATGTACCCAAATCGTTGATGTTAAACCATCTGGAACTTGTAATTTATCTACATCCGTTTTTGTTTTCGCTAAAGATTCATCTAAGTCTTCCATTACTTGGTCAATTTCATTTTTTACTTCAGGTAGAGCCGATGTTCCCATTGATTGATCCTCGATATATTTGCGAAAAAGCTCTTTCATTTTATCATCTTTTTGTAATTTTTCGATGACCTTCTTTAAAATGTCTTTTACCTTTTCTTCGCTTAATTGCATGGTTATTTTTTCTGTTTTTAAAGACTCGTCATGGACTTTAATGCTTTCATTTTCTGTTTTAAACGCATCGTCAGGTAATTGTTCATAGATGAATTTACCATACTGTTCTTGGATATATTCGATATCCTCTTCGGAAAATGCACCTTCAAAGAAGGCACCAAAGTCAATTTTTTCTTCTCCAGTGAAAGTCATTGGATCTATTTGCTTCATCAAGTTACCGACATTCTCTCCTTTTATAGAGAGCAATTCATCAAGGAATGGCAAGCCAAGCATAAACTGTTCGGAAGTTAAGTGAAATGAAACGTTATCAACTTGAATTCCACCAATATCTGCTTTAAGCTCTCCAGACATTTTTTTATTTTTCATATCAGCAGCGTGTGTGATGGAAATAGTGGAATTATTAATCAGCTGTACTGGGTCCATTTCCCCCATACCCATATCACTACTAGGTAGATTGGATTCTGCTGACAAATCATATTTCGTTTCTGTCGGTTCTTCTTTTGATGTTTCGAACCAATCTAATTCCGCTTCATATCTTTTTTCAATTTGATCATTCATAAATTCCATCGTTTCTTTTTCTGCTAAAAAATATTTTTCCTTATCTGATAAATTTGCAAAAATAAATGCAGCAACACTTCCACCGATCAGCAATACTGCCCCAATAATAATGCCGACCAGCATTTTGGGTGACAATTTCCGTTTCTTTGTTTCTTCCATTATTTCTTTCCCCTCTCTATAAATAACTTCATTTTTGATTGTATTAGTGAATCATTAAAAGGATTACAATGAAGTTTCTGTTATGTTTATATCACTTCGTAAAAATATAGTCAAATTGTGCCAAATCTTGTCCAAACAAGATAAGCTGAAAAATGAAATCATTGGTTTGAATTTAAGATAAAAAAAGGGAACTAATACCTATTTAATTAACGATGGGTGTTATGAATTCGTTCTCGTTTTTGCGACTTTGGTCTCTTGTGTTTTTGAAAATAGGCAGTTAATACTATTTTTTGATAGCCGAGGGTTGTGAAAATCAATATATATCATGTTAAAAATTTCACAATAAGAATGGTATATTTGGATAGCGAAAAATCCGTAGCTTGAGCTCGAATTCTAATACGAACAGATATAGTGATGTATCGAAACAAAGCCAGAAAAATCGCGCATCAAAGGCGTAAGCCGTACACCGTTTGGAGACGCGATGATAGGGCATAATAAACCGCCGTTTAAACGGCGGAATGGTTATCGTGCTGTCGCTTGCTTTACACCTTGCTCTAGCGCTTCCAACATATGGTGCTTATCTTGTTCATCTGCATGTTCCCAGATTAATTCGAATAGCACTCCTAGACCAGGTAGCATTTTCTCTTCGCCACTTTGCACTGCATCTACAATAGTTGCTTCTAATTGGTCTTGGTTGTTGGAAGCAATATTGCTAAGTATTGCCTCACGTAAATTTAGATCCAAATCGTTTCCTCCTTTACAAGGTTTTTTACTTTTAACTCAGAGCTTCAAAAAGTTTACTAATCGGCAGCGTGCAACATGAATGAATCGGTTCAAAAACCTCCAGAAAAGACAGTTTACATTTCTAAGGCGAATACGAAATTATTAAATTTATAGGTCATACTAACATACTGCAGTCTTTCTCCTCGTAAAAAAGTGCTGCTACCGAAATCTTTTTGCTGCCCTCTCTTATTTACCTTGTGCTTACAAGTAGTTTGACCTGAAGAGGTGAAAATATGTATACTATGTAAGATGAATGAGGGTGATAAGCAATGACACATATAATTACTTCTATAAAAAACGAAAAAGTAAAGCACTGGAAAAAATTACATAAACGAAAAGAGAGAGTAAAGACACAAACATTTCTCATTGAAGGTTTTCATCTAGTGGAAGCGGCTTTTAAGAGTAATTGGACAATTAAGGAATTGATTATTCAAGAAGGTGTATCTTTACCTGAATGGGCTCGAGATATACCAACAGTTGTGGTGAAAAACAGTGTGTTTGCTGTAGTATCACAGACGGATACTCCCCAAGGAATTGCCGCTATTGTTACCATGAAGCAGCTAAATAGCTCAAGGCAAAGACCTGTATTATTAATTGACGCTATTCAGGATCCGGGGAATCTAGGCACGATTATTCGTACCGCAGATGCTGCAGGTTTTTCTGAAGTAATATTAGGAGAAGGAACGGTAGATGTATTTAATGATAAAGTCGTTCGTGCAACACAGGGGTCCTTGTTTCATATCCCTGTTCGTCATGCTGATTTGTTAGCTGAAATACCATTGTTAAAAGAAGCGGGCTTTGGAATCTGGGTAACTGCTTTAACAGATGCAGATAACTATACAGAAGTTAAACCCGTCACAAAAACAGCACTAATTGTTGGTAATGAAGGGAACGGAGTACGGTCAGACATTATGGATATAGCGGATAAACGGGTTACGATACCTATATACGGACAAGCTGAATCACTAAACGTAAGTGTGGCTGCTGGAATTTTAATGTACTATTTACGCTCATAATGTTGCAAACAATGACGTAATTCTCTATAATATATATAACTTTATAGCAAAAGCGTTGAAAGAGCGGATAACCTGCCTACCCATACGTTTACAGGGAGAAGTGCCAGAGACTGAAAGCATTTCATCGTAGCAGTGTTCATCCTTTCACTCTGGAGCAGATACTTGGACCTCACGAACGGTGAGTAAAGGTATTCCGGGATATTCCGTTATCAGAATGAAGTGGATACATTGAAGACAATGTATGAACTAGGGTGGTACCGCGACATATGCCTCGTCCCTTGCTGGGAGGAGGCTTTTTGTTATGCTTTCATGCTATAGAAAGAGCGAATGAAGGAGGAAATGGAAAATGAAAGAGCAGTTGCAATCAATAGAACAAGAAGCTTTAGAAAAGATTTCTCAAGCAACAGATACCAATGAACTGCAGGAGATCAAAGTGGCTTATCTAGGAAAAAAAGGTTCATTGACAAGTGTGCTACGAGGAATGGGAAAGCTATCTAAAGAGGAACGACCAATTATTGGTGAACTTGCTAATAAAGTGCGTGAGCAAATAACCAAGAGCTTAGAACAGCAGATGGAAAAACTAGAGGAAATAGCATTAGAGCAGCAATTAGAACAAGAAACGATTGATGTCACTCTTCCTGGTAGACCAGTAAGGCTTGGAGGGCCACATTTATTGACAAAGGTGATTGAAGAAATTGAAGATTTGTTCATTGGTATGGGATTTGAAGTACGGGAAGGACCAGAGGTTGAAACCGACTATTTCAATTTTGAAGCATTAAATCTGCCAAAAAATCATCCAGCGCGAGAGATGCAGGATACATTTTTCATTACAAAAGAGTTATTAATGCGTACACAAACATCTCCAGTGCAAGCAAGAACAATGCTCGAATACGGTGGTAACAAGCCAGTAAAGATGATTTCTCCTGGTAAAGTTTACCGTCGTGATACAGATGATGCCACGCATTCACATCAGTTTACGCAAATTGAAGGATTATATGTAGATAAAGATGTGAAAATGAGTGATTTGAAAGGCGTACTAGATGTTTTTACAAAGAAAATGTACGGAAGTGATCGAGAAATTCGTTTTCGTCCGAGTTTTTTCCCGTTCACAGAGCCATCTGTAGAAATCGATATTTCCTGTAAAGCGTGTGCAGGTAAAGGCTGTTCGATTTGTAAAAGGTCAGGCTGGATTGAAATATTAGGTGCTGGTATGGTACATCCAAATGTACTTTCAATGGCTGGGTACGATCCAGAAGTGTACAGTGGGTTTGCTTTCGGTATGGGACCAGAACGGATCGCTATGCTGAAATATGGAATTAAAGATATTCGCCAATTTTACACGAACGACATTCGTTTTTTAACGCAATATCATAACGCTTAGGGAGGAAGGTTTGCATGTTAGTATCATTAAATTGGTTAAAGAATTATGTAGATATAACAGATGTAAGTCCAGAAGAATTAGCAAATAAAATTACAAAATCAGGGATTGAAGTCGATGGCATTGAATATGTAGCCGAAAAAAGTGAAAATGTCGTTATTGGCTATGTTGTATCTTGTGAAAAGCATCCGAATGCTGACAAACTTCATTTATGCCAAGTAGATGTTGGAGATGAGACGTTACAAATTATATGTGGAGCTCCGAATGTCGCCCAAGGTCAAAAAGTAGCAGTTGCGAAGCCAGGCGCTGTTCTTCCTGGGAACTTCAAAATTAAACGGGTTAAATTACGCGGTGTCGAATCTAATGGTATGATCTGCTCCCTGCAAGAGCTAGGCATTGAAGAAAAATATGTACCAAAAGATGTAGCTGACGGTATCTATGTATTTCCAACTGATGTGACCGTTGGAGAGTCAGTAGAGCCTTTACTAAACTTGAATGATGCGGTTCTGGAATTTGACCTAACCCCAAATCGTGCGGATTGCTTGTCGATGTTAGGAGTAGCCTATGAAGTGGGAGCTATTTTAAATAGAGAGGTACGCTTGCCAAATCCAGAGCCAACGATGGCAACAGGTGCTGCCAATGACTATATCGCTGTTCAAGTAGAGGCACCTAATGCAAACCCGTATTATGGCGCTTTTGTTATACGGAACGTAACTATACAGCCATCTCCTTTATGGATGCGAAATTATTTAATAGCAGCTGGCATTCGCCCGATTAATAATGTTGTTGATATAACGAACTATGTGTTGCTGGAATATGGGCAGCCACTGCATGCTTTTGATTACGATAAATTACAATCGGATAAAATCGTTGTTCGTCATGCGAAAGAGAAAGAAACCATTATTACATTAGATGAGCAGGAACGAGTTTTATCTAAAGACCATTTAGTTATTACCAATGGAAAGGAACCAATTGCTTTAGCAGGTGTAATGGGTGGTCTATCTACGGAAGTAACGGATACGACGAAGAATATTTTGCTGGAAGCAGCTTATTTTGATCCAGCTATAGTCATGAATGCCGTAAAGGCGACGGGTCTTCGAAGCGAGTCCAGTACACGGTTTACAAAAGGGGTCGATCCAAACCGGGTAAAAGAAGCGGGGCTTCGTGCATGCGAATTACTGGAAAAATACGCAAATGCAACGGTTGCAAAAGGGGTTGTTGCGTTTGATGAACTAAATCGTGGGCAAAAACAAGTAGAAATAAATATAGATGAAATCAACAAACGACTTGGTACATCATTAGTGACCTCAGATGTAGAAGATGCTTTAAAGCGCCTGCAGTTTGAATTTGAACCAAAGGGCAATGAATATCTTGTTCACATTCCGACACGTAGAGGCGATATTACTATTTTTGAAGATATGTTAGAAGAAGTGGCACGTATCTACGGTTATGATAAACTGCCGTATACATTGCCAGTAGGAGCAGGGCAGGCAGGTGGGCTCACAGAAAGGCAGCTATTACTTCGCAAAATAAAGCACCTCATGGAAGCTTCCGGATTATTAGAAAGTCGCACCTATACGTTAATCAGTGAAGCAGCGGCTAATACTTTAATTAGCCCTGAGTTAGCGGAAGCAAACTATGTACCGATTGAATTAGCTTTACCAATGAGCGCAGATCATAAATTTTTGCGAATAAGCCTTTTACCAGAAATCCTTCGTGTGTTAGCTCATAATAGAGCTCGTAATCAATTTGATTTAGGTTATTATGAAATTGGGAAAACATTTTTAACTACCGAAAAAACGTTAACGAAGCAACCGGAAGAGCGACTCCGTTTGGCGGGAGCTATAACCGGAAATTGGATTCACCATCCGTGGCAGCAAGAAAGTAAACAAGTAGATTTCTATGTTGTCAAAGGCATATTAGAGAAATTATTTACTTTTCTTGGTTGTTCCGTAGCTTTCCAGCCATTAAAACATCAGGATATGCATCCAGGAAGAACGGCTTCACTTCAGTTAGAAGGAAGAACAATTGGATTTGTTGGCCAGTTGCATCCACATTTGCAAAACCAATTAGATTTAAAAGAGACGTATGTATTTGATGTAAATATGGAAGAATTATTGAGCGCGTACAATGAAGAACCTTCTTATCAAGAGATTCCTAAGTATCCTTCCATTGATCGAGATATTGCTTTTGTACTTGATAGCAGCGTGCTTGCAGCTGAAGTAAAGCAAGTAATTATGGATGTTGGTGCTCCGTTAGTTAAACATGTATCTGTCTTTGATGTTTATGAAGGAGAACATTTAAAAGCTGGGAAGAAGTCAGTAGCCTTTCATTTAGTTTATCAGCACCCTGAAAAAACATTGACCGATGACGAGGTCCAAGCTTCTTATGAACAAATTATTACTGCAGTGAAAGATAAATTTGCTGCCTATATTCGCTCTTAATTCCTTTCTTGGATGTGTTATTTCATCTAAACAATAGGGCATCCATCTGTCCCATTCTCTTGGATAAGGTGGGTGCCCTTTTAGATACAGAAGCTAAGGAAGAGCCAATGGATTAATCTTAGATGTAAGTTGGCTTCTTTCAAGCTACTAGGGGAAACCTAGTAGGAAATCGAATTTCAAGTCCCATGCCTAATTCTTTCGGGGCGGCAAGATGCCAATTGCAGGAGCCGTAATACGAAAAAAAGGGTTCTTCTTTTTCAAATCCGCGGAAATATTACAGCGCCTCGTACGCAGAAAAAAATTCTCTTTCTATTTCGAAGACGCCTACGATCTTAGCCTTTGATCTACCATTTCATAGCAGACCCTACTGAATGAAGGTTTACTTTATTTTAAATAAACTTGCGCTTTTGTTGTATTGGCAAAATGAATTTTAGCAATTTTTGACAAAACGTCTGTTCCGTATTTTTTCATAATTGTGGCAGCAGTTTGATCTACCTTTTGAGAGGCACCTTTGGGTAATATTATCCCTGTTTGTTCTGATAATTGATCCATCTGTTTTAGAAAACTAGTACGTGCAAGGATGGAGGCTGCAGCAACTGAAGTCGAGTAGCTTTCTGCTTTTGTAATAAAAAACGTGGAGGACGTCAGCGTCTGTTTTTCCGATGCCAGATGCTTTTTGTAAACAGAAGGCTCACAAAATTGGTCAATGATAATCCCGTCCATAAACCTTTGGTCCACTTTTTTCAGGAGCCTTTGGATGGCATGATGGTGAAGCATTGTCTTCATCTTTCCCTGTGTCCAGCCCTGACTTTGCAATTTATTATATTTTTCATTCCGTAGAACAATAAGTGAATAAGGAATATTTAAGTTGGTTATTTCTTGGGCCAATTGGCGAATTTTCGTATCGGTCAAAGCTTTGGAGTCAGTTACTCCATGACTTTTAAGCAGGTCAATTTGTGTTTTCGTCAGATAGACAGCAGCAACTGTAATCGGGCCAAAATAGTCACCTGTTCCTGCTTCATCTGTGCCGGCGTGATTACTTGAAAAAAGTTTCGGATCAGGAGCATAGGCGTGTGATTTATGTTTTCTTGACTTTGCAGCATTTGCGGGAATCGTGCTTGCATCCTGCTGCCAAATGCTTGCGGCTTTTTCCGGGGAAGACCCTTGAAATAAAACTTTCCCTGATTTATACGCTGTAATAACTGCTTCACTTGTTTTTGCGCGAAAAATTGCTCCCGGTGGAGGAGTTACAGAAGAATTTGCATAATAATCTTTCATTTGCGCAATGGTTTTACTGGGAAATTGATATACATATTGCGGCAATCGTATTCTCTCCAATCATTCTCTATTTTGTATTAAATTAAGAACATATGTAAACAGTTGATACTTTTTGTAGGCTTGCATTTTATTTCGTGCAGCTAATAAGTCCAAAAAAGTCCCCTAGAAATTGAAGTCTTATTTTATACTAAAGCAAAATTTATATTTCAGCAAACCACTGACAAAATCGCATTCTAAAGAAGTGGATAGTTTCCTAAATGGCTCACTTCATGTTAAGATAAGGTGAACAATTTTCTTAATCAGGGAGGATTTACACGTGGCCAAAGATGAAAAAACACGAACAACTGTAGAAATACATAATCGTACCTATACCATTATAGGAACAGAGCCACAAAATCATATTAAATTAGTCGCCAGTTTAGTGGATCAGAAAATGAATGAAATCCAAGAAGCGAACAGACAACTTGACACGACAAGATTAGCTGTACTAACTGCTGTAAATACAATGAATGATTATTTGAAATTAAAAGAAGAATACGCTTCTTTATTAGGTGCTATGAAAAAAAAGGATAACTAACTAGAAAGAGGAACATTCACATATGGTTGATATTTTATTACTGTTGTTATTAATGGTAGGTTTTTTAATTGGATTAAAACGAGGATTCATTTTGCAGCTATTCCATCTCATCGGTTTCATTGCAGCATTTATTGTTGCTGCTTTGTATTATGATGACTTAGGCCTTAAACTACCCTTATGGATTCCTTATCCTGATTTAAATGAAGATGGAAAATGGGCGGCATTTTTACAAGATTTGCCTCTTGAATCGGGATTTTATAATGCAATTGCGTTTTTGCTTATATTTATAGCTGTGAAAATTGTGTTGCAAATTATAGCGTCGATGCTTGATTTTGTAGCTTCTTTACCTATTTTAAAGTCTGTGAATAAATTATTGGGAGCTATTCTTGGCTTTGTGGAAATATACTTATTACTCTTTATCCTTCTATATATTGTAGCTTTAATCCCGGTTGCTCAAATACAAACATGGATAAATGATTCAGCAGTAGCGTTGTTTATCATTGAGCATACGCCTTATTTTTCAGGGGAAATTAAAGAGCTTTGGTTTACACATGTGGCAGATAGATGATGCACATCATACATCAATAGCGAATGGAACTATGTAGCGGAAATAAGAGATGGTGTGGGTAGGTGTTTTACTTCAAATTTACATCTAGATTAGCTCGACAAACTTATAGATGCAGGCACCAGGCATGAATAATGGTTGAGAAAAAAACACTCATCTGTAAATACACATTATCATTTTATCGTCGTTTTGTTAATTATAGGGGAGTAGGACTGGTGAAGATGTATGAAGATAAATAAAAAAGATGTTATTAAGTTGATGGAAACAATAGCGACGTATCTCGAATTACAAGGAGAAAATCCATTTAAAATCAATGCCTATCGTAAAGCTGCTCAGGCACTGGAAAGAGACGATCGTTCACTTGAGGAAATCGATGACTTTGCAAAAATAAAGGGCATTGGCAAGGGAACAAGCGCCGTTATTCAGGAGTATATTCAAACAGGACAATCAAAGACATTGCAAGACCAAGAACAGCAAGTCCCAAAAAGCTTGCTTTCCTTATTGCAACTACCTGGTCTTGGTGGTAAGAAGATTGCTAAGCTTTATCAAGAGCTTGGCATTACAGATGCTAAGGGATTAAAGGAAGCATGTGAGTCCGGGCAGGTTGAACAATTAGCAGGTTTTGGTAAAAAAACAGCCGAGAAACTCATAGCAGCACTTGAAGAAGCGGGAAAACGTCCGGAACGTCTCCCGATTGCTATTATGTTGCCATTAGCCGAAAAAATCGAAAACTACTTAGGTCAAATCGATGAAGTGGATCGTTTTTCGAGAGCGGGCAGCTTACGTCGTATGAGAGAGACAGTCAAAGATATCGATTTTATCATTGCAACAGAGCAGCCAACTGCGGTACGGAACGCTTTATTAAAGATAGATGGCATAAAGAATATCGTTGCTAAAGGAGAAACCAAAGTATCCATTGTAATCGAAGATGTATACGATGTGAATGTTGATTTTCGCATGGTGAAAAAAGAAGAATTTGCTTCTACCCTGCACCATTTTACTGGCTCAAAGGAGCATAATGTATCCATGCGTCAGCTAGCAAAAGCACGTGGTGAAAAAATAAATGAATACGGTGTCGAAAACGAAGAAACTGGAGAAATTCTTACATTCGATACAGAAGAAGCTTTTTTTAATCATTTTGGGTTGCATTATATTCCTCCTGAATTAAGGGAAAATACAGGAGAGACGGAAGTATTTCAATCCCCCTATCCGCTTGTGGAGCTTTCTGATATAAAAGGCGATTTGCATATGCACACAACCTGGAGCGATGGTGCACAATCGTTAGAAGAAATGGTCACACAAGCAATGAAAAAATCATACCAATATATCGCTATTACTGACCACTCCAAGTTTTTAAAGGTTGCTAACGGATTAAGTGAAACAAGGTTACGTAAACAGCAAGAAGAAATAGCCCGTTTAAACGAAAAATATTCAGATATTCATATTTTTTCAGGTGTTGAAATGGATATTCTACCTGATGGAAGTCTTGATTTCTCGGATGCATTTTTACGGGAGATGGATTTTGTTATTGCTTCCATACATTCCAGTTTTAATCAAACTGAAGAGCAAATCATGTACCGGTTAGAAACAGCATTGGAGAACCCTTACGTATCAATAATTGCTCATCCTACAGGGAGATTAATTGGCAGGAGACCTGGTTATCAAGTCGATATGCATAAACTAATCGAAAAAGCAAAAGAAACAAATACAGCATTAGAGATTAATGCAAACCCAAATCGACTTGATTTATCTCATCAATGGGCTCGTAAGGCACAAGAAATAGGGGTTCCTTTAGCGATAAATACAGATGCTCATAATTATCAAATGCTTGAGCATATGGTATATGGTGTGTCCATAGCCCGAAAAGGATGGATAAAACAAACGACTGTGATGAATACTTGGTCTACACAAGAATTAATTGCTTACTTTCAGAGGAATAAGTAAACCCTGCTTTTTTATAAGGAGAGAAAGAAACAAAAACAAGTATCAAGAAATGTCCCAATATAACAAGTAGATTTTCCGGACGATAGCCGGAACTTCATTCGAGTAATAAAAATGAAAATAGAAGCAGGATGTAGGAAACATTAATTTTACGCTCCCGCCAGCTAAATGACCTCAATGCTGTAAGATGTTTGAAAATGTTCATGGGTGACAAACTGCCTTGGGCTGTCAGTTAGCTGATTTGTTTTTCGGGAAAGGAGTTATTGACATGAACGAGCGCATGATTCGCGTACTCGAGTTTGATAAAATTATTGAACAATTAATCAACTATGCAGAAACATCGATTGGAAAACAGCAGATGAAACAAATTCGTCCTGCCACTGATATGGAAACAGTGGTTCGATTGCAAGATGAGACGGATGAAGCAACCCATGTAGAGCGCTTAAATAAAACCTTACCACTTGGTGGAGTTTTTGATATTCGTCCAAGCTTAAAACGTGTTTCTATTGGTGGAGTGTTAACCGCAGGAGAATGTATTGAAGTATCGAGTACCATTTATGGTGGAAGAACTGCGAAGGATTTTATGGAAGAACTGGAAGAAGATCTTCCTATTCTACATGCTATGGTTGAAGAAATTACGCCATTACGGCATCTGGAACAAGCGATAAATCGTTGTGTGGATGATCATGGGCATGTACTGGATAGTGCATCGGAAAAATTACGAGGAATTCGCTCTTCCATTCGAACATTGGAAAGCAGAGTGAGAGAAAAGCTGGACAGCTTTACAAGAACCCATAGTAATAAACTGTCGGACGCGATTATAACAATACGAAATGATCGCTATGTTCTTCCAGTAAAACAAGAATATCGTGCATCTATCGGAGGCATTGTTCACGATCAATCTGCCTCGGGACAGACGTTATTTATGGAACCGAAGGCAGTAGTAGATATAAACAATCAATTGCAAGAAGCGATCGTTAACGAAAAAAGAGAAATAGAACGAATTTTAATGGAGCTTAGTTCGCTAATTGCTGAGGAAGCAATTCCATTAGAGCATAACGTTCATATACTTGGAAAAATGGATGTCATTTTTGCTAGAGCTAAATATGGTCAGTCGATTAAAGGCTCTAAGCCAATGATGAATGACCGTGGAATTATTAAAATGAAGCAAGCACGACACCCATTAATCGACCCCCGTGAAGTAGTGGCTAATGATATCGAGCTAGGCGAGAGATTTACAGCAATTGTGATTACAGGTCCAAATACAGGTGGAAAAACGGTAACCTTAAAAATGGTCGGTCTTTGTTCGATGATGGCTCAATCTGGATTACAAGTACCGGCATTAGATGGTTGTAAATTTGGAGTGTTTTCCCATATATTCGCTGATATCGGTGATGAGCAATCCATTGAACAAAATTTAAGTACATTTTCCTCTCACATGACTACCATTGTAGAAATTTTAAAGCAGGTGGATGAACAAACTCTTGTGCTGTTTGACGAGCTAGGGGCTGGTACTGATCCTCAAGAAGGAGCAGCTTTAGCAATGGCCATTCTGGATGAAGTCATTGACAGACAAGCGCGAGTAATCGCGACGACGCATTATCCAGAATTGAAGGCATACGGTTATAATCGAAAGCAAGTTGTAAATGCTTCGGTTGAGTTTGATGTTGAAACGTTGCGTCCAACCTACCGTTTGTTGTTAGGAATTCCCGGTAGAAGTAATGCTTTTGATATTTCTAGACGTTTAGGTCTTTCCAGTAAGCTAATAGAACATGCAAAGTCATATATAGGAATCGATTCTAAAAACGTAGAGAATATGATTGCTTCCTTAGAACAGTCTCAAAATAGGGCAGAAAAGGATTATGAACAGGCACATGAACTGCTGATGCAAGCTGAATCATTGTATCAGGATCTGATGAATGCTTGGAACGAGTGGCAAGATAAACGGGAAAAGCTGTACCAAAAAGCAGAGGAAAAAGCCGATAAAGCTATTCAAAGAGCGCGTGAAGAAGCTGAAATAATCGTTCAAGAAATTCGTAACATGCATCGTGAAGCGGAATGGAAGGAGCATGAGTGGATCGAGGCTAAGAAGCTGCTTGACTCCGCTAAACCTGAGCTATCTACGAAAAAAGACGTAACCCCATCCTCAGCTAATAAAGAAGTAAAGGAATTAAAGCCAGGTGATGATATTAAACTGCTAACCATTAATCAAAAGGGAACCGTACTAGAAAAAATCAATGACCATGAATACTTGGTCCAAGTTGGAATTATGAAAGTAAAAGTAGATCGGAAAGATTTACAATATATGGGTAAATCAAAACAGAAATATGAACAACCAATTACAACAATAAAGGGTAGTAACTACCATGTGAAGACAGAGCTGGATTTACGTGGGGAACGGTTAGAAGATGCATTATTAAAGCTGGAGAAGTATATGGATGATGCGCTACTAGCAGGTTATCCGAGGGTTTCTATTATTCATGGTAAAGGTACAGGAGCACTTCGTAAAGGGGTACAGGAATTCGTCAAGCAGCATCCAAGAATTTCTGATTCTAGACCTGGATCATCTGGAGAAGGCGGCAGTGGGGTAACTGTCATTCGTTTAAAATAGGGTAAAACGAGAGGTGATTGTGATGGAGATTGGAGCAGCCTTTTGGGAAAATATTGTTGTACAGACTGCCGCTAGGTACAGTGTGGTTATTCTATGTACCCTTGTGTTTTTAGCTATATTAGAAATCGTCACATCGTATAAAAATTGGGAAGAGATTAAAAAAGGAAATTTTGCAGTAGCGATGGCAACTGGTGGGAAAATATTCGGGATTGCGATTATTTTCCGCTATTCCATCGAACATAATGACACCTTAGTTCAAAGTATAGGTTGGGGTGTATTCGGATTTATTTTGCTATTACTTGGTTATTTTGTATTTGAATTTTTAACTCCCGTACTTAAAGTGGACGAGGAAATTGGGAATGGAAACAAAGCAGTGGGATTTATTTCAATGATCATTTCTGTAGGATTAGCATTTGTTATTGGTGCAAGCATAGGGTGAGGGGGAAAAACAATGGTATTGGATCGTTTAGCAAAGATTTTAATCGTAGTAGCTGCGATTTTTATTATTGTTGGGATTATATGGTTGATGACATAATGAACCTTAACAGTAGGTGTGTGTGATAGTCGTTAAAATAGTTGCATCAAAAAAACGGAACTTATCATTTGAAACTTGGCAGTCATGCCAAGTTTTTTCATAAAAAATTAAATAATATTTCAAAAAATAGCGATTAATCGGTATAATATAATTAAATATAAAGGAAAGGGAGGAAAAAGCATGGGAGGAACTAGAAGCTGGCATCAGCACTACCCACCTGAAATAAAGACATCCATTCAATATGATGAAAAGCCACTTCATGCATTTTTACTGGAGAGTGCTGAAACATTTCCGAAAAAGAAAGCGCTTCATTTTATGGGGAAGGATATGACGTATGAAGAACTTTATTTGCAAGCAACTAAAATGGCGAACTATCTACAGCGGCTAGGTATGGAGAAGGGGGACCGAATTGCTATAATGCTACCAAATTGTCCACAATCTGTAATCGCTTATTATGGAGCCTTAATGGCTGGTGGCATCGTCGTGCAGACGAATCCACTTTATAAGGAACGAGAGTTAGAATATCAGTTGAAGGACTCTGGTGCTACTATTATCGTATGTTTGGATATTTTATTACCCCGTGTTATGAACGTCAAAAATAATACGGATGTAAAGCATACTATTGTTGCAAGTATCAAAGATTATCTGCCATTTCCTAAAAATCTTATCTATCCTTATATCCAAAAGAAACAGTACAATATGGTTGTAAAGGTAGAACAATCAGAAGATGTGCATGTATGGGATTATATGATGGATATCGCTCAGCCTGCATATGAGAAGGTTACCGTTGATGCTAAAGAAGACTTGGCCTTATTGCAGTATACAGGAGGTACAACAGGCAATCCAAAAGGAGTTATGCTTACGCATTATAATTTGGTTTCCAATGTACAAATGTGCCAAGCGTGGATTTATAACATAATACCTGGTGAAGAGATTGTTTTAGGAGTACTGCCCTTCTTTCACGTATACGGAATGACAGCAGTAATGAATAATGCGATTATGATTGGTGCAAAAATGATCTTGCTACCTAAATTTGATGCTACGGAAGTCTTGAAAACAATTGATAAATATAAGCCGACGCTATTCCCTGGAGCGCCCACAATTTATGTAGCTTTGTTAAATCACCCTAAATTAGAACAGTATGATTTATCATCTATTGAAGCTTGTATTAGTGGTTCTGCTCCGTTACCAATGGAAATACAGGAACAGTTTGAGAAGGTGACAGGAGGAAAACTTGTAGAAGGGTATGGTCTAACGGAAACGTCCCCTGTTACACATGCTAATTTTGTTTGGCATGAACGAAGGAGCGGAAGTATTGGAGTACCTTGGCCGGATACAGATGCCAAAATTATAGATGCTGAAACCATGGAAGAAGCTCCTATTGGAGAGGTTGGTGAAATTGCTGTAAAGGGACCGCAAATTATGAAGGGGTATTGGAATAATCCAGAGGAAACAGCCCAAGTATTAAAAGATGGCTGGTTACTTACTGGTGATCTTGGTTACCAAACAGAGGATGGCTATTTTTATGTTGTGGATCGTAAAAAGGATATGATTATTGCTGGGGGTTACAATATATATCCTCGTGAAGTAGAGGAAGTATTATATGAACATGAGGCTATTCAAGAAGTAGTTGTTGCAGGTGTTCCCGATCCGTATCGGGGGGAAACTGTTAAAGCCTATATTGTTTTAAAACCAGGTTACTCAATAACTGAGACCGATTTAAATACGTATTGCAGGCAACATTTAGCAGCATTTAAAGTACCCCGCATTTACGAATTTCGGCAAGAGCTTCCCAAAACAGCAGTTGGTAAAATTCTTAGAAGACAACTTGTTGATGAAGAGAAAGAAAAGCTTCAAGTTAAATGAGCTTAGGCTCTTTTTTCGCTATAGTTATACAAGCTTAGCAATTGACAGTTTTCTTAAAAGGAGATACAATAATGAATGAACAGTCATTCATTATTGTGTCAAGTTTAGGAGAGAACAATGAAAAAAAATAAACCGAAATACAATCAAATTATTGAAGCGGCAGTAGAAGTTATCGCGGAGAATGGCTACCACGCCTCTCAAGTATCAAAAATAGCGAAAAAAGCTGGAGTAGCAGACGGAACTATTTATCTGTATTTTAAGAACAAAGAAGATATATTAATTTCAGTCTTTGAGGAAAAGATGGGACAATTTATTGCACATATTACAGAAGCTATCGAGAATAAAAACAATGCGGACGAAAAGCTGTTTGAGCTGATTAAGCTTCATTTTCGCCAACTTAGTGAAGATCACCATTTAGCAATTGTGACACAGCTTGAATTGAGGCAATCCAATCCTTCTTTGCGATTACAAATTAACAATGTGTTAAAACCGTACTTAAATGTGATTGACTCGATTATTAAAGAAGGGATGCAAGAGGAAATATTTCGCAACAGTTTGAATGTAAGACTTGTCCGACAAATGATTTTTGGTACACTAGATGAAACGGTTACAAATTGGGTGATGAAAGACAGAAAATATAATCTTGTTGAACAAGCAACAGAAGTTCACACCCTATTAACCGAGGGACTTCATTCGAAATAATCCCATACATGCAAAAGGAGGCTAACAATTGACGAAGACACTAGATTTTGAAACAAATAACTCAGTCGCTTACGTAACCATTAAAAGCCCGCCGGCAAACGCTTTATCTAGTAGTCTATTACAGGACTTGGCTGAGCAGCTGGACGAGGTAGAGGCTAATACGAGTATCAAAGCAGTAGTATTAAAAGGAGAAGGGAGATTTTTTTCAGCAGGAGCTGATATAAAAGAATTTACTGCATTGCAGAAAGCATCTGATTATGAATCGATGGCCAAACGAGGGCAAGATTTATTTGACCGTATGGAACAATTCCATATTCCAATTATTGCAGCTATCCATGGTGCAGCCTTAGGAGGTGGCTTGGAGCTTGCTATGGCTTGTCATATGCGAATTGTAACAAAATCTGCCAAACTAGGATTGCCGGAAATAACGTTAGGAATTATTCCTGGTTTTGCTGGAACGCAGCGCTTGCCACACTATGTCGGCTCAGCAAAAGCATATGAAATGATATTAACGGGAGAACCTATTAGCGGGGAAGAGGCATATTCCTATGGTCTAGCAAATAAAGTAGTTACAGAGGAAGTTTTAGAAGAAGAAGCGAAGCAGTTAGCTGAGAAAATTGCTGCGAAAAGTAAATTGACGATCCAGCAAATTATGCAACTGATTCCTTATGCAAAGACTGGGTTGTTTGCTGAAGGCGTATCGCAAGAAGCAAAAGCCTTTGGGCAAATTTTTGGGTCCGATGACGCAAAAGAAGGCGTGCAAGCGTTTATTGACAAGCGTAAACCAAACTTCCAGGATAAGTAAACAAAAGGAGGAGCAATAATGGATATATATGTACTACTAAAGAAAACCTTTGATACGGAAGAGAAAATCAATATATCAAATGGGCAAATTGAAGATGATGGCGCTGAATTTATTATTAACCCATACGACGAGTATGCTGTGGAGGAAGCTATTAATCAGCGTGATGAGCACGGAGGAGAAGTTACTGTTGTTACTATTGGAGATGAGGATTCTGAAAAACAATTACGTACTGCTTTAGCAATGGGGGCAGATAAAGCAGTGTTAATAAATACCGAAGATGATTTGGAAGACGGGGATCAATTTACAACAGCAAAGATTTTGGAAGCGTTTTTTGCAGATAAAGAAGCAGATTTAATTCTTGCTGGAAATGTGGCAATTGATGAAGCAAGCGGCCAAGTTGGTCCAAGGTTAGCAGAGGCTTTAGATATGGCGTATGTGACAACGATTACAGATTTAAAAATTAATGGCGAAACAGTCACGATGGAAAAAGATGTAGAAGGAGACGTTGAAATAGTAGAGACAGCTCTTCCAGTATTGGTAACATGTCAGCAAGGGCTAAACGAACCGCGTTATCCTTCGCTTCCTGGCATTATGAAAGCGAAAAAGAAACCGTTAGAAGAATTAGAAATAGATGATCTGGATTTAGATGAAGATGATGTAGCAGCAAAAACGAAGACAGTAGACATTTTTTTACCGCCTGAAAAAGAAGCAGGTAAAATGCTTGAAGGGGATCCACAGCAACAAGTGCAAGAACTTGTTTCTTTATTAAAGACGGAAGCAAAGGTACTGTAATTTTAAGACAGAGAGGAGTAATTGACTTGAGCGGAAAAATATTAGTAATTGGGGAAGTAAAGGACGGAGCATTACGTAATGTTTCTTTTGAAGCGATTGCAGCAGCAAAAAAGATTAATCCTGACGGTGAAATAGTTGGACTTATATGCGGAAATGGTGAACTTACTCCTTTAGGAGAAGAAATGGTCCAATATGGTGCAGATCGTGTGGTTACAGTAGCTCATGAAAATTTACAAAACTACACGTCTGAAGGATATGGGCAAGCGGTTATGGCAGTAATTGCTGAACAAGCTCCCGACGCAATAGTGATGGGGCATACGGCAATAGGCAAAGATCTTACGCCAAAGTTAGCAAGCAAATTGAATACAGGCTTGATTTCAGATGCGGTGGATATTGAGGTGGATGGCGATCAAGTCCAATTTGTCCGTCCAATTTATTCAGGAAAAGCATTTGAAAAGAAAATCATCACAGATGGATTAACGTTTTTCACTATTCGCCCAAATAATATCGCATCACTAGAAAAAGACACATCGAGGACGGGAGATGTTGGTGAGAAAACAGTGGACGTAGCGGATATCCGCACGATTATTAAAGATGTGGTACGAAAGGCTTCAGAAGGTGTAGATCTTTCCGAAGCAAACGTAATTGTAGCAGGTGGTCGCGGTGTAAAGAGTGCAGAAGGCTTCAAACCTTTATATGAACTAGCGGAAGTATTAGGTGGGGCAGTAGGCGCTTCACGAGGTGCTTGTGATGCTGAATACTGTGATTACTCCTTGCAAATCGGTCAAACAGGAAAGGTGGTTACACCTGATTTATACATTGCCGTAGGTATTTCTGGAGCAATTCAGCATCTAGCAGGAATGTCGAATTCCAAAGTGATTGTTGCAATTAATAAAGACCCCGAAGCAACTATCTTTCATGTAGCCGATTACGGGATTGTTGGAGATTTATTTAAAATTGTTCCATTGTTAATTGAAGAGATTAAGAAATTAAAGTAATATCCCATTAACTCTAAGAGTGAATGATGCGGTCATTTAGCTTCGGAAAGAAAGGTGACTTTGCTCAGGAGGAAAGGCATCGGTGAGACCCCGCAGTTCGTTAGCGCGGGGAGGCTCACCAGCCACCCTAAGGTGCGGAAAGTATATTTCCAGAGTGGATTATTTGTGCCATTTACCCTTTCTCAATAGTTTGGATTTTTGATGAAAATCCTATGTCCCAACCTTTTCATTTGATTATGGTTTGCATCTAGACAGGTGCCTATATTGGATGTTAGCTCATCAAAAAGGGATAGACTTTCTGTGTACATAACGAAGTGAGCGTATGAATTGATTTTAATGTTCAAGAAATGATATAACCGAGGCATAAGCAAAATATTAGGAAGCTTATAGAAACGGTGATATACTCAACGTAATCATGAAAGGTTTTAAAAGGAGGAATGAAATAATGGCAATTATCAATGCTACTGACCAGACATTTGCTAAAGAAACGGCAGAAGGTCTAGTACTTGCAGATTTTTGGGCGCCATGGTGTGGTCCATGTAAAATGATTGCACCAGTACTAGAAGAAGTTGATAGCGAAATGTCTGATAAAGTTCAAATTGTAAAATTAGATGTAGATGAAAACCAAGAAACAGCGGGCAAATTTGGTGTGATGAGTATTCCAACACTGTTGTTGTTTAAAGATGGTCAAGTTGTAGACCAAGTAATCGGTTTTCAACCCAAAGAGGCATTAGTTGATTTAATTAACAAACATGCTTAAAAAATGATATACTATTCAATAGAATAGAAAATAAGAAAATCCCTTGTTACTCATAGTGACAAGGGATTTTCTAGAGTCATACAGCACAGAACATGTCTGTTAAGGGAATGAGTGTTAGATGAACCAGAATATAAAAGATAAATTAGCGGTTTTACCTGCTAAACCAGGCTGCTATTTAATGAAAGATAAATACGAAACGGTCATTTATATTGGAAAATCCAAAGTATTAAAGAATCGGGTTCGTTCTTACTTTACAGGAGCTCATGATCGAAAAACGCAGCGATTAGTTCAGGAAATTGAAAGCTTCGAGTACATCGTAACGTCCTCAGAAATAGAAGCACTTATTTTAGAAATGAATTTAATTAAAAAATACGATCCTAAATACAATGTTATGCTGAAGGATGATAAATCGTATCCATATTTAAAGATTACTGCAGAGCGTCACCCAAGGTTACTAATTACGAGGAAGATAAAAAAAGATCGAGGAAAATACTTTGGACCATATCCAAATGTAATTGCAGCTAGAGAAACTAAAAAATTATTAGATCGATTATATCCTCTACGAAAATGTAATAACCCTCCTGGACGTCCTTGCCTGTACTATCATATGAATCAATGCTTTGCCTGCAGTGACAAACCACCGACGAAAGAAGAATACGCAACTATCGTGCAAAGTGTTTCATCCTTCTTACAAGGTGGGTTTAAAACAATAAAAAAAGATTTAACGGAGAAAATGTATCAAGCGAGTGAACAATTAAATTTTGAAAGAGCTAAAGAATTAAGAGATCAAATCCACCATATTGAATCTGTCATGGAGCAACAGAAGATGACCTTGAATGACCAGACGGATCGAGATATTTTTGCCTACAGTTATGATAAAGGGTGGATGTGTATTCAAGTGTTTTTTATTCGGCAAGGGAAGTTGATTGAACGTGATATTGCTGTTTTTCCGTTTTTCGATGAGGCAGAGGAGACGTTCATCAGTTACGTTGGACGCTTTTATCTTCATCAAAATCATCCAAAGCCGAAACAAATTCTTGTCCCGCTTGGTACTAATGTAGAGCTGTTAAAGGATTTATTGAAAGTGGATGTGCATACGCCGTTTCGCGGTAGAAAAAAAGAGTTGGTTAAACTCGCTGAGGAAAATGCACGAATCTCATTGCGTGAAAAGTTTTCTATAATTGAACGTGATGAAGAAAGAACGATTGTAGCTGTAGAGCATCTAGGGGAACAGTTAAATATCGAGACGCCACATCGTATTGAGGCGTTTGATAACTCCAATATTCAAGGGACAGATCCTGTTTCGGCAATGGTCGTTTTTATAGATGGGAAACCAGCGAAGAACGAATATCGCAAGTATAAAATTCGTGATGTAGATGGACCTGATGATTATGAAACGATGAGAGAGGTTATCCGGAGGAGATATACGAGAGTACTCAAAGATAAATTGCCACTACCTGATTTAATTATTGTAGATGGTGGAAAAGGGCAAATGAGTGCCGCACTGGATGTGTTAGAAAACGAGTTGGGGCTTGATATTCCTCTATGTGGTTTGGCAAAGGATGATCGCCATAAAACAAGTGAGCTATTATACGGTTTTCCACCTCATGTTATTGATTTGGATCGCAAATCGAATGAGTTTTATCTTGTGCAACGAGTACAGGAGGAAGTGCACCGTTTCGCCATTACGTTTCATCGTCAGCTACGTGGGAAAAATGTGGTGCAATCAGAGTTGGATAATATCCCAGGTGTTGGTCAAAAACGGAGGAGATTGTTGTTAACGCATTTTAAAACGATAACCGAAATAAAACAAGCTAGTATCGATGAATTCACGAAATTAGGAATACCACGTGATACAGCGGAAAATATTATCAATCATTTTCAAACCGCCAAAACAGAAAAGCAGTAGCACCATTCGTTCGGGTTCTACTGCTTTTTTGGTGCTGGTGATTTTTTAGTTATGTTTCGTATTCAGCTTATTGATATCACTTCAATCTGGTAGCTCCTTGTCGGAGTAAGAGTGCTTATGTTCTGACCAAGCTCGTTAAGCTAATACATTACTCCATGTTAATCCGTTGAAAACATCGCCTTAAATTCAACTTGATGAATCCTTTTGTTAATTGATTCTATACATTCACAATCTCTATTTTCAATTTGCAAAAGAGCTTCTGCCAAGAACCCAGCTTCCAATCTGAAATCAGTCGGGAAAGGGGCTTGCAAGCGAAGCGCAACCGCGTCAGCCATCAATTGAAAAGTGATAGATTTGCGCTTATCTTTAACCATTTCTAATTGCCCCCAGCCTAAAAGGGCGAATAAACGGATAATATCTTCCATCGTCTGTATATCAAACTTCCGTGCTAGTTTTCTACCCATGAAATATAACAATGTATGGGATTCTTTTCCTAATAATTCTGGTAAGCTAATATATCTTAAAATATCATATCCTGCACCTTCTGTATGTAATGTTTCTAATTCACTAACGGATATTACCGTTTCCTGTTGATTTATCAATTGTGTCATCCTCTCTACTAATAATCACAAGCAAGAAAGATATAAAAAGCGCTTCAAGTCAAAACAATACAGCTTATTAACGTATTAACATAGTCGATGTGCGTAAAAATAATCTACCCAATAACCATCATAAAAGGTATGTATGAAAGTCGATATGTACATCAAAATCTAATATATTTGTGATTGTTTAGTCCTTTGTGTCCCTTTAAATAAGGGGTTAAAAGTCCGTATCTATTTTATGTACTTACATTAGTAACTGAAGACAAAAGCACATAGAGCTATTTTTTCTGTATTCAATACCTATATTATCTATAAAACTAGGGATGCCCGCAAGTAGGGTACCACATTTTATCGGACTTCTTATAGTTTATCATAATTAGGTCAACTACTAAATGATGTAATTTATTTTATTTCGCATGTAGCTGACAGTAAGTTCCGCACTACCATCCTTAGAATATGTGGGCGGGGGGCAACTGTCAAAAAATGCTCGATTAAGACAAGTGCCGTGTTATAGAGAAATGCTTCTAGTAAATATGGTATGTGTGGTTTGGAAGCATGTATAACTAACACTCAGAAAGAGAAGATCCTTGGTTGGAATTCCATTTTATCAGACTTTATTTAGTCTGCAACAGGAACCCAAGCGATTCTTCTATTTCTTATCCTGAGATGATTGTTTTGTAGTTAGTAGTTTAATATAAAGAAGAGTTCCTTTAATGTGAATATTTTTAACGCATGCAAAAATAGAAATAAAGGTACCGTTTTCTTGACGCTTGAAACAGTTAGAAGTACAATAAACATGTCACAATTGTACAATGTCAACTCGTCGTACTTTCCTTTTTTGAGAAATGTAAGAGTTGAACTTTTAAATATGTACAACATTATGAAACTAACTACTGATCAAATTAAGGGGGGGAACACATTGACAGAGCATCGTGAGTTTCTAACAAGAAGATTGCACTCGTTATTAGGTGTAATTCCAATCGGTATTTTTTTGATTCAGCATTTAGTGGTGAATCATTTCGCTGTTTATGGGGAAGAAAATTTTAATAAAGCAGCGGAGTTCATGCACAGTCTTCCATTTAGACTAGTATTGGAGTTTGGAGTTATTTTCATCCCAATTTTGTTTCATGCGATTTTAGGGGTATATATTGTTTTTGTAGCACGAAACAACATGAGAAATTATAGCTTTTTCCGTAATTGGATGTTCTACTTACAGCGAATAACGGGAATCATTACATTTGTCTTTGTTGTATGGCATGTGTGGGAGACTAGAATTCAATTAGGATCAGAAGGAGCAGACTACAGTCTCATGGAAGGAATTCTTTCCAATCCATTTATGTTCTGGTTCTATATGATTGGTGTTCTATCTACTATTTTTCACTTTGCTAATGGTCTATGGAGCTTCTGTGTGACATGGGGGATTACACAAACACCTAAGTCACAGAAAATTGTTACATATGCAACGGTGATTGTCTTCTTGGCGTTGAGTTATGTTGGGGTAAGAACAATCATCACGTTTGCGTACGGTGTCTAATTTAAAGGAACAGGGAGTGGGTGACAAGTTATGAATAAACGAAAAATTGCCGTAGTTGGCGGAGGTTTGGCTGGCTTAATGGCAACAATAAAAGCAGCAGAAGCAGGAGTAAGTGTTGATTTATTTTCAATTGTTCCTGTAAAGCGCTCTCACTCTGTATGTGCTCAAGGTGGAATAAATGGTGCAGTCAATACGAAAGGGGAAGGAGACTCTCCTTGGCTTCACTTTGATGATACAGTGTATGGTGGAGATTTCTTGGCAAATCAGCCGCAAGTAAAAGCGATGTGTGACGCAGCACCTGGAATTATACACATGTTTGATCGTATGGGTGTTATGTTTAACCGTACACCGGAAGGATTGCTGGACTTTCGCCGATTTGGTGGAACACAAATGCACAGAACAGCATATGCAGGGGCAACCACAGGGCAACAATTGCTTTATGCGGTAGATGAACAAGTACGTCGCTATGAAGTAGAGGGCCTTGTTACAAAATATGAAAACTGGGAATTTGTTCGGGCGGTAATTGATGAAGAAGGCGTTGGTAGAGGAATCGTAGCTCAAAATGTGAAAACACACGAGATCAAAGCATTCCCGTCTGACGCAACTATTTTTGCCACTGGTGGACCTGGAATTATCTTCGGTAAATCTACCAATTCAATGATTAATACAGGATCTGCTGCCAGCAAATTGTATCAGCAAGGGGCAAAATATGCGAATGGCGAATTTATTCAAATTCATCCAACTGCCATCCCAGGTGATGATAAATTACGATTAATGAGTGAATCTGCTCGTGGTGAAGGTGGCAGAATTTGGACATATAAAGATGGAGAGCCATGGTATTTCTTAGAAGAGAAATATCCAGCTTATGGAAACCTTGTACCAAGAGATATCGCAACACGTGAAATATTTGATGTATGTGTTAATCAAAAGCTTGGTATTAACGGTGAAAACATGGTGTATTTGGATCTATCTCATAAAGATCCGAAAGAGTTAGATATAAAGCTAGGCGGAATTATTGAGATTTATGAGAAATTTGTTGGCGAAGATCCTCGAAAAGTGCCGATGAAAATCTTCCCTGCTGTCCATTATTCTATGGGTGGACTGTGGGTTGATATTAATCAAATGACTAATATTCCTGGGATTTTTGCTGCGGGAGAATGTGATTATTCGCAGCATGGTGCTAATCGACTTGGTGCTAACTCACTATTGTCGGCCATTTATGGTGGGGCTGTTGCTGGTCCAAAAGCAATGGAGTATATTGAAGGTTTAGATAAACATGTGGATGATTTGTCAGCTAACTTATTTGAAGAAAATGTAAAAGTTGAACAAGATAACTTTGATAAGTTAATGAGCATGGATGGCGAAGAAAATGCCTATCAACTTCATAAAGAGCTTGGTCAGTGGATGACCGACAATGTTACCGTAGTGCGTGAGAATAAGAAATTACTAGAAACAGATGAAAAGATTCAAGAGCTACTACAGCGTTTTGAAAACATTAATATTAATGATACATCTCGTTGGAGCAACCAAGGTGTCATGTTTACACGTCAACTGGAAAACATGCTTCATCTAGCTCGTGTCATTACACAAGGCGCTTATAATCGAAATGAGAGTCGCGGTGCGCATTATAAGCCAGAATTTCCGGACAGAAATGATGAAGACTGGTTAAAAACCACTATTGCAGAGTTTGATATGGAAGAAAAGGCACCAAAGTTTTCTTATGAGGATGTCGATATTTCATTAATTAAGCCTCGTAAGCGCGACTACACGAAAAAAAGCGAAGGGAGTAAGTAAGAATGGCTGATAATAAAACAATTACGTTTATTATAACTCGACAAGACAGCCCTGATTCTAACTCCTATAAAGAAACGTTTAAAGTACCATATAAGCCAAATATGAACGTTATTTCTGCATTGATGGAAATTAGACAAAATCCGGTTAATGCAAATGGGGAGAAAACGACACCAGTACAATGGGATATGAACTGTCTCGAAGAAGTATGTGGTGCATGTTCCATGGTGATCAATGGGGTTGCAAGACAATCTTGTGCAGCACTCGTGGATCAGCTTGACCATCCGATCCGCTTAGAGCCAATGTCAACATTTCCAGTTGTTCGTGATTTAATCGTTGACCGCGAACGCATGTTTGATGCGTTAAAACAAGTGAAAGCGTGGATACCAATCGATGGTACACATGATTTAGGTCCTGGTCCACGTATGCCCGAAAAGAAACGCCAATGGGCTTACGAATTATCTAAATGTATGACATGTGGCGTCTGTTTGGAGGCTTGTCCAAATGTGAATGACAAATCCAATTTCATTGGACCTGCTGCCATATCACAAGCTCGTTTGTTTAACGCACATCCAACCGGAGCGATGAATGCAAGTGAACGGTTAAATGGATTGATGGAAGACGGGGGTATTGATGGTTGCGGAAACTCGCAAAATTGTGTGCAAGTATGCCCTAAAGGTATTCCATTAACAACCTCTATTGCTGCAATGAACCGAGCTACAAACATTCAAGCGTTTAAAAACTTCTTTGGAAGTGACAACGCACATTAACATCTAGTTTTGACAAACGGCCCTCTGCCTCTAACCAGGCTCTGGGCTGTTTTTCCACTTGAAAAAGTGAGAAATTTTCGAATAGCGGTTGTTTTGGCGATTTTGTTTATTTATCCACGTGCACATTCAGGCAATATTATTGCTCCACATTATTTGACGTCGGGAAATATTTTTCATATGCAGCCTGGGGAAGTCATAATGTAAATTCCAGCATACTAGTAAAAGGGGTATTAACATTAACTCGTGTATAAGTTAACATGTTGACTAGGAAATCTATAATGTCTCTTTGCTTTTGGCATAGGACAAGTAGGTAGTTAGGTGGAAAAAGGTAGCTAAAATAGTATGTTTTTTTGATAACGAATTACATAACTGTGCAAGTATGAAAGCTCAATAGCCGTGAGAGCATTCTAAGCCAAAGCATTATATATCTAATTGATGAGGTGAGTGAAAGCATGAGAATTTCTTATATAGAAGATTTAAATCAGTGGCGATCGTCATTTTCATTTTCCATCCCGGTTACAGTTCGTTTTTCTGAAACAGATTTATTCGGACACATGAACAATACAGCAGCGTTTATTTATTTTGAACAGGCTAGAATCGAATTTTTAAAAGCAGTTGGCATCTTTGACGGCAATTTGAATACCGATGGCATCCCCGTAGTATCTGATCTGCAATGTGATTTTTTAAAACAATTGTACTTTGATCAAACCGTTGATGTGTATGTAAAAGCGCACCATGTCGGCAGATCATCTGTTGATATTCATTATATGGTACTAGACGACAAACAAGAAATAGCCTTAACAGGACGAGGAAGGCTTGTCTATATTCATGCAAAAACAGGCAAGCCGGTATCATTGGAAGCATCGATGAGAGCTGCATTGTTAGAAAAGTAAAACCTATAAATTGGATCGTTTCGTGTATGTCTTTAGTAATAGTTCATACAGATTCCTGTGTTAAGTGTGGGCTTAATGAGTGAAGTGGTGTGGTTGCTTCATTTCCACAGAGGAAATAAGCCCTTCCAGGAATACCAGTTGAGATTGTGAGGCTTAGGGTTTGGGTTTGCGAAATATGTCGAAATCCTCCATCAAGATTTTTGGCGTTTAAAGGAGTTTATGCTAAAGATAAAACAAATAATAAATAGGAAGATAAAAACGTATTCAAAAAAACCTATTTTGTTCTGTTTATATAACACATGCAAACGGTCTTCCATTAAAGTTGCTCTTCGTCCGTAAAATGATCCTTATAATTGACAAAGCTCATCCTTTGATTTCCATACATTTTCCTCCGTCTATATTGAAAGTCTCTAATTACGCAAACTCGGCTTCCCATTACGGAAAGCCGAGTTGATTAGAGCTTTAATTCCCCCATACGAAGGAGCTCTACAACAGCCTGTGAACGCCCCTTGACACCTAGCTTTTGCATAGCATTTGAAATATGGTTTCGGACTGTTTTTTCTGATATGAATAATTCCTGGGCAATTTCTTTTGTGGTTTTATCCTGTACTAATAGTTCGAATACTTCTTTTTCCCGTTTGGTTAATAATTGCTTCGGTTTATACTCGTTGTCCTTCAAATGGTAACCCCTCCTTGCTGTCAATAGAGCTGCAAAATGAAGGGAAATTATTTAGTCAATAATAGCTTATGTGAAAGCAATTAAACGGTGCGTACATTTATAAGGGTTAACTAAAATCTTCTTAGCAGTGAGATTAATCAACAAATTCAAGCCAGATGGGCCCCTACATGAGATGAGTACTCTTGCTTTTAGCTCCAGGTTTGTAACAGCCTTCTCTTAGCGGACAAACTTTCCATTTTTCCACGTCAAAATAATAGGTATCTGTTTGGTTCTTAGCGACCCCTTTCTTTCCTTGGCGTGCTTTCCGAATCGCCAAATGTCCAGCTTTACAGACATACATTCCTGCATCTTTATTAAATTCAAACTCATCTTCTTTTTTACCTTGTGTAATGGCTGGGTTTAATTTCGCTACTAAATCTATGTCATTTTTATGGGTGTATTCTATATTACCCTTCTCTGTATAAGCTGTATCTCCAATAATTGTTTCTACTTTTATACCGGCTTTCATACTTCTTTCAATTAGTGTTTCTAGTTGATGACATGGTAACATAATGAATCATTCTATTTCATCTCATGTTACCAAATCAAAGAGGCACCATAAAGAAAAAACTCTTCTAAAAATGGACAGAGACACGCGGTAAGAGCCATGACGAGGAGGATAGTGAAAATGATGACTGCTTTTTTAATTTCTAAGTTACATGGTCTAACTCCACCGTCTTTAGACGGTATCCGCTTTTAGCCTTATCTTTAGCTGTCCATACTAAGATATGAGGTGAAAAGTATGGACGGATATAAAAAGAATAGCCATGCAGTATATGATATATATAATATTAAAATATCACGTTATTTGGGTAACCAAGTATCGATATAAAGTATTACGTGGAGAAATAGCCGTAAGAACAAGGGAACTAATAAGACAGGGGGTGTGAAGCAAGAGGATTAACCATCTTGCAAGAAAGTGTTGGAAAAGAGCATATTCATTTACTACTAACATGTCCACCAAGTCTTGCGCCAAGTAAAATCATGCAATACTTAAAAGGAAGGTCCTCTCAATTACTTCAAGATCCATTTCCAGAGTTGAAAAAGAGATACTGGGGACAGCATTTGTGGACAAGAGGATATTTCTGCGCAACAGTAGGCAAAGTGGATGAAGAAACGAACGATATATTCCAAATAGAAGATTGAGTTCAGTCAACGTTTAACGTGCTTTAGCATGGGATTTCAGATGACTTGAGTCTTTACCATCGTCTTTAGCGAAGAGCCACATTTTTTTGCTGTTCTCTTATACTTCTTTTTCTTCTTCAAATCTTCTTTAATCCACTTATCTACTATCTGCTTAACTGAATCCATCACCCGTGCTTTTCGTTTTTGCTTTCTCTTTCTTCTGAACTCTTCCTGATTTGCATACTTACTAACTGTACGTGGGTCAACTTCCATTTTTCTTGCCACATCTGCATAGGTTTCACCTTTTTGACTTACCTCATGTCTGATATAATTAAATGCCAGTCCCTACATTATTAGTTTGCCATAAATAATCAAAAGGTGATGAATTTCAAAATGTTTTACTAATATCTAACACATTTGATTTTTTGACTCCTCCTAAATTAGATGAAAACGAAGAACATCGTATTCAGTATGTAGGTATTAATAGAGCCATGGATAGACTATTTATAGTAACACCTAAACTATTAGAAAAGGATAAAAAAATAATTAAAGAAAATTTTGACATCCAAATAATATATTTGTGAAAATGTATTCAAAAGTATTTTTTATTCAACAAACGGGCCAGATTGTTGAAGATCAAAGATATAAAATGATCAAATTTTTTTATAAAAGTTCAACCAAAATGGGCTGGAAAAATTAACAAAGTATAACCAAATATGCAAGTGATTACTATTAAAATAATTCCCAACTTGCCAAAAAAACAATTAAAGTTATTGATGTTTTTAAGGGAACTGTGTCGTTTTATGACGATTTAAAACCTAACTCCAGCTCCAACTCCAACGTTACTGCGCAAACTGATAATACTCAAAGTATTGTTGTAGTTACAGGTGATGAAGCGTAACGGTATTCTTCGATGAGGATAAGACTGCATTGCAGACAAATAAAATGTTAGTGACCAAGAATGGGGTAGGAAATTTCCGAGTTGAGACGTATTTGGACGGAACGCTTGTTAATTCTGAGGATACTGGGATTTCTTATATCACAGATGAAGAAATACTTGCAGAAGAGCCGGTTGACTCTGGAATTCAACCGATGGGTGTAGGCGCAGTGCATCTTGTCTTGTAGCAGTGCTTGGCGTTGGTGGTACGACGGCTTATATTATTGCGGTTGCGTGTGGTGGTTCGTGTGCAGCACCGACACCAGTGACTGACCCGTATGTGCTACATGTATTGGTGCATATGCAGTGCTTGTGCTGGTGGTATCGCTAGAGTGGTAGCTTGTTTCAAGTATTTGTGAGGTGATTTGATGAACAAGGTTTTGGCGACTTCGATTTTAGGAATGGGTTTAACTGGTGCCGTTTTAATCATCTCGATCGCACTGTTATTTAAATCTCCAATAGGAAATGTGTTGAAGGTGGTTACCGCTGCTTCAGTAGTAGCTTTTGTTATATTCGCTGTTTCAGCTTTAGTATTTCGTCGGCGGTTAGATGAAAAAAGAGAGTAATATATTTATTAAATTAATAAAGTCGGTATTAAGGAGTAGACAAATTTGTCTACTCTTTTGTTGTTTGTTCTATGTGTGGTTGGTGCGGATACCCCCGAGTTTGGATAATAAATACTCTTAAACTGTGTGAGATACATATCAAATATCGTGCTCCGTGCGTGCGATGTGGATTACGTCATAATGTTACATAATATGTTTACGATTGTATACACAGTGTAAGCCGGAAAGGGCAGCGCTTGATTTAACAGAAGCGGTTACAGGTTACAAGATCATTAGGATTGGATTATTAAAGGCAAGAAAATTGGCACATGGAATTTAACGATTAAGGCGTTTTCCATTATACCAGCTAATAATTGCCAATACTAATGGATGAAAGTAACTTAATATTCATGTTATACTAAAAAACAGGCAAACTGAATAGCCTTTTATTTAAAAGGCAAAAAATTAATAACTAGAGTCTAATGCGCCTTAATTTTGATCTACGAAGACTTCTTGGTGTTTTAATATCGCATAAATCCAATGAGCAAGCTTATTTTCACAAGCGATTATAGCGACTTTATGTGGTTTTCCTTCATCGCGTTTACGCTGATAAAAAGCAGTAAGTTTCTTGTTTCGATTTCTTGCTAAACCGCATTGTACAGCCATGTATAGAGATTGTCGCAATCGTGATGAGCCTCTCTTTGTAATGCGATTAATTGAAGCTTTGTACTTACCTGATTCAAAGACAGATGGATCCAATCCGGCATAAGGAACTAGCTTTTTAGGTTTTTCAAACAGTGCTACATCTCCGATTTCGGATAAGATTGTTGCCAATATCTTATCACCGATTCTCGGAACGGATTGGATAATCTATAGTCTTCAAAAGACTGTGCTAACACATTTATCTCTTTCTGTAATTCCGATAAATGTTCTTTATACAAAAGAAGTTGAATATACATACACAAACTTACAAGTTGTCCATGGCTATTTGAGATTGAAAAGGATTACGCTCTGTTGCTTCTTTCAGTTGCGCTGACCTAGAAAAAAATAGAAAAGTACAAGGGCTACACAACTTAGATTCATTGAAAACCTCATTTTCTCAAATAAATATATTACAAGATACTAAGCATTTTTCACATTTTTATAGCGTGAAACTATTTAAGACCTACTTGTTTGACCTAATAAAAGGTCAAACAAGGCTTATACCATTCAAAATATAACTTAAAGGAAGTTGATCCATAAATGGGACTTGTAGTAATCTTAGCTGAAAAACCAAGCCAAGGAAAAGCCTATGGCGATGTGTTTCAAAACGTCAACAAACAAGACGGGTATCTAGAAGTACAAGATAGTCGTTTTTTTCATGGAGAAAAAGCATATATTACTTGGGGATTTGGTCATTTAGTAGAACTTGTGCCTCCCGAAACGTATAACCAGACATGGAAGAAATGGGATTTGAATAAGTTGCCCATCATGCCTGATGCGTTTCAGTTTCAAGTAGCCAAAGATAAACGAAAGCAATTTCAGGTGGTAAAACGTTTATGCGACCAAGCGAAAGGTATAATTATCGCCACAGATAGTGACAGGGAAGGGGAAAATATTGCGAGAAGTATTCTTCAACAAGCTGGTGCAAGCTATAAACCGATAAAACGATTGTGGATTAATTCTTTGGAAGTGGAAGAGATTGAAAAAGGGTTGCAGCATTTACAAGATGGGAATAACTATATTCCTTTATATAAAGAAGCACAAACAAGACAATATAGTGATTGGATAGTCGGCATTAATGCTTCTCGTTTATACACGCTACTTTTACAAAAGCAAGGGTTACAAGGGGTATTTAGTGTCGGACGCGTACAAACGCCAACGCTCTATTTGATTTATAAACGTCAAGAAGAAATTGCAAACTTTACGTCCCAGCCATTTTTTGAGCTGGCAGGAAATGTGACGATACATGAACAAAGCTTTGAGGCTAAGCATAATCAGCGCTATGATACGAAACAAAAAGCGATGGCTGTTTTACAGTCGTATGGGATTCAAGAAGGCGAGCAAGCTGGGAGGGTAAAAGAACTAGACAAGGCACAAAAGAAAACGAGGGCCCCGAAGCTGCATTCTTTATCTACTTTACAAACAAAGATGAATAAACAACGGAAGTATAGTCCATCTATGGTGCTAGAGATTGTTCAAGGGTTGTATGAAAAGAAATTGGTCACCTATCCTCGAACGGACTGTCACTATATTACGGAAAATGAATTTGCTTATGTGAAGCAAAACTTGACTGCGTATCAAAATTGTTTAGGCGTTTCTTTTTCTGTGAAGTATCCCGAAGCAAGAAAATCCTACGTAGACAACTCGAAGGTGCAAGAGCACTACGCCATTATTCCAACTAAACAAGTTCCACAGCTGGATCGTTTGGCGGAAAAAGAAAGGCATGTGTATCGAGAAATTTTAGCGACAACCTTGGCCATGTTTGCACCCGATTATGAATATGAAGAAACAAAAGTAACCATTGATGTACGTGGGTTAAGCTTTTATAAAACAGGAAAAGTAGAAAAGAATCGAGGATGGAAGGTTTTATTTCAACAGGAAAAGCAACAGCAAAAGGAACAACATACGCAGCTTCCTACCATGAAACAGGGCGATGCTTGTATGCTAGACGTATTCATTAAAGAAGGAAAAACGCAACCTCCGAAGCCGTATACGGAGGGGAATTTAATTCAAGTGATGAAACATGCAGGGAAGGAAGTTGAGGATGAAGAGGCAAAGCATATTCTCAAGCAAAAGGAAGGCATTGGAACAGAGGCTACTAGGGCAAGCATTATTGAAACGTTAAAACACCAACAGTATATTGAAATAAAGAAAAATGTCGTGTACGTAACATCAAAAGGGAAAATGCTTTGCCAAGCAGTAGATGGGACATTGCTAGCCAGTCCAGAAATGACCGCAAAGTGGGAAACCTACCTAGCTAAAATAGGGAGAAAGGAAGGCTCTCAAGATAAATTTGTAGCTAATATAAAGAAATTTGTTGCTTATTTATTGGAACAAGCACCTAACCAAGTGGCAACGCTAAAAGGTGAAATCAACCAGGTAACAGAGAATTCCTATGTTAGCGATTGTCCGATGTGTCAAACAGGTAAACTGCAAGATAAGGGGAAATTTTACGGATGCAGTGGCTATCAAAAGGGATGTACATTTAGCCTTCCCAAAACAATGTTAACGAAAAAGTTGCCACAAACAGCTGTTCAATCTCTTTTAAAAGGAAAGCGAACGAATTTGATCAAGGGATTTAAAAGTAAGAAAGGGAAAAAGTTCGATGCGTATCTAACGTTGGACTTAGAAGGGAAAATAACCTTTGAATTTCCGAAGAGGAACAAGGGGAAATCGTAGTTTTCTATTTTGGGTGAGGTTAGAGCTGTGCCTTAAGCTAACACAGCTCTAACTTTCTTACCTACACGCAAGATATGCCTCCAGTTATCTCACAAACTGTATAAATTTTAACTAAACAACCTTTCACCAAAACCCCTGTTTCAGTTTAACATGTTCATAGTTCGCCTTGTAAACACGATCCATTTCTTGAAGCTGAATGATGTTCTCTATAAAGCGGTTCATCAATGCATGACTTGCTTTTCCATCAAAATGTTGATTGACTTTGGTTAAAATATTCTGATGTTTTTGGGAAAGTGACCCAACTGCGTAACTATGTTCGAAGTGCAATTTTGTAATATCTACATTCTCTTCTAAATCCAGTTTGATTTTTTTCTTTAACGCTTCTTTTTGCGCATTGGTTTCCAAATAATCTTTCCACCAATCACTCATACTACTCATTACCACACCACCCCTTATTGACGTATTTGGAGCCATTGGGCAAGTATTTGATCCATTTGTTTAAAATCTTTACTCATTTTTTCCATGTTATAAGCTATTTCCCCCGTATCATGTTGGCTTTTTCGCAGTTTTTCCAGAAGATGTTCAAATTCATTTATATCAATTAATAATGGTGTACCATCACTCTCAACATCCACTAGTTCACGAAAAATTTCATCGACATGAGCAGTGTTTAATTTATCGTATTTTCCTGAACCGACCCTATTTCTGTATGTATTTCTTAACTCTTTCATTGTAGCTAGATGGTCGTCAAGCAATCTGGTTAGTGCAATTTTAGTGGATGTGATTAATTCCTCACTCTCTTCCATCTCCATGGCCAATTGATGCATAAGCTCTGTTTGAATACGGATATGAAAGTCATGAACGCCACTATTTTTCAATTCCAGTGGAGAGGATAGCAATTGCCCCCAGATATTTTCACCGTATAATAAGTGGGGGAGGAAATACCCTTCTTTATTATACATATCCTCGCTTACGTAGTTCTTGATACGATGTGTCTTAAGGGTTTTTCCTTTGTTCTCTGCTGGATCACCGACATAATATACAGAACCAACAGAGTGCTCATAAAACGTCCCCACGAAGTCGTCGGGGTACGTGTAAGAAATAATATTATCTTTAAATTCCCCATTTAAAGCCCGTTTTTGATCTTCTTTGGATAACAGATCAAACACGTCAGCTGAAGCAAACGTAACGGCGTTTGAGTCATGTTTGACAGCGAAATACTGCGCAAGTCCTCCACCTAGAGAGTGTCCTGTAAAAACGATGTTGTTCGCTCCATGTTTTTTTACATATTTTTCAACAATGGGCGCAGCTTCTGTAAATTGATTTTTATTCGTATACGTGAGGGTTTTATCTTTGGAGTTGAGCTTTGCCCTTCCTGTTGTTAAAGCAGCGTCTTGAGATGGAGTTGCTAGATAAGGTGTTTTTCCGTATTCTTTTTTGGTATAATCGGAATCACCAAGAATAATTCCATGGAGATCTTCTTCATAATCTTTAAGAGAATCTGGTTCTGTTCCTCTGAAACTGATAACGATTTCATTTGTAGCGGGGTTTTGGAGTACGTAACCGTCTAATCCAGTATCAGGGTTTTTAATGGTTTCGGAAATTTCCCACTTTATTTCTTGTTTTTTAATATTTACAAGAATATAGTTAGAATGATCCTTATAATTTTGTCTGGAAATCTCCGCAAATTCGTAATCGCTTATCTTTGGCATAGGAAAACTCCTTTAAAAATATGAGGTGACTTTATGAGAAAATTAATTTTTATAATTATAATAATTATACTATTAGGAGGTTGTAATGTGAACTCGTCCAGCAATAATTACGATGAAAAGATTATTACAAAAGCAAAAAACACTGTGGAAAGCTATTTGGTAAACAATTACCAAAATATAAACGAAATCGAGTTCAGTGACGACACAAATGATCCAATGGGTGGCTTAATGATTAGTGGAACTATAAATAATGAAGTAGGTTTTTCTGCTAGTGTTGACCCTGAAAAATTTGTGGTTAAAAGCTTAGGAACAGATGAAGGTTTCCCTCCTAAAAAAGAAGAGTGTGAAGGTAAGGTCTGCGACTATTAAATGAAAATATTATAAATATAAAATAAAACTCCTAGTATATTATTAATATAAGGTCATCTGTTCTATCTCTCAAAAGCTTTGAACAATGTATTTTTTTTGTTCTAAGCTTTTTTTATTTGTCGAAATAAAGTTGTATAGTTGGAGTTACCAAGAAGTAACTCTGGCTTTTACTGTGGAATTTACCATTTTTTATCCTCCATCTTTTGATATTAGTTCAGTTAGGATGTGATACGAATGAAGAAACTTTTCATTCCAACAATATTTACTGTCACAATTATACTATTAGGGGGTTGTAATGTGAAATCAAACAATGAAACTTATGATCAGGCAACGAAAGAAAGGGCTCAAGAAGCTGTTGTGCAATATATTAAGAATAATTATGAGGGGATAAAGTCTGTCGAGATTGTTGACATCTATCAAAGTCCGATGGGGGGCTTGACCGTTGATGGAATCATTAATGAAGGGGAAGCTGATTTTTCAGCTGGTGTAGAAAGTAATTATAAAGTGGGCAGCGTAGGGTTGAGTGAAGGGTTTCCAGAAAGGAAAGAAGAATGTAAAGAAAAAGAATGCGACTATTAGAAAATTATAAACAGTAAACCAGATATACTTTTTGCATACGAATTCTATACGAAAATCAATGATTTACATGATACATTAATAACATAGGTCATCCCCCTAAAAAGCTGTGAGCAAGGTACTTCTTGTTCACAGCTTTTTCTTTTTATCTAATTACAGAATGTAGGAGGTGCAATTTTAAGGCCAACTGTATTTTTAAAAACAACAATTAACAATTGGAAGGAGAATAAGAAAATGAACACAGAAAAAGATCTAAGAAGAAAGTATAGTGATCTTCTATTTGCCAAACAAAATGAACAGAGGTATCCAGATCAAAAAGGCTATGTAAAAAAGCGTGAGAAGATAGAAAGACAATATTGGGATGCCGTACTTAAATCGAAGTTACCAAAAGAGCAGTTAGAAACCATGGAAAAACAGGTGATCAATGAGCTTGAAGAATTTGCTGAATTGTACAAGCAAAATGTGGAGAATGATTTAGACAGTGATAAAGAGAGACAAACTTTTAGAGAGCTGTTTAAACATAAAGTTCTGGAAGATATAAGTGAGCATGAGCCAAAACAGCAAAAAGAAGAGTCTCCATTTAATAAGCAGCAATATGAAGCCAAAGCGAAGGAATTTGAACAAAGATATGGTTATGACGTTGTTTATGCGCTTAAGAGAGAGGTATTAGATGAAATCAAAGAAATGGATTTAACGCCAGCTCAACGGGAAAAACTTCAGCAGATAGAAACGGAATTAGAAAAAGAGAAAAAATGCACCAAGAATTAGCCGACACGCAAAAAAAAACAGAAAACAAGAAGCAAATATCCAAAGAACAGGAAATAGAACGATAGAAGCTCCCTTTAAGCAGAGGGAGTTTTTTAATGGAGTTGAAGGTGAGTATACGCGTAATAATAAAATAGACAAAAAACAACAAGTTGAACAATTGACGAATGAAATGGATCAGGCTATTGAGGATTATTTTGCAACTCCTGAACAGCTCAAAGAATATTTAAGTTAAGTGTAATATATCTCAGTATATAGTATAAGTGATAAAGAATCGTTAATTCTATTACAGTATATAAATTAGTATAACTTATTCACTGCCTATAAATTCATTTCAGAATAAACATTCCATATATTTTTTACTTTTAGTATAATGCAACTAAAGGGGTTACATTGAAATGATTACCAATGGGGATAGGAGGGGATGTTCATTAAGGCGCTTTATGTAAGCGACCTTCATAGCTATATTGACAAAACCATATCACAGCTAGAACAAATACATACACAAGTAAAAAACATCCAGAAGAGCATAGAGGGCATTATAGCTTTGGAGGATGCATTTAAAGGGAAAACGGCTAAATTCTATTCGAACCTTCTATCAAGAGGTACACATGCCATTTCTGTTGTTCCTAGAAGGTTTTATTGCGAATTACTCCGATACTTTACAGGAAATGAAAAAGTCGGTTCGGGACATGGAACCAAACAAAGATGGGGTTATTCGTGAGGATTTTCTTTCTCAAGATGTGCAACGAAGTTTTGAACGAATGGAACAGATTACCATGGCGTTAACGGATGAGGCAAATGCTGTTCTTCAGTCTGTAAGGGATATCGTTGACATTCCCAATACAAACGATGGGGAATTCCTAGATAAAGTACAGCATGCGAAAAAGCTGAACCGTCAGACGATAGAGAAGCTCCACGCTTTTGATCGCCATAATACAGCTAAGCTAGAACCCGTAGAACAAGATATACGAACGATGAAGAATTATATTAGTCAAATCCGTGAGCTAGGAAACAATGGGAAGTTACGTATTGATAGGTATCAAGCAAGGCAACTAGCTGATCAAAAGTTTCATCAAGAACTTATGGATGGGCTAATGAGAAATAGTACAAAAAATGCCCTACATTCGGAAGTGATACTGAGTGAACTGTTAAAATTTGCTTCTTCCAGATTTATTCCATTTGCAACTACAGTGATTAACTATTTGCAAAGATACTTTCGGTTTAAGACAATGATTATAGTTACAAGTCGTTACAAGCGGTTATTGCAGCAAGTGGAGATCAACTAACTACAAATGAATTCGCAACACTGGAAAAACAAATTGTATCTAAATTAAAGGTGTCTGATTACAAAAGAGAATGGAATGGCGTTTATTATACCTTGGCTGATGGCAGAAAAATTAGAGAGTATAAGTCAAAAACAGGTGATGTCCAGTATGAAATAACTGACACTATCCCTGGAAACCGATGGAAGCCAAGAGAACCTGACAAAGGGTGGCTGGATAGAAAAGTAGAAGACATAGGAGATACGGGAGGAAAAATAGTAAAGGGGACAATTGATTTTCTGTTTTGGGATGATGTGAAAATGGTTATGGACGGTGACACCACTAAAGGTGAAAAAGTAATAGCTGGAGCTTCTCTGGTACCAATAGGGAAAATAGCAGGAAAAGCTTGGAAACTGATTAAGGGAGAAGGTAAGTTAAAGCTTGGTAATGAAAATACTGGTAAGATAGTTACAAGTACCAAAGGTAATAGTGTTAGAATTATAAACAAGAAATATGCTGGAAAAACATACAATCTATCTGGTGATTTGGCTAAAAAATATCCGAATGGTGTTAAATTTACAAAAGAAGGATTCCCGGATTTTAGTCCTTATTCAAAAGTGAGTATAAAAATAGATGGTTTAAAAGGAAATACCTCTAGTGACTTTACAGCAGCTAATAAATCTATTGGTTTAAAGGCTACCCCTAAAGGTTACACTTGGCACCATGTAGAAGATGGAAGGACTTTAATGTTAGTGCCAACTGATTTACATCAATCTGTGAGACATACTGGTGGGGTTGCATTAATTAGAAAAGGATTGGCTCCCTAATTTATAATAATTTGATAAAGAGGTGTAGGTTATGATTGAAATTGAAGCAAGTAATGTCAAGTTTGATAAAGCAGAATTCAGTGATTTTGAAAACAAATTAGGCACTAATTTACCAGTAGATTATGTTTCTTTTTTAAAAGAAAAGAATGGTGGAACTCCCGAGCCAAACATTTTAGAATTATCTACTGGAGAAATAAATTCAATATCAATAACAGATTTTTTTGGCGTTAAATTAGAGGAAATCAATGATCTAAATTCACAATATAATATATATAAGGGGCGAATACCAAGAAATAATATACCGATTTGCAGAGTTGAGGGAGGCAATATAGTTTGTCTGAATGTTGAGGACAAAACTATTAGTTTTTGGGATCATGATATAGAGCTTATAAAGGAAGAATTAAAACCAAGAAATCCATTAATATATATTGCCGAAAGTTTCAATGATTTTCTAGAAAGTATAAAGCCCTATAACATTGAAGATGAAATGGACGATTACAAAGTTAAAAATGTTTGGATTGACCCTGAGTTTTTAAAGGAAATAAAAAGTGATTCTAATTGACTTAATATTTATCGGGTTTTTCTTATAGTCAAGACTAACAGTTATATTTTGCATAACCCTTGATAGAGTGAGCTTATCAAGGGTACATTTTGTGATTTTCCTATTTATGCCTTCAGAATCATTGAAAAAGGAGAAGATGAATGTATATGGGATATGATCCGGGTGTGTCAATAATTTTGATTTGAATAAATAAAAACTGATAATTATACGGATGTATGTAACCGTAAAAATATTTTACGATTACTTATATAAATATAAAGTCATCTATTTTATCACTCATAAGCTTTGAGCAATGTATTTTTTGTTCTAAGCAGCACCAGGTGACCGTTTAACTACAGGAGAATTTTCTACCATTGAGCACCAAGTGGTTTCTAAAGTAAAGATCTCGGACTATAAGAAAGAATGGCATGGTGTATACTATACGCTAATTGACGGTAGAAAAGTCCGTGAGTTTAAAGAATCTGATGGTTCCGTGACGTACGAATTGGTATCATCAATTCCAGATGATCGGAGGCAAAATGCATGTCAAAAGTCTGCTCAAGCGTTTCAAGAGATAGGTTCGGATGTATTAAAAGCAGCAGAGGATAGAAATGAAGCTAAATTCGACTCTTTTTTATGATTTCGGAAATTATATTACTTTTGGTGCATTGAATACGGGACAGGACTTTTCAAAAGGTCTTCAGGTCCAGGCAGAAAATATGTTGAATACACCAAAAGACTTTGTTAACTGGTTTACTGTTGGTGGAGTAGACATGATGCATGGGACAATAAGTCCTGAAGAAACGTATTCCAAAGAACATTGGTTATCTAGTTTTGGTTTGTTTTCAACGGTTTTTGGTACAAAGTCGTTCCTTTCTAAGCCAAAATCTGGTAGTAAGTTTGCGGACCAAAACGACGTTGGAGAAGTAATTTCTAAAAATAATACGTATACAAGGTCCTCTCTAAAAATTCCTACGATGTTGAATGTAAAGGAATGGATGAGAACACAAATACCTAAAGTCAATGTAGTTAATGATACAACAGGGAGATATCACTTTGTTTTAGACAGAGAGAACGGTGCAGGAAGTAGTCATACTCAAAAGAAGGACTTATCAAATGAAGAAGGTAAAAAAGATAATTTTATAGGTTCTCTAAAAGGCGAGAAAATCCACTTAAAGGATGTAACAGTGAAAGAAATTGTATATACTAAGAGGTCGTCAGAAGAAACTGCTAATCTTAGAAAGAAATTTAATAGCTCTGTACGGAAGAATTTTCTTAAAGAATTTGCTAATGATCCTATAAGAATGGAGCGTCTAAAAAAAGCGGGTTTAGACGAAAATGATATTGCCAGAATGAGAGATGGGCGTAATCCAAAAGGCTGGTAAGTTCATCATAACTTACCTTTAGACGATGGTGGGACGAATGATTTTTCTAATCTAGTTCTAATTAGAAATGACCCCTATCATAAAGCAATTACCAACAAACAAAATCTCTTAACAAGAGGTTTGGCCGCTAGAGAAAGTAGGGTAATAAATTGGCCAATGTTTGACAGTGATATCTATCCATTGAAGCCTGTAGAAAGGAAGGAGTATTAGATATGCCTGGTTGGAAAGACTTATTAATAGAGATAGAAAAAATTGAAAAAGAGTATGGAAGTTCACTTAGAAACCCAGTATCGAATACAGAGATTATTAGATTGAAGCAGTGTATTCAGCAAAGGTTAGGAAATATTACACTGCCAGTATCTTATATTGAATTTTTAAAGACAGTAAACGGACTAGACTTTGATGGTTTGGTGATTTATGGTGTTGATAAATTTTTATTAGATAGAGAAATAGATGAGGAAATTGATGGGATAATTGAGACAAACGAAATTTGGTATGAAAATGACTGGCAAAAACAGTATTTATTTTTTGGAGATTCTGATATAGCTTGGTATTGCTATGATCTTGATCAAAACGTATTTTTAGAGCTTGATAAACCATCTGGTAATCTAATTCAGTCATTTGCAAGTTTTGAGTCTATGTTGGAAGAAGCTCTTCAAACAGTTCTATAAATGTGGGGGGAAGATATCAGAAACGAAATTGCTGTTTTGTTAATTAATTGATTCAATTGGAAGTGATGGTTATGAAGTATCTTTCAACCCGAAAGTATTTGATGCAACAAATTAAATTAGTGTTAACCAAATTGAATAATGATGATGCAGCAGAAATAAACACTAGAATTCTCCACCTGATATATACAAGGTATGAACATGCATTAAGAGCACTTGAAAACAATGAAGATATTAAAAATATAAATATTATCGGTGGGGTAAGAGCATACTTAGATAGTTACAGTGATTATCAAAACCCTTTACTAGAAGAAATGCACAAGGTTGAGAATATGAACAAGGAATTATTATCAAAGTAACCTGAATGACTAATATTAAAACCTTGAGTAAGAGAATATCTTTTGAATAAACCTTGATGGGTTAAGAAGCCCATCAAGGTTTAATGCATATTGTAATGCAGAATCCTAATCCTGCAACGGTAATCATTGCTCTTTCCGTAATGTTATAATGGAGTTACACATACTTTGGTATTGGGGAGGGGCAAACATGTTTAAACAGTCGGATGTAGAGGCAACTAAATATAATGACTATAAATACTTGATATACACTCGTGTTTCCAGTGATAAGGATAGCCAAAAAGAATCTGTTCCCAACCAAATTGATATATGTCGATATTGGCTGGAACAGAACAATTATGAGTTTAATGAGAAATCTGTATTAATTGATGAAGATAAATCAGGGACATTATTCCTAGAAAGAACGGCGATGCAATTAATTCTCCAAAAAGCCCGAAATCGGGAAATAAAAATGGTTCTTTTTAAATCCATACATAGATTAGCTCGTGATTTAAAAGATGCTTTGGAAATTAAAGAAGTGTTACTCGGACATGGTGTAAGAGTGGTAACCATTGAAGAAGGCTATGATAGCTATGTAGAAGGAAAAAATGACATGAAATTTGAAATGTTTTCAATGTTTGCTGCGCAATATCCAAAGTCTTTATCTGTTTCCATTAGCTCTGCTCTTGCAGCTAAAGTGCGGAGAGGGGAGCATATGCAGCAAGTGAAACAATTGGAGAATAGTATCGCAAAATATCAAGAGAAAAGCGAAGGTCTTGTTGATCTTTGTCTTGATAAATTGATCGATAAAGTAGAATTTCAAGTTAGGAGAAAAGAATTTGAACAGCAGATAAAAGAAGCCCAGGATAAACTGTTCTTATATAAAAATGAAGAAGTACAGGAAGTATCTGTGAAAAACATCCAACAAGCTTTTAAAACAATTGAAAAAAAGGATCAGGACTTATACCATGTTTTAAAGGTAATCATTGAGTATATAACAGTAAATATAGATGGCAGTGTGGATATCAAATATAATTTTGATTTGAATAAATAGAAACTTAGAAGAGTGCCTTAGAATTCCTAAAACCTTGATGAACTCTAAGGCATTTAAGATTAGTTGAAAACAAAACAATAATATTGAACTTTCATTATTACGGAGTTCTATTTAATAGATGTTTTAGGAATTCTATAGAGTGAGCAGGCTTTGTTTTATGTAACATAGCATGGCAATTCGGGCATACAGGTCTTAAATCAGTAATAGGATCAACTTCATATTCTCTATCAATTGTATGTAGTTCTCTAATGTGGTGAACATGTATGAAATCTTTGCCAAGCTCACCATATTTATTTTCAAAGTTAAAACCACAAACTAAACAACTACATCCATAGTATTCTATACATTTTCTTCTTGCTATTGGATTACGTTCATAGATGTTAACATAAATTTGTTTAGTAGATCCTTCTTTATATTTGCCTGGATTATCTATTTCTTCAGTAATTTTATTTAGGTGAACTTCATTTTTATCATTAAATTGCCATATAATTTTTACTGGTGTAGTATTATCGTAAGTCTTTACTCTAGCGTTTCCTTGATAAATAAAGTCAGTGTTTTCACTGTTCTCACGTGTGAAAATATATACGTTACCCTTAGGATCAAGCATGCTTTGAATAGATTTTGATTGTAATGAATGAGTTTTTTTACCGAACCACTGTAGTTCATCACCAATGAATTTGTTATCGTATATATGACCAGTACGTCCAACAGAGTTAATATTTGCAAATATAAAGATGTCATTATTAAAAGTTGTGTATCCAGTATTCCAGTTTCCTTTCTGTTGATTTTTTGGAACGTTAAAAATTCTATAAACATCTTTTCTGGAATATTTATTTCCGATTTTAAGAAGTAAATTTTTTGAGCTTTTATGACTTTCTCGAAGGTTAGTATTTTTGTTTGAGTTTTGAGAGTTAAATATCATTATTGTCTCTTCCTATGAATTAGTTTGGTATTGGTATTATATGGTTTGTATGTAAAAGGATATAGAATTGAATAATATATTAGTACTATATCCTTTTTAAGTTTAAGTCTGCAAATTAGTTCAAGTTCACTATAAATGTAATTTCATTTGATATGATGTTTCCTTTTCTTCTATATATCTCACAGCCCAGTCTGCAATGGGCTTAGCAATAGCTCTAGCTAGCAATACTGGAACTGCATTTCCAATTTGCTTATAAACTTTATCTAGCCTTCCATTTTTACTCATCTTCAAATTCTTTCCTTGGCTAAATTCAAACCAATCTGGAAATGTTTGAATTCTTGCTATCTCTTTAATTGATAGACGCCGATTGTGTTCTTCTCCATCTGAAAATATCCATTTGTCTTTACCTGTTTTTATCATAGGAGATCCTCCAGGATGGATTGGTGCTTGTCTGCCTGAAGCTTGGATGGTAAAGCTTTGCTCATCCCACCTCTTTTTACGGTTTCTTGACATAAAAATAGTTGAGTAGGAACCTGTGAAATAAGGACCTGGATCTTGCTCTAGGTCGCCAATAGCATCTTTTAGAGTTGTATATGGGATTAACCCCTCACCTTCGCCATGTGTAGGGTCTGGAAATGTATATTTAAAATCTAAATCATTTCTAACACCGACTAAAATTACACGCTCCCTATTCTGAGGAACGCCGTAGTCTCTTGCATTAACTAGTTGAGCCTCAACTTTATAACCAGCTGCTTCAAAGTCTTGTCGGATTTGTCTAAAAACCTCTCCTTTTCCTAACGTAAGCATACCTTTAACATTTTCACCAATAAATATTTCAGGTTGGGTTTGAATGAGGCAACGAATAAAATGTAAATATAAAAAGTTTCTCTCATCATCAACTAATCTAGGACCAGCTTCACTAAATCCAGGGCATGGAAACCCCCCTATAACTATGTTACCAATTGGGAATTCATGAATCTTTCTAATATCTTTTTTATGCTTGTATACTTGAGAGGGGAAGTTTAAACTATAGGTCTGTAAGGCTTCATCAAAAATATCATTAGCATATACAGTATGAAAAATACTTTGGTTTCTTTTTTTATTAAAGTTATCTTTATTGGTTAATATAGCTTCTGTATTATCCTTACCAATAATTGCATCTAAACCAGCTAATTCAAACCCTAAATCAAGCCCTCCGCAACCAGAAAATAGCGAAACAACATTCATTTTATTGTTTTTGTGTTTAATTTCATCATTAGAAAAGTCGTTAGTTGACTCTATAACTGTTTCCCTTTCATTTCTTATTTTCTCCATTAATATTTGTTTTACTTCTTCCTTATTGAGTTCAGGGGCTGGTTTAAACTTACCTCTACCTCTTTCGTCTATTTTAATTTGAACCATTCTTTATCTCCTCACAACGCATTATATAAAAATCTTACAAGTTATCTTAACATATAGCAACAAATCAATTTTGGAATTCAATACCAACAAACAAATAAAGAAGTTAATTCTATTATATACTGTATAGACAATATTTTAAGTCAAATGTACAATTAGGTATATAACTATAATAGGGAGATTTTAACATGTATTACACACCTACTACTAATGTATTAATAGCACTGCGCAATATCTTAGAACGAAACAGTAATAAGATGCCTAAGGTTTTGAATCATAAAAATAGCAATAGGATAAACAGTGCTGGAGATTTACTAGAATATTTCGTAAAAGATGCTTTCTGTAGCTATAGTTTTAATTATGAAATGGCGGGTGATAAATTAAAAGAATATCAAAAGGTATTTAGTTATCTTGGCAATTCAAACAATCCACCTGATTTTGTGATAAAACATGGTGCTGCTGTTGAAGTGAAAAAAATAGAAGGGACAAATCCTAATGGCATTGCTTTAAATAGTTCATTCCCGAAAGATTATTTGCACTCAAATGATTTACGTATAAAAAAAGAGTGTAGAGAGTGTGAAAATGAATATGGCGGATGGGCTAAAAAAGATATGATCTATGCTGTAGGGAATGTAAAAAATAAAAAATTATCTAGCCTTTGGTTAATTTATGGAGATTGCTTTTGTGCAGATAAAGAAACATATGAAAAAATTTCCAATGCAATTAAGGATGGGGTTTCTTCTATACCTGAAGTTGAGTTTGGAGAAACAAAAGAGTTAGGAAGGGTCAATAGAGTTGATCCACTCGGTATTACATATTTGAGAATTAGAGGGATGTGGGGAATTGAACACCCTTCATCCATATTCCGTTCATTAATAAATTTAGATAAGGTTAAAACTCATGTTTATGTACTAATGAGAAAAGAGACTTTCGATTCCATTGAAGATAAACCTAATCTGAATAAATATGTTGAAAATAATAATCTTCAGATGAAAAATGTAACGATACCTAATCCAAATAATCCTGCAAAGAATATGGAAGCTATTTTGTACACTGCAACCATATGAATTACACTTTCCTTGGTATGTTATAAAAACTAGTGCATAACGTTAAAATACTATCGGTATATTATTGCTAACTTGCTAATAAATTTTTAAATCTACAAGAGGGACCTTATGAATAAAATTTTATATTTCATTGTTTTAGTTATAGTTGCAGGTTCATTTATTATAAATATTTTCGTAGACAATGAGTTTATTTCAACAATAATAAACATTATTGCATTAATTGTACTTGTTGCTGTGGCTATTTATTTATGGTTTACGCTTGGTCGAAAATCAAAGAAATAATTTAATGAAGATAAGGACGAAATATTTAGAATAGAAGAATGAGTTTAGTCTTACTTTGAGGATGCTTCAGCCCAAGGTCTATAATGGACCCATAAATCTAGACACGAGATAAGGAGATGTTAAAGTAGATTTAAGGGTAAAAGAAAAAGTTATACATCACAATTCAAATCCAAGATCGTGCTAGAAATACTTAAAGAAGAAAGAAGTCTTGCTGAGATTTCCTCAGAACATGGCATACATGTAAATCAGTTACGTCAATGGCGTAAAGCTGCACTTGATCACATGCCACAACTATTTGAAAGAGAGAATAAGAAAGTCGACCACATGAAGGAGGAATACGAAGATCAAATAGAAAATCTCTACGCAGAAATAGGGCGACTTACCACGCAATTGTCGAGGCTTAAAAAATCTGGAATCAAAGACTAGAACAGAGCGTTTAGACATGCTGGATTGGGATGGTTCAGAGCTTTCCATAAAGACCCAAGCAGAGCTGTTGAATCTTAATCGCTCAAGCCTATATTATAGGCCTGTAGAGCCCCTTCCTCAGAGGAACTCCTTATCAAAAATCGAATCGATGAGATATACACAGAACGCCCTTTTTATGGATCAAGACGCATCTCAGAAGCCCTTAAACAAGAAGGACTCATTGTTAAACAGGAAAGCTGTACAATGGGAATTGCGGGGATATCACCCGGTCCAAATCCTTAGTAAACAGAAACAGCAGCACAGAATTTATCCTTATCTATTAAGAGGATTAACCATCCAACATCCCAATCACGTATGGGGAATAGATATTACCTACGTGCGTCTTAAACGGAGCTGGCTTTATTTGGTTGCCCTTATTGATTGGTATTCTCGCTATGTGATCAGTTGGGAGCTGGATCAGAAAATGGACTTCGTTATAACGTGCGCTTTCTCAAGGGAAACCAGTCATTTTACTAGCCCTAAATATATTAATCTATTAAAACAGAATGAAGTCCACATTAGTATGGACGGCAAAGGACGTGCACTAGACAACACCATTACGGAACGACTTTGGTGCACTATCAAATACGAAGAAATTTATCTCAAAGAATACCACAACCCCAGAGAGGCTAGACAAGAAATTCGAAACTATTTTTGCATTCTATAACCAAAAGCGACTACATCAATCGCTAAAATACCAGACACCTGAGTTTGTCTATTATTCATAAAAGAATGCCCCCTCTCATCCATAGGAACTTTGTCGTGAAGCCCCTCCTTACAACCAAGTTTCTATGAAAGAGAATGGTAATGAAAAAAATGTTAATTCCCCTTAAAGGAGCTCCACAGCTCCCCCACCTAAAATATTTAAAATTTTTGTCTTGACAATGGGTCACTAGTTCATCGTGCTTTCGCGACCGTGAGTTACAATCCAACTCTCTCTTTAAGTTATTTTATACAGATAGAGGAAATAAGTTTAAAAATAATCCTATTTATGAAGCATTAGTTATGTTTGAAATTGAGAGATCAATAATGCGCGCAATAACTTTCAATAGTAAACATACCTTTTGAAAAGAATTAACGTTTAAATCATTTAAAACAGAGTTTGTGAATGGGTATGATAAGTATAGCTATCGGACTTCAACTTCTTTTGCAGCCTTATCTTCATACGTTGCCTCTTATATGATTTCTGTTCGTCAGACCAGAGGTTTGCCTCGAGCTTCCTTCAGATTCCATGTCGCCATGGACACCCTTATTTTTGGCTATGTATATACTGCTACTTGGTCGCACTAGGGACTTGCACCCGTTAGAATTCTCCCATGCTAGGCCAAAAAAGAGTGGCTACTAAAAGGTAGCCACTCATACTCTACATGTCTTCTGTATTAATTTCTTTGTACATAGGAATATGTTTCAAAAACTTTTTTAAATCAATATTAAAATATTCTTCAATATCTTTTTTTAATGAAGATTCCAGAGACATGAATTCATCCTTTATATATGAAGCATCAAATACATTGTAAAGGTATTCTTGTGCCCAAATAGATTTCAATCTTGCCTTATCCCCTCCAAAAGGGATTAGAGATAAAATTGCTCCATCATCATACTCGTCATATTCAAGAGAATAATAATGAAACTCTTGTATTCTATTTAGATTGTTTGTTTTTTCTTTCCATTCGTAAAGGTATTTATAGAATTCTAAAATAGGGAATTCCTCTTCGTCAAAATAACAGTCGTCATTTATAAAAATACTAAATCTGGCAGTGATATCTAAAATCAAGGAAACATCTTTTCTTTGTTTATTTGAGATATCACTCGGGTCACGTGTGAAGCTGTAGTCAAACTTTACTTTACTGGATATGCTGTCCATATTTTACCTGTATGATCAAAGACGACTTTTATTTTAGTTTCCCCTTTAGTTCCTACCTTTTTACCAATGTTAGAAGTTATGGTAAATGATAATTTTTTATAATTATTATTGAATTTAATTGATGGATTGTTTCGAAGAGCCTCTTTTACCCATTTGCGAACTGTACTCTGACTAGTTGTATTGAATTTTGCATATCTGCCTCCAGCATTTCTAAAATGCTTCTTAGATACAGAAAATTTAGCTACCTTTTTTATAGCGTTACTTAATGCATATTTACCGAAAGCACTTACTAATGCTCTCTTTCCAAACTTCTTTACAGCCCATCTCACACCATTTGCAATTATAAGACCTATCACAGGAATAGCCGAGGCTTTAGCATCAATTGTATTAACTTCATGTAAATCCCCTGTATTTCGGTTAACAAGTTGTGCTTTAAATTCTTCACCTTCTATTTCAGTTAAGAACACGTCATAAGTTGTAACAATCTTTTCTCCATTATCTTTTATTTCCACTTCAGTTACATAAAATTCGCCAGCATCTAAATTTACATATAAATTTGATTCGTAAAGTAAATCTTGCATTTGTAGATTAGAATTAACAAGTATTTCGGAATCTGAAAATTCATCTACATGCATTTCAAATGAATCATTCTTGATTCCAAATTCTTCTTCAACATCAACTTGATAAGAAATGGTATCATCATCTGACTCTATCTCAATAAGTTCATGATCAATATTTCCATCAATATATTTTGTATTAGCAAACTCTTGCGAAATTTTGTTACTAATCTCTAAATCTTCTTTGTTATAATTATCTGCAAAAGCTAGGCTTGTGTTAGAAAAAACAGTAGTAAAAATTAAAACTGGTAATATTAATTTAATTGTAAACTTTTTCATAGGTTTCCTCCAAGTATTCTCTTTTAAAAGTTAATATACCTTCACCATAAACTGATTTTTCATTTAACTTTAAAGTGTGCTTATTTAATAACTGTTTGATATTAGCTGTGTTATATTTATTCGAAACGATAGATGCAATTACTCCAGTCGCATATGCTGTCGCAAAAGAAGTTCCGGAAAACTCAGACATCCCACCCTGGTTATCAGTTGAAATAACTTTAACACCGGGAGCTGAATAGTCTACCTTCCCGTACCCTGATCGAGGATCGATATTAAAGTCTTTATCTATAGAAGCAATAGATAAAACTTCTTCATATTTAGCAGGGTAGTCTACGCTCAGCCCCATTGTATTTCCAGCTGCCGCTGTTACAACTATACCTTTTTTTGTAGCTGCCCTTATTGCATCGTGAAGACCTTTTTTGTCATCAAAAAAACCAAAGCTTATATTTATTACATCTACTTCTTGCTCTACGCACCACATAATACCATTAATAATGTCTTCAATTGTTCCTTCGCCTTTGTCGTTAAGGACTTTTACGTCGTATAAGATCAAATTTTCCTCTGAGCTAATGATCCCTACTTTCTCACCAGCTATAATACCTGCTATAGCTGTTCCATGACCAAATTTGTCTGTTATCGGCTTATTGGGTTCTATCACGTTGACCTCTTCGAAATTTACATTTTTTAAATCGCCATGTGTCTTGTTTATACCACTATCCAAGATAGCTATTTTAATCTGGCTAGAGGATTGTTTCCGTGCTTCACCGATATAGTCAAGAGCCCAGCTCTCATATTCCTCTTCTTTCTCGAAAACTTGTAGATAATAAATAAATAATGATAAAAATAAAATTAGTGAAAAACCAACATAAACTTTCTTTTTCATAGTGCTAATTCCGCAAACCTCCACCCTCCTATAGCTATTTATAAATTATATAATCCGATTATTACATAATAATACAAAATTTCCAATGTTTTTTTTATAAAAATTTTTAGTTGCTTTTTACTTGTATCTTTTGTCACTAGCAGTGCATTAATTAATTGGGTTATTAAAAATATTGAATCATTTTTTCCTTGCACTCATTGTTGGGTGCCAGGCATGTGCGTATTCTCTAGGGTTAACACGAACCACAAAGGCAGTAGTAGTGGTTAGCTTAAGACAATGGTGTCTGGGGGGACCCAGAATCTGAAGGAAGTCGGCGGCAGTGGAGCTATGTCAATATCTCGAACAACAAAAAATTTAAGTCCGTTTAAGGACGGCATCCATTCACGGAGGATCCTGTATCCGGCAAAAGCAGTCAAGCGATAGACCGCACTTAACAGCTTTTGCCGGATACAGTAAACACTGCCCATAGATGCCGTCCAGTGAGCTTTACCTCACATTCTGGGATAGAATTGGGAACAGAATATAGTGTGGAACCATGCTGATGGCATGCTTCCACTACCACTCCCGATAATTTAGATATTTTTTGAACAAAAAAACGTTCTTCGTTAATTTACGAAAACAAGACTATAGAAATCATCCAACCACCTTTTTCTCCAACATTTCCATCGAAAAATTTGGAAAAGGTTGATCCTCATCAAGTAGTGTTTTTTGTAAGGTTTTCTTTCGGTGTGTTTAAAAATCACCCCAATCTTCAACGCAAAAGTACTATTATAACGAATTATTTCACTAGTTGAGCGCTTTTTTGGCTTTTTGGATGAAAGCCAATACATAGCCGATAATTTTTAAAAATAATTTGAAATAAAAGGAGGATTTTAAACATTTTTGAATAATTTATATTATATACTTATTAAATCAGACAAAGCAGATATTTTAAAAAAAGGAGGTATATATGAAGATAAGGCAGTGGAATAGGAGTTTAAAAATAAGATTAGCAGGTGAAGGTATTTTCAATCTTTTCTATTGGATGTATTTTCCGTTTATGGCAATTTACTTTAGTGATGTATTAGGAAACGCTGTTACCGGGGCTTTAATGAGTATCCCACCTTTAGTATCTATTATAGGTAATATAATTGGAGGTAATATATCTGATTATATTGGGCGACGAATTATTATGATAATAGGATCATCTATACAAACTTTAATGTTTGCTTTGTTTGCGCTATCTGTAATATATAATAATCACTGGCTAAGTTATGGTTGCTTTTTAGGAATCAGTCTAGGTGGGGCTATTTATAGCCAGCAAGCAGTGCTATGGTTGCTGACTTAGCAGAAAAATCGGATAGAAGGGAAATATTTGCTACCTTTATCACAGCAAATAATGTAGGTGCAGTTTTAGGTCCGGTTATAGGATCATTCTTCTTTTTTAACTACTTAAGTGGGTTATTATGGGTTTGTACTTTCATAATGGTTATATACACTACGTTAATTCTTCTTTATATAAAAGAATCCGTTCCAACCCTAAAAAGAGAAGAAATAGGTATAAAAACAATACCAAAGTTAATCAGTAATCAACTCTATGATTACTGGTTTGTCCTTAAAGATAAAATATTTTTTCAATACATAATTGGAGGAGTTCTAGCAGTAATTGCTATTATGCAATTAGATTTATATTTTGCGTATTATATAACCTCCTATGTACCTGCTCAAGATCTATTTAATTTTAATAATTGGAGATTAAGTTTAAATGGTAAAGAGATATTAGGGTTAATATTAGGCATTAATGGTCTCCTATTTGTATTTTTTGTATTGCCTGTAACAAAGTGGCTAAAAGGCTGGACAGATCGCAACGTTTTTATATTATCTGCTATATTAGCAGGGGGCGGCATGTTTTTAGTTGGTTTTACAACTAATATATGGATTTTGTTATTGTTAACAATCATTTTTACTTTTGGGGAGATTGTTCGTGCTCCTGTTATAAAAAATTTTATTGCAGATTACGCACCAGATAATTCAAGAGGAACATATATGGGTGCAGCAGATTTACAATTTACTATCGGTAGATTTTTAGCACCACTTACTTTATTTTTATCTGAGTGGATGAACCCATTAAGCATATTTAGTATTATTCTTTTGGCTGCTTTTTTTAGTGGTTTTATGTATATAAGGCTTTATAAGCATTACACACCTTGAATACAGAATAGTTATATAATATAAGTTGAAGGAAGTAAATAAGTTTATGACAATAAAAAGAAAACCTTATTATAACCCTTTAAATCCAATTAATATAGAGAACCCATATCAATTTAAGGGAAAATCATCCTATCTTTTATCATGAAGGGATGGGATCCTGGGTCCTAACTCGATACGATGATTGTAAATATGTTCTACGTAACCCAAAGCTCTTTGCTCTCGATAAAAGAAGGGTAGAAGACCAATCTGATACTATGAGCAGATTACAGTCTGATGTTCAAAAAAACCTCCAATCGTTAGACCCCCCCCCCGAGAATCGGCCAATTAGAAGCTTAATGATGAAAGCATTTAATTCACAAGACATAGCAAACATTAGGCAAGAAGTTAGAGAACATATTAAAGAGATATTCGATAAATTAACTCCTAATACAGAATTTGATTTTATGAAAGAGGTTTCGGCTCCATTATCCTTAAGACACACTATTAGGAGTTCCTAAACCTAACTTAGAAGAATATATGGAAATATCAGAAGGTATTGCACATCAAATGGATTCTGGTTTGTTACCCGAAAACTATGAACCAGGCGAAGAATCTCCGAAAGCTATAACAGTAAATATAGATGGCAGTGTGGGTATCAAATATAATTTTCATTTGAATAAATAGATTAGTGGAACATAATAGAAAACAAAGGAGCAACCATATGAAATATACTTGTCCTTGTTGTGGCTACAAAACACTAAACGAAGAACCACCGGGCACTTTCGAGATATGTGAAATATGCTTTTGGGAAGATGATTATACTCAATTTGCTGACCCTGATTATGAAGGAGGCGCTAATGCCCCTTCATTATAGCAGGCGCAAAAGAATTTTATTTTAGTGGGAGCTTGTGAAGAAGAGTTTGTTGAGCACGTGCGGAAACCTAATGAAAAAGACCTCAAAGATACTCGATGGAAACATATTTTATAAGAGAAAAATTCACCTAATGTTAACTTATAGCCTAAACAATGGTAGGCATATACCTCTATTTGCAATTGGTACACATAGCAAAAGCTTTGAAGTTAAAGATAATCAGCGCTATGATACCAAACAAAAACGATGGATGTTTTACAGTCTTATGGTGTTCAAGAAGGCGACAGGATGGGAAAGTAACAGAACTAGACAAGACACAAAAGAAAACGAGGGCTCCGAAGCTGCATTTTTTATCTACTTTACAAACAAAAATGAATAAACAACGGAAGTATAGTCCATCTATGGTGCTAGAGATTGTGCAAGGGTTGTATGAAAAGAAATTGGTTACCTATCCTAGAACGGACTGTCACTTGATTGTGGAGAATAAATTTGCTTATGTGAAGCAGAACTTGACTTCCTATTAAGATTGTTTAGGTATTTTTTCTCTGTGAAGTATCGAGAAACAAGAAAAACGTACGTGGACAGCTCGAAGGTACAAGAGCAATACGCCATCATTCTTCAGAACGGGTTGTCTGTGATTTTTGAATTCCCGAAGAGGACAGCGAACGGTAGTTATTCCTTTTTGGGATAGGATTTTGGTTTTATAAGAACGTGTTCCACAGTTTGTTGTTAAAGTGATACTAAACTTTCAAAATTATTATTGTTAGAAAAATTCATAACTATCAAAATTTAGTTTTATTCAAAATAAACATTGTATTAATTTTTTGAATATGCTATTATTTCCATATGTTAGTAAATATTTACTATTTTAGGGATGAATTCAGGCGCTTTGATTTAAAAAATCAGTTATATAGGAGTTGTAATAGTGACTGCATCCAATAAACTTAGTAGAGAACCATATTCTTTGGTTATTACCTCAGATCCTCAATATCCTTGGACACCTGAGATGGATATTGGAAATTTAAAACAAAGTAAAAGTGAGAAAAAAAGAAAGTCTGAAGAATTAATAAGAAGCCAATTCCAAAGTATTAATTCTTATACTGACTCTATACCTAACTCATCTGTGATTATAAACGGAGATATGACCGCATTTGGACATTCTTGGTAGTGGAGCGAAATCAGTAAACTGCTGAAAGGCGTGGCATGAAGCTATTTATCGTGTTATTAGACAACTGAGAGAAGGACTTACTGCGATAGACGTTTATCTAAAATATCAAGCGAATAAAGCCAAATGTGACCGTAAAAAGATTCAATTAGCATCTGTAGAAAAGGACTACATTCATGAAAAAGTCCGTATAGAAGGAGATACCATTGTGGGACGTTATCACAAGAGCGCTGTCATCACGCTTGTTGAGCGTTTAACAAAATGCATCATCGCAATTAAACCAGCTGATAGACAGGCAACCAATATTGAAACATCGCTCCATCAATGGTTTGATCGATTACCAAAACACTTATTTTAGTCCATTATCTTTGACTGTGGGAAAGAGTTTTCCAATTGGAAATCCATCAGTAATGAGCAAGATGTCGATATTTATTTTGCAGATCCTGGAACGCCATCTCAAAGGGGTCTAAATGAGCATTCCAACGGTCTTCTAAGAAAGAATGGGCTGCCAAAAGAAATGGACTTTAATCCTGTGTCACAAGAGTATATTTCTGAGGTTGCACTCCGACGGAATAACATACCAAGGAAATTATTGAAATACAAAACACCGATTGAGTGTTTCATAGATTATGTAGGTCAGGATTTTGAAAAAAGCATATTGTCTCGCTTAATTTGACAAATCAAAAATTAAAGAAAATGAAAATAATGTATTATTATGAATTTTTCTGGTACTCAAAAATTTGATTTTATGGTATACTTTGTTTAATATTCATTTAAAGTTAAAATTTTGAAAATTATTTTATTTTTTAATATCCTGACACTTAATTTATATAGGAGAAAAAATTTATATCTATATAAGTGATTAAATTAAATCTAGCTATAATACTAAAACATTTTATTTATTAACGTCGTGGTGCTTCATTTATGTAGATATAAAATTTTTTTAAGAGGTAAAAGGTATGTTAGATGAGTTTCATTGTTATAAATGATGAAATTCTCTACATAATCTGATTGAACTACCTTCCCTATGTGTCCTTTTATACTTCCAGGAGAAATCATAAAAAATAATTTAATTGTTTGGAAGGTTTTTAATCAAAGTTATCGGAGATTCACTTCCTTCTGATAAACAAACCTTTAAAAAAATTTTATAATCTTGGACACAAAAAAACAGGTGGAAAAAGGAGGTGGAAGAAATGTCAAAGTCTCAATTATTAAAAGTAGCACAACAAGATTACTTAGAGAAAGTAGATTTTCAGAATGAAAAGCTACAAGAAGTACAAGGAGGGAAATGCCCTTGGTATAACTTGTCATGTCATTTAGGTAATGATGGAAAAATTTGTACATTCTCGCATGAATGTACTGGTGGTTGTAATGCTTAAAAAATTATTTAAGGAGAGATGAAAATGAGTTTATTTAGAAAAAACTTTGAGCCTAACAAGAATGCTGAAAATTCCTTGAAAAAGGTAAGTAATGTAGATGATAAACAAGGTGGAACTACAACTGTACCTTGTGCTGTAGCAGCAAGTATAGCACTTTGCCCGACACTAGCTTGTAGCAGCAAATGTGGAGAACGCGGTTAATATTTGGAGGAGCTATAAAATGCTCCTCCTTTAATTAATACTGATTCAATATATACTCAAGTTTTATATTGAAAAATATGATAGGAGAAAGGATAAATGACAAATATCGTAGAAAATAATTTAAAGAAAATTACAAAAGGAATTTTATCTAAAGAATCTTTAAATGAATTAAACCCAAATAAAATTGTTAGTGATTCTGTCATTTCTTCTTTAAATAACCAGATAATAAACCAATTGAGTGAAGATGTATATTACATCTATACTTATATATATAATAATCACTCAATTGATTTTGATATTGAAGATTTCGAAATGTATATCAATGATGATTTAATAAATGAAGTAAGAAGTACATTTAACTACCTTCCTACTTATTTAACAAACAAGCATAATCTTCTAATAGAGTATTTGAATGAAGTCTTTTTAAACTTAGATGAAATAGCAGAAGACTTAGATTTGGATAACATAACTCATATTAAAATGGGAGAAGGAGATAGCCATAATGGCGGAAAAACAACTTTGAAAATTAAATGTACATCAAAAGTTTTTTTTTACAAACCTAGAAATAGTGACGTTGAATACAATTTAAATAATTTCATCAATAATATATTAAATGATTATGGGTATGAGATAAATAATTATGAAACTTTTTCTCTTTGTGAAGATGTTAAATATATTTCCCCCACTCAAGAAAAAGATATAAAAACGTTTTTCATAAACAAAGGCATACTCTCAGCCGTCTTATACTTTTTACATAGTACAGATAACCATTATGAAAATGTAATACTACAAAATACTAACCCTTATTTTATTGATTTAGAATGTTTTTACGCACCAATAAATAAGAAAAATCAATTATATCTTGTGTCAGACTTCATAAGCAACTTAGATTCTTCAATATTCAGGACAGGAATTTTTCCAGTAGCCATATCTAATTCTTATATGAATATATCCTCCTTAACTGGGAGAAAGGAAAAAGTAATCAATCCTTTTTATGACTACAATTCTTATGAGGTGAAAAACAATAAGCTTGTCTCAAAGAAGCTGAATGTCTACACTTCTGATCAGGAAAATTTAATAAAAGTAGATGGTAAAATAATCGAACCCCAATATTACATAAAAGAATTAATTCACGGTTTTGAGTATATGACTCGAAAGATTCTGAACTCCAAAGAAAAATATATCCAATTAATTCAGGGAGTTATAGGTAATGCTGATGCAAAATTAAGATATGTATATAGACCAACTCATGTCTATGAAAGGGTATTAAAGTTATTAAAAGAACCTTTTTATATGCTGAAAAAAGATAATGCGGAAGAAGCAATAAATAACATAAAAAAAGATAACGAACCCGAACTTATTTTTGCTTATGAAAAAGAAGCACTTTTACAAGGAGATATCCCTATATTTTATATCAGAGATAGAAATTTAGTGTTAGGTAATGGAAAAGTAATTTATAATTATTTTGAAGGTAATCTGCATAATCAAATAGAAAAGAAAATCAAGAATTTCAAGGAATCCGATTTGAAATTGGAGGTGGATAATATTAAAAAGAGCTTAATGTTATCCGACTTCAATTCAGAAAGAAAAACAAATCATAAACCGCATGAAACTATGCTAAACTCTCCTTTAGTAAAAATGAAGAAAATAGAAGAAAAAATCAGGGATAGAAAGCACTTACATGTTAGTTTTAGAGAGGAACTGGCATATTTATCTTATGTGAACGGCTACTTGTATGAAACTGGTGGAGCTATATTAGCATCTGCATACTGCAATAAAAAGATCACTGACATTGATAGTTCCTTTTACGATCTTATTATTAAAATAAAAGATAATAAATTATTGCATAGTGAAGATATTAATATTACAGATGGACTCTCTTCTTATTTGTTTATAATTTTTTCTTTATATAAATTGAATAATGAACCTGAATATATTGAGGAAATAAAAAGGACAATTAACCGTATTAAAGAAATGGATTTTAAACTGCTTAATATTGACTATTTTGGTGGATTGGCAGGAGCTTTAGTTGTTGTTAATAAAATATATGACTTTATTAAAACTAAACACACAGAAATCATCTTTTTAAAAGACGATGTTTTTTCAATTATAGATAGAATAAAAGATGAAATATTGGAAAGAGATTTTAAAATACTAGGCGCTGGATTGGCTCATGGATTATCGGGAATAATTTTCGCCCTTAATGAAACACAAAATAATTTTCCATATATGAATTTGTCTTCAACTATTAAAATGTTAATTACCAAAGAAGACGAGCAATTTAGGGAGAATGACAATAATTATATTGATCCCAGAACAGGTGATCTAGCAGGTTATTATTTATGTTATGGTCTCCCTGGTATTTTACAAAGTAGAATGCGGCTTTCGAAAGAATTTAAAGATGATCAAATGATCAAATCTTCAATTAATAGATTGGTTAACAATTTGATGTCAAAAGAGAATAATTATATAGAAAATATAACATTATGCCATGGACTAGCAAGTGTTATGGATTTATTTATAGATGCTTATAATTTGAATTATATAGACCAGCCTACATTGTCTAAATTATCAGCAGTACTTAAAAAGCAGTTTTTGAAAGTAGGAATGACTTATTATGATAACAATATAAACTACGGATTAGGTTTATCAGGTTTTTTCTACACTCTAATTAGATTAGAGAATCCTGAGTTACCATCTATTCTTTTATTAGATTGTTAGGGAGTGTTAGGTAATGGGGAAATTAAAATATATTCCTCAGTCCCAGGAGTCGGAGTGTGGATTATGTTGTGCTTCTATGATTCTTAATTCTTTTGGTTGTAAAGTGCTACCAAAAGATATAAAAGAATACGAAGATATTGGAAGGGATGGTCTATCTTTACAAAAGGTAGGAGATATTTTATCCTCTTACAATTTAAACGTTGATTTTTATGAGGTAGGAATAAATAGACTTGACGAGATTTTAAAAAATCCAATCATCTTATATTGGAACAATAACCATTTTGTTGTTTTGTCTAAAATAAAGAACAATAATTATTATATAATTGACCCGGCACTAGGGAAGGTAAAACTTACAAAATATGAGTTTTCAGAAAAATATTCCAACTTTGCTTTGACAAGTACTCCTAATGAGAACTTTAGTAAAGTTAAACCGAAGGAGAAACACAATAATTGGAAGTTATATATTGATTATTTTCTAGAGAATAAAAAAAGATTTATACTGTTATTCTCAATATCATTAATTTTTTCATTATCAGTATTATTGATACCTTCTTTTATAGGATCATTCACTAATTATTATGAAAAAAATCAAACAATTAGTAATGAATATATTCTCTCATTACTCTTAATAGTGCCTTTACTTCTAGCTCTTTACTATTCTAGAGTATCATTCATGTTACAAACTGTTAAGATAATGGATTTAAATCATTATCATAAAATTGTAAAAAAATTGTTTTCAGTTCCATTTCAATTTTTCTTAACTCGGAGTTCTAGTCTAATTTTATTTAGATTAGGTCTATTAAGATCTAATAGGGAATTAATATTTGATACTATTTTTAAGGGAATATTAGATAGCATAGTAACCATTGTTTTATTAATAGCAGTATTAATAAATGACTTTATTTCATTTGTTTTTTTAGCAACTATTTCTTTGATTTTTGGATTGGTGTTGGCAGTATTGCGAAAAGATATAGTGTTGAAAAATAAATTAGAATTAAATGAATACACCAGGTTACAAGCTCTTGAATACGAAACCTTCTCTTCTATATTTTCCATAAAAGCCAATTCACAAGAAGAATATATGGGCGATTTACTTATGGATACAAATAAAGAAGCTTTAGTTGCCTATGTTAACAGAAGTAAAGTTAATAATGTTTATTCGACTATTATATATTTTTTAAACACTTTTGGACCTATGGTTTTATTAGTTATGACAGTCTTATTTTCTAAAAATGAAAATATAAATATTGGTCTCTTAATATTTATATTTTCATTGTCTGGGGTGTATTTCCAAAACTTTTCCAGTCTTTTCAATACATTTAACACTTTAGGGACTTTAAAAAACAATTTATTAAGAATCAATGATATTTTAGATCAGAAAGATGAAGATGAATATGTGGGACAAAAAGAGATTCAACTAATTGAAACAATAGAGTTTGAAAATGTATATTTCTCTTTCCCTGGACAAAAAAATTATGTATTAGAAGACATATCTTTTAAAATATACGGGGGGGAAAAGACTGGATTTGCAGGCGCTACTGGATCAGGAAAATCAACTATATTGGGATTGGTGCTTGGCATGTACAAACCTACGAAAGGAAAAATTTATATAAACAATCAAGATATTCATGAAGTTGATATTAATGAATATAAGAAGAAAATTGGTTTTGTACCTCAAGAACCATTTGTTTACAACAAGTCTATAAAAGATAACATTCTAATGAATAGAGAAATAAATGATAAACAACTTATAGAGGCACTCAAAGTCGCAAATTTAATCGAGGATATTTCTAGAATGCCATTAGGCATCGAAACAGTCATATCGGAAAGTGGTACAAATATTTCTGGAGGACAAAAGCAAAGAATAATAATAGCAAGGGCTATTGTAGATAATCCGGACTTATTAATTCTAGATGAAGCAACAAGTTCGTTAGATAATCAAACTGAGTTAAGTATAAATAAAGAGCTCCAAAATCTCACACAAACTCAGATAATAGTTGCACATCGACTTTCCAGTATTAAAAAATGTGACAAAATAATATTCCTTGACAGTGGGATAATTAATGACATAGGAAGTTATGATTATTTAAAACAAAGCAATCCTAAATTCGCAGAATTTAGCTCTCAGGAAGGATGAAGATACAAATGACCTTAGAACAGATAATTGAAAATGCTTATAAAAACTATACTTTCTCTTCCGATGAATATCTACTTCATTTTTTCTATAAACCTATTCATGAATATATAGCTATTAATAAAATAACTAATGATGATTTAAAGAATCTATATTTTAAAAATATAGATTCTTTAAACGCCCATCTAAATACATTAGTTTCAGATTCAGCAATCTTTTTTTTAAATAACTTCTATAAAAATGTCGATTCAACAGATATCTATCAAATGCTTCATAAAATCGATTTGAAAGATTTTATTAGAGATTTTTATGAAATGTTCGAAGATCTTTGGACATTAATTATAAAATATATAACTAATTCTATAGCTCAATATAGAAACATTTATACTTTATTATTGAGTAATAAAAAAGACATTGAATATGTATTTGGTGTCACTTTAAATAAAATTGATAATATAGGAATAGGGAAAGGTGATCGACATTTCAACCTAATTCCTACCACTGAAATAAGCTTTCAAGATAAAAGTATTTACTTCAAGAACAGAGTCGAAAACCATGAGCATAAACTACTATATTTCTATAATTTATTTAATGATAAAGAATTGCATATAAAAACATTGAATATTAAAGAAGGATATTTCCAAGAAAAAGTAATTCAAAATGATTCAGATTCTATTGATAATACTTATTATAAAGCAGGGCAAATGCTTTTCGCTTCTTATTTATTGGGTTTGAGTGATTTGCACGAAGAAAATATTGTATTTGACGGTGAAAATTACATACCTATTGATTGTGAAACTATTTTTCATATTGATGAATACATTGAATCCAATCAAAAGGGCGTTCCATACAATTTACAGAATTCTGTCCTTGCTACCGGACTGCTTCCTTTTACATCTATAAAAGGCGCTGTGATAACAGGATTTAATTCTTTTGAAAATCAAACTATATCTATGCCTAACTATCAAATTGAAAATAATAATAATCATTTCGAAAAGGTTTTTAATGAAAAAGAAGTATTAATGTCTAAAAAAAATATTCCTTTGAATCAAAATAAGATGGATTTCTATAAAAATAAAAATCCTTTTATTAAAGGATTTAAGAATTCTTACACTTATTTTTTAAAAAATAAAGAAGTAATAGTTAGGAAAATAAAAGAGTTATTTCAAAATAAGACAAGCAGAGTACTTCATAAAAACACAGCATTTTATTATGAATTATTACAGAGTAGTTACCATCCCTACTTGTTCCTTTCAAATACCAGAGAAAGTTTCATTGAATCTAAAGACGAGTTATCAGATGTAGAAAAAAAACACATCTTACAAGATTGTATCCCTATAGACTATAAAAAGATAGATATTAAAGATTCTTTTTTCGATAAATTCTCGATAAATGATTTAGATTTACAAATAGCTATTATTAATCAATCATTTATTTCAGAAAAAGGTTTTTATTATAAAAAATATATAGGTGTTAACAACAATACATTAAGTGTAGATGAAATGATACGTGAATTTCTTAATGTTTTAGATGCTACTTCTTTTGTTTATAAAGGAGAGGTTTTAGTATTCGATCATATATACACTGGAGATAACGAAAATAATTTTAACTTTGAATTAATAATACTCCCCAAAGAGATGTACTTAGGAGTTAGTGGATTAGCATTATTTTTAAGAAAAACGTTAGCAAAATATGATGATTTACAATTAATTAAAAAATATCGTCTGATGTTTTTTAATTTAATTGACTATATAAAAGATGAATTAAAAAATAATGACGTAAAACTTGGCTTTTACGATGGAATTTCTGGGGTATTATACAGTGCTTTCCTAATAAACAAAGAATTGAATTATGTACCAGAAAAACAATTTATTGAATGGTCGAAGGATTTGTTACCATATCTTCCATCTCAGAAAGACAAAGATTATGATATTATAAATGGTATCATTGGTTACTTACACTACTTAATCAAAATATATAATAATGTCTCTGAAAATTCCCGAAGCGATATATATCAAATTATAAATAAGACTTTAGATTTTCTTATAGAAAACCATTTTCCGAAAACACTAAAAGAAACATACATTGGATTTGCACATGGGGTTGCTGGAGAACTGTTCGTTATTCAAGAAGCAAATAAGATATGTCAGCGAGAAGACGTGACAATACAAATAAATAAACTATATACGACACTAAACTCTTATTTTAATAAATCGACTTTAAGTTGGCCTATAAGTAATATAGATGACTCTACTCCAAACAATTGGTGTCATGGTGCTCCAGGGGTGTCACTCACTTATTTATCACTCGAGAATAAGGTTCCTCGAAATGATGCTATGAAATTGATAAAAAGTATAATTGACAGCACAAATGAAAATATTTGCTTATGCCATGGTATCGTTGGTAATCAATGGATAATTCAATATATAAATAAAAACTATATGAATAACAGTATACCTGACTCTTACTTAAGTTACCTTAAGGAAAAGAATAAAAAACTAATATTGAAAGAATCCAACCTGTTCGAGTATTCCAAAAGTTACATGGTAGGATTGACAGGTGTCTTTGACTATTGTATTTCAAAAAAGAATTCTAACGAAATATTTTAACGTACTTCGAAGGAAGTCTCCATCTTGTAGCGTGTGAAGGGCTTAGCCCAACGGTAAGGGGGAGATGAATTTCGGTTGGGCGATAGCCTAAAGGTTCTTTCTTTTTTAATTGTAAGCGTAAAACAGCCCCACACCTATTACGTAGATGTGGGGCTATGTTATGATTTATTTAGATTTCGTAGGAACGCGACACTCTTGAGGCAGCGTGGTGTGACTGCTAAACTAGAGTAGACAGTTATTGTTTATGGCAAACTAAAATGTAGGTTATGGCACTCCTTTTATGCATGCCCAATTAGGGCATTACATAGAAAAAGCCACTTGCTAACAACTCAATAATTAACTACACTTCCTGTTGGACCCAATATTCTGGCAGGAGGTAGATTAGGAGTGTTAGAAGTGACTGAAATCAATTATATCAGACAACAAGTGAACGGAAAAGGGCATACATATGCAGAGGTTGCGAGAAGAACAAATAGAGATCCAAGAACGGTACAGAAATATGCAGACCTAAATGAATTCCAACCTGAATTGCAAGGCAAGAAACACCAACCCTCTCCCGTAATGGATCCGGTGAAGGAGATTGTCGACCAGTGGCTGAAAGAAGATTTAAAGAAGAAAAAGAAATATCGAAGAACCGCCAAGCGTATTTGGGAGTTATTGAAAGAAGAATATGATTTTAGGGGTTCTGATCGAACAGTAAGAGCTTACGTCTCTAAACGGAAAAAAGAATTAATTGAGGAAATGGAAGCAACCGATGAAGCAGCTCTTCCGTTAGAATCAAGTCCTGGGGATGCCCAGGTGGACTTTGGAGAGGCACCATTTAAGGTGGAGGGAGAAATTGTAGAACTTCCGTATTTGGTTATGTCTTTTCCGTACAGTAATGCATTTCTGGTCCAAGTATTTGAATCCCAGAATCAAGATTGTTTTTTAGAAGGGTTGAAACGATTCTTTCATTACATTGAGGGCGTGCCTAGAAGGATTCGCTTTGATAACTTATCACCTGCGGTGAAGAAGATTCTGCCACATGGTAAACGTGAATTAACAGAAGGATTTGAAAGATTTGTTTTACACTATGTTTGGGCGTTTAATGACTGGTTGAGACGGCAAGGTACGGCATACGAAGATGTAATTGATGACAAGACGAAAATAGAAAGGTCAATAAAGGAAGTTCAAAGACTAGAAAAAGAAAATGACAAATTACGAGAAATTACTCCTTGAACATGAACTGGGAATTAGTCCACTTGATTGATTTACTAAGCGCCCCTGTGGAGTAAATTAGTGGGACATTAAAAAACAAAAATGTACATTTTATCATTGACATTTATAATCGAGGGATAATACTTAGACATTAAATAAACGAAAGACATGGGCCGAAAAAAATCGAGTTCATGTCTTTTAACCTACTGGTAAGAACGTCCGCAACTCCTGGTAAATTCCCTCGCAAAGTGTGGTAAAAATAACCGCAAGCCTGGTAAAAATCGTCCGCAATACTCAGTACGCACGACAAATAACATAGATTTTTCAACTCCCTTATAACGGTTTCGATAATGTGCTCATTTACGCCGTTAAAGAAGGAAATTTCTACATTACCCGATTTGATCGAGCAAGTTGGATTTGAAGAGGGTACTGCTAGATTTGATGCAGTAGTATTTTTGTTCTTGCGATGTAGCGTAACGGGGACAATAGTAAGTTTTTGTTCAGGCATATGAAAAGCACCTCCTTTAATGGATACGTACATCTTACCAAGAGGTGCTGTTCATTAATATGCGTTTTTAGAATGGGGGCTTACCAAACTCGGCTTCCCATTACGGAAAGCCGAGTTGATTAGAGCTTTAATTCCCCCCATACGAAGGAGCTCTACGACAGCTGAGTATTGCGGAGGGATTGAGCCAGCTGTGCGGTCTTTTGAGCCACCATTTGCGGATGATTGAGCCAGTAAATGCGGAGGCAAGAGCCAGTGAAGTATAAACAGCTATTGGGAACGTCTAATTCTCCAATAGCTGCTATTTAAGTCAATAAAAACATATTTCTACTTCTTAAAAACTCACCGAGATAATGCCAATCCGTGACGCTCTCTCATTGAAACTTCCTCATCAACTAGTATATTGTAAGAGTCGTGCACAATGCGGTCTAAAATCGCATCGGCTATCTGTGCTTGTCCTAACTTAGAATGCCATCCTTCAGGTGAAAATTGAGAACAGAATATCGTGGAGGTTCGCTTTAGTCTTGCTTCAATAATTTCAAATACATGAAGCACATTCTCTTCTGATAGTTCGGTTAATAACCATTCATCAAGAATTAATAAGTCGATCTTCTTATATTTTTGGATCAGCTTCCGGAAGCTTCCATCGGCTTCATATTTCGCAACAACTAATTCGTCAAGTAACTCTGGAAGTCTAATATACTTAACTTTATAAAACTGCCGACACGCTTGAATCCCAAAGGCATTTGATATCCATGTTTTCCCGTTCCCTGAAGCTCCCATTAAAATGATATTATGGTGATTCTGAATGTAATTTCCCGTTGCTAATTCTAAGATTAATTTTTTATCTAACCTACGATCAGGATGATATTCTATATCCTCAATTGCTGCAGTCGGATCGTTGAATGTAGCCTGTTTTATTAAACGCTCTAGTTTATTCGTTTTGCGGCGGTCATACTCATAATCTACCAATAGATTAAAACGCTCATCGAAATCCATATTATTATATTCTCTATTTTGACTTTGCTGTTGATATAGCTCTGCCATTGCTCCCATTCTCATTTCAGTTAATTTACGTAACGTTTCTTCGTTCATCATTTACTATCCCTCCCAAAGTATTTAGCTCCACGTACAAACCCATAATCCTCTTTATGAGTTTGAAGATTATCTCTATCTTTCTTTTTATTATTCTGTTGATGCTTTTTACGCTCGAGTATGCTTTTTAACACAGAAACCGTTGGATTCGTTGATATATCGAGTAAAGTTTGTGTTGCTTGTTCTAAATCATCCTTCGCATGTTTGGTTGACAAATTCCTTAATGTACTCAAGATATTTAGTGCTTTCTTTTCTATGTTATTTCTTAAGATATAAGAAACAAATCGAGTCATAGAAGGGCCTACCGACTCTGCCCACTTTTTATTGTTTTCCGGATTATGTTCTAAATATAATCGATGATTATCAGGCATATGATCAGTGTTCGTAGAATACTGACCGATTTCTCCCTTCAATCTTTTATGGGATGCAATTCTTGTTTCTTTGAAGTACACTTCAATTAGATCCGTAGTCAGTCGGACATCGACAGATTCACGGACATAGTCATATGGAACGGAATAATACATTCGTTCAACTTGGATGTGGTAGTTCAGTTGAACTTTTGCTATTTTCCATTCTGTAAGCTTGTATCTTGTTTGGGGAAGAGCTTGAAGATAGGATTTTTCTTCTTCCTCAAACACCTTTTTTCTTGATCCCGGACGCTTTTGGAAATCGAGCGTATTAAGATTCTCTAATTTTCTAAAAATCTGTTGATTTAATTCCTCAAGATGAAAACACTGATAGTCTCTTAGAGAGGCAATAATCTGTCTTGAGACATGCCCAACCGAACCCTCGACACTTGGTTTATCCTTTGGTTTACGAACACGACTAGGGACGACAACGGTACGATAGTAATCAGCCAGTTCACGATAGGCTTCATTTAAAATAGATTCACTTCTAAGAGCTTTTACCACCCCGGTCTTTAGATTATCTGGAACTAAGGCTTCAGGAATACCCCCAAAATATTCAAATGCATGAATATGAGCAGTTAGCCAGTTTGCGGACTTCATATCTAAGAATGCCTCGACATAACTCAATTGGCTGTAAGGCAAGGTTGCTACAAATACATAGGCAGGTAAAACCTCCCCAGTAGAACGATCTTTGATTTCCAGAGTGGAACCAGCCCAATCCACTTCCATAATTTCACCTGGTTTTCTCCGAATAGGCATCGTAAGCTTATACTTTTTGGCATACTTTCCGTAGTTCTCGGTAAACGTACGATAGGCATAAGGTATCTTGCCGCCTTCACGAGCCTCATCTGCATATTCTTTATGCAATAAAGCTAAAGTGATATTCTTTTTCTGAAGTTCCTTATGAACTTTCTCCCAATCAACGGGATAGTATCCTTTCTCGATCGCTTGTTTCTCTGGGAAGAGAAACGATTCCAGCCACGGATTAGTCATGGTGCCGTCCAAACCTTCTAAGCCAAGTTTCTTGGCTTTTCGAACGACGTTGGAGACTGTATTTCTTGAATGTCCAGTACTTGAACTGATTGTTCTCTGACTGACATCCTCAAAATACAGTTCCAGAATCTTACGATAATTAATCACACAAAAACCTCCTGTATAATAGAGTCATGCTCGTTGGCATGCAGTCTCAATTATACAGGAGGTTTTTCCATTGCTATAACTGGCTCTCTAGTCCGCTTCAAGTGGCTCTTTCTTCCGCAATCACTGGCTCAAAACTCCGCACTCGTGGCTCAATTCATCTGCAATAATCAACAGCCTGTGAACGCCCCTTGACACCTAGCTTTTGCATAGCATTTGCCATGCGGACCATTTGCAAGTAGAAATAAATACCTTAGATTTGTCAAATTAAGCGAGACAACATGCTTTTATCAAAATCCTGACCTACATAATCTATGAAACACTCAATCGGTGTTTTGTATTTCAATGATTTCCTTGGTATGTTATTCCGTCGGAGTGCAACCTCAGAAATATACTCTTGTGACACAGGATTAAAGTCCATTTCTTTTGGCAGCCCATTCTTTCTTAGAAGACCGTTGGAATGCTCATTTAGACCCCTTTGGGGTGGCGTTCCAGGATCTGCAAAATAAATATCGACATCTTGCTCATTACTGATGGATTTCCAATTGGAAAACTCTTTCCCACAGTCAAAGATAATGGACTTAAATAAGTGTTTTGGTAATCGATCAAACCATTGATGGAGCGATGTTTCAATATTGGTTGCCTGTCTATCAGCTGGTTTAATTGCGATGATGCATTTTGTTAAACGCTCAACAAGCGTGATGACAGCGTTCTTGTGATAACGTCCCACAATGGTATCTCCTTCTAGATGACCAAATTCTTTCTTGTAATTTGGGTGATCGTGATCACGATCAAGGATGGTACGGCGAAATTTTTGTTTACCTCTTCTTTCCTGGTGACCATTTGGTTTGCGTTTGCCTTGCATAGGTAAATCATTTTGGTTAAATTCGCCTGATGCAAACTTTCGATAAAGCGTGCGCATGCTGCAAGAGATAGACTTTTCGTTTCGTCCGATTATTACATCAGGCGTCCATCCATCACGGACTTTTTCATGAATGTAGTCCTTTTCTACAGTTGCTAATTGAATCTTTTTACGGCCACATTTGGCTTTATTCGCTTGATATTTTAGATAAACGTCTATCGCAATAAGTCCTTCTTTCAGTTGTCTAATAACACGATAAACAGCTTCATGGCCACGCCTTAATTTATTGGCAATTTTTCGACCAGAAAGGCCGAATTCATGATATTCCTCTATGAATACCAGTTCTGTTTTGGGAAGAGGGGTGTAGGACATGTCAGATACACTCTCCTTAACTTTGGTCGGTTATTGATTGAGTATATCATGACATGTCTTTTTTAGTGTCTCGCTTAATTTTACAATCTAGGATTCTAAAAAAAATAGTTCTTCAACTGGTTGCTCTAATACTTTTGCTAACTTTAAAACTAGAGATATAGAAGGAGAATAATGTTCATTTTCTATACTATTGATTGTTTGCCTTGATACTCCTATATTGTCACCTAATTCTTTTTGAGTTAATTTTTTCTTTTTTCTATAATGTTTAACATTATTCTTTAACATTTGCCCCACTCTTGTCAGTTTATTTTTGTATGTTTAAACAAATTAATGATAATGAAAATCAAAACGAATATTGTGATTAAGCTAATAAAAAGTGATGTTAAATAAGAAGAATTACTTAAGTTTACAGGTTCTAACAACCCAAAATGTTTATTTAAATCCCAATGATTTGGAATCAGATAATCTAAAGGAATATGTCCTCCTAAAAATCCTGATATACTAGACCAAGTAAATAGGAATACCATAGGAATACCGATGGACAAAGAATTCCCTTTAAATAATAAGACAACTGATATGCTAAGCAACGAAAATATAAGAGCATATAAAAAGTCTCCTATTATAAATTTAAATAATAAACTATAAAAATTTACTATTTGATAACCCTCTTTATTATAATCAAAATAAACTATATTGGAAACAAAGTTATTATTAGCAATCAGTGAAGAGAGTATGGCAGTTAAAAAATACAATACCACTACATAAAAGAATACAGTAAAAGTGACTGTGATTATTTTAGAAAAAATAACTTTGGATTTCTTTATAGGTTGAAGAAAGATTGTTTTTATAGTGAAGTCTGAAAATTCTTTACTAATAATTAATCCAGAAAAAACTATAACTGATATCGTAATAAGGTTGTTTAATCCAGTAGCAGTAAGTATATTATCAAATGTATTGTTCTTCGCTGGTGGAATAATGTTTCTTTCTTTGTATGACTCTAAACGTTTAATTTCAAATTCATTCATAGATATGTCAGCGCTATCTCTTGGTGTAATATCGCTTCCCTTTTTTATTTCTTGATTCTTTTTAATTAATGAATCTTGTTTTTTTTCTACTTGCTGTTTCCAATCTTTCCCGTGATATGTTTGTTGATCATTGTCGTATTTAAAAATAAAAGGGAAAATTAAAAACAGTGTTATTAAAATTATTGTAACAAAAAGTAATATGACCATGTTATATCTTGAAAAAACAAATTTAGTTAATTCATTTCGAATTAAATCAAGCATATCTCTACCTCCTTAAAAACGCCTTTTGATAATGTTTATCAAAACCGAATCATTTAATAATTCTTCTCATTTGAGACAATTGCTTAATTAATTAATCATTCATATTGATTGATTTTTAAATAAAGGGCTTCAAGATCATTCCCCATAAACATTAAATTTGAATTTTCTTCGTTGATTTGGCTTAAAATGTTTTTAATTTTTTTTTCTGTGGCATTTAATACAAACACAGTGCTTTTAACTTTGGGATTATAAATATAATCTATATCTGCTTCAACAAGTATTTCTAGAAAGGTGTTTATATTTTCAAGTTCTATCATAGTTATAGTATCTGATTTTTTAATTTTCCTCGTTGTGATATTTTCTCCTTCACTTAAAAAGATATAACTATCACATATCTTTTCAATCTCACTTAAATCATGTGATGCAATTATTATAGATTTCCTTTTTTCTGTAGCAAGATGATTTAAATATATTCTGAATTCCACCACTCCTTTTGGGTCTAATCCATTAGTGGGTTCATCTAATATTAATATTTGGGGATCATTTAACATAATTTCAACAAGGGCTAATCTTTGCTTCATTCCTAAAGAGTATTTTGAAAACTTTCTCTTTTTATATTTATTTAACTTGAAGTGAAGTAGAAGTTTATTGATAAGTTCTTCAGAAGCTTTTTCCTTTTTCATTCGCGAAAAAACAAGTAGATTTTTTTGTGCAGTTAAATGATTATAGAAGCAAGGATTTTCAATTATAACTCCTAATTTATTTAAAATTTCCTCCCTATCATTCTTGAAGTTTAATCCGTTAAAATCGATAGTTCCTTCGTCGATTTTATGAAGGCCAGAAATCGACTTAAGCAAAGTAGTTTTTCCAGCGCCATTTGGGCCGATAACAGCCAGTATTTCCCCTTGACTTACTTCTAAGTTTATATTTTTTATTATTGGTTTTTTTTGTGTAGCGTATTTCCATAAATTATCTATTTTTAGAACTGTCATAAAGCACCTCTTATTTGATTATTTTAAACCCATATAGAGTAGCTGATACAACAAATATTGTAACGGTTAATAATATATTATTAATTCCTAGAATTTTATCAATATTAAAAAACATATTGACAACAACAATATAAAAAAGTGTTGTCAATGCTGCTACTCTTTGCATTTCCCTAGTCAAATATTTAGTTCTTTCATCTTCCTTTCCCATTTTTTTGTGTAAATATAATTGACATATTAAGCCTAAAGCTATAAGCGAAAAACAGATTATCATCATTTATCCATCTCCATTTATAATTGAATAACAAAAACAGAATTACACTTTACTTCTACTATGTTCCATGAAACATCTTCATTTGTCATTATTTTATTGTTTCTTTCTATCTTCGTTATAGCCCACGGCAAAACCAATTGCTGCACCTAAAAGAATACCGATAAACGGAGTAAATAGAACGGAAAGTAAAAATCCAAAAATCACTGTGTAACCTAACTTGTTTGAATGTTTTTTTAAAAAAGTACTCATATAACTCTCTCCCTTTAATTTCATTTCTATAAATTAGTAATGTTTTATTATTTGATTTGTCAAATTAAGCGAGACAACATGCTTTTATCAAAATCCTGACCTACATAATCTATGAAACACTCAATCGGTGTTTTGTATTTCAATGATTTCCTTGGTATGTTATTCCGTCGGAGTGCAACCTCAGAAATATACTCTTGTGACACAGGATTAAAGTCCATTTCTTTTGGCAGCCCATTCTTTCTTAGAAGACCGTTGGAATGCTCATTTAGACCCCTTTGGGGTGGCGTTCCAGGATCTGCAAAATAAATATCGACATCTTGCTCATTACTGATGGATTTCCAATTGGAAAACTCTTTCCCACAGTCAAAGATAATGGACTTAAATAAGTGTTTTGGTAATCGATCAAACCATTGATGGAGCGATGTTTCAATATTGGTTGCCTGTCTACCAGCTGGTTTAATTGCGATGATGCATTTTGTTAAACGCTCAACAAGAGTGATGACAGCGTTCTTGTGATAACGTCCCACAATGGTATCTCCTTCTAGATGACCAAATTCTTTCTTGTAATTTGGGTGATCGTGATCACGATCAAGGATGGTACGGCGAAATTTTTGTTTACCTCTTCTTTCCTGGTGACCATTTGGTTTGCGTTTGCCTTGCATAGGTAAATCATTTTGGTTAAATTCGCCTGATGCAAACTTTCGATAAAGCGTGCGCATGCTGCAAGAGATAGACTTTTCGTTTCGTCCGATTATTACATCAGGCGTCCATCCATCACGGACTTTTTCATGAATGTAGTCCTTTTCTACAGTTGCTAATTGAATCTTTTTACGGCCACATTTGGCTTTATTCGCTTGATATTTTAGATAAACGTCTATCGCAATATAAGTCCTTCTTTCAGTTGTCTAATAACACGATAAACAGCTTCATGGCCACGCCTTAATTTATTGGCAATTTTTCGACCAGAAAGGCCGAATTCATGATATTCCTCTATGAATACCAGTTCTGTTTTGGGAAGAGGGGTGTAGGACATGTCAGATACACTCTCCTTAACTTTGGTCGGTTATTGATTGAGTATATCATGACATGTCTTTTTTAGTGTCTCGCTTAATTTTACAATTTAGGTTAATTAAAATGTTAAAACATCCCAGATTAAATGTCAAGAAAACTTGTCAATTCCTTTATAATGGACCCAATTCCAATAAGCAAATTGGTGTTTAGTGAGGACATGCCTAATATAACCCTGAATAGAAGGAATTCAAATGGTATTAAGTATATTCCAGATGAGGTATGGGAACAAGTTGTAAGTAATATGGATCAATTACCTTCTAAATATATACCCATTTTTTAATTATTCTTGAAGCTTCTGGTTTTCAAATATCTTGATGTTGTTTCATTAAAATTAGACTGCTTTTACAAAAAGATGTTGGTTTTAAACTAAGGTTAAGTACAAATCTCGCAAGGTACCTATTTCTGAGGAAGTGGCAAAAACAATCAAAGCACAGCAAGAGCTTGTTTTAAAAGAATCAACAATTAAGACAAATCCTAATAACTATCTATTCCAACATTAAGTGGACTGAGAGTTGGAAAACCAATTGCACCGTTATCTCTATCAAGAAATCTAAATGCTTTTGCAGCAAAACACGATTACTGACAAAAGTGGAAATATGTTTTACTTTAATAAATGCCTTTAGGCATAGGTATGGAGTAAACCTTATTAACAATGGTATTAAACTTCTACATGTTCAAAAGTTAATGGCTCATGCAAGTCCAGAAATGACACTTGTATATGCACAAATTCATGATAATACCCTTAGGAAAGAGTGGGGAAAATCCAGAGAAGCTGGCGCAATCAGGCTTGGTGTTCAGGGTGATGTGGTCATGGCTGATTTAAAACAACAAGCTGAAGAAAATGGACTTGAACTTGAATGGGTCCGACATAACATGGATTCTATACGATTAGATCATGGTTTTTGTGTTAAAAGTCCAAAGTTAAATTATGAATTTTTAAATCAAACTATTGAACCACCTTGTATCAAGAATAATTGTCGAAACTTTCATGTTGACAAACATTCCTCCCTTATTACGAAGATCAGATTGCAAAGATTGAATCAGATATAAAGATTTATAAGAAAGCTGGAAGAACACGCTCGATTGAAATCATTCAACCCAAGCTAAAAAGATATCAAGAAATCGTTGATGGACTAAAACAAGGTGATAGCATATTTGGTTTAGATAAAGGAAGACGGGAATATGTAGGAAAAGAACGTGGGGAGATAAATTCAAATGGCCAATAAAGATCCTAACATACAAGGTATTTTAAACCACTCCAAAATAAAAACAGAACCATCGATCCAAAAAGTAGATTGAAGCATTAAAGTATATGATAAAAAAACAATTATATATTAACTTTAATTCGGTTGCTGAACAGGCGAAAGTATCTAAAGGCTTTTTATATAAGAATCACAGACTGCATTCAAGAATAGAGACATTACGAAAACAACAAGAAGGATTATCATCTGGCAACAAGTTAAACGAAGCATAAGTGACGCATCGAAGGATGTTATCATTGCTTCCCTACGATTAAAGAGAAAATAAAGATTCAATTTGGAAAAATATATGATGAAATATAGATTGACGTTATTTTCTCATTGGAGAGCATCAGAAAAATGCGGATATACAACATTAAAGATGTTCTGCAATCGGGCCAGATTGTTTAGTAACGCATAGTAAGATGAAGAAATGTTCTAAAAATAAGTTTGGGACAAACAAAAAGGTGCACTCTAACTGAGTGCACCTTTTTGTTTTATGAATTATATATATCTCTGTTCATATTCACAATGTCTTTATTTGAAAGGGGGTTAAGGTTAGGATTTGAAAGCATTTCTATTACCTTATCTCGTAGGAAAGGGGCTTTTTCTTTATTTGCCTTTTTCAATGCTTTTGTTAGTTCTTCTTTTGTTAGCTCTGTGCAGAATGCAGGAGTTCCCGGCTGTTGTCTCCACGAATCACTTAAAGAACCACCATCTACTGTGTCAAAGCCTAGCTGGTTTACTACATCCATGATTATTTGTTTTTGTGATACGTCATTACCAGCAATCGCTATAGCAATGCGTCCAATAGTACCTTCTGGGGTTCCTTCATTTTCTAAAGTATAGGCTAGTAAGTTATTGAAAGCTTTGATGGTAGGTCTACCTAATTGATTTGAGACCCAAACACTTTCAACCATCCCGTTCTCAATTTCTTCATTTTTATCGTCTCTAAAAGGATAATAATTAGAAGTATCTACAATGATTACTTCTTCTCCAACTTGATCGATAATGTTCCTAATGCTTGGCAGTGCTTTTGAAGGGAGAGATATGATAAGAATTTCAATATTTGTAATTACATCCTCTACAGGCACAGGGGTTCCAGCAAACTCTTTTCTTTCTAAATGTTCAATTCCTCGTGCATCTGCAATTTTGACATCATGTCCAGTATTAACTAATTTTTTAGAAAGAATTGAGCCGATTGTTCCTGCACCTATAATTCCAAATTTCATTATTGTTCCTCCTCGTATACTATGTTTAGACTTAATTCTTTCGCCTATTATTTCCTTACTAATTTGCCTGACGATATGTCAAATGTCTTGGACGTTCCGTGATGTTCCTAGATAATGGTCTTAGGATCATTTGGGATAATTCTTTTTCCTCCTGCGGGCATAACCGCATTACTAAGACTGTTTCCCAGTATGCGTTTCGACCTTCATACACGCAGGCTGTACACCTTGATATTCGAACCTAGATGTTAGTAGCTCTAGGGCGGGCTTTCGACACAAGGATAGTACTCATACACGAGGCTGCTGATCGGCGTTCACACTAGGGATATCTCAGAGCGTCCAAGATTTTAGTTCCAATGATTCTAAATCGAAAGGAGTGTTAACACCATGAAATTATTTGTTGGCTTAGATGTTAGTTCTTTTGATATCAAGGTTTGTTTTTTAAATGGTGAAGGAGATAAATTGAATGCCTTCACGGTTTCTAATGATTTACCTGGTGCGAAACAGTTAAGAGACGAGATTTTGAATTCGACTCAAAATCAATCTGTAAGTGAGTTGCGTATCGGACTTGAATCTACAAGTGTTTATAGCTTTCATCAATCCATGTTTTTACACAATGACGAATCCATTCGTGCACTTGATGGACAAGTGCTAGTCATGAATCCAAAACAGATAGCCAATTTCAAGAAAAGTTATAGCGATATGGATAAAACAGATGAAATTGATGCATTCGTCATTGCCGATTATTTACGTTTTGGGTGTTTGCCTATGTCTGTTGTCAAAGAGGAACAGTATGTTGCCCTGCAACAATTGACACGTGCACGCTACAGTATTGTTCGTCAAATTACGCAAGAAAAACAGCGTTTCCTTCAGTATTTAAGTTATAAGTGTAATACGTTCACAGAAGAAGTTGAGTCTTCTGTATTTGGTAAAGCGATGATGGATCTTTTCCTTGAAAACTATAGCTTAGAAGAACTGTCACGAATGCCATTAGAAGATTTGGTTGACTACTTGCGATTGAAAGGAAAAAACAGATTTCCTGATCCAAAGCATGTCGCTAAATCTATTCAAAAAGCAGTGCGTTCTTCTTATCGTTTAGATAAAGTCGTAGAAGATTCAATCGATACAATACTCGGCACTTCCATCACGTTGATTCGCACATTCGAAAAGCAGAAACAGGAAATTGATAAATCAATTAAGCGAATCATGAAAGGAATACCGCAAACACTTCAAACCGTACCTGGCATTGGTCCAGTATTTACTCCCGGAATTATCGCTGAAATCGGGCAAATTGAACAATTCGATGATGAAACTAAAATCGCCAAGTACGCAGGTCTTTATTGGCGAAAGCACCAGTCTGGTCGTTTTACGGCAGATGAAACTTCTTTAACACGTAATGGGAATCAGTATCTCCGTTATTACCTAGTTGAAGCCGCCAACTCAGTGAAAAAGGAGATTCCTGAATATGGTGAGTATTACGCAAAAAAGTTCAAAGAAGTACTAAAGCATCAACATAAAAGAGCCCTCGTCTTAACTGCAAGAAAATTTGTGCGTTTGGTGGATGCGCTACTACGCAAAAACCAAATTTACACGCCAAAAAGGAGCGTAAATATATGAAGCATAAATGGCTTCTGAATCCTTTAATTATTTTCCAGTAAATTACATATAATTACTGGGGTCAGTTTTGTATTGCCTTTTTTAAACAAATTGTACCTTGATAACTAAATAATTATTTATTTTTCACTTGACATATTACCGCAGGTCTTTAGAAGGTGAAGGGAATCAAACCCTCGTCATCAGCTTGGAAGGCTGAGGTTTTACCATTAAACTACACCCACAAATTTTGTATATTAAAATATTCTGCTTAAAAATAAAGTTTTTTATCAGATTTGAAAAACGTATTGTGTATCTTTGTTACATATACTAGAATATAATCATTTCTCGTTTTTTTTAAGTAGGCAATAAAAAATGACATAGTACATTTTTTTGTACTTAACAGTAGAAAGCAGGTGAAAAGGTGTCTAGAATATGTAAGGATGGATTTGACGAAAAGTGTATAAAGGAACAAAGAGAAGTATATGGTATTGCTTATACGCAAAACCTCCTCTCTGGACGTTGGAAATATCTTATTCTTTGGTTTTTAAAATCCGAAAAGCGTCGTTATAGTGAAATCAAAGCTTTTTTATGGAATATTTCTCAAGGTTCTCTTACAAAGCAACTTCGAGAACTAGAAACAGATGGCTTAATTAATCGCAAAGTCTATCCAGAGGTTCCTCCTCGTGTAGAGTATTCATTAACCTCAAAAGGGAATGAATTCATTCCTATAATTGATTTGATGGAAGAGTTCGGGAAGAAGTTTGGGGAGCAAGTAGACTAACCAGGTGTCATTTTTGACTTACTAGTATTCCGCATCGGGCGCTATTGTGGCATAACGAAGCCACAATAGTCCTTTAATAATTAGGGAAAAACGGGAGGGAGTGAATTTATTCTTTGAATACATGGCTACAATGAAAGAACATTGTTTAATTCATACTTTTTATAAAAAAGGTATTGATAAGATGTTTTCCGTCGCTTTTTCTTCGCTTATTGTGACGGTGCTGTCGTTTCACAACTAAATTAGTTCCCTTGGAAAAATCTATAAAGATATCAAGGAGATGGAAAAATGAATGAAAAGCAACTTTGCCCGGTGTGTGGCAATGATGGGTTAGAAGAAGAAGCATTTGATGAAAATGGTGTAGGCTCATATGATTCTTGTGATTGCTGTGGGTTTGAATATGGTTACAGTGAAAGTCATGAAGTTGGCCTAGGATTTATTGTAACACCTAAAGAGATGTTAGATGCTGCTTTTCAATTATATCGAAAAAAATGGATTGAAAATGGAGCAATCGTTGCTCATCCGGAATATTACTCAAAAAATTTTCAAGAAAACGGTAAGGTAAAAAAAGACATTTTATTAGAACAATTACAACGTCTAAATTTAGATTTAGATAATTTAGAATTTCTTATGGGTGAATAAGAGATATATACTTTTTCCATACAATATACGAACCAAAAACCACCAACGAGATGGCGAAGTAGTAACAGAAGGTTCTTTATATTTTATCCCACTAAAATGCTTTGATGAATGTAATGAAGATACCAAAAATATAAATATTATCGGTGGAGTAAGAGCATATTTAGCTAGTAACAGTATTATCTGAACCCTTTACTAGAAAAAATGCACAAGACTGAGAAAATGAATTGCGAATTGTTGTCAAAGTAATTTTTCTTGGATAAAGAATATAGTTAGATGACTAATATAAAATCCTTGTTTGTAGAGGAAAAATACTTGTTAGAATATCAATCTAGATCGGCTATGGCTTTTGAAGTTTTATATATATTGCGTTAAGCTGAGTTGGAGAAATTGCGGACTTACTCGCCTCGGATAACAGAAGGGAGCCATTATTTAAAAAAATGTAATCTGGAGAAATACAACTCCTTGTTAAAGCGGAGAATCAATTTGCACTAAAGCTTTACAAAAACTCTTTGCTTAAATGCAGAAAGAAGAGAGGAGATATTGGTTGGAGTTTTAAAAATATATGTATGAATGTTAAGCTTTAGGAGGACTTCGATATGAGAGAGTCTTATTAAGGATTTTAAAAAAGAAGTAATGAAAGGGGGATATATTTATGGGGTTAGTTATGGAAATTGTACGTATTTTACTTCCTATTGCAATAGCGGGAGGGGGTGTAATATCTGTAATTAAAAGGCTAGAATATCAACATAAGCAAGGTACTCTTGGTAAGAAAAAAACAAAGAACGCCCAAAATTTATTAGATAGTCTAATACCAATGAGAATGCTTTTTGGTGGTTTTATAGGTGTGTTTTTGGGCATGTTTTCATCAATCTCACTATTAACTCAGTTAGTTTAGGAATTGGGTTAGGCTATTTAAGTGGGTATTTTGCTTATGAAGTTTATACTAAGAATGGAGAGAGTTCTCCATAAATAGCTATCTTGGAGATAAGGGTGCGTCTGTTGAAGAGTGACGTAGAAAACAATCCAACTTAATAGAATTGTGTAATGATTCTCAAACAGTGCCTCCATTTTGAACAGACTTTTTTCAAAATGGAATTTTAAATGTTCTTGAAACCGACTGAGACGTAAGCAATCTTTGTGACTACATCCGAGTTGCGGGGTATGTGGATCGTTTAGACAAAATGGTATCTGAGCCACACAAGGATTTACGAACATATCTGTCAATTTAAGATCTGATTCTCACCATCGCATGAGGTCCAGTAGGAAGTATTGAAGCATGAGAAAATCATCGCGTCTGATTGCGATAATAAAAATGTAGTATCTGTTAGACGAAGTGAAAAATTACAGTATGATGTTTAACGTCAAGTCTAAGTTCTATTTGATGATTTTGAGATGTTACAATGTCTCCGTCAGGTAATGCTTATTAATACCCTTCATTGCTTTTTTTCACTTATACCAAATTGGAGATTCATACTGGTAATTCAGATGGTTTTCTTCGGACACCTTTCAAAGGTTAAGTGGTAATTTTTACAAAATTTAAAAATTACATTTAATTAACTGTTCAATAAAGGAAGTATTTTCTTATGTGGAAAGGTCATATTAGCGTTCGAAATAGTTTGTCCAAGAAAAGAATCAATATTACCAATTAATGAGTTTAATGATTGGAGGGCAAAACCATGCTCAAACTGAGCTAATGGTTTAGGCAACTCATCTTCATCTAATATAAAGCAGTCTCCATTAGGAAAAACGAGAACATCAATTATTAGATCCTCAAAGGAGAGCAAATTATCAACTAAACATGTATTTTTAACGATATTAAAATAAGAGCCTAAATAATTACCATTTTCATTTCTCCAAATGTATAAATTAAACGGTCGATACTTCCAGTAGTAGGCTAATGTATAACTACCTTTAGGAATAGTTAGTTTATCTTGGTCTGTTACCATCGTGAATAAAGTAGCTATTTTATGAAAAAGGACGATACTTGAATTTTTTGCTTCTAACAGCGTACAGGTGTGTTCCACTATTGTTTTATCATACCGTATTTTTCTTTCTATTACTTTATCGAAAAGTTGAATGTTTGTGTTGTTCCAATTATCCATAGCTATTTATTTCCCTCTTTTATCCAATAATCCTCAACCAAAAATTATCCTTATATTCATTCTAACATGTGTAATACTACCATAAGTAATAATTCGTAATGGGGTTTAGTTGAATTAACTTAACTATTTATAAGTAAAAGAGTTTGATATAGCCATTCTTTCGGTTATATGTGCCTCTACATTTCTAGCAGCGGCGTTTAACTAAATTCATTACAATGGAATACTGCTTTCGTGATAAGGAAAAAGAATAACTTTAATAACAATTATTTTGCGCGTGAAAAAAATTGTAGCTGTTTGAAGCTACAGAAAAGGTTATTACCATAACAATTTCTATTATTTCCAGCCACGATAATTATCGTATTTCTCTCCGGGCTTTAAAAAGTGGAAACCTTTAATACGTACAAAAATAAAGTGTACGAGTAAACCTAACAATGGTAATCCGATAATCCAAGCCCAAGTCCAAAAGTTCCCAAGGTAATAATGAGACAATACTGTAATTCCAATAAAACCTCCATATCGAAGAATGAATACATATAAAGGATCTTTTCTCACAAATGAAAAGAAAAAGAATCTACCTAATAGCAAAATGCTCAGTGCCGCTAAAATTTGGAGAATAAGCATTTTATCACCCCTTTTTGCGTTAATGAAAAAATATTTCCTTTGGTAAATCATTATAGCGTTAATATAGATAATAAACAACACTTTTATCATATTTTTACCAAAAAGGGGAGTGGAAAAGAAAATCTATGGCATGGTCAAATATTAAAAGATTGTATGGTTTAGTTATAAATGACGGTGAATGATGGCAGATATATTTTGATAATCAAAGATCACTATTCCAGCTACTGAACTTCACTTTATAAAAAATCCAGCAGTAGGCAGTATGTTATGCATTGCTACCTTTTCATCATCCGGGAAGTACATCCTATTCATTGTAATATTTTATTCTTGATTAATATATAAATTGCGTTTATACTGTACTTATCAGATAAGTACAGTTGATACACTTGGTGGTGAAAACATGGATATCTTTATTAAGAAAAACAGTCAATTGCCAATTTATGAACAAATTGTTGAACAGGTTAAATATCAAATTTCGGAGGGGATATTAGAGCCAGGAAGTTCAGTACCATCCATACGTGCTTTGGCAAAAACATTACGTATTAGTGTAATTACTGTACAGCGTGCTTATGATGAACTTGTCAAAGAAGGGTTTATAGAAACCATACCTGGCAAGGGCTCGTTTATCTCTGAGAATTGTTTGGTGTTTTTTGAAGAAGAAATGACTAAAAAGTTGGAATATCACCTGCAATCAGTCATCAAAATAGCAAGACGATTAGATATTTCAATTCATCATGTACATGATTTATTAGACTATTTTAATCAAGGGGAAGATATTGATGAAGGCGATTGAAATAAAAAAGCTAAGCAAAAAATTAGATACATTTCACATAGATAGGATAAATTTCACTGTTCCTAAAGGGAACATTGTAGGTTTGATTGGTGAAAACGGTGCTGGTAAAACAACTACGATCAAACTAATGATGGACGTGATTGAGAGAGATAGTGGGGAAGTCCTTTTCTTCGGAAAACGGCTAAATAAGGACTTAAAAGAAGAAATTAGTGTCGTTTATGATGAAATTAATTTTTATGAAAAGGTCGATGTCGTTAAAATAAATACGATTTTAAAGCATATTTTTAAAGCTTGGGATTCCACAAAATATTTTGACCTAATCGACCGCTTTAAGTTACCAAAAAATAAAACGATAGGTAATTTTTCTAAAGGAATGAAGATGAAATTAAACATTATTATTGGATTAGCTCATTCGCCAAAACTGTTAATTTTAGATGAACCAACAAGTGGTTTAGACCCATCAGCTCGCATGGAAATGTTAGACTTGTTTTTAGAATTCATTCAAAATGAAGAGCATTCCATATTACTTTCTTCCCATATTACAAATGATCTTGAACGAATTGCGGATTATATTGTCATGATGCACAATGGAAGAATTATTTTACAATTAAATAAAGATGAATTGTTATATCGTTATGGTATTATACGTTGTTCGGAAAAACAGTTTCAACATATTCCAAAGCACGTCATTTTCGCTTATCAAATTTCCAATTCAATTTATGAAGTTGTGATCAATAATGCTCCTGAAATGAAAGAAGCCTATCCTGAGTTAACGATAGATAGAATTACTATTGATGATATGATGTCGATTTATATAAGGGGAGAGAAATAGCATGAAGGGCTTGGTTATCAAAGATTTTTATAACGTCGTAAATAATGGTTGGGGATTATTCATAATGATGTTAATTCTGGCGGTTGCTATTGTACCAACTCAAGGTTTTCTTGGTTATCTGGTTGCTGGTACAGTTGTGTGCAGTATGATGAGTACCACTTCGTTTGCCATTGACAATAATAGTAAATGGGAGCAATTCGCTATCACCTTTCCAATTGATCGTAAAGATATTGTAAAAGGAAAGTTTATTACGTTGTTTTTGTTTACAATGATTGGAATTCTGCTTTCGATTATCCTAGGAAGTTTAGCTGCAGTGATATTTCAATCAGATATACTGCAAACAATCGATGTAAAAGAGATTGGCCAAATGATCATCGTTGGTATATCCGTAGCTTTAATATTTGGTACAAATTCCATTGCATTGTTATTAAAGTTTGGAGCAGAAAAGGCACGAATGTTTTTAATTCTAGGCTATGTTATTCCTGGAGCAATCCTTATTTATGTTGTAGATAAACTGCAAGAATTAGGTGTCATATTTACAGGGGAAAAACTAAATCAATTCATTTACTTACTTCCTATATTAGTTATTATCTGGCTCAGTATTGGCTATACTTTGGCCGTAGCAATAATGAAGAAAAAACAATATTAAATAAAATCAAGCGGGTTTGTTTAAATGTAACGTAGCAAAAGTTAATTAATTTCTTTACGTATCAGCTTTATAAGGTCTGAATCCGGTATTGACTGGTTTTTGGCCTTTTTAGTTTTGGCTTGGTTTGTTTGTGATGCTCATCCCAATTTAGGAGTTTGATTCGAAATTTGTTGAAGAAAACTGCTACACCGGAAAATATAGTATATGGATATGTATTTTTTGAAACTTAATAAGCTTTTAATTCGTATAGATATAAACTTAGGGTTCATATCTATTGAAGGAAGCTGCTACATATTAATTTTATTTTTTCCACAAAAAGGGATAAATCTGTTTTTTCTTTTGCGATAGGAGTTAAAGTACTTCATTACTTTTAATAATTGCAGAGCATATATTTGTTCTATTTATCCCGCATAAAAGGTGCTGGAGAGGCTCCTACTTGAGGAGTTGGATAATCTCTACTGCAACAAGTCTAAGTGGGATATAATGCCCTATTTAGTAAGAGGCTTTCAGGGCATACCATCACGGTACTAACAATCAGTGGAGGGTAATTGAAGATTCGCTTTATTACACATTTACAGTCTAATTAGAATCTGTTAGCAAATCTAGATAGGATGATAGTGTCCGATAAAACTAAATCTACATTAGAATGAAGTAGCAAAAGGATTAGAAGGCGGTATATAGCAAAAAACACGCTTTTGTCTTTTTGGAATGGACATAAGAGCTAAAGCAAATACCTTGGATTGTGCATCTAAGGGATGCGTACTGCTCGATTTATCGAGACAAAGAATTATTTGGCCTTTCCCTAAAGCCTCTTTTGCTTTTTTTGTATCATTATACATCATGGTTTGACCTTCTGTATAACGTCTTAGAAAATCCAGCTGTGTATTTATATAATTGTATAATGCAAGCTCTAAAGGCAATAATTTTTCTATTTCTCTTCCCAGGATTACACCACTTCTTTCAAACTGCCCTGATGGACAAGTTTTTATTATTCTCAAAAAAGCTAGAGGTTCAACAGTATTTAAAAGGGAAAATCGAAAATAAGGTTATGATAAAGCTAAGTGAAAATTTCTTAGGTGGTGGTACGGATTTTATGCTTCCATTTAAAAAGTCTTTAGAAGTTATTAATGAAAGTCGTTTTAAAATGCTGATATTGTATTTGTGACAGATGGTCAGCCTCATTTTCCCAATTCACACTCACAACGCACGGCTTTAATTGGAGAGGCGGGCATGACTTCTAGGCAAGAACTCATACCCGCAGAGGGTAAATGTCAAGCTTATAATTAGTAAGCAATTTTAACTTAACTATTTGTGTTCGAATTATTGGTGTAAATCCATACTACAATTCCCAAATATAATTGATTTTATAAATTACTCAATTCATATTTTGATTTATGATACTTGTACAATCTCATAGATTTTTTGAAGAGAAGAATTGTGGCGATACCCAAGACTATGTATAAAGCCGACATACCCCAGGAACCTATTATTGCCCCAAGAATTATTCCTAGAGATCCACTTATTCTTCCAATTTGTATGGAGAGGCTATTCATGGCCATATACGAACTTCTTGCTTGTTCATGTACTATATCAGCTAATAGTGCTTGCCTCGTTGGAACGTATAGCAATTCTCCTATAGAAAAGATTAAAGCTGCAACTAAAATCACCCAGAAAGATTTACTGATGGTGACGATTGAAATTCCTCCCACAAATAATATTATCCCTAAATAAAATATAGAATCAGCATTATATTTTTTTAGAAGTTTTATAGACATAATAGAGAAAACTAATACAACAATTGTGTTCTCAACATTAATGATTGACACCATTCTTAGACCATCTATATAGATATCGTTCAATTTCCATAAGTTGATTTGCATTTTTGGAAATTCTTGATCTAATCTTACTGCGATATAGTTAGTAATTTGATTCATAATAGAATACAACAAAATACTTGCATAAGTGAAGAACATAAAAACTCTGTCGTTAATAATCTTTTTATAACTAATGTATAAGTTGGTTAGCACTGATTTTTCTTTTAAAGTTTCGACATTCGGTTTAAATGATTCAGAGATAAAGAAAGTAACTATGACAAAAGGAATTAAAGAAATAAACGTAATCGCTAGAAACATTTCGAACAAATGTGTTTTGAAGAATAACCCGCCGATTATTGATCCAATCATAACGGATAAGTTGGTAATCCAATAGCTTACACTATACATTAATTTTCTGTTTTCGGGTGTACTAACATCAATTAACATTGCATCTGAAGCAGGACGGATCAAACCATTACCGAAGCTGTTTAACAGCATCATAATAAAAGTTAGCCATACAGATGATAGTATAGGGGAATTTGCCAAAGCCATAAAAGCAAAACTAATTGCAATTAATGCCTCACCAAACACTAAAATCCTTTTTCTTCCAATCCGATCAGATAGATATCCACCGTATAAAGTCGTAATAATTGATATGATAGTATTTATCAGAAGTAATATTCCAGCTAATACTCCCCCAACATAATTTGAAAAATAGATAGCCATAAATGGGAAAATCATACTGCCTACAGAAATGGCTAAAAAAGAAGATGCTAATCTTAATTGAATACTTTTATGTAGTTGGAAAAAAACAATAAACCTCACCTCTCTAAAAAGAGTATACACTCATCCGAAAATTTACACAATGATATATTATCGCTTTATTACAATAATATTCAAAAAATGTTGTTTAATTGTGATTTTGTGTGATTTGCAGTAAAATCAAAAATATTAGATGATTCATTTAATAGGAGGGGGTACAATTGAAAATACAACAAGATGCAGTTTTATTAATAAATAGGTTTCCTTATTGGGTCTACAACGATTCTGGTTATCCATTTGAGAACGTAGAGAAGTTATGTATTTTACAGTCCCATGAAACTAAATTTGATTTTCCTGTTGATAAGTATTGTGCTGTTGTAATTTGTGATTTAAATAATAAGGATGCAGTAGATGATGCAATTGAATTTTTTTATAAGAATTACAAGTTTTCCAAAATTATAAATGTAACTGAAAGATATATGGAATTAGCAGCAACCAAAAGAGTTCAGTACGGTTTGCCTGGAATGGACATAGAAATGGCTAAGAATTTTAGAGATAAAATCAGTATGAAAAACAAAGTTAAAGAAAATAGTATACCAGTGCCTTATGTTGAAAAAATATCAAATCAAAAAGACGCAGAAAATTTTGTAATGAAATACGGTAAATCTGTTATAAAACCCATAGACGGCATGGGAACCAAAGATACATTTATAGTGAACAGTGCTTCCGATATACCAGAACTTGATCTTAGTAATCAGTATGAAATCGAGAAGTTCATTAAAGGAGATATGTATCACTGTGATTCAGTTGTCCTTAATGGTGAAGTAAAGGTGTGTTCGGTTAGTCGTTACTTGAATTCAACTTTAAATTATTCCGTGGATGGATATTTAGCATCTATTATGATAGATGATTCTGATCTAATCGAAAAAATGAGACAGTTTAATCAAGAAGTAATCTCTGCCCTTAATTTTAAAAATGGAGTCACACATTTAGAAGTGTTTTATGATAGCGAAGAAGATTCTATCGTATTTTGTGAAATAGGTGCTCGATCCGGCGGCGCAGGCGTTATACCTTCTGTAAAGTACGTTTATGGAGTCGATCTTACCGAAACGTATGTAAGACTTCAATTAGAGGAAGAAATAACAATCCCTAAAGCCAAAGACACATATGCAGGATGGGTAGTTATACACAAAAAAGAAGGTATTATAACTGAAATCAGTAATGAAGATGAGTTCAACTTTGACTGGGTACTTTTTAAGAGCATAAATGGAAAGCCTGGTGATGTGATAAAAAGAGCAGATAATTCGGTAGCTTCGATAGCAGATTTCACTATTATAGGTAACTCAGAAAAAGATTTGAAAAATAAAGTGAATATGTTAAGAAACTCTTTCAAACTTAACGCAATAAAGGGGGAGTAATTGATGAAAAAAGAAAACGTTTTAATTCTAGGAGATTTAAACAGCGTTATAGATTTTCTAGACCTAGAGCATAACAGTTATTTCTTGATTACAGATTTAGAAGCATCTGCTATCCCGAAGGAAATGCAGAAGAACATAGAATCATTTTACATTGATACACCTGATAATTTTGATGTCTCCTGTTTTGAGAATAATATTGATGTGATTTATGACGTTGTATCAAGCTTAATAGAAAAACACGGTCAATTTAGTAGTATAGTTACCACTTACGAACACACGGTACTGAGTGCAGCCATGATTAGAACCAGATTTAACATACCTGGGATAAAAGAATCAGAAGCAATCTTTTTACGCAATAAATATAAAATGAAAGAAAAAATATTTGACTCTGGTATACTTACTCCAAATTTTACTTTAGTAGATGTTGATACATATCATGAAGAAATAACTCAGTTCTTAAGAGAATATGGAAAGATAGTGATAAAACCGATTAATCAAGCAGCTAGTTATGGTGTTCTAATTACTCAAGAAATAGTTGAAGCCACTAACCATATTGAAATGTTGATACAAAACAATTCAGAAGTATTAATAGAGGAATATTTAGAACATCCAATTATGCATTTTGATGGAGTCATTCAGGAAAATGAAATGAAGTTTTTCTCAGTATCCAAAAAAATCGGTAATTGCTATGACTATGTTTCAAACAATGGAGATTTATGTACCATTATCCAAAGCGATTCGGAATTGGTGAGGAAGGCTCAATACTTCACAAAGAGAGTATTAGAGGTATTTAAGATAGACTCGTTGGTATTTCACCTCGAAGTTTTCGTAGATAATGAGGAATTCCATTTCCTTGAAATTGCCGGTAGATATCCCGGTGGGGGCATTAGTAAGTTAATTAAAAGAGCTTATGATTTTGATTTGGTAAAAGCAAGTTATTTATTTGATACCCAAAAGGAAATTATAAGGGTGCATAAAAATGATTTGGTAAATGATTTAATTGCAATGATTATAATCCCCTTTCCAGCTAAAGAGGATATTATTATAAGAGGTATTTCGGGTCTAGATCAGCTTCCTGATAACATTATTGGTTCTATTTTTACTGGGCCAGGAGAAATTGTAACATATAATCCCTTCGATACTTTTAAAAAGTTAGCCGAAATTTATATTAGAGATACTTCCAATGAGAACATTGAAAACACAGTTGATTACATTAATAATAATGTGAATTTTTCATATGTACTCGCGAGTATGGAAAGGAGCTAAAAATTTGAACAATATTGAATTTAGCTGGTTTGCACCTACATCTGGTGACTATGAATACGTGAACTCCCCAGAACCTATGGTTCCGCCCAGCATTGACTACATAGTAAAGATAGCAAAAAAGGCAGAATCAGCAGGTTTTAATGATATATTAATTCCTATTGATCCTAGATGTATGGATCCTATTGTTACAGCGTCCTATATCCTTCAAGAAACAAATAAATTAAATACACTTATAGCTTATAGACCGGGTATAACTTCGCCTCAAACACTAGCAACAATGTTAAGCACTTTAGACAATAATAAAAATAGAGTAAAGTTGAATGTTGTACAAGGGACTCCTAAAGATGCACTTATGCAAGGTTATCGGTTTCCAGAGCCAGAGAAAAAGGCTATGCATTTACAAAGTTTCTCCAGAGCTTTAAAAAAACTGTTGAGTTCAGAAGGTAAGCATGCACATAGAGATGATTTTTTTGAGTATGAGAAAGCTACCGTTAATCCCAGCTTCTCTCGCCCTCCTAAAATGTTTATAGGGGGCGGATTGCCAGCCATGAAAATCGCAAGCGAACTATATGACTATTATTTAACGTTTGGAGATACAGTTGAAAAAATTAGCGAATACGTTATTGCTGCAAAAAAGTATTCCGAAGATAATTTTAACAGAAAAATTAAGTTTGGAATGGGAATTAATATAGTGGCAAGGGAAAGTAAGGAGGAAGCTTATAATGACTGTCTAAAGTTATTACACGGTGTAACTGATGAACAATTAAAAGAAATGGAAAAATTATACAAAAAACGTAAAGCGCTTGGCAATAGAGATTACATGGATCTTGTTAAGAAAGATTTCATCCTAGAGGAAAACCTATGGTTAGGATTAGCACAAGTAAGGTTTGGACCGGTTGCAACAATTTATGGTTCTTACGAAGAAGTTGCAAACAAAATAATGGATTATCACAGTGTAGAGATAGATTACTTTAGTTTAACTGGCTACCCGTATATGGAAGAGGTTGAAAATGTTGGTAAGGTAATTGAATTAATAAAAGTATCAGTGACATCATAATGCTGGAGAGTGATTTATATGGGAAAGGAATTTTTATCTGTATTTGATGAATGGTCAACATCATATGATGAAACAGTTCATTGTGAAAAAAATGAATATAGCCAATATTTTTATAAGTATGATGAAATACTAAATCTTGTTGCCGATAAAGCATTTGGAAATGTATTAGAATTCGGAGTTGGTACAGGTAATCTAACATTGAAGCTCATTGATAGAAAATTGCAAGTGATTGGTGTTGATCCATCTAGAGCGATGAGGGAGATAGCGAAAGAAAAAATTCCTGACATTCAAGTTTTTGATGGTGACTTTGATTCTTACCCTGATTTAAAAGACATTGATTGTATAGTAAGCAGTTTTGCATTTCATCACCTAAACAATAAAGATAAGAGTATTTCCGCTTCGAAATTTTTAACCACTCTGAATACAAAAGGGAAAATATTATTTGCTGATGTTGTATTTGAAAATGTAGAGTCATATGAACTAGCAGTTGAAGAGGCAAAGGGAAAAGGTCACAATAATGTATATAGAGATTTGACTCAGGAGTATTACTGTACAATTCCTGAATTGGAAGAGATTTTTGCTAGTAATGGATTTAAAGTGGAATTCACAAAGTGCAATAGTTATGTTTGGATAATGGAAGCTCAGAAATGACTTAATCCAACGTTAAAATGCTCAGGAAAACTTCAAACAGATAAGATTTTTACAATATTTCAAGGTTCAAATCAATATGGTTTGAACCTTTTCCATTTTCGTTAGATATTACTAGAGGTAATGCAGACGTCATATGATATATTCCTTTCCAGTATGGTAAGAGTAATATAGTGACGGGTAAAAAGAATTGCTTATGTTTAATATTACTAACCCATTATTTTAGAATTGCTAGAGTAGATTCAGTTACTTAATTTGTCCTATCGTTTATTAGAAGGAACCTGTTTATGGAAAACTAATAATGTAGTTATTGGCATTTAATTTATGTATGGCCTTACGAGCCCATACATAAATTAAATGAGCCACTCGCCAACTCCTCCAAATAACTTTAAACTCCTCGTTGAACCAACAACGTTCGATAGGAGTATATTAGGAGATGTTAGCAGTGTCTCAAATAGATGAGGTAAATCAAAAAGGTGAAACTTTTGCCAGCATAGGCAGGAGAATGGGGGGACCCTTATACTGTAAAGAAATATACCAATCAAGATGAGTTTAAAAAAAGAGAAACAAAAGCGAAAGTCCCCTGTGATGGATCCTTAAGCCTATTCTGGATTAGTGGATGAAAGAGTACAAGTTATTCTAAAGAATTTAAATACAAGTAATAAAAGAAGCGATGGAGACAGGGAAAACATCTGTTGTTGCACGTCGATATGAACTCAATCCCAACATGATGACAAGATGGGTTCAAGAGTACAAAGGCGCCAAATATGGAGATATTGATGTAATCACTGTTCCAGACCTCGATTCCAAGCATCTTTCGAATGAAAATGATCACTAAAAAAATATGAGGCGAAAAAGATCTTGAAATAGCCATTTTACGAGATCTTATAAAAAACCAAAAACCTCACTTACTGAAAAAATGGAAGTAGCCGATATATGGATTCAAAAAGGATATGTCATCACATTGGTATTAATAATATTGAAAATTCCTCGTTCCACCTACTATTACCGAAAGAATTATCGTGTGGACGAGTAGCAAGTGAGTGAGGGTCATCCTGCACCAGCTTCTCCATCAACGAGGACGGACAGAAAATAGCTGATGAACAAATAAAGAATTTTTGTTAGAGATTATTTCTGGAGAGTGTAACGGGTATGGCTACCGCAAATTAATTGTAATCCTTCGCCGTCAGTATGAACTAAAAATCAATAAAAAGAAGGTGTATCGTCTCTGTAAAGAACTAGATATCTTGCGCCCTCAAAGAAGGAAAAGAGTTTCACATCCTAGAAAACTGGCTCGAAATCACACGATTACTGAATCCAATCAACTTTGGGAGGCGGATATTAAATACGGTATATTCATGGTGAAGATCGATTCCTATTTGTTTTTTCCATTATTGATATTTGTGATGTTTTGTTAGGGTTATTTATTTTCACTGATGCAGAAGAATTACTTAAAGAAATAACGGATTCCTTGTTTGCACAAAAATTACAGGCAAATGAGGTGATAGTCGAGCGAGTAGTTGATGGCGACACGCTCGTTATAAAAGAAAGCGTCCATCCGAACAAGCCTGTACAGCTATTTGCAAAGGAAGCAAGTAGCTTTGCAAAAGAAAAGTTAGAAGGGGAAAAAGTGAAATTAGAGTTAGGCAATCCTGAAACCGATAAGTATGATCGATTGCTTGGTTATGTTTGGATAGATGATGTTAACTTTAACCAGCTACTCATTGAAGAAGGATATGCTCGAGTCGCTTATATCTATGAACCAAATACGAAATACTTAGATGAATTTCAAGATGCGCAAGTAGAGGCAAAAGAGGATAAAGTAAAGATATGGAGCATCAACTGCTACGTGACAGAAAATGGATTCGATATGTCGGTTGCTGAATAATAGGCAGCGGTTTTTTATCCCGTATATAAGGTGCAATAAGACTCCCACTTCAGGAGTTGGATAATCTGTACAGCAACAAGTCTAAAATGGGAGATAACAGCACCTAAATACTCGATTTCGTAAAAGGACGGGGAATACCGCGATTACATAATTAACAAACAGTGGGGGATGAATGAAAACACCCACTGATGGAAGATTCACTTTATTGACCAAGTTTTATGTACAACGTTCCAACCCACCAATCCAATAAACCTTTATCATTATTTTTAACTAACCAATGGATAGCTTCTTCAATATCTTTTGAAGCTTTTATATCTGTCTATCCTTTATTAATATTTTTACATTACGTTTGTCTGACTTTTGATTGTAAGCTATTTTTAGAGAGATAAGGAATTCTTGCTTCACTTAAGGCAAGTACGATACTATGGAATCAAGTAAAGTTTTGTTCATAATTGCCTAAATTATTCGTTGTCATGTTCAAATAATTTTTTGCTTAACTAAAAGTTTTTCACATTTACGAATACCAATCTAAAGGGTGGTTTTATGGCCTATAAATGTGGTGTTTCAGGCAGTACCATATTAACAGACCCATCTAAGCTTGAAGAATTGTTTTGTTATGATTTTGTTGATCATATAGAAATTGGAGAATTTCCTAATCAAGTTGCCTTTGAAGAATTTATTACGATAAAGAATAAACACGGTTTAAGTTTTGGATTGCATTCTCCTTTATACCGTAAAGGAAGTAAATATGATCTTTTACAGCATGTTCATATGGAACCGGAAGCTGCTTGGATACAGTTTGACAAGGAACTGAAAAAGATGTCGGAGTTAGGTGCAGAATATGTATTAGTGCATTTTCCTTATTTTAAAGCAGAGAATAAAGAAAACACTTTTGCGAAAATAGAAAGCGGCTTGGCTCGGTTACATGCACTTCAAGGGAAGTATAATATTTCGATTGTTTGTGAGCCAAAGCTTGGCTTGAATCGCTCGGCTGTAAATATTGAATTATTACACCGATTCCCAGTTGAAAGATGGGCAAAATACAATGTGAAGCTATGCATAGATATTGGAGATTATTTACTAGGTACAAAAGAAAAAACATTATCCTATATTTCCAAATGGAAGGATCATATAAAAGTAGTACATCTGCATAATGTTGAATGTAAGGATGGGAACTATTATTGGATACCCATTCACCCTACATATGAGAAAGATGGGGAATATTATAAAGTTAAGAAAATTATAGAAGAGCTTGCTCGTATAGAGGATATTATTTTCGTTTTGGAGCATACGCCTCATTCCAATCCCTCCAGAAAATTTGTACAAGAAGGGATTAACTGGCTGCATCATTTAGTGAAGGAAAAACAATGATAACATGCTTGATGCTTCGTTTGTTACGTTAGTCATTTGCAACACCTGTATGGTTGGATGATTGATACAAAGAGAGTATAAATTAGTTTATTTCCCTACATGTAAACACAATGAGTTTTATATCATATTGACAATGCCTCACTTGGACACGAGGGGTGCTTGGCTGTAGCAATTTGCGTGATTTCCTTTTTAAGGTAAATTTTTTCATGTTTCCAACTAAGTCTACTGATTGTAGGCTTAGTTGGAAATATAAATGGATATCTTTTTGGAAATGAATTTTATCAGTGCTTCATACAAGCAACTTATCAATTAACCCTTCCCCCGTTTTCACTTTAAAATAAAGATGATAATCTCCCTTTTCTGTCTTTGAATGGAGTTCATCGGATTGAAAATTTTCTTCAATCACTTTATTACCGTAATAAGGTGCTGTAAGACTCCGACTTTACGAGTTGGATAATCTGTAGATCAACAAGTTTAAGTGGGAGATAACAGCATCTAAATACCCGATTCGTTCCTCTAACAATCAGTGGGAGATGAGTGAAAACTCCTTTTATCCAAATATCTACCATGCTCTTTATTCGACGATGCGACAGAAGTTTTGGGTTCGAAAGTAAGTCGAGACGAAACAGGTGAGTATTTTTCAAAAGATAAGAAAGAATAAAATGAGGTGCTAGTGGATAACGAAATAACCGCATAGCCACGCTCGGCGCATGAGCTCAGCAACGATGCGACTTTAGAAATGCGCCCTACGATAAGGCCTCATCGGTTCGTCTCTAAGAGGAAGGCCGACTAAAAACGGGTTTGCCGCTCAGGCGTCGGCATACCCCTGTTTTTAGTGGCATGATTCCTAAATCTTTAGTTGATTCGTTCCCTTCGCTACGTTGCTAAACGGGCGCCCCGCGCCTTTGTTCCACTATAGGAAAGGATAAGATTTTTTTGGTTTATAGTATAAGAAAAACAAAAGGCTTTCGCCATAAGACTTGGCGACAAGCCAAGTTTTTCTAATTAACGGATTTTCTAAACTATTCATTTTACATAATCAAGGCAACTACTATTTTTTTATTTATTGGCTCTTATTGCATATCACTAACTAAAGAAGTATGCCGACTTTTTTCGTACTGTAGTTGCCGTTTAAGTTTACGGATATCTGCCCTAATCCAAATAGAAATAAAGAGTGCAAACATAAATAACCCGCCAAAAATGATCATCGTTAAATTGTAGCTTTTTGTTGTATCATAAATAAGGGAGAGCAAGAGAGGACCTGCTATGCCAGCCATCGCCCAAGCAGTTAATATATAGCCGTGAATAGCACCAAGTTGTTTCGTTCCAAACATATCACCGATGTAGGCAGGGATGGATGCAAATCCGCCTCCATAACAAGTTAAAATCGCAAAGATGAGCACCTGAAATAAAATTGCATTGTCGGCAAATGGCAACATGAAAAATGCAATCACTTGAATGATGAAAAAGACAGTATACACATTTGGACGACCAATATAATCAGATAGCGATGCCCACCCGAGTCTTCCTCCACCATTAAAAAGACCCATAATACCGACCATGGCAGCAGCAGCTAGTGCAGACATTTTGGCAATTTCCTGTGCCATTGGTGAAGCGACAGAAATAATCGCAATTCCACAAGTTACATTAATAAATAACATGAACCATAACATCCAGAAGCGACGGGTCTTAATTGCTTCATTTGCAGTGAGCTCTGATAAATCTTGTTTTATTTGTTTTTTACCATGTTGTTGGTTGTTGACAAAGCCTTTTGGTGCCCAACCTTCAGGAGGGGGAGCGAGATACTGGGCGGATAGGGTCATAACGATAAAGTAAATGGCGCCAAGCAGGTAAAACGTATTTGAAATTCCAATTGAATGAATGAAAGCAGCAGCTGCAGGTCCACTAAGTAAAGCTGCAAACCCAAAACCCATAATTGCAAGTCCTGTTGCTAATCCGCGGCGATCAGGAAACCATTTAACGAGCGTAGATACAGGAGCAATATAGCCGATTCCTAAGCCAATTCCACCGATAATTCCATAAAAAAGATAAAGCATATACAATGATTCATAAGTCGTTGCGAGACCTGAACCAGCTACACCGATACCAAAAAAAAGTGCTGCGAGCATCCCGGATTTACGAGGTCCTTGTTTTTCTACAAAACGTCCCATAAATGCAGCTGAAAACCCTAGGCAGAAAATAGCGATACTAAAAGCGAGGGAAATTTCTGTCGTTTCCCATCCATATTGAGCTACCATCGGTTTCGTAAATACACTCCACGCATAAGCGGAACCGATGGAAATATGTATACCAACAGCTGCAGTTGCAATAAGCCATCGGTTTTTGACCTTGTTCATAAAAGTCCTCCTTTATTTTAGAATTTTTAGACAAAATCATTTAGAACGATACTACCACGAAAACGCATACATTTCAATTTCTTTTGATAGCTAAAATATGGAACAGAAAAAAATAGTGAAAAACAATTTCTTACCCCAAAATGTAATTTCGATAAACGCTTTTTTCGTTCAGGAGGTGTATTAGAGTGGCTTATCCAAAAAACACCTTCTGATAAGGTGATTGTTTTGTACTGCAACTAGTCTTGAAATTGAGGAGATAATCTTTACATCACACTTAAATTGCTTATTATGTCTAAATGGAGTGGGCAAGCCAAAGTATATCGTTTTTATACAGTTAATGTATTGTGTTGCTATTGGCATTTCAATTTTACTTATTATATAATTTAGATATTAAAATACTTTATAGGCAGTGATCGAATGACCCATGTTGAATCAATAATGAAAGAGATTGCAGAAATTCAATATAAATCAAAGCAGTTTATGGATATGATAACAGTTGATGAAGATTTACCAGCCAACCAACTGGTTTTGCTAGTGAAATTAAAAATTAGTGGAGGAATGAAAGCGGCAGAAATTGCCTCGTTTGCAGGCGTAACGCCTGGAGCAGTGACAGCAATGTGCGATAAGTTGAAAAAGGCGGGACTTATTACACGCTTGCGTGACAAAGAAGATCGTCGCGTTGTTACTATACAATTAACAACAGAAGGGGAGAAATATGTACAAAAAGTCTTTGCCAAGTTTGGATCAAGCCAACTTAGGGAAATGACAACGATTTTACACGAAGTGAATCAATTGATGAGTAAAATTTTATCCCGCATATAAGATGCTGTAATAAGACTCCCGCTTGAACGGTGGAGAGTGTGTACTGAACATAAGTGGGAGATAACAGCACCTAATGCCCGATTCGTTTAGAGGCCTTTAGGTCATACCCTTATGGTACTAACAACCAATGGGAGACGAAAGAAAAACCCACCGTTGAAGATATTGGATCCTCTTTATTCTAGAGCTTTATATCGAAGCTCTTTTTTTATTGACGGATTTAGTTTAATTGGTATATAGTTTAATTAATATATAGTTTAATAATTAAAATATAAAGGGGTTGAATCATTTGGTGGATTATAAGCTACGTTTAATTGGCCAAAGCAGACAGTGTGAACCAATTCAAACAGATATGATTATTGCTCAAGGGCACCATCATTTTGATGCATCAATTGAAGCTCGAGAGGTAAATACCACAGGCAGCTGTATTATGAATGAAATGGCTCAAATTAAGAAACTAAAGAGCGGTGGACATTTACAAATGAACCAGGCAAGGCTTGAACATTTTCATGCGAGAGGATCTATAAAGGCAAGGTGTATAGAAGCGAAAAATATGAAAGTTCTTGGCATTATCCGAGTAAAAAATTTAGAAGTGGAGTATGGAGAGATAACTATGAAAGGTGTTTGTCGGATTAATTTTATCAATGCTGTAGAGCTTCAAGTAAGAACAGGGTTTTCTTTAAGTAAACGCCTTATAGGTGAAAAAATTACTGGGAAAAGCATACAATTGACGAATACAGAGGCTAACATTGTGCGTGGCGAACATGTAGTTTTAGGTGAAAACTGTAAGATTAACACGTTGTATTATAAAAAACAATATACAATTGCAAATAGCGCAAACGTAAAAAGAATAGTGAAGGAAAATCTATTATGATCTGGCTTTACCGTTTTCTCGCTACACTTGGCTTACTTATATTTAGCGTGTTATACGTGGGGTTAATCGTAAGTGCGGTTATCGGGTTAGGTGCCAGTATTCTACGTACTATTGGTATAACTCAGATTGAAATGACATTGACACCTAATATCCCAGTTCCTAGATATTTAAGTATACCCGTTATGTGTGTCTTTGTAGCTGTTTTACTGATTACTGCTAAATATGTAAAACGAATCATAAATTTTCTGTTCATACCATTTCAGCCGTCTTAAGTAAAAAAGATGCTGATACCATGTAGTTTTAAAATGGAAATACCATATTTAATTTTAATGGGGAAGACATGTGCCGTTATTACTTGCAGGATGGGCGTTGCAATTTGTTCTTACTAATCGCACATGTTTCTCTCAAAATCGAGATCGCTTATAGTACTCATAGTAATGCGCATATGTCTCTTGCTACCTCAAGCAAGCCTCTCCAATCGAGCATGTCTCACCCAAATTCGCACATACTATTCTTTCTTTCCTTTAGAAAATGAAAGCCCTTTAATAATTTTGACTGTTTTATTACAATTATAAGATGTGTGACAAATGTTACACCCCTTTGCTTTAATATTCTTTTACAATCAAGGAAAGAAGAGTAAAAGAGGTGGGGGTAATGTTATTAAAACAGTTACTGGAAAAGGGTTTCGTTTTTTGTAAGATCTTTTTTAGCATTGGCATACTTTTGTAACATGGAGAGGTTCTCTTTCAATGATGATAAATAATGATTGAATATACTCATAATATACCTCATAGTGTATAAAAATGAAATACCTTGCTAATTATTTTGTCTTTCACGTAGAATAAAAGTTAAGTTCGGTATTTAATCAACAATGAAAACATTCCCGAAGATTAGTTAGTATGTTAGACAAAAAATAATTGTCCCATGTTATGTCAAAATACCTTATGGGTATGAAGCAATTTAATGGAGGTATCGTAAAATTCCTACTTTGAAAAATGGCAGGCGATAAGAGTGTATCACCTGAAGATAATAGTACTAAATTTCAAATTCGCTCACGATTAACAGCCAGAAGGGGATAAAGGAAAAACTGTCTCTACTGAATGAAGTTTTCCTACTAGTATTATGCCAATTTGTTTATTGTTTGAATGTGTATTGTAGAAAAAAGAGATCCCTTCTAATTAAAATTTCTATGAAGCAAAATGAAATGATTGGTCTTGTTAGCTAATCACTATAAGGAGGGGATATAATGGAAGAAAGATATTCTCGACAAATGCTATTTCAACCAATCGGAGAAAAAGGTCAAGCAAAATTAGCCGCTTCTCATGTTGTTATGATTGGTTGCGGAGCACTAGGAACAAACATAGCAGAAACGTTAATCCGTGCTGGAGTTGGGAAGCTGACGATTGCAGATCGTGATTACGTGGAAATGTCCAATTTACAGCGCCAGCAAATGTTCACGGAACAAGACGCTCGGGAAGGAACACCGAAAGTAATAGCTGCCAAGCGAGTGTTACAGGAAGTTCGAGAAGATGCTAATATTCAAATTGTTCTCGATCATGTTGACGGTCCTTTGCTTGAGCAGCTTGTCTCAGATGCCGATTTAATCATGGATGCGACGGATAATTTTGAAACCCGGCTATTAATCAATGATGTCGCTTGGAAGCGTGGATTGCCGTGGATATACGGTGCGTGTGTGGGGAGTACAGGAGTAGTGTTTCCGTTTGTGCCACAACAGACAGCTTGCTTTCGTTGTTTGTTACCAGCTCTTCCGGCCGTCACACAAACGTGTGATACGGCTGGAATTATCGCTCCTGCTGCTAGTATGGTAGCAGCTAACCAAAGTACAGAAGCTTTGAAATGGTTGACTGGAAATAGCAAGAAATTGCGGTCGAAATTGTTTCACTTTGATATTTGGAATAACTCATTTATGGAAGTGGGAATTTCCCGTATGAAAAAGGAAGCTTGTCCGACGTGTTCGCATCAAGCCACCTATCCTGCGCTTGAGAAGCAAGAAGAAACAAACTTTGCTGTATTATGTGGACGAGATACGGTCCAAGTCATTCCTATTGCGAAACGACAGCTCGCTATCTCTGATGGCGAACAAGTAGTAAAAAGACTAGGTGTCAAGCATCGGATTACAGACTTTTTTATAGAATTTTACATTCAATCGTATCGTTGTATCTTATTTCAAAACGGCAGAATGTTTATTCATGGATTAAAAGATATATCCCAAGGAAGGAAACTGTATCATCAGTTATTTGGGTGAAATGTGGTAAAGAAAGACAGGGGGAGACCAATGATAGAAAAAAGAAATCCAATACCTGTGTCAGATGCAATCCAACGTGTAATAAATCATGTTCAGCCATTACCAATCAAGAAAATAGAACTTGAAAAAGCAAGTGGGTGTATATTGAGAGAGCCCATTATTGCAACTCACGCTGTGCCACCGTTTAACCGTTCCGCGTACGATGGATATGCGATTCGGGCAGAAGATTCCACTGGAGCGTCACCGCATCATCCAATTGCCTTTCATGTTGTTGGAGAAATCGGTGCTGGACAAGTGCCAGAAGTTCCAATTGGCAAAAATGAAGCCTATCGAATTATGACTGGTGCTATTTTACCAGAACAGGCAGATGCAATTGTGATGCTCGAGAAGACGACAAAGACAAACGATGGCTTCACGGTGCTAGAGTCACTTCAGCCTGGTGATCATGTCTCTTTTAAGGGAGAAGATGCTAAAAAAGGTGAGGTGCTTATAGAGCCAGGTACGAAAATTCATCCAGGAACAATCGCTTTATTAGCAACATTTGGATATGCTAATGTAAATGTTTCTGAAAAACCGATTGCAGGGGTGCTTGCTACTGGAACGGAGTTGCTGGATGTAACCGAATCATTACAACCAGGAAAGATCCGTAATTCCAATGGTCCGATGATTCAAGCGCAATTAGATAGATTAGGTATTTCATGTCGTTCTTATGGTATGTTACCAGATGATTTAGATGCATGTATGGAAGTAATGGAACAGGCATTGCAGGAAACAGATGTGGTTATTACGACTGGTGGGGTTTCGGTTGGTGATTATGATTATTTACCCGCTCTTTATAAACGGCTAGGGGCTAAGGTGCTATTTGATAAAGTGATGATGCGGCCTGGAAGTGTAACGACAGTAGCTGCCTTAGGTGATAAACTTCTATTCGGTTTATCTGGAAACCCTTCTGCTTGTTTTACTGGATTTGAATTATTTGCTCGCCCAGCGATAATGACCATGATGGGAAGTAAGGAGCCATACTTAGCCCATATCCATGCAACGTTAGGTGAAGATTTTACTAAAAATAATCCGTTCACTCGGTTCATACGTGGCATTTGGAAAATGACGAAACAGGGTGTGATAGCAATTCCTGCTGGCTTTAATAAATCCAATGCGGTCTCTTCTATCGCTCGAGGAAACTGTCTCATTGTTTTGCCTAGCGGTTCTAGCGGATATCGAAAGGGCATGCAAGTTGATATTTTGCTTTTAGGTGTGGACCAAGGGGAGGAAAAGTGGCGACTATGAAGACGTTGCATGTAGTAGGATTTAAAAATAGTGGCAAGACCACCTTAGTATCGCGCTGGATAAGTTTTTTGAAGGAAAGAGGATTTTCTGTTTCGGCGATCAAACAGCACGGTCATCACGGGAAACATGGAAGTTTAAAAATGCCAGATGAAAATACGGATTCGATGCGATTTTTCCAAAGTGGTGCTGATATGTCGATTGTTTCTGGTGGCGGTGCTGTACAAATGATGTTAAATGATACCCCTGATTTTGAGCGCTTGAAAAAGCTTGCCACGATCGACCAGCCAGACATATTATTGATCGAAGGATTTAAAGAAGAAAGCGGTCCAAAAGTTGTCTTAGTGAAAAATGAAGCGGACTGGGATTCATTGAAACAATTACAGGATATTGAATTAGTAGTCGGTTTAAAAAATAAACCTATTTCCTTTCCACAGATCGGTTCTCGTGAGGAAGAGCAAGCTTTAAATAACTGGTTATGGAATTGGCTAGGAGGAGATTTATCGTGATAAAACCGTTTGCTATTGTAACAGAACCGATTGAAGTACAAGCCTATATGGATTATGTACTTCACCCTGCCGCTGGAGCGGTTACTGTATTTACTGGAAATGTTAGGGAATGGACACATGGTATCCGTACGCTTTACTTATCGTATCAAGCTTATATTCCAATGGCTGAGAAAAAATTAGCGGAAATAGGATCAGAAATGGAAGCAAATTGGCCTGGAATTAAGGTTGCAATTGTTCATCGAATCGGAGAATTACATATTTCAGACATTGCCGTTTTAATTGCTGTTTCTTCACCACATCGAAAAGCAGCTTATGAAGCGAATGAATATGCTATTAATCGAATCAAACAAATAGTCCCGATTTGGAAAAAAGAAATATGGGAAAACGGGGAACAGTGGATAGGCGTTCAGAAAAAATATCCTGTAAATGAACAATAAATAATGCTGATTAAATACTTTTGTGATACGAACAATCAGTGAGGGATAAAAGAAAACCCCTGCTAATATAAGTTCTAATTTATAACTATTATTAAGTGATAATATTATTTGATAAAAATAATGAAAAAGTGTATAATAAATGTGACGAAGACATAAGGAGAGATATTAGATGAACCAACAATTAGTAGATGCATTAAACAAACAATTAGCCAACTGGAATATCCTTTATACGAAGCTTCATCACTATCATTGGTATGTAGATGGGGCACATTTTTTCACATTACACGAAAAATTTGAAGAATACTATGATGAAGCTGCAGGTTATATTGATGAAATTGCGGAACGGGTGTTAACCATTAAAGGGAAACCACTTTCTTCATTAAAAGCTTATCTTGAAGTAGCTACAATTAATGAAGCAGAAGGTAAAGAATCGGATCATGAAATGGTTACTCAGCTAGCAAAAGATTTTCAACAAATCGTAAATGAATCCAATGAAATCATTGAAGCTGCTGAAGAAGCACAAGACCAACCAACGAGCGACTTATTTATTGGTATTAAAGCTTCTTTGGAAAAACACATCTGGATGTTAGATGCTTTTAATGCAAAGCAATAATATAGAGGCATCACAACAATAATACTTATGGAAATAGAACTAACTCTGTGTATATGGAGATAGTTCTATTTTTAATATCTCTTTAGCTTGTTTAGGATTTTAAAACGAGTGAACTCAAAATCATTTTCTATTTTAATAAAGTTCATTTTCAAATGGTGGGGGGTTCCTTTTTCCTCCGCTAGTTGTTAGTACCGTAATGATATGACCTAAGGACCTCTGAGCGAAACGGGTATTTAGGTGTTAATTCCCATTTAGACTCTTTATATCGTTGTAACTCTTGAAGTGGAATCGTTATGACATCATACATTCGAGATATTAACCATTTTAGGTTTAAAAGCTCTCGATAATGTAAGATTATTTCAATAGCTTACGTGGTACAATAAATACATCAAATAAATGCATAGGTGATAAACAATGAAACCTAATAATATTTTATCCTCTCTTTGTTATTTTAGTGTATTTTTTGCTCCGTTTCTTTTTCCTATTATTGTCTATTTCTTAGCTGATACAAACGTTAAGCAACATGCGAAAAGAGCTTTAGGAATGCATCTTGTTCCGTTTATAACTATTGTGGGATTAATTATTGCTTTTGTAACGGCAGGTGTTAGTAACATGAATGAAACCATAAGTGGTGGTTTGATGCTTATAACCGGTATACTAGCCGTTATTATAAACATATATTATTTTATTCTTAATTTGATTAGCGGTGTTAAAGTATTAAATGAAAATTGATTCTAAATTACACTAATCAGTTGCTTCTACGAAGTTAGGAATTCGATGTGAAGAATTAAAAAACCTTGTTTGGTGTATAAAAAAGACGTAGCAAGGTTTTTAACATGCTGAATCCATTCCTATTATTTGTACAGGTTCATCCTACTGTTTGTGATGGTTACAATGACAGTTTACTGATTAATGAGATTCAAGAATTAATTGGTCTCTGCAATACTTGGCTTGAAAACAAAAACTAATTAGGATACGAAGGACCCACTCCTTAGTCAAATATAAACTACTAACCGACAAATACATTTGCTAATTTTTTCATTATTTGAAGAAATAGCAAGTGTATTTTATGTAGCGAAAAAGGTTATAATCTGTTAAAAAGCATATAACCCATATCCGCAATTTCCGTCCAATCACTTCTATAACTTCATGAACTACAATAAAGGATAAGAGTCTAGACATTGCACTTCCTTATTTAGTTAATCTTTATAACTATTCGAGTTAGGGATCTGATACTTAAAATACTTACCTATGGTTTGTTTAACTAAATTAGATCAAATGAAGAGAAAGCTAAGAAGAGCACCTTTATTGACAGTATACCTATAGGGGTATAAAATGAAATTAAATCAATACTATAGATAAAGGAGAATTTTAACATGAAAGCTACAGCAGAAGTATATGTTACGTCAACTTGTCCATTTTGTACGATGATGACAAATTATTTAAAGGAAAATAACATTCCATATAAGACGATAAACGTGCAAGCAGATCGAGAGGCTGGACAAAAATTAGTAGAAACAACTGGACAAATGGGAGTACCCCAAACAAAAATTAACGGAAAATGGATTATTGGCTTTGATCCTGACAAAGTTCAAGAAGCACTGAAGAGCTAATTATGTATAAAAAGCCATTTAAAAAGAAATGGATATGCAATAGTTGCTCGGTTTCAGATTCAGATGAGTATAAAAAATCAATTTTTTCGATTTGCCCAGGAAATCTGGGATTATTAATCACAGCAATTGCAATTTTAATCATGCAATTAATGCAGTGAAATGTCTTAAATGGATCTGCCATATGCTTTACATATGGCAGATCCATTTTTTAATCGTTCTATCGTATAGAAATTAAAGATGGTTATTATTCCTTGCTTGCCAATTAGTCGCATTTTTATATTAAATAAGGAGCTACAGATATGTTAGAAGGAACATCTTCTACAACCAACGAAAGTTATCCATTTGTTTGATCTTCAGTACAAAAAATAGAAAACAAAAAAATATATATCTTTAAAAAAGCGGAATAAATTTTTTCACCGGACTACATCTAATTTTTAAAATGGAGAAATCACTTGATGCAAGGTTACTGTTTTCATTGTATAATGAAAAACATATTAGAAAGGTGAATTGTGGTTGATAAAAAAATGTCTGAAATGTGAGGGATTACCTTTAAAAATTCATATAAAAAAGTCTAAGGTTGGAATAACAGCATTTAAATTGCAGATGCTTTCAATTCTTTACGAATCGACCTCCGTAAACGTGAAATTAGAAGAAATTGATTATTCTTTTAAAAGACAAGAAAAAAGCTGTGCCATACTTCGCGCGCAATAAGCAGATAAATTTGGTGCTTCAGTGATTTAAGATTTTTAGCAGCTTTTTTTACTTCTATCAGATGAAATTAAATTCTGTGATAGAAATTTTGCTGTATTTGCCACAAAACTTGAACTGAAGTAGAAATGTGAAATACCTAACAGTAAATGTATAAGCTATGACGTCTTGTTACAGCAGAGGGAGCACATAATTCGGGAATTAAAATCTTTATTTCCAAACATAATCAGAGTCAAAAAACCATTTTTGCACATATTATAAAAGTGAAAAAATTTTCTTATCAAAGATGTTTGCTTTACGGAGGACTGTTTCGTTATGTAAAATAGATATGATACATAGGGGAGTAGGAGGTCACTTTTTTGAAATCGCATGAAACTAAACAAACCATCAATCGAATTGAAAAGCGGATGCGTTATATTTCCGGTATTATTAAGCAGAACGGACGTAAAATTCTCCATAATTATCCGATAACCTCTCCGCAGTTTATTGCATTGCAATGGCTCTTGGAAGAAGGAGATTTAACGATTGGAGAGCTATCTAATCGTATAAGCTTAGCTTTTAGCACGACTACTGATTTGGTTGATCGGATGGAAAAAAATGAACTTGTTGAACGAGTGCGCGATTCTAAAGACCGCCGAGTGGTGCGAATTCATGTTCTTGAAAAGGGGAAAACCATTATCCATGAGGTTATTGAAAAGCGACAGCATTATTTAGGAGAGGTTTTAGAAAACTTTTCGGATGACCAAATTGATCAATTGCATAAATTGCTTGCATATCTACATGAGCAAATGAAGGAAAAAGAAAAGAAATAAACTTCAAGATGAGGCGATATAGTGAAACGAGCGATAGGAGTCATCGACTCGGGAGTTGGCGGATTAACAGTAGTATCCGAATTAATGCGACAGCTTCCTAAGGAAAAATTAATTTATGTTGGAGATACAGCACGCTGTCCTTATGGCCCAAGGTCAAAAGAAGAAGTACAGCAGTTTACTTGGGAAATGGTTGATTTTTTATTGGAAAAAGATATTAAAATGTTAGTTGTAGCGTGTAATACTGCTACTGCGTTTACATTGGATTCTTTAAAAAAGCATTTATCCATTCCGGTTATTGGCGTTATTCAGCCTGGTGCTAGAGCGGCGATTAAATTTACAAAAAACAATTGTATTGGGATTATTGGAACAGAAGGGACGATCAGAAGCCATGCCTATACAGATGCGTTAAAAAATATTAAAGCAGAGTTGGACATATATGCAAAAGCTTGTCCGATGTTTGTCCCAATGGTAGAACAAGGTATTATGGAGGGACCAAAAGCAATTCAAGTAGTGAAAGAAGCATTACTACCTATGATGAAACAAAAACAGATGGATACACTTATTTTAGGCTGCACCCATTACCCATTACTAAAATCCACAATCCAGTCAGTTGTAGGAACAAATGTCACACTTATTTCTTCCAGCGAAGAAACAGCTAGGGAAACAAGCACCATATTAGAAATGCAACATTTATTAAATCATACAGAAGTGTTTCCAATTCATCAGTTTTATACAACTGGAGATTTGGAAATGTTTATGCAAATCTCTGAACGAATTTTTAAAGAGCGAAATTTACAAATGATAACGATCAAAAAAGCTGTTTTACATCAAATGCAAGATTCTAAATAAGAATCTTGCTTTTTTTCATGTTGCTTGGTCTATTTCACCTCCTAGGCTCGTATATATCATAGTACAAACTATCGTAGGAGGGGAAAAAATGCAAAAGCGCGGCATGCTTATAGTGGGAGCGGTGAGCCTTGTAATCCTTTTAAGTGGATGCTTTCAAGGGGAGCAGTCATTAAATGAGGAAATGGATCCGCCACAAAATGCAGAACCCGTTGATAAAAAGGGTGAAACGAAAGATGGAAAGCAAGCGGAGGGAGAAGCTGAGGAGCAAACGGATACGGTTGCTCGTGAATTATATTTATTAGATGCGAATGGAATGGTTGCTTCACAAACGTTAGAATTGCCTACAACGGACTCGCACACTGTAGCTCAACAGGTTGTGGAGTATTTAGTACAGGATGGTCCTGTGTCTCAAATGTTACCAAATGGCTTTCAAGCTGTATTACCAGCTGGAACAGAAGTATTAGGAGTAAATTTACAAGAAGATGGCACAATTGTCGTTGATTTATCGAAAGAATTTTCGAATTATGAAGCCGAAAATGAACGGAAAATATTAGAAGCAGTAACGTATTCATTAACGCAATTTGAGAATGTGGATCAAGTGCAATTGCAAATAGAAGGGAAAGCACTACAAGAAATGCCTGTGGATGGTACACCGATAGGAAAAGGGTTTTCGCGAGCAAATGGCATTAATATTAGTGATACAGGCGCAAATGATTTAGTGGATAGTAAAACAGTAACCATGTTTTACCCAGCTGAACATAATGATAACACTTATTATGTTCCTGTTACACAATATGTAGAACAAGAAGAAGACGAATTAATGGCAATTGTGAATGCTTTAATCGACGGCCCGGGAGTGGAACAAAATGTGATGCAAGTATTTAATCCAAAAGCCACTTTAACAAGCGAACCTTCAGTAAAGGGCAGTGTGCTGCACTTGCAATTTAATGAGGAAATTTTAAAAGATGCAGATAAAGCCGTGATATCTGATCATGTGATGGAAAGTCTAGTGCGGACAATGACAGGAATAAAAGGTATTGAGTCCGTTCAAGTTGGTATAGACAATGTAGAACAGGTAGTGAATGAAGAAGGGGAGGCATATACAGAACCTGTTACCATACAGCAGTTTACGCAAACAGAGGAACTTTAACCAAAGAGAGGAGGCTTATTGTTTAGCCTCTTTTTGTGTTTATTAGGTATATAAATAGTATGGAGGCGGGAATAAATATGCTCTTTATATAAGAAGGTAATTCGAAAGTAGATACTAAAATGGTGCAGCTACTTCCAATCATATTGGAAGGGTAAAATATGTTAGGATAATTTTCAAGGCATAACTTCAATTAGATAGCCATGTATTTAAATAGTGCTTTTGATGAAAAATATGTTAAGCTAGTGTTGGAATAAGGAGGAGTTAGAATGAGAAATGACCAACGTAATGTCAATAGTTTACGACCTATCACGATTGTAACTGATTTTCTTCAGCATCCAGAAGGCTCTGTGCTGATTCAGATAGGAAATACAAAAGTAATCTGTAATGCAAGTATTGAAGATAGAGTTCCTCCGTTTATGCGCGGACAAGGGAAGGGGTGGATTACGGCCGAATATGCTATGCTTCCTCGTGCAACTGAACAAAGAAACATTCGTGAATCATCCAAAGGAAAAGTAAGCGGTAGAACAATGGAAATTCAACGCTTAATTGGACGCGCACTTCGATCTGTCGTTGATTTAGATAATATAGGTGAACGGACAGTTTGGGTAGATTGCGATGTGATACAAGCTGATGGAGGCACAAGGACAGCTTCCATAACAGGTGCCTTTGTTGCGGTTGCATTAGCGTTTAATAAGTTAGTGGAAAATAAAGTCATTTCCAAAATGCCAGTGACGGATCTTCTGGCAGCAACTTCAGTTGGCGTACTGCCTGATGGAAGTGAAATTCTAGACTTGAATTATCTAGAAGATTCCAGTGCTCATGTTGATATGAACATTGTAATGACAGGCTCAGGTGAGTTTGTCGAAATTCAAGGTACAGGGGAGGAAGCAACTTTTACAAGCAAACAGCTGCAAACCATGCTTCAACTTGCCGAAGAAGGCTTATTGACACTGTTTGAAAAGCAGAAAGAAGCATTAGGCTCCATAACTGAACAGATTGATAAACACGCCAGTACGCAAGGGGAAGAAAAATAAAATGAAAAAAATCATTATTGCAACAAAAAATAAAGGGAAAGCGAAGGAGTTTAAAGAATTATTTGCTGCTTATGAACTTGAAGCAATATCCTTAAATGAATTAGACAACATACCAGATATTGAGGAAACAGGGACAACCTTTAAGGAAAACGCAGCATTAAAAGCAGAACAAATTGCTTCGCTATTATCGCTACCTGTAATCGCTGATGACTCTGGTTTAATGATTGATGCGTTGGATGGAAGACCTGGAGTGTACTCAGCACGATATGCTGGGGAGGATAAAAGTGATGAGGCAAACATAAATAAAGTATTGGCAGAATTACAATCTGTACCAGAAGAAGAAAGAACAGCGCGGTTTATTTGTGTACTTGCCGTTACCATCCCTGATTCAGTTACTACATATTATACAGGATATTGTCATGGCAAAATTGCGAAAGCAGCAGTTGGGGATTACGGCTTTGGTTATGACCCAATCTTTATCCCAGACGGCTATGAACAAACAATGGCACAGTTAACAGCAGAAGAAAAAAATGCCATTAGTCACCGTCGGAACGCTATCAAACAATTAGAAACAAACTTAAAAAAACAGGACTTATTTTTAGACAACAGATAGGATGGTTCTCTATGACAAAAGTACTGATCGTAAGTGACAGTCATGGTTTAACAACAGAACTGGAAATGATTAAACAGCGCCATTATGTAGATGCTATGATTCATTGTGGGGATTCGGAATTAGGAATGGATGATAAGGAAATGGCTGGTTTTTATACTGTAATGGGTAATTGTGATGTGGATAACCGCTATCCTGAAGAACAAACTCTAACCGTTAATGACTTGAAATTTCTTATTGTGCATGGACATCTCCACCAAGTAAAGCGTAATTTATTACATGTGGCTTATCGCGCTGAGGAACTGGGAGCACAAATCATTTGCTTTGGTCATACGCATATTGCAGGTGCAGAACAGCAAGGAAATCAATTATTGATCAATCCTGGCAGTATCCGCCTGCCTCGTGGACGAAAGGAAAAAACGTATGCGATAATGGAATGGGATGTAAAAGAAGAGATTAGGGTTCAATTCTATACGGTGGATGGAGAGCAATTAAAAGACTCCAGTTATACAGCAAGCTTATCCTAAATGTAATATGCTGTAAAACTCCCGCTTTAGGGAGTCCAAGTAGATGCAAAGAAGTCTAAGTGAGGAAAACAGCATGTAAATTCCCGATTGGTCCAAGTTCCTATAGACATATGCTTGCGATAAAAGATTTTGTAAGGAAGGGGAAACTTCTGCAGGAAATTTTAGCTTATAAAATGAATTTTTATCCTGTATATAAGAGGTGCCGTAAGACTCCCGCTTCAGGAGTTGGATAATCTGTACTGCAACAAGTCTAAGTGGGAGATGACAGACCTAAATGCCTTATTTCGTAAGCGGTCTTTAGGTCATACCATTACAGTACCAACAAGCCGTAGAGGATGAATGAAACCCCCTCACTAATGGAAGATTCAATTTATAGAGGGGCAGACTCATCACGCCATGTGATGAGTTTTTATTGTTAGATAAGAAAGCATAAAATGATGTGCTTAGGGTTAGGGATAACGAAATAACCGAATAGTTACGTCCGGCGCATGAGCCCAGCAGATGCGACTTCAGAAATGCGCTTTCCGATAAGGCATCATTGGTTCGTCCCTAAGAGGAAGGCCGACTAAAAACGGGCTTGCCGCTCAGGCGCCGGCATACCCCTGTTTTTAGTGGCATGCATGATTCTTTTATCCCGTAAAAAGGCGTTGTAGACTCCCACTTCAAGAATGGAAGATGTGAGCTAAACAAGCCGAAGCGGGAGGTAACAGCACCTAAATCCCGATTCGTTCAACTAACAATCAGCGGGGATGAAGAAAACATTGAAGGTTCACTTTATCTTTCGTTGATTCGTTCCATTCACTACTTGCTAAACAGGCCTCCCCCGCCTTTGTTCTTAGAGCGATTATAGAAGGTTTTTACGGCAGGAAGTATAGGATACAACTCATAAGTATTATATGGTACAGTACAGAATAGAGTTTTTTTGTCTAGATCAAATTAAAAGGAAGAAGTTGGCTTTGGTGCGTAGATTAATATTATTCGTAAGTTTTTTAGTTATCATTTTTGTAAGCACCCCTAATCTAATATACGCTAAAAACATGGAACAGCCGAACGTTTTAATTTTATATAGTATAAATGACGAGGCGCAAATGAAAGAAATACGAATATTGGATTCCCTAGTCGGACAATTCACTGACCAAATCACATTGGTAGAAGATAAAGTTTTTAAAAACGGTCAATTAAATATGTTTACCCATGTTATTTATTTTGGAGGAGTGGAAAAAAATTTACCTGATACCGTCGTTAACGCTATAATAGATTATACCGGGAATTTTTATTCAATTGGCCATAATGCGGCACGATTTGGCGATAAACTCCCTTTACAAAAAGTAAATGGAGAAGTGTTAATTAATCAAATTGAATTTATTCATCACGCTTTTAAACAAAAATTACCGGATGAACGAATTGTTTATTCAGTAGAAATTGATGAGCCTGCTTCTGTGTTGGCAAACGGGTATGACCATACCAATGAAAAAACCCCATTCATTATTACAGACAACGGCAATTATTATTTTGCTGGAGAAACGTTATATAGTCCTTTTGCTGAGGTAATAACAGAATCTTTTAACGGATTTTTTCAACAACTAGATAAGCAAATCGTGAAATATTTAAGGTTGGAAGATGTGCATCCCAAAGCAAATGTAAAACAATTAAGAGAGCAAGCAGATTTTTTGAAAGGAAAAAATATTCCCTATATGATTGCTGTTATCCCAGTTTATTATAGTGAAACAGAAACCGTTCATCTTTCGGACTCTCCTGAATTGGTGAAAACATTACAATATATGCAGAAAAACGGTGCAAGCATCGTAATGCATGGATATAAACACCAATATAGAAAAACAGAAACTGGGGAAGGATTTGAATTTTGGGATGTGGATAACGATAGGCCCATTTATCAGTCTCGTCATAGCGCTGTTAAGTTAAAACAGGATTTCGACTCAACAGAAGAATATGAAGCTTATTTACATGAAGCGAGGGAATATGAAAGGGCATATATAGAAGATGCGATTATGAATGGTGTGCAAGAATTGGTAGCACATAAGCTTTATCCTCTTGCGTTCGAAGCTCCGCATTATACGATGTCACAGCAAGGTTATGAAGTTTTATCGAAGTATTTTAGTGCTTATGTTGGGCAAGTGCAATTAACCGACCTTACCTGGAAAGGATCTTTTTCTCCACCGTACAAAACCCGTCCGAATTTTTTACACGGAATGACTTTATATCCTGAAACATTAGGGTACATAGAACGAGGGAATGAGGAATCCTTACAGCAAATGGTAGATAAGATTGATTCGTATTCAATGTCGACAAAGACTTATTTTTCCGCATTCTATCACCCTTTTTTAGGTATCGAAGGATTGAAAGAAATCGTGGAAAGCCTTGAAAAAGTGGCTAATGCTTCATGGCTCGATTTAAAGGAAGAAAATAATGTTGTCCAAATGAATGACATTCACATTGAGTCTGGCAACGGTCATATTAAAGTCGATAAGCCTTTTATAGCTAGTGACTATGAACGGAACTTAATAGTAAAAGAAGTTGGAATTTGGGCAATTCCCGTCACGCTTTGTGTCATGATATTGGTGACCATCTTTATTGTGAAACGAAGGAACAGTAAAAAGCAAGGTTCTTTCTAGAAATCTAGGCGGGCGGATGCCAGTATAGATATAAGGTATTGCCAGGACATATAGCAGTAAGAGCAAGAGAATTGATTAGGCAAGGTTGTGAAGCGAGAGGGATAATCATCCTACAAGGTAGTGTTGGCAAAGCCCCAAGTAAAATTATGCAATATCTAAAAGGAAGGTCATCAAGATTATTACAGGATGAATTTCCAGAACTAAAGAAAAGATATTGGGGACGGCATTTGTGGGCAAGAGGGTACTTTTGCGCCACAGTTGGAACAGTAACGGAAGAGACAATAAGAAATTATATAGCCAATCAATTAAATGAAAACAAAGATGAAATATTCAAAATTGAAGAGTGAGTTCAGTCCTATTTTGGATATGCTTCAGCTTAAGGTCTTTGAGCAGGACTTCAGCCTGAAAAGCGACTTTAGTCGCCGACATTTATGTCCAAATCCTCCTGCTTTAGCTGGTGGTCGTTTAAGTGTTATTTTGCAGTATAAATTATCATTAAAAGCTATCTCTTTATTAGTAAGATAGCTTTTATTGATTCCGATTACCAAACTGTCTCGTGCAGCCCCAACAAACCTCTGTTGTTATGGTTTCAAGATTATTAATTTCAAGTATTTTTTCGATCTGGGTAAAGAGCCTTTGTATTAGTCTAAAGTTCCCTCCAGTTATCTTAATAATACTGGTTATTGCTTCGTGAAAAACCCTCGAGTTTTATAGATAGTCCTAACTCTTCCCATTTATACTCTAGAATATGGTGGGTTCATCTTTACTCAGTTTATCAAACACATGAGCAAATCCAATTCTAGAGTAGAGTTGAGGATATCGAACCAATCGTTTCTCATTAACAGAATATAGAATATCGGATGTTTTACATAAAAGTGCTAGTATTAACAAAATCGTTATTTTGTTAAAATGTGTTTTAAATGGAGAAACAGACCTTCAGGTTGGATAAAAAGGAGCCATTATTGCGATGAAAGAGAAGAAACGAAATAAACCTACGGAATTATGAAACAACATTTCAAGTTAGGATTAGGAAAAAATTCTAGATATATTTACGATAAAAGCAAAAAATTAAGAATTTTAATCGTTCGTCGCTAATGAGGAGGTATATGATTAGGTAAAAAAAGCAAATAGCTATAATAAAATTGATAATATAGGAAACACCACACCAACTGTTATAAATTTTACGTTATATAAACCTTGAACTTAAATTTTATTTACGCCCTGTAATTTCATTTAAAGTATGATATAATTTGGAAAATTAATTAAAATAGAACTTTTCTTTTCGGTAAATAGACAAAATGGCCAAGCTCTTATAACTTTCTTGCCAACTATAGAAATGAATAAAATAAAATGAGGTGTGATAATGAGTAATGATAAACAAACACCAGAGGAAAGAAGAGAGAGATTAAGACAAGAAGAATTAAAGAATCCTTCTAGTAGTATTCATGGTGAAGGCCTCGCTGACTCTTAGTTGGCGGTTTAGGTTGGAAAGGTACTGGAATACTCATTTTTGTTATTTTAATAGGTATTATAGTCGCATTACTCTTCTTTAAATGAGAAAGTTAAGCATAACACTCTTTTCTAAATCCGAACTATAATTCAAATTCTAACTTTGAATTATAGTTCGGACTTTTCTTTTTAAGCATTTATAGGATGTCCTCTTTCTGTATATTCTGTTCAAATATAGTTAATTGTGAAAATATTAAATAAACCTTTACTTAATATTTCAGTTAAGTTACTATTGTCCTAAATAATAGAAAGATGGTTAAATTATGTGTTTTCAGAAATTTCCCACATCCCTTTTCACTCTTTTTCTTTTTGGATTACTAGTATCGACTACGGTTCATGCAAGTGGGAAAGCATCAGATTTAAATTTACTAGAAAAACAACCAGTTAAAATTACAGTTACGAATAATGAAACTGGAGAAAACTCTGTTATTGATCCAGCAGAAGCACAAGAAAACAACATTAGAATTAATTCGCTTAATACTATTGGAGATTCAACAGTTGTTGGATATGATGTTTTTGTACCAATTGAATCCCCTAACGGTATTATTACTCCTTTTACTAACTCTAGTTAATGCTTGTTCAATCGTTAGACTGTCCTTGCGAGGCTGCGGCATACTCGTCTAATTTCCCGGTAGTTGCTCGCTTTCTAGTTCCAATAAATTTACGATTCACTCCGTAAATTCCTCCTTTTTAGTTAGTCCAGGAGGTTCGACGATCTCTTGCCTGTACGTCCCACGGTTTCCGCTCAACATACAGAAACCCCGTCATTCAATCGGATGTGTTTCGGATGATTGTCCGAAGCCTTAACCGTTGATATGACGGGGTTTATAGTGTTAAGTACGTCCCAGGCAGGATTCGAACCTGCGACCCACAGCTTAGAAGGCTGTTGCTCTATCCAGCTGAGCTACTGGGACAAGACATATATGGAGCGGGTGAAGGGAATCGAACCCTCGTCATCAGCTTGGAAGGCTGAGGTTTTACCATTAAACTACACCCGCAAATTATGTAAGCTATATTTAAAAGATATTTTTTTAACGACAAGATTCATTATATAAATTAATAACCAAAAAGTCAATGCTTATTTTGCTATTTGTATGATTTTGTTATTTTGATAAAAGTGAAAAATTAATTGGTGTTCTTTATCGATTATCCTTATATTCAGAAATAGGTAAGCTCACCTTGACTGTTATAGTCTTCTATCCAATTTAAAAGGGAGGTACGGCATCTATTTTTCTTAAGTGTATGTTGATCTGGTAATGTGAAGAAAGAGAAGTGTGTTCTCTTTCTTCACTGTTCTAAATTTAAAGCTTAGTTCAGTTCATTTGTTAAAATTTCAACACGGCTTTTTAATTTATTCGTCATTTCATTTAATTCTTCGGTCATCTGCGAAAATGCTTCTGCTTCACTCCCCTGGCTTTGAACTGCTTGAGCAATATCCGTTAATTGTTCTGTTGTTTGTTCTATGTTTTGCATAATATCGTCTAATACAGAGCTTATCTTTTCTGTTGCACTGGAAGAATCAGTAGCCATTTTACGAATTTCTTTCGCTACAACAGAAAAAGTCCGTCCATGTTCACCGGCTCTTGCTGCTTCGATTGCCGCATTCAAGCCGAGCAAGTTAGATTGCTCCGAAACTTTATTGATAAACACTGTTACTTCGTTTATTTCTCCTGAACTTTGTTCGACATTTTCTGCCTGAGCAGCTAATTCTTGAACGGTTGCTGATAACTCCTCTGTTTGGGATAACATAGTATGCGCTTTTCCTTGTACATGATCAGCAAGCTCTTCTAATGAATGGACAATATCAAGAAATTCATACTCTTGATCTAAGCTAATACCAATTCCTACACAGCCAACCATATCACCGTGATCAAATATAGGGACGCCAACTCCTTTAAATGGTTCGCCGTATTCTGGAGGGGTTTTAATAATTGTTCGCTTGCGATTATTAATCACTTGGCCAAATAAGTCATGGTCATAAAAGGGGTCCCCAATGTTTATTTGTGCATCAAGTGTTTTTCCGGGAGCGTAATATAAATACTTTTCTAAATCAACTACACCGATGAGGATATTTTCATTTTGCAAAAGTTCTTTCATTATTGGCATAATATCGACTAATTTACGTAAAACGTCTGAATTAATTTCTACTTGCGTTTCCATTTTTTCACTCCAGTTATAGATTTTGGGAAATTCGTTGTCGTTGCTCATAAAAGTCAGTTAAATAGCTTTGTTCAAAAGCGTAACCAGATCGGATTAAAAGTGGTTCATAGTAATATTTACTGGCAAGTTGAAGACCCATTGGCATTCCTTGTGTATCTAATCCCATTGGTATAGATAATGCTGGATGTCCAGTTAAGCTAAATAAACGCGTATACCTCGTCATTGAAGTAAAGATGTCTTCTTGTAAATCATCTATTTCAACATGCTCCACTCCAATCTGTTTAGGGCTAACAGGTAAAGTTGGCGTTGCAATAATGTCAACCTCCGTTAGGGCTTGATCAACTTCGGAAATAGCTTTCTTACGCCAGTTTAGTGCTTTAATATAATCCATTGCAGTAATCGATTTTCCAGCCTCTAAATGAGCTCTTACATCTTCACCAAAATCATTTAGTTTAAAACGAAGGTGATTTTCATGTATCGATGCCCCCTCTGCTAGCGCAATAGGGAATACTTGTTCACTCGCTGTTTGAACAGACGAGATGTCTATTTCCATGAGTATGGCACCGAGGCTTTCTAACTGCCGAAGTGCGTTTTGATAGGCAAGCAGAATATCCGGTTCTATATGATAAGTAAAATAATGACGAGGCACGCCTATTCGCATGCCTGAAATTTGTGTATGGCAATGTTCTTGGTATAATCTGTCTGTCAAACCATTCATTATAATTGCGAGGTCACCTATATTTTGAGTGATCGGTCCCACATGATCTAAAGTCCAAGAAATTCCTTGCACTCCTGTAGTATCTACCATGCCTTTAGTAGGTTTTAATCCAATAACACCACAGGCAGAAGCTGGTATGCGAATAGATCCTCCTGTATCTGTTCCGATCGAAGCAAGTCCTAGGTTTGCACATACTGCAGCTCCTGATCCACCACTTGATCCCCCCGGGATATTGTCTGGATTCCAAGGGTTTTTAACTGCACCATAAAAAGGATTTGTCGACGTAATACCAAAAGCGAATTCGTGTAAATTGGTTTTACCGAGATTGATTGCCCCTGCCTGCGTTAGTTTTTGAACAACATATGCATCTGAATTCGGTATATAGCTGTGCTTTATTTTAGAGCCACTTGTTGTACGAACTCCATTCGTGTTAATTAAATCTTTATATGATAAAGGGACCCCTTGAATTGCGCTTAATTGTTTTCCCTTTAAATAGTTATCTTCTGCGTTTTTGGCTTGTGCCAATGCAGTTTCATAAGTAATTGTAATAAAAGCGTGAAGTTTATGATCTATATCATCCATTCTTTTAAGATACTGTTTGGTAATTTCTACAGGTGAAAATTCTTTTTTCTTATAACCATCTATAAGTTTGGTGATGGACATTACTTTTTCCATTGTTGAGCCTCCTTTGGTGTTGACAGGAAATTATTTTGTAACATAATTCTCCCTTCTTTGGTATATAAAATTGTAATAAAATGAACGGCGTTGCTGATAAAAATTATTTTTCGTTTCACAAGTAGAAGGGTTATTTATTTAAGTTTTTCTTATCAGCACGCAAGTTAAATGATTCCTCCCATTTTAGAATTATGTGCAGCAGGAATGGAAAATAGCGACCTTTAATTATGCATAGCTTGTAGAAATCTTCCACTATGAAGTTTCGCTTTCTTCCAAATGTACAATGTCATAAGACTTTTATTTCAAAAGTAGTAGGTGATACAAAGAAACCTAGGCGGGAGATAGCAACACCTAAATTTTTCGATTCGCTCAGGCGAACAAGCAGTAGAAAGTGGTGGAAAACTCTTACTGAATGAAGTTTCACTTTATTAGTATCGGTATTTGGTTGGCATTTTTTTAATTGTATAGGAAACAATAAAATGATGTGCTTGAGGATAACGATATAACCGACTAGTCACGTCCGGCGCATGAGCCCAGCAACGATGCGACTTTAGAAATGCGCCCTACGATAAGAGCCCTCATTGGTTCGTCCCTAAGAGGAAGGCCGACTAAAAACGGGCTTGCCGCTCAGGCGTCGGCATACCCCTGTTTTTAGTGGCATGCATGATTCCTTTATCCCGTAAAAAGGCGTTGTAGGCTCCCACTTCAAGAATGGAAGATGTGAGCTGAAGCGGGAGGTAACAGCCCCTAAATCCCCGATTCGTTCCACTAACCATCAGCGGGGATGAAGAAAACCCCGCTGATGGAAGGTTCACTTTATCTTTCGTTGATTTGTTCCATTCACTACGTTGCTAAACGGGCTTCCCGCGCCTTTGTTCTTTAATTTGTTAGTGCATTAAAGGAAGTCTTAACTATTACAAGAAGAGAAACCTAAGTGGTTTAAATATGGTACTAAAATGGAAAAACTCAAAAAAACGTTATTGCAGAGTGATTACCATGCGTTAATCACAAAAACATTTGGACAGCTATCTATTATATATAAAATATATATATTTTTATATATTTAAATTGACATATTTTAATAATTGCGGTATTATTTAATTGTGAAATGTTGAGCAAATTGTTCGACAATATAAAAGAAATTAGTAACTTAAATGGCGGATTTTAATTTCAAAACGGAATAAATATGTAATTGACAAGAATGGCTGTTACTATTCAAAACTAGGTAGATTTGGTTGTATGAAAGCGAACTAGGATTGATTTCAGAATTAGTTATAGTTAGTGTTGTTTTTCAGTAATTATCGCTGGATAGCATAAAGGGGATTTCAGCTTGCTGGAGGGATAGCAATGAATATCGAAAGATTTATTGAAGCACGCAAAGAAAAAGGGTTATCTCAAATAGAATTAGCTGATGGGATATGCACTCAAGCCACTTTGAGTCGTTTTGAAAATAATGGTCACGTACCTAATTTAAAGATTCTCATCAAATTATGTAATCGTTTAGGTTTACCAATGGGGGAACTCTTTCCAAAAGTTGGAGTGAAATATACGGAAATCATTGAAAAAATGAATAAGGCGGAATTTTTTCTCATCACTAGTGAATATGGGCAGTCTCAAGCGTTGCTAGAAACTATATCTGTTTGTAAGATAGAGGAACCTCTTTTAGCTTTGCGTTACTACTATCTAAAAGGCTTTGTGATGATTTTTCAAGATGCTGAGATAACGGATATTTTGTTTAATTTTGATCAGATTTTACTCGAAGAAGAAGTAAAAGATTCTGAAATTTTTCGTCTGTTAGCATATACCGGAATCGGCATGGTATTTTCACGGGAAAAAGATCAGGAAAAGGCAGAGTTTTATTTTAATAAGGTTCTCGAAAGAATTTATACTTATCCTACTAAAGAGATAGAAGATACTTGGCGGGTATTAAATATCGTTTTTCAATGTGGTGTGTTTTATGCCGAAATGGATGAATTTGATGCTAGTAATGCCTTGTTAGAGTACGCTGTTTCAATTTGCTCAGATAATCACGTGACTTATTACTTAGCGCGGGCAGCCATTCAATTAGCTAAAAATGCTATTACTCAAAATAAGCCTCAGCACGTTATATTAGAACTCATCTATGACGCTCGAGCTTATGCCAAGATTAATAAAAACCATGTAGGGCTTAAACTTTTATCCGATATGGAAAAAGAAGTCTTAAATCAGGGAAGAGTAAGCAGCTTTTATATTTAGTGTAATAGCTAATATGAAGAAGAGTGTTAGAAAAGAGGTGACTGAGATTGGAGCTAAAAAGAAGAGTTGTGCACTTAATGGGGACAGTGATTGATTTATCTGTTCAGCATGAACTTGCTGAAGCAATTTTAGATAAAGTAATAGCACGTTTAAAAGAATATGAGCATCGATTTAGTGCTAACGATCCTAGTTCTGAGTTGATGCAGGTTAATAAAAATGCTGGTATTCAACCAGTGACTGTACACCCAGAACTGTACGAGCTTATTAAGATAGGAAAAGAACACAGTTGTGCTGAAGGAAGCCATTTAAACATTGCTATCGGTCCGTTAGTACAAACTTGGCGTATTGGTTTTTCAAATGCTAGAGTGCCATACAATAATGAAATTACTGAGTTGCTAGAGCGGACAAACCCTAAAAAAATCGTACTCCATGACAAGGAGTGTTCTGTTTTTCTAACTGAACCAGGGATGTTAATCGATTTAGGCGCATTAGCCAAAGGATATATTGCAGATTTAATCATTGATTTTTTAAAAAAAGCTCAGGTAACTTCTGCGTTAATTAACTTAGGTGGAAACTTGGTGGTCTTGGGCCCCTCTCTTAAGCCAGATGGTAATTGGCATATTGGTATTCAAGATCCCTTACAATCTCGCGACGATTATTTAGCTGTTTTAAAAATTTTCAATCAATCAGTTGTTACTTCAGGAGTATATGAAAGAAGCTTGACTCAAGATGGGCAAACTTATCATCATATTATTGATCCTCAAACGGGTTATCCTATGACAACAGACGTGGTTAGTTTAACTATTATTTCTGATCAATCTGTTGATGGAGAAATTTGGACTACGCGTTTATTCGGAAAAACTGCTGATGAAATTATCAAGATTGTAAATGATCTTCAAGGAATGGAATGTATGGTTGTGACCAATAAAGAAGAAATATTTTGTTCAGCAGCTTTGGAAGCCAAAATAGTTAAACAAGCAATCTGAGTTATTAACCGGGGTTAACTGACTCCAGATAAATATATAATATTTAGAGGAAAGGAAGAAACCAATATGAATAAATTTATTGGATTAGTGGGGACAAACTCAGACCATTCTACTAATCGTAAGTTACTGCAATTTATGAAAAAACATTTTTCGGATAAAGCACAGATTGAATTGGTAGAAATTAGAGATGTGCCAATGTTCAACAAGCCTGAGAATAAGAAATTACCCGCTTCAGCTCAAGAAATAGCAGACAAAATTAGTGAGGCAGATGGTGTAATTATTAGTACACCGGAGTATGACCACGCTGTACCAGCATCATTAATGAACGTCTTAAACTGGTTGTCGTACGGGGTCTTCCCATTTGTAGATAAGCCAGTAATGATCACAGGAGCTTCATACGGAACACTAGGTTCTTCAAGAGCTCAAGCTCACTTACGACAAATTTTGGATGCGCCAGAACTAAAAGCACGTATCATGCCTAGCTCAGAATTCTTGTTAAATCATTCTCTGCAAGCTTTTGATGAAGCGGGAAACTTAGTAGATGAGCAACAAGTGGAGACACTTGAAGGATTATTCGATGATTTCTTAACTTTTGTTTCTATTACTAATCAATTGAACCATGCGCATTCAATTAATCGAGAAATAGCAGAAAATTTCTCATGGGAATCTATCTAAAAGGGGAGTGTCATATATGAAATTAGTCGGTATTGTAGGATCTAACGCAGAACTATCATATAACCGAATCTTATTAAAATATATCGCAAAACAATTTAATCATTTATTTGAAATGGAAGTCATTGAAATTAAAGATTTGCCACTATTCAATCAAAGTGATGATCAAACGAATAGTCCAGCTATACAGCGCATTAATAATAAAATTATGCACGCAGATGGTGTGATTATTGCCACTCCTGAGCATAACCATACCATTCCAGCTGGCTTGAAAAGTTTAATTGAGTGGTTATCATTTAAAATTCATCCACTTGAAAACAAACCAGTAATGATTGTAGGAGCTTCATATTACGCTCAAGGCTCTTCACGTGCGCAATTACACTTACGACAAATCTTGGATGCGCCAGGAGTTAATGCGATTGTTATGCCCGGAAATGAATTTTTACTAGGAAAAGTAAAAGAAGCCTTTGATGAACAAGGTAACTTGAAAGATCAAGGAACTCAAAAATTCTTAGAAAGCACGTTGCAAAAATTTGTCCGCTTCGTTAATGTCGTAGCAGTCTTAGAAGGTCCTAAGAAGCCAGCTGATCCAGAAGATTTACACGCTACAGGTAAAATTGACACTACAATCGATGGTGTTGATATGGCGGCAGAAGACTGGGTAGAAAAAGCTGCTGAAATAGTAGGCGCTGTTGAAGGTAAAACGTATGTGAAATTAGATCGCGGTATCTTAACGGTAGATCAATTGAATTATTTCCTAGCCTCTATGCCAATGGAATTAACTTATGCAGACAGCAATAACCAATTCTTGTACTATAACCATACATTGCCTGCTGAAGAAATGTTGGCTTCACGTACACCAGGTCAAGTAGGGAATCCATTAGCTAATTGCCACCCACCAAAATCCCTTAAAAACGTAGAATGGGTGATTCAACAATTACGTTCTGGTGCCACAGATGCCGTTCGTGTTCACGTACCAACTCACGGACCTGATAAATATGTGGTTCATAATTATCAAGCGATGCATGATGAAGCGGGAAACTATGTTGGAATTAATGAGTATATATTAGATTTTAAACCAATTATCGACTGGTATTTAAAACAAACTGGTCAAAAATTAGTTGGCGATGTAGATGCTGTTTCTGGTGCTTCTGCTAATGATAATCACGACGTAGATGGTGTATCAGGCGCCACAGCAAATGATGGTGGTTATAAAAATGTAGATACTGTTTCTAGCACCTCTGTTAATCACCAAAAATGAACTAGTCAAGAAACTTAATGGAGGCTAATCTGTGTAAGTCAAGGTCAATTAAATCATAAGAAAAATGACTGATTCCTCAATAATTCATTCATTTATTTTTGAATCTTATAGAGAAAAGCCTCTCAAAAAAATAAAATGTACCCTATAGAGTAGACACTTTAAAAAAGCCTACCAATAGGGTACGTTTATGTGTAATAGCGAAAAGACACCCTCTGAAGTTGGTCTCTAGTGAAGTGAAGGCAAGGAGGATAAGTGAGGTGCTAACTGTAAGTAAAATGCTCACTTCTGCTATCAAACCATCAGTAAAGAATGAAAGAATCCCTCCCTAATTGGAGATTTAGTTTATAACGTAAGTACGTTCTAGTTATAAAATGCAAAAATAATAAATTTAATTTAAAATTGGAAAAAAGACGTTCTACCGTGATAAAAAAAATAAAAGATGCAAGCCATTCCATATAACTTTTTACAAATGGAACGGCTGGCTATATAGCTGTTATGTAAACAATTATCATAGTGAATTCTATTTTTTATTCTGTAAACTAATTGTTTGCTTCTGGGATTGCTGTATTTTTTCTTTTGCTTCTAGTTCTATAATGGCTTTTAATTCGGTTAAAACAGAGCTAAAATCTGTATGCTCTCCAAGTAGCAAACACAACTCGTATTCAATTGGCTTCCATGTACTAATATCCGCTTCATTGTGTTGTATTTGGACTTCTAGTTTATCCAATGCATTCGCAACTTTTGCCTCGTATGTTTCTTTTGCCTCAAATTCAATCCAAATTCGATACAAATCTTCCCCTAGTTCTTCAGGTAAGATGTTTTTGATGTTGCTCATTGCTCGCAATTCATTAGCTTGTTTCTGCTTCATGGCTGCTACATCATTCATAATTTCAAAGACAGGAATATCTCGTGCTTCTGCTTCTACCAGATCATGAATAATGACCATTTTTAATAATTTGTCCATGTCCAGATTTGTTTTTAAATATGGTTGCAGTAAAACAGCCATTAACGTCATGCGCCATGTGTGTTCTGCAACGCTTTCCCTTCTACCGTTGGATAACCAGCTGTGTCGTAGCTCCGTTTTAAGATTTTCTCCCAGTCTAATAATTTGGTAAATACGTTTTAATTTATCCTGCATGATTTTCACCTCTATGTATATAGTAATAAATAAAATATCTTCTATCGTTGCAATAATAAAAATAGAAGAACCTTTTAAGGAAAAGGTTTCAAAATTCATTGCTCCGGGAAAGAATGTTTAGTATGTTATAGTTAAAGTAGTTGTTCAAAAAGTTGGTTAAAAGTGCTTCTTACAACTCTAGCATCACATGTAATGCATTTTTATTTTTAAGGCCTCTCGAATTATCGATCTGTCGCTGCCTCCTTTTTGAACACCGATCTAAATGAACATGGAAAGGAGGGAAATGATGAAGCAACGCGAAAACGTTATTTTGTTTCCAAAGTGGAGAACTGCACTGGAAGAAGAAAGTTTAATGGCCTTAAAAGAAAAAAGGTTTGCTGAAGCATTGGATAAGTTGGATGAATTATTAAGTTATCAAATCAACAGCTATGAAATTGTAAGTGGGAAGTTAATTTGTTTAATTGAGTTAGGCCGACATCAGGAAGCTCAGGAAATATGCGAGGATGTGCTTCAACATCAAGGTAATCACTATTATCACTATTTACATATTTATTTAACCATTTTATTTCAAACAAATCAATACGATACATTAATGCAACAGGTGGAAGAAGAGTTTAAAGAACATGAAGTACCGGAAGTTTTAAAAGGGCAATTTCAACAACTATATGAAATGAGCAATAAATTAAAAGCAGATATGGTGATTGAACATAGTACGGCATATGTGGAAGAATTGAATAACGCCATTGCTGCTGGAGACTATCAAAAACAGTGGCAGATGATTGAAAAATTACGCCGCATGAAAAGTGAACCTAGTCGTAATATGGTTCATCTATTAGTAAAGGAAGAGATCCATCCAGTTGTAAAAACAGCTATTTTAATTTGGTTACAGGAGATAAACTATAATAACTCGATAGAGGTTAGCAAGTGGGGAAGAAATATAGAAATAAACCCAAACGATATGGAAGACTTCCGGGATCATACGTTAGTGAAACAAATTTTTCTCATCATTAACGAAATGGAACAGAAAAACCCAACGTTATATGGATTGCTGGAGAAACTCTTATATCATTATATGTATGTTAGGTATCCGATACTTCCGTTAAAAGATGAAGCTGAAAACATCGCCTTAGCACTGAAAGCAATTGGTGCAAATTATTTAAATATACAACTGGATGTGGATAGAAACTTAATGAATGTGGATCATTACATAGAAGACATTGAACGGTGTGAAGCCTTGTATTCTAGTATCATTGAGGAAAACTAGAAATATGACGAAATGCTTGAAAGGAGAAGCAATTATGTTATAATGAAATGGTTGTAAATCTCGCTCTTTTAATAATAAGTGAATGTTTGAAAAATGAAGGACACAATAGATTTTGGAGGGAAATATATGTCAGTAAAGTGGGAAAAACAAGAAGGAAATGAAGGTGTACTTACATTTGAAGTAAGTGCAGAGGAATTTGATAAAGCGTTAGACCAGGCATTTAAGAAAGTCGCAAAAGATGTACAAATTCCAGGCTTTCGTAAAGGGAAAATACCCCGCGGATTGTTCGAAAAGCGTTTTGGTGTAGAAGCACTTTATCAGGATGCTGTTGACATTGTGTTGCCGACTGCATATATGCAAGCTGTCGATGAAGCTGAAATTGAGCCAGTTGATCAACCGGATATTGATATTGAATCGATTGGCAAAGGTGAGCCTTTAGTGTTTACCGCTAAAGTAACGGTAAAGCCAGAGGTTAAACTCGGTGAATATAAAGGCTTGGAAGTAGAAGAGGAAACAGTAGAGGTCACAGATGAGGACGTAATGCATGACTTAGAGCATCAACGTGAACATCACGCTGAATTGGTTGTTAAAGAAGATGGTGAAATTGAAGAAGGCGATACTGCTGTTATTGATTTTGAAGGATTTGTAGATGGAGAAGCATTTGAAGGTGGAAAAGCTGAAAATCATTCTTTAGAAATCGGCTCTGGACAATTTATTCCAGGATTTGAAGAGCAGCTTATCGGCAAAAAGCCTGGGGAAGAAGTAGAAGTAAACGTAACTTTCCCCGAGGATTATCACGCAGAGGACCTTGCAGGGAAAGAAGCAACCTTTAAAGTGACTATTCATGAAGTGAAGTTTAAAGAACTCCCTGAGCTTGATGACGAGTTTGCTAAAGATTTAGACGATGAAGTAGAAACGCTTGAAGAATTAAAAGCAAAGAAAAAAGAGCAGCTCTTAGAGCAAAAGAAACAAGATGCAGATAATAAGAAACGTGAAACATTAATTGAAAAAGCAAGTGAGAACACGGAAATCGATATTCCTGATGCAATGGTAGAAACAGAGCTTGACCAAATGGTTCAAGAATTTGAACAACGTCTACAAATGCAAGGAATGACATTAGAAATGTACACTCAATTCTCTGGGCAAGATAAAGATGGCTTAAAAGAGCAAATGCGCGAAGATGCTGAAAAGCGTGTAAAAACAAACCTTACACTAGATGCAATTGCTGAAACAGAGGAATTGGAAGCATCTGATGAAGATGTAGAAGCAGAGCTTGATAAGATGGCAGAAATGTATGGTGCTGAAAAAGAACAAATCAGACAAATGCTTGGTGGTAATGCTGAGGCATTAAAAAACGATTTGAAAAAGCGTAAAGCTATTGATTTCCTTGTTGAACAAAGTAAAGCCGTTTAATTCATTTTAAAAACGTATAAACAGATGTGGAACAGGAAAAGATGCAAACAAGGTGTGATGTTTTCACACCTTGTTTTTCCATATAATTACCTATCGTTCGCTTTCAAAAAGAGGATAAAAAGGATTGGGCAAAATGGATGTCCTGCTTTAAATATCGATGCGATTTAACAGATGCTTTTGTATTTGTACCATGTTTTTTAGTGTTGGTTTGCCTGCATAGCTATCGTTACTTTTGATATACGGAGGGGCTTTGGAATAAAGGATTCCTGCAAAATCATCATCCAATCGATATATCCTTTTTATTCGACTTTTTGGTAATTCTCTTATAAAGTAATACACAGAGTCCATCATAATATACTTAAATATAGGTTCTAACTTATTGTATATGAATAAGGCAGGGACATAACTGAACTATTTACTCTAAAGGTGATTGATGCACTCATGGCTTCGGAAATAAATGTAGATCAAAGCAGTAGAAGGGTATGTTTGGACCTACAATTGCGTTAGCACAAAGAGGTTCAACAGCCAGTATATTTCCAGAGTGGGTTATATATAGCGTCCACCGTGTCTCGGTAGTTCGGATTTTAATTTGATAAAAATGCTTACGCCCTAGCCTCGTTTATACTTCTAACAGTTAGCGCTTATTGTAGTACTGTATGCAAACATGGCAAGTAAAGTATAAATTGTTGGCTGCTAAGTGCCCTGTTTTTAACTTGTAATCGGAGAATTTTGTACATTTGACATGAATCGGACGAACAATGGGTATGCTAGTGTGTATGATCGAAAATATGTCGACTTGGGCAATTATGGATGAATAAGGCACAAAGAAAGGTGTATCGTTTTGTGTTTTAATTTTGATCTGATATGATGACTATAAGTTGAAACCTAAATGAGCAAGTGTAAAGGAAAGAGATTTAACTTTTAGGGGTGAAAATAAAGATGTTTAAATTCAATGAGGAAAAAGGACAATTAAAATGTTCGTTCTGTGGTAAAGGCCAAGATCAAGTTCGGAAGTTAGTCGCCGGACCTGGCGTTTATATATGTGATGAATGTATAGAATTATGTACGGAAATTGTTGAGGAAGAGCTTGGAACAGAAGAGGAAACGGAACTGAAAGAAATTCCGAAGCCACGTGAAATATGTGATATATTAGATGATTATGTGATTGGGCAAGAAAAGGCAAAGAAGAACTTGTCTGTGGCTGTATATAATCATTATAAACGAATTAATACCACAAAAACTTCTTCTGACGACGTAGAATTATCAAAAAGTAATATCGCGATGATTGGTCCGACTGGAAGTGGAAAAACATTATTAGCACAAACTTTGGCACGGATTATTAATGTACCATTTGCGATGGCTGATGCAACTTCCCTTACAGAAGCCGGCTATGTTGGAGAAGATGTAGAAAACATTTTGCTGAAGTTGATTCAAGCAGCAGATTATGATGTGGAAAAAGCAGAAAAAGGTATCATTTACATTGATGAAATAGATAAAGTGGCACGTAAATCGGAAAACCCGTCCATTACGAGAGATGTCTCGGGCGAAGGTGTGCAACAAGCTTTGCTTAAAATTTTGGAAGGTACCGTAGCAAGTGTTCCGCCTCAAGGTGGAAGAAAGCATCCGCATCAAGAATTTATTCAAATCGATACAACCAATATCCTGTTTATCGTCGGTGGTGCATTTGATGGAATTGATCAGGTTATCAAACGTCGTCTCGGTAAAAAAGTAATTGGATTTGGTGCTAATGAAAAACAACAGGACATGGAAATGGGTGAACTGTTAGCAAAAGTATTACCAGAAGACCTGTTGCGCTATGGGCTTATTCCGGAATTTATCGGCAGAATTCCAGTTATTGGAAGTTTAACTCCATTGGATGAAGAAGCGCTAATCGAAATTTTGACGAAGCCGAAAAACGCTCTTGTGAAGCAGTATCAAAAGTTATTCGAGTTAGACAACATAGAATTGGAATTTGAAGAGGCAGCCTTAAAAGAAATTGCTGCCAAAGCAATAGAACGTAAAACAGGAGCAAGGGGTCTACGTTCTATTATTGAAGGTATAACGCTTGATGTCATGTTTGAACTTCCGTCCAGAGATGATATTGAAAAGTGTATTATTACCAAAAAAACAGTGGTAGAAGAAGGCGTTCCTAAGCTAGTGTATCGGGATGGAACGGTAACGGAAGGTGCCAAAAAACACCCGAAAGAAAGTGCTTAAAATAGCTGTTCGAATTGTCCTTCAACAATAAAATATCAAATTTGATTGCTGGACAGTATTGAATTATTCGTACGAGAAGGTTTAGATGGTTGAAAAATCTACGAACAAAACATAATCGTATCGATATTTGCTCTACCAATTAAAACCTGAATAGGTAAAAGAGACTGACTTAATTACACTATGTAACAGGTCAGTCTCTTTTTATCCCGAATGGAAAGTGCTGTGAACCCTTCACTTCGCGCGGATCACGAACTAGATGAAATGAAACGACTAACTAGGGTGATAACAGCACTTAAATTCCTAATTCCTCAAGGGCCATGCGTATTTTAAAAGATAAGAAACCAGCATGGCTCGCCAAGAGCGCAAGCCACCATCTATGATGAAAAATTTTGCTTTATAATGTTTAGATTCTTGAAATACTACCTAAAATAAATAAGTTATATAATGGTAAATAGCGTTTTTTTCATACAAAGTATAAAATGAGGTGCTTGGGGATACCAAAATAACCGAATAGCCACGTCCGGCTCCATCGCCCAGCAACTAGGCGACTTCACGAAATCGCCCTACGATAAGTCATCATCGGTTCGTTACCTCACCGTGATTTCTTTATCTCAGTTGATTCGTTCCATTCGCTATGTTGCTAAACGGGCGCTTGCGCCTTTGGTTCGCAGTACTGACAAAATCAGTGGAGGATGAAAAAACCCCCACTGATTGAAGATTCACTTGATAAGAATAGCTTTTTGTTGCATATGTTTCTTCAACTACTGCAATACTAATGGATATGTATAAAGTTTATAAGCGTATGTTTTAAAAATGGGAATAAAGCTCAGCGATCAGTTTAAGGTAATATACTTAAATAACTAACTGTTGAAAAAGTAGTAAACAAGCTAACTAAGATTATCCTTAAACCATTTTAGCTCACTTTTTGAGCAGCCTGGATAAATTCATTTACAAACTGCATGCTTTTATATAGAATTTAAGAATGTATACATACACCACTACCTATATATGGAGGTACATATGATGACTAATGATAAAATACAACTCCCCCTCCTGCCGTTACGTGGATTACTTGTGTTTCCTTCTATGGTTTTACATCTAGATGTAGGAAGAGAAAAATCCATTTCCGCTATAGAGAAAGCAATGATGGAAAATCAATACATATTTTTAGCGGCACAAAAAAGAACGCGTTTAAAAGAACCGGAGCCAAAGGATATTTATTCTATTGGAACCGTTTCGGTGGTTAAGCAAATGATAAAACTTCCAAATGGCACCATGCGCGTACTGGTTGAAGGATTATATCGAGCTGAAATTTTACGATATGTAGAGCAAGAGCAAGATTTTATAGTGGAAGTGAACAAACTACCTGATATCGAATCAGATCTATATGAGCAAGAAGCACTTATGCGTTCATTATTAACGCAGTTCGAAAAATATACGAGTCTTTCTCAAAAAATTACACATGAGACGTTTGCGACTGTGGCTGATATCGATGAACCTGGTAGATTGGCTGATATCATTACTTCCCATTTATCTTTAAAAATAAAAGAAAAGCAAGCATTATTGGAAACACAGGCGATTAAGGATCGGTTACAACTTTTGATTCAATACATATCAAACGAACAAAAAGTGCTTGATTTAGAAAAAAAGATTGGTCAACGTGTAAAAACTTCGATGGAAAAGACGCAAAAAGAGTATTATCTACGTGAGCAATTAAAGGCAATTCAAAAAGAGCTAGGAGAAAAAGATGGTAAAATGGGAGAGGTGGATGATTTAAGGGAACAGATAAATGATTCTACCATGCCTGGACGTATTCAAACAGTGGCACTTAAAGAATTAGACCGCTATGAAAAAGTACCGCAAAGCTCTGCAGAAAGCTCTGTGATTCGGAATTATATAGAATGGCTGTTAGCGTTACCTTGGGAAGAGAAAACAGCAGATCGGATAGACATCAACCAAGCGGAGAAAATATTGAACAGGGAGCATTATGGATTGGAAAAAGTGAAGGAGCGTATTTTAGAGTACTTAGCAGTACAAAAGCTCACTTCTTCCATTAAAGGACCAATACTCTGTTTAGCAGGTCCGCCTGGAGTTGGCAAAACATCATTAGCGAAATCCATTGCCCATGCGGTTAACCGGAATTTTATCCGAATTTCCTTAGGTGGCATTCGTGATGAAGCTGAAATTCGAGGGCATAGACGAACCTATATTGGTGCAATGCCAGGCCGAATTATTCAAGGAATGAAAAAAGCGAAGACGATCAATCCGGTGTTTTTGCTAGATGAAATTGATAAGATGGCTCATGATTTTCGCGGTGATCCATCCTCTGCTTTACTGGAAGTACTTGACCCGGAGCAGAATCGGCAATTTAGTGATCATTTTATTGAAGAAACGTATGATCTTTCCAATGTTTTGTTTATTGCTACTGCGAACTACATCAATAATATTCCTGCTCCTTTACTTGATCGGATGGAAGTTATTTCAATTGCTGGTTACACGGAAATTGAAAAACAACATATTGCCAAGCGTCATTTATTGCCTAAGCAGTTAAAAGAGAATGGATTAACAAAAGGTCAATTACAAATGCGTGATAACGCGCTGCAAAAGCTGATTCGGTTGTACACAAGAGAAGCAGGGGTTCGTAATTTGGAAAGGCAATTAGCTGCTTTATGCCGAAAAGCTGCCAAGCTCGTTGTGTCTGGAAAGAAAAAACGTATAGTTATCACAGAAAACATTCTAGAGGAGTTGCTCGGGAAACCATTATACCGATATGGCTTGGTGGAAAAGGAACATCAAGTAGGTACAGCCACTGGGCTTGCTTATACAGCTGTAGGAGGCGATACGCTTGCTATTGAAGTTTCCCATTACCCTGGAAAGGGAAAATTAACGCTCACAGGAAAACTAGGTGACGTCATGCAGGAATCTGCCCAAGCTGCTTTTAGTTATATTCGTTCCCGTGCTACCGAATTGAATATCGATCCATCATTTTATGAAAATTGTGATATTCATATTCACGTACCTGAAGGAGCAACACCAAAGGATGGCCCATCTGCCGGTATAACGATGGCTACAGCCTTGGTTTCTTCTTTAACGGGACGAGCCGTAAGAAAAGAAGTAGCAATGACAGGAGAAATAACATTGCGAGGACGTGTTCTTCCGATTGGAGGGCTTAAAGAAAAAACATTAAGTGCTCACCGTGCTGGCATTTCCACTGTCATCATTCCGGAAGATAATAAAAAAGATATTGAATCGATTCCAGAAAGCGTTCGGAAGGATTTAACATTTATAACCGTTCGCCATTTAGACCAAGTATTACAACATGCGTTAGTGGGGGAGCAAGATGAAAGTAACAAAAGCTGAAATAGTTATAAGTGCGGTTAGTGAAAAACAATACCCAAATGATCGATTACCCGAAATAGCCTTAGCGGGCCGATCGAATGTCGGAAAATCTTCCTTTATTAATACGCTAATTAACCGAAAAAATTTAGCACGAACTTCTTCAAAACCAGGAAAAACACAAACGCTAAATTTTTATCGTATGAATGATGCGTTTTATTTTGTCGATGTCCCAGGCTATGGTTATGCAAAAGTGTCTAAGAAGGAAAGGCAAAAGTGGGGAAGAATGATGGAGGAGTACTTTGGAAAACGCAGTTCTCTCCAAGCTGTTCTTTTAATTACAGACATTCGTCACGAGCCTACAAGCGATGATTTGCAAATGTATGATTTTTTAAAGTATTATGAGCTACCGGTTATAATTGTGGCTACTAAATTGGATAAAATATCTAAAAATAAACGATCCCATCATGTAAAACGAACAGGGGATGCTTTCCAATTAGAAGCAGGAGACTATTTATTACCCTTTTCTGCGGAAACAGGTGAAGGTAAAGAAGAAGCTTGGGCTATTCTCCGACAGTTTATGGCTCTATAATGAAAAGGAAAAAGCCACATGCGGTTGGTTAGCAGTATATACTGAACCGAACTGGAGGAGAGAAAACGGTGAGCTAGAAGCGGAAGTTAAAAACTTAACTTAAGAAAATGGTACTAATCCTGGCTCGGAAAAGAATAGAGCCAGGATTAGTATACTTTCTTACCTTTTAACCAAGGCGCTCTCTTCGGAGGAGCGCTTTAACTTTGTTAGCTTATTTAACTTATTTATGTGATTTACGCCCTTTTAACAAATAGAATCCAATAATAATCAATAGAACGGGCCAGAAACGTTCCATCAAATCGACAATGGAATAAATCCAGTTAAACCAGGTTGGGAGTTGAACAGAGAAAATCATAATTAAAGAAAAAGCAATTAGCAATAATCCAGGTATAACCCCTTCTTTCGTTTGAAAAAATCGAACGATAAATGCAATACCTACAATTAATACATACATGGCCCAATGATCAATCCAGAAAGAATAATAGGCAAGCCCGTAAAAATGAATGCCGAGTCCGAGTAAAATCGTACCACTAAATAAATTCTGATAATTTTTTGTAATATAGCTATGAATTAAAAGGACAAGTCCAATTACAATAATTATCGTTTGCCACGAATAAAAGTTATTAAAAATGGGGATATTTAACTGTTGAAGTAAAAAAAACAGACCAATACCAATAAGTAAATAGGCTGTGAGAGTATTTTGTTTTTTCAAGTGATCACCTCATGACGTTGTAGTTCGAATTCTTGCTTCTTTACTGCTGTTATGATAAAGTACAGACGTATTGCGTACAACGTCTTATACGTTATATGCTAGCACAATGTTTCAGATTATGTTCACATTTTGCTAAATTGTAACGAAATATACATGTTATAATAGAAATTAGCAATAATATTATTTTATATTCATTATTAAATGATAGTTTTTGTTTTTAAGGTTATTAGAGCCTACTGTCGTAGATGATGTGCAATGAGAGTAAGAGTCTTTTCACTGATTAATAACTAGCTCAAGTGCATTGTTTTCAAAAGTATTCATGATTGAAGTTTCACTTTATTTGGGGGTAGATGGTTGTGCATATTTTAAAGGTTGGTTTTAATTATAAAACAACCCCTGTAGAAATTAGGGAAAAGCTTGCCTTTTCAGAGCATAATGTTCATGAAGCCATGGCGACTTTGAACGGACAAAAAAGTGTTTTAGAAAATGTGATTGTTTCAACTTGTAATCGTACCGAAATTTATGCGGTGGTAGATCAGTTACACACGGGACGATACTATATTAAACAATTTCTTGCTGACTGGTTTCAGGAGGAAAAAACCACCTTTTCTTCTTTTTTGCAAATTACGGAAAATGATGGGGCAATGGAGCATTTATTTCGTGTTGTGACAGGGCTAGATTCGATGGTATTAGGGGAAACGCAAATTTTAGGACAAGTAAAGCAGGCATTTTTAACTGCACAAAAAACGGGGACGACAGGAACCGTCTTTAATGAGTTGTTTAAACAAGCTATTACTTTTGGTAAGCGTGTACAGAAAGATACAGCTATAGGTAAACAAGCTGTTTCGGTTAGCTATGCTGCTGTAGAATTAGCAAGAAAAATCTTTGGTGACTTAAAGCAAAAACACGTTGTTATATTAGGTGCGGGAAAAATGGGTGAACTCGCTGTCAAGAATTTGCAAGGATCTGGCGCTACTGAAATTACGGTTGTGAACCGTACCATGGAAAATGCGGAGGCATTGGCTGCGAAATTTGCTGCACGAGCAGAGACAATGGATCGGTTATCAACTGTGTTGCAAAATGCGGATATTTTACTTACTTCGACAGGGTCTTCATCCGTTGTTCTGACTAAACAATTGATGGAGAAGGTGCAAAAAGGGCGGAAGGGAAATCCTTTGTTCTTAGTAGATATTGCGGTTCCACGAGACATTGATCCGACTGTAAGTGAATTAGATAATATCTTCTTGTATGATATTGATGATCTACAGCATATCGTTGATGAGAATTTAGAAGCGAGAAAAGAAGCAGCGGGACAAATTGAACTGATGTTTGAAGCAGAAATGGTTGCATTTAAAGAATGGTTGAAAACATTAGGTGTCGTGCCTGTTATTTCAGCTTTACGACAAAAAGCACTTTCTATTCAAGCTGAAACGGTGAAAAGTATTCAAAGAAAAATGCCTGACCTGACAGAAAGAGAAAAAAAGGTCATTAATAAACATACAAAAAGCATTATCAACCAATTATTAAAAGAGCCAATTACACAAGCTAAAGAAATGGCGGTAGGGGATCGTTCGAGTGAATCACTTCAGTTGTTTATAGACATTTTCGGTATCCATGAAGAAGTCCAGGAAGAACTAGATAAACAAGCAAAAAAAAATGATACAAATAAGGTCATGAAAAATAAGCAAGTATCCTTTCCGCTTTTAAATAAGATGCCGACCATATAATGAGAGGATTTCACATATGGTAGAATTGAAATGGCTTTATGAATTCATATTAATGATTTATGGGTTAAGCTTGATGGGATACTTTATTGATTTTGTTCAAGACAACCGGAGGGTAAATCGCATCGCCTTCTGGTTGCTTAGTTTGGTTTGGATCATTCAAACCGTTTTTTTATTCTATGAAGTATTTTTTGTAAAGAGTTTTCCAGTTGTAAGTTTAAATGATAGTCTGTTTTTCTATTCGTGGGTTTTAGTATCGATTTCATTGCTTGCGAACAAGCTATTTCCAGTTAACTTTATAGTGTTTTTTACGAACGTCTTTAGTTTTTTCATTTTATTATTGTATTTGCTATCTGATGCGAAAAGGAATTGGCAAGCACATGCGGTACAATTTGTTCACGAAATCGTAATCGCTCATGTTACTATCGCACTTATATCTTATGGTTTTTTTACGCTCTCATTTTTATTATCCGTCATGTATTTAATTCAATATCAATTAATAAAACGAAAAAAAGGCTTAAAATGGATGTGGCGATTTGCGGATTTAAATCAACTAGACAACTATGCTTTTAAAACAGTAACCATAGGTGTTCCGTTATTGTTAATCGCGATTATTCTAGGAATTGTTTGGGCCTATGTATCTGGTGCTCTGTTTTACTGGGTGGACTTAAAAACGATTGGTTCTTTCTTTGTATTGGCTGTTTATATCATTTATTTAGTAATCCGATTATTAAAACGATATAGGGGCAGGGCCATTGCTATGTATAATACAGTCGCGTTTTTATTGTTACTCATTAATTTCTTTTTATTTAGTACGTTATCGAAATTTCATTTTTAACTGTAGGGGGGAATTAATTTGCGTACATTAGTTGTAGGTTCTCGTAAAAGCAATCTTGCAGTAACGCAAACGAATTGGGTCATTGATCAATTGAAGAAAGCAGGAGTAAAAAATGACTTCAAAGTCAAGAAAATTGTTACAAAAGGCGACCGGATTTTGGATGTTACTTTATCCAAGGTAGGCGGAAAAGGTCTGTTTATTAAAGAAATTGAACAGGCTATGTATGATAAGGAAATTGATTTAGCAGTACATAGTATGAAGGATATGCCGTCTGCAATGCCAGAAGGACTTATCATTACAACGATTCCTAAACGTGAAGATCATCGTGATGCGTTTCTGTCTAAGGGAAATGTGCGTTTTAAAGATTTGCCGAACGGTGCAATTGTTGGTACGAGCAGTTTACGCAGAGCTGCCCAAATACAAGCGATAAGACCAGATGTTACAATAAAATGGATACGTGGAAACATAGAAACACGGATAAGGAAATTGCAGGAAGAAGATTATGATGCCATTATATTGGCAGTATCTGGATTAAAACGTGTCGGCTTAAGTGAAGCGTTAATTACCGAGTATTTAGAGCCAGAAGTTTGTGTTCCTGCAGTTGGACAGGGAGCTTTAGCGATAGAATGTCGTGAAGATGACCACGAATTGAAAGAACTATTAACAGCTATTCATGACGAAGATACTGCTCGAACGGTGACCGCAGAACGAACATTTCTTCATTTGCTTGAGGGAGGATGTCAAGTGCCGATTGGCGGTTATGCATATTTAGAGGGAGAAACAATTGTATTAACAGCCTTTGTAGGTACTCCAGATGGAAAAACAGTGTTAAAAGAAATAGTTCGCGGGGAGGAGCCAGAAGCGGTTGGAAAAAAAGCAGCTCAATTATTGCTGGATCGTGGTGCAAAGGAAATTATTGAAAAGGTAAAAGAGGAGCTTAATGAGTAATGTGCTTACCACTGCTTGGAAAACGAATTTTAATCACTCGTGAACAAAGAAAAGCAGCTAAGTTTGCACAAAAAATAAAAGGTTTAGGGGGCGAACCTGTAGAAATCCCCCTTATTTATATTACTTGTATACGCCCTCCAAATCATGATGTTATCCAACAATTAATGAAGTATCAATGGATTTTTTTTACGAGTGGAAATGGAGTAGCCTGCTTTTTTCAGCTATTAAAGCATGAATGCATTCCTCTAGAGCATCTAGCAAAACTTAACATTGCAGTAGTAGGGCGCAAAACAGAAACTAAACTCATCGAGCTAACAGGTCGTTCGGCTGATTTTATACCAAGCTCTTTTGATGCAGATACGATGGCCGATGAATTTTTAACTCAATATCCTGATGCCAATGAATTCCTGCTCGTTCGTGGGAATCTTTCTCGCGATGTTCTACCAGAGCGGTTCGAGAAGAGAAAGAAAACATATACAAACCTTGAAGTCTATGAAACGCATAAAAATGAACAAATGCAATTACTTTTACAAACCACCTTAGCAAAAACGGTCATCGATTATATTACGTTCACAAGTCCTTCTACGGTGGAAGCATTTGCTCATATGACTACTGCTAGAAAGGTAGCGCCATGCATTTGTATTGGTACAACGACCGAGCAGCGAGCCAAAGAATTAGGATTTAGCCCTATTTTAACAGCCAAAGAATTTACAGTAGATGGTATGATTGAATGTATAAAGCAAGATGTTACGAATCAAAGAAAGGAAGAGACAGAATGACAAACTTACCGACTTTTGACCGACACCGTAGATTAAGACACACATCAGCGATCAGGGATTTAGTAAGAGAAACCCACTTGCATATAGCTGATTTAGTGTATCCAATGTTTGTAGTGGAAGGAGAAAAGATCAAACAGGAAGTTCCTTCTATGCCTGGTGTATACCAGCTATCCATTGATTTACTAACTGAAGAGATAGATGAGCTTGACCAGCTTGGCATTCAGGCAGTTATTTTGTTTGGTGTGCCAAACGAAAAGGATGCAGAAGGCACTGGGGCGTTTAGTGATAATGGAATCGTACAACAGGCAACGAGGGTAATTAAAGCACAGAAACCATCGATGCTTGTGATCGCAGATACTTGTTTATGCGAGTATACGTCACATGGACATTGCGGTGTTATACATGAACATGATGTAGACAACGATGCATCATTGGAATTACTTGCTAAAACTGCTGTTTCACAAGTAAAAGCGGGTGCAGATATTATTGCTCCTTCTAACATGATGGACGGGTTCGTGACAGCTATTCGCTCTGCCTTGGACGTAGCGGGTTTTACGCAAATTCCAATTATGTCGTATGCGGTTAAATACGCCTCCTCATTTTATGGCCCATTTCGAGACGCGGCGGATAGCACACCACAATTTGGAGACCGAAAAACATATCAAATGGACCCTGCTAATCGATTAGAAGCACTTCGAGAAGCAAAATCAGATGTTGCCGAGGGTGCAGACTTTTTAATTGTTAAGCCCGCCCTTAGCTATTTAGATATTGTACGTGACGTAAGAAATAACTTTGATCTACCTATTGTCGCTTATAATGTAAGTGGAGAGTATGCTATGGTAAAAGCAGCAGCACAAAATGGCTGGATTGATGAGAAGGCACTAGTGATGGAAAAGCTGCTTTCCATGAAACGTGCTGGAGCTGATTTGATTATAACCTATTTTGCAAAAGATGCCGCAAAATGGTTAGCTACTACAAAGTAGATAGGAGGATGCTTGATGGAGAATTTTATGAAATCCAAAGATGCTTACAAAGAAGCAGTTGACTTGATGCCGGGTGGTGTTAATTCCCCAGTACGTGCATTTAAATCTGTTGGGATGTCGCCAATATTTATGGAATTTGGCAAGGGGTCTAAGATTACGGATGTGGATGGCAATGAATATATCGATTATGTTTTAAGCTGGGGTCCATTGATCTTGGGGCATGCAGATGAACGTGTTGTAACAAAGTTAAAGGAAGTAACGGAAAAAGGGACAAGCTTCGGTGCACCAACATTATTGGAAAATGAACTTGCACAACTCGTTATTGATCGTGTTCCATCGATTGAAATGGTTCGAATGGTAAATTCAGGTACCGAAGCTACGATGAGTGCATTACGGATAGCTAGAGGGTACACGGGAAGAGATAAAATAGTAAAGTTTGAAGGGAATTACCATGGTCATGGTGACTCGTTGTTAATTAAGGCGGGCTCTGGTGTTGCTACGCTCGGACTCCCAGACAGCCCAGGTGTCCCTAAAACGATTGCTCAAAACACGATAACTGTTCCATATAATGATTTAGAAAGTGTTCGTTATGCGTTTGAGACGTATGGAGATGACATTGCTGCTGTTATTGTAGAACCGGTTAGCGGTAACATGGGAGTTGTGCCACCAAAAGCAGGCTTCCTGCAAGGCTTAAGGGAAATTACGGAGCAAAACGGAACGGTACTTATTTTTGATGAAGTAATGACAGGTTTTCGTGTAGGTTATCACTGTGCGCAAGGTCACTTTGGAGTAACGCCGGATATGACATGTCTAGGAAAAGTAATTGGTGGAGGATTACCGGTTGGAGCTTATGGTGGAAAACGAGAAATTATGGAGAAAGTTGCTCCAACTGGATCCATCTATCAAGCAGGAACACTATCTGGAAATCCATTAGCAATGACGGCAGGGCTAGAGACGTTAAAAGCACTAAATGAATCGTCTTATGAAGCCATTAATAAGCAAGTAGATCGATTAGTGGAAGGATTTACCGAAGCTGCAAGCAAATATAATATACCGTTACAAATTAATCGGGCTGGTTCAATGGTAGGTGTATTCTTTACAAATGAAGAAGTGGTGAATTTTAAGACGGCGCAATCTGCAAATCTTGATTATTTTGCCCAATACTACCGAGCAATGATCGAACAAGGAGTATTTCTTCCACCTTCTCAATTTGAAGGTCTATTTCTATCCACTGCTCATACAGATAAAGATATTGAGCACACCATTAAAGCCATTCATACTGCTTTTGCGTCAATCAAGTAAAGCTTTATTCAGTGGGGCTTCCCCTTATAATTAGCGGCTCAAAGGTTAAGACCTCAGACAAAAGGGAAAAACTATTTTTATGTGCAATTGATGGCTAACGTAGCTTTCTTTGATCTTGAAAAAGAAGGATTCTTTTCTGTGGTTACACCTACTGGGATCAACGTATTACCTGCCCGAGCGATCGGGAATTTAGGTGGCGCATCCTCCCAAATAGACTTTTCTGTACCGTCTTTAATTTTTGAAGTGATTTGGTTTTCGGCACCTCAAAACTAGATAAAATAAGAAACAAGACCTCTGCTAGCTTAAATATTTTTGTTTTGGAGAGATTAACCTGGATCAAATCTTTCGAAACATCAATGTTTAGCCAGGGGTTTTTGTTGTATAGGAAACTATAAAATGAGGTGCTTGGGGATAACGAAATAACCGACTAGTTACGTCCGGCGCATGAGCCCAGCAACGATGCGACTTTAGAAATGCGCCCTACAGATAAGTTATCATCGGTTCGTCGCCTCACCGTGATTCCTTTATCTTTAGTTGATTCGTTCCATTCGCTACGTTGCTAAACGGGCGCCCCGCGCCTTTGTTCTTGTGTTAAAAGGTTTGTAAAATCACATAGCATTTCTTCAACCTTCGTGGAACTCAAGTCTCTCCGATTGTAATATCTGAAAGGAGTCGTTCATATAGTTGAATAAGGCATATCATCATATATGAACTATATGATGGAGAGGAGGAGAACCATGACAAATAAGGAGTCCGTATTTCAGTTTGAACTGAATGAAACGCTCTACTTTGAAAAAGGACAGGAAGTGAATGAAATGAGAGGGGTTTCTTTGGAACCAGATATCTCTATTCATTCATTTCACGATTATATTTCGATTCGAGGAGTTATTGAGTTAAAAGGAGAGTATGAAAAGAGCAGTCACAACGATTTTTACAGTGATTTAGAATTAAATGAGATGGCTTCAAAACGATATGTTGAAGTAGTTGAAGAAGAAAACGAAGATGGCTTATGTATATTCTCCCACCGCTTTCCAGTAGAAATCTCTGTACCTGCAAACCGTATAGCAGATTTAAACGATATAAGCGTTTATATTCAAACCTTTGATTATGAAATCCCCGACCCAACATTATTCCGCTTATATTCTACAATAGAAATCCATGGTATCCAACAGGAAGAGCGTATGGTTCCAACTGAGCAACAGGAAGTGGATGAGGAACAATCGGAGGACGAATTCGATGTTGCAACAGCAGAAGCGGACAGTGATTTCCGTGAAGAAAACGTGGATCATTTTCAGTTTGAACTTCAACAGTCGGAGTTAGATCATAAAAGTGAAGAGATAGAAGATAATCAGTCATTGCCATTTCTCGATGATCCGAATCAGGAAGTACTGGATGAGGAGCGATTGGAAGTAAGCGAGGAAACAGAAAAAGTACTGGATGAGGAACAATTGGAAGTAAGCAAAGAAACAGAAAAAACACTAAGAGTAGAAGAAATAAATAAGGCGGAAGATCAGGAGGAGTTGGCAGAGGGACCTGCATCCACAGAGGATACCAATGAGGAAATAGATGAAACTGGAAGATGGAAGTATAAAGAAACAAAAACATTAAAGGAATTTTTTGGCACAGAGGCTAAGGAAAACGATGATTTGGATGAAGAAGAAATGGAAGAGGATGAAGATTATGAATGGACAGAGGAGGAATATGAGCAGGAGGACGCTGAGACTTCCCCTGAAGTAAATCAAAATAGTGATGATCGGCGTAATCATGAAGGTGTTAAGGATGTTAGCTATTTAGCTGATATGTTTAGTGGTAAAGAAGAAAATAGCTATACAAGTATGCGCTTATGTATCGTACAGGAACAGGATACGATTGACTCGATTGCGGAAAGGTATCAAGTTTCAGCATTACAATTAATTAAACAGAATCGTTTAGATGACGATTATGATGTTACAGAAGGACAATTACTATACATTCCGCAAAAGAAGAAACAATGACTTTAAAGATAATGAAGTATTCCTACAGGGTGCCTTTCAACCTCGAAAAAAATCGGTTGTGGCCCCTAATTGCTTCCTTTAGCAATGAACATGAGGATGATCGTTCAAAAAAACTAGTAATTATATAACGTATGTTCGCCTTAGTGGCAAGCTTGTTTAGCCCTAAATACGGAATGATGATGATTATTGAAACGATAAATTATTAATTACTAGGACACGGAAAAGTTTTTTTAAACTATTTGTTTGTTTTTAAGCTAGGTGGTGAGGGAAATGGATACCTTAAAAGCAGTATTGCAGGCTTATTCTATTCAGCCGTTTTACATAGAAAAACAGACGGAGCATCTTTATAAGGTGCAAGACCACTACCAACAATATGCACTAAAACAAAGCAGGTTAACGCAAGAAACAGTCGGGATGTGGGAACAGGTCTATAACATAGCTTATACTGATTTTCTTTCTTTGGTTCTACCAGTTTATTTAACCAAACAGGGAAAACTGTATGAAGTACAAGGGGATTCCATTTATTATGTGACACCATGGAAAGGAAATTCGCTAACCGAGTTAGACCAGCCAACGATAGAAAAGTTATTTCAAAGTATTGGGAGGATGCACGCAAAAACAAAACAGCAGCAAATGGTGGAAAGTGCCCAATTAAAACGTACTTTTCAGCATTATAAACAGCATTGCAAGCAATTGCAACAGGAATTGTTGGCTGCGGTTGAGCAGTATGAAAAAAATCGCTTTATGTCTCCATTTGAATTACTTGTTTGTACGCAGTTTAAAGAATTGGATTATAGTTTAAAAGAAACTGAACGAAGAATTGAACAGTTACTGTATGAGCAAGAAGAAAACAGTACTTGGTATTATAGCCTTTGCCACAAAAATATAACTACATCCCATACGTTAACTCATCAAGCACAGCTCTATTTGATTAACTGGGAAAAGGCAAGTTTTGACTATTCTATTTTTGATTTGGTAACTTTTTTTCAACAAGAAACAAGTGAATATGATGCTCCAATTGATTTGTTCATGCACGGATTCGATAAATATATGGATGAGAACGAACTGACCAAGAAAGAATTGTATTTGCTCGTCATTCAATTATTGGATCCTCAAGCCTATCTAGCTTGTGTTACAGCACATAAGGAGACAAAAGCAACAATGATCGAGCAAATTATTCATCTACAGCATATATTTCGGCGTATATTATTTGGACTGCATTTTTCTGCCTATGTGGATCAAACTTATGATACGATTGATTTGGAGGATCTGGATGATACGGACTAAATCCATTCCAAATAAAACGCGATAAAAACGCCAACAAGAATTCCAAGAAGAAAAACATCAAAGGTGGTTGGGAAAAACAAGGTGCGAATTAATTGAAAAATCAATACTGGTAATGTGCATCTTTCAATTACGATAATACAATTTCTTGCCCATGGCGGCAGCCGATAGCGGTAATATCTTGCCACTTACAACCTCTCCCTTTCACAAGAATGTTCGTTTTTACTATACTATATGTATAAATGGATGCTTTTGGTGCAAACCTTATGTTATAAAGTCCAGATGAGCGATAAATATAGCATGGCTTGCTAATCATTGAATTTTGCACATAATAAAAGGAAAAAGTTGACGGGACCACGGATTATATATAAAATAAAGCTATTCCAATTGATATTCAATCCAATATAAAAAATGTAAAGAGTGGGAAGAGTACAGGGTAATTGTTATGCAGAGATGGAAATCATTGGCTGAAAGTTTCCTTGATGGATTATGCTGGAAGGTCGCCCATGAACAGCTCCTTTGAACCAAAAGCAGTAAGAAGATTGCTTTTAGTAGAGGGAAGCCGGTCGATGTACCGTTATCAGACTAAATGAAGTGTGTATACTTATTTGCTTCTAGAAGCATGTCCTTTTGAAGATGGATTTTATAGTATTGTCAAATAACGTATACAAATAAAGGTGGTACCACGGAAAGCATACCCTTTTCGTCCTTTTTTAGGGCGGAGAGGGTTTTTAATTTGTTAAAAGGAAAATGCTTGAACGAATGAGAATAAGGAGGAATATGTGATGCATGAACAAGAATCGAAGCCTTCGCTTTCTGCTAAGTATAATCCACAGGAAGTAGAAAAGGGCCGCTATCAATTTTGGTTGGAAGGGGATTATTTTAAAGCTCAGAATGACCCGGAAAAGGAACCCTATTCCATTGTAATTCCACCCCCAAATGTAACGGGTCGTTTACATTTAGGTCATGCTTGGGATACGACAATGCAGGATACGATCTCGAGAATGAAACGCATGCAGGGATATGATGTGTTATGGCTTCCTGGTATGGATCATGCCGGTATTGCTACGCAAGCAAAAGTCGAAGCAAAATTGAAAGAGCAGGGTACTAACCGTTATGAGCTAGGAAGAGAAAGGTTTCTTGAAAAAGCATGGGAATGGAAAGAAGAGTACGCAAGCTTTATTCGTTCCCAGTGGGAAAAATTGGGGCTTAGCTTAGATTATTCACGGGAACGATTCACTCTTGATGAAGGGCTATCTGACGCGGTAAAAGAAGTATTTGTTAAATTATATGAACAAGGTTTAATTTATCGTGGGGAATATATTATCAATTGGGACCCAGAAACAAAAACAGCTCTATCAGATATAGAAGTAATTTATGAGGAAGTGCAAGGGAAATTTTACCACATGCGCTATCCGCTTAAAGATAGTGACGAGACAATTGAAATTGCGACAACTCGTCCAGAGACGATGTTAGGAGATACGGCAATTGCTGTTCATCCAGATGATGAACGATATGCGCATTTAATAGGAAAAAAAGCAATTCTGCCAATCATCGGTCGTGAACTACCAATCGTTGCGGATGAATATGTAGATATGGAGTTTGGTTCCGGGGCTGTAAAGATTACCCCTGCGCATGACCCGAACGATTTTGAAGTTGGTAATAGACACAGCTTAGAACGGGTTTTGGTTATGCATGAGGACGGAACAATGAACGAAAACGCAGGGGTTTATGAAGGTCTAGATCGGTTTGCGTGCCGAAAACAAATTGTTGATGATTTAAAAGCGCAAGGTGTACTCTTTAAGATAGAAGATCATGTTCATCAAGTTGGCCACTCGGAAAGAAGCGGCGCTGTAGTTGAGCCATATCTATCTACCCAATGGTTTGTGAAAATGAAGCCACTTGCAGACGCTGCGATTGATTTGCAAGCATCTGAAGACAAGGTAAACTTTGTTCCTCAACGTTTTGAAAGAACGTATTTAAATTGGATGGAAAATATTCGTGATTGGTGTATTTCTCGTCAGTTATGGTGGGGGCACCGAATTCCGGCTTGGTATCATAAGCAAACGAATGAAATTTATGTTGGCAAAGAAGCGCCAGAGGACATCGAAAATTGGGAGCAAGATGAAGATGTGTTAGATACGTGGTTCTCGTCAGCTTTATGGCCATTTTCAACGATGGGATGGCCAGATCCGGAGGCGGAAGATTATCAGCGTTATTTTCCAACTGGAGTGCTCGTAACGGGTTATGATATCATTTTCTTCTGGGTTTCACGAATGATTTTCCAATCCAAACATTTTACCAATCAAAAACCATTTGACGATGTATTAATACATGGATTGATTCGTGATGCCGAAGGAAGGAAAATGAGCAAATCGTTAGGAAATGGCGTTGACCCAATGGATGTGATTGATAAATATGGTGCGGATTCGTTACGCTATTTTCTACTCACCGGTTCAACCCCAGGGCAAGATTTACGCTTTTATTGGGAAAAGGTGGAAGCGACTTGGAATTTTGCCAATAAAGTGTGGAATGCATCTCGCTTCTCGTTAATGAACTTAGAAGGCTTTTCCTATGAAGATATCGACTTGACAGGAAAGAAGTCACTTGCCGACAAATGGATCTTAACTCGCTTAAATGAGACGATTGAGCATGTAACAAGAAATAATGATAAATATGAATTTGGCGAAGCAGGGCGTCATTTGTATAACTTTATTTGGGATGAACTATGCGACTGGTATATTGAAATGGCTAAGCTACCGTTATATGGAGACGATGAGGCGGAAAAACAAACCACTCGTTCTGTGCTCGTTTATGTCCTAGATCAAACAATGCGTATGCTTCATCCATTTATGCCGTTCATTACTGAAGAAATATGGCAGCAGTTACCGCATCAAGGAGAGTCCATTACGGTGGCAAAATGGCCGGAACAAAGACCTGAATTTCATGATGAACAGGCAGCAAGTGAAATGAAACGACTTGTAGCAATTATCAAAGCTGTCCGCAATATCCGTGCAGAAGTAGATACGCCGATGTCCAAGCAAGTGAAACTATTGATTCAAGCAGAGAATGAAGCAATTGTTAAAGAATTAGAGGAAGAGCGTCATTATCTGGAACGTTTTTGTAATACGAGTGAATTAATCATCGCTCGGCAAATTAAAGCCCCTGAAAAAGCGATGTCTGCAGTGGTGACGGGAGTAGAACTATTTTTGCCATTGGAAGGATTAATTGATTTTGACAAGGAAATTGCCCGTTTGGAAAAAGAATTAACCAAATGGACAAAAGAAGTAGAACGTGTTCAGAAGAAGCTTGCAAATCAAGGGTTTATCAATAAAGCCCCACAGGCTGTGGTTGATGAAGAAAAACAAAAGGAAAAAGATTATTTGGATAAACAAGCTAAAGTTCAAGCGAGACTGAATGAATTAAACCAGTAAAATAATGAAAGAGGATGAGATATAACTAAAGCAGCTGATTAAAAAATGAACAATAAAGTGAATTTTTCATTAGTAGGGGGTTTTTCATCCCCTACTCCTTTTTTAGTATTGTAATGGTATGACCTAAAGTCCGCTTACGAAATAGGGCATTTAAGTATCTCTGTAGTATGATTTCTCCAACTCTTGAAGCGGGAGCCTTACAGTACTTATATGCCGGATCAATGGATTGTCCGCCTTTTGCAATATAGTATTTGCTTATGTTCCAGTCACTTTGTCTGCGTTTATCGATGCGGTTTAAGTTGTATTTGTTTGTTTATATGCTCCACGTATAAACGAAGGATATTTTCATTGCTAACAGCACTTAGTGTGCGAGACCCGACGACATCTTCAATTTCATTAAATAATAATTCTCCTTGCTCACTAATAAGAAAATCAATACCAACCATACCGAAATCGAAAGCGTTAACGATGGTTTGGATGCTATTTTTTTCTTGCTCGTTTAACCTGTATAAACGCGCGTTTCCACCGAGCTTATAGTTCGCTCGGAAATCAGTATCGCTTTCTCTAAGTACTGAAGCGACGATCTTTTTTCCAACAACAAAGACACGCAAGTCTTTTCCTGGCTTTACAGGGCATGTTTGGATAATAACTTCTTGTCTTTGTAGTTTTTGTATACATGTTTTATATTCCTTTTCGCTAGTTATGAGGTAAACTTGTTTGCCCCCTCTTCCTGCGACGTCCTTTATGACAAAAGGAAAGGGTAGAGGAGGTGTTGTTCCCAAAATAGAAGCTTTACTATAGTACGTATCAACCATTGGTATTTGCAGTTGATGTACAGCATGGTGTGTCAACGCTTTGTTATTACAAATAGTTGCGATACGGGAATTGTTGAAAACGAGAATTTTGCAGCTTTCTAAATGAAGGCTAAGCATAGGGTCTATTGTGCGAACAACTGCAAAATCGGGCATAGCTTGCGCTTTTCCATTTCTCAATACAGCTTGTTGTTTATCGTGAATACCGATCATTAAATCCTCTCGACGTACAAGCTCTAATTGGATAGACTGCAGTGCTGCTTCTTCGATAAACCAATCAATATAAGCTTTGTTTGCTTGTATATCTTCATTACTATAAATAAGCCAGCCATTATACATTTGCTACCCCTTCAGTCTCTCTTAAAATATAGTCTATGATAAAATCAGCAACATTAATTCCAGTAGCATCATACATGTTGTGAATATGGGCGTTGGAATTAATTTCACATACAATGGGCGACTGGTCAGCACCTATTAACAGGTCAACACCAGCAAAGTCAGCACCAATGGACCTAGTTGCAGCAATAGCCAGGTTCCGTTCGGCTTCTGATGGTTGATATGCTTCCATGGTACCTCCAGCGGTAATATTTGCTCTAAAATCATTCGCTGATTGCCTTTTCATCGCTGCAACGACCTGATTTCCAACCACATGCAGGCGTAAATCTACGCCGTAGCTGGAAGCGATAAATGCTTGCAAAACAAAAGCCTTCGTTCCTAGGTTATTGATGTTCTCGATTAAGTCATGCTCATTGCGGACAAGGTATACTTGTTCCCCAAAAGAGCCAAATGCTTCTTTTACGATCATCGGAAAACCTAATTTGCCGATTGCTTCGTTTAATATCCGATGTTTCACCGGTTGAGGGGCGAAGGTTTTAGGGTAAATAATGGTGTCTGGGATAGGAAGTTTCGCCATTGCTAATTGCTGATACGTTGCTATTTTGTCGTCACTAATACGGATTGCTTCCGAAGAGTTAAACACCCTAACTCCGAGTAATTCTAGCTGTCTCGCTAAATAAATATCCTTATCTGTAAATACAACATAGTTTGGCAAAGAAAGTGGTCGCTCTTTAGTGAAAAGGGTTAGTTCTTCGTGCGACAAAAATGATAAAAGATCGCTGTTTGATATGATTTTCACTTGATTTCCTTTGCGAATAGCAGCATTTGCCAACCATTGTGCAAAATCAATAAATTTATTACCTGGTAAACTATCATTATAAATAATCCAGCCGTTTGCGTGCATCGTTTCTTTCCTTTCTGCTATACTAATAATCGTTCATGCAGTTATTAAAAATAGCTCCGTGTCCAAAAATAGTAAAGCAACTTAATATGTGAGGAATATCTACTCCATTTTTACGAAATAATTTTTCAATACGTTACTCAACTAGTTGCGTTTTTTGAACGAGGACTTGATGTGAAAATAAAAAACTATTCATGAAAGGATTGTACATAATTGCAAACAATGAAGCAAATAGAAGCTTTTTTCATGCATCGAAGTCAGCTTGGAATCAGACCAGGATTAGAGCGAATGAAGCAGCTACTCGCGTTACTTGGTCATCCTGAAAGCCGGCTATCAGCGATCCATGTTGCAGGCACCAATGGGAAGGGTTCTACTTCTGCATTTTTGAAACAAGGGTTGCAAGCGAGCGGTTATCGAGTAGGCGCGTTCACTTCGCCAAGCTTATACGGAATACGTGGGTATATTTATGTGGATGATGAACCAATTTCCGAGCAAGAGTTTGTGAAAGTGTGGGAAGCTGTCTATCCTGCTGTACAGACGTTAGATCAACAGCAGCAACATCCAACGGAGTTCGAAATTCTGACTGCCATTGCCTTTTTCTATTTTGCCAGTCATGTTGACATTGCGGTTGTAGAAGCTGGCATGGGTGGAAGAGAAGATACAACAAACTGTATGAATCCGATAATATCTATTATTACAACTGTTGCTAAAGATCATACAGCGTTTCTTGGACAGACTATATCTGAGATCGCCTCACATAAAGCTGGTATTATTAAACATGGGACTCCTGTAGTTATTGGGGATTTACAGCAAGCAGCGAAAACAGTCGTGCTTCAAGAAGCAAACAAGCAACGAGCTCCTATCTATCAACTAGGAGTTGATTTTTGGTATCGTCGTATCACATCGGCTAATTTACGGAATCATATGGTATGGAACGCACGGAATACAAATCCGATTTCATTCGAGCTTTCCATGTATGGCGAACATCAATTAGCAAATGCTTCTTTGGCATTGACGGCCTTACAAATATTAAAACAACAAGGATTTTCTATCCAATCCGATAAGTTGCAAGATGCTTTTTTTAGTGTTCAGTTAGAAGGGAGATTTGAGGTAGTGTCACAACAGCCCTTCATTATCGTTGATGGCGCCCATAACCCAGCGGGGATACATGCATTTATGGAAACATTGGAAAATAATTTTCCACATCAAGAGCGACAGCTGTTATTTGCGGCTTTTAAAGATAAAGCAATAGATGATATGCTGGCTGAATTAAAGAGCGGGTTTCAAAAAATACAGTTAACAACTTTTGACCATCCTAGGGCAGCAGGTATATCTGATTTGAAACAGCACCAAAACACTTCGATTGAATTCGTTAATTCCTGGGAACAAGCAATATGTGAGATGGACAACCCGGAAATAATTTATTATGTTACAGGTTCACTTTATTTTATTTCCATCGTCCGATCTTACATGCTGAAAAAGAAGCGTTAAGGGCATTGTTATAAAACAACAATTGCTTTCTAATTCCGCCATGCTTTTATAAAAGGACACTGCACTTCTCGTTTTACCTCATATATAAGGTGCTGTAAGACTCCCACTTCAGGAGTTAGATAACCTGTACTGCGACAAGTCTAAGTGGAAATAACAGCACCTAAATGCCTTATTTCGAAGCCTTTAGGTCATACTATTACGGCACTAACAAACCGTGGGGGATAACGAAATAACCGAATAGCCAGGTCCGGCGCATGACCCCAGCAACGATGTGACTTCCCGAAATTGCTCTACGATAAGGGCTCATCGGTTCGTTGCTAAGAGGAAGGCCGACTAAAAACGGGCTTGCCACCCGACGTCGGCATACCCCTGTTTTTAGTGGCATGATTCCTTTATCTTTAGTTGATTCGTTCCATTCGCTTTCGTTGCTAAACGGGCGCCCCGTGCCTTTGTTCAGTTCCGTTACGGACTCTAAGTACCATCAAGATTTTGTTAATACGAAAAATATAAGAGATTATGTTGAACAATTTCTTACAAAGCTGACACGCTTCGTCTTACTTTTTACATGTCTTTTGCTAGAGTAAAATAGTACTCTTTAACAGGGAGGCTAGACTGTGAAAAAGGACAAGCGTAAAATTACAGTTTGGAAAAACGGTCAGCAAGTAAAACTGTCCTTGCACCAATCATTGAGTAAAGAAAAAGCGGCTGCGGAGAAAGAAAAAGCTGCAACGCTCATGGACATGGAAGAGGATAAGGTTCCACCGTATAAGAGATTCACCAAATCAGAAACTTCATTACTTCATGTTTTTACCAAGAAAATAACGCGCATTAAACCACTAATTATTGCAATTGCTTCAGCTTTCATCATAGGTTCACTACTAGGAATTACACTGCTAAAGATGTTTGTCACCATTGATGAAGATCGTCAAGCGAATGGAGATGCTAACAATACATCTATTGCTAATGTAAGTGATGAGGACAAAGGTGCTGTGGAGGATGGTGAAGCAAGTTCAGAGATGCTTCATGCTTTTGTGTTACAAGGAGGCGTATTTTCTGAAAAAGGAAATGCTCAAACATGGCAGACAAAATTTAAAGACGCAGGTCTGCCTTCGTTGCTTTGGAAAAAAGATAACCAATATTTTTTGTTAATTTCTGCTGCGGCTTCTGAAAATGATGCAAAACAATTAAAAGCAGAGGCTGCTGCTTCAGGGTTAGAGATTTATGTGAAAGAATGGAAGGTAAACCTAGATAAGGATGCGTTATCGAAAAATGAAGCAGCGTGGCTTCAGAAATTTGTCGATACATGGCAGAAAGCGATGGAGCGTAGAGAAGTAGCAGAGCAACAATGGAAATCTATCATAAAATCTGCTCCGGATCGGTTTAAAGAATTAACGAAGCCTATAAACAAACTTATGATCGAAGCTGAAAATGAAAACACTCTAGCTGTAGGTTCGAATTTACTATCTTTATGGCAAGAGTTAACTGTTGCATTGGCAGAATGATGAATAAAGCAGCAGGTAACGCTATAGAAGTTTGGTTTCCTTTTTCTGCATTCACACCGAATGTGAGGTGCCGTAAAAACTCCCGCTTCAAGAGTTGCAATCGATACAAAAAAGTCGAAATGGAAGATAACGGCACCAAAATCCCCCATTTCTCAAGCAGGTAGCTATTGATCGTAGCAGGTCTAACACGCAGAAAGGAGCGTTTTTCTTTTTTAGGAATTAGGAAAGCTGTGTCAGCGACACCTGGTAAGCAAAAAAGTGTTTCTCTTTTTACCCCGAATGTAAGGTGCTGTAAGACTCCTACTTCAGGAGTTGGATAATCTGTACTGCAACAAGTCTAAGCGGGAGATAACAGCAACTAAATACCCTATTTTTAAGGGGTCTTTAGGTCATACCATTACGGTACTAATTAATCAGTAAGGGATGAATGAGAACCCCCACTGATTGAAGATTCACTATAGGGGAAGTTGAAATTTTAACCTTTGTTCCACTATAGGAAAGTATAAGATTTCTTGTTTATAGTATAAGAAGAACAAAGGCTTCCGCCATAAGACATGGCGACAAGCCAAGTTTTTCTAATATTTCTATTAATGAAGGTTGATTTTAATACTATTATGTTTGTAAAACATTGATCTTTCAAGTTACAAAATTTTTAACATCCTCTAGTGAACGATAAAAGCATTATTAATCAACAATACTGCCATATATCACTATTTTTCTATAGTGAAAAACAAGTTTTGTTGGGCTATATTAGGGTGTTTTCTCACAATTAACGATTTGTATCAAAATAGGTTCCTATGTAAGATGATTGTATCTTACAAAAAAGGGGGATCTGTATGACTACTCCACCAATTATGATAAAAGATGTACCAAAAGATGATCGACCCAGAGAAAGGTTGCTAAAGAATGGTCCTGCACATGTGTCGAACGCAGAATTGTTAGCAATCATTCTTGGCAGTGGCACAAGAGAGGAATCGGTTATTTCTCTAGCCAACCGATTATTAATGCATTTTGAGGGTTTAAAACTTCTAAATGATGCGACAATTGAAGAATTAACAGCTATCAAAGGGATTGGTACGGCAAAAGGTGTATTAATATTGGCTGCAATGGAACTGGGAAAGCGAATGAATGGTTTTCAACCTGAAGAACGTTATGTCATTCGCTCTCCTGAAGATGGCGCAGACTATGTAATGGAAGAGCTGCGGTCATTAAACCAAGAACATTTTGTGGCTTTGTTTTTAAATACGAAAAATCAGATTATTCATCGGCAAACCATTTTTATAGGTAGTTTGAATGCTTCTATTGTTCACCCTCGGGAAGTATATCGTGAAGCCGTTAAACGCTCTGCCGCCTCCGTTATTGTCGCTCATAATCATCCTTCTGGCGATCCTACACCTTCTCAAGAAGATATTTATGTAACAAGAAGATTAGTGGAATCAGGCAAAATGATTGGCATTGAGTTGATCGATCATTTAATCATCGGTAACCGAAACTATGTATCTTTAAAAGAAAAAGGCTATTTGTAAAAAAGATTCTATGTATTAAATGGTAGAAGGAAGCTCTGTTCCATAAAAAAATCAACATGGATAGTTACTGCAAGAAGGGGGATGACCTAAATGCCCTGAACGAATCGGGATTTAGCTCCCGTTTCCCCGTTTGAATTTATTGGAAACTATTCTGTCTCACCGAAGTACGGGGCTTACGGGACTTTTCAACCAGGATGAAAGTACTTTTGTTGCGGACTCAATACTTTAGGTTAGCTCATTGTAAAGCAACGAAGAAACAAACTAAAGCAACAGCTACCATTAAGTACCCATACCTTTTCTTCCTTCTTTACATTCGTCGGCTCCTGTCACTAATATAAAGACACTTAATAAAAGTGTATAGTAAGAGATAAACTCAAAGTTATCAGTACGTAACATATAAATTGCATCGGTCATAATAATGATGGCTAGGCTAGTTTTTAATACTTTTAATAAATTCAATCTCCCTTCTTTCCTTTTATCATACAAAAAACTCATATAAACACTATCTATTTTCCATTTTTTTTCGTATAATTATATAGACGAGAAATTAAGGTAGCGCCATTTTTCAGTAAAGCTGAGGAAAGTGGCGCTTGTTACGCTTATATTTGTATGCATGAAGCGCATGCTATAAAAGACAATTATTTTACTTTTTGACAGGAAAAAGAGATAATTAAAAATATCATAAGAAATAGCTACATAACATTGATATGTATGCAAACCGGAAAGGGAGATTTTTTTGGGATTGTTTAATTTTTCTCAGGATTTAGGTATAGATTTAGGTACAGCAAACACACTTGTATTTGTAAAAGGTAAAGGTGTCGTTGTGAGTGAACCTACTGTAGTAGCTACAAACACAAGGACAGGGGATATTGAAGCAGTCGGAAGTTCAGCGCGTAATATGATTGGACGAACTCCAGGAAATATTACCGTTATTCGTCCAATGAAAGATGGGGTCATCGCTGATTATGATACAACAGCTGCAATGATGAAATACTATATTAATAAAGCGATGAAAAATCGTTCTTATTTTGCGAAGAAACCGAGTGTAATGGTATGTGTACCTTCTGGAATTACGATGGTTGAGGAGAGAGCTGTCATCGATGCTACGAAGCAGGCAGGGGCGAAAGAGGCTTTTCCAATTTCTGAACCATTCGCAGCTGCTATCGGAGCAGGACTGCCGGTTTGGGAACCGACTGGAAGCATGATCGTAGATATTGGTGGCGGTACAACAGAAGTTGCAGTCATTTCTCTAGGTGGTGTAGTAACCAGCCGTTCTGTTCGAACGGCTGGCGATAATATGGATGAAGCGATTGCTCAATATATTCGTAAACATTACAGTTTAATGATCGGTGAACGAACGGCAGAATCCATTAAATTGGAAGTTGGAACGGCTGGCAAAGTGGATGTAAATGAGGAAATTGATATACGAGGAAGAGATCTCCTAACGGGGCTGCCAAAAACGATTACCATTACTGCAGAAGAAATTGCTAATTCGTTAAAGGATACCGTAGATTCCATTATTGAAGCAGTAAAAAACACTTTAGAGAAAACACCACCAGAACTTGCCGCAGATATTATGGATCGTGGTATTGTTTTATCTGGTGGAGGAGCTTTATTAAAAAATATTGATCAGGTAATTAGTGATGAAACGAAGATGCCTGTTTTCATTACGGAAAATCCATTGGAAAGTGTAGCCATTGGCACTGGTAAATCGCTGGAATACATGCAGCATTTCCGATCCCATCCGTATGTGTCATCACGTCCTACAGTAGAATAAGCGGGTGTTAATATGTCTTTTTTACGTAAAAAGCGATTGTTCATACTGTTAATTGGCTTTATCTTACTGGTAGCTTTAATTGGTTTTTCTTTAAGGGATCGGGAAGAACTAACAATTGTAGAAGAAATAGTCGATGATACGGTCGGTTTGGCACAAAGTATCATTCATGCTCCGGTAAATTTAGTGACAGATATTACTGGAAACATTGGAGATTTTAAAGATACGTACAAGGAAAATAGGTTATTAAAAGAGAAACTTGCCGAATATAAAGGTCTGATTTATGAAGTTCAAGAATTAAAAGAAGAGAATGAAGAATTGAGAAATAATCTTGAACTTACAGAGTCAGATTCAATGCGTAACTATAAGTCGATTCAAGCAACGGTGATTTCAAGGTCGCCAGAACGATGGTTGGAACAAATTACAATAAATAAAGGGAAAAATGATGGAATTAAAAAGAATATGGCAGTCATTACAGCTGAAGGAATGGTGGGGAAAGTGATGACCCCATCGAAGAATTCTGCTACTGTTCAGCTGCTTACTGGCTTTGATCAATTCAATCGAATCTCCGGAAAAATCAATCGAAAAGGCGATAATATTGTCGGTATGATTGAAGGATATGATAAAGAGAGTAAACATCTTATATTTCGTATAATTGAAGAATCTAAAAAAGATATAAAGAAAGATGAACTGATCGTTTCCTCTGGGATGGGAGGCGTATTCCCAGCAGAACTTCCTATTGGAAAAGTACAAGAAGTAGTTCCAGATAAGTATGGTTTAACAAAAACGGCTTTGGTAAAGCCATCTGCTGACATGTACGAAATTAACCAAGTAATTGTGGTTGATCGTGCTGTGCAGACAGATGCAAATCAAGAAAGTGAAGAAGAGGAGGGCGAGTAATGAAACGCTTTTACTTGCCTCTTATCCTTCTACTTATCTTGGTTTTGGAAGGTGTTGCACTGGAACTACTTCCTGTAAGCTTATTAAAAACAGATTTGTTAATTGTTTCGCATTGGGTGTTCGTGTTTCTTATTTTTATAGCAGTATTCTATGACAATGACAGGACGCATTTCTCTGTGTTGTATGCATTGATATTTGGTTTACTGATAGATATGGTTTATACGAATTTACTAGGTGTTTATATGTTTTCGTATGCATGTACGATTTATCTGATCTATGGATTAAAAAAGTTACTGCATGGAAATATTTTAGTAGTGGCTTTATTAGGTGTTGTTGGGTTGGTAGTTAGTGATATGCTGATTTATCTCATTTACACGGTAGTTGGTATAACCGATACCGCTTGGAGTGATTACTTCACCAGCCGTTTATTGCCAACAGTAGGGTCAAATTTGGTATTCTTGCTCCTTTTATACCCATTTTTTGCTAAAAAACTGACAGACTGGGGAAAAGATCAAATAACTAAAGGAAATACATTTTAAGATGTGATTCGAAAAGTGGAGGAAGTGGATAGATTGTGTTTTATAGTCGTATGCAATGACATTATTTAGAAATTCATTCTATTCCTCTCCCTTTTTGAAGAACAACTTCATAAGCGTAAAGTTGTTTGTTACATTTTATTGAAGGAATCTTCCAAGCTTTCGAATGTATAGAATGAGGTGGACGTGTGACACAAGATAAAAAGCAATTAATCACAATGAAAGGTACAAAAGATGGGCTCACGTTATTTATTGACGATACATGTTCGTTTGATAAGGCTATACAGGAACTGGAATACAAAATGAATGAAAGCAGGCCTGCAAATACGGAGCCAGTTGTAGCTGTAAGAGTAAAATTAGGCTATCGATTTTTAAAAGATGACCAAATGAGCCTATTAAAAAAAATAATTACCGCTGAAAATCGCTTCACCATTCAAACGATTGAATCTGATGTCGTTCCTCGGGAAGAAGTCCGCAAGTGGCAGGAAAATAGTGAGATTAAAGCAATGAATCGAATTGTGCGTTCTGGACAAGTTCTACATATAACAGGTGATTTATTACTGATTGGTGATGTAAATCCTGGGGGAAAGGTAACTGCGACAGGCAATATTTTTATCATGGGAAATCTACGAGGTATTGCTCATGCAGGAATTGATGGAGACAAACAAGCATTTATAGTTGCATCTTATATGAACCCGATGCAATTAAGAATTGCACATTATATAAGTCGTGCTCCAGATTATGAATCTGATGGTGTGTACATGGAATGTGGATTAGTCGATGAAGAGAAGGATAAGATAATTATTGATCGGCTCCAGGTTCTTTCACAGAGACGAAGAGAGATAAACAGGTTCGAAAGGAGAATGCTAAATGGGTGAAGCGATCGTTATTACATCTGGAAAAGGTGGGGTTGGTAAAACAACGACTACTGCCAATATTGGTACTGCGTTGGCGTTAATGGATAAAAAAGTTTGTTTAATAGATACAGATATTGGATTAAGGAACCTTGATGTAGTCATGGGACTGGAAAACCGGATTATCTATGATATTGTTGATGTTATTGAAGAAAGATGTAAGCTGAAACAAGCACTAATAAAAGACAAACGTTTTGATTACTTATCCTTATTACCAGCAGCACAAACGAGTGATAAAACGTCAGTAACATCTGATGGAATGCAACGGATTATTGCTGAACTTAAACAGGAATACGATTATATTATTATCGATTGTCCAGCCGGTATTGAACAAGGATTTCAAAATGCGATTGCAGGCGCTGATAAGGCAATTGTTGTTACTACACCGGAAAAGTCAAGTGTAAGAGATGCTGATCGTATAATTGGGTTACTGGAAAAAGAAGAGATGGAAGAGCCTCCTCGCCTAGTTATTAATCGGATTCGCAACCATATGATGAAAAATGGGGATATGCTGGATATCGATGAAGTATTGCAAATTTTATCTGTTGATCTAATTGGTATTGTGATTGATGATGATGAAGTTATTAAAGCTTCCAATAAAGGAGAACCAGTGGCATATAAACCAAGTTCCAAAGCTTCGATAGCTTATCGCAATATTGCAAGAAGAATTCTCGGTGAAACGGTTCCTTTACAATCGTTAGATACAGAAAAAGGAATGATGCATAAGATTAAGCAATTTTTTGGGATGCGCTCTTAGATGGATTGCATTATTACATTATACTACCACGTAGTAAAAGCAGGGGATTCCTGCTTTTTTTATGTATAGGAAACGATAAAATTAGGTGCTTGGGGATAACGAAATAACCGAGTAGCCACGTCCGGATCCATCACCCAGCAACGATGCGACTTTAGAAATGCGCCCTACGATAAGTCATCATCGGTTCGTCGCCTCACCGTGATTACCTTTATCTCAGTTGATTCGTTCCATTCGCTACGTTGCTAAACGGGCGCCCCGCGCCTTTGTTCTGTGGATCAAATCAATAACCTTCATTATTGCCTCGATTTAATATCAAATTCGATGGTCAAAAGTTATCGATTCAAACATAGATAGATGTAACGAGCATATCAAATATTTCTGTAATTCAGTGACTAGTCATTTGGACAGAAATTTTGCTTTTACATCAAATAGAACCACTTACCTTTTCTACATTTACACAGTTGTACTACTTGTCTTTTGTTTCTAACATATAATTGCAATATTCCTCATATACTTGTACAAACCAGACCAGAAGGAATGTGAGGTATATGAGTAAAGGTGTAAAGAAGGTTCGTCAATCCATTGAACAAAGGAAAAAATCACGTCATTTTGCATCACGGACAAATATATCAAAGCAAATTGCCGATCCGTTTGTTCAAGAAGAAGAAAAGCATGGGTTTGAACCCCTCTATACTGCTACAGGAACAAGCAATAGCCAACATGGAAGAATAGTTAGTGGACTTATATGGAAAGGAATTCTTTCCGTGATCTTATTCCTGAGTGTTGCGATTATTTGGCAAACCGATTCATCCCGATTACAGTCAGCTAAATCCATCCTAAGTACTGCTTTAGTGGAGGAATTTCCATTTGCTAAGGTAAATCTTTGGTATCAAGATACGTTTGGCAGTCCTCTTGCTTTAATACCTGACAGTCAATCAAATCATCAGGAAATGAGCGATAATACGCAGGCAATGCCCGTTAATGGCAGTGTTTCCGAATCCTTTCAAACGAATGGCACAGGGATAAAAATCTCTACTGATGGGAAGTCCGACGTAACAGCATTAGGACAAGGTATTGTTATATTTGCAGGGAATGACCGCCGAACAAATAAAACCATTGTTATTCAACATCCAGATGATAGTTTAACAACATACGGGGAATTAAGTAATATAGATGTTCATTTATATGAGCATGTGGCAGCAAATCAGGCAATCGGTCAGTTTGTCCCAACGGAAAAAAACCAAGCTGTTTATTTTTCCATTGAAAAGGATAATCAATATATTGATCCGGTACAGGTGATAAAAGTTGACGATGTGGAATAATCTATTTCCCAAAGTGCATGTGCATCCTATTTTATTGCTTTTTCTTATTATTTCTTTTTTTACAGGTACGTTCGTGCAATTGATCATTTTATTGTTTATCGTGTTTTTTCATGAATTAGGTCATTATACCATGGCACTAAAATTCAAGTGGCAAATAAAGAGAATCATGCTCTGGGTTTTTGGCGGGGTCATGGATACAGAAGAACATGGAACTAGACCTGTAAAGGAAGAAGTTCTAGTCATTTGCGCTGGTCCCTTTCAGCATATTGTTTTATATGGTGTTATGCTTGTGGTTGCCGATACTGGCTTGTTATCGTCATCTATTATCGATACATTCATGTACTATAATACGGCCATATTTTTATTTAATTTACTACCGATCTTACCCTTAGACGGGGGGAAATTACTTCAACTAATTTTATCAACAAAATGGCCATATAAGCTGGCGTATTATCGTACTATTTATTTTTCACTCATTACTTGTGTACTTCTTCTGTTTGCACAATTGATCATTATACCTTTTACATTAAGCACCTTTTTTTTGTTCCTCTTTTTATTGTTTGAAAATAAAAATGAATGGCATAAACGGTATTATGCGTTTATGAGATTTCTACTTAAACGATATGAGAAGAGAAATAAGCCGAATAAGCGGAGGAGTTCTATTAAGGTGAAATCCGAAACCGCGCTTCTAGACGTATTTTCACGATTTTATCGAGGGCGGGATCACGATATTCATATTTTATATCCGAATAATACAGTGAAGATTATCGATGAATCAGTTTGTTTACATTGTTATTTTAATGAAAAACAATATAAAGCCACCATTGGTGGAGTAGGAAAAAGGTAACTTTAATGTAACAATATTTTCTAGTCCTGATGATTTAAGATCAAACCATGTTAAAATGAATGACGCATATAAACTTCATAATAGTTTTTAAAAATCCTAGAGGGGATTTTCTGAATTCAGTGGCGTGATACAATTCGTATTCGAATCACCTCGCTTTACGTTTATCAAGAGATACAAAACGGTAAAGAGTAGTAGCAGTTGTTGTTTATTTGACTTTAGTTTTGATAAACATATTGACAAGGTACATACTGTAATGGTAACATTAATACGTTATTCATCGTAGCACCAGTGCTACAACCGCGCAGAACAGGTTTTAAAACTCGTTATAGAGTACCTGTATGGCGAGTCTTAGTTTATGGGAGGTGCAAAAAGCATGTACGCTATTATTGAAACTGGTGGTAAGCAAATCAAAGTAGAAGAAGGCCAAGAAGTCTTTGTTGAAAAAGTTGCTGCTGACCAAGATGAAACGGTTACTTTTGATAAAGTTCTTTTCGTTGGTGGAGATGATGTGAAAGTTGGTGCTCCTTATGTTGAAGGTGCATCTGTAACTGCAAAAGTTGCTAAACACGGTCGTCAAAAGAAAATTACTGTTTTCAAATATAAACCAAAAAAGAATTATCATCGTAAGCAAGGTCATCGTCAACCTTATACTAAATTAGTGATTGATAAAATCAATGCTTAAAAGGTAAACGTATGATTAAAGTAACTGTATTTCGTGAAAATGATCGAATTAAAGCATTTGAGCTTTCGGGACATGCTGAAAGTGGTCCATATGGTTATGATTTAGTATGCGCAGGTGTATCTGCGGTATCCATTGGATCTATAAATGCAGTTCTCACTTTATGTGAAGTGGACCTTGATATTGAGCAGGGCGGTGCTGGCGGTTACCTTTATGTAGCGATTCCAGGCTCTATTGCTAGTAAAAAGATGGAGCGGGTGCAGTTATTATTTGAAGGGATGCTAATATCGCTTTCTTCCATAGAACAGGAGTATCAACAATTTATTACTATCCAAGATAAGTAAGGAGGTGTATCTTATGCTACGTCTAGATTTACAGTTTTTCGCACAGAAAAAAGGTGCTGGTAGTACAAAAAACGGTCGTGACTCTGAAGCTAAACGACTTGGATCCAAACGTGCTGACGGCCAATTTGTAACAGGTGGATCTATTCTTTATCGTCAACGTGGAACAAAGGTTTATCCTGGTGAAAATGTTGGTCGCGGTGGAGATGATACACTTTTTTCTAAAATTGACGGTGTTGTGAAATTTGAACGCTATGGCCGCAATCGTAAAAAAGTAAGTGTATATCCTGTTGCTAAAGAAGCATAATACGAAACTCCAGCCAAATGTTTGGTTGGAGTTTTTTTAATGCCAGAGCTTATATAGATCTATGCATCCATTATTCATTTTTTTGGAGTAAGTAAGCAAAAGTTAAACCGCAAACCTGTATTGTCTAGAGCTACGTTGTGCTTTTGCTCTGCTTTTTGTGCCTCTGTTCACATCAACTGTTTAGATTATCTTCTCACAAAAGATTTTGTCTGTCCGTTGAAAATCTTGTCAATAAGAAATAATGATCTTTTACTCATTTTCTGCTATACTGTTGGACATGTGGGAGGATATTATATGAGAGCTAAAGATGTGGTTCGTTTAATGCAGTACTACCGGCATGATTTAATGAATCATTTACAAATTATTTACGGTTATGCTTCTATGGGCAACGTAAAAAAAGTAGAAGAAAAAACAGCTGATGTGATTCAGAATTATCACCTAGAACGAAAATTAATGCAATTACAAGCGACGGAATTCTGTTTATGGGTGATGGAGAATGCATATATGTATGTGGATATAAAATTAGATTATGATATACATACAGAAGGAAAGCAGATAGAAAGTATAGATCAGGAGTTAACCAAACAATGCAAGCAGATAGTTACATTTGTAAGGGAAATCAAAAAAACAGACGAATTCATAACGATTAATTTAGAAATAAAGCAAGAAGAGCTTCATTCGATGGAAATCCTGTTTACAGTAAATGGATTAAACAATCAGCAACAGTTGCAACGGATGCTGCATACAATGGAAGCTCATTTTCCTTTGACTGTAAGTGGAGAAAGCGACGCTGTCGTATGCTCCTTTTTTGTACCATGTAATTGAAAAGAGGTGAGGATATGTTTGTAGATCAAGTAAGTGTCTATGTGAAAGCTGGAGATGGAGGAAATGGTCTTGTCGCATATCGTCGGGAAAAGTATGTCCCTAAAGGAGGCCCAGCTGGAGGCGATGGTGGAAATGGAGCGGATGTTATTTTTAAAGTTGATGAAGGACTTAACACATTAATGGATTTTCGCTATAATCGCCATTTTAAAGGAAAACGCGGCGAAAACGGAATGAGTAAAAATCAACATGGAAAAAACGCAACACCATTAGTTGTTCCCGTCCCACCAGGAACAACCGTCACTGATGAAAACACTGGAGAATTAATTGCAGATTTGACTACTCATAATCAAGAAGCCGTCATAGCAAAAGGTGGACGAGGCGGCAGAGGGAACACTCGCTTTGCAACGCCTAGAAACCCTGCACCAGATATAGCCGAGAATGGAGAACCTGGACAGGAACGACAAATTAAGGTAGAGCTGAAATTAATTGCCGATGTTGGCTTAATCGGGTTTCCAAGTGTGGGGAAATCTACCTTTTTATCCGTTGTCAGTGCGGCAAGACCCAAAATTGCTGATTACCATTTTACAACACTGGCTCCAAATTTAGGTGTAGTAGATACAAATGATCAAAGAAGCTTTGTTATGGCTGACCTTCCAGGTTTAATTGAAGGTGCACATGAAGGGGTTGGCTTAGGATACCAATTCTTACGTCATGTAGAAAGAACGAGAGTGCTTGTTCATGTCATTGACATGGCTGCAACAGAAGGTCGAGATCCTTATGAAGACTTCGTTAAAATCAACCAAGAATTAGTACAGTATGATCCTAAGTTAAAAAAACGCCCGCAGTTAATTGCAGCTAACAAAATGGATATGCCAGGTTCTGAGGAAAATCTTGAGCGATTTAAGCAAAAGATGGAAAATAAATTCCCTGTTTATAGAATATCGGCGCTTACAAAAGAAGGTGTGCGAGATATTTTATTTGCAATTGCTGATAAATTAGAGGAGATTCCTAAAGAGACTATGGACGAAGATGGGGTTGCTCCTAAAGAAGAAAAGGTCATATACCGTTATCATAAAGAAGAAGATCCATTTGTGATTACAAGAGATGATGATGGAGCCTATGTTTTATCAGGTCAAAAAATAGAGAAATTATTTAAAATGACTGATTTTAATCATGATCAAGCAGTACAGCGATTTGCTAGACAGCTCAGAAAAATGGGCGTAGATGATGCATTAAGAAAACGTGGCGCGGAGGATGGAGATACCGTTCGCTTATTGGAATTTGAGTTTGAATTTATGGACTAACTGCTTATGAATGGACAGGTTGCTTTTAATTCCGAATGTAAGGTGCTGTAAACTCCCACTTCAAGAGTCGTAGGCGATACAAAGAAGTGGGAGATAGGGGGTCCTCTATTCTCGCTACGATCGAGTCGCCAAGATGTGGATACGGGAGGCGACTTGCTAATTTTCAAGGACAAGAATAACTTAGTCAGGGACTTATCGTATGTAGGTTTTTTCTTTTTTATTGTATAGGAAACTTAAAAATGAGGTGCTTATGGGTAACGAAATAACCGAATAGCCACGTCCGGCGCAAGCGCCCAGCAGATTCGACTTTATAAATACGCCCTCCGATAAGGCCTCATCAGTTCGTCGCAAAGAGGAAGGCCGACTAAAAATGGGCTTTTCGCCTAGACGTCGGCATACCTCTGTTTTAGTGGCATGATTCCTTTATCCCGGATATAAGGTGCTGTAACTCCCACTTCAAGAATGGAAGCGGTAAGTTAAATAAGTCGAAGTGGGAGGTAACAGCACCTAAATCCCCGATTCATTCAACTAACAATCAGCGGGGATGGAAGAACCCCTCCCCCCGCTGATTGAAGGTTCACTTTATCTTTAGTTGGTTCGTTCCATTCGCTACGTTGCTAAACGGGCGTCCCGCGACTTTGTCAAGGTATTTAAGGTTTTAGTTGTTGTTTTAGAATGGAGGATTAACTCCTTTTAAGTGGTGTTAACCTAAGCTTTATAGCAAACTTTGATAGTAGCAATTTAGGCAAAAGAAAATAAGGGGGATATAGTAGTGACAGCGACAATTGGCTATTTAGGGCCAAAAGGAACTTTTACAAAATTAGCAGTAGACAAGACGTTTAACGGTGAAGCAAAACATAGTTTTTCAACCATACCAGCATGTATTGATGCAGTGAACAAAGATGAAATTGATATCGGTGTCGTTCCTTTGGAAAATGCCATTGAAGGAACAGTTCAATTGACAGTTGATTATTTAGTACATCAAGTACGCCTTCCAATTGTGGCAGAAATTGTTGTGCCTATACAACAACATTTGTTAGTACATCCTAACTTCAAGGGAGAATTATCCGACATCAAGGAAATTCATTCTCATAGTCATGCCATTGCGCAATGTCATCAATATATTCATCAGTACTTACCGAATGCAACCATTCACTTCACGTCCTCCACTGGTAAAGCTGCGGAACTGATCAGTAAACGGGATGAACCAGTGGCGGCGATCGGCAATCAATTAGCAGCTAACATCTATCATTTGAATACATTGCAGAATAACATTCATGATTTTCCGAATAATCACACGAGGTTCATTGTGCTAAGTAAGCAAAAAGAAATGGTCAAGATTAAACATCCTATTCAATCGGAAAAAACAACGCTATTAATTACGCTTCCGAGTGATTTTGCTGGCGCTTTACATCAAGTATTATCTGCTTTTGCCTGGAGAAAAATGAATTTATCTAAAATTGAATCACGCCCGATGAAAACGGGATTAGGGAATTATTTCTTTATCATTGATGTCAATCAACCTTATGATGATGTGCTTTTTCCAGGTGTGAAAGGAGAATTAGAAGCTTTAGGTTGTCAAGTTACAGTTTTAGGGACGTATCCAGTGTATCAATTAGATAAACTGTGAGCTGCAAAATTCGTTCTGTAATATCAGCCTGTAACGGAAGACCTATCCTTCTATCTTAGGAAGGAACCGGAAGAGGAGCTTGAAGCAATCAACTTCAAGCAACTGTGTACAATCAGTGCGGAATAAAGTAAGCTCCACTGATTAAAACTTTCCATTATGAAGCTTCAAAATTGTCTATGCCATTCTTTAGTTGCTTTTTCCGTTCTTAAAATTAATCAACATTTAAACTTTCCTTGCATATGTTGATATAGAGTATTAGCCCAGATATGACAAGAGAGGAGTTTGATGAATTTGAAGATACACATTGTACAAAAAGGCGATACGATGTGGGAAATAGCGCAGCAGTATGGCGTAGATTTTGAAGAATTAAAGCAACTTAATAATCAAATTTCAAGTCCAGATATGATTATGCCTGGGATGAAAATAAAAATCCCGGGTAATTCTAAATCTGTAAAGCAGCAAGCGCATAAGAAAGAAACGCAGAAACCAAAAGAACAGCCGTATAAGGACATGACGACAAAACCAATGCCAGCTATCAAGGAAGATGATAAAGAAAAGCCTAAAATGGTGAAACCAGAAATGCCGCCTATGCCATCTATGCCATCTATGCCACCAATGCCTGCTCAACCAATGATGCAAATGCCGATTATGGAACAGGAATTTCAAAATTATACAACCATCAACTTTCCACAAATGCCGGCACAGCCAAAAGAGGAACCAAAACCTGTAAAAAAAGAAAAGCCAAAAGAGGAGCCGAAGCAAGTTAAACCTAAAAAGCAGCCCATGCCTCAGCCAATGCCCATGCCTCAGCCACAAGTACCTATGGTGCCGCTATGTTGTTACGTGATGGATCCATGCTACCCGCAAATTCCATTTCAAACGATGGGGCCGAATCCTTGGGCTTGTCATGGTATGGCAATGCAGCCCATGCCATACCATCATGGACATTATGCCAATATGATGGGGAATGATGGTACGATGCCATATATGGGATACGAAAACATGCCACAAATGCAAGGAAACATGATGAATGATCCGAATAATGCTGCTTGGAATGGACAGATGCCACCATGGAGCATGCAAGGCATGAATCGTGACGAGGAGGCAGAAGAAAGAACGGAACAGCATACATCAGCTGCCCCATTGTACCCGCCATTTCAGCATAAAGTGAACCAAATGCCATTTCCGATGCCACCTGGCTATTCAACAGCTCCTAGGATGCAGCAAGAAAATAATGATGAGCAAGGTGAATAATTGTTAAAAGGGACGAAATTTCCATCGTCTCTTTTTTGTGTGCGCCCTGCATGGGCGAAAACTTGGTGGTGAAAGTCCACTACAGGCTTGGCAGTAGGAACTGTTAGCGGAAGGCAAGGTGGCTATCGTGAGGTAGTGGCTGAAGGAAGCTGGACGCAAACTCCTGAACTGACGAACAGAAATTAGATAGAAGGCTGAATTAGGTCGGATAAATCTGCGCAACAAGATAAAGTCCAATACTGCCCGAAACCTATACAGTAAATCTAACAGTTACATGGGAGGAAAGTTTTCGCTCTTACCGGGGGAGGTCTTGTGAGGGTGCAGTGGGAGTTGAATGATAACGAATCAGCACAACCAAAGCGGGGACGTTTTGGTGAATCACAAGAAGTCAGCAGAGGTCATAGTAATGTTAACTGACGAAACATGAAGGACCGAACAATAGAAATTTTGAAAGCTCTAGGAGGTGTGGAAGGTGCGACAACTGCAGAAAACAGGAGAATCTGGCTATCGGCAGAGAGATAGTGTGGAACATGAAGGGTATGTCGAAGCGCATAGTACTTTTCATGGTGAACAGAACAATCAAAATGGTGTATCCAATCTGTTTGAAAGAATCCTATCAAGGAACAACTTAAATCAAGCTTACCTTCAAGTAGTCAGAAATAAGGGAGCAGCAGGGATCGACGGTATGACGTACGACCAGCTACTTCCATACTTGAAGGAACACAAGGAGGAACTATTAACCCAGTTACGTCAAGGAAAGTATAAACCGCAACCCGTTCTGCGGGTTGAAATTCCGAAACCAGATGGTGGAAAGAGGAAACTGGGGATTCCTACAGTCATCGATCGAATGCTTCAACAAGCTATCAACCAAGTGTTACAACCGATATTTGAACCAACGTTCTCCGATAATAGTTTTGGGTTTCGTCCAAAACGTAGTGCGCATCATGCCATCATACGGGCGAAATCGTACTACGAACAAGGGTACAAATATGTAGTGGACTTGGATATGAAATCCTACTTCGATACGGTAAATCATGACAAACTCATGTACTTCGTGGAAAAACAGATATCTGATAAGCGAGTGCTTCACTTGATAAGACGATACTTATTAAGTGGAATTATGATTAACGGTATCTTCGAAAAATCAGAACAAGGAACGCCGCAAGGCGGAAACCTATCTCCGTTACTCAGTAATATCTATTTAAATGAACTAGACCAACTATTGGAAAAGCGTGGTCATCGATTCGTTCGTTACGCAGATGATTGTAATATCTATGTGAAAAGTAGAAGAGCAGGATATCGAGTAATGGATAACATTACTACCTTTCTTGAGAGAGATTTGAGTCTAACCGTTAACCGAGAAAAGAGTGCGGTTGGAAGCCCTTTGAAACGGAAGTTTCTTGGCTTCTGTCTATTAGCCACGAAGAATGGGGTTAAAATTCGTCCTCATAACAAAGCGAAAGTGACCGTTCAAGAGAAACTCAAGCGAATCACCAAACGCAATCGTGGGCGGAATCTTGAAGTGATTCTAAAAGAAATCCAGCAACTTATGACAGGGTGGATAAATTACTATGGCATAGGGGAAATGAAAGGATTCATGAAGAATCTAAATGGATGGTTGAAGCGACGAATTAGACAATATATTTGGAAACAGTGGAAAAATCCACGTACGAAAAGAAAGAATCTAATTCATTTAGGCATCGATAAACGTAAAGCTTATGAATGGTCGAATACAAGAAAAGGTTACTGGACTATATCAAGTAGCTATGTACTCCATCGTTCATTGACAGATAAAGAACTGGCGTCGAGAGGATATAAAGATATCGCTCTTCAATACCAGTTCGTACACTCAAACTATTGAACCGCCGTATACGGAACCGTACGTACGGTGGTGTGAGAGGGGCGAAAAGTTATTTAGCTTTTCCCTCTACTCGATTCGTAAAAAACTGGCGGTTAGATAAAGGTACTTTTATGCTAATATTGCCACTGATACTTCCTGTGGAGTAAAAGCATTTTCCAAATTTGTTACATTTTTTGGGGTTTTTTGAAAACATTCATAAGAGCCAAACCGATTCCATTCAACAAGCTTCTTCAATAATAATTTTTGTTCGGCAAGGGTAAGGATAATTTTCAAACAGGTGATATTAATGGTATGATAATTAACAAAGTAAGTATGTATGTGAAAAACAGAACGTGCTTATAACCATCCGAAATGCTGTTTTAACAAATTTAAAAAAGGAAACAGATTAGCAGAGACCCAATAGCTACCAAGGAATAAAAGGAGTGATCAGTTTGTTGCAAAAAGAAGTAGAGAGCATTGTCAGTTGGTTACAAATGCAAGTCGAGAAAACAGGGGTTGAAGGATTAGTAGTAGGTATAAGTGGAGGCATTGATTCAGCCGTTGTAGCTGCATTAATCAAAAAAGCCTGTCCAGAAAATTCTTTAGGGGTAATCATGCCTATTCATACAAGTGAAGGTTCCTTGAAGGATGCAGAAGCAGTTGTTCAAGCCTGTGGCATTGATCATATAACGATTGACCTGACTGAGACGAGAGATAATATGTATAACGTGATTCAATCCAAATTAGAAACAAATCATATGTATCAAGAGAAGAATGAGCAAATGGCCAAAGCTAATTTAAGTGCAAGACTACGAATGAGTACCTTATACACGATTGCTACAAATCATAATTACCTCGTTGTTGGTACAGATAATGCTGCGGAGTGGTATACAGGATATTTCACTAAGTATGGAGATGGCGGTGTAGATATTCTTCCTATTGTTGAATTTACAAAAGGAGAAGTGAAGGAATTAGCCGCTTATTTAAACATTCCTTCTTCTGTTTTAAATAAGCAGCCTAGTGCAGATCTGTGGGAAGGACAAAGTGACGAGAAGGAAATGGGTATTCGTTATGCAACGATAGATGCTTATCTTAAGGGAGAGGACGTTCCGAAAGCTGAGCGTGAGAAAATTGAAATGATGCATCGACGCACAGCACACAAACGCGAAACTTTGCCTTCCTTCTCGCGGAAAAAATAGTGGCTTCCCTTATATTAACTGTGTAAAAACACCTCCATGATCCAAACTAATGGTAAGGAGGTGTTTTTTTATGCGAGTATGGTTAGGGATGATGTTAATGGCACTAATTAGTTTGATTGGGTGTGCAGATGGGCAGCAAGGAGAAAATAATGCTAATCCAAATACAGATAATCAAACGCAACCTATTCATTATGAGACAGAAAAAGAGAAAAACGAACGTTTAAATATTCGTGAACAATCGATTGGTGAAAAAGGTGGTTATCCTCAAAGTAAACAAGAAAATATCAATGAATCGAATTTTAACAGTGGATATTCTGATCCATTTACCAATGAAGAAGCAATAATGATAACAGAGGCATTACAAAAAAAGAGACAAATTGTGCAGGCTCAGGTTGCATCAACAAATGATCGCATCTTGATAGGAGTTATATTGAGTACGCATGTTAGCGGAGATATTGGTAACGAAATTAAAAAGGAAGTAAAAAAGCTTCTACCTGACTCAAATAAAGAAATTATTATTTACACAGACGACACGCATTGGGAAAAGATGCGAAATTTGGATGCCAGACTAGAAGCAAAGGATAACGGAGAAAACATGGAAGAATTGATAAACCGATTCCTAAAATAAAATGAACGCTTGAAAGTGGAGGGTTTATCCTGCACGTAACTGGCAGTAGGGTCCTCTCCCATCCTTAGAGTCGGATTCAACAGTAAGTCAATTTCCAATTTCGTTGGGATACTCTGTTACTAACAGTCAATGGGTTAGAAAAATCCTCTGGCTGAAGTTTCACTTCCGCTTTATCCTTAGTGAAATGTTGCGTAGTGCATGAAGTAAAATATTTAAAGAAACAATGGAATGACTTACTTTCTATAACAGTGAATTTTCGATCAGCGGGGTTTTCATTCATCCCCCACGGCTTGTTAGTACCGTAATGGTATTAAACTAAAGAAGGGCATTTAGGTGCTGTTATCTCCCAGTTGCAGTAGAGATTATCCAACTCCTAAAAGTGGGAGTCTTACAGCACCTTATATACGGGATCAAATATGTACATAATTGTGACCGTATATGGAGACAAGTTTGTGCTATCATTACGCTATCTCTTTAAGAATTGACTTATATTTGGTATAGTAATAAAGGAAATTTCTAGAGAGGAGAATGTCCTATGGCTGGTCATTCTAAATGGAAAAATATTCAAAGAAGAAAAAATGCTCAAGATGCAAAAAAAGGTAAAATCTTTATGCGTCATGCAAAAGATATTTATACTGCTGCTAAGCAGGGAGGCGGTGATATAACAACAAATCCAAGTCTTCGCTTAGCGGTTGACAAAGCAAAAGCAGACAACATGCCAAATGATAATATAGATCGTGCCATTAAAAAGGCCACTGGAACATTAGACGGTGCAAGTTTTGAAGAACTAACATATGAAGGATATGGACCTGGTGGCGTAGCAGTAATTGTTCATGTGTTAACAGATAATAAAAATAGAACCGCTGCAGACATACGACATGCTTTTAAAAAAAATAATGGAAATTTAGGTGAGAACGGCAGTGTGTCATTTATGTTTGATCGGAAAGGGTACATTGTTATTACGAACGAGCAAGGAGAAATAGATGAAGATGAATTGACTTTAGAAGCATTGGAAGCTGGAGCAGAGGATATAGAAGTAGACGATGGCATGTTTGAAATATTTACCGCTCCAGAGGACTTACAAGCCGTTGTAGATCAATTAAATAAAGCAGGGTACTCCATTGCGGATTCAGAAGTAACACTAATTCCACAGACGACTACTTCTTTATCGGAAGAAGATGTCTCCCATATGATGAATTTAATTGAAACATTAGAAGAAAATGAAGATGTGCAAGATATTCATCATAATCTTGAAGTAACGGAATAATCGTTTAAACTCCAAACTTCTATTTCTTCTCTAGAAATAGAAGTTTATTCATTTACTTCGATTTATGATAGAATGAATGGATAAGGTAAAAGGAGCAGAGAAAATGATTGCTTATGTACGAGGAAAGCTTACATATATTCAAGATGATGCTATTATTGTGGATGTACAGGGCATTGGTTATGAAATTATTTGTGCTAATCCATATGCGTTTCAATCGTTAGAAAAAAAGGACGTTAAGATATATACATATCAACATGTTCGTGAAGATGCACAGCTGCTATATGGATTTAAAAATCAAGAGGAGAAATATTTATTTACCAAGCTTATTTCTGTATCTGGAATAGGTCCAAAAGGAGCCATTGCCATTATGGCTTCTGTTCATGTTGGAGAGTTTGTTGCAGCTATTGAACGAGAAGATGAAAGATTTTTAACAAGTTTCCCAGGTGTTGGAAAGAAGACAGCAAGGCAAATCATCCTTGATTTGAAAGGGAAACTGGCAATTACAACAGCTGTAAATGAAGAACAGACAATAACAGATCCTCGCCTTGATGATGCTGTTGTACAAGACGCAAAAGAAGCTTTAAAAGCTTTAGGGTATTCGGAAAAAGAAATAAAAGCTACTTTACCTAAAATACAACAGCTTGAGACAGAAACGACAGATGCATTAGTACGTAAAGCGCTAGCGTTACTAATGAAAAACTAGGTGTGAATAAAGAAAGGAGGAGGCAAATGGAAGATCGTATGGTCACAGGCGAATTGCAGGAAGAAGACATTTCCGTGGAATTAAGTTTACGACCGACTACCTTGGCGCAATATATTGGTCAGCATAAGGTGAAAGAAAATCTAAGTATTTTTATCCAAGCAGCCAAAATGCGTGAGGAGCCTTTAGACCATGTACTTTTATACGGACCACCAGGGCTGGGGAAAACGACCTTAGCAGCCATTATCGCCAACGAAATGGGTGTCCAATTCCGTTCTACTTCGGGTCCGGCAATTGAACGAGCAGGAGATTTAGCAGCAATTCTTTCATCTTTAGAGCCTGGTGATGTGTTATTTATTGATGAAATTCACCGCCTTCCAAGAACAGTAGAAGAAGTACTCTATCCAGCCATGGAAGATTTTTTCCTTGATATTGTGATTGGCTCAGGGCCAAGTGCCAGATCTGTCCGAATAGATTTACCTCCGTTTACATTAGTTGGAGCAACAACGAGAGCAGGTTTATTATCAGCTCCTTTGCGTGATCGATTTGGTGTATTAAGTAGGCTTGATTTTTATGATGCTAAAGATTTATGTATGATTATTGAGCGTACTGCCGATATTTTTAATACAGCAATTACAAAAGAAGCTGCGTTGGAAATTGCTGAGCGATCTAGAGGAACACCGAGAATTGCTAACCGTTTATTAAAACGGATTCGTGATATTTCGCAAGTAAAAGGAGAAGAAAAAATCAGTTTGTCTACTACAGGTGAAGCCTTAGAAATGCTGCAAGTGGACAAACAAGGCTTAGATCATATCGATCATAAATTGTTAAAAGGAATTATGAACCATTTTCAAGGTGGACCTGTTGGTTTAGATACGATTGCTGCGACAATTGGAGAAGAGCCACAAACGATTGAAGATGTGTACGAACCATTTTTATTACAAATCGGGTTTATTCAACGAACACCAAGGGGAAGAGTTGTAACGCCAGAGGCTTACCAACATTTCGGATGGAAGGACAGAGTGAATGATGAACCTAGGTAAACTTTTTATTTTACTAGGGATTATCTTTCTGGTTATCGGTGTTATATGGAGTTATATTGGCAAGTTACCAGGAGATATTACGTGGAAAAAAGGGAATGTTGTTTTCCATTTTCCAATTGTCACTTCTATTGTTGTTAGTTTGATTTTAACCTTGTTATTTTATATTTTTGGTAAGTTTAGATAACACGTAAGGAGTTTCATCATGAATATTGAAGAATTCGATTTTGATTTACCAGAAGAATTAATCGCCCAGACCCCGTTAAAAGAACGAACGGCTTCCAGACTTCTTGTTCTAAATAAACAAACGAAAGAGATTGCCCATCGCCATTTCCCTGATATAAAGGAATATTTACAGCCTGGAGATTGTCTGGTGTTAAATAATACGCGTGTATTGCCGGCAAGGCTCCATGGTGTGAAAGAAGGAACAGGTGCAAGTATTGAGGTATTGCTGTTACATCAGGTGGAAGGAGATTCGTGGGAAATACTTGCCAAGCCTGCTAAGAAAGTGAAGCTTGGAAGTGTTATTCGTTTTGGAGATGGTCTCTTAACTGCAACCTGCACACAGATCAAAGAGCATGGTGGGCGAGTCGTACAATTTGCATATGAAGGTATTTTCTATGAAGTACTTGATCAATTAGGGGAAATGCCATTACCACCGTATATAAAGGAACAGCTTTCAGAAAAGGAACGGTACCAAACGGTATATGCAAAAGAAGAAGGGTCAGCAGCGGCACCAACAGCTGGGCTTCATTTCACAACGGAATTATTAAATGAATTACAGCAAATGGGTGTATGCATTGCATTTATTACCTTACACGTTGGGCTCGGTACATTTCGTCCTGTAAGTGCAGAAACAGTGGAAAACCATAAGATGCATGCAGAATTTTATCATATGGATCAGCATACAGCAGATATGCTTAATCAAGTAAAGCAATCAGCTGGGCGAATTATTTCAGTAGGCACCACTTCCACCCGTACTTTAGAAACGATTGCCAGGGATAATAATGGGGAATTTAGAGAAGCTAGCGGTTGGACGGATATATTTATTTATCCGCCTTATCAATTCCAAGCTATTGACGGCTTGATCACCAATTTCCACTTACCTAAGTCAACATTAATTATGTTAATTAGCGCATTTGCTGGAAAAGATATAGTAATGGAGGCATATCGTGAAGCAGTGCAAGAACGATACCGATTTTTTAGTTTTGGAGATGCAATGTTTATATATGCTTAAAATGAAGGCGATTCATGTAACGCTAACAACTTGGTAGTTTATTTTTTCAGAATGACAAGCATAGTCTAAAATTAGAGATGCCAAGGCATTTTACTATTTATATGAAACACATATATTAGTAGTGCTATCTCTTACAAAAGTACATGAGCTTTGCCTAATTTTGATAAAAGTATTTTAGTTTAATCGATAAAGGAAGAGTAGCTGATGACACCAATCACTTATGAATTAAAGAAAACATGTAAACAAACAGGTGCTAGATTAGGGCGTGTCCATACGCCACATGGATCGTTTGACACACCTGCATTTATGCCGGTAGGTACACTGGCTACTGTTAAAACAATGAGTCCAGAAGAACTAACAGAGATGAATGCTAATATCATCTTATCTAATACGTACCATCTTTGGTTAAGACCGGGTCAGGATATCATTAAAGAAGCGGGTGGGCTTCACCAGTTTATGAATTGGGATGGTGCTATTTTAACGGATTCTGGAGGCTTTCAAGTATTCAGCTTGAGTGAAATGCGAAATATTACTGAAGAAGGGGTACATTTTCGCAGTCATTTAAACGGGGAAAAATTATTTTTATCTCCTGAGAAAGCTATAAATATCCAAAACGACTTAGGATCAGATATTATGATGGCATTGGATGAATGTCCACCGTATCCTGCAGATCATGCTTATATGAAAAGCTCTGTAGAGCGAACATCTCGTTGGGCAGAAAGATGCTTACATGCACACCAACGCAAAGATGAGCAAGGTTTATTCGGTATTATCCAAGGTGGGGAATATGAAGACTTGCGAAAGCAAAGTGCCAACGATTTAATCTCCTTAGATTTTCCTGGTTATGCTATTGGCGGATTGTCTGTTGGTGAACCAAAAGACGTTATGAATCGTGTGCTTGAATTTACTACCCCTTTAATGCCGGACGATAAGCCTAGATACCTAATGGGTGTTGGTTCGCCTGATTCTTTAATTGACGGTGCTGTTCGAGGAGTGGATATGTTTGATTGTGTCCTTCCTACTAGAATAGCAAGAAATGGTACATGTATGACTTCAAACGGTCGTTTAGTAGTCAGAAATGCGAAATATGCACGTGATTTTTCACCAATTGATGAAAACTGTGATTGCCATGTTTGCAAAAATTATACGCGTGCCTATATTCGTCACCTCATTAAATGTAATGAAACTTTTGGTTTTAGGCTTACTACTTATCATAACTTATATTTTCTGTTAAAATTAATGGAGCAAGTACGAAAAGCTATTAGCGAAGATCGTCTTGGCTCATTTAGAGAAGAATTCTTTGAGCAATACGGTTTTAATAAACCGAATGCTAGGAATTTCTAACGTATAGAAGGGAGGAATGGAACAATGGAAATGTTAGCATCTTTATTACCAATTATCTTGATGTTTGTGCTTCTGTATTTTATACTTATTCGCCCACAGCAAAAGCGACAAAAGCAAGTCAGAGAAATGCAAGCAGAATTGAAAAAAGGTGACTCCGTAGTTACGATCGGTGGTTTTCATGGGGAAATCCATGCGATGGATGAAGATACTATAGTTATTCAAGCTGGAGATGGATCTAAGCTGACGTATGACCGCTCAGCAATCCGTGAAGTAAAGCAGCAGTAATTACCATGTTCACGCGAGGGAGGTAGGCAATGGACAAGCGTCTGTTGCTTATACCAGCGGATGTGATTTGATACATAGGTAGTAAGTGCGAAAGGAACACAAAAGCGATCTTCTTTTGTGTTCCTTTTAAATTTGCCAAGAAAGAGCTATTGCAATGTATCCATGTCTAATATTTGCGGATTTTTCCTCCCGTATATAAGGTACTGTAAGACTCCCGCTTTTAGGAGTAGGTTAATCTGTACTGCAACAAATCTAAGTGGTAGATAACAGCACCTAAATGCCCTATTTCGTAAAAGGCCTAGGTCAGACCATTATGGTACTAACAAGCCGTGGGGGATGAATGAAAACCCCCACTGGTACTTTATCCATAGATGATCGTTTACTATCTCTTTTTTACTTAAGCACAAACCTCTAAACTCAAAGTGTTGCTGCTATATTTCCCCCAAATAACCTGTCATCTTTTTCATTTTTTTCTCTAAGGTACCGTAATTATCATACTCTATGGAAGTAAGATGAAAGGAAGTGTTCCACAAATTAACGCTCTATTTATCGCTTGCTTCTTCGCCTGCGATGTTAACACCTACTGCACCGCCAAATAATGCAGCTGCCATGTATCCAGCGTGATGAAGAGATTGTTCCAGCGAAAATCCTTGTTGGTAGCCCAAATATTGTACGGATAAAACAAATAGCGTAAATCCTGCACCTGTAAATATCCCGATCATCCAGCCTTTTGCTTTGCCCTTTATTCCTGCTGCGAGCCCTCCCAGAAATAAACTGATGAGACCGATGACAAAAGTGACCCATGACAGAGCAGGTTCGTTAAATGTAGTAAATCGAAGTAATAATGCTAATACAAAGCTAGCGACCATCATTAAGCCCAATACAATGATCCATCCATATAATAATGCAACCCATTGCTTACTGCACATGATCATTCCCTCCTTTCCAGATTGTCCACCTATTTTCATCCTATTCACCTTGAAAAAATAATAGACGAAAAATATTTTCTTTTTTTGTTACATATAGTTGGAGTAAAGAATGATATAGGCAAGAAAAGAAAGTGGGGGTTTGGTTGGAAATTATTATAGCCTCATTCATTTTTATTTGTTGTTATGTATTTATTATGACAGAGCAAATTAATCGTGCACTGGTTACTTTAACTGGTGGCGTATTGCTCTTATTGACTGGAATCTATTCTGCCGAGCGTATGTTAACAGAATATATTGATTGGAATACAATCGCGCTCTTATTTTCCATGATGGTATTAATTGCCATCACAGAAAAAACAGGTTTGTTTGCTTATATGGCGATTCGTTTTGCACAAAAAGTGAGAGGTGCACCAATCCCTCTTTTGATTGGCGCGGGGGTATTAACAGGAATTGGCTCAGCATTGCTGGATAATGTAACAACGGTATTAATTTTTGTTCCAATAATGCTCAAAATTACGAAACTGTTAAAGTTGCCCGCGTTTCCGTATTTACTCATAATTATTTTCAGTTCCAATATTGGCGGTGCGGCAACATTGATTGGGGACCCGCCTAATATTATGATCGGACAAGCGGTAGAGCATTTAACCTTTTCGTCATTTTTGATCCATATGGCTCCCATCGCCGTTATCCTATTCGGGATCATGCTTGTCTTTGTTTGGGTATTGTTTCGAAAGTCCTTACGACGGACGAGCTTGGATGTCAAAGAGTTGCTAGCAATGGACGCGCAAGCTTATTTGCATCGAACACCAATGTTGTATCAATCAATCACGGTTCTCTTATTAACAATAATCGGTTTTTTACTACATGCATTTTTGTATGTTGAATTGACTACTGTAGCGTTATCTGGCGCTATATTACTACTTCTATTGACGGAAAAAGAAGTGGCAGCAGAGCAAATATTTGCAAAAATAGAGTGGGTTACATTGTTCTTTTTTATTGGGTTATTTACTCTAGTAGGTGGTTTAGAAGAAGTAGGCGTCATTGATGAAATCGCGAGGGCAATCGTAGTAATTACCAATGGAGACTATGTACAAACAGCATTGTTGATTTTATGGGTCTCCGGTTTGTTTTCTGGTATTGTGGATAATATCCCTTTTGTCGCTGCGATGATTCCAGTTGTTCAAGAATTTGAAAGCTATGGAATGATGTATTTAGATCCAATTTGGTGGGCATTGGCTTTAGGTGCATGTTTAGGGGGAAACGCAACGTTGATCGGAGCTTCTGCTAATGTAGTGGTGGCAGGTTTAGCTGAAGGAGCGAAGGAAAGTATATCGTTTATTCGCTTTTTACTATACGGATTTCCACTCGTAATTATATCATTGATTGTTGCTACCATTTATCTCTATATTCGCTATTTACTACCATATATCGGATAAAAGCAAAAAAAGGGGGCACACTAAAAAAACAGCTGATTAGAAAAATGAACCATAAATCGTCCATGTATATGTAAGATTTTAGCGTATGTAGAATCCTGCGGGAACAGCCTCTGGAAAGCGAAGTATATTGACGTAGCGATGATAGGAATTTTTTAATACAAACAAGCCGAACAATTATAAAGTGTTCGGCTTTTGCTATATAGTTATTTTCTTATGCCCCGGTCTGATTATTTTTTATGGGTATTTATCTCGAATGTAAGTTCGCCATTGATTGAAGAAGCTTTTATCCCGCATATAAGGTGCTGTAAGACCCCCACTTCAGGATTTTGGATAATCTGTACTGTAAAAGTCTAAGTAGGAGATAACAGCACCTAAATGCCCGATTCGTTCATCTAACAATCAGTGGGTGGATGAATGAACCACCCTCTGGTTGAAGATTCATTTTATTGGCTATAGGCTATTTGGTTGAATTAATAAATGTCAAACCCTTTGTTTGAAAATAACGATAAATATCTATAATCAATTTAAAACCATTTTTGTAAGAAAGGAATCTGTTTTAGCTCTTCTTTCGTAATAAAACGGAGCAAAAAGAGAAATAGTACATAAATGCAACAGAATACACCTAATATACCAATTAATAACAAAAGCCCGCCATGCATATTATCATATATATTTTTTAGAAGTTCACCTACTCCCCATGTCATTAGTAAAAGTGAAATCATTTTTAAAATATCTAAAACCGGGATACTAAATTTAATGGCTTTATATAAGGCACCTAAATGTAAAAGTGTAATTAATACAACACTTAAGGAAATAGCTAAGGCGACTCCCATAATTCCAAAACTCGGATTGGAAGCGAGTAAAAATAGGACAGTGAGTTTGCAGAATGCTCCAATCAGGCTGTTCCACATGGCAGCTTTAGCAAGGTCAAGAGCTTGTAATGCTGCTTGTAATGGAGCTTGGATATAAAGTAAAATAAAAAATGGAGCCATTAAAATAATAAATTTACTTGCATTAGCGGATCCATACATATATGTTAAAATAGGTATGGAAAATAAGGTTAGTACAATCGTGGCTATTGCACCAGATGCAAACGAAATGCGGATCGCTTGATGGATTCGATAGTGAATCAAATTTATACTTTTCGTTGCTTCTGCTTCCGAAATAGAAGGGACTAGAGCAACGGACAGGGATTGGGTAATAAATGTCGGTAAAAATAGTAAAGGGAGTACATAGCCTGTTAACTCTCCATATTGTTTCGTTGCCAAAGTACTGGAAACACCGGCAATTGCGAGACTTTGCGCAACTAAAATCGGCTCTAGAAAATGCGAAATAGAAGCAATGAAGCGACTGCCTGTACTAGGTAAAGCAATAGAGAACAGCTCTTTTAATGTCGTTCTACTTGTTGATAAATAGGAGAAAAAGTTTTTTCTTACTTTCATGTGCTTTTTTCGATTGAATTGGCGCATCATATAGATAAGTGAGACAAGTTCCCCTAAAATAATACTAAACATTGCTCCTGCTGCAGCATATTCAAGCCCAAAAGGCAATAGTAATTTCACAAATAATGCTACACAACTAATACGTACTACTTGTTCCAGTACTTGTGCATAGCTTTGTGGTTTCATATTTTGTTTGCCTTGAAAGTAGCCCCGCAAGACGGATGAAATAGCGATAATGGGGATAATTGGGCTGATTGCCAGTAATGGATACAATGTTCTTTGATCTGTAAGTAGGTGAGTTGCGACAAAAGGAGTCGCTAGTATCATTAAAGTGGAAAAAATGATACTGGAAATACCAGTAATCACTAATGATACAATGACGATTTGTTTGGTTTTCGCTTTATCACCGCGAGCTTCTGCTTCAGCAATTCGTTTCGAGATAGCTACAGGTAAGCCAAGTTGAGTTAGCGTAATAACGAGGAAAAATGTTGGTAAAGCCATCATGTATAGACCGACGCCTTCTTCCCCAATTAATCGTGCAACAACAATCCGATTAATAAATCCAAGAAATCGAGTGATCATACCTGCTAGAATAAGAATAAGTGTACCTTGTAAAAATGTTTGTTTCGTCATCTAGACGACCTGCCTTCTCAAATAATGGAATATCATATACAATGATATATATGCGAAAGGATAGGCCAAGCATGACAAGAATAGAAATTTTCATACTCCATAAAAGGAGGGAGTTTTGTTGGAAATTGTACAAACAGTATCTGAATGGAAAGAGATGGTTACTCCAGCTTTACAAAGTAAGGCGGAGGAATTTCATTTAATGGGATATGCAGAAGCAACAGCAGAAGATGTTTGGAAATGCCTAATGCAAAAAGTATGGAAAGGTGATCCTGAAAAACGAATCTATGAAGTGGTACAGGATATTTTCCAATTAACAACCGTGACTTATATTAGTTACTTAACCGTAAATGCGTATCAAAATGATGATTTGTTTGCATCAATTGCGGCTGTAACAAATGCAGAGCAATAGTGAAAAATAAAGTACTTACATATCGATTTACCCTAACGATAAAAGGGAGGCCATTTTGGAATGAAAAATAGAGGCAGAATTGTTGCCTTTTTTCTAATCGTACTCGTCTTTGCTGGTACAATTGGAACGACGGTTACAGGAATTACGAAAGATATTAATTTAGGATTGGATTTACAAGGTGGATTTGAAGTTTTATATGAAGTGGAACCTGTTGATGAAGCTCAAGAAGTAGACCGAACAACATTGGAATCGACGGTTGAGACATTGAATGATCGCGTTAACCGTCTTGGAATTAGTGAAGCAAGTATTGATATTGAAGGGGAAGACAGAATTAGAGTGCAGCTTGCCGGAGTGGAAAACCAGTCCGAAGCAAGAGAATTACTTTCAACGACGGCACAGCTTTCCTTTCGAGATGTCAATGATAATGAGCTTTTAAGTGGTAATGACGTAAAAGAAAATAGTGCAAAACAAGATTTTGATCCGAACAGTAATCAACCAATTGTTACATTAGAGTTAAAAGATGCTGAAAAGTTTGGTGACGTAACAAGCAAAATTAAGGATATGAATAATCCAGATACACCTTATCCGGATAATCTGCTAGTTATTTGGATGGATTATAAAAAAGGAGATTCTTATGCAGAAGAATATCAAAAGGATGAGCCTAAGTTTGTCTCAGCTCCTAGTGTTAACCAAACGTTAAACACGAGCCAAGTGATGATTAGTGGAAATTTCACCGTGGAATCCGCAAAACAGTTAGCTAATGTCATTAATTCTGGTTCTTTACCAGTACATATGGAAGAAAAGTATTCCACGTCGGTAGGTGCGCAGTTTGGGGAACAAGCGTTAAATAAAACCGTTTTTGCAGGTTTCATCGGTGTGGGGCTAATTTTTCTCTTTATGATAGCTGTCTATCGTTTTCCAGGATTAATTGCGGCTATCAATTTAACGATTTATATTTATCTTATTCTGTTTGTATTTGAATTGATGAACGGCGTACTAACATTACCAGGTATTGCGGCGCTTATCCTAGGAGTTGGGATGGCCGTAGATGCTAATGTCATCACTTTTGAACGTATTAAAGAAGAATTACGTAGCGGAAAATCAATCATATCGTCATTTAAAGCTGGGACGAAAAACTCACTGTCGACCATATTAGATGCGAATATTACGACGTTAATAGCAGCGTCTGTTTTATTTATTTTTGGTACAAGTTCCGTTAAAGGTTTTGCAACGATGCTAATCGTCAGTATCCTAGTAAGCTTTATAACTGCGGTCTTTGGTACGCGACTGTTGTTAAGTTTATGGATTAAGAGTCCATTTTTAAAACGTCGCCCTAGCTGGTTTGCAGTGAAGAAAGCAGACATTAAAGATATTAAAGATAAGCAAGAAGACGAACCGAAACTGTTTAATCGGGAGATCAATGTCGTCAATCACCGGAAAAAGTTTTTTTGGATATCGACCATTATGGTTGTGTTAGGTATCGTATCACTTGCCCTATTTAGATTAAACCCAGGTATTGATTTTACCAGTGGTTCTAGAATTGAGATTTTAGCAGATACAAGCGTTACGACAGCGGAAATAGAGAATGAGTTTAATGATCTTGGACTAGAAGTCAAGTCCATTGTATCGTCAGGGGAAAACGGGGAAATGGCGATTGCTCGTTTTGACAAGGTATTAGAAAAAGACACGATTGCAGAGGTGAAAGCACACTTTAATGATGCATATGGCCATGAACCAAACGTAAGTGTCGTTTCACCGATTGTTGGTGAGGAACTTGTGAAAAATGCGGCTTATGCAGTTGCCATCGCTTCTGTTTTTATGATTATTTATGTCACCATTCGCTTTGAATTCTTTTTCGCTATAACTGCGATTATTGCTTTATTACATGATGCATTCTTTATGATTGCTATTTTTAGTGTGACACAAATTGAATTTGATATAACGATTATAGCGGCTATCCTAACGATTGTCGGATATTCTATAAACGATACAATTGTTACCTTTGACCGTATAAGAGAGAACTTGAGGAAAAAGAAAAAAGTCAAATCGTTCAAAGAGCTTGCGATTATTGTTAACCGCAGTTTGGTACAAACGTTTATACGTAGTATAAATACATCCATTACAACATTAATCGCCGTACTAGCATTTCTGTTTTTAGGCGCTGAATCCATTGGTGGATTTGCGATTGCTCTAACGTTTGGTCTAGTAGCTGGTACGTATTCGTCGCTTTTCATAGCCTCACAGCTTTGGCTCGTATGGCGAGGTAAAATGATTAAGAAAAAACCAGTTGATTTTACAAAGAAAAAACGTGTAGAAGGTCCACAAGTATAATATAATAACGAGGCTGTTCTAAAGCTGACTGCTTTTGAATTAGCCTCTTTTCTTTTAAGCAAAAAAGGAATGAAGTGAGATACGTTTTGCGTAGAATTTAGCATGTGTTATACATCTCTGATAGTAATGTGAAAGTTTTCCAACTGTTAATAACTATGATATGGGTTTAAAAACCGAAATGTTTATAAATGAGTAGATTTGGGAAAATATTAGCGCGTGCATCATACAGAGGAGGTCGAAAGATGAAGGGTCAAACCTATGTTATTTTTGCTATTATTTTTGTTATTATTGTAGCTGTATTTGCTGTTACAAACGTGGAGACGGTTGAAGTAAACTATCTTTTCTGGTCTGCAGAATCGCCATTAATTCTTGTGATTTTATTTTCTGTTCTCATGGGCGGTTTAATTACTGCAACAGTTGGATTAATAAAAATGTATCGCATGCAAAGAGAGATGAAACGCCTGGAAGCAGAAAATTTCAATTTGATGAACAAATTAGAAGAAGAAGATATTCCATATCACCAAGTAGAAAATGAAACTGTTTCAATGATAGAGGAGGAAAAGCAGTAGCTATATTTTAAAGCATAAGCTAGTTATCAAATGATAAAAAATAGTCCAATAAAGGAAATCTAGTTGCCCCCCTTGTATTTGATTATGTATAATGAATTGGTCAGGGGGGCAAATTATGTTGTTAAGTAAGGCTAATTGGAAGTTTATAGGTAAAGAAAAAGTGAACTTTAAATGGGACGATTCCTCGCAAGTTTCCCCTATTATAGAAGAGTTATTATTACAAAGAGGGATAACGACCAAACAAGCTGTATCCAAATTTCTAAAACCCGATTTGAATGATTTACACAGTCCAGATAATCTTCTTTCGATAGATAAAGCGGTAAAGCGAGTACAGAAAGCGATTCAACAAGGCGAAAAAGTACTTGTCTTTGGCGATTATGATGCGGATGGAGTTACTGCTACAACAGTGATGATAAAGGCATTACAAGAGCTTGGTGCTCAATGTGATTATTATATTCCAAATCGATTCACTGAAGGTTATGGACCGAATGAAGCTGCTTTTCGTCAAGCACATCGAGAAGGATATGCGTTAATTATTACTGTAGATACAGGTATCGCTGCAGTTGAAGAAGCGAAAGTAGCAAAAGAATTGGACATTGATTTAATAATCACAGACCATCATGAAGTCCAGAAAGAATTGCCTGATTGTTATGCGATTATTCATCCAAAATGCTCGCCAGATTATTTATTTCAAGAATTAGCCGGCGTAGGAGTGGCATTTAAATTTGCACAAGCTTTACTTGGGTATGTTCCAAAACATCTATTAAGCTTTGTTGCGATAGGGACGGTGGCAGATCTTGTACCTTTATTGGACGAGAATCGGATTTTGGTTTACTACGGCTTAAAGGAGTTAGCAAATACAACCCATCATGGATTGAAAGCGCTGAAACAGACTGCCAATATAGATGGAATTGTGACCGAAGAAGATATAGGTTTTGTTATCGGTCCTAGATTAAATGCTGTGGGCAGATTGCAGTCAGCAGACATGGCGGTGGAATTAATGCTGACTGAAGATCCAGAAGAGGCAAAAACCATTGCAGAAGAAATGGAAGTGCTAAATCGTGAACGCCAACAATTGGTTCAGCAGATTGTCGAAGAAGCAGAACGGATGTTGGCAAACGAAGCAGAACAAGGGGTTATTGTGGTTGCAAAAGAAGGCTGGAATGAGGGCGTATTAGGGATTGTTGCATCAAAACTAGTTCGCAAGTGGGACAAACCGGCTATCGTACTTTCCATAAAAGCTGATCAAGGGATTGCTAAAGGATCCGCAAGAAGCATCCCAGCTTTTGATTTGTTCCAAAATTGCATGAAAGTAAGTCATTTGTTTCAGCAATTCGGAGGGCATTCACAAGCTGCAGGAATGACATTGGAGATAGCGCAAGTTAAGCCATTGTATCAAGCTTTAAACGAACAAATTATGCAGCAATTATCAGAAGAAGATTATAAGCAAGAACTTAGCGTTAACTCAACTTTACCTGTTTCGCAAGTAACGTTATCGTTAATTGAAGCTATTCAACAATTAGCTCCATTTGGAATGCATAATCCAAAACCATTATTTCATATCAAAGCGGTTCCTGAGCAACCGCGGCAAATCGGCAGTATGAAAAACCATCTTAAGCTACAATTTAAAGCAGACGATAAGCAGCTTGATGCGATCGGTTTTGGAATAGGTGAACTATACCATTATTTAACTCCGCGCACTCCCATTAACATAGTAGGGGAACTTACTATTAATGAATGGAACGGCAATCGAAAGCCGCAATTGATGATTCAAGATATGTCAATTGATGAGTGGCAATTGTTTGATCATCGTGGAAAGCGTCAAACGAATTTAGAATTATTCGTTCATGCTAGTCCATTGATTTACAGTGTCGGAGATGAGCAGCGAGCACAGTCGTTAGGGGTTCCCCATCAGACATACGAAGATGACTGGTCTTCCATTGGAGAGCTGGATACATTATTTATATTTACGATGCCTTCATGTTTAAATGACTTAGAAGAAGTACTGAAGCAAACGAAACCAAAAAATATTCATGTATGTTATTATGTAGAAGATAGCACTTATTTACGCGCTTTTCCTACCAGAGACGACTTTAAATGGATGTATGGTTTTTTACAACAGCAAAAAGTAGTCTCTCTTGATAAAGAGCTGCCTGCATTTTCGCACACAAAAGGGTGGAGTAAAGAAAAATTATTGTTTATTATCCATGTATTTTATGAGCTTCGTTTTATACACATAGAAGGTAGAAAGATCCAACTAGTGAATAACCCATTAAAAAGGGATTTACAGGATTCGAAGACATATCAAAAACGTATGCAACAAGCTGAGATTGAAAGGAAGCTGTATTACTCTAATTATGAACAATTAAAGAACTACTTTACAAACTGTATGGAACATTTGGGAAGACCCAAGGAGGAACTTAGTTATGGACTTTAAAAAGCACATTAAAATTGTTGAAAATTGGCCAAAAGAAGGAGTTAAATTTAAAGATATTACACCGTTAATGGCTAATGGAGAGGCCTTTCACTCAGCTGTAGATGAAATTGTAGCTTATGCGAAAGAAAAGCAAATTGACGTTGTTGTAGGCCCGGAAGCAAGGGGGTTTATCATTGGATGCCCTGTTTCTTATTCACTTGGTGTAGGTTTTGCTCCGGTAAGAAAGGAAGGGAAACTTCCTCGTGAAGTAATTAAAGTAGATTATGGTTTGGAATATGGAAAAAATGTTTTAACTATTCATAAGGATGCGATTAAGCCGGGACAACGCGTGTTAATCACCGATGATTTACTGGCAACAGGGGGAACGATTCAAGCAACAATTCAATTGGTTGAAGAACTTGGAGGAATTGTTGTTGGCTGTGCATTTTTTATTGAGTTAAGCTACCTTAATGGAATGGAAAAACTAAAAGGCTATGATGTATTAACCTTGATGCGGTATTAAACGGCTAACAGGGGGTCTGACGATCAGTAATCGTTAGGCCTATTGTTATAAGTTAAAAGCCGCCTACAGCGTACAAAGAAGTTTACAAGCAATCATTACTAGATACATTTAAAAAACGGAACACAAAAGTAAATACCGGTTTACTAATTCACAATTACAAAGCTATTTTTAAGGATGCAATTTACTATAGCATCCAACAGAATAAAGACATCCTTCGTACATACATTACACCTAGCCAAGCTTTTCTCTTATGTTAATGTTGCCCGAGTGATCCTATGTTCTACTTCTGTGAATAACGCTCTCCCCAATAAAGTGAATCTTCAATCAGTGGGGGCATTCATCCTCCACTGTTTGTTAGTGCCGTCGTAATTGTATGACCTAAAGGCCGCTTACGAAATAGGGCATTTAGGTGCTGTTATCTCCCACTTAGACTTGTTGCAGTACAAGATTATCCAACTCCTGAAGTTGGAGTCTTACAGCACCTTATATACGGGGGGAATTTGAATGGAGCCCGGTTGTCATTGCTAAACGTGTGCTTACGCTCTTCGTACTTCTTAATCATAAAAAATGTATTAATTCTATGGAGTGATTAGACTTATAAGTTTGTTCAAACTTGAATTTTCTCTAAGTTATCCTAATTTGGCTGATTCTAACAATGGACACATGCAGGTTAAAAGCATATAATGTAACTATTTAAAGTAATAATTAGACTCGATATAGCGAATAAAGGTGATTTTTAATGGCAAAAACCGATATTATGACAATAGATGATATTTTAAATAAGGCAGGTCAGTATCTGTCGGAAGAGGATACTGCTTTTATTCGCCAAGCATACGAATTTGCCGAAGAGGCTCATGCCGAACAGTTTAGAAAATCTGGCGAGCCGTATATTATTCATCCTGTACAGGTGGCTGGAATACTAACAGAACTAGGGATGGATGCTGAAACGATTGCAGGAGGATTTCTACATGATGTGGTTGAAGATACGAATGTGTCTGTAGAAGATGTTGAGGAAGCGTTTAATCATGAAGTTGCTATGCTAGTTGATGGGGTTACTAAATTAGGGAAGATAAAGTATAAATCGAAAGAGGCGCAGCAAGCAGAAAATCATCGAAAAATGTTTGTTGCAATGGCAAAGGATATTCGTGTGATTTTAATTAAATTAGCTGATCGCTTGCATAATATGCGTACGTTGAAGCATTTACCTCCGGAAAAACAGCGGCGAATAGCAAATGAAACGTTAGAAATCTTTTCCCCGCTTGCTCATCGATTAGGGATTTCGACAATTAAATGGGAATTAGAGGATACGGCATTGCGCTATTTAAACCCACAGCAATATTATCGAATCGTTCAATTGATGAAGCAAAAAAGAGAGCAGCGCGAATCATATATTAGGGAAGTAATGGAACAAGTTTCCAAACAATTAAGAGAAATGAATATTGAAGCAGAATTATCTGGTAGACCAAAGCATTTATACAGCATTTATCGTAAAATGGTCAAACAAAATAAGCAATTTAATGAAATCTATGATTTACTTGCTGTCCGGATTTTGGTCAATAGTATTAAGGATTGCTATGCTGTTCTGGGTATTATTCATACATGTTGGAAACCAATGCCTGGAAGGTTTAAAGATTATATTGCGATGCCAAAGCCAAACCTTTATCAATCTTTGCACACGACAGTGATTGGTCCCAAAGGGGATCCTTTAGAAGTGCAAATTCGTACAAGAGAAATGCATGAAATCGCTGAATATGGAATTGCTGCTCATTGGGCTTACAAAGAAGGTAAGCAAGTAAATATGGATAAGCAATCCTTTGAAGAAAAATTGACATGGTTTCGGGAGATTTTGGAGTGGCAAAACGATACACATGATGCAGAAGAATTTATGGAATCCTTAAAGGTTGATTTATTCTCTGACATGGTATATGTATTTACTCCAAAAGGAGATGTCATTGAACTTCCTGCTGGTTCTGTGCCGTTAGATTTTGCTTATAAGATTCATACGGAAATCGGGAATAAAACGATTGGAGCTAAAGTGAACGGTAAGATGGAACCACTTGATTATAAGTTGAAAAACGGCGATATCGTTGAAGTAATGACGTCAAAACATTCTTATGGACCTTCGCAAGATTGGCTTAAAATAACCCAGACTTCACAGGCGAAAAGTAAAATAAAGCAATTTTTCAAAAAACAACGTCGTGAAGAAAATGTATTAAAGGGGAAAGAAGCAGTTGATCGTGAAATTCGGAGCCTTAATATAGAGCCAAAAGATGTCTTAACACAAGAAGATTTGCAGCGTGTGTACGAGAAGTATAATTTTTCTAGCGCAGATGATATGTATGCAGCTGTTGGTTATCAAGGAATTACGGCTGCTGCCATTGCCACAAAATTAACAGAAAAATTAAGACAATCTCGCGAAAAACAACAAGCTCTTGAACAAACTATTGAAGAAGTAAAAACAGATGTAAAGCAAAAGAAAGTTAATAAACGTGATTCGGGTGTGAAAGTAGAGGGGATCGATAATCTGCTGGTTCGATTGTCGAAATGCTGTAACCCGGTACCTGGTGATCAAATTGTTGGCTATATTACAAAAGGCAGAGGTGTGTCTGTTCATCGATCTGACTGTCCCAATGTACAGACGGAGGAAGCGAAACAACGCTTTTTGCATGTTGAGTGGGAAAATAATCGTACTGAACAGAAACAATACCATGTTGATTTAGAAATTTCTGGTTTTGATCGCAGAGGACTAGTGAACGAAGTACTACAGGCAGTAAATGAAACAAAGACGAATATCACGTACGTTAATGGACGGTCGGATCGAAATAAAATGGCAATTATTCAAATTACGATCCTAATCCATAATACAGGACATCTTCGTAAAATTGTCGAACGAATAAAGCAAATCCCGGATGTTTATGCAGTAAAACGTACGTTGCAGTAATGATGGTCATGCCTCGAAAAGGCAAGCGAAATTATAGAAAAGGGGAGTATCATGAGAGCAGTCGTTCAACGCGCAAATGCAGCAAGTGTTTCCGTTCATGATTCGATAATTGGGCAGATTGAACATGGCTTCGTTGTTCTATTAGGAGTGACTCATGAAGATACGTGGGAAGACGCCGCCTATTTAGCGAAAAAAATCGTACATTTACGTGTTTTTGAAGATGAACAACAAAAGCTGAATTTGTCGTTAAAAGATGTGAACGGAAGTATTCTATCCATTTCTCAATTCACGCTGTATGGTGATACGAAAAAAGGGCGCAGACCGAATTTTATGAAGGCAGCAAAACCTGAACAAGCAAATGAATTGTATCTTCAGTTTAATCGTTTCATTGCTCAAGAAGGTGTCCATATAGAAACAGGAGCATTTGGTGCGATGATGGATGTGCAATTAACGAATTCCGGTCCTGTGACGTTGGTCATGGATAGTAAAGAGGGGTGACAGGAACAAACCTCAAATGGTTGTTCCTGTTTATTTATAATTCGCAAAATAAGCCCCTAATCCTTGTATAATTCCAGATACGAGCTGTTTTTGATACATCGTCGTTTGAAGACGTGATTCTTCAGCTTGATTTGAAATAAACCCTAATTCTATTAAAATCGCTGATTTCATATTTTGCCGAAGAACTAAATAATCACCAAATGATGTCCCACGGTCGTCCGATTGCGTTGCATTAATTAATCCCTTTTGAATCAAGGAGGCTAAATCTTGGTTGTTATCTTGAAAGTAATAAGACTCAATTCCTGTAACATTTGGTAAGCCCGGTACGCTGTTATAGTGTAAACTAATAAATACGTCTGTCTTGAAATTGTTACTATAACTAATCCTGCTATTTAGAGGTATGAAATCATCTCTTGGTCTTGTTAATCGGACATCTGCACCAAGCATGGTCAGTTCTTTTTTTAATTCTTGAGCGGTTAAAAAGGTCACGTCTTTTTCCAAAGTTTCAGTTGCGCCTATCGCTCCAACATCCCTTCCACCATGTCCAGCGTCGATAACAATCGATTTGTTGGTAAAGTTACTTTTACTTGAATTAGGAATGGCTTTAGTAAGTGACTTGTAAATATATCCATGGATTGCTTCATTTTTAATTTCATACCAATCCCCACCTGAAGAAATAACGTTAAATGTACTTCCCTTATCAGCAAAATGAGAAATAGGGTCATCCGTAGAAGGTCCACTGCGAATTTGGGTGTTTGGATTTGGAATAGTGATCTTTGTTGGCGTAATCGCTACCTCATCTATATTTATATAGTTGGTGTGAATCCATCCTGCACCGTTATCTAATTGGATTTCCACCCATTCCGATTGCTGTTGGGTCACGGTATATGTATCTCCTTCGTTGGTTTGAGCAATCTTCTGAAAATCCGTTCCCGGTCCGCGGCGTACCGTTACGTTATTTTCAGTTACGGTTCCTTGCTGTTCAGCAGCGACAGGCATGTCCCAGTGCAAGCTAATGATCATTAATGAGATGAAAGCGGATGCTATTCGTTTATTCAAAAAGATACCTCCAAATGTGATAACGTTACCATTTTTTTGTGCTAAACAATTGTTCTGGTAAGAATTCGAGTGCAAAAATAAACTGTGATTTCTGTATGATTGTTCAACCTTACTTTTAAGTATAATAAAAATTAACTGGGTTGGCAAAGCTAATCGAAAGAGGAGGTTATACTTCATATGCGTACATCTGAAAAGCAATGGAATGCTCATCAATATAAAGAAGTGTTTGGAGTGAATCTACATCAATTCTTAGAATTAGTAGAAGCGGAAGCAAATCATATGGAAATGGCAGAGCAGCTAGGACTATCGCTAAGAGAAGTAAATATATTAAAGAAGAAGATAAATCGCGCTTGACAGAATAACTAGGAACGATTAATATAATATACATTCATAAGTATTGCTAATATCGAATTTATCCGCATATAAGGCGCTGTAAGACTCCCACTTCAAGATTGGCGAAATCCATATTACAAAAAGTCAAAGTGGGAAATGACATACCAAAACGCCCTATTTCGTAAGCTGTCTTTATTTTTGAATCTAGGGAAGAAAACCCTCTTCCTTATTGTAATTGTATATAATCGAGAGACCTATGAAGGAAAAAGTAATTGGCAACCGAACTGTCCAGAGAAAAAATGCCGTTGGCTGGAAGCATTTTGCATGGTCGGCCCAATGAAAGACGTTCCAGAGGTTTTATATCGAATTTCTAGTAGGTATAAACGTATCGCAGGCGTTAACTGCATGAAGCGGATGTACATAACATCAACTAGGGTGGCAACGCGGGTAAAACTCTCGTCCCTTATTTATTGAAAAATAATAGGGGGACGAGGGTTTTTTATTTATTAAGTTAAGAAACCAGCATGGCTCGCCTAGAGCGCGAGCCACCATCTATCATGAAAAACTTTTGCTTTATAATGTTTAGATTCTTAAAATACTGTCTAAAATATATGAGTTAGAGAGTGCTAAATAGAGTTCTTTTTCATACAAAAGTATAAAATGAGGTGTTCGGGGATAACGAAATAACCGACTAGGTACGTCTGGCTCCATCCCCCAGCAACGATGCGCCTTTAGAAATGCGCCCTACGATAAGGCATCATCGGTTCGTCGCTAAGAGGAATGCCGACTAAAAACGGGCTTGCCGCCTGGTTCTGCTTTTATTTAGCAGTAGATGGGAGAAACTTCCGATTGGATGAAGATTCGCTTTAAAATATCGGTTTTTCGTTCAAGTAACACTAGATGCCAAATGAGTTTCGCAGCTTAAATAAAATGTATACTTGTAAAAGACAATATGAAAACAATTCCAAGTAATCAAGTGAATTTTGCAAAACAATGAATTTTTACCATTAGGAGGTTATTAAGATGAGTTATAAAGCGCCACGAGGGACAGCAGACGTATTACCTGGGGATTCCAGGAAGTGGCAGTGGGTAGAGGAAACAATTAAGCAGGTATGCCGCAGATTTCATTATGAAGAAATACGGACGCCTTTATTTGAACATACAGAAGTATTTCAACGAGGAGTAGGAGATACGACAGATATTGTTCAAAAAGAAATGTACACGTTTGAGGATCGTGGGGGAAGAAGTATTACGTTGCGTCCTGAGGGAACAGCTCCAGTAGTTCGAGCCTATGTAGAACATAAAATGTACGGGCAAGCGAACCAGCCTACGAAACTGTATTACTTTGCCGAAATGTTTCGATATGAACGTCCACAAAAAGGAAGAATGCGACAGTTGAACCAATTTGGAGTTGAAGTGCTAGGCAGTGCTGATCCAGCTGTCGATGCCGAAGTAATTGATTTAGCAATGAGCTGTTACCGGGAAATGGGCTTAACATCGTTAAAATTAGTTATTAACTCACTTGGAGACAAGGAAAGCAGAGAAAATCACAGGCAAGCACTTATTGCACATTTTTCTCCACATAAGCACGAACTCTGCTCCGATTGTCAAATGCGTTTAGAAAACAACCCGTTACGCGTTCTTGATTGTAAGCAGGATCGGGAACATCCAGCAATGCGAACAGCTCCATCTATTCTGGATTATTTAAATGATTCCTCCAGAGATTATTTTGAACAAGTAAAAGAATATTTAGATGTGATGGGCATTGCATATGAAGTAGATAAAAATTTAGTCCGTGGTCTCGATTATTATAATCATACTGCGTTTGAAATTATGAGTGAAGCAGATGGTTTTGGTGCAATTACTACTTTAGCTGGAGGCGGCAGGTACAATGGCCTTGCCGAACAATTAGGCGGACCAAGCACACCAGGCATCGGCTTTGGGATGGGGCTTGAAAGGCTACTGATGGCGTTAGATGCGGAGAATCAAGTGATTCCTGTGGATCGTTCTCTTGAGGCTTATGTAGTAGCAGTTGATAACCAAGCGCAAAAAGAGGCAGTACAGCTCGTTTCCATTCTGCGCAAATATGGTGTACAGGCAGATAAGGATTATTTAGGTAAAAAAATGAAAGGGCAATTGAAAGCAGCCGACCGTTATCTGGCGAAATATGTATTAATTATCGGCGAGAATGAGCTCAAAGATCAAACCGTTACAGTAAAAGAAATGAGCACTGGAAACCAAGAAACGATAGCTAAAGATAAATTGATTGGCTTTATGAAGGAAAAGTGTTTAGGAGGAAAGGGACATGAGTAAGCATCAACGCATCATGGCAGGCACATTAAGCGAAACGAATGTAAACGAGTCTGTACTTTTGAAAGGTTGGGTACAAAAGCGACGCGATTTAGGAGGATTAATATTTATCGATTTACGTGATGCATCTGGTACGGTTCAAATCGTTTTTAACCCGGATCATTCGCAGACAGCGTTAGAAATAGCAGAAACGGTTCGTAGTGAGTATGTGGTTGAAGTAGAAGGAACCGTTGTAAAACGTGATGCATCTACGATTAACCCTAATATGAAAACAGGTGAAATTGAAGTAATTGTTTCAGCAATTACCGTTTTAAATAAAGCAAAAACACCGCCGTTTGCTATTCAAGATAAAGCAGAAACTTCCGAAGATTTACGATTAACGTATCGTTATCTTGATTTGCGACGTCAGCCATTACAGGATACGTTTAAGTTACGTCATCAAATCACACAGGCGGTTCGGCACTTTTTAAATGAGCAGCATTTTTTAGAGATGGAAACCCCTATATTAACGAAAAGTACCCCGGAAGGAGCAAGGGACTATCTGGTTCCAAGCCGTGTTCATAAGGGTGAGTTTTATGCTTTGCCACAGTCTCCTCAACTATTCAAACAGCTGATTATGATGGGGGGATTCGAAAAGTATTATCAGATTGCCCGTTGTTTTCGTGATGAAGATTTACGAGCGGATCGCCAGCCTGAATTTACACAAATTGATATTGAGACATCGTTCTTAACAAGCGATGAAATTATGCAATTAACGGAACAAATGATGCAGTATGTCATGAAAGAAGTGAAAGGGATTGACATCTCACTGCCGCTAAAGAGAATGCCTTATGAAGAAGCAATGGCACGTTATGGTTCTGATAAACCTGATACTCGTTTTGGTATGGAACTTATTCATGTAGCTGATATCGTGAAAAATTCCAATTTTAAAGTGTTTCAAAGCACTATTGAGTCTGGAGGATTAGTGGCATTACTAAATGTGAAGCAACAGGCAACGGCGTTTTCTCGGAAAGATATTGACAAGCTAACAGAATTTGTAAAAGTATATGGAGCCAAAGGTCTAGCATGGTTCAAAGTAGAAGGTGCTGAATTAAAAGGACCAATTGCCAAATTTATTTCCGAAGAAGAAAAAACAGCATTATTGGAAGCAGCACAAGCTGAAGATGGAGACTTGTTATTATTCGTAGCTGACAAAACGAATATTGTTTATGATAGTTTAGGTGCGTTACGCTTAAAACTTGGGAAAGAATTAGGTTTAATTGACCAATCTGCATTTCATTTTCTCTGGGTGACAGACTGGCCATTACTGGAATATGACGAGGAGCAAGGCAGGTACTTTGCAGCACACCACCCATTTACTTCGCCTGTAGCAGCGGATAGAGAAAAGCTTGATACAGAGCCGGAAAATGTCAAAGCAAATGCATATGATTTAGTATTAAATGGATATGAATTAGGTGGAGGGTCTATTCGTATTCATCAAACGGAGCTACAACAGGAAATGTTTAAGGTGTTAGGATTTTCTGAAACTGACGCAAGAGAACAATTTGGTTTCTTGTTAGAAGCTTTAGAATATGGGGCACCGCCACATGGAGGTGTAGCCTTAGGATTGGATCGAATCGTTATGCTTTTAGCCGGAAGAACGAATCTAAGAGATACGATTTTATTCCCGAAAACAGCTTCTGCTTCTGATCTATTAACGAATGCACCAAGTGAAGTAGACAAGACACAATTAGATGAATTATCCATCCAACTAATTTCTCATAAGGAAGACAAAGCTGCAGATAAATAGATTTTCGAAACTCGTTAGCGCATGGCAAAGTAAGATAAAGGATGCAGATGCTTCTTGATGTAATGGGCCTACATGTTCATAAACAGAATGATATAAAGTGTGTATGAAGTTAAGGCTGGTATGTTTCATGAAAAATGAGAAAAGTAGTATCCGGATAGTAAACAATACGATAAGTCCTAACAGCTTTATAAACGATACTATAGTCAAAAACCAAAAGAGTAACCATTTTTTCATAAGATAAGAAACCACCATCTATTAGAAAAATTTTGCTTTATAATGTTTAGATCCTTGAAATACTACCTAAAATAAATAACTTATATAATGGTAAATAGCTTTTTTTCATACAAAAGTATAAAGTTAGGTGCTTGGAGATAACGAAATAACCGACTAGCCACGTCCCGCGCATGAGCCCAGCAACGATGCGACTTTAGAAATGCGCCCTACGATAAGGCCTCATCGGTTCGTCGCAAAGAGGAAGGCCGACTAAGAACGGGCTTGCCGCCCAGACGTCGGCATACCCCTGTTTTTAGTGGCATGATTTCTTTATCTTTAGTTGATTCGTTCCATTCACTACGTTGCTAAACGGCGCCCCGCGCCTTTGTTCCACTATAGGAGAGTATAAGATTTTTTTGGTTTATAGTATAAGAAAAACAAAGGCTTCCGCCAGAAGACTTGGCGACAAGCCAAGTTTTTCTAATCGAATCGGCATTAAAACAAGAAAATCACAAGGTGAAAGTAGCTTCCGTAAATTTAGGGAAAGGTTAAGGATTGATTTTTTTAGAAATGACATGTTAAAATAAATTTACAAACAGTAGAATCCTGATGTGTTCGTCCGTACCAAAGTGTTTTGACCGAACACCTTTATAATTGGGAGCTCGTTTGTTTCTATGTTGCGTGCGGGCCTTAACCATGAGGAAGCACAATAAATATAGAACAGAGCACCCACCTGCCATGAGCGGGATCAAAGCTTTATACTGGACGGCACGATCGGGACTGCTAAAAAAACCTACATTGCTTAAAAGGACGATTCCTTTAGCAATGTAGGTTTTTTAAGTTCTATAAGAATATCTTAGTTTGATCCTTGCGCCAACTGCTGCAAATTACCGTTTTTGTCCATTCGGAAGGCTGGGGCAGTCAACGTGCCTTGATCTTCTAGTACAGTCATTTTTCTGGCTCTATCCATAATTTGGATAAAAGCTTGATAATCTTCCTGCATGGTTGTTAACTGAGTTTTTGTTTGCTGTAACTCTCGGTTCAATGTATCTACTTGTTTTTGTAATGCTTCTTTTTCTTTTTGTACCTGTTCAAGAGAGGCTTTTGATTGATTTGAATCCAATGACTTTTTTTCTAACCCTCTTAAAAATTGAATTACCTTATCCATTGTTAAATCAGATGCGGAATTCATTGGAATGTCAGTAAACGTTTGATTGTGCTCTGGTTCTTGCTTTTGTCTCGTAGAAGCTACAATGGTTGGCTTATGCTCAACCTTTCCTGCTTTTGCCATAGCTCGTTTCTTTTCTTTTCGTTGACGTTTTGCAAGATCAATAGCATTCACGTACTTATTACGTATTTCTGCATTCCATCGAAAGCCACAAGCGGCAGAAGTGCGATTTAATTTATCTCCAACCTCTTCGAAAGCATTTAATTGTGTACTTCCTTCTCTTATGTGGCGTAATACGGTTTCTGCCAATAATAAATCATCTTCATGCGACCATGCATCTTGTCTAACCTTTGCCATTTTTGTTCCACTCCTTTTTACGTAACAACTTATTGTTCAAGATAGGTAGTGTAAAAGACATGTTTGCTTCAAAGTGAAGCTGTACATTTTCCTACTTTTGAACAACATTAATAGATTTAATTTATCTGGCATTAAGGTGCTTATAAGCCCCCCGTTTCATTAATTCAATGAAGGATACAAAGAAGTCTAAGAGGGAGATAACCGCACCTAAATACCTGATTCGTTCAACTAACATTCAGTATAAGCTGAAAAATTCCTACTGAAAGAAGTATCACGTTATCTCGTTAAATCTTATTGTTACCAAAGAAGTTGCAACTTATACGTTAATTCTGTTTATCTTTCCTGATTTTCTCATAAACTTGTTTCATAGCTTGTTCAAATTTTCCAGTAGCCTTAGGTTCATAGTATTGTTTATGTTTAATTGCATCCGGCAAATATTGCTGCTTTACCCAGCCGTGATCGTAATCATGTGGATATTGATACTGAGTGCCTCTGCCTAATAATTTTGCACCAGCATAATGCGCGTCTTTAATATGGGCTGGAACTTCTCCGCCTTTTCCACTTCTCACATCGTGTAAAGCTTTGTCTAACGCTTTATAGGCAGTATTCGATTTAGGAGATAGGCACAACTCTATAATCGCAACAGCCAACGGGATTCTTGCTTCAGGAAAGCCTAGACGCTCTGCAGCCTGTACTGCTGCTAATGCTCGGGGGCCGGCTTGAGGGTTGGCTAGACCAATATCCTCATAAGCAGTTACAATCATTCTCCGGGCAATACTGTCGAGATCTCCAGCTTCCACTAATCTGGCTAAATAGTGAAGCGAAGCATCAACATCACTGCCGCGAATAGATTTTTGAAATGCAGAAAGCACATCATAATGTGCGTCACCATTTTTATCATGGGAAAAGCTCTTTTTTTGCATACATTCTTCTGCTATAGTCAAAGTGATAGAAATATGGTTTTCCTCATTTTCAGGTGTGGATGAAACAGCTAATTCAAAGCCATTTAATGCAGCTCGCAGATCTCCATTAGCGCTTATTGCAAAATGGTCCAATGCTTCATCAGAAAGTTGAATGGATTTCTTACCATATCCTTTTGCTTCATCTGTCATCGCCCGTTTAATGGCTTCCTTAACATGGTCACTTGTTAGTTTATGCAATTCAAATAAATGACATCTACTGCGAATTGCTGGGTTAATGGAATGATAAGGGTTACTAGTTGTACAGCCGATCAAGATAATTAGATTATTTTCCAAATGTGGAAGTAAAAAGTCTTGCTTCGCTTTATCCAAACGATGTACCTCATCCAAAATAAGAACTATTTGCCCTGTCATTTTGGCCTCTTCTACAACAATCTCCATATCTTTTTTCTTATCGGTGACTGCATTTAATGTTTTTACTTGCTTGCCTAAACTTTTGGCTAAGGCCAAAGCCATAGATGTTTTACCAGTTCCTGGAGGTCCGAATAATATCATGGATGCAAGCCTTTCAGCAGCTACCATGCGACGAATGATCTTTCCTTCGCCAACTAAATGTTCTTGTCCAATAATATCGTCAATATGCTCTGGTCTCATTTGAAACGCAAGTGGTTTTTGTTTCATTTATACCGTCCTTTATATTATAATGATGCTTATTTAGCGTTACATGTTGATCGACATGCATTATAGAAGTGAATCGTATGCAAGTCATTTGTGTTCCATGCTATAATATCATGTATGAGTATGTATGGAACGTTAATTAAATTGAGGTGTTTGATATGAAAATTTCAACGAAAGGAAGATATGGTCTTACTCTTATGATACATCTAGCGAAATGTCATGGCAAAGGACCAACTTCCCTTAAACAAATTGCCAAAGAAAATCAATTATCGGAGCATTATTTAGAGCAGTTAGCTTCCCCTTTGAGAAATGCGGGCTTAATTCGGAGTATTCGCGGTGCATATGGTGGCTATGTATTGGCAAAGGAGCCAATGGATATAAAAGCAGGTGATATTATTCGTGTATTGGAAGGTCCGATTACACCTGTAGAAGGAATAGAAGATGAAGAACCGGCTAAGCAAGCTTTATGGCTAAGAATTCGTGATGCTGTAAAAGACGTGTTGGATACAACTACGTTAAAAGATTTAGCTGAGCATAATGACGATGAACCACAGGATGCTTATATGTTTTATATTTAAAAGGTAGGAAGGAAAGATATTTGTGGAACATATCTATTTAGATCATGCAGCAACTACTCCTGTTCATCCGGAGGTATTAAAGCACATGTGTGAAATAGAAGGCGAAGTGTTTGGTAATCCATCCAGCGTACATGCCTTTGGTAGAAAAGCGAGAAAGTTGGTGGACACTGCCAGGTTAAATATTGCCAAAAGTATTGGTGCAGGGGAAAAGGAAATGATCTTTACAAGTGGCGGGACAGAAGCGGATAATTTAGCTTTGATTGGGGTAGCAAGAGCCAATCAGGATAAAGGAAAGCATATTATTGTGTCTTCCCAAGAGCATCATGCGGTATTACACACAGCTGAACAATTGGAAAAAGAAGGCTTTCATGTGACATACCTGCAAGTAAAAGAAGATGGAAAAATAGCTGTCGAGGACGTAAGCAATGCGCTAACCAATGAAACAATTTTAGTTTCTGTTATGTATGTAAATAATGAAACTGGAGTGGTACAACCGATTAAAGAGATTGCTGCAGAACTAGAGAATCATCAAGCTTATTTCCATACTGATGCCGTTCAGGCTTTTGGTTTAATAGATATCGATGTTCGTGAATTAGGCGTGGATATGTTGACTGTATCTGCGCATAAAATTAACGGACCAAAGGGTATTGGCTTTCTTTATGCTAATGAAAATGTGAAGCTTCAATCGTTGCAATATGGTGGAGAACAAGAAAGAAAACGCCGCGCAGGGACAGAAGATGTAGCACGGATTGCAGGATTTGAAAAGGCAGTAACATTAGCGATAGATGAAAGAGAGCAACGGATCAAGACATACGAAGGTTTCAAGCAACAATTTATTGCCCGTTTGCGTGAGCAAGAAATTGATTTTCAAATCAATGGAGACCAACAGTCTACGATTGCTTCCATCGTGAATATTAGTTTTCCTAAAACAAATGTGGAGGCATTATTAACGAATTTAGATTTGGATGGAATCGCAGCTTCTAGTGGGAGTGCCTGTACTGCAGGATCTGTAGAACCTTCTCATGTACTTACTGCTATGTTTGGAAAAGGACATGAATGTACGACAAACTCAATCCGGTTTAGCTTTGGACTGGCTAATACTGCCGAAAATATAAACACTGCTGCTCAACGTGTAGCTAAAAGCGTGAAGCGTTTGTCTCGCCTGTAAACTGCCGTAGTCTTTTAAGGAATGCGCCGAAACTAAAAAGAAGAACGGCAACTAAATGCCCATTGGTTCGACTACCAGTCATCCGAAAAAGAAGACACCTGTTGACTGAGAGGTTTCACCTTTATCCCACCTGTAAGTTGCTGTCATTTTCCAATTTAGAATAAAGGAATGCAGGACATGATGTTTGGTATAAAGGTGTTGCAATAGGGAAAAGGTTATGCTAGTGAAAAGCTTTAAGTATCCCTACTCCTAAGATGTTAGCCTTTGTTCTCTTTCTTCGTAGGGTCAATAAAGGCTTCCATACAAAAAACGCCACTTTATAAAAATTAAAGGATGATTAATATGAATCAAGATACAAGAGTAGTTATTGGTATGAGTGGAGGTGTAGATTCTTCTGTAGCCGCTCTGCTTTTAAAACAGCAAGGTTATGATGTTGTTGGTATTTTTATGAAAAATTGGGATGATACAGATGAATTTGGTGTTTGTACAGCAACAGAGGATTTTGAAGATGTAGTAAGAGTTTGTAACCAACTGGATATCCCATATTATGCAGTTAATTTTGAAAAACAATATTGGGACAAAGTATTTACGTATTTTTTAGATGAATATAAAGCTGGAAGAACCCCTAATCCAGACGTCATGTGTAATAAAGAAATAAAATTCAAAGCATTTTTAGAACATGCATTGTCATTGGGTGCTGATTATGTTGCGACAGGTCATTATGCACGGGTACGTGAAAAGGATGGCCGTTATGAAATGTTACGAGGTGTCGATAATAATAAGGACCAAACGTATTTTCTGAATCAATTAACGGAAGATGTTTTGGCAAAAGTGATGTTTCCACTTGGCCATTTACCAAAATCAGAAGTAAGAAAAATAGCCAAAGAACATGATCTTGCAACAGCGACCAAAAAAGACAGTACAGGTATATGCTTTATTGGAGAACGGAACTTTAAAGCATTTTTAAGTGAATATATTCCTGCACAACCAGGAGAAATGCAAACGTTGGATGGTGTGGTGAAAGGACGACACGATGGGTTGATGTATTATACGATTGGTCAACGACAAGGGCTCGGTATTGGCGGAGCAGGAGACCCGTGGTTTGTGGTCGGCAAAAATATCCCGAAAAATATTTTGTACGTGGAACAAGGATATAGCAATGAAAAACTATACTCCGACGCACTTACAGCAACAGATGTTAATTGGATCCATCCCGATAAAATAAATAAAAGCTTCACATGTACAGCAAAATTTCGCTATCGTCAAGAAGATAGTCCTGTAACGGTGACGGTAATGGACGATAATCAGGTCCATGTTGAATTTAAAGAAAGCCAGCGGGCAATCACTCCGGGGCAAGCAGTTGTTTTTTATAACGGAGAAGTATGTCTTGGCGGTGGGACGATTGACCAAATTTTTAAAAGTGAACATCGACTTGATTATGTAGGATAACGAGGAGTTTTACAATGAAGGACAAGCTACAACAAGCTATAGCACTAATGCAAAATAGTAAGCTGGACAAAGCTGCTGCATTATTTGCGGAAATTATTGAAGAGCATCCCAATGATCCAGTGGGGTATACAAATTTTGGTAACCTCCTGTTGCATATGCAAGATGCAGAACGAGCACAACGCTTTTTTGAAAAGGCAATTGAATTGGATCCGTATGCAGCAACTGCTCATTATGGTTTGGGTAATCTCTATTATGAGCAGTCGCTGTATGCTAAAGCTCAGAAACATTTACAAACAGCGATAGAATACGGATTAATGGAAGCAGATACCTATTATCTACTAGGGATGACTCTACAACATCAGGAGTATCATAAATTGGCTTTACCTTATTTATTGCGAGCAGTGGAACTCAATCCGGATGATGAAGAATTCCTCTTTCAATACGGATTGAGCCTAGCACAATGTGAGCACTTAAAAGAGGCGGAAGAAATTTTTTACAAAGTCCTTCAGAAGAATGATAATCATAGTGATGCGTACTATAACTTAGGCGTTATAGCGCTATATGATGAGCAACCTGAGAAGGCGTTAGAGCATTTTGAGGAAGCATTACGTATTCAGCCAGACCATGTTTTGGCAGCCAACGGTCGAAAAAGAGTAACTGCTTACCTCCATGAAAGACAGTAGTAAGAAGATGGAGTGTTTTGGATGGAACAAATAAAACAAATGGCTGAGCATGAAAGCTATATTCGAGGCGAACTCCTTCATTTGATTTTTCAAAATGAGGCGGAGCATTTTTCGATTGCCAAAATTAAAGTGTTGGATACAAACGAAGCCTTTGAGGATAAAACGATTGTAATTAAGGGTTATTTTTTTAATCTGCAGCCGGAAACAAGCTATTATTTCTATGGCATATTTGACAAGCATCCACGATTTGGCACTCAATATAAAGTGACTTCTTACAAAACATTTATTCCTGATACGAAAGAAGGATTAATTGCTTATTTATCCAGTGATCTATTTTATGGTATTGGCAAAAAAACAGCTACCAAAATTGTTCAGCAACTAGGTGAAAATGCAATTTCAAAAATTATTGATGATCCAGAAGCTTTATATACTGTTCCAGGGATAAAAGAGAAAGCGGCGGATCAATTACGCGCTACTATACAAGAAAATCAAGGGTTTGAACATGTTGCTGTTTATTTAGCTCAATATAATATTGGTTTAAAAATGGCTCAAAAGATCTATCAACATTATAAAGATGAAGCTATTCAGTTATTAGAAGCAGATCCGTACCAATTTGTGTTTGATATTGAAGGGTTTGGTTTTCGGACTGCTGATGAAATTGCTAGACAAATGGGTTTGCCGGCTACACATCCTACTCGAGTGGGAGCAGGTTGTATCTATGTACTGCAAAGTTCTGTTCAAGATGGTCATGTTTATTTACCTATGGATTTTTGTATTACATCTATTTGTGCGCTTTTAAATACAGAAGAATTAACAGAGTCAATGATTATTGATAAATTAAAAGCTTTAAATAAAGATAAAAAAGTAATTGTCCAAGATGGAAATGTTTATTTACCATCGCTTTACTATGCTGAGGATGGGTTTAGTTCGCAGTTAAAGCGGATTTTACAAAAGCCGATCGAGCACCAAACTCCCATGGCTGAACTTATGAAGATTATAGGTGATATTGAAGAGGAAGAAATATTATCCTATGGTAAAGAGCAATTCACTGCAATTAACCAAGCCATCCATGCAAAAGTCATGATTCTTACAGGTGGACCAGGAACAGGAAAAACAACGGTTATTAAAGGCATTCTAAAGGCATACGCCACAATCCATGAATTAGCGCTTCGTCCAGAGGATTACAATCATAAAGATGACTTTCCATTTATTCTAACTGCACCAACTGGTAGAGCTGCGAAGCGATTAAATGAATCGACAGGGCTTCCCGCAATGACGGTCCACCGATTATTGGGATGGGATGGAAATCAAAGCTTTGAAAAGAATGAACATGAGCCACTTAGTGGGAAGTTTATTATTATTGATGAATTTTCAATGGTAGATATTTGGTTAGCTAACCACCTGTTTAAAGCTATTCCTGATGACATGCAAGTGCTGATTGTTGGCGATGAGGATCAATTGCCGTCTGTCGGTCCTGGTCAGGTCTTATCTGATTTATTAAGTACTGATCGGATTCCTTACGTTCGGCTGACAGAAGTATATCGGCAAAAAGAAGGCTCGAAAATTATTCAACTTGCACATGAAATAAAAAAGGATGAACCAGTGAATTTACAAAAGGATCATGATTTTAATTTCATTCATTGTAACGAGATACAAATGGTTGATGTGATTACTAAAATATTTAAAAAAGCAGTGGAGAAGGGGATTGAGCCAAAGGATATTCAAGTTCTTGCACCAATGTATCGTTCGGAAGCGGGGATTACAAAACTCAATCAAGAGCTCCAAAAAGTAATTAATCCAAAAACAGAACAAAAAAGAGAAGTTAGGACTGCTGAAGCTATCTTTCGAACCGGTGACAAGGTAATTCAGCTTGTCAATCAGCCTGAAGATGGCGTTTATAATGGAGATATTGGAGAAGTTGTAGCTATTTTTCGTGAGGAAGAGAATATCGAACAAGAAGAACAACTTGTCATTGCTTTCGAAGACCGTGAAGTAGTTTATGAACGGAAAGATTATCGTAATATTATGCTTGCATATTGTATTTCCATTCATAAATCGCAAGGAAGCGAATTTCCGATTGTCATTATGCCAGTTGTTCGAGCATATCAACGAATGCTAAGGAAAAACTTATTATATACAGCTATAACTAGAAGTAAGCAATCGTTGATTATCTGCGGTGATCAAGAATCATTTTTGTACGGTGTTGCTACAAAGCATAAAAATCAGCGGTATACAACATTGACGCAGCACTTAGTTGAAAAGCTGGGTGAAGAACAGGACCAGGACGGACAAAATTCAACCGTTCTTGAAATCGAGGACGCTAATCTTTCGCCGTATGATTTTATGTAAGAACGTATATTTTTAGTGAAAATGGGTTAGCATGATGATAACTAAAACTCAAGTGAAAAAAAGAAGGAGTATTGACATCATGCGATGCCCGAATTGTCAGGGGAAAGATATTGGTAAAATTGGTAGCCGGCAATATTATTGCTGGACATGTTTTGTGGAAATGACGTTAGATAATAATACATTACTTTTACATCAAGTGGAAGCAGATGGGTCATTAAGCTCACTCAATGATCTATTCAATGAGGAAGAAAGAAGCTTGTATGGAAATGGATAACATAGTGTTTGCAGCTTCTCTTTGGAGGGTGGTAAGCTATGTTTAAAAATGGACAAAGCTTAAACTTCCTCTATTTCCTATTAATTGGCATACTACTATTCCTGTTTTTCTATTTAATGGTTAAACTATTTCCGGTTTATAAAGCGGTATTTTCCTTATTATGGCATGTATCTGCGCCCTTTCTTATCTCCTGTTTAATTGCCTATTTACTATACCCCATTGTACAGATGATTCATCAATATCGTATCCCTAAAGGGGTAGCAATTTTAATCATTTATCTGCTCTTTTTTGGTTTAACTGCATATTTTATTTATCGTATATACCCAATGGTCGTCGTTCAGGTGAGAGATTTAAATGAACAGTTTCCGCAATTGATGAATATGTATGAAAAAACAATTTATCAGATGTATGAATATACATCCTTTTTACCAGAAAATGTACATGATAAGTTTGATCAATTGCTGATGCGAATCGAAAATGCATTAGATCGATTATTAGAACGATTGATGAATGGATTTACCAAAGTGTTTGATTTCATCATACTCTTAACTGTTATTCCTGTACTCGTTTTTTACTTTTTGAAAGACTATGACAAAATAAAAGCAGTTGGTAAACGTTTGATTCCAGTAAAGTATCGAACAACCGCCAGTCAAATTTGGCATGCAATTGATGAGAATTTAGGGAATTATATACGCGGTCAATTTATCGTTTGTGCGTTTGTAGGTCTTACTTCATTTATCGTTTTTAAATTCTTATTGCAACTTGAGTTTGCATTAATATTAGCAATTCTAATGGCAATCACAAACCTAATCCCTTATTTCGGACCGATTATTGGAGCGGTACCAGCAGTGGCAATTGGTTTTACTGTCTCCGGTAAACTCGTCATTTTTGTCATTCTGTCTGTATTTGCGATTCAATTGGTCGAAAGTAATCTCCTGTCCCCTTATATTGTGGGTAAAAGCATAAATATCCACCCGGCAGCGATTATTTTTGCATTACTGTTAGGCGGGCAATTATTTGGAGTTATTGGGATGGTTATTGCGGTTCCGTTAATGACCATTCTAAAAGTTATCGTGAAACATCTGCTAATATGGAAGGAATATTATTCTAAATCCAAACAGCCAAAAGATTCTGCTCCATCTTAATTGACATTAATATACGCATTATTCTATAATAGCGCATAACAAGGTTATAATTTAAAAGCGTTGAAGGTTCTGAGTACATGATACGTGCTTTTGTAGAGAAGGGATTCCTTAGGCTGTAAGAAACCCTAAAGTTCACATCATGGAAAGCTGTTCTGGAGTGCGGTTCATTCCCGCCGGTTTGTATACCGTTATCAACTACAAGTGATGAATACAACTGTATTCATAATAAGGGTGGTACCGCGATCAATCTCGTCCCTGCAATTGCAGAGAGGGGATTTTTTTATTCTATTAACAATCGAATTTTAAAAGCGCAACAGAATGGAGTCATTCTGGCAACCTTCTTTAAACGATTCACTGTTGTGTCTACATAGTACTGTTTTCCAGAACTGAACTTATAAACCGAATTTTTTCATAAATATAGGAGGAAAAGCAAATGAAGCAACTGACGTCAGCAGAAGTAAGGCAAATGTTTCTAGATTTTTTTAAGGAAAAGGGCCATCGAGTCGAGCCGAGCGCATCACTTGTACCAAAAGATGATCCGACACTATTATGGATTAATAGCGGTGTCGCTACATTAAAAAAATATTTTGATGGAAGGGTCATTCCAGAAAATCCAAGAATTGTAAATGCTCAAAAATCAATCCGAACAAACGATATTGAGAATGTAGGTTTTACAGCACGTCATCATACGTTCTTTGAAATGCTTGGAAATTTTTCCATCGGCGATTATTTTAAGCAAGAAGCAATCGAGTGGGCATGGGAATTTCTAACGAGCGAGCATTGGATTGGATTTGAAGCAGACCGTTTATCGGTTACTGTGCATCCTGAAGACGATGAAGCTTATGATATTTGGCTGCATACTATTGGCTTGCCAAAAGAGCGGATTATCCGTTTAGAAGAAAACTTTTGGGATATCGGAGAAGGACCAAGTGGACCAAACACAGAAATATTTTACGATCGTGGCGAAAAATATGGCAATAATCCAAACGATCCAGAGCTTTATCCTGGAGGAGAAAATGACCGGTACCTAGAAATATGGAACCTTGTATTCTCGCAATTTAACCATAATCCCGATGATACGTATACACCTCTACCTAAAAAAAATATTGATACTGGTTTAGGTCTTGAAAGAATGGTATCTGTCATTCAAGATGTTCCAACCAACTTTGAAACGGATCTATTTATGCCGATTATAAAGAAGACGGAAACGTTAGCTTCTGTTAAGTATGGGGACAGTTCATCAACGGATACTGCGTTTAAAGTAATTGCAGATCATATTCGTACCGTTAGCTTTGCCATTGGTGATGGTGCGGTTCCGTCTAATGAGGGGAGGGGCTATGTTCTCCGTCGTTTAATTCGTAGAGCGGTTCGCTTTGCTAAAGAGATTGGCATTGAAAAGCCATTTATGTATGAACTTGTGGATGTAGTAGCTGACATTATGCAGGATTTTTATGTTCAAGTGGTGGAAAAGAAAGATTTTATTAGAAATATGGTTAAGGCAGAGGAGGAAAAATTTCATGAAACATTGCATGATGGATTGGATATTTTAACAACTATCATGAGCCGTGAAAAACAACGGGGAAGCTCGATTTTTCCTGGTTATGAAGTGTTTCGCTTATATGATACGTATGGATTTCCTAAGGAGCTAACCGAAGAATACGTCCAAGCACAAGGATTTTCTATTGATGAAGCTGGTTTTCAAGCAGAAATGGATAAGCAACGAGAACGAGCACGAAAAGCGCGACAAAAAGTAGATTCCATGCAGGTACAAGGAGGTGCGATAGCAGAAATTGATGTAGCAAGTGAATTTGTGGGTTATACAAATACGGAGCAAGATACGACTGTTGCAGCAATCATAAAAGATGAGCAGCAAGTGAAACAAGCAAACGCAGGAGAAGAAGTGTATCTGTTTCTACATCAAACCCCGTTCTATGCAGAAAGTGGTGGACAAATTGCCGACCAAGGAACCATCCATACGGAGTATGCGGTTGGACAAGTAAAAGATGTACAAAAATCACCGAAAGGGCAGCATGTGCACCGTGTTCGAATTGAAAAGGGCAGTATTTCAGTAGGAGAAATGGTTACGGCAACAGTTGATGTAGCCAAAAGATCGTTTGTTGTCAAGAATCATACGGCGACACATTTATTACATCAAGCATTAAAGGATGTCATTGGAGAGCATGTTAATCAGGCTGGTTCGTTAGTAGCTCCAGAACGGTTACGCTTTGATTTTTCCCATTATCAAGCTGTATCCAAACAAGAATTAGCGCAAATCGAACGACAGGTAAATGAAAAAATATGGCAAGCTATTCCATTACAGATTAAAACCGAAAAATTGGAAGAAGCGAAAAAAATGGGAGCAACTGCCCTTTTTGGTGAAAAATATGGCGATATCGTTCGTGTTGTGCAAATTGGCGATTATAGTATTGAATTATGTGGCGGTTGCCATGTTGTAAACACATCTGAAATCGGCTTGTTTAAAATTGTTACAGAGAGCGGAATAGGGGCTGGCACAAGAAGAATTGAAGCTGTGACGAGTAAACAGGCATATGAATTTATAACAGGCAAATTAGGGTTACTACAACAAGCATCACAATTAGTCAAAGCAAAAGACGAGGCTGTGCCCGAAAAAATTGAGGCACTGTATCATGAGATAAAACAACTACAAAAAGAAACGGAATCCTTGCAAGCAAAATTAGCAAACAAGGAAACAGCTACTATGCTTGAAGAAGTTAAAACGATAGACGGAGTTCAAGTTTTAGCTAAAAAAGTAGAAGTGCAAGATATGAATCAATTACGGAATATGGTAGATGAATTAAAGCAGAAACTTGATTCAGGTATGATTCTATTAGCGATGGAAAATAATAATAAAGTGCAATTAGCAGCAGGTGTTTCCAAGGACTTAATTGAGCAAGGTTACCACGCTGGACATCTGATTAAGAAAGCAGCACAGGCTTGTGGCGGAGGTGGCGGAGGTCGACCTGACATGGCACAAGCTGGCGGAAAAGACCCATCTAAAATAGCGGAAGCATTACATGTAGCAAAGCTTTACATCGAAGAGAAACGAAACCATTAAATTGTGGTTACAGATATAAAAAAGATATAATTCATCGTTTAAACATGTTACTATAATACAAGAAGCATATCGGATAATTTCGTATTCCTAGATAATGATTCCAAAATCGAGGTGTCATAATGAGTTCAATTGACAAAACTATGAAATTTAATTTTTCGGAAGAACCTTTTGATGAGGATATTAAAGAAATACTTTTTAAAGTGCATGGAGCTCTACAAGAAAAGGGATATAATCCAATAAACCAAATTGTTGGTTATTTGCTATCCGGAGACCCTGCCTATATCCCAAGATATAACGATGCGCGCAATTTAATTCGAAAAATTGAGCGTGATGAGGTTATTGAAGAGCTGGTTAAATTTTATTTAGAGCAGCAGCAGGCGGACAAATGAAAATAATGGGATTGGATGTAGGGTCCAAAACAATTGGTGTTGCTGTTAGTGATGCTTTAGGTTGGACCGCGCAGGGTATTACTACTATTAAGTGGAATGAAAATGATTTAACTTCTGCTGATAAAGCTTTAATAAAAATCATAACCGAGCATGAAGTGGGGAAAGCTATTGTCGGGTTACCGAAAAATATGAATGGAACGATTGGTGAGCGTGGTGAAGCGTCGATCACTTTTGCAAAACATATTGAAAGAAAGTTTAACATCCCCACAGAGCTTTGGGATGAGCGTTTAACAACGATGGCTGCTGAAAGGGTATTGTTAGAAGCAGATGTCAGCAGAAAAAAGCGCAAGCAAGTCGTTGATAAAATGGCTGCTGTCATGATTTTACAAGGTTATCTTGACCAAAAATAAAGGAGTGGAACAATGGCACTAGAAGAAAAAGAACGGATTATTATTCCTGATGAGAACGGGGAAGAGCATCTTTTTGAGGTTTTGTTTACATTTGATGTGGATGAAATGAACCAATCGTATATTGCTGTAACCCCTGTTGAACAGTCTGAGGAAGAAGAAGTGGAAGTATACGCATTTCGATATGAGGAAAAGGATGAGGACGATTTATCTCTGTTCCCAATTGAATCAGATGAAGAATGGGAAATCGTTGAAGAAATGTTAAACACCTTAGCAGAACAGGAAAATGAAGCGTAATAAGAAAGTAAAAATTTACAAGCTAATGTCATATTTAGACGTTAGCTTTTTTCTTTTTTTATAAAAATAATGGCATCCATTAGCAAGTTTTAGTATAATATAGCGGATGAGGAGGGAAGATAGATGTCCAAGCAGAAAAATAGTAGCAAATTTAGGGACAACCTCATGGCCCGCAGTGAAGAAGCCAAAACTGTTCGCAAAATTGTAGCGATCATTGTTATTACGCTACTGATTATATTAGTAATTGGAGTTATTTCAGGTTACTTATATGTTAAATCTGCTTTAGAGCCAGTTAATCCCGATAGTAATGAAGAAATTAAAGTAACGATACCAATCGGTTCCTCATCTTCTAATATTGCAAATATATTGGAAGAGAATGGTGTGATTAAGAATGCTCTTGTATTTCGCTTTTACATTAAATTTAACAATGATTCGAATTTCCAGGCCGGAGACTATACATTTAGCCCTTCGATGGAATTAAGTGAGGTTGTCGATTCATTAAAAAGTGGTAAGTTAATGGCAGAGCCTGTACATACCGTTACCATACCTGAAGGAAAAACAATCGATGAATTAGCAGAAATATATGCAAAGCAATTGCCTTTTACAAAAGAAGAGTTTCTTAAAAAAGTAAACGATCCGGACTATATTCATACATTGATGGAGCGTTATCCTTCCATATTGTCAGAGGATATATTAAATCCAGAGATACGCACACCACTAGAAGGTTATCTGTTTGCTGCTACGTATGAATTTTTTGAAGAAAAACCGAGTGTTGAGACAGTTGTCGATGAAATGATGAAAAAGACCGAAAGCGTACTATCCAAATATTTGGATGAAATCAAACAAAAAGATTATACTGTCCATGAAGCTGTAACATTTGCTTCTGTTATTGAAAAAGAATCTGGTGCAAAAGATCAACGCAAGAAAATTGCCGGGGTATTTGCCAATCGTCTTGAAGAGGGGATGAAGCTCCAAACTGATCCTACTGTATTATATGCACAAGGAAAGCATAAAAAACGTGTCATTTATGAAGATTTAGAAATTGAATCTCCTTACAATACGTATTATGTAGAAGGGCTCCCTGTCGGTCCAATTGGGAATTTCTCAGAGAACTCCCTAGTAGCTGCGCTTGAACCTGAAGAGTCAGACTATCTATATTTCTTGCACGATAAAAATGGGAACATATATTATGCAGAAACATTGGAACAGCATAATAAGAATAAGCAAAAACATATCAATTAAATCCAACCTTTTTTATCCCCCGATCTATTTGAGAGGGGGATTACTCCAGTTTACAGAATATGAAGGGGATCATGATGAAAGACAATAGTATGGATTACTTAGTAAATATGATACCAAAACGAACTTCTTCTATAGACCTAATTGAGCAGGGGGCGAAAAAAGACCGCGTGCCCATTATGGAGCCAGTGAGCATGCACTTTGTCCAACAGATAATTCGATTAAAACAACCTAAACGGATATTAGAGATTGGTACAGCTATCGGATACTCCGCTCTAAGAATGCTTGAAGCTGCACCTGATGCAGAGATTGTTACCATGGAAAGAGACGTGCAAAGATATCAAGAAGCAATTCAGAATATACGTACTCATGGTGCTGAAAAACAGATAAAAATCCTATTGGGAGATGCTTTGGAAATGCTAAAAAACTTGCAAAACGAAGCATTATTTGATGTAATATTCATCGACGCTGCCAAAAGCCAGTATCGTCGTTTTTTCGAACTTGTTACCCCTTTATTAGCAAATGAAGGCATCATCATTACAGATAATGTTTTATTTCGTGGATATGTCGAAAAGCCACATATAGCTCCATCCAGATATAAGAAAATGGTGGAAAAGATAAATGATTATAATCATTGGCTCATGCAACATCCATTATTTACAACGTCTATAGTGCCTATAGGGGACGGAATAGCGATTAGCATGAAACATAGTTAGAAGGGAGTAACCAATCGATGCATAACCAACCAGTAGTGATTGGCGTAGCAGGAGGAAGTGGAAGTGGAAAAACCTCTGTGACACGATCTATTTGCCAGCGCTTTTCAGACCAAACCATTTTAGTTATTGAACAAGATTATTATTATAAAGATCAAAGTCATCTCCCTTTTGAAGAACGTCTAAATACGAATTATGATCATCCCTTAGCTTTTGACAATGAATTGCTTGTTAAGCATTTAAATGATTTATTAGAAGGTCAGCAAATAAACAAACCTGTTTATGATTATAAGCTTCACACACGCTCACAAGAGGTGATCCATGTAGAGCCTAAAGATGTGATCATTCTTGAAGGGATATTAATTCTTGAAGATCCGCGGCTGCGTAATTTAATGGATATTAAAGTTTTTGTGGATACAGATGCTGATTTACGGATTATCCGTAGACTGATGAGAGATATTAAAGAACGCGGAAGAACACTGGATTCTGTTATTGAACAATATGTTCATAAAGTAAGACCATCCCATTTGCAATTTATCGAGCCGAGTAAGCGGTATGCTGATATTATTATCCCTGAAGGTGGTCAAAACCATGTTGCTATTGACATCATGGCAACAAAAATCGAAAATATACTTCTTAAACATAAATAATAAATTTCAATAAAAGTATTGAAAAATCATTTGAATTCTGCCATAGTAATGTTTAGTATATTTTAAGAAAATGGAGCGCTTACATTCGAGCCCCTGTTAGTATGTGTTCAAAAATAAAAGGTTAATGAAAATAAATAATAATCTATCATGTAGCGAATGTTTCGCAGTGAGGTACAAAAGCAGAACCATGAATTTGAACATATTCTAAAGATGATACATGCCAAGTAAAATTGGTATGGCAGTGATATATTGAAGTAAGAAGAAGGAGTGTTTAAAATGGCTGTAGAAAAAAGTTATTATATGACACAAGAGGGGAAAGAAAAATTAGAACAAGAATTGCATTATTTAAAAACAGAACGACGTCAAGAAGTTGTTGAACGAATAAAAGTAGCTCGAGACTTCGGGGATCTTTCCGAAAACTCTGAGTATGATGCTGCCAAAGACGAGCAGGCTTTTGTTGAGTCTCGCATTGCGCAAGTGGAAAAAATGATTCGTAATGCAGTAATTATAGAAAATGATGACCAAAACCCAAATATGGTTTCTTTGGGTAAATCTGTAACTTTTCAGGAGCTTCCTGATGGGGATAAAGAAACATACACAATTGTTGGAAGTGCAGAAGCAGATCCATTTGAAGGTAAAATATCTAATGATTCACCAATGGCACAAAGCTTAATCGGTCAAGAAGTCGGCTCAGAAGTGTCTGTAACGACACCTGGTGGCGAAATTTATGTTAAAATAATCGACGTGAAATAAGATGGTTAAAAAGATAGTGAGCTCATGTTCACTATCTTTTTTTTGCGAATGAAAAGCCTTGTTGTACCAGTAATGGTTAAAAGCATGTAAAAATACTCCGTGCAGCTGAAGAAGATTTTACAAGAGGTATTGATATAACCTAAGATAATATCTATGTGGTCAGGATCGTTCTTTAAGTTACAGAATGAAGTCTTTTAATGGGGACCAAGGAAAACTACTTACCAAAATTTTTGCTTTGATAGGTCTAAGGAGGTTAAATGAGGGCAATTACGTGGAAAAGCTATATGGATCGGGTTTTCATTTTTACAGAGAGGTTTTTCTAAACAACAAGATACTTTCATTACATGGATAGTTGTATTTTGCAAAATAATTGTTATACACTTAGCATATAAATTTTTATAGTAAATATGATATGATAGTAGGGTAATTATAGGAGGGCAGAAGTAATGAGTGATTTTGATAGAGTTTCCCGAGTAGATAAATTTGAAAAACGAAGAAAAAATACAAAATCTATATCAATTTTACTTGTTGTAGGTGCAGTTTTACTTATTATCCTGCTAGGGTTTTGGTTGTTTGGGGACGATGAGGATGCAGCAAAAGATGACAGCCAGGAACCTAATGCACAAACGGAAGCAGATGAAAAAGTATCAGATGCTGAAGATGGAGAAAATGAGGATCAGTTTACCAGAATCGAAGAAAATGATGACAAAGACAAATCATCGGAAAAAGAATTAGAAACAGATGAAAAACACTCTTCAGATAAAGAGCAATCAGGCTCTGAAGGAAATGCTGCGGTTGAAACTGAACAAGTAGAGCCTTCGAATGATAATGTCTTAAAAGCTTATACGGCCGATTGGAAGCCAATTGGAACAGAACAAGAAGGTCCGCATACCACAAATTATGATGAAGGTTCACAAGATAGAAAAGAAATAGCAACAGCGGCTGCGGAGGTTACCGGTTTGGATGAGAGCAGCATGGTTACACATTGGGTAGGAAACGGCGGAGACCAGCAAAGAGTAGAAGCGACTATTTCTAATAAAGATAATTCACAAATTTATCGTGTTTATTTAACGTGGGTAGATGAGCAAGGATGGAAGCCAACAAAAGTAGAGCAACTAAAGCAAGTAATTATTAACTAACTGGATAAATATGGAGGCAGGAGGCATCTGTATGACAATAGGAATAATTGGAGCAATGGATGAAGAAGTTGCTCTATTAAAGGATTCAATGCATGAAAAAAAAGAGCTAGAAGTAGCCAATTGTTTATTTGTACAAGGAGTGCTGGGTGATAAGGAAGTTGTCTTACTGAAATCAGGCATTGGGAAAGTGAATGCTGCCATGGCAACTACCATTCTACATGAACGTTTTGCTCCGGAATACATTATTAATACTGGCTCTGCTGGAGGATTTGCCAAGGATTTAGAAGTGGGTGATGTTGTTATTTCTACGCAAGTTGTTCATCATGATGTAGATGCAACTGCGTTTGACTATGCTTATGGCCAAGTACCTCAAATGCCTGCGATGTATGATGCTGATGTGAATTTGGTTGCAAAAGTAGCAAGTGTTATGAACGAACTTGGTATACAATATAAAAAGGGGATTATTGCGACAGGCGATTCATTTATGGCTGACCCTGAACGTGTGCAATTTGTTCGTAACAAATTTCCAACGATGATTGCTGCAGAAATGGAAGCAGCAGCGATTGCGCAAGTATGTTATCAATATGGTACCCCTTTTGTTATCATCCGAGCGCTATCGGATATTGCGGGGAAAGAGGCTTCCGTTTCATTCGACTCATTTTTAAAAACCGCTGCAACGAACGCTGCAACTATGATTATGAAGTTTATCCAAGTAAATTAAAAGGTCTAATGTAATAGAAGATTTTCTATTACGTTAGCTATAGTTAGCACATATTATGTATTTATATATCCATGAATTACCTACTTATGAACCTAGTAATTTATGTTAGGATAGGGATAGGAAAATAGGAGGTAATACGAATCATGGATGATAAACAAAAAGAATTACAATATAAATATACAGATTACCAGCGTTTTATCGGTGTACTGCTTATTTTGTCCATGTATTTATTTCTGGGTGCCATCATTAATACGTACTTACGTCCATCAGAAGATGGAGTGGCTCTAATCGGTTTAACACTCGTTGCTTTAAGCGTTGGTTTTTGGCTTCATTATCAACAACGTAGGATAAAAAAACTTTTAGATAAACGCTAATGCAGATTCGCTTAGCGTTTTTAATTGTTTTCATAGAAATAAGGAAATGGTATTTGATATGCAAAGTGGTGTAAGACGCTCCCGCAAAAGCCTGAGTTAATACAAACTGATAAGTGGGGGAAAACGGCACGTAATTGCCTATTCGTTGGGTTGCACAACATGTCGAAACAGTAACCGTACACATAGGAAATTTTTTTCGTTTTCAATGGAATTGGATGTTTTATCCTTTTAGGTGGGAGATGGTAGAAAAAACCTATTGATTAAAAGTTCACTTGTTTTATGAATGAAAAAAGCCGTTTCTCTTAAAAATGGAGAAACGGCTTAACTACACCTGTGAAAAAAGTTGCAATTTGTACCTTAACCGCTATAAATATTTTTTATTAATGCTATTGCTGTTCAAATAGACGCAATAGAATCAGATTAAATAGATAACAGCATATTCCGTTAATCATTGATACGCAAATTATACTTATCGTCCAAAATGAAATATTTAAAAGTCCCACATCCAAATAACTTGGTTTCAATAGAATTGTAACCAGACTTAGCACAATACCACCGACAAAAAAGTAAACCATATGAATGAAAAATATCCCTTTTTTTCGCAACTTTAATCGAGGCAGAAAGGATTTTAAATAAAAGAATAGTACGATGTCTAAAGCAATAAGCAGACCAACCAACCACAAAAACCCAATTGGTGGCGGTTTATCAGCACCTGCAAGAAAAATTAATAGCCATATAAAGAAAAAGCTTATTAAATTAATGGCAATTATCTTCTTTTTAATTAGGTCATTCATAAAAAGTCACCTATATTCAGTGTTTATAACGAAAGCTAATTTAAATGAGGAAATAAAATAAATGGAAAAGATAGTATATCGGCTACCCTTTTCATTGCAATTCACAAGGACGAAGTGTGGTAATATCGAACTACAAAATCTCCTATTGCTTTTTCTTATAACCATATAATGCCGTGCATTGAAAGCTATACCTGTATTCTACCAAATAAACGAAAAAGTTGATATAAAACAAAAACCACTATACGCATGTTTATTTTATACCTTATTTAGTTATACCAGCAACTAGTAATCATACTAGGTTAATTTGATGTTAATTGTTGTTTACAAGTGTGTTGTTATAAAGCGTTGAGTCTTCCTATATTCTCTTTTTTTAGATGTTTTTCATGAAGCAGTTCTTTCTAGTAAAACTTAGTTAAACGACTAGTCCAAACGGGCAAGTCGTTTTTTTAATATCTTTTATTAAGGAGGGATTATATGAAGCAAGCTATTGTAAGGTTAGTAGTATTGGCAATATTACTTGTAAACCAAGCATTGATAACAATGGGGTGGAACCCAATACCGTTTTCGGAAGAAGAAATTTATCAAGGTGTGTCGGCGATAGTAACTGTAGTTATAGCTGTATGGGCTTGGTGGAAAGACAATCCTGTTACTAAAAAAGCCCAGCAAAATGAACAATTTTTGAAAGATAAAGGAATGAAATAATATGTTTAAAATAAAAGCTCAATATTCAATTGAACGCCGGTATATTACTAATAAAAATGCAAGACCTAGACTGAAAAATCTAGGTGTGCAGTTTCTAGTTGCACACGAAACAGCTAACAATAATGCAAATGCTGATGCGCACTATAATTATTTTCAAAGCGTAACATCTGAAGCATCTGCTCATACGTTTATTGATGATACAAAGATTTTAGAAATCATTCCACTCCATGAAAAGGCATGGCACGTTCAATATAGAACGCCAAAAGATAATCAGTTGTATGGTGACGACGCAAATGATATTGCAATTGGGATAGAGCTTTGTCGTACTGGAGATTTTAACAAAGCTTATGATCGTTATGTTTGGTACCATGCTTATTTATGTAAAAAGTTTGGACTGAATCCTAAAAAAGATATTGTGGCCCATAAAACGTTAGATCCTAGTCGTAGAACTGATCCACAAAGTTGGTTAGAGCCTAACGGCGTTTCATGGGCTGAATTTATTGCAGACGTTTATGAATACTACCTGAAATGGAGCGCTGACAGCGGACAAGCACCTAGACCCTCTAAGCCTTCTAAACCACAAGGCGTAAGAGTTGTAGGCACTGATCTAAAAGGAAAGCGTGTGGAAAACACTTATCATACTGATGTAAACTATTATGATAGCCCAAGGTGGGACAATCCAAGTGGTACTTTTAAACCTGGCCATGGTTGGGCTATAGATAATAAGCTTTTGGTAAACGGGTCGCCAATGTACCGAGTGAAAAACAGCAAAGGTGATATATATTATATTACTGCCCATCCTAGGTTTGTTAGCGTTGAAAATGATAGCACAGCTGCTAAACCATCCGACAATAGATCTTTTAGTGTTGGCGAGAAAGTGTATTTGAGTAAGTCGGCTGACCGTTATGTGACTGGAGAAAAAATACCTCAAAGAAAAAAAGGGAAAACTTACACGGTGCAACAGGTAGAGTCTAGTAAAGTACTGCTTAAAGAGATATACTCATGGGTACACAAATCGGATGTAGCTGTTAAGTCCAGTAGTTCCAGTATGACAAAATTATTTAATATCGGACAGCGTGTCAAACTAAAATCATCCGCAACTAATTACGTAACTGGTGAGCGCATACCGTCGAGATATAAAAATAAGCCATACACTATTCAACAGGTAGATGACGATCGTGTGTTGCTTAAACAACTTTATTCATGGGTGTATAAGGATGATGTAAAATAAATAAAAAGTATTGAACAAACAACTCAAACCAAAAAGAAGTAATCTGTAAATTGTAAGATGTCGGAACACTCCTGTTTTAAATGTTTAATGTAGTACAAAAAAGCCTAATAGGAGATAACCATATCGTTTGTTTCTGCAGGATGTTAATGTGAACACAGTAGGCTTTGCAGCTTGACCAGGACAAGAATAACTACAATCGACAAATCACGTACCCAGAAAAGTGTTTTTCTTTTTCGAGGTTAATCTGAGACAAAGGATGGTTAAAAAATATTATCCATCCTTTACTCTAACTAAAGTGCGTAATTATTTGATTGCTGTCCGCTGTTTGTTTGGCTTTGTGAGTTAGACGTTAATGGTTGCGTACCCTGGTTATTTGTGAGGTTATTTAAAGGCTGCATTAATTGTTGGACCTGTGAATTATTCATTGCATTAGAAATATTTTGTTGCCACTGTTGAAATGTTCCATTTCGTATTCCTCTTGTAACGCCATAAATAACCGCTCCAGCTGCGCCTATTGTCAATAATGAAGTCATCATATTTCTATTGTTGTTCATTAGAATCACCATCCTTTTTATTTTGCATTATTTTTTTAGTAAGTTAAACAGTATTAGGATTGTTTATTTCGATAATTTTATGCTGAAACAATTTTCCATTTTGCTACTTTGTATTAGTATAAATTAAAAAATTGGTAATGCTAATTGTAAAATATAGAAAGGAGAATGAAGATGAAATCAAAAAGATATCATTTAGGGCTTCTGGCTGCTGTTTTATCTTTTGGATTCTTATTTGGATGTAATGGTGTTGATGGAGATGAACCAGACCCAACAGAAGAACCATCAGAACAACAACAAGAGAACAATAATGAAGATAATCAATAGAGCACAAGTGAACTGTAGTGTACCTATATAGTAGTCAATTTTTAGAGGACGCACAGTCTTTCATGTTACTGTTAGTAATTAGACTAATGAATTGTCTAAGTAGGTTGTGGAATTAACAGAGGTTTCCTGTGCTGGTTATTATAAGTGGTTGAAGCACAAAGGGACGAATGAACAAAACAGAAGGGTGTTGTTTTAAAGCAGAGTGTTTAATAATAAAATCTAATTTATAAATTGAGCGCGCTTAAGTCTTCCAAACAATAAATCATGTCCCTACAACAAATCCACTTTCGCTCTGTCTTCTTGTTATAGAGAATGATATTAATGCATTTACGTGCATGAAAGAAAGTTAAAAAGGATGTTTCGCTTCACGATCCAATTGGTCAAGATAAAGAAGGAAATGAGATTAGACTGATTGATATTTTAGAAGCAGAAAACCAGAATATAATTGAATTTATTCAGTTAAATATGGAGATCGAAAAGATGGAAGATTACTTTGCAATTTTAGATAAGAGTGAGCGTGAAGTAATTGTTTATCGGTATGGTTTAAACGATGAAAAAGAATTAACGCAACGAGAAATTGCCAAAAAATTAAACATATCAAGAAGTTACGTTTCCCGAATTGAAAAACGAGCTTTAATGAAAGTATTTCATGAATATTACAGAAAAGAACATAGAAGGTAAAAAGAAAAAGGAGCTTAGGTTGCTGTTTAGCTCCTTTTTTCATTTGGAATAAAAATAATGGCTCTATCCTAAATGTTGGGGTTCCACACAATTTGACATAGATCCAAAATAATAAATACTAATAAATTAAGTTACCACACGGGTCAGATTTTCCATATGGTTGATTATCACCACCAATTACTTTTTCGTATGGCTGTCATTTCTCGTGATTGTTTTGGCGTGTAACTCCATACGTAGGTTTATTTTTATGCTGCAACTCTATTCCATTTTGCCGATCCGTTTAATATCCAAATTTACATTATAGCTTATTTCGTTTTTTTACGATGTAAACGAATTAAGGGATTTTTGGTATATTATTACTATGTTACTAAAGCTAAAATCACAGCTTTGTCAAAAAATTAAACTTATCCACTGTCTACTTCAAACGTAGACGTGATCAATTGGTTTAAACTTTAATCCGCAAATTCCGCATTGCATATAAAATCACACTCTTTAATATTCATTCGTCATATAATGCAAAACCCTTACCCAATAATCGAAATGAGTTTTGGAAAGTCGGTATTTCATTATTTTTCCACAAGCAATTCCATATATTCCGTAATTTTAGTATAATGCACTAAAGGGGTTACATTGAAATGATTACCAATGGGGATGGGAGGAGATGTTCATTAAGGCGCTTTATGTAAGCGACCTTCATAGCTATATTGACAAAACCATATCGCAGCTGGAACAAGTACATACACAAGTAAATAACATCCAGAAAAGCATAGAGGGCATTATAGCTTTGGAGGATGCGTTTAAAGGGAAAACGGCTCATTCTATTCGAACCTTCTATCAAGAGGTGCACATGCCGTTTCTGTTGTTCCTAGAAGGTTTTATTACGAATTACTCCAATACTTTACAGGAAATGAAAAAGTCGGTTCAAGACATGGAACCAAACAAAGATGGGGTTATTCGTGAGGATTTTCTTTCTCAAGATGTGCAACGAAGTTTTGAGCGAATGGAACAGATTACCATGGCGTTAACGGATGAGGCAAATGCCGTTCTTCACTCGGTTAAAGATATTGTTAACATTTGCGATATAGACGATGGGGAATTCCTAGATAAAGTACAGCATGCGAAAAAGATGAACCGTCAGACGATAGAGAAGCTCCACGCTTTTGACCTCCACAATACAGCTAAGCTAGAACCCATTCACCAAGATATTCGCATGATGAAGAATTATATTAGTCAAATCCGTGAGTTAGGAAACAATGGGAAGATACGTATTGGTAGTTACCAAGCCAGACAGCTAGACGATCAAAAGTTCCATAAAGCACTTATACGCGGTATTAAGACAAAAGCTGCGAGAAACGCTCTTGAATTAGAGGTTATACTTGGTGAGGCTGGCAAGTTTCTATTATCCCAGCACTTACCAGCAGCAAAAATGTTAATCAGCTATTTACAGAAACGCTTTGACTCGAAAACGATGGATTATAGCTACCGAGCTATACATGCAGCTACGGCAGCATCAGGTGACCGTTTAACTACAGGAGAATTTTCTACCATTGAGCACCAAGTGGTTTCTAAAGTAAAGATCTCGGATTATAAGAAAGAATGGCATGGTGTATACTATACGCTAATTGACGGCAGAAAAGTCCGTGAGTTTAAAGAATCTGATGGTTCCGTGACGTACGAATTGGTATCATCAATTCCAGATGATCGGAGGCAAAATGCATTTCAAAAGTCTGCTCAAGCGTTTCAAGAGATAGGTTCGGATGTATTAAAAGCAGCAGAGGATAGAAATGAAGCTAAATTCGACTCTTTTTATGATTTCGGAAATTATATTACTTTTGGTGCATTGAATACGGGACAGGACTTTTCAAAAGGTCTTCAGGTCCGGGCAGAAAATATGTTGAATACACCAAAAGACTTTGTTAACTGGCTTACTGTTGGTGGAGTAGACATGATGCATGGGACAATAAGTCCTGAAGAAACGTATTCCAAAGAACATTGGTTATCTAGTTTTGGTTTGTTTTCAACGGTTGTTGGTACAAAGTCGTTCCTTTCTAAGCCAAAATCTGGTAGTAAGTTTGCGGACCAAAACGACGTTGGAGAAGTAATTTCTAAAAATAATACGTATACAAGGTCCTCTCTAAAAATTCCTACGATGTTGAATATAAAGGAATGGATGAGAACTAAAATACCTAAAGTCAATGTAGTTAGTGATACGACAGGCAGCTATCACTATACAGTGAGTAAGGGAAGTAGTGATTTAAAAAAGAATAACAACAATCTTAAAATCGAAAAAGGCATCTATAAGGCTAACCCTAATGATAATGGGTATCAACAGCATACAGTTGAGAGGGTTAAGGGTACGGGTAAATATAATACGGGAACGATAAAACACATTTATCATGGTGAAATTAATAGACGCGGGAAAGCGGTTGGATATCATCATGAAAGTATGATGGGTGGAAAGATTATTCCTGGAACCGAGAAAGCACCTGATAAAAATGGGGTTTATGAAGCCAAAGTTGAAATTGATGGAAAGAGAAAAGTAGCCAAATCTAGTTTCTTTCCGAGGGAATGGAATCGTGTAGATGTGTTAAAAGCTATTGATGAAGCCTATCAAAATAAAAAACAGATAGGTTCTAATAAGTATATAGGTGACACTTCATCAGGAATTAAAATAGAAATGTTCTTGAATAAGGACGGTTCAATAGCTACAGCCTATCCTTTATATCGTAAATAGCATAGAAGGTGATAAATAATATGAGATATTCATATGAATTTAAAAAAGATCCATTTGGTATCACAAGAATAATACTACCGGAAAAAATAAGTGTTTTCTCGGATGTTTTGGAGGATATTTCAACAAAAGAAGAAGTGGATGAGTATATTGGATACGTTAAGAAGGTTTTAGAAGGAGAATATGAAGACTTTGAAATCATGTTGAACGCTACAAGTGTAAATATAAAGAAAAATGTAACAATAGCTGAGCACCATTATCGGATTGATGAACCCTTTGAGAGTACAATAGAAACTGAGGAATTTTTAGATTTGATGTTAATATGGAAAGAGAGAATAGCAGAGATACTCGAAGATTGATAATATTATAAGATTTAGTAACCTAAGCACTTGATTGCATATTAGGCGACAAGTGCTTTGTTGCATGTAATATGATTTGTTTGACGAAAAAGATAACTCATGATGGCTGTGCCATAATGGAGTACCTTGTTGTAATCGTAGGTTATCACGATCAGTGATTAGAGGAAGTAGTGATTTAAAAAAGAAAAACAAAAAAAAGATATTTATAAGGTTAAGCAAAATGATAGTGAAAGTGCACTTAAAGATTATCAACAGAACAGATTGAATGTATTTTGAATCAGTGATATGTATGATAATCTGGCTGGTTTTTATAGATACAATGGAGAGAAGGTTACCGGTAGGTTTTATTCCAATTGGAGGACCCAGCAGGCAATGCTATATGCTTAGGAACTATGGAACCATTGTTTGAAGTAGGTAGTGGATAAGTTTAAGTTTTTGACAGAGCTGTGATTTTAGCTTTAGTAACATAGTAATAATATACCAAAAATCCCCTTAATTCGTTTACATCGTAAAAAAACGAAATAAGCTATAATATAAATTTGGATATTAAACGGATCGGCAAAATGGAATAGAGTTGTAGCATAAAAATAAACCTACGTCTGGAGTTACACGCCAAAACAATCACGAGAAATGACAGCATTACGAAAAAGTAATTGGTGGTGATAATCAACCATCTGGAAAATCTGACCCGTGTGGTAACTTAATTTATTAGTATTTATTATTTTGGATCTATGTCAAATTGTGTGGAACCCCAACATTTAGGATAGAGCCATTATTTTTATTCCAAATGAAAAAGGAGCTAAACAGCAACCTAAGCTCCTTTTTCTTTTTACTTTCTATGTTCTTTTCTGTAATATTCATGAAATACTTTCATTAAAGCTCGTTTTTCAATTCGGGAAACGTAACTTCTTGATATGTTTAATTTTTTGGCAATTTCTCGTTGTGTTAATTCTTTTTCATCGTTTAAGCCATACCGATAAACAATTACTTCACGCTCGCGCTTATCTAAAATCGCAAAGTAATCTTCCATCTTTTCGATCTCCATATTTAACTGAATAAATTCAATTATATTTTGGTTTTCTGCTTCTAAAATATCAATCAGGCTAATCTCATTTCCTTCTTTATCTTGACCAATTGGATCGTGAAGCGAAACATCCTTTTTAACTTTCTTTAATGCACGTAAATGCATTAATATTTCATTCTCTATACATCGAGCTGCATAAGTAGCAAGTTTTGTTCCTTTTCCAGAGGAATAGCTTTCAACGCCTTTAATTAAGCCGATGGTTCCAATGGAAATAAGGTCTTCGGCATCTTCACCAGTATTTTCAAATTTCTTAACAATATGTGCCACGAGCCGGAGATTATGTTCAATTAATTTATTGCGTGCTGTCTCGCTTCCGTCCTGCATTTGTTGGATATATTTTTTTTCTTCATCGGGTGGTAAAGGCTGGGGAAAAGCGTGATTTTTTACATAAGATACAAAGAACATCGCTTCTTTAATAAGTAAAGCGAGTGCACTTAAAATGCCGGACAAATTTATCTCCTCCTTGATGTACACAATGGTTAATAGCCCATACGTTAATTCTATGTGTATCAAAGGAATAAAGTGTCTGTCCGACGTTAATTCTGTTAAATTCATATGATTGCTTTTAGATAAACTCGCCTTAATTAACATTGTTATTGCTAATGACAGTTAAATAATGCAAGAACTATTTCAAAAATCTAATCCTATATATTTATCATCTTATGAGTTTGAAAAACCAATTCATTTCCTTAGTAAGATGATGATAAAACAGGAGTATATTGCATAAAATAAGAAGAGTGTTGCTATGGCAGAAGAGCTGCTTAGAAGGATACAACAAGGAAATGTTCATTTCCATTAATAGAGAAAAGTTACTCCATATATGGAGCTACCTTGAAATTATTCTAATATAACCACCAAAGAGTTAGTAAAACGCAGAAGAGGTTGAGGCAATAGACAAACTCTCGACATCGTCTTGTAATATCGATTTGGGAAAAGGGATGCATGTTAGTAGTATTACAACATCTCGGATAGTTTAGTTAATTATTGTAGACAGCCTGTAGAGTTTATACCGTAGTTAATAAGCAAGCAATTAGTAATAAAATTATGAAATAATTCCAGAATTCGAAATTTGATTTCATATTATTATGTTTTTTATTGTCATTATATTTCATTAAGTGATACAATAAGAACAGAAGGAAGGGACAAATATATGTTGGAAAAACTAACTACTGAATCCAGAAATGAAAACACTTACAATATCGATGCAATGTCCATTAAGGATGTTGTAACAATCATGAATCAAGAAGATAAGAAAATTGCTAACGTCATAGAAACGCAACTTTCAGTAATAGAAAAAACGATTTATCTCGTTATTGATTCTTTTCAAAAAGGTGGAAGATTAGTATATATTGGTGCTGGTACTAGCGGGAGACTAGGTGTCCTAGATGCTGTAGAGTGTGTGCCCACTTTTGGTGTGTCACCAGAAATGGTTCAAGGAATTATTGCGGGTGGTGATAAAGCCTTTTTACAAGCAGTTGAAGGAGTAGAAGATGATGCTCTGCAAGGTGAAAAAGATTTACAGAAGATGGACATCACAGAAGCGGATACGGTGATTGGAATTGCGGCTAGTGGGAGAACGCCTTATGTTATAGGGGCTTTAAAATATGCAAATAAAATAAAAGCACATACGGTTAGTATTGCTTGTAACAAGGGGGCGATCATGAACAAATATGCAAATGTTGCAATTGAATTGGAAACAGGTCCAGAGGTGCTTACCGGTTCCACAAGGTTAAAAGCTGGATCTGCACAAAAGATGGTATTAAATATGATTTCTACAGCTGCAATGATTGGAATCGGGAAAGTCTACCAAAACCTAATGGTCGATTTAAAAGCAACGAATAAAAAATTGGTAGACAGATCAAATCGCATTATTATGGATGCGACAGGGGTTAGTACAGATATAGCAGAAGATTATTTACAGCGCTCAAATAATAATGTAAAAATTGCAATTGTAATGATTTTATTACAATGCTCCTATGACGAAGCACATAAAAGGATTCTCCAGGCGGATGGTTTTGTTAGAAAAGCGCTAAATAAAGAGGAGGATGCGGAATGAAAAAGGAAGCGAAAATGGCGCAGGATATTTTTAGCTTCATAGGCGGAGCAGAGAATATTCAACAAATAAGTCACTGTATGACTCGATTGAGACTTAAGCTCAAAGACGATAGTAAAGCAGATTTGGATGCTCTAAAAAATGTAAGCGGTGTCATGGGGGTCGTCGTTGATGAAACTCTACAAGTTGTGATTGGACCGGGAACAGTTAATCGTGTTGCTGAGCAATTAAGTCAAATAACAGGATTAGGAATCGGAGAAGAACAGGGACCGGATAAAGATCATTTAACGTTTGAAGAAAGAGCAGCGCTTGAAAAACAACAAATAAAGCAAAAAAATAAAACGCCGTTCAAAAATTTTCTACGTCGCTTAGGAAACATCTTTATACCATTAATCCCTGGCTTGGTTGCCTCAGGGATTATCAATGGAGGAGCCAACTTCGCCAAAAACGCAGGTGCTGATCCTGAAACAACCTTAATGCAAATTTTACTTCTCTTCGGAGGCGCTATCTTTACCTATTTAGCAGTGCTTGTTGGTTGGAATACGGCAAAGGAATTTGGTGGCACACCTGTATTAGGTGCGATCGCCGGAATGTTTTTGTTTAATCCGTTGCTTGAGAATATTACGATTTATGGTGAGGCGTTAGTTTCAGGTCGTGGAGGGTTATTTGGAGTAATTTTTGCAGCCTGGTTAATGAGCTTTTTAGAAAAACGAGTTCGAAAAATAATCCCAGCAGCAGTGGATATCATTTTTACTCCATTGATTACCGTTTTAATTGTAGGTTTCGCTTCTTTATATGCAATCATGCCAGTAGCTGGTGTCATATCTGATGGTATAACAGAAGGGTTAACCACACTAATTGACATGGGTGGATTTATTGCTGGGGCAGTTTTAGCTGGCTTCTTCCTTCCATTAGTTATGGTTGGATTGCACCATGGATTAACTCCTATTCATTTAGAACTCATAAATACTTTTGACAATACAGCTCTACTTACCATACTAGCTATGGCTGGAGCTGGGCAAGTTGGAGCTGCAATTGCCATTTATGTAAAAACAAAAAATAAACGCTTACAAAATATTATTAAAGGTGGTTTACCAGTAGGGTTTTTAGGCATTGGCGAACCGCTGCTTTATGGAGTGACTTTACCTTTAGGACGACCATTTATTACAGCCTGTCTAGGGGCAGCAATGGGAGGTGGTTTTCAAGCAATAATGCAAACAGCGGCTAAAGGTATCGGTGTCTCCGGTTTATCACTAATTCCACTTATTGATGATGGAAAATATATAATGTACTTTTTAGGTTTGGTTATATCTTATGCTGGTGGATTTATCTTGACGTATCTGTTTGGTTTTAATGAAAGTATGGCTAAAGATATATAAATAGTCTACAGGTCTTTTACCAAGGGAAATGGTGCTACCAATTTCCCTTGGTGAGCAGCAAAACGAAAAAGGGTGGTATTCATGCTAGGTATCTCCGTATACATTGGAATGCAAAATTTAGAAGAACAAGTAGCTTATTTAAAGAAAATGAAAGCAAACGGTTTTCATTCTATTTTTACATCCCTACATATCCCCGAAGATGATCCGACTAAATATAAAAATCAACTGCAAGCATTAGCGAAGCTGGCAAGAGAATTGAACATGGAGCTTGTGGCCGATATCTCTCCAACTTCTCTATCTGCTTTGGGATTTGATTGGGAAACAGCTTCCGAGTTATTAAATTGGGGGTTAACGGGCTTACGTGTAGACTACGGTATTGATGAAGATATCATTGTACGTTTATCGAAACAAATGAAAATTGCATTAAATGCTAGTACACTAACTCCTGCTTTTTTAGATAATTTAATATTAAAAGGATTGGACATTTCTTCGGTTGAAGCGTGGCATAATTATTACCCACGTCCAGAAACTGGTTTAGGATGGGGAGATTTTATCAATCAAAATAAGTGGTTAAAAGAAGCTGGGTTGTCCATCATGGCGTTTATTCCTGGCGATGATGAATTAAGAGGGCCACTTTACGAAACACTTCCGACATTAGAAGCACACCGATCCGTTTCCCCCTTTGTCGCATATTTGGATCTTGTCAACAAAGGTATGGTGGATAAAATTCTAATAGGGGATAGCGGGGTTAGTTCGAAGGTATTAGAGCAGTTTTCTGCTTATCAAAGAAATGAAATTCTTCTCCATGCTGTACCGGGTACAGAAGTATCGCAAACAGAGTTAAACCTAGTTAAGGGGACTCATACTAATCGGGTTGATCGTGCACGTGATTGTATCCGTTCGGTTGAATCCAGACATTACGCTTCCGTGGGAGCATTACAAATCCCCGCTGCAAACTGTAGAGAACGACCAGCAGGCTCGATTACGATTGATAATCAGCGCTATAAGCGATATCAAGGAGAAATACAAATAACAACTAGAGATTTACCGAAAGATAAGCGTGTAAATGTGATTGGAAGAGTAGTTCCTGAGGAGTTAATGTTATTAAGGTGGATAGTGGGTGGGCAAAAGTTTACAATTCAATGGGTTTAGTGTTGTAATAGATTAAAACTCTTTTTCCAACGCCAACATATTTATACAAGAAAAAAGCAATGTTGTCCTTTTAAAGGTAGCATTGCTTTTTTCTAAACTTTAAATCAATGTTACATTATTGATTTTTTTTCTTATATACTTTTACAGCATGTTCATATTCATCATTACGGTTTTTTAAATACGGTTTTACCCCAGATGTATGTGCAGCTCTACCCATCATGTGAGCACCGACTGGAGCAGTTAACATGATAAATACAATTGCTAATAGTAACTTCCCACTAACAATAGAATGCTCTAAGTACAAATACGTAAAAGCTCCAATAAGGATAAAAGCAATCCCTAACGTAGAAGCTTTTGTCGCAGCATGTAATTTTGTATATACATCTGGAAAACGAACAACGCCAATAGACGCAGACAGTATAAAGAATGTACCTGCTAAAACAAATAACGCAACTAAAAGATTTAAAACAATGTTAATCCACGTCTCTATCAATGATAACACCCTTTTCTAGGTATTTTGCAATTGCAAGCGTTGAGAGAAATGCAAGAATTCCAATGAGCAAAATGACGTCATTTAGTTTTGTAGTTACCAAATAGATAGACATAAGACCTGCAAGCCCCATTAAATTAATGCCAATTGCATCAAGTGCAACAGCTCGTTCAGGTTGCGTAGGACCTGTAATGACTCGGTATAGCAAGAGAGCTAGTGATAGTGCTATGCCAATAAATGAGATCATGAGAGTTATCTGTAATATATTGTCAGTTGCTGTTAATATATTCGTCATCTTGTCACCTCCATGATCGCTTTTTCAAACGTATTTTTAATAGACTGAATGGACTCATCGCTATCATTAATATCCATTGCATGAATGAACAATTTTGTATTATCACGAGAGACAGCAACGGATAATGTTCCTGGAGTCAAGGTAATTAAATTTGCAAGCAACGTAATTTCCCAGTTACTCTTAAGTTCAGTTGGTAACGTAAATATACCTGGTTCAAAATCGGGTTTTGGTGTGTAAACGAGCTTGACAATTTCAATATTAGAAGAAATCAGCTCTTTAATAAATAGTAAAATTAAACTTATAATTTTTATAACCCGTCGTAAATAAAACGTGTCAGGTATAAACCGGCGTAATAGAAATAAAAGCAGTATACCCAATATATATCCAGCAATGAAGCTTGAAACAGAATAGGACTCTCCTAAGAACATCCACATAAAGGCGATAATTAAGTTAATTACGATCTGAAAAGCCATTATTCATTACTCCTTTAGCACAGAATCGATATAGATTTCCGGATCAAGTAAATAAGCTGCTATAGACTCGATACTCGGATAAAATAATTCTGCTCCTACTCCTAGCAAAACAGCTAGAGCTAATAGGGCCGCAACTGGTGTCAACAAGCCTTTGATCGGCTTCTTTTCTATGTTCCCCATTGTTTCTTTATCGCCCCAGAAGCCGTTTATAAATATTTTAACAATAGAATAAAGGATGAGCAGACTGGTTAATAAGCCAATAATAACGATGGCTATTTCCCCTTGCTCAAAAGCTCCCTTAAGCAATAACAACTTGCCTATAAATCCACTGAAGGGAGGGAGTCCAGCTAAAACTGCAGCTGATAAAAACAACAGCCACCCTAATGATGGGTAGTAATGAATAAGCCCGCCCATTTTGCGTAAATCAGAGGTTCCGGCCACATAAGAGATAATTCCGACTAATAAAAACAGCGCTGTTTTAATAATCATATCGTTAACAAGATAATAAATAGAACCACTAATTCCAGATTCATTCAAAACACCAATTCCTAATAGTATAAATCCAATGGCTGGAATGATGTTATAAGCGATGATCAGTTTAATATTTGACGTAGACAATGCCCCAATTACTCCGAATATCATCGATAAGCCTGCTATCCAGATAAACATTTCATGGGTTAAATCTGTTCGGTGGACAAATATGAGTGAAAATACTCGTAAAATAGAGTAAATCCCTACTTTAGTCAATAGAGCACCGAACAAAGCAGAAATAACAGGGTTAGGGACGATATATGACTTCGGTAACCAGTAGTAGAGCGGAAATAATGCTGCCTTTGTCGCAAAAACAAAGAACAGTAAAATCCCAATCGTTGTAATAATACCCTGCTGTTCCACTTCTTGAACCCGCTCAGCAATTTGCGCCATATTGACGGTACCAACAACTGCATATAAAAAGGCAACGGTCGTAACAAACAGCATGGATGAAAATAGATTAATTAACAAGTATTTAAGTGATTCTCTTAACTGAACCTTTCCGCCTCCTAATACAATTAGCCCATAGGAAGCCATTAGTAGTACCTCAAAGAATACAAACAGGTTAAACAAATCACCTGTTATAAATGCACCGGAAACGCCCGTGATAAGGAAAAAGAAAAATGGATAGAAGTAAAAACGTTCCCTTTTTTCTAAACCAGCGTGTGGTGCATAAAAGGCACATGCAGTTGTAATAACATTTGTTGTTAACACTAATATTGCAGCTAAGCCATCCATGACTAAAACGATCCCGTAAGGAGCAATCCAGTCTCCTGTTTCCAAGATAACGGAACCATGTTCAAGTACATACCAGGTGATGTATCCCGCTGTTCCCAAGCTAATAATGGAAAACAGCTTCGCCAACGCTCTGGAGATGTGAACACTCTTATTGAAAAAAATAAGAACGATAGCTGCTATTAATGGGATGATGATTGGCAGTATTGCTAAATTACTCATTTTCGTTACCCCTCAATTGTTCCATATTGTCCGTTCCATTTTCTTGTGTGGATCTGTAAGCTAATACTAAGAGTAAACTGGTTACACCAAAACTAATCACAATAGACGTCAGAATTAAAGCCTGAGGCAATGGATCAGTATAGCTTTCGATTCCGTCAATCAAGATAGGTGGCTGACCAGTTTTTAATCTTCCCATTGTAAAAATGAGAATGTGAGCACCATGTGAAAGTAATGCAGTACCTATAACAATTCGTAGCAATTGTTTTTGCAGCATATTGTAAATTGCAGTAGCAAACAATATACCTGCTAATATAGACGTTATTATTTCCATGTTTACTCTGCCTCCTTATTCTTTCTGTATTTAATGAGGCCAACAATGGCTAAAGCTGCAATACCTAAAACAGAGATTTCGAACAATGTATCTAAGCCACGGAAATCAACTAAAATAACGTTAACGATATTGTCTCCGCCACCCAGTTTTTTTGAATTTTCTACAAAATAATCCGCTATCGATTCAAACCACCTACTACTATGTGCCGAGATTGCTACCAAAGTAACTAAAGCACCGAATCCAATAGAGATGGTAGCGTTCATGATTTTGGTTTTAGCTGAATCCGTCGATTTACGCAATTTGGGTAAATGGTAAAAACAGAGTAAGAAAAGTGCGACAGTGATTGTTTCAATAACCAATTGAGTTAAAGCAATGTCTGGAGCACGGTAGATAACGAATAGAATAGCTACTCCGAAACCAACAACCCCAACTACTAAAATGGCTGCCACATTATGGTTCATGTAAATAGTAGCAATTGCTGCAACAATCATAATGAGAACCACTGCAACTTCTATAAATGAAACCTCAGCAAGTTGGTCTGTATTAAATGCAAATCCGTTTGTTAGGTACATAAATAGCAATGAAACAATAAGCGTTGTTCCAAGAATTAAAGACATATATGTTTTTAACGAACCAGTCATGTAGTAGTTTGTAATTCGATTTGCGACATTGCCAATTTTATTTACGATCGCATCGTAAACATGATTAAAGCTTACCTTACCAGGCAAGACTTGATAAACTGGCTGCCATTTTTTTCGCGTTAAAAACAATACTGTTCCAAATCCAACGACCGCTAAAGACATTTTGAATGGTGTAATAAACCCATGCCAGAAAGTAATTTCTTTATACACTACAGTACTGTTAATCGCAGTAGCTGCATGTTGTAAAAAGGAGGCGTTGACGATATTTGGGAACAGCCCAAAAATAACGACTCCAACCACTAAAATCATTGGAGATATGAGCATTCCAATCGGGGCTTCATGTGGTTTTTTCGGCAGTTGATCGAACTGTTTCTTGCCAGTAAAAGTACCGAAAAATAGGTACATGGAATAAACAAATGTAAAAATACTTCCGAGTACAGCTAAATATGGGATTGCTTGACTCCAAAAGTCAGAGCCTAACCCTAGTGTTGAACCGAAAAACAGTTCTTTACTGTAGTAGCCATTAAGAAATGGAAATGGAACTCCAGCCATGGAAAAGGTTCCGAAAATGGCCAATGTAGCAGTAATTGGCATTAATGTAGCTAGTCCACCAAGCTTACGAATGTCTCGTGTACCTGTCTCGTGATCGACGATACCAGCTACCATGAACAAGCTACCCTTGAAAGTAGCATGGTTTAAAATGTGAAAGACAGCTGCAAAGACAGCGGCTTTTGTGCCGAAGCCTAGCATTGCCATAATCATCCCAAGCTGACTAATGGTAGAAAAAGCTAAAATAGCCTTTAAGTCTGTTTGTCTTACTGACATATAAGCTCCCCAACATAATGTTACAATACCAAACACGCTTACGACGATAAAGAAACCTTCATATCCTGAAAAAATTGGCGAAAAGCGTGCTACAAGGAAGAGTCCAGCCTTTACCATCGTAGCAGAATGCAGGTAGGCACTGACAGGTGTTGGAGCTTCCATTGCGTCCGGTAACCAAATATGAAATGGAAATTGAGCAGATTTTGTAAACGCACCTAGTAAAATAAAGCCTAATATGAGAGGTAAATAAGTGCTGTTTAAGATAAGATCTACTTGACCAATCATTTGTTGTATGCTCGTTGTACCTGTGACTACATATAATAAGATAAAGCCACCTAACATGCTAAGTCCGCCAAATACAGTAATGAGCATTGATTTTAAAGCGCCATAGCGTGAGCGCTCTTTAAAATGCCAATAACCTATTAATAAGAATGAAGATATGGATGTTAATTCCCAAAAAGTATATAGTACAAAAATATTATCCGATAGCACCACACCAAGCATCGCGCTCATAAACATGAGCAAATAAACATAAAAATGTCCAAGACGCTCCGATTTGCTAAGATAATAGATGGAGTAGAGTACTACCAATGAACCAATTCCGCTAATTAACAACACAAATAACAAACTTAAACCATCCAAGTACAAGTCAAAGTTAATTCCTAAGGATGGGATCCAACTATATTGTTCCCTAATTGGCGTAAAATCGTTACCAATAAAAGAAACGAAGTATAGAAAAATCAAAAAAGGTATAAAAAAAACAAAGATCCCTGTATGTAGTTTTTCTTTCAATTTACTTAATGCAGGAATAAAACATGCAATAAGCAGTGGAATGAGTACTGCGAATATCATTTGATTGGAATTCCTCCTTCACCAACTGAAACGGTTTACTATTATAATGTTTTTTATTACGTGAATCTAGACAGGATTTAAAGCACCTACGACTGTTGATGTAGATGTCCCGTCCATGGTAGGATAAATAATCATTTGTTGTTATTTTTATGCGTGATTTATTATTTCATAGCAATGAATTAAGAGAACGGTTCATTGTGGTACAATATCCTTCGGGGAAAACAACTTCTTCTTAGGGTCAACAAATGGTATTAGCCAAAAAGAAAATTTATATCTGCAACCAGCTTTCACACAAAAGTATGTGAAGCTTTATCCAAGAAATATTTTAACACAATACATGGCCAATAAAAATAAAAAACCCTTAAATATCATAAATTCGTAAAGGGTTTTTGAGTTTCTTCATATTTAATATAATGGGTGATTCATCAACCTGATTTTGTATCTTTTATTTTATGTGACAATTGTCTTCTATGAATTTCTTCTTCAATTAAGGAGAGAAAATCAGGGCTTAAATTTAATTCATTTGCTGTAATGTATGATTCGAGTAATAATTCGTCGGACAAATGTTCCATAAATACAGCCCCCCTAAAAGTGGAAATCTTCTGTAATAAAGTTACTAATAATTTACCATGAACCTAGGAGTAGGACAAGGCGCAAGTTATCTACAGTGCACTGTAGATAACTTGTGTACAAGTGAAATAAAAGTGCTATAAACTCGGTTAAATCAACTCGAAAAATGTTAATAAAGTTATCCACAACGCAAAAAATGAAACTATTTGTCGAACGATTTATGTAATAATACTAGGTAAATCTACATAGTTCTCCTAGACTAAAATCATTGATGCAGAAAATTGCTGATAGGTGACTTAAAATGTGTCGAATCAGCATAGTAACTTATTGCTCGCTTTGAACTAATAGACTTATTCGTAAAGGAACAAAAAGTGGATGAATATGACAAATTTAAACGAGTTAACCAAATTGCTTTCCTTATTTCGTGGATTCGTAGGGATGAATAAAATTTTCTTTATTAATATAGAAAGTTGGTATAGGATTAGGTTATAATTGTATTCTTGTATTGACAGGTTAAAAGGAGAATCATGCAAAAGAGGCGTTTTCCCATACTGTGTAAGCGGAAAAGGTTATGTAGGAGTATAAAGCAACTTATTGTGAGATGTGGTACGATTTACGCTTTTAGGTATCTTTTTATCCCGTATATAAGCTCCCCTTTGGATATTTTTACAGTAACAAGTCTAAGTGGGAGATAACAGCACCTAAATGCCCTACTTCATAAAGAGGCCTTTAGGTCATACCATTACGGTACTAACAAGCTGTGGGGATGAATGAATCCCCGCTGATGGAAGATTCACTTTATACTATTGAACAAAAGAATAATGAGGTGGAAGTGTGTTAAAGAGATTTTTGCCAAACGAGCACGTAAAAAGTATATTTGAAATACATCCTGAGGCATTGAGGGAAAAAGGCATAAAAGGTATTATTACCGATTTGGATAATACATTGGTTGCCTGGGATGTAAAGGAAGCTACTTCGGAAGTAGTGCAATGGTTCAAATCAATGAAGGAGCATGGCATCAAAGTAACCATAATATCAAACAATAATAGAGAGCGAGTAAGTGTGTTTTCAGAACCATTAGATACACCGTTTGTATTCAGTGCACGTAAACCGCTGAGCAAAGCATTTAAAACAACTGCAAAAAAAATGAATTTAAAAAAAGAAGAAATTGTTGTGATTGGTGACCAAATTTTAACCGATGTGCTTGGTGGTAATACGGCAGGATTTTATACTATTTTGGTCGTGCCAATCGTAGAGACGGATGAAAAGATAACCAAGATCAACCGTAAAATTGAACGGCGCATACTTGCTTATATGCGAAAAAAAGGAAAAATAAACTGGGAGGAAAAATAAACGATGGAAACGGAAACTATAGATTGTCAGGGCTGTGGAGTACGTATTCAAACAACAGCCAAAGATCAGCCAGGGTACACACCTGTTTCTTCTCTGCAAAAGGAAGTTGTTCTATGTCAAAGATGCTTTCGTTTAAAGCATTATAACGAAATTCAAGATGTATCAATAACGGACGACGACTTCTTGAAGATGGTAAGTTCCATTAGAGACACGTCCGGCTTGGTTGTCCATATCGTGGATATTTTTGATGTAGATGGCAGTTTAATCCATGGGTTGCCACGATTAGTTGGAGAAAAATCTATTTTATTAGTTGGAAATAAAATGGACTTGCTTCCTAAGTCTGTTAATACAAGGAAGTTATTGCAATGGTTACGGTCGCAAGCAAAACAAGCGGGAATAAAAGTAACAGATGCTTGCTTGATCTCTTCAGCAAAAGGACATGGCATTGCTGAGCTTTCGGAGAAAATAGAACAATATAGACAAGGAGATAATGTCTATATTGTAGGAACAACCAATGTCGGAAAGTCAACGTTTATCAATCGATTAATTAAACAATCTACCGGATTTAGTGAAGTAATTACAACTTCTTACTTTCCTGGTACGACACTTGGTTTTATCGAGATCCCCCTAGATGATAGATCAGCTCTAATTGATACACCTGGAATTGTTAATAAACAGCAGATGGCACACTATATTAGTGGTGAAGATTTGAAGCTCATCACACCAAATAAAGAGATAAAGCCAAGGATTTATCAGCTGAATGATGGACAAACCCTGTTTTTTGGTGGGTTAGCGCGGCTGGATTTTATAAAGGGTGATAAGCAGTCGTTTGTTTGCTATTTTTCCAATCAATTACCGATACATCGTACAAAGCTGGAAAAAGCGGACGATTTATTTGCAAATCACTGCGGAGAATTATTAACACCACCGACTGAAGCGTCCATAGATCAAATACCGCCTATGATCTCAGATACATTTCGCATCAAAGAAGGTAAGTATGACATCGTTTTTCCAGGTTTAGGATGGGTTAGTATTTTAGGTGAAGGGGCTACAGTAGCTGCAAATCGTCCAAAAGGTGTTGCTGTTTCTATTCGTCAATCATTCAATTAGGAGGAATATTTAGTGCTATTTCGTCTTGGTTTAATCGGATATCCTATTGCTCACTCCCTATCGCCATGGATCCATGAAAGATTTATGGAAACGACGGGTATGGATGGGAGTTATCGCATTTATGAAATGAATCCGGAACGTTCTTTTGATACAATTATGGAACAACTCCAATCGCTTGAGTTGCATGGTTTTAATGTAACGGTTCCTTATAAAGAGAAAATTATCCCTTATTTGGATGAAGTTGATGCGGGTGCTGCTAAGATTGGAGCTGTTAATACAGTTGTAAATAAAAATAATAAATGGATAGGATACAATACAGATGGCATTGGCTATGTTCGTGCATTACAGTCGAAGTTTCCTGCATTATTTCATGAAGCGGGTTGTAGCGCACTAATCCTTGGTGCAGGTGGAGCAGCCAGAGGAATCTTTACAGCCCTTGAAGAGGCTGGATTTAAGCGAATTGATTTAGCTAATCGTACGAAAGAGCATGCCATGGCGATTTGTCAGCATCGTGAACATGATTCACAAGTGCTTTCTTTTGCGACAGCTGAGAATTGCTTGGGTGATTATGATATTGTCATCCAGACAACTTCTGTCGGAATGAAACCAAATGTAAACCGATCTATTTTTACAAAGGCTGATTTTTCACCTATCCCTATTTATAGTGATATCATTTATCAGCCCATTAAGACAAAATTTTTACAGCTAGCAGAACAAAGTGGTGCGCAAGTTCATTATGGGCATACGATGTTACTTTACCAAGCCCAATACGCTTTTGAGATATGGACAGGGCATAAACCCGATATTGGCCAAATGGTTGAAGAATTAGAACAGATGTTGAAAGGAAGATAACATGTTAACAGGAAAACAAAAACGATTTTTACGAGCAAAGGCAAACCAATTGAAGCCTATTTTTCAAGTAGGGAAAATAGGTGTTAACGAAAATATGAACGAACAAATCGCAGATGCTCTAGAAAAGCGAGAACTATTGAAGGTGAGCATTTTACAAAATTGTTTAGAGGATAAAACAGTAGTTGCGGAGCAATTAGCAGAAGGAACAGGTGCGGAAGTTGTCCAAATAATAGGGAATAATATTGTCCTTTATAAGGAATCCAAAGATAATAAGCACATCGTTCTACCATAAAGGATGAGTTTATGAAACGAATAGGAATATTAGGTGGTACATTTGACCCGCCTCATATTGGTCATTTAATTATTGCTGAAGAAGTACGCCTTGCTTTAGATTTAGCTGAAGTTTGGTTTATCCCTTCTTATACCCCACCTCATAAGGATAACGCAAAGACGGGTCCAGAACAGCGGTTAAAGATGGTTCGTCTAGCAACGAAAAGTAATCCTTATTTTAAAGTTGATACGATTGAGATAGAACGAAGCGGGAAGTCTTATACGATTGATACCATCGAGGAGCTTAAGAGACGCCATCCTGATAATGAATTTTATTTTATAATTGGTGCAGATATGGTGGAATACTTACCGCGTTGGTATCGGATTGAGGAACTGACAGAACTTGTGACATTCGTTGGCGTCAAACGTTCTAATTATCAATTGGAAAGTCGATATTCGATTTTAATCGTTGACATTCCTTTGATTGAAGTTTCGTCAACATTGTTACGAGAACGGTGTATGAACGGTGTTTCTGTCCATTATTGGTTACCCGCTCCTGTTTATCAATATATGAAGGAGCATCGGTTATATGAACATTGAATTTGCTATGGAAAAAGTAAAACCACAACTGACAAAAGAACGTTATGCTCACTCCATACGAGTTGCTGAAACGGCAAAAAAGTTAGCTCATCGGTTTGGAGAAGATGTTTCTAGGGCTGAGTTAGCAGGTGTATTGCATGATTATGCTAAATATCGTTCTAAAGAAGAGCTGGCACGTTGGATTAAAACCTCATCCGTATTACCGAAAGATCTGCTCCATTACCATCATGAGCTTTGGCATGGTCCGGTAGGTGCACTCCTAATCGAAAGCGAACTAGGACTTAAGGATAAAGAAATTCATGGGGCAATTCGCTACCACACTACCGGAAAGGCAAACATGAGCAAGTTAGAGATGATTATCTTCTTAGCAGATTACATTGAACCTGGGAGGAAATTCCCCGGAGTGGATGAAGTAAGAAAAATAGCAGAGAATGATTTGCATAAAGCTTGTTGGATGGCTTTGGCGAACACGATTCGTTTTTTAATTGGTAAACAAGCAACTGTCTATCCAGATACACTTTATGCGTATAATGATTTAACGAGATTGGGTTATGGAGGTAGTGTGTAATGAAAAATGAACAAATAGTACAATTAGCAGCAGATGCATGTGACGATAAACGTGCAGAAAATATTATTGCCCTAGAAATGAATGGAGTTTCTTTAGTTGCAGATTATTTTTTAATTTGTCATGGCAGTAATGAGCGACAAGTGCAAGCGATTGCTAGAGGCATTAAGGATAAAATGGAAGAACACGATATTCCTGTCCATCGATTAGAAGGATTTGAACAAGCAAGATGGATTCTTGTGGATGTTGGTGATGTAGTTTGTCATGTTTTTCACAAAGAGGAAAGAAGCTACTACAATTTAGAACGCCTTTGGGGAGATGCTGCAACTTATCCGATTGAAATAGGACAGGATCAGTAAATATGGCCTATGAACGATTGGCGGATATTTATGACCGCCTAATGAGAAACGCACCATATGATAAGTGGTTGCACTATACAGAACAAATTTTGCAAACAAGAAATATTCAATATATTGCAGACTTAGGTTGTGGAACAGGTGAGATTACATTACGTTTGGCTCAATTATATCCCCATGTAATTGGCGTTGATTATGCCACGGATATGTTAGCTAACGCCGAACACAAAAGTAGAGCTACAAGTGGATCTATTCAGTGGATTTGTCAAGACTTAAGAGCGTTAAAAGGTATTACGGGTCTTGACGCAGCTGTTAGTTTTTGTGATGTAATCAATTATATAACCACAGAGGAGGAGTTGCTTCGTACATTTCAGAACATTTATGACGCACTTAACTCGAAAGGCGTTTTTTTATTTGATGTGCATGCATTGCCGTTTGTAACGGATCATTATGTACACGAAACCTTTGCTGATGTTACAGAAGATGCGAGTTACATATGGTTTTGTCTGCCTGGTGATCATACAGGTGAAATGTTCCATGAGCTTACATTTTTTTCAAAAAATGATGTGGGCGATTACGTTCGATTTGACGAAGTTCATCATCAACGCACTTTTTCTGTTGATTTTTATAAAAAATTATTACTGCAAGCAGGCTTTCAAAATATAAATATGTACGGGGATTTTTCGATAAAAGTCAATAGTGTAACTAAAAACACAGCCAGGATTTTCTTTTCTGCTGAAAAAGGCGATAGATAATGCTTTTTTTAATCGAAAAGGAGTTTTCACACTTCTTGTGGAAGTAACCATATAGGGAGCAGTTAATCGACTCTAAGCTAAGAACTGCTCCGGTTATAAGAAAATATGGGTTCGGAAAAAGGAGTTGAATCCCTTGTACACAAGTAAAATTAAACGTATATTGTTCATCATTGCGATCCCTATCGCTATTCTTGTGGTTTTATTATTGACAAGTGAGAAGGATGATCACGGAACAAATGCTAAAGTGGTTGTAAAAGATGAGCCGCTAGATCCTACTGATCCCACATCTGATCAGGAAGAAGAAACTTCTGCAACTCAATCAATATATGTTGATATTAAGGGAGAAGTGAAACGTCCTGGGGTGTATGAGATGGAATCAGAAGCACGTGTCGTTGATGCTATTGAAATAGCAGGCGGGTTCACGACTAATGCGGATCAATCTCAGGTGAATTTGGCGCAAAAAGTTCAGGATGAGATGGTTATTGAAGTAATAGCAGCTGGAGAGAATGGACCATCGATTGTTAATGAACAAAGTGGTGGAATGGTAAAAGTCAAAATCAATCAAGCTACTGCGGAAGAGATTGAGGCTTTAAACGGTATTGGTCCTGCAAAAGCAGAAGCAATCGTTCAATATCGAGAAGAACATGGTCTATTCCAACAACTGGAAGATTTGTTGAATGTTTCTGGTATTGGCGAAAAAACATTGGAAGCGCTAGAGGATGACATTCAAGTACCTTGAGTGACTCTGGATACGGCTGGTTATGTTCTAATAGGGATGTTTTCATCGTTTAGCTTTTTCGATATGGTTGAGTCTAATTTGACTATTAGTGTAAATAGCGATGCTCCAGAGAATAGTTTTTTATTCTTAATGCATACTCCATCTAAAAGTAGCAAGAAACTTAGATAAATGAGTTTGAAAGGGGAGTACGAATGGAACGTATTTCATGGGATCAATATTTTATGGCGCAAAGTCATTTGTTAGCTTTACGTAGTACATGTACTAGATTAATGGTCGGTGCTACGATTGTACGAGATAAACGTATTATTGCCGGTGGATATAATGGAAGTGTTTCTGGAAGTGTGCATTGTATCGATGATGGTTGTTATGTAATTGATGGTCACTGTGTTCGTACGATTCACGCTGAAGCAAATGCACTATTACAGTGTGCTAAATTCGGTGTCCCTACAGAAGGGGCAGATATTTATGTGACTCATTTTCCTTGCTTGCAATGCTGTAAGCAATTAATTCAAGCAGGTATTCGAACCGTCTATTATGCTGAGGATTATCATAATCATCCGTACGCGATTTCTTTATTTGCTGAAGTTGGCGTAGAAACTAAGAAGGTCGAACTTGATTATGTTATGGTTGATACCAACTATGCTGAGAAACATCGATTTATGAAAGAGCTTGTTCAAAGAATGGATCAAAAACCTCTCGATCCTGATGAATTAATAAATTTAAAAGAAGAAGCGGTACGTTTATTTCAATTAGATGAAAGGTGAATAGTGTGAATGGTAATTGGCATTTTGTCGCATGTGCTGCTTTTACAAGTATGCTGGCAATATTAACCTCATTCAGCACATTGCTTTTTGGAGTGTTTCTTATATGGATTAGTTATTTATTTTACATCAAGCGGATAGCTACCCTTCCATTGGTGCTATCCTTTTTATTCCTTCTCTTTTTCTACTTTTATCTCCCACATCTTTCTAGCAACAACCAGCTGGATCCGCTTAAGCATCCAATAACTGTTTCAGGACCCATTGTCAGTCCAGTTGAAAAAACTACTTCTCGGCTTTCTTTTGTTATCCAAGACGAACAGATAAATGAAAAAATTGCAGTTGCGTATTTTCCGGATCAGGAAGGCAAATACGATGAGTCTATACGCTATGGTTCTACTTGTTCATTCACGACAGAAATTAGCGCCCCTGACACTGCAACGAACCCCGGGCAATTTGATTATCGCAGATATCTTTTAACGAAAGAAATCAAGTATGAAGCTGTTTTATCCGATTTGCAATTATTGAAATGTGTAAAGAATCGAGGAATATTGCAAAGCCTCGATCAAATTAGACATTCTGTTTTGGACTATACGGATAAACGGTTAAGTAAAGAAACCTCTTCATGGGTGCGCGCGCTGGTTTTCGGAGATGATTCATCCGTAAACAAAGAAACAGTCGAATTGTTTCAACGGTGGGGAATGAGTCATTTACTCGCTATCTCAGGTTTGCATGTCGGTATTATTACAGGTTTATTATACTTTGTACTTATTAAGTTAAATTTACTCACCAAGGAATGGACCGAATGGGCAATTCTTATCTTTCTCCCTATATATGCTGTTTTAGCTGGCGGAGAACCTTCTGTGTGGCGAGCTAGCTTAATGGCATGTATCTTGATCATTCTTCATAAAACAGGCTGGAAATGGAATGTCACAGATGTTTTAAGTCTCGTATTTTTATTCTTGCTCGCTACTGATAAATTTATCATGTATCAAGTTGGTTTTCAGCTTTCGTTTGCAGTAACGTTTGCGTTACTTTTATCCAAAAGAATCCTTTTTCAGACGAAAAATCGCTTGTTTCAAGTGTTATACATTAGTTTTATTGCACAAATAGCGATTTTGCCAATCCAATTTTATTACTTTTCGTTATTTCAACCAGCATCCATTGTAGTTAATTTAATAATGGTGCCTTATTATTCCGCTTTTTTTATTCCAGCCATGTTTTTATTACTTCTCTTTACCCCTCTGCCATGGGTTTCTCTACTGGATAATTGGTTTATGAATATTCATCATGTAGCAATGCAAGTTGTTCATTGGTTTGATGAACATATGCATTTTCCATTAGTTAGCGGCCCGTTACCTTGGTTTGTTGTCCTATTGTATTACGTCCTGTTTATCCTTTTTATGCAATGGTGGGAAAAAGAAAAGCTGCGACATGCTTTTTATTGTGGATGTCTCATTGTACTCCTGCTAATTGGTAATGGCTTACGTCCGTATTTTTCTCCAGTTGGTACTGTTACCATGTTAGATATTGGGCAAGGTGACGCTTTTGTAATTGAATTACCTTATCGTAAAGGAGTTATCCTTATCGACGCTGGAGCAACATTTTCATTTACAGATTATGCTCCATCAAGGCGTATGTATGAGCAAGTTATAAAGCCGTATTTATTTTCGCGCGGAATCCAGCAATTAGATGCGGTCATTTTAACACATGAAGATATGGATCATATTGGAAGTGTTCCGTATTTACTTCAAGAGTTTGCAGTAAATACTATTATTGTTAGTCCGTTTTTTGATACCGCAAAGCTTGAATTTAACCGTGTTCCGGAGGATGTTAACTTGATCACAGCAAAGGGGAATTCAGAAATGAACGTTGGTGGTCATTTGTTTCAAATTCTTGCTCCGATACAAGATAACCACGACTCCAATCAAAACTCCATGGTGCTGTATACAAATTTAGGAGGAAAAAATTGGCTGTTTACAGGCGACATAACGAAAGAGGAAGAAAAAGATGTGATTAGAAAGTATCCAAACTTGAGCATAGACGTGTTGAAAGTGGCTCACCATGGAAGTGATACGTCAACGGATGAAGCTCTCCTGCAAGAGCTTTCACCTAAAATCGCATTAATACCTGTGGGGAGAGATAATCGGTACGGGCATCCTGCTGATGATGTGGTACAAAGACTAGAAGACAAAGAGATGACTATCTTACGAACGGATCAACATGGAGCTGTTCAATATCATTTTCAAGACAAGGCAGGGATATTTACAATTATAAAATGATAAAGACATATTCAAATTATGTAATATATGTGCTATGGGAGTTTCTACTAAAAGCCCCGTGTAACATTTCAGCTGATGTCTTAATGCTTGAAGCAGTGTGTTGTTCGGATTGGAAATCCATAACTATCCAAACAATATAGTAAAACTGCCGTGAACGAAACAGCGTTTAAAAACATATACTTTATTAGATGTGTAAAACTGTACCATTTTTGGTTTTGGATGGTTGCAAAAGGTAAAAATATCTCTGGTGAAAATAACATTTACATGATGAGCAATGATACGCCAAGAACAAAGGCGCGGGGTGCCCGTTTAGCAACGTAGTGAATGGAACGAATCAACTAAAGATAAAGTGAACCTTCCATCAGCAGGGTTTTCTTCATCTCCGCTGATGGTTAGTTGAACGAATCGGGGATTTAGGTGCTGTTACCTCCCGCTTCGACTTGTTTAGCTTACATCTTCCATTCTTGAAGTGGGAGTCTACAACGCCTTTTTACGGGATAAAGGAATCATGCCACTAAAACAGGGGTATGCCGGCAAGCCCGTTTTTAGTCGGCCTTCCTCTTAGTGACGAACCGATGATGACTTATCGTAGGGCGCATTTCTATAGGCGGAATCGTTGCTGGGCTCATGAGCCAGACGTGACTAGTCGGTTATTTCGTTAACCACAAGCACATCATTTTATCGTTTCCTATACAATAAAAAAAGAGACTGAAAACAGTCTCTCTTTATGTACGCTACTTATTCATGCCTGTTTTATTAAGATCCCAGCACACTAATGGTTACCCCAATTGCAAAAATTAGCAAAAAGAAAACAAACGAAAATGTAAAGCCTTTAATGTTATCGACGACGTCATTTGTTTTTGATTGAATATCCTTTTCAAATTCGTTCATGTTAACCCCTCCCATATCACCAATAGTATAAGCGAACTTATTAAAAAAATCCAGTGTGCCTTTATTGTAACATATAAACGTTTTCATACCAAAACTAGAAAGACTTAACATCGATAATTTCGAACAGAAAGGAAATGATAGAAATAAAACAAATATCGTTTAGTGCATGGTTCCTAGGGCCTTTCACTAAGCGTTTATATAGATTAGAGAGGGATTGTTCTTTTCTTACCCAGATTTTCCCTCTCTCTGATTTTTTATTTTGCGGTCGAAGCTCATATTTTTTTACCTTGCCATTCTCTTCAATACACTTTACCATAAATAAGACAGGCTTAAATATGGAGTGATATGATGGATTATATAGAGGTAGTCAAACAGCTAAATAAAAAGCAAGTAGCACCTATATATTTAGTTTATGGAAATGAATCCTTTTTTATACAACAGCTAAAGAATAAAATAGAGCAAGTAACTATTGATGGCAACAAAGATAACTTGAATGTATACGATTTAGAGGAAACACCTATTGAAGATGTGATTGCAGATGTTGAAACATTTCCTTTTTTTGGAGATCGCAAATTAATCATTGCTAATAATGCTTCATTTCTAAAAGCAAAACCGGAAAAAAATGCTGTTGACCATCAGTTAGAAGTATTGGAAAATTATCTAACTAATCCGGTAGATTATTCCATTTTATTAGTGGTTGCCCCTTATGAAAAATTAGATGAGCGGAAGAAAATAACGAAACAATTAAAAAAACATGCAATTGTAGCAGATTGCAGGGAAGTTAAAGAATATGAACTAAGGAAATGGATGGAGCAACTCACTGAGCAATTGAAAATTCACGTAACGGATGAAGTTTACGATATGCTTGAATCTGAAATTTCGACGAATCTTCACCTTTTAGAAAGTGAATTACATAAATTTTCCTTATACGTTGGTGAAAATGGACAGGTGACAAAAGAAATTGCAGACAACTTAATGTCCCGTACTGCCACAAGCTCTTCCCTTCGATTAGCAGATGCTGTTATGAATCGCAATTTGCATCAAGCAATCGAAATCTTTAGGGATTTAGAAAAGCAGAAAGAAGAACCGATCGCTTTAGTTGGTCTACTTGCGTTTCAATTTCGTACGTTGTTAAGAGTGAAGCTATTGAAACAAAAAGGCTATACGCAGGGGCAAATGGTAAAACAACTTGGTGCCCACCCATATGTTATTAAATTAGCTTTAAAACGAGAAGGGCAATTTTCAGTAGAGACCTTGCAATATTTCATGAATCAGCTTACCGAAGCAGATAGTGTGATGAAGCAGGGAGGCATGGAAAAGGATTTGGCTTTTGAAATGCTGTTGTATCAATTAGTGCAAGGAAACAATGCTGTACGCCCCATAAAGGAACAGAAGTATATTTAAAATGGTTTTAATAAACGCTCGAGGGGTTTACTTTAAATAAACAAAGAAGTGTAGGCGCTGCTTGAGAGTAGTATTCTAATAACATAAATATCATGTTAATTTATGGAAGTAAAAAAACGATCCTTAATGGATCGTTTTTTTATGCGCCAAGCTGGTTGATTTTGTTAGCTAGACGGGATTTTTGGCGATTTCCAAAATTCTGATGGACCACGCCTTTTTGAACAGCTTTATCAATTGCTTTTTTAGCAACATTATAAGCGATGCTCGCATTTTCTTTGTCCTTTGCTTCAATTAGCTTTTCAACATGTTTGATTTGTGAACGCATGGTTGATTTTTGTGTAATATTATTAGAACGTTTCTTTCTATTTGTATCAACACGTTTAATTGCAGATTTAATATTTGCCATTGACTTCACCTCCTAAAACTAACACCATCATCGATTGTATCTCGGTTTATGATCCAAAACAAATCGTTATGAGACCCCAATTTTTTTGTCTATCGACAAAGGTCATTTTACCAAAGGAAGCATGTGTTTTCAAGTAGCTGCAACATACTTAAGTGAACTTTTATTTTTTAATAGAGTGAAAGGGATAATTTAGACACTAATCTATACCTTATTTTTTAAGGGCTGGAAGGAAGACAGCCTACACAAAAAATATACAAAATTGCTTATTATCGATTGCTTTACCTAAATGATGATTTACTCCATGTATGAGTTAAGTTACATTGTTCAAACTAAAAATAAAATGGATAAAGGGTGATAACCAATGGAGCAACAAAATGACCAATTCGTTCCTTACCAGGTGAGGACAGATCTTGCGGTTGAAGCTAAAGATATGTATGTAGAGAAGCAAGATCAATCGGAACAATCAATAAAAGGTGTGACTATTAAAGAAAAAGAGAAGGATGGCATTAAAATTTCCTACGTAGATATCGATCAAACAGGTGCTAAGCTACTACAAAAAAAAGCGGGAACATATATTACGATTTATGCAGATGGCGTAAAACGCCAAGATACAGATAGACAGTATTTGGCAGCCCAAGTATTAGCAAAAGAGTTAGAGGAATTATTAGCTGCTAATCAAATCCCTAAGGATGCAAAAGGATTAATTGTTGGTCTTGGTAACTGGAATGTAACCCCTGATGCGCTCGGACCAATGACGGTAGAGAAGGTGTTAGTAACAAGCCATCTATTTCGATTAGAGCATGAAACAGTTGCAAATGGATATCGCTCAACAGCAGCAGTAACGCCAGGCGTTATGGGGGTAACGGGAATTGAAACAAGTAATATTATTTTTGGGATTGTAGAGAAGTTCGAGCCTGATTTTGTTATTTGTATTGATGCACTTGCTTCACGCTCCATTGAAAGAGTGAACGAAACGATTCAATTGTCTGATACAGGTATACACCCTGGATCTGGAGTTGGGAATAAGCGTAAAGAAATTAGCCAAGAAACATTAGGAATACCAGTTATTGCAATCGGTGTTCCTACCGTTGTTGACGCTGTAACGATTGCCAGCGATACAATCGATTTTATCTTAAAACATTTTGGCAGGGAGTGGCGGGAAAAAGATGCGCCATCAAAAGCTTTAACTCCCGCTGGTCTTTCATTTGGTGATCGAAGTTTAAGTGAAGAAGATATGCCAGATAAGGAAAAACGTGAAACTTTTCTTGGAATCGTAGGCGGGTTGGAGGATGAAGAAAAAAGGAAGCTAATTACAGAAGTGCTAACACCTCTTGGACATAATTTAATGGTAACACCAAAAGAAGTGGATGCATTTATGAAGGATATGGCTACGGTTCTAGCTAACGGAGTAAATGCAGCACTTCATGAAAAGGTCGACGTGGATAACTTTAGCGCTTATAGCAGATAAGCGGCGAATAATGTGGAAAAGAGGCTGGACATAACTAAAACAGCTGATTAAAAAACGAACAATAAATCGCCAATTGTGTATACGCAAATTTTAGCGTAGTCAAAATATGTAGACTCCTGCGGGAACAGAGCGAGCTGAAGATCCCCGCAGGAAAGTGGTTTTTTCTTTCCGCGGAAGCTGAGGAGACCTGCGGAAAGCGAAGTATTTTGACATAGTGGTGATAGAAATATTTTAATGCAAATAAGCCGAACAATTATAAAAAGATTGTTCGGCTTTAGCTATATAGTATTTGCTTTTGTCCCAGCCTCTTTTCTTATAGGGTTTCACCATTGCAGCTTGCACTCTATCATTTCAGGGATAAAAATTCTAACATATAACATTATTGGTTCTAGCTTTTGAATCTAAAACATAGAGTAAACTAGAAGCGTTAATAGTTTACAGAGGATACTTAAAAAGCCTAGTAAAAATCGTAGTACCTTAAACGGAGTATAAAGGTCTACGTTTCATTATGGCATACCTTAAATTAATGAAAGCCTAGCTTAGTTTCATAGGCATACTATCGTGGGCATTCTGCCAAAAGAAAGTGCATAGGCGTAGCAATTGGACACAGTTACGCTTTAGTTAGTAGCCTTTTGTAAAACAGCTTATCACATGAATAAAAAATTATACAACAGGATGCTTCATTCCATGCTTTTATAGTATAAGTTCGAACGATAGTTGTGATTTTAGAAGGGGTGAAAGAATGAAAACAAAAACGCTATGGTTTCTCTTGCCAAGAAGCAGTGTGTATATTATTGGCTTTATATTACTTTTTTTGTTCATAGCAACTATGACAGCTATAAAACCAGCATACCGACTGTCATCAGAGATGATTAGTGAATGGACAAGCGACATAGATAGTTCCTTCTTTTACTATCTACTTCGTTTAGAAAATCGTGCGTTTCATGAAGGATTTCCAGCCGATAAGGCAAAGCCTGACGTAACGAACACTTTATTTCAAATAGCAACTAATTTAAAGCCAAATGATCCGCGTAGCTTGTTAAGAAATGAAATACCTGGATTTTCTAATTTCGATAATCAAATGATTGTAGCAGGACAAGGTACTGATTTTACGAATTTTCCGGTAGAGTCATCCCCTCCATTGGAAGACGTTTTAAAAGAAAGACAGGCTGTTCTAGAAGAAAGTGAAGAACAAACAGAAAAAGACAAAAAAGATCAAGAACAGCAACAAGCTACCCCGACAACTGGTGATAAACAAGTCGTTTATATATACAATTCCCATAATCGGGAATCTTTTCTACCTCATTTACCAGAGGTAACAGATCCTAATCAGGCACATCATAAAGAAGTGAATATAACAAAGGTAAGTGACCGTTTAGCAAAATCACTGCAAGATAACGGTATTGGAACGGTAGTAGAAGATACGGATATCATGAATGAATTGAATAAAAAGGGTTGGGACTATGGCAAGTCATATCAAGCCTCTAGACAGGTTGTAGAAGATGCGTTTGCAGCTAACAAACATATGCGATATGCGTTTGATTTACACCGTGATTCCATTAGTAGAGATAAGACGACCACAAAAATTAATGGTAAATCGTATGCCAGGCTTATGATTGTTGTTGGTGCAGAACATGCGGATTATGAAGAAAACCAAAAGCTGGCAACAAACTTACATTATTTACTAGAAGAAAAATATCCAGGCTTGAGTAGAGGAGTATATACCAAAAAAGGCGCAGGTACGAATGGTATTTTCAATCAGGATTTATCCGAAAATGCACTGTTATTTGAATTTGGTGGAGTTGAAAATCATTTAGACGAACTATATCGTTCTGCTGATGCACTTGCGGATGTATTTAGCGAAATGTATTGGGACGCAGAGAAAGTAGATGCGTCATCTTAGGAGGTGTAAAAATGACTCGTGCTGTTATTGTATTACTATTATTAGCGGTTTGTTTTTTAGCTGGGGTTGTTTACGGTAATAATGGTGGAGAGGAGGACAATCCTATTGTCCCGACAAATGTAACGGAATCAGATGAGCGTGCTATTGAAAAAGAAGTACAATCGGCTCCCGATAGTCAGCATGAGGTATTGACCACGCAACCTGAGATGCCTGCACCGGCAACTGAAAAAACGGCCTCAGTATTAGAAGCTGGTATTACTAGTTTTTTTGAAGCTGTAGTGACGATCTTACATCAAATCGCTGAGCTGTTTTTTTAGCAAGCATGGTAAAAAAACAAATTTGTTTTCAATACAGGATTTTTAGAACGCCCTTCGTCTAACGTGTACTTAGCTAAGTATATGTTAAAAAATTGCCATGAAAGTGATAAATAAAATATCGCTGTTGTCTTACTTCGAGTCTAATGAAGTTTATGATGTTTTACGAACCTTTTATCTGACAACAGGCCGCCTAAACGATAGGCAACTTTCACGGAACTAACTTTTTCTTGACCTTCGTGACAATAAAGATGTATATGGTACCACGATGGATTAACTGTATCATTGTTCTTGAATATCATTGATTCTATTGCTATAATCTAACCTAGTCATTGTCGTCGAGAATTTAGGTTTTCTACTGAAAGATACTGGTAGAAAAAGTAGGAGTGAACATCATTAATGGCAGAAATTCAAAGAAATGTGCGTAATTTTTCGATTATCGCTCACATTGATCACGGGAAGTCTACATTGGCTGACCGTATTTTAGAGCGTACGAAAGCCATTACGGAAAGAGAAAGGAAAGATCAGCTGCTTGATGCAATGGATTTGGAAAGAGAACGTGGTATAACCATCAAATTAAATGCAGTGCAGCTAAATTACCGAAGTAATGCTGGCGAAGACTATCTATTTCATTTAATCGACACACCTGGACATGTTGATTTTACATATGAAGTATCAAGGAGTCTTGCCGCCTGTGAAGGCGCCATTTTAGTAGTGGATGCAGCACAGGGGATTGAAGCACAAACGCTAGCCAATGTTTATTTGGCATTAGATAATGACCTGGAAATTATACCGGTTATAAATAAAATTGATTTACCAAGCGCAGATCCAGAACGCGTGAAGCAGGAGCTTGAAGATGTTATTGGTATTGATAAAGATGATGTTATTTTAGCTTCTGCGAAGGCGAATATAGGGATTGATGAAATTTTGGAGCGAGTCATTGAAGCGATACCTGCTCCTGCTGGAGACCCTGAAGAACCATTAAAAGCTTTAATATTTGATTCTATGTACGATCCGTATCGTGGTGTTGTAGCCTATGTTTGTATTAAAGAAGGTTCTTTAAAGGTTGGCGATAAAATAAAGATGATGGCTACTGGTAAAGAATTCGAAGTAAATGAATTAGGAGTGTTTCGACCAAAGCCAGTAACTAAGGATGAATTGATTGTTGGGGATGTTGGTTATTTAACAGCCTCGATTAAAAATGTAGGTGATTCCCGAGTGGGGGATACGATTACATTAGTCGAACGTCCAGCCTCAGAGCCATTACCCGGGTATAAGCGCTTAAATCCAATGGTCTTTTGTGGGTTGTATCCGGTCGATTCAAAAAACTATAATGATTTACGCGAAGCATTAGAGCGTTTAGAGTTAAACGATTCCTCTTTACAATATGAGGCTGAAACATCGCAAGCTTTAGGCTTTGGCTTCCGTTGCGGATTTTTAGGCTTATTGCATATGGAAATCATTCAAGAGCGAATTGAAAGAGAGTTTAATATCAACCTAATCACAACAGCCCCAAGTGTTATTTATGAAGTAGAGCAAACAGATGGAACAACGATAACAATTGATAATCCATCGTTCATGCCTGATCCACAGCAGATTAAAGAAGTGAGAGAACCATACGTGAAAGCTACCATTATGGTTCCGAATGAATATGTTGGTGCAGTGATGGAAATTGCCCAGAAGAAGCGTGGTCAGTTTATAGACATGGAATATTTAGACGATATTCGTGTTAATGTGATTTACCATATTCCGTTGTCAGAGATTGTGTATGATTTCTTTGATCAGTTAAAATCACAAACAAAGGGATATGCTTCGTTTGACTATGATTTAATTGGCTACAGAGCTTCTAAGTTAGTGAAAATGGATATTTTGTTAAATGGTGACACGATTGATGCATTATCGTTTATTGTTCACCGAGATTTTGCTTATGAACGTGGTAAGCATATTGTTGATAAATTAAAAGAGCTTATTCCGAGACAGCAATTTGAAGTTCCAGTACAAGCGGCAATAGGCAACAAAATTATTGCTAGATCCACCATTAAAGCGATGCGAAAAAATGTTCTGTCCAAATGCTATGGTGGCGACATTTCCAGAAAAAGAAAACTATTAGAGAAACAAAAAGAAGGAAAAAAACGGATGAAGATGGTTGGTTCCGTTGAGGTTCCTCAGGAAGCGTTTATGGCTGTTTTGGAAATGGATGATGACTAAACTAATCGGTTAAAACTATATATAGCGTTCTGCTGCCGTAATGCCGTCATAAGCGGCTTTGGCGGTAGAACGTTTTTAAAATTATTATTTCTCGAATATAGGTAACCCCAGAACTAAGAGTTGTAGCGATATGAAGAAGTCTAAGCGGGAAATAACCACAGCTAAAGTTCCGATTCGCTCGATTCGATAAAATGTCGATCAAACAAGGCGGGACACACCGAAAAGGTATAATACTTTTTCCAGTGAACGAAAGAGGTTAGTCGTTGTACTATTTTGTCAGTATGGGGGGAGGAAAACTCCTACTCCATGAAGTTTACATTTTATATGTATTTGGATCGCATCGGTATTGGTGGCTAGTACTTGTATTTGAGGTATTAAAGCCATTACAATAAACGATAAATAAAAATGATGACTTTACTAGTCGGATTGACTTAACTTATTCGAAGTACATGTCATCTCTGAAATAAAGTTTGTTTTCCATGAAGGAGTATTTTATGACATCTATTCAATCTGTCTATATCCACATCCCGTTTTGTCAGCAAATTTGTCATTACTGTGACTTTACGAAATTCTTTTATAATGAACAGCTAGCAAACGATTATATTGAAGCGTTAAAACAAGAAATATCTACTTATGTACAGGAAGAACAAATGAACGTGAGGACGATATTTATTGGAGGAGGAACACCCACTGCTTTAACCGTTCAGCAATTGGAAACCGTGCTAAGTCACATCGCACAGAAATTTAATCTTGACGCATGTGAAGAGTTTACGATTGAGGCAAACCCTGGTGACTTTAGTAAAGAGAAGGTTGAGCTATTACGAGCTTATGGGGTTAATCGAGTATCCTTAGGTGTACAAGTGTTTGATAATGAGATGCTAAAAACGCTAGGTAGGATCCATACCGTTAAGGATGTGTACAATACCGTTTCATTATTGCAAAATTACGGCATTCGTAATATTAGTACGGATTTAATCTATGCTCTCCCCAACCAAACCGTTGCGCACTTTCAAGATTCATTAGCTAAGGCAATGGATTTAAATCTGCCACACCTTTCAACATATGCGTTACAAATTGAACCGAAGACTGTCTTTTATCAGCGTTATAAAAAAGGACAACTACCTCGGCCTCCGCAAGAGGATGAAGTAAAAATGTATGACATTTTAAAAGCAACGGCAGAAGAAAATGGGTTACACCAATACGAAATTAGTAATTTTGCTAAACGAGGTTTTGAAAGTAAACATAATTTAACCTATTGGAATAATGATTTCTATTACGGGTTTGGAGCCGGTGCTTATGGATACTTGCCTGGGAAGCGCTATGGCAATATCCGACCATTACCTGCATATATTAAACAAGCAAAAAAGAACGGCAAGCCTGTTTTACATGTAGATGTCATCGGCAAAAAAGAACAAATCGAAGAAGAGATGTTTCTTGGTTTACGCAGAATGGCGGGGGTGAGCAAACACCAATTTGCAGATAAATTTGGTCTCTCCATGGATCAGCTATATCGCTCCTCGATAAAGGAACTGATGGATCGCGGCTGGTTGATGGAAGAAGAAGATAAAGTCGCATTAACAGAAGAAGGAAAAATATTAGCTAATGAAGTATTTGAAAGGTTTTTACTCGAAGATACGGTAATTCACTAGGGAATAACCAAATAGTCTGTGTGGTCTTATACATACAGGCTATTTTATTATGACTAATATTTGCAGTTAGTGATGGAGCATTTGTATAGCCCCTTGTGTTGTAAACGGCATCATAAACCATTCCACACTGGATTGGTTTTATCTCCATAAAAAGATTGTATTCACGCATGCCATTTTATTGACAAAAAAAAGTGGATTTGATAATTTAATATTAGCATTAGCACTCGAAAGGAATGAGTGCTAACAGAGGTGATCATCATGTTAACAGAAAGGCAGTTATTAATTTTACAAGTCATAATTGATGATTTCATCGAGTCGGCACATCCAGTTGGCTCACGTGCTATTGCAAAGAAGGAAGTGATTCCATATAGTGCTGCAACCATCCGTAATGAAATGGCAGACTTAGAAGATATGGGGTTTCTTGAGAAAACTCATTCATCGTCTGGTCGTATTCCTTCTGAAAAGGGGTACCGCTATTATGTGGACCATCTTATTTCGCCAAGTATTTTACAACAAGAAGGCAATGTGATAAAGCACATGATTCAAGATGGTTTTTTTGAGTTTGAGCAAATTGTACAAATGTCTGCAGAGGTATTATCAGAGTTGACCAATTATACATCGATTATATTGGGGCCTGAAATCTTTGAGACAAAATTAAAGCAAATTCAAATCATACCATTATCAGCCAGTACTGCTGTTGCTATACTTGTTACAAATACGGGACATGTCGAGCATCGTTCATTTTCAATTCCTGAGGAAATAAATAGCTCTGACTTGGAGAAAATGGTCAATATTTTAAATGATCAGCTACATGGTGTTCCGATTTTGCAGCTGGCTGAAAAATTTAATGCAGAAATTGATGCGATGATGCAGAAGTATGTTTCTGATTTAGATAAGTCATATCAACACTTAAAAGGTGCATTTCTGCAAGATCACCCAGTCAAATTATATATCGGCGGAAAGTCTAACATGCTTATGCAACCTGAATTCAATGATGTTAATAAGATTCGAGCTTTTTACACGATGATTGAAAATGAAGATGAAATAGTGAATTTATTAAAGCAATCCAATGATGGCATTAAAGTTTCAATTGGTAGGGAAAATGACGTTGACGCCATTAAGGATTTAAGCTTAATTACTGCTGCTTACCATTTAGGTGAGGGGCAAATGGGAACGATCGCGTTGCTTGGTCCAACAAGAATGGAATATCGTAAAGTGATTTCATTATTAAATATCCTTTCTCATGAAATGACAGACGTATTGTATATGAGGTACAAAGATGAAAATTAATTGATAAAGCTGAACGCGTCTAGGATGAGCAGCTCATAAAACCCCACTGTTTCGTTCTGAGGCTCAACGTGTTATAGTGTATGATGGTTAGTTTAAATTGGAGGTGTCAGGCGTGGAGGAACAGGAAAAACAAACAAACACGACTACTGAAGAAGAGAACAATGTTAACGAAGAGGTAGTGGAGGATGAAACAGCTGAATCTGTAGAAGTTTTAGATAAAGAAGAAACAGAAGAAGCGAATGACAGTGAAGAGGATACTTCACAATTACAATCAAAATTGAATGCATTACAAGCAGAAAAAGATGAACTGTATCAACAATTACTTCGAGTTCAAGCTGAGTATGACAATTTTAAAAAGCGTACGATTAAAGAGCGCGAAGCAGCTCGTAAATATCAATCACAGGATTTAATTCAAGAATTGTTACCTGCTTTAGATAACTTTGAGCGTGCTTTGCAAGTCGAAAAAACAGAAGCCACTGCGAGTATTATTGATGGTATCTCTATGGTTTATAACCAATTAAAAGAGGCGCTAGCTTCACAAGGTGCAGAAGAGATCCCAGCGGTTGGGGAAGAATTTGACCCAAACATACATCATGCTGTTATGCAAGTAGAAGATGATGATCAGCCATCGAACACCGTTGTAGAAGAGTTGCAGAAAGGCTATAAATTAAAAGATCGTGTAATTCGTCCAGCAATGGTAAAAGTAACTAAATAATCGTTTTTGCTAGTTAAGGAGGAAATAACTATGAGTAAAATAATCGGTATTGACTTAGGTACAACAAACTCTTGTGTCGCAGTAATGGAAGGTGGCGAATCTGTCGTAATCCCAAACCCTGAAGGTAACCGTACAACTCCTTCTGTTGTAGCGTTTAAGAATGGAGAAAGACAAGTGGGTGAAGTTGCAAAGCGCCAAGCAATTACAAACCCTAACACGATCCAATCTATTAAGCGTCATATGGGAACAGATTATAAAGTGAAAATTGAAGATAAAGAATATACACCACAAGAGGTTTCAGCTATTGTACTTCAACATCTTAAGTCTTATGCTGAAGACTATATTGGGGAGAAAGTTGAAAAAGCTGTTATTACAGTCCCTGCTTACTTTAATGACGCTGAGCGTCAAGCAACGAAAGATGCTGGTAAGATTGCTGGTTTGGAAGTAGAGCGTATTATTAACGAACCAACAGCGGCTGCATTGGCTTACGGAATCGATAAAGAAGATGAAGATCAAACGATTTTAGTATATGACTTAGGCGGAGGAACATTTGATGTTTCTATCCTAGACATTGGTGACGGTACATTTGAAGTCGTTTCTACAGCTGGAGATAATCGTCTAGGTGGCGACGATTTCGACCAAGTTATTATAGACTATATGGTACAAGAATTTAAGAAAGAAAATGGTATTGATTTATCTAAGGACAAAATGGCTACGCAACGTTTGAAAGACGCAGCGGAAAAAGCGAAAAAAGAACTGTCCGGAGTATCGCAAACACAAATTTCCTTACCATTTATTACAGCAGGTGAGGCTGGTCCATTACACTTAGAAATGACATTAACAAGAGCGAAATTTGAAGAACTCTCCTCTGATCTTGTTGAGCGTACGATGATACCTACACGTAAAGCTTTATCTGATGCTGATTATTCAGCAAATGATATTGATAAAGTTATTTTAGTCGGTGGTTCAACAAGAATTCCTGCTGTTCAAGAAGCAATTAAACGTGTTATTGGTAAAGAACCATCAAAAGGTGTAAACCCGGATGAAGTTGTTGCACTTGGTGCGGCTATTCAAGGTGGTGTCCTTCAAGGTGACGTGAAAGATGTTGTATTATTAGACGTTACTCCACTTTCTTTAGGTATTGAAACAATGGGGGGCGTAACAACTAAATTAATCGAACGTAATACTACAATCCCAACTAGTCATTCGCAAATTTTCTCAACAGCTGCTGATAATCAAACAGCCGTTGATATTCATGTCTTACAAGGTGAACGCGAAATGGCGGCAGATAATAAGACATTAGGTCGTTTCCAATTAACGGATATTCCACCAGCACCACGTGGTGTTCCACAAATTGAAGTTACGTTTGATATTGATGCTAACGGAATTGTTAATGTTCGCGCTAAAGATCTGGGAACAAATAAAGAGCAATCGATTACGATTAAATCTTCTTCTGGTCTTTCTGATGAAGAAGTAGAACGTATGGTTAAAGAAGCCGAAGAAAATGCGGAGGCAGATAAAAAACGTCGTGAAGAGATTGAATTACGCAATGAAGCGGATCAGTTAATCTTTACAACGGATAAAACAATTAAAGATCTTGGCGACAAAGTTTCTGACGATGAGAAACAAAAAGCAGAAGCAGCAAAAGATGAATTGAAATCTGCACTAGAAGCGGACGATATTGAAAAAATTAAAGAAAAGAAAGAAGCGTTACAGGAGCAAGTACAACAGCTTTCGGTTAAATTGTATGAGCAAATGGCGCAACAGCAACAAGCTCAACAAAGTGAACAAGGTTCAAATAGTGACGATGATGTCGTTGACGCGGAATATCAAGAAGTAGACGATGAAGAAGATAAGGATAAAAAGTAAACATTGGAACAGGAAAATGAAGGATAGTGGCGGTGCCACCTTTCTTCGATTATCAGCCTGTTAATTGTAAAGTCAAAGTCAGGTTCCTCTTGGCTTTGACTTTTTACACGTTTATCGTTTGCGCATATTTGCCACATGCATATATATGGTGGTAAGATAAGAGCTATGCAAAAGTGTGTATCGGGGAGAGTGATCAAGTGAGTAAACGAGACTACTATGAAATCCTTGGAGTCGAAAAAGGCGCTTCCAAAGATGAAATAAAAAAGGCATATCGTAAATTAGCCAGAAAATACCATCCAGATGTGAATAAAGAAGCGGGTGCTGCAGATAAATTTAAAGAAGCCAAGGAAGCCTATGAAGTGTTAAGTGATGAACAAAAACGGGCGCAGTATGATCAATTTGGACATGCTGGACCTCAAAGTCAAGGGTTCGGTGGCTTTGGCGGGGCTCAAGACTTCGGCGGTGGCTTTGGCGATATATTTGATATGTTTTTTGGTGGGGGCGGGCGCAGAAGAGATCCAAATGCCCCACAGCAAGGAGCAGATTTACAATATACGATGGAGTTGGAATTTGAAGAGGCTATTTTTGGTAAAGAAGCCGAGATTACGATTCCTAAAGAAGAGACATGCGATACTTGCTCAGGTTCTGGGGCAAAACCCGGAACGAAAACGAAAACCTGCTCTCATTGTAACGGTTCAGGTCAATTAAATATGGAGCAAAACACACCATTTGGTAAGGTTGTTAACCGCAGAGTATGTCATTATTGTAATGGCTCAGGTAAAATCATCCCAGAAAAATGTACGACATGTGGCGGTACTGGCAGAGTGAAAAAACGCCGCAAAATTCATATTTCCATACCAGCTGGAATTGATGAAGGTCAACAAATTCGAGTGTCAGGTAAAGGAGAAGCTGGTATTAACGGGGGCCCTCCAGGAGACTTATTTGTCGTAGTGCATATTAAACCACATGAATTCTTCCAGCGAGAAGGGGATCATATTTTCTGTGAACTGCCGTTAACTTTCGCGCAGGCAGCGCTTGGAGATGAAGTGGAAGTGCCGACAGTTCATGGGAAAGTAAAACTAAAAATACCAGCTGGAACTCAATCTGGCAAAGTCTTTCGCATGAAAGGTAAAGGTGCACCAAATGTGAGAGGATATGGTCATGGTGATCAGCATATTAAAGTGAAGGTAATAACACCTACAAAGCTTACCGATCGCCAGAAGGAATTGTTACGAGAATTTAATGATATCAGTGGCAATGAGGCAACAGATGAACAAGAGGGTTCCTTATTTGAACGATTTAAGAAGGCATTCAAAAGTGAATAACGGTGTGTTTTTCACACCGTATACATAATGGGTTTGTGTAAATGCAATTCACCCAACAAATTTTTATGTAAGAATAGTTTTAAGTACAAGCTTCATCTATAATGGTAGAGTAATTAGTTGTTTTAAATAGTTTACGCTGTTGAAAAGCTTTCCACAGGGTTGATTCATACGCTACTACTTGAAAGGTGAAGACATTTATACATGTTAGCAAGCAACCATTGATAGGTGAAAAATACTCTATACCATTTTACTAAAAGCTAAACACGGGCGATTACATGGAAGACTTGGCACCAGCCAAGTTTTCTTTACACTATAGGAAAGTATAAACTTAGGTGCATATGGATAATGAAATAACCGAATAGTCACGTCCAGCGCATGAGCCCGGCAACGATGCGACTTTAGAAATGCGCCCTACGATAAGTCATCATCGGTTCGTTACAAAGAGGAAGGCCGGCTAAAAACTAAAAACGGGCTTGCCGCTCAGGCGTCGGCATACCCCTGTTGTAGGGGCATGATTCCTTTATCTTTAGTTGATTCGTTCCATTCGCTACGTTGCTAAACGGGCACTTGCGCCTTTGTTCCACTATAGGAAAGTATAAGATTTTTTTGGTTTATAGTATAAGAAAAGGGTGATTGAAGATGAAATGGTCTGAACTTTGTATCCATACGACGAATGAAGCTATAGAACCGATATCGAATATTTTACATGAAAATGGAGCAAGTGGTCTTGTGATTGAAGATGCTTTAGATTTAGAGAGGGAACATACTTCTATTTATGGGGAAATATATGAATTAAACCCTGAAGAATACCCAGAGGAAGGGGTTTATATTAAGGCTTATCTTCCTATCAACAGTTTTTTAGGTGAAACGGTGGAAGAAATAAAACAAGCAATTAACAACTTAATGTTATATGATATCGATTTAGGCAGAAATCAGATCACCTTAAGTGAAGTCCATGAAGAGGAATGGGCCACTGCTTGGAAAAAGTATTACAAACCTGTGAAAATATCGAAACGGATTACGATTACACCGACATGGGAAGATTATCAACCTGTAGATACAGATGAAATCATTATTGAACTTGATCCAGGTATGGCCTTTGGTACCGGTACACATCCAACAACTGTATTAAGTATTCAGGCATTAGAGCAATTTCTTCATAAAAATGATACAGTAATTGATGTAGGTTCGGGGTCTGGTGTGTTAAGTATTGCAGCAGCGTTATTAGGAGCTACGCGTGTTTATGCGTATGATTTGGATGATGTAGCTGTAAAGAGTACGGTATTAAACGCAAAATTAAACCAATTAGAGGAAAAGATAATTGCAAAGCAAAATAATTTATTGGACCATGTAAAGGTGGAAGCAGATCTTATTGTTTCTAATATTTTAGCTGAAGTGATTGTGCGGTTCATTGAAGAAGCTTGGGAGCGATTGAAATTTGGTGGTTATTTTATTACATCTGGAATTACACAGAGTAAAAAGCAATTAGTAAAAGAACATTTGGAACAACAAGGTTTTGAGATCATTCAAGTCAACGAATTAGAAGATTGGGTTTCAATTGTTGCATTAAAACCGAATCAATAGTGGAAGAAGGTGTTAACTATTGCAACGTTATTTTGTACCTGCACATACGTGGTCTGATAAAACGATCAAGATTACCGGAGATGATGTGCATCATATAAAGCGTGTAATGCGATTTCAGGCAGGGGATGAGATTATTTGTAATCATCCAGATGGACAAGCCGCTATTTGTCAGATCACATTTTTAGACAATCAGGTTGTCTATGCCGATATTGTGGACTGGTTAACGCATCATGCAGAATTACCTGTAGATATTGCTATTGCACAGGCATTACCAAAAGGTGACAAGCTGGAATGGATTTTACAAAAAGGGACAGAGCTCGGCGCTCATCGATTTTTGCCTTTTCAAGCAGCTCGATCCGTTGTAAAATGGGAAGAAAGACGAAAAGAAAAGAAAGTAAAACGGTGGCATAAAATTGTTAAAGAGGCTAGTGAGCAAAGCCACCGCAATAAAATTCCAGCAGTAGATCCTTGTAAGGGGCTTTCTGAAATCATAGAAGCTTCCAAAGACTATGACTTCGCTTTGTTCGCTTACGAAGAAGAAGCTAAATCAGAACAACATCAGTCATTGGGTTCGGCATTAGCAAAACTTGAAAAAAAACAAAGTCTGCTTGTATGCATTGGTCCTGAAGGCGGGTTTTCAGATGAAGAAGTGAAATTTTTAAAAGAAAATGAATTTCAAGCAATACGGCTTGGACCAAGGATTTTACGGACAGAAACTGCTGCACTATATACGTTAGCAAGTATATCGTATCACTTTGAAGAAATGAGGTGTTCATCATGCCAACAGTAGCTTTTCATACATTAGGTTGCAAAGTAAACCATTATGAAACAGAAGGTATATGGAACATGTTTAAGGAACATGGTTATGAAAGAGTCGATTTTGATCGTAATTCTGATGTTTACGTGATTAATACGTGTACGGTGACAAACACAGGTGATAAAAAAAGCAGGCAAGTTATTCGGCGAGCAATCCGCAAAAATCCGGAAGCTGTTGTCTGTGTTACTGGTTGCTATGCTCAAACTTCTCCAGGAGAAATCATGGAAATACCAGGGGTAGACGTGGTTGTAGGCACACAAGATCGAAAGCATATGATCAGCTATATTGAACAGCATAAAAAATCGAAAGAACCAGTAAATGGTGTTTCTAATATTATGAAAAATCGAGTCTTTGAGGAAATGGATGTCCCTGAGTTTTCTGATCGTACTCGTGCATCTTTGAAAATTCAGGAAGGCTGTAACAACTTCTGTACCTTTTGTATTATTCCTTGGTCACGTGGGCTATTACGTTCAAGGGACCCACAAAATGTAATTGAACAAGCACAAAAGCTTGTAGATGCAGGGTATAAAGAAATTGTATTAACAGGTATTCACACAGCAGGCTATGGTGAAGATATAAAAGATTATAATTTTGCCATGCTTTTGCACGATTTAGAGTCCAAAGTCAATGGATTAAAGCGAATCCGTATTTCTTCTATCGAAGCTAGTCAAATTACTGATGAAGTCGTGGAAGTATTAGATCAGTCCGAAAAGGTTGTCAGGCATTTGCATATTCCATTACAATCGGGATCTGATTCGGTATTAGCGAGAATGCGCCGGAAATATGCAAGTTCTTATTATAAGGAAAAAGTGATGAAATTGAAAAAAGCACTGCCAGGGCTAGCAATAACTTCTGATGTTATTGTTGGCTTTCCAGGGGAAACGGACGAAGAATTTCAAGAAACATATGATTTTATTAAGGAAATTGGTTTTTCTGAACTCCATGTATTCCCTTATTCTCGCAGAACAGGCACACCAGCTGCTCGGATGGAGGGGCAAGTTGATGATGAGGTGAAAAATAACCGTGTCCATCAACTAATTGAATTATCAGAGCGGTTAGCTAAGGAATATGCTTCGAACTACGAAAATGAAGTACTTGAAGTAATACCTGAAGAACATTCCCAGGACGAACAACATCCAAATCAATTGATTGGATATACAGATAATTATTTAAAAGTAGCTTTTTCTGGTACGCCAGATATGATTGGCAAGCTCGTGCGTGTAAAAATAACGAAAGCAGATTACCCGCTTAATCAAGCGACATTTGTAAGAGTGCTAGATGAAACAGCATATGGTAAAGTGAGTGCCAACTAATTTACCCGGCAATACGTGAACAAATACTTTCTAAAAAAGGATGTTCACTTTTGCCGGCTTTCTTATGGAATAATCTCATAATCCATTTTTCTCTACATTATTGGAACAAACTCTTTTTTTCGTCAATATTAGATTTCTTTTGCAATAAATGCTATGATATTCAAAGAGGTACGTACAACTATGTTAGGAAGGAATGAATTTGATGGATAATTTAGCAAAATATATTGATCATACGCAATTAAAGCCAGATACAACAAAAGAAAAAATTGCCCAAATTGTGGAGGAAGCTAAAGAGCATGACTTTGCATCTGTGTGTGTTAATCCATATTGGGTCCCTTACTGTTTCGAACAATTAAAAGCAACATCAGTTAAGGTTTGTACAGTCATTGGTTTTCCATTAGGAGCTACTTCTACTTTTGCAAAGGTGGAAGAAACTAAGCAAGCAATTAAGGATGGTGCGACAGAAGTAGATATGGTTATTAACATCGGCGCATTGAAATCCGGAGATAAACAAACGGTTCTCGCGGACATAGAAGCAGTAGTGAAAGCGGCAGAAGGTCAAGCACTTACAAAGGTAATTATTGAAACTTCTTTATTAACAGAAGAAGAAAAGGTACAAGCATGCCAATTAGCGAAGCAAGCAGGTGCTGACTTTGTAAAAACATCAACAGGATTTTCTGGTGGTGGTGCAACCGTTGAAGATATTCGTTTAATGCGTAAAACGGTAGGGCCGGATATGGGAGTAAAAGCTTCTGGAGGTATTCGTGATTTAGCAACGACAAAAGCGATGATAGAAGCTGGTGCAACAAGGATTGGCGCAAGCGCAGGTGTGTCTATTCTAAAAGGTGAGCAGGGCAACAGTGGATATTAATATGTATAAATTATTGTTTGTTTGGAAACAATCAGTTGACCAAAATAAAGGATTATATTATACTTTAAAAAGCATGTGAATTGAAAGTCATATGCTAGTACAATCTGTTTTGTGCTTCGGAGGGAGGGAAATTAGCATGTCAAATACAACTCGCGTTCGTAAAAACGAGTCTCTTGAAGATGCTCTTCGTCGCTTTAAGCGTAGTGTATCCAAAAGTGGTACATTGCAGGAATATCGTAAGCGTGAACACTACGAAAAACCAAGTGTGCGTCGCAAAAAGAAATCTGAAGCTGCTAGAAAGCGTAAATTCTAAAGAGGGTGTAATCAGTGACATTACTCGAAACATTAAACCAAGATATGAAGCAGGCGATGAAAAACAAAGATAAAATTACCCTTAGTGTAATTCGCATGGTAAAAGCTTCTATACAAAATGAAACCATTAAGCTTGGAAAAGACTCATTATCTGAAGACGAAGAAATGACAATCTTGTCGAGAGAAGTTAAACAAAGAAAAGATTCCCTCCAAGAATTCAAATCAGCTGGACGCGATGATCTTGTTCAACAACTTGAAACAGAATTGGATATTCTGCAAACATATATGCCAAAACAGCTTACGAATGAAGAGCTAGAGGCAATAGTTCAGTTAACGATTGAAGAAGTGAATGCAACTTCCAAAAAAGATATGGGAAAAGTTATGAGTGCGATTATGCCTAAAGTAAAAGGTAAAGCAGATGGTTCACAAATTAACAAACTTGTACAAAAACAGTTAAGTAACTAAAAAAAGAGACCCTAGTCAATCGATTGATTAGGGTCTCTTCTTATAAGAAGAAGTTTATAAATACTACGGGGCTACTCATGGTAGGAGAACGACGTTATATATTTCCACGTGTGCATTCAAGTCTCGTAGTTATTTTAGCTTCTCTTAGCAATGTCCCATTGCATAACGTTCTTCTGCTCACTTTAGATAAATAATATGAAATCAAACAATATCTCCATACTAACTATCATCAAGAATAGGACTATACAACATACACGTGAATAAACAGCAATAAAATTGCAAATACTTTCAAAAAGTGCTTCTCAAAAGGCTTGATAGGTGAAGAATAATGAAGTAAACTAGTTTGTTAATTGCTTTTTAGATGTTGATAATGCCTTGCAATCCTAAGAAGATGAAAGGTTCTAAAGAGATAGTGTCATTGGATTATTTATGGTATATTTTAATAAGTTTACTTTAAATTGAAACCTTTATTGAGAAATATGCGTATAGCATAGTACATCATGAAGGAGGTGAAGGCAATTGTCAGTTAAACGACTGTTTACATATATGATTTTTTTAAGTGCGATTTTAATTACTGTATTCTATGTTGAATTTGGTGTATCCGCAAATGATGCGAATCATAAAACCGTTCATATCATCCCAATAGAAAAAGAAGTTGAAAGAGGCTTGCAAGCATTTCTCGATAGAGCAACGAAGGAAGCAATAGAAGAAGGCACAGATCATATTATTTTTGAAATTAACACGCCAGGGGGCAGGGTCGATTCAGCTGGAGAGATTGCAACTATTTTGCAGGATCTAGATGTTCCAACGACTTCATTTATTGTGAATCGAGCATTATCAGCAGGTTCTTATATTGCTTTAAATACAGATACAATTTATATGCGCCCGCAAGCTACTATGGGAGCGAGTGGTGTGATAACATCTGACGGAAATGCAGCAGATGAAAAAGCTCAATCTGCTTGGATAGCTGCGATGAAAAGCGCTGCAGAATCAAAAGGAAGGGACCCGAAATACGCGATGGCTATGGCCGATGAGTCTATGGATCTGCCAGAATTAGATGCCGGTGAAGGCAAGTTTTTAACTTTAGGACCATCTGAAGCATTAGAAGTCGGGTATTCTGAAGGAACCGTTGATAATAGGAAAGACCTTCTGCAGCGATTAGGTTTAGAAAACGCAACGGTTATGGAAAAGGAACCGACTTTGGCCGAAGAAGTAGCCAGGTTTTTAACCAATCCTGTTGTCATCCCAATTTTATTATCGATTGCAAGTCTTGGGCTGGTTGTAGAATTATATTCACCTGGATTTGGTGTTGCGGGAATCATGGGGCTCATTTCGCTTGTGCTATTTTTTTACGGACATATCGTAGCTGGTTTAGCCGGTATGGAAGCTGTTGTCTTACTTATATTAGGGATAGGCCTCATTATTGCTGAATTCTTTGTGCCTGGTGGTATATTAGGCTTGCTTGGAGCAGGGGCGATTATTGGCTCGTTGTTTATGTCAGGATATGATATTGGTCATATGTCCATGAGTATCGGAATTGCATTTTTGCTATCATTCATTGTTTCCATTATACTTTTCCGCAGAATGGGAATGGATAAAGGTATTTTTCGCCATATTATACTTAAAGACCAAACGACAACAGAATTGGGGTATGTATCTTCGGTAAATCGCTTAGAACTAATAGGTTTGGAAGGAATTACTGTTACACCGTTACGTCCTGCTGGTACAGCTGTTTTTGATCAAGAACGTTTGGACGTTATTTCAGAGGGACGGTTTATCGATGAAAATGAGAAAGTTAAAATTGTAAAAGTAGAAGGCGTACGTATTGTTGTACGACAAATACCTTCAGAGGACGTTTAACTTCTGTTCGTATCGGATTTCCGACGAATAATAAGTTTTACAATATATCTAAAATAAATAAAGGAGGAAACTAGATGGACTTACAAAGTATAATGCCGTTAATTATTATCGCGGTTATTTTAATTGCTGTAGCTATCTTATTTACTTTTATTCCAGTAATGCTTTGGATTAGCGCTTTAGCAGCAGGTGTGAAAGTAGGTATTTTTCAATTAGTTGGGATGAGACTTCGTCGAGTTGTTCCCAATCGGGTTATTAATCCGCTGATCAAAGCGCATAAGGCTGGACTAAATGTAAAAACTAATCAGCTTGAGAGCCATTATTTAGCAGGTGGTAATGTAGACAGGGTTGTAAATGCTCTGATTGCAGCTCACCGTGCAAATATTGAATTACCTTTTGAACGAGGAGCAGCGATTGATTTGGCTGGTCGTGATGTACTAGAAGCCGTTCAAATGAGTGTTAATCCTAAAGTAATTGAGACTCCGTTTATTGCGGGTATTGCAATGGATGGAATTGAAGTAAAGGCTAAAGCTCGCATTACTGTTCGCGCTAATATTGATCGCCTTGTGGGTGGTGCAGGTGAGGAGACAGTAATTGCTCGTGTAGGAGAAGGTGTTGTAAGTACAATTGGTAGTTCGCATACACATGCAGAAGTGCTAGAAAATCCAGATTCGATTTCTCACAATGTTTTAAACCGTGGCTTAGATGCAGGTACAGCCTTCGAGATACTGTCGATTGACATTGCGGATGTAGACATTGGTAAAAACATTGGTGCAATCCTGCAAACTGATCAAGCTGAGGCGGATAAAAACATCGCGCAAGCGAAAGCAGAAGAGCGTCGTGCAATGGCTGTAGCGCAAGAACAAGAAATGCTTGCTAAAGTACAAGAAATGCGTGCTAAGGTGGTGGAGGCAGAAGCTGATGTACCATTGGCTTTAGCAGAGGCGCTACGCTCTGGCAACCTTGGTGTTATGGATTATATGAATTATAAAAATATCGATGCAGATACAGATATGCGAGATTCTATTGGCAAACTTTCCGGGAACGGTAATGATGACCACGAACAATAGTGAAAATTGCGACAAATAAAGGAGGAGTTATATGGAAGAACTCTTCGAAGCTATTTTTGGCAATGCTTTTATCATTTTTGCAGTAATTGCGGGAATTATTGGTTTCTTTAAAGATTCTTTTAGCAGTGACAAAGAAGAGAAAAGCAAACACTCTAAGCCTACGAATAGGCCAGTTCAGCCTTTTGGGGGAGAAACTGTCAAGAAACCAAGCAACCCTATGAAACGTCAAGAACGCGCAAGAGACTCTTTTTCAACAGCGTCAGCTTCTGAACAAAAACAACAGCAAATGGAGCAGTTAGCAGAGCAAATAGGAACAAATTTGCAAGCACCGTTGAAGGAATTTCAACAGCAAGCTAAGTCCATTCAAAACAAGCGGGATGACGAAACAAAGCACCTACACAAGCAAAAGCTAAAACGTCAGGTTGCTAATAATTTAACGCAAGAAGGGTTAGTTAATGGGATTATCATGGCTGAAGTATTAGGTAAACCAAGAGCTAAGAACCCTTATCGCAGTATCCTTTCTAACCAAATGAAAAGGAAGCAAATTTATTAATTATTATGGAAGCCAATTGTACAGCAAACATGTACAGTTGGCTTTTTTTAAAGAATAAGAAAGTATAGACTTAGGTGCTTATGGATAATGAAATAACCGAATAGTCACGTCCAGCGCATGAGCCCAGCAACTAGGCGACTTCACGAATCACCCTACGATAAGTCATCATCGGTTCGTCGCTAAGGGGAAGGCCGACTAAAAACGGGCTTGCCGCTCAGGCGTGGGCATACCCCTGTTTTTAGTGGCATGATTCCTAAATCTTTAGTTGATTCGTTCCATTCGCTACGTTGCTAAACGGGCGCCCTGCGCCTTTGTTCTCCCGCATATAAGGTGCTGTAAAACTCCCGCTTCAGGAGTTGGATAATCTGTACTGTAAACAAACCTAAGTGTAGATAACAGCACCTTTAAATGTCTTATTTCGTAAGCTGCTTTTAGGCCGTACCATTACGGTACTAGCAAGCTGTGAGGATGAATGATAACCCCTTATGTTTGAAGATTTGTTTTATTTTGTTAATTTCAATGGTTTTTGTAAGCAATACATACGTTTTGCTATATGGACTTTAAAAAATATAGCTTTCAAGGAAATTCCCCAACAAATCCATACTTCTATAAAATACATGACGTGTTTACATTTTCTCTTCTGTCTTTCTCCAAGAGCTTTCCTTTCATTGTTCTTAATTGTATGGATGAATCATAAATATATAGGTGAGAGGGGGCTGCATTTGTGAAAAAATGGCATCAACAAATTCGACCATGGTTAACGAAGTCTTTTGCACTTCCTTCAGATGTATTACTTGAGCTGCCAAGAATTACGGTGATTGGTCAATTGCATGTTTATATTGAAAATCATAAAGGCTTGGCAAGCTATTCAGATACAGAATTAAAGCTTAAGGCGAACAAAGGATATATTCGAATTACAGGGTCAGCCTTTGTTTTAAAGCTCATGTTACCTGAAGAGATCTTGTTAGAAGGAACGATTAGAGATATAACCTTTATTCCAGATGGAGGAGAAGGATATGAAACAAAAAAATAAACCAAATGCAGCTGGAGCTGTTACTATAGTTGTAACTGGCGATCGACCGGAATTGTTTTTTCAACACTGTACGAGTCATGGAATACGGATATGGGATGTAATGAAGACAAGTAATCAAGCATGTCAAGGAACGATAAGCCTAAAGGACGCAAAATATATAAAAGTGCTACGAAGAGGTATGCATTATAAAATTAAATTCATTGATAAAAAAGGATTTCCGTTTATCATTCGTCGTTACTTAAGAAAAAAAGAGCTGCTGATTGCATTTATCTTAAGTTGTTTATTTCTGTTTATTTTGTCTAATATCGTATGGGATGTCAAAATAACCGGTGTGCCTAAAGACATTGAGGAAAAAATAGGTAAACAATTGGAGGAATACGGTATCCAGCCAGGTTCATGGATTTTCTCACTTGACTCTCCAAAGCAAATTCAACAGCAATTGTTAAGCGATGTTCCTGAATTGCTTTGGGTTGGCATTGATCAAAAAGGGACAACCTTTCATTTGGAAGGTGTAGAAAAGATCGTCGTTAAAGAAGAAGCAAAACCAAAACCTCGAAACTTAATTGCTGCTAAAAAAGGAATTATCAAGAAAATGTATGTTTCCCAGGGTGTTCCCAAAGTAGATGTGCATGATTATGTGGAAAAAGGTGATTTGCTAGTTTCTGGAAAAATGACAGATGAAGAAGAATCAGAAGAAGATGAAAAAAAGAAAATCAAATATGTAGCGGCTGACGGAGATATAACAGCGTTAACCTGGTATGAAGTGAAAGTAAGTGTGCCATTAAAGACAAGTTCTGAACAATTAACCGGAAACCAAGAGAAAAAATATCATCTTGGTTTTGGTAACTTTAAAATGCCCGTATGGGGTTTTGGCTCACCTGATTTTAAGAACATACAACAAGAAAAAGAAGAAACTAAGCTTCGATTTTTAAAATGGGACTTGCCTGTAAAAATAATTGAAACCAAACTCCATGAAAAAACGTATAAATCAGTGAAACGGACAAAACAAGAAGCAATAGAGGCGGGAATTACACAAGCGAAAGAACAATTAAAATTAGAATTAGGTGAAGCAAGCATACTTTCAGAAAAAGTTTTGCATGAAACTATAGAGAATGGTAAAGTTAAATTAAACTTATATATGAGTGTAGAAGAAAATATTATTGCAACACAACCTTTACGTCAAGGAGATTGAATATGCCAGAAAATCTAACAGCAGTTGATTTACAATTAACAAGTCCAAATGAAGCGTTAGCGCTGTTTGGCAATAACGATAAACACCTGCATCAATTAGAGGAAATGCTTCAGGTTTCAATTGTAACGAGAGGAGAGCAAGTACACGTTTCTGGGAATCCAGATACGATTGACCTCGTTCAAGATGTCTTACAAGCACTGCTCTCCGTAATTCGTAAAGGATTAACCATAACGGAAAGAGATGTCGTTTATGCAGTTGAATTAGGGAAAAAAGGAAAAATAAATCAATTTGAAACCTTATTTGAAGATGAAATTACAAAAAATGTAAAAGGAAAACCTATTCGTGTTAAAACGCTGGGGCAAAAAAAATATATTTCTGCGATTAAAGCCAATGATCTCGTATTTGGAATTGGTCCCGCAGGTACGGGAAAAACATACTTGGCTGTTGTAATGGCTGTTCACGCGCTTAAAAATGGGTATGTAAAACGGATTATTTTAACAAGACCTGCAGTAGAAGCAGGAGAGAGCCTAGGTTTTCTGCCGGGCGATTTAAAAGAGAAGGTCGATCCTTATTTAAGACCACTTTACGATGCTTTACATGATGTTTTAGGAACAGAACATACCATGCGTTTGATTGAAAGGGAGACCATCGAAATCGCTCCATTAGCTTATATGCGTGGAAGAACACTAGATGATGCGTTTGTAATTTTAGACGAAGCACAAAATACAACGCCGGAGCAAATGAAAATGTTTTTAACGAGATTAGGTTTTGGCTCCAAAATGGTAATTACCGGTGATATAACGCAAATTGATTTACCAAAAGGTATGCAATCAGGTCTGCGAGTAGCCAGTCATCTATTAAATGGGATAAAAGGTATGGCATTCGTTTATCTAGAGCAGACCGATGTAGTGCGGCATCCACTTGTCCAGCGAATTATTGATGCCTATGATAAAAACCGCAATAACAGTATAAGTTAAGCCTCTTATACAGGGCTCATTTTACATGAAGATCAATATAATTAATGCTGTTATCACCGCACTAATTTTGAAAAAAATAGCATTTGCTTTGGAGTTTGATTGATTTGTAAGAGGATATTTAGAAATAGAAAAAAATGAAGGTAGTGGGCTTATTTATTGTTGTCTCCCGAATGTAAGGTTTCTTCAGTCTAATGCTTCTTGGGCTAAGGGCGATGAAAAAAAGTCTAAGTAGGAGATAAGGACACGTAATTGCCGGATTCGTTCACATCACGATGTTGAACTAAGAATAAGTAATTTTACTTTTTTAACCATAAGGAAAACATTGGAAGCGATAAATCGCACGCAGAAAAAAAGCGTTTTACTTTTTCAAAGACTTCCTAAGTACCTTGCCTTTGAATTATTATACCAATTAGGCGAAAGCACCCCTCGTTGACTAAAACATTATTTATCCCGCATATAAGATGCTGTAAGGCTCCTACTCAGGAGTAGGATAAACAAGGTTAAGTGGGAGATAACAGCATCTAAAGAGGCCTTTGGCTCATACCATTACGGTACTAACAAGCCGTGGGGGATGAATGAAAACCCCTACAGATTAAAGATTCACTTTACGATTCATTCGTAGTTAAATTTTTGCCTTTAGAAAGGAAGAGAGCAGTGGATAAGAAAAAGTTTCATCCGCGTACTTGGTTTTCATCTACAAAGCGTTTTAATAAATGGGGCATGATTACAACTGCTACTCTTATATTAGGTTTGTTTTTCTTTTTAATCATGATGGATAATGTACAGACTGAGACGTATGAAATAGAAAGATTTAGCAGAGCAAAAGAAACCATTCGTTCTCCAGTAACCATTGAAAACAAGCAAGAAACGGAACGAAAAACAAGAGAAACGGTTCAAGCTGTAGAAGATAGATATAATATTGATCAAGAAATCACAGATGAACAAATCGCTTATATTACAGAGATTTTTGATGCAATAACTAAACTGGAAGAAGAGTTAAAAACATCTGAACAAAATAAGGGGGATAAAGAGACAGCCCCTATTTCCGAACAGGAGAAGGTCCAGCAATTAAAGCAAATTCTATCTGCTGACATACAAAAGGGAGTTAGCGATGATCTTTTGTCACAGCTCATCCAAGTGCCCAAAGAAGAACGAGATGAAGGAAAAGCATTTTTTTTAGATGTCGTGTCAGACACCTTAAATAATGGCGTGCGCACGGAAAACACCCAAAGTGCTATTTCCAATGTACAACAAGAAATTAAATATTCCGATTTAGATGCTGATATGAAAGAAGTGTTGACACGTTTAAGTGAATTTGCAGTAGTTGAAAATTCGTTTTTTGATGTGGATAAGACCTCGACCGCTAGAAAGGAAGCCGCTAGTAATGTGGAACCAGTTGTGATAAGAGCTGGCGAGATTATCGTTCGTGAAGGGCAAGTGATTACTAACGAAGTATACGAAAAATTAGATCTAGTTGGAGTACTTGATAAGGAACGAAATTTTGTTCCTGGAATAGGCTTGGCTTTGCTTGTTTTGTTGATTGCAAGTGCGATAGCTCATGAAATGAACTGGCTCTCAAAAAAAGATCGTCTGGATATGGCAAAAACTATTGCTATTGTTGTTATTAGTATGATGACTATTGCCTTAATGAAAATCGTGAGTATCTATACGACACAAGTTAATCAGTTGTTCTATATAATGCCAATCGCTACAGGTGCTTTATTGATGAAACAGTTGATTCATGAACGTTCAGCGGTCATTTTCAGCACGTTGTTCGCTATTTTAGGAAGTGTTATTTTTAACCATCAAATTCCTGGCTCTTTAAATGTGGAAGTAGGTATTTATTTTATGCTTTCTCAATTGGCAGCGATTTTCTTTTTACGAAATGTGAAAGATCGACTTGCGTTAATGAAGGCTGGAGTAGGAATTGCAATGGTCAATATAATGACTGTACTATTATTTATATTTCTTTCTTTTGAGAAATATGCACTAGGAGATATGTGGATTCCATTATCTTTTGCAGCTGCTTCCGCTTTTCTGTCAGCTGTATTAACAATTGGTCTATTACCGTATTTTGAGGCTGCTCTAGGAATATTGTCAGATATAAAGTTATTGCAATTATCGAGTCCAAATCATCCGTTATTAAAGAAATTGCTGACGGAGGCTCCTGGAACTTATCACCACTCGGTAATGGTGGCCAATTTAAGTGAAGCAGCTTGTGAATCAGTTGGTGCAAATGGTTTACTAGCAAGAGTTGGTGCTTATTACCATGATTTAGGGAAAACGGTTCGACCTCATTATTTCATTGAAAATCAATTAGCAATTCGTAACCCGCATGATTTTATTGAGCCAAAAGAAAGTGCTAAAATTATTATTAGTCACCCTTATGATGGGGCAGAAATGTTAAAAAAACATCGACTACCTAAAGAAATAATTGATATAGCTAAACAGCATCACGGTACTTCTTTGCTGAAATATTTTTATTTCAAGGATAAGGAACAAAATGATGATGTAGAAGAAGCAATCTATCGTTATCCTGGACCAAAACCACAAACGAAGGAAGCGGCGATTATTAGTATATGTGATTCGGTAGAGGCTGCAGTACGTTCTCTGCAAGAACCAACAGAACAGAAAATAGAAGAAATAGTTGCATCGATTATTGAAGATAAGTTAATAGATGGTCAGTTTAATGAATGCCCCATCACTTTACAAGAGTTAAATAAGATTCAACAAACAACATGCAGTACAGTGAAAGGGATATTTCATTCGCGTATTCAATATCCCATGAAGGAGGCAAAATAAGTGTATATTGATTTTCACGACGTAACCAACTCAGTGGAAAGTGATTATATTGATGTGATTCAACGATTAATCACATTTGCTGCCAGTAAAGAAGGCGTTACTCAACAAGCTGAAGTTTCCATTAATTTTGTTAATAATAAAGAAATTCAAGAATTAAATCGTAACTATCGTCAAAAAAACACGCCTACAGATGTTCTGTCCTTTCCTATGCAAGAGCTTGGGGAAGGGGAAGAAGAGGTAAATATACTGGATGAGGATCTGCCTATTCTTCTTGGCGATATTGTAATATCCGTTGATAAAGCAAAAGAGCAAGCAGAGGCATATCATCATTCACTTGAAAGAGAATTAACATTTTTAGCGTTGCACGGCTTCCTTCATTTACTAGGATACGATCATCTATCTGAAGAGGATGAAAAACGGATGTTTTCAAGACAAGACGAAATTCTAGGTGCGTTTGGAATTGAAAGATAAAAAACCAGTTATTGGATTCTCTTATGCATGGCAAGGTATTCGCTTTGTTATAAAAAGTGAGCGTAATTTTCGAATTCATTTAGTTGCTGCAATTCTAGTCTTCATTGCAGGATGGATCTTACAGATAAGTCTCATGGAATGGATCATTATTGTAATTTTGATTGGAATGGTACTTATAACGGAAATGCTCAATACTGTTGTGGAACAGATGATAGACTATATAAAACCGGAACTGCACCCTGCAGCTAAACAAATTAAAGACATTGCTGCAGGAGCTGTCCTTATAGCTGCCATGGTAGCTGCGATTATTGGTTGTCTTGTTTTTATTCCCAAAATTGTTCCACTTATGTAACGTTGCTTTGCTAAACTTACAAGAGTAAGTAATGGATAATCATAGATGTGGTTATGTTTAGTCATAGTAGCCTCGCATATTTGATACAAAGCATGAAGAAGGTGTATGCTTCATTTTTACTAACTTTTTCAGCGACAAATTCAGGAAGTAATGTTTAAATATATTAAAAAAATATTGTCTGCCGCAGCTTTTGCTGTGGCTTTTTAGTATTTGGCGAATGCTGATAAAATTTGCTTCCCGTTATTTAGTGATTATAAATGGTGGAAAAAGTATTTCTTCCTAAGTCTTTACATAAAGTAACAGGAAGTGAGAAAATTGTCAAAAAAGAAATATAGGAATAAAAAATATTAAAGCTTTTGTCGATTACATGAAACGAGTGCTTTTTTATAGTATGATATGAATAAAACATTTATGACGTTTCGGAGGCAACCAGATGGAAAAACAATTTAAATCAGGTTTTATAGCAATTATTGGTAGACCAAATGTTGGAAAGTCTACTTTTATGAATCGAGTGATAGGGCAAAAAATAGCAATTATGAGTGATAAACCTCAGACAACGAGAAATAAAATACAAGGCGTATTGACCCTGCCGGATGCCCAGATGGTGTTTATTGATACACCTGGTATTCATAAACCCAAACATCAGCTTGGTGACTTTATGGTGAAAACAGCTATAAATACATTGAATGAAGTAGATGCAATTCTATTTATGATTAATGCGGATGAAGGATACGGAAAAGGGGATCAATTTATTTTAGATCGACTGCAAAAGGTGAATAAGCCTGTCTATTTAATAGTTAATAAAATTGATCTTGTCCACCCAGATGAACTCCTACCGCTGATTGACCAATATAAGGATAAGCATAACTTTAAAGAAATTATTCCAATTTCAGCTCTGCAGGGTAATAACGTAAACCATTTGTTAGATGTTTTAAAGGAGCAATTAGCAGAAGGACCGCAATATTATCCGGAGGACCAAATAACGGATCATCCCGAGCGCTTTATCATTAGTGAATTAATTCGTGAAAAAGTGTTACAATTTACCAAAGAAGAAGTACCACACTCTATAGCGGTAGTTATTGAGAATATGGTACATCGTGATAATGGTAAATTACTCATTCAAGCAACCATCGTCACGGAAAGAAAGACACAAAAAGGGATTCTAATTGGTAAGCAAGGAACAATGCTTAAAAATATTGGCAAAGCTGCACGGAAAGATATCGAAAAATTACTTGGTACAAACGTGTTTTTAGAACTTTGGGTAAAAGTTAAGAAAGATTGGAGAAACAAGCAAAGCCAACTTCAAGAGTTTGGCTTTCGCAGTGATGAGTATTAAATAACCATATGAACAAGCTGTTTTTACCAAATGCGAACTGCTTTTACGTTAGAACCAAAGTGTAATTATATATAGAGAGTTCTATTTGCTACTATGGTTCAATAATACATGGTAAATTTTAATACTCATTTGTTTTGTGCTTGTGGTCATTCTAAGTAATAAGTTACATTTTCAAACATTTTAAAGAAAGGTGGGGTTTCTTGTGATCGATTTAACCTGGAAGTTATTTAGTCAAACGGGAAACATTGAAACCTATTTAATCATGAAAGAGTTAGAAAATGAACAAAACCCTTATGAATCGCAACAGCAAGATGAGAAAAATGAAACTCCTATAGATACAAGACTATAACGTATATTTTGAAGTTCGCTTAGAGAAAGGTGACGCTTAATTGTTAGAAAAAATACAGGGTGTTGTATTAAAAACGCGTGATTATGGGGAAACACATAAAATTGTAACGATTTTTAGTAAAAAGTTAGGTAAGCTCTCTGCTATTGCAAAAGGTGCTAAAAAACCAAAAAGTAGAATGGCTGCTGTGACGCAGCCATTCATCTATGCGGAATTTCTAATGTACGTTAATAAAGGGCTCAGTACGATACAACAAGCGGAGATCATCGATTCTTTTCGTTCCATACGTGAAGATATTGTTAAAACAGCTTATGCAGCATATCTTGTAGAATTAACCGATAAATTAATGGATGATAAAAAGCCAGATATATTTATTTTTGAACAGTTTTTCCAAACGATGCAATGGATTGATAAAGAAGAAGACGCTCAAATCCCGCTGATGATGTTTGAATTGAAGCTATATCAAAAAGGCGGCTTCGCACCAACAGTAGCATGTTGTAGTCATTGTAAAACGACAACGCCTCCGTTTGCGTTTTCTATTCAGGAAGCAGGTTTGTTATGTTCATCGTGCAGAAGTATGGATCCACAAGCTGTTGAGTTACCAAAAGGGGTTGCAAAATTATTATCGATCTTTGCTACCGTTGAATTACAACAAGTGACAAGTATCTCCGTAAAAGAATCAAATAAGCGATTATTGCGGGAGTTATTGGATCATTATTATGATTATTACGGTGGATATTATCTAAAATCAAGAAAGTTTTTGCAACAATTGGATCTGTTGAAATAAGTTGACAGTCATTACTGTTTCGCTTATTATTCATACATAGAGGATTATATATCGAATATTTGCTGAGATGAAGAACAGTACTTTTGCCCCCTATCGATAGCGAGCTCAGGATAGTGTAAGCTGAGTGTTAGGTCAAAAGGAAAGGCGCTTCGGAGCATGGTTAGTAAAAGTGGCTTTATAAAGAAGCAAATAGGGTGGAACCGCGGCTTAACCCCCGTCCCTATGTCGAATAAGACATAGAGACGGGGGTTTTGTATTGTATTACTGTAATGGAGGAAAAAATGATGAATATTCAAGAGATGATCTTAACTTTACAAAAATATTGGTCAGAGCAAAATTGTATTCTCATGCAGGCGTATGACGTTGAAAAGGGAGCGGGAACTATGTCACCAATGACACTGTTACGCAGCCTTGGACCCGAGCCATGGAATGTTGCTTATGTGGAGCCTTCAAGGCGACCTGCAGATGGAAGATATGGAGAAAATCCAAACAGGCTTTATCAGCATCACCAATTTCAAGTTATTATGAAGCCTTCTCCGGACAATATTCAAGAGCTGTATTTAGGATCGTTGGAAAAATTAGGCATTGACCCGCTTATCCATGATATTCGGTTTGTTGAAGATAATTGGGAAAATCCGACTTTAGGTGCAGCAGGGCTTGGATGGGAAGTGTGGCTAGATGGTATGGAAATTACGCAATTTACGTATTTTCAGCAAATCGGCGGATTAGAGGCAAATCCAGTTGCTGTGGAATTGACCTATGGGATTGAACGACTAGCCTCCTATATCCAAGATCGAGAGAATGTATTTGATTTAGAATGGACAAATGGGGTAACAGTAAAAGACATTTTTTTCCAACCAGAATATGAACATTCGACGTATACATTTGAAACATCCAATACGGAAATGTTATTTGATTTGTTTACAAAATATGAGCAAGAAGCGAAAGATACGATGGAGAAGGGTCTAGTGTTCCCTGCTTATGACTATGTGCTTAAATGCTCCCATACATTTAATTTACTAGATGCAAAAGGTGTTATCTCCGTAACAGAACGAACAGGGTATATTACAAGAATTCGCAATTTAGCAAGAGGTATCGCTAAAGCGTATGTAGCTGAAAGAGAACGACTAGGATTTCCAATGTTGAAAAAGGAGGAGCAATGACATGGCAACAGATGCTTTATTTGAAATCGGACTGGAAGAGTTACCAGCTCGGTTTATTGATGATGCAGAGAAGCAATTACATGATAAAACAGCAGCTTGGCTTGAAACCTTGCGTATTTCATTTACGAATTTAACAACGTATTCTACACCACGTCGTTTAGCTGTACTTATTGAAGGACTTGCTGAGCAACAAATGTCCATGGAAGAAGAAGTGAAGGGACCAGCAGAGAAGATTGCAAAAGATGAGACCGGTAATTGGACAAAAGCGGCCGTTGGTTTTACGAAGGGACAAGGAAAAACAACGGATGATATTTATACAAAACCGTTTAACGGAACAACCTATATTTTTGTCAAAAAACATATTGAAGGAAAGAATACGATTGATCTCCTACCTGGATTTAAAGATATTATTACATCGATTAACTTTGGTAAAAATATGCGCTGGGGTACACAAACAATGCGGTATGCCAGACCAATTCGCTGGTTAGTTGGCTTATTTGGGTCAGCCGTTGTTCCTTTTGAAATCGCAAATGTAGCTAGTAGTAATACTACTTTTGGTCATCGGTTTTTAGGAACGCAAATAACCATTAATGAGCCGAAAAACTATGAAGAACAATTACATCAACAGTTTGTTATCGTAGATGCAAAAAAACGTGAAGCAGCAATTTTACAAGGGATACGTGAATTAGAGCAAGAACAATCGGTTCACATTCCGATTGATAAAGAATTATTGAATGAAGTAAGGAATTTGGTAGAATTTCCACAAGCATTTCTAGGCTCGTACAAACGCGAGTTTTTATCCATTCCTGAAGAAGTATTAATTATCTCAATGAAGGAACATCAACGTTATTTTCCTGTTCGAGCGCAAGCTGGAGGAGAGCTATTACCATATTTTGTCGGGATTCGTAATGGTGACGATACGTCATTGGATACGGTAATTAAAGGAAATGAGAAGGTGTTACATGCACGGTTATCTGATGCAGCGTTTTTCTATGATGAAGATCGAAAGCGTTCCATGAAAGAATTTTTAACGAAACTAAAGCGAGTTGTGTTTCAAGAAGATCTAGGAACCATTCATGAAAAGGTAGAACGCGTCATCATACTAACTCGACTCATCAGCCAGCATATTGAATTACCGACTGCAGATACTAATCGTGCTGTCCGCGCTGCAGAAATAAGTAAATTTGATTTAACTACTAGTATGGTAAATGAGTTTACCGAGCTACAAGGGGTTATGGGTGAAAAGTACGCTGCTTTTTATGGAGAAGATGCGATCGTCGCTCAAGCAATTCGCGAACACTATTTACCAAAATCTGCAAATGGTGCTTTGCCTGAAACAGCGGTAGGTACGGTTGTTAGTATCGCTGATAAATTAGATACCATCATAGGCTGTATCTCTGTTGGGCTAGTACCAACAGGATCTCATGACCCGTATGGATTGCGGCGCCAAGCAATTGGAATTTTAAGGATGGTCCATGCGAATAAATGGGATATATCTGTCGAAAAGCTTATCGAACTAGCTTTACAAGTATATGCTACTTCAAAAGTACAGCTTGAAAATCAGGATCAAGCAGCTACTATCATTGAAGATTTCTTTTTGCATCGTGCGGCTTATATTTTAAAAGAAACGGGAATTGAACAGGACATTATTCATGCCGTATTACATCAGGCGATTGGTAATTTTACGTATAGTTTAGCAAAAGCAGAAATATTATCGTCAAAACGGAATGATGAAACTTTCAAATTATCACAGGAAGCTTTTGTCCGCGTATTAAATTTAGCCCAAAAAGCAGATTCCACCGTTATTGATCCGGCATTATTAAAAACCGTTTCTGAAAAAGCGTTATATGAAAAATATTATTCCGTTAATCAAGCATATCACCAGTCAAGTCGGGATGCTAAAGAGGATTTACAACTCTTAGAACAATTAACAGAGCCGATTCACCAATTTTTCGATCAAAATATGGTGATGGTAGACGAAGATAATATTCGTAAAAATCGATTGGCATTGTTGCATCAAATTGGTCAATTAATCTATAGCTATGCAGATGTAACGAAAATCGAGTGGAAGCAAAGTTTTTGATTGAAGTAGCAAAAACTTAGGCGACCTTGAAAAAGACAAAACAATTTTTCTACGTGTCACACCTCCTGAGATCGGCAGTGTACAGGTTGAACGAATCGGGGATTTAGGTGCCGTCCCACCCAGACTCTTTGAGTCTACTCGGGATCTAGTAGGAGGGGGTTGAGGGATCTTCCATTCGGGATAAACATGGTACAGGAAATTTCTTTATTCGTTCGTTTTCTAGTGCAATCTGCATTATTTTGAAATTCTCATTCCTTTTATCTGCTAATCGAGGGTAGATTTAAAAGTATAGAATGATTTCTCATTCTGTCTCGGTTCGTCTATAATAGGTATATGGTTAGATCGTCTTGAGGTGGTGAAGGCATGGAATTATCAAATAGACAAGAAGAAATAATTGAAATTGTAAAGGAAAATGGTCCAATCACTGGGGAGAATATTGCTGAGCGTCTTCGTTTGACAAGAGCAACATTACGTCCAGATTTGGCTATTTTAACCATGGCGGGTTTTTTAGATGCCCGCCCTCGAGTTGGCTATTTTTACACAGGAAAAACGGGCAATGAATTGTTAACGGAACAGGTAAGAAAATTAAAAGTACATGAGTATCAACATATTCCGATTGTTGTGAAGGAAAGTGTTTCTGTATATGATGCAATCTCAACGATGTTTTTAGAAGATGTGGGTACACTTTTTGTAGTTGATGAGCAGTCTTGCCTTTCAGGAGTATTATCACGAAAGGATTTATTACGTGCAAGTATTGGGAAGCAAGATTTAAATGCCATTCCGGTGCATATCATCATGACAAGAATGCCTAATATAACAGTTTGCCGTAAAGATGATTTGTTAGTAGATGTAGCTCAAAAGCTAATGAACAAACAAATTGATGGCATCCCAGTCGTTAAAGATTCAAAGTCTGGCTTGGAAGTTGTCGGCAGAATAACAAAGACGACAATTACGAAAGCATTTGTTGAATTGATTACGGATGATCATATTTAACAAAAGAGAGAGGAGTATATTGTGATGTATACGCAACCTGTATATGTATTATCTGATTCAGTGGGAGAGACTGCGGAACTAGTTATTAAGGCTGGTTTAAGTCAATTTAATCATGGAACATATAAAATTCAACGTATTCCGTACGTAGAGGATAAACAAACCATTGATGAAGCTTTACAGCTTGCTGTAGAGAGTAAGGGACTTATCGGTTTTACGCTTGTTGATCCGATTTTGAGAAACTATGTAAACGAACGGGCAAAGCAAATGAATCTTGAGGCCATTGACATTATGGGACCCGTACTCAAATCCATGGAACGTGTATTTGAGCATGCCCCACGCATGGAAGCGGGCTTGGTTCATAAGCTGGATGAAGATTATTTTAAACGGATTGAGGCGATTGAATTTGCAGTGAAATATGATGATGGACGGGATTCCAGGGGAATCGCAAGAGCAGATATTGTCCTAATCGGTGTATCCAGAACCTCCAAAACTCCTCTTTCGCAATATTTGGCACATAAACGTCTGAAAGTTGCTAACGTGCCAATCGTTCCTGAGGTCGATCCTCCCGAGGAATTGTTTGAAGTGGATGCAGCAAAATGTATAGGGCTCCGTATTAATGCTGAAAAGTTGTATGAAATTCGTAAAGAAAGATTACGGGCTTTAGGTCTTGGAGATCAGGCAACTTACGCGAACATGGAGCGTATTCATAAAGAATTGGAGTATTTTGATAAAATTGTTAATAAAATTGGCTGTGAAGTCATTGATGTATCTAATAAAGCTGTTGAGGAGACAGCCAATAGTATTAGACAGATCGTTAAAAAGTGAGGGAGAGAGAATTTGATCTTTCTCCTGAATACTTTTTCCTTGCAAAAAGGAAGAAACCGAATAGTATATGATTAAGAAGTAATTGGGATGGAGATAATAAAAATTTAGGAACGTTTTATTAGCTTTTTTTTTTGGATTATATTATAATAACATTTTGTACTGAACAAATATAGACATGATTTGTTTAAATAGTATGATTTGTTAAAAAAGCAAGTTTTGATTTAATTACGTAAACAGAATAGAATGAGATTTTTTATGTTAATTCGTTTAACACGATAAATAAAAGCCACAGTTACGAATTGCAGATTCGCTAATATATAGATGACAGTTGTTTTAACGGTACGATTTGAGTATTTCGTATGACGTTCATGTCGTTTTTTGATGCAAACGTACTAAAATATCTTATTTCAAGCAGGAATTTATAACATGGATATAGAATACTGTTAATAAAGAACAATAATTCTATTTGTTCTACGTATGATAAAAGGGTGTTTTACCTTAAGAAAGTTTAAAATAATAATTTTATGTCAAACCTTATCCTTCAACTTTGTTTCCACATGTTATTTAGAAGGAATTTTTTTCGGGATTAAAAAAAATATTGTCGAAATTTAAAGGATTTTCATTATGGAAGGCGAATAATTAATAGCATGGTGATGTTTTATGGCTAATCAAATTCCCGAAGCAATTATAGAAGAAATTCGTAAGGCAAATGATATTGTTGATATTATAGGGGACTATATCCAGCTAAAAAAACAGGGGAAAAATTATTTTGGATTATGTCCTTTTCATGGAGAAAAGACGCCATCCTTCTCTGTAACTCAAGACAAACAAATTTTTCATTGTTTTGGCTGTGGGAAAGGTGGTAATGTTGTCACCTTTTTAATGGAAATGGAACATTTTTCATTTTACGAAGCTATCCAATTTTTAGCTGAACGAAGTGGAATTTCATTGCCGCAAAATGTACAAAGGCAAAAAGAAACTTCTTTGTCTCAGGAAAGTCAAGATATGTTATCCGCACATGAATGGTTGACGAAACTTTACCATCATTTATTGCGCTTTACGAAAGAAGGAAAGGAAGGTTATGCGTATTTAAAAGAAAGAGGGATAGATGAAGAAGCCGCAGATGCTTTTCAACTGGGCTTCAGTCCGAATGCAGATCAGTTTACAGCGGAATTTCTCAAAAAAAAGGGATATCACGAACAATTGCTTGTCAAGGCTGGTCTACTTCAGATAAATGAATCTGGGCAAACTTCTGATCGTTTTCGTGGGAGAATTATTTTTCCGATTCGTAATCATTTAGGAAAAACAGTTGCCTTTGGAGGGCGAGCAGTTGGTGATTATAAGCCGAAGTATATTAATAGCCCGGAAAGTGAATTGTTCCACAAAGGAAAATTACTTTATAATTTTGATCTGGCTAAAAGATATATTCGTAAAGAAAACGAGGCAGTTTTATTAGAAGGGCAAATGGATGTCATTGCAGCGTATCAAGCAGGAGTTCGAAATGCAGTCGCTACTCTTGGTACAGCTTTAACAGAATTTCAAGCGAAATTATTAAAACGCTATGTAAATACCGTAATTATTTGCTATGATGGGGATCGCGCCGGGTTAGATGCTGCTTACAAAGCTGCAGTCTTATTACAGCAATGCGGATGCGAAGTGAGAGTTGCATATCTGGAACCAGATATGGATCCAGACAGCTTTATTCGTACGCATGGAGGACAAGCTTTTAAAGATGAGGTAATTAAAGCAAGTGATACTTTTATGACTTTCTATATGCGATTTTTGAAGAAAGATTATCAATTAAATCTGGAAGCTGATCGCATAGAATATGTTGAAGCAGTATTAAAGCGGCTGGCTATGGTTGATAGCCCTATTGAACGGGAATATTATCTGAAAGAGCTAAGCAATGAATTTGAGATTTCCATGGATGCTTTACAAGACGAAATTTCAGGATATCGTGAAAAGATTGGAATAAATAAGGATAATCAACCAAAGAACAGATATACTAGTAGTACAGTGTGGAATACGGTAAAATCGAAATTATTACCCGCATTCCATAATGCAGAACGGCAGTTAATTGCGTATATGCTACAAGACGAAAGTATAGCGGAAAAGGTTCAAGAAAAAATTGGAGCAAGTTTTCATATAGATGCACATAAGATTATTGCTACTCATTTATATGCTTTTTACGAAGAAGGAAACGAGCCAGATGTTAGTTTGTTTTTGGAAAAAATCAAAGAAACAAACCTGCAGCGGGAAGTAACAGAAATTGCCATGTTACCGTTACAGGAAAATATAAGTGATAAGGAATTAAATGATTATATTCAAAAGATTGTAGCTAACCAGACAGAAAAGGTGACAATACAATCATTAAAAGAACAGCAAAAAGCTGCAGAAAAACAAAATGATCCTATAAAAGCAGCGCAAATTGCTAAGCAGATTATTGAAATAAATCAGCAATTGAAGAATACAAATTGATTTTATTGTACTCTGGAAGGAGGGGGACTCATGGCCGAAAATAAGCCTTCACAAACGAAAGAAAATGAGCATGAACTCACATTAGAACAAGCAAAGGATCAGTTAGTGGAAATTGGAAAAAAACGTGGTGTTCTGGCGTATGAAGAAATAGCCGATCGGTTATCTAATTTTGCTATTGAGCCTGATCATATGGATGAATTTTATGAGTACCTTGGAGAACAGGGGGTTGAAATAATCGGTGAATCTGAAGAAGACCCTACGATGCAGCAAATAGCAAAAGAAGAAGAATTTAATTTAAATGATCTCAGTGTACCCCTAGGTATTAAAATAAATGATCCTGTTCGCATGTATTTGAAGGAAATTGGGCGTGTTGACTTATTGTCAGCAGCGGAAGAGATTGATTTGGCGACAAGAATCGAACAAGGCGATGAAGAGGCAAAAAAACGTCTTGCCGAAGCGAATCTGCGTCTAGTTGTCAGCATTGCAAAGCGCTATGTTGGGCGAGGCATGCTGTTCTTAGACTTAATTCAAGAAGGGAATATGGGTCTTATTAAAGCTGTGGAAAAATTTGATTACCGTAAAGGCTTTAAATTTAGTACCTATGCCACGTGGTGGATTAGGCAAGCCATTACTAGAGCAATAGCCGATCAAGCTAGAACGATTCGCATCCCTGTACACATGGTTGAAACCATTAACAAATTAATTCGCGTGCAGAGACAATTATTACAGGATTTAGGCAGAGAGCCAACGCCCGAAGAAATTGGTGAAGAAATGGAGCTTTCCCCAGAGAAAGTACGAGATATTTTAAAAATTGCGCAAGAGCCTGTCTCTCTTGAAACACCAATAGGTGAAGAAGATGACTCTCATTTAGGTGATTTTATTGAAGATCAAGAAGCAGTCTCTCCTTCTGATCACGCAGCTTATGAATTGCTTAAAGAACAATTGGAAGATGTATTAGATACACTTACAGATCGTGAAGAAAATGTACTTCGATTACGCTTTGGTTTAGATGATGGTCGCACTAGAACATTAGAAGAAGTAGGAAAAGTATTTGGTGTAACCCGTGAAAGAATTCGTCAAATTGAAGCAAAGGCATTACGTAAACTAAGACACCCTAGCAGAAGCAAACGATTAAAAGATTTTTTGGATCAATAAAGTAATTGTCATTAGGCAATGGTCGCCATTGCCTGGTGACTTTTCTATGTCAGAAGCTGAAACGGGGTGAGTACAAATAGAAGAGCGAAAACAAATTATAATCAGTGAAATAGAATTTTGGAAAAAACATAAATTATTACCCACTGAATATTGTGACTTTTTGTTAACGTTGTATACGAAGGGAAACTACGCCCCATCAAACCGTAAAGACAAGCTAATTTTTGCAGCGCAAGTTACGTTTTTGTTGCTTATGATACCGTTTTCAGTTCTTATTGTCTATTTTACGCAATTTCAGATATTTTTGCAACTAGCACTTTTATTTCTTTTTTTAGGTTATTCCTTATGGGTTTATTGGTCAGCGAAAAAAAAGCAAGCAAATTTTCTTTTTCCTTTAGCCATTGCGTTACTGGTCGCGTTATTATTTACTGTGCATATAACGACGTACTTCTTTAATGGAGTTATCGTATTTTGGCTAATTGGAGGGCATTTTTTATTTTGGATATTATATGGATGGTTTAATAAAATCTATTTTTTAATGATTATTGGTTTTACTTCTGCTCTGTTTTTGCTTGTTTATACAATTTTATAGAATTTCATAGCGAAACACTTTAAAGAATTGTATTTTTCAAGTAAAATGAATATAGTCTTTTGTGTTACCAGTGCTTTTTCAAAAAAGGAAGGCGTAAATATATACAATCTAGCGGCTCGCGCCTTTTTTGAACAGCAAGAACTAATAACAAATGGGGATTACATAAGGAGGAAACGGAATGAAGAGGAACCCTGTTATCCCTTATGCATTAATTGCACTTTTAGGGATACTTGCAGTAATTGTAATTTCAGTTGTAGGGATAGGTCAACGTGATGACATCCAACAAGCAGCAGAAGGCGGCGGGGAAAAGGCTGAAGAAAGTCAAGAAGGGGAAACGACAGATGACCCTGAAGCAGTTTACGAAACAAATTGCTCAAGTTGTCATGGTGGTGACTTATCTGGGGGAATGGGGCCAGACTTAACCCAGGTAGGTAGCAAATTATCGAAAGATGAAATCCAAAATATAATTATTAATGGACAAGGTCAAATGCCTGCTGGAATGGCTAGCGAAGCAGAAGCACAAGTGTTAGCAGAATGGTTAGCAGAAAAGCAGTAGGCGTTTGCGAAAGAATGATACAAAGGAAAAGCTTTCTGCTGTGTAACAGAAAGCTTTTCTTTATCTTTTTGTTTAAGCGAAGAAGGTTTTGTGAATAGATAAATGTTGAAGCGCTAAGCGATCTTCCTTATTAAAGGCTTACTAAGCAAGGGGCGTCCAACAACAAAAATGTGCATGACGCATCTTAATTCCGAATGTAAGGTGCCGTAAGACCCACTTCAGAATCACAAGTAAAATAAATAGAAGTTAAGTAGGGGACCGATGGCATCTAAATTTCCGATTTGTGTTCTAGGGCTTTTAAATCCTCACCTGTGGTACTAATCACCAGTGGGGGATGAAAGAACGCCATTGATGGAAGTTTTCTTTATTAATGTCATGCTTTTAATAGTACTGTGCTTGGATGCTAGCCCTCACTAAAATGTCCTTGAATCTTTTACTAATTCATACCTTTTTATGCGTAATAATTCGTTATTGGAGGATAGAACGTGAACGTTAAGATTTCGAAACGACTGGAGCAAGTAGCTTCATTTCTACCTAAAGGAGCAATATTTGCAGATATTGGCTCAGACCATGCATATTTACCATGCTATGTATGTCAAAAAGATCCTACGGCAGTTGCTATTGCTGGAGAAGTAAATAAAGGTCCATATCAAAGAGCAGTGGAGACAGTTCAGGCATATAGTCTTCAAGGGCAGGTTGAAGTTCGCCATGGCAATGGACTGGAAATAATACAAGCGAATGAGGTGCAGCAAGTGGTCATTGCTGGCATGGGTGGTACATTAATTCGAGATATTCTTGATAGAGGAAAAGACAAGCTACCAACCACTGACCAAATTATTGCGCAACCGAATGTAGATGCAAGAGCGGTTCGGAAATGGTTAGGTAATCATGGATTTACCATTACCGATGAAGATATAATAGAAGAGAATGGACACTGCTATGAAATAATCAACGCAAAGCGCTTAAGGATATCTGAAAAACAAAATATGGATGAGAAAGCCTTATTATTTGGTCCTTTATTATTGCGAAAAAAGCCATCAGCGTTCTACAAAAAGTGGGAACAGGAGGCAAATAAGCTGGAGCGTGTGTTAGAACAAATAAACCAAGCTACCAAAGTGGATCAAAAGAAACAGGAACAATTTATGCAAGAATGGAGATGGATGAAGGAGGTAATCCAAGATGAAAAGTGAATGCATTACTGGTGATGTCTTTCAGTTTATGGAACAACTAGCGCCGAGACAATTGGCTTATGACTGGGATCCAGTCGGCTTGCAAGTTGGGAGTCATAACAAGCCCGTAAAAAAAGTAATGGTTACTCTAGATGTACTGGAAGCTGTTGTAGATGAAGCAATAGCTGAAAATGTGGATGTTATTATCGCCCATCATCCATTATTATTTAAACCCGTTCAGCAAATTAATACAACTACACCTACTGGACGTATTATACAAAAACTGTTAACGAATGATATTACGGTATATGCTGCACATACTAATTTAGATATAACGAAAAATGGAGTAAACGATGCATTATGTGATGCTATAGGTATAACCAATACTCGTGTTCTCGTTGAAAAGGAAAGTGAACAGTTGATTAAGCTGGCTGTTTATGTTCCAAAAACACATGTTGAAGAAGTAAGAAATGCGATTAGTGAAGCGGGTGCTGGCCATATCGGAAATTACAGCCATTGTACATTTCAAACAACTGGACTAGGAACTTTTAAGCCGCTAAAAGGAACAAACCCCTTCATTGGATCTGTAGATCAGCTTGAACGAGTAGAAGAAGTAAAGCTAGAGTCTATTATTGAGCAAAGCAAATTACCTTCTGCATTAAATGCAATCCGACAATCGCACCCGTATGAAGAGCCAGCGTATGATTTGTTTCCGCTAAAAAATGAAGGAAACGTATATGGTCTTGGAAGAATAGGCGAATTAACAAAAACGGTCGATTTAAAGACGTTTTGTAACCACGTTAAAGCTTCTTTAAAGCTCGATTATTTACGTGTTATCGGAAGGTTGGACAAGCAGGTTAAAACGGTTGCGGTACTTGGAGGGAGCGGGGAAAAGTTTATTCATCAAGCTAAGAGACAAGGAGCCGATGTGTTTATAACAGGGGACATGACGTTTCATCTTGCTCAAGACGCGCAAGAAATGGGCTTGGCAGTGATAGATGCTGGACACTACGCTGAAAAAGTGATGAAAACTTCAGTGCAGGAATATTTAATATCTTGCTTTAGCGATACAAATGTAGAAGTAATTGTGTCAACAACGAATACAAATCCATTTCAATATGTGTAAATGAAATGGGAAGGAGTACATGCATGAATAATACATTTCAAGAATTTCCTTTTGTTCCTGTTATGGAACAAGTAATTAAACAGTTAGAATTTCAAGAACCTACACCAATCCAACAGCAAGTTATTCCAGCTGTTTTAGATGGAAAGAGCGTAATTGGACAATCGAAAACAGGCTCAGGGAAAAGTCATGCTTTTTTATTGCCATTGCTTAATGGGATTGATGAGGATAAAAATCAAGTCCAAGCCGTTATAACAGCACCAACGAGGGAACTAGCTACACAGTTATATGATGAAGTTAAAAAGATCGTTCGCTATGCTGATAAAGAAGGAAAGTGGACTGCAAAGCTGTTGGTTGGTGGTACCGATAAACAAAAAATGGTGGAAAAGCTGAAGCAGCCTCCTAAAATTATTGTCGGAACTCCAGGCAGAATTTTGGCTATGGTGAAGGAAAATGCCATATCTATTTATTCAGCCAATAGCTTCGTCATAGATGAAGCGGATTTAATGCTTGACTTAGGATTTATCCAAGAAGTGGATCAACTATTAGTTCGGTGTCATCCTGATGTACAGATATTAGTTTTTTCAGCTACCATCCCGCAAGCTTTACAGCACTTTTTTAAAAAATATTTGCAACATCCGGTACACATTAAAATTGCTGATGAAATTTCTCCCGAAACGATGGAGCACCGTCTTATTTACTTGAAGCATAGAGAAGAAGCAACGATCATCGCTGAGATTTCGAAGGTGATCCAGCCTTATTTGGCTATCATCTTTACAAATGGAAAAGAGAAAGCAAATGAATTAGCAGCTTCTCTTCAGGGGAAGGGAATAGAGGCGGGTCTGATTCATGGCGGGTTATCTCCTCGAGAGCGAAAGCGTGTATTGAAAGAGATTCAAAATTTGCGCTATCAATATATAGTTGCAACTGATCTGGCAGCGCGTGGTATTGATATTAAAGGCGTTAGCCACGTGATTAATGCGCAGTTCCCTAAAGAAGAAGACTTTTATATTCACCGTGTTGGCAGAACAGCACGAGCAGGTATGGAAGGTACAGCGATTAGCATTTATCAATCGGAGGACTTACCACTCATTAAAAAGTTGGAAGAAAAGGGTTTAGTTTTTACGTATGTGGATGTTCGTGATGGAGAATGGCATGCAGCAAAGCCTTGGAACCAACGTTCGCTCCGCTCAAAACAGGGGACGGATATCGATAAGGAAGCATGGAAACGAGTAAAAAAAGCCAAAAAAGTAAAACCGGGATATAAGAAAAAATTGCAACAGGAAAAAGAAGCGATTAAAAAGCGATTATCCAAAAGCAAATATAAAAAGAGGTAGTACGTATTTAGGAGAGGTGAACGTAATGTTGAAAATCGGGTCACATGTATCGATGAGCGGTAAAAAAATGTTACAAGGTTCCTCGGAAGAAGCGGTATCTTACGGTGCGAATACGTTTATGATTTATACAGGCGCACCGCAAAATACGCGCCGGAAGCCCATTGAGGAATTGAATCTTGAAGCAGGTAAAGCGCATATGAAAGAGCATGGTATTGAGGAAATTATTGTCCATGCCCCGTATATTATTAACATTGGGAATTCTACGAAACCACAAACATTTCAATTAGGAGTCGATTTTTTAAGAAGTGAAATCGAGCGAACTGACGCCATTGGAGCAAGGCAAATTGTTCTTCATCCAGGTGCTCATGTTGGTGCAGGAGCTGATACAGGGATCAAACAAATTGTTACAGGGTTAAATGAAGTTTTAGAAAAGGATAAAGATGTTCAAATTGCTCTAGAAACGATGGCTGGAAAGGGTTCTGAAATAGGTAGAAGTTTTGACGAATTAGCTAAAATCATAGATGGGGTAACCCATAATGAAAAACTATCTGTTTGCTTTGATACATGTCATGTCCATGACGCGGGGTACGATATTGTGAATGATTTTGATGGTGTCCTAAATGAATTTGACAAAATTATTGGCGTAGACCGAATAAAAGTAGTCCATGTCAACGATAGTAAAAATGAGATAGGAGCACATAAGGACCGACATGAGAATATCGGCTTTGGTCATATCGGTTTCGATGCTTTATTATATGTCATTAACCATCCGCAATTAACGGAGTTACCGAAAATTTTAGAGACACCTTATGTAGGAGAAGACAAGAAAAATAAAAAGCCTCCATATCGACATGAAATCGAAATGATCAAAACTGGGAAATTCGATAACAAATTAAAAGAAAAAATTATGGCGCAATAAAAGTTGTAAGCGAAAACCCCTTTATTCACGAAAAGTTATGAGATAAAGGGGTTTTCATGGAGATTAGTCACCTAAATGCGTATTTCACAAGAGGTCTTTAGGACATACTATTACGGTACTACCAATCAGTGGGTGATGAATGAAAACGCCTACTGATGGAAGATTGACCTTATCCTGCATGAAACAGGTCTTATTTGGATGTAATTCCTAAGTGTAAGTAGTGGATTAACTGTAAGATAAATGTCAGATCCCCTTCCAAGGGTTCTTTGGGTAATATGCCTGTAGTGTATTTACTATTCGTGAAGAAATAAATAAAACCACTGATTGAATTTCCGTTATGCGTGCATCGTTAACGAAATAAATGACCCAGTCCATAAGAATGAATAAGTTCATTAAATAATTTTTGTGCCTTTTTTGCTGTTGCTGGATCTGTGATGTGCGCTAGTTCTTGCAGCATTTTTTTCCTTCCTTCTGCATGAAATGGATCTACGTTATGCTGTTTTAAGTAAGTGGTTATCTGTTCGGCCTCTTGAGTCGTTAAAGAAAACCCATATTGTTTTCCATAGTAAATTATTTCCTGAACAGACAGTTGTTTTAACTTCTTTTGAATGATATCTTTAATGAAATTTGCCATCCCTTTAACTCCCTTTAAAACGTTCTACATTACTATATGTTTTACGGGGTGTAAACTCAACTTGTCCTTATTAATTTTCACTATATACAAGCCTTTCCAATTAATAACACCTGTAAAATTGATAAAAAAACATAAGCTAAGTGTGTACCTCAAATGAAAAAGGAGGTCTCATACGATGGATCAATATCCGAATAGAGGAATGAAGGATGTTGAAGAACCACCGAATTATGGTGAAGAAAGAAAAAACCAAGATTTCGTTGGTGTTGAACCAGACAGCTCAAGGGATGAAGAATTTGCTACTGAAATAACTGCAGATGATGTAGGCTCAGAAGTAAATGAAGATATCGATGGAAATACAACCTTTGGATGGGTTGGTATTGCGTTATCCATTATTTCGTTTTTTATCTGGCCAATCATTTTTGGTACTGCAGGTATTGTTCTTGGATTTATGTCCAGGAGCAGAGGTGCAGATGCATTAGGGAACATTGCGATAGCAGCAGGAGCAGTCTCCATTCTTATCACTTTGTTTATTTTACCATTTGTTTAAAGGAAGGGCGCTTGCTCCTTCCTGTTTTTTTGTCAACCATGAGAACGTTGTAAAATATCCTCCTAAAGAATATTAAAAAGGCAGCGTGTAGAATTCTGACACGTGGGGAATGAAAGGTATAAATGGACTTGCGTACATTTGTTTGTCTAATAATATTTAGGAAAATAGTATATTTCACCCGGCGATAGGGAAAAGGGGTCTGAGTTAGGGTTACTTAATTGGAAATCACTTAAAATCCGATTTACATCTAAATCTTGATGTAATTGAGGGTTTATCCGCTCCACAATAGAAAGAACGGTATCATCTGGCTGTACTTTAATAGGGATAACATGATAAATAGTAGAAGAGGAGGAGGCATCACGAACAACCTCATCTTCTTTTTGGGAATGGATATTTTCTTGCGTGATATCCTGATAAATAATATAAACAGCCATAAGACCTACGATTAAGGAAAACATTTTTTTGATAAAATCCATAGAATTAACTCCTTGTCATGAAACCATTCGTTACCCAAAAACGTATAAAATATAAGTAGTATGGAGAGGGGGTCACGATTTTGACTGTTTTCGAGATGGAATGGATCGGGATATTAATTACTGGATTCGCTACTTTATTCCTCATCGGTGAAATTTTAGTTAATATGCGGGGTCTTTTTGGATTATTAGGAATCGGGTTTATTACTGTATATTTTGGTGCATATGTTGAAGCAAGCTCGATTATTATTATGCTTATTATTTATTTTGTTGGATTATTACTTATTATCATTGATGGAAAATTAATAAATGACGGAACGCTGGCGACGATCGGTTTAGCAAGTATGCTAACTGCTGTTGCACTTCCTGCACCAAGCTTAACATCTGGATTATATGCTGTGTTAGGGGTTCTCTTAGGCGGTGGAGCTTCACTATTATTTTTAAAGGTATTTAAGCGCAGAGAAATGTGGAATAAAATTACACTAAAAGATCAGCTAACGAAGGAGGCTGGTTATAATTCCATGAATGAAACCTATGAGAAGCTAGTTGGTGAAGAAGGGATTACATTAACGGATCTGAGACCAGTTGGTACCATTCGGATTCATCGAAAAGATTATAGCGCCATATCAAACGGGCAATGGATTGAAAAAGGCACAAAGATTAGAGTTGTTCAAGTAGATGGAACTCGAATCTTAGTAGAAAAAATGGAGTAACACGAACAAAGGCGCGGGGCGCCCGTTTACCAACGTAGTGAATGGAACGAATCAACTAAAGATTTAGGAATCATGCCACTAAAACAGGGGGATGCCGACGTCTGGGCGGCAAGCCCGTTTTTAGTCGGCCTTCCTCTTAGTGACGAGCCGATGAGGCCTTATCGTAGGCTCATTTCTAAAGTCGCATCGTTGCTGGGCGCTTGCGCCGGACGTGACTAGTCGGTTATTTCGTTATCCCAAGCACCTAATTTTATGCTTTCTTATTTTGTAAAAAAGAACACCAGTGGGTGCTCTTTTTTTGCGTTTAAAATCCTTTTGCTTTAAAACGATAATAGTTGTCTTTTAAATAGAGGTTATGTTTTGTCGCAATGGAAAACAGGAGGTATAGCAGCTTGCTTAATAACGCAAAATATTATAATGGCACCAATGACAGCCCTCCTTTTTGTATTTAAAATCAGACTTCATGTTAAAGTGAAACGCTCATCAGTCAAGTATATTGGAATTTATAACTAGGTAGACCGGGAAAATGGATGGTGTTTTAAATAAGACACCTGATTCTTTATCCCGTATATAAGGTGCTGTAAGATTCCCACTTCATGGAGTTGGATAATATCTGTATATAAATGCTAATTTAAGTACGTACAAAAATGCTCGTTTAACCGTGTAGATTTTTGATCCCCAGTGTATATTATAACTTTACTTGGATGGGCGAGCATGATAGCCTTGTTCGGTCAGCCAGCCCTTGTAATAGCTGGCTTTTGGCTGCCGAATCATGCGAGTAGAGGTCTCCATGTCAAGTGGTAATTATTCATGCACATGTATAGGGAAGCACACTTTAAGCAAAAGTGTACATGCTTAGACAAGCAAAAATGTACATTTTGAAATGGACATTGATAATCTGTACTGCAACAAGTCTAAGTGGGAGATAACAGTACCTAAATACCCTATTTCGTAAAAAGCCTTTAGGTCATACCATTACGGTATTTAACAATCAATGGGGGTGAATGAAAACCCCCACTGATTGAAGATTCACTTTACATCGTTTTTCATAAGCGAAATTTTTTTGTGTACGGTTATATTCTAAGTACGTAAAAAGAATAAAAACCCCAATTGTAAATTTAGTGTTAAAAATATTTATAACTACTTTACAAAAAGTTTATATATACTTAATATTGGTATGGTGCGACAAGATTCAACATGATGAAGGGTAGGTATGAATTTTGGAAATTGATATTCAGAAACTGATTTTTGAATTCATCGGTGGGCTAGGTATTTTCCTTCTTGGTATTAAATATATGGGAGAAGGCCTTCAAAAGTCAGCCGGCGATCGATTACGAGATATTTTGGATAGATTTACAAGCAATCCGTTTATGGGTGTGCTCGCTGGAGTCATTGTTACCATTTTAATTCAAAGTAGTTCGGGTACAACGGTTTTAACTGTAGGACTTGTCAATGCTGGCTTTATGACATTAAGACAGGCAATTGGTGTAATTATGGGAGCGAATATAGGTACAACTATTACAGCTTTTATTATTGGAATTGATATTGGAGCATATGCATTACCAATTATCGCAGTCGGTTGTTTTCTGTTGTTTTTCTTTAAAAATAAAAAAGCAAATGCGATTGGACAAGCTGTATTTGGATTTGGTGCATTATTCTTTGGTTTAGAGCTAATGAGTAACGGAATGAAACCATTACGAAGTTTGGAAGCATTCCAAGAATTAACGGTTAGCATGAGTGATACTCCGATTCTTGGGGTTGTTATCGGTACGGTTTTTACATTAATTGTGCAAAGTTCTAGTGCAACGATTGGTATTTTACAAGGGCTATTTGCTGAAGGCGCAATGGAATTAAAAGCAGCTATTCCTGTTCTGTTTGGTGATAACCTTGGTACAACCATTACAGCAGTATTAGCTTCTCTTGGGGCTACTGTAGCGGCAAAACGCGCTGCATTTACACATGTTATTTTTAACCTTGTAGGAGCTACCGTTTTTATCATTATTCTTGATTTATTTACAATATTTGTCGCTTTCCTACAGGACCAATTTTCGCTTAGCCCGGAAATGACGTTAGCATTTGCGCATGGAAGCTTTAATATTACCAATACAATTATCCAATTTCCATTTATTGGGGGATTGGCCTGGTTGGTAACAAAAATGATCCCCGGCGAAGATTCGATTATAGAATACAAGCCCAAACATTTGGATCCTATCTTTATACAGCAATCTCCGACATTGGCGTTAGACCAAGCGAAATCGGAACTTGTTCGCATGGGAGAGTATGCATATAAAGGTTTAGAAGAAACAAATAAGTATTTAAATACACATTTAATGAAGCATTCTGAAATGGCGATGCAAATTGAAGGAGCTTTAAATAATTTAGATCGGAAAATTACGAATTATTTAATAAGTTTGTCAACGGAATCACTTTCTGAATTAGAAAGTGCAAAGCATTCTACATTATTGGATTCTGTTCGTGATATTGAACGTATAGGGGATCATTTTGAGAATATTGTTGAGCTCATCGACTATAAAATTTCCAATAAAGTACATTTAACAGATAAGGCAAAAGAAGACTTAAATGAAATGTTTGAATTAACAATTTCTACTGTCCAGCAAGCAGTAGAAGCTCTAGAAGATATGAATCGAGAGGAAGCACTTGCTGTTATTCAAAAAGAAGACCAAATCGATAAGATGGAGCGGAACTTCCGTAAACGACATATTATCCGTATGAATGAAGGAGTTTGCAGTGGTTCCGGGGGGATTGTGTTTGTTGATATTATTAGTAATTTAGAACGGATTGGGGATCATGCTGTGAATATTGCTGAGGATGTATTAGGAGATTAACCTTTACTTTTTCTGCCTCGTCTCTAATTGGGATGAGGCAGAGGAGCTTTGGTTACTTAATAAAAAATAGAAAATTTTAATTTTGTCTTTTTGTATTGCATTCCCAATCAAATGATGCTATAGTTAATATTGTCGTTTTTAAGAGATGGCGACATATGATATACATAATCGAACAAAATTAAATTTTTCTTTATTAAACGATTGACAGAAGTTGTCGAACGTGGTAAATTATATCTTGTCGCTATAATATAAGGTGACATTAAAACTGTTCCACAGTAGCTCAGTGGTAGAGCAATCGGCTGTTAACCGATCGGTCGTAGGTTCGAATCCTACCTGTGGAGCCAAATTGGCGGTGTAGCTCAGCTGGCGAGAGCGTACGGTTCATACCCGTGAGGTCGTGGGTTCGATCCCCTCCACCGCCATTATTATTTAATTCGTACGGCGGTCGTGGCGAAGTGGTTAACGCACCGGATTGTGGCTCCGGCACACGTGGGTTCGATCCCCACCGGTCGCCCCATTAATAAACGAATTGGACCCTTAGCTCAGTTGGTTAGAGCTATCGGCTCATAACCGATCGGTCGCAGGTTCGAGTCCTGCAGGGTCCACCATTATTTACTTGGAGGTATACCCAAGTCTGGTTGAAGGGATCGGTCTTGAAAACCGACAGGGGTGTAATAGCCCGCGGGGGTTCGAATCCCTCTACCTCCTCCATACATAAGATTTTTTCGAAATACAACTTTACATATAGGCTCGGTAGCTCAGTCGGTAGAGCAAGGGACTGAAAATCCCTGTGTCGGCGGTTCGATTCCGTCCCGAGCCACCATTTTTGTAACAAGCATTTGCTTGTTTTTTTGTTGTATAGGAAACGATAAAATGAGGTGCTTGTGGATAATGAAATAATCGAATAGTCACGTCCGGCGCATGAGCCCGGCAACGATGCGACTTTAGAAATGCACCCTACGATAAGGCCTCATCGGTTCATCGTAAAGAGGAAGGCCGACTAAAAACGGGCTTGCCGCTCAGGCGTCGGCATGTTCCTGTTTTTAGTGGTATGATTCCTAAATCTTTAGTTGATTCGTTCCATTCGCTACGTTGCTAAACGGGCGCCCCGCGCCTTTGTTCCACTATAGGAAAGTATAAGATTTCTTTGTTTATAGTATAAGAAAAACAAAAGGCTTTCGCCATAAGACTTGGCGACAAGCCAAGTTTTTCTAATATTGGCTAAAAATGAATTACTGTATACGATCCTGCAATCATTGCCTTCCTCTAGCAAACGGGTTTTCACCCTTTCAAGAAATTTAAGCTCACTCCTTTTTTTAAGGGTTGTGAGATAAGTTGCTTCGTTTAACTTGGTAAATAAATGCATATGATTTGCAACATCTAATAAGCTTTGATACCCTTTCAATAAAAGGGTGAATATTCGATCCTTTTTTACAAAATGGATATGAGGAGGAAGGAATAATGGCTAAATTTGAATTACCTGAACTACCATATGCTTATGATGCATTAGAGCCTACGATTGACAAGGAGACAATGAACATTCACCATACGAAGCACCATAATACGTATGTCACTAAATTAAACGGTGCTTTAGAAGGACATGCAGAGCTGCAAAATAAATCTTTAAAAGATTTAATGAGCAATTTAGATGCTGTGCCAGAAAATATCCGTACTGCAGTAAGAAACAATGGTGGTGGACATGCTAACCACAGTCTTTTCTGGAAAGTTCTTTCCCCAAATGGTGGTGGAGAACCTACAGGAGAACTCGCTACTAAAATGAAGGATGCTTTTGGAAGCTTTGATAAGTTCAAAGAACAATTCGAAAGTGCTGCAGCTGGACGCTTTGGTTCAGGATGGGCTTGGTTAGTTGTTAATAACGGAAATCTAGAGATTATGAGCACGCCAAACCAAGATTCTCCATTAATGGAAGGTAAAACGCCTATTTTTGGGGTAGATGTTTGGGAACACGCATATTATCTAAAATATCAAAACAGACGTCCAGAATATCTTTCAGCGATCTGGAATGTTGTTAACTGGGACGAAGTAGCTAAAAACTATAATGAAGCAAAATAATATAGATACAACAGTAAAAAGCATGTGATAAGTCACATGCTTTTTATTTGGTTACATAAATATGAACAGTTTTGAGGGTTTCAGCTTGATTCTCCATATGTACAGTACTTCAGGTTTAATAAACTGAAAGGCGTTGATTGGGTAAAAATTATCCAGCAATTATAGTTAACCATTTCTCTTCATGTTTTCGATATGCGGTTGTTTGTATATCTGTTTCTCAATTGCTCAAACTAGTAGTGACATAAAAAAGGGGAATCAGATATGCAGAAAAGCCACTTCTTTCATTTTGACAACAATAATATTAATAAGGACTTCATCTTTTTACTTATAATCGGCGGTTTGTATTCATTAGGTCTGTTTCTATCCAATACATTTGTAAATATTTATCTGTGGAAACAGTCAGGGGACTATATAACGATTGCTGTCTACAATCTAGCTATTTACATTTTTCAGCCGATCACTTTTATTATCGCTGGTAAATTAGCTAAGAAGGTAGACCGTGTCATTGTATTGAGGCTAGGAGTAATTTTCCTCTCACTCTTTTTTTTAAATGTTCTTTTAATAGGCGAAAAGGCGGCCTACTTTAATTTCATGTTAGGGGGGCTATTAGGCATCGGTTATGGTTTTTACTGGCTAGCTTTTAACGTATTAACTTTTGAAATAACCGAACCAGATACACGGGATTTTTTTAATGGATTTTTAGGTGTGCTGCAATCATTCAGTGGAATGATTGGACCGTTATTAGCAGGCATCATCATTGCAAAAATGGAAGCAAATATTGGCTACACCGTTATATTTTCCGTTTCTTTTCTTATGTTTATTTGCGCTGTGGTGATTAGTTTTTTTCTAAAACAAAGAAAAGCTGAAGGGAATTTCTATTTTCGCAGGGTACTAACAGAACGTTACCATAATAAAAATTGGAAAAGAATTCAAAATGCTCATATTTTCCAAGGGCTGCGCGAGGGTATATTTGCATTTATCATTGCAATTTGGGTGTTTTTAATTACCCAGAGTGAGTTTTCTTTAGGGATGTTTAATTTAGTATTTTCAGGATTCTCGCTGGTGTTTTATTTTATAGGGACCAAAATAATCAAACCTTCTATGCGAAAAAAATCAATATTATTTGGCAGTCTAATATTATATTTTTCCATAGCGCTAATTATTTTTGATATTAGCTATGTACAGTTGTTAATTTACGCTGTCTTTATCGGAAGTGCTTATCCAATCATAATGATCCCATACGTTTCTTTAACCTATGATGTCATAGGAAAAGCTTGGAAAGCAAAGGAATATCGCGTGGAATATATTGTCGTGCGTGAGTTATTTGTAAATATAGGAAGAGTCATTTCCATTTCTGTTTTTCTACTTTCCGTTTCCCTTATGGATGCTGAGTTAATCATCCCGTATTTATTAGCTGTGTTTGGCACAGGGCATATCTTTATTTATTTGTTTGTAAAACATATATACTTGGAAAGTAAGATGGAAAACCAAGTGTTGCTTAAAGAACAGCTAACAGACGAAAAAAATCGGTAGGATCGCGTTTAATAAACAGCTGTAATTGAACTAACTGCTTAAGAATTTAAAAATAGATGAAATACATGACATAAAAATGATATAATATAAATTGCTTGATAGAAGAGAGACATCATATGGGGGAGAAACAATGAAGAAAAAGAAGAAAAAGGCGCAGCTTCCCTTTCGGATAAACCTATTGTTTTTTATTGTTTTTTTAATGTTTGCGGGACTCATATTACAACTGGGTGTTGTGCAAATTTTAAATGGCGAAGAATTTCAGAAAGAAATTGACCGGACTGTAAAAGATACAACAAAAGTTCCCGTACCTAGAGGGAAAATGTATGATAGTAGTCATCAAGTCATTGTCGATAATAAACCGCTCTATTCTATTACCTACACCCCGCCAAAGGGAACGCAAGCAGAAGATCGCTTGGAGCTAGCAGAAAAATTGGCAAAGTATATCTCTATGGAAAGCGATAAGGTAACGGAGCGAAACAAGAAAGAATATTGGTACTTAAAAAACAAAAAAAAGGCAGATAAGCGTTTAAAAAAGAAAGAAGCTGCAAAGTTAGACAATGCAGAGCAATACAATACCATTTTAGATAGAATCTCGGAAGACGAAATATCGGGGTTCTCCGAACAGGAGCTCGAAGTTATTGCGATTAAAGCAGAATTAGACAAAGCATATTCATTAACACCGCAAATTATTAAAAACGAAGATGTAACAGCGGAAGAATATGCTACGGTTTCTGAACATCTAGCTGAACTTCCAGGCATCAATGCAACGACAGACTGGAACAGAGAGTATCCTTATGATGATACAATGAGAAGCTTACTTGGATCGATAACATCGCAAGAGCAAGGTATATTAGCTGATAAGGAGCAATACTATTTAACTAGAGGCTACAGTCGAAATGACCGTGTTGGTAAAAGCGGCTTAGAGGAATATTATGAGGATGTACTCCGCGGACGAAAAGAACAAATTCAGTATACGACGACAAAATCAGGAGATGTAGTGGACAGCAAAACAGTCGTAGAAGGGCAGCGCGGAAAAGATTTAGTGTTAACGATGGATATGGACTTTCAGGAAAAAGTGGACAAAATTGTGCGAGATGAGTTAAAGACAGCCGTTCAGAAGTATCCTTATGATAATCGATACTTAAAAGATGCTTTGGCAGTAGTAATAAATCCTAAAACAGGCGAAATTCTCGCTGTCAGCGGACAAACGAGAGATGGTAATCAATATAAAGATGCTACGATAAAAACACTTTATGATGCACATCGTCCTGGATCTGTTGTTAAAGGTGCGACGGTATTAGCTGGGCTGGATTCAGGTGTCATCTCACCTGGTCAGACGTTTGTTGATCGACCGATAAAAATCAAAGGAACGCCACAAAAAGGCTCTTATCAATCTTTAGGAGCTGTAAATGACATTACAGCGTTGAAACTATCATCCAACGTGTATATGTTTTATATTGCTCTTAAAATGGGCGGGGAGAATCGCTATCCGTTTCCACAAAATGGAAAGGCGGCGTTTGATCCTGCGGCATGGCAGGAAATGAGAAATTATTTTCAGCAGTTTGGGTTAGGAGTGGGAACGGGAATCGATTTCCCATTTGAAAGTGTTGGTTATGAAGGACCAACTAAATCTGCAGCTGGACTATTAATGGACCAGGCGATTGGACAGTACGATACGTATACGACCATGCAGCTAGCGCAATATGTTTCAACGATTGCTAATGATGGTTATCGTGTGCGCCCGCATTTTTTAAAGGAAATACGTGAACCAAGCAGATCCGACAAGCAGTTAGGAAGCGTGTATCGGAGTGAGAAGACAAAAGTATTAAATCAGATTCAAATGGATCAAGCATATATTGATCGAGTGCAAGAGGGGTTCCGACAAGCTTTTCAAGAGCGGAATGGAACCGTATTTAGTTATGGAAGTTCAAGGGATTATAAACCTGCTGGAAAATCAGGAACAGCGCAAAATGCGATCTATAAAGATGGGAAGCAAATTGCGGAAACAGAAAACCTTTCATTAGTAGGCTATGCCCCTTATGACGACCCTGAAATCGCTTTTGCCGTAATGGTTCCGAATGTAGGGCTTGGCAATGGTTATAGGGTTAACTATGAAATTGGTTTTAAAATAATGGATGCTTATTTTGAGGCGAAAAAAGATAGTGATAAAGACGATACAGATACAGCATCGGAAGACGGATAGAAAAAGAAACGTACAGAGCCACGTCTGTACGTTTCTTTTTTTTCCCCCGAATGAAAGGGACTGCTATTTCAAGATTAAAGGGTAAATAAAAAGGCTTTGTGTAAGATAATGACAGCTAAACTCCCAAATTAATGAACTTGTAAGATGTAGAATTCAAAAGGTGGGACACGTATAAAAAAAGTATATTCTCTTTTTAAGGAGAACAAAAATTTTACCCTTTGTTCGATTTTCAAGCGCTTGTTCACTTTATATACGGCATATAAGGTGCTGTAAGACTCCCACTTCAGGAGTTGGATAAATTGTACAGCAACAAGTCTAAGCGGGAGATAACAGCACCTAAATGTCCTATTTCGTAAGAAGCCTTTAGGTCATACCATTACGGTACTAACAAGCCGTGAGGGATGAATAAAACTCCCTACTGGTGGAAGATTCACTTTATAGTAGCCTTTGTTTAGAAGATGTAAAAGAACAAAATTTGTTTTCAGTCTTGTAAATAATTTCTATATTTTACTAAATGCATAAAAAATTATTTATTAATCATTAACTCAAATAAACAGAAATACGTGTTAACGTAAAATTTACAAAAAATTAATGTTTACTCCATAATAGGTACATAGTGTTTTGCTATGATAGTATCACGTTGATAAATAGGAGGTAATGATATGCAGACGAGGGGGCAGTTTGACCAAGAGCTGAAAGAAATAGATCAGGAAATTGTAGAATTGGCTAATTTAACAGAAAAAGCTTTGGCAAACGCTGTTCGAGCGTTATTTAATCAGGATATTGACCTAGCTGAGCAAGTAATCGAGGCTGACAAAGTAATTGATAAGAAAGACTTAGAAATAAATGATAAAGTCGTGCTTTTAATTGCAAAACAAAACCCAGTCGCAACGGATTTACGCCGTCTAATAACGGCTATTAAGATTGTTGCCGACTTAGAACGGATGGCTGATAATGCTAGAAATATTGCACGATCTACCATTCGGTTGGGAGAAAATAAAGAAGTGCTCATCCCGAATCGGTTAAACACTATGCAAGAAACATTGGTAAATATGCTTCACACAGCTATCACAGCTTTCACGGAAGAAGACGACAAGCTGGCAGCTCAATTATCCGAAATGGACGATGCTGTGGATAGGGAAAATAAACTCATTCTAAGTGAATTATTAGGAGAAACAGCAACGAATCCAGATAAGATTCAATATATTATGCAAATCTCTCTATGCTCAAGGTATCTAGAGCGCTTTGGGGACCATATTACTAATATCGGAGAGAGTATTTTATACTTGATTAAAGGTGAAAATTATAATTTAAATTAACTCTATTAAATTAGCAAATTCGTTTCAGTTGCCGCTGTTGCATTAAGTATTTTATGAAAATAAAAAAGCTGAGAAGCAGTTAGTTCTGCTTCTTAGCTTTATTTTGTAATTGCTTCAGCAATTTCTTTTAAACTCATGTCACTGGACACTTTAAATTTACCCAGCTGTACTTTTTGACTATAATCATTGTCTTCTAAATACGCATTAAATTTTGCAGCGTCATCAATGATATCATTTGCTTCGAGCTGGTCACTAATTTCTGAAGAAGGCATTCCTTCTTTAATATTTACTGTAAATGTCTTCTTTTCATCTTCTTTATTTTTTTCTTTGTCCGCTGCTTGCTTTTTATCATCATTTTGTTTAGCTTTGTTTTTATCTTCTTTATCGGCATTCTGGTTTTCTTGCTTGTCTTCGTTGTTATCGGACTTATCTTCTGCAGATTTAGCTTTTGTATCTGGCTGTTGCTCGTTCTTCGCAGCGGTTGCTTCATCTTCATCTTCATCTTCAACTTCATCTACAGATACCGCAATATACTCAGAATTTGTCAGTACATGGTAACCTTTATCCTCCACCAATGTAACCAACTCTTCATCAGAGAGGTTGTCAGCGGTTTGAATGTTTCCATTCGTGAAAAAATAAACCCCTAACATGATTATACCAGCTGTTAAGAGGCCGATACCAAATAGGCGTATAGGCTGTTTCATCTTGTCCTCCTCCCTTGTTACGATTTGTTTTCTATACGATTGTCTGTGAAGTTCTCAGTTAATAGTTCTTCTTCCAGAATCTTAATTTTCTTTTTCATTTGATATGTATCTTGCATCGTTGTAATGGAAAATTGTTCTAATTGACTTTCAACCTGCTCGATTCGATCATTCATGAAAAAGGATATAGCAAGTAAAACGATTCCGACTGCAATAATGGAAATAATTGCATATATCATCTGCTTCCCTCCTTCTACTCAATACTAGTTATAACATAAAATGATGTCGAAATGCCATTACAAATTTATTATTTTTTGTAGAAAGAAGCATAAATATGCTTCTTAACAATAAAAAACATGTATAGCACTTATCGTTTGGATGGAAGTAGCCATCATGTATGCCCATTGGGGCTTCTCACTTTAAACAGGTCCCCTTTTGACATGTCTCACGATAAAGTTTATCTCGTTTAAATTCTTGCTTGTTTGGCTAACATTTGGTATTATAAATAAGTCTGAAATGAAATTATCGCTAATGAAGCAACAATTTGGTAAAGTTTGGAGGGAAAAATGATGCGCGTTAACATTACTTTAGCTTGTACAGAAACGGGAGATCGTAATTATATTACAACTAAAAATAAACGTACTAATCCTGAGCGTCTTGAGCTTATGAAATACAGTCCACGTCTTAAAAAACATACTTTACATCGTGAAACAAAATAACGATTATAATAGAACCTTTATCTTTGAGATAAGGGTTTTATTATTATTTTCAATACATAAATACAAAAACGGAAATTCAATCACATACTAAATATCCTATCTAAAGTTCCGCACAAACCTTTTCAATTTTAAAAAGGGAGGAGATCTCTTGTGACAAAAGAACAACTTCGAAAGTCCACCATAACTATCTTAAATCAAATGGATGCGGCGCAAAGAAAAAAAGTTGAACAGCAGTTACATCATCAATTGGTTACTTCATCAATTTGGAAGAACGCAGATACTATTGGGATTACGATCTCGAAAGGTTTTGAATGGGATACAAATAAACTAATTAAACAAGCTTGGGAACAAGGTAAAACCGTTTGCGCACCTAAATGTGTGCCTGCAACAAAAACAATGGATTTTTACGCATTTCATACATATGACCAATTAGAAGTTGTTTATTATCGTCTGTTAGAGCCAGACCCAAGTAAAACCGTATATATACCTCCTGCTAACATTGATTTGTTAGTGGTACCAGGTATTGTATTTGATCAGAAAGGCTACCGCATTGGTTTCGGGGGCGGGTATTATGATCGGTTTTTAGTAGGGTTTCCGAATTTTACTGTATCCATTTTGCATAGCAGTCAACTAATTGAATCTATACCAAAGAACGTATTTGATATACCCGTACAGCATTTAATTACAGAAGCAGGTTTGTTGCTGAAAAAAAAGTAGATGGTGGATCGGTTTTTTCTGCATAAAATATATCAGCTGTGATCATAACTAAGAACATCAATGATAAAGAGGTGTTCCTATGCGTATGATCGTATTATTTGCTGGTACTATGGCTGCAGTTGCTTTAGTATTTAAATGGCGTTATCGGATATTAAATACACTATTGGCAATTGGCTTTTTAAGAAAATTTGCTGTACAGTTATCTATGAGTTCTCCTTCCATCCGTCGTATTTTTATACCATGGATGTTTCAAGGCAAATCCAATTGATAATATTTGGATTAGGCTTTTTTATTTCGAATAATATATAGTGCCGTAAAACTCTCACTTTACCAATTGCATGGATACTAAAAAGGCTAGGTGGGAGATAAGGCTCCTAAATTCCCGATTCGTTTAAGATCCTTTTGGACCCTTGCGATACCAACAATTAGTGGGGGAAGAAGCCCCCCTAATTGGAGATTAACTTTGTGAAAACGAATACTATTAGCGGGGCTGAATGATTTGGATACAGAAGAAGTATTAGTCCCGTAAACGTTATCTTACATAAATAATACATATAGGTTGTGAATTCATCTTTGCTATCCATACATGGTAAAATAGCTTGTATAAAAAGAAATAGGGAAGAATAATAGAAACAGAGAACGTTAGGGGAGATGTGATAATGTATTTAGATGAACAGTATGCGATGTATAGAATGGCTTATCAATTTGTTTCCCGCGATGAATATGATGTTCTTTATGTAAATGAACAAGGAAATGAAATTTGGTTAGAAAAAAATGCTGGGAAGAACTCGAAAGTCTTACGATTGATCAATCAGGGATTTGATTGGAAGAACCATTTAAAAAAAGACATCGCAGTCGTTTTTCAAAAAGTAAAAGCAATGAAGAAGTTTTTAAGAGCAAAACATATTCAAATACATAATATTTATATATCAGAGTACGCTCCTGTTGATTCTTGGGAGTTCTTAAAGCAACCGATGAAGTTAAATGAAAAACAACCAATCACGATGAAATTATATTATTTGTCTAATTCTCATTATGAGGAAGAAAAGCAAAGATTGGAAAAAGAAATTGGAATTTCGTCTCTGGATGTTGATTTCTCAAATGAAGAAACAGTGAAGGAAGAACGAGTAGCCTCTTATAAACAATTTTTAAGACAGCGGGTTTTGGATGACAAGAAACATACAGAAGGGATGTTTTCTTTTGGAAAGCCTAGACTTACATATATCATATTACTTTTATGTGTGAGTTTATTTCTCATGTTGGAAACAAATGGTGGGAGTGAAAACATACAAACACTGATACAATTTGGTGCGAAATTTAACCCTGCCATCATGGAAGATGGAGAATGGTGGCGAATCGTCAGCTCCATGTTTTTACATATTGGTTGGTTACACTTAGTAATGAATATGATTGCTGTCTACTACTTGGGCACATTAGTCGAGCGGATTTACGGTTCCCTTCGATTTTTAATAATTTATTTTCTTGCCGGAATTGGTGGCGGAATAGCAAGCTTTGCCTTCTCGGCAAATATTGCTGCAGGTGCGTCAGGGGCTTTATTTGGTTTATTCGGAGCCTTACTGTTTTTCGGTCTTCACCATCGCCGGATTTTTTTCCAAACGATAGGAACCAACGTGATTATGTTAATTGGTATCAACATTGTGTTTGGCTTTTCAATTCCTGCAATTGACAATGGCGCCCATCTTGGTGGGTTAGTTGCCGGTTTTATTGCTTCTGGCATTGTCCATTTACCTAAACAGAAAGAATGGGGCAAGCAAATCGGTGCAGTTCTCGTCTATTTAGCACTTGCTTTTGGAATCATACAATATGGCGTAGCCAATAACATGAGTTCACCAATGTATTATATTATGCAGATCGATGAATTAGTAAAAGAAGAAAATTATGAACAAGTTATCACGGAAGCAAACGATGCCTTACGTAATAGTGAAGGTGATGAAAAATGGAGAGCGGCTATATTATTTAACCGTGCCTATGCATATATAAAATTAAATCAACAGGATTTAGCCATTAAAGATTTAAAACAAAGTATACAATTGGATCGAAATTTTCCGGAAGCACATTATAACCTTGCTTTAATTTACTATCAGCAAGGAAATATGGAGGAAGCGGAAGAATTAATCGAAAAAGCTTATCAATTAGATCCTAATAATGATGATTTTATCAATATGTATGAGCAGATCACAGGTGAAAAAGTTAAATAACAGCTTGCTTCTTATTATCTATGAACAAACAGGAAAGTGGTCATTGTTTACACAAAGCAACTTATATCTGCTCGAATAAAGAATTTTCCATCAGTAGGGAGTTTCATTCATCCCACACAGCTTGTTAGTACCGTAATGGTATGACCTATTCCGAAATAGGACATTTAGGTGCTGTTATCTCCAACTTAAACTTGTTGCAGTACAGATTACCCAAATCCTGAAGTGGGAGTCTTACAGCACTTTACATACGGGATAAACTTTTTTTGTTTGTCTTTTTAATCATTATACTTATCGAATAATGACCTATTGGGAAAAGGAATAGTTTTGAATCAGCTTTTCCTTTTTCCCATTCACTTCATAAAGCACAAGCAAATGCTTGTTTTGTTTATCAAATAGAATGATTGGAATATAGCTGTCAACCACTTTTTCGGCGTTTACGATGGGTAAAAGATAATTTTTGTATAATCCTTCCCAAAGTTGTCCAATAACCTTATCAGTTTGCGCTTGTGTTAAACCGGACAGAGCTTGATTCTTAAATTTATCCAAATCCGTTAATGGCACATGATAATACGCTTTTTCATCAATACTGAAATAATCAAATAAAGTGTTCCAATAGTATGTAAGTTGTTGCATAGATGCACGGTCGAGTAAGGCTTTCCACTCTTTTTCGTAACGTGTAGAAGGAGTTTTGAATGAATCTAATGCTGCAGCAGGTGAGTCAATAACGTAAAGATGATCACTTGACATTTGCTGGATACTATTGATTTGGTTACCTTGTTTATGAATTTCACCATGATGGAATGAAATAGCCTCATATAAACTACTATCTTCTAAAGTAAGCATTTTTTTTAAATGAATCGCATCCGTATCCTGTATCCACTTAGACACCGCTCCTCTGAGCCTCCCATTATCAAATAATAAGGAAACGTCCTGCCTTAAATATACAGGGATTTCCGTTGTAGAAGATGCTTTCCACATGATTTCATAGTCATCTTTCCCTTTTTCAGTAAGAAGTTGTAAATCTGTTTCAGCAGCCGTAAAAGAGAGCTCTTCATCGATTGGAAAATAAGTAATCGCAGGTTTAGACTGTAAACCAATTATATAGACAAAGGTAAAAAAACTAGTTAATGCAACAATCACAATTATGATCGACCATTTTTTCATCAAACCACGTCCTTTTAACATGCTTGTCTCATACATTCTATGTTGCATTCATGAGAGGTATGCTGATTTAATGCAGGAAATGTATAGAACGTCGCTTGTTGTTGAACACTATCCATAGTAATTTAAATGGAACAGGTGAGCATATGCAAAAGGAAGGACAATCACTATTTTCATCGTTTGAAAAAAATCGCGACTATATCCATGAGCGATTGGCGGTCGATCAAAGCTTTGATATTATTCAACGTGACTTGGAGTATGCAGGTATTAAAATGGCTTTGTTTGTCATTGATGGTTTTGGTAAGGATGATATTTTACTTTATATCATGCAGCTATTTGCGGAACTGGATACGGAAGACTTACAGCCAAATGCATTAAAAAAACTATTGGAAAGATATATTCCTTATATAGAAGTGGATGAAGCGGATGATTTAAACGAGGTAAGTGACCTTATTCTTGGTGGACCTGCTGCCTTAGTTGTAGAAGGGGCAGACAAAATCATCATTATTGATGCCAGAACTTATCCTGCTCGTACTCCACAGGAACCAGATTTAGAGAGAGTTGTCCGCGGTTCTCGGGACGGATACGTGGAAACGATTATTTTTAATACAGCATTGACGAGGAGAAGAGTTCGAGATCGTTCCTTGCGCATGGAATATATGCAAATTGGTAGAAGGTCGAAAACGGATATTTGTATTTGCTATTTAGCAGACATAGCTGATGAACACAGAGTGGATAGTTTAAAGAAAAAGCTCGAAGCGATTGATACAGATGGACTTCCCATGGCAGAAAAGACGATTGAAGAATATATTAGTGGAAGGCACTGGAACCCTTATCCAACAGTCAGATATACAGAACGTCCTGATACAGCTGCAACGCATCTTTATGAAGGACACGTCATTATTATTATTGATGGTTCACCAAGTGTAACGATAACTCCTGCTACATATGCACATCACCTGCAGCATGCGGAGGAATATAGACAAAAACCTTTAGTCGGAGCTTATTTGCGGTTTGTACGTTTTTTTGCAGTTTTAGCTTCCATTTTTATTCTTCCGTTATATTATTTATTTACAAAGCACCCTGAGTATTTGCCAACTAATCTGCAGTATATTGGACCTGATGAAGCGGGTGTCGTTCCGCTGCTTGTCCAATTTTTACTGGCAGAAGTGGGGATAGATGTTTTACGTATGGCAGCTATTCATACTCCTTCTTCACTAGCGACTGCTCTTGGTTTAGTGGCAGCTATTATGATTGGTGAAGTTTCGGTTCAGGTAGGCTGGTTTTCGCATGAGGTTGTGTTATATTTAGCGGTAGCTGCTATTGGTACGTATGCGACGCCCAGTTATGAGTTAAGCTTAGCAAATCGTTTAGCACGGATTTTCTTGCTTTTAACTGTAGCTTTATTTGGAGGAGTTGGCTATATCGCAGGGATAACGATTTGGATACTATATTTGGTCAGAATGGAATCTTTTCACGTAGCCTACTTTTGGCCATTTATACCATTTTCGTATCGTCCTTTTCGAGATGTGTTTCTACGCTCACCAATTCCGCTGAAAAATCGCAGACCCGCTTTTTTACATCCAAAAGATCCAGATCGGTAGTCATATGTAGATTTGCCATCTTGAAGGCAAACGTATTTACAAAAGAATTGGTAAAAACTCGGCGCTTGGAGTCGAGTTTTTTTATAAGATAAAAAGTATAAAATGAGGTGCTTGTGGATAACGAAATAACCGAATAGCCACGTCCGGCTCATGAGCCCAGCAACTAGGCGACTTTAGAATGTGCCCTACGATAAGGCCTCATCGGTTCGTCGCTAAGGGGAAGGCCGACTAAAAACGGGCTTGCCGCTCAGGCGTCGGCATACTCCTGTTTTTAGTGGCATGATTCCTAAATCTTTAGTTGATTCGTTCCATTCGCTACGTTGCTAAACGGGCGCCCCGCGCCTTTGTTCCACTATAGGAAAGTATAAGATTTTTTTGGTTTATAGTATAAGAAAAACAAAGGCTTCCGCCATAAGACTTGGCGACAAGCCAAGTTTTTCTAATATAATTGAAATATATTAATATAAATGCAATACTTGAGATAAGAGCAATTTTGGTCAAAAAATTTCATTTTTCTCATAGTAATTTTCTTTCGTTCATGAATTTAGTATAATAAATTTGGTGATTTTATGAAATCGATTTATGAAATACAGCAATTTTTAAGGAAATATGGTACATTTATTTATACTGGGAGTCGATTAGGAGACTTGCAGATGATGGAGTTAGAAATAAATGAATTATATCAGCTTGGCTTTATAGAAAACAAACTATTCATGGAAGCAAAATTATTACTAAAAAAAGAGATGACATCAGTGCAAAAGCAGAAAAAGGGGAGTCTATAGCTGTGGAACAAATTATTATTGGTATGGATATTGGTGGAACAACTGCAAAATTGGGACTAATTAGTGACATAGGTGATATTATCTACAAATGGGAAGTCCCAACAAATACCGATGGTGGCGGTCAACATATAGTCGATGATATTTGGAATTCGGTTAGTCAAAAGCTGCAAGAATTACAATATAAACAAGACCAAGTACTTGGAATAGGGGTTGGTGCTCCTGGATTTATAGAAGATAAGACAGGGTTTGTATATGAAGCGGTAAATATCGGATGGAAAAACTATCCTTTAGGTGAATTCCTCACTGAAAGATCCAAGCTTCCAGTATTTGTTGAGAATGATGCAAATGTAGCTGCTTTAGGAGAAAACTGGCGTGGAGCAGGCAATCAAGTAGCTAATTTAATAGCGATTACACTTGGTACTGGTGTAGGCGGCGGTATTATTGCAAACGGTAGAGTTGTTAGTGGAGAAGCAGGTATTGGAGGGGAGATCGGTCACGTAATTGTCGATCTAAATGGCTCTAATTGTAATTGTGGTAGGAAAGGATGCTTAGAAACCATAGCTTCTGCTACTGGTATTGCACGACAGGCGATAGAAAAAGCACAGTCTTCACCTGAAAGTGGATTAGCAAAAATCTTAGCTGCAAATGGGTCGTTGACTTCTAAAGATGTTTTTCAACTAGCGGAAGAAGATGACTCAGAGGCAAAGGAAATTGTTGCATATACAATGGACGTTTTAGGCATGGCAATTGCAAATATGTGTGTGACACTTAGTCCAGCAAAAGTATTAATTGGTGGAGGGGTTTCAAAAGCTGGACAACCTTTACTGACGGCTATAGAAAAAGCGTTTGTTCGCTATGCACTCCCTAAGATAAGTGAGAATTGTGAGTTGAAATTTGCTCAGTTGGGAAATGATGCAGGGATTATTGGAGCAGCCTTTCTAGTAAAGCAGAAGCTAGAGAAAAAAATATTTGGTGAAGAAATTTAGTAATCTATGAAACTTTTTTAATAACTAAAACGTCTAATTAATATGTATGTTTTATAGAGATTTAAAGAAGTAATTGAAATTCATCGTTAGAAGCAGTAGAATTTGTCCCGCATATAAGGTGCTGTAAGATTCCTACTTCAAGTATTGAAGGATTCATACTACAACAGGTCTAAGTGGGAGATAACAGCACCTAAATGTCCTATATCGTAAGAGGTCTTTAGGTCATACCATTATGGTACTAACAATCAGTGGGGATGAAAGAAACCCCATGCGGATGGAAGATTCACTTTATGCGATCACTTGCGTCTGGTTTTGTGAGTCGCTATTTTCCTGTCTTTATCAAGAGTGTTCTAAATGTTTTGAATGATATTGCATTTGTGACAAGCAGGTATTTATAGGTATGTAAGCCTTAAAAAAAGTTTAATTCGTAAACAGAAAGGGTATAGAAACTTATCCAGAACTGTAACCTTCATGTTGTAAGATGCATATATCATGCAATATGTTTCTGTTCTACTAATTTTGCTAAGGAACTTTAAGCTGTTCACATCATGTCAGACTATTTCAGCCATGAGAGTAACTGGCTTGAATTAGCAAAACAACGACGTAAATAAAAAAACTTTTACTTGTTAAACCAAGAAGAGAGGGGAAAAGAACTAGGAGGAAGTTGTATGAAGTTACAATTTAACAAATTACCTTTATTTATTTTAGCGACGTTTTTGTTTGGAGTAAAAACGTATCTTGTATACCGTTTTATGTTCTCCATTGATTTAGAGAATATGATGCAAGAGATTATTTTATTTATTAATCCGTTCGTATCTGCATTTTTAGTCTTTGCTATGAGCGTATGGTTTAAAAAACAGCAAAGACAAATGAAGTTTTTGCGATATACGGTTTTAATTGGTTCATTCATTATTTATGCGAATCTCGTATTCTATCGTTCCTTTACCGATTTTATAACCATTCCACAGCTTTTTCAGGCAAGTAATGCTGCCGATTTAGGATCAAGTATTTTAACACTAATCAAGCCGTATGATATTTTATTGTTCGCAGATGTGATTATTATTTGGCTTATCAGCAAGCGACGTCCTGAACAAATGACTGCACGCTATCCAAAAAGCGGGAAAGTTTTTGCGTTAGCGATGTCACTTGTATTAGTAGCCGGAAATTTCTTTTTAGCGGAAATGGAACGTCCGCAATTGTTTACTCGTGCGTTTGATCGTGAGTATTTAGTAAAGAATATTGGTTTGTTTAATTACCATATTTATGATATTGCGACACAAGCAAAAGCGAAAACCCAACGCGTATTTGCAGATGGTACTGAATTACCGGAAATTCAAGCTTATATGGATGAGAATTTGAAAAGAAGTGAAGCGTCTGAATTGTTTGGTGTAGCAAAGAATAAAAATGTGATTTTTATTAATGCGGAGTCCATTCAAAGCTTTGTGATTAATAATAAAGTAAACGGAGCACCAATTACACCATTTTTAAATTCCTTAACGAAGGATGAAGATACGTTTTACTTTGAAAATTTCTATCATCAAACAGAACAAGGCAAGACGTCTGATTCAGAGTTTCTCGTGGAGAACTCGTTATATCCGCTTTCCCGAGGTGCTGTTTTCTTTACCCATGGACAGAATGAATATCATGCGATGCCGGAAATTTTAGGTGAAAATGGGTATTATACTAGCGTATTACATGCTAACAATAAAAGCTTTTGGAATCGAGATCAGATGTATCAAAGTTTAGGATTTGACCACTATTATGGCGAAGAGTCTTATGAAATTACGGAAGCGAATTCGATTGGCTGGGGATTGAAAGATAAGCCTTTCTTTGAACAATCAACCGATATTTTGCAGGAGATGGAACAACCGTTTTATTCTAAATTAATTACCTTAACCAATCATTTTCCGTTTGATCTAGAAGAAGAGGATCGTTCAATTGAACCATATGATTCCAATTCTAATACGTTAAATAACTACTTTCCAACAGTAAGATATATGGACGAGTCGATTGAATTGTTTTTTGAAGAGCTAAAGCAAGCTGGACTTTATGAAGATTCCATAATCGTTATTATGGGTGATCATAATGGGATTAGTGCAAACCATAATCGCGCAATGAGTCAATATTTAGGAAAAGATGAAATCACGCCATATGATTATGTCCAATTACAACGTGTCCCATTATTTATTCATATACCTGGTTATGGAAACGGCGAGGTAAAATCCGAGGTAGCTGGTCAAATCGATATGAAACCGACACTGCTAAACTTGTTAGGCATTAAGAATAAGCAAGATATTCAATTCGGGAATGATTTATTCAGCGATCAGCGTAAAGATTTTATCGCTTTACGTAATGGAAGCTTTATAAGCAATGAATATATATATACGAGTGATACATGCTACAATCGAGAGACAGGAGAACCGATAATAGAAGAAACGGATGAGCAATCTGAAAATAACCAGCCTCCTAATGCTTGTGATTCCATACGCGAGCAAGTAGAAAAAGAACTAGGATATTCTGATGATTTGATTTACGGTGATTTGTTCCGTTTTATCAACTTTGATAAAAAATAAGCCAATAGAAAAAGCTGACCATTGCGGTCAGCTTTTTACTGTTTATCCTTTTAACTCGGTAATAATGGTGGCAATAGCAAAGAAGCCAAATGCTAATGCTGTTACTGCAGAAAATCCAATGGCAAGAATATTTTTGTATTTCATTTGACGGATGATAGATACAACTGCAAGTATAGCTACTAATAAAAACAAAACCCCTAATACGATATGCATGAATCTTCTTCCTCCTTATAGCTTCTCATTTCCTATTGTTGGTATAGAAAATGTATTTGTATTATTATGTAACTAGTGCGGTTATATTCCTTATTCTATAGCATTATATGTTGTTTGTCGAGACTTAGCATTGATAATTTCTGTTAGCTTCCAATTAACGTGAAAATGACATCTTAGAGCACATAATTATTACATGAGGCGGTTATTTCAAGCGCCATCTTTTAGAAGCATGATGTTTTCTGCAAATAATGAGAGGAGATGGAACAATGAACTTACATACCATGCCCTTGGGGCCTTTGGGAACCAATTGTTATATTGTCTACGGAACAGAGGAAGCATTGATTGTTGATCCCGGCGGTGATGCGGAGAAAGTAACACAATTTTTGACTCGTCACCATTTAACACCAATAGCTATTTTATTAACACATGCCCATTTTGATCATATTGGCGCAGTGGATGAACTAAGAAAGAAGTATGACATCGATGTTTTTCTTCATGAGTTAGAAGCAAGCTGGTTAGAAGATCCAAGTAAAAATGGTTCCCTTTTATTTACACAACAAAAAGTGCAAACAGAAAAGCCGGACCAATTCCTATATCCGAAGAAAATGCAACTTGGAGAATTTTCTTTCAATGTATTACATACACCAGGCCATTCTCCTGGTAGTGTCAGTTTTGTGTTTACAAAAGAGCAATTCGTAATAAGTGGTGATGTATTATTTCAGCAAGGTATTGGACGTACGGATTTACCAGGGGGAGATTATCAGCAATTAGAAATGTCTATAAAGGAAATATTATATACATTGGACGGATCATTTACGGTTTATCCAGGTCATGGACCTGAAACAAATATTGAGTTTGAAAATAAACACAATCCTTTTTTCACTGCATAAGCTAACGCAGACTGTTAGCATCATAATGAAAAAGGTTATGAACGTTACTTGCAAGGACAAGGTTGAAGAACAACAAAAAAGCCCTGCATAATAGTATGTAGCAGGGCTTTTTGTTGCCTCTTAATGTCCGAATCCAGGTATAAGTATAAATTCTGAATACCATGTAAAACCAATAAAGAATATGGTACAGTACGCTCCGAATAAATACATATACATGCGTTCAGATAATTTCAAATAACTTAATGTTAGGAAAAAGGCCGTTTGAACGAGGAAAAGTAATGCTGTTTTTTGCATATCTCCCACGAAAAACATTACGGTGAAAATTCCTGTCCAAAAGGCTAACACACGAAACATTCGATCCATGTCCATCCCCCTCCTTTTGGTAACCTTATCATAGTTATTATAAACGACCCGTATGGACTTGTAAATGAAAGTAATATTTATCCCGTATATAAGGTGCTGCAAGACTCCCACTTCAGGAGTTGAAAATTGTAGTGCAACAAGTCTAAGTGGGAGATAACAGCATCTAAATGCTCGATTGGTTTAGAGGCTTTTAGGTCATACTAACAATCAGTGGAGGATGAAGGAAAACCCACATTGATTGAAGATTCGCTTTATTGTAACCTTTTGATTTTTACGTTAGAAAAATGAGTACTCCATTTTCGAGGAGTTTACGTGTATATTCTCTGTTTTTTTAGACCTCTATTTTTAACCTATTTTCGATTTTTTTACAGCACTTAAGGGAAGAGACCTTCGTATATAGTTTACTCCTATTTTCTCATCTACCGTAAAATCTATTTTTATTGAACGGGATAAAGATCAGAAATGCTACCAACATAGAATGCAATGATGGTTTTTGTATATTTTAGCTAGCTAGAAGGTCACTAGAAGGATGAAGGGGCATTGGAAGGACTTTTTAAGAAACCAGTAAGTTGCAGCTTGGATTGGTTATTCGTAGTAATAGTAAAAAACAGGCGGTATTTTTCGGGGGTTAAAGATGTTATTCGCACAGAAACTTCGCCGTAAGGAAATGAGATATCCATTTGGTTTTCTATCTCGCCGTTTTGGATTAATTCTTGCTTTATTTTTTCTCGCGACATTTGTACTAACGTTTCTATTTTTAGTTGCTCGATTTGGTTTTTGGTCATGATCACATTGTTTTGATAACGATGAACGGTCGTTGAAATGATCAGGAAAACGAGAGCTGTAACGAATAAGACAAGAGGCAGCATAAACCCAGATTCTTTATGGGTAAAAGATAATTTCTTTATCATGTTGTTCCCCCTCTATAGTAGTAACAGTCACTTGTAATCCATAAGGCAGTGGGGAAAAAGAAATATTTTTTACGTCTCGTAAATAAATTTCATGACCGGTATTATCGACTTGTCTTCGTACCAAGCTTCCGTACATTACAAACGTAGCTTCATCTCCATTCTGCATTATTAGTTTTAATTGGTCCGGATATATTTTTAGCTCTTGTGCTTGCATCACTTCATTACGCATAAATATAAAAAACTGTCCCACTGATAAATGCGTATTCGAATTTACTGTTGTGGAAGCGTCGCGGAGAACATAACTGACAAATGGAATACTAAATACCAAAATTCCAATTGTAATTAATGTTGTAACAAGTGTAAAACCTGATTCATGATGATATGGCGTAAAAGCATAATTCTTCGTTCGTTTGTTTAGCATTATTCCAGTATGCACACCCTTTCACGTATTCTTTTTCCTCGAGGATTTCAATGGTTACTGTACGTTTATTTACTTCTAAGTCGTATAATTTTATGGGGCTTTTCTTTTCCCAAATAGAAGGCTGCAGCTGGTCGTGAAGTTCATAGGCAATTTCAAGACGGTCACTTAATATTTTTTGTTCCACATGAAGAATTGAAATAGCTGGTGCGAGAACAATAATGAAAGTAAACAAAATACTAGAAGCAATAATTACTTCAACAAGTGTAAAATCATTATCCTTTTTCAACACGAAACCTACCTTTACCAAAGGGAAATATTATTTTATATCGTGTAGTGGGGGAATAGAGATAAAATGTTCGAGGTCGTTTAATATTTCCGTTCTTATTAAATTCAATAAAATGGTTGGCATTTTGATTAAACCAAAATCCTTCTGGCAAATGAACTTGCTGTATAATTCGCGTCGAATTTAATACCACATATTTGTCATGATAAAGTTGAATTTTTACTGCTCCGTATGTTGTAGCATGCATATGTTGTATTTTCATGACGTCAGATGCTAATTTATCGATCACATGATTGCTGTTAATTTTATTTACATGTGAAGAAAGTGGAGGTAACACCAATCCTAACATGATTAGCATAATGCTAAGCACAATTAACATTTCAATTAAGGTGAAACCGTTTGTTTGTTTCAACCGTTTAACCCCGTACTTTCCCTGTTTTACTGTCATACCCTAGTTCCTTATCATTACATGTTTTCTGTTCTTCATTAAGGTATTCTGGAACTAAAGCGTTCAAGCTAGTCGGAAATCGGTTATGTTCGGCATAGTAAGCATCAACTTGTGCTTGAACAACTGCTACCAATGCCTCACATCCCTTACTATTTACTTCTTGACTTCGTTTTCCTAAATTAGGAACAATAAGAATAATTAATACCGCAATAATCATTAAAACGATAGGCATTTCAATTAATGTAAAGGCTTCATTTTTCTTCCACATGGAAAGATCCCCCTTCGTAGCATTTTTTTAACACACAATTTTGGGTTATGCTTTAGTAATTAAATTGTTTTTATAAGCTGAAACATTGGCCACATTAATGTCATATAAATGAATAAAACAAAGCAGCCGATCATAATAAAGAAAACTGGCTGAATATAAGTGAGCATCTTAAGAATTCTGCGTTCGGTTTCCTCCATTAAGCTTTCAGCGTATACATTCAAATCCTTTTCCAATGTTGCTGTATTACTGTCCTTTTGAAAAATATTAGCAAGTGGTTTATCCAAAAATCGAAGTTGAGAGAGAAGTGCTGGAAGTTGCCGCCCTTCCGTTAATTGTGCTGTCATAAGCTTGGCATAGTAAGAAATAAGTGGCTGTTTCTTTTGATACATCATTTGCTGAAGAATTGCTTTAAATGGTAGACCAGTCTGAATTAACGTACTAAATTGAGTGGCAAATAAAAAAGAGGTTTGTACGGTTAAAAAATTCCTATATATCGGAAGGCGAGCGTAGAATGTAACTTGTCTATCTATAGGAATGTTACGTTTGAAATAATTCCAGCCTATTGCGAAGATACAAAGTGCGGCGGTTGTAAATATAAGTAGTAAAAGTAGCCAGTCTATAAGTGTCATTGCTATAACGAGAATTGCCGAAGAACCAGGGGTTCCTCGATATAAATCGATAAAGGAAGGCAGTACAACTTGTTTTAACATAAACAGGATGGGAAGGAAAATAAACAGTAAAAGGATGGGGTAGCGGATAGCCTGTCTAAATTTACTTTTATAGATAAGCCTCTGCTCAAACATCTGAAAGCTTCTCTTTATATTCTCCTGTAAATTTTGATTAGACATTGCAAAGGCAAGATAACTCGTAATAGATGGATGGAAAGAGGCTTTTTGTAGGGCTTGATCAAAGGTTGTGCCAGTTGTCAATTCATTCATGATTTGTTTGGCAAAGTCACTAAAACGCTTATCCCAAGCAATACTATCTAAAGCCTCAATAAGAGGATAACCATTAGTTAAAAGGTGGTGCAGACGTTTTAAAAAGCGTAATTGATCATGATGAGACAATTCATTCTTTTGTCTCGTTATATGTTTTTTCAGAAATGTATCCATAAGCATATGCCTTCTTTCGTAAGTGAGTAAATGAATGATATTGATCGGCGGACCAAATTATATCATTCTGAAAGTACTGGGTGAGTAAAGATTGATCAAGTAATTCAAGAATAGCGGCTCTTCGTTTACCATGCTTTTTGGTTTCAAATGACAGTAGTTGAATAGATGCAATGGCAATTAAAGACTGTTTTACATCCCCCATTGTTAAACCGAGACTTTTTAAACGATACAACGTTCCTAAACCATTGGCAGCATGTATCGTACTTAAAACGAGATGACCGGATAGGGACGCTTCTAAGGCAAATGCAGCCGTGGCAGCATCTCTAATTTCTCCCACCATGATAATGTCTGGATCATGTCGTAGTGCAGCTTTAAAGCCTGCTTGATACGTAATTCCCGCCTTTTCATTTATTTGCACCTGCAATATTTGCTCTAAGTCTTTTTCAATGGGATCTTCTAACGTAATTGCTTGTAGTGAATGTTGTTTGCGGATTGCTTCAAGAATGGCGTATAAGGTAGTTGTCTTGCCACTTCCTGTTGGTCCATTAATAAGAATAAGACCAGAGCGATTTTTCATCCATGCTAATAAAAGATGTAACTGATTCGGAAACAGAAATAATTGGTGGAGCGGAAGGGATGCTTGTTGGGGTAGAATTCGTATGGCCAAGCTCTCATTATGCTTTACGGGTAAAGCGGATAGACGCAGATCGTAGACTTGCCCAACTATCTGTAAGGTGATCGTCCCATTTTGCGGCTTTCTGGTCTCTCCAATATCCATGGCGGAAGTAAATTTAAAGTACGTAAGTAATAATTGGTAGGATGAATTAGAAATCGTTTTGTGAAAAATGCGATTACCTTGAATGCGATGATAGATATCGGTTTGAGCAGACAAAGGGGAGAAGTGGATGTCTGAAGCACCTTGCTCGATTGCATACAGTAATAATTTGGTAGCTTTTGCTTCTGCTGGATTCAAAAATTGATTCACCTCCTTATACCACCATATTTCGACAAAAGAAACAAAACTCCTTCTTTTTAAAAAAGATTTTTATTATGCTTATGTATAAAGGAATAAAAGACTACCTTAGACTGAAGGGAAAAGGCTTACAAAATAAATTTACTGAATAAAAGAAGTGATTTTTTCCAATATTCCATTGGTGAGGTTGATTATAAACGAACCAGGTTTGGAAATGCTATTTATATAGGTCGTAAAAAAATCGTAATAAGGATAGCGTGGGAGGGAACAATTTGTCTACAAGAGATTATTTACAATTTATCACCGAGCAGTTCGTCACTTATTTGAATATGCCTGCAGATGAAAAAAGACGGCGAAAAGAAGCTAAAAAAAGATCGAAATGGTCGTCCACAAACAAGTGGTTTGGTACACTTCCACTAGCCTTGAGGATAATGCGTCAACAATCGAATAAGCAGGCGAAATAAACGCCTGCTTCAGGTCATATGCTTATGCTTTAATGATATCGTATGTCACAATAGGATTAAGCTGTGTCGGATGCTAAGTAAAATAATCCACCATTCACGACATGGTAAGTAATTTTTGGTTGAAATCGTTCTTGTATTTCCTTGAGTTCTCGTTCCATCGTCTCATCTTCCCTATCTTCGGTGTAAAAATGATGTAATAGCTTGGTTTCTTCTTCTAATGCCTGTAAAGCTTCTACTGCCCATGAATGCTCTTGACTTTCTACATACTGATCGAGTACCGACTCAATACGTTTATAACCGCTATGAAGCTTAATCATTGGCGAAAGTGTATAGCAATAGTCGGAAATAGTCGTTTCAAGCGAAATAGCTTTTAGCAGATCCATCATATCCGATTTCAAAACGCCATTGATTAAATTGAGACCAATAGAAAACAGTTCATCTCGCTTATGTTTTCCTTGATAGCTAATTTTAATATTCGTCACTAGCCAAGGGAAGAGCGGGGTATTCACATTTGGATTGAGTTGCTGAAATAGCTTGGTGTACTTTTCTGCTTGTTGTAAATAACGTATAATCTGTTGTAAGCGTGGACTACCAAAATGGATCCATTCCCCCTTTTCCTGCCGCTTATCAGGGTTTGTTATTAGTGTAAGTTGCATGGGATCTCCTGGATAGCCCATTTTTTTTATATAATGCCAATAAAACGGTCTGTTCATAAGCACCTTGTCCATCTCCTCTGTGAGTTGAATGGTCAATACCCCGTCATGATTAGTTAAAATTGGACAGCGATGTGCTTTGAAAAAATCATACAGAAATGCATTTAAATCATGTATCTCCATATTGCTTTTCCTCCTGTATATCAGATCTTTGCGCTGACTCAATTACAGCCGAGAGATTTTGCAGTTTGATTTTAGCTTCACCAACAGTTGCTGATTCTGCATAAATTTGTTCAATTTCCTTTTCCATATTATCAATGGATAACTCACTTAAAATAGCATCTAAATCACCAATGACATGCTCAAATAGATGAATCTTCTCGTACAACAGCTTCATAATATGTTCTTCCACCGTATCTCTAATTGCAAAATTATAGACAAACACATCTTTCTCTTGACCATAGCGATGAATACGTCCAATTCTCTGTTCTAAACGCATCGGGTTCCATGGTAAGTCATAGTTAATCATATAATTACAAAATTGCAGATTTATCCCTTCGCCTCCAGCTTCTGTTGCAATTAATACTTGGGCATGATCTTTAAATAGTTGGCGCATCCAGTCTTTTTTCCCACGTTTAAATCCTCCACGGAAAGGAACGGAACTGATGCCATTTTGTTGTAAATAATATTGCAAGTAAAATTGCGTGGCACGATATTCTGTGAAGATAATGACTTTCTCATTGCCGATTTTATTAATAAGTTCCACCACTTTTGCTGCTTTTTGATGGTGAGGTAATTGTTCAATTTTTTGTACCACATCTTGAATGGATTCTAATTGTGGATTTTCAGCAAGTATTTTTTTTAAGGATAAATAGCACGCTTCCCTCGATGAACAAAATTCACGTAGATAGGTAATTTTAGAAAATGCAGGAAACAGTGCTGTACTTGCTTCTAACGTTTGATAAACTTCTGCTTCTTCACTTGTGAATTCTGTCCAAATCGTTTCAATGTGTCGCTTAATTTGATTTAGACCTGTTTCTTTTCTCGTGTTTCTTACCATTACTTTTTGGATTAATTGTTTTAAAAATAAATCTTGTTTCATATTTTTCCGGTCGTTTCCGTAGCTTGCTTTAAAAGAATCATAGTTACCTAAATGTCCTGGTTTTAGGATGGACACGAGATTAAAAATCTCCAGCAATTCATTTTGAACGGGAGTAGCGGTTAATAATAGGCAGTACTTCTTTTTTAACGACCGTACAAATTGGTAATTTTTTGTTTTATGGTTTTTTAACTTATGTGCTTCGTCCACAAGGACTAAATCATAATCTAAGCTAAGAATGGTTTCCTGGTGCTGTACCCTTTTAGCAGTATCTAAAGAAGAAATAATAATATTGCCTTGCTCCCAGCTCATGTTTTTACGATAAGCTACTGCCGGAATATAAAACTTTTCGTTTAGTTCTCTTTCCCATTGGTTTACTAAAGAAGCAGGCACTAAAATGAGTGCTTTTTTCACTAACCCACGGATCATATATTCTTTTAATACCAGTCCAGCTTCAATAGTCTTTCCCAACCCAACTTCATCGGCTAAAATGGCTCTGCCATGCATTTGTTCCATAACTTGTTCTGCAGTCCGAATCTGATGATCTAAAAAAGAAATGTGAGGCAAAAATTCTAACGCTTGTAATCCTGTAAAGTTAGGCACCATGGTTGTTTGTTCAGCGGCATAGGCCATGGAGAACAACTCCCAAGAAGAAAGAGGGGTATTTTTTTCAAGTTTATCTTCAAGTTCCTTGATGAAGCTATCATCTTTTTCTACATAGATCGATTTCATGGTAACCTTCCTTTTTTGTTGAATATATCGTTTCTCTATTTTATCTTGCTAAATATGTGATATAATAATACACAATAAAATAGATGTTTCATTGATGGATTAGTACATAGTATAACCAAAACTACATTTTTCATAAAAGCGAATGAATACAAGGGGAGAGCTTACATAGATTCCATATAGTAATGAGTCAAACTATGTAACGCCGAAGGAGCAAGCGAAAGCGAATCTCTCAGGCAAACAGACTCTTGTAGGACGCAACTCTGGAGAGTGTCTACAGCAGCGGTTAGCTGTGGACCACCCACGAAGCAAATACCAATCCTTGTATTGGTATGCAACTTTCTGGTAGCAGGACAGAGATTTCATGAAAAAACGATGAAATCTCTGTTTTTATTGCGCGTAAAAAACTAAATATTTGCAAGAGTGGATTCTAGATTGAACCGTTTTTGAAGTATTGGAGTTAAGCGTGCAATCTGACAAATCAATGTTGAAAAAGATTTGTCACCAATTGAGTTTCTAACAATGATAAGGGAGTGATTGGGATGAGTGAGTTAAAAAAAACGCCTCTATATCCTATTTACGAAGTGTATGGGGCAAAATCTATTGATTTTGGCGGTTGGAACTTACCTGTTCAGTTTAAAGGAATTAAGCATGAGCACGAGGTAACGAGGACAAAAGCTGGGTTATTTGATGTATCACATATGGGTGAAATCGCAGTTAAAGGGTCGAAAAGTTTAGAATTTTTGCAAAAAGTTGTCACGAATGACGTAGCGAAGCTTACTCCTAAACGAGCACAGTATACGTTTATGTGTTATGAAGACGGTGGTACCGTCGATGACTTTCTAATCTACATGCTGGCAGAAAATGACTACTTGCTGGTTGTAAACGCGGCAAATACGGAAAAAGACTATCAATGGCTGTTAGATCATAATAACTACAGTAATGCAGAAGTGAAAATTGAAAATGTATCAGAAGATTACGCGCAACTCGCTTTACAAGGTCCTCTCGCAGAAGAAATATTGCAATCGTTAACAACGACAGATTTATCAGCGATTCGCTTTTTTAGATTTGAGGTGGATGTTGCCTTTACTGGAATAGAGGGAAGAGCAATTGTGTCGCGTACGGGGTATACAGGTGAAGATGGATTTGAAATTTATGTCCCTGCAGCTAGTGGAATTCCACTTTGGAAAGCGATTTTAGAAGCTGGTAAAGAAAAAGGAGCAGAACCGATCGGTTTAGGAGCCAGAGATACATTGCGGTTTGAAGCGGCTTTACCTTTGTACGGTCAAGAATTATCACCAACGATTACTCCAGTGGAAGCTGGTTTAACATTTGCCGTAAAGGTGAATAAAGCAGTCGACTTCATTGGTAAGCAAGTTCTGAAAAAACAAATGGAACAAGGTGCTGACAGACAGCTTGTAGGCTTGGAAATGATCGATAAAGGTATTCCTCGAACTGGATATGAAATTTATGATGGCCCGTCAAAGGTCGGTGTAATTACTTCAGGCACCCAGTCGCCAACGCTTGAAAAAAATCTAGGACTTGCTTTAGTAAATAGTGCTTATGCAAAAGAGGGAACAGAATTCCTCGTGCAGGTTCGGAAGCGGCAGTTACAAGCGAAAGTGGTAAGTACGCCTTTTTATAAACGAGAAAAATAGGGGGAGAAATCAATGGAATTTCGTTATTTACCTATGACTGAAGATGACAAACAAGCAATGTTAGCTAGTATCGGTATCAAAGATACAGAAGAGCTTTTTGCTGATATTCCAAGCAATGTACGTTTGCAGCGTTCAATGGAGTTAAAAAAGCCTGCCAGTGAAGCAGATTTAAAAAAAGAATTGGCACAATTAGCTGCAAAAAATGCGAATCTGAAGCAATATATAAGCTTTTTAGGTGCAGGTGTATATGATCATTTTATTCCATCTGTTGTCGATCATGTTATTTCCAGGTCAGAATTTTATACAGCATACACGCCGTATCAGCCGGAAATATCACAAGGTGAGCTGCAAGCGATTTTTGAATTTCAAACAATGATTTGTGAATTAACAGGAATGGATGTTGCAAATTCGTCGATGTATGATGGTGGAACAGCTTTGGCTGAAGCAGTGAATTTAAGTGCAGCACAAACAAAGCGAAAAAAAGTTTTAGTGTCTAATGCTGTCCATCCACAATACCGAGCTGTTATTGAGACCTATGCGAAAGGTCCTAATTTGGAAATCATTTATATTGATACGAAGAATGGAAAAACGGATGTAGCGAAACTTAAAGCTGCTTTGGATGAAGAAACGGCAAGTGTTGTTATACAGTATCCAAACTTTTTTGGGCAATTAGAACCGATGGAAGAGGTACAGCAACTGCTTGAAAATCAAAAGAAAACAATGTTTATCACATCAAGTAACCCATTAGCTTTGGGATATTTGACACCGCCTGCAGCATTTGGTGCGGATATTGTTGTTGGTGATACACAAGTATTTGGTATCCCATCCCAATTCGGCGGACCCCATTGCGGTTATTTTGCAACAACAAGGAAGCTTATGCGTAAGGTGCCGGGAAGATTAGTAGGTCAAACGACAGATGAAGATGGTGTTAGAGGATTTGTTCTTACATTACAGGCGAGAGAACAACATATTCGTAGAGATAAGGCTACTTCCAATATTTGTTCAAACCAAGCGTTAAATGCTCTTGCGAGTGCAGTAGCGATGAGCTCAATCGGAAAGCATGGACTGAAGAAAATGGCAGCTATGAATATGAAAAAAGCACGTTATGCGATGAAAAAGCTGCAAGAAGCAGGATTTACCATTGCTTGTAAAGGTGTGTTTTTCAATGAGTTTATTATTCAATTGGATAAGCCTGTCGCAGAAGTCAATGAGCGATTGCTTGAAAAAGGGATCATTGGAGGATATGATCTAGCAAGAGATTATCCTGACATGAACGGACATATGCTTATAGCTGTTACGGAAAACAGAAAGATGGAAGAAATAAATCAATTTGTTAAAGAATTGAGGGATATTCATGGCTAATCAAGACTTTCCATTAATTTTTGAACGTAGTAAAGCTGGAAGAACAGGGTATAGTTTGCCAGAATTAGAGGTTCCTGATATCGATTTAGAGGAAGAACTGGAAGAAGCTTATATTCGAAAAGAAGCACCAGATCTCCCTGAGATTAGCGAACTAGATTTAATGCGCCATTATACGGCTCTATCGAACAGAAATTATGGTGTGGATTCTGGTTTTTATCCATTAGGCTCATGTACCATGAAATATAATCCGAAAATTAACGAAGATGTTGCACGTATGGATGGTTTTAGTCATATTCATCCGGATCAGCCTGAAAGCAGTGTGCAAGGGGCAATGGAAATGATGCATGATCTACAAACTGCATTGTGCGAGATAACGGGAATGGATGAAGTCTCATTGCAATCTGCTGCAGGTGCGCAAGGTGAATGGACTGCTTTAATGATGATTCGTGCTTTTCATGAGGCAAATGAAGACTTCCACCGTACGAAAGTGATCGTTCCGGATTCAGCACATGGTACGAATCCTGCTTCTGCGACGGTTGCCGGTTTTGAGTCTGTAACAGTACAATCTAACGAAAAAGGGCTTGTTGATTTAGAGGATTTGAAACGAGTAGTTGGTCCTGATACAGCAGCATTAATGTTAACGAACCCGAATACGTTAGGCTTATTTGAAACAGAAATTGAAGAAATGGCAAAAATCGTGCATGACGCAGGTGGAAAACTTTACTATGACGGAGCTAATTTAAACGCAATTATGGGTTATGCACGCCCTGGAGATATGGGGTTTGATGCTGTTCATTTAAATTTGCACAAAACATTTACGGGTCCTCATGGAGGCGGAGGTCCTGGCTCTGGACCGGTTGGTGTGACCGAAGAATTAAAACCATTCTTACCGAAGCCATTATTAGAAAAGCAAGGAGAAGCATACCGTTTTAACTATAATCTTCCTAACTCAATTGGTAGGGTGAAACCATATTACGGTAACTTTGGAATTTATTTACGTGCTTATACGTATATTCGTACAATGGGTGCAGAAGGGTTAAAGAAAGCGAGTGAGTATGCTGTATTAAATGCAAACTACTTGATGAGACAATTAGAGGAAGAATATGATCTTCCTTTTGATCAACATTGCAAGCATGAATTTGTGCTCTCTGGCAGACGTCAGAAAAAGCTCGGTGTACGCACATTAGATATTGCTAAACGTTTGTTGGATTATGGGTATCATCCACCAACGATTTATTTCCCGTTAAATGTAGAAGAGGCACTAATGGTAGAGCCGACAGAAACGGAAGCAAAAGAAACACTAGATGGATTTATCGAGGTAATGAAAAAGATTGCTGCTGAAGCAAGAGACGAACCAGAACTAGTACAAGAAGCTCCACATGATACGATCGTTAAGCGAATGGATGAAACAACGGCTGCTAGAAAGCCGATTTTGCGGTATGAAAAATAATAGCATAGCAGGTAGTTTTCTGTTTCGCACGCTGTCGTGAGCTCAACGAACTAAAGTCATAACCAAAACCCAAAGGCAGTATAGCTGGTGACCTTTGGGTTTATTTGCGTTGATAAACTTATCGAAACTAGAAGTTTAAGATTGTTTAATCTTACCAGTCCACTTCTTAAAGCCGCCTTTTAAAACACTAATATCTTTGTATCCTTTTTTATGCAAAAGTTGTGCGGCTCTTGCAGCTCTTGAACCACCTTGACAATAAAGGTATACTGGTTTGTCTTTACGCATTTCCACCAAGCGTTGTTTCATTTGCGTTACTGGTATATTTCTGGCGCCAAGAATATGACCGCGTTTGAATTCTTGCGGTTCCCGTACATCGATTAATTGAGCTTTACGATAACCTTCACGAAATTGGTCTTCCGTTAATGTTTTTAAATACATGCGTTGTCTAAAAAAACGAAATATAAGGAAGGCTGCAAGAACTACGATGAGTATTACTAAAAATTCCATTATTTTTCCCCCGTCTTTCACATTTGTACAATCTCTATTATAGGTGGTAAAACGGGATTTTTCAAAAATTATATCAAAGCTTTTTATTTGCAGCAAGGTATGATTCATATGATACAGAGGTTATTATAATATTGAATAATCTCGAAAGATAATTAGGGGATAGAGGAATTCAAGCGCAAATGCCAGCATCAGCAAGCGGTGAGCAAAGAAAACTATATGTGAGGCTTTACTTTACGAGGATGGGGATGCAGTTTTGATTCTATATGTTGCATCTGTTGGATACGTATTCTTATAAAGTTCAACTTTTTTAGAGATCATGGGTCAATGAGATCTCCAAGTTGTTAGTAAGCTGCCTACGGAAAGCAAAGTATATTTTTGGCGGGTTATACCATCCATTATTTCTAGATAGTTCAGAGTTTACTTTGAAAAAAATACTTTAGTCCTTTACGATTATTCAATAAGTATTATTAAATTGCCATGATAGTAAGTAGAGTGGCTCCAGCAAATAAGTGGCAGATTCTTACTTAAAACGGGGGATGAAAACAATAGCGATATGTGGTACGATGTTTTAGCTTGTTTCCTATTCGTATTTCATGTATTCTTAATACAGAAACAATTTTGCCTTAGATAAAAAATTATTCTTGAAATGGAGGATATATAAATGCCTACACCAAGCATGGAAGATTATATAGAACAAATTTATAATTTAATGGAGTCGAAAGGGTATGCACGTGTTTCAGATATTGCTGAAGCATTAGAAGTACATCCTTCTTCAGTAACAAAAATGGTGCAAAAATTAGATCGAGATGATTACTTAAATTATGAAAAATACCGGGGATTTATACTAACACCTAAAGGAAAAAAAGTTGGTGAACGGTTAGTATTCCGACATGACTTGCTAGAAGAATTTTTACAAATCATCGGGGTAGAGCATGAAAATATTTATAATGATGTAGAAGGTATTGAACACCATTTGAGCTGGAATTCCATTGATCGGATTGGCGATGTTGTCAATTATTTTAAGCAAGATGAAGCAAGAGTTGAAGCGTTGAAACGTACACATCAAGAAGCAGAGTTAGAAAGTAACTCATAAAATTATTTACAGGTTAATCCATCCATAATGAATGCGTAGCTTTTAATTTATCTTGGCTTATTAGCGAGATACCGCTACCAAAAATCGTAATACTCACTCAGTATCCTACTAGATCGGCCTTTGTGTCGAAGTTTCAGCAGTTGCTTTTACATGATTTATGGGTTTCTACTTGTTCACAGGATGAGTGTGGCTTTTGGGGAAGTATGTTATGTATAGAATAGAGAAAGCTTACTTTGATTTTCCTCTACAAAAGGTTCTAATTTGCTACCCTTCTGCTTACTTATAAAACTAATAGGAGCGTGTTCATACAGAAGGTAAAAATACGTACTGGTAGCTAAAAGCTGATGAATTTATTGTCAATGTTATGTAAAGCTGCTTCCTGCCCTAAAGAAAGTAAATGACTTTCCTGTGCGCGATGTATTTACTGCCTGAAGCCGTAAGCCTTTCTTATCAGATGCAATGCATGACTAGCGAATTCTCTGAGTCAAAATTGGAGGCAGGCTTAGATAAATAATATATATACGAAGGCGCTAGGAACATGAAGCTGCACAGAACGTGTTATTTTGCCGGATATTTGAATACCCCTTAAAAAAAAGAAGCCTATAAGCGATGAGGGGAGAATGCTTATGCGGATTGATGGTGTTTTTTCGGGTGGCGGCGTGAAAGCTTTTGCGTTTATTGGTGCAATGAAGCGGATAGAAGAAAAAGGGTTTACATGGGAGCGAGTCGCAGGTACTTCAGCTGGCGCAATTATAGCTTGTTTACTAGCGGCTAAATATACGTATCAAGAAATACAAGCATTTATGGAACATTTGGATTTAAAGGATTTCTTAGACCCTCCAGCATTAGCAAAGTGGATACCTGTAACAAAGTGGTTGTTTTTATATTATCAATTAGGAATATACAAAGGGAATAAATTAGAAAAGTGGATTGCTGCAAAATTGGCGGCGAAGAACATTTACACGTTCAAAGATATTCAACCAGGGTATTTAAAAGTCGTTGTTAGTGATATATCTTTAGGTAAACTTGTTGTTATTCCTGATGATTTGGAAAGAATTTACGGCATCTCCCCAGAAAACTTTTCTGTAGCTAAAGCAATTCGCATGAGTGCAGGTTTTCCGTATTTTTTCATGCCCAACAAAATAACAGCAAGTAACCAAGGGAAAAGTTTGATTATTGATGGTGGTCTATTAAGTAATTTTCCACTATGGGTGTTTGAAAAAAAACCTCATAAAAGAACTCGTCCAATCATAGGTGTGAAATTAACTACTACCCCAATCCAAGAATTAAAACCCCGAAAAATTAAAACAGCACTCCATATGTTTCATGCTTTATTTCTTACTATGAAAGAAGCACATGATGCCCGATATATTTCCACAACAGATGCAAAAAACATCGTTTTTATTCCTGTGCGAAATATTGAAAGTACTGATTTTTATATCGATCAAACTACAAAAGAAACGCTTATTCAAGCAGGATATGAATATACAGATACATTTCTCGATCGATGGCCCAAGTAGTTTTCCTGGTTTTCTTTTAGAATAAGCAGACAAAACATAAGTACTTATCATCCGCGCGATATTTTCTGAAAATTGAAGTGAAGGCGTAAGTAGTAGACTAACGTGAGTATAAAAGGATAAGGGAAAAAAGCAGGTTATCACAACTAATCTAAGATGAACAAAATGGATAGCTTCCTAGTGAAAAAGAAAGGATCGTGCGTTAAAAAGAGGCACGATCCTTTCTTTTATGTTTATTACCATCAATTACTCGTAAATGAGCTGCACGCTTGTTTCTTTTCTTTCGAAGTGCGTTAGATGGTTGTTCTTTTGCAGCGGTTGCTTTATGAACAGGTTTTTGATGATGGTATTTCGCTTTTGATTGCTTTACCGCTTGCTTATATTTCTTCATTTCATTAGAAGAATTCTTTTTTCGAATAAACAAAAAATAGATAATCGTAAATAGAACGACTCCGACTCCGATAGAAATTAACATACTGTTGATAAAACTGACGGTGTTTGTAAACAGCTGTGTCGTTAGTCCAATCACAGCTAAACCAATAATCATATACACCGGAATAGAAATAGATTTTCGCTTCATGACGTGTCCTCCTATCTATATTTATAATTTAAATCTCATGAACTACTCCGAGCAATCATTGCTTCTGTTTGACTCTTTGGAATGAAACGAGCCAAGAGGGGAAATCGGTTTTTCATGATTTATTGTTCCGAGAAGTATACTCGAGTATACTTCCTGCTTGCTTCCTCTTTTTCTAGTGAGAGTATGGACGATATCTTTAGAACGATATATGTTTATGAACATCATTTATAGCATTACCTGTTTGATGATAAAATATTCCACTTTTATTTTTTGCAAGGGATAGATTGCATAATTTTCATATGTCTTTGCTTTTATTTTACTTCATTACTAGGGAAATAACTAGAAAAAACAGGATATAGTGAATGAATATATATTATTGGGATTGGTACATCCCAAATAGGTCATACTACATATTGGAGGTGTTCAGATTGAAAGAACAAAAGAAACAGTTAGAACAAAACAAACATGAAACGCCAATGACTATCTTGTCAAGATCACTGTTGACAGGATTTATCGGGGGAGTAATTTGGAGCGCTTTCGGCACAGTTTTGTACTTTTTTAATTTTTCTCAAGTAGCTCCAAAATCGTTTGTACTCAGTTCATGGTTTCATGCAGATTGGATCGATACTTGGCTTGGGAATATTATTGCCATTCTAGTTATTGGAATCATTTCGATTGCAGTTGCGTTAGCTTACTTCTTGTTATTTAAAAAAGTAAATTCTGTTTGGATGGGAGTTGCTTTTGGGATTATATTATGGGGGGCTATTTTTTATGTGTTGAATCCCATTTTTACAACGGTCCCATCTGTTCAAAAATTGGATATCGATACTATTGTATCGAGCCTATGCGCCTACATTCTTTATGGTACATTTATCGGGTATTCTATATCGTATGATTATCATGATTTACAGGGTGCTAATAATAACGCAAATCAAACCGAGGCAAAGCAGTCATAAGCTTTGAAACGACAACTTATATTATTCAAATAGCTATCTTTATGATAAACTGGATACAGTCGATTTTCCTGTACAAAAATGAACGAATAGGGAAGGGATGAGAAGGATGAGCAAACTCACCAAATTAAGACAGTTGCTTCAAGCAAAAGAATTAGATGGCATTTTAATCTCCAGTTCCATCAACCGTCGCTATATAACTGGTTTTACCGGTACAGCAGGTGTTGCATTAGTAAGCCAAACAGATGCTCGTTTTGTTACTGACTTTCGTTATACGAAGCAAGCGAATGATCAGATCGCTGATTTTACAGTAGTGGAGCATCAAAATGGATTGAACGAAGAAATAAAAAGCCAACTAAAGGAAATGGACATTCAAAAATTAGGATTTGAGCAAGACCATGTTACATATAGTCAGTATACAACGTTTAAGGACACATTCGAAGCGGAATTGATTCCTGTGGATAATATGGTGGAAGCGTTACGGATTATTAAAACGAGCGATGAGCTGGACATTATGAAAAAAGCTGCAAAAATAGCAGATGATGCGTTTGAACATATTCAAGCGTATATTAAGCCTGGCGTAAGAGAGATAGATATTTCTAATGAATTGGAGTTTTTTATGCGTAAGCAAGGTGCAACCTCTTCCAGTTTTGATATTATAGTAGCTTCTGGAAAACGTTCAGCTTTACCTCATGGCGTTGCCTCGGATAAAAAAATCCAAGCTGGTGAACTTGTAACGATGGATTATGGCGCATTATATCAAGGCTACTGTTCTGATATTACCCGTACCGTAGCAGTAGGGGAAATCAGTGAGCAATTACATTCTATATATCATGTTGTTTTAGAAGCGCAATTACGCGGTGTAACTGCAATTAAATCTGGCATTACTGGAAAAGATGCAGATGCTGCTACAAGGGATTATATTAAAGAGAAAGGCTATGGAGACTATTTTGGTCACTCCACAGGTCATGGGCTAGGTCTTGAAGTTCATGAGGCTCCTTCGTTATCTTTTCGGTCAGAAAAACCATTAGAAACAGGTATGGTCGTTACCGTAGAGCCTGGTATATACATTCCTGAAGTTGGCGGTTGTAGAATTGAAGATGATGTTGTCGTAACAGAAACAGGAAATGAACGACTAACTTTAGCACCGAAAGAATTAATTCAGCTATAATGGAGGCATAATATGATTTCAGTGAACGATTTTAAAACAGGATTAACGATAGAAGTAGATAATGATATTTGGCAAGTAATGGAATTCCAACATGTAAAGCCTGGGAAAGGAGCTGCATTTGTACGTTCTAAACTTCGGAATTTACGAAATGGTAATATTCAAGAAAGAACATTTCGTGCTGGAGAAAAGGTAGGGAAGGCACATATTGAAACAAAGAAAATGCAGTACTTATATGCATCTGGTGATATGCATGCGTTTATGGATACCAATACGTACGAACAAATAGAGCTCTCCAGCAGTCAAATTGACCATGAGTTAAAGTTTATGAAAGAAAATATGGAAGTCTCCATTGTGACTTATGAAGGGGAAGTGCTAGGAGTGCAACTGCCAAATAACGTCGAGTTAGAAGTAGTCGAAACAGAGCCAGGTATTAAAGGTGATACAGCAAGTGGCGGCTCAAAACCAGCTACGTTAGAGACGGGTCATACGGTGCAAGTACCTTTCTTTATTAATAAAGGAGACGTGTTGGTCATTAATACATCAGACGGAAAGTACGTATCAAGAGCATAAGTTGAAAAAACAGTCCATTAGAGGCTGTTTTTTTTATTGTATAGCGTACAATGTCAAGTACTTTTTTCAAGTTTTTGAGTAATTCTAACACACCTACTGTAATTATCATTTTTACAAGTAGCATTTAACCAAGTTTTTTATGAAAAAGGCTCTATTTTCTTGATTCAAAAATGGGTTTTCACTCGATTCTTTATCTGCATTGATGCAATCTGGCATTGAGTACAAAATAGTAATAACGTACTAATTCTCATTTACAGGTTGAGTGGGATAAGGCTAAACATCAAGGTCAAATCTGCCTCAGGAAATTAGATCCGATCTTCAGCAACGATGCGACTTCACGAAATCTCCCTACGATAAGGCCTCATCGGTTCGTCGCAAAGAGGAAGGCCGACTAAAAACGGGCTTGCCGCTTAGGCGTCGGCATACCCCTGTTTTTAGTGGCATGATTCCTAAATCTTTAGTTGATTCATTCCATTCGCTACGTTGCTAAACGGGCGCCCCGCGCCTTTGTTCAAAGATTACAAAGTATATAATTTGACCCACAGGTTTGTAACACTAGATGTGCCGAATCTTCGGGATACATAGAGTGACCAATGGAGTTTACTGGAAAATCGCCGAAGTTCACAGAGGAATCGCCAGGGTTCACCTTTTATCCAATAACTTCAAGCAAGAACTTCCTTTTTTATATGGGAAATACGTTGCAAGTAACGTTTTACTTATTACAGATAATAAACGCCTTTAGAAAAATATCTATTATACTAATATATCATTTGTAAAATCTTGTCATAGAACAAAAATTATTCTTTCAATAGCTATTCAATTATCTCCCACATGTAACCGGCTGCTTTCATTCCGCGAAGAATCCCAATAGGATGAGCATAAAATCTAAATGCAAGTCAAATGTTCAACTCCTTACTAAGACTTTAGTTTGTATCGTTGCGAAACAAACAATCAATGGGAAAAAGAAAACCTCCGTTCCATAAATTTTCACTAATTTATTACTACTCGTTTACTATCAAGTCATATTTCGTCTGTTGATGCATACATTTACTAATAAATGAAATTGCAAAAAAAGCGAGGGTTAGAAGCTAATGGATGAAATAAGCAGACTTTTTCCTGAACGATTGCAAAAGGAGTTAAATCGTACACTTGCGCATAGATGGGATACTCTACAAGAAATTCGTTTAAGGCTTCAACAACCTGTCGAACTTATCTTTAACCAAACCTATGAACAGCTTGCTCACTTTGTTCCGGACAAGCATGATTTCACTCATATCATCCAGCAATTAAGTGACTATTCCTTATATCGAATGGAAGAAGAGTTAAGGGAAGGATATATGACCATTGAAGGGGGACATCGCGTAGGGTTAGCAGGAAAGGTTAATACGTTACACGGGTCTGTAAAAGCTATTCAGTATATTACGTTTTTAAATATTCGGATTGCCAAGCAAAAAGTTGGCACAGCTAATAAGGTGATCTCACATTTATATCAACAGGGTTATGTTAATACGTTAATTATTGGGGCACCACAAACAGGTAAAACAACTCTTGTTCGTGATATAGCAAGGATGATCTCTACTGGGTGGGAGCATGTTCCACCAAATAAAGTCGGTATCATTGATGAACGCTCTGAAATAGCTGCTTCCATTAAAGGGATACCTCAACATGATGTAGGCGCAAGGACAGACGTGATGGATGCTTGTCCTAAAGCAGAAGGAATGATGATGATGATTCGCTCGATGTCGCCTGAAGTATTGATTGTTGATGAGATTGGCAATCAGAAAGATGTAAATGCCTTAATGGAAGCTCTCCATGCAGGTGTTGCCGTGGTATGTACTGTGCATGGCTATTCCCTAGAAGAATTAAAGCGTCGTCCTGGTGTACAAGTATTGCTTGAGGGAAGGATTTTTGAGCGTTTTGTTCTTCTTAACCGTACAGTAGCATCTGGGCATACGTACACTATTTATGATGCAAACCAAAGAAATTTGCTAACGACAAAAATGGGGGGGTATTCATGATATGGATTGGAGCCATTCTTTTTATTGCCACAACAACCTGGATTGGATTTGAATGGAGCAATCGGCTAGCTAATCGCCCCAAGCATATAAGACAAGTGAAGAATGCATTGCAAATATTAGAAGCAGAAATGATGTATAGTCACTTACCATTACAAGAGGCTTTTTATACGATTCAAAAGCAGACTCCTTTTCCCATTCATGCGTTCTTCGATCGATTGTATAAAAACATGAATTATGAGAGTAAAGATTTTCAAGTTGTTTGGGAAAATAGCTTAGATGCGTTTATGGATATATCTTGTTTAGGAAAGAACGAGCAAGAAATTTTGCGGCAATTTGGACAAACACTGGGAAAACATGATTTTCTGCAACAGCAAAAACATATCCAATTGGCTGCCAGTCATTTAGAACGGGAGTTGGAAGCTGCTAATGAACAGTATCAGAGATATGGGAAAATGACCAAAAGTTTAGGCATATTATGTGGTGTATTTGTCGTATTGTTGCTTTTATAGGTGAAAGGAGTTTATCCCAATGTTTACTGACGCGACGATTTTATTTCAGATTGCAGGAATAGGAATTATTGTTGCTTTAATCCACACCATATTAAAACAAATGGGAAAGGAAGAAATAGCCCAATTTGCTACGTTAATTGGCTTTATTATCGTCCTTGTACTCGTTATTGATGGTCTATCAGATCTATTTCAGCAGATCAAATCCGTATTTCTTTATCAAGGGTAATGTACGATGGATATTTTACAAATTGTGACGTTAGGTCTTGTAGCTAGCTTGCTTTATATTATTTTAAAAAATGTGAATCAAACATTTGCATTTTTTGTGATTTTAATAACTGGCATTGTAATTTTTTTGTCTATCATCCAGCAAATCAATCATATATTTCAGTTGATTCAATCATTAGGAGCTAAGGCGCAAGTAGATGGGATGTATTTGGAAACCATTTTGAAGATTATTGGCATTGCTTATATTGCTGAATTGGGAGCAAGCATAACTAAGGATGCTGGATTAACTTCGGTAGCAAATAAAATAGAGCTTGCAGGGAAATTATTTATCTTATTATTGGCTATTCCGATCATAACTGCAGTAATTGAAGCTATTTTACAATTTATCCCTTCAGCATAATGGATGTTGCATTGCTGGCAAATAAATCCCGGAAAGGAGTTTTTATCGTGGATGAATTATAAACGCATACCTATGATTCTCTTATGTGCTTTTGGCTTTTTCTTTCTGGGATATGACAGAACAGCAGCGGACACTTCTGAAGGAACAGACGATGTAGTTGATGTGCAGGAAAGCATGCTAGAAGAAATATCTTTGGATGGTGTACAAGCGTATTGGAGTAAGCTAGTGAATGAATATGGTGGGTATTTACCGGAGCTTGAAAAAGCAAGCGTGTATGAATTGATAAAAAATCAAAATTCCTTGTCGCCAAAAGCCATTATTATCGGCTTTATGGAATTTTTATTTCATGAACTCATTTTAAACGGTAAGCTATTGGGACTGCTTTTAATGTTAACCTTATTTTCAGCGATGCTGCAGACGATGCATAATGCTTTTGAGGCGAGTACTGTTAGTAAAATAGCCTACTTTGTTGTGTACATTGTGCTTATCTTTTTGGCATTAAACAGCTTCTATTCAGCAGTGACGTATACCAAAGAAGCAATTGACGGTATGAGCAGTTTTATGATTGCGCTCCTACCTTTAGTTTTAGGATTAATGGCATCCTTTGGAAATCTTGTTGCTGTTTCATTTTTTCATCCGATTATCATCTTTCTTATTCATGCAGGTGGACTGATTGTTGCTAATTTTGTTTTGCCGTTATTGTTTTTATCTGCGCTATTAGTGATTGTTAGCAGTTTAACGGAACATTATAAAGTAACGCATTTGGCCAATTTATTTAAATCCATAGCAATCGGTACGCTTGGTGTTTTCTTTACCATTTTTCTTAGCATTATGTCTGTACAGGGAGTAGCAAGTGCCATTCAAGATGGAGTAGCGATGAAAACAGCGAAATTTATAACGGGGAATTTTATTCCGGTTGTTGGTCGAACAATGACAGATGCGGCAGATACGATATTAAGTGCTTCGTTATTGTTAAAAAATGCAGTAGGAATCGTTGGGTTAATCGTTATTTTATTTATCGCTTTATTCCCAGCTTTAAAGATTTTTGCTATTGCATTGATTTACAAACTAGCTGCAGCCATTTTGCAACCAATTGGAGACGGACCAGTAATTACTACATTGAATACGATCAGTAAGTACATTGTGTTTATCCTTGCATGTTTACTAGCAGTATCGTTTATGTTTTTCTTAGCGATTGTCATTATTGTCGTAGCAAGTAATATAACATTACTTTTACGATAGGGGGCGAGCTTAAAGTGGGAATGGTCATAGATTGGGTTACACAAATAATTTTATTTATTTTACTAGCTACGATTATCGATTTAGTTATTCCAGCTACTTCCATGAAGAAATATATTAAGCTCGTCGTTGGATTTATACTTATTTTAATTTTATTAAAACCACTATTTTTTATTTTTCAAATCGATGTTCAACGTGCATTAGAAACCTCTCTATCAGGGGTTTTGCAAGAAATTAACCAGAATGATGCATTAGATAAATCCATTGAAACGCAAAAAAATGAAATAGAAGACACACAAGATGCATATATTTTAGAACAAATGGCTGTCCAACTAAAAGAAATAGCAAAAGAACCGCTTCAGGATAAATTCCAGGCAGAGATCACAGATATTCAATTTCGATTTGCAGATGAACGAGAAAAGACGTATGAAAATTTGGATGAAGTCATTGTGTATGTAAATGAATCAAAAGATGGGGAGGGAGCAGTGCGAATCGTAGATGATGTAGTAATTGATTTAGACAGCCCGGAACAATCAAGAGAAGATAACAAGCTTCAGGACATAGAAGCGATGCTTAATGATCTATGGGAGATAGAACAAAAGAAACTTTTATTGCAGTGGGAGGGAGGGAGATCTTGATAGAAAAATTAAAGAAACTATTTCAAAAGGATGGGAAAAAACCACCTAAAAAAATTAGTTATATGATTATTTTAGCTTTAGTCAGTGTAATGTTGATCATCATAGGAAATATCTTTTCTTCCTCATCTGAAACGGACCTGGAAGAGCCAATACAACAGCCGATAGAACAGAATAGTGAACCAGATGTAAAGGAAACAGCATCTTCAAAGGAAACAACAACGTCAAATATGGAAGAACTGGAATCTATTTATACGAAGGACTTACAGTCATTATTAAATAAAATACAGGGCGTTTCCGAAGCTGAGGTGATGGTGAACCTGGAATCTACAAGTATCAAGGTATATGAGAAAAACTTAATCAAAGGGCAACAGACAACGGAAGAAACTGATACAAATGGTGGGACTAGAGAAACAGAAGACGGTACAGAAGAAACGCAGACAGTGTTGGTGAGACAAGGTGAAAGGGAAGTCCCCTTGCTCATTCAAACGAAAAAGCCGGAAGTCAGAGGTGTATTTGTTGTAGCTAAGGGGGCGGATCATGCAACGGTTAAAAAATGGATTATTGAAGCTGTTTCCCGTGTGTTAGACGTTCCTACACACCGGGTGTCCGTAATGCCAAAGAATTAAGGGAGGAATGAAAATGTTGAAAAAACAAACTGTTTGGCTATTAACGATGTTAAGTTTAATGATTGTATTAAGTGTTTATTATATGACCTCACCTGATAGTGAAGATTTAGCTTATATAAACGATGGACAAGACAATACGAATGAGAAAGCGGTCCCTACTGACTCAGAAGCAAACGATGATGCAGAAGTAGAGGAAATATCAAATGTAGGACAAGATGAGCTTTTTACGACCATTCGTATGGAATTACAAGATAAGCGCAATATGGAAAAAGAGAGATTGACAGACGTTGTAGCTTCTAGCTCTGCCAGCGCCGCAGAAAAAGATGAAGCATTACAAGAAATCGATGCAATTGAAGATTTGGCATCCAAAGAAAAGATTTTAGAAGAGACAATTGTTGCTTCCGCTAATTATGAAGACGTACTTGTACGTTCCGATGATGAAAGTGTAACTGTTCAAGTGAAAGTTGAAGAAAATTTACCGAAATCTGAAGCAGTTTCGATTATCCAAATGGTAAAAGATGAATTAGGGGATAAAAAAGTCAATGTATCCTATCTACCATCTGAAGCGCCAACCAAAAAAGATAAGTAAGGCTATGGAAATCCGGGGCAACTCGGATTTTTTTACACTATAGGAAAGTATAAGAAAAACAAAAGGCTTTCGCCATTAGACTTGGCGACAAGCCAAGTTTTTCTAATATGTAAAATACAACGATTTGTTTATCATTGGTTGAGCACCTCATCCTTTACATATAAGCTGATCGAAGCTTTACTTTATCCTCGCTTTCCATTTATAGTTTGTTATAATTATATCGTAGGCAACTCTTCGTCAAGGATCTCTCATAATATACCTTGAAGTTTGTTCACCATTTATCGTAAAATATTAACAGGAGTTATTAGTACCTAATAATAAGTTAAAAAATGAAGGGGTGCCCTGAATATATGCTAAATGTACAAGAAATACAGGAAATAATAAAGTTAATTGATCAAACATCCATTGAAGAATTCAAATATGAAACAAGCGGAGCGTCTATTTCGATAAAGAAAGCTTCCGCAAATGACCAAGTACAAACGAAAAACATTCCCGTGCAAACTGTATCTGGAACAGAGCAACTGGAAACAGAAAAAACGAGTGAAGACCATATACAAGATTCTGTTCAAGAGGAGCGTACGGTTGCTTTTGACCATGAAATTGTTTCACCAATGGTAGGAACGTTTTATGCAGCTCCATCCCCAGAAAAGGAAAACTTTGTGTCGGTAGGTAGTAAAGTTGATAAATCAACGATAGTTTGTATCGTTGAGGCAATGAAATTGTTTAATGAGATTGAAGCTGAAGTTGACGGAGAAATCGTAGAAATATTAGTAGAAAATGGTGAGCTAGTTGAGTATGGACAGCCACTATTTCGAGTTAGTACAAAGTAAGGGGATGTAAAGTGTGATAAAAAAACTGTTGATCGCAAACAGAGGGGAGATCGCTGTTCGAATTATTCGTGCTTGTAAAGAAATGAATATTGAAACAGTAGCTGTATACTCCCAGGCTGATAGTGAGGCTCTACATGTTCAAATGGCTGATGAAGCCTATTGTATTGGACCAACTCAGAGCAAGGATAGCTATTTAAACTTTACCAATATCATGAGTGTAGCGACGATGACTGGAGTAGACGCTATTCATCCAGGATATGGGTTTTTAGCAGAAAATGCTGATTTTGCAGAGATATGCCGTGCTTGTAAGATAACTTTTGTTGGTCCTACTCCAGAGGCTATTCAAAAAATGGGAATTAAAGACGTTGCTCGGCAAACGATGAAAGCTGCCAATGTTCCCATTGTTCCAGGATCTGATGGGGTTATTAAAGATGAAGAAGAAGCAAAAGTAATTGCTGATCAAATAGGTTATCCAGTGATCATTAAAGCTACTGCAGGTGGCGGCGGGAAAGGAATTCGAGTAGCCCGGACAGAGGAAGAATTAAAAAAAGGGATAGAAGTAACCCAAAAAGAAGCAGAAACCTCTTTTGGTAACGCAGGTGTTTATTTGGAAAAGTATATTGAAGATTTCCGCCATGTGGAGATTCAAGTTCTAGCTGATAAACATGGCAATGTCATCCATCTTGGGGAACGTGATTGCTCGATACAGCGTCGGCTACAAAAACTTGTAGAAGAAGCGCCGTCTCCGGCAATAACGCCAGATATTCGTAAGAAAATGGGGGAGGCCTCTGTAAAAGCAGCTAAGGCAGTTAACTATGAAGGGGCTGGCACCATTGAATATATATTTGATCGGAAAACACATCAATTTTATTTTATGGAAATGAATACACGTATTCAGGTAGAGCATCCAGTTACGGAATTAATTACTGGTATTGATCTGATTAAAGAACAGATTAAAATTGCTGACAACGAAGCATTAGCGTATACACAGGCTGATATTACCCTAGAAGGATGGGCGATTGAGTGTCGAATTAATGCGGAAAATCCGTTTAAGAATTTTATGCCGTCACCTGGAACCATCTCTATGTACTTGCCGCCTGGAGGACTTGGGGTCCGCGTAGACGCTGCGGTTTATCCTGATTACCGCATACCTCCCTATTACGATTCAATGATTGCCAAATTGATTGCGTATGGTAACACTAGGGAAGAAGCAATTCATCGTATGAAACGAGCATTGGATGAATTTATTGTTGAAGGTGTTCATACAACGATTCCATTTCATCAACAGATAATGGAACATCCAGTATTTATAAATGGCGACTTTAATACAAAATTTCTTGAAGAAAATCCGATAGTTCAAGATTAGGCTGAATAAAATGAATAAAGGAGTGAGCATATGAGTGAACAACCATTACTAAATGTAAGTGATGACAATTTAGGTAAAGTTGAAATTGCCCCGGAAGTCATTGAAGTCATTGCAGGTCTAGCGGCTTCTGAAGTGGATGGTCTTTATGCAATGCGAGGGAATTTTGCTTCTGGTGTAGTTGAACGATTTGGAAAAAAGTCTCATAGTAAAGGGGTAAAGGTGGAGTTAACCGATAATGGAATTGTGATTGATTTATACGTAATTCTACAATTTGGGGTTTCGATCCCAAACGTCGCCCAAATGATTCAGTCCAATATTAGGCAAACGTTAAAAAATATGACCGCTTTAGAAATTGATGAGATTAATGTTCACGTTGTGGGAATTCAAATGGATGCTACAGAAGAAGGACCAGAAAATAATTAGTCAGGTAGCTTCGAATTAAAGCGTAGACGTTATCACAACTTTAAGGAAAAAAGCCTTTCATGTGAATAATACCTATTCTCATGAAAGGCATTTTCTTTTTCGTTCTTAAAGAAGTGAGCAAAGATAAAAGTTCGCGGCATATGGGTATGCTAGAACATAATTCTATGATAAGAGGATGGCTGTTACGATAAGCTATTTAGTGCAACATAAAAAATGGTTGATTGTAGCGTTGCTGTTGGAATCGTGTTATGATTTTGGAAGAGATGAACTAAAGGAGTTAGTAAGGAATGAATAGACATGAAGCAAGAAAAAAGGCATTGCAAATTTTATTTTCTCTTGACATTAATGATATGCAACCCATCCATGAAATGGAGCATTTAGATGAGCACGTAAAGAAGGATGCCTTTTTAAATATGCTTGTTAATGGTGTAGTGCATTATAAAGCGGAAATTGATGCAATGATCAGTGCAAAACTAAAGAATTGGAGCTTGGATCGAATTGCTTCTGTAGAAAAAGCAATTCTTCGTATTGCAGTATATGAAATGCAGTATGTAGACGATATTCCTATAAGTGTTTCTATCAACGAAGCAATTGAATTAGCCAATACGTTTGGAGATGAACAATCCGGGAAATTTATTAATGGTGTTTTATCACGGATAAATGAATAGTGTCAAGTCCTAAAGCCAGCTATACAGCATAAACGAAACAATCATACATGATGAGAGTAAATACGTGCCTGTTTAAGCAGGAAAACGTATTGCTGATCAATCTTTCCATGGATGGGCAAAGGTTAGCAGAATGGATCAGCTGTATTTGTTCGCTTCCTTCTTGACAAACCGTGCTGAGATAAGTCTTTTTCAAAATCATAGCACAACACAATTTACTTCACTGAGGTATTAATTTTTATCCCGCATATAAGGTGCTGTAAGGCTTTCTCTTCAGGAGTTGGATATCTTTACTGATACAACTCTAAGTGGGAGATAACACACCAAAATGCCCGATTTCGTAAGCGGCCTTTACGGTACTAACAATCAGTGGGGTGATGAATGAAAACTGCTCTTGATTAAAGATACACTTTATGAAGAGTTTGTCAAGGTAACCAAAAGAACGCTAAAGTCCAATCACGGTGTCCATATATTACTGGATTGGAAAATGACTGGAGCTTTAATGTGAGTTAAATCCGAAGGGGGTACTTAAATTGACAGCAGAAATCATTGATGGAAAAGCATTGTCTTTCGAGTTAAAGGAGAAAATGAAGCAGGAAGTAGCTGATTTAAAAACAGTTGGTATCCATCCCCAACTTACTGTAGTACTTGTCGGAGACCACCCTGCTTCTAGATCCTATGTGAATGGGAAGAAAAAAGCTTGCGATGAAACAGGAATAGGTTCCCGAATTATCGAATTACCGAAAACGGTTAGCGAATCGGAACTTCTTGCCCATATACATACACTAAATAACGATCCTCAAGTACATGGAATATTAGTCCAATTGCCACTTCCTGACCATATAAGTGAGCAAATGGTGATTGAAACTATATCCCCTGAAAAAGATGTAGATGGATTTCATCCAGTGAGTATTGGGAGAATGATGACGGGAATGGATACATTTTTATCTTGTACGCCATACGGCATCATAACCATGCTACGTTCAAAAAATATCCCGATTGAAGGAAAGCATGCTGTTGTGATTGGCAGAAGTAATATTGTAGGTAAACCAGTAGCGCAATTGCTCATCAATGAAGATGCTACTGTAACGACCTGCCATTCTAAAACCAAACATCTCCATCAGTACACTCAAACAGCTGATATTCTTGTGGTGGCTGTAGGAAAAGCCCATGCCATTGATGCTAGCTATATTAAAGAAGGGGCAACAGTGATTGATGTGGGAATTAACCGTCTAGAAGATGGATCATTAACAGGAGATGTGGATTTCCAATCGGTAAAGGAGAAAGCAGCATATCTTACTCCGGTTCCTCGGGGGGTAGGGCCAATGACCATAACCATGCTATTAAAAAACACGATAAAAGCTGCAAAAGGGCTTGAGAACCGTGAAGGATAATTATTTAACTGTTACAGCATTAACGAGGTACATTAAACGAAAAATGGATACAGACCCACATTTACGCCAAGTATGGCTACGTGGTGAAATATCGAACTTCAAACACCATTCCAGAGGGCATATGTACTTAACCATTAAAGATGATCACTCACGGATTCAGGCGGTTATGTTTGCAGGAAATAATCGAATGTTAAAGTTTATTCCAGAAAACGGTATGAATGTGTTGATAAAAGGGGAAATTAGCGTCTTTGAAGCTTATGGACAATATCAGCTTTACATTCAGCATATGGAACCGGATGGGATTGGCGCATTGTATGTAGCTTACGAGCAGTTGAAAGAAAAGCTACAACAGCAAGGATACTTTGACGAGAAATATAAACAAGAGATCCCTCATTTACCTAATAAAATTGGCATTATCACTTCACCAACAGGAGCGGCTGTAAAAGATATTATTACAACAATTAAACGTCGCTATCCCATCGTTGATTTGACGATTTTACCAGTATTAGTACAGGGAGAAGCAGCTGCCAGATCAATTAAACAGGCGATTGAAACAGCGAATGAAATCGGTGATTTTGATTTGCTGATTGTTGGCAGAGGTGGAGGTTCCATTGAAGAACTGTGGAGCTTTAACGAAGAAATAGTAGCAAAGGCTATTTTCGAGTCAACAATCCCAATTATTTCTGCAGTAGGACACGAAACGGATACAACTATCAGTGATTATGTCGCAGATTTACGCGCCCCCACACCTACTGGGGCTGCTGAATTGGCTGTTCCATCGAGGCAAGAGTTAATTGAGAAAATAGAAACGCTAAAACGGATAGCGATGAAAGATATGCAAGAGAAGCTTAAGCAGCAACAACAGCATTTGGCTAGACTAAAACAGGCGTACGCTTTTCGTTATCCATATCAATTGCTAAAACAAAAAGAGCAAGAACTGGATGCCAACATGGAGCAACTGAAAAAGGGTATCACAGCAAAATTGGCAGAGAGCCAACAGCGTTATCAGTATTTACGGGCTCGTTTTACCGTCCAGCAGCCAGGAAAGCAAATAGAAAGAGCGAAACAGCAGCTTCAACAGTTCATAAAGCAACAGCATGTATTGATGAAACAATTACATACAGAAAAGGCTCGATCGCTTTATAATGAAATGAATAAATTAAGTTTGCTTAACCCATTAGAAATCATGAAAAGAGGTTTTTCCATTCCTTATACAAATTCGGGGCAGATTATAAAATCTGTACATGCTGTTGAACGAGGGGATAGAATTTCATTACGCGTTGCAGATGGACAGCTGAGATGTCAGATTACAGAAGTAGAGGAGGAGAAGCGAAATGGCTGAGAAGGAATTAACTTTTGAAGAAGCAATGCAGCAACTGGAGCAAGTTGTAGAAAAATTAGAAACAGGGGATGTCCCTTTAGAAAAAGCAATTACCTATTATCAAGATGGAATGAAGTTATCTAAGCTATGTACGGAAAAATTAAATCAAGTGGAAGAAAAAATGACAAAAATTATGAATGAGCAGGGAGATTTGGAACCATTCCCGATGCAGGAGGAAGAATAATCGTGGAGCTGACAATGAAGCAGTATTTAGAAGAAAAGAAACAATTAATGGACCGTACGTTACAAGATTATATTCAAAGCTTACAAATTCCTCTTGCGCTGAAGGAGTCCATGCTTTATTCATTGGAAGCTGGCGGGAAACGATTACGTCCAATATTATTGATGGCAAGCTATGAAGCATTTAATTCGGACGTAGCAGTTACTTTAAGCTCAGCTGCTGCACTGGAAATGATTCATACGTATTCTTTAATCCATGATGATTTACCAGCAATGGATGATGACGATTATCGCCGAGGTAAACTTACGAATCATAAAGCTTTTAATGAGGCGACAGCGATATTGGCTGGAGATGCTTTATTGACGTACAGCTTTGAATTAATCAGTAAAGATGAAAAACTGACCGCAGTACAAAAAGCAGATTTAATTGCATTATTAGCTGAGGCGTGTGGTCCGAAGGGAATGGTAGCAGGGCAAATCTTAGATATGGCTGCAGAAGACAAGACGATTTCCTTAAAAGAGCTGGAGCAAGTGCATGCATTAAAAACAGGTGAATTACTTCGATACGCCGTGTATGCAGGTGCATATCTTGGAGGAGCAACAAAGGAACAATTAAACGCATTGGAAACATTTGCTTTTTATTTAGGACTCATTTTTCAAGTGCAGGATGATATACTAGATGTAACCGGCGATCAAGCAAAACTTGGAAAACCTGTAGGCAGTGATGTGCTAAATTTAAAAAGCACGTATCCAAAACTGCTTGGTTTAGATGGAGCGATGGAACAGAAAGAGTGGTATGTATCTAAGGCGAAAGAAGCGCTTGAAAAGGCTGATGTCGCAAACTCCAAATTGATGGATTTAACCGTTTATTTTAGTCAACGAGATCATTAATTCCGTAGTTTTTTTCTAAAAAATATGTTATAATTCAATTAGAATAGGAATGGTGCAGTATTCTAGTCAGTTCTCCGTACCTGAAGGCGGGCCTAAAAATTCGCCAAAGGGCACATCGATGAAGTTCCTTGTGCAGGCTTGAGGCGCCCAGCCTTGGGTCTGTGCTGGGAGTTAAGGTTATCGGGCGATCCACAAAGGCATGTGGGCGTTGACCCGATTTCCGCGGAGGCCCATCTCTGTAGTAACAACTAAGCCTAGTTGTCATTATGGAATGGGGTATGAACCTGCAGTATACGGTAAGGGACACCTAATATGCAGCGTAGCCTGCCTTGAGTGGTGACTGAGGGGATTAGAGTTATCGATAATAAATTAGATGGCCACTAATTTGTTATTGCCTTCTCTATGAAATCAGCACTGCAAAAGAGGCTAGGGGACGGTTAAGAACTGTTGAGGAAATCTCCTAGACTGTTCATTCGACGTTTAAAAGGGATTATAGTGTGGACTAAGTGGTAATCCAGTCTAGCTCTTGGCGACAAAGCTAAGATGGTTTTAAAGGGGAACCGCCCATGTGGCAACACGGGGTAGCCATCTGGGAAAACCTACTGGACCTAAGCCGCAGTTTTTACCTTTTAAATGACCATTCCTTTGTACATAATAAGTCACGTATAACACGTTCTTAAATAATGGGGTATGAAATGAAATCACATGTAAAACGATCGATTAAATTTAGTTTAACTATTGCCGTTATCACTTTTGTGTTAGCGGCTATTTTTTCAGTTATATCTTCTTCTATTTTAGGTGGCGTTGCATGGTTTATCGGCTTATTCATTGTGCTTGTCATCGTTTTGGTTGGAGTTGTTTTTGATATGTTAGGAATTGCTTCTACAGCAGCACAAGAAGCACCCTTTCATGCGATGGCTGCGGAGAAAGTGACCGGAGCAAAAGAGGCGGTTATTATTATTCGAAATGCCGATCGATTTGCCAGCTTTTGTAACGATGTAATTGGGGATATATCTGGAATTGTAAGTGGTACAGCTTCAGCTATAGTAGTACTTCAAATCGCAAATTTGTTAGGTTATGGAGAAGGATCATCCGTGCAAATTTTTATTTCGGTGGTATTGACAAGCGTTGTCGCTGCACTTACAGTCGGTGGAAAAGCACTAGGTAAATATTTTGCCATTAATGCTTCCACAAAAATTATTTTTTTTGCAGGAAAAATTATCTCCATTATGGAAAATAGATTAAAAATAAAAGTATTACCTAAAAATTATTAATAAAAAGGACTTACCCGAATGAGTAAAAAAAGACTAGATGTATTGCTAGTGGAAAAATCACTTGCACCGACAAGAGAAAAGGCGAAGCGATTAATTATGGCTGGACAAGTCTTTGCTGAACAAGAGAGATTGGATAAACCAGGTATGCAAATTGATGAATCCACCCATTTAACGGTTAAAGGCAAGCTGTTTCCTTATGTTGGACGTGGAGGATTGAAGCTTGAAAAAGCATTAAGAGAGTTTTCAATAATGGTAAAAGATAAAATTGTCATGGATATTGGTTCATCTACTGGTGGTTTTACAGATTGTGCTTTGCAAAATGGCGCTGCATTATGTTATGCGATTGATGTCGGCTATAATCAGCTTGATTGGAAGTTGAGAAACGATAATCGGGTTATTGTGATGGAACGAACGAATTTTCGTTATGTTACGCTAGATATGCTCGAGCATGGAAAACCAAACTTTGCTTCTATCGATGTTTCTTTTATTTCTTTGCGGTTACTTTTGCCTGTATTAAAGATGCTAATGAAAGACAATAGTGATATAGTGGCACTTGTTAAACCGCAATTTGAAGCAGGAAAAGAGCAAGTTGGCAAGAAGGGTATTGTTCGTGATCGTCACGTTCATCAATCTGTTATCAGACAAATGATTGATTTTGCAGAACGGGAAGAGTATCAAGTGTTAGGCTTAACTTTTTCCCCAATAACTGGTGGAGATGGCAATATTGAATTTTTGCTACACTTAGGCTGGAAAAAACATGAAACATCACAACAATTTTCGGATCAAGACATAGAAAACTTAGTCTCAAAAGCACATGAAGAATTGATACGAAAAACGAATAAAAATTAATCATGCAAGTTTAAGAAATGGGGGCACCCGATGAGCAAAATACAACGTCATATAAAAATTCGAGAATTAATAACAAATAATGAAATTGAAACACAGGATGAGCTTGTAGATCGATTGAAAAATCTAGGATATAACGTGACGCAAGCAACTGTTTCTAGAGACATCAAAGAGCTACATTTAGTAAAGGTAGCAACAACAAATGGGACATATAAATACAGCTTGCCTGCAGACCAACGCTTTAATCCGTTAGATAAATTAAAGCGTTTAGTCATGGACGCATTTGTGAAAATTGATTATGCAAGCCATTTTATCATATTAAAAACATTGCCTGGTAATGCTCATGCTGTCGGTGCTTTAATCGATCAGTTAGATTGGGAAGAAATCATGGGGACCATTTGTGGAGATGATACCTGCTTAATTATATGCAGAACAGAAGCAGATGCAATAGCGATAAAAGAGCGTTTTATAGAGATGCTGTAATTCAGAAGGTGGGGGAATAATGTCGTGCTTACGGAATTATCAATTCAGGATTTTGCGATTATAAACAAGCTTTCCATCACTTTTCACGAAGGTTTAACGGTATTGACAGGTGAAACTGGTGCAGGGAAATCGATTATTATCGATGCGGTTCAATTGCTCGCAGGAGGAAGAGGCTCCGTTGAATTTGTTCGGCACGGTGCCAAGAAAGCAGATATTGAAGGGTTGTTTATTATCGAGGATGAGTCGCATCCAGTTTATAACGTTTGCCAACAGTACGGTATCGAATGTCAAGATCATCAGCTTGTGCTAAGACGAACAATGACTGCAAATGGGAAAAGTATTTGCCGTGTGAATAGCAAATTAGTGACGTTAGCCATTCTCCGTGAATTTGGAAAAACATTAATTGACATCCATAGCCAGCACGAGACACAATCACTAATGGATCCAGAGCAGCATATTGAGTTGTTAGATTTATATCAGCCCGAATTAATGAACAAGGCTAAAGACGAATACTTTAAACTATACGATCAGTTATCCAATTTGAAAAATCGTTATCGGAAATTAAGTGAAAACGAGCAAGAGACAGCGCAACGATTAGACCTGCTACAATTTCAATTACGAGAACTGGAACAAGCTCAACTGCAACCAAATGAGGACGAACAGCTGGAAGAAGAAAGGAATACCTTGGCAAATTATGAACGAATTTATTCAGCCTTGCAACTAGCCTATAATTCCCTTTATGGGGAACAAAAAGGTCTTGATTGGGTTAACCAAGCTCAAATTGCCTTGCAGGATAACAGTAAGTTCGATTCCTCGATTGCAGAAAAAGCCGAAGAGATAGCCAATTATTATTTCGGTTTAGAGGAGCTTACTTATGATTTGGGAAATCTAATTGAATCGTTACAATATAACCCCGAGCGTTTAAATGAGATTGAAGCTCGCCTAAGCGAAATCAATCGACTAAAGAAAAAGTATGGTCCTTCGGTGTCTGAAATGCTGACATATATGGCAAAAATTGAAGAAGAAATCGAGCAAATTAACAATAAAGATTCTCACTTATCGAAGCTAGAAGAACAAATCAAAGAAAAAGCGAAAGATGCTTTTTTGGAAGCTCAGGAGTTGCATGACATACGTCAAGCAGCTGCAAAGGCTTTAACGAAAGAAATTCATGAGGAGTTAAAGGATCTTTATTTAGATAAGGCTCAATTTAAAGTTGATTTTGCGAAAAATAAGCTGGATCAACGAGAAGAATTGGATAAGCACTTGCATAAAAATGGATTGGATCATGTAACCTTTTTGATCTCTACAAATCCAGGCGAGCCTCTAAAGCCATTAAATAAAGTTGCTTCTGGAGGAGAACTGTCACGGATTATGTTGAGCTTAAAAAAAATATTTGCCAAACATCAAGGAGTCACAAGTGTAATTTTTGATGAAGTTGATACTGGTGTTAGTGGACGTGTAGCACAAGCAATTGCGGAGAAAATATATCACATTTCTCAGGAGTCACAGGTTTTATGTATTACTCATCTTCCACAAGTAGCTGCAATGGCTGATACCCATAAACTAATTGAAAAAGAAGTGACGGATCATCGAACATCTACCAGTGTTCATGAATTAACTCCGGAACTGCAGATAAATGAACTAGCTCGTATGATTACGGGAACGAAGCTTACGGAAACAGCAGTGGATCATGGTCGGGAAATGTTAGAAATGGCAATCCAATTTAAATCAAAAGAGCATAATTTATAGCAAAAAGCCAGAAAATATATTATCTGGCTTTTTATTTTGTCCAAAAAATTTCGAAACATAAAAAGCGCATGAAATAATAGCTCTTTTTGTAAACGTTTTATTATCCCACATATAAGGTGCTGTAAGACTCCATTATCTTACTGCAATAAGTCTAAACGAGAGATAACAACACACTAAATGCCCTATTTTCGTAAGAGTCCTTTAGGTCATACCATTATGGTACTAACAATCAGAGGGGATGAAAGAAACACCCACTGATTGAAGATTTACTTAATAATGGAAGCTTTTGACATGTTGGAAAAAATGACGCTTTACATATAGGTTTCCTAAAATAGGAAAGATTTCAGCAGCAAATGATAATCAGAGGAAGAATAGTTACTAACGAAGTTTTAAACCTCTGTTATACATATCGAGCTAAAAGCTTGTGCAGGTAATGTTAGGCAAGCTTGCTTATGTTTCACCAGTTTAAAACAACATGAAAAAGCTTAAATTAAAGGTACAGATATAAAGGTGGTTTGGGTATGGATAGAGGAGAGTGAATGAATTTGGAAAGAAAGCACAACAAAATACGCATTGGCATAGGCTTAATCACAATGATCGCCCTGCTTGCATTTCCTTTTTTTACGCAACAAATAATTCCATTTAAAAGTCAGCCTTCACAGGCAGCATCTACTTCAACAACTGATACCGGTGCTGAAAATACTGCAAAAGATCTATCACTTGCTGAGCTGACCGGTTTATCTTTCCACCAAGCAAAAGCAGAAGCGCGTGATGATATAAGGATAATTCCTGGTGGTCAATCCATCGGTGTTCAACTACAAACAAAAGGTGTTTTAGTTGTAGGACATCATGTAGTAAAAGGAAAATCAGGCGGTATCTCTCCAGGAGAAAAAGCTGATATTCAGGTGGGAGATGTTATTTTAGAAATTGATGGAAAAGAAATTAAAACAATGAATGATGTTAAACCATTTGTAAAACAAGCAGGGGAGTCGAACCATCCATTGGATATAAAATTAAAACGTGGAGAAAAAACGATCTCCACAGAATTAAAACCTGCATTAGATAAACAAGGGAAAAATTTCCAAATTGGATTGTATATTCGTGATTCAGCAGCTGGAATTGGAACGATGACTTTTTATGATCCAAACTCGAAAAAATATGGTGCGCTAGGTCATGTAATTTCGGATATGGATACGAAAAAGCCGATAGAAATTAACAATGGCGCTATTGTTCGCTCTTCTGTAACGTCGATTGAAAAGGGAAATAATGGAATTCCTGGAGAAAAACAAGCAACATTTTCACCGACAGAAAATAAAATTGGCTCTATTACAAAAAATAGCCCATTTGGCATATTTGGAGAGCTAAATCAAAATTTGGAGGATGCTCGTAAACCAATGCCTATCGCTCAGCCTCATGAAGTGCAAGAAGGTCCTGCAAAAATTTTAACGGTACTTGAGGGAGAAAAGGTTGAAGCATACGATGTAGAAATCGTCAGTAGCGTGCCGCAGACAAATGCAGCAACTAAAGGGATGGTTATTCAAATCAAAGATAAGGAGTTACTGAATAAAACGGGTGGAATTGTACAAGGAATGAGCGGGAGTCCCATTATCCAAAATGGAAAAATTATTGGCGCAGTAACGCATGTGTTCGTTAATGATCCAACGTCTGGCTATGGTGTACACATTGAGTTTATGTTACAAGAAGCTGGTATTAATGTGCATAAAAATGGAGCATCATTAAAAAAGGTAAGCTAAAGTAAGGACTTGTTTTGGGAACTTCTCCAATTCAAGTCTTTTTCCTTTTTAACCACTTAGTTTTGCAAAGGAATGCATAATTTTGTGTTAAGAACTTATATTTTTAGCAGTAGTGAAGAATAGATATGTTATAATTATGAAATAATAAATATTTTTCGACAAGCAGTGTCTATATTTATCGAATATAATCGTATTTTTGAGTAAAACAGAGAAAAACAAAGCAAATTTCAAAAAAACCAAAGTTTTTTAATTAAAAGAAGGATATTTGTGATTTGTGTAGAATATGTAAAATAGTGAGAAGTTATGTACTACATAAAAGGAGGAGCTTTTGTGGAAAAGATTGAAATTTGTTTAGTGGATGATAATCGTGAATTGATCAAACTAATGGAAGACTATTTTGAAGAGCAGGCGGATATTGAAGTAATTGGGACAGCTTTTAACGGAAGAGACTGTTTAACGATGCTTGAAGACATGGAGCCGGATGTGTTGGTGTTGGATATTATTATGCCTCATGTGGATGGACTTGCTGTGTTAAATACATTGCGTTCTTCAGGAGGAAAAACACCGCATGTCATTATGTTAACAGCTTTTGGTCAGGAAGAAGTAATGAAAAAAGCAGTGGATCTTGGAGCAGCCTATTTTATTTTGAAACCTTTTGACTTAGATAACTTAGCTGAACAAATTAGACAAGTTCAGGGAACTGCAGTTTATTCAACAGGTGTTTCCAAAGTCCAGCGAAAAGAGAAGAAAAAACAGGATTTAGAAGCAAGTATTACTAATATTATTCATGAAATTGGCGTTCCAGCTCATATTAAAGGGTATATGTATTTACGAGAAGCGATTACCATGGTATTTAATGATATTGAGCTCCTTGGTTCGATTACGAAGGTTTTATATCCGGATATAGCTAAGAAATATAACACAACAGCTTCTCGTGTAGAACGGGCAATTCGACATGCTATTGAAGTAGCATGGAGCAGGGGTAACATTGATTCCATATCTGCCTTGTTTGGATATACGATCAGTATTTCCAAAGCAAAACCAACAAATTCAGAGTTTATTGCGATGGTGGCTGACCATCTACGTTTGGAGCATAAAGCAAGCTAGTGTTGCTCTAAAAGCTAAAAAACATATCCTCCATTAAAGGCGGATATGTTTTTTAGAATAGAGAAAATTTGACTACAAAATTTTCCTGTTTACGTAACATACAAAGCTATCTTACTTTACAAAAAAAGCAGCGTATAATGATTGCACGGCTTTCTCCAGGTCTTCTGCTTTAATGCCAAACATCATGGAAACTTCTGAGGATCCTTGGTTAATCATTTCAATATTCACATTTGCATTGGAAATGGCAGAAGTGGCTTTTTGAGCAACGCCAATTGTACGTACAAGTCCTTCGCCAACAATCATGATCATAGCCAAATTGCGATGAATTGAAATTAGGTCCGGTCGTAGTTCTTTTTGAATGCGTTTCAATACTTGCTTCTCTTTTTCAAGAGGTAAATGCTTTTCACGAATAATGATCGACAAATCATCTATACCTGATGGTGCATGCTCAAAAGAAATACCTTCATCTTCTAAGATAGAAAATACTTTTCGACCAAAACCAATTTCCCGATTCATTAAATACTTACTAATGTATATACTGCAAAATCCTGTGTCACTAGCAATCCCGACAACACACTTCTCGCTTGGCTTTTTCTCAGAAACAATTAATGTTCCAGGAGCTTGAGGATTGTTCGTATTTTTAATACATACAGGTATTTCCTCGCGATAAGCTGGGATGAGCGCTTCATCATGAAACACTGAAAATCCCGCGTAAGATAATTCGCGCATTTCTTTATAAGTGAGCGTAGTAATTTTCTTAGGGTTGTTTACAATGGACGGATTAACTGCATAAACGGAGTCTACATCAGTATAATTTTCATATACATCTGCTTTAATACCTGCAGCAATAATGGAACCAGTAATATCAGAACCTCCACGCGAGAAAGTAATTAATTTACCTTCTTTTGTATAGCCAAAAAATCCAGGAATAACTAAAATTTCTTTTGTTGATCGTAAGCTATAAATTTTTTTAAAGCTTGCTGGCAAGATCTTTGCATTTCCCGGATCATCGCTTACCGTCACACCAGCATCGTGCGGATTCAAATAGCGAGCATTTAAGCCACAAGAAGCAAGGTATGCGCTCAGAATTTTAGCTGAACTATCTTCGCCAACAGCTTTTAATGCATCCAGCCTTTCTGTAGGATTAGCATCATTATGTAACTGATTTTCAATGGTTTGTTTAATCTCATCTAAAATAGAAGCAGATAACTCTAGCTGTTCGATAATTTCAGCAAATCTTCGCATAATAGGATCTATATATTGGTATACAGAAGTGCCTTGTTCGTGGGCATCCCATAGTTCAATTAACATATCCGTTATTTTTTGATCCGTTTTGTATCGTTTTCCAGGTGCGGAAACGACAATAAATTTCTTTTGGAGGTCCATCTTGATAATATCGGCTACCTTTTTTATCTGTTTTGCACTAGCGACAGAGCTTCCTCCAAATTTTGCTACTTTCACGCCAAATTCCTCCCGCTGTTTTTTTATTTTTCATCATATCATAAATTCAGTTTATTTGGCACATTATAAATAAATAAAAAAGCAATTGTAAACTGGATATTTTAAAAAATGGTTCCATATGTGGAAAATAATTTAGTCTAAAAGCGATAACATAAAATTTTATCAACGGGTGAATTAAGGTTATATATCGCATGAAAGGAACAAAGTCGCAAGTGCCCGTTTAGCAACGTAGCGAATGAAACGAAACAACGGAGATAAAGGAATCATGCCACTAAAACAGGGGTATGCCGACGTCTGGGCGGCAGGCCCGTTTTTAGTCGGCCTTCCTCTTAGAGATGAACCGATGAGGCCTTATCGTAGAGTGTTTTCATGAAGTCGCATCGTTGCTGGGCTCATGAGCCGGACGCGGCTATTCGGTTATTTTATCCCCAAGCACATCATTTTATAGTTTCCAATACATACAATAAAAAAGATGGGTGTTTAATCCCCATCTGCATAACATTTTTTTTTCAGTTGCTGATTTCTTTGGCGTTTTCGATCGCGGTGGATAATAAATCCACCGATAAAGGTTAGTCCAGCTAAAAATAAAATAAGCCCAACGATAAATTGGATACTGCTATGAAAAAATATTGGATAAAAAGAAGCAAACAATGTGTCTCTCATCAATTTTATTCCAATTGCTGCAACCACGCCAGGAATAAATAACAGAACTATAGCTATGATTCGAACCATCCCATATTCTCCTTCATTAATGTCACGTACAGTATAGCAAAATAATATATAAAAAGAAATAAAGCGAAACTCCTATCCTCATGCCCTTTTTAATCTCTGTGATTGTTAGTAGTGTAAATGACTAGACTTAAACCGAACGGACATGGACTCATAGTTCCTCTTAGTACTATTCAAGCCATATGTCAGCATGTTTTAGAATGAATCAATACAGATAGCCCTCGGGGAACTACCACGCGATACATAAAGACTTGGCATTTGCAAAAAAAGCAGAAAATATACGCGGAGGCACATTAAAATGAAGTACTCCTCTCTTCTTTGTCTTGACCTGTAGCAAATTTGACGGCTAAAAATCTTAAAGAAGTCTTTCTTTGTTTCCGAGCAGTTGAGAGGGCCGCCGTGGAAAGCGAAGTGTAGATCCAATGTGGGTTATTGAAGCGATGATACTAAAAAACCTTTTTATAGAACTAGAGATCAAATAAAATCCATGCCGAGAAAAAATCGCATAAATACGTGACAAATTTGAGGGAAAATCACAATTTGCATTACTTTGCAGACTGACGTAAGATAGAAATATGCAAAATAGTGCAAGGTGGGATGAAATGAAGCGCGTTCTTATTGTTGGTGCTGGTAAAGGTGGGAGTGTGTTATTAAATATTTTAAATGCTACGCAAACGATGAATGTGGTTGCTGTAATTGATACTAATCTATCTGCTCCAGGTCTCGAGATGGCGAAAAAATGGGACATCCCTGTGAGTCAATCGTGGAAAGGATGGGTTGACAAAGATATTGACATCATCATTGAAGCAACTGGTAATGAACATGTGCTGGAAGAGTTATTAGAGCGACGGGAACGAAAAACAGTCGTTATTCCTGGAACAGTTGCTTATATTATTTCTGAACTGTTTGATGAAAAACAGGAGCTTTTAGAAAAAATAGAACTGCAAATGCAAAATCAAAATTTAATTTTAAACAATATACGTGACGGTATGATTGTCGTGAACTACCATGGGATCATTACTTTTGTCAATAAAAGCGCGGAAACGATTATTGACCTAGCTAAAAGTGACTTAGAAGGGGAACGAATTGAAAACATCATTTTAAACACTCGACTGCCTGAGGTGTTAAAAAGCCGAAGACGAGAAATTAATCAGAAATTAACATTGGAAAATGGTAAGCAAATTATTGCAACACGAATTCCTATTATTTGTGCGGATAACCGTCTTTTAGGCGCTTTTGCTGTTTTTAAAGATATTACAGAAGTCGTCCATTTAGCAGAGGAAAATACAGACTTAAAAGAAATTAAAACGATGCTAGAGGCTATTATTCATTCGTCTGATGAGGCTATAAGTGTTGTAGATGAACAGGGGCTAGGTTTAATGATTAACCCTGCCTATACTAAAATAACTGGCTTAGCTGAAACGGATGTGATTGGCAAGCCAGCAACTACTGATATTTCTGAAGGTGAAAGTGTACATATGCGCGTTTTACAAACGAGAAGAGCTGTTAGGGGAGTATTGATGAAGGTCGGTCCGAATAAAAAGGAAGTCTATGTCAATGTGGCTCCGGTTATTGTAGACGGAAAACTGAAAGGTAGTGTTGGTGTACTGCATGATATTTCAGAAGTGCAATCATTAACGAATGAATTAAAACGCGCACGCCAAATCATTCGTAATTTAGAAGCCAAATATACATTTGCCGATATTATTGGTACTTCGCCGGAAATGAAAATTGCCTTAGAACAAGCGAAAGTAGGGGCAAGAACACCTGCTACTGTTTTGCTTCGAGGTGCTTCTGGAACAGGGAAAGAGTTGTTTGCTCATGCGATCCACAATGAAAGCGACCGTAAACATTATAAATTTATTCGTGTAAACTGTGCAGCTATCGCAGAATCAATTTTAGAAAGTGAACTATTTGGTTACGAAGAAGGAGCCTTTACCGGTGCAAAACGGGGAGGAAAGAAAGGTCTGTTTGAAGAAGCAGATAATGGCAGCATTTTTTTAGATGAAATTGGTGAGCTATCTTTGCATATGCAAGCCAAATTACTACGCGTGCTGCAAGAAAATGAAATTGTTCGCGTTGGAGGAACAACACCAATTACAATAAACGTGCGAGTAATTACAGCTACCCATGTAAACTTAGAAAAAGCGATCATGGCCAAAACATTTCGGGAAGATCTTTACTATCGGTTAAATCGCTTGCCTATATTTATTCCGCCTTTAAGAGACAGGCTCTCTGATCTTCCACTACTGGCTAAGCATATTATTACAAAGATTAATCAAGATTATGGTAGAGACGTGCAACATATATCCGAAGAGGCTTTAGCAATTTTAAAAAATTATCATTGGTCAGGCAATATCCGTGAACTGGAGAATGTAATTGGTCGAGCCATGATTTATATGGGAATACATGAAAAGGTGATTCAGCAATCGCATTTGCCAAATTTAACTAGTGCGGTTCCAGATCATACTTTTTCGTTCCCTGCTAAAGCAAATCACCAATCTTTACAACACGTTATAGAACAATATGAAAAAAATTATATTCAACAGGTTTATGAACGCAATGACTATAATAAAACGAAAACAGCTAAGGAATTGCAAATCTCGATTCGAAATCTTTATTATAAGATGGAAAAATACCAGCTTGCAAAACCTGACCTGCAATAGATTGCAGGTTTGTGCAATTTATTGCAGACTGAACTCTGGTGGATAAAGCGCTTTCAATCCATGGGTTTTGGCACATAACTTGCTATATAACTGTGGAGGGAATGGTTAGGAGGATCATATGGACAGTTTGACAGAATTAAAATTTGCCGCTAAAAAGGAACATAAAAAAGTCGTCTCTGTAGCAAATGCCGAAGACGAGAATATTTTGCAGGTTGTAAAAATTGCCTTGGAAGAAGATTTATGTCAGTTTTTGTTAGTCGGCGATGAATTGAAAATTATGAAGTTAGCGAAACAAATTGGGCTTAATTTGTATAATTGGCGAGAAAAAGTAACCATTAAACATGAAACTGATATAACAAACATAGCGCAATCAGCCATTCGCGCTGTAAAGCAAGAGCAAGCAGATATTGTTATGAAAGGGAAAATACCGACTAAAAAGGTCTTGAAAGCAGTGCTACACAAAGAAAAGGGCTTGCGAACGGGGAAGGTTTTATCTCACGTGGCAGTATTTGAAGTGCCAAGTCAAGAAAAGTTAGTACTATTAACAGATGCAGCTATGAATATTGCTCCAGATATTCAACAAAAGGCAATCATTGTTGAAAACGCAGTGAAAGTAGCACAAAATATTGGTATCAGCCTACCTAAAGTAGCTGCTTTAGCACCAGTAGAAGTAATTAATCCTGCAATGCAATCCACAATTGATGCAGCAGCATTAACACAAATGCAACGCAGAGGACAAATCGAAAACTGTCTTATTGATGGTCCGCTCGCTTTTGACAATGCTGTTTCTAAAGATGCTGCAGTTCAAAAAGGGATTTCATCTGACGTTGCTGGAGATGCAGATATACTCCTTGTCCCTTCCATTGAGGTGGGTAACGCCTTGTACAAATCGTTTGTATATTATGCACAAGCGAAAGTAGCGGCAATTATTAGTGGAGCTAAAGCACCACTTGTATTAACGTCACGAGCTGATCCAATCGAAAGTAAATTACATTCGCTGTCCCTTGCAATTATGACAGCTACAACCAAATAGGAGGGAACTTTAATGGAACTATTTCGTTATATGGAACAAGATGATTATGAACAGGTCGTATTTTGTCAGGATAAGAACTCTGGTTTAAAAGCAATCATTGTCATTCATGATACAACTTTAGGTCCTGCTTTAGGTGGAACAAGAATGTGGACATATGAAACAGAAGAAGCAGCTCTTGAAGATGCGCTTCGGCTAGCTAAAGGAATGACGTATAAAAATGCTGCTGCCGGCTTAAATTTAGGCGGTGGAAAAACAGTTATTATTGGAGATCCGAAAACAGATAAGAATCCAGAAATGTTTCGTGCGTTTGGGCGTTACATTCAAGGACTAAACGGGCGCTATATCACAGCTGAGGATGTTGGAACAACAGTACATGATATGGATCTCATTCATATGGAGACAGATTTTGTAACTGGTATTTCCCCTGAATCAGGCTCTTCTGGAAATCCTTCTCCAGTAACCGGATACGGGGTTTATAAGGGGATGAAGGCAGCTGCTAAGGAAGCATTTGGCGATGATTCATTAACTGGGAAGACGATCGCTGTACAAGGTGTAGGTAACGTCGCATATGCCCTTTGTGAACATCTACATAAAGAAGGAGCACGCTTGGTCGTTACGGACATTAATCAGGCAGCAATACAGCGAGCGGTGGATGATTTCGGTGCCGAATCAGTTGAACCAGATGCGATTTATGATGTAAATTGCGATATTTATGCGCCATGTGCGTTAGGTGCAACGATTAATGACGAGACCATTCCAATAATAAAAGCAAAAGTTATAGCTGGTTCTGCTAACAATCAATTGAAAGAGTCTCGACATGGTGATATGATTCACAAGCGGGGGATTATTTATGCTCCTGATTATGTCATTAATTCTGGTGGGGTGATTAATGTTGCCGATGAACTACAAGGATATAATTATGACCGAGCAATGAAAAAGGTAGAAACCATTTATGACAGCTTACAAAAAGTGTTTGCCATTGCTAAACGTGATCATATTCCTACTTATTTAGCTGCTGATCGGATGGCAGAAGAGAGAATTAAGTCTGAATATCGTTCCAGGAGCCAATTTTTATTAAATAGTCACCATATTTTAAGCAGAAGATAAGCTAACTTCACTATCCGTGGCTTACTTCCCTCACGGATGGTTTCATTATCAAAATGCTTAGTGAAAATACATGGAGGGGCGATGTGTATTGCAGGCTATCTTTAGGACCCTTGTTATCAACCCTGGTTCAACATCGACCAAGATTGGCGTGTTCGATAATGAAGGATGTATATTCGAAAAAACAATTCGACATGCTGTGGAGGAGATACAAGGTTTTCAGTCTATCAGCGAACAGAAAGCTTTTCGAAAAGATGTTATATTGGAGCAACTTGATTATGAAGGAATTAACATTTCCAAGCTGGATGCTGTTTGTGCTCGAGGCGGTTTAATTCGACCTATAGCAGGTGGAACATACGAAGTAAATGAAGCGATGTTAGCTGATTTGGAAATGGGCTATAACGGGCATCATGCTTCAAATTTGGGCGGTATTATTGCAAATGAAATTGCTTCTGCACTCCATATTTCAGCATATATTGTAGACCCGGTCGTAGTGGATGAGCTTGCTGATATAGCACGCTATTCCGGTATACCCGAAATACCTAGAAAAAGTATTTTTCATGCACTTAATCAGAAGGCAGTTGCTCGCCGAGTTGCCAAGCAGTTAGATGGAACGTACGAAGAAATGAACTTCATTGTGACACATATGGGTGGCGGGATAACCATCGGTGCTCATCATCGAGGCAGAGTGATTGATGTGAACAATGGGTTGCATGGAGAAGGACCTTTTTCCCCTGAGAGAGCAGGTACGGTGCCGGTTGGAGATTTAGTTTCAATGTGCTTTTCAGGGCAATATTACTTAGAAGAAGTCATGCGTAAAATTGTCGGTAATGGCGGATTAATGGGCTATTTACAAACGAGTGATGCTACAGAAGTTGAAAAACGAATTGCTTGTGGGGATACATATGCCAAGCAAATTTATGAAGCAATGGCTTATCAAGTCGCTAAAGAAATTGCTGCGATGAGTTCTGTATTACATGGCAATGTGGATGCTATCGTGTTGACGGGCGGCCTAGCATATGGCAAATCTTTTACCGATATGATTATAGATCGAGTGGATTGGATAGCTGATACCGTTGTTTATCCAGGCGAGGATGAGTTGCAAGCTTTAAATGAAGGTGTACTGCGAGTATTACGTGGAGAAGAGCAGCCGAAGGTCTATCCAGGCAAGGCAGGATAAAAAGGAGTGAATAAATTGGCAACAGAATATGATTTAGTCGTACTTGGAGGTGGAACGGGTGGTTACGTAGCTGCAATCCGTGCCTCGCAGCTTGGAATGAAAGTAGCTGTTGTAGAGAAAAGGCAGCTAGGGGGTACATGCTTACATCGAGGTTGTATTCCTTCAAAAGCATTGTTGCGCAGTGCTGAGGTATACAGGCAGACGAAAGAGGCAGCTTTGTTCGGAGTGGAAACTGAATCAACAACGCTAAAATTCCCACTCGTACAAGCGAGAAAGCAGAAAATAGTCGACCAATTGCACCAAGGCGTTAAAGGATTAATGAAAAAAGGAAAAATTGATACGTACTATGGCCATGGTCGTATTTTAGGACCAAGTATATTTTCTCCAATGGCTGGAACCATTTCTATTGAACATGGTAACGATCAAGAGAACACGATGCTTATTCCCAAACATGTATTAATTGCCACTGGATCAGAACCAAAAATATTGCCGGGTTTGGAAGTGGATCATTCCTTTGTGATGACATCAGATGATGCATTGCAATTAACGGAGTTACCAGATTCGATCCTTATTGTCGGTGGGGGCGTCATAGGAATTGAATGGGCATCAATGCTAGCTGATTTTGATGTCGAAGTGACGGTCATCGAATATGCGGAGCACATCTTACCTACCGAAGATGAAGCAGTTTCGAACGAGGTGCAAAAATTGCTGAAGAAAAAAGGAGTTTCGTTCGTAACGAGAGCAAAAGTATTGGCAGATACTATCCAAAAAGACAGTCAGATTACCTTGGAGGCAGAAATAAATGGTAAAAAGCAATCATTTCAAGCAGATAAAATGCTTGTATCTGTAGGGCGAAAGGCGAATATAAGTAATATAGGTCTGGAGAATACGGATATTGTTGTTGACCACGACGTGATTCAAACCAATGCATTTTATCAAACAAAAGAAACACATATCTATGCTATTGGTGATGTTATCGGGGGTATGCAACTTGCCCATGTTGCCTCAAATGAAGGTATAGTTGCTGTAGAACATATGGCAGATCAAGCCCCATTGCCTATTGACTATTTGCAAGTACCTTCCTGCATCTACTCGAACCCCGAAGTAGCAAGTGTCGGTTTAACGGAAAAACAAGCGAAAGAACGAGGTTATGACGTAAAAGTAGGAAAATTTCCTTTTCAGGCAATTGGAAAAGCACTTGTTTACGGAGAAACAGATGGTTTTGTGAAAATCGTTGCTGATAAACAAAATGATGATCTGTTAGGTGTTCATATGGTTGGACCTCATGTAACCGATATGATCTCTGAAGCAGGTTTAGCAAAAGTGCTTGATGCTACTCCATGGGAGATTGCGCACTCCATTCATCCACACCCAACCTTAGCCGAGGTGTTTGGTGAAGCAGCACTTGCTGTCGATGGAAATCAAATACATGGATAAAGTGAATCTTCAATCAGTGGGGGTTTTCATTCATCCCCAACTGATTGTTAGATGAACGAATCGGGCATTTAGGTGCTGTTATCTCCCACGTAGACTTGTTGCAGTACAGATTATCCACTCCTGAAGCGGGAGTCTTACAGCACATTATATGCTGGATAAATAATTGAAGGAGGGAACTTTTCATGTCAGAAAAAGACTATCAAGCTTTAGGACTTACAGATGAGCAGGTTTTGGATATTTACCGGACGATGTTGCTTGCCCGAAAAATTGATGAACGAATGTGGTTGCTTAACCGTGCTGGGAAAATTCCATTTGTTATATCCTGTCAAGGACAGGAGGCTGCGCAAGTCGGAGCAGCGTTTGCGCTAAATCGAGAAAAGGATTATGTTGCTCCTTATTATCGTGACATGGGCGTCGTGCTTGCGTTTGGTATGACGACTACAGATTTAATGCTATCTGGCTTTGCTAAAGCGGAGGATCCAAATTCTGGTGGAAGACAAATGCCTGGTCACTTCGGGCAAAAGAAAAATCGGATACTGACAGGCTCTTCGCCAGTAACGACACAGCTTCCACATGCAGTCGGCGTCGCATTAGCTGCCAAAATGAAGCAAGATCCTATTGTTTCGTTTGTAACATTAGGCGAAGGATCATCTAACCAAGGTGATTTTCATGAAGGATTGAATTTTGCAGGAGTACATAAGCTTCCTGTTATTACAATGGTAGAAAACAATCAGTATGCCATTTCTGTCCCTATCGAAAAGCAAATTGCTAGCAAAACGGTTGCTGAGCGAGCACAATCGTATGGAATGCCAGGAGTTACGGTAGATGGAAATGACCCGTTAGCAGTTTATGATGCCGTGAAACAAGCACGTGAACGAGCAATGAACGGAGAAGGTCCGACATTAATAGAAGCTGTTTCCTATCGTCTAACTGCTCATTCCAGCGATGATGATGATCGGTTGTATCGAAATAGTGAAGAAGTAGATGAAGCAAAGAAAAAAGACTCCATCATCACGTTTGCAAAGTATTTAAAGGATGCAGGTGTCTTAACGGATGAATTAGAAAAAGAAATGAATGAAACGATTCAAAAAGAAGTAAATGAAGCAACTGACTATGCTGAAAATGCCCCATATGCTGAACCAGAAGATGCGTTAAAATTTGTTTATGAAAAGTAAGGAGGGGAAATACAATGCCAGTGATGTCTTATATTCAAGCAGTAACTACTGCTTTACGGGAAGAGATGCAACGAGATGAAAATGTGTTTGTTTTAGGAGAAGATGTTGGTAAAAAAGGTGGGGTTTTTCGCGCTACCGATGGTCTATATGAAGAATTTGGCGAAGCAAGAGTGCTGGATACGCCACTTGCAGAATCAGCTATTGCAGGAGTTGGTATAGGTGCGGCAATGTATGGTATGCGTCCTGTTGCGGAAATGCAATTTGCAGACTTTATTATGCCGGCAGTTAATCAGATCATTTCCGAAGCAGCCAAAATTCGCTATCGTTCTAATAATGATTGGCATGTACCGATGACCATTCGTGCTCCTTATGGCGGAGGTGTTCATGGGGCACTTTATCACTCCCAATCGGTGGAGGCAGTATTTGCTAATCAACCAGGATTAAAAATAGTCATGCCTTCTACTCCGTACGATGTGAAGGGCTTATTAAAAGCAGCTATTCGTGACAATGACCCAGTACTCTTTTTTGAACATAAACGAGCATACAGGTTATTGAAGGGGGAAGTACCAGCAGAGGATTATGTTCTACCAATTGGCAAAGCTGATATAAAGCGAGAAGGTTCCGACATCACCGTCATTACATACGGTCTTTGCGTCCACTTTGCTCTACAGGCAGCAGAAAAGCTAGCTGAAGAAGGAATTAGTGCTCACATTTTAGACCTGCGAACAGTGTATCCTTTAGATCAAGAAGCAATTATTGAAGCGGCGAAAAAAACTGGAAAAGTACTTTTAATTACAGAAGATAACAAAGAAGGAAGTATTATTGGCGAAGTAGCGGCAATCATTGCTGAGCATTGTTTATTTGATTTGGACGCACCTGTACAACGGCTGGCAGGTCCAGACGTTCCTTCTATGCCATATGCACCAACAATGGAGAAGTTCTTTATGATGAATCCGGATAAAGTAGAAAAAGCAATGCGTGAATTAGCGGAATTTTAATTTGCTGTTAGGAGGTCAAACAATGGCGATAGAAAAAATCAAGATGCCACAGCTTGGTGAAAGTGTTACGGAAGGCACCGTGAGTTCTTGGCTCGTTCAGGTTGGAGATGAAGTGAATAAGTATGATCCGATTGCGGAAGTTCTTACAGATAAAGTCAATGCAGAAGTCCCGTCCTCTTATAGTGGAACAATAAAAGAATTAGTTGCTAAAGAAGGGGACACCATTGAAGTAGGCGAATTAATGTGTTATATCGATACAGGTGGTGAGGCTGAAGCAGTAGAAGAAGAAAGACAGCTTGTATCAGAAAAAACAGAACAGGAGGAAGCAAAACCTGCTACCGATCAGTCGATGAAAAAGCGTTACTCTCCTGCAGTATTACGTCTTGCTCAAGAACATGATATTAATCTAGAACAGGTAACAGGTACCGGTAAATCGGGAAGAATTACTAGAAAAGATGTGGAAAAAATCATTGCTTCTGGGAAAATTCCTGCACCAAGTAAAGAGCAGCCCGATTCTAAAGCGGAAGAACAAGTATCTCAACAGCCTGCAAAACCTTCTGCTGCACCAAAACCAGATACGTATCCTGGCGATGTCGAAATTCCTGTCACCGGAGTACGAAAAGCCATTGCGCAAAATATGGTACGCTCCACACAAGAAATACCGCATGCTTGGATGACAGTGGAAGTAGATGTAACGGATCTGGTAACGTATCGAAATGCGATAAAAGATGACTTTAAAGCAAAAGAAGGCTACGGGTTGACCTTTTTCGCCTTTTTTGTGAAAGCTGTAGCACAAGCGTTAAAAGAATTTCCGCAACTTAACAGTACATGGGCAGAGGACAAAATTATCCAACGTAAAGAAGTGAATATATCTATAGCGGTAGCAAAAGAGCAAGAGCTGTTTGTACCTGTTATCCATCATGCTGACGATAAAAGCATTAAAGGGATAGCAAAGCAAATTCATGAATTAGCTGTCAAAGCGCGAACAGGTAAACTAACGGCGGATGATATGAAAGGCGGCACATTTACGGTTAATAATACTGGGTCATTTGGCTCCATTCATTCTATGGGAGTTATCAATTACCCACAAGCGGCTATTTTACAAGTGGAGTCGATTGTCAAACGTCCAATGATTGTCAATAATATGTTCGCTGCAAGAGATATGGTTAATTTATCATTATCTTTAGATCATCGAATTTTAGATGGATTAATTTGCGGTCAATTTTTAGCTCGTGTGAAAGCTATTTTAGAACAAATGAACGCACAAACGGTCAATGTTTATTAAAAAGGTTTTGTAAACAGGCGTATAACCCTGTTGTTTCTAGAGGTAAATACATCGGAAACAGTAATGTAATTGACATTGTTAGTAGATAAATCGATAGATGGCTGTCGTCTTACGATTACAGCTGAATGATCAACAAGCAATGCATTTCATTCTAGGCTTAAAAGAAAGCCTATTTAGAAGATAGTTACGACAGGAGCGTCATATAACGCATGTCATCATAAGAAAGATACTTTAACTAGCAAATGTATTTAATTGAAATATTGCTTTGATACTGGTATTCTAACAACAAGGTTATAAAGTATCATTATAATAAGGGGTTTGATTTTTCATGGATTTTAACATATTTATGAATGATGTGGTCAATGCTGCAAGAGAAGATATAAGAGAAGCAGGTTATGAAGAACTTACCACTCCAGAAGCTGTTGATGAAGCTTTGTCTCGCAAAGGAACAACTCTAGTTATGATTAATTCGGTTTGTGGGTGTGCTGGTGGTATTGCTAGACCTGCTGCTGCTAATGCAGTTCATTATGATAAACGTCCAGATCATTTAGTTACAGTGTTTGCTGGTCAAGATAAGGAAGCTACAGAAAGAGCAAGAACGTACTTTGAAGGATACCCACCATCCTCACCTTCCTTTGCTTTTCTGAAAGACGGAAAAATCGTCACGATGTTGGAGCGTCATGATATTGAAGGTCATAATGCGATTGATGTGATTGGGAACTTGCAACAAATTTTTGAAGAACATTGTGAAGAAGTTTAAGGTTAATGATAAAGTAAGAAAGGGCTGGCTGTCACTATATATAGGTCAGCCTATTTTTACGTTACGAAAGACCGAACATCTCAAAAAAAACGGCTAGAAGTTGATCAACTAGCAACCAAATGAATGAACTTCCAACCATGAGGGAAAGACAGTTATGAATTATTTTTAAAGGAGAATGACACTTGAAGATTGGGTATCGAACGATAAAAACAGCTATCGGAACACCAATCGCTATTTGGATTGCACAATTGTTAGGAGTTACCAATTTCGTTTCTGCAGGTATTTTAACGATTTTATGCATTCAACCATCAAGAAAGCAATCTTTTTTAAGCGCTTGGAACAGGTTTTTAGCCTGTATCATTGCATCTGTTTTTTCCATTGCTTTCTTCTATTTTATTGGTTATCATCCAATCGTGGTTGGTTTGTTATTAATGGTTTTTATTCCGGTAACTGTACTTCTTAAAATTACGCAAGGTATTGCTACTAGCACTGTGATTATTTTAAATTTATATGGAGCGCACTATTTAGATTTCGATTTTTTAGTGGACCAATTCTTATTAATTGTTGTCGGAATTGGAACAGGACTTGTCATGAATTTATATATGCCAAGTTTAGATCGCAAATTAAAGGAAAAACAACAAGAATTGGAGAAAAATTTTCAATTTGTTTTGTATGAAATTGCGCTTTATGTCCGAAATAAAAATATTGATTGGGATGGCAAAGAAATAACGAGAATTGGAGAGATCTTAGAAGAGGCAAATGATTTAGTAGAGCGGGATAAGGAAAATCACCTATTACGAAGCAAGCATATCTATCGTGACTATTTCAAAATGCGTACTCGGCAGTTTGAATTGTTGCAACGGATGTTGCCTTTAGTTACAAGACTGCCTAAAAAAGATACTATTTCAGAAAAAATCGCCAACTTTTTTGAATCTCTATCGGAGGCTGTGCATCCAGGAAATACAGCTATCATCTATCTAGAAAAATTAGAAAACCTACGTAAGGAGTTTGATGAGGAAGATCTCCCTTGCTCCAAAGAGGAATTCGAGACAAGAGCTAATTTGTTTCGGCTGCTGCATGACATTGAAGATTATTTAATTGTAAAATTGAAATATAAAGAAAGCGATATTGTAAGAAAAAAGAAGGAGATGGAGAGTTAATACAATATTAAACAGACAGTAAACAACAAGCACCCGCTTAGAAATAGAAATCATTTTTTCTGTTTCTAAGTGGGTGCTTTGGTTTTCTTTTAGATTTAAAAAGAACTAAATAAACAACGCCAGTCCTGCCGTCAAAGTAGAAAGAAGCATTGCAATAATCATAATATATACAACAATTTTAGTTCTGCGTTGGCGCTTTGATTGTCGAGACATATAGATCCCCCTTACATTCATTCAATTTATCATAAAGATGGTTTACTCAGGCTCATTAATATGAAATATAACATGGATTAAAAAAAGTGTAATATAACACGCAAGCTTCGTTTAGTTTGAAAATGGAGCAAACATTGCTAAACACTTTTTTACAAAAACACATGTAAAAAACATCATGTTCCAGTGCTATTCTTAAATCGAACAACTATAGCATGTTATGGAATTATATATGTTCTGGTAATAGCTTTATTTTACCTTGAAACCAGCAATTGGACAAGAGTTAGAAGTGTTATTTTTATAAAACGAGGTCTGTTTAAAGGAATTGACAAATATGCATGATATATAAGCTAGTTGGAGGGGGAAGATGATGAACGAACGTTTATCGATATCCAAAAAAATTGCGCATATTGGCATTGCTGTCCGTTCTATTCAAGAGGTCTTGCCTTTTTACACAGAAGTTCTTGGGTTACAGGTTGTAAGACAGGAAACAATGGAAAAAGAGGGCGTATTGGTTGCTTTTTTACCAATTGGTGAATGTTTTCTGGAATTAATGGAACCATTGGATAAGCATTCTCCTGTTTTTAACTATATTGAGAAACATGGAGAAGGTCTCCATCATGTAGCATTAGAAGTAGAGCAGTTGCATCAGCAAATCAAAATATGGGAACGAAGCAACGTTCCATTACTAAATAAATATCCAAGAAAAGGAGCATGGGGAAAGCACGTTGCTTTCATCCATCCAGTTGCAGCGCATGGCGTTCTGTTTGAATTTTGCGAGAGGCAGGCAAATAGAGATGGACATGTATGATAAGTTAAACGAGTTATACGAAAAACGACGCAGGTCAAAGCTCGGTGGGGGAGAGCAGCGAATCGTTCAACAGCATACAAAAGGAAAATTGACTGCCCGTGAACGTATTTCCTATTTGTTGGATGCAGAAACATTTGTTGAACTATATCCGTTTATAACACAACGTCCTATTAAAAATGGAGAATTAATAGTAAACCATGCATATGGTGACGGAGTTGTTACAGGTTATGGTAAAATAGATGGAGAGCCCGTTTATATTTATGCTCAAGATTTTACTGTTATGGGTGGGACGCTTGGCGAAATGCATGGCAAAAAAATTGCTGCAGTGTTAGATTTAGCTGCCCAAAATAACAGCCCGTTTCTTGGATTGATTGATTCAGGCGGAGCCCGCATTCAGGAAGGTGTAGCAGCCTTAGATGGCTATGGGCAAATTTTTCGCCGTAATGTTCGCTATTCAGGCGTTATACCGCAAATTTCTGTCATCTTAGGACCAAGTGCAGGTGGAGCTGTATATTCGCCAGCGATTACAGATTTTGTGATTATGGTTCAAGATACATCACAAATGTTCATTACTGGTCCGAAAATTATTGAACAGGTTACAGGAGAAAAAATCACTGCGGAACGACTCGGCGGGGCTTTCATTCACAATACCAAAAGCGGTAATGCGCATTTCATTGCCAAAACGGAAAAAGAAGCACTGGATATAGTTCGCCGCTTAATTCCCTATATGCCGTCAGCACAAGGGCGTTCCTCTGTCTTACCGTTTCATTATGATTCTGCTAAAGAAAATGATTTAATGAAAATTGTACCTGTTGAAAGTAAAACTTCTTACGATGTCAAGCAAGTCATTCAATCCATCGTAGATCAATCTAGTTTTCTTGAAGTGCATGCCCAGTTTGCCAAGAATATTGTCGTTGGGTTCGTACGTATTGGGGGGAAAAAGGTTGGGATTGTTGCAAATCAGCCGAGATATTTAGCAGGTAGTTTGGATTTAGATGCAAGTGATAAAGCTGCTCGGTTTATTCGTTTTTGCGATGCATTCCAAATCCCGGTCGTAACATTGGTTGACGTAACTGGGTTCTTTCCTGGAGTAAACCAAGAACATCAAGGTATTATTAGACATGGAGCCAAATTACTTTACGCTTACGCAGAAGCTACCGTAGCTAAAATAACCATCATTTTGCGTAAAGCCTATGGGGGAGCATATGTTGCGTTAAGCAGCAAGTCCATTGGTGCTGATATTGTTTTTGCATGGCCAAACGCAGAAATTGCTGTGATGGGCGCAGAAGGTGCAGTGTCCATATTGTATACCAAGGAACTAACAGAAAGTAAAGATCCAATTTCACTGATGAAGGAAAAAATTTCTACATATAAGAAACGCTTTGCTACACCTTATGAAGCTGCAGAATTAGGTTTAGTCGATGATGTGATTGATCCAAGAGAAACGAGAGGAAAAATAATCGCGGCATTGGAGATGCTAAAGTATAAGCATGTGGTGTCTCCCGTAAAAAAACATGGGAATATCCCATTGTGATAAAGAAATGAAAGAGGATGATTTACGTGGTTAATGAACAACGTTTGGTAGATGAATTTTTAGAACTCGTACAAATCGATTCGGAAACAGGGAATGAAGAACAAATAGCGTCAGTATTAAAGAACAAATTTGAAGCGTTGGGCCTTGAAGTAATTGAAGATAATAGTAAACCAACTACAGGTCACGGTGCAGGAAACTTAATTTGTAACTGGAAAGGGGATCTTTCGAGCGCTGAAACCATTTACTTCACCTCACATATGGATACGGTCGTACCAGGAAAAAACATCAAACCGATCATTAAAGATGGATGGATTACCTCAGACGGCTCAACCATTCTAGGTGCTGATGATAAGGCTGGTTTAGCGGCTATTCTGGAAACAATTCGCGTCATCAACGAACAAAATATCAGTCATGGAGATATCCAATTTATTATAACTGTTGGAGAAGAGTCTGGACTAGTAGGCGCAAAAGCTCTAGATACTTCTTTACTTCATGCTAGCTATGGCTATGCACTAGACAGTAATGGAGATGTTGGGGACATCATTGTTGCAGCACCCACACAAGCAAAGCTTTATGCGATTATTAAAGGAAAAACCGCTCATGCTGGTGTCGCACCAGAAAAAGGAATTTCGGCAATTACATTAGCTGCAAAAGCGATTGCTAAGATGCCATTAGGCAGAATTGACGAGGAAACAACTGCTAATATTGGCCGCTTTGAAGGTGGAAAACAAACGAATATTGTAGCTGACCATGTGGAAATACTTGCAGAGGCAAGATCGCTTGTTCCAGAAAAAATGGAAGCACAAGTTGCAAAAATGAAGCAAGCATTTGAGAGCACTGCTAAAGAATTTGGTGGTGCTGCGGAAGTTACAGTTAAAGTGATGTATCCTGGGTTTAAGCAGCAAGCAGGAGATAAAGTAGTAGAAGTTGCTAAAAAGGCAGCTCAAGTAATCGGTAAAAAAAGTCAATTACTGCAAAGCGGTGGAGGCAGTGATGCTAATGTACTCTCCGGACACGGTATACCTACAGTAAATTTAGCTGTCGGCTATGAAGAAATTCATACAACAAATGAACGAATAAAAGTGGAGGACTTAGTGAAGGTTACGGAACTTGTTACAGCTATTATTCAAGAGGCAGCTAAAAACTAATGGTCAGCCTCTCTAAGTACGATTTGCTTAGAGGGGCTTATTTTAAATTACTTCATAAAGGAGTAATCTAGATGAATGAAGCAGTGCATAAACAAAGAAGAATTATTTTTCATGTAGATATGAATAGCTTTTATGCTTCTGTTGAAATGGCTTATAATCCAAATCTTAAAGGTAAGCCTCTAGCCATTGCCGGTAATCCAGAAGAAAGGAAAGGGATCGTTGTAACGAGCAGTTATGAAGCTCGTGCCAAAGGAGTTAAAACAACGATGAATGTGTGGCAAGCCAAAAAATTATGCCCAGAGTTAATGGTCATGCGCCCTAATTTTCCCCGTTATCGCGCAGCATCGAAAGCAGTGTTTAAAATATTTTCTGAGTATACCCCCCTTGTTCAGCCTGTATCTATCGATGAAGGGTATATGGATGTTACGGAAATGGCAAAGGAAGTACATGCAGTTGATTTGGCAAGAGAATTGCAGCAGCGAGTATTAACAGAACTCGATTTGCCGTGCAGTATCGGCATTGCTCCAAATAAATTTCTTGCTAAAATGGCTTCAGATATGAAAAAGCCATTTGGACTTACTATACTAAGGAAGCGAGAATTACCGACTAAATTATGGCCACTTCCGATTGGCGATATGTATGGTGTTGGTGAAAAAACAGCAGCAAAGCTAAATGCAACAGGCATTTATACGATTGGTGATTTGGCAAAAAAAGATGTATACCACTTAAAACAACTTCTTGGTATTAATGGAGAACGTTTACATAATAGGGCAAACGGCATTGACAATCGACCGGTCGATCCCGATGCCATTTATGATTTCAAAAGCATTGGTAATTCGAAAACATTGCCTCACGATACGACCGATGATAAGGAAATATATACATTGTTACAAGAGCTAGCAAGTAAAGTAGAGCAACGAATGAAACGAAAACGAACTGTTGGCAGAAGTGTGCAGCTAATGATTCGATACCACGATCGTCGTACGATTACGAGAAGCAAAAAGCTTCGTTATTATTTGCATGATAAAAAAGATATTCTGTTAGAAGCTAATGATCTACTGCAAAAACATTGGAATTTGGAGCCAATTCGCTTATTAGGAATTACGGTAGGGGATTTAGAAGAGCAGCAACTGCTTGCCAAACAGCTTGACTTATTCACATATGAAAATGAAGCAGAGAAAGAGAAGTTATACGAAGCAATTGAGCACTTATCCAGTAAATACGGAAAAAATCCATTTATTCGATTAGAAGATGACGTTTCTGAAGGAGCACAACAACCGACGACAAGCTTCCAAAAGGATTTTCTAGATGATTTTAAAAGCTAAAGGCAAGACAATTATCCTTAATCAGGTACTGCAAGACTTATCCCTCTTTTAGGGTTGGATAATCTATACCGTAAACAAAGTCTACGTTGGACATAATAGTCAACCTAATGCCAGATTCGTTCCTCTAACAATCAGTGGGGATAATGAACGACTCCCTCATTGATTGAAGCTTCATTTTATTTTTATAAATCGCTGTTTTTTTACAATAAAGAGAAATATACTATTAAAATTTAAGCATTACAATACGCAAAGGGGGAGGGCAAGTGAACAAAATATGGAAAGTTATAACTTGTTTTTCACTTTCTATTATAGGGATGATGATTATCTATTATAGCGGAACATATTTCTTAATACACACAAACGAAATTTCATCTGTAGAAATAGTAGACAAATACTCCGAAGAGAATGAATTTTACGTTTCAGTGAAGACAGAAGAGAATAAAATCGTTGATATTCGAGTAGAAAATAGAACAACATGGGATTTAATTGAATTAAAAGAAACTTATCAAATGACATATTCTTGGCACGGTAATCAAAAGCCAAAACTAGATAAAATTACGAAGAATTAGATCAAATTCAAGTCAAAATATACGCAACGGTTTTTGACTATTTTTTCATTTTTTGTACGCTATGGTAAATTGGATACTCCGTCCCACGATGGACAGAAACTGATAAACAGCTTTCATAGGGAAGATATAGATGGAAGTAGTACGGTTTAATTCAAGGGAATTAATATTGGGAGGATGAAAATAAAAAATATTTTTCTAAAATTAGTAGCGGATTTTGTTTATAGGTTACTATATTATTATTATGTAAACTTGAAGTGAATTTAAAATTGGATAATATTCACTTTGGAAAATGCATGGAAGATTATAATTGCGAAAGCTTATCTATACTATAATTAATAAACAAAGGCGCGGGGCGCCCAGCAACTATGCGACTTTAGAAATGCGCCCTACGATAAGTCATCATCGGTTCGTCGCTAAGAGGAAGGCCGACTAAAAACAGACTTGCCGCTCAGGCGCCGGCATACCCCTGTTTTTAGTGGCATGATTCCTAAATCTTTAGTTGATTTGTTCCATTCGCTACGTTGCTAAACGGGCGCCCCCACAGGTTTGTAACACTAGATGTGCCGAATCTTCGGGAGGATACATAGAGTGACCAATGGAATTTACCGGAAAGTCGCGGAGTTTACAGGAAAGTCGCTAGAGTTCACAATTTATCCAATAACTTCAAGCAAGAACTTCCTTTGTTCCTTCATGCCTATTACTTCATAATTTTTTTCAAAATGGTCTCCGATAATTTACTACCTGGATAACGAAATGGGACATCAAATTTAGTTGATTGTTTCATGATACTTTTTTTGTGAGAAAATGTATTAAAGCTGTATTTACCATGATAAGCTCCCATTCCACTTTCACCGACACCCCCAAAAGGAAGATGCGGATTGGCTAAATGAAAAACAGTATCGTTAATACTGCCGCCACCAAAGGAGAGATATTGCATAACCTGTTGTTGTGTGTTCCCGTTTTCACCGAAGTAGTATAAAGCTAACGGTTTTTCTTGTTTCCGAATCACACTAACAGCCTCTTCGATTTCATCAAAAGTTAAAACAGGCAGGATAGGTCCGAAGATTTCCTCCTGCATAACAGGATCTTCCCATGTGATTTTATCAAGAATAGTCGGCTCTATTTTTAATGTTAGCGGATCTGTTAAGCCGCCATGTACAATCGACCCATTTACCAGATAGTTTGATAAGCGATTAAAATGTTTTTCGTTAATAATTCGAATATAATCCTTATTGGATAGAGGATTACGACCATAAAAGCTGCGAATGTATTTTTTCATAGCTTTGAGTAATTTAAATTTTACTTTTTCGTGTACATATAAATAATCTGGTGCTACACAAGTTTGTCCGGCGTTCGTAAATTTTCCCCATACAATTCTTTTTGCAGCAAGATTAATATTAGCATCTTTATCTACAATAACAGGGCTTTTCCCACCGAGTTCTAAAGTAACTGGTGTAAGATGCTTACTAGCTTCTCTCATAATTATCCTTCCAACTGCTGTGCTTCCAGTAAAAAAGATATAATCAAACCGTTGCTGTAATAATTCCTGTGCGGTTTCCTTTTCCCCTTCGACAACGGTTAAATAAGACGGGTCAAAATAAGTTTCAGTAAGCTTTTTTAATAAGGCTGAAGTTGCTTTAGCTTCTTCTGACGGTTTAATGACGACACAATTACCAGCTGCCAGTGCACCGATTGCTGGTGCAAGTGCTAGCTGTAATGGATAGTTCCAAGGTGAAATGACCAAACAAACTCCGAGAGGTTCTTTGATTATATAATTTTTCGTACCTTTATGGGTAATCGGTGCGGATACTTTAATCGGCTCCATCCAATTTTGCAATTGTTTTAGCGTATGGTCGATTTCCATGAATAAAAAGCCTAATTCAGTCGTTAGTGTTTCGTGTTTTGATTTATTTAAATCAGTCTTTAATGCTTGATAGATGCTTGCTTCATTTTCCTTTAACATTGATTTTAATTTTTGTAGCTGTTGCTTACGAACTGTATAATCCATCGTATTTCCATTAAGAAAAAACGTTCGCTGGTTAGCAACAAGTTGTGCTATGTTCGTCAATGAAAGCCCTCCTCTACGTAATGGTAAATCTGGAAAAATCGTTGGCTAATTCTGTATTCGGAAATATTTCTCGGGCTTCCTGTAACAGCTGTTCATTTGCTTCTTGCTGGTAACGGGAAGAAATATGCGTCAAAATGAGATGTTTACAATTACTTTCACTCGCTAATTGTGCTGCTTCTAACGTAGTAGAATGGAAGTAACGGTGTGCAAGATTTTGTTTATCTTTTCCAAAGGTCGCTTCATGAATAAGTATATCGGCATTTTGAGCCAAGCGTATGTGGTCTTTAGAAAATCGAGTATCACCAATCAGAGAAATAATTTTTCCTCTGTTTGGCTCCCCCAACACATCTTTTCGGTAGATAGTCCCTATGTGAGGTATGGTGACATGGTCGTTTTCTTTAATTTCCTGATAGATGGGGCCTGGTTCAATTCCTCTATCCTTTAGTTTATTAACGAGTAATTCTCCTGGCTTATCTTTTTCAACGACGCGATAGCCAAAGCACGGAATTCCGTGTTCTAATAATTGAACAAAAACTTGAAACTGCCCTGCCTCAATGACCATTTGATCGGTTACTTCCACGAAAGATATGGCATAAGCTAAATGTGTTTCGCTCAAAGCCAAGCTCGTTTCGACATATTGTTTTAATCCCTTTGGACCATAGATGGTTAACGGCGTGTCTCCTCCTTGAAAAGAGCGACTACTTAGAAAACCAGGTAAGCCATAGATATGATCGCCATGCATATGTGTAATAAATATTTTATTTATCTTACGTGGCTTCAGGCTTGTATGCAAAATTTGATGCTGTGTTGCTTCCCCACAATCAAACAACCAAATACTATTCTGTTCTTGTAATAACGATAACGCTATAGCTGAAACGTTTCTTTCTTTGGAGGGAACTCCAGCTCCAGTACCAAGAAAAATCAATTCCATCGTTATCCCTCCATTCCATGTACAAATAACTAATTAGCTATTATGTTTATTATACTTCATTCGTGATAGCTTTTGTTTAGAACAGTATCCTTCTCAATATAAATTTAGGTAATGACTATTAAAAGCATACCCAAAAAGAAAATAACAAGGACTAAGGTCTTAAGTTCCCTTGAAAAAGAAAAACACTTTTGCTGCGTGTGCCGTAACATCGTGGTGCCTAAGTTCGAGGCGTTGAAGTTTGGAGTAATGTGCCTATACAGCATGTACTGAATTCTAGCCCCCTCCACAGGACGAGGATGGTTTTAGTAGGACGGCGTATGTATTTAGATACATGAGCACTACTAGTAACGCTTCCTCGAAACCTATTCTCTCGCAGGGAAACTCGCAAGAAAGGGGGCACTTTTTTCGAAGGGAGAAATAAGCCAACTAGAAACGTCGATGTGTCACTGTAGTGTGCTGTTTGAACATTCTCTATAATATACGCCTTACCGATTGTACAAAAGGTTTCTATAATACAACGCCTGATCAGGCACATCCGTAAATATCCCATCCACACCGTATTGAATAGAACGGATAAGGTGTGCCGGTCGGTTGATAGTATATAGTCTTAGTTTCATTTTGTGTTTGTTAGCAGCGGCGACTATTTTTGGTGTTACTCGTTTATATTTCAAATGCAGAGCATTTGCGCCTAATTCTTTTGCAACATGTACAGGATGCCGATATCTTCGTGAAGTTAAGAATGCTATTTCTGCAGTTTCTTTATATGCAGCCAATCTTACAACACTATTTGCATTAAATGTAGAAATGGTAGTTCGGTTCATCAGTTGATGAGTTGAGAGATATTCATAAACGATTGCCTCCATATGATTATATTCCACTTTATTATTTTTTAGTTCAATATTTAAATATAGTGGTTTCGGTTTAATCCAAGTCAGAAATTCTTCTAACGTTGGAATTGGTGTCCCGGTAAATTTTGGCGAAAACCAGTTTCCCGCATCAAGTTGACATAGTTCACGATATGTGAAATCCTTAATATATCCAATGCTATTGGTTGTTCGTTTTACATGCTCATCATGAATAAGAACTGGTATCTGATCTTTCGTTAGTTGGACATCTGTTTCAATTCCTTCTGCTTGCATCTGATCCGCTAATTGAAATGCAGCCATAGTATTTTCCGGAGCATAGCTGCTTGCTCCACGGTGAGCGTATATAGTTGGTTTCACTCTTTATTTCACCTCTTATAATATAGAACATGCTTGATAATTATTTACCCTTATACAGAGGTTGCTTAAACGGTTGTATTTTTTCTTTTACTTGTTTTGCCGGTTATATATTTAGGCTATTCAACCTAGCTCTTTGAAGTTCCTGCTCTTCTTATTCTTGCTTTTCACATGCTCTTCATGGATGTATTATTAGCATAATGGTTCTCCTTAAAAATGGTCAAATATTAGTTCATTTGATCATCTTTACATAAACAGAGTCATGCTTAATTGGGATGGAAATAGTTAAGCCTCATTTTAGCAGTAAAGATGAGGGGTATCAATCCGTGGTTAGATAGAACCAGTTAAAACAATCGACAATATGTTGTAAAGAGAGTACAATATATAAAAATGAATGATGATTCAGTTGGAGGAATCAAACGAATGAAAGTAATTGAACAGACCATTAGTCAAATAACCTTGCCAACTCCCTTTGCAGTAGGAGATGTGCATGTATATATGTTAGCAGGAGACACATTATCAATCGTGGATGCGGGAGTGAAAACAAAGGAAGCATGGGAAGCGTTAACGACTCAATTAAAGGAACTCGGGTATCGCCCAAATGATATTGAACAAATTTTTATAACACATCATCATCCCGATCATATTGGTTTAACAGAGCAATTTCCTAAAGCAAAGCACATTGCTGCTCACCCGAATGTCGACCGTTGGCTCACAAGGGATCAGCAGTATTTGGCTCATTATATGCATTTCTTTGAACAATACTTTATTGAAAGCGGTATTCCTAAAGTCTTCTATCATGCTTTAGATCAGCTAGAAGCTACGATGGATTTTGCAGGGAAAGGAGAAGTGACTATTCCTCTTGTTGAAGGTGATACGTTGCCTGGACATCCAGATTGGAAAGTGGTTGAAACAAAAGGGCATGCACAAAGTCACCTATCGTTTTTGCGTGTTCATGATCATCTTCTAATTGGCGGAGATCATATATTGCAACATATTTCTTCCAACCCGATCATGGAACCGCCGGAAATAGGAAAAACGATAGAGTATCGACCGCAGCCTATGTTACAATACCGGAAGAATCTGCAAAAATGTATTGATATAGGTGTCAAGAAGGTGTTACCTGGTCACGGTGAAATTGTTGAGCATCCACAACATTTAATCTTCTCACGTTTAGCGAAGCAGGAGGAACGGGCAGATTATGTTTATGATATTCTACAGCAGAGCAGATGTGCGTTAACGCCATATGAAATATGTACCAAACTTTTTCCGAAGCAGTTTAAAAAACAAATTGACCTAACCATGTCGGAAACGATTGGGCAATTAGATTATTTGGAATCCTTAGAACGGGTTAGAAAAAGAAAAGAGGACGGAAAAATAGTATATGAAGCAAGCATCATTGATAAATAAAAAAATAATCATTACTGGGGCATCGAGTGGTATTGGCGAAAAATTAGCATGGCACATCGCAAGGAATGGGGGAGTTCCCATTTTATTAGCTCGTTCACAAGATAAATTACAGCAATTGAGTGATTGTATATATCAATCTTTTCATGTACAAAGTCCGATTTATTCCATCGATTTACGAGACAAAAAGGCGATAAGTGGAGTTATTAGTGAGATTACTATAAAGCATGACCCCATCCATGGTCTCATTAACAATGCAGGAATGGGGATTTTTTCGGAAGTGAAAGATATAAGAGAAGATGAAGTGAATGCTATGTTTCAATTAAATGTAACAGCTTTAATCTTTATAACAAAGCAATTACTGCCTTATTTTCAACAACAGCCTGTAGCGCATATTATCAATATTGCATCACAGGCGGGTAAAGTAGCTACACCAAAAGCGGCGATTTATGCAGCGACAAAACATGCGGTACTTGGGTTTTCAAATGGGTTACGTCTTGAGTTGGCTGCAAGTAATATTTATGTAACAGCTGTAAACTTAGGACCAGTGAAAACAAATTTTTTCCTTACTGCTGACCCGTCTGGTAATTATGAGAAAAATGTGGCACGGTACATATTAGATCCAGACAAGGTAGCCAAAAAAATCGTTCGCTATTTATTTGCTCCCAAAAGAGAAATAAATTTGCCATTTTGGATGGATATTGGCAGCCGAATCTATCAGATGTTTCCAACAGTTACTGAAAAACTATTACGAAAGCAGTTTACACGAAAATAATCGTGAACAAAGGGGATTAATAATGGAACTATTGATAACGGACAAAGCTTGGGAGGAGTTGCAAACTATACAGTCGCAAACGTCTTTGTATTTATTATTATGGTACGATACAGAAGGTTGCGGTTGTGGAGTGAACGGTATGGCAACAATTCGCTTTGTGAAACAACGGCAACCAAGTTATAAGCGCGTGTTTAACCCAAGGATACTAACATTTATAGAAGAACAACAAGAAATATTTTTTTCTGAAAAACTAACACTTGATTATGAGCAAGGGTTATTTCGTTTGAAAAGCCATGAGGGTATTTTGAATCCTTTTATTTCTAAACAGCAATTGACTCGTGGAATAACAAACGTATGAGCTCTTTTTTAAAGAAGTCAATGTAGATGAAAGACTGGAACAAAAAATTTTATCCCGAATGTAAAGTGCCATAAAGCCCCCACTTCGGGGAACCTTAGTAGATATATAAAATTCAAAGTGGGGGTGACGGAACCTGCATTCTCCATTCGTTGGACCTGATAAAATGGCCATCTCTGGAGGCGCAGAAAAAGTGTTTTCTCTTTTTTAAGGATGATTTACTTCGTTTAGTCGGAAAAGAAAGCCCTCACAGATTGCAGTTTCATTTTATTAAAGTAGACTATCTAGAATAATGGATGGGTATATAAGCCGCTCCAGAAATATACTTCTCTTTCCGTAGGCAGTGGTGAGCCTTCTCTTGCTCTTGCACTGTAGGTTCTCAATCGCCCGCTTTAGTATATATACATTTCCGAAGCTACATGATTACATCAATTATCTTCAGAGTTATATTCGTTTAGTCGTGTCGACCTCCATTTGTAGCTAGAATATTGCTATTTTCTTATTTCCAATTAGTTCAACAGGCGTTTAAAAGAACTTTTCGTTAACGATGTGCTTCGTACGTAAGCGCTTTGGTTAATGTTTTTAATTGCTGATACAACTGATCAGATAGTGGGATGGTGACGTTATTTGTGATCGATTCTTTCAGCTGATTTACAGAACTTGCACCGAACACTGCACTAGCTACAGCTGGATGTTGTAAGACATATAGTAATGCAAGCTCATTCAGCTTTATTGGTTCGGCAAGCGAAGTGAGCTTGCCGTATAGTTGGTGGAGTTCTTCATATGAATATCCAAGGAACCCATCTTTTGCTTTTTTGTTTATCTGATTATTTCCGTTGTTACTCAAAATACCTTTTGCTAAAGGGCCTCTTGCTAAAACGCTGATCTGATTTTCATGTAACAAATCAAGCATTTCCTCTTCAGGTCGACGGTCCAATAAACTATACTGCATCATAACACCGTCGATAGAGGATTTTTTCACATACTCGCGGATAACATTTGGTCGAATGGATGATAGGCCATAAGCACGAATGAGTCCTTCTTGCTTTAGTTCCTCAAAAGCTTCGATGGTTTCTTCAATTGGATCTTCAATGGTACCTCCATGCAACATATAAAAGTCAATGTAATCTGTCTGTAGACGCTGCAAGCTTTCCTTAACCCCATTTTGAATATGTTTTTTGGATGGATCCCAGAACCAGGTCTTTTTTGATTTATCAAAGTGATTGCCTACTTTGGTAGTTAAAATGACTCGTTCTCGCTTTTGCTTCAATGCTTCCCCAATAATTCTTTCATTTTCTCCAAAATCATATAAATCAGCTGTATCTAAATGGTTAATCCCATTGTCTAGAGCGTGGTCAATGATATATTTTGCTGTTTGTACATCTGTTCCTAGCGACATGCAACCTAAAGTCAATTCAGATAAATAAATCGATGATTTGCCAAGCTGGTTTATTTTCATTGTTTTTCTCCTTTCAAGCTTTTAATGGTCTCTCTCTGGTTCAAAAACCAATAAAGAGGGAATGGTAGACTATAGCAGTAAGTCGTTTCTGCTAGACTTCTAAGAATCAAATCAAGTAAGGTTTCTAGTGGCTAACAAGATAAGTTACTAAAATTACAAGTAAACGGTAAAATTTACTGACTAATAATTCCATTTTATCGACTTACAACGTTGAAAACAATCCATACCACGTATAATTTATGATAAAATAAGAAAGAAGCGAATCAAGACAAGGGTGATAGATATGAAAAAATTTGAAGAAAAGACAATACGTTCTAAGCAAATATATAAAGGGCATGTGGTACATTTACAAGTCGACGATGTCAGTTTGCCGAATGGTAAGGAAGCGAAAAGAGAGATTATTAAGCATCCTGGGGCAGTAGCTGTTATTCCAATAACGAAAGAAAATAAAATTGTGTTGGTTGAACAATATCGCAAACCATTAGAAAAGTCTATTTTAGAAATCCCTGCCGGCAAGCTTGAGCCTGGTGAAGAACCTGAAACGACAGCTATCCGTGAATTAGAAGAAGAGACAGGGTATACAACGGATGAATTGTCATTTGTAACTTCTTTTTATTCGTCCCCAGGCTTTGCAGATGAATTAATGCACATATACATTACCAATCAGCTGCAACCATTGGAAGAAAAAGTAGCTGGTGATGAGGATGAGTTTATTGAAATTGTTGAGTTAACATTAGAAGAAGCAAAACAATATGTAGAGAAAGAACGTATTCATGATGCAAAAACCAACTATGCCATCCTTTACTTGCACGCGTTAGGGTTGAGTTAAGATGTTATCTGTGTATACTGCTGACTTACATATACATATTGGTCGCGATATGTATCATAAGCCAGTTAAGATTACTGCTTCTAACAACTTAACATTACCAGCTATTTTAAAAGAAGCAAGTAGAAATAAAGGGATTGATATGATTGGTATTGTTGATTGCCAAGCTCCTGCAGTGTTGCAGGAGCTAAAACAGCTGATTTATCAAGGGATTGCTACTGAATTAGAGGAAGGCGGTGTTCGATTCGAGTCGGTAACACTTCTGTTAGGTTCAGAAATTGAAGTGTATGATGAACGCTGTCAAGGACCAGTTCATGTCCTTTGTTATTTTCCTGGTATCCATGAAATGGAGTTGTTTTCTGATTGGCTAAGTAAACGAATGAAGAATATTTCGTTAAGCTCGCAACGCTTTTATGGTACTGCAATCGAGTTGCAACGGAAGGTAAAGGAACTGCAAGGGGTGTTTATTCCTGCTCATATATTTACACCATTTAAAAGCTTGTACGGAAAAGGCGTTTTACAGTCATTAACAGAGATATTATCTCCAGATCTTATCGATGGGGTGGAACTGGGACTAAGTTCTGATACGTACATGGCTGATCAGATAAAGGAATTACATGGCTTTACGTATCTCACCAATTCTGACGCACATTCATTAAGAAAAATTGCCCGTGAATATCAGCATTTGCAAATGAAACATCCGTCCTTTAAGGAATTTCAATACGTATTAAATAACAAAAACGGAAGACATGTCAAAGAAAACTATGGGATGAACCCGAAACTAGGGAAATACTATAGAACCGTATGCAGCCAATGCTTATCTCAGTTAAAGAGGGATGACTCTATTTGTCCTAACTGTCATTCGAGAAAATACGTCAAAGGAGTGGCAGACCGAATAGCAGCATTAAAAGATACAGATAAAGGTAATGTTGCTCGGCCTGGCTATACGTATCAAGTGCCGTTAGAATACTTGCCTGGTTTAGGGAAGAAAACATATGAGAAGCTTTTAAAGGAGTTTGGCACAGAGATGTACATTATTCATCAAGCCTCCTATGAGGAACTTGCTAATGTAGTTCAAAATTCAATAGCTCAATCGATCATTGATATGCGACATGGTAAATTACATGTTCATGAAGGTGGAGGGGGAAAATACGGTTCCATCAAATAGAGATGCTAGAAACGAAAATGGTTTATCCCGTATATAAGGTGCTGTAAGACTCCCACTTCAGGAATTGGATAATCTGTTCTGTAATAAGTCTAAGTGGGAGATAACAGCACCTAAATGACCTATTTCGTAATAAGCCTTTAGATCATACCATTATGGTACTAGTACTAACAATCGTTGGGGGATGAATGAACCGCTGCCTCGCTGATGGAAGATTCACTTTATTGCAGATGTTTACAAATAAGAAAAGTTCCTGCCTTTTCAATCAAGTATATGGATCCTGCTAAAGTTTCGCTGACACAAACCTCTCATTTATGGACATAATTAATAGAAAGCTCATAGAAAATTGGTATTTTTGCTTGGTTACCTTCATAGTTTTTATTATAGCAGTTTATTGAATGGAGGATTCCAATGCATAAAAATAAAACGCTTCTCATCAACCATGTCAAAGAGCACGCCACCATATATTTGTTTATGGTTATTCTATTTTTAACAGGTATTATATTTGGTGCAATCCTCGTTAACAGTATGAATTTCGTACAAAAACAAGATTTGTTCTTTTATTTGGAACGCTTTTTTAAGCAGGTAACGGATAATGAACAAGCAGCATATATAGAAATTTTTAAAAATAGCTTTTTCTACCATATAAAGTATTTGTTGCTTTTATTCGTGCTAGGATTATCCGTCATTGGCTTGCCATTAGTGTGGATTCTCATCTTTCTTAAAGGTTTGGTAGTAGGGTTCTCTGTAGGATTTATGGTTAATCAGCTTGGCATGAACGGGCTTTTACTGGCAAGTTTATCAATTGCACCGCAAAATTTTCTCATTATACCCGTATATATAATAGCGGGGAGTTTGGCAATGATTTTTTCCTTAACATTGTTGAGCAAATTATTTAGCAATAGAATTGCACAGCCAGTATTCCAACCATTTGGGAGATATGTGCTACTATTTTCTTTGCTAATACTTTTTGCTAGTATAGCTGCCTTATTAGAGACGTTTGTTTCGAATGAGGCGATGCAGTGGATGGTTCGTTCATTTTACTAATAACGAGTATTATATTATAATTATTTTAAATATAAACTAATAGTATTTTGCTTTGACACAATTTTCATCCAAGCATATAATAAAGATGGGATATGAGGGAGGTAATCGCCCAATGGAACATCGAATCGATCGGATAAAAAAACAGCTCCACGCCCAAAGTTACAAGCTAACACCACAGCGCGAGGCGACTGTCCGAGTTTTACTGGAAAGAGAAGAAGACCATTTAAGTGCTGAAGATGTTTATCTACTTGTGAAAGAAATAGCACCGGAAATCGGTTTGGCAACTGTATATCGTACATTGGAATTATTATCGGAATTAAAAATTGTTGATAAAATAAATTTTGGTGATGGTGTTTCTCGTTACGACCTGCGAAAAGAAGGTGCCAAGCACTCGCATCATCATCTCGTTTGCTCTGAATGTGGCTCCGTAGAAGAAATAGAGGAAGATCTGCTTGAAGAGGTTGAAAAAATCGTCCAAAATGAATGGGGATTTCAGGTAAAGGATCATCGACTTACGTTTCACGGAGTTTGTAAACAGTGCCAGACGATAACAGTAAGTGCTTCTAGTTGAGTTTACAGACTATACTAGGAGCACGTATTTATAGCATTGTTACTTAGAAAAAGACAGAGTAAGAACGTGAGAATACATATGATGAAGCTACTCCGGTAACTGGATTCCATGTTTCTATTTTCCTACTGCTTAAAGTTATCAGCCAACCAACTTTTGTGACTACTACTTAAGCACTTTCAAAAACAAATGCTAATGAATTTATTTATATAATGGAAAATCATTTACAAATGAACATAAAAGCGGTAAATTAAAGATAAGATCCTTTGTTAGAAATGCTTTTTTCTTATGTTTTCTATGTATATTACGCCTCTATTTTTGCATATCTTTTATAAAGATATTTTTTAGAGGAGTAATGGATATGAAAATGATGCTTTTGGACATGTTAAAAGTATTTTGTCTCTTTATTGCGTTCACTTTATTATTTTATTACGGTTTACGCGTCATGCATGCGGAATACGAACATTATCATCGTTATGACCCTCCAGAAGGGCCAGCGGTGAAAGTGTTTACGGAAGAGCATAGTTTTTTCGAGCGTATTCATTTATTTTTCCGTTTAGGGGAGTAGAAAGATGTTACATGATAGTGCGGAAGATTTTTTCCATTATTTGCGAATTGAGCGCGGGCTAGCAGAAAATACGCTGGCTTCCTATCAAAGAGATATCGCAAACTATATGCAATATTTAAAAACTAATGTGCAAAAAAACAACTGGGAAGAAGTTACACGAGCAGATATGACGGGATTTTTATACAGTTTAAAGGACAATCATAAATCATCAGCGACAATTGCTCGGCATATTTCTTCGATTCGAGCATTTCATCAGTTTTTAATTCGCGAGCAACTAGTAACGCATGATGCAAGTTTGCATATTGAAACACCAAAAAAGGAGCGTAAATTACCAGATGTTTTATCCATCAAAGAAATGGATGCGCTTTTAAACATCCAAGGTACAAGCCCTTTACAGTTACGCAATAAAGCGATGTTCGAACTTCTTTATGCAACAGGTTTACGGGTTTCCGAAATGATTACATTGAAAACCTCGGATTTGCACCTGACGATGGGATTTATTCAATGTGTCGGCAAAGGATCTAAGGAACGGATTGTTCCAGTTGGGAATACAGCTATCCGCGCAATTGAAACATATTTACAACAAGGGAGAGAAAAGTTAATAAAGCGTCACCCAGAAACTGCTACCTTGTTTGTTAATCAACACGGAAAACCATTGTCACGCCAAGGATTTTGGAAAATTCTAAAGAAAAGGGCTTTGGAAGCTGGAATAACAAAAGCAATTACTCCTCATACGTTACGTCACTCTTTTGCTACACATTTATTAGAAAATGGAGCTGATTTGCGCCTTGTTCAAGAAATGCTTGGGCATGTAGATATTTCAACAACACAAATTTATACACATGTAACAAAATCTAGGCTAAAGGATGTTTATACAAGTTACCATCCAAGAGCATAATTTTTTTATGATAGTTGTCTGACATCCTACCACTGGATGATAATGTAGACATAGTTCCGATTATTTTCGGGAACATAATAACTATAAGGAGGGAACAACATTGAAAAAATTCAAACGTATTTTTCTAGTTGTGATGGACTCTGTAGGTATTGGAGAAGCACCAGACGCAGATAAATTTAATGATCAGGGTGCGGATACACTTGGGCATATTGCTGCTCATCGGAAAGGTCTTCACATGCCAAACATGGCAAGTTTAGGGTTAAGTAATATCCGAGAAATTCAAGGAATTGAGAAAGCGGCTTCACCTAAAGCCCATTATACAAAAATGAAAGAAGCTTCCAATGGAAAAGATACGATGACAGGTCATTGGGAAATCATGGGGCTGCATATTGAGCAACCGTTTCGCACATTTCCAGAGGGCTTTCCGGATGAACTGATCCAAGAGTTGGAGAAACAGACCGGTCGTAAAGTAATTGGTAATAAACCGGCATCTGGGACGAAAATTATTGAGGAGCTCGGTGAAGAGCATATGGAAACAGGAGCTTTAATCGTCTACACTTCTGCCGATTCAGTCTTGCAAATCGCTGCACATGAAGAAATTATTCCCATTGACGAACAATATCGTATTTGTGAGATAGCTCGTAAACTAACATTAGATGAAAAATATATGGTTGGTCGTGTAATTGCGCGTCCATTCATTGGAAAACCAGGCGCATTTGAACGAACTGCTAATCGACATGACTATGCATTAAAACCGTTTGGAAAAACGGTCATGAACGAATTACAGGAAAACAATTATGATGTCATTGCATTAGGGAAAATATGTGACATTTACGATGGTGAAGGAGTTACAAAAGCCATCCGTACAAAAGATAACGATGATGGAATGACAAAATTAGTAGAATCCATGAAGGAAGATTTTACTGGAATTAGCTTTTTAAATTTAGTTGATTTTGATGCGAAGTATGGACATCGTCGCGATCCGGATGGTTATGCTGAAGCTTTGGAAGCTTATGATGCTCGTCTTCCAGAAGTATTAGAGAAATTACAGCATGATGATCTGTTAATCATCACTGCCGATCATGGAAATGACCCAACTCATCACGGTACAGATCATACGAGAGAATATGTTCCATTACTTGTTTATCATAACGGTATACAAGAAGGAAAGGAATTACCAATTCGTGAAACGTTTGCTGATATTGGTGCGACCATTGCAGATAATTTCCAAGTTAAACTACCACAGCATGGCACAAGCTTTTTAAATACAATTTAAACGGTGAGGGGGAATAGAAATGAATCAAGAAGCGATGCAACAAGCAAGTACATTTTTACAAACAAAATTAACACATAAGCCTAAAATTGGATTAATACTTGGGTCTGGTCTAGGTGTCTTAGCGGAAGAAATAGGAGATGCAGTAACAATCCCATATCAGGAGATACCAGATTTTCCAGAATCAACAGTTTCTGGTCATAAAGGACAATTAGTTTCAGGACTGCTAAAAGGCAAACCAGTGATTGCAATGCAAGGACGCTTTCACTACTACGAAGGATATTCAATGCAACAAGTTACTTTCCCGATTCGTGTTTTTAAGGAACTTGGAATTGAAACCTTACTAGTCACGAATGCCGCTGGAGGAATTAACGAGCAGTTTCAACCTGGTAATCTGATGTTAATTACAGATCATATCAACAATATGGGCGTAAATCCGTTAATCGGCAGAAACGATGACTGTTTAGGAGTGAGATTTCCTGACATGTCTGAAGTGTATAGTAAGAGACTGATTGCCCATGCGGAATCTTGTGCTCAAGAGATTGGTCTGTCGATACAAAAAGGGGTATATGTTGGTAATACTGGTCCATCTTATGAGACACCTGCTGAAGTTCGCATGCTTCGAACGTTAGGAGGAGATGCGGTAGGAATGTCAACGGTCCCTGAAGTTATTGTAGCAGCTCATGCAGGTATGGAAGTACTAGGTATCTCTTGTATATCAAATATGGCTGCTGGAATTCTCGATCAGCCATTAACGCATGATGAAGTAATTGAAACAACTGAACAAGTGAAAGCATCTTTTCTGCAATTCGTCAAGAAAGTTATCCAAACTATTCCTGAAAGGTAAGGGTGATAAACATGCGTATGTATGACATTATTGAGAAGAAACGAGATAACCAAGCACTCACAAAAGAGGAAATTCAATTTTTTATTCAAGGCTATACAAATGGGGAAATTCCTGATTATCAAGTTAGCGCACTATTAATGGCGATTTATTTTCAGGATATGAATGATCAGGAACGAGCAGAGTTGACTCAGGCAATGGTAGAATCAGGCGATCAGATTGATTTATCAGCGATTGATGGAATAAAAGTAGATAAGCATTCCACTGGTGGAGTTGGGGATACAACAACCTTAATTCTTGCACCGTTAGTCGCTTCTGTAGGTGTGCCTGTAGCAAAAATGAGTGGTAGAGGCTTAGGTCATACAGGTGGTACCATTGATAAACTGGAATCTGTACCAGGCTTTCATGTGGAAATATCAAATGATGAATTTATTGAATTAGTAAACAAAAATAAAGTAGCGGTAGTTGGTCAATCAGGAAACCTTACTCCAGCAGATAAGAAAATCTATGGTTTAAGAGATGTAACAGCAACCGTTAACTCCATTCCTTTAATCGCTAGTTCTATTATGAGTAAAAAAATTGCCTCAGGCGCTGATGCTATTGTGCTCGATGTAAAGACAGGCGCTGGTGCATTTATGAAAGATTTGGACGATGCAAAGGAACTCGCTACTGCTATGGTCACCATTGGAAACAAAGTAGGCAGAAATACGATGGCGGTTATTTCAGATATGAGTCAGCCACTAGGTAATGCAATTGGAAATGCATTAGAAGTAAAAGAAGCAATTGAAACATTGCAAGGGAATGGTCCTGAAGATCTAACGGAGCTTTGTTTGACATTAGGAAGTCAAATGGTTGTGTTGGCAAAGCAGGCCACAACAATTAAAGAAGCTCGAGCAAAATTAGAGGAAAATCTCCATAATGGTAAGGCATTACAGCAGTTTAAAATTTTCCTAAACTCACAAGGTGGCGATGCCTCTGTTGTCGATCAACCAGAATCTCTCCCACAAGCAACATATCAAATCGAGTTGCCAGCTAAATCTTCTGGAAAAGTCGCCGAAATCATAGCTGATGACATTGGAACAGCAGCAATGATGCTAGGTGCTGGAAGAGCAACAAAGGATGCAGTCATTGACTTAGCCGTTGGTATTGTTCTGCATAAGAAGATTGGGGACGAAGTAAAAGAAGGAGAATCCTTACTTACGATTCACACAAATTCAGAAGACGTTGACGAAGTGAAAGACAAGCTTTATCGTAGTATTTCAATTTCAGCAGGTGAAATAGAAGCTCCAACATTAATTCATGGTATGGTAACAGAATAATAAAATAATTAAAGACCCTTGACAACTGTGAATTGTACCCTATAGGTAGGCTTTTTTAGAGCGTCTACCCTATAGGGTACATTTTACGCAGTGAAGGGTCTTTTTTTACGAAGTAGGACAGGTACACCTTTATATATTTGTATCGAACAGGATGGCTTTTTTTATACAAAGCATTCTATATTCCGTTTGCGGCTATTTTTTCAAGTGACCAAAATAAGTTTTTTTAGTATCTAATTTATGCAACAGGATACTTTTATACAGTGAAACTTCATTTAGTATAACCTTGTTTATGTCCTCTACTAATAAAATATAAAGTTCCTCTTTCCGAAAAAAATAACACTATTTCTGTGTGTAATACGTCGCTAACGTAGTTTTCCTTGTTGTATAGGAACCTATAAATTGATGTGCTTGGGGATAACGAAATAACCGACTAGTCACATCCGGCGCATGAGCTAAGCAACTATGCGACTTTAGAAATGCGCCCTACGAAAAAAGTCATCATCGGTTTGTCGCTAAGGGGAAGGCCGACTAAAAACGGGCTTGCCGCCCACGTCGGCATACCCCAGTTTTAGTGGCGTGATTCCTAAATCTTTAGTTGATTCCGTTCCATTCGCTACGTTGCTAAACGGGCGCCCCGAGCCTTTGTTCACCATTTAAAAAAGAAGAATTTTTACTTGGTGTCGCACCTTCTGCAATCGACAGTTTACAGGCAAGAATAAGAATTTAGCTGCCGTAATCTCCCAAGTTTCTTTGTTTCACTTTCATTTCTTGAAGTGGAGTTGTGCCGAACCTTACATTCACGATAAATGAATTATAAGATTGGTATAAAAAATGAAAAAATTGGCGAACCTATATGTATGTCGTCTGAAATAAAACTAGGAGTATGTTTTTACTTTTAAAACATCCAAAGCAGTATTTGAACAAGCTACATAGAAATATTGGAGGGAAAAGAATGAAAAAGGCTCTATGGATCATTAGCATCGTATGTATAATAACTATGAATACAATGACTTTTGCAAGTGCAGAAGAAAAGAAAAGTACGAAAGATCAAAATCTAGCGAACGATGCAAAATCGGCTCTTTTGATGGAGCGTGACACGGGAAAAGTACTATTTAATAAAAATGAACATGAAAAACTATCACCAGCAAGCATGACAAAAATTATGACTTTGTTATTAATCATGGAAGCTTTGGATGAAGGGAAGTTAAAACTGGATGAAAAAGTGAGAGTTAGTGAACATGCGGCTTCCATGGGCGGATCACAAATCTTCTTGGAAGCAGGAGAAGAAATGACTGTGGATGATCTATTAAAAGGAATTGCAATCGCTTCGGGAAATGATGCAAGTGTTGCTTTGGCAGAACGCGTAGCCGGAAGCGAAGGGGCTTTTGTACAAAAAATGAACGAGAAAGTAAAAGAATTACAACTAAAGAATACCAAATTTCAAAATGTAACAGGACTTCCTGCTGATGATCATTACAGCACAGCTTATGATATGGCTGTGATGTCAAAAGAGTTATTGAAGTACGAGGATATTACCAGCTATACCTCCATTTATGAGGATTATTTACGCAAAGGACAAGAGAATGAATTTTGGCTCGTTAATACAAATCGATTAGTTAAATTTTATTCTGGCGTTGATGGTCTTAAAACAGGTTACACAAGTGATGCAAAATACTGTTTAACCGCAACTGCGGAAAAAGAAGATATGCGTGTTATTGCAGTAGTAATGGGTTCTAGCTCTTCTAAAGAAAGAAATGAACAAGTTTCCCAAATGCTTGACTATGCCTTCAATCATTTTCAGACGAAAAAGTTATTTGACAAAGGGGATAAAATCACGGAGTTAAAACTAACTAAGGCTGAAAATAAACAAACAGATGTAGTAGCTTCAGAATCGATCAGCACATTATTTAAGCGAGGAGACTCGATGGAAAATGTAACGACAGAGATTGCCATGAAAGAAGATATGCAGCTTCCCGTGCAAAAAGGGGAGACCGTAGGGGAGCTAATTGTAAAGGATGGGGAAAATATACTATCCAGAAGTGATCTGACCGTTAAAGAATCGATTGATAATGCTTCGTATGGTACGCTTTGGAAGCGAACATGGCAAAAATTGGCGAAAAATGATTAATTAGTTCTTTTTTAGGGGAACTACTTCTTCTTTTGTCAACTAGCAGGATTTATAGTCTAGATGCTCGAATTAATAAAAGTATCGGCAGTTAAGAAATAAGGAGGAGAAATGGCAATGGGACTTCATTCAACATTTGCTGTAAAGGAGAATGTATTAGTCGTCCGGCTTGCCGGAGAATTAGATCATCACGAAGCAGAACAACTGCGTATGGAATGGAAAAAAGTGATGTATGAACATGATGTCAAACATGTTGTATTAAATCTGGAAGCCATGGATTTTATGGATAGTTCTGGTCTCGGAGTTGTACTAGGGAGGTATAAAGAAGTATTGCAGTTAGGTGGGGAGATGGTAGTTTGCTCCATATCTCCACCTATCAGACGGTTATTTGAAATGTCAGGGTTATTTAAGATTGTTCGCTTAGAGGAGAATGAACAATTTGCTTTAGAAACATTGGGGGTGGCATCGTGAAAAATGAAATGACAGTTACCTTTTCAAGTGTTAGTGAAAATGAATCTTTTGCCAGAGTAACAGTAGCTGCTTTTGTAAGTAAGCTAGATCCGACAATGGATGAGCTTACAGAAATCAAAACAGTCGTATCAGAAGCCGTAACCAACTGTATTATTCATGCTTATAATAATGAACCGTATCATGAAGTAACGATAACTTGTGCAATAATGGATGGAGAGGTTGAATTAACCATTAAAGATAACGGCACGGGGATCGAGGATATTGATGAAGCCCGGCAACCGTTATATACTTCCAAACCTGAGTTAGAAAGGTCTGGCATGGGATTTACAATCATCGAAAATTTTATGGACACGGTGGAGGTTATATCTAACCCTGGTCAGGGAACGACTGTACACATGACGAAACAATTGACAAACGCGAAAACGGTGTGCTCATCGTGAAGGGTTTTGCCGATGAAGGTTAATGTGCAAGGGGATAATAGAAGCGAAGCGCTAACAGATGAAGAAGTAAAGACACTAATAGAAAAAAGTCAACATGGTGATAAAGCAGCAAGAGATATGTTAGTGGAAAAAAATATGCGCCTCGTTTGGTCTGTTGTACAGCGATTTATTAATAGAGGATATGACCCTGATGATTTGTTCCAAATTGGAAGTATAGGCCTCATTAAGTCCATTGATAAATTTGATCTATCTTATGATGTGCGTTTTTCTACCTATGCTGTTCCGATGATTATTGGTGAAATCCAACGCTTTATTCGGGATGATGGGACTGTGAAGGTAAGTCGATCACTGAAAGAAACAGGTAATCGTATTCGAAAGAAAAAAGATGAATTAACAAAGAAATTCGGTAGATCACCAACAGTAAATGAAATATCAGAAGCATTGGACATTTCACCAGAGGAAGTTGTTCATGCTCAAGAAGCAAGTAAATCTCCTCAGTCGATTCATGAAACCGTATTTGAGAATGATGGTGACCCAATTACGTTATTAGATCAAATATCGGACGAAGACTCAAAATGGTTTGAACGAATCACTTTACAAGAAGCAATTCGTGGTCTCAGTGAAAGAGAAAGGCTAATTGTTTACTTGCGCTACTACAAAGACCAAACGCAATCCGAAGTAGCAAAACGTCTTGGTATTTCGCAAGTTCAAGTCTCTCGATTGGAGAAAAAAATTCTGGAAGAAATGAAGCTTTATATTGATGCCTAGATTTCTTTGTTCGAACTGAAACTGGCTGTTACAAGATCCCGTTTACCCAATGAGGTATACGGGATTATTTTTGTGATAATCGGTATAGTTCTTTGCTAATCCAACCTCTACATAAATAAACCGTGTAAATTTCACTGTTTTAGTAAATACTAAATGATACAAGTTCACTAGCAGTTGGAGGGAGAAGGATGCCGAACCATCAGGTTTATTTGCGTATGAAAAAAAATATGGAACTAACTAGGTATCAAGTATTACGGCTAAAGGATATTGCTGTTATTTCTACAAATGATGCAAAAAAAAGTCAGCTTGAAGATATACCAATATACCGTTTAGGTAAGAAAGATAAAAACATTGTCGTGATCGACAGCTTTTTAGTTATTGACTACTTGAATCGTGATTTTCCAGATTTAGAATTCCAATTAGTTGGTCCGAATCAAACGATTGTTCGGATCCAGAAGCAACGAAAATCTCCTTCTGTTTTCATTGCTTTAGGAGTTTGGGTGTTAATCTTTGTCGGAACAGCTATGACGATTATGAACTTTCATTATGATGTAAGTATGCAGGAAGTGCATCAAAAAATTCATTATTTGTTGACAGGAGAACAGGAGGAATACCCTTTATGGCTGCAAATTCCGTATTCTTTTGGTTTAGGGATAGGTATGTTGCTTTTTTTTAATCACTGGTTTAATAAACGCTTTAACGAAGAACCGAGTCCTTTAGAAGTAGAGATCTACAATTATCAGCAAGATTTGGATAACTACGTCATTCATTATGAAAATGCATGCAACGATGTCGATCCTCCTCATACACCTTCTTGAAGCTTTAATTGGATTTAGTGCAGGACTTGCTGTTGGGGCTGGTTATGTAGCGTTTATTACTATTTTAGGAATCGTACCTCGGCTAATTCAATTAAGTAAAACGGAAATGTTCTTACCTATTTACACAGCGTGCATCCTTTTAGGTAGTTTGTTTGGAACCTATTTATCATTTACTTCGATTACGTGGGGGAATTCTTTCATTGTTATAGCTGTATGGGGATTACTCCAAGGGGTTTTTAACGGGATGCTGGCAGCTGCATTAGCAGAGGTGTTAAATGTATTTCCGATATTATACAAACGGATAGGAATTGAAAAATATCTACTCTGGCTGCTAATGGCGATTGTGTTTGGTAAAATAGCTGGTTCTTTATTTCAGTGGTTATATTTTGTAAAGCAATAAGCAAAAAAGCCTACGATAACCAACAAAAACTACTTTTAGGCTTAAATTTTATTTTTACGTAAAATATAAAGGGGGCATACATATGACACAACATGATCAAAAGATCCCTGTGAATCCCAAGTTAAAACATACAGAAAACTATATGAAAACCAGATTGGGAATAGGTGTGTCCTTTGACTTAGGATTTCGCAAGCTTGTATTATTAAAGCGTGATATTCACATTTATTATGTGACTGGGTTATGTGATTCAATTGTTATTCAAGATTTATTGAAAGAACTTGTAAATTTGAATGATCATGAATCAAATGGTAGAAAACTTCCAGAAATCGTTGAAAACCGTCTCATTCATCAACAAGTTGAACAAGTTAAAACAATGGATGAAGCTATAGATCAAATGTTATCCGGGTTAATCGTTCTTTTTATAGATGGAGAACGATTTGCTTTTGTGATAGATGTACGAAATTATCCCGGAAGAACGCCCGAAGAACCAGATATTGAACGAGTAGTCCGCGGTTCTAGAGATGGCTATACGGAAAATATTATTGAAAATACAGCATTAACTAGAAGAAGAATTCGAGACCCGAGATTACGCAATGAAATGCTAAAAGTAGGGGAACGATCAAAAACAGATGTTTGTCTAAGTTATATTGATGATGTCGCTGATGAAGGACTTATTCAATTGATTAAAGACCGGATTCAAGCAATTGAAGTAGATGGTATTTCGATGGCAGATAAAACGATTGATGAATTTATTATTAATCGAAAGTGGGACCCATATCCACTTGTACGTTATACGGAACGACCAGATGTTGCTGCAAACCATTTATTAGAAGGGCATGTTTTAATTATAGTCGATACATCTCCGAGTGTGATTATTTTACCAACTACGTTTTTTCACCATTTACAGCATGCAGAAGAATATCGCCAAACACCTGCAATTGGGACATTTATTCGTTGGATTCGTATAATGGCAGTTTTTGCTTCCATGTATTTACTGCCATTATGGCTATTATTTGTGATGGAGCCAGATTTATTGCCAAAACAACTTGCCTTTATTGGTCCAAATGAAGAAGGGAATATTTCTATTCCGATTCAAATAATTATGGGGGTTATTGGTATTGAGTTCCTTCGTATGGCTGCTATTCATACGCCAACCCCTTTGTCAACGGCAATGGGGTTGATTGCCGCTGTTTTAATCGGTCAAATTGCCATTGATGTTGGAATGTTTAGTCCTGAAGTTATATTGTACGTATCTGTCAGCGCGATTGGGGGTTATGTAACGCCGAGTTATGAATTGAGCGTGTCCAATAAAATAGTCAATATTATATTTGTGATAATTACCGGTTTATTTGGTTTAATTGGTTTTGTTAGTATGTTCTTAGTCCATATCCTGTTCCTAATTCATCTTAAATCTCTAAGAACACCTTATTTATGGCCATTTATTCCATTTAATCCCCGTGCAATGCTGCATACGCTTGTTCGAATTCCTGTTCCATATACGAACAGTAGACCAAGCATTGTTCATCCAAAAAATAATTATCGTCAGCCTGAAAAATAATTTTTGTGCAAATATCCACACCAATATTTTGCTAAGAGGTCGACTTTTTTCACAAGTCTCTTTTCTTTTATACATTGGTGTGGTAAAGTTTTTAATTATAACTTGCGTTGAAGGGATTACGGAGGTCGTTGAAAGCTATGATAATTGATAACCATCCATTTACTGTAAATGAACAAGGTCATTTAGAAATAGGCGGTTTAGACAGTGTTACGCTTGCGAAAAAATATGGTACTCCTTTGTATGTTTATGATGTCCAAATGATTCGCGACAATTGTCGGGCGTTTGTAAACACATTTCAAAATATGGGCGTAACTGCAAAAGTTGCGTATGCAAGTAAAGCTTTTTCATCCATCGCCATGGTTCAAGTTATAAAACAAGAGGGCATGTATTTGGATGTTGTGTCTGAAGGAGAGTTATATACAGCTTTACATGCTGGATACCCAACTGAAAAGATACATTTTCATGGGAATAATAAAAGCATTGCTGAACTAAGGATGGCGATAGAACATAATATTGGGTGTATTGTGGTAGATAATTTTCAAGAAATTGAACATATTCGCAGCTTATTGAAAACGTATGATAAACAGATGGATGTTTTAATGCGCGTTACACCAGGGATTGAATCAAAAACACACCACTATATTATGACTGGGAATGAAGATTCCAAGTTCGGATTCAACTTACAAAACGGACAAGCAGAAACCGCGTTTTTACAAATGCATAATGATCCATATATTCGCTTTCAGGGCCTTCATTGCCATATCGGCTCGCAAATTTTTGAAACAGATCGTTTTATACTCGCTACAAGTGTTTTGTTTCAGGAATTACGTACATGGAAGGAGAGGCATGGTTATACACCGAATGTGTTAAATTTAGGTGGAGGTTATGGAATTCGCTACACGAAAGATGACGCGCCTATTTCCTATGCCCCATTTGTAGAAGAGTTAGTTAACGAGGTACAAAAGCAAGTAGAAGCATTAGCTATTCCAATGCCGGAAATCTGGTTAGAACCAGGAAGAGCAATCGCTGGTAATGCTGGAATTACTTTGTATACAGTAGGTGCAATGAAAGAAATTCCAGGAATCCGTAATTATGTAGCGGTTGATGGAGGTATGACAGATAATTTACGTCCAGCACTGTATCAGGCAAAGTATGAAGCTGTGCTCGCTAATAAGGCAGCTGCACCAACAGAAACAAACGTATCGATTGCCGGTAAATGTTGTGAATCAGGCGACATGCTTATTTGGGATCTTCCATTACCACATGTTTCGCAGAATGATATTTTAGCTGTTTTTTCAACGGGCGCGTATGGATATTCGATGGCGAATCATTACAATCGTTTTGCCAAGCCAGCAGTTGTGTTTGTAGAAAATGGCGAAGATAAGCTTGTCGTCCAGCGAGAAACCTATCAAGATATCATCCGTCACGATTTAAGTTATGAATAGTTCCTTGGGAATGAGTAAACTGCTTGCGAGAAGATAGACAGCAAATTCACAATTTTAAGTGATTAAGAAGAAGGCTCTCATCTTTGAAAGGAATAAGTTAGGGGCTAGCGGATACCTAACAATAGCCGGGGGGATGAAAGGCCTCCTTCACTTCTGATTAAAGTGCGCGAAGTATATGTCGGTGGTTGTATGTATCCATCCGTAATCTTTTTTATAGACGGGTTTAATAAAAAATTCTTTTGTCCATACCGCTAAAAGCAAGCAAAGCACAAAATCGAGAGTAGTTTTCTTAAATACCTGACAGACTCAACACATGGTAATTACTTTGCACGCTTAGCATTAAATGATAAAATGGACCTTAGTCCAGTTAGCAAAGGAGATTTATAGAATGGCAAAAAAAGGATATATTCTAATGGAAAACGATAATAGAATTGAATTTGATTTATATGAGGATGCTGCTCCAAACACGGTTGCAAATTTTGAAAAGCTAGCTAATGAAGGCTTTTATAATGGGTTAACTTTTCACCGCGTCATCCCGGGATTTGTCAGTCAGGGGGGCTGTCCAGTTGGTAACGGAACAGGATCAGCAGGATATACGATTAAATGTGAAACAGAAGGAAATCCGCATAAACATCAAGAAGGTTCCTTGTCTATGGCTCATGCTGGAAAAGATACAGGAAGTTGCCAATTTTTCATTGTACATGAACCACAACCTCATTTAAATGGTGTTCATACCGTATTTGGTCAAGTAACTACGGGAATGGAGTTTGCAACGTCGATGAAAAATGGAGACGTCATGAAGGAAGTCAAGGTTTATACTGCCTAACTATGTATTCTAATGTAAGGTTTTTGCTTTAAGAGTTTTATGGGTGGTACAATATTTCAAGCGGAAGGTAACGGCGCCTGCATTCCCGATTCGTTCGGGTCGACAAGAAGTCGATCGCAGAGTGCTTGTCACGCAGAAAACGAATGTTTACTTTTTCAAGGAAGCCTGCGGTTATAGTCTTTTTTCTACTTCAAACCGCAGGGGATGGCCCCCAACTGAATGAAGCTTTACTTTATGCTGAGGTGGAAATGATGCATGCTTTTCTGCTGTTTTACCTCATAGTTTTTGTCGCTCCGATAAGTATATTATGCCATGAATTTGGGCATGCTGTAGCTGCATGGTTTTTTCGAGCAGAAAAGGTCTATATATCTATTGGCGCAGGGACTGTGAAAAAAATAATAAACGTGGGTAGATTTCACTTTACCATTGCCCCCTTATTTTTTGCAGGAGGTATGGCTACTAGTGTTCGTCAACCTGACTATACCAGACGGGAAAAGCTTCTTATAACTGCTGCTGGACCTTTGTTCAGTAGTCTAATAGCTATTATGTTTTGGGGAATTAGTCAGATTGCCTCTTCCTTTTTCATTCACCTGTTTATGTGGTTCAATCTTTGGATTGCGGTCGTTAATTTGATTCCTTTTCAGTGGAATGAAAAACAGACAGATGGACGAATCATTTTACAACTTCTGCTAAATAGCAACATTAAAAAATGAGTGATTTTGCTTGGTTTTGATAAAGTTTGTATAAGATCCATCTCGACTACATATTTGACAAAACAAAGGAAACATGCAAATATAATTATGAGCTTGCATTGTTGAATCTTATTTCATATACAGTTATCATGTTGTCCGCTTAAAACCAATAGCTTGTTTGTCTAAAGTATGTCGATAAGCTATTTTGTTAATGAGGGGTATTTATGTTAATTCGCTTTAAGAAAAATTTAGAAAAAATAGCCATGGGTTTGCTTTCTTTTATGCCTGAAGAAAAGGATGTTAAAAAATTACAGCAAACGATTAAAGAATATGAAACCAATTCTGATTGGCATTTGTATTTATGGAAGGAAGAAGATGATGTTCTAGGGGCGATTGGGATCCGGATTGAAAATGAAACTGATGCTATTATTCAGCATGTGTCCGTAAATCCATCACATCGTAATTTAGGCATCGGAAGGAAGATGGTTAGTGAAATCGATAAGCTTTATCGAAATAACTATTCTGTCTCTACGACGAAAGAAATTCAGGAGTTTTATCAAAAGTGTGATGAATCAACTGAATCCGAAAGCGACGATGAATAAAAAGCCAGCCTGGAGAGGCCGGCTTTTATTTTCGTGTGCTGCTTAACCATGTAAGAAGCTTCTTTATTTTAGAGCCATGCAGCACCAACAATAATCAATAGAATGAATAATACAACGATTAACGCGAATCCACCACCGTAACCATATCCACCACTCATAATGATATACCTCCTTTTTCTTCTTAGCCTAAATGTTGTTGAGTTATTTAACATTTATCTTACAGTACTAACGTATGTTAGAAGTTAAAATCGTGTATAGGCGTTTGTAATTAATACGATAAAATTGAGGAAAGGAGGAAATAAATTGCAAGCTTATCAGGTGAAGTTGGACGCCTTTGAAGGCCCGCTTGATTTATTACTCCATTTAATTAATCAATATGAAATTGATATTTACGATATACCGGTAGCGCAAATTACGGAGCAGTATATGCATTACATTCACACAATGAAACGGCTAGAGTTGAATATCGCTAGTGAATACTTAGTTATGGCAGCTACCTTAGTAGAAATAAAAAGTCAAATGCTGTTACCAAAACCTGAATTAAATGAAGAAACAGAGGAATATATAGAGGATCCTCGAGAAGATCTCATGCAACGCTTAATTGAGTATCGAAAATACAAAGAAGCCGCTATGCAATTAAAGTTGATAGAAAAAGAAGCAAATCAAATTTATACAAGAGAACCCGTGTCATTTGATGAAAGTATTACTCCACCCCCACAGGTGCTGCAAGGAGAGACATCTATTTATGACATGTTAGCAGCATTACGTAAAATGTTTGAACGTAAGAAATGGGATGCACCTTTAGAAACAAAAATTGAAAGGTCTGAAATCCCGATTGAACAAAGGATGGATGAAGTACTGCAGAAGGTAAAATTAGCTAAAGAAGGAATTTTGTTTGATCACTTATTTGCAGTGCCGTCACGCTCACATATCGTAGTAACATTTATCGCATTATTAGAGTTAATGAAAAAAAATCAAGTTTATTGTAAACAAGAAAAACAATTAACAGAATTATACGTGTTTAGCATGGGGGAATAAAGGTGGAAATAAATAAATTAAAAGCAATTGTGGAAGGTCTGCTATTTGCCTCTGGCAATGAAGGGATAACAGTGAAACAATTATCGGATGTTTTGGAAGTGACAGAAGCAACCGTGGAACTTGTCTTGGATGAACTGAAGCAGGAATATGAAAATACAGACCGGGGTATTCGAATCATGCAGGCACACGAAGTATTTCATTTGACTACTAGACCAGAGCATAGTTCATATTACAAAAAATTATTGGAAACGCCTCAGGCAACGAGAATGTCTCAGGCAGCGTTAGAGACACTTGCTATTATCGCTTATAACCAACCGATTACACGTACAGAAATTGAAGAAATTCGCGGGGTGAAAAGCGACCGTCCTGTACAAACACTTTTATCTCGACTTCTGATTGAAGAGGTAGGGAGGAAAGATACTGTTGGAAAACCGATTCTTTTTGCTACATCAAAAGAGTTTTTAACTTATTTTGGCTTAACATCTTTGGATGACTTACCTCCTTTACCAGATACAAATGATGAGGAATTGGAATCTGAAGCAGATTTATTTTTTGAACGCTTTAACGAGCAGTTAAGTGAAGACCCTTTATAAACGAGTTGGCTGTAAAATAGCCAGCTTTTTTAATTTATAGGAAACGATAAAATTAGGTGCTTGTGGATAACGAAATAACCGAATCGTCACGTTCGGCGCATGAGCCCAGCAACTATACGACTTTAGAAATGCGCCCTACGATAAGGCCTCATCGGTGCGTCGCTAAGAGGAAGACCGACGTCGCATACCCCTGTTTTGAGGCATGATTCCTTTATTTCACCTTATTTCCGTTGATTCATTCCATTCGCTACGATGCTAAACGGGCGCCCCGCACCATTGTTCATTGTCTTCAAATTCCTGGAATAAAGTGCAGCCAAATAATTAGCGCAGTAAATTTATCTCTACAATCACATACTGGGTACCTGGGCATATGCTACAAAGAGGTGATAACATGAGACATTTTGAAAACGGATATGTCCAACAATTAATTCACTGGGGAGATGAGGTTAGAAATAAACTGGTGGAAGAGAGAGGGATAAACCAAGAACAGGTAATCGAGCAGTTGGAAAATTGGCAGCATAGGTTGAGAAATATACTTCATTCTAATCAACCCATTGCATATGAGCAGCTAATGGAACTACGAAATGAAGGCGAACAGTTCTTGGATGAATGGAGTCAAAATCGTAGCTCAAAGCAACCGATTGCTTACGGTAAGCGAAAGCTACCGCCTTTACCTTATGCGTATAATGCTTTAGAGCCTTATATAAGTGAAGAAATTATGCGTTTACATCATAACAAGCACCATCAATCATACGTAGATGGGTTAAACAAAGCTGAGAAAGCATTATACGGCAAGAATACAGATGATAAATATTTAAAGTATTGGTTGCGTGAACAAGCTTTTCATGGATCGGGCCATCAGTTACACACTATTTTTTGGTTTAATATGACCCCACGTTCAAGTAAACAGCCTCACGGAGAATTACGAACTAAAATGGAGCATGACTTTGGATCGTGGCAACGCTTTAAGACATTATTTACCAATACCGCTAATTCAGTTGAAGGGGATGGTTGGGCTGTTCTCTATTGGAATCCAAGAAGCGGTATGTTGGGAGTTCAGTCTTTTGAAAAACACCAGCTATTTCAAATAGCAGATATCATCCCATTACTTGTCCTGGACGTGTGGGAGCATGCTTATTATTTGCAGTATAAAACAGATAAAAAAGCCTATATCGATAATTGGTGGAATGTGGTTAATTGGCAAGATGTTAATGATCGCTACAAGCGTGCATCTCAGCTGCGATGGGACGGATATTAACAAACATGAAAATAGAAGAATTCCTCTTGGCAAGGACAGGAGCAACCATTCTGTCCTATTTTCCTGCGCCTTTCTAAATTGAAATTAGATGGAGAAATAAACGAAAAACGTGAACCAACTTCGTTTTACGATAGGCACATAGGTAGAGCTATTAGTCATGAGCGTTCGTGTTTTGTCTGCAAATTGTTTTTAGCATAACTTTATAGGACATGCATAGATTGTAAAGAGACCACGATTGGGAGGAACCAGGGTTATGCGATCTGTATTAGTTGCCATTTTTACAACAATCCTGTTGATGATTTTTTTTCCGATTAAAGGACAAGCCACTCCTCAAGTATCTGCTAATAATGCAGTTCTGATGGAACAAACAACAGGACGTGTGCTATTTGAAAAGCAGGCTTATTCGAAAGCTAACATTGCCAGTATTACTAAAATAATGACTGCTATTATTGCGATTGAATCCGGTAAAATGGCGGAAAAAGCAAAAGCGAGTCGCAAAGCAATCTATACAGAGGGATCATCCATTTATTTAGAGGAAGGGGAGGAAATGAAGGTAGAAGACCTTGTATATGGATTAATGTTGCGGTCAGGAAATGATGCAGCTGTAGCAATAAGTGAACATGTGGGAGGAAGTGAAGCAGGCTTTGTTTACTTGATGAATGAAAAAGCAAGGTGGCTCGGAATGAACGATACGCACTTTGCTAATCCACACGGACTTGATGAAGCAGGTCATTATTCAACCGCATATGACATGGCTGTCCTCATGCGTTACGCCATGGATAATCCTACTTTTCGAGAAATAACTGGTGCTACATCTTATTTAGCAGAGAATCGTACATATTCATGGCAAAATAAAAACAAGCTGTTAACTAAATATTATAACCATTGTACTGGAGGAAAGACGGGCTACACTAAAAAAACAGGGAGAACGTTAGTCTCCACAGCTGCAAAAGATAATCTGGAATTAATCGCGGTTACGTTAGATGCTCCTGATGATTGGCGAGATCATATTGCCATGTTTGAATGGGGTTTTGAGCAGTATGAATTAGAAACATTGACGAAGCAAAAAACCATTTCTTATCGTCTAGATGAAAGTAATGAAGTGTATTCAGGATACTTAGAGAAAGAGGTGAAATATCCTTTAAGCCAACAGGAAAAGGATGATGTATCCAGTCAATTATTGATTAAAAAAGATTCTACCAAAGAGAAAAGGATTGGAAAAAATGTATTTTATTTAAATGGGAAACCAATTGCGGAAACAAATGTATTAAAAGAACAAATAAAGTCGGATGATAATACACCTTTCATGGAGAAAGTTTATCAATTATTTCAGCATATTTCCGGAGTTGATGTTTTATGGTAAATATCATTTGGGTATCTATGGCAGCAATTGGTATCATTTATGCAATGCTCAATGGAACAATGGATCAGGTTAATGAAGCTATTTTCTCCAGTGCAAGTGAAGCAGTTACTTTGTCGATTGGATTGATTAGTGTGCTCGTATTTTGGCTGGGCATTATGAAAGTCGCTGAAAAAGCAGGTATTCTAGCTGTTTTAGCAAAACTGTTTCGTCCACTTATTATAAAGCTGTTTCCGGAAATTCCCAAAGATCATCCAGCTATTGGGTATATTCTTTCTAATGTAACGGCAAACATATTTGGTTTGGGAAACGCAGCAACTCCAATGGGCATTAAGGCAATGGAGCAGATGAAACAGTTGAGTGGCAGTGAAACAGCGTCCAGGTCGATGATCACGTTTTTAGCTTTAAATACCTCAAGCTTAACGATTATTCCAACGACAGTAATCGCCATCCGTATGCAATATCAATCCGCATCACCTACTGAAATCGTTGGTGCAACCATACTGGCGACGCTTATATCAACAATTAGCGCAATTATTATTGATCGGATTTTTTATCATAGAAGTAAATGGGGGGCGTCATAAATGGAACTGGTAACCATGATTAGTGCTTGGCTGGTTCCTTGTTTTATTTTAATTGTTTTAGTCACGGCAACGATAAAAAAAGTCCCAGCATATGAGGTATTTGTGGAAGGAGGTAAGGAGGGAGTAAAAATGGCCTTTTCTTTGCTTCCTTTTTTAGTCGGCATGATTGTAGCAATTACGATATTACGCAGTTCTGGAGCGTTAGAGGCCTTTACTGATTTATTAGGTCCTATTTTGACAACGATTGGAGTTCCGCCTGATATTATCCCGCTTGCTTTAGTAAGACCAATATCCGGTACAGCTGCATTGGGAATGACAACGGAGTTAATCCATACATATGGACCGGATTCCTTCATCGGAAGGCTTGCGTCTGTCATGCAAGGTAGTACTGACACTACGCTCTATATTTTAACGATATATTTTGGAGCTATTGGAATTAAGAAAATGCGATATGCACTAAAAGTTGGCTTGTTGGCAGATCTAATGGGGATTATTGCTTCGATTGTAATTGTTTCGCTTTTATTTGGATAACCCTTTGACTTTATGAGAGTGCGAAAGTAGTTCCCTTTAAAAAGTCCTACGAAATGTAGGGCATTTTTTATTGTATGCGTTCTATTCGCTACGTTGCTAAACGGGCTCCCCGAGCCTTTGTTCCTTATAAACCTCTCTGACTGAACTTACCTGTCTAACGAATCGGGCATTGAAATTCCATTTTCCCCCATATGGAATTTTAGTATCGCCCTTCATTCTTGAGGTGGGTTTTTAACGGTACTTTTCATGCGGGATAAATGATAACGAATTTGGGTAATTGATAGTTATCTGTGACAGTACTAGTTGTTCAACATGTTTATACTTGATAAGATGGGTAGGTGATCGTTGACTAAAAAGGGGAAAATCAAGCATGCGTATACAGAATAAATGCGTAAGATTTGTTATCTATGTCATTTATCCGTATAGTATAATTGATATTCCAATGCAAAACAACAAAGCAAAGTGGCGGTTACATTCATTGTTTTCTGGCTACCGCTTAGGATAGAAGCTTTACGATATTTTGAACTATAAAGGTAATGGTGATAAAATGACAAACACGCATGAGAGACTACAAAAAGTAATTGCCCAAAGTGGCGTGACATCAAGGAGAAAAGCAGAGCAACTCATTTTAGATGGAAAAGTGAAAGTAAACCATAAGGTTGTTACAACCCTAGGGACCAAAGTCAAACCTGATGATACCATTGAAGTAGACGGTGTCCCGTTGGAAAAAGAAGCACCAGTTTATTATTTGTTGTACAAGCCACGTGGCGTTATTACTAGCTTAAAAGATGATAAAGGAAGAAAAGTAATTACCGATCTGCTTGGCGAAGTAGAAGAACGTGTCTTCCCAGTTGGAAGATTGGACTATGATACATCAGGTATACTCGTTATAACCAATGACGGAGAATTTGCTAATTTACTTATGCACCCACGTTACCAGGTAGATAAAGAGTATGTTGCTAAAATAAAAGGAATTCCGGAAAAAGCAGAGTTAGCACAACTTCGTAAAGGGGTTCGTTCAGAACAGGATATTTTAAAAGCAGTCCATTATCGCATCCTAGAAACGGATAAAAAGAAGAATCATACTATTTTGCAATTAACTTTAAGAGAAGGAAAGAACAGGCATGTACGTCGAATGATGGAGGCCCTTGGCTACCCGGTTTTGAAATTAAAACGTGAGAAATACGGCTTACTGACATTAGATGGTTTAAGACCGGGAGAATACCGCCCATTAACTCCAAAGGAAGTAAAACAAATGCGACAATTAGCAGAGCGAAATTGTTGAATAATAGTCAAAATTTCCATTCTTCCAAAATGATATAATGGCTCTGGGAGTTGATTCATGATGAGTTTAGAAGAAATGAAAAGGAAAAAAAAGAATAAAAAACGAAATCGCTTTATATTTCGGTCATTGATTTTACTTGTATTGGTTGGGGCAGTTGTATTTGCAGTCGTACAAAACCTACAGGATGATAAGATTATCTATGATGTTGGAGACGATGCTCCTGATTTTCAACTGGAGCAAATTAATAAATACAATGATCGGGAAACGGTTCGTTTAAGTGATCTAGAAGGAAAAGGGGTAATGCTTAACTTCTGGGGAACTTGGTGCAAACCATGTGAAGAAGAGATGCCTTATATGCAAAAATTGTATCCTAAATATAAAGAAAAAGGGGTAGAAATTGTTGCTGTTAGTCTAGACTCTACAGAACTAGTTGTAGACCGTTTCATTGATAAGTATGACTTGACTTTCCCGATCCCTCATGATAGAGATAGTCAAGTTAGAGATTTGTATAAAGTTGGCCCTATTCCAAGTACAGTATTTATCGATCCGCAAGGTAAAATTGTGGAGGTAGTAAATGGAGCATTAAGCTTAGAACGATTAGATGGTTATCTGCAAAAGATATCACCACAGTAAATGTCTTTTTGTAATGGGAAGGGGTATGAAATGAAGAAAATTAAATGTGAATGCGGCCATGTGAACCCAGAAGGTACCGTACTTTGTGAATCGTGTGGGAAACCAATTGAAGAAAACCAGCATATTGATGGGAATGATAAGAAGAAGCTTTTAAATATGCGGTATGACGGTACTGCTCGGCGCTCGCAAACGTATAATAAGTCGATTGTCGATAAGATTTGGAGCTTTTTCTCCTCTGTTAAAGTAGGGGTTTGGCTCATCGTCATTGCTCTTATTGCTTCTGCTATTGGATCAATCTTCCCGCAGGAACAATACATACCAGCAGATGCAGTTTCCAGAGATCCAGCTATTTTTTACGAAGAGCGTTACGGAATTTTGGGACAAATATTCTATCAATTAGGTTTTCATAACTTATACAGTTCTTGGTGGTATATGATTTTAATTGCTTTAATTGGTATATCACTAGTAATTTGCAGTCTAGATCGCTTCGTTCCCTTATTTCGCGCGTTACGCAAGCAAAAAGCAAAACGACATGCAACCTTTTTGCAAAGGCAAAGATTGTTTAGTAAAACAGAGCATGTTAGTGACGAAGATATGGAAACTGTAAAACAAAGATTAAAGAAGCAAAGATATAATATAACCGAAGAAGATGGGCATATCCTTGCTGAAAAGGGCAGATTTTCAAGGTGGGGGCCATATGTCAATCATATTGGATTAATTATTATTTTGCTTGCCGCCCTTTTAAGACAAACCTCTGTTTTTTACATGGAGGAGTACGTCTGGATACGTGAAGGAGAGAAGCAAGTTCTCCCTGGAACGAATCAGCAGTATTACATTGAGAATAAAGATTTTATTTTAGAAAATTATGATCCTGAAGATGAAAAATTTAAAGATGCCTTAGCGAAGGAAGGGGTACCAGTAGCTAGCAATTATCAAACAAATGCTGTTATTTATAAAGCAATGGAACCTGAAGTGACTGGTGCCGAACCTGAGTTGAAAAAGATAGAGGAAGGGAGTATTCGGTTAAACGAACCAATTAAATTTGACAATTATGTAGTTTATCAGCGAGGTTATCAGCAAAATGAATTTTCCAGTATGTCATTTAAAATTCATGAAACCGATGATGCCGATGAACAATCACTGGGGGAATTTACAATTGATTTTACTTCACCTAAGTCCGAATATGAGTTAGAAAGTGGATTTAAAGTAGAAATTAATAACTATTATCCTGATTATTACTTGGATGATAAGGGGGAACCAGCTTCAGAGACGGATTATCCAAGAAATCCAGCGTTTGTGATGATGGTTTACCCACCTGATGGAAGTGAACCAGAAATTAGCTTTTTAGGGATTGGCAAGAATATCGACGCGACTGGCGAAAACGATTATAAAGTAGGTATTACAAACTTTGAGATGCGTGATGTTAGTGGATTAAGTGTGCGTCGGGATTATTCACTGCCATACTTTATTGTCGGCGCTATCATCTTTATGATTGGTGTTATTCAGGGGATGTACTGGCACCATCGCAGAATCTGGATCCGCCCTCAAGACGGTGGGATTTTGTTAGCTGCCCATACGAATAAAAACTGGCATGGTGTTAAACGTGATATTGAAAAAATGATTGACGGGACAAATATTCAGATGGTAACGGATCAGCAAGAATTGGATAAATAGATAGTTGTGGCATATCCGCATGTAAGGGACAGTAGAGAGACTCCTATTTGAGGGAGCCTGAAGTAGAACAAAGAGGGCGAAGTAGGAAAGAACGGCATGCAGATGCCCGTTTTGGCGTGTATGTTGTAGGTCGTAGGAGGCGCGATAACGTGACGTCTGCGATTTTGGCTCAATCAGTGGGGGAGAAAGAACTCCCACTGATTGAAGTTTCAGTTCATTAGGAGGGGTTTCATGAATAACTTAATCGAATTAAGTAGTACGCTTTTATATACTGCATTTTTACTTTACTTAGTTGCAACTTTATTTTTTTCGTTTACAATTGGAAGTAAGAGAAAGTCTGATGGGAAAGCTGCTAAAATAGGAATTACGTTAACCATCATCGGTTTTATCACCCAATTAGGGTATTTTATTACCAGGTGGATGGGAAGTGGGCATGCTCCTGTCAGTAATTTGTTTGAATATATGACTTTCTTTGGAATGGCAACGGTACTAGGATTTATTATCTTGTATTTTATTTATAAAGTGACCATATTAGGTCTTTTTGCATTACCAGTTGCCTTAATTATTATTGCGTATGCCAGCATGTTTCCAACGGAAGTAGCTCCTTTAGTTCCATCACTGCAAAGTCACTGGTTATACATTCATGTTACTACCGTATCTTTATCGCAAGGAATTTTAACCATTAGCTTTGTGGCAGGATTAATTTATTTAATTCGCCAAATTGACCAAACAAAAACGACCAAACGGACTACTTGGCTGGAGATTACATTGTATTCATTAATTCTCTTTGTCGGATTTATTCTAGCAACAACGCTATTTAATGTCATGAATTATCAAGCCGTGTTTGAGTATCCTAATAATGCCAGAGAAGGAATAGTAGAAACGGAATATCACATGCCGCCAATTGCTGCGCCAACGGACGGAACGTTATTAACGGAAGATGTAATGCAACCATGGTTTGAAATACCTGAATGGATGCATGGTGCAGATGCAGGACGAAAATTTAATACATTACTATGGTCGATCATTTTTGGAACAGGTCTTTACCTCCTATTAAGACTTGTATTTCGAAAAAGACTTGGTGCTACGATTCAGCCATTGCTTCAGAAAACAAGACCAGATTTGTTGGATGAAATTACATATCGCTCTGTAGCGATCGGTTTTCCTTTATTTACGTTAGGTGGTCTTATTTTTGCCTCTATTTGGGCAGAAGAAGCTTGGGGAAGATTTTGGGGCTGGGACCCGAAAGAAGTATGGGCTTTGATTACATGGTTTTTCTATGCAGCCTTCTTACATTTACGCCTTTCGAGAGGGTGGCACGGAGAAAAATCTGCCTGGCTTGCTGCTATAGGTTTTGCGATAATCATGTTTAATTTAATTGTTGTAAACCTTGTATTGGCAGGTTTACACTCATATGCTTAGTCTTTGAAAATCGCAAGGCATCATTATAGTTTATAGTGGTGTCTTTTCTTTTATCCTGTATATAACGTGCTGTAAGACCCCCGCTTCAGGAGTTAAATATCCGTACAGCAGCAAGTCTAAGGGGGAGATAACAGCACCTAAATGCCTTATTTCGTATGAGAGGCCTTTAGGTCATGCCATTACGGTACTAACAAGCTGGGGAAGAAGAATGAAAATCCCACTGATGGAAGATTCACTTTATGCGGGAAAAGGTTTTTTAATGGAGTAGTGACATCTATGCTAGACAAATTGTAAATGGTCTATCCTTTCAATATCTAAGTTTTCTTTATACATTTTATAAAACTTAGTTTATACTCTTAATAGGCAGGTTAGGTTACAAGGGGGAACGAATATGGATAAAGAGTCAAAAGTATTAGTGGTGGACGATGAAGAAAGAATTCGCAGACTAATACGTATGTATATGGAACGAGATGGTTTTCTCGTTGAAGAAGCTGAAAATGGAAGAGAAGCATTAACACTTGCCTTGGAAAATCACTACGATGTGATTCTACTGGACATCATGATGCCGGAGATGGATGGTGTGGAGGTTTGCCAAGAACTGCGAAAAGAAAAAGATACGCCGGTTATTATGCTAACAGCAAAAGGCGAAGAAGCTAACCGTGTACAAGGCTTTGAAATCGGAGCCGATGATTATATTGTGAAGCCTTTTAGTCCTCGAGAGGTCGTTTTGCGTGTAAAGGCTTTACTTCGTCGCGTATCCAGTGCTACATTTCAGGAAACGGATACGACAGCGAAAAATGTGTTGGTTTTTCCTCACTTAACCATTGATCATGACGCACATCGTGTAACTGCTGATGGGGAAGAAGTGAGCTTAACACCAAAGGAATATGAGTTATTATGCTTTTTAGCTAAATCTCCGGATAAAGTATTTAATCGTGAGCATTTATTAAAAGAAGTATGGCAATACGAATTTTTTGGAGATTTACGGACAGTTGACACCCATGTTAAAAGACTTCGTGAAAAATTGAACCAAGTATCTCAGGAAGCAGCAAAAATGATTGTGACGGTATGGGGTGTTGGTTATAAGTTTGAGGTGGATGAAGACTGATGTTTTGGCGAAGTGTAGTTGGTAAACTAGCAATAACCATTCTATTGCTAGTTTCTTTCGTGTTATTTATTTTAACTATTTTGCTTTTACAGTTTTTTGAAGATTTCCATATTCAGGAAGCGGAGCAGGATATGTTACAAACTGCTGAAAAAGTATCGATGCTCGTTAATACACATGCTGATGCACATGACGAAAAAAAACTAATTGAAGAAACAACCGAGAGCGTAAAAGACCCAGCTAGTCGAGTAGCGATTGTTTCTGGCAATGGGGACTTATGGGTTTCTGACAGTGAAGATGAGCAATTATCCAAGTTGAAAATAGATTGGTTGGAGCAAGAGGGGCTTTCATCTGTGCTCACCAATAATGTTCAAGTTCAAAAACAAATGAGGTTACCAGGCAGCGAACGAGAAGCGATGATTGTTGGAGTGCCAATGAAGCACCAAGATGGAGCTATTTATGTCTATCAATCATTAAATGTTATTGACAAAACGAAAGCAGAAACAACTAAAATTATTTTTCTCGCAGCTGGAATTGCGATTGTGTTAACAACTATTTTTGCATTTTTCTTGTCCACGAGGATTACCTCTCCACTTATTAAAATGAGAGAGGCTGCTTTCGATTTGGCCAGAGGGGAATTTAACACAAAAGTTCCTATTTTGACGCATGATGAAATAGGAGAGTTAGCGCTAGCCTTTAATCGTATGGGAAGACAGTTAAAGTTCCATTTAAATGCACTAAGACAAGAAAAGGAACAGCTATCCAGTATTGTCAGTTCTATGGCTGATGGGGTTATTACATTAAACCGTTCAGGTGATATGATTGTAACGAATGCTCCAGCAGATCGCTTTATTGAAGATTGGTATTATGAAAATAATCTCCCTTATCGTGCAGATGAAAGACAATTGCCATCTGAATTAAAAACAATTTTACAAGAAGTCATCGATGGGGAAACAGAAGCCATGCACGAACTTAGTTTACAAGGAAGAAATTGGGTTATGGTTATGACTCCATTATACGATCAATCCTATGTTCGCGGTGCTGTAGCTGTAATAAGAGATATGACAGAAGAAAGACGAATGGACAAGTTACGGGAAGATTTTATTGCCAATGTATCTCATGAGTTGCGTACTCCAATTTCCATGCTTCAAGGCTATAGTGAAGCAATTGTCGATGATATTGCAGAATCAAAAGCAGAAAAAAATGAATTAGCACAAATCATTCATGAAGAATCACTGCGAATGGGTCGATTAGTTAATGAACTATTGGACTTAGCACGGATGGAAGCTGGTCATATTCATTTGCGTAGAGAAGAAGTCAAGGTTGGACCTTATGTCGAAAGAATTCACAAGAAATTTCAAGGGCTTGCCAACGATAATAATATCTCGTTACATCTAGATAAAACCATTTTAGAACCTACTGCAACATTCGATCCAGACCGCATAGAGCAAGTCTTTACGAATCTGATCGATAATGCAATCCGACACACGAGTAAGGATGGTTATGTAAATATTAAAGTAACGAATGATAACGAAGCATTTTATGTGGAAATTCAAGATAGCGGAAGTGGTATTCCGGAAGAAGATCTGCCATTTGTATTTGAGCGTTTTTATAAAGCTGATAAATCAAGAACGAGAGATAAGCAGAAAAAAGGGACTGGTTTAGGGTTGGCCATCGCCAAGAATATTATTGATGCGCACCAAGGGACGATCAATGTCAATAGTAAGCTCAACCAGGGGACAGCATTTAATTTTCGCATACCGAAACAATGGGAAGAAAAGTAGGCTGCAATTGTAATTTAAACAATAGTTTATCCTATTTAAGGACAGTAGTGTTTGCTTTCCAAGACAGAGGCATGGGAGGATAACGAAATTTCTCTTTAAAAGTGCTTCCATGTTATCCCGCATATAAGGCGTTGTAAGACTCCGACTTCCGGAGTAGGATAATCTGTACTGCAACAAGTCTAAGTGGGAGATAACAGCACCTAAATGCCCTATTCGTAATCGATCTTTAGGTTATACCATTACGGTACTAATAATGAGTGGGGAATGAATGAAAACCACTTACTTATTGAAAATTTACTTTATGATATGATAAAGTAAAATTGCTTGAGTAGGAGTTTTCTTTTATCTCCTGCTACAGAAGTAGAATAACTTAGATCGCAGGCATCATGTTGCAACGCCTCCTATAATCGACATATACTTAGATTTTGTTTTAAGCATTTAAAGTATTATAGCATATTACAAGAGATAAAAACGTAATAAATGAAATCAGAAAGGATGTATAATATGAAACAATGGTTATTTCGCTTCGGGGCATTTTTCATCGCCATTGCGCTCTTAGCAGGATGCGGAACCGATGAAGCTGGCAATACGGATACAAAAAACAATCAACCTTCTGAAAATCAAGAAGCACAAGAAGAACAAGCCGATGAAACGGTATTGATCACAATATCGAAGGACGATGGAGCCGAATATTTACATGAAAAGGAAATCCCGATTGAAGAAGGCGCTATTTTAATGGAGGTAATGGAAGAAAATTTTTACATTGAAACAGAACAAAACGGAGAATTTATTACTTCTATTGAACGCTTGTCTGCAAAGGATGGAGAGAAAAAAGGCTGGATTTATACGGTGAATGGCGAGATGCCAAATGTTGGCGCTGCTGAATATAAATTAAAGCCGGGTGACAAAGTAGTTTTTGATTTCCAGGCTTGGGAATGACCTTGTGAATGAATACGTATAAACTGACTCTAATTGCGATACTAGCTGCACTTGCCGTTATAGGAAGATATTGGTTTGCATTTCTTCCTAATGTGCAGCCAGTTACAGCAATCATCATTATTGCTGGTGTGATATTAGGACCAGTTAGTGCATTATTATTAACGGTAATTGTTGTTCTTGTTTCCAATATGCTACTTGGAATGGGGATTTGGACGATATGGCAGATGATTTCATGGGGAATGATTGGAGCCATCAGTGGTTGGATTGGGAAAATATTTCCACGTACTCCATTTCTGTTTTTGGTTATATTTTCTATTTTTACGGGTTATTTTTATGGGTTTATCATTTCATTAACGACTTACCAAATAACCGGTTCATTTTGGCCTTATTACATAAGCGGTTTACCATTTGATACGAATCATGCGATCGGTAATGCCGTGTTTATGCTTATGTTTTACCCGCTAATTACATACTTAATAAAGAAATATGCTTCGTACCGTTTTCCTATTAATAATAACGACTGATACGTTTACAGCTTGCAAAGAGTCCCAGCGATTTTTGCAAGCTTTTTTGTTAGATACAGTTCGGTTAAGGGCGTTCAGTAAGGAATAAGCTGCATAGAAACGAGCAACATTTTAAAGTAAAACTAACCAATTAACTAATTAGCTTGCTTGCATCTATGTAAAAGCTCAGAAGATTTTTACAATCATGTTCCATTGACTTTATTTAACATTCTCTGACTGATGAAACGGTTGTTTGGAAATTTGGACAGAACCGGTTGGACATTCTTCATAAGCAGCTAGCATTGCATCGACGGATGTATCCTTAATTGGTGTAATGCCTTGATTATGATCTTTAACAAAAAAAGCAATACATTCATCGTCATAATCATATAGGTCTGGGGCTGCTATACCACAAGCTCCACAAGCAATACATGTTTCTCTATCAATTTTTGTATAATAACACATTTACAGAACTCCTTTGTAGTATGTGGCTGTAGTTTCTTCAAGCAATGCGCAAATATCAGTCGATTTAGTAACGTATATTACTGACAGTTGTACATCTTTTAGTTTATACTTGAGAAAATAAAAATTCAATGCTGTAATAGTTGGTAAATGCTATAATATAGTAAACTTTATTTTATAGAAGTTTTTGGCCTGCCTGTTAGAAGCAATATTTCCTGAGAGACTTCGTATATGCTATGAACCGCGAGTAATACGCTTTGATCATCTTTAATTAGGCAGGCAGTATGATTTGCAATGAATGGGGATGAGATGGAGTGATTTTAGAAGGAGTTATCTTAAGCTGTATACATGGGTTACAAGGTGAAAGATCGATTTCAGCAACCTATCATGTTATATCAGGTAGGAAATCGATTCAAACGGTACAGGATATCCATATGTATGACTTAAAACAATTTTATTCTATTTACCCCAAGCTTTCAAAATCTTATTTTCATAAAGTAAGTAATGCCTTAAAAAAAGACCAACTGATTCAAGCAGCAAATTCTAATGAAGAATCTTACCTGATAACACCTGATGGCATGAAGTGGTTAGACGATTACAAGACAGAATTTCCTCTTTCCTATTTCTTTGGTTTACAATATGGGTATAGCAGTATTGTGTTTTGGGAGCGATTAAAATTGCTTATTCAAACAGTTACAAATGTACATATGAATCAATTCCAATTCATTCCTGTAGTTGAAAATCAAGCAATCGAAAAATGGGTAAAGAAAGCTTACCAGCGAATAAAAATGGATACCTCAGCCTTTTTAATTCAATTACATACTGAATTACAACGATTATTACAAACGTTTCCTGCTCTAATGGCAGAAATTTTTGTCGATCGCCTAACAAGCTATGATAATTATGGGAAGAGTATCCATCAGCTGGCAAATAGTTATTTTCTTACAATGATTGATGTTGAGCTAACGATAACCGCTTGCTTGCACCGCATGATCGATATCATAAATCAAAATAAGCATGCCTATCCGGTTTTAAATGGAATAATACCAGAAGCCGAAACCCCTCATGTGACTGCATCTGCATTAACAACATACCATCTGTTGCGTGACGGTCTTACTGTGGAAGCAATTGCTGATTATAGAAAGTTAAGAATGAATACAATTTACGATCATTTGGTTGAAATTGCATTATATGATTCACAGTTTCCAATTGATGCTTATGTGCCCCGGTCGGATCAAAAGATCATTATCCGTGCTTTTAACGAAGTGAACACATATAAGCTCAAGCTAATAAAAGAAAAAGTACCAGAGCATATTTCCTATTTTCACATTCGCCTAGTTTTAACGATGTTAACAAATACGCAGAAAGTAGGCGGTTAATATGCAGCACCATGTTGACTATTTAAAACAGAAATTAACTGATTACTTTGGTTATGATTCTTTTCGTCAAGGACAACTAGAAATCATTGATGATATTTTAACAGGGGAAAATGTCTTAGGTGTATTGCCAACTGGATCTGGAAAGTCTGTGTGCTATCAATTACCAGCAATGTTACTAGATGGAATAACCATTGTTGTATCACCGCTTATTTCCTTAATGATGGATCAAGTGAAGCAATTAAAAGCAAAGCGTTGGAAGCGAGTAACAGCAATTAACAGTTTTATGGATCGAAAAGAACGGGAACAGGTGCTGCAATCGTTACATACATATCAATTAATATATGTTTCTCCTGAATTGCTGCAACAGGAAATGTTTCAAAGTAGGCTGAAAACACTACATGTACGCTTATTTGTTATTGATGAAGCGCACTGTATTTCTCAATGGGGTCATGAATTCAGACCTGACTATATGCGTCTAAAGCAAATTATTGCGCATTGTAATTATCCGCCAATATTAGCTCTTAGTGCCACGGCGACCCCTAAAGTACAAACGGATATTATTGATTCATTAGGAGGATTACCGTTTACGAAACATATTTATCCAATTGATCGGACAAATATTGCGTTTTGTATTCAAAAAGTAGAAGTAGAACAAGAAAAAGTAATCATTTTAACGGAGATTTTACAAACATACCGTGTTCCATCATTAATTTATTTTTCCAGTCGCCAAAAGGCGGAGGAAGTTGCTGTAACTTTAGCTGGTAAACTGAATCGGCGGATTGCAGTGTATCATGGAGGCATGGAGCAGCATGATCGCATTTCCATTCAGCAGCAATTTATGAGCGATCAAATCGATGTTGTTTGTTGTACAAGTGCTTTCGGTATGGGAATCAACAAACCAGATATTCGATTAATTATTCATTATCATTTAACCACGCAGATGGAAAGTTATATTCAGGAAGTTGGCAGAGCGGGGAGGGATGGAGCAGCAAGCGTCAGTCTTTTACTATACTGTAATAAAGATATACAGTTGCCAAAGTTTATAATCAGTCGTGAACTTCCAGAAAAACATGAACTGGTTACGATATTCCAGCAGCTGAAGTTATGGTATGATCAAGAGAAACGTTTGCCTTTACAGGAAGAGGAAATGACCCAGCAGTTAAACATTTCTGAGATCCAATGGCGCTTTATCCGGTATCATTTTGAAAAGCATGGTATCATCAAGCAAAATCAGATTTATTATCATTCTGAGACTTGGAAAAAAGTGTATCAGCAGATTGATTCCTATATTGTAGAAAGAAACAAAATAAAACAGACTAAATTGACTCATGTGCTAAACTGGGTCCATCAAACAGATTGTTTAAGGAAACATTTATATAAAGAGTTTCAGCTTTCGTATCATCCTGCCACATTTCAATGCTGCAGTAACTGTGGATTTTCATGGGAAAACTGGAATCCACCACAAAAGCAAGCGCCAGATAGTATGAACTATTCTTGGCAGGAAAAGCTAAAACAGAAATTACTTATTGGAGCTATTTATGAAACAGAGCGATTATATTAAAAGAATGGATATTCAAGAATTACGGAAGCAAATGTTTATTTCTCAGTTTTTTCTCATGGTTCTGAGCTTTGTTGGAAGTTTCTTGTTGTTTGATTCCTTTCTTGAGCAGTGGCAGCAATTGTTTCATTGGAATTCCAAGGACATCATTTTTTATGGGATATTGCCAGGGTTTATTATTGTTTCTATTGATTTGCTTCTAACCTATACCTTACCAGCTAAATATTATGACGATGATGGAATAAATGAAAAGTTGTTTGCAAACCAGCCCATTTGGTTTATCATTTCCATTTCATTTTTAGTTGCTGTAACGGAGGAAATGTTGTTTCGGGGTGTGATTCAATCTACTTACGGATATTGGGTGGCGAGTATACTATTTGCACTTATTCACTTTCGCTACTTAAAAAAGCCGGTATTACTTGTTTCCATATTGTTGGTTAGTTTTTACTTAGGTTACCTTTTTCATATAACCAATAATTTAGCGGTAACTATTACTGCGCATTTTATCGTCGATGTTTTATTAGGTTTTTTCATCCGCTTTAAAAGAGAGGTGTGGGTACGATGAGTAAGGATAATCAGTTAAACGATCAAGCAACACAATTGCGACAAATGGTACAGGAAGTAAGTGAAACTGAAAACAGTGCCGATGAACAAGAACGTGACGATAAAGATTTAGAGATGGATACGGATATTTTAAATTTACCACCAAGAAAAGAAGTTCATCGTCACAAGAAGCAATCAACTCGATTAAAAATAGGACATCCTTTACAGAGATTACTGTTTATCATACTCCTTCTCGTGCTAATCATCGCTGGAGCTTATTTTTTCATTGGCGAGGAGTTGCTATCAGGCACCTCATTTTAGTTTTATCTATACAGAAAATGTTCTGTTAATTATCCGTGAAAAAAGCTGGAATTTTAATCATAAAATTGAAACTTCAGCGGGATCTGTCTAGCAGTGCTAAAATAGAGGTGAATTTGCAGATCACCGATAAACCGCTAGGGCGGAGTAATCCTTTTCTTTGAAAAAGCTAGGTTGGTTTTGAGTTTGTATGGACTCCTCAATTTGCCTACTTAACTGCTGAAAACGAATAATAGTTACATCCTTGCTGAAGCTGCAAGCCTTATTTAAGTAGGAAATTTAGGCGCTTTAGATGCGGGTAAATGTAGATGAAACATGTTCAACAATAACTTCTACAGCATATAGTATAAAAAGAGTATTAAAAAAAGCTTGTAGATAAAGTTTTAGTTTCTGCTTATCCGAATGCAAGGCGCCGTAAAACTCCCCACTCCAAGAATCAAGGGTGCTAGTAAAAGCCTAAGTGGGAGATGCGGTCTAAATTCCCGATTTTTTCAGGGACCTTTAGGTCATACCCTTGAAGAATAAGAAAGTATAAACTTAGGTGCTTATGGATAATGAAATAACCGAATAGTCACGTCCAGCGCATGAGCCCAGCAACGATGCGACTTTAGAAATGCGCCCTACGATAAGTCATCATCGGTTCGTCGCTAAGGGGAAGGCCGACTAAAAACGGGCTTGCCGCTCAGGCGTCGGCATACCCCTGTTTTTAGTGGCATGATTCCTAAATCTTTAGTTGATTCGTTCCATTCGCTACGTTGCTAAACGGGCGCCCCGAGCCTTTGTTCTACTATAGGAAAGTATAAAATTTTTTTGGTTTATAGTATAAGAAAAACAAAGGCTTCCGCCATAAGACTTGGCGACAAGCTAAGTTTTTCTAATGATACTATCAATCATTGAGGGATGAAAAACGCCACTGATTGAAGAGTCACTTTATGCATGTTAAAGGAGGTTACAGTAATGCGAATTGAAAGAGTGTCTAACGACCAGTTTACGATTTTTTTGACATTTGATGACTTAATTGAGCGAGGTTTTACAAAGGACGATTTATGGTATGATGGGTCAGGTGTCCGAAAACTATTTAGTGATATGATGTATGAAGCTAGTTCGGAATTGGGCTTTGAGCTGGAAGGGGCACTGCTTGTACAAGTTCATTTAATGCAAGCCCAAGGAATGCATATTATTGTAACACAGAAGTATGAAGATGTAGATTTTGACGATGATTTTGTTGAAATGAAGGTCACACTGGACGAAAATAAAAAGTTGCTATTTTCTTTTTATGATTTTGAAGCTATTATTGGTGTGACTCCGTATTTAGATTCCATGAATATTACGGGTGGGAAAATATACTATATGGATCCTTATTATTATATGTTATTAAGTGATACGGAGTTGAATGGTGCCAATCGGGAGGATGTTATCGCAGTTTTGTCTGAGTATGCTAACCCGAGCATTGTTACTACTTACCGTTTACAAGAGTATGGAAAGTTGCTTTTCTCTTCGGAGGCAGTAAAACAAATTCAAGCGTTATTTCACAACTAGTGTTCGAAAAAAGATACAGTTTCATCTTTCTTAATCGCGGCATACTTAAACAAGTGCAAAATTTTATGACTTAAAGAGCATATTGACTAGCACCATATAGCATAAAATGTTACGATAACTATTGGAACAAATCGCTGTTTTCAGACAAATGCTTCTACGTTTTCAATCATTATTATTCCAAAAGTAGAAAATACGAGTAATTTTATTGCATATTTACAGTGAAAGTGTATACTAATGTCTGAGTACAGCTATTAGTGTATGTTCAATAAAGTGGAAAAAGAACCGAATACCTATATGGTAAGGGTTATGATAAAAATGCAGATGGATATAGAAAAGACGTTTCAAATCGGTCGTTTCTAAAAATGTGCCATCGCCTTTTTCCTAAGCTTTGAACATCCTCTGTCCATAAATTATTTATAGATATTCTAGGAGGTAAATTCATGGTAGCCGATAACGCAGCAGATTCTACCAAAGAAGTAAATGAAAAAATGGATGTATTAAGTTCAACACGAGCTGTTGTAAAAACTGCATTGGAGAAACTGGGTTACCCTGATGAAGTCTTTGAACTATTTAAAGATCCAGTTCGAATGATGACAGTTCGTATTCCAGTTCGGATGGACGACGGTTCCATTAAAGTATTTACTGGATATCGTGCCCAGCATAATGATGCAGTTGGACCAACCAAAGGTGGCGTAAGATTTCATCCAGATGTGACTGAAAAAGAAGTGAAAGCATTATCTATCTGGATGAGCTTGAAAGCAGGCATTGTTAATCTGCCATATGGCGGCGGAAAAGGTGGTATTGTGTGTGATCCTCGTGAAATGTCGTTCCGTGAGCTAGAAGGGCTTAGTAGAGGATATGTACGAGCGATCAGCCAAATTGTCGGGCCGACAAAAGACATACCAGCACCAGATGTGTTTACAAATTCGCAAATTATGGCTTGGATGATGGACGAATATAGCCGTATTGATGAATTTAATAGTCCTGGCTTCATCACTGGAAAACCAATTGTACTTGGTGGATCACATGGAAGGGAATCTGCAACTGCGAAAGGTGTCACAATTTGTATTAATGAGGCTGCGAAAAAGAGAGGTCTTGATGTAAAAGGAGCAAGAGTAATCGTCCAAGGGTTTGGGAATGCCGGAAGCTTCCTGTCTAAATTTTTGTACGATGCAGGTGCTAAAGTAGTAGGGATATCGGATGCTTACGGTGCGCTTTACGATTCAGATGGACTAGATATTGATTATTTATTAGATCGTAGGGACAGCTTTGGAACCGTAACCAAACTGTTCAACAACACAATAACAAACCAAGAGTTATTGGAAATGGATTGTGATATTCTCGTACCAGCAGCTGTTGAAAATCAAATTACTGAAGAGAATGCTCATAATATTAAAGCAAGCATTGTAGTTGAAGCTGCGAACGGGCCAACAACGATGGAAGGAACAAAAATTTTAACCGAACGCGGCATCCTATTAGTACCAGATGTATTAGCTTCTGCCGGAGGCGTTACTGTATCCTATTTTGAATGGGTACAAAATAATCAAGGCTATTATTGGTCGGAAGAAGAAATAGATGAAAAGCTGCATGAAACAATGATTAAAGCCTTTAACTCGATTTATAATACAGCAGAAACAAGACGTGTTGATATGCGTTTGGCTGCTTATATGATCGGTGTTCGCAAAATGGCTGAAGCTTCCAGATTCCGCGGCTGGGTTTAAAGAGAGATTATAAGCGTGACAAATGACGAAAAAACTCTTATCTTGTATAGTTAGATAAGAGTTTTTTCTCTATACGTGTGTGGAAAAAGACGTTGGCGATCAAAAAATATATCCGCCATCAAAGTGGGAGGAGTGCTTCAAAAATAAGTAACCATCCTTACTTGTTTCAAATCCACAAATGAAACAAGAGAAGAATACATACGCATGGGTTAGCCATTTATAAGCTGAAGATGCATTCGCTTTGTCCTAAATCGTTTATGAACAGGAGACAAAGGATCAAGAACTTTTGAAAGAGAAAGAAGGGTAATATGTATGCAACAAGAAAAAGTAATTGTCGTTGGTGGAGGACCTTGTGGAATGTCTGCTGCTATCGAATTGCAAAATGTAGGGATACAACCGTTAATTATTGAAAAAGGGAATATCGTAGATGCGATTTATCATTATCCAACCCACCAAACTTTTTTTAGCTCCAGTGATAAGTTAGAAATTGGAGATGTCGCATTTATTACAGAACAACATAAACCAGTACGCAACCAGGCGCTTTCCTATTATCGTGCCGTGGCTGAACGTAAGCAATTGAGAATTCGTACATTTGAACAAGTGATAAAGGTAGAACAAATGGGTGATGAATTTCGCGTCATTACGACAAAACAAGAATACGTTGCACAACAAGTCGTAATAGCTACAGGATATTATGGTCAACCAAATATGATGGATATACCTGGAGAAGAGCTGGAGAAAGTATCGCATTACTTTAAGGAAGGTCATCCATATTTTCGTAAAGATGTCGCAGTTATTGGCGGGAAAAATTCAGCTGTGGATGCAGCAATGGAACTACACAAAGCTGGTGCTAACGTTACGGTGCTTTACCGAGGTAGTAAGTATTCTGAAAGTATTAAGCCATGGATATTACCAGAATTTGATTCACTTGTACGAAAAGAAAAAGTTAAGATGATCTTTCATGCTGAGGTTTGTGAAATTACAAATGAGGCATTAATTTATAAAATTGGTCAAAAAAAATACACGCTACCAAATGACTACGTATTTGCAATGACGGGTTATCATCCTGATTTTTCATTGTTAACATCTATTGGGGTAAAAGTGAATCAAGCAACAGGGGAACCTAATTACGATGAAACAACGTATGAAACGAATATAGCTGGTGTATATATAGCTGGAGTTGTTGCAGCTGGTTTTAATAATAATAAAATTTTTATCGAAAATGGTCGATTTCATGGTGAAGCCATTGCCCGTTCTATTGCAGCAAAAATAAACTAGCATTTGGAAAAACGAAGCTTTAGCAATCCATTGCCACGCAAAAAATAATGAGGTGTTTTCTTGTAAGTAACATCTTTAAAATGATACTATTAGACTATTAATTGAGGTTAAAAACAGCAAAAATACAAAGATTGTAGGTGGTGCCTTATGAAGAATGAAAAAGTGGTCTTAATTGCTACTGGTGGCACAATCGCAAGTAAAAAAAAGGCAGATACAGGACTATTGGAATCCGGTGTCATTTCTGGGGAGGAAATTGTAAATTATTGTGATATTCCTGCACATATTGACGTGCAGGTTGAATCCATGCTCCAAAAAGCCAGCATGCATCTTACGTTTGATGATTTATTAGCGTTGAAAGAGCGAATCGATGCGTACTTAATGGATGACCAAGTTTCTGGAGTTGTCGTTACCCAAGGCACTGACACGTTAGAAGAATCCTCTTATTTTATGAATCTTATTACCAGTCACGAAAAACCAATTGTATTTACTGGCTCACAACGTTCACCTGGTGAAGTTGGGACAGATGCTTTTATTAACATTAAGCATGCGGTTTTAGCTGCATGCTGTAAAGATTTATACCATGTTGGAGTTGTAGTAGTCTTCAATGAACGAATATTCCATTCACGTTATGTAAAAAAAGAGCATGCTTCCAATGTGCAAGGATTTAATTCGTTCGGTTTCGGTTATTTAGGAATTATTGATAATGAAGCTGTGCATATATTTCAAAAACCACTGGAAAATGAATATTATGAATTAACCGCACCATTACCTGAGGTCGATATCATCAAATGTTATATGAATGCAGACGATAAATATATAAGAGCGGCAAGGGAAGCAAATGTGGACGGCATTATTTTAGAAGGTGTTGGCAGAGGTCAGGTCACGCCAGGAATGATGTCTGAAATTAGACGCTGCGTTGAATCTGGGATTACCGTCGTTATTACAACATCTGCAGTTGAAGGTGAAGTGTACACAACATATGATTATAAGGGAAGTACTTTTGATTTAAAACAGGCTGGCGTCATTTTAGGCAGAGATTACGACAGTAAAAAGGCACGTATGAAATTAATCGTTGGTTTAGCGAGCGAACACAAAGATATAGCCGCATTGTTTAATCCAAACTAGGCAAATGTCCATCCAACTTTAGATTTTTCAGATGACAAACATGAAATTCATACCTCGCCATTTTATTTAGCAATAGGGAATTATAAGGCATTGAATTTGTAGGTTGAGTTTCCATTCGTCCTTTTAGCTATTATTTTGCCAGTTCAAGAGATATTATCATCCATTTAAACTGTTTATTTGACTTGCAACGTTTCGTCTTGGGAAAGGATAGGGAGCTATGTTTTCTATATTATCAGCTGGTGTTGCGCCAGCTTTAGCATTAATGTCATTCTTTTATCTAAAAGATCGTTTTACTGAACCATTAACCTTAATTGCTCGCAACTTTATTTTAGGAATGTTATTAGTTTTCCCTATCATGTTTATTCAGTATGTTTTTCAAGCTGAAAGTATTGTTAACAGTCCTGTGATGGAATCATTTTTGCTTGTAGGTTTATTGGAAGAATTTTTTAAATGGTTTATTTTTATGTACGCTATTTATCACCATTCTGAATTTGATGCACATTACGATGGAATTGTATATGCAGTCGCTATTAGTCTTGGCTTTGCCACATTGGAAAATATTTTATATTTATTTACTAACGGAATCAACTATGCTTTTATACGTGCATTCTTTCCAGTATCTTCACATGCTTTATTTGGAGTCATAATGGGCTATTATTTTGGGAAGGCAAAAATCTTTTCTGCTCATAAACGGCGAAACATCTTCTTTGCTTTCTTAATCCCATATTTATTACACGGGACGTATCATTATATTCTAACCGTTGTTTCCAGTAATTGGATCATTGCTTTAGTACCATTTATGATTGGTTTATGGCTCGTCGCACTGCATAGGATGAAGGTAGCTAATATGACACATTCATCCTTGCAAAACGTAAATGAAAATAAGCAAGAAACTCAAGCAATCAAGCGTCTACCGTAACCACTTATCCAAAAACATTTCAAAAAAATATATTTGCTATTAAATATTAATTTAACCATGAAGAGACTGGGACATAAGCAATTACTATATAGCAAAAGCCGAACAATCCATTTATCGTTGTTCGGCTTATTTGCATTAAAAAATTTCTATCACCGCTATGTCAAAATACTTCGCTTTCCGCAGGTCTCCTCAGCTTCCTCGGAAAGCAAAAACCGCTTTCCTGCGGGATCAGCTCGCGCTGTCCCCAGGAGTCTACATATTTTGACTACGCTAAAACTTGCGTATACACAATTGCGATTTTTTGTTCGTTTTTTTAATCAGCTGTTTTAGTTATGTCCCAGCCTCTTTTACGGTTTAAAACTTCCTCCATCATAATATATCAAAACGAATGCTCTCTCTTACTCTGCATGTTTAAAGATGTTCGCTTTTTAAATCTACCGCTAAATAGACCAATTCTTTATCCTGCATATAAGGTGCTGTAAGACTCCCGCTTCCAGGAGTTGGATAATCTTGTTTGCAACAAGTCTAAGCGGGAAATAACTTAAATACCCTATTTCGTAAGTGGCCTTTAAAAGGCCATACCATTACGGGACTAACAATTAGCGGGGGATGAATGAAACTCTACTGATTGAAGATTCACTTTATCAGCTTGTAAGTATACTGACTACATAATTTCTATTCACTTTTCAATAAAGTAGCACATGAATAAAAATAACTTTATAACGAAAACTAACTTAACAAAACCTTGAATAGCAGGAGGAAGTTGTATGACGAATAAAAAACTACCGATTACATTGTACCTCATAAGTTTTTTATTTCTCGGAATGTACTTTATGCAACCAGAAAAAACATCACATGCATTTAGCTCACAAGTGATTCAACATGGTGCGGTTGGTGACGATGTTATAGAATTACAAGCAAGATTACAATATTTGGGTTTCTATAATGGGAAAATAGACGGTGTATTTGGTTGGGGGACATATTGGGCATTACGAAATTTTCAATATGAGTTTGGCCTAGAAATAGATGGATTAGCTGGAGCAACAACAAAGCAAAAACTTGCTAAGGCCAGTAAATACGATGAAGCATATGTAAAACAACAAATCAATCAAGGGAAAAAGTTCACTCATTATGGGGGTGAGCAAAAAAATAAACAACCCACTGGGCAAGGTGGCAATAATCAAAACCAGGGGGATCAAGGAAGTAACGTTGCTGTCAATGTTCCACAAGGGTATTCACAAAATGATATACAGTTAATGGCAAATGCTGTTCATGGGGAAGCAAGAGGAGAACCATATGTGGGGCAGGTTGCCGTTGCAGCTGTTATTCTAAATCGGGTAGATAGCGCTACATTCCCTAATACTGTCTCTGGCGTTATTTTTGAACCACGAGCATTTACCGCGGTTGCGGATGGGCAAATTTGGCTGACTCCAAATAAGACGGCAAAAGAAGCGGTCTTAGATGCCATTAATGGCTGGGATCCATCGGGAAACGCAATATACTATTTTAATCCCGATACAGCTACTTCAGGATGGATTTGGTCAAGACCCCAAATTAAAAAAATCGGAAAGCATATTTTTGCAAAATAGAAAGGTGTGAAGCATATGATTCGCTGGATACTAATAGCTGTTCTTGCTATAGGAGTGATAGGAACAGGATTTTGGGGATATCAGGAACATCAGGAAAAAAATGCGGTTCTCATCCAAGCTGAAAACACGTATCAGCGAGCATTTCATGAATTGACCTACCGGGTTGATGTGCTAAATGACAAGATTGGTTCGGCACTTGCTATGAATTCCAAGCAGCGATTATCTCCACAGTTAGTTGAAATTTGGCGTATTACTTCTGAAGCATTATCGGATGTCGGTCAATTGCCTTTAGGGCTATTGCCGTTTAATAAAACAGAAGAATTTCTTGCTAATATCGGTGACTTTACCTACCGTACTGCAGTGCGAGATTTAGAAAAAGAACCTTTATCGGACCAAGAAACACGTTCATTAGAAAAATTATACAAACAATCAGGCGAAATAAAAGATGAGTTAAGAAAAGTACAACATACTGCGCTTGAAAACAATTTACGTTGGATGGATGTGCAACTTGCTTTAGCCAATGAAGGTGAGCAGATGGATAATACGATTATTGATGGTTTTAAAACAGTAGAGAAGAAAGTGGAAGGTTTTGCTGAAGGTAACGGTGATGGTTCTACGTCCAATAAAACCGTAAGAGACCATGAGTTTAAATTCTTAACAGGAGAATCATTGTCATCAGAAAAAGCTCTTACCAAAGCGACAAAGCTTTTACGTGTAAACGGTAAAGATAAATTGAATATTACGGAAAGCGGAAAAGGGGCGGAAGTTCCTTTATACAGTATATCCTACCGAAACGAAAAAGAAAGTGGTTATTTGGATTTATCACAAACTGGTGGGCACCCATTGACCTTATTGGTTAACAGACCAGTAAAACAAAAACAAATCAGCTTAAATGAAGGGATGAAGAAAGCAGAGGAATACTTGAAAAAAAATCAATTTGAAGACATGACGGTATTTCAAAGTGCACAGTATGATAATATCGGAGCTTTTTCTTTCTTATACAGTAAAGATGGTGTCCGTTATTATTCAGATGCACTTGAAGTCAAAGTAGCTTTGGACAATGGAGAAATTCTTGGTTTAACAGCTATTGACTATTTTATGAATCACAACGATAGAAAATTGGCTGAACCGGAGATAAGCGCAGATGAAGCAAAAGAAATGGTTAATCCTAACGTGGACATTCAAGAAGAATATTTAGCCGTGATAGATAATGACCTTGGAGAAGAAGTGTTGACGTATGAATTCTTGGGAACCATGGGAAATGAAACATATCGTATCTTTATTAATGCGAATGATGGACGTGAAGAACGGGTAGAAAAATTAAGTGGATCAGAAGTAAATTACGCTAGAGGTTGACAGTTATGTCTTCCTCTTTTTTTGTTTTTCTGTAATAATGGGTATAAAGAACTATTGAGTGTAGGAGGTGTTGAAAATGAAAATAGGAACGGTTCTTCAATTAGAGGTCGTGCAATCAGGAAAGAATCGTAATCGTGATGCAAAAAAATACCGTTGTAAAGTAATTGATAAAAATGAACAAAATCTATATATTGATTTGCCGGTAGATACAAAGTCAAAGAAAACAGCTTTTTTTGCAAAAGGAACGATATTTGATGTTACGTTTATAGATTCCGATGAGATCATTTACCAATTTCGTTCTAAACTAGTAGCTAAAGTAAAAGGAAAAATCCCTGCGTTAGCCATTCAATTACCTGGAAATAACATACGCCGGATACAACGAAGAAATTATGCTCGCGTTGAAACAGCCGTTGATGTTGCTGTACATTCCGATCAAAACCTCTTTTCTCCATTTACTACGGTAACAAACGATATTAGCGGAGGAGGGCTGTCCATTATTGTCCCTAAAAACCAAATATTAAAAGGGGAATTAGCTGAAATATGGATGGTTTTAGCAATGGCAAATGGACAATTTGTTTACCCGAACGTACGAGCAAAGCTTGTTCATGAAAAAAGGGGGAATAGTGGTATTTCCATTGCTTCCTTCCAATTTTTAGCATTGGATGTTAAAACAGAGCAATGGATTATACGTTTCTGTTTTGAAAAGCAGCGAGAAGCAAGAAAAAAACAAATATTTCATCGTTAACAAGTATGATAAAAATAGGATGGGAATAGACCATTAGGAAATGAATATGTTATTATTTAATAGAGCCTGTTCAAAAATTTGATATAAAGACGAGTGAGGCAAAGACCCCAGGCAACTTTTTGTGACCACAACATAAATAACTTCTAAAAGAATCGCCTGTGATTATAAATAAGCCAATGTGTACATTCGTTCTGTTTTTCATTTGTTTTTTTGAACATCTCTTATATAGATTACTTTTACATATACTTGGCATTGCCAAGTTTTTTCAGGATGAAACGTATAGAGAGGAATGGATACCCTTCATGAAGAAGTCAATCACGATTGCCATTGATGGTCCTGCAGCTGCAGGAAAAAGTACCGTAGCTAAAATAGTAGCAAAAAGGCTATCCTGTATTTATATTGATACTGGAGCAATGTACCGAGCACTTACTTGGAAAGCGCTAAAAAATTCTGTTAATGTAAATGAGGAGGGAGATCTAGTTACATTAATGCAAGATACAAATATAAAATTGGAACAAAGTGATGGTGGCCAGCTCGTTTTTGTTGATGGACAAGACGTCACAGAGGCCATTCGATCTAATGAAGTAACGAATAATGTTTCTTATGTCGCACAACATCCGGAAATCAGAAAAGAAATGGTAAGGCGTCAGCAATTGTTGGCAAAACATCGTGGAGTAGTAATGGACGGGCGAGATATAGGAACGCACGTGCTTCCAGAAGCAGATGTAAAAATATTTTTAATTGCTTCTGTAGAAGAGAGAGCAAAAAGAAGGTATGAAGAAAATATAAGAAAAGGAATCCATGCTAATCTAGAAGAATTAAAAAAAGACATAGAGCAGCGTGATGAAATTGATTCAAAGCGAGAGGCATCCCCCTTATTAAAGGCAAAAGATGCAATCGAAATTGATACAACGTCCTTATCTATTCAGGAAGTAGCTGATAAAATACTTCAAGTAGCGAATAACCATCAGTAAGAGGAGAGCAGTATGAATTTATATCGGATAGCAAAATGGGTTGTTTCTATTATTTTTTATCCGCTGTTTCGGATTCACGTAATTGGCAAGGCAAATGTACCCAAATCAGGACCTGTTATTATATGTTCCAATCATATTTCTAATTTTGATCCGCCCGTTGTTGGGATTACATCTCCTAGGAGTATTTATTTTATGGCGAAGGGTGAGTTGTTTGAAAATCCTTTGTTAGGGAAATTATTAACTAGTATTCAAGCTTTTCCAGTTAAACGAGGGATGCGGGATCGAAATGCATTAAGAAAAGGTCTGCAAATTTTAAAAGCAGGGCACACATTAGGACTTTTTCCAGAAGGGACAAGAAGCAAGACGGGAGAGTTACGGAAACCACTTGCTGGAGCTGGTTTTTTTGCATTGCGTTCAAACGCTGCTATTGTACCTTGCGCAATTATCGGTTCTTATAAGCCGTTTAGACGGTTAAAAGTTGTTTATGGTGAACCGATCCCCATGGAGACGATAAGGGAATCCAAAACTTCCCCACAAGATACAGCGAATATCATTATGGAAGAAATTCAAAAATTATTGGATCTTCATAAATAAAACTACATTACTTGACAAATAATTATAATTGTTAGAAGTTATAAAAAAGGATTATTTTTTATTGCAATCATTTCTATCGTTTTTAAGTTAGTAGAAAGCTTAAGTAGCTTATTACATAAAGTTATTTGGGATTTCGATATGATTTTAGGAGGGCTATGGATATGAATGAAGAAGCAAACAACGAACAAATCAATGTAACTGTAGGAGATACGGTAACCGGAACAGCAGTAAAGGTAGAAGAAAAGCAGGTGCTCGTTGATTTCGGATACAAAACGGAAGGGATTTTACCAATAGGTGAACTTTCCAATCTGCATATTGATACTGCCGGTGATGTTGTAAGTGAAGGAGACACATTAACATTAAAGGTAAAGAAAATGGAAGATGATGATATTATCCTCTCCAAAAAGGCCGTAGATGCAGAACAAGCTTGGGAAGATCTGCAGCAAAAGTTTGAAAATGGTGAAGTATTTGAGACAGAAGTAAAAGAGGTCGTTAATGGTGGGTTAGTTGTTGATGTAGGATTACGCGGTTTTATTCCTGCTTCCTTAGTGGAGACATATTATGTAGAAGATTTCAGTGATTACAAGGGTAAAACACTAACCGTTAAAGTAGTTGATCTAGTACGTGATCAGAACAGGGTCATTTTATCACACCGAGCCGTAGAAGAAGAAGCGTTACAAGAAAAGAAACAATCCCTGTTGCAGTCACTCGAAGTGGGTCAAGTTATCCAAGGTACGGTTCAACGAATAACTGATTTCGGTGTATTTGTTGATATCGGAGGTGTGGATGGTTTAGTACACATCTCACAATTGGCACATGAGCATGTAAAGCATCCTTCTGATGTAGTAAAAGAAGGAGATAGTATAGAAGTAGAAGTTTTATCTGTTGATCCAGATAGTGAGCGAATTTCTCTATCCAGAAAGAATGCGTTACCTGGTCCATGGTCAGGGATTGAAAAACGTATTTCTCGAGGAGATGTACTAGATGGAACGGTGAAACGACTAGTTAACTTTGGCGCATTTGTAGAAATTGAACCAGGTGTTGAGGGATTAGTTCATATATCTCAAATTGCTACACGTCATATTGGAACACCTCAGGAAGTACTTGAGGCAGGGCAGCAGGTAAAAGTTAAAGTGCTTGATGTCAATGAAAAAGAAGAACGTATCTCTTTAAGTATTAAAGAATTAGAGCAAGAGAAAGAAGCAAATGAATATAAACAATATGAAAAGGATGATGATCAATCAGGCTTTCATATTAGCGATTTTATCGGTGACAAATTAGATAAATATAAACAATAATGTTTCCACACATATAATTCTTTCATTTTATGTGTCGATAAGGCGTTTTTCCTTTGGAAAGGCGCTTTTTTGCACTATAGGAATGTATAAGTTTTTTTGGTTTATAGTATAAGAAAAACAAAAGGCTTTCGCCATTAGACTTGGCGACAAGCCAAGTTTTTCTAATAAGATTAAGAAAGTCTAAAATGAGGTGCTTGGAGATAACGAAATAACTGAATAGCCACGTCTGGCGCATGAGCCCAGCAACTAGGCGACTTTAGAAATGCGCCCTACGATAAGGCATCATCGGTTCGTCGCAAAGAGGAAGGCCGACTAAAAACGGGCTTGCCGCTCAGGCGTCGGCATACCCCTGTTTTTAGTTGCATGTTTCCTTTATCTTTAGTTGATTCGTTCCATTCGCTATGTTGCTAAACGGGCGCCCTGCGCCTTTGTTCTGTTTGTAAATAAAATAGCTTACATATTATCGTTGCGTGAATGCTAGCGTGCTGGATAATATCCTAACCCACTTTAAAATTTTTGTAATTTACAGAAAAACACCATTTATATTTAATCACAGCAAATCTCCCTTGCATGTCGGATTTACTTTTCTTATAAGCCTTTTACCATTTAGCCAAGGTTCTGTTTGTCTCCATTTGTTATAACTTATAGTAAAAGATTGAATTTGAGACATACTAAAATTGTCACATGATAAGTGTGTGCGCACTTCACTTCCCCGGTTTATCTGTATGTAAGGTTCCATAAACTCCCACTTCAAGAGTTGAAGGTAATGTAAAACAAATCTCAGTGGGGGTAATGGAACCTAAACGTTCGATTCGTTCAAGGGTCTTTAGCTCATAACTTTACGATACTAACAATTGGTGGATATGTGATTGAGGTTCACTTTATAATAGTGCCTTTATCCGCTTAAGTTGCGCGATTTGAGGTAAGATGGATGGGGAATTAATTGGAAATAAACATAAGTAAGCTACATTTCATATATTGCAGGTCTTTTACAGAGCCTCTAAAGTCCGGTAATCATGGAGGGAATTAAATGAATGAGTATACGATGCCAATTTTATTTGGAGTCATCATTGGAACTTTAGGACGAATTTTAATGTTAAGAACGGATTATAGGCAATACCCTACTTATTTACACGGAAAAGTAATTCATGTATCTTTAGGTTTTATTGCAGCCTCACTCGGTTCTGTTGCTATCCCAGCTATTATGGAATTGGAATTCACAGCTGTTACATTTTTGACAGTTGCAGCAACCCAATTTAGAGAAGTAAGAAACATGGAAAGAAATACACTTACAGAAGTCGATAGTTTTGAATTAGTACCTAGAGGAAAAACATATATTGAGGGCATTGCTATTTCATTTGAGAGCCGAAATTACTTAGTTATTTTCACTTCATTTATTTCGACACTAACTTTTATTGTGTTTGATGTATATATTGCATTGATTGCTGCTATTGGCTGTTTAGGTATTTCGATGGTTTTAATGAGTGGCAAAAGAATCAAAAATATTGTACAGATTGAACATCAGCCACTCCATTTCAAAGGTGCCGGACTATATGTTGACAATATCTATATCATGAATATTGGTTTACCAGAAAGACAGGATGAAATATTAAAATATGGGCTGGGTTTTGTATTGACACCTAAAAATATCAATACGATTACGACGATTGCTAATTTAGGACAACGCCAAGCGATTTTGCACGATGTATCAGTAACTTTAGGAGTATTCAGAGATTCTGGAACACCAGCACTAACTCCGTTAATTAAACGAGATTTAGATGATGGTCGGATTGGGATATTTATTCTTCCACAAATTCGTAATGTGAACAAAGCAAAACAGGTAATCGGAGCTGTTCCAGTGCTGGAAAGTGCTATACGTATGCCGTCTGAATCGTCTTTTTTTAGATGGAGGGGAGATGAATAATGAAAATAGAAAAGGCTATTTTAGCAGTTATTACGACAAATCGTTCCATCGTTGAAGGGGGCGCACCTATTTTTGTTTGCGAAACCCGAAAAGAGGCAGAAGATATCTCAGCTAATTTAGAAGCCATTACGGATGGAATAGCCCATCAATTAAGTGAAGAACTATTTATAATTGTAAAACATTAAATCCCTTTTATCCCGCATGTAAGATGCCGTTAAGCTCCTACTTAAGAGTTAAAAACGAAACAAAGAAGACTAAGTAGGAGATAACGACATCTAAATTCCCAAATCACTCGGATCAACAAGATGTCAATTGTAGGAGACGTGATAGGCAGAAAAACGTTCTTCTTTTACAAGGACAAGAAAAATTTGGAAGCTACAACTCGCACGCGTCTTCTTCAAGGGAACTTAAGCTTTTAACCTTTGTTCTACTCCTAGAGGGAAAACCCTACTAAATGCAGTTTCACTTTATAATTGTGCGTCCGTCTTACTTTTGCTATGATAGAGGTTGTTCAAGCTGGTTGGTAATAAGCTACAATGGGTTTGTAAAAGTAAATAAGCTGAATAATTGGATTTACTCCAATAGAATGGATAATAGCTGGTTTATTATATGAGTTATATTACAAATCAAGGATCTGCTTAACAAATAGCTCATTGGATAAAAACAAAACACGTTAAAACAAGACGTAAGGAAAGGATGTTCCTTTCATGAGGAAAGCAACAGTAGCAATTGTAGGAAGGCCAAATGTTGGGAAATCAACTATTTTTAATAGATTAGTTGGAGAACGTATATCCATTGTCGAAGATATCCCTGGTGTTACGCGGGACCGAATCTACGCTGAAGCAGAATGGTTAAATACGACTTTTAATCTCATTGATACAGGTGGAATTGAAGTAGGAGACGAACCGCTATTAGTAAAAATGCGCCAGCAGGCTGAAATAGCCATTGATGAAGCCGATGTCATTATCTTTTTAGTTAATGGACGTGAAGGAATTACTGCTGCCGATGATGAGGTAGCTAAGCTGTTATATAAATCCAATAAGCCTGTCGTATTAGGTGTTAATAAAATGGACAATCCGGAAATGCGCGAAAGCATTTATGAATACTATGCTCTTGGATTTGGCGAGCCATATCCAATCTCAGGCTCTCACGGGCTGGGATTAGGAGACTTATTAGATGAAGTCGTTCGTCATTTCCCTAAGTTGGAAATGGACGAGAAGGATGACGATACGATCTACTTTAGTTTAATTGGACGACCAAATGTCGGAAAGTCTTCATTAGTGAATGCATTGCTAAATGAAGAACGGGTTATCGTAAGTGACATGGAAGGAACAACCCGCGATGCTGTTGATACAAAACTTCATAAGGATAACCAGGATTATGTTATTATCGATACGGCAGGGATGCGAAAGCGCGGGAAAGTATATGAGTCCACTGAAAAATATAGTGTTTTACGCGCTTTAAAAGCAATTGAGCGCTCCGATGTTGTCTTAGTTTTATTAGATGCAGAAACTGGGATACGAGAACAGGATAAACGAATTGCCGGTTATGCTCATGAAGCTGGGAGAGCAGTGGTTATCGTCGTTAATAAATGGGATACCATTACTAGAACAGAAAAAGCAATGAAAGAATTTGAAGCGGAAGTACGGGCTCATTTTCAGTACTTGGATTATGCCCCAATCGTCTTTTTATCTGCAAAAACAAAGAAACGGTTGCATACATTACTTCCAGCAATACAATTGGCAAGTGAAAATCATGCAAAGCGGGTGCCGACAAATGTATTAAATGATGTGGTTATGGATGCCATTGCGCTGAATCCTACGCCAACTATAAAGGGAAAACGACTGAAGGTTTTATACGCCACACAGGTGAGCGTAAAACCACCACGTTTTGTTATCTTTGTAAATGAACCAGAACTTGTGCATTTTTCTTATGCGCGGTTTCTAGAAAATAAAATTAGGGAAGCGTTTGGGTTTGTAGGTACCCCAATAAAAATAGTTGCAAGAAAGAGACAATAAGGAGGAGATAACATGGCAAAGGTAGCGGTATTAGGGGCAGGGAGCTGGGGCACAGCCCTGAGCATCGTACTTGCTGATAACCAGCATGAGGTGCGATTATGGACACATCGTACGGAACAAGCAAAAAAAATAAACCAAACGAGACGAAATGATCAATATTTAGATGCAGTTATACCAGAAGCTATCACAGCTTATTCTGATCTAAAACAAGCGATAGCAGGTGTTACTGCCGTAGTATTCGTTGTACCAACCAAAGCCATCCGTGAGGTAGCTAGACAAGTAGATCCACTTATTTCCCCAGAGACGACCATCATTCATGCTTCGAAAGGGATTGAACCTGTTACATTAAAACGTGTTTCACAAATGATTGGGGAAGAATTAACCGCTTTTAAGGAAGAAGAGATTGTTGTTCTTTCTGGTCCTAGTCATGCGGAAGAAGTGGCCTTACGACAGCCTACAACTGTTACGGTCTCTTCTGTTGATCCAGACCGTGCGAGATTAACACAAGATTTGTTTATTAATGAGTCATTTCGCGTTTATACGAGCCCGGATGTTTTAGGGATTGAGCTTGGTGGCGCTCTGAAGAATATTATTGCTTTAGGTGCTGGAATCTCAGATGGTTTAGGATACGGGGATAATGCCAAGGCAGCTTTAATGACAAGAGGGCTTGCTGAAATAGCCAGATTAGGGACATCATTAGGAGCCAATCCATTAAGTTTTCTAGGCTTACCTGGAGTTGGCGATTTAATTGTTACGTGTACAAGTGTGCACAGCAGAAATTGGAGAGCCGGTAATTTGTTAGGAAAAGGAAACAAATTAGAAGATGTTCTTGAACAGATGGGTATGGTTGTGGAAGGAGTAAGGACTGTTAAAGCGGCTTATCAATTTGCGAAAGAACAGCAGGTAGAAATGCCGATAACAGAAGGAATTTATCAAGTATTATTTGAAGGAAAACAACCAAAGGACGTTGTCGGTCAATTAATGAGCCGTAACAAACGGCAAGAAATGGATGACCTCGCTCAATTGCTGATGGAAAGGTATTCGCAATAACACGAAGTCGACTTCCTGCATATACTGTGTTTGAGTTCACTTAGCAGGGAGGCGAGTACGTGAGTAATTTTCAAAAAGGCCTTTTTGACAAAATTCAACAAAAGGCAAACATTAATCCAGATGATGTATATAAAGTGGCAGATTCTGTGAAGCATGCTGATTTTTCCGATGAGAAAACCGTACGTAAGCTGGTTCGTCACTTGAGCAAACTAGCAAATAAACCTATCTCCAAGGAGAAAGAAGATAAAATTGTTCAGTCAATTGTCAAAAATGATATGCCCATGGATATGAATTCGTTAAATAAGCTGTTCAAAAAATAAACGTACTTGGGCAAGTGAGGATACAATTCTCCATATTCTCGCATAGAATAAATCGCACAAGCATTCATGGATAGAGTTGCAGTGGATAATTATTTAGTCATGCCGGGATGGAGACAGCCCCCTTCATCTCGGATTTTCTTATGTTTATACAGACACTCTTTTTCCACGTAGCTGGGCTGTTTATGTTATAATACGTGGTGCAATAAAGAATTGTTTTTAGGGGTGGAGAAATCGTGTCACAATCTATGCTGAACATGTATATATCATTTGCCGGTATGGCTTTTTTACTCGTTGCAATTGGCCTTATTTTGCTGGCAAGATATAAATTGACAGGCTGGTTAGCTGGAATTATTTCATTCTTCGCGTACATAGCTTTAATTTTGGGGAGTCTCATCATTCTCTATATTGTATTTAGTGGTCCAACAGGTTAGGACAAGGGGGTACTATAATGACGTATACGACATATGGAAAAATCACAATAGTTATTCTGATTACGATCCTGTTAAGTGGTTGTTTATACCCGGATGAGCAATTATCCAAAAACCAAGTTCCTAATCAAGACCAATTGGAGGCAGTTCAATCTGCAGTGGAACAATATCGGGAGCAAAATGGCGGGCTTGTGCCGATTCGCACAAAAGATAGCGACACACCAATTTTTCAGAAATATTTGCTTGATTTTTCAAAATTAAAAGAGGCGAATATATTAACAGAGATACCTGGTAACGCGTATGAAAATGGTGGCGTTTACCAATACACATTAATTACACCTGAAGACAACCCGCGTGTAAAACTAATTGATTTACGTATTTCTGAGGCAATCCGTAGTGTAAACGTAAAATTGGACATCTATCGTGATGAACATCTTTACCCACCATTTAAAGAAGAAATAGCGGATGGAATTTATACAATCGATTATGAGAAACTTGGGTTAGATGCTACACCAACTGTAATCAGTCCATATTCCAAGGAAAATTTGCCTATTATCATGGATACGGATGGAAAGCTCTATGTAGATTATCGAATCGACCTAAACCAAGCGCTACAGGAAGAAGAACACAATTATGAGCCAGGTGATGATATTCGATATGTGTTGGCTGATAACACACCGTTTGTACCAGTCTATTCCCTTCCATATACAGTTGAGAAAGGTGAACCAGTGTTTTTACAAGAGAATAAATAAAAGTATCATATTTGAACCCTTGAAACAATATATTGTTTCAAGGGTTTTTTTGAATGTATAAGAAACTATAAAATTAGGTGCTTGTGGATAACGAAATAACCGACTAGTCACGTCCGGCGCATGAGCCCAGCAACGATGCGACTTTAGAAATGCGCCCTACGATAAGGCCTCATCGGTTCGTCGCCTCACCGTGATTCCTTTATCTTTAGTTGATTCGTTCCATTCGCTACGTTGCTAAACGGGCGCCCCGCGCCTTTGTTCATGGGGGCGGATCTTCTTTTTAGGGCTGAGATGATAAAAAATAGAGGGGTAGAAGATAAATTCTATCTCATTTCAAACCAATTTAATAAAGTAGTTCAGCTACTTGTTAACTCACCCTTAAATTTTGAGGTGCGTACTATATCCCTCAGTTAACCCACTTATAAATGGCAGTAAGTCCTGCCTTTCAATGCTACGAGGATAAGCGGAGGCAATAAATGTTCGTCTAACAATCAGTGGAGGGATGAATGAAAACACCCAACTGATTGAAGAACTTTATTCAACATAGAGAAACTAATTTGCAAGCACTCCAGATAAACATTGTTTATGTTTAATACTAATTCGCTATATAAGGCTGTTTTAGCTGGAGAGAAAAGATATGAAGAATAGAATTATATAAGGTAGCCAGACTCTTACATGCTTTAGGAACTTAGAGCTGCCCAGTTTTATTTAACTTTTACACATAATTCAGGCATATTTTGATAGGACAACATCATAGACTTGTAATGTCAATTATTCATAGTTTGTGCGTAAAAAAGTAATGGAGATCGGGAGGGGATCTTTTGGAAAGAGTGGATATTTTTAATGATATTTCAAAACGGACAAATGGAGATATTTACTTAGGTATCGTCGGAGCAGTTCGTACAGGAAAATCAACGTTTATTAAAAAATTCATGGAGCAAGTTGTATTACCAAATATGGACGACGAAAGTGAACGAGCACGGGCACATGATGAATTACCGCAAAGTGCTGCTGGCAAAACAATTATGACTACAGAGCCAAAATTTGTACCTAATCAAGCAGTTTCTGTTCATGTGGATGAAGGGCTAGATGTAAATATTCGTCTCGTGGATTGTGTAGGATATGCAGTTGAAGGTGCAAAAGGGTTTGAAGATGAAAATGGTCCGAGAATGATTCATACGCCGTGGTATGAAGAACCGATCCCTTTTCATGATGCAGCTGAAATTGGAACAAGGAAAGTAATTCAAGAACACTCTACGATTGGAGTCATTGTCACTGCAGATGGTTCGTTTGGAGAAATTGCCAGAAATGATTATGTGGACGCTGAAGCGAGAGTAGTTGAGGAATTAAAAGAAGTAGGAAAACCGTTTATTATGGTTCTTAATTCACAGCGTCCTACCAGCCAAGAAACAGAACTATTACGACAAGAACTAGTTGACAAATATGATATTCCAGTGTTGGCAATGAGCATTGAATCCATGACAGAGCATGATGTTACCAACGTTCTACGGGAAGCGCTGTACGAATTTCCAGTATTAGAAGTAAATGTGAATTTACCAAGCTGGGTGATGGTATTAAACGAAGATCACTGGCTAAGAAGAGGATATCAGGAAGCTATACAAGATACGGTGAAAAACATTAAACGTTTACGAGATGTGGATCAGATTGTTGGAGAATTTTCAGCTTATGAACATATTGACCAAGCGAGATTGGCAGACATGGAAATGGGAGAAGGGATAGCTGAAATTGATTTGCATGCCCCAGACCACTTATACGACGAAGTATTAAAAGAAATTGTAGGCGAAGAGATTAGAGGAAAAGACCATTTGCTACAGCTCATGCAAGATTTTGCACATGCTAAAAGAGAGTACGATCAAGTATCAGGTGCATTGCAAATGGTCAAGCAAACTGGTTACGGAATTGCTGCTCCCGCTTTGGAAGATATGATTTTGGATGAGCCTGAAATTATTCGCCAAGGGTCTCGGTTCGGGGTTCGTTTAAAAGCTGTCGCTCCATCGATTCACATGATCAAAGTGGAAGTTGAATCCGAGTTTTCTCCAATTATAGGAACGGAAAAGCAGAGTGAAGAGCTGGTTCGCTATTTAATGCAAGACTTTGAAGAAGATCCACTATCGATTTGGGAATCAGATATTTTCGGGCGTTCATTAAGCTCCATAGTTAGGGAAGGCATTCAAGCAAAAATTGCCCTGATGCCAGAAAATGCACGATACAAACTGAAAGATACACTGGAACGAATTATTAACGAAGGATCTGGTGGCTTAATAGCTATTATATTATAGCAGCTGTATGTAGCTGCTTTTTATTTTTCTCGGAAATCCTTTACTGGTGACATTTTTTCTCTGCTAAGATTCTATTGAGTAATGTGGTCATCTTACACATTGTTAGTTCACATGCAGACCTTATGTTAACAGATTTCTTTATCCCATATGTAATCCTATTAAGCAGTGTACGTAGTCCGATATCGGGCTGCTTTTTTTATTTTATCCCAAATATAAGGTGCTGTAAGACTCCGACTTCAGGAGTTGGATAATGTGTACTGCAACAAGTCTAAGTGGGAGGTAAAAGCACCTAAATGCACTATTTCGTTCAGAGGTCTTTAGGTCATATCATTATGGTACTAACAAGCTGTGGGGGATGAATGAAACTGATTGAAGGTTCACTTTATTGCAGAGAGGAGGGAAACGGCGGTCATGTTTTCTTTTTACTCCTAATCTATGCAGTGGATAGGATGGCAATTGACTATCGTTGCTTTCGTTTCCTGCTTGTGATTAATCGTCTTTATAATATGAATATTCAAACACTTAACCCTCACCTATATTTTCATTGCTATCATGTTTGGGGGTAAAAGTACTTTTTTAAAAAAATTTAATAGAAAACGGCAGGATATTTGCTAGTTGTGTCGTATACCTATTAATATAGCCGAGTATTGCCGCTAACCATCATTCTAACAAGGTTTCTGTGATAAATGGGATTATCTACCAATTTTACTATGAAAATTCATGAAAACTGAAAGAAATAAGAAAAAATTGGGGGGAAACTGTTGAATTTTGTTGCAAACTCGGTTAAGATAAGCCATGTCACACTTGAATTATGTGACATGAAGTATAAAAACTGGCAAAATGGTGAACAAATGATGATAGCTTCTTTTAATTTGTTCCAATGTCGATTGATGATAAATGGGAGGAGGTGAATGTCATGAATAAAACAGACCTAATTAATGCTGTAGCTGAAAAAAGCGAACTTTCTAAGAAAGATGCAACGAAAGCGGTTGATGCAGTATTCGAATCTGTCATGGATTCACTTAAAAAAGGTGAAAAAGTACAGTTAATCGGATTTGGTAACTTTGAAGTGCGTGAGCGCTCTGCTCGTAAAGGTCGTAATCCTCAAACAGGAGAAGAGATCGAAATCCCAGCAAGCAAAGTTCCTGCATTTAAACCAGGTAAAGCCCTAAAAGACAGTGTAAAATAATTATTTTACATAGGGCCTAAGAGAGGATACGCGTTTTGCGTATCCTTTTTTTAATAAGATAAGAAAGCATAAAATTAGGTGCTTGGGGATAACGAAATAACTGAATAGCCACGTCCGGCGCATGAGCCCAGCAACGATGCGACTTAAGAAATGCGCCCTACGATAAGGCCTCATTGGTTCGTCGCAAAGAGGAAGGCCGACTAAAAACGGGCTTGCCGCTCAGGCGTCGGCATACCCCTGTTTTTAGTGGCATGATTCCTTTATCTTTAGTTGATTCGTTCCATTCGCTACGTTGCTAAACGGGCGCCCCACGCCTTTGTTGCAGAGTAAGAAAGTATAAAATGAGGTGCTTGGAGATAACGAAATAACTGAATAGCCACGTCCGGCGCATGAGCCCAGCAACTAGGCGACTTCACGAAATCGCCCTACGATAAGTCATCATCGGTTCGTCGCCTCACCGTGATTCCTTTATCTCAGTTGATTTGTTCCATTCGCTACGTTGCTAAACGGGCGCCCCACGCCTTTGTTCCACTATAGGAAAGTATAAGATTTTTTTGGTATATAGTATAAGAAAAACAAAGGCTTCCGCCATAAGACTTGGCGACAAGCCAAGTTTTTCTAAACGTAGATTAAATTTCTTCAGCATGACACACATGTACAGGCATCTTGAATCAGCGTTAAAAATGACAAGATGTTAGGTACTGTTTAACGAAAGCTAGTAGATCTAAATCGTTAATATTTTCGATTAAAAAACTATTTTGAACATACGAAAGGAATGCTGATAATCATGGATAAACTAGGTGTTTCATCTGATTTTTTTGTCATCAAAGCATTGGAAGATGGCGTACAAGTAATTGGATTAACGAGAGGAAACGATACCCGTTTTCATCATTCGGAGAAACTGGATCAGGGAGAAATTATGATTGCACAGTTTACAGAACATACATCAGCCGTTAAAGTACGAGGCAAAGCCTTAATTCAAACGAGTCACGGTGAAATTGAAAATAAGTAAGTTATTAATGCTCTAAGGATAGCTCATATATGGGAAAACTAGTAGTTTCATTCACTGCTATTTGAAATGATCTAAGCTTCATTTTACTTTTATCCAGATTGTTTGATTATTGATTAGCCATAAATTATGCTATAATAGCTAAAGCGAATAGATTGGATGAAGGGTTCAGGTGATTTTTCTTGAATACGTCAACAGAGGACATACAGTACCTAAAAACAGAAATAGAAACGAAAATAAAGCACTCCTATTTGGAAAAATATATTGACAAACCCATCATCGATGAAGGAAAGATGCGTTTATTAATTGAAATGATCAACCATAGTTCCTTACCTGAATCCCGTAAGCAAAGATATATCTTAACGACAATGCTTGTTCAAATGGCTTTGGACACACACGACAAAGTTCCGAGTTTGACATCTGAAGAAGAGGAAGAGGATGTCAAATTGCAAAAACAGTTACATGTACTTGCTGGTGACTATTATAGTGGACTCTATTATTTAGTGTTAGCTGAAATAAACGATTTTGAATTTATTCGGTTGCTTGCATCGGCTATCAAAGAAATTAATGAGTATAAAATGACACTCTATTATAATGAGATAGATTCCTTAAAGCACTACATGCATGTACGGAATGTTATCGATACACGTTTAATCGTTCAAATTGCCTCTTTTTTTAGTGTCCCAAGCTTGGGGGAAATTGCAGAAAAATGGTTATATATCACCAAGCTAACGAACGATATGGACCAAATTAAAGCAAGTGAAATAAAGTTAAATCCTTGGATAGAAAGTATTACAAATGGGGATGCATTGATCAAACAGCTTACAGAATTATTGCATCAGGTGGAAAATGAAATAAGCCGATTACCGGCGATTTATCACAGTTTTTCACATTACTTGTTAACGGAGCTCGCTTCTGTAAGAAAAACATATTTATTTAGTATGGGGGAAGAAGGTTAAGCTATGGCACAATCATCAAAAGAAGAACGTGTCCATCACGTGTTTGAAAAAATATATTCCAAATACGATTCCATGAATTCTATTATTTCATTCCAACGCCATAAAGCATGGAGAAAAGACGTTATGAAACGAATGAATGTACAGCCTGGAACAAACGCCTTAGATGTATGCTGTGGAACAGGAGACTGGGCATTGGTAATGGCAGAGCAAACTGGAAATACTGGAAAGGTTACCGGCCTTGATTTTAGTGAAAATATGCTTTCCATTGCGAAAAAAAAACAACAAGAGCTAAAAATAGAGCAAGTACATTTTATGCAAGGAAACGCGATGGAACTTCCTTTTGCAGATAATAGCTTTGACTATGTAACTATTGGCTTTGGTTTACGAAATGTAGCAGACTATATGACCGTACTAAAAGAAATGTATCGTGTCGTAAAGCCTGGGGGGAAGGCGGTTTGCCTGGAAACCTCACAGCCTACCATACCTGTTTATCGGCAATTATACTATTTTTACTTTCAATATATTATGCCTTTGCTCGGAAAAATAATCGCCAAAAGTCAACAGGAATACGCATGGTTAAATGAGTCTGCCCAAGATTTTCCTGATAAAAAACGACTCAAGCAGATGTTTATCGAGGCAGGGTTTACCAATGTTCAAGTGAAAAGTTATACTGGTGGCGTAGCAGCAATGCATATGGGCGTAAAAGAACCGAATAATGAATTAAGTAAATATTAAAGGTGACATTCATGAAATTAGCTAGAGCTTATGGATATTTAAAAAAAGACTTAAATGAAATCGAACAGACGATTAATGATGTGGTACAGGCAAAGCATCCTGTGCTACGCCAAGCTTCTACACAGTTACTGCAAGCAGGCGGGAAACGAATTCGCCCTGTATTTGTGTTATTGGCAGGTCAGATGGGCGAGTATGACTTGGAGCGTCTAAAAACCGTTGCTGTGTCATTGGAACTCATTCACACAGCAACATTAGTGCATGATGACGTGATTGATGATGCTGATATACGAAGAGGAAAGCCCACTATACGAAAAACCTACGGGAATCGAGTAGCCATGTACGCAGGTGATTATATATTGGCTCGGGCGTTAGAGGAAATTACCCTATTACAAGATCCGAAAATACACCGTTTATTATCTAAAACAATTGTAGAAGTGTGTAAAGGCGAAATCGAACAAATTAAGGATAAGTTTGATGGAAGTCAGGGGATTCGCAATTACTTGCGACGAATTAAACGTAAAACAGCTTTACTTATAGCAACAAGTTGTAAGTTAGGTGCTATTGCTTCTGGACTTACTGAACAAGAAGCGCATAAATTATATCGTTATGGATACAATATTGGCATGTCTTACCAAATCATTGATGACATTTTAGATTTTACAGGATCTGAAAAAGAATTAGGAAAGCCTGCAGGGAATGACTTATTACAAGGAAATCTAACCCTTCCTGTGTTTTTAGCAATGAAGGACCCTGTTCTTGAAACGAGGATTAAACAAAGCTTACAGGCTGATCCTATCACTCGTGAAGCACGCATGAAAGAGGTTGTGGAAAACATAAAAGAAACAGATGCAATCAGCGAATCGTATTGTTTAAGTGATTGGTTTTTGGCAAAAGCGCTAAAACAATTGGAAGGTTTTCCTGATAGTCGTCCAAAGCAAACATTATTACAGATTGGTAAATATATCGGCAAACGCCGAGCTTAATTTGTCTTTTTTACATAGGTTTGATAAAATTTTATCGGCTAGATAAATACATAAGGTGAGGGGTTTTGTAACATGGAAAAAACATTTTTGATGGTTAAACCAGATGGTGTTCAACGTAATCTAATCGGCGATATCGTTAGTCGATTCGAAGCAAAAGGTTTTAAATTAGCTGGAGCAAAGCTGATGACCATTTCAACCGAATTAGCTGAAAAGCACTATGCAGAACATAAAGAACGCCCTTTCTTTGGGGAACTGGTGGAATTTATTACGTCTGGTCCAGTATTTGCCATGGCTTGGGAAGGTGAAAATGTAATCGCAACCGCAAGAGAAATGATGGGCAAAACCAATCCAACAGAAGCATTACCTGGAACGATTCGCGGAGACTATGGAATGACTGTTGGTAAAAATATTATTCACGGTTCTGATTCTGCTGAAAGCGCTGAACGAGAACTTGCTTTATTTTTCAAAGCTGAAGAGCTAATTGATTATATGAAACAAGATGCCACTTGGATTTACTAACATGAAAGCTTTTGGAATTGCCGTGAGTGCATAATCCTCACGGCAGCTTCATGTTTGCACAGTTGTTATATTGAAAGAGGGGGAAGCATTGGATAAAGATTATACCCAGTTTATTGCTAAAGTTAAGACGAAACTAGGCATTGATTTACATTTGTATAAAGAAACGCAAATGAAACGAAGGCTAACATCACTACGAAATAAACGGGGCTATAAAGACTTTGCAAGCTATTATCGCGCATTGGGCCAAGATAAGAGGTTGCTAAACGAATTTGTTGATCGTTTAACAATTAATGTATCCGAGTTTTACCGTAATCCGATACGATGGGAAGTCTTACAAACCTCTGTTCTTCCAAAGTTGGTGGAGCAGTCACCGTTTACTATTTGGAGTGCGGCATGCTCGACAGGTGAAGAACCGTATAGTGTTGCAATGATGCTGGCAGAACATTTCCCAAACGCTTCCTATCGAATCATCGCTACAGATATCGATGAAGCTGCGTTAGACAAGGCAAAGCAAGGGATTTATCAGAAGCAAGCGCTAAAGGATTTACCAGAAAAATTCATTACGAAGTATTTTACTGATCAGCAAGGACTTTATTATTTATCCCCTAGTATTAAACAGCGAGTCACATTTCGTAAACATAATTTGCTTGCCGATACATATCCGAACAACATAGACTTAATTATATGCCGGAATGTCTTAATTTATTTTACAGATGAAGCAAAAGAAGAAATTTACCAGCGTTTTAGTCAAGCTTTGAATAAAAATGGTGTATTATTTGTCGGCAGCACGGAACAAATATTTCATCCGGAAAAATATCAATTACGTTTATTAGATACTTTCTTTTACCAGAAAGTTTGAAAGTCTTATCTTTAAATTGCGGTTAAATAGTAAGTATTTAGCTTGTAGAAACCTTTTGGTTATCTACAAGTTTTTTTATTGTATAGGAAACGATAAAATTAGGTGCTTGGAGATAACGAAATAACTGAATAGCCACGTCCGGCGCATGAGCCCAGCAACGATGCGACTTAGAAATGCGCCCTACGATAAGGCCTCATCGGTTCGTCGTAAAGAGGAAGAACGACTAAACACGGGCTTGCCGCTCAGGCGCCGGCATACCCCTGTTTTTAGTAGCTTGATTCCTAAATCTTTAGTTGATTCGTTCCATTCACTACGTTGCTAAACGGGCGCTTGCGGGTTTGTTCTGCACAATTAATCAGAACTTACGTTCTGTGTTCGTGCTATAAAGGAAGATGATAGCGCTTTATTTGAGTTTTTTGACTAATTCTTTATTTTTTTCAATAATTGTTGCCAAAAACATGTTAAGGTATGGTATAGTAATTAGAAAAATTCATAAAAGGAGAATGTAACGTGCGCTATTTAACAGCGGGGGAGTCACATGGAAAACAATTAACAACCATAATCGAAGGAGTTCCTTCCCAAATGCCATTAGTAAAAGAAGACATTAATCAGTCCCTGTCACGTAGACAAAAAGGACACGGCCGTGGGAAACGAATGCAAATAGAAAAAGACCTCGTTGACATTACAGGTGGGGTAAGACATGGAATTACGTTAGGTTCGCCAATCTCATTGGTCATACATAATGATGACTTCAAGCATTGGGAAGATATTATGGGAGCGGATCCGATTGATACAGACCAAAAGATTCGTAGAGTAGTAACACGACCAAGGCCAGGTCATGCTGATTTAAACGGGGCACTTAAATATGGACATCGCGATATTCGCAACATTTTGGAGCGTTCTTCAGCTCGTGAAACAGCAGCACGAGTAGCCGCTGGATCTGTGGCAAAAACGATGCTCAAGCATTTGGGAATTGACGTCGTCGGTTATGTGAAAGAAATTGCAGGTATTATTGCAGAGGATCAAGCAGCGCTTTCCGTTCAGGAGCGTCAGCAATTAGCAGATGACTCACCAGTTCGTGTCTTAGATAAACAAGTTGAGGGACCGATGATGCAAGCGATTGATGATGCCAAACAAGTAGGAGATTCCATTGGTGGTGTTTGTGAAGTTTATGTCGAAGGGATGCCAGCTGGTGTCGGATCTTACGTCCATTATGATCGTAAATTGGATAGCAGAATAGCCGGAAGTGTCATTAGCATTAATGCATTTAAAGGGGTAGAATTCGGGATTGGGTTCGAGGCAGCTAAACGAAACGGAAGTCAAGTGCATGATGAAATTGCTTGGAGCGAAGAGTTAGGTTATTATCGGATGACTAATCGCCTAGGTGGTTTTGAAGGTGGCATGACAACAGGAATGCCAATCGTCGTGAAAGGGGTCATGAAACCCATTCCAACATTAATGAAACGCCCACTTACGAGCGTGGATATCGATACAAAAGAACCGTTTAAAGCTACGGTGGAAAGATCCGATGCCTGTGCAGTACCAGCTGCTTCAGTTGTTATGGAGCATGTGGTGGCATTTGAATTGGCAAAGGCATTAACCGAGCAATTTACGAACGACCAATTTCCAAAGCTGAAAGAAGCCATTGAAACATATCGTGAAGAAATCAGGTGTTTTTAATATGGAAACAGCAGAAATAAAAGTTCAAGCAAGTACACATGCATACTCCATTGTTATAGGAGAAGGAATTCGCAAGCAAACGAAGCAATATTTAACAAAAGATTACTCTTTCGTTTGGATTATCACAGATGAAAATGTAGCCCCATTGTATTTATCCGATGTTCTTGAAGCATGTTCCCCTTTACAGGTACATCACACGGTAATCCCTGCTGGTGAACAAACAAAGAGTACGGACTATTATTATCAACTGCTAACAGAGGCAATTGAACATAACCTTGATCGTAGCTCTTTGTTAATTGCTTTAGGCGGGGGAGTTATTGGTGATTTAGCGGGATTTGTAGCGGCCACTTATATGCGAGGAATTGATTATATTCAAATGCCGACAACGATATTAGCCCACGATAGCAGCGTCGGTGGTAAGGTCGCTATTAACCATCCGCTCGGGAAGAATTTAATTGGGAGCTTCTATGCACCACAGGCAGTCATTTATGATGTCGAAACGTTATTTACATTAAATAAAAAAGAAATCCGCTCTGGGTATGCAGAATTAGTGAAAGAAGCATTAATTTCAGATGAAGCTATCTTTTATTCATTTCTTAACACCGATTTTCAAGCTTTATCAAAAGCAACTGTGCAAGAGCATATTCATATAGGTATACAAATTAAAGCACATGTAGTAGAAACAGATGAAAAAGAAGCAGATATGCGAAAATATTTGAATCTAGGACATACACTAGGGCATGCTTTAGAAGCTCAGTTAGGATATGGAACGCTTACACACGGAGAAGCAGTTGCTATTGGCTTGTTATTTGCCATTCATGTGAGTGAATCAGTTTATGATAATCATTTACCATTTTCTGAATTAAAACAATGGCTGCAAAACAATAATTATCCGCTTGAACTTCATTCTGTGGATCAGCAAGCCATACTTGCTAAAATGAAAAATGATAAGAAGAACAAGCATCAAAGTATTCAAATGGTATTGCTGGAACAAATAGGCAAACCAATTATAAAACAAATTACAGATGAGGATATGCTTTATTATTTATCATCTTTTGAAAGAAAGCTGGTGGGCGAGTGACAAGGGGGATACGAGGCGCAACAACGGTAGTTGAGGATCAAGCTGACATGATTATTGAGAATACTAGACGGTTAGTCGAAGAAATGGTGACTAAAAATAATGTATCACCAGAAGATGTTTCACATGTTTTTATATCTGTAACTAAGGATATTACGGCAGCCTTTCCTGCAAAAGGATTACGAAAGCTTCCTGGATGGACGTATGTTCCAGTTATGTGCATGACAGAAATAGATGTGCCTAATAGTTTAAAACGGTGCATCCGTGTGATGATGGTTGTAAATACAGACAAAGAGCAAGCAAGTATGAATCATATCTTTCAAAATGAAGCCATTCATTTACGTCCCGATTTAGCGTGTAAGGAGGATAGCACATTATGAGAGCAAAAGCCGCGTTAAAACAAATTGCCCCATACCAACAGGGGAAACAAATTCAAGACATCAAAGCTCAATACCAAATAGAGCGAATTGTTAAGTTATCATCTAATGAAAATCCATATGGATATTCGAATGAAATCAAACAGTTTCTCGCTTCCTTTGAGCCTGCTTTTGATATTTATCCGGATGGATATACCGCTCGACTTAGGAAAGACCTTGCTAACAAATTAAATGTGAACGAGTCAGAAATTATTTTTGGAAGTGGTTCTGAAGAAATCGTTCAAATGATTTGTCGAGCGTATTTATTTACAGGAGTAAATACAGTCATGGCCACACCAACCTTTCCACAATATAAACATAACGCGACGATTGAAGGGGCAACAGTAAAGGAAATTCCGACTGTGGATGGTTCCCATGATTTGGCTGACATGTTGGATACGATTGATGAGGATACCAATGTCGTTTGGCTTTGTTCACCTAATAATCCAACTGGAACTTCGATAGCAAAGCAGGACCTTATTTCATTTATGGATAACTGCCCAGAACATATTTTAGTTGTCTTGGATGAGGCGTATTATGAGTATTTAGATGAAGCGAAAGACCTGCATGCGATGGAGTGCATACAAGAATACAGCAATCTAATTGTTTTACGAACTTTTTCAAAAGCGTATGGGCTTGCCGGATTACGTATTGGCTATGGGGTCGCAAATGAAACGATTATCAATCAATTGAATGTTGTACGCGGCCCCTTTAATACTACATCGATTGCCCAGCAAGTTGCGCAAATCGCACTAACAGACCAAGCATTTATTAAAGAGACGAAACGCAAAAATTTACTCGTCAAGCAGGACTTTCAAGTATTCCTAGACCAACTTGGCTGGAATTACTTTCCTTCGGAGACAAATTTTATGCTTGTAATGACGCCAACTAGTGGTACAGAAATGTTTAATTTTCTAATTCAGTACGGTTTTATCGTCCGTCCTGGTGAGTTGTTAGGAATCCCAAATACAATTCGTTTTACACTAGGTTTAAAGGACGATATGCAACGGCTGCAAGAGTTATTCTCACTCTATCATAAACAAAACAGCTAAGGGGTTGTATATGTGAAGCGTATAGTAACTATAGCAGGACTCGGCCTAATTGGGGCATCGATAGCAAAGGCATTAAAACCGATAGCTGAAAACTATATTATCGGCTATGATATTCATTCAGAGACACTTCAGTATGCCAAGAGTCATGGAATCATTCATGAAGCGAAAGCAGATTATACTGCTGCAGTACTACAGGCTGACTATCTTATCTTAGCTGCTCCTATTTCAGAATCAATTCGATTGCTTGCAGCTTTGGACGAAATGCAATTATCTAAAAAATTGATAGTAACAGATGTTTCTTCTGTTAAGCAATCGATGATTACTACTGCCAACCAACTGCAAAATAAAGCCGTGTCTTTTGTCGGTGGGCACCCGATGGCAGGGTCTCATAAAAAAGGTGTACAAGCTGCCAAAGCACATTTATTTGAGAACGCGATTTACGTATTAACGCCAACCGAACGAAGTACAGAGCATGATGTTCATGCTTTAAAGTCATTGCTGCTCCCGACACATAGTAAGTTTCTCATATTAGAAGCAGATGAACATGATGAAATGACTGGGGTTATTTCGCACTTTCCGCATTTAATAGCATCTTCATTAGTTCACCAGGCAAAACACTGGGAAGAGACACATGCTTACTTACCTAATTTGGCTGCGGGAGGGTTTCGTGATATTACGAGAATCGCATCCAGTAATCCAACCCTTTGGCAGGACATCTTTTACCATAATCGCAAGAAAATGTCACTGCTTTTAGAGGAATGGATCACGGAAATGCAACACGTAAAGCTCTTAGTAGAAGAAAACAATAAACAAGACATGATTGCTTATTTAGAAGCAGCCAAACTATATCGTGACGGACTTGGCACAAAGGAAAAAGGCGCCATTCCATCCTACTATGATTTGTATGTCGATATTCAAGACCAGACCGGTGCGTTGGCTCATGTAACGCAATTGCTGGCAAATAGCAATATAAGTATTAACAATATTCAAATATTAGAAATAAGGGAAGGGATCATGGGAGCGCTGCGGCTAAGTTTTGCTTCAGAAAAGTTGCAAAAAATAAGTGAACAGACACTTAATGAAGCAGGTTATGAAACAATGGTCGAAAAATAATGCTTGATAAAGGATGATAGGAAGTTGAAAGAACGAATATTACAACCGATTAACCGCCCTTTACAGGGAACTATAGAAGTGCCTGGTGATAAATCTATTTCGCACCGATCCATTATGTTCGGCTCTATAGCCCAAGGAACAACAACTGTTGACCATTTTTTAGATAGTGAAGACTGTATGCGGACAATAAATATTTTTCGAGCGATGGGGGTAACCATTGAACAGCAAGGATCAAGTATAACGATTCATGGAAAAGGCTCCCAATCATTAACAGAACCCGTTGAGCCTCTCTATTTTGGAAATTCTGGGACAACTGCAAGGTTAATGCTAGGTATATTAGCTGGATTGCCAATGTTTACAACTTTATATGGTGATATTTCTTTAACGAAACGTCCGATGAATCGTGTTGTTGATCCACTGCGTTTAATGGGAGCAAGTATTGCTGGGAGGTCACAAGGAAATTATCTTCCTTTAGCGGTAGATGGGAGACGACTAAAATCCATTCACTACCATTTGCCTGTTAAAAGTGCCCAAGTGAAATCTGCCGTTTTATTGGCCGGTTTGTTTGCAGAAGGAATCACAACGGTTACGGAAATATCTCCTACAAGAAACCATACCGAATCGATGCTACGAGCATTTGGTGTGGAATTGAATAAAAATGGTTCTGATATTTCAATTCATGGAAAGCAAGCTTTAACAGCTACGGACATCTATGTACCTGGTGATATTTCTTCTGCTGCATTCTTTCTTGTAGCAGCTGCCATCGTTCCAGATAGTCAACTAAAACTATTACATGTTGGATTAAATGAAACACGCACTGGAATAATGGATGTTTTATTAGCGATGGGTGCTGATTTACGCATAGAGGAAGAACAAGTAAAAGGTGGCGAACGAATTGGCAATATTATCATTCGTTATCAGGAATTAACGGCCACAACCATTGAAGGAGAAATGGTTCCAAGACTCATTGATGAGATTCCGATCATTGCGTTATTGGCTACACAAGCAGAAGGGACGACAGTGATTAAAGATGCAGCAGAACTTCGTGTGAAAGAAACAGATCGTATTCGTGCTGTAACAGAAACACTTACTAAATTAGGGGCTAGTGTGGAGGAGACAGAAGACGGGTTAATTATCCATGGAAAGACCCAATTACACGGAAATCGGGTTCAATCCTATCATGATCATAGAATGGCTATGATGGCGTCCATTGCTTCACTTGTTGCAACGAGTGAAATCGCAATTGACGATATATCTCCAATTGCAACATCATATCCCCGCTTTTATGACGATTTAAACCAAATTGTGCAATAGTCAAAAAACAGAGGCGCTCAAATCAACTTATAGCTGTAGATTTGAACGTCTCTTTATCATCTCTGATAAACAAATTACCTTAAACGGATTTAGTGCGTGAATGAATATTGAACTCCCATTTCATGCGTATATTTTGAACATCTGCTTGTTTTCCGTTATGATAAAGACCATGATGAACGTGAAGAAAGGGAGTTCAATGTGGAAACAATCATGGAAGCTGTTCGTTTAATGGAGGCCCAGAAAACAGAAGAAGCAATCGCCTTACTAGAGAGCTATTTACCGACTGCAAATGAAGAAGAACGCTATACGATCGCAGAGCTATATTTGCAATGGGGCTACCTGCATGAAGCGAAAGCAATTTTCGAAGAATTAATTCAACAATTTCCTGCTGAAGGGGAATTAAAAGTTACGCTTGCTGATATTTATACAGAATTGGAAGATGATGAAGCTGCTATTGAGCTTCTTAATGATATCGATGAAGAAGATCCGGCTTATTTGCAGACCTTAATTCAATTAGCCGATCTTTATCAAGCACAGGGGCTATTTGAAGTAGCTGAACAAAAATTATTAATGGCTAAGCGTTATGACCCAAACGAAGCCATTATTGACTTTGCTTTAGGAGAGTTGTATTTTTCAACCGGAGATTATCTTAAAGCCGCCACCTATTATGAAAATATTTTGCCTAAAATGAAGGAAGTAGCGAATGTTTCCATTAATGGTCGACTTGCTGAGGCATATGCTGAAGCTGGTGAGTTTGAGTTAGCTTTAACGTATTATCAGGATGAAAATAGCGAAAACCCAGACTCCTTGTTTAAATATGGTTTTACTGCTTATCAAGCGGGTAGGTCAGACATTGCTAGAAAAGCATGGGAACGTGTTGTGGAGCTAGATACATATTATCATACCGTTTATTACCAGCTTGCTTCGCTTTATGAAGAAGAAGGGTTGTATGAGAAAGCATATGATATATGTCAAAAAGGGCTGCAAACAGATGCATTTAATAAAGATCTTTATTTACTTGCTGGAAAGCTTGCACACCAACTAGGGAAAGTTGAAGCAAGCGAGACCCACGTTCGGGAAGCTGTGGCAATGGATCCTGACTATAAAGAAGCTGTACTATTTTTAATTGAACTATTAAAAAATAAGGATGATTTTAAAGGAATTGTTGACCTGCTTATCGAAATAAGAAATACAGGTGCTGAAGATCCTTTGTATGAATGGGAACTGGCCCGAGCTTATAATGAATTGGAAGCATACAATAATGCATTAAACCATTATAATGCTGCATATAATAATCTCAAAGATGATAGCGATTTTTTGAAAGAATATGGCTATTTTTTAACAGAGGAAGGGAGGATCAAAGAGGCGATACCTGTTTTTACTGCATATCTTGAACAACAGCCGACAGATGATGAAATAAATGAATTTTTGTTCCGTTTAAAGCAATCAGATCTTGAGGAATGATAAGAAGCTAGATATGATTGAACAACTTCTTATCTGTTGTTAATGGACTCGGTTTTTAACGGATCCAGATTATCCGAGAGGAGAAGTTGTAAAGGAGAGTGAAAAATGGTGCATACTCCAGTATCTGTTGAAGATAAAAAAAGCTTTATCCAATGGTTTTTAAATCATTACCAGTTGAAAAAACGAGAAAGTGTATGGATTTTAAATTATTTAATGAATCATGAGGAGTTGCTTAGTCAGCTTCATTTTGTTAGAGAAGCGAAATTTTGCCCACGGGGCATCATCATGACAAGTCAATGTTCAAGTGAAACAGCTTTTCGTTTTTATAAAAATCAACTCGTAACAACAGATGCAGAGAAGTCGTTTCATGATATTCGATTAAATAAAACAGAAGCCCTTTATCTTCAACTTAATTTCAAAAAATCATACCAAAATGCATTATACATTGCTGTATTAGAAGAAAATCCATTTATTCCAGATGAATATTTTATAACAGCTCAGGATAAAGAAGCAGCACAACAATTGCTTGAGCAATCACGTTATGAATTCCAAAAGCAGGCTCTAAATAAGCAAATTGATCAAGCTTTAGATAATATGGATGAAGAAGCTTTTCTAAAACTAGCGAAAGACCTTCAATTGTTGGAAGAGACATTTTCGAATCAACCAAAATTGCTGAAGCAATAGGTTGATTTTTTTTGCAAGGATAGATAAGATTTAGATAAATCAATTAAAAATAGGCAAAGTGAAAAGAGAAAGGCTGGGCAGAGCAGATGAGATGGAAAAAATCAGACATGACACAATATATAGAAGCAAAAGAATACATTGATACGGTTTTAATTCCCTTGATTCCTTTTCAGATGCAGATTGATAGCACCATAGAAGTAAATGCTTTTCAAAAGGAATGGACAACAGCTCTTGTTAATGAATTGGAGAAAGAGCTAACGGGTCGTATGATGTTACTACCACCTTATTATTATGTAAAAACTACAGCTAAGGAAGCCGAGCTTTCGCGGGTTAGTGCTTGGGTTGAAGAAGCACAACATCAGCCGTTTAAGCATGTGTTTTTTCTTACGCTAGATGCCGCGTGGAAAAAACATGAGCAGGCTCTTCCTGGAACACTGTTATGGCTCCCTGGAATGAAGTCAGGTGACCTTTATTCTGCTGATATGCATAGATTTATTCGTGATCAGGTAGAGCAGATGAGTGAATTAATTCGATCCTATTGGTAATAATGAGCAAAAAGTTTATCTGCAAAAAAGGAATAATGATTGACCGGACAAATAGTTTACGCTATCATGGTTATGTCCTAGTAATCTGAAATAACTGTATTGTCCGTGATTATTGTAAAAGAGGGGGGGAAAATCATGAGCGATAAAAAGCAGCAAGTATCCCGTAGACAGTTCTTGAACTATACGCTTACTGGGGTTGGTGGTTTTATGGCAGCAGGAATGCTAGCACCAATGTTGCGAATGGCAGTTGATCCAGTGTTAAAGGAATCGGGGCAGGGAGACATGGCAAATGTCGGTTTATCCGTTGATGATATCACTAATGAGCCTCAAAAGATTGATTGGAAGATTGACCAAGTTGATGGCTGGTATGAGTCGCAAGTAAATCGATCTGCTTGGGTCTTCAAGGATGAGAATGGTGATATCCAAGCCTTTTCTCCAATTTGTAAACACTTGGGCTGTGTCGTATCCTGGGGAGGAAGTGATGAATATCCTGATCAATTTTTTTGCCCATGTCATGATGGACGATACTACAAGGATGGAACAAACGTACCAGGAACTCCACCTTTGCAGCCATTGGATGTTTATGAATCAGAAGTAAGAGATGGTATTTTATTTTTAGGTGATGCAGTACCGAGAAAGGGGGCGTAATAGTTTATGCTACAGAAAATTTATGATTGGATTGATGAACGTGCAGATATTACGCCAATCTGGCGGGATATTGCAGATCATGAAGTACCAGAGCATGTGAATCCAGCGCATCATTTTTCCGCCTTTGTTTATTGCTTTGGTGGATTAACATTTTTTGTGGTGGTAATTCAGATTCTATCTGGTATGTTCTTAACCATGTATTATGTACCGGACATCGAAAATGCTTGGAAATCCGTTTATTACTTGCAAACTGAAGTGGCACATGGACAAATTGTTCGTGGTATGCACCATTGGGGCGCTAGTGTTGTTATTGTCATGCTATTATTACATACACTACGAGTGTTTTTCCAAGGAGCTTATAAAAAACCACGTGAACTAAATTGGATTGTTGGTGTATTGATTTTCTTTATTATGCTTGGTCTTGGGTTTACCGGTTATTTACTACCGTGGGACAACAAAGCATTTTTTGCTACGCAGGTTGGATTGGAAATCGCACAGCAAGTTCCGTTTATTGGTGAAGAGTTGAAAACGCTATTAGCAGGAGATCCAAACATCGTTGGAGCTCAAACGCTTACACGTTTCTTCGCTATTCATGTGTTCTTTTTACCAGGAGCACTCTTTGCATTATTGGCAATACACTTTATTCTAATTCGTAGACAAGGTATTTCTGGACCATTATAAAAAGGAGGGGAAAGCATGCATAAGGGAAAAGGGATGAAATTTGTTGGTGACTCACGTATCACTACCGACAGAAAACCAAATGTACCTAAGGATTATTCCGAATATCCTGGAAGAACAGAAGCTTTCTGGCCCAACTTTTTATTAAAAGAATGGTTAGTTGGTGCGGTATTTTTAGTTGGATTTTTATGTTTAACATTAGCTCATCCTTCACCGTTGGAGGGAATGGCTGATCCAACAAACGCATCATATATTCCATTACCAGACTGGTACTTCTTGTTCTTGTACGAACTGTTAAAATATGAATTTGCAAGTCAAAACTATATTCTTATGGGTATTCTAGTATTGCCTGGAATAGCCTTTGGCGCATTATTATTGGCTCCGTTTTTAGACAATGGACCTGGGAGAAGACCACATCAACGCCCGATCTCTGTTGGGATGATGCTTCTTGCCCTAGCTTCTGTTATCTGGCTAACGTATGAATCTGCAGCTAATGTAGATTGGGAGTCCAGAGCAGAAGCTAATAAACCGATCCCTCCTGGTGAACAGGCAGAGATCGATACAGAGCACGCAGGATACGCCGTTTATGAAAACAGCTGTTTATCATGTCATGGTGATAATTTGCAAGGTGGTGGAGCTGGACCTTCATTAATCGGTATTGATAAATCCGCCGAAGAAATTGCAACGATTGCAAAAGAAGGGATTGGCTCCATGCCACCTGACCAGTTTGCTGGTACAGATGAAGAACTTGAACAATTAGTTGATTTTATCGTATCTGTAAACGAGCAATCAGAAGAATAATCGAAGAAGAGAAGCACTTTTGCCACACGATGCTGGTAAAGGTGCTTCTTTAACTAATAGAGCTTTGTAGTCGTTAGAAAAACATTTAATAAATCAGAAACTTCGGCTTTGAAAGTTTTAGAAATAAGTTGAACGAAAGAGATTGAACAGTAATTGTGTATACATGGTTAACAATCTGGAGTTCGGTTATTTTACATTTTAGCTCGTAGGAACTGGCAGTAAAACTCGTCTTGCCATACTATGAGGGAAATCCTAAGAGGATCAAAACAAAGGCGATTCTGTTCAGAAACCATTAGGTCATACCCTTAAGGTACTGACAATTAGTGGGGGATAAAAGAAAACACCCACTGATTGTTAGATTCACTTTATTTGATCTCTAATGATTCATCAATTTGTACTATTGTGTTAAAGCTGCTTAGAAAAGAGGGTAACATTTTGATTAAATACATATTGTTAGATAAACGTTTCCTATTTTTATTATTCTTAATCAACTTAGCCGGGACCATTTATGGTTACATGTGGTATGAATCACAATTATCACATACCGATCCGATCTTTTTTGTTTTTGTTCCTGATAGTCCTACCGCCAGTTTGTTTTTTACCATTTTCTTATTATTTTTTATCTTTGGTAAACATATTCCTTACATAGAAGCTTTGGCTATTATTACATTATTTAAATATGGTGTTTGGGCAGTAGTAATGAATTTGCTCACTTTGGTTATAGAGGGATCATTAAGTTGGCAAGGCTATATGTTAATGGCTTCACATGGGGCTATGGCGATTCAGGGGCTTCTCTATGCTCCGTACTATCATTTACGTATGAGGCATATCGTTTTTGCAGCTGTTTGGATCTTCCATAATGATGTAATAGACTATGTATTTGAACAAATGCCTGTATATTCATCATTAGCTTCTTATTTGAACGAAATTGGCTACTTTACATTTTGGCTCAGCATCCTTTCTGTGGCGATAGCTTATTATCTTACAATTGGAATGCAAGAACGAAAGTGAGTATAAGGATTTCTCTTTTGTTATATCATGACTGACCACTTCATACATTAGTATAAGAAGAAAAAGTGGGGTGGTCTCTATGAATAAAAACAGACATTTGTTCGTGCTAACTTTTGGGGTGATCATAGGGATAATTATATATGCTATCGCTTTCACGCCTAAAGCGATCCAAGCAAATGTTCATCGGGCAGCGCAACCAGCAATGGAACAAAAGGGCCAATTGTTTCCATTCATTTGGATTGTACTTATTGTAGGTGGTTGTATTGGCATTACATTAACTTATGTAAGTTGGAGAAAATATAGAGGAGAAAAGAAAAACAAGCAAGACAAAACAGTTGACTAATGCGCCATTTTTGACTAAAATTGACCTTAATAAACAAGGAGGAATGAACATGTTTGGTGGATTGGGAAGTTACTTAATTTACGTAGCTTTACTGCTTATCATCCCCATTTGGGCTAGTGCAAATGTAAAAAACACGTATAAAAAATATATGAAAAAACCAACTTCTTCGTATATGACGGGCGCGCAAGTAGCACGCAGAATTCTTGATGAAAACGGATTATACGATGTTGCGATACAGGAAACTAAAGGGATGCTTTCCGATCATTATGATCCAAGGAAAAAAGTAGTACGTCTGTCCAGCGATAATTACCATGGACATTCGATGGCCGCTTCTGCTGTTGCGGCGCACGAAGTTGGACATGCTATTCAGGATGCGGAAGAGTACGCATTTCTACGCTTTCGAAGCGCGCTCGTTCCGGCTGCGAACTTTGGTTCCAATTTTGGTGTGATCTTGCTATTTATTGGTATAATTTTTGGCATGACACAATTATATTTACTTGGAATTGTTCTGTTTGCTGCAGCTGTATTGTTCCAGCTTGTTACATTACCTGTAGAATTTGACGCTTCCAACAGAGCGATGACACAGTTGGTGTCCTCAGGAATTATTCGAAATAATGAAGAGCGAGACACGAAAAAAGTTTTAAATGCAGCTGCTATGACGTATGTGGCAGCAGCGCTTGTGGCATTAGCAGAACTAGTACGATTTATTTGGATGTTTGCTGCAAGTAATGAATAGTGTAATGAGCTAATTGTAAAAAAAGGATGGCGTATCGCCACCCTTTTTTTGGTTGTATAGAAAACTATAAAATGAGGTGCTTGTAGATAACAAATAAACGACTAGTCACCCGGCGCAAGCGCCTCGCAACGTAATAAAATGAAATTCTCTAGTTTCATTTTCATGATGAAGAAGAGTCATTTGGTTTGTTTATCCCGAATAAAGTCCCACTTCAAAGAAAGCGGAGTTTAATAAAAAGTCGAACTGAAAGATAATGCGCCTATTCCCCATTCGATCAAGGGCCTTTAGATAAGACTCTTGCAGTACCTACTATCTGTAGGAATAGAAAAAGATACCACTGATTGAACATTCTTTTTATGTAACCTGGATACCATTGGATTATTGCGAGGATATATTTTCGTCAACTTCGAATGGGATTTTTATTCTCATCCAGTGTGAAGCCTTCACCAGCTACGTCATGAACCGTACTAACAGCTACGAATGCGTGCGGGTCGATGGAATGAATAATATTTTTCAAGCGGACAATTTCATTTCTAGCAACTACGCAATATAATACATCGCGCTTGTTTCCAGAATAGCTACCCCTTCCTTCCAACACCGTGACGCCACGATCCATATCCTGTAAGATAGTTGCGGCAATTTTATCACTTTGGTTAGAAATGATAGTGGTTCCTTTTGCAGAATAAGCACCTTCTTGGATAAAATCAATCACTCTAGCTCCAATATAAACAGCAACCAAGGTATACATCCCCTGTTTTAAATCTAAAATGGCAAACACAGATGTTATAATAACAAAAAAGTCAAATAGGAACATGGTCTTCCCCATACTCCAACCTATGTATTTATTAGCAAGTCTGGCAATAATATCGACGCCGCCAGTTGTTCCTCCGTACCGAAAGATAATCCCTAATCCCACACCGATAAAAATACCAGCGAATAACGCTACTAACGTCATATCTGACTCTAGGTGGATTGCAAAAGGTTTGATTTGAAAAATACTTAAAAATAAAGACACAGCGGCAGTACCAATAATGCTATAGATAAACGTAGTTCTGCCTAGAAACCTCCACCCAATTAAAAACATAGGGATATTCAGTAATATGTTTGTTACAGCAGGGTCAAAGCGCCATAAAAAATATAACAGCAAAGTTATCCCGGTAAATCCACCTTCGCCTAAATTATGTTGCATATTAAAATGAACGATTCCAAAAGAAAATATTACCGCGCCTAATAGTATAAATAAGATATTTTTAATGTGTAAATGAAACAAAAAAGATTTCCCTCCTTCAATATGACAATGGTTCACAGCAATAGTCTAATCACCTCAACAATTAGCTTCTTTTAGTATATATAAATTATTCACAAAGTAAAATAGTTGTTTAATTAGGCTTAATTTATTTTATCCATTGAAGATGGTGTGAGAATATCTGTTATTGTAACCGAAATGTGCAGTTACATATGTTTACCCAATCTAAAGTTCAAAGAATGCATAAGGCTGTTTCAAAAATCGCCGCTGTGTGTACATTTTTCTTCCGCATATAAGGTACTGTAAGACTCCCGCTTTAGGTTGGATAAACTTGTACTGCAACAAGTCTAAGTGGGAGATTTCACAGCACCTAAATGCCCTATTTCGCAAGAGGCCTTTAGTTCATACCATTACCGTACTAACAATCAGTAGAGGATGAATGAAAACCTCCACTGATGGATGATTCACTTTTTTTAGCAGGTCCAAGTGAATAAAATGGCTTCCATTATCATATGAGAAGCTAAAACAGGTAACGATAAAGCTGGTCAAATTTATGAACTTTAGTAAAAAATTTGTGAACTTCGAGCCATTTTTGTGAGCTTCGGCGATTACTCTTGAACTTCCAATACATTTACATTTAACGTATAATAAACACATATTACTAGTAAAGAAACCATAGTGAAAAAATGAAATGTATAGCAGGCGAAGCAATTTGTCCAATTTGAATAACAAGACAGCACAAACGGAGAAGCTCTACGAAATAAATCATTTGTCAAAAGGCTATGGATTCGCTAACATGAAAGTATTGATATAGATGAGGAAAAGGAAGAGATTGATGACAAATCCAATATATACGACACAAGAAATTCAGGAACGAGTAGATCGCTATATCGGGCAATTTAAAGAAGGATATTTTTCTCCTTTAAGCTTAATGGCCCGTTTAACGGAAGAAACTGGTGAATTAGCTAGAGAAGTTAATCATTATTATGGTGAAAAGCCTAAAAAGGAAACGGAAAAAGAAAAAACAATGGAAGAAGAACTTGGCGATATTATTTTTGTCCTCACATGCTTTGCTAATTCATTGGATATTGATTTATCCGATGCTTTTCATACAGCAATTACTAAAATTGAAACGAGAGACAAGAATCGCTGGACAAAAAAAGATCCATCTACATAAAAAGAGGAGAGTAATGTATGACAATTAATATTGTAATTGCTGGCCCCAGAGGAAAAATGGGCTCTGAAGCAGTAAAAATGGTAATGAATGAGCCGGATTTCCGCTTGGTCGCCTGCATTGATCATAAAAATAATGGTAAAACATTAGACACTATTCTTCCAGAAGTGGACCGTGCAATTCCGATCTATGAGGACGCTCAGGCATGCTTTCAAAACCATAAAAACACAGATGTCCTTATTGAATTATCAGTGCCTGCAGCAGGCTATAAGCATACAAAAACAGCCCTTGAGCATAAAGTTCGCCCTGTAGTAGGTACGACAGGATTTACGGAAACGCAGTTAAAAGAAGTAGATGCGTTTGCACAACAACAAAATGTTGGATGTATGATTATCCCCAATTTTGCAGTTGGAGCAGTATTAATGATGAAATTTGCTAAAATGGCGGCTATTTACTTCCCAGATGTAGATATTATTGAAAAGCACCATGATCAAAAATTAGATGCCCCTTCTGGAACAGCTATTAAAACTGCGGAACTAATTAGAGAAAACCGTCAATCGAAAAAACAAGGTCATCCAGAAGAGAAAGAGACTATCCCCGGAGCAAGAGGTGCTGATCTAGATGGCATCAAGCTTCATAGCGTTCGCCTTCCAGGCTTAGTTGCACATCAGGAGGTTATTTTTGGCAGCCCTGGACAAACCTTAACCATTAAACATGATTCCATGAACCGGGCTTCCTTTATGGACGGAATTAAACTCTGTGTCAATAGAGTAATGGAAATAAAAGGTTTAATATACGGGTTAGAAACAATTTTATAAAAGTGGGGGAATTCGATGAATATTGCTTTAATTGCTCATGATAAAAAGAAGCAAGATATGGTTAATTTTACAACGGCTTATCAATATATTTTAAAAGATCATGATTTATATGCTACAGGAACAACAGGAAGTAGGATTCGTGAAGCAACAGGTCTTGACGTTCATTTATTCCAATCAGGTCCGTTAGGTGGCGACCAGCAAATTGGGGCCATGATTGCAAATGATGAAATGGATATGGTGATTTTTTTTCGCGATCCATTAACTGCCCAACCTCATGAACCTGATATTAGTGCTTTAATGCGTCTGTGTGACGTTTATCATATACCACTTGCAACCAATATTGCTGCCTCGGAAATTTTTATTCGCGGACTAGAAAAAGGGGATTTTCAATGGCGGGAAATTGTCAAACAGAAGAAGGAACAGGAAAAGCAAGCATGAAAAAAATTGGAATTACCTGCTATCCTAGTGTAGGCGGATCAGGAGTTATTGCAACCGAACTCGGAATGTTACTTGCTGAAAGAGGCAATGAAGTTCACTTTATAACTTCTAGCTTGCCGTTTCGGTTAAATCATATTCATCCAAGAATTTTTTTTCATGAAGTTGAGTTAAGTCATTATCCCGTGTTTCAATACCCACCATATGATCTTGCATTAGCTGCAAAAATGGCTGAGGTGATTAACCGAGAAAAATTGGACATATTACATGTCCACTACGCTATGCCACATGCCATCAGTGCCCTATTAGCAAGAGACATTGCAGATCATAAGGTGAAGATTGTGACAACGTTGCATGGAACAGATATTACTGTGTTAGCAATTGATGATATTTTTAAAAATATGATTACACATGCTATTCATCAATCAGATGCAGTGACAGCGGTATCGAACCATTTAGCAGCTCATACGAAACAGATGCTAAACGTAAAGCAAAATATACATGTTATCTATAACTTTGTTAATGAACAGGAGTATTATCCAAAACCATTATTATCGATTAAAGAGCAATATGGGATTAAACCGACAGAAAAAGTTATCGCTCATATTTCTAATTTTCGCAAGGTAAAGCGGCTCCCAGATATAATTCGTACGTTTGATCTTATTCATAAGCAAACAGATAGTAAGTTATTGCTTATCGGGGATGGCCCAGAATGCGGTACCGCCATGGAGCTAGTACAAGATTTAGGAATCGAGCAAAACGTGTTATTTTTAGGCAAACAAAAAAACGTTAATGATTTATTGCGAATTAGCGATTTAAAATTATTGCTATCAGAAAAAGAAAGTTTTGGTCTTGTCTTATTGGAAGCAATGGCATGTGGCGTCCCGTGTATCGGCACAAACGTTGGTGGGATACCAGAAGTAATTGACCATGAAAAGACAGGGTTTCTTGTTGATTTAGCAGCGATTGAGCAAGCTGCTTCGTATGCTATTCAATTATTGACAGATCGTGAGTTATGGAAAAGCTTTTCCAACCACGCTATAAAAAGGGTGAAGGATCATTTTCACTCGACTCATATTGTAGAGCAATACGAGCAATTATATGATCAGTTGCTTTCTACCCCATAGAGATTGGTGATAAACGTGTTAGCAAAACCTTTTCGTAAAGCACAACCGATATTGGAAAAAATCGCAGCTCATGGATATAGCGTCTATTTTGTAGGAGGCTGCGTGAGAGACTTTTTGCTTCATCGTCCGATTGGTGATATAGATATTGCAACATCGGCAAAACCAGATGCATTACAGAATATGTTTCCTGCGGTCATTCCAGTAGGGATTGAACATGGAACGGTAATCATTCGCCATGAAGGTGAATCATATGAAGTAACTACCTTTCGGGTTGATGGAACCTACTCTGATCAACGCCATCCAGACGCCGTGACCTATGTCCAGAGTATTGACAAGGATTTAGAAAGAAGAGATTTTACCATTAACGCTCTTGCTATGGATCTAGAAGGGAATATCATTGATCTGTTTAATGGAAGACATGACTTAAATCATCGGGTGATTAAAACAGTAGGAAATGGCGAGGAACGGTTTAGGGAAGATCCGTTACGAATCATTCGGGCACTCCGCTTTAGCAGTCAACTTGGGTTCACCATTCATCCCACTACTATTGAACATATTCTAAAAGTGAAGCATGAAATGAAAGGGCTGGCGGTGGAACGGATAACGAAAGAGTTTGCGAAATTATTTGCTGGAGACTTTGTTCAACAAGGGTTAGCTTATGTAGTTGATTTGAATATTTATCAGCACTTACCTGTATTTGAAAAAGCTCCGTCTTTAATTCAACAGTTACCCAAAAAGATTCAGCCTTTGCCTTACTTTCACGAAGTGCTTGTCCTATTTCACTTTCTAGATCGAACGATTGCCCTATCGACATGGGTAAAAGCTTGGAAATGCTCCAATAAGCATAAAAATGCTGCTTCTGTTCTTATCAGGCAGCTGGATGAATTACAAACAAACGGCTTAACACCTTGGCTCGTCTATCAATTGCCAGAATCGCTATATAATGGTTTTATTAGGCTGGTAAATTGCTTATGTTCCGAACAAGATATTTCTTTAGAACAGTTAGTACAAATCGAGCAAACACTACCGATTCAATCAAGAACGGATATGCAAATGAACGGAAGAGACATTGTTGCTTTATTTCCTCGTTATAAAAAAGGTCCCTGGATTGAGCAACTGCTCCATAGACTTGAGCAACAAATTGTAGCAGGTCAGTTACCTAATGATTATTACACGATAAAGGAATGGATAAGATGCAATCCACCCGCAATCAATTAATTCAATTACTTGCAAAAAATAAGGAAGATTATATATCTGGACAAGCGCTATCTGAGGAATTAAATATTTCTCGAAGTGCTATTTGGAAGCATATGAAGGAATTGGAGAAAGACGGATATGAAATAGAAGCAAAATCTAAGCGAGGTTATCGAATTGTCAGTTATCCGGAAAAGATATCTGAAAACACCGTCCGCTGGGGATTAGAAACGAAGTGGCTTGGTAAAAATGTCATTCACCGTGAAGTGACCAGTTCCACACAAATTATTGCGCACAATGCTGCTAAGGAACATAAAGGACATGGAACGATTGTTATTGCTGATGAACAGACTTCAGGCAGAGGTAGAATGAACCGGGATTGGCATTCAAAAAAAGGCGATGGTATGTGGATGAGTATGATCTTACAACCGTCTTTGCCTCCTTATCTCGCGCCACAGTTAACGTTATTAACAGCTGTAGCGCTAGCTGAAACCATTGAAGAGCTTACAGGGTTAACACCAAGCATTAAATGGCCGAACGATATCCTGTTTGACAATGAGAAAAAATGTGCAGGGATCTTAACGGAGTTGCAAGCGGAACAAGATCAAATCCAATATGTTATTATTGGTGTCGGTTTAAATATTAATCAGGAAAGTAAAGATTGGCCGGAGGAAGTACAACAAAGAGCAACTTCCTTACAAATCGAAACCGGAAAACAATGGTCGATCAAGCAAATTATGCAACATTTTTTAAAGCATTTTGAGATCCTTTATGATACGTATATGCAACAAGGCTTTTTAGCTGTTAAAACAAAGTGGGAAGCTTATGGGTTTAAAATGGGGGAGCGTATAACGATCCGCCAATTAGACCGACATCGCCAAGCTGTTTTTTATGGATTGGCTGATGATGGTGCACTATTAATAAAAAATGACAATGGAAGTGTAGAACGATTATATTCTGGAGAAATTGACTGGTTCCATAAAGCAGATTGAAATGAAGAATAGCCTCCTTACTAATAAAGTAAAACATTTTAAAGGGTGTGTTTCAGCAACAAAGAAAAAAACCCAAGAAATCAGATGTATATTTCGGAAGTACTTTTTGAGTAATGTCTTAAAGTTTTTAGTTTTTGAAGAAGGGAGGGGCTAACATGCAACGATATGTTGTGATCGACCTAGAGACGACTGGAAATGCTCCAGCCAAAACAGATAAAATTATCGAAGTAGGCATTGTTGTTATTGAACAAGATACGATTGTAGACAGCTATTCCACCTTACTGCATCCTAACAAAGAAATTCCTCCCTTTATCACAAATTTAACAGGTATTTCTGATGACGATGTTATGGATGCACCATCATTTGAAGAGATTGCTGATGAGATTTCGGCGTTGTTCGCAGATAGTTATTTGATCGCACATAATGTTCCATTTGATCTAGGGTTTTTAAATGAAGAATTAGCTAATAGTAATCGAATAAAACTAACCAATCCAGTACTCGATACGGTCGAATTAGCAAGAATTTTATTTCCTAGTGCACCGAGCTTTAAGTTGAATCAGCTAACAGAATATTTACAAATTCAACATGACCAACCACATCGCGCACTTTCAGATGCGTTTGTTACGGCAAAATTATTTTTAAAGCTGAAAGAAAAACTTGCCTCGTTACCATATGAAACAATTGATCAATTATTACAAGTGGAAAAATGGTTACAATCAGATGCATATGAGTTGTTCGCTTATTATAGGGAGCAAAATTTATTTGCAGAGGAAAACCATGAAATTGCTACATATCAAGGGCTTGCTTATCGACGTATAAATATTGGTGAACTAGATAGTTGCACTATAAACCTTTCTTTTGGCGATTATTTAGATTCCATTTACGAAGCAAATGGTAGTTTGGAAAAAGCAATGCAAAAGTATGAAAAACGTGCTGGACAGCGAGAGATGTCCGAAATTATTTTTGATGCTTTTCAAATGAAGCAACACGCTTTAATTGAAGCAGAAACAGGAACTGGAAAGTCGCTTGCCTATCTTATTCCAGCCATATATGATGCAGTTTGTAAAGATAAGCGTGTTGTCATTAGTACATACACAACACAATTACAATCCCAACTACTGGAAGCAGAAATTCCGTTAATTCGTCAGTTGATCCCTTTTTCCTTTCATGTTGCACTTCTAAAAGGGAAAGCACATTACATTAGTCTGGAAAAATTGCAGCAGGAGTTATTGGAGCCTCAACAAAGCAACTACGACATTGCTTTAACCATTGCCATGATTTTAGTTTGGTTAACGGAGACAGAGACAGGCGATATTGATGAAATCCAGCTACCTTCTAGTGGCTATTGGTTTTTCCGTCGGATTTCTGCAGACATGGAAGAAGGCGTTGATCCGTCCTCGCCTTGGTTTTTCAGATCACATTATCAGCACGCAAAAAGACGGGCACAGCAAGCACATATTGTCATCACAAATCATGCATTATTATGTACAGATATGTTTCATCCTTCTGTGCTTTTACCTGTTTATGACCGGGCAATTATTGACGAGGCCCATCATTTTGAGGCTACGGTTTCGAAGCATTATGGCTTAAAACTGGATTATATGCATATGCATTTTACATTGAACCAATTAGGGAGAACAGACGAGCAGAAACTTATCCATACTGTTTTGTCTCATTACACATCTGGTCTTTCTCAGAAGACGAAAACTACATGGGATACACTGATTGATGATGCTCGCTATGAAACCGATGATCTGTTTCGTTACTTGTTCCAATATGTTGTTGATCAGCGTAAACGGGATAAATCATATAGCGATATTGGTAGAACGCAATATCGTTTTGAACAGACAAAGGAAGATCCAAAAAAGTGGGCTGTCATTAAAGAAATGGTTGCCAGGTTAATCTTCTATTTACGAGATTTAATTCACGGTTTAACGATGATCGAAGCAGATTTGCAACAAGAACAATTTCTTCATGAGGATAAAGAGAAACTTCTTGCCGGAACAGAACGACTGCAAACATTTATTGACCAATTGGAACAACTTTTTCTTGTCGATAACAGTATGCAGGAAGTAAAATGGATGGAGATAGAGACGTATGGAGCTAAGAACGCTGTTTACTTATATAGTGAACCAACAGATGTAGCTGATTTATTAATGGACGGTTTTTTTTCTGTTAAAGAGAGTGTTATTTTAACAAGCGCTACGTTAACGATGGAGCATTCATTTCGGTTCATTATGGACAGATTAGGTTTACAGCATGAACAGACAATAACCAAGCAGATTGCCTCGCCGTTTTCTTATGCTGATCAAGTACAATTAATGGTACCAAATGATTTCCCTAATATAAAATTTGGTCAGACAGATGATTTTATCTATGCAACCTGTGATGCTATCTTATCGTTAGCGGCAATTACAAACGGGCGGATGCTTGTATTATTTACATCGTATGATATGCTACGACGTTCGCATTCCTTATTAAAAGAACTAATGGAAAATGATACGTATGCACTCATTGCACAGGGGATTTCAAGTGGAAGTAGAGAGCGTTTAAAGAAAAATTTCCAGACATTTGATCAAGCCATCCTTTTGGGTACAAGTTCATTTTGGGAAGGTGTGGACATCCCGGGCGAAGATCTATCATGCCTTGTAATTGTTCGTCTCCCATTTCAGCCTCCTGATCATCCTGTCCTTGAAGCAAAATCAAATTTTTTAAAGGAACAAGGGAAGAATCCATTTATGGAATATTCATTACCTAACGCTGTTATTCGTTTCAAACAAGGTTTCGGCAGATTAATTCGTTCCAGTAGTGATCGAGGTATTGTGTTTATTTGTGACTCACGAATTGTAACAGCAAGGTATGGGAAATATTTTGTCCGATCTATTCCTGAGGTACCGTTATTATTTGATACGACGCATAATTTAATGGAAAAAGCTGAAAAATGGTTTTGATAAGGAAAATATGGACAGTTTGAACAAAGGCGCGGGGCGCCCGTTTAGCAACGTAGCGAATGGAACGAATCAACTAAAGATAAAGGAATCATGCCACTAAAAAAACAGGGGTATGCCGACGCCTGAGCGGCAAGCCCGTTTTTAGTCGGCCTTCCTCTTTATGACGAACCGATGATGCCTTATCGTAGGGCGCATTTCTGAATTCGCATCGTTGCTGGACTCATGCGCCGGACGTGGCTATTCGTTTATTTCGTTAACCACAAGCACCTCATTTTATACTTTTGTATGAAAAAAACGCTATTTACCATTATGTAACTTATTTATTTTAGGTAGTATTTAAAAAAAATCTAAACATTATAAAGCAAAATTTTTCATCATAGATGGTGGCTCGCGCTCTAGGCGAGCCATGGTGGTTTCTTATCTTTTTAAAAAAACTGATGCTATAAAACAGCATCAGTTACGAGTGAAGTGGTGTGGGTTTGATAAATATTTGCTGAAATAAATAAAAAACAAAACACATTTGCTCAGAAGCTTGTTATACTATAATTATGCTTTAGTTATTGTTATTTATCTTCAGCATATATGTAGTATTTACGGTAATGGACATGTTATGTCTAACAGAAGTTGATAAAACAAGAAACTTTATCCCACATGTAAGGTGTCGTATAACTCCCACTTAAATAGTTAAAGGTACTGTAGAACGGGCCTAAGTGGGGGATAACGGTACCTAAATGTCCGATTCAGTCATACTCTTGCTGTACTAATATTCAGCAGGAACACCTACTAAATGAAGTTTCACTTTATCATAGGAGGGCAAAAAATGGAAAATGAATTAACGACATTGGCTACGGTGCAGCTCTGTTATTCTTCCGAGTTGTATAAAATTGTCGATCTGTGTAACAAAACATTAAAAGAACAAAACCTAATATTTGGTTTAGCATTGGATGATACAGATGAAGAACAAGCAATCTTTACTATTTACCGGTCCTAAGTGGATAAGGTGGACTGTTTTTATCAGCTTCCTTTTGTTCGTTTCTTGCAGTATCTATTTGATTTTCTTATATAATGATTTGCTGGATAGTAAAACAGCAGGATATGAAGAAACAAAGCAACAGCTATTAAAAGCTGAATCGTTAACCGAGATTGACAAAGTAGAGACATTTTATGGCAAAGAAGCTTACCATGTTGTATATGGAAAAGATGAAGATGGACAAAATAAGCTTATCTTTTATCCATTAAAAGGGAAAGAAAAAAAGCTCATAACGGTAGATCAATCCGAAATTTTGAGTAAATCAGAAATTAAGAATACCTGGAAACAAGAATGCGATCAATGCGAATTAGTACGAATTACTCCTGCACTGGTGGATGGAAACGAGTTATGGGAACTTACTTATGTCGATTCCTCCAAGCGATATGTTTTCGATTATCTGGATATGTATGACGGTTCACGATATGAACAATTGCGTTTTAAAAGTATGTTTAAATAGAAGGGTGATATGAAGTGGAATTAGCAAAAAGGGTAAAGACATTAACACCATCGTCAACACTAGCCATTACAGCAAAAGCAAAAGAATTAAAGCAACAAGGACATGATGTGATCGCTTTAGGAGCAGGGGAGCCGGACTTTAATACGCCAGAACCGATTCTACGTGCTGCAGAAAAGGCGATGAACCAAGGGATGACAAAATATACACCGTCCGGAGGGATCGTTGAATTAAAACAAGCGATCGTAGATAAATTTAAAACCGATAATCTGCTTGATTATACGAACGATCAAATCATTGTTACAACAGGTGCAAAACACGCATTATATACGCTATTTCAAGTTTTATTAAACGAAGACGATGAGGTGATTATCCCTACCCCTTATTGGGTTAGTTATCCTGAGCAAGTAAAGCTTGCTGGTGGAACTCCTGTTTTTGTTCCTGCAAAGGAGGAAAATGATTTTAAACTAACACCTCAAGAGCTAGAAGCAGCGATTACAGAAAAGACGAAAGCGATTATTATTAATTCACCTAGTAACCCTACTGGCATGATGTATAATAAGACAGAACTGAAACAATTAGGAGATATTTGTGTAAAGCACGATGTGTTGATTGTATCAGATGAGATTTATGAAAAATTGATTTATTCTGGAGAGGATCACGTATCCATAGCTCAATTATCACCAGAATTAAAAGCACAAACGATCATTATTAACGGTGTTTCTAAATCTCATTCCATGACCGGATGGAGAATTGGCTATGCTGCTGGTCCAGTTGAAATTATTAAAGCAATGACAAGTCTGGCTTCACATTCAACCTCGAACCCGACTTCCATTGCTCAGTATGCTGCATTAGCTGCGTATCAAATGGATGGGTCGTTTAATGAGGAAATGAAGGGCGTCTTTTCAGAGCGCTTGGAAAAATTATACCAACTTTTAAATGACTTACCAGGTGTTATCTGCCTTAAACCAGAGGGAGCCTTTTATTTATTCCCGAACGTGAAAGAAGCTGTACATAATAATGGTTTTGCAAATGTAGATGATTGGGCAAAGGCATTATTGGAAGAAGAAAAAGTAGCCCTTATTCCGGGATCTGGATTTGGAGCACCAAATAATGTACGTTTATCCTACGCTACATCCATGGAAGCACTTGAAGAAGCAGCAAAACGAATCAAACAATTTATTTTAAAGCACCAATAGGTTTAGGAGGAATTTCTTTTGAAAACAACGACAATATCACAAGCGCCAAACTATCATGAACAAACTGTAAAAATCGGCGCTTGGCTGACAAATAAACGTTCAAGCGGAAAAATCGCTTTTTTGCAACTGCGTGATGGAACAGGATTTATTCAAGGTGTGGTTGTAAAAAATGATGTGAGTGAAGAAACATTCCAATTAGCAAAAAATATAACCCAAGAATCATCGATGTATATCACTGGAAAAATCGTTGAAGATGCACGCTCGCCTTTTGGTTATGAGCTGCAAGTAAGTGACATCGAATTAATTCATGAAGCACATGATTACCCAATTACGCCAAAGGAGCATGGGACGGAATTTTTAATGGATCACCGCCATTTATGGTTACGATCTAAACGTCAGCATGCAGTGATGAAAATAAGAAATGAAATCATTCGTGCAACATATCAATTTTTTAACGACAACGGCTATGTTAAAATTGATCCACCAATTTTAACCGGGTCATCAGCAGAAGGAACGACAGAATTATTCCATACAAAGTATTTCGATGAAGAAGCTTATTTATCTCAAAGTGGACAATTGTATATGGAAGCAGCAGCAATGGCTTTTGGAAAAGTGTTTTCTTTCGGACCAACATTTCGTGCAGAAAAATCGAAAACAAGAAGACATTTAATCGAATTTTGGATGATTGAACCCGAAATGGCTTTTGTAGAGCACGAGGAAAGCCTTGAAATCCAGGAAAATTACGTAAGCTTTGTTGTGCAAAGTGTACTAAAAAATTGCAAACTGGAATTACAAGCATTAGACCGAGATATCTCCAGTTTGGAAAAAGTACAAGCACCATTTCCTCGGATAACCTATGATGAAGCAATTGAGTTATTAAAAGAAAAAGGCTTTACAGACATAGAATGGGGAGAAGATTTTGGGGCTCCACATGAGACAGCAATTGCTGAGAGCTTCGACAAGCCGGTATTTATCACTAACTATCCGACGGGGATTAAAGCATTCTATATGAAGCCACACCCAGAAAGAGAAGATGTTGTGCTATGCGCAGATCTAATCGCGCCTGAAGGGTATGGAGAAATAATTGGTGGCTCACAGCGAATTGATGACTTGGAGATGATGGAACAACGGTATGAAGAACATGGCTTGACTGGTGAAGCATACCAATGGTATTTGGAACTAAGAAAATACGGTAGTGTGCCGCATTCAGGTTTTGGTCTAGGTCTGGAAAGAACCGTAGCCTGGATCGCTGGGGTCGATCATGTTCGTGAAACCATCCCATTCCCACGTCTATTAAATCGTCTCTATCCGTAATAATGGCTGAAGTGAGCAGCTGATGCAATTGGATCGTATGCATGCTCTCATCTAAACTAGAAGAATCCATCCCTTGCTAGCTTAAGCAAGGGATTCATTTATCCCGCATATAAAGTGCTGTAAGCCTCCCACTTCAGGTGTGGATAATCTTGTAATGCAAACAAGTTTAAGCGGGAGATAACAGCGCCTAAATGCCTTATTTCGTAAGATACCATTACGGTACTAACAAGCCGTGGGGGATGAGTGAACCCCACACTGATTAAAGATTCACTTTATCCATTTAAAAATAAAGAAAGTTTACTTTCTAAACGACGACAAGGAGGTGTTCATGATGCATAAGCAATCATTTTCCATACAGCAGCTTTTATTAAAGCAAATACAAATCCCGAACGAACTATTAACCTCCTATGTGTCATTAGGACTGAATGAAAAAGAAGTTATGCTGTTATTACAGTTACAACGATTTATTCAGGAAGGAATTGATTTTCCTACCCCGGATCAATTGTCTGCGTATGTAACGATGAAGGAGCAAGAATGTGCATTGTTATTACGGGGTCTTGTACAAAAAGGAATGCTTACCATTGTGCAGCAGGAGGAGCAAGGAGGCAAGCTAACCGAAGCATATTGTTTAAATGCTTTATGGGATAAGTTGTTTCAGCCTGAAGAGAATACCCAGCAGAATCCAGAAACATCGGAAGGGACGATCTTTATCTTATTTGAGCAAGAATTTGGACGGCCATTATCACCATTTGAAATTGAAACCATCAATGCGTGGCTTGACCAAGATTGCATTGCACCAGCTTTAATAAAAGCAGCCTTACGTGAGTCTGTCTTAATGGGAAAACTTAACTTTAAATATATTGATCGTATATTGCGGGAATGGAAGAAAAAAGGCATCCATACGGTGGAACAAGCAAGAATCTCTAGTAAACAATTTCATGCCCGACAAAATACTTCCGGTTCGTCTGGACCTCCAGAAAAACCCCGGGATACGTCTTTTTATTATAATTGGTTAGAGGGGGAGGATTAGTCAAATGCTGACCAAAAAGCAAATCCGCTTTTGCTTGGATGAAATGAAAAAAATGTTTCCTAACGCACAATGTGAGTTAACTCATGATAACTCATTTGAGCTGGTTATTGCTGTATTACTATCTGCACAATGCACAGATAACTTAGTTAATAAAGTAACGAGTACGTTATTTCAAAAATACAAAACACCTGAAGATTACTTAGCCGTACCGTTAGAAGAGCTTCAGGAAGATATTAAATCAATTGGATTGTACCGAAATAAGGCAAAAAATATTCGCAAGCTTTGCTCCATGCTTATAGAAGATTATGGTGGTGTCGTCCCACAGTCAAAAACAGAATTGATGAAGCTTGCTGGAGTAGGCAGAAAGACAGCTAATGTAGTTGCATCTGTCGCCTTTGGCGAACCTGCAATTGCAGTTGATACACATGTGGAGCGCGTTGCCAAACGCCTAGGTATTTGCAGATGGAAGGATTCGGTAACTGAAGTAGAAGAAACATTAATGCGAAAAGTTCCCAAAGAGGAGTGGAGTGATACACACCATCGCATGATTTTTTTTGGTCGTTATCATTGTAAAGCGAGAAATCCAAACTGTCCTGAATGCCCGCTATTAGAATTGTGCCGAGAAGGGCAAAAGCGAATGAAAAAAACAAAACAGGTAAACGTATAGTGAACTGCTCCCCCGGGTAGAACAGATTATAAATAAAATCTGTTCTACCCGGGGGAGCTTTCTGTGTCCAATCAGTTTTGTTCTAGTCATTTAAAATATGAAGTGTTAATGGCGTACCATTGTAGAGTTATGTTCCACGTATGGTATTTCTAAAAGGTCCTTATATGAATAGATAGAGACATATGCAGTCGATCTAGCTACAGTCACTCTGAAACAGTAGGAAGATTCATTAATCCATAGTGTTCGTGGTTTTCAAATATTTCACATGGATTTAGACGAAGCAGAAATGGCATAGCGTATGTCTTAAGTTGATAAATGTATGGATAATGAGAGCCCATGGAATCTTTTTGAGAACACCCAAAGCGAAATGTGTAATTTACGTAAGTATGAGACATTTGAGGAGCTATCTAATGCGATGGATGAGTCATATATTTTTAAGATATCAAAAACGACTAAACGGCCTCAGCTCTATAGAATATAGAACTAAAGCCGTTTAAATCATTTGTATTATTTCCACTATCTACTCGACAGGGGGCAGTTCAAATTGCGTTTACCTCTTTTTTAAAAAAATTTATTAGCAATTACGCCTAAACAAGGCAAGTCTGTTACGTTCATGCGGATTATGATAGGGTTCCTATCTTTCGATTGGGTTTAGCCTTCCTCACCTGGAGGGGTTTCACTATTTCCGTTTCCTTCTCCGCCTTCATCTGGTTCCGGTTCTTGTTCCTCTTCTGGTGGACGACCTTCACTGCCATCTTGGTCTACATTACCATCCTCGTTACCAGATCCATTATCTCCATCACCATTACCATTTCCATTACCATTTCCACTTCCATCCTCACCGTCATCAGCTGGTGGTTCTGTCTGCTCAGCTGGTACGGTTACTGATGTTTGTTGAGCAGGACCACGTACACCTTCATTTTCGCCTTCTTTTCCAATTGGTGTAACGGAAATCGTATACGTTTCCCCAGGTTTTGCACCACTTACTTCTAAGCCATTTGATTCTACCGTTTGTGACTGTCCGTTAACGGATACTTCAAAGCTAGCTGGTGGACCATTATAATTCCAGCTGACATCAATTATAGCATTTGCATCATTGTAGGTAGCTGTCAGTCCTACTACTCCCGGTAATTCATCAGGCTCATCTTCTCCGGTCGAGACGGTAGTCGTTTTAGGTTCACTCTTAGAACCATCATCTTCATTGCTAACTGCTACGACTTGAATGGTATATTTAGCGTTCGGCTCGACTTGGGAAATTTTCATCGACGTATCTTCCGTTGTCGACAACGCCTGCATCGCGCCACCATCGATTTGTGCACTAATTTCAAAGGACACATCTGCATCAGAATCGTAATTCCACGAAACATCAATAGAATTACTGTCTTCATTAAAGCTTGCTGTTAGTCCGCTAACTGGGTCTAGTTGATCAAACACCTCCGAAGTTTCTTTCGGTTCTGTTCCTTTTACAAATAGTTCAGTAATAATCTTGTCAGCGGGTGTGTGTGCACTTGGCTTGGCAGGAGGATTTGAGCCTTTTTCCACTTCTGCTTCGACTACAGAATCAGGTTTAACGAAATCTTTTGTTTCAATATCCTTCGATAATTCCGTCATGGTACTTTTAAACATTTCAAGTGGAATTTGCGTATTTCCATCAGGAATTGGTTCTCGTTTACCTTCCTCATCCTGATAGCCTCCTACCCATGCAGAGATGGTATAATTCGTCGTATAGCCACTAAACCAGGCATCAGGACTTCCTTCTCGCTCTGGTAAGCTCGTTGTTCCCGTTTTACCAGCTACCGGAAGACCCGGAATATTCGCGGTTTTACCTGTTCCCTCAGTCACAACTGTTTTCATCATATCTGTCATCATATATGCCGTATAATCTGACATAGCAGGTTTAGCTTTCGGCGTTAATTCAACCGTTTTTCCATCTGGAAATTCAACTTTAGTCACAGAATACGGTTCATTATATAACCCTTCATTTCCGAAAGCTCGGAATGCTCCAGCTAACTGTAAAGGGGTCACTTCTGTTTTGGTCCCGCCAATAGCATCTCCAATAAGAATTTTATTATCTGCAAACTTAATGCCCAAACCTTCTGCGAACTCTTTTGCTTTATCATATCCAACTTCTTCTAGGACTTTCACAGCTGGTACGTTTAAAGATTGGTTAAGCGCATGACGTGCAGTCATCCAGCCTGCGTATTGACGATTCCAGTTTCTAATCGTTTTATTCGTACCAGGGATTGGATAAGGTTTGTCGTCATTAATCTGATGATATGTGGATATCTTATTATATTCAATCGCTGGTCCATAAGAGATAATCGGTTTGAATGTTGAGCCAGCTTGGGTTGTATTTTGAATCGCGTAATTTAATTCTTTTTTTCCTTCACTATTTCTTCTTCCGCCAATGGCACGAATAGCACCGGTTTTTGTATCAAGTACTGTCATGGCTGCTTGCATCTCATCATCCGGATAGCTAATCGGGTTAGCATCGCTATCAGTTAATAACGATTCCACATGCTTTTGAGCACTTTGGTCAATTGTCGTATGGATCTTTAACCCATCTGTATAAATGTCTGCACCATTTACTTTTTCTTTGACTTCTTTTTCTACCTGTTGGAGAAACCCTTCATAAGGTGTTGTTTCTGGTTTCTTTTCCACTAATAAAGAAGGAATATCAACATTTCTGGCTTTTTCGGCTTCCTTTTCAGAGATTTTACCATGACGTACCATCAGCGTAAGTACGGTATCCATTCGTTCTTTCGTTAATTCCGGATTTTTAAATGGATTGTAAGCTGTTGGACGTTGCGGAAGACCAGCTAATATCGCTGCTTCAGGTAATGTTAAATCATTCAAATCCTCTTTGCCGAAATATGTTTCAGCGGCTGCAGCTACACCATATGCGTTGCTACCGTAAAAAATCTTGTTCAAATACATTTCCATAATTTCTTCTTTAGAATAGTCTCTTTCCAATTGGAGAGCCAACCATTGCTCCTGAACTTTTAAGCTTATCTTTTTCTCTGCGGATAGAAAGGATTTTTCCACTACTTGCTGTGTGATCGTACTGGCGCCTTCTGAGCCAAATCCGTTTTTAATATTGGCAATGATTGCACCACCAATCCTTCTTAAGTCAATACCTGAATGCTCAAAAAATCTCGCATCTTCTGTTGCGGTAACGGCGTCAATTAATACTTGTGGTAAGTCATCATAGCTGATTTTCGTTCGGTTTTTCTCACCTAAAACCGCAAAAGCTTTGCCGTCTTTATCTAGAAATTCCGAAGCAAGCGGATCAGATAGCTTTGATTCATCTAAATCTGGAGCTGTAGCTATCCAATAGGCAGCAGTAGCACCAGCACCAAGCCCCATAACGATAAATATGATGACAATTGAGAGTAGTATTTTTTTCCATAAGGGTTTTTTCTTTGCTTTCTTTTGTTTTCTTCTCGCTGTACGAGATTGGCTATTATTTGCCATGCTTCATTCCTCCGTCTCTAAAAATAAAGCTTATCAATAATTGTTAAATAGTCAACTCTAGCCTTATATTGAAAAGGGATAAAATAACCCTGCTGTTTAATTGTTTCATACGCAATAGATTTTTTACCGCCGTTTAACTGGGCGTTCCAATGCGTAAACAGTTTTTCAGCAGGAAGTAAATACGTTTCATCCAGTACAGCAAACCGAATTAATATGAAACTTACACCACCTTGAGCAACAACTGCTTCCATATGGTCAATTTGATGCTGGTGGATATTTGCTAACGGAAAAAGTGTTTTGTTTTTCGTTTCCTTCGCTTCAAAATCGATATATTTTTCGCGGTAAATTCCATTATAATCTGTTGTTGAAGCTTGTTTAAAATAGGCTTCCGTAATAACTGCTGCACTTCGTTTTGGATAATTCACCTTTACAATCTGAATAGGCGTTGGCTTTTTATGAATAACAGCTTTATTTGTTTCTAAATAATATGCATTCGTATCATTAATATCTTTTTCTAATGACATACCACGATTTCCGAATTGATGTGAATATAAATTATTGTTTTTAAATACGCTAGCACTTCTCTTTCCATTCGGGTAATTCATCTTCTAACACATCCTCCTTGCATCGTTGCTTTCGTGTAAAAAATACCACCTGTTATATTGCATATTGATGCAGTGCCTCGTACATGTTATAAAATAGTAGACCTAAAAGGGAGGCAGAATAGATGTATACAGGTTCAGACATCCACGCCTATCTTCATTATATAACAAATAAAACGTCAGTACATAATCGAGATAATATCACGCGCACAAATGCTTATTTTACTTTTTACCGGAAATTCCCGGAAATTAAATGGGCATTCTTAGCAAGTATGGTATCCAGAAATGCTGGATGGAATATGACAGATTTGTGCATGACTCCATTTCGATATTTATTAGGCAAACGAGAAAGAGAACGATTGTTTATGACTTATGAACGCGCTAATTGGCTTATTTTTTCAGATGCTTTTCCGCAACTCTTAGTATACCAATTATCCAAGCAAAGAACAAACCAATGTTCGATCTTCTTTCCATGTTTCATGTTTCTAGTTATATGATAAAAGAATGGCATTATTTTTGGAAGTATTGTGATAAAAATCGTCTTGTACACGCTCTAATTATTAACGAGCAAAATGTTATTCAAGGTCCAGTGATCGAACAAGATTTTTTTCAACATCGAGTATTTCAACAATTGCCATACCAAATGCAAAATATACTTATGACGAATGCGGTTCTTTTTCCAACTATGTCCAACAATTTATATGGAACTTATGTCCAAAACTTCACAAATTTAACAAAGCGAATTTTTTTAGGTAAAAAACTCGCTTCTATTATGTTTTCCCCATCCGTCTATGAGCAAACCCTTTTATTTGCAAAATATTGTACGCATACCGGTTCTCGCCGTGATTATGAACGTTTTTTTAAAGCTTCCTCCACAACCATCAACTCCATTCTTAAGAATGGTATACCCTGTTATCACACATCATGATACTATTCGAATCGATTGGTATCAATTAGGGGGTATAAAGCAGAAGTGGCTCCGAAAAAATCCGGCACATAAGAACCAAAAAATAGGGAAAACATTTTATCAAAAACGTCAGCTATTATTTGCTTACTTTTATGCAAAACAAGCACTAAACACAAAGAAATATTTTATAGGTCATTGAAAAGGGGTGTTAAATACAGGGTGCGACTAACTATAGTTGGTCGCACCCTATTTTTTTAGTTACGTTGCTGGATAGTTTGGTCCATTCAATTTTTTATCTCCTTTTTTTAGAGACTTGGAACGGATACTTTCTGTTTTAGTTTGCTTCTTCTTCTTATCATTCATTGTAACACCCTCCTTTCATAATTAGTTTGGTCAAAAACAGCAAAATAAATAAGTTTATTCACTTGTTTTGTAAGCTTTATTCTAGTTTTGTCGAACATGAAGGAAGCTTTGGTTTTAAAGCGAATACTATATAAGTGAAATCTGTTTAGAGGGATTTTCTACTGTCCATCTGTTGAATGAAGGAAAACAAAGGTAAGAATCGCAGACAGACATCCTAGAAAATTACTGCTTGCAATAATTTACTAACGTAGTTTTCCCATGTTCCCTGAAAAAGAAGGCGATGTTTATTCAAAACAGTTTCCTTGTCCTGCAGCAACGTCTTGTGAGCGACGTCTCACCGGTCCGAACGAATCGACCAAATATGTGTTAATTGTTGGTATCGACTTAGGATGGAAGCGGGATTCTTACGGGGGTGCAGGACAAAAACGATCATATATAGTGAGTACCGCGTTAATCGAATAGCAATCCAGATTTTTTATCGCCAAAAGCTAACCATGAAAATAGAAAATAATATATCAAGCCAGTATTATGACAGGCTAAATGAAATGGGAAGTAATAAAAAATCGGTGTAAGCATTTAAGAAAAAAGAAATATCTTGGAAGATAAGAGCCATTCTTTCTAACATAAAATTAGATCCTGTGTTAACATTAAAAGGAGTAATATAAAGGTAAGAAGGTTGATAGTGAAATGGATATCAAGCAACAAACGAATATATTAAAAGAACATTTAGACCATTTAAAGCAAAAATTTGAGCAGAATGATCCTCCAGAGAATCGAAAAGATAGAGCTTTGTTTCAAAAAGTGAAAGAGGAGACTACTCCGATTTATCAGTTGCTCGAGGAATGGGAGAAAGAGTCATTACAGCTGATTCGAGAACGAAAAGTAAATGTCCATCCCCACCAGATAGTATCGACTAAAGAAAACATGGAATTATTGCTGATGCATAGTTACTATATCGATGTAAGACGAAAACGCTATATGGAGTTAAATCACTCGGTACAATATATTTTTGATCAACTGTTGCGGGAATTAAATACAAAGGTGTAACCGCTTTACAATTTAGACGTTTTTACTTATAATAAAGTTCCAAGTTTGGGGAAAGGTGATGATCATGACAACGAAACAAGCATTAATACAAGCAGCTAAGACTATACGAGAAAAAGCATATGTGCCATATTCCAAGTTTCAAGTTGGTGCAGCTTTACAAACAGCTTCCGGAACTATTTATACTGGTTGCAATATTGAAAATGCTGCTTATCCGGTTACGTGTTGTGCGGAGCGAGTAGCTATTTTTCAAGCTATTGCAAATGGAGAAAGAGAATTTACCGAAATGGCTGTTGTAGCTGATACAGATCGCCCTGTTCCTCCATGCGGGTCATGCAGACAAGTAATGAGCGAATTTTTTTCTAGTGATATGCCGATCCATTTAACAAATCTGAAACAGGATGTGAAAACAATAACAATGGAAAACTATTGCCGTTTTCATTCCAACCAGCGGATTTAGAACAAGAAGTGTAAAGAAATTTTCGTTTAGCCTTTCTTCGTGAGTTAGAGGGGCAGGACTTGTAGTACCTTAAAAGTAGAATTTATCATTACACTGCACGGTACTTAATTACTATCCAAATAAGAAGGTGCCAATTCGATCTTTTAGACTGTATTTCCTGTAGAGATACGTGTTAAGAGACTTGTTTTGGCGCTTTTTAAGGTGCTGTAAGATTGCCACTCCAGGAGTTGGATAATATGGTACTGCAACAAGTCTAATGGGAGAGATAGCAGCACTTAAATGCCTTATTAAGCTGCCTTTAGGTCATACCATTACGGTACTACCAATCAGTGGGGAGGAATGAAAACCTATTTAATTGGTCTTCATTTTGCACAGATTCATTTTTCACGCTTCTTTTAATGCTATAATAATAAAGAGGTATACAAACATAAAATCATTTTCTTGTCATACAATGAAAAGAAATGAACAAGCCAGACTTATTTTAGAATTAGTATGAGGTGATAGCTAGTGAGTATGAATCAAGTGCATTTTACAAGTAAAGATATTCTGGATAAAGACTTTAAAACAGCGATGCGTGGATACAACCAAGAAGAAGTAGATGAGTTCCTCGATTTAATTATTCAAGATTATGATGTATTTAAACAAGAAATTGATCGTTTACAACAAGAAAATGATCAATTACGAAAAGTGAGTTCCGAAAAACCGAAGACGAGATCTGTACAGACTCCTCCGAATCATCAAGTAAATTATGATGTTCTTAAAAGACTCTCGAATCTGGAAAAAGCAGTATTCGGCAAAAAGTTTGCTGATTCAGAAGGATAATTAAAATTGGATCTTGCTTTTTTAAATCTTTATGGTATAATTTTTTAGACTAGTGTTAGATACTCATGTGATCGCTGTATAGTATACAGAGGAAAGTCCATGCTCACACAAACTGCGATGTTTGTAGTGTTCGTGCTTGACGAAATCATAAGTCAAGGTAACCATTTTGGTTAA